>NZ_CP089932.1 GCF_021365465.1 Erwinia tracheiphila
GTGTCACTTACGCTTTGGCAACAGTGTCTTGCCCGTTTGCAGGATGAACTACCTGCCACAGAATTCAGCATGTGGATACGTCCATTACAGGCTGAATTGAACGATAATACGCTGGCCCTGTATGCACCAAATCGCTTTGTGCTCGATTGGGTCCGTGATAAATATCTCAATAATATTAATGTGTTGCTAAATGATTTTTGCGGGGCTGATACGCCGCTATTGCGTTTTGAAGTGGGCAGTAAACCGATCACGCGCCAGATAAGCCAGCCGGTTGTGGTCGGCGTGCACGCTAACGCACCCGCAGTGGATGTCCGCCCCGCGCCTTTGCGTCCAAGCTGGGACAACCTGCCTGCACCAGCGGAGCTTTCCTATCGATCAAACGTTAATACCAAACATAATTTCGATAATTTTGTGGAAGGTAAATCTAACCAGCTGGCTCGCGCGGCAGCCCGTCAGGTTGCGGATAACCCTGGTAGCGCCTATAACCCTCTGTTCCTTTATGGGGGCACGGGGTTGGGAAAAACCCATCTGCTGCATGCGGTGGGCAATGGTATTATGGCGCGTAAGCCAAATGCTAAAGTGGTTTACATGCACTCAGAGCGTTTCGTTCAGGATATGGTGAAAGCGCTGCAAAATAATGCCATTGAAGAATTTAAGCGCTATTACCGCTCAGTGGATGCGTTACTGATCGATGACATTCAGTTCTTTGCTAATAAGGAACGATCCCAGGAAGAGTTTTTCCACACCTTTAATGCGCTGCTGGAAGGCAATCAGCAGATCATTCTGACTTCGGATCGTTACCCAAAAGAGATCAACGGGGTTGAGGATCGCCTGAAGTCCCGCTTTGGCTGGGGCCTGACGGTTGCCATCGAGCCGCCGGAGTTGGAAACCCGCGTGGCAATTCTGATGAAAAAAGCCGATGAAAACGATATTCGTTTGCCGGGTGAGGTGGCGTTCTTTATTGCCAAACGTCTGCGTTCTAACGTTCGCGAACTGGAAGGGGCGCTGAACCGGGTTATTGCCAACGCCAATTTTACCGGCCGCGCGATCACCATTGATTTTGTTCGGGAAGCACTACGCGACCTGCTGGCGTTACAGGAAAAGCTGGTCACTATCGATAACATTCAGAAAACGGTCGCTGAGTATTACAAAATCAAAGTGGCTGACCTGCTCTCCAAACGCCGTTCGCGGTCTGTCGCCCGACCACGCCAGATGGCGATGGCGATGGCAAAAGAGCTGACCAACCACAGCTTGCCGGAAATCGGCGATGCTTTCGGGGGTCGTGACCATACCACCGTGCTGCATGCCTGTCGTAAAATTGAGCAGCTGCGTGAAGAAAGTCACGATATTAAAGAAGATTTTTCAAATCTAATCAGAACATTATCCTCCTGACGCTATGAAATTTATTGTAGAACGTGAGCATTTACTTAAGCCGTTACAGCAGGTCAGCAGCCCGTTGGGTGGCCGCCCGACCTTGCCTATCCTTGGCAACCTGCTGTTACAGGTTAATGAAGGGAGTCTTCTGCTTACCGGCACTGATTTGGAAATGGAAATGGTTGCCCGCGTTGCTTTGACGCAGGATCACCAGCCGGGTGCGACCACCGTTCCGGCGCGTAAGTTTTTTGATATCTGCCGTGGACTGCCGGAAGGGGCTGATATCACCGTTGCCCTTGAAGGCGAAAGAATGCTGGTGCGTTCAGGCCGCAGTCGTTTTTCTCTTTCGACGCTGCCGGCCAGTGACTTTCCGAACCTCGATGACTGGCAGAGCGAAGTGGAATTTACCTTGCCGCAGGCGACCATGAAGCGTCTTATTGAGGCGACGCAATTCTCCATGGCACATCAGGACGTTCGCTACTATCTGAACGGCATGCTGTTCGAAACCGAAGGCGAAGAGTTACGCACCGTGGCCACAGACGGACATCGCCTGGCAGTATGTTCCATGTCGGTGGGGCAGTCACTTCCCAGTCATTGTGTTATTGTGCCGCGCAAAGGCGTGATTGAACTGGTGCGTTTACTGGACGGTGGGGATACGCCGCTGCGAGTGCAGATTGGCAGTAACAATATTCGCGCGCACGTTGGTGATTTTATTTTCACATCGAAGCTGGTTGACGGTCGTTTCCCTGATTATCGCCGCGTCTTGCCGAAAAACCCCGATAAAACCCTGGGTGCCAGTTGTGATCTGCTCAAACAGGCGTTCTCCCGCGCGGCGATCCTCTCTAATGAGAAATTCCGCGGCGTTCGCCTCTATATCAGCAAAAATCAGTTAAAAATCACGGCAAATAATCCAGAGCAGGAAGAAGCGGAAGAGATTCTGGATGTATCCTATGATGGCACCGATTTGGAAATTGGTTTCAATGTCAGCTACGTGCTGGACGTGCTCAATGCCCTGAAAACCGAGAATGTCAGGCTGCTGCTGACCGATTCTGTCTCCAGCGTGCAGATTGAAGATGCTGCAAGCCAACATGCTGCCTATGTAGTTATGCCGATGCGCTTATAGTTTATTGGTTCGCTATCCTGCGGTTTGACGCGTACAAAACCCTTACCTACAGGGGTATTTGTGCAAAGAAAGCGCCGGGATAGCCGTGCTGCATGCTAAAAAATCAAAGGTGCTATCATCCGATCCCCCTGTTCTCGGAAACATTTTCTTTATGGCCTTAACCCGCCTTCTCATTAAAGATTTTCGTAACATCGAAAATGCGGATCTTGCGCTGGCACCGGGATTTAACTTTCTGGTCGGTGCCAATGGCAGCGGCAAAACCAGCGTGCTGGAGGCGATTTATACGCTGGGCCATGGTCGGGCTTTTCGCAGTCTTCAGGCGGGCAGGGTCATTCGTCATGACCAGAATGCGTTTATTCTGCATGGACGTATTGAAGGTGCAGAGCGTGACGTTTCTGTGGGGCTCACGAAAAACCGCGCGGGTGACAGCAAAGTGCGTATTGCGGGTAGTGACGGGCATAAAGTGGCTGAACTGGCACAGATGCTACCGATGCAGCTGATTACCCCGGAAGGATTCAGCCTGCTGAATGGCGGACCAAAATATCGCCGTGCTTACATTGACTGGGGCTGTTTTCACAATGAATCAGGTTTTTTTAACGCATGGAGCAATCTCCGTCGCTTGCTGAAACAGCGCAATGCCGCGCTGCGTCAGGTTTCACGTTATCAGCAAATCCGCGCCTGGGACCTGGAGTTAGCTCCGCTGGCTGAACAGCTGAGTCGCTGGCGTGCTGCATACAGTGAGGCCATTGCGGCGGATATCAGTGATACCTGCGCCCATTTTTTACCGGAGTTTGCGTTAAATTTCTCTTTTCAGCGCGGCTGGGATAAAGAAACTGACTATGCCGAACTCCTTGAGCGTCAGTTCGAGCGGGACAGGGCCTTGACGTATACGGCCAGCGGCCCTCACAAGGCAGATTTTCGTATTCGTGCTGACGGTACGCCGGTAGAAGATTTGCTGTCACGCGGCCAGTTGAAGCTGTTGATGTGCGCCCTGAGACTGGCTCAGGGTGAGTTTCTGACACGACAGAACGGGCGTCGTTGCCTGTATCTGATAGATGATTTTGCCTCTGAGCTGGATGAAACGCGTCGTCAACTGTTGGCCTCGCGGTTAAAAGCCACTCATGCCCAGGTTTTTGTCAGCGCAATTGATGCCGGGCACGTGTTCGACATGTCTGATGAAAAGGGCAAGATGTTCCACGTAGAACAGGGTAAAATAGCCGTTCAACCTGAAGATTAAAACGAGTGAGAAACGTTGATGTCGAATTATGACTCCTCAAGTATCAAAGTTCTGAAAGGGCTGGATGCGGTACGCAAGCGCCCGGGTATGTACATCGGTGATACGGACGACGGCACCGGTCTGCATCACATGGTATTCGAGGTCGTGGATAATGCCATTGACGAAGCACTCGCCGGTCACTGTAAAGATATTATTGTTACCATTCACGCAGATAACTCTGTTTCTGTCCAGGATGATGGCCGTGGTATTCCGACCGGCATCCATGAAGAAGAAGGCGTTTCAGCGGCTGAAGTGATCATGACTGTGCTGCATGCAGGCGGTAAGTTTGATGATAACTCCTACAAGGTATCCGGCGGTTTGCACGGCGTGGGCGTGTCGGTGGTGAATGCACTTTCGGAAAAACTTGAGCTGACCATTCGTCGTGAAGGGAAAGTACACCAGCAAATTTATGCGCATGGCGTGCCACAGGCTCCTCTGGGCGTAACGGGCGAAACCGATTTGACCGGCACGCGCGTGCGTTTCTGGCCAAGTCATGAGACTTTCACCAACGTTACTGATTTCGAATATGAAATTTTGGCTAAACGCCTGCGCGAACTGTCATTTCTGAACTCCGGCGTCTCCATCAAGCTTGAAGACAAACGTGACGACAAAAAAGATCACTATCACTACGAAGGGGGTATCAAGGCATTTGTTGAATACCTGAATCGTAATAAAACCCCTATTCACCCTAACGTCTTCTATTTCTCCACGGAAAAAGACGGTATTGGTGTGGAAGTGGCCTTACAGTGGAATGACGGTTTTCAGGAAAATATTTACTGCTTTACCAACAATATTCCCCAGCGTGACGGCGGTACACACCTGGCCGGTTTCCGCGCGGCAATGACCCGCACGCTGAATGCCTATATGGACAAAGAAGGCTATAGCAAAAAGGCCAAAGTGAGCGCGACCGGTGACGATGCGCGTGAAGGTCTGATTGCCGTGGTATCGGTTAAGGTACCGGACCCGAAATTCTCCTCGCAGACAAAAGATAAGCTGGTTTCATCCGAGGTGAAATCCGCAGTTGAACAGCAGATGAATGAGCTGCTGGCAGAATATCTGCTGGAAAATCCCGGTGATGCAAAAACGGTGGTGGGTAAAATTATCGATGCCGCCCGTGCTCGTGAAGCAGCCCGCCGCGCGCGTGAGATGACTCGCCGTAAAGGTGCTCTCGATCTGGCTGGCCTTCCAGGTAAGCTGGCCGACTGTCAGGAACGCGATCCGGCGCTGTCTGAAATTTACCTGGTGGAAGGTGACTCTGCAGGTGGTTCTGCCAAGCAGGGACGCAATCGTAAGAACCAGGCTATTCTACCGCTTAAAGGCAAAATCCTTAACGTTGAAAAAGCACGCTTCGATAAGATGCTCGCTTCTCAGGAAGTGGCAACGCTGATCACCGCGTTGGGCTGTGGTATTGGTCGGGATGAATATAATCCCGACAAATTGCGCTATCACAGCATCATCATCATGACCGATGCCGACGTCGATGGTTCACACATCCGTACGCTGCTGCTGACATTTTTTTACCGCCAGATGCCGGAAATTATTGAGCGTGGCCACGTTTTTATCGCTCAACCACCTTTATACAAAGTAAAAAAAGGCAAGCAGGAACAGTATATTAAAGATGGTGATGCGATGGACCAGTATCAAATCGCCATCGCGCTCGACGGTGCAACGCTGCATACCAACGCCGACGCGCCACCGCTGGGTGGCGAGCCACTGGAAAACTTGGTGGCAGAATTTAACAGTACCCGTAAGATGATCAAACGCATGGAGCGTCGTTACCCGGTTGCGCTGCTAAATGCATTAATTGACCATGCAACCCTGAGCGATCTTTCTGCAGAAGCCCCGGTCAGCAAGTGGATTAACGGACTGATTGTACAGCTGAATGAAAAGGAACAGCACGGCAGCTCTTATGTGGGTGTGGTGCGCGAGAATCGCGAGCTGAATATTTTCGAACCTGTCGTACGTATTCGTACCCATGGCGTGGATACTGACTATGTACTGGACAGTGAGTTCGTGATGGGCGGTGAATACCGTAAGATTTGTGCGCTGGGCGAGAAACTTCGGGGTCTTATCGAAGAAGATGCATTTATTGAGCGTGGCGAGCGTCGCCAGCTGATCGCTTCTTTCGAGCAGGCCGTCGACTGGCTGGTAAAAGAGTCCCGTCGCGGTTTGTCGGTTCAGCGCTATAAAGGATTGGGTGAAATGAACCCGGACCAGCTGTGGGAAACCACTATGGACCCTGACAGCCGTCGTATGCTGCGCGTCACGGTTAAAGATGCTATCGCCGCCGACCAGCTGTTCACTACTTTAATGGGTGATGCCGTCGAGCCTCGTCGCGCCTTTATCGAAGAGAATGCGCTTAAAGCCGCAAATATTGATATTTAGTGTATTTCTGTGACAGCGAGTGATTGTCACAACATAAAAAACCGGAGTCAGTTAACTGCTCCGGTTTTTTTATCCCAATTTTGCGGGACGATCTTGCAAATTCGTTGAGCCGTTTAGCATAGTCAGGAAATTATAAGAACCCGTCATTAAAAGGAAAGAAGAATTATTTGGTTAAGAAATAAAAGCCGTTTAAATAAACCTTTCTGTTATGCAGGTATTAGAAATTTTAGTAATAAATTAACAATCATCTTACCGCAGGATTAATTAGCGTTGAATGACGCCTTTCAGCGTATATTGATAAAACTCACTGTTATTTTTCATGCCAAGCTTACGCATTATTGCCCGTTTGTGAGTGCTGATGGTTTTTACGCTTAAACTGGTACGGCGAGATATATCAGTCAGCGATAACCCTTCACGCGTATATTGCACCACCATCGCCTGTTGTTTACTAAGCGTAATATCAGCATTCTTTTTACACCCTTCTTTCTCCAGGGGCATTGGTAAGTAAACCGGCGAACTGCCATTTCTGAAAAGCTGCTGCAACTTTTTGGCAGCCTCATATTTTTCAAAACGTAACGCATGCTCAAGGCATAACCGCCCCGGTTCTGCCTGACAGAGCGTTGCCAGATTGAGTAAGACATGACGGTTAATCCTTTCACAGCTTTTAGCGACATGCCTGCCAACATTCTTTATATGAAAAATATCAGAAATGATGACATCCGGCTGAAACGGTAAGCGTTTTTTATCGTCAATCAGATAAACAGGATGGTTTGCTAAATGGGGTGAAAACCATGACTGATTAATTAAACTAATGACTCCTGTAATAAAATAGTTATCTTCGCTAATGATCAATATATTCATTTTTCCTCCATGAATTTTGCCACTGTTAATGCTGGTAAACCTGTTCATCTGGAATCAGCAACAGATAATGCTGCAATGACTTTTAGTGATGCCAGTTATCATATTTACACCTGTTACTTTACGCATAAATTTATATCTGGCACCACTTTTTAATAGGATAATTTTGACCTGAATCTGATTTAGATAAGTTTTAAATCAATAATAATTTCTCAATTAACATATCGAAAACATTGAGGGTAAATTACTTCGGGTTTTAATCGTGCTGGTCAGTGTTAGTTGAATCGCGTTAGCATGAAGCGTACCCCGAACTGACGAGGATTGTATGGCGATAAAACTGATAGCAATTGATATGGACGGTACGCTGTTGAATCCGCAACATGAAGTGACGGCTGGCGTTAAAGAAGCGATTCGTGCAGCCCTTGATAAAGGAGTGTCCATTGTGCTGGCGACCGGGCGTCCGTTTATTGGCGTGCAACGTTACCTGATGGAGCTTGATCTGGAGCATAAGGGGCAATATTGCATTACCAATAATGGTGCATTAGTTCAGCTGGCGGCAAGTGGCGATTGTGTGGCTGAAGTCACCCTTGATTATGACGATTATCGCTATTTTGAGCAGCTATCCCGCGATCTGGGCGTACATTTTCAGGCACTGACAAAATCATTGCTGTTTACCGCCAATAAAGATATTAGCGAGTATACCGTGCATGAATCTTTCCTGACCGGCATCCCATTACGCTTTCGTACGGTGGAAGAGATGGATAAATCGGCCACTTTTCCGAAAGTAATGATGATCGATTCACCTGAAATATTAAATGATGCTATCAAACGAATTCCTCAGGATGCTCATGATCGTTACACCATTATGAAAAGCTCGCCTTATTATCTGGAGATTCTTCACAGGCAGGTCAATAAAGGTGCGGGCGTTAAAATGCTGTCCGAACGTCTGGGGCTGGTGCGTGAAGAGGTGATGGCGATTGGCGATCAGGAAAACGATCTGGCCATGCTGGATTTTGCTGGCACAGGGGTGGCGATGGGAAATGGTATTGCGTCCGTTAAATCTGTTGCGCAGTTTGTCACCAAAACCAATCAGGAAGACGGCGTTGCGTACGCTATTGAGAGGTTTGTGCTGTAAATAAGCACGCCAGCGGCGCTGGATTAACGCGTTATCTGCTCTCTCAGTGAGTATCGCAATGCCATTGAATGCATTACCCTTGGCAGGAAACACCGCCAGAGGTAAAACCATGACCGAATGCCAGTTAACTTTCGACACTCGTAACCATCAGCTAACGAACATTAATATCTGGACGGCAGACAGCCGCTGGCTGGTTTATGACGTGCGTTCCGATACGGCGACGTTTGATGGGTTAACTGTTGAGCGAGTCAATCTCAGTGGTCAGACCGACGTTATCTATCAGGCACATGAAGATGCGCATATTGGCGTAGTGACCACCAGCCCTGATATGCCACCGCGTTATGTCTTTATCCATGGCCCGGAGCACCCTGACGCGCACTGGCACTATGACTTTCATCATCGCCGTGGCGTTATTGTGCAAAATGGTCTGGCGAAGAATATGGATGCCTGTGATATCACGCCGCCTTTTACCGTCGGTGCTTTGCGCGGTGGCTCGCATGTTCACGTTTTCAGCCCGGATGGTTCACGGCTGAGTTTTACCTATAACGACCACGTTATGCATCAGCTGGCGGCGGAAGAAGATCGGCGTAACGTTGGCGTAGCGGTGCCGCTTCGCTCGGTTTGCCCGCCCAAAATTCATCCACGCGAGTACGACGGCAGCTATTTTTGTGTGCTGGTGAGCCAGACGAACCGATCGCCGTTGCCTGGCAGTGACGAAATTGTCCGCGCTTTCGAAGAAGGTTGGGTAGGAAATGAAGGCTATCTGAAAAAAGAGGGCAGTCGACAGCGTTGGGCGCTGGCCTTTATTGGTGAGACGTTGAGCCTTCTCGGTGAAAAAGTCCCTGAGGTTTTTATTGTCGATTTACCCGAAAAGTTGACGGATTATGCACGCCGGGGGGACCAGCCTATTGAGGGCACGCTGTATTCACTTCCCGCGCCGCCAGCAGGGGTCAAACAGCGCAGACTGACTTTTACTCACCAGCGGGCCTTTCCCGGCGTCGCACTCACGCCTCGCCACTGGTTACGGAGTTCGCCAGATGGAAGTTCAATTGCCTTTTTGATGAAAGATGATGCGGGTGTAGCCCAGCTTTGGACAGTGGCGCCGACAGGGGGCCAACCCCGTCAGGTAAGCCAGGCAGCGACGGATATTCAGTCGGCGTTTAGCTGGCACCCGGATGGTCAGTCAGTGGCATTAATTAACGACAACAGCGTGATGCTTTGTGACATCCGCAGCGGGAAAATGAGGCGGCTGACCGTGCGGAGCAGCGAGCCGCCCGTTGGCGATGCGGTGGTGTGTTCACCTGACGGAAAATATGTTGCCTATCTGCGGCATGTTGAAGGCTTCCGGCAAATCTTCATTGCAAAGACAGTGGAAAATTAGCGCTGTCCCGGTGGGGTGCTGTGTGGCGGTGCGGCTTCTGACAGGCTTTCATCGGTATGATTAAGCTGTTCACTGCGCCGCACGCGCTCATGGGGGGAATCCAGTGCCTTATCACTCCCTGCGCGATAATAATCCCAGGGGAGCAGCAGTGTGTCCATCACGGCTGAAAAGGGCAAATCAATAGCAGCCAGCGGGCGCATCACCCAGCCACTGTTACTGTCAGCAATAATTTTGGCGCTGGCCCGGGTGCCTGAATAATAGCCCTGATCTGGTCCGGAATGGGACATAAAGCTGGAGCAACCACTGGTACCCGCCAGCGCGAGGCCAGCCAGAATGCCAGTAAAGTAACAGGTTTTCATTGCTATCATATTTTCATTCCTTCGGTAACAGCAGGGCCAGCCTGATTTTTTCTTACGGTATGCATAAAAGCTGTGCTTGCCTTGTCAGCATACCCACCCGGCACCGATGATTTTCTCCAGAGTGTATGTCATTCATCGCATGTCGGTTGAAAAAATTGCATCAGCGGTGCTTGAAAGTCCGTTTTCTGGCTCCATTTTGATATCAGGTCACACAGATGTACGCCGACAGGGTACAGCTCGTTGACCACCGGCCTGTCATGAAAGGAAGGCTTTAACCATCCATCTTGCTGATTATCAGGAGTAGTGAAATGCGTAATTTTGATCTTGCCCCACTTTATCGTTCCTCTATTGGTTTTGATCGTCTGATTAACCTGCTTGAGTCCAACCAGAGTCAGAGTAATGGCGGTTATCCTCCCTACAATGTTGAGTTGGTTGCAGAAAACTACTACCGCATAACCATTGCCGTTGCCGGGTTTGCACAAAGTGAACTGGATATTACCTCTCACGACAATATGCTCACCGTCCGGGGTGCTCATCCTGAAGAACAGCAGGAAAAAACCTACCTCTATCAGGGGATTGCAGAGCGCAACTTTGAGCGTAAGTTTCAGCTGGCTGAACATGTCAACGTTCGTGATGCCAGGCTTGAAAATGGTTTGCTTTATATTGACCTTGAACGCGTGGTTCCTGAAGCGAATAAACCTCGCCGCATTGAGATCGTCAAATAAGCCCTCTCTGACGAGTCAATAACGACTGGCCCCATGTAACCGCATGGGGTTTTGCTTTTTAAGGTATCAACTCGCTCCAGGCGTTGCACCAGATATCCTCTTAACCCTGTTTTATCTGCAAGCGACTTTATTCCGTCAGTTTCAGCATTTTTTTAGTCAAAACACCTTTTGGACAATATTTCAGCGCTAATACGTGGTCAGCAGCTTGTGGAAACGATCGCTGCTGCCAGGCAGCAAAGTCTGAAAGCGTTGCATGAGAAAATGCCGTCACGGTATACTGTCGCCCTGCCCCTGCCAGTTCTTTGAAAGGCTGAATAGTCCTGTTACGCCTGCGCTGAATCGTGCGCTTCTGAGCTGCCATGACGGTTTAGAAAGCACAATGCTTTTAGCAAAAACCTGTTTCAGCCTTGCTGATGTGCGCGTTCAATCTCTTCGGCCAGAATAGCCACGCCACGTTCAATCTTTTCGCTGTCAGGAACATAATTCATGCGCATACATTGGTGTGCATGCGCCCACTCCTGTGCCAGCCCTGGAAAAAAGAAATGACCCGGCACCATCAGTACACCGCGTTTTTTGAGACGCTGATAAAGCACTTCTGTTGTAATCGGCAGGTCTTTAAACCAGAGCCAAAGGAAAATAGCGCCTTCGGGCTTATGAATCAGACAGCGGTCGGCAGATAAATAGCGACGAATAACCACAATAGTCTGATTAACCCGCTGTTGATAAAACGGCTTAATCACTTGCCCGGACAGCCGTAGCAAATCGCCGCGCTCAATCATCTCGTTGGCGATAGCCGGGCCAATACTACCGGGAGCAAGGCTAATAATGCCATTCATATTGCCAATAGCAGATATGACCTTTTCATCAGCAATAATAATGCCGCAGCGTGACCCCGGTAGCCCCAGTTTGGAGAGGCTCATACACAGGATAATGTTTGGATTCCACAGTGGACGCGCCTCAGTGAAAATAATGCCGGGAAAGGGCACGCCATAGGCATTGTCGATAAGCAATGGCACCTGATGCTGTTGAGCCAGCGAATCCAGTTTGATCAGTTCGTCATCGGTAATAACATTACCCGTTGGATTGGTCGGCCGTGAGACGCAAATCAGCCCGGTATCATCGGTGATGTCCAGGTGCTCGAAATCGACGTGATATTTAAACTGGCCTTCAGGCAGCATTTTGATATTGGGCCTGACGGAAACAAACAGTTCCTCATCCAGTCCGGCATCGGCATAGCCAAGATATTCCGGTGCCAGCGGGAACAGGACACGCTTTTTGCTGCCATCGGCCCGGCGCCCGGCATATAAATTAAAGAGGTAGAAAAACGCGCTTTGGCTGCCATTGGTCAGCGCAATATTTTGCGGGCTAATGTGCCAGCCCAGTTCGTTATGCAACAGCGCAGCCAGCGACGTCAGTAGCGTACTTTTCCCGCGCGGGCCGTCATAGTTACACAATGCCTCGGTTAAGGTGCCCCTGTTGTGCATCTCCTGCAACAGTTGCTGAAAATAGTCATGCATTGCCGGAATTTGTGCGGGATTACCGCCGCCCAGCATGACGGCATCCGGCGTGCGCAGCCCTTCACTCATATCTTCCATCAGGCGCGCAATACCTGAATGGCGTGTAAATTTGTCACCGAAGGCGGAAAAATTCATGGCGTGTAAACTGTTTGTTATATGAAAAAGGGAGTTCACCTTAACGTCAGTCACGACATGATGCAATCCACTGACATGATGTGCCGATCTTTGCTCATTGGAAGTGAGCGGCCCCTGTCAGGGCAATCTTATATGGTATCACCCGACGGCATGTGAGCGCTGACCAAATAAAAAATCATGTAAAATCTAGATGATATAAATGAAAAGGCGTTTCTTTTTAAAAGGAATGATTTTTCTAAAAATAAATTTGTACGATAGCGATCACAGTTATCGCCGATCTCACCCGGTTATAGTATCTCGCCGAAAAAGAACTGCATGAGGCAGTCTCTAAGGGATTCCAGAGGGCATTGAGATGATTTTGAACGCATTTGAACTAAACGGAAAAGTGGCGATGGTAACGGGTTGTGATACCGGCCTGGGGCAGGGCATGGCGCTGGGGCTGGCCGAAGCGGGCTGTGATATTGTTGGTGTCAATATTGTTGAACCACGAGAAACCATCGAAAAAATCACGGTTCTGGGCCGCCGTTTCCTTAGCCTGACTGCTGATTTGGGCAATATCGACTGTATTACTAGCCTGCTCACTGACGCGCTGGCTGCGTTTGGCAGGATAGATATCCTGGTTAACAATGCCGGTATTATCCGCCGTGAAGATGCGATCAATTTCAGCGAAAAAGACTGGGATGATGTGATGAACCTGAATATCAAATCGGTCTTTTTTATGTCGCAGGCCGTTGCCCGTCAGTTTATTAAGCAGGGCCACGGTGGGAAAATTATCAATATTGCGTCCATGCTCTCTTATCAGGGCGGCATCCGCGTCCCTTCCTACACAGCATCCAAAAGTGCAGTGATGGGAGTAACCCGTTTGCTGGCTAACGAATGGGCTAAACACGGCATAAATGTGAACGCTATCGCGCCAGGGTACATGGCGACCAACAATACGCAAATGCTGAGGGCGGATGAAAAACGCAATGAGGAGATTCTGGAACGTATTCCGGCGGCACGCTGGGGCCTGCCTGACGATCTTAAAGGGCCAGCGGTATTCCTGGCGTCCTCTGCGTCAGATTATATCAATGGATATACGCTTGCTGTTGATGGTGGCTGGCTGGCACGTTAAACGCCCAAATGGCCACCAAAGTTGGGTGGCTGTATCCTTTTCTGGTAAGACAGCAAATCAGGTGGCTATAAAGACAGCGTTGCACCTGAATCACCCGCCACGCTGTTTTGAACGTTGAGCCAGCACTTGTGGATTCACGCAATTTTTCTGTACGTTGCCACTCAACGTGGCAATCAGATTATCGACAGCATCTCTGGCCATCCCGTGGCGAGTTTCCTGGGTGGCAGAACCGATATGAGGCAGCGCCACCACGTTCGGCATGGTTAACAGCGGAGAGGATGTCGGTAACAGCTCTTTTTCAAACACATCCAGCCCGGCGGCATATAAAGCTTTCTGCTGCAGAGCGCTAATCAGCGCATCTTCATTCACCACCGGCCCGCGCCCGGCGTTTATCAGCATGGCAGACGGCTTCATTTTCGCCTTCGCCAGTTGCCCTTGTCCAGTCAGATGATGTGTTTCTGTCATTAGCGGCAGGCTGATGCACAAAAAATTGGATTCTCTCAGCAGCGTATCGAGTTCACATCGGGTGGCATGAAAGCGTTGTTCAGCATCCTGATGCTGATGACGTGCATGGTAAAGAATCTGCATGCTGAAACCAAAATGCGCGCGTTGCGCCAGTGCCAGCCCAATGCTGCCCATCCCGAGGATCCCCATCTTTTTGTGATGGACATCGATACCGAACCCGTTGTTGGGGATACTGTTCTGCCATTCGCTGTCTTTCACCCTTTGTGCCACTTCAACGACGCGGCGTGCGCTGGCTAACACCAGCGCTATCATGGTGTCAGCAACGTTTTCCGTTAGCACGATTGGCGTATGCATTAACAGCACACCAGCCTTTTTCTGTTGTTACGGCAGCCAACGGAGTCAGATGCCGGGCGGCCTCCAGAGGATTTTCATCCACCCACAACCAGTTCCCGGTGTTGAAAGTCATTCGGGTATCGGCCTGCGGGCCTGCATTATCGTGAAAGTAGCGCGCCATGGGTGCCAGTTTGCCAAAGTGAGTCTGATCGTTTTCAACGAGAATCGTAAGCGGTAGCGCGGCAAGCTCCTTACGCAATAATGAGTAATCCCTGTCGTGACGAAAGCCACCCAGAGAATATTTCAGACCCCTGGCGCTTAACTGCTGCGCCTCGACAAGATGTCGGTTAAGGTGAGGATTGGGTTCCCCTTGTAGGGTAAACAGCGCTTCTGGCATGGAATAAAAAGCCTGTAGCCCGGCCAGCAGAAACCACGTTGCCGGGCGCTGACAAGCTGTCCTTTTCTCCTTCCTGAGCAATTCCCTGCGAATCGCTACACCATCGGCACCCGCGGCGGCAATAATCGGTAAAAGCTCCTGCTGACCACCCAGGTTTTCGATTTGATCGCGACCATACGCTGCCGTCACCACAATCACCTCGTTTGTCATTGTGCTGTCCCGATTGGCTTTTTAATGATAAAAACCGTAGATGGGACCGGTTCTAAGATAAAGCAACGACGCTTTTTTTATGATTTCGCTTACGAAGTAACAGGAATACTCAGTTGAAGAGGGCGTCGTGCGACGCCAGTGAATCAGGATGGAAAACGGGTAGAGCCGCGAATGATTAGCTTACCGGAGAAAACCTGCTGTTTTGCTGGGGTGATATCACCATTAATGCGCTCGATGACCTTCTCAAGGGCGCTATAGCCAATTTGCCAGGTGGGCTGTTGCAACGTGGTAATGCCAACGCCAGCCAGTTCGGCCCATGCCAGCTCGTCAAAACCCAGCAGGCCAATCTGCCTGCCCCAGTCCAGACCGATACGTTTCATTGCGCGGGCGACCTGTAAAGTCAGCGCGCCGTTAACCACCATCACCGCGCAGCGCCGTTTGCGGTGGCGTTGATAAAAGTCCTGTAAAACCTGATCCAGTCCGTCTGCGTCAGCCAGCCTGACTTCGGCCTGTTCTGTGTAGCGTTCGGGGTATTTTGCCATTGTGGCCCGGAACGCATTGAGTCGGTCGTTTCGCGTGTTCACCTTGCCCAGTGGTTCATGGTTAGGAAACTGAATCATCGTTTTAAAAATTTCCTGACCATGAGCAGCAGTGTCTGTAATGCAGTAATGATGTGCCATCGGGAACGTTATGGTCATAAAATGGCATTTGCGGCGCGTTTTTAACCTGAAAGCTGTTTTTCAGACGCACTTATCCCGCAGTCTGTGCCAGAAGCCATCGTTTCCGGTCGATGTTATGCAGTCTTTCTGCCACCAACTCCGACGCGTGCCTCCCGGCCTGCGCACTGCTGAAGCGCAGTCGGTTGCCGCACAGAATGCATTTGTACGGATCCGTGCGCAGAAATTCTTTCATCAGCGCGGCGAAGCCGGGCTTCTCCGGTTTTTTCCGCGCTTCCATCTCCAGGGCTTCATACACCTTCGGCAGCAGGCTACCCCGTTTACGGTTTGATAAAAAACCGTAATAACGCACCATCTTAAAATGCTTCGCCGGGATATGGCTGATATAACGTCCGATCATATCTTCCTGCGTCAGCGTCTGCTGCCGGTACTGCTGCGTACGGTGGTCGTAATAGTGGTGCACCACCGCGCCGCCGCTGTAGTGCCTCAGCTTCGCCGCCGACACGGGGGGCCGTTTCAGGTACCGGCCCAGATATTTGACGCTCCGCCAGGCCCCCCGGGTCTTCTTCGCGAAGTGGACCTTCCAGCGGCGCCCGTACTGCGCCTGCAGATAGCGCAGCCACTGTTTTTTGTCGTGGATATGCCCCAGCCCCGGCAGCCTGCCGGGGTTAATCAGGTCATAGCTGTGGCGCAGCAGCCGGATGACGGCTCCGCGCCAGATTTCCTCCACGGCATGCTTTTTAAAGAAGAGGTCGCGCCATACGCCGTGTTTAATATCAAGCCCGCCGCGGGTGACGGAGAGATGAATGTGGGGATGCTGGTTGAGCTGGCGACCGTAGGTGTGCAGGGCGCAGAAGATACCGACTTCCACACCCTGTTTTCTGGCCCAGCGGAGCATGGCGCGGGTGGCTGCGCGGAACAGGGCATTGAGCAGAGGCCAGTTATTGTTGAAAAAGGGCCACAGCAGATGGGGCATGGTGAAGGTGATATGCTGCCAGTCGCAGTCGGGCAGAATTTGCTGTTGCTCTGTAATCCACTGCTCCGTGGCCTTATGTCCGCAGGAGCTGCAGCCTTTTGATTTACAGGTCTGGCAGAAGAAGCGGGTGTGGGTGCAGTCCGGGGAGGCGCAGCAGTATCGCTTCACCCCCATGGCAGCAGTGCCGCAGGCGAGCATGCGCTCGACGCAGAGTACGGTCCAGGGGCTGAGGGTGTCCCCGTGTTTATCCATATACCGGTTCCAGGCGTCATCAGTGGTGAACAGCAGTTTTGCCGGGCGCGGGATATACATGCGGCGGATTATCGCTCTGCAGTGGCACCGGTATTATAGTGCCAGTCGTCACAGTCATCGGCCCAGTTGTCGGTGTGTTTATCCCAGGGAGCGAAGGTCACCGGCAGCATGCCGGATTCTGTGGCGATAATAAACACATCGGCTGGCATGGACTCAAGGACGACATCGCCGTCGGGTGAGTCAGGCGGCTCAAAGCCGCGGATGATGCAGACGAGAGGCGGGTCGAAGTGTGTATCGAGGAAAAACTGTGGCCCCAGGTGGACACAGTGACGAATGGCATCCTGCGGAGTGTCGTAAAAAAACTCGTCGGGGTCGTCATAATCGCTCCGGGGCGGAATGGACACCAGAAAACGCTTAGGATATCCGGGTATAGCGCGTCGGGACGAGGGCGTGGGTTTACGCTTTCTGGGGGCTTTGCTACGGGCCATGTGAATGATTTCCTGAGAAATTAACATACCGCAGAGTATAAAGCTGTGAGCCGGTCATGAACACCCTCGGAACGGCAGAGCCGTGACGCTCGCCCTGTAAGGGCGCTATGTTCGGTGAGGTTGTCCCACCTAACGGTGCTCTGTAACGCACCCCATAAAAAATGTGCCGTGGGAAACATACGGTGAAGCACTGACTAATAATGAAACGGTAAGTTTAAAAATAATGTCAGGTCTGTTTTGCCCCAAATTAAGATATTTTGAGTATAAAATAAAGATATCTGGAAACTACGAATAAACCAATGTTAAACGACTAAGGTGAAAAATATGTTTAAAGATTGTTTTTTTATCATTTTCTGAAACGGGTATTGTATCTTTTTTTATCATTAATAATAGTAAGTTGTATTTTTCTTTTTTGAACGACTCCACTATTAATTTTTTTAACATTAATTAAAGGTGTTTTTGGAGGTTATTGACCTTTTGAGATTATAAGGGCATTATGTCGATAAAGTATATTAATGACTCATTCTTATTTGTAGGTTAGTTAAATTTTCGATTTATAACATAATAGCTTAATTTATTTAAATTGGTACTGTTCTGATATTTAAGCTCAGAAAACATTCTGTGAAAATAACATGCTGTTTTTCATCCAGGTAAAGGATTATGAGTTTATTCGTACTATCCAATTACACAGTTATCTCAGGTCCATCATTTTCATGATTGGAAAGAGATAAAACGATGAGAAATTATATGAATTATCTTAAAAAAATGTTAATTAGTATCGGCGTATTATGTTCAGCACTGATGAGCAGTTTGCCTGCCATTGCAACACCGATAATTGGTATTGGTAGCATGTATGATGTTCTTACGCCTGGCATGCAGAGTCTCACTAAACGTATTTATAATACGGGTGATTCAACAGCATTTGTTCGCGTCGAACTGCTTGAAATACATCCCGGTGACAAAGACAGGCCGGAGGAAAGGCCGCAAAAAGAGGTCACCGGTAACAAACTGGAACAGGACCGGCTTATTGTCACGCCACAGCGCCTGATTATTCCTCCCGCAGGGTTCCAGTCCGTACGTATTCTTTGGCCCGGCGAACGTGATAAAGAGAAATATTTCCGTGTTCGATTTACCCCTGTTATGCCAGAGGCGGATGACAATTTTGGCCTGGATAAAAATACTATTAATGATTATCAAAAAAATACGCTTCATGCCGGTCTTAATGTGCTTACCGGCTATGGTTCGGTGGTGATTATTCAGCCGGAAAAACCATTATTTAATACAGTAATTGAAAATAATAATTCTGACGTTATTACTATTCATAATAATGGTAGTGCCACCGTATCACTGGATAATATCCGGCAGTGTAGAATGGCAAATACTGATTGCGGAAGTATCACGCGTGAATTTGTCCTGCCGGGCCGAAATAAAAAAATTGATAAAAAGTCTGGATATAAAACCAATTTCACCCTTATTGAAGGAAACGATAAGCGGGTGTTGAACTATTAATAGCTTAAATTTAAGTAGATAGTCTTCAGCTTAAATAATTGTTTATTAACTTTAACTTTAAGGATTCATTTATATGAAGCATCACTTTTCTTTACTGAATAAATCACTGGCTACAGCCATTTTTTCCTGTGTCGTATTGGGTGCCTCGGTCGCTCATGCTGCCGATAGCCAGAGTTATACCATCAATTTAACGGCAAGCGTTCCAGCTGACAACTTCCAGGTTATTCCGGTGGAGAGTGGCTGGATTAACCAGACCCAGGAAATGGGATACGACATTGCAACCAACAGGCTCGAGATATTCGAGAGACAGTTCCAGTATAAAAATACTGCAGGGGCAATTCAGGCGCAGCTTACCGGCAATCTTAATAGCGATGGAAACCCGCAGTTATCTAATGGAACAGACGTGATTCCGCTGGCGGTAACGTTCAATAACCAACTCCTTGGTAATGCTGCTACGCAGGTTGTAGCCGCAGATGCAGCCAAAGCCGGCGGTCGAACCGCGCTGAGGATTGCTCAGGCTGGAAAGGGGGAGCTAAACGTCAATGGTTCTTTCACCGGAAGCGTTGGGCTGATTTTTGAGCCGGTAGTAGCGGCGCCGTAAAGCTGATAACACTGATCCCGTAACCTGTTGGAGGCCGCTGCTGCATTGTGGCGGCTTTTTTTATGAAAAAAAGCCTGCTGGTTTTAACTTTATTACCGCTGATGACCTCTTTGGCTCCCGCGGCGGAGACAACGCTGGCCGCCAATATACGTGGTTTACCTGCCGATTTTAAACGCTATTTTTACGACTCTGAGCTGATTGTTCAGGTTTATCTCAATGATGCGCATCTGTTTGATGCTGCGGTATCGCTTAAAGAAAGTGGTGATGTTGCTCTGTTGCGCACCATTGATGAACAGCAGGAGATCGATCCTGCAACCCGCACGCTGTGGACCCATGTACTGCGTCAGGGGGTTTCCATCGGGAAATGTACGAAAAGCTGTCCCTCCGGCCTGATGGACGTGGAGTACCGGCTCAATAACTCCGTACTGCGGCTTTACACCACACACTATGAAACTTCAAAAATCAAAGGTGCTTATATCAGTATGCCGGATAACACGCCGGGCGGCGTGATTATGTATAACGACCTGTCGGCCACCAATACGGCATCCTCTCGCAGCTGGGGGATAAACTCATCCCTTATCTCTTCATTCGCTGGTTGGAGCCAGAAAGCATCCTTTCAATCTTCCGGTACAGATGGCCGCTACCATTACAGCAGTTCAAGTTTGTACGAGTTGTTTACGCAAAAAGAGCTACAGGGCAGTTTTGTGCGACTGGGCTTTTTCGCGCCAGACAGCGATACCGGGAACGTTCAGACTGCGGGCTTTGGCTATGACACGGTGGCGGGAGCCATGTGGGCAACCTCGGATACGCTTATGGTAAGCACCGACAGCGTCAGTGCCTGGCCTGTTTATGTCACAGGGCGAAACCAGTCAATTGCGGAAGTCTGGCGTGATGGAAGACTGATCCATACGCAGCAGCTACAGGCTGGCGTGCAGGCGCTGGATACCCGTCAGTTGCCGGGTGGCATTTACGATATCACCATCAAAATTATTGAAAACGGACAAACCGTTGATACGCAACAGGCGCAAATTTATAAGCCACAGGGGTGGAGCAATCCCGACAGGCGCTGGCGCATGAATCTGTGGAGCGGCCAATACAGAACCCTGGCGACCGGCAGTGCCCGCCTGCGCGAAGCTACCCCCTTTGCGTTTGGTGGTGGTGTGGATGTGCTGGCACATCCACGTGCCGTTCTGGGGATCAGCGGTGCGGTAACAGAGAGCGATCATCAGCTAAGAACACGAGCTAATATTACATTGACGCAGAATGATACGCTGTTTGCCCAATATACGATGGGCAATACGCAATATCAGTCCAGCGCGGCGACCGATATTCGCTATTACTGTAATATTACCGGCGGCGGTTCAGCCAGCCTGTTCTGGCGTTCGACCACCTCAGATATTTATGGTCATCGCATCTCAAATCATCAGCAGGGGGACACCTGGGGGGCGTCACTGTCTTTACGGCTGCCCTGGTCAACCTCGCTTATCGCCACTGGGCAATATATGGATACCGCATGGCGTCAGGGATTTGCCAGCGATGTCGCGGTCACCACGCTGGCGAGATTGTCGGGACGCGATATGAACGTCAGGGTCAGCGGATACGATCGTCCGGGTTTTGATGACCGGGGTCGCGACAGGGGCGTCTCCTTTGGGGTTAGTTTCTCTCTGGCTCCTGCCGCTCGCCATATTATTTCAGCCGAAACCGGCATGAACCAGAATCAGGGCTACTCCAGTCTGAGCTATCAGTGGCAGCCTGCGAACGATAACGGTATCCGCACCCTGGGCGGAGGCGTGTCCTACAGCGCTTCAAACACGGTTATCAGCGGTAATGCCGCCGTAGATACGCGGTATATCAGTGGGGATGGCTATTTACAGCACAATACGCAGGGAAGCGCTAACACCGCCGGTGGAAACCTTAACCAGGTACTGGTATTCGGTGGTGGCAAGGTGGCTTCGGTTAATGGCAACAACAGTCGCAGTATGGAATCCGCGCTGATTGTTGATGTGGATGCGGACGATAACAACACGGGCGTTGTGGCGTCCGGCAGCATGACCGAAACGCGGCTGAAGGCAGGACGAAATATCGTTCCGGCAGAATTGTGGAAAAAAGACACGGTGCAGTTCAGCGTCAGCGGCGGTGAAAACGTGCAGGTCTTTCCGGCGCATGACAGCGTGCAAATGCGCCGGGGAAGCGTAAAGTACATTAAGGTGAGAGCGGTCAAGACCCTCACCATTGTAGGAATGTTGCAGGACGAGGGTGGCAACGTGTTGAAAAATCGCTATGTCAGCAGCGATGTCTCCGGCGGCGTAATCAACCCTGAGGGCGTGCTGACGCTGGACTCGGGCGTGGGCAACAAAAAACTGGTTGTCAGGGCGGAAAAGGAGCAGCCCGGTTTGCAGTGCGCGCTACCGACTGATATGGACAGCGGTAAAAAAGTGCAGTTTATCAGCGCGGTGAAATGCCGGGCGGCCACGGTGGGAGAAAATCGGTGATGATTTTGATAAAACGTTTGCTGGTGGCTTCGCTGCTGCTGATGGGAAGCCTGTCGGCGACGGCAGTAACAATGGATATTACGGCGAGCTTTACGCCGACGATGGATAACCCGGAAAATAATGCTTTTATCAATACCACGCCGCAGAGTGGCTACTGTACGGGTAATCCACCACGCCCTCAGGAGTGTTTGGATAATGGCGTTTTTAGCATAGCAACTCATCTTGAACTCACCTCATCTAAGGGCTTAACGACAGAAGATCAACCCAGGGACAGCCTTTTTTTTAAATGGCCTAACACATTCAGAGAAATACAAGTCACAAATATCATCACCAGTGATACGTCTAAAGTACGTTTTCGGGTGAGTAGTTTCAGCGCTAACTACAGGAGCACTGTCAGCGGGGCCAATAACTGGATGACCGGAAATTTCACATTGCGCCCGCAGGGAGGGTGTACCTCAGCTGGCGAAGGCTGGGTATACAATTCCTGGACTACGTGGATTTGGCGACTAGTTTCTGGTGAAGGTTGTTACAATATAACGACAATTGAACGTCCACAAGGAAGCGATAATTTCATTTATGGGGTAGATGGAATAAGTATCGGCTATGTCCTTGAAACCCCGAACCCTCTAACGTTAGATGCGGGGATTTACAAGGGAAGTATAAGTTTTGTTGTTGGCCCTGGAGGGGATATAGACTTTGGTGATAACTTTCAGGCCAATGATAATCACCTCACCGTTAACTTCACCCTCTCCGTCAACCACGAACTGAAGCTGACCACAGCAGCAAGCGATCAAAAAGTGTCCCTTCAACCCTGCACGACGGGTACCCGCTGCACGGAAGAGCAGGGAAAAGCCAACTGGGAGCGTTGGATGATCACCCGCATCACGCCGCAGCTAACCGGCAGAAGCAACTTCCGGCTGTCCAGCTCGGGGGCCTTTACGGTTTACCTGCAGTGCGAGCAGCAGAGCGGTACAGACTGCGGCCTGAAAAGCGACAGCGATCCCTCGCAGGTGGTCCCCGTACAAAGCCTGCTCACCTTACCGGACAATATTGTGGATGCAAACACCGGGGCTGTGGTGTCTAAAAGGCGGCTGGCGGTGGAGCGCGATCTGACGAGGAACGTATTTTCGACGAAAAACTATGGAGAAAACAAAGCGGGCAGCATAGATTTTCTGGTCAGCCAGCGCGATGTGGACACCATGCTGAAAACGCGGCCTGATACTTATCGAGGTGCGGTGACGGTGATTTTTGACCCGCAGATCTATTGAATGTAGGGAAAGCAATGTGGAAAACTGCGCCTGAAGGTAAGCAAAATACGTCGTCGAAACGCCGCGAGATTGCAGGATGTGTGACGGTTCAGGGCTTAATGGTGCGCAGAATCGGATTTTGTAGAGAAATCAGCGTTTCTGTCGACTGGATCTCATCAATGGTCTGGATCTTGTTAATCAGCACCTGCTGTAGCGCATCAATTGAGCGGCACATCACCTTGATGAAAATGCTGTAATGGCCAGTGGTGTAATAGGCTTCCACCACTTCATCCAGGCTTTCAAGGCGCGCCAGCGCGGCAGGATAATCTTTGGCGCTTTTTAGAATAATGCCGATAAAACAACACACGTCATAGCCAAGCTGTCGGGGATCGATCTCCACTCGCGTGCCTTTAATAATGCCCGCCTGCCTCATTTTCTCCACGCGCACATGGATAGTGCCGGGGCTGACGTTAAACTGCTTCGCCAGCTCGGCATAGGCGGTGCGCGCATTGGCCAGCAGGGCATTAAGAATACCGCGGTCGAGATCGTCGGGTTGCAGATTGTCTACCATATCGCTTTCTTAATTGACCTTTTCATTATTGATGAGCGTTAAATGTGCAGGAAATTAATCAGACAGGCAATCTCATTATGGATTAAACAGCGGATGCCGGACGGCACCCGCTGACGGGGATTAACGCTTACGCCAGATAGTCAACTGCGCCATGGTATGCTGATATTTTCGCGCGGTCTCACGGATAACAAAAGGAACATCCTGAGGTGCGGCAATCTCTTCAAAATCAGTGGCCAGCAGGCGTTGCAATGCCTGATAAGTGGTCAGTGCTTCACCGTTTTCACGCAGACCGCCCAGCCAGTTTTCTTTCGGCGTGAACGCTTCCAGCCAGGTATAGGGTGATGAAAGCAGCAGAATGCCACCGCTATTGATCATGCTGGTAATATCCTGCAAAAACCGCATCGGTTGGCGCAGGCGGTCAATCAGGTTAGCCGCCAGCACCAGGTCATAACCATCCTGCTGTGGTTTCAGATTACAGGCATCCCCCTGCACAAATTGAATGCGGCTGGCCTGCTCTGCGCCCAGTGCAAAATCCTTCAGCCGAACCTGACGATACTCAACCAAATCGCCCTCTTCCTGCGTCACATAGCGGAAATTTTCACCGCTGGTCAGCTGCAGCGCCACGTCAATAAAGCGCGCCGAGTAATCCATGCCAACCACTTTTTCGAAGTGGCGGGCCAGCTCGAAACTGGCGCGCCCGGTGGCACAGCCGATATCCAGTGCGCGTCCGCGTTTGTCGGTCATCCGGCAGGCAATCTCCACCAGCGCGGTGGCATAGTTAGCGATACCGAAGTATTCCGGTCCGTACTGGAAATCCAGATATTGCGACACCATGCTGTCGGTTTCATAAGGATTAAGCGACATCGTTTCCTGATGGCTGGAAACGACATAGCGGAAGCCCGCATGCTGGAAGAAATGCAGACGGAACGCATAACGTGATGATTTCAGGGTTTCATTGCCGGTGGAAATCCAGCTTCCACCCTTAATCAGCGTATGCTTGCCGTCAAAGGTCGGCGTGGAAAAATCATCATACAAAGGATGTACTTTAAACCCTTCCAGACCATTAATGGGCGTGGTAGTCCACTGCCAGACATTGCCGACCACATCAAAAAACGCACCGTGCGCAAAGCGATCCACCGGACAGGATGACGCCCACCACGCCAGATTAATGTTACCCGGCGTCTGTGCATCGCGTTCGCCCGGCAGTTGCTCGCATAGCAGCAGCCATTCTGCTTCGCTGGGTAGCTGAACAGATTTTCCGGTTTCTTCTGCTTTCCAGCGACAAAAAGCGGCCGCTTCCAGCTGATTGACCTCGACCGGCCAGTCCCATGGCATCGCTATTTCTTCCGTCATCAGACGCAGTTTTAACTGGTCAGGCTGATTAACCGTACCAACCCAAAATGTCGGCTGGGTTGTTTTGGCGAAATTGCGCCAGCCTGCTCCTTCTTCATCCCACCAGCGATCATCCTGGTAGCCGCCTGCGGCGATAAACTCAAAATACTCCGCATTGCTGGTCAGCATCTGGCTGGCTTTAAAAGGCTTTATCTCGCTAACCAGCGTGCCGTATTCGTTATCCCAGCCGTAGGTATCGTCGGTTTTGCCCTGGGTTACGCGGCCGCCTTCAACCGCAATCAGTCGATTGGCGGGCACCAGAGCACGATCATGACGGGCTTCAGGACAGGCTGGCCAGTGTGGTTGCGTTTTTACCCATTTCAGCGGCAGCTGGCGAATTAGCACGCTGGACGTTTCCAGATGAATACGCTCATGCTCTATCCCCATAAGGATCACCCATGCCGGGCTGTCCCAGCCAATCGGCAGAGTAAGCGGCATCTCTTTAATAAAGGTTTCCACTCGCTGGCGCACTTTACCGCGATAATCGCGCAGTTCGGCCAGCGTCGGCCACGGATAGTGGCTGGTATCCAAATCGTCCCAGCTCATCTCGTCCACGCCTATCGCCATCATCGCTTCTATCCTGGCATCAATACGTTCATGGTTAGGAAACTGAATCATCGTTTTAAAAATTTCCTGACCATGAGCAGCAGTGTCTGTAATGCAGTAATGATGTGCCATCGGGAACGTTATGGTCATAAAATGGCATTTGCGGCGCGTTTTTAACCTGAAAGCTGTTTTTCAGACGCACTTATCCCGCAGTCTGTGCCAGAAGCCATCGTTTCCGGTCGATGTTATGCAGTCTTTCTGCCACCAACTCCGACGCGTGCCTCCCGGCCTGCGCACTGCTGAAGCGCAGTCGGTTGCCGCACAGAATGCATTTGTACGGATCCGTGCGCAGAAATTCTTTCATCAGCGCGGCGAAGCCGGGCTTCTCCGGTTTTTTCCGCGCTTCCATCTCCAGGGCTTCATACACCTTCGGCAGCAGGCTACCCCGTTTACGGTTTGATAAAAAACCGTAATAACGCACCATCTTAAAATGCTTCGCCGGGATATGGCTGATATAACGTCCGATCATATCTTCCTGCGTCAGCGTCTGCTGCCGGTACTGCTGCGTACGGTGGTCGTAATAGTGGTGCACCACCGCGCCGCCGCTGTAGTGCCTCAGCTTCGCCGCCGACACGGGGGGCCGTTTCAGGTACCGGCCCAGATATTTGACGCTCCGCCAGGCCCCCCGGGTCTTCTTCGCGAAGTGGACCTTCCAGCGGCGCCCGTACTGCGCCTGCAGATAGCGCAGCCACTGTTTTTTGTCGTGGATATGCCCCAGCCCCGGCAGCCTGCCGGGGTTAATCAGGTCATAGCTGTGGCGCAGCAGCCGGATGACGGCTCCGCGCCAGATTTCCTCCACGGCATGCTTTTTAAAGAAGAGGTCGCGCCATACGCCGTGTTTAATATCAAGCCCGCCGCGGGTGACGGAGAGATGAATGTGGGGATGCTGGTTGAGCTGGCGACCGTAGGTGTGCAGGGCGCAGAAGATACCGACTTCCACACCCTGTTTTCTGGCCCAGCGGAGCATGGCGCGGGTGGCTGCGCGGAACAGGGCATTGAGCAGAGGCCAGTTATTGTTGAAAAAGGGCCACAGCAGATGGGGCATGGTGAAGGTGATATGCTGCCAGTCGCAGTCGGGCAGAATTTGCTGTTGCTCTGTAATCCACTGCTCCGTGGCCTTATGTCCGCAGGAGCTGCAGCCTTTTGATTTACAGGTCTGGCAGAAGAAGCGGGTGTGGGTGCAGTCCGGGGAGGCGCAGCAGTATCGCTTCACCCCCATGGCAGCAGTGCCGCAGGCGAGCATGCGCTCGACGCAGAGTACGGTCCAGGGGCTGAGGGTGTCCCCGTGTTTATCCATATACCGGTTCCAGGCGTCATCAGTGGTGAACAGCAGTTTTGCCGGGCGCGGGATATACATGCGGCGGATTATCGCTCTGCAGTGGCACCGGTATTATAGTGCCAGTCGTCACAGTCATCGGCCCAGTTGTCGGTGTGTTTATCCCAGGGAGCGAAGGTCACCGGCAGCATGCCGGATTCTGTGGCGATAATAAACACATCGGCTGGCATGGACTCAAGGACGACATCGCCGTCGGGTGAGTCAGGCGGCTCAAAGCCGCGGATGATGCAGACGAGAGGCGGGTCGAAGTGTGTATCGAGGAAAAACTGTGGCCCCAGGTGGACACAGTGACGAATGGCATCCTGCGGAGTGTCGTAAAAAACTCGTCGGGGTCGTCATAATCGCTCCGGGGCGGAATGGACACCAGAAAACGCTTAGGATATCCGGGTATAGCGCGTCGGGACGAGGGCGTGGGTTTACGCTTTCTGGGGGCTTTGCTACGGGCCATGTGAATGATTTCCTGAGAAATTAACATACCGCAGAGTATAAAGCTGTGAGCCGGTCATGAACACCCTCGGAACGGCAGAGCCGTGACGCTCGCCCTGTAAGGGCGCTATGTTCAGCGTGAACTCACTATCGACAGCGACGGTGGCACGGTCAGCAATGAAATGAAAGGCCGTCTGGAACTGATCGTGGGCGACTACCTGTAAGCCCGGGACGTTTTTTTATCTCCCTTTAAACAGGGTGTGAATCCTGTTTAAACCTCAGCCAAAGGAAAGTGAATGTCATGCCAAATCAGAATGCAAATATGGAATATGTCGATATGGTCGGCATTAGCGTGGTCAATACGGCACATGACGGGTATCGCCGGGCGGGTTTTGTTTTCGCCCGGGGTGACAATATTTTACCGCCGGTCACTGCGCAGCAATGGCAGACCCTGGCCGATGACCCGCGTCTGTCTGTCACGATTATTTCGGCAGCTACGGATGATTTGCCGTCGCGGGGGCTGGGTAATACCCCGTTATCTGACGCGGTAGACGACAACGCTCTGAAACCCGGTGATCCACAGTCAGTCAAACCCACCCGTGCCGAGCTGCTGCTGGGGGCGGTAATGTGCTCAGAGCTGGAGTCAGATCCGCTGATTTTCTGGACCAAAAGCGGCAGTCCCCGTCTGGAACACTGGCGATCAATTGTGGGTGACGATCTGACGGCAGAAGAAATCACTCAGGCACTGGACGGAGGTTCACAACCATGAGTTACGCCACCCTGACCGACCTGTACAGCCGTTACAGCACGGATGCTCTGCATACTCTGGTGGATGCCAAAATTGCTGACTGGCACCAGCTGGATGCTGCGGAACTTACTACCGCACGGAAACAGTTACTACAGATCGCTCTGGATGATGCATCGGCCACCATTGATGGCTATATCGACAGCCGGGCAACCCTGCCGTTAAGAACCGTTCCACAGGTGCTGATCAGGGTGGCGTGTGTGCTGGCCCGCGTTGCCCTCGAAGACGGTGCGGCCACGGAAAAAGCAACCAAAGACAATGAAGATGTGTTGCGACTGCTGGAAAAAGTCGCCACCGGTGATATCAGCCTTGGCCTCAGTAAGGAGGCAGAACGGCCTGACGGTGGTGATGTCGCCATGATGAGCAGTGCGGGCAGTGTCTTCAGTCGCAGCAAATCCAGGGGGTTTATCTGATATGACGATCCCATCTTCTGTTACGACTGAAATCTCTGACGCGCTGCTTGCAGGGATCAGACATCTGTTTGCCAGTACCCTGCGCAGAGTAGATACGCACCCGGGCCAGTGGAGTGACAGCGCGGTGAAAACCATTATCAACACCGCCCCAGCCGTTTATGTCGCCTGGCTGGGTGGGCGTCCTGGCACGGTACGGCAGACGATGGTCAGTACCTGGGGAATATTTATCAGTGCTCAGGTACTGAATGGCCGTACCAGTGATTCGCCCGGTATTTATCAAATCGTTGAGCGCCTGACCGCCTGGCTACACGGGAGACGCCTTGCCCCGGCAGGTCGCTTTATGCTGACTCAGGCGGGCAATCTGTGGAGTGATATCCAGAGTGCGGGCGGCGTGGCGGTCTACGGCCTGTATTTTGAAGCACCACAGCAATTGCCGGATGCGCCTGACCTCAATGACGATGATATCGGTGACTACACCACCCACTACCAGAAATGGGCTGTACCTGTCGGTACACCGGAGCAGGAGGCGCTGATTTCTCTCCCTGTCCAGGATAAACCACATGACTGAGTTATATATCAAACCGGTCCCCGGGCTGACAGTTCGGGACCCTGATACTTACGAACCACTGGCTGTCAATGGCGAAAAGAAACCGTGTACCGGCTTCTGGTTGCGCAGGCTGAAGGATGGCGACGTGGTTGCAGTTACGGCTGGCACATCAAAGAAAGGAGCCGATAAATAATGGCGATTTCATTCCAGGATATCCCGGACAATATTCGTGTCCCCCTCTGTTATATTGAGTTTGATAACAGTGCGGCAGTAAAAGGTACTCCTCAGACGCTGCACAAAACGCTGCTGCTGGGTCTGCGCCTCAATACCGGCAGCGTCCCGGCAGGTCAGCCGTTTCGTATCACCTCAGCCAGTGCTGCCGAATCGGCATTTGGTCGGGGGTCAATGTTATCCACGATGGCCGGTGCTTTTATTAAGGCCAATACCTACAGCGATCTGTGGGCTGTTGCCGTTGATGACGATGAGAACGGCATCAGGGCAACCGGAACCGTTACGCTGTCAGGCCCCTGCAAAACATCAGGTCAGATTGCATTGATGATAGCCGGAACCTCTGTGCGGGTGACTGCACTGGCCGGGGACACTGCCACCGCTATGGCCCGGAAAATTGCCGCCGCCGTCAATGCTCTCAAAACACTGCCGGTAACGGCCACTTCAGCAGAGGACAAAGTGACGCTGACCGCCAGGTGGAGCGGCGTAACCGGCAATGATATTGATATCCGGGTGAACTATTACGACGGCGATATGCTGCCAGCCGGGGTCGGATGTACCTGTAGCGTCATGACCGGCGGTGTGGGTAATCCTGACCTGTCTGATGCCATCGCCGCTTTTGGCGATACATGGTGGAATTACCTGGTGAACCCGTTCACCGATACAGCCAACCTTGACCTGCTCAAACTGGAGCTGGTGAACCGCTGGGGGCCACTGCGCCAGATTGATGGTCAGTGCTTTATGGGATTCAGGGGCACCCATGCCGCCACCAGTACCTTTGGTATCCGGCGCAATGATTACCTGTTTTCGACCACCGGCACCGGTCTGGTGCCACAGCCCCCGTATATCTGGGCCGCAACCGTAGCCGGTGCAGCCGTCGCTTCCCTGAGCACTGACCCGGCACGACCTTTGCAAACCCTGCAACTGCCCGGATTGTTGCCACCCACCATAGGTGAACGCTGGGCGTTGAATGAACGTAATGTGCTGCTCTATGACGGCATTTCAACCTACAGCGTGGCGGCGGGCAATGTGGTGCAGATTGAACGGCTTATCACCATGTACCGTGAAAACAGCTTTGGCGATACTGACCCGAGTTATCTTGATGTGGAAACCATCGCCACCCTGTCATATCTGCGCTATTCCACCCGCACCCGCATCACACAAAAGTTCCCCCGCCATAAGCTGGCCAGCGACGGTATCCGGGTCAGCCCCGGACAAGCCATCGTGACCCCGGCAGTGGTTAAAACGGAGCTGCTTGCCCTGTTTACCGAACATGAGTGGGCAGGGCTGGTTGAAGGATTTGATGACTACAAAGCCACGCTGATCGTTGAGCGTGACGAAAATGACCGTAACCGACTTAACGTGCGTGACAACCCTGACCTGGTGAATCAGTTCAGAATATACGCGCACGCTATTCAGTTTATTTTGTAAGGACAACAGATGACCAGTCCATATCAGTATACCGGGGTGGCCTACGTCCGCCTGAACGGTAAGGAATACCCGACCAAAGAGGGGGCCACCCTGACACCGGGTGGCATCAGTCGCCAGCCTGTGGTGGGTGCCCGCGTCTACGGCTGGCAGGGAAAGCCGAGGGAGGCCAAACTCAGTTGCACCATTCCACAGGGGCCGGGGATCTCTCTTTTTTATATCAATAATCTCACCGATGTAACTGTCGAGTTTGAAAGCGATACCGGCGAACGGTTTCTGATGGCCAATGCCTGGAGTACAGGCGAATCCACATTAACGGATTCGGGTGATATCGCAGCGGCTTTTGATGCCATTGAATGCAGGGAAATTTAAGTCATGCAAATCCAGCTGATACACGGTCTGTGCTATGGCCAGGGCGATGATATGGTCAGGCAGTTTGACGTCGAGTTAAGGGAGCTGAATGCCGGTGACCTGATTGAAGCAGAACAGGCCAGCGAAAAAATGGTAATGACCCCGAAGGGTCCGGCGCTGCTCTCCAGCCCGGCCATGATGGGTTATGAAATGGTTCGTCGCAGCATTGCACGTATTGGTGTCATTCAGGGGCCACTGTCGATGGCGCTGCTGAAAACCCTGCATCAGGACGATCTTGAACTGTTGCTGAAGGCAACTAACCTGCAAAGCGATGCTGCCATCACCACGGTAAATCGGGTGACTGACGAGGGGCGATAGTTTGCGGTGCGTCAGGGACATCGAACGCACTGCACTCCATATCGGTATTATTTTGAAAGGTGGCCCGGTCTGGGCGCTGGGGCTGCCTCTGTCAAAACTTATTCTTTATCAGCACTGGACGAAGAAGAAATAAATGGCCACTGAGAATCGCGCGAAATTCATTATTGATCTGGTGGGTAACGTTTCTCAGCGTGCCCGTAACTTTGGCAGCAGCATCCGCCAGTTAGGCAGGGACGGCAGTCTGTCAATGCGGTTGCTTTCCCGTTCAGTCAGCGGCGCTAACGGCATTCTGGACAAGTTTGATAACAGGCTGGTCGGATTTGCCACAGGCGGTGGTCTGGTGATGGCGGGTAAACGGGTTGGTGAGCAGAGCCAGTTGCTTACCGAACTTGGCACGCGCTATAACCTGACGGCTGACCAGGTTAATGCATTTAATCAGGCGGTGTGGCAGAACGCGGGTAACCGCAAGACAAACTATACCGACCTGATTAATGCCACCGGGAAATTTCTGGAGCGGACGAACGATCTTGATGGCGCTGTCACGCAGATGGATAACATCGCTCTGGCCATGAAAGGCATCGGATTAAGTGCTGAGGATGCCGGTGATCTGGTCAGCGCATTCTGGCTGAGTGGCACCAGGGATGCCAGGGCAATGACGCGGGCGTTAGATGGGTTATCATCCGTCTCGCTGACCGGCACCGGCAATTTATCTGAACAGGTTAAATCGGTGCCCGGCATGATCAAAAGCACCTCATGGAAAACGCCTGAGGATATCGCGCAGATTGTGGGTATGCAGAGGCTGGCCAATGAACAGTTTACCGATCCATCTCAGGCTGCCAGCGCGGTAAACGATTTTTTTGAATCAGTTAAAAATAAAGACAATCAAAAAATACTGAGGCGTAATCACGTCGAGGTTTATAAGGACAGAAAAAGAGGGATTTATAAGTCAGCACCGGAACTGGCTCTGGAAATAGGTAAAGCAGCAAAACAGAAAGAACATAATTTCAGGGATATATTTAACGGCAATGCCCTGCAAATGATGATGGGATTTACCAGTAAAGATAAGCAGCAACAACTTAAAAGCTTAATCAATCCGGCTAATGTTAAAGATGGCTTTACCGACGAGAAAGCCACCAGGAATATCCAGACGTTAAATAGCGCATTAACATCACTGGCCAATGCCGGTGATAAATTCGCCCAGCTTAAACTGGCAAAGCCAGTGCAAGACCTGGCTGACGCCATTAATGACCTGTCCGCTGAAGAACTCGATAAATACACCGGTATTCTGGAAAAGGCCACCTGGGCCATCGGTGCAGCCGTTGCTGCCCGCTATACCTGGCGAGCCGGTAAATGGGGTAAAGACCTCCTTATGGGACCCGGTAAAAAGGGGGCAGGCAGGGGTGAACTGGGGGGCGACGGTTCGGTCGTTCCTGTCTATGTCACCAACTGGCAGGATGGCGGCAACGGTAATGGCGCGGGACCTGGAAGTGATACCCCCTTTAATAAAGTCGGGCCGCGTGCTTCCGCCATGAATAGCACCATCCAAATCATGGGGCTTTTGCCTACAGAGGATGAGTTAAAACAGCGGCTCGAACAGTTGCGGAAGGAGCAATATCCTGATGGACGCCAGCCGAAATATGCCTGGCTTCCTGCCCCTATTGATAACTGGTTACAGGACAGGGATAAACGGCTGAGTGAGCGTGGCCCGGCAATTTCCCCTTATTTGCGTGGGGGGACGATGGGCGAACAGTGGGAGCAGGCACAAGCCACCGCACCCACTGAGGCCCGTGATTTCCGTAAGGCAATACAGCCGCCGGATGGCAAAATTACCATAGAAGTTTCTTCAGCTAACCCTGACCTGAAGGTAAAAGCCACCGAGGTCAAATCACGTAATATCGGGCTGCGGGTTAACACCGGTTACACATGGGGCGGGGGCATATAATGGATATTAACGCACTGTTTAACGATACCTCATGGCGTGGCCGTCTGGCTGATGGTAAAGGCTCTTTTCGGGGTGTGCCGTTCCGGATGATTGAAGACACGACGCTGACCGGAGGACGCCGGATTGTGCGCCATGAATACCCCCTGCGTGATGAGGGGCTGACCGAAGATATGGGCCGCGCCCTGCGTCAGTATGCTTTTACCGCTGTTGTTGTGGGGGATGACTACTTTGACCAGCGTGATGCGCTGATTAACGCGCTTGAGGCCAGGGATGTGGGGGAACTTGTTCACCCGAACTGGGGCACTTTAAACGTCCGGATTGAAACCTATACGGTACGTGAATCCTGTGGGGCACAGGGCAACGCCATTTTTTCCATTACCTTCTCGCCAGCAGAGGATGACACGGCACCGACTGAGGCTGAAGATACCCTGCTCAACAGTGACAGTCTTGCCGTCAGCCTGCTAAACGATGTTCAGTCGGGCTGGGCCACGGTTACCCAAACAATGGCTGATGCTACGGCGGCGATAAATGAAGTGGAAAAAACGCTTAATACCATTACCAACGGGATCCGCGGACTGACCTCCAGTTCTGGCGGTGCCTCATTACTGGCGGCAGCACTGGCATTAAAAGGCTCTGTCAAAAATCTTATCAATACCCCCGGGCAGCTTTTTTCGGAAATGTTCGCTCTTATCAGCGGTGTGGTACAAACCGGCACCTCTGCGGTATCGGTTCGGGCGTTGCAGAAAACACGGGGCGGCATACAGACTCAGTTCACGTCGAATGATCCGACGGTTGCCCGCATCCAGACGGTGATGAATACCACCGTTACCACATTTACAGCGGCTGAACTGGCTAAAGTAACCCTGACGGCCGCGAAAGAAAGCATCATGTCATCTTCCCGTTCAGTGGTATTAACCGGCAGCAATGACAGTCTGTCATTAACTTCACCTGCAAAGACGCAGGCCTGTACCTCAGCTATAGAAACGCTGGAAGACTGCAACGCCGCGATGACTGAACTGGGGGACATCCTGCTGGACGCACTGACAGATACCGGCGATATGGGCTGGTTTCAGACATCCATTCAGGTGCGAATTTTCCGACTGACCTTTATTCAGTACATGAAATCTGTCGCGCAAAACCTGCCTGCTGCCAGAACGATACAGCTCACCGGAACAGAACCCGCGTTAGTCGCGCTGTACCGTCACACCGGTGACGTCCACCATCTTGACCGCTTTATCCGCCGTAACGGTATCCGTCACCCGGCCTTTGTCACCGGTAGCACAGACGTGGAGATCATCAATGACACATCGTATTGAACTGTATCTGGGTAACCGGATTTACAGCGGCTGGAAAGAACTGAGCGTTACTCGCAGCCTTGAGGAAATCGCCGGACAGTTCACGCTGGGCGTCACGGTTACAGGCGGTGATTCACCACTGGTATCAGAAGCCGGTATGGCCTGTAAGCTGGAGATCAATGGTCAGCGTGTGATTACCGGCTATGTGGATACGATGGATACCGATGTCGACAGCAAAAACCGCACCATTACGTTGACCGGACGCGATAAGACCGGTGATCTGGTGGATTGTACGGCAATTCATGTCCGGGGCCAGTGGCGTGACGTCACGCTGGCCACGATTGCCAGAGACGTCTGTCAGCCCTTTGGTGTTGAGGTCATCTGGCAGATTGAACTGCCTGCTGCTGCCGCAAAATTCCGGGTCTGGCAGATTGAACCCGGGGAGACCGTCTTTGATATGCTGTCACGGGCAGCACGCCATCGCGGTGTGCTGATCACCAGCAACGCACAGGGCGACCTTGTCTTTACGACAGCCAGTAAAAACCGTGCGGGCACACTGATTTTAGGGCCTGACGGCAGTGATAAAGATGCGTCAGGCACCCGAATGTTATCGGTTAAAACCCACCAGTCATGGGCCGAGCGCTTCAGCCTGTTTCGCGTCAAAGGTGGTTGCAGTGGCGGCGGGCTATGGGGAGAGACCCAAACGGCCAGCCAGGCAACGTCAGTGTATGTTGATGTGGCAGACCCTGATATCACCCGCTATCGCCCGACCATTATTATTGCTGATGACAACTTCACCAAAGCTAAAGGTAATGCGCGGGGAAGCTGGGAGCAGAAGCGCTCAATGGCCCATGCCACCACCGCCATTGCAACGGTACAGGACTGGTTTAATCCGCAGGGTAAGCTCTGGTCACCCAACCAGCTTGTAACCGTCAGGGCCAGGGCGGCGGGATTTCCTGAACGGGATTTACTAATCACAACCGTCACCTTTAATTTGACGCAGGAGGGAGGCACGGTCACCGAACTGGAACTGATGCCCCGTGAAGGTTTCGAGGAACCGGCGCAGCCAGACGCGAAATTTTATGATGGTGTATGGCGATGATCAGACAGATAAATAAAATCACCGCCGGTTTACAACGTCGTCTGCGCCTGTTGATTTCCCGTGGTGTGGTCAATATGGCCAATGACAGTCTCAGGACGCAGAACCTACAGGTCACCATGCTGGCCGATGAGACAGCAGATGATGTCGAGCGCTTCCAGAACTACGGCCACAGCAGCGTGCCCCCGGTGGGCAGTGAAGCCATCGTTTTATCGGTGGGCGGTATCCGGCAGCATCTGGTGGCCATCGCCGTTGATGACAAAAACTCACGACTGGGCAACCTTGAACCTGGTGACAGCGCCGTCTATCACCTTGAGGGACACCGTATCGTGCTTACCAAAGATGGAGTTATTAAGATTGCCTGCAAGCGCCTTGAGGTCGTGGCGGAGGATGAAATCCTGTTTGACTCACCCCAAACCCGCTTTACCGGTGATGTTGATATCGTTGGCATCAGTCAGGCCAGTGACCATCTGTCTGGCGGGATTAGCGGCGCGAACCACATCCACCCTGAACATGATGGCTACAGCTCCGGAGGGCCGAAGGCATGACAGATATCGCACTAATCTGGCAAACCAACGGCGCTGATATAGCCGTGGGCAATGCGGATATTCTGCTGGATGATTCACTGAGTACCGCCGTCATTATTTCATTATTTACTGACCGGCGGGCGCTGGATTCTGATGAATTACCCGCCGGGCCGGATACAGATAAACGCGGTTGGTGGGGAGACGCCTTTCAGTCCCGTCAGATGGGAAGCCGACTGTGGTTGCTTTCCCGTGAAAAACAGATGGCATCCGTGCTGATACGGGCCAGAACCTACGCCTGCGAGGCGCTGGCCTGGCTGGTTGATGACGGTCATATCAGGCATGTTGATGTGACGGCATCGGCTCCCCGCACGGGATTTCTGTTGCTTACGGTAATGCTGACGCTCCCGGACGGCAGCACCGTCCCGCTGGCGTTTAACACCACTTTAAACGGTATTTAAATGGCTTATACCCCTCCTGCATTATCACTACTGCTGGCCCGTGGCCAGGCAGACATTGAAAGCCGGTTACCCGGTACGTACGCCCGCCCCCGCTTCAGCGTTGCAGGAGCTGTTGCATTTGCCAATGCCGGTAACGCCGCAGCGCTGCATGACCATTTAGCCTGGACATCGCGCCAGATAGTTCCGCATCTGGCGGATGAAGATAAGCTGCTGGAACACTGTGAATTCTGGGGGGTATGGCGTAAACCTGCCGCCAGTGCCAGTGGGGAACTGTTGGTAACGGTGAACGGTGACACCGTAATCCCTGAGGGCACCCGCTGGCAGCGGCCTGATGGCACGATGTTTGAGTCAGTTGCTGAAATCAGAGCCAGAGCCGGGCGTGTCGCTGTTTACGTTGTGGCCATTGAGACGGGTAAAAACAGCAATACCGCCGAAAATGTAACGGTGGAACTCATCTCACCCGTTGATTTTGTCCAGAGCAGTGCCGTTGTCAGCCAGACCACAATCAGTGGCGGTGCTGAACTGGAAAGTATTGATTCACTGTGCGTACGATTACTGTTTCGCGTGCAGTATCCGCCATCTGGTGGTAATCAGTTCGATTATGTCCGATGGGCGCTGGAATGCGCTGGTGTTACCCGTGCCTGGTGTATTCCACGCTATCGGGGCTATGGCACGGTGGGAGTGATGTTTGTACTGGATGAGGAAGTTGATATATTCCCGACGCCAAACGATCTTGCCCGCGTCAAAGAGTATCTGACCGCACATATCAACCCGGTAACAAATCAGGTTGAAGGTAAGACCGTTGGGGCTGAACTGATTGTTGAAAGCCCGAACCCCTTACCCCTTAACCCCGTTATCCGGCTGGTGCCTGATACTCAGGACGTCAGAACGGCAGTCAGTGACAACCTTAAAGCCTGGCTTGCCACCCTTCCTCGTGGTGGCACAATGCTGTTGTCCCAGCTGCGGGCCACCATATCCAGTGCCCCCGGGGAGACGGATAACACCGTTATTTCTCCTGTTTCTGACCAGTATGCGGCCGAAAATGAGCTGTTTGTCCTGGGTGATATCGTATGGCGATGACCGCGCAGGACTATCAACAGTCAGGTCTGAAACTGCTGCCGAATGGTAAAGCCTGGACAAAAAAACCGGACAGCCAGCTGGCACGACTGATGCTGGCCACTGGCGAAGAATTTGCCCGGGTTGACAGCATCAACGACGCATTGCTGAATGAGATGCATCCTGACCGGGCATTTCTGTTGCTGGACAGCTGGGAAGATTTTGCCGGGCTACCCGATTGCAGCATCGACAGGGACGCGCCGATTGAGAACCGCCGTAGCGCTCTGAAGACCAGGCTGACGATGGCCGGGAGCCTGTGTATCCCGTTTTACGAGCAGCTGGCTGCTTCCCGTGGTTACAGCATAAGGCTGGTTGAGCGTTATCCGCACCATTGCCTGCGGAGCTGCATTTACCCCATTCATCCGGAAACTAACTGGTTTCGCGTCTTTGTATATGTGGCATCGACGGTCACACATTACTCAACGGTGCTGGATAACTGCACGCAGCGTTTACGGGTTGCCGATGCGGCTGACCTTGAGTGCCTGCTTGAACGCTATACCCCTGCTGAAACTGAATTTATCTTTATTTATGAGGACTGATTATGTACGGACTGGATAACAACAGCGGTGTCAGCGTGATGCCTGCTATTGCGCCCACATCCAGCGCAACACCGTTATGGTTTACTGAAGGAGGGGCAAATCAGTCGCCCAGCTATCCCGGACAGGACTGGTTTAACCAGGTTCAGGCAGAGCTTCTGAATGTACTGACAGAAGCCGGTATCGCCCCCGACAAAGCGGATAACACTCAACTTTCCAGAGCGATCTCACAAATTATTGCCGCCAGCGCTAACGTTATCCCTGTCGGTATACCCCTGCCGTGGCCGACAGCGACAGCGACAGCCCCCGCAGGCTGGCTTAAATGCAACGGTGCGGCGTTTGATAAAGCCAAATATCCCGCACTGGCGGTGGCGTACCCCTCAGGCAGTTTGCCCGATCTGCGAGGTGAGTTTATCCGTGGCACGGACGATGGTCGGGGCATGGATGCTGGCAGGTCTGTTCTTTCCGCACAGAATGATGCAATGGGTGTGAGCTATGCCTCTAACGGGTTGACGGTAAAAAACATTCTTGTACTGACTAATCGTACAGGTTCGGGAGCCGATGCCATTGATGGCCTGGCAGCCGGGGACGCATTCACTGACGGTGGGCAAACTTCCTCCGCTCGTCTGTCTGTTCGATCAGCAAATGAAACCCGCCCGCGAAACATTGCGTTTAACTACATTGTGAGGGCCGCATAATGGCAACGGCAAAACTGAACAGCGAACTGATTTCCATTGAGGCGGGAGATATTACCGTATTTAACTACGCTGGCGGGACCCGTGAATATCTTTCAACGTCTGTTGAGTATCTTGCCCCGGGGGTGGGTGTTCCTGCTAACTCATGTACTGACGCACCGGGCAAAAGTAAAGATGGCTTTACCATCTGTCGGACTGTGGATTTTACTGCATGGGAATACGTAGCAGATCATCGTGGGGAAACCGTTTACAACATTAAAACAGGCGAAGAGGTCGCTGTTACTGTGCCGGGCGATTACCCGGAAGGCACCACCACGCTGGCACCAGCCACACCATACGACAGGTGGAACGGTAGCGAATGGATAACAGATTATGAAACACAGCATATTGCGGACGTGAAAGCAGCAGAGCAGCAGAAAGCGGTGTTACTGGCTGAAGCGCAGGCCACAATTAGCTTGTGGCAGACGGAACTCCAGTTAGGCATTATCAGCGACGAAGACAAGGCAAGTCTGGTTGTGTGGCTGAGGTACATTAAAGCAGTGCAGGCAGTGGATACATCGAAAGCGCCGGATATCATCTGGCCAGTCCGGCCAGTTTAAATTTCAATCAAAACAAATCGCGTATAATGAGAAAAAAACCACTGTTACCGATTTATCAATTTAAGTGGCGCAATTTCTCATTTTACGCGACGCGCTACAATGCCTGACTTCGTATTAAACAGAGTTTGTCATAACGGCGGATGAAAAAGGCCATCATAAAGCACCGTGCTAATGTCGCCCAGTGCGATAGCGCGTAATCGGCGGTTATGAGTGATGATCAGGATGGCAAAAGCAGGTTGTGCTGTGATCGTTAATCAGGCCGCAGGCCTGCATAAACGAGTAGCATGTTGTGGTACCCACAAATTTGAATCCGCGTTTTTTTAGCGCTTTTGATAGCGCGTCGGAAGCCGGGCTGAAAGTGGGGGCTGTACGGTGGTCAGCATGGCGCTGCACCTGTGGCTGGTGGTCAACAAACTGCCAGACAAAGTGGGCAAAGGTCTCCCCGGAGGCTCCCATTTTCAGCAATGCCTGCGCGTTACAGATAATTGCGCTGATTTTTCCCCGATGACGGATAATGCCGCTGTCCTGCATCAGCCGATCCACATCGGCGTCATCCATTGTTGCCACCTTATGTGGATCAAACTGATGAAATACCCGACGATAATTCTGCCGTTTTTTCAACACGGTGAGCCAGGATAACCCGGCCATCTGTCCTTCCAGGCAGATCATCTCAAACAGTTTAGCGCTGTCTTTCTCAACAACGCCCCATTCGTCGTCGTGATAGGCAAGATAGAGCGGGTCCTGCGTGACCCAACCACAACGTTGCACAGAAAAACTCCTTTTATCAGACCGGATTAAGGGCGGGGAACCGGGCCAGCGCCCGTAAAAATGTCATGGCCGTGGTGACCGGGCTTATGCTGACTCAGGCGTGGTCTGAACAAAGCTCGCACGCTTGAGCATTTTCTCCACCAGCGTGGGGCGGCCATCCTGCCAGTCTGGGATAATGATCTGGCGAAAACACATATAGTTAATGACACAGGCGGTGGCGATATCGGCCAGGTTAATATCCTGACAGTTAAGGTGTAACCCTGCGCGGGCTTCCTGTTCGAGTGCATCAAGTCCACGTTGAATTTTATCGCGCTGCCGTTGCTGCTGGGTTTCTGACTGTGTCTCAGCCGGACGCATTTGCTCGCGCAGCAGCACGGCCGCGTCACCGACGCCGTCTGCCAGCGCCGCTTGTTTCTCTTGCGGAAGCAGCGTCGGCCCGGGATGAAGCTGCTCAGGATAAGCGGCAATAATATGCGAGTCGTACCAAATCTCCTCTGGACCGATCATCAGAACCGGGACTTTTCCCAGCGGATTATAGTGGGGAACAGGGCTTTCATCTGTCCAGGGTTACTTGCTGACAAACTCATAAGTAATGCCCTTTTCCTGCAGGATTCACCGCAATTTTACGGACAAAAGGGCTGATAATACTGCCGATAAGTTTCAAAATGTCATCCTCCAGTTTGGCGGGCGTAAAGCGGGCGCGTTCTCACTATACAATCAAATTATTTTCCCGGAAAAAGAAAAGGATTCAAACCGCTGCGTGTAAAACCTTCCTGCTCCATACGGACATCCAGGATCAACGAGGCAAGGTCGTCTGCTATCGGCTCTACCGCCGGATTTTTCTCCTGGAGAAGAATTTTCATATAGGTGCCACAGTCGCCACAGCTTTCTGCTTTGATCGCCTCCATCTCGTTTCCCAGTGACCAGCGATGCAGCTCTCCACCTTGATCACAGTAACTGCATCCGGCATGCGCAACATGCCATTCACTTTCACATAAATTGCAGTGCAGATAACGCACGCCTTCTTTTTGGGTGGTCATATGCTGAACAGCAGAAACGGCGACGCTGGCGCACACCGGGCAGAACCGGTGTTCCGTACCGAAAGCCACATCGATTTTACCGGGTAACAGCGTTGCCATTTGCGCCCACCAGAGCGACAGCGCTGCCCAAACAAACGGCGATTTATCGCTGCTGATTTCCCCAAAGTTACCGGCAAGCAGGGAGGAGGCTATCGCTTCCAGCTCCTGCGCCGATACTTTCTCCAGATTTTCCAGCACGGCCAGCGCCTGCCCGGTCATTTCCGGTTTCAGTTCTGCAATCAGCGAGTGGAGGAGACGCTGCCAGTGCATATCGCGCGCCAGGGAATGCATATCTAAGGGGGGCCTGCCCTGAGCGGCATTTTTCTTCCGGTGAATATCGGTGTGCAACGGATAGTCGTACAACACAATTTCCTGAGCCGTTGCTATCACCGCAACAAATCGCAGATAGTCGCCCAGCGGATTTTTCTCCGCCAGCTGGCGCAGACGGGCTGCGCGGCGTGAATAAAGATTTTTCAGCCGGGGAAAGAGCAGTGGTGGAACACGTTCTGCGACGTTCTGGCCGCCATTTTCCAGCGGTGCCTGCGGGGTAAGGTGCTTGTTCATCGAAGAGTGTTTCCTGTCATTTCAGTTGCCGTGGATGAAGGAATGTTGAAACCGCGTCGGGCAATTGCAGAAATAATCATATAAAACTCGGGGGGTGTTGCCGATGCAGGTCCCACAGAGCGGAAATTATAGCGCACGTGCCGTGCTGACTTCCTTGTTCTGCGCCATTTTAAGATTTTTTGCGGTGGGCCGTGTGTCGGTTCAGAATTACAGCGAAGGGCAAACTGGCCGGAAAAGCGTCTGCTCCGGCTTAATACGGGTGCCGGGACACGGACAATAAAATGGGCAATCACATTGAAAGCAAATGATTAAGCCAGCTTGACGTCTGGCATCGCGACAGTCTGTCTTGCGCGACGAAGGATTACCTGGCCGATGAAGTGCCGGTTGCGCTGATTTATAACGGCATTTCCCATGTGGTGATGATGGCGACGCCGAAAGATTTGGAGGTGTTTGCCGTTGGTTTTTCCTTGTCTGAAGGCATCATCGCCACGCCTGATGATATTTACGGTATTGATATTTACCCGTCGCATGCGGGTATCGAAGTGCAGGTGGAACTTTCCAGCCGACGTTTTATGGCGCTGAAGGCACAGCGGCGGGCGCTGGCAGGGCGAACCGGCTGCGGCGTGTGTGGCGTGGAGCAGCTGCAGGAAATTGGCAAACCGATTGCGCCTTTGCCGTTCAGCCAGACCTTTGCGCTTGCCCAATTGGATAGAGCGCTGACTCAGCTAAAGTATGTGCAGCCTGTAGGGCAGCTCACCGGTTGCACCCATGCGGCAGCCTGGTTGATGCCAGACGGTACCCTCGCGGGGGGGTATGAAGACGTGGGCCGTCATGTCGCGCTGGATAAACTGCTGGGAAAACGCAGCCAGCAGCGTGCATGGCAGCATGGCGTCGTGTTGGTATCCAGCCGTGCCAGCTATGAAATGGTCCAGAAATCGGCCCTGTGCGGAGTTGAAATCCTGTTTGCCGTCTCTGCCGCCACCAGCCTGGCGGTGCAGGTGGCGCAACGCAGTAATCTGACGCTGGTTGGCTTCAGCAAACCGGGACGAGCGACGGTTTATACCCATCCTCAACGCCTGCGGGAAAAATAAGCTGTCGTTTAGCTGGCAACGATCACCGACAGCACTTTCTGCAGCGCGTGAACGGCTGCCAGCGTCGTGGCACCGCTATCGGTCACCAGGGTGGTGACGTCACTGATATCGGCGTAATTGAGCCTGCTGGTCAGCCCCAACTTACTGTGATCGGCCAGCAAAATAAGCTGGCTGGCCTGCCGGGTCATGGCACGGGCAAATGGTGCCTCATGCGGCTGAAAGCTGCTGGCACCGTTTTTACTGTCGATACCGACTGGCGACATCATCGCAACATCGGCGCGGTAGCGGTAAATTTCACCTACCGTCAGCTCACCCCGCGTTTCTTTTGCTCCCGCCAGCATCGCGCCACCCAGCAGAATAATCGTGTTATTCAGCGTTTCGTATTCTTCGGCAGCGCCCAGTGTTAATGCGGCATTCAGGCTGTTGGTGATAATGGTCAGCCCTGTCATGGTGCGCAGTTCTTCCGCCAGCATAGTGGTGGTGCCTGCATCAAGAAACAGCGTTTGACCCGGCCTCAGCTGCCGCGCGGCGGCGCGGGCAATTGCTCGTTTTTCCCTGGCACGTACTTCGGTGCGCACGGTCAGTGGGGGAGGGGCTGGTTCTGCGTCAATAGCGATCAGCCCGCCATGCACGCGTCTGGCAACGCCCTGAGCCTCCAGTTCAATAATGTCTCTTCGCGCGGTTTCATGAGAGATTCCCAGCTCTCTGATAATCCGTTCGGTACTGACCTGATTGAGCATGGTCAGCAGCGCACGAATTCGGTGGAGGTGTGTTTCCTGAAGCATATCTTTTCCTTAGTCAGACTGGATAACGATAGTCTGTCTGACATTGCAGGGAATTGTATGTGTACTTTATTGTATTTGTGTACTTAATTGCATTTTATCAGGGTTTGCCATGATGGAGGCAGACCACCGGACCTGCTGCTCACAATGACGCAAACCGTAACGGGAGTGATTATGGCGACACGTTCGACCATCATGGACACCAACAGTTTTCGCGCGGAGCATGCTGCGGGTCTGGATACTGATATTCGCAGCATGACCGACAAGCGCAGCAAGGTGCCGGGCGAATCTTACCGTCTGTTCTATCGCAGTCGGTACACCTGGTGCGGGGTAAAGGACAGTCTCTGTGGGACGCAGCCAGTGATAAGTATCTTGATGTTTACAACAATGTAGCCAGTATCGGCCACTGTAATCCGGCGGTTATTGATGCGGTATATCAGCAGATGAATACTCACCCCCGCTATCTGCACCAGCGTATCCTGGATTATTCAGAGGCATTGCTGGCTACCATGCTGTCAGAAATTGACCGGTCAATGTATATGTGTACCGGTTCGGAAGCCAGTGGCCTGGCAATTCGCGTCTCGCCTGTGCTGGGCAGCGGGCAGCTGTTGGTTGCTGCACCCGGCTGGTATCGCCGCCTGATTACTATCGCGTTGATGCGTCGGATCTGGGTGACTGGTTTGCAGGCGAAATCCAGAAACAAATCGATGATATGGTGGCACACGGCATCAAATTTGCCGGTTTTCTGGCGGACTCTATTTTCTCTTCGGACGGTGTGCTGCCGGGACCAAAAGGCTTCCTGAAAAAAGCGGTCGATGTGATGCATAAAAACGGCGGGATATTCATTGCCGATGAAGTTCAACCGGGTTTTGCGCGTACCGGCGAGGCCTTCCGGGGGAGTGCCCGTCACGGCGAGGTACCTAACACTGTCACCACCGGAAAACCAATGGGTAATAGCATTCCGGTTTCCGCGCTGCTGGCAAAAAGCAATGTTCTGGCGGCCTTCAGCGGTGATATTCCCTATTTCAATACCTTTGGCGGCAATCCGGCTGTGCAGGCGGTGCTGACGGTGATCAAAGAAGAAGGGCTTCAGGAACACAGCCGGGTGGTGGGTGAAAAACTGTTGGCTGAACTGTTAACGCTAAAAGAGAAGTACGACTGCGTCGGTGACATGCACGGAGCGGGGTTGTTTATCGGTTTTGAGCTGGTCACGGACAAATCGAGTAAAACGCCGGACAAGCAGCTGGCGCTGGATATTACCGAGAAACTGTGTGATAACCATGTGCTCACCTCGGTCGCGGGTTCTTACGGCAATGTACTGAAGCTACGGCCACCGCTGGCTTTCCAGGAAAGCGACATCGACAGGTTGGTGGGTGCGCTGGACAAGTCGCTGGTGGCATCAGGAAAATAAACGACGTTATTATCGCAAACAGAGCTGAAATGCTTTCGACTCTGCTTCAGCCGCTCAACAGGCTTATCACACCTGCAATCAGCACCAGTAGCAGGACCACACTCAGCACCATTGCCGCAAACTGGAGCTCGACGGTTGCGATACCGAGTAATACTGCCGCCGTCGCGACACGGCGATTTTCCTTGTGTACCATCCCACCCAACACACCCAGAATGACAGCGCCCGCCGCAAGTGCGGCAATCGCGGCGGACAGCATACGGTCTTTATCCCACAGGCTGTCCGGCGGTGTGGCCATCACCTCTTTTTTTCCCCGCAATGCGGCAAGGGTTGCCTGTTTGATAGCAACAGCGTTTGTTGCAATTATTTCCTCCAGTGGCGGCTGTGCTGAAAAAGGGCCAGCCATAAAATGTATTAATGCCAGCATCAGGGCGATCGATCCCATTCCTGTGCCGGTCCAGCAGCACCAGTTTTTCTTCATCATTCACAGTTCCATCTTCAAATTAGGATTAGGGCTGATAGGATTTACGCTTTCTACGATGCTACCGTGAAGGTTATTTACATTAATCGACACTTATTTGAGGTATCGCCGTGCGCGCAAGAATTCAGCATCTGGATGGGATGAGGTGACTGGCAATCCTGTTGGTGATTGGTTTTCATGCCTGCGCAAGATGGCCGGAAAAATTGCATTTTGTTGCCTCGACGAAAGATTTCCCGCTGTTTGCTTATGGCTATTTAGGCGTGCCGCTGTTTTTTATGATTTCTGGCTTCGTGATTTTCATGACGCTTGATAAGTCAGAAAGCTACCGATCTTTTTTACAGAAAAGATGGCTCAGATTATTTCCCGCTATGCTGATTGCCAGCGTGCTGATTTATCTGACGGCGGGTTTATTTCCTGAACGCCCGGCAGGCATCCCGACCCTGATAAATTTGATCCCAGGATTACTTTTCATCAACCCTGAAACGCTCTCGATGGCCAGCGGCATAAACTTCGCTTCTCTCGAGGGATCGTTCTGGTCGCTGTATGTTGAAGTTGTCTTTTATCTGCTTATTGGTTTTGTTTACTATTTTGTCGGCAGAAAATATTGTCTGCCTGCCTTAATTTTACCCATGCTGGCGGTGTCTGCCGCATCCGCAATGAAAATGCTTGGACACCCGCTGCTGGCGGATGTTATCTCGAAATTCGGTTTTATCCATTATTCATGGTTTATGATTGGCTGCCTGGTATACGAAAGGATGCACCAGCGGGACAAGCTCTACCATTATGGTTTAACCCTGCTGGCGATACTGATTAACCTCAGTTTTTACATTAAAACCCGCGGGCTGGACGTGCTGTTTCCTCTGGCGCTCGCCTTTCTTCTGTTTGTTTTCAGCTTTTACTCCACGCGGCTGGAGAAAGTGCTGTCTGTCTCCTTTCTGAGATCCATTGGCTACGCCAGTTATACGCTTTATCTAATCCATGAGAATCTGTTGATCGCCACCCTGATCAAGCTCAATCATTATATTAACAACGATTACATCATGTTGTTGATGACGATTCCTGTTGTGGCGCTGCTTTATTTTGTTGCATGGCAACTCACCTGTTACGTCGAACCAGCCGTCAGGCGCGTTTTCAAAAGAGAACACCGCCAGCCGCAAACTGACTGACGGAGAGCCTGCAATAAGAGCCTGTCTCAATATGACTTTATTCTGGACAATAAGACCACAGGAAAAATGCAATATGGCCCCGTAATTCTCAGACTTCTTTTCCCGTCGGGTCAGGATCCGGCGAAACCGGTTCATCCATCTATGGCTTTGCGCGTGGATACCGACTAAACCCTAAGAAAGCCAAGGCATTGATTAATCTTTCCGGGAACATTTATTTAACTATAATAATCCGACTACTTACGTGGGGCGATATCGTCCTTGCCAACCATTATGGAGATGATGAACATGAGTTATTCACTGCCATCCCTGCCTTACGCTTACGACGCACTGGAACCACATTTCGACAAGCAGACGATGGAAATCCATCACACCAAACACCACCAGACCTACGTCAACAACGCCAATGCAGCACTGGAAGGAACCGAGTTTGCCAGCCTGCCGGTTGAAGAGCTGATCGCCAAACTGGACAAGGTTCCTGCCGACAAAAAAACCGTGCTGCGTAACAACGCGGGCGGGCACGCGAACCACAGTTTTTTCTGGAAAGGCCTGAAAACCGGCACCACCCTGGGCGGTGACCTGAAAGCCGCCATTGAAAAAGACTTTGGTAGCGTTGACGCGTTCAAAGCTGAATTTGAAAAAGCGGCGGCAACCCGTTTTGGTTCAGGCTGGGCGTGGCTGGTCAAGAAAGGCGACAAACTGGCCGTGGTTTCAACTGCCAACCAGGACAGCCCGTTGATGGGTGAAGCGATCTCCGGCGTATCCGGTACGCCAATCGTTGGTCTGGATGTGTGGGAACACGCTTACTATCTGAAATACCAGAACAAGCGTCCTGACTACATCAAGGCATTCTGGGAAGTCGTTAACTGGGACGAAGCTGCTGCGCGCTTTGCTTCCGCTAAATAATTACTGTTCCCGGCAACCGGCGAGATCTGCTTCGCCGGTTTTTTTATCCCCCAATTACCGCGACAAATTCTATTCATCTCATTTTTTCCCTTTCATTATGCTGACTGAAGGCAACTGTCTGGCGTTAATTGCTTAAATTTCTGGCCGTCCAGATGGTTAATAATATTTTATATTAGCTTATGCCCTTTCGTTTGTTGCCCACTGTGACAATTCCATAAAAGATAAGTGACACAGTTGTTTATTAAGTAATAGAAACAGGCTTATGGTTGCGCTCAATCAGCTCGAAATGTGTCATATCTCCATCGCTTTTGGCGGATTTTCAGCGCTTACAGGGGTGGGTTTCAGCCTGTCTGGTCACTCTCCATGCGCTGGCTGGTGTAAATGGCGCAGGTAAATCAATGCTGATGGTGGTGCTTTCCGGTGCGTATGACCACGACAGCGGAGAGATCCTGCTGGATGGTGAGTCGGTGTCAATTCGCTCCCCGCGTGATGCCAAATGGCTGGGTATACATCTGGTGCAACAGGAAGTGGATGCCGTGTTGGTTCCTGGCCTCAGCGTAGCCGGGAATATTATGCTGGACCGCCTGGTCGATGTCGGGCAGCTATTCATCGCCAGGCCAGGCCGCTACTGGGACAGCTGGATGTCTCACTGGATGCGCGCCAGCGTATCGATCGGTGTAGCCTGGCGGAAAAACAGCATATCCTGCTGGCAGGAGCGCTTTCTCATCATTGCCGTTTTCTTATCCTTGATGAACCCGCTGCTCCGCTGGACCAGCAAGAAAACGAGCGGCTGTTTACCGTGGTTCGTCGTCTGCAAAATAACAGCATTGGCGTGGTTTTTATTTCCCACCGTATTCACGAACTCCGCGCGATTTGCGACCAGCTAACGGTGCTGCGTGATGATCGATTGATTGAAACCGGCCCGATGGCGGCACTGAGCAGTGAGCAGATTGTAGAAAAGATGCTGAGACACCAGCTGGAAAATATCTATGCCTCACGTCGCCGGCCGTTTAGCGATGAAACGCTGCTCAAGGTGGAAGGGCTGCACGATGATTCGTTGTTGCACAATATTTCACTGACCCTGCGCAAAGGCGAAATCCCTGGCATCGCGTTGCTGGTGGGTGCGGGCAAAACCGGGCTGTGTAAGGCACTGTTCGGTGCCAGTCGCAGCCGCATCAACGGCGGCGAGCTGCATGGGCAGCCCTGGCGGCCCGCATCGCCTTCAGCAGCGGTAGAAAATCGCATGGCACCCGTTAAAACGCGCTTCTGGCGTAGCCGGTCATCTCTTTCAGGCCCATTTCGCGGCCCAGCGCGGTCATCGGGTGAACCACCACTAGGCCTCGCACGCTTTTTTTCAGCACGCCCATATTGGCCTGCTCTTTTTTAGTAATGGCACGGCTGAACGGCATCTGTTTCAGCTTTTGCGCTTCTTTACTCAATTTATCTTCGCGGACGCCACGCAGACGTTCCAGCTCGTTAACCAGCTTTTCTTTTTCCTTCAGCAGCTCACCCAGCTTTTCAGCATCGCCGGATTCCAGCAGCATGGGCTCCTTGCGTGTCAGAGCGTCCAGCTTGTCGCTAAGGTTTCTGATTTCTGCCTGAATCTGTTCTTTCATTGTTGTTACCGTAAGGAAGTTAATTGTCGCAAGGATACACGAAAGCAGCATGGTCCGGGAAAGTCGATCAGCTACTTTTTGAAAGCCTGTTTAAGGCTGATGCGAGAGATGAGTTCTGTCAGGGACAGGACCAGAGTGGAACGAACCACTTGCTGGTAGCGTTGCTGAAGCATGGGGCCTAACCCGGCATCGTCGCCGGATAAGTCCGGGCAGGCAGGCAGGGTGGCCACGCAGTGCAGTTCCGTAAAGGGGCCAAGCATCTCATCGTCGGTAAAGCGATAGTCGGCACTCTCGTCCTTCAACGCTTCGCACAGTGTCATCAGCAGCTCGGCATCCTCATATTCATTGCGGGTTATCACCCCAAGGCCGTAGATCAGCTTCAACCGCACCGACAGCTCACCCAGCGGGCCATCGCCCATGAGCAACGGTTCCACGGCATACTTTACCGCGTAATCATCTTTGCGAAAGACCTGAATGACCAGCAGGTTAACCGCCTCGCTCAACAGCTCCATCGCGGCGATCATAAAGCTTCTGACCGTCCGCCCGGCATTCAGGCGTTCAAGCACCCGATTTTCAAAAGCCTGTGGTTGTTCCATGAGCGCCTGCACATTGTACTCAAATCCAGCGGTTCCACCGCGCTGATACAGAGGGGTGAACCGAGTCCCTTACTTTTTCCGTCACTCGAAAATGACGCATTATGCCATAGCGTGGTAAGCCTTCACTATCGCAGCCACCGTTTCGCTGCCGGCCTCCAGGCCTGATATCTGTGCCAGCGTGGCCGATACACCCAGGTGTGCAAGCAGCTCGCTTAATTCCTGTGCCTGCGGATCCTCGACGCTGCGGTAATGCAGGGCGGCAGCGATGCCGGTCACCAGGTTGTCGTGGGGCAGATGGTACTCATGCGTACCGAGCAGAGGCTTGATCAGGCGGTCACCCGCGCTCAGTTTACGCAGTGGCTGACGGCCAACGCGCTCTGCGTCATCTTTCAGATAAGGATTTTCAAAACGGCCAAGGATTTTCTGGATATAAGCCGCATGTTTGTCGGCAGCAAAACCGTAGCGTTTAATCAGCACCGCGCCGCTTTCTTCCATCGCGCCTGTCACGATGGCCCGGATCTTCTCATCCAGAATGGCGTCGCGAATGGTGTGGTGACCGGCCAGCTGGCCCAGATAGGCGGTGATGGCGTGGCCGGTATTCAGGGTGAACAGTTTACGTTCAACAAAGGCCATCAGGTTATCGGTCAGTTCCATGCCAGGGATTTCAGGAAGCAGGCCTTTGAACTGGGTCTTATCGACAATCCATTCACTAAAGGTTTCCACCGTTACTTCCAGCGGATCGTTACCCGCTTGCGAAGGCGGCACGATGCGGTCTACGGCAGAATCGACGAAGCCCACGTTGGCGTCAACCCAGGCGTGATAGTGCTCAGGCAGCGCCTGCATCACATGGTCTTTTAACTGTGTGGTGCCGCGCACCATGTTTTCACAGGCGATGATGTTCAGCGGGCGAGGGTTACCGTTCTCGCTGCGGCTGACCAGACCTTTGGCAATCCCTGCCGCAATGCGCGCCAGAATTTGTGGTCCAACCGCTGTAGTGACAATATCCACTTCCGCTATTAACGGAATAATCGCCTCGCTGGCGCTGTTCACCGCCTGCACGCCACGAACCATTTCCACCTGCGACTGTTCGCCGACCACGTTCACCGGGTATTCATGGCGCTGGTTCAGCGCATCCAGCACCTGCTGATTCACGTCGGCGAAGGTTAACGCAATACCCGCATCCGCCAGTAATTTACCAATAAAACCGCGGCCAATGTTTCCGGCACCAAAATGAAGCGCTTGCATAATCTTTTCCCATTTTAATGAGGAAGCCGGATATAGCCGGCCTGAAGAAAGCGCCGGGCATGCCCGGCCTTGGGTGTATCAATGTTTTTCTGCTCAGGCTGAGGGTTTACCTGACAGCAGATCCAGCACGTCCTGAACGTCCGTGGTGCGGGTCAGTTTTGCAATGGTGCTTTCGTCATCCAGCGCGTTAGTCAGGCTGGTGATCACCTGGATGTGCTCATTATTACGTGCGGCGATGCCGATCACCAGACGGGCAATCTCATCTTCATCCTCACCAAAACGCACCCCTTCCGGGTACTGGCAGAACACCACACCCGTTTTCAGTACGCGATCTTTGGCTTCAATGGTGCCGTGTGGCACTGCGATGGATTCGCCCAGATAGGTTGGCGTCAGTTTTTCGCGGTCCAGCATCGCCTGCACATATTCCGGTTCCACGTAACCGCCTTTCACCAGCTGTTCACCGGCGAAGCGGATCGCCTGCTCTTTGTCCACGGCACGATTGCCAAGAAAGATATTGCTGGCGGTCAGCCTGAACAGCTGTGCCTGACCGTTATCCTCGCTGTCACCCGGCGCGGCAGACGCCTTTGCCCGGTGTCCGGCAGCGCGTTTCGCGTCTGTCAGACGCGCGGTCAAATCGTTGTAAAGGGCGCTGTCGAGGAAGTTGGTCAGCGAAATATGCTGGGCATGAGGTGCCTGGCGCATCGCCCGCTCGGTCAGGTCGCGGTGCGTGATCACCAGGTCCACGTCACCCGGCAGGTTATTAATGGCGGTATTGGTCACAGAAATATCGTCCAAACCCGCATCGCTGACTTTTTTACGCAGTACGCCGGCACCCATGGCGCTTGAACCCATACCGGCATCGCAGGCGACGATGATTTTATGCACATGGCTAAGGTCGCTGGTCCGGGTATCAGCCGATCTGGCCTGGCCCTTTGCGTGTGCTTTCATCTCATTGACGCGCCGGGTGGCTGCTTCAATATCCTCCTTCTCTTTAACCTTGCTGGTTTTTAGCAGGATGGCGGAGATCACGAAGGAGACGGCAAACGCGGCGACAATCGCGGCAATATTGGCGAAATAAGCACCTTTTGGCGTCATCGCCAGCACGGCCAGAATAGAGCCGGGGGATGCCGGTGATACCAGACCGCCGTTCAACATGGTCAGGGTGAACACGCCAGTCATGCCTCCCAGAATCACCGCGATGATCAGACGCGGGTTCATCAGCACGTACGGGAAGTAAATTTCGTGAATACCGCCGAGGAAGTGGATGATAGCCGCACCGCCTGCGGATTGTTTAGCATTGCCGCGACCAAAGAACAGGTAGGCCATCAGCACGCCCATACCCGGACCTGGGTTGGCTTCGATCAAAAAGAAGATTGACTTGCCTGCTTCACTGGCCTGCTGAATGCCCAGTGGGGAGAAGATACCGTGGTTGATGGCATTGTTGAGGAACAGGATTTTTGCCGGTTCCACAAAGACAGAGGTCAGCGGCAGCAGGTTATTCTGCACCATCACATTAACACCTGTGGCGAGAAGGTGCGACAGCCCTTCCACCAGTGGACCAATCGCCAGAAAAGAGAGGATGGCCAACAGCATGCCGATGATCCCGGCAGAGAAGTTGTTGACCAGCATTTCAAAGCCACTTTTGATTTTACCGTCAACCATATGATCGAATGTTCTTATCGCCCAGCCACCCAGCGGACCGGCAATCATTGCGCCAAGAAACATCGGCATATCGGCACCCACAATGACGCCCATGGTGGTGATGGCACCCACCACGCCACCGCGATCGCCACCGACCAGCCGACCCCCGGTATAGCCAATTAGCAGAGGCAGCAGGTAGGTGATCATCGGGGCAACCAGTTTTGCCAGGGTGGCATTTGGCAACCAGCCTGTAGGAATAAACAGCGCGGTGATAATCCCCCAGGCGATAAACGCCCCAATGTTTGGCATCACCATGTTGCTCAGAAAGCGACCAAAATTTTGCACCTTGATCTTGATATCTGATGAGGACATAAAAGGCACCCCTTATTAGCACGCGCTGACTAATAAGTGCGCGCGTTGATTTTTGTTTAGGAACGGATGGCGAAAATTACCACCAATATCGCTGTATGCAGGCGGACTCTATCACGCGAATTTTCAGCTGCGTAGTCGGTCACAGAAATGTGATTGAAATCACCTTTAATGGCGTAAAACAGGGGGGTGGATAGTGATGTTAATCACAATTTTGCACAAATAAAGGTTGATTAACGCGTGTTGATAAATAAAATGCCGGATTTTTTGTGATATTAATCACATTTTGTGATTGGGTGTTTTTGATTGACATGTGACTATTGTCACAAATTATTTTTTCCTTGCCGAAAGCGTGGACCACTCTATTTTACAGCAGTCGCTATTCTGGCTGACTATTTTGCCAGGCGGGCTACTACGGCTGAATGGTATCAGGCCCTCTGGATAAGCTTATCGATTATTCATCCTGCAGGCGGATAATTTCACCGCTTTCTTTTACATGCCAGGTGCCGTCGTAGACGGTAAAAATGATTCCCCTGTTTCTGCTGTTGCTGACGGAAAAAACCGGATCTTTTTCAATGCAGTTTTCTTTTGTATGCATATCATCAAAACAGAGCCTGTCATATTTTCCCTCTTCTTGGTAGCCATCACCGAAATTCCAGAAAATTACGCTGAAACTTCGATCGCTGTCTTCCTGTGGGACATTATATTTTTCTTTAATATCTCTTTATTTTTTAGCCACTATTGTATTTTTCCGCTATCCGTAAGAGGAAAGTGATTTACCAGTACTGAAGAAGTCTCAAATTTTTGGTGGGTGGCGACAATGTCCACAGCTCGTAATAAAAACCAGGTTAATAGCCTGTCTCAACAGAACGTTATTCCAGACAATAAGACCACAGGAAAAATGCAACAGGACCCCGTCATTCTCAGATGTCTTTTCCCGTCGGGTCAGGGCCCGGCGAAACCGGTTCATCCGGCTGCGCGTCCTCCCGGCGACGGGCACTGAAGTTCGTGGTTTTACTGGCATCTCATTCCTCTTTACGGGGCGGGATATAAGGTTCGTCACGACGGCTCAACCGGTCTGTTTTCAGCCCGGGTGCTTCGTCGCCTTTGTCCGGGCAGAGTCCGGTTTTTTGCCCCGGGCATCCCGCCTGAAGAGCACCGGGTGTGTCCGCCACCAGTTTGATGTCATGCCTGTCTGCTGCTGCGACGCCCCGTGACAGAGGAAGCCCCCCGGTATCTGTCATCAGACTGGGCTTTACGCCCTGTTTCCCTCTGTCCGTGGGGTTGCGTCCTGTTTTTTTGTCCCGGGCAGCGGTGATGTTGTCATACCGCCATCCATGAGCAGTCCGGGGTGTCCACAGGCCAGTGATCCGTTCTGCCAGAAACGCCCGAAGACACCTGCGTCTCTCCGTTCCCGGAAGCGTCGGTGCGCAGAAGCTGATGAACCTATCCCTGTGGCATTGAGTGCATTCCACTGACAGGCTGTGCTGGGGACGAAGAAAATGGCGTTCATTGCGACCCGATTATCAACACGTTTTCGGCGCGTACCCGGAGGGTGGCGGTTTTGTGTTCCGGGATAAGCGGAGCGATTTTGTCCCGGAGTTCATCGCTAATCTGCCCTTTACGGTTCTGTCGCATTAACGGCAGTGGACCGGCAGAAAGGCTGCTGCCTGTTTTTCAGGCAGCCAGCAAACAGAATTGTTCCGCGGGGACAGTCCATCACTTTGTGGATGTTGATATTGTCCTTTGCGTATCATGTGGAGCTGTTCGATGCCGGCCAGCCGCGTCTGTGCACGGCGAAACAAGTTGAATCCCGGCATCTGGTATCCGGCGTCTGATATTGTGGTGATCCTGCTCAACTAAGTTGTTCAGATACTTGCTTTGCCTGACGGTGATGTTTTCCTCAGCGGGTTTGTCGGCATTGAGCGTTGCCAGGGCGGCGGTACTGGTGCCGCTTTTAGCGATCGTCACCACTTCAGGTTCACCGTGGTGACGGATAGCCTTGCGAAAGAAACGCAGCGCGGTGGCATCACGCCAGGCGGTCAACAAAAAGTCGATGGTCTGTCCCGGTCTGTCGACGGCGCGGTACAGGTATTTCCACTGCCCTCTGACCCTGATGTGGGCTTCGTCCATGCGCCAGTGGCCCCCCACAGCACGTTTATGCCGGCGAAATGCCCTGTCCGGTAACGGCACCAGACGGATGACCCGGCGATGGCGTGTGGAAGGGTCAACGACAGTACCGCGCTCCGCCATCATTTCTTCCAGATTACGCAGGCTCAGGGCACAGGCCAGATACCCGCGGACGCACCGGGTAATCATGTCGGCGGGATAGTGCGGGCGTTTGAAGGATGTCAGGATCGGAGACATGGGCATAACATCACAAAAAAAACGGAACCATAACAGCCAGTTTTACACATACAAACACGTACATTAATAACTATGTGGAAAAGGGCTTTTTATGGGAAATATTTCTTGCTGTGGTCATATCAGTGTTAGAGAAACTCGGGGTAACAACCATTCTGATAACGTTATTCAGGGCAGGCAGCAAGGATTGCCCGAAGATCACTCAGCCGTTGCAGACTTTATAAGGCCAGGGAATGATATTATATCGAGAGTCAGTGATATTCGTGCGCATCTCAATCCACTGCTTGACGCTCGACAAGGACACAGACCTTTTGACACACATGAATTTATAAATATACGAGTCGCCGCGAACCGTCTCAATCGACAGACTGACCATGAAATGGATATTTTACAAACCAACATTAATAACATGGAAAATGGTTCTTTAGATCCCATAGAAAGACAACAAGGTTCAGTCTTGTCCAACCACATTGCCTGTTTAGAGCGGATGCGTGATTGGGTAGCTTTGGGGAGACGCTATGATGCTGAGATTATCAGGACATACCATGGTGGTGCTGCTCCAGCACAGAGCGATCTCGCTCCTGAAAGCCATATTGACAATATTCCGCATAATTTCTCACGTAGCAACACTATACCTACAATTGTTCCAGATGATTATCTGTCCGAAGGGCGTTAATTGGCGCTGCCGCAATTAACGGAAGTAGACAGGCAAAGGTTCTGTCGCATTAACGGCAGTGGACCGGCAGAAAGGCTGCTGCCTGTTTTTCAGGCAGCCAGCAAACAGAATTGTTCCGCGGGGACAGTCCATCACTTTGTGGATGTTGATATTGTCCTTTGCGTATCATGTGGAGCTGTTCGATGCCGGCCAGCCGCGTCTGTGCACGGCGAAACAAGTTAAATCCCGGCATCTGGTATCCGGCGTCTGATATTGCGGTGATCCTGCTCAACTAAGTTGTTCATATACTTGCTTTGCCTGACGGTGATGTTTTCCTCAGCGGGTTTGTCGGCATTGAGCGTTGCCAGGGCGGCGGTACTGGCGCCGCTTTTAGCGATCGTCACCACTTCAGGTTCACCGTAGTGACGGATAACCTTGCGAAAGAAACGCAGCGCGGCGGCATCACGCCAGGCGGTCAACAAAAAGTCGATGGTCTGTCCCGGTCTGTCGACGGCGCGGTACAGGTATTTCCACTGCCCTCTGACCCTGATGTGGGTTTCGTCCATGCGCCAGTGGCCCCCCACAGCACGTTTATGTCGGCGGGATAGTGCGGGCGTTTGAAGGATGTCAGGATCGGAGACATGGGCAGGTAAAATCACAAAAAAACAGCATGTTACCTGATGACTACTTAATGCGACAGGACCCCATTTGCTGCCTGCCATACTTTGCCCTCAGATATTACCGGGATGCATTGTACGATAACTCCTTTTTGGAACAGGCTCTTAATGTTTATTATTTTGCCAGAGCGCTTTTATCAACAATGACGCGGATTGATTCACCGCTGGATAAAACAATGATTCTGACACCAGCCTGCTGCAGCACGGATAAAGCGCGGTGGGCACGAAAGCAGTGGTGAGAAGGGAAGGAATAAAGTGCCGGATTGTTCCGGCACCTGGATATTACTGGAATCCGCCCTGTAGCGCACTTTGCGCCTGGTTCAGTACCTGAGCATTCGCTGAAATGGTACTCATCAGCGTATTGTAGTGTGTCGCCTGCTGCTGATTGGGAAACTGGATAGTCTGGCCATTAAATGTTACCTGAGTTCCTTGTTGTTGCAGGAAATCCCCGGCTTGTATCGCTGCCTGGCTCAATGTTTGCAGACCCGGAAGCAGAGGTTGCAGTGCGTTGGCCGGTTGCGTGACCACTTTGTTATAAACGCTGTCGTAGACCGTTTTCAGGTCTTCTGGCTGCTTCAGCGCCGCCTTGCTGCCGTCTGCCTGAGTCTTCGCCGTCTGAATCTGCTGTGTCAATACGCCAAGGGAGCCGCTGGTCTGGCGCAGTGAATCACGATGGGTCAGATAATCCTGTGGCGTGCGAATAGCGTTTAATTCATCCACCACGGGCTTCATGCCGGAATCTACCGCACGGTTTACCTGCTGTGAGAAATCATAAAGGATGGCGTAGTCCTTGACGTAATTGCCGAAATTCTGCTTCTGACTTTCACTCAGGTTGGGTAGATGTTCACCGCTACGCATCACGGTATTTTGCAGAAAATCGATAAATGCTTTGCGCTGGTCGGCGTCTTTGTCGCCACAGCCGGTTAGCTGAAAGACTAAAAACAGTGCGAGAACCGGCACGAAAAAACGTGTCCAGACGCGCGAAATTCCTGTCGTCATTGGAAGTAACTCCTGTAATAGAAGGGCTTGAGGCAAATATAGGCGGTCAGTACCGCGCCTGAAAGAATAGTTCAAGTCTGTGCAGGAGGATACGGGAATCGGCAGTGCCGACATGAAGAATATTAATCATGCTGTGGCATGCCTCCAGCATGATGTTTTTGTCTGTGCGGCCTGCGCCCCATTTTAGTATTTCCATTTATCTGGCAGATAAAGATCAAAAAGGTATGGCTGATAATGAGATAGCGCACGACCGTTTCCAGCACGCCAGCTGTAATATTTTCTGCTACCTGAGGTTCAAAATAGTGGGGAAGGTGCAGTATGACGTTTTCCAGGCTGGCAGGCACCTGTGCAATACAGCATGCCAGTCAGCCCTTTACGAGTTCGTTATTTATCCCAAGATGTCGGGCATACGTTAACCAGTGACGTGGCAAAATATCATGCCAGCGATAATGTTTATCTTTGCTACTGTGTACTGACATTGCCATTTTTATCCCTGCATGAACACCACCTCCATAGGAGGTGGTGTTCATGCAGGGATAAAAAACGGGCGGATTCACATCCGCCCGTCCGGCTCACACTCACTGCTGCTGTTTTTACTGTAGCAGCGAAATATCAGCCACTTGCAGGAACAGCTCGCGCAGTTTTGCCAGTAGCGTCAGACGATTGATGCGGATGTCGCGGTCTTCTGCATTCACCATCACCTTCTCGAAGAAGTTATCCACCGCGCTACGCAGTTCCGCCAGCTCGATCAGCGCATCCTGATAGCGTCCCTCGGCAAACCAGGGGGCCAGCTTGCTGCTCAGTGCTGATACATAGGTCGCCAGTTGGATCTCTTCATTCTCTTTAAGCAACGAAGCCTGAACACTCTCATTCAGCGGTTCGCTGGATTTGGCCAGAATGTTGGAAACGCGTTTGTTGGCTGCGGCCAGCGTGGCTGCGGCTTCCAGCGTGCGGAAGTGAGAGACCGCCTTCATACGCGCATCGAAATCCGCCGGGCGCGTTGGACGACGCGCCAGTACCGCCTGAATGGTGTCCACGCTGTGGCCTTCTTCCTGATACCAGGTACGGAAGCGGCCCAGCATAAAGTCGATCACTTCATCAACAACCTGGGCGTTACTTAGTTTGCTGCCGTAAAGGCGCACGGCTTCTTCGGTCAGGGTTTGCAAATCAAGCTGCAGATTCTTCTCAACGATAATACGCAGTATGCCCAGCGCGGCACGGCGCAGCGCGAACGGATCTTTATCACCTTTCGGATGCTGACCGATACCGAAGATCCCGGCAAGCGTATCCATCTTATCGGCAATAGCCAGCGCGCAGGCCACCGGGCTTGAGGGTAAATCATCACCGGCAAAACGCGGCTGATACTGTTCGTTCAGGGCGACGGCAACGTCTTCGTCTTCACCGTCGTGGCGTGCATAGTGCATCCCCATCACGCCCTGGGTGTCGGTGAACTCGAACACCATATTGGTCATCAGGTCGCATTTGGACAGCAGGCCCGCACGGGTCGCATGATTAACGTCTGCACCAGTCTGCCCGGCAATCCAGCCCGCCAGCGCCTGAATTCGGTCGGTTTTATCACGCAGGGTGCCCAGTTCTTTCTGAAACAGAACGGTTTCCAGACGTGGCAGATTGTCTTCCAGACGCTTTTTACGGTCAGTATTGAAAAAGAACTCTGCGTCGGCCAGACGTGGGCGCACCACTTTCTCGTTACCGGCAATAATCTGCTGAGGATCTGTCGACTCAATGTTGCTGACGAAGATGAAGTTTGGCAGCAATTTGCCCGCCGCATCATAGACGGGAAAATATTTTTGGTCGCCCTTCATGGTGTAAACCAGTGCTTCAGCCGGTACGGCGAGAAAGCGTTCCTCGAAGGTTGCCGTGAGTACCACCGGCCATTCCACCAGGGAAGCCACCTCTTCGAGCAGGCTGTCGCTGAGATCGGCAATACCGCCGATCTCGCGTGCAGCGGCCTCGGCCTGAGCTTTAATCTGTGACTTACGCGCGCCGAAATCCGCCTGAACTTTGCCTCGCTCCAGCAGGATCTGCGGGTACTGATCGGCATGGTCGATGGTAAATTCAGGCTCGCCCATAAAGCGGTGACCGCGCAGGGTGCGGCCAGACTGAACGCCGAGCAGAGTAGCGGGAATGCTTTCATCCCCCAACAGTAGCGTAACGGTGTGTACCGGGCGGACAAACTGCACGTCAGAATCCCCCCAGCGCATCAGCTTAGGGATCGGCAGCTTTGCCAGTGCCGTGTCAATCATCGCCGGCAGCAGAGCACTTGCGCTTGCGCCTTTGACCTGGGCGCGATACAGCAGCCACTCACCTTTATCGGTGCTGAGGCGCTCGGCCTGGTCGACGGTGATACCACAGCCGCGCGCCCAGCCTTCTGCGGCTTTGGTTGGGATGCCGTTAGCATCAAATGCGGCGGCGATAGCCGGGCCGCGTTTGTCCACTTCCCGATCCGGCTGGGCGGTACTCAGGCTGGCCACTTTCAGCGCCAGGCGGCGCGGCGAAGCGTACCAGCTTACTTCACCGTGGTTGAGGCCAGCGGCATCCAGCCCGGCGGTCAGGTTGGCGGCAAAAGATTCGGCAAGGTTGCGCAGCGCTTTTGGCGGCAGCTCTTCGGTGCCGATTTCCACCAGAAAAGTTTTCTCAGTCATAGCTGCCTCTTATTTCTTGTTATTGCACATCGGGAAGCCCAGCGCCTCACGGGACGCATAGTAGGCTTCAGCCACGGCTTTGGTCAGGGTGCGAATGCGCAGAATGTAGCGCTGACGCTCGGTTACGGATATTGCCTTACGGGCGTCAAGCAGGTTGAAAGTGTGACCCGCTTTCAGGATACGCTCGTAAGCAGGAAGAGGCAGCGGTTTTTCCAGCACCAGCAGGCTTTGCGCTTCTTTCTCGTAGTGGTCAAAGCAGCTAAACAGGAAATCAACGTCAGCGTGTTCAAAGTTGTAGGTCGACTGTTCCACTTCGTTCTGGTGGAAAACATCACCGTAGGTCGTTTTGCCCAGCGGGCCGTCGCTCCATACCAGATCGTAAACGCTGTCCACCCCCTGGATATACATCGCCAGGCGTTCCAGACCGTAGGTAATTTCGCCGGTAACAGGTTTACATTCCAGACCGCCAACCTGCTGGAAGTAGGTGAACTGGGTGACTTCCATACCGTTCAGCCAGACTTCCCAGCCCAGGCCCCATGCGCCCAGCGTTGGGTTTTCCCAGTTATCTTCCACAAAGCGGATATCATGAATGGTCGGGTCCATTCCCAGTTCTTTCAGGGAGCCAATGTACAGCTCCTGAAGGTTGTCCGGGGAGGGCTTGATGATCACCTGAAACTGATAGTAATGCTGAAGGCGGTTCGGGTTTTCGCCATAGCGACCGTCGGTTGGACGGCGTGACGGTTGCACATAGGCGGCAGCAATTGGCTCCGGGCCAATTGCGCGCAGACAGGTCATTGGGTGAGAAGTTCCCGCGCCCACTTCCATATCCAGCGGCTGCACAATGGTGCAACCCTGCTGTGCCCAGTAATCCTGAAGAGTCAGGATCAGCCCCTGAAATGTTTTGGTATCAAACTTTTGCATGTTGAATTCGCACGCGAAGCAGTTTTAAAAGTGGGCGTCAGTATACCCTTTGACCGCCGGATAGTCAGCCCGATGTCATGGCTAAGTTGGCATAGCGTGGCATGTCGTTATCTTTAGCGATCGATGACGCCTTATGTTGTCGAATAATTTCCGGAAAGCTACCCTCATAGCCACGGAGAACACGCGCAGGAAAAGTGATGAAGGAAAAGACTGCCTGGATAGATAATTTGCGTGCGGTGGTCTGCCTGATGGTCATTATGATCCATACCACCATCTGGTATGTGATTCGTGGCACCACCATTGGCCTGTCCTGCTGGGAGGTGTCGAATGTGCTGAATTCTGCCTCACGGGTTTGTGTGCCCATTTTCTTTATGATTTCTGGCTATCTGTTTTTTGGTGAACGCAGCGCTAAGGGGTGCCATTTTTTGCGGATTATGCTGTGCCTGCTGTTTTACAGTGCGGTTGCCCTGGCGTATATCCACTGGCTTGACGCCCCTTAATGCCGGGCAGTCTCTGCATTACTTATTGCAAAAACCGGTGTTCTACCATCTGTGGTTTTTCTTCGCCATCATTCTCATTTACCTGCTTTCACCGCTGATCCAGGTCAGGTCGGTACAGGCGGGCTATCTGGTTATGGTGACGCTGATTTTGGTGGTGTTTGCCAATCCCGATAACGTTGATCGGTCAGTGGGGGCGTTGCACTGGCTACCGCTGAATCTCTGGCTGAGTGGTGACAGTATTTATTACGTTCTTTATGCCTTGTTTGGCCGCGCAGTCGGTATGCCTGACACCAGCAGGCAGGCAGGCAGGCAGGGAGTGAGCTGGCTGGCCGGGGGCGTCTTTGTTGTGCGCGTGGCGGTGATTGCCGTCGGGACCCGCCAGCAGATGGCAATAAACGGCGCATTTGCCGATACCTGATACGTGTACTGTGGGCCAGCGGTATTGATTGCTGCCGTCAGCCTGCTGATTTTGTTTAAAAACACGCTCAACCAGCGCCCGTTGCCGCTGCTGGCAACGATTTCCAGCTATTCCTTACCGATTTATGGTTTTCATGCGCTGTTTATTCATTTTATCCGTACGGATCATCTCGATGATAGGGGCCGTCCGTGGCTGGATATTCCGCTGGTTTTTTCCCTCACCCTACTGGGCAGCCTGCTGCTGGCGGTGGGGTTGAGGCGTCTGGATTCGCGTCATTATGTCAGTTGAGGCTCTGCTGAAGTTTTGCTATGTGGCCAGCGTGTTAGCGCGCGGCGAAGCTGGCGGGCAGAGGAGAATCCCGCTGATAATGCTGCTTTCTCCATGCCTTCCCCCTGCTGGGCAATCGCCACCCTGAATTGTTGATGGTATTCTCTGGCGCTGATGCCCAAATGCAGCCGGAACAAGCGTGCCAGATGACGCCACTGACGTGCGTGCGGGCAGCAAGTTCCTCCAGCGGCCAGCTTTGTTCTAGCGGTTCAGTCAGCAAATCCTGGGCGCGGTGGATAGCCGGATGCAAATGGTCACGATAGCGCAGCCACGGCGACAGCTGAGGGTCTTCTCCTGAACGGCGAAACCAGACCCCCATTTCTCGTGCGACATTGAACGCCGCACAGGCGATTGATCAGGGGCAGTGACAGGTCGAGCCCGGTGCTGTTCCATATTCCGCGATCTTCGACGAATATCTGGTTTTCTTTCACCATCGCCATGGGTTCCGCGGCTTTCAGTTGGTGGATGACTTCGTGATGCGTGGTGCACTGAAAACCGTGCAGCAGGCTGCTTCGCGCCGCCAGAATGGAACCGAAACAAATGCAAAATAAGGTAATTTGACTGGCGTGAATGGCCGGTTGCATACGCATTAGCCAATGGCTAACCTGCACAGCCTGTGGCGTGTCGAACCAGATACCGGAATCAGACACACCCGGGATCACCAGCAGGCTGCCGTCGCGCAGTGTTTCCGGGAGGGATTCAATGTCGCTAACGTCATATCGGTGGACGTCGTGATCTTTTCGTTCGGGCCAATATAGCGCAGTGAAAAGGTGCCCCCGGGCAGTTCCTCTAAACACTCGTTCATGCGGCGAATATCGGTAACGCGATGAATCAGCACACTTTCAGTGCGGTGACCCAGGTCGTCTATACTGAGTGTCAGATTATTATGGGTGATGGGAAATGTCAGGGTAGTTTCGGTAAAAAACGTCACCCGATAGCCAGGGTCGGATGCCACCCGCGCGGTGGTTTCGCAACATTGTTCAGTGCGTATGCCGCTAATAATCAGGTGATTGACCTGCCGTTCGCGGAGCCACGGTTCCAGACCGGGTTCGGTCAGGGCATTATAAACGCGCTTGTACACGCTGTTTGCCGGCTGATGAGTAAGAAAGGGCGGACACTTCACCCATCCTGATGCCCGAGAAAAGGGGCCTTGCGCTTCAGGGTGGAACACATCAACAACCGGAATGCCGTGCTGCTGGCAGCCAGCAATCAGTTCACTGAGACGCTGTTCAAACGCTGGCGTTTCTGCGGCTTGCTGATAACCACGATGGTAAAAAGATGGCTGGGCGTCAATGACTAAAAGTACCGATGCTGGCATATCCAGACCTCTTGAAAACCGGGGTTACGCCATGATGGCAGAAGCGCGATGCAGCGGTAAGGCCAAAATGGGACATTCTGCTGTCACCAGGAGACCAGAATGTCAGGTATGCCTGAGCCATTGAAAACGCGCCCCGGAGCGTGAATAAGGTTTAGGGTTAATAAGCGATGTTTTCACCGATCACCGGATGCAGAGAATAAATTTCTGCGCCTGATAGGTTTAAGCCTGCCATTTCTGACATACGGTAATCTCATTGTACTACAGCAGACTGCTGAATGGCCGAGCCTGATACCGCTACATCTTTGGCTTACTGCCAGGTGGCATGTTGGGTAAGGTCATTATATCCAGGGCTGATGCCGCGCGCTCAGGCAGAGAAAATAGCGTTGATGCTTTACTCTTCATGTGCTGACCAAAAATGGAGCACTATTTCGCGCGGTTATATTACACTGGCGGTCAATGCGGGTCCTTGCTGTAGAAGGTGTGGCATAAAAGAGAGTATGGTGCTGCTATTCAGGCCTTTTTCACATGAGTAAATAACAATAAGTGTCGCGTGAAAAAATTAAAATTACCCCAGACGCGGTGTTATCGACATGGCCTTGTATTGTGCTTTTTTCTGTTTTCCTGCGGCGTATGACAATGACCGGGCATTAAGCAATGCACCGCTGTACGCACGCCAAAAGGTATTTTCTCTGAATGGCATCTGAGATTAAAGTTTAGTTAATTTTCTTATGCTATTAATAGAGGTGTTAGTTTTTATTTGTTTTACTGTTTTAATTCATTTCTCAAATTAACCCTGATTCCTGAAATATCAGTGACGGCCCCCGGTGCTGATGAATATATTATTATTTGCGGAAAATCGCTATTATCCCGGAATATCCTGCCTCCAGATGACTTTATATCCGCACCGCATGCCGTTATCTCTGGCATTTTTTGATGTGTTGTAGCCAGGTGTTCCTGAAAAATCACAAGTCCGCAACCGCACGATCACGCAGCTCATGCCGCCAGCTTCCGGCGGTGCGGCAACGGCAAAAATGCAGCACAATTCCATACGTTTATCCGGCGCAATAATACCGAAAGGAGGTCGGTTTCTTTTTTTGCCATGAGCCATTACACAGAAACATTGCTTATCCATGAGAGAGAAATAAAGACTTATTTCATTAACATTATTATCTCATGCTGACTTTTAACTTATCTGAAGTTCATGGTTGTTTTATTCTGAATATAAATCACATATGATGATAAAAATAATGACGTCTGGAAAAGTGTTATCGGAGATGATAAAAGGAGCTTTGACTTATGCAGCAGGATATATTTTTTTCACGATTTGATAAAATAAAAAGAAATCTCGCAATAGTTGGACTGGCAATATCCCTGACAGGATGTGCCACACAGCCAATGAAAATAGCAGAGCGAGCGGGGTATTTCGCTAACAAGACAACGACAGCAGTAGGACAGAATGAACGGGTGCGTTTTCTTGTCATGCATTATACGGCGTTGAATGATGAACAATCTCTGAAAGAGCTTACGCAGGGCAATGTCAGCGCCCATTATCTTATTCCTGAAGAGCCAGCGATGAAAAATGGAAAACCGGTCGTGCTACAACTGGTTGATGAAAATAAAAGAGCCTGGCATGCTGGTGTAAGTAGCTGGAATGGCAGGAGTAACCTGAATGACAGTTCCATTGGTATTGAAATTGTTAATTCGGGTTTTACTGATGATGTAAATGGCCAGCGCACCTGGTATCCTTTCAGTGAAAAGCAAATCACTGCGGTTGCGGCCCTGGCGAAAGATATCATTCACCGCTATCAGATAACGCCAGATAACGTCATCGGGCATGCTGATATCGCACCACTCAGAAAGCAGGATCCGGGAAAACTCTTTCCCTGGGAACGGCTGGCGGCGATGGGTATCGGTGCCTGGCCTGACCCAATAGCGGTGAGCCAGTATCTTGCTGGCCGCGCGGCCCTGGAACCTGCGGAGGTTAAAAATATTCAGTTATTACTTAAGCAATACGGTTATGACCAGATTCCACAACATGGCATTCTTGATGAGGCAACCCGTAAAAATATTGCTGCGTTCCAGATGCATTTCCGGCCTACAGATATCAGTGGGAATGCCGATGCGGAAACCGAGTCCATCGCGTACGCGCTGATTCAGCAATATCGTCAAACCTGAGAAGCAATACTAATAAAGGAAAAGTATGTTTTATATAGCGAAAAGAATATTTTGCATGGTTGTGGCTGTGGGGCTGCTGGGGCTGGCTGGCTGTGCGCATAAATCTCAGCCACCTGAGCTGCCCTCAGCGCCCCCGCCTGTACGGGGCGTCTGGCTTTCCACGGTGGCTGGGCTGGACTGGCCGCCTGCGGCATCGCTGACAGCCGCAACGGAAACTGACCGGATCCGCATGCAAAAACAGGCGTTGACTGACGCGCTGGATGAGATGGTAAAAACCGGCATTAACACGGTCTTTTTCCAGATCAAGCCTGATGCAACGGCGCTCTGGCATTCCTCTGTTTTGCCGTGGTCTGCCGTGCTGACAGGGGGCATCGGTAAAGACCCTGGCTACGATCCGCTCGCGTTTATATTAAGCGAGGCCCATAAACGCGGGATTAAGGTTCATGCCTGGCTCAACCCTTATCGTGTTTCTATGGATACCCGACCAGAAACCGCAGCGGTATTGCAAAATACGTTAAGCACGTCACCTGCCAGCGTTTATGCGCTTCATCCTGACTGGATACGTACCGCCAGCGACCGCTTTGTGCTTGATCCCGGTTTACCTGAGGTACGCGACTGGATCACCAGCGTGGTGACGGAGGTGGTTAAGAATTATCCCGTTGATGGGATTCAGTTCGATGACTATTTCTATTATGAAACGCCGCAGTCACCGCTTCAGGATGACGCTACGTATCGTCAGTATGGTGAAGCGTTTTCGAAGAAAGCAGAATGGAGAAGGAATAACACCCTTTTAATGATAAAGCAGGTTTCGGCAGCGGTCAGGGCGCTGAAGCCGCATGTTGAACTGGGTATCAGCCCGGCAGGCGTCTGGCGAAATAAAGTGGACGACCCGTTGGGGTCCGACACCAAAGCGGGAGCGCCTGCCTATGACAGCGCCTATGCGGATACCCGGCAGTGGGTAAAATCAGGTTTACTGGACTATATTGCGCCACAGTTGTACTGGCCGGTGGGCCGTGAGATTGCCCGCTACGACGTGCTGGTAAAATGGTGGTCGGATGCAGTGAAGGACACGCCGACCCGGCTTTACATCGGTATGGCGCTTTACAAAGTCGGGACGCCATCCAAAAACGAACCGGACTGGACCGTTTCTGGCGGCGTACCTGAGCTGAAAAGGCAGTTAGATCTCAACGACAGTTTGCCGGAAGTCTCCGGGGTAATATTATTCAGACAGGCTTACTTAACCCAGCCTCAAACTGAAGAGGCAGTAAAATATCTCAAGACGCGCTGGTTTAATCCCCGCTAGCGTTTGCCCGGTTTCCGGTGCAGGAAACCGGGTTATTTACATCCCCTTTGTCGCGATTTGTCTTCATTGTCTCACCCGGATACGATGGCGTTTCGCCAAACGGCCTCGCGCGTCAGGCACATTTCTGTTTTTTTAAATTTTGTGTATCTTCCTGCCGGAAACGCTTTATTTTCAATGGCGAAATGTTCAGCATTGCATTCCCGGCGTTTTGATGAGGCAAAATAGTAAAAAAGCGCCGGATTATTTTGTAGAATTCAGCGAATATGCCCGTAAAAGGCACTGTGCAATTTGGAGACACTATGAGTAAGTCAACGTATGTTTTGATCACCGCTATGCTAATGGGTGCGGTACCCCTTATCGCCAGTGCTGAAGGTGAGCAGGTTGCACCCGCTGTTACCGCTCCCGTAGCAGGTGTGGACGATCAAAGTCCTGGTAACCCGGAAGCAACAAACCCGGATACGCCAAAAGGCTCGTCGACGGGTGCCCAGGCTCAGGCAATGCAGAATCCGAATAGCGATGTACAAGAGCAACGCGATCCGGCCAACCCTTATGAAATAAAATCCTTTTTTGCTGATTTCCAGCGTTTCACCATTGGAAGCGTTATACCCGATCGCTACCGCACTAAAAAATATGAAATCGTTGACTGGAAAACCCGTAATCTTTCTGAGCCTGACGAAGGCACCAGCTGGACTTATATGGGGGGAAACTATGTGCTCTACAGCAAGGCAGATGGCAAAATCATCAAGGCTGAGTCTGGCGATATTTTCTATAAGCAGTCCTGACAGGCGGTTTTCTGCCGTTATCATCTCGCTCAGTCTGCCAGCGCGTATTGTTGCTGCTGACGTGTAAACCAGCTAACGGGGATGTGATAAGGTGCCTGGGTGAGCTGGTTGATGCTGCGCTCAATAATGCCTGACGCCTGCTGCAACAGCGTAGTATCGCCTTTCCTGAGCAGTGATATTTGCATGCGTTTCTCCACCAGATAAACGCTGGCAAAATCGGCATCAAACTGAATAATCGAGCGGGTATTATCAATGATATCTGCCAGTTTAATGGTTTGCGCCTCCGCTGAGATCTGCGCGCTGTGACGAAAATGAGCAACCTTTCGGGCTGCGCGGTTTGTCACTTCCGGCAGTTGATTATCTGTCAGCATCTCAACCAGTGTTGCCACCTCATCATCGAAATGCGTGCGGATATCACTCAGCGTGCCTGGTGTATCTTCAATGGTATCGTGAAGCCAGGCGGCGGCCAGCATCGCTTCATTGTGACCCACACTACGGATCAGCTCGACGACGGCGGCCGGATGAACGATATAGGGTTCGTCGGTATATTTGCGGCGCTGGCCTGCTGCTGCGTGCGCTTTGGTGGCATAGCGCCTGGCACGATCTTCCAGTGAATGCATCGCCGTTCTCCCCAAAATAAATTTCTTGCTATTATATAGTGAGATATCTATATCATGACCCATGACTACAGATAAAGATGACAAAGAAGCACAAGATCCGCCACTGTTGCTCGATAAACAGCTTTGTTTTGCGCTTTATTCCGCGAATCTGGCTTTAAACAAACTTTACCGACAGTTGCTGAGTGAACTGGATATTACCTATCCACAGTATCTGGTGATGTTGGTTTTGTGGGAGAAGGACAACGTGACCGTTTCGCAAATTGGTGGCCGTCTTTTTCTGGATTCAGCCACGCTGACGCCACTGCTGAAAAGACTGGAAAGCGCCGGGCTGCTTCATCGTCAGCGTTCGCGTAAAGATGAACGACAGGTGGTAATAACCCTTACCGCGCAGGGCCAGCAGTTGCGCAGTAAAGCTACGGGTATCCCGGATTCCATCGCCTGCGCCGCCCCCAGCGATGTCGCGACATTACAATCGCTTAAGCAGGAACTTGAAAGCCTGCGAGACAATCTTAACGGCTGATGTGTTAAGCATGTGGTGGAACGACGTTCTATAATTAAAATGAACTGATATAAATAGCGCACGATTTAATTGTGTAAATCAAAGTAAGACTAAAGGAGTCTAAACATGTCTTTAGAAAAAGTTGTATATCAGGCAAAAGCCAAAGCTACAGGTGGCCGTGATGGTCGCGCGACCTCTTCTGATGGCGTGCTGGATGTGAAACTGGGCGTACCAAAAGAAATGGGAGGTGCAGGTGGTGAGGTAACTAACCCTGAGCAGCTGTTTGCTGCCGGTTATTCTGCCTGCTTCCTGGGTGCAATGAAGTTCGTCGCGAACCGTGACAAAATTTCTATACCAAAAGACGCATTTATTGAAGGTGAAGTTGGCATTGGCCCATTGCCAACCGGCTTTGGTATTGAAGCGAAACTGAATATACATCTTGAAGGGATGGATGACGCGGAAGCGAAAAAGCTGGTTGATGCGGCACACATTGTTTGCCCTTATTCAAACGCGACCCGTAATAACATTGATGTAACGCTGAACATCATTAACTGATAGTAAACACTCACTGGGGTGGTGTCCGCTACCCCGCTATATCCCGCAACATCACCGCCTGTTCTGCTATTGATGACAGGATTAAGCCGACTTATTTCCATTAATATGTTTAACTACGCCATCTGTTGAGAAAGTTGCGTACCCGCTCTGAGCATAGTCCTGGGCGTTTTTTTACGGTTAAAAACGTATTGTTAATCCGAACTCTGACCTGATAGGAGGGCCTGATTAGCGTTCAGATTTGTTTAGAAGCTGTTTGAGTGATACCGGGAAAGGTTGCATAAATTATATAAAATCACTGAGCCGGCAGAAGCTGTCTTTTCTGCTGGCCTTTTATATTGGGATTTTCCTCAATCTTCCGGTGTTTTACCGTCGTTTCCATCCCTTTCTGACGCAATCTATCGCGTTAAACTGGTTTTCTGCGCTTGCAGAAGTGGTCGCGATTGTCTTGCTGACCTTTTTTCTGATCCGTCTGCTATCGCTGGGGGGGAATTTTCTGGCGTATCACCACGTCCCTGTTTGTGCTTATTTCCGTCTCTGCCAGCTATTACATGTGTTTCTTTAATGTGGTGATTGGCTACGGCATCATCGCTTCCGTGATGACCACTGATACCGACCTCTCGAAAGAAGTGGTTGGCTACCATTTCGCGCTATGGATGGCGTCAGTGAGCCTGGTGCCGCTGGTACTGATTTGGCGTAATGATTTGCGTCACACGCTGCCTGAACAGTTGAAAACCCGTGGGCAACGCCTGCAACCTCTGTCCGTTTTGCTACTGTCGGTGGCACTGGTCTGGCTGTCGATTCGCTATCTTGACCGCCAGCAAAATATTGCTGAAAGGCAAACAAATATCGATTTACCCAGCTATGGTGGCGTGGTGGCACATTCTTATCTCCCGTCAAACTGGCTCTCTGCACTGGGTTTATTTGTCTATAGCAGTCTCGACGAAAAAATGGACAGTAACGATTTGTTTAACCCGGCTGAACATTTTACCTATACCGCGCCAGCGGGGCTGGATGATACCTATGTCGTTTTTGTCATCGGTGAAACCACCCGCTGGGATCATATGGGGCTGTTGGGCTACGACCGTGACACCACACCTAAGCTTGCTAAAGAAAAGAATCTGGTGGTCTTTCGCGGCGAGTCCTGCAATACCGCAACGAAGCTCTCGCTGCGCTGTATGTTTGTGCGCGAAGGCGGCACGGATGACGGGCCTGGCAGAATGTTAAAAGAGCAAAATGTCTTTGCGGTACTGAAAAAGTTGGGTTTTAGTTCAGAGCTGTTCGCTATGCAGAGTGAAGTGTGGTTTTACAATAATACGGATACCGACAATTATGCGTTCCGGGAGCAGATAGGCTCTGAGCAGAAAAATCAGGGGAAATCGGTGGACGATATGCTGTTAATTCCTGAACTGAAAAAGTCACTTGATCGCCACCCAAATGGCAGGCATTTGGTGGTGTTGCATACCAAAGGCTCACATTATCTCTATTCGCAGCGTTATCCGCGTGATTACGCCCGCTATCAGCCGGAATGCATGGGCGTGGACGAAACCTGTAGCAAGGCGATGCTGATAAACGCCTTTGATAATTCCGTTCTCTATACCGATACCGTTCTGGACAGCGTATTCGATCAACTGCGTGATAAGAAAGCCATTGTTTTTTATGCGGCCGACCACGGTGAATCGATCGATGAAAACATGCACCTGCACAGTACGCCGCGCAACATGGCCCCGCCGGAGCAGTTCAGGGTACCGCTGATTGTTTGGGCTTCCGATAAATATCTGGCCGATCCGCGTAACCAGCATGCGTTTGACCGCCTGAAGGCTCAACAGCACACGGGCAAAACCCATCGTCACGTTGAGCTGTTCGACAGTATCATGGGTTGCCTTGGTTATACCTTTCCCAATGGCGGAATCAATGACGCCAACAACTGGTGTGCCGCTCCTGCCGGGACGTCACAGCCAGTGCCAGATAAAACCTGAATCCCGGCATCCGGTCATGCCTGTCCCGTTGTGTAACCGCAACGGTTTTTTATGAAACAGGGTTACCGGATGCCTTCAGCAGGGGGCATCACCTCAGAAACTGTAATCCACGGCGGCGAAATATCGTCGGCCGTCTTCGTTATAACTGTAATCGTCCCGGTTCAGATCTTTATCCGTCAGGTTAAGTATCCCGGCACGCAGTTTCACGTTTTTACCGATCTGATAAGAACCGCCTGTGTTCCAGAGGGTATAGCCGCCCGGCGTGGCGTTACCGTCGGTGACGGTGCGGCTTTTGCCTCTGTAGTTGGCGGAAAGATAAAGGCTCCAGTCCGCGAACGGTTTCCAGTCGAGCGTCGCATTGCTGGTGTGGAACTGCAGCTCGGACAGGGGTTTATTGCCGCCTTGACTCAGGTTGCGGGCGTCGTTGTAGGTATAGTTGAGCTTGAGGCGCAGTGTCTCGAAAAGTGGTAAACCCAGCTCTGTTTCCACACCGCGGATGCGCGCTTTGTTGACGTTGTAATACTGGAATATCGGATTGCCGCTGGTATCGAAACCGACAAAATTTGGATAGCGCTGTGCCAGTTGACGGTTAGCGGTACGGACCACGGTAATCATATCGTCGATATCGTTCTGGAAGACGGTCGCACTGGCGGTCACATCGTCCTGCCCGGCGTAATACAGGCCAAGCTCAACACTTTCACTGGTTTCGGCTCTCAGGTCTTTGCTGCCCGCGACATTACAGCTGCCACGGCAGGACACGCTTTGCCAGTCGGGACTCAGTTGCAGTAGGGACGGTGCTTTGAAGGCGGAGGCCCAACCGCCTTTTAGCGTCACGTTGTCAGTGGCGTTCCAGACCAGGTAGAGGCGTGGACTCCAGTTGACACCATAGTTTTGATGATCGTCCATGCGCACACCGCCGGTCAGTGCAAAACTTTCGAAGAGTCGCCACTCGTCTTCGAGGAACAGGGCGTACTGATTAGCCTGAGCGGTACCGCCGTTTTTCATGTTGATACGGTCATCCAGCCTGTCGTTGCGGTATTCGCCACCCAACGTCAGCAACTGACTGTATTCGTCCAGCGGGACGACCACTTTGCCATCGAGCACGTTGTTCTTCGAGGTGATGGCGGCCGCATTTTTATTCCTGATGTTTTCACCGTAAAAACGCAGGTCAGTATTTGCCCATCCCCAGCGACCATTATGGCCGACAGCATAGTTTTCACGTTCGAGACGATTTTTATTTAGCGTGTCGGAATGGCGATCCTGACGGTCACGACCGTAGCTCATGGTGATATCCTGCTCCTTATCCGGCGTCAGAGAGAATTCAACATTGGCATTGCGGGAAGTGTAACCTTCGATACGGGGTTGGCCGGTACTGCCGCTGGCGGAACTGGCGCGATCTTTCTCGCGTTTCCCCAGGGCGCCATAGACTTTTACCGCCAGTAAATCATCCATCAGCGGACCGCTGGCGAAGAAATTACCGTTACCACTGTCACCACGATCACGGTGTTCCTGAATGGTGGTATCCGCACTCAGGGTGCCATGCCACGCTGTTTCCCCCTTACGGGTAATAATATTGACCACGCCGCCCAACGCATCTGATCCGTACAACGATGACATCGGTCCACGCACTACTTCAATACGTTCGATAGATTCAGCAGGGATCCAATTTAAATCGAAATCGTTATGCCGAAAAACTGCGTTGCGCGAATTGACTCGTTTGCCATCGACCAGGATCAGCGTATAGCCGCTGCCCAGTCCACGGATACTGACGCCCTGACGGTTGTCGCTCTCATTGGTGAGCTGCACGCCTGGCACATCTTTCAGTACCGCCGCGAGATTCTGGACCGGTTTCTTTTGCAGGTCTTCCCGGGTAATCACGCTGATACTGGCAGGTGCATCGTTAAGGCTTTGTGCAACCGCAGAGGCGGTGACCACCATCTGTTCTGTTTTTTCGTCGATGCTGCTGGTGTCTTCAGCCATGACAGCACAGGCGGTACAGATAAGCGGTGCGAGCAGTCCGGTTTTAACTGTCGGTATAATGTTAACGCTAATCATGTGTTCTCTCCTTGAGATAAAGCCCCGTCAGCACGGGGCGATGCCCTTTTAGTCAGTCCAGTAAGTGCCTGTCGGCTCGATGGCGAGAAACTGCTTATAGAGCTGCTGCTGCGTTTGCTGGGGATCGAGGTCGGCAAATTTCTGCGGATAGAAAGATTTGGCAAAAACCTGCACGGCCAGCACGTTATATGGCGAATTGTAATAGTTATGCCAGATGCCAACGTGGCGGCCCTTTTTGACCGCATCAAGCGTGTCGATGCCTTTCCGCGCCAACAGGGGAGTGAGGCTGGCACGTGCCTGTTCCGGCGTGGCCTGTGCGCCCAGAACCAGCCCGGACGGTACCGGAGCGCCTGCTTTCGGCGGCTTACTGCCACCTGTGAGCAGGTAAACATCGGGCTGTACATCGATGACTTTTTCAAGATTCACCAGCCCCAGCGGTCCCGGTAGCAGCGGTTTGGCGATATTCACGCCACCCACCTGCTCGATAAAGTCACCCATGTTACCGTTACCGGCTGAGTGGCAGCATTCAGCGGTTGTTGTTGCGCGCAGTTCGATGAAGACTTTAGGCCTGCCCTGCTCAGGAATATCGTTGATAACGTCGGTGACGCGCTGAATGTGATCCTGATAGAAGCGGATATAATCCTGCGCCTGTTTTTCACGGTTCAGCACTTTTCCCAACAGCGCCATGCTGGGTAGCGTGTTCTTTCGCGGTGACGTACGGAAATCAACAAACACCACCGGTACGCCAGCTTTCTGCAGCTGGTTAACCAGCTCACTTTTGAGGCCCGGACCGTGTCCTGATAAACCGAAGATAGCCAGCTGCGGATTCAGCGTAAGCACTTTTTCCGGGCTGATACTGTCGGCGCTGCTTTTACCAATCAGAGGGATGTTGTCTATTTGCGGAAATTTGGCCTGGTAAATGGCGTAGGTTTGCGTATCCAGCATGCGGAAATCGCCTTGCCAGCCGACAATCCTGTCTAAGGGTTTCTGACCTTCCAGCAGGGAAATGGCGTAAAATAACCGACCTTCGCCCAGTAAAATACGCTGAATATCATCCGGCACCGTGACGGTTCGCCCGGCGATATCCGTCACGGTCACCGCCTGTGCCGCAACACTTATCAGGCCCAGTATTAATCCTGCGACTCCTCTCGCCATTCGTTTGCCGGAAAGCGTACTCGTCCTGTTCTGCTGATTTTTCATCTTCTTCCTGTCTCCTTGGGTTTCCATGAAGTGCAATGAATTGTAAGTGAATGATAATGATTATCAATTTTTTTTACATAAATCATCAGTAAGTGTAAAGAAGGAGGGCGCAGTCATCGGGTCGTGTAGTCTTACTCTATGAATATAAAAGAGAAATATCTGGAAACATTCTTGCTAAATAGTCTTTAGTACTGATAACTTTCCTAAATTCAATGGATGCGAAAAGATTTATGTTTGAATTCGGTATAGTCACTATCCTGAATAATTCAGATCTGTCTGAGAGAGTTTGCTATTTCTCACGGGTGTTCATGATGCAACGCTGTTGTTGTTCAGAACGTCGTTTTCCAGTGAGTTATTTGCTCAAATTGGTCCTGGCCGGGGGCTGTTGTGTAAGACATTTTAATTCTTGTGCAGAATCAATGAACTTAATTCAGGTACAGGGACGATTTGCCTGCCTCAGGCTGAGGTAAAAGGTTGTCAGCTTTACTCTTCCAGCACGTTCTTCACCGACTGGCTGTTAGTTACCGGCAGCTACGGTTGGGAACTGTGGATTTACCCAATAAAGCCTTAACGGGCGCTTAATGACAGGAATCTATTTGCCGCTTTTGATCGCCATCATTCCTGAAGTTATTGGCACCACGTTATTAAAGCCATCAGAGAGTTTTACCCGATTCTGGCCCAGTGTGGGGAGGTCGTATCTTATAGCGTGGCGTTTTACTGCCTTTCTCTTCTCTCACGCTCCAGCACATGCCTGTCGGCGTAACCTATGCCATCTGGTCTGGCGTCGGCATTGTACTGATTTCGCTGGTCGTCTGGTTATGGCATGGCCAATATCTGGATTCACCAGCAATAATCGGCCTGGTGTTTATTGTTGCAGGCGGAGTCATTATTAATACGCTCTCATGTGCGGTTTTCCATTAACGTTTCTTTCTTTAAAACGGGCACAAGGTTTTTATGCCGTGCTGTTGATTAAAAACGATCAGCAATAATAGTATTTATCACCGTACTGGGCACCCTGTTTCTTTGCAATCAGGCGCTTAATTTGCGCCGCATTTTTTTAATGTCCTTTTCTAACATATTGTTTATATTTTGCACTCTTGTTGCAGAATATTCGGCTGATTGCGCAGCCATAAGCAAAGCGTATCTTTCACGGACGTACAGGTTGGTGGTTTTTTTAATGGTTTTTTTTCGAAGAAAATATCTGTAAAGAGTTTTTTTTGAAAAATATAAATCTGCTTTTTTTTAATTATTAGGTTTATGGAACCAGAAAAAAGCGGTTTTTCTTTTTATTGTGTTATCAGCTGTTACCCCGTTGATCGTGTAAATAGCTCAATGCTGTATTGACCTTCTTTGCAACTGTTGACAAATTGAAGCTTCAGTGAGGAAGGATGCGGATTTGTCTGATGGTTTTCATCTTCAGCACTTACCCGACTTAATCCCCTTCAGCCGCCGTAAGGCCAGACGTCAGGATTGCATTAAAAAAACAATGTCCGACGCACATGCACACAACAACACATCATCATTGGAGCAGAAGCATGCGTATTTCCGTGGCTAAGACAGGAATGCTAAAGGTCGGGTTGAGCCTGATCGCCTTGACCGTTTCCGCTGGCGTTCAGGCTAAAACCCTGGTTTATTGCTCAGAGGGTTCACCCGAAGGATTTAACCCGCAGCTGTTTACTTCTGGCACGACCTATGACGCCAGTTCTGTGCCGATCTACAATCGCCTGGTTGAATTCAAAACGGGTACCACTGAGCTTCAGCCAGGCCTGGCTGAAAAGTGGGATATCAGCGCTGATGGCAAGACCTACACATTTCACCTGCGTGAAGGCGTAAAGTGGCAGACCACCAAAGATTTCAAGCCGGGACGTGACTTCAATGCGGATGACGTTGTATTTTCCTTTGAACGTCAGCTGGATAAAAATAATAAGTACCACAGCGTGTCTGGCGGCAGCTATGAATACTTTGAAGGCATGGATATGCCGAAAATCATTGAGAAAGTTGAGAAAGTCGATGACCATACTGTCCGTTTTGTTCTGACCCGGTCAGAAGCGCCATTCCTTGCCGACCTGGGCATGGACTTTGCCTCTATACTCTCAGCGGAATACGCCGATAACATGCTCAAGGCGGGCACGCCGGAAAAGCTGGATTTGAACCCGGTTGGTACAGGCCCGTTCCAACTGATGCAGTACCAAAAAGATTCCCGCATCCTTTACAAAGCATTTGACCAGTACTGGGGTAACAAGCCAAAAATCGACCGTCTGGTCTTCTCTGTCACGCCAGATGCCTCCGTCCGCTACGCTAAGTTGCAAAAAGGCGAGTGCCAGGTCATCCCTTTCCCGAATCCGGCTGACCTCGCCCGTATGAAGGAAGATAAAAACATCAACCTGATGCAAATTCCGGGTCTGAACGTTGGCTATCTTGCGTTCAATACCGAGAAAAAACCGCTGGATAACGTCAAAGTGCGTCAGGCGCTGATCATGGCAGTCAACAAAAAAGCGATCATTGATGCGGTCTATCAGGGTGCCGGACAAACCGCGAAGAACCTGATTCCACCTACGATGTGGGGCTATAACGATGCGGTGCAGGATTACCCTTACGATACGGAAAAAGCCAAAGCGCTGCTGAAAGAAGCGGGGCTGGCGGACGGGTTTACCATTGATCTGTGGGCAATGCCGGTACAACGTCCCTATAACCCGAATGCCCGTCGTATGGCGGAGATGGTGCAAAACGACTGGGCGAAAATTGGCGTGAAAGCCAAAATTGTTACCTACGAATGGGGCGAATACCTGAAGCGGGCGAAAGCGGGCGAGCACCAAACCGTGATGATGGGTTGGACAGGTGACAATGGCGACCCGGACAATTTCTTTGCCACCCTGTTCAGCTGTGCCGCTGCGAAAGAGGGTTCCAACTACTCCCGCTGGTGTTACAAGCCGTTTGAAGAACTGATCCAACCCGCGCGTGCCGAGGCCGATCACAACAAGCGTGTTGAATACTACAAGCAGGCTCAGGTGATGATGCATGAGCAAGCACCTGCATTAATCATTGCGCATTCCACGGTTTATGAGCCGGTTAGCAAGAAAGTGTCAGGTTACGTGGTGGACCCATTAGGTAAACATCACTTCGATAACGTCGACATTAAGGAATAAGGTTCTGTGCCGGAACACCGGCCGTTCCATGCTCTCCACAGGGTCGGTTCCCGGCCCGATTCAGGCGATACCGCACGGAAGTTCAACCGTCCGAAAGCAAAATGGTAAAGACGCCCAACAAGGCGTCGCGGCTGTCAGCATCTGGCCGCAGGATGTGAGCAAATATAATTCTGCAGGCAACGACCTGCGGAAAATTACAGAGAATCCGGATTATGTTGCAGTTCATACTCCGACGTTTGGGACTTGTCATCCCGACGTTTATTGGTATCACCTTACTTACTTTCGCGTTTGTGCATATGATCCCCGGCGACCCGGTGCTGATTATGGCAGGCGAACGCGGCATGTCACCAGAGCGTCACGCACAGCTTCTGGCCCAGATGGGGCTGGATAAGCCATTGTGGCAACAATATATTGCCTACATTCAGGGCGTGCTCCACGGCGATCTTGGTATCTCCCTGAAAAGCCGTATTCCCGTCTGGCAGGAATTCGTTCCACGTTTTAAAGCGACGCTGGAACTGGGCATCTGCGCGATGATTTTCGCCATTGCCGTCGGCATCCCGGTGGGGGTGCTGGCGGCGGTAAAACGCGGCTCCATTTTCGACCACACTGCCGTGGGTATCTCCTTAACCGGTTATTCCATGCCGATTTTTTGGTGGGGAATGATGCTGATTATGCTGGTGTCAGTGCAGCTGAACCTGACACCGGTGGCGGGGCGTATTGGCGACACGGTATTCCTTGATGACAGCAAGCCGCTCACCGGGTTTATGCTGATCGATACCTTGCTGTGGGGTGAACCCGGCGACGTTAAAGACGCGGTAATGCACATGATCCTGCCTGCCATTGTGCTGGGAACGATACCGCTGGCGGTCATCGTGCGCATGACGCGCTCGGCGATGCTGGAGGTATTGGGTGAGGATTATATCCGTACCGCACGCGCGAAAGGTCTGACCCCGCTGCGGGTGATCGTGGTCCATGCCCTACGTAATGCGATGCTGCCGGTAGTGACCGTCATTGGGTTGCAGGTGGGGACGCTGCTGGCGGGAGCCATCCTGACCGAGACAATTTTCTCGTGGCCAGGGTTGGGTCGCTGGCTGATCGATGCACTGCAACGCCGCGACTATCCGGTTGTACAGAGCGGTGTGCTGATGGTGGCCACGCTGATTATTCTGGTCAACCTGCTGGTTGATCTCCTCTATGGCGTGGTCAACCCGCGCATTCGTCATAAAAAATAACGGGGGCTGCATGTCTTTAGTCGATTCTGGCAGCGTGACTGCTGCACCCAAGCCGATGACCCCGTTTCAGGAATTCTGGCACTACTTCAAGCGTAATAAAGGCGCGGTGGCGGGTCTGGTTTACGTCGTGTTGATGTTTCTTATCGCGGTGTTTGCCAATTTTCTTGCCCCGCACGCGCCTGCCGAGCAGTTTCGCGAGGCGTTACTGCACCCACCGGTTTGGCAGAAAGGCGGCAGCTGGCAGTTTATTCTGGGTACCGATGACGTTGGCCGCGATGTGCTGTCGCGCCTGATGTATGGCGCACGTCTTTCGCTGTTGGTGGGATGTCTGGTAGTGGTGCTGTCGCTGATCCTTGGCGTGATTTTTGGCCTGATCGCTGGTTATGTTGGCAGCGCGACCGATGCGATCATTATGCGTCTGGTGGATATCATGCTGGCGCTGCCAAGTCTGTTACTGGCGCTGGTGCTGGTGGCGATTTTTGGTCCGTCAATTATTAACGCATCTGTCGCGCTGACCTTTGTTGCATTGCCGCATTACATCCGACTGACCCGCGCGGCGGTGCTGGTTGAAGTCAGCCGCGACTATGTCACCGCCTCAGGCGTGGCCGGAGCGGGGGCGGTGCGGCAGATGTTTGTCAATATTTTGCCGAATTGTCTCGCGCCGCTGATTGTGCAGGCTTCACTGGGTTTCTCAAACGCTATCCTTGATATGGCTGCGCTGGGCTTTTTGGGTATGGGAGCACAACCGCCGACGCCGGAATGGGGCACGATGCTTTCCGACGTGTTGCAGTACGCGCAAAGTGCCTGGTGGGTGGTCACCTTCCCCGGCGTGGCGATTCTGCTGACGGTGCTGGCATTTAACCTGATGGGTGACGGTTTACGTGATGCCCTCGATCCCAAACTCAAGCAGTAAGAGGCGCAGATGGCATTATTAAACGTAGACAAACTTTCAGTGCATTTCGGTGACGAAAAAGCGCCATTTCGGGCGGTTGACCGCATCAGCTATCAGGTTGAACAGGGGCAGGTTGTGGGGATTGTCGGCGAATCCGGCTCTGGAAAATCGGTTAGTTCGCTGGCGCTTATGGGGCTTATTGATTATCCTGGTAAGGTGATGGCCGACAAGCTGGAATTTAACCAGCGCGACCTGAAACGTATCTCGGAAAAAAAACGGCGTCAGCTGGTTGGCTCGGAAGTGGCGATGATTTTCCAGGACCCGATGACCAGCCTGAACCCGTGCTACACCGTAGGCTTTCAGATTATGGAAGCGATAAAAGTACACCAGGGTGGCAATAAAAAAACCCGCCGCCGGCGTGCCATCGATTTGCTTACGCAGGTTGGTATCCCCGATCCGGCATCCCGTCTGGATGTTTACCCGCATCAGCTTTCTGGTGGCATGAGCCAGCGCGTGATGATCGCCATGGCGATTGCCTGTCGACCAGGGCTGCTGATTGCTGACGAACCTACCACGGCGCTCGACGTCACCATCCAGGCGCAGATTATAGAGTTGCTGCTGGAATTACAGCGTCAGGAAAACATGGCGTTGATTCTGATCACACATGATCTGGCACTGGTGGCCGAAGCGGCCCAGCACATTATCGTCATGTACGCCGGGCAGGTGGTGGAAACTGGCAGGGCGGCGGATATCTTCAAGGCTCCGCGTCATCCGTATACTCAGGCGCTGCTGCGTGCGCTGCCGGAGTTCGCCGCCGACAAGGCGCGTCTTGCCTCACTGCCAGGCGTGGTGCCAGGCAAGTACGATCGTCCCAATGGTTGTTTACTCAACCCGCGCTGCCCCTATGCGGATGACCTTTGCCGAACCGTTGAGCCTCAATTACGTGATATTCCAGGACGTCAGTCCAAATGTCATTATCCACTGGACGATGCCGGGAGACCGACCTGTGAAGCCTGAAAATAGGAATACTGCATTGCTGATGCAGGTGATCGATCTGAAAAAACACTATCCAGTGAAGAAAGGGCTGTTTAGCCAGGAACGTCTGGTAAAAGCGCTGGATGGTGTCTCGTTTAACCTCGAACGCGGCAAAACACTGGCGGTGGTGGGTGAATCTGGCTGTGGCAAATCGACGCTGGGGCGTCTGCTGACCATGATTGAAACGCCAACCGAAGGCCGACTGTTTTATCAGGGGCAGGATTTGTTAAAACACGATCCAGCCGCGCAGAAATTGCGGCGTCAGAAGATCCAGATCGTCTTTCAAAATCCTTATGGATCGCTCAATCCACGCAAGAAAATCAGCCAGATCCTTGAAGAGCCGCTGTTGATTAACACAGGCCTGAGCAAAGCGGAACGGCGGGAAAAAACCCTGGAGATGATGGAAAAAGTTGGCCTGAAAACTGAGCATTACGACCGTTATCCGCATATGTTCTCCGGTGGCCAGCGTCAGCGTATCGCTATTGCCCGTGGATTAATGCTCGATCCAGACGTGCTGATTGCTGATGAACCGGTATCGGCGCTGGACGTATCGGTACGCGCCCAGGTACTGAATCTGATGATGGATCTGCAACAGGAACTGGGGCTTTCCTATGTCTTTATCTCCCATGATTTGTCGGTAGTGGAACACATTGCGGACGAGGTGATGGTGATGTATCTCGGCCGTTGCGTGGAGCAGGGCAGCAAGGTGTCCATCTTCAGCAACCCACGTCACCCCTACACTCAGGCTCTACTGTCTGCCACACCGCGCCTGAAACCAGATGAACGCTGTGAACGCATCAAATTAACCGGTGAATTGCCCAGCCCGCTAAACCCACCGCCGGGTTGTGCATTTAACGCACGCTGCCGCCGCCGTTTCAGCCCCTGTCTTCAGCTGCAACCGCAGCTGAAGACGTATGGCGACCAGCAAATCGCCTGCTTTGCGGTGGATCAGGAAGAAAATCTCGCCAGCTGATAGTGAATGCTTTCCGGTAATTTTTCTTTCGCGCATTACTGGAAATTCAGTGCTTTCTTCAGAATAGAAAATCGTTTTTTGGTATCTATAGCCTGCCTGGATAAGTAGGCTAAAAATCATGAAATTACGAAAGAGGAAACGCCATTGAAGCTATCTGATTCTGCATTACCAAATGTGAAGCAACATAACCTGTATAGTTTTCAAGAGCTGGCATATCAAGCCAAATCGAAAGGTAAAGTCACTTATGGCGATCTGAAAACATGTCTGAAAAATGTATCCGTGAGTTCTGAGGAAATATTCCACCAAGAAGATTCAAGGCATTGTACTCTTTTTAGAGAGCTAGTTAATATATTAAAGCAGCAGCAGAGTAAGTGTTTTAATAAAAAGATGAAGTTAATTTCACATGTTTTTTCAGTTGTCTGTCAGGGAGATAAATCTTCGGACACTTGTGAAAAAAATGCCAATACTGATCTAAAGGGATTGCGGGAATATGGTGATGTCAATGTTCGAGTAAATAATTATTCGAACCGTAGATATAATAATGATCGTTATTTATCTTCAATGAATAGTACTTTTCCTGAACGTTATGCAAATGCACAACACGGAAATTTATGGCGAGATATGAGAAATACTCGTGGCGAAATGACAACGCTTCCTGAAAGACGCGACACTGCTTCCTCAATAGAATCCTATGACACATTTTATGAAGAAGTATATTACGAGCAGGAACCTGTTTATCAAGAAATAAATTTGGATAAAACGTCTTTCCATGAAGGAAGCCGTAACAGGAGTGAACCTGTTTATGCTGTTGTAAATAAGAAAAAAACCAGCCAGAAAGATACGATTAAGGTCATGGATTGTCTGGTAAAGTTGGAAAGTAACATTAAAAATTTGAGTGCTGTTGAGTTATCAATCAAAAATAAAATTGTGATGAAGAAGTTAAATGAGATTATCAATGATGTAAAAAAGACTATCAATGCACCAGCCGCCAAAAATATAAATATGGAGGAATTTTTGGGGAAGGTTGATAAAATTGTTGTTCAACCTGATGCATCCTTCAGCGTTAATGCCGATTTGGAAAATGCCATAAAGTATATGAAAGATTCTTTGGTGTATATCAATACTGTCTTGAATAAAAAGACGCAAATTTCGGTCGTGACGCAGACTTGCTGATCACGTATGCTTTGCGCTTTGGATGTAACATATGGCTAAAGTTGATGTCGTCTGCCCTCAGTGCAATGAAACTCATGCTGTACGATGTAACGGACATTCAGCATCCGGTGCCCAACGTTACATCTGCAAGCATTGTTCAAAGACCTTTCTGCTCAACTTTAGCTACTCCGGTGCCAAACCAGACACACACCAGACCATTGTTAATATGGCCATGAATGGTTCCGGATGTCGCGATACCGCACGGGTTCTCGGTATCAGCCTCAATACGGTTCTGCGGCACGTAAAAAAATTTCGCCAAAGCAGGTAGCTGAGAATATCGACCCCGAAACGGAGGTTGTTATCTGCTGTGAAGCCGGTGAACAATGGTCTTACGTGTATTAGTCGCGACTTGATCTGACACTGGACCTTGAAAGGTTGAGAGTTACCGGTTTTGATATGGGTGTCTAATCCTTAAACAAAACGCGAGGTAACTCTCATGATTCATACTAACAATCCCATCATCAAACACAAAGCCGGCCTGCTCAATCTCGCCGAAGAACTCGGTAACGTATCAAAAGCCTGCAAGATCATGGGCGTGTCACGCGACACGTTTTACCGTTATCAGGAACTGGCTGCTGAAGGCGGCATCGATGCGCTGATTAACCAGAACCGCCGCGTCCCCAACCTGAAGAACCGCGCCGACGAAGCCACTGAACGCGCTGTTGTTGAATATGCCGTTGAGTTCCCGGCCCACGGGCAACACCGGACCAGTAATGAGCTGCGTAAAAAAGGCGTGTTTATCTCCGGTAGCGGCGTGCGCTCCATCTGGCAACGGCACGACCTGGAGAACTTCCGTAAACGCCTGAAGGCACTTGAGGAAAAGGTCGCCAGAGAAGGCATCGTGCTTACCGACGCTCAAATCGCAGCGCTGGAGAAGAAGGCCCACGATGACGAGGCCAGCGGAGAAATCGAAACTGCTCACCCGGGTTATCTCGGGTCGCAGGACACCTTCTACGTGGGCAATCTGAAAGGTGTGGGTCGTATCTACCAGCAGACGTTCGTGGATACGTACTCGAAAGTGGCACACTGCAAGCTGTATACGAGTAAAACGCCGATCACCGCCGCAGACCTGCTCAATGATCGCGTACTGCCGTTCTACGAGGCTCAGGGACTGCCGATGCTGAGGATCCTGACCGACAGGGGAACGGAGTACTGTGGTAAGGTGGAGCAGCATGATTACCAGCTGTATCTGGCCATCAACGATATCGACCATACAAAAACGAAGGCGATGTCTCCGCAGACGAACGGCATCTGCGAGCGCTTCCATAAAACTATTTTGCAGGATTTTTATCAGGTTACGTTCCGTAAGAAGTTATACGAAGACCTGGAGAGCCTGCAAACGGATCTGGACAACTGGTTGTGGCATTACAATAATGAGCGAACTCATCAGGGAAAAATGTGCTGCGGGCGTACGCCAATGGCCACGTTACTTGATGGTAAACGAGTCTGGGCAGAAAAAAATCTGAACCAGATGTAATCTGACAGACACCTGTATAAATAACCGGTAACTGTCAGATCAGGTCTGAGTTAGTACATCTTACGTGCGGTGTAAAAGCAATCCCCGGTGGTTGTTCTATGCTTATGACCGTATCCGCAAACGTGCTCTGGCCCACGTCTTCGGCCCGAGAAATGCCCCGACCCTGCGACGATTGCTGGCCCTGTTAAGCAAATTTAACATTGCCTTTTATATGACAGATGCCTGGCCGGTTTATAAAGTTCTGTTAAGTGCAACAGGCCACGTGGTGAGCAAGAAATATACCCAACGGACAGAACGACATAATCTTAATCTTCGCACACATATCAAACGACTGACCCGCAGAACAATTTGCTTTTCGAAGTCAGAGGAAATGCACGATAAGATCATCGGTTGGTATCTTACTCTTCATCATTATCAATAAATCTGCGTCACGACCCAAATTTCAATGCAATAGTATTTACTAACGTCATTTTTGTATTGATGTTGCTTCTGTGAAAGTTAATATAGTCTGTCCTGACTAATTGATGCTATTTCAGACGATAATTCATTCAACACTTGTGCCATAAGGATATGTCGGGCAGGGTGTGACTAACCGGATTTCCACACTTCCTGCTTTTTCCACGAGCAGCCCCATGCTGACTGTCCAGCGTGGTAACGGTTGCGCAGATGGGCCAGCCCCGCGGCATTCTGCTAACCGGTGGTCAGCTTCAGTCCGGCATTGGCTTTACGCTGCCGTCTGACGAAGTGATCACCCACGCGCGGCTCAACCTGTCGCTGAAAGTCTCCAGGCACTGGTCGCCCGTAATACCTCGCTGCAATTAATGCTAAACGGTCAGCCGCAGGGTAATGCTGGTCACTTAAGGTGACCAGCAACCTTTTTATCCGGATATTTCCTGCTCTTTACCCTCAACTCTCTCGGGTAACTTCGCTCTCTTCTACCCGGTAACACAAGCCATTTCGCCTGTTCATACAGGGTTCTCAGTTCTCCCGGCATTTTTCCCGGCGAAGCCCAGGGCAGGGTTATCAGCATCCGGATTATTTCGCTTATCGCTCCACTGAAGCTCAGCTGGTAAGGCAGGTAATCTCCTTTCAGATGGAACGCCATCTGCACCATCTGATATCGCACCAGGTTATAAGCCAGCAGTACCCCCCATAGCTCCTGTCTCACCAGCTCCGGCAGGCGACTGCGTAATGTCCACCGGCTGTCCAGCATACCCTGCTTTGCTTCCCGGTAGCCCAGTTCTGTTTCCCAGCGGTGGCGATATAGCTCGCTGATATCTTTACCCGGATAGCGATTCGGGTCTGTCAGTGACGTCAGCACCTGCCTCTCTTTACCGTCTACCCTGCGGGTCAGCAGTCTTGCCACCATTTCTTCCGGGATCCCTGGCCATTGCTTCCTGGCTCGTGGACTGGTTTTCAGGCATATCAGTTCATCTCCACGCCCCAAACGGCGAACCACCTGATACTGTACGTGTTTTTTCAACGGCAACAACCAGTGACGGTGTTCTCCTGCTGTCTGCCAGTGATGAAGCAGACCCATCGAATAAAATCCCTTATCGAACAGGGTGATACTGTTATTCGGGGTTTTCTCCGTCAGGTGCTCAGCCAGCCGCATTTCACTGACTTTTTCACTGTCGAATGCACTGGCGGCGATCAGATGGCTGCTCAGCTCCATCAGACAAACCATTCGCACCTGAGGATAGCCGCCTTCGCCGTACTGGCTGCTGTGTTTACTGAAGACGGCTCTGTTTTCCGGCGTATCGGCGGTACGCCAGACCACGCCGTCGACAGCAAACAGATTCAGACCGTGCCATTTTGGATGTGCAGCCTGCTGATTCCAGTGCTGCTGTGTGATATCAAAAAGCTCCCGCACTGCATTTTCACCCAGAGTCTTACGGCGCTGAATGACAGCGCTGCGTGCGGTAAAAGGAGCTCCGGTCCGGTCAGTAATATCCATCAGATTGACGATTTCGGTCATCGGATGATCGCAAAAAATGGACATCCCAACGACAAGCCAAATCATGGATTCGAGGGAAAGTTTACGTTTACGCAAAGTAACGGTATCGGTCAGGGTGAGCGCCTGCTGAATAAGCTCGGGAGGAATAAGGTCGGCGAGACTACGGGCGCGCTCAGGAGTGGCGGCATTGATGATGCCGAGGGCCTGGGAAAGTTCATGGTTAGGAAACTGAATCATCGTTTTAAAAATTTCCTGACCATGAGCAGCAGTGTCTGTAATGCAGTAATGATGTGCCATCGGGAACGTTATGGTCATAAAATGGCATTTGCGGCGCGTTTTTAACCTGAAAGCTGTTTTTCAGACGCACTTATCCCGCAGTCTGTGCCAGAAGCCATCGTTTCCGGTCGATGTTATGCAGTCTTTCTGCCACCAACTCCGACGCGTGCCTCCCGGCCTGCGCACTGCTGAAGCGCAGTCGGTTGCCGCACAGAATGCATTTGTACGGATCCGTGCGCAGAAATTCTTTCATCAGCGCGGCGAAGCCGGGCTTCTCCGGTTTTTTCCGCGCTTCCATCTCCAGGGCTTCATACACCTTCGGCAGCAGGCTACCCCGTTTACGGTTTGATAAAAAACCGTAATAACGCACCATCTTAAAATGCTTCGCCGGGATATGGCTGATATAACGTCCGATCATATCTTCCTGCGTCAGCGTCTGCTGCCGGTACTGCTGCGTACGGTGGTCGTAATAGTGGTGCACCACCGCGCCGCCGCTGTAGTGCCTCAGCTTCGCCGCCGACACGGGGGGCCGTTTCAGGTACCGGCCCAGATATTTGACGCTCCGCCAGGCCCCCCGGGTCTTCTTCGCGAAGTGGACCTTCCAGCGGCGCCCGTACTGCGCCTGCAGATAGCGCAGCCACTGTTTTTTGTCGTGGATATGCCCCAGCCCCGGCAGCCTGCCGGGGTTAATCAGGTCATAGCTGTGGCGCAGCAGCCGGATGACGGCTCCGCGCCAGATTTCCTCCACGGCATGCTTTTTAAAGAAGAGGTCGCGCCATACGCCGTGTTTAATATCAAGCCCGCCGCGGGTGACGGAGAGATGAATGTGGGGATGCTGGTTGAGCTGGCGACCGTAGGTGTGCAGGGCGCAGAAGATACCGACTTCCACACCCTGTTTTCTGGCCCAGCGGAGCATGGCGCGGGTGGCTGCGCGGAACAGGGCATTGAGCAGAGGCCAGTTATTGTTGAAAAAGGGCCACAGCAGATGGGGCATGGTGAAGGTGATATGCTGCCAGTCGCAGTCGGGCAGAATTTGCTGTTGCTCTGTAATCCACTGCTCCGTGGCCTTATGTCCGCAGGAGCTGCAGCCTTTTGATTTACAGGTCTGGCAGAAGAAGCGGGTGTGGGTGCAGTCCGGGGAGGCGCAGCAGTATCGCTTCACCCCCATGGCAGCAGTGCCGCAGGCGAGCATGCGCTCGACGCAGAGTACGGTCCAGGGGCTGAGGGTGTCCCCGTGTTTATCCATATACCGGTTCCAGGCGTCATCAGTGGTGAACAGCAGTTTTGCCGGGCGCGGGATATACATGCGGCGGATTATCGCTCTGCAGTGGCACCGGTATTATAGTGCCAGTCGTCACAGTCATCGGCCCAGTTGTCGGTGTGTTTATCCCAGGGAGCGAAGGTCACCGGCAGCATGCCGGATTCTGTGGCGATAATAAACACATCGGCTGGCATGGACTCAAGGACGACATCGCCGTCGGGTGAGTCAGGCGGCTCAAAGCCGCGGATGATGCAGACGAGAGGCGGGTCGAAGTGTGTATCGAGGAAAAACTGTGGCCCCAGGTGGACACAGTGACGAATGGCATCCTGCGGAGTGTCGTAAAAAACTCGTCGGGGTCGTCATAATCGCTCCGGGGCGGAATGGACACCAGAAAACGCTTAGGATATCCGGGTATAGCGCGTCGGGACGAGGGCGTGGGTTTACGCTTTCTGGGGGCTTTGCTACGGGCCATGTGAATGATTTCCTGAGAAATTAACATACCGCAGAGTATAAAGCTGTGAGCCGGTCATGAACACCCTCGGAACGGCAGAGCCGTGACGCTCGCCCTGTAAGGGCGCTATGTTCATGGTTAGGAGATTGAATCGCCTCTTTTGAGATCGCCTGACCATGAAAAGTGGCACGATCTACTCCATTGCTGCTGCTGATCTGTGTGGGTTTTGATGTGAAAATGCCATCTTCGCCGTATTTTTAACCTGAAACCTGTTTTTCAGGCGCACCGATCCAGCTCAGGCATCCGCAGCCATCGTTTTTTCGCCATCTGATACAGCCTGTCAGAGAGCATTTTTGTGGCGTGATCACCCGCCACGGCGCCGGCAAAACGCAGCCGGCCTTTGCAGAGGATGCACTGGTACGGATCCGTGCCCAGGAAGCCTTTCATCAGCACCGCAAACCCGGGCCGCTTCGGTTTTTCCCGTACCGTCATCTCCAGCGCTTCGTAAACCTTCGGCAGCAGCGTGCCCCGCTTGCGGTTGGACAGAAAGCCGGAGTAGCGCACCATCTTAAAATGCCGCGCCGGAACGTGGCTGATATAGCGCCCGATCATCTCTTCCTGGCTCAGCATCTGGCGTTTATGCTTTCCCGTGCGGTGATCGAGATAGTGGTGAACCACCGCGCCACCGGCGTAGTGTCGCAGTCGTGAAGCCGACACTGGTGGCCGTTTCAGGTAGCGTCCGAGGTATTTAACGCTGTGCCAGGCTCCCCGGGTCTTCTTCGCGAAGTGTACCTTCCAGTGCCGGCCATACTGTGCCTTCAGGTAACGCCGCCACTGCTCCCCGTCGCGGATATGTCCCAGTCCCGGCAGGGTGCCGGGACTGACCCGCTCATAGCTGCTGCGCAGCAGGCGGATAACGGCACCCCGCCAGATTTCCTCCACGGCCTTCTTTTTGAAGAAAAGGCTGCGCCAGACGCCGTGCTTTACGTCAAGTCCACCGCGGGTGACGGAAACGTGGATGTGCGGATGCTGATTCAGCTGCCGGCCGTAGGTATGCAGGGCGCAGAAGATACCGACTTCTATACCCTGCCGACGCGCCCACTTCAGCATGGCGCGGGTGGCGCAGCGGAACAGGTCGTTGAGCAGGGGCCAGTTGTTGCTGAAGAACGGCCACAGTAAGTGCGGCATGGTGAAGGTGATGTGCTGCCATTCGCAGTCGGGCAGGACGTGCTGCTGCCCGGCTATCCACTGCTCAGTTGATTTCATGCCACATGCGCTGCAGGCCTTTGACTTGCAGCTCTGGCAGAAGAAGCGGGAGTGCGTGCAGTCCGGCGAGGCACAGCAGTAGCGGCGTACGCCCATGGCGCAGGTGCCACAGGCGAGCATGCGCTCAACGGAGAGTCGGGTCCAGTCGCTGATGTTGTCGCCGTGTTTTTCGAGGTAGCGGTTCCAGCCGTCATCGACGGTGAAGAGGAGTTTGGCGGGGCGGGGGATATGCATGGTTGCAGAGTATAAAGCGGAGCGCCGGTCATGCAAACACCCGAAGCTGCGCAGCAGGGCCGCTCACGCCAAAGGCGTGCTACGTTCTGGAGCAGGTTCTGGAGCAGGTTCACCGGAACATCAAACGACGGACGCGACCGATGCCGGGGTTCAAATCATTCCGGCGTGCTCAGACGATACTGGCAGGCATTGAATTAATCCAGATGATACGCAAAGGGCAATATCAGTATCCACAGGGTGCCGGATTATCTCCGGCTGAACAGTTTATCTGTTGGCTGCCTGAAAAGCCGGCAGCACAATTTTGGCTAACCTGTCTGTGCTAATGCGACAGAGCCGATGTCACTTAGCTAAATAGCTGCGCCTGATACCTCTACACCTGCCGTTTACTGATTAAGATATAGCTCGGTCAGGCAAAGAAAACAGCCCTGATAGCCTGCACTGCATGGGCTGGTTAAAAGTGGAGCATTATTCCGCGCAGCTATTTACTTATAATATTTAATTAATGGTTTTTTTCCGTTTAAAAAAACGGAAGCGCTTGGTCCTAATTGTTTTATACGGAAGTTTTCACTCGCAATATAATCAAAACAGTGATCATCCGAGAATTCACGAACAGTGAATGCAGCGGGTTTTATGATATATACATCTTGTGTTTTATGATCATGATTTGCTTTCATGCAAGATGAAATGTAGTTTAGCTCTCTTGGAGAAGCATAAAAACGTACTGAATTTGCTGATTTATTTAGATTTACCATTGACATTAAAACCGTGTTGGTTGTATCAGGAAATTCATCAGCGTTGACTGATAAAGAAAATAAAACAGGAGCGACTAAAAACATTCTGATGTTCATCATGATCAACCTTAATTTTGTCATATAGTTAAATAATTAATTATTCATCAGAAACCATACTAATTATCAATGAAAGTGCTGATGAATCTGTAGTGTATCTCAGGTGACTTTTAATATCCCAGCGTCTTACAGTTCAGATGTTTCAGACGATTACCTGGTATCAGGTTTTCACTCTATATATACGTTGTGTATGTGGCTTTTCAGCGAATGTGCACATTGGCAACTCTCTACTGTAATGCCCTGTAGCCATTTGTGCACCATAAAGCGACACTCAACCCCGACAGCAGCTTCAGTAACCCACGAAGTGTTTTCTGCTCCGGGAGCCAAAAATATACCCTGTGATTCTTTTCAGTCGATGCTCCCACACATAGTCTGTGTTTTCTGGCCGCATCTGTCTGCCTGAACTTTATCCAGCGCACCCGAGCACACAGAAACAAATACTGTAGACTACGAACAACGTATTGAATGCCTGACTAATTTTTATATTGATAATTGAAAGCACTATTAATATAGCTGCTAACAATTAATTTAACTATCAATAAAAGATGGTCTGTTTTCATTAAGAATAATCTGAGTTTTATTGCATTAAGGTGTCATCAGGTAACATACCGTTTTTTTATGATGTTTCCTGACCATGTCTCTGATCCGAAACTCCTTTCGACGCCTCCATTATCCCGTTGATATTATTGCTCAGTGCTCCGCTGGTCTCTGACTTATTCACTCAGCCTTTGAGGTCGTGACGCAGATTTATTGATAATGATGAAGAGTAAGATACCAACCGATGATCTTATCGTGCATTTCCTCTGACTTCGAAAAGCAAATTGTTCTGCGGGTCAGTCGTTTGATATGTGTGCGAAGATTAAGATTATGTCGTTCTGTCCGTTGGGTATATTTCTTGCTCACCACGTGGCCTGTTGCACTTAACAGAACTTTATAAACCGGCCACGCATCTGCCATATAAAAGGCAATGTTAAATTTGCTTAACAGGGCCAGCAATCGTCGCAGGGTCGGGGCATTTCTCGGGCCGAAGACATGGGCCAGAGCACGTTTGCGGATACGGTCATAAGCATAGAACAACCACCGGGGATTGCTTTTACACCGCACGTAAGGCCATTTTTCACCGGCTTCACAGCAGATAACAACCTCCGTTTCGGGGTCGATATTCTCAGCTACCTGCTTTGGGGAAATTTTTTTAAGTGCCGCAGAACCGTATTGAGGCTGATACCGAGAACCCGTGGGGTATCGCGACATCCGTAACCATTCATGGCCATATTAACAATGGTCTGGTGTGTGTCTGGTTTGGCACCGGAGTAGCTAAAATTGAGCAGAAAGGTCTTTGAACAATGCTTGCAGATGTAACGTTGGGCACCGGATGCTGAATGTCCGTTACATCGTACAGCATGAGTTTCATTGCACTGAGGGCAGACGACATCAACTTTAGCCATATGTTACATCCAAAGCGCAAAGCATACGTTATCAGCAAGTCTGCGTCACGACCGTATATCCGATATAATTGGGAGGACTACAAGAACATGGCGTGAGGCTGGTTAAACTGGATGTATTTCGCCAGAATGGCGCGTTCCTTACCGGCAATGCGAACACCAAAGTGCATATCGTCCGAAAATTACGGCTTGTGCGGTAAGCGGTCGTTGAAGAGTTCGAGTGCGGTGTTATGCAATGCGTCCTGCGCTTATGGCGGGCTGTTGTCTGGCACGGTTCATGTGCTAATATCCTTTTTAGGTTTCGTTCCTGGCCCTGGTTATCATGTCCGCTTGCCAAAGTAGAGCATGATTTCCGGGGCTTTGTTTTTTCTGTTGCCGTTAAATTACACGTGAACGGTCTTGTTTGTCGAATCCTTCTGTCACAACGGCTTAGTGCGCCGCCAGCTCCTGGAAGAATTTCGGGGTCGCCTGAATGGTTGCCAGCACCTTCGCCACCAGTTCAGTCAGGTTACGATTCTGTCCGTTCAGGAAGAAGCTTAACGATAACGTGGACGACTAAGATCGTTAATCCGATAGCGATAAAACGCTCATGCCACGTTTCATAATGGAAAAACCAGTAGCAACAAACGATGAGGAGCACGCCTCCCAGAAGTGAAGCGCCAGTCTCAATAACGGTATGGAATGTGTTCCGCCAAAAACTCAGCTTCTTAGGCTCACCTCTTTGCATTGATTTCACTCGCTACAATCTCAAGAATCCTTTCAAAAGCAGGATTCCCCTGCGTTCTGCGGACATGCAGGGCTTCAATAAATGGGTTAAGTGCTTGTTCTAAAAAGAAATAAAGCAGGTCGTAATTTCTTTGCCGGGGCACATTATAAATTTCTGGATTTAACTGGCGAAGACGTTCTGATGTATAGAGACACCGTTCAATCATGCCGCCAATCAGTAAAGCGTTACCAATGATACCCCCCGCAGAGTGCTGACATATCAGATGGCATACAAATCAAAGTCTGATTGAATTTTAACCACCCCATTCCAGTGCAGAAATAGTTTCAATTTCCTGTACGTGAAGTAGGCCGACATCCTCTGGTATGGGTAAAACTGGATCTAATCCTGAAAATGCTGGGTTATCCAGCTAACTGGAAAAACCGATCAATGTTCAATTCACTCTGAATATGTGTGGGGGCACGGGTCTGTCGGGAGCCAGACGCGGTAGTTCCGCACGCCCGGTTCTGAGGAGGGGCCTGACCGGGTAACTGTCAGGCCTACTCAACTCAGACCCGTTAATGCACCAGAACTGACGCTTACCTCCGTTCGGATTGAAAGGAAATATGTATTTTTTAAAACTATTTGGAACTAATAGAAATTTTTATCTACTCATTATTCAAATTTATCCAATAATTATTTCGATGATGGTTTTATGGGGCTGTGTGTATTCCGCCCTTTATGGTTAGGAGATTGAATCGCTTCTTTATAGAGCTGCCTGACCATGAACGGTGGCAAGAGCCGCACCAGTGAAGGCAAGGTTCAACATGAGTTTTCTGATAAAAATGCCGTCTTTGGCGTATTTTTAACCTTAAACCTATTTTTCAGGCGCACCGATCCAGAGCTGGTATCCGCAGCCTGCCTTTACAGAGGATGCACTGATATGGATCTGTGCCCAGGAAGATTTTCATCAGCACCGCGAACCCGGGGCGTTTCGGTTTTTCCCGTACCGCCACTTCGATACCTTGCCTGCAGGCCTGGCGGACCATGGCGCGGGTGACGAAGCGGAACAGCTCGTTGAGCAGGGGCCAGTTGTTGTTGAAGAACGGCCACAGCAGGTAGGGCATGGTAAAGGAGATGTGCTACTGCTCGGTGGCCTTGAGGCCACAACTGCTGCAGGCTTTGGACTTCAGGTCTGGCAAAAGAAACGGGCGTGGGTGCAGCCGTGCTCGCACCGCAGAGACGCTACGTTTCATCTGTGAAGGTAATTACGTTCATAATAATGCCAGCATAAGCTCAACTCAGCATGAGGAGGATATTCCAAATCAGGTGGATGATTTGGAGTCTTACTCTAATGTCCCTGGCCGTGTAAAAATAAATTAAATGAGTTATCGCAGGCGATAAATTCAGGTCATCTGCAATACAGTGCTCCGGAATAGCTTCATTACACGAAACGGGTTATTGAAAATGCTGAATCAGGCAGACTTGGTTCGGAAATTACCCATATTGATGCTCAAAATATTTCAATGCTGCCACGTGATTACAACCATGCTTTCGCTAAATCTCAAGGTTTTCAATAGCGGCTCTGACTTTCTCAGTCACCTTTATCATAAGGAGCAATATGTCTTTTAGATTGTTGACAAAAATTACCCCCATCTGCGCTGTTTTAACTTTAGGTTTGACTCTGAGCAGTACGTTAGCACAAGCCGCTGATGCTATCTGGTCAAAAAACAAAGTATGCAGGGGATATGCGACCGAAACAGGGTCGGGTTACTCAGGCGGAGCTTTACTGCTGGATCCCATTCCTGCAGGTATGAATATAGCGGCCCTTAGTCCTTACCAGCTCAACTCTGGAGGCATACGGGCATCACTCGCTGGAGCCTGGCTGCAGGTAACCGGACCAGCCGGAAGCATAAATGTATATGTTACGGACCTGTATCCTGAAGGTAAAAGCTGTGCACTTGACCTGTCGCCCGGAGCCTTTAAAAAAATAAGCGGAATTCCCCCCGGCTGGGTAGATAACATACACTGGAAAGTGATCCCTGGCCCTTATGAGGGGCCTGTCCTGTACAGGATAAAAGAAGGCTCCACGATTTATTGGGCAGCAATTCAGGTTCGCAGAACACGATATCCTGTTGTGAGTATGGATTATTATGAGTTGGGACATTGGATTCGGGCGAATAAAACAGATTATAACCATTTTATTCTGAATAAAACCGGGCCGGGAAATATCAAAATACGTTACCGTGACATTTATGGTCATCAGCTTAGTGATTATATTCCAGATGCTGTATTAAATAAAGAATCATCAAAGGTAAAAATTATTCCCGGGCGTGTACAGTTTCCACTTTGATTTATGTTATTTAACACAATATATAATACAGGACATGACAGTATGTACTTATGCAGAAATTTATTGAGAAAAATGGCTTTAACCGCGGTTATCTGTAGCAGCATGCCAGCCATGGCAGTTCTTCCTATTCAGGTTCAAGGAAATAAAATACTTTATGGAAACAGCAATATTAGCCTTTGTGGTAACAGTCTATTTTGGAGCAACAGTGGATGGGGTGGGGGGAAATTCTATAATGCAGCGAGTATTGAAGATCTGAAAATTAACTGGCATGCCGGAATTGTTCGTGCAGCTATGGGGGTGGAAGATGGCGGTGGATACCTCAGCGACCCGCAGGGAAATGTCAATCGTGTGGATAGCGTTATCGATGCCGCAATAAAAACAAACATGTATGTGATAGTTGACTGGCACAGCAGTCATGCGGAATCCTACCAAAAGGAAGCTATATCATTTTTTCAGAGATTGGCTACGAAATACGGGAAATATCCTAACGTCATATATGAGATTTATAATGAACCACTTGCTGTGTCATGGAAAGAAACAATCAGACCTTACGCGAACGCGGTTATTTCGGCAATTAGGGAAAAGGATCCGGATAATCTCATTATTGTTGGAGTGCCTAACTGGTCTCAGGACGTGGATGTTGCCGCTCAGGCACCTTTAAGCGGAATAAATATCGCCTACGCATTTCATTTTTACGCAGGCACGCATGGACAGCCCTTCAGGTACAAGCTGTTGACCGCATTACAGCATAGATTACCGGTGTTCGTGACGGAATGGGGAACGGTAAATGCAGATGGTAACGGTTCAGTAAATATACAAGAAACGGCAACATGGATAAGATTTCTTAATGCACATAAGATCAGCTACGTGAACTGGGCCTATAACGATAAAGCAGAAGGAGCATCCTCATTTTTACCGGGAATACGTAAACTGAGCGACTCAGGTAAAACTATACTTAGTCTTGACAGAGGATGCCCTGGTAAGCTGTGATGCTGAGAAGGGTCCGGCACTGTTGGGCCCTCTACACGATTCTGGACTCTGTCGCATTAGCACAGGGAGGTTAGCCAAAATTGGGCTGCCTGTTTTTCAGGCAGCCAGCCGATAGAATTTTCCGCTGGGGACAATCCGTCTCCGTCAGGATACTGGTACTGTCCCTTGCGGATCATCTGGATTAATTCAATGACTGCCAGTATCGTCTGAGCACGCCGGAATGATTTGAATCCCAGCATTGGTCGGATTCGCCGTTTGATATTTCGATGGTTCTGTTCCACAAGGTTGTTCAGGTATTTACTCTGCCTGACCGTAACCGTCTCTTCATCCGGTTTTCCGGCATTAAGTATGGATAGAGCCGCTGTGCTGGCACGACTTTTATCGATGGTTATGACCTCCGGTTCGCCATGTTGGCGAATGGCCTTGCGAAAGAAACGCGGCGCTGCCGCAGTATCCCGTTTAGCCGTCAGCAGGAAATTGATGGTCTGGCCCGCAGTACCGACTGCACGGTACAGATATTTCCATGTCTTTTGACTTTGATATAGGTTTCATCCATTCGCCACCGCCGACCTGCTGGGTGCCTGTGTCGACGAAAAGCCTTATCCAGCAGTGCCAACAGGCGAATAACCCAACGATGCAGAGTGGAATGGTCAACGACAATACCGCGCTCTGCCATTATCTCTTCTAGGTTGCGTAAACTCAGTGAGTAATCTAGGTACCAGTGGACACACTGAGCGATAACATCAGTGGGGTAATGCAGGCGTTTCGGATCAGAAGCATGGGCAGGTAATATAAAAAAACAGCATGTTACCGGACAGCGACTTAATGCGGCAGAGCCTTGCCTGGGGAGAACGCTGAAGGCTGTTTGCGATAGCAGGTTCACGTATAGGAAATTGAAACCATTTCAGCGCCGGAATGAATTGGTTGAAATTTAATCATTTTTGATTTGTGTGTCCGCGAGGGCGTCGGCGAGCCACTGACTGGTGATGATTTGCGCTCTTTCTGGTTGTTTTTCAGGCTATCAGAGTGCTCGGGGCGGATCTTCCCTGCGTCAGGCCGGGATATACCTCATCAGACTGATATCCCGTGCGTGGATTTTCAGCCCCTGCACATTCAGACCAGCTACCGCACGACGGTAAACCATTCGCCCGCCGCACAGCACGCATTCGAACGGGTCTCGCCGCAGGAACTGCTTACTCAGCTGCGCGTAACATATCTTCACCGCCGGATCCGGTTTATCCATACCCAGCGCGCTGTATACCTGCGGCAGTCTTTCACCGCACACCCGGTTGGACAGAAAACCAAAATAGCGCACCATCCTGAAGTGTTTCTCCGGGATATGCTGCTTCAGACGTCTTACCATTTCATGCTGCGTCAGCCTTTCCGTGGCCTGCTGACCCGTATTGTGGTCGTGATAGCGGAAGTTCAGCGTGGCGCCGCCGGCGTAGTGCGCCAGCCGGGAACCGGCTATCGGGGGCTTTTTCAGATACCGGCCCAGGTATCTTACGGTGTTTTTACTTCCCGCCGTCTTTTTCGACATGTATACGTACCAGCATTGTCCGCCTGCAGTCAGTATCAGCGTCCGCCACTGTGAGTCTGTGGTGATATGCATCAGCTCCACAGGAAGCGCAATGCCTTCTGACCAGGCATCCAGCAGGCGCTGCCGGACATTCCACATCCATCGGGTGCGCATGGCGTCCTTACGGAAGCTGATTTTTCGCCACTTTCCGTGCTCATCAATACCGCCGCAGGTGACGGAGACGTGGACATGGGGATGCCAGTTAAGGCGGCGGCCGTACGTATGAATGGCGCAGAATATACCGATATCCAGCCCGCGTTTTCCTGCCGCATACAGCAGGTTGTCGACGGCCAGGCGGCAGAGGTCGTTGAGCAGCCAGCGGTTGGCTTCAAACAGGGCCCACAGCGTGTCGGGCAGGGTGAAGACCAGATGCTGCCAGTCGCAGTCCGGCAGGCGGTTAAGCTGCGCGGCAATCCACAGGTCTGTGGCCTTTTTACCGCAGGACGGACAGGCACGGCTGTGACAGGCGTTGGTAATGTACCTGACGTGAGGACACTGCGCGTTGTCGCAGGCATACTCTTTCACGCCGCTGATGCGGGTGCCGCAGGCCAGCATTTTTGTGACGGCTTCAACTTCGATATCACGCAGGCCGCCGGTATCCAGAAAGGAAGCCCAGCACTGGTTGGTGGTGAAGAGCTTTTTGAGCGGACGGGGGCTGAAATCAGAAACCACGGGACAGATTAATTTCCGGCTTCCTGTAGTCGGGTGAGTGCTGCTGCATCGTGACGATGCTCAAGTATGGCGCTGGCGACCATTGCCGGAGGTGGAGCCATGGGCTTCATCAGCTTAATCCAGTCCCATTCACGCTGGGAAAGCTTATCAGCGGCAACGGAGAGCAGGACGGTGTCGATACTTTTACGTGTCATCATGGTGGTGGTCTCTGAGCAAAATATGTAGCCAGATCATACATATTCGAACCAGTGAATGGCAACTCCGGGTCAGGCTGACGGCACGGTTTTCAATTTGCGGCCGTCAGCCTGCCCTGTTCACGTTACTATGGCACTTCAATTGATGCCGGATATTACGTAACTCTGAATGCCAAAGTATTTGCTGAGTTCACCTACAGTAAATATGAGGAGGCTAAGGCAGGGACTCAGATTATTGATACTAAAAGTGGCGAGTCCGCCTCCATTGGAGGAGATGCTGCTGGGATATCAAATAAAAACTATACGATTACAGCGGGTCTGCAATATCGATTCTAAGTAAAAATCATGATTAGGATGATTATTTCCATTTCATTCGTTACCTAACCATGACTCATGCCATATTTAATGCCAGAGAAACGGATCTGGCATTAAAAAATTGCATAAATTTTAAGTCAGGCATACCCGTTAAACGTAAAAGATGAAATCCATTTTAAAAACAGCATCATAGTATGATGCTGCCCCATATCATACATCAAGATTTCGTAGGGTCTAAGAAAAGAAGTTATTAACATACAAAGGTGTTAAACCCCGTCACTCCTTACGAAATAGGGTTTTACACCAACTCATTATTCATAAACAAACCATAGTTCTCAATGAATCAGCTGTTCATGGTGAATAATACACCGCAGAGACAGGTCCACGGGATCACGCTGTCGCCGAACGTATTGATGAACAAACTCCAGCCGTCATCGACTGGAAGAGCAGTCTGGCAGGGCGCGGAATATACATGTCACAGAGTATAAAACGGGGCTCAGGGCATGCAAACCATCGGAAGCGCGAAGCGATGACGCTCGCCCTGTAAGGGCGCTACGTTCTGTGGACGTGGTTATAAACAGGTTTATCTTTCTGTTTTGCATCTTACCATGCCGGCCAGGACTTCTTTTTGAGTTATTAGCGCATTCCTGTGGGATGCAATCAACGCCGCCTTTTTGGAAATCGGCGTTGATTGCATTAGAATACAGGCCCTGTTGAAAGATGATTTGCTATCTTCAGCAGCATTCTGGAAAGCGTTCAGTAGTAAGCTGCCAGCGGTTGCCAGTTAAGCAGAGGATAATTCATAAACCATAAAAATCGTCGACGTTTTGATGCTATTATTCCTGCACCAACGTGGTGAAAAATGGTGTTGACCCTCGTCCGGTAAAGAGTATTTTTGAACGGTAAAAGAAGTAGTATTTTAGCCGCATTATAGGTTTACTTTTTGCCGTAAAGCAGAGAGTCAGAAATCAGAAGCAGGATGTCTATGTCAAACAGTGCGATAAGTGTGGTGATCCTTGCAGCAGGCAAGGGAACCCGTATGTACTCCGATCTCCCCAAAGTTCTTCATCCCCTTGCAGGCAAACCGATGGTGCAGCACGTCATTGATGCTGCTAAAGGTGTGGGCGCTGACAGAGTCCATCTCGTTTATGGCCACAGCGGGGAGCAGATACAGGCAACCCTGACTGAACCTTCGCTGAACTGGGTTTTACAGGCAGAACAGTTGGGGACTGGACATGCGATGCAGCAGGCAGCACCCTACTTTTCCGATGATGAAGATATTCTGATGCTCTACGGCGATGTGCCGTTGATTTCGCCTGAAACACTGAAACGTCTTCGCAAAGCGAAACCAGAAGGCGGAATCGCACTTCTGACGGTGATTCTGGATAACCCTGCGGGCTATGGCCGTATTCTTCGTGACAATGGCTCGGTGGTGGGGATTATCGAGCAGAAAGATGCCTTGCCCGAACAACTGAAAATCGGCGAGATTAATACGGGCATTCTGTTGGCCAATGGCGCAGATCTGAAACGCTGGTTGAGCAAGCTGAATAATAATAATGCGCAGGGCGAATATTACATTACCGATATTATCGCGTTGGCCCACCAGGAAGGCCGCAAAACAGAAACTGTGCAGCCTTCACACAGCTCGGAGACGGATGGCGTAAATAACCGTCTGCAACTCGCCGCGCTGGAACGTGTTTATCAGGTTCAACAGGCCGAAAAATTACTGTTAGCCGGGGTGATGCTGAAAGATCCTGCCCGTTTCGATTTGCGCGGAAATCTACGCTGTGGCCGCGATGTGGAAATCGATACCAATGTGATTATCGAAGGCGACGTCACACTCGGTGACCGCGTAAAAATTGGCAGTGGCTGCGTGCTGAAAAACTGTGTCATCGGGGATAACTGTGAAATCAGTCCCTACAGCGTGCTGGAAAATGCCGAACTGGCAGCGTCCTGTACGGTTGGGCCTTTTGCCCGTTTACGCCCGGGAGCAACGCTCGCAGAAGGGGCGCATGTGGGCAATTTTGTTGAGATGAAGAAAGCCTCGCTGGGCAAGGGATCGAAAGCTGGTCATCTTAGTTATCTGGGCGACGCGGAAATCGGTGCTAATGTCAATATTGGTGCCGGGACAATCACCTGCAATTATGACGGTGCCAACAAGTCACTGACGGTGATTGGCGACAGCGTTTTTGTTGGCTCAGACACCCAGCTGGTCGCACCGGTCACCGTTGCCGCAGGTGTGACCATAGCTGCGGGTACAACGGTGATGAAAGACGTTAGCACAAAAGGGCTGCTGTATAACCGTAAAGAACAAATTCTGAAAACTGACTGGCAGCGGCCCGTAAAGAAAAAATAATTTTAGTTGACCGCTTTTGTTCCATGGATGAGCTGCAACGCATCAGCAATAAATAACGATAATCCCCACTCTCTACAAGGCTCGGGGAACCGGCAAAGACCAGAATAATCAGGTCAGAAGACAAGATGAATGGTCTGACGTGACATGATCTCAGGAAAAAATATGTGTGGAATTGTAGGTGCAGTAGCGCAACGTGATATCGCTGAAATTCTGCTGGAAGGATTACGCCGCCTTGAATACCGCGGCTATGACTCAGCCGGGCTGGCGGTGGTCACCGCTGCAGGCGAGGTTACCCGCTTTCGACGTCTTGGGAAAGTGAAGATACTGGCGGAAGCGGCAGAAAGTACGCCATTACCCGGCGGAACGGGAATTGCGCACACGCGCTGGGCAACGCACGGAGAACCTTCGGAAGCGAATGCCCATCCGCATATCTCTGAACATATCATCATTGTTCACAACGGCATTATCGAAAATCATGCACAGCTGCGTGAGCAGCTTATCGCCCGTGGCTACCATTTTGCGTCTGAGACGGACACCGAGGTGGTTGCTCATCTGGCTCATTGGGAACAGCAGCAGGGGGGGTCATTGCGAGAAGTGGTGCAGCGGGTTGTCCCCCAGTTACGCGGTGCTTATGGCATGGTTATTCTCGACAGCCGCGATCCCTCGGTGCTGGTAGCGGCTCGATCCGGCAGCCCGCTGGTGATTGGACGTGGCGTTGGAGAAAACTTCATTGCCTCAGACCAGCTTGCCCTGCTGCCTGTCACCCGCTGTTTTATTTATCTGGAAGAAGGGGATATCGCCGAGGTAACCCGCCGCGACGTGACGGTTTTCGATCACCTTGGCGAAAAGGTACTGCGCAGTGAAATCGAATCTACTGCGCAGTATGATGCGGGGGATAAGGGCATTTATCGCCACTATATGCAAAAGGAGATTTACGAGCAGCCGATGGCGATTAAAAACACCCTTAGCGGGCGTTTCAGTCACGGGGCAGTTGATCTTTCCGAACTGGGACCACAGGCGAACCAGTTACTGACGCAGGTTGAACATATTCAGATCGTTGCCTGCGGTACTTCTTACAATTCTGGTATGGTTTCCCGCTACTGGTTTGAAGCTCTGGCGAATCTGCCGTGTGACGTGGAGATTGCCTCGGAGTTCCGCTACCGCAAATCGGCCGTGCGCAAAAACAGTTTACTGATTACGCTTTCGCAATCCGGTGAAACGGCGGATACGCTGGCTGCATTGCGCCTGTCAAAGGAGTTTGGCTACCTTGGATCGCTGGCCATTTGTAACGTGGCTGGCTCTTCGTTGGTACGCGAGTCCGATCTTGCGCTGATGACCAAAGCGGGGACGGAAATCGGTGTTGCCTCCACCAAAGCCTTTACCACACAGTTAGCGGTATTGCTGATGCTGGTGGCAAAAATTGGCCGTCTCAAGGGCATGGCGTCAGAAATCGAGCACGATATTGTTCACGCGCTTCAGGCGTTGCCCAGCCGTATCGAGCAAATGTTGTCGCAGGATAAGCTGATAGAAGCGCTGGCAGAAGAGTTTTCTGATAAGCACCACGCGCTGTTCCTGGGGCGTGGCGATCAGTATCCTGTCGCGCTGGAAGGCGCGCTTAAGCTGAAAGAAATCTCTTACATCCATGCTGAAGCTTACGCGGCAGGCGAGCTGAAGCATGGGCCACTGGCGCTGATTGATGCTGATATGCCAGTGATTGTCATTGCGCCAAATAACGAGCTGCTGGAGAAACTGAAGTCGAATATTGAGGAAGTCCGTGCCCGTGGCGGCCTGCTGTATGTTTTTGCAGACAGGGATGCCGGGTTCAGCAACTGCGATGGAATGCGCATTATATCGCTGCCCCATGTTGAAGAAATTATCGCGCCGGTTTTCTATACGGTGCCGCTGCAACTGCTCTCTTACCACGTTGCACTGATTAAAGGGACAGATGTCGATCAGCCGCGTAACTTGGCTAAATCAGTTACTGTGGAATGATTCGCTATGGGGCCGGATTTTCCGTCCCCGCTTATTCCCATTGTTGGCGATTCGTCGCCGACTTTGCATTGCCGTTCCTGCTGTAACCTAATGAAACAAAGTCGACCATGACCTTGCTTTCTGTCACAAAACTGTCATACAGCCTACATTTTACTGTCATCAAACTGTCCTATTTTGCCTCCAGCAGCAATATTTATAGATAGTAAAACTGTATAAAGCCTGAATTTTATCCCCTGGAGGGAACATGACTCTGATGCAAAAAACGGTGGCTCGTTGCGTGGCAGTTGCCCTTTCTCTGACCGCTGTTTCAGCACTTGCTGCGACGAATCTGACTGGTGCTGGCGGCACGTTCCCTGCACCCGTTTATAACAAGTGGGCAGCAGATTACAACAAAGTGACTGGAGCAAAGGTTAACTATCAGGGGATTGGTTCTTCCGGCGGCGTGAAACAGATCATTGCTAAAACGGTGGATTTTGGTGCGTCCGATGCACCGATGAAAGAAGAAGATTTAGCTAAAAACGGTTTGTTCCAGTTCCCAACCGTGATTGGAGGGGTGGTGCTGGCGGTAAATATTCCGGGCATCAAATCAGGTCAGCTCATTCTTGATGGCAAAACCGTAGGGGATATTTATCTCGGCACTATTAAAAAATGGAACGATCCGGCTATCACTAAACTTAACCCCGATGTGAAACTGCCAGACAGCAATATCAACGTGGTGCGCCGCGCTGACGGTTCCGGCACCTCTTTCGTCTTTACCAGCTATCTGTCAAAAGTGAACAGCGACTGGAGCAGCAAAATTGGCAAAGGTAACACCGTAAACTGGCCAACGGGTTTGGGTGGTAAAGGCAATGATGGCGTGGCGGCGTTTGTTCAGCGTCTGCCCGGCTCAATTGGATACGTGGAATACGCCTACGCTAAACAGAATAATCTGGCCTATACCAAACTTGTTGATGCCGATGGCAAACCGGTTGAACCCAGTGAGCAGAGCTTTAGCGATGCGGCAAAAGGCGCAGACTGGAGTCAATCTTTCGCCCAGAATTTGACTTTCCAGAAAGGAAACAATGCCTGGCCAATTACCTCCACCACTTTCATCCTGGTAAAAAAAGAGCAGGTCAGCGCGGATAAAGGTGAGGCAGTACTGAAGTTCTTCGACTGGGCATATAAGAACGGTGGCAAAACCACCACCAGCCTCGATTATGCTCCACTGCCAGATTCCGTGGTTACAAGGATCCGCGCTGCCTGGAAAACCAATGTAAAAGACAGCGCAGGTAAAGCGCTTTACTAAGCAGTGACAGGGAGCGACTGAATCGGTCCTTACTCCCGGGCGGCAGCGATGCCGCCCTTACACTTTTAACATCGGGAATTTTATGGCTACAACCCGACTGATATTTAAAGCCCCCGGCAAACAGGGCGATATTATTTTCGGTGCGCTGGTTAAACTGGCTGCGCTGATTGTATTGTTGTTACTCGGCGGCATTATTGTTTCGCTTATTATCTCTTCCTGGCCCAGCATTCAGAAGTTTGGCTTCGCTTTTTTATGGAGTAAAACCTGGGATGCTCCCAACGAACAATTTGGTGCGCTGGTGCCGATCTACGGCACTATTGTCACCTCAATCATCGCCCTGATCATTGCCGTCCCGGTCAGCTTTGGTATTGCACTGTTTCTGACGGAACTGTCACCCAACTGGCTGCGTCGTCCGCTCGGTGTCGCCATTGAGCTGCTGGCAGCGATTCCCAGTATTGTTTACGGTATGTGGGGATTGTTTATCTTCGCCCCGCTGTTTGCGACTTATTTCCAGACGCCACTCGGCAACGTGATGTCAAATATTCCCATTATCGGGGCGCTCTTCTCCGGGCCGGCATTCGGTATCGGCATCCTGGCTGCCGGGATAATTTTGGCGATAATGATCATTCCTTACATTGCTTCCGTCATGCGCGATGTATTTGAGCAGACGCCGGTAATGATGAAAGAGTCCGCATACGGCATTGGCTGTACCACCTGGGAAGTGATCTGGCGCATCGTGTTACCGTTCACCAAAAATGGCGTCATTGGTGGCGTGATGTTGGGGCTGGGCCGTGCTCTGGGTGAAACTATGGCGGTGACCTTTATTATTGGTAACACCTACCAGCTCGACAGCCCGTCGCTGTTTATGCCGGGCAACAGCATTACCTCAGCGCTGGCAAATGAATTTGCGGAAGCGGAATCTGGCGTGCATACGGCTGTGCTGATGGAGCTGGGCCTTATTCTGTTTGTGATTACCTTTATCGTTCTCGCCTGTTCCAAACTGATGATCCTCAGACTGGCAAAAAGTGAAGGAGCGCGCTCATGACCGCGATGGAGCTTCAGGCACGGGTCGAACTGGCCGCGTCACGCCGTAAGATGCAGGCCTGGCGGCGCGTTAAGAACCGCATTGCCCTAACCCTCTCTCTGCTGACTATGGCCTTCGGTCCGTTCTGGCTGATATGGATCCTCTGGGCCACGGTAACTCGGGGTTTCGACGGCATGAGCCTGACGCTGTTTACCGAAAGCACGCCGCCGCCGAATACCGCAGGTGGTGGACTGGCCAATGCGATGGTAGGCAGCGGCCTGATGATATTCTGGGCAACCGTCGCAGGCACACCGCTTGGGATCATGGCGGGGATTTATCTGGCGGAATATGGCCGTAAATTCTGGCTGTCTGAGGTGATTCGTTTTATCAACGATATCCTGCTCTCCGCGCCTTCTATCGTGGTTGGGCTGTTTGTCTACACACTGGTGGTGGCCCGAATGCAGCATTTCACCGGCCTTGCCGGGGTGGTCGCGCTGGCGCTGTTGCAGATCCCCATCGTTATTCGCACCACCGAAAACATGCTGAAACTGGTACCAGACAGCCTGCGTGAAGCGGCCTATGCGTTGGGAACGCCCAAGTGGAAGATGATTTCAGCTATCACGCTAAAAGCGTCGATTTCAGGAATTTTGACTGGCGTACTGTTGGCGGTGGCGCGTATCGCCGGGGAAACGGCACCCTTGCTGTTTACTTCGCTATCGAATCAGTTCTGGAGCACGGACATGATGCAGCCGCTGGCTAACCTGCCAGTGACCATCTTCAAATTTGCCATGAGTCCCTTTGCGCAATGGCAGGGTCTTGCCTGGGCTGGCGTGCTGCTGATTACCGTCTGTGTGCTGCTGCTGAATATACTGGCGCGCGTGATCTTTGCCAAAGGCAAACATTAATTAAGATACGCGGCTACGGCGGCGTAAATAAGCGAGAAAGAGAATGGCTGACAACAGTTCCGCTAAGATGATTCAGGTTCGCGATTTGAACTTCTATTACGGAAAATTCCATGCGCTGAAAAATATCAACCTGGATATTACTAAAAACCAGGTGACGGCATTCATTGGCCCATCCGGCTGCGGCAAATCCACCCTGCTGCGCACCTTTAACAAAATGTTTTCTCTTTATCCTGAGCAGCGGGCAGAGGGTGAGATTCTGCTCGACGGCGAAAACATTCTGACGGCCAGCCAGGATATCTCACTATTGCGCGCCAGAGTTGGAATGGTTTTTCAAAAACCCACGCCCTTCCCCATGTCTATTTACGACAATATTGCCTTCGGCGTGCGCCTGTTTGAAAAGCTCTCCCGGGCTGATATGGATGAACGCGTGCAGTGGGCGTTAAGCAAGGCTGCCCTGTGGACCGAGACCAAAGATAAGCTGCACCAGAGTGGTTATAGCCTGTCTGGTGGCCAGCAGCAGCGGTTGTGTATTGCGCGCGGCATTGCCATTCGCCCGGAAGTTTTGCTGCTTGATGAACCCTGCTCGGCGCTGGACCCCATTTCCACCGGACGAATTGAAGAGTTAATTACCGAGCTGAAGCAGGATTACACCGTGGTGATTGTGACGCACAATATGCAGCAGGCAGCGCGCTGTTCCGATCACACCGCGTTTATGTATCTGGGCGAATTAATCGAATTTAGCGATACCGACACGTTGTTTACCAAGCCTTATCAGAAGCAAACTGAAGATTATATTACCGGCCGCTACGGTTGAGTTGACTGGAGAATAGAATGGATAACCTGAATCTGAATAAACACATCTCCGGTCAGTTCAACGCCGAGCTGGAGCATATTCGTACCCAGGTGCTGACCATGGGAGGGCTGGTGGAGCAGCAGCTGACCAACGCCATTATTGCCATGCACAATCAGGATGGTGAGCTGGCGCAGCGGGTCATTGATGGCGACAACAAGGTCAATATGATGGAGGTTTCCATTGATGAGGCCTGCGTACGTATTATTGCCAAACGCCAGCCTGCCGCCAGTGACCTGCGGCTGGTAATGGCGATTATCAAAGCTATTTCTGAGCTGGAACGTATTGGTGACGTAGCCGAGAAAATCAGTCGTACCGCGCTTGAAAAATTTGGTCAACAGCATCAGCCGCTGCTGGTTAGCCTGGAATCATTGGGCTACCACACCATTCAGATGTTGCATGATGTGCTGGATGCGTTTGCACGAATGGATGTGAATGCCGCCATTGATGTTTATCGCGAAGACAAAAAGGTGGATCAAGAATATGAGAGCATCGTGCGCCAGCTGATGACCTATATGATGGAAGATCCGCGCACTATTCCCAGCGTGCTGACTGCACTGTTTTGCGCCAGGGCCATTGAGCGAATCGGTGATCGTTGTCAGAACATCTGTGAAATTATCTTCTATTTTGTCAAAGGTCAGGATTTTCGTCATGTTGGCGGCGACCAGCTTGATAAGCTGCTGACTGGCGATAAGGACAACAGCAACCTTCCTGCCTGATTGATCTTCGTTATGACCAGACCCTCTGGTCATAACCTGTTTGTTCCCCTTCCAGCATAACAACGATTTCATTCCCTGTCCTTTCTGCTGTCTGCCCTGTTCTGGCACGGTGTGCTGAGAGAGCTGATCGATCACCTTTAATACCCTGGCTGTTACACAGAATTATTTACAGGGTCAAGCCCGAACGTGAGCATGTGAAAAGAGCCGTTTTTTGTCGTTACTGGACCTGAAATCAGGGATCTCAAAAAGTTTGAAACGCCAGGATGTTGAACAATCAGATGTCACCGACTGAATATGAAAACCAATATTATTAACGGCCCGGAAGTGTCTGGATTAGCTGTGGTAATTCACACTGACCGTTTTTTGAGATAAGGGGAAAATAATACTGTCAACGTCAATTTATTGATAATATTGACTAACAGCCTGTCTCAACAGAACTTTATTCCAGACAATCAGACCACAGGAAAAACGCAAAAGGCCCCCGTCATTCTCAGGCGTCTTTTCCCGTCGGGTCAGGGCCCGGCGAAACCGGTTCATCCGGCTGTGCGTCCTCCCGGCGACGGGCCATGAAGTTCGTGGTTTTACTGGCATCTCATTCCTCTTTACGGGGCGGGATATAAGGTTCGTCACGACGGCTCAACCGGTCTGTTTTCAGCCCGGGCGCTCCGTCGCCTTTGTCCGGGCAGAGTACGGTTTTTTGCCCCGGGCGCCCCGTCTGAAGAGCACCGGGTGTGTCCGCCACCAGTTTGATGTCATGCCTGTCTGCTGCTGCGACGAGCCGTGGCAGAGGAAGCCCCCCGGTATCTGTCATCAGACTGGGCTTTACGCCCTGTTTCCCTCTGTCCGTGGGGTTGCGTCCTGTTTTTTTGTCCCGGGCAGCGGTGATGTTGTCATACCGCCATCCACCGACAACCATGAGCAGTCCGTGCTGTCCGGGTGCTCACAGGCCAGTGATCCGTTCTGCCAGAAACGCCCGAAGACACCTGCGTCTCTCCGTTCCCGGAAGCGTCGGTGCGCAGAATCTGATAAACCTATCCCTGTGGCATTGAGTGCATTCCACTGACAGGCTGTGCTGGGGACGAAGAAAATGGCGTTCATTGCGACCCGATTATCAACACGTTTTCGGCGCGTACCCGGAGGATGGCGGTTTTGTGTTCCGGGATAAGCGGGGCCATTTTGTCCCGGAGTTCATCGCTAATCTGCCCTTTACCGCCTGCCATACTTTGCCCTCAGATATGACCGGGATGCATTATACGATGACGCCTTTTGGGACAGACTCTAAGTCTCCGATACATTGCGGCTTCGCCAGGTAGCGTTTTCTTTCACTCCGGTCGGAGCGCACTTATACTCGTCACATTTTATTGTGATACTTTCTTCATCTGTCCTTAGTGCGAGATGCATCTGGGAAGCTGTGTATCTGAAAGATAAAGCATTTCAGTAATACGGGAGGCTATCTCATCACCTCTTTGCAACCGTGCTTTTTAACGATATTATTGACTATGATCTCAAAGTTACATTGGTGGTCAGCCTTTTATGCTTCTGATGGGTGTTATGCCCACATTTAATCGCAGGGGTTACCATGTCAGGATGGTTTTTCGATGAAGTGTGCAGTAAAAAACATCAACCGTTCTTGTGGAAAAAATAATTATTTTATAATGAGATACTGAGGAATAATGAACAATACAATGATCGGGGCTTTGCCTAAAAAATCGATAAGTTACTGGTGCAAAACTGACATCATGTGGATGTTAGGGTTGTATGGTACAGCAATTGGTGCAGGTGTTCTTTTTCTTCCTATTAATGCTGGAATTGGCGGATTAATTCCGTTAATTATTATGGCATTTCTCGCCTTCCCGATTACTTTCTTTGCTCATCGCGGATTAACTCGTTTTGTTCTATCCGGTAAAAATGTGGAGGGTGATATTACCGAGGTGGTGGAAGAACATTTCGGTATTTCGGCAGGTAAACTGATTACGCTGCTGTATTTTTTCGCCATTTATCCTATTTTGCTGGTGTACAGTGTGGCGATCACAAATACGGTTGAGAGTTTTATAACTAACCAGATGCATATGAATGCGCCCCCGCGTACGCTGCTTTCACTTATTCTGATTCTCGGCTTAATGACGCTTGTCCATTTCGGCCAGGATATAATCGTCAAAGCGATGAGTATTCTGGTGTTTCCGTTTGTTGCTGTGCTGATGGCGCTGGCATTTTACCTTATCCCTCACTGGAATGCCTCAATATTTGAAAATATCTCCCTTTCCGGTAACGCCCCAGGGCACGGCATGCTCATGACCCTCTGGCTGGTCATTCCGGTCATGGTGTTTTCCTTCAATCACTCGCCGATCATCTCTTCTTTTGCTGTCGCAAAACATAAAGAATACGGTAATGACGCCGAGAAAAAATGTTCGCGCATTCTGGCAGTTAGCCACATCATGATGGTTATCTCGGTGATGTTCTTTGTCTTCAGCTGTGTCCTGAGTCTGTCGCCAGCCGACCTGCTGGAAGCAAAAGCTCAGAACATTTCAATCTTGTCTTATTTAGCTAACCATTTCTCAAGCCCGATGATTGAATATATCGCGCCATTCATTGCTTTTATTGCGATTACTAAATCTTTCCTTGGCCATTATCTGGGGGCGCGTGAAGGTTTCAACGGTATGGTAATTAAGTCGCTGCGCAGCAAGGGTAAAACGATTGCGCTGTCAACGCTGAATCGGTATACCGGCATCTTTATGTTGTTAACTTCCTGGCTGGTCGCAACGCTGAACCCTAGTATTCTGGGAATGATTGAAACCCTCGGCGGCCCGATTATTGCGATGCTGCTATTTCTGATGCCAATGTATGCTATCCACAAAGTTCCGGCGATGAAAAAATACAGCGGCCACATCAGTAATGTGTTTGTTGTGATTATGGGTCTGATTGCCATGTCAGCCATTGTATTCAGCTTGGTCGGTTAACCATAAACGTTATGAAATACAGAGGGCGAGAATATCCCATTTATTTCTCTCCCTCTTTTCTGTTTATTCTGGCCGTAATCTAATTCACCTGGAGTGTTCACCGCTATCAGCGTCTTCGATTTTTTCAAAATTGGTATTGCCTTACGTACAGGAAATTGAAACCATTTCTGCGCTGGAATGGGGTGGTTAAAATTCAATCAGACTTTGATTTGTATGCCATCTGATATGTAGACCACCTGCAGCTTCTCTCCGCACACCCGGCTGGACAGAAAACCAACATAACGCACCATCCGGAAGAACTTCTCCGGGATATGCTGTTTCAGCTGCGCCAGACTCTCACGCTGAGTCAGCGTTTCCGTCGCCTGCTCACCGGTATTGTGGTCGTGGTAGCGGAAGTTCAGCGTCGCGCCCCCGGCGTAGTGCGCCAGCCGTGAGGCCGCTATCGGCGGCTTTTTCAGGTAACGGCCCGGGTATTTCACGGTGTTTTTGCCCCCTGCAGTCTTTTTTGACATGCACACATGCCAGTAATCGCCGCCGGCAGTCAGTATGAGGCCGCGCCACCAGACCAGACGCTCAGGAGTAACTGGCGGATATTCCACATCCAACGGGCGCGCATGGCATCCTTACGGAAACTGATTTTTTCCACTTCCCGTGCGCATCGATACCGCCGCAGGTGACGGAGACGTGGATATGAGGGTGCCAGTTGAGTCGCTGGCCGTAAGTATGGATGGCCCAGAAAATACCGCTATCGAGTCCACGCCTGCTGGCGGCATAGAGCAGGTTATCGACGGCCAGGCGGCAGAGGTCGTTAAGCAGCCATCGGTTGACTTCAAAGAGTGGCCAGAGCGAAGCGGGGAGGGTGAAGACCGGGTGTATCCAGTTGCATTCCGGCAGGCTGGTTAAGCCGGGCGGCAATCCACAGGTCGGTGGCTTTTTTACCACAGGACGGTCAGGCCCGGCTGTGGCAGGCGTTGTTGATATACCTGACGTGGGAATACTGCGCGTTGTCGCAGGCATACTCTTTCACACCGCTGATGCGGGTGCCGCAGGCGAGCATTTTGGTGACGGCTTCGACTTCGATATCGCACAGACCACAGCGTCGAGGAAAGACGCCCAGCACGGGCTAGCCGTGAACAGTTTTTTGAGTGGGCGGGGGCTGAAACCGGAAAGCACGTGGCAGATTAATCCCCGGTGTCCTGGAGGCGGGTGAGCGATGCTGTATCGTGGCGGTGCTCCAGTATGGCGTCAGCGAACATCACCGAAGGTGTGGCTATGGGCTTCATCAGCTTTATCCAGCCCCATTCACGCGGTGAAAGCTTATCAGCGGCAACGGATAGCAGGATAGTATCGATACTTTTACGGGGCATCATGGGGAAAGACTCTGAGAAAAATATGTTGCCAGATCATATATATTCAAATCACTGTATAATAACTCAGAGTCCGGCAGATGGTGCGGTTTTCAATTTGCGGCCGTCAGGCTGCCCTGTTCCAGCATTGTCCGCCTGCAGTCAGTATCAGCGTCCGCCACTGTGAGTCTGTGGTGATATGCATCAGCTCCACAGGAAGCGCAATGCCTTCTGACCAGGCATCCAGCAGGCGCTGCCGGACATTCCACATCCATCGGGTGCGCATGGCGTCCTTACGGAAGCTGATTTTTCGCCACTTTCCGTGCTCATCAATACCGCCGCAGGTGACGGAGACGTGGACATGGGGATGCCAGTTAAGGCGGCGGCCGTACGTATGAATGGCGCAGAATATACCGATATCCAGCCCGCGTTTTCCTGCCGCATACAGCAGGTTGTCGACGGCCAGGCGGCAGAGGTCGTTGAGCAGCCAGCGGTTGGCTTCAAACAGGGCCCACAGCGTGTCGGGCAGGGTGAAGACCAGATGCTGCCAGTCGCAGTCCGGCAGGCGGTTAAGCTGCGCGGCAATCCACAGGTCTGTGGCCTTTTTACCGCAGGACGGACAGGCACGGCTGTGACAGGCGTTGGTAATGTACCTGACGTGAGGACACTGCGCGTTGTCGCAGGCATACTCTTTCACGCCGCTGATGCGGGTGCCGCAGGCCAGCATTTTTGTGACGGCTTCAACTTCGATATCACGCAGGCCGCCGGCATCCAGAAAGGAAGCCCAGCACTGGTTGGTGGTGAAGAGCTTTTTGAGCGGACGGGGGCTGAAATCAGAAACCACGGGACAGATTAATTTCCGGCTTCCTGTAGTCGGGTGAGTGCTGCTGCATCGTGACGATGCTCAAGTATGGCGCTGGCGACCATTGCCGGAGGTGGAGCCATGGGCTTCATCAGCTTAATCCAGTCCCATTCACGCTGGGAAAGCTTATCAGCGGCAACGGAGAGCAGGACGGTGTCGATACTTTTACGTGTCATCATGGTGGTGGTCTCTGAGCAAAATATGTAGCCAGATCATACATATTCGAACCAGTGAATGGCAACTCCGGGTCAGGCTGACGGCACGGTTTTCAATTTGCGGCCGTCAGCCTGCCCTGTTCAGTATGGTGGCATCCATCGCCTGCATTAAAGAAAGCCATGGCGGCTATCCACGGAAGCCCGGCCATACTGTGCACGGATTTTATCATTGGGCATCCTTTTTGTTGATTAGAGTAGCGGATGTGAGCTGCAATGAATAAGGATAGCATTGTGTCAGCAGGAATCACATTACTTAAAAAGGGTTTCAGGGGTTGATTTGCTTTGAAAACAGACGTATTGCGACGTTTATTTACTCTAAAGATGAAAAAAGAATCAGTCAGAAATTTATTTTCAATAACCCCTTGTCAGGGCGCACAAACTCCCTATAATGCGCCACCACTGACACGGAACAACGGCTTCGATGCCGCCGTGTTGAGAGGTTCAGCGAGCTGAACCGCCGGAGAAAAGCTGCGTAAAAGTGGTTGACTCTGAAGGAGGAAAGCGTAGTATACGCGACCTCGCGGCAGGAAGCGAAAGCACTGACCGCACCGCTCTTTAACAATTTATCAGACAATCTGTGTGGGCACTCGCAGGATAGATATCGGCATCTTCGGATGCAAAAATATCAAGTCTTAAGAGTGAACACGTAATTCATTACGACGTTTTCCTTGAGCACTGCTTCACGAGTTGAAGCAAATCAAACTTTAAATTGAAGAGTTTGATCATGGCTCAGATTGAACGCTGGCGGCAGGCCTAACACATGCAAGTCGAACGGTAGCACAGAAGAGCGTGCTCTTTGGGTGACGAGTGGCGGACGGGTGAGTAATGTCTGGGAAACTGCCTGATGGCGGGGGATAACCACTGGAAACGGTGGCTAATACCGCATAATCTCGCAAGAGCAAAGAGGGGGACCTTATGGCCTCTTGCCATCGGATGTGCCCAGATGGGATTAGCTGGCAGGTAGGGTAACGGCCTACCTGGGCGACGATCCCTAGCTGGTCTGAGAGGATGACCAGCCACACTGGAACTGAGACACGGTCCAGACTCCTACGGGAGGCAGCAGTGGGGAATATTGCACAATGGGCGCAAGCCTGATGCAGCCATGCCGCGTGTATGAAGAAGGCCTTCGGGTTGTAAAGTACTTTCAGCGGGGAGGAAGGGACGCTGGTTAATAACCAGCGGCATTGACGTTACCCGCAGAAGAAGCACCGGCTAACTCCGTGCCAGCAGCCGCGGTAATACGGAGGGTGCAAGCGTTAATCGGAATTACTGGGCGTAAAGCGCACGCAGGCGGTCTGTTAAGTCAGATGTGAAATCCCCGGGCTTAACCTGGGAACTGCATTTGAAACTGGCAGGCTGGAGTCTTGTAGAGGGGGGTGGAATTCCAGGTGTAGCGGTGAAATGCGTAGAGATCTGGAGGAATACCGGTGGCGAAGGCGGCCCCCTGGACAAAGACTGACGCTCATGTGCGAAAGCGTGGGGAGCAAACAGGATTAGATACCCTGGTAGTCCACGCTGTAAACGATGTCGATTTGGAGGTTGTGCCCTTGAGGTGTGGCTTCCGTAGCTAACGCGTTAAATCGACCGCCTGGGGAGTACGGCCGCAAGGTTAAAACTCAAATGAATTGACGGGGGCCCGCACAAGCGGTGGAGCATGTGGTTTAATTCGATGCAACGCGAAGAACCTTACCTGGCCTTGACATCCACAGAACTTAGCAGAGATGCTTTGGTGCCTTCGGGAGCTGTGAGACAGGTGCTGCATGGCTGTCGTCAGCTCGTGTTGTGAAATGTTGGGTTAAGTCCCGCAACGAGCGCAACCCTTATCCTTTGTTGCCAGCGATTTGGTCGGGAACTCAAAGGAGACTGCCGGTGATAAACCGGAGGAAGGTGGGGATGACGTCAAGTCATCATGGCCCTTACGGCCAGGGCTACACACGTGCTACAATGGCGCATACAAAGAGAAGCGACCTCGCGAGAGCATGCGGACCTCATAAAGTGCGTCGTAGTCCGGATCGGAGTCTGCAACTCGACTCCGTGAAGTCGGAATCGCTAGTAATCGTGGATCAGAATGCCACGGTGAATACGTTCCCGGGCCTTGTACACACCGCCCGTCACACCATGGGAGTGGGTTGCAAAAGAAGTAGGTAGCTTAACCTTCGGGAGGGCGCTTACCACTTTGTGATTCATGACTGGGGTGAAGTCGTAACAAGGTAACCGTAGGGGAACCTGCGGTTGGATCACCTCCTTAGCATAAGATAGCTTCATGCGCAGTGCTCACACAGATTGTCTGATAGAAAAGTAACGAGCGTAACCATACTGAGTCCCCATCGTCTAGAGGCCAAGGACACTGCCCTTTCACGGCTGTAACAGGGGTTCGAATCCCCTTGGGGACGCCAAAGTTATGTCTAGAGTATCTCAAAACTGGCTTACCCTGGTGGGAAGTCATGTTTGAGATATTTGCTCTTTAACAATCCGGAACAAGCTGAAAATTGAAACGACATGTTGTTGTCATTCTGGGTAACAGGAATGGCGTGATGACATGTACGGTCTCTCAATGCCTGCAACGGCATGCGTCCTGTGGACGCCTGTGGGTTGTGAGGTTAAGTGACGAAGCGTACACGGTGGATGCCCTGGCAGTCAGAGGCGATGAAGGGCGTGCTAATCTGCGATAAGCGTCGGTAAGGTGATATGAACCGCGATACCCGACGATACCCGAATGGGGAAACCCGGTGCACTTGTGCATCATTGCAGCATGAATACATAGTGCTGCAAGGCGAACCGGGGGAACTGAAACATCTCAGTACCCCGAGGAAAAGAAATCAACCGAGATTCCCCCAGTAGCGGCGAGCGAACGGGGAGGAGCCCGGAACCATCATCAGCTTGTGCATCAGTGGAAGCGTCTGGAAAGTCGCAGGGTACAGGGTGATACTCCCGTACACGAAGGTGCACATGCTGTGAGTTCGAAGAGTAGGGCGGGACACGTGTTATCCTGTCTGAATATGGGGGGACCATCCTCCAAGGCTAAATACTCCTGACTGACCGATAGTGAACCAGTACCGTGAGGGAAAGGCGAAAAGAACCCCGGCGAGGGGAGTGAAACAGAACCTGAAACCGTGTACGTACAAGCAGTGGGAGCACCTTCGTGGTGTGACTGCGTACCTTTTGTATAATGGGTCAGCGACTTGTATTCTGTAGCAAGGTTAACCGAATAGGGGAGCCGCAGGGAAACCGAGTCTTAACTGGGCGTTAAGTTGCAGGGTACAGACCCGAAACCCGGTGATCTAGCCATGGGCAGGTTGAAGGTTGGGTAACACTAACTGGAGGACCGAACCGACTAATGTTGAAAAATTAGCGGATGACCTGTGGCTGGGGGTGAAAGGCCAATCAAACCGGGAGATAGCTGGTTCTCCCCGAAAGCTATTTAGGTAGCGCCTCGTGAAGTCATCTGCGGGGGTAGAGCACTGTTTCGGCCAGGGGGCCATCCCGGCTTACCGATCCGATGCAAACTCCGAATACCGCAGAATGTTATCACGGGAGACACACGGCGGGTGCTAACGTCCGTCGTGAAGAGGGAAACAACCCAGACCGCCAGCTAAGGTCCCAAAGTCATGGTTAAGTGGGAAACGATGTGGGAAGGCCCAGACAGCCAGGATGTTGGCTTAGAAGCAGCCATCATTTAAAGAAAGCGTAATAGCTCACTGGTCGAGTCGGCCTGCGCGGAAGATGTAACGGGGCTAAACCATGCACCGAAGCTGCGGCAGCGGCGCGTAAGCGTTGTTGGGTAGGGGAGCGTTCTGTAAGCCGTGGAAGGTGTGCTGTGAGGCATGCTGGAGGTATCAGAAGTGCGAATGCTGACATAAGTAACGATAAAGCGGGTGAAAAGCCCGCTCGCCGGAAGACCAAGGGTTCCTGTCCAACGTTAATCGGGGCAGGGTGAGTCGACCCCTAAGGCGAGGCCGAAAGGCGTAGTCGATGGGAAACGGGTTAATATTCCCGTACTCGGTGTTGCTGCGAAGGGGGGACGGAGAAGGCTATGTCATCCGGGCGACGGTTGTCCCGGTTTAAGCGTGTAGGCTGTTTTTCCAGGCAAATCCGGAAAATCAAGGCTGAGGCGTGATGACGAGGCACCACGGTGCTGAAGTGACAAATGCCCTGCTTCCAGGAAAAGCCTCTAAGCATCAGGCAACAGAGAATCGTACCCGAAACCGACACAGGTGGTCAGGTAGAGAATACCAAGGCGCTTGAGAGAACCCGGGTGAAGGAACTAGGCAAAATGGTGCCGTAACTTCGGGAGAAGGCACGCTGGCGCGTAGGTGAAGGGACGTGCTCCCGGAGCTGAAGCCAGTCGAAGATACCAGCTGGCTGCAACTGTTTATTAAAAACACAGCACTGTGCAAACACGAAAGTGGACGTATACGGTGTGACGCCTGCCCGGTGCCGGAAGGTTAATTGATGGGGTTAGCGGCAACGCGAAGCTCCTGATCGAAGCCCCGGTAAACGGCGGCCGTAACTATAACGGTCCTAAGGTAGCGAAATTCCTTGTCGGGTAAGTTCCGACCTGCACGAATGGCGTAATGATGGCCAGGCTGTCTCCACCCGGGACTCAGTGAAATTGAACTCGCTGTGAAGATGCAGTGTACCCGCGGCAAGACGGAAAGACCCCGTGAACCTTTACTACAGCTTGACACTGAACACTGAGCCTTGATGTGCAGGATAGGTGGGAGGCTTTGAAGCGCGGACGCCAGTTCGTGTGGAGCCATCCTTGAAATACCACCCTTTAACGTTTGGTGTTCTAACCTTGCGCCGTGATCCGGCGCGGGGACAGTGTCTGGTGGGTAGTTTGACTGGGGCGGTCTCCTCCCAAAGCGTAACGGAGGAGCACGAAGGTTGGCTAATCCTGGTCGGACATCAGGAGGTTAGTGCAATGGCATAAGCCAGCCTGACTGCGAGCGTGACGGCGCGAGCAGATGCGAAAGCAGGTCATAGTGATCCGGTGGTTCTGAATGGAAGGGCCATCGCTCAACGGATAAAAGGTACTCCGGGGATAACAGGCTGATACCGCCCAAGAGTTCATATCGACGGCGGTGTTTGGCACCTCGATGTCGGCTCATCACATCCTGGGGCTGAAGCAGGTCCCAAGGGTACGGCTGTTCGCCGTTTAAAGTGGTACGCGAGCTGGGTTTAGAACGTCGTGAGACAGTTCGGTCCCTATCTGCCGTGGGCGCTGGAGAATTGAGGGGGTTTGCTCCCAGTACGAGAGGACCGGAGTGAACGCACCGCTGGTGTTCGGGTTGTCACGCCAGTGGCACAGCCCGGTAGCTAAGTGCGGAAAAGATAAGCGCTGAAAGCATCTAAGCGCGAAACTTGCCCCGAGATGAGTTCTCCCTGTGGCTTAAAGCCACCTTAAGGGACGTTGAAGACGACGACGTTGATAGGCCGGATGTGTAAGCGCAGCGATGCGTTGAGCTGACCGGTACTAATGACCCGTGAGGCTTAACCTTACAACGCCAGAGGCGTTCTGGTGAGTGTTGAGAGACGACACGATCGGTATTCAGCTTGTGACGGACAGAAGAATTTAGCACTGTTCTGCGGAGATGATTCCGAAGGATTTTGCGCTGAGAGGGCGGTAAGGAGCATACATGGGTATGTGACTGAGCGAGGCGATATCAGCACAAAAGGCACGGGACAGGGCACAAAGAATTTGCCTGGCGGCTTTAGCGCGGTGGTCCCACCTGACCCCATGCCGAACTCAGAAGTGAAACGCCGTAGCGCCGATGGTAGTGTGGGGTCTCCCCATGCGAGAGTAGGGAACTGCCGGGCATCATACAAGAAGATACAGCGATAGCTGTATTTTAAGTGCCTTTCAAAAGATACGAAAGGTAAGAAACATCCGGGTCAGAAATAAAAGTCTGAACTCAGTAAAGAATCGGTGGAGCGGTAGTTCAGTTGGTTAGAATACCTGCCTGTCACGCAGGGGGTCGCGGGTTCGAGCCCCGTCCGTTCCGCCACCCTTTTAGGGGCGTAGTTCAATTGGTAGAGCGCCGGTCTCCAAAACCGGGTGTTGGGGGTTCGAGTCCCTCCGCCCCTGCCAGAAAACAATCCTTTACCTCGGTAAAGGATTTTTTTTGCTATCAGTCATTCCCTCACACATTCATATAAATTATCCGTACAGGCGAGCAACGAGATTCAATGCTTGCTGAAATAGCTGATGCAAAAGGCATGAATATGCAGCGTGATTCACCTTACGTTTTGAAGTTCTCAAGAATTTAATCGTTAAAATTCAATCATCTGATAGGTCGTGACGCAGATTTATTGATAATGATGAAGAGTAAGATACCAACCGATGATCTTATCGTGCATTTCCTCTGACTTCGAAAAGCAAATTGTTCTGCGGGTCAGTCGTTTGATATGTGTGCGAAGATTAAGATTATGTCGTTCTGTCCGTTGGGTATATTTCTTGCTCACCACGTGGCCTGTTGCACTTAACAGAACTTTATAAACCGGCCAGGCATCTGTCATATAAAAGGCAATGTTAAATTTGCTTAACAGGGCCAGCAATCGTCGCAGGGTCGGGGCATTTCTCGGGCCGAAGACGTGGGCCAGAGCACGTTTGCGGATACGGTCATAAGCATAGAACAACCACCGGGGATTGCTTTTACACCGCACGTAAGACCATTGTTCATCGGCTTCACAGCAGATAACAATCTCCGTTTCGGGGTCGATATTCTCAGCTACCTGCTTTGGCGAAATTTTTTTACGTGCCGCAGAACCGTATTGAGGCTGATACCGGGGACCCGTGCGGTATCGCGACATCCGTAACCATTCATGGCCATATTAACAATGGTCTGGTGTGTGTCTGGTTTGGCACCGGAGTAGCTAAATTTGAGCTGAAAGGTCTTTGAACAATGCTTGCAGATGTAACGTTGGGCACCGGATGCTGAATGTCCGTTACATCGTACAGCATGAGTTTCATTGCACTGAGGGCAGACGACATCAACTTTAGCCATATGTTACATCCAAAGCGCAAAGCATACGTGATCAGCAAGTCTGCGTCACGACCATCTGATATAGATGGGGTATGCAATTTTCTTCTTAAAATACCTGTATCGTTCTTCTTGGGAACGATACAGGTATTTATCTGAAATAGAAATCCATTAAGAATTAACAGGGAATTTAATAAGTTGACGAATATGGGCCTGCTGATCGCTGTTTTGCAGCCAGACAGCATACAAAGGACGGATGGCGACGGGTGTATCCGGGATGAGGGTTAAATCCGGATAGGTTTTATGCCAGATTTCTGGTAAGAAAGCACAGGAATGTGTCGTGTGTAATAGCTCTCTGGTCAGATGTGCAGAGGTGGTTGTTAATACCGGAACATCATCGGCACCGGCAAGATAGTTTTCATGCTGATGAAAATCTGCTCCCCACTCAAGCTTGATATAGTCATATCGGTCACGATATCTTTCAGATTTTTCCGATCTAAATAGCGATAATGAAATATGCCCGATCTGCTGGCTGGTTAATTCGTCCATTTTTGGGGCTTCTGTGGTGATAAGCAAATCCAGCTGACGCTCATGGAGTTGTTTAACCAATAAATGGCGTTGCGCGACCCTTGCTTCAAGGTGCAGACTTTCTCTGTTCTCATAAAGCGTTTTAAGCCAGGGCGTGAGATAGGCCTCCCATAGTGACGCGCTGGCTCCAATAGACAGCTCATGGTGCTGTGGAGTGTGTGAGACCTCTTTTTTAGCCATTAGCCAGGTGCTCATCAGGCTTTCAGCATAGGGCAGTAAGCGCTCCCCTGCGGATGTGAGTCTGATATTGTTACGATGTCTGGTAAAAAGATTCACCCCCAGCTGGTTTTCAAGCTGCCTGATCCGAAAACTCACTGCAGATTGAGTGAGATAAAGTGCTTCAGCGGCACGTCCAAAGTGGCGGGTTCTGCTCACTTCAAGAAAGGTTTTAAGTAATTCCGTATCCACATTTATTTCCTAAAAAAATTTGTCGTTATGATTTAAATGTTTTGTTTTACACTCTGTCAAGCGTATCTAATACTCCGCGCCATAAATAGCACGGCCATAAAAGAGTTAGGAGCGTGTAGAATGGCGGAAAGCTTCGCAACAACTAATCGTTTTTTCGATAACAAACATTATCCACGCGGGTTTTCCCGCCACGGTGACTTCACCATCAAGGAAGCACAATTGCTTGAGTGCCATGGATACGCGTTCAACGAACTCGATCTGGCCAGACGCGATCCTGTGACTGAAGAAGAGCGTCTGTTCATTGAAGTATGTCGCGGGATCCGTGAGGCGCAAACCGAAGCAGAACGAGTCTGGTCGAAATACATGTCACGGATCAAACGTCCAAAGCGCTTTCATACTTTGTCTGGTGGAAAGCCGCAAACGGAAGGTGTGGAAGATTACTCGGATAGTGAAGAGTAAGAATCTACGTCATCAGGCTCCGACAATATTGGTTAAAGCTGTGCATGCAGTCATATGATGTCTCTCAGTTCTTTGCTGAAGGGTATCAAATATGTCGGGGTTCGCCCCGACGCTATTACAGATTAGTTATTACAGATTAGTAATTCAGCTCATCATCAAGACATACTGTAAGATATAATAAGGCTCTTTCAGGTTATTTGATCTTACCCGCCAATAGTGGGTACGTGACTAAGTGAGTAAACTCTCAACCAGAGGTGACTCACATGACAAAATCAGCAACAACCGATAAGAAAACACGCAAACAATACTTGCCCGAATTTCGTGATGAAGCACTGATGCTGGCTGAACGCATCGGTATCGCTGCTGCTGCCCGCTAACTCAGCCTGTATGAATCCCGGCTCTACAACTGGCGCAGCAAACAGCAGAATCAGACAACGGCTTCTGAACGCGAGAGCGAACAGGCGACCGAGATCGCCCGCCTTAAACGCCAGCTCGCGGGGCAGGCTGAGGAGTTCGCCATTCTCCAAAAGGCCGCGACACACTTCGCGAAATGCCTGAAATGAAGTATGTCTTTATCGAACAACACCATGCCGAATTCAGCATTAAAGCCATGTATAGGGTGCTATGTGTGGCCCGAAGCGGCTGGTACGCCTGGCGGATGTTAGCGCCAATGATATAAGACTGTAATTCGCCATTTGAATTGTCTGCTCCCCCCAACATGTTGTTTCCTTGAGGTTCAGGTTATCACACCAGAAAGGACATCGACATGCCGGGCAGAGAGGACCTTTTACATGATAAAGCAAATGAGCAAGCAGGGTGCGTACATTGTCGATATTGCGACTCAGGCTGGTTGCTCTGAGCGTACTGTCAGGCGATATCTTAAATACCCTGAACCGCAGGCCAGAAAAACACGCCACAAACTGGAGCCGTTCATGGACGATATCGACACGCGCCTGGCTGAGAATGTCTGGAATGGCGATGTTATCCCCGCAGAAATCAAAGCAATGGGGTACATCGGCGGGCGCTCCATGTTGCGCTATTACATCCAGCCCAAACGCAAAATGCGACCATCAAAAAACGGAGCGCTTCGAAACCCAGCCCGGTTACCAGTTGCAGCACGATCGGTGCGAAATCGAAGCGGAGGTCGCGGGACAGCGATGCAAAGTTAACCGCGCGGTAAATACGCTGCGGTTCTCCCGTCGCTTCCGTGTCTTCGCCGTGCCAAAACCGGATACTGAACACACCTGTGAGTCGCTGGTCCGCGCCTTCCGCTACTTCAGCGGCAGTGTGAAAACCGTGCTGGTTGATCACCAGAAAGCCGCGACGCTGAAGAATAACAACGGGAAAGTGGTGTTCAACTCCGGGTTCCTGTTGCTGGCCGATCGTTATGACTTCCTGCCACGGGCCAGCCGTCCGCGCAGTGCCAGAACCAAAGGTGAAGTAGAGCAGCATGATTACCAGCTTTATCTGTCCATCAACGATATCGACCATACAAAAACGAAGGCGATGTCTCCGCAGACGAACGGCATCGGTGAGCGCTGCCATAAAACAATTTTGCAGGATTTTTATCAGGTCACGTTCCGCAAGAAGTCATATGGGGAGCGGGAGAGCCTGCAGGCGGCTCTGGACAACGGGTTGTGGCATGACAATAATGAGCGGACTCATCAGGGGAAAATGTGCTGCGGGCGAACGCCAGTGGCCACGTTACCTGATGGAAAATGGGTCCGGGCAGAAAAGGAGCTGAACCGGATGTAATCCGACGAGACTGTAATTAAAATTGTGTAATAGCCTGTTTTTGATATGTTCACTCCAACAATGGAGACAGGCAAATTATGGACGAGAAGAAACTTAAGGCCCTTGCTGCTGAACTGGCCAAAGGCCTCAAAACTGAGGCCGGCCTTAATCAGTTTTCCCGCATGCTCACGAAGCTGACCGTTGAAACGGCACTCAATGCAGAACTGACTGACCACCTCGGGCATGAGAAAAATGCCCCTAAAACCGGCACCAATACCCGCAACGGCTACTCTCCGAAAACGCTGCTGTGCGACGACGGTGAAATCGGGCTAAACACGCCGCGCGACCGGGAAAATACCTTTGAACCTCAGCTGATTAAGAAGAATCAGACGCGTATCGCGCAGATGGACAGCCAGATTTTATCCTTGTATGCCAAAGGCATGACCACGCGGGAAATCGTCGATACGTTCAAAGAGATGTACGATACTGATGTGTCACCGGCCCTGATATCAAAAGTCACGGATGCCGTTAAAGAGCAGGTCGCCGAATGGCAGAATCGCCAGCTGGATGCGCTCTATCCCATTGTTTATCTGGACTGTATTGTTGTTAAGGTTCGTCAGAATGGCAGCGTGATTAACAAAGCGGTGTTCCTGGCTCCGGGCATCAATACCGAAGGCCGGAAAGAGCTTCCGGGGATGTGGCTGGCTGAAAATGAAGGTGCAAAGTTCTGGCTGAACGTGCTGACGGAACTTAAAAATCGCGGCCTTCAGGACATCCTGATTGCCTGCGTGGGGTGTGGAAGGACTACAAAGCGGTCACGGTCGGGCTGAAAACCGTTTATCAGGCACCAACAGAAGCGGCCGCACGGATGGCGCTGGCTGCGTTCGCCGAAGAATGGGATGACAAATATCCACAAATCAGCAAAAGCTGGCGTGCGCACGGGGAAAACCTCAATACGTTCTTCGGCTATCCGTCTGACATCCGAAAAGCTATCTACACCACGAATGCCATTGAGTCGCTGAACAGCGTGATCCGTGCCGCCATTAAGAAACGCAAGGTATTCCCGACGGATGACTCAGTGCGAAAGGTTATTTACCTGGCAATCCAGTCGGCATCGAAAAAATGGAGTATGCCGATCCAGAACTGTCGGCTGGCGATGAGCCGCTTTATTATTGAGTTCGGTGACCGCCTGAGCGTTCACCTTTGACGTGGTGGCAGTTACACAGAATTATTTACAGGGTCAATCCGACAGACACCTGTATAAATAACCGGTAACTGTCAGATCAGGTCTGAGCTAGTACACTTTATCTTTCGATAACGCTATCTGTCATTTTAATCCCGATTGGGGATTTACTTAATGGAAGATTGATTAGCCCATTTTTACGCTGCAGCTACTGCAGGTTTTTTTGTAAATGGATGAGTAGCCGATCGATTGCCCGATAGCTCAGACTTTCATTCAGGTGCTCGCGCTGTATTTTTTCCTCACCAGCCAAATCTGCAATTGTCCGCGCCACCTTCAGAATACGCTGCCAGGCGCGAACAGACAGCCCCAGCTTATTCAACACCTCCTCAAGCCAGCGTGCATCATCCTGTCTGATACTACAGCTCCATTTAATTTCCTCTGGTCCAATTGACTGATTAATAACCCCAGCGCGAGCAAGCTGACGCTCACGCGCTTTAAATACGCGCTGGCGAATTGTTTCACTGGATTCACCCAAACAATGCATATTGTTACTGAGCGTGCCTTGTGGGAGAAGGGGGACTTCCAGTGAGAGATCAAAACGGTCCAGAAAGGGGCCGGACAGGCGACTAAGATAGCGAAGGATCTGCTGTGGTGAACTGCGATTGTGCGTGCCGTTATGATGGCCTGTCGGACTGGGATTCATCGCTGCAACCAGTTGAAAACGAGCGGGGTAGATAACTTTAGCTCGTGCCCGTGAAATACATATTACACCTGACTCAATAGGTTCCCGTAATGCATCCAGTGTTTTACGTTCAAATTCAGGCAGCTCGTCCAGAAAAAGGATGCCGTTATGTGCCAAAGAGATTTCTCCCGGTTTAGGAAGCGCTCCACCGCCAACCAGCGCATAACGAGAAGAGGTATGATGGGGAGCCCTGAAAGGGCGCTGACGCCATTGACGCAGCGTCTCATTACTGCTGACCAGGCTTGCAATCGCTGCACTTTCCAGCGCTTCATCGTCGCTTAAGGGAGGCATCAGACCGGGAAGCCGACTGGCAAGCATGGTTTTGCCCGTGCCGGGAGGGCCTATTAATAGTAAGTTATGTCCGCCAGCAGCAGTGATTTCAAGCGTTCTCTTAGCCTGTTGCTGTCCAATAATATCCTGCAAATCACCATGCAAGGGGGGCAATGCTTGTGGCTCATAGCGAGCAACCTTAAGTTCCTCCTGACCATTCAGAAAATCACAGACCTCCAGCAGGGTGTGACTGAGCAGACAATTGCCATGGCGAATCAAACCTGCTTCTGAACGATTGTCGCTGGAAAGAATAGTCTGCCTTCCAGAACCGATAGCCGCTATCGCCGCTGGAATGGCACCCTGAACGCCTCTTATGATGCCATTCAGAGCCAGTTCTCCAAGAAATTCATATTCCTCAAGTTTGTTTACTGATATTTGTTCTGAGGCCGCCAGAATGGCGATAGCGATGGGTAAATCATAGCGTCCGCCTTCTTTTGGCAGATCGGCTGGGGCCAGATTGATGGTTATACGCCGGGCAGGAAAAGTGAACCCACAATTAAGTATAGCGCTGCGGACGCGTTCACGCGCTTCTTTAACGGTAGCCTCGGGCAAACCAACCAGCGTAAGGGCTGGCAGGCCATTGCTCAAATGAACTTCAACAGAAACCTGCGGTGCCTCCACTCCGATGGCTGCACGGGTATAAGTCACAGATAATGCCATTACAACCTCCTTGTCTGGGGAAAAAATGCACCGATGTGACTGGAGATGCGAGGTGGAATTGGACATTTTCCTGTCAGGGCCGCAAATTTTTTTGCGGTTCGCTAGCTGTTACTACTTATTCTGAGAGCGTCTGCGCAATGTGATGTCATGTAACTGAGGCGTCACGAAACATGTCATCTGTGAAATGAATAATTTTCATCATCACCGTTATTTTTTGAATAACCATTGTTTTTATTAAAAATAAAGACGTTTTAGAAAAATACAGTGATAAAAAAGTTGAAGTTCTTCGGCTAACTGTGATAACTCTGTAAGTATTACTTCGAACAAACGAAATTACTGAATCCAAATGAAAGCCCTTCTACGAGTTCTAAGCCTGGTCGTCATTCGCGTCGTCGTGATTATTATCACGCCGTGCGGGGCTACGCTCGGAGGAAGAAAGGCTTAAAAATCAAGCCTGATTTCGAAAAAACCCCCGCACCGAAAGGTCCGGGGGTTTTTTTTCGGTAATGTGTTAATGGCAGAGGAACAAAATATGACTGGTAAAATAAAATGCTGTATTTCCCAGATCAAGGCGGGGAAATGACTATGAATGGTGCGCAGTGGGTGGTTCAGGCGTTGCGAAGTCAGGGAGTTGAAACCGTTTTCGGCTATCCGGGCGGAGCAATCATGCCGGTTTATGACGCCCTTTATGATGGTGGCGTCGAGCATCTATTGTGTCGCCATGAGCAGGGCGCAGCCATGGCCGCGATTGGCTATGCTCGCTCTACGGGTAAAGTGGGTGTCTGTATCGCCACTTCGGGGCCTGGCGCAACCAATCTTATCACGGGTCTGGCCGATGCAATGATGGATTCTGTCCCGGTAGTGGCGATCACGGGGCAGGTCGCTGCCGGCCTTATTGGAACCGATGCTTTCCAGGAAATTGACGTACTCGGACTTTCGCTTGCTTGTACCAAACACAGCTTCCTTGTTGAATCGTTAGAAGAACTTCCTGTCGTAATGGCGGAAGCGTTTGCCATTGCTCAGTCTGGCCGCCCTGGCCCGGTATTGATCGATATACCCAAAGATATTCAACTTGCCTCAGGCGAGCTTTCCGCACATTTGATAACGGTTGAAGACGAGCATGATCACTCTGTTCAGGCGCTTCAGCAGGCCCACACTTTGTTAGCTCAGGCACAGAAACCCATTTTGTACGTCGGCGGTGGTGTGGGTATGGCAAATGCCGTAAATGCGTTACGCATTTTCGCAAAAGATACCGGCATTCCTGTTGTGGCAACGTTGAAAGGTCTCGGTAGCCCGGATGTGCAGGACCATTGCTATCTGGGAATGCTGGGAATGCATGGCACCAAAGCGGCTAACTTTGCTGTGCAGCAGTGTGATTTATTGATTGCGGTTGGTGCTCGCTTTGACGATCGTGTTACCGGAAAATTGAATGAATTTGCGCCCGATGCCAGCGTTATCCATATGGATGTCGACCCCGCTGAATTGAACAAGCTGCGCCAGGCACATGTGGCCTTACGCGGCGATCTCAACAAATTGCTGCCTGAATTGTATCACCCGCTAGACATTGCGTCCTGGCGGGAACATGTCCAGGCGATGAAAGCGGAGCATGGCTGGCGTTATGATCATCCCGGCGAAGCAATCTATGCCCCTTTGTTCCTTAAACAGCTTTCCGATTGCAAGCCTGACAGCGCTGTTGTCACCACCGACGTTGGACAACACCAAATGTGGGCAGCGCAGCATATGTGCTTTACCCGACCAGAAAACTTCATTACCTCAAGCGGGCTGGGAACGATGGGGTTTGGCTTACCGGCCGCGGTAGGTGCACAGGTTGCGCGTCCGAAAGATACGGTGATTTGCGTGTCCGGCGATGGTTCTTTCATGATGAATGTGCAGGAACTCGGCACGATCAAACGCAAACAGCTTCCGGTGAAAATCGTTCTGTTGGACAATCAGCGTCTCGGTATGGTGCGTCAGTGGCAACAGCTGTTTTTTTCTGAACGATATAGTGAAACTAACCTGTCCGATAATCCTGATTTCCTAACGCTGGCCAGCGCATTTGATATTCCCGGCCAGCGTATTACACGTAAAGATCAGGTCGACGATGCATTAGATGCTTTGCTGCATAGTGAAGGGCCATACATGCTGCACGTCGCAATTGACGAACATGAAAATGTCTGGCCGCTGGTTCCGCCCGGTGCCAGCAATGAAAAGATGATGGAGAAAATCTCATGATGCAGTATCACTTGTCTGTTCAGGCGCGTTTCCGCCCGGAGATACTGGAACGCATTCTGCGCGTTGTCCGTCATCGGGGGTTTCGTGTTTGTACCATGAATCTGGCGACTGAGAGCAATAGCGACAATGTTAATATTGAAATGACGGTTGCCAGCCAGCGTTCAGTCGATTTACTGTCAGCACAACTTAACAAAATGATGGATGTCGCGTACGTCCAGGTCCAACAGCAAACAATACAACAAATCCGCGCCTGAGCGCGAAAGGAAAGAAGAATGACGAAGAAAGCCGACTTTATCTGGTTCAATGGCGAGATGGTTAAGTGGGAAGAAGCAAAGGTCAGCGTGATGTCCCATGCATTGCACTACGGTACATCGGTCTTTGAGGGCGTCCGTTGCTATGACTCGCACAAAGGCCCGGTTGTCTTCCGCCATCATGAGCACATGCAACGTCTGCGGGATTCCGCCAAAATTTATCGCTTCCCGGTCAAATACAGTGTGGATCAACTGATGGAAGCCTGTCGTGACGTGTTGCGCGTGAACAACTTGAAAAGTGCGTATATTCGTCCGCTTATTTTTGTTGGTGATGTTGGCCTGGGTGTTAATCCGCCAGAGGGTTACAGCACGGATGTGATTATTGCTGCTTTCCCGTGGGGAGCTTATTTGGGGCCGGAGGCCCTAAAGCAAGGCATTGATGCGATGGTTTCTTCCTGGAATCGCGTGGCACCTAATACGCTGCCAACTGCGGCTAAAGCAGGTGGTAACTATCTCTCCTCACTGCTGGTTGGTAGCGAAGCACGTCGTCACGGCTATCAGGAAGGGATCGCGCTGGATACGCAGGGTTATATCTCTGAGGGGGCTGGCGAAAACCTGTTTGAAGTGAAAGATGGCATCCTGTTTACACCACCGTTTACCTCTTCAGCTCTGCCCGGTATCACCCGTGATGCCATTATTAAGCTGGCTCAGGATATGGGTATTGAGGTGCGTGAACAAGTGCTGTCACGCGAGTCCTTATACCTGGCCGATGAAATCTTTATGTCCGGTACTGCGGCTGAAATCACACCTGTACGCAGCGTGGATCGTATCCAGGTAGGTGAAGGAAAACGTGGCCCGGTGACCGGGCGCATTCAGTCTGCATTTTTCGGCCTGTTCACCGGTGAAACTGAAGACAAATGGGGCTGGCTGGATCCGGTTAACCCGCAATAAGGACATTTTTCGGGCGTCATTTGATGCTCGCGTACTATCTGATTCTGGAGTTAAGAGCATGCCTAAGTACCGTTCCGCTACCACCACGCACGGCCGTAATATGGCGGGTGCCCGTGCCCTGTGGCGCGCCACAGGAATGACCGATGACGATTTTGGAAAACCGATTATTGCCGTGGCTAACTCATTTACACAGTTTGTGCCGGGCCATGTGCACCTGCGCGATTTGGGTAAGCTGGTTGCCGAGCAGATTGAAGCTTCAGGCGGTGTGGCCAAAGAGTTCAACACCATTGCCGTGGATGATGGGATTGCGATGGGCCACGGTGGCATGCTTTACTCTTTGCCTTCGCGTGAGTTGATTGCCGATTCTGTGGAGTACATGGTTAACGCGCATTGTGCCGATGCCATAGTCTGTATCTCTAACTGCGACAAAATTACGCCTGGCATGCTAATGGCATCGTTACGCCTGAATATTCCGGTGATTTTCGTGTCAGGCGGCCCAATGGAAGCGGGGAAAACCAAGCTTTCTGACAAAATTATCAAGCTGGATCTGGTGGATGCCATGATCCAGGGTGCCAACCCGAACGTCAGCGACGCAGACAGCGAGCAGATCGAACGTTCTGCTTGCCCAACCTGCGGTTCCTGTTCTGGCATGTTTACCGCTAACTCCATGAACTGTTTGACAGAAGCACTGGGCCTTTCTCAGCCGGGAAATGGTTCCCTGCTTGCCACTCATGCTGACCGTAAAGACCTTTTCCTTAACGCAGGGAAACGTATTGTCGGTCTGGCGAAGCGCTATTACGAGCAGGATGACGAAAGCGTACTGCCGCGCAGCATCGCCAACAAAGCGGCTTTTGAGAACGCGATGACGCTGGATATCGCCATGGGCGGTTCTACCAATACCGTGTTGCATCTGCTGGCAGCCGCACAGGAAGGGGAGGTTGATTTTAACATCTCCGATATTGACCGTTTGTCACGCAAGGTTCCCCATCTTTGTAAAGTGGCGCCAAGCACGCAGAAATACCATATGGAAGATGTGCACCGAGCCGGTGGCGTGACTGGTATCCTGGGTGAACTGAGCCGCGCGGGCCTCATAGATAACAGCGTCAAAAATGTACTGGGTTTAAGCCTGCAGGAAACGCTGGACAGTTATGACATCATGCTGACTAAAGAGGACGCGGTGAAAAAAATGTTCCGTGCCGGTCCGGCAGGGATTCGTACCACCCAGGCATTCTCTCAGGACACGCGCTGGGACACGCTGGATGACGATCGTAAAGAAGGGTGCATTCGCTCGCGCGAGTTCGCTTTCAGTCAGGACGGCGGTCTGGCGGTGTTGTATGGCAATATGGCGGAAGATGGTTGTATCGTGAAGACCGCTGGCGTGGATAAAGAGAACCTGACCTTTCGCGGTCCGGCGAAAGTCTACGAAAGCCAGGACGATGCGGTTAGCGCCATCCTTGGTGGAAAAGTGGTTGCCGGTGATGTGGTGGTGATTCGCTACGAGGGGCCGAAAGGCGGGCCGGGCATGCAGGAAATGCTTTATCCGACCACCTACCTGAAATCAATGGGCCTTGGCAAAAGCTGTGCGTTGATCACCGATGGCCGCTTCTCTGGCGGCACGTCCGGCCTTTCAATCGGCCATGCCTCGCCTGAAGCTGCCAGCGGCGGCATCATCGCGCTGGTAAAAGACGGTGATATGATCGATATCGATATTCCTCATCGTGGAATCAACCTCGATGTGCCGGACAACGAGCTGCATGCCCGTCGCGAAGAGGAAGAGGCCCGCGGTGAGGCCGCTTATACCCCCCATAATCGTGAACGTCAGGTTTCCTTTGCCCTGCGTGCCTATGCTCTGTTGGCAACCAGCGCAGATAAAGGCGCAGTACGTGACAAGAGCAAACTCGGAGGCTAACGACAATGGCAGAGTCTCAACTGTTACCCGTTGAACCTTGCGGTGCGGAATATCTGCGGGCGGTGCTTCGCTCGCCGGTATATGAAGTGGCGCAGGTTACCCCGTTGCAGAAGATGGAGAAAATATCCGCACGCCTTGGTAACACCATTCTGGTGAAGCGGGAGGATCGCCAGCCAGTGCACAGCTTTAAGCTGCGCGGGGCCTACGCGATGATTGCCTCCCTAGATGCAGAGCAGAGGGCGCGGGGCGTGATCACCGCCTCTGCGGGCAACCATGCTCAGGGCGTGGCGCTGTCGGCAACCCGACTGGGGATCAAATCGTTGATTGTCATGCCAGTGGCGACGGCAGATATCAAAGTCGATGCGGTGCGGGCGTTTGGCGGAGAGGTTTTGCTGTTCGGTGCCAATTTTGATGAAGCCAAGGGAAAAGCGCAGGAGCTTTCCGGGCAGAAGGGATATACCTTTGTGCCGCCTTTCGATCATCCGATGGTGATTGCCGGTCAGGGCACGTTAGCAATGGAGCTGCTGCAGCAGGATGCGCATATTGATCGCGTGTTTGTGCCGGTGGGTGGCGGTGGCCTGGCGGCGGGCGTGGCGGTGCTGATTAAGCAACTGATGCCGCAAATCAAAGTCATTGCCGTGGAAGCGGAAGATTCTGCCTGCCTCAAGGTTGCGCTGGATGCTGGTCATCCGGTGGACCTGCCGCGTGTCGGGCTGTTCGCAGAAGGCGTGGCGGTGAAGCGGATTGGTAGCGAAACCTTCCGCCTGTGCCAGACATACCTTGATGACATCATTACGGTGGACAGCGATGCAATCTGTGCGGCAATGAAAGATCTGTTTGAAGATGTTCGCGCCGTGGCTGAACCTTCAGGTGCGCTGGCCCTGGCCGGCATGAAGAAGTATATCCAGCAGCATCAAATCAAAGGTGAGCGTCTGGCACATGTGCTGTCGGGAGCCAACGTAAATTTCCACGGTCTGCGCTACGTTTCAGAGCGTTGTGAACTGGGTGAACAGCGTGAAGCGCTGCTTGCCGTCACCATCCCTGAGCAGAAGGGCAGCTTTCTGGCGTTCTGTCAGCTGCTGGGCGGCCGCTTCGTTACCGAGTTCAACTACCGTTATGCCAATGCTGACAGCGCCTGCATTTTTGTTGGTGTGCGTCTGACGCGCGGGCTGGAAGAGCGTCGCGAAATTCTGGCGCTGCTGAACGAGGGCGGCTACAAGGTGGTCGATCTGTCCGACGATGAAATGGCGAAGCTACACGTTCGCTACATGGTGGGGGGGCATCCGTCGAAGCCGCTACGCGAGCGGCTGTTCAGCTTTGAGTTTCCTGAAGCACCGGGCGCATTATTGCGATTCCTGCAAACGCTGGGGACGCACTGGAATATTTCACTGTTTCACTATCGCAGCCACGGCACGGACTATGGGCGCGTGCTCGCCGGTTTTGAACTGGATGAAAACGAGCCTCAGTTTGAAGAGCACCTCCAGGCGCTGGGTTATGATTTCCATGACGAAAGCAATAATCCTGCGTTCAGGTTTTTCCTTGCGGGTTTGAATAGCAGCACCTGATAATGCTATACCGACACGTTGCAGCCTGAGGTTGCTGCAACAGTTCATACGATCGTTACTGCACGGCCATCTGGCAAAAAGTAGCGTATTTATCGGCGCAGACAGCAAGTTACAACTGGCTCCAGAATGCATCAATAAGCGGCTCACTAAGCCGCTTTTTTTGTAGACAGATGCCAAGTTCAAACGGCTCTACCATCTCCACATTGTCCAGTAGCAGAATACGATTGCGGACAGGTTCCGGGCTGTTCTCCAGCACCACATCTGGCAGCAGGGCGATGCCGCAGCCCAGGGCCACCATTGAGACAATCGCCTCATGCCCTGAGACGGTGGCATAAATCAGTGGGTTAGGGATACGGCGACGGCGGAACCAAAGGTCGATACGCTGTCTGGCCGGTCCCTGATCGGGCAGGATAAACGGGGTTTGCGCCCAGTCAGGTTCCGGTTGGGTTGCCTGATTACGTACCGGGCAGGGTAATGCAGGGGCAATCAGCACCAGCGGAATCAGCCCCAGCGGCGTAAAACCAATGCTGGCTGGCAGGGTTTCGGGCCGGCCGGCAATAGCGATATCGGCTTCGCTGCTTTGCACTTTCTCAACGGCATCGGCGGCGTCGCCAGTGGTTAGTTTGATTTCCACTAAAGGATGCGCGGCGCGAAAGCGGTCAAGAATTGGTGGTAAATGGCTGTAGGCCGCCGTCACCGAACAGAACAGCCGCAGTTCTCCACTGAGTGATGGCCCGTTCTGGCCAATGACATGGCGTAATTGTTGATAATGCAACAGCGTCTGCTGGGCAAACTGACGCAGTCTTTCTCCGGCATCGGTCAGCGTCACGGTACGATTATCCCGCATAAATAGCGCCTGCCCCAGGTCTTCTTCAAGGCGTTGAATCTGTCTTGAGAGGGTGGATGGACTGACATGCATTGCTCTTGCGCTGCGGCCAAAGTGTCGGTTTTCAGCCAGGTGCAGAAACAGTTTTAAATCCCGTAAATCCATGCGTTGAACGCCCTCTTTTATCATTGCATTTTTTGCAATGTGACGTTGTTAATATATCAATTTAAGCAATACATTTCCTGTCATATGATAAGGGTTATTCAGGGTAAGCTGCTGCGTGGCAGTACCCATCAATTAAAAATGAATACAACCCTATATGGAGTGCCCATGGCTAACTATTTCAACACGTTGAACCTGCGCAACCAGTTAGCGCAATTAGGTAAATGTCGCTTTATGGCGCGTAATGAATTTGCTGATGAAGCGAGCTACCTGAAAGGTAAGAAAGTCGTCATTGTTGGCTGTGGTGCACAGGGCCTGAACCAGGGTCTGAATATGCGTGATTCCGGTCTGGATATCGCCTATGCCCTGCGTGCTGAAGCCATTGCGGAAAAGCGCGCTTCCTGGCGTAAAGCGACAGAAAATGGTTTCAAAGTAGGGACTTACGAAGAGCTGATTCCGCAGGCGGACCTGGTGGTTAATCTGACGCCGGACAAGCAGCACAGCGCGGTGGTTCAGGCAGTACAGCCGTTGATGAAGCAGGGTGCAGCGCTCGGTTATTCCCACGGTTTCAACATCGTGGAAGTGGGCGAGCAGGTGCGTAAAGACCTCACCGTAGTGATGGTTGCGCCGAAGTGTCCGGGCACCGAAGTTCGTGAAGAGTACAAGCGTGGCTTTGGCGTACCGACGCTGATTGCTGTTCACCCGGAAAACGATCCTAAAGGTGAAGGTATGGCGATTGCCAAAGCCTGGGCTGCGGCAACCGGTGGTCATCGTGCTGGCGTGCTGGAATCTTCCTTCGTTGCTGAAGTGAAATCTGACCTGATGGGTGAGCAGACCATTCTGTGTGGTATGTTGCAGGCGGGTTCTTTGCTGTGCTTCGACAGGCTGGTAGCAGAAGGGACTGACCCGGCATACGCAGAAAAGCTGATTCAGTTTGGCTGGGAAACCATCACTGAAGCGCTGAAGCAGGGTGGCATTACCCTGATGATGGATCGCCTTTCTAACCCAGCGAAAATCCGCGCGTTTGCCCTGTCTGAAGAGCTGAAAACCATTATGGCACCGCTGTTCCAGAAGCACATGGACGATATTATCTCCGGTGAGTTCTCTTCGAGCATGATGGCTGACTGGGCCAACGACGATAAAAACCTGCTGGGCTGGCGTGAAGAAACCGGTAAAACCGCGTTTGAGACGGCTCCGCAGTTCGAAGGAAAAATCCCTGAACAGGCTTACTTTGATGAAGGCGTAGTGATGATCGCTATGGTGAAAGCGGGCGTTGAGCTGGCATTCGAAACCATGGTTGATGCGGGCATCATTGAAGAATCCGCTTACTACGAATCACTGCACGAGCTGCCGCTGATTGCCAATACCATCGCGCGTAAGCGTTTGTACGAGATGAACGTGGTTATTTCAGATACCGCAGAATACGGCAACTACCTGTTTTCTTATGCGGCGGTTCCGCTGCTGAAAGAGTTTATGACCGCCCTGCAGCCAGGCGATTTGGGTAAAGCCACTGCCGCTTCCTCCACCGTGGACAACGCACTGTTACGTGATGTGAATGACGCCATTCGCAGCCACGCTATCGAAAGCGTCGGTCGCAAACTGCGTGGCTACATGACCGATATGAAACGTATTGCCGTAGCAGGCTAATCGCAGTGCCGGTCACCCGGCGGTGAAAACAAAAAAGAGCGGCCAGCCGCTATTTTTTTATTATCAACACTAAACCACCTCCTGTGGAGGTGGTGATCGTTCATGTGGGGCTTTGCCCGTAGAATGCCCATGCTAAATACTGCCCCGGTTTGTTACCAGCAAATCAAGGAGTAACAAGGAGTAAATAGCATGAGCAGATATGAATCCGCTTCCCACGTATTATATAACTGTCAGTATCATCTTGTATGGACACCGAAGTACAGATACAAAATCCTCAAAGGTCATCTCGGTAAAGAGGTTTACCGCAGCATCTACTATTTACAGCAATATGAAAAAATGCACAGTAGTTGAGCTAAATGTGCAGATATATCATATGCATCTGGTGGTGAGGACGCCGCCGGGCTTGGGTGTTTCTGAGTTGATGGAATTTGTGAAAGGGAGAACGGACATCAGGCTGTTCGAGAAGTTTCCTTATCTCAGGAAGCACAAGCTTTGGTGTGACCACTTTTGGCAAAGAGGGTATTTTGTGGATTCGGTGGGTGCAAAAGAAGAAGTAATTCGAAGGTATGTGCGGTACCAGGACAAAGTTGCCAAAGAGGAAGAAGAAAGGCAAATACAGCTCGGACTGGAAAGGTGGTGTTTAAGCCCCCTTTTAGGGGGCACTGTTGCAAAAATCTGGAGGTGATAAACTCATCGTCACCTTTTGCTGACGGAGCAGCACATGAATCCATTCAAAGGACGGCATTTTCAGCGTGACATCATCCTGTGGGCAGTGCGCTGGTACTGTAAATACGGCATCAGCTATCGTGAGCTGCAGGAAATGCTGGCCGAGCGCGGTGTCAACGTTGATCACTCCACGATTTACCGCTGGGTTCAGCGTTATGCGCCTGATAATGGAAAAGCGGCTGCGCTGGTACTGGCGTAACCCTTCAGGGTTCTGCTCCTGGCATCTTGATGAAACGTATATCAGAGTTAACGGCCGATGGGCATACCTGTACCGTGCTGTTGACAGCAAAGGCCGCACCATCGATTTTTATCTTTCCCCGCGCCGTAACAGCAAAGCGGCATACCGTTTTCTGGGAAAGATTCTGAACAACGTGAAAGGCTGGCAGAGCCCCCGCCTCATCAACACCGATAAAACCCCCACCTATAGTCGCGCCCTGGCGTTACTGAAGCGGGAAGGCCGGTGTCCGCCTGATGTTGAACACCGGCAGATTAAGTACCGGAATAACGTCATTGAATGCGATCACGGCAAACTGAAACGGATAATCGGCGCCACGCTGGGATTTAAATCCATGAAAACGGCATATGCCACCATCAGGGGGATTGAATTCATGCGGGCATTGCGTAAAGGACAGGCGGAAAACTTTTACTACGGCCATCCTCTGGGCGAGATGCGTCTGGTGAGCAGGGTTTTTGAAATTTAAGGCATTTCTGTAATACAAAAGGTACAGCATCAAGAAATTTGCAACAGTGCCGACGCGCCCACAAAGTGGAATTTATCGCTGCGGGTTGACACTTCCTCCTGTGTAATCAGCCTCCTGATAACACTGACATCCGGTTCACGATTCCAGCCGCGCTCCCTGGCCGCTTCCAGTACCTGCAACTGGCGGTTGTGATCGCTTTCCAGCGCCAGCGCCTGAAGGATAGCGGGAGCAAGGTCAGCCAGCTTCAGCATTCGAAGGACGTGGCGGGTGCTGTATCCCAAAAGAGCGGCGGTTTGCGCCACGGTTTTACCTTCGTTCACCATTGCCCGAAATCCGGCAATTTGTTCTGCGGGATGCATGTCACAGCGCTCACCGTTTTCGGTCATGTAAGCGGCCACCGCGAGGCTGGCAGGGATGACCTTCACGGCAACGGGGTGATCCGGTGCAATTGCGCCCTCCCCGGCCAGGAGCACAAGCGCGGCGAGGCGTCTGCCACCTGCGGTGACGCCGTACCGCCCGTATGGCAGGGCATGTACCACCAGATTCTGCAACAGGCCCACCGTGCGGAGAGTTTCAGCCAGTCTGCGAACGGACTCGTCAGGGTACGGGATGGTGCGCACGTTAAGCGGTGATTTAATCAGGCCAGACAGTGGAAGCACCGTGACAGGTGTCGCATCAAGCGCGACTGCAAGCTCGCTGTCTGTTGCGGGTGAAACACCTTTTTTTCTGGTTTTGGCAGGTGATTTTGTTTTAGACTCGTTCACTGACATTATTGATACCTCACTGATATTGATAACTGTCTGCCGGAAAGCCCATCTTTCCGGCACCTTTTCTCTTCCTGTACACACAGGTCACTGGCTTAAAAATCAATGTCATCCATCGGATCGCTGTACGGGGGCCACTCCCCTTCTGGAGCATGCTGTGGGTCCGGTTGAGGGGCGTTCTGTTGCGGCGCGTTCATGGTTAGGAAACTGAATCATCGTTTTAAAAATTTCCTGACCATGAGCAGCAGTGTCTGTAATGCAGTAATGATGTGCCATCGGGAACGTTATGGTCATAAAATGGCATTTGCGGCGCGTTTTTAACCTGAAAGCTGTTTTTCAGACGCACTTATCCCGCAGTCTGTGCCAGAAGCCATCGTTTCCGGTCGATGTTATGCAGTCTTTCTGCCACCAACTCCGACGCGTGCCTCCCGGCCTGCGCACTGCTGAAGCGCAGTCGGTTGCCGCACAGAATGCATTTGTACGGATCCGTGCGCAGAAATTCTTTCATCAGCGCGGCGAAGCCGGGCTTCTCCGGTTTTTTCCGCGCTTCCATCTCCAGGGCTTCATACACCTTCGGCAGCAGGCTACCCCGTTTACGGTTTGATAAAAAACCGTAATAACGCACCATCTTAAAATGCTTCGCCGGGATATGGCTGATATAACGTCCGATCATATCTTCCTGCGTCAGCGTCTGCTGCCGGTACTGCTGCGTACGGTGGTCGTAATAGTGGTGCACCACCGCGCCGCCGCTGTAGTGCCTCAGCTTCGCCGCCGACACGGGGGGCCGTTTCAGGTACCGGCCCAGATATTTGACGCTCCGCCAGGCCCCCCGGGTCTTCTTCGCGAAGTGGACCTTCCAGCGGCGCCCGTACTGCGCCTGCAGATAGCGCAGCCACTGTTTTTTGTCGTGGATATGCCCCAGCCCCGGCAGCCTGCCGGGGTTAATCAGGTCATAGCTGTGGCGCAGCAGCCGGATGACGGCTCCGCGCCAGATTTCCTCCACGGCATGCTTTTTAAAGAAGAGGTCGCGCCATACGCCGTGTTTAATATCAAGCCCGCCGCGGGTGACGGAGAGATGAATGTGGGGATGCTGGTTGAGCTGGCGACCGTAGGTGTGCAGGGCGCAGAAGATACCGACTTCCACACCCTGTTTTCTGGCCCAGCGGAGCATGGCGCGGGTGGCTGCGCGGAACAGGGCATTGAGCAGAGGCCAGTTATTGTTGAAAAAGGGCCACAGCAGATGGGGCATGGTGAAGGTGATATGCTGCCAGTCGCAGTCGGGCAGAATTTGCTGTTGCTCTGTAATCCACTGCTCCGTGGCCTTATGTCCGCAGGAGCTGCAGCCTTTTGATTTACAGGTCTGGCAGAAGAAGCGGGTGTGGGTGCAGTCCGGGGAGGCGCAGCAGTATCGCTTCACCCCCATGGCAGCAGTGCCGCAGGCGAGCATGCGCTCGACGCAGAGTACGGTCCAGGGGCTGAGGGTGTCCCCGTGTTTATCCATATACCGGTTCCAGGCGTCATCAGTGGTGAACAGCAGTTTTGCCGGGCGCGGGATATACATGCGGCGGATTATCGCTCTGCAGTGGCACCGGTATTATAGTGCCAGTCGTCACAGTCATCGGCCCAGTTGTCGGTGTGTTTATCCCAGGGAGCGAAGGTCACCGGCAGCATGCCGGATTCTGTGGCGATAATAAACACATCGGCTGGCATGGACTCAAGGACGACATCGCCGTCGGGTGAGTCAGGCGGCTCAAAGCCGCGGATGATGCAGACGAGAGGCGGGTCGAAGTGTGTATCGAGGAAAAACTGTGGCCCCAGGTGGACACAGTGACGAATGGCATCCTGCGGAGTGTCGTAAAAAACTCGTCGGGGTCGTCATAATCGCTCCGGGGCGGAATGGACACCAGAAAACGCTTAGGATATCCGGGTATAGCGCGTCGGGACGAGGGCGTGGGTTTACGCTTTCTGGGGGCTTTGCTACGGGCCATGTGAATGATTTCCTGAGAAATTAACATACCGCAGAGTATAAAGCTGTGAGCCGGTCATGAACACCCTCGGAACGGCAGAGCCGTGACGCTCGCCCTGTAAGGGCGCTATGTTCAGTCTGCAATTGCTGTCCTGGATGGACATGAAGGATCGTTAATTAACTGAGTCAGTTACTCATTTTTACCGATGGATCGGTAAAATCTGAGGCGGCGATGGGATTGTCTGGCTATGGGTGTGGGGGTTTACTAGGGCAAATAACGGAGAATAGCGGAGCCCCTATGAGCCCCCCTTGCATCACCCCGCCGGATAACCACCTCACTCAGCCACCCACCAAAGTTATCTTCACTCTCGGCATTTTTTTTGACGGTACGGCAAACAATGCGCATAACACCACGTCTCATCTGGAGGCGTGTGTCGCGGCGCAGGCCAACCACCGCGGTAGCCATCTTGGTTATTACACCAACATTCACTGGCTGAATACGCTGTATAAAACCGATTTAACCGCTGCTGAAGGCGTGCTGCAACAGTCCCTGTATATCGATGGTATAGGTACACAAGCGGGTGAGCAAGATCGGCTGCTGGACAGTGCTTTCGGCACGGGTGAGCGTGGTGTGTTGGCAAAGACGGAGAAAGCGATCAGGGCCGTTGCCACGCAGCTGCAGTCGTTTTTTGCTGAACGGCCGGATGCGGCGTCCTGCATCGTCAGCGACGTACAATTCGACCTGTTTGGCTTCAGTCGCGGCGCAGCTTCGGCCAGGCATTTTGCCAATCGGGTATTTAATCAGGACTGCGCCCTTACCGCCGCGCTCAAGGAAGGATTGAACGGCGTGCAGTATCAGGGGGCAGCTGTCGGTAAAGTCCGTTTTCTCGGTCTCTTTGATACCGTTGCGGCAATCAGCAGCGCAATAAATGGTTTCAATCCCAACAGTGCTGATACCGGAAACGTAAACCTGATGCTGCGTCCCGGCGTAGCGGAGCGGGTTTTTCATCTGACTGCACAGCATGAGTGTCGTTTTAACTTTGCACTCAACAGTGTTAAACCGGCCTGGCCAGAGCTGGCATTACCGGGTGCCCATGCTGACATTGGCGGCGGCTATCATCCGCTGGATGAAGAGGATTATTTTCTCACGCGGCCACAATTTGTCACGGTTCCTCTGGAGACGGATGACCAACAGACCGATGCCTGGCGGCAGGCCAGCGAGGAGTTTACGGCGCTGCGCCGCTATCCGGCCAGCGAATTACTGATTGCCAATAACCCGACGCAGCTGGTGAGCTGGCACGATGAGCGTATGTCGACAGACCATTACGGCACGATGCAAAAACGCAGTGCGGCGGCGGTGGTCCTGCGCTGCTGCGTACGCAACGACTGGGCAAAGGTGGCGCTGCGAGTGATGATGGACGCGGCCACCGAGGCAGGGGTGCTGTTTATGCCGCCCGAACCCACTATAGCGGAACTGGCGTTGCCCGGTGATTTGGAAAGCCTGTGTGAAAAAGCCATCGCGCTGGGTCGTTCAGTAAGGCGTGGACAGGAAGCGCCGGGCTTTACCACGCCGGAGCTGAATCTGCTGGCAAGCCGCTATCTGCATTGTTCGGCCAACTGGAATGATGTGCACACTGATAAAGACGGTAAGATTGTCGGTGCGGTCAAACCAGCCAGCGTGGTGTCTTTCGTTAACCGACCTGACCGCGACTGGCAGCGGACGGTTTATACGGTTGATGGCAGGAAAGCGGGCGCATAGAAAAAGTGAGTGTGACCTTGCGGAGGATTGAGCAAAGGCCAGTATTCTTGCAATGTCAGTGTTGCCTGCTTTGCCGGACACCTTTGCCTGGGGCAGACTCGTGTTACCACAACAGATAATCAGTTTGTTCCCTCAAACCACGCCATTCCCCTATTGTGCAAGGTTTGGTAAAACGTGGAGCACTCTCTGCCTGGTCATTTAGCGATAGCATGAGGGCTGCTGGCACGTTTCGCTGCGTGCGAACACATGCCAGACTAAACGCGTGATGCAAAAAGGAATATATTGTGCAGTGCGATTGGCGTTGAAAAGAGATTCCGCGCAAGCATTGGCGATGCGCGGCTTCACGACCATATTTTGCAACGCTTGATTGATCGCCTTTCACACGATGATTGACGGCTCAAAAGCGATTTATATTAAATATCCATTTTGCAGGCCATAAGCGATACCGCTATCCCAGTCCGTTGTAAGAAAATCTCTCACAGTATTGAACAGATGAGAAACGACCTCATCATAGATTGGATTTTTGATGTATCCTGCCTTGTATCTTAATTCTCTGTCGGTGTTTTTCTGCTTTCTTAGAATATAAATTTGGTCAACTTTATATTTTTTTAGATTAACTTTCTCGGTTAACTTTACCCATTCGGCGACAACAATATAAACAGCGTTTGGGTTTTTTAATTTAAGCTGTTCGGCTGCTGTAGATACATCCTGTAGCATTGTCTTGTCCAAATAGGTTTTACATTCAATGGCAAGAGCAGGTATGTCCCAGAGATGGTTCTCATAAAATTCAGAACCATTTACTTTCATCTTTGCGTTAACAGTGATTCCGATAGAAAAATCATGATCTTTGATTTCAACAATGGCCGATGGTTTATTCACCATATCTTTATATGACTTTGATCTGAAAAATATGTCTTTAAAGGAGTGAGTTTTACCTATCAACGCATGAGGTGAAATCTCTTCAACCATATCTTTGAACAGATAAAACATAAACTCTTCTAATACAGATGAGTGAAGGTTAGAACGTGAATCAAAGTGTTCTGCATATTTTTTATCGTCAATGAAATCTTTATAATCATTCAGCAGCTTAACTTTTCCTGTGATGATTTTTACATCATTTTTGTTTTTTTCACAGAACGGGCCTTTCAGGGATAAGTTATCGCCTTTCCATTTTTCGTATCTTTTTTCAATTTCAGATAAATAATCAACAGATTTTTTGTCCGTATACTTATCCTTGCTCATTTTCTTTTGATAAATGTTATTACCATGAACGAAAACCGTATTATTTGATGTTGCATCACTCATCAAAAACCTCCTTAAAAATATTCTCAGCTATTGCCTGAGAGAGTAATGGTGGCACGGCATTGCCAATCTGGTTATATTGACATAAATATTTTTCGTCAGTTCTTCCTTCTCTTTGCAAAAGTTTATGGCTTACCACGGTCGGTTTGCCTTTGAAAACATACCAGTCTGGAAAGGATTGTATTCTCGCGCCTTCGCGTGCAGTAAAGTTTCTGTGGATGTTCGGGTGGACAAAGTTTGCATAAAAAGAAGCAGCTATAGTGTGGCACGGTTTGTCAGGGTGCATTCTTCTGTTATTTTGATCGTAGACTTTGTCTGATATTTCTTTACCGTTTCTTCTCATTGGTTTTAAATGTTCCGGGACATCAGATGTTGATTGCCCCCAGGACATAGAAGAAAATCGTTCAACTAATCTTTTAGAGTGATTCATTGCTTTGTGATTAAATACGAGATTTGATCTTTCTCGTAGCATCATTTGATATTCATTTTTTGCTGGTAAATGATAATTCATCGCTTCAGATCCCTCTCTGGCCTGAATCTCAGGGAGATCAGATATAGCATCCCATAGCGTGGGCGTTTTTAGGCATCCATTTTCGCCATTAATATTGTGGGTGGCTTTCGGGAACGGGTGTTTTAGTTCTTTTTTAGAAGCGATGATGAACAGTCTTTTTCTAATCTGAGGAACGCCATAATCTGTTGCTTCAAGCACTTTATCATAAACGAAATAGCCCAGATTTTTTAATTCTTCTTTGATAATGTCAACAACGAAAACGCCTTCACTTGTCCTGGCTTTAACGATGTTAGGAACATTTTCCATGATAATGACAGGAGGACTAAATAACCTTCCGATACGAAGAAACTCCTGGAAAAGTGTATTTCTGGGATCTTTCGGGTCCCCATTTTTTCTATTAGCAATAGAATAGCCCTGGCACGGTGGGCCGCCTAACAAAATATCAGGCCGGGAAAATATGGACAGGATTTCATCATCCTTCATTAAGGCGATGTCTTTTTTGATGACCATCGTTTCAGGATGGTTTGCTGTAAACGTCTCGCTTGCCCAGCTATCTATTTCTATTGCGCCTTTAATTTCAGCACCGGCTAAATGAAACCCTAAGCTGAAACCACCTGCTCCGGCAAAGGTATCCAGTACTGTTATCGCTCTTTTCTTATCCATTTCTAACCCCATACAAATAGCATCGGAACGATATCAGATAACCGTCTTTCTTTGGTTTTTTTCTTATATCTTCAATGGTATTTTGATGGGAACGGCTGCTTAAGTCTGAAGCGGATAGCGGTACTGGTTCTGCCAGCGGCAGACGTATGGATGGCGTCACCTTGCGGGCCACCGCGCGCACTCGCTACCGGGCGCGAGTATGGATCTGTAACGGGCGAAGGATTACACTGCCATCCATTACTTTATATTCATTGTTCGATGACGGGATGGTCAGGCGATGTGCCAATGCTGTTGCCGACGCCGTATGTCGATTTCCATTAGCCTCTCACTGGCCAATTCATTGTTAACCTTGCCAGGTTATGCCTGGAAAGTGTTTAATCCAGATCCTGCCTTATGGGCAACATCTGTCCGGGACGTTTTTTCGCCGCTATGGCGGTCTTGGCATTGCGGAGAACAGGCTTGCGCGTAAGTCGTTCGTTAACGATAAAACAGATGGCGACGGTTTCAGGCGTGGCGACCGTCACCATCTGTATTTTTATCGTCATTCAACTTTTTCATTTTGTGCAGCAGCGCAGAATTGACTACGCCCAGCAGATGGAGAATGTGGCGCATACTGTGCGGCAACCGCTGTCGCAGGCGGTGCTCAAGGCGGATACCAGCCAGGCGGGGCGCATTCTTGCATCACTAAAGCCAGCAGGCATCCTTGCCCAGGCCGATGTGGTATTACCGAATGGTATGCAGGCGCTGCATACCGATTTTGAACTGGCGCGGCCCGTACCGGAATTGATTGCCCGCCTGTTTGAGCTGCCGATAAAAATTACTGTGCCGCTCTATTCTCTGGAGCCTTCTAACCCGAAACCGCTGGCCCTGTTGGTTTTGCAGGCGGATTCCTGGCGGGTTTATCAGTTTATCCTTAGCGCACTGTCAACGATGGTGACCATCTGGCTGTTAATGGCGCTGGTTCTGTCCGTGTCGATAAGCTGGTGTATTAACCGACTCATCGTCCGTCCGCTGCGGACGATTGCCACCGCATTGCAGGATCTGCCCCCTCAGGAGGCGATTTTCCATCAGCTGGCTTTGCCTGCGCGTCATCGCGATGATGAATTAGGCATGTTGATCCGCAGCTACAATCGTAATCAGCAGGTTTCGGAGTCGGTGTACAGCGAGATGAGCCGATTGATCACCCGCGTTGCCCTGACCAATTTGCCGAATAAAGCGCTATTTCTTGCGCTGCTTGACGAGCATCTCAATTCACTTGTCGGCGATGAATCGTTCACCGTGCTGATTTTGCGTATTGAAACGCTGCTGGAAGCGAATGGCGTGGTGGCGGATGAGCAGCGTGATGTCCTGTTGCAGACGCTGCTGGAAAGGGTTAAAAGCGCCATCGACAGCCACACTATTGTGGGGCAACTTTCAGGTAGCGACCTGGTGTTATTAGCACGACGGGCAAATAGCCCCTTCCGGGCAATACGGTTGGCGCGCCAGCTTTTGCTGCGTCTGAATCAACCGGTGACGTTACAGCAAATGCAGTTGCGTCCGAATGTCTCTATCGGTCTGGCGCAGCGCGATGACAGCCAGCTCAATGCGCAGGATTTTATCAGCCGTGCGGCGTCGGCAATGATGTCTGCCCGTTATCAGGGCAAAAATCAGATTTTGTTTTTTGACCCGGCGATGATGGATCGTGCGCACAAGCGTCTGACGCAGGAGCACAACATTTTGCAGGGGCTGGCAGAGGAGAATTTCTCGCTGTTCTTGCAACCGCAGGTGGATATGCGTAACGGGCAGCTGGTCGGTTCGGAAGCGCTTCTACGGATGCGTCAGCCGGATGGAAGCTGGTCGCTCCCGGAGGATCTGATCGTCAATGCAGAAGAGATTGGCGTGATTGTTTCGGTGGGCCGCTGGGTGTTTGAGGAATCCTGTCGCGTGCTGGCTGCATGGCAGAAAGCCGGGGTGACGCTGACACTCAGCGTGAATCTCTCCGCTGCACAATTGCTGGAGCCGGACATGGTGACACATCTTCGCGATCTGATTGAGCGCCACCGTATTTCTCCGGACAGCCTGATGCTGGAAATTACCGAGACCGCACAGCCTAGTGAACCTGAGCTGGCGTTGCGTTTATTGGGCGAGTTACAGGAGCTTGGGGTGGCGGTGGCGTTGGATGATTTTGGCATGGGCTATGCCAATCTTAACTGGCTCAGTCAGTTTAAGTCGCTGCCAATTAGCAAGCTGAAGATAGACCGCAGTTTTGTATGCGTATTACCCCACGACGACACTATGGTGAAAATCGTGGCGGCCATTGCCGATATCATCAGACTTGATGTCATCGCTGAAGGTGTGGAAACACCGCAGCAGCGCGACTGGCTGCTGGCGCGGGGGATCTTTATTGGCCAGGGCTATCTTTACTCAGAAGCATTGCCGGTTCAGACGTTTAATGAGAAGTATTTTCCTGGCTGGCAGGATGCGGAGTCAGAACGGCTCCCTCAGGAGGGCTGACGGAAGATGAAGCCCGATTGCCATGCGCGGTATTCTTTTTCCCATAGCATGCAAGCCCGCGTTGGTGACGAGCTGAAGTGATTCAGCTCTTAAAACGTCAAGCAAGAGTGTTAAGAATGTGTCAATTTATATAAATCCAGTTAACGAGGTGTTAGTTTTGCGCGATGTTTGACGATAACTACAACGAACCTGACCGTCATCAATCCGTTAACGGGTATTGCTATGAAAACTTCTCTGTTTAAAAGTCTTTATTTCCAAGTCTTAACTGCTATTGCTGTCGGTGTACTTCTCGGGCATTTCTGGCCCGAACTGGGTACACAGATGAAGCCGCTGGGCGATGCTTTCGTCAAATTGATCAAGATGATCATCGCTCCGGTGATCTTTTGTACCGTGGTGACGGGTATTGCCGGAATGGAAAGTATGAAAGCGGTGGGCCGTACTGGTGCCGTGGCCCTGCTTTATTTTGAAATTGTCAGCACCGCCGCCCTGATTATTGGTCTGGTGGTGGTCAATGTGTTGCAACCCGGTGCCGGCATGAATGTCGATCCCGCCACGCTTGATGCCAAAGCGGTAGCGGTTTATGCCCAGCAGGCGGAGCAGCAAGGTGTGGTCGCTTTTCTGCTGGATATTATCCCTGGCAGCGTGATCGGCGCTTTTGCCAGCGGCAATATTCTTCAGGTGCTGTTATTCGCTATTCTGTTTGGTTTTGCCCTGCATCGTATGGGTGACAAAGGCACGCTGGTTTTCAACTTTATTGAAAGTTTCTCCCGCGTAATCTTCGGCATTATCAATATGATCATGCGTCTGGCACCCATTGGTGCATTTGGGGCCATGGCATTTACCATCGGTAAATATGGCGTTGGCTCATTGTTGCAGCTGGGCCAGCTGATTATCTGTTTTTATATCACCTGCGTGTTGTTTGTGGTGATTGTGCTGGGGCTGATTGCTCGCGTGGTAGGCTTCAATATTTTCAAATTTATCGCCTATATAAAAGAAGAACTGCTGATTGTACTGGGTACCTCTTCGTCTGAATCCGCGCTTCCGCGCATGTTGGATAAAATGGAAAAGCTGGGTTGTAAAAAATCGGTGGTCGGTCTGGTCATCCCTACCGGTTACTCTTTCAACCTTGATGGCACATCCATTTATCTGACCATGGCCGCGGTATTTATTGCTCAGGCCACCAACGCCCATATGGATGTTTTCCATCAGATCACGCTGCTGGTGGTGCTGCTACTGTCGTCAAAAGGCGCGGCGGGGGTGACGGGCAGTGGTTTTATCGTGCTGGCGGCAACGCTTTCTGCCGTCGGGCATCTGCCGGTTGCCGGGCTGGCGCTGATTCTGGGTATTGATCGTTTTATGTCAGAGGCGCGTGCACTGACCAACCTGATCGGTAATGGTGTAGCGACCGTTGTGGTCGCGAAGTGGGTCGATCAACTGGATGAGCAGAAACTTCATCAGGCTCTTTCCTCGCCGACTAAGGCTAAAGAACTGTCAGAAATCTGATGATGGCCTGTTAATTTACTAAAAAACCCTACAAATGCCCGTCGTGACTTGCCCTCGAGGCGGGCATTTGCATAATAACCCTCAACGATTTTATCATTTTTTACTTTCCGGTGAGATTTCCTGGCCGGGGCGTGGTCTAACAGGCTGTTCTTCTTAATTGACAGTGTTCCCTGCCAGGCGTTGCAGGTGAAAGACCGCCAGTGATTATTTTTGGTTTGTGATTGAGTAGGGGTTTACATGCAGGGCAGCAGAATTCGTCTTTTAGTTGGTGGGGTACTGCTGATCGCTTCCAGCGGTAGTGTTCAGGCTGAAACACTGCAACCCGATCCTGCCTGGCAGCAGGGAAAACTGAATAATAATTTCAGCTGGCAGATTCTGTCCACGCCTCAGCGTCCCAGCGATCGTATTGAAGTTCGTTTGATGGTAAATACCGGCTCGCTGATGGAAAATGTCCAGCAAAGTGGATACAGCCATTTGCTGCCACGTCTGGCGCTGGTGCATAATGCCAAACTGGATACCGCCCGGCAACGTTCGCTGTGGCAACAAAGTATCGATCCCGACCGTCCACAGCCACCAATTGTCACCTCTTATGATTTTACCCTTTATAATCTGAGCCTGCCGAATAACCGCCCTGAATTGGTGAAAGAGGCCCTGAGCTGGCTGGCCGCGACCGTGGGTGAAATGAACATCAATCAGCAAACGGTCAATACGGCCCTGAACATGGACGACCCTATTGCCAGCTGGCCTGCTAATCCGCAGGATGTCTGGTGGCGTTATCGCCTTAAAGGGTCAGCGCTGTTGGACCATGATCCGTTAAAGCTCGCCAGCGCCCCGGTTGATTCGGAAAAACTTAATGCTTCTTACAAACAGTGGTACACGCCGGATGCCATGACGCTGTTTGTGGTGGGTAACCTTGACAGCCGAAATCTGGCCGAACAGATTAGCAAAGCGTTTTCGCCGTTGCAGGGCAAACGTACCACGCCAACCCCCATTCCCACGCTGTCACCCTTAGCGGTGCACCCGGTAAGCCTGGTGAATGGTAATCTTAACCAGGATCGCCTCTCTCTGGTGTGGGACTCTGCGTGGCATCCGATCGTCGACTCGCAGAATCTGCAACGTTACTGGCAGGGCGATCTGGCGCGGGAAGCGTTGTTCTGGCATGTTCAGCGCGTTTTGAGCGCAAACAAAGCGCAAAAAGTACAGGTTGGTTTCGATTGCCGCGTGCTGTATCAGCGTGCGCAGTGCGCAATTAATCTGGATGCTGATAATGCCACGCTCGCCAGTAACCTTAATCTGGTGGCACATGAAATGGCGAATATCCGTGATAACGGCCTGCCCCAGGAAGAGTTTGACGCGCTGATGGCGCAAAAGACCGCAGAACTGAGCAAGCTGTTTGCGACCTATGCCCGCACCGATACGAATGTGCTGATGAGCCAGCGTTTGCGTTCGCAGCAGAATGCGGTAGTGGACATCGCCCCTGAGCAGTATCAGAAACTGCGCCAGAGCTTCCTGTCAGGCCTGACGTTGCAGATGATGAACCAAGAACTGCGTCAGCAGTTGTCACAGGATATCACCATGGTATTGATGCAGCCGCAGGGTGAAGCAGAAACGGATATGCAAAAGTTGCAGCAGAACTGGCTGAAAATTATGCAGCCTACTGCACCAGCGCCTGTTAACATGCTGGATGAAACCCGGCCAGAAGTTTCAGATATCCCTGCTCCACAGAACTGAAGATGTGCGCCTGTCTTTTATCGGAGGCCGGGCGGGCGCAGCGGCCTGGTTTACCACTTGCGCGCCCGCGGCCATTCATTTACCAACACTGGAAGAAATGATGGCGGAGCGCGGTACTGTCGTTGGCCCTTCCACACGCCATCGCCGGGTCATCCGTCTGGTGCCGTTACCGGACAGGGCATTTCGCCGGCATAAACGTGCTGTGCGGGGCCACTGGCGCATGGACGAAACCCACATCAGGGTCAGAGGGCAGTGGAAATACCTGTACCGCGCCGTCGACAGACCGGGACAGACCATCGACTTTTTGTTGACCGCCTGGCGTGATGCCGCCGCGCTGCGTTTCTTTCGCAAGGTTATCCGTCACTACGGTGAACCTGAAGTGGTGACGATCGCTAAAAGCGGCGCCAGTACCGCCGCCCTGGCAACGCTCAATGCCGACAAACCCGCTGAGGAAAACATCACCGTCAGGCAAAGCAAGTATCTGAACAACTTAGTTGAGCAGGATCACCGCAATATCAGACGCCGGATACCAGATGCCGGGATTTAACTTGTTTCGCCGTGCACAGACGCGGCTGGCCGGCATCGAACAGCTCCACATGATACGCAAAGGACAATATCAACATCCACAAAGTGATGGATTGTTCCCGCGGAACAATTCTGTCTGCTGGCTGCCTGAAAAACAGGCAGCAGCCTTTCTGCCGGTCCACTGCCGTTAATGCGACAGAACCCACAGGGCATTATCTGAACATAAAATACTATCATCCCGAAATCAATTACCCGTCGCAAAATGAGAAATAACCATTCTGAATTGAGTCTTTTTGATCTCGTTTATTTATTCTTTAGTAATAAAGTAGACGAAATTCAGTATGGTAAATAAGGATCGGAATCAGACATCCATACTGTAAATAGCCACCACTCCATATAAAAGGATGCCATACTATGGGAAATGTTAGTGTTGTTGTTGATGGGCTGAAACTGATTATGAAAAATGATTTTTTCTCAGCTACATTTACAGATGGTCATGCAACAAAAGTTCTTATAAATAACCAGAATATTATCGGAAACTTAAATGGTAAAAAAAGTTTCTACATTGATTACAATGACGGAGAAAATATTTCTTTTGTGCCTGATTCTCTTGAGATTGTTGAGTTAAATGAAGATTTTTCTCATGTCGTTTACGCGCAATCCTCTGCATCCAGAATTTCAATTGAGCAGCACTATATCATTACTTCTGGAATGAGCGGGATATACTGCTATGTTATCGCACGCAATAAAACAGATAAGAATCTAAGTATTGATGAATTCCGTCTGGTCTGTCGTTTTGATCCGGATCTGATGCCACTGGTACACAACGGTGAAATTGAGATGCAGCCCAAAAGGTATTCTGAACTGGAAAAATACACCAAGGTTCAGGATGAAACCTGGCAGTTACCTGATGGTACTTACTATTCAAAATATGACCTTGCCCGCTTCGTACGAGACAAGAATTTCTGCGGTGTATTAGGCAATAATACTGGCGCATGGTTTATTCATCCCAGTCATGAATATTTTTCAGGCGGCCCTTTAAAACAGGACCTGATCACTCACCAGGATTCTCTGATGATTGTTTATATGTCAGGCGCACATTTCGGTACACCGAAGCTGGAAATGCCGGCGGGGTTTCAAAAAATGTATGGCCCATGGGTTAATGCCGATCATTTAAGGATCGGTTGACCGATCCGGTTTATGCGGTAAAAAGGGTTCTATGTTCATCATGGAACCCTTTTTAAATGGAACTTTCCCAGGCCCTCGGCATCATCAATGCCGCCACTCCTGAGCGCGCCCGTAGTCTCGCCGACCTTATTCCTCCCGAGCTTATTCAGCAGGCGCTCACCCTGACCGATACCGTTACTTTGCGTAAACGTAAACTTTCCCTCGAATCCATGATTTGGCTTGTCGTTGGGATGTCCATTTTTTGCGATCGTCCGATGACCGAAATCGTCAATCTGATGGATATTACTGACCGGACCGGAGCTCCTTTTACCGCACGCAGCGCTGTCATTCAGCGCCGTAAGACTCTGGGTGAAAATGCAGTGCGGGAGCTTTTTGATATCACACAGCAGCACTGGAATCAGCAGGCTGCACATCCAAAATGGCACGGTCTGAATCTGTTTGCTGTCGACGGCGTGGTCTGGCGTACCGCCGATACGCCGGAAAACAGAGCCGTCTTCAGTAAACACAGCAGCCAGTACGGCGAAGGCGGCTATCCTCAGGTGCGAATGGTTTGTCTGATGGAGCTGAGCAGCCATCTGATCGCCGCCAGTGCATTCGACAGTGAAAAAGTCAGTGAAATGCGGCTGGCTGAGCACCTGACGGAGAAAACCCCGAATAACAGTATCACCCTGTTCGATAAGGGATTTTATTCGATGGGTCTGCTTCATCACTGGCAGACAGCAGGAGAACACCGTCACTGGTTGTTGCCGTTGAAAAAACACGTACAGTATCAGGTGGTTCGCCGTTTGGGGCGTGGAGATGAACTGATATGCCTGAAAACCAGTCCACGAGCCAGGAAGCAATGGCCAGGGGTCCCGGAAGAAATGGTGGCAAGACTGCTGACCCGCAGGGTAGACGGTAAAGAGAGGCAGGTGCTGACGTCACTGACAGACCCGAATCGCTATCCGGGTAAAGATATCAGCGAGCTATATCGCCACCGCTGGGAAATAGAACTGGGCTACCGGGAAGCAAAGCAGGGTATGCTGGACAGCCGGTAGACATTACGCAGTCGCCTGCCGGAGCTGGTGAGACAGGAGCTATGGGGGGTACTGCTGGCTTATAACCTGGTGCGATATCAGATGGTGCAGATGGCGTTCCATCTGAAAGGAGATTACCTGCCTTACCAGCTGAGCTTCAGTGGAGCGATAAGCGAAATAATCCGGATGCTGATAACCCTGCCCTGGGCTTCGCCGGGAAAAATGCCGGGAGAACTGAGAACCCTGTATGAACAGGCGAAATGGCTTGTGTTACCGGGTAGAAGAGAGCGAAGTTACCCGAGAGAGTTGAGGGTAAAGAGCAGGAAATATCCGGATAAAAAGGTTGCTGGTCACCTTAAGTGACCAGCATTAGCCCATGGGTTATTCATTTTAACCAAGGGAGTAATAGCGAGATGATCAACGATGTGATCAATCAGAGCAGTAAAGAAGCCGCGGCATGGCCTTACCACTGGGTCGATGAATCACTGTATCCGCTGTCACGCGGCAGCGTGAGAGGCAAAATTAACGGTGTCGTTAGCGAGGTTGTGTTATCGCCCGAGGATGAAGAATTTGATCTGCAGGTCCGCGGCTATAGCTGGCATACACGGACCAACAGTGACGGCAGCTTCCGTCTTGATAGCGTTCGGCCGGGACGCTGGCTGCTCACGGTATATCCATTATCAGGAGCAGCTGTTGGCGCATTAGTGCATAAAACAGTCATCGTGGCGGCTAACGTCGATACTGATATTGGTGAGCTGGGCATCGCAGAACCGCAAAATGTGTTGTGGCAAATTGGTGAAACGGATCGTCGCGCCTCGGGATATCAGTACAGTGGAAATCAGCGAAACTATCGCTGGAAACTGCTGCCACCCGCAGATCTGACCTTTACTGTGGGCAAAAGTGATCCTGCCCGTGAATGGTACTATGCGCAGACTCAAATCGGTAGCTGGAACGTGGAATTTGAAGATCGTGCCGATGGTGCCGGACGTTCTCTTAAACTGGGCATCGCTGCCGCGAGTAGCGCATCCATTGGTGGCTCTGCGCCAACACTGCATGTCTATCTGAATGAAACGCTGCTGGACACGATTTCTTACCCGAATGATAAATCTATCTATCGTGGGGCTACGCTATGTGGCAATTATCATCTGGAGACATGGGTTATCCCGGCAGCGTTAGTGAAGGATGGAAAAAACACGCTGAAACTGACTCTGTCAGGCGGTGCATTCATGTACGACAGCTTGGTTTATCTGCTTAACGCTTAGGAGAGAGATTCTTAAGTGATCCTGACCTGCCATTCCTCTGACGAACTCCCGATAGCAGGCAGGCAAAAAAAGACAGGCATAGCGTTTGGGTGATCGACTGATTGTGCAACCCGTTCAATGAGATTAACGCTGTGCCTGTCTGCCGGATAAAGAGAGCATGAAAAACCCAGGGGCAGTCGTGAGCTATGCTGCCATCGCAGATAACTTCCCGCCACTCTGTTCGTCTATCGTGCAACCGGGGTACCCGCTGGCAAATTTATCCTGCAGCTCGTTATTCAGAATAGCGGTACGAGTCTGTAACAAATAATGCGCACCTTTTCTGCTCCACTGCATCTGCTGCTTTTGGGCCATTCGCCTGGCGATCACTTCGTTGATGGGCTCCGTTTGGGAAACGGAACATATTGTACGTTAAGGTTGTTTTTTATACTGACTGACATCAACTGGTCGCAAAGGATGATACTTCCCTTCAGCCAGTTTTTTTGGTTCGCCAGATATAGTCTCCCGTCAGATTAATGTGTTCCCAGCCCAGTGGAGACAGGTGTGACAGCAATTGATCATTGAGTGGTAGTCCCTTCTTTTTCAAATGGTTAATGGCGTTTTCTATATACACGGTATTCCACAATGTGATCGCGGCTGTGATCAGCGTAAGGCCACTGGCGCGGTAACTCTGGTTTTCCAGACCACGATCCCTAATTTCGCCCAGACGATGCATGAAGACAGCTCTGGCAAGGGCATTGCGGGCTTCTCCTTTGTTCAGACCGGCCTGACCCCTGCGACGCAATGCAGGATCACGAAACCAGTCCAGCATAAACAGTGTTCGCTCAATGCGGCCGATTTCCCTCAGCGCTTTAGCAAGCCCATTCTGCTTCGGATATTCCTGACTGGATGCATTTATTAACGTGATACCGACATTGTCGTTAAGCACTTCGAACCACCTTATAAAAATATGGGGTCTGGTTAAAAAGTAATCTTAACGTACAATAATTTTCGATATCCAAACTGACCCCAGGAATGGTCCGGCCGGAATGCTGTGGAGCTCAGTGCGGGCGTGAACGGTATTTATCTCTTACGGGCCAACCTCGATGTCGCTTTTGACGACAACGGTCGACAAATAAATCAGCTGACGGGGAACGTAGCGGGGGGATGAAGCCGTTTAATCGCTGTGGCTTGCAGAGCCTGGTGCCTCCTGCCCCACCAGTATTCGCTGATGGCCGAACAGGGAGCGCCAGGAAAGGGTGATTAGTGGCGGATTTGCGCCAGATCGTCTCCAGTCAGGCCGGTCATTTTCATGACGGTATTGCGGTCGATACCGTTCTGGAGCATGGTACGGGCAATTTTCAGGGTCGCTTCGCGCTCACCTTCTGAACGACCTTCCTGTTTGCCGAGCTGAATACCTTTCTCGATACCCTTCTGTTCGAGCTGTTGTGCGATGGTCATAAGTGTGTCTCCGTGTTGCGGCACACGCTGTGCCAGTTCGCGTACAAAGGCTTCTGCGTCGGATGTATATAGTGTATCAGCGAAATCACCTGTGATGAAGACAGATAACCGGCCAGTAAAATGGGCACCAGCCGGTCAACCAGTTCTGCCAGGTCTCGCTGATGAATATGTTTCTGCAGCAGGGTCAGAGCGGCCATGCTGCGATGGCCAGCAATTTCATCATCCGGAATGACCGTAACGTCTACCAGCGGGAAAGCGCGGCTGTAGAGTTTGTCTGCCAGCGCCGGATCGTCAAACTCATCCAGCCACCGGGTGGAGTACGGATACGGGCTGCGTTTACCCGTGTAGAACAGCACCAGTATCACCAGTGGCAGTTTTTATGCCCTGCCTCCAGGTGGCGCTGCATGGCGGCCACCGCATAGCGTATCAGGCGGAAAGCCATATGTTTGTCAGGCGTTGACTGGTGCTCGACCAGGAAATGAATATGTTCGTCGACGGCTGTAGAGGACGTCGCTGAAATACTGGCGGAGATCATCCTCAACGAACGAGCCGGACTCCAGTTTCAGCGTGCTGAGATCGCAGATGGCGCGCAGCTCTGCGGGAAGGCGGATTTCCATGAAATCACGGGCAATGTCCGGTTGCGTCAGGAACTGCCTGAACGTGGCATCGTGAGGAGTGGGTGTGCTGCTTTTCTTTGATAAGCCTGTCCTGAAGCGTCTGGTTGGCACGTTCCACGCGGCCTTTGGCCTGAGAACTGTTAGAGCAGATGAGTTCGATCCCCAGCTCATGAAGCACATGCCCAAACTGTGTTGTGCCGGTGTTTCTGTGCTCAGGCTGGCTGACCCGAAATATTGCATGTTTATCGCTGTAAAATGCGACAGGTTTTCCATGTTTATCAATGTACTGTCGCGTTGCGGTCATATAATCGAATGCTGATTCCGTCTCACCAAAACGCAGGTGCAGCAGGTGTCCTGTGGCACCATCAATATAAACCGGCAGACGGCATTTATCCGCACGGCCTTCGAACCAGCCATGATGAGAGCCGCCAATCTGAATAAGTTCACCGGGACAGTCACGGCGATAGCGCGGCTGATAAACCCGTGGTTTACGTCTGGAATACGGAAACCAGAGGCCATCAGCAATCATCCATTTCCTGAGCGTTTCAACAGAAACGGAAATATCGTGACGTTCCCTTAGTTTTTCAGCGGCCAGTGTGGGGCCAAAATCACTATAGTTTTCGTGCAATAATGCCAGTGTTCTCAGCTTCAGTGATTCAGGTAATCTGTGGTTGCCGACAGTGCCATGGCGAAGGCTTACAAGACCAGCAGCGCCCGTATCTCTGAAACGATTTATCAGCCGCTGAACCTGATGTTCAGTTAACTCAAGCCGGACGGCTGCATCACGCGGCGCATATGCTTTTCGACAACAGCCTGAATAACGTTAACCCAGTTTAACTCTTTATCTGACATGGCCACTAACATCCGAATGTCCTTGCGGCAAAAGGTTTGAGCCTTTATGCCGTAAAAAGTGACATCTCTGAATGGGAGAAAAGTGACATTACTATATTGGTGCTACACAGGTGGTTCTGCTAACGGGTGTTATGGTAAATTCAGACTGATTTTGTGATTATTGAGTGGGTGAATTAACAGATAAGGATGTTAGTGTTATGGAGTTCAGCGTAGAGAGCCTTTTGAAATCGGGTTTCACCAAGCGAGAGTTACGATATATCTATAATAATATTTATAGCTTTGGAGGAACTCTGGAGGAAATCGTAAGGGATTTAGCGAAAAGATTTAAAATTTTAATTTTTATTTTATCTTTTTTTTGCTTGTCTTTTATTATCTCTTTGTTTTTTCCACCTTATGATAGGCTTATATCCTACGGTGTAGGTTTGATAATAGCATCTATTATATTAGTATTTATACAGCCGCCAGTTATTTCATTTAAATGCTGGCGGTTCTGTAGGGGGAGTAAAAATTAGTTATTTTCTTTGCTGAGAAGGTCAAATATCACTTTGGCCTTAACGCCATAACCGGCTATCTTCATGGTAAGCTTGGGATGGCTCATGGTATTTATTTTTCGGTAAAAATCTGCTGGAATGTGGCGGAATAGTCTCCATGTTTCAGGCCGTCTGGACAATCCGACAATGCTGTAAACACTGGCAGTCAGAGAAATGGCATTATAAGCTGCCAATCCAGACTCAGGTTTAAATCCCATAAATTTTGCTAATTGCATTGCGCCATCGCCAAATATTCCTTCTGATGTTGATTTTGTATCACCTGTTAATATATCAATCTCCTTTGTTATACCGTTAGCGCCATCGGCCACAAGGATTGCACCAGCTAATACTCCTATAGCTGGCATTGTTGCGATCATTACACCGCCAGCAATTAAGGTTAAACTTGACGCAATAATTTTAACGGCACTGATCATATAGCCGACAATCTTATTATTTTCCCGTACGAACTCCACCTGGGCGTAAAGTTTTGCAGTTTTCATCCGTAGCATCCGCCCCTGCTCTTCAAGGATTTCGTTCTCTGCTCTCAGGTTTTTGATGCACGCCATACACTCTTCATCGGATGTTGCACGTTGTGCAGCGGCGAACTGCTGTTCGACAACCGCCTGTATCTCCCGGACAAAGTTTATTCGGGTCAGTCCGTCCTGAAGGTGGGCTGTGGCCAGCTTATTCGCTGTACTCACCAGCTTTCTGGCCTCAAGGTTTACCATGGTTTCAGCCCATGCCTGATTTCTTCCACCTGTGCGAGACATATTCAGTAGCGCGTGATCCATACCTGCTCCTTGGTTGTGATTATCCCTGTGTTGGGGTTCTGTGCCGGAACCGCCGAAATTTACGGCGCAGCGAATTAGTCGATTTTTGAAACATATTTGGCGTGTGCTGACGTGTCCGTTTATGGGGTCCTGTCGCATTAAGTAGCCATCAGGGAACATGTTGTTTTTTGTGATGTTACCTGCCCATGTCTCCGATCCTGACATCCTTCAAACGCCTGCACTATCCCGTCGACATTATTGCCCGGTGCGTCCGCGGGTATCTGGCCTGTGCCCTGAGCCTGCGTAATCTGGAAGAAATGATGGCGGAGCGCGGTACTGTCGTTGCCCCTTCCACACGCCATCGCCGGGTCATCCGTCTGGTGCCGTTACCGGACAGGGCATTTCGCCGGTATAAACGCGCTGTGGGGCACCACTGGCGCATGGACGAAACCCACATCAGGGTCAGAGGGCAGTGGAAATACCTGTACCGCGCCGTCGACAGACCATCGACTTTTTGTTGACCGCCTGGCTGCTCTCTTTGCCGCGGTTTGCCAGACGGTGACAGAGCTGGCTGGAGGTAAGTGCTGCGGCAAATAGCAAAAAGTCGGTTACCGCTATAGCCCTGAGCATCTTCAGATGTGCGGTTCACCGACTTGAATGGTTTTGGGCAGACTGACTCAGGCGGGCATCGCCGAAAGTGGAATAATTGCCCCGCGATGCTGAATCACCGTGCTGGCTGTCAGATGTCCGCGTCTTGCCGCGTCTTCTGCACTGCCGCCGGTTAATCTGATGGCAAGGTAACCTGCGCTAAAGGAATCCCCGGCGGCTGTTGTATCGACAATGCGGTTGGCGGCAAGCCTGATGGCAGGGACATCAATCAACGGTTGCTGATAACGCGACACAACACAGGATTCAGCCCCACGTTTCAGCACGATTTCGCTGACGCCCACCGCGTGAGTCCGGGTGATCACCTGTTCAATGCAGGTATCCCCCCACAGCAGCTTTTCATCGTCGAGCGTCAAAAAGGCGAGATCAGTGCAGGCCAGTATTGCCTGGTAGGCTGTGCGTGCTGCCGTGGGTGATGACCACAACCGTGGGCGGAAATTATTGTCAAAAATTACCTTCCCGCCGTTTTTTCGACAGGTGACCAGCAGCGCCATCAGTGTTTCCCGACTCTGCGGGCTGAGGATGGCCAGGCTGATACCGCTGAGATACAGATAGTCATAGTGAGTAAGCTGCTGACATATTTTTCCGGCGTGTTCACTTTCCAGCCAGAAACGGGCGGCGGCGTCGTTGCGCCAGTAGAGAAAGGTTCTCTCGCCCTGTGCATCTGTTTCAATCAGATATAAACCCGGCAGCTTATTTTCCAGGCGCTGAACCAGCATCGTTCCGACGTTCTCCTGCTGCCACGCGTTAATCATCTCGCTGCTGAAGCTGTCCGTACCCAGCGCCGTGACGTACTCGACGTTCAGCTCGGATGGTGCGACCTGGCGTGCAAGGTAGACTGCCGTATTCAGCGTATCGCCGCCAAATCCCTGGCTCAGTCCATTGTTTTTCTTCGTAAGTTCAATCATACATTCGCCAATAACGGCGATATTTCTTTTTTTCATGTCCATTAACTCATCCTGAATTTGTTTCAGTCTCGCCGCCGTATCTGGCAGTGTCAATATTTTAAAACGCTGTTTTATTTCAGGCAGTGAAAACTCACTGAGACACCGGTTTGATAACGTGAAAAAGACGGGGCGAACGAACGTCCAATTCTGGCGCGTTAAAAATAACCCCGTGAACCCGACGGCCCTGTTCGGGTGTGACCACGGCAGATAATGAAACAGAACGACAGCCGCATCCCGTCTGATGCTGTTTTTGTTTGCCTCGACGCTTTAACTGAACAGAGAAGTACGGAAGAGGACGAAGCATGTTACGCACGGGAAAATAGCGAGCTGGATAGTCGGTATTTTTTTGCTGCTGCTGGTAGTCGCGGTGGTTGTCATCGCAACATTTGACTGGAACCGACCATCAATGAGAAAGCCTCTGCAGAACTTAACCGGCCTTTTGCCATCCGGGGGGATCTCGGGGTGTCGTGGCCTCATATCCACGCCGAAGACATCATGCTGGGCAACCCGCCAGACATCCCTGGAATCACTATGGTGCATTTACAGCGGGTGGAAGCGCCGCTGCACAAACAGGTATTTATTCCCTGGATAGAATTGCAGCAGCCTGACGCCCGGCTGATCCAGACCGCCGATCGCCACAATAACTGGGCATTTAATCTGGCAGGCAGCGATACAGCCGATGCCAATCGGCAACCGTCCGCGTGGTCTTTCCGCCTTGATAATATTTTGTTCGATCGGGGAAATATTGTTTACCGCGACGCGATAAACAAGGCAGATGTGAAGATTGCGGGGTCTCCTCTTGGCAAGCCTGTTCCGTATGCGCAGGTAGCGGGCAGTAAAGACGATGTTGCCAGCAAAGACGCATCGGATTTTGTTTTCGGTTGGCAAGCCAGCGGAACCTGTAACACCGAAAAGCTGCAGGGTGAGGGAAAAATCGGCGGCATGCTCTCGTTGTGTAGCAAAATCAATCCTTTCCCGATACAGGCTGATGTGCGCAATGGCACCACGTACGTGCAGGTTGCGGGCAGTTTGCAGGACCCGCTTAACCTCGGCGGTGTTAACATCCGCCTGCGTTTTGCGGGTGATACACTGGCTAACCTGTATGGTCTGACGGGTATCTTACTGCCGGATACGCCACCTTATGAAACGGATGGTCATTTGATTGCCCGGTTCCAGCAGAAAACGGGGCCAGTGTTTCATTATGAAAACGTCAATGGGCATATTGGCGACAGTGATATTTACGGTTCCATGACCTGGAACCAGATAAAACTTTGCCCCAAACTGGAAGGAACGCTCGAATCCCGCCAGCTACACATGGCCGATCTTGGCCCGCTGATTGGTATCAAATCAGGCAAGGGCAGCGACAAAACGGAAAAAGCGAAGGTAGCGAGGGGGGGCATCCCGTCAGCCAGCCGATCATGTGTTGCCGCATGATAAATTTGATACTAAAAGCTGGGACGTGATGGATGCTGACGTAAAATTTAACGGCAAACGCATTGAGCACAGCGACTCGCTGCCGTTAAGCGATATATACATACGACTGGTACTGAAAAACGGCGATCTACTGCTGGGTCCACTGCGTTTTTGCATGGCAGGCGGCAATCTCAATACCATGATCCACATGGCAGGTGATACCACGCAAATGCGGGCCAGAGCAGACCTTCATGTCCGTAATCTGAAGCTCAGGCAGTTGTTTCCCGGGGTCAAGGCGATGCAAAGCAGCATGGGGCAGATGAACGGGGATGCTACCCTGAGCGGTACGGGAAATTCGGTGCAGATATCCTTGCAACCAGTAATGGAGAACTGAAACTGTTAATGAATGATGGGGTGATTAGCTGTAGCCTGATGGAGATCGTCGGCCTTAACGTGGGTAGTTACGTAATGGGGGAATGGTTTGGCGATGACGAGATACGCATCAATTATGCGGCCGCTGATTTGAATATTACCAATGGGCTGGCATCCAGCCGCCTGTTTGTGTTCGATACGGAAAACGCGGTGATTAATATTATCGGTACCACTAACTTCGCCAACGAACGGATGGAGCTGTCAATCAATCCTGAGAGCAAAGGTTTCGTATTATCACTCTGCGTTCACCACTGTATGTGCGTGGCACCTTTAAAAAACCCGGATGCGGGTGTGAGGCGGGTCCGTTGCTAGCGGGGGGGCAGCCGTTGCGTTGGGTGCGGTGGTCACCCCAGCGGCTGTGCTCCTGGCGCTGATTTCACCCAGTAATAATAAGCAAAATCAGGGTAAAAATGTGCTTCAACAGATGAAAAGTAAGAAATAGGCCGTAATCGGTAAAGCGCGGTCAACTGTATGCAGGACAGCGAAAATGCCGGGTTCAATGCCCTGTTTGCGGATTTGTCATAATATGCTCATGGGGAGCATATTGAGCAGCTGTCGGTGTCTGCCGGAACCTTATGGGGCCGGGTAAGGATGATGTGAACCAGCTGCTATCGGGAAAGATAACGCCAGCTGTCTGTTCTGGTGTTTGCAGGCCTGAAACTGGAGTGCGTTGACAAAAGCAGGAGGGGAAAAGCATGCCAGTAACTTATAAAAGGTGCTGGCATCTGCTTAATGGCCCACGAATTAATGCTGTCGTCAAATTCTAGGAAGTATGGATTTCAGCCGTTGTTGGCGATCGCAAGTCGTTCAGCCAGAGGTATAAGAGACATTCTCCGAAATATTATTTAAGGAAAGCAAAAAGCCACAATGATTAAGTGAGTGGCTCTTTAGTTTTACTTTCTGATAGCATTAATTAAATTTTTAATGCATTGCCGATAGATGAGCCTGAAGACTTTTTGCTGTCCGATAAGCCTGAAGGGCTGCTTTAGAACTATCGATTACCTTAGAATAATTGTCATCTAATTTACTGCTTGATTTCACTTCTTTGTTGAGGTCCAGATAATGGGATTTGAGCAGATGTTTCATTTCTTGTGCACATTTTAACTTCGTTTTTGTATTAGCACTTTCGGTATTAATTACGTTTTCTAAATCTACAACCTTTTCCTGAAGTGTTTTTTTATCACCATGTAAATTATTAATATTGCTTTTTAATCCATTCAGAAGAGGTTTGATATTACGACTGTGTAATAACAGGCTATTGTCATTATTCTGAATGCTTTTTGTTATTTGGTAAGCATGATAGGCGTTTTGAAGATCTTGACTCGCCTGAGAATTATCATGGATGCGTCCGCCCGTTGAATTAAGAGAATTCAAAAGGTTGTTATAGTTGTCTCTAAAAAAATGTTTAGCGTTTCGTGCAGTTACCTGTATCTGGCCTGGATCAACAGTTCTGGCATTCGTTAGTTCTTCAAGTTTCTCAACGTGCTTGCTGGTTGTAAATGGGTTGAAAAAACCATTATTATTGGTAATGGTTTTTAAATTAGTGGTAAGTTGTCTCACAGTATCGGGATTAACCAGAATGGCTTCAGTAACTCTTTTGCTTGTTCCTGTATTGTGATAATGATTGTGAACGTCAAATGATTTAATTGGCATAATAAACTTCCTATAATAAAAAACAACTAAATACGCTAGAAAGGGACTTTATCAATAAAGGAAAAAACGAGATATCAAAAAACGCCTGTAGCAAAGAGTGAAATTATCGACGATCTGCCTTAGCGCCTGTATCAACAGAACGTTATTCCAGACAATAAGACCACAGGAAAAACACAACAGGACCCCGTCATTCTCAGGCGTCTTTTCCCGTCGGGTCAGGGGCCGGCGAAACCGGTTCATCCGGCTGTGCGTCCTCCCGACGACCCGGTGACTGGCCCTGAAGTTCGTGGTTTACTGGCATCTCATTCCTCTTTTACGGGGCGGGATATAAGGCTCGTCACGACGGCTCAACCGGTTTGTTTTCAGCCCGGGCGCTTCGTCGCCTTTGTCCGGGCAGAGTCCGGGTTTTTGCCCCGGACGCCCCGTCTGAAGAGCACCGGGTGTGTCCGCCACCAGTTTGATGTCATGCCTGTCTGCTGCTGCGACCCGTGACAGAGGAAGCCCCCGGTATCTGTCATCAGACTGGGCTTTACGCCCTGTTTCCCTCTGTCCGTGGGGTTGCGTCCTGTTTTTTTGTCCCGGGCAGCGGTGATGTTGTCATACCGCCATCCATGAGCAGTCCGGGGTGTCCACAGGCCAGTGATCCGTTCATGGTTAGGAAACTGAATCATCGTTTTAAAAATTTCCTGACCATGAGCAGCAGTGTCTGTAATGCAGTAATGATGTGCCATCGGGAACGTTATGGTCATAAAATGGCATTTGCGGCGCGTTTTTAACCTGAAAGCTGTTTTTCAGACGCACTTATCCCGCAGTCTGTGCCAGAAGCCATCGTTTCCGGTCGATGTTATGCAGTCTTTCTGCCACCAACTCCGACGCGTGCCTCCCGGCCTGCGCACTGCTGAAGCGCAGTCGGTTGCCGCACAGAATGCATTTGTACGGATCCGTGCGCAGAAATTCTTTCATCAGCGCGGCGAAGCCGGGCTTCTCCGGTTTTTTCCGCGCTTCCATCTCCAGGGCTTCATACACCTTCGGCAGCAGGCTACCCCGTTTACGGTTTGATAAAAAACCGTAATAACGCACCATCTTAAAATGCTTCGCCGGGATATGGCTGATATAACGTCCGATCATATCTTCCTGCGTCAGCGTCTGCTGCCGGTACTGCTGCGTACGGTGGTCGTAATAGTGGTGCACCACCGCGCCGCCGCTGTAGTGCCTCAGCTTCGCCGCCGACACGGGGGGCCGTTTCAGGTACCGGCCCAGATATTTGACGCTCCGCCAGGCCCCCCGGGTCTTCTTCGCGAAGTGGACCTTCCAGCGGCGCCCGTACTGCGCCTGCAGATAGCGCAGCCACTGTTTTTTGTCGTGGATATGCCCCAGCCCCGGCAGCCTGCCGGGGTTAATCAGGTCATAGCTGTGGCGCAGCAGCCGGATGACGGCTCCGCGCCAGATTTCCTCCACGGCATGCTTTTTAAAGAAGAGGTCGCGCCATACGCCGTGTTTAATATCAAGCCCGCCGCGGGTGACGGAGAGATGAATGTGGGGATGCTGGTTGAGCTGGCGACCGTAGGTGTGCAGGGCGCAGAAGATACCGACTTCCACACCCTGTTTTCTGGCCCAGCGGAGCATGGCGCGGGTGGCTGCGCGGAACAGGGCATTGAGCAGAGGCCAGTTATTGTTGAAAAAGGGCCACAGCAGATGGGGCATGGTGAAGGTGATATGCTGCCAGTCGCAGTCGGGCAGAATTTGCTGTTGTTCTGTAATCCACTGCTCCGTGGCCTTATGTCCGCAGGAGCTGCAGCCTTTTGATTTACAGGTCTGGCAGAAGAAGCGGGTGTGGGTGCAGTCCGGGGAGGCGCAGCAGTATCGCTTCACCCCCATGGCAGCAGTGCCGCAGGCGAGCATGCGCTCGACGCAGAGTACGGTCCAGGGGCTGAGGGTGTCCCCGTGTTTATCCATATACCGGTTCCAGGCGTCATCAGTGGTGAACAGCAGTTTTGCCGGGCGCGGGATATACATGCGGCGGATTATCGCTCTGCAGTGGCACCGGTATTATAGTGCCAGTCGTCACAGTCATCGGCCCAGTTGTCGGTGTGTTTATCCCAGGGAGCGAAGGTCACCGGCAGCATGCCGGATTCTGTGGCGATAATAAACACATCGGCTGGCATGGACTCAAGGACGACATCGCCGTCGGGTGAGTCAGGCGGCTCAAAGCCGCGGATGATGCAGACGAGAGGCGGGTCGAAGTGTGTATCGAGGAAAAACTGTGGCCCCAGGTGGACACAGTGACGAATGGCATCCTGCGGAGTGTCGTAAAAAACTCGTCGGGGTCGTCATAATCGCTCCGGGGCGGAATGGACACCAGAAAACGCTTAGGATATCCGGGTATAGCGCGTCGGGACGAGGGCGTGGGTTTACGCTTTCTGGGGGCTTTGCTACGGGCCATGTGAATGATTTCCTGAGAAATTAACATACCGCAGAGTATAAAGCTGTGAGCCGGTCATGAACACCCTCGGAACGGCAGAGCCGTGACGCTCGCCCTGTAAGGGCGCTATGTTCACGTATAGGAAATTGAAACCATTTCAGCGCCGGAATGAATTGGTTGAAATTTAATCATTTTTGATTTGTGTGTCCGCGAGGGCGTCGGCGAGCCACTGACTGGTGATGATTTGCGCTCTTTCTGGTTGTTTTTCAGGCTATCAGAGTGCTCGGGGCGGATCTTCCCTGCGTCAGGCCGGGATATACCTCATCAGACTGATATCCCGTGCGTGGATTTTCAGCCCCTGCACATTCAGACCAGCTACCGCACGACGGTAAACCATTCGCCCGCCGCACAGCACGCATTCGAACGGGTCTCGCCGCAGGAACTGCTTACTCAGCTGCGCGTAACATATCTTCACCGCCGGATCCGGTTTATCCATACCCAGCGCGCTGTATACCTGCGGCAGTCTTTCACCGCACACCCGGTTGGACAGAAAACCAAAATAGCGCACCATCCTGAAGTGTTTCTCCGGGATATGCTGCTTCAGACGTCTTACCATTTCATGCTGCGTCAGCCTTTCCGTGGCCTGCTGACCCGTATTGTGGTCGTGATAGCGGAAGTTCAGCGTGGCGCCGCCGGCGTAGTGCGCCAGCCGGGAACCGGCTATCGGGGGCTTTTTCAGATACCGGCCCAGGTATCTTACGGTGTTTTTACTTCCCGCCGTCTTTTTCGACATGTATACGTACCAGCATTGTCCGCCTGCAGTCAGTATCAGCGTCCGCCACTGTGAGTCTGTGGTGATATGCATCAGCTCCACAGGAAGCGCAATGCCTTCTGACCAGGCATCCAGCAGGCGCTGCCGGACATTCCACATCCATCGGGTGCGCATGGCGTCCTTACGGAAGCTGATTTTTCGCCACTTTCCGTGCTCATCAATACCGCCGCAGGTGACGGAGACGTGGACATGGGGATGCCAGTTAAGGCGGCGGCCGTACGTATGAATGGCGCAGAATATACCGATATCCAGCCCGCGTTTTCCTGCCGCATACAGCAGGTTGTCGACGGCCAGGCGGCAGAGGTCGTTGAGCAGCCAGCGGTTGGCTTCAAACAGGGCCCACAGCGTGTCGGGCAGGGTGAAGACCAGATGCTGCCAGTCGCAGTCCGGCAGGCGGTTAAGCTGCGCGGCAATCCACAGGTCTGTGGCCTTTTTACCGCAGGACGGACAGGCACGGCTGTGACAGGCGTTGGTAATGTACCTGACGTGAGGACACTGCGCGTTGTCGCAGGCATACTCTTTCACGCCGCTGATGCGGGTGCCGCAGGCCAGCATTTTTGTGACGGCTTCAACTTCGATATCACGCAGGCCGCCGGTATCCAGAAAGGAAGCCCAGCACTGGTTGGTGGTGAAGAGCTTTTTGAGCGGACGGGGGCTGAAATCAGAAACCACGGGACAGATTAATTTCCGGCTTCCTGTAGTCGGGTGAGTGCTGCTGCATCGTGACGATGCTCAAGTATGGCGCTGGCGACCATTGCCGGAGGTGGAGCCATGGGCTTCATCAGCTTAATCCAGTCCCATTCACGCTGGGAAAGCTTATCAGCGGCAACGGAGAGCAGGACGGTGTCGATACTTTTACGTGTCATCATGGTGGTGGTCTCTGAGCAAAATATGTAGCCAGATCATACATATTCGAACCAGTGAATGGCAACTCCGGGTCAGGCTGACGGCACGGTTTTCAATTTGCGGCCGTCAGCCTGCCCTGTTCTGCCAGAAACGCCCGAAGACACCTGCGTCTCTCCGTTCCCGGAAGCGCCGGGGTGCAGAAGCTGATGAACCTATCCCTGTGGCATTGAGTGCATTCCACTGACAGGCTGTGCTGGGGACGAAGAAAATGGCGTTCATTGCGGCCCGATTATCAACACGTTTTCGGCGTGTACACGGAGGATGGCGGGTTTTGTGTTCCGGGATAAGCGGAGCGATTTTGTCCCGGAGTTCATCGCTAATCTGCCCTTTACCGCCTGCCATGCTTTGCCCTCAGATATGACCGGGATGCATTATAAGATGACGCTTTTTGGGACAGGCTCTTAGCATAAAAATTTAACTATCAACATAATACTCTGATGGTAGTTAAAATTAAAAAAGGATATTAATATAATTCCATTTTCTCATTTTCATCGGGATCGAGAATTTTTTTAATCATACTATCGTAAAACATATTTACACCAATTAACTGCGTAGTGTATCTGTTCAGGTGATTGTAAACATAGTCCTGAAGATTGATATCTTCAGGAGTGTTAGTATTGATTTCTTTTCGCAATTCACTATTAACATAAAGCAATGTATTGCTAAGTTGAGAAAGTGTAGGAGCTGCATGAGCATCCGATAATTTATATCGATCTTTGATTATCTGCAAAAATTCACTTAGATTACTGGCATCATATTCACTTGTACCACTAGGTTTATTTTCTCTTATAAAGTCCAGTAAGTCACTGTGATAATTGTCCTCTGCCCGTAAGTTATCAGTATTATTGATGGGAAGGCTGTTACTGTCATTTATTATCTTTGTCATTTTCTTCCTCTTCCTCTTCCTCATAGAGGCTGCTTTCGTAAGAAGATGTGAGTTGCTCTGCCTGAGCTATTGCAATGAGATGTTGACCAATAACTTCAAGCGTGTCAGGGATTAAACTATGGATCTTCTTATTAATTATCTTAAGATTTAACATGGATTCATTAACCCATTGTGTGCAGAGATATTCACTTGGGAATCTAATGGCTAAACTATCATTTTGTACCGTAATATTATCGTCATCAGTAAAGCGGTAGTTTGATATTTCGGCACCTTCAGGTATCGGAACCCTTCGGGGAATAATAATCTTTAGATTTCTTTGATGACCGATTTTTTCCTGAAGATGATGGATAATGCGATCAACTATTACCGGATCATAAAAAGATTCTTTTAGTGAAGTATTAAAATTTTCCTGAAAGATCTCGAAGCGCTCATCTTGTAATTTTTGGTACTCATCAAGCATTGAAATGAGCTGTGAGAAGAAAAGCTGGAATCCTTCGGTGTAGCCTTCTTTTTCACAATTTTCTCTAAGCTGTACCGTATGCTTTTGGTATGCATCGGTGATTTCATTACAACGGGTAAGCGTACGTTCCAGCGCTTCTGTCATTCTGGTGTGTTGCTTACGTTCTTTTGACTTAATTAGACCTGTTGCAATCACTTCGTCGGGAAGGCTGCTGGAATCAATTACTCGCATAAATAATCGACATCTTTAATAGATTGAGGTTGTCTGGTGTTGGATTTGCAACACATGGCGGTTTATTCATGTTATGAGCAAAGCACAATGCTAATCTTTGTTGCAGCGCGCGTGGAAGTGTGCTTGCAATGCTCATAATAAAGGCGGCACCATTCTCAATGGTGGTGAAGTGAGTATCTGAAAATTCATTCTCTATGTTAGCCTGATAAAGAATAGGTAATGAGATAAAAGAGAGCAGACGCGAGTCAGTCGCCAGGGTTGCTGCATGTTTCATTAACTGATCGCGCATGAGATAACCTCCAGCGAAATGAGCTGCTGCGGATAATATCTGCCAGTGATTAAGAAGGAGCGAGATGACTATACCATTCGGGGCCCAATCTTTTGGCAGATCCTCAAGTTTATAATACTCAATCAGCCAATAATTGACTAGCGTATCACCTAATATATCCCTACTAACCGTAAAGTCTGAAAAATAACTATCGTGAGTATAGTTCGATGGGGAATAAAGTATATTTAATAAATTGTCGAAGTCATATTTCATTTCTGATTTACTCCCTCTTCCCCTGATTCGGAAACAAGTTCTTTTTTTGTTAGCCCCGTTTGACTGGATTTAAAAATCAGATAGCCTGTTATTATTAGTGCGAATATAATAATGAGTGATATAATTATTTCCCATAATTCTGGCATTGCTTCCGGCAATTTTGTCGGAGAGGAGTATTGAATTGTTGACGCAGGGAAAAGTACGATTGAAATATTTTCATATCGCACATCATTTATACTATTTTTAATCAAAGATTTAATTTTAGACACAAAAGTATTTTCATCCATTTCACCCTTGTAAGAAATTAATATGCCCACATGTGCACTGGGTCTTTTATTGGCTGAACCGTTATCGAAAGGAGGGTAGCTGATATGGACCTTAGCGTTCACCACCTGAGCCACTATTCTCAGCGTTTGTTCGAGCCGTTGCTCTTGCAGAGAGATAACGCGAGCCTGTTCAGCATTAGGGGAAGCAACCAGAGAACTGTCGGGAAAAGCCTGTCTTATCTGCACATCAGCCGCCCAGGGCAGCTGATATTGATTAATCACTGAGAGCGCAACTGTTATGTCACTGTTGTTCACAGTAATACTATAACCCGCTTTCAATGTACCGCTCTTATCTGCAGAAATATTATGCTGTTGCAAAATAGCGAGTACCTGATTGGCTTGTTCCTGCGTTAAATTGTCCAGTATCGCTTTTTCTTTACAGGCAGAAAGAAGAAGTACAATGGTGAAGAACGACAGGATGCGTAATAATTTCTTTAGCATTATTGCGACTTTTCCAGTGTCTCAATGGTGCTGACGGTTTTACGTGCCAGGGCGCTAACAAGAGAAATATGATTACTGTATTCCCCAACATAATTTTGCAGCGCTAATAGCTTTTCAGGGTTACTGGTAAATCCGGGGGATTGACTTAGCTTGTTGATAACATCTTTATATTGCGTATTTGTCTCGCTAATTTGTCTGAATGTGCTACTAACCAGGTTATTAAAATTCTGATCGTGAACGCTGGAGGAGAATGTTTCCTCTCGTTCTGATTGCCCTGGGGTTATTTGGACCAGTGAGTGTAATGTTTCATTGATATGACTCATCTTTTCTCCTCAGTTCATTAAAAATAGAAGGTGCGTAAAATCGCACCAATAATATTAACGGAAGTTTTGAATGATATTCGAACCTACGTCTTTATATGCTTTCACTACTGCAGTCTGAGCACTACGAAAAAGCGTATAAGCTGAAAGTTTTGACTGATATGTAGCAAGGGTGCTGGGATTGGATGGATCCTGCTGCAGCGCTTGCTGTGCTTTTTCCAGCTCTGTCATCAAATTCGTCGAGCCAGTCTCAAATCCACCTGCTGTACCATCAAGATAATTATTCTCATCGAAGGATGGGGTATAACCAACATTTCTAAGTATAGCCATTTTTTATCTCACTTTGTTAAGAGGAAAATACCAGTGTCTTGGGTTTAAAAAAAGATAGCCATCAGGGGAATCAACATAAGACTTATTCTGTAACCAGTTTTCATCAAGATTGATAGAGAAATTAATGACGTTGCTTCCCCATTTTCTATTAAATTCGACGATAAAATCGCGCAACGCGAAAAGTACGCTATCGCTTAACGCATCTTTGACTACCAGTGCGTATCCATTGGCTGTATCAATCTTACGGTAGGGAACATGTAAACGATCCAGGCCTTGACGTGCCTCAGCTAAAAGCTGACTTTTAGTTTTTATGGTTATACTTATATCGTCAGAAAAAGGAAGGTACTCAAGCAACGCTGATTTTAATTTTTTTTCTTCAACAGGTAACGGATCTCGATAAAGAGAGATAACCGGATGTGATGGAGAATTAAAATCAAGTTGCAATACCGGATAGCCAGCCTGGAAAAGTCGTCTGATGGTATCCTGACCATGTTGCCGCAACCATATTGGTATTACTCGGTGACTCTCATTCATTTTACGTATCGCCTGCGTAGACCATTCCATTTCCGGCAAATTGTGAGCGAGGACATAGATTTTTTTGCCATCACGGCCTTTTACTACCTGAAGTGGAGTCGGAGCGCCAGACAGCACTTCAGTCAGTGTTAAGACCTGTTGGTTATATTCAGTTTTTTTATACCAAAGAATACCTGTGCCGATAAATAGTACTGCTAAAAGTAAAAAAGCGATTAAAAAAATAAGCTCTTTTCTTTTCTTAATTCTATGTTGGAGATTATCCTCGTGTTCTGCCTTACTTTTGGCAGGAAGAAGATTGAAGTGAGTAATCGCTTCTTCCCAGTCGGCATCATGTCGTTTTAAGGCAAGATGGATGTGTTCGTGTGAGAAAATTTTATTTTCTTCAATGATATCGGTAGAAAAACCAGCGCTATCTTGCAGTTCAAGCCTGAATCCACCTTCTTCTAACGAATTTGATAGCCTTAATATGATGTTCGGAGAAGGTTTGTCGCAGGGTATGTAAAGCGTATTAAGTGTATAGTGTGCTGCATGCTGTTGCTCGGATGTAATATTATTTGTTTTATCCTGAAGTGCCAGTCCAGGTTCGATTATTAAAAAATAATCCCCTTCCGGAAGGTGAAGCTCACAGCCAAGCATTGGGCCAAAAAGAACTTTCAGACAATATATCTGTGCTGGCTCTTCAGAATAGTCAGCTGATACGTTCTTTATTTGATCGCTATTCATATTTAAATAAGCCACGTTTAACAGGGTTAATACAATGTTAATTAAGCCAAGTGTGTATATAGCCTGTTGGTAAAATATCAGATCAGTAAAGCAATAAATTAAAATGATATCTCAAAGGTGTAGATCGGATCAAGAAATTTCGTCTTATTTAGATCTTAGGTGGCTTGTTATTACAAGAGGTATCTCACTTTATACGTTTAGTGTTGACATGTCTTTTTACGAGGGTTGAGACTAATCGCAGTATTCTTTCCATTCCACATCATACCTGTTATCTGGGAGGTTGAGTTTTATGCCTGCACTACTGGCAGATGAGAAAGGTGATTATTTAGTTGCCAAAAGTAAAAATATAAGAAAAACAGGATTAATATCAACCTTTACTACGATAAATAATAATAACTTTGTATTTAATAGTATGATGATCTTCTCCAGGCCGATGGAAAGGGAGTCCCGGCTTTTTATTCCATTAATTCAGGAAGATATGGATAGTGGTAAACGATATTTAAACGGACCAAATTTAGTGCTGGCTAAAGGTTGTTTTAAAGTACGCTTTGATGGAAGCTGGGTTGTGGAATCCATTTCCATAGCACAACTCTCTACGTTGATTGCGTTTTTCGATTACCATTTAAGTTCTGGTAATCTGTCGTCGCATATGAAAAAAGATAGTGGAAAAAGAAACGTAGCCTACCCCGTCTTATTCAATACCAGTAGTCACTTTGTTTCTCTTGTGGAAAGCGATGATGAAACATTGATAAAACTTCTGGTAAAAAATGTGCTGCAGGGTGGTATAAATCATATAAACAGTCTTTTTTCATATATACGAGGAATGGAAAACTACTGGATAGCACACTTTTTGCTGTCGCTCATTATGAATGAAAATGGTGAGGCTGATACCTGTAAGCTTTATAACGCAAGTAAGGCTTATGGTGTCTCGGAATCTCAGTTCAGAAAACTTTGCCACAATGCTTTTACCTGTGCGCCAAAGAAACAATTGCGTATGTGGCGTGCTGCGCACAGTGCATTACAACTTATCGAAGAAGATAGCTCCATTGCTGTGGTAGCTGGAAATAATGGTTATGCATCGTCATCGCATTTTTCCAGTGAAATAAAGTTACTTTTCGGCATCACTCCAAGGGAGTTTAAAAAAATAGGCATCCTTCTCCATGAATAGAAATTTCTTCAAGAAACTATTTCATTTAATAGTTTTATTATTAGCTGTCTTAAATTGTAATTATGCGGCTGCAAGATTACTTAATACACCTGATAATGAGACTAACCAGTATCGCAGTTCAGATCATCCGAATAGATCGGAAGATATTTATGTCGCCAGCGATAATAATGTAAAACAGTTTTTTTATGTTTTGGGTTCAGCCCTGAACAAACCGGTGATTGTCAGTAATGAAGCGGCGAAAAAACGTATTTCCGGTAATTTTGATCTGAGTCACCCTGATGAATTACTGAAAACTGTCGCCATCCGTACAGGACTCATTTGGTACGATGATGGTAGCTCTATTTATGTTTATGACAGTAATGAAGTTCAAAGCAGTGTTGTCAAACTATCGTTTGCCCCTTATGACAGACTGGTGGCCTTTTTGCGCTCTTCAGGACTGTACGATAATCGATTCCCTCTGCGTTCTGATGGCCAGTCGGGTTCGTTTTATGTTTCCGGGCCGCCAGTATATGTAGAGTTAATTTCGGCTGCAGCAAAGTATATTGATACTACGTATTCCAGAACGGAAACGGGTGAAGTCTCTATACGCGTCATTAAATTGAAAAATACATTTGTTAATGATCGAACCTATATACAGCGTGATACACCGGTGACGATAGCGGGCGTGGCCACGGTTTTAAATAAGCTGCTTAATAATCTGCGTGGTGGAGTGCCGATCGGTGCCGCTAAGATTACCGTAGATAATGATACTCAGCGCGCAATGCAGGCTGCTACAGCAGACCAGACAGGGCTTTACCCGCAGTTACCATTATTTAACTCTGCACCTTCTCAATCAGCGTACAGCGACGCCAGTAGCTCGCGAGAAGATACGGTGAATATTGTTGCTTACTCGGATACCAACAGCCTGCTGATCCAGGGTTCTCCACGCCAGGTGAGTTTTGTTGAAGACCTGGTGCAGGCAATGGATATTGCTAAACAACAAATTCAACTCTCGCTATGGATTATAGATATATCAAAAGACCAGGTGGATAAATTAGGGGTCAGATGGGAGGGTGCGCTTACATTGGGCAACACAGGTGTCACAGTGAACAGCAGCACGCTTACCCCTTCAAACAGCGCTCATTTTCTCGCTGATGTGAACGCACAGGTTCAAAGGGGCAACGCGCAAATTGTTTCTCGCCCTGAAATACTTACCCAAGAAAATGTACCCGCGCTATTTGATAATAATACCAGTTTTTATACTAAGTTGGTTGGAGAACGGACAGCCTCGCTTGAAAAGGTCACTTATGGAACGATGATCAGTGTCCTGCCACGGCTGACACAAGATCGGCGCGAAATTGAAATGATCCTCAACATTCAGGATGGTGGTACACCGCTGGGCTCCAATGGGCAAACCGCTTTTGTTGATAATTTACCGATCGTGAATAATACGCAAATCAGTACCGAGGCACGCGTTCCTGCTGGATATGGTCTGTTGGTTGGAGGGTACAGCCGTGATGAAGATACCCGGCACAACGTCGGGGTTCCACTGTTGCGTGATATTCCTCTACTGGGAAGAGCATTTGATTATAATTATGTTACCCGAAAAAAAATGGTGCGCATGTTTCTCATTCAGCCTCGTTTATTAACAAGTGGAGAAACCTGGCAGGGCAGGTCTAATGACAACCCTGTTCTAGGGTACGGCTCTGCTCAGGAAGCTCTTACGTTAAAATCAACCGTTTCAATGCTTCGTGATAATATGAAAAATTCGGACGGGAATGAGTAAATTAATATGAGTATACGCATACCTGGCTCGGTAGATATTAAAAATATCGATGATCGTTCTGCAGCAAATACTGCAAAAAATAACAAAGTTGTAGCCGAAAATACAGTATATGAACCTGTCGTAGACCTACAGAGTGAGTTATTTAACGCCAGTGAAGAGTTGTCCGGTATGCTGAGTATGTTTGGTCGATTTAATCGGACGAACAGAAAAAATATTAGTGAAGAAAATGACTACTATTCTTCAATACTGGAAGATCACGCGGAAGAAAAACTTGATACACTTATTAAGCAGGTGCCTCGTTTGCAGACGCAAAATAACATTCTCAATTTTGCACGAGGACTCTTTCCCGACGACAGTGATTTGATGATGGCGTTGCGACAGTTGTTATTAAGTCGCTGGGTATCTGAGTTAGCTAAAAAGAAAATTAAAGAAGCGATAAAAGATCTGGAAAAGTTCGGAGAACAACAAAAAATGCGTTCAGGCATTAATGTTGCTTCCCTGGCTAAACGGTTTAGCACACAGGGAGATACCAGACCGTTGACCGCCAAAGATCTCAGGAACAGCTACTTACGCTTTCTTGGCCTGAATATTCCAGCAGGTTTTATCTATCAGGACTGGATAGATGAGTTTGGTTTCGAGAACCGTAAGCGTTTATTGGTCTTCACCTTATCAGCACTTATAGCTGATATGAAAGCAAACGAGCCCGGTATTCATTTTGCCGAGTTTGGGCCACTCAACGCTAAATTATCTGATGCGCGGGTGCTTCATACGCTTGATCTGTTACTCAACGATAACTTTCGTGCGCTGACATTTTATGACCAGTTGAAAAATGAAAATCAGCCGATATCTGAGGATGATGTTGTTGGCCTTTACATGAAGGGAATTGTTAATTGTACTGGATTTAAACCACAACTGAAGAAATTTAATGATCAATTCATGTCATCACTCTTTATCAAGCAGCGTGCAGAGGTTATTCAATCTTTACACAAAATTTACAAAATGACGCCAGCCTTTATCTTTCCACAGGAGATTTTTAAAGATGAAATTCTTAACATGATTTTATTACTATCAGATGATATCTATAAGAGGGAGAAAAAAACCGGGATTTGGTCAGAATACTATAAATAATAATTATTTTACAATTTTGGTTTATTGAGAATGTTGAAAAATTTCGTAACGGAAATCCGTAAAAGACCAGAGCTTATTATACTAGTTATAATGGTTATGGTTGTGGTGATGTTGATTATACCATTGCCAACCTTTCTGGTTGATTTCCTTATTGGACTCAACCTGACAATATCACTTTTGATATTTTTAGGTTCATTTTACATTCAAAGAATTCTGGATTTTTCAACTTTTCCATCAATATTATTGATAAGCACAATATTTCGTTTAGCTATATCAATTAGCACTACCAGATTAATTCTTGCCGATGCGGATGCTGGTGAGATTATTGCCAGCTTTGGCGATTTTGTCATCGCCGATAATCTGATTGTTGGTTTCGTTATTTTCTTTATTGTTACAATTGTGCAGTTTATTGTCATTACTAAAGGCTCTGAACGTATCGCTGAAGTGGCGGCGAGATTCTCTCTTGATGCCATGCCAGGTAAGCAGATGAGTATCGATGCCGATTTGAAAGCCGGGGTTATTGACGAGAAAGAGGTCAAGAACCGCCGCAGCGATCTGGAAGGGGAAAGCCAGCTTTATGGTGCTTTAGATGGTGCGATGAAGTTTATCAAAGGCGATGCTATCGCTGGTATCATCATTATCTTTGTCAACCTGATTGGTGGTATTTCTGTTGGTTTAGCCCAGCGTGGAATGGACTTTTCCACCGCGTTATCTACTTATACCATGCTGACAATAGGTGATGCTCTGGTGGGTCAGATACCTGCTTTGTTGACGTCGATCAGTGCAGGTCTGATTGTCACCCGAGTAAATAATAGCAAGAATAATAATCTGGGTTCTAAAATTCTTCAGGATTTGTTCTCAAACAAGTTTATTTTAATCATTACCGCAGTTCTTTGTGTTGCACTTGGCTTATTACCCGGTTTCCCATTGTTCATATTTCTACTTCTGGCTACGCTGTTTGTAGTAATTTTTATTAAACATAAAATTGATGCCAAAAAGAAGGGACTTACTGCCGAGGCGGGATCGCATGAAGACGAAGTACCTGAAGTTACCAGTAAGCCTGTGATAATCGATGGTGAATACATACCTGAGACTATTCCATTAATTATTACAGCATGGAAAGGTTATGAAAAATATTTCCAGGAAAATAGTCTTATCTCACTCTTAAAACGTAACTTCTTTATTGAATATGGTGTCCGTCTTCCTGAAATTATCATTAACTATGAAGATAATGCTGAACGGGGAATATTAAAGGTAGCTATTAATGAAATTCTGGTTGCGAGTTATCACACTCTGCCGGGAATGTGTAAGATTCTGCTACGTGGTGAAGAACTTCAGGTTTTTGACTCACAGGTTATTTTGATTGAGACGGATCAAGGTAAAGCCTACTGGCTTCCGCAGGAAAGAAGAGAAAAAGCGCACGACCTGGGATTCTTTACTCGTACTGCTACGGAGGAATTTTATGCCTGTGTCTCTGTGCTGCTGGTGCACAATATTACTGAATTTTTTGGTATTCAGGAAACTAAAATGCTGCTTGACGATCTGGAGAAAAAGTACCCGGAGTTACTCAAGGAGTGCTACCGAAATAATACAGTACAGCGTATTACTGAAGTATTTCAGCGTCTCCTGCAGGAACGTATTTCCATCCGGAATATGCGTCTAATTCTTGAAGCATTGGTTCAGTGGGCGCCAAAAGAAAAAGACCCAATCATGCTTGTTGAACATGTGCGGGGCGTTTTATCTCGCTATATCTCTAACCGCTTTACGTCGAACGGACGTATTCGCGCAATAGTTATGTCCCATGATATTGAGGCTCAAATTCGTTCTGGTATCAGGCAGACTGCTTCGGGAACATTTATTAATCTGCCTCCTCCAGAAACCGAGAACATTTTGCGCCGGCTTGAGGTCTGTATAAACGATAATGATATTCATTCCAGAGATATTATATTAATGGTCTCCACTGATATTCGCCGCTTTGTTAAAAAAATTATAGAAGGCACCTATCCTGAAATGGAAGTTCTTTCCTTCTCGGATATTTCGAGTGCGGTTGAGGTTGATGTTATTGGTTCAATTGAAAATGAATAAGAGGTTAAAATGAAGCAGGATATTGTAACTTTACTACGTGAGATGCTTAATGATGCTGGCCTTGATGATATTATCGATAGTGATTTGAGTAATCATTCTACTATTTCGTTGAATATGAAAGATGATATTCCAACAATAAATATAAAGACAGAGGGCGATGAGGTCTGGGTTTGGGCCAGAGTTGGGGAGTACACCCCGTCCACGCTGGCCTATTGCAGTGAAGGTGTTTTTTCGGTGATGTTCAATTTTAATGAAGATTTTTTTCATTTGGGGCAGCCATGCCTCTATCCTGTTGATGGACATCTTGAATTACGCGCATTGGTTAAAGAGTCGTTTCTTGAATCATCGGATTTATTCGGTGAGGTTCTTGAGCATTTTCTCAATGTGTTGCAGGAATATTGCGTTGTTTTAAAATAACACAGAAGGTTTGATAACATGGTTGCGAAATGTTTTGTTCATCTCGCTCACCCAATACGTATTCAGGGTAATATTGTTGAGGCACATTTACCCGAAACGAATATTGGTGAAATATGTGAAATTCAGAAGTCAATTCTTGAACCTGAGGTTATCGGCTATGCTCAGGTTATTGGTTTCAATAAAGAATATACATTGCTGAGTTTACTGGGTGATAACCATGGCTTCTCCCGAAGTAATGTTATATTGCCGACGGGCAAGCCGTTTCGTCTTCGGATTGATGAAGAGATGCCTGGCAGTATCATTGATGCAACCGGTACTGTTCGCGGGCGTCTTGATAGCAACGCTATCCCCATTATCACCAGTGGGGAATACATTCCGGCCCTCGGTGTTGCTCGTGATTTCACTCAGCGCAAGCCGATTGATTTACCTGTCACAACGGGGGTCAGAGCGATCGACGGTCTTCTGACCTGTGGACGGGGTCAGCGTATTGGCATTTTTGCCGCTGCGGGATGTGGCAAAACCTCTTTAATGAATATGATCATTGAGCATTCCGATGCTGAAATTTATGTCATCGGGTTGATTGGTGAACGTGGCCGTGAAGTGACGGAGTTTGTTGAAGAGGTGAGAAATTCTTCGAAATGTTCACAGGTGATTCTGGTTTACGCCACTTCCGATCGTTCCTGTACAGAGCGCTGTAATGCGGCACAGATAGCGTCATCCATCGCCACCTATTTTAGCGATCGAGGCAAAAATGTTTTATTGTTTGTCGACTCTATTACCCGTTATGCACGGGCATTGCGAGATGTTGCTCTTACTATGGGTGAACTTCCTGCTCGGCAAGGGTATCCTGCATCGGTATTTGAGGCACTGCCAAAATTACTGGAGCAGCCAGGATGTTTTCATACGGGATCGGTAACGGCCTTTTATACGGTGCTAATTGAAAATGAAGAGGAGCAGGATGTTATTGGTGATGAAGTTCGCTCAATTTTAGATGGTCACATCTATTTAAGCCGCAAACTTGCTGCAAAGGGACATTATCCGGCGATTGATGTGCTACAAAGCATCAGCCGGGTTTTTAATCAAGTTACCGACGATCGTCACCAGCAGATGGCGTCACTGTTTCGTGAATTGTTGGTTCGGCAGCGGGATATGCAACTTTATATTGACCTCGGAGAATACCAGCGGGGTGAAAATCAGGATAATGATTTTGCATTTGATAAAAAAAAATTAATGGAGGATTTTCTGCAACAAAGGATGGCCGAAAAAACGGATATGTTGGCCTGTATGGACATAATGTATGAATGCCTGGCGTGATGTAGGTAGATTTATTTCAACGCTGGAGCGTAAGCAAAGACTACTCCAAAATAATATTCATAAAACGAAAAGAAAAATTGATCATATAGGAAGCATTATCACACAACAATATGAAGAATTTGCTGGCATAAATCAGGAAATAAAAAGGCTAACGCCTTCAGGTGTCGTTAATCGTCACGACCTTTATCAAGGAATAAGGCGGCAGGGAGCCTTACTCACGCATCAGCAGGTCATTATTCAAAAGATAACTCAATTGAAACAAGATCAGCGCGTTCAGGAGAAAAAGATGCAGCAGTATCGTGTAGAAATGAATCTGTTAGATAAACGACACCACAAAATGAGCGATTATTTACAGAAGGCTTACAGGCTATATTTGAAGCAACGTGCTAATAGAATAGAAAATGACATTCAGGAGATGGCTGTTTATGTCAATAAAGATTACTGAAGGGCACAATAACGCGCTTCTTACCGCTCCATCTTCAGAAGATAGTGAGCTGCCGGAGAAAATAAAAGAAAAATTGAAAGAAAAAACTCCGCCACTGCCTGAGTCAGTCAGCGGTTTGATAGGCCAATTATTATTGCAAACGGATAAAAATATGCCAATCTCAGGAGGTGGATATTCCCGTGAAGTTCAAAAATATCATTCAAGCCCGGATGGACAACCAGCAGAGCTGGCATTTTCATTAATTGATAAGAGAGCGCTGCTATCTGAGAAAAAGACAGATAAAGGCAGCTTGCTTGTCTTTAATAATGGCTCACAGATTAACGAGGTGGGCGGGCTTAAGTCGGCAAGCAATAATATGGGTAATCAGACTTTATATAAAAAAGTTCATATCAATGGTGTGTCGAAAGCAGATGAACAAGGTGAGCATGTATCCACCACGGCTGCAATGGAATGGCAGAATAAAAGAAACCTGAGTTCAGAGATGTCCGCGCCGCAGCACCAGTTGTCGATAAAAAGCGACGGCGCACTCTCCGATGGTCAGAGTACAAACTTTACGGGAAGCACTCGCCCGGCGACTGCGGCCGTGATGCAAAACCACATGAGATTACAGGCGACGGAAGCGTCTGTAGCCAGCAGTTCAATCGATGTGGACTACAAGTTTCAACAGTGGCCTGGTGGGCACTCCGTCAAAGTCACGGTGCCTGTTGATCTCGCCCGGGATGGGAATGTCACGCTGCTGCCTTCGGGATCACGGGTAGCTGACGCGCTATCCAACCAGTTCAGCCATCTTTCCATCCCTAATGCGAAACTGCTTGAGCCGTTGCGTGATGGTGAAGAACAGCGACAGAGACAACCGCAGCAAGATACAAGTGATGAGGAACAAGAATGAGTTTGTGGGGCCGCCTGCGCCGATATGATGCCAACCAGACACCTTTAGAGCGTCAAATGCACCAGCATGCCGATAGCAAAATCGTCAGTGTGCATAATGAATCCCGCTATTTATTGCTGTCTCTGCTAGAGCAGCAGTTTGGTGAGAAAAAGGCATATATCGATGTTGATTGCTGGTTAGACAAAATGGAAATGCAATTGCCTGGCATTCCCTGGCGACAGGTGCCGTTAAGCTATCTGGTCAGGTGGTTTACCGCCCGGCAAATTAGTTTTCTGGTAGAAGAAAAAGTATGGCAAGTACAAAGTATTGCTGTACCCGATGAAGCGCTCCCTGAACAATTATTAATGTTGCCTGCGCAGCCCTGTGCTTTGTTGTGTTCTCAATGGCCCGGTAATTTGGAGAACAATGCAAAGAGTCGTCGGCAGTTATACGGCCAAATGGCATTCGTGTTGCAATATATATTAGGACGCAGCCAGTTACCGTTATCAATGCTGGTTGACGTTGGGGTAGGTGACTTAATACTTATCACGCACTATTCACCATTTTTAGCTATTGGTAAAAGACGCTTATTCACTTTTATTTATCATCAATATCAGGAGGTCATTGTGGAACAAGAATGTTATGAAAACGATCAGGAACGCCGCGCTGAAGAGGAAATTTCATTCCAATGGACCCAGTTACCTGTTGATATTGAATTCGTGCTTGATGATAACACGGTGACTTTAGAAGACCTGGAGAACATTGTACCCGGTGTTGTCTTACCACTAAGTCCATCAGCCGAAAAGAGGGTTAAAGTTTATCTGAACAAAAAGCTTTTTGCCCGTGGTGAACTTGTTGCACTGGATGACGGAAAACTGGCTGTTGAGATAAATAAAATTAACAACCCGGCCGATAACACAGCAGGTTTTTCTGATGCTAAGTAATGATATTTCACTCATTGCTCTGCTTTCATTCTTTACGCTGCTTCCATTTATTATCGCTGGTGGTACATGCTTTATAAAATTTTCCATTGTACTGATAATGGTACGTAATGCACTTGGAATACAGCAGGTTCCGTCAAACTTAACATTGAACGGTGTGGCGCTCATTATGACAGCTTTCGTTATGATGCCAGTTTGTCAAAACATTTCACTTTATGTTCAGAAAAATAATGTCGACTTTAATAATAGCAATTCGGTTAATAATTTTTTAGAAAACGGTTTTGATAGCTATCGGGAATATCTTGTTCGGTATTCAGACCATGAACTGATTCACTTTTTCGATAAAGTAAAAAAGAGGCAAAATAATGAAGAGATTATACAGACTGAAGATCATGAACTCGTTAATTTATCCTTAATGACACTTATGCCAGCGTACGCTTTAAGTGAGATCCAAAGCGCATTTAAGATAGCATTTTATCTCTATGTACCCTTCGTAGTTATTGATTTGGTTGTATCGAGTATTTTGCTGGCATTGGGCATGATGATGATGAGTCCGATAACTATCTCGATACCGATAAAGTTAATTCTTTTTGTGGCGATGAATGGATGGACTCTAATCACGAAAGGAATGATATCGCAATATACCGATCTGATGACAATATGAATAATATTTTATTTATTAGCAATTCTGCCCTGATTATCGTGTTGAAACTATCTGCGGTTCCTATCCTCTTTGCCACAATAGTAGGCATTCTTGTAGGGTTGTTTCAGACGGTCATGCAGATACAGGAACAAACGCTACCATTTGGATTGAAAATGCTGGCAGTTTTTGCAAGCATTTTTATGCTAATTGAATGGTTTTCTGCCGAGATGATGATTTTTTCTATCCAGGCTTTTCAGATGGCATTCAAATAAGAGTGATCGACTATGCTGTTTGTTGCTCTTTATCTGCATTTTCAAAATAACATCCTGATCTTTGTCATGGGCTATGCGCGGCTGGCCGTGGTTTTTTATTTATTACCTGCACTGGGAGAGCGCATCCTTTCTAACCTGATTATAAAAAACGTTGTTGTTTCTCTGGTTATTATGGGTCTCTGGCCCTACCTGGAGCCTGAAACTATGTCTGAACAGGGATGGCTTGTTATTATGGTGAAAGAGAGTGTTGTGGGCCTGATACTGGCTATGACTCTGTCGGTGCCCTTCTGGATAGCCACGGTTGTTGGGGAAATTCTGGATAACCAGCGAGCGGCGACGATCAGTGACAGTATCGACCCGGTCAACGGTACTCAGTCTTCGATATTGTCCGGGTTCTTTAGTTTTGCATTTAGTGCCATCTTCTTTGCCAATAATGGTATGTATTTACTTATGGAAGCACTATCGCAGAGTTATGTTGTTTTCCCCAGAGGCGATGATTTAATCGGTTTCAACTGGCAGGAAGCGGGTCGTTTACTGGATATTTTGATGCAAACCAGTATTTTGTTAGCCGCACCGGTGCTTATTGTTCTTATGATATCGGAGGTCATGTTAGGCATTTTTGCCCGCTATTGCCCTCAGCTAAATCCATTTTCATTATCACTAGCGGTGAAAAGCTGTGTCGCTTTTATCATTTTTCTCTTTTATGGGTTTCAGGCTTTATCAGATAAATCTTTGAAAATGTTCTCTCTGAGCTCATTCCAACATTTCTTTTTTTAATAAGACACTATGGCAGAGAAAACAGAAAAACCAACAGAGAAGAAAAAAAGAACATCGGCAAAAAAAGGTCAAACTTTTAAGAGTAAAGATCTTATCACGACGGTTACGTTAATCACTGGAATTTATTTTCTACCAGAACTGATTGATTTTCGTCGTTTTATTGAGCTTTATACATTCATATCTTTATATGATAAAGATATGAATGTAAATTCTTACATGTTTTTATTGTTCCGTATATTTATTGCCATGGCTTTACCTTTTATTGTGGTATGCTGCCTTGCTGGCTACATAACAACGTTACTGCAAACGCGTTTTGTCATTGCTACTGAGGCAATAAAACTTAATTTTCAAGCTTTAAATCCTGTGAAGGGATTTAAAAAAATTTTCAGCATGCGGACGGTAAAAGAGTTTATCAAATCTATTCTGTATCTGGTTGTTTTTTTATGCACCAGCTATTTACTGATTAGGGGTGACTTGCGGCTGGCACTCTCAGCCTATAATGCAACCTTGCCTCAAATGATCGGCATCTGGACCGGATTGATAATTAAAGCCGTAATATTATTTATTGTATGTTCGATTATTGTTCTTGTTATTGATTTTATTGTGGAGTACTTCCTCCATTTTAAAGATCTTAAAATGGATAAACATGAAGTTAAACAAGAGTATAAAGAAAGCGATGGCAATCCTGAGATAAAAGGTGCCAGGAGGCAATTTCATCAAGAAATTCTTTCCGGCGAAAATATGGCGGCAATCAGAAATTCAGCGGTTGTCATGGCGAATCCCACACATATTGCGGTTGCTATCTATTTCAACCCTGAAATGGCCTCTCTGCCTTTCATTGCCCTTCGCGTCAGTAATATGAAGGCACAGGCGGCAATTGCTTATGCGGAGAAAATTGGCGTACCGGTTGTCCGCTATGTCCCACTGGCCCGCAAACTTTACCGAACATATCGACAGTACAGTTTTATTTCAATTGATGATGATGTGCTTATGGAGGTGATGGATGTGCTTATCTGGCTGCGTCAGGTCGAAATGTCAGGCGTGCCTTCAGTACAGGACAGGGGGGAAGAGCCGGAGAAAGGTTCCGACTCACAACCATGATGCTTATCAGACCACTACGGTTTTTTTGTATTACCCCTGGTGAAGACACGATATTATGCAGTTGACTTTACTGACTGCATTGCAATTAAGGTACGTTAATTAGCGTATTTAACTGGTAATGTTCGAGGTAAAAAATGGTAAAAGAAAGAGATAAAAGTACCCATGAGGAAGATGAAGAAATATCGCAGAAGTTAAGTGAGGAATATTCGGACGCATTGCTTGATGCCATTCAAAATGGTGCCTCCTTAAAAGATGTGCAAGGCATCACTGACCAGACTATGCAGGGTGTTTATAGCCTGGCATATGATTTTTATAGCCATGGTAAACTAAATGATGCTGAATCTCTTTTCCGTTTTCTGTGTGTTTATGATTTTCACAACCCTGAATATGCAATGGGGCTGGCGGCAGTTTATCAGTTAAAAAAGAATTATCATAAGGCGATTGATTTTTATGCGCTCGCCTATTCTCAGGCAAAAGATGACTATCGACCCATGTTTTATGCAGGCCAATGTAATTTGATGCTACGCCGTGGAGTACAGGCTAAGAGATGTTTCGAGATTGTTGCCAATAGATGTGACGATGCCTTTTTAAAGAAAAAAGCGGAAGTTTATCTCTCAGAGCTTCAGGAAATAAATATAAAGGGTGATGAGGATACTCCAGGGGACGATTAAATTCAGGAATCATTATGGAAATTAAAAGCAAAGAATTGAACTGGCTTGAACAGCTTACAGTGGCCTCAGAGGAAGTGAGCAATGATGAGTTAAAAAAGCAGTCCAATCAGGCAAAGCGAATTGCTAATACTGCGTTTAAAAATCACACTCATGCTGAAGCTGTTAAGGATGCGTTGAATGTATTGCAACCCCAGGAGCTGCTGTATATTTTGAAAAACACGCAATCTGCGTTAGTGGGAATGGGAGGCAGTGTTAGTTTTGAGCAGCAGGACGCTCCCCAGCTGCAAAAGCCACAGCCTGCATTGGCTACCGCAAGAAATATCGGCACGGATACAGGCACCAGCAAATCTTCATTAACTGCGAACGCGCAGTTTATTGAACTGATAGGCCGAGTGATTGAGCTTAACCAGCAGGGATCTGTGCAAAATCAGATCGCGAAGCTTAACATGTTTAATGCCATATTTTCAGGAACCGTAACGCAATTCAATGAATTAGCTGAAGAACTCACTAGTTTGGGGCAGGCATATGCTAATTTGCAGGACACCTACGACGCTTCATCGGAAAAATCAACAGCATTAAAAAATGAGTTAACCAATGCGCAAAACAAACTTAAAGAAAAGCAGAATGTGTTAAAAAAGCTGGAAGCACAAGCGACCAAATATAATCCGGTCCCTGCGTCGCTACAACAGCAAATTTCTGAAGCTAAAAATGCGGTTACCGTGGCGGCGGCGGCGGTCACTGATGCAGAGAAAAAATATACTAATTATGTGACAGGTCCATTAAACCATGCTGAAGCCGCCATGAACCAGGCCAAAATAGCACTCAATGAGGCTATCAGTCGCTCACGGGCTTTACTTCAGGGGCTGCCAGCTCAGATGGTAAATACGGTTGAGGCGCATCGTCAGGAACAAAGTGAAAATAATCTTACACTGGAGTTTCTTATGGCATTAATGCATCAACTCATTGCACAAACGACAAATAAAGAATTGAGTGCGGCAGCAAAACTTAAGCAGGATCTGGCTGAAGCCTCAGTAAGAAGTGCTGAAAAGAAAGATATTGAATATAAAGAGCAGGTACGCAAAGCGGAAGAAATGCAAAAAACGATGTCCTGTGTGGGCAAAATTTTGGGTTGGATTATTACCACCGTGAGCTTTGCCGCAGCGATATTTACCGGCGGGGCATCGCTGGCAATTGCAGCAGTTGGGCTGGCCCTTGCTCTGGCTGATGAAATTCACCAGGCGGTGACGGGAGTGTCATTTATGCAGCAGGCTATGCAGCCAATATTAGAAAAAGTTGTTTTGCCCTTAATGAATTTTATCGCGCAACAAATCAGTCTGGTGCTTGTTAAGGTCGGTGTAGATAAGGAAATAGCCGATCGCGTGGGGCAGATAATGGGTGCCATTTATGCCGCCGCCGCCATGATCGCAGCAATGGTTGTTGCTGGAGCCGTTGTCGGTAAAGTGGCGGCTGTAGTGGGAAGAAAAATGATGAACAATATTGTGGGTCAGACAGTAAAACGCATGATGCAAAATATCAGTAAGAAATTGATGTCATCGTTAAATAATAGTTCAACCAAATTTGCACAGTCTCTAAACAGGGTGAACAGAGCAATAAACGTTATGTCATTTGCTAATGAGGGAATTTCTGTTGGATTGAATATAAGCACCAGCATTATGATGGTCGATGCCGAAAAAATTAAGGCGGCTTTAATCAAACTCATGACCATGCAGGAAATTCTGGACAAATTTCTAGAGAATATTATTGATACATTTTCTAAGAAAATAGAGTTATTAAATAAAACCTTTGAAAACTTAACTGATACGCTTAAACAACAGGCGAAAACAGGGAAGTTTATTGCCAATAGAATAGGTATAGTAGCGGTTTAAACTTTATCAACTAATTAACAGGAGTATTAATATTATGGCAGATCTGGCAATTAATCACTTGTCATTACAGCGTATTTATCAGTCACAATCCGCAACCATTAACGACACAGCCGCCAAAAATGAGCACCTGGTTGGGCAAGGTGAAGAAGCAAAAAGCTTCGCAACATTGGCTTTTCAACCCGGTATTATCGCTAACTTGCTGAATGGGCAAAGTGTGATGATTGGTAACGATGGAACAAAGCCAGTATTGAATGAATATGCTGATAGCAAGATAAAATTTTCAGCCGATCAAAGTAAGCAGGTGGTCGCCATGACCACAACGGCGCTGTCCACTCCTGATGTAGATCAGCTGGAGCGAATTGCTGCTTCTGCCTCCTCACTGATTGCAACGCAGATTAATACCACCGCAGTAAATGTAAAAGATCAGCAGGCTATAAACGATGCTGCTGCATATGTTGGTTCAGTTGCAGCCGCCGACGTTCAGAAAACAAAAGGCAGCACACCAAAATTATTCAGCGATATGACCCTTGTTCATATGTCCAACGATATGGCCACTTCTGCAGCACTGGCCGACAAGCTTATGAATACTATGGTTGCAAACGCCGGACAGCGCATGGCTTCAGCTGCTGAACGTGCAGGCAATCACAATGTAGGTGCAGCGCAGGCACGTATGGCAGGTGCCATTACCTCGGGTGCGATAAGCCTGGCAGGCAATGGTATTAGTACAGCACGCAACAATAAGGCACTTAAGTCTGAGTCTAACTCGATAAAAAATAATTTGGGTGTAGCAAATAAACTCGAATCCAACCTGCATCAAAACCAAAATTTAATTAAACAGACTAATTTTGATTTGATGCAGAAGGGGAAAAGCGTTAAAAGTGAAGTCACTAACGTTATGTCCAGGCATGATAGTAAAGCTATGGCCAATGTTGCCCAACTTCGTGATAATCATAGTATCATACAAAATAAAACTCAGACTGTTCGTCAACAGTCAGAATATGGTCACCAGGTTACCAACCTAACTCAGAATATGGCTAACAGTACTTTTGAAACTGAGGCTACCCAGAAAAATAAACAAGCTGATATGGCTCGTGCTGACCAGTCGGTAAATAGTGAAATTTCTAACGCACAGCAGCAGGCATCTAAGAAAGCGAGTGATACGGTTAATGCATTAAATCAGGTTATTGATCAAATTATGCAAACCAATAACCGCGCGGTATCCACTGCTGCCTCCGCTTAATGAGTCAGATGAATATAAGATGATTTCTCGGCAGAGAAAATTTCTCTGCCGGCCTTTTGGAGGACAACAGATGACCGAGTTAAATAATAGTGTAAAGATTAAAATGCCGAATATTTTTGCAATGCAAACGGGTGAGGATAAAACAATGCTATCCAGTTCCACAGAGCAAGCCCACGCAGCAAAAAGAACACAAACTGATAATAATTATGACACTGTGAAACCTGATCTAAACCCATCCTGGGTGGTGAAGTTTTTTCTGGCGATGGCACCTGCTGAAAAAAAAGGAAACTATACTTTTTCAGATACTCATGAAAAGATGCAAAAATTGGATTTTCTCCTGTCTGAAATTGATATAAAAAATGACAGCATCCCAGAAAAAAAAATTGACGAAAAGTTAGAAAATATTGCCAGGGCCTATCAGTGTGCCACATCTTCAGGTGTGGATGCTTCAGAGCTGATAACGAACCAGGAAAACATTTTTAGCTCCTTTGTCGATTCAATTGATGAGCTAAAAAATACCGTTCGCGATCAATCTTTAACAGTTGAAAAAGATTTTTCACACATAAAGTCAGAACTTCTGCAGGCACGTAGCAATAATAGCCATGCAGAATTAGCTGACGGTATTTCCAATATAATAGACAGTATTAAAGAAAACTACCTCGATCAGTATACCTACTTGATGAAGCTTGACACCGATCTTTATCAGGCCTATAACGAGATAATTCTTGCTGCTTCTGCTCAGGCAGTTAGCGGAGGAAGTGATGGCAACGAAGTCCGGTTCAATGGCCCAGTAATGCTAGCGGCTTATGAAAAATTCCAAAAAAAAATTGAAGCGCTGGAACGAGATCTGGGTCACGTCAATGGTTGGGATACAATGGATGCGGCCGCAAGAGAAAATGCGAAAACGTTATTGGCACCCGCCTTTAACGTCGATGATGCGGGGAAAATAACTTTTAATCTCGGTCAATACGATAGTTCGCCAAAGTATCCAAATGGAATAACCTTTACTCCAGCCTTCTCAACCTTATGGCCTGCAAGTGCATCGAGTAAAAATATACCCACGACTTCCTATCAGGCCTGGCTGGCTGCTTTTAATTCTGTTGGTACGGCCCTACAAAGTAATATGCAGGCTTTTTCACAGCGCTACAGTCAGGCTGTTAGCACATTTAATAATCTGTCTGGCTTAATGGTTAATAATGTTAGTACTTTAGCTGATAGTATCAAGGAATTTTTGAGGAATTTGTCTTGATTCTTTGTAATTTCATTTTTAACAGTCCTGTGGATTCTTACTTTAATCAAGTGGATATCAAAAGTATTGCACATAAGTAATTATTTATAGCGCATCCTGATAAAATATATTTTCATATTGACACCATTTTAAAGTTATCTGACTGACGCAGGTTTTCAGGCTGCTTTGCGGTCAGAAAATTTCTCAAGGGGATTATTTATGGTAAATGTCCAGTCTAAGTGCGGCTACAATCTTAATGATGTTTTAACATCGCATAAAACAAGAATGGAAGACCATTCTTACACGTCAAAGTTATCGAGTTCAATCAAAAAAACTGAAGAGACTTCGAACTGCTTTAAGAAATTTAAAGATAATCCTGATCTGAAAAATACGTCATCTTTACTTGAAAAAACTTTTTCATTGAGTGTTCCGAAGGAATATCAAGAATTATATATTGCAAGCCCGAATGGTGGCCTTAAATTTCTAATGAGTTTAGTCGGTATAGGTCAGGAGATAACAGGACGCAATGTAGATTCTTATGAAGATAATAAAAATTATAAACGTATTTGCAAGTTAGTGCTTGGAAATAACTTATCAGAACTTGATGATTGTCGAAATAGGGGTAAAAATTTAAAAGAATTAAAAGCTCTTAAGCAATTGGTTGAAACTTATGCTAAAGTTGGCTTGGACTTTTACACAGATCATATATTACTTGCTTGCAAGGAAACCTGGAAGCAGCATCATGCAACACTTGATAATAGTATTTTAGATGATGTTAATAATCGTCACAATGCCAGTCTGGACTCGCCGATAACGGCCATTGAAAAAAAATATCAAAACCTGATAGATAATATTTTTGGTCAAAAAAGTTTTTCTGTTCTTAATCAAGATGCGGAATTTATTTTAAGTGACATCGAAGCCATTCCTAGAACATTAAAGCCCAACGATGCCAGCGATGTTCCGGATCAGGATCCGGTATCGGATAAAAATAAGCCTCAGGCAGATAGCACCCCGCATGCACAGGATCAGGATAAGTCTGTTTTGTTAAAAACTGACGATGGCAAAATTAATATCAATATTACTAATAATGCGGGTAACAATTCTGATAGCAGCAAAACAGAGTTGAAAGCAGACTCCCTGAACGATTCTGCTATAGGCCGAAATATTAATGATGTTCTTTACGAAGCCATTAAGTCAAATTCACCGCAGGAAGTGGTATTCAGGTTGATCGATTTAGCGAGAATGCACCTGCTGAACGGTAAGGGTAATGAAAATCTATTATCCAGTATTGAAAGTGTGACTAATTCTTCTGCTTTCCAGACCACCGGACAGACTGGGAATGATGAAGCTGATGATGGTTATTTGTCTGATTCTTCCAATACCGCGCTTTCGGCGAATCTGTTAGATACCCGTGCGGGAGACAGGCGCAGCAGCAGTGCTGGTGAGTTGGCCCCTGCGGTTGATGGCGTCGCGGCCGCCCGTATGCGTAGCCTGACGGGTAACTCTTCTGCTTTCCAGACCGCCGGACAGACTGGGAATGATGAAGCTGATGATGGTTATTTATCTGATTCTTCCGATACCGCGCTTTCGGCGAACCTGTTAGATGCCCGTACAGGAGACAGGCGCAGCAGCGGCCCTGCTGGTGACATCACTGCCCGTACGGATTCTCCAACAGAGAATATTTCTGTGAATAAGCCAGTTTCGGACAGAGTCAAAAATCTCGCAGAATGGGTTGGTACGGATGGCAACTGGTCTGATAATGCAGGTGATTTTGCTCCACAAATATTACCACTGTTATATCCAGATGTAAGTTTACATATTATTGATGGCAGTAATAATACACTGTTCAAGTCTGACAATTATGATTTATCTAAGCAAAAGAACGTTGTTCAATTGCATAATGAACATTATTTGCCCGTTATCAACGGAGCGCTACAACCCGTGGCAAAAGATGGAAACTGTTTTTTCAACAGCTACCTTTTTGCGGGCACTGGAGCGCTTCCCAGCCACTCGGAGATGAGCACCCTCCGACAGGAAGTGAAAAGTTATATTCTTGCTAATCCCACTGATTTCGAAAACTTTATTACTGATGAATTGGCTAATGAGAACTCAGCCACGGAATCGGTATCCGGTCTGACGCCTGATAACAATCGCACTAGTTCTACACTGCCAGGCACGGCGGGCGGAATCGTCAGGCCGGTTCAGGCACGTATGGTGAGAGGGGTGCAGAGTGCCACTTCAACGTCGGTTAACAGTGTTGAGTCGGGCGCGGCGGAACAGGTTAAGGGCGGCGTGTTGAACACTAAGTTGCTGCTGTCAGAAAATGCAATTCGGAATAATGATGTTGCGCTTCAGCCTGAACGGGCAGGTGGTGGGCCGGATCTGGTGGTGCCAGTTGGCCAGTCTGCTACCAGTATGGGTGCGTTGTCCCAAAAGGGCGACAACGACCTTTTGGGTAGTAATGTTAACGCGGCGGATTCAACGAGCGAGTTAGCAACAAAACTTAAAGCCCAGCGTGACGTGATCTTCGCCCGGGCTAAGGAGAAAAATGACCGTGACACCAGCTCGCAGGATAGTGCCGGAGAAAGGGCAAATTTACCCCGGCAGCAGAGCGGGCAGGTAAGTTCAGCGAATACGGGCGGGCTTTCAGGACAGGGTAATGTTCAGGCAGGGGCAGCAAATAGAGCGGCTCAGGATAAGCAGGCTGCCACGTCGGCTGCTGTGCCGGGCTTACGCTCGGGAAAGAGTAATAACAACGCTGGCAGCAAGCAGGTTAACACGCCAAATTTTATGGATGAGTTAAACGCGGCACTAAAAGCCCGGCGTGACTCCCTCTCTGCCCAGGCTGAGGAGGCAAATAACCGGAGCACCAGCTCGCAGGATAGTGCCGGAGAAAGGGTAAATTTACCCCGGCAGCAGAGCGGGCAGGTAAGTTCAGCGAATACGGGCGGGCTTTCAGGACAGGGTAATGTTCAGGCAGGGGCAGCAAACAGAGCGGCTCAGGATAAGCAGGCTGCCACGTCGGCTGCTGTGCCGGGCTTACGCTCGGGAAAGAGTAATAACAACGCTGGCAGCAAGAACGTTAACGCGGCGGATTCAACGAGCGAGTTAGCAACAAAACTTAAAGCCCAGCGTGACGTGATCTTCGCCCGGGTTAAGGAGAAAAATGACCGTGACACCAGCTCGCAGGATAGTGCCGGAGAAAGCGCAGGTTCACCCCGGCAGCAGGGTGCACAGATACATTCAACGGACACCAACGTTCTGCCTTCAGAAAAATCTACAAATGCAAGAGGTTTAGTCACCAGCTGGCCGAAGCCAGATAATTTCGTCAGCAAAGCCCGTGCTCCTGAAAAGGTTTTAACAAAAATCTATACGGGTCAGAACGCTAACAAAGCCCTCGAGGCTGAACGCACTGAATTGGAGAACGCCTTTATTGCGCGGAACCTCCAGTGATGGCGCTTAAGCGTTAACTATTGTGGGCAACCCAGCAGGAGAAGATGACAGGAAATATATGGATACTACGCATGACAAACAACGGGCTTTTTTAGCATTGTGTAAAATGATCCAGCTTGTTAACGGACGGCCAGCGGACCAGATTGGCATACAGGAAAGTCTGGTAATGGATTTAGAAATGGACTCCGTCGAGCTTATCGATCTACTGATAAAGCTTGAGGAATATGGCGTGAAGATCGATGAATCTGAAATTACCAGCACATTAACCGTTGAGCATCTTACGCAGCGATTAATGTTTTCGGGTCAATGCGCCGGACACGTTCTTTAAACGAATTTACATCTGATGATGGGTTGCCTGATCAACGGGCAACCCATTTTTTATTGGTGACACAGGACTGAACTGATGAATTTTATTAAATGATACCTGCCTGCTTTCATGTCTGTAGGGTTGTATCAAAAACATCCAAAATGCTTATTTATTAAGCATAAAAAATCAATTAAATGTACTAGCTCAGACCTGATCTGACAGTTACCGGTTATTTATACAGGTGTCTGTCAGATTAAATCTGGTTCAGATTTTTTTCTGCCCAGACCCGTTTACCATCAAGTAAAGTTGCCATTGGCGTACGCCCGCAGCACATTTTACCCTGATGAGTTCGCTCATTATTGTAATGCCACAACCAGTTGTCCAGATCTGCCTGCAGGCTTTCCAGGTCTCCATATAACTTCTTGCGGAACGTAACCTGATAAAAATCCTGCAAAATGGTTTTATGGAAGCGCTCGCAGATACCGTTCGTCTGTGGAGACATCGCCTTCGTTTTCGTATGGTCGATATCGTTGATGGCCAGATAAAGCTGATAATCATGCTGCTCCACTTTACCACAGTACTCCGTACCCCTGTCGGTCAGTATTCTCAGCATCGGCAGTCCCTGAGCCTCGTAGAACGGCAATACGCGATCATTGAGCAGGTCGGCGGCGGTGATCGGCGTTTTACTTGTATACAGCTTGCAGTGTGCCACTTTTGAGTACGTATCCACAAACGTCTGCTGGTAGATACGGCCAACACCTTTCAGATTGCCAACGTAGAAGGTGTCCTGCGAGCCCAGATAACCCGGATGTGCCGTCTCGATTTCGCCGCTGGCCTCATCATCATGCGCCTTTTTCTCCAGCGCTGCGATTTGGGCATCGGTAAGCACAATGCCTTCTTTAGCGACTTTCTCCTCAAGCGCCTTCAGGCGTTTACGGAAGTTCTCCAGGTCGTGTCGTTGCCAGATGGAGCGCACGCCGCTGCCGGAGATAAACACGCCTTTTTTACGAAGTTCATTGCTAGTCCGATGCTGACCATGAGCCGGGAACTCAGCGGCGTACTCAACAACCGCACGTTCCGTGGCCTCATCGGCGCGGTTCTTCAGGTTGGGTACCCTACGACTTTGATTAACCAGCGCATCAATACCGCCTTCTTCAGCCAGTTCCTGATAACGGTAAAACGTGTCTCGCGACACGCCCATGATCTTACAGGCTTTTGATACGTTACCGAGCTCTTCGTCCAGATTGAGTAAACCGGCTTTGTGTTTGATGATGGGATTGTTAGTATGAAGCATGAGAGTTACCTCGCGTTTTGTATAAGGATTCGACACCCATATCAAAACCGGTAACTCTCAACCTTTCAAGGCCCATTGTCAGATCAAGTCGCGACTAATACAAATTAAAACAGATTGAAAAATTTTCTGGAACCTTTTCTGTTAGCTGACCACAAAAACTCTCGCGACTATGCGCGTAAACTCTGTGATGTGAGAATTCGTTGCATTGTGTACATTTATTTCTGAATGGCCTCTGTGCCGCTCACTATCTGTACATCTGTATCGTTAAACTTTGCATTCAATTTCTGAACATTATCTTCTGGGTAATAAAGAATATGAAAATCTGGAACAGTATTAATATCCGCGTACTGCTGTGGGCAACGTTCATTGGCGGTGTCATTAGTTCTTTGGTCAAATCTGGATCGGAACCTAATATGCCCCCACGCGTCGCGGGTGAAATGTCACCGCCTGCGCTAAATATCGATGCCTGGCTGGGTGGCCTTGGGATTAATTCTCATTCACTGGATTATGTTTATCAGCAAGCCACCGTACCTGGTGCGGTCATGCTTTATCACTGGTTATTCAGTTTTATCTTTGCCTTTGTCTATGTTTTTCTGTCCGCATGGATGCCAAAAATCAGGCTCTGGTATGGCGCTTTTTACGGCATCCTTATTACGGTTGTTATGCATGGTGTATTGATTCCCGCGCTGAGATTCAGGAATCCGATATACGCTCACGGTGAAACAGGATGGTTATGGAATCTGAATGGCTATGAGTTATGGAGTGAACTGATAGGACATATTTGCTGGTCAGTTTCGATCGAAATTAGTCTTATTGCTATTCTTGCTATCTACGCGAAGAAAATCACCGGCAACTGGACGAACTAGTTTTATGCTAATAAAAAACCGACCACAGGGCTAATGCTGGTCACTTAAGGTGACCAGCAACCTTTTTATCCGGATATTTCCTGCTCTTTACCCTCAACTCTCTCGGGTAACTTCGCTCTCTTCTACCCGGTAACACAAGCCATTTCGCCTGTTCATACAGGGTTCTCAGTTCTCCCGGCATTTTTCCCGGCGAAGCCCAGGGCAGGGTTATCAGCATCCGGATTATTTCGCTTATCGCTCCACTGAAGCTCAGCTGGTAAGGCAGGTAATCTCCTTTCAGATGGAACGCCATCTGCACCATCTGATATCGCACCAGGTTATAAGCCAGCAGTACCCCCCATAGCTCCTGTCTCACCAGCTCCGGCAGGCGACTGCGTAATGTCCACCGGCTGTCCAGCATACCCTGCTTTGCTTCCCGGTAGCCCAGTTCTGTTTCCCAGCGGTGGCGATATAGCTCGCTGATATCTTTACCCGGATAGCGATTCGGGTCTGTCAGTGACGTCAGCACCTGCCTCTCTTTACCGTCTACCCTGCGGGTCAGCAGTCTTGCCACCATTTCTTCCGGGACCCCTGGCCATTGCTTCCTGGCTCGTGGACTGGTTTTCAGGCATATCAGTTCATCTCCACGCCCCAAACGGCGAACCACCTGATACTGTACGTGTTTTTTCAACGGCAACAACCAGTGACGGTGTTCTCCTGCTGTCTGCCAGTGATGAAGCAGACCCATCGAATAAAATCCCTTATCGAACAGGGTGATACTGTTATTCGGGGTTTTCTCCGTCAGGTGCTCAGCCAGCCGCATTTCACTGACTTTTTCACTGTCGAATGCACTGGCGGCGATCAGATGGCTGCTCAGCTCCATCAGACAAACCATTCGCACCTGAGGATAGCCGCCTTCGCCGTACTGGCTGCTGTGTTTACTGAAGACGGCTCTGTTTTCCGGCGTATCGGCGGTACGCCAGACCACGCCGTCGACAGCAAACAGATTCAGACCGTGCCATTTTGGATGTGCAGCCTGCTGATTCCAGTGCTGCTGTGTGATATCAAAAAGCTCCCGCACTGCATTTTCACCCAGAGTCTTACGGCGCTGAATGACAGCGCTGCGTGCGGTAAAAGGAGCTCCGGTCCGGTCAGTAATATCCATCAGATTGACGATTTCGGTCATCGGACGATCGCAAAAAATGGACATCCCAACGACAAGCCAAATCATGGATTCGAGGGAAAGTTTACGTTTACGCAAAGTAACGGTATCGGTCAGGGTGAGCGCCTGCTGAATAAGCTCGGGAGGAATAAGGTCGGCGAGACTACGGGCGCGCTCAGGAGTGGCGGCATTGATGATGCCGAGGGCCTGGGAAAGTTCCATTTAAAAAGGGTTCCATGATGAACATAGAACCCTTTTTACCGCATAAACCGGATCGGTCAACCGATCCTTAAATGATCGGCATTAACCACAGGGCCGGTTTTTTATGGCTTACATACTGTTCGGTAACAACGCCTTTTCTGCCTTATTCCCTCTTGTGATTTCATCCTGGTCGGCAGTGAGAGCTTATCCTTAGTTTACCTGCACGGCAAACCACCTGATATAAAGGCACCTTGCGTGATGCTGCAGACTCAATCGTAAAGCGATTGATGCCGCGTTTCTTTACAGGCAATCAATGCAAACAGCGTCAGGCATGCCATTGTCGCCAGATAAATACCCACCCAAAAAAGACCATATGCGTGAGTGAGCCAGGTCGCGATATAAGGCGCCACCGAGGCTCCGAGAATTGATGACAGGTTGTAGGAGAAAGAAGCGCCTGTATAACGCACTTCGGTTGGAAACAGCTCTGGCAGCAACGCTCCCATTGGACCAAAGGTCAATCCCATAATACTTAAACCACTCAGCAAGAACGCCATGACCAACGGTTGATTGCCGGAACCCAACATCACGGGAAAAATCAAAGCGAAAGCGATAATCATCAGGGTAATCACTATCATCGTTTTGCGTCGGCCATAGCGATCAGCCAGCAGCCCGGAAATGGGCACCATCACGCCAAAACCTGTCACTGCCATCATCAACATCCACAGCATGGTGTTCCGTGGGAAACCAAGACCATTTGGGATCGGGGCAGTGCCGTAACTCATTGAATACACGGTCATGATATAGAAAAGCGTGTAAGTCGCCAGCATGATGAAAGTGCCGAGTACGGTCGCTTTCAGATGCCGGGAGAGCAAGACACCCATTGGCACCTTGACCTGTTTCTTCTCTTTTTGCACTTTGGCAAAAACCGGTGATTCATTCAGCGTGACGCGGACATACAGGCCAATGAGCACCAGCACCGCAGAGAGAATAAACGGCGCGCGCCAGCCCCACTGCATAAACTGATTTTCGCTTAACAGCCAGGAGAGCAGCAGAAAGGTGCCGTTGGCAAAGAAGAAACCGATTGGTGCGCCCAGCTGAGGGAAAGAGCCGTAAAGCGCCCGTTTTCTGGCTGGCGCATTTTCGGTCGCCAGCAGTGCCGCCCCCCCCCACTCGCCGCCCAGACCTAAACCCTGACCAAAGCGTGCCAGTGCCAGTAGAAGCGGCGCAAAAACGCCAATTGACTGATAGCCGGGAAGGAGGCCAATTACCACGGTGGAAATTCCCATGGTCAGTAGCGAGGCAACGAGCGTCACCTTGCGGCTGGCACGGTCGCCAAAGTGGCCGAACAGTGCAGAGCCAATGGGGCGTGCAATAAACGCAATGGCGAACGTCACGAGGGACTGTAGCGTTGCAACGGTAGCATCGCCTTGCGGGAAGAAAATATGGGGAAAAACAATGACTGCTGCGGTGGCGTAAATGTAGAAATCAAAAAATTCAATAGCCGTACCGACCAGCGAAGCAACGAGCACTTTACCTCGTGAATTTACGGGCGTTGCGTCATGTCCGGCATCGGGAGGGGGAGCGATATAAGATTGCATATTTCTTTCTTATCGTTAACACATGAAACAGAATCTTACGCACCCGCTCAGGTGCATTCAATGGCGAAAAGCCCACCGCCGCGAACTCGCAGTGGTGAAAAGAAGATCCTGCGTGAGAAAAGTATATTGCCGGGGAATGGCAGTGAAGATTTTAACTTTATCAGTAATAAACACTAAAAAAGCCATATAAAAAGCATTGTATGGTTTCAAATATTGCCAGCTACGTATTTATTGCTCGTTAATCCAGATTTTAAACCAATCGCTTCAGAACAACGCGCGACCCGCTTTCTGATTTTAACCGGGCCTGCAGGGCTTTTATCGGCTAAATCAATGCTCACTGAAGGGCATTTGGCTTCCCGCATCACGCGCTTTCCTGATCGAAAGCAGATAGTGCAGGTTGTACAACAAATAGACATCTGCCCAGCTGCTATTCTCTTTCAGAAGGTTTTGTCTGGATGTCTACTAAATCTCACGCTCTGAACGGTCTGCTGCTGGCGGCAATGTTAATTCTCAGTATTTCGTCACCGGCAGCCCCGTCACCGGCTGTTTCAGTGGTCGCACTGACGCAAAAGAATGTTGCCCAGCCTACCCGATATCTGGGGCGAATCGAACCTTTACGCGCGGTGGATGTTGCCTCACGTACGGAAGGCGTGGTGGCGAAGCGTTGCTTCAGAGACGGTGAAACGGTTAAAGCGGGTTAGCTGTTGTTTGACATCGAATCTGCAGAACATCATGCCCTGCTGGCCAGAGCCGACACATAGGTCAACCGGGCCAGTCCTTCGCGTTCCGCCTGCGCACCACTGACCTTATCTTCAAAAATACGTTCACACCCTGCCAGTGTTAGGGCATCACGTTGCAGGTCGAGGTGTTGATCGTCAGTTGAAACCCGTGCGTACCCAATCAGCATGATATATCTTCCAGTAAGTCACCAGATTTGAGTATAGATGGAAAATGAAAACTGGAATGAGAAAGTGTAATCCTGTTCTGCGTGCAGCTGATTGATCGTTGACATTGCTTTAAGGCTTCATAAAACGATCATTTTATGAAGCCCCTTTGAAATGATTTGAGGTGAGGTTTATCAACGAAGCGTGCGAAGGAGGAAAACTCAACTTGGGCCCGTCCCCCATCAACACACAGTTCTGAGCCAGTAACATATGAAGAATCGCCCAAAACCAGGAAAACAGCTGTCCTGGCAATTTTATCCGCAGTACCACTGCGATGCATAGGGAACAAGGTATGTAAATGGGCATTAGACTGCTTAATCATTTGTTCGTCCATACCGGCTTTTCTGGCTTGGTCAGTATAAATAAGGCCCTGAGAGCTGAATGCCGGCAGGTTGCTTGATAAATCGATACAAAAAACTGTTCATGTCATTGAGAAGTTACTGACATCGGCCAGTGATGGTAATTTCAAAGAATGCCATATCATTGCGCAAATTATGGCAGCAGTTCTTTTTGGAACAGTACCGGCATTCTGTATACGGGGTATACCGTCCAGTGCTGGCGAAGAGGAAGAAAGACAACTGACACTGATGTTACGCGCTTACCTTGCTGCGCACCGGTATGCTAATGCCAGAGAATAACACTATTTTGCATCATCAATAATCAGGCTATCAACCTATCATTTTCAGCTAATCTGGGTCGGGGAAATGGAATGCAGATCAGCACGGATAAATGCAGGTTTGACCATGTATGAACGCAGGTCGCTACAAGTATCGGTCATTTTCCCGCAATCTTCGTGTGGGTTAAGTCTTTATCTCGTCTTTTCTTTTTTTAGCCAGTTTGCATTTTTGCCCGGGCAATATTCTTCCGTTTTTCCAGCGACTAATAGCAAAAATGGCCTTAACAGGCATACGGTTTAACCACCTAAGGTAGTAATTCTTTTAGGCTTTTTGAACCTCTTTTAGGGTGAGTATTTAGCAATCGTTAAAAAGTATAGCCATGGCTATACTTAACTGCATGATTTTATTGTCTTTTTTTTTGAATGATTTCATGGCAGGATGCGTTTTTCTTTGAAACTCTCGCGCCAGGTTTTTCCGCGAGCGTTGTTTTTTTGATGTCTGGACGAGGTCTCAGCCATCAAGCTGGTATAAGCACAATGAATCTGTACGCAACTCTAATTTTGGCGTTTGGCATGTCGATGGATGCTTTTGCTGCGGCAATTGGTAAGGGTGCCAGTTTGCATCGTCCCGGCCTGAAAGAAGCGCTCCGCACCGGATTGATTTTTGGTGTGATCGAAGCATTGACGCCGCTGATCGGCTGGGCGATTGGTCTGGCGGCAAGCCATTATGTGATGACCTGGGACCACTGGATTGCATTTACACTGCTTTTTGTGTTGGGCGCACGGATGATTATGGAAGGGCTGCGTAAGAAAGATGTGCCAGAGCAAGCGCTACAACGACATGGTTTTTGGCTGCTTGCCGCGACTGCGGTGGCAACCAGCCTGGATGCGATGGCGGTGGGCGTCGGGCTGGCTTTTTTACAGGTGAATATTGTCATAACGGCGTTGGCAATTGGCACATCCACCATGATGATGGCTTCTGCGGGTATTCTGCTGGGGCGTTTCCTTGGGCCAGTCATGGGCAAATGGGCTGAAATATTTGGCGGTGTGGTCCTGATTGGTATTGGCAGCAGCATTTTGATCGAACATTTGTGCTGACTGCTCCATGATTGGATTCAGCTGGTTTTAAAGGGATTGGTCTGGCTGCTTTAATACTCTTTTAAGCGTAATTTTGTGACGTACTTCAAATTTTTTTTTGCTTTGCAATGTCCCTTCTTGTATAATTTTTTTAATCGATATAAAAAATTTTAAAGAGGAGACAACATGAAAAAATTTGTTCGCTATGTTTTTCATTGCTACGTTCAGGTTTTCAAACAAGTACCGCCCGGTGCAATGTACTGAGTCCTTCCGTGTTTGGCCCCTCCAGCATGAGGGGCAGGGATTGATCCAAACCTTCCCTGATTTGCAGTAAATCGCCGCCAATTATTTATCAGCCCACGCGTAGCATTGACGCTCGCTCATCACCTCTTCCTTTTGCGACGTTATCGTCTGTCAGCACCGTTTTGATTGGCCCTGCCCGGCGAGTACGCTCTCATTTGTGCAGATCGACTAAGCTTTTTTGCATACGCATCGTTATAAGGAGTTCATTATGAGCAGAAAAGTCGCCATTGTGACCGGCGCATCTCGCGGTATTGGAGCGGAGATTACCCTGCGCCTTGCTAAAGAGGGCTACGACGTAGTGGTGAACTACGCAAGCAAACAGCAGGAAGTGCAGGCGGTGGTGTAGCAAATTATTAATGCTGGAGTTAGCGCTTTAGCCGTCAGGGCCGATGTATCTGATGCTGCCGCTGTCGCCGCGCTGTTTGATACAACCCTGCAAACCTTTGGCCGCCTGGATTTACTGGTTGACAATGCCGGGGTACTGACCATGTTGCCACTGATTGAGCATGACGACGCATTGTTCAACCGGGCATTCGCTATTAATGTGCAGGGAACCTTTAATACCCTGCGCGAAGCTGGTAAACGGATGCAGGAAGGCGGCAGAATTATTAATTTATCCAGTTCGGCAATCGCGTTAAATATTCCCGGCTATGCCATTTATAATGCCAGTAAAGCGGCGATGGAAGCATTCACCCGCACGTTTGCTAAAGAACTGCGCGGTCGTAAAATTACGGTGAATGCCGTGGCTCCGGGACCAGTGGAAACAGAGCTGTTTCTGCAAGGTAAAAGCGAAGAGCAGATTCAGTCACTGGCTAACCTGAACCCCTTTCAGCGGCTGGGACAGCCAGATGATATTGCCAGCGTCATTTCCTTCCTTGCCAGTGAAGAAAGCCGCTGGATCAATGGCCAGATCATTCGTGCCAATGGAGGGATGGCCTGATCGCTATTTCTTTTACTCGCAACAGAGCATTAGCCTTTGGCTATGTCGGCATTTTTCCGAGGGATTGAGCGCGTTTATATCCGTAAGCCTTTTGAATTAGGGGTGTCAAAATATGGAATTTAAAGATTATTATGCTTTGCTTGAGGTGGAGCCCCCGTAGATTTAAAAGCGATTAAAACTGCATACCGGCGTCTGGCCCGTAAATATCACCCGGATGTCAGCGAGGAGAAAGAGGCCGAAAGCAAGCTTAAGGAAATGGCGGAAGCCTATGAAGTTCTTAAGGACAGCGAAAAGCATGCTGAATATGATCTGTTACGTCAACATCGCCACGATCCACGCTTCGCAGAAGGACCTGCTGAGTATGAACAATCTGAGGAGCGCTGGCACGGCGATTATTCTGCTTTTTTTGAATCTCTGTTTGGTCAGTACTCCTCTGGTCGTTTCCGCCAGCATGCCGACAGCCCGGCCCCGCGACGTGGTCAGGATGTTGAAATGTCAGTGCCCGTGTTTCTCGAAGAGACACTTATCGGCGAAAGTCGCACTCTTTCTTATCCGTTACCTGAATTGGACGCGCATGGTCGTCAGATTGGGGAAACCACGAAAACGCTTAAGGTTAAAATCCCGGCTGGCGTGGTCGATGGCGAGCGCATACGGCTTAAAGGGCAAGGCGTGGCGGGAGTCAACGGAGGTAACAGTGGCGATCTCTATTTAATCATTAAAGTTGCACCGCATCCGTTATTTGAAATAGCAGGGCAGAATCTGCAAATTTTGGTGCCTCTGGCCCCGTGGGAAGCGGCGTTTAGGTACAACGGTTGAGATTCCTACCCTGACGGGGAGAATTGCGCTGAACATACCTACTGGCAGTCAGAAAGGCCAAAAACTGCGAATCAAAGGTAAAGGATTGGGTAAAACCACCGTGGGCGATCTTATTGCCATTCTTAATATTGTTATGCCGCCGAAAAACAATGATAAAACCCGTGAGTTGTGGCGTGAGCTTGTGGATCAGGCTGCATTTTATCCCCGCACTGAATGGGAGTCGAAACGATGACAGAGCAACACTTTACCGCAATTGAAATCTGCCAGGTGGTGGAGTTAGGGGGCATTTTCCCACTCTTTGCGGAAGCTGAATGGCTTTTTGATTTCGCGGCGCTGTACTCTTTGAAGCGGATTTGCCGCCTGCGTATTGAACTTGGAGCTTGAATGGCCCGGCGCTGCTGTGGCACTGACGCTGCTCGACCAGGTCGAGAGGCTTACGCAGGAAAACAAGCAGCTCAGGCACCAGATTTCCAGGTTGCTGCACCAGCCGAATGAGGCTATTTTTGAGGAGTAACCCGTGAGGCAGGGGAAGTGTGCCCCTGCCATCTCACAGCGTTAATCTTGGCTCTGGTATTCGTTAGATGTTGCATCCTCGCAGGCCTGCGCGCTCTGACGTGCAACCGTCTTTTGTTCTTCACTCAGATTCATCCATGCTGCCACCACCGTTCTTGCTTCGTCTTCATCAAACGGCTGATTATCCTGCTGTGTGGACTGCGGAGAGAGGGTTTGTAATCTGGCGATATACTCGTCGGCAGAACCCGTAAATTTTTCCTGAGTGACAACCTTGCAGAGACTGGCGATATAGCTTTGTGCCGGATCGTCAGCATCACCTTCAGCGTGGGCTGCAGTGGCTAGGGTTGCGGCGGCGAGCAGCGATATCACTTTTTTCATATCTGCTCCTTATGAACAGTAAAAATTGAATTAAATCAGTACAGACAGCCTGTCGCGTTCAACTGGAGAACGCCCGGCTTTTGTCAAACACAGTGAAGATATTGCCTGAATCAAGTGATGACTTCATGCAAAATCGGGTGGTTGTGCTAATTTTTTGATTTTTATCGAAGGGAAATGAGTAGCAGGGAGAGGGCAGATCAAAAGCTGACGGTAAACCGTCATCGCTGAATCTGGCAACAATGGACCTTACAGCAAAGAGAATTAAATGCGCCACAGCGCGCTGGCCGTGGCGGATACAGGGGTTATTCAGGCATTACTGAGGAATGGTGAGAAGAAATCAGCCACTTTTCGCCGTTCCAGCTATAGGTAAAGGTATAACGCGCTGCTGTTTTGCTACCGTTGCTAAAAGTAAAGGTGTAGGTGCCGATATCAACGGCTTTATTACAACCAATGCGGACGGTACGACTGTCAATATGTCCAACGGGTTTTTTAGCCAGGAATTTCTTGAAATAGTCGATTCTTTCTTCGTCAGTCAGACGAACTTTATTAGACAGCGTTGGGAGCAGGACAGCATCGGAAAGGTAATGGTCTGATACGGTTTTTGCGTCACCGGTTTTAAGAGAATCGTTCCAGCGCTCGAACATTGCAGCAACTTCCGCTTCAGTCATTTTAACGCATGGTGTAGATTCCTGAGCAAAAGCTGCTGAAGAGGTCAGTACAGCGGCAATCATCAGTCCTGTAATTCCTGTTTTCATTTATCATCTCCTTGGTGATTTAAATTCAGAAGATAGCACAATGATCTAAATGGAAATTAAATAGCAACGCCGAATAGTCGATCACTTTGAAGGAACTCAGCCCGGATTGTGCGATCTGAGCAATCGCCAAACCAAAACAAATCACCAACCGGACTGAGCGATGCCGGTCATCGCACCACTGCCCCGCAGTGAACGACGCCTGATGCAGAAAACCATCCATAAAACCCGCGATAAAAATTATGCCCGCAGACTGATCGCCATGCTGATGTTGCACCGGGGAGACCGTGTCAGCGATGCCACCAGAACACTCTGCTGCCCTGTTCATCTGCCGGACGCCGGATTAACTGGTTTACCCGGTCGGGCGTTGAAGGTCTGAAATCTTTATCTGTATTAGTCGCGACTTGATCTGACACTGGACCTTGAAAGGTTGAGAGTTACCGGTTTTGATATGGGTGTCTAATCCTTAAACAAAACGCGAGGTAACTCTCATGATTCATACTAACAATCCCATCATCAAACACAAAGCCGGCCTGCTCAATCTCGCCGAAGAACTCGGTAACGTATCAAAAGCCTGCAAGATCATGGGCGTGTCACGCGACACGTTTTACCGTTATCAGGAACTGGCTGCTGAAGGCGGCATCGATGCGCTGATTAACCAGAACCGCCGCGTCCCCAACCTGAAGAACCGCGCCGACGAAGCCACTGAACGCGCTGTTGTTGAATATGCCGTTGAGTTCCCGGCCCACGGGCAACACCGGACCAGTAATGAGCTGCGTAAAAAAGGCGTGTTTATCTCCGGTAGCGGCGTGCGCTCCATCTGGCAACGGCACGACCTGGAGAACTTCCGTAAACGCCTGAAGGCACTTGAGGAAAAGGTCGCCAGAGAAGGCATCGTGCTTACCGACGCTCAAATCGCAGCGCTGGAGAAGAAGGCCCACGATGACGAGGCCAGCGGAGAAATCGAAACTGCTCACCCGGGTTATCTCGGGTCGCAGGACACCTTCTACGTGGGCAATCTGAAAGGTGTGGGTCGTATCTACCAGCAGACGTTCGTGGATACGTACTCGAAAGTGGCACACTGCAAGCTGTATACGAGTAAAACGCCGATCACCGCCGCAGACCTGCTCAATGATCGCGTACTGCCGTTCTACGAGGCTCAGGGACTGCCGATGCTGAGGATCCTGACCGACAGGGGAACGGAGTACTGTGGTAAGGTGGAGCAGCATGATTACCAGCTGTATCTGGCCATCAACGATATCGACCATACAAAAACGAAGGCGATGTCTCCGCAGACGAACGGCATCTGCGAGCGCTTCCATAAAACTATTTTGCAGGATTTTTATCAGGTTACGTTCCGTAAGAAGTTATACGAAGACCTGGAGAGCCTGCAAACGGATCTGGACAACTGGTTGTGGCATTACAATAATGAGCGAACTCATCAGGGAAAAATGTGCTGCGGGCGTACGCCAATGGCCACGTTACTTGATGGTAAACGAGTCTGGGCAGAAAAAAATCTGAACCAGATGTAATCTGACAGACACCTGTATAAATAACCGGTAACTGTCAGATCAGGTCTGAGCTAGTACACATAAAGTGGCGAACTTTTCTCAGCAGTGGCCACATTGAACGACACTGATCATTCCCGGTTATCGTGTCGTGAAGCGCCTGCCATAACCGTTCAACGTGGTTCACCCACAGCGGGTAAATCACGCTGAACTTCGGGGTCGCTTTCAGCTGGCGCTGAACTTCATGGCTCTTGTGGATGATGCCGTTATCAACGATCAGTGTGATTGTTTTTGCACACCGGTAACCTGCCTTCAGGTGCTTAAGCAGGCTGATAAACAGCACCGAACTTTTGCTATTACCGCCAACGTAGCTGACTTTACCTGTGCCACTATGCCGTGCGCCTGCCAGATAGTATTTTTTATTCTGACCGGGTGTTACCACCTGTTTTTGTTGTCCGCGGACCTGCCAGTCTGCACCGATTTTTGGGTTGAGATGGATATCCACCTCATCTTCGTAAAACACAGGATGCTCCCGGCTACACTTCGTCAGCGCCGTGCTTATTGCCGTCATTTTCTCTTCTTTGTGTGGGACGCGGATGCGCAATGTCGGGTGCGGACCTGCGCTGCGCCACACCACACCCCCTGTCGGCAGCCAGCGACGGACTGTCCCGGCATGTAACTGACAGCCGGTTATCTCGTTGTTTTTTATTGCCATAAGCGCAGTGCTCCAGCGTGAACGCTGATAACCAGAATCACCGGGAAAGTGCTTTATCAGTCCACGTAACAATGTGCAGATATGTTCGTAAGTCCAGCGGCGGGAACACCCGGCGGATAAAGTGTACTAGCTCAGACCTGATCTGACAGTTACCGGTTATTTATACAGGTGTCTGTCAGATTACATCTGGTTCAGATTTTTTTCTGCCCAGACTCGTTTACCATCAAGTAACGTGGCCATTGGCGTACGCCCGCAGCACATTTTTCCCTGATGAGTTCGCTCATTATTGTAATGCCACAACCAGTTGTCCAGATCCGTTTGCAGGCTCTCCAGGTCTTCGTATAACTTCTTACGGAACGTAACCTGATAAAAATCCTGCAAAATAGTTTTATGGAAGCGCTCGCAGATGCCGTTCGTCTGCGGAGACATCGCCTTCGTTTTTGTATGGTCGATATCGTTGATGGCCAGATACAGCTGGTAATCATGCTGCCCCACCTTACCACAGTACTCCGTTCCCCTGTCGGTCAGGATCCTCAGCATCGGCAGTCCCTGAGCCTCGTAGAACGGCAGTACGCGATCATTGAGCAGGTCTGCGGCGGTGATCGGCGTTTTACTCGTATACAGCTTGCAGTGTGCCACTTTCGAGTACGTATCCACGAACGTCTGCTGGTAGATACGACCCACACCTTTCAGATTGCCCACGTAGAAGGTGTCCTGCGACCCGAGATAACCCGGGTGAGCAGTTTCGATTTCTCCGCTGGCCTCGTCATCGTGGGCCTTCTTCTCCAGCGCTGCGATTTGAGCGTCGGTAAGCACGATGCCTTCTCTGGCGACCTTTTCCTCAAGTGCCTTCAGGCGTTTACGGAAGTTCTCCAGGTCGTGCCGTTGCCAGATGGAGCGCACGCCGCTACCGGAGATAAACACGCCTTTTTTACGCAGCTCATTACTGGTCCGGTGTTGCCCGTGGGCCGGGAACTCAACGGCATATTCAACAACAGCGCGTTCAGTGGCTTCGTCGGCGCGGTTCTTCAGGTTGGGGACGCGGCGGTTCTGGTTAATCAGCGCATCGATGCCGCCTTCAGCAGCCAGTTCCTGATAACGGTAAAACGTGTCGCGTGACACGCCCATGATCTTGCAGGCTTTTGATACGTTACCGAGTTCTTCGGCGAGATTGAGCAGGCCGGCTTTGTGTTTGATGATGGGATTGTTAGTATGAATCATGAGAGTTACCTCGCGTTTTGTTTAAGGATTAGACACCCATATCAAAACCGGTAACTCTCAACCTTTCAAGGTCCAGTGTCAGATCAAGTCGCGACTAATACACTTTATGGAAACGGCCAGCCCCTTCCCCGGCGGGAAACATGGTCTGGCAAAAGTGTAGTGGTATCAGGCGCAGCTATTTAAATGATATTTTTGATCTTCTATCTTTTATCCAAAGAGGTTGATAATGTTTTTTATTATTTAAAATTGTTATTTTAAAGTTAATATTACAACTCAATTATGAGGTCAATGTGTTGCAATTTATATTATCTATAATGAGAAAATAAATTTTTCTGTAAATCGCCTGACTTTTCGTTTTTGCAGGATGCTCTCAATGTGACTAAATAGCTGTGTCTGATGCCGCTACATCTGCTGTTTGCTGCTCTGTGGTCTGGCGGTAAGGACATCACATCAAAGGCCCGAGGTATGCGGTCAGGCAAAGAAAGTAGCTTCAACGTCTTACCGGGTATGTGCTGGCCAAAAGCGGAGTGCTACAGCGATCATTTACCCATAAGCAAACAGCCCTTTATTGCCGTTATATTGTAATAAAGGGCTGCGTATTAATAGTAGCCTTCACTGAGTGAGTTCAGATCACACCTCAAGTCGTTTTTTAACCCAGTCAGTTATTCTGCTCTCTTTGCCATGCGTAAACAGACATTGCTGAAAGCGTTCGCCACCAACGGCTGTTTTAATCAGTTCAGGGTCAATAGCCGACAGGCTGTCCAGGTAATCCTCTTTGATTACAGCACTTTTAACCTGATTCAGCAGACCCGCATTACGAACCTGAGGCTCTTTCCTGTCTGCCGGATAACCTTCACCTCGTCGACCTGTAAAGGCCTTTTCAAAGATGTAACGCACATTCAGCTCTGCTCCCCAACCAAAGCCTTTAGCAAAGGGCAGTGAAAGGGCATTACCGTTATTAATCTGGGCGAAGAGAAACGCATCGGCCGGGTCAATACAATATCCGCAGACTACCCCCGGATGTATATTGAGCGACAGTAATGCTCCCTGGCCCGTGCCACAACCCGTAATAACAAAATCTATCGCCCTGGCATTGAGTAAGATACTGGCCATAATGCCGAGATGGATGTAGGTCAGATGATGATCCTGCTCATCGCTCATGCCAACGTTAAATACGGCATCGCCATTCTCTTTCGCCACAGCGTTTAGCTGTTCCAGTACCAGCGCATTTTTCCCTGCCTGGCTGTTTTCCATCATTAAAGCAATATTCATGTTGTCTCCTGCATTGGACATTGAGTTTTTAACAGAGTGGAATCAGCGGGCAAGCCAGCCGCCATCTACCGCAAGGGTAAAGCCGTTTATATAGTCAGACGCTTTCGATGCCAGGAATACCGCCGGGCCAGCCAAATCGTCAGGCTGCCCCCAGCGTCCGGCAGGAATGCGGGAAACAATTTCTTCACGTCGTGTTTCATCTTTACGCAGCATTTCGGTGTTATTGGTGCTGAAGTATCCCGGAGCCAGTGTGTTGACATTGATATTGTATCTGGCCCATTCGTTGGCCAGTTCCCGCGTCAGCCCGATGAGCGCGCTTTTTGACGCTGTGTAGGAAGGCACCCGAATACCTCCCTGAAAGGAAAGCATGGAGGCGATATTGATGATTTTCCCTCCCTTTCCCTGGGCAATAAACTGCCGTGCAACCCACTGTGATAAGAAGAACACGGTCTTGATGTTAACGTTCATCACATCATCCCAGTCCTGCTCATTGAAATTCACAGCATCTTCACGGCGAATGAGGCCGGCATTGTTAACCAGAATATCAATGTGTCCCATTTCTTTGACTGCATGTTCCAGCATTGCGGGCAATGCATTCTGTTGTAGCAGATTGGCTTTAAGACTCAGAAATTGTCGTCCCATTGCAGTGATTTGTGCCGCGGTGTCTACAGGATCGCTGCGGTTAAGCGCCACAATGTCACAGCCAGCCTGTGCCAGACCTGTTGCCATACTTTTCCCTAAACCGGTATTGCATCCGGTGACGATAGCCACCTTTCCGTGAAGAGAAAAATCATTCAGGATCATGCGGTTCCCTTATTCACAGATACGCGTGGAGATATTCTACCAGGCAGAGGATCGCCATCGCCTGACCGTAAGGCATTGAGGTAAGAGGTATCTGCCGATAGAATTCAAGATCTTTACCCATTCCTGTGCCAAAGGAGACCTGCGTCAGCTCGCCGTCCTGATTAATACGTGAAATCAGCCCCTTCAGTGCTTTTTCAGCAACAGTGACATAATGCGGATCGGCATAATGGCACCGTGCAGCTTTCAGCATGCCGAAAGCAAATCCTGCCGTGGCTGAGGCTTCAAGATAGGAGTTGGGATCGTCAAGCAGCGTGTGCCAAAGACCGCTTTGATCCTGGCATTTTTCCAGCGCGGCCAGCTGGCAGTCCAGTACCTGCTGGAGAAAACGGCGGGTGGCATCTTTTTCCGGCAGACTGAGCAGTTCAAGAAATTCGGGAATGACAATGGTGAGCCAGCTATTGCCGCGTGCCCAACGGGCGCGGGCAAAATTGTGATGTCCGTCGAAAGTCCAGCCGTGAAACCATAACCCGGTTTCCCGGTCCATTAAATGTTGGGTGTGAAGCAAAAACTGATATTTTGCTTCTTCGATGTAATGCGGGCGGTTTAACAGTTTGCCAATTTTTGCCAGCGGCAACACGGTCATCATCAGTGTGTCATCCCACAGCTGTTGGTGATTCTCTTCTGCCAGAGTGATGTGCTGTAAACCTTCCAGATCCGTTCGTGGCATGGCGTGCATGATCCAGTCAGCCCAGCTTTCCAGATAAGGTAGCCAACGAGGATCGCGGGTTTCTTCATAGCGACAGGCCAGCGTCAGGAACGGGCAAACCGTGTTGACGTTGCGGGTCGTTGAGCCTTCTCTGAATCTGTCCGTAAACCAGCTATCGATAATTTGCCGTAAACGGTCATCGCCAGTGTGCTGATAATACTGATAGATACCATACAGACCGATACCGTGGGTCCACTCCCAGCCAGCCCATCCCTTGGTATCGATGACCCTGCCGTCGTCGAGCCGCAGCAAAAATTCACCAGTTTCATCGGTAATGTTGACCAGATTATCCACCAGTTTATGAATAAGTTGATGCAGCTCCCCCCTTTCGATAAACCGTTCTGGCTGCCGTAGCAGCGGACTGTGTTTTACCGGATATACCACCATTACGCACTATCCTCTAAATCGACTAAAGTTGGCCTGGACGAGAAATGTCGTCGCTGGCGTTAATCTCTGTTTCCCTGTCCACGCTGGCACACAGCTTTTTCGCTGCTGGTTTATGGCGGTTGAGGAACCCAATATTGTTGTTTCCCCATAGCGACTCATAGGGCATGCCGGTAAGCATCTCTACGGTTGCGCGTGCCTGAGGGTTAATTTCATTTGGGAGAATGTTGCCTGCCACCCGCATTTTTTCTGTTTCCTTGCGAAGAACCTGATGCGTTTGAAGGTTTAATTTAAAGCGTGTAGAGATAAGGAAACCTGCCAGTAAAACCAGCACCGTACCGCCACACAGAAGCGCCAGAATGGTATGGCTGACCGTTGTGCTCTGTTCACTTTGACCCGCGACAAAGCCCGACAGCTGCATCACGATCCCTACCAGCATGACGGCCCCCGCCTGGGAGGCTTTGCGCGTGAGTGTCATAACGCCAGCGAATATGCCTTCACGGCGCTGTCCGGTAATCACTTCGTCAACGTCTGATATGTAGGTGTAGATATTCCACGGGACATAGTTAATACCGCCCCGTCCAAGGCCAGCAATGGCTGAAATTAACAGCAACAGCGAAAACACATCACTCAGCCCTGCGTAATACAAAACACCGTACGACACTGCGCTAAGGCCAAACAGTACGACAACAATGCGATAAGAAGGTGCGGGACCGAAACGAATACAAAGCGGGATCATGCCGATGACGGCAACGAATTGTAGGATAGCCATAGTCCCCATCAAATTAGAGGCAACGGTGGCACTTTGCATGAGTACAAATACGACGTAGTAGGTAAATACGGCATTGAAGACGTCCTGGGCAATATAGCCACCCAGATACATCCCCAGATGCTGGCGGAAGATACGAATACGTAATGTGGACAACAGATCGATCTTAAGTCGATGTAAGCTCTGACCCAGCGTCATCTTTTGCTGCTCATCAGCCAGTGCAGCTGCTGATTTTTTCTCCGCTGGCCGTTCCCAGGTAAACAGATAAACCAGGGTCAGGACCAGAGCACATATAAATGAAAACACCAGGCTGGAGTAGAAGAAGGACTGGGCATTATCCTTGCCGAAATAGCTCAACAGAATGCCGGGTAAAAATGCGGCCAGAATAGCGGAAAGCTGCGCCAGTGCAATGCGCGCCCCGGAAAACTTTGTTTTTTCCTTAAAATCATCGGTCATCTCCGGTACTAACGTTTCGTAAGGTACCAGAATTGAGGTGTAGACAACTTCAAAGAACAGATAGGTCAGCAGGTAATAGACATAGGTCATATTACCCAGCCACATCAGGCTATAGCTAAATACCAGTGGGATACCGATAAGGATAAAAAATTTACGGCGGCCAAAACGTTTTCCGGGGCGTGTGGCGCCAAAATGATCGGTCAGATAGCCCATTAGTGGGCTGGCAACACCATCCACGAGACGCGCCATGGCAAAAATGGACGTTGCCTGAATAGGGCTTAAACCGCAAAAAGTGGTATAGAAATACAGCAGCCATGCGGATGTGAGTGCCATTGTGCCTGCACCGAGGAAATCTCCCGATCCATAAGCCAGATAGTTGAGCATTCCAGGTTTACGTGTCGTCATAGTATTCATCCTGATTAACCTACCTACACGCCCGGCGATATGTCGGGATAAGTGGCTAAAGTAGAAGGATGACAAAGGGAAAACCTTTGCGATTTTGCCAACCGCAGGTGAGTGATGACGGCAGAAGAAAGAAAATAGCGGGCGGCTTCACTAATTCAATAAAAATGACGTTTCATTTTTATTGAATTGCTCTCTCAAATCATTCATCCCTGTACATTGCTATAATTTTGTCGTTAAAAATTTTTATCGTGTTCTTAATCAACGTTTCTGAAAACAATCATCCTATAGTTCGAATGTATATAACCTTCTGAGAGGAATGAAAGATGAAAGCTGCGGTGGTAAATAAAGATCATTCTATCGACGTGATTGACAAGCAACTTCGGGCGCTGGCGCACGGCGAGGCGCTGCTTAAAATGGAGTGTTGCGGTGTCTGTCACACTGATTTGCACGTTAAAAATGGCGATTTCGGCGATCGTACCGGCGTTATACTGGGGCATGAGGGGATTGGTGTGGTCAAAGAGGTCGGTCCAGGTGTCACCTCTCTGAAGGCGGGCGACCGCGCCAGCGTTGCCTGGTTTTACCAGGGATGTGGGCATTGTGAATATTGCACCAGCGGTAATGAAACCTTATGCCGTGATGTGAAAAACGCCGGATTTACCGTTGACGGTGGGATGGCTGAAGAGTGTATTGTCATGGCGGATTATGCGGTTAAAGTTCCCGATGGTCTTGACTCCGTAGCGGCGAGCAGCGTGACCTGTGCTGGTGTTACCACTTACAAAGCAGTCAAAGTTTCCGGTATCCAGCCCGGCAAATGGATCGCGATTTATGGTTTAGGTGGTCTGGGTAATCTGGCTTTGCAGTACGCCAAAAACGTTTTCAATGCCAAAGTGATCGCCATTGATGTTAATGACGCTCAGTTGCGGTTTGCCCATGAAATGGGAGCCGATCTGCTAATAAATCCTGCTAAAGAAGATGCAGCGAAAGTGATTCAGGAGAAAACGGGCGGCGCGCACGCTTCTGTGGTAACGGCGGTTGCGAAAACAGCATTTAATTCTGCTGTTGACGCAATGCGTGCGGGGGGGCGTGTGGTTGCGGTAGGGTTACCGCCCGAATCCATGAGCCTGAATATTCCACGGCTGGTACTGGATGGTATTCAGGTTGTTGGCTCTCTGGTCGGAACGAGAGAAGATCTGGCGGAAGCCTTTCAATTTGCCGCTGAAGGTAAAGTCGTACCGAAAGTCACCCGACGCCCGATTGAAGACATTAATACGATTTTCGATGAGATGCTGGAAGGAAAAATTAAAGGTCGTATGGTGATTGATTTCGCTATGAAATAACAGGGCAGGTGAGCAGGGTTACCATGCTGTTTGAAAACGGGCGAGCCATCGCCCTTTTTTCTGCTATCAGTTATGCAGTCACCAGCAAAACGACATTTTCAGGCACTCATAAAAAAGCTGGAATGAGCTGGTGCTTCAGGTTCAAGACGATAGTAAAAATTAAGCCATAACAGTGAGGCCAGCCAATCCGTATTGTCTAACATGATCCTATCCTTACAACTTTCATCGACAGAGTAAATGTATCTGCAAAAGTAAAAATCGCCATTTATCCGCCATTTTTCTTAATATTGTTATCCTGTTGCTCCGTTATTGTGTGCAGTCTGAACGATGCTTATCGTATGATAAATATGAGATTATCTTCAATTATGTCTGTTTTTCAGAGGCGGATTTTGCATCCGTTTTTTTACTGGCGATTTTAACGATGGCAATTGCAAAAGCTTCGCACAGTGAGTCTGGTACCGCTGATATGGCGCCAAAGTACAGCAGACAATTTCCCTGTATGGTGCGGAAATTGAGCTTTATCCCCGCCGAATTTGGCACTGACGATAAGGTTATTGAAGTTAATCCGCAGGAAAAAGCCAGCGGGATGAACATTTGTTGATACAGGGCTGAATCTTTGCGAGTAGCCTTGCAACGCGTAATTGATACTGTAAGCCATACCCAATATTGCGCTATTGTACCCGAAGAAGTTGGTGAAGAAACCGCTGTATTATGACGTCAGCTCAGGCAGCTGAAAGATACGATCTGCGCGCATCTTTCCCTGTTAAATAGCTGCGCCTAATACCGCTACACCTGCCGTTTACTGATGGGGGTATGTTGCGTATGGGCAACACATCTCAATCCCGATATAGCACGGTCAGACAAAGAAAACAGCTCTGATGCCTTGCACTGCATGGACAGGCCAAAAGTGGAGCACTATTCCGCGCCGCTATTTAATCAGACCCGGAAAATTGTGGATTCTGCTACTGGTAATGAATTGCTATACTCTGATGTATCCAAAAGAAGTGATGAATGTTTAACCCGAATAGTTTTAAATACTGGAAGGCAAAAGTGTATCCCTGCACAGCATCAATGACGGGTATCAACGTGAATGACCTGGAATGTTATTAACGTTGAGTTAACTTTCTGGCAGCTAAATAGCTTTGCACCAGAGCACCAGGCTTGTTGAAGAGGCTTTACTTACCAGTATAATGCGAAGTGTAAATAGTACGAATTCATTGCCCTGCATAGTCAATCTTTAATGAGTGAGCAGATTTTGACGCAGTAAAAAAGGAAATGATACAGACGGGCATGATAAATAAATGTTAACTCTAATGTTATTTTTACAGAGGGAGGTGTTTTTATAAGAAAATTTATTTTGGGAGTCTTTAATACTAAATATTAACTGCATCTCGAATTATTAGAGTTATGCGCTCTCTTAATATCGGGTGTTTTAGTGTTATTCTTACCTTATGAGTCGTTGAATTAGTTGAAATCTCAATTTTATCAAGCTAACCTACGACTAAAAATGACGATTATTCACTGATAGATATATATCTTTGATGATGATCATTATGAAAAAGGACATTTTCATAATGCCCGGTTTGAAGTTGCCAGGTAAAAGGACTATTTTATGGCTATATTTCATGCATCTAATTCAGTAGATCGAAAAGTTTTAAAAATATCGATAAAAAGTGAGAACTGCTATTATGCTTCAGGGCTCATGTTTTTAATAAAAGAGCTTAATGATGAAATGGATAACGTCTCGCCATGTATCATTGCAGATGATGTTGTAGAGAATAAAAATGATATGGAGAATATTATTGTACGGGACGCAATGATTAGTATTAATCTTAGAAGAAATAAAAGATACTGGAAAAACGATACGAATACTGAATGCCTGACAGCCATCCACATTCCTTTTATTTGTCGGCAGAATGCTGTACCAGAAATTATAGCAAAACTAAAGAAGATACTGATTATAGCCAGCATGGGTTACTCTTCTTTATCCTGCCCTGAATACTATGAAATGATAGGTTTAAAAAAATTTAAACAACTGTCTTTAACAGAATGCAAAATACTACTTTTAGTGGGTAAAGGTTATAATATCGGGTATATATCCCGCGTATTGAATCGTTCAGAAAAAACCATAAGTAACCACTGTCGTAACTCTATTAGAAAATTGGGTATGCTTAATCGAATTGAATTTTACAAATATGCTTCTTTTATCGCACGTTGTAATTACAAAGAACGTGGCATATTATGTTTATAAGGCCAGTGGCATGTCAGTTCATCAATTCAGTACCAGAAAAACTGACATGCTTTTTTTATGAAGGTTATGATGAAATATTCATGGGTGAAATTTCCGGGTCAAAGCTGTTAATTAACTGTACGTAATGTTTTCGTTGGTATTCGGTGAAATTCTTTTCAGCGTTGAGTGTAAAGATAATAACTTTTCTTCGCGTACTATTTATTTCTGGATGATAAGGCAGTGCTACCATGGTTTGCACCTGCTTCATCATCTTGCCGTCCAAATAGAAACTGTTTGCTATCTGCACAACAGGCAGTTTTGCCGGGCCAATTTCACTGGTCAATTGCTTTCCTTCCACTGTGAATGCCGGCATCGTATTAGTCATAAAAGTCATTTGTGCTTCACAAAATTCCTCAAGCGTTTGATCCTCGGCGAGGAAGGCACGATTAATAAGAATAGTGTATTCATTATCTTCTTGATCGAAGAATCTTAATACGTTAACTGTCTGGTCAAATGCGGGCATCTCTGTTAAAAGTGTGCCTTCATAAAGAATGTAATTCAATTTGTTTTTATTCATAGAAATATCTTACTCATTATTGATATGTTGATTTAATGGGATTGGAATCAGATCCACTCGCCTGTTTTTTCTACGACCTTCTTCAGTTTCATTATTTGCTATGGGATCAGTGTCGCCGACGCCTTTTATTTTAAATTTGCTTATCGGCATAGTGGTGTTTTTGAGCAGCCAGTCTCTGACTACAAGTGCTCTTTTTTCCGAGAGATGCATATTAATCTTATGCGTACCGGTATTATCTGAATGTCCAACGATCATAAAATCGACTTCAGGATTATTAATAATTATAGTGACTAATTTTCTTAAGTACTGGTCACTGTCTTTGTCGAATTCCGTACTACCGGAAGAAAACAAGTTCACCGATCCTGCTAAGGAAAAGAGCGAACTCTGATAATCACCAATAAATTTCTCAAGGTCTGCCATTATTTTATCACATTGTGAAAGTCTCAATAACCGCAGAATTTTTTCGGCAACACAGCCATACCGCTCATCGTGATACCTCAATAATGTATTGAACGCGTTTTGCTTATCCTGTATCTGAGAACTTTCGATCTGTACAAACTTTTCAAGATTATTTCTCACCTCAATCAGATGTCTTGCTTGCCAAATGGTTGTTGTTGTTAAAAAAAATGCACTCAGAAGCGCAGTAACCACGATAAAGATCTTTGGCCATTTTCTTCTGTATCGCGGTTTTTCAACTGTGGCGTAAAAGGTTGTTATTTCACGTTGACACAGGACATCGGGGCGCTGTGGAAGACTCATTTTTGAAGCAAGACCTGGATAGATTTTAAATCTGTTTGCTATCCAGTTTGCCCATGCACCATGCTGGGTAAAGCCCTCACTGTAGTCAGAAATCATTACTCCTGTCAGCTTTAGCGGCGTCTTGTTGAAAAGTGATTGTAAGGATCTCATCACATTGGTATTGCGCATCCACAGCTGCATGGCATCGACCATAGCGAAGCGCTGAAGCGCGTAATATCCATACCACTGGCTATGTTGTTCAGGCATCGCGTTTAGTCGGGTAATTTCCTGGTCGATTTCAATTTTCTTTGTTGCATTAATATCAAATGTTCCAAGCCATATCGCCCGTTCGGGATCGTTAACGAATCTCTGCTGGCTTAATTGTGCATATATACCAAATATACACTGAAGCGATTCAGATAACGGGCATGCATTGAAAGCTGCCTGCCAGTCAGCAATAAGCTTGAGCGTTAATTCACTACTTGCCTGACCATCTGGAAGAAAGGGGAAAAATGCCAGGACAGCGATTTCCGAACGAGGAAGTCCAAGTCGCTTCAGCTGATTTTTGATATCATCAGCATCCGGAGCCAGAACCCAACGCATTTTTTCATCTTGATCATGCTCAATTCCACATTGAAGATGAAGAAACCATTTCCGGGCATAAGGGCCTGTGATTAAAATGATGACAGGTCTTTTTTTTGCATCAGGTGAGCAGGTAAAATATGAATCATTATTCACAATGGTGGTCGTGGACATTAGTAAAGGCCATCCAGATATTTTACGCAGAAAACCCATAAAGATATTAAGAGAAAAAATATCATACCAGTTTGCCAAATAAAGGGATCGCTCCAACGTCTTACAGGTAAAGGAGGAATCTGAATAACATCCTTATCTGGTGTATCCTCTTCTCTTTCTGGAATAGTTTTAATTTCTGGTGAATAGTTTAAAAGGAGTGAAGTAATTTTCTCATTTTCTCCCAGAGAGTTTTTGACCAGCAGAAGCAAACGGCAAGCATAATTGAAAATTTCCCCTTTACTCTTTGATAGAATATTTTCGATTCTCTCATCTAATGAGATAACCTTGTTATCATAACCATAGAAGTGATAAACTAATGAATTTCTTTCCCATGAAATATCATTGACCTTAAGTTTCAGGGAAATGTGCTCATCAAGATACCTGCATATAATATGACATAATTCATCACTCAATTGCTCACATTGTCCCTCTGAAATCAGCTCTTTGCTGAATTGATCAATCAGGCTAATCAATTTGAGCTGGAACTCTGAAAGAGAGGGGATAACGCCATTAAAAGATAGCAGTGTGTCTATAAATACCACGCGGTTGAAATATATATCGCTTTTCACCACGCTATCTCCATGATTTCTCCCCATCCCTGATCGGAAAGATACGGGCTGATTCTGACGACGCTGGGTTTCAATTCAGGTGATGTAATAAAATTTAATTTAATTTTTATCTCTTCCTTGTTTTTTTCATTCAATGCTTTTTTTATTTCTTCTTTTTGTAAAACTTTTCTTTCGAGAAGGTTATTGCTATTACAGTAAACACCAATATGCAGTTTTGAAATTTTTTCAAAAACATCGCTGATTTTGTCCTTGGGTACAGTGATCAGTTTTTTATTCGCGTTGATGAGATCTTTTCGCCAGTCTTCTTTATCATCGTCAAAATAAGAGCAGCGCTCTTTACTCACGACTTCTGGCCTCACACAACAACGCCTGAAGTCTACTCCCGCGATTTTTTCGTACTCTCCTAATGAGCGTTTTTCACCAAGAGAATAGAGGGCATTACTGTCAGATTCAGCTTCATCATTTTTTAGTAATATCTTGATCTTTTCTTTTGACTTACGGTCCCTGTCCCACCATACTTTATCAACTGAACCGACTTTTTTAGCATCATCACTGTGATCGGACCAGATCTTAGGATGGTCGTCTCTGCCATAAAAATGCCAGAGCAAAATTTCATGCGGATGCCATATATCATAGCCATGTGTGAATGCACGAGCAGCCATCGATATTTCTTCACCCTCGAAAAATATTTGAGGATCGTTCGGGACATCAATAACAAAAGAACCCTCGGAAAAAATAAAACCTCCAGCCAGATAACTTCCCCTAATCGGTGTACTGGATTCAAAACCAACAGAAGAGAGTTGTAATATACCTTCGCTGGAAAAATTACGATAAACCAGTCGACTGGTAAAAGTCTCTTTTGCACTTTCCTTACCTGGCTGGTAGCCCGGAGGATACGTTGACAGTACAGGGCTTTCACATTTTTCTTTTAGCTGTGTGTGTAGGGTAACCATTTTTTCATCCCAGTCCTTAATAAAGCGGCAGTGGGAGTCAATTTGTAGAAAATAGTCTTCTCCTTGATAAAGCTGCTCGCAATTTTTTCTGGCCCAGCACGCCCCTTCACTTAGAAAGTAGTGAATACTTAATACTGATATTTGCGTGTTCAGATAATCTAAAATGTACAAGTTATGGTTTTCATGTTTATTTTCCTCGACCAGAGTCATCCCGTTGTCCAGGAAATGATTGATATCATTATTATCCTGCCAGCAAATAACTATATTGATAGTATATAATCCTGAAGACATCGCTATCATGTCATGCAGCGTCGGGATAAGTTCAGCATCGCGATAGCTTGCGATGCTTACGAAAATACTCTGCTTCAAATCCATATGACGCATATCATCCTTAGATAATGAGAGATTAATTTAGCTGCAATAAAATCTCTGCGCTTGCGGTAAACTTGCCATGCTGTGGTCTTGTTTTACCTGAGCCAGTATTGACGAGTTTTGCTATCCAGTTAAACTGCGCAGCAACTCCGCTGGCAACCGTGTCGGATTTTTCAAGTGTAGTGCCATTTAAGATCATCAGGCTGCCGCTACTGTTATATATTTCAATACCCAACTGATTGTCACTGTTACCGCTTGCATCTGTGACCCGAATATATTTACTGTCAGTGGAGCTTGTCGATGATGAAATAGAGGCCTGTGCTGAATAGGTACCGTAATCTGTTTTGCAGGTAAGTCCAAAATCAAGCGGTTTTTCAACACCACCGCTCTTAAGCATTGCGTGTGTTACCGTCGAAAAATCAATGGTTTTACTTGAATCGAGCGTGCAGGCTGGCGTGCTGATAATCTTAATTTGATTAATATTTAGTGTTACCGGACGGGTTGCCTCACTCATTATCCACTCATAGGCAAGCGGGCCAGCATTAAGTACAACATTGTCGGAGGAATCGGATAGTGATAACGTATCCGATGTTTTGAAAAATTGCAGGCGGTAATAACTCCCTGTCGACCAGTCCCAGGTTCCTATTGGTTCATTATTTTCAAAAGCAACGGTGGATTCATTTGGATAATAGGCAAATCCTTTGGCAGTAGCAGAACGATAATGTACTTTTACACCAATACCCTCAACATTCGTTTTGTATAGTCTGGTTGCCACGGTTTCGCTTAAACCCACTAAACTTCGCCCTATGGGCGTGCCAGCCGGACACTCATCGTATCCGATATTTGACAACGTTGATGTTGTAAAGACACCGTTAGCAATAGGGTTTGTAGTATCGGCAACGGCATCTGCACTAATTGTAATCGTCTCGGCAGGTAGCGTGAGCGTTGTAAAGGCTCCCCTGGCGAGGGTGCATTGTGCCGCCGCATTTGAAGCGAGCAGCGCACTTGATAATAAAAATATAACCTTCCGTAGCATATTTATTACTCCTTATCTGGATTCATTTTTTCTATCATCTCTGCAGGTAATATTTTCAGTAATTCTGAAAAACTTTTACCTACGGTTGATTCTGCAAATGCTAATAATGGAATGACTGGACTGCTTGGTTCCATTTTTGTGAACCATGTCCTTATTTCACGGAGTTTTGATAGTGCATCGGAACGGGTTTCGATTCCTTTAGAGGCTGCGGCACGGGACGGCGGAGTGACTGGCTTTTCCAAAGGGGGAGTTGTGTCATCTATTGATTCAGCCGCTAAAAAGACAGATTCTGAGGGTGCTTTTTCGGCTGGCACAGGTTCAGCCTGTGCCAGCGGCTGTGAAGACACGTTACTAAATAAATCCAGCAATGGCCCGATGTGGGAAAACTCGGGGGCATCATGGCCCAATGAATCAACCAGCAACGCTTTAATTTCTTTAAGACATAATCCCGCGGCACTCAGCGAATAAATTGTCTTATTTTCCTGCTCATCCCATTCAAGCAGCAGTGCTGAAATAACTGATTCAGGCAATGCCCCCTCTTCGCGTGGGGAAGCATGTGCTTTTTCAAAATCTTTGACAGCGATCTGTAAACCGGCTGCTTTAGGCAATGTCTGGTTACGGATATCGCTCAACAAACCGTTAACATCTTCTAATTCAGAAAATGCATTGGCCCTGAGAAGTGGATCGAATTCGCCTTCATCGAGAAGTTGTGGATGAAGATCCTCTGGAAACGTCACCAGCAAATAACGTAATGCTTCAAGTCCTTCATGAATTGCAGCCAGGCCGGTTTGGCGAAGACGACAGCGAATCAACGCGATAAACAGGCGAATATCTTTGCTTTTTTGCAGCATGGACAAACATTCGCGCTCAATTTCTGCCCAGTTAATCGGTTCAGCGGCCTCGACAAAGTTGCCATACTCGACACCCAGGCGTGGCTGTAACTTTGATTGCAACATAATGAAGCTGGCATCGTAGTCCAGATTCTCACCACAGGGATTCTCGTCACCCATTTTTTCACACAGGTGCTGATAATAATTACTTAACTGCTTTATGTTTACTTCAGCCACGGTTCCATCCTTTTAATAAAAGCTGGCTGTTAAAAAGTCATCCCTGCCAGTTTGTTAAATCATTGTCTGGATCAATTTTATTGATGTAGCTCAGGTTCAAAACTCATCCCGTAAACAGGAACATCGGTTTCAGCCCTTTCAAGCCAGGTGGCATACCCGAGTTGATGTGCGCCTCCCAATGTGGCACGAGGCACTTCGCTGGCGGCCAGCATCAGTTGTGTATCCCAGGCGTATTCATAACCGATAAAGTTTCTCACCCATTCGCGCAGGACGGGGAGATCCTGTCCCCATGGGCTAAAGCGCATGTACTGTTGAAGCGTTAAGGGGCCAAGAACAAGTTTAAATTTATGCTGCCGATCTTTTACTGTGTCACCGAGAATTGCGCCGTCTCCCAGCAACAGAGCACCATAATTATTCTCTCCAAGAATGGAGCGATCTTGTGGGGAAAGTAAAATCCACTGGCTGGCATATTCTTCCATCTCGGCGGGCACTTCAAAATAATATTGTAGCGCACCAAGAAGCCCATCCGGATTTCGCGCTTCACGCACCAAATGCGCAGAAGAAGCAAGACGAGCATGTGCTGGCAGAATATTGCTATCTAACTCCTGCGGGTCCATACCCGCCAGGCTGGCGACGTAGAAGGAAAATCGTTCATCATCAGTACGATCGAGCGATGCAGTATCCTGTGCCACATACCATGCACGGTAAAACAGTGAGAGCGCACGGTGGTGGAAAATATCGATAAAATCCACCATCGTTCGATCATGCAGTTCTGTGCGTGAATAAATCTGTTCCGAGAGATGCAGTGGCATAGCCCCTTGAGGTCCCCAAATTCCCAGACCAAATAGCTGTAGCCTGGTTTTATCCTCATCGGTATCAACACGCGCTATTTCACGGGGGGAAAAGATCATCGTTGCCGCCTGCCCAAGACGATATTTTTCCTGTGAAGGCAAGGTTGCTAAACCTGGCAGTGGCGAGCCGTGATTTTTTGCAGCAATAGCCCGCATCAGGCTGATAAATCCAGCATCCCACGGACGTTCTTTATTAAACCAGGCGTCCAGTGTAGGGGGCGTTTTTGTTATGGTGACCGGTTTATGAGGCATCACAATGCCCCTCTTTTACCCGGACGCCCTTGCCAGCTGGCGACCAGCCCCCTTTGCATCGAGTGAAGTTGAGTCTCAGTAAATACATTGATTGCCGCGTGACGGGATAAATAATTTTCCATAATCAGCCCAAATAAGTAGGGACTCATACCTGAGAAGCCCTCTTCATCTACCGTTAAAGTACACCGCACGCCGCGGCCATAAACCAGTAATCCATCACCTGGCAGCCTGCGCGTTACAGGTTCACTCTTGCAGCCAATCAGGCTGTTGACCTGGCTGATTGATTCATTATCAGAGCTGTTAAGAAACAAACGCAGCATGTTTCGCAGGGATTCTCCGCCCAAACTGTGTTCCATATCGGAGAGTGGCAAATAGTTGAAACTCAGTTGGCGGATAAGGCGCCAGGCCGACTCGCCAATGGCAAAAGGTGCGCGTGGTGCGCTGGGCTTACATATAAAAGTGGCTCCTGAAATGGGGACTGCGTCGCTCATCGAAAGGTCATAGCTACTGTTTCTGGAAATCAAACGCGGAAGGTCTCTGTTGGTTACCATTGCCTCAACCGTCAAGTACCGGATGTGATCGGAATAGGGCGCTTCCTGCTGATCAACAAGGGAGACAAAGACCTCAGTACCCAGATAAGGCGTTCGCGTGTCATATTTTCTCTTGGTGACTTCTTTTGTTCTTGCTTCTCGCTGAATAGAAAAGTACCGACCAAAATTGCCATAATCACAATGTCGCGTCTGATACAGTGGGTTGAAGACAATCTCATCACTTCTTTCTGCCTGCTGCCCCAGTACCTTATTAACCGAAAATATTTCGAAATCCATTGGCCTGCTACGATCTGGAACGACATGAAAAGAATTCAATGCCCTGTTAATTTCAATTCTGTCTACGACTTTAGAAAAGAGATTAATGACCGGAGTGCAAAAGAGGAGAAATCTCGAAGGGTCGACGTGACCGATCAGATGCTGTGGCAGGCGATCCAGCAAAATGATCAACTCTGCCTCATTGGAATGATTGTTTCTGAATCCCTGTTCCAATTGGGTCAAGGTAAAGAAATAAAAACGTTGGCGGCAGGCGAAATATTCATGAATCAGGTTGTGACCGTGAAACATGTTCCATGCCATCGGAAGTAATGTTTGATCGGGTTTTAGCCCTTCGAAAGCAAGTGGTTTTTGGTTAACGATGACATCCTGCTCTTTTGTCCCGCCGGAGCGGATGATCATTGCCACATTACTGGTATGAACCAGTTCAAAGATATGAGAAACGACGACCTCGTCACCGTCAATGTAGAGCGGTAATTCTTGCAGCCCTTGCAACTGTGAAAACGTTTGATCGTTCTGAAGCTGCAATTTGATACGTAATGCCCCCTTAAGTTTCGAATTCGATATACGGTATCTCTCCAGGTTCGGCAGGTCAGGAGGAATTGAGGTCAGGCGAGCTTCCGTTATTTTAATGGGCCAAAGTGTAACTTCCTGACTATTGCGAAATTCACAGCGTGAATTCTCTCCGGGCAAGATTTTTGTATAAAATGCGCTATTTTTAGGAACCCGATAACCGCGTGTCAGGTCGCCTTCTTTCAGATTCGGCGTTAACTGGACAACACCCATTGACGGTGTTGGCGAATTATAGTTTGGATAGACAATATCCAGGAGGCGCTGAGTGAAATTGGGAAACTCAGCATCCAGTTTAATCTGTGTTCTTGCGGATAAAAAACAAAAAGCTTCGATTAAACGCTCAACATAGGGATCTGCAACTTCAATGCCTTGCATACCCAGGCGGGCAGCGATTTTAGGATGTTTAATCGCAAACTCGTGTGACATTTCCTTCATAAAAATGAGTTCACGATTATAGTAATCTAAAAATTTATAATCCAAAGGAATACCCTATTAATTTAATATATTACTAATCTGCTTTCGGTTATTTTGGGATTTTTTAAGCTATTGCTGTGGGCCTGATAACAACAGGGTAATACCCATTATTCGTAAACGTCAGGAGACTTGGAAGGCAGGAATAGATCGGAAGGTAATGACCTTACCAGAACGTTCAATCCTTGAAAGCATCCTGATATACGTAGGTGTAGAACTATCTCACAGAAATTAATACTTAAGAGATAAGAAAAATACAATTTTCACACAAGCCCTTAGTTGATTATTGCACTTCTCTTTTCTATGCCTCGACTTTATATCATATTCATTTCGACGACTCAATCGGAAGATTATTGTATTACTTCTGTTTTTCGGGGACTGTCGTTCTATTTATGTAACTAACTCATTAATAATAATGAATTTATTTCCATTTATAATTAAATTAAGAATTTAACCCGGTCATTAATCCTAAAAATTAATAAAAGACGATTCTGTGATTTGTGTTTGTGTAGTCTTCGCGGCATAATAGTAGACGGTAAATTGATAAGTAAAAAGTAAAAAGTAAAACGGACTATCTACACAAAAGCCCAAAGGAATTGGACTATTAGTTATGACTATTACCCGGCAAAATTTATTTGGAAAACTGGACGTAACATTGTTCAGAAGTATTGAAAGTGCAACAACAATTTGTAAGTTGCGTGGTAATCCTTACGTAGAGCTGGTTCATTGGCTCAATCAACTCTGGCAACAGGATGAAAGTGATTTTCGCATTATCATGCGTCATTTCGACGTCGATATTGAACTTCTTGAACGAGGATTCGCGCAGGCATTAACGCGTCTACCTTCTGGCGCAAGTAGTATTTCTGATTTCTCCTACCACATTGAACTGGCGATTGAACGAGCCTGGATATATGCCAGTCTTGAATGCTATGAAGGCCGTATTCGCAGCGGACATTTGCTGATTGCGATGTTGACAACAATGGAGTTGCGTCGCGCTTTATTTGATATTTCTTCTGCTTTTGAACGCATTTCACTTGAGCATTTAACGAATGATTTTAGTTATATCACTCAGGCTTCTGTCGAAGTCAGTGAAGTTGCAAATGATGGCAGCACGCCAGGAGAGGGGGCGATACCAGGTGAAGCCAGCAATGCGTTAGGAGCACAAAAGACGGGTGCGGGCCTGGCGCAATACACAACGGATCTTACCGCGTTGGCTCGTGAGGGTAAGATCGATCCTGTTCTGGGTCGTGATCACGAAATTAACACGATGATCGATATACTGCTGCGTCGTCGCCAGAACAACCCCCTGCTAACAGGTGAGGCGGGCGTAGGGAAAACCGCTGTGGTTGAAGGACTGGCTCAATCGATTGTCGCAGGGAAAGTTCCCCCAGTGCTTTCAAAAGTGCGTCTTTTAACACTTGACGTCGTCGCGCTTTCTGCTGGTGCCAGTATGAAAGGTGAGTTTGAAGCAAGGCTGAAATCGGTGCTTGAAGAAGCGGTGGCATCACCACAACCCGTCATCTTATTTATTGATGAGGTTCACACATTGGTGGGGGCAGGGGGAGCGGCGGGAACCGGAGATGCAGCTAACTTGCTCAAGCCTGCCCTGGCAAGGGGGCAGCTGCGTACCATTGGAGCAACAACGTGGGGAGAATTTAAGCGTCATATTGAAAAAGATCCTGCGCTGACTCGCCGCTTTCAGGTATTACAAATCAATGAACCTGATGAAAAAATGTCAATTTCAATGCTTCGTGGCCTGATACCCATGCTTGAGAAGCATCACGGTGTCTGGATTACGGATGAAGCTATACAGGCTGCCGTTCGCTTATCGCACCGCTATATACCTGCCCGCCAGTTACCTGATAAAGCGATAAGCCTGCTGGATACGGCTTGCGCCAGAGTCGCGGTTGCCCAGCATGCTCCTCCTGGTGAATTACAGATCCTTAAGTTTCAGGCAGAAACTGCGCAAACGGAGCTGTCCTTGGTTGAGAAAGCGCTGCATTTTGGTAAAGGCGAAAATGATCGTTCTAAATCACTGCAGGAACATATAGCGCTACAAACAGAAAAAGCTGCGCTACTTGATAAACGCTGGCAGCAGGAAAAAGAGATTGTTTCTTCGATTATTGCCGTCAGGCAGGAGCTGGAGATTTTGATTGCACAGGATGCACCTGATCGTGATGCTATCTCTGAGTTACAGAGCAAACTTTCTTTATTAGAGGCCAGTTTGTTGGATATCCGCCAGGAAAAGCCAATGGTCATGGCTGAAGTCAACGCTGATGTTATCGCCAGTATTGTGGCTGACTGGACGGGTATTCCTGTCGGCCAGATGATGAAAGACGACATTCGCGCGGTGCTTGAATTACCCCAAAGGCTGACAGAACGAGTTATTGGCCAAGAATTTGCGCTTAATCAGGTGAGTGAAAGTATTCAGACTGCTCGTGCGGGACTGGCCGATCCGAAAAAGCCAATTGGTGTCTTTATGTTAGTTGGCCCGTCGGGCGTAGGTAAAACTGAAACGGCATTAGCTATAGCCGAGCAACTTTATGGTGGGGAGCAAAACCTTATCACCATCAATATGAGTGAATACCAGGAAGCTCACACGGTTTCTTCCTTGAAGGGCTCGCCACCGGGTTATGTCGGTTATGGCGAAGGGGGGGTGTTGACAGAGGCTGTTCGCCGCAAACCCTACAGCGTCATATTACTTGATGAAATTGAAAAGGCGCACCCCGATGTTCATGAGCTATTTTTCCAGGTGTTTGATAAAGGAAGCATGGAGGATGGTGAAGGACGACAGATTGATTTTAAAAACACCATCTTGCTGCTGACCAGCAATGCTGGCAGTGAAATGATGAGCAGTCTGTTTGCAGATCCAGATACTGCTCCGGATGCAGCAAGTCTGAAAAAAATGCTACAGCCCGAATTGCTCAAAGTTTTTCCGGCGGCATTTTTGGGCAGATTGGGTGTAGTGCCATACGTTCCATTACACCCGGAATCATTACAGCACATTGTCCGACTTCATCTTGACAGGCTGGGTGCTCGTCTGCTGGAGCAGCATGATGCTCATTTAAGTTACAAAGATAAATTAGTTCATTTTATTGTTGAACAATGTCCGGTGGCAGAAACCGGTGCGAGGATGTTAATCCGTTTTATCGAGCAAAATATTGTTCCTGAAATGGGGCGTCATATCTTGAGCAGTGAAATTCCAATAGCGGGACAAACAGTTGAAGTAGATGTAGACAAAGAGAACAGGATCAATATTGTGTTCAATAAAAGGAGGTTAAAAAAAAGCAATAAAAATTGATGAGTAGCAATGGAAATAGCAGACGCTAAACGTTAGCTAGATGCAACTAATTTATTTTATAAACAGGAAATTTTATGCGTAATTTTAATGTAGCTGTATGTGTACTGACATTAGGAATGGCGGTTTCTGCGCAGGCAGTAACTCAGGGAACTGTGGAATTTGATGGTAAGCTGATCACTGAGACCTGCTCAATCGATACAGATAGCCAGGCTATTATTGTAAATCTGCCAACCCTGTCCACACAGACACTGTCTGATGCGGGTGCCGTTGGTGGTTCAAGATCTTTCGATATCAAGGTAAGTGATTGCCCAACTGGCGAAGGCGCGGCTATTACTAAAGTTGCCGCTCACTTCGAAGCAATTGGCGGAACAGGTGTTAATTCAGTAACCGGTAACCTGACCAATGCTTATACAGGTACTGAACCCAAAGCAACTAACGTTGAAGTTCGCTTGTTTGATGCTGATGGCGCGACTCAGCTTGCTCTGGGAAATACTGGTACTGCTTTTAGCATCGATTCGAAGGCGGGTACTGCTACTATGCGCTACTACGGTGCTTATTATGCAACTGGCGCCACTACCCCGGGTAAAGTTTATGCCAAAGCGCAGTATACACTGGCCTACCCATAGTTGATGTTGTAATGCGTTAATAAGAAAAGTAGCCAAATCTCAGGATACGATACGGCAGGTTACTTTTTTGTAAGTATACAAGGGTCAGGGATGATGCAAAACATCAGACATGACCCTTCACGAAATCAAATCAAGAAACGGTGTATTATTGGAAATCTTATGCTGGTTAAAATAGCTTACTCAGTATTCCTGATGCTATGTCTCGTTGCTCAAGGTAATGCAGCGATGACAATTAGCGGGACTCGTATTATTTTTCCGGGTAGTGAAAAAGAGGTTAATGTCCGGACAAATAACAGAGGAAGTAATCCCGCTCTGGTTCAGGTCTGGGTGGATGATGGGAATGCCAATGGTGATGTAAATACCATGAAAATTCCTTTTATGACTACGCCTCCAGTTTATCGGGTTGAGCCAGGAAAAGGCCAAAGCGTTCGGCTTATTTATAACGGTATGGCGCTACCTCAGGATCGTGAATCTTTATTTTGGTTTAATCTTCTGGAAGTCCCTCCGGTCGTCAAAGGAATGGATAATGTTGATCGACTTGAGCTCGCCTTCAGGACCAGAATTAAGATATTTTACCGTCCGAAGTCGTTGTCCGGCTCCGGTACAAACGAAGTGGATAAATTGAAATGGGAAATATTAAGTAATAATAAAGGGGTAAGAGTCACTAACCCAACGCCTTATTATCTGTCTTTTGACAGTGTCAGTGCAGAAATAGGTGGCAAGTCTGTCGTATTAACACCCGATATGATAAAGCCATTTGGCAGCAGTGATTTTCTTCTGGAAAATAAAGGCATTATTTCGGGTTTAACCAGCGTAAAATTCAAGCTGATCAATGACTATGGTTCTACTTATAATGGCCAGCTTAATCTGGCAGGAGGAAAAGAATTGGTTTTGCAAAAAAAGTAAACCAGGATAAATAAGGCCATAGTTGCAGTGCAATAAGTTGGACAGGGGAGCATATGCTCAGTCCGTTGACGAGTGGCGATAGTTAACTGGAAAAGGAGTTCACCAAGTGTATCAACCAGAAATGAATTTATGCCATAAACATAAAGGCACATCTTTGTGCGCTTTTTCGTCCAGAAAAATTATAACGACAATCGGAATTGTTTGCGTTGTAGTTGCCCCTGTTTGCCGGGCTGAAACACTTGTATCCTCCACAGAAAATGTAATTACTGAGTCAGCAGCTATCGAATTTAACCCGTCATTTATGCACGGGGCTGCCGTCGATGTTTCCCGTTTTGACAGGGGAAACTTTGTCTCTCCCGGAGATTACCCTGTCACTGTCATTGTTAATAACCAGAATCGTGGAAAACGCACCGTTCATTTTACCTCTCCTGATAACAGATCAAGTGCACATGCCTGCTTCACCTATGCAGAGCTTGAACAGCTCGGCATTAAGTTAACTAATGCCCCCCCTTCAAAGGGGCAAACTGAACAGGATACTGTCAGGAATGGCGGCATGCAGTGCCAGAGGTTAGAAAATATCATCGTGGAGAGTAGTGTGCATTACGATGGTGGGGATTTCCTGCTGTCGATTATTGTACCGCAGATTAATCTGGTTCAATTCCCTCGAGGCTACATTGACCCAAATGTGTGGGAATCAGGTGTAACGGCGGGGTTCATTGACTATAATACGAACTTGTACAGTATCAAGTCAGGCACGGGCAATTATGGCGGGGACAGTACCGTCTATACCAATAATATTGGATTATTGGCTGGGTTTAATGTTGTCGGATGGCGTTTGAGAAAACGGTTTAATACAAACTGGTCGAATCGATACGGCATGCATACACAAAGTTTACTTGGGTATGCACAGACCGATATTACGCCGTTAAAAAGCCAGCTGACGATTGGTGACAATAATACCCGGGGTGAAATATTTGACAGCTACACGCTACGTGGTGTTCAGCTTCAGTCAGATGAACGAATGCTTCCTGAAGGTGTTCGAAACTATGTCCCTGTTTTACGCGGAATTGCTGAAACTAATGCCAGAGTAACGGTAACACAACGCGGGAACGTTATTTATGAAACGACATTACCCCCCGGGCCATTTGAGCTGACTGATATTGGGGCGATGGGCTACGGTGGCGATCTCGTCATGACCATCACTGAAGCTGACGGAAGACAGCGTATTCAAAGTATCCCTTACTCCGCGCCACCGATGCTGTTGCACGAGGGCGTATCAAATTTTGGCCTGTCAGTTGGTCAAATAAGAGATAATGTGCTGCGCAAAAATCCTGCCGTGATGCAAGGTGTTTATCAGTATGGTTTGACGAGTATGTATACCCTCTATGGCGGTATGCAATTATCGGAGCGTTATCATGCCGTCGTTTTAGGAAACTCGATCAATACACCTGTTGGCGGTATATATCTCGACAGTACTTATGCACGTAGTGAACTTCGTGAAGATAAGGCAGAAGGAAATAGTTTCAGAATCGGTTACAGTAAATATCTGGAACCTACTAACACAGATTTCACCTTAGCGGCCTATCGCTATTCTACCAAAGGTTTTTATACGTTCAGAGAAGCGACTGTGGATCGCTACGGTTCCCGAACAAATCTGAGCGAAATTGATTACCGCACTCGTGAAAAGCTGACGCTGACAATGGGGCAACGGCTCTGGAATAATTCATATATTCACGCATCAGGCAGCATCTACAACTACTGGGATGAAAGGTCAAACGCTAAACAGTATTCACTCAGTTACAATAAATCTGAGCGTTATTTTTCCTGGTCTTTGTCCGCATCTCGTTCATACACCAGCACAGGTAAAAATATCAACAGCTATAATATTTCATTCAGCGTGCCGCTGGGGCAGCGTAATGTTAATACTAAACCGGCTTTCAGCTCTGTCTATTCAACCTATACTCACGATAGCGCAAATAACTCAATGCTTCAGATGAATGCAAATGGAAGCCAGGGCGAAAGGAACGAGTTTAATTACGGTATTGGGACGTCTTTTGGTCGTTACAGTTCAGGCTCGAATCAACAGGGTGTAAGTGGAAATGCCAGTTATCGGTCGTCCTATGGGCAAATAGGTATGACCGCTTCGCTGAATAGTGAATCAACCAGACAGCTATCGCTTTCTGCAAACGGTAGCCTGGTTGCTCATCAGGGTGGTGCGACGTTGGGGCCGCAGTTGGGAGATCCTCCTTTTGCCATTGTTAATGTGCCGGGTGGAGAAAAAGCAAAATTATTTAATGGCTATGGTTCCAGAATTGACAGTAATGGCTATGCCATCATGCCTTCACTCACACCCTATCGGCATAATTCTATTGTAATAGATGCTAAGGGATTACCTGATACGGTCGACATTCTGGAAAATGAGAGCGTTATTGTCCCACGGGCGGGTTCTGTTGCACTGGTCAAAATGAAAACGATTATCGGTATACCTGCAATCCTGACGGTCAAAGACAATAAAGGAATAGTTATGCCAATTGGTACTGAGTTGGTAGATAAGAATGGTGAGAACCCAATAGTCATTGGTCAGGGCGGGCAGGCATTCGTTCGTGGTTGGGATGCAACGAACAGTTCATTATATGTATCTGGTGATTCATCTACTATTTGTAGAGTCACGACGGGAAGCAAAGCGCCTGCTGTTGATAGCCTGAATAATATGGAAAAATTGGAGGTCACATGCAATCGGTAAATAAATTTCTGCAACTGACAGTTCCAATGTTTTTAATTTCATGCCTGCTGATTTCACTTTCACTCAAAGCAGCTACAGATTGTAGCAGTAACAGTAACGATAGGTGTAGTATTGGTGTGCTTTTTCAGGGTTTTTATAACGATGAAACTTGTATTGTAAGTATTAATAGTGGAACTTATTCAGAGACAGTTTTTCTACCGACAATTAGTACCTCGTCATTGCAAAAAGGCGGTGCTGAAGCAGGAAGTAAAAACTTTAATATTACATTGCAGGAGTGTCCATCTGATCGCACTGTGTCTGTAACGTTTGTCAGTAATTTAAGCGCTGCTGATTCAACGACGGGTAACCTGACCAACACTACGGGTGAAGGCTACAGCAAAAATGTTCAGGTCAGAATTCGCAAAGAAGATGGGGCGCAAATTTTAATTGATGATAGTAGCAGTGGACAGGATTACATTATACCTTCTGCTGGTAGCGATGTTACACATCAATACACAGCCAGCTACTACGCCAATGGTGATAATGCTGTCTCAGCAGGAGTGTTAAAATCGTTTGCCGGAGTTGAGCTTGTTTACAAATAAGGGGGAGGCATTTGCTGTCTGTTAATTAGGGCGGCATGCGAGAAATAAATTAGATTTTTTTTGTGTTCTATTACCATCTGGTAATAGAAATTTAATCCTCAAAATGCACAGTGAAAGGGATATCATGGCTGCTGGTAAAAGTAGTTCTCAAAAATTTATAGCAAGAAATCGGGCACCTCGTGTTCAGATAGAATACGATGTGGAAATTTATGGAAGTGAAAAGAAAATTGAACTTCCTTTTGTAATGGGAGTATTAGCGGATTTATCTGGTAAAGCTCTGGAACCATTACCCCCCGTTGCTGACCGAAAGTTCCTGAGCATCGATATTGATAATTTCGATGAGCGAATGAAGGCAATGAAGCCTCGTGTGGCTTTCGCGGTAGCCAATACGCTGACAGGTGAAGGGCAGCTGATGGTCGATATGACGTTTGAAAGCATCAATGATTTTTCGCCAGACGAAATTGCTAAAAAAGTTGATTCGCTTTCGCAGCTCCTGGAAGCCCGCACACAGCTCGCTAATTTGCAGACGTACATGGATGGAAAAGCGGGTGCCGAAAGTCTGGTGATGAAAGTTCTGAATGATAAGGCGCTGCTCAAAACGCTGGCTGCAGAACCTAAGCCAAAAAATTCAACCAGTAATGTCCCACGGAAAGATTGAGTCAGAAGAAGGGAATCATGTCTATTAATGTAGAAAGTAATAAGCAGACTGTGGCCGCAACTACGACGTACAGTGATTTTAATTCTTTATTAAATAAAGAGTTTAAGCCTAAATCAGATCAGGCCAAGACTGCTGTAGAAAATGCAGTAAAAACATTAGCAGAGCAGGCGCTGGCTAATTCTGTTACTGTTGCCGAAGATGCGTATAAAAATATCGCAAGGTTTATCGCTGAAATCGATCGGAAACTATCAGAACAGATTAATTTGATTTTACATCACCCTGAGTTTCAGGCGCTAGAGAGTGCATGGCGCGGCCTGCATTATCTGGTAAATAATACTGAAACAGATGAAAAGCTTAAATTGCGCTTTATGGACATCTCTAAGGATGACCTGAGACGTAACATGAAACGCTACAAAGGTATCGCCTGGGATCAAAGTCCTTTGTTTAAGCAAATATACGAAGAAGAATATGGCCAGCTTGGCGGTGAACCCTATGGTTGTCTGGTAGCTGATTACTTTTTTGACCATACAGCGCCGGACGTGGATTTATTGTCGTCAATCGGAAAAGTTGCCGCATCGGCACACGTTCCTTTCATCACTGGTGCCTCACCTTCTGTGCTGCAAATGGATTCGTGGCAGGAGCTGGCTAATCCACGTGATCTGACTAAGATTTTCACTCAAAATCTGGAATATGCTGCCTGGAATTCCTTGCGTCAGTCAGAGGACTCTCGTTACATTGGTCTGGCAATGCCACGTTTTCTGGCCCGTTTGCCCTATGGTATTCGCACTAATCCTGTTGAACATTTTAACTTTGAAGAAACCACCGATGGTGCCGACCATAGCAAATATGTCTGGTCAAATGCAGCCTATGCGATGGCGGTGAACATTAATCGTTCATTTAAACATTACGGCTGGTGCACCTTGATTCGTGGCGTGGAAAGCGGCGGTGTGGTTGAAGGATTACCTTGCCATACTTTCCCGACGGATGACGGTGGCATCGATATGAAATGTCCGACAGAAATTGCTATTTCTGATCGTCGTGAAGCTGAATTGGCAAAGAATGGTTTTATTCCACTGATTCATCGTAAAAATACTGATTATGCAGCATTTATCGGTGCACAGTCTCTCCAAAAACCAGCCGAATATCACGATCCGGATGCAACAGCCAATGCAAATCTGTCAGCTCGCCTGCCCTATATGTTTGCCTGTTCTCGTTTTGCGCATTATCTGAAATGTATCGTGCGTGACAAGATTGGTACGTTTAAAGAGCGTGATGAAATGCAGCGCTGGTTAAACAACTGGGTAATGAATTATGTAGATGGTGACCCCGCTAACTCTTCTTTCGAAACAAAAGCACGCCGTCCTTTAGCCGCTGCTGAAGTAGTCGTTGAGGAAGTAGAAGGAAATCCGGGCTACTATCAGGCGAAATTCTTCCTGCGCCCACACTTCCAGTTGGAAGGGTTGACCGTGTCATTACGTATGGTTGCCAAGCTACCCTCATTAAAAGGCGTAGCGTAATTTAACATTCAGATTTAATTATCTGAGCAGGTTGGCTGCTCAATAAAAATTAACAGAGTATTTTCCTTCGCAATATGCGAGGCTCTCTGTTTTATCGGTCGTTACGCAATATGTAACGTTTTATATACGTGTCTAATATAAGGAAATTATCATGGCACAAGATATGTTTATTAAAATCGATGGTATCGAAGGTGAATCCCTTGATGCTTCACACAAAAATGAAATTGAAGTACTTACCTGGCAATGGGATGTAGCACAGCATTCTAATATGCATAGCGGTTCTGGCGGCGGCTCTGGTAAGGCATCCGTTGCGGATTTTAGCTTTACCCATTATACCGATAAAGCAAGCCCGAACCTTTTAAGTTACTGTCTGACCGGTAAACATATAAAAAATATCGCTTTCGTGGTTCGTAAAGCAGGCGGTGAAGCGTTGGAATATCTGACCATTTCGTTCACCGACGCCATCATTACTCGTGTTGATATGGCAGGATCTTCTGATGATGAAACACGTCCGCGTGAACTGGTGAAATTCTCCTTCACTAAAGTAACACAGGACTACGTCATGCAGAATTCTGAAGGCAGCAAGTCTGGTGTTATTTCAGCCAGTTATGATGTTAAAGCTAACCAGAGCAGCTAACAGACGTTCGATCTGATAATCAAACTTGCCATCCTGTCGGTGGCAAGTTTTTTGCCTGAGTCATAATTTAAAAAGCCAGGATTTTACGGGAAACTACTTTTTTCTGTTCATTTTCCTGAGGTATAGCGTTATGTACCATGTAAAAAAAATAAACATAAATACCAAAATCCTTATTCGTTACATAATGGTTTGCATTCTCTCTGCCTTTTTGGCGGGATGTGGTTTTTCCTTGCCAGAGAAACAGCAGTCTGAGTCTGGTGCTATTAAAGTTACATTGAGCGCAGCAAAAGACATTAACCGTAATGAAAAGGGAGAGCCATCACCATTAAGTGTGGCTATTTACAGTTTAAAGTCACTGGATAATTTTGAGAACAGTGATTTCTTCTCAATTAATGATAATACTAATCCCGCTTTGAAAGATGAAACGGCGAAGGTTTATGAGGGAATACTAAAACCGGGCGAAACCAGGAAAGTCTCTGTTTCTCCAGATAGCGATGCCATCGCGCTTGGAATTACTGCAGCCTATCGGGAGATTGATAAAGCAGGCTGGAGTGAAGTTATTCCATTTGAAGAGAAAAATAAAAAAAAATCCTGGTGGCGAAAAATAGTACCGGGAGAAGAAATTACCTTAAGCGTGAAATTTAACACATTAGCAATCGCAATCGATAAAACGGACTGACCGATGAGAACAAATAAAGTCGTATGGAGTGAAGGCCTTTTTCTGCGACCTCAGCTCTTTCAGCAGCAGGAACGGTATTTAGAATATTATGCGCATAAACGCGCTGCGACGATAACCCCTTTTTTCTGGGGATATGCACATTATGATATAGATTTTGAGGCGCTATCTTACGGAAAACTCGTGTTACGTTCTGGAAGAGGTGTACTGCCCGATGGTACGCCGTTTGATATTCCAGACCATGCTGACCTTCCTGAGCCTCTAAATATCAGTCCGGATCATTTAGGGAAGATAATTTATCTGGCAGTGCCATTACGACTGGATAATAGAGATGAAACGATATTCGATTCCGGTGACTACGGCTCTCTCGCCCGCTTTTCTGCATTTGAAACAGAGTTAAGCGATACCAATTCAATTTGTCAGGGATCTAAACCCGTTCAGTTGGCCAGCCTGCGCCTGAAGCTGGTCGCTGAAAGTGAAATGACGGAGTCCTGGATAGGATTACCATTGGCCAGGGTCAAGGCGATTCAGCCTGATGGCAGTGTGCTACTCCATGTTGAAGATTATATTCCGCCGGTCACCGGTTACGCGGCTAATCGTCTGTTGACCGAATGGCTGACCCACCTTAATGGCCTGGTGAAGATGCGTGCGGAGATGCTGGCGGAGCGCTTATCAAGCAGTGATGGTAAAGCAAGCAGCAGCGCGGAAGTTGTTGATTATTTACTTTTGCAGATCTTCAACAAATATGAGCCCGTACTGGACCATCTAAGAAACATTCCTGAGCTTCCTCCCATTATGCTTTATCAGGAGCTGGCGAAGTTTTCCGGAGAATTATCAACGTTTATTCGTACTAAGACGCGCAGACCCAAAAGTGCACCAGGTTATGATCACGCAAGGCTCTATCAGTCAATTCGTCCACTGGTTGAAGAATTACATGACTTACTTAATCAGATTCTGGTCAGAGCGGGTCAGCTCATTACGCTGCACGCGAAAGGCAACGGCGTCTGGTCTGCTTCAGTCTTACCGGGCGAACTACGCACTTTCTCTAATCTGGTTCTTGCCGTAAATGCCCAACTGCCAATGGATGTTTTGCAACAGCAATTTTCTGCACAGACCAAAATCAGTGCACCACAGCAGTTGCATGAACTGGTCCGTTCTCACCTGCCTGGTCTGGTTCTACAGGCATTGCCTGTTCCGCCACGGCAAATCCCTTACCAGTCGGGATATGTCTATTTTGACCTACTTAAAAGCGGGCCTTTTTGGGATAAGATTTCTGGAACTGGTGCGTTGGCTCTTCATGTCGCGGGTGACTTTCCGGAACTGAAGATGGAGCTGTGGGGAGTCAGAAACTAATGAGCGAAGCAGGCCAGCCAGGGGGTACCGATTTTCCCGACCTGACGTCAGCACCCGAAGAAACGTTGACGTCGCAGGCACTGGGTAAGTTTTTGCTTGATGATCAGGCTGGTTATGACGCGCCTGATAATGTAGCAATGGCAAATATAGATAATGTCAAAACAGGAAATATTGGCAAAAATAAAAATTTATTGAAAAGTGATGGTGTTCAACAACGTGTATTAAAGGTTAAAGCAGCTGAAAATCCGTTATTAGAAGCGGTACAACCGTTATTACGTGTATTAAGTGATATGCCTGGGGCTATGTCGTCTTCAGAGCAGCCTGATGTGCTGAAAGAAATTCTCAAAAATGAAATTAATTTGTTTAGCGTGGTATGCGATGAGGTTGAAATCTCATGGAAGAAGATGGCTATAGTACGCTATTGCATATGTACGGCATTAGATGAAGCAGCATTAACTACCTCATGGGGTGCACAGTGGGGCTGGTCGCAAAGTAATATTCTTAACCATTTTGAAGGGGATAACGACGGCGGCAATAAATTCTTTCTGCTGGTAGGGCGTCTCTCGATGAATCCTCATGAATACGTTGATGTGCTCGAAATCTTATTACGTATTCTGGGATTGGGATTTGAAGGGCGTTACAGTATTCTTGAGGATGGTGACCGACAGCTGACCAAAATTCGTCAGCGTTTGCTGACAATTATTCAAAGTACAAAAGATTCGATGCCTGCGGCACTTTCACCCCATGGACAGGCCACTCGGGATAAAGTTAAAAAAGAGCGTTTGATTATACCCATTCGCGTAACGTTTTTACTTACCAGCGTTTTGGTGATATCAACCTATATCTGGTGTAAATACTGGCTGTCAAGACATGAGATTAATCTGCAGCAAAGAATATATGCCATGCAGCGGATAAACATCATTAAGCAACCAGCTGTTTCCAGATTAAGGCTTGCTATTCTGTTGAAAGAAGAAATAAAAAGAGAGCTGGTTAGCGTTGATGAAACTCAGGCTCAAAGTAAAGTTGTCATTCGCGGTGATTCAATTTTTCTGTCAGGATCGGAAAAGGTTCTTCCCGATATGGAGCCACTGCTAAAACGCATTGCCAAAGAGGTTCATCGCGTAAACGGCAAGGTAGTGATTGTTGGTCATACCGATTCGATACCCGTTAGAACAAAAGCATTTCCTGATAATAAAACGCTGTCTGAAAAACGTGCTGCCTGGGTTGCACGCTATTTCATTGCGGAAGGTATCGAACCGAAAAAAATCATATCTGAAGGTGTTGGGGATACTCAACCTGTCAGTAGTAACAAAGATAATCAGGGACGTGCGCAAAACAGGCGTGTGGAATTTTTTGTGACTTATTAATGAGTTAACTAATGTTTTATTTGAATAGACTTTTCTCACGGCGTTTCACTAAAGCGTTGATGGTCATTACTTTCTTCGCACTTCTTATTGCTGCAATCTGGTTTATTGGGCCTTTTCTTGGCTTTGGCGAAACGCGTCCTCTTGAAAGCATAGAGTCTCGCGTTATCTTTATACTGATTGCGTTACTCTGCCTGGTGGCACTTTGGTTTAATGCGCCATTTTTTCTTATCGTGGTTGCTACGGTATGCGGAATTGTCTGGGTAATTGGCCCCTATATATTTATAGGGGATGGCTATCCATTGGCAGATATGATGGCCCGGTTAATTGTTATTGGTGCTATATTTTTCCTTGCAATTATATATGGTGTCTGGAAATTATTATTGGCGTTAAGGAATAACCCAAAGTTACTTGATACCTTCTTCAGCAGTAAAGAGCATAAGCCCGAAGAACAGGTACATGAAATCAATGCTGTAATACGTGATGCGGTCGATTATATAAAGAAAACTAACAAAAATGCTCCTCTTATCCGGCGTCTCTTCCAGCCAAAAAAATCACTCAACGATCTTCCATGGTACATGGTCATTGGAGCCAAAGGTGCAGGAAAAACATCAGCAATTTTGAACTCCGGGCAAAGTTTTCCCCGGCCAGAGCAGCTGAGTCGCGTATGTAAAGAGAATGCATCCACTGAGAATTGTGAATGCTGGTTCGCTAATCAGGCATTATTTATTGATACCGCTGGAAAATATATTGATGAAGCTCACGGTGAATTATCCGAATGGAAAGGGCTGTTAAAATCTATTAGAAAATATCGCCCGGTAAAAGCGCTTAATGGCGTCATCGTTACCGTTTCTGTCTCTGACATCATGGGGCGAAACAAAGCAGAACTTTACGATATTTCATCAAAAATTCGTTCATGCCTTGACGATACGCGTAAGTCGCTTGGGGTGCATTTTCCGGTGTACGTGCTGGTGACCAAGTTGGATCAGCTACATGGATTTGCCGAATATTTCCGTATTCTGACTGAACAGGAGCGGGAACAAATTTGGGGCGTCACGTTTCCCTATGGCGATAACATGAAAACTGCCGTGGCAGAATTACGGACGCTGGTCGAGTCTGAACTCTCCTTGCTTGAGAATCGTATCGAAAGGAATATGACGATGCGTCAGCAGGAAGAATATGAAAATGGCGACAGAAAGAAAATGTATGCCTTGCCCCAGGATTTCAGATTACTGAACCAGGCAGTGATTGAAATATTGCAAAACATATTTTTTGTCTCGCGCTATGATGAAAGTCAAAGCCACACGTCTATGCGTGGGGTTTATTTCAGTAGTAGCCATCAGCCACAAAATAGCGTGATGATAAATAACTGTACGCTGATTCAGAAATGGCGAAATTTTATCACCAATCAAAGCCGCGAGCATCTTGCATGGTCAGCTTCAGTTCAGAAAGATACCGAGTTTTTGATAAAAGATATTTCTTATGGACGTCAGTATTTTCTCCGCGAGCTTTTTTCTGAGGTCATTGTTAAAGATGCCACCCTTGTAAGGCATAATCTTCGCGTGGTATCGAAATATCGGTTCCAGAACTTCTTTGGTCATTGCTTGTGTCTTATGGTTGGCGCGCTGTTACTTAATGGTTTTTATGAGAGCTATCATAATAATGGCGCTTATCTGGATGCGATTGATATCAAAGTCGGCAAACTGGAAAATAATGTGCAATCATTCTTAAAAACGACAAATCAAACGATGTTGCCGGTTTTATTGAATCTCGCACAGTATTTGCCTGAGTTTAGTAACCTGAATATCCAGGAGCCGGATTTAGACTACCGTTATGGTCTTTATGTCGGCAAGGAAATGGATCGGAATGCTGATGGTTTATATCACTTCTTTCTCAGAAAATTACTCTTTCCAATGATTGAAAGTGATTCACATAATGCACTGAGAACGGCGGTTGACGATGCTCAACCGGCAGAGGTTTATAACAAACTCAAGCTTTATCTGATGATTTCAGGTCAGGGACAATTCAATCTGGATTATGTGATCACCCATGTTACCGATGCCTGGGACAGTAGCGGAAAAATACAGCCCTATCAGGAAAGAAGTTTGTTTATGGCTCACCTGAGAAATCTGTTTAGCCAGCCATCCTGGCGAGAATATGGCGAAGAGGTAGATAAAACGCTGCTTACCGATGCCCGGGAATTACTCAATCGTAACCCCCACAGTGTGCGTTTATATGAACGAGTAAAATCGGCAATGCAGGCTGATGCGCCTGATAATCTTACGTTAAATAAAATAACTGATGAGCAGGCTGGGCAGATTTTTACTTCAACTGATTCCACTATGTTGGAAAAAGGGGTGCCGGGTCTGTTTACTTATAATGGCTATCACCAGATTTTTAAAAAAAAACTGAGCAGTGTTTTAAAAAAACTTGATGATGAAGATCGATGGATAATGGGAAACACGGCATCTGCCGCATCCCTTAAAATGTTACGTGCAGATCCGACCGCGGGTATTGTGGACCCAACAAAAGACACGCTGACCAGGCTGTATCTCCAGGAGTACACCCAAACCTGGCAAAAATTTTTGCAGAGTATTCGACTGAGATCGGATGGGCTGGACAACCAAAGCATGGGACTTTCTTTTGATATCTACATGATGCGCAAGTTGGTTTCCAGTAATTCACCCTTGATTAATCTGGCTAAAGTGGCGGTCAAGGAGACAACACTGGCAGCAGAGCAGCTGGAAAATTTGCTTAAAGGCCAGAATATTATTGCCAATAATCAGTTAATTGATGCCGCGTCAAAAGTAAACCTGGCGCTGGCGGCGCAGGAAAAAATAATACTCAGGCGAGGTGTTGATGACTACTTCGCTTCGCTTCGCGAATTTGTAGGTGGAGAAGCAGACGCTGTCGGCAGATCGGCTTCAGGAACCCGATTGGCGACAATCATTGATGTGCTGAACGAGCAATATACGCAACTGGTTATCTCTGACAGTGCCATTCAACAGGGTAATTTACCTGAGGTTTCTGATATTGGCCAGCGTCTGAGTGCTGAGTCTGCGGTATGGCCGGATCCTTTTAAATATATTATCGCTCCTTTATTGACCGGTGCCTACAAGCGAGTCAATTATCAGGTTGTCAGTAATGCCAATAAGACCATTGCTGCGAGTCTTGGTGAAGTGTGCCGTACGACTTTGCAGGGACGATATCCTTTTGTGGACACTACAGAGGAAGTCAGTCTGCGTGATTTCGAGCAATTTTTTGCAGTAGGTGGCATTGTTGATGATTACTTTATGAAGAACCTGGCGGATAAGGTTGATACCTCAACCAGACCCTGGCGTTATGAAAGAAACGTTGATGTCTCATCGTCAGAAGGACTGGGAATTTTTGAACTGACGCAGCAAATTCAAAAAGCTTTTTTTCAGAATGGTAACAATAAACTGGCGGTCAACTATACGGTGGCAATACCTTATATGTCACCGACGGTTAGCCAGTTAACGCTAAACTTTGACGGTAACATAATGACTTATGCCCACGGGCCGGTGATGCCAAAATCGTTTAACTGGCCTGGAAAACGCTCTGAATCCATTGTCAGCATGAGTTTAAAACCTCGCATTACATTAGAAGACAATGGGGTGACAAAAAAAGGGCCTTGGGCGTTGATGCGCTGGCTGGACACCGTTGAGGATATTGAAACGTCAGACACAGGTCAGCCTGTTCTTATATTTGATATGAATAATCGCCAGGTAAAAGTAGAAGTCACTGGGTTGACTTATAAAAATGAGTTGATTATTGATCTACTAAAAAATTTCAATTGTCCATGATGCGTCCAGAAAGACTGAACACTTATCGTTACTTTTAGCAGGATAGAAAACATGGATGTGTGTATATCGTTAACCGACACGGTTAAAAAGAGACGACTGTGGCAGCGATTTCAAAAAAAACAAAAAATAGCGGATGCATTATTAAATGATATTATCCCAAAGATTACGCCGACATTGTCGGGGCAGAATTTGCCGATAAATTATCCCTGGTGTTTTGTTATGCCCGCTAATAAAGACGGTTTTTGCTTTGGTGCTCTATTGCCTGTCGTGAGTCATCGGGAGATGAAAACTGTTTTTGCATTACACATCCATATTTCATATTCGGTTTTGTGTGAGAATATGAAGTCAAATCTTCACCTTGCATTCTGGCTTTCCAGAATACTTCATAGTTATCAGAAAGAACACATTGTGACTGGCACCAGAACTGATCTGAGAGAATGGGTAAAAACACTGGAACGTTCATTCTCACCTTTTTGGGAAAAGCTTCTGATAAATGAGCAGTTCAGGTTCAGGAATCGTTCGGAGTTATTACTTTCTTTTGAGGGAAAAGATGAAGGAAAAATAACCTGTGATAGTGGCGTTGACATTATGCCCTGGACAAACTGGCCGGGCTGCATTCGGACAGAAGGCAAAATATGGCTGTGGAGACAAAGCAGGTATGGACGAATAATTGATTCACAAACGATTTTATTGTAAGCGCAAGGAAGCCGCGGGTTGGCTGTTAATTAAATATGAATTTAGCAGGTAATTAATATGGCAACAATTTTAAGCAATTCGATACTGCCTCCTGGGTCCAGGACTATTACTTTAAGTAGTCCGGCAATGCCTCAATTGCTCGGTGAGCCAGCTTTAGTGCTCACAACACTGGAAGGTGAAGAAGCTTTTTCAACATTATATACGTACACGCTCACGGTAAAAACGCCCTCTAATACGCTTATTCCCTGGCAATCAGCCTCGAATGTTGATATTAAAGCGATGATTGGGAAGGAAATGACCGTCACTATCGAACTTGATGGTAACGGGCTTACCGAAATAATGGGAACGGGAAAAGGAACCCGTGAAATTTCTGGCCTTGTGCAGCAGGCTCGTTTCGTCGGTCGGGATGCGAATCAGGCTATTTTTGAAATTATCATCAGACCCTGGCTTTATCTGACCGAGCTGACATCAGATTTCAAGATATTCCAGCAAAAGAACACGGTAGAAATTATTGAAGAGGTACTCTCAGAATATAATTTTCCGGTCGAAAAACGGCTTACGGCTACTTACCCCTCGCTGGATTTTCAGGTGCAATATGGCGAAACGGATTTTAATTTCATTGAGCGCCTGATGGAAGAATGGGGGATCTACTGGTTTTATGAGCATGAAGGCCAGAAACACAAACTGGTGCTGGTCGATCATGTGGGTGCGCATAAGAAATCTGCCAGCGAGGCGTACCATATTATTCAGTATATGCCGTATGCCCCTAAGAGCGATGAGGAATATATCAGCAGTTTTGTCTCGCAGGAAACGATCGTCCCCGGAAAGTGGTATACCAATGATTACGACTTTACCAAATCACGTGCTGATATCTCCGCCATTGACAGTAAACCCAGAAATACCAGCTTCAATGAAATGGAGGTTTACCATTGGCCTGGCGATTACGATCAGCCCACTATCGGTGAGCAGTTGGCCAAAATCCGTATTGAAGAACGTGGGGCGGCAGGGTCCCGCGCGACCGGAGAAGGTGAACTGCGTGGAGTCGCCTGTGGCATCGTTTTCGAGTTGCAGGGTTACCCTGTGGAAAAAGCAAATCGTGAATATATGGTGATTTCCAGTCGGCTGGAAATTAGTGAGGTTGGCCAGCTTACTGGCATCGGAGAATTCAGCTACAAGAATAAATTTAGCGTCCAGCCCACATCCAAAATTTATCGCCACCCCCGGCTGGCTACCCGTCCTAAAACCAGTGGGCCGCAAACGGCGGTGGTGGTGGGGCCGGCAGGGGAAGATATATGGACTGACTCTTATGGCCGCATTAAGGTTCGTTTTTTGTGGGATCGCTATGGTGTGAATCGCGAAACGGATTCCTGCTGGATCCGCGTCAGTCAGCCGTGGGCGGGTAATAATTTTGGTGGTATATGCATTCCGCGTGTTGGCCACGAAGTTATTGTTGATTTTATTAATGGTGATCCGGACCGCCCTCTGGTATTGGGTAGTCTCTACAATAACGTCACCATGCCGCCTTGGGATCTTCCGGAAAATGCCACGCAAAGTGGTCTGGTTAGTCGCACGGTTGGCGGTGGTCGCACTAACTTCAACGGCATCCAGTTTGAAGATAAACCCGGCCAGGAGTATTACTGGGAACAGGCCGAGCGTGATATGTCGCGTCTGACCAAGCGCAATGAGGATCAGGTTATTGGTGAGAATCTGAACACAAAAGTGGGGTCCTCCAGAAGCACCTTTGTGGGCGCCGATGACACAACCAATGTGATTCGTAATCAAAGCCTTCTTGTAGGTGCGGGTCTTGGCATTACAGTCGGCGGCTCGCAATCGGATGTTGTCGGTGCAGTAAAAGCGGTTAATGTAGGTGGCGCTTATACTGTGGCGGTGGGCGGAGCGATGGCAGAGAATGTCGGCGGTGCATATAACCTGGCTGTCGGCGGGCCTCATACAAATGCCATTGGTGGCCCGCATACCATGACTGTGGGTGGGCCATTCGTGATGACCGCAGGCGGAGAAATGGTTATCACTGCGCCAAAAATAAAGCTGAATGCCAATCATATTGTTCTGCAGGCTGGCCAGATTGACTTGAATCCGGGTGATGGCTGTAACGGCGGCGGCGGCGGCGGCGGCGGCGGCGGCGGCGGTGCGGTAACAGGTTTGCCGGGACTGTCTGCTTTTGGTTTTATCGGTCTTGCATTACCCCTGCCGCCCTTTCCAAAGCCAAAGCCGCCAAAGCCAACTCCGCCCGAGCCAACTCCGCCTGAGCCAACTCCGCCCGAGCCAACTCCGCCCGAGCCAACTCCGCCCGAGCCAACTCCGCCCGAGCCAACTCCGCCCGAGCCAACTCCGCCCGAGCCAACTCCGCCTGAGCCAACTCCGCCCTCCGGCAGTGGTGGAGATTGGGGAGAGGAAGACTAGCTTCTTATCTTGCTGTTGAGAGCCAGTGAAAATGCTGATTGCAATGGAACAAGGTTAGCAGGCCATGCCATTGCATCAGCAGAGATCCTTATCAATTTTCTTTCAGTAAAAGGGAGTAAAAGTATGTCACAGAGTGCTGCCAGATTAGGGGATGCAACAGGCCATGGAGGAGCACTGGTAAGTGGATCGGGTAACGTTTTTATCAATGGTCTGTCGGCGGCTACAGTAGGGTTAAGTATTGCCCCATGCGCCTTATTGCATGGGGCTGCACCCGTTGCCTGCGGCTCGGGAACGGTATTTATTAACGGTTTTCCCGCTGCAAGATTGGGGGATATCACCGGCTGTGGTGCGCCGATCGTGAGCGGTTCCGGCGATGTTTTTATTGGTAACTGAATATGCGACTGTTAATGACCTGGCCCGATAACCAGCGAGTGTTTCAACTGGACAATTCCTGCATGGTTGAAAATGCGGTTTGTTTTAGCGTTGAACAGGGAACGTTTGGGCCACATACACCTGCTATTAATGAGGAGGTTGTTTATTTCTACAATACTGCCAGTGGCCCGGTCATTCTCAACAATTGTAAAGCGCTTATTTGCCGGATTGATGATACTGATATCAACTGGGGCCAGAAGCACCCGCTTCTTTTTGGTGTCTCACTGCAGCTGGGGCATTTCACTTTTCTGGTGGAATTAAATAATGAAGCCGTCGATGATGACGGGCTGCTTCACAATTTGTTTGGTGTACATTCTGAGAAAGAAAAAGCTGACTTAATTGTGCCAGAAGTAGAGGATATTTTGCCAAATGGCGGTCATTATACGGGCGATCTCCGTTACTTCAGCGAGGAGGGTTCAGAGTCAGACGTCGATATACTCAAAAAGCTTGAGGTTGAATACAAAAAGTTTCTGATATGGGGAGAGCAGAGCAGGCGTTTTTTTGACGAAAAAGCAGAGAATCAAAATAAGTTTTTTAACGAAGATCCTTATTTTGAACTGATCAGAGATGAGATGAAAACCAAAACAATGACCGAATGCATTGTTCATGCTCCTTCTCTTTTTCATGAAGTCTGGAAAGAGATAAATACGATGGATTATAGTGATGAACTGTTAGTTGATGATGAAAAAATAGATATTCTGAAATCACTGGCACCTGAAAATATTTCATCGAAAGAGAAAAAGCTTGTACCGGAGCTGGTTTTTCATGACTTATACAAAACAGGGCTGGACAGCCTTTATTAATTAATCAGGGAAGAAAAAATGTCCGATGTAAATTCATTAGCTGAACTATTAAAATCTTCATCTTTGGGTGATATTCTTGCGAGCGCTCTGTCTCGGGTGAAAACAAACCCGGAAGATATCGAACAGCGCAAGACCTTATTCAAACTCTATTGCATCGAAGGATTGTGGGAAAAGGCACTCATGCAGCTTCAGACGATTGAGCTGATGGATGACCATTCACAAAAAGATTCAGAACTGTATAAGAATTTGATATTCAGCGAACTGGTCAGGGAGAATGTGCTGGCGGGAGAGCGTACTGCCGGATTGCTGGATGAAGCTTCTCCTGAGTGGATGACATTATTGCAACAGGCGAATCAGGCGCATGCGCAAAAAGACGAAAAGCTGTCAGAAGCGCTGCGGGCGCAGGCCTTTGAAATAGCGCCTGAAAGTGCAGGGGGAGGGGAAATGACGGGCGCATTTAGCTGGATAGCCGACGGTGACGGTCGAATTGGGCCAGCCTGTGAGTTTATCAGTGCAGGTGGCTATCGTCAGGTTCCTTTCTCGGCTATCCAGACATTAAATGTGCCGCAACCTACGCGCATTCTGGACCTGATATGGGCGCCTGCTCATATCAACGTCAATAACGAAATTTATTATGGTTATGTCCCGGCCCGATACCCTGTTTCTTCCGAAGCTGAACAGAATGTAAAATTGGGGATGATTACGGAGTGGTCACAGCATTCCGATATTTTCTCCACCGGCGTGGGAAGGAAAATGCTGATCACCGATCGCGGAGAGTTTTCATTACTGGAAGTGACGGAAATTAAATTTGCATAGCGGAGCAGGCAATGGAAAAACCTCAGCATTTCCTGCCGACTTTGTTTGAACGGCTGCTGGATGATGAACCCAATAAGCGGCAAGAAAGTTTTGATGCATTTTATTTTGATGCCAGGGCAATGCGTGCCTTCGTACAAAAAGATATTGCCTGTTTGCTTAATAATACAAATATAGAAGACAGACTGGATGAGCATCGCCATAAGGCAGCTTGCGAATCGGTTATGAATTTCGGTATCGCGCCTTTTTCAGGAAAATATGCCAGTCATAAAAGCTGGGGTATTATCGAAAAAAGCATCCGAAATGCACTGCTTCGTTTTGAACCGCGGATTATTCCTGAGTCATTGCTGGTGCGTCCACTAAGTGATAACGATCTGCTGGGGAAAAACGGCATCGTGCTTTTTGAGATCCGGGGGTTGATTGAATGGCATCCCCATCCTATCGATCTCTGTATTAATGCAGCATACGATGTTGAAACGGCGAAAGTTGATTTAAAAAGTGGTTGAGGGCGGTTGACCGCCCCTTTGCATCCATGCAGGGCAGTGGTTATGCGTTTTTTATTAGCAGAACTCAGGAGTCGCTGCGCTGCTGTCCAAAACTGTCAGTCTCGCTATCCCATGCAACTGGATTGATCGGTATGAAACTATCTGGAAGCCTGATTATTTTCCCAAATGGCCTGGCGGATTAAACGACTCTGTCGCGTTAACTGTACTAGCTCAGACCTGATCTGACAGTTACCGGTTATTTATACAGGTGTCTGTCAGATTACATCTGGTTCAGATTTTTTTCTGCCCAGACTCGTTTACCATCAAGTAACGTGGCCATTGGCGTACGCCCGCAGCACATTTTTCCCTGATGAGTTCGCTCATTATTGTAATGCCACAACCCGTTGTCCAGATCCGTTTGCAGGCTCTCCAGGTCTTCGTATAACTTCTTACGGAACGTAACCTGATAAAAATCCTGCAAAATAGTTTTATGGAAGCGCTCGCAGATGCCGTTCGTCTGCGGAGACATCGCCTTCGTTTTTGTATGGTCGATATCGTTGATGGCCAGATACAGCTGGTAATCATGCTGCTCCACCTTACCACAGTACTCCGTTCCCCTGTCGGTCAGGATCCTCAGCATCGGCAGTCCCTGAGCCTCGTAGAACGGCAGTACGCGATCATTGAGCAGGTCTGCGGCGGTGATCGGCGTTTTACTCGTATACAGCTTGCAGTGTGCCACTTTCGAGTACGTATCCACGAACGTCTGCTGGTAGATACGACCCACACCTTTCAGATTGCCCACGTAGAAGGTGTCCTGCGACCCGAGATAACCCGGGTGAGCAGTTTCGATTTCTCCGCTGGCCTCGTCATCGTGGGCCTTCTTCTCCAGCGCTGCGATTTGAGCGTCGGTAAGCACGATGCCTTCTCTGGCGACCTTTTCCTCAAGTGCCTTCAGGCGTTTACGGAAGTTCTCCAGGTCGTGCCGTTGCCAGATGGAGCGCACGCCGCTACCGGAGATAAACACGCCTTTTTTACGCAGCTCATTACTGGTCCGGTGTTGCCCGTGGGCCGGGAACTCAACGGCATATTCAACAACAGCGCGTTCAGTGGCTTCGTCGGCGCGGTTCTTCAGGTTGGGGACGCGGCGGTTCTGGTTAATCAGCGCATCGATGCCGCCTTCAGCAGCCAGTTCCTGATAACGGTAAAACGTGTCGCGTGACACGCCCATGATCTTGCAGGCTTTTGATACGTTACCGAGTTCTTCGGCGAGATTGAGCAGGCCGGCTTTGTGTTTGATGATGGGATTGTTAGTATGAAGCATGAGAGTTACCTCGCGTTTTGTTTAAGGATTAGACACCCATATCAAAACCGGTAACTCTCAACCTTTCAAGGTCCAGTGTCAGATCAAGTCGCGACTAATACACGTTAACGGAGTGAAGATGATGAAATCTGCGCTGCCTGTTTTTCAGGCAGCCAGCAGATAAAATGGTTCTGCAGACGACAATCTTTCGCCAACTGGATGATGAAGCTGTCCTTTACGGATCATGTTTACCAGTTCAATACCCGCAAGTATGGTCTGTGCCCGCCTGAATGATTTGAATCCCGGCATCGCCCGCGTCCGTCGTTTGATGTTCCGGTGAGCCTGCTCCACAAGGTTGTTCAGATATTTGTTCTGCCTGATAGTGATACTTTCCTCTGCGGGTTTGTCGGCATTGAGTGTGGTCCGCGCTGCCGTACTGGCACCAACTTTTATCGATGGTTACCATTTCCGGCTCACCGTGGTGGCGAACGGCCTTACGAAAGAAACACAGTGCTGCGGCGGCATCCCGTCTGGCAGTCAGCAGGAAATCAATGCTCTGCCCTGTAATATCGACGGTCTGCTACAGGTATTTCCACTGCCCTCTGACTCTGATGTAGGTTTCGTCCATTCACCAGCGGCGACCCGTCGGGCGTTCAGGCAGTCGGAACGCCTTATCCAGCACCGGCACCAGGCGGATGACCCGGCGGTGAAGCGTGGAGTGATCAACAATAATGCCCCGCTCAACCATCATCTCTTCGAGGTCGCGCAGGCTGAGTGAGTACGCCAGGTACCAGCGGACACACCGGGCGATAACATCAGTGGGGTAATGGAGGCGTCGGAAAGATTTTCGGATCAGGGACATAGTCGGCAACATTATAAAAAAACAGCATGTTACCTGACCCCGGCTTAATGCGACAGAATCAACCGAAATCCCTCCTCATTTATGTTGTTTTACTTTTTATTCGTCAATCATTTATAAGCTTTTGTTCCCCATCGAGTTATGGCGATTAGTACGATAATCATAACAAGAAACCTAGAAATGGATTCAAATCTTGATGTTGTATTCACATCAAGAACTCGAGCTCCATCGAGTAATGTAAATCCAGTGATGAATAGAATTAATTATACTAAGAAATAGGAAAAAACTTTCATCAAGCTTACCTGCTGTCCGATTTTATTAAAGCTTACCAGGTACACTGAGCACCATAGTTATTAGAACCAGATTGCCCTCTACTACTACCGCCATTCCCGTTCCTACTACCACTACTGAAGCTATCTGTGGTGCATTGTCCGGCAATCATCCCCCCAATAACACCAGCGGCCATGCCTACTGGTCCTCCTGGCGAACCAGCTACTAAACCGCCGAATATTCCCGCCCCGCATGAATCGACGCCGCTATAATTCCCACTATTTTTTTTGAATTAGAAATCGACCCCCCTTCATAATTAGAGTGACCGTTAGCGCCTGAGGTAACATTTAATTCATTTGATAATAATTTTCTCATTAAATCTTTTCCTTTTCATTGCATGTAAGCATGCAGATGCTATTCGTAACAAAATCGATGGCATTCCTGTTAGTTAATAGAAGTTAGCTAAAGGCAATATCATCTGGAAAGATATATTTTTTTCTGTGATGTTCGTCGTTTTTTTATCAATAAGTGTTTGGTTGACATGATTTACCAATGTTTGGCCACGAAGTGGTGAAAAAACATTGGTTAGTTGCCTTGGTTTTGAATGTGCTGATAACCCTATTATTAATGGTTCTGTCGCATTAAGCCGGGGTCAGGTAACATGCTGTTTTTTTATAATGTTGCCGACTATGTCCCTGATCCGAAAATCTTTCCGACGCCTCCATTACCCCACTGATGTTATCGCCCGGTGTGTCCGCTGGTACCTGGCGTACTCACTCAGCCTGCGCGACCTCGAAGAGATGATGGTTGAGCGGGGCATTATTGTTGATCACTCCACGCTTCACCGCCGGGTCATCCGCCTGGTGCCGGTGCTGGATAAGGCGTTCCGACTGCCTGAACGCCCGACGGGTCGCCGCTGGTGAATGGACGAAACCTACATCAGAGTCAGAGGGCAGTGGAAATACCTGTAGCAGGCCGTCGATATTACAGGACAGAGCATTGATTTCCTGCTGACTGCCAGACGGGATGCCGCCGCAGCACTGTGTTTCTTTCTTAAGGCCGTTCAGGAAAGTATCACTATCAGGCAGAAAAAATATCTGAACAACCTTGTGGGGCAGGCTCACCGGAACATCAAACGACGGACGCGTGCGATGCCGGGATTCAAATCATTCCGGCGGGCACAGACCATACTTGCGGGTATTGAACTGGTAAACATGATCCGTAAAGGACAGCTTCATCATCCAGTTGGCGAAAGATTGTCGCCTGCAGAACCATTTTATCTGCTGGCTGCCTGAAAAACAGGCAGCGCAGATTTCATCATCTTCACTCCGTTAACGCGACAGAGCCCTCTGCTTACCACCTGAACTGACGCCAGTCCACCGGCTGCTTTGCAATGCACCTTCGTACGGCCAGTTTATCTTCTTATACGCCGCCATTTTTATATTTTTTTTATACCCTTCCCTGGCTTTTTTACATCAACTTTGCGCCCCTCTGGCAACAATGTACTTCATTCTGAAACGCCCTCGGAGGTGTGTTGTGAGCATGGCCTTAATTGCCGGCATTGTGCTGGTGTTTCTGCTGTTGGGCTATCTGGTATATGCCCTGATTAATGCGGAGGCATTCTGATGGCCGCCTCCGCATTTATGTTAATCGCCAGCTATATGGCGATTCTGCTGATCCTTGCTAAACCACTGGGGAGCGGTCTGACCCGACTGATTGATGATCGGCCGCTGCCGGGTGTAGCAGGTGTTGAGCGGCTTCTCTGGCGCATCAGCGGCGTGGAGAAGCAGCAAATGGACTGGCGGCGTTACCTGCTGGCGATTCTGTTCTTTAACGCTGGTGGAATCGTACTGCTTATGGTGATGCTGATGGTTCAGGGCAGCCTTCCGCTGAATCCCCAGCACCTTCCCAGCCTTAGCTGGCACCTGGCGTTGAACACCGCAGTCAGCTTTGTCAGCAACACCGACTGGCAGTCCTATGCGGGCGAAAGTACCCTGAGCTATTTCAGCCAGATGGTGGGCCTGACGGTACAGAACTTTCTCTCTGCCGCGACCGGCATCGCCGTCGCCTTTGCCCTGATCCGTGGTTTTGCTAACTGGTCACTGGGTACCTTGGGGAACGCCTGGCGTGACATGACCCGCATCACACTCTACGTGCTGCTTCCGCTCTCGCTGCTGATTGCCCTGTTTTTCGTCAGTCAGGGTTCGCTGCAAAACTTTTCGGGCTATCTCGATATCAACACCCTGGAAGGGGCGAAACAGACGCTGCCAATGGGGCCGGTTGCCTCGCAGGAAGCAATTAAAATGCTGGGCACGAACGGTGGCGGATTCTTTAACGTTAACTCGGCGCATCCCTTTGAGAACCCGACTGCACTGAGCAACGTTGTGCAGATGCTGGCTATTTTCCTAATCCCAGCCGCACTGTGCTTCGCCTTTGGTGACGTCGTCAAAGATCGCCGTCAGGGCCATGCTTTGCTGTGGGCGATGTCGCTGATGTTTATCGCAGCTGTCGCTGTGGTGATGTGGGCCGAGTTGAAAGGTAATCCTCATTTCCTCGCGCTGGGCGCGGACAGTGCCAGCAACATGGAAGGAAAAGAAACACGCTTTGGCATCCTCAACTCCAGCCTGTTTGCGGTGATCACCACGGCCGCTTCATGCGGCGCGGTCAACGCCATGCATGATTCCTTTACCGCACTGGGTGGTATGATGCCGATGTGGTTAATGCAGATTGGTGAGGTGGTATTTGGCGGAGTGGGAGCAGGTCTGTACGGCATGTTGCTGTTCGTACTGCTGGCGGTATTTATTGCCGGGCTGATGATTGGCCGCACACCGGAGTATCTTGGGAAAAAGATTGACGTGTGGGAAATGAAAATGACCGCGCTGGGCATTCTTGTTACGCCGACGCTGGTGCTGTTGGGTACCGCGCTGGCGATGATGACCGATGCCGGACGCAGCGGAATGGCCAATCCTGGCATTCATGGTTTCAGCGAGGTGCTTTACGCTGTTTCCTCGGCAGCTAACAACAACGGTAGCGCCTTTGCTGGCCTGAGCGCGAATACGCCGTTCTGGAACCTGCTGCTGGCGTTCTGCATGTTGGTAGGCCGCTTTGGTATCATCATCCCGGTGATGGCGATTGCCGGCTCGCTGGCGGTGAAAAAAATTCAGCCAGTCAGCAGTGGCACCTTACCCACGCATGGCGTGCTGTTTATCGCGCTGCTTATTGGTACCGTGCTGCTGGTGGGTGCATTGACGTTTATTCCTGCTCTGGCCCTTGGGCCGGTGGCAGAACATCTGCAAATGTTCGGTCATTAATCGCCGGAGAAAAGAATCATGAGTCGTAATCAACAGGCGCTGTTTGATGGCGCGCTAATGCGGACCGCTGCCAGCGATGCGCTGAAAAAACTCAGTCCACGCGTGCAGTTCCGCAACCCGGTGATGTTTGTGGTGTGGCTGGGCAGTGTGCTGACCACGGGGCTGGCAATCGCGATGGTGATGGGTAAAACACCGGGCAGTGCAGGTTTCACTGCGGCAATTTCGCTGTGGCTGTGGTTTACCGTGCTGTTTGCCAACTTTGCTGAAGCGCTGGCAGAAGGGCGCAGCAAAGCCCAGGCCAACAGCCTGAAGGGCGTGCAGAAAACCAGCTACGCTAAAAAAATGAGCGCACCACAGTATGGTAGTTCACACCAGCAGGTGGCGGCGGATTCGCTGCGTAAAGGGGATGTAGTGCTGGTGGAGGCGGGCGACATTATTCCCTGCGATGGCGAAGTGCTGGAAGGTGGTGCCTCGGTGGATGAAAGTGCCATTACCGGGGAATCTGCGCCGGTAATCCGTGAGTCAGGCGGCGACTTTGCTTCAGTTACGGGCGGCACGCGTATTCTCTCTGACTGGCTGGTTGTCCAGTGCAGCGTTAATCCGGGTGAAACCTTTCTTGATCGAATGATTGCGATGGTGGAAGGGGCGAAGCGCCGTAAAACGCCTAATGAAATAGCCCTGACCATCCTGTTGGTGGCGTTAACAATCGTCTTCCTGCTGGCCACCGCCACCCTGTGGCCATTCTCGGCCTGGGGCGGTAATGCGGTCAGCATCACGGTGCTGGTCGCGCTGTTAGTATGTCTGATTCCGACTACCATTGGTGGCCTGCTCTCCGCTATCGGCGTCGCCGGGATGAGCCGCATGCTTGGTGCAAACGTCATTGCCACCAGCGGCCGTGCGGTAGAAGCGGCGGGGGACGTGGATGTGCTGATGCTGGATAAAACCGGCACCATTACCCTTGGCAACCGCCAGGCAACCCAGTTTCTGCCCGCGCCGGGCGTCAGCGAGAAGCAACTGGCCGATGTGGCACAGCTGGCTTCGCTGGCGGATGAAACGCCGGAAGGGCGCAGCATCGTGGTGCTGGCGAAACAAAGGTTTAAACTGCGCGAGCGGGATCTGCACAGCATGGGCGCCACCTTCATTCCGTTCTCTGCGCAAACTCGCATGAGTGGCGTCAACGTGCAGGATCGTGTAGTGCGCAAAGGGGCGGTAGATGCCGTTCGACGCCACATTGACAGTAACGGCGGCCAGTTCCCGTCGAAAGTGAACCAGCTGGTAGAGGAGGTTGCTCGTGCGGGCGGTACGCCGCTGGTGGTGTGTGAAGGCGCAACAGTGATGGGCGTGGTTGCGCTGAAAGACATCGTTAAAGGTGGGATCAAAGAGCGCTTTGCTGAACTGCGCAAAATGGGCATTAAAACCATTATGATCACCGGGGATAACCCGCTCACCGCCGCCGCCATTGCTGCCGAAGCGGGCGTGGATGACTTTCTCTCTGAGGCCACGCCGGAGGCCAAATTGGCGCTGATCCGTCAGTACCAGGCAGAAGGACGGCTGGTGGCAATGACCGGTGACGGTACCAACGACGCCCCCGCACTGGCGCAGGCCGACGTGGCGGTGGCGATGAACTCCGGTACGCAGGCTGCAAAAGAGGCGGGAAACATGGTGGATCTTGATTCCAACCCCACCAAACTGCTGGAAGTGGTTCACATCGGTAAACAGATGCTGATGACGCGTGGCTCGCTGACCACCTTCAGTATTGCCAACGATGTGGCCAAATACTTTGCCATTATTCCGGCAGCCTTTGCGGTGACCTATCCGCAGCTCAACGCGCTAAACGTGATGCGTCTGCATTCGCCTGATTCCGCCATTCTGTCGGCGGTAATCTTCAACGCACTGGTGATTGTATTCCTGATCCCTCTGGCGCTGAAGGGGGTAAGTTATCGGCCACTGAGCGCAGCGGCACTGTTACGACGCAACCTGTGGATCTATGGTTTTGGCGGTCTGCTGGTGCCGTTCGCCGGGATCAAGATTATCGACATACTGCTGACCGTTACCGGTTGGTTCTGAGGAAAACATCATGAGTCAGTTACGCCCCGCAGCGATCCTGCTGCTGTTGCTCTCCGTCATTACCGGTCTGATTTATCCTTTAGTGACCACCGCGCTGGCGCAATGGTGGTTCCCGGCGCAGGCGAATGGTTCGCTGCTCAAGATTGACGGCAAGCCGCGAGCTTCCGCGCTGATTGGTCAGAATTTTAGCCGTGCTGATTATTTTCAGGGAAGACCCTCTGCTACCAGTGACGCCCCCTATAAACCGCTGGCCTCTTCAGGCAGCAACCTTGGCGGTACCAACCCCGCGCTGGATCAGGCGGTAAGTGCACGGGTAGCCGCATTGCGTCAGGCCAACCCGCAGGCAGCGCGCGTCGTACCGGTGGACCTGGTCACTGCGTCCGGCAGCGGTCTCGATCCGCAGATTTCACCTGAGGCCGCCTTGTGGCAGGCTCCGCGCGTAGCCGATGCGCGTAAGCTGCCGATAGCTGATGTCGAACGGCTTATTGATGAAAACACCGTAACGCCAGTACCCGATTTTATCGGTGAACAGACGGTTAACGTCGTTAAGCTCAATATGGCGCTGGATGCGTTACGTAAGACTAATGCAATGCCCTAAGGAGCGGGAACGGCGCAAAGCCTGACAGGGCGCTTGCCGCATCGTCTTGGCTGAGGCCATATCACAGCGGCGATACGGTCAGAATGGCGATTAACATTATAAAGCCTGCTATGGCGTTTGCCGCCAGCGTCTGGCTGAGGCGGCGTTGCGGGTGGAACGGCGGTTAATGGCGTAAAGTCCTCTGGCACCGTGAAGGCTCAGGCAATACGACCAAAGTCAGTACGGGTGGACAATGTTCCACCCGTACTGCATTAATATTGCCCTGAGATGTGCCTGACGTTTTTTGTCTGGCATCCTGTGAATCGCTGGGTGCTCCGTCTCCCCACTGTAAGGATTACCGTTTACTTATGAATGATGAACTCCAGCGTCCTGACCCGGATGCCCTGCTGCAACAGGCTGACGAAAGCGGGCGGGGCAAGCTAAAAATCTATTTTGGTGCCTGTGCCGGAGTGGGTAAAACCTGGGCAATGTTGCAGGAAGCCCGGCGTCTGCGCGCCCAGGGGCTTGAGGTGTTGGTCGGCGTGGTGGAAACGCACGGGCGTGAGGAAACGGCGGCGCTGCTGGAAGGGCTGACCGTTCTGCCGCGACGCGCGACAGGGCAGCATTGTCACCCTGAATTCGATCTGGACGCGGCCCTTGCCCGCAATCCGGCGGTGATCCTGATGGATGAACTGGCGCACAGCAATGCGCCAGGCTCGCGGCATCCTAAACGCTGGCAGGATATTCAGGAACTGCTGGATGCGGGCATTAATGTGATGACCACCGTTAACGTCCAGCATCTGGAAAGCCTGAACGACGTGGTAGGGGGCGTCACCGGCATTCGCGTGCGGGAAACGGTACCCGATCCTTTCTTTGACGCTGCCGATGAGGTCGTGCTGGTGGATTTGCCCGCTGACGATCTGCGCCAGCGCCTGAAAGAAGGCAAGGTGTACATTGGCGACCGGGCCGAACGCGCCATCGAAAATTTCTTCCGTAAAGGCAATCTGTTCGCCCTGCGTGAGCTGGCGCTGCGGCGCACCGCCGATCGCGTTGATGACCAGATGCGTGCCTGGCGCGACAGTCAGGGGCGTGAAAAGGTCTGGCATACGCGGGATGCGATTTTATTGTGTATTGGCGACAACCGCGGCAGTGAAAAGCTGGTGCGAACCGCCGCTCGCCTTGCGGCGCGTCTCGATAGCGTGTGGCACGCGGTGTATGTCGAAACCCCCAGACTGCACCGGCTCTCGGAAGCACGGCGGCGCGGCATTTTGCGCACGTTGCAAATGGCGCAGGATCTTGGTGCAGAAACCGCCACCCTTTCCGACCCCCACGAGGCCGATGCGGTGCTGCGTTATGCGCGTGAGCACAATCTGGGCAAAATTATCATTGGCCGCCGTCCGGTGCGCCGCTGGAAACATGATGGCTTCGCGCGGCGTCTGGGGCAACTGGGCCCGGATCTCGACCTGGTGATTGTCGCGTTGGATGAACCGCTTCCCGCATCCGCCAGTACCGCGTCAGTGAGCCGATTGCCGGGGGAAAAATGGCGTCCACAGCTTAAAGGCGGTGCGGCAGCCCTGCTGCTTTGCGCGCTGGTCACGCTGGCGGGGCGCTGGCTGTTGCCCGGTGTGGATTCGGTCAACCTGGTGATGGTCTATCTGTTGGCGGTGGTGGTGGTGGCGCTGTGCTATGGCCGCTGGCCATCGGTGGTGGCCACGGTGCTGAATATCGTGGCGTTTGATCTGTTTTTCGTTACGCCTACCGGCACCATTGCCGTGTCGGATGTGCAGTATCTGGTCACCTTCGGCGTGATGCTGGCCGTGGGCGTTATTGTCGGTAATCTTACCGCTGGTGTACGTTACCAGGCGAGGGTAGCGCGCTATCGTGAGCAGCGCGTGCGACATTTGTACGAAATGGCAAAAACCCTTAGCCGGGCGTTGAGCCAGCAGGATATTGCCCAGACGCTGCCACGCAGTCTTGATGCCACCCTGCAGGCGAGAAGTGAATTGTTGTTGACGGACAGCGAGGGTGAGCTGATCACCGTGGGAGAATCTCGCCTTAGTGCAGTGCCCGACCGGGCAATTGCCCGCTGGAGCTTCGATAAAGGCCAGCCTGCCGGAGCCGGAACTGACACCCTGCCCGGTGTGCCCTGGCAGATTCTGCCGCTGAAAGCGGGGAGTGAAACGCTGGGGCTGCTGGTGCTGGAGCCATTAAATCTGCGTCAGCTGATGATCCCGGAACAGCAGCGGTTGGTGGAAACCTTCACCGTGCTGATTGCCAATGCGCTGGAGCGCATTGGCCTGAGCCAGCGTGAGGCGGTGTCCCGGCTTGCTGCCGAGCGCGAGCAGCTGCGCAATGCGTTACTTTCCGCACTTTCCCATGATTTGCGTACGCCGCTCACCGTGCTGTTTGGTCAGGCGGAGATTCTGACGCTGGATTTAGCCAGCGAGGGTTCAGTACATGCGCCTCAGGCCAGTGCAATGCGTGAACAAACGCTTAATACCGTCCGGCTGGTCAATAATTTGCTCGATATGGCGCGATTACAGTCCGGGGGCTTTAGCCTGCGGGCGGAGTGGATGGCGCTGGATGAGTTGGTTGGCAGCACGCTGAAAATGATGGCTCCGTCGCTAAAGGCGCGCAGTGTTGTAATGGATCTTCCGGCTGAAATGCTGCTGATCCACGTTGATGGGCCGTTGATGGAGCGGGTGCTGACCAATCTGGTGGAAAATGCCCTGAAATATGCCGGACCCCAGGCGACTATCGGCATTAGCGCCCGTGTGGTATCCCGCCAGTGGCTGACGATCGCTGTGTGGGACGATGGACCGGGTATTGCCGACGGTCAGACAGAGCAAATTTTTGAGAAGTTCTCCCGTGGCAGTAAAGAATCTGCCGTACCGGGCGTGGGGCTGGGGCTGGCTATTTGTCAGGCGATTATCGATATCCACGAGGGTAGAATTCATGCTGAAAATCGGCCTGAAGGCGGTGCACGTTTTGTCATCACGCTGCCGATGAAAGAGGCTCCGCAGCTTGCAGAATATCAGTAGTGCCGGGCTGGTTCGTTCGGGTACGGCGAAAGATTACGGGCAAAAGAAGCCCCGACGAGGTCTGCGTCGCCACTGGCCGTAAGGCGACGCACATTTTGCCATCATGCTGCTGATGAAGGAGGTGACGTGAACCCTTCTGGTTACGCCGGGAGACCGCGTGCCAAAAAAGCCGCAGCGCGGCATGCGCTCCGGGCGGCTTTCCTCAGTAATGTCTGCCAGGCTGAACCACTGCCAGCCTTCTGCGTGTTCGAAGTGAAAAGGGGCATTGGGGCTGGCGACGTTCAGGCCGGAGATAAGAGTGGCTCAGTAAGCTCCAGGACCTGCCAGTTCATCGCCGTCGCTGCCGACACCGTGCAGTAAAATAACCCGATTTTTGTCCATCTCCGGCCTTATAGCAGGTAATAACGTCAGCTTTTTTAACGTACTGGTTATTATCTGGTTTCATCCACAGACGCCGTTTCCTGTTCAGACTGCGTGGCCAGACGCTGACCGCTTTGTGTGTCAAAAAGATGCAGCCTGACGTTGCTGATTCCAAGCGCTATGCACTCCCCTGGCACCACTGATACCCGACCCACAAACTGAACATGCAGCGTAAATCCCTGCCAGTTGACATGCAGCAGGCTGGATTCGCCGGTCACTTCCACCAGTGCCACCTGTGCTTCTGGCAGGTTTGCGGTCGAGGCGAGCACAAAATCCTGCGCACGAATGCCCAGCGTTACCGCACGCTGTCCCTGCTGTGCGGCGGCCTGCTGCCAGTGAGCCGGCAGCGCAAACCACAGGCCGTTACAGTTGACGCCAGACTGACCCTCACGTGTTTCCAGTTGTCCTGGCAGCAGGTTCATTGGCGGTGAACCAATAAAACGTGCAACAAAGGTGTCAGCCGGATAGTCATAAATTTCCAGCGGCTTGCCCTGCTGCACGATGACGCCCTCACGCATCACAACAATCTGGTCAGCCAGCGTCATTGCCTCAACCTGATCGTGGGTGACATAGACCATCGTAGTTTTAAAGCGCTGGTGAAGTGCTTTAATCTCAGCCCGTAGTTCCATACGTAGCTGGGCATCAAGGTTGGATAAGGGTTCGTCGAACAGAAATACCTGTGGATTACGCACCATAGCGCGTCCCATTGCCACGCGCTGGCGCTGACCGCCAGAGAGGGCGCGGGGATAGCGATTTAGCAGTTTGTCGATACCGAGAATCCCGGCCACGCGGGCAATCTTGCTTTGCTGCTCCTCGCGTTTAACGCGCTTCACTTTCATGTGGAAGCCCAGGTTTTCCGCCACCGTCAGATGGGGATAGAGCGCATAGCTTTGAAACACCATCGCAATGTCCCGTTCCGCCGGGTCGAGGTCGCTAATCTGTTGGTTGTCCAACAGTATTTTTCCAGCTGAAACGGTATCCAGCCCGGCCAGCAGGCGCAGCAACGTCGATTTTCCACAACCCGAAGGGCCAACCAGCACGGTAAAACTGCCATCGGGGATGGTCAGGTCCAGCGGGCTGATTACCGTTTGTTTGGCATAACGTTTTGTTACACCAACCAATTCAACACGAGCCATAAAGCTATCCTCTTACTTTTGAGCCTGTTAACCTTTACTGCCGCCGCCAGACAGGCCGCTGACCAGGCTTTTTTGCAGCCAGATGACAATAAATAACGGTGGCACCGAAGCCAGAATACCGACGGCGGCAATCAGCCCGTCATCGGTGGCTCGCCCCGCAGTGAAACCGGCGATGGTGATCGGCAAGGTTTGTGCGCTGATATTGCTGGTAAACAGCAGCGCATAGAAGAATTCATCCCACGCCAGCAGCCAGCCAAACAGTGCCGAGGCTCCCAGCATGGGTTTTGCCAGCGGCAGGGTAATGCACAGCAGCACCTGCCAGAATCGCAGCCCGTCCAGCCTGGCGGCCTGTTCAATATCTCGCGGTAAAGTATCGAACTGATTTTTCAGCATCCAGGTGAGAAAAGGCAGGATCAGCGAGCAGTACACCAGCACCAGTCCGGCATGCGTATTGAGCAGGTTGAGCTGTTGCAGAATAAAATAGAGCGGCAAAACGAACGCCACTGGCGGCACCATATAAATTGCCAGGTTGCCAAACAGCCAGCCGTCCCGCCCCGGATAGCGGGAAAAGCTGAAGGCGGCCGGAACGGCCAGCAACAGCGAAATCACGGTGGCGCCGCAGGCGACCAGCATGCTGTTGCCAAGTGCGTGCAGGAAAAGCGCGCCGGGATGATCGGGCCGTAACGAGATTAGCCGCGCATAGCGGCTGAAATCCCACTGACGCGGTAGCCATTCCAGCGGCACGCGGGTCAGATCGGTGTTGGAACTGACGCTCATCAGAAACAGCCACAGTATCGGACCGAGAATGCTGGCGGCAACCACCAGCGCGGCTAAATAACGCAGCAACATTCGCAATTTACGTTTCATAAGCGCTACTCCGGCGGCGCTGGCGCCAGACCATGGTCATGTAAACAGCTATCAGCACACTGCACATCAATGTCATCAGGATAGCGTAAGCCGCACCGCTGCCAGCGCGCAGGTAGCTGAATGATTCCTGATAGACGTAAAAACTGAGGGTTTTGGTGCTGTCTACCGGGCCGCCGCGCGTCATAACGTAGATAACATCGAAGACTTTAAAAGCGTCGATGGTACGCAGCACCAGCGCCACGCTCAACGGGCCCACGATGGCAGGAAAGATGATGGCACGAAAACGGTGAAGGGCGGAGGCCCCATCAAGCCTGGCCGCCTCAAACAGATCGTCTGGAATGGATTGCAGGGCGGCCAGCACCAGTAAGGTCACCAGCGGGTAATTTTTCCAGACGTCTGCCACCATGACTGCATTGAGCGCCGAATCCGGCGAGCCAAGCCAGCTGCGGTAGTTGCCGATGATCCCGAGCTGGGTCAGCAGCGCATTGATGCTGCCGTAATCAGGGTTGAAATTCAGTCGCCACATCATTGCGTTCACAATCGTTGGCAGCGCCCACGGCAGGATAACCAGCACCCTTAGCACGCTGCGACCATAAAATTTCTGATTAAGCAGCAGCGCTACCAGCACGCCAATAATGCCTTCCAGCGCCACGGATGTGACAGTGAAATAGAGTGTGCGCAGCAGGGAGGAAAGAAAGTCCGGGTCGGTCAGCGCATAGAGGTAATTTTCCACGCCGATGTAATTGATTGTGCCGCCATTACTGATTAAGGCTGCATCGGTGAAACTAAGCCAGATGGTGCGCAGCAGGGGCCAGGTGGTAAGCAGGCCCATCATTAACAGCATGGGTGCCAGAAGCACCCATGCCTGACGCCGCTCACGTTGTTGCAAACTGAGCATGACGACCTCTTAATGTAAACGCTGGGCACTTTTGGTCACGGCTTCCATCGCGGATTGTGGGGTTTGCTGGCCTTGCAAAACCTGCTGAAGCTGCTGTTGCAATGTATTGGAGAGGCGAGAGTAATCCGCAGTGATCGGGCGCATCAGCATGACGTCGAGTGCAGATTTGGCGGCGGCAATCAGCGGCTCCTGGCCTTTCTGCACGACAGGATCGTCATAGGATGATTTCCAGATCGGCAGGCTCAGGCGGGCATATTTGTTTTGTACCGGCTGAGAGGTCAGGTAACGAATATATTGCCAGGACTGGTCCGGGTGGCTGCTTGACTGGGTCACGCCCAGGCCCATCGAACCATTCATGGCCGCCACTTCACCCGGTTTTTCTGATGGTGCAGGGATAATCCCGACCTCACCTGCTACTTTACTCTGTTTCGGGTCGTTGGCCATGTTGTACATATAGGTCCAGTTCAGGGCAAACGCCGCATCGCCATTGGAGAAGACTTTACGAACGTCTTCTTCAAGATATTCTCGTGAGTTGGGATTACTGACGCCTTTATCCAGCGTGCTTTTCATGTAATCCACAGCCTTAACGGAACCTGCATCGCTGAAGTTCAGCTTGCTGTTTTGATAAAACTGACCGCCAAAAGCGGAGACCAGCGTGGTGTAGTCACAGACCAGCGCTTCAGCCTGTGACCAGCTCCAGACCAACGGATATTTGACGATGCCTTTTTCTTTCAGCGTTTGCGACTGTTCCATGACCTGCTGCCAGGTTTTTGGCGGCGCGGTAATCCCGGCTTTTGCCAGCATCGCTTTGTTGTAATACAGATATTTAGTGTCGAGGATCCACGGCATGCCCCACTGCTTGTTGTTCCAGCTGACTGTGCTCCACGCCCCGTCGAAGACTTTGGCTTTTTCATCCGCAGAAATCAGGTGGCTGATATCCTTCAACATATTGAATTTACTGAATTCAGCTGGCCACATATCGTCAAACAGCACCACGTCATAACCTTTGCTGCCGGTGCCGTGTGCCGCCACAATTTTGTCGTGCAGTGCCTCGTAAGGGACGAATTCCAGATTCACCGCGACATCCGGGTGCGCTTTTTCAAAATCTTTGGTCATGGCGCGCACGTCACTTTCGCTGTAGGCCGCTTGCGACATAAAAAGGGCGTTAATTTGTGTTTTGGCTGATACCACGCCGGAGGCGCTCATTGCCAGCAGGGTCAGTAAATATCCGGTAAAACGAGGAGTAAATCGGCTTGCCATACAAATTCTCCATAATAACAGATGAAAAGCGGTTGATTAATAAAATTGAGGCCAGAAAAATGCCTGGGCCACCGTAAAGTAAATGGGCCAGGCATGAATGAACAGCATTTTCTTATTTATAACTTACCGTTGGCGGGACCCTGTATGTTGGCCGTACTGGCTATCCCTGGCACGCCCGCCGCGTGTCCTGGAGATATTAATTAGTTTATTTTACAAATTATGTTGGCGGGTTTCCCGTAGTGTTGGCAGTATCGCCGCCCCCAGTGCGCCCGCCGCGTCACCAAGAACGGATTGTTGAATATTGCGACTAACGGCATAGCCGCCAGCACGCATTAATGCATTGTCCAGCCCCGGCTGAAAAAGAGGGAGGAGTGGTGCAGCGCTACCACCTAATACGGTTACATCGGGTCGATACAATGCCAGCAGCGTATTGAGTCCTCGTCCAACATTCTCACCATACTGGTTGATTACCTGCGCTACGCGAGGCCTGGTGGTCATTAACGCTTTAAGCAGTGCAGGCGTCTGTGCATTCCACTGCAAACCTGTTATCTGTTTTTCCAGCTTTTTTTGCAGTTGCTCACGTGAGGCCAGCATTTCCCAGCATCCTTGTAAGCCGCAGTAACAGCGCGTCGGGTCTGAGGAAACCGGAATATGCCCCGCCTCAGGATGACTGCCGTCAGCACCACGCAGCGGTTGCCCGCGATCCAGTAGTGCCACGCCAATGCCTGTACCCAGCGTCACCATCATCATGCGTTGGCTACCGTGGCCTGCGCCAAGCTGATATTCACCTATTGCGGCCGCCACTGCATCGTTATCAATGGCGACCAGTATGCCCAGCCGTTCCCGCAATTGTTGGACCAGCGGGTAGTAGGAAAAACAGGCCAGCGTGTCATTATTTTCGATAATCTCTGTACTGTTATTTACGGGGCCACTGGCACCGATGCCGAGGCTGGACAACGAACTTTCCGCTGGTAGCAGTGAACAAATTTTATCCACTAGTGCTTCGGCTCGCCGATCCTGCGGTAGCGTGGCGAACCAGGCAGTTGGAATGCTTTCCGATGCAACTTCATGTTCGTCGCGCAGTAGTGCGATGCGGGTGCCTGTTCCACCGATATCAATACCCGCGCGAAGAAAAGCTGCAGCCTTTGTCATATTTTCACCGTGACCTTTTGTCCGTACAGAAATTCTCCCGGTACCATTCCGTTACTTCTGGCCAAGGTTACTGTGAGGTGCTGTACCCAGAGCATAGCACCTAACAAACGGATCAGTGTGGATTCCCCTGGTGTTGGCAAGAGTTGACTGCCGGAGTAAGCCACTGGTCCTATGGTGATCACTTCAGTGCCGTTGTCAGCAAGATCGCTGGCCAGCGTGGTGAGCGTAACGCCGCTGCCGTCGCCGAGCAGTAAAGCCAGCATGCCTTTGCCTGACGTTTCCATTGGGCCATGACGAAATTCACCGCCAATAAACCCTTCCGCACTGACTTTGGACGCTTCTTTTGTAATGAGTGCGCCTGTCAAAGCCGTCGCGGCATCGGCACCCATACCGATTAGCGCCACCCGAGGTCTGGTATGGGTGAAAAGCCTGTCGGTTACTGCCTGCACCGGCTCGCGTTTTTGTATAATATCTGCGAATGTCGGTAAGCTCGATTTGATGTCTTGCAAGTATAGAGCTTCATCCTGCCCTGTGAGCGCCCAGAAAGTGCGATAGTTGGCGATCAGTGTATTCAAATAGCTTTTTGCGCTGACCGTTGATTCGTCGCCACTCTTAAGCTCTACTAAAATGTCAGCGCGCTCTGCCAGCAAGCTTGCTGCATTATTGGTCACGCCGATCAGTGTCCTGGGTGCCGTGATATTTTCCAGCACCTTCACAATCTCACCGCTCATCCCGGACTGTGACGTCAACCACAATAACGTTTGCGATGTGACCAGCTGCGGCATATCCAGTAAGCGACCTGCATCAATGCGCCAGACAGATAAACCCAACGCAATCAACTCTCGTTCCACAGGGATCAGCGCATAATCGGACGATCCCATACCGGCCAGTATGATGCGATCAAACTGCTGGAGCGGGAGCGCTTTCAGTGCATCCGGCAGAGTATAATCCAGTTGATCGGTCAGTGAACTGACCTGCTGAACCAACTCTTTTTCGTAAGCACTAAAATTGATCGCGGTCATGGAGCCTGTTCTTCTAAAGGTTAAATATTACTGATGTGTTTAACATACTATGCACGAATTCGTGCAGTCAATACTCTTTTTCGTGTAATGCTGCATTTTTTGTGCAAAAAAGATGTGGTTAAGATGACATAAACTTTAGTGTAGGTCAGTATGTGCATGAAAGTGTGCAGCTACGGACGATAAGGAAGGCAAAATGACAGCGGCGCAACGTCGAGAAAGAATTGTGGAAATGCTCACAGAAAAAGGCTATTTGAACGCAGTAGAACTTTCAGAAATCTTCGGTGTGGATAGTTCAACCATCCGTCGCGACCTTTCATTACTGGAGAAGTCAGGCAAGGTGTTAAGGACGCACGGCGGATTACTTCCTGCCGAAGCACCGCACGCATATGACACGCCTTACTACATTCGCCTCGAAATGAATACCTCAGCGAAAACCGTCATCGCTGAGTATGCTGCTAGCCTGGTGCAGGATGGTCAGTCACTGATCCTTGATAATGGTTCCACCGTTTATGCTCTGGCGCTTGCCCTGAAAGATAAAAAGAATCTGACCGTTGTAACCAATGACATTTATTGTGCAATGGCGCTGGGACAGCATCCAGGCATTACCGTGCATGTGGCTGGCGGACTTATGCTGGATAAGGTTTATACCTTGGTGGGTCAGGAGACGGTAGATAAAATAAACAGTATTCACGTTGACTGGGCTTTTCTTGGCTCAGAGGGTGTACATTTTGAAAATGGTATTACCAATATCAATACGATTGAAATTCCCGTGAAGCAAGCGATGATCCGGTCAGCGGATAAAACAGTGGTATTGGCAGACAGCAGTAAAATTGGCTATCGCGCGCTTGCCCATGTTTGTCCGCTGGATGATATCAGCATGATTATTACTGAATCTTCGCCGGGCCTTAAGCAACGTGCAAAATATGGTGCAAAGATGGTGGTGGTCGAACCGGGAACAAAGCAGCGCTGAGGCCTTATCAAGCCTGACTTCAGTGCTTACGTTAAACACGCTTCAGTGATCGACAGCACGAAAGTGCCCGCCAAATTTAGTGGTGCAGCATCTCTTCGACGATTTGCGCTTTACTCAGTGCCCATGGATAAAACGTTGGCCAGTTGTCCATTTCACCCAGCAAGGCTTGCTGTGACGTGTTGCCAAAAAAGATGTGAAAATGCGCGGACTTACGCGGCGCGATAGTGTGATCGCTAAACTGCACATAAGCAGGTGCTTTTGACTGTTTATCCCGGCATTCGAACAGGTAGCGGACGCCTTTTTTGCCGGAAACATAGGTCAGAATTTTAAAGCCAATGTAGTCATAGTGGCAGGCGCTAACGTTATCGCCGCGGTGGAATTCAATCACGTTGTTTTCGATGCTAATCATATCCACATCGGTTGCATATCCTTTTTTGTAGTACGCCCGGTATTCCTCAAGCGTTTTTTCTCCCTCTTGTGCTTTGTGCTGCAGCACGGTATCCAGATCGCCTCTTAATAAATAGGGATTAAGTGATTGCCAGACACCATCCCAGTCGCTTAACTGACGATCTTTGACGTTGCTGTCGTCGAAAATCCCCTCGCTTTCCTGCCGCTCAATGTCAGAGAGCGGCGCACCGTGGTGGTGTCCTCCGTGTGCAAAGGTGCCTGCACTAACCAGACTGAGGGTGATGCCAAACGCGACAGCCGATACGTTCCTTAACATTTTCTCACCTGTGAAATGATTTGCTAAATTATGAAATGTTATAACATGTCATTTTCATGATATAAAGCATTTCATCAGGCTTATTCGTCGGCAATAAAATTATTCAGACGCGCGATAACTGTCGCAGCAATGGCTGAAAATACACTAAGCTGCCTTTTTTGATCAGAAAAGTGAGCTTGCCATGCTGTATCGCCGCCTTGAGCGGTTTATCAACATTTTTCAGGATGTGCCTGGCAAGTATCCCACCTAATCGTGTCTGGGCTTTTTATGTTTATTATTTGCGTCAGGTGAGGCAAAGTTTCGCTATCTTACTGGTCGTTGGTTTCATTTCGTCGCTGATAGAAGTAGCGCTGTTCCGCTATTTCAGCACCATTAGTGATATGGTAAACAGCACTCCTTCTGACTGTTTTTTAGCGAGCATGCCAGTGATCTGCGCTGGATGGCCGTGGTGGCATTACTTTTGCGTCCGGTTTTTATCGGGCTGCATAATTTGCTGGTTCACCGGGAGATTAACCCCGGTATGACCAGCATGATTCGCTGACAGAATCATAACTATGTCCTGCGGCAAAGCCTGAATTTTTTCTAGAGCGATTTTGCCGGACGCATTGCCCAGCGCATCATGCAAACGGGTAACGCGCTTTGTGATTCAGCGGTACAGGCGGTGGATGCACTGTGGTACGTGCTGATTTACGCCATTACCTCATTAGTGTTGTCTGCTGAAGCGGACTGGCGGCTGATGATCCCGTTACTGTTATGGATCGTCGGATATGTCTTCAGCTTGCGATACTTTGTAACATGCGTAAAATCCCGTTCTGTTGTGCCCTCTGACGCCCGTTCAAAGCTAATGGGTATCATCGTTGATGGTTACACCAACATCACCACCCTCAAATTGTTTGCACACAGCGATCTGGAGCGTGCGTATGCGCGTCAGGCCATCAACGATCAGACCATGAAAACCTGCGAGTAGAGAGGCATGGCCACCAGAATGGATGGTCGTCATTACCACACTTAACGGAATGCTGATTGTGTCAACGACCGGGCTGGTGCTGTGGCTTTGGATGCAATCGCTGATAAGCGTGGGGCCATTGCGCTGGCAACGGGCCTGGTGATCCGCATTGTTAACATGTCCGGCTGGATTATGTGGGTGGTGAATGGCATTTTCGAAAATATCGGCATGGTGCAGGACGGGTTAAAACGATTGCCCAACTGCTGGCGGTCACGGATGAGCCTCATGCCAGCGCATTGCAGGTTCGTCGCGGTGAAATCTGTTATGAACAGGTGAATTTCAACTACGGGCGGGGGCGGCGCGTGATTGACAACCTGCAATTGAGCATCGGCGCGGGTGAGAAAATTGGGCTGATTGGCCCCTCTGGCGCGGGAAAATCCACGCTGGTGAATTTATTGCTGCGTCTGTATGACCTGAATGGCGGACGAATCACCATTGACGCGCAGGACATTGCACACGTAAGACCAGGAGAGTCTGTGTGCACAAATTGGCCTGGTCACCCAGGATATTTTACTGTTACATCGTTCAATTCGTGACAATTTGCTGTATGTCCGTCCCGATGCAACTGAAGGCGAGTTGCAACAGGCGATTCACCGGGCCAGAGCCGATGAGTTTATCCCGATGCTTTCCGATGGTAAAGGCCGACAGGGCCCTGGTGTCCATGTTGGTGAACGAGGCGTGAAGTTGTCAGGCGGGCAGAGACAGCGTATTGCTATCGCCAGGGTGCTGCTAAAAGATGCACCGATCCTGATTATGGATGAGGCAACGTCAGCGCTGGATTCTGAAGTGGAAGCGGCTATTCAGGAGGGTCTTGAAACGTTGATGAATGGTAAGACGGTGATTGCCATTACGCACCGCTTATCGACCATTACCAGAATGGGCTGGCTGGTGGTGTTGCAGCAGGGGGAAAATCGCTGAAATGGGAAAGCATGTGGAGTGACTGGCTAAAGGCAGGCTGTATGCTCGTCTGTGGCGGCATCAGACCGGAGGTTTTGTCGGCGAGGTTTAAACCCCTCGCCGGTAGGGCAAATCGTTCCGCGCGTCTTCAATCCAGGCGCGCACGCTTTCCCGTTCCTGCTGCAAAAAATCCGCTACCGCAGCGTGCAGTCCGGCGTGACGCAGGCAGTGCCATGAGTGCGTCAGCGTGGGTTCAAAACCGCGTATCAGCTTGTGCTCGCCCTGGGCACCAGCATCAAATCGTTGCAGGCGATGGGCAATGGCATAATCTATCCCCTGCCAGAAACAGGTTTCAAAATGTAGTCGGTTAAATTCTGCCAGGCATCCCCAGTAGCGGCCATAAAGTGTCGTGCCGTCCACCAGGCTGAACGCCATCGCGACGGAGAGGCCATTTTGCGAAACCAGCACGACGCGGATGGCTTCAGGCATTTTCTCACTGAGCAGGCTGAAAAACTGCCTTGTCAGATAAGGATACTGACCGCGCACGGCGTAGGTGTTGGCATAACAGGCATAAACAAAATCCCAGTCAGACTCGTGCAGCTGATCGCCAGCAAGCCATTCAAATTCAACACCGCTATCGGCAACCAGTGTGCGTTCTTTACGGATCTGCTTACGTTTACGTGACATCAACGAATCAAGAAAATCCTGGAAGTCCCGATACCCGGGATTCTGCCAGTGATACTGACAGCCAGTGCGGTGAAGCCAGCGGGGATCTTTTGCCAACAACGACGCAGTTTGTGCATCACCGAAGTTGATGTGTCCGCTGCACAACCGATTTTTTTCAAGAAATGTTGGGATATGCTGCAACAGTTTTTCCGCAGCGGATGCATCGCCAAGTAAACGTGCGCCAGTCACCGGACTGAATGGCACTGCGGAAAGCCATTTAGGATAGTAGGGCAGACCAGCACGCTGGCATGCATCTGCCCATGCGTGATCAAAGACATACTCGCCTCTTGAATGGAATTTACGGTATCCGGGCAAAGCTGCACAAATCTTGCCCTCCTCAAGCCAAAGCAGGTGTTCGGGCTGCCAGCCCGTTTCTTCACCCAGGCCGCCGCTTTCTTCGAGGGTGCTGAGAAAAGCGTGACGCAAAAAAGGCCCATCGTCAGGCAAGAGGGCATCCCACCGTGCGGCGGGGATCGCGTTGAGTTGTGTCAGAAAGCTTAATGACATTGATGCGTTCGTCTTCATTGCCTGTTGTTAAAGTGACGTTTTTGCTGGTGAAGATCAATGCTGTGTTCCGCGACAGTTGGTGGCGATGAAGAATGCCTGACTGCCTTATGGGGAAAACTGACGGTATGACCTCGCACACATCTAAGTTGTAACACGCCTGCCGTAAGGCGATTATTTTCGGCGCTATCTGGCAAAGAGTAGCGTAACACGCTGTTTTAGTCTCATTCTGTAACCCGCCTCAGCGCATCGTTAGCGGAGCGCGGAATAATGCCGGATCGCGCCGCTCACGCTACGCGTTTTATAAACGAGGGTGATTACACACATCATATTGAGACCCAACAATGAATCCTGTCTGCCGAAATTATCTGTTTGAACTATTTCAAACCTTTTTATAACATGTATTTAACGAATTTGATAAGTGACGGTATTAGTTGCATATTAGCGTTTCATTGATTAGTGACAACATGCAAAAAATGGATAGTGATTCTGGTTAATAGCGTCACAGGTGGGAGAGAAAACATGAAAGGTGAAATTGTCGATGTCATTATCGACTGGATTGAACAGCATCTGGATGATGGCCTGAATATTGAAGCGGTTGCCGCCCGTTCTGGCTACTCAAAATGGCATCTTCAGCGTGCATTTAAAGAAAAGAAAGGAATAACCCTTGGATCATTCATCCGCTGCCGTCGTATGGATGAGGCCGCGAAGAATCTGGTGAATTCTCGTAAAACTATCATGGCCATTTCAATGGACCTCGGTTTTTCCTCGCAGCAATGTTTTCAGCGCGTGTTTAAAAAACATTTCAACCTTACGCCTAAAGACTATCGTAATCAGTACCGCGAATTACGTTAAACTCATACAGACGGCAATCCCCGTGTTGGGATGTCGCCGGGTTAAATTCCTGTTCTGTTATGCTCCATAATGCAAAATTTAACCTTTCATCAGGTATACTCACTGTCCTGTTAATCTGTTGACTGAATGTTATGGAACGTTTCACTGAAAATCTTATTTATGCCTCGCGCTGGCTGCTGGCTCCAGTTTATCTGGGATTGTCGCTTGGACTGTTTGCGTTAATGATCAAGTTTTTCCAGGAGGCCGTGCATCTGCTGCCAAACGTGCTGACCATGGCGGAGAACGATTTGGTCCTGGTTCTGCTATCAATGATTGACCTGACGCTGGTTGGTGGCCTGCTGGTCATGGTGATGTTTTCTGGCTATGAAAATTTTGTCTCCAGACTGGATATCCCGGAAAAAAGAGAAAAGCTGACCTGGCTTGGAAAAATGGACTCCAGCTCGCTGAAAAATAAAGTCGCTGCATCCATTGTAGCTATCTCTTCCATTCATTTGCTGCGCGTATTTATGGATGCAAAAAATATCCCTGATAACAAATTGATGTGGTATGTGATTATTCACCTCACCTTTGTTTTGTCCGCCTTTGTGATGGGATATCTGGACAGCATGTCTCGCCGCGAAAAATACAATCAGGGTTGATGCTCCGGCTGTTCGGGCAGGGACTGCCCAGCAATGCATTTTCCTGCGTTGCTCGCGGGAAATCGCATAAATAGCGGTACAGAGATCATGCCTGCATGCCGATAAAATTATTGCACGCATTAAATCCGGCCGACTGCCTGTAGTTAACGCAATTGTTGCGGACACCCACCTGCGCCTGAATGCTGTGCACCACGTTTGTGTCATGGTAACGATCACTGAGGTTAGAGATGCCTGATGATTAGTCGTCGTCGGTTAATACTTGGAACCGGCGCTACTTTACTCGCGATATCTTCCGGGAGATTGTTTGCCCGTGAGGATATCATTCCTCTCTGGCAGGATGAGCCGCCGGGAGGGGGGGGGCCGAGCGGAGATCTGCACGTTTCTGCTAACGGCTCCTGGTCAAATATTGTGAGTCCGGCGATTCAGCGGTTTCAGCCCGCAAATTCGAATGGATCGGCCGTGCTGATCGCGGCGGGTGGTGGCTATCGTTGGATCGGAATGGGGGGGGAAGCCTGGCCCGTGGCGCGTTGGTTAAATACGCGTGGTTTTACGGTATACGTGCTGAGTTACCGTCTACCCCGCGAGAAATGGCGGGCAGGGCGACTGGCTCCTTTCCAGGATGCGCAGCGGGCGATAAAACTCGTGCGCGTGAGGGAACGTAATGTGCATCTGTTGGGCTTCTCTGCAGGAGGACATCTGATGGGCATGGTTGCTGCACGTCCGGACTTTGTTACTTATCAACCGCAGGATTCGGTTGATAAGATCAAACCGCTGGTAGAAAGCGTCGCGCTGATTTACCCGGTTATTACGCTAGAGTCACCCTACACCCATACCAATACGCATTTTGAATTGCTGGGATTAAATCCGTCCCCGGCTGATGAGGCAGGCTGGTCGGTAGAGAATTATGTTACACCCAAATTTCCGCCTTTATTTCTCGCACAGGCAGAAGATGATCTTGTTTCTAGTCCCCATAACAGTCAGATCATGCATGACACCTGCCGGAAAATGGGTGTGCCAGTTGAACAGATCAAAATTACCCGTGGTGGGCATGGTTTTGGTCTGGGCAAGGCGGGCAGTCCGGCAGCAATATGGGACGAAGCTTACGCAGTCTGGCTGGATACGCGAAGAAAGAAAGCAGGGACCATCGCATAACACGATGGCCTGGGGTTATTTTCTTAATCTCACCAAATCGACCGCATGGTTAACACTTTTGGTCATGATCAGGTTGGCTCTTTCACGAGTAGGAAGAATATTTTCTCTTAAATTTAATAAGTTAATTTCGTTCCAAAGCTGGCTGGCCATCTGGGCTGCTTCTTCTTCTGGCAAAGTTGCATAGTGATGAAAGTAGGAATCGGGATTGGTGAACGCACTTTGTCGGAATTTGAGGAAGCGATTTATATACCAACGCTGGAGCAACGCCTGTGGCGCATCCACGTAAATGGAAAAATCCACAAAATCAGACACAAAAACATGATGCGGATCGTGTGGATAATCCATACCGCTTTGCAACACGTTCAACCCTTCCAGAATCAGAATATCCGGCTGCTGTACAATTTTGTCACCACCGCTGATGACATCGTAAATCAGGTGTGAATAAACGGGTGCGGTGACTTGTGACGCGCCTGATTTCAGAGCGGAAACAAAATTAACCAGACGGTGCATGTCATAGGACTGCGGAAAACCTTTTTTCTTCATCAGCCCCCGTTCTTTCAACACCTTGTTAGGATGTAGAAAACCGTCGGTGGTGATCAGCTCAACGCGGCGGTGCTCAGGCCAGCTGCTTAACAGAGCCTGTAAAACGCGTGCAGTGGTACTTTTCCCTACGGCGACGCTGCCTGCGATACTGATAATGTAAGGGATTTTTTGACCGCTGGTACCCAGAAATTGTTCCAGCACAGCCTGGCGGCGCAAGTTCGAACTGATGTAGAAATTAAGCAGACGGGACAGCGGCAGATAGATCTCTGCCACTTCTTTAATCGACAAATCTTCGTTTATTCCCTCAAGACGCGCCACTTCTTGTTCACTCAAGGGCATGGGCACGGAATCACGCAGTGCAGCCCACTGTGCGCGGTCAAATTCAAGGTAAGGTGTGGTCACCAGCGGCGCTTTACTCATGTGCATGCTTCTGCCAGCAAGAATTTACCCGTTGTAGCATTAAGGTGTGGGAAGACAACAAAACGCACTCTCCTTGCGCATCAAATCAGGAAAATTTCAGAAAACAATGCGCAGGAGATTACCACCAGAAAGGCCGTAACCAGAAGGAAAAATAAAATCGGTGAACGCAAACGTAACGCCGCCACATTTATTAAAAATTTAGTGGGTCATCGCCCGGATAGCCCGAGCAATGTGCAGTGACCTTATAGTTGCAGATGACCGCCGCGTTTGAATACGCATCCGGGCGACAGAAAAAATCAGTCAATTCCCCAGGCAACCATAGCCCTGAGGGCGGTAAGCTGCTTCAGCTACGCTCCCAGAGGAACTATTGAGATAAATGAGGCCTGAGATTGAATGCTTCCCGACCGACCACAATGATTGGCTTTTCCCCGTATTCAGACACCGTACGCGATCATCAACCCGGGCTTGATAAACTTCAGCGCGATGTCGTCCCGCAGGCTTCATACAGATTGCCATCTGAACGTGGTCGCTAAGTCCTTACTCATGACGGGCAATCAACACTTTACACTCTCCCTTAACCCGCAAGGTTCACAGGCTGTGAAAAAAGATTTCAGCCAATGCCTGAGAGATACGCTGTCGTCCACCCTCGTCGTGAGTGACTACATTTCATCATTATGTCGACGGATCATTTCGGCAAACACACAGAGTGTCCGTATAAACAGGATGATTTTCTTACGGAGTGCCCCACTGATGGCTGCTGGAATGCGAGGTAATAAGATTTGGAACATCATCGGTAGCTTCGTAATTGCATAGTGATGCAAGTGCTGATGGAAAAATACACGATGAATGGTAAAATGGTAAAAGGATTTCAGTGGTGCAAAATTTAAGCTTCAGTGTCAGTCGGCAGGAAAAGACGTTTACTTTTTCCGCCTCAGGTTGTGGGTCGAGAATGCAGTAATAAAGGTTAAGATGGTGATTAATTGAACGTAATACACGGCAGCGAATGGCAACTTGCGGAAAATTGCACAAATAACCGTCATAAAAACATTTATCGCAATTTTTTTGTTGCATCATGCCGCCGCTCTTCCTAGAATGCGCGTCACTTGATGCCGGCTTAGCTCAGTAGGTAGAGCAACTGACTTGTAATCAGTAGGTCACCAGTTCGATTCCGGTAGCCGGCACCATCAAGTACCCCGGGTGGGGTTCCCGAGCGGCCAAAGGGAGCAGACTGTAAATCTGCCGTCATCGACTTCGAAGGTTCGAATCCTTCCCCCACCACCATTTCGACCCGGACTTTAGGGTTGGAAATGCTGATTTTAGACTGAGCACAGTCGGAGTCATCAAGCATATGCGGGTTGACTCGAATAATAAGGGTTACCTCTTGTTATTCACAAGCTACAGACAGAACAGGTAGCCGAGTTCCAGGATGCGGGCATCGTATAATGGCTATTACCTCAGCCTTCCAAGCTGATGATGCGGGTTCGATTCCCGCTGCCCGCTCCAAGCCGTGCTGATATGGCTCAGTTGGTAGAGCGCACCCTTGGTAAGGGTGAGGTCCCCAGTTCGACTCTGGGTATCAGCACCACCTCTACATCTCCCTCCCTGATTCTTCTCTGTACGTTGAAATTCAACAGTTCAGGCAATGCCTGGTTGATGTGGTGATATCACCAATTTATCCGTGTCTTAGAGGGACAAGCGATGTCTAAAGAAAAATTTGAACGTTCCAAACCGCACGTCAACGTTGGTACTATCGGCCACGTTGACCATGGTAAAACTACTCTGACTGCTGCTATCACCACCGTTCTGGCTAAAACCTACGGCGGTTCTGCGCGTGCGTTCGACCAGATCGACAACGCACCAGAAGAAAAAGCACGTGGTATCACCATCAACACCTCTCATGTTGAATATGACACCCCAAGCCGTCACTATGCGCACGTTGACTGCCCTGGTCACGCCGACTATGTGAAAAACATGATCACCGGTGCTGCCCAGATGGACGGTGCAATCCTGGTTGTTGCTGCGACTGATGGCCCAATGCCGCAGACCCGTGAGCACATCCTGCTGGGTCGTCAGGTAGGCGTTCCTTACATCATCGTGTTCCTGAACAAGTGTGACATGGTTGATGATGAAGAACTGCTGGAACTGGTTGAGATGGAAGTGCGTGACCTGCTGTCTCAGTACGAATTCCCGGGCGACGACACCCCAATTGTTCACGGTTCTGCGCTGAAAGCGCTGGAAGGCGACGCTGAGTGGGAAGCAAAAATTATCGAGCTGGCCGGTCACTTGGATACTTACATCCCTGAGCCAGAACGTGCGATTGACAAGCCGTTCCTGCTGCCAATTGAAGACGTGTTCTCCATCTCCGGCCGTGGTACCGTGGTGACCGGTCGTGTTGAGCGCGGTATCGTGAAAGTGGGTGAAGAAGTTGAAATTGTCGGTATCAAAGACACCGTGAAATCAACCTGTACCGGTGTTGAAATGTTCCGTAAGCTGCTGGACGAAGGCCGTGCGGGTGAGAACTGCGGTATCCTGCTGCGCGGTATCAAGCGTGAAGATATCCAGCGTGGACAGGTTCTGGCCAAGCCAGGTTCAATCAAGCCACACACCAAGTTTGAGTCAGAAGTTTATATTCTGTCCAAAGACGAAGGCGGCCGTCACACCCCGTTCTTCAAAGGTTACCGTCCTCAGTTCTACTTCCGTACCACTGACGTGACCGGAACCATCGAGCTGCCAGAAGGCGTTGAGATGGTGATGCCGGGTGACAATATCAAAATGGTTGTGACCCTGATCCACCCAATCGCGATGGACGACGGTCTGCGTTTCGCCATCCGCGAAGGTGGTCGTACTGTGGGTGCGGGCGTTGTTGCTAAAGTTATCGCTTAATCGCTGATAATATTTGACGCGACGCACTTGAAGAGGGCATCATTTGATGCCCTTTTTGCACGCTGTAACATAGAACTTGGCTCATCAGTGATTTCCATCAAATAATCATTGCTGAGGCGGGCTCTGTTGTACGGCGTTGAACCTGACAAGTTTTATGTTGCATAAATAATGGTCACTGGATGATTTCCGGGCGCGGAACCTGGTATGCGAGCGACGAAATTAACAGAACCTGCAGCTTTGCAACCTGAAAGATAAAGGGATATGCCGAGTTTCGCCTGACAGCATCATTCGGTTCGGTTGCTCCCGTTTACGAGGGCAAAATAGTTTCTGGTTTATTGTGGCAGGTTGGTTTATGAGTGCTAATACCGAAGCTCAAGGGAGCGGGCGTGGCCTGGAGGTAATTAAATGGCTGGTTGTTGCGGTGCTGCTGATTGCGGCCATTGTTGGTAACTACTTTTACCGTGATATTACTCTCCCACTGCGTGCGCTTGCTGTGGTTATCCTGATTGCGGCAGCAGGCGGCATTGCGCTCCTGACGGCAAAAGGCAAGTCAACGCTGGCGTTTGCCAGTGAAGCTCGCACTGAAGTTCGTAAAGTCATCTGGCCGACCCGTCAGGAAACGTTGCACACCACGTTAATCGTAGCCGCGGTAACTGCCGTGATGTCACTGATTCTGTGGGGGCTGGATGGTATTCTGGTCCGCCTGGTCTCGTTTATTACTGGCCTGAGGTTCTGAGATGTCTGAAGTTCCAAAGAAGCGCTGGTACGTCGTTCAGGCGTTTTCCGGTTTTGAAGGCCGCGTAGCCCAGTCGCTGCGCGAGCATATCAAGTTACATAACATGGAAGAGCTTTTTGGCGAAGTCATGGTGCCAACCGAAGAAGTGGTTGAGATCCGTGGTGGCCAGCGTCGCAAAAGCGAGCGTAAGTTCTTCCCAGGCTATGTTCTGGTACAGATGGTCATGAACGATTCAAGTTGGCATCTGGTGCGTAGCGTGCCGCGAGTTATGGGTTTCATTGGTGGCACCTCCGATCGCCCGGCACCTGTCAGCGATAAAGAAGTCGATTCGATCATGAACCGCTTGCAGTCTGCCGGTGACAAGCCACGTCCTAAAACACTGTTTGAACCCGGTGAAATGGTGCGCGTTAGCGATGGTCCATTTGCAGATTTCAACGGTGTGGTTGAAGAAGTTGATTACGAGAAAAGCCGCCTGAAAGTGTCCGTTTCCATATTTGGCCGTGCGACGCCGGTGGAGCTGGACTTTGGACAGGTAGAAAAAGGCTGATCGCCTGTTTTTCAAGAGTCATATCACCAGTACTATTGCCCTTTTCTGGAGTGAAGAGCGGTTGCAGAAGGCGCGAAATTGCAATACAATTTCGCGCATTTTGTTTTATGTGCGGTTTCAGCACGTAAAATATTAACCACGGGGAGCTCTTTTCAGAGCGTTTGCACCCAATAGAGGAAATCTCATGGCTAAGAAAGTACAAGCCTACGTTAAGCTGCAGGTTGCAGCTGGTATGGCAAACCCAAGTCCACCGGTTGGTCCAGCTCTGGGTCAGCAGGGTGTTAACATCATGGAATTCTGTAAAGCGTTTAACGCCAAAACAGAATCTCTTGAGAAAGGTCTGCCAACACCGGTTGTTATCACCGTTTATTCTGACCGTTCTTTCACCTTTGTTACCAAGACCCCTCCTGCAGCAGTACTGCTGAAGAAAGCGGCGGGTATTAAGTCTGGTTCAGGCAAGCCTAACAAAGACAAAGTAGGTAAAGTATCTCGTGCTCAGGTACGTGAAATCGCAGAAACCAAAGCTGCGGACATGACTGGTGCTGACATTGAAGCGATGACCCGCTCAATCGAAGGTACTGCTCGTTCCATGGGTCTGGTGGTAGAGGATTAAGAAATGGCTAAACTGACCAAGCGCATGCGCGTGATCCGTGACAAAGTTGATTCAACTAAACAGTATGACATCAACGAAGCTGTTGCTCTGCTGAAAGAACTGGCGACGGCTAAGTTCGTAGAAAGCGTTGACGTGGCGGTAAACCTGGGCATTGATGCACGTAAATCTGACCAGAACGTACGTGGTGCAACCGTACTGCCACATGGTACCGGTCGTTCCGTTCGCGTTGCTGTATTTACTCAGGGTGCAAACGCTGAAGCTGCTAAAGCAGCTGGCGCTGAACTGGTAGGTATGGAAGATCTGGCAGAGCAGATCAAAAAAGGCGAAATGAACTTCGACGTGGTTATCGCATCTCCTGATGCAATGCGCGTTGTTGGCCAGTTAGGCCAGGTTCTGGGTCCACGTGGTCTGATGCCAAACCCGAAAGTGGGTACCGTAACGCCAAATGTTGCTGAAGCCGTTAAGAATGCCAAAGCAGGTCAGGTTCGTTACCGTAACGATAAAAACGGAATCATTCACACCACTATCGGTAAAGTTGATTTCGACGCAGATAAATTGAAAGAAAACCTTGAGTCTTTGCTGGTTGCGCTGAAAAAAGCAAAACCATCTCAGGCAAAGGGCGTGTATATCAAGAAAGTTAGCATCTCCACTACCATGGGTGCTGGTGTTGCCATCGATCAGGCTGGCCTGAGCGCAGCAGCTAACTAATCTGCTTTACCCGGGCGAAAGTTTCGACTAGAATCTTCCGCCCATTGTTCTGTTAACATACAGAACCTCTGATTGGGTTGTTCGTGCTGAGACGAGCCTGCAAAGAATGAATCGCCAGGAGCATAGTTCACTATGTGACTGGTGTGAGCGAAGGCAGCTAACGAAGTAACAGCACAAATGACGACGAATCAGAGGAATTTTCGGTTGGAGCCTGGCCTTATCCAGGCCTCCGTCCAAGACCGCAGGTGTGAAACGAAAAGGTAACACTTAATTTCCTGCGTAGACGGTGACAGAACCTGAAGAATATTTTTATAGTCTTTGCTGGATTCTGCTCACCGTGTTTAGCGCCTGTCTCGGGAAACTGCATTCAGGCGAAGTGAGTTCCGGAGAAATTCATCTCCGGCCAAAATCCAGGAGCAAAAGCTAATGGCATTAAATCTTCAAGACAAACAAGCGATTGTTGCTGAAGTCAGCGAAGTAGCCAAAGGTGCGCTGTCTGCGGTCGTTGCGGATTCTCGTGGCGTCACCGTAGATAAAATGACTGAACTGCGTAAAGCAGGTCGTGAAGCTGGCGTTTACATGCGTGTTGTTCGCAACACCCTGCTGCGCCGCGTCGTTGAAGGAACTCAGTTCGAGATCCTGAAAGACACGTTTGTTGGTCCGACCCTGATTGCATATTCTTTAGAACACCCGGGTGCTGCTGCTCGTTTGTTCAAAGAGTTCGCGAAAGCGAATGCAAAATTTGAGGTCAAAGCTGCGGCCTTTGAAGGTGAGCTGATCAGTGCGGCCAATATTGACCGTCTGGCCACGCTGCCGACTTACGAAGAAGCACTTGCACGTCTGATGTCGACCATGAAAGAAGCCGCTGCAGGCAAACTGGTCCGCACTCTGGCAGCCGTTCGCGACGCCAAAGATGCAGCATAATTGCGCATTTTTGTCTGTTGCATTTGCTAACGTATAAACTATTTCTGATTCACAGGAACAATTGTCATGTCTATCACTAAAGATCAAATTCTGGAAGCAGTAGCGGCTATGTCTGTAATGGACGTTGTTGAGCTGGTTTCAGCTATGGAAGAAAAGTTTGGTGTTTCTGCTGCCGCCGCAGTAGCTGTAGCTGCTGGCCCGGTTGAAGCTGCTGAAGAAAAAACTGAGTTCGACGTTGTACTGAAAGCTATCGGCGCTAACAAAGTTGCCGTGATCAAAGCAGTACGTGGGGCAACTGGTCTGGGCCTGAAAGAAGCCAAAGACCTGGTTGAGTCTGCACCTGCTGCCCTGAAAGAAGGCATCAGCAAAGACGACGCAGAAGCTCTGAAGAAAGCACTGGAAGAAGCTGGCGCAGAAGTTGAAGTTAAGTAAGCCAACCTTTCAGGTTGCAGCTTGATTAATCCGCGAGGGTGACTCAGGCTGATGGCTGGTGACTTCTCGGTCACCAGCCTTTTTGCGCTCTAAAGCATCAATGACGTTTCACACTGTTTAGTTATTGATTTTCTTAATATTTTTTTCTATCGACGACTTAATATACTGCTTTCCTGCATGGACCCTCTGTCCAGACAAAAGCAATGAAATGATTTAAGCGTGATAGACAGAGGTATTACAAAAGGCACACTGTCTTTTGCAAGACACAAAACAGCGTTGCATGAACTGTCCCGCCTGGACGGACAGAAAGGTTCTACTTTTCAGCGAGCTGAGGAACCCAATGGTTTACTCCTATACCGAGAAAAAACGCATTCGTAAGGATTTTGGAAAACGTCCACAAGTTCTGGACATTCCATATCTGCTTTCTATCCAGCTTGACTCGTTCCAGAAATTCATCGAGCAAGATCCGGAAGGTCAATACGGTCTGGAAGCGGCATTCCGTTCCGTGTTTCCAATTCAAAGCTACAGCGGCAATTCTGAGCTGCAATATGTCAGCTACCGTTTAGGCGAACCTGTATTTGATGTGAAAGAGTGTCAGATTCGTGGCGTCACGTTCTCTGCTCCTCTGCGTGTAAAATTGCGCCTGGTGATCTACGAGCGCGAAGCGCCGGAAGGCACCGTTAAAGACATTAAAGAACAAGAAGTCTACATGGGTGAAATTCCACTTATGACGGACAACGGTACTTTCGTCATCAACGGTACAGAACGCGTTATCGTTTCCCAGCTGCATCGTAGCCCCGGTGTTTTCTTTGATAGCGATAAGGGTAAAACCCACTCATCGGGTAAAGTGCTGTATAACGCACGCATTATCCCCTACCGTGGTTCCTGGCTGGACTTTGAGTTCGATCCAAAAGATAACCTGTTTGTCCGTATTGACCGTCGCCGCAAGCTGCCTGCGACCATCATCCTGCGCGCGCTGAACTACACCACTGAGCAGATCCTTGACCTGTTCTTTGACAAAATCGTGTATGAAATTCGCGACAACAAGCTGCAGATGGAGCTGGTGCCTGAGCGCCTGCGTGGTGAGACCGCCTCTTTTGATATCGAGTCCAATGGAACGGTATACGTAGAAAAAGGCCGTCGCATTACTGCACGTCACATTCGTCAGCTGGAAAAAGATGGTGTTGAGCACATCGAAGTACCGGTTGAATACATCGCGGGTAAAGTCGTCGCTAAAGACTACATCGACGAAAATACCGGCGAGCTGATCGTTGCCGCTAACATGGATCTGTCGCTGGACCTGCTGGCGAAACTCAGCCAGTCCGGCCACAAGCGTATTGAAACGCTGTTCACCAACGATCTGGACCACGGTCCGTATATTTCTGAAACCGTTCGCGTCGATCCAACCAGTGACCGCCTGAGCGCGCTGGTTGAGATCTACCGCATGATGCGCCCTGGCGAACCGCCAACGCGTGAAGCGGCTGAAAACCTGTTCGAAAACCTGTTCTTCTCTGAAGACCGCTACGATCTGTCTGCGGTTGGTCGTATGAAGTTCAACCGTTCCCTGCTGCGCGACGAGATCGAAGGTTCCGGTATCCTGAGCAAAGACGACATCATTGATGTGATGAAAAAGCTCATCGGTATCCGTAACGGCATTGGCGAAGTGGATGATATTGACCACCTCGGCAACCGTCGTATCCGTTCCGTCGGCGAGATGGCTGAAAACCAGTTCCGCGTAGGTCTGGTTCGTGTTGAGCGCGCGGTGAAAGAGCGTCTGTCCCTGGGCGACCTGGACACTCTGATGCCTCAGGATATGATCAACGCCAAGCCAATCTCTGCCGCAGTGAAAGAGTTCTTTGGTTCCAGCCAGCTGTCACAGTTTATGGACCAGAACAACCCACTGTCTGAGATTACGCACAAGCGTCGTATCTTTGCACTTGGTCCGGGCGGTCTGACGCGTGAGCGTGCAGGCTTTGAAGTTCGAGACGTTCACCCGACTCACTACGGTCGCGTGTGCCCAATCGAAACCCCTGAAGGTCCAAACATCGGTCTGATCAACTCCCTGTCCGTGTACGCACAGACCAACGAGTACGGTTTCCTGGAAACCCCATACCGCCGCGTTCGCGACGGCGTGGTGACCGACGAAATTCATTACCTCTCTGCCATTGAAGAGGGTAACTACGTTATCGCTCAGGCGAACACCAACCTCGACGACGAAGGTCACTTCGTGGACGATCTGGTGACCTGCCGCAGCAAAGGCGAATCAAGTCTGTTTAGCCGAGATCAGGTTGACTACATGGACGTTTCCACCCAGCAGGTGGTTTCCGTCGGGGCAAGCCTGATCCCGTTCCTGGAACACGATGACGCCAACCGCGCATTGATGGGTGCAAACATGCAACGTCAGGCGGTTCCAACGCTGCGTGCTGATAAGCCGCTGGTTGGTACCGGTATGGAACGCGCGGTAGCGGTTGACTCCGGTGTGACCGCCGTCGCGAAACGTGGTGGTACCATTCAGTACGTTGATGCATCCCGTATCGTTATCAAAGTTAACGAAGACGAAATGTACCCGGGCGAAGCCGGTATCGACATCTATAACCTGACCAAATACACCCGTTCCAACCAGAACACCTGTATCAACCAGATGCCATGTGTCAACCTGGGGGAGCCAGTTGAACGTGATGATGTGCTGGCTGATGGTCCTTCTACGGATCTCGGCGAACTGGCACTGGGTCAGAACATGCGCGTCGCGTTCATGCCGTGGAACGGCTACAACTTCGAAGACTCCATTCTCGTCTCCGAGCGAGTGGTACAGGAAGATCGTTTCACCACTATCCACATCCAGGAACTGGCGTGTGTGTCTCGTGACACCAAGTTGGGGCCGGAAGAGATCACTGCTGACATCCCGAACGTGGGTGAAGCTGCGCTCTCTAAACTGGATGAATCCGGTATCGTGTATATCGGCGCGGAAGTGACCGGTGGCGACATTCTGGTGGGTAAGGTAACGCCGAAAGGTGAAACCCAGCTGACCCCAGAAGAGAAGCTGCTGCGTGCGATCTTCGGTGAGAAAGCGTCTGATGTTAAAGACTCTTCTCTGCGCGTGCCAAATGGCGTGTCTGGTACCGTTATTGATGTGCAGGTCTTTACCCGCGATGGCGTGGAAAAAGACAAGCGCGCGCTGGAAATCGAAGAGATGCAGCTCAAGCAGGCGAAAAAAGACCTGTCTGAAGAATTGCAAATCCTCGAAGCGGGCCTGTTCAGCCGTATTCACTACCTGCTGGTTTCCGGCGGCGTGGAAGCGGAAAAACTGGATAATCTGCCACGCGAGCGCTGGCTGGAACTCGGTCTGACCGACGAAGAGAAGCAAAATCAGCTGGAGCAGCTGGCAGAGCAGTACGACGAGCTGAAGCATGAGTTTGAGAAAAAACTTGATGCGAAACGCCGCAAAATCACCCAGGGCGATGACCTGGCACCGGGCGTGCTGAAAATCGTAAAAGTGTATCTGGCCGTTAAACGTCAGATCCAGCCGGGTGACAAAATGGCAGGTCGTCACGGTAACAAGGGTGTTATCTCTAAGATCAACCCGATCGAAGACATGCCTTATGATGAAAACGGCACGCCGGTAGACATCGTACTGAACCCGCTGGGCGTACCTTCACGTATGAACATTGGTCAGATTCTGGAAACCCACCTGGGTATGGCAGCGAAAGGCATTGGCGAGAAAATCAACACGATGCTTAAGCAGCAGGAAGAAGTGGCCAAACTGCGTGAGTTCATCCAGCGCGCCTACGATCTGGGCACTGACGTGCGTCAGAAAGTTGACCTGTCTACTTTCTCTGATGAAGAAGTCCTGCGTCTGGCAGAAAACCTGAAGAAAGGGATGCCGATTGCCACGCCAGTGTTCGACGGCGCGAAAGAAAGCGAAATCAAAGAGCTGCTGCAGCTCGGCGGCCTGCCTTCTTCCGGTCAGATCACTCTGTTCGATGGTCGCACCGGCGAACAGTTCGAGCGTCAGGTTACCGTGGGCTACATGTACATGCTGAAACTCAACCACTTAGTGGATGATAAAATGCATGCACGTTCTACCGGTTCCTACAGCCTGGTGACTCAGCAGCCGCTGGGTGGTAAGGCGCAGTTCGGTGGACAGCGTTTTGGTGAGATGGAAGTGTGGGCGCTGGAAGCATACGGTGCCGCTTATACCCTGCAGGAAATGCTGACCGTGAAGTCTGATGACGTGAACGGCCGTACCAAGATGTATAAAAACATCGTTGACGGCAACCATCAGATGGAACCAGGCATGCCGGAATCCTTCAACGTACTGTTGAAAGAGATCCGCTCGCTGGGTATTAACATCGAGCTGGAAGACGAGTAAGCACTCGCATTTGTACTGGTTACAGCACGCTCTTCCGGGCGTGCTGAGAAGTCTCACTCCGACGGGAGCTAATCCGTGAAAGACTTACTTAAGTTTCTGAAAGCGCAAACTAAAACCGAAGAGTTTGATGCGATCAAAATTGCGCTGGCTTCGCCAGACATGATCCGTTCCTGGTCTTTTGGTGAAGTTAAAAAGCCGGAAACCATTAACTACCGTACGTTCAAACCAGAACGTGACGGGCTTTTCTGCGCCCGTATTTTCGGGCCGGTTAAAGACTACGAGTGCCTGTGCGGCAAGTACAAGCGCCTGAAACACCGTGGTGTGATCTGTGAGAAGTGTGGCGTTGAAGTGACACAGACCAAAGTCCGCCGTGAGCGTATGGGCCACATTGAGCTGGCTTCTCCAACTGCGCACATCTGGTTCCTGAAATCGCTGCCATCGCGCATCGGTTTACTACTGGATATGCCACTGCGTGATATCGAACGTGTTCTGTACTTCGAATCTTATGTGGTTGTTGAAGGCGGCATGACCAACCTCGAAAAGCGCCAGATCCTGACTGAAGAGCAGTATCTTGACGCGCTGGAAGAGTTTGGTGATGAGTTCGACGCGAAAATGGGGGCGGAAGCGATTCAGTCCCTGTTGAAAAACATGGATCTGGAGCAGGAGTGCGAGCAGCTGCGTGAAGAGCTGAACGAGACTAACTCCGAAACCAAGCGTAAAAAGCTGACCAAGCGTATCAAACTGCTGGAAGCGTTCGTGCAGTCTGGTAACAAGCCAGAGTGGATGATCCTGACCGTGCTGCCTGTGCTGCCGCCGGACCTGCGTCCGCTGGTTCCGCTGGACGGTGGTCGTTTCGCTACGTCGGATCTGAACGATCTGTATCGTCGCGTGATTAACCGTAACAACCGTCTGAAGCGCTTGCTGGATCTGGCAGCGCCGGACATCATCGTGCGTAACGAAAAACGTATGCTGCAGGAAGCGGTTGATGCCCTGCTGGATAACGGTCGTCGTGGTCGTGCGATCACCGGTTCTAACAAGCGTCCTCTGAAATCTTTGGCCGATATGATCAAAGGTAAGCAGGGCCGTTTCCGTCAGAACCTGCTGGGTAAACGTGTCGACTACTCCGGGCGTTCCGTTATCACCGTAGGTCCATACCTCAGATTGCACCAGTGCGGCCTGCCGAAGAAAATGGCGCTGGAGTTGTTCAAACCGTTCATTTACGGCAAGCTGGAACTGCGTGGCCTTGCAACCACCATTAAAGCCGCCAAGAAAATGGTTGAGCGTGAAGAAGCGGTGGTCTGGGATATTCTTGACGAAGTAATCCGCGAACACCCGGTGCTGCTGAACCGTGCGCCTACGCTGCACCGTCTGGGTATCCAGGCCTTTGAGCCTGTGCTGATCGAAGGTAAAGCTATTCAGCTGCACCCGCTGGTTTGTGCGGCTTATAACGCCGACTTCGATGGTGACCAGATGGCTGTTCACGTACCGCTGACGCTGGAAGCCCAGCTGGAAGCGCGTGCGCTGATGATGTCTACCAACAACATCCTGTCACCAGCCAACGGTGAGCCAATTATCGTTCCGTCTCAGGACGTTGTACTGGGTCTGTATTACATGACCCGCGACTGTGTTAACGCCAAAGGCGAAGGCATGGTGCTGACCGGTCCGAAAGAAGCGGAACGCGTTTACCGTGCGGGTCTGGCTTCTCTGCATGCCCGCGTTAAGGTACGTATCATCGAGCACGAGAAAAACGATCGCGGTGAATGGACCGCGATAACCAGCCTCGTGGATACCACCATTGGCCGCGCTATCCTGTGGATGATCGTGCCAAAAGGCCTGCCTTTCTCCATCGTCAACCAGGCGCTGGGTAAGAAAGCCATCTCTAAAATGCTGAACACCTGTTACCGCATTCTGGGCCTGAAACCAACGGTTATCTTTGCTGACCAGACCATGTACACCGGCTTTGCCTATGCGGCTCGCTCTGGTGCGTCTGTTGGTATCGACGACATGGTTATCCCGGAGAAGAAAGTGGAAATCATCACCGAAGCGGAAGCGGAAGTGGCTGAGATTCAGGAGCAGTTCCAGTCTGGTCTGGTAACAGCCGGCGAACGCTATAACAAAGTCATCGATATCTGGGCCGCCGCTAACGAACGCGTTGCGAAAGCGATGATGGAAAACCTGTCGACTGAAACCGTGATTAACCGCGATGGTGAAGAAGAGCGTCAGGTTTCCTTCAACAGCATCTTCATGATGGCCGACTCTGGTGCGCGTGGTTCTGCTGCACAGATTCGTCAGCTGGCCGGTATGCGTGGTCTGATGGCCAAGCCTGATGGCTCCATCATCGAAACGCCGATCACCGCGAACTTCCGTGAAGGTCTGAACGTACTCCAGTACTTCATCTCCACGCACGGTGCTCGTAAAGGTCTGGCGGATACCGCACTGAAAACTGCGAACTCCGGTTATCTGACTCGTCGTCTGGTTGACGTGGCACAGGATCTGGTGGTGACCGAAGACGATTGTGGTACCCACGAAGGTATCATGATGACTCCGGTTATCGAGGGTGGTGATGTTAAAGAACCACTGCGCGAGCGTGTTCTGGGTCGTGTGACCGCGGAAGACGTGCTGAAGCCAGGTACTGCTGACATTCTGCTGCCGCGTAACACGCTGCTGCACGAACACCAGTGTGACCTGTTGGAAGAGCATTCAGTCGACAGCCTGAAGGTGCGTTCCGTGGTAAGTTGCGAAACTGACTTCGGCGTGTGCGCCCACTGTTATGGACGCGATCTGGCACGTGGACACATCATCAACAAAGGTGAGGCCATCGGCGTTATCGCAGCACAGTCCATCGGTGAGCCGGGTACACAGCTGACGATGCGTACCTTCCACATCGGCGGTGCGGCATCGCGTGCGGCTGCTGAATCCAGCATTCAGGTCAAGAATAAAGGTACGCTGAAGCTGATCAACGCCAAGTCGGTCACCAACTCTGCTGGTAAACTGATCATCACTTCACGTAACGTTGAACTGAAAATGATAGACGAATTTGGCCGTACCAAAGAGAGCTATAAAGTTCCTTACGGTGCAGCCATGGCGAAAGGTGACGGCGAGCAGGTTGCCGCGGGCGAGACCGTAGCAAACTGGGATCCGCATACCATGCCGGTTATCACCGAAGTGAGCGGTTTCGTTCGCTTCACCGACATGATCGACGGCCAGACCATTACCCGCCAGACGGATGACCTGACCGGTCTGTCTTCTCTGGTGATTCTGGACAGTGCGGAACGTACTGCCGGTGGTAAAGACCTGCGCCCTGCGCTGAAAATCGTTGATGCTAACGGAAACGATGTGCTGATCCCAGGTACCGATATGCCTGCGCAGTACTTCCTGCCGGGTAAAGCGATTGTGCAGCTGGAAGATGGTATCAAGATCAGCTCGGGTGACACCTTGGCGCGTGTACCGCAGGAATCTGGCGGTACCAAGGACATCACCGGTGGTCTGCCACGCGTTGCTGATCTGTTCGAAGCCCGTCGTCCGAAAGAGCCGGCAATCCTGGCTGAAATCAGCGGCATCATCTCCTTCGGTAAAGAGACCAAAGGGAAGCGTCGTCTGGTTATCACCCCGGTGGACGGCAGCGATCCGTACGAAGAGATGATTCCGAAATGGCGTCAGCTGAACGTGTTCGAAGGTGAGCGCGTGGAGCGTGGTGACGTGGTTTCCGATGGCCCAGAGTCACCACATGACATTCTGCGTCTTCGTGGCGTACACGCGGTGACCCGTTACATCACTAACGAAGTGCAGGAAGTTTACCGTCTGCAGGGTGTTAAGATTAACGATAAGCACATCGAAGTTATCGTTCGTCAGATGCTGCGTAAAGCAACCATCGAAAACGCAGGCAGTTCCGACTTCCTGGATGGTGAGCAGGTTGAAGTGTCACGCGTTAAGATCTCTAACCGTGAGCTGGAAGCCAATGGCAAAATCGCGGCAACTTACATGCGCGATCTGCTGGGGATCACCAAAGCGTCTCTGGCAACCGAGTCCTTCATCTCTGCAGCATCGTTCCAGGAAACCACGCGTGTCCTGACCGAAGCAGCCGTTGCGGGCAAACGCGACGAACTGCGCGGCCTGAAAGAGAACGTCATCGTGGGCCGTCTGATCCCAGCTGGTACAGGTTACGCTTATCACCAGGATCGTATGCGCCGCAAGGCAGCTGGCGAAGTGCCAGTGGTGCCTCAGGTGACCGCAGACGAAGCGTCTGCCAGTCTGGCAGAACTGCTGAATGCTGGTCTTGGTGGCAACGACGATTAATCATCGTTGGCACAATGTAAAAAACCGCTCTTCGGGGCGGTTAATGAGATGGTCCCCACCCCCCTGTGAGCGCTACGCTGACAGGGGGTTTTTCTTTCTGGGGAAGGCCATCATGCAAAACGTTACGTGTATTGGTATCCGTTCTCGGCAAGCATTCCTTCCACATTCACTGCCAGGATAAATCAGGCAAGGCATTACTACGTAAAAAGGTTGCCCGTACCAAACTTATTGAGTTTCTGGCTGGCTGCACATCGGCTACCGTTGTGATGGAAGCCAGCGCCGGCGCCCATTTTATGGCTCGCCGGCTCGCTGATTTAGTCCATGAAGCAAAATTGATTTCTCCGCAGTTCGTCCGCCCTTTTGTTAAGAGCAACAGGAACGATTTTGTCGATGCGAAAGCCATATGCGAAGCAGAACCCCGTCCCTCAATGCGATTTGTGCAACCACGAACTGAAGCCCGGCAGGCCATGCGGGCACTTCACCGCGTCAGGGAATCGCTTCTCAGAGATAAAGTCAAAACAACCAATAAGATGCATGCTTTTTTACTGGAATTTGGCAGCAGTATTCCCAATCGGAGCCGCAGTGATAAAACAGCTTTCAACCGTCCTTGCAGAGAATGAACTTCCACACTATCTGGCACAGTTGCTGATGCGCTTACATGCTCATTATCTTTACCTTGTCGAACAGATCACCGGGCCTGAAACGGCATTGCGCGGTAGACACGCTGTCGGTTAATCAGGCTTTACACCTGTTTGAAATGTGTATGGTATTACCGTGCCTGATGGCGACCGAGATAAGGGTCCCAGTCTTTCCAGACCGGCTGCATTCCAGATGCGATCAGCGCATTTGCCACCTGCTGTGGATGGCGTTCGTCGTGCGCAGAGAACTGCTCCAGCTCGTTTTTACCATCGGCATAGCCGCCGGGCTGGGTTTTTGAAAAGGCACTAAGAGAATTAATTGCCAGTGGCACAACATGGTCGCGAAATTGCGGCGATTCACGCGTTGAAAGTGACTGTTCTACCTCAGGTGCAAACAGCCGGAACGCACAAATGACCTGTACCAGCTGTGCTTCATCCATTAGCGATGCAGGCTGAATCCCTCCCACGCACGGCCGTAAACGAGGGAATGCCACCGAATAGCGGCTCTGCCAGTATTTTTTTTGCAGCCAAAGCAGATGTTCCGCCATCATATAGCAGTCGGTGCGCCAGCAGCCCGATAGGCCGATCAGCGTTCCCAGGCCGATTTTGTCCATCCCGGCACGGCCCAGGCGATCAGGGGTTTCCAGCCGGAAAAAGAAATCCTGCTTGTTGCCTTTCAGATGATGCTGGCGATACACCATTGGATGATAGGTTTCCTGATAGACCAGCACGCCGTCCAGTCCCAGTTTTTTCAGCCCGATATAGTCCGCTTCACTCATCGGCTGCACTTCCATCATCAGCGAGCTGAAATGTGGACGTATGGCAGGCACATGTTCCCGGAAATAGTCCGCCCCGACTTTGCCCTAGTGCTCTCCCGTCACCAGCAATAGCTGATCGAACCCCAGTGCGCGGATAGCGCGGCATTCCCGCGCAATCTCTTGTGCATCCAGGACCTTACGTTTAATCCGGTTACTCATGGAAAAGCCGCAATAGGTGCAGTCGTTGGCACAAAGGTTGGAAAGATACAGCGGCACAAACAGATTTACCGCATGACCAAAGCGTTGTCGTGTCAGTAACTGCGCGCGTTGCGCCAGTGGCTCAAGATAGGCCATGGCTGCCGGGGACAGTAATGCCAGCAGATCTTCGCGACTCACCCTTTGTGCATTTAACGCCCGTTCAACGTCAGCAGCAGTTTTGCCGTAAATTCGCAGGCGAATATCATCCCAGTTCAGCTTTTCCCATTGTGAAATAAAGCTTTTCATTGCGCGGTTCCTTCAGTGAGGAATCGTGTCAGTGGGCTGGTGGCGCAGGCCTGTTGCTGGCGGCGGCCGGGTCCACTGCGGCAAGCCAGTGTGCCAGCGTCCACCGCCCGGCGGAAGGCGTGCGCCATATTGACTGGATCACTGGCAGTGGCGATGGCGGTGTTGACCAGCACGGCGTCCGCGCCCATCTCCATCGCCTCGCATGCGTGGCTGGGGGTGCCCAGTCCAGCATCCACGATCACCGGAACCTGTGCCTGTTCAATGATAATCGCCAGAAAATCACGGGTTTTAAGCCCCTGATTGCTGCCAATAGGTGCGCCAAGTGGCATCACGGCGGCGCAGCCGACCTCTTCCAGCCTCTTGCACAGCACCGGGTCGGCGTGACAATAGGGCAGTACGATGAAGCCCTCTTTCACCAAGGTTTGGGCGGCTTTCAGCGTTTCGATACCGTCGGGCAACAGGTAGCGAACGTCAGGATGAATTTCCAGCTTAAGCCAGTTTGTACCCAGTGCTTCCCGTGCCAGCCGTGCGGCGAAAATCGCTTCTTCGGCGGTTTTCGCGCCCGAGGTATTAGGCAATAGCTGTACGCCCAGCTGCTGTAATGGGTGCAGGATATCGTCATTGTTGCCGCGCAAATCGATCCTTTTCATTGCCAGGGTGACCAGCTCAGTCCTGGCGGCGTTCAGGGCTTCCAGCATCACAGCAGGGCTGGAAAATTTTCCCGTGCCGCTAAAGAGGCTGGAAGAAAATGTTTTATCGGCTATCTGTAACATGCTTAACCTCCGGCGATGGCCTGAAAAATAACCAGCTCATCCCCTTCCTGCAAGTAGCGATCTGCCCAGCGGTCGCGGGGCACAACATGCTGATTAACCGCCAGCGCAACACCTGATGACGGATAAGACAGCTGTTGTAGCAGCGCGGCCAATGTCAGTGTGGCTGGCAGAGTGAAAGCTTCATCGTTAATGATGATGTTCAAGGCCACCTCCGCATAGCGGGCATAAAGCGCTACGTTCAAGATTGAGCGTTCTCCAGGTTTGCTGGCGGCCATCAAACAGCTGCAGCTTGCCCGTAAGCGGGGAGGCCAGGCCCGCCAGCATTTTCAGGGCTTCCAGCGCCTGCATCGTTCCCATGATGCCTACCACCGGCCCCAGCACCCCTGCTGTCCGGCAGTTACGCGTTGGCTCGGCTTCATCCGGCCACAGGCAGCGGTAGCACCCATGCTGAAAAGGCGGCGTCAGCACCAGCAATTGCCCGCTGAAGCCTGTCGCGCTAGCACTGATTAGCGGAATGGCATGGTGCAGGCAGGCAGCATTTATGGCATGGCGTGTCGGCATGTTATCGCTGCAATCCAGCACCATATCGACCAACTTTATCGCCTGCTTTAAGGTGTCGGTATTCATGCTCTGATCCAGTGTGACAACCTCCAGCGTTGGGTTGAGTGACAGCAGATGCTGCCGGGCTATCTCCGTTTTCCGCTGCCCACTTTGATGGGTATGAAACAGAATCTGACGTTGAAGGTTGCTGATATGCACGGTATCGTCATCAGCCAGCAGCAGCGTCCCCACCCCTGCGGCGGCAAGGTAGAGCGCGGCGGGTGAACCCAGACCGCCCAGCCCAACGATCAGCACGCGACTGTTAAACAGCTTTTGTTGGGTATCAACGCCAAACTCCTCCAGCAGCAGCTGGCGGCTATAGCGCATAAAATCGCTGTCACTGAACATGTGGGTCGCCTCCCTGGCCTGCCAGCGCCAGAAGCTGCTGCGTGGCGCTTTGCCAGTTTGAAACCTGCGTAATGGCGCTGACCACGGCAATGCTGCCGACGCCGGTAGCCAGTACCACAGGGGCGCGCGCCAGGCTGATGCCGCCAATCGCAACGGTAGAAATTCCCGGCAGCCGGGAAACGTGGCGCTTTAGTTCTTCCACCCCCTGGGGTGCTGAGGGCATCTGTTTGGTTTGCGTTGGGAAGATATGACCCAGCGCAATATACGAGGGGCGTATGGCCAGCGCGCGATCCAGCTCCACATCATCGTGGGTGGACAATCCCAGCCGCAGACCGGCGCGCTGAATGGCCGACAGGTCTGCACTGTCCAGATCCTGTTGCCCCAGATGTACGCCATAAGCCTGATGTTTGATGGCCAGCCGCCAATAATCATTGATAAACAGACGCGCCTGGTAGCGATACCCCAGCGCGACAGCGTCCGCCACCTGCTGCCCGGCAGCGTCTTCCGTCAGGTTTTTAAGACGGAGTTGAATCGTACGGGCACCCGCGTCCAGCAGCCGTGAAATCCACGTAACGGAATCTACTACCGGATAAAGCCCCAGCTGCCTGGCCGTTGCCGGAAAGGGAGAAGGTTTCATACTTTTTCCTCCGACGAACCTGCTGTGACCGGCTGATACAGCTCCCCGCCCCGCTCCCGGAAAGCAGCTGACATGTTGGCCATGCCCACTTCAATCGCTCTGGCTTCGGCCTCCTGCCTTGCGGCGTATTCGCGCACTTCCTGAGTGATCTTCATCGAGCAGAATTTGGGACCACACATGGAGCAGAAATGCGCAACCTTACCGGATTCCTGCGGCAGGGTTTCATCGTGATAGGCTCTCGCCGTGTGGGGATCGAGCGCAAGGTTAAACTGATCTTCCCAGCGGAATTCAAAGCGCGCTTTCGACATGGCGTTATCACGGATCTGCGCGCCCGGATGACCTTTGGCCAGATCGGCAGCATGTGCTGCAATCTTGTAGGTAATAAGTCCTTGTTTAACATCTTTTTTGTTGGGCAGGCCCAGATGCTCTTTCGGCGTCACATAACACAACATGGCACAACCAAACCAGCCGATCATCGCCGCGCCAATGCCCGATGTGAAGTGGTCGTAGCCTGGTGCAATATCGGTGGTCAGTGGGCCAAGGGTGTAAAATGGCGCTTCGTGGCAGTGTTCCAGCTGTTCGGTCATATTGCGGCGGATCATCTGCATGGGTACATGCCCGGGGCCTTCAATCATCACCTGCACATCATATTCCCAGGCAATGTTGGTCAGTTCCCCCAGCGTACGCAGTTCAGCAAACTGAGCTTCATCATTGGCATCCTGAATGGAGCCGGGACGCAGGCCGTCACCCAGCGACAGCGATACGTCATAGGCCGCGCAAATCTCGCAGATTTCACGGAAATGCTGCCAGAGAAAGTTCTCCTGATGATGCGACAGACACCATTTTGCCATAATCGATCCGCCGCGCGAAACGATCCCGGTCAGACGCTTCGCCGTCATGGGTACATAGCGCAGCAGCACACCAGCGTGAATTGTGAAGTAATCCACCCCCTGTTCGGCCTGTTCCAGCAACGTATCGCGGAAAACGCCCCAGCTCAGATTTTCTGCAATGCCGTTGACTTTCTCCAGCGCCTGATAAATTGGCACGGTGCCAATCGGTACGGGGCTGTTACGCAGGATCCATTCGCGGGTTTCATGGATGTTACGCCCGGTGGAAAGGTCCATCACCGTATCCGCTCCCCAGCGGACGGCCCAGACCAGTTTCTCAACTTCTTCTTCAATGGAGGAGCTGACCGTCGAATTGCCAATATTGGCATTGATTTTCACCAGAAAGTTACGGCCAATAATCATCGGCTCCGATTCAGGGTGATTGATATTGGCGGGGATAATGGCGCGTCCGGCAGCCACTTCCTGACGAACAAACTCCGCCGTAATGGTGTCCGGGAACTGGGCACCGAAACTGTTGCCGGGATGCTGTGCCAGCAGTTCCTCGCTAAGGATGCGTGAGCGGCCCATGTTTTCGCGCAGTGCGATAAACTCCATCTCCGGGGTAATCGTCCCCTGGCGTGCGTAATGCAGTTGAGTGACACGACGCCCCGGCGTGGCTCGGCGGGTTTGGGCGCGGTGAGCAAAACGCAATGAGTCCAGCGAGTCATCCGCCAGACGCTGCTGGCTGTAGTTCGAACTAAGGTGTTCAATGGGCTGTGTGTCGTTACGTTCGGCGATCCAGTTTTTCCGCAGGGACGGCAGGCCGCGCTGTACATCGATAGCGGCTGCCGGATCGCCGTAAGGCCCGGCGGTATCATAAACCGGTACCGGCTCGTTTTCTTCAAATTGTGGGTTGCCGCCACTGCCGCCAATCGGCGTTGGACTGAGCTGGATTTCCCGCAGGGGAACCCGGATATCCTCACGGGAACCCGTCAGATAAATTCGTTTTGAACGGGGAAAAGCACTGCCCTGAAGCGATTCAATAAATTGTTGGGCTTCAGCTCGCTGTTCACGGCGGGTGGATTTTTTATCAACGGTAGACATAGCGCATTCCTCAGTAAGGGAAAAATGGCTTGTCTGGAGTTCGGCAGGAGTAAGTGCAGAAAATGATGCCCGTAGGGCGTCAGATCCGTACTGAATCGTTACTCTTGTTCCCTTCGCAGGTACTAACCTGATCAGGTTCCGCGGATCCCGAATAAACGGTCTCAGCCCCTAAGGGCACTCCGACAAGAAGAATTTTGCCACCTCACAGGGCAGCAGAATAAAAGTGGTCGCATACTTGCGACCACATGATTACCCTTTCATCATAAAAGGGCTTTCTGGAAACTACAAGGTTTTTACGAATCCATCGTTTTTCAGGCCGGACGCACCAGGGCAGCATTGTTAGCTGCATCCTCCAGCCGCAGAGCGTTCCTGTCCAGCGCCAGATTAATAAACTTGTCTTCCAGGGAGAAACGCGCTTCCAGCGCCTCTCCTATTTCTGACAGCGCCTGTTGAAATGCCAGATAGTTATCATCATCAATGGCATTTTCAAAATGAGAATCATATACCTGCATAATCTGCTCGGTGTTCGAACGTAGCGAAGGATAAATGATGGCTGCTTTTGCCAGCTGCTCGCTGCCTTCCATCTCTTTAATAAAGCGTTCGTAAATGGTGAAGTGGCCCGTGGAAAGATAATCCACAAGCGTCTGGCAGAAGGTATCCAGCGCGTTTTGATCGAGCGTGGTCAGCGAATCCTTGTTAGGCTTGATGCCAACCATTTGATAATAAGCAACCAGCAACTGCTTACGCGATTGCAGACAAAAGTCCACCAGGTCACTGCATCCGCCAACACGGGCGGTCAGAACGTTTAACTGGTTTAGCATGAGTGACTCCGTAAGTGTTATTTTTGATTGTCTGACTGCAATCCCGTGATACTGAATGCCTGTGAAGCGGAGGATGAGCAAACTTATGCAACGTGAGATCTCAAGCGTAGACGCTGGATGGTGGGTTGTCAGCCATGAACAGAAACTTTGGTTACCGGAGTGCCAGCTTCCGAAGGGGCGCGCCGATGCGTTGGGGCTGGTGGGTAGCCAGGGAATGTTGCTCGGTGAGTGGTTGGGCGAACCGGTTTTTCTGGTTTGCGCCAGCCGTAAAGAGGGAATGGCCTCGCTGCGGCAGTTGCTTGATCAGGATGTTGGTCTGTTCCAGCTTGTCGGGCGGGGCGTGCAGCTGGCTGAATTTTATCGGTCGCATCAGTGGTGTGGCTACTGCGGGCATAAAATGCGTCACAGCAGAACCGAATGGGCCTGCCTGTGCAACCACTGCCGTCAACGTTACTACCCGCAAATTGCTCCCTGTATTATTGTTGCTATTCGTCGTGACGACAGGATCCTGCTGGCGCAGCATACTCGCCATCGTAACGGTATTTATACGGTACTGGCCGGTTTTGTTGAGGTGGGGGAAACGCTAGAGCAAGCCGTGGCGCGTGAAGTGATGGAAGAAAGCGGCATTACGGTAAAGAATCTGCGTTATGTGTCGTCACAGCCGTGGCCTTTCCCTCAGTCGTTGATGATGGCGTTTATGGCCGATTATCACTGTGGTGAGATTGTCATCGATCCAAAAGAACTGCTGGATGCGGGCTGGTATCGCTTTGATGCGCTGCCGTTCCTGCCGCCGCCAGGCACTGTCGCACGGCGCCTGATTGAAGACACCGTTGCGCTTTGCCGCGCTGCGGAACAATGAATGTTATACTGCGCGACTGCAAACAGAGAGCCATAAACATGACTGAACTGAAAAATGATCGTTATCTGCGCGCACTGTTGCGCCAACCGGTAGATGCCACCCCCGTGTGGATGATGAGGCAGGCCGGGCGCTATTTGCCGGAGTACAAAGCCACCCGCGCCCAGGCCGGGGATTTTATGTCATTGTGCAAAAACGCAGAACTGGCTTGTGAGGTTACGCTGCAGCCGCTGCGCCGTTATCCGCTTGATGCGGCAATCCTTTTCTCCGATATTTTGACGATCCCTGATGCGATGGGATTAGGCCTCTGGTTTGAGGCTGGTGAAGGCCCACGTTTTTCATCTCCGGTGACCTGCCGGGCGGATGTGGAAAAGCTGCCCGTGCCGGACCCGGAACAGGAGCTGGGCTATGTGATGAATGCCGTGCGCACTATCCGCAAAAATTTACAGGGTCAGGTGCCATTGATTGGTTTCTCCGGCAGTCCGTGGACGCTGGCAACCTATATGGTGGAGGGTAGCAGCAGCAAAGCTTTTACCAAACTGAAAAAGATGATGTATGCGGAACCAGAAACGCTGCATCTGATGCTTGATAAGCTGGCGGACAGCGTCACGCTTTATCTCAATGCGCAAATCCGCGCCGGTGCTCAGTCGGTGATGATTTTTGACACCTGGGGTGGCGTGTTGACCGGTCGTGATTATTTACAGTTTTCGCTGCACTACATGCACAAAATTGTTGACGGGCTGCTGCATGAAAATGAAGGCAGTCGGGTGCCGGTCACGCTTTTCACCAAAGGTGGAGGCCAGTGGCTTGAGGCGATGGCAGAGACTGGCTGTGATGCGTTAGGACTGGATTGGACCACCGACATCGCCGATGCACGGCACCGTGTCGGTCACAAGGTAGCGTTGCAGGGAAATATGGATCCATCCATGCTGTACGCGCAGCCCGAACGTATTGAACAGGAAGTCACCTATATTTTAAACGCCTTCGGTCATGGCGAGGGCCATGTATTCAATTTGGGGCACGGTATCCATCTGGACGTGCCGCCTGAGCATGCTGGTGTCTTTGTGGAGGCGGTGCACAGGCTTTCCCGTCAGTATCATCAGGGATAACATGGACATCCAGGCATTAAAGCAAGAGCAGCTGAAACGTGCCGTAGAGGTGGTGCGTGAAGATGATTTTGAGGTAATGCCACCGCGCCTGATTGCCGGGGCGGATGTCGGGTTCGAACAGGGCGGAGAGGTGACGCGTGCTGCGCTGGTGATTCTGGATTACCCCTCTCTGAGGCTGGTGGAACACCATGTAGCGCGGGTTGCCACCACGATGCCTTATATCCCTGGCTTTCTTTCCTTTCGTGAATGTCCTGCGTTGCTGGCAGCCTGGCAACAATTGCAGCATCAACCCGATCTGCTGTTCGTTGATGGCCAGGGGATTGCACACCCCCGCCGCCTTGGCGTTGCCAGCCATTTTGGCCTGCTGGTGGATGTGCCAACCATTGGCGTGGCAAAACGTCGTCTGTGTGGCGAATGTGCACCGCTGGCGGCATCTCCCGGCTCCCGTGAGGCGCTGATGGATAAGGGCGAACAGCTGGGTTGGGTGTTACGCAGTAAGTTGCGTTGTAATCCGCTGTTTATCTCGCCCGGTCACCGGGTCAGTTCGGATACCGCGTTGCACTGGGTGGAAAACTGCCTGCAAGGTTATCGACTGCCGGAGCCTACCCGCTGGGCGGATGCGGTGGCATCACGTCGTCCTGCTTTCCTGCGGCTGTTGGCACAGGGTTAACCGTGTGGGGCGGATGCTTTTCGGTTACACTGCATGACGCGCACGATTTTGTTAAAGAGATTCCATCATGTTACGTAATCCGATCCACCTGCGGCTGGAAAAGTTGGAAAGCTGGCAGCACATTACTTTCATGGCTTGCCTGTGTGAGCGTATGAACCCGAATTATTGGGCATTTTGCCAGCAGACCGGCTTTGGTGAGGGGCAGCTTTATCGCCGTATTCTCGACCTAGTCTGGGAGACGCTGCTGGTGAAAGATGTCAAAGTTAACTTTGACACCCAGCTTGAAAAGCTGGAAGAGGCAATCCCGGCAGCGGACGATTACGATCTGTACGGTGTCTATCCTGCCATTGATGCCTGTGTTGCCTTGAGCGAACTGCTGCATTCCCGGTTAAGTGGCGATACGCTCTCCCATGCTATTGCCGTTAGCGAAGCGTCAATTACCAGCGTGGCGATGTTGGAAATGACGCAGGCGGAGCGTGAAATGAGTGATGAAGAGCTGAGAGAAAACCCTGCGGTTGAAGAAGAATGGGATATTCAGTGGGAGATTTTCCGCCTGCTCAGTGCCTGCGAGGAAAGAGACCAGGAATTGATAAAAGGACTGCGTTCTGATCTGCGGGAATCGGGTATGAGCAATATTGGTATAAAATTTCAGCAATAAGGTGAGAAAACCTGGCTTGAGGCCTGATTTGTAGCGCCTTAAGGCTTCACATTCGCCCCCAGTCTGGTCTACATTTGTGGGGCTGAAAAAAGTGGCTATCGGTGCGTGTATGCAGGAGAGTGCCAGAATCTGGTTTTTCCCTCGCACTCGATGTTTAGCAAGCGATAAATACACTGTAAGGACAACTTATGAACAAGACTCAACTGATTGATGTAATTGCGGACAAAGCGGACCTGTCTAAGACCCAGGCTAAAGCTGCCCTGGAATCCACCCTGGCTGCGATTACTGAGTCTCTGAAAGAAGGTGATGCTGTACAACTGGTTGGTTTTGGTACTTTTAAAGTGAATCACCGTGCTGAACGTACTGGCCGCAACCCGCAGACTGGTAAAGAGATTAAAATTGCTGCTGCTAACGTACCGGCATTTGTTTCTGGTAAAGCACTGAAAGACGCTGTTAAGTAATCGTGTGACGGTGAAAAGTTTTAAGCAGGGGGGCGTAAGCCCCTTTTGTTATCAACACTAAACCACCTCCTGTGGAGGTGGTCATCGTTCATGTGGGGCTTTGCCGGTAGAATGCTCATGCTAAATACTGCCCCGGTTTGTTACCAGCAAATCAAGGAGTAAATAGCATGAGCAGATATGAATCCGCTTCCCACGTATCCTATCGCTGTCAGTATCATCTCGTATGGACACCGAAGTACAGATACAACACCCTCAAAGGTAATCTCGGTAAAGAGGTTTACCGCAGCATCTACATTTACAGCAATATGAAAAAATGCACAGTAGTTGAGCTAAATGTGCAGATATATCATATGCATCTGGTGGTGAGGACGCCGCCGGGCTTGGGTGTTTCTGAGTTGATAGAATTTGTGAAAGGGAGAACGGACATCAGGCTGTTCGAGAAGTTTCCTTATCTCAGGAAGCACAAGCTTTGGTGTGACCACTTTTGGCAAAGAGGGTATTTTGTGGATTCGGTGGGTGCAAAAGAAGAAGTAATTCGAAGGTATGTGCGGTACCAGGACAAAGTTGTCAAAGAGGAAGAAGAAAGGCACATACAGCTCGGACTGGAAAGGTGGTGTTTAAGCCCCCTTTTAGGGGGCAGTGTCAAAGCCACCTGCTATGCAGGTGGCTTTTTACTCAGGTCAGACTTCACTGTCCACGCGTTGTTTTTCCTCCGCTGCTGTGTTTCTTCAGCGGCAACGATGTTTATTTTGTGTGGTACCCACACGATGACACCATTCTACCGTGCACGCCGTGCGTCGTGCATGAAATTATGTTGCCGTAGGTTGTGGCCACGACTTGCAGTGGTGGAAAGCGTTCTTTTATGTGGTACGGATGTGCGGTTACAATGATTGGGTTTTGTTGGAGATGGAGGATCTCACCATGTCAGTGGAAGAGGGGGTGAGATCCCTGGACACCGGTCATGCGCAGCATCAGGAAAAACACATAGAGTGTATACCTCTATGTCAAACAAAACATACAAGGACATCCGTTTCCGCACTCCAGCAGACCCTTTCTCGCTAGCGTGAAGCGCACCTTCCCTGGTGCATCAAGAGGCGAGTGCGGCCTGCGGTTATTGACGACCAATTGCCCGGTAGCCAATATCGCTGCGGCAAAAGCTGCCTTTCCAGGAAACAGATTTTGCGAGTGTATAGGCATGCTTTTGCGCTGCGGCAACATCGTCACCCAGCGCCGTGACGCACAATACGCGGCCGCCGTGAGTGATAACTCTGCCATCCTGCATGGTTGTGCCGGCGTGAAATACTTTACCGTCCGGTACTTCCTCCTGCGGCAGACCATGAATTTGATCGCCCGTGCTGTAGTTCCCCGGATAGCCGCCCGCCGCTAATACCACGCCCAGCGCAGGACGGGGATCCCACTGAGAGTCTTTGCTGTCGAGCTTGCCCTCTACTGCAGCGAGGCAAAGATCGACCAGATCTGACTGCAGGCGCAACATGATCGGCTGTGTTTCGGGATCGCCAAAGCGGCAGTTAAATTCGATCACTTTTGGCTGGCCATTTTTGTCAATCATCAATCCGGCATAGAGAAAGCCCGTGTAAACGTTCCCCTCGGCTGCCATACCGCGCACGGTAGGCCAGATCACCTCATTCATCACGCGCTGGTGAATGTCATCAGTGACCACCGGGGCGGGTGAGTAAGCGCCCATGCCACCAGTGTTAGGACCGGTATCGCCATCGCCAACGCGCTTATGATCCTGGCTGGTCGCCATTGGCAAAACATTTTCGCCATCAACCATCACGATAAAGCTGGCTTCTTCACCATCAAGGAACTCTTCCACCACAATACGGTGGCCTGCGTCACCAAAGGTGTTTCCGGCCAGCATATCCTGAATGGCCTCTTCAGCTTCCTGTAAAGTCATTGCCACGATAACGCCTTTACCTGCGGCCAGACCGTCAGCTTTGATGACGATGGGCGCACCTTTACTTCTTACATAAGTCAGGGCTTGTTCCACTTTGGTAAAGTTTTGGTATTCCGCCGTGGGAATCTGGTAACGGGCCAGGAAATCTTTGGTAAAGGCTTTGGAGCCTTCCAGCTGTGCTGCCGCCTGCGTGGGGCCAAAAATTTTCAGGCCCGCGGCGCGAAACGCATCAACCACGCCAATGACCAGCGGTGCTTCTGGTCCGACAATGGTCAAATCAATCTTTTCGTGCTGTGCAAAACGTAACAGGCCAGGAATATCAGTGGCGCTGATGGCTACATTCTGTAATGCCGGCTCAAGCTCAGTTCCAGCATTACCTGGTGCAACAAACACGGTTTCTGCCAACGGTGATTGTGCGGCCTTCCACGCCAGTGCATGTTCGCGTCCACCGTTGCCTATGACTAAAATTTTCATCATTTAATCCCTCATTAATGGCGGAAGTGGCGCATGCCAGTGAAGATCATGGCAATACCGTGCTCGTCAGCGGCGGCAATGACTTCTTCATCACGAATCGAGCCGCCCGGCTGGATGACGCAGCTCACGCCGACCGCAGCTGCTGCATCAATACCGTCGCGGAAGGGGAAGAACGCATCGGATGCCATGGCACAGCCTTTCACTTCCAGTCCTTCATCGCCCGCCTTAATACCGGCGATTTTCGCTGAATAAATACGGCTCATCTGGCCTGCACCTATACCAATCGTCATATTATCGCGTGCATAGACGATGGCATTGGACTTAACAAATTTGGCTACTTTCCAGCAGAACAGCGCATCGCGCAGTTCCTGCGTGGTTGGCTGACGCTTGCTAACCACGCTTAACTGACGTGTTTCTACTATGCCCAAATCGCGATCCTGCACCAGCAGCCCACCATTGACGCGTTTGAAATCGAGGCCAGACTGGCGTGACTGCCATTGTCCGCAGGTCAGCACACGAACATTTTGCTTACTGGCAGTAACGTTGAGCGCGGCATTACTTGCGGAGGGGGCGATGATAACTTCAACAAACTGACGGCTGATGATGGCCTGCGCGGTGCTTTCATCCAGCTCGCGGTTAAACGCAATAATGCCGCCAAAGGCTGACGTTGGATCGGTCTGGTATGCCAGCTCATATGCTTCAAGAATGGTGCTGCCAACCGCCACGCCGCACGGGTTTGCATGCTTCACGATAACGCACGCCGGCTCGCTGAACTCTTTCACGCACTCCAGGGCGGCGTCGGTGTCTGCAATGTTGTTGTAAGAAAGCGCTTTACCCTGCACCTGTTGCGCGGTAGCAACCGACGATTCTGAGAGATTCTCTTCTATATAGAAAGCCGCGTCTTGATGGCTGTTCTCACCGTAGCGCATATCCTGCTTTTTAATAAAGTTCAGGTTCAGCGTGCGTGGGAAGCGGCCAGCCGGCTCGTTGGTTTCACCATGATAGGGTGGGACCAGACTGCCAAAGTAATTGGCAATCATGCTGTCGTAAGCGGCGGTATGCTCAAATGCCTTAATCGCTAAATCAAAGCGGGTCGAAAGTAGCAGTGAATTATTATTGGCGTCCATTTCGTCAATAATCGCCTGATAATCGTTACTCTTAACCACAATGGCCACGTCTTTATGATTCTTCGCTGCGGAACGCACCATGGTTGGTCCGCCGATATCAATATTTTCAACGGCGTCTTCCAGTGAACAGCCTTCACGGGCCACGGTCTGGGCGAAAGGATAGAGGTTAACAACCACCATATCGATTGGCGAGATGCCATGTACCTGCATAATCTCATTATCTTGGCCGCGACGCCCAAGGATCCCACCGTGAACCTTAGGATGCAGCGTTTTGACGCGTCCATCCATCAGTTCCGGGAATCCGGTGTAGTCCGAGACTTCTGTCACGGGCAGGCGAGCGTCTGCCAGCAGGCGGGCGGTGCCCCCGGTGGAGAGCAGCTCGACACCGCGCTTTGACAGCGCCTGAGCAAATTCGAGGATTCCGGCTTTGTCAGACACGCTAAGCAGAGCACGGCGTACAGGACGAGGTTGTTGCATGAGGTTTATCCCTTGGCTTTGGTTCGCATAGATAAGAGCGTTACATCAATCTTAGTCATCTTCTTTCCTTAACAGAGCAAAGAAAAGGGCCAGGATTTTGCGGGGGCATTGTAGCGAAAACGTTTGCGCGATGCTCGTCTAAATTAGCCACTGTTAACGAATGTGGATAAGTTTGTGCATAACTGCGTATAAACAGCCATTTTGCTGTGGAATACAGCGAACGCGCTATTTTTCACAAATTAGGCCTTGTCAGGGCGCACAAACTCCCTATAATGCGCCACCACTGACACGGAACAACGGCTTCGGTGCCGCCGTGTTGAGAGGTTAAGCGAGCTGAACCGCCGGAGAAAAGCTGCGTAAAAGTGGTTGACTCTGAAGGAGGAAAGCGTAGTATACGCGACCTCGCGGCAGGAAGCGAAAGCACTGACCGCACCGCTCTTTAACAATTTATCAGACAATCTGTGTGGGCACTCGCAGGATAGATATCGGCATCTTCGGATGCAAAAATATCAAGTCTTAAGAGTGAACACGTAATTCATTACGACGTTTTCCTTGAGCACTGCTTCACGAGTTGAAGCAAATCAAACTTTAAATTGAAGAGTTTGATCATGGCTCAGATTGAACGCTGGCGGCAGGCCTAACACATGCAAGTCGAACGGTAGCACAGAAGAGCGTGCTCTTTGGGTGACGAGTGGCGGACGGGTGAGTAATGTCTGGGAAACTGCCTGATGGCGGGGGATAACCACTGGAAACGGTGGCTAATACCGCATAATCTCGCAAGAGCAAAGAGGGGGACCTTATGGCCTCTTGCCATCGGATGTGCCCAGATGGGATTAGCTGGCAGGTAGGGTAACGGCCTACCTGGGCGACGATCCCTAGCTGGTCTGAGAGGATGACCAGCCACACTGGAACTGAGACACGGTCCAGACTCCTACGGGAGGCAGCAGTGGGGAATATTGCACAATGGGCGCAAGCCTGATGCAGCCATGCCGCGTGTATGAAGAAGGCCTTCGGGTTGTAAAGTACTTTCAGCGGGGAGGAAGGGACGCTGGTTAATAACCAGCGGCATTGACGTTACCCGCAGAAGAAGCACCGGCTAACTCCGTGCCAGCAGCCGCGGTAATACGGAGGGTGCAAGCGTTAATCGGAATTACTGGGCGTAAAGCGCACGCAGGCGGTCTGTTAAGTCAGATGTGAAATCCCCGGGCTTAACCTGGGAACTGCATTTGAAACTGGCAGGCTGGAGTCTTGTAGAGGGGGGTGGAATTCCAGGTGTAGCGGTGAAATGCGTAGAGATCTGGAGGAATACCGGTGGCGAAGGCGGCCCCCTGGACAAAGACTGACGCTCATGTGCGAAAGCGTGGGGAGCAAACAGGATTAGATACCCTGGTAGTCCACGCTGTAAACGATGTCGATTTGGAGGTTGTGCCCTTGAGGTGTGGCTTCCGTAGCTAACGCGTTAAATCGACCGCCTGGGGAGTACGGCCGCAAGGTTAAAACTCAAATGAATTGACGGGGGCCCGCACAAGCGGTGGAGCATGTGGTTTAATTCGATGCAACGCGAAGAACCTTACCTGGCCTTGACATCCACAGAACTTAGCAGAGATGCTTTGGTGCCTTCGGGAGCTGTGAGACAGGTGCTGCATGGCTGTCGTCAGCTCGTGTTGTGAAATGTTGGGTTAAGTCCCGCAACGAGCGCAACCCTTATCCTTTGTTGCCAGCGATTTGGTCGGGAACTCAAAGGAGACTGCCGGTGATAAACCGGAGGAAGGTGGGGATGACGTCAAGTCATCATGGCCCTTACGGCCAGGGCTACACACGTGCTACAATGGCGCATACAAAGAGAAGCGACCTCGCGAGAGCATGCGGACCTCATAAAGTGCGTCGTAGTCCGGATCGGAGTCTGCAACTCGACTCCGTGAAGTCGGAATCGCTAGTAATCGTGGATCAGAATGCCACGGTGAATACGTTCCCGGGCCTTGTACACACCGCCCGTCACACCATGGGAGTGGGTTGCAAAAGAAGTAGGTAGCTTAACCTTCGGGAGGGCGCTTACCACTTTGTGATTCATGACTGGGGTGAAGTCGTAACAAGGTAACCGTAGGGGAACCTGCGGTTGGATCACCTCCTTAGCATAAGATAGCTTCATGCGCAGTGCTCACACAGATTGTCTGATAGAAAAGTAACGAGCGTAACCATACTGAGTCCCCATCGTCTAGAGGCCAAGGACACTGCCCTTTCACGGCTGTAACAGGGGTTCGAATCCCCTTGGGGACGCCAAAGTTATGTCTAGAGTATCTCAAAACTGGCTTACCCTGGTGGGAAGTCATGTTTGAGATATTTGCTCTTTAACAATCCGGAACAAGCTGAAAATTGAAACGACATGTTGTTGTCATTCTGGGTAACAGGAATGGCGTGATGACATGTACGGTCTCTCAATGCCTGCAACGGCATGCGTCCTGTGGACGCCTGTGGGTTGTGAGGTTAAGTGACGAAGCGTACACGGTGGATGCCCTGGCAGTCAGAGGCGATGAAGGGCGTGCTAATCTGCGATAAGCGTCGGTAAGGTGATATGAACCGCGATACCCGACGATACCCGAATGGGGAAACCCGGTGCACTTGTGCATCATTGCAGCATGAATACATAGTGCTGCAAGGCGAACCGGGGGAACTGAAACATCTCAGTACCCCGAGGAAAAGAAATCAACCGAGATTCCCCCAGTAGCGGCGAGCGAACGGGGAGGAGCCCGGAACCATCATCAGCTTGTGCATCAGTGGAAGCGTCTGGAAAGTCGCAGGGTACAGGGTGATACTCCCGTACACGAAGGTGCACATGCTGTGAGTTCGAAGAGTAGGGCGGGACACGTGTTATCCTGTCTGAATATGGGGGGACCATCCTCCAAGGCTAAATACTCCTGACTGACCGATAGTGAACCAGTACCGTGAGGGAAAGGCGAAAAGAACCCCGGCGAGGGGAGTGAAACAGAACCTGAAACCGTGTACGTACAAGCAGTGGGAGCACCTTCGTGGTGTGACTGCGTACCTTTTGTATAATGGGTCAGCGACTTGTATTCTGTAGCAAGGTTAACCGAATAGGGGAGCCGCAGGGAAACCGAGTCTTAACTGGGCGTTAAGTTGCAGGGTACAGACCCGAAACCCGGTGATCTAGCCATGGGCAGGTTGAAGGTTGGGTAACACTAACTGGAGGACCGAACCGACTAATGTTGAAAAATTAGCGGATGACCTGTGGCTGGGGGTGAAAGGCCAATCAAACCGGGAGATAGCTGGTTCTCCCCGAAAGCTATTTAGGTAGCGCCTCGTGAAGTCATCTGCGGGGGTAGAGCACTGTTTCGGCCAGGGGGCCATCCCGGCTTACCGATCCGATGCAAACTCCGAATACCGCAGAATGTTATCACGGGAGACACACGGCGGGTGCTAACGTCCGTCGTGAAGAGGGAAACAACCCAGACCGCCAGCTAAGGTCCCAAAGTCATGGTTAAGTGGGAAACGATGTGGGAAGGCCCAGACAGCCAGGATGTTGGCTTAGAAGCAGCCATCATTTAAAGAAAGCGTAATAGCTCACTGGTCGAGTCGGCCTGCGCGGAAGATGTAACGGGGCTAAACCATGCACCGAAGCTGCGGCAGCGGCGCGTAAGCGTTGTTGGGTAGGGGAGCGTTCTGTAAGCCGTGGAAGGTGTGCTGTGAGGCATGCTGGAGGTATCAGAAGTGCGAATGCTGACATAAGTAACGATAAAGCGGGTGAAAAGCCCGCTCGCCGGAAGACCAAGGGTTCCTGTCCAACGTTAATCGGGGCAGGGTGAGTCGACCCCTAAGGCGAGGCCGAAAGGCGTAGTCGATGGGAAACGGGTTAATATTCCCGTACTCGGTGTTGCTGCGAAGGGGGGACGGAGAAGGCTATGTCATCCGGGCGACGGTTGTCCCGGTTTAAGCGTGTAGGCTGTTTTTCCAGGCAAATCCGGAAAATCAAGGCTGAGGCGTGATGACGAGGCACCACGGTGCTGAAGTGACAAATGCCCTGCTTCCAGGAAAAGCCTCTAAGCATCAGGCAACAGAGAATCGTACCCGAAACCGACACAGGTGGTCAGGTAGAGAATACCAAGGCGCTTGAGAGAACCCGGGTGAAGGAACTAGGCAAAATGGTGCCGTAACTTCGGGAGAAGGCACGCTGGCGCGTAGGTGAAGGGACGTGCTCCCGGAGCTGAAGCCAGTCGAAGATACCAGCTGGCTGCAACTGTTTATTAAAAACACAGCACTGTGCAAACACGAAAGTGGACGTATACGGTGTGACGCCTGCCCGGTGCCGGAAGGTTAATTGATGGGGTTAGCGGCAACGCGAAGCTCCTGATCGAAGCCCCGGTAAACGGCGGCCGTAACTATAACGGTCCTAAGGTAGCGAAATTCCTTGTCGGGTAAGTTCCGACCTGCACGAATGGCGTAATGATGGCCAGGCTGTCTCCACCCGGGACTCAGTGAAATTGAACTCGCTGTGAAGATGCAGTGTACCCGCGGCAAGACGGAAAGACCCCGTGAACCTTTACTACAGCTTGACACTGAACACTGAGCCTTGATGTGCAGGATAGGTGGGAGGCTTTGAAGCGCGGACGCCAGTTCGTGTGGAGCCATCCTTGAAATACCACCCTTTAACGTTTGGTGTTCTAACCTTGCGCCGTGATCCGGCGCGGGGACAGTGTCTGGTGGGTAGTTTGACTGGGGCGGTCTCCTCCCAAAGCGTAACGGAGGAGCACGAAGGTTGGCTAATCCTGGTCGGACATCAGGAGGTTAGTGCAATGGCATAAGCCAGCCTGACTGCGAGCGTGACGGCGCGAGCAGATGCGAAAGCAGGTCATAGTGATCCGGTGGTTCTGAATGGAAGGGCCATCGCTCAACGGATAAAAGGTACTCCGGGGATAACAGGCTGATACCGCCCAAGAGTTCATATCGACGGCGGTGTTTGGCACCTCGATGTCGGCTCATCACATCCTGGGGCTGAAGCAGGTCCCAAGGGTACGGCTGTTCGCCGTTTAAAGTGGTACGCGAGCTGGGTTTAGAACGTCGTGAGACAGTTCGGTCCCTATCTGCCGTGGGCGCTGGAGAATTGAGGGGGTTTGCTCCCAGTACGAGAGGACCGGAGTGAACGCACCGCTGGTGTTCGGGTTGTCACGCCAGTGGCACAGCCCGGTAGCTAAGTGCGGAAAAGATAAGCGCTGAAAGCATCTAAGCGCGAAACTTGCCCCGAGATGAGTTCTCCCTGTGGCTTAAAGCCACCTTAAGGGACGTTGAAGACGACGACGTTGATAGGCCGGATGTGTAAGCGCAGCGATGCGTTGAGCTGACCGGTACTAATGACCCGTGAGGCTTAACCTTACAACGCCAGAGGCGTTCTGGTGAGTGTTGAGAGACGACACGATCGGTATTCAGCTTGTGACGGACAGAAGAATTTAGCACTGTTCTGCGGAGATGATTCCGAAGGATTTTGCGCTGAGAGGGCGGTAAGGAGCATACATGGGTATGTGACTGAGCGAGGCGATATCAGCACAAAAGGCACGGGACAGGGCACAAAGAATTTGCCTGGCGGCTTTAGCGCGGTGGTCCCACCTGACTCCATGCCGAACTCAGAAGTGAAACGCCGTAGCGCCGATGGTAGTGTGGGGTCTCCCCATGCGAGAGTAGGGAACTGCCGGGCATCATACAAGCGGACCCCCGGCCAGTGGCCGGGGGTTTTTGCGTCTATAGCTGGAAAAAAAAGCCGGAAAAAAAGCTGCGTGACCCGGTTAATCGGTTAGACTGTGCAGTTACCTTTACCTTCCTTAAGGCCGTCAGATGTTCAGCCAGTCCCCTTCCTTAACACCTTTTAACACCTTTGGCCTTGATGTCAGGGCAGAACAGATTGTTGTGGTCGCTTTCTCCCGTCCTGATGACCGCACGGGGAGCGGTGTCCCTGCCGGTGCTGCGACGCGTGGCGGTTAAGGCGACAGGTTGTCAGGGCCGTTGATGTTCATAAAAGCGCCGGTGCTTCCGTCGAAGGACACGGCGTGGCCGCCGGCCTGTTCAAGAAACAGCTTCACCCTGCGGCCTCCGCGGGCCAGAAAGCGCTCCAGCTGCCCTGCCAGACCGGCATTCAGGAGCGCCATTGCAGGATGATCTCCTTCCTCTGTACACGGCCAGACGGCTGGTGCTGCCAGTCTGGCGTGCCATAGACGCGCGACAAGATCCGGTGGCAGGAGCGGTGAGTCACAGGGTGTAAAAGCGGCCCATTCAGTATCAATATACTTTAGTGCAGCAAGCATCCCGGCTAAAGGACCAGCAAATCCTGGTATTGAATCAGCGATGACCGGCAGGCCACTCTGCTGATAAATCATAATGTTGCGGTTGGCGCTAATGCAGACTTTGTCCGTCTGTGGCGCTAATCGTGACAGGACATGCTGATAAAGAGCTTTCCCACGCCAGACGACCAATCCCTTATCTTTGTTTCCCATTCTGCTTCCTCGCCCTCCGGCAAGGATGACGCCTGTCATATCAGATTTGGGATAAGTCAAATAAAGGCTCATTACACTAACGCCCTCTTTTGTTGTGGATTTAAGCCTGATAACCTGACGGAAAATATCAATACAGGAGAGCCATCATGAACTGCCATCGTCTCAATGAATTGCTGTCATTACTACAGCCTGCCTGGCAGCAAGAGCCTGATATTAATCTGGTCGAGTTTCTACAGAAACTTGCTGTCGAAGCTGGATTTACGCAGCCGCTTAACGAATTAACCGATGATGTATTAATTTATCATCTTAAAATGCGTGGTGCGGATAAACATTCAGAAATTCCGGGACTCAAAAAGGATTATGAAGAAGATTTTAAAACTGCCTTGTTACGTGCACGCGGAGTAATTAAAGATTAAGTGCATGCAGCGGTCTGTCATCCACTGGTTTAATGATATTCTTGGCTGCTTATTGATTGCGATAGCGAGTATGCCGGATGAAAGAACCCGCGTTCAACTTTCAAAATTTAAGTCCTGACACCATTCTTGATGCGCTCTGGAGTCTTGGGATCAGGGTAGACTCCGGTCTGAATTCGCTAAACAGTTATGAAAACAGAGTCTGGCAGTTTCACGATGAGGAAAAAAAACGCTATGTGGTGAAATTCTACCGACCACAGCGTTGGTCAGAACAGCAAATCCTTGAAGAACATCAATTTAGTACTGAACTCATGGCGGCTGGTGTCCCCATTGTTGCCCCTGTAGTTTTACATAATCACACGTTACACCATTATGAAGGTTATTTGTACACTGTCTTTCCCAGTATGGGAGGCCGTCACTATGAAACAGATAATTACAGCCATCTTGAATGTGTAGGGCGCCACTTGGGGCGAATTCATCAGATTGGACGTAAGAAAGATTTTGCGGTGCGGCCCGTCATTGGCCTGCAGGAGTACATTGTTGAACCCTTACAGCAGCTTGAAATCAGCACATTAATTCCAGATGGGCTGAAGGCCAACTTATCAGGCAGTATTGAACTTATTCACACAATGCTACAAAGCCGCTGGCATACTCAATGGCAATCATTACGTCTGCATGGTGATTGCCATCCCGGGAATATTCTCTGGCGGGATGGCCCACTGTTTGTGGATTTGGATGATGCGCGTAACGGACCGGCGGTGCAGGATTTGTGGATGCTGGTCAGCGGTGATATCCAGGAACAGCGTATTCAGTGGGAGATATTACTTGAAGCTTATGGTGAGTACAGTGATTTCGACCTACATGAATTGTCACTGATTGAGCCTTTACGCACTATGAGGATGGTTTATTATCTTGCATGGATTATTCGTCGGTGGGAGGACCCTGCATTTCCTGTGAACTTCCCATGGATGAGAGATGAGGATTTTTGGCGCAGGCAGATTTCCATCTTTAACGAGCAGGCCAGGCTGTTACAGGAGCCACCGTTGCAGCTGATGCCTGCATTTCAGGGTTAATTGCCCTGTCTAATTGACCCCTATTAGTTGTCAGGAGAGAGTTTTCCGATGAAAAAGATTTTTTTTGCTTTAGTTGGCATGCTGATAGTCTTTAGTGCATCAGCGGCTCAATTTACCGATGGAAAGGAATATGTCACTTTACAAAAGCCTGTGACGGGCGAGCCTCAGGTCATGGAGTTTTTCTCTTTCTATTGTCCACATTGCTATGAATTTGAACACGTCTGGCACGTGAGTGATGCTGTTAAGAAAAATCTACCTGCCAATACCAAAGTGACTAAGTATCATGTTGAGTTTCTTGGCGGCGATATGGGTAAAACGGTAACTCAGGCATGGGCGGTAGCCATGGCGCTGGGCGTGGAAGACAAAGTAACAGCCCCTATTTTTGATGGTATTCAAAAAACGCAAACTATTACAGATCAGGCCAGCCTGAAAGACGTTTTTGTTAAATCCGCAGGTATAACGCCTGAACAATATGATGCCGCATGGAATAGTTTTGTGGTCAAATCCCTTGTCGCTCAACAGGAAAAAGCCGCTGAAGATGTGAATTTACGCGGTGTTCCTGCGGTGTTCGTCAATGGTAAATATATGGTAAACAACGACGGTCTGGATACCAGCTCAATGGATAACTATGTTCAGCAATATGCGAATGTTGTGAAATTCCTGGTGGCCCAGAAATAATGTCCCCAACAACATCGCCAGCGTTATGCTGGCGATGTTGCTTTATCAATATCACTCTTTATTCAAAATCATTATAGCGGCAGAAGTTACCCCGTAAATTCTGTCGCCCATCTAATTAATATCCACATGAAATCTATCTGGTAACATTTATTAAATCCCTTTTATGTAACAGTTAACTTAATGATTATAATGTATTTTTCATTTTATTTTGTCCTTGTTTTCCAGATGTAACAATCTGCTATAAAATTTACGCACAAAGTTATCCACAGATTCATTATTGTGAGACCCGCCATAATCTGTGATTGCTAAACAACTTAATCCACAGAGTTATTTTATTTTTCCGCCGCAGCTGTGGCATCCTTAACGCCATTGCAAAAATCAAAGAAGAACGTGACGACTTATGGCTCAAATTGCAGAAAACCCCCTCATATTGGTGGATGGATCTTCTTATCTTTACCGTGCTTATCATGCTTTCCCGCCGCTGACTAACAGTGCAGGGGAGCCTACAGGTGCAATGTATGGTGTGCTGAACATGCTGCGCAGCCTCTTATTGCAGTATAAGCCGAGCCATGTGGCAGTGGTTTTTGACGCCAAAGGAAAAACGTTTCGTGATGAGCTCTTTGAAGACTACAAATCTCATCGTCCACCTATGCCTGATGACCTGCGCGCACAAATAGAGCCTTTACATAAAATGGTCAAAGCGATGGGTCTGCCTTTACTGGCGGTCACGGGTGTTGAAGCGGACGACGTAATTGGCACACTGGCGCTGGAGGCGGCAAAACGCGGTAAGCCTGTTTTGATTAGCACGGGCGATAAAGATATGGCGCAGCTTGTCAGGCCGGATATCACGCTAATTAATACCATGAATAACGCCATTCTAGGGCCGGATGAAGTGGTGGAAAAATATGGCATTCCTCCTGAATTGATTATCGATTTTCTCGCTTTGATGGGGGATGCATCGGACAACATTCCTGGTGTGCCTGGTGTAGGGGAAAAAACCGCTCAGGCGTTACTACAAGGATTAGGTGGAATCAATAATATCTATGCCAACCTGGATAAGGTCACCGGACTGACTTTTCGTGGTGCGAAAACAATGGCTGCAAAGCTGGAACAGTATAAAGAGGCTGCATTGCTTTCCTATAAGCTGGCAACCATTAAGACCGATGTAGAACTTGAACTCAGTAGCGAGCAGCTAACCGTGGATGAACCGCTGGTTGAGGAGCTGCTAAACCTGTTCCGGCATTATGAATTCAAACGCTGGATTAGCGATCTCGAAGAAGGCACCTGGTTAGAGGGCAAGAAACGCAACTTACCGGCACAAAAAGCGTTGGTTGAAGAAATTCAGCAGCCAGAGGTATCCAGTGTGCTTTCAGCTGAGGGCTATGTCACCATTCTTTCGGAAGATGCGTTTGCTGAATGGCTGATGAAATTGCAAAAAAGTGAGCTATTTTCTTTCGATCTGGAAACGGACTCACTGGATACAATCAGCGCAAATATTGTCGGCATTTCTTTTGCAATTGCAGCAGGTGAGGCCGCTTATTTGCCTGTTGCTCATGATTATCTTGATGCCCCTGCCCAGTTAAACCGTGATAGCGTGCTACAATGCCTTAAACCGCTGCTTGAAAACGATAAAAAGCAAAAGGTCGGACAAAATCTTAAGTATGATCGTGGCGTGTTGAAAAATTATGATATTGAATTACAGGGAATAAAATTCGATACCATGCTGGAGTCTTATGCGCTAAATAGTGTGGGCCTACGGCATGATATGGACACCCTTGCCTCACGTTGGCTAAACCATAAAACGGTGACGTTTGAAGAGATTGCCGGAAAAGGTAAAAAACAGCTTACTTTTAACCAGATAGCGCTCGAGCAGGCCGCGCATTATGCTGCAGAAGATGCTGACGTAACGCTGCAACTGCATCTCAAAATGTGGCCAGAGCTGGAAAAACAAGCCGGGCCAAAAGCCGTTTTCACTGATATTGAAATGCCGCTGGTAACGGTTATTTCACGTATTGAGCGCAATGGCGTGCTGATCGATCAGGCAATTTTGGCAAAGCATTCCCAGGAGCTAACAACCCGACTGGGTGAGCTTGAGTCAAAAGCCCATGAGCTGGCTGGTGAGCCGTTTAATCTTTCATCAACGAAACAGCTGCAGACTATTCTTTTTGAAAAACAGGGTATTAAGCCAACAAAGAAAACCCCTGGTGGTGCACCGTCAACCAGTGAGGAAGTACTTGCTGAATTAGCACTGGACTATCCGCTACCGAAAGTCATTCTGGAGCATCGTGGTCTCTCCAAGTTGAAGTCCACTTACACAGACAAACTTCCTCAGATGATTAATCCTGTGACCGGACGCGTCCATACCTCCTACCACCAGGCGGTCACTGCCACTGGGCGACTTTCTTCCAGCGATCCCAATCTACAAAATATTCCGGTGCGTAATGAAGAAGGACGAAGAATTCGTCAGGCATTTATTGCTGCGCCTGATTATAAAATTATCGCAGCAGATTATTCGCAGATAGAACTACGCATTATGGCTCATCTCTCTCAGGATAAAGGCTTACTCAAGGCGTTCTCGGAAGGGCAGGATATTCACCGAGCCACTGCTGCAGAAGTATTTAGCATGTCACTGGAAAGTGTCACCACAGAGCAACGGCGTAGTGCTAAAGCCATTAACTTTGGTCTGATATATGGTATGAGCGCTTTTGGCTTATCCCGTCAGCTAAATATTGGGGCGGGTGAAGCGAAGAAGTACATGGATCTGTATTTTGAGCGTTATCCAGGTGTGCTGAAATATATGGAGACGACTCGTCAGCAGGCAGCAGAACAGGGTTATGTTTCCACGCTGGAAGGCCGTCGTCTTTATTTGCCGGATATCAAAGCCAGCAATGTAATGCGCCGTAAAGCTGCTGAACGAGCGGCTATCAATGCCCCGATGCAGGGGACTTCCGCGGATATTATTAAAAAAGCAATGATTGACGTTGATAACTGGCTGAAGTCAGACACGAATACTGATGTGAAAATGATTATGCAGGTGCACGATGAGCTGGTGTTTGAAGTAAAAACATCCGCCGTTGAATCCGCCAGCGCAAAAATCCGTGAACTTATGGAGAACAGCATGCAGCTGGATGTTCCGTTGCGGGTTGATGTAGGCATGGGTGATAACTGGGATCAGGCTCACTGATACCATTATCTGTACTAGCTCAGACCTGATCTGACAGTTACCGGTTATTTATACAGGTGTCTGTCAGATTACATCTGGTTCAGATTTTTTTCTGCCCAGACTCGTTTACCATCAAGTAACGTGGCCATTGGCGTACGCCCGCCTCACATTTTCCCCTGATGAGCCCGCTCATTATTGTCATGCCATAATCCGTTGTCCGGATCCGTTTGCAGGCTCTCCCGCTCCCCATATGACTTCTTGCGGAACGTGACCTGATAAAAATCCTGCAAAATCGTTTTATGGAAGCGCTCACCGATGCCGTTGGTCTGTGGGGACATCGCCTTCGTTTTCGTATGGGCGATATCGTTGATGGCCAGATAAAGCTGGTAATCATGCGGCTCCACCTTACCACAGTACTCCGTTCCCCTGTCGGTCAGTCTTCTCAGCACCGGCAGTCCCTGAGCCTCACAGAACGGCAGTACGCGATCATTTAGCAGGTCGGCGGCAGTGATCGGTGTTTTACTCGTATACCGCTTGCAGTGTGCCACTTTCGAGTACGTATCCACGAACGTCTGCGGGTAGATACGGCCCACCCCTTTCAGATTGCCAACGTAGAAAGTGTCCTGCGACCCGAGATAACCCGGATGAGCCGTCTCGATTTCCCCGCTGGCCTCATCATCATACGCCTTTTTCTCCAGCGCGGCGATTGGGGCACCGGTAAGCACGATGGCTTCTCTGGCGAGCTTTTCCTCAGGTGCCTTCAGGCGGTTACGGAAGTTCTCCAGGTCGTGTCGTTGCCAGATGGCGCGCACGCTGCTGCCGGAGGTAAACACACTTTTTTTACGCAGCTCATCACTGGTCCGGTACTGCCCGGGTGCCGGGAACTCAACGGCATATTCAACAACCGCGCGTTCAGTGGCTTCGTCGGCGCGGTTCGTCAGGTTGGGAACCCGGCGGTTCTGGTTAACCAGCGCGTCAATGCCGCCTTCAGCAGCCAGTTCCTGATAACGGTAGAAGGTGTCGCGTGACACGCCCGTGCTCTTGCAGGCTGTTGAGACGTTACCGGGTTATTCGGCGAGATTGAGCAGGCCGGCTTTGTGTTTGATGATGGGATTGTGAGTATGGAGCATGAGGGTGACCTCGCGTTTTGTATAAGGATTCGACACCCATATCAGAACCGGTAACCCCCAACCTTGCAGGGTCCGGTGTCAGATCACGTCGCGACGAATACATGTTAAGCGTCTGTTTTGATCGTCTGCTGATGAAGCAGACTCGCTAAACCAGCTATCCAGCTTAAGGCGCAATTGATCAATGCCAATTTTTTTAAGAGATGAAAACATTTCGACCTGAACATCACCTGCAAAATTCTTTGCGGCGTTGCGTACCATATTTAATTGGGCTTTACGTGCACCAGAAGCCAGCTTGTCAGCTTTAGTTAACAACACCAGCACCTGAATATTGCTGTTCACTGCCCAGTGGATCATTTGTTGATCCAGTTCTTTCAGCGGATGGCGCATATCCATCAGTATCACCAGCCCTTTAAGGCATTCGCGTTCTTGCAGATATTCTGCCAGCGAACGTTGCCATTTTAATTTCATCTCTTCCGGCACTTCGGCATAGCCGTAACCAGGTAAATCCACCAGTCGGTAGCCTTCCGCAACCTGAAAGAGATTAATTAACTGAGTTCGTCCCGGTGTCTTACTGGTACGCGCAAGATTTTTTTGATTGGTCAGCGTATTAAGTGCGCTGGATTTACCTGCGTTGGATCGCCCTGCGAAAGCCACTTCAATCCCGACATCTGCAGGAAGATGCCGAATGTCAGGGGCGCTGGTAACAAAATGAGTAATGTGATAATTCCAGCCGGACAAAATAGAGACTCCAGATACAGGGTAAGTTGCGTAAAGTATACCCTAACTTAACGATCATCACGTATACAGGGTGAGGCTGCAAAATGAAAAAGAGTCCAGGGCAAGATGTCTTGTGAGCAGCATTTTTGAAATCCAGGGCATGGTCGACAAGAAAATGGCTCATATTTGTAGCACTGCCGTATACCCCAAAAACTGAAATTGCCCACACGGGTCGGTGTGTTGGTATCTTTTGTCCGGTAAAAACCATCGTGGCTGACGAGATGCGGTTAATTTTTTTTCCAATAATAAAGATCGTGTGTTATGCAATTTAAAACTGAGCGAGCTGAAAAATAACCAACGGTGCCTTGTGAGTCTGACCATTTAGTCTACAGTATTTGTCGGAGCCGGGAGAGCTTACTTCAGGATGCAACACTCAGGGAATATCATGAAGATGCAGAGCAGGGATGAAGGGTGCTAAGGAACAACGCGCGTCATGGAAAGGATATCGTTCAGGATAAGCGGACACCGCAACGGAAAACCAGGATGCTGTATGCTAAAAAGGATACTGGCATGAGCGAACTCATCAGGGGAAAATGTGCTGCGGGTATACGCCAGTGGCCAGGTTACCTGATGGAAATGAAGTAAGTCCTTCTGCAGAAGGCATTTACACAGAATCGTGTACAGGGTCGGAGGCGGTTCACTCCTGGATTTCTGGGATACGTCAAATGTTGGCCTCAGCATGGGCTTAAGCCCGGAGGAAACGTATCAGAAGATCCTTGATCTCCAGGCCAGCCGTCAGCCATTCGACGTTATCACCGGCAAACGGCAGTACAGCAATATGCTGATCCGCGCGATTGAGGTGACGACTGACAAGGCCAGTGAAAATGTGCTGATGGCGGTACTGACGCTACGCGAATTAAACATGACTCAGACGGAAACGGTGACCGTCAGCAGCCAGCAAAATATGAAGGAAGGGGCAACCACGACCGGTGTGAGCAATACCGGCGTTAAAAATGCCAGACCGGTTGAGAATGTCAGCCTGTTACAGCGACTATCGGGGTGGTTCAATGCAGCTTAGAGAAATACCGCTCAGTGTGACCAGCCAGCAATTCACTATCAGCCTGTCAGGCCGGGTATGGCAGATGCGACTTATCTGGCGCGATGCGGCAGGCTGGGTGCTTGATATGCTCAATGCTTCCGGTGATCCGGTCATAACCGGCATACCGCTAATCCCCGGTACAGATTTACTGGCGCAATATGGCTGGCTTAATCCGGGGGGCAGACTGGTTGTCGTGACGGAAGATGAACAGCCACCCGGCGAAACCTCGCCCGGCCAGACGGCAAAATTTTACTGGCTTACTGATTAACCTGCTGCGGAAGGTTTTTTTACGGACAAAAATCATGTCACAGAACTGGATAAGAAAATGTTCGCTGATCGTTGCCGATGAAAAAGGCGAAGGGCTGGAGCTTTCTTCCTTTCGCTGTACCTTCAGTATGTCGTGGCCGGATACGCGCTGGCCACGTACAGCGGTATTTAAAGTCTGCAACCTGAAACCTGAGACGGCGAACCGGATCCAGACCGGAGAGTTTGCCAGCGTGCAACTGATTGCGGGGTACCAGGATAACTACGGGCTGATTTTCACCGGGAAAATCCGCTACTCCATCACCGGCAGGGATAACCCAACCGATACCTTTGTAATTATTCAGGCGGTTGATTCTCATGATGCTTACGATTACGCGACCATGAATACCACACTCAGTGCCGGGAATACGCAGGCCGAACAGCACCATGCTCTGCTGGAAGGGCTGGCACCTTACGGTATCGTGAAAGGCGCAGCACCGGATTTTGACGCCACGCGCTTCCCGCGAGGGAAAACGTATTTTGGCATGACCCGTGATGCCGCCGACAATCTGGCGGGGCAGTGCAGGGCTTCCTGGCAATATATCAACGGTCAACTGGTGATGGTGCCGGAAGATAACTATGTCCAGGAGGCCATTGTGATCAACAGCACTACGGGTCTTATCGGTATGCCGCAACAAACCATCATGGCGGGTGTCAACGTTCGTTGCCTTATCAACCCTAATATTCAGGTTAACGGCCTGATACGGCTGGATCAGTCTCTGATTTACCGCACCATGCTTCCGGACAGCGATATTGCCGCAGCACCAGGACGGATTGATACAGTAACGGACGGCGCGTTGCAACAAACTAACGGCAGCATTTCACAACCGGCCAGCCTTTCTACTGACGGGGACTATATCGTGAAAAATATCAGTTATTCAGGGGATACTCGCGGAAAGCCCTGGTATATGGATTTGGTCTGCATCGCTAAAGGCTCTGCTGACCTGATGAACGCATCAACGCTGAACAGGACAAGCTAATGGCGATATCCGTATCTGAAAGAGCGGGCGGTGAACAGGAACTGCTCGATACCCTGCATCATGCTCTGTCGTCACAACTCCGGGTGGCCATGCCTGGCATTATCCAGTCATTTGACGCTGAGACCGTCACCTGCACGGTACAGCCCGCGATAAAGGGGGTTATCAGTGACCAGAATGGCAGTACTCAGTCGGTAGCGTTGCCGTTGCTGGTGGATGTTCCCGTTGTCTTCCCGCGTGGCGGTGGCGTCACGCTGACGTTTCCGGTTGCCACAGGTGATGAATGTCTGGTGGTGTTTGCCGACCGCTGTATTGATTTCTGGTGGCAGAACGGCGGGGTGCAGGAATCTGTCGATCCCCGCCAGCATGATTTATCCGATGCGTTTGCGCTGCCTGGCCCACAGTCTCAGAAACAGAAAATCGGCGCTATCAGCAGCAGCGGTGCACAACTACGCAGCGATGACGGGCTGGCGTATGTTGAGGTGGCCGCAGGGCATGATATTACCGTTAAAACACCGGGTAAACTGTCGGCCAGCGCAGAGGGTGGCGCGGAAATAACCGCACCAGAGATCGTGCTTAACGGTAATGTCACCATCAACGGCAACCTGTCTCAGGGGATGGGTAGCAGTGGTGGTAGCGCGAACATTAACGGCCCGGTTACGGTAAAAAATGATGTCACCGCAGTGGGGATCAGTCTGTCATCACATGTGCATTCCGGCGTTCAGTCGGGCAGCAGCAATACGGGCAAACCACAATGAGATACCGGCGTGAAGATGAAAACGGCGATTACAGCTTTGGCCAGGGGGATGCCACTTTTCTGACTGATACCCCGGAAGCAGTAGCGCAGGCGGTGAAAACCCGTCTGGCGTTATGGCGAGGTCAGTGGTTTCTGGATACCGAAGAAGGGACGCCCTGGAAACAGGATGTTCATGGTTAGGAAACTGAATCATCGTTTTAAAAATTTCCTGACCATGAGCAGCAGTGTCTGTAATGCAGTAATGATGTGCCATCGGGAACGTTATGGTCATAAAATGGCATTTGCGGCGCGTTTTTAACCTGAAAGCTGTTTTTCAGACGCACTTATCCCGCAGTCTGTGCCAGAAGCCATCGTTTCCGGTCGATGTTATGCAGTCTTTCTGCCACCAACTCCGACGCGTGCCTCCCGGCCTGCGCACTGCTGAAGCGCAGTCGGTTGCCGCACAGAATGCATTTGTACGGATCCGTGCGCAGAAATTCTTTCATCAGCGCGGCGAAGCCGGGCTTCTCCGGTTTTTTCCGCGCTTCCATCTCCAGGGCTTCATACACCTTCGGCAGCAGGCTACCCCGTTTACGGTTTGATAAAAAACCGTAATAACGCACCATCTTAAAATGCTTCGCCGGGATATGGCTGATATAACGTCCGATCATATCTTCCTGCGTCAGCGTCTGCTGCCGGTACTGCTGCGTACGGTGGTCGTAATAGTGGTGCACCACCGCGCCGCCGCTGTAGTGCCTCAGCTTCGCCGCCGACACGGGGGGCCGTTTCAGGTACCGGCCCAGATATTTGACGCTCCGCCAGGCCCCCCGGGTCTTCTTCGCGAAGTGGACCTTCCAGCGGCGCCCGTACTGCGCCTGCAGATAGCGCAGCCACTGTTTTTTGTCGTGGATATGCCCCAGCCCCGGCAGCCTGCCGGGGTTAATCAGGTCATAGCTGTGGCGCAGCAGCCGGATGACGGCTCCGCGCCAGATTTCCTCCACGGCATGCTTTTTAAAGAAGAGGTCGCGCCATACGCCGTGTTTAATATCAAGCCCGCCGCGGGTGACGGAGAGATGAATGTGGGGATGCTGGTTGAGCTGGCGACCGTAGGTGTGCAGGGCGCAGAAGATACCGACTTCCACACCCTGTTTTCTGGCCCAGCGGAGCATGGCGCGGGTGGCTGCGCGGAACAGGGCATTGAGCAGAGGCCAGTTATTGTTGAAAAAGGGCCACAGCAGATGGGGCATGGTGAAGGTGATATGCTGCCAGTCGCAGTCGGGCAGAATTTGCTGTTGTTCTGTAATCCACTGCTCCGTGGCCTTATGTCCGCAGGAGCTGCAGCCTTTTGATTTACAGGTCTGGCAGAAGAAGCGGGTGTGGGTGCAGTCCGGGGAGGCGCAGCAGTATCGCTTCACCCCCATGGCAGCAGTGCCGCAGGCGAGCATGCGCTCGACGCAGAGTACGGTCCAGGGGCTGAGGGTGTCCCCGTGTTTATCCATATACCGGTTCCAGGCGTCATCAGTGGTGAACAGCAGTTTTGCCGGGCGCGGGATATACATGCGGCGGATTATCGCTCTGCAGTGGCACCGGTATTATAGTGCCAGTCGTCACAGTCATCGGCCCAGTTGTCGGTGTGTTTATCCCAGGGAGCGAAGGTCACCGGCAGCATGCCGGATTCTGTGGCGATAATAAACACATCGGCTGGCATGGACTCAAGGACGACATCGCCGTCGGGTGAGTCAGGCGGCTCAAAGCCGCGGATGATGCAGACGAGAGGCGGGTCGAAGTGTGTATCGAGGAAAAACTGTGGCCCCAGGTGGACACAGTGACGAATGGCATCCTGCGGAGTGTCGTAAAAAACTCGTCGGGGTCGTCATAATCGCTCCGGGGCGGAATGGACACCAGAAAACGCTTAGGATATCCGGGTATAGCGCGTCGGGACGAGGGCGTGGGTTTACGCTTTCTGGGGGCTTTGCTACGGGCCATGTGAATGATTTCCTGAGAAATTAACATACCGCAGAGTATAAAGCTGTGAGCCGGTCATGAACACCCTCGGAACGGCAGAGCCGTGACGCTCGCCCTGTAAGGGCGCTATGTTCTGGGTAAACAGTATACGGATGCGTATTACATGGCGGTGAAGCAGCGGATCCTTGTGACCCCCGGCGTGCAGGAAATCAGCGCATTCTCCGTAACCCGCGATGCTGACAGTCGCAGAATGAACTTTACCGCAACCATTCGCACCCGCTTCGGCGACACTTCAATTACAGGTTAACCATGCTGAATCTAGACTCTTTAGGGCTGGCGGCCACCGTGACCGACAGCGGGATAAGTGCGCCTGATTATCAGACGATACTCAGCCAACTCACGGGATATTTCCGGCAGATCTACGGTGCGGACAGCTATCTTGAGCCGGACAGCAAGGACGGCCAGATGATCGCCATTTATGCGCTGGCGATGCACGATGCCAATAACGCCGTCATTGCAGCGTATAACAGCTACAGTCCGGCCACCAGCACGGGCGCAGCGCTGTCAAACAATGTAGCCATTAACGGTATTTCGCGGCTGGCATCGGGGTATTCGAATGCCGATGTGTTGCTCACCGGTCAGGTGGGAACGGTGATAAAGAATGGCCGCGTGCGCGATAAGAACGGCAATCTGTGGCGTCTGCCATCAACCGTTACGCTCGACGCGCACGGCAGCGCTACCGTGACCGCCGTCTGTACTCAGACCGGTCAGATTACAGCGCTACCTGGCGATATCAGTGAAATTGCCACGCCAACACGAGGCTGGCAGAGCGTGACTAACCCGGCAGTGGCGGCAACCGGGAGGCCGGTGGAGACGGATAACCAGTTACGCAACCGCCAGAAGAAATCTGTTGCACTGCCCTCGCGCACTGTGCTTGACGGCATTCAGGGCGCGGTCGCACTGCTTTCCGGCGTGGTGCGTCAGCGTGGGTTTGAGAACGACACCAGCGAGACGGATAAAAATGGTATTCCATCCCATTCTGTCGCCATGATCGTTGATGGTGGTGATGTGAACGCCATTGCCAGCGCTATAGCATTAAAAAAGACGCCGGGGCAGGCACCTTTGGCGATACGGCAGCACAGGTGACCGACAGTTACGGGATGCCGCGTAAGATCAGCTTTTCCCGCCCGAAAGATGTGCGCGTATCAGTTGAGATCGGCCTGACGGCATTTACCGGGTACACAACGCTCACCGGCGATAAAATCCGTTCTGCGGTCGCGGCATACATTAATGCGCAACTGATAGGCGACAATCTGTAACTGACCCGACTGTATTCCCCTGCCAACCTGCCCGGTGATGAGGAAGGACAGACCTGTGATATTACCGCGATAAAAATCGGTCGCTCTGCGGGTGCGGTCAGTGAAGAAAATCTGCTGGTGGCCTTCAACGAGGCGGTTAGCTGTACGGCGGATGATGTCCGACTGGTGGTTATGTCATGAGAGATTATACCGACTACATTACGCCTGCACATCTGACCGCAGATAAATTCGTCCGGCACATCAGTCTTATCACCCGCCCGTTTACCGACATTGCCACGCAGGCAGGGCAACTGAACGCGCTGTTCAGTATTGACCACGGTAACGGGCCACAGCTCGATGCCGTGGGGGAATGGATCGGCCTGTCACGCTACGTCAAAACACCGATAACCGGCGTCTATTTTGCGCTGGATACGGAAGGGGTGGGCTTTGACCAGGGAAGCTGGAAAAGGCGCTTTGATGCGGACAGTGGTTTTACCGAACTCGACGATGATACCTGGCGCTCTGTATTACGGGCAAAAATTCGCGCCAATCACTGGGACGGCACCTGCAAAATGCTGGCCGATATTTACCAGGGCGTTATCCCCGATGAATCGGTAAAAATCTTCTTCACCGACAATCAGAATATGTCGATGGATGTTTACCTGACGGGCGGCGTTGTGCCGGAGGTAATAAAAGCGGTGCTTAAGCAGGGCTACCTCAATATCAAGCCGGAAGGGGTGAGGGTAAATAACTACACCGGTTCAGAAGGTGATAACGGTATTTTCGGTCTGGATGTTAACAATGAATTTATTTCCGGCTTCGATACCGGGAGTTGGGCTGTGAAACTCTGACGGTGCAGCTTACGTGGCATCCCCTGTGCGTTTATGCTGTAATGAAGAGAAGTTTTACAGATGTGCGGAGGCTCTATGTCAGAAACAATCAAAGGATATCTGTATGCCGCTGCAAGCGTGCTGGATATCTGGCCATCAACTAACTATCTGGAATTGATAGATAAAACATCCGATCAGGATGCAATCAAAGGCGATGTTCGCCGTGTGGCAATGGATATGAGGGCGATGGTGCAGCATGAAAGCCGGGAACCAGGACAGCATAACGCAGCCTGAACTTCAGGAGGATGCGGCATCTGTAGCGCTTAAAGTGTATTAGTCGCGACTTGATCTGACAATGGGCCTTGAAAGGTTGAGAGTTACCGGTTTTGATATGGGTGTCGAATCCTTATACAAAACGCGAGGTAACTCTCATGCTTCATACTAACAATCCCATCATCAAACACAAAGCCGGTTTACTCAATCTGGACGAAGAGCTCGGTAACGTATCAAAAGCCTGTAAGATCATGGGCGTGTCGCGAGACACGTTTTACCGTTATCAGGAACTGGCTGAAGAAGGCGGTATTGATGCGCTGGTTAATCAAAGTCGTAGGGTACCCAACCTGAAGAACCGCGCCGATGAGGCCACGGAACGTGCGGTTGTTGAGTACGCCGTTGAGTTCCCGGCTCATGGTCAGCATCGGACTAGCAATGAACTTCGTAAAAAAGGCGTGTTTATCTCCGGCAGCGGCGTGCGCTCCATCTGGCAACGACACGACCTGGAGAACTTCCGTAAACGCCTGAAGGCGCTTGAGGAGAAAGTCGCTAAAGAAGGCATTGTGCTTACCGATGCCCAAATCGCAGCGCTGGAGAAAAAGGCGCATGATGATGAGGCCAGCGGCGAAATCGAGACGGCACATCCGGGTTATCTGGGCTCGCAGGACACCTTCTACGTTGGCAATCTGAAAGGTGTTGGCCGTATCTACCAGCAGACGTTTGTGGATACGTACTCAAAAGTGGCACACTGCAAGCTGTATACAAGTAAAACGCCGATCACCGCCGCCGACCTGCTCAATGATCGCGTATTGCCGTTCTACGAGGCTCAGGGACTGCCGATGCTGAGAATACTGACCGACAGGGGTACGGAGTACTGTGGTAAAGTGGAGCAGCATGATTATCAGCTTTATCTGGCCATCAACGATATCGACCATACGAAAACGAAGGCGATGTCTCCACAGACGAACGGTATCTGCGAGCGCTTCCATAAAACCATTTTGCAGGATTTTTATCAGGTTACGTTCCGCAAGAAGTTATATGGAGACCTGGAAAGCCTGCAGGCAGATCTGGACAACTGGTTGTGGCATTACAATAATGAGCGAACTCATCAGGGTAAAATGTGCTGCGGGCGTACGCCAATGGCAACTTTACTTGATGGTAAACGGGTCTGGGCAGAAAAAAATCTGAACCAGATTTAATCTGACAGACACCTGTATAAATAACCGGTAACTGTCAGATCAGGTCTGAGCTAGTACACTTAAAGAGGGGTTATATCAGGCCGTTACCCTTGATCCTGAGCTACGCGGGAGAGTTTCGCCTGATGTTGTTGAGCGTTTGTCCAGAAATCCTAACCTGATTCGTAGCCTGGTGCGAACCGAAACCTTCACCGGCCCGTTTCCTCCACCGGATATACTGGAAAAGTATAATCAGGTTCTACCCGGCGCGGCAGAAAGAATATTTTCACTTACCGAGCGCGAGCAACAGCACCGACATGCTATTCAGAACAAGGCAATCGACGGTGCGCTGAAAAAGGATCGCCTTGGGCAATGGATGGGCTTTGGTATCACTGTCCTGATTTTGTTCATTGCCTGCTACTTTGCTTACACAGGAAGCAGTGCATTTGCAATGGCTCTGGTGACAATTGATCTCGTTGCTCTTGCTGCTGTCTTTGTCATAGGAAGACGAAGTACGAAACCTGTGCAACAAACAGAAGATAAAGACACACCGGCAACATTCTAATTTTCGATTCACCTCAAATTAACCCACCTCATGGTTAATGCCGATCATTTAAGGATCGGTTGACCGATCCGGTTTATGCGGTAAAAAGGGTTCTATGTTCATCATGGAACCCTTTTTAAATGGAACTTTCCCAGGCCCTCGGCATCATCAATGCCGCCACTCCTGAGCGCGCCCGTAGTCTCGCCGACCTTATTCCTCCCGAGCTTATTCAGCAGGCGCTCACCCTGACCGATACCGTTACTTTGCGTAAACGTAAACTTTCCCTCGAATCCATGATTTGGCTTGTCGTTGGGATGTCCATTTTTTGCGATCGTCCGATGACCGAAATCGTCAATCTGATGGATATTACTGACCGGACCGGAGCTCCTTTTACCGCACGCAGCGCTGTCATTCAGCGCCGTAAGACTCTGGGTGAAAATGCAGTGCGGGAGCTTTTTGATATCACACAGCAGCACTGGAATCAGCAGGCTGCACATCCAAAATGGCACGGTCTGAATCTGTTTGCTGTCGACGGCGTGGTCTGGCGTACCGCCGATACGCCGGAAAACAGAGCCGTCTTCAGTAAACACAGCAGCCAGTACGGCGAAGGCGGCTATCCTCAGGTGCGAATGGTTTGTCTGATGGAGCTGAGCAGCCATCTGATCGCCGCCAGTGCATTCGACAGTGAAAAAGTCAGTGAAATGCGGCTGGCTGAGCACCTGACGGAGAAAACCCCGAATAACAGTATCACCCTGTTCGATAAGGGATTTTATTCGATGGGTCTGCTTCATCACTGGCAGACAGCAGGAGAACACCGTCACTGGTTGTTGCCGTTGAAAAAACACGTACAGTATCAGGTGGTTCGCCGTTTGGGGCGTGGAGATGAACTGATATGCCTGAAAACCAGTCCACGAGCCAGGAAGCAATGGCCAGGGGTCCCGGAAGAAATGGTGGCAAGACTGCTGACCCGCAGGGTAGACGGTAAAGAGAGGCAGGTGCTGACGTCACTGACAGACCCGAATCGCTATCCGGGTAAAGATATCAGCGAGCTATATCGCCACCGCTGGGAAACAGAACTGGGCTACCGGGAAGCAAAGCAGGGTATGCTGGACAGCCGGTGGACATTACGCAGTCGCCTGCCGGAGCTGGTGAGACAGGAGCTATGGGGGGTACTGCTGGCTTATAACCTGGTGCGATATCAGATGGTGCAGATGGCGTTCCATCTGAAAGGAGATTACCTGCCTTACCAGCTGAGCTTCAGTGGAGCGATAAGCGAAATAATCCGGATGCTGATACCCTGCCCTGGGCTTCGCCGGGAAAAATGCCGGGAGAACTGAGAACCCTGTATGAACAGGCGAAATGGCTTGTGTTACCGGGTAGAAGAGAGCGAAGTTACCCGAGAGAGTTGAGGGTAAAGAGCAGGAAATATCCGGATAAAAAGGTTGCTGGTCACCTTAAGTGACCAGCATTAACCCATGGGCCCGCGGTATGTCGTTGCATGGTGCTTTCCTTTTCAGTGGTCTTAACGAAGCGCCCCGGAGGACGCTTTATAAGTTCACTTTGCCCTTTCATCAGGGCGCTTCAATTTGCATAGCAGCGGGTTATGGCTACGTGGTCCCCTACGCGAACTATCACCCGCAGATGACTTGTTCGCCTGCCTGGTATCCTTACCGGCGCTATTTCAGTTTGCCGGGAGCGTATGCCACTGCCTGCTGATGCGAATTCCTGATTGTTAAAGAGCAATAACACGTTTTGTGTTTGATGATAATCACACAATGTGTTTTATGAAGTCAACACAATATGTGGTTTATTTTCTGGGGACGAAAAAAAGCCCGCAGGAAGCGGGCTTGATAGCTGGTGAGGCGAAACTTAGCGTTTACGGCGGTGAATTCGGTGCTCGATCATGGTGCCAATGATCTGCACTTGCTGTTGATCTGCGTCTATGGTGGGGTAGTCAGGGTTCAGCGGTACTAACTCAAAACTACCGTTTGCCTTTAACCTGAATTTTTTAAAAGTGGCTTCGTAATCGCTGTTTTTAGCTATTACGAATTCTCCGGGTGCCGGGGCCACCATGGGGTCGATGATTATGGTGTCACCTTCCCTGAACTCAGGTTCCATCGAATCACCTTTGATGCGCAGAGCAAAGGCCACTTCTGAAACCGGCCCATCGTATGAAATGCTTTCGGTGATGCCCTCAGGGGTTAGCAGGTTATCGGGTTCTGTAAAAGACCCGGCCTGTACATAGCTGACCATCGGTATCCACCTTTGCCCCGTGCTTGTATATGTCGCATTGTCGGGGGTTCCGAATAGCAGTTCACCCGGTGCAATGCCCAGTGCGGATGCGATCACTACTGCATCCTCAACGCTAACCTTACGAACGTCCTGTTCATAGTTACCAATTCTGGACTGAGAACCCCATCCGCATCTGTTTGCCAGCTCCGCCTGGCTCCAGTTACGTTCTTCCCTGTATTTTTTTATCCTTTGGCCCAACGTTTCCATAAATCCTCTTAACACAAATTGCATTGGATTAATAACACTGAATTTATTTTTAACACAATGTGTGTTTTTTTTCTCTCACGAGTTGTGTTTACTTATAAACACGATTTGTGTTTGAATGGGTTCAGGAGGAACCACCCATGCATAACCTTTCAACATTGAGAAAATCAGGAAACATTACCCAGCGTCAGTTGGCTGCCCATCTGGGATGGTGGCAATCGCGGATCGCTAACTATGAAAATGGTCGCGTACCTGATCTCAAATCGTGCAGGCAAATTGTCAGGGCGTTAAAAGAGCTGGGGGTCGATTGTTCTCTGGATAATGTTTTCCCTGAAGATAAGGCGTAACTCATGGCAATACGCTATTCAACCGGCCAGAGAGCCGACGACGCCCGGCCAAAACCAGCGGAGTGCGAAAGCTTTTCGCGCTTCAGCTATATCCTGGAAGAACTTCGCCGAGCTATCGGTATCACGCCGATAGATACCAAAAACCAGATGTATGCCAAAAAGGCCCGCCTGCCCTATATCTGGCATTCCATGAAGGATGTTTCCGGAAGACGCAAAGCGGACAATGCCGGCGATCGTGATGTGCTGTTTATGGATATGGACGGCTGTACCGCACAAGCCTGGCGGGCATTGTGTGACGCGCTGACCTGCTTTTCCTGTTTTGCATATTCGACACCCAGCCACCTGCACCCTACGGCGAACGGCGAGCAGCGCTGGCGCATCTGTATGGAGCTTGACCGGGCTGTCACGCCGGAAGAGTACAGGCGTCTTGGCCCGGCGGTGGAACGCTGGCTTATGGATTGCATCAGCCTCCTGGAAGACTATGCGGTTAAATGGGATCGTTCCGTTTATAACCCTGATCATATGGTTTACGGGCCTGATGAAAACGCCATCTTTATGCGCTTCGATGGCGTACCGGTTACCGTCGACATGCTGTTGTCCCTTGCGCCGAAATTACCCGAGATACGCAAGACGGCCCCGGCCTTATCCGGGCCGGACGACCTTTCACGTGCGGTTGATCTGAACGGCATAACCCTGCAGACCTTCGACGACCTCCGAAAAGTGATGATGCATCCGGCTGTACTGGCTGATGCGCATCCGAAAAGCGGCAAGCATGATGCCTGGGCGTCAATGGGTAATCGCCTGGCGTGGTTTAAGGGAACCGAGTGGGAAGCGCAGGCTCGCCAACTTTGGATTGACTGGTCCATTGCTGGCGGTGGTAGCAAAGACGATATCGGGATGGCAGAAGTGCGCTGGGACGAAGATAAACTGAAAGCCGATCGTACTGGCTATCAGGCTATCTTCGCACATGCTCAGAAAGTCGGTGTAGCTAATCCTGCCGCTAACCGCCCCCGCGATTCAGTTGCCAGCATGGATGACTTCGACGAGTTACCCCCTGAAGACCCTGAGAAACCGCGCTCGTTCCCCCATACTGGCGGCTATGGCAAGCCGGGAAAGTTCGTCATTGAAGGGCTTGTTCCGCTCGGGGTGCTCATGCTTTACGGCATGTCATCCCATTTTAAATCGTACCTTCTCATTTCCATGTTGTGCCGTCTGGCGATGAAAACCCATCGCTGGGGCGGCCGCAACCTCAAAGGCGGTGCCGTTCTGTACGTCGCCGCTGAAGGCGGTAGCTCGGTTATGCCCCGCGTCGGTGCCTGGGCTGATAAGTACAATGACGGCCGGCCGCTGGATTTGTTCTACACGCTGCCGCTGGCGGTGGACCTCTCCGTCGAGGGAAAAGTTAAAGCGATGATCAAAGAGGTTAAGCGCATTGCATTGCACACCGGTGAACCTGTCCGCGTCGTGGCCGTTGACACATTGTCACAGTCCATGATGCAGGGCGAAGAAAATAGCGCCAGTGATGTGGCAAAATTTATGGCGGGTGCCACCAGAGTTTTCACCGAGACAGGCGCTGCGGTCATCATTGTCCATCACAGCGGGAAAGACAGCGGCAAGGGGATGCGCGGTTCTTCCGCGGCATTTGCCAACGCCGACGCCGTTATCCGTGTGGAGCGTATCGGCGACGCGGTCAACCTGATCAATGAGAAGCAGCGTACCGGTCCAGCGCAGCCAACCCGCGGCTACCTCGTGTCTGAAGTACATTTGCCTGACGAGGTGATCGCGGCGAACGAAGCGGCAGACGAAGAATATACCAGCACCGAGGGCGAAGTTTACGATCCCGTAAGGCTGACAACCGAGCGCGTTTTCGAAGACGTCCCTCTGGCTGAGATTGAGCCGCTGATGATGGCTAAAACCGATGCAGATATCAAAGGCAGCAGCGATGAATCGTGGGTGTGGGAAAAACTTGAAGCCTCTGGCGGGAGCATTGCCCGTTCTGAGCTTCGTGAGCAGTGGAAGGAAGAGACAGCCAGAAGCGCGGGCCAGTTCCGTACTGTTTTAGGGCGCATGAAAGAGAAGGATTACATCGTCGAACATGACGGCGTAATTAAAGATTTTCTTGGCGAGAGCGTGCCAACTGGAGGGGGGAAACTTGCGTAATTTTGCCAATTCGCTAAAAGCTACAAATCTGCATAAAAATGCAAGATCAAATATTATGCAATATATATGCATAAATAATCAGCGCAACAAAGATTCTATCCAACAGGCGCAACACAAAGCGCAACAACGCAACAAAAATTGTTTCACCACTGATTTCAAAGGATTTTTTAAGAGCAACAAGCGCAACATGACGGCAAGCGTAGTGGCGCAACACAATACCCCTCTCCCCCCTTTAGGGGGGAGGGGTTTGTTGCGCACGAGCCGTTGCGGTTTTTATTCACCGAATATTCATATGCAATGCCTGTGAAGGTTTAAGGAGAACACAAGATGTTGACGGCAATTCAGGACGAAAAAGTTGTCATTGCAAGAGATACGGAAAAACGGGGGATTTTCACATGCCCGGAGTGTGGGAGAACTGTGACTCTGAAAAAGGGCAAAATTGTTATTCATCATTTTGCTCATAAACCCCCGGTGACCTGTCAGTACGGCAAAGGGGAGTCAAAACAGCATCATCAGATAAAAATGGAGTTGTTTGATTCTCTGGTTAATCACGATCAGGCCCTCGATGTTGCGCTGGAGAAATCTTTCGGTGCCGTCAGACCAGATGTTTCTGCTCGAATAGATGGAAAATTAGTTGCTTTTGAAATACAGCGAACATCCATTAATTTTGACGATTTGCATCGTAGAACCTCTGCGTATTGCCAGCTTGGACTGAGTGTTATTTGGATCCTGCTTCCACGTGAAGATCTGTCCAGTAATAAAATATCTCCACGTAAATGGGAGATATGGACTCATGCCGCACAATTAGGGGAAGCGTACTACTGGATAGGTAAAGGGTACGTACAACCCGTTAAATTTGATAAATACATGATTGAAGTTCCTCTCACCGATTTTGGTGGAGGATATGAGCGCACATCGAAACGATTTCGAACCCCCATAAAGCAACGTAAAGCACATTTAGTTGAAGACTTTACACATGGCGGGATTATTAAAGCCTGGTCAGGTGGAGTATACGATATCCCAGCTCGAAGAATTTGGATGCGGATGGATAAATATATCTGATTTATGAAATGATTTTTTTGCGCTCTCCACGCGAGAGCGTCTGGTTAGGGCAAAAAAGAACTGAGGTCTAAATTATGCGCAGAGATATGCAGGAAGTTCTCGAACGCTGGGGGCGTTGGGCTGCCAGCGAGGAATATTGCTCATTGATTGACTGGCCTTCGCTGTCGGTCACACCCGGTGGCTTTCTGCGGCGCAGCTCCAGGCCAGGATGTTCGGATGAGGATGGCGCGGCGATCGATACCTGCGTTGCCCACATGAGTCTGGTGCGCGATGCTAAGGATATTCTGATTCTGGGCCAGCGCTTCATAGGCGGCCACACTACGCGACACATTGCTGAGAATATGAGTCTGGATCGAAATGCGGTCAGGAAGTCGCTGGTTGCGTCAGAAGAGTTCCTGGAAGGGTGCCTGGTAGCGATGGGCGTACGCCTGGATATGGATCCTGATATTGCCATGCAAGAAAAAGTTTTGGGTACCCAAAAACCTGTGCTAATCTTCTAGCGTCAATAATTACGATTTATTTTTCTGACCTCAGATTTGAAGCCTCGCTCTCCGGATGCGGGGCTTTTTGCGTTTCTGGCGTCAGGAATGTAAAACCGATAAAAACAGGCAGTTTGCTGTCAGTTCATGCCGAACACCGATAGCGGTAGTTTGTTAATGAAATGTTGTTCCTGAATTCGTCCTGTTTCGCGCAAGTAAACATCAACTTTTGTGGCTTTCAGACTGTAAACCGAATGAACCTGTTTTCGCCGGTACGCTTAAGAGCCATTATGTTAAAAAGCTCTGATTTAAACACAATTTTCTCCTTCTGACGCCCTGGCATCCGCCGGGGCGTTTTCGTTTCTGAGCCACCCGCGTTGGGCGGCGGAGTGATACCAATGCCAAGTCGTGATCCGGGTTCCTACGGGCTGTTAGCGTGGGTGCTCATAACTGCAATGTCGATATACGGGGGCTTCGTGAAATATATCATCGATGTCCGGACGCAAAAGCTCGCGTGGAGCTGGGTAGCTGCGCTGGCCCAGGTCGCAATATCCGGTTTTGCAGGCCTGATTGGTGGCCTGCTGGCTATCGAGTCCGGCCTGAGTATTTATTACGTGCTGGTCGCCGCGGGCATGTCCGGCACTATGGGCAGCGTTGCGCTGAACTATTTCTGGGAACGGCTGACGGGGATGAAAAATGCAAACTGATGAGGTTTGGAAAGACATTTCAGGCTATGAGGAGCGTTATCAGGTGTCTAATTTAGGGCGTGTCCGAAGTAAACGGCCTAAAGGCAATTATTTGATCCTCAAATCAAACCGTCTGAGGCACGGATACGTTTCATTCAGGCTATATAAAAACAAGTCCCCTAAAGCTTTTACGGCGCACCAGCTTGTTGCTAAAGCTTTTGTTACTAACCCGGAGGGGAAACCTCAGGTTAATCACATTAATGGCGTGAAAGACGATAACAGAGCTGAGAATTTAGAGTGGTCTACTCGCTCTGAAAATCAAAAACATGCATTTCGCACGAGGTTAAACGTGAGTGCAAGCGGCACATTATCCAGAAATTTTAAGGGTAAGGTCGTCGCTACCAATATTGAAAGCGGAAAAATTATAATTCTTGCGGGTACGGCAGATATACAACGCTATGGATTTAGCCCGAGCGAGGTCTACAAAGTTATCAACAACGCCAGCAGGAATGCACACAGGGGTTATACCTTCACGAGGGCGGTAAATTGAACATAAGTCAAACTGGCCTCGACCTGATTAAGCAGTCCGAAGGGCTTGAGACAACGGCATATCTCTGCCCGGCTGGCGTCTGGACCATTGGCTACGGTCATACGCATGGCGTTAAGCGGGGCGACGCGGTCACCGGTCGGCAGGCTGAGGAGTATCTGAGGGAAGACCTGCAGGTAGCTGAGCTGACGGTAAACACCAACGCCAAAGCGGTACTGACGCAGGGCCAGTTCGACGCGCTGGTAGCGTTCGTGTTCAATGTTGGCGCGGGTAATTTCGTCCGGTCTACGCTGCTGCGGAAACTGAACGCTGGCGATTATGCTGGCGCTGCGGCTGAGTTTGGCCGCTGGATATACGCAGGTAAAACGGAGTTGCCGGGTCTGATCAGACGCCGCGCCGCCGAGCGCGAGCTGTTTCTGTCATGAACGGGAATACGCTGGCTGTGGGCACTCTGCTTGCCGCGGTTGCGGTGCTGTCAGCCATCACGCGCCACTACATAATCCAGTACAGCGAAGCGGCAACCTTGGCAGCAGAACGGCAGGAAACCATTACCGATATGCAGCGCAGGCAGAAAGACGCTGCGCTTCTTGATGAAAAATACATCAGGGAACAGGCAGATGCTCAACGCACTATTAAAAACCTTGAGTCTGACGTTGCTGCTGGCCGTAAGCGGTTGCGGGTCGCAGCAACCTGTACGCAGCAATCCACCGCACCCGGCAGCTTGGGCGATGCTTCCAGCGCCAGACTTGATGACGCCGCTCAACGGGATTATTTCACCCTCAGAGAGCGAATCACAACAGTCACAGGGCAGGTGAAATACCTGCAGGATTACATCCGGCAACAATGCCTGCATTAATAGGGCCTCACTAACGCGGGGCTTTTTTTCATTCACAATATAGCGAGTTAAATCATGGCTCAATCTCCGGCCACCCAATGGCCCATGACGAACATTTTCAACCCGTGGCCGGTCTACACTGACGGCGTGGAAAACGTGATCGCCGTTAAAATCTCCAGCATCCTGCCGCATACCGATGGCTCAATCACCATTGTGCCGGATGGTGATTACAACGCGATAGATGGTGATTACAACGCGATATATGAGCCTCAGATATTCGTGACAATCTTCTCGCCGGAAGTCGGCGGTTATCTTGTTCGCGATTCAGATAATCAGGACCTTTACATCCCAGCCGCATCGTTCGAAAGCACTTACTCTGCTGTTCCGCGGGGATCTGACGGCAAAGATGGTAAGGATGCGGCGGCCTGGGCCAGAAGTACCTCGACTGGCAATCTAACTGTGGGCTACCCGGACGATCCGTCCGCTTCCAGTGCGCATGGTAAATTTGGGACAACCCTCTACTGGAAAACTACTGTTTCATGCGTAGCCGCCCAAAAGGGCAACAGCGTTATCGCCAGCGCGAATATCTATCACACACCAGGTATTCCATGTGACGCGGACGGGAACGCGCTTCCGTTCGTGATTATCACCAACCAGCTTGCGTCGGCAACGTCGTCCCCGTCGTCGTCCCCGTCGGTTGAAATTTACCTCTTTGTATATGGGGCTGCGACACAGCTTTGCAATTTGAAGACAAAAGCGATGAAGCCGCTTAGCGTAACGTCTGGCGACGGTGGCTCTGAACCTAATTATGCATTTGAATACTGGTATCAACGGGCGCAGGCATAGTGAGGCGACATGATGAATATATCCGGCGCTCCTTCAATAAACGCTGCTGGCGGTATTTCTGTACCGGGTGCGCTGGCAATGGGTGACCGGCAGCCGAAAGTGACGCAATACATTTTTATTCAGAACGACACTTACACAGACCCCTCATCGATATGGTCTGTGCAGAAATTGAGTAACACCCAGTACGCAATGCCGAATGCTACAGCTCCGCGCGGATCGATCTATATTGGCGTATTCCTTCGTGATATTGATGGCGACACAAGCCACGGCAGGCTGGACAGCACAGTCGAATGGACAGTATCCGATCCTTCAATAGCGACATATAAAACGCCATCAGCCAGCGGCCAGACGATTTTCGGTTTGCTCAGGGCTGGCAAGGTATTAATAACATGCCGCTGGAATGGTCTGGTTTCAGTGCTCACTATTACCGCAACATAAAGATTAACGGGGGAGTAATGGCTACTAAGCGTTACGCCATTGGCAATAGCTGGCAAAAATACCCTACAGGCGATGGTGTCCTACAGGTTATTTCCGGAAAGGTTTTTGTTTCATCAAGTGCGTCCGCTCCCGCCAGCAATAAGGACGCGTTAATCATTTCTGAATATCTCAACACAAGCGCAGGTTATTTGTGGCTGCACACGGCGGCCAATAACGGTATTAACAGCGAAATTGTTATTGATGATGGCGTTAACGATGCCGGGAAGGAGTAATCAACGTGGCACCACCAAAGGGCAACCGGTTCTGGGAGGCCCGCAGTAGTCACGGGCGAAAACCCGTTTTTGAATCTCCGGAGGCTCTGTGGGCTGCGAGTGTTGAATATTTCGAGTGGGTAGAAAAACACCCCCTGAAAGAGCAGAAGATTTTTTGTTTTCAGGGAGCTGTAACACGCGCTACGGTTAATAAAATGCGGGCTATGACAGTAAAGGGCCTGTGCCTTTTCCTCGATATTTCCCACACAACCTGGAATAACTACTGCGCAAAGCAGGAATTTGAAGAGATCACGACTCAAATCTCCAATGTAATTTACGACCAGAAATTTTCGGGCGCGGCTGCCGATTTGCTGAACGCAAGCATTATTGCGCGTGATCTGGGTCTGAAGGACCAGCAGCAGATCGAGGATGTCACGCCGGATAAAGGAGACCGTGATAAGCGCCGTTCCCGCATTCAGGAGCTGTTAAGCCGTGCTAAACGAAACTGAAGCCCTGACCGAAGAGGAAGAAATCGAACTTCTGGAATTGCTGGAGGCTGAAGACGAATACCGGAACACTCACCGCCTCTTCGACTACTCCCCATACGTTAAACAACGTGAATTCATGGATGCGGGCAGCGAGTTTACCGAGCGCTGCTTCATGGCCGGTAACCAGCTGGGCAAAACGCTGACCGGCGGCGCGGAAGTGGCTTTCCACCTGACCGGCCGTTACCCGGGCACAAAAGGTTACCCCGTTGACGGTGCTTACCAGGGGGAGTGGGAAGGGCGCAGGTTCTGCGAGCCGGTTGTCTTCTGGGTGGGTGGTGAAACTAATGAGACTGTGACCAAATCGACGCAGCGAATACTGTGCGGGCGTATTGATGAGGGCAACGAACCCGGGTACGGTTCCATCCCCAAAGACGACATTATCAGCTATGTTAAATCGCCATTTTTCCCCGGTCTGATCGACCGCGTGCTGGTGAAGCATCACAACGCAGATGGAGTTGAAGACGGCGCGAGCCTGGTTTACTTCAAGCCTTACTCCCAGGGCCGCGCCCGCTGGCAGGCTGATACCGTTCACGGCGTCTGGTTCGATGAAGAACCGCCTTATGCAATTTATTCCGAAGGGCTGACGCGTACCAACAAATACGGTCAGTTCTCGATTCTGACATTCACTCCGCTGATGGGGATGTCAGACGTTGTAACCAAGTTTCTGAAGAACCCCAGCAAGGCGCAGAAAGTCGTCTCGATGACGATCTACGATGCTGAGCACTACAGCGACGAACGGCGCGAGCAGATCATTGCTTCGTATCCTGAGCATGAACGCGAAGCCCGCGCCCGCGGCATACCGACCATGGGCAGTGGTCGCATATTCCAGATCACCGAAGAGACGATCAAGTGTCAGCCGTTCGAATGCCCGGAACATTTTTACGTTATTAACGGGCAGGACTTCGGATGGGATCACCCGCAGGCTCATATCCAGCTCTGGTGGGACAAGGACGCTGATATTTTTTATCTGGCGAGGGTCTGGAAGAAACGCGAGAACACAGCCGTACAGGCATGGGGCGCGGTGAAGGCCTGGAGTAAGGGCATTCCCACAGCCTGGCCGCATGACGGCTATCAGCATGAGAAGGGGGGCGGTGAAGAGCTCAAAGCGAAATACGCCGAGGCTGGTTTTCAGATGCTTCCTGAGCATGCCACCTGGCCGGACGGCGGGAACGCGGTTGAACCGGGGGTTACCGAGCTGCGCGACCTGATGACCGAGGGGCGCTTCAGGGTGTTTAACACCTGCGAACCCTTCTTCGAAGAGTTCCGGCTCTATCACAGGGACGAGAACGGCAAGATCGTGAAACTCAACGACGATATCCTTTCCGCCGTACGCTATGCGTACATGATGCGCCGTAGCGCGAGAATGCAGCGCGATCTGTTTAAACCCAAAACCAAAAAAATACCGGCACCCATCCGGCCGATACAGCGAGGAAGATAATGGCCGACGAAGACAAAAACTCACGGCTGGACGATATTCTCCGCCAGTTTGACAGCGACTGGACCGCCAGCGAGGATGCGAGGACCGAAGCCCGTAACGACCTGTTTTTCTCCCGCGTCAGCCATTGGGATGACTGGCTCAGCCAGTACACCACGCTGCAGTATCGCGGACAGTTTGACGTTGTGCGGCCGGTGGTTCGTAAACTGGTGGCAGAAATGCGCCAGAATCCTGTTGATGTGCGTTACCGGCCAAAAGACGGAGCCGATCCGGATGCCGCTGACGTGCTGATGGGCATGTACCGTACTGACATGCGGCATAACACTGCCCGAACCTCTGTAAACATTGCTGTTCGCGAGCAAATCGAGGCGGGGGTGGGTGCCTGGCGTCTGGTTACGGAACATGAAGATCAGGACCCGACCAGCAACAACCAGATTATTCGTCGCGTGCCGATACACGGCGCATGCTCCCACGTTATCTGGGATGCGAACAGCAAGCAGCTGGATAAATCCGACGCGCGGCATGTGACCGTGATTAACGCCCTCAGCAAATCAGGCTGGAAGTCATTCGCGAAAAAGTACGGGCTTGATGCCGACGAGCTGCCGACTTTCACGTCTCCCAATGATCTGCTGTTCAGCTGGCAGACCAGCGATACCGTATTTATCGCTGAATATTACGAGGTCGAGGAAAAGAAAGAGACGGTATTCATTTATCAGGACCCGCTGAGCGGCGAGCCCGTCAGCTATTACAAGCGCGATATTAAAGACGTGATCGATGAGCTGGCTGAGCAGGGCATGGAGAAGGTCGCAGAGCGCAAAGTCACCCGCCGCAGGGTGTATAAGACCATTCTCTCAAACACTGCCGTACTGAAAAACCGGGAGCTGATAGCCGGTGAGCACCTGCCGATTGTGCCGGTCTTCGGGGAGTGGGGCTTTGTTGACGATGTGGAGGTGTACGAGGGGATTGTCCGGCTGACGAAAGACGGCCAGCGCCTGCGCAACATGATCATGTCGTTCAACGCCGACATCGTGGCCCGCACACCGAAGAAAAAGCCCATATTCTGGCCGGAGCAGATTGAGGGCTACGAGTACATGTACAGCGGGGATGACGATTTCCCTTATTACCTGATGAATCGTACCGACGAGCAGAACGCCCAGCTTCCGGCGCGGCCCATTTCATATATGGATAATCCGGAAGTGCCACAGGCAAACGCCTACATGCTGGAGGCGGCCACCGCGGCGGTGAAAGAGGTTGCAGATCCGGGCGTGGATGGCCAGGAGGTAAATGGTAACCAGGTGGCCTTTGATACGGTGAACCAGCTGAACCAGCGCGCCGACCTGGAAACCTTCGTTTTCATGGATAACCTGGCTACCGCCATGCGCCGCGACGGTGAAATTTACCAGGCGATGGTCAATGACATCTACGATGTGCCGCGCACCGTGCTGACAACGGCTGAGGACGGCAGCGAAAACGAGGTGCAGACCCTGTCACAGGCCGTTGATTATCAGTCCGGGCGTGTGGTGGTGCTCAATGATATTCGCGGGCGCTATGAGTGCTACACCGACGCGGGGCCGTCATTCCAGAGCATGAAGGACCAGAACCGGGCTGAGATTCAGGAGCTATTGAAAACGGTCCCGGCAGAGCATCAGGTCTGGAACGTACTGTTGCTGCAATATCTGGCGCTGCTGGACGGTAAAGGCATCGAGATCACCCGCGATTACGCAACGAAACAGCTGGTAGTTCAGGGTCTGAAAAAACCGGAGACGCCGGAAGAGGAACGCTGGCTGCAGGAAGCTCAGCAGGCACAACAGGGCCAGCAGGATCCGAATATGGTTCTCGCACAGGCGCAGATGATCGCCGCGCAGGCTGAAGCTGCCAGAGCGCAGAACGAGACGGCGCAGACCGAAATTAAAGCATTTACCGCGCAGCAGGACGCGCAGCGCTCACAGGCTGACACTATTTATAAGCTGGCACAAGCCCGAAACATAGACAGCAAAGCGGTGATTGAAGCGCTGAAACTGATGCACGAGGTTGCCACCCGGCAACAGCAATCCATACCCACCGGCCAGGTGCCGGGTCAATTTCCGCCTTCGGGCGAGTTCCCTCAATCCATGTAGAGAGTAAAAAAACATGAGTGATACCACCGACATTCAGGTAACTGAAGAATCAACCCTGTCCGCAGATCAGGAAAATGCACAGCCGCAGGTCCAGACCGGAGTAGCGGAAAATCAGCCAGAGGATCAGGGCGAACAGGGCTTTGACATTGTTCTGAATGACGAGGAACCAGCCAACCCGGACACCCCCGCAAACGAGAATGCAAAGTTTGCAGCACGCCGCATTGCCCGCAAGCGTCAGCGCGAACTGGAGCAGGCAGCGGAAGCGGTTACGCGTGGTGAGGTGCCGGAGAATCTGCGGGTAACACCTGAGCTGCCATCCCAGCCTGATTTTAATGACTTTCTGTCAGATACGGCGCTGGAAAAATACGGCTTCGATACTAACCGCGCCATGGCCGCTTTTCAGGCAGCCCAGAACGAGTGGATGCTGAAAGCCCAGGACGCGAGAAGTAACGCCGTTGCTGAACAGGGCCGTAAAACGCAGGAGTTTACCCGCCAGTCGTCACAATTCGCAGCAGCGGCGAAAGCGCACTATGACGCCGCTGAGAAGCTGAACCTGCCAGATTTTGAAGAAAAAGAAGATGTCGTGAGAAGCATCCTCCCCCCCGGACTGGATGCGGAGATCATGAGCCTCTTCCCTGAAAAATCGGCGGCGATGTTCTACCACCTGGGTGCAAACCCGGAAAAGCTGCGCGGATTGCTGACAATGAGCTCACAACAGGCCCTGATTGAGCTGACGCGCCTGTCAGAGCGCCTGACGATTAAGCCACGCGGTAAAGAGGTGTCAAAAGCGCCACCCGTTGACGAGCCCGTAAGCGGTGACGTTGCGGCGGCAAATCGCGATGTGCTGCAAAAGCAGATGAATGCAGCGGCAACTAAAGGCGACGTTGAAACCTACCGCAAAATTAAAAAATTACTCTCTTAAGGATCAAAATAATGGCTTCATTAAACGAAGGTCAAATCGTGTCATACGGTGTCGATGAGGTGATCGAGACAATCACAAATCTCACACCAATGGCGCAGAAAGCTGAAGTTTACACGCCGCCTGCTGGCGATATGCAGCGCAGCAATAACACCCACTGGATGCCGCTGCAAATGGAATCTCCGACCCAGGAGGGTTGGGACCTGACCGGCAAGGAGACGGATCTGCTTGAGCTGGCGGTCAAGGTGAATATGGGCGTACCGGATAATGATTTCTTCTCGCTGCGGGCGGATGACCTGCGGGATGAAACCAGCTATCGCCGCCGCATCAAAGCCGCGGCTGAGAAGCTGGCTAACAACGTTGAGCAGAAAATCGCTCAGGTGTCCGCCGATATGGGCTCGCTGGTCGTTACCAATCCGGAGGACATCAGCAACAAGCCTGGCGGCGGCTGGGATTTTGTCGCCGACGCTGAGGCGATCATGTTTGCCCGCGAACTGAGCCGCAACCGCGGCCTGAGCTACTTCTTTAACGTTAAGGATTACAAGAAGGCGGGCTATGACCTGGTGGGGCGCGATATTTATGGCCGCATGACGGAGGACGCCTATAAAAAAGGCACTATCCAGAAACAGGTTGCGGGTTTTGATGATGTGCTGCGTTCGCCAAAAATGCCTGTGCTCAAAGCGTCCGGCGCGTCGGGCCTAACGGTTTCCGGCGCCCAGTCGTTTAAGCCGCTGGCATGGGTTGAAGATGCCGATGGTGAACGCGAGAACGTCGATAACCGTTTCGCACAGGTGAAGCTGTCGGCGACAACCGGCCTTAAGCGCGGTGACAAAATCAGCTTTGCGGGCGTGAAATACCTCGCGCAGATGGCGAAAAACGTGCTGACGGACGACGCGACGTTTTCAGTTGTTCGCGTTCTGGACGAGAACACCGTTGAGATCACGCCTAAGCCGATTGCACTGGATGACGCCAGCCTCTCCGCAGCACAGAGGGCCTATGCGAACGTTAATACCGGTCTGGCTAACGCAATGGCGGTGAATATCCTGAACGTGGCCGATGCGACAACCAATGTGTTCTGGTCAAACGACAGTATCCGCATTGTCTCGCAGCCGATCCCTACCACCCACGAGCTTTTCTCCGGCATGAAGACCAAATCATTCAGCATCCCTGACGTTGGCCTGAACGGCATTTTTGCCACCCAGGGCGATATCAGCACGCTGGCGGGCAAATGCCGTATTGCGCTGTGGTACTCGGTCAATGCGACCCGTCCGGAATCGATCGGCGTGGGCCTGGCTAATCAGGCAGCGTAACAACTGAGGGGCTTTGGCCCCTTTTTAAATGAGGTAATTTCATGAAAACGATGATTTATAAAGCTGGCGGTAAAACCCGGGTCTGGAACACCACGGCGCACGTGAAGGTAATCGGGCGCGAGGATTTAGCGAAATATCTGGCGGAGGGCTGGCTTGATCATCCGTCAAAACTACTTGAACCTCTGCCAGAGCAGGAGCAGGAGCAGGAGCAGGAGCAGGAGCAGGAGCAGGAGCAGGAGCAGGAGCAGGAGCAGGAAGAAACCGAAACGGATGGCGATGATCTGATTGGCGAATCGGAGGACGAGACGCCAAAAAAACGCGGACGTAAACCAAAGGCGGCCGCCGATGAGACTGACGACTAAGGGCGATATTGTGCTGGCAGCACTGCGTAAGGCGTCGCTCGCCAGCAATGCCACGCTGACGGATGTTGACCCTCAGTCGCTGGAAGATGGCCTCGACGACCTCGATCTGATGATGTCCGAATGGCTTATGGATGACGAACGGCGCGGTATTGATGTGGGGTATGCCTTTTCGGAAAGCGGTGTATCACCATTACCGGAGGATGCCCACAACCTGCCTGATTTTTGCATCAACGCCGTGCTGGTCTGTCTGGCAATTCGCATGCTGACTGACTACGGACAGGAGGCTCCCGCCGGACTGGTTGCCAAAGGCAGTTATGGCAAAGAGCGGATCGTCAAGTGGCTGGCGAAGCGGCGAACGCCTCATCTCAGTTATCCCAACCGGATGCCAACCGGCAGCGGTAACCGTCACACATCGCGATATTTTCACAGGAAACGACACCATGCCGATGATCCAGCTTCCGATAATTAAGGGTAAAGGGAAGAACCCGTTTATCGCTGACTACGTCGATCTCCTGCCCGTAAATATGCTGGCCGTGCCGCAACCGGTGCTGAACGCTGCGGGTTACATGCGCTCGTTTCCTGGCATAGCGAAAGCTGCGGAGGTGGACGGCACTTCCCGCGGCGCGGAGTACAATACAAAACAAAGTGAGCTGTTTCGCGTGGCCGGTGCGAAGCTGTACGCCAGGGGCTCCGATCTTGAAGTCACCATACCCGGCAGCGGGCGGGTCAGCATGGCACACAGCTACAGCAGCCAGGGCGTGGCGGCTGACGGCCAGTTGCTGCTTTACAGCTACGATGATAAGACGCTTACAGCGCTCGATAACTGGCCGGAAACGGTCATATCACAGGAGGGTTACGAGAAAACGCTCAGCGCGTGGACGCACACCGCCAGCGGCAGCGATGCGTTTTATGTCCCGGCAGAGTCGCAGGACGGTAAAATAACGATCACGCTTACGCCAACAAAATCAGACGGCACTACCGGCGAGGCGCTGACAGTCACAGAAAGCCAGTGGGGCAGCGAACAGACTCAGGAAAAGCCTGAAAGCGGCCCATGGCTTTCTGAGGTGTTGGTAACCGGCAGCAAAACCAGCGGCAGCATTGTTACCCTGAGCTGGACATTTAACGGCGGCGGCACTGACGCTACGGCGGTGTCTGTCGATCTGACCGTTAACGAGATTTCGCTCGATTATGCGCAGTATGAGATCGGGACCGTCCGCGATATCTGCCACAACCGGAGCCGCTATATCTGGGTCAAAGATGGTACGGACACCTTCGGCATAACGGATCTTGAGGACGAAACACACCCGGACCAGTACCGACCATTTTACCGGGCTGAGTCAATGCCAGACGGCATTCAGGGGGTGGGCAGCTGGCGGGATATGGTGGTTTGTTTCGGCTCGGCCACGACAGAATATTTCTCGCTGTCCGGCAGTTCCAGCACCAGCGATGCGGTTTACATTGCACAGCCGTCGCTGATGGTGAATACCGGCATCGCAGGGACTTACTGTAAATGCCATTACGGCGATTCGTTCGCTGTGCTCAGTCACCCGGCTACAGGCGCACCGTCCGTGTACCTCATCGACAGTGGCAGCAAAAAAGCGATTGCAACGCCGACCGTCGAAAAACTGATAAGCGGTTACAGCGCTGACGAACTGGCGTCCGGCGTGCTGGAGTCGGTCAGATTTGACGGCCACGAACTGCTGATCGTGCACCTGCCCCGGCATACGCTCTGCTTCGATGGGAGTGCCTCGGGTGACGGGCCGCAATGGTGCATTCTGAAAAGTGGCCTGTATGACGCTGTTTACCGTGGGATTGATCTGATGTGGGACGGGTCAGCCGTCACGCTGGGCGACAAAAATGAGGGCGTAACCGGCAGACTGGATCCTGCGCTCGCGTCTCAATATGACGAAGCCGCTGAGCTGGTCCTTTATACCCCGCTGGCGAAAGCGGACAACTCCCTGCTGTTTGACTTTGAGATTGAATCCGCCGCAGGGCTGGCGCTGGAAGCAGAGCGCTGCTTTATCTCGGTGACGACGGACGGCAGTAATTACGGGCGTGAGCAGTTAATCACCTCCAACAGCCTCTACCGCTACGACCAGCGGATCATCTGGCGCAGGATCGGTCGGTGTCGTAAAAACATCGGATTTCGCCTGCGCTTTGTCACCAGTACGCCAGCCGCGCTGGCTTACTGTCAGTTAAGGGCGGGTTATGGCTAAAAATGATGATGTGCAGGTACTCCCCACACCAATCAATGCGCAAATGCTCCCTTCCAATTTCTCCCGGGCATATCAGCTGTATGTCCTGCAGCAGAGCAACAGCATGGTGAATATTGCGAACAAGGCCAATTCAGCTGGCCGGGATGCCAACACGGCACAGGAGCAGAACGAAGAGCAGGACAAGACTATTGCCAGCCAGGGTGAGGCGCTGAAGCAAATTAACGGTGATTACGTGTCAAAAAGCGCCACCGATGCGCAGAGCGTTGGCGGCTCCCTCGGTGCGACATCCTTCACGGTTAACGGCATTCAGGTCGTCGGTGGCCGCGTGACCGGTTTTACTCCCGCAACCGGCAGCGCCAGCAGCGGGGCGTTCAACGCCGACGCTGATTTCGATCCCGACTCAGCACCCGGTGGCCTGAAAGAGGCCCGCCAGCGCATCAAGGCGCTGGAGGATGCGCTCCGCGCCCACGGACTGATCGGGGAATAACCATGCTGCAAAAAATTGATGCTCTTACCGGGCAGGCATTGTTCCGCCTGTGGGGGCTGGACGACTGGCCTTTGATTGATGGCGATTACCTGCTGTATGACGGTTGCGTGTTGATAGCGCTTATCCGGCAGCACGGTTTCATTGATGCGCACATCGCAGCAAAACCCGGCAGGCGGCATATAAGCCGCAGGGCATCACTGGAAGTGATCAGCATGCTTGGCGATACGCCGATCCGGCTGATTATTAAACAGGGTAACGGGGCACTCAACCTGGCGAAAAAACTCGGATTTGTGGATCACGGCCTGCAAACCCTCAATCTGATTAACGGCGGGCCCACGGTCTGCCACATTCTCTGGAGAAAATAGTATGGGTGGAGCAATCAGCGGCTCAGGTAATGCAGTAAGCAGCGTTCTTGGTGGTATTGGTGCCAACAAAGCCGCGAAACAGCAAATCGCTGCAAATGATAAGGCGCAGAGCACCTGGAACGACGCTTATGAAAAGCAGATGAGTCTGTACCAGCCTTTCTATGATGCGGGCAGCTCAGGACTTCAGGGGCTGCAGTCACTCGTGAATGACCGCGCCGGAACCCTGAACGACTATTACAACTCTTCAGAATATGCCGGACTTGCAAATCAGGCCCGATATCAGCAGCTGGCGAGCGCCGAGGCTACGGGGGGCCTGGGGTCCACGGCGACCAGTAACGGCCTGGCATCAATCGCGCCTCAGCTCGGCCAGCAGTATCTGAGCAGTCAGTACAATAATCTGATGGGGCTGACCGGCATCGGACTGAACAGCGCAGGCTCAATGGCTAATTTCACGGGCGACTACGCCAACGGCATGACGCAGCTTCAGACCCAGGCGGGCCAGCTTAAGGCCGGCAAGGCGGCGATCCCCTGGCAGACGGCGGCCAGCGCAAACAGCTTTACGGGCCTGTTCGGGAGCTTCTTCTGATGGCTATGTTACAGGGGCTGGGCGGCGGACCGGTCAATTTTTACGAATCGATGGTGCCTGATTTCCGCAGTGAGGCGCTGAAAGAAACGCAGAACCAGCTGGGGCAGGCTCAACTCGCGGGTCTGAACCTGCAGCGCCAGCAGCAGCAGGCGGCCGCTGCAAAGGCTCAGCAGTTCCGGCAGGACTGGCAACAGGCGTATTCCTCAGGTGATCCGGATGCGATGGAAAGCATCATTGCAAAATATCCTGAGCAAATGGAGGCGGTGCAAAAAGGGATCGGCATCCGCGACGATAATCACCGGCTGGCGCTGGGCAATGCGGCGCGTGATCTTCGCTTAGCTTCGCAAAGTGGCGATCCTGCTGCACTGGCGCAGGCCGCCATGAAGCATAAATCCACGCTGGCAAGCGTTGGCAGCTCGCCAGAGCAGCTCTGGCAGCAGTACCAGCAGAACCCCAAAGGCACGCAACAGCTGATTGATGAGGTGGGCATGAGCGCCCTGGGGGTAAAAGATTATTACGCTGAGCAGGGGAACAGGGCAGACCGACAGATTAAGCGCGATCAGGTTGCGGACGCCAGCGCCCGTGGCTGGGCCGGTCTGAACCAGGCGGCGCAGTTCCATGCGGACGATATGCAGCTGAAAAAGCTGAACTTCCAGCAACGGCAGCTGGAGAACCAGTATAAAGCTGCTGATAATGACCTCAAACGGCAGGCCGCGCAGCAAAAAATTGATGCTAATAAGCAGGAGATTGAACAGCGTCAGACGCAGGTCACAGCGGCTAAAAATGACCTGTATCAGGCGCAGCAGCTGGCGCAGGAACTGGCAGACGATCCCGATTTAGATCGTATTGTCGGGACCGTTAACACACGTGAGAAAGGGTGGCTGGCCGGAACGTTTCGTAACAGCAGCGCTGACAAAATCAGCAAGATAAAACAGTTACAGGGCCTTATCGGTTCCGAACGCCTCAAGGCGTTCAAAGGCAGCACCTCGAATAAAGAGCTTGATGCCGCCTATCAGCTGGGAACCGGACTGCGTGTTACAGACAACGGTATTATCGGCTCGCCCGATGCCGTGCGCAAACAGCTACGCTTCTTGGCACAGAAAGCGGGTGGTGCGCTGAATGGCTATGTACCGACTTATGAAGAAAGTTCTTCACCAGCGGGCGGCCCGCAACCTGCTAACGGTGCTAATACAGCTCCAAACAGCGCGCTCCAGGCCCTTCAGAGCAACCCTGCACTGGCGGGACAGTTCAAAGCCAAATACGGCTATCTGCCGGAAGGATTTGAGTAATGGCAAATTTTTTTGATCAGTTTGACGAACCGGATAAACCGGCATCACAACCGGGTAATTTTTTCGACCAATTTGATGACTCTAACTCTCAGTCGCAACCACAAATATCGCCTGCAGAAATCGCCCGCCAGGATAACGTAGTTAACAAAGCTAACGGTTTTGACCGTTTTATGTTCGGGGTACTTAATGGGCTGATGGATGTTGGTAAAGGCGTTGGCCTGTTCAACGACCTTACACCTGAAGAACAGGCGGCTATAACGTCAGTTCAGCAGAAATTTGCCGCTAAACCCTCAATCGCTCAGGATGTTGGAGAGTTTGCGGGACAAGCTGCACCCTTTCTAAGCGGGGGTGGGCTTATCTCTCAGGTACCTAAGGGTGCAGCCAGGCTGGCGACCGCTGCGGGGCTGGGGGCCACTGAAGGCGGGATCGTAGCTAACGGTACCGGTAGCGATGTGGCTACAGGTGCAACTATTGGCGCTGTAGCCGGACCAGTAGCTGAACTGGTAGGCCCCGCGGTTGGTAAGGTCGGCAATAAAATAAGTCAGAACGCCACAGATCTGTATAAATCTATAGCTGGTCTGGGGAAAGGATCTACTGATTCAACGTTAGCCAAAGCCTCTAAAGCAATGGATAACGCCATATTAGGTGGGGATAAGGCAGTACGTAATTTTGCTAATGAGGTTATGCCGGACCAGCAGGCTGTTAACGCAGTTAAAGAACTTGGACTTGAGAGCTACACCACTCCCGGAATGGTTTCAAATAACCCAGCTGTCAGAGCGCTTGATAATGCAGTAGCGACTTTGCCGGGGACTGAAATTAATGAAGGTCATAAGCGGTTTATTTCGGAGCTTGGAAAGAAAGCTGACGACCTAATCACCTCATTCGGGGGCGACCTTGATAAACAGGCCGTATCTGAAAGACTTGCTGCCAATTTCGACCATACTGTTGCGAGCCTGCAATCTCAGGCTGATAATATCTATGATAAAGTTGCTCAGAAAATCCCCATTCGTGACAATATTGAAGCTAATAATGCACTCAAATACCTTGAAAACCATGCGGATGATCTAGGCGGTCTTGACGAATTATCACCTATTTTGAAGCGCACTATGCTGAGGCTGGACCCTAACACCCTGCCAACGTATGGTCGACTGGATAACGTTAGAAAACAGGTCGGTCAAGCTATCGGTACAAAAGAAGGATATTATAAGGATGAGGAAACGGGTGTATTGAAGGGACTTTATGCTGCCATAACTGAAGACCAGCAAAAAATTGCTGAGAAATACGGTGCCGGAGAGTTATGGGGCTTGGGTAAAGAGTTAGTGAAAACCCGGAAGGGAGTAGAGGATAATGCTCAGTTTGTCTTAGGGAAAAAATTACAACAATCCGCAATACCTAAAGTTGAAAGAGCTATAGTAAGTATGGCTCAGGGTAACGGAACTGATTTTAGCCAACTAATGCGAGCTATTCCGCAAGATATGCGGAAAGAAGTTGCATTAACATCTCTGAATAAAGCCTTTACCAGCTATGCTAAATCGCCAGGGCAGCAATTAGGCGTGGACGGCTTCGTAAAATGGTACAACGGCATGCAAAGAAACAGTTCTAATTTGTCTTCACTCCATAAGGCGATAGGCCCGGAAGCATCTAAACGGCTTAATTCCATCTACCAGGCCGCAAAAGCAATGAATCGCTTGAATACAGGTAAGCAATACGCAAGCAGCCTGGTAGACCAACAGGTGAAGAACTTCCTTAAAGAAGATGGCGGGCTTGCTAAGCTATATGGAATCGCCAAAATAGCTAAAAAAGCTGCGGTAGCTGAAGGTGTAAGTTCGCTATCCGGTTTACCCGGTGTGGGGGTTGCAAGTGTGATATCAGGCGTTCTCTCCGCTGGCCGGAAAAGCAGGATTAAAGCTGCGGATGAGTTGCTATCGTCACCTGAGTTTAAAAGCATGCTATTCAGGTCCCAATCATTGCCTTTGGATCGTATTGAAGCACGACAGGCTATTGAAAGAAAAATAGCTCAATCAAAGAACTTTAAAAAGTGGGAGGCGACCCTTTCTGACTCTGAATTAAAAAACGTTTCCAGAACGGGGATTATAGCGTTTTTGGCCGGTGGTGACGCAGACTAATTATTCAATCCGGGTTGCCCGACCCTGAGCATCTTCCTGATATACTTTGCATTTTATTTTAGTCAGGGATTTGATTATTTTGACCAGTTTTACAATGATTAGCATTGAAAATATAACTGCGCAAGTTCCAAATGTTACGGCTGATACTATTATTCCTAAAGTAGGAAATACTTTGAAGATTAACGCAAATACTATAACAGGAAATATATACCTAAACATAATTACCTCTTAAGCTTTGGCTTTATTAAAGGCGCAACGGGTGGTTTCCGCCGCGCCTTAGGTACGTTTCCTGATATTAGATTAATAACAGGATCAGCTGTAGAACAGCAATGACGATTTTGATAATCTGCCGGAGCAGTTGTCTGGAATCGGTCATCCGTTTTCCCTATAACAGGGAATGCAGCCGTTCGGCTCAGCTCTTCCATTTTCCCGAAGCCGGACGTGCAACGCTGAGACGCGCATGCCGCATTCCGTGCCAGAGCCTTGACGACACCACTCGTTTCAACGGGAAAAATTCGTCATTTGAACAGAATACGCGGTAGCGTTCGCCACAACAGGACGTAGTTTAGCGACAGTATGCGCGTGGGGCTACGATCAACTTGCAGTTTTTTGTAGTTTTAGTAATACTACTTAACGTTGAGACGCGCATGCCGCGAAGCAGTAAAGCAAAAACCCCCGTTCCTCACCAGTTCGGGGGTTTTTGCTTTTGTGGAGTTAGTGGGCCGCGGTTCGTTGTGCCTCTTCCTGAGCGAAGGCGATCAGGTCCCACGACAGATCTTTGCCGAACGGGTACAGCGCCAGCAGCTGGGCCGCTTCAAGCAGCACCTTTACGTGATTAACAAAGTCTACGCTGTCGGCTTTGTACGCTGTCGGCGTGCCAGCCTCTGCCAGCGGCGCTATGCTGATGTGCGGAGCCGTCCGCGCCGTCTGCAGACGCTGAACAACGCCGGTATGCTGGAAATGTTCTATCGCGGCCACAGCATCATCAACGGTAGGGTAGCTGCCCACATGCACGGATGTTTTGCCATCCCAGACAGTAGCCCGGTAGGGGTTATATTTGCTCTGGTTATGGTAGACGCCAGCAGGCAAATCGGCGTTGCGCTTCGTATAGGCCCCGCGGCGCTTAACTACCGGCGCTAAGCTCCCGCGCTTCTCTTCCTTTTCAATCAGATCAAGCACCCATTTACGGAAGTCTTCCGCTACCGGCGTGCGGGCCAGCATCGCTATCAGATGAACGCCACGCAGGGAGAAAACGCGCTTACGAGCCTTTAAATTCGCCGAGGTACTTGATTCGAGTACCTCGGGGCGTACCCCTACAAAACCCAAGGTACTTGATTCGAGTACCTTGGTCATACCTTCAGTGAATTCGTTTTTGTAATTGGCATAAATACCTGTAACGGACCGGGGATTGGCGTAGTCCAGCGCTGCGGCAATGTCGGCTGACTCGAACCAGGTTTGACCTGCGATGGTGTGAGCTTTGAGGGCGTGGTTCTGGAAGGTGAATGTAGTCATGGCGATAGATCCTGTGTGCATAGGTTAATCACCACCGTCAGGTGCAAAGCTTCGGGTGGTGAGACGTACAGGGTTTGCACTACCGGGCACAAAGGAAACCGGCGAGCCTTACGGCTCCCCTGCACGCCCCACCATTGAAATAATAAAGGTGCAGGGGGCCGCAGACAATAAAAAAGACGCTGGCGCGTCTGATATCGCCTAAGTGCTGACCGGGGTGCAAATCCCGGCACCAGATTTTGCTGGTGCATATTCAGCATAAGGCCCTGCTTTAAGTGTTGTCAATTCAAACTTGCAAAAAATTACAAGCCCAAATTTATTACATCCTGTCAATAGTAAGGAAATTTAAAATGACCGATAACGCCGTACCGCTCACGCTCCCTGTTGAGCTTTACACCATGCCGCGCCAGTTCAGCACCGTTTTTAACGGTAAAATCTATGTCGGCAAACTGGATACTGATCCTACAGCTGAGACAAACCGCGTAACAGTTTACCAGGAGGGCGAGAACGGCACGCTGACGCCTATAGCGCAGCCGATCAGCATCAATGCTGGTGGTTACCCGGTTATCAGCGGGCAGGTGGTTAAACTGGTAGTGACGCAGGATTATTCGATTGCTGTTTATGACCAGTTCGATGCCCAGGCGTTCTATTTTCCGCGTTGCTCAGGCCCGTATGTGCTCAAAGTGTTTCACGATCAGACCCTGCACGGCGACGGAACAGAGGCGGATCCGCTGGGTGTTAAACTGTCCGGGAATAGCGGCAATCTGCTGGAGATCCGCGACGATGGGCTTTACTACGGTACGTCAGCGTCTGATGATTTGCTCAATCTGTATGTCGATACCGTTAACGGCAGTGATGATAATATCGGTTCGCGAGAAAAACCGCTTAAAACCCTGAATGAGGCTCTTACGCGAACCCCTGCGAACAAGAGCAACACCATACACCTTCATTCCGGCCAGACTTTTATTCTTGATGTTCAGACATCGATAGTAGGGTGTATCAGACTGATTATGCCTTACGATGATCCCTATATTGACGGCAATAAGGTGCCGGACCCGTCACCCTCGCAGCCATCTTATTACGGCTGGGCAGCGGCAGACCTGGCCCGACCAACAATTAAAGCTCATATCGCTTATTATGACGCCCCGCGGCTATTTGGCCCCCTCACGTTCCATTGCTCAGGTGGTAGCGTTCTGGATATTCGTGGAGTGATAATTGACACGATACCGGACAACTATGACCCGTCAGAGGTTACCGGCTGGGGCCAGACACGCGCCTGCACAATCAGTGGAGACTTAACCTCATCAGTTTCACTGACGGGGTGTGTGGCCGTTACTTCTGATGCCAGCAGTGCGCATCCTTGGAACCTATGCGCAAATACACCTGCAGGTGATATTCCTTCAATGGCCTTTTCCCGCGTTCTGCACCTGCGAGGGAAGACGCTGGTAGAAATCGCGGCATCAACCGCAAAAATCAGTGTTTCAGATGTCTTTCCGGATGAGCACATAATTAAGTACCTCACAACGGATTTGATTGCTGCGGTGAAGAATGGCGCTATTGAGGGTATTGTCCGTGGTCCCGGTGGCGAACCCCGGAACCTGATGATCAACGTTGTTGTATGACCCTTACCAGGGGCGCCCCGGTATCACTATCAGTCATAAAGCCAGCGTCCTGCTTTGGCGGACTCTGCGAACATAGTAACTGTAAGTGGTTTCTTGATTTGTTTAACCGGTTCTTTCGTGAACCAGCTACGGAAAAACCAGGGGATCGACCAGGGATAATAGTTCTCAATGTTTAGCGCGGATACGTCGACGTTATACTTATCTGAGTATTTATTGATGGTTTCTGCCAGGTCTTCGACTTCCGCGTATTCCTGTAGAGTGTCGTCCTTATTAAGCGGGATTTTCTTTAATGACAGTGTCGTCACCAGGGGTAATTCTTTCCTGAAAAAATCAAGGACATCATTATCCGTCACCATAATTTATCATCCCCTCTGGCTATCCGGTTGTAGTTCACTGTGGCATGGAATGCTATTGCAGCCACGTCGGAGGATGCGATAACCCACCCAACAACAGGAACGGCGCGACCGACAAAAGCGCCAAGATTATTTACAAACTTAGGCCGAAGTGTTCTGAGGCTCGCATTCGTGAATGTGGGTAGGCGAAATGGCAGTTCAATGTTGAGATAACGGCGAGCTGCTTCTGATGCAATGGAAGTTCCCTTGGTCGCTCCGGCGAACTTACCCCGTGTTGGGCGGGTGGGTTGCCCCAGAATAATGCTTGCTGCGGCCACAATGTCACTTACGCCAAGCTGCTCGTCTACCGCATCGAGGAAAACCCAGAAGAATAATTCTCCCGCCGAAAGATTGCACACGCCTTTATAGAAATAAGTGTTGTTGAGCTCTTCAACTGTGTCCATCGTTTTCATCCCTGTTCTGTATACATTCAGGACAATCTAGGACAAACATGCAGATGATTACAAGCTCAGTTTTTTAACTTCATGTCAATTAAACCCGCGTTAAATTTGTCATGCAGTGACTTCGGGTACAGTTCTGTGTAAACCTGCCACAGAACGTTTAACGATCTATGGCCGGTAACCTGGGCCACTTCTTCTATGCTGAATCCCGCTTCAAACAGGCGGCTGGCTCCTTCGCGGCGCAGATCGTGGTAACGCAAGTCTTCAATGCCCAAGGCATTCCTGACTCGTTGAAAACCCGCCGTTACGGAGCGGGAGTTATAGGGGAAAATTAACTCGCTGGTTTTGGGCTGGCGCTGCACGATGTGCCAGGCTTCTCCCAACAGTGGGACCAGCATGTGATTGCCTGATTTTTTGCGCGGATCTTTTCTGTCTCTGACCAGTACGGCCTTTTGCCTTTCGTCCACGTCCTCCCAGCGAATTTTGCACACTTCGCCCACCCTCATACAGCTCAGGATTGAAAAGTTCAGGATATCAACGAAGGGTATTTTTGCCGCGACATGATCGCTCCTGGCTTCCAGCCCTGTCAGCAATCTGTCTAACTCGTCGCTTACCGGGCGGCGGCTGCGCCTTCTGGATTTGCCGATCAGCCCCATCCGGAGCAATAACGGTCTTGCATCTGTTGCGGGGTTAGTTGTGTAGTCGATACCGTAGACGGGCTTGGCGGCCGCGATAACTGAAGAGAGGTAACTCACATCGTGGTTAACTGTGGAAGGGCCCGCACCTGCGCCGTTTCGCTGGCGGCAGTGCTCAATAACGTGGCTGGTTGAGAGGTCTGTAAGTGGGATTCCGGCTATGTCGCAGTCCAGCAACATATCCAGTACATAACGTTTTGTGCGGCCAGCTTTGCCGCCGAGGTTGGGATCACTGATGTAGCGCTTAAGCAGGTCGCCCACCGTCATTTTGTTTAAATCGTTGGCGGTCGGCACCCCATTTGTTTCCAGTTCAGCAACCCTGCCAGCACCCCACGTTTTGGCATGAGCCTGTTTGCTGAATGTCCGGTTCTCCCTGTAGATGTATTTCCCGCCTTCTTTTACGCCCACTGTACAGCGGTAGCGCAAAGTCCCATCGGCGCGTTGACGTTTTTCTATGCTATAGTAGGCCATGCTTTTCCTTTACCTTCATTCAGCACCCCTGATTCATGGGGTGCTGTTGGGGGTGCTGATAAAGAAAAAATACGACATAAAGACAAAAAATGCACGAAAATAAAGAATCTTCCAACCTGCACCAAACCAGCGAAAACAGCGACACAGCGCCAAAATACAGCCCTTCACGATTCAGCGTTGCACCGATGATCGACTGGACTGACCGCCACTGTCGTTATTTTCATCGTCAGCTGACGCACCACGCACTGCTGTACACTGAAATGGTGACGACAGGTGCGATTATTCATGGCAAAGGGGACTATCTGGCCTGGAACCGAAAAGAGCAACCGGTTGCCCTGCAGCTGGGTGGCTTTGAGCCAGCGGCACTGGCCGAATGTGCGGCGCGGGCAGAGGCACGTGGATATAATGAAATTAACCTTAATGTTGGCTGCCCTTCTGACCGGGTACAGAACGGGCGTTTTGGTGCCTGCCTGATGGGCGAGGCCGCGTTGGTTGCTGACGGTATTAAAGCAATGCGTGAGAAAGTCACCATCCCTGTGACGGTGAAAACCCGCATAGGGATTGACGAACAGGACAGCTACGAATTTCTGTGTGACTTTATCCGTCAGGTTTCTGAAAAAGGCGGCTGTAAGACATTTATTATCCACGCACGTAAAGCCTGGCTTTCTGGCCTGAGTCCGAAAGAAAACCGCGAAATTCCCCCGCTGGATTACGCACGTGTTTATCAGCTGAAAAAAGATTTTCCGCATTTAACCATGTCAATCAACGGTGGCGTTAAGTCACTGGCGGAGGCCAGACTTCACTTACAGCATGTGGATGGCGTCATGATGGGCCGTGAGGCGTATCAAAACCCGAGCCTGCTGGCGAATGTCGACCGTGAGCTGTTTGGATGCACTTTGCCACCTGCGGATCCCGTCTCGGTGGTGCGTGCGATGTATCCTTACATCGAATATGAACTGGCACAGGGGACCCGGCTTGGTCACATCACGCGTCATATGCTGGGGCTGTTTCAGGGCATCCCCTGTGCCCGGCAGTGGCGACGCTATTTGAGCGAAAATGCCCATAAGCCGGGAGCGGGCATCGACACGCTGGAACAGGCGCTGGCTTTGGTTGCCGGCAAAATGCCTGCTGGCGCGTAGCTGATGGTGGCGAACTACGCAGGATTGCCATATTTTCACTATCCAATGGTGCTTAAGCACCCTCTGCATTGAAGTGACAGCATTTAAGAGGGGAAACGCTGTGGCAGGAAATTTCGGCACTTCGGGGTTTCCTGTCTCACATGTTAAGGGATTGATGCCCAGGCGCATGGACGCCCGGGTTAAGCTGACCCGCGAAAGCCTTTCCGTAGGAACTTGTCGTCTGGGTGATTGCCGGGTATCTGTAATAGCTGTCAGCCATAGCGCAAAATCGTAAACTTCTGTTTAAATACACTCTCTGTACCATTGATATCAAGCCTGTATTAACTGGCACAATTGACCTGATATCTCCTGTGGCTGATGGAAAAGATGATTAAATTAATGTATTGCGGGTATATTAGTTCGATGGGTGGCACTACCGCCACCCCAACTCTGCTTGCTTAATCGGAAATTAAATTTTTCCAGATTAATTTGTCAGGCAGTGTATTATATAAATCATTCTTTCTTCATCGTGCAATCCTGAAGAGTTTATTATTGCCCTGTCAATTTTGGGCGCAACGATAAAGTAAAGCATTTCCATATTGTTCTGGTATAAATGATGGTAAACTTGGTCGTGACGCAGACTTGCTGATCACGTATGCTTTGCGCTTTGGATGTAACATATGGCTAAAGTTGATGTCGTCTGCCCTCAGTGCAATGAAACTCATGCTGTACGATGTAACGGACATTCAGCATCCGGTGCCCAACGTTACATCTGCAAGCATTGTTCAAAGACCTTTCAGCTCAAATTTAGTTACTCCGGTGCCAAACCAGACACACACCAGACCATTGTTAATATGGTCATGAATGGTTACGGATGTCGCGATACCGCACGGGTTCTCGGTATCAGCCTCAATACGGTTCTGCGGCACTTAAAAAAATTTCGCCAAAGCAGGTAGCTGAGAATATCGACCCCGAAACGGAGGTTGTTATCTGCTGTGAAGCCGGTGAACAATGGTCTTACGTGCGGTGTAAAAGCAATCCCCGGTGGTTGTTCTATGCTTATGACCGTATCCGCAAACGTGCTCTGGCCCACGTCTTCGGCCCGAGAAATGCCCCGACCCTGCGACGATTGCTGGCCCTGTTAAGCAAATTTAACATTGCCTTTTATATGACAGATGCCTGGCTGGTTTATAAAGTTCTGTTAAGTGCAACAAGCCACGTGGTGAGCAAGAAATATACCCAACGGACAGAACGACATAATCTTAATCTTCGCACACATATCAAACGACTGACCCGCAGAACAATTTGCTTTTCGAAGTCAGGGGAAATGCACGATAAGATCATCGGTTGGTATCTTACTCTTCATCATTATCAATAAATCTGCGTCACGACCAATTTCCCTACCGCTACTGCGTATGAAATTATGCCAGGCAAAATTTAGAAGGTACAGGCGAGAAAATAAATTTTTTATTCTGATATCAGGAAATGGCATATATAACAAGCAGCTAGGAAGCAGTTTTAATCCGAACTTTTCCCTACGATGACGATTGTTTCAAACCGTGCGGGATTTTGACAGAACAGAATATGACAAAATCCCTTTCAGGCCACGCGGCCATTTAACCCTGTGTTAATTTTCGCAATTCATTAACACACGTTTTCTTTCGGTATTAACCTGGTATACACGCATCTCACCTTTATTTTGGGTAAAAGAAAATGTATGGCGCTGACGATAAGGGTTATCTTAGTTGGGCTTAAGCAGCGGTGACAAAATTTCGGGGTCTGAGCCTTCAGGAAGCTTGCATGGGTTCAGTGTCCACAGGGCGTCGTCTCGCGCTGAGAGCCGATATGCCGTTATATGAACGTAAATAGCCTTGTAATTTTTAGCAGGAGGCGTTGTGCCAGTTCTTCTGGTCGGGCGAGCAGGATAGATTAACCCGGCTGTGATTCAGAGTAATAATATTACACTATTAAGTGGTGAATATCATCACCACTGTTTCCTGAGCTTTTCCAATATCTCTACATATCATAAAGTTAGATTGTTTATCTTTCTGGCACGTATTTTGTAATACCTTTGTCACATCTGATAAAGGAGCACCCTGATGGAATTCCTGTTTGTTATGGTTTTTTTTGCGATGTTGTTACTGATGGGCATTACGCTGCCAGCCATCATCGCGGCGTTAATTGTGGCGACAGCACTCATGGTGGTGGGCGGCATGCTTACTTTTGTTATTAAAATATTTCCATATTTATTGTTAGCGGTAGTGTTGGTGGGAGTTTACCGTCACTATCAGAGGAAAAAGTCAAGGTGATAAAGTTAATAATTTATATTAATTTCAATAGGCAATAATAACTTTGCCTGCGTGGCATACTACCAGGTACACCTCGAAAAGTGTTCAGATAGCCTTTTAAATTAAACATATTTTTTACTTAGGAATTCTGCGATGATGCCTTCATTGAATTTATAAAGAATTCATAGCCGCTGACCCTACAAACAGCACCTACAACAAAAATAAAAAAGGGCTTCCTGCGGGAAGCCCTTTTTTATTTTATCCTCATGGAATCAACAAACTCGATCCCTGCGTTGCGCGGCTCTCCAGCGTTTTATGCGCCTGCTGCACGTCACTCAAGGCAAACTTCTGCTGTTCCGGCACATCAACCCGGATTGCCCCGCTGGCAATCAGTGAGAAAAGCGCATTGCTGGCGCTGATTAATGCATCGTGCGTGGTGATATAGCCGTTGAGTGAAGGACGTGTCACATACAGCGACCCCTTCTGATTGAGAATGCCCAGATTGACGCCGCTAACCGGGCCAGAAGCATTGCCAAAACTGACCATCAAACCACGGCGTTGCAGGCAGTCCAGTGATGCTTCCCAGGTTTCTTTGCCCACGGAGTCATAAACCACCCGCACTTTTTTACCCTGGGTCAGCTCACTCACGCGCTGGGCCACGTTTTCTTCGCGATAATTAATGGTAGCCCAGGCTCCTGCCTGCTTTGCCCGCTCTGCTTTTTCAGCGGAGCCGACCGTACCGATCAAATGTGCACCCAGGGCTTTGGCCCACTGGCAGGCAATCAGCCCCACACCGCCTGCGGCGGCCTGAAACAGAAAAATTTCCTCTGGCTGAACGACATAGGTCTGCTGGAATAGATAATAAACGGTCAACCCTTTCAGAAACGACGCTGCCGCCTGTTCAAAGGAAATCGCATCGGGGAGCAGTACCAGCTTATCACTGTGCACCGCATGATATTCGCTGTAGGCACCGGGCGCTGACTGGGCGTAGGCTACGCGATCGCCGACCTTGACCGCGGTTACGCCCTCACCGATGCTTTTCACCACGCCTGCCGCTTCTGTGCCTAATCCGCAAGGTAAGGTCGACGGATACAATCCGCTGCGCATATAGGTATCGATATAATTAATACCAATCGCCTTGTTTTCGACAATCACTTCTCCCGCGGCCGGTTCAGGGATTACTACATCAGTCACCTGCATGACTTCCGGGCCGCCGTGCTGGCTAATTTGAATTCGTTTTGCCATGGTCACTCCTGTTGATTGCATGTCATTGAGTAAGGACGTAAGGTGGCCAAACGGGTATACTTGCGCACCTTTCCCCTCAGATTTTTTGGTATCTCATCACTATGGCAGGAAATAAACCCTCCAACAAATCCGCTGAAAGTCGTGGGTTGGTTGACCGACAAATGGATGGACTGAAATTGCCGCCCCATTCTTTGGAAGCGGAGCAATCTGTGTTGGGCGGGCTGATGCTGGATAATGAACGCTGGGATAACGTCTCTGAACGCGTAGTGGCTCAGGATTTTTTTAGCCGCCCTCACAGAATAATTTTCAGTGAAATGCAGCGCCTGCTGGAGCAAAGCAAGCCTATTGACCTGATTACCCTTTCGGAATCAATGGAAACTAAAGGTGAACTAAGCATGGTGGGCGGCTTTGCCTATCTGGCTGAGTTATCTAAAAATACGCCAAGTGCAGCTAATATCGGTGCCTATGCAGACATTGTGCGTGAACGTGCGGTGGTGCGGGAAATGATCGCGGTTGCGAATGAGATCGCCGATGCGGGTTACGATCCGCAGGGCCGTACCAGTGAAGATCTGCTCGATCTGGCTGAATCACGGGTGTTTCAGATTGCTGAAAATCGCGCAAGCAAAGATGAAGGGCCGAAAAGCGTCGATCAGATCCTTGAAGCAACCATCTCGAGGATTGAATCGCTCTATCAGACGCCGCACGATGGCGTCACCGGGGTTGATACCGGCTATCAGGATCTGAATAAAAAGACCGCGGGTTTGCAGCGATCCGATCTGATCATCGTGGCCGCGCGTCCGTCGATGGGTAAAACCACCTTTGCAATGAATCTTTGTGAAAACGCAGCGATGCTGCAGGATAAACCGGTACTGATCTTTAGTCTGGAGATGCCCGGTGAGCAACTTATGATGCGTATGCTGGCTTCGCTGTCACGCGTTGATCAAACCCGCATTCGTACCGGCCAGCTCGATGATGAAGACTGGGCGAGGATCTCCAGCACCATGGGCATTTTGCTGGAAAAAAAGAATATGTTTATCGATGATTCTTCTGGTCTGACGCCGACGGAAGTGCGTTCCCGTGCGCGGCGAGTTTTCCGTGAGCATGGCGGTCTGAGCCTGATTATGATCGACTATCTGCAATTGATGCGGGTGCCCTCGCTATCCGATAACCGTACGCTGGAGATTGCAGAAATTTCTCGTTCTCTTAAGGCGCTGGCGAAAGAACTACAGGTGCCGGTAGTGGCGCTATCACAGCTTAACCGCTCCCTTGAGCAGCGAGCGGATAAACGTCCCGTCAACTCGGATTTGCGTGAATCCGGCTCTATCGAACAGGATGCTGACCTGATTATGTTTATCTATCGTGATGAGGTTTATCATGAAAACAGCGATTTGAAAGGCATTGCGGAAATTATCCTGGGTAAACAGCGTAACGGCCCTATCGGCACGGTGCGCCTGACATTTAACGGTCAGTGGTCGCGTTTCGATAATTATGCCGGGCCACAATATGACAATGAATAATTATTTTTATTCATTCTCTTTTTAAATATGCTCTTCCGAGGTCGTGACGCAGACTTGCTGATAACGTATGCTTTGCGCTTTGGATGTAACATATGGCTAAAGTTGATGTCGTCTGCCCTCAGTGCAATGAAACTCATGCTGTACGATGTAACGGACATTCAGCATCCGGTGCCCAACGTTACATCTGCAAGCATTGTTCAAAGACCTTTCAGCTCAATTTTAGCTACTCTGGTGCCAAACCAGACACACACCAGACCATTGTTAATATGGCCATGAATGGTTCCGGATGTCGCGATACCGCACGGGTCCCCGGTATCAGCCTCAATACGGTTCTGCGGCACGTAAAAAAATTTCGCCAAAGCAGGTAGCTGAGAATATCGACCCCGAAACGGAGGTTGTTATCTGCTGTGAAACCGATGAACAATGGTCTTACGTGCGGTGTAAAAGCAATCCCCGGTGGTTGTTCTATGCTTATGACCGTATCCGCAAACGTGCTCTGGCCCACGTCTTCGGCCCGAGAAATGCCCCGACCCTGCGACGATTGCTGGCCCTGTTAAGCAAATTTAACATTGCCTTTTATATGACAGATGCCTGGCCGGTTTATAAAGTTCTGTTAAGTGCAACAAGCCACGTGGTGAGCAAGAAATATACCCAACGGACAGAACGACATAATCTTAATCTTCGCACACATATCAAACGACTGACCCGCAGAACAATTTGCTTTTCGAAGTCAGAGGAAATGCACGATAAGATCATCGGTTGGTATCTTACTCTTCATCATTATCAATAAATCTGCGTCACCACCCTCTTCCGGCAGTAAATAACTGCTGGAAAGCGTCTGCAATAATATGGAATTTCATTACGTAAATACAGGTTAATAACAATAATAAAATCCGTGCTGGAGTCATTATTGTTATTTTTTTTTAATTTTTTATTTTTTTTAATTTCATCTTACTCCTCTTCCTGCGCAATATTTTCCTCGTTCTGATTCACAGGGTTTTTTACCGTGCCTTGAGGAAAACATCCTCATTGCATAAAGATAAATTCAACTGACGAGAGGTTTTTTTATGAATGGCGATGATGTTAAGCACGCTATATCGTCCGGGGTTCAGTCTGCCACTATTGCGCTGGAAATCTCTGCTGGCAGTCGTGTAACGCTCAGTGCGGTTCAGCCCTCCAGCTCCACTCACTATTCTCTACGCTATCACTGGCATGCCAGTTCAGGGGCGACGGTGAGCGCACCAAATGAAGTAGAAACGTCGATCCTGATGCCGGAAGTGACGACAGTGACAAGGGTGGATATCACACTCACCGTCACGAATGGCCGCGGTGATATCGCCCGGAGCTCCTGGCCTGTGTGCGTATTACCGGTGAATGGCGGCAGCGGAAATAACCAGCCTGACTATCCTTTGTGGAATCGTACCTCAACATACCCAGGGCAAAGTCGGGTCAGCCACAATGGCGGAAATTATCAGGCCAAATGGTGGATTGCTACGGGTGTTGAACCTGGATTGCCGAATACCACCGGGCCTGCTACAGGTAATTCCCTGCCCTGGATAAAAATTTGATTTGATAATATTAATCCGCAAATTAGTATCAATAATATATCTTTATAACGTTTCCTGTTATTGATATTGCGGAGAGGATTTATTTCTTCTCCCGATTTTCATTTATGAATGTCTATTCATGAGTAAAGTATTTTATATCAAGGTGAATATAATGAGTGATTTTCTTGAGGTTTATCGTAGCCTGCAATTCGATGGTTGTATTTATGCCAGGCTACATTCCACGTTGCCAGTTAGCGGTGTGATCTACTCCCTTTTTCGTGATGATGTCCTGGTCGTACAACAAAGTGTCCAGAGCGCTGATATATCCGTTAAATTTTCAGACCAGGTTGCAGGTATTTTTGAGCTGAAAGCAGAAATTATGGATAGCGGTGATCGGCCACGGACTTTTACCCGCAAGCTGAATATTCCGGCCCAGTCACGCCGATTAAAACAGGGGACGACCCTCCCTGAAACCAGCAAAATTAAAGATATCTCATCTGCCTGTGACAATATCAGCAATTATTTTCTTGAAATTCAGTTTCTGGAAGGTGGTCCGGCGCAGTTTTACAATGAGGACGACAGGCGGCTTCCATTGTTCTCGGCATTCAAAAAACAGCATTTAGCAGAAGTTGCCATTGCTAACCGAAATGCTATCACTGCTGTTTTTCCTGATAGTGATAGCCCTCGTCTTGTCAATTTATACCAGCTGATTGCCAGCGGCCACTTTGGCGAATTAAAGCTGATTGCTCATGAACTGGAAACACTGGACTACGTTGAAGCCTGCAGCCTGAATCCGGATACGCGCGATCTTCCTCCACCTGAACAGGCTGAAGAGATTGCAGCACCGCGCCTCACACAGGATGTTGCGCGCGTCGGTGCAGGCAGTAGTGTTGGCACACCTGATTTCACGCCCCGACAAACCTACCTTAATAGTGCACCTGGCCTGAATGTGCGCGAGGCATGGCTCTCGGGAGAAACTGGCCGTTTTGCCACCGTTCGCCTGCTTGATTTCGGTGTCTATCGCAATCATGAAGATTTGCAGGGCAATATCAATGTTGTCACCAGCCGCGATGAAAGCCAGGATTGCAATCATGGTACTGCTTCTGCAGGCTGCATTGTCGCTAAAAATAATGCGTTTGGCGTAACGGGCATCGCTCATGGCTGCCAGCTGCATTTTTATGACACGGGCAATCTTGACCTGATTGTGCGCGATGCCCAGCCGGGAGATATCGTGGGTCTTAATATTCAGGTGAATGTGGATGGACGTTTGCTGCCCTGGAGTTACTATAAAAATATTTGGGATCGAATCAATGTGTTGTCTCACCGGGGGGTCACGGTTGTGATGTCTGCCGGGAACGGCGGGAACGATCTCAGTCCTGATGCGGGTTTGATGCCGGACTATGGCGATAATGGTGTGTTGCTGTCTGGTGCGGTGTCCAGTACCACCGGGCGACGTCTTGCCTTCTCCAACTACAATAATGCCAATTCATCAATTTGTGCCTGGGGGCATAATGTTACAACGACGGGATATGACGGTTTACAAACGCTGCCCGGAAATAATCACAATTACACCGCCACATTTAACGGCACCTCCAGTGCTACGCCGCTGCTGACGGGCGCTCTGGCACTGATCCAGTCCTATGCCAAGCGCAAATATGGTGTGTACCTTGATTGTCTGGAAATGCGACAATTAATAGCGCGTACCGGGCGCTCACAAGGTGTTTCTGATGGCGTGGGGTACCAACCTGACATCATGAGAGCCTTTGCATGGCTTGATGAAACGCTTGGCGCTGATGAGGTGCAGGAGGGTGAACATATCCTGCCGGTTGCCCAGATGAGAATCACTGCGGTGGCGGGCAGCGAACTGGCCTTTACTGCTCTGCTACCCTCGGGCGTGGATCAAAATGGTATTCACTATCGCTGGCTGACAACGTCAAGGGAAACCTTGAGCACGCCGACTGAACAGCGGACTCTGGTGCGTTTCCCTGAGGTCACTCGTGAAACTCTTGGACAGATTTCGGTCAATATCAGCGGTGCTTTTCATGGCGGTGACGCCATTGGGCTGAAGATTGTGCCGACGTCAGATGCGTAAGATGAGCTGGCACAGGAAGGCCAGGATCAGGACAGCGCACCACGTTATCCTCTTTGGGTTACTCACAGGCCCTGCACGGGAGGAGAATGCGCCAGCTACAGGGCGGTCATTATCTGGCTAAATGGTGGTCGCAGGCGTCGAGCCGGTGCTGGAGAGTGCCACGGGTGCTGCCAGCGATGATGACAGGCCCAGGACGCGTATCTGGCCATCCAGACTGAGATATTCCCCACCCGGTAGGGGCTACCCTGCCGGGCTTATTGGTTGCAAACCTCACCACTCATCGGTTTAACCGCCGCTGTCAGACACGCATTCGACGGCATGCGCCCCTGTCCGCCAAATAGTGTTGGACAAGGTAGCAAAATCTGCGGTTATCTGTCCGACCAGATATTCTGATTTGCTGGCGGATAAATAATGACTCAGATCGACGATCACGATCTTAACATACTGACGCTGCTGGAGAGTAATGGCTGACTGACCGATCAGGAGTTAAGCGATTTTGTTGGGTTCTCCGCTTCGCAATGCTCGCGACGGCGCATTGCCCTTGAACAGGCCAGCCTTATTCTTGGCTATCACGCCAGGCTGTCACCTGATGCCGTTGGCCTGGGAATGATTGGTCTGATCGAAGTTCGCTTAATTAACCACACTGCCGATTATGTTGAGAGCTTTCACCGAATGGTAACGGAACAGCCCGCCATCGTTGACGCTTATTAAGACCACCGGCGATGCCGATTATTTGTTAAAAGTTGCTGTCGCCGATTTAACGGCGCTGAGTGCGCTGATCAGCCAGCTGGTAGCAGACCATCAAAGCGTTTTTCATGTTAAAACCTCAGTAGGGCTGGCGCGGCTGAAAGAAAACGGCGTGATGATTCCGGTCTGAACAAACTGGTCTGCACCTCACTGGTGCGATGTTGCGTCAGAGAGGTGCGTTTTATCCCTGTATGAACACCACCTCCTGTGGAGGTGGTGGCAATAAGCTGGCTCTGCCAGTCATGCTACTCATGGGAAAATCCGAATCTGTTATCCCCATAACTGCCAGGGATTTAACCATGAGCAGATTCCAGAAAGCATCTCATGTGCACTGGTGTTGTCAATATCATATCGTATGGACACCCAGGTACCGGTTTCGCATTCTCAGGAACAATGTTGGTAAAGAGGTCTGTAAGCCGATAAGGATCTCAGGTGAGCAGTCCGGGATAGAAGTAGTGGAGCTGAATGTCCAGACAGACCATGTCCATTTGCGGGTAAAAGTGCCTCCACGGCTTTCGATTTCCCATGTAACAGGCGACTTAAAGGGTAAAACAGCCCTTCGATTGTTCAGTAAATTTCCCTGCCTGCGTAAGAACAAGCAGTGGGGGAATGATTTTTGGGCAAGAAGTTATTGTGTCGATACCGTAGGTATAAACGAAGAAATGATAATAAAGTACGTGAAGTATCAGGAAAAACATGAAGTTGAAGAGAGCCAGCTTCCACTGAAAGAAGTGTGAAGGGAAGGCTCTCTGAGTCTGGACTTAGTGCGCCCCTGTGGGGCGAAATCAATGCCACCTGCTATGCAGGTGGTTTTTTACTGCGATATGCACATGATTTGTGAGTGACAGTGGCTAATAGTGCAATAAATGGCTATTTATGGCGGATTGAATGCGTTTAATAATTATTAAAGCAACCGATTTTCAATGCCTTAACGTCATCGCCATGACTTTTTGCCAGAGGTGAGCCAGACTGGAGCGATTTTTGTGGAGATGTGCGTATCATTTCTCTGATAATCAACATTATGGACAACATCATACCTGCCCGAATTCCCCATACCCTGGTTGAAGACGCGCTGGCGATTAGTACTCGGCACGCTACTGGTCTCCTTTGGCGCTATGCTGCTGAAAAGCGCGGGAGGGATAACGGACAGCACGGCAGGCATTGCTTTTTTGCTGAGTTATCTGACTCACGTTTCTTTTGGCGGGGCGTTTTTTGCGGTTAACCTGCCATTTTACTGGCTTGCCGTTCGCCAGATGGGCCGGGTTTTCACCCTGAAAACATGCTGCTTTGTAGGTCTGGTTTCTTTGTTCAAACATTTACATCCATTTTTCATTCACCTCTCTGCACTGAATCTGTTTTATGACGTGCTGTTTGGTAACGTGATAATGGGAATTGGGTTTATAGTATTGCTTCGGTACAAAGCCAGCCCGGACGGTATCAATATTCTGGCGTTGTGGTTACAGCATCGCTACGGCATCCGTGCTGGAAAGTGACAGATGGGCATTGACAGCGGCGTGGTACTGGCCTCGCTGTTTGTGGTGCCGATGACGGCTGCGTCCATGGTTGGTGCCGTCATCCTTAACCTGATTATTGCCATGAGCCACCACCCTGGTCGTTATTTCGTCTGACTCCTGGACGTTGCGAGCAGCAGCGTCAGGACTTAATTATTTAATGGAGATGTTTACCGTGTTTCAAAACGTTGATGCCTATGCCGGCGATCCTATTCTTTCCCTGATGGAAACCTTCAGGCAGGATGAGAGGCCGCACAAGATAAATCTGAGCATCGGGCTATATTACGACGAACAGGGGCAAATTCCACAGTTGCAGGCGGTAGCCAGTGCAGGATCTCGCCTGAATGCACAGCCAGCCAGTGCCTCTCTGTATTTGCCAATGGAAGGGTTGTCACCTTACCGCAGTGCCATTGCGTCGCTGCTGTTTGGCCCGCAGCATCCCGTCCTGCAAGCCGGGCGAATTGCCACCGTCCAGACGTTGGGTGGTTCCGGGGCGCTGAAAGTGGGCGCTGACTTTCTGAAAGCGTATTTTCCTGACTCACAGGTCTGGGTAAGCGATCCCACCTGGGAAAACCATGTGGCGATCTTCTCGGGGTCGGGTTTCCAGGTAAACAGCTATCCGTGGTATGACCCAGGCAGCAATGGCGTGATGTTTGACCTGCTGCTGGCGAAACTGAACACGCTGCCGGCGAAGAGTATTGTGCTGTTGCACCCCTGCTGCCATAACCCAACCGGTGCCGATCTTAACCACAAGCAATGGGACAGGGTCATCGAGGTGCTGAAACAGCGGGAGCTGATCCCGTTCCTTGATATCGCCTATCAGGGCTTTGGTGCAGGTATGGACGACGATGCCTACGCTATTCGTGCCGTCACCTCAGCCGGGCTGCCCGCGCTGGTCAGTAACTCATTTTCGAAAATTTTCTCACTCTACGGTGAACGCGTTGGCGGCCTGTCGGTGGTGTGTGACAACACCGAAGAAGCTTCCCGCGTGTTGGGACAGCTGAAAGCGACCGTGCGCCGTAACTACTCCAGCCCGCCGAATTTTGGGGCGCAGATCGTTTCCTGCGTGTTAAACGATGCTGAACTGAAAGCAAACTGGCTGGCTGAAGTGGAAGGAATGCGTCTGCGTATTCTGGCGATGCGCCAGCAGCTGGTGGACGTACTGACTACCGCCGTGCCGGGGAAAAACTTCAACTATCTGCTCAGTCAGCGCGGCATGTTCAGCTACACCGGTCTGAGCGCGGCACAGGTGGAGCGGCTGCGTGAGGAGTTTGGTGTTTATCTGATCGTCAGTGGCCGCATGTGTATGGCCGGCCTGAACAGCAAAAATGTTCACCAGGTGGCGAAAGCTTTTGCCGCAGTGATGTAACGCCAGGCGTTTAACAGACGACTCCTTCGGGGGCCGTTTTTCGTTGTGGCAAGCCATGGTGCGATTTTCTTTAATTTCAGCACCTTATGCTGTGATATGCCGGATGACATCCATCATTTCAGATTATCAGACGGGTTATGTGCTGCATAACATCGCTTCTTTCTGGCGTTTGTTTCCAGAGTCGAGCCGTCTGAAAAGCACGCTAACTGTGAATCAACAGCGTGCAGCAAGTATTAAGGGTTTGCCTTTTCAGCTTTTACTCCACACTTAACAGGACTCATGGGCCTGAGGAGCAATACGATGTGGTATCAGCAAATCATGATGTTGACCCCGAAACCCCGCGGGTTCCATCTGGTGACAGATGAAATTACCGACGCGCGCGGCTGGAAGACGTACAGGTGGGCCTGCTGCATATGCTGTTGCTGCATACCTCCGCTTCGTTGACGCTAAATGAAAACTGCGATCCCAGCGTACGCCGCGATATGGAACAATACTTTTTGCGGCAGGTACCGGAAGATGCTCCCTGGGAACATGATTATGAAGGCGCCGATGATATGCCTGCCCATGTTAAATCTTCGTCCATTGGCGTATCTCTGACTCTGCCTGTCAGCCGGGGGCGTTTGCTGCCCGGCACATGGCAGGGTATCTGGCTGGACGAGCACCGCGTTCGCGGTGGGGCGCGGCGTATCGTTGCCACTTTGCAAGGGGAATAACATCACAATGAACGTATCGTAACTTCTCTCATATTGCATGGATAAACCGGGTGCTGAACAACGTGTCCACAGCGACTGGAAAGCCACGCAGATTAAAGTTAATGAAGTGCTGTTTGCGCAGGTGTTAGATCAACGGACGTCCAGTGGCGGCACTGAAAACCACGCCCGTGTTGGCTGAGTTATTGTGTGAGGAACATCACGATGCGCAGCCCAGCGAGCACCTCAACAAATCGCACTGGAGTACGGTGCTGTTGAATGACTCGCTGAAGGATTCGCAAATTTACTATCTGGTGGATGCCTCCTGGCAGCAGGCGCTGAACAGCAAAAGCGGTCATTAACGGCAGCCGTTTGTCGCCAGCGTTTCAGCCCTGCTTAACTTTGCGACCAGTGGCCAATTATTCTGCCGTGGCGCACTACGACAGGGCGGCGAAGCAGGCAGCCCCGGTCGCTGTGCGTGGGTTAAGCTGCCCCGGAAAGCTTGCACGGCTTGCTGGCAGCAAATGCAGGGCACGGATAGCGTTGGCATTCAAGGATACCGGATGCAATGGCTGACCGCATTAAAACATCTGGCCAGTCCAGGGACAATTCACCCGCCATCAAGGCCGGGGATTACCTTTAATTGCGCAACGTATCGATATCAATAACAAAACGATACTTCGCGTCACTTTTCAGCATACGTTCGTAAGCTTCGTTAATTTCGTCCATTCTGATTAGCTCAATATCGGAAGTGAGATTATGCTTGCCGCAAAAATCCAGCATTTCCTGAGTTTCTTTGATTCCGCCAATCAGCGAACCCGCCACGCTACGGCGCTTGAATATCAGATTGAACACCTGCGGTGACGGATGGTCATGCTCCGGTACCCCAACCAGCGTCAGGGTGCCATCGCGACGTAGCAGAGTGATAAACGGATTCAGGTCGTGCGGGACGGCAACGGTATTTACAATCAGGTCAAAGCTGTTCGCATGCGCGGCCATCTGATCCGCATCTTTCGAAATAACGACTTCATGCGCCCCCAGGCGTTTTCCATCTTCAATTTTGGAAGGAGACGTGGTGAACAACACCACATGCGCACCCATGGCATGCGCAATTTTAACCCCCATGTGTCCCAGCCCACCCAGACCGACAATGCCCACTTTTTTACCCGGCCCGGCACCCCAATGATGTAGCGGAGAATAAGTGGTAATGCCCGCACAGAGCAACGGCGCAGCGCCGGCCGGATCGAGATTTTCCGGGACGCGTAACACAAAGTCTTGCGTGACGACAACCTGGGTTGAATAGCCGCCGTACGTGGTCTCACCAGTGATGCGGTCCTGACCGTTATAGGTGCCGGTAAAGCCGTTTTCACAATACTGTTCCAGGTCTTCTTTGCAACTGTCACAGGTACGGCAGGAATCAACCAGACAACCTACGCCGACCAGATCGCCCACGTTGTATTTGTGAACATGGCTACCGATTGCGGTAACACGTCCCACGATTTCATGACCCGGAACGACGGGAAAAACCGTATTTTTCCATTCGTTACGGGCCTGATGGAGGTCCGAGTGGCACACGCCACAAAACAGGACATCAATCTGGACGTCGTGTTCACGGAGTTCACGCGGTTTATATTCAAACGGTGCCAGCTTAGACTGTGCGTCCTGTGCTGCCCAGGCATGAGTGATATTCATGGTTTCTCCAATAATTGATAGTGTTCACAAAGCTTGCCCTGCGGAAGGTATATTGCCTGTAAGCGCCGCTCAACCATCGCCCGGTAGCGTCTTCGAGGGCACCCGCTTCAGTCATCCGAAAAACAGGAACTATAAGGATAGTCAGCCATGTGCAAAAGGAACATAGCGGAATCTGTTTAATTCTCGCCTGATATTGCAAACTTCGGTTTGAAGCCGCTGGAAAAGCGTTGGAAACGGCTGAAAATTTTCGAAAGGCAAACGCAGTACCTGTTGCAGAACGGTTTTGGTTATAATGGATATATTCCAGGCCCTGACTGGCCGGAACGTTGTCTCCGCCAGCAAGACAGCCCGATAAAGTGATGCTATTTCAGCAGCGGTTTCAGGAAGCGGGCCGTGTGTGATGCTTTACATTTTGCCACCGTTTCCGGCGTACCAGAGGCGAGAATCTCTCCGCCGCCACTGCCCCCTTCCGGCCCCAGATCGACAATCCAGTCGGCGGTTTTGATCACATCGAGATTGTGTTCAATCACCACGATAGTATTGCCCTGATCGCGTAGCTGATGCAGGACTTCCAGTAACTGCTGGATATCTGCAAAGTGCAGGCCGGTGGTAGGTTCATCAAGAATATACAGCGTCTGGCCTGTGCCACGCTTCGACAGCTCTCGCGCCAGCTTCACGCGTTGGGCTTCACCGCCGGACAGCGTGGTGGCTGACTGCCCCAGGCGGATATAGGAAAGCCCCACATCCATCATCGTTTGCAGCTTACGCGCCAGCGCAGGAACGGCATCGAAAAATTCCCGTGCCTCTTCAATGGTCATCTCCAGCACTTCGTGAATACTTTTGCCTTTGTACTTAATCTCCAGTGTTTCACGGTTATAGCGTTTGCCCTTGCACTGATCGCACGGGACGTAAATATCCGGCAGAAAGTGCATTTCCACTTTAATCATACCATCGCCCTGGCAAGCTTCGCAGCGACCACCACGCACGTTAAAGCTGAAGCGGCCTGGCGTGTAGCCACGCGTGCGTGATTCAGGAACCCCCGAAAACAGCTCGCGTACCGGGGTAAAAATACCGGTGTAGGTCGCTGGGTTGGAACGGGGGGTACGCCCAATCGGGCTTTGATCGATATCGATAACCTTATCGAAATGCTCCATACCGCTGATGTCGCGATAGGGCGCTGGCTCAATAATGGTGGCACCGTTCAACAGTCTTTGCGCAATCGGAAACAGCGTGTCGTTAATAAGCGTTGATTTACCTGAACCGGAAACGCCAGTAATACAGCTGAACAGGCCAACCGGTAGCGTCAGAGTGACATCCTTCAAATTGTTACCCTTTGCACCAGTGAGCTTCAGCACTTTATTCGGGGCGGCTTTTACTCGCTCCTGTGGAACGGCGATGCTGCGCTTACCGCTGAGGAATTGACCGGTCAGCGAGGCATCCACCGCCATAATGTCATCCACGGTGCCTTCTGCTACCACCTGACCGCCGCGCACACCGGCGCCGGGGCCAATATCGATAACGTGATCCGCCGCGCGGATCGCATCTTCGTCATGCTCAACCACAATGACCGTGTTACCAAGATTACGTAAATGCACCAGTGTTTCCAGCAGGCGCTCATTATCGCGCTGGTGCAGGCCAATAGAAGGCTCATCGAGCACATACATCACCCCAACCAGACCCGCACCGATCTGGCTGGCCAGGCGGATACGCTGTGCTTCACCGCCTGAAAGCGTTTCAGCGGAGCGGGACAGCGAAAGGTAATTCAGGCCGACGTTGACGAGGAACTTCAGCCTGTCGCCAATCTCTTTCAGCACTTTCTCCGCGATTTTTGCCCGCTGACCACTGAGCTTCATCTCCTGAAAAAAGGTCATTGCGTGACCGATACTCATATCAGAGATGGTGGGCAGATTGGTATTTTCAACAAACACATGGCGCGCCTCGCGACGCAGACGAGTGCCTTCACAGCTGGCGCAGGCACGATTGCTGATAAATTTTGCCAGATCTTCCCGTACTGCGGCCGACTCCGTTTCTTTATAACGGCGTTCCATGTTGTGCAGCACACCTTCAAACGGATGCCTGCGAACAGAGGTATCACCGCGATCATTAATGTACTTAAACTCGATATTTTCTTTGCCTGAACCATAAAGGATAACCTTGCGGGTGCTGGCATCCAGCGAAATAAACGGTGTTTCGATATCAAAATTCAGATGTTCGGACAGAGAACACAGCATCTGAAAGTAATAGAAGTTACGGCGATCCCAGCCGCGAATGGCACCCCCGGCCAGAGAAAGATCTGGGTTTTGCACCACGCGCTCGGGATCAAAATATTGCTGCACCCCCAGACCATCGCAGGTTGCGCAGGCGCCAGCCGGATTATTAAAGGAAAACAGACGCGGCTCCAGCTCGCTCATGCTGTAACCACAGACCGGGCAGGCAAAATTAGCGGAGAAAACCAGCTCTTCAGCGCTGGTATCATCCATATCGGCGACTACGACAGTGCCGCCCGAGAGTTCCAGCGCGGTTTCAAATGATTCAGCAAGGCGCTGTTGCAGATCGTCCCGTACCTTAAAACGATCAACCACCACTTCGATGGTGTGCTTTTTTTGCAGCTCAAGTTTTGGCGGATCGGAGAGATCGCAGACTTCACCATCAATACGTGCGCGGATATAGCCCTGGGAGGCGAGGTTTTCCAGGGTTTTGCTGTGTTCTCCTTTACGTTCTTTGATAATGGGGGCCAGCAGCATCAGGCGGCGTCCTTCTGTCAGTGCCAGCACGTTATCCACCATCTGACTAACGGTTTGCGCGGCCAGGGTAACATCGTGTTCCGGGCAGCGGGGTTCACCCACACGGGCAAACAGCAGGCGTAGATAGTCGTGGATTTCGGTGATGGTGCCTACGGTAGAACGCGGATTGTGTGACGTCGATTTCTGCTCGATTGAAATTGCCGGGGACAGCCCTTCAATATGATCAACGTCCGGTTTCTCCATCAGCGAAAGAAACTGGCGCGCATAGGCTGAGAGCGACTCGACGTAGCGGCGCTGACCTTCTGCATAAAGGGTGTCAAACGCCAGTGAGGATTTCCCCGAACCTGACAGGCCGGTGACCACAATCAGTTTGTCGCGAGGGATGATCAGGTTAATGTTTTTCAAATTATGGGTGCGTGCACCCCGAACTTCGATCTTATCCATTCACAATTCCCGGATTAACACAGACCCACCATGCCTGTCTGGCACGGCCAGGATGAAGCCTGTCATTATGGCACAAAAAAAACTGATTGGATATACAGTGTTCTGTCATCTGTTTGAAACCAGGAGGGCTGTTGTTTCGCCGGATTAGTGAAAAATCTACGATCTTCCTTCAATGACTGAAATGAAACATTGCCAGCAGGATCTGCCCTGGTCGATCGCGATCGGAAGATGGGATTTGGTGATATACAGTGTTAGAATTTCTGGCTTAGAATTAACGCAGAACATTTATCGGAGAGGCGAACATGGCCAGCAGAGGCATAAATAAAGTGATCCTGGTAGGCAACCTGGGTCAGGATCCTGAAGTCCGTTACATGCCGAATGGCGGTGCTGTTGCCAATATCACTCTGGCTACCTCTGAAAGCTGGCGTGACAAACAGACTGGTGAAACTAAAGAGAAAACAGAATGGCATCGCGTGGTGCTGTTTGGAAAGCTTGCTGAAGTGGCGGGCGAATATCTGCGCAAAGGTTCTCAGGTTTATATTGAGGGTGCGCTTCAGACGCGTAAATGGACCGATCAGGCAGGCGTTGAGAAATACACCACAGAAGTGGTTGTTAACGTTGGTGGCACCATGCAGATGCTGGGTGGCCGCCAGGGCGGCGGTGCGCAGGCTGGTGGTAATAACCAGGGTAATAATAACGGCTGGGGTCAGCCTCAGCAGCCGCAGGGCGGCAACCAGTTCAGCGGCGGCGGTCAGGCGTCACGGCCACAGTCACAGCAAAACAGCGCACCCATCAGCAATGAACCGCCGATGGATTTTGACGACGATATCCCGTTTTGAGTGGACTGAAAAGCTGCTCGATTACTTGCAGGTGAGAGTCCTGCCACGGTAGTTGGTTAATTTGACCGTGTAGCTATGGCGTACGTGTGGAAGGTGACTGAAACGCGGGAACAGCGCCGGATAAACGTTGTCCCAGCCCCAGACAGTGGGCGCGCGCAAATACACAGCCCGTAACTGACAGTGAACTCAAATCCGCCTCGTAAATGTCAACCATACAACAATGCTGGGAGAGTATGGCGTAGGGTGATTTTGCCGAGCCTCTGGAATGGGGGCGAAGGCCAGTGCAGTCCGATGGATTAATTAACCATGTGAAGTCGGGCCAGGGATCCGGGGTTTTGGAGATAGGATGTGTAGAAAGTGTCGAGCGGAACAGTCGAGACCTCTCCCCATCGTGGGGTAACCCACCACGTAATTGAAGGTATAAGGCGTCCACCGAAATCCGGATAGACGCGGGATAGAGGAGTCGGAGGAGGCCATAGTACTGATGACGGTTGAGACAACAAAACTCAGCCGTAAGGAAGGACCTCTACTTCTGTCAGGCTTTGTGATGCAGGAGGTACTACGTGATTGCGAAAGCTCAAAACACGGCATTTGAAAAGGTACGAGTACTGCAACGCAAGCTATACCTGGCCGCCAAGGCGGATCCGAAACGTAAGTTTGGTGTTCTGTATGACAAGGTATGCAGTAATCAGGTTTTAGGCATGGCATGGACTCAGGTCAGAGCTAACAAAGGTGCGCCGGGCATTGACCGGCTCTCAATCGAACAGGTTGAGAAAGAGATCGGCGTTGGTAATTTCCTGCGGGATATCCAGAAGAAACTTGTTGCGAAACGGTATGCTCCACAGCCTGTACGGAGGGTTTATATCCCGAAGTCAGATGGAAAGGAAAGGCCGCTTGGCATACCCGTTATAGCAGACCGTGTAGTACAGGCAGCAGTAAAGATCGTCATAGAACCGCTGTTCGAAGCGGGCTTTAAAGACTTCTCATATGGCTTCCGACCGCGCAGAAGTGCGCAACAGGCGCTGAGAGAGATCTATAAATGGCTGAACTTTAAATGTCATTGGGGTGGTGGATGCCGATTTGAAGTCGTATTTCGACACTATCCCCCACGACAAACTGCTGCTGTCAGTGAGGATCAGAGTCATTGACCGTCCGGTCATGAAGCTGATTGAAATGTGGTTGAAAGCCGGAGTTATGGGTGAGGTTGGTCAGAAGAGCAGTGATACAGGCACTCCGCAAGGAGGCGTCATATCGCCACTACTGGCAAATCTGTACCTCCACTGGCTTGACCATGTCTGGGAAAAGCAGGGATTTAACCAGCGATGGCATGACGCTCATCTAGTGCGTTATGCCGATGACTTTGTCATTTTGTGCAGAAAGCAACCGAAGTTTTATCTGGCTCAGGCCCAGAGGGTACTGGGTCGGCTTGGGTTAACACTTAACGCAGAGAAGACAAAAGTCGTTAACGCGACTAAATCGCCGTTTGAGTTTCTCGGTCACAGGTTCGCAGTGCAGTCGTCCAAAAAGGACGGAAAGCTGAAAACCTACTATTACCCCTCACCGAAATCAATGAAAACCGTGAAGCGCAAGATCCGCGAAGTCACACATAAAGGTCAGCACTGGGATCTGCCGGTGTTAATCAGAATGAAGATAAATCCAATCCTCAGAGGTTAATGCCGATCATTTAAGGATCGGTTGACCGATCCGGTTTATGGAGCCTGTAATTTAAATTGTGTATCTGCCTGTTTTTGATATCTTCATTTCGATAACGGAGACAGGTAATTATGGACGAAAAAAGACTCAAAGCCCTTGCGGCTGAACTGGCTAAGGGGCTGAAAACCGAAGCCGATCTCAACCAGTTTTCCCGCATGCTGACGAAGCTTACAGTTGAAACTGCGCTCAATGCTGAGCTGACTGACCACATCGGACACGAAAAGAACGCACCCAAAACAGGCTCAAATACCCGCAATGGTTATTCGTCAAAAACGTTGTTGTGCGACGATGGTGAGATTGAAATCAGTACACCACGTGATCGTGAAAGCACCTTCGAACCTCAGCTTATTAAGAAAAATCAGACACGTATTACGCAGATGGACAGTCAGATCCTGTCGTTGTATGCAAAAGGCATGACCACCCGGGAGATTGTCGCCACCTTCAAAGAAATGTACGATGCGGACGTCTCACCCACGCTGATATCGAAAGTCACTGATGCGGTGAAAGAGCAGGTATCTGAGTGGCAAAACCGTCCGCTGGATGCTCTGTATCCCATTGTTTATCTTGACTGTATTGTCGTAAAAGTTCGCCACAGTGGCACTGTAATTAACAAAGCCGTATTCCTTGCTCTGGGTATTAACACCGAAGGCCAGAAAGAATTACTGGGCATGTGGCTCGCAGAAAATGAAGGTGCGAAGTTCTGGCTCAGCGTGCTGACTGAGCTGAAGAATCGAGGTCTCCAGGATATCCTGATTGCCTGCGTGGATGGCCTTAAGGGCTTTCCGGATGCGATAAACAGCGTGTACCCGCAGACGCATATCCAGTTGTGCATTATTCACATGGTACGCAACAGCCTGAAATACGTGTCATGGAAGGACTATAAAGCCGTTACTGGCGGTCTGAAAGCGGTTTATCAGGCTCCGACAGAAGCAGCAGCGCTGATGGCCCTGGATAAGTTCGCTGATGTCTGGGACGACAAATATCCGCAAATCAGCAAAAGCTGGCGTGCACACTGGGAAAATCTCAATACGTTCTTTGGTTATCCACCAGATATACGTAAGGCTATCTACACCACGAATGCCATCGAGTCGCTGAACAGCGTTATCCGGGCAGCGATAAAGAAACGCAAAGTGTTCCCGACAGATGACTCAGTGCGCAAGGTGATATATCTGGCAATCCAGTCGGCCTCGAAAAAATGGAGTATGCCGATCCAGAACTGGCGGCTGGCAATGAGTCGCTTTATTATCGAGTTTGGTGACCGCCTGAGCGATCACCTTTAATACGGTGGCAGATACACAGAATTATTTACAGGGTCGGTTTATGCGGTAAAAAGGGTTCTATGTTCATCATGGAACCCTTTTTAAATGGAACTTTCCCAGGCCCTCGGCATCATCAATGCCGCCACTCCTGAGCGCGCCCGTAGTCTCGCCGACCTTATTCCTCCCGAGCTTATTCAGCAGGCGCTCACCCTGACCGATACCGTTACTTTGCGTAAACGTAAACTTTCCCTCGAATCCATGATTTGGCTTGTCGTTGGGATGTCCATTTTTTGCGATCGTCCGATGACCGAAATCGTCAATCTGATGGATATTACTGACCGGACCGGAGCTCCTTTTACCGCACGCAGCGCTGTCATTCAGCGCCGTAAGACTCTGGGTGAAAATGCAGTGCGGGAGCTTTTTGATATCACACAGCAGCACTGGAATCAGCAGGCTGCACATCCAAAATGGCACGGTCTGAATCTGTTTGCTGTCGACGGCGTGGTCTGGCGTACCGCCGATACGCCGGAAAACAGAGCCGTCTTCAGTAAACACAGCAGCCAGTACGGCGAAGGCGGCTATCCTCAGGTGCGAATGGTTTGTCTGATGGAGCTGAGCAGCCATCTGATCGCCGCCAGTGCATTCGACAGTGAAAAAGTCAGTGAAATGCGGCTGGCTGAGCACCTGACGGAGAAAACCCCGAATAACAGTATCACCCTGTTCGATAAGGGATTTTATTCGATGGGTCTGCTTCATCACTGGCAGACAGCAGGAGAACACCGTCACTGGTTGTTGCCGTTGAAAAAACACGTACAGTATCAGGTGGTTCGCCGTTTGGGGCGTGGAGATGAACTGATATGCCTGAAAACCAGTCCACGAGCCAGGAAGCAATGGCCAGGGGTCCCGGAAGAAATGGTGGCAAGACTGCTGACCCGCAGGGTAGACGGTAAAGAGAGGCAGGTGCTGACGTCACTGACAGACCCGAATCGCTATCCGGGTAAAGATATCAGCGAGCTATATCGCCACCGCTGGGAAACAGAACTGGGCTACCGGGAAGCAAAGCAGGGTATGCTGGACAGCCGGTGGACATTACGCAGTCGCCTGCCGGAGCTGGTGAGACAGGAGCTATGGGGGGTACTGCTGGCTTATAACCTGGTGCGATATCAGATGGTGCAGATGGCGTTCCATCTGAAAGGAGATTACCTGCCTTACCAGCTGAGCTTCAGTGGAGCGATAAGCGAAATAATCCGGATGCTGATAACCCTGCCCTGGGCTTCGCCGGGAAAAATGCCGGGAGAACTGAGAACCCTGTATGAACAGGCGAAATGGCTTGTGTTACCGGGTAGAAGAGAGCGAAGTTACCCGAGAGAGTTGAGGGTAAAGAGCAGGAAATATCCGGATAAAAAGGTTGCTGGTCACCTTAAGTGACCAGCATTATCCTCAGAGGTTGGGGGAACTACTTCAGGATGTGTAATTCCCGGATGCACTTCAGGAGCATTGCAAACTACACGACATGGGCACTTTGCATCATGTTAAGGAAGAAACACAAAAAGCGGGCTAAGGGATAGAGGGACCATCCGCCAAACTGGTTCTACGAGTATCACGGGCTGTTCAAATTATACAGCCTGTCGATAACCGGGAATGAAGTCAGTCGGTATGCACGCCCTGTGACGCCGTAATGTGGCAGGAAGAAGACAGTCGGAAAGCCGTGTGCGGGAAAACCGCATGCACGGTTTGACGAGGGGCCGCTGGGGAGATGACTTCAAACGACCCTGTAAATAATTCTGTGTATCTGCCACCGTATTAAAGGTGATCGCTCAGGCGGTCACCAAACTCGATAATAAAGCGACTCATTGCCAGCCGCCAGTTCTGGATCGGCATACTCCATTTTTTCGAGGCCGACTGGATTGCCAGATATATCACCTTGCGCACTGAGTCATCTGTCGGGAACACTTTGCGTTTCTTTATCGCTGCCCGGATAACGCTGTTCAGCGACTCGATGGCATTCGTGGTGTAGATAGCCTTACGTGTACTAGCTCAGACCTGATCTGACAGTTACCGGTTATTTATACAGGTGTCTGTCAGATTACATCTGGTTCAGATTTTTTTCTGCCCAGACTCGTTTACCATCAAGTAACGTGGCCATTGGCGTACGCCCGCAGCACATTTTTCCCTGATGAGTTCGCTCATTATTGTAATGCCACAACCCGTTGTCCAGATCCGTTTGCAGGCTCTCCAGGTCTTCGTATAACTTCTTACGGAACGTAACCTGATAAAAATCCTGCAAAATAGTTTTATGGAAGCGCTCGCAGATGCCGTTCGTCTGCGGAGACATCGCCTTCGTTTTTGTATGGTCGATATCGTTGATGGCCAGATACAGCTGGTAATCATGCTGCTCCACCTTACCACAGTACTCCGTTCCCCTGTCGGTCAGGATCCTCAGCATCGGCAGTCCCTGAGCCTCGTAGAACGGCAGTACGCGATCATTGAGCAGGTCTGCGGCGGTGATCGGCGTTTTACTCGTATACAGCTTGCAGTGTGCCACTTTCGAGTACGTATCCACGAACGTCTGCTGGTAGATACGACCCACACCTTTCAGATTGCCCACGTAGAAGGTGTCCTGCGACCCGAGATAACCCGGGTGAGCAGTTTCGATTTCTCCGCTGGCCTCGTCATCGTGGGCCTTCTTCTCCAGCGCTGCGATTTGAGCGTCGGTAAGCACGATGCCTTCTCTGGCGACCTTTTCCTCAAGTGCCTTCAGGCGTTTACGGAAGTTCTCCAGGTCGTGCCGTTGCCAGATGGAGCGCACGCCGCTACCGGAGATAAACACGCCTTTTTTACGCAGCTCATTACTGGTCCGGTGTTGCCCGTGGGCCGGGAACTCAACGGCATATTCAACAACAGCGCGTTCAGTGGCTTCGTCGGCGCGGTTCTTCAGGTTGGGGACGCGGCGGTTCTGGTTAATCAGCGCATCGATGCCGCCTTCAGCAGCCAGTTCCTGATAACGGTAAAACGTGTCGCGTGACACGCCCATGATCTTGCAGGCTTTTGATACGTTACCGAGTTCTTCGGCGAGATTGAGCAGGCCGGCTTTGTGTTTGATGATGGGATTGTTAGTATGAATCATGAGAGTTACCTCGCGTTTTGTTTAAGGATTAGACACCCATATCAAAACCGGTAACTCTCAACCTTTCAAGGTCCAGTGTCAGATCAAGTCGCGACTAATACACCTTACGTATATCTGGTGGATAACCAAAGAACGTATTGAGATTTTCCCAGTGTGCACGCCAGCTTTTGCTGATTTGCGGATATTTGTCGTCCCAGACATCAGCGAACTTATCCAGGGCCATCAGCGCTGCTGCTTCTGTCGGAGCCTGATAAACCGCTTTCAGACCGCCAGTAACGGCTTTATAGTCCTTCCATGACACGTATTTCAGGCTGTTGCGTACCATGTGAATAATGCACAACTGGATATGCGTCTGCGGGTACACGCTGTTTATCGCATCCGGAAAGCCCTTAAGGCCATCCACGCAGGCAATCAGGATATCCTGGAGACCTCGATTCTTCAGCTCAGTCAGCACGCTGAGCCAGAACTTCGCACCTTCATTTTCTGCGAGCCACATGCCCAGTAATTCTTTCTGGCCTTCGGTGTTAATACCCAGAGCAAGGAATACGGCTTTGTTAATTACAGTGCCACTGTGGCGAACTTTTACGACAATACAGTCAAGATAAACAATGGGATACAGAGCATCCAGCGGACGGTTTTGCCACTCAGATACCTGCTCTTTCACCGCATCAGTGACTTTCGATATCAGCGTGGGTGAGACGTCCGCATCGTACATTTCTTTGAAGGTGGCGACAATCTCCCGGGTGGTCATGCCTTTTGCATACAACGACAGGATCTGACTGTCCATCTGCGTAATACGTGTCTGATTTTTCTTAATAAGCTGAGGTTCGAAGGTGCTTTCACGATCACGTGGTGTACTGATTTCAATCTCACCATCGTCGCACAACAACGTTTTTGACGAATAACCATTGCGGGTATTTGAGCCTGTTTTGGGTGCGTTCTTTTCGTGTCCGATGTGGTCAGTCAGCTCAGCATTGAGCGCAGTTTCAACTGTAAGCTTCGTCAGCATGCGGGAAAACTGGTTGAGATCGGCTTCGGTTTTCAGCCCCTTAGCCAGTTCAGCCGCAAGGGCTTTGAGTCTTTTTTCGTCCATAATTACCTGTCTCCGTTATCGAAATGAAGATATCAAAAACAGGCAGATACACAATTTAAATTACAGGCTCCTTCAAACCAGAGGCCTACTCTACGATTTGCTGATTCTTATCCTTCAATATTTTCGCCAGTTCATTGTCAATGAGCTGGCGAGTCCCGACGTGCCCTTACAGGGTACTCTCAGAACAGCGTTTAATTGGCCGCGAAGTTCCGATGTTATCAGTTCCTTTACGGTAACATCATTTTTTACAGGCAAAATCAAATAGCTTGTACCGCCCTGTTTTATGCACTTTTACCACTACAATTTGTTACCTCTTATTTCATGCTTTTTATTTAGCTCACCAGCCCGGTTGATTAATTAATCATTTTGGTTGTGTCGCATTAAGGTGGAGTCAAGTAACATACTGTTTTTATTGATGTAGCCTGCCGATGCCTCTGACCCGAGACGCCTTCAAACGACTGCATTATCCCGTCGATATTATTTCTCAGTGTGTTCGCTGGTATCTGGCTTATGCCCTGAGTCTGCGCAATCTGGAGGAAATGATGGCTGAACGAGGGATTGTTGTTGACCATTCCACGCTCCATCGCCGGGCTATCCGTATTGTGCCGCTGGCGCATGGATGAAACCTGTATCACAGTCCGAGGTCAGTGGAAATATCTGTACCGGGCCGTCGATACCGCGGGCAGACCATCGATTTTCTGCTGACCGTCAGACGGGATGCTGCAGCGGCGCTGCGTTTCTTTCGTAAGGCCATCCGCCACCACTGCGAACCTGAGGTGGTGACGATTGATAAAAGTGGCGCTAATACCGCCGCCCTGGTCACGCTCAATGCCGACAAAGCCGCTGAGGAAAGCATCACCGTCAGGCAAAGCAAATATCTTAATAATCTGGTTGAGCAGGATCACCGCAACATCAAACGGCGAACCCGTCCCATGCTGGGATTCAAATCATTCCGGCGGGCCCAGACGATACTGGCAGGCATCGAATTGATTCACATCATACGCAAAGGACAATATCAGCATCCACAAAGTGAGGGATTATCACCTGCGGAACAATTTTATCTGTTGGTTGCCTGAAAAACAGGCAGTTCAGGTTTTTTCGTCCTTTCTCCGTTAATGTGACAGAACCCTGTTTTGTCATCACGGCGTGTCAAATTCAGCCAGCGCCAGCGGAATCAGGTAAGGCTGTTCCTGGCTGTGCACCAGACAGAGCATTAATTAACGGTAACAGTATGATTATTGGGCAACTGGGTGAGGTGCTTGCAGGGCCGATGATCGGTGTCAGCGGTTTGCTTACGGCAAAAATTGATACGGATGAACTGGTGCACGCACGCTATGATTTTGATGTTTCCGGGCATTATTCCCGTCTCGATGTATTTTCATTGACGGTGGGTGAGCGGCCGAAACCGGGCGTGACTTTTTACAAATAGCCAGACGCCCGATAATAAAACAGCAGAAGAACCCCCTGAAAGAATTGTTGCAAGGCTGCTATTATCGCTGGAAACACGTTAGGGGGAGAGACAAGATGGCGGGGATGGTTTTACTGCCCGACGTGATGTGTGATGCCGTGCTGTGGCAGAACATGAGTAATGCGCTTTTGGCTTATGGACCGCTGATTTATGGCGATTTGTCCAAGGACAACTCACTGGAAGAAATGGCGGCCAGAGTACTTTCTCAGACACAGCAGCGCGTGCAACGCTTAGTGCTGATTGCGACGTCCAACCAGCAGAATAGCCCGCAGGCCCGTGCTTTCAAAGTGGCTACGGCAAGCTCGCTGATAAACAGTCATGGCCACTTTTTTGGCCTTGGGCAGAAAACGATACGCCTGTCATTGAGTGAAAAGCATGCCAACGACCCCAATTTGCAATCGCAAATCCATCAAATGAGCCTGGGCATGGGCAAGGATGCATACTGTCGGCAATTGCTGATGGCCCGTGACAGTGACACCCATCTTCTTGAACCAGATCCACCGCCCGGTGCTGGTTATTGCCGCTGCGGAAGACAGGGTGCGTAGCTTGGAGGAGTCACAAATACTGTATGACCATCTGCCTGAGGCTACGCTTGAAATCATCGATGGTTCAGGCCATATGTTACCGCTGGAACAGCCAGCCAGACTGGCGCAATGCCTGTCCCGCTGGCTGGAAAACACGCCCGGATAAAAAGTTACTAAAAAAATGCAGAAATCCGCTCAAAAAATGACATGAAAGGGTAAATTAGCAGGGTTTTAGCATACAAAGTATGGATGCACCCTGTCTGCTACCAAAAGAATTTATCGGGAAGAGATGGTACTAATGAAAAAATGGTTACTGGCGCTGTGCATAGCGCTGCTTGCTTTGCACGCCGGAGCGGCGGAACAGAATAGTGATCCTCAGACCACCAGCAAAAACTTCTACAGTTGGTATCTCAGCGCACTGAACAAAGAAGAAAGCCCCATTGATGAGCACGATCCCGTATTGAACGAGTATGTTACGCCGCAGTTGCTGCAAAAAATCTATGTGTTGATCAAAAGCCCTGACGGTATGGACGACGACTATTTTTTGCAGGATCAGGATTACAGCGATTCGTGGATAGACCATGTTAGCGTCAGCCGCTTCACGATTGATGGCGACACTGCATCGGTTTATGTCACCCTAGGTAACGACCCCGAAGATCGCCAGCTATTGCTGGTCACTCTCCATCGGGAGCGGGGAGTATGGAAGATAGACGATGTTGCCAAAGAAAATCTGCACGTCGATTAGGCGTGCCCGAAAAACTGTTCTTTCAATATATCCAGCAGCTCATAGCGTTTTCGGTATTCTGACCGTTTTTTGCTGAGGATGCTCTCCAGCGGCTTACGTGGAAATTCCAGTGGGATTTCATACAACGCAGCGGATAGCGGTTTGGCATTCAGCGTTTCCCAGAATTCATTATAGCTGGCGAGAAACAGGTTCTTTTTCTTCAGTCGATAACGCAGGCGGTCTGGATCTCTTCCACGCCTGTTGCCTGACAGAATAACTGCAGGGTTTCCATCAGTAGCCGCTTGGGAAACAAACCATAGCAGGCTTTAGTCGCTTCGCGGATAAGCTCATGGGGGTATCCCTGTGAGCCCCCCGGATTCCGCCGATCACCATCACGTGCCTGACGTTTAGCCGCGTGACGCTAAACGTCAGCATCGCCAGTTTTATGCCTGATGCGCTGATAAAAAGATTAACTTCGCCTTCGCAGCGGCCGGTGCAGGCCAGCGTGATATTGAAAGGTTCACCATTCCTGCCAGTAAACTGCAATACTTCCATTCCTTGCGTCGTCAGCATGGCTTGCTGGGGACGAAACCATGACAGATTCTTAATGAAACCGTAGTGATCGATCACCGACTGTACACGTTATATCATCGGCATCACGCCATATAAATAATGTCGGTGAATCTTACTGGGCAAGGTGTGTTGGATTGTCAGAATTGAACGCATGATGGGATCAGCGAACGTACCAGATATTTAATGCGATATTTACGGTCATACCACAATTTCCCCGGCTTCAATCTGCCGGAAATCAGGGAGAGGAAAAAAGTGAAACTGCTTTCCTGCTGAGGCAATAGAGTGGTATGAGACATGTTAAATTCCTGGTGAAGAAAAAGCCAGTGAAGCACTTCAATCTTCAACGCCAGATAAATATCTCTGCGGCAATATAAGACCATTACGATCAGTTTACGAGGTGTTTAACTTTCAAGAGATTAAACACAAGTTATTATTTTGTTTCATTATGAAGATATCGCGTGTTGTCACTAAACCGCGTGATTTTGTGATGGTTAATTTTTGTAGTTTGTAGCGGCCGCGTGGCAAAAAATAATCATCAGAAATGGACTGGCAGCAGGTCTGTCCTGGCGGTTCTCTTCTGGCCTGGCTCTATTCTGTGATTTTTAGCAATACGGGCGATGCTGTCAGCTTCGCTCCGGAATTTTCACCAGATAAAACGGGTACGCTTACAATATATAAATGTGGCGTAATTATGATGACGAATAGCCTTTTGCTCCGTTACTCCGTTGCAAGGATACAGGCTGGATACGTTCTTTGTGCCCGACTGTGATGGATCGCTGTTCCCTCTGCCGGGAAGCTGTGCTTTTTGGGCAGATTGCTTATCCAGCATCTGTTACGTCTCGCATTGTGTAAGGAAATATTGCTATGGCGAAAGGCCTGGGGTTATTAAGCGTGCTGGTACTGCTGGAAAATTTTTATCATGCGTGTATTGGTTCATGGTTAGGAAACTGAATCATCGTTTTAAAAATTTCCTGACCATGAGCAGCAGTGTCTGTAATGCAGTAATGATGTGCCATCGGGAACGTTATGGTCATAAAATGGCATTTGCGGCGCGTTTTTAACCTGAAAGCTGTTTTTCAGACGCACTTATCCCGCAGTCTGTGCCAGAAGCCATCGTTTCCGGTCGATGTTATGCAGTCTTTCTGCCACCAACTCCGACGCGTGCCTCCCGGCCTGCGCACTGCTGAAGCGCAGTCGGTTGCCGCACAGAATGCATTTGTACGGATCCGTGCGCAGAAATTCTTTCATCAGCGCGGCGAAGCCGGGCTTCTCCGGTTTTTTCCGCGCTTCCATCTCCAGGGCTTCATACACCTTCGGCAGCAGGCTACCCCGTTTACGGTTTGATAAAAAACCGTAATAACGCACCATCTTAAAATGCTTCGCCGGGATATGGCTGATATAACGTCCGATCATATCTTCCTGCGTCAGCGTCTGCTGCCGGTACTGCTGCGTACGGTGGTCGTAATAGTGGTGCACCACCGCGCCGCCGCTGTAGTGCCTCAGCTTCGCCGCCGACACGGGGGGCCGTTTCAGGTACCGGCCCAGATATTTGACGCTCCGCCAGGCCCCCCGGGTCTTCTTCGCGAAGTGGACCTTCCAGCGGCGCCCGTACTGCGCCTGCAGATAGCGCAGCCACTGTTTTTTGTCGTGGATATGCCCCAGCCCCGGCAGCCTGCCGGGGTTAATCAGGTCATAGCTGTGGCGCAGCAGCCGGATGACGGCTCCGCGCCAGATTTCCTCCACGGCATGCTTTTTAAAGAAGAGGTCGCGCCATACGCCGTGTTTAATATCAAGCCCGCCGCGGGTGACGGAGAGATGAATGTGGGGATGCTGGTTGAGCTGGCGACCGTAGGTGTGCAGGGCGCAGAAGATACCGACTTCCACACCCTGTTTTCTGGCCCAGCGGAGCATGGCGCGGGTGGCTGCGCGGAACAGGGCATTGAGCAGAGGCCAGTTATTGTTGAAAAAGGGCCACAGCAGATGGGGCATGGTGAAGGTGATATGCTGCCAGTCGCAGTCGGGCAGAATTTGCTGTTGCTCTGTAATCCACTGCTCCGTGGCCTTATGTCCGCAGGAGCTGCAGCCTTTTGATTTACAGGTCTGGCAGAAGAAGCGGGTGTGGGTGCAGTCCGGGGAGGCGCAGCAGTATCGCTTCACCCCCATGGCAGCAGTGCCGCAGGCGAGCATGCGCTCGACGCAGAGTACGGTCCAGGGGCTGAGGGTGTCCCCGTGTTTATCCATATACCGGTTCCAGGCGTCATCAGTGGTGAACAGCAGTTTTGCCGGGCGCGGGATATACATGCGGCGGATTATCGCTCTGCAGTGGCACCGGTATTATAGTGCCAGTCGTCACAGTCATCGGCCCAGTTGTCGGTGTGTTTATCCCAGGGAGCGAAGGTCACCGGCAGCATGCCGGATTCTGTGGCGATAATAAACACATCGGCTGGCATGGACTCAAGGACGACATCGCCGTCGGGTGAGTCAGGCGGCTCAAAGCCGCGGATGATGCAGACGAGAGGCGGGTCGAAGTGTGTATCGAGGAAAAACTGTGGCCCCAGGTGGACACAGTGACGAATGGCATCCTGCGGAGTGTCGTAAAAAACTCGTCGGGGTCGTCATAATCGCTCCGGGGCGGAATGGACACCAGAAAACGCTTAGGATATCCGGGTATAGCGCGTCGGGACGAGGGCGTGGGTTTACGCTTTCTGGGGGCTTTGCTACGGGCCATGTGAATGATTTCCTGAGAAATTAACATACCGCAGAGTATAAAGCTGTGAGCCGGTCATGAACACCCTCGGAACGGCAGAGCCGTGACGCTCGCCCTGTAAGGGCGCTATGTTCTCTCCAGACTCGCCGCAGGCTGCCGCGACAATGAGCATAGATCTTTTGTTTGCGCCTGTAGAGCGCCGTTTACCGTGAGGTACTGATTTTTCTGGCTGTGGTCAGCTTACATCAGGGCAATGTGGTGAAATGCGACACAGTTAACCGGTATGGTGGTTCGTTTAGTCAGTAAGTCGGTACTTTTTTGGTAACCGACATGATGATTAGCTGGACGTGGTATTTTCCGGGAAATATCTGATGATGATCTGAACACATCGCCACCAAAGCCAGCGGTGAGACATCCTCTGGCGATCCTGTATCTCTTTTTATTCGCCTTTATTTGCACTTCAGCTGGTCTGATTTTATTTTGCTACAGGGTGGCATCCGGTGATTTGTATCATCGCTTGCCAGCGCTGTCAGAGAGCGCTTTGGTGCTAAATACCTCAATAAAAAGTGAAAAGGGTGGTTGCAAAATAGCGGTCATCAAATAAGCAAAGCAGGTTGATGGTGTTGGTGACAAACAAAAATTGGGACTTTCTTCATCCGGTTTTTAAGGTTTATGCCACGTTTTTTGCGATTGATGCCGTTGTTATGGATTGCCTCAGGGGGATATCTTGCTGCCACAGTCTGTGATTGTTCCGCTATAAGAACAATCGCTAATGCCATTCATCACTTTTTTAATACAATCAATCGGTATTTCTTATTTCTACCGAGGAAGTAATTGGCATGGCCTCTGACCTGTTAAACCACCTGTAACTCAAAAAATTTATCGATATTCTGATTAATACTGGTCGCGAGTAAATTCGGAAACATTAATACTGCATGTGTAATTAACTCAAGATTGTTCAATCAGTTGGGGAAAGCTAAAGAAAGGTTAAGTTTTTTTCTTAATCGTTCACTGGCGAATGATACAGGTTGGTGATGGGAGCACGAGAGTAAGTGAACAACGTACTTATAATAGCACGACAATGAATAGAATGTAAATATTTTCTGAGGTAAATGCCTGCTCCTCTGTATTAAATTAACTCAAAAAAAGGGATTGATGAAACTAATCGTCAGCGTCACTAATGAAGTAACAGACGTATCTTTCTCTATGTGGGAGAAAGATACGTCTGTATTCATTTGATGTTAAAGACTAATTTTGATGGATCTTTTGCCGCGAACCCTGATGAGTTCGGGTTTAATGATTAGAAAATCAGAAAATATGTCGACCAGGAGTAGAACCAGACTCCCGTACAAAAAGCGGAGTATTTATAGTTTACTAATAAAGAAGACATTAATTTCTTCTGCTGTTAGTGATTTTCCAGATTGTAGGGATAGTGATAAACGCTGCGACTAATATCCATTAAACGGCAGCTACGTCTGGTACCGATTTCATAAGTTTCCTGCAGGAAATTAACCGCCTGACGCTTCTCATTTGTTGTAAAGAAGTTTTTCATTACGCTTTGCAACATCTCTTTATCAGATGTCAGCATTTGTAATTCTCGTTCCATGGTGTGAACCTTATCCTCTAAGTTTTTGATTTTTCTTCCTTCTTCAGAGAAAAGCCCAGAGTATTTCTTTTTCCAGCTATAAAAAGTTGCTTCGGATATTCCCAGTTCTTCACAAATCTCTTTCACTTTAACGCCGCACTCAGATGCTTTAATCGCACTGGTTATTTGCTCTTCGGTATATCGTGACTTTCTCATAGATGCTATTACCTTTCTTAACTATAATGTGACGAGAACAATTTCACTAATTAGTGGATCTAAATAATCCGTAAATTATGTCAGCCTTGTTAAGTATGCGATTTGAATGTAATGCTTTACGTTAAGGTATTATGAAGAAATATCATCATGGGATTTCTCCTATTTTAATTACCCTGGTGCCAGCTGACTTTCGATATTTTGTTTTTTGTTATAAATTCGTTTCATCTCATCAGATACAGGTGACAGGTAATTAAGAATAATCCCGAGTATAAATCTCAGTGCCAGGATAATTATTAGTTCTGTTCTGTTTTTTCATTTTCGTTTAATTAAGTCCAGTGCTGATCGGAATATTCCTGAATAAGGTACGCTGTATCAATAAATTCCTAAAATAATCGTGGCTTAGTTTTATTTGCACAAAAAAGAAATTTCAGATCCGTTTTTTAAGCAAGGCTTCCCTTCCATACACGGATGTACTGAGTTCGGCATTAGGTTAAGTACTACAAAGGATGCTCTAATGAGATACAGTGTTTTATCAAACGCCGCTTGGATGATGTCTGAAAAAGTGGTGTCAGTCTTTAGCGTGATATTTGTGACATCTTATGTTGCTAAATCCTTTGGCCCAGTGATATTCGGACAAATAGCATTCTCTGCCTCTCTTTTTTCGATTATTCAGACAATCGCTATTTTCGGTACTGAAACTATTTTATTCAAGAATATTAGTAAGAGCACAACCAGAGGAATAAGGCTAATGGCTGTCGCTACACAGCTACGCATAACATTGTTATTATCACTGTCCGTACCGATATTAATTTATATCTGGATTACCATGCGAGAGAATTTTCTAATCTTTGCTGTAGCGTCTTTTTTATCTGCAATTTTTGTTACTCAGGACATTTTTAGCGTTTATAATAATGCCAGGCTGGCGTCACGTATGAACACCTTCGCAAATTCAATGGGGATGGTGTTCAGCTTTGCCTTAAGTTACAGCATCGTGTGGTTCAGACTCAGTCCACTCTGGCTGTCTCTTTCGATCATTTCCGTAACGTTTTTGCCTTACCTGATTAAGCGCAACATGTTTTATCAGGCTAACAGCATCAGCCCGCCACCGAAGCGCAGGCAGCGTAGCTACCTGCGCCATTTGTTCCAGGCTGGTTTACCGCTGGCAATATCCAGCGTATTTATTGCTGTTCAGGTAAAACTGGCACAGTTTTTTTTAGTCGGTGTGGGGTCTGCGCACCAGCTTGGGTTGTTTACCGCAGCAAACACTATTTCGACCTCCTGGATTTTTATCCCTGCGGCAATTATTACGTCGAGCTTTGCTGAAATTTTCAGGGAGCGCACGGATATTGCGGAGAAGTTGACTGCAAGACTTTATGGCTACGTGATGGCAATATCGTTGCTGATGCTTCTCGTGGTGGCCTTATTTGGCAAGTACCTGATTAGTAAGCTTTATGGACAAGACTATGCAGAATCGGTAAGTCTTGTGACGTTGTTGTCTGTGGCAACCTGCTTTTCTGCCATGGGAACTATTGCTTACCGTTATATGATCAAAGAGGGTGGTTTTAATTATCTGCTGGTGAAAATTGTGTTTTTGGTGACGATTAGCGTAATGACCAATTGGTATTTCATACGCTGCTGGGGTTTAACAGGTGCTGCCTGGAGCGTTCTGATTACTGAGTTATTATCTCTCACCGTAATGAATTATTTCTTTAAGAATGGTGTTATTCTTAAAATACAGCTGTCCTCACTCAACTACAAAACATACAAACTGAGGCAAAAATGTTGAAATTCAAAATAAAATTGAGAAAAAGCGTATTGTATTTTTTTAAGAAAATACCGTGGATTTATCAGGACCGGGTCTATTATTTTCGGAAATTTAAAAAATTGCCAAATATTAATCAACCCAGGTTATTTAACGAGAAAATCCTTTATCGTAAATTTGTCACTGGCGATCATGCTCGTTATGGCATTCTTTCAGACAAAATTTTAGTCAGAGACTATTTTGCGAAAAAAATAGGGGGTAAGTACCTGATTCCATTTATTCATGAGACATCACAGCCTGATACATTGTTTAAACTTGAATCACTTAAAAATACCGTTGTTAAATCTAATCATGGCTCAGGAATGGTGGAAATTTTGTTAGACGAACCGGATTACAGTCAAAAAAAGATGCTGATAAAAAAATGCAAAGACTGGCTGAATCGTGACTTTTCATTGGAGGCACGCGAGATCCATTATCGTTATATCAAACCGCGCATTCTGGTTGAGCAATACATTGGCGAGGGTAAATTAGCGGCAGTGGACTATAAATTTCATATGTTCAATAAGAAGGACGGTAATTTTGAGTATGTGTTACAGGTGATTTATAACCGAGTGGGGGACGCTCCCCTGTCGATGAGTTTTTATGTTAATAATCTGAAATACTGCTTTTACAAAATACGTGATACCGGCTTTGATATCAGCAGCGAATTACCGACGCTGGAGAAAGCATTGGAACTGAGTAAAAAACTGGCGAGTGATTTCGATTATGTGCGCGTGGATTGGTACATTAATGAAGGCCAGGTTTACTTTGGCGAGCTTACCTTTACCCCTGGCGCGGGTCTGGTTACCGGGCTGGATCAAGGGCTGAACGAAATCATGGGCAATATGTGGGTGCAGGACTGCAAGCCCCAGAAGGCTGAAAGGAAAGTCGAACATATGGCGGGTTTGCCAGTGGCAATGAAAAAGATGTAACGATATGCCGCTGAGCTCTGCCGCCTTCCGAAGCAGACGGCAGAGAATTTTTTATGGCATGGGGTAGTCTGTTGGCGTGTGACTCATTACGCCCACAAATACATCTTTAGTAACCTGCCAGAAATAGAGCATATTTTCCATGCTCAAACTTATCCCTAAAAGACCGATGACAAACCAGCATGACATGCCGATCCCGATGCCTGTGGATACAGGCGACATTTCAGGTTGCAAGTACTGGCCAGAAACATCATTACTGCACTGACCAGCCTCATATCATTAATACCAGGCTGGCGGTTATAGTAGCCATATCTTTAAAAAACTCCGCAATAAATTAGGTCTGGCAATGCAATCTCATCAAAATCGGGATCAAATCTTGCCAGGCGTACTCTTCATCTGCATTGAATACAGAATGATAAAAGTGTGATTAATGTCACATTGTGTCATCCGTCAGAAAAAATTGACCGCTTTTCAGCATAACTGGATGGTTTTTACTTCAACAGGAAAGAGTAACTGTTATGCTTTTTCTATAAGACGTCGGACAACAACGTGCAGTCGGTGCATTGATCTGCGTTCAACCCGAGTACGCCAGGACTTATATCAGTGAGCAGACGCGGTGGCGCATTGAGTGACGACAGGCTGTGGGCGTCATTGAAAACTGTCGACGGAATACTCTGGAGAAGGTCTGCCGCGATTCATAACCGTACTGCATGGCGATATCAAAAACCGGACGCTGAGTCTGGCGTAATGCTTTCGCGGCGAGCGTCAAACGGCGGTCACGAATATACTCCCCCAGTGTCTGACGTGTCACCGTGCGAAACATCCGCTGTAAATGCCATTTCGAATAGCCTGATTTAGCGGCTACGCTTTCGATAGAAAGTGCTTTACCCAGATTGCTGTCAATCCAGGTGGTGAGTGTGTTGATGATGTCGTCATGCATACATTGTTTTCTCCCCTGTTGTGACAGCTGGGTTGGTGGTCATGGAATAACGATGCGTTTTTATTTCATCTTCTCAACGGCTGCTGAGTATAATTCCTCAAGTTAACTTGAGGTAAAGCAGAAAGATGAAAAAAACATCATTCCCTGAACAAGCGTGAACTGACACCCGGTGATGTTTCCCAACGCTGTGGTGTAGCTGTTTCTGCATTGCATTTCTATGAAAGCAAAGGGTTGATTAGCAGCTTCAGAAATGCTGGCAATCAGCGGCGTTATCACCGCGATGTCCTCCGGTAGGTCGCCATTATCAAAATTGCCCAGCGCATCGGCATCCCACTTGCCACCATTGGTGGGCACCGGATGCAATTTCCCGCAGGTAAGCGTAAGCCGCCAGAAGAATGGGCGGTGCTTTCCAGTAAGTGGCGGGAGGAACTGGAAAATCGCATCACGACATTAACCCGTCTGCGAGACGATCTGGACGGCTGCATCGGCTGTGGCTGCCTGTCAATGGCCGACTGCCCGCTGCGTAACCCTGATGATCGCCTCAGCGAACGCGGTATCGGTGCTATCCTGCCGGAGCCTACACGAGAGTAACCGTGTCTATACTGAAAGCACTTTATTCACACAAGGACCCGTTATGATCACCGTTCACCACCTGAATAACTCCCGCTCGCAGCGTGTGTTGTGGATGCTTGAAGAGCTTGAACTCCCTTATCAAATCAAACAATACCAGCGTGAAAACAACATGCTGGCACCTCAGGCGCTAAAGCAGATTTATCCTTTGGGTAAATCCCCGATTATCACCGATGGCAACCGCACCATTGCGGAGTCCGGCGCTATCCTTGAATACCTTCAGGAACGCTATGACAGTGAAAATCGATTTACCCTTGATGATGAAGAGGCCCGTCTGCAAGCTCGCTACTGGCTGCATTATGCGGAAGGATCGCTCATGCCTCTGCTGGTGATGAAGCTCATTTTTAGCCGTCTTGGTAAGCCCCCGGTGCCTTGGCTGTTGCGTCCAGTGGGAGGAGCATTTGGCAAAGGCGTGCAAAAAGGCTATCTGGACAAGCAACTCGCCACGCATCGTGGTTTTATCGAACAGCATCTGGCGCAGAATGAATGGTTTGCCGGTTCTCCATTCAGCATTGCGGATGTACAAATGAGCTTCCCGTTGCAGGCGCTTGCCAGCCGTGGTGGTGCAGCGAACAGCCCTGCTATTTCAGCATGGCTGGATAAAGTGAAGCATCGCGCGGCCTGGCAGCGGGCGATAAATAAGGGCGGAGAAATCAGCCTCGAGTAAGGCGTACTGCTTTTCATTCCCCTGAAACCATCCTGTTCTCATAAGAAAGTGCTATTACGGCGCACCATGCACACAGGGTAACGTCTGGTCTGTTATACCTGCTCGTCACCAGAGTGCGGTAGCGCCACTCTGTAAAGGGTTCGGAGTTGAAAATGCACCGATAAAGGCAGGATAATCGTTTGCCTTTTAATAAATCATAAGAATTCTCAGGGGATTTTCTCACATGTCGACTCCTTCTTATCAGGCAGGCGGTTCGCTGGATACCTGGTTTAACATTTCTGCACGCGGTAGCTCAGTTCGCCAGGAGGTGATCGCTGGCCTCACTACTTTTCTTGCGATGGTCTATTCGGTGATTGTCGTTCCTTCGATGCTCGGTAAAGCAGGTTTTCCACCGACTGCCGTATTTGTTTCCACCTGCCTGGTCGCAGGGTTTGGTTCGTTAATCATTGGGCTGTGGGCTAATTTGCCGATGGCGATTGGCTGTGCGATTTCCCTTACCGCATTTACCGCATTCAGTCTGGTGTTAGGGCAGCATATCAGCGTGCCTGTGGCGCTGGGCGCGGTGTTTTTGATGGGGGCGCTGTTTACGCTTATTTCGGCAACCGGTATTCGGGCATGGATTTTGCGTAATCTGCCCATGGGCGTGGCACATGGAACGGGTGTGGGGATTGGTCTGTTTCTGTTGCTGATTGCCGCGGACGGTGTTGAGCTTGTAGTAAAAAATCCTGCGCCCGGACTGCCGATAGCGCTGGGTAACTTTGCCTCTTTTCCTGTAATGATGTCCCTGGCGGGGCTGGCGGTCATTTTTGGCCTGGAAAAACTGCGCGTGCCTGGCGGCATTTTGTTAACGATCATTACAATATCGGTAGCCGGTTTGATTTTTGATCCCACCGTGAAATACCAGGGGCTGTTTGCCATGCCTTCGCTGTCCGATGCTCAGGGACATTCACTGGTATTCAGCCTGGATATTCTCGGCGCGTTGAAACCTGCCGTGCTGCCCAGCGTACTGGCGCTGGTGATGACCGCCGTGTTTGACGCCACCGGAACCATTCGGGCGGTGGCGGGGCAGGCCAACCTGCTGGATAAAGATGGGCAGATAATTAATGGTGGTAAGGCATTGACCACGGATTCGTTGAGCAGCGTCTTTTCCGGTCTGGTGGGCGGTGCGCCAGCGGCAGTTTACATTGAGTCTGCTGCGGGGGCTGCGGCAGGAGGCAAAACGGGTTTGACGGCCATCGTGGTGGGTATTCTGTTTCTGCTGATCCTGTTCCTCTCTCCGCTGGCTTACCTGGTGCCGGGTTATGCCACGGCTCCGGCGCTGATGTATGTAGGGCTGCTGATGTTGAGTAACGTGTCTAAAATCGACTTCACTGATTTTGTTGATGCTATGTCCGGGCTACTGGCGGCGGTGTTCATCGTGCTGACCTGCAATATCGTCACTGGAATTATGCTGGGTTTTGGTTCGCTGGTGATTGGTCGTGTTTGTGCGGGCGAGTGGCGCAAGCTGAATGTTGGCACGGTAGTGATTGCCCTGGCGCTTGTGACATTTTATGCAGGTGGCTGGGCCATTTAAATCTGTCTTCCAGAGGCCGATCGTCCGGCCTCTGTTCTCTTTATCTCCCTTTTTTCTCTCCGATATTATGCATCCTGTTTTTAAACGGTTTATATTTTTGTTTTACTATCCGCCTGCGCTAGCCCGGTTGGGTTTGTAGCAAACACCTGGACGAGTTTTTTTAAGGACAACATGGAAATATTTTTTACTATTCTTATACTTACGCTGATGGTTTCACTGTCAGGCGTTGCCGCCCGCCTCATCCCTTTTCAAATCCCACTGCCATTAGTACAGATAGCGTTAGGTGCATTGCTTGCCTGGCCTACCTTTGGATTGCATGTGGATTTTGATCCGGAGCTGTTTCTGGTGCTGTTTATCCCGCCTTTGCTATTTGCAGACGGCTGGAAAACGCCCACCAGTGAATTCTTGCATCATGGTCGGGAAATTATTGGCCTGGCATTGGTGCTGGTACTGATCACCGTGGTGGGGATTGGTTATCTGATTTACTGGCTGGTGCCCGGCATCCCGCTATTACCTGCATTTGCCTTGGCCGCAGTGCTGTCGCCAACCGATGCCGTGGCGCTCTCCGGTATCGTAGGGGAAGGCCGCATCCCTAAGAAAATTATGGCGATCCTGCAAGGTGAGGCGTTGATGAACGATGCGTCCGGCCTGGTTTCATTGAAATTTGCTGTGGCCGTCGCGATGGGGACGATGATCTTTACCGTTTCCGGTGCTTCACTGGAGTTTGTCAAAGTCGCGGTCGGCGGATTGCTGGCCGGGGCTGTCATCTGCTGGTTATATGGACGCTCCCTGCGATTACTTAGTCGTTGGAGTGGTGACGATCCGGCCACGCAGACCGTGCTGCTGCTGCTGCTGCCGTTTGCCTCTTATCTGATTGCAGAACATATTGGATTCTCGGGCATTCTGGCAGCGGTGGCCGCTGGTATGACCATCACCCGTTCCGGGATCATTCGCCAGGCACCACTTGCAATGCGTTTACGTGCTAACAGCGTCTGGCAGATGCTGGAATTTGTCTTCAACGGCATGGTGTTTCTGATGCTGGGGCTACAATTGCCAGATATTTTGCAGATTTCCGTCACCGAGGCAAACTCCGACCCCAATGTTGACTTCTGGATGCTGGTAGTTTCGGTGGTCATGATATACGTGGCGCTGATGGCGGTGCGTTTTGTATGGCTGTGGACAATGCGCCTGATCAGCCAGCGATTGCTGAAAAAACATCCGATGGAATTCACCCATTATTCACTGCGCGAACTCCTGATTGCCTCTTTTGCTGGGGTCCGTGGGGCGATAACGCTGGCGGGTGTGCTTTCTATTCCCCTGTTTCTTCCCAATGGTGCAGGATTTCCGGCACGTTATGAATTGGTCTTTCTGGCAACCGGCGTGATCTTATTTTCCCTGGTCGTCGGTGTGATGTTATTACCCGTACTGTTGCGCGGTGTGGAAGGCGTTGATAAAACCGCTCACCGCCATGAAGTCCAGATGGCCAGGGCGGTCATGGCCGAAACCGCCATTGAAAGTCTGCATAAAATGGAAGAACGACTGATGGCGGATACCGAAGAAAACATCGATCCTGAACTGGTGAAAGAGATCGGTTCACGAGTCATCGGCACTATGTATCGCCGGGTGGAGGGCAAAGACGACCTTGAACAGGCCCTGAGTGCTGAAAACCTCGAACGGCGGTTCCGCTTAACCGCACTGCGGGCCGAGCGAGGTGAATTATATCATTTGCGCGCCACAAAAAAAATAAGCAACGAAACCATGCAGAAGATGCAGCACGAACTCGATCTGCTTGAGACGTTACTTATCGAAAAAGAAGCGTAATATCAGCCTGTTTGCTTTCCCTTTATTTATCCGGCAAAGCAAACAGGACGCTCAACGTTGTTATCAGGGAGAGTGGGTTTTTAAGTGCTTTAGCGTGGATGTTTCTCCCGGCCAGAACTCGCGGTAGCAGGCAATCCATGCCTGAGCACTTTTGGAAAGATAGCTTCCTTCACGCCAGATCAGACCCAGCTTCCATATCAAATCCGATTCCAGCGGAAGCCACAGCAGCTTGCCTTTGCCCAGTCGCTGGCAGATCGGTTCTGGTAAAATCGCCACGCCCATTCTCGCCTGTACCATCGCCGCCAGAAACACTGCCCGCTTCGCACGGCAATCTGTGGCGTAAACCCGCTGGCTTGAAAAGCGCGCATGAGCTGACGATTCAGAGAAAACTCTTCGTTGTAAATCAGAATTAGCTGCCCAACCAATTCGGCAATGGGAATATGACTGCGTCGTAGCCATTCCGTGGTGCGCGGTACCATCACACATGAAGGATGACTCATTAGCGGAAGGGCATTGGGCGGCAGATCGTCAGCCATGGATAATGCGGTCAAAGCAATGTCCAGACTTCCTGACAGCACTGCCTTTGCACGGTCAGCCCGCTAAATTCGGAAATTCTCAGTACCACACCGGGGTTGCGCTGGCGGAATGCGGAAATCGAATTGGCAATTTGCATCCCTACCATAGGGGGAATGCCCAGCCGCAGTTCGCCATTCTTTAACTCGTTGATGTCACTGATTTCAGCTTCCAGTTGCTTAAACTCTTGCAGAATCGTCATGCCGCGCGGGTACAGCGCCTGGCCGGTGTCTGTCAGGCCCCTAGCGGATAAGCAGCGTACAGCCCAGCTCATCTTCCAGCTGCTTTGGCATCTTGCTGATAGTGGGTTGGGTAACATAAAGCTGTTCTGCCGCACGGGTAAAGCTCTGCTGGCGAACTACTTCCACAAAATAACGTAGCGCCCGGACGTCCATAACTATTCCTGTTTTGCAGAGTTTGAATGATATTAAGTCATTTTTTTCACGCCCGGTTACCGCTTTATACTCTGCTTATGCACTTATCCAGGAAAAATAATGATGCTATCGTTGATGCGCTCACAGCGTTGCAGCCTGCTGCAACGTGTTCAGGTTCCGCTACAGGCTATGTTTTATATTGCTTTTTTTGTCTTTACCCAACAGTTGGTTGACTGGCTGCATTTGCCGCTGCCCGCCAATGTTGTCGGGCTGCTCCTGTTGCTGACGATGATTGTCACGGGTGCGTTACCGTTTAACTGGGTTAGGGACGCTCGCGCTGGCTGATGGCAGAAATGCTATTCCTGCGGTGGTCGCGATAGTCAACTATTCACAGCTGCCGCGCGTAAGCAGGACAATACCCATGAATGGCCTGAGTATCGGCGTGCGGTGCCTTTTTGCCACGCTGCTGATCTATTGCCTCAATAAACGGCTTTATCGCTGCTGGCATCGTCTTATCTTCATGCCGCTGGTAATGACGACGAGGGTGCTGGTGGCGTTGTTGGTGATAGCGCATATTTCCTGGCAAAACTATATCAGTGAAAGCCGCTGGCTATTGTGGCTGCCTGGCCCGGCGACACTGGCCTTTGCCGTACCGGTTTATACCTTTAGGAAGGGGACTGGCTCACTCCGCTTCATGTGGTGGTAGCTAACCACCACATTGCTATTACATACAAGGGGGGGGCCAGTCTGTCCATGATGTTTTCCGGTGTGGTGGCAGTAGTAATGGCTCCGTTTATTGGCCATATTCTGTGAGTAGACGCCTGAGCGATATTATGTTATCTCCGCAATTATAAGATTAAGTAAATAAGTCCTGATCTCATGTTATTCCGTCTGGTGATGGTTTACTCTCGGCCTGGTCGCCGATGAAAGAAAGGCGTGAGTTTATTTATCAGGAGAATAAAATGAAAGCAGTGGCAACTACCGCAGGCGTTCTGGCGCTGCTGGTGCTGGCAGGATCGGCGCAGGCAATTGAAGGTGGCGTGGATGTGGGCCGTCAATACACCAATCTGCATGCCGGGTTGGGTAACACTTCTCCGGGGTTTGCACTGACCGGTAACTGGTTGCGCAGTGACCATGACGGTAGCATGGGCAGCGTCGGGATGGGCTACAACGTGGTGTTAGGCGATGTGTTTTTGACGCCAGGCGCGAAGGTAATTTCCACTAATCCACGCAACAGCAAAGATGGTTACGCTGTTGCCGTTGGTCTGGGTACCAGCGTGCCGGTCACGAATATGTTTAATGTTTACGGTCAGTATTATTATTCGCCGGATACGTTCTCCAGCCATATTGATAATTATCAGGAAGCTTCTGCAGGCGTCAGTTTCCAGCCGATTTCACTGGTCGACGTGCATGTGGGTTATCAGTATATGGCGCTGAACGGTAAAAACGGGCGTAAAGATAACGTGCTGGCAGATGGCCCTTACGTGGGCGCGTCGCTACATTTCTAAGGCTCAGGGCGGATGATGATTCCGCCCTGATCTTTTTTTTCGGTGTGACTGCCGCATTTGCTGTCAGGACAGGTTGATGGCCTGTTTTTCTTCCAGCAGTTTTTCTACAACGCCCGGGTCAGCAAGCGTGGAGGTATCTCCGAGGTTACTGGTCTCACCCGCCGCGATTTTTCGCAGAATGCGGCGCATAATTTTTCCCGAGCGGGTTTTGGGCAACGAATCGGTCCAGTGCAGCACATCCGGGGTGGCAATCGCGCCAATTTCTTTTCTCACCCAGTGACGAACTTCAGTGTACAGCTCAGGTGAAGGTTCTTCACCGCTGTTCAGCGTGATGTAGGCGTAAATTGCCTGTCCTTTAATAGCGTGAGGAATGCCGACTACTGCGGCTTCCGCAATTTTGCGGTGAGAAATCAGCGCGGACTCAATTTCAGCCGTCCCCAGACGGTGGCCGGAAACATTCAGCACATCATCCACACGCCCGGTGATCCAGTAATACCCCTCTTCGTCACGTCGTGCGCCGTCGCCACTGAAGTACATATTACTGAAGGTTGAAAAGTAGGTTTGTTCAAAGCGCTCATGATCGCCAAACAGCGTGCGTGCCTGTCCCGGCCAGGAATCGGCAATCACCAGATTACCTTCGTTGGCACCCTCCAGCGGATGACCTTCGTTATCGACTAACGCAGGCTGAACGCCGAAAAAGGGCCGGGTGGCCGAGCCTGCCTTCAGCTCCGTTGCACCAGGTAGCGGTGCGATCATAAAGCCACCGGTTTCCGTCTGCCACCAGGTATCCACGATCGGGCAACGACCGTTACCGATTTTATTGTAGTACCACTTCCAGGCTTCAGGATTAATGGGCTCGCCAACGGAACCCATGATACGCAGGCTGGAGCGGTCTGTTCCGGCAATGGCTTTATCGCCTTCTGCCATAAGCGCACGGATAGCAGTAGGTGCGGTATAAAGCAGGGTAACGCGGTGTTTATCCACCACTTCGGCCATGCGGCTTGGTTTTGGCCAGTTGGGCACGCCTTCAAACATTAACGTGGTGGCACCACAGGCCAGCGGTCCATAGAGGAGATAGCTGTGACCGGTGATCCAGCCGACATCAGCCGTGCACCAGTAAATATCTTCAGGATGATAATCAAAGACATATTTAAATGTCACGGCAGCATACACCAGGTAGCCGCCCGTGGTATGCAGCACTCCTTTGGGTTTTCCCGTGGAGCCGGAGGTATACAGGATAAACAGCGGGTCTTCGGCGTTCATCTCCTCTGGCTGGTGGTCGGTGCTGGCACTGTTCAGTAGCTCGTGCCACCAGATGTCCCTGCCGGACTGCCAGCCCGTTTCGTTTCCGGTGCGGCGAAACACGACCACGTTGGTAATGGTTTTTACGTCCGGGTTCGCCAGCGCGTCATCGACATTCTTTTTCAGCGGAATAGTTCGCCCTGCGCGTACGCCTTCATCCGCTGTTATGACCAGCTTCGCGCTGGAGTCAATAATCCGTCCGGCCACCGCCTCTGGCGAAAAGCCGCCGAAGATCACGGAGTGAACTGCGCCAATACGCGCGCAGGCCAGCATCGCCACGGCGGCTTCCGGCACCATCGGCATATAAATAGCCACCACGTCACCTTTACCAATGCCTATTGAGATCAGGGCGTTGGCAAAGCGACAGACGTCGTGATGCAGTTCGCGAAAGGTCAGGGTTTTGCTTTCGTTGGCATCGTCACCTTCCCAAATGAGTGCGGGACATTCACCGCGAGCAAGCAAATGTCGATCGAGGCAGTTAGCGGCAAGATTTAGCGTACCGTCCTCAAACCAGCGGATAGCAATATTACCCGGTGCAAAAGAGGTATTTTTCACCGTGGAGTAAGGTTTGATCCAGTCGAGAATTTTTCCCTGTTCGCCCCAAAACCCATCGGGGTCCTGAACGGACTGTTGATACATGGATGCGTACTGTTGTGCATTGACCAGCGTGTTTTCCGCAATATTGGCGGGGACAGGATGACGGTGTAGTAGACTCATGGCAGATCTCCTTGAAGTTGTTGATGATATGTCAGTCAAAGGTTAAATACAGCGAGCAGGCTGCCTTTGTTTCCTTTTTGCGTCTCGGATCACGTCATGCAACACGCGAGCTATCTTCGGGAGGAGAGCGTTTGCTATTTTCATGCAGCCGCTGGTAATGCACAGAAATACAGCAGATCAAAAATCAATCAAATCTTATTTGTGAGCAGGAAAGTAAAGCACTTATTGCATAAATATGCGAAATAAAAGTAAAATATTGCCAATTATAACTAAAAATTAGTCCTTGTTAAGAATTCTGGATTTTTATCCTGTGAATAAAGACTATTTAAGCTTTACATTACATGGGCTTGCATTTTTGCCTGATAAAATGGTAGATACAGGAGACTTAAAATTAGTCATTAACCATCCATTATCCGCGAATTAGCCGGTTTCGGCCTGCCCTCCCTGAGAGTAATTCATTATGCGGGAAACGGATTTTATAAAGGAAAAGAATATGATGAAAGCTGTAAAATTTAGCCTTGCCTGGCAAATATTGACGGCATTGGTGCTGGGGATTGTCGTTGGGGCGATACTGCATAATGAACCTTCTGAACGTGAATGGTTAATCACTAACATTCTGAGTCCTGCCGGTGATATCTTTATTCATCTGATCAAGATGATTGTGGTACCCATTGTCATCTCTACGCTTGTTGTCGGTATCGCCGGCGTAGGTGACGCAAAAAAACTCGGGCGTATTGGCCTCAAAACTATCATCTATTTCGAAGTGATTACCACCATTGCCATTGTAATAGGGATTACCCTGGCAAATGTGTTCCAGCCTGGTTACGGCATTGATATGTCAACGCTGGCAACGGTGGACATCTCTAAATATGAAGCCACCACTGTTCAGGTTGAGAGCGGTACACACAGCCTGGTTGCCACCATTTTGTCGCTGATCCCGCAGAATATTTTTGCGACGCTGGCCAGGGGCGACATGCTGCCGATTATCTTTTTCTCCGTGCTGTTTGGCCTTGCGCTGTCTTCTCTGCCGTCTGAACAGCGTGAACCCTTGCTGAATGTATTCCGCTCCACCTCTGAAACCATGTTCAAGGTGACGCATATGATTATGCGTTATGCGCCGGTTGGGGTGTTTGCGCTGATAGCAGTGACCATTGCCAACTTTGGCTTCGCCTCACTATGGCCGCTGGCCAAGCTGGTGCTGCTGGTTTATGCCGCTATCCTGTTGTTCGCCTTTGTGGTGCTGGGTATCGTAGCCCGTATATGCAATCTGCGAATCACCACCCTGATGCACATTCTGAAAGATGAGTTGATCCTGTCCTACTCCACGTCCAGCTCGGAAACGGTACTGCCGCGTATTATGGAGAAGATGGAAGCCTATGGTGCGCCAATTTCCATTACCAGCTTTGTTGTGCCTACCGGCTACTCATTTAATCTTGACGGTTCCACACTTTATCAGAGCATCGCGGCGATTTTCATTGCCCAGCTGTATGGCATTAACCTTTCAATTAGCCAGGAAATCGTGCTGGTCCTGACGTTGATGGTGACGTCAAAAGGGATTGCTGGCGTACCAGGTGTTTCCTTTGTTGTCCTGCTGGCGACGCTGGGTAGCGTCGGTATTCCGCTGGAAGGGCTGGCATTTATCGCTGGCGTTGACCGTATTATGGATATGGCCCGTACTGCACTCAACGTGGTGGGTAATGCGCTAGCAGTGTTGGTTATCGCCAAGTGGGAAAATCAGTTTGATAATGACAAGGCGAGAGCTTACGAAGCGAAGCTCAGGCGCACCGCTTCCTGATTCTTTCTGAAACTTACCCCCGGTTATACCGATCCCGGCGTGAGCCGGGATCCTCTCCTCGCAAAGCACAAAGCCTCATTAAAGTTAAATTAATAATGACTTGATTGTTTCAAGGGTATTTTTGTCTTTTCTGCCTGATAAATAGTCACAGGCCTTGTTATTTCTGACTTAAGGCTATTGAGATATTAACTGGGTACTGCTCTAAAAATCGTTGCATATTCGCCGAAAACTGTAGAACCATGAATTATTCATGTGCTGTCAATTCAGGCAATCGCATCAAGGACGCTTAAAATGCGCACCAATTTACCCGTTACACAACAGGAGTGTGTGTTTGACGAACAGGCCACATTGATATCTACCACCGACATTAACAGCCATATCACCTACGCAAATGATGCCTTCATCGCCATCAGCGGTTTCACACAGAACGAGCTGAATGGTCAGCCTCACAATATCATGCGCCACCCGGACATGCCCGGGGAAGCTTTTGCGGATATATGGTCGACATTGCAGCAGGGGGAGCCCTGGTCCGCTCTGGTAAAAAAACCGCCGCAAGAATGGTGATCATTATTGGGTGCGGGCGAATGCCGTACCGGTGATACGCAGCGGTACGATTCAGGGATATATGTCCGTTCGCACCCGGCCCGGTCAGCAGGAGATTCAGCAGGTCGAGGTGTTGTATCGCGATTTTAAAGAGGGTAAACGAAAAGACTGGCGTTTTCACAAAGGGGGCTGGTACGCACAGGTATAATGCGCCGGGCTACCCTAGCTAAAACCATGCGGCTGCGCCATGGGGATAACGGGTACAGCCCTTGGAATGATAATTGTCGGGCTGATGATAGCGCTGTTGGCCGTGTCTGCATTGCTTGAGTTACAGGTTGCAACAGGTGAAAGGCACACTGTTGACCAGACAGAGTCGATGAGATGGAGACCACTCTGCGTGCGATAGCGCAGCTGGGTCTGATGTTTCGCTGGTTGGTGGATGATATCAGCGGACAGGCCGTCAGTGTACTCAAGGCCAGTGACGCAATTGCCAGGGGTAACAGCGAACTGAGTCACCATGCGGAACAGGCCGCGGCCAATGTGCAGCGAACGGCCTCAACCATGAATGAAATGACCGCCGTGGTGAAAAGTAACACCGACACAGCACAGCAGATGAACAGTCTCTCTGCCTGCACCCGCGATGCGGCAATGGAGGGCGGCAGGATGATGCAGGACATGGTAAATGTAATGGCCAAACTTACTGAAAATCCGAAGAAAATTACCAATATTACCGATGTTATCGATACCATCGCATTTCAAACCAATATTCTGGCATTAAATGCTGCCGTAGAGGCTGCCAGAGCTGTGGAACAGGGCAAAGGCTTTGCCGTGGTGGCAGGGGAAGTGCGTGGTCTGGCCCGGCGGAGTGCTGCAGCGGCCAATGAGATTAAGCAGCTGATCGACACCCGTGTCAGCAAAGTGCAATCAGGTAGCCGTCACGTTAATGATGCGGGTTCAACCGTGGAAAATATTGCCAGTGAAGTAAAAAATGTGACCTCACTGATTGCACAAATCAGTACCGCCACAGCCGGGCAGGGCCGTGCGTTGGGTGAAGTCAGCGTAGCAATAGAAGAACTTGATAGCATCACGCATAAAAATACAGCACGAATGGAAGAGGGCATATAGGTATCGGTGCTGATGGCTAATCAGGCGACGCGGCTGGTGGACACTATTAATGTATTTCGTTAATTATCGTGTTTTGATGATGGATGAAAAATAAAAAAAAGCAGGTCTTGCGACCTGCCTGGAGTAACGCCCTGGTGGTGACGTAAGCAAAAAATATAACTATTTTTGGTGCTAAAATAATGCTGTTTTTATTTATTTTTCCTTAATATTAAAGTTTTTATCGGAATGCTCAGGCGAAATAACCTTATTCATTACATTCATTTTAAGCAGTGATTCGACTTTATAATAAATGTCATTATTCCTGCAATTACTTATGGCAATATAATGTTAAAATAAGATAAATGCTGTTTTAATCGCCCTGTTAACCCTGCTTTCTTTTAAGGTTTTTCATAACATGCTGCTGTGAGTAGAAATCATATTTTTTATCGGGCATTCAGGTAAATTAAATATAATTAATGTTATGCCTGTTGCAGTTTCTGTTCAGATATTGTCTTAATTTAAATATATTGAAAACCCCATCACATTTTTCCCAGCGGGCCGCAGTAAGTCCGCGTCACCCGCTATGATAAATACATCTGAAGTAAATGTTATTCCTATTTTTATCCCTGTAACGACTGAGAGCCAGCATCATGAGTCCATTTTTTATGAAATAAGAAAAGTCATTTGGTTAATGAAGCCATTGAAGGCGCGATTCTCAGCAGTCGCTACCATAATATCAGCCTGCTGAATGTCAGGCCGGCTATGCGTATTGTTGTGCGCAACGACTGGAATAAACAGGAGGTTGCACTGATTTCCGTGGGAGGCCCGGGCATGAGCCGGCTCATACCGGGTTTGTGGGAAAAGGGATGCTGACCACCGCAGTGTGTGGCGATATTTTTGCTTCACCCGGCGTGGATGCGATTCTTACCGCCATCATTAACGTCAGCGGCGATAAAGGATGTCTGCTGATCGTGAAAAATTACACGGGCGATAGCCTTAATTTTGGACTGGCGGCGGAAAAAGCCAGAGCACTTGGCTATAGCGTGGAATGGGTCACGGTAAGCGATGATATCGTTTTGTCGGATAATCCTCAGCCCCGTGGTATCGCCGGAACGGCACTGGTACACAAAATTGTCGGTTATGCTGCGGCGGAGGTAAAATCATTGCAGGAGGTGGCGAACGCGGCCAGAGCGGTAATTGAGGCGACATCCAGCATCGGCGTTGCTTTCTCATCCTGTCATCTGCCGGGTGATCAACAGGTGAAACCAGGGCGAAGTGAACCCGGTATGGGCATTCACGGTGAGCCGGGAGTCACAACGCTGGGCACACAAAGCAGTCAGCAGATTGTCACCCTGTTAAGTGAAAAACTGCAGGCACATGACAAAGATCGTGAAGTCGTGCTGCTGATCAACAATCTTGGTGGTTTTTCGTCACTGGAAATGGGGGTACTGGCGCGTGAAGTATTGCATTCGCCCTTAGGCCATAACGTACAGCAGCTCATTGCTCCGGCAACCCTGGTCAGCGCTTTGGACATGAAAGGGTTCTCGCTCTCCATACTGGCTTTATCCGATTATTTTAAGGAGATGCTGTGCTCACCTGTCGAGGCCAGCGGTTGGCAAATGCCGATTGCTTTGCAATTCGCCCAGGTGACTGAAGGAAAAAAGATCCCGATTCTGCCGCGTGGTATGCCGTCGGAAAACAGCAGCGTTGCCAATGTCGTGGAGACCATCCGCCGAACCTCATTGGTACTGGAAAACTAGTTGAATCAGTTAGATGCCAAAGTCGCGGATGGTGATGCGGGGTTCACTTTCGCTCCTGGCGCGGGAAAAATACAGCAGGCGCTGCGGGACAAAACGCTGCTCCTCAATGACCTGCACCAGTTGCTGATGCGGGTTGGTGATGGGCGGGCCAGGTGGTGTACTTTTGTCGATTATGTTCACGGCGGCGGGCCAGACGTTGCAGCAGGGCGTATCGCTGGCGGAAGGGTTCTGCTGGGGGCTGGAACGTATGCAATACTACGGTGGTGCCAGACCAGGGCACCGGACAATGATCGATGCGCTGATGCCAGCGTTTACCGCGCTGTAGCGTGGTGATTCGATGGCAGGATAATGCTCCTTTCAATACGTGTGTGCTGACGGTGATGTTACACGGTAGTGTTTATCCGCTGCTCAAAGGTACGTAAACGTTTATAAATGGACAGCAGTTCTACCAGCGTTGACCACGAGTTAATCAAATATTGAAAAGAGCCGCGCACCTGATCGAACACATTAGTAATCTGCGTCATCAGCCCCAGTGTAATGGCGCCAGTGATAATGGAGGGGAGCAACACAATAATGCTGAACACGACGTCGAGCTGCAGATAAAGAATTCGGGCGATATTGAAGTAGAGATAGTGGAAATACAGGCGGAAGTAATTTTTACGCACGTTGTTGAACAGGTCTTTCACGGTCGGGGGAGTGGCCCGCCGTGCATCGTCTTCGCCATAGACCAGTTCTTTTCGGTAAGCCGCTTCCACCCGCTGATTCCGAAATGACAGTCCGGGTAGTCTGATACCAATTGCTGCCAGCATGCCGGTACCCAGTAATGACCAGAGCACGGCAGCAATGACCAGGGCATAAGGAATTGTCCCAAGGATCGGCACGCTTTTGACATGCACCGACAGGGTAACCAGTACGGGTAAAAAGGCAATCAGGGTCATGATCGCATTAATAAAGCTAACGCCCATATCCTCAAGTGTGGAAGAGAAACGCATGGTGTCTTCCTGGACTCGTTGGGAGGCACCTTCAACCCCACGTAGTTCAGGCCAGTGCGCCATATAGTAATGGTTCATTGCCGTACGCCAGCGGAAAACGTAGTGGCTGATAAAGAACATATTCAGTACATCAATCACCACGCCTGTCAGCGCAATACTTAGAAATTCTTTCAGCTGAGTGTAGAAAGCATCAATCTTCACGGTGTTGGGGTGGCCCATCGCCTGTTGAACCAGATTATAAAAAGGATCGTACCAGGCGTTGACCGCCACGCCTACCTGAACCGAAAACCAGGTGGCAAAAATAATCAGCGCTGAACCTGCGACTGACCAGCGTTGCCAGGGATGAGGACTAAACCACCGCCAGAAACCGGCAAACAGTAAAAAGGCGGCAAAATAATACAGGTAGAAAGCCATTTCCCCTGGTGCGATAAAACGCAGGGCATTGTTCGGGAGCGGCGCAGGATGTGTAAACGCTGAAAAATGGGATAACCAGGTTTTGCCGCCTTCAAACCACAACAATACGGCCATCAAGCACCAGACGGCAGCGCTGCCAAAAAACAACCCAGGTCTTGGGAAAAAGGATTTAAACATAGTCGCTCCACACCGATAACGTATTCATATAACGCGATAAAGTGTTAATGATCTTGATGCGGTTGTATCAACAGGTGTCATTTGGGACTGTTTGTAACATTTATGTTTTTTTCTGACAAGTGCATGGCATAGTCAATTGGTCTGATATGTCGGTGAGACAAACTAACGCGGCCATTAATCGGTGTTTGCACAGGTGATAATATTTTTGGTTAGTGATTAAAAACAGATGGTGTGAAACCCCAGCGTATTGAGTATGATCTCTTTCTTCAACGGTGAGTTGTCTCTTATTTGCATCCAGAAAAAGCGGTGGCCTGAACCAATTGGCGGCGGTGTAGCCAGATGAGAGTCTTATATATCAGATGGCGATAATTTATGATGAGTATAAATAAGATTAACTATATGAAGAATATAATATTATCTTGTTTCTAAAATATGATCTGGTGGCCAGATAAATACTCAGTTAAGGAAACCACTATGCCTGAAGTTAAATCGTCAGCAACGTTACGTCACCATAAGTTAAATCCTTATAACTGAAAAATAATAATTCTAATAGCTGGGGTATCAGTGAGCAAAATAAGTGATGCTGTATTTACAGTGCTGAAGAGATATTAAATCCAAATTTTTGGTCGTGACGCAGACTTGCTGATCACGTATGCTTTGCGCTTTGGATGTAATATATGGCTAAAGTTGATGTCGTCTGCCCTCAGTGCAATGAAACTCATGCTGTACGATGTAACGGACATTCAGCATCCGGCGCCCAACGTTACATCTGCAAGCATTGTTCAAAGACCTTTCTGCTCAATTTTAGCTACTCCGGTGCCAAACCAGACACACACCAGACCATTGTTAATATGGCCATGAATGGTTACGGATGTCGCGATACCCCACGGGTTCTCGGTATCAGCCTCAATACGGTTCTGCGGCACGTAAAAAAATTTCCCCAAAGCAGGTAGCTGAGAATATCGACCCCGAAACGGAGGTTGTTATCTGCTGTGAAGCCGGTGAACAATGGCCTTACGTGCGGTGTAAAAGCAATCCCCGGTGGTTGTTCTATGCTTATGACCGTATCCGCAAACGTGCTCTGGCCCACGTCTTCGGCCCGAGAAATGCCCCGACCCTGCGACGATTGCTGGCCCTGTTAAGCAAATTTAACCTTGCCTTTTATATGACAGATGCGTGGCCGGTTTATAAAGTTCGGTTAAGTGCAACAGGCCACGTGGTGAGCAAGAAATATACCCAACGGACAGAACGGCATAATCTTAATCTTCGCACACATATCAAACGACTGACCCGCAGAACAATTTGCTTTTCGAAGTCAGAGGAAATGCACGATAAGATCATCGGTTGGTATCTTACTCTTCATCATTATCAATAAATCTGCGTCACGACCAAATTTTTCAGTAATTTTTTCGACGGATGCTAATCATTAGCGTCTGAATACAGCACTATTTTCCTCTTCTCACCGTTTCTTCGAAAAATTAATCCTGAATATTATTTCCAACAGGCCGATAACCGAAGAAGCGTTATCCGTTAATGATTTTTTTGATCCTGCGGCCGTCCAGGAAATCGCACAACCTGCTGTTGAAAGGTTGTGATAGCAACGACCCATAAGGGGTTCTTTATACGTAACAGCCATCTTTTGCGTGGTGACAGCCCCCCTAAGGCGGAAAAAATGAAAAACAAACGTGATGAGATGTACCGCTTACTTGTGCAAAGCGTGGTTGATTACGCCATTTATATGCTGGAACCGGACGGCACTGTAGCAAACTGGAATGCCGGTGCAGAACGAACTAAAGGCTATAAGCCCCACGAGATTATCGGCAAAAACTTCGCCTGTTTTTATAGCGCTGAAGATCAGGCCAGAGGTCTGACGCAGCATGGATTGCACATCGCGCAAGGCACGGGCCGCTATGAAGTTGAAGGCTGGCGTTATCGTAAAGATGGCAGTGCTTTCTGGGCGTATGTGGTGATTGATGCGGTGCATAATGATGATGGCCAGCTGATTGGGTATGCAAAAATCACCCGCGATTGCACCGAATTTCACGAATACGAACAGGAAATTTTGCTGGCAAAAGAACGTGCCGAACAGAACAGTACACGCATGGCCTCGCTTTCTGGCTTTCTTGATACCATCATTGTCAATATCCCTTCTTGCGTGATTGTGGAAGATCTGGTGTCTCAGGAAATGTTGCTGGTTAACAGCAAAGCGGAAAAATTATTGGGTATCCGGCAAGCACAAAGCAGAGGGAAAAAACTGACCGACTGCACCACGCCTGAAGTGGGGCGCTATTTTGCGCAGCTGGAGGCAACAGCGCAGCGGCGGTATTACCCAGGGAGAACAGCTGCTGGCCACCTGCGGGGGCGAGAAAATCATTCATGTTTCGGTGTCTATCATTCGTGGCAATGATGTGCGCAGCGACTATATCCTGTTGATTGCCGACGATGTGACAGATCAGCGCACTGCCGATGCGCGCATTCATCACATGGCACATTATGACAATCTTACTGGCCTGCCTAACCGTGCGTTGTTCAATCAGCTTCTGAAAGAAGCCCTGCGCCATGACCTGGATTCGAACCAGCTTACGGCGGTGCTTTGTCTGGATTTGGATAACTTCAAGAACGTGAATGATGCGCTGGGCCATCAGGTGGGTGATGGCCTGCTTCGGGCCGTTTCCCGCCGATTATGTAGTGTCGTCCATGAACAGGATACGCTGGCACGGCTCGGAGGGGATGAGTTTTCTGTCGTTTTGCCCGCGCTTGACAGCGCCACGCAGGCTGAAAATCTTGCACAAAAGTTAATTGATGTTATTCAGCCGCCTTTCCATATTGATGGGCTCGCCCTTTCAGTTGGACTAAGCGTTGGTATCGCGATTGGCGCCAGCAATATGCCGCGCTGGATGAACTGTTACGGCGCGCGGATATGGCACTTTATTAAGGCAAGCGTAACGGACGTAACCGGCTTGAGCATTTCACCTAGGCAATGGGCGAGGCAGCCAGCAAGCGGCGGATGATCGAAACAGACCTGCGCGAAGCGATAACGGACCACCATCTTAAGCTTTACTATCAGCCGATTACCGAAGATCGTGGCCGTGAGATTATCAGTTATGAAGCGCTGATGCGCTGGCATCATCCGGTCAGGGGGATAATCATGCCGATCAATTTTATCCCCGTTGCTGAGGAAACCGGTCTGATCCACGCACTGGGCGCTTATGCCCTGTTTGAGGCCTGCCGCGAGGCCGAAGCCTGGCCGGAACAGCAGAGTGTGGCGGTTAATCTCTCGCCGTTGCAATTTAAGAACAGTTCTCTGGTGTCGGTCGTGGAAGAAGCGTTAAGAAATTCCGGGTTGCCGCCTCACCGACTGGAAGTGGAAATTACCGAATCAGTCTTGCTGTATAATATCTGTACTCTGCAGGAATTGAAGAAAATGGGCGTGCGTATCGTGCTGGATGACTTTGGCACCGGTTACTCTTCGCTCAGTTATCTGCGTTCCTTTCCCTTCGATAAGATCAAAATAGATAAGTCCTTTATTAATGATATGAAGGACAGCCGTGAGGCGCTGGCGATTATTCGCACGATTACCGGCATGAGCCGCAGCCTGGATATTCAGATTACCGCTGAAGGAGTGGAGAACAGCGAACAGTATGAACAATTGAAAAGCGAAGGCTGCACGCTGTTTCAGGGATATTACTTTGGTCGTCCACATCCGGCGGAAAACCGACTTCGCCTGTTCAGCCCGGTGGTATCAGTGCCCCCCGTGGCGGAAAATCCAGTGTCGGAGAAGTAACAGAACCGACGCGCCCCCATATCTTTCTCCCGTGCGGACAGTGACATATTCATTTCGCTATGCGCCGCTTCCTGTGGTGCCAGACGAAATCACGCAGCTGGCCCCATCATGCGTTCAGGCAGTCTCTGCACTTTTAGTTATTAAAGCATGCTGGATGCTTTATTGCGTGGTTCACAAAGTAAAAAGAAAAGCGCCCGATTTTAAACCAGCGGCAACATTTGTTTCATGTAGGAAACAATTAAGTTATGTGAAGCTTTATTGTTGCTTAAAAAAGCTATCAGGTTAGGATGGTTGCCATTGGCTATCAAGGGCTGGCAGTCTGACCCCTGAACCATACGTTAATCCTTTAAGGCAAGGTACAATTATGAGTAACAAGACGATTCACTGGAACGGTGGCTTACAGCCAGAAGCGGTTAATATCCTGTCAGCCGACGGCGGCATGATTGTTTGTCCAACGAAAGTAGGCTATATCATTATGACTTCGGATGCAAAAGGGCTGGAGCGCAAATTTGATGCCAAGCAGCGTAACCGCAACAAGCCGGGCGTGGTGCTGTGTGGCTCACTGGAGCAGTTGAAAGAGCTGGCGCAGCTGAATCCTGAAATCGAATCCCTGTATCAGCAGCACTGGGACAAGGATGTGCTGCTGGGCTGCATTCTGCCGTGGAAAGAAGAGGCCGTTGCGCGTATCCCTGAGGATGGTTCTAAAGATCTGATGATGGATCGCCGCCAGACCAGCTGCTTTGTTATTAAATTTGGTATCCCCGGTGAAAAACTAGCAAAAGAGCTGTGGGAGAAGCACGGTAAATTTTCCTTTGCCAGCTCGGCCAATCCCTCAGGGAAAGGTAACCGCGGTCTGGTTGAAGGCATCGGTGAGCGCATTGAATCGCAGGCTGATCTGATTATTGAAGCGAATGACTACGTGAAATCTATCCAGCCTAATGAGTCCGAGAAAACCCGTTACGAGCAGGGTGTGATGGTGGCGATGGTTGATGAGAGCGGTAAGCTGGTACCCGAGCAGAAAGGCCAGCGTGATATTACGCCTTGCCCGGTGCTGATCCGTAAAGGTCTGGACATGGACAAAATCATGTCAATACTGTCAGACACCTTTACCACCTGGGATTACCGCCACGGTAATTACTATTAATAAACAGAGGGCGGAAGCTGTTCCGCCCTCTGTTATTTCTGCTGTAACGCCTTCTGCAAGGCTTCAACAAACAGCCTGATGCGCGGCGAAACAATGCTGTCGTCCCTGCTTAAAATCCACGACTGAAAAAGATCCATCTGCCATTCTGGCAGGATGCGAACCAGCTTGCCTGCTTTAACCGCCTCCTGCGCGCTGTAGTCAGGGAGGTAGGCAATGCCGATACAGGCAATGGCGGAATTCACCAGCGCGGTGCTGTTGTTGGCGCGAAAGCGGCTGCGCACGTCGATATTCCGTTTTTGTTTTTCTTTACGAAACGGCAGGAAGAGGGTGTGAGCCGGGCCGCGAAACAGAATGAAATCATGGCACGGCAGATCATCGGGACTGCTGATAGCAGGCATTTTTCCCAGATAATCAGGTGAGGCATATAGCCCCCAGCTGATATCGATCAGCGGCTGGCAGTAACTGTGTTCCGGGCGCTCGCGGCGCACCACGATGGCCAGGTCAATATTGTCGTCGACCAGATTGACCTGCCGATCAGTGAGATCAAGATCGACACTGACGTGCAGGTTGCTGGCAATAAACTTACTCAGCACCGGGACAATGCACTGGCAGCCGAAGGTTACTGGTGCAACCAGACGCAGGCTGCCGGTGGACTCTTCGTGCAACTGGCGGATAAACAGGTCGGCATTTTTCACCTCGCTGAGAATACGTGCGCAATAGTGATACCATGTCATGCCCACATCGGTCACGACGATCTTGCGGGTAGTGCGTTGCAAAAGCGTTGTGCCAAAGCGCACCTCAAGTGCGGAAATCGTTTTACTGACCGATGACTTGGACAGCCCCAGTAACCTGGCTGCTTCGGTATAACTCAGCGTTTCCACCACTTTGGCGAAAATAATCATCGCGTGCAGATTTTCTAGGTCGCTCATGGCGGCTCCGGGCGGGAACGTCAGGTGATCGGAAAGGCGACAGAGTAAGGGTTGATCAAAGGGAAGTAAATCATTCGCGTGGTGCAGATACAGAGCAGCATCCTGTGCCGCTCTGCAGGTTCATCGAACTTTCTTCACCAGTACCGGGATCTTACGTAGCTGATTAGCGAGCAGCAGGGCCGCTGCCAGCATCACGGCAATAAAAGCCGATACGCCAGACCAGCCGGAACCAGCCCAGAAGGTGTCGCCCAGCGTGCCTGCGACGCTGGAACCCCAGATAGTAAAAGAACAGATAAAGTGAAGACGCCTCTCCTCTGGCACGCTGGCCGACCCAGCTACTGGCAACCGAATGGGCGGCAAAAAAACGTAGCAAACAGCATCAGTCCTGGCAGCACCAGAATCAAGGTAGTGAACTGGGTGGTAAGCAGGCCGGGCAGCATCAAACAGAGTGTGCCCATCAGTAGCCACGACCATGACGGGCAGTCATCTCGCCAGCACGCGTTGAATTGTACGTACCAGTCAGATAGACCACCGACAGCAAACCGACGACGGTCTGGCTGAGAGAAAAAGGGGCAGCCAGAAAACGAAGCTGCCCATCAAAATGAAGCCGACTATGAATAGCATGGGTGGACCCATATCCCGCCACTGAAACATAAAGTTGATCAGGAAGTTACGTGGCCGCAGCGAACTGGACCGAAAATATTGCGAAGCCGATAATAAACGGAAAAACAGCCTCTGCGGCGGCAAGTGCAAACAGGCCGACTATCATAAGTGACACATTCCACGAGAAATGGTCCGCCCAGTATTCCTCTGGACAGGCGGCCCGTCAGCCCGCCAATTGAGTTGCCACTGATATTCAAGTCCATCGAAAAGGATAGAAACACCGGATGGACCTCTTCACTGAGCTAGGTCATGGCCACCGCTGCCACGCCGCTGAGTGCCAGCCCGGCCAGGGCGCGCATCGCCGCTTATATCAGCGTGAAAAGCGCTGCCAGCAGCAGTGAGACGGACATGACCGATTTACGCCCGATGGCGTCTGACAGCGGACCGGTGATCAGCAAACCCAGTACCATCATCACGGTTGTCACTGAAAGGGAAAGGCTGCTTTGTGCGGGGTTGAGATGGAAGCTGCTTGAAAAAACCGGAAGGATAGGCTGAATGCAATAAAGTACAGCAAAGGTGGAAAACCCGACGCAGAACAGCGCGAGAGTGGTATGCATAAATCTGTGGGTGCCACGGGTAATATAACTTTTATTTATGGACGTATTATCTGTATTAGCGGGTAAAACTAAACTGTCATCTTCTTCAGTGAGATTTTCCGGGTGCAACGCCACGGGTTTATTTACTATCGATGCTACGAGAGTTCCTTATGATAATAACACGACATAAGATAACCTTATTTTTCCCAGCCCGGGCAGTCTGCTCGCCGCATCTGGCGGCGCAAGTATCGGACTGTTTAAAATCAATGTAAATGGTAAGTGAAATATTTTTCGTTAAGAAATAACTGTCGCAGAGCAATGAATTTTATTAAGCACGTTAATTGGAAATTAAAAAAACTTACCACCTGACATTTCCCGGTCTCAGATATTAATTTTCTGAAGTATTATATCATCTCCAGCAATAAAATCATTGGGTTGCATTGTGAGATGACGATACTATACTGAGCGCTTATTCTGAAATCTGTACGTTGATATTATCGAATGTTATTGGCATCTGGAGGTTCTTATCGCTTCTGAACGAAACGACCTGACTGCTGACATTAACCTGACCGAGTATGAAGCCTGGTATCAAGATGATGAAACAAGGTGGGAATGCGTGGCTGGAGCGGGACCTGAAAATATCCGTGGCCTTCCTGCTTCCGATATTCTGACCCCCCGCTGGCCGCTATCAGGATCTCTTTGAGGCCGTTCAGGCTTCCCGGATCTTTGCTGACTGCGCGCCTAAATATGAACCTGAACGTATTTTATATCGTTATTATATTCAGCGTGAGCAGCACGATTTTAATTTGCTACATTTCGTTCTTGAGCATTTTAATCTGCCGAAAGTGCATGACAGCCGCTATGTTTCCGATCCCGGAAAAAAATATAGCGGAACATATAGATTCGCTGTGGCTGATATTAACGCGTCAACCTGAAAAACAGGCTGAATTCTCTTCGTTATTACCTCTGCCCGAACCTTACGTGGTGCCCTGAGGGTGCTTTGGTGAGGCGTATTACTGGGATTCCTGCTTCAGTATGTTAGGGGTTGCCGCAGGAGGGCAACCCTCCCTGTTGAGAAAGATGGCGGACAACTTCGCGTGGATAATTGATACTTGGGGCCATATTCCGAACGGTAGTCGTACCTACTATCTCAGCCACCCGCAGCAGTCGGTGTTTGCCCTGATGGTGGAGCTTTTTGAGAAGGGTGGCGTTAACGCGGTGCGCCGCTATTTAAAACAGCTTAAGTGTGAATATGCTTTCTGGATGGTGCCGACCGCTTTGTGCCCAATGAGGCGTATCGCCATGTGGTTATGCTGGAAGGCGGCTCGGTACTGAACCTTTATTGTGATGATCGCGACACGCCGCGTGATGAATCCTGGGTTGACGATGTGGAAACGGTGAGAAACTCAGCGCGGCCTTGAGAGTATCCATACCACTCGTATCGTGCCCGATTGACATGAATGCGTTTCTCTACAAGCTGGAAACCAACCATTGCGCGCCTCGCTGCACGACGCAATGATGCTCACACGGCAGAGCAGTTTCAGCAGAAAGCGGTGCGTCGTCGTACAAGCGTCGATAAATATCTGTGGGATAATGACGCGCGTCCTTATCGCGATTATAACTGGTGCGAGCGGCAAAAAGCGGTGTTCTCCGCTGCTGCGGTGACGCCGCTGTATGTCGGCATGTCCAGCCTTGAACAGGCGACAGACACGGCTGCTGCGCTTCGTTCACACCTGATCGCGCCCTGTGGGCTGCTTTCCACAGTCAAGGAGAGCGGTGAACAATGGGACAGGCCAAACGGCTGGGTGCCAATACAGGGGTCAGTTTGGATATCGAAAATTATTCTACTTTTAGCGTATTATTTAACCGACTTCACTCGTAAAGTATTGATTTATAGGAAGTAGCTATCGCTTTTAAATTATCGACTAATCTGTATCGCATTTAGGTTATCTGATTAGAAAAAATTCACGGAAAAACGGCGTATAGCGCGGGAGTACACACTACTGCGATAACATAACGCAACCGTACAATATTGTTCGTTTCTCAAACGCAGCGCTGATCTGACAGGGACTGCCATTTAAAGTGGTATCGGAAAAAACAGGCATATCAAGAACCACTTATTTCCGGCTGAAACGGCGGTTTACAGTTGAAAATAAAGAGGTATCATCGGCGATGTAATAATATACAGGGAGAAAAAAATGGATGCGGCATTGCTTGATATGATGCGCTCTGGCGGAAGAAATAAAGCCTGGGCCGAAAAAAATGGTTAATCTCGAGGCCAGAAAGCTGATTAATACAGCGAATACGTTGTCCTCCTTCCATCTTCGGGATGGTCTGACCCGGATGAGGTTTGTCCAGGAAATAAAAGAGGTTGTTGAGCAGCAGTTTGCAGCCGCATGACGCGCAAAGTCTGATGAAGAATGCATGGCCTGTGTAAAAAGCCTCAGGGCAGAGACCGAAAATCTTGAAGAACAGGGTCGAATGCTGCGCACGAAAGCGGCGAAACTTTATGCCAAAGTGGAGTTCGTCCGGGAAAATAACAAAATTATCGGGTATGTAATCAGTGCCGTTAAGATTGTTGTTTCCGGAATGGCTATTTTCGGCGGTGGGGTGATGATAGCTACAGGAACCCCTCTTGGAATACTTTCTGGCGCAATTCTTATTACCGATGGAATAAATCAAATATCGAAAGAGACAATAAACCTGTCGAAAATCTCCGATTCAAAATCAGAGAGTATAATTGCAGATCAGACGATGGAAATAGCAAAATTCATGGGTTTCAAACCTGAGTCTGGACTGGCGGTCTACAACTCTATATCACTGGCGTCCAGTATTTACAGTATAGTTGGGTTATCCAGAAGACCGGAGGCATGGCGGCTTTTCCGTTACCTGCCTGGTGACTTTTACAGGAAAGTAAATACCATGAGTAAACCAAAACTAACTATGAAGATAGCCGGATATGGGGTTAAGGCCAAAGTGATATTTGATCTTATCAGCACAGACAATAACTAAATTTTATTTACCCGACAAAACCGCCAGCATTTAAATGAAATGATTGGTGGTTGAGAAAATCCAATTATGCATACAGCAAAAAGTAACGATATACCACCACCAAAAGCATATCCGATGTCATCAATCTTTGAATAAATAAGACCCTGTAAATAATTCTGTGTAACTGCCACCACGTCAAAGGTGAACGCTCAGGCGGTCACCGAACTCAATAATAAAGCGGCTCATCGCCAGCCGACAGTTCTGGATCGGCATACTCCATTTTTTCGATGCCGACTGGATTGCCAGGTAAATAACCTTTCGCACTGAGTCATCCGTCGGGAATACCTTGCGTTTCTTAATGGCGGCACGGATCACGCTGTTCAGCGACTCAATGGCATTCGTGGTGTAGATAGCTTTTCGGATGTCAGACGGATAGCCGAAGAACGTATTGAGGTTTTCCCCGTGCGCACGCCAGCTTTTGCTGATTTGTGGATATTTGTCATCCCATTCTTCGGCGAACGCAGCCAGCGCCATCCGTGCGGCCGCTTCTGTTGGTGCCTGATAAACGGTTTTCAGCCCGCCCGTGACCGCTTTGTAGTCCTTCCACGCCACGTATTTCAGGCGGTTACGCACCATGTGGATGATGCACAGCTGGATGTGAGTCTGCAGATAGACGCTGTTTATCGCATCCGGGAAGCCCTTCAGGCCATCCACGCAGGCAATCAGGATGTCCTGAAGGCCGCGATTTTTAAGTTCCGTCAGCACGTTCAGCCAGAACTTTGCACCTTCATTTTCAGCCAGCCACATCCCCGGAAGCTCTTTCCGGCCTTCGGTATTGATGCCCGGTGCCAGGAACACCGCTTTGTTAATCACGCTGCCATTCTGACGAACCTTAACAACAATACAGTCCAGATAAACAATGGGATAGAGCGCATCCAGCTGGCGATTCTGCCATTCGGCGACCTGCTCTTTAACGGCATCCGTGACTTTTGATATCAGGGGCGGTGACACATCAGCATCGTACATCTCTTTGAACGTATCGACGATTTCCCGCGTGGTCATGCCTTTGGCATACAAGGATAAAATCTGGCTGTCCATCTGCGTGATACGCGTCTGATTCTTCTTAATCAGCTGAGGTTCAAAGGTATTTTCCCGGTCGCGCGGCGTGTTTAGCCCGATTTCACCGTCGTTGCACAGCAGCGTTTTCGAAGAGTAGCCGTTGCGGGTATTGGTGCCGGTTTTAGGGGCATTTTTCTCATGCCCGAGGTGGTCAGTCAGTTCTGCATTGAGTGCCGTTTCAACGGTCAGCTTCGTGAGCATGCGGGAAAACTGATTAAGGCCGGCCTCAGTTTTGAGGCCTTTGGCCAGTTCAGCAGCAAGGGCCTTAAGTTTCTTCTCGTCCATAATTTGCCTGTCTCCATTGTTGGAGTGAACATATCAAAAACAGGCAATTACACAATTTTAATTACAGTCTCATAAATAAGGAACAAAAAACACGCAACACAACAACAAAGGACCCACAGAAAAATTTTAAATCTTTTGGCTAAATCGCTGATAACTTCGTCAAATGTTCCGCCAAAGTTATCGATATTATTCTGAAGTTTCTGTAATTCCTTCATCGTAAAACCCGATACCAGAAGACGATCTTTACTAAAATCCATAGTCATTTCATCAACTTCCTTATCCTAATCAACCCGGCGCTTGTTATTCGATTTTTGTAGGTATGCATGGTTTAATCCTGACTTCAATAGCGTATATTCACTCATTTTCATAGTGTTTACACCTTTCATCGATATAATTATAGATTACTCATGACGAGTATACAAAATAATCGGTTCTGTCGCATTAAGCCGGGGGCAGGTAACATGCTGTTTTTTTATAATGTTGCCGACTATGTCCCTGATCCGAAAATCTTTCCGACGCCTCCATTACCCCACTGATGTTATCGCCCGGTGTGTCCGCTGGTACCTGGCGTACTCACTCAGCCTGTGCAACCTCGAAGAGATGATGGTTGAGCGGGGCATTATTGTTGATCACTCCACGCTTCACCGCCGGGTCATCCGCCTGGTGCCGGTGCTGGATAAGGCGTTCCGACTGCCTGAACGCCCGACGGGTCGCCGCTGGTGAATGGACGAAACCTACATCAGAGTCAGAGGGCAGTGGAAATACCTGTAGCAGGCCGTCGATATTACAGGGTAGAGCATTGATTTCCTGCTGACTGCCAGACGGGATGCCGCCGCAGCACTGTGTTTCTTTCGTAAGGCCGTTCGCCACCACGGTGAGCCGGAAATGATAACCATCGATAAAAGTTGGTGCCAGTACGGCAGCGCGGACCACACTCAATGCCGACAAACCCGCAGAGGAAAGTATCACTATCAGGCAGAACAAATATCTGAACAACCTTGTGGAGCAGGCTCACCGGAACATCAAACGACGGACGCGGGCGATGCCGGGATTCAAATCATTCAGGCGGGCACAGACCATACTTGCGGGTATTGAACTGGTAAACATGATCCGTAAAGGACAGCTTCATCATCCAGTTGGTGAAGGATTGTCGTCTGCAGAACCATTTTATCTGCTGGCTGCCTGAAAAACAGGCAGCGCAGATTTCATCATCTTCACTCCGTTAACGCGACAGAGCCAAAATGACGAGTACGGGATCACTTATCTGTATCGTGCCAGAAATGTTGCTTCACGTGCGCTTCCAGCATCAACGACATGGCGTCAACATCAAGTTCCCCGTTACTTTTCTTGAAATTGTAGCGACCAGAGCACACCATGCCAGGTGCCCGTTTTTTCCATATTTCTCATTTCATCACCAGCCCAGGGGCTGTCCTTCAGCACTGATGTTTGTCATCGAGTTCCACCAGTCGTCGGTTCATCTGATCGGGATGCTCCCGGTATACCTCACCGCTGACTGGCGCCAGTTGCCGGGTAGGTGTAGTGATCATCATTGTGCGTCACTACAGGTACAGTTGTTCCCAGATATGCCGAATTCAGGCACTCTACAGAAATAAAGTCATTTTCTAACAGAAATTTTTTTTGATGATGATAAAAAAGGGGGTTAAAAGCCAGTTACGAATACGAAAGGAATCCTATGCCCCCTGTAAACCCACCAAACCCCACCTCATCAAACAATATATCCTGGGTATCCAGGGATAGTTCAAATCCGGAAGACCAGGATATCTGGTTTGACGCCATCGACCACATTGAAATGGAAGAGGCCTGGTTTGAGGGGGCTGAAGCCTTTGACATTCATGAAGAACATCAGACTGCCCCGTCATCTTCTGCCGGAGAAGCCGCAGATTCCCGGGTTCCGTTCACGGAAGACTGTCGCCGCGGCGTTCAGCAGCTTGTTCGTACCCTGGGAGAATACGGGGAGAGCAGAATGCTTTCTGCCTGCCTTTCTAAAATACTTCCCGGCACCCCGACTAGTCTCGTTATCGCAGCAAACAGTCTGTATACCGCAGTGACTGAACGACGGAATATTGATACTGCAGTACTGCATACTCTCGGGCTGGCATCCTGTTACCTTCCTGAGAATATTAATATTGTATCCCGGCTGGCATCCTTTCTCAGGGATACCGTTACCGGGTGGACAGATGAGACTTTTCTGCAGCAGTTTCTGGGAAACGAAGAAAATCACACATCCACCCACCTGTTTACAGCCCTTGCGATAACGGCCATTGTGGCAGGACGCTGGATGAAAGACGAAGGGCCCCCGCAGCGCGGTGTTCTGAAGGTCCCGGCCTTTATGGCTAATATTTTTATCCGCGCCAGTCATTACTGGACAGCGCTGGGAAATATGGCGGGCAGTCTCCCATCCGGCACAGCAATCCCGGAAAATACCGGCACATCACAACCCGCTCCCGCTTTTGAGGTCGATACGCAGATGGAAATGACCGAAGATGTATGTGATGCCACAGCTTCCGGCACCTCAGCACCACGGCTCACCGCATTCTCGTCAAATTCAACTGCCCGTCCTGAGGCTTACACCCATGCGACGGTACAGAACAGGCCCGCTCCTGCGTCCGGGAAAAATACCCGTATCTCTGTACCTGAACAGACACATTATCTGGCTGTGGAGAAACTCCGGCAGGAAAGCGGTCTTTCAGACCTGTTATATTGTGCGACCAGTAAAACTGAGAGCCGCCAGCAAACAAACGAAAATATTATTACCAGCACGTATTTCAATACAAAATGTGATGCCACCGATTATCCTGAACCGTTGACGAAAGGGGCTGATAGCATACCTGTTCACACAGACATAACGGAAACACAGGTATCCTCGGCAGCAACAAGCCGGAGTGGCGGGGATGCTTTGCTTCCCCTGGTGATGACGGGGGCAGTAGCGGTGCCCGTGGCAACGTCTTATATGCAGGCCCTGAAAAATAAACCGGTCATTGCAGCCGGAGCCACTGCGGCCCTGACCGGGGCGGGCATTGCGGGAAAATTGCTGTGGGATAAATTGTCCACACACAATCCGGAAGGAAGCGTTGATGATATTGAAAAAGGTGTGGTTATAGGAAGGAAGGGATTGGAAATGAAGAATATAATCAAGCTATAGAGTTAATTAATTCTCTTGAAGTAAGTGATCTTGATTTTATTTTTGCAGATAGTAATGTTACTTTAACATCGGCTATAAGAATGAAGCGAGATAATCGACAACAAGAAGAAATCACCCTGGATTTCAATGAGGAAAACATTCCATTTTTTATAGACTCAATACTCAAATAAATACGAGATGCAAAAATTAAAGAGATCTTTCAGGAAATATTCACTAATAATAAAAATTCATCAGGGAAGGTTAAAGGTAGTGAAAATCTCAGGGCTTTACTTTTAAGTCTGGATGATATTATTATTTTCCTGCTAAATAACAAAAATACAATTAGTGATAATCAATTCTCAGAAGGTCGTGATACAATCATATCATTCTGGACTTTATTCAGGAGAGGGACCTTTCCTGCTCAATATATAAAGTTAATAGATAAAATCTATGCAAATATGATCTTTATTACATCAACGGTTGATGATATACCTGAGATGTTAAACTTTGTCATTAATAATATAAAAAATGTTTCATTTAAACGTGAGGTGAAATCTATTTCAGAAAAAATATATGCATCATTAGATAAAGTAGCTGGTTATGCAGAGGATGATAAAAAAATCCATTTACTTATGGAGCATATTTCATTGCTTACCGAGTTCGCTACTGATTTTCATATGACGCACGGGGTAAGCAAATCATATAAATTGAGTGTGAAGTTGATTAAAAAACTCTGGAATCTGGCTGATTCTTTACCTGAATTAAGTAGTCAATCTAAAATAAGGAAGTTTGTAGAGTATAGACAGCTGGTACAATCCGGAGGGGAGGTGCTAAGTATGATTGAAAACCTGTTCCCTCCAATTTTTGATCCTAACTCATATATAGATAATTTTATAGATAATGGGATTAAAGAATTTGAGAAAATAAGCGGTAAAAAACTGGGTTTGAAACCGTATAGCATTATTCATGCTACTCGCCATGTCCATAGATGGGACTTCCCCGATCATGGTGGGAGACTCAGAACGCCATGTTCAGCTTCCCGTAGTGGAACATTACGCCCAGCTTGAACCGTTCTTTATTCCTGAAGCCCCGTGACTTGATCCTCAGCAACCGTATTTTACTGTTCAGAGACTCCGCATTGCCGTTCGATACCCGGTTTTTCATCGCATTCAGAATGCCGTAAAGCCGCTTTGCCACCATGCGGGCAATGCTGACCATGAGTGGTATGCCGGTGTCTTTAGCCATCGCCATCCATTCCTGCCACAACTTACGGCTATGGTCGTCATAGCGGCGGTGCCACAGATCGCGGGCAAGCTCTTTCATTACCCAGCACTGGTTCGTTTGCGGTAACACCAGCCGGGCAACTTCTAACCTCTCAGCGCGGCGCCCAAAGCGATTTTGTTTGCTGTAAAACCATAAGTAGCGTGAGCGGTGGGCGTCTTTCCTGTCTGACGACGGGATCTGTTTCATCTCAGCCTGACGGGTTTTATCAACGATGGCGCACAACATTTTTGCCACATGGAAGTGATCGAAGGCGATTTTATCCACGGCATTGGGGAGATGGATGCGTGCAGCACTGATATAGGCCGTGTTCATGTCCATAGACAGCGTTTTTATCTCTTCAAGCTGGTGATCTCTCAGGCTACGCAGATAACTGGCAAGACTTTCTACACCGCGATCGTCGGTCAGTTGCAAAGCGCGTCCCTGCCTGTCAGAGATAACGGTGACGTACTGGTGTCCTTTTTTGAACCCGACTTCATCCACGCAGAGATGACGGGCCGATAAGGGTTGTTTTATCCGGGCCAGGCCTCGTTTTACTGCGCGCATCATGATGCCGTCCACGGCATTCCAACTGAGTTTGAGCTGCTTTCTGACAGCATCCACGGTGCTAATTTTCAGCCATGAAAGAACAAAGGCTTCGAACAACAGGGTGTAGCGGCTGCCTGGCCCCGCCCACGGAACCGGCAGTGTCTGGCAACCGTGCTCGGGGCAGTCAATGCGGGGTACATCAGCTTCAACCAGCGTGGTGAATTGACAGGTATCGAGGTGACGCCATTTGCGACGCCGGTGGTCATGTATGGGGCAGGATTTACCGCATGTTGGACAGGTCAGTTGAGTGTGCCCGACAATGCCGACAATCACAGTCACTGAACCAGATTTTTCATCAAGAGAAAGGGATTTTACCTGCCACGGTGCGGACAGGTTAAGGATATGGGCATAGAGGGACTTTTCGTCCATGGCAGACTCCTCAGAAAATCAAGACTGCCATCATAATGCCCTTAGCCACCACAACAGGGGAAGACCCCCATAGATACAGTGTTTTTAATAACGCAGTACAGACTTTTCCGGTATATGTTTCTCTTAGAGATATTGTGACAAATATGTATGTTATGGAGCTTGGAGAGATTCCGTATCTTACCTATGACCCTTCAATTAAATCATTAATCGAATTTTTAAAAAAAACGCACTTGCAAAATAAAATGATGAAAGAGATATCTGATTATAAGAACGAGGATGGTAATGAAAAGGCAATGACTACACATTATCGTAAGATGATAGACTATCGTTGCTTGCATTATCTGTCACCCGCCAATAAAGATAATAAATATGCCTCTTATGTTACAGGCTTCCTTAATGGAGAGGTACAGGCAAGGGAGTTTTTCTTTTATGGTATAAAATTAAATGGTGTTTTTTTATACCAGCGAAAAATGCTTCAAAAGGTGTGCTGTTTAGTGTCGATGAGCCGACATTTTTTAATCTGGATAGCTTTGAATCTATATTCTATATAAATGGTCATCCCCATACTGGAATATATACATCAACACCTCATAATCCAGCATTTAAGGAGTGGGTGTTAAGTAAACTACCTATTAAAGAGAGGGCAGAATATGATGATAAAACCAAACCGTTTAGCAATCCAATAAACAATGAAGCACTATTGGGATATTCGCCTGTTGAGATCCTAACCCACTCAGAACAAATTTTCAATATTAAAGAAATGCCAACCAGACTTGTTAATCAACTAATGGAGCGTTTAGAAAGAGATATCGATGCGTTGAATTTCTCAATAGAAGAAATGGATGCTCAGGAAAGAGAAAAAATATTTGGAGTACTAAAAATATTTTTTTCAGTAGCAAGTTTCATAATTGCTCCAGCGGCGGGAATTTCCAGTACGGCGGCGTACTTAGGATTTGTTATTTCAGCGATGGACGAAATGGTTTCATTTACAGAAGCTGGTATCGCAAGCGTAAAAGGTGATAAAAATGCAAATGAACTAATGAAAGAAGCAATGATATCCGCTTTTATGTCTCTTAACTCTCAAGCCCGGTTTGGTACACCAATAAGATCTCAAAATCTAATAAAAGACGCAGTAGTGAATTATCAGAATATTAATAAATTATCTGAAAAGGTGATCCCTGCTATCTTTAAAAACAAAGTGAAGCACGCTGCTTTTGCTAAAGATAATAATTTACCTTACAGAGGGATGGGACCTAAACTCATTAAACCTAAAATGTCAGATTTTACCAATGAACATGGTGTTTTTAATAAAATAGAATTTGACAAAAGCATGAGGAAATATATTCAAGAAAAAGGAGTGTTAGAAAAAATGGCTAATGTTGGCAAGAATGTGCCCGATGAGCACCAGAGAAGGAAGTTAATAGCAGTAAACAAAATGATAAGTTTACGGGGAAGCCACTCTTATATATTGGATTCAGTCTCCGATAACCGATTTACGCTTCACTATGTAAAGGACTCGCCTGCGGATACAGCTGTTTTAAGTGCCCATGGTTGGTTTACTAAAGATTCAACACAATTAACGCTTTCAGATAATCAAGAACTGTTATTTCTTGGGCCTCATGGTGAAATATTACTTGAACCACCCGAAGTAGAAAATCTATTGCCAATGGAAAATCTGTTGGCTGGAAAAAAGAACCCGCTTATCTATAGTAAATTAACTAATAAAGAACTTATATCCTATAAACCAGGAGGTAGTATATCAAATGATGAAATAGTTATGAATTATAAATTTAGCCATTATGAGAAAGTACCAAATGAGGAAGTGCAGTTATCTTTACTATCTAACAGGATTAATAAAAACAAAGAAAAAATGGATGTCATTACAGTTAATGAAAAAGTAGACAGCCCTCGTTATAGAGAACCAACATTACGGGATTTGATGAATTTAATCAAAAACAATAAATCATTTAAACCATATAAAAAGATAATTTTTTTAGCCTGCAGAGAAGAGAAAACACCAGGAGTACTACGGCAATCAGTAAAGGATGTTAAACTTGGTAGCGGATATGAAATTAAATTTACGGAAGAAGATTTCGCTAAACAATCAAAAGGAAAAAAAAGAAGTATTAATAGCTCTAACTGTGAGAACGATATTAACTTTGATGGTTATTTTATTTATGAGCTAATTTCCCTGCGTCAGGCCGGGATATACCTCATCAGACTGATATCCCGTGCGTGGATTTTCAGCCCCTGCACATTCAGACCAGCTACCGCACGACGGTAAACCATTCGCCCGCCGCACAGCACGCATTCGAACGGGTCTCGCCGCAGGAACTGCTTACTCAGCTGCGCGTAACATATCTTCACCGCCGGATCCGGTTTATCCATACCCAGCGCGCTGTATACCTGCGGCAGTCTTTCACCGCACACCCGGTTGGACAGAAAACCAAAATAGCGCACCATCCTGAAGTGTTTCTCCGGGATATGCTGCTTCAGACGTCTTACCATTTCATGCTGCGTCAGCCTTTCCGTGGCCTGCTGACCCGTATTGTGGTCGTGATAGCGGAAGTTCAGCGTGGCGCCGCCGGCGTAGTGCGCCAGCCGGGAACCGGCTATCGGGGGCTTTTTCAGATACCGGCCCAGGTATCTTACGGTGTTTTTACTTCCCGCCGTCTTTTTCGACATGTATACGTACCAGCATTGTCCGCCTGCAGTCAGTATCAGCGTCCGCCACTGTGAGTCTGTGGTGATATGCATCAGCTCCACAGGAAGCGCAATGCCTTCTGACCAGGCATCCAGCAGGCGCTGCCGGACATTCCACATCCATCGGGTGCGCATGGCGTCCTTACGGAAGCTGATTTTTCGCCACTTTCCGTGCTCATCAATACCGCCGCAGGTGACGGAGACGTGGACATGGGGATGCCAGTTAAGGCGGCGGCCGTACGTATGAATGGCGCAGAATATACCGATATCCAGCCCGCGTTTTCCTGCCGCATACAGCAGGTTGTCGACGGCCAGGCGGCAGAGGTCGTTGAGCAGCCAGCGGTTGGCTTCAAACAGGGCCCACAGCGTGTCGGGCAGGGTGAAGACCAGATGCTGCCAGTCGCAGTCCGGCAGGCGGTTAAGCTGCGCGGCAATCCACAGGTCTGTGGCCTTTTTACCGCAGGACGGACAGGCACGGCTGTGACAGGCGTTGGTAATGTACCTGACGTGAGGACACTGCGCGTTGTCGCAGGCATACTCTTTCACGCCGCTGATGCGGGTGCCGCAGGCCAGCATTTTTGTGACGGCTTCAACTTCGATATCACGCAGGCCGCCGGTATCCAGAAAGGAAGCCCAGCACTGGTTGGTGGTGAAGAGCTTTTTGAGCGGACGGGGGCTGAAATCAGAAACCACGGGACAGATTAATTTCCGGCTTCCTGTAGTCGGGTGAGTGCTGCTGCATCGTGACGATGCTCAAGTATGGCGCTGGCGACCATTGCCGGAGGTGGAGCCATGGGCTTCATCAGCTTAATCCAGTCCCATTCACGCTGGGAAAGCTTATCAGCGGCAACGGAGAGCAGGACGGTGTCGATACTTTTACGTGTCATCATGGTGGTGGTCTCTGAGCAAAATATGTAGCCAGATCATACATATTCGAACCAGTGAATGGCAACTCCGGGTCAGGCTGACGGCACGGTTTTCAATTTGCGGCCGTCAGCCTGCCCTGTTCGTCGAGGCAGTCACGGCGGTAGTGCGGCTGGTAAACTCGTGGTTTACGTCTGGAATACGGAAGCCAGAGACAGTCATCTATCATCCATTTTCTGAGCGTTTCAACAGAAACGGTAATATCGTGGCGTTCCCTGAGTTTTCAGCGGCCAGCGTGGGGCCAAAATCACTGTAATTTTCATGCAGTAATGCCAGAACCCTTAACTTAAGTGATGCAGGCAGTTTGTGGTTACCGGGAGAACCCCGGCGCAGACTGGCAAGGCCGGAAGCACCCGAATCTCTGAAACGATTTACCAGCCGCTGAACCTGACGTTCAGTTAGCTTTAGCTGAACAGCAGCGTCACGGCGACGCAGACGCTTTTCGACAACGGCCTGAATAACGTTAACACGGTTTAACTCTTTATCTGACTTGGTCACTAATATCCGGATGTCCTTACGACGGCAGAAAGATGTGATCCTTTATGCCGTAAAAAGTGACATCTCTAAATGGGAGAAAAGTGACACTACTATATTGGTGCTACACAGGGGGTGCGGCAAAGGGATGTTATGGTAAATTAGGTCACAGTGATCAATACGAGATAGGATATTCAGGATGAGTAAGCGATCAGAAATTATTGATGGTGCTCAGGCACCTTATGGAAACAGAGGTATTGTTTATACGGAAGTTCTGGGATGGGTGGATTTGGGGCATGCTCAGGGCACGGATATCCGAGAGCTTTTGAGATTAATTGCTCAAGGTGAATCATCAGGGAAGGAATTTTATGATGTCAGGTATGCACAGGGAATGACTGGTCTAAGGGGGCAACTTCGGTCAGGAAAAGTGATGACTTGGCGGATACGGCGCGGCAGAGCTCACTGGGAACAGAAGAGCATTGCCTTGGCGATGATGATGACGATGGCTCGCAAATTTGAAGCGTTTCAGGGATCGTTTCCCAATAATTTAGTGACGGACAGCGGTTTCAGCGGTGAGGATTTGGTCTCTGATTTGCTGGGTTTTTATCGGGTAGTATCGATTCAGAATCCTTTTCCTCAGCTCCGGCCTGTTAGCAAGGAGGAAGCCCTAAAACGCTGGGACTACGGCAAAATAGGTAGCTGGAAGAACGAAACATTTCAGCCTCTACTGTTCCCCGATCCGGAAAAATTCCCGCACTCTCGCCCTCGTAAAGGGATGCTGCCGCCTTTTATGCGAACGGTAGTCCCCTATAACGATTTTCTGTCTGGAAACGTCATTCTGCCTCAGCACGATAAGACTTTTGTTGTCTTAGGCTCTGGTAACAACAGGATGGGGTTATGAGACGAAATATAATTATTCTGCTCAGTGTTGCTGTCATTGGTGTTTTTGCGCTGGCTATCGTATGTCCGCATATACAGATGGGGTTTTCCAGTAGCGCCCATTATACCCAGATGGATACTCGAGAGTACGAGTATTACACGCCAGATTTATTGAAAAGAATCCCTCGTATCTCTGACAATTACGAGTTCAGTTATAGCAATATCAGTGGCCCACAAGCTTTTGTCTATGGCATTCAGTTCAATGGCACGACCGATACCAGTAAAATTCGTGAATACCTGATAGCCGAAGGATATGAACAGCAAAAACAATGTCAAACAGAAGCTGAATGTTGGCGATCTCCACGGAATAAAGATGTTGTGTCGTTTTACAGCTTGTCTAAATTAGATTTGGTTAGTGTCGAAATTTATCGACGTGAGCATGCTGATTAAATTAATATATCTCTGGAATGGAAAGGATCTTCTTGACGTATAGGAAATTGAAAGAGCCAGTACATAGATTTGTGTAATTGCCTGATTTTGATATGTTCAATCCAGCATCAAAAGCAGGTTGATTTATGGACGAAAAACAGTCGCAGGCCCTGGCTAACGAACCGGCCAAAAATCTCAAAACCCCTGACGATATCAGTCAGTTTGAGCGCCTGCTGAAAAAATCAGTGCCGGGGCGGCGCTCAACGCCGAGATGTCCCACCATCTGGGCGGCGATAAAAATCAGCCCAGACCGGCGACCAACGCCTGCAACGGCTATTCCACAAAGACAGTGACCACCGGCGATGGACCGCCGGAGCTGCGTACACCGCGCGATCGTGATGGCTCCTTTGAACCACAACGGGTGAAGAAAAACCAGACCCGGAGCACCGGGATGGATAACCCGATCTTATCGTTGTACGCCAAAGGGATGACCACCCGCGAGAGCGCCGCGTTCAAAGAGCTGTATGACGCCGATGTCTCGCCAGCGCTGGTCTCAAAGGTAGCTGATGCCGTCATGGAGCAGGTCACCGGATGGCAAAACCGGCCACTGGATGCCGTTTGTCCCATCGTTTACCCTGACTGTATCGTCCTGAAGGTCCGGCAGGACAGTCGCGTCATCAATAAATCCGTGTTCCTTGCCCCGGGTATCAACATCGGAGGACAGAAAGAACTGCCGGGTATGTGGCTGGTCGAAAACGAGGGCGCGAAGTTCTGGTTGAACGTGCTGGTGGGGCTGAAAAACAGTGGCCTGAACGATATCCTCATCGCCTGTGTTGATGGTCTGAAGGGCTTCCCGGACGCTATCAACGCGGTGTATCCGCAGGCCCGCGTCCAGCTGTGCGTCGTGCATATGGTGTGCAACAGTCTGCGGTTCGTCTCCTGGGAGGACTACAAAGCCGTCACCCGTGACCTGAAAGCCATCTGTCAGGCCCCCATGGAAGAAGCAGGTCAGCAGGCGCGGGAAGCGTTCGCCGGTGCCCGGGACAGCCGCTACCCGCAGATAAGCCGGAGCTGGCAGGCAAACCGGGCCAGCCTGTCGACGTTCTTCGCTTACCCGGCAGACATCCGCAAGACGCTCGACACGACCAGCGCCACCGAGTCGCTGAACAGCGTGATCCGGGATGCCATCAAGAAACGGAAGGTGTTCCCGACTGACGACGCAGTGAAAAAGGAGGTGTGGCTGGCAATCCAGGCCGCATCACAGAAATGGAGGATGCCACTGAGGGACTGGAGTATGGCGATGAGCCGTTTTATTATCGGGTTCGGTGACCGCCCGGACGGACACTACTGAGAAAAGGCATTTACACAGAATCGTGTACAGGCTCGAAGACAAAATTTTGTTTCCCAACTACCTTTTCCTTTGCTTCGATATCAACATCACTCATACATCTACTATTACATCCATTCCGGGTGCGCATGGTTTCGTCAGTTTTGGAGCAACACCATGTACTATCCCAAAATCAGTAATAACAGCCATTGAATGCTCCCGTATGGTAGCTCTCAATCCTAATGAAGATGCTATAGAATGCCGGAATATTGACTCAGATTTGCTGGCTAAAGTGCAAGAACTGTCTTTGATAAGGTCTCCACTCCAAGGGGTTTGAAGCCCAACCATACGAAACTGTACGCTAAGTGTATTTTTTGAGCAGATCTGACGAGTAAATAAAACAGCCGTTTTCTTTACTCTTTCCTTTGATACCAGTAACCATGCGGTTTTCGGCACTTTCAGCGTTAATAAATCCGGTAATCAAATCAACATAAATCTTATCTACAACTCCACGACTTTATAGACATAAAATCATACGGTTATGCTCTTAACGTACCTTTTCGTTTCGTTGGACTTCAAACCCCTAATACTCAGGTGGCGCGGTGTGGCCTCTGAGTTAGATCAGAGCGTCCAGATGCTCAGGCTCTGCGCTCAGGTTACGAAGCACATTTTCGATGGATTCAGTGACAGCAAGAGGTGTGTCCGTTGCCCGACATTTTTCCAGCCTGTTTTTTTCGCGGGTGCTGTCGGTGACAGGTGCATCACGTCGGCGGAGAAGTGCGCTGAGATGGCGGACATTCTCAGGCGGGGGGACCCACGGTTCCGGCACCTTAAGTGCACCGTAGCAGGCGAGCATATAAGCATCAACCTGGTCGTTTTTTGTCAGAATGTCCATGCCACGCGCAAATTCTCTGCTGCGATGTGGGTTGGCGAGCGAAACTTTAGCTCCGGCCTTGTAGAGGCCGTATGCAAGCGATTCATGATAAACCCCGGTGGCCTCCATGATGATATGGACATTGGCAGGTTCACAGTGCTGTTTGCTGAGCCAGCCGATCACGGCATCGGCTGCATTGAAATCGTTTTTAAGCTTGCGGGTTTTTACCTTGCCTTTGACACCTTCCCGCAGCAGACATAAATCCAGGGTTTTCTTGCTGACATCGATACCGAGCTGAAACATAGATGTTTTCTCCTTTCACTGAACCATCACGCCTATTACCCTTGTACATGCAGAGTCATCGCTCCTGGCAACCGTTGAATGTTAATGCTGGCGTGAAAGGTGAAGCGGAGGGCTTTTTCTGCCAATCAAGGTTCTCGCCATTCCGGGAGGGGACAAGCTCACTCCGCTTCATGTGATGGTAGCTAACCATCATATGTCTATTACATACAAGGAAGGAGAGGGCATATCCCCCTTCCGCCAGAGATGACGGGGATCGGGAAAAGAAGCCGATGTGGATATGTCGACCTGTTCAGATAATGAACAGTCCGGTTGCTTTCGCAGGGAAGCGCATTGCCCCCATCTCAGCAATCAGATGGGAATAATGTGGATCAAACAACTGTGATCAGTCCCTTCCCCCCAGGCGATCATGGGTCTCGAACAGGGTTACATCACTTACTCCAGCGCGCAGGAGTTCAGTTGCCGCGATAAGACCGCTGATACCGCCCCCAATAATAGCAACCCGGGAAGGTGTGAACCTGGCGGGGGAAAAACCTATGCTTCCTTCCGCTACGCTCTGCTGCAGAAAGGGGGTGATAGTCGTAAAACATGTCAATATTTGTCGATAAATCATCTAAAAACATTGACTTCATTATCATTTTATCTTCTCAGATATTCATAAGTATAACTTTAGAGAAATAATGCAGAATGAAAAAAAAGATAAATCTCAAAAGTGAATCGCCCCGGGAATCCTGGACACTAAACTCCCTGAGAAGACAGGTAAACTGATCACCATCGTCTATTTGCAACAGAGCCAATCTGGCGGGATGCCGTTTCCGCCTGTTGGGCGACAGAGAGTAGCAGGCGTTACCCGAAGGCACAGTATGGCCGTTACTGGAAGGGTACACTTCGCCAGGAAGAAAAAGGGCACCAGGCACAACGTGAAATATCTGGGGCGCTACTGAAGCGACCACCACTAGCTCGATCACCGTAAGGGGAAGCATAGACGCCAGGCTCTAAGTCAGGAAGAGATGCTCGGGCACTATATCGGCCACGTTTCGGCGCGGCATGTTAAGATGCTGCGTTACTCCGGCTGTCTGGCCAACCGCAAGCGCTGCAGACTTTTCGGTTCAGAGACACGGTCAGTTAAACAGAATATTCCTGACAGCGACTTAATGCGACAGAGCTTCAAACTTTCGCAAGCCCCCCCACACACATTTAAAAATGTTTTACAGCGCATTTTTCTTAATTTTATATACAGAATTTCTAATGTTTTTTTTGATTTTATTTTTTATATCTGTAAAGTACTGACGAAGTAAGCGCCCGTAAACATGAAATTTATTAAATAATTTTTTGAATATTGCTTAGGTCTTTCTTCGATACACAGGATCAATGCATGCGTAATGAAAGTGGATTTAGCGGGAGTGACATCATCGCTATTTCATCAAATCCGGCAGATCTGGACTCGGCCTCTACCCGGCTTTTGCAAAATGGTCCTATCGCACGCGTCTCACTCCCTGGCAGCATCGACACCTGGGTAATCAGTCATCATCACACCCTCAGGCAAATACTTGCCGACCCGAGATTCACCAGGGACTGGCGTCACTGGCGCGCCTTGCAAGAGGGCGAAATTCCCGAAAATCACCCCCTTATCGGCATGTGCCGCCTCGATAATATGGTCACAGCCCATGGTCCCAATCACCAACGACTGAGGGGCGTCCTGTCGAAGAATTTCACGCAGCAGCGCATTGCACTGATGCGCCCGTGCATAGAACAGCTAGTCACCGAACTGATTGACGCGATGAAACAGCAGGGCTCACGGGTCGATCTCATGGCCAGTTTCGCCATCCCGTTCCCCACCAACGTTATAGCCGAACTGTTTGGCCTGCCGGCCCCCCAGCGAGCCGAAATCGTCGCTTTAACAAACAGTCTCGCCAGCACCGTGGCGACGCCGGAAGAAGCCCGTGCAACAAGGGAACGCATTCCTCGTTTTTTCGAGCAGCTTGTCGAAACCAAACGCCTTAATCTCAGAGACGATCTGGCGTCTGCGCTGATACTTGCTCGCGACGACAGCGAGCTGACGTCTGATACCGAGCTGCTCGACATGCTGTTCATGGTTCTCTCGGCCGGGTTTGTCACCGTCTCCGGCGTTATCGGCAACGGCGTGCGGGCATTACTCACCCATCCCGATCAGCTACAGTTGCTGCGTAACGGCGACATCTTATGGGAACAGGCTATCGAGGAAATTTTGCGCTGGGGCAGCAGCGTCGCCTATCTCCCCTTCCGTTATGCGATGGAAAATATGGATATCGGCGGTCGTCACATCCGCCGGGGAGACTCCATCCTGATGGCATTCCACGCTGCTAATCGTGACCCGGACGAGTTCGGTCCGAGTGCCAGCCAGTTCGATATTACCCGCCAGAAAAACCGTCATTTATCTTTCGGGCAAGGGCCCCATTTTTGTCTTGGCACCGCGCTGGCACGGCTGGAACTAATGATCGCGCTTCCTGCCTTATTCACACATTTCACCGATTTCACGCTGGCGACGGCCGACGAGGACATCGGCTATATGCCGTCCTACGTCATCCGTTGCCCGTCGACCTTACCTGCCTCTTTCAGCAACACATCACAGAAAATTGAGGGAATCCATGTTTGAAAATAACCCAGTGCAGCTGCCGATGTGGCGCGTGAACCATATCGAACCGTCACCGGAGATGCTGGCGCTACGCTCACGCGGTCCAATCCACCGCGTTCGTTTTCCATCGGGTCATGAAGGCTGGTGGGTCACCGGGTACAACGAAGCTAGGACTATCCTGACCGACGAGCGTTTTCGTCCAGCTGGCATGCCGCCCGCCGAATTCACACCGGACTCCGTGATTCTGGGCTCTCCCGGCTGGCTGGTTTCCCACGAAGGCGTCGAGCACAGCCGTCTGCGCGCCATTGTCGGACCGGCTTTCAGCCCTCGCCGCGTACAAATGCTGACGCAACAGATCGAAGTCATCGCCTTTCGTCTGTTTGACGAGATGGCGTCCAGCCCGCAGCCAGTAGACCTGCGCAAACACCTGTCATTCTCCCTTCCGGCGATGGTGATCTGCGCGTTGATGGGCGTGCCGTTCGAAGACCATACCTACTTCGCAAGACTCTCTGACGAGGCCATGACCCATCAGCACGAAACAGGTGCGCGCGACGACTCCCGCGTGGCATGGGAAGCACTCCGCGAGTACATCCGCAGAAATATGCATGCTAAACGGGAAACGTCCGACGACGATCTCCTCACAGATCTCATGACGGCGGTCGATCAGGGAAATGTCACTGAAGAAGAAGCTCTGGGGCTGGCGGCGGGCATGCTGGTGGCTGGCCATGAAAGCACTGTGGCGCAGATCGAATTCGGACTTCTGGCCTTTTTTGAACATCCCGCTCAACGTCAACAGCTGATTGACGATCCGTCGATCGTGGATCAAGCCGTGGAAGAAATCCTGCGTATGTATCCCCCAGGCGCGGGCTGGGACGGTATCATGCGCTATCCGCGCACGGACGTGATGATTGCGGGCGTGCACATCCCGGCAGAAAGCAAAGTCCTGGTCGGCCTGCCAGCAACATCCTTCGACATGCGTCAATTCAAAAACCCCGAAGTGTTTGATATAAGACGAGAAAAAAAACCTCATCTCGCCTTTTCCCATGGACCGCACTACTGCGTCGGGGTAGCGCTGGCACGGCTGGAATTGCGCATTGTGTTCGGCAATATTTTCCAGCGGTTCCCTCAGCTACGTCTGGCGGTTCCTTCTGACCAGCTCACGCTGCGCAAAGAAATCATCACGGGCGGATTCGAGAAGTTTCCCGTGTATCTGTAACGCCCAAAATTAAAGCCTTTTAGGCCGTTATTAATTTGTCCGGTTTCCCAGCATATGCCTACAGAAAAGGCGTGAGATCACTTATGAGCACTCAAGAGCATTCGACACCGTCTGCAACCGACTACCGGGATGCATTCGCTGCACTTGCAGCACCGGAAAACAACTCGAACCCCTATGAATACATGCGCTGGCTGCGCGAGCACGATCCTGTCCATCGTTCAGCCTCCGGAATTTTCCTGCTGAGTCGCCACGCCGATATTTACTGGGCGCTTAAAGCAACCGGAGACACCTTTCGCGGCCCATCAGCGGGTGATTTGGCCCGTCTTTTTCCTCGGGCGGCCATCAGCCGGTCGCTGAACCTGCTCGCCTCCACGCTGGCCATGAAGGAGCCGCCGACGCACACGCGCCTGCGTCGGCTCATTTCTCGCGACTTCACGGTGCGGCAGATCGACAGTCTGCGACCAAGCATCGTGCAAGTGACTCAGACGCGGCTGGGCAATATCGCCTCCTCGCTGGAAAAAGGCCACGTCGTCAACCTGCATGAGGTGTTCTCCGTCGTCTTGCCCATGCTGATTTTCGCAGAGCTGTTCGGCATGACGCAGGCGGATATTTTCGAACTTGCCGCCAGTATCCGTACCATTCTGGAGGGCCTCAACCCGCACGCCAGCGACGAACAGCTCGCAGCATCGGATGCGGCAAGTCTGGAGGTAGAGCGCTATTTCGAAGGGCTGATAGAGAAAAAGCGTCGCGAACCGCAGTCAGACTTGGTATCGGTACTGGTATCCACGCATGACGATGACGACGACAAACTGTCGGACACAGAGCTAATCAGCATGTTGTGGGGCATACTGCTGGGCGGATTTGCCACCACTGCCGCGATGATCGATCACGCCATTCTCGACATGCTGGCGTTTCCTGAACAGCGCCGCTGGCTTGAGGGAGATGCGGCGTCGGTCAAAGCCTTTATCGAGGAAGTGCTGCGCTACGATGCCCCCGCCATGTTCAGTTCCATTCCGCGCATCGCGCAGTACGACATCACCATCGGCGACGTCACCATCCCCGAAGGGGCCGACGTACGCGTACTCCTCGCCTCAGGCAACCGAGATCCGGCAGCCTTTCCCGATCCGGACCGCTTCGACCCGTCACGTTTTCACGGCACCGCGCCAGGTATGTCCACCTACGGCCACGTCCTGCTGAGCTTCGGTCACGGTATTCATTTCTGCCTCGGTGCCCAGCTGGCCAGAGTGCAGTTAGCCGAGTGCCTGCCCGTCATCAACGCAAGATTCCCACACCTTGTGCTGGCCGGAGATCCCGTGCGAGAACCTTCCGCTTTCCTGAGGACCTTCCGCTCTCTGCCGGTCCGCCTGGATACGTCAGGGAGATAATATGAAATTGAAGGTCAACCCTGACTTATGCGGAACGACAGGACAGTGCGTGCTGACGCTGCCTGGCATGTTCCGGCAGCGTGATGAAGATGGCATCGCAGAAGCTTATACCGGCGAAGTGCCGGAAGAGCTACGCAAGAAGGTGTTGTTGGCAGCCAGCCAATGCCCGGTTGCGGCGATACATATCCTCGACGACGACGAGACTGAACAGCCTCTCGGTATCCACGAGGAGGATATCATTGACGTACAAAGACAAGGAGTGCCCGATTGAGTAAATTCAACGGTAAAACCGCAGTAGTCACCGGAGCCGGAGCGGGGATCGGAAAAGCCTGTGCGGCCGCGATCGCCAACGAAGGGGGGCATGTGGTGGTGGCGGACATCAACGGCGACAGCGCCGAGGCCTGGGCTGAGAACATCCGCGCCGCGGGCGGCGAAGCGATCGCCCTGTCCGTGGATATCTCGGATGAACGTAGCGTCGCTGCGCTGTTCACCCAGACAGAACATCACTTCGGCTGTGTCGATCTGTTGGTCAATAACGCCAGCGCCATGAATCTCACGCCACGCGATGTCAATATTCTGGAGGTGGATCTCGCCATCTGGGATCAGATTATCGCAACCAATCTTCGCGGCACGCTACTGTGCTGCCGTCAGGCTCTCCCTCACATGGTCGCCCGAGGAGGCGGTGCCATCATCAATATGACTTCCTGTCAGGGGTTAAGCGGCGATACGACATTGACCTCCTACTCCGCATCGAAGGCCGGTATAAACATGCTAACCGCGTCACTGGCGACCCAGTACGGCCAGAGCGGCATACGCTGCAACGCTGTGGCACCGGGACTGATTATCACCGAACGTCTGGCTGCCAAGCTGAACGATACCATGCGACAGCACCTGATGCGGCACCAGTTACTGCCACGTACGGGTCTTCCGGAAGACGTTGCGGCACTGGTGGTTTTTCTCCTTTCCGATGACGCCGCATTCATCACCGGTCAGGTGATACGCGTCGACGGAGGTATGTTGTCACACGTACCGACCTACGCTGACGGGGGCAATATTCTCCGTCCCGCACCCGCCAGTCCAGGCCACGACCTTCCTCGTTCGTAATGGAGATGACGACATGCTACTAAATCCGTTCAAACGCAGACCCCGTCCGGAACAGGGTATTCCAATGATGGCAGGCGCTTTTCCCGTGCTGGGGCATCTCCCCGCCATCGTACGCAATCTGCCCGGTCTGCTGCACCACGGAGAAAAGACCTGCGGCGACCATTTCTGGCTCGATTTCGGCCCTGCAGGGCACTTTGTGACCAGCACCCACCCGGACGTGTTCGCGCTGCTTAGAAACAAAGATGCTTCATCGACTCTGATTGAAGAAATGGCGAAAGATATGCTCGGCGGATCAGTAGTAGCGCAGGACGGCGTAATGCACCGGCATGCCCGCGACGCCATCAAGCCGACCTTTCTACCGAAGGGACTGACGCAGGCGGCTATCGGAGAAACCTTCGCTCCCCTCATCCTCCAGCGCATTCAACAGTGGTGTGCGCTGGAGGAAATCCCGATTCTGCGCGAATCGAGCGACCTGATGCTAACGCTGATTTTCCGCCTGCTGGGTATCCCTTCGCGCGACCTTCCCCAATGGCATTGCCAATATCGAAAACTAATCCGGTTGCTTATCGCGCCCCCCATCAACCTGCCCGGCACGCCCCTACGGCGCGGGCGCACGGCGCGCGACTGGATTGACGGACAGCTGCGGGAATACATCCGGCATGCACGCGCACATCCTGATGAGCCAGGCCTGTTCTGCGCACTGGTGACATCGTTTGACCAGAACGAACAGCAGCAGCCCGACGATACGCTGATTGCCAACCTGCGCCTGCTGGTGCTGGCGGGCCATGACACCACAGCATCGACGATGGCATGGATCACCATTGAACTGGCGCGTCGCCCCGACGTATGGGAGTCACTATGCGAGGAGGCGGAGAGACAAGGACAGATCCCCACCCGGCACACCGACCTGGCGAAATATCCGGTCGCGGAGGCGATATTTCGGGAGACGGTGCGCCTGCATCCGCCCACCACGCTCTTGCCCAGACGCGCCGTGCAGGATCTCGATATCGCCGGTCGCCGCATCCGGGCTGGCACAAATTTGTGCATTCCACTTCTGCACCTGTCGCACTCTTCCCGGATGCACGAACAGCCTGATGAATTCCGGCTGGAACGCTGGCTGAACAAGACGGAGTCGATCAAATCCATCGACGCGCTGCAGTTCGGTACAGGGCCTCATGTCTGCATCGGCTATCACCTGGCATGGCTGGAACTGATGCAGTTCAGCGTGGCGCTGGCGCTGACCTTGCGACGGGCAGGGCGGCGACCGCAACTCTTGAACGACCCCGATCAGGGCACTCACTACTATCCGACTGCACATCCCTCGATGGGTATCCGCGTCGCTTTTTCGAAAGATGCGGGCCGGAGCCTATCGATATGATTCAGGGGCGGCTGAGTCACGATGACCGCCAACACATAGCGAGGGAAGCCTGCTATCGAGACGGCTATCCTGGGAAAATGAGTCGACAGTGTCCAGACGGACTGACCTACGTTCTTGATTGATGACACGGAAACTATGGGATCGAAGATGATGAATATCCTCACCAACAGGCACAAAGCCCTTAAGTCCGCACTCGGAGCCCCTGAAACTGGCACCCGCGGACGTCATTCCCTTCATACGCAGAACGTGAACGTATGGATAAAAACCAATACCAAGCGCATCGAACAGGCGCTGGCGCGACTGTTACCCGCAGCCAACGACGATGGCACCTGCCTGTCCGAGGCGATGCGTTATGCCACGCTGCAGGGAGGTAAGCGCACCCGCGCACTGCTGACCAAAGCGGTGGGTGCGCTGAACGACACGCCTGCGTCCCTTCTGGACGAGATCGGTGCCGCTATCGAAATGATGCACGCCTGCACGCTTGTTCATGATGATTTACCCGCAATGGATGACGACGTACTGCGCCGGGGCCTGCCCACAGTACATGTGAAGTTCGACGAAGCGACGGCAATCCTGGTCGGGGATGCATTGCAGGCCCACGCCTTTCTTACTCTGACGCAGCTGGCGATCCCCGCCGAAAACCGCATCGCGCTAATTCAGGAGCTGGCACGCGCCGTTTCCACCGAGGGAGCCGCAGGCGGTCAGGCAATAGATTTGGCAATCGTCGGCAAAAGCGTGCCGCTGGAACACATCATAAAAATGCACGCTATGAAAAGCGGCGCGCTGGTTCGCGCGTCGGTACGCATGGGTGCGTTCTGCACGGTAATCGACGACACCGAACACCGCGAACTTTACGACGCGCTGGACCGCTACAGCGCTGCCATCGGCCTGGCGTTACAGATCACTGACGACATTCTCGATGCCACCGCAGACACCGCCACACTGGGGAAAACTGCAGGCAAAGACGCAGCGGCGCAGAAACCCACCTGCGCATCCCTGATGGGGATAAACGCCGCTCGCTCGCTGGCTTCAGATTTGTTTCACGAAGCCGAAACGGCGATTGCGCCGCTGGGGCCGCGTGCCGAAAAACTGGCGCTGCTGATCGCACTGGTAGCCAAACAACTGTCCTGATTTCCGGAACATGCTCGTCGTTGACGGGTGGCCCAGGAAGGAGAACTGAACATGCACGCTTTAGCTGAAAATATCCTGACCGAACTGAACACGCTGCTCTCCGACATGGACGACGGCGGCTACGTCGGCCCCTCGGTGTACGACACCGCGCAGCTGTTACGCTTTCATCCCAACCCCCCCGACCGAGCTGGCATATATCGCTGGCTAATTAAACAACAGCACGAGGACGGCGGATGGGGCAGCCCGGATTTTCCGCTGCATCGTCAGGTGCCGACTGTAGCGGCGATACTGGCACTGCATGAGGCACAGCCTCAGCCAGAGGGTGCCGCCGCTGCCCTCGCCGCCGCCGCCGTCTACCTGGCTCAGGAGAGGGATCTATATGCCGATACAATTCCGGACGACGCGCCTATCGGCGCTGAACTGATCCTGCCGCAGTTATGTCGTCAGGCGGCCGCACTTTTTCCCCATCTCGCCTACCCACGCTATGGCGCGCTCTATGAGGCGGAAGCCGCACGGCTGGGGAAAGTGGAATCGCTAACGGCAGTGCCGTCCGGACATCCTCTGCTTCACTCCTGGGAATCCTGGGGACGGTCTTCGACCGAGGTCACACCCGACGTATTCGGCAGCATCGGCATCAGCCCATCCGCGACCGCCGTCTGGCTGGGACGCGCCTGTGCCGAAAACCCGGCCTGTCTTCCCGAACACGCCACGCGCTATCTACACAATGCCTCGCGCGCGACCGGCGTCGGCATTGATGGCGTGGTGCCGAACGTCTGGCCCATCGACGTTTTCGAACCGTGCTGGTCGCTGTACTCGCTTCACCTCGCGGGCCTGTTTTCTCATCCCGGGCTATCAACCGTGGTGCAAAACATCGCTACCAACATCCAGGCAATCCTTACCCCGCTCGGGCTTGGGCCAGCACTATCCTTTGCGTCGGATGCTGACGATACCGCTATCGCTGCAGCGGTCGTACAGCTTTCAGGTCACTCGCTCACTTGCTATCCATTGCACCAGTTCGAAAAAGGCGACCTGTTCGTGACGTTTCCCGGCGAACGCAATCCGTCGCTTTCGACGACGATCCATGCCGTGCACGCACTGAGTCTGCTCGGCACAACCGCGCCCGACGCACGGGCCTATATAGAGAACAGCAAAAGCGCCGATGGCGTATGGAAAAACGAAAAGTGGCACGCCTCCTGGCTGTACCCTACGTCACACGCCGTCGCCGCACTGGCACACGGCATGCCGTCGTGGCGGGATAATGATGTGCTGTACAAAATTCTGGAGGCGCAACACCTGTCGGGCGGCTGGGGTGCCGGGGCCGCACCGACGCAGGAAGAAACCGCTTATGCACTCTTCGCGCTGCACGTCATGAACGACAGGGTAAACGCCCCCCTACGAGAGAAGCTGGTGTCGGCAGTCGCACGGGCGCGGGAGTGGCTGCTGGTGCGCTATCAGTCGAACCAGCTTCCCATCACGCCGCTGTGGATCGGTAAAGAGCTGTACTGCCCGCAGCGCGTGGTGCGGGTCACTGAACTGACCGGACTCTGGCTGGCGCTGAACTGGAACCCCTCCCACTCTGACGTCAGTGACACACGAACAGAAACGCCGGGAGAACGAATATGACCTCGCACGATGACGCCTGCCAGCAGGTGAAAGTTTGGGGTGAGACGCTGTTCGGCTTTCTTGACGAACATGCGGTGGAGGCCGTCCGGGGAGGACAGTTTATTCTCCGCCATATTCGGCCCGAACTGGCCGCAATTAGCGCGCGTACCGGACGCGATCCAGACGACGAAGCGCGAGAGCTTGCGTTCTATCAAGAGATGGCTCTGCTATTCTGGATTGATGACTGTCACGATCGCGGCGTGATGTCACCCGACGACTATGCCGTCGTCGAAGGTATCCTCGTCGGCCGGATGCCGGACGCACCTACACCGTCCGTAGGCTGTTCCTTCCTGCGCCATCGTCTGGCACAACTGGCCAGCCATAAACACGATTATTCGCAGCTGCTGGCTGACACTCAGGCGTACAGCACGGCGTTGCGTAACGGCAAGCGCCTCGCGAGCGACCCAGATCGCTGGTCCTATTCCGAGCATCTCCGAAACGGCGTCGATTCCATCGGCTACCAAAATGTGTTTGGGTGCCTGTCGCTGCTGTGGGGACTGGATATGCCCCGCTGGCGGACCGAACCAGCCTTTCAGAACGCCCTGAGCTTTCTCTGCGCCATCGGCCGACTGCAGAACGATCTGCATGGTCTCGCCAATGATCGCACCTTGGGCGAAGCCGATAATCTGGCGGTACAGCTCGAGCGCCGCTATCCCACGCTGGACGCTGTCGAGTTTCTCCAGACCGAGATCACTGGCTACGAAAGGATGCTGAGGCCGCTATTGGAGACGGCGAATTTCGATCCTGTCTGGGTACGACTGATGGAAACCATGCTAACGGTTAGTGATCAATATTACGCAACATCGACCCTGCGCTACCGGATTGATGACACAGCAACGACCGCCCCCTCATGCGATACGCGCCACGCATCAGGGGCAGTAACAGGGAGTGGGAATGAAACCGAGTGATACTCTAAGTCAACGCAAGGACGACCACCTGGATATCGTCCTGAGGCAGAAGACAACCTCGCACACCACCGCAGGCTGGGATTTCGTACAGTTTGAACACTGCGCACTGCCGGAACTGAATCTCGAGGAGATCGATCTGAGCAGCGCTTTGCTGGGTATTGAATTACGAGCGCCTCTGCTGATCAGCTCCATGACCGGAGGAGCTAAACGCGCCGAGGCTATCAACCGCCATCTGGCGGAAGCAGCGCAGTCGTTACGTATCGCCATGGGCGTCGGTTCACAGCGAGTGAGCCTGCGGACCGACCACCGTCAGGGGCTGACGCGAGAATTGCGCCGTATAGCGCCAGATGTCCCGTTACTCGCCAATATCGGCGCAGCTCAACTGCTGGAATCTGATGGGCTAACGCTCGCTCGCCGCGCGGTGGAAACGCTGGAAGCCAACGGCCTCATCATCCACCTCAATCCCTTGCAGGAGGCTGTCCAACCGGAGGGAGATCGTGACTGGCGCGGGGTACTGGGTTGCATTGCACGTGCGGCGGTCCACATCGGCGTCCCGGTGATGGTGAAAGAAGTCGGGACTGGCCTTTCCGCGCAGGTAGCACGAATGCTGGTCGATGCCGGCGTACAGGCCATCGATATTGCGGGCGCTGGCGGCACCCACTGGGCAGCAGTGGAAGCAGAACGCTCGCGCCACCCCGCCGACTGCGCGGTGGCCATGGCGTTTGCCGACTGGGGCATCCCTGGCGCCACCGCGTTACAACAGGTTCGGCAGGCGTTGCCGGAGACGACGATCGTCGCTTCCGGGGGCGTTCACAACGGCGTGAGTGCGGCGAAAGCCATTCGGCTGGGCGCCGATATCGTGGGTCAGGCGGCGGGCGTTCTTCAGGCCGCCACCCGGTCAACCGAGGCGGTGATCGAACATTTCAACATCCTCATTCGCCAGCTCAGAATCGCCTGTTTCTGCACGGGATCGTGTAACCTCGCGGCGCTGCGACAGGCTCGGCTGTTGCCTCCTCCCGGCATTATCCCCGTGTAACGCCGAATTCAAGACAGCTCCTTCAGGGAGAAACCAGGGCACAGTTGCAAAGATCGCTGTGCTGATAAACTTTGCTGATATTTTCATCAGTAGCACTACCCATGACCGTATTAAAAGGCCGACATTTCAGTCGTGACATTATTCTGTGGGCGGTACGCTGGTACTGCAAATACCGTGAACGACAGGAGATGCTGGCTGAACGTGGCGTGAATGGGACTGGATTAAGCTAATGAAGCCTATGGACTCGCCTCCGGCAATGGTCGCCAGCGCCATACTGGAGCATCGCAACGATACTGCCGCGCTCACCCACCTCCAGGAAACCGGGAATTAATCTGCTCCGTGGTTTCCGGTTTCAGTCCCCGCCCACTCAAAAAGCTGTTCACTGCTAACCAGTGCCGGACATCCTTCCTGGATGCTGCAGGCCTGCGTGATATAGAAGTCGAAGCCGTCACTAAAATGCTTGCCTGCGGCAACGCGCAGTATCCTCACGTCAGGTATATCACCAACGCCTGCCACAGCAGGGCCTGTCCGTCCTGCGGTAAGAAAGCCACTGACCTGTGGATTGCCGCGCAGCTTTAGCCGATTCCCGGCTGGTGCACTACGCTGGCGGCGCCACGCTGAACTTCCGTTATCACGACCACAATACGGGTGAGCAGGCTACTGAGAAACTGACGCAGCATGAGATGGTGAGACGCCTGAAGTAGCATATCCCGGAGAAGCACTTCTGGATGGTGCGTTATCTTGGTTTTCTGGCCAACCGGGTATGCGGCGAAAAACTGCCGCAGGTTTACAGGGTGCCGGGGATGGAAAAAACCGCGGCAGCGGTGAAGGTGTGCTACGCGCAGATGAGTAAGCAGTTCCTGCGGCGCGATCCGTTTGAATGCGTGTTGTGCGGCGGGCGTATGGAGTACCGCCGCGCGGTGACAGGCCTGAGCGTACAGGGGCTGAAAACCCACGCCCGGGAGATAAGCCTGATGAGGTACATCCCGGCCTGACGCAGGAAAGATCCCCTTCGCGCACGCTGGCAGCCTGAAAAACAACCTGGAAAAGCACAAATCTTCACCAGGTTGCGGGGAGCAGACAGACCCTGCAGCATACGAATCTAATGATGGTTGAATTTTAGTCAGTTCATTCCAGCGCAGAAATAGTTTCAATTTCCTATACGTGAACCACCCCGGCACAGTCCCCTGAAGGAATGGCAATTCCGTTCACCGCCAATGTCAGCTTTTTCCGGGCTGTGATAACATCTTAGGGTCATTTTTCAGAGCCAGGGCTGATGAAAAAGAAAAACAGCACACCCACTCCCCACGATGCCACGTTCAGGCAGTTCCTGACGCAACCGGACATTGCCCGGGACTTTATGGAAATCCACTTGCCCGCAGAGCTGCGTGCAGTCTGCGATCTCAGCACGCTGAAGCTGGAATCCGGCTCGTTCGTTGAGGATGATCTCCGCCAGTATTTCAGCGACGTCCTCTACAGCCTGAAAACCACAGCCGGCGACGGATATATTCATGTTCTGGTCGAGCACCAGTCAACGCCGGACAAACATATGGCTTTCCGCCTGATACGCTATGCGGTGGCCGCCATGCAGCGCCACCTGGAGGCAGGGCATAAAAAACTGCCACTGGTGATACCGGTGCTGTTCTATACGGGTAAGCGCAGCCCGTATAGAACAGCACCCGCTGGCTGGATGAGTTTGACGATCCGGTGCTGGCCGGTAAACTCTACAGCAGCGCTTTCCCGCTGGTAGACGTTACGGTCATTCCGGATGATGAAATTGCTGGCCACCGTAGCATGGCCGCCCTGACCTTACTGCAGAAACATATTCATCAGCGGGACCTGGCAGAACTGGTTGATCGGCTGGCGCCCATTTTGCTGGCGGGATATCTGTCTTCATCGCAGGTGATTTCTCTGGTACACTATGTAGTACAGGCAGGCGAAACAGCCGACGCCTTTGTACGCGAACTGGCACAGCGTGTGCCGCAACACGGAGACGCACTTATGACCATCGCACAACAACTTGAACAGAAGGGCATCGAGAAGGGTATCCAGCTAGGCAGGAAGGTCGCAATGAAGGCAAGCTGGAAGTTGCCCATACCATGCTGCAGAACGGCATTGACCGTAATACCGTCATGAAAATGACCGGTCTGACTGAAGACGACCTGCCACAGATCCGCCACTAATCCTTTCCTGACACGCCCTGCCGGGCCATCAGCGTAAACTGGCAGGGCAGGGCGGTATTCCTTCAGGCTCTGCCTGCCAGCCATCTCTGATGAACGTAGCAGCGCCGCAGGCGTGCTACGTTCTAAACCGTCTGCGCGTTCTGCTGCCGTGGAAAGTCGATCTCACATCTGCATAAGCGTCAATACGGTCTGGATGTGACGCTTACAAACACATAATAATTCAAACACATCTTTTTTTTATTTTCACAAGAAGTTGTGCAATGCCCATCAGTACAGTTGCAATATCCTCTGCAGTACCACGTCAGAGCGACGTCAAATATAACGTGAATGACGGCAGCGTGGAGTCAGCTCCCCTGTTGAGTCGTTTAAACTTCGTCAGCAACAGCACGAACGACCTGCAGGATAAAGAGCTGAAGGACAAGCTTGAAGAAGGCAAAAGACTGTATCAGGCTGCCCAAAGCCTTGGACATTCCGGCAACAATGATCCCGTTATGCCCGCCTTTAAAGGCGGGTGGCTTAAGAAATGCGGGATATATACCCTGCTTGGCGGGGCGGTGATAGGTGGCGTGTTCGGTATCGGAATGTTGGCAGGATATAAATTCGGTCGGGCCGCGAACGTTAATAACGGTGCCCTGGGAAACCGCCCGTCGCCGGACAGCACACCTCACCCTGCCATTAAAGTAAATCAGACGGAACAGGACACCATTCCTGATGACCGGCCTCTTCGCTTGCACATACCGCTTCCTTCTTATGACGAAACGGAACATGCCCATTTCCGTCGCCATCTGCCGGATGAAAACGTAACGGGCGGCCCGACCGGTCCCCGACAGATGAAGAGCAGAAAAAGGTCCCATAAAGCAAAAATGGCGTTCCCCACTGCCACAAAACGTGCAAACAGCGAGGTTACAAAACTGCTCCGCGCTCAGGGTCTGCTGGACAGGGGAAGGGTCAGCAAAGAACGCATGTTGTCCGAAGTGGCCGGCTATCTGTACGGCGGTGAGACAGGTATTGCGGGTAACAGGGAGCAGCTCAGGGATCTGGCCAGAAAGATGCTTGCTGCAAACAGACTGTATGGTGGACAGAATGACGAAGAACTTTCCTTCGCACGGGCAGAGGCCGTGGTTCGTCAGTGGCTGTTCAGCAACGTTCTGGGAAAGACACCCACAGAATATATTCTGGACAGGATGGAAGCAGATCCTTATCCGTCTTATTACACGGTCAGCAGTATCCTCCACCTGTTAGATTTACAGGAATTGTTTAAAAACCGTCAGATAAGTTATACAAAAATGCCCGAAAAACAGAGGGGAGTCTTTAATGCAATGTGGTATTCCGCCCTGTGGGCAGATATGCCCTTTCTTAAATTCACTGAAGATAAATCTTACGGCAATGAAAAATCAGTCAGCGCACTGGAACTCGGGAGCGGTGAATTTGCCAACCTCTTTACCGGCTCCCTTTTTCTGAAAAACCTGTCAGATGAATAATTTACCGCTGAAGAAGCGATGACGGTCGGTGAGTCAATGTGGGAGTTAGCCGTTCGCGAAGGGGTGACGGAAGATAATATTGTTTATTATGGCTCACCCGCCCTGTTTTTCACTGCCTCTGAGTCACCCGGAAACAGTAAACTGGCCGGGGATAATGTTGCTGCGGCTGTTAACAGCTATGTCCAGTTCAGAGAAACAGTTACTGAGCTACGGCAGGAGATAAAAAAGAAATACGATGACTATCTTTCAGCAACAAAAAAATGGCGCAGTAAGGGCAAGCTGGCCGATAAGATTGTAGCAGAGTGCCATGTCCTTTTTCCGGCCTTACCTACCATAGGCGATGCTATCCTCAGCCCGGAGCCTCGGCGGGAAAGAGAAGATAAAAAGGCAAAAGAGTCTTATATGCTGGGCATGTCAAAACCCTGCAGGAGAGCACCGGACAGTCTGAGTGATGAATACAATACCCTGACGACTGACGTGGCTGAAAAATTTAAGGATATCGACAGATATGTGATCCTCTCAGCATTAAGCACGTTGCACGAAGATGATCGGGCATTTATTTCTTCAGCCGATACTATCCTGCACAGGGTCCTTTTTGAGATGAAAACAAACAGGTACAGCGGCAGCAGATTGGCACTGCTGAACATGAACACCAATATATCTCTGAAAAACAAGGATTTTTTTGCCGCGCGTCGGGGAGAAACAGAACAGATATATGCGCTGAAAAACTCCAACAAGTCGGATGGAAGCTACGAAATATACCGGGTCGATCATCATATAAATCGTTACACCTATTATGACCTTTTTGACAGGAATGATTTGAAACTTCTCAACGCCATCGACGGCAGAATTGTGAATCTTACGCCGGGTTCCCGGGAAAAAATAACCTGTAAAATAGAGGTCGCCGATCAGATTGCAGCGGGTGGTAATATGACACAACTGATTGATCATCTGAGCGGTGTCCACCGGAATAAACTTTATAATTCCTTATATGAGTCAGGAAATGACCTAGCGGAAATTGAAAAAATCTGGCATACGGTTAAACATTTCATTCCATTTTATGACTGTATTGACGGCAGCATCAACCATGATGCTGCCCTGGCGGTGCCTTCGTGCCTGACAGATATCATTGCTTTCCTGCCAGTGATCGGAGAAGCCGTCAGTCTGAGTGCCAGGTTTGGGATGGTGGCGGCAAGAGAGGCTCTCTTTGCAGGCCGCACAGGCGTTGTTGCAGTGGGGAAAAATGCGCTCCGGGGCGCCAGCGCCAGTATGCCAACGACCGCCGAGCTGGCCTCGTTAGGGAACGGCGCTCTGAAAGCTGCAGACCCCGGTTTCCAGTTGCTGGCAGCAGCAGCGCGACCTGGCAGGGACTTTGCGAAAAGAGTTGCTGCCCTGCTGTCCGGTAGTAAAAAAACGCCCGTACTGGCGCAAAAGATGGCCAGTGAGGGCTGGCTTGCCCGTCTCCCACAGGCGACATCAGGCGAGTTGATTAAGGGGAAACTGCCGGGCACGGATCTGGCGGTGCCGATAAAAGCCGTCGACAGGCTGCATGATGGCAGGAATGTTTACGTGCGGGTCAATCCCGAAACCGGTATGCCGGGAGTGCAAAAATTTATCTGTAAGAAAAATGGAGTTCTTGAACCCCTGCACGCCAAGGTGGAAAAAATCAGGAACATCAGAGAGGTATGGACAGAAAGTAACCGGGCAGACAATGATATTACTTATACAGGCGGCCGGGCCAAGAGAGGTGCCGGGGCCAGCAAACTGTGTTCTGCCCGTTCTCCTTCACCGGATATAGAACTTTCTAGTGTTATTATGAAAAAGAGATCTCGCGATGAATGTAAAAAAATATTACAACACTGGGAAGATTCAAAAATTCGGTCGTGACGCAGATTTATTGATAATGATGAAGAGTAAGATACCAACCGATGATCTTATCGTGCATTTCCTCTGACTTCGAAAAGCAAATTGTTCTGCGGGTCAGTCGTTTGATATGTGTACGAAGATTAAGATTATGTCGTTCTGTCCGTTGGGTATATTTCTTGCTCACCACGTGGCCTGTTGCACTTAACAGAACTTTATAAACCGGCCAGGCATCTGTCATATAAAAGGCAATGTTAAATTTGCTTAACAGGGCCAGCAATCGTCGCAGGGTCGGGGCATTTCTCGGGCCGAAGACGTGGGCCAGAGCACGTTTGCGGATACGGTCATAAGCATAGAACAACCATCGGGGATTGCTTTTACACCGCACGTAAGACCATTGTTCACCGGCTTCACAGCAGATAACAACCTCCGTGTCGGGGTCGATATTCTCAGCTACCTGCTTTGGCGAAATTTTTTTAAGTGCCGCAGAACCGTATTGAGGCTGATACCGAGAACCCGTGCGGTATCGCGACATCCGTAACCATTCATGGCCATATTAACAATGGTCTGGTGTGTGTCTGGTTTGGCACCGGAGTAGCTAAAGTTGAGCAGAAAGGTCTTTGAACAATGCTTGCAGATGTAACGTTGGGCACCGGATGCTGAATGTCCGTTACATCGTACAGCATGAGTTTCATTGCACTGAGGGCAGACGGCATCAACTTTAGCCATATGTTACATCCAAAGCGCAAAGCATACGTGATCAGCAAGTCTGCGTCACGACCGTCTTCTGATATTTATACAGGACGACTAAATAACTGACCCTATATGGCGTTGGTGCATGGATCGCTGAAGATCGCAACGTCCCCTTACCCACTGTAATTCGGCCTAGTGGGAGCGAAGCTGCAAAATGCGACATCTGGCTTTTTTGAACTGGATCTGAGTAACAATTGCTCATCTGTGAAATGGTTACTATAGCTATTACCCATTGATGATTCAGGGAGTTGGGATATTGTCACAGGAGAAGGTTTTTGATGACAGGGACGGGTGGAGTTTGCTTGCTGACGAGTTTCTCGACCCTGTACACGATTCTGTGTAAATGCCTTTTCTCAGTAGTGGCCGTCCAGGCGGTCACCGAACTCGATAATAAAGCGGCTCATTGCCATGCGCCAGTCTCTCAGCGGCATTGTCCATTTTTGCGAGGCCGCCTGGATTGCCAGCCACACTACCTTCTTCCCTGCGTCGGGCCGGGATGTACCTCATCAGGTTTATCTCCCGCGCGTGGATTTTCAGCCCTGCACATTCAGACCCGTAACCGCACGGTGGTACGCCATTCGCCCGCCGCACAGCACACATTCGAACGGGTCTCGCCGCAGGAACTGCTTACTCATCTGCGCGTAGCACACCTTTGCCACCGGCTCCGGCTTTTCCATCCCCGGCGCGCTGCAGACCACCGGCAGCTTTTCTCCGCACACCCTGTTGGCCAGAAAGCCAAAATAACGCACCATCCGGAAGAACTTCTCCGGGATGTGCTGTTTCAGCCGTGCCACTATGTCACGCCGCGTCAGCGTTTCCGTCGCCTGCTCACTGGTGTTGTGGTCATGGTGGCGGAAGCTCAGCGTGGCTCCGCCCGCATAGTGCGCCAGCCGGGAACCCGCTATCGGTGGCTTTTTCAGGTAGCGGCCCAGGTATTTCACGGTGTTTTTTTCCACCCGCCGTCTTTTTTGACATGTACACATGCCAGTAATCGCTCCCGGCGGTCAGTATCAGGCTGCGCCACTGTGATTAGGTGCTGATATGTGGCAACGAAGGGGGGATTGCGACGCCTTCGGACCAGATGCTCAGGAGTAACTGGCGGATATTCCACATCCAGCGGGCGCGCATAGCATCCTTACGGAAGCTGATTTTTTTCCACTTTCCGTGCGCATTGATGCCGCCGCAGGTGACAGAGACATGAACGTGGGGATGCCAGTTGAGTCGTCTTCCGTACGTATGGATGACGCAGAAAATGCCGATATCCACAGGTCGGTGGCTTTTTACCGCAGGAGGGACAGACCCTGCTGTGGCAGACGTTGGTGATGTATTTAACATGCTGACAACCGGGATTATCGTAGCCATATTCCTTCACGCCGCTGATGCGGGTGCCGCAGGCGAGCATTTTAGTGATGACTTCCACTTCGATATCGCGCAGACCGCAGGCGTCGAGGAAGGACGTCCAGCACTGGTTAGCTGTAGTGACACGCAATGATGATCACTCCGGCGTGCAATAAATGTCCCTTTTCAAACCACATTACGTGAGAATGAAATCCCGTTTCAAATCACTGTATCTGAGAATCAAACCACATTAGCTGATTCTGAGCCACATTGCGGATTTGCCCGCGCACCCTCTGTGAGAATGAGCAGACCATCAGAAAAACGGCCGGTTTTCTGATGGTTACAGATCGGTACCGTTTCTATCTGAATCATCGCAAGAAAACTCATTGTGGAAATCAACGCAAGATTGCTCTATGCCATTTATCTTTTCTTGTTGGTTGCGATGATGCTTATTTTGATTCAAAATAACATCAAAATATGAGTCTCACGAGGTGATATTATGAGAACGACAGTCACAATTGATGATGTGCTGTATGCGCAGGCGCTGGAAATGGCCGATCCCGGTATGGATAAGGCTGATATTTTCCGTGAAGCAGTGAAAACATTTGTTCGGGTGCAGGCAGCAAAAAGACTGGCTTCGCTCGGTGGTTCATCACCTGAAATGCAGATGGTTCCTCGCCGCCGCGAGGAGCCATCCGCAAAATGACTATTTTGGTTGATACGTCTGTCTGGGTTGACCATTTCAGAAACAGAAATGACGGGTTGATTCAGCTGCTTAGTGGGGAGCAGGTTCTGATTCACCCGATGATACTGGCAGAGATAGCCTGTGGAACCCCACCGGCTCCAAGACTGCGAACGCTTGGCGATCTGGGGCTGTTACCACAGTGCCATCAGGCTAATATTACCGAAGTTATGACGTTTATTGAAAACGAAAAGCTGTACGGGCTTGGATGTGGACTGGTTGATATTACGTTACTGGCATCGACCCTGATAACACCAGGAGCGAAGCTCTGGACGCTGGATAAACGACTTGAGAAGCTGGCTAAACGTCTTAATGTGAGTTATCAGCCTGTTCATTGACAGAATTTAAACCACTCTGGAAACCGCCAGAAAACAGCCCTGTTTTTTGGCGGTCTGCGTATTCTCAAAGAGAGTGCGTGAGCGAATCCGCAATGTGGCTCAGAATCAGCTAATGTGGTTTGATTCTCAGATACAGTGATTTGAAACGGGATTTCATTCTCACGTAATGTGGTTTGGGAAAGGGTATTTATTGCGCGTCTGGGCGATCATCATTGTGCGTCACTACAGGTATCTCCAGGCGGTAATATTCCCGGCGCAGCAGGTCCGTGATGCGGTAACGCCACATGGGCATCACGTTCACGTATAGGAAATTGAAACTATTTCTGCGCTGGAATGAACTGACTAAAATTCAACCATCATTAGATTCGTATGATGCAGGGTCTGTCTGCTCCCCGCAACCTGGTGAAGATTTGTGCTTTTCCAGGTTGTTTTTCAGGCTGCCAGCGTGCGCGAAGCGGATCTTCCCTGCATCAGTCCGGGATGTACCTCATCAGGCTTATCTCCCGCGCGTGGATTTTCAGCCCTGCACATTCAGACCCGTAACCGCACGGTGGTACGCCATTCGCCCGCCGCACAGCACACATTCGAACGGGTCTCGCCGCAGGAACTGCTTACTCATCTGCGCGTAGCACACCTTTGCCACCGGCTCCGGCTTTTCCATCCCCGGCGCGCTGCAGACCACCGGCAGCTTTTCTCCGCACACCCTGTTGGCCAGAAAGCCAAAATAACGCACCATCCGGAAGAACTTCTCCGGGATGTGCTGTTTCAGCCGTGCCACTATGTCACGCCGCGTCAGCGTTTCCGTCGCCTGCTCACTGGTGTTGTGGTCATGGTGGCGGAAGCTCAGCGTGGCTCCGCCCGCATAGTGCGCCAGCCGGGAACCCGCTATCGGTGGCTTTTTCAGGTAGCGGCCCAGGTATTTCACGGTGTTTTTTTCCACCCGCCGTCTTTTTTGACATGTACACATGCCAGTAATCGCTCCCGGCGGTCAGTATCAGGCTGCGCCACTGTGATTAGGTGCTGATATGTGGCAACGAAGGGGGGATTGCGACGCCTTCGGACCAGATGCTCAGGAGTAACTGGCGGATATTCCACATCCAGCGGGCGCGCATGGCATCCTTACGGAAGCTGATTTTTTTCCACTTTCTGTGCTCGTTGATACCGCCGCAGGTGACGGAGACGTGCACATGGGGATGCCAGTTGAGTCGCCGGCCGTACGTATGGATGGCGTAGAAGATAGCGATATCCCGCCCGCGTTTTCCGGCAGCAAACAGCAGGTTATCGACGGCCAGCCGGCAGAGGTCGTTGAGCAGCCCGCGGTTAACCTCAAACAGGGGCCACAGCGAATCGGGGAGGGTGAAGACGAGATGTATCCAGTCGCAGTCCGGCAGACGGTTAAGCCGGGCGGCAATCCACAGGACGGTGGCCTTTTTCCCGCAGGAGGGGCAGGCCCGGCTGTGGCAGGCGTTGGTGATGTATCTGACATGCCGGCACCCGGGATTATCGCAGCCATATTCCTTCACGCCGTTGATGCGGGTGCCGCAGGCGAGCATTTTGGTGACGGCCCCGACCTCGATATCACACAGCCCGCCGGCATCCAGGAAGGAGGTCCAGCACGGGTTGGCCGTAAAGAGTTTTTTAAGTGGTCGCGGGGTAAAACCGGACAGCACGGGACAGATTGAGCTTCAGTTGTCTGCAGACGGGCAAGCGCGGCGGTGTCGCCCCGGCGCTCCAGTATAGACCTGGCGACCATAACAGGCGGCGGGTCCATGGGTTTGAGCATCTTCATCCAGTCCCATTCACGCTGAGAGAGCTTATCGGCGGCAACGGAGAGCAGGATGGTATCGATGCTTTTACGGGTCATCATGGGGAAGGCTCTGAGCAAAATATGTAGTCAGATCATACATATTCAAATCACTGTATGACAACTCAGAGTCCGGCAGATGGCGCAGTTTTCAGTTTGCGGCCGGCCGACTGCCCTGTTCATAAAAAAGCCGCCGTCGCGGCTTTTTTATGACTTAGCCTGACGGGGTGCCGGTGAGCGGTCTGACGCCGGGTTGTGTGGCGTTCCAGCCCAAGAACACGCTCCTTATCCCAGCGTCGTATAGCGTTTCCCTGAGTTTCATTCCTTAGTCCAATTTAACGGCCACCTCGACTGCCCGCAGGGCATTAGGCTCTCCCCCGGATATTCAGCCAGGCTAATCAACATCCGCGCCGATACCCGGCAACGTCGGCCTTTCTCAAGCCGGAGTTTGGGGAGCAATGGAACTCAAGTCTCAGAGATGCCACCTATTAGGCTTAATTCCATTGGGTTCGCTCAACAGCGCCCATCAACATAAAGCCTGTCAGGCAGGCGATACCTACGGTAGCATCCCGTAGCAAGGAGGCCTTTGTAATTTATGCAGACGACAACTAACAGCTCCGGTTCCAAGTCACTGGCACACTTGTACCAGAACATTCAAAACGCCTACCCGGCGCTTTCACGCAACCTCGTGAAAACTCCCATAGTCGAGTTTCCTTGGCTTAGCTCTAACAACCGAAGGGTATGGGCGAAGCTAGAGTGCCTGCAGCGTACTGGTTCTTTCAAATTGCGCGGTGCCTATAATGCGCTGCACTTGCTTTCCCCCGGTGCTTCTGTCTATACGGCCTCAGCAGGCAATCATGGGCTGGCAATTGCCACGTTGGCGCGTGAACTCAGCTTGCAGGCAAATATATTCGTACCGTTGACCGCTTCAGAAATCAAGATTCGTCGGCTGCGGGCAGTCGGGGCGCGAGTCGTCCAGGGAGGTGGCGATGTCTCTGAGGCCTATGTCACGGCCCATCAGGAGGCCCAGGAAAATGGCGGGTACTACATCTCACCGTTTGACCACCCTGACGTGGTCGCCGGCCAAGGGTCACTGGCACTGGAAATCGCGGAACAGGATGATCGGCGGTTTGATCACATCCTGTTGCCATTTGGCGGTGGCGGCCTGCTTACCGGCTTCGGCTGCGCGGCCGCCAAGCTATGGCCGGATACAAGGTTGCACGGAGTACATCCGGCTACTTTCGGTCGTAACCTGGATAAAGGCTTCGATGGTCAGCAGATGCTTAAAAGCGTCATGCCCACTCTTGCTGATGGCCTTGCGATCGAGCACGAACCAGACAACTGGCTGTGGCCTCTGATACAGACATTGGCACCCACTTTTCACGCAGTGCCTGAAGAACGCATTAAGACCAGCATGATGACGCTCTTACATCAGGAAAGCATTCTGTCCGAGGGAGCAGGAGCCATTGCTTTGGCGCCTTTACTGTTCGACGAGAGCCCTAACCTGGAAGGCGATATTCTGGTCCTTGTCAGTGGTGGCAATATTTCCGTTCCGCTGCTGGCGAAAGCCATGACTACCGTCATCGAAGACCCGAGACTGCGCAAGATAAACGGCCTGAGAGCAAGTACACTCGGCATTGAGCTGTCGGCGTCCGCATCAGGCAAGACATCTCAGACCGTCGAAAAAACCAGCACTTACAGTGCGGCACCAACCAGCGAGGCCACGCTTCTGTCGATGTGGCTGCAACTGGTAGATCGTGTGGAACAAGCCTTGAACGAGTTGCAAGCAACCCTACAGCAACACTTGTCGTTTACCCTGCGCGAGTCGTTACCCGTAGACCCCATGATTGAAAGCTTCATGGGCGATGTGCTGGACAGCACCCGTAAAATGATCAGCAGTTGCCGCAGCCCAGGACTGGACGGGCGTCAGGTCGCTCAACGATATCGCTTGATGGTTAGGAAACTGAATCATCGTTTTAAAAATTTCCTGACCATGAGCAGCAGTGTCTGTAATGCAGTAATGATGTGCCATCGGGAACGTTATGGTCATAAAATGGCATTTGCGGCGCGTTTTTAACCTGAAAGCTGTTTTTCAGACGCACTTATCCCGCAGTCTGTGCCAGAAGCCATCGTTTCCGGTCGATGTTATGCAGTCTTTCTGCCACCAACTCCGACGCGTGCCTCCCGGCCTGCGCACTGCTGAAGCGCAGTCGGTTGCCGCACAGAATGCATTTGTACGGATCCGTGCGCAGAAATTCTTTCATCAGCGCGGCGAAGCCGGGCTTCTCCGGTTTTTTCCGCGCTTCCATCTCCAGGGCTTCATACACCTTCGGCAGCAGGCTACCCCGTTTACGGTTTGATAAAAAACCGTAATAACGCACCATCTTAAAATGCTTCGCCGGGATATGGCTGATATAACGTCCGATCATATCTTCCTGCGTCAGCGTCTGCTGCCGGTACTGCTGCGTACGGTGGTCGTAATAGTGGTGCACCACCGCGCCGCCGCTGTAGTGCCTCAGCTTCGCCGCCGACACGGGGGGCCGTTTCAGGTACCGGCCCAGATATTTGACGCTCCGCCAGGCCCCCCGGGTCTTCTTCGCGAAGTGGACCTTCCAGCGGCGCCCGTACTGCGCCTGCAGATAGCGCAGCCACTGTTTTTTGTCGTGGATATGCCCCAGCCCCGGCAGCCTGCCGGGGTTAATCAGGTCATAGCTGTGGCGCAGCAGCCGGATGACGGCTCCGCGCCAGATTTCCTCCACGGCATGCTTTTTAAAGAAGAGGTCGCGCCATACGCCGTGTTTAATATCAAGCCCGCCGCGGGTGACGGAGAGATGAATGTGGGGATGCTGGTTGAGCTGGCGACCGTAGGTGTGCAGGGCGCAGAAGATACCGACTTCCACACCCTGTTTTCTGGCCCAGCGGAGCATGGCGCGGGTGGCTGCGCGGAACAGGGCATTGAGCAGAGGCCAGTTATTGTTGAAAAAGGGCCACAGCAGATGGGGCATGGTGAAGGTGATATGCTGCCAGTCGCAGTCGGGCAGAATTTGCTGTTGCTCTGTAATCCACTGCTCCGTGGCCTTATGTCCGCAGGAGCTGCAGCCTTTTGATTTACAGGTCTGGCAGAAGAAGCGGGTGTGGGTGCAGTCCGGGGAGGCGCAGCAGTATCGCTTCACCCCCATGGCAGCAGTGCCGCAGGCGAGCATGCGCTCGACGCAGAGTACGGTCCAGGGGCTGAGGGTGTCCCCGTGTTTATCCATATACCGGTTCCAGGCGTCATCAGTGGTGAACAGCAGTTTTGCCGGGCGCGGGATATACATGCGGCGGATTATCGCTCTGCAGTGGCACCGGTATTATAGTGCCAGTCGTCACAGTCATCGGCCCAGTTGTCGGTGTGTTTATCCCAGGGAGCGAAGGTCACCGGCAGCATGCCGGATTCTGTGGCGATAATAAACACATCGGCTGGCATGGACTCAAGGACGACATCGCCGTCGGGTGAGTCAGGCGGCTCAAAGCCGCGGATGATGCAGACGAGAGGCGGGTCGAAGTGTGTATCGAGGAAAAACTGTGGCCCCAGGTGGACACAGTGACGAATGGCATCCTGCGGAGTGTCGTAAAAAAACTCGTCGGGGTCGTCATAATCGCTCCGGGGCGGAATGGACACCAGAAAACGCTTAGGATATCCGGGTATAGCGCGTCGGGACGAGGGCGTGGGTTTACGCTTTCTGGGGGCTTTGCTACGGGCAATGTGAATGATTTCCTGAGAAATTAACATACCGCAGAGTATAAAGCTGTGAGCCGGTCATGAACACCCTCGGAACGGCAGAGCCGTGACGCTCGCCCTGTAAGGGCGCTATGTTCATTCAGCAGTTCGGACTCGCCCTCTCAGCCTTGAATTGGTGCAGTGCAAGTACCGATCAAAGCAAAGAAATCATGTTTTTCGATCCTGCGGACCTGCAAACCAGCTCTGTGAACTATGAACGTTATGGTTCGGTGGTCCTGCGCGAACTTGAACTGAACTTGGTGCGTGCGATCGGCTTCAGCGGTGGCGCACGCACAGCGCTGCTAACCTCCAGCGGCCAAGCCGCCTACTCGACGCTGGAAAGCTTTCTTTTACGCGAAGTCTTTCCAAAACACCCGGAAGCAGCCCGCGTGGCAAGGGTCCCTTATCTATACTTTGAAGCGCTGGAACAGCTGGAAGCACTTCCGCAGGTTTCGATGACGATCGCGGAGGACTGGAGTGTAAAGGCGTTGATCGAATGCGTGGAGCGCACTGACAGCCATGTTGTGTTCGCGGACCCCATGGCTAATATCGGTGAATTGCCCTGCTTTGATTTTCAAGCGCTGGCCAACGACTTGCGGACCCGTGACTGGCGAAACCGTTGGCTGGTTATTGACGGCACAATGATCTCCGGTGGCTTCAACCCTTTCACGCTGTTCGATGCGCCAAATCATCCACAAATCCTGTACTTCGAAAGCGGCAGCAAATACCTGCAGTTGGGGCTGGATCTGCAAATGCTCGGCGTCATTGTTTGCAGCGAGCAACATGCGCCTGCCCTCGCCCGGCACCGACGCAACCTGGGCACTGGCTTGTACCAGAATCAGGTTGCGCGCTTTCCGTTGTTCGACAGAGAGCAACTTCTGCAACGCATGCAGCGCTTGACGCGCAACGCCGAACATCTGGCGGCTTCACTGGACGCCATCGAGCACCCACGCAGTCAATTGCGGGTCGCCTATCCGCGCGACTGGCGCAAGCGCCGGTGGAACCATGGTGGAGGTGTCGTTGCCACCACTTTCAGTGAGCCGGGTTTGAACAATCGGCACTGCCTAGAGGGCTTGATCGAACTCATCATCAACAGTTGCCGAAGCGCAGGCGTATCGATCACCAAAGGCGTGAGCTTCGGTTTTGGCGTTACCCGTATTTCAGCTGCTGCGGCAATAGCAGAGTCAACAGATCCCTTCTTGCGTTTCTCTATGGGCGAAGAAACCAGCGAACAGATGGAACAGCTGGTTGCCTGCGTTACCCAGTCCATTTACCTGGATGGTGCGCGGCTCGCTCTGCGAGTTGAGTATCAAACAGGGGAATACTGAAATGCGGGCACGACTCGCCTACGAACCGAGAAAGTAGCATAACCGCCGTGCGGGGTTCTAAACCCCGCACGTTCGGTGAGTAGCAGATTGTCGGGTTTCATTTTTCAGGCACCCTTTACCTTCCCCTTCTTAAAAAATCAACGATCAAATGGCGGACACCTGCGTTCATTTGATCGTTGCATCGACAAAGCCGATCCTCTTAGAGTTGCCCGACCAGAAACGGCAACGGCGAGTGAATATGATGCGGCAACTGTTTACCAGATTACTGACGGGCAGAACAGCAAAGGACCTGGCGCTATCCGTGTCTTCACCCCCTGCTGGTTATTATTACCCGCAAAGCGCCGCCGGGCTTCTTTCCACGGAGGAACGTGTCCGGACGCTGGTTCGTATCTGGGAAAACACCTCGTTGCCGAAGGAAACCTACCAGGCGCTGTGCCTGGCTCCGTTGCAGGCATGTGCTGAGGTCATGCAGCAGTTTCCGTACAGCAACGCAGGCAGGTTTGCGTATCCGGGCGGGATGCTGGACGCAACGCTGAAAACCCTGCTTTACGCGGTGATGAAGGCCCGGAGTTATATGCTGCCACCGGGCGTTCCGCCTGAAGACCAGGCGCGGGACTCCGCCGCGTGGAATACCGTTGTGTTCTACGCGGCTCTGTTTTCGCACCTGTCTGCATTAGGCTCGCTGAAAGTCGAACTGGACGATGGCTCTGTCTGGATACCGTTTGACGGTCAACCCGCTTCGGCCTACCGGTTCCGGTTTGTTCCGCCAGGCATGGCCGGGGCGGATATCTGTCTGGGGGCGCTGTTTGCCTCGAGGGTCCTGCCAGGGGATGTTTTTTCCTGGCTGAAGCAACACCCGCCTGCTCTGGATATGCTCATGCTCTGGATTGGTGGGCAGCGGGCGCAATGTGGTGTCATCAATGCGATAGTCAGTGACGCCATCCACGAAGTAACTGGGTCGGCTCCGGTACAGCCGGTAGTACTCGTTTCAGGGGGATCGTCAGTTGTGGGAGCAACACTGCCGGTTTCGTCCGCGCTGTTACCTGTGGATTCAGCGCCGCAAACTCCGCCTGCTATGTCAGCGGGTGCCGCTCCCCTGGTGCTTGCCTCGGCGCTTGATCCTTCTGCCGGAAGCGAAAGTGTGCCGGATGTGGCTGCCACGGAGGCTCCGTTACCGGAACCGGAAATCCACATGGATGAGGACGCTGGAAATACTGACTGGGAGGATGTTGCGGCTTTCCTGGGGTATGAGGAAGCCGCTCAGGGATCGGCCGTTAAGAACACCGGGTTGGCTGCACCCGAATCTTCACCCGACACCGCCAGTTTGGGGGAAAGATTCTGGTTGTGGCTGCTGAAGTCGGTAGAAGACGGTTCGCTGGCCGTCAACACGCCGGAAGCCAGAGTCCATCTGGTTGCCGGGAGTGTCTTTATCCAGGCCCCGGCGATATTTCATCAGTTTGCTGCGGAGAATGAGGATGTTGATGATATCGATTCACTGCGTCAGGACGTTGAAGCGTTACCCCATATCAGACGGAGTGAGGGGAAGCTGTACCGATGCCGTTTGTATGAAGCAGAGAGCGCCGGGGGGGACTTTACCAACCTTTCGGGCTATTTCATCGACGCCCGCCGTGTCTACGGGCAGAATCCTGTTCCGGCAGACAATCCGTTGATGGTGGTGCCAAAACGCCGGTGACCGGCCCGCCATGCTGGTTAATACTGGCGTTTTGGTTTACATTAGCTGCATGATCAAGAGGCTGGCAGGTGTACAGCATGGCTGAAGATGAGGGCGCTGTTCGTGGTACGAAAGTTGGTAGACCTAGGAAATATGAAACGAAGTCTGACAAACAGCGAGCCTATATAACCCAGAAATTGCAGACCAAGGTACAAACAAAAGTTCTTTTGTCCCCGGATGGTAGAGATACCCTGAACAAGCTTTGTAAGCTGCGTGGGGTTACTCAAGGGGAGTTAGTTACGGAACTCATAAAAAAATACGCAAGTGAAGTTCTTGACTAAATTGACCTGTCATAGGTTTGTTGCTAAAGTGCGCTAAGAATTTTTGGTCGGCACGCCGGAAGGTGCCAGGAACGGGGTGGGAACCCCAAAAAAAGTAAACCCCGATATCTGTTCATCAACTTGGCGGGAGAAGACAGAAAATCGGGGCTAACAAATGTACTGCGGAAGGTTTTCGTTCTGTGGTGGAGTATAAATCCATGTACAAAATCATGCAACCCCTGTGACCGCCATAAGACCGGGACGGGGTGTCAGAAACCCGAATCCGGTATTCACGCCGAGGTAGGGGAAAAAGACGCTGCCGTTCTGCCGTAAGCTGATGGCGAAAGCCGAAGGCTTCACGTCCCGTTTTGATTTTTCCATGCACGTTGCGTTTGCCCGTTCTCTGGGGGCGCGTCATCGTATGCCTCCTTTGCTGCGCCGCCGCGCCATCGATGCGCTGCTCCAGGGGCTGTGTTTCCACTACGATCCGCTGGCTAATCGCGTTCAGCGTTCCATTACCAATCTGGCCATCGAATGCGGACTGGCCACGGAGTCACAGAACGGCAATCTCTCCATCACCCGCGCCACGCGGGCGCTGAAGTTTATGGCAGAACTGGGCCTGATTACCTACCAGACCGAATATGATCCGCAGATAGGCTGTAACATTCCGACCGATATTACCTTTACCCCTGCCCTGTTCTCCGCACTCGACGTTTCTGACGTGGCCGTGGCGGCTGCCCGCCGCAGCCGTGTGGAGTGGGAAAACCAGCAGCGTGAAAAACAACGTCTCCCCCGGCTGGATATGGGGGCAGTTTGGATATCGAAAATTATTGTACGTTAAGGCTAAAAATCGGCTACTGGTCCCTAAGGGATCGTAAGAAGATCCTTTAGGGCTTAAGAGGTTGGTTACCAATTAACGTAAGGATATTTTTCCCTTTAATAAAATCTTTTATATCTTTGTCATATCCATAATAAAAATCGCTCCTGGTTATCCCTTTGCAAATATGGGGTAGTAAGCGGCAAGCCGCCAGAATTTTGGAATACCGTCTATATGGAAAGAGCGGTCGATGTCCTCAAGCGTAAGGGTCAGAAGATCAACGAGCAACTGCTGTTGCATTTGTCACCGTTAGGCTGGGAGCATATCAATCTGACAGGCGATTATATCTGGAAAAGCAACCGGATACCGGCGTCTGGTAAGTTTTGTCGACTGAGGCCAGCTAAAGCAGAGAGGTCAAAAAATAACCTTAACGTACAATAATTTTCGATATCCAAACTGACCCCATACAGCGGATGGCGATCAACGGACTACTAAATGATTATGGCGAAGCACTGCTGGCGAAGGAAATCGCCTCGCGCGGGCTGCAGGTGGTGGCAGATACTTACTATCGCCACCATAAAATGGTGGAAAAATATAACGTTGTCGGCAGTACACCGATATTAGCAGGAGGTGGAGAATACCCGCTACAGGACGGCTTTGGCTGGGCAAGCGGTGTAACCCGTCGACTGATGACGATGTATCCCGATCTGGTGTGGACCCGTTAATCGTCGGGAAAAATCGGTCTGCGAAATATCTGATAAAACTGGTGACCGCTCACGGCACCGGTTTTATCAGGGCGTTTTTTGTTCAGACGCTGTGGCAAAATCGCGTCGGTTATCCACGATTTGCTGCAGGTTCATTTCAATCCATTCGGTAAGACCGATTATTTGCTCGCGGACCTGATGGCCCAGTGGCGATAGCCGATAATCAACGTGAGGCGGATTCACGCCGTGGTCAATCCGCTCGACAAAACCATATTCTTCCATGTATCGCAGCGTTTGTGCCAGCATCCTCTCGCTAACACCACCAATTTTTCGGCGTAGTTCACCAAAGCGCATGGTCTCTTTTTCCAGTGCCACCAGAACCAACAGGCTCCAGCGATTGGTGAGGCGCTTAAGCACCATGCGGGACTGACAGGCGACATTAAGCAATTCTCCACGGCGAAAGTTTTCGCCAGCAGGTCCCGATGTTTTATCTGTGATTATTTTCATACTAACATTTCTGTGCGTACTTACTATTCACAAGTATATGGCATAAGCTGCAGGGGTGAAAACGATTTCGCTGGCTGTCAGGCCAGCTCAACGCCATAACATTTCTGATCTAAGGAGAGTATCATGATTGCTATCACCGGTGCGAATGGACAGCTTGGCCGCTTAGTGATTAACGCTTTACTGAAAAAAATGCCCTCGGAAGAAATTGTCGCCGCCGTGCGTTCCCCGGAAAAAGCGACTGACCTGGCGGAGTTGGGCGTACAGGTAAGAGAAGCTGATTACGCTAAACCAGAATTGCTGTCCGCGGCTTTTCGCGGTGTGGATAAGCTGCTGCTGATTTCCTCTAGCGAAGTGGGGCGTCGCACCCCGCAGCACCAGGCGGTTATTGAGGCGGCGAAAGAGGCGGGCGTGGAACTGCTTGCTTATACCAGCCTGCTACGTGCAGACACCAGCGAAATGCTACTGGCTAACGAGCATCGTGAGACCGAGCAGGCGCTGACAGCTTCAGGCATCCCTTACGCTATTTTGCGCAATGGCTGGTACACCGAAAACTATGCGCACACGATTGCTGCTGCCCTGGCCTACGGTACCTTTATCGGCGCGGCGCAGGACGGCAAAATCGCTTCTGCCAGCCGTCAGGATTATGCCGATGCGGCGGCGGAGGTGCTGACGGGGAGTGATGTCGCCAACAAAATCTACGAGCTGGCGGGAGATACGGCCTTTACGCTTGCTGAGTTTACCGCTGAAATTGCCCGGCAGAGCGGTAAAACCATTAATTACGTTAATCTTCCTGAAGCCGAATTCGCACATGTGTTGAAGGGGGCAGGGCTTCTGGTACCGCTGGCCGAGGTGCTGGCTGACTCGGAAGCCAATGCGGCAAAAGGTTCGCTGTTTGATGACAGCCACACGCTCAGTGCACTTATTGGTCGTCCAACCACGTCATGGCAGCAGGTTGTGACGGACAACGTGTCTAAGACAAGCGCCTGATTTCTGGGACGGCATGACATCATGTGCCAGCAGCCCGGCTGCTGGTGCCGAGGCAGTGGCTGCCGCCGCGCAGTGCGTTATGTACGGCATAGAACAGATTACGGCTTACCGTCCAGTGTTAATTCACCCCACTTGCATCAGAGCATAACGGATCAACCCAGTGTAACTGGGCGCTAGGGCATCCGCCTGGCAAGGTGGTCTGATTGGCACAGGCTTCCGCCAGACTGGCGGTAACGTCTGTGGCATTGTCCCGTTTCCCTGTAGATATTTTTCACATGCACCGATCCTTTTGTTGCTCAGTAGCAGGCGATCTCTTTATTGCTCATGTCGTTGGCAGGAAAACGCATTGATTTAACAGTTGGAACGATGCCTGACAGGATTATTTTCTTCCATAACAGCAATCTGCCGCAATAGCGGGGCGACCAATACCTGCCTGAATGATGACTTCCCCCACCATCTGAGAAAAGACGCAACGTGTTTTGCATATGGCGGCTGGCATTGATAAAGCATCGGCAACAGAGTGCTGGCGCGCTTGAGGCAAGCGCGCACAGAGTGGTCGAAAGGCGATTTATGTTTTCAGGGGGGATTGGTAATCGGGAAAAAGCTCTTCTTTGGTTACCTGCCGGATCTCTCCCTTATCCAGGTAGATAATCCGGTCTGTACTCATGATGGTTTCCGGGCGGTGCGCGATAATGATCCGCGTGACGTTCATACTGGCGATGGCGTTGTTAATGGCGCTTTCTCTTTCAACATCCAGATGGCTGGTAGCTTCATCAAGAATCAATAGCTGTGGCTGACGATAGAGCGCTCTGGCCAGCAACACGCGCTGAATCTGCCCCCCTGACAGAGACGATCCCATATCACCGACCAGGCTGTTGTAACCCATTGGCATGGCGATAATATCATCATGAACCTGGGCAATTTGTGCCACCTCCGTCGCCCTGGCTTCATCATAGGTCGTGTCAAAAAAGCAGATATTGTCCATGATGGAGCCGGCAAATAAGATATCGTCCTGCATCACGCTGCCGATTCGGCCGCGGTAATACTTCATGCCCAGCCGCGTAATATCGATACCGTTAACGCAGATTTCTCCGCTTTCAGGACGCAGCAGCCCCAATAGCAGCTTCGCCAGCGTACTTTTCCCTTGCCCGGAAGGACCGATAATGGCAACGGATTCGCCCGGCTGGATGGTAAAACTACATTTTTTAAGAACAAACGGCTCGGTCTGCGCATAGCGAAAATCGATGTCGCATATTTCCACGGAACAGGCGCGGGTATGGTCTTCAAGTTTCACCTGACTTTCCGTGTTCTCTTCCGTTTCCGATAACACGATATCTGCCAGACGTTCACCGTGCAGGCGCAGCATAGTAAAGTCGATTATTGCATCGACCAGGCCGGTGGTGCGGGAAATAAACTGATCGGAGAAGCTGATAAATGCGACCAGCATACCGCCGCTGAAATTGCCTTCCAGCACCTGAATAGCCGCCAGCCAAATCAAAACAATTCGGCTGATACCTGAAGTCAGCCCTTGTAACACGCCAAAAAAAATGGACAGCCGCTGAATTTGTATCTCTTTGTTGGTGGCCTGTACCAGTTCAGCGGCATAGCTGGATACGCGGATTTCAGCTTTATTATTCAGTTTTACCGCCTGCATCCCGCGAATGGACTCCAGCAGCTGTGACTGGGCTTTAGCAGACGCAATAAGCTGGTCTTCATTCGCCTGACGAAAGGGGCGGAAAGAAACGGCCCTGAGCACCGTATATATAGCAACGGTCGCCAGCACGATTAAGGTAAGCGTTATGTTGTAGCAAAACAGCACAATCATCGTGACGACGGCCATGACACCATCAAGAATCGAACTGATAAATCGCGTGGTCAGCGTGTTCTGAATGGTAGAGATCGAGCCAAAACGCGACACGATATCGCCGACATGGCGCTCCTGAAACCAGGCCATCGGCAGCCCCAAAAGATGGGTGCAGACATTGGTTGACCACTGCACACTGAGCAGGCTGGAAAACCACGTAGTCACCCAGGATCGTAGCGCCGAAATGGCGGTGCGGATCACTATCACGCAAAGGAACGCGCAGCCGAGCAGGGTAAGCAGCTGCCTGTCTGCGGAAACCAGCACCTGGTCCATCACCCATTGCATATAGAACGGCGCGAGTAAACCGAAAATCTCCAGTGCGATCGATAACACCATGACTTGGGTAAATGCTGCGCCAATGCCGGAAACACCGCCAATTAACTTCAGCATCGACAGACTGGTTTTTTCTTTTTTTGCTTCGAAATGGCTGTTTGGATGCAGCTCCAGGGCGACGCCAGTGAACGAGTTCGATACCTCATCAAGGGGGATCTCACATATTCCTCTGGCGGGGTCGTGCAGGGTGACCGATTTCTTTGTAACCTTTTTCAACACCACAAAGTGGTTCATGTCCCAGTGCAAAATACAGGGCAACTGTAATTTATCCAGCTCATCCAGCTCAAGCCGCAGCGCGCGTCCCGATAATCCCATATTGTGGGCGATAAGCATGACATCTGCCAGGGTCGCCCCTTTTTGTGAGGTGGTGTGCTTGCGACGGAGGGTAATCATATCGGTTTTATGGCCAAAATAGCTTGCGATCATCCCCACGCAGGTCAGCCCACATTCTGCGGCCTGCGTCTGGTGCAGCACAGGCAGTTTTTTACGCCATGAGAACTGCAAATTTTCTGCTAATTTCATCGTGTTCCAGCCCGGAATAATTTAAAAAATTAAAGAGATGCTTGTCGGCCAAGTGCATATAAAGGCTCAAGAACCCACTGATACACGCGACGTTTATCTGTTATAAAATCCGCTTCAAGCGCCCCACCGGGTGGGAGTTTTTCGTTATGGCCGTATGCGCTGACAAACTGATTATCCAGTTTTACTCGGACCTGGTAGAACGACTCCTGTACCTGCATATCGCCGGTAAGGTGGGACACTTCCTGAGGGGAGAGTGATACACGGGAAACGCCGACAACGGTGCCGAACTGAGGACCAAATTTTTGTGAAGGGTAGGCTTCGTAGCGCAATACCACGCGCTGGCCGGGCTTAATAAAACCAATCGATCTGCTACTCAGCATAATTCGTGCCTGTAGCTCTGCGTTCTCTGGTAACAGCGAGGCGACGGATTGCCCGGCGGTGACAATCTGGCCCGGTTTAACCAGCACGGAGCCGACGATAGCGTCATCCGGCGCTTCCAGCCTGATCGAACGACGCGATTCATTTTCTACCCGCGATTGTTGTACTGACGCAAGCTGCCGTTCAATGTCGTTTTTCTTACTTTGAAAATTAACGGGTTGTTCACGTAGCTGCTGTTCTGTCTGTGTGAGCTTTTGCTGAACATCGATACGCTGGCGCTCTACGTCCAGAAGGCGCGCTTGTGCATCAAGCAGTGTGGATTGTTGTTGTTCAACCTGCGTGGCCGACGCGAAGCCTTTATCACGCATAAGCTGCAATTTTTTCACCTGCCCGCGTGCCAAATTAATCTGTAACGTACGCTGGCTTTTCATCCGCTTAAGCTGATCTATTTGCTGCAGCAAAAGTGTCTTCTTTTCTTCAAGCCCCCGGATGGTTTCAAGATTAAGGGTATCCAGATTTTTTCTTTCTCGCATCAGCCCGGTCAGCTGTTGTTCCAGCTGTTCAGCGATCATCACCCGTGTTGAACCAAGCTGAGTGGTAATTTCCGATGAGACGGTGGCTAAGATATCGCCTTTTTTGACCGACTGGCCTTCCACCATATTGATATCGGTAACGGTACCGCTATTCACCGCCATGATATTCATCATCCCCTCAACGGGGCGAAGAGAACCCTTTGCCGTTTCACGTTTGGTATAACTACCGAAAATGCAAAAAAGAACGACGATAAGTGTAACCAGCACGACCAGACTGATATTGACCCAGCGCCAGGGCGGACAATAAAGCGCGACCTTTCCAATGGCTTTGGAGCGGTTTGCTTCCAGTGCTTCATCCCGGAATAATTTTTCGCTCATGGCTTTAATCACTATCCTTATGATTAATAACAAATATAATTATTCAGCGTTGAATAATCCAACTCACCTGTTGCGGCATCCAGTTCAATTTTTGTTTGTAGAAATTTATTTTCTGCTGCTGCCAAATCCTGTATTGAGCGATACAAATCCTTTTCCGCCTCAAACTGATCCAACAAGGTTCTCAGCCCGACCTCCTTGCCGTAGATTGTTGAATCCAGTTTTTTCCTGGAAGAATGTTGCAGCTTTTTAAGAGAATGTATTTTCTCTAAATTATTTTTTAATCCCAGCCAGGAAACGGTCGTTTGCTGCGCCACTTTCCGTCTGGCATCTTCTACCAGCATGAGGTTTTGATTACGCCGACTTGATGCCTCGAAGCTCTGCGACAGCATTTTCCCTCCCGCAAACAGCGGCACGGAAACGTTCACGCCAATCAAGGTATTTCTGGTTTTTGAGGTAGTACCGAACACTTCATCAAGAAGATTACCGTTTTCCGCACGGCTCCAGTTATTACCGTAGGTCGCCTGCAGGGAGACCACGGGAAGATGAGCCGCTGCTGCTGCAGTGACATCGGCTCTGGCTTCTTCCAGATGATAGAGGGCAGCAACCACATTGAAGTTGTTTTGCACTGCCCGTTTAACAACGGTATCCATATTTTCCCGAACGGGCTGGAAAAGACACTGCAGATCGCCTTCCTTAATTTCATCGGCTGACAGCCCGGTAAGACGGTTGAAATCAATCCCGGCTTGGCTAAGTTCGTCCTGAGCGGTAAGCATATCGGTATTCGAGCGATCATAGCTGGCCTGGGCCTCATCCATGTCCAGCTGTGTACCATCACCGATGGCCAAAGCCTGCTTCGCTTTTTCCAGCTGAAATTTATAGCCTTTTGATTCACGCTGGAATGTGTCGAGCTTTTTGCGGGTGAACAGCACTCCAAAATAGGCGGAGGCAACATTCTGAATCAGTTTTTGCTGGGCCAGCATAAAGGTAGCATCCGCTGCATTTGCGGCGGCTTCTGCTCGCTGCCATGTCGCATAGCGGCTGAGATCGAAAAGAGGCTGTTGAAGATTAATACTGTAGTTATGGTGTTTGATACCCGCCGCATAAGTTGCCCCCGGCTGATCTTGCTTATACCATGTGCTGCTAAGACTGATTTCAGGCAGCAGACCGGCAAATCCCTGGTAGCGTTTTTGCCCTTCAGCATCACGCAGCTCGACGGCAGCCCTGTATTCACTGTCCCAGTAACTTGCTGCCAGCACAGACTGCTGGAGATTGGCTGCATGCGTACTGAAAGCATGAAAGCAAATAATTGCCTGTAAAAGACCGATACGTTTTATATTCATAAAGTTAAAGCACTCCACGAAAATAAGCGCGTTCAGGTCGTTTTTTGGCTATTTCCGTTGCCGATTTTTTCAGGAATAACCTTTTTTTTGTCGCAATGACATTTCGGTGAGGCTGCAGCGTAATGTGGCCATTTTTACATGGTTTATTTATTTTAATCTTGGGATTATTCAGATTGTCCTTGTCTTCCTTAAACGCTGTTTTTAACTTTTTTCGCTTAAATGTTTCTGTGTATTTTTGGCGTTTTCCTGGTACGCCCCTTTTTTTTTCTGAACCAATAAGGTTGGTTATTTTCTGATCTTTGTTAAGAGGCTTATTAAATAGATTAATAAAGAAGTAAATATTTTCTTCTGACGCTGTGATTATAAAAGCATTGTGGTTTTTTATCATAAAAATCAACAAATTGAATCTTTCTTCACTTGCATAAAAGTCAACTTGTGAAGACACATCCGTATGTCCCATAAGGTTTAATCTGACGGACGGCAGGATAACCTTTTTTTATCAGAATGAAAAGGTATAATTAAGGAAAGTTTTTTTACCGTTACTTTTTGATTGTTTTTTGCTTTATTTAAATCTTTGCTCTTTAAAAAGTCAGATACAGGAATGTATACTTATGTAAGGTATTATTTTTGCTATAGTCTTCAGGTGGTTCGGGCGATTAATCTTCCACTATTAATTCAAACAATGTGGTAAGGTCGCCCGGCAACTATTATGGTTTCTGTGTCATGTGATGGTGCGCTATAGTGCGCAGGGAATGGAGATCTTCTGAGCGTAATAGTGGTTTATTTCTCATTATGTTAGCCGTTGAGCATGTTATTTTTATCGGCGTGGTAGGCTATTCGATTTTTTAGTAATAAACTTTCTGGTCAGCGTGTTTTTATCTCCAGGGGCGTAATTTCTGGTGATATTGTCATTTTCACTTATTTTCCGTTAGTTAACTCATTTCTGAATATATCATCTGGCTCAGATGTATTGATTGTATGTTTTCCTCTATCTTTTGTTTTATCTGCGATAAATGACGTTTTTTTGTATTGGAATTAATTTCGAGAAATAAAATGTCTTCCTGATGGCAAAAGGAGCAATATTTCAATGTGTTTTTAAAAATGTTGATGAATTTTATGCTTATTGTAAAGATAGTTCGTGACAGGCTGAGAAAAAAATCTAATAACTAGTGTAAAATGAATATGGGAATTTTCGTTATGACGGAGGAAACGGGGCTGATAAATGGCATACTAGACGCAATATTGTTTCAATTAGCTGTTTTTCTCGGATGAGTGAACTTTAATTTATTCTTAAATTTCCTGTTTTCTGTTAAAAAAATTTAAGTCTGACAACCAAGCTGTCGCTTTGTCTTTTACAAATATTTGACACCAGAGGTCGCTTATGGGATTAATCCTGCCAGTATGTAAAGATGCTTCGTTTTACCGAACGTAAGGCATAAAGAATATTATTTTTTTGGCCAGGTAAGGTCGCTGGTGATCGCTACAGCCAGAGAGCGCTTCGGCAAAGAAAAGCCGAATGTTCTTAAGAATTAGTATTATCTTAAAGTCTGTAGGAAAGATATTACATACTAATGCAGGGTTGTAAGCGGTTGCAGGTTTAATACAGTTGGAAAGTATATGTGTAGTGTTATTAAAAGCTGTGAACAATTAATAGACTTAATCGCACCCTGTGCAGAAAACTCTGAACCGGATGAGATATCAAGAGGTAAGCGCAGATATAAATTCTGCAAAAATGAATCTCGCGTAGTGTATCTTTTACAGGAGGGTGACTTCTGTCTGAAGATAAAAGGGAACAATAAGATATTGAGTATCATCTCTGCTCCTTACGTCATGGGGTTTATACCCTCATCACAGGAAGTCCCGCTGTACCTCGAGCGCGTTGACTACGGCAAAATAAAGCACGTTGATTACGAACTCTTCTGGAAATTAGTTAATGAAAAAAACATGTTCGCTGAAGTGATGAATATGTTGTCTGCTCAATATACTGATTTAATGGAGATAGTTTCACTTAATAAAAGTACCTCTTCGGAAGAAGTGAGGTCGCTGGTACAGCGCTGGCAGCAGATCCCGCCCCATTTGCATAAACGCTTCTCCGTCATGTATTTAATCGAAAACAGTTCAGACTTATCGAAAAGCTCAATCAGTCGGGTGTTGAAGGAGATGAAGGAAAGAGGGGAAATTTCTCTCGACAGAGGGCGTTTTGACCCGGTGGGTTAATGTTCAGGAAAATGATTAGGATACCTGAACAAGTAAGATGAAGCAGCGTGTCGGTTTCCCCACCAAACTGTCAGTTGCCTGGGTTTACTCTGTGCGCATGCTACAGCCGTGCTACTGATTTTAAACAGTCTAACCCTGAAAAATATTAAGAACCTCCATCTGCTGTTTTCGGTACTGACGAGAATGTTTAATTAAACGCGTCGCATGGCGAGGGGGGCAGCACTGAACAGTCATGTTGTTCTGGTAACAAAAGCATCGGATGTTTAACTAAGCGGACTATGCCATACTGTGGCTTACCACTGGATTTTTAATAGAACGATATTTCAGAAAAAAAGGGCGCAGAAAATTGCCTTGCCCCCTTTTCATCAGAATCAGAAACCGACTGCCGCACCAGCAGGGCGGCGAATATCGTTGGCACCGTAAAGGTAGCCAGGCCTTAATTTGTCCGATACCGCGGAATCATTGCCAGAATCCGCCGCATTTTTACCTTTATTGCGTTCAGGCGCGATCATGATAAGTTCGGTTGCTCCCCACGGCGTCTGCTCCGTCATTTTATAGCCACGCTCACGCAGCAGTTTCAAGGTATCAAACGACAGTCCACGCTGCTCATAATAGACTTCATCCGGTAGCCATTGATGATGAACCCTTGGCGCGTCCACTGCTTCCTGAGGAAGCATACCGTGATCGATAATATTCAGTGCTACCTGCAGCGAGGCGGTAATGATACGAGAACCACCCGGCGAACCCAGCACTAAAAACCCCTTTTTATCACGCGTGACAATGGTTGGAGCCATTGAAGAGAGCGGACGTTTACCCGGCGCGATAGTGTTGTTTGCTCCCTGCACCAGGCCAAACATATTTTTCTCGCCAATTTTAGTGGTGAAATCGTCCATTTCGTCGTTAAGGAAGAAACCGGTATCGGGTGCCATGACCACTGCACCAAATCGACCATTAACGGTATAGGTAGTGGAAACCGCATTCCCCTGTTGGTCAACAACGGAATAGTGAGTGGTTTCCGGGCGTTCCCCCATAACCTGTTTGGTCTCAGGCAATTTTGATGGGGTAGCATCTGTGGCATGAATGCCACAGCGCATTTCATCGGCGTAGGCCTGACTCAGCAGCTTATCCAGCGGGTTGTGAATAAATTCAGGGTCGCCCAACGAATTATTACGATCGTAATAGGCAATACGCATGGCTTCCGTCATAACATGAACAGAATCAGCAGAGTTGAAGCCCAGCGCATGCATATCATAACCTGATAGTATATTCACCATCTCACAGAGGACGACACCCCCGGAGCTGGGGGGCGGAGATGAGATAAACTCATAGCCCCGATACTGGCAGCGTAATGGTGCACTTTCAGTTACGTGATAGTGAGCAAAGTCTGCAGCGGTGATAATACCGCCTTCTTTTGCGGCAGCCGCTTCGACACGCTGGGGAATGGGTTTCTTATAAAAGTAGTCTGTTCCGAACTGAGCAATATGGCTCAACGTTTTAGCCAGCTCAGGTTGTTTCAGGTTATCACCTGGCTGAAGTGGCGTTCCATCTGGGCGCAAGAACCACCGGGCAGCCTGGGGATCATTTTTAAACCGGCTAACGGTAGTATCCAGAATATCGGTGTCGGCCCGCGTCAGAATAAAGCCGTTACGGGCAAGTTTTATCGCCGGTGCCATAACCTGTTGGCGACTGAGCTTACCATAATGACTCTGGGCATAATCCAGACCCATTACCGTACCGGGAACGGCAACGGCAGAGTAGCCATGCAGGCTGGCATTTGAGCGCACGTTACCATTTTGATCGAGATACATATCGGCGCGCGCGGCGGCCGGAGCGGTTTCGCGGAAGTTGATAAAGATATCTTTGCCGCCTGCGAGATGGATCAGCATAAAGCCTCCCCCACCAATATTACCGCAGCAGGGATTGACTACGGCCTGAGCATAGCCCACCGCAACGGCTGCATCGATGGCGTTACCGCCCTGTTTCATGATATCGACGCCTACCTGGGAAGCAATAGCCTGCGAACTGACCACCATCCCATGATGGGCCTCAACTGCCGGAGCAGATGCAGCCTGGACCTGTGCACTGGCAATCACCCCGCATGTCAACAGAAAACCGAAAAAAGTGTTGCGTGACATTGAATAATTTCTCTGTGTTGTACAAATGAGGCGAGTCCTTTCGCCGTTATAACTTGATAACAATAACCTTTAAGCCTTGTCAGATTCTTTTACGATCAGATAGCCACGATACTCTGCACCATCAAGCGTATGCATTCCTTTAAACAGAGTCTGGCTGTCTACCCACACCCAGGGGTGTTCAGTATTTGACACGTCCATAATCAAAAAGGAGTCAGATTTGGCGTCATAAGCACCCAGCGGTGAAAAATGTCCGTCGCCAGTCTGACCAATCGCGCTGCGCAAAAAGTTAACGATGACAAAAGAATTATCCTGCTTCATTGCGACAATAATGTCTTTTTTCATCTTCTCTTGCTGAGTGATTTCTTTTACCGGAACCGCACTGACGTTCAAACCGGCATTGGTCAGCAAGCGACGTTCATCTTCAAGGTGCAAACCATAATCGGCCTGCCCACCCGGCGTCTGGGGTTTACCGAAAATCTCAATTCGCGGTTTACTGCTGTATTCGACCACGCTGGTTTGCGTATAACGATTCCAGAAAGGAAGCCAGCCATTTTTTTTCGGGAAATAAGCACGATCCTCTGTGCTGATCAAACTGGTATCCGGCGCTATTTTCTTATTCTCATGCAAACGCAGTGTATTCAACACAATGGTTGCTGAGGCAACGCCGCAATAAACTTTATTGTTCTGCCCCTCAAACTGAGGTGCAAGAGAAAAGAAATCCTGCTTAACCGATGCCTGGGACAAGCGCTGGATCCCTTCCGCACTTTGCCAGTCAACAATCTGACAAAACCCACTTACGGGCAGCAACAATGCTGCCACAAGAGCGATACGAGAGCTTATTTTTTTCATTTCTGTTCTCTGAATCAGGATGCTTTTATTCGCCAAAATCTCGTTGAATAATGTTAATGGAAGCGGTGAAAAGATTATTTCAGAAGCTGATAAAAAGTTGGATTATCATCACACTGACCACCACCACACTCCAGCAGCGTTGACAGAAAGTTCCCTACCATCATCAGGGTAAAAACAGCGACGATAATGTGCTGAATAAGGGACTTTTTCGCGGTTGCTGGCGTTGTGGCATCAGGTGTAATCATCAGCGTGATAGCAACACCAATAATAATCGCAACGGCCAAAATAAAGCTCCAGGTATAAAGGTGCAGTCCGAGGAAGGGCAGGCCATAGCCTTTATCACCCGGCACGATATGCAGAAAGGTATGGCGGCAAGCCACGGCGGCAACGGCAATAGCCCCCAGGATCACCATGCCATAATGCAGCTTTTTATTACCAAAATAGAGATTAAACAGCAATCCTGTCCCCGTCAGTAATAAAGCCGCGCGCTGGAGCAGGCAAAGTGGACAAGGGAGATCGAAAAATCTCAGTTGAAAATAAAAGGCACAAAGGAGAGCGGTGCTGACTAACACCAGCATCAATAAATTAAGCGTGCGTGAGAAATCTTTCTTTTCAGTTAATTGCATAGTGACCTCTAGAACGAAAGAAGGAGCGCGTCAGTAGCGTGATATTTCAACCATGCAAGGACAACGATGAGATTGGAAAACCAAAACAGATAGGCGAGTTTGCGCTTACCGGTCAGCGTGCTGAAAACAATGCCGCAACCGATTAAGAAGGGTAAATACATGAACATGTATGACTCCGTGAATTAAAATATAAACGACATATCATCTTTCTTCTCCTGGTCGTCGGCAAACACTCGGGTGAACACCGGAAGATAACCCGATAAGCACGACCTGGGGGAAGATGAATGGCGGTAAGTGGTCAAATTGGTTACAGTGGCACCCAAAAAAATCCTGAAAAAGAGTATGTTGTGCATGTCATCATGAGTTAATTGATAAAATATAGCATCAACTTTCGCGAAGCCTGTAACGAAAATTCAGCTTAATTTTCGACTTTAAAAAAGTATACCACTAAGTATTTATGTTAATTCAATAAAAGAATAAGGATTGACATCTGCATATCTAATAAAAATACGTTGAAATTGGATGAAAATTCTTCGGCATTTCGAATAAATAAAATGACTATTTTTTCTCCAAAAAATCCTTAAAAGATACCTGCTATACAAGACACGCACGTGTGAGAGAATAATCAGGAAAATCCATAACCAACACATCTTAACCTATAAAAAAAATGATACTTTAAACTAAGATAAGTCTGATAATAATGCCATGCTCGAACCAGTTATCATTTGTTATCCACATATCGAACCGGGAATATTTGATAATATGATCATGTTATGATGCTTGTCTTTCTACAATGTGAACACTAGTTAAAGTATGGTTTTTGGCCTAAAGTTAATGATTTTCATGGGTTTTTTATAATTTCCATATTTATATTATTCATTAATAGTGTTCGAAATGTCTTCATTAAATGCAAGGTCGATCATGCACTTTCAAAAAGAAGAAGTCCCTTTTTTTTCCACAAATGAAAGCCCTGTAGAAGTTTATACGGAATGGGAACCACTTGAAGAAGTAATTGTCGGCATAATGGACGACATTCGTGTTCCAGACTGGGACAAAGGTTTGAAAGCTATTATTCCCAGAGAAAACAGTCGTTTTTTCCAAGAACGCTCTGGAAAACGTTTTCCTGAGGAATTAGTTATCAAAGCCCGGCAAGAGGTTAATACACTGGCAGAGATTCTTCAGGCTGAAGGAATAAGAGTTCGAAGACCTGATGAATCAAACCACCATCAACCTATTGTCACGCCACATTTCACCACAGGTGGAACTTTCTATTCTGCTATGCCAAGGGATTGTCTTTTTGCTATTGGAAAGAAAATTATTGAAGTCCCTATGCCTTGGCGTAGTCGTTACTATTTCGTGGCATTCTCAACGACTATTTCACCAGAGGCGCAGAGTGGATTTCTGCCCCAAAACCGATGTTGAAAGATGATGTGTGGCAAACTGAATTTAACTTTGAGCAGGACATTCCATTTAATTCAATTCTTACCGAAGTTGAACCCCTTTTCGATGCGGCTGATTTTATGAAAATGGGCCGTGATATTATTGGTCAGCGTAGTCATGTCACCAATAATAAAGGAATTGAGTGGTTACGTAGGACGTTGGGGCCTGATTACCGTATTCACATCTATGAATTCGAAGAGCCTGGTCCAATGCATATTGATACAACAATACTGCCATTAGCACCGGGTCGTGTATTAATTAATAAAGGCTGGGTGCCTGAGATTCCTGATATCTTCAGAGACTGGGAGATATTATATCCCCCAGCTTCTAATCTTCCGGATAATCATCCTCTTTACATCACATCCAAATGGATACACGTCAATGTATTAATGTTGGATGAAAAAACGGTGATGGTCGAGAAAGATGAAGAGGCGCTTATATCTGCATTTCGTAAATGGGGTTTCAAGACCATTCTTTGTCCTTTCAAACATTTCCAGACATTTGGTGGTTCATTCCATTGCGCTACTCTGGATGTTAAACGCAGCGGCAGTCTGAAAAGCTACATATAAGGACTTCATCTTAGGAAAAAACGCTATTTTGAATGTAAAAAGATGGTGTGTTTAATTTTAAGCAGGGCTACCAGCCCCGGCCAGATTAAAGAACTTAGCTGTAATTAATTAAAGGTAATAACAGGGTGTCAAAATGCAAACTATTCAAACAGTATTGATTGTCTCATCTGAGCTGGATGTTGCGAAAACGGTTGCCAGCGTAAAAGAATTATATGGACTTGAAAACCACCATTTTATCTATCTGATAGAAGATTATCTCGGGGTTGCCTCTGATGAGATGAAGCGTCCGGAAAATTTTATTGTTCGTGATTTTTCCTCGCTAACAGAAATACAAACTACACTCAGTAATATTGGTAAACAATACGACATATCTCGAGTTGTGTCCTGTGATGAATTTGCCGTTTACATCACTGCGTTGGCAAACCATTTCTGGCAATTGCCGGGACTGAATGTGGAGATGGCAACCCGATTTCGTGACAAAAAACGAATGAAGGATATCGCTAGGCAGGCGGGTATTATGACTGCTTGTGAGATTGGCCCTGAAGCAATCTCATCGGGTGAGGTGACATTTCCGGTCATTTTAAAACCCAGGTCTTTAGCAGGTTCAGTTGGCGTCAAAATTATCAATGATGTCAGCCAACTTAATGAAATAAAGATCGAGAATGAGGGAGAATATCGTGACATGGATGAGAAACAATATTTTATTGAAAGCTATAATCCGCAACCTATATACCAGATTGATGCGGTTAAGTTGCAGGGATGTATGGTGTTCCTTTCCGTTGGCGAATATATCGGTAAGCCCATTGATTTTCTGAATGAATGTCCGTTGGGATACTTTTCAGTGAACGGGATAGAGCTGGAAAAAGTCTGGCGTCCGTTTAGCCAAAAGGTGCTATCGGCTTTCGATGGGCCAGATGGTGTCTATCATATTGAGGCCTTTGGCGATTCAGGCAGCGGTGTTGAATTGCTTGAAATTGCATGGCGTCCCGGTGGTGCTGCTACTGTTGAGATGATTGAGATTGCTTTTGGGCTGGATTTGCCTTTTATTCATCTTGTGACCCAATTGGGACAGGATATCGAACTGGATATCAAACCTAAGGGTGAGGCGTGGGGTTATATGACATTCCCTAAGAAACACCTCGCAAAAGAACCCTTATATGTTTCACATGTGTCGTTACCTTTCGTGGGTAAAATGCCCACGCTCAAAATGTTAATGCTGCCTGAACCCGGTGACATTGCGTCGGGTGAGTTCATGGTTAGGAAACTGAATCATCGTTTTAAAAATTTCCTGACCATGAGCAGCAGTGTCTGTAATGCAGTAATGATGTGCCATCGGGAACGTTATGGTCATAAAATGGCATTTGCGGCGCGTTTTTAACCTGAAAGCTGTTTTTCAGACGCACTTATCCCGCAGTCTGTGCCAGAAGCCATCGTTTCCGGTCGATGTTATGCAGTCTTTCTGCCACCAACTCCGACGCGTGCCTCCCGGCCTGCGCACTGCTGAAGCGCAGTCGGTTGCCGCACAGAATGCATTTGTACGGATCCGTGCGCAGAAATTCTTTCATCAGCGCGGCGAAGCCGGGCTTCTCCGGTTTTTTCCGCGCTTCCATCTCCAGGGCTTCATACACCTTCGGCAGCAGGCTACCCCGTTTACGGTTTGATAAAAAACCGTAATAACGCACCATCTTAAAATGCTTCGCCGGGATATGGCTGATATAACGTCCGATCATATCTTCCTGCGTCAGCGTCTGCTGCCGGTACTGCTGCGTACGGTGGTCGTAATAGTGGTGCACCACCGCGCCGCCGCTGTAGTGCCTCAGCTTCGCCGCCGACACGGGGGGCCGTTTCAGGTACCGGCCCAGATATTTGACGCTCCGCCAGGCCCCCCGGGTCTTCTTCGCGAAGTGGACCTTCCAGCGGCGCCCGTACTGCGCCTGCAGATAGCGCAGCCACTGTTTTTTGTCGTGGATATGCCCCAGCCCCGGCAGCCTGCCGGGGTTAATCAGGTCATAGCTGTGGCGCAGCAGCCGGATGACGGCTCCGCGCCAGATTTCCTCCACGGCATGCTTTTTAAAGAAGAGGTCGCGCCATACGCCGTGTTTAATATCAAGCCCGCCGCGGGTGACGGAGAGATGAATGTGGGGATGCTGGTTGAGCTGGCGACCGTAGGTGTGCAGGGCGCAGAAGATACCGACTTCCACACCCTGTTTTCTGGCCCAGCGGAGCATGGCGCGGGTGGCTGCGCGGAACAGGGCATTGAGCAGAGGCCAGTTATTGTTGAAAAAGGGCCACAGCAGATGGGGCATGGTGAAGGTGATATGCTGCCAGTCGCAGTCGGGCAGAATTTGCTGTTGCTCTGTAATCCACTGCTCCGTGGCCTTATGTCCGCAGGAGCTGCAGCCTTTTGATTTACAGGTCTGGCAGAAGAAGCGGGTGTGGGTGCAGTCCGGGGAGGCGCAGCAGTATCGCTTCACCCCCATGGCAGCAGTGCCGCAGGCGAGCATGCGCTCGACGCAGAGTACGGTCCAGGGGCTGAGGGTGTCCCCGTGTTTATCCATATACCGGTTCCAGGCGTCATCAGTGGTGAACAGCAGTTTTGCCGGGCGCGGGATATACATGCGGCGGATTATCGCTCTGCAGTGGCACCGGTATTATAGTGCCAGTCGTCACAGTCATCGGCCCAGTTGTCGGTGTGTTTATCCCAGGGAGCGAAGGTCACCGGCAGCATGCCGGATTCTGTGGCGATAATAAACACATCGGCTGGCATGGACTCAAGGACGACATCGCCGTCGGGTGAGTCAGGCGGCTCAAAGCCGCGGATGATGCAGACGAGAGGCGGGTCGAAGTGTGTATCGAGGAAAAACTGTGGCCCCAGGTGGACACAGTGACGAATGGCATCCTGCGGAGTGTCGTAAAAAAACTCGTCGGGGTCGTCATAATCGCTCCGGGGCGGAATGGACACCAGAAAACGCTTAGGATATCCGGGTATAGCGCGTCGGGACGAGGGCGTGGGTTTACGCTTTCTGGGGGCTTTGCTACGGGCAATGTGAATGATTTCCTGAGAAATTAACATACCGCAGAGTATAAAGCTGTGAGCCGGTCATGAACACCCTCGGAACGGCAGAGCCGTGACGCTCGCCCTGTAAGGGCGCTATGTTCAGTCGCTGATGTTGTCGCCGTGTTTTTCGAGGTAGCGGTTCCAGCCGTCATCGACGGTGAAGAGGAGTTTGGCGGGGCGGGGGATATGCATGGTTGCAGAGTATAAAGCGGAGCGCCGGTCATGCAAACACCCGAAGCTGCGCAGCAGGGCCGCTCACGCCAAAGGCGTGCTACGTTCGCAGGAATGGGTGGGGGATAGACGATCCCTATCGATCCGCACCGGCTACACCGGGCCTCGGCGGATTAACAAAAGAGAAATTTTCACGTTATGAGAGCCGCCTTTTATGCGCAAGCGCATAGATAGAGCCTTTGTTTCTGCTTATATTTCAGAATTCTTTTGCATGAACAGATGCCAGACCCCATGATCAGCAATACAGACATTATTACCAGAATTCAGGCTGACAGTTTGATAGCCGTGCGTCTGGAGAAAGCCCTGGGCGGCGTGAAAGATGCCGTCATCGACCAGGTAAACCGTATGCAGCTTGGCACCAGACGCCTGGCATACTACACATCCTGTTTTACAGACAATTATCAGGACGTGTGTACAGGTCAGAAAAGCGAAGATGTCCGATTTCTCGAAGGGCTTGTCCAGTTGGTAAAACTGCACAATGTGGTCACCAGGATGCTGGAGATATACGTGAACCAGTTGCTACATGGGCTGACGTCGGATCGCATTGGCCGCATCAAGAAGCTGATGGTTGGCAAAGGTGCCACAATTGCAGCTGGCTCTATGACAAGCCAGGCGTTGGCCTACGCCATTGTAGCTGCCGTAAGCTACAGTCTGGGGGCCAGAATGAGCATAAATACAAAACTGGCAAAAATAAGCGCCTCAGCAGTAACTATCGTGAGTTATTATGGCTACGTTCAGGAGTCTGCTGACGCAGCAAACCGCCTCAGAGCGCGAAATCCCCGTTATTATTATGCGTTGTATGCTGAAAAACTGGAGATGCTCTATTTCATTGTTGAGTCGGTTATCAGCCGAAATGAGCTGCGATTTTCTCCCCCCTCGTCAGACAGGGACATTGCTGACGTCATTATGCGGATGATTAGATGACCGATTTTTTTAAAAAATGGCTGCGTACCCAGGTCAAATACTTTGCCAGCACCCTGATTCCGGTAATGCTTATTCTTGGATTCGGGATGCTGGCGGTAACATTCTGGCCACCTTTTGCCTGGGGTTCGACAGCAATATTTGCGCTGGCCGTGATCGCCGTTACCGTCTGGCTGGTTTAGTGCCTGATGCTCAGTGGAACGAAATCTCCCGCTAAGGAATAGAATGATTATTAATAATCACTTAGCCGCCCACCTACTTTTTTAGTACCTCACCCGATTTTGGTCCCAATACCACTTAAGCAAAATCTAACCCCAAAACCGGTTTGGCCTAGTGGAAGCGAAGCTGCAAAAAACGACATTTAGGGGTCAGTTTGGATATCGAAAATTATTGTACGTTAAGGCTATTTTTTAAACAGGAAAGGGGGTTAAGCTTTGAGCAGGTTCATGGTTAGGAGATTGAATCGCTTCTTTTGATATCGTCTGACCATGAAAAATGACACTGTCTACTCCATTGCTGCTGCTGATCTGTGTGGGTCTTGATATAAAAATGCCATCTTCGCTGTATTTTCAACCTGAAACCCATTTTTCAGGCGCACCGATCCAGTTCCGGCATCCGCAGCCATCGTTTTTTCGCCATCTGATGCAGCCTGTCAGAGAGCATTTTTGTGGCGTGTTCACCCGCCACGGCTCCGGAAAAATGCAACCGGCCTTTACAGAGGATGCACTGATACGGATCTGTGCCCAGGAAGCCTTTCATCAGTACCGCGAACCCGGGGCGTTTAGGTTTTTCCCGTACCGTCATCTCCAGCGCTTCTTAAACCTTCGGCAGCAGCGTGCCCCGCTTTCGGTTGGCCAGAAAGCCGGAGTAGCGCACCATCTTAAAATGCCGCGCCGGAATGTGGCTGATATAGCGCCCGATCATCTCTTCCTGACTCAGCGTCTGGCGTTTATGTTTTCCCATGCGGTGATCGAGGTAGTGGTGGACTACCGCGCCTCCGCCGTAGTGTCGCAGACGGGAAGCCGACACCGGCGGGCGCTTCAGGTAGCGGCCGAGGTATTTCACGCTGTGCCAGGCTCCCCGGGTCTTCTTCGCGAAGTGTACCTTCCAGTGTCGGCCATATTGTGCCTTCAGGTAACGCCGCCACTGGCGCTCATCGCGGATGTGGCCCAGACCCGGCAGCATGCCGGGCATGATCCGGGCGTAGCTGTCGCGCAGCAGTCGGATAACAGCACCACGCCAGATTTCCTCAACGGCCTTCTTTTTAAAGAAGAGGCTGCGCCAGACGCGGTGCTTAACGTCGAGACCGCCCCGCGTGACGGAGACGTGGATATGCGGATGCTGATTGAGCTGGCGACCATAGGTGTGCAGGGCGCAGAATATGCCGACCTCAATGCCCTGTGTTCGTGCCCACTTCAGCATGGCGCGGGTGGCGCAGCGGAACAGGTCGTTGAGCAGCGGCCAGTTATAGTTAAAGAACGGCCAGAGCAGGTGTGGCATAGTAAAAGTGATGTGTTGCCATTCGCAGTCGGGCAGAATGTGCTGCTGCTCAGCAATCCACTGCTCAGTGGACTTCATGCCGCAGGCGCTGCATGCCTTTGACTTGCAGCTCTGGCAGAAGAAGCGGGAGTGGGTACAGCCCGGCGAGGCACAGCAGTAGCGGCGAACGCCCATTGCGCAGGTTCCACAGGCGAGCATGCGCTCAACACAGAGGCGGGTCCACTGGCTGACGCTGTCACTGTGCTTCCCGAGGTAGTAGTTCCAGCCGTCATAGACGGTGAACAGGAGTTTGGCGGGACGCGGGATATACATGATGCTGAGTATAAAGCGGTGCTCCGGCCATGCAAAGCATCGGAACGGCGAAGCCGTGACGCTCGCCCTGTAAGGGCGCTACGTTCTTTTGCCACAGGGATTGTTTGGGGTCATTCGTCTTTTGTGGCGACCGTGAGGCAGTGGCACACGATCTCAAATGCGTTATGGCTGAGTATCGAGTGAGCACTGACCCACGATAATCAGTATGTTAACAATCTGGCGATATATCAGTAATTTTGATCATGAATGAACACGGTGCTTCAAGATCAACTTTCCTGAATATTGCTGTTCGCTAATAACATCTTGTAGTCAACTATCAGGCGGAGATACACGAAAAATGACTGGAGAAGTTTCAGGTGTTAATGCCATTGCCACCTCTGGTAATAACTGTTAAGTAGTTAATTCTTCCTGAGCATTTCAGAAGTTTTGAATAAAAAACACTAAACCAGCAGATCCGATAAGAAAGGTAGAAAAATGACAATTGTTTATACTATTGATGCTTTCGAACGTGTAGATGAATTACTCGTCTTCGAAATCGATATACCGAAAGAAAAACTCCCGGAAATAGCTAAAGTCATGGTTTGGACGGATGAAGACTAAAGTGATTTTACTGCAGGGATTGGTGGATGGGATCTTACCAGCCAACAGGTCAAGGCAATTGAGAAAATCTTAGTTAAAACCTTTTTCCAAGAGGATTTGGATTTTCAAATATCTGGTGGGGAAATCTGAAATAGTGTTATCCTCGTTTTAAAGTGCGTTTTCAATTATCTACCCAACATAAGTAGCACAACATGCCTTGTGCGCTGCTTCGTTTCATATCCCCTCGAACACCCAGCCAAAGCACGCCAACATTGGCGAACCGTCGCTCACCATTGCAATTAATTGATATAAATGATAAATAATTTACCATTGATAGTCTTTGACAATTTAATAAGGTTGATTGATCGATTTTTTAATTGTTTAAATCGATCAATATATTATTTTTAATAGTATTTTTTATTGATCGATTTAAAAGATATGACGAACAGTAAAAATAATTCAATTCTATCAATTGGTTAAATAAACTGTTTGTGGATCGGGTGTGATCCGCTTAGGAGTAGGATCACTTTTGCTTTCAATCCTGCCACGAACAGTCAGTTTGTTAACATTGATGAGATATGAAGATGGAAAAAATCTTACTTATGGCAGGCGCTGCGTTGACTCTGGCGGGATGTGGTGAAAAAAGCGACTTTGAAAAAGCGATCAACGCGAAGATTAATCAATCGAAAACCTGTTTTTCACTATGAAACAACGATGCCACATTCTCTGTCCAGCTCTCCAAACCACGATTTGATGAAACAGGTACTGGAACGGGGTCTGTGATCCTCGACGGCCTCGTAGAACAGAGCTTAATGGCCTTTGTTAAAGGCTGGGATAACAGATGAAGGTACGCCGGGGGTGACTCGCCGTCTATGTCGTTTTCCCGTGTAACCACTTGCGTGGTGCGTCTTACGCGGATACAGAGTATTGCGATCACTCCTGAGCCACATATCACACCTGCCACATGAAGCACTTTCCTGAATTTTTACTACGCCGTAATATATTAAGCCAGTATACACTCCGCTAGCGCTACGTGACTGGTTCAGGGCTGCGCCCCGAGCACTGACGCGCCGACCGGGAAAGGATTTCCCGTCCGTCCCGGTGTTATCAGGTGGCCTGATTGTCCGAGAAACGCACCAAAATGCTCACCCTGTAGGTGACGGAAAGCGGGCAGAGAATGGTTGACGACATCACCGTCCGGAACCGGGAGCCGGGCGACGCCCTGAGACACCACAGCAACGGCATGACAGAGGCCATGCAGTTACACCGGGAGAGCGTGATGTGCCTGGCAACACGGCGCTGGCTGTCGGTGCTCATCCTCGCTGTTGCTGGCCAGGACGTGCGGGGCGTGCTGTGGTGGCAGAGCATGCTGATAGCGTCGAACCTGGACGAAATATCGCAGCAGAACGCTACGCTGGAGAAACTGAACGCGCAGACGTGGGGCGTGGAGTTCCGGGAAGGGGAAGAACGGCCGTTATCTGGTGCTGCCCAGGGGCACGGAAGCGGACACGAACTGGACCATCGATGAGCGCCGGGCGGTGAAGCTGGTGAATATTTGCGTAAAGGCTCACAGGTGTATATCGAAGGCCAGTTACGTACCCGTAAATGGCAGGATCAGCATGGTCAGGATCGTTATTCCACCGAAGTGGTGGTCAACGTGAACGGTAGCATGCAGATGTTGGGGAGTCGTCAGCTGTCTGGTTAAAGAATATCAGATAACACTCCGGGAGGCCTGGGGTGCTTACTTTACAAAGTGAGAATGATATTCGCGTAATGAATGTCTGTATTGATGATGATCGCCTGACGTGTATTCGTCGCGACGTGATCTGACACCGGACCTTGCAAGGTTGGGGGTTATCGGTTCTGATATGGGTGTCGAATCCTTATACAAAACACGAGGTCACCCTCATACTCACAATCCCATCATCAAACACAAAGCCGGCCTGCTCAATCTCGCCGAATAACCCGGTAACGTATCAACAGCCTGCAAGAGCACGGGCGTGTCACGCGACACCTTCTACCGTTATCAGGAGCTGACGAAGAAGGCGGCATTGACGCGCTGGTTAACCAGAACCGCCGGGTTCCCAACCTGACGAACCGCGCCGACGAAGCCACTGAACGCGCGGTTGTTGAGTACGCCGTTGAGTTCCCGGCCCCCGGGCAGCACAGGACCAGTCATGAGCTGCGTAAAAAAGGCGTGTTTACCTCCGGCAGCAGCGTGCGCGCCATATGGCAGCGACACGACCTGGAGAGCTTCCGTAAACGCCTGAAGGCGCCAGAGGAAAAGCTCGCCAGAGAAGGTATCGTGCTTACCGGTGCCCCAATCGCCGCGCTGGAGAAAAAGGCGCATGATGATGAGGCCAGCGGCGAAATCGAGACCACTCACCCGGGCTATCCCGGGTCGCAGGACACCTTCTGTGCTGGCGATCTAAACGGTGTGGGCCGTATCTGCCCGCAGACGTTCGTGGATACATACCCGAAAGTGGCGCACTGCAAGCGGTATACGAGTAAAACGCCGAACACCGCCGCCGACGGCCGTTCTGTGAGGCTCAGGGCCTGCCGGTGCTGAGAAGACTGACCGACAGGGGAACGGAGTACTGTGGTAAGGTGGAGCAGCATGATTACCAGCTTTATCTGGCCATCAACGATATCGACCATACAAAAACGAAGGCGATGTCCCCACAGACCAACGGCATCTGCGGGCGCTTCCATAAAACGATTTTGCAGGACTTTTATCAGGTTACGTTCCGCAAGAAGTCATATGGGGAGCGGGAGAGCCTGCAAACGGATCCGGACAACGGGTTGTGGCATGACAATAATGAGCGGACTCATCAGGGGAAAATGTGCGGCGGGCGAACGCCAGTGGCCAGGTTACCTGATGGAAAACGTGTCTGTGCAGAAAAGGATCTGAACCGGATGTAATCTGACAGACACCTGTATAAATAACCGGTAACGGTCAGATCAGGTCTGAGCTAGTACACCTGACGGTTGATCTCATGGATGGACGCAGTATCTCTGTTCCCGTTACCTGATTCCCGCGTCTTGCTGTCGGTACTGCTGAACAGCAACAAAACTGGGAGCTGTGTGGTGCTGGTTATGGTATCCACTGGCCTGAACTGGATGAGGACCTGAGTACCGAAGGGCTGTTTCGTGGTGCTAAAGGTGCGATTCCACGACACTGACCGGTGTAATTTGACAAACAGAACGCTGACCTTCCTGCTCTTTACCCTCAACTCTCTCGGGTAACTCCGCTCTCTTCTACCCGGTAGCACAAGCCATTTCGCCTGCTTATACAGGGTTCTCAGTTCTCCCGGCATTTTTCCCGGCGAAGCACGGGGCAGGGTTATCAGCATCCGGATTATTTCACTTATCGCTCCACTGAAGCTCAGATGGTAAGGCAGATAATCTCCTTTCAGATGGAACCCCATCTGCATCATCTGATATCGCACCAGGTTATAAGCCCGCAGTACCCCCCCACAGCTCCTGTCTCACCAGCTCCGGCAGGCGACTGCGTAATGTCCACTGGCTGTCCAGCATACCCTGCTTTGCTTCCCGGTAACCCAGTTCTGTTTCCCGGCGGTGACGATATAGCTTGCTGATATCTTTACCCGGATAGCGATTCGGGTCTGTCAGTGACGTCAGCACCTGCCTCTCTTTACCGTCCACCCTGCGGGTCAGCAGTCTTGCCACCGTTTCTTCCGGGATCCCTTTCACCCGGAGTCTTACGGCGCTGAATGACAGCGCTGCGAGCGGTAAAGGGAGCTCCGGCCCGGTCAGTAATATCCATTAGATTGACGATCTCGGTCATCGGACGATCGCAAAAAATGGACATCCCAACGACAGGCCAAATCATGGATTCGAGGGAACGTTTACGCAAAGTAACGGTATCGGTCAGGGTGAGCGCCTGCTGAATAAGCTCGGCGAGACTACGGGCGCGCTCAGTAGTGGCGGCATTGATGATGCCGGGGGCCTGGGAAAGTTCGATTTAAAAAGGGTTCCATGATGAACATAGAACCCTTTTTACCGCATCAACCGGATCGGTCAACCGATCCTTAAATGATCGGCATTAGCCTGTGGGTCATGGTTTTTATCTGGTAATAGAAGTTTGCCTTCACACCTCCAAAGAGGTTGACTGAAAGTCCGTGCTGTCAGATTTACATCTGAAGGAGAACGGGTAAAGCCAACACCGCTTGGTAACCACGCCTTCAGGGCGTGGTGTCTAATGTGTAATAAAAAAGCGGGAGTATCTTGCTCCCGATTTATTGTTTTTGTCATCTTATATGAAGCACTGGAGAAGTCGTCACACTCAGGAAGCCAGTGATAGCGCCGGTTTCTTGCCATGCTCGTCCAGCCATTGACCCACACGGGTGCGCTGCGCTTCATCCAGCCACATGCCTTCTTTAGTGCGACGCCACAGAGCATCATCCGTTTCGCGAACCCACTCATTCTGGACCAGATAGCGCAGTTCAGCCTCGTAGAAATGATGACCAAACAGCTCACCCAGATCGTCCAGACTTTTCGCTTCTTTAAGGAAGCGCTCGCTGTTACTGCCGTAGGTACGGGCATAGTGCCGTGCCATGGCTTCAGTGATAAAGGAATAACGACGACGCAGGCTGATGGCGTAATCTTCGCTGCTTCCGGCGATATCTCCTCCGGGCAACACGCAGTTTTTAGTCCAGGCCGGACCGACGCCGGGATAGTATTTCGCCAGTTTCTCCAGAGCGTGTTCTGCCAGCTTACGATAAGTGGTCAGCTTGCCGCCGAAAACCGAAAGCAGCGGTGCCTGGCCATTTTCATCACGCACATCAAGCGTGTAATCACGGGTAATGGCCTGGGGGGAATCCGACTCGTCATCGCACAGCGGACGCACGCCAGAATACGACCAGACGATATCCTGCTCGCTGAGGGCTTTTTTGAAATGGTTGTTATAAACCTTCAGCAGATAGGCAGTTTCTTTTTCGTCAATCTGCACGTTCTTCGGATCGCCTTTGTACTCGACATCGGTGGTGCCGATAATAGAAAACTCATCCATCCACGGAATCACAAACACGATACGATTATCTTCGTTTTGCAAAATGTAAGCCTGTTTTTCGGTGTGCACGCGCGGCACCACGATATGGCTTCCTTTAATCAGACGGATACCATAAGGGGATTTGAGCTGCAGCCCATCGTCGAACAGCTGTTTCACCCAGGGACCGGCCGCATTAACCAGCCCTTTCGCCTGCCAGGTAAAGGTTTTGCCGCTGTCGATATCTTCGGCTTCCACCGTCCACAGACCGTCTTGACGCCATGCGCGGGTCACTTTGGTGCGGGTGCGCACTTCTCCGCCGCGTTTTTCAACTTCCTGGGCGTTGAGCACCACCAGGCGGGCATCGTCCACCCAGCAGTCGGAATATTCGAAACCGCGCACAATTTCAGGGTTTAACACTGAATCTGCGCTAAAACGCAACCCTTTACTGCCTGGCAGGCTGGTCCGCTTACCTAAGTGATCATACATAAACAGGCCGATACGGATCATCCATGCAGGGCGCAGATGGGGGCGATGTGGCAGACGAAAGCGCATGGGGAAAGCGATATGCGGTGCCATTTTTAACAGCACTTCGCGTTCGGCCAGAGCCTCACTTACCAGCCGAAACTCATAATGTTCCAGGTAGCGCAGGCCGCCATGAATCAATTTTGAGCTGGCAGAAGAGGTCGCGCAGGCCAAATCTTGTGCTTCGAGCATCAGCACGGACAGGCCCCGTCCTGCGGCATCTGCCGCAATGCCAGCGCCGTTGATCCCGCCGCCAATTACGATCAGGTCTTTGGTTTCCACGTCATCCCCTCCTATGTTCGAAATAGTTCTTATGTGTTCGTTTTCGAACATAATAATAATCTGAAACCGAAAGCGATGCCAGCTTTAAACAGATAAAAACATTTATGCGTGATCCAGATAACAGATTAACAGGCAGAAAAAGGGCGTTAACCCTGTGTTCTGTCTGGTTATTGTTGCCAATGTTCGCGTTACAATGCTGCTCCTTCTGTAACGAGAACCGAGCATGGAACAATTTGAATGTATCAGTGTGCAGCAGGCGCAGGCGCACCTGGCAAAGGGGGAAGCGTTGCTGGTTGATATTCGCGATCCGCAAAGTTTTGCTATGGCGCATGCCAGCGGGGCGTTTCACCTGACTAACGACTCACTGAATGAATTTATTGCCGCAAGCGATCCGCGTACACCTGTGCTGGTGATGTGTTATCACGGTAACAGCAGCAAAAGTGCTGCACAGTATCTGCTGAACCAGGGTTTCGAGCAGGCTTACAGTATTGATGGCGGTTTTGAAGCATGGCGTGCACAGTTTCCCCAGCAGACAGAATCAGCCACGCCATGATTCTGTCTGCTGGCATCATTTGCGGTATATACTGGCGGTTTTTATTTACAGGGATTTCCTAAAGCGATGATGCGCATTACCGAATTTGCCAATCCCCGCATGGCGCAGGCTTTTGTTGATTACATGATGACAAAAGGCGTACGGCTGCGGATAGAACGTGAAAGTCACTACATCTTATGGCTGGATGACGAATTGAAATTCCATCTGGTCGAAAACGAACTTAGTCAGTTCATCCGCGATCCCAATCATCCCCGTTATCAGGCGGCGAGCTGGCATTCCGGTACCACGCAAAGCGGTATTCAGTATCAGCGAACGTCCCTGATAAGCAATATCCGCGAGCGTGCCGGCCCGCTGACGCTGACGATCATGGCGGCGTGCATCCTGGTGTTTATCCTGATGCAACTCACCAATTATCAAACAGTCATGAGCTGGCTGGCCTGGCCTGAGAGTGACCAGCATTTTCAGCTGTGGCGCTGGTTTTCCCACGCGTTGCTGCATTTTTCTCTGCTGCATCTTGTCTTTAATTTGCTGTGGTGGTGGTATCTCGGTGGGGCAATTGAGAAGCGCCTCGGCAGCGGAAAGCTGTTTGTTATCATGCTGATTTCCGCCCTGTTAAGCGGTTGGATGCAGACGAAATTCAGTGGCGTGATGTTTGGTGGGTTATCGGGCGCGGTTTATGCGCTGATGGGGTACGCCTGGTTTCGTGGTGAGCGCGACCCGGCGAGCGGCGTCTACCTGGAGCGCGGACTGATGGCCTTTGCCGTTATCTGGTTGGTGGTGGGCTACATGGGTTGGTTTGGCCTTTCCATCGCTAACGCGGCGCACGTCACCGGTCTGCTGGTGGGCCTGGCAATGGCATTTGTTGATACCCGGCAGAAAAGATTCTGACCGGAATGCGGCAAACAGGAGAGCTTTGTGAAGCAAACGCAACGTCATGACGCTATTATCGAGCTGGTGCGTCGTCAGGGATATGTCAGTACCGAAGAGCTGGTGGAACACTTTACCGTCAGCCCGCAAACTATCCGTCGCGACTTAAACGATCTGGCAGAGCAAAATAAAATCCAGCGCCATCACGGCGGTGCGGCGCTGCCTTCCACCTCGGAAAATTCCGCGTGGCAGGATCGTAAGATGATGTGGTCGGCAGAAAAAGCCCGCATTGCGCAGCGTGTTGCCAGCCAGATCCCGGACGGTGCCTCATTGTTTATTGATATCGGCACCACGCCAGAGGCGGTCGCTCACGCGTTGCTTAATCATCGCAATTTACGGATTGTCACCAATAACCTCAATGTGGCTATGCTGCTCATGTCGAAGCCGGATTTCAATCTGATTATTGCGGGTGGTGAGGTGCGCGCCCGTGATGGTGGGATTATGGGTGAGGCAACCCTCGACTATATTTCTCAGTTCCGCCTCGATTACGGCATTCTTGGTATTAGCGGCATTGATATGGATGGCTCTTTGCTGGATTTTGATTACCACGAGGTTCGCACGAAACGCGCCATAATTGAAAACTCGCGCCGTGTGATGCTGGTGGCTGACCATTCGAAATTTGGCCGTAACGCTATGGTTAATCTGGGAAATATGAGCCTGATTGACTATCTCTTTACCGACGGACCGCCGCCGCCGGGTATTTTAAAAACTATTCAGCAACATGAAGTTCATCTGGAGTTGTGCTGACCACATGCTTAATAAACACGTGCGCATCTCCGGCCCGTGTTCCCCCTTTCCCCTTGCAGAAGGAAGTGGTATGTCGCAGCAGAAATTTAATCTGGCACGTTTTGAGGCGGCGCTCACCCGCCAGTGGCAGCACCTGGGTTTAGCGTGTGCCAGTGAAATAGCCCGCCAGCAGTGATGGCAAGCCATCCCTCTTCTTTCAACCTGACGCAGTTTAACGACGGTAAATTTTTACAATCGGAGCAGCAGGGGATTGATGCAGCAATATTTCCAGTGTGCCTGCTCGGTAGTGGATATTTTGCGTCGGCCTCATCTTGCCGGGAGAAAAATCGACGAGCTGCCTGACTATGGGGTTATCCAGCTAAACGATACCCACTCCCACTATCGCAATCCCCGAAATGCTGCGCGTGCTGCTGGATGAGTACCAGCTGGGCTGGGGCGGGACTGTGCCATTACCAGCAACACCTTCGCCTACACCAACCATACGTTGATGCCGGAAGCGCTGGAGCGTTGGGATCAGAAGCGGGTGCGCTCGCTGCTGCCGCGGCATTACATGGTTGTAAAAGAGATCGACAAACGCTTTAAAAAGGCAGTGGAACACACTGGCCGGGCGATGAAGCGAAATGGGAAAAGTTGGCGGTGCTCTACGAGCATCAACTGCGTATGGCGAATCTGTGTGTGGTCAGCGGCTTTGCCGTAAATGGCGTGGCTGGGCTGCATTCTGACCTGGTGGTCAAAGACCTGTTCCCGGAATATCACCAGCTGTGGCCGCACAAGTTTCACAACGTTACCAACGGCATCACGCCGCGCGGTTGGCTGAAACAGTGTAATCTCGCGCTTGCCGGTCTGATAGATGAAACGCTGAAGGTAGAATGGGCGAATCATCTTGATAAGCTGAAAATGGCTGGAGCTATCGGCAGACAATGAAGACTTCCGCCAGCGTTTCTGCCAGATTAAACACGATAACAAAGTGCACCTGGCGGACTACATTGATCACCTGACCGGCATCGAGATTAATCCTGATGCCCTGTTTGACGTGTAGATTAAACGTCTGCATGAAAATCCGCAGACGAATATAGTGCCGCGCGTATTCCTGTTTGGTGCCAAAGCTATGCCCGGCTATTACCTCGCCAAAAATATCATCTACGCCATTAACAAAGTTGCGTAGAAAATTAATCACGATCCGGTCATCGGCGGTAAGCTGAAGGTGGTATTTATCCCGGATTACCGTAGCGGAGCTAAAGAAGTTGCCGCAAGAGGCGGAGCCTTTATCAGCCTCAACCCCCTGCATTCGCTCTATCCTGCCAGCCCGTACAGCCCTTCTTCGCGTCGCTGGCTGAATGTGCTTATATTGACGTTGCTGCCGTGGCGGATTTTCAACATGGCAAAGCGGCGCAACGCTGGTGGCAGCCAAAAAGCACGCAACGTTGGCTGCAACAGGCCAGAGAATGCGGCGAAGTTGATTACACCCAGGTTGCCGGGCTGAAAATACAGGGGCTGCGGCATACCTGGCAGCACTTTAGTCAGCGTAGCTACGAGGATGACTGTCACGCCGACTTTGCGCGTTTTATCCACGAGGGCGGCGGCGGTCTTTTCTGGCAGGGTACGTTTGACGCGCTGCACAGTGCGATGTTGCGTGAAGATGCCAGTCGCTGGGTCTGGCCGATCTGGCCAACGGAATTGCAGGATGTACACAGTGAGCAGGTGCAGCAATTCTGTCAGCAGAACGAGGATGACGTGTACTTCTGGCTGTGGCTGCAATGGCTGGCAAACTGGCAGTTTGATGAATGTTGGCAACTGAGCCAACAGCTGAAGATGCCGCCTGGACTGTACCGCGATCTGGCAGTGGGCGTGGCCGAAGGTGGAGCGAAAGCCTGGTGTGACCGTGAATTGTATTATTCGCAGGTGTCGGTCGGCGCGCCGACCGACATACTGGGGCCTGCTGCCTGCCGAGCCGCACGTTATGGCCGCGCGAGCATGGCAACTGTTTATCGATTTGATGTGTGCCAATATGGCCAGCCGTGGTGCGCTGCGCATCGATCACGTTATGTCGATGTTGCGCCTGTGGTGGATACTGAAAGGCGAAACTGCCAATTTCGGCGCGTACGTTTACTATCCGGTAGACGATCTGCTGGCTATTCTTGCGCTGGAGAGTCACCGCAACCAGTGTATGGTCATTGGCGAAGATTTGGGCACTGTCCCGGTTGAAATCGTGGCCAAACTGCGTGACAGCGGCATTTATTCGTGGAAAGTGCTTTATTTCGAACAGGATGATAAAGAGCGCTATTGTTCCCCCAGCGACTGGCCACGCCAGTCAATGGCCAGCGCCACCCCGCACGATCTGCCCACCCTGCGCGCCTTCTGTACTCGCAGGCGACCTGTCGCTGGGAGAGACACAGGGCGTTTACCCGGACCGGGACATTTTGCATGCCCTTTATCAGCAGGGCCAGACAAAAACAGGTAATGCTGGATGCGCTTCATCAATACGGTTGTCTGGCGAAGCGCAGTGGTAAACGAACCAGTCTGCTGGAGATGACCCCGGGCCTTAATCGTGCCATGCAGCGTTTTATTGCCGACAGTTGCAGCGCATTACTTGGTCCGCAGCCGGAAGACTGGCTGGATATGACACAGCCAGTAAACGTGCCGGGTACCACCGACAACTATCCCAACTGGCGACGAAAATTGAGTATGACGCTGGAGGAGATGTTTGCCGATAAGCGAGTTAATCAGCTTGCTTAACGATCTTAACCGGCGGCGTAAAGCGGATTGCAAAAGGGTAAGTAAGCCAGCCACCGCCCGGCGGACATAATCCGACGGGCGGTTTGGGTGGGATCAGTAAAACGAGTGTTCGCCGCGCTGGTGTTCGGTCAAATCGCGCACGCCTTTCAGCTCAGGGAAAGTCGCCAGCAGCTCTTTCTCAATCCCTTCTTTCAGGGTGACATCAACCATTGAGCAACCGTTACAGCCGCCGCCAAATTGCAGAATAGCGTAGCCATCATCGGTGATTTCCATCAGTGATACTTTGCCACCGTGGCTTGCCAGCTGCGGGTTAATTTGCGCCTGCAGCTGATACTCAACGCGCTCAATCAGCGGTGCGTCCTCGCTCACCTTACGCATTTTGGCGTTGGGGGCTTTCAGCGTCAGCTGAGAACCCAGATTGTCGGTGACAAAATCAATCTCAGCCTCTTCCAGATAGGGCGCGCTCAGTTCGTCAACAAAAGCGGAAAGCTTTTCGAATTTAAGCTCTTTATCGGTGGCTTCCACCGCGCCGGGAGGGCAGTAAGAGACGCCACATTCAGCAGTGGGCGTACCGGGATTGATAACGAATACGCGGATCTGAGTGCCTTCTTCCTGTTTTGACAACAGTTTTGAGAAGTGCTCTTGCGCGGAGTCAGTAATTTGGATCATAGCGATTGCTCAATAGTTGACTAATTTGGTTGGTTATAATACGCCCATCACCGACGCTCTACAAGGTTCGACACAGGCCCCATACCTGTACGCTGGCCGCCCCGGCAGCCAGCAAAATCCGACTGATTTCCTGCAGAGTATTGCCAGTAGTGATCACATCGTCCAGTACGGCAATATGCAGCCTGTGCACGTCGGTTTCAACGCTGAAAGCGCCGCGAACGTTTTTTTTCCGCTGGCTGGCGTACAGCCTGTGCTGAATGCGCGTTTTACGCAGGCGTTTTATTCCCGCCGGCGCATAAGGGCAGCCGATCCAGCGTGCCAGCAGTCGGGTGATATCATCCATCTGATTGTAGCCACGTCGCCACGCACGCTGGCGATGAAGCGGCGCACATAACAGCAGATCGGGCTTATCCAGCATAAATTCACGACGAACCGCTAACCAGCGAAGTAACAGCAGCCGCGCCAGCATCGGTGCAAGCGCTGTTTTTCCGTAGAACTTCAGCTGATTAACCCAGTCTCGCAGGGGAAACTGCCAGTCTGAAACATAAATCATTCGCTGCCAGGCAGGAGGGTGAAGATGGCAGCGACCACATTGCGTTCGAAGATGCAACGCGGGCAGGCCGCAGCGGGGACAGCAGGGGACAACAGCGGGAAGCTGGAGCAAACAAAGACTGCAAATACCCTGTGCAGGCAGCGCGAGTTGCATCCGGCATAGCCAACAGGCGGTGGGCATTGATAGCATAGTGGCCTCCATGGCAAAAACGGAATAGTAACGGATGACTCAGCTTTACTGGCAGACCATTGGCAGCGGCGATCGCGAACTTGTGATGCTGCACGGCTGGGGGCTGAATGCCGAAGTATGGCATGACATCATTGACCGACTCAGCCCGCATTTTCGGCTGCACCTCGTCGATTTACCGGGTTATGGCCGCAGTCGGGGTTTTCCACCGTTAAGCGTCAAAGAAATGGCTGCTGCGCTGCTGCCGCAGGCACCTGAATGGGCGCTTTGGCTGGGCTGGTCGCTGGGTGGTTTGGTGGCCAGCCAGCTGGCGTTGGACCATCCACAGCGGGTGAGCGGGCTGATCAGCGTGGCGTCCTCGCCCTGCTTTACCGCTGGGCCAGACTGGCCCGGCATTCGGCCGGAAACGCTGTGTCAGTTTCAACAGCAACTCAGCGAGGATTTCCAGCGCACGGTGGAGCGTTTTCTTGCCTTACAGACGATGGGTAGTGAGACGGCGCGCCAGGATGTGAGGCAGTTGAAAAATGTGGTGCTGTCGCATCCGGCACCGGATATTGCGGTGCTGAACGGCGGGCTTGAGATATTGCGGACTGTCGATCTGCGTGACGAAATGACCGCCTTGCGTGTACCGCTGCTGCGAATTTATGGCGCACTGGATGGGTTGGTGCCACGTGGTATCGCTGCGTTGCTGGATGCGCGACAGCCGCACAGCGAGTCGGTGATAATTGAAAAAGCGGCCCACGCGCCTTTTATTTCTCATGCTGAATCGTTTTGTGAAAAACTTGTTGATTTCTCTATTAATATATTGAAATAAATTTCTACTAAAAACTGGCAGATTGGCCATAACCGACAATAATTATTCAGGTAAGCAGGGGCGTAATTTTTTTACCTCTGAGCTGTCCAGGGAGTCGGGCATTTTCTCGTTCCCTGCAATCTCATCAAGCGGCTGCTTATCTCTTAAAAAAATCAATCTGGAGTATCTCTGATGAAAATGATGCAAGCTGTGGTTATTGGTCTTCTGGCTGGAACGGTTTCTTTTGGTGCGCTGGCTGCGAAAGAAGTCACTAAAGAAGAAGTTAAAAAACTGAAGCTGGAGAAGATCGGTACGGTGAACACCACCGCTGAAACCACATCGCCAATGGATGCCAGACACGAGCTGTCAAAGCTGGCGGATGAAAAAGGCGGTAAATACTTTCTGGTGATTGCTGGCCGTGAGCACGGCAAGTTCAGTGCCGTTGCTGAAGTGTACAAGTAATTTTCAGCAGGCGGGGGCAACTCCGCCGTTATGACATTCGCCAGGCCCGGAGCCTTGCCGTTCTCACAACGTTCGTGTCCCCTGGTGCTTCTGGTTATCTGATTTTTTTCATCGACAAAATCGCCCCGTCATACCAGTAAAGCGTCACAGCCCTGTTCGGCCAAACGGCACTCACCTCATAGCGCTCGCTTTCAGATATTCCGCCCTCAGCTGATTCTCGCCAGTCTTGCGACGCGGACAGGTCAAAGCGTGCTTTTCTGTGGTTGGAACAGCAAAGAGCCACTACTGCTGCTTTTGTAAATCGTGTTATCCCGCCAGCACGCTTTCGCCGCTGCTTTGCAGACCAACCAGAATCTCAGGATGAGAGGCGGTTGACCGGGTATGCAATAGTATTAGCGGGCTTAACCGGGGAAGATGACATGATGCGGTGAATAATTATCACAAGGTTCGGGCTTCAGGTCCGTTAAGCATATTTTTTGCTGCTGGCTTACCCGATAACTGTCGGTTGCTTTCACGTTGGCGGGATTGTGACGCTAATCAGCCTGCTTTCTACACAGCCATCATGTACGCCGGAAAAAGCGATGTACCGGGCGGTAGCCATCACAACACTTATCAGCCGTCAGATAAATTTTACTTTGTAACGGAGGGCTAAATTTGTCACCTGAACCTTTTTTTGATGCGGTTCAGGTGACGAATGTACGGAGGTCGCAAGCTTAGTGGCAACTGCCACTTTTGCTGCAGTTTGCACAATCTGTCGTTGGGATCATCCTGACTTCCAGAGGAAGCGGTGCCAGCCTGATACGCTTTAACAGCAGCCATACCAGCAGATTAAAGCCGACCACTGCAACCACGGCTACCGTGGATGAAAGCGGGTGACCTGCAAAGGTGGCAAATTGATAAAACAGCGTTGCCAGTGACCAGGCCAGATTCAGCCCCCAAAAAATGGAGAACAGCATCCAGCGGCGGCCGCTTTCACGGGCTACCGCCCCCATCACCGAGACGCAGGGCACGTACAGCAGCACAAAAATCAAATAGCTGTACGCGGCGAAATCACTGCCAAATTTACTGTGCATCACGCCCATCGGTCCGCTGCTCATTTCACCGTCACCTTTGCTGGCATCAATAGGATGAAACAGGACATTGAGGCTTAAGGAGTTTCTCAGGCTATCTCTGGTTTGTATCACCGCGTCTTTCAGCTCTGCCAGTAGGCTGAATTCACTGGCGTTGAATGCATCCTCATGCAGCGCCTGGGCGGTATACAGTGTGTTAAGCGTACCCACCACCACCTCTTTTGCCATCGCGCCGGTGATAAGCCCGACTGTGGCCTGCCAGTTATCGGCCTGAACGCCCATCGGACTGAGCAACGGAGTGAGCTGACGACTGACGCTGGCCAGCGCCGAATCGTTAATGCTGGAGACCGGTCTGCCGTTGAATGAGAAACTGTTCAGCGCCCCAATAAACATGCTGACCACCACGATGACCTTACCTGCTCTGAAAACAAAGCTCTTTAAACGCTGCCAAGTCTGAAACCACAGGCTTTTCAAATGAGGAACATGCCAGGTAGGCAGCTCCATCACAAATGGCGAGGCTTCCCCGCGCAGTAGCGTATTTTTCAGCACCAGCCCGGTGAGAATGGCTGCAGTAATACCCAGAAGATACAGGCTGAACACCACGGAGGCACCGCGCTGGCCGAAAAAGGCTGACGCAAACACGGCAAAGATCGCCAACCGTGCGCCACACGACATAAACGGCGCCATCAGGATGGTCAGCAGGCGTTCGCGCGGCGCGTCCAGCGTGCGTGCTCCCATCACAGCAGGGACGTTACAGCCGAAACCGACGATCAGTGGAACAAAGGATTTGCCCGGCAGGCCGAGGGCCTGCATTAGACGGTCAACGACGAAAGCCGCGCGAGCCATATATCCCGAGTCTTCCATAACTGACAGGAACAGATACATCAAACCAATTTGCGGGATCAGCGGCATCACGGTGGTGATGCCACCACCGACTCCCTGTGCGAGGAACAGCGTGACCGCCTCTGGAAAGTGGAGCACATTGCCAAGCCACTGGACGCCGTGGACGAACACCGCCGTGGCGCTGACCTCAAACAGCGGCTGCAACGCGCCGCCCAGGCTAATAGCAAAAAAGAACATTAGGTACATCACCGCGAGAAATACCGGAATGCCCAGCCAGCGGTTTAACACCAGTGCATCCAGCCTTGCAGACAGGCGATGAGGGGTGGCATTTTGTGTCGACGTGTTTTGACCACATAGTCTTTCGATGGTCTGATAACGGGTTTGGGCAATATCGACCGGGTTGGCAATTACGCCCGGTAGATCGGGCAGCAGCGCCGTGGCTTCACCACACTGTGAGCGGCAGAAAATATCACCTTCAAGTGTTTGCAGCGCCAGCCAGCGGCGGCGGGTACTGATTTTCTGTGGCATGGCAGCGGTCAGGCGTTGCACGTTCTCTTCCACCGACGGTGGATACGCCAACTGAAAATCTGCGGCGAGGCCGGAGTGGGTATCAATGGCCCGTCTGAGTGCGTCCAGTCCTTCTCCCCGATTGCAAATGACAGGAATAACCGGGCATCCAAGCCGTTTAGCCAGCGCTGCAACGTCGATGTGAATATGCTGGCTGCGTGCAATATCCAGCATATTCAGCGCGACGATACAGGGAACGCCCAGCTCCAGTAATTGCAGTGTCAGGTAAAGGTTACGTTCCAGATTGCTGGCGTCGATGACGTTAATCACCAGTTTTGTCTCGCCGCTCAATATGAAGTGGCAGGTAATCTGTTCATCCAGTGAGGTTTCTGACGAGATGGTGGTCAGGGAGTAAGTACCGGGCAAATCCACCAGCTGGACGTGATGGTGTCGGGTACTGAAGGTGCCTTCCTTACGTTCAACGGTGACGCCAGCCCAGTTGCCGACATGCTGTCTTGCGCCGGTAAGCTGATTGAACAGGGTGGTTTTGCCGGAATTGGGGTTGCCAATTAGCCCGATAGTGATGTTGTTCATAATAGCGCTCGCGTCATTCAGCAAGAGCGATGTGCAGGGAGGAGAGATCTTTTTTGCGCAGCATCAGACTGAAGCGGCGTGTTTCGATCTGAATGGGATCGCCCAAAGGCGCGATGCGTCTGACTTTAAACGAGGTTCCGGGCAGCAGGCCAAGAGAGAGCAGTTTTTGTCTGAAAGCCGTGCTGACGTCTGGAGAGAAACGCAGGATGTGGTAATAGTGCCCTGGAATATATTGCATAAATAACTCCACCATTTGATGCTGTTGTGCATCACTGTTATCAACATCAGGAATTATATTGAGAACGATTATTACTCCGATTGATACAGAACAACTTTATTTCTTGCGGTAAAAGAAGCGGATCGGGCGATCCGCTTTATTCGGCATTAACATTTTTTACCGAAGGCGGCGGCCAGTGCATCACCCATGGCACTGTTACCAGCGGGTTGTGATGGGGCTGGGCGCGGCTTGCTTTGCGACTGGCGTGGACTGGTGCGTGCGCTGTCGCTGCGACGGGCGCTGGTGTCACCCGGTTGCTCGTCAAGCCTCATGGTCAGCGCAATGCGCTTACGCTGCAGATCCACTTCCATTACCTTCACCTTGACAATATCGCCTGCTTTCACCACTTTATGCGGGTCATCAATGAACTTATCGGACAGCGAAGAAATATGTACCAGGCCATCCTGATGCACGCCGATATTAACAAAGGCGCCGAAGTTGGTTACGTTAGTAACAGCACCTTCCAGCACCATGCCGGGGAGCAGATCGTTCATGGTTTCGATACCTTCAGCGAACTGAGCCGTTTTAAACTCCGGGCGCGGGTCGCGGCCTGGCTTCTCCAGCTCTTTGATGATATCGCTGACGGTTGGCACACCGAATCGCTCATCAGTGAAGTCCACGGCGCGCAGGTTACGCAATGCAGAAGCGTTGCCCATCAAGTCCGCCAGCACCTGGCGTGTCGCCGTAAGGATGCGTTGCACCACCGGATAGGCTTCGGGATGGACGGTTGACGCGTCCAGCGGATTGTCACCGTGATTAATACGCAGGAATCCGGCACACTGCTCGAACGCTTTTGGCCCCAGGCGGCTGACTTTCAGCAATTGTTGACGATCCTGAAAACGACCGTGCTCATCGCGCCAGCTCACAATATTCTGTGCGATCATTTTACTCAGTCCGGCGACGCGGGTCAGCAGTGGCACCGAGGCGGTGTTCAAGTCCACGCCGACGCCGTTGACGCAATCCTCCACGACCGCATCCAGTTTTTTCGCGAGCTGGCTCTGGCTGACATCGTGCTGGTACTGACCTACGCCGATGGATTTTGGATCGATTTTGACTAGCTCAGACAGTGGGTCCTGCAGACGGCGCGCGATAGACACGGCCCCGCGAATCGAGACGTCAAGGTCAGGAAACTCCAGCGCGGCCAGTTCCGAGGCGGAATAAACCGATGCACCAGCCTCGCTGACGATCACTTTCTGGGCATTTACCTGCGGGAATTGCTTCTGAACATCAAGGAAAAAGCGCTCGGTCTCGCGTGAGGCGGTGCCGTTGCCAATGGCAACCAGCTCAACCTGGTGCCTGGTACAGAGTGCCGCCACTGCCGATGCGGCTTTCGCTGCCTGCCCGGTGTGCGGATAGATGGTATCGGTGGCAACCAGCTTGCCTGTTGCATCCACCACCGCGACTTTCACGCCAGTGCGCAGGCCCGGATCCAGTCCCATAGTGGCGCGCATCCCGGCCGGGGCTGCCATCAGCAGGTCGTGCAGGTTGCGGGCGAATACGTTGATCGCTTCGTCTTCAGCACGTTCACGCACGCTGCCCATCAGTTCGGTTTCAAGATGCAGCAGCACCTTAATGCGCCAGGTCCAGCTGACCACCGCTTTACGCCAGCTATCGGCGGGGGCATTGTTCAACCGCAGATTAAGATGGTCGGCAATGATTTGCTCGCCGTGGCTTTCGCGGGGCGGCTCGTCAAACTGTGGATCGGCGTTGAGAGAGAGCTGCAAGATGCCCTCATTGCGGCCGCGAAACATGGCCAGCGCGCGGTGTGACGGCACGGAGGAGAGTGACTCATGATGCGTAAAGTAGTCCCGAAATTTTGCCCCTTCTTCTTCCTTACCTTCCAGCACGCGGGACACCAGATGTGCATTTTTCCACAGGTATTCGCGGACTTTTGCCAGCAGGGTGGCATCCTCTGCAAAGCGTTCCATCAGAATGTAGCGCGCACCGTCGAGAGCGGCTTTGCTGTCGGTAACACCTTTTTCTGCATCGACATAGTTTGCTGCCAGCTGCTCCGGGCTGTGGGAAGGATCTTGCCAAAGCTGGTCTGCCAGCGGTGCAAGTCCTGCCTCAATGGCAATCTGACCGCGTGTACGACGTTTAGGTTTGTAAGGCAGATAGAGGTCTTCCAGCTCGGTTTTACTCAGGGTACTGCGAATGGCAATGGCCAGCTCGTCATTGAGCTTACCCTGTTCGTCGATAGATTTGAGAATGGACTGGCGGCGCTCTTCCAGCTCTCTGAGGTAGCCCAGACGCGTTTCAAGCTGGCGCAGCTGGGTGTCGTCCAGCCCGCCGGTGACCTCTTTACGATAGCGTGCGATAAACGGTACGGTATTCCCTTCATCCAGCAGACGAACAGCGGCGTCAACCTGCTCTGTGCGTGCCTGCAGCTCATTTGCAATAATGTGGTTCAGCGAATCTTTCATCATCGGTTACTTGGTGGCTTAGAACAGCGGACAGTTATACGGATTGCGGGCGATAATTTCCAGCGCTCGGGCAGTGGTTCCAGACTTATCGTCGTTTCACACGGGGTGGAGGTAGTCAATGGCATTGACATACCAGGTCGCTTCACCTGCGGGAGTATGCACGGTTGCTACATCACCGATTTCCTTCCTGAGCAGGGCGCGGGCCATCGGCGAGTCGATGGAAATGTAGTCTTTACGGCCGAAAATTTCGTCGTAGCCCACGATACGAAAATGTTTGATCTCGCCGTCGTCGTTTTCCACTTCAACCCAAGCACCAAAAAACACTTTGCCATCCTGCTGCGGGGAATAATCCACGATGCGCAGCTGCTCAAGGCATTTCGTTAAATAACGCACGCGACGATCGATTTCGCGCAGACGCTTTTTGTTGTACTGATAGTCGGCGTTTTCGCTGCGGTCACCGAGGCTGGCAGCCCAGGTGACTTTTTTAGTCACTTCCGGACGCTCCTCACGCCACAGAAAATCCAGCTCCTGTTTGAGCTTGTCGTAGCCTTCGCGGGTGATCAGTTTGGTTTTCATCTTCAGCTCATTTCTTACGCTTGCATATCGGCGCTATTTTGTTGTGAAGTGCGGGGTGATGCAAATCCGATCTGTTTTTTTCCTGCCTCTCGTTACTGCTTGTTTGTCATCACTATTCAACATAAAAACACTTGCTGAAAGCGTGGATTTCGCGAATATTTTTAACGTGAAATCACAGATAAGCTGCTGTTTAATATGCTTTGTAACAATTTCGGCTAGAATATAAACCATTAATGACTGTTACATTCGGGCATCTTTTTTAAAAATATTAGTTCAGGCAATTGCGCCTTTGGGAGTATCGATATGCAAGAGAATTACAAAATTCTGGTGGTGGATGACGACATGCGTCTGCGTGCCTTGCTGGAGCGTTATCTGACCGAACAGGGTTTTCAGGTGCGTAGCGTGGCCAACGCCGAGCAGATGGACCGTCTGCTGACGCGCGAATCCTTCCACCTGATGGTGCTGGATTTGATGCTACCGGGCGAGGATGGGTTATCTATCTGCCGTCGTTTACGAAGTCAGAGTAACCCGATGCCGATAATTATGGTGACGGCAAAAGGTGAAGAAGTTGACCGCATTGTCGGGCTGGAAATCGGCGCGGACGATTATATTCCCAAGCCGTTTAACCCACGCGAACTGCTGGCGCGCATTCGTGCGGTGCTGCGCCGTCAGGCGAACGAGCTGCCGGGCGCACCTTCCCAGGAGGAAGCGGTTATTGCCTTTGGTAAGTTCAAGCTGAATCTCGGTACCCGTGAAATGTTTCGCGAAGATGAGCCGATGCCGCTCACCAGCGGTGAATTCGCCGTGCTCAAGGCGCTGGTCAGTCACCCTCGCGAGCCTCTTTCCCGCGATAAGCTGATGAATCTGGCGCGTGGCCGTGAATACAGCGCCATGGAGCGTTCCATTGATGTGCAAATCTCCCGCCTGCGTCGCATGGTGGAAGAGGACCCGGCGCATCCGCGCTATATCCAGACTGTCTGGGGGCTGGGCTACGTGTTCGTACCGGACGGCAGTAAGGCATGAGGCGAATCCGCTTCTCTCCCCGCAGTTCGTTTGCCCGCACGCTGCTGCTGATTATTACGCTGCTGTTTGTCAGCCTGGTTACCACTTATCTGGTGGTGCTGAACTTTGCCATTCTGCCCAGCCTGCAGCAGTTTAATAAAGTGCTGGCATATGAAGTGCGTATGCTTATGACCGACAGGTTGCAGCTGGAAGACGGCACGCAGCTGGAAGTGCCGCTGGCGTTTCGCCGTGAGATCTACCGCGAGCTGGGTATTTCGCTGTACACCAACACGGCGGCGGAAGAGAGCGGATTACGCTGGGCGCAACATTATGAATTTCTCAGTCAGCAAATGGCCCAGCAGTTGGGTGGCCCGACTGATGTCCGCGTGGAGGTCAATAAAAATTCCCCGGTAGTCTGGCTGAAAACCTGGCTGTCACCGGATATCTGGGTACGGGTGCCGCTGACGGAAATTCATCAGGGTGATTTCTCGCCGCTGTTCCGATATACGCTGGCGATTATGCTGCTGGCGATTGGCGGCGCATGGCTGTTTATCCGCATTCAGAACCGCCCGCTGGTGGAGCTGGAACATGCTGCGCTACAGGTGGGAAAGGGGATTATTCCGCCACCGCTCCGTGAATATGGTGCCTCGGAAGTGCGTTCTGTGACCCGCGCGTTCAACCAGATGGCCGCAGGCGTGAAGCAGCTGGCTGACGACAGGACGCTGTTAATGGCCGGGGTTAGCCATGATTTGCGTACGCCGCTGACGCGTATACGGCTGGCCACCGAAATGATGTCACAGCAGGATGGCTATCTTGCCGAATCGATTAACAAAGATATCGAAGAGTGCAATGCCATTATTGAGCAGTTTATCGATTATCTTCGTACCGGCCAGGAGATACAAACCGAGAGGGCAGACCTGAACAGCGTGCTGGGCGAAGTCGTGGCGGCAGAAAGCGGCTATGAGCGTGAGATCGAAAATGCCGTGATGCCTGCGGAGTTGCTACTGGATATCAATCCTCTGTCAATTAAGCGCGCCGCAGCCAATATGGTGGTCAATGCTGCCCGCTACGGTAACGGCTGGATTAAAGTCAGCAGCGGCCGCGAGCCGGAGCGCGCCTGGTTCCAAGTGGAAGATGACGGGCCGGGTATTGCCCCGAATCAGCTAAAACACCTGCTTCAACCTTTTGTGCGGGGTGACAGTGCCCGCAGCACCAGTGGTACGGGGCTGGGGCTGGCGATCGTTCAGCGTATTATTGATGCGCATCAGGGAACGCTTGAGATAGGTGAAAGCGAGCGGGGCGGGTTATGTATCCGTGCTTACCTGCCGCTGCCAGCGGTTGTGGCTTCAGCGTCGGTTGCGGCGGGATAAATGCTGAACTGCTAAATCGTGGCAGGCGTGTTTTGCTTTTTTGACAGAAATAAGCATAGCCGGACAGTAAAATTCCTCAAATTATATTCAGAGGCATTTTATGATGGAAAAATTATCTGGTTACATAGGTTCTGTAAACTTAGTGGCTCCTGCCAGTGCAGCAAAAGCTGAAAAAGATAATAAGGGTTTATCAGCTTTTCTGGCTAAACTTTTCAAGGTTTTCAGTTCATCGAACCAACCTGGACGGACAAAAACGATGCTTCAACAGCAGCAAGCTGAGGGAACCATCACAGCACCAACGGGGCTAAAAGCGGCTTTTGAACAGCGGCAGGCTCAGGGGGCCGCTACAGAGCCGGAAGCAAAAGCAGACACCGGGAAAGTAGCACCAACTAAATCAGTGAGTTTCAGTGATAAGGTCCAAAAAATTATTGTAGCGCACTACGATGATGATACTGACAGTCTTCGCAGGCAGGATTCGTTATAAAAGGACAGCCCTGTTGCCAGTGAGGACAAGCGTCATCATTGTCTTTGAATGACGCTTGTTCCGCCTTATCAGGTGTAATTATCGCTGAGGACCAGCAGGTACCAGCGCTCTCCCGGCGGGTGTGTCAGTATATTTATCAAAGTTGGTGATAAACAGTCCAGCAAGCTCCTCTGCTTTCTCTTGCCATTTTGCAGGATCGGCGTAGGTGTTACGCGGGTCGAGGATTGCACTGTCAACACCCGGCAGCGCAGTCGGCATAGCCAGATTAAATATCGGTAGCGTGACGGTTTTTGCACCGACAAGGTCATCGTTCAGGATGGCATTGATAATGGCCCTGGTATCCCTGAGCGAAATACGTTTACCGCTGCCGTTCCAACCAGTATTAACCAGGTAGGCTTCGGCGCCTGCTGCTGCCATTCTTTTCACCAGCACTTCCGCGTATTGTGTCGGATGCAGCGTCAGAAACGCGGCACCGAAGCATGCAGAGAACGTGGGAGTGGGTTCAGTGACACCCCGCTCGGTTCCTGCCAGTTTTGCGGTAAACCCCGAAAGAAAATGGTACTGTGTCTGGGCCGGCGTCAGACGTGAAACCGGCGGCAGTACGCCAAAAGCATCGGCTGTCAGGAAAATAACCTTGCGTGCGTGCCCCGCTTTTGACACTGGCTTTACGATGTTGTCGATATGATTGATAGGGTAGGAGACGCGCGTGTTTTCGGTTTTTCTGTCGTCATCGTAATCGACTGAGCCATCTTCCCTCACCACGACGTTTTCCAATAACGCGTCACGACGGATTGCATGATAAATTTCCGGTTCTGCCTGCTCAGACAGCTTGATGGTTTTAGCGTAGCAGCCACCCTCAAAGTTAAATACCCCATCATCATCCCAGCCGTGTTCGTCGTCACCAATCAGTTTACGCTGTGGATCGGTGGAGAGCGTGGTTTTTCCCGTCCCGGAGAGGCCAAAGAAGACCGCGACATCGCCAGCTGGCCCAATGTTGGCAGAGCAGTGCATGGCAGCAATGCCCTTCAGTGGCAGAAGGTAGTTCATTATCGCAAACAGGCCTTTTTTCATTTCGCCGCCGTACCAGGTACCACCAATCAGCTGGATGCGTTCAGTTAAATTAAAGGCAACGAAGTTCTCCGAATGCAGCCCCTGCTGCTGCCAGTTTGGATTGGTGCATTTCGCGCCGTTCATCACCACAAAATCGGGTTCAAATGTGGCAAGTGCCTCTGCATCCGGGCGGATAAACATGTTTTTAACGAAATGAGCTTGCCAGGCCACTTCGGTAATAAAACGCACGCAAAGCCGGGTGTCTGGGTTAGCACCACACCAGGTATCGACAATAAACAGACGTTTGTGGGAAAGCTGCGTTGTAACCAGAGATTTAAGCTGTTGCCAGATTTCCTGTGACAGAGGCTGATTATCGTTTTTTCCTTTGCCCTGATCGCTCCACCACACTGTGTCGCGTGTGGTATCGTCTCGCACAATGTACTTATCTTTAGGTGAACGGCCGGTAAAAATACCGGTATCAACGGCGACCGCGCCGGACTGTGTGACGATGCCTCGCTCGTAGCCTGTCAGCTCCGCGCGGGTTTCTTCCCGAAATAAAGTGTCAAAATCTGGATTATGGATAATCTCAATCGTATCGGTGATGCCATAAGCAACGAGGTCCTGTGGGGTCAGTTCGCGCATTATACTGCTCCTTTTTCAGCTCTGTTCTGCCACTGAATTTAATCGAGAAGGCTACCAGTGATAGGGATGCTCCGTCCGCCAGATGACAGTGAGAGCACGGTCGCGGGAAGTTTACACGTAGTTAACGTGAGAGAAAGAGAGAAGTAACAAAAATGAGATGCTACGCGTAAAATCGTAAGTAAAATTTAACGTTATCAGATTAATCTGCCCGAAAAAGGGGGGGGATTGCAAAAGATTTTTAATACGAAAATTGCAATCAAGGACGGTTTGTTAAAATCGCCCGGGCGTGAGTCAATGACGGCGTCATCAGCCGCGTTGAGAGGCTGATGACGTGGAAGATCAATGGACCTGGGCGTTACCTGTCGTTGAGTCGTTACGAATGGCGGCGATATCCACGGCTTCAAAAATGTAGTGGCTGCCACAGTAGTCGCAGTGCATATCAATTTGACCGTCTTCAGCAATCATCTGGTCAACTTCTTCTGCTGCCAGCGTGCGTAATACTTCTCCACAGCGCACCTGTGAACAGGTGCAGTGAAAACTGACGTTCTGTGGATCAAAGAGAGTCACCTCTTCCTGGTGATACAGGCGCCACAATACGTCATTGGCAGGTAAATTTAGCAATTCGTCGGTCTTTATGGTTTCGGTCAGGGTGACCAGATGATTGAAATCCTCCGGATTAGCATCTTGCGCAGGCAGAATCTGTAACAAAATACCGGCCGCGCCAGGCTTGCCATCATGCTCACCGGTACGAATAAACAGCCTGGTTTGCAGCTGTTCTGAGCGCATAAAATAATCTTCCAGGCATGCTGCCAGCGTCTCGCCTTCCAGACCGACAACACCCTGATAACGTTCGCCTTCTTTCGGAGAAATGGTGATAACCAGATAGCCATTACCCACCAACTCTTTTAAGGTGCATCCTGCTGCGATCTCACCCTGCAGCCACGCCGCGCCGCGCATCTGCTGCTGGTTATCACCGTTGATGACCGCGAGCTTCAACGGACCATCCCCCTGTAACTGCACGGTAATGTCGCCATCAAATTTCAGCGTTGCTGTGAGCAGGCTGGTCGCAACCAGAAGTTCCCCCAGTATCTGCTGAACCGGCGACGGGTAGTCGTGGCTGTTGATGATTGCCTGCCAGGTGTCGGACACGGTGACCAGTTCACCACGCACGGCGTAGTTCTCAAACAGATAACGCTGCATTTGGTCTTGATGAACCATAGTTCTCTCTCGTTTAGGCGGGTTACTCATCGCCAGCGTGTTTAAATTTCAATAACTCCCGCCGCTCTTTTTTATGAGGACGGCGGTCAGGATGCGGCATGCTCAGTGCATTCATTTTGTGTGCCTGGGCTGTTTTTTCTCTTTTTTCAATGCTTTCAGCGGTTTCGCTATACATCTTCTGTGCTTCCGTCGCGGGGCGGCGCTGGTCGCTGACGGCGTGGACGATGACGGTTCTTTCATCATTTCCCTGACGCAATGTCAGTTCAGCCAGATGTTCTACGATTTTGCCCGGCCTGGTGCGTTGACCATTGTAATGAACTTTGCCGCCTTCAATCATCTCGCGGGCCGTGGAGCGGGTTTTGTAAAAGCGGGCGGCCCAAAGCCATTTGTCAAGGCGCACTGCTTGTGTGGGTGTTTCTTTCATCGCTGCTCCTTTTCAGGAAAAACCTTATGTGTGGGCTGTACGCCAGAAATCAAGAACCTGTATGGAGAGGTAATCAGAAGTGTCTGGATGAGGGCACGCTAGCGTTAAAAATAGCATAAAACTGACAGACTCAGAACAGCGGACGGATGCCTTCACTGCTCCCAGGCGTGTGGTTGAAGCATTTATCGTAATAACTTTGAATCGCGCTGGTGCGAAGGCGATTACGGTGAATGCGTTTAAGCGCAAGCAGGCTGTTGATGATAAAGCTTAATGCGCTGACGACCAGAAGCAGGCTGTTACCAAGATAACGAACAAGCGTAAGGACATCCGGCTCACTGTGCAGGGCAATATGGCGGGTTCCGTTGGCATCAGTAGTAATGCTGGTGACGATACCGCTGGCAGAGAACGAGGTGTGCAGGAGCATTCCTGCCAGGCGTTGCAATTCAGGCCATTGTTCTGGCGCGTCATAATCGAACAGCGAAACACCAGGGGGCTGCTGGCTGACCAGCTGTTTACCTTCATCACTCAGGATCACAAAACCGCCGGGTGGCGGACTGTTCAGAGCTTCCGCCGCCCGGCGTGTTTCCCGATAGAAGAAGGATGAAGTCGCAGTATTGACCAGATTTTCAAGCGCTTCGGCACTGACCCGACGTAATAATACATTCATGCCATTGAGTGCGCCGGAGTCGGCCCGGTGTACCAGCGTTTCCCAATCTTTAGCATTACCAAGGTTAACCAGTGCATTTTTAAGTCTGATACAGTCTTGCGCCTGGCTGCATAAATCCTGCGTTCTCAATACGATATCAGAAAAGTTATCCAGTAAAATCATTCCGGATTTCTGGATAGCGGTAGCGAGTTGTGGATTCAGTTTTTGATCGGTATTGTTCTGAGGGTGAAGCTGCTGATTGGTCGTGGCCAGTAGTGCGGTCGCTTTATCAATAATGTCTGACTGGGGCTGCGGCAGCGGTGCGGCCGTGTTCCAGTAAATGGCTGAACAGTCGAAGGGCATAAAGTTATAAGAGCGGTTTCCCTGATAGAGGGCAGGGATAGAGCACATTCCTTCACCGTTCACTTTCAGACTGTCTCCGACGCGCAGTGGCGTCTTATCTAACTCACCAACGGAATGTACCTGTACGCTTTCTGTGCCTTTAAGCCATGCCATACTCAGCTTCAGCGGCATGCTTAATGGGACCCACGATATCAGCAGCAAGAGCACTAAAAGTGAACCGGCTGCCAGCACCATGTTTTTTCGCCAGCGCTGTACAGGAAAATTGCGCACCTCGTCCTGTAACGAGAGAAAACGTCCCTGGCGTACAACATGGCGGCTGAGATAGATATCGACTTCCGTCGACTGGCCAAGATCGTTCGCAACCCAGGGTTGCCAGTGCGCGGGGTAGATAAGATCGATAATACCTAACGATATATTACTGACCTGCCCCTGATTGGATTCGCCAAACAATCCCCAACGCTTGGGCGCACCTCTCAGTGAATGAATATCCTTCAAGTCCTTCTCGCCGGGACGGCGATAGAGAGACCAGCAGCTAACCAAAATGACAGTGATGGCTGCAATTATCAACCACGTCATTAAAATGCTTGGCCCGTTCAAGCTAAAAAATATCAGCAAAAGAGCGATATTGATGGCAAAGGCTTCACGGGTGCCATCGGGTCGACGGAGTGCATACTCATCGCGCGTCTCTTTGCGCATCTTAATCAGCTCAATATTTTCACTTTCTTCTTGTCTGATTGAGGCGTTCTGGCCAGCAGGCCTGACGATGGGCGGCAAGGAAGGCTGTTCATAGGCATAGTTAACCAGTGAATGGCCGTTCAACGAGATAACCAACGGAATACTTTGTGTCTTAATGAGTTCGACAAAGTTTTCATCCGTAATGTACTGCTCCCAATGTGGCGGGAGATGAACTTCAACGGCGTCAAGATAATAGCGCCATTTGTAGGGATCATCAGTAGACAAACCATAGCGCGTAATTGAACGTGTAACAGGGTAAACATTGCTGCTTTGTGAGCTCAGGACAAGATGATCGGTTGTACCGCTGGCCCCGCTTGGGATAACGCTGCTACGGTGTTTTTCCAGTGAGTCGATGTAATGTTCAACGGCTTTGCGTTCGTCATCGTTAAGCTTACGGAATGGGGGACTAATGAATGGCAGTGGTTTCGCCAACGGCGGCCTGTGCCGCATAGCGTACCAGAAGAAACAACCTGCTCCGAGCGAACAGGCCAGCATCACAGCCAATATAATGACTATTGCGCTCATGCAACCCTCATTCCTGCCACTTTGCTCCTGTAGCTTTGCTGAACACGCCTGTCCTGAACATTGGATTAGTGCATTGTGACGGGTTTAGACGGAGCTGGCAATCTACTGTGTGTACTAAAATAGCGCACAAAATCATAAAATTAGAATAATTATATATGAGTTATGGAAATCATACTAACAATCTGTGTCCAGTATCAGTATCGGCATAATCCTATTTTATTTGGCGTTAATTGACTTTTTAGAAAATATCCAGCTGTTAAGTGACTGATTTGTTATAAATATGGAGCGTTTTGTATGCGATGATGGCTTTCCTCGTGCGGCAGGGGCGTAATGGGGATATTATTGACAGATAAACCTCAATCACTGGGCAGTATTGCTCATACAGGCTTTTAGCTGGGGCTCTTATGACCAGACAGTTGCAGAAACCCAAAATTCTTAATGTTGAAACTGCCGCACGTTCACGTCTCTTTACGGTTGAAGCTGTCGATCTGGAATTTAGCAACGGCGCACGACGTGTATATGAACGGATGAAACCCTCGGGCCGTGAGGCGGTGATGATCGTACCCATTGTTCATAACTATCTGATCCTCATCCAGGAATATGCGGTGGCATTGGAAAACTACGAATTGGGGTTCCCGAAGGGGGTAATCGATCCAGGTGAAACTGCGGTTGAGGCGGCCAATCGTGAACTCAAAGAAGAAATTGGGTATGGCGCGGGAAAGCTGTCGTTATTGGGCCAGGTCACGCTTGCGCCTTCCTATTTCTCCAGCAAGATGAATATCCTGGTTGCAGAAGGATTATACGAAGAGAAACTTGAAGGGGATGAGCCAGAACCCCTGCTGCAGCGGTGGTGGCCACTGGATAATTTGCTGGCCCTGCTGGAGGAGCCGGACTTCCGCGAGGCACGTACCATTAGTGCGCTGTTTATGGTCAGGGAATGGCTGGTCAGTCAGGGAAGGCTGCATTACTGATTTGGCGAGACACAAAGAGAAAAAGGGGGGCCGTATTAGCCCATCCCTTTTTTATCCCTGCATGAACACCACCTCCTGTGGAGGTGGTCAGCAATAAGCTGGCTCTGCCAGTCATGCTACTCATGGGAAAATCCGAATCTGTTATCCCCATAACTGCCAGGGATTTAACCATGAGCAGATTCCAGAAAGCATCTCATGTGCACTGGTGTTGTCAATATCATATCGTATGGACACCCAGGTACCGGTTTCGCATTCTCAGGAACAATGTTGGTAAAGAGGTCTGTAAGCCGATAAGGATCTCAGGTGAGCAGTCCGGGATAGAAGTAGTGGAGCTGAATGTCCAGACAGACCATGTCCATTTGCGGGTAAAAGTGCCTCCACGGCTTTCGATTTCCCATGTAACAGGCGACTTAAAGGGTAAAACAGCCCTTCGATTGTTCAGTAAATTTCCCTGCCTGCGTAAGAACAAGCAGTGGGGGAATGATTTTTGGGCAAGAAGTTATTGTGTCGATACCGTAGGTATAAACGAAGAAATGATAATAAAGTACGTGAAGTATCAGGAAAAACATGAAGTTGAAGAGAGCCAGCTTCCACTGAAAGAAGTGTGAAGGGAAGGCTCTCTGAGTCTGGACTTAGTGCGCCCCTGTGGGGCGAAATTAATGCCACCTGCTATGCAGGTGGTTTTTTACTCGCTGAAAGCGCTGACCTCCAGGCGAGGACATCAATATGCTTTGCATTACTGCGCTGTGTGTTAAATGTTACAATGCGTACCACCACCATGATAACAATCAAAGCCACCTTGTATGGCGGTGGTTTCTTACGGTGGCTGTGAGGATCAGAAGAGTTCGCGGCTCTGCCCGTTATCCATTAACGTGGTGCCAACATTATGCACGGAATATTCTGTTGGCTGAGTGCCGTTAATAAAATATTCCTGCCGGGTATTACCACCACCATTAGCCAGTTTACCTGTACTACGATCGATAGTGACGGTGACCACGCCATCAGGCGGCGTCAGTGGCTGCAGTGGCACACCATCCAGCGCGATTTTCATATAATCATCCCAGGCTGGCTGCGCACTTTTTGCACCGCCTTCATAGCCAGAAATCTGGTCTTTAATCACCCCGGATGCGGTGGAACGCCCTAAATCGCGGCGATGATCGTCGAAACCAATCCAGACTGACGTAACGACTCCCGGGCCATAGCCTGAAAACCACGCATCTTTCGAGTTGTTGGTGGTGCCAGTTTTTCCGCCAATATCGTTGCGTTTCAAATCACGATTTGCACGCCAACCTGTCCCCATCCAGCCCGGCTCACCAAAAATGTTCGAATTCAGCGCACTCTTAATCAGGAAAGAGAGCGGGGTGTTAATGACATGCGGAGCATATTGCTGCTGGCTATCCTGTTGCCGGCTAACCTGCTCTAACTGAGCTTGAGGCACGGCAACATTCCTGCCTTCCTGGGATATCGATGGATTTTCCACGCTGTCTTCATTCATGGCGACAGCTTTTTTAGTTTCACCATAAATTACTGGCAGGTTGCATTCCGGGCAGGCCACTTTAGGCTTCTCTTCAAAGACAGTGATGCCCTGTTGATTCTCAATTTTGCTGATAAACCAGGGATCAACCAGGAAGCCACCGTTGGCCATCACCGCATAGCCACGGACAATCTGTAATGGCGTAAATGCGGCAGAGCCCAGCGCGAGTGATTCGGTATGAACGATATTTTGTGCCGGGAAACCAAAACGTTGCAGGTATTCCGCTGCATAATCGACCCCCATAGCGCGCATGGCACGAACCATGACCACGTTTTTAGACTGGCCAAGTCCCTGACGCAGGCGAATTTGACCGTCATAGGTGGGAGGCGAATTTTTTGGACGCCAGTCTGCGCCTGCGCCTGCATCCCAGCGTGAGATGGGGACATCATTGAGAATTGAGGCCAGCGTCAGGCCACGGTCCATTGCTGCGGTATAAAGAAACGGTTTGATATTCGAACCAACTTGGCGTAGCGCCTGGGTGGCACGGTTGAATTTACTTTGATTAAAATCGAACCCGCCAACCAGCGCAAGGATGGCACCATTGTGGGGATCGAGAGAAACCAGGGACGAATTAACATCCGGTATCTGGCCCAGCCACCACTCATTATTAACCTGACGTACCCAAACCTGTTCGCCTGGTTGAACCACTGCCGCTACCGAGACGGGCGTACGACCTTGAACGGTGTCTGATTTATAAGGACGCGCCCAACGCATACCATCTATTCCTAACCTCACACTGCTGCCATCGCGCATCAATGCGGTCGCGCGTTCGCCTGTGATGTCGGTGATCACCGACGGAAAAAGCGGGCCATAAACCGGTAGCGCTTTCAGTGACTTCAGAATTTCTGTTTGTTCCCATGGACGCTGGTCGACTTTCCACAGGACATTAGCCGGACCACGATAGCCATGACGCATATCATAATTAATCACATTGTCCTGCACAGACTTTTGCGCGGCCAGCTGTAATTTCCGGGTAATTGTCGTGGTGACCTTATAACCATCGTTGTACGCATTATCACCATAGCGTTTGACCATCTCCTGGCGCACCATCTCGGTCAGATAAGGGGCAGAGAAAGCGATAACCGGAACGTGGTAGTTGGCGACCAGTGGCGTACTGCGGGCTTCATCATATTGCGCCTGGGTAATGTAATGCTGATCCAGCATACGACTCAGCACAACATTGCGGCGCTGCAACGCCCGTTCTGGAGAATAAAGTGGGTTAAAGGTTGATGGTGCCTTTGGAAGACCGGCAATCATTGCCATTTCACTCAGCGAGAGCTGGTCAACGCTTTTACCGAAATAGACTTGAGCAGCGGCACCCACGCCGTACGCGCGATAGCCGAGGTAAATCTTATTCAGATAAAGCTCAAGGATCTCATCCTTACTCATCATCTGCTCAATACGTAAAGCAAGGAAAGCCTCCTTGATTTTGCGCATCAGCGTACGTTCAGGACTGAGGAAGAAGTTACGGGCCAGCTGTTGTGTGATCGTACTGGCACCCTGCGAAGCATGGCCAGAAACCATCGCAATGCTTGCGGCACGGAAAATACCAATGGGATCAACGCCGTGATGTTCATAGAAACGACTGTCTTCCGTCGCAATGAACGCTTTCACCAGTACAGGCGGCATTTCCTGCAATTTCAGAGGAATACGGCGCTTTTCGCCATACTGCGCAATCAGCTCATTATCAGCACTGTAAACCTGCATTGGCGTCTGTAAGCGCACATCTTTCAGTGTGGTGACATCGGGCAGCTGCGGCTCTATGTATTTATAAAGACCATAGATAGAGCTTGCTCCCAGCAAAATGCAACACAGTACAAGGATCAAAAAATACTTTACGAACTTCACCTGATATTTTCCATCTTAAGTGGCCTGGACAGTTTATAAACAATCGCGCGGTAGTATAAAGGCAAGCCAGACGCCTGGATACCTCAATTTCTGATACGGAGAATTTCGGAGCGGGTAATTTTTGGCATTGACAATACGGAGATTGCATTAAATGGCATTTAAGACATGGCAAGTTGGCCTGGATATACAGAATGGGCAAATGTGTGCCCTTGGTATTCTTCGGCGTCGCGGCGGGTGGCAATTACGACACTGGTGGCAACATGCTTTGCCGAAAGATACGTTGATACACGGTCATCTGCAACAATCCGGCGTACTTAAAACAATATTGCAACGATGGCGAAAGCAGTTGCCTTCCCGTATTTCGTTGCGTGTTGGGTTTCCGCCTCAGTTGGTGCTGCAACGGAAGATTGATATGCCCGATCGGCATTTACGGGAACCCTGTTGTGCCAGCTACATTTCTGCTGCGGCAAAACGCTTTTTTCCTGTTGAACCCGAAACGTTGACGCTGGATTATCGTCAACCAGAACTACATGATAATCAGTTATGGCTCACCGCAACACGGCGTGAAGCCCTGAAAAGCTGGACAGATTTGTTGCAAGAAGCAGACCTCTACCCTCAGGTAATGGAATTAACGCCCGCCGCGCTGTGCGCTCTGGCAAAGCATATGCTGCTGACACCGGGTTCGGCACTGATCCACAGGCTGGAAGACCATTGGCTGTGGTATTGCGTTAAGCAACAGCCGTCCTGGGGATGGTGTTCACTGGAAGACGCACCTGTTTTCAGCATATTGCGTCAGAAATATCTGTCCGATCAGGTTTCGTTTCACTACAGCTCAATGACGGCAACCTGCCTGCCTGAAGATTCGCAATGGTTAAATCCCTTCCGGGTGCTTGCCCACCAGCAACCTCCATTGCCCATGATGCCGGGTGCATTTTCCGTTGCGGCAGGACTGGCGTTGCGCCCGGGGGATGCCTGATGGTTTGGGTTAATTTTTTGCCCTGGCGCGATCGATTACTACGGGCGCGATTGTATCGCTGGTCGCTGGCAGGGCTGATTTTGTTGGTGGTTTTTCTTATTGCCGTGTTGCTGATTGCTGGCAGGGGAAAGCTTAACGTTCAACTGGCACAGGTCATACAACGCCAGCAAGAAGCAGGTCAGCAACTGGATGCCCTGAAAGACAAGATAAAGAGACTAGCCCGACAGCGTGCATCTCTGGATCAGGAACTGACTTTAAGACAGCAGCAGCAACAGCTTATCGCCAGCTGGGCTGATTTTGCTACTGAACTTGCCAAAATGCTGCCGGAAACGGTGTGGTTGAGTGAACTGAACAAAACGCCGCAACATTTAACTCTCACAGGATTTGGCCTGTCGATGGCTGACGTTCAGTCTCTCAGGCAGCAACTCTTGCAGATGCCGCTATTTAGCGCAGTCAGGACAGGAAAACTTAACCGTGACCCGCGAGGGTTAATCCAATTCAGCCTGCAGGCTGAATTGAAGCCTGGGAAGGGGAGTTTTTCAGGAAAAGAAACCGAAAAGAACGGAAGAAGCAATGAATCGTAACTGGCTCACTGACTGGCTGTATTTTCCTTTATGGGGACGTGTTCTCACTTTCTCACTGTGCAGTCTTTTGCTGCTTGGGGCTTTATGGCTATGTGGCTTAAGGCCTGCGCTGGAAAAGGCCCGGATGTTGGACAGCCTGCAACAGAAACAATCGGCACGTATGCAGGTTGGGTTACGCGATCTGTTACTGCAGCCGCCGCTGCTATTGCTTGAGGCCGAAATTACACGTCTGAACACCGCTTTGCTGCCGACAGAAAAAACGGCTTTGTCTCTGGCTGCCCTGATTATGCACTCAGGCGGCACTATCGAAACATGGCAACCAAATAATCAGGGCGGCGAAGTGACGATGCGCATGCAGTGGCAGGGATTTTTGTCTGCTTTGGGATATTTAAGTGGGCTTTCAGCAAGAATGGTACTGTCAGGTTTCACTCTGACAGAAAAGCAGGGTGCCCTGTTGGTTAAGTTATCGCTGGTACTTAATGATGATTTATAGCTGCAGCAACCGTTACCTGCTGGCACTGGTGCTTATGCTTTCTGGACAATGCTATGCGCAGAGAAATCCTTTCCTGCCGCCGCATGATATTTCCTGCCTGAACGTGCAACCTGCCGCGCCCCTGTGGCAGCTGCGTGGCATTGTTGGCCAGCCGGGCGACTACAGAGCATGGCTGGTTTCGCCACAGGGTAAGGGAAAACTTTGGGGAAAAGGTCAAAAGCCGGATGCACGCTGGCAACTGTCACAGCTTGATGCACTTGGCATCACGGTTATGCGCAGTGCGGGGTGTACAACACCGCTAAAAATGATGTTAAGACGGGATATTTATGCAAACGAAAAGGATTTTATTAGTTCTGACCCTGCTACTCCCTCTCCCGGTGCTATGCAATAGTCCTGCCGGGTTCTCTTTGGCATTCGATGATGCTCCTCTCTCACAGGTTCTGCAGGCGCTGGCGGATTACCAACAGCTGAACCTGGTTGTCGCTTCGGGGGTGGAAGGGTCGTTATCAATCCGCCTGCATAACGTGCCCTGGGTGCAGGCGCTCGATCTGGTGGCCCAAATGGGCAAATTGAGTATTGAGCGCCAGGACAACATTATGCTGGTTCGCCCTGAAAGCTGGCAGCAGGAAAAAGTTCATCAGGAAACGTTGCGCCAAAAAAGGGAAGAAGACTCACAGCCTTTACATACCCTTATGCTAACGCTTCATTATGCCGATGTAGAAAATGTGAACGCCAGCCTCAAGGCCGAACGGGAAAAATTGATGACGCCGCGCGGCAGCATTACGGTTGACAGCCGAACAAATAGCCTGTTACTGCGTGATACCGCGGTAGCCCTGGAGGAAACCCGGCGCTGGGTCACCGCACTGGATCAGCCACTACAGCAGATTGAGCTGACTTCACACATCGTTACCGTAACTGAAGATAGCCTGCGTGAATTAGGGGTAAACTGGGCGATGAGTGCTGATGAGCAGGTCAATCGTGCATTACGCGCCAGCCAGCTGCAGGTTAATCTGGCCGCAGGTAGTCCGGCGTTGACGACAGGCTTATCTGTCGCCAGGCTGGATGGACGGTTATTAAATCTCGAACTGAGTGCTTTGGAGCAGGAAAACAAGCTGGAAATTATCGCCAGTCCGCGTCTTTTCACCTCGCATCAGCAAACAGCGAGCATCAAGCAGGGGACCGAGATCCCTTATGAAGTTTCCAGCGGGAGCAACGGCAGTACATCGGTCGAATTCAAAGAGGCCGTGTTGGGAATGGAGGTAATACCGGTCATACAACCGAACGGGCGGATAATGCTAAAAATCCATATCAGCCAGAATCTTCCCGGCAGCACTTTACGTAGTGGAACAGGCGAGTACATTGCGATCGACAAACAGGAGATTCAGACTCAGGTCACAGTGAAAGATGGGCAGACCCTGGCGCTGGGCGGTATTTTTCAGCAACAAAACGCCCGGGGTAAAAACAACGTGCCGCTACTGGGAAACCTGCCAGTGATTGGTGCACTGTTCCGTCATTCGAAAACCGCACATAAGCGGCGAGAACTGGTGATCTTCATTACGCCTCGACTAATCGGTGATGAGTGAGGGTTTCCTGACTAAATTTGCTCTTTCCCAGGCTTTTTTGGCCGAATGAGGCCATATGCGTTTGACGGAAGAGCGGAATTAGCTTACAAGGTTTAGCGATTTTGATTTTAGAGGCTGCGTCTGGCCTCAAAGAGTATACTTACCCGTTTTTTATCATGCGCAACCCGCGTAGTCGATGCAGTGACATCAGGCTGATAATGAAGCGGACTGAAACGCACTGGCGCATGAGGCAGGCAGAGTCAATTTAATCGGTTGCCAAAATGCCTTCAGTGTTGAGATAATTTTCGTCTGATTCTCGCACTATCGCTCATGAGGTTTCAGTTCATGTCCTGTCCAGTTGGACGGGGTATCATTAACGAATTGTCTTAGTAATACCAAAAAAATGGCAGAGAAACGCAATATCTTTCTGGTTGGGCCTATGGGTGCCGGCAAAAGCACTATTGGGCGTCAGTTAGCTCAACAACTCAATATGGAATTTTTCGATTCTGATCAAGAAATTGAGCGACGTACCGGAGCGGATGTGGGCTGGGTGTTCGACGTTGAAGGCGAAGACGGCTTCCGCGATCGCGAAGAAAAAATCATCAATGAACTGACCGAAAAACAGGGTATCGTACTGGCTACTGGCGGTGGTTCTGTAAAATCCCGAGAAACGCGTAATCGCCTTTCTGCGCGTGGTGTGGTGGTCTACCTGGAAACCACTATCGAGAAGCAGCTGGCGCGTACGCAACGTGATAAGAAACGTCCGCTTCTGCAGGTGGAGTCCCCCCCTCGTGAGGTGCTGGAAGCGTTGGCAGATGAACGCAATCCGCTTTATGAAGAAATTGCTGATGTGACCATTCGCACTGATGATCAAAGTGCAAAAGTGGTCGCTAATCAGATCATTAACATGTTAGAGAAGAGCTAAATCAGGACTCACTTCGCCTGCGGGCCAAAGTCATTAAGGTGATATGCTTCATGGAGAAGGTTTTTGTCACTTTGGGGGAGCGAAGTTACCCCATCACCATCGCGGCTGGGCTGTTTAGCGATCCCGCTTCTTTCGGGCCGTTAAAGGCGGGCAACAGGGCTATGCTGGTTACGAATCAGACGCTTGCTCCGCTCTACCTTGATGCTATACGCAAGCAACTGGAAAGTGCAGGTGTAAAGGTTGACCAGGTGATTCTGCCCGATGGTGAGCAATATAAAACGCTGACAGTGATGGATCAGGTTTTTACTGCGCTTCTGGAAAAATCGCATGGTCGTGATACGACATTGGTTGCGCTCGGCGGCGGGGTAATAGGTGATCTGACTGGATTTGCCGCTGCCAGCTATCAGCGCGGCGTTCGTTTTATTCAGGTACCCACCACGTTGTTGTCTCAGGTTGATTCCTCCGTTGGCGGTAAAACGGCCGTTAACCATCCGCTTGGCAAAAACATGATTGGGGCATTTTATCAGCCAGCCTCAGTGGTGATTGATCTGAATTGTCTGAATACACTTCCTCGCCGGGAGCTTTCTTCCGGTCTGGCAGAGGTCATTAAGTACGGAATTATCCTGGACGGTGAGTTTTTCAACTGGCTTGAGAACAATCTGGATGCGCTTCTGGTGCCGGACGGGAAAGCAATGGCCTACTGCATACGCCGATGCTGTGAACTCAAGGCCGAAGTCGTTGCCGCTGACGAACATGAAACTGGGCTGCGTGCTTTGCTGAATCTTGGTCACACCTATGGCCATGCCATTGAAGCACACATGGGTTACGGTAACTGGCTGCATGGTGAAGCTGTAGCAGCCGGTATGGTCATGGCGGCACGCACAGCAGAGCGCCTTGGCCAGTTTTGCGTTGAAGAGACAAAACGAATTATTACGCTGTTGCAGCGTGCAGGTTTACCCGTAAACGGCCCCGAACGCATGCCTGCTGAAGCCTATCTGCCGCACATGATGCGTGATAAAAAAGTTCTGGCAGGTCAACTGCGCCTTGTTCTGCCAAAGGCTATCGGCAAAGCTGAAGTGCGTAGCGATGTTGGGCATGATACGGTACTTACTGCCATCAAAGATTGCCAGCAGGCCTGAGGCCGTCTGTGCATTCAGGCCTGATTTTCATTTTATGGAGTAACAGCTGCCTACAGGGTGTAGGGTGGCCTTTCCGATCTACTGGAGGACGTTGAATGGACGAGTTTAAACCGGAAGACGAGTTGAAACCTGATACCAGCGATCGCCGTCCGCAGCGATCGCGCAAGACGTCTTCTGCTCCGAAAGTGCCTGTCTCCCGACAATATATGATGATGGGTATTGGTATTCTGGTTTTGTTACTGTTAGTGATTGGCATCGGTTCTGCACTGAACAGTTCAGGCAGCAATAATCACTCCGCACCGCCATCTTCCTCACCACCGACGTCGTCGCAGCCCGTTGCGCCAACAGGCAATAGCGATAAAAGTATCGATCTTTCCGGTTCCTCTTCAATGAGTGCGCAGCAGGCTGCCAGTTCGCCGCAAGAACTCAGTGCGCCAGCGGTTTCGCCAATGCCTACTGAGGCGGCACCAGTACAGGCACCTGCCAACCAGCAGCGTGTTGAACTGCCAGGTGATTTAAACGGCGCACTGGCCAACCAGCAGGGACAGGTTGATAATGCCGCGCAAACCATTCAGGATAATGCCAGTTCGCTTCCTACTGCACAGGCAACGGTGGTCGCAGGCGCGCGCCCTGCTGCAGCGACCAGGCCTGTGGCTAAATCTGCGACCAACCAGCCTCGCCATGCGGCGGTGCATGCCGTGCCTCAGCATCAGATCAAACCTGCCATCACGCACAAGCCTGCTACCGTTGCTCACCAGCCTGCTAAAGAAACAAAGCAGCATGCAGCCGCTGAAGCAGACGCGACACCGACTGCGCCGCGAGGCAATTACACGCTGCAATTGAGTAGCGCCTCGCGTGCTGATTCACTTAATGCGTGGGCAAAAAAACAGAACCTCAGCAGCTATCACGTCTATAAAACCACCCGCAATGGACAGCCTTGGTATGTGTTGGTGAGTGGCGCCTATGCTGCGCGAACTGAAGCGGAACATGCTGTTACAACCTTGCCTGCAGAAGTCAGGGCACAAAATCCCTGGGTGAGATCATTGAACCAGGTTAAGAAAGAAGCATCCCAGTGACCGCTGGCCGGTTTATCCGGCCAGAATGAAGTCACGCTTCCAGGGAAGAGGGGCTGACCATGTAAAGCGCAGATATGCTGTCGGTGTCACCGCAGCCAGAAGAGTAGAATGTATTAAAACGACGGCATGAAAAAAAATCGCGCTTTTTTGAAATGGGCGGGTGGAAAATTTCCGCTGCTTGATGATATCCAACGTTACCTGCCTGAGGGCGACTGCCTGATTGAGCCTTTTGTCGGCGCGGGTTCAGTGTTTCTTAACACGCGTTTTCCGCGCTATATTCTGGCGGATATCAACAGTGACTTGATCAATCTTTATGAGATTGTCAAAACCAATGTAGATCAGTTTGTGGCTTCGGCCCGTGAACTCTTTACTAAAGAGAATAACGACGCGGATTTTTATTATGCCCGTCGCAAAGAGTTCAACCAGTGCTGCGACCTTTTTCGTCGTGCCGTGCTGTTTTTGTATCTCAATCGCCACTGTTATAACGGACTTTGTCGCTACAACCTGAGCGGTGAATTCAATGTGCCTTTTGGCCGTTACCATAAGCCTTATTTTCCTGAAGAAGAACTTTACTGGTTTGCGGAACGTTCACAGAATGCAACCTTTGTCTGCGAATCGTACGATGCCAGCTTTAACAGAGCACAACAGGGGGCGGTGATTTATTGTGATCCCCCCTATGCGCCGCTGTCGACGACGGCGAATTTTACCGCTTATCACACCAACAGTTTCAGCTTAAGGCAGCAGCAACATCTGGCCGAGCTGGCAGAAAAACTGGCGCGTGAGAGCTGTATTCCTGTACTGATCTCTAACCATGACACGCCGCTAACCCGTGAATGGTATCAGGCGGCACGTCAGCTACATCAGATCAAAGCCCGGCGTTCAATTAGCCGAAATGGCAGTGGACGCACTCAGGTTCAGGAGCTGCTGGCGCTGTTCGACGGTGGCTGAACATTAATTGCACGACCTGCCTGGCATCAGGCGTACCAAACTGGGAGAAATGGATGAAACAGTTTTTACTCGCCCCATCAATTTTATCTGCGGATTTTGCTCGCCTGGGGGAAGACACTGCTAAAGTGTTGGCAGCGGGGGGGGACGTGGTGCATTTTGACGTGATGGATAATCATTACGTGCCTAACCTGACAATGGGGCCAATGGTACTGAAAGCGCTGCGTGATTATGGTATTACGGCTCCCATTGACGTTCATCTGATGGCCAGGCCGGTTGACCGGTTGATTCCTGATTTTGCCAAAGCCGGCGCCAGCTATATTACTTTTCACCCCGAAGCTTCTGAGCACGTTGACCGTTCGCTGCAATTGATCAAAGAACACGGATGTAAAGCAGGCCTGGTGTTTAACCCCGCGACCCCGCTTCATTATCTGGATTACGTGATGGATAAGATCGATGTAATCCTGCTGATGTCGGTTAATCCCGGTTTTGGCGGTCAGTCTTTCATTCCCGCTACGCTGGACAAACTTCGTCAGGCTCGCCAGCTTATCGATAGCAGTGGCTACGATATTCGCCTTGAAGTGGATGGCGGTGTCAAAGTGGATAACATTGCTGAAATCGCTGCTGCAGGCGCGGACATATTTGTTGCAGGATCGGCCATCTTTGGTCAAAGCGATTATAAAAAAGTGATCGATGACATGCGCAACGAACTGGAGAAATCGCGTCATGGCTCATTTCACTGAGATCCGCGGGGTCGCTTTTGATCTGGATGGCACCCTGGTTGACAGTGCGCCCGGCCTGGCCGACGCGATAGATGCCACGTTAACGACATTACATTTACCGGCAGCGGGCGTGGCACGCGTGTCAACCTGGATCGGCAACGGTGCCGATATTATGATCGAGCGCGCCCTGAACTGGGCATTGGGACATAAGCCAACAGGCGACCTTCACGCTGAAGCATGTACGTTGTTCGATAAGCATTACGCCGTGACGGTCAAAACGGGCAGCAGGCTGTTTCCGGCGGTGAAAGAAAACCTCGCTGCCATGGCGGCCAGCGGCATCCCGATGGCGATTGTTACCAACAAGCCAACGGCATTTATACAACCGCTGCTCATTTCATCAGGTATTAGCGATTACTTTTCGCTGGTTTTGGGCGGTGACGATGTGGTGATGAAAAAACCTCATCCGGCACCGATTTTCTTGGTTTTAGGGACCTTCGGCCTGTTACCGGCAGAGTTATTATTTGTTGGCGATTCACGCAATGATATTCTGGCCGCTCAGGCAGCGGGCTGTCCCTGCACAGGAATGACCTATGGCTACAATTATGGCGAGCCTGTTGCCAGCAGCCACCCGAACCTTGTACTTGACCATTTTAACGATCTCCTGCCCGCCATCGGGCTGTCATCACCAGGATACCACTCATGAGTAAACCCATCGTATTTAGCGGCGCACAGCCTTCCGGCGAACTGACTATCGGTAACTATATGGGTGCGCTGCGTCAGTGGGTCAGCATGCAGGATGATTACGACTGCATTTACTGCATTGTTGATTTGCACGCTATCACCGTGCGTCAGGACCCGGCAGCACTGCGCAAGGCAACGCTGGATACGCTGGCACTTTATCTTGCCTGCGGTATCGATCCTGAGAAGAGTACCATCTTCGTCCAGTCACATGTGCCCGAGCATTCCCAGTTAAGTTGGATCCTTAACTGCTACACCTACTTTGGCGAACTCAGCCGCATGACGCAATTCAAGGACAAATCGGCGCGTTATGAAGAGAACATCAACGCCGGCCTGTTTGACTATCCGGTGCTGATGGCGGCCGATATTCTGCTGTATCAGACCACGCAGGTACCGGTTGGCGAAGATCAGAAGCAGCATCTGGAACTGAGCCGGGATGTGGCATCACGCTTCAATGCGCTTTATGGTGACGTGTTTAACATCCCCGAGCCTTTTATTCCCAAATCCGGTGCGCGTGTGATGTCACTACTGGAGCCAACCAAAAAGATGTCCAAGTCGGACGACAATCGCAATAACGTTATCGGCCTGCTGGAAGACCCCAAATCCGTGGTGAAAAAGATCAAACGTGCCATGACCGATGGCGATGAGCCGCCGATGGTGCGCTACGACATCAAGGAGAAAGCAGGCGTGTCGAACCTGCTGGATATTCTGTCTGGCGTGACAGGGCAGAGTATCCCAGCCCTGGAGAAACAGTTTGAAGGCCAGATGTATGGCCATTTAAAAGGTGCGGTTGCTGAAGCCGTTTCCGGGATGCTGACTGAGCTTCAGGCGCGTTATCATAGCTATCGTAGCGATGAAGCGTTTCTTCAGCAGGTCATGCGCGATGGGGCGGCAAAAGCCCGCGCTCAGGCTCAGGAAACCGTGAAAAAGGTTTATTCAGCCGTTGGATTTGTCGCCCAGCCATAGCGATACAGATAACCAGAAGTGTCCCCTGGTGCTTCTGGTTATCCGATTTTGTTCATTGATAAAATTGCCCCGTCATACCAGTAAAGCGTTATGGTTCCGTTCTCCGGTACCGTCACTACCGCGCCCGGTTCCCACGGCTGCTTATCGCAGACGACGTTAAACCCACCTGCAACCTGATAGCTTATCTGCGGATCGTTTTTATCAGCGGGCGTCAGGCGGGGCTTACCAGTACAGTTATCGATGGCCCGATCTTTTGTCCCTTTTGTCCAGATAATGTTATCCGATGAAAAGGTAACTTCGGCACCCATGTACTGAGGATCGTTCTCGACCACAGCCTGAATGCCGTCGCTGTTAATATGTACAGCCTGCACCTGCCAGCGCCCCTGCAGAACTGAATAGTCTGGTGATGCGGCATAACTGAAGTAACTTACACTGTCCAATAAAAGCGAAGCCCACAGGCGATTTATACAAGTTTCCTTTCGTATGCTGTAAAAATCAGTATAGATAAGAATTGTGCCACCACAGAGACAATAACGGCACAGTGACATTGCTATCTGGTTAATCTTACGTGCAGTGCCGGAAATCGGTGGTATGTTTTAACCAATGTCACTGACGTTGAGGAGCTTTTGTATGCAGGCCATTAATTTGAAATGGATTAATCACGTTCGTTTGCCGTGGCGTGAGGGATTCTGGCAGATAGCCATACACGATGGCACTATCGCGTCAATTTCTCCGCAGCCACAAAATGCGCCCACAGAAGATGCACTGGATGCGTAAGGTGGCCTGGCCTTTCCCCCTTTATTGAGCCGCATATCCATCTTGATACCACGCAAACTGCGGGCGAATCTGCCTGGAACGAATCCGGTACGCTGTTTGAGGGAATCGAAAGCTGGGCAGAACGTAAAGCGTTATTAAGTCATGATGACGTAAAAGCGCCCGCCAGACGCTGAAGTGGCAGATAGCCAATGGGATACAGCATGTTCGCATCCATGTGGATGTTTCCGATCCGACGCTGACCGCACTGAAAGCGATGCTGGAAGTGAAAAAAAGAAATGTCACCCTGGGTGGATATTCAGATTGTGGTTTTTCCCCAGGAGAGCATTCTCTCTTACCCGGATGGAGAAACGTTACGGGAGGAGGCGCTGAAACTCGATGCCGATGCCATTGGTGCCATTCCGCATTTTGAGTTCACCCGTGAATACGGCGTGGAGTCTCTGCACAAAGCGTTTGCGCTGGCGCAGAAGTACTAGCGTATGGTGGGTGTCCACTGTGATGAAATTGACGATGAGCAATCACGCTTTCTGGAGACTGTCACCGCGCTGGCCCTGAAAGAAAAAATGGGGCAGCACATGACCGCCAGCCATACCACCACAATGCACTCTTACAATGGCGCTTATACATCGCGGCTGTTTCGTCTGCTGAAACTGCCAGGCATTAACTTCGTTGCTAATCCTCTGGTTAATATCCATTTGCAGGGATGTTTTGATAGTTATCCTAAGCGCCGGGGTATTACGCGAGTTAACGAGCTTCTGGAGGCGGATATCAATGTTTGCTTTGGTCACGATGACGTCTTCGACCCTTGGTATCCCTCAGGCGCCGCAAATATGTTGCAGGTACTGCATATGGGGTTGCATGTTTGTCAGCTAATGGGATATGGGCAACTGGATGAAGGAATAAAACTGATCACCACCAACAGCGCCCGTACAATTACAGCTGAAAGACTATGGTATTCAGGCCAGCCATCGCGCCAGTCTGGTTATTCTGCCCGCCGAAAGCGGGTTTGATGCACTGTGCTGTCAGGTACCGGTGCGTTACTTTGTTCGCGGTGAATGTGTCGTGGCTGAGACCCTGCTGGCAGAAACCCATGTTTATTTGCATGAAAGTGAGCGCGTTGACTTTAAACGTTGAAAGTAAAAAGACCGGGAAATCCCGGCCCGTTCACATTAAATGTGATTAATGCGTTGCGTTCTTAGCGTGTTGCCTGTGCTTGCTGACCAGCCCAAGCGCTAAACACATGATAAACACCACGGCATAGAGGACGCTAGCAGTATAGAGCGCAGCGTGAGGGCCGCCTTTGTCTACCGCATAGCCGGTGACCACGAAAGTCAACATGGTACCAACGGTGCCGCAGGTCAGAATAAAGTTCACCAGTTTGGGTGACGACTCGCGGGTTTGCAATGAGCCCAGGGTAATGATGGTGGTGTAAATAGCACTGGAGAAGAATCCCAGGCTAATCATAATCCACTTCAGCATAGCGGCGTCAGTGCTACTCACAAACCAGTACATCAGCAGCGTGGAGAGCAGGGCGAGCAGCGTAAGGATACGTTGTGGATCGAAAAAACGCAGAACCGCGCTGAATACCCACATGCCAATCATATATGCGGTCCAGAAGTTGCCCACCAGCGCACCCGCCTGGCTCAGATTCATCCCCATATCTTTAGTGGCGTATTGCGGCACCCAGCCGATAAAGCCCAGCTGCCCCAGGATATAGCACAATGCGGCGACAGAAAGGAACAGGACGCCGATTCCCCATTTTTCTTTTGCCACTGTTTGCTGACTGGCCGCCTTTTTTCCCAGTACTGGAAACTCAAAGCAGAGTGCCAGCACAAAAATAGCGATATAAATCAGTACAATACAGACATAAATCCAGTACCACGGCAGTGCGCGTGCCAGAATTGCGGCAGCAATAATCGGGAAAATGGTCCCTGCCATGCTAAAGAATGAATCAGTGAACAGCAGTCGTGGGCCGCGCTGGCGGCCTTCATACAGATGGGTAATCAAAAAGGTACCAATTGACATGGTGATACCACTGACTACACCCAGTACAAACATGCTCGCTGAGAAAATGGTCAGGCTATGGCTTGTCATCAGGCCGAGCACGGCCAGCAGCATTAGCACAAAACCAAAAATTAGCTGGTGCTTCAGCGGGATAATTTCCATCAGCCACGCATTCAGGAACACGGCAACCAGAATGCCCCCATTGAGGAAAGTAAAGATGTTGCTCATTTGCGCGACAGGCAGATGAAAATAGTTAGCAATATTTTCCAGAACCATGCCGGTCACAATGACCACCGCGCCGGTAAGCGCATAGGAGAAGAAACTGATCCAGGTAAGCCCAATTCGATCACGATGAGTCATAGTCGATGCCTGTGAGTCTGAAGAATGGTGAGGCGGACGCCTGCGGTAAGCACTGGCAGTGTAACGATTCTTGTGATCTACATAAATCAATAATGAAACATGTCCTCTTAATATGCATTGAATTTGTGATGAATATAACTATGTGAAATTAACAGAAAGGGTTGGTATTGTTATTTACTCAGGTAAATAAAAGTAAAACGCTGGCGCACTGGTCAGTGCCTCTTTACAATCAACTCTGTTTTTTTGGCCTCTTGCCTACAGTAAGGAATCCTTCATGTTAAAACGTACTCTCACTGCCGTTGCCACTGTCCTTGCACTATCCACCTGCTCTGTTTCTGCACTGGCTGCAAAGGGGGATGCGCATGTGTTACTGACTACCTCGGCGGGTGAAATTGAGCTGGAACTGAATAACCAGAAAGCCCCTGTCTCCGTCAAAAATTTCGTCGATTATGTGAATGGCGGTTTTTATAACAATACCACATTCCATCGCGTTATTCCTGGATTTATGGTGCAGGGGGGCGGCTTCACTACCGATATGCAGCAAAAACCTACCCATGCGCCGATTAAAAATGAAGCGGATAACGGCCTGCTGAACAAGCGCGGTACTATTTCTATGGCCCGCACTGCAGACAAAGACAGCGCTACCAGCCAGTTCTTTATTAACGTGGCCGATAATGCTTTCCTTGACCACGGTCAGCGTGATTTTGGCTATGCGGTGTTTGGCAAGGTTATTAAAGGCCAGGACGTGGCGGATAAAATCTCTCAGGTTCCTACGCAAAATGTCGCTCCCTTCCAAAATGTTCCTGTGAAGCCTGTCGTCATTCTTTCTGCGGAAGTCCTTCCCTGAAACTGCCTGTTGGAGTAATGCGGCTGTTTTGTTTGTACCTGAGCGCTACAGCCATCATCCCCCTGAACGTCTGTACTTCCTTCATTCCTTCCCGGAGCGTCCATGCTGTTGCTCATTGATAACTATGACTCTTTTACCTGGAACCTTTATCAATACTTTTGTCAGTCAGGTGTTGAGGTCTGCGTGCGGCGTAACGATGAAGTGACCCTGGCACAAATTGCCGGGCAGCGTCCCGACCAGCTGGTCATTTCTCCCGGTCCCTGCACGCCTGATGATGCGGGCATTTCACTGGCTGCCATTGCGGAATTTGCCGGAAAAATACCAATTCTGGGCGTCTGTCTTGGGCATCAGGCTATTGCACAGGCATTTGGTGGTCGGGTGGTGCGGGCAAGGGAGGTCATGCACGGTAAGACCTCAGCCATTGAGCACAATGACGGTGGCGTATTTCGCGGTCTGAACCATCCCCTGACGGTGACGCGCTATCATTCGCTGATTGTGGAAAAAACATCTTTCCCCCCTGAATTCGAAGTCACTGCCTGGACCGTGCGCGATGGCGAAGTGGATGAGATTATGGGATTTCGCCACAGGCAGCTTCCCTTGCAGGGAGTACAATTTCATCCGGAAAGCATCCTGAGTGAGCAGGGGCACCAATTGCTCGACAACTTTATTCGCCAGTAAAAAGTTGCCTTTAATTGATTTTTTATGCATATTTCTCGATTATAATTTCACGTTATTTAAACGTAATGAAAGGTGGTTTGGCTAATGGCAGCGGATAAAATAGCGGTAACGCGTAAGACATTTGATGAAGTTATTTTGCCTGTTTATGCGCCAGCGCAGTTTGTGCCAGTTAAAGGTAAAGGCAGCCGGGTCTGGGATCAGCAGGGAACGGAATATATTGATTTTTCCGGCGGGATTGCGGTAACGGCGTTGGGCCATTGCCATCCTGCTCTGGTGGAGGTCTTGAAAACCCAGGGTGAAATGCTGTGGCACACCAGTAACGTTTTTACCAATGAACCTGCGCTACGTCTCGCCAGCAAATTGATCGCTGCAACCTTTGCCGACCGCGTTTTCTTCGCTAATTCGGGTGGAGAAGCTAATGAAGCCGCCTTCAAACTGGCCCGTTATTACGCTTCAAAACGCCATTCGCCCTATAAAAGTAAAATCATCGCTTTTCACAATGCATTCCACGGACGCACGTTTTTTACCGTCTCCGTTGGCGGTCAGCCGAAATATTCTGACGGTTTTGGACCGAAGCCAGCAGATATTGTTCATGTGCCTTTTAATAATCTGGATGCGGTTAAAGCGGTAATTGACGATCACACCTGCGCCATTGTGGTGGAACCGATCCAGGGTGAAGGCGGCGTGATGCCCGCTACGCCAGAATTTATGCAGGGGCTACGTCAGCTGTGCGATGACCATCAGGCTTTGCTGGTTTTTGATGAAGTACAGAGTGGTATGGGCCGCAGCGGCAAACTGTTTGCCTGTGAACATTACGGTGTCGTACCGGATATCCTGACTACGGCAAAAGCACTGGGCGGTGGTTTCCCGGTGAGTGCAATGCTGACGACCAATGAAATCGCGTCCACCATGTCTCCCGGCGTACATGGCACAACCTACGGAGGCAATCCGTTAGCCTGCGCGGTGGCAGAAGCGGCGCTGGATATCATTAACACACCTGAGGTATTAGACGGTGTTGAGATTCGCCGTCAGATGTTCGTTAATGCCCTGAAAGCTATGGATGCCAGCCTGGATCTGTTCAGCGATATCCGTGGTAAAGGATTGCTGATCGGCGCGGTTCTCAAACCAAAACATGCTGGTAAAGCGCGTGATATTCTTAATGCCGCAGCAGAAGAAGGGGTGATGGTACTTAACGCCGGTACGGATGTGATTCGCTTTGCACCCTCGCTGGTCATTGAACCCGCAGATATTGACGAAGGCATGGCGCGCTTTTCCGCTGCCGTCACAAAACTGTTGTCCGCTTAAGTTTCTTGTTAACGCCAGCCGACCTGATTGTTCAGGTCGGTTTTCTCAAACGTTGTGATAACCAGTGACCATGATGGGGGCGATTAGCCCAGGCGAGCGAAGAAATGGTGTGCATCACTTTCAGATGTTCCAGAATGCGCTGTACGTGTCTTTCCAGAATGGTTATTGCTGCCTGGGGTTGTTCTGTCTTAGCCTCCATAACATCGGAGTCACAGCCCGGCCCGTCATATTCCAGTCGCTGCTGGCAGCGCTGAAGCGCGATTTCGCAGGTTTGCAAATATCCCTCAGCCAGTGATGTGGTCAACATAGTGTGCTCACGAGTCAGAATAGTCATGGCATTAATATGCTCAACAATAAACTGGCTATGGGTAACCCACAGCTTCATATCAGCCAGATAGCGAGCATCGAATCCAGGCTCCTGCATGGCCTGATTAAGTGAGTTAAACAGCGCATTATGTGCCTGATTAACCTTCAGGCGTTGATATGCCAGCATCTCGGGGCGCTGTTCATTGCCCAGTAGCATTTGCAGCGCGTTCTGGTAGGTTCCAAGCGCATCATGCGCATTCTGTCTCAGTAGCCCGCTTTGCCATTGTGGCCAAAGCCAGACCATACCACCAAACGCAATCAGACAGCCCATAAGCGTGTCCATCAGACGCGGCAACAAAAAGTCCGCGCCGTTCATCGACAGCAGCTGCAATGAATAGACCGCCGTTACCGTGAAGCCGACCGTTGCCCAGCCGTAAAACTTACGTATAAACAAATAGCTAATTAGCGTAATCCCCAGCATTACCAGCAGCACAAGTGACTCCGGGGCATTAAGCCGTAGCGTAATTGCGGCGATAATCAGCCCGGCAAGCGTACCGAGCGCCCGATGTTGAATCCGCACGCGGGTGGCGCTGTAACCGTTCTGACTGACAAACATCACCGTCATCTGAATCCAGTACGGTTTGGGTAAATCAAAAAACAGCGCCATGGAACTGGCAAAGGTTAGCATCACGGCAAAGCGTGCGGCAGTGCGCAGTGCTGCTGATTTTAGCGAGAGATAGCTTTTTGTCGCCGATAAAAGCGGCAGCCTGCGCTGACGATCTGCCATTAAATCACGCCGATAGAGAGGGCGCTGTGTACGCAATATCCGCGCAATCCGGCTAAAGTGGTAGTAGCAGAACCCCCCCACGGGATTATCAGGATGCTGACGGGCCAGTTTCATCAGCGCCTGTAATTGCTTGTCCATTGTGAAACGGTCGGGCATGCGGTGATAAAGTATGCCGTCTGCTAATGTGCGAAGCCGTGCTGCAATGGTTAACGCATTCCAGCGAATAACCGCCTCGGCGTGGCTTTGTCCCACCAGTTTTTGTACTTCACCCGGTTGATGCAGGCTGACGGAAATGTGTTCCTGTAAATCGAGGGCAATCTGGAAAGCACGCGTTAGCCGTTTATGATGATTATTGGCGGCCAGCATATGCATTTGTTGATAGCAGGTGGTGATAAGATCGACGGCTTTTTGCTGGCGTGCCAGCAGCGGCGGCAGCGCTTTTTCCGGGTCGGTGAGTTTAGTTAGCAGGGTATATTTTGCCTCGCAGTAGCCTGCCAGCTCGCGATACAAAAGACTCAGCGTTTCGCGCATGGGCTGCTCTTTCCACAGCCAGAACCAGAACCAGTTAAAAACGCCGTACCAGATGGTGCCAAGGATATAAAGTATCGGCGGCTGCCACAGCGGCATCCTGCCTGCGAGGCTGAGAGTAAAGATCGCGGCGATCAGCGAGCCGGGCAACAGCCTGCCGTGCAGCGGGCTGATCTCGCCAGTGACGCCCAGCAGTATTGCCATTACAAACAGGATGACGGGTAATGGCACCTGGTACTCACCCAGGTACTGGATAAGAAAGCTGCTAAAAGCAAACAGGCTGCCGCCCACAATCAGGCGTTTGAAAAAACGTTTATGGGGCGTGTCCAGGCCGGCAATATTGCAGCATGCGGGCACCAGAGAAAACAGTAATCCGTTTTGCAGATGCCCCAGTAACCAGCCAATGGAAACGGGTAAACAAAGCACCATTGTCTGGCGCAGGGCATAATTAATTTCCGGATGGTAGATGATTCGACGCCACATGAATTCGTACCAAATAAAAGGCGTAACAGGGAGTATTACGCCATGGTGCTGTGACGACTAACGTGTGCCGTAGACAACGATAGTTTTACCGTGCGCAGAAATGAGGTTCTGATCTTCCAGCATTTTCAAAATTCGACCTACCGTTTCGCGGGAACAACCGACAATCTGGCCGATCTCCTGCCGGGTGATCTTAATTTGCATACCATCGGGATGGGTCATGGCATCGGGCTGTTTAGCCAGATTCAGCAGCGTTTGTGCAATTCGGCCTGTAACATCAAGGAAAGCTAAATTACCGACTTTCTCGGAGGTAACCTGAAGACGGCGAGCCATCTGCGATGAGAGACGCATCAGTATTTCGGGATTAACCTGGATGAGCTGACGGAATTTTTTATAGGATATTTCGGCAACTTCGCAGGCGGCCTTTGCCCGTACCCATGCGCTGCGTTCCTGGCCTTCTTCAAACAGGCCAAGTTCACCGATAAAGTCACCCTGGTTAAGGTAAGAGAGGATCATCTCTTTACCTTCTTCATCCTTAATGAGCACAGCCACGGAGCCTTTAACGATGTAATAGAGCGTTTCCGCTTTTTCACCCTGGTGAATCAGCGTGCTTTTGGATGGATATTTGTGAATATGGCAATGTGACAGGAACCATTCGAGTGTCGGGTCTGTTTGCGGTTTGCCGAGAACCATTCGCTTTTATCCTCTGTTGTAATCATGCCTTAAATTCAGGAGCGGAATTCCCTGTCAGGCGATCAAAATGGTCAAGTTTTCCCTTATCAGGAAATTTATTCTGGCTCGATGAAAAGCCTTGCTTGTTTTAACATTTCTTTTCGTCCTGTTTTGTAGAGTACTGACGAAAATTTTACAGTCTTTTTGTAGCACAGCTTTGCATCAGTGTCTTGTGTTCTCTTACTCCAGCATAGAGGGAAAATGGGAAGATTACCGTTTTTGTTATTTGCGCGTAATCTTACGCTAACTGAATGAATTAGGAGAACTTGTAATGGAAGCGCGTGTTAAATGGGTTGAGGGGCTGATCTTTTTGGGCGAGTTTTCATCGGGATATCAGGTACTCATGGATGGCAACTCGGGGGATAAAGCACCCAGCCCCATGGAGATGGTGTTGATGGCAGCAGGTGGATGCAGCGCGATTGATGTGGTCTCAATCCTGCAGAAAGGCCGCCATGACGTAAAAGATTGCGAAGTGAAACTTACGTCAACCCGCCGTGAGGAAGCCCTGGGACTCTTCACCCGCATCAATCTGCATTTTATCGTTACCGGTAGTGCACTGGCTGATAAAGCGCGATATCGCGCACTGTCGATCTTTCGGCAGATAAAATACTGTACCGTTGCCTTAATGCTGGCTAAGGGCGTGACGATCACGCACAGTTACGAGACCATCGTGCTTTGAGCTTAATAACGCCTTGTTCAGGCAGGGTGTTATTCTATTTTTTTTACCTCTATCAATCGCTTAACCAGCGGAGCCATAATCAGTTCCATCGCCAGTCCCATCTTACCGCCCGGTACGACCAACGTGTTAATACGCGAGATAAACGACCCATCCAGCATCGTCAACAGATAGGGAAAATCAATATCTTCCAGCGACTGGAAATGAATGACGACAAAGCTTTCATCAAGTGAGGGAATGGAACGAGCGGCAAACGGGTTTGATGTATCGACGGTCGGCACACGCTGAAAGTTGAGATGCGTGCGGGAAAACTGCGGAGTAATAAAATTAATATAATCATCCATTGACCGCACTACGGAATCCATCACGCCCTCGCGAGAATGATCACGCTCACTGGTATCGCGCACCAGTTTTTGAATCCACTCAAGATTAACAATAGGTACCACGCCGACCAGCAGATCGACATGCTGTGCAACATCATTTTGCTCGGTGACCACACCGCCGTGAAGGCCCTCATAAAACAGCACGTCAGTGGGTTCCGGTAGCGGTTGCCAGGGCGTAAAGGTACCCGGAACCTGATTCCACGGCACGGCTTCATCAAAGGTATGCAAATATTTACGGGACTTACCGCTGCCGCTGCGACCATATTCCTCAAAGGTCTCCTCCAGCAGCGAAAAGTCGTTGGCTTCCGGTCCGAAATAGCTGACATGACGTCCCAAATCCCGCGCCTTACGAATAGCCATATCCATTTCTGGTCGGGTGAATCGATGAAAGCTGTCTCCTTCCACCTCGGCTGCATGCAGATTCAGCTGCTGAAAAATTTTACGAAATGCGCGGCTGGTGGTGGTGGTTCCCGCGCCACTGGAACCGGTCACCGCAATCACTGGATGTTTCGCAGACATAAACGTATTCCTTATCAATAGCAATCGGCCATTGTTAACACGTTTTATAACCTGCTGTCATCATCCGTTCTGTTGCAGGCGGGAGAGCGATGACTTGATAAAAATCAGGCCAAATAGAGGGTTAGCTGAGGCTGAACGCACTTCAGGATTTTCAGGACAGTTTGTCCGTTATGGGAAATACAAGGCGATCCATCAGGGCGCTGTCCGGTGATAGCTGATTGCGCTAGCCCCCAAGGTTTGGCAGGTCGTCGACATGATTTTTATCATCGGCATCATCGACGAGCAGGCGTTCAACAAAAAAAGCGTATTGGCGTATTCAGGGCTGGTGCAGCTGTCCTCGCCGCATGATATTGACGGTTTCGTGAAGTTCCGACCAGACCAGCATCGCTTCGCCGCTGCGTAATTGCAGGTGCACATCCTTTACCTTTTGGGTCAGCGAACGTTCATGTTCACCATAATCCGTCCCTTCACGCAGCACAAAGGATTCAATCAGATTGTTCAGCGTGTCTGTTTCCAAATCCTGCCAGGGAATAATCATCTTTGTTGTCCAACCAGTTTGAAAGCTAATGTGGTATTTGCTCCTCCAGCCACATGCGGGGCTGACGAAGGGTTACACCGACAAATCCTACATGTCCGCCATAATCGGTCAACTGATACTCCACGCAGGCGGGCAGCAGCCGACGGGAGGAATGACCGTGTCGGTCATAAAAGGCTCGTCTTTAGCATGGATAATCAGCATGGGCCTGGTGACGCCCGGCATCGCGCTGCAACGTCGGTAGTAGTCGCTTGCATCCTGAAAACCATGTGCTCTGGCGGTGATAACATCGTCAAAACCACGCAGCGTTTTCAGCGCGTTGAGTTGGGCCATGTCCACTGGCAGCGTACCCGGCCAGGCGATCAGCTTCCTCCTGGCATTTTTCTTCAGCCGATTGAGTAAGTAACGCGGGTAGAGTCGGGAAAATCCCTTTTCCAGTCGCAGACTGCAAGGTTCCAGCATCAGTGGTGCTGAGGCCATGACGTCGGCATCCAGCAGGTAGCAGGCAGCGATCGCCCTGTTGTCCCATCAGACAGGCCAACATATTACCGCCCAAAGAAAAGCCGACCGATACAGTGAGAACTGTGCCACGGTGTTCTCGCAGCCAGTGCAGAAAAAAGGTGGCATCGGTGGTTTCATCCGAATGATAAAGACGATGAAGCCTGTTGGGTTCACCGCTGCAACCACGAAAATGCATGACAACACCCAGCCAGCCGTGCTGTTGACACGCGAGTAACAAACCATGCGCATAGGGACTGTTTACGCTTCCCTCAGGTCCGTGGAACAGTACCACTCGGGGTTTGTATCTTGCTTTGGCCGGGTCTTCACTCCAGGCCAGATCGATAAAATCACCGTCAGGCAGGGTCAGACGCTGCCAGTGAGGCACCAGGAGGATCCTGCGTCTCACCAGCCGCGGCAAAAGGGTTTGCAAATGCGGGTTGCGTCCCCCGGCTGGCGGCTGAAAGTCAGCAGACTGCTGATTTAAAATCATGTTCAAAATACTTGTCGGTTTCCTGTCATATTGCTAGCTTCATCAGGTTTATTTCTGGTCGTGGGTGAGGAGCACCTGATTCATATGGAACTGAGTTTATTTTTATCAATGTTAGGCTTTCTCTGGGTAGCTGCCATCACGCCGGGACCTAATAATATGTTACTCACGGCGTCAGGTGCCAATTTTGGTTTCCTGCGCTCATTATGGCTGCTTATCGGTATCATGATTGGCATGCAGCTGATGTTGTTCATTGTGGCGTCGGGCGTTGGCGGCCTTATCCTGCTTTATCCTTCTCTTCATCTGTTTCTAAAAATTGCCGGAAGCGCCTATCTCCTCTGGCTGGCATGGAAAATCGGCACGGCAAAATATGAGAAGCTGGAAACGGGCGATGCGCTGAAGCGGCCCATGCCGTTCTGGCAAGGCGGGCTGCTACAGCTGATTAATCCTAAGGCCTGGCTAATGGCGTTGGGTGCGGTTACCAGCTTTAGCCTGTCTGGTGACGCCTGGCGAGGTTCAGTAATGGCAATAAGTGCGGGAATGGCTCTCGTTAACGTGGTATCCGGTGTCATTTGGTTAGGGTGTGGCACGATAATCGGGCATATTCTGGCCAGCCGCCGCGCATGGGTGATTTTCAATGTTTCTATGGGATTGCTCACGGCGGCCTGTGTTTTGCTCATCTGGCATTAAGACGCTGTCCCAAAAGGCACCATCGTATAATGCATCCCGGTCATATCTGAGGGCAAAGTATGGCAGGCGGTAAAGGGCAGATTAGCGATGAACTCCGGGACAAAATGGCCCCGCTTATCCCGGAACATAAAACCCGCCATCCTCCGGGTACGCGCCGAAAACGTGTTGATAATCGGGCCGCAATGAACGCCATTTTCTTCGTCCCCAGCACAGCCTGTCAGTGGAATGCACTCAATGCCACAGGGATAGGTTCATCAGCTTCTGCGCCCCGGCGCTTCCGGGAACGGAGAGACGCAGGTGTCTTCGGGCGTTTCTGGCAGAACGGATTACTGGCCTGTGAACACCCGGACGGCACGGACTGCTCATGGTTGTCGGTGGATGGCGGTATGACAACATCACCGCTGCCGGGACAAAAAACAGGACGCAATCCCACGGACACAGGGAAACAGGGAAACAGGGAAACAGGGCGTAAAGCCCAGTCTGATGACAGACGCCGGCGGGCTTCCTCTGTCACGGGTCGCAGCAGCAAACAGGCATGACATCAAACTGGTGGCGGACACACCCGGTGCTCTTCAGACGGGGCGTCCGGGGCAAAAACCCGGACTCTGCCCGGACAAAGGCGACGAAGCGCCCGGGCTGAAAACAGACCGGTTGAGCCGTCGTGACGAACCTTCAGTGCCCGTCGCCGGGCCGTCGGGAGGACGCACAGCCGGATGAACCGGTTTCGCCGGCCCCTGACCCGACGGGAAAAGACGTCTGAGAATGACGGGGCCCTGTTGCATTTTTCCTGTGGTCTGATTGTCTGGAATAAAGCCCTGTTGAGACAGCCGCTAAACATTCTGTTCAGTGCGGTCAAACGTCCTCAAGGCGATCGTTGGACAGTTAGCGCGTTCAAGGCATGTTGCTTACGGGTGCATGTAAAGTGCGGTTTGTGGCACCAGTATGACGGCGGCGCCATGACCGACAGCTGGCGAGTGTCTGTTTTACTCACTTATCGGCCCGGTCCATTTTTCAGCATACCTATTCTGTTTTTCTCCTAAGTAGATAAAGATATAAAAGATAATTTTTAATTACTTTATCGCAATAGTTATTCCCGGTTACAAAAGGGTATCCATCCCATGACAATGATAACCGGAGCAGGCCATGACGGCGAAATTCTCCCCTTTTTTGATGACTACCATGCTGGCCCTTTTTTCCTGCATGTCCGGCGCGAAAGCGGTGGATGTCACTATTGCTTATCAAACCTCTGCAGAACCAGCAAAGGTTGCGCAGGCCAATAATACCTTCGCAAAAGAGAGCGGCGTAAAGGCCGACTGGCGGAAATTTGACAGTGGGTCCAGCGTGGTCAGGGCGCTGGCGTCCGGCGATATTCAAATCGGCAATATTGGATCCAGTCCGCTGGCGGTCGCGGCAAGTCAACAGGTGCCCATCGAGGTCTTTTTACTGGCTTCTCAGCTCGGCAGCTCCGAGGCGCTGGTAGTCAGGAAAGGTATTAACAACCCCCAGGATCTTGTTGGCAAGCGCATTGCCGTGCCTTTTATCTCTACCACGCATTACAGCCTGCTTGCCGCGTTGAAGCACTGGGGCATTGCCCCCGATAAGGTACAAATCCTGAACCTGCAACCGCCTGAAATTATTGCCGCCTGGCAACAGGGTGATATTGATGGGGCTTATGTCTGGGCGCCAGCTGTCACTGAACTGGAGAAAAATGGCAGTGTCTTGACCGATTCTGCACAGGTTGGTAAATGGGGCTCCCCAACTCTGGATGTATGGGTGGTGCGCAAAGATTTTGCCCAACAGCATCCTGACGTGGTGGCGGCATTTGCCCGCAGCGCAATAGCGGCGCAGAAAGGTTATCTCGATAACCCGGAGCAATGGCTGAAAAACAATGAAAATCTCAGCACGCTCTCGCGTCTGAGCGGCGTGCCGGCACAGCAAGTGCCGCAACTGGTAAGGGGAAATAATTATCTCACCGCCCGCCAGCAGGTTGAGCAACTGGGCCAACCAGTGAACCAGGCCATTATTGACACCGCAACCTTCCTTAAGGCACAGGGTAAAGTGCCGCAGGTTGCCAGCGACTACAGCGGCTATGTCACTGACCGCTTTGTCAAATCTCTGGCTCAGTAACGGAAGCAAATATGCTTGCTGTTTCGCATCTCAGCGCCCGTTATGACGGTCATCTTGCGCTGGACGGGATTAGCCTGTCTATTGCTGCCGGGGAACTGGTGGTGGTGCTTGGCCCTTCGGGCTGTGGTAAAACCACCCTGCTGAACCTTATCGCCGGTTTTCTGCCTGCGGAGTCCGGCACTATTATGCTCAACGGCCAGATTGTCACCGGGCCGGGGGCGGACCGTGGCGTGGTATTCCAACATGAAGGGTTACTGCCGTGGCGAAACGTGTTGGATAACGTGGCTTTCGGCTTGCAGCTGGCCAGCGTGAAGAAAATACAACGCAGGGAAACTGCCCGGCAAATGTTAAATAAGGTTGGATTAAACGGCACAGAGAATAAGTTTATCTGGCAGCTTTCCGGTGGCATGCGCCAGCGGGTTGGCATCGCCAGGGCGCTGGTGGCCGATCCACAACTGCTGTTGCTGGATGAACCGTTCGGAGCGCTGGATGCTTTCACCCGTGAGCAGATGCAGGAACTGCTGCTGACCTTGTGGCGCGACAGCGGTAAGCAGGTGTTATTGATTACTCACGATATTGAGGAAGCGGTCTTTCTGGCCAGCGAACTGATTATTTTATCACAGGGACCAGGTCGGGTTATCGAACGTCTGGCGCTCGATTTTGGTCGCCGCTACGCTGCCGGGGAATCCTGCCGGGGCATTAAGTCCGACCCGGCGTTTATTGCCCGGCGTGAATATGTGTTGAGCCGCGTTTTCCAAAGGCGTGAGGTGTCCTTATGAGCTTACTTTCAACCGAAAAAACGTCAGCTTCCCCGCAGGGGTTGCACTGGCCATTCAACCGTCAGCTAACACTCAGTGCGGTTACGCTACTGACGTTGCTGACGATATGGTGGGGGGTGACTGCCCTTCATTGGATTGCCCCTTTATTTTTACCGCCTCCTCAGCAGGTTTTTCATCAATTATTGACCATTGCTGGCCCGCAAGGTTTTATGAACGCTACGCTCTGGCAGCATCTTGCTGCCAGCCTCAGCCGCATTCTGATTGCCCTGCTGGCCGCGGTTATCCTGGGCGTGCCGGTTGGTATCCTGATGGGGCTGAATGAAACTGTGCGCGGCATGCTCGACCCGCTGATCGAGCTGTATCGTCCTGTCCCGCCGCTGGCTTATTTACCGCTGATGGTTATCTGGTTTGGTATTGGCGAAACCTCAAAGATCTTGCTTATCTATCTGGCGATTTTTGCTCCGGTTGCCATGTCAGCCCTCGCCGGTGTGAAAAGCGTCCAGTGCGTTCGTTTGCGCGCCGCACAGTCATTGGGTGCAAATCGCTGGCAATTGCTGAGATTTGTCATCCTGCCGGGCGCACTACCGGAAATTCTCACGGGAATACGAATTGGCCTTGGCGTGGGCTGGTCAACGCTGGTGGCTGCTGAACTGATTGCCGCCACGCGTGGATTGGGCTTTATGGTGCAGTCTGCCGGTGAGTTTCTGGCAACAGATGTCGTGCTGGCAGGTATCGCGGCAATTGCCGCAATCGCTTTCACCCTTGAATTGGGGCTACGTGCACTGCAACGTCGCCTGACCCCCTGGCATGGAGAACATTGAATGAACGAGCGTCTGACTATTACCCCGCTGGGACCGAATATTGGTGCACAGGTTGCTGATGTTAACCTGAGTCGCTCATTGAGCGATGCCCAGTTCGAGCAGCTTTATCACTCGTTGATCCGCTATCAGGTTCTGTTCCTGCGCGACCAGCCGGTAACGCCACCGCAGCAGCGCGCGCTGGCGGCTCGTTTTGGCGATTTGCACATCCATCCGGTTTATCCCCATGCGCCCGACGCGGAAGAGATTATCGTGCTGGATACCCATAATGATAATCCGCCGGACAATGACAACTGGCACACCGACGTAACCTTTATCACTAACCCGCCGGCAGGCGCTATTCTTGCCGCGAAACAATTGCCGGAATGCGGAGGTGATACACTGTGGGCCAGTGGAATTGCGGCTTATGAGGCGTTATCCGAATCTTTTAAAGTGCTGTTGGCTGGCCTGCAGGCCGAACACGATTTCACAAAATCATTTCAGGAATTTAGATACCGCCGCAGTGAAGAGGAACATGCTCGTTGGAAACGGGCGGTAGAAAATAATCCGCCGGTGCTCCATCCGCTAGTACGTACGCATCCGGTGAGCGGTAAGTTATCGCTTTTTGTTAATGAAGGATTTACCACGCGCATTGTTGGCCTGAAGCAGAAGGAGAGTGAGGCGCTGCTGGCTTTCCTGTTTACGCACATTACAAAGCCAGAGTTTCAGGTACGCTGGCGCTGGCAGGAAAACGATCTGGCGATTTGGGATAACCGTGTGACGCAGCATTATGCCAATGCGGATTATCTCCCGGCACGACGTATTATGCATCGCGCAACTATTCTGGGGGATAAGCCACGGTGAACGGTGAAGCTGTGTGGTCCTCCTGCAAGAACCCATCCATTCCGGACGCGATGGTCAGGTTTTTGACAACAGGTTTGAAGGCTGGTGGGCAAACAATGTTTGCACCGGGCGCGCGAATCACAAGATTTCTGTTGTTGCTTTGTCGGGCTGGGTTCAGGTTTTTACGGCCTGGTGGTGTGAGCGTTGGACTGGCGACGCGTGCCGGGAAACAGGCAGGCGTCGCACGCGTTAATATGGCGATTTAGCCGGGCTGTTGAAGCAGGGTTTCTAATTGCTCCTGAGCATCCAGCCACGCCAGTTCACATGCCTCCAGTGCCGATTTCGCTTCCGCCTGATGTTGCAGGGCCGTGGTGAGTTCAGCCTTGCGGCTCTGTTCGTAAATAGCGCTATCCGCCAGCTTTTCTTCTGCGGCGGTCAGCTGGTTGTTCAGCTTTTCCATCTGCTTTTCCAGCTTTTCAATCTGCTTACGCAGGGGCTGTGTCTGGGTCCGCCGTTCTGCCTCACGGCGCTTCTGATCTTTTCTGGCCTGTGCGCTGTTTCCGTTGTCTGGCTTAGATTCAGTGCTGGCGGTTTCTTGCTTTTGTAACTCGCTCAACCAGCGCTGATAATCTTCCAAATCGCCATCGAACGCTTCCACCTTGCCGCCATGCACCAGATAAAGGTCGTCAGTGGTGGAGCGCAGCAGGTGACGATCGTGCGATACCACCACCAATGCGCCTTCAAAGTCGATTAACGCTTCCGTTAAGGCCTGACGCATATCTAAATCAAGATGGTTGGTTGGTTCATCAAGCAGCAGCAGGTTAGGGCGCTGCCAGACAATCAGCGCCAGTACCAGGCGCGCTTTTTCGCCACCGGAGAAGCGACCGGTATTTTCGCTGACTTTATCGCCCTGGAAGCCAAATCCGCCCAGATAGTCGCGTAGCTGCTGTTCCAGAATTTTGGGCGCGATACGAACCAGATGCTGCAATGGGGACTCATCTGCGCGGAGAAATTCAAGCTGGTGCTGGGCGAAGTAACCGAGTTTGATGCCTTTCGCCAGACCAATATCACCCTGTAACGGAGCCAGCTCACCGGCCAGCAGTTTGATTAACGTCGATTTACCCGCGCCGTTGCGACCAAGCAGGCCGATGCGGGAGCCGGGCACCAGATTGAGTTTGATTGAATTGAGAATGATGCGTTCGCCGTAGCCCGCGCTGACTTTTTCCATGTTCAGCAGGGGATTTGGCAGGTTCTCCGGGGCGCGGAAGCTGAAAGTAAAGGGATTATCAACGTGCGCAGGGGCAATCAGCTCCATTCGCTCAAGCATTTTGATGCGGCTTTGCGCCTGTTTCGCTTTGCTGGCTTTTGCCTTGAAGCGATCAATAAAACTTTGCAGGTGGGAGACTTTTGCCTGCTGATTTTCATACATTGATTGCTGTTGCGCCAGTTTGGTGGCGCGCTGAATTTCGAATGAGCTGTAATTGCCGGTGTATTCGAAAATCGACTGCTGCTCAATGTGCAGGATTTTATCCACAATGGGATCAAGGAAGTCGTGATCGTGGGAGATCAGGATCAGCGTTCCCTGATAGCTCTTTAGCCAGCGTTCCAGCCAGATGACCGCATCAAGATCGAGGTGGTTAGTGGGCTCATCGAGTAACAGCAGATCGGAGCGGCAGATTAGCGCCTGGGCCAGGTTGAGGCGCATGCGCCAGCCGCCGGAAAAGTCACTGACCGGGCGTTGTAGCTGCTCCTGCGAAAAGCCCAAACCCTTAAGCAGAGTGGCGGCACGCGACTGTATTGTCCATGCCTGAATTGCATCAAGTTTGCCATGCAGTGTGGCAATGGCATGACCATCATCTATTTTGTTGGCATGGTCCAGATTGCGTTCAAGCTGACGAAACTCCCGATCGCCGTCAATGACATAATCAATGGCCGGGATGGAGAGGGCAGGCGTTTCCTGATTGACCCAGGCGAGAGACCAGCTGCCGGGGCAGGTCATACTACCGCCGTCTGCGCTTATTTCGTTCTTAAGCAGTGACAGCAGCGTCGATTTGCCGCAGCCGTTTTTTCCCACCAGCCCGACTTTCTGTCTTGGATTAATGGTGGCGGTCGCGTTGTCCAGCAATACGCGGACACCGCGTCGTATTTGTAATGAGGAGAAGACAATCATAAGCGCCGTAATAGTCAGGATATGCCCGTCATGTTTCAGGTATGCTGACGGCGTTCGTTACTCAAATCACTTACCTGAGTAAGCTCATCGGGGCGCCTTCCTGCAACTCGAATTATTCAGGGTATATGTTAAATTGAATCATCATAATTACTTGCGGAATTCACAATTCCGTTGTGTCGGGCATGGTAGCGGAATTTCTCCACTATGACGACGATTTGGAGAGGAATGATGTCGCAGATGTCCAATGTTTTACTGCTTTATGCTCATCCTGAATCGCAGGATTCCATCGCCAACCGGGTGTTGCTGCAACCGGCAAAGGATTTGCCCAACGTGATGGTGCATGATCTCTACGCGCACTATCCTGATTTCTTTATTGATATTCATCACGAACAGCAGCTTCTACGTGAACATGACATTATTGTTTTTCAGCATCCCCTTTATACCTATAGCTGTCCTGCATTGTTAAAAGAGTGGCTGGATCGCGTGTTGTCGCGCGGGTTTGCAAGTGGTCCAAATGGCAACGCGCTGGAAGGAAAATTCTGGCGGAGTGTCACCACCACTGGCGAGCCGGAAGCGGCTTACCATCAGGACGGGCTTAACCGATATACCATGTCCGACATTATGCGTCCGTTTGAACTGACCGCCCAACTCTGCCGGATGCACTGGCTGACGCCAATGATTATCTATCTGGCGCGTCGGCAGTCGTCTGAAGTGATGAAAAACTACGCGCGTGCCTACGGTGACTGGCTGGCGTCTCCGCAACTGCCTGGAGGGCGGTGAATGGAAGGGCAAACACTGTTAACGGCAGGGGTGGTCTATCTTTTTGCCGCAGTAATCGCCGTGCCGCTGGCGGCGCGTTTGGGGATTGGTGCCGTGCTGGGCTATCTGCTGGCCGGTATCGCCATCGGCCCGTGGGGATTGGGTTTTATCAGCGATGTTGATGAGATCCTGCACTTCTCTGAGTTGGGCGTGGTGTTTCTGATGTTTATCATCGGGCTGGAACTGAATCCTGCCAAGCTCTGGCAGCTGCGGCGATCGATCTTTGGCGTAGGGGCGGCGCAGGTTGTTTTTAGCTCAGTAATCCTCGGCGGATTGCTGTGGCTGACGCATTTTTCCTGGCAGGCGGCGCTGATTGGCGGCATCGGACTGGCGATGTCCTCTACCGCGATGGCGATACAGCTCATGCGTGAAAAAGGGATGAACCGAAGTGAAGCGGGTCAGTTAGGTTTTTCCGTGCTGCTTTTTCAGGATCTGGCGGTGATCCCGGCGCTGGCGTTAGTGCCGCTGCTGGCGGGAGGGGACAGCGGCCATACCGACTGGATGAAGATCGTAATGAAGGTGCTGGCCTTTGCCGGAATGTTGGTGGGTGGTCGCTATTTGCTCAGACCGATTTTTCGTTTTATTGCCGCATCAGGTGTGCGTGAGGTTTTTACCGCCGCCTCGCTACTATTGGTGCTGGGTTCCGCACTGTTTATGGACGCGTTAGGACTTTCCATGGCATTAGGTACTTTTATCGCCGGGATACTGCTGGCAGAAAGTGAGTATCGCCATGAACTGGAAATCGCTATCGATCCTTTTAAAGGGTTGCTTCTGGGCCTGTTTTTTATTTCCGTCGGCATGGCGCTCAATCTTGGCGTGCTTTATATCCATCTGCTTGAAATTATTGTGTGTGTAATAGCGCTGGTGGCGGTTAAAGGAACGGTGCTGTACCTGCTTTCACGCCTGTTTGGTCTGCGTAGTTCAGAGCGTCTGCAATTTTCCGGGGTACTTAGCCAAGGCGGAGAGTTCGCTTTTGTGTTGTTTTCGGCTGCGTCATCGGCAAAATTGTTTAAGGGCGATCAGATGTCGTTGCTGCTGGTCACGGTCACATTGTCGATGATGATCACGCCAGTGCTGATGCAGGGTATTGACAAGATTCTGGCAAGGCGCTTCAACGAGGATGATCACTACGACGAAAAGCCGTTTGTCGAGGATGATAAACCGGAAGTGATCGTCGTCGGATTTGGCCGTTTCGGTCAGGTGGTGGCGCGCCTGCTAATGGCGAATGAGAAACGTATTACGGTGCTGGAGCGGGATATCAGTTCCGTCAGCCTGATGCGTAAATATGGATATAAAGTTTATTACGGCGATGCTACCGAACTTGAGCTGTTACGTGCTGCGGGAGCGGATACGGCACAATCGATAGTGATCACCTGCAATACGCCGGAAGATGCAATCGCAATTGTTCATCTCTGTCAGCATCATTTTCCTCATCTGCAAATTCTTGCCCGTGCAAGAGGTCGCGTAGAGGCGCACGAGTTGATTCAGGCGGGTGTGGCGCAGTTCTCGCGTGAAACGTTCTCCAGTGCGCTGGAGATGGGCCGTAAGACATTGATGACGCTTGGCATGCATCCCCATCAGGCATTTCGTGCACAGCAGCATTTTCGTCGTCTGGATATGCGTATGTTACGCGAACTGATGCCTAATCATGCTGACAGTCAGCAGATTTCCCGTGTAAAAGAAGCCCGCCGTGAGCTGGAAGATATTTTTCAGGCAGAGATGCGCCATGAAAAACGCCAGTTTGGTGGCTGGGATGAGTTTGAATAGGAGTCGAAATGCGGAGAAGATTTATCGCCGGAGCGACCTGCCCGGCATGCCAGGCAAAAGATACGCTGGTGCTATGGAAAGAAAATAATATTGATGTAGTTGAATGTGTTACCTGCGGTCATCAGATGCGTGAAGCGGATAAGCATGTTCGTGATGGAGTACGCGACAGCGAACAGGTCATTGGCATTTTCCATCCTGAGTAGCGCAATTGTCCGACTTTTTTTAGCTTTACCGTACAGTCGCGTTGAAATTCATTACAATCGACGCAATCAAGAGCGCTTGCGGTTGGTCATTTGGCCAATTCTTAAGGGCTCAAGCTCTCAACGGTTAGGAGTAATCATGAAAGTAGCAAAAGACCTGGTCGTCAGCCTGGCTTATCAGGTGCGTACAGAAGAGGATGTGTTGGTTGATGAGTCCACGGTAAGTGCGCCGCTGGATTATCTGCACGGTCATGGCTCCCTGATTGTAGGTCTTGAAAAAGCACTGGAGAATCATGAGGCGGGTGACAAATTTGAAGTCAACATCGCCGCAGATGATGCTTATGGCCAGTACGATGACAACCTCGTTCAGCGTGTGCCAAAAGATGTTTTTATGGGCGTCGATGAACTGCAGGTAGGCATGCGTTTCCTGGCAGAGACCGATCAGGGTTCCGTGCCGGTTGAGATAACTGAAGTTGAAGATGACCACGTTGTGGTTGATGGTAACCACACGCTGGCTGGGCAGAATCTTAACTTCAAAGTGGAAGTGGTGGAGATTCGTGAAGCAACACCAGAAGAGCTGGCCCACGGCCATGTGCATGGCGCGCACGATCATCACCACGATCATGAACATGGTCAGGGTGGATGTGGCTGTAGCCACTAAGTTTTAACTGCTTTCCCGATAAGGCTGCCCTGATGGCGGCTTTTTTTGTTCCACCGCTGAAATCATCTTGACGCTGGACACCAGGCATACTCTGAATTTTTGCAGATTGGCAGACTCGCCGTTTCAGTGCTTAATAGTGTGGCGGTGGCGTTTCTTCTGACTGCGAGGCGATCATCGAAGGGGCGACTGATTTCAGTTTATCGGTTAGCAGGCGTATCTGTTCTCTCAGACGTGCCATTTCAAGTTCGTGATGAATAACTGTCTGGTTAAGCGTTTCAAGGGTGTGTTCCTGAAACGCCAGGCGGCTTTCCAGCATTTCCATCCGTTGTTCAAAAGAATGCAGCATGTCTTTTCCTCATTGGGGCTTACGGCGCGACTGCCTCAACCAAATCTTCCTGATTCTAACGGGAAAGACCGTAATGAAACAGACGCACTGGCCCTAATTTCGGCCAATACTTGAAAAACAAGCCTGTCGTCTGCATTAAGGTGATGAACTTTAGGGTGGACAAGCGGTCGGAAGTTACCTAGCTTTCATTGATAAATTGTCAGTTCCCTCGTGCAGTTTTATCGCTATAGTACAGCGCCGTCTGTAATGATTTCCGAGGTGAGAGGCTTCGGTTTTGGAGAAATGGATGAAATCAATGTTTAAAGTTACACTGTCAGCCACCATCATGGCCGTTGCACTGAACGCCTCCCTGGCATTTGCTGCCGAGACTGCGCCAGCAGCTCCCGTGCCAGCAGAACAGTCACCACAACCTGTACCTAAAAATGCTGCTTTTAAAACAGACGATCAGCAGTCCGCCTACGCGCTGGGTGCCTCGCTGGGTCGTTATATGGAAAACTCCCTGAAGGAGCAGGAGAAACTGGGTATCACGCTGGACAAACAGCAGCTGATATCCGGTGTTCAGGACGCATTTGCTGGAAAAAACAAACTGTCTGATCAGGAAATTGAGCAGACTTTACAGTCCTTTGAAAGCCGCGTGAAGAGCGCAGCTCAGGCGAAAATGGAAAAAGATGCAAAAGAAAACACTGCAAAAGGTGATGCTTTCGCAACCAAATTTGCTAAAGAAAAAGGCGTGAAGAAAACGGAATCCGGTCTGCTTTATCAGGTTGAGAAAGAGGGAACCGGTAAGGTACCGACTGACAGCGATACCGTTGTAGTTAATTATAAAGGTGCACTGATTGACGGTACCGAGTTTGATAACTCGTTCACCCGTGGTGAACCCCTTTCTTTCCGTCTTGACGGCGTCATCCCAGGCTGGACTGAAGGCCTGAAACACGTCAAGAAAGGCGGCAAAATTAAGCTGGTTATTCCACCACAACTTGCCTACGGTAAAAACGGCGTTCCTGGCATCCCGGCTAACTCCACGTTAGTGTTCGATGTTGAGCTGCAGGATATCAAACCTGTGGCTAAAGCGGAGGCGAATGCGGATAAACCTGCCCAAGCCCCGGCTGCGGCTCAGGCTAAGTAAAAGACCTACTGCCACAGGTTCCTGTGGCAGTATTGTTGTTTCTCCCCGCCCCACTCATCATCGCTGCCTGCGGCAATTCCTGACAAAGTCGAGGACAGGCCTTTACGTTCTTTGCTAGACTACCCTTCGCGCATTTTCTTCTGAACACGTCTTGCCTGGCATCTTTCGTCGGGTTTTTTTCAAGGGTGGTGTCTTAATGTCTGGTTCAATATTTACCGGTGATGTGACCGATCTGGAATTACTGGAACAGCGTCCCTTCGAGCAAACTGACTTTGATATCCTGCGCTCATATGAGGCGGTAGTGGATGGCCTTGCTATGCTGATTGGCTCCCACTGTGAGATTGTCCTACATTCGCTGGAAGATTTAAAATGTTCAGCCGTTCGTATTGCCAATGGTGAGCATACGGGCCGAAAAATAGGCTCCCCCATTACCGATCTCGCCTTGCGCATGCTGCATGAAATGAGGGGGGCAGACAGTAATGTATCCAGAGCATATTTCACCCGTGCCAAAAGTGGCGTGCTTATGAAGGCGGTCACCATTGCCATCCGTAACGCTCATCAGCGGGTGATTGGCCTGTTATGCATCAACATGAATCTCGATGTACCGTTCTCGCAGATTATGGCAACTTTTATGCCACCGGAAACGCAGGACGCCGCGTCATCGGTAAACTTCGCTTCGTCGGTTGAGGATCTGGTGATGCAGACGCTGGAATTCACCATTGAGGAAGTGAGCGGTGATCGTAATGTTTCTAACAATGCCAAGAACCGCCAGATTGTGCTGAATCTCTATGAGAAAGGGATTTTTGACATTAAGGATGCCATCAATCAGGTGGCAGAACGCCTTAACATCTCCAAGCACACGGTTTACCTCTATATCCGCCAGTTTAAAAGCGGAGATTGTCAGGGACACGATCGCTAATGCGTTTTATCCTGATGGTCACCGGCCCTGCTTATGGCACGCAGCAGGCAAGTAGCGCTTTATTGTTTGCTCAGGCGTTGCTGGAGCAAGGACACGTGCTGGAAAGCGTGTTTTTTTATCGTGAAGGTGTGCTGAATGCGAATGCACTGACTTCACCAGCAAATGATGAATTCAATCTGACTCATGGCTGGCAGCAGCTCAATCAGCAACAGGATGTCACGTTAAATATCTGTGTTTCAGCGGCCTTACGTCGTGGCATTGCTAATGAGCAGGAAGCAAAAAACCTTGGCCTGACGTGCGCTAATCTGGCGGAGGGGTTCCAGCTTGCGGGATTGGGCGCTCTGGCCGAGGCGGCGTTAACCTGCGATCGTCTGGTGCAATTCTGATGAATCGTATCGCTATCGTATTTACCCGGTCTCCGCATGGTACCAGCGCTGGCCGGGAAGGATTAGATGCTGCATTGGCTCTCTGCGCACTCAATGAAAATATTGCGCTATTTTTTGTCAGCGATGGGGTGCTGCAACTTCTTACTGAACAGCAGCCTGCAAGGGTGTTGGCGCGCAATTATGTTGCTGCTTTCGGACTGCTTCCTTTGTATGACATTGACGAAATGTATATTTGCGCAGCCTCCCTTATGGAACGCGGTCTGCCAATTGAGGGCGCGCGAGTATTACCCGCAAAGGTGGTTTCGCCAACAGAGTTGCGTAGCTTGTTGGCGCGTTTTGACCGTATTATTACTTTCTGAGGTAGCATGCTACATCTTCTTATCCATTCACCCTTTCAATGCGACTTTGATGCGCTGCTCCGCGTGCTGGCGAAGGGCGATGATGTGCTGCTGCTACAGGATGGTGTGTTGGCGGCCCTGGAAGGGAGTGAGGCACTTAAAAAATTGCTGGAGAAAGATATCGGCCTGTACGTATTACATGAAGATATCCTGGCGCGTGGACTTTCTGCTCGAATTTCACTCAGTGCAGGAAAGGTAAGCTATACTGATTTCGTTGCGCTGACGGTAAAACATTCCCAGCAAATGACCTGGTAGTGGGACAATATACTGGTTATTTCTTGACACCTTTTCTGGTCAGCCCTAAAATTCTGCGTCCTCGTTATACCATGAGGCAATTTATCACGTGTTTACGAAGCAAAAGCAAATCCCAGGAGCTATTTAATGGCAACAGTTAATCAGCTGGTTCGCAAACCACGCGCACGCAAAGTTGCAAAGAGCAACGTGCCTGCGCTGGAAGCCTGCCCGCAGAAACGTGGTGTATGTACGCGCGTATATACTACTACTCCTAAAAAACCGAACTCCGCGCTGCGTAAAGTATGCCGTGTTCGTTTAACCAACGGTTTTGAAGTTACCTCCTATATTGGTGGTGAAGGCCACAACCTGCAGGAGCACTCCGTGATCCTGATTCGTGGCGGTCGTGTTAAAGACTTGCCAGGTGTGCGTTACCACACTGTTCGTGGCGCGCTGGACTGCTCAGGTGTTAAAGACCGTAAGCAGTCACGCTCCAAGTATGGCGTGAAGAAGCCAAAGGCTTAATGGTTCTCCGTTAAGTAAGGCCAAACGTTTTATCTTAAATGTCATAATAAACTCGTAGAGTTTTGGACAATCCTGAATTAACAACGGAGTATTTCCATGCCACGTCGTCGCGTTATTGGCCAGCGTAAAATTCTGCCAGATCCTAAGTTCGGATCAGAGCTGCTGGCTAAATTTGTAAATATCCTGATGGTAGATGGTAAAAAATCTACTGCTGAATCCATCGTTTATACTGCGCTTGAGACCCTGGCTCAACGTTCTGGTAAAAACGAACTGGAAGCATTTGAAGTAGCCCTGGACAATGTCCGCCCAACCGTGGAAGTGAAATCCCGCCGTGTGGGTGGGTCTACTTATCAGGTACCAGTTGAAGTCCGTCCGGTCCGTCGTAATGCCCTGGCAATGCGTTGGATTGTTGAAGCTGCTCGTAAACGCGGTGATAAATCAATGGCTTTACGCCTGGCGAACGAACTTTCTGATGCTGCTGACAACAAAGGTACAGCAGTGAAGAAACGTGAAGACGTTCACCGTATGGCTGAAGCCAACAAGGCGTTCGCTCACTACCGCTGGTAACAGCTCAGTAGTTGTTATTAATCCAGCGGGCGTTCAGTTCACCCCGCTGGGCTTTAACTTTGAACGTCCGAGAATCAGAGGAATCAAATGGCTCGCACAACACCCATTGCACGCTATCGTAATATCGGTATCAGTGCTCACATCGACGCCGGCAAGACTACAACAACTGAACGTATTCTGTTCTACACTGGTGTAAATCACAAAATCGGTGAAGTTCATGACGGCGCAGCTACCATGGACTGGATGGCGCAGGAGCAGGAGCGTGGTATTACCATTACCTCCGCTGCAACGACCGCTTTTTGGTCAGGTATGGCTAAACAGTTCGAGCCGCACCGTGTAAACATCATCGACACCCCGGGACACGTTGACTTCACCATTGAAGTTGAGCGTTCCATGCGTGTTCTTGACGGTGCAGTCATGGTTTACTGTGCCGTTGGCGGTGTTCAGCCACAGTCTGAAACCGTATGGCGCCAGGCAAACAAATATAAAGTTCCACGTATTGCGTTCGTTAACAAAATGGACCGCATGGGTGCGAACTTCCTGAAAGTGGTTGGCCAGATTAAATCACGTCTGGGCGCTAACCCTGTTCCATTGCAGCTGGCAATTGGCGCAGAAGAAAAGTTCACTGGTGTTGTCGACCTGGTGAAAATGAAAGCGATTAACTGGAATGACGCCGATCAGGGCGTAACCTTCGAATACGAAGAGATTCCATCTGATATGCAGGAACTGGCCGAAGAATGGCACCAGAATCTGATTGAGTCCGCAGCGGAAGCATCTGAAGAGCTGATGGAAAAATATCTGGGCGGTGAAGAACTGACTGAAGAAGAGATTAAATCTGCTCTTCGCCAGCGTGTTCTGAACAACGAAATCATCCTGGTTACCTGTGGTTCTGCGTTTAAAAACAAAGGCGTTCAGGCAATGCTGGATGCGGTTGTTGAATATCTGCCAGCACCAACTGATGTTCCTGCGATCAATGGTATCCTGGATGATGGTAAAGAGACGCCTGCTGAACGTCATGCGACCGATGATGAGCCATTCTCTGCACTGGCATTTAAAATCGCAACTGACCCGTTTGTAGGTAATCTGACGTTCTTCCGCGTTTATTCTGGCGTGGTTAACTCCGGTGATACCGTTCTGAACTCGGTAAAATCTGCACGTGAACGTTTTGGCCGTATCGTACAGATGCACGCTAACAAACGTGAAGAGATCAAAGAAGTTCGTGCGGGTGATATCGCTGCTGCTATTGGTTTGAAAGATGTTACCACGGGTGACACGCTGTGCGATCCAGACTCTCCAATCATTCTGGAGCGCATGGAATTCCCTGAGCCGGTAATCTCTATCGCGGTAGAACCAAAAACCAAAGCTGACCAGGAAAAAATGGGCCTGGCTCTGGGCCGCCTGGCTAAAGAAGACCCGTCATTCCGCGTTTGGACTGATGAGGAGTCTAACCAGACCATCATCGCCGGTATGGGTGAACTGCACCTCGACATCATCGTTGACCGTATGAAGCGCGAATTCAACGTTGAAGCGAACGTGGGTAAACCTCAGGTTGCTTATCGCGAAGCAATTCGCGCGAAAGTGACCGATATAGAAGGTAAACACGCCAAGCAGTCTGGTGGTCGTGGTCAGTATGGACATGTTGTTATCGACATGTATCCACTGGAGCCGGGCTCTAACCCGAAAGGCTACGAATTCGTCAATGACATCAAAGGCGGTGTTATTCCTGGTGAATACATCCCTGCGGTTGACAAAGGTATCCAGGAACAGCTGAAATCAGGTCCGCTGGCAGGTTATCCGGTTGTTGATATGGGTATCCGTCTGCACTTTGGTTCATACCATGACGTCGACTCCTCTGAACTGGCGTTTAAACTGGCAGCATCTATTGCCTTTAAACAGGGCTTTAAGCAAGCAAAACCGGTTCTGCTTGAGCCGATTATGAAGGTTGAAGTTGAAACGCCTGAAGAGAACACGGGTGACGTCATCGGTGACCTGAGCCGTCGTCGTGGTACATTACGCGGTCAGGAATCAAACGTGACGGGTAATGTGATTCACGCAGAAGTTCCGCTGTCTGAAATGTTTGGATATGCAACCCAGCTGCGTTCTATCACTAAAGGCCGTGCATCTTACTCCATGGAATTTCTGAAGTACGATGATGCGCCTAACAACGTTGCTCAGGCTGTTATCGAAGCCCGTGGTAAATAACCGGGTTTAACTCATTGATCCCGTGCTCTCCTGTCCACAGGGGAGAGTACAGAAACTAAGGAATCTCGCCGTGGCTAAAGAAAAATTTGAACGTTCCAAACCGCACGTCAACGTTGGTACTATCGGCCACGTTGACCACGGTAAAACTACTCTGACTGCTGCTATCACCACCGTTCTGGCTAAAACCTACGGCGGTTCTGCGCGTGCGTTCGACCAGATCGACAACGCACCAGAAGAAAAAGCACGTGGTATCACCATCAACACCTCTCACGTTGAATATGACACCCCAAGCCGTCACTATGCGCACGTTGACTGCCCTGGCCACGCCGACTATGTGAAAAACATGATCACCGGTGCTGCTCAGATGGACGGCGCAATCCTGGTTGTTGCTGCGACTGACGGCCCAATGCCACAGACCCGTGAGCACATCCTGCTGGGTCGTCAGGTAGGCGTTCCTTACATCATCGTGTTCCTTAACAAGTGCGACATGGTTGATGATGAAGAGCTGCTGGAACTGGTTGAGATGGAAGTGCGTGACCTGCTGTCACAGTACGAATTCCCTGGCGACGACACGCCAATCGTTCACGGTTCTGCGCTGAAAGCGCTGGAAGGCGACGCTGAGTGGGAAGCAAAAATCATCGAGCTGGCTGGCCACCTGGACAACTACATCCCGGAACCAGAGCGTGCGATTGACAAGCCATTCCTGCTGCCAATCGAAGACGTGTTCTCCATCTCCGGCCGTGGTACCGTTGTGACCGGTCGTGTCGAGCGCGGTATCGTGAAAGTGGGCGAAGAAGTTGAGATCGTGGGTATCAAAGATACCGTGAAATCAACCTGTACCGGCGTTGAAATGTTCCGCAAACTGCTGGACGAAGGCCGTGCAGGTGAGAACTGTGGTATCCTGCTGCGCGGTATCAAGCGTGAAGATATCCAGCGTGGTCAGGTTCTGGCCAAGCCAGGCACCATCAAGCCACACACCAAATTCGAGTCAGAAGTTTACATTCTGTCCAAAGACGAAGGCGGCCGTCACACCCCGTTCTTCAAAGGCTACCGTCCTCAGTTTTACTTCCGTACTACTGACGTGACCGGAACCATCGAACTGCCAGAAGGCGTTGAGATGGTGATGCCTGGTGATAACATCAAAATGGTTGTGACCCTGATCCACCCAATCGCGATGGACGACGGTCTGCGTTTCGCCATCCGTGAAGGCGGCCGTACTGTTGGCGCGGGCGTTGTTGCCAAAGTAATAGCGTAATTGCCCCATCGAGCAAAGAGTAAAAAAGAGCGCCGCGGCGCTCTTTTTTTCGCGGCAAAAATGTCAGGATATGTGCACAGGATAGCTGACGGTTCCGATAAAGAATATCATGATGACAATTTAAACGATGTGCTACGATCACCACGAATAAGGGATTTTTAAACAGTTTTTCATGGAGGAAAGAAAATGGAACCAGGAGAAGGACTACTCACTTTCAGAGCGGAAGGCAATAACAGACCTGACAGCCCTTACTATTCCCGAAAAATACACTGGCCAGGAATAGCTTCCAGATGCAATACATGGGGATCAGGCGTCACTATAGGCCGTGGTTACGACATGAAGCACAGGGGAGCGGAAGAAGTAATACACCACCTTACCCTTGCTGGAATACCTCTGGCTAAGGCAAAGAAGATTGCAGAAAGCGCAAGAAAAAGCTTTTGTGCAGCAAGTGATTTTGTCAAAGAAAATAAAGATTCTATAGAGGAAATCTCAGAAGCGCAGCAGGTAAGGCTGTTTGAAATCACTTATTCGACCTATGTAAAAGACTCAATCAGGTTTTATAACAGATATAAAAAACATGATTCGGTCGCTTGGGAAAAGTTGCACCCGGCATTAAGAGAAGTACTGATTGATATGAAATATCAGGGGACTCTGGCAATAAGCATGGTTCCCCTCTTTGGGAAAAATAAAAAAGAAGACGTTATTAAGCTGATAAAACAGACCTCTGAGTTACGTGAGCATGAACCCGTGCGCAGGCGGATTGCCTGGTTACAGGAGTATATGAAATGAGAAGGATAGCGCTTTATCTTTTGTTCCCAGCCTGGCTGGCAAGTGCTGACAGTGGTCTGGATCCTTATACAGCGGCAGTATTGGCACCCTGTATGGGAATAAAACATTCAGTTGAAGTAATGTCCTGCCTGATGGATCTGGCGGACAGCAAGAAAAAAGAGTATGAAAGCCAATTTAAGGTTTATTTGCAGGCAATAGCGTCACTAAAAGAAGATCAACGAGACCAGCAGAGGATGACCGAACGGGAAAAAAAGGCAAAAGAGGGATGGGATATTTATACAGAAAACAGCTGTATGGCTGCTGTCACGCTCTACGAAAAGGAGCGCTTTGCTTATAAAGCAAAATATTATAACTGTATTATAATTAACTACTCTAAAAGGATAGATTTTTATAAGAAAGAGGAATTTTAATAGCTTACTGCTCTGCAACGTGTGGGGCGTTAGCTTGCGTTCGCCTCCAGGCACAAAGCCATTGCAATTATAGTTAATGTACGTACAATGCTTTGGCTTGTCAGAAATGACGGCCCGGTTCGATATGAACCGCAGGCGGGCAATAAGCCCACCTGACAATACTCCCAATTGGGGAGTTATGTGCAGACGATTACACTCCCCCATCAATCGTAATGGGTGTGAGTAGTAATTTTTTTTCGTTTATAAATAATTGGAGCTCTGGTCTCATGCAGAACCAAAGAATCCGTATCCGTCTTAAAGCGTTTGATCATCGTCTGATTGATCAATCAACTGCGGAAATCGTTGAGACTGCCAAGCGCACTGGTGCGCAGGTTCGTGGTCCCATCCCGCTGCCGACCCGCAAAGAGCGCTTTACCGTTCTGATCTCCCCGCATGTCAACAAAGATGCGCGCGATCAGTATGAAATTCGCACTCACAAGCGTCTGGTTGACATCGTTGAGCCAACTGAAAAAACGGTTGATGCTCTGATGCGTCTGGATCTGGCTGCCGGTGTAGACGTGCAGATCAGCCTGGGTTAATCAGGTCATTGAGCGATTGAGAGGTTGAAACAATGATTGGTTTAGTCGGTAAAAAAGTGGGCATGACGCGTATCTTCACTGAAGACGGCGTTTCTATCCCAGTAACCGTGATTGAAATTGAAGCAAACCGCGTGACTCAGGTTAAGAGCCTGGAAAACGATGGTTACACTGCTATTCAGGTAACAGCCGGATCTAAAAAAACGAACCGTGTTACCAAACCTGAAGCAGGTCATTTTGCTAAAGCTGGCGTTGAAGCTGGTCGCGGCCTGTGGGAATTCCGCACCGCTGAAGGCGAGGAATTCACCGTAGGTCAGAGCATTAACGTTGATATTTTCACTGATGTGAAAAAAGTTGACGTTACTGGTACCTCTAAAGGTAAAGGTTTTGCCGGTACTGTTAAGCGCTGGAACTTCCGCACCCAGGATGCTACCCACGGTAACTCTTTGTCTCATCGTGTTCCAGGTTCAATTGGTCAGAACCAGACTCCGGGCAAAGTGTTTAAAGGCAAAAAAATGGCAGGTCAGCTGGGTAATGAGCGCGTAACCGTTCAGAGCCTGGACGTAGTACGTGTTGACGCTGAACGCAACCTGCTGCTGGTTAAAGGTGCTGTTCCCGGTGCTACCGGTGGCGACCTGATCGTTAAACCAGCTGTGAAGGCGTAAGGGGATAGCAATGGAATTAGTATTGAAAGACGCGCAAAGCGCGCTGACTGTTTCCGAAACTACCTTCGGTCGTGATTTCAACGAAGCGCTGGTGCATCAGGTTATTGTTGCTTATGCAGCAGGTGCCCGTCAGGGTACTCGTGCTCAGAAGACCCGTGCTGAAGTAACTGGTTCTGGCAAAAAGCCATGGCGCCAGAAAGGTACTGGCCGTGCGCGTTCAGGTTCTGTTAAGAGCCCGATCTGGCGTTCCGGTGGCGTGACCTTTGCTGCAAAGCCACAGGACCACAGTCAGAAAGTAAACAAAAAGATGTACCGCGGCGCGCTGAAAAGCATTCTGTCCGAACTGGTACGTCAGGATCGTCTGATCGTTGTTGAGCAGTTCTCTCTGGAAGCACCAAAAACTAAGTTGCTGGTAGAGAAGCTGAAAGGTATGGCGCTGGAAGACGTGCTGATCATCACTGGCGAACTGGAAGAGAATCTGTTCCTGGCCGCACGCAACCTGTATAAGGTTGACGTTCGTGATGCAGCGAGTATCGACCCAGTTAGCCTGATCGCCTTCGACAAAGTCGTTATGACTGCTGACGCAGTTAAGCAAGTTGAGGAGATGCTGGCATGATCCGTGAAGAACGTCTGCTAAAAGTACTGCGCGCGCCGCACGTATCTGAAAAAGCGTCTGCTGCGATGGAAAAAACTAATACCATCGTTCTCAAAGTTGCTAAAGACGCGACCAAAGCAGAAATCAAAGCCGCTGTACAGAAGCTTTTCGAAGTGGAAGTAAAGGACGTTAACACCCTGGTTGTTAAAGGGAAAGTTAAACGTTCCGGTCAGCGTATTGGTCGTCGTAACGACTGGAAAAAAGCTTACGTCACCCTGAAAGAAGGCCAGAATCTGGACTTCGTTGGCGGCGCTGAGTAAGTCGGAGGAGAAGAACAATGGCAGTTGTTAAATGTAAACCGACATCTCCGGGTCGTCGCCACGTTGTTAAAGTGGTCAACCCTGAGCTGCACAAGGGCAAACCTTTTGCCCCACTGGTTGAGAAAAACAGCAAATCCGGTGGCCGTAACAACAATGGTCGCATCACTACCCGTCATATCGGTGGTGGTCATAAGCAGGCCTATCGTATTGTTGATTTCAAACGCAACAAAGATGGTGTCCCGGCTACCGTTGAACGTCTTGAATACGATCCGAACCGCTCTGCGAACATCGCACTGGTTCTGTATAAAGACGGTGAACGCCGCTACATCCTGGCTCCAAAAGGCCTGAAAGCAGGTGACCAGATTCAGTCTGGCGTTGATGCTGCGATTAAAGCAGGCAATACCCTGCCGATGCGTAACATTCCTGTGGGTTCCACCGTGCATAACGTAGAAATGAAACCAGGTAAAGGCGGTCAGATTGCCCGTTCTGCCGGTACTTATGTGCAGATTGTTGCACGTGAAGGATCCTACGTTACCCTGCGTCTGCGTTCTGGTGAAATGCGCAAAGTCGAATCTGACTGTCGTGCAACGCTGGGCGAAGTCGGTAACGCTGAACATATGCTTCGTGTTCTGGGTAAAGCAGGTGCTGCACGCTGGCGTGGTGTTCGTCCTACCGTTCGCGGTACTGCGATGAACCCTGTCGATCACCCACACGGTGGTGGTGAAGGTCGTAACTTTGGTAAGCACCCGGTCACTCCGTGGGGCGTTCAGACCAAAGGTAAGAAGACCCGTAGCAACAAGCGTACTGATAAATTTATCGTACGTCGCCGTAGCAAATAATTTTAGAGGATAAGCCATGCCACGTTCTCTCAAGAAAGGTCCTTTTATTGACCTGCACTTGCTGAAGAAGGTAGAGAAAGCGGTGGAAAGCGGAGACAAGAAGCCTTTGCGCACTTGGTCCCGTCGTTCAACGATCTTCCCTAACATGATCGGTTTGACCATCGCTGTCCATAATGGTCGTCAGCACGTTCCTGTCTTTGTTTCCGACGAAATGGTCGGTCACAAACTGGGTGAATTTGCACCGACTCGTACTTATCGCGGTCACACTGCTGATAAGAAAGCCAAGAAACGCTAACAGGAGGAAGAGATGGAAACTATCGCTAAACATCGCCATGCTCGTTCTTCTGCCCAGAAGGTTCGCCTGGTAGCAGATCTTGTACGCGGTAAAAAAGTGTCGCAGGCTCTGGATATCCTGACCTACACCAATAAGAAAGCGGCTGTACTGGTCAAGAAGGTTCTGGAATCTGCCATTGCTAACGCTGAACACAACGATGGCGCTGACATCGACGATCTGAAAGTCGCGAAAATTTTCGTAGATGAAGGCCCTAGCATGAAGCGCATTATGCCGCGTGCAAAAGGTCGTGCAGATCGCATCCTGAAGCGCACCAGCCACATCACTGTGGTTGTGTCCGATCGCTGAGACTCCGGAGACTAGCAATGGGTCAGAAAGTACATCCTAATGGTATTCGCCTGGGTATTGTTAAACCCTGGAACTCTACCTGGTTCGCCAATACCAAAGAATTCGCTGACAACCTGGACAGCGATTTTAAAGTTCGTCAGTACCTGACTAAGGAACTGGCTAAAGCGTCTGTATCTCGTATCGTTATCGAGCGCCCGGCTAAGAGTATTCGTGTGACTATCCACACCGCTCGTCCTGGTATCGTTATCGGTAAGAAAGGCGAAGACGTAGAAAAACTGCGCAAGGTCGTCGCGGATATCGCTGGCGTTCCTGCGCAGATCAATATCGCCGAAGTCCGTAAACCGGAACTGGACGCGAAACTGGTAGCTGACAGCATTACTTCACAGCTGGAGCGTCGTGTGATGTTCCGTCGTGCGATGAAGCGTGCAGTTCAGAACGCCATGCGTCTTGGCGCGAAGGGTATTAAAGTTGAAGTTAGCGGCCGTCTGGGTGGTGCGGAAATCGCACGTACCGAATGGTATCGTGAAGGTCGCGTGCCATTGCACACTCTGCGTGCTGACATTGACTACAACACCTCTGAAGCGCGCACCACTTACGGTGTAATCGGCGTGAAGGTATGGATCTTCAAAGGTGAGATCCTGGGTGGTATGGCTGCTGTTGAACAACCGGAACCGGCTGCTCAACCTAAAAAGCAGCAGCGTAAAGGCCGTAAATAAGGAGCGTCGCTGATGTTACAACCAAAGCGTACAAAATTCCGTAAAGTGCACAAAGGCCGCAACCGTGGTCTGGCGCAGGGTACGGATGTTAGCTTCGGCACTTTCGGTCTGAAAGCTGTTGGCCGTGGTCGTCTGACTGCACGTCAGATCGAAGCAGCACGTCGTGCTATGACCCGTGCAGTTAAGCGTCAAGGTAAGATCTGGATCCGTGTATTCCCGGACAAACCGATCACCGAGAAGCCGCTGGAAGTGCGTATGGGTAAAGGTAAAGGTAACGTGGAGTACTGGGTTGCCTTGATTCAGCCGGGTAAAGTCCTTTATGAAATGGACGGCGTACCGGAAGAGCTGGCCCGTGAAGCATTCGGCCTGGCAGCAGCGAAACTGCCGATCAAAACCACCTTTGTAACTAAGACGGTGATGTAATGAAAGCAAAAGAGCTGCGTGAAAAAAGCGTTGAAGAGCTGAATGTTGAGCTGCTGAACCTGCTGCGTGAGCAGTTTAACCTGCACATGCAGGCTGCAAGTGGCCAGCTGCAACAGACTCATCTGCTGAAGCAAGTGCGTCGTGATGTTGCACGCGTTAAGACTTTACTGACTGAGAAGGCGGGTGTGTAATGACCGATAAAATCCGTACTCTGCAAGGTCGCGTGGTTAGCGACAAAATGGAGAAATCCATTGTTGTTGCTATCGAACGTATGGTGAAACACCCGGTATACGGCAAATTCATCAAGCGTACGACCAAACTGCACGTACATGACGAGAACAACGAATGCGGTATCGGTGATGTGGTTGAAATCCGCGAATGCCGCCCGCTGTCCAAGACTAAGTCCTGGACGCTGGTTCGCGTTGTAGAGAAAGCGCTTCTGTAGATAGAGTACGCATTCTCGATACGGATAAACGGCTCAGTGATGAGCCGTTTATTTTTTCTACCCATATCTGATTTGCGGTGTTATAATGCCGTGCCCCCGATATGGGGCTTTTTTAACGACCCTATTTTGGGGTTTCAGTAGTGGTTGACATTAGCGGAGCACTAAAATGATCCAAGAACAGACTATGCTGAACGTTGCCGACAACTCCGGTGCACGTCGCGTAATGTGTATCAAGGTTCTGGGTGGCTCGCACCGTCGCTACGCAGGTGTAGGTGACATCATCAAAATTACCATCAAGGAAGCGATTCCTCGCGGTAAGGTCAAAAAAGGTGATGTGCTGAAAGCGGTAGTGGTGCGCACCAGGAAGGGTGTTCGTCGCCCGGACGGTTCTGTCATTCGCTTCGATGGCAATGCATGCGTTATTTTAAATAATAACAGCGAGCAGCCTATAGGAACGCGTATTTTTGGGCCGGTAACTCGTGAACTTCGTAATGAGAAGTTCATGAAAATTATCTCTCTGGCCCCAGAAGTACTCTAAGGAGCGAAAAATGGCAGCTAAAATCCGTCGCGATGACGAAGTTATCGTGCTGACCGGTAAAGATAAAGGTAAGCGCGGTAAAGTTAAAAATGTTCTGTCTTCTGGCAAAGTCATTGTTGAAGGTATCAACTTGGTTAAAAAACATCAGAAGCCGGTTCCGGCTCTGAACCAACCAGGTGGCATCGTTGAAAAAGAAGCTGCTATTCAGGTTTCCAACGTTGCGCTTTACAACACTGCCACTGGCAAGGCTGACCGTGTAGGCTTTAGATTCGAAGACGGCAAAAAAGTCCGTTTTTTCAAGTCTAACAGCGAAACTATTAAGTAATTTGGAGTAGTACGATGGCGAAACTGCATGATTACTACAAAGACGAAGTAGTTAAAAAACTCATAACTGAGTTTAACTACAATTCTGTCATGCAAGTCCCTCGGGTCGAGAAGATTACCCTGAACATGGGTGTTGGTGAAGCGATTGCCGATAAGAAACTGCTGGATAACGCAGCAGCTGATTTAGCAGCCATCTCCGGTCAAAAGCCGTTGATCACCAAAGCACGCAAATCAGTTGCAGGCTTCAAAATCCGTCAGGGCTATCCGATCGGCTGTAAAGTGACTCTGCGTGGTGAACGCATGTGGGAGTTCTTTGAGCGTCTGATCTCTATTGCTGTACCTCGTATCCGTGACTTCCGTGGCCTGTCCGCTAAGTCATTCGATGGCCGTGGAAACTACAGCATGGGCGTTCGTGAGCAGATCATCTTCCCAGAGATCGACTATGACAAAGTCGACCGCGTGCGTGGTTTGGATATCACCATTACCACTACTGCGAAATCTGATGGTGAAGGACGCGCACTGTTGGCTGCTTTTAACTTCCCGTTCCGCAAGTAAGGCAGAGTTGACTTATGGCAAAGCAATCTATGAAAGCACGCGAAGTCGTTCGCGTAAAACTGGCTGAAAAATACCGCGCTAAACGCGAGGAACTGAAAGCTATCATTTCAAGTGTGAACTCATCCGACGAAGATCGTTGGAATGCGGTTCTCAAGCTGCAAACTCTGCCGCGTGATTCCAGCCCGTCTCGTCAGCGTAACCGCTGCCGCCAAACTGGCCGTCCACATGGTTATGTGGGTAAATTCGGGTTGAGCCGTATCAAACTGCGTGAAGCCGCTATGCGCGGTGAAGTACCAGGCTTGAAAAAGGCTAGCTGGTAATTTCCAATTGAATCACGGGAGTAAAGACAGATGAGCATGCAAGATCCGATCGCGGATATGCTGACCCGTATCCGTAACGGTCAGGCCGCGAACAAAGTTGCGGTCACCATGCCTTCCTCCAAGCTGAAAGTGGCAATTGCCAACGTGCTGAAGGAAGAAGGCTATATTGAAGAGTTTAAAATTGAAGGCGACACCAAGCCAGAACTGGAACTAACTCTTAAGTATTTCCAGGGCAAGGCAGTGGTAGAAAGCATTCAGCGTGTCAGCCGTCCAGGTCTGCGTATCTATAAACGCAAAGACGAACTGCCAAAAGTTATGGCTGGACTGGGTATCGCTGTTATTTCTACCTCTAAAGGTGTTATGACTGATCGTGCAGCGCGCCAGGCTGGTCTTGGTGGCGAAATTATCTGCTACGTAGCTTAACGGAGGAAAGAATGTCTCGTGTTGCTAAAGCACCTGTCGTCATTCCTGCCGGCGTAGAGGTAAAACTCAACGGTCAGGTTATTACGATTAAAGGTAAAAACGGCGAGCTGACTCGTACCCTCAACAATGCTGTTGAAGTTAAGCATGCTGACAAGGTCCTCACTTTCGCTCCTCGCGAAGGTTTTGTGGATGGTTGGGCACAGGCGGGTACTTCTCGTGCACTGTTGAACGGTATGGTTATCGGTGTTACCGAAGGCTTCACTAAGAAGCTGCAGCTGGTTGGTGTAGGTTATCGTGCAGCCGTTAAAGGCAACTCCGTGAGTCTGGCCCTGGGCTTTTCTCACCCGGTTGACCACGTGCTGCCAGCGGGAATCACTGCTGAATGTCCGACTCAGACTGAAATCGTGCTTAAAGGCGCTGATAAGCAGCTGATTGGTCAGGTAGCAGCCGATCTGCGCGCCTACCGTCGTCCTGAGCCTTATAAAGGCAAGGGTGTTCGTTACGCCGACGAAGTCGTGCGTACCAAAGAGGCTAAGAAGAAGTAAGGTAACACTATGGATAAGAAATCTGCTCGTATCCGTCGTGCGACCCGCGCACGCCGCAAGCTCAAAGAGCTGGGTGCAACTCGCTTGGTGGTACATCGTACCCCGCGTCATATTTATGCACAGGTAATTGCTCCTAACGGTTGTGAAGTTCTGGTTGCTGCTTCTACAGTAGAAAAAGCAATCAGTGAGCAACTGAAGTACACCGGAAACAAAGACGCCGCCGCAGCTGTGGGTAAAGCAGTCGCTGAGCGCGCAATCGAAAAAGGCATCACTGGTGTTTCTTTCGACCGCTCTGGTTTCCAATATCATGGTCGTGTCCAGGCACTGGCAGATGCTGCCCGTGAAGCTGGCCTACAGTTCTAAGGTAGAGGTGTAAGATGGCACACATCGAAAAACAAGCTGGCGAACTGCAGGAAAAGCTGATCGCGGTAAATCGCGTATCGAAAACCGTTAAAGGTGGTCGTATTTTCTCCTTCACTGCTCTGACAGTGGTAGGTGACGGTAACGGTCGTATCGGTTTTGGTTACGGTAAAGCGCGTGAAGTTCCAGCAGCGATCCAGAAAGCGATGGAAAAAGCCCGTCGCAATATGATTAACGTCGCGCTGAACGACGGCACCCTGCAGCACCCTGTTAAAGGTGTGCACACAGGTTCTCGTGTGTTCATGATGCCGGCTTCTCAAGGTACCGGTATCATTGCCGGCGGTGCAATGCGCGCCGTACTGGAAGTCGCTGGGGTTCATAACGTTCTGGCTAAAGCCTACGGTTCCACTAACCCGATTAACGTGGTTCGTGCAACGCTGGATGGCTTGGCCAACATGAATTCCCCAGAAATGGTCGCTGCCAAGCGTGGCAAATCCGTTGAAGACATTCTGGGGTAATGACCATGGCTAAGACTATTAAGATTACACAAACCCGCAGCTCGATCGGACGTTTGCCGAAACACAAAGCAACGCTGCTTGGCCTGGGTCTGCGTCGTATTAACCACACCGTAGAGCGTGAAGACACGCCAGCTGTACGCGGTATGGTTAACGCGATTTCCTACATGGTTAAAGTGGAGGAGTAACAGATGCGTTTAAATACTCTGTCTCCGGCCGAAGGGTCTAAGCACGCAACTAAACGTCTGGGTCGTGGTATTGGTTCTGGCCTTGGTAAAACCGGTGGTCGTGGTCACAAAGGTCAGAACTCTCGTTCTGGCGGTGGCGTACGTCGCGGTTTCGAAGGTGGTCAGATGCCTCTGTACCGTCGTCTGCCGAAATTCGGTTTCACCTCTCGCAAAGCAGCAGTCACCGCAGAAGTGCGTCTGTCTGACTTGGCGAAAGTTGAAGACGGTATCGTCGACCTGAACACGCTGAAAGCAGCCAACATTATCGGTATTCAGATTGAATTCGCTAAAGTTATTCTGTCTGGCGAAGTCTCTGTACCGGTAACGGTTCGTGGCCTGCGTGTTACTAAAGGTGCTCGTGCTGCAATCGAAGCTGCTGGCGGTAAAATTGAGGAATAAGTAGCAGATGGCTAAACAACCGGGATTAGACTTTCAAAGTGCCAGAGGTGGATTTGGTGAACTGAAACGCAGACTTTTGTTTGTTATTGGTGCGCTGATTGTTTTCCGCATTGGTTCTTTTATTCCAATCCCTGGTATTGATGCCACTGTACTTGCCAAACTGCTCGAGCAACAGCGTGGCACCATCATTGAAATGTTTAACATGTTCTCTGGTGGTGCACTGAGCCGTGCTTCTATCTTTGCCCTGGGTATTATGCCGTATATTTCGGCATCCATAATTATCCAGCTGCTGACGGTGGTTCACCCAACCTTAGCAGAAATAAAGAAAGAAGGGGAGGCTGGCCGTCGAAAGATTAGCCAGTACACCCGTTACGGTACTCTGGTATTGGGTATTTTTCAGTCTATCGGTATTGCTACCGGTTTACCGAATATGCCTGGTATGCAGGGCTTGGTGTTAAATCCAGGCTTTGCCTTCTACTTTACCGCTGTTGTCAGCCTGGTCACCGGAACCATGTTCCTGATGTGGCTGGGTGAACAGATTACTGAACGAGGTATCGGTAACGGTATCTCAATCATTATCTTCGCTGGTATTGTTGCGGGTCTGCCGTCGGCCATTGGCCATACCATCGAGCAAGCGCGGCAAGGCGACCTGCACTTCCTCCTGTTACTTTTGGTTGCAGTTCTCGTATTTGCAGTGACCTTCTTCGTTGTTTTCGTTGAGCGTGGTCAACGCCGCATTGTGGTGAACTATGCGAAACGTCAGCAAGGCCGTCGTGTCTATGCTGCACAGAGCACACATTTACCATTAAAAGTGAACATGGCCGGGGTTATCCCTGCAATATTTGCTTCCAGTATCATTCTGTTTCCTGCGACCATCGCGTCCTGGTTCGGAGGTGGTACCGGTTGGAACTGGTTGACGACTATTTCGATGTATTTGCAGCCAGGTCAGCCGCTTTATGTGTTACTCTATGCGACTGCAATCATCTTCTTCTGTTTCTTCTATACGGCGTTGGTTTTCAACCCGCGTGAAACAGCAGATAACCTGAAGAAGTCTGGTGCATTTGTACCAGGTATTCGTCCGGGAGAACAGACGGCGAAGTATATCGATAAAGTGATGACCCGCCTGACATTAGTTGGTGCGCTGTACATTACCTTTATCTGCCTGATCCCGGAGTTCATGCGTGATGCGATGAAAGTTCCATTCTACTTTGGCGGCACTTCACTGCTAATCGTAGTCGTTGTCATCATGGACTTTATGGCTCAAGTGCAAACTCTGATGATGTCCAGTCAGTATGAGTCTGCATTGAAGAAAGCAAACCTGAAAGGCTACGGCCGTTAATCAGGCGCTTGAGAAGTTACGGAGAGTAAAAATGAAAGTTCGTGCTTCCGTCAAGAAATTATGTCGTAACTGCAAAATCGTCCGCCGTGATGGTGTCGTCCGTGTGATTTGCAGCGCCGAGCCTAAGCATAAACAGCGTCAGGGCTAATATTTTTCTTGCAAAGTTGGGTTGAGCTGGCTAGATTGGCCAGCCAATTTTTTGTATGTCTGTGCGTACCCATTTGAGTATCCTGAAAACGGGCTTTTCGGTATGGGACGCATAAGTAATTAAATAGGAGTGCATAGTGGCCCGTATAGCAGGCATTAACATTCCTGATCATAAACATACCGTCATTGCATTAACTGCTATTTTCGGTATCGGCAAGACCCGCTCTAAAGCCATCTGTGCTGATACGGGCATTGCCGAAAATGTTAAGATCAGTGAACTGTCTGAAGAACAAATCGATATTCTGCGTGACGCAGTTGCAAAGTTTGTTGTTGAAGGCGATCTGCGTCGTGAAGTCACCCTGAGTATCAAGCGTCTGATGGACCTTGGTTGCTATCGTGGTTTACGTCATCGTCGTGGTCTTCCAGTACGCGGTCAGCGTACCAAGACCAACGCACGCACCCGTAAGGGTCCGCGTAAACCGATCAAGAAATAATCGGGGTGATTGAATAATGGCAAAGGCACCAGTTCGTGCACGTAAGCGTGTAAAAAAGCAAGTCTCTGATGGCGTGGCTCATGTCCATGCATCTTTTAACAACACCATCGTTACCATTACCGATCGTCAGGGTAATGCGTTGGGTTGGGCAACAGCCGGTGGTTCCGGCTTCCGTGGTTCTCGTAAATCTACGCCGTTTGCTGCACAGGTTGCTGCAGAACGTTGCGCAGATGCCGTGAAAGAATACGGTATTAAGAACCTGGAAGTTATGGTCAAGGGTCCAGGTCCAGGCCGCGAATCAACGATTCGCGCTCTGAATGCTGCTGGTTTCCGCATCACGAATATTACTGATGTGACTCCAATCCCTCACAACGGTTGTCGCCCGCCGAAAAAACGTCGCGTATAACGCTTCGCTTCTAGGTTTGTTGGAGAAAGAAAATGGCAAGATATTTGGGTCCTAAGCTCAAGCTTAGCCGTCGTGAGGGCACCGACTTATTCCTTAAGTCTGGCGTTCGCGCGATCGATACCAAGTGTAAAATTGAACAAGCACCTGGCCAGCACGGTGCGCGTAAACCGCGTCTGTCTGACTATGGCGTACAGTTACGTGAAAAGCAAAAAGTCCGCCGTATCTATGGTGTACTGGAGCGTCAGTTCCGTAATTATTATAAAGAAGCGGCACGTCTGAAAGGCAACACCGGTGAAAACCTGCTTGTTCTGCTGGAAGGTCGTCTGGATAACGTTGTTTATCGTATGGGTTTTGGTGCCACTCGTGCAGAAGCACGTCAGCTGGTAAGCCATAAATCTATTATGGTAAACGGACGCGTTGTTAACATCGCTTCTTATCAGGTAACTCCGAATGATGTTGTTAGCATCCGTGAGAAAGCCAAAAAGCAGTCTCGCGTGAAAGCCGCTCTGGAGCTGGCTGAACAGCGTGAAAAGCCAATCTGGCTGGAAGTTGATGCTACTAAGATGGAAGGTGTGTTCAAACGTATTCCTGAGCGTACCGATCTGTCTGCTGACATTAACGAACACCTGATCGTCGAGCTTTACTCCAAGTAAGGCTTAGTACCAAAGAGAGGACACAATGCAGGGTTCTGTGACAGAGTTTCTAAAACCGCGCCTGGTAGATATCGAGCAAGTGAGTTCGACGCACGCTAAGGTGACCCTTGAGCCTTTAGAGCGTGGCTTTGGCCATACTCTTGGTAACGCGCTGCGCCGTATTCTGCTTTCATCAATGCCGGGTTGCGCGGTGACCGAGGTTGAAATTGATGGTGTACTGCATGAGTACAGCAGTAAAGAGGGTGTCCATGAAGATATTCTGGAAATCCTTCTCAACCTGAAAGGGCTTGCGGTAAGAGTTCAGGGAAAAGATGAAGTTATTCTTACTCTGAATAAATCTGGCATTGGCCCTGTGACTGCAGCCGACATCATTCATGATGGTGATGTCGAAATCGTCAAACCGCAGCACGTGATCTGTCATCTGACCGATGAAAACGCAGCTATCAGCATGCGTATCAAGGTTCAGCGTGGTCGCGGTTACGTGCCGGCTTCTGCCCGAATTCATTCGGAAGAAGATGAACGCCCGATCGGTCGTCTGTTGGTGGATGCCTGCTACAGCCCTGTAGAGCGTATTGCCTACAATGTAGAAGCAGCACGTGTAGAACAGCGTACTGACCTGGATAAGCTGGTCATCGAAATGGAAACTAACGGCACTATCGATCCTGAAGAGGCGATTCGTCGTGCGGCTACCATCCTGGCAGAACAACTGGAAGCTTTCGTAGACTTACGTGATGTACGTCAGCCGGAAGTAAAAGAAGAGAAACCAGAATTCGATCCGATCCTGCTGCGCCCTGTTGACGATCTGGAATTGACTGTCCGCTCTGCTAACTGCCTTAAGGCAGAAGCTATCCACTACATCGGTGATCTGGTACAGCGTACCGAAGTTGAGTTACTCAAAACGCCCAACCTTGGTAAAAAGTCTCTCACCGAGATTAAAGACGTGCTGGCTTCTCGAGGTCTGTCTCTGGGCATGCGCCTGGAGAACTGGCCACCCGCTAGTATCGCTGATGAATAACCCGATCACAGGTTAAGGTTTCACTGAGAAGGATAAGGTCATGCGCCATCGCAAGAGTGGTCGTCAACTGAACCGTAATAGCAGCCATCGTCAGGCTATGTTCCGTAACATGGCTTGCTCTCTGGTTCGCCATGAAATCATCAAGACGACCCTGCCGAAAGCAAAAGAGCTGCGTCGTGTAGTTGAGCCGCTAATTACTCTTGCCAGGACCGACAACGTAGCTAATCGTCGTCTGGCATTCGCCCGCACTCGTGATAACGAGATCGTGGCAAAACTGTTTAATGAGCTCGGTCCGCGTTTCGCGAGCCGTGCCGGTGGTTACACTCGTATTCTTAAGTGTGGTTTCCGTGCTGGTGACAATGCGTCGATGGCATACATCGAGCTGGTTGATCGTCCAGAAGCTCAAACTGAAGTTGCAGCAGAATAATTAGTTTGTACTAAAAAAACCGGGCTTGCCCGGTTTTTTTATCTTGTTAATTCCCTTTCTTTTCCTCTTCATGCTCTCTTTTCCTCGCACCAGTGAGGTTTACTGTGTGGCAGGTTGGCCAATTGGTAGAAAAACACATTTCTGAAGCACAGGAAAATGGTGAATTTGATAATCTGCCCGGCAGCGGAAAGCGGCTCAAACTTAATGACGATAGCCTTGTTCCTGAAGCATTGCGCGTTGTCTGTCGCTTCATGAAAAATGCTGGTTTTCTTCCGCCTGAACTTGATTTACGACGTGAAGCTTTTGCTTTGCACGAGCTGATGGCTCATATTGCTTCTCAGGATGAACAAGATGCTGGATATTCTTTACTCAATATCAGGCTACAGCAAGCCAGACAGAGCAAAGACTTTCTACAAGGCAGATATGCCCCTCTGCTATATCAGCATTTGAGCGGAGATGATTAATGTATAAGATTGGTCAGCTAGCGAAACTTGCAGATGTCACTCCAGATACGATTCGCTATTACGAAAAGCAGCAAATGATGGCGCATGAATTCCGTAGTCAGGGGGGATTCCGCCTTTATAATGATAGCGATCTTAAGCGGCTAAAATTCATTCGCTATGGTAGGCAGCTTGGCTTTAGTCTTGAAGCTATCCGGGAATTATTATCTATTCGGCTTGATCCTGATCAGCATACCTGTATGGAGTCAAAAGCTATTGTTAAGGCTCGTCTGCTTGAGGTTGAAAGGATGATTAGTGAACTACAGCATATGCAACGATCATTGCAAAGCCTTAATGATGCCTGTTGCGGCACGGCGCACACCAGTGTCTGTTGTTCTATACTGGAGACTTTAGAAAATGGTACGCGTATTACATCCGCGGATTGACCTCCACTCTTTTTAGTGTGTTTGTTTCCCAATCAGTAATCAAAAGTATTCTGTCAGATAAACTCAAAAGGATAGAGATTGTTTGCAATAAAACCGTTTAAGAAAGATTACATGGCTCTCTTGGTCGTGACGCAGATTTATTGATAATGATGAAGAGTAAGATACCAACCGATGATCTTATTGTGCATTTCCTCTGACTTCGAAAAGCAAATTGTTCTGCGGGTCAGTCGTTTGATATGTGTGCGAAGATTAAGATTATGCCGTTCTGTCCGTTGGGTATATTTCTTGCTCACCACGTGGCTTGTTGCACTTAACAGAACTTTATAAACCGGCCAGGCATCTGTCATATAAAAGGCAATGTTAAATTTGCTTAACAGGGCCAGCAATCGTCGCAGGGTCGGGGCATTTCTCGGGCCGAAGACGTGGGCCAGAGCACGTTTGCGGATACGGTCATAAGCATAGAACAACCACCGGGGATTGCTTTTACACCGCACGTAAGACCATTGTTCACCGGCTTCACAGCAGATAACAACCTCCGTTTCGGGGTCGATATTCTCAGCTACCTGCTTTGGCGAAATTTTTTTAAGTGCCGCAGAACCGTATTGAGGCTGATACCGAGAACCCGTGCGGTATCGCGACATCCGGAACCATTCATGGCCATATTAACAATGGTCTGGTGTGTGTCTGGTTTGGCACCGGAGTAGCTAAAGTTGAGCTGAAAGGTCTTTGAACAATGCTTGCAGATGTAACGTTGGGCACCGGATGCTGAATGTCCGTTACATCGTACAGCATGAGTTTCATTGCACTGAGGGCAGACGACATCAACTTTAGCCATATGTTACATCCAAAGCGCAAAGCATACGTGATCAGCAAGTCTGCGTCACGACCGCTCTCTTTCTAACTTTCTAACTCGATAATGAAGTAAATAATCAGACTGCATGGAGTTGCAGCTGCTTGGAAAATTTGGAGAATACTGGTCGGGAATGGGACTTCCCCGATCATGGTGGGAGACTCAGAACGCCATGTTCAGCTTCCCGTAGTGGAACATTACGCCCAGCTTGAACCGTTCTTTATTCCTGAAGCCCCGTGACTTGATCCTCAGCAACCGTATTTTACTGTTCAGAGACTCCGCATTGCCGTTCGATACCCGGTTTTTCATCGCATTCAGAATGCCGTAAAGCCGCTTTGCCACCATGCGGGCAATGCTGACCATGAGTGGTATGCCGGTGTCTTTAGCCATCGCCATCCATTCCTGCCACAACTTACGGCTATGGTCGTCATAGCGGCGGTGCCACAGATCGCGGGCAAGCTCTTTCATTACCCAGCACTGGTTCGTTTGCGGTAACACCAGCCGGGCAACTTCTAACCTCTCAGCGCGGCGCCCAAAGCGATTTTGTTTGCTGTAAAACCATAAGTAGCGTGAGCGGTGGGCGTCTTTCCTGTCTGACGACGGGATCTGTTTCATCTCAGCCTGACGGGTTTTATCAACGATGGCGCACAACATTTTTGCCACATGGAAGTGATCGAAGGCGATTTTATCCACGGCATTGGGGAGATGGATGCGTGCAGCACTGATATAGGCCGTGTTCATGTCCATAGACAGCGTTTTTATCTCTTCAAGCTGGTGATCTCTCAGGCTACGCAGATAACTGGCAAGACTTTCTACACCGCGATCGTCGGTCAGTTGCAAAGCGCGTCCCTGCCTGTCAGAGATAACGGTGACGTACTGGTGTCCTTTTTTGAACCCGACTTCATCCACGCAGAGATGACGGGCCGATAAGGGTTGTTTTATCCGGGCCAGGCCTCGTTTTACTGCGCGCATCATGATGCCGTCCACGGCATTCCAACTGAGTTTGAGCTGCTTTCTGACAGCATCCACGGTGCTAATTTTCAGCCATGAAAGAACAAAGGCTTCGAACAACAGGGTGTAGCGGCTGCCTGGCCCCGCCCACGGAACCGGCAGTGTCTGGCAACCGTGCTCGGGGCAGTCAATGCGGGGTACATCAGCTTCAACCAGCGTGGTGAATTGACAGGTATCGAGGTGACGCCATTTGCGACGCCAGTGGTCATGTATGGGGCAGGATTTACCGCATGTTGGACAGGTCAGTTGAGTGTGCCCGACAATGCCGACAATCACAGTCACTGAACCAGATTTTTCATCAAGAGAAAGGGATTTTACCTGCCACGGTGCGGACAGGTTAAGGATATGGGCATAGAGGGACTTTTCGTCCATGGCAGACTCCTCAGAAAATCAAGACTGCCATCATAATGCCCTTAGCCACCACAACAGGGGAAGACCCATAAATAACCGGTAACTGTCAGATCAGGTCTGAGCTAGTACACTTAAGCAGATCACGTATTTCTGCCAGTAATATTTGACCCTGTAAATAATTCTGTGTAACTGCCACCACGTCAAAGGTGAACGCTCAGGCGGTCACCGAACTCAATAATAAAGCGGCTCATCGCCAGCCGACAGTTCTGGACCGGCATACTCCATTTTTTCGATGCCGACTGGATTGCCAGGTAAATAACCTTTCGCACTGAGTCATCCGTCGGGAATACCTTGCGTTTCTTAATGGCGGCACGGATCACGCTGTTCAGCGACTCAATGGCATTCGTGGTGTAGATAGCTTTTCGGATGTCAGACGGATAGCCGAAGAACGCATTGAGGTTTTCCCCGTGCGCACGCCAGCTTTTGCTGATTTGTGGATATTTGTCATCCCATTCTTCGGCGAACGCATCCAGCGCCATCCGTGCGGCCGCTTCTGTTGGTGCCTGATAAACGGTTTTCAGCCCGCCCGTGACCGCTTTGTAGTCCTTCCACGCCACGTATTTCAGGCGGTTACGCACCATGTGGATGGTGCACAGCTGGATGTGAGTCTGCGGATAGACGCTGTTTATCGCATCCGGGAAGCCCTTCAGGCCATCCACGCAGGCAATCAGGATGTCCTGAAGGCCGCGATTTTTAAGTTTCGTCAGCACGTTCAGCCAGAACTTTGCACCTTCATTTTCAGCCAGCCACATCCCCGGAAGCTCTTTCCGGCCTTCGGTATTGATGCCCGGCGCCAGGAACACCGCTTTGTTAATCACGCCGCCATTCTGACGAACCTTAACAACAATACAGTCCAGATAAACAATGGGATAGAGCGCATCCAGCTGGCGATTCTGCCATTCGGCGACCTGCTCTTTAACGGCATCCGTGACTTTTGATATCAGGGCCGGTGACACATCAGTATCGTACATCTCTTTGAACGTATCGACGATTTCCCGCGTGGTCATGCCTTTGGCATACAAGGATAAAATCTGGCTGTCCATCTGCTCGATACGCGTCTGATTCTTCTTAATCAGCTGAGGTTCAAAGGTATTTTCCCGGTCGCGCGGCGTGTTTAGCCCGATTTCACCGTCGTCGCACAGCAGCGTTTTCGGAGAGTAGCCGTTGCGGGTATTGGTGCCGGTTTTAGGGGCATTTTTCTCATGCCCGAGGTGGTCAGTCAGTTCTGCATTGAGTGCCGTTTCAACGGTCAGCTTCGTGAGCATGCGGAAAAACTGATTAAGGCCGGCCTCAGTTTTGAGGCCTTTGGCCAGTTCAGCAGCAAGGGCCTTAAGTTTCTTCTCGTCCATAATTTGCCTGTCTCCATTGTTGGAGTGAACATATCAAAAACAGGCAATTACACAATTTTAATTACAGTCTCTAATATTTCTTCAGTTGTTGGCTTTGGCGCAGGTTTTTCTACCTCTTTTTTCTTATAGAATTTATTCATAAGCTTAATTGCCATGAAAATGGCAAACGTAACAATGATAAAGTCAAAAACCGTTTGAATGAATACGCCATATTGTATTACTACTGCGGGAGTGTTGCCTTCTGCGGGTTTTAATATCCAGCTAAATGATTTGAAATCAACGCCACCAATTAATAAGCCTAAGGGCGGCATAATGATATTTGCTACGAGCAAAGAAACTATTTTACCAAATGCGGCCCCAATGATGACACCAACTGCAAGATCGACAACATTACCTCTCATCGCAAAATCGTAAAACTCTTTGAATAAACTTATTACTATCACTTTTTTCTTAATAAGAGCCTGTCTCAACAGAGCTTTATTCCAGACAATAAGACCACAGGAAAATGCAACAGGGCCCCGTCATTCTCAGACGTCTTTTCCCGTCGGGTCAGGGGCCGGTGAAACCGGTTCATCCGGCTGTGCGCCCTCCCGGCGACGGGCACTGAAGTTCGTGGTTTTACTGGCATCTCATTCCTCTTTACGGGGCGGGATATAAGGCTCGTCACGACGGCACAACCGGTCTGTTTTGCCCGGGCGCTCCGTCGCCTTTGTCCGGGCAGAGTCCGGGTTTTTGCCCCGGGCATCCCGTCTGAAGAGCACCGGGTGTGTCCGCCACCAGTTTGATGTCATGCCTGTCTGCTGCTGCGACGACCCGTGGCAGAGGAAGCCCTCCGGTATCTGTCATCAGACTGGGCTTTACGCCCTGTTTCCCTCTGTCCGTGGTGTTGCGTCCTGTTTTTTGTCCCGGCAGCGGTGATGTTGTCATACCGCCATCCACCGACAACCATGAGCAGCCCGTGCCGTCCGGGTGCTCACAGGCCAGTAATCCGTTCTGCCAGAAAGAAGCGATGTTATGCAGCACATATGGGGGGTGACCTGCCCCCAGTATTAGATACAACCTTCAGTTAGTAATGTCGGTTGGTTTTTCTTCATGTTTCCCGTTTCGCCAGCATGCTGCAAATTCAAGCGGCGTCTGGTAATTCAGCGATGAATGAGGTCTGGACTCGTTATAATCCTGCCGCCAGTCATTAATGATTTTCCGGGCATGAAGAATATCGCTGAACCAGTGCTCATTCAGGCATTCATCCCGAAAGCGTCCGTTAAAACTCTCAATAAATCCGTTCTGTGTTGGCTTACCCGGCTGGATAAGTCGCAGTTCTACACCATGCTCAAAAGCCCACTGTTCGAGCGCACGGCTGGTAAATTCCGGGCCCTGATCGGTTCTTATCGTTGCCGGATAGCCGCGAAACAGCGCGAGTCCGTCCAGAATACGTGCGACCTGAACGCCTGAAATACCGAAAGCGGCGGTGATCGTCAGACACTCCTTCGTGAAATCATCCACGCAGGTCAGGCACTTAATCCGGCGGCCGCTGGCAAGTGCATCCATGACAAAATCCATCGACCATGTCAGGTTCGGCGCATCCGGGCGGAGAAGCGGAAGCCGCTCAGTCGCCAGACCCTTACGGCGTCGCCTGCGTTTTACACCCAGACCGTTAAGGTGATAGATGCGGTAAACCCTCTTGTGGTTGACGTGAAGGCCCTCCCGACGCAATAACTGCCAGATGCGCCGGTAACCAAATCGGCGACGTTCAAGTGCCAGCTCTGTGATACGCAGAGATAGTTGCGCGTCAGCAGCCGGACGCTGAACCGAATAACGGCAGGTTGAAAGGGACAGCCCGGCCAGCCTGCAGGCACGACGTTGCGACAGACCCGTTATCTCACACATGACTTCCACGGCTTCCCGCTTCTGGTCTGTCGTCAGAACTTTCGGCCCAGAGCCACCTTAAGCGCCTCCTTATCCAGCATGGCTTCAGCGAGCAGCTTCTTGAGGCGGGCGTTCTCCTCTTCAAGTGACTTGAGCCGCTTCACTTCGGGGACTTCCATGCCGCCAAACTTCTTGCGCCCGGTGTAGAAGGTAGCGTCTGAAATAGCATGCTTGCGGCAGAGTTCCCGGGCCGAAACCCCGGCTTCGGCCTCGCGGAGAATACTGATGATCTGTTCGTCGGAAAATCGCTTCTTCATGGGGATGTCCTCATGTGACTTATGAAGACATTACTAACATCGCGCTGTATTAATCAACGGGGAGCAGGTCAGGGGTAATCATTTTGATACTGACCGTGCATGCCTCAAACAAGCCGATAGCCTTTTACTGGCGCGGCATTGGTCGAAATCGGGGGTTTGATACTTGTCGCGAAAAAATGACTTAAAACTGATTTTTTTGAACGGTATTTGATACTCGAATGATTTGTACTAGCTCAGACCTGATCTGACAGTTACCGGTTATTTATACAGGTGTCTGTCAGATTACATCTGGTTCAGATTTTTTTCTGCCCAGACCCGTTTACCATCAAGTAACGTGGCCATTGGCGTACGCCCGCAGCACATTTTTCCCTGATGAGTTCGCTCATTATTGTAATGCCACAACCAGTTGTCCAGATCCGTTTGCAGGCTCTCCAGGTCTTCGTATAACTTCTTACGGAACGTAACCTGATAAAAATCCTGCAAAATAGTTTTATGGAAGCGCTCGCAGATGCCGTTCGTCTGCGGAGACATCGCCTTCGTTTTTGTATGGTCGATATCGTTGATGGCCAGATACAGCTGGTAATCATGCTGCTCCACCTTACCACAGTACTCCGTTCCCCTGTCGGTCAGGATCCTCAGCATCGGCAGTCCCTGAGCCTCGTAGAACGGCAGTACGCGATCATTGAGCAGGTCTGCGGCGGTGATCGGCGTTTTACTCGTATACAGCTTGCAGTGTGCCACTTTCGAGTACGTATCCACGAACGTCTGCTGGTAGATACGACCCACACCTTTCAGATTGCCCACGTAGAAGGTGTCCTGCGACCCGAGATAACCCGGGTGAGCAGTTTCGATTTCTCCGCTGGCCTCGTCATCGTGGGCCTTCTTCTCCAGCGCTGCGATTTGAGCGTCGGTAAGCACGATGCCTTCTCTGGCGACCTTTTCCTCAAGTGCCTTCAGGCGTTTACGGAAGTTCTCCAGGTCGTGCCGTTGCCAGATGGAGCGCACGCCGCTACCGGAGATAAACACGCCTTTTTTACGCAGCTCATTACTGGTCCGGTGTTGCCCGTGGGCCGGGAACTCAACGGCATATTCAACAACAGCGCGTTCAGTGGCTTCGTCGGCGCGGTTCTTCAGGTTGGGGACGCGGCGGTTCTGGTTAATCAGCGCATCGATGCCGCCTTCAGCAGCCAGTTCCTGATAACGGTAAAACGTGTCGCGTGACACGCCCATGATCTTGCAGGCTTTTGATACGTTACCGAGTTCTTCGGCGAGATTGAGCAGGCCGGCTTTGTGTTTGATGATGGGATTGTTAGTATGAATCATGAGAGTTACCTCGCGTTTTGTTTAAGGATTAGACACCCATATCAAAACCGGTAACTCTCAACCTTTCAAGGTCCAGTGTCAGATCAAGTCGCGACTAATACAAATGATTGTCGCTTGTGTGAGTTTGAACTGCGTTTAAATCGTTTTTGATTTTAGTTTAAGCAGACAGCTAAGAAAGTTGTCTGAACTCAATAATTTCATAAAACTATGCATTACACCTGACAGCAAGCGGCTGTCTACGCTTACTTAGCCAGTCTGCTGGTGGTTTGCTAGCGGGTCGCCTGGTCCTGGCTCTTGATCCCCTTCAGAATCCCTCTCTTTAATCTGCTTATACAGACGCAGCACGCGCTCTCTGTCGCTTTCAGGGATATGTAGAAAGTCATCAATAGCTGACATTCCGTTAAGGGTCGAAATTATCCCTGACACGCCGTGTTCCATAACGACCCAAATCAAACTCTTTCTCTGTTCCTCTCCTAACAAGTCAATCAAATTCCAAATTCTTGTTTCGTTGTATTTTGCGATTTTATCGTTTTTATCAGCGACGACCTCACCAGTGATTAGCCATTCCATAGGCGCCTTGCATGCAATAGCGATAGCTTCAATCTTGTCTATTCCTGGGTAGTTTTTCCCTTTCAGGTAGCTTCTTACCGCAGATTCCGAAATGTCACAGCTTGATGTCAGAGCTACATTTGACAAGCCCTCCATAGCCACAGCCAGCCTTTCTGAAAAACGGTTTATTCCAAGCATAGCAATAAACTGTTCGTGATTTTTTGTACGAGCGTCGGTTTTTTCCATGTAACCATCTGATATAAAATGACTTTATTCAATTGCAGCATTTAGCGAATAAACCGATTTAAATCGGTTTATTTTGCGATTGGATTTAAATGCATCCGATACCCAGATTTGATTATCGGTTTAGATAAACCTGAGAGGATCACACAATGCAGTTTCCTAAACAAGATCTGACCCATGTCTTCGTTACTCCCGGTCAGGACTGGCCCAGCGACCTCATCATCGCAGCGCTTAAAAAAGCGGGCTTCAGCGTGCCAGTCCTGGAAGCTGAGTTGGGAATTGGTGCTGGCTCCCTGCGTAACGCGTTTTATCGCCACGTTCCAAGATATGAGCATCTCATCGCACAAAAAATCGGACTGTCGCCAGATTTAATCTGGCCGAGCCGTTACGGCTCAGATAATCGCCAGAGCGCGTGATCGGAGGGCATGAGATGTCTGTCTGGTTAACCGATAAGGAATGCTCATCCCTGCCCGGTATGCCGAGCATGGGACATAACATTCGTAACAAACTGGATAAGCTGGCTGGAGGTAATGATTCGCTACGCCGCCGCCGTCAGGGTACGAAGGCCTACGAGTACAATGTTGACTGCCTGCCGGACACCGCGCGTGAAGCTATTCAGGCCCGCATGGCGCGTCAGCTGCTGGCACAGTCCGCTTCCCTCCCGGCCAGGGCGACCACCGCAGGCGAGCTGGTCACGGGTGCCGGTGGCGAGAAGGTTCAGCGTGAGCTGGCGCTGTACCGTAAATGCCCGGCCCTGCTTGAGAAGAAGCTGCACGGGCTGACCAACAGCCAGAAAGCGGTTGGTGATGCCCGGATGGTGCTGGTTCAGGAGGTGTTACGTCTGATGGACAGCAGCGAAAACGGTGGTCTCAGCATGAAGCGCAAGCAGGCGGCCGAGTTTATTGCCGACGCTTCTGTCGCCGGGACGCTGCCGGATTATGTGCAGCGGGCTGCTGATATCGCCAACGCCCGCAAGGGTACCACCCGCGTGGTGGTCGGCTGGAGTCTGGCCATGTCCGAGAGCCAGGTCGCCGTAGGCGATGCCATCCGTAACGCAGTATCACGCTACGGCGTACCGCTGATGTATTACTCCGATAACGGTGGCGGTGAGAAAACCGCCGTATTCGATGCCGATATTACCGGTATTTTCTCCCGCCTCGGTATTGAGCACCCCACCGGTATTCCGGGTAATCCACAGGGGCGCGGTATTATCGAACGTTTTAACCAGGAAATACCGAAGCGTGCCGCGATGGCCTTTGGTTCCTGGGTGGGTAAATCTGGTGACCGGGAGGCGCAACGTAAGTACCGCAAGGCGGTGGATTCAGCGGTTAATGCGCTGGAGAAAGGTAAACCACTTAATGAGGTGCAGACGACGGCCATGCGCAAAGTGCCGACGATGCAGGAGCTGGTCGCGGAGATAGAAAGCCAGGTAGAACGGCATAATAACCGCCCGCACTGCAGCCTGCCGGAGCGTGAAAACGGCCAGCACTGGTCACCGCTGGCCTGGCGTAATCACGTTATTAAGCAGGAGCAGGAAGAAATTCAGTTCCTGACCAGCTCGGAACTGCATGAAATGTTCCGGCCAGAGCAGATTTGTACGGCCAGACGCGGCGAGATACAGCTATTCAAGAATATCTATTTCAGCACCGAGCTGGCCTGCGTCGAAGGCGAAGAAGTCCGGGTCTGCTTTGATATTCACGACCCCCACAGCGTTATTGTGCGCCGTATGGATGGCTCCTGGATATGTGATGCCATCTGGAATGGCAATAAGGTTGATGCCTTCCCGAAAGCCCGTATCGAGCAGCTTAAAGAGAAGCGCGTTAAACGCAGCGTCAGGAACCTGGAAGACAAGGTGCGTCGCAAGCAGGAAGAGCTGCGGCCTGCGCTTGAACAGCGACCAGAGATTGACGTTACGATGTTCGCGCCAGTGCGGGGTAATAACGAACCCGAAAAGGTTTATTTATTCGAATCGGAATTTGAAAGCGATTTAAAGAAAGCCAGTAATCATCAATAAGGTTATTTAAATGAACGTTAAAGAAAAATTAATCCACTTGCTGGAGGGGACTGGCTACACCCAAAAAAGGGTAGCCACTAAAACAGGGCTGAGTACAGCGGTTATTTCTCAGTATCTGAAAGGCGTCTATAACGGCAATATCAGTAACGTCGAGTCGGCTATCGCTGACTTTATCAGCCGCGAGGAAGAACGCGCCCGCCGCCGCGAGGTTAAAGAGTCCTTTGTCCAGACCACGCTTTCCGGGCTGGGACTGGGGTTAATCAGCAACACCCATATGGATGGTGATATCGGCGTGATCCACGGTCCGGCAGGTATGGGCAAAAGCATAATACTGAAGCGCTATGTGGCGACAAATAAGGGCGCGATCCTGATAGAGGCCGACCCCGGCTACACCGCAAAAGTGCTGCTGCAGGAGCTGTGCGCCCGCCTCGGTGTGAAAAAGACCGGCAATATCGATGAGTTAAGCGAGGAGTGTATACAGGCGCTGACGGGCACCGGCTGGGTTGTCCTGGTGGATGAAGCCGAGCTGCTTCCCTACCGTGCGCTGAAAGTCCTGCGCCGCATCCACGACCGTTCTGGCGTGGCCATCGTACTGGCGGGCATGCCACGCCTGCTGATTAACCTCAAAGGCTCTCGCGGCGAGTTTGCGCAGCTCTACAGCCGCGTGGGCATGGCGTTAGACCTTGAGGCCCACAATGGCAAATCAGAGGTGGAAGACTTCAATACCATCCTCGCCAGCCTGCTTCCAGATGAAGGCGACGGTGACGTTATCTCAGTGCCGGGCGTTGCAGAGGCGTTTCTCAAATATTCGAAAGGCAATTACCGCCGCATGTTCAAACTGGCGCGGTGTGTTGTTCGTGCCAGCGCTATCGGTAATCAGGGTATCAGCGTCAAGTTAATTGAGACTTACGCACAGCTGTTAATTCACTGAGGGAATATTAATGAGCAGCTTATTAAATAAAGAAGTCGCAGCTTTAAAACGTATTTATGTAAGAAATAGTAGCCTATTAACTGCAGGTTATGTTTCAGCGTGGAAGGCATATTTCGGTGATGAACTGAGGCTTTATATCTTTATCGACGGTTATCAGATGGTGCTTGATCGTACACGAAAAGCTGCTGGCTGGGATGTTGACCAGTGGGAAAAAGGAAAGTGTGTTGTTTTTTGGGGAGTAATTCGTTCCTGCCGCGAGTTCCGGCTGATTATGACCACCGCAAGGCGTGCCGCGCGTGATATGGAGATGCGGGCTATGGGGTTAGACCTCGAAAAGTCGCCATTCAGGCTGCTGGTCAGGGACATAAAGGAAAGAGAAGAACATCGCGCCCAGCGCCAACAGTCGTAAGCTTCAGGAGGGAATTAATCATGGATAAACAGCTTGTTAACTGCCACCGCTCACGCGCCCGAATGGAAATTCAGACTCACGGCGGACGTGTCACTGGCTGGCACCCTAAATTGCCCATTGTCTACGCCGTGCCGCCGCTGAGTAGGTCTGTATGGCCAGTGGTGGAAGTGGCTGAAAAATCTGGCGGTGTGATTAAAACCACCCGCACATCAAATATCGACGGTTGTACCGTTATCTGGAGGTAATTATGGCAACAACCATTAAAGAGAAATATTCCGCATTTATTGAGCGCGTAAAAAATAACAACGTTCCGATACTTGCTTTTTGTTGCCCACATTGCAAAAGCGCAATTTTGACTCTTGCGCCCCCTGCGTGTGAGACGTGGGATAGCATGAGCACCTGTCCATATTGTGATGGCATATTTATGAAAATAACCACTCATACTGCCGTCAATATCGGTGTTCCTGAAGCCAGCGGTAACATCGTATGGAGTGAATTATGTCAGTCACGTTGATTATTAAATTCACGCATGCGGAGGACGGTATAAACGTTGAGCCAGAAATTAACGCGAAGGCAGATTATCACTGCATTCATGAAATGGCGCATGCGACTGCGACAATTGACTATGCCCGACGCGCAGCGCGAGAAATAAACGCATTACTTAACCGACGTAATACGCACTGGAGACATTAAATGCCGATAGAAATGAAAATCATCATTGAAGAGGATGCAACGGGCGTTGGCACCCGCATTATGGCCGAAGGTCCGTGTACTGAGGCTGAGGCCCGGCAAGCTCAGTTTATTCATAGAACGGTAATTACTGCCCTGGAATGCCGTAAAGGCTTTAAACTCAATGATAGCGATGTTTGTGAAGTGAAAAAACTTCAACCAACTGGCGGAGAAAATAAGAATGTCCATTAATACCCAAAATACTGTTGTCCCTGAAGGTTATAGAAAGACCGTAAAGGGCGTCTGGTGCCGGTTGCGCAGGTGTCTGACTACGATCACGAAATGGATGCCTTTGTCCGCGCTCGCGTCGCTGAGGCGAAGGTTAAGAGCCAGGCTATGGCAGAGTTTAAGCAGGGTGCATTTGGTGATTGCTATGCCTGGGTTGAGCTTTCAGCTGAGAAATTTGGGCGTAAGCCTGGTGGGGTTAAAGGGAATGTGACCTTCTCCACCTTTGACGGTAGCCAGCAGATTGAGATCGCCGTGCAGGACAGGCTGACGTTTGGCCCGGAACTGCAGGTTGCTAAAGACATGATTGATGACTGTCTGAAAGCATGGTCTGCCGGGGCTGATGAAAAACTACTGACGCTTATCACTGATGCTTTTGACGTGGATAAAGAAGGTAAGCTGAATACCGGGCTTATTATTTCCCTGCGTCAGCTTAATATTCAGGACGAACTCTGGCAGCAGGCAATGGATGCATTAAATAAAGCGCTGGTCGTTTCCGTTACATCCACTTATATCAATTTCAAAGAGCAGGATGAAAGCGGGAAACTGGTTAATATTCCACTGGATATCGCGGGGGTGTGAAATGTCTATGAATCCGGCGAAAGGCCGCCCGATGAATAAGTTTGCGGCGTATGCAATTGGTGCGGTGAAAGCCGAGCGTGAATTTCGTTACAGTGACGCGGCAAAACTCTGGTTCAGTGCGATGTGGTGCCCCTGCAATGCCAAAAACAGAATGTGGGCCGAAATCCGTAACGAGTTTTGTGCCGCATCGGCCAAACGGCTGCAGGGGAGGACAAATGCGCGCAAGGGAATTTAACCGGAAATATCCGGTCGGTACACATTTTATTTATCAGCCCTGCGCTGCCTTAAGAGGCGGGGCGGTGATAAAGACGAAAGATGTCGCCCGTGATTTAAAAACATCGACAATAGTTGAAATCAGCGTGAAACCTTATTACGCAAATATTAAATCACTGACGCCTGCGGGCTGAATTTAAAAAATCAATCATCATTTAAATATGGCGTAAACCCGCCTGGGCGGCGCTACGCCAAAAAAGAGGGGATCGAAATGAAAGAATTAATACTTGAGGAATTTCGCGCTTTATTAAATCAGCAGAATGTAGGTCGGGACGATTATGCGTTTAGGTGCCCGATGTGCGGGACAGTTCAGTCTCCGCGTATGTTAATCGCAGCTGGCGCGGAGCCTGATTTTGATGCAGTAAATAAAATTGTCGGTTTTAACTGCATTGGACGTGTGCGTATTCCGACCCAAACCGACCATTGATTCCGATTTAATCCGATCACACTTTCCGATTTAATTCGACCACGAATTCCGATTTGTTCCGGCCAGATTTGGCCATCCGTCGGAATCCGTGATCCTGTCGTCGGAATCCCGCGCTTTTCACTTTTAAAACAATGGACAACACTTTCTCCTGATAACCCATCTTCCGGAGACGTGTCGCCATCGCAAGACTGAGAACGCGGATGAGTAAAATTAAAGAACTGCTGCGCCTTAAATTTGACTGTCACCTGCCCAACAGGAGCATCTCAGCCTGTCTGAATATCGGGTGCAGCACCGTATCTGATGTGGTCACCCGCTTCAGGGGGAGCCAGCTGGCGTGGCCCCTGCCGGAGGAGATGACGGAATCACAGCTCGAAGCGTTGCTCTATACCGGACGCGCCAGCGACAGCCATAAACGGATGCCGGACTTCCCGCTGTGCCACCAGGAACTGAAGCGTAAGGGGATGACCAAAATCCTGCTCTGGCAGGAATATCAACAGGACGCTGGCGAAAATGCCTACGGCTACAGCCAGTTCTGCAACCTCTACAACGACTGGCTGAAGCTACAGAAGCATAGCATGCGTCAGCATCATGTCGCCGGTGAGAAACTGTTCCTCGACTTCTGCGGGCCGACGATCCCTGTTATCAACCCGGATACGGGTGAGGTCCGGCAGGCTCACATCTTCGTGGCCACATTCGGTGCCTCAAACTACACCTATGTTGAGGCCTGTGAAAACCAGCGGCAGGAAAGCTGGCTGATGGCCCACGTCAGGGCGTTCGAGTTCTTCGGCGGTGTTCCCCAGCTTCTTGTGCCGGATAATCTGAAAGCAGCGGTCAGCCGCGCAGACCGCTACGAGCCGGTGCTGAACGAGAACTATCGCAAGCTGGCCCGGCACTATAACACGGCGATGATCCCGGCCCGGCCCCGCAAACCGAAAGACAAACCCAAAGTCGAAAATGCCGTTCTGGTCGTGGAGCGCTGGATCCTGATGTGGTTGCGGCATGAGGTGTTCCATACGCTGGCCGCGCTGAATCTGGCCATCAGTGAGCTACTGCAGGAACTGAATGAGCGGCCGTTCCGTCGGTTGCCGGGTTGCAGGAAAAGCCTGTATGAACAACTGGATAAACCCGCCCTGAAGGCTCTCCCGCCATACTGGTATGAATACGTTGATATCCGCCGGGCAAAGGTCGGCCCGGACTATCACGTGCTGTACAGCAAACATGCGTACTCCGTCTCTCACGCGCTGGTTGGCAGCCATATCGATATCGAGGCAGGAGCCCGACTGGTCCGCCTCTATCACCGTGGAACACTGGTAGCCCGGCATCCACGGGCACAGCAACAGGGTGGCTTCACCACGCAAGCAGAGCATATGCCGGAATCCCATCGCCGACAGCGATGGAGCCCGGAGCGGCTGGTGTCGTGGGGCGAGAGCATCGGCAGCACCACCCGTGCCGTGGTGGCATGGCACCTGCACCATCGCGCACATCCGGAACAGGCTTACCGGACCTGCCTGGGTCTGCTCAATCTCAGCCGTGAATATGGCGATACCCGGCTGGAAAACGCCTGCCAGCAGGCGCTGTTACTGGAGCGCCCATGGCGTCAGGTGATCCTGAATCTGCTGACAAACCACCGGGACCGGCTGAAAGACGAAGTGCCGGATGAGTCCCCTGTAGAGCACAGCAACGTACGCGGTGCCGGGTACTACCACTGAGGAGAAAATAATGCACAACAACCTGCTGGAACAGATACGCGCCCTGCGGCTGGGGCACATGAGCAACGCGCTGGAGTTGCAATGGTCGCAGCCGATGACCTACACCTCGCTGAGCTTCGAGGAACGGCTGGGCCTCCTGCTGGAGCACGAACTGCTGCAGCAGGAGGTCTCGAAGGTCAACCGTCTGCGAAGACAGTCGAAACTGAGACTGGATGCGCAGCCTTCACAGCTTGACTACCGGCCGGAACGGGGGCTGAACCGGCAGTTGCTGGTACAGCTGCTGACAGGCACCTATGTTCACCGTCATGAAAATGTGCTGATCACCGGCCCCACGGGATGCGGAAAAACGTACGTTGCCTGTGCCCTGGGTGAGCAGGCCTGCCAGCAGCATATCCAGGTGGTGTATTATCGGCTGACGCGGCTGCTTGATGACCTGAATATCGGGCATGCCGACGGGAGTTACCAGAAGCAACTACTGCATCTGTCGAAAAAGGACCTGCTCATCCTTGATGACTGGGGTCTTGAGAAGCTGAACACCCGCCAGGCCTCAGAGCTGCTGGAAGTGATGGAGGACAGATACCAGCGGGGAAGCACCATCATCAGTCAGCTACCGGTGAGTGAATGGTACAAGCTGGTAGGCAACCCGACGGTAGCCGATGCCCTGATGGACCGGCTACTGCACAACGGACATCGCGTTGAGCTCAGGGGCGAATCAATGCGTAAACTGGCGCAAACCGATCAGACGAGTTAAAAACTAAAGGAAGAAATAACCAGCGCGGGAAGCGCGATCGAAATCGTCGGAATCATCGGAATACGCAACAAGCCAGAGTGGCCGGAAAAACCCGCTCAATAAAATTGATATTCACAGGGGGAATAATATCGCGTCCCCTTTATACTTGAAGAAGAAACACAGGAATAAAAAATGACGTTGATTCAGACTGTATTACTTTATGGTTGCACTGCTGTTTGTGCGCTTTATCTGATTGCCGGTGGCTATAAAACTATTCGGACTTACATTCGTAAAAAAATTGACCAGGCTGCAGAGGCAAAAAATAAAGGGTCACTGATAGCTCAATAGTAGTTAGTACTGAAGATTAAAGCACCTCTTTGATTGAGGTGATTTTTACGTGAAAATATAAAAAAATCATGAAGATACAGGGTTGTCTTCTAACGCAGAGATGCGTCCAGTGTGTAATTTATTTCGAAGAAATTGTGTTAGCTTTACCTCTACATAGTGATAGGTCAAATACGCAACCAGAATCGAAATCGTAATCAGTGCGACAAACCCAGGAACACCATGCATGCTGCCGGGGAGCAATTTTTCAGCTTTGCCGGAAATAAACCCTGCTAATGGATTTTGAATCAAATATAACGAGAATGAAATATTCCCCAAAGTGATTAAAAACTGAGGGAAAAATCGTGTAACCGCATTGCTATATAATGCGAATGTCAAAACGAGAATGGAAAAAGCAATACCTGACAAGAGGTTATAGGCAGTTAACTCTCTTGTATATATGGCCATTCCGATAGCAGTCGCTATTAAAATGGACACTAATGCAGATTTACCTTCAACATAATGACTGACTTTTTTGTACATGAACCCGGCAAGTGCGCCGAATCCAAACTCCAGAATGATAGGGTTTGTCAAGAACCTTGCAAACACTGAATCAAACGCATATCCCTTTGCTGACAGGGTAAATTCACCTTTGAGGTAGTATACAACCACAACCGGAAGAGCGAACCAAAAGGCAAGCGCAAAAAGACGAGGTTTGATGAGCAAGCACAGTGAAAATGCCATATAGAAATAGATTTCATAATTTAGCGTCCATCTAACATTGTACATACCAGAGCTATCAATATAGAGGGGGCTGGACTCTGCAAATATGGTCTGAAAGTTAACGCACTGATTAAATTATCGACTTTACCAGCATAGTGAAATGTGCTCATTGCTCCACCCGTCAAGAATGCAACAAGTAGAATCAAGTAATACATAGGTACTATGCGTATCAGGCGATTAACTATGAAGCTGACACTGGTCTTTAAACCGTATCCCTTGCCGTCTGTAACGTAGACCATGATAAATCCACTTATTACAAAAAACAGGTCAACACCTATGCCTCCCCAGCTAAAAAGCGAGTCAGGGACAGTCCGGTCAGCGCCATCAGGCACAAGATAAAAACGATAATGGAACAACACGACCGCCAGGGCCGCTAAACCACGTAGTATCTGAATCGACTCAATTTTATTTTTCATTGCACTTGTATATCCCGATAACCTCTATCACATTGATTTTAATAATAAATACTGGTATTCAATCGCCATTTAGAAGGATTTCACAGGATTAATACGCTCTGAGAATCAACAATTATTATATTTTCGATCTGCCGATGACAAACCTATTCAAAGTAAACTCGCTCTATCCGCTACAAGTTCGTGACTGCATTAAATGCTTACCCCTCATAGCATTGGCTTGAGCGATCAATTATCAAAGATTGATCGGCACAACAGATCAATTATTGGAAAACAACTATGAAATCAATCATCTTTCCCTGGGTCGGTGGCAAGCGAAAACTGGCTAAACACCTCTTACCCATGCTCCCCGCGCATACCTGCTACGTTGAGCCGTTCTGTGGCGGTGCCGCGCTCTTTTTCATGAAGGAAGCGTCAAGAGCTGAGGTGCTGAACGATATCAATAGCGATATCGTTAACCTTTACCGGGTGATCCAGAATCACCTGGAGGAGTTTATAAAACAGTTTAATGGACTTTAACCAGCCGCGAAATATTCCAGTGGCTCAAGGATACACCCCCTGAAACGCTGACTGATATTCAGCGAGCGGCCAGATTTTATTATCTACAGAAATTGTCTTTCGGGGTCAAGGTCGAGGGACGAACATTTGGCACCAGCGCGACAGGCCCCTCAAGTTAAATCTGCTGCGGCTGGAAGAAACGCTGTCAGAGGCCTGGCTGCGTCTGCATCGGGTAACAATAGAGCACCTGGACTGGAAAACATGTATAACCTGTTACGACAGGCCAGACACGCTGTTTTACCTTGACCCGCCGTACTGGCAAACGCAGGGTTACGGCGTACCGTTCGGTCTTGAAGAGTATGCCGCAATGGCGGAACTGGCACGCAGATGCCAGGGGAAGATGATTATCTCAGTTAACGATCACCCGGACATGTACCGGGTGTTTGAAGGGCTGGAGAAGATAGCGGTTAATACAACATACTCAGTAGGCAGTAATAACGGCCATAAAGCGTCTGAACTGGTGATATGCAACTTCAGGTCTGAGATTGATGCAGCGAGGCTTTAAACCCTTCTGAAAGGCACCACAGGCCGTTATTTTCGACGGCCACATCAAATACCGCCATCTGCTCAAGTATAAAGCGGGTGGCGTGTTCCCGTTGTCCAGTCATGTAGGCGATGGCCTGTAGGGTCAGTGAGGCCGTCTGACCGAAAGCTGAGATAACGTCATACGCATCGTCAGTCATGGTCTGGCGAATCTGATAAAAGTTCATGGTCAATTCCTTCCAGGCGACTAAGAAACCTACAGGCCTGTAGTGCGACGCACACTAACTCGGTGGGATCGGACAGTCCAGTGGAAGGAAACATGGAAGGTTAGAGATGGTTTTATCGGTTGAAATTTGCGCTGATTTGGAAGGTATTTGATATGCGCCGGAGGGGTATCACCGCGAATCAAATACCCTTCAAATCAGTATCAAACAATTTTCGCGGCTACAGTCGGTGCGCAGAAGCTGATGAACATATCCCTGTGGCATTGAGTGCATTCCACTGACAGGCTGTTCTGGGGACGAAGAAAATGGCGGTCATTGCGCCCGATTATCAACACGTTTTCGGCGCGTACCCGGAGGATGGCGGGTTTTGTGTTCCGGGATAAGCGGAGCGATTTTGTCCCGGGGTTCATCGCTAATCTGCCCTTTACCGCCTGCCATACTTTGCCCTCAGATATGACCGGTATGCATTATACGATAACGCCTTTTGGGACAGGTTTTTAATGTCAGGTCTAACAAAGGGCTAGTTTTTTGCCATTTCAATTGTTAATAAACCTGTTAGGATTTACTGGGTGAAGCTAAATCCAATTACATCACAGGAAAAAAGGACTTGGCTGGAACAGGCGCTCCACATCTGAAACAAACTTCTTATCTGTCAAAAACATAATCACGTGATCGCCCTGTTCAATGCAGAAATTGCTATTGGCAATTAATACGTCATCACCACGCACGACTGCACCAATAATGCTACCAGGAGGTAGTTTGATATTATCGATCTGTCTGCCTACCACCCGAGAAGTTGTTTCATCGCCATGAGCAATTGCTTCAATCGCCTCTGCAACCCCGCGACGTAAAGAGGAAACACCGACAATATCTGCTTTACGTACATGGCTTAATAATGCCGAGATCGTGGCCTGCTGGGGCGAAATGGCAATATCAATTACGCTGCCTTGCACAAGGTCAACATAGGCTCTACGCTGGATAAGCACCATAACTTTCTTTGCTCCCATCCGTTTTGCCAGCATCGCCGACATGATATTGGCTTCATCATCATTTGTGATGGCAATAAACAGATCGATTTGATCGATATGCTCTTCAGCAAGTAGTTCCCGATCGGATGCATCACCATAGAATACGATCGTATTTTGAAGGATTTGAGCTAGTTCGGCAGCGCGTTGTTGATCGCGTTCAATCAGTTTTACGCTGTAGTTTTTCTCCAGGCGCTGTGCCAGTCCTGACCCAATATTGCCACCGCCGACAATCATGATACGTTTGTATGGTTTCTCCAGACGCTGATATTCACTCATGACTGCTCTGATATGCTGGCTTGCGGCAATGAAAAATACTTCATCACCTGCCTCTATAATAGTAGAACCTTGCGGACGAATCGGTCGGTCATGCCGAAAGATTGCAGCAACCCGTGTGTCTATGTGCGGCATATGTTCACGCAGGGTTGATAGCGGATTACCTATCAGCGGACCACCATAGTATGCTTTTACTACAGCCAGACTAACTTTATTTTCAGCAAAGTTGACCACTTGCAACGCGCCAGGATATTCAATTAAACGGTGAATATTATCAATCACCAGCTGTTCTGGAGAGATAAGATGATCGATTGGGACTGCTTCTGGAATAAAGAGCTTATCGGCATCGCGAATGTAATCTGGCGCCCGGATACGCGCGATTCTGTTAGGGGTATTAAATAGTGAATAGGCAACCTGGCAGGCAACCATATTCGTTTCATCCGAATTGGTTACTGCAACCAACATATCCGCATCTTCGGCTCCCGCTTCGCGTAAAACTCTGGGATGCGAACCATGGCCCTGAACGACACGCAAATCAAATTTATCCTGAAGCTGCCGCAAACGAATACCATCTGAATCCACGACGGTTATATCGTTGTTTTCACCCACAAGATTTTCTGCCAGGGTGCCGCCAACCTGGCCCGCACCAAGAATGATTATTTTCATTTTGCTTCAGTCTGCTTTGTTAGAATCAGAAGGGTCGGCCTGAGCACTAAATTTTAGTCAGTTTGGCGTAATAAAAACCATCACCGCCAGCAGGTTCAGGGAAGATTTGCAGGCCCGGATGCTCTGTATTGCCTGTCTCTTTGAGTTGAGCATCAATATTACGCGCAAGAAAGGCGGCGATCTGTAAATGATTCTCTTCCGGTAAAATTGAGCAGGTGGCGTAGAGTAAAATACCGCCGGGTTTCAGATATGGCCAGATGGCGTCCAGAATTTGTTGCTGAAGTGCAGCCAGTTCACTGATATCCCGATCGCGTCTTAGCCATTTTATATCAGGGTGGCGCCGGATAACGCCTGTGGCAGAGCATGGTGCATCTAACAAGATACGGTCAAATCTTGTCTGACCACACCATTTTTCCGGCGTGGTTGCGTCGCCAGATTTGACATCGGCTGACATATTCAGGCGCTGAAGATTTTCACGTACTCTTGCCAAACGTTGGGCATCAATATCGACAGCTGTTACCCGCGCCAGCGGTGCAGCCTCAAGGATATGTGTTGTTTTACCACCAGGCGCAGCACACAAATCGAGAATCGCCTCATGATTCTGAGGAGAAAGAAGTGCCACGCATCCCTGTGCCGATGCATCCTGCACACTCACCCATCCTTTTTCAAAACCAGGAAGGTGATTGACCGGGCAGGGGCTTTGCAGCCTCAGTGCGTCAGGATGAACAGGGTGCGGTTCAGCACTTTTACCTTGCTCTTTGAGTAACTCAAGCCATGCATCGCGTGTATGGTGCTGACGGTTGACACGTAGCCACATCGGGGGACGTTGATTGTTTGCATCAACGATGTCACGCCATTGCTCAGGCCAGGCTTGTTTTAGCCTGTCTAATAGCCATTTAGGATGTAAATAATTTTGCTCGACTTTGCTCATTGTCAGCATCAGATCTTCCTGCTTGCGCTGAAACTGACGAAGTACGCCGTTAATCAGGCCTTTCAACTGTGGGCGTTTAAGAGCAACTGCGCCCTCTACTGTTTCAGCTAACGCTGCATGAGCGGGGATGCGTGTAAAAATAAGTTGATATAAACCAGTCATTATCAGGAAGTGAATTGAACGCTGCTTACCTGTCATTGGGCGTTCCATTAACTGGCTTATAAGCCATTCCAACTGTGGCAAAGTGCGGAGAACACCATAACTGAGCTCTTGAAGCAGGGCCTGGTCTTTTTCAGAACGGTTTCTCTGCGCAGCAGGCAATACATTACTCAGTGACAATCCCTGTTCGACCACTTTTTCCATAGTCTGGGCAGCCAGAGCGCGCAAGTTAGTCATTTTTTTCATTAGTGATCGCAAGTTAGAATTCGCCCGATGTGACACGGGGCGAAGTATCAGGCAAGAATATTGCCGGGAGTAAACCACTCACGACGAGAGTTGAGCAAGTCTTGCGCCTTCATGGTTTTTTTACCGGCAGGCTGTAGTTCTTCCAGCAACAACACGCCTTCCGACGTCGCGACCTGAATACCCTGCCTGTCTGCCTGCATAATTTTCCCCTGCTCCTGGTCAACGTGTGGAAGGACAGAGGCTTTCCAGACTTTCACTGGTTGATTGTCAACAATGAAATAGCTCACAGGCCAGGGATTAAAAGCGCGTACACAGCGTTCCAACTGTTTTGCAGAAAGTGACCAGTCAAGTTTTGCTTCTTCTTTGCTGAGTTTTTGAGCGTAGCTAACCAGCCTTTCATCCTGAACCTCAGGACTTAGCATGCCCACTGACATTTTTTCCAATGTTATCAACATCGCTGCCGGGCCAAGTTTAGCCAGCTTATTATACAAACTGGCGCTGGTATCCTGAGGTTCAATGGGACACATAAGTTTGTGCAGCATATTGCCAGTATCAAGGCCAATATCCATCTGCATAATTGTAATACCTGTCTCACTGTCGCCTGCCCAAAGTGAACGCTGGATAGGCGCCGCGCCGCGCCATTTTGGGAGTAGAGAACCATGAACGTTGATACAGCCTAAACGAGGCATGGCGAGAACGGGTGCTGGAAGAAGTAGCCCGTAAGCAACCACTACCATCACATCGGCATTGAGTGCAGCAACTAACTCCTGGTGTTCTTCGGGACGCAGGGAGGCAGGTTGAAACACGGGAATATTGTGCTGCTCTGCCAATTGTTTAACCGGGCTTGCCGTCAACTTATTCCCTCTGCCGGAAGGGCGATCCGGCTGGGTAAAAACACCAACTACGTTATGACCAGATGACACCAGAGCGTGAAGATGATGCGCCGCAAAGTCGGGTGTGCCGGCGAATATAATGTTTAAGTTGGACACACTGTCCCCTTATTTAGAGGCTTATTGATCCCGTGCATTCTGGCGATAGAGTTTTTCGAGCTTTTGGCGAATACGTTGACGTTTCATTGGTGAGAGATAATCAATGAAAAGTTTTCCCACCAGATGATCCATCTCATGCTGAATACAAATAGCAAGTAGGCCATCTGCTTCCAGCTCAATAGATTGCCCTTCACGATTAAGGGCGCGGATTTTAACTTTCTCAGCACGGGGAACCATTGCTCGCTGCTCAGGAATTGAGAGACAGCCTTCTTCGATACCTGTTTCGCCACTTTTTTCAAGCACTTCAGGATTGATCAAAACCAGACGTTCATCGCGATTTTCCGATACGTCAATCACAATAATACGCTGATGTATGTCGACCTGTGTTGCCGCCAGCCCAATGCCTTCTTCGGCATACATGGTTTCGAACATATCATCAACGATACGCTTAATTTCTGTATTCACTTCTGTAACGGATTTCGCAACGATGCGCAGACGATCGTCAGGAAAATGTAATACCTGCAAGACTGACATAACTTTCCAGATCTGTGTTCATGGGATGAGATGTTTGTGTGCCTTATTGTAGACATTTCGGGCTACGATTGACAGCATTCCTGTCATTTCATGGAAGGTCAATACAGGGATTATTAATGACGATGGCAGAAATTTGGCTGCGTTTATCAGCGGTCAGAGGATTAGAAAAGAAACAATATCTACAGGTGGTTGAACTTTGCGAGCGAGAAAGTCTTAACGCAGAAGATGCGTTGAAGTTCGCTGGCTTAAACCTTCAGCAGAGAAAAGCCTTTTTGCAAACCGGGGATGCGCTGATTCAGTCAACCCTTAGCTGGCTCGAATGCCCGCAGAATTGTTTACTTAATTTTAGCAGTCGGTGTTATCCCGAGCTTTTGAGAACGGTGATTGATCATCCACCTCTGATTTTCGTTCAGGGAGATCCTGAGCTGTTGTTAAGTCCGCAAATCGCCATTGTCGGTAGCCGAAACTGTTCTCACTATGGCCGTAATTGGGGACGCTTTTTTGCTCAGGCTCTTGCCCTCAATGGCATCACCATTACAAGCGGTCTTGCTGCAGGTATTGACGGTGTTGCCCATCGTAGCGCTCTGGACGTAGGCGGAAAAACCATCGCAGTTTTGGGAAGCGGCCTGAATAATATTTATCCTAAGCAGCATCGTTCATTAGCAAAAGATATTATTGCAAACGGCGGTGCGATTATTTCGGAGTTTCCTTTATCAACGCCGCCAATTTCCAGAAATTTCCCGTATCGTAACCGAATAATTAGCGGTCTTAGCCTGGGTGTTTTAGTAGTAGAAGCCGTGCTAAAAAGTGGTTCACTGGTGACAGCCAGGCTTGCACTCGAACAAAACCGTGATGTTTATTCTGTTCCCGGCGCGATTGGTAATCCAGGAAGTGAAGGTACTCACTGGCTGATTCAGCAGGGCGCATTGCTCACTTCTCATCCCAATACAATCCTCAAACAGCTGCAAAGCGATCTTAAATGGCTACCTGTTTTGCAAAAAACATCAATATATTCTGCCAGCGAGGATAATACTGCATTGCCATTTCCTGATGTGTTGGCTAACGTAGGGGATGAGGTTACACCTGTTGACGTCGTCGCTGAACGTGCCGGTCAACCTGTGCCGGCCATCGTGGCAAAGCTGCTTGAGTTGGAGTTAGCAGGTTGGATCGCAGCTGTACCCGGCGGCTATGTCCGATTGAGGAGGGCAAGCCATGTTCGACGTACTAATGTATTTGTTTGAAACATACATCCATAACGAAGCAGAAATGCGAGTTGACCAGAATAAACTAACTGATGACTTAACCGATGCCGGATTTCATCGTGAAGATATTTATAATGCATTGAATTGGTTGGAAAAGCTGGCAGATTATCAGGACGGACTTGTTGCTCCGATTCTGCTGGCAACCGATCCGTTATCCATGCGTATCTACACCGAGGAAGAAAGTCAGCGTTTAGATGCCAGTTGTCGTGGGTTTATTTTGTTCCTGGAACAAATTCAGGTGCTGAATCTTGAAACCCGGGAAATGGTCATCGAGCGTATCATGGCTTTGGATACCCTTGAATTTGATCTTGAAGATCTAAAATGGGTTGTGCTCATGGTGCTGTTTAACATTCCCGGATGTGAAAACGCCTATCAGCAAATGGAAGAGCTTCTTTTCGACGTCAATGAAGGATTAGTGCACTGAGGATATCTCTGGTGCACTATAAAGTATATGAATAAAACCGCGCGTTTCGCTGTGCGAAAACAAGAGTTCTGCCCAGATTGTGGGGCAGAATTGACGATTCGGTCTGGTAAATATGGTCCGTTTCTTGGATGCTCGGGATACCCCGGATGTAGTTACATTCGACCACTGAAAAGCCAATCGGATGGACACGTTGTAAAAATTCTTGAAGGGAAATATTGTCCGGCCTGCCAGACCGAATTGGTTTTACGGCAGGGGCGATATGGAATGTTTATTGCTTGTAGTCATTATCCAGAGTGTGAACACACCGAACTGATAGACAAGCCAGATGAAACCAACCTCACTTGTCCACAATGTGGGCAGGGAAAACTTGTGCAACGTCGTTCACGTTATGGAAAGGCTTTTCATGCTTGCGATCGTTATCCGGATTGCCAATTCGCCGTCAATTTCACTCCGATAGGAGGTGAATGCGAGTTTTGCAACTTCCCTCTGTTAATCGAGAAAAAGATGTTGCGCGAACTGAAAATATTTTGCGCCCGGAAAACCTGCGGTAAGCCAATAAAACCAGGAAAATGTAGTGAATAATTCGTGTTTACACGGGAGCCTGGAATTCTGTGTTAACCAAATCAGGCAAGGTGCTGTTATTGCTTATCCAACTGAGGCTGTTTTTGGCCTCGGGTGCGATCCTGACAATGAAGCGGCTGTTATGGCATTATTGTCATTAAAACAACGCCCGGTGCATAAAGGACTAATATTGATTGCTGCAAATTATCGTCAGTTGCAGCACTATCTTGACGATACCCAACTTTCAAAGCAGCAGAAAGATCGTATGTTTGCCAGCTGGCCAGGTCCCGTAACTTGGGTAATACCTGCCCGTGAAACGACTCCCCGCTGGTTGACCGGACAATTTAACTCTCTTGCTGTTCGTGTTAGCAATCATTCTGAGGTCCGGAGACTCTGTCTTGCAGTAAACAAGCCCTTGGTTTCAACCAGTGCTAATATTACTACTTTGCCTCCTTGTCGTACTCCCGTAGAAGTCTGTCAACAGTTTGGTGTGAACTTTCCCGTTTTGCTGGCTGAAACTGGCGGTCGTAAGAACCCATCAGAAATTCGCGATGCTTTAACAGGTGAACTAATCCGTCAGGGATAAACACAATGACTCTTAAATTTGCGGTGTTCGGTAATCCTGTCAGTCATAGCAAATCGCCGCGTATACATCAGTTGTTCGCTGCACAAACTGGTATTGCTCATCTTTATGATCGCATCTGTGTACCGATGAATGCTTTTGCCGATTCTGTCGCTGACTTTATTGGTGAGGGAGGCAGAGGAGCCAACGTAACCCTTCCTTTTAAAGAAGAGGCTTACAGGCTGGTGGAGCAGTTAACTCAACGTGCATTCATGGCAGGTGCCGTTAATACAATAAAAAAACTCGAAGATGGTCGTTTGCTGGGAGATAACACAGATGGTGTTGGCCTGTTAACTGACCTTGAGAGACAAAAATTAATTAAACCCTCCGACAGGGTCCTTCTTGTGGGGGCTGGCGGTGCCGCGCGTGGCGTAATATTACCGTTACTGTCTTTTGGCTGTTCTCTGACAATTACTAACCGAACATTTCATAAAGCAGAATTACTGGCGAAGATTTTCCAGAAGGCCGGTGAAATTGATGCTTGTGCTATGACGCAATTAGCCGGAGAGCATTTTGATTTGATCATAAATGCAACATCCAGCGGTGTGAATGGAGACTTACCTGCGCTGCCCGAAAATCTAATTAGTTACGATATCCGTTGCTACGACATGTTCTATCAGAGCGGCCCTACACCGTTTCTTAGATGGTGCGTGCGTCTGGGGGCAACCCAACTATCTGACGGACTTGGAATGCTGGTAGGCCAGGCTGCTCATGCTTTCTGTTTATGGCATGGCGAGCTTCCAGACATTGTGCCCGTTATTGCTTGTTTAAAAGCGGAGCTGGCGACTTGAATCAAGCCATTCAGTTCCCCGAGCGAGAAATATGGGAAGAAGCGCTTAACACAGTCTGTTTTCCTGCGTTGGTCAATGGGTTCCAGGTTACCTGCGCTATAAGCGGTGAATCATTAATTCGCCGCTTTGGTGAAGATAAAACACTGCTGGTGCTGTTTTGCCAGCACCGTTGGGATCTGGAAGAAGAAGCTGAATCATTGATCAAATCCGACCAGGAAGATCATCAAGGATGGTTTTGGCTTTCCTGAGCAAGGTAATCGTTTTTCCATTCAACATAATTACTTGATGAATAAAGCAGATGATTAATTTCTTCTTTTGAAAGCGGGCGGGACTGCCTTGCAGGGCTGCCTATGTAAAGATATCCACTGACAAGATGTTTTCCCGATGGAACCAGAGTGCCAGCGCCAATCATGACATCATTTTCCACTGTTACACCGTCTAACAGGATGGAACCCATTCCGATAAGAACACGGCTGCCAACCTTTCAGCCGTGCAAGATAGCTTTATGTCCAACGGTTACATCCTCACCCAGGATCAGCGGGTAGCCTTCAGGATTAGAGGCTGATTTATGGGTTACGTGAAGTATGCTGCCATCCTGCACATTGCTGCGTTTACCAATGGTAATTCGATTCACATCGCCACGAATAGTGACTAATGGCCAGACACTCACATCGTCAGCAAGCCCAACATTGCCGATCACAACACTGGATGAATCAACCATCACTCTCTGGCCAAGCAACGGAAATGTTTTTTTGTAAGGGCGTAGATTCTCTGGCATAACTTCCTCTTTTTTATATACTCTGGGATCTCTGGAGCGTAATACCTCAAGAGTATTTCTAACAATATTCCTTGAGTCAGATGTAATATTTTGAGGCGGATCGTCTCAGATCTTAATGGTGAGAGTGAAAAATCCGCAATCGGAAAAAAAGATCTAAATAAAACTTGTGCTCACAAAATTGATCCCTATAATGCGCCACCACTGACACGGAACAACGGCTTCGATGCCGCCGTGTTGAGAGGTTCAGCGAGCTGAACCGCCGGAGAAAAGCTGCGTAAAAGTGGTTGACTCTGAAGGAGGAAAGCGTAGTATACGCGACCTCGCGGCAGGAAGCGAAAGCACTGACCGCACCGCTCTTTAACAATTTATCAGACAATCTGTGTGGGCACTCGCAGGATAGATATCGGCATCTTCGGATGCAAAAATATCAAGTCTTAAGAGTGAACACGTAATTCATTACGACGTTTTCCTTGAGCACTGCTTCACGAGTTGAAGCAAATCAAACTTTAAATTGAAGAGTTTGATCATGGCTCAGATTGAACGCTGGCGGCAGGCCTAACACATGCAAGTCGAACGGTAGCACAGAAGAGCGTGCTCTTTGGGTGACGAGTGGCGGACGGGTGAGTAATGTCTGGGAAACTGCCTGATGGCGGGGGATAACCACTGGAAACGGTGGCTAATACCGCATAATCTCGCAAGAGCAAAGAGGGGGACCTTATGGCCTCTTGCCATCGGATGTGCCCAGATGGGATTAGCTGGCAGGTAGGGTAACGGCCTACCTGGGCGACGATCCCTAGCTGGTCTGAGAGGATGACCAGCCACACTGGAACTGAGACACGGTCCAGACTCCTACGGGAGGCAGCAGTGGGGAATATTGCACAATGGGCGCAAGCCTGATGCAGCCATGCCGCGTGTATGAAGAAGGCCTTCGGGTTGTAAAGTACTTTCAGCGGGGAGGAAGGGACGCTGGTTAATAACCAGCGGCATTGACGTTACCCGCAGAAGAAGCACCGGCTAACTCCGTGCCAGCAGCCGCGGTAATACGGAGGGTGCAAGCGTTAATCGGAATTACTGGGCGTAAAGCGCACGCAGGCGGTCTGTTAAGTCAGATGTGAAATCCCCGGGCTTAACCTGGGAACTGCATTTGAAACTGGCAGGCTGGAGTCTTGTAGAGGGGGGTGGAATTCCAGGTGTAGCGGTGAAATGCGTAGAGATCTGGAGGAATACCGGTGGCGAAGGCGGCCCCCTGGACAAAGACTGACGCTCATGTGCGAAAGCGTGGGGAGCAAACAGGATTAGATACCCTGGTAGTCCACGCTGTAAACGATGTCGATTTGGAGGTTGTGCCCTTGAGGTGTGGCTTCCGTAGCTAACGCGTTAAATCGACCGCCTGGGGAGTACGGCCGCAAGGTTAAAACTCAAATGAATTGACGGGGGCCCGCACAAGCGGTGGAGCATGTGGTTTAATTCGATGCAACGCGAAGAACCTTACCTGGCCTTGACATCCACAGAACTTAGCAGAGATGCTTTGGTGCCTTCGGGAGCTGTGAGACAGGTGCTGCATGGCTGTCGTCAGCTCGTGTTGTGAAATGTTGGGTTAAGTCCCGCAACGAGCGCAACCCTTATCCTTTGTTGCCAGCGATTTGGTCGGGAACTCAAAGGAGACTGCCGGTGATAAACCGGAGGAAGGTGGGGATGACGTCAAGTCATCATGGCCCTTACGGCCAGGGCTACACACGTGCTACAATGGCGCATACAAAGAGAAGCGACCTCGCGAGAGCATGCGGACCTCATAAAGTGCGTCGTAGTCCGGATCGGAGTCTGCAACTCGACTCCGTGAAGTCGGAATCGCTAGTAATCGTGGATCAGAATGCCACGGTGAATACGTTCCCGGGCCTTGTACACACCGCCCGTCACACCATGGGAGTGGGTTGCAAAAGAAGTAGGTAGCTTAACCTTCGGGAGGGCGCTTACCACTTTGTGATTCATGACTGGGGTGAAGTCGTAACAAGGTAACCGTAGGGGAACCTGCGGTTGGATCACCTCCTTAGCATAAGATAGCTTCATGCGCAGTGCTCACACAGATTGTCTGATAGAAAAGTAACGAGCAGAAAACCTCTCCAGGCTTGTAGCTCAGGTGGTTAGAGCGCACCCCTGATAAGGGTGAGGTCGGTGGTTCAAGTCCACTCAGGCCTACCAAATTCGCACTCAGGCTGCGTTATGTCTCAGGCTCGCATAGTTCACTATGCTTCGCGGAAACATAGCCTGTCTGAGAACGAATTGCATTTCTTAAGAAGTGTACTCGGTTGAGTGGTAACAGTGGTCTCTGCAGTGACTGTATGGGGCTATAGCTCAGCTGGGAGAGCGCCTGCCTTGCACGCAGGAGGTCAGCGGTTCGATCCCGCTTAGCTCCACCATGCAGTCTGACGAAAAATACTTCAGAGCGTGCCGGTAAGGGTATGCTGTGAAGTATTATGCTCTTTAACAATCCGGAACAAGCTGAAAATTGAAACGACATGTTGTTGTCATTCTGGGTAACAGGAATGGCGTGATGACATGTACGGTCTCTCAATGCCTGCAACGGCATGCGTCCTGTGGACGCCTGTGGGTTGTGAGGTTAAGTGACGAAGCGTACACGGTGGATGCCCTGGCAGTCAGAGGCGATGAAGGGCGTGCTAATCTGCGATAAGCGTCGGTAAGGTGATATGAACCGCGATACCCGACGATACCCGAATGGGGAAACCCGGTGCACTTGTGCATCATTGCAGCATGAATACATAGTGCTGCAAGGCGAACCGGGGGAACTGAAACATCTCAGTACCCCGAGGAAAAGAAATCAACCGAGATTCCCCCAGTAGCGGCGAGCGAACGGGGAGGAGCCCGGAACCATCATCAGCTTGTGCATCAGTGGAAGCGTCTGGAAAGTCGCAGGGTACAGGGTGATACTCCCGTACACGAAGGTGCACATGCTGTGAGTTCGAAGAGTAGGGCGGGACACGTGTTATCCTGTCTGAATATGGGGGGACCATCCTCCAAGGCTAAATACTCCTGACTGACCGATAGTGAACCAGTACCGTGAGGGAAAGGCGAAAAGAACCCCGGCGAGGGGAGTGAAACAGAACCTGAAACCGTGTACGTACAAGCAGTGGGAGCACCTTCGTGGTGTGACTGCGTACCTTTTGTATAATGGGTCAGCGACTTGTATTCTGTAGCAAGGTTAACCGAATAGGGGAGCCGCAGGGAAACCGAGTCTTAACTGGGCGTTAAGTTGCAGGGTACAGACCCGAAACCCGGTGATCTAGCCATGGGCAGGTTGAAGGTTGGGTAACACTAACTGGAGGACCGAACCGACTAATGTTGAAAAATTAGCGGATGACCTGTGGCTGGGGGTGAAAGGCCAATCAAACCGGGAGATAGCTGGTTCTCCCCGAAAGCTATTTAGGTAGCGCCTCGTGAAGTCATCTGCGGGGGTAGAGCACTGTTTCGGCCAGGGGGCCATCCCGGCTTACCGATCCGATGCAAACTCCGAATACCGCAGAATGTTATCACGGGAGACACACGGCGGGTGCTAACGTCCGTCGTGAAGAGGGAAACAACCCAGACCGCCAGCTAAGGTCCCAAAGTCATGGTTAAGTGGGAAACGATGTGGGAAGGCCCAGACAGCCAGGATGTTGGCTTAGAAGCAGCCATCATTTAAAGAAAGCGTAATAGCTCACTGGTCGAGTCGGCCTGCGCGGAAGATGTAACGGGGCTAAACCATGCACCGAAGCTGCGGCAGCGGCGCGTAAGCGTTGTTGGGTAGGGGAGCGTTCTGTAAGCCGTGGAAGGTGTGCTGTGAGGCATGCTGGAGGTATCAGAAGTGCGAATGCTGACATAAGTAACGATAAAGCGGGTGAAAAGCCCGCTCGCCGGAAGACCAAGGGTTCCTGTCCAACGTTAATCGGGGCAGGGTGAGTCGACCCCTAAGGCGAGGCCGAAAGGCGTAGTCGATGGGAAACGGGTTAATATTCCCGTACTCGGTGTTGCTGCGAAGGGGGGACGGAGAAGGCTATGTCATCCGGGCGACGGTTGTCCCGGTTTAAGCGTGTAGGCTGTTTTTCCAGGCAAATCCGGAAAATCAAGGCTGAGGCGTGATGACGAGGCACCACGGTGCTGAAGTGACAAATGCCCTGCTTCCAGGAAAAGCCTCTAAGCATCAGGCAACAGAGAATCGTACCCGAAACCGACACAGGTGGTCAGGTAGAGAATACCAAGGCGCTTGAGAGAACCCGGGTGAAGGAACTAGGCAAAATGGTGCCGTAACTTCGGGAGAAGGCACGCTGGCGCGTAGGTGAAGGGACGTGCTCCCGGAGCTGAAGCCAGTCGAAGATACCAGCTGGCTGCAACTGTTTATTAAAAACACAGCACTGTGCAAACACGAAAGTGGACGTATACGGTGTGACGCCTGCCCGGTGCCGGAAGGTTAATTGATGGGGTTAGCGGCAACGCGAAGCTCCTGATCGAAGCCCCGGTAAACGGCGGCCGTAACTATAACGGTCCTAAGGTAGCGAAATTCCTTGTCGGGTAAGTTCCGACCTGCACGAATGGCGTAATGATGGCCAGGCTGTCTCCACCCGGGACTCAGTGAAATTGAACTCGCTGTGAAGATGCAGTGTACCCGCGGCAAGACGGAAAGACCCCGTGAACCTTTACTACAGCTTGACACTGAACACTGAGCCTTGATGTGCAGGATAGGTGGGAGGCTTTGAAGCGCGGACGCCAGTTCGTGTGGAGCCATCCTTGAAATACCACCCTTTAACGTTTGGTGTTCTAACCTTGCGCCGTGATCCGGCGCGGGGACAGTGTCTGGTGGGTAGTTTGACTGGGGCGGTCTCCTCCCAAAGCGTAACGGAGGAGCACGAAGGTTGGCTAATCCTGGTCGGACATCAGGAGGTTAGTGCAATGGCATAAGCCAGCCTGACTGCGAGCGTGACGGCGCGAGCAGATGCGAAAGCAGGTCATAGTGATCCGGTGGTTCTGAATGGAAGGGCCATCGCTCAACGGATAAAAGGTACTCCGGGGATAACAGGCTGATACCGCCCAAGAGTTCATATCGACGGCGGTGTTTGGCACCTCGATGTCGGCTCATCACATCCTGGGGCTGAAGCAGGTCCCAAGGGTACGGCTGTTCGCCGTTTAAAGTGGTACGCGAGCTGGGTTTAGAACGTCGTGAGACAGTTCGGTCCCTATCTGCCGTGGGCGCTGGAGAATTGAGGGGGTTTGCTCCCAGTACGAGAGGACCGGAGTGAACGCACCGCTGGTGTTCGGGTTGTCACGCCAGTGGCACAGCCCGGTAGCTAAGTGCGGAAAAGATAAGCGCTGAAAGCATCTAAGCGCGAAACTTGCCCCGAGATGAGTTCTCCCTGTGGCTTAAAGCCACCTTAAGGGACGTTGAAGACGACGACGTTGATAGGCCGGATGTGTAAGCGCAGCGATGCGTTGAGCTGACCGGTACTAATGACCCGTGAGGCTTAACCTTACAACGCCAGAGGCGTTCTGGTGAGTGTTGAGAGACGACACGATCGGTATTCAGCTTGTGACGGACAGAAGAATTTAGCACTGTTCTGCGGAGATGATTCCGAAGGATTTTGCGCTGAGAGGGCGGTAAGGAGCATACATGGGTATGTGACTGAGCGAGGCGATATCAGCACAAAAGGCACGGGACAGGGCACAAAGAATTTGCCTGGCGGCTTTAGCGCGGTGGTCCCACCTGACCCCATGCCGAACTCAGAAGTGAAACGCCGTAGCGCCGATGGTAGTGTGGGGTCTCCCCATGCGAGAGTAGGGAACTGCCGGGCATCATACAAGCGGACCCCCGGCCAGTGGCCGGGGGTTTTTGCGTCTATAGCCGGAAAAAAAAGCCGGAAAAAAAGCTGCGTGACCCGGTTAATCGGTTAGACTGTGCAGTTACCTTTACCTTCCTTAAGGCCGTCAGATGTTCAGCCAGTCCCCTTCCTTAACACCTTTTAACACCTTTGGCCTTGATGTCAGGGCCCGTCCGATACGATCTGATATGACCGAGATATACCGGTGTCCTTTTTTGAAAGCGACTTCGTCAACGCTGCGGCGCGCGCTGGCTGTGATCTCTTTATCCGTGCCATTCCCCGCTTAACGGCCCGCATCATAATTCCGTCAACGGCATTCCAGTTCAACTTAAGTTGTCTGCGGACGGCATCGATGGTGCTGATTTTCAGCCAGAAGAGGACGAAAGACTCGAACAGTAACGTATAACGACTTCCGGGGCCGAATCAGGGAACGGGCAGCGTCTGGCAACCGTGCTCAGGACAGTTAACGCGGGGGACATTAGCCTCAACTGGCGTGGAAAACTGGCAGGTATCGAGGTGACGCCATTTACACTGGCGGTGGCCATGAACAGGACAGGTTTTACTGCAACTGGGGCATGAACGCCTTGAATTGTCAGCAATGCCAACGATAACGGTGACGGAACCGGCATTCTCATCAAGATTCAGGGATTTCACCTGCCAGGGAGCTGACAGGTTGAGAATATGGGCATAGAGGGATTTTTCGTCATGGCAGTGACCTCTTATGAAAACTGCCACTATCATGCCCGGCCACCACAACGGGGGAAGGCCCACTAAAGTACATAAATATTAAATGTGAGGTTTTTCCTAAGATGCCCTGCTCTTGCTACTGGATCTTGTTCGCACCTTTGAATAGTGCCGACGGCACGTATTGAGCGGTCAGAACAAGCTCTGGCTTAACGGTGTGATGTAGTTATAAAAAATAATAGAAGTGGGAAAAGCTAAGGATAATATTAAAGATGCGGGCTGATTTTAAATGGATTTCAGTCAGTGGAGCGAAAAGTGATCACTCAGGATAAAAAAACAGAGTGTTTCCTGCTGAAAGTTTGAAAAAGTATTCTTACAGCATACTGGCAGGCGTCACAGAACTCCCTCTGGCGATCAGGCCAGAGGGAGTGGTAATGCGCGTTCTAATTGCAAATTTAGTGAATAACTTGAGAAAGAAATGTTCTGGTACGTTCTGACTGAGGATTGGAGAAAAACTCCTGCGGTGGTGCCTGTTCAACAATCTCTCCGCGATCCATAAAGATCACGCGGTCAGCCACCGTGCGTGCAAAACCCATCTCATGGGTTACACACAGCATGGTCATCCCATCTTCTGCCAGACCAATCATCGTATCCAATACTTCTTTTACCATTTCAGGGTCGAGCGCTGAAGTTGGCTCATCAAACAGCATAATTTTGGGTTTCATGCACAGCGAACGTGCAATAGCGACACGCTGTTGCTGTCCTCCGGAAAGCTGACCGGGAAATTTATGCGCATGTTCTGCTATACGCACGCGCTGTAAATAATGCATCGCTAAGGCTTCCGCTTCTTTCTTAGGTGTTTTACGTACCCAAATTGGCGCAAGCGTGCAGTTTTGCAATACGGTCAGATGTGGGAAAAGATTGAAATGCTGAAACACCATGCCGACCTCAGTACGCACGAGTTCAATATTTCGCAGGTCATCATTGAGATGAATACCATCCACAACAATACATCCTTGCTGGTGCTCTTCCAGATGATTAATACACCGAATCGTTGTTGATTTGCCTGAACCAGATGGGCCACAAAGGACGATACGTTCACGCGGTTTCACTTGCAGATTGATATCTTTGAGTACGTGAAACTGACCATACCATTTGTTCACCTTTTCGAGGGTAATCATCATCGCATCGTCGGATTGTTTAATTAGTGATTGTGTCATTTTAAGCCTCAGTGCGGCGTACGCCCGGTGTGAAAACGCTTCTCCAAATACTGGCTGTAGCGCGACATGCTAAAACAAAATATCCAGTAAACCAGTGCGGCAAAAACATATCCCTCGGTTGACATACCAAGCCATGCGGGGTCAACCGTTGCCTGCTGCACGCTGCTAAACAGATCGAATAACCCGATAATGATTACCAGACTGGTATCTTTAAACAGGGCAATAATGGTGTTCACCAACCCGGGAATGACCAGTTTTAACGCTTGCGGCAGAATAACCAGGCCCTGCGTTTTCCAGTAACCTAGCGCCAGTGATTCCGCTGCTTCGTACTGCCCTTTAGGTAGTGCCTGTAAACCCCCGCGCACCACTTCTGCTACATAAGCAGACTGGAAAAGAATAACGCCGACCAATGCACGAATCAGTTTATCAATGCTGCTACCTTCAGACATAAATAACGGTAGCATTACTGAGGACATAAACAGGACCGTTATTAACGGAACCCCACGCCAGAATTCAATAAAAATCACCGATAATGAACGAACGACCGACATGCGAGAGCGTCTGCCAAGAGCCAGCAGAATGCCAAGCGGCAGTGCACCGGCAATCCCTACAGAGGCAATAATCAAGGTTAATGTCAGGCCGCCCCATTGGCGGGTCTCTACACGTTCGAGTCCCAGATAGCCCCCATACAACAGAAACCACACGGCAACAGGGTAGGCAATCGCCCAGATCGCAATGTAGCGCCCCCGTTGTGGCAGGTTTTTCAGGAACATTGGCATGGCAGACAGCAGCCCAATGATCAGGGCGAGGTTAATACGCCAGCGAAGTTCATGAGGATAAAGTCCATACATAAACTGACCAAAGCGTGCGTGAATGAAAATCCAGCAGGCCCCTTCTTTGGTACAGTCGGCACGGGTTGAACCAAACCAGTTAGCCTGGAAGAAAAGCCAGTTAAGCGCGGGAGGAATAACGCTCCATATAACCCATAAGCAAAACAGCGTAAGCAGTGAGTTAGCCCAGCTGGAGAACAAATTTTTTCTTGCCCAACCGATGGTGCGCGAGAGTGAGTTTATCGGCGCTGATGAAGTACCGTGAGTAGCTAAATTCATAATAATCCCGTGCTTCTTAGCGCTCGATCAGACGGATTTTGCGGTTATAAATATTCATTAACAGCGAAATCAGCAGGCTGATAACCAGATAAACACCCATGGTAATCGTAATAGTTTCAATTGCCTGACCAGTCTGATTCAGCACTGTACCGGCAAACAGAGAAACCATATCGGGATAACCAATTGCTGCAGCCAGTGATGAATTTTTCACAATATTGAGGTACTGGCTGGTTAACGGTGGAATAATCACTCTCATTGCCTGGGGAACGATGACCTGACGAAGCGTTACCGGATTAGGCAAACCCAGCGAGCGGGCGGCTTCATGCTGCCCGTGTGGAACGGACTGGATACCCGAACGGATCACTTCAGCGATAAAAGAAGAGGTATAAATCGAGAGTGCCAGCGTCAACGCTGCCAGTTCAGGGATCAGTACAAATCCCCCGCGGAAATTAAAGCCATGAAGTGCAGGAATGTCCCAGGACATCCCTGCCCCTGCTACCTGCCAGGAAATCAATAGAAAAGCAATGAACATCACAACTGCTGCAGGCCAGGTACGCTTAAGTTGACCTGTTTTAAGCTGACAGGAACGGTTATAGCGAAACAGTGCAATCGTACCTGCAGCGGCCAGTAGCAGTGCGATAATAAACGGCCATGTGCCTGTAGCGTACTGTGGCCAGGGAATATATAGCCCCCGGTTACTGACAAAGGCTATATCAAAGGCGCTCAGTGCCTGACGTGGGTCTGGCAGATTTCGCAACACGGCAAAATACCAGAAGAATATTTGCAACAATGGCGGAATATTGCGAAAAGTTTCGATATAGATAGTAGAAATTTTACGCAACAGCCAGTTTTCTGACAGACGAGCAAGACCAATAAAAAAGCCAAGGAAAGAGGCAAATACAATACAAAGCGCTGAAACTAAAAAGGTATTTGTCAGCCCAACCAGAAAAACACGAGTGTAAGTATCCCCCTCGCTGTAATCAATCAGATGCTGAACAATACCAAAGCCAGCGCTACGTTCAAGGAAACCAAAACCGGAGGTAATCCCCCGGCTTGCCAGGTTAAGAAGGATATTGTGAACCAAATACCCCACCCCGCCAGCTACAGCGACAATCGCAATGATCTGGTAAAACCAGGCGCGCACCGCAGGATTGCTTAACGAAAAATCCCTTTTCACGGTTGTGCGATGAGACATGTTGAAACCTCAGTAACGAAAATTCTGACGAAGACACCGACATAGCGGTGCCCTGTTAAAGGGAAGGGCGAATTAACGTACTGGTGGAGCGTACTGAATACCGCCCTTGTTCCAGAGTGCGTTCTGGCCACGTGTAATTTTCAGCTGACTGTCTTTACCGACGCTGCGATCAAAGATTTCCTGATAGTTACCTACTTGCTTGACAATGTTATAGGCCCACTTATTATCCAGTTTCAGGTCTTTACCGAAGTCGCCTTCAGAACCAAGCAAATGTGCCATATCAGGGGTCGAAGGTTTAGACGCCATCTGGTCGACATTTTGAGAGGTAATCCCCATCTCTTCCGCATTCAGCATGGCAAACAATGACCATTTCACGATGGTATACCAGTCGTTATCACCGCGACGAACTACCGGTCCCAGAGGCTCTTTTGAGATCACTTCCGGTAGTACAATAAATTCGTCAGGTTTACCAAGCTTGATACGTAGTGCATAAAGCTGCGACTGGTCTGAGGCCAGAGTATCGCAGCGTCCGGTATCAAGCGCTTTGGCTGACTCATCGGAACGATCAAAAGTGACCGGCGTATACTGCATGTTATTCGCTTTAAAATAGTCAGCGACGTTCAGTTCAGTATCTGTGCCCGCCTGAATACAAACTGTTGCACCATCAAGTTCTTTTGCACTCTTCAGGCCTGCTTTTTTATGCGTCAGGAAACCGATGCCGTCGTAGTAGTTCACGCCCGCGAAAATAAAGCCCATTCCGGCATCACGCGAGGATGTCCAGGTGGTATTACGGGAGAGGATATCAATTTCGCCAGACTGCAATGCAGTAAAACGCTCTTTTGCCGTCAGCGGGGTGTATTTTACTTTTGAAGCGTCACCAAACACAGCAGCGGCTGTCGCGCGGCAGACATCTACATCAATACCGCTGAATTTTCCGCTGGCGTCAGCAAAGGAGAAACCTGGCAGTCCATCGCTGATACCGCATTGCACAAAGCCTTTCTTTTTAATGGCATCCAGGGTGGTACCAGCATGTGCCTGATTCGCAACTGCAAACAGCGATGCAGCGGCAACCAAAGTGGAGAGCATCATTTTTTTCATAAAGCATCCTGTATGGCGAATTCGTTTTGTTATGTTGAGTGCACGCTGCGGTGCACTTATTCCTGACTGTGGCCTCAGCCATCCCCCTCTTGCAAAGCTAATGCCAAAACTGCAGAACCCTGTATTTGTTAGGGAGCGTTATTAATATTTAGAATTATTTCTATGGAGCAATTCAATAATTGCTCCAAAAGAGGGCGTGAAGGCGGTCTGTGACCGAAAAGAGTGCGGCAGTTTTTCCTGTGGCGAAGCAAAAAATGTAAATCCGCAGATGTGTATAGAAGCAGTGGGAGAAAGGGGGCTGGCCTGTAGCAAAACAAGTCGGCTGTGATGAGAAGGGAATTAATATAGCGAACCTGTGCCCCTGGGGCGGGTCTTAAATCTGCGATGCAGCCACATATATTGGTTGGGAGCCCGCATGATTTCGCGTTCAATCACTTTGTTCATATAGGCAGCAGCCTGCTGCTCATCGCCAACAGGATAGTCCTGAAGCTCTGGCTGAATGAGCAATTCATAACCACTGCCGTTTTCATTGCGAATAAGTACGACAGTGATCATGGCTGGATTAGCCATTCTGGCAATCATCCAGGTTCCACTTGTTGTTGCCGCCTCAGGTACTGCAAAAAGTGGTGCAAATACGCTGCCTTTAGGGCCGTAATCCTGATCGGGAGCAAACCAGACAGCTTCTCCCTGTTTTAACGCCTGGACCATACCGCGTAAATCCCGGCGGTTAATCATTGCCTTGTTAGAGCGCATCCTGCCTTTCGTCTGAACCCACTCCATTAGCTTATTGTTATGGGGGCGGTACATTGCCATCATTGGCTGGCAGAGGCCCATTGCTCTTCCGCCCAGTTCCAGCGACATAAAATGCACGCCGATAATCAATGCGCCCCGGCCATGTTGCTGTGCCGCTATTAAATTGTGTAGCCCATTGACGGTAAACCAGCGCTTCACCCGATGATCTGACCAAAACCATGCCATGCCGGTTTCAAGCAGCCCCATCCCTAAGGATTCAAAGTTACGTACAATCCGCAACTCACGCTGGCTGTCCGACATTTCTGGAAAACAAAGTTCAAGATTCCGTCGGGTAATACGGATACGTCGCTTGAGGAAATGCATCGAGGTGCGGCCCATCCAGGTACCCAGCTTTTGCAGTAAGGGAAAAGGTAGTTGTACAAGTAAAAATAATACGAACAGACCCATCCATGTTAGCCAGTACCGCGGATGCAAAAAATCGTAGGTAAAACGGGGCGAAGACTTCATAGTTCTCTCTTTAGCGGGCAAGTGATATGTAGCGCATAAAGAGCAAGGCTCGTTGCGATACGGAGAGTAGGACAACAGTATGAACAGGAAGTTGTCACCTGTATTAGTACTTTTACAAAACCAACACATTAAAGCAGAATATAACATTAGCTTTTGAATGCGTCTCCGGCTGTTCTGGTGTTTTATATAACTAATTGATTCAATTTAATAACTGGTAGATTTGTGTTCTTGTGTTAACTGATGAATACCCGCCGTTTCAGCTCACCGTGTATTGCAGCTATAGCGAGAATTGAAGTATGCCCGCAGAAAATAAACTAAGTGATAAGTATCTGAAATCGATGTCTGGCACTCTGTCAGACAGGCAGAAATTGGTTGCTGATGGTAGAGGTCTGTCCGTCAGGGTTTCTAAAGCTGGGCGTATCAGCTTTGTCTTTTTTTATCGTACCGGAGACAGAACATGCCCACCAGTATGGCTTACTCTTGGTCAGTATCCTGATATGTCCCTTAAGCAGCCCAGGGGGGCAGGGATGAGTGCCGCTCATTATTGACTGAGAATAAAGACCCAAGGATTTACCTCAAGTTAAAGCGTGAAATGGAATTAAAGCCCGTTACGGTTAAGGACGCACTGGAATACTGAATAAAAAACTACGCTCAGGAAAATCATAAGAATTGGCAGCGTAAGCAGGCAGAATTTGAACGGTATATTTATTCTAAAGCTGGTTCAATGCCTCTTTCAGAATGCAACACAACCGTATGGCTCAATCTTTTTGATGACTGAAAAAAAGGGCACCTGTAATATCTGGTGCGACGTTCTTATCAGTGCGGCAGGCATTGAGGTTTTGTAAGACAAGGCGATTTGCCATAAATAATGAACTGAATGATTTCAGAATATCTGATATGGGTAAGAGCGCAGAAAAAAAAGACCGCGTGTTATCACCCTCTGAACTGGCAGACGTATGGTTACTGGCAAATAAAGAAATTGGGAATGTGCTGATATCAGCATATGTAAGAGCAATAATTATTATCGCAATATCATTTGGCTGTCGCATGCATGAGATAAGAACTTCAACGTGGAAAGAATGGGATTTCTGTTCCTGGGTGTGGACAGTAACCCCTACAGCCGCAGATCGGCTTAACTGGCTCACAGTGCAATTACACGCAAAATCGCCTGATCAGCGAAAAGAAATTAATTTGCGAGTGTTGCCTCTCTTGCTGCGCGACGTTTCCTCAATGTGGAATTACCGTTCAGGCTGCCAACGTTCACAAACAAAAGCATTCAAACTCTCAAACCAATGATGGTAAATAACTTGGGTGCTTTTGTTGGCTGATCGGTTCCGGTTGTGGAGTGGGCTTTAATGGCAAGTGATGTTACGGTTATCAGTTTTAAGGCTACAACAAAGTATAACGTGATAGCCAGGGGGAAAGATAAACTATGGTAACCGATGATGAGATATTATCCTTCTTTCGCGATAAACTTCCTGAAACGGCAACATTGACGTTCAAAAGAATACCGTTTCAGATTGATGATATTTTGCAAGAGAGTATTGAATCTGATGATATGGCTTACGCCATAAATGACTATGCCGAAAAATTCTTTGTAGATATGTCGTCTATGAATTTTGAAAGCTATTACCCCTGGAAAGTGGCATGGTTTTTCCGAAAGTGGTATACCAGCAAACCCCTGAATCAGGAAAAGAAACCACTCACGGTAAGAATGCTTGCTGAATCAGCTAAAGCTGGGCGCTGGCTCTATGACTGAGTGCCGGAATAAATAATATTGTAAATTATTCGTACCCATGTTTACCCATGATTCACCCTGTCTTTGATCGGGGTTTCCTTTATGTTTTTCATGTATATCCTGAATAGTGGCACTCAGAAGTGAGCCGCCACCTGCCGTCACACCCGCCGCGTTGGGCACCAGAGGTTTAGTGGCTTCCCCGGACTGGTTTCACGTCTCAATATTTAACGTTACGAGAAACCGCGACATGAAAAATTGCCTGAACTCCACCAGGCGAAAGCCGCCCTCAAAACCCGGATGCGCTCCATCATGGATAAAGCCACTGAGGAAAAACGCAATCTGAACGCTGACGAAGGCAAACAGTTTGATGAACTCCGCGCCAGGGCAGAATCCCTTGACACTGATATTTCCCGCCTTGAAGTGCTGGCCGATGAAGAACGCAATCAGCTGCGCTTCCGGCAGGTAGTGGCGGGTAAGCAGCCGGATTTCCCGGTCAGACGGGAACGCATAGCAGACGCTGGTAATGTCTCCGGTAGATGACAGGCCAACACTCCATTCCGGCCAGGTCAGACTCACTGTAATCGTCCCTGCAGGCATCCCATGCGCCGGAACCCATCCACGGCGTGGCCCCCTGGTACCAGATGTTAAAGCGCCTGGTGAGCATTTCCACCCACTGCGAGGGTAGGTGGCGTAATGATCGGTAAACCCGTCAATCTTCGCTGCCGATAGTGGTACAGGTGGTACAGCAAAACCGCCAAAAGCCCCAATGTTTGGTCTCATGCTTGCAGCTCATCTGAGGATTATATTTTGGGCGAATTTCTTTCCCACTCGGAGAGCTACGTTAATCCTGTGTATTGCAAACGCTGAATTCTTATCATTAACAATCCATAAAAACAATGGGTTGAAAATTTATTGCAATAAACAGAAGCAGCACCTGACAGAAAAAATGAGATGGCATGGCGTTCCTGCGAATAATTTTGTGACCAGCATCCCTATTAAAAGTGATCGAGGTGGTCACCGAACCCGATAATAAAGCGGCTTATCGCCGTTTCTTTATCCCATTCTGCTGGAAGCGCAAGCCGCAACAGAGTGCATTCCCGTAGTGCCAGTCAGTTGTGGGCAAAGCAGGGGGTTGCTTTTGATAAGAAATCTTTCATTTTCTCGAGGCTAAATGCAGGAAAGTCGTGGCATACTGTGCCTCTTTTTTTTATCAGACCTGTATCGTTTTATGAATGCAACTATATGGATGGTGCTGGCCTTAGTGCTAATTTTGGAAGGGTTAGGCCCGGTCTTATTTCCGCGTATCTGGCGGCGGTTTATTTTGACCATGGCACAATTACCGGATGCGTTGTTACGACGTTTTGGCGGCGGGCTGGTGGTGGCCGGGGCCGTTATCTATTACATGGTCAGCGTACGTGGAGGGGGCAACTGAGATTTTAATCTTGCATAAGCACGCCCTCTGCATCGGTAAAAAATACGCAATCGTATGCTAAAACAGCTGAAAGACAGTTTTTACGATGTTAGAATCCATTTTTAAGCAATCGGTGATTTTAAGAAATGGGTAAGAACGTTGTCGTACTGGGCACCCAATGGGGTGACGAAGGTAAAGGTAAGATTGTTGACCTCCTGACAGAACGTGCAAAATACGTTGTTCGCTATCAGGGCGGCCATAATGCTGGCCATACGTTAGTCATCAATGGTGAGAAAACCGTCCTCCACTTAATTCCCTCTGGCATCTTGCGTGAAAATGTCACCAGCATCATCGGCAACGGTGTAGTGCTCTCACCTGCTGCATTGATGAAAGAGATGAAGAGTCTGGAAGAACGCGGTTTCCCTGTATGTGAACGCCTGTTCATTTCTGAAGCCTGCCCGCTGATTCTGGAATATCACGTTGCGCTGGATGTGGCGCGTGAGAAAGCGCGTGGCGCGAAAGCGATCGGCACCACAGGACGTGGCATTGGTCCGGCTTATGAAGACAAAGTTGCGCGGCGTGGCCTGCGTGTTGGCGATCTTTTCAATAAGGAAAGCTTTGCCGCCAAGCTGAAGGAAGTCATGGAATACCATAATTTTCAGTTGGTTAACTACTACAAAGAAGATGCGGTTGATTACGACAAGGTTTTCAGCAATATCATGGCGGTAGCCGATATCCTGACGGGTATGGTTGTTGATGTTTCTGAACTGCTGGATACCGCACGTAAAAACGGCGACCTGATTATGTTTGAAGGCGCTCAGGGTACACTTCTCGATATCGACCACGGCACCTATCCCTACGTTACCTCTTCTAATACTATCGCTGGTGGTGTGGCAACCGGTTCTGGTATTGGTCCTCGTTATGTGGATTATATATTGGGTATCGTCAAGGCTTACTCCACTCGTGTTGGCGCAGGCCCTTTCCCTACAGAACTGTTTGATGAAACCGGTGAGTTTCTGTGTGCCAAAGGAAACGAGTTTGGGGCAACAACCGGCCGCCGCCGCCGTACCGGCTGGCTGGATGCGGTTGCCGTTCGCCGCGCGGTGCAAATTAATTCCCTCTCGGGCTTCTGCATGACTAAGCTGGACGTGCTGGATGGCCTGAAAGAAGTAAAAATTTGCGTGGCATACCGTATGCCGGACGGTCGTGAAGTGACCACAACGCCACTGGCGGCAGAAGGCTGGGAAGGTATTGAGCCGATTTATGAAACCATGCCTGGCTGGAGTGACAACTCGTTTGGGGTGAAAACTCTGGAAGGCCTGCCACAAGCAGCGCGCGATTATATCAAACGCGTTGAAGAGGTTACGGGCGTGCCGGTGGACATTATTTCTACCGGGCCGGATCGTAGCGAGACGATGATTCTGCGTGACCCTTTTGGTGCCTGATATTTTCCCGAAGGTCGGTGCTTTTCCGGCCTTCATTCCCGCATGTTTTCCTGCCCCGATCCTCTTTCTGATTGCTTGCTTAAATAAACTAACCTCGAAGGTTCTGGCTGGTTTATCATCATTTATAACATACTCATTTTGGGCGGATTATCGGTCTGGTGATGGGCAGGTTGGTGAGGTAGCAATGCAGGCAACATGTTTTACCGACTACGCTCTGCACGACTGATGCGCCCGGTCTATACATTATTGAACTGTTGGGCAGAGTGATGATGTTATTGCTGGCGCATTCGCTTGCTGTCAGCCTGTCCGTCGCGGGGGAACAATGCCAGACGCTAATGTAACTGGCTCCTTACATGCCATTATGATTTCATCGGCAGTCTTTCAAAGAAAGCACGGCAGGAAACATTGACGGGGAGCCGCCTTAGCGCATGCTCCTCTGAGTCGGCAGAGCGATTGAGAATTATCTGCTCAACCCATTCTTGCGGATTGAAGTGTCTTTAATCCGCAACCGATGACAACGGAGGAACAGCTATGTCAAAAGATCCTTTTCAGGAACGGGAGGCTGAAAAATATGAAAATCCCATTCCGAGTCGCGAATTTATTCTTGCTCATCTGGATAAACGCGAAAAACCTGCCAGCCGTGAAGAGCTGGCGGTAGCACTTTCTATTTCCGGTGAAGAGCAGACAGAAGCTCTGCGCCGCCGCCTGCGTGCCATGGAGCGAGACGGACAACTGGTGTTTACCCGCCGTCAGTGCTACGCCTTGCCGGAACGTCTGGACCTGCTGCGAGGCAAAGTTATCGGTCATCGTGATGGCTTTGGTTTTTTGCGTGTTGAAGGCAGTAAAGACGATCTTTATCTCGCTGCCGAGCAGATGAAAATGTGCATGCACGGTGATGTTATTCTTGCCCAGTCGACGGGTGCCGACCGTAAAGGTCGCCGTGAGGCTCGTGTAGTGCGCGTTCTGGAGCCTCGTAACAACCAAATTGTTGGCCGCTATTTCACTGAAGCTGGCGTGGGCTTCGTTGTGCCTGACGACAGTCGTCTGAGCTTTGATATTCTTATCCCGCAGGAAGCACTGAACGGTGCGCGGATGGGATTTGTTGTCGTGGTTGAACTCACGCAGCGACCCACCCGACGCAGCAAGGCAGTGGGGCAGGTAGTTGAGGTTCTGGGCGATAATATGGGCACCGGCATGGCCGTTGAAATGGCGCTGCGTACCCATGATATTCCTCACGTCTGGCCGGAAGCCTTACAAAACCAGATTGCCACGTTAAAAGAAGAGGTGCCGGAAAAAGCGAAGGCAGGGCGGGTAGATCTGCGCGACTTACCGCTGGTCACCATTGATGGTGAGGATGCTCGTGATTTTGACGATGCTGTATTCTGTGAAAGAAAACGCAGTGGAGGCTGGCGTTTATGGGTTGCGATTGCCGATGTTAGCTATTACGTCCGTCCGGGAACGCCGCTGGATGATGAGGCGGTAAACCGTGGAACGTCGGTTTACTTCCCGTCGCAGGTCGTACCAATGCTGCCGGAAGTGCTGTCGAATGGCCTTTGCTCACTGAACCCACAGGTCGATCGACTGTGTATGGTGTGCGAAATGACGATTTCCGCCACCGGTAAGCTTATCGGTTATAAACATTACGAAGCCGTTATGAACTCTTGGGCGCGACTGACCTATAACAAAGTCTGGAGCATCCTCCTGGGCGATCAGCCGTTGCGTAAGCAGTATCAGCCGTTTGTCAAAGACCTTGAAGAGCTGCACCGGATGTATCTGGTACTGGAAAAAGCGCGTGAACAGCGCGGTGGTATCTCGTTTGAAACCGACGAAGCGAAGTTCATTTTTAATGCCGAGCGTCGTATTGAGCGCGTTGAGCAGGTTTCCCGTAACGATGCACACAAGCTGATTGAAGAGTGTATGATCCTCGCCAATATCGCGTCAGCGCGTTACGTTGAAAAAAATCAGGAACCCGCCTTGTTCCGCGACCACGATCGCCCCAGTGAAGAAAATATTAAAAGCTTCCGGTCGGTGCTGAATGAGTTAGGGCTGACGTTAGGGGGAGGTCTCAAACCGCACCCGTTGGATTATGCCGCGTTATTAATGCAAATTGCCAGCCGTCCGGATGCGGAAATGCTGCAAACCATGCTGCTGCGCTCTATGAAACAGGCGGTTTACGATCCAGAGAATCGTGGACACTTCGGGCTGGCGCTGTCATCTTATGCCCACTTTACATCGCCCATCCGCCGCTATCCCGATCTGCTGCTGCACCGCGCCATCAAATATTTGCTGGCGAAGGAAAATGGTACGCTCGAAGGTAACACCACGCCAACCGGTGGTTTTCATTATGATCTGCAACAGATGCTCCAATTCGGTCAGCACTGCTCGATGACTGAACGTCGTGCCGATGAAGCGGCCCGTGATGTTGCTGACTGGTTGAAATGTGATTTTATGCAGGACCAGGTGGGTGAAACCTTCACCGGCGTGATATCCAGCGTCACGGGGTTTGGATTCTTTGTCCGCCTGACCGATCTTTTCATTGATGGTCTGGTACATGTTTCCACACTGGATAATGATTACTATCGCTTCGATGCGATCGGACAGCGCCTCATCGGTGAGTCGGGTGGTAAAACTTATCGGCTTGGCGACATGGTTAACGTCCGCGTGGATGCCGTGCATATGGATGAACGCAAAATTGACTTTGCGCTGATCTCAAGCTCCCGTAAGCCACCTGGTGAATGCAAGACTGACCGTGATCGTGTAAAAAAAGAAACCGCGTCAAATCAGGGCAAGTGCAGCCGGAACCAAAGTAAAAAGGGCAATTTTGAGCCAGACAGCGCATTTCGTTCTGACCAGGATCGGCAGAGCGCCAGCGCAAACAAAGATAAAAAGGTAAAAAAGCCCTCGGATAAAACCCGTAAAATTGCCGCCGCCACTCGCTCAAAGCGCGCGGCAAAAAAGAAATCTGATACTGTCGTAAAAAATGACTAACCGGGTAATTGATTAATGAGTGAGATTGTTTTTGGACTCCATGCCGTAAAAGCGCTGCTTGACAGCGATCCACAGCGCTTTCAGGAAGTATTTATTCTCAAAGGTCGTGATGATCGGCGTTTGCAGCCTTTGATCAAGGCTCTGGAAGAACAAGGCATCGTTATCCAGCTAGCCAGCCGTCAGTGGCTGGATAACCAGGTCGAAGGCGGTGTACATCAGGGCATTGTGGCGAAAGTGAAAGCCGGACGTCAGTATCAGGAAAACGATTTGCCTGATCTTCTGGCTAGTCTGGCATCGCCGTTTTTACTGATCCTCGACGGCGTGACCGACCCGCACAATCTGGGAGCATGCCTGCGTAGTGCGGACGCGGCTGGGGTTGATGCAGTGATCGTCCCGCGTGATCGTTCCGCGCAGTTAAACGCTACGGCAAAGAAGGTCGCCAGTGGAGCTGCCGAGCACGTGCCGCTTATCCGCGTGACTAACCTGGCACGGACCATGCGTTTGTTGCAGGAAGCCAATGTGTGGATTGTCGGTACGGCGGGTGAGGCCGATCACGGCCTTTATCAAAGCAAAATGACTGGCCCGATGGCGCTGGTGATGGGGGCGGAAGGAGAAGGCATGCGTCGTCTGACCAGGGAACATTGCGACGAACTGATGAGTATTCCCATGGCCGGGAGTGTCTCATCGCTTAACGTTTCGGTTGCGACCGGAATATGCCTGTTTGAAGCGGTACGCCAGCGTAAAGCCTGATACAGCGGTCAGGCTTTAATTGTATTAGTCGCGACTTGATCTGACACTGGACCTTGAAAGGTTGAGAGTTACCGGTTTTGATATGGGTGTCTAATCCTTAAACAAAACGCGAGGTAACTCTCATGATTCATACTAACAATCCCATCATCAAACACAAAGCCGGCCTGCTCAATCTCGCCGAAGAACTCGGTAACGTATCAAAAGCCTGCAAGATCATGGGCGTGTCACGCGACACGTTTTACCGTTATCAGGAACTGGCTGCTGAAGGCGGCATCGATGCGCTGATTAACCAGAACCGCCGCGTCCCCAACCTGAAGAACCGCGCCGACGAAGCCACTGAACGCGCTGTTGTTGAATATGCCGTTGAGTTCCCGGCCCACGGGCAACACCGGACCAGTAATGAGCTGCGTAAAAAAGGCGTGTTTATCTCCGGTAGCGGCGTGCGCTCCATCTGGCAACGGCACGACCTGGAGAACTTCCGTAAACGCCTGAAGGCACTTGAGGAAAAGGTCGCCAGAGAAGGCATCGTGCTTACCGACGCTCAAATCGCAGCGCTGGAGAAGAAGGCCCACGATGACGAGGCCAGCGGAGAAATCGAAACTGCTCACCCGGGTTATCTCGGGTCGCAGGACACCTTCTACGTGGGCAATCTGAAAGGTGTGGGTCGTATCTACCAGCAGACGTTCGTGGATACGTACTCGAAAGTGGCACACTGCAAGCTGTATACGAGTAAAACGCCGATCACCGCCGCAGACCTGCTCAATGATCGCGTACTGCCGTTCTACGAGGCTCAGGGACTGCCGATGCTGAGGATCCTGACCGACAGGGGAACGGAGTACTGTGGTAAGGTGGAGCAGCATGATTACCAGCTGTATCTGGCCATCAACGATATCGACCATACAAAAACGAAGGCGATGTCTCCGCAGACGAACGGCATCTGCGAGCGCTTCCATAAAACTATTTTGCAGGATTTTTATCAGGTTACGTTCCGTAAGAAGTTATACGAAGACCTGGAGAGCCTGCAAACGGATCTGGACAACTGGTTGTGGCATTACAATAATGAGCGAACTCATCAGGGAAAAATGTGCTGCGGGCGTACGCCAATGGCCACGTTACTTGATGGTAAACGAGTCTGGGCAGAAAAAAATCTGAACCAGATGTAATCTGACAGACACCTGTATAAATAACCGGTAACTGTCAGATCAGGTCTGAGCTAGTACACTTTAATGCTGTTTATTACGCGCGGCCACGGATGGCCCATACAGAATTGCTGAGGCATCCCAGTAACCCGGCCCGTTTCGCTAACCAACTGAACCTGATACCAGCTTGCACCGGAATCCCCTGTTTTCTCCGCGATCACGCGTAGCGCATCATCCAGGAAGCCGCGTACGCTGATGCTGATGGTCCTCATCCGCGCTAAATTAATACTTTGTGCGCGATTGACCTCCTGCGGATGACCTGCTGCAGGCGGTGGTGCTTCCGGCTTATCGGTGAAGATTTCACAGCCATTACCCACCTCAGATCGGGAAGGTGATGCCAGGCAATAATCTGGATTTTGCCATTTTCATCTTCTGTTTTAATAGTTCCCTGCTCCTGATTTAGCAGCCTTTGTTGCAGCGAATCGGGCCAGTCGGGCAGTTTGCCTTCCTGAGTGGGGTGAAACACAAACTGTCCGCGACCTTTGCCTTCGTCATCACTGATAACGATAAACTGACTGCTGTCGCCAGGCTTTTTCGAAATAACTTTGTCACGCAGCAGTGTGAACTGTTTACTGATGTCCAGGTCAACGAAAATCACCGCAATAACATTACCGTTGCTGTCTTTTATCGGTTTACTGGCTGATATAGCGCTTGCCATACAGCACGGTAGACCTGGCCGTTACGCATTTTAACCCAGGCCGGGCTGTTATGATCGATGCGGGTGCCCGCGCTGCCCGTCTTCTTTAAGTAACGAAGTGGAAACGCAAATAAAGTCATCGCCCATTCGTACAAAAATTGTGGAAATCGCGCCTGTTCTTTGCTGGAAATCATCGACCAGAACCTTAATGCTGGTCACTTAAGGTGACCAGCAACCTTTTTATCCGGATATTTCCTGCTCTTTACCCTCAACTCTCTCGGGTAACTTCGCTCTCTTCTACCCGGTAACACAAGCCATTTCGCCTGTTCATACAGGGTTCTCAGTTCTCCCGGCATTTTTCCCGGCGAAGCCCAGGGCAGGGTTATCAGCATCCGGATTATTTCGCTTATCGCTCCACTGAAGCTCAGCTGGTAAGGCAGGTAATCTCCTTTCAGATGGAACGCCATCTGCACCATCTGATATCGCACCAGGTTATAAGCCAGCAGTACCCCCCATAGCTCCTGTCTCACCAGCTCCGGCAGGCGACTGCGTAATGTCCACCGGCTGTCCAGCATACCCTGCTTTGCTTCCCGGTAGCCCAGTTCTATTTCCCAGCGGTGGCGATATAGCTCGCTGATATCTTTACCCGGATAGCGATTCGGGTCTGTCAGTGACGTCAGCACCTGCCTCTCTTTACCGTCTACCCTGCGGGTCAGCAGTCTTGCCACCATTTCTTCCGGGACCCCTGGCCATTGCTTCCTGGCTCGTGGACTGGTTTTCAGGCATATCAGTTCATCTCCACGCCCCAAACGGCGAACCACCTGATACTGTACGTGTTTTTTCAACGGCAACAACCAGTGACGGTGTTCTCCTGCTGTCTGCCAGTGATGAAGCAGACCCATCGAATAAAATCCCTTATCGAACAGGGTGATACTGTTATTCGGGGTTTTCTCCGTCAGGTGCTCAGCCAGCCGCATTTCACTGACTTTTTCACTGTCGAATGCACTGGCGGCGATCAGATGGCTGCTCAGCTCCATCAGACAAACCATTCGCACCTGAGGATAGCCGCCTTCGCCGTACTGGCTGCTGTGTTTACTGAAGACGGCTCTGTTTTCCGGCGTATCGGCGGTACGCCAGACCACGCCGTCGACAGCAAACAGATTCAGACCGTGCCATTTTGGATGTGCAGCCTGCTGATTCCAGTGCTGCTGTGTGATATCAAAAAGCTCCCGCACTGCATTTTCACCCAGAGTCTTACGGCGCTGAATGACAGCGCTGCGTGCGGTAAAAGGAGCTCCGGTCCGGTCAGTAATATCCATCAGATTGACGATTTCGGTCATCGGACGATCGCAAAAAATGGACATCCCAACGACAAGCCAAATCATGGATTCGAGGGAAAGTTTACGTTTACGCAAAGTAACGGTATCGGTCAGGGTGAGCGCCTGCTGAATAAGCTCGGGAGGAATAAGGTCGGCGAGACTACGGGCGCGCTCAGGAGTGGCGGCATTGATGATGCCGAGGGCCTGGGAAAGTTCCATTTAAAAAGGGTTCCATGATGAACATAGAACCCTTTTTACCGCATAAACCGGATCGGTCAACCGATCCTTAAATGATCGGCATTAACCAGAACCTGATCGAAATTAAGCGTTTCAGGCCTGCCCTCAGAGTGGGCGTTTGTTCAGGACCTACAGGAATAATTTGTGAACTATCAACGGAAAAACGTTTAGGCAAAAAGCTCTGAAACAGAGCCGTGTAATTAGTGACTTCTTCAATTAATGTACTGTTCAACATGGATGCCATATCACCTGTTTTTCCATGTTTTGCAGAGTCAATACCTGTAGTTGTTTTGCGGCATGCTGAGTAAGGGCCAGCGTTAAAACCAGGAACATCACGGCAACGGTCAGGGAAGTAATGACCGATAGCTTAATACCGGGGCTCCAACTGGGAAGAGAGAGGTTCCATACTCTGCTCGGGTGGACTTATAAATGGTGGTATAACGGTTAACGGCAATTCCCTTAAAATATTTAGCGAACAATTTTGTGAGCGGATTAATAAATTCAGACCGTTTTCAATGCGGACTGATGTTCTGGAGGCCGAATGATTGAAGTCAATAAGGAAACTTTTGCGGGTATTGAGTGCCTGCATGCTTCGCCTGCAGGGCAGCGGCGTAGCCCTTTGCCAACCATCCTTTTTTTCCATGGTTTTACGTCGTCGAAAGACGTTTATTCCTGGGCTGGTGTGGCGCTGGCGTTGGCTGGATTTCGCGTAATTCTTCCTGATGCCGAGCTTCATGGCGGGCGCTATGACGGTGACAGCGAAAACCGTCTGGGGAATTTTTGGGAAATCCTGCGTCGAAATATTGATGAAGTGCCGTTACTGGAGGCAGCAATCCGTCAGCAGGGTCTGGTCGCACAACAGAGGATTGCGTTGGCCGGAGCTTCAATGGGCGGAATGACGACGTTGGGCGCGATGGTGCGTCATCCGCATTTCTCCTGCGCTGACAGCTTAATGGGTTCTGGTTATTTTGTATCTCTTTGTCAGACGCTGTTCCCACCGTTGGTGGCGGGCATACCTGTTCAGAAAGCGGCATTTTCCCGGCGCACGGCGATGCTGGCGGATTATGATATTACTGAACGGCTGGAAAAAATGGCCAACAGGCCGCTGCTGCTCTGGCATGGTGATGCCGATGAGCTGGTACCGGTGTCTGAGAGCCAGCGACTTGACCAGGCGCTGCGCGACGCGGGACTTGATGAAAATCTGCAGGTTGTTATTGAAAAGGGGGCTGAACATCGAATTACGCCTGTAGCGCTCGACACCATGGTGACCTTTTTTCAACATCATCTGTAGAAATTTCTGCGCACGGGAGTACCAAAAAAGCGCAAAGTGCTCTCTGCCGCCAGTGTGATTAAATAATTTGCTCTCAACATTAACTTTGCCTTGAGTTATCCCCCTGCCATCAGTAAGATTATGCGTCAATTTTTCAGCCGTACACACTACACGTTCCTTGCTTCCATGGGCTCGCGGCTGACCCTGACAGGAGGCTGAATAATCCGTAAGGAGCAAATTCGATGCGTCATTACGAAATCGTATTTATGGTTCATCCTGACCAAAGCGAACAGGTTCCTGGCATGATTGAGCGTTACTCTTCCACCATTACTGGTGCTGAGGGTACGATCCACCGCCTCGAAGACTGGGGCCGCCGTCAGCTGGCTTACCCGATCAATAAACTGCACAAAGCCCACTACGTTCTGCTGAACGTTGAAGCCCCGCAGGAAGCGATCGATGAGCTGGAAACAAACTTCCGCTTCAACGACGCCGTTATCCGCAGCATGGTTATGCGCGTTAAGCACGCGGTAGCAGAAGCATCCCCAATGGTTAAAGCGAAAGATGAACGTCGTGAGCGTCGTGACGATTTCGCAAACGAAACCTCTGATGATGATGCTGGGGATTCTGAAGAGTAATTGACCGTGACGGTTAACCGACTGACGCTGTCTGGTACCGTGTGCAAGACGCCAATGCGTAAAGTCAGCCCGTCAGGTATTCCACACTGCCAGTTCATACTTGAGCACCGTTCAGGGCAGGTGGAAGTCGGTTTCAGCCGACAAGCCTGGTGTCGGATGCCAGTGGTTATCAGCGGCAATGCACACTTGGCCATTACTCAAAGTATAACGGTCGGCACGTATCTCACGGTTTCAGGATTCATTAGCAGCCATCAGGGGCGCAATGGACTGAATAAAATCGTGTTACATGTCGAGCAGATTGAATTGATAGATTCTGGAGACTAGCCAAATGGCACGTTATTTCCGTCGTCGCAAGTTCTGCCGTTTCACTGCGGAAGGCGTTCAAGAGATCGATTACAAAGATATCGCAACGCTGAAAAACTACATTACTGAAAGCGGCAAGATCGTACCAAGCCGTATCACTGGTACTCGCGCAAAATACCAGCGTCAGCTGGCCCGTGCTATCAAGCGCGCGCGTTACCTGTCCCTGCTGCCGTACACCGATCGTCATCAGTAACGGCTTCTGTCCATAACGACTTTAAGAGGATAAGGTAATGCAAGTTATTCTGCTTGATAAAGTAGCAAACCTGGGCAGCCTGGGCGATCAGGTTAATGTTAAAGCGGGCTATGCTCGTAACTTCTTGGTTCCACAGGGTAAAGCTGTCCCTGCTACGAAGAAAAACGTTGAATTCTTTGAAGCGCGTCGTGCAGAACTGGAAGCCAAACTGGCTGACGTTCTGTTTGCGGCTAATGCGCGTGCTGAGAAAATCAATGCACTGGGCAATGTGACCATCGCATCTAAAGCTGGTGACGAAGGTAAACTGTTCGGTTCCATTGGTACTCGCGACATCGCTGATGCGGTAACGGTGGCTGGCGTTGAAGTAAGCAAGAGCGAAGTTCGCCTGCCGAACGGTGTTCTGCGTACAACTGGCGAGCACGAAGTGGACTTCCAGGTTCACAGCGAAGTATTTGCTAAACTGGTTGTTAATATCGTTGCTGAAGCTTAACTGGCGTTAGTTATGTAGCGAAAACGCCAGCCTTGTGCTTAATGCCGATCCTTAAATGATCGGCATTAACCATACCCTGGCCGTTCTGACGAATTTTTACTGTCTGACCAGATTGCAAATTGCTAAGAGGTTTGTCATTTCCTTCGACCTGTGCCATGGCAAACACGTCATTTACCGGTAAATTGTGATCCCTGAATAGTTGTGCCAGCGTCTGCCCGGAAGCAATTTGATAGCTGTGCCACTGCCTCTGAGAATCAGCATTTGCAGAAGATAGCTGCTGACGCGAGGTGCCCTGTCGATCGCTAAGTTCTGCCTGCATTATTGGTGTGGTTGTGGTCGGTTGAGCATTGTGGAGGGAGCCCGGCTTCTGGTATGGCGATGCCGAAGGCCAAAGAAAGGCCATTAAAATAACAACGGCGGCAAAGATAATGCCGCGGCGATGAAAAGAGGGGAGCGGATCCATCCAGCGCGCAGAATCTGGTAAAAACCAGATCCTGCGTAACCACTGCGTAATGTGTTCTGTCAAAGACAGACCGGACATGGCATGTTCCTTCTTGCGTGAACCTCGCTTGAATAGTGGGCTTTGAGCTAAACGTCGTAACAAACGCCTTAGCGAAAGCGGTCGGCTTTTCCGTTGCCTGCGGGCAATATGGTCCATTTTTACCTCGATTAAAATATAGCTGATAATGCATTGTCTGTGCAGGGCTGGCTTTGCGACATGAATGGAGAGTATTGTTTCCTTTGGTCAGCCAAAAGTCACCTGAAGAAGATGGCATTTTACGCGTGTTGCACGCACTGTTATGCTTTGCTCTCGGTTTTATCAATGATGAAAGGAAAATCCATGACAACCCCTTCTTTTGACAGCGTTGAAGCGCAAGCAAGTTACGGTATCGGTTTACAAGTCGGTCAGCAGCTGCTGGAATCCGGACTGGAGGGGCTGCAACCTGAAGCATTGTTGGCTGGCCTGTGTGATGCGTTGGAAGGGAACACTCCTGCAGTACCTGTCGATGTGATTCATCGCGCCCTGCGCGAAGTTCATGAGCGTGCAGACGTGGTACGCCGTGAACGTCAGCAGGCGATGGCGGTTGAAGGACAGAAATATCTTGAAGAAAACAGCAAGCGTGATGGGGTCAGCAGTACTGAATCAGGCCTGCAATTTAGTGTGATTTCTCAGGGGGACGGTGCAATTCCTTCGCGTCAGGATCGTGTTCGCGTTCATTATACTGGCAAGTTGATCGATGGTACCGTTTTTGACAGTTCCGTGCAGCGCGGTGAACCGGCAGAATTCCCGGTCAGTGGTGTTATTCCAGGCTGGATTGAAGCATTAACGTTAATGCCAGTGGGTTCCAAATGGCAGTTAGTTATTCCACAGGATTTGGCCTATGGTGAGCGTGGTGCAGGAGCATCAATTCCGCCTTTCAGCACCTTAATCTTTGAAGTAGAGTTATTGGAAATTATTTAATTTAATATAACTCTCTGCAAATATGGAAAATGAGGATATTTTAAATAAAGAGCGAGGTGGTAATTAATAACTCCTCGCTTTTTTAACGGATCTTATAATGATCTTGCTGTATTCAAATAATTGATTTATTTTTTCCACTCGCTCTCAGGTAAGTAAAAAGGTCCATTTAATTATGTTGACATTTGTTTTATCGTGAAATATATTTTTAACGCTACTCAGGAAGTAGTAAATGATCGTAATACATTGACTGTAAATATAAACTAAGGGAATGACTATGCGTGAGTTAAATAATGTAGAAATTGAATCAGTATCTGGTGCATGGCTGTTTGCAGATATTGGTGCAGCTATTGGGTATGGCGTGGGTGCGCTGATCAATAAAGGCGCATCCAAAGGTGGTGTAACCATCGACACTACTACAGCTTCATCGCAGATTGGTTCAGGCATTGGTAAAATTGTCGAATTAAACCTCTCTGGTGCAGTAAGCGATATTGGTAAAGGTATTGTAGGCTTGGCTTCTGCTTTAACAGGCGCTAAAAATCAGATCTCTGCATAATGCCTCTGGCTGATATTTTAAAAAATATTAGCCAATAAAATAAAACCAGCCTTTGATTATTTAAGGCTGGTTTTTATTTTTTCTTGATTTGTTTTTTGAAAAAAGTCCGTTTCGATACATTCTGTGTTGGTTCAGATTATGATTAACCCTGTTAAAGAAGTACCAATATACTCTGTGATAAAGATTATTCACTAACTTAGAGCACGTATGGATATGGCTGAAGAATCGGGTGGAACTTATTTTTATTATGGACACGTAACTCTGACCCGGCATGAACTTTTTAACCTAATTTTCCTCGAAAGTTTTACTGATCACCTGAACCTGGAGATTACCGCCGCTGCGCTTATTTTGTCAGGTCAGCGATAGTTAACTACAAGGCAAAAACCTGAAATGACCAGGATAGACATTCGCATTGCTTCCATCGTCTCAGGATGCGTTCTGACGTATGTTCACCTGTCTGAAGGTATGATAATTCCCAGCATAATTGGTGACCAGCTTTGTACAACAAATAAACCCGATGCCCTGATAGTAATCATATATAAATCAGTTAATTAATACACCAGACAGTTGGTGGATATTTAATGCTTAACTGTCTGCTGTATCTACTTTTTGATTGCGTTATGCGCCAAGGTAGGGAGTATGCCAGACAGTAGTTGGCACTTAAAATGCTAAATTCCTATAACTTAATGAATTAAATGGGAAATATTTCTTTGGTAAACAGACACTTAAACGCATAAATTTTATTTTTCTGAATTTAGTTTTTGTTTGGGTGCTACTAAACACATTCCTGAATGAGAGAGATTACTTTTGAGAAAATGCAATTCATCTGTGCCACCTGGACCTGAGTGATCTAAGAGCCTGTCCCAAAAGGCGTCATCGTATAATGCATCCCGGTCATATCTGAGGGCAAAGTATGGCAGGCGGTAAAGGGCAGATTAGCGATGAACTCCGGGACAAAATGGCCCCGCTTATCCCGGAACACAAAACCCGCCATCCTCCGGGTACACGCCGAAAACGTGTTGATAATCGGGCCGCAATGAACGCCATTTTCTTCGTCCCCAGCACAGCCTGTCAGTGGAATGCACTCAATGCCACAGGGATAGGTTTATCAGATTCTGCGCACCGACGCTTCCGGGAACGGATAGACGCAGGTGTCTTCGGGCGTTTCTGGCAGAACGGATCACTGGCCTGTGAGCACCCGGACGGCACGGACTGCTCATGGATGGCGGTATGACAACATCACCGCTGTCAGGGACAAAAAACAGGACGCAACACCACGGACAGAGGGAAACAGGGCGTAAAGCCCAGTCTGATGACAGATACCGGAGGGCTTCCTCTGTCACGGGGCGTCGCAGCAGCAGACAGGCATGACATCAAACTGGTGCCGGACACACCCGGTGCTCTTCAGACGGGGCGTCCGGGGGCAAAAAACCGTACTCTGCCCGGACAAAGGCGACGAAGCACCCGGGCAAAACAGACCGGTTGAGCCGTCGTGACGAACCTTATATCCCGCCCCGTAAAGAGGAATGAGATGCCAGTAAACCACGAACTTCAGGGCCAGTCACCGGGTCGTCGGGAGGACGCACAGCCGGATGAACCGGTTTCGCCGGCCCCTGACCCGACGGGAAAAGACGCCTGAGAATGACGGGGTCCTGTTGCGTTTTTCCTGTGGTCTTATTGTCTGGAATAACGTTCTGTTGATACAGGCGCTAAGATGGGGATAAATCATTAGCAAGGAGCATGTATGGATACGGTTGAACAACTTAACGGAACATATTTCTACGCTGGCAGATCAAATCTGAGCGTAAGTGAAATGCTTTTCATTATTTTCTGCGAACTGCTCTTAACCACGTAATGTGGACATGGCCCTAAGCGAGGTTATGGTTTTCAAATTGTTCCGGGCTGAGTCCTCCACAAGCACTGTGGCGACGCCAGCGATTGTAATCGCACCCGATATAATTAAACACCGTCCTCCGCATTATTTCCCGACTGGCAAAGCTTTCTCCGTGAATACATTCCACCTTCAGCGAGTGAAAGAAGCTTTCCACGCAGGCATTGTCATAACCGCAGCCTTTTGCGCTCATGCTCCCGCGCAGATTATGCCGTTTCAGTAAGGTATTATCATCCGATGAGCAGTACTGTCCTCCACGAACCGTGTGAATAATAACATTTTCCGGGCGTTTACGCCGCCAGAGCGCCATTTGCAATGCATCACACGTAATGGGGTGCTTTATGATGGCCTGCTCCCCGTTGATAAGCATAATGCGATGTTAGGGTCGTGACGCAGACTTGCTGATCACGTATGCTTTGCGCTTTGGATGTAACATATGGCTAAAGTTGATGTCGTCTGCCCTCAGTGCAATGAAACTCATGCTGTACGATGTAACGGACATTCAGCATCCGGTGCCCAACGTTAGATCTGCAAGCATTGTTCAAAGACCTTTCTGCTCAACTTTAGCTACTCCGGTGCCAAACCAGACACACACCAGACCATTGTTAATATGGCCATGAATGGTTACGGATGTCGCGATACCCCACGGGTTCTCGGTATCAGTCTCAATACGGTTCTGCGGCACGTAAAAAAATTTCCCCAAAGCAGGTAGCTGAGAATATCGACCCCGAAACGGAGGTTGTTATCTGCTGTGAAGCCGGTGAACAATGGTCTTACGTGCGGTGTAAAAGCAATCCCCGGTGGTTGTTCTATGCTTATGACCGTATCCGCAAACGTGCTCTGGCCCACGTCTTCGGCCCGAGAAATGCCCCGACCCTGCGACGATTGCCGGCCCTGTTAAGCAAATTTAACATTGCCTTTTATATGACAGATGCGTGGCCGGTTTATAAAGTTCTGTTAAGTGCAACAGGCCACGTGGTGAGCAAGAAATATACCCAACGGACAGAACGACATAATCTTAATCTTCGCACACATATCAAACGACTGACCCGCAGAACAATTTGCTTTTCGAAGTCAGAGGAAATGCACGATAAGATCATCGGTTGGTATCTTACTCTTCATCATTATCAATAAATCTGCGTCACGACCCGATGTTAGTTATGTTTTAAATAAGCCACATGAGAATATCCCCATGAAGAAGCGTTTATTATTCTTTTCGTCGGTAAAAAATAATAAACGACTCTCTGCTCAGAGTATTAATCAATTATTTTACTTTAATAACCAGTGCATATTTAATCTATTCCATACTATTCTTAAATTGCTTACTTTTTTTAAAATTCATCTAAGACTACGCCTTTACTGTATTCACATATAATTAAATAAAAAGCAAAGTGTGTAGCAAAATCACCCAGCATACCGCCGGGATTATTTTGTATCAGCATTGCCAGCAATAATTCGCTACGATAGATTATTCCACCGTTCGGGGCATTGCCAGTTTCGGCCTGGGATCGTGCCAGATAAGGATCATGAAATACAATGAGTGCTGAATTACTTTCACTAATACTGTTTACCGCTTCAGCCACGCTTTATAGCTGGAAGGCAGGGAGAAACAGACTGTGGTTCGCCGCCATGTTGCTCTTTTTGGGCATGAACATTTTGCTGAATGCCTCAATGCTGGCGAGCAATTATTTCACCGGAGAGGGGATCAATGATGCGGTAATTTATACTATCACCAGCAGTTTGAACGGCGCGGGGATCAGTAAATATATCCTGCCGGGTATCGGGCTGATTGCCGTTATTATGCTACTGTTTGCCGCACTTTCCTGGATTTTACGCCTGCGAAAAATCCATACGGGTAACAAAATATACAGCCTGCTCGCAGTGATTCTGGCGGTTGCTTCAGTAAAAACCACTCCGGCTTACCAGCAGGTTGCCGATCTGATCAAATCGCAGGTGGGCAAAGGCAATTCAGACTTTGACAATTATTACAAAACACCCGAAAAGCAAATCGTCGGTAATAAACCTAATTTGGTTTATATTTATGCCGAAAGCCTGGAGCGCACGTATTTCGATGAGCAGGCCTTTCCTGCCCTCGCGCCGGAACTCAGCAGAATAAAAAATAATTCACTGGATTTCAGCAACACCGGACAAATGCCTGGAACTGAATATACTATCGCCGGAATGGTAGCCTCACAATGTGGCATTCCTTTATTTGCTCCGTTCGACGGAAATGCTTCCAGCTCTCTGTCAACGTTTTACCCGCAAAACGTCTGCCTGGGTGATATTTTGAAGTCTTCCGGCTATGAAAATTATTTTTATCAGGGTGCCAATCTGAATTTTGCCGGTAAAAATATTTTTCTTTCCTCTCACGGCTTTGATTCCGACAATCTGTATGGATTTAATGAGCTGAAAAAGGTTGTAAAAAATCAGAATTATCGTAATGACTGGGGCTGGTATGATGACACGGTGCTGGACATGGTTTTTGACAAATATCTTGAGCTGTCGCGGCTGAATAGCCCTTTCTCTCTGTTTGCTCTTACCGTGGATACGCATCATCCTGACGGCTTTATTTCCCGCAGCTGTCAGCGGCAAAGCTGGTCATACGACGGCAAACCGAATAAATCTTTCGCTGCCGTCGCCTGTAGTCAGGAACATATCGCCAGGTTGATTGAACGTATTCGCGCTACACCTTACTTTAAAAACACCATTATTGTGGTCAGCTCCGATCATCTGGCGATGAATAACACCGCATGGAAATACCTAAACCAACACGATCGCCGCAATTTGTTTTTTATCATTCGTGGCGATGCCCCTGCCAGCAAGCTTATCCCAGTTAAACGCAGCTCACTGGACAATGGTGCTACTGTGCTGGATGCCATGGGCGGCGATAACTTTATCGGCCTTGGACGCAGTAGCCTTTCGGCCACCTCTCTGGCAACCACTTTTCTGAATCTCAAGGAAAAAATGATCGAGTGGAAGCCGGATATCATCAGGCTGTGGAACTTCCCCAAAACAATCGCTGATTACAGCATTGATACCGATAAAAACACTTTCACCTTCTCTGGTGTACACTTCAAGCTACCACTACTACTGTCAGTGATGCCGAATAAAATTGAGCCGAAGTTCGATGTTTACCTGGCTCCGCCACTGAAGCAACAGCTGGCACAGTTTCCTGCAGATGAAAAATTTGTGTGGGTCGATCGCTGCTTTAAAATCGGCACTGTCTGGGACAATACGCTGGCGCTTAATCGCAATTACTGTGTGGCCTGGGGAACGCTAAATTCACCGCCGCTCATTACTGAGATAAAAGCAGGGCTTACCGCAGGGCGTGTTGCTTTTCAACAAGGCAGTGAACGGCAGGATGAGCAATATCAACAAGCCGTTTCGCGTCTGAAAATTGCCGATGACGATGTAAGATATCAGTCTGACACTATTCTGTTTTCCTTGCCCGGCCTGCCAACACAGGTACAAAAAGCATCCGGCCTCTCTTATGTTGAACCCTGGGGTGGACGCTGGTCAGATGCGAATTTGCAATCACACGTCAGCATCCATTACCGCGAGCCACTACCAACATCCTTTGTGCTCGAATTAACAGGACGAGCATTTGATGGCAATAGCCAGCAGCCCTTTGTGATAAAGGTGGGTAACGTGGCACATCAATTTAGCCTGGGCAATACTGACAGCACGGTAAGTGTTGCTTTTAGTCTTGTTGATCAATCAGATACCATAGAGATCTTCTCTGCCAGCTCTCAGGAAACCTCAGAAGGCGCAATTGACGGCTTCAAGGCACGCAGGCTGGGTATTGGCCTGAGCAGTCTGAAAATTACCCCCATCCCCTGATGCCTTTGCCCTGACAAGGTACGTCGGGGCACTATCACTATTAACAACCCGCACAAACTCAGCCTGCCGCAGGCAGAATGATCGGTCATTTATCGCCCGACAGCAGCCACAAGTTAAGTTTATCGATTTATTTCAATACCGCCGCCGACAATTTTTGTAATAAACCCTGCTGCTGGCATCAAGTTTCCATATCTCAGGCCGATGTAACCAGTTCAAGCCTCAATAAAAACTTGCACCATTTTCTTCAACGATTATTTCCAATCACCAGCAAGGAAAAAAGATGTTACCTGTCAAAAATATGAGAGTCGGTGTGCGCCTTGGTGCCGCTTTTGGCTTGGTTATATTGCTGCTAATTATTGTCAGTATGACGGCCATAATAAAAACGGGCCACATCAACGAAGCCGTTGATAATATAGTCAATGATCGTTATCAGAAAGTACGCCTGGCGTTTGCTGTGCGTGATGGCATCAACGATCAAATAAAGTATTTACGCGGCATGGTGATCGATACCACCCGGCCACAAAATAATATCCAGCGTTTAGGGCTGCTCAATCAGGTCGCACAAAAAACCGATAAAGTGATTGAGAAAATTGTTCAAAGACAAACCACTGAAGTGGGCAGGCAAAAGATTCAGGCACTGAAAGATGCGGCGCAGGCTTTCGAAAACTCAAAAATCGAGCTGGTGAAGCTGATACAGGCCGGGGACCCAAATATTGCAGCTGAGTACGCATTAAAAAAAATCACGCTGACACAGGGAGCGTATCTGGATACCGCAGTCAAATTTGCCGATTCACAATCAGAACAATTACAGGCAGAAGGTGCCAGGGCGCTGGCTGATGGTTCAACGGCAATTCAGGTTACGCTGATTTTCTCTTTTCTTGCGGTGCTGACTGCCATTATTTTAGGTTTCTTCCTGACAAGATCTATCGTCACCCCCCTGCGCGAAGCGGTGCTGATTGCAGGAAATGTTGCGGCTGGCGATCTGCGTACTTCTATCAAGGTGACCTCTTCTGACGAAACTGGCCAGTTGATGCAGGCGCTGAAAAACATGAATGAGAATCTGATGCGCATCATCACCGAAGTTCGTTCCGGTTCTCATCTCATCGCTAATGCCTCCAGTGAAATCTCCACAGGTAATATGAATCTTTCATCACGTACCGAGCAGCAGGCCAGTTCGCTGGAGGAGACGGCTTCCGCGATGGAACAGATGACCTCCACCGTAAAACAAAACGCCGATAATGCCCGACAAGCGAATGAACTGGCGGCCCTGGCCTCCCGTGTGGCATTGCAAAGTGGGGAGGCGGTGAAGCAGGTGGTCAGCACCATGGAGATGATTAATGGTTCATCGAAAAAAATCGTCGATATCATTAGCGTCATTGACAGCATTGCCTTTCAGACCAATATTCTCGCGTTGAATGCGGCCGTTGAAGCTGCGCGCGCGGGCGAACAGGGCCGAGGCTTTGCCGTGGTTGCTTCCGAAGTTCGTAATCTGGCACAACGCTCTGCCTCGGCCGCAAAAGAAATCGCTCTGTTGATTCAGGATTCTGTTTCTAAGGTCGATGAAGGCGGCAAACAGGTCGCCATTGCTGGCAACACGATGGAAGAAGTGCTTAACAGCGTGAAAAGTGTCACTGCAATCATGGGCGAAATCTCCATCGCCAGCAATGAACAAAGCACCGGCATCGAAGAAATTAATATTGCCATCACCCAGATGGATCAGGTTACTCAGCAGAATGCGTCGCTGGTCAACCATTCTGCAGTAGCAGCACAGTCGCTTCAGGAACAGGCCGTACAACTGTCTCAGATCATTAGCGTGTTCAAAGTGGATGAGTAGACGCGCTCTGCAAATCGTGCTGCCGACTGGTGATGTTTTATGCGCACAGATAGTCGTTAACTGTGACCACGTAGTGTTTGCTGGTCGCTGATAATGTAAAAAATGTTCAATACATTCATCCGGATTAAAAAATCAGTGACGCATGTCCCGTTGCCAGGGATGGCTCTTTTCTACACTTAATTTTATCTCGTTGTCTGCAACCCACTATGTTGCGGTAGCTCCTATAATCTCATAGCGGGCGTTAACGGAAAAATCAAAACATGTCTGTTGAAGGCCGTATAAAACAGATTACTATACGGATACTTTTCTGTTCAGCTCGATGGAACCACCCACGTTGAAACCCTTTGTTTACTTGTTATTGGTCCTGATAGTCGCGGCTCTTCCATTCAGCGGCCATGCAGCGAAGGTTGCTCCCGATCCCCTGCTGGCCTCTCAGATCGTTGACCGCTACGCCCGGAACATTTTTTACAACACCAAAGCAACCGGCATGGCGATGGTCGCCATTGATGCGAATCAGCGTGTTTTTGCCAGCATGGGGGCCATACGACCTGGCAGCAGCGTCAGACCACAGAAAGACTCTGTCATCCGTATCGCCTCCTTAACCAAACTGCTAACCAGCGAACTGCTGGTAAAACTTTCAGATCAGGGCGTGGTGCAATTAGACGATCCTCTGAGCAAATATGCGCCTCGTGGCAGTATTGTTCCGTCTTATGCCGGACAAAGCATTCGACTGATAAATCTGGCAACCCATACCAGCGGTTTGCCACGTGAGCAACCGGGTGGCAAGCCAAACCGCCCGGTTTTTGTATGGCCGACCTACAAACAGCGCTGGAACTGGCTTGAGAACGCACAGTTGAAAGTTGCACCTGGCACCGAGGCAGCCTATTCCAATCTCGCATTCGATTTGCTGGGCGATGCGCTTGCTTATGCAACTGGCGTGGCTTACCCGGCGCTGCTCCAGCGGGAGATAACCCATCCATTGGGAATGAAAGACACCACCTTTACCCCTTCTCCCGATCAATGTTCACGGCTGATGATCCCGGAGAAAGGCGCAAGTCCCTGTATAAACACACTGGCCGCAATTGGCAGCGGCGGCATTTACTCGACTCCGGATGATATGGGAAGCTGGATGCAACAGTTTCTCTCTTCTGACGTGCATACCCGTTCCCCACAGGCTGACCGCATTCAAACCATGATTTATCAGCGCAGCCAGTTGGTAAAAGTGGATGGCATGGACGTGCCAGGTAAAGCCTCGGCACTGGGCATGGGCTGGGTTTATGTGGCTCCAGAGAAGAATCGTCCCGGTATTATTCAGAAGACCGGTGGCGGTGGCGGTTTCATCACATATATGGCTATGGTTCCGCAATACAGCGTCGGCGTCTTTATTGTGGTGACACGTTCTCCACACACGCATTTCACCGCGATGAGCGATGGCGTAAACAATCTTCTGACCGAGCTGATTGGCAATACCCCGTACAGCGCCGGGTTAGCAGCCAGTATTATGTCGAATTAAACAGCATCGGCTGCATTGAAATCGTTTTTAAGCTTGCGGGTTTTGACCCTGCCTTTGACACCTTCCCGAAGCAGACATAAATCCAGAGTTTTCTTGCTGACATCGATACCGAGCTGAAACATAGACGTTTTCTCCTTTCACTGAACCATCACGCCTATTACCCTTGTACATGCAGAGTCATCGCTCCTGGCAACCGTTGAATGTTAATGCTGGCGTGAAAGGTGAAGCGGAGGGCTTTTTCTGCCAATCAAGGTTCTCGCCATTCCGGGAGGGGACAAGCTCACTCCGCTTCATGTGATGGTAGCTAACCATCACATGTCTATTACATACAAGGGTGGGGAATATGCATGGTTGCAGAGTATAAAGCGGAGTTTCGGTCATGCAAATACCCGAAGCTGCGCAGCAGCGCCGCTCACGCCAAAGGCGTGCTACGTTCATAATGTCCCGATTTATCAGACATATAATCCCTAATGTGTGAAACCGTTCCGTTGAGCGTCAAACCCCTAATAAGACAAAAGGTACATCATCGCTAACTTTGCAACACTGCTTTAAGTATGCGATTATTTTCTCAGCCTGAATTTAACTGAAAAAGGGAAATGTTAAATGATAGAGCCGAAAAAAGGAATATTAACATTCAGAGCTGAAGGTAATAATTTAAAATCAAGCAGGGATTACTCTCTAAAAATACACTGGCCGGGAATATCTTCTTTGTGTGGTGGGAATAATTCTGGTGTAACAGTTGGTAGAGGGTTTGATCTTGGTGACAGAAGTAAAATTAGCGCATTGATTACATTAAAAAAAGCTGGGATAGAAAATGAGAAAGCGAAAAATATTTCAGAAGGTGCGGGACTGAAAGGATGTTCAGCATATAATTTCGTTCTCAAAAATAGAGATTCCATTGATGAAATAACACAGATCCAGCAATTGAACTTATTTATCATAAGTTATAATGAATCAAGGAAAGATGTTGAGAGAATATGTAAAAACAAATTAACAATACAAAACTATCACTCCAACCCAAACATATCTTCAACTCAGGCATGGGATGATATTCCAGATAAAATAAAAGAAATACTCATAGATTTAAGGTTTCGTGGTGACTACAGCAAAAGAACCAGAAAATATATACAAAAACTAGCATATGATGGTGATATAAAAGGATTTGGAAAGGTTATATCTAACAGGCAGATTTGGTCTACTGTTCCTAATGATAGATTTAAAAGGAGAGTTGATTTTTATGAAAATAATTAACGTGATCTTTCTCGCAGCACTATATTCATTTAATGTGACAGCTGCTTTTACTGAGCCAGAAATGTCTCAGCTGGCAGAAATAAATAAAAAATCAATAGAAAAAACTGAGAGTGAGAAAAAAAATCTTGAGGCCACAATAAACAAAACGATAAATAATCTTCCAAACGAAAAGACAAAAATAATGGACCTGAGTGAATCATGGGATGCAACCATTAAAAAAAAGTGCAAACTTTCTATATTTGAATCACTAAATACAGATGCAGAAATAGCAGAAGAAAACTTATGCTTATACTCCGAGTACAAAGCAGAAAAAGAATTCTTTGAAGATCTTAATTATTAAAAATAATGGGGTGTGTGTTACACACCTCATGCATTTATGGGTCGTGACGCAGACTTGCTGATCACGTATGCTTTGCGCTTTGGATGTAACATATGGCTAAAGTTGATGTCGTCTGCCCTCAGTGCAATGAAACTTATGCTGTACGATGTAACGGACATTCAGCATCCGGTGCCCAACGTTACATCTGCAAGCATTGTTCAAAGACCTTTCTGCTCAACTTTAGCTACTCCGGTGCCAAACCAGACACACACCAGACCATTGTTAATATGGCCATGAATGGTTACGGATGTCGCGATACCGCACGGGTTCTCGGTATCAGCCTCAATACGGTTCTGCGGCACGTAAAAAAATTTCGCCAACGCAGGTAGCTGAGAATATCGACCCCGAAACGGAGGTTGTTATCTGCTGTGAAGCCGGTGAACAATGGTCTTACGTGCGGTGTAAAAGCAATCCCCGGTGGTTGTTCTATGCTTATGACCGTATCCGCAAACGTGCTCTGGCCCACGTCTTCGGCCCGAGAAATGCCCCGACCCTGCGACGATTGCTGGCCCTGTTAAGCAAATTTAACCTTGCCTTTTATATGACGGATGCCTGGCCGGTTTATAAAGTTCTGTTAAGTGCAACAGGCCACGTGGTGAGCAAGAAATATACCCAACGGACAGAACGACATAATCTTAATCTTCGCACACATATCAAACGACTGACCCGCAGAACAATTTGCTTTTCGAAGTCAGAGGAAATGCACGATAAGATCATCGGTTGGTATCTTACTCTTCATCATTATCAATAAATCTGCGTCACGACCAAAAATTGGCCATTGCTGTTCTGTTGTCAGAAACAGACAATAATCGTCATTTCAGTAATTGAACCACCCTGTCGATACCCCCGGAAACCAGATTTTCTTTAGAAAAGAAATTATCTACTGAATCACTACAATCTGATTTTTATCAATATCCACGTTGTCATTTCTTCGCATATTTTCCAATGATGAGAAATCAAAACAGCGTTCCATCTAAAGGAGAATACGATGTTACATCGAATGATACTGAATGAAACATCCTGGTTCGGCCCCGGTTCTGCCTCAAAAATAGTCGATGAAGTTTCCAGGAGAGGCTTTAAAAAAGCCCTGCTGGTAACTGATAAAATGTTAATTCAGGCGGGCGTGATAGAAAAAATCACCTCTCTTCTCGAAAAGAATCAATTACCTTATGTGATTTATGATGAAGTCGTGCCGAATCCAACCGTTAATGTGGTTAAAAATGGCGTAGAGATCTTTAAAACGTCTCAGGCAGATTACCTGATTGCTGTTGGTGGCGGCTCACCGCAGGATACGGCAAAAGCTATCGGAATCATTATTAATAACCCAGAGTTTTCTGACGTGCGGAGTCTGGAAGGCATAGCAAATACCCGGAATCCCAGCGTCCCCGTTATTGCTATCCCAACAACAGCCGGGACTGCCGCAGAAGTCACGATAAATTATGTCATTACCGATGAGGAAAAACGCCGCAAATTCGTTTGTGTCGATCCTCACGACATTCCGGTAGTAGCCATCATTGATGCTGAGATGATGGCAAGCATGCCCCCGTCACTCAAAGCTGCCACGGGAATTGATGCGCTGACCCATGCCATTGAAGGCTATATCACCAAAGGCGCATGGGAACTGACGGATGCTTTACATTTGAAAGCCATTGAAATCATCAATCGTTCACTGCGTGCCTCAGTGGCGGGTGATAATAAAGGCGTTGAGGACATGGCTCTGGGGCAATACATTGCCGGCATGGGATTTTCTAACGTTGGGCTGGGTCTGGTACATGGTATGGCTCACCCACTTGGGGCGTTTTATAACATACCGCATGGTGTCGCTAACGCTATTATTCTGCCGCACATCATGGCATGGAACGCAGAGTATACCGGTGATAAGTATCGCAACATTGCACGGGCGATGGGCGTTGCGGGAGTATGTGGAAAATCGCTATATGAAGTCAGGGTTGCAGCCGTCGAGGCGGTGAAAAAACTTTCAGCCGATGTGGGCATTCCCGACAGGCTGCGTGATGTCGGAATGAGAGAAGAAGACATTCCGGCACTGGCGCAGGCGGCACTGACGGATGTCTGCACCGGGGGTAACCCGCGGGACGCCACACTGGCAGAGATCCACACGCTGTATCGACAACTCTATTAACCGATACAGGCGTCACTATAGGTTCTGGGGCGCAGCCTTAACTTAACGAGTGGGGGTTGCCGATTTTGATCAGGATAAAACCGGTTTATACAGAATATGCGGTAACTCTCTTATCTTTCGTTTGTCATCCCATGATTAAAACCAACGCCATCGGCCAATGGGGTTTTTACTGACCACGTTGATTGATACACCACGATGTCAGTCATGTTTTTATCAGCAATGTGAGGGTTTTCAAACCTGTCTTTCGATTGAAGAAATACACTCCATTTGGCTCGATTTTAGAGTTCACAACACCAAATTCTCCGCTGATTAAGATCCAGAGAAGTATTGGTATTTAACATCATAGTGAGAAATCCTCTTAACAGAGTGGTAAAAGATCCACTTTTCACTCAAATCAGATGTATTCGTCGCGACGTGATCTGACACCGGGCCCTGAAAGGTTGAGGGTTACCGGTTTTGATATGGGTGTCGAATCCTTATACAAAACACAAGGTCACTCTCATGCTTCATACTCACAATCCCGTCATCAAACACAAAGCCGGTTTACTCAATCTGGCTGAAGAACTCAGCAATGTATCCAGAGCCTGCAAAATCATGGGCGTTTCACGAGATACGTTCTACTGTTATCAGGAACTAGCTGCTGAAGGCGGCATTGACGCGCTGGTTAACCAGAACAGCCGGGTTCCCAACCTGACGAACCGCGCCGACGAAGCCACTGAACGCGCGGTTGTTGAATACGCCGTTGAGTTCCCGGCCCCGGGCAGCACCGGACCAGTGATGAGTTGCGTAAAAAAGGCGTGTTTACCTCCGGCAGCGGCGTGGGCGCCATCTGGCAACGACACGATCTGGGAAACTTCCGTAACCGCCTGAAAGCGCCAGAGGAAAAGCTCGCCAGAGAAGGCATTGTGCTTACCGGTGCTCAAGTCGTCATGCTTATCGATAAATCAGTGAGTTATCAGCTGCAAAATGCCGTTGCCAAACCAATTCAAATGGCAACAGACTAATACAACCAACGGCTACAGAAATTTTACGACGATGAGAATTAACCCCTTTCCAACTCTCATGAAAATAAAGAAGAATGTCCTGTTCAGCAGCGGTACCTGCCGGATAACCCAGCGGTGAAGTGTGGAATGGTCAACAGTGATGCCAGGCTTTGCCATCATTCCTCAGGATTTCGCAGGCTCAGGGCATAAGTCAGGTACCAGCGGGCACACTGAGCAATAATATCAACGGAGTAATGCAAGTCGTCTGAAGGATTTTCGGATAAGAGACATGGCCAGATGGCATCAAAAAGAACCGCATTTTACTGGATTAGCCCCCTAATGTGACAGAAACGTTGAGACAGTCGTACCCTGCGTCTCATGTAATGCAATATGCATTACATGCCTGGCCCGGTTGATTGTGTGAAATGCCGGATTTTGCTGCCCGCTTCGATACTGCTGATCCTGTGAACAAAAAACGGTAAAATGCAGCGCGTCCACGGGATCAGGAAATATGGAATGCTTGAACTCTTTGACGCCAGTTATGAAGAACTGAACCCCACTCGCTCTGAAGAGCTCTACCGCCTGCGTAAGAAAATCTTCAGCGACCGCCTGGGATGGAAGGTGCTCTGCAGCCAGGGGATGGAGTCAGATGAGTTTGACGGCCCGGGCACCTGCTATATTCTCGGTCTTTACCGGGGCCAGCTGCTCTGCGGCGCGAGGTTCATCCCACTGACGCTGCTGAATATGATCACACACACCTTCGGTTCCTGTTTCAGCGAGATCAGCCTTCCCGTACAGGATGCCGAGGCCAGCCGTTTTTTTGTGGATAAGGCGCGTGCCCGTGAGCCTGGTCCTTTTTCTTTCAATGGTTAACTGGGCCCGGCAAAACGGTTATGGCTGCTACACATCATTGTCAGCCGCCTCATACTGACCATTTTAAGACGCCCAGAATGGCAGATTACGTTGCTCAAGGAGGGCTTCCTCAGTGAGAAGGAACGGATTTATCTGCTGACCCTGCCAGCTGGTGACCGGGACAGGGTACAGCTGGTCGGGAGGATTGCCGCCATAACGGGATGCGCGAAGGGGCTGGCTACCTGGCCACTGATGCTGCCGATTTGATGAGGTCAAGCTCAATGCCCAGCCGGATTGCCAGGGGTTCTGTCGCATTAAGGTGGAGTCAGATAACATTCTGTTTTTTGATGTAGCCTGCCGATGTCTCTGATCCGAAACACCTTCAAACGACTGCATGATCCCGTCGATATTATTGCCCAGTGTGTTCGCTGCTGTCTGGCTTATGCCCTGAGCCTGCGCAATCTGGAAGAAATGATGGCTGAACGAGGGATTGTTGTTGAGCATTCCACGCTCCATCGCCGGGATATCCGTATGTAGTGGCACACTGAATTTGGCCATCTGAGTTGAGGTGATATGCTCACCTCAAAATTTCACAGGTGAACCAATGAGCAAGGTATTTACTGCTGAATTTAAACTTGAAGCGGCAAAGCGGGGCCTCGACCAGCACTACACACACGGTGAAGCTGCTAAGGCGATGAATGTCAGTCTTTCTGCCATCAACCGGTGGGTAAAATCGTTACGTCTGCAGCGTCAGGGAAAAAACATCGGGGCTGCCTGTCACTCCTGAGCAAACTGAACTCAGGGAAATGAGAAAACGTATACAGCGCCTTGAAATGGAAAACGAAATCCTAAAAAAGGCTACAGCGCTCTTGATGTCGGACTCCCTCAACAGTTCTCGATAATCGACAGTCTGAGGGCGCATTACCCGGTTGCCTCATTGTGCCGACTGTTCGGTGTTCACCGCAGCAGTTATCGCTACACACGTAAAAACAGTACTGAGCCTGATGCTGACCGTGCCGTTAAACGCCGTCTGGTCAGCGAGGTCTGGAACGCCAGTGGGGGTTCCGCCTGTGCCAGAAGTATCGCCACGATGGTCACGACAAAGGGCGTACAACTCGGTCGATGGCTGGCTGGTCGACTGTTGAAAGAGCTGGGTATCACCAGTTGTCAGATACCGGGGCATAAATACAAACGTGGGGGCAATGAGCATGTTGAAATCCCGAATCTTCTTGCCCGGCAGTTTGCAGTGACAGAACCGAATCAGGTCTGGTGCGGTGATGTGACCTACATCTGGACGGGCAAACGGTGGGCTTATCTGGCCGTGGTGCTGGCTCTGTTTGCCCGTAAACCGGTGGGCTGGGCGCTGTCGTACTCACCAGACTCAGACCTCACTATAAAAGCACTTCAGATGGCATGGGAGCTACGGGGGCGGCCATCAGGCGTGATGTTCCACAGTGTTCAGGGGAGTCATTATACCAGTCGTCAGTACCGACAGATGCTGTGGGGCTACCGGAGCACACAGAGCATGAGTCGCCGGGGAAACTGCCGGGATAACAGTCCGATGGAGCGGTTCTTCCGTAGTCTGAAGAGTGAATGGGTACCAACGACGGGCTACGAAAGCTTAGGGGAAGCACGGTTATCGATAATCCGATATATCACGGGGTACTACAGTGCTCTCAGGCCTCACTGGAATAACGGCGGCTTAACGCCAAATGAATCAGAGCGGCTGTTCCACGAACAGTCAGGTCGTGTGTCCAAAATTAGTTGACTACTACATTTCGATACAGCAGAGCAGGTTGCTGCATTTCTGGGCGTGGTCCCTGTTGAAAAATACTCCGGCACATCGGTCAGAGGGAAACCGAAATTATCCAAAATCGGCCCGCCGGAAATCCGCGCGAAACTGTATCTGGCTTCGTTGTGTGGCCTGAGATTTAACCCGGCGATGAAAGCGATGTATGAGCGGTTATGCCTGCGTGGCAAGACAAAAATGTGTGCCATTGGCGCACTGATGCGAAAACTTGTCCACTAGTGCTATGGCGTTCTGAAAACACAAAAGCCGTTCGATGCTGAATACCTGTCTTCAGATGCGCGTAGCGCATGTAAGGCGGCATAACGTTGTTTTATATGACTCTGTAGTTAACCCGCCGAGGCCCGGCGCAGGCCGGTGGAGGACTGTCAGAGAGTGGTATCCCCCTCCCGCCCTGAACAGCCATGCGGGCTTATAGCGATGATTATGCTGATATAAGCCCTTTTAACCCTGTTAGCACGGCGTAGCCGCGATGTATCGGGGACTTAGTGCTGGCAGCGCTTAGGGGGCTGTATTCCGAGGATTAAAGCGATTTTTTCTTGACGAAACACAGTAGCTGCAAAGCCATAGCCCGCTAAAAGAGGCTCAGAGGCCCCTGTGCGCGGTCGGAGTGGGTCACAACAAGGCAAAGCCGCAGTTGGGGCGTATCTCCGCGTTAGCGGGTCGGAGAGCCGCTTATGAGCATGTAAGCAAAGCGTTCAGCGATATTTGCTGACAAATCCAGCCTGGCCGGATTTGTCCAATTCCTCGACAGCTGACAGGCGAGATGTTAGCCCTCTCGCGATTCTGGTTTGAATGCCCCGCGCTTTAGCGTGGGGAGCTACTTTTGAGGCGCTTGCGCCGATGTTGTTTGGTTATCCACTAATTAAAGGGGATAAAAGTAATGTCTTTCTTTTTTTGGTTTATCTTTTAATACGTAAGCAATTAAAAGATAAACCAAAAGAGTAATTGCAGCATATCGTTTGCACTTCATTACCACTCACCCACAAGCTATACCGCAGTTGTGGGGATTTACGCCGAAACAGCCGAAAATTCTGTTATTTCTGGATGGGTAAATGGTCTGGATATTGAAAATTATTGTACATTAAGGTCAGTTTTTTGTACTGAGGATTATTGCAGACGTGCAGAATCCCCGCCAGTTAAGGCGGTGGTTTGCGGAGGTCAGGTAAAGGTTGGGGAGTAGTATTCCTGTTTGTGCTGGCAAGTTGCGTCACGCCTTGCTTTCATCCTGGCTAATCCGGTTGTGGCCTTATGGGGGTAATCATTTTGATACTGATCGTGCATACCTCAAGCAAGCCGACAGCCTTTGACTGGCGCGGTATTGGTCGAAATATGGGGTTTGATACCTGTCGCGGAAAAATGATTCAAAACTGATTTTTTCGAACGGTATTTGATACTCGAATGATTGCTACTTGTGTGAGTTTGAACTGCATTTCAATCGTTTTGAATTTCGTTTAACAAAGTGGCTAACCTGTTGACCTGGCTCAATGTACGCATAAGCTTATGTAACTACATCTGACCAAAGCGCAGTCTACGATTACTTAGCCTACTTTCTTATTGGATGCCAGGCTCTGGGGGAGCGCTTCGCCAGGATTATCGGCACCACACTCTCTGGCCTCAGCGTCATCGTGAGCCATATCCTCTGGCGTTCTATGTTGAATGCCTACTATCTTCTCTTTCACCACAGGGTCCATCTTCAGCAACTTAACATTATCTTCGTCAAGCAGATAAAGGGCTGTTTCAATGCCTTTACGGGCCAGTACCTCAAAGAGTGCCTGCTTTTCATCTGACGATAGCGTCCCAAACAGAGCTGGCAGCTTTAAATCAATATTGTTCACAAATGAGTTTTTCACGTTCAAATTCTGAGTTCTTTAGGTTTTTTATAGGAGCATCACCTTCACCGCTAACCAATCAGCGAACGCTGACCCCTCGCGCTCCGCAATCGGCCTTAGCAGCATTTCTCTGGGCACAGGTGCCTGCGCTCTTCGCTTGTAATAATTTTGCAGCGTATTGATGTTTATCCCCCATGCAGCCGCCGCCTCCGCTCTGGAGTCATAACGTTCAACCAGCTTGAAAATTCTCTCGATGACAGGTTCTTTTGCATCATTCACAAAAGAACGTTCAGGTTCTTTACTCATGAAACGTTCCTTTCTTTCTGTCTTATTGAATATATTTGAAAAAATAAAATGAACACAAAAACACAAGAAGAACGTTTAACAGGCTCTTTTTATGTTCTTATTCTTTATCCGTAGAGATAACCACGCGGTTATCCGCACGAGTAACTTTTTAGGATAGATGAATGATGAATCGAAAAGAAGAGTGGATTGCCAGTTGCAGCAGTGAAGAAAAGGTGCCGGGTAAAGCGAAAGAAAAGCGGCTGACCGTCTATGTTGGCGAATACTGCAGTAAAAAAGCGCAGGGGATCTGCATTGAGAAAAAGCGAGGCTACTGCCAGTTTGATTCCAAACTTGCCCGGATAGTCCAGGGCGCTCATGGCAACTTGGTATCGGGTTTGGTTCGGACAGCTTGCCGGAATGCCGGGGTATTACGCCTGAAGAATTGCAGAAAATTGACTTTTCCAGGATTGACTTCTCCGCCTTCTATGACGGCCTGAACAGTAACAGCGCTATTCCCGCTGATAATAATCAGATGGAGAAAATGAAAGAGTGGATGAAAGCCATGTTTGACCAGGGGGCAGCCACTGATGCGAAAAGTCTGTTTTCTGATGCTCGTCGTTGCCGGTTTTATTGCGGGAAACGTCCGGGCCGGTGATACTCGGCCTGGAGGATTTCCCGACAGTGAGGCGCAGGGCTGAATCTGGTACAACGAACCGGTATCACCCGATGAGGATGAGCAGCCTTCAGCACCGCCGCCCCTGCAATATCACCAGAGAATGCCACGGAGCTGAAAGAGAGGCTGCAGGCTGCGTTCGACAAGGCGATTACGTTACCTTCTGCTGAAAATTTCAGTAAATACAATCTTCTACAGGATTTTTGGGCGGAAAAATCGTTGCAGTTTGCGCCGCCTTCAAAAGAGGCGCTGCTGAAGTTTCCCGAACTGGGGTTACAACCTGCGTTGCAGTCATTACAACGGAACGGCAAGTACCCGCCAGGCGATACAGCGTCAGCGGGAAAAAGACGCCATTAAAAAGCTGCCTGCTGATAACGGGTGTTTTATTTCTACCGGGGGAAAGAGCCTGTGGATGTGCTGATGGGCGTGGTTGTGCGCTCGTTCGTCAGGGAGTACGGCATCAATCTTATCTGTGTGTCGGTGGACGGAAAAATTGCACCGGAACTACCGGGGGCACGGCCTGACAACGGACAGACAGAGGCCATGCATATTACGCATTACCCCGCACTTTTTCTGGTGAACCCCGCACGGAGGCTTATCAGCCGCTGGCGTATGGTTTGCACGCCCAGGAGGAGTTAGCCTCATAATTCCTTCTGGTGGCGGCCGACTTTGCACCGGGTTTTTAACCTGGTCAGCGCATATCGGCGTGGTGATAAACCTCACTGTCGTTTCGCTTGCCTGCGGTGACAATCAGCAGAAGGATTTTATCGTCGATAACTTCATAAACCAGACTGTAGCCGGATGAACGCAGTTTAATTTTATACCGGTCAGCTCTGCCGCTCAGTCTGGCCGAAGGGATATGCGGGGCATGCGGCCGTTCGGCCAGCTTTTTTTTGAACTGGTCACGAATGGTATGCCCCAGCTTTTCCCACTCCTTCAGGGCGCGTCTGTCGAATGCGAGTTTATAAATCATCGAGGTTTACGCTCACGATATCCGGATTTTTCATGCGTTCGTCTGTAGAACAGCACCGGTATTATCAGTGGTAACTTTTTATGGCCTGCCTCAAGGTGGCGCTGCATAGTCGCCACCGCATAGCGAACCAGACGAAAAGCCATGTGTTTATCAGACGAAGACTGGTGCTCGATGAGCACGTTGACATAACCATCACCTGCGGTGGTTTTCAGGCTGTAGAGGACGTCGCTGAAATACTGGCTGAGATCATCTTCGACGAACGAGCCGGATTCCAGTTTCAGCGTGCTGAGATCGCAGATGGCGGCAGTCCTGCGGGCAGGTGGAGTTCCATAAAATCCCGGGCAATATCTGGCTGAGTCAGAAACTGCCGGAATGTGGCACCGTGAGGTGTGGGTGTGCTGCTTTTCTTCTTCAGCAGCCCTGGCTCTGAAAAGTTAGCCGGATATGTTATCACAGCCTGAAAAACGCTAACATTGGCGATGAACGGAATTGCTATTCCTTCAACGCCTGGCAGGAGACGATTAGCTTGCCAGCCAACGGATCTAATAGGCTCATGATGCCTCCGATTTCGGTACAACCAATTGGGAAAGGTCGACAGGAACTCGCCGGTCTTCTTTGGTTTGCAGCCAGCCCTCTATATCCAGCAGCCACCAGTCGCCAATAAGGAGTTCGTAAAAACGCAGCGGGCTGTCCCCATAAAACTCATGTAATGGCAGCTGCCAGCGAGCACGCTCTGATACATCGGGAAAATTGAGTCGATAATAATCCTGATGAATATGCTCACATTCATTTTGCGGTATTTCCCGTGCACTGCCAGTAAATTGTGCACCATCCAGCCCTAACGGTGACGTTTCCTGCATGTCATAACGAAACAGTGAGCCGCTGACCTCGGCACATAGGCCAATATTCCTGGAATGTCTGGCGGAGTTCATCGAATACCACACCAACCGCAATGGGTTGAACAACGGGACATAATTGACAGTAGAAGCCCAGGGAGTATCGCCCGCACACTGGCTTGCCAGAGTGAAAAAGCGCGCACTGTTGAGCAAATAAAGACTGCGTTGTACCAGGATCATGTTAGTTCCTTCGGGTGAGTATAAAAGGTGCATCGTTCAGCAAACTTGAATCGAGGATGTCCCACCACAGCTCTTGTTCGATGCGGATTTTTTCCCATTCAGGATCTTTGCAGAGTTTTGATACGGCTCCGCGGTACTCCCCCCAGGCGGTTCCATCGGTAAATGTAACGTAATGCTCCACGCAATGGACGTTACCGCCGATAGTGCGGACATACCACCGGCGCTCTCCTGCCATTTCCAGTGAGCGGTAGAATCACTCATCGCGCTTTTCCACCCAATGCCAAAATGCGGCCATATCCAGGTGAGCTTTATGTGTCGGTTTTAATAAATACATCAGGTGCAGCATAATCTTTTCCTTTAATTAAGTAGTGCCCAGTCGGAGGTCAGATGTTTAGTGTGCAGTTGTTGGTAACGCTGGTAAAAAAGGCGGTTATAGTCTTCACACTCGATGGTTGACAAAGGAGGAGCATTTTCAAACAGCAATAGCGCAGCCAGTGGCTCTATTTTTACACCACGCAGCGTCTTGGCGCTTAGGGCGGAAATTGACAGTCGGCATTCGCGGATACCGTTTTTCGCCGCATAGTCCAGTGAGTGGTAATAGGTCAGTACGAAATAACGGAAGTCATTATCGTTTATCTGATAATTTGAACCGTAATAACGTGTATGCAGGGTTTCACCAAAACGGTAGAAGATGGTGATCCCCAATATTTTATTATCGCGTTTGGCTACAGCAGCAACGCTGGTGTCGATTACCGAAGACTTTTTTTGTCCTTCAAATATACGGCGCATCCAGTCAATACCCTGATGGTTGCCGTATTTTTCCCGGTTATTGGCAATCAATTCTGCTGCTGGCTCCAGCAAGTGATCATCCAATCTGCACCATTCCACTCGATTACCTAAACGGGAAAAGGTAGCCAACTCGGCGTTGGCTCTAACACGATGGTGGGAACACAGTTGTTTTAATTGCGAATTAAGCCCGCCAGCGCCTGGTGCAGTGGCATAAAAGGGACAATAGTTGCATAACATCCCCGGCTTCCAGCCAACTGGGGTAGTATTTCAGCAATGCTGGATAGTGCTTCTCCACGCCGCCTTCCTTGTACACAGGGGATTTCATTATGTGTTGTGGAACGGCGAGTCCCTCCCCACAAGAATGGCTGCTTCCAGGGGCCGTCCAAACCGGGGAAGTAGTTTGGTAAATAGAACAACCCAGGTTGGTTTTCGCCGTCCCAAAGTGCGCAGCCACCCAACAACCCGGCACTACCATATAAAGCAAAAACATCGCTCTTACCCAGGGAGAAATCCAGCGCGGCTAACCAGTCATATCCGGTTTCATCCGCCTCTCCGGGATGCTGCTCAAAGCCGGGGATAATCGTGACCTGTGGCGGATAAAACTGCGTGTCGAGGAAAAACTGAGGACCAGGGCGGACACAGTGCTGTATGGCTTCTGCCGGCGTATCATAGAAGAACTCATCGGACTCATCGCTGTCAGTGTCGGGGGGGGGGTAAGGTGACCATAAAACGTTTTGGATAAGAGGGAGGGGTAATACGGGCTACAGAGGGTTTACCTGATTTACCCGGTTTGCGTTTTCTGGGGCTTTGCTGCGGGCCATGTGGATGAATTCCTGCGGAAATAAACATACCGCAGAGTATAAAGCCGCGTGACGGTCATGAACACTATCGGAACGGCAAAGCCGTGACGCGCGCCCTGTAAGGGCGCTACGTTCTGGGAAAAATCAGTAAAAAATCGATCCGGCGTTACGCCGGAATTCAGCAATACCCTCACTTTTTACGCACTGCCCCCTGTTTCAGTCCTCCGTTTTTTTCACGGGGACACAACATGTCAGAGCATCGACAAACGCATCCCGTATCATCAGATTTTTCCCAGTGAATGGCTCACTGTCACCATGACTGGCCTTTTCTGGTAACAGTGAGACATCAGGTAAAACACTCTCTGTCAATCAGGGATGGCAGGCTGCCGTGTCAACTTCACATTTCGTGGCAGTAAACCCATCCCCTACGACAAATCGATATCGTGCCAGGTTTCCGAACGCGACGATTCACCACGGGGAGACTCCGGCTCCGCAACCCGCGCCTCAATACCGGCGCGATGCTGACCAATCGCCTCAATTCCGGCGCTTCGCAACGGATTAAGTGACTGTCGTAAAGCCCGTCCACCCGCCTCAAGCACTTCAGCACCCTGTATCTTATCGTACAGATCGTAGTGGAACTGAATTTCCGCCTCAAACATCTGATGCGATGTTCCCGCACTGGCAGCCAGGTTAACCAATGGTAGACCGACACGGTTGATCACAGAGTTATCATCGGTGTTATGCACGGCAAGAGCAGCAAGACGGTAGAGATCCGGAGAGTTCTGCGTCTTATTCAGAACCGACCGCCAGTCCATACCATCCGACGAAGATGATAAACCGAGTGCAGACGCGGACTGTTGGTGTACTTTGGCTTCAAGTGCATCGTTGATGGCGCTCATCGCTTGCGGACGCATTTCAAATACAAAACGGACCTGATTGATTTTCGGAATATCCTTGAAACGTCGCAGAACTTCATTCAGTCCGGGAATTTGTCGGCGTATTTCTGTCAGATCGCGCATTTTCTCACCCAGTGCAATATGTCCTATAGCATGACTCATCACCGCATCCAGCGATTCACGACCAAACATATTGATTTCAATACGGGCTCCCGGAATCAGTCGCGCCCGCTGCTGTACCGCAGTTGTTTCCTGCTGGCGCAGTTGCTGTAGTGAGGTGACCACCGCTGCACGCTCCCTTTTCGTTCCACCTTTCCATAGCCTGTCTGCGTCTCTACTGGTCGCCTCTTCAGCCAGAGCACGCTGCTGTTTCAGCGCATCTCCCTCTATTGCTCCGCGGGCTTCGATGCTACTCGCCTGTTCACCCTGAATCCCCCTGATAGCCTTCATAATCACGGCGATGCGTTCAGCGGACGTTGCCGGATAATGCATCGGACCAAGGTTCGCAGCGCTTTCCGGAAAAACGCTGGCCAGGCGTTGACACATTTGTTTCCATTCATCAGGGGAAACAGGATGCGCCGCCTTAGTGTCAAGCGTGCGTTTATAACTCGCCGTACCCAAAAGAGGTGCATTTTGTTTATCAGCATAAATGGCACTGGTCGGCAACTGGACATGGCTCGAATTCAGGCGAACGCCAGCCAGTTGCAGGTTGCCTGCCCCGGTCGCGGCATTAACCAGCCGGGAAAAGTTTCGTCCAAGCACCGAAGATAAGCCCGCTGCAAGGTTCACACCGCCATTTAACTCAGCGTTAAGGTTTATACGCCCCTGAAACTCAAGGCCCAGTATTTCCTGCCAGGCGTGATCCAGGTGCAGCTCCATCTGAGACCACTGCCCACCAATCTGCCCGGTAACTCCCCCCGCGACAGCACCAGAAATCGAACTGTTCAGGTTGCCGGGGCCTCCTGACCCTGATGTAGCATGCGGTTTTTGCGAACCATATTTGGTACTGGATGCAAAGGGTTGCACCGAAACATTAAGGTTGGCCGAAGCATTGACATTCGTCTCAAAAAGATCCAGACCGATCGAGCCTTCATTCACACCGGCATGTAAAATATTGGTAGTTTCGGTATTGTGATGATCAAACAGCAGCCTGGAGAACTCAGGGATCGTTGACGGAGACAGAATAACGGCCGCTCCCATACCGTGCTGATATGAGGCCCCTACGTTAAAGTTGGCTCTTCCGCCCCAGGTGGCCATGTAAGAACTCCTACTGGAATTATTAAGATAGGCGTGTGAACCGCTTCCGGCACCGGGCTTGAAGTCAATGGCGGTCCCAAGGCTACCTGATGCAGTGGCTTTCGCATGTCTGACAAAAAATGCAACCAACCCCGCATCGCCATCTTTCGAATCGCCAATACGCTCAACCCCCAGCGCATGAATGGCCTCGCCACCCACACCAGCGCTGACCGGATTGATATGCTTCCAGACCACTGAGCCCAAAGAGCCGCGCAATTCTGCCGATCGTGACTGCGAAGAAAAAAAGGTGCTGCGGTTAAACAGGTCCTGTAGCAAATCGGTCATTCGCGACGCCATTTCATCTGGTGCCGCGTTTTGAGGCAAATTCAGACTTTTGAGCAGTTGCGCGCGACGCCCGTTACCCGGAGTAGTGATTTGCTGCCGAAACGTTGATACCACGTCGTCAAAGGCTTCAAGCTGGCTCCACGACGACAGACCCAATCGGTCAAGTCCCCGTAATCCTGATTGCTTCTGCCTGCTATCAGCCTGCTCAAGCTCTGCTGCGTTGTTAGTACGCAGCAGTGTGTCATATTCGGCAAGGCCGTTAAGCAGACAGGCGGTACGCAAAGCATTCGGCCTGGAGGAGAGTTTGCTCTGTTCTTCATCTGCGGATAACTGCACGCCGGATGCCTTCAGTTTTCCACTGACCTCACACAGTTGGGTCAGCAGTTCCGCTTCACGCCCGCTCAATGTCTGCGGATTATCCGCTGCGGCACGTGCCAGAGACGAAATACTCCGATCAAAATCAGGCAGCATATCATTACCAGGACGAGATGTTGCCCTGCTAATACCTGAACTTACACGTCGCCACAGTTCGGCTACATGATAGCTAAAGTTGGAGGAAGTGGATTCAACACCGGGTTTGTTTCGCGTGGAGAAATCCGCTGCGATAACACCTTCATGATAACCAATCTTGCGCAGATCGCGCAGCAGCGAAGCCAGCTCATTCTCACGCATCGCAATCAGATGTTCGCCCTGAGCTGCCGTCAACCCGGCACGGTCATGCTGGCCCGGTCCGATGGCAGACGCAACGCGTACCTCTGCCAGAACTGGCAGCGTCTCGAAAAGAGTACCGATGTGCCCGCGCAACCGATCCGCTTCCTGATGAAAACGGGCTAATCGTTTTTCCTGTGGGGTGGGTGGCAAAGCGATACCCATTTTGTGTGCGACGGCGTGAGTGGTATCGTGCGCAACGTCCCTTACTATATTTGCCATCCTGATCGCTTGCGATTTATAGGTATTGGCAATCAGGTGAATGTTGGAATTCAGCGACAACGGGTCAGTTGAGGTGCTCCCCAGTAACGTCGTATTCACGCTGACATCATGATCGGGCGTGCTGATACGACTGGCTTGCTGATAATTGACGCGTGCATTGGTTCCCGACTGCGTTCCGGCGACAGCTTTCTCATCCGGCGTAGGCTGAGGTGCAACGCGCGACGGTATCCGCCTTGCATCTGGCCCGGTCATTGACGGCAGCAGCGTATGCCAGTTATGACCAAATTGCAGTTGTAGCTGGCCGGTACGCGAACTTCGCAGTGCGCCCGGCAAGTCATGACCTTCCGGCAAAGTCAGCGGGACATTCTCCCATTGTCCATCGTCGGTAAGTCGATGCAATTTGGTCTGGCGGTCAGGTGACTGACTCAGGACATGCAGACGATCATCCAGCCCTGTGGCGATGGAGAGCGGATGGGCCAGAGCAGGCAATTCGCTGACTTCCCCATTCGCGTTGAACCGCTTTAAATGACCAGACTCCGTCAATACGGCAACCTGACCTCCAGCGTCTATTGCCACATCGCGAACTCCCTCATCAAAATGGGCAATCGTTTGAGCGCGTACCTGTACCCTGTCCGGAACCATCGCCAATGGCCCACCCGCAGGGTGGCTGGGCGTTTCACCTGCTGGCAACCAGGTGGTGCGTCCGGGTAACTTGAGTTCGGCCAACCGCTGCGGATTATCCAGTAGTGCGAACACCGGACGACGATCCACAAAGCCTTTTACACCTGTATGCAGCGAGAGAATGTCCGTCAACGGTTCACCATCTGGCAACGATGGCCGTTCCCAATGCTGTCCGGGCGCGGACTTATAATGCAACACACCATTTATATGCCCAAGTTGTGCATGTCCATCGAGCAATGTGCGCGACTGCATCGCCTCATCGGCATAGGTATGTAACCCCTCAGTTTTGATAAGTAGCAACGGATGGTCAACCAACCAGGCTGGCTGGCTGGAACTCAGTCTGGTCAGATGTTTTTTGCAATGTGACACGATGCCCCTCGCCATTCTCTAAAAGCAAATGCACCGCATTATCGCTCGACAGCCCCATGGAGGTAATCGCCCATCCCTCTTCATGTCCCATTCCCTCAGGTAAGGTCAGCCGTCGTGCTTCTATCGGCCCCTGACCACCTAGCTCCGCCTGATAGGCTCTGCCCTTTTCGTCGAGAACTAACGCTGCGGCTGAGTTGGGATGTGGGAGCAGCAGCAGGTCAATCGGCCTGGCCGGGATGGGTTCAAAGCCTGTCCCCCCTTTGACCGGGCGTAACAGTGAAATATCACGCACCGTCTGACCGTGGTTCGTGGCCGACATCAGTTGACCTTTATGCAGAATACGCAGTGCTCCCGTGGCGTCGATACGTGCAATAGCCTCTGCCGGAAGTTGGGTAGAATGGAAAGCAGCAGCGCCATTACCGGCTCGTAAAATCCTTTTACCATCATGCAAATATACGTTTCCATCAGCCTGCCGTCCGATCATGCGCAATGACGCATTGTGCCCCCCTGCTGGCAGCGGCATCCAGTTACCCTCTTTGTTTACCTGATGCAAATGACCGTTATGTTCGATAAACGCATTACCGTCAGCCGCCTGCCAGATACCCGTTAATAATCCAAACGTAGGGGCGGCAAGTTGGCTGGCGATATGTCCGGCCGTTAAAGGCATTTTTGCGCGCTGCTCGACCTGTGGGTGCACCGTCAGCACTGCCGCAAGTAAACCGGAAGTGTGGATGAAGAGGACTTCATTACGGGGTGCCATCGCTTCGTTATGATCGGGGCTATAGCGTAGCAACATGCCACCACTTGCAAGATAAGACTCATCCTGTACCTCTGGCCGGCGGGCCAGCCAGGCCGATATTGAACGAGAAGCTTCATGGTCAGACAGGCCTGAACTATACAGGCCAGATGCCACATCTGGGTGCAATGGTGTTTCCGGCGCAGAGCGGCTTATATTCTGCGCCATTTCCTGAGGATTCGAGCGCGTTATTGACAGCGAGGGTTGATTCAACATAAAGTTACGTTCCTTGATTTCCAAGAAAATAAAAAAAGATTAATGTATTGATATTTAATATAGAAAATTAAAATATCAGAGATAAAGCAAACAAACTGGCCTGACAGCGCAACGTATTCGGTCATATTTTCACCGCAAAATTGACGCAGAAAACTGCCCAAAAACAAGGCAACCCAGCCTTTTCGACTCACAGGGTGGTTTCTGCTGTCGGCATAAATTTTGCTTAGGCCAAAATATAAATATTAATGATCAGTTCACACGCATTACCATCCACCCTGTGGAAAATATGCCAGGTTATGATGGCAAAATTTCCGGAGCGAGATCTTAAAAGTGTCCCTTGCTCCCGGTCATCCGTCATAACCGGCATTTCTACTTTTTTCTTCCCACCAAGGCGACCGTGGTGAAAACTGACTACAACAGCAAATCATCTGATGACCTGCCGGCGGCATAATCCATTGATAAAAATTGATGTATAAGTATTAGATTAATCGTTGCAGTTCCATAGAAGTGAAAATCAAATTGCCAATTGAAAGGATTTGATTTGTTCTACAGATGCCCAATTACCGTGCAATGGCACGAGCAGGCGTTAACGCAGAAGGTGATGCATGATCAACATCAACATTGATGAAAAAATAAATATATTATTCAATTATTTAGATAGAAATGTGGAGCGAGTGTTGCCTATTGCGTCGATAATCAGCCTCTGTTTTCAGCACTCGCTCTGTATTGCGTCCGCAGGGTGCAATACAAAAGTCGGGCAATGCACCTCATTAGTGCGGAATGGCAAAAATATTTCTGCATCACGCATTGCCACTTCTGCTCCGCCGTCAATACGGATACAACTTTTTGCGGCGGGCAGCAGGTTGCTTAACGCTGATACAGGATACGAATACAGCCAGGGCAGATGGCATTGATTCTGGTCAAATCATTGTTGAGCCATGAGCATGGAGGCATCTGTAAAGAAGGCAACTATCCAGCAAAAGACGATTTTTGGAATTTCCTCCATACAGATTAAAAGCGGCTGTCGCTATGGATGCTTCCCGCATTTGTTCCAGCTCAGGCATCCGCAGGCATCGTTTTTTCGCCATCTGATGCAGCCTGTCAGAGAGCATTTTTGTGGCGTGCTCATCCCCTCCACGGTGCCAGCAAAACGCAGACGGCCTTTGCAGAGGATGCACTCGTACGGATCTGTGTCCGGGAAGCCTTTCATCAGCACCGCAAACCCGGGCCGCTTCGGTTTTTCCCTTACCGTCACAGCGCTTCCCAGACCTTCGGCAGCAGCGTACCCCGCCTGCGGTTGGCCAGAAAGCCGGAGTAGCGCACCATCTTAAAATGCCGCGCCGGTACGTGGCTGATATAGCACCCGATCATCTCTTCCTGACTCAGCGTCTGGCGTTTATGCTTTCCCCTGCAGTGGCCGAGGTAATGGGGGACCACCGCGCCACCGGCGGGCGCTAAAGGTAGTGTTCCAGATATTTCACGCTGTGTCAGGTACCCCGGGTATTCTTCGCGAAGTGTACCTTACAGTGGCGACCATACTGTGCCTTCAGGTAACGCCGCCACTGCTCCCAGTCCCGGCAGGGTGTCGGGGCTGGCCCGCTCATAGCTGCCGCGCAGCAGGCGGATAACGACACCCCGCCAGATTTCCTCAATGGCCTTCTTTTTGAACAGACGTCGTGCTTAACGTCAAGTCCACCGCGGGTGACGGAAACGTGGATATGGGGGTGCTGATTAAGCTGGCGGCCGTCAGTATGAAGGGCGCAGAAGATACCGACCTCGATACCCTGGCGGCGCACCCACTTCAGCATGGCCCGTGTGGTGCAGCGGAACAAGTCGTTGAGCAGGGGCCGGTTGTTGCTGAAAAAGGGCCACAGCAGGTGGGACATGGTAAAGGTGACAGGCTGCCATGCGCAGCCGGGCAGGGCTGTTCCTTATATTGGCTACGTTCAGGTGATGCTTATAGTTACCCTTGTAGCCAAAGAGACGAGAGAAAAATATAACCTGATAGCCCGAGCGAACGATCGGATTGCATGGACTTATTTCTGATGCTACTGACTGATGAACAATAATTATTAGACTACGTTACTATGAAGTACGGGGAGCGATCTTCTCCGGCAAAGAAGGAATGGACGTTTCAGGAGCATTTTAATTTTATTCAAGAAGATCTGGAAGAAATGCTGTTTGACCTGTTCACCCGATATGGAATTGAGCACGATAATTTTAATTTAGATGATTACTTTATGCCGGGGTTGTGCTGGTGGCAGTTGAGGCTTAAAAAGGAGTTTCGAGGCCGTAAGTTTAAAAACTTGACGCTGGAAATGATTATTGAATCTTCAAAGGCTGGCCGCTGGATTTATGACTGAGCGCCGGAATAAATAATTTTGTAAATTATTCGTACCCATGTTTAACTCTGTCTCTGACGGGTTTTTTATATTTTTCATGTATATCTTGATAAGTGGCACTCAGACGTGAGCCGCCACTGGCCGTTAAATCAGGCTGTGGCGAGTACAGCCTGTGGGATGCAGAAAAAGATTTAGCGGCCTCCCCATTCCCTGCCTGGTTTCACGTCTCAACACTTAACGTTACGAGAAACCACGACATGAAAAAATTGCCTGAACTCCGCCAGGCAAAAGCCGCCTTAAAACCCGGATGCGGTCCATCATGGATAAAGCCACTGAGGAAAAGCGCAACCTGAACACCGATGAGAGTAAACAGTTCGACGAGCTCCGCGCCCGGGCTGAAACGCTTGATACTGATATTTCCCGCCTGAAACCGCTGGCCGCCAAAGCTGCCACCATCGAAGGGACTAACCCCTGCCTTGCCATTGTGGGCGAGTATCACCTGCACCCGGATAACAGCGTTTACTCCGTGCCTGAGCTGGGCATGGACGCACGGCCTGAAGGCATTCTTTTTGCCATTACAACAGCTGGCCGCTGCGATGAAACAGGACGGTTACGAGCTTGACGGTTGCGACCGCCTCATTATCCGGCAAGCCCTTTCACGCGCACTGATCGCACAGCGTCGCAGGGCAGACCTTGAACGGTTCAGCCAGCACTACCTACACCTGGAATAAACCCCACCATCCCCGCCGCCGATAGTAGTACAGGTAAACTGCAATACCACTAAAAGAGGCGATTTGTTCTTATGCTTCCAGTGCTGTTCATCTAAACATTTGTATAAACACTAGTAAAAAACCACCTGTATAGCAGGTGGCATTGATTTCGCCCCACAGGGGCGCACTAAGTCCAGACTCAGAGAGCCTTCCCTTCACACTTCTTTCAGTGGAAGCTGGCTCTCTTCAACTTCATGTTTTTCCTGATACTTCACGTACTTTATTATCATTTCTTCGTTTATACCTACGGTATCGACACAATAACCTCTTGCCCAAAAATCATTCCCCCACTGCTTGTTCTTACGCAGGCAGGGAAATTTACTGAACAATCGAAGGGCTGTTTTACCCTTTAAGTCGCCTGTTACATGGGAAATCGAAAGCCATGGAGGCACTTTTACCCGCAAATGGACATGGTCTGTCTGGACATTCAGCTACACTACTTCTATCCCGGGCTGCTCACCTGAGATCCTTATCGGCTCACAGACCTCTTTACCAACATTGTTACTAAGGATGCGAAACCGGTACCTGGGTGTCCATACGATATGATATTGACAACATCAGGGCACATGAGATGCTTTCTGGAATCTACTCATGGTTAAATCCCTGGCAGTTATGGGGATAACAGATTCGGATTTTCCCATGAGTAGCATGACTGGCAGAGCCAGCTTATTGCTGACCACCCCCACAGGAGGTGGTGTTCATTCAGGGATAAAAAATGCGTCACACCATGAGGTGAAACGCCTTTATAAACAACATGATAGCAAGGGTCTGTCAGTTCATGCCGTATTTCTTCAGCTTTTTACGCAGTGTACCGCGGTTGATGCCCATCATCAGGGCTGCACGGGTCTGGTTGCCACGGGTATATTGCATCACCATATCCAACAAAGGCTGTTCCACTTCAGCCAAAACCAGCTCATACAGATCATTAACATCCTGACCATTTAGTTGAGCAAAATAGTTCTTCAGTGCCTGTTTAACCGAATCACGCAGAGGTTTTTGGATTACCTGATCTTGTGAATTAATGGTTGAAACGGTGAGTACGTCAGAATTTACGCGTTGTTCGAACATAGTTCTGTCAGCTCTTTATTTTTATTACGCAAGTTTTTCGAAGTATGCCTCCAACGCCTCCAGCTGTTCGCTGGCATCCTCTATGGCGTTGAATGTGCGCCGAAACTGGTCGTTTGGGGCATGCTCCTGGAGATACCAGGAGACGTGCTTTCGGGCAATACGGTATCCCTTGCGTTGACCGTAAAAGTCGTGCAGTTCCCGTAAATACCCGATGAGCAAGCGCTTAACTTCAGCCAGTGGCATCGGTGCCAGCAGCTCCCCAGTGTCCAGATAGTGCTGGATTTCCCGGAAGATCCAAGGTCTTCCCTGAGCCGCACGTCCTATCATAAGGGCATCAGCCCCCGTATAGTCGAGCACGGCTCTGGCTTTATGCGGGTCAGTAATGTCTCCATTCGCGATGACGGGAATAGAAACGTTCTGCTTAACTGTCCGAATGCTGTCATATTCAGCTTCACCGTTGAACAAACAGGCGCGTGTACGTCCGTGGACGGTCAGGGCCTGAATGCCACAGCGTTCAGCCAGTTGGGCAATATCTACACAATTACGGTTGTCTACATCCCAGCCGGTACGAATTTTCAGCGTAACGGGAACTTCCACTGCATTCACCACCGCTGAAAGAATCGATTTAACCAACTCAGGGTGCTGAAGCAGGGCAGAACCCGCCATCTTACGGTTCACTTTTTTAGCTGGACATCCCATGTTGATGTCGATCACCTGCGCACCTGATAAAGCATTAATGCGGGCGGCTTCAACCATCTCTGCGGGATCACAGCCGACAATTTGCACTGTTCGAATACCAGGCTCATCGCTGTGAACCATACGCAGTCGTGATTTGTCACTGGCCCAGACTTCGGGATTCGATGACAACATCTCCGACACGGTCATACCAGCGCCCATTGCATAGCAAAGAGTTCGAAAAGGCCTGTCGGTTATCCCGGCCATTGGCGCAGCAATCAGGCGATTACGAAGCTGGTGGTTTCCTATGCGCATGAAAAAAGTGACCATAGAGTGTCCGCAAGGCGGCGTATATTACGCATTTTTCCCCGAAGATGAAAGGCCAAACTTTGAGCGATTCACCTTCAGAGGGCAATGCAACACGTTATCCGCTTTGAGAAAAAATAAATATGTATAATAAACAATGCATTGAGAATTTAAGGTTATTTTGCATACAATTTTTTTTTCTTTTTTCGTATACAACTTAACAACATAAACACCGGAATTCTGACGTGAAAAAGCCATATCTTCTCTATTCTCATTATCTGACAAAACACGCATGCCTTCTTTTTATGCAAAGGGTGTGAAAAATTAATCGACAATCATTCTTCCATGCAGGGGTTGTATCGGACGGTTGTTCGCGTACTTTAACGCATGTTGAAACATTTTCAGCTGACTGGTTGACAGCGTAACCGGATGCTTCATTACCAGCCAACGAACGCCTTCGGTACAGGGGGGCGTGGTCAGTGAACCGCTGAAACGATAATAGCTCTGATCAGCTGGCAGCAACTGGCTAAGGTCAATGCCGTGATTTAAAACCTGCGGGTAATTCTTTTTCGCTGGAAATGCCGCAATTAATGGCACCAGAGCCTGATTTTCTTCACCCTCTTCAAACATAACGGCCAGTACTGCCAGTTCATTATTGTCATCGGCATGAACAAAGTGCGCTTCGAGCGGCCAGGCTTTTCCCTCGATATGATTTTCGCTGGGGGCATGGAAATGGAACTGCCTAAGAGTAAACTTTTTACCATCCAACAAGAGATGATCGTCGTCTCTGACGGTGATCATAATAGTATGGCCATTATTGACGATGGTTTCGGTATCGGTATGAAACTGAATCTTAAGGTCAGGGTTATTGCCGTGGATCACCTGATTGATATCTACGGGGGACTGGTATTTTCCTTCATGACAGACATGGAATGCTTTACTCAATTCCCCCCAGTGTTCGGGGGATTGCCGCCCTTCGTATGACCAGTGACTGGCAGAACTGACGGGCGAAAGGAAAGCGGCTACGGAAAGCAGCAGTACTGAGGTTTTAATCTTCATAATCCCTTATCTTTAGTGGTTCCGGCACCATTCCCGGTACCGATAAGTTAAGCTGTTAAAGACCTGCTAATTGTAATGCTATTTGCCATGTCTGACAAAGTTGGTTATCTCTGAAAAAAGAAGATCACAGAAAGACTTAACGACAAATCCCGGTAATTCTGCACCATTCTTCTTTCTCAGCTACCGCATCAAGCGCAAACTTTTCTGCATAGGCTTCACAGACGCTCTCGGCCTGACTGGCCAGAACGCCAGATAACCCCAGATGCCCGCCCTTAACAGGCAAAATACCGATCAATGGCGCCAGTTCACGCAGTGGGCCCGCCAGGATATTTGCCACGACCACATCCGCCTTGAGGTTGTCGGGCTGCTGGTGAGGAAGATAGAGAGAAAGCTGCTCTGAAACACCATTGCGCCCGGCATTATCGCGGCTGGCCTGAATAGCCTGCGGATCAATATCAATACCGATAGCCTTTGCCGCTCCCAGCTTCAGCGCAGCTATGGCGAGAATGCCTGAACCACAGCCGAAATCGATAACGGTTTTATCGGTCAGATCAAGGCCATCCAGCCACGTCAGGCACAGCGCAGTTGTGGGATGGGTTCCTGTACCAAACGCCAGCCCGGGGTCGAGCATCACATTCACAGTGTCCGGGTCAGGCACATCGCGCCAGCTGGGGCAAATCCACAGCCGCTGACCGAAGCGCATAGGGTGGAAATTATCCATCCATTCACGTTCCCAGTCTTTATCCTCGATCTGCTCAATCTTGTGGTGAAACCCCTCACTCAGCAGTGGATGATATTGCATTGCAGCAACGATCTCTGCCATGCCTGTTTGGGCATCAAACAGTCCGATAACATCCGTATCACCCCACAGCCGTGTTTCACCGGGCAGAGGCTCGAACACCGGGTTATCATGTGTATCCTGGAAAGTAACCGACACCGCCCCGTGTTCGATTAGCGCATCACCCAGTTCTTCAGCCTGAGCGCCAGTGGTGTTAATTTTCATTTGTATCCAGGGCATTGCGGTTCTCTTTAATCATTCTGAGTGAAAGACCGGGCTGACTCTTCAACCCGGCCAAAACGGTTGCCAGTTACAAAAGCAATCAGGCTCAACAACAGTGAGGGAACAACAGGGTGAAAGCCCAGCGGTTGCAGCGACAGCCCGGCCAGCAAAATATAGCAAGTTGTACCGGCCATCATGCTGCAAAGTGCGCCGGCCGCGTTGGCTTTTGACCAATAAAGCCCCAGTATCAGCGGCCAAAGAAACACTACCTCCAGGCCACCAAATGCTAACAGATTCAGCCAGATGAGCATCTCTGGTGGCCGCCAGGCGGCCAGTATTAACAGCAGGCACAATACCAGGGTCGTCAATGCCGAGATTTTTTTTAGTAAAGCTTCATTAGCGATATGGTGCGGGCTGACGCGTAGGAAAAGATCTTTGACGATAGTCGCGGATGATTGCAGCAACTTCGCATTGACCGTCGACATAATCGCTGCCATTGGCGCTGCAAGAAAGATCCCTGCGGCAACTGGCGGTAATACATGGATCATCAAGGTTGGGATCACCAGATCGGGAATGGCGAGATCCGGCAACACGGCTCTGCCCAGTGCACCAGCCAGGTGCATACCAAATATTAATACCGTAACGACTACCGACCCGATAGTGATGCCGCGATGAACAGCTTTACTGTCTTTGTAGGAAATACAGCGCACGGCGGTATGAGGCAACCCGACAAGGCCAAAACATACCAGCACCGAAAAAGAAGCCAGAAAAGTCGGGCTGAGGATGCCATCCACACCGCCCGGTGAGATCAGCTGCGGATTAATTTGCTGTAGTTTAATCACCGCACTCTTTACGCCGCCGGCCGCATAGATAACAGCAAAAAGCAGCAAAAAAGTCCCTGCCAGCATCACCATTCCTTGCATTGCATCATTGAGCACGCTGGCACGGAAGCCGCCGAACGCGGTGTAAAGGGCGATACTTAAGCCAAATATCAACAGTCCCGTGCTGTAAGGGATGCCCGCCGCCGTTTCCAGCAGGCGTGCGCCGCCAATAAATTGTACCGTCATTGCGCCAATAAAAGCGACTAATAAACTGATGCTGGCGAACCAGACCAGCAGCGTGCTGCTATAGCGTGCAAACAACATATCGTTCAGTGTGACGGCCTGATAGTGGCGGGCAAGGATAGCAAATTTCTTGCCAAGGACTCCCAGAGAAAGCCAGAGGGCAGGAACCTGTACCATCGACAGCAATACCCAGCCCAGCCCGTACTTATAGGCCGCACCCGGTCCACCAATAAAAGAGCTGGCGCTAATGTAGGTTGTGGTGAGTGTCATGGCCAGGACAAAGCCGCCCATTGAGCGGCTTCCCAGGAAATACTCCATCAGAAAGCTACCCTCGCGCCTTTTTCGCATGGCATAGACAGACAAACCGGCGATCAGCAACAGGTAAGCTATCAAGGGCAGAATAATCACTGCATTCATTGATCATCCTCCAGCGGAATATCACGAAATATTCGCCTGACCATCAGCGAGCAGAGAAAAATAAACAGGGCAGGGACCAGCAGGCAGGCCACCTCAAACCACTGAGGCAGACCTGTTAGTCCGATTTCATTGCCCGCAAGGGTAGGCGCTAACGCCCAGCAGGCGATATAGGCGACGGCCAGTAAAAACGACCAACGTGCTTCACGATGAGCCTGAATGAAGCGTTTATCCATTTCTTAACCTCAATGACTGATAAAGAAAAAGGCCGGTCAAGCCAGCCTTTTTCATCATCCCAGGGTGTATCAGGTTTCCTGAAGGCCGAGCTTTTTCTCCAGATAGTGGATGTTGGTGCCGCCACGCTGGAAATTTTCATCGTCCATGACTTTCATTTGAAGCTCAACATTCACTTTGATACCGTCAATGATCAGCTCTGCCAGCGCATTCTTCATGCGTGCAATGGCCACATGACGGGTTTCGCCGTAGGTGATCAGTTTGCCAATCATTGAATCGTAGTGGGGAGGAACGGTATAGCCTGCATAAATATGTGACTCCCAACGCACGCCAAACCCACCCGGTGCATGGAAGCGCGTGATTTTTCCGGGGCTGGGCAGAAACGTATTGGGATCTTCCGCATTAATGCGGCATTCCACTGCATGCCCGCGAATCACCACGTCTTCCTGTTTGATCGACAGTTGTTGATCGGCTGCGATACGCAGCTGCTCTTTGATCAGATCCACACCGGTGATCATTTCTGTCACCGGGTGCTCAACCTGAATACGGGTGTTCATTTCAATGAAATAGAACTCACCATTTTCAAACAGAAACTCAAAAGTACCTGCACCTCGATAGCCAATTTCAATACAGGCTTTGGAACAGCGCTCGCCGATAAAGCGACGCAGTTCTGGCGTGATGCCCGGTGCTGGCGCTTCCTCCACCACTTTCTGGTGGCGGCGCTGCATTGAGCAGTCGCGTTCAGCAAGATAAATGGCATTGCCCTGGCCATCTGCCAGCACCTGAATTTCGATATGGCGTGGATTTTCCAGGTACTTTTCCATGTAAACCATGTCGTTATTGAAAGCCGCTTTGGCTTCCGCTTTCGTCATATTAATTGATTGCTCAAGATCTTTATCACTGCGAACGACGCGCATGCCGCGACCGCCGCCGCCGCCAGAGGCTTTGATAATCACCGGATAGCCGATGCGTTTAGCGATGGCCCGGTTTTTATCCATATCATCGCCCAGTGAACCGTCCGAACCCGGAACGGTTGGCACGCCGCTTTTCTTCATCGCGGTAATAGCGGAGACTTTGTCGCCCATAAGACGGATGGTTTCCGCTCTGGGACCGATAAAAATAAAGCCAGAACGCTCAACCTGTTCGGCAAAATCCGCATTTTCGGACAGAAATCCATATCCGGGGTGAATAGCCACGGCCCCGGTAATTTCTGCAGCCGAGATGAGCGCAGGGATGTTCAGGTAACTTTTAACTGACTGAGCAGGACCGATACAGACGGTTTCATCTGCCAGCAGAACGTGTTTCAAGTCGCGGTCTGCACTGGAATGCACGGCGACAGTCTTAATGCCCAGTTCTTTACAGGCACGAAGAATGCGCAGGGCGATCTCACCGCGGTTGGCTATAACAATTTTATCCAGCATGGTTGGCCTCGTTATTCGATGACTACCAGCGACTCGTCAAATTCAACTGGTTGACCGCTTTCCACCAAAATCGCTTTCACAACGCCAGATTTGTCGGCTACGATCTGGTTCATCATTTTCATCGCTTCGACGATGCACAGAGTGTCACCAGCATTCACTTTCTGGCCGACTTCAACAAACGCTTTAGCGTCAGGATTTGGGGTACGGTAGAACGTCCCCACCATTGGTGAACGTACGATGTGACCACTGATCTCGGCAGCCGCAGGTGCTTCCATTGCCGATGTCGTGGCGGGAGCAACGGCAGTTGCCAGCGCAGGTGCCTGCGGCATCATGGGCGCTGCGTAGGCTTGCTGCATCATGGGGTAACCCGTGTTGGCTGGAGAGCGACTGATGCGAACGGACTCTTCACCTTCAGAGATTTCCAGTTCAGAAATACCTGATTCTTCAACCAGTTCGATCAGTTTTTTAATCTTACGAATATCCATGATTGTGGTTCCGTACTCTGTTTAATTAGATTGTGACAGGCGTTTTACAGCTGTCTGTAAAGCCCAAGAGTAACCCTCGGCACCAAGGCCACAGATAACACCCGCAGCAATATCAGAAAGATAAGAATGATGGCGAAAAGGCTCACGAGCGTGCACGTTTGACAGATGTACTTCGATAAACGGGATGTTGACTGCAAGCAGTGCATCACGAAGCGCCACGCTGGTATGGGTGAAAGCAGCCGGATTGATGACGATATAATCGACACGATCTTTAGCCTCATGAATGCGGTCAATCAGAACATATTCCGCATTGGACTGAAGATGACTCAACTTCACCTTGAGGGCGTCAGCCTGCGATGTTAAGTCGCTCACGATCTCTGCCAGCGTCGTTTCCCCATATTTCTCTGGTTCACGGGTTCCCAGTAAGTTGAGGTTGGGGCCGTTTAAGAGCAGTATGTGGAACTTTTCAGCCATCTTGCTGCTATCTCCTGCGATAATTGGATCATCGCACAAAATACAATGCGTAAAGCCATTTGTCACCTCTATCGATAAAATTTGGTTTCAGCGCCGCTTTGACGCCTGGCATTATAACGATTTCGTGGCAATTCACAGCTAAACACTGGTCTTATCAGCGAAGATTATCGTTCATTACCTTCGCGCATCGGGTTTCTCCGCAGTTTAAAGAAGGTCACATGAAGCAGTCGACCTGCCTTAATGCCACCAGCGACGCATTTTTTTGTAGCGTAAGCCCAGCAAAATAAGTGCGATGATGGCGTAAATCCATGGTTGAGGAGAAAAAACTTTCACTGACCACAGATAGTGAATGGGTGCAAGGATCAGCACGATGTAAAGGGTATTGTGCAATAATTGCCAGCGTTTCCCCAACGCCCTCTGTGCTTTCTGGAAGGATGTCAGGGCCAACATCAACAAAATAAACCAGCTGATAAGCCCCAGCATCAGATAGGACCGACGGATTATTTCCGCGCCGAGAAAACCCAGATTACTGATACCCAGCTCTAATACTGAGTAGCTCACCAGATGCAATGTTGCCCAGGCAAAGCACCACAGGCCCAATAGCCGACGGACTCTGATTAGCAAAGGCTGCTTTCCGTAGCGCGTCAGCGGCGTCACCAGTAGCGTTCCCAGTAAAAACTTTAACGCCATTCTGCCTGTAAAATGTTGAATGTCTTTTGCCGGGTCGGCACTCAACCAGCCCTGATCAACGGACAAAATCAGCCAGAGCAGCGGCAAAAATCCGGCGAGATGAAGCGCGATTTTCAGGACGGTGATATGTTTAATATTCATGCGGAACATTAAAAATTCTCCCGCAAATTCATCCCCTTATAAAGCGATGCTACCTGTTCTTCGTAACCGTTAAACAGTAGCGTGGGCTGACGTTTTACATCAAGGATGCCGCCGGCTCCGATAAAGCGCTCGGTCGCCTGCGACCAGCGCGGATGATCAACCTGTGGATTGACGTTGCCATAAAATCCGTACTCGTCGGCGGCAAGATGATTCCATGTGGTGGGCGGCATATCCCTGACCAGAGTAATTTTGACAATGGATTTAATGCCTTTGAAACCGTATTTCCATGGCACCGTTAAACGCACAGGTGCACCGTTTTGCGGCGGCAGTGTTTTACCATAGACGCCGGTGGTCAGAATAGTAAGCGGATGCATTGCCTCATCCAGTCGTAATCCTTCGACGTAGGGATAATCGATTCCGCCGCCGATAAAACGATCTCTCTGGCCCGGCATTTCATCGGGTGCATACAGGGTCTGAAAGGCAACATAGCGGGCATTGCTGGTGGGTTCGACCAGTTTGAGTAATTTTCCCAGTTCAAAGCCAATCCAGGGCACTACCATCGACCAGGCTTCGACACATCGCATACGATAGATGCGCTGCTCCATTGGGAAACGTTTAAAAATGTCATCCATACTTAATGTGATTGGCTTTGCCACTTCCCCGGTGATTTCAATTTTCCAGTCAGTGGTTTTCAGCGCACCGGCATTCGCAGCCGGGGCGGCTTTGTCCAGGCCAAACTCATAGAAATTATTGTAACCTGTGACCTTATTCTCCGGCGTCAAGGCCAAATCCGCCTGATATTGTGCCGGGCTGGAAAAGATAAGGGGCTTACCCGTAACGGCATTTGCCTGGCTATCTGTTTTAAACCATGACAGCAGGTCCGCCTGAGCGCAGGGCAGTGACAGCGCGGCAGTGCTGATGCCCAACATTTTCAAAATCTGACGGCGCTTCACATTGAAAATATTTTCAGGGGTGACATCGTTTTCAGTCAGTTTATTCACGGGTTTCATTGGGTGCGTCTCCTGGGACCTAGGTACGGGCAGCTTTCATCATGAGCAAAAAGCGTCAGGCTTGCGAGTTTGCAGTGGAAAAAAAAGTGATGTGTTGATGCTGGGTTTACGCTGTCAGTCTTAACTGGCGGCAGCCATTAGTGGATTTTTACCATCAGGTGGCCAGTGATGTCATTGTTTATCAGCCTGATTGCACCCTCGTGCGGCTTGCACCAGCGAAACTTCACGGGTAGCCAGTTGATAAAAGCTTTCTGGCAGCAGGACGGATAACCTTTGCCAGGTATTTAACCGAAGAGGCGTCGGCGTGTTGACGTAATCAATACCCTGAAGATGGGCATTGCGCAAAATAAACGGCATCACCGTAGTGGGCAACGCAAATCCACCTGCCAGCCCGCAGGCTGCCACCACGCCCGCATAATTCATCTGTGCCAGCAGGCATGCCAGCACGTTGTTACCCATGGTATCTATGGCACCGGTCCAGTGTTGTTTCTCCAGCGGTCGGGCATCACTGAACGCATCACGGGGCAGTATGTTACCTGCGCTCAGTTTGCGCAGATAGCCGTGGGCGGCGGCACGTCCGCTGACGGCGACAACCCGGTAGCCTAATGCGTTCAGCAGGGCGACAGCCGTGCTTCCTGCTTCGCCACTGGCACCAGTGACGACAACCTCTCCGCTTTCAGGCGTAACGCCCCGTCTTCCAGTGCCATCACGCATAGCATTGTTGTCAGACCTGCAGTACCGATAATCATGGTTTTCCGTCCGTCCAGCCTGTCGGGTAGCGGTACCAACCAGTCTGCTTTCACTCGTGCCTGTTCAGCGAACCCTCCCCAATGATTTTCGCCTGCGCCCCAGCCGGTAAGCAGTACCTCCTGACCGGGTTGAAAACGGGGATCGGCACTGTGTTGAATTTTTCCGGCGAAGTCGATGTCTGGGATCATGGGGAACTGGCGGATAATTTTTCCCTGTCCGCTGATGGCCAGCGCATCTTTGTAGTTGATACCTGACCAGTCTATATCCACCAGCACATCTCCCGGCGGCAACGCATCGGTATTGATGTTTTTTACCTGCGCCCAGGTTCTGCCCTCTTCCTGTTCAATAATAAGTGCTTGCATGAGAATCTCATTGAAATGACGGTCAGCGTACAATGATGGACTGACGACACTATGCTCCCGGCCTCCACCATTATTTTGAAATCATCTGATAAAACCTGTGCCAGGATATGGTATTTTCAGCCGCAATTTAACGTCATTAACCTGCAGCAGCCGATTAATGAATTATTTTAACCGTATTTGAAGAGCACAAGGATGCGACTAACCACCCGGCTTTCAGCCATAATCACTCTACTCAGCGCAGGCGCGATGTTACTCATGCTGGTGGGATGCATAATAAGCTTCTTCTATCTTAGCGATGAGCGCGCCGAGCACCGTTTACTAACCATGTCGCAAGATATTGATGCCGCGCTGGTGAATGAAACGCCGGAACAGATGTTGCCCTGGTTACCGCAGGTCATGGGACCGTTGCAAATCCATCGCATCCTGTTTATTGAAAACGGTAAGAAATCGCTGGAGCTGACTCATCACCAGGATGCCGTGCTGGAAGATGAACCGAACAAATATCGTGAGACTAACATTACATTAGAAAATCACCCTGCCTTTGCGCTCAGGATTATCTGGGTTGATACCGCCAAAACCTGGCTAAATTCTTTTATTGGCGCTTCTATTTTCACTATCATCATTTTTATCGTCAGCACCTTGATCCTGATTATGATACTGGCTCACCGTTGGCTATATCGCCAGCTGCAGGGGATGGAACATCTGGAGCTGCGCGCCGAAAAAGTGCTGAAAGGGCAGAGAGGTACTATTCGGCAGGGAAGCGTACACGAGTGGACTCCCAAAGCGAGCAGCGCTATCGATCTGCTATTAAGCGATCTTCACGAAGCAGCGGAACAGCGCAACCGCGTTGATACGTTAATTCGTGCCTTTGCCTCGAAAGATGCGAAAACCGGACTCAATAACCGCATGTTTTTCGACAATCAGTTGTCGACCATGCTGGAAGATACGGAAGGCACGGGCGCTCATGGCATGGTGATGATGATTCGCTTCGCTGATTTCGATACTCTGCGCGATAGCTGGGGGAGAAGTCTGACTAAAGAATATTTGTTTGACCTGGTCAATCTGCTTTCGACCTTTGTGATGCGCTACCCCGGCGCGCTACTGGCACGTTATTTCCGTAGCGATTTTGCTGTGCTGCTGCCACATCGTAGTCTGAAAGATGCGGATGGCATCGCCTCACAGCTGATCAATGCAGTGGATGCCTTGCCAGTCATGCGCAAGTTAGATCGTGAAGACATGATCCATATTGGTATCAGCGGCTGGTTTAGCGGACAAAGCACCCAGCAAGTTATGGAGAGTGTTGAAGTGGCGACACGGCATGCCGCGCTATCCGGTGGGAATAACTGGTCAGTGGGTGAGGCACCGCAGCAGGATCGTAGTCGCGGCAGCGTAAAGTGGCGAACCTTACTGGAAAAGACCTTACAGCGTAGCAGCGCGCGTTTGTACCAAAAGCCTGCCGTAACCTGTGCAGGCCATGTTGATCATCACGAGATTATGCCAAGGATTTTTGACGGCGAAAACGAAATTTCATCGGCGGAGTATCTGCCGTTTGTCCAGCAGCTGGGGCTGGCAGAAAGCTATGATCGTCAATTAGTGGCGAACATTTTGGCATTACTGCCCGTTTATCCAGAGGAAACCCTGGCTATTCCATTAATGGTCGATGCAATCATACGGCGTTCATTCCAGCGCTGGCTTCGCGATATGCTATTGCAATACACGAAACCGCAAAGAAATTGCATTTTATTTGAACTTGCTGAAGCCGACGTATGTCAACATAGCACTCGTCTGAGTACGGCTTTTCGATTATTGAAAGGTTTTGGCTGTCGGATAGCCATCAGTCAGGCAGGATTAACGGTGGTCAGCACCAGCTATATCAAGCAGTTTGACGTGGAACTGATTAAGTTGCATCCGGGGCTGGTTCGTAACATTGAGCAACGCACCGAAAATCAACTTTTCGTGCAAAGCCTGCTGGAGAGTTGCAAGCCTACAGCAACACGGGTTTTTGCAGCAGGCGTGAAGCGCGATGCTGAGTGGCAAACGCTGGTAGAACTGGGTGTTCAGGGGGGGCAGGGTGAGTATTTTGCCCCCCCTGAATTGCTTACCAGTGATGTTAAAAAATTTTCGCAAAGATACAGAGTTTAGCCTGCCGTTAATCTGGATTTCACGTAGAATAGCCGCGCGGCCATGTTGCCAGTGAGGGTTGACTGGGTAAACCAGTAAGACCGAATAATGTTATATTTTAGTTAGAATTTATGTACGTTATGTCCGTTGACCCGCCTGAAAGCAGGGGCGTGAAGTCTGATTTCCGGTGTTCTGATGGTCTGTTTATGGCCGATGATTCAGACGAAGAGATAGCGTGATTTTTCACCGAAGTAGAACATTTTTGCGCCTTGTCGCTGCTTCGTGTGGTTGGTAAAGTAAGCGGATTTTATTTTCCGCCCCCAGCTAGCAGGATTATCCTTCAGTATGTTTAAAAAATTCCGTGGCATGTTTTCCAATGACTTGTCCATCGATCTGGGTACAGCCAATACCCTGATTTATGTAAAGGGACAGGGCATCGTTCTTAATGAGCCGTCTGTTGTTGCTATCCGTCAGGATCGTGCTGGTTCTCCAAAGAGCGTTGCCGCTGTCGGTCATGACGCCAAGCAGATGCTGGGGCGTACGCCTGGCAATATCGCGGCTATTCGTCCAATGAAAGATGGCGTAATTGCTGATTTCTTTGTTACCGAAAAAATGCTGCAGCACTTTATTAAGCAGGTTCACAGCAACAGCTTTATGCGTCCCAGCCCGCGCGTCCTGGTTTGTGTGCCGGTGGGTGCAACGCAGGTTGAGCGCCGTGCAATCCGCGAGTCTGCTCAAGGGGCGGGGGCGCGTGAGGTCTTTTTAATCGAAGAACCTATGGCGGCTGCGATCGGCGCGGGTCTGCCGGTTTCTGAGGCTACCGGCTCCATGGTCGTGGATATTGGTGGTGGTACCACCGAAGTGGCCGTTATCTCCCTGAACGGGGTGGTGTATTCCTCTTCCGTACGTATTGGTGGTGACCGTTTCGACGAAGCCATTATTAATTACGTGCGCCGCAATTACGGCTCGCTGATCGGCGAAGCCACCGCAGAACGTATCAAACATGAAATTGGTTCCGCCTATCCCGGCGATGAGGTTCATGAAATAGAAGTGCGTGGCCGTAACCTTGCTGAAGGTGTACCACGCGGCTTTACGCTTAATTCCAACGAAATTCTCGAAGCGTTACAGGAACCGTTAACTGGCATTGTCAGCGCGGTGATGGTTGCCCTCGAGCAGTGTCCACCTGAGCTGGCATCAGACATTTCCGAGCGGGGTATGGTGCTGACCGGTGGTGGTGCGCTGTTACGCAATCTTGATCGTTTGCTAATGGAAGAAACCGGCATTCCTGTGGTGGTGGCAGAAGATCCTCTGACCTGTGTTGCCCGCGGTGGTGGTAAAGCGTTGGAAATGATCGACATGCACGGCGGCGATTTGTTCAGCGAAGAATAATTTGCCGGAAGGAGCGTGGCATTCTCTCCGCGCTCCTTTTTTAAGATGTCGAGGAATACGCCGAATTTATGAAGCCGATCTTCAGCAGAGGTCCCTCTCTGCAATTACGCTTGTTTTTAGCGGTCATCGTGGCGATAGGTGTCATTATTGCAGATAGCCGTCTGGGTGCTTTTAGCCAGATTCGTACTTATATGGATACGGCCGTCAGCCCGTTCTATTTTCTGGCTAATGGCCCTCGCCAGGCTTTGGACTCCCTGTCTGCTACCCTGGCTTCACGCCAGCAGCTTGAGCTGGAAAATAAAGCGTTACACCGCGAGCTGATGCTTAAAAACAGTGAATTGTTGTTAATCGGGCAGTTCAGGCAGGAAAATGCCCGACTGCGCGAATTACTTGGCTCGCCGCTGCGCCAGGATGAACAAAAAATGGTGGCCCAGGTGCTGTCGACCGGGACCGATCCCTATACCGATCAAGTCGTGATCGATAAAGGAAGCGTCAACGGCGTCTATGAAGGTCAGCCGATTATCAGTGATAAAGGTGTGGTCGGTCAGGTGGTCGCGGTGGGGAAAATTACCAGCCGGGTAATGTTGATTTGCGACTCCTCACACGCTTTACCTATTCAAGTACTGCGCAACGATATTCGCGTTATCGCAGCAGGTAATGGTTGCACGGAAGATTTGCAGCTGGAGCATTTACCGGGTAACACCGATATCCGTGTCGGAGATGTGTTGGTGACATCCGGGCTGGGGGGACGTTTTCCCGAAGGTTATCCGGTCGGTGTGGTATCAAACGTGAAACTGGATACACAGCGTGCTTATACGGTGATTCAGGCGCGATCCACCGCAGGACTGCAGCGGCTGCGTTATTTGCTTTTGCTGTGGGGAACTGATCGCAATGGTACGATGCCGCTGGCACCGGGTGAGGTGCATCGGGTCGCCAACGAGCGCCTCATGCAGATGATGCCTCAGGTTCTGCCAGCTGCCAGTGAGCTAATGGGGCCTCCCATTCCTGGCAGTCAACCCACGCCGGCAGGGAATAACACGTCAGCTGCGGCTGCCGTTCCGGGCGCGAACCGTTCGGCCTCTGCTTCTTACAGGAGCCAACCTTGAGCAGCTATCGCAGCCATGGCCGATGGGTTATCTGGCTGTCATTTCTGGTCGCGTTGATACTGCAAATTATGCCGTGGCCGGACCAGTTATTAATCTTCCGGCCGTCCTGGTTGCTGCTTATCCTTATCTATTGGGTACTGGCGTTACCACACCGGGTGAATGTGGGCACGGGATTCATGATGGGTTCTATAATGGATCTGATCTCTGGCTCTACACTGGGTGTACGCGCTCTGGCTTTCAGTATTATTGCTTATCTGGTGGCGTTTAAATTCCAGCTATTTCGTAATCTTGCGCTCTGGCAGCAGGCGATGATAGTGATAGTGCTGTCACTGGCGATGAATGTCATTGTTTTCTGGGCCCAGTTTCTGGTCATTAACATCTCGTTCCGACCGGAAATTTTTTGGGGCAGTGTTATTGATGGTGTTCTATGGCCCTGGCTGTTCTTGCTAATGAGAAAAATTCGCCGCCAGTTTGCTGTTCAATAAGGACGATTATGGTATCCCTCTATCTGGCTTCCGCCTCCCCCCGTCGCCGTGAACTATTAACGCAGCTTGGCCTGCATTTTGAATCTCTGAACGCGCCAGTCGAAGAGATCAGGTATCCTGATGAAAGGGCGGAGGTTTATGTTAGCCGCCTTGCGCGGGAAAAAGCTTGTGCTGGTCTGGCAATAGCCGAACAGGATTTGCCCGTTCTGGGAGCGGATACCATTGTGGTACTGAACAATGAGATCTTAGAAAAACCGGTTGATGAACAGGCAGCCGCCGGGATGTTGTCTAAACTGTCCGGGCAGACTCATCAGGTGATGACGGCCGTGGCGTTGATCGATCGCCAACAGCAGCTGACGTGTCTGGTCACGACGGACGTCACCTTCCGGGCTCTCACCTGCTATGAAATTGCTACCTACATTGCCAGCGGCGAGCCGATGGATAAGGCTGGTGCTTATGGTATTCAGGGAAAAGGCGGAAATTTTGTCAGAAAGATCAACGGCAGCTATCACGCCGTGGTCGGGCTTCCGCTGGTGGAAACGACGGAGCTACTCAACCATTTTCAATCGCTGCGTGAGGTAAGAGACAGACATCATGACAGCTGAGTTGTTGGTTAACATTACCCCCTCTGAGACCAGGGTGGCTTTGATTGATGGCGGTATCCTTCAGGAAATCCATATTGAGCGTGAAGCACGCAGAGGCATTGTAGGCAATATTTACAAAGGCCGTGTCAGTCGCGTACTGCCTGGTATGCAGGCCGCTTTTGTCGATATTGGGCTTGAGAAAGCAGCATTTCTGCATGCGTCAGACATCGTGCCGCACACCGAATGTGTTGCTGGTGACGAGCGGAAAAACTTCGCGGTCCGCGATATTTCCGAGCTGGTTCGGCAGGGACAGGACCTGATGGTTCAGGTGGTAAAAGATCCGCTCGGAACCAAAGGCGCACGTCTGACCACCGACATCACCCTGCCGTCACGCTATCTGGTCTTTATGCCGGGTGCGTCTCACGTTGGCGTGTCGCAGCGCATCGAAAGCGAAAAAGAGCGTGAGCGTCTTAAGTCGGTGGTGGCATCGTACTGTGACGAGCTGGGCGGCTACATTATTCGTACTGCGGCTGAGGGCGTCGGTGAAGTCGAGCTGGCCTCAGACGCTGCTTTTCTCAAACGGTTGTGGACGAAAGTCATTGAACGAAAGAAGCGTAATCAGACCCGCTGCCGTCTGTATGGCGAAGTGGCGCTGTCGCAGCGTATTTTGCGCGACTTTGCTGGGGCGGCACTGGATCGCATTCGTATTGATTCACGGCTGACCTACGAACATCTGGTCGAGTTCACCGGTGAATACATCCCGGAGATGACGGTAAAGCTTCAGCTTTATACTGGCAAACAACCCATCTTTGATCTGTTTGATGTGGAAAATGAGATTCAACGTTCGCTGGATCGCAAAGTGGAATTGAAATCCGGCGGCTATCTGATTATCGATCAGACCGAGGCGATGACCACGGTTGATATCAATACCGGTGCCTTTGTCGGGCACCGTAATCTTGACGAAACCATCTTTAATACCAACATTGAGGCGACGCAAGCCATTGCCCGTCAGTTACGCCTGCGTAATCTTGGTGGCATTATCATTATCGATTTTATTGATATGAATAATGAAGACCATCGACGTCGCGTGCTGTATTCTCTGGAGCAGGCACTGAGCAAAGACCGGGTGAAAACCGTTATCAATGGCTTCTCGCCGCTCGGGCTGGTGGAAATGACCCGCAAGCGTACGCGAGAGAGTATTGAGCATGTGTTGTGCCAAAATTGCCCGGTTTGTAAAGGCCGCGGAACGCTAAAAACGGTGGAAACGGTTTGCTATGAGATTATGCGTGAAATTGTGCGGGTGCATCATGCTTATGACTCAGACCGTTTTCTGGTCTATGCGTCCCCTGCTGTGGCCGATGCGTTGAAAACCGATGAATCTCATGCGCTGGCGGAAGTTGAGGTCTTCGTTGGCAAGCAGGTTAAGGTTCAAATTGAACTGCTCTACACTCAGGAGCAATTTGACGTGGTCATGATGTGATCCCGGCGTGGCGGAAGGCAAGGAGAAGCGTGTGAGGCGATTGCCGAGGATCCTGCTACACACCACAGCAACTATCGTGGTGCTTACCGCGCTGTTAGTCAGTGGGCTGCGCCTGGTGATGCCGCATATGAACGGCTGGCGCGAAACCATTGCGCAGCGTATTTCTTCTGCAACAGGCATGCCGGTACAGTTCAGCGAGCTGAACGGTAAGTGGGAAAATTTTGGTCCTGTTCTGGATATCAAAACCATTCAGGTGGGTTTGAAAGACGGGGGCGATTTAAAAATTGGTCGGGTGACGCTGGCACTCGATGTCTGGCAATCATTACTGCATTTTCGCTGGCAGTTTCGTAATCTTACTTTCTATAACCTCAATCTTGTCACCAACACCCCCCTGAGTACGGACACTAATGACAAAGCGCGGTTCAGGCCCGGTCAGTTAAGCGATCTCTTTCTTCGGCAGTTTGACCACTTTGATCTGCACCAGAGTCAGGTAAGCTTTCTTACGCCGTCAGGCCAGCGTGCTCATTTGGATATTCCACAGCTCACCTGGCTAAACGAAAAAAATCGTCATCGCGCGGAAGGTTTAGTCAGTCTTTCCAGCTTTACCGGGCAGCATGGCGTGGTGCAGGTTCGTCTCGATCTTAGCGATACCCGCGGTTATCTCGACACTGGACGGGCATGGATGCAGGCCGATGAGGTTGATGTGAAACCCTGGTTAGGCCAGTGGATGCGCGATAATACCTCGTTAAAAAGCGCCCGTTTTAGCCTGGCTGGGTGGCTCAGTCTCAGGGAGGGGGAAATTTATGATGGTGATGTTGTGTTAACCCAGGGCAGCGCTGAGTGGCAGGGTGATGGAAAGTCCCATCAACTGGCTATTCAGCATATGACCGCGCACGTTTCCCTATTTAACGGAGGGTGGCGCCTGGATGTGCCGCAAACCAGGCTGTCTACAGATGATAAACCCTGGCCGGTTGGCACGTTTTCGCTATTATGGCTACCGGAAGACAGCCTGCTACCCGGACTGGACCATCATCAGGAAGTCCGCGTTCGTGCAACCCATTTACAGCTTGACCGGCTGGATGCGCTGATTCCGCTCTTTTCTAAACTTTCTCCAGGCCTGCTGGATAACTGGCGCGCCTTACAGCCGCGTGGTCAGCTACAAACGTTGGCCGTCGATATCCCCCTCCAGCAGCTCGATGAAAGTCGTTTCCTGGCCACCTGGAATAACCTTAGCTGGCAGCACTGGCAACTGATACCGGGTATGGAGCATCTCAGTGGTTCTGCCAGCGGAAGTCTGGCGGACGGGCAGCTGAACTTTGTGCTCAATGATGCCCGTTTACCCTATGGCGACATGTTTCGTGCACCGCTGGAAATAGAACATGCCAGTGGTACGGTAAACTGGCAGCGCGATTCGCATAATCTGACAATGTCCGGTCATCAAATGGAAGTCAAAGCACGTTCCCTGTGGGCGAAAGGGGATTTCCACTGGACGCAGCCTGAGAACACTGCGCCCAGGCTGGATATTCTGGCGGGTATTAACGTCACGGACGGTGGCGATGCATGGCGCTACTTTCCCGAGCCGCTGATGGGTACCGCGCTGGTTAACTATCTTAGCGGTGCTATCAAAGGGGGGCAGGTGCAGAACGCTTCGCTGATTTTCGCCGGCGATCCCCATCTCTTTCCCTTTAAAAACAACGAAGGTCTGCTCCAGGTATGGGTGCCTCTCAGGCAGGGGACCTTTCAGTTTCAGCCCGGCTGGCCCGATCTGAAAAACCTGGATATCAACCTGGATTTTGTGAATGACGGGCTGTTTATGAAAGCTGACCAGACAAAACTTGGTAATGTGCAGGCCAGAAACATTTCAGCCGTCATCCCGGATTATCTTAAAGAACGGCTGATCATTGATGGTGATATTCAGAGTGAAGGCTCTGATGTCGGCACTTATTTTAATCAGACGCCATTAAAAAACACGCTTGGCGCGGCACTGAATCAACTCAAAATCAGTGGTGATGTGGGTGGTCACTTACATCTTAACATTCCGCTGGACGGGGAACAGGTCAGCGCGATCGGCGATGTTAATTTAAGCAATAACCAGCTACGTATTGAACCCTTGAAAAGCACGGTTAAGCAGCTCAGTGGACGCTTTACCTATGACAATGGCAACCTGCAAAGTGGGCCGCTGGTAGGCAATTGGTTTGGACAACCGCTTAAGGTCACCTTCAATACCCATGAAGGTGAAAAAGGCTATCAGATAGGTGTTGACCTCAATGGAGACTGGCACCCCGGCAACATGGATATCGTGCCTGCTGTGCTTAGAAAAAAACTGGCGGGCAATGCGGGCTGGCAAAGTAATGTAAAAATCACTTTGCCGCACGGCGGAGGCGCGGATTATCAGATAGAGCTGACGGGCGATATGCAGAACGTCAGCAGTTACTTACCACCGCCACTGGATAAAGACAGCGGGGCAGCAATGCCGATCAAAATCAGCGCCAGGGGCAACCTGCATACCTTTAATCTGAGCGGTGTCATTGCAGACAGCCATCGTTTCAACAGCCAGTGGCTTCTGGGCAAGCAATTGCGTATCGGACGAGGGATCTGGGAAAACGCCGCCTCGAAAACCCCAGCCCTGCCTGCATCTGGTGGTATGATCCTGAACCTGCCACCGCTGGACGGACAGGCCTGGTTTGCGCTGCTGGGATCGGGAAATGCGTCCGGGATTAAAGGAAACGCTAAGAGCCGTTCTTATTTACCGGGGGACATCACCCTGAGAACGCCTGTACTCACATTGGGTGGTCAGGACTGGCATGAACTTGATACCACCCTGGTGCAGACGATGAATGGCGATATGCAAATCCAGGCGAAAGGCAAAGAGATTGCAGGTCAGCTGCTTATGAACTCACATTCTCCGTGGGTTGCACACGTTAACTATCTTTATTACAACCCGCAGTGGTCAGCAAAAGCAGGTAGTTTCCCTTTTACCTGGGATACTACAGCAATCAATTTCCGCAACTGGCCTGCGCTGAATCTGACCTGTGATGAATGCTGGCTCCGCGGGCAGAATTTCGGCCATATCAAGGGAAATCTTACCCATGACAGTGATACGTTGACCTTACAAAATGGTCTGATTGACAGTGGCAGTGCCCGGCTGAGTATTGCCGGACAATGGGTTAACCGCCCGGGCGAGCAGCGCACGGCACTCAAAGGTGTGTTCAGTGGCAAGAAGATCGACGATGCGATGAACTGGTTTGGTATGAGCACGCCGCTAAGGGATTCTCCTTTTAACCTTCATTACGATCTGCACTGGCAGGCTGCGCCCTGGCCGCCCTCTGAAGCTACCCTGAGTGGCGTTCTGAAATCTCATCTTGGTGCGGGCCAGATTGCCGATGTGGATACCGTACGCGCAGCACAGCTGCTCCGCCTGGTCAGCGTGGATGCGCTACTGCGTAAATTGCGACTGGATTTCACCGATACCTTCAGCCAGGGATTCTATTTCGATTCCATCAACGGTACGGCATGGATTGATAAAGGGATATTGCGGACGGATAACCTGCTGGTTGATGGTCTTGAAGCCGATATTGCCATGAAGGGGCAGGTTGATCTTGTCCGGCGGGAGATCAATATGGAAGCGGTGGTTGCGCCGGCAATTTCTGCCACGGTTGGCGTGGCTGCGGCTTTTGCCGTCAATCCGGTGGTGGGAGCGGCGGTCTTTGCTGCCAGCAAGGTGCTTGGCCCACTCTGGAATAAGATCTCCGTACTCCGCTACCATATTTCCGGCCCCATTGATAAACCAAAGATTGATGAAGTGCTGCGCAAGCCAAGAGAAAACAGCCCGAAGTGAATTTGACGTGGCCGGTGAATTGCCGCAGGCTATAGAAATGCATTGCCAGTCGAGGCTGGCTCCGCCCAAATGAGCGAGAATACATGAGTCTGAATCTGGTAAGTGAGCGGTTGCTGACTGCTAACAATATTAATCAAGCCGACCTTTTTTCCCTTCTTGGCATGCTATCTGAACGCAAGCTGGATTACGCCGATCTCTATTTTCAATCCAGTATCCATGAATCCTGGGTTCTGGAAGATCGCATTATCAAAGACGGCTCGTGGAATATTGATCAAGGTGTGGGTGTTCGTGCCGTTAGCGGTGAGAAAACGGGTTTTGCCTATTCCGATCAAATTACGCTTGCAGCGCTAACGCAAAGCGCCAGCGCTGCCCGCAGTATTGTTCGTGAGCAGGGAAATGGCCAATCGCATATGCTCGGTGCTGTGGTGAATCGCCAGTTGTATCCGTCTGCCGATCCACTACAAAGCCTGACGAGGGAAGAGAAAATTGCGCTGTTACACCGCGTGGATAGCGTTGCGCGTGCTGCCGATAAGCGAGTACAGGAAGTGAGTGCCAGCCTGAGCGGCATTTATGAGATGGTGCTGGTTGCGGCAACGGATGGGACTCTGGCGGCGGATGTCCGTCCTCTGGTTCGACTTTCTATCAGCGTTCAGGCAGAGGAGGATGGTAAGCGCGAGCGGGGTGCCAGCGGCGGCGGCGGGCGTTTTGGCTATGAATTTTTCCTGGCGGATGAATCGGGCGAAATGCGTGCAGAGGCCTGGGCGCGAGAAGCAGTTCGTATGGCGCTGGTCAATCTGAGTGCGGTAGCCGCACCAGCCGGAGCCTTACCTGTGGTGCTGGGTGCTGGTTGGCCCGGTGTTCTGTTGCATGAAGCGGTGGGCCACGGGCTGGAAGGTGATTTTAACCGCCGCGGGACGTCAGTTTTCAGCGGGCAGCTGGGACAGCGGGTCGCGTCGGAGCTGTGTACCGTAGTCGACGATGGCACCCTTGACGGTTTGCGTGGCTCACTGGCGGTGGATGATGAAGGCGTACCGGGGCAGTACAACGTACTGATTGAAAATGGCATTCTGAAAGGCTACATGCAGGACAAGCTGAATGCCCGGCTGATGGGCGTTAACCCTACTGGTAATGGTCGCCGGGAATCTTATGCGCATCTGCCCATGCCGCGCATGACTAACACCTATATGCTTGCCGGGAAGTCAACTCCCCAGGATATTATCGAAAGCGTAGAATACGGACTTTTTGCGCCCAATTTTGGTGGTGGTCAGGTTGATATCACCTCCGGTAAATTTGTTTTCTCGACCTCTGAAGCCTATATGATTGAAAAAGGTAAAGTGACCAGACCGGTGAAAGGGGCAACGCTTATTGGTTCCGGCATTGAGGCTATGCAGCAAATCTCAATGGTGGGTAATGACCTTGCACTGGACAAAGGTGTTGGTGTGTGTGGCAAAGAAGGGCAAAGTTTGCCGGTCGGCGTCGGACAGCCAACGCTGAAGCTGGACAAAATCACCGTGGGCGGCACCGCCTGATTCACTGCGTCAACGGGGAACCCATGCCCCGTTTAACCAGCCCGAAACGCCTGGTAAAATTCCGCCACCTTATCGAAATAGTCCGTCAGATAGTTAATACAGACTTGTACCTTTAGCGGCAGCTTGTCTTTCTGAGTGTACAGCGCGTATACCGGGAGAGGGTTGGCGTGATAATGGGCAAACAGAATTTCTATTTTTCCGGCGTTAATCTCATCAATCACCCACATCAGCGGAACACAGGCGATGCCATTTCCTGCAACCAGCCAGCGGATAAGCGTTTGTGAATCTATTAGTGGCGAAAGATGAATCGACATGCCCTCCGGCGCGGTCAGTTCGAAATCGTTATTGGGCCGGACGATGTACTCAAGCCATGAAAAGTTGCTGATATCTTAGAGTTTTTCTGGCGTACCGTACTGCGCGAGGTAGCTTTTTGCGGCACACACCACTATCGGCAGGGTACGCAGTCTCCGGGAATACAGGCTTTAATCCTGCAGTGCTCCAACACGGATAACTAAATCCAGCACGTCAGCAATCAGGTCCGGTGCCGGAATACCGGTCACCAGATTGACGGTCAGTCCGGGATACTCTCGCAGCATTTCTGCTGTCATGGTTGCCAGCACATTCTGTGCCACCGTTGACGAGCTTCCAATGCGCAGCGTCCCTGCGGGCGTATTATTGAATGCCCAAAGCTGCTCATGGACCTGCTGTGCTTCTGGCAGCATCCGACGACAGCCCTGAAAATAGATTTTTCCGGCTTCGGTCAGTCCGATGCGCCTTGTACTACGATTAAGTAGTTTCACCTGAAGCTCATCTTCCAGTCTGGCGACGATCTGGCTGACGGCGGAAACGCTTATCTGTAGCTGGCAGGCTGCTGAAGTAAAGTAGCCAGGTTCAACCACGCGCGCGAATACCGACATCCGCTTAAGCATTTCCATTATTCACCCTGGTTTAAAAGTGATTTAGAGCACATTAAGTAGATAACACATAGTCAATAGCGTTACTATAGCGCGGCCGGATCACTATTCTGTTACTCAGCGCGCCAGCTGCCAGACATATTACGCTATTATTTATTCAGCGTTGGTTAAGAGGCAGTGCGGCTATTTTATCATCAAGTGATTCAGTTACGATCATCCCTCCATGGGAGGTGGTTGAAGTTTGGTGAAAAGCGCACCCGGTAATGTACTGACAAGGATAAGAAATGAGCGTGCTTCCGGTTATCATCATATTTGGGATCTCTTTCCCGCCCCTTTTCTTTGAAATCATTGTGTCACTGATGCTGTTCTGGCTGGTGTGCCGCTTGCTCACACCTACCGGGATCTATGACCTGGTCTGGCACCCTGCATTGTTCAATACAGCACTCTGGTGCTGCCTGTTCTACCTGGTTTCCCGCTTGTTTGTCTGAGGTCATAGTGAAAGCACTAACTAGAAAAATCTCCCGATTTGCCATAACGCTCATTCTGGTCATCCTGGCTGTGATTGTCATTTTCCAGGCATGGGTGTTTTACACTGAATCACCATGGACCCGTGATGCCAAATTCACTGCCGACGTGGTAGCGATTGCCCCCGACGTTAGCGGTTTAATTTCTGACGTGCAGGTGCGTGATAACCAGCTGGTTAAAAAAGATCAGGTGCTGTTTGTCATCGACAAGTCTCGCTACCAGCAGACGCTGGGTGAGGCAGAGGCGGATGTGGCCTATTACCAGGCGCTGTTGGATGAAAAGCGCCGGGAAGCATTCCGTCGCAACAAACTCGGCGTGTCGGCTATATCACGAGAAGCGATCGATCAGGCCAATAATGACTATCAGGTCAGTGAACAACAGTTGGCAAAGGCCCTTGCCACCCGCGACACAGCCAGACTGGATTTGGAGCGCACGGTCGTTAAGGCTCCCGCAGACGGTTGGGTGACTAATCTTAACGTTTATCGTGGTGAATTCATTACGCGTTGCTCCACTGCCGTCGCACTGGTTCAGCAGCACACTTTCTACATCCTGGCCTATATGGAAGAAACCAAGCTTAAGGGCGTGCGCCCCGGCTATCGTGTCGAAATCACACCATTGGGCAGCACTCAGGTGCTGTATGGTACTGTCGATAGCGTTGCTGCCGGGGTAACGAACAGCAGCAGCACGGTGGATAGCAAAGGAATGGCGACCATTGACTCGAATCTTGAATGGGTCCGCTTGGCCCAACGCATACCGGTGCGTATTCATCTCGATCGGCAGCCCGGCAATCTTTATCCTGCGGGTACCACTGCAACCGTCGTGGTCACAGGTGCACAAGACCGTCAGCCTGAGCAAAAACCGGCCTTCATAAAACTAATGCAACGTCTGCGCGAGTTTGGTTAATCGTATGGAATGGTATCGTTTACGGTTTCCGGCGAAGATAACATTTGCCATTTTACTGGCGCTGTTTATTGGCTTTCATTTTAATCTTGAGACGCCACGCTGGGCGGTGATGACCGCCTGTATTGTTGCCGGAGGAACGGCATTTGCGGCAGGAGGCGACCCGTTCTCCGGGGCGCTGCGCCATCGGGGAATGCTGCGTATTATTGGTACTTTCCTTGGCTGTATTGCTGCTCTGGCCATCATGATTGCTACCATCCGGGCTCCGGCGTTAATGTTGTTACTGTGCTGCATCTGGACGGGGTTCTGTGTCTGGCTTTCATCGCTGATTAAGGTTGAAAACTCTTATGCCTTAGGGCTTGCCGGCTATACCGCACTGATTATTGTTGTTAGCGTGAATGCCAATGGTTCAGTACTGCTTGCTCCGCAGTTTGCCATTGAACGCTGTAGCGAAATTATCATCGGCATTGTTTGTGCCATCCTGGCTGACATGTTGTTTTCACCACGCTCAATCAAACAGGATATTGATCGTGAAATCGATGCGTTATTAGTCGATCAATATAAACTGATGCAGGTTTGCGTCGCGCCTGGCGAAAAAGAAGACGTTGATAAAGCCTGGACCGGGCTGGTGCGTCGCACTACGGCGTTGAACCTGATGCGTACCCATTTAATGATGGAATCGGGCCGATGGCACAGGATTGAGCGGCGGATGCGTGCGCTCAATACGCTATCCCTCACGTTGATCACTCAGGCTTGTGAAACCTATCTGATTCAGAATACCCGGCAGGAATATATACCGCCGCAATTTCATCTTTTTTTTGAAAAACCGGTGGAAAACATCGCTGATGTTCATAAGAACATGAAGGTTATGCGGCGGGTGATCACGGCCAGCGGCACCAAAAATATGCCGGTCACTATTGGTAACTGGGTGGTCGCTGCAACACGCTACCTGCTGTTGTTAAAAGGGATTCATACCAACAGCAGCATTAGCCGCATTGAAGAGGATGTACTGGCTGGCGAGCCAGTGATCAAAATGCGTTCCGCAGAATCCCGGCATGCGTTAATTAACGGATTACGCACTTTTGTGGCAACCGCCACGGGCTCATTGTTCTGGCTGTGGAGCGGCTGGACTTCCGGTAGCGGCGCGATGGTAATGATTGCGGTGATCACCGCACTGGCGATGAGAATGCCGAATCCATTGATGATGGTGAAGGATTTTCTTTACGGCATGATCGTCGCGATCCCACTGGGTTCGCTCTATTACATGATGATCATGCCCGCTACGCAGCAGAGTATGCTACTGCTCAGTATTGCGCTGGGTGTCATGGCGTTTATTGGTGGAATGCTGATTCAGCGCCGTCAGGTCGGTACGTTGGGGGCGCTGGTTGGCACCATTAATATTCTTACCCTCGATAATCCGATGACCTTCAAAGTCAGCTCTTTTCTCGATAGCGCTCTGGGGCAGGCCATTGGCGGTTTCCTGGCTCTTCTGGTGATTTTGTTAATTCGTGATAACAGTAAAGCCCGCACTGGCCGAACATTGCTCAACCGTTTTATGTATTCTGCCGTATCTGCGATGACCACCAATCAGGCACGTCGGCGGGAAAATCATCTGCCAGTGCTTTATCACCAGCTGTTCATGCTGCTGAATATGTTTCCAGGCGATATCAATAAATTTCGCATTGCCCTGCTGCTGATTATCAGTCATCAGCGCCTGTGTAATGCCGATATTCCGGTGAACAGCGACCTCTCTGCATTTCATAAACAGCTGAGGCAAACGGCCGATCGCGTGATTGCCGCACGCAACGATGTTAAACGTCGCGACTCTTTTCTGCGTTTACTGGCTGAACTGGACATCTATCAGGAAAAGCTATGCTACTACGATGCGCCATTCAGCGTCACCGAATCCGTCCACCGCCTTGCGGGAATGCTCAGGAAATATCAAAACACACTGATTCAAATTTGACCGATGCCGGAGCCCGGCACCGGGTTTTCCTTTGTCATGCCGCTCTCTTTCCCGCCATCTATACTTATTGCAAAGCCAAATCATGCAGGCGAAAACGATGAGCAGCTCGCTTCAGGACCATGAATTATTTTGAATCGGTTATTTCTGCGGTGGACAGTGGTTAAAATGTGCCAATACATTTGATGTACGTAATCCTGCGATCGGTGAGGTGATTGCTCGCGTGGCTAATGCAGGTACAACGGAAACAGAACGGGCCATTGATGCAGCGGTGAAAGCATTCCCTGTCTGGCGAGCTAAAACCGCTAAAGAACGCAGTGAAGTTCTTTGTCGCTGGTACCAGCTGATACTGGATAACGAATCCTGGCTGGCAAGGTTGATGACGGCAGAGCAGGGCAAGCCGATGAAAGAAGCCGAAGGTGAAGTGGAATACGCCGCCAGTTTGATTCAATGGTTCGCAGAGCAGGCTAAACGTGCTAATGGTGAGATTAATTGTACCCGCTCAGACCTGATCTGACAGTTACCGGTTATTTATACAGGTGTCTGTCGGATTACATCCGGTTCAGATCCTTTTCTGCACAGACACGTTTTCCATCAGGTAACCTGCCCACTGGCGTTCGCCCGCCGCACATTTTCCCCTGATGAGTCCGCTCATTATTGTCATGCCACAACCCGTTGTCCGGATCCGTTTGCAGGCTCTCCCGCTCCCCATATGACTTCTTGCGGAACGTAACCTGATAAAAATCCTGCAAAATCGTTTTATGGAAGTGCTCACCGATGCCGTTGGCCTGTGGGGACATCGCCTTCGTTTTCGTATGGGCGATATCGTTGATGGCCAGATAAAGCTGGTAATCATGCTGCTCCACCTTACCACAGTACTCCGTTCCTCTGTCGAGTCAGTATTCTCAGCACCGGCAGCCCCTGAGCCTCACAGAACGGCAGTACGCGATCATTTAGCAGGCCGGCGGCGGTGTTCGGCGTTTTACTCGTATACCGCTTGCAGTGCGCCACTTTCGGGTATGTATCCACGAACGTCTGCGGGCAGATACGGCCCACACCCTTTCAGATCGCCAGCACAGAAGGTGTCCTGCGACCCGGGATAGCCCGGGTGAGCGGTCTCGATTTCGCCATTGGCCTCATCATCATGCGCCTTTTTTCTCCAGCGCGGCGATTGGGGCACCGGTAAGCACGATGGCTTCTCTGGCGAGCTTTTCCTCAGGCGCCTTCAGGCGTTTACGGAAGTTCTCCAGGTCGTGTCGTTGCCAGATGGCGCGCACGCCGCTGCCGGAGGTAAACACGCCTTTTTTACGCAGCTCATCACTGGTCCGGTGTCAGATCACGTCGCGACGAATACAGATTAGCCCACCAGCAAAGCTTGGCTTCGCGAATTTTGGCTACTCGTGAGCCTGTGGGTGTAGTGGTTGCCATTACGCCGTGGCATTTTCCAATGGTTATGCTGACGCGAAAATCAGGTCCGGCGCTGGCGGCTGGCTGTACCGGGATAATTAAGCCCGTGAACAATACGCCTCTTGCGGCGTTTACACTGGTTGCCCTTGCAAAATGGAGCAGGCGGTATGAGAAAAGAGACTTTCGATTTTAAAGAAATTACCGATCAGGGCAATTTTTATCGTCACTTTAATGCGTGTTTTGCATTGAATGACCTGTCTGCCAGCGATCTGGATACCTTATGGGATGCAATAGCATCGGGAAGGTTACCTATACCTTTGGAAATTGAATTTATTCATCTGACCAGTGTGCAAAGACGGCGATATGGCGCACTTATTCTGCTTTTTGACGAGGCTGAAGAGGAGCAGGAGGGGCAACTCTGCTTTAACCTGAAATAACGTGCTGGAAAAAGTTTCCGGGCGGAGAGAAAGTGGCAGCAGAGACTTTGCATTCGCTTAGTTTATCGCCGAAACAAAATTACTTGTACCGTTCAGCAGTTGCGTGATAGTTGTCGTTGTTATATGCCTCAATAACACGACAGGATTTTGCGCCCTGCTCGTCGGCTTTTTGTGAAAGTTCCTCTCTGATATCCGTTTGTGCGCCAGCTACACCACTGACGCTAATTATTCCGACAGATTGCATATTTTGTGCTTGTTCTGCGTTAACGGAATTATAAGCTATAAAAATAACAGGCTAAGATTAAAAATGATTAATGAGATGGTGTTTTTCTGATGTTGTTAATGAAGGGTTTAATAATGGTTAACCATTTGGATATTTGTAAATCAATAAACTGTCAAAAGATACTTCACATGAACCATCGTTAATCCTCCACTCGATTCACCGGGAAGCATGCATTGAACTGTAGGAGGCGTAAATTTAATGGCTAAAGAGGTCCCCTGAATTTGCACCACTTTATTTAAAAATAAACCCACCGGGGAAAAATTCATATCGCCGTGCTCAATATAGTCTCAATTATTCTTATTTTTTGATAAAGCGAGGAATATAAATAATCAGATAACGCTATAAAACTCACAAAAACGATGATAAATCTGCCGTAAACGTGGATATGGCTTCCTTATAACTCTTGTTCAAATAAAATGAGTACCGAATCAAGCAGTTTACGAACATTGGTGTGCCTTACTGGCGTGATGAATATCGTATCATCACCTGCAATGGTGCCTAGAATCCCTTCTGGTTTACCTAAAGAGTCAAGCATCCTGGCAATGAGTTGTGCTGCTCCCGGGCTGGTGTGAATAACGATCAAGGCATCATTGTAGTCAATATCAAGCACTAAGTTTTTAAGCGGGCTGGTGGTCGTTGGCACGCCCAGTTCAGTGGGGAGGCAGTAGACCATTTCCATTTTGGCGTTTCGGGTACGCACCGCGCCAAATTTTGTCAGCATACGTGACACTTTTGACTGATTAATATTTTCGAAGCCTTGTTCCTGTAATACCGTCACAATTTCCCCTTGAGAGCTGAATTTCTCTTCTCTTAAAAGGGCCTTGAAGGCTTTGACCAAGTCATCTTGTTTTGAAGAGTTGCGCATGAGATATCCACTTAAAAAAAATGAAAAGAACGGCTGCTACCGGAGAGGTATCGCATCACTATGCAATTAGGTGAATTTTTATGCAAACATGAATTGTGGTGTTACTGTCCATAGCATCGGGAACGGCAGTCTGACAAAATTTAATGAAAAAAACAAACTGTGCAGTAGTCAGAGAACGCCGATAAAGTGAACGACATGTTATAATAATGATATTGTTTTGGTAGGTATGGTGATTGCGATGTCATGGCCTGCTTAAAACAAGTTACTATGAACGGTGATGATCTCTTGACATAATGCGGCCAATTTGGGGCATGCGAAGAGGAATTGATTCATTCGCCGTAGCCTCTCAATTCTTCACTGTCGATAATAAGAAAAATTACCGACGATTGCTATTTACTATAATAAGGAGCTTAAGATGAAAGTTGCAGTTCTCGGCGCAGCTGGCGGTATTGGCCAGGCCCTCGCACTTCTGCTCAAAACCCAGCTTCCGGCAGGTTCCGAACTCTCCCTTTATGATATCGCTCCAGTCACACCAGGTGTTGCCGTTGATTTGAGCCACATTCCTACCGCAGTCCACATTAAAGGCTTCAGTGGTGAAGATGCTACACCTGCGTTGCAGGGGGCGGATGTGGTATTGATTTCCGCTGGTGTGGCGCGTAAGCCAGGTATGGACCGCTCAGATTTATTTAATGTTAATGCGGGTATCGTTCGTAATCTTATTGAACAGGTCGCATCTACCTGCCCAAAAGCACTTATTGGCATTATCACAAACCCCGTTAATACCACTGTGGCGATTGCGGCAGAAGTACTTAAAAAAGCGGGGGTTTACGACAAAAACAAGCTTTTTGGTGTCACCACGCTGGATATTATCCGTTCAAATACCTTTGTGGCTGAACTGAAGGGTAAAAATCCAGCAGAACTGAACGTTCCTGTTGTGGGCGGCCATTCTGGTGTCACCATTCTACCGTTGCTCTCACAGATCCCGGGTGTACGTTTCACTGACCAGGAAGCTGCTGATTTGACTAAACGTATTCAAAATGCCGGAACTGAAGTTGTCGAAGCAAAGGCGGGTGGAGGCTCTGCCACACTGTCAATGGGGCAGGCAGCGGCTCAGTTTGGTCTGTCTCTTGTGCGTGCGCTCAGTGGTGAAGAAAATGTTGTTGAATGTGCGTACGTTGAAGGTGATGGCGAGCATGCACGTTTCTTCTCACAGCCTCTGCTTCTGGGTAAAAATGGCATCGTAGAGCGAAAAGATTTAGGTAACCTGAGCGCTTATGAGCAGCAGTCATTAGCAGGTATGCTCAGTACGTTGAAAGGCGATATTGTTTTGGGCGAAAATTTCGTTAAATAAATACTTTTCGGGTCAGCTTTCTGCTGGCCCGCCTCGCATTACGTTGCCGGATATTCCAGCACCGTAACGGGTAACGTCAATGTTTTGTCATTACGAATAATATCGAGCTCAATGACTGTGCCTGGGCGAATTTCAGCGACCTGATCCATGGTTTCAAGCGCCGATATTGCAGGTTTATTATTTACGTTTACGATTACATCATTTACCTGCAAGCCTGCTTTAGCCGCTGGGCCGCCTTGAGCAACATTCGTAACCACAATTCCCTGAATATGATCCAGACTGGCATTTTGTCGGTGTATTTGTGGGATCTCTCGTCCGCTTATACCAATAAAACCGCGTATCACCCGCCCATCGCGAATTAATTTATCCATGATTTTTACCGCCAGGGCGGTAGGGATCGCAAAGCCGATACCTTCTGGTGTTTCACCGTCATTACTTTTATCAAATGAAAGCGTATTGATGCCCATCAGCTCACCCAGAGAATTGATGAGCGCCCCCCCTGAATTACCTTTGTTAATCGAAGCGTCAGTCTGCAAAAAATTTTGGTAGCGTGATGGACTCAGCCCAACGCGTCCTGTTGCACTGATAATCCCCTGGGTGACGGTCTGGCCGATGTTATAAGGGTTACCGATCGCCATGACCAAATCGCCGATGTGAACGGTACGTTTTACATTAATTGGAATAACGGGTAGGGCTGATGCGGTAATTTTAAGAACGGCAAGGTCAGTCATGCTGTCAGAGCCAACCAGCATGGCTTCAAAAATACGGCCGTCCTGTAGCGCAACAATGATTTGGTCAGCGTCCTTGATGACATGGCGGTTGGTTAAAATATAACCCCTTCCATCCATTATCACGCCAGATCCGAGGGTGCGAATCTCAAGGTTATCAGCCGACGCATTGGCGCTTCGGTTATAAACATTCACCACCGCAGGTGCCGCGCGTCTTACCGCCGGGTTGTAACTGACAGGCGCTTCGTCAGGGGTACCATCCTTGTGCGAGAACAGGTCGTTGCTGATTCTCAGCGTCGGTATCGCAACCAGCAGTATGCCAGACACAGCAAGGCCAAGGAGCACTGAACGCAATAGTTTAGGGAGCATGGCTTCAAATGGTGAGTGAATGAACGCAGGCAGAATAACATGAGTTAAGCGGACACGCAGGTGCCCGCTTGATGATTTAACGCAAAAGCAGATAGATAGTTTGATCGCCGCGAATAATGTTCAGGGCGAGCAGGGGCGGTTTAGTTGCGAGTAGCTTGCGCAATTCTGTCAGATTTCCGACAGGTGAGCGATTAAGGCCAATAATAACATCCCCTTTTTGCAGGCCAGATTGCTCTGCAGGGGTTCCTTTGCTCACGTCATCGACGTTAACGCCCCTGGCCGCGGCATTGCTTAAGGTCGAACCTTGAAATGCAGGCGCTATTTCTTCCGCGCTGCTTATAGTTTGGCTACTGATATCCAGTCTAACCATTAGCGTCATTGGTTTACCGTCTCGCAGAAGTTCGAGTTTGACTTCTTTGCCCGGCGCAGTGGTCCCAATTTTTGCTCTAAGTGCAGCAAAACTTTCGACGGCTTTGTCGTCAAGATGGGTAATGATATCACCTGCTTTGATTCCGGCTTTCAACGCAGCAGAACCAGGCAGGACCTCATTGACAAAAGCGCCGCGTTGTGCATCAACCTTGAAGGTCTTCGCCATTTCAGCGGTCATTTCCGTACCTTTAATACCCAACTGTCCGCGCCTGACCTCGCCAAAATCAATTAATTGTTGGGCAAGGTTCATCGCCATGTTGCCGGGAATGGCAAAACCAATACCAATGTTGCCGCCAGAAGAGGCCAAAATGGCCGTATTGATACCAATAAGTTCGCCATTCAGGTTGACCAATGCGCCACCAGAGTTGCCGCGATTGATTGCGGCATCCGTTTGAATAAAGTTTTCCAGCCCTTCAAGATTGAGACCGCTGCGCCCAAGCGCAGATATAATGCCGGAGGTGGCTGTCTGCCCGAGACCAAAGGGGTTGCCAATGGCTACCGCAAAGTCGCCCACTTTTAACTGGTCAGAATCAGCGATTTTTATCTGCGCCAGGCCTTTTGCACCGCTAACCTGAAGGAGTGCGATATCGGTTGGCTGATCGTGGCCGATGAGTTTGGCATCAAACTCACGCCCATCGCTCAACTGGACGCTGATTTTTTCTGCACCGTTGATAACGTGATTGTTGGTCAGGATATAACCTTTGTCGGCATTAATGATGACGCCGGATGCGAGACCTTCAAAGGGCTGCGGCTGTGCTGCCTCGTTGTTCTGGTCTTGTTGACCAAAAAAGCGTTTAAGAGGCTCCGGTATATCCTGCGTTTGCGGCTGGCTTTGCGTTCCTTCTACATGCACGCTAACCACTGCTGGCAGAACCTTCTCCAGCATTGGCGCCAGGCTTGGCATCGGTTGCCCCTGAATTTGTGCAGGAAGTGCCGCCATTGCCATCGGCGTGGCGGCCATACTTAGCCCTGTACTCAATGCTAGTGCACTCAACAGTAAGAATTTTTTCTTCATCGCCACGACGCTCTCGCTACATGTTAGGGGGAATAAACCGCCAGGACTGCTGATGCCTGCTGGCAATGCTTGACCTGCAGGCAGAAAGAATAACCATTGTTCTGTTAATACGTTTTATTTCTCACGTGAGTGGCGTTCACCACGTAGCAGCCCGGATGCACTATCGGGATAGTCACGTGGCATCTGTATCGGTGCCTGATTGTTATCCGCTTCGGATTCGGTCAGCTGCCAGGCGAAAGGATTCTTTTCACCCGGAAAATTAGGTAACAGATCATTCGAACCTTTTGCCATATGCTGATAAAGCTGACGGTAATCGCGCGCCATATTATCCAGTAATTCAGCACTCTGAGCGAAATGACTGGTCAGTTCTTCACGATAATCAGCCAGTTCGGCTTTTGTTTTTTCCAGCTCATACTGCAGGCTTCTCTGTTCGCGCAGTTTTCTGTTACCAAAACGCATTGCTACCGCGCCGATAACCAAACCAACCGCTAAACCGATGAGCGCGTATTCCCAGGTCATAATAACTCCCGTGTTATCTTCGTTGTTCCGTAGGATTACCTGGCGATTGCCAGTTCACAATGAGTCACTATAACCGCTAATTTGATGGAAGTGGAATCCTGAGGCTGCATCGCTTAGTCTGGAACGGCTTTTTTTAGACAATCAACCACCTGATACTCCAAATATTTCAGGGAATGTGAATAAATTATGCAAATGATGTCTCCTCTGGCATGTTATCGTCACGCGCTGGAAAATGGTGAATATCAACCTGATGATGTTCAACAACAAGCGGTCATTCGACTGGATGCTATCTATCAGAGTTTTATCAGTCATTCGCCTGCTCCGCCCGCAACAGGTAAAGGGTTTTTTGGCAAGTTGAATAAGCTAATGAGCAAGGGCAAAGAGCAGGTCCGGCAGCCTGTTTCAGGCCTTTATATGTGGGGTGGGGTTGGTCGTGGAAAAACATGGCTAATGGATATGTTTTTTCAGGCAATTCCTGGGAAACGGAAGCAGCGGTTACATTTTCACCGCTTTATGCTGCGGGTCCATCAGGAATTAACCGAGTTACAGGGCCAAAGCGATCCCTTACAAACTGTGGCAAATCGTTTCAAGAGTGAAACGGACCTCCTTTGCTTTGATGAATTTTTTGTGTCAGACATTACCGATGCGATGCTGCTGGGTACGCTTATAGAAGCGTTGTTTGCCAGAGGGATTACGTTGGTTGCGACCTCAAATATCCCGCCCGATGAACTCTACCGTAATGGTTTGCAGCGCACGCGATTTCTACCGGCAATCGCGCTTATAAAACAGCATTGCGAGGTAATGAATGTCGATGCCGGAATTGATTATCGTCTGCGCACCTTAACGTCCGCGCATCTCTGGATGATGCCGCTTAATCAGGCCACCTCGCAGGAAATGGAGCGAATGTTCATCGCGCTCAGTGGCAGCGCTCGCGCTGATAAACCGGTGCTGGATATTAATCACCGCCAGCTGCCTACTCTGGGGGTGGCAAATGGCGTGGTGGCGATGGATTTTAACATTCTCTGTGGGGAAGGGCGAAGCCAGCATGATTACATCGAACTTTCCCGGCGTTTCCACAGCGTGCTGCTTTATGATGTTCCGGTGATGATTTACAAATCGGAGGACCAGGCGCGTCGTTTTCTGGCACTGGTGGATGAGTTTTATGAACGGCATGTCAAGCTGGTTATTTCTGCAGAGATCTCACTGTTTGAGATTTACCAGGGGGCAAAGCTCAAGTTTGAATATCAACGTTGCGTTTCGCGCCTGCAAGAGATGCAAAGTGAGGAATACCTGAAGTTGCCGCATCTGCCTTAGGCGTGATAGCCCTGTTCCCCGACGCATTTTAATGAAAAAAGGGGTCGCGCTTTGAAGGCAACTTCTCTATAATCCTGCGACCCCACGTTACAACAAAGGTTTTTTTCCCAAAACTCTTTGTGTTCCGGTAACGCTATCCGAAGGGGTGGCTTGCTGGTCAAAATGGTCGTGTGAGCCTCAACCGTTTATTCAAGCGTTTGGGTATTCACCAACGTGTAACTTATATTTGGGTAAGCTTTTAGATGAAAACTTTTACAGCTAAACCAGAAACCGTTCAGCGTGACTGGTATGTTGTCGATGCGACAGGCAAAACATTAGGTCGTTTAGCGACTGAACTTGCTCGTCGCCTGCGCGGTAAGCATAAAGCGGAATATACTCCGCATGTTGATACCGGTGATTACATCATCGTTATGAACGCAGAAAAAGTTGCCGTAACAGGTAACAAGCGTAACGATAAGATCTATTACCATCACACTGGCCACATCGGTGGTATTAAGCAAGCGACCTTCGAAGAGATGATTGCTCGCCGTCCTGAGCGTGTGATTGAAATCGCGGTTAAAGGCATGCTGCCAAAAGGCCCGCTGGGTCGTGCTATGTACCGTAAACTGAAAGTTTACGCGGGCAACGAGCACAACCATGCGGCACAGCAACCGCAAGTTCTTGACATTTAATCGGGATTACAGGCAATGGCTGAGAATCAAAACTACGGCACTGGTCGCCGCAAAAGCTCTACCGCTCGCGTATTTATCAAACCGGGCAGTGGTAATATCGTTATCAATCAGCGTTCTCTGGAACAGTACTTTGGCCGTGAAACTGCCCGCATGGTAGTTCGTCAACCACTGGAACTGCTGGATATGGTTGGTAAGTTCGATCTGTATGTCACCGTTAAAGGTGGCGGCATTTCTGGTCAGGCTGGTGCGATTCGCCACGGCATCACACGTGCATTGATGGAGTACGACGAATCTCTGCGTGGTGAACTGCGCAAAGCTGGCTTCGTGACTCGTGATGCTCGTCAGGTTGAACGTAAGAAAGTGGGTCTGCGCAAAGCGCGTCGTCGTCCACAGTTCTCCAAACGTTAATTTATTCTATCTGGCAGTATCAATTATCAGAAAACCCGGTGTATCAACACCGGGTTTTTTCTTTTCTGCTTCCGGTCGTGATAGTAAAGACATACTACATGTGGCATTTTCACCTCAAATCCTTATTCCTGCCCTCACAAGTTGTTTAAAATCTGGTAGACTATTTGCCACTTTGCGCCCACGTTGCAGGGCATTGGTGTGAGATTTCTTAAGGGGATGAATTCATCTCTTTCGATAGCATTTTAAGCAAACTCCTCATTGCACAGCGGGTTCGCGTAGTAATTTTCTGAATAAACTTGGAGGTTTTCATGGCTGTCGCTGCCAACAAACGTTCGGTAATGACGCTGTTTTCTGGTCCGACTGACATTTTTAGCCATCAGGTGCGTATCGTTCTGGCGGAAAAGGGAGTCAGCGTAGAGATCGAGCAGGTAGAAATGGATAACCTGCCTCAGGATCTGATCGACCTCAATCCGTATCGCACTGTTCCGACATTGGTCGATCGTGAACTGACGCTCTACGAATCCCGTATCATTATGGAATACCTCGATGAGCGTTTTCCCCACCCTCCGCTCATGCCTGTCTATCCTGTCGCACGTGGTGAAAGCCGTCTGATGATGCATCGCGTAGAGCAGGACTGGTACAGTCTGATGCGTAAAGTGGAAAATGGCACGGTGCAGGAAGCAGACGCTGCTCGTAAACAGTTGCGGGAAGAATTGCTGGCGATTGCACTTTTGTTCTCACGTACTCCGTTTTTCATGAGTGAAGAGTTCAGTCTGGTCGACTGTTATCTTGCACCTTTGCTATGGCGTTTGCCGCAGTTAGGTATCGAGTTAACAGGGGCTGGCTCGAAAGAGCTAAAGGGCTATATGACACGTGTTTTTGAACGTGATTCATTCCTGGCGTCCTTGACGGAAGCAGAACGTGAAATGCGCCTGCAAACACGGGGCTGATTAACCATGGAAACATCCCAACTTACCGCTCGGCGCCCTTATCTGCTTCGCGCGCTCTATGACTGGCTGCTGGATAACCAGTTAACGCCTCATCTCGTGGTAGACATTAATTTACCTGGCGTGATGGTACCGCTTGAATACGCGCGGGATGGTCAGATCGTTCTTAATATCGCGCCACGAGCGGTTGGCGATCTGCAATTGGGCAATGATGAGGTCACTTTTAACGCTCGTTTTGGTGGCGTTCCTCGCCAGGTGAGTGTGCCTCTGGCCGCTGTTATGGCTATCTATGCCAGAGAAAACGGTGCTGGTACTATGTTCGAGCCGGAACCCGTGTATGAAGCTGATGAAAATGGGCCACTATCCCAGCATAACGATTCGCCAGAGTCGGTGATGTCTGTCATTGATGGCGATCGTCCTGATGATAGTAAATCCGGGCAGCGGGGGCCGGATGACGAGCCTCCACCGCGCGGTGGACGCCCGGCATTACGTGTTGTGAAGTGATCACGGGCTTATAATCAGTTCGTGAAAGCAGGATGAAAAATAAAAGGCTCCGCATCCTGGAGCCTTTTTTAGTGCCAAATTAAAACCACATGCAGTGGACATGGTCATTAACAGGTTTTAACGCTGTCTGTTTTTCTGGATCGAAATCACAGCACAAGCAAAGGTTTTCGCGTGATAAAAGCTGCCTTTGGTAAAGACAGCTTTTTACAAGCGATATGCACTACACTTCGAGCCAGTCCATCATCCCTTCTGCAGCTTTACGCCCTTCGGCAATGGCGGTAACGACCAAATCAGAGCCGCGAACGGCATCGCCACCTGCAAAAATTTTAGGGTTGCTGGTCTGGAAAGCATTGTCACTGCCTTCAGGCGCAAGTATTCGGCCCTGAGTATCCAGCGCTACACTGTGTTGCTCCAGCCACGGCATGGCATGTGGGCGGAAGCCAAATGCCATAACCACCGCATCGGCTGGCACAACATGCTCAGAACCAGCAATGATTTCAGCACGACGACGGCCATTTGCATCAGGCTGTCCCATTTCTGTCCGGGCCATTTTCACGCCAGATACCCGACCATTGCCATTGATTTCAATCCCCAGGGGTTGGACGTTGAATTGGAAATCTACACCTTCTTCACGCGCGTTCTTCACTTCTCGTCGTGAGCCGGGCATATTCTCTTCGTCGCGGCGGTAAGCACAGGTAACGTGCGTTGCTCCCTGCCTGATGGACGTGCGCACACAGTCCATCGCTGTGTCACCACCACCTAATACTACTACGCGTTTCGCATTCATCGAAATGTAGGGTTCGTCAGTTGAATGCGAAAAACCCATTGTATGTTTGGTATTGGCTATCAGAAAGGGCAGTGCATCATAGACGCCATCTGCGTCCTCGTTTTCCAGTCCACCGGCCATTGATTGATAGGTTCCAACGCCAAGAAATACGGCATCGAAATCAACCAGCAGGTCGTTCATTTGAATATCCTTACCGACTTCAGTATTTAAATTGAATTCGATGCCCATCCCGGAGAAAATTTCACGACGTTTAGTCATGACCTCTTTTTCGAGTTTAAACGCAGGAATGCCAAAGGTCAGCAGGCCACCAATTTCAGGATGGCGATCATACACAACGGCTTTAACACCGTTGCGCGTGAGGACATCAGCACACGCCAGCCCGGCAGGCCCGGCACCAATAATCGCCACACGTTTACCGGTTGGTTTAACGCCATCAAGGTTGGGTTTCCAGCCCATTTCCAGCGCTTTATCATTAATGTAACGCTCGATATTACCAATAGTGACGGCGCCAAATTCAGCGTTAAGCGTACAGGAGCCTTCACACAGACGATCCTGTGGGCAAACGCGACCACAGACTTCAGGCAAACTGTTCGTTTGATGCGACAGTTCGGCCGCCTCAATGATTCGGCCTTCGTTAGCCAGCTTCAGCCAGTCCGGAATATAGTTATGTACCGGGCATTTCCATTCACAATAGGGGTTACCACAGGACAGACAGCGGTCAGCCTGCGCCTGCGCCTGGCTTTCAGAAAACGACTCATAGATTTCCACAAACTCAATTTTGCGAATCTTGAGTGGTTTCTTCGGCGGATCGACGCGTTGTAGGTCGATAAATTGATAAACGTTTTGACTCATCGTGACCTCTTACTGCGCCTGCACCTGCAGCTCCGCTGCGGAATGACTACGGTGACCCAATAATGCCTTAACATCACTGGACTTCGGTTTTACCAGTGAGAATTTAGGCGCCCAGGCGGGCCAGTTCGCCAAAATCTCCTTGCCACATGATGAGTCCGTGTGTTGAATGTGTTCGGTGACCAGGCCACGAAGATGCTCTTCGTGAATCGCCAGGCCATCAACATTTAATACCTCAACCAGCTCCGCATTAACGCGTTTGCGGAACTCACCGTCTTCATCCAGCACGTAAGCAAAGCCGCCTGTCATACCTGCGCCAAAATTGACACCAGTACGCCCCAACACGCAGACAATACCACCAGTCATATATTCACAGCCGTTATCACCGATGCCCTCCACGACGGTGATAACGCCGGAGTTACGCACGGCGAAGCGTTCGCCAGCACGGCCAGCGGCGAACAGCTTGCCGCCGGTTGCGCCGTACAAGCAGGTGTTGCCGATAATTGTAGCTTCATGGCTGCGGAATGCCGAGCCAACCGGCGGGCGAACTGCCAGTATTCCGCCAGCCATACCTTTGCCTACGTAGTCATTGGCATCACCTGTCAGCGTAAGCTCGACGCCGCCCGCGTTCCATACGCCAAAACTCTGGCCAGCGGTACCGTTGAAGTGAGCTTTTATCGGATCGGAAGCCAGACCCTGATCGCCGTGCAGTAATGCAATTGCTCCTGACAACGTTGCACCCACGGAGCGGTCAGTGTTGCGGATATCAAAGTAAAACGTCTTACTTTGTTTTGCTTCAACAAAAGGCATCGCCTGGTTCAGCAGCGCTTTATTGAGTACGGCATTGTCAAAGGGTGGATTGTTCTCGGTACAGTGGACGGCCTTGCCTGCTATTGGCTCTGCTGTTTTTAGCAGCGCAGAGAGGTCGAGGCTCTGTTGTCTGGCTGTGAACCCATCCAACTTGCTTAATAAATCGGTACGCCCGATCAGATCGACCAGCCGTTTCACGCCTAACTCAGCCATAATTTCGCGTGTTTCACGGGCGATAAACTCAAAGTAGTTCGTCACGCGGTAAGGCAGACCGTGATAATGGTTCTTACGCAGTTTCTCGTCCTGGGTTGCAACGCCGGTTGCACAGTTATTGAGATGGCAGATACGAAGATATTTGCAACCCAGCGCAACCATTGGACCCGTACCGAAACCGAAGCTTTCAGCACCCAAAATCGCGGCCTTAATAATATCCTGGCCAGTCTTGAGGCCGCCATCTACCTGGAGGCGAATCTTGTGGCGCAGGCCGTTGGCTACCAGCGCCTGCTGTGTTTCTACCAGGCCCAGTTCCCAAGGGCAACCCGCATACTTAACTGAACTGAGCGGGCTTGCGCCGGTACCGCCGTCATAACCCGCGATGGTTATCAGGTCGGCATAAGCCTTGGCTACGCCTGTGGCAATAGTACCAACGCCAGGTTCGGAAACCAGCTTCACTGAGATCATCGCTTTTGGATTAACCTGTTTCAGATCGAAAATAAGCTGCGCGAGATCCTCAATTGAGTAAATATCGTGGTGTGGCGGTGGCGAAATTAGCGTCACGCCGGGAACGGAATAGCGCAGTTTTGCGATATACGGTGTGACTTTATCACCCGGCAGCTGACCACCTTCGCCAGGTTTTGCACCCTGAGCAACTTTGATTTGGATAACGTCTGCATTAACCAGATAAGCGGGTGTTACGCCAAAACGTCCAGAAGCGACCTGCTTAATGCGTGATACTTTGTTGGTGCCGTATCGTGCGGGGTCTTCACCACCTTCTCCTGAGTTGGAGAAACCGCCCAGGCCGTTCATTGCTTCAGCCAGTGACTCATGGGCTTCCGGGCTGAGTGCACCAATTGACATCGCGGCAGTATCGAACCGTTTGTACAACTCACTGGATGGTTCAACGTCGTCGAGGCTGATAGCACTACCAGATGGGGTAACAACAAGCAGATCGCGTAGCGCCGCCACCGGGCGTTCGTTAACCAGCTTCGCGTACTGCTGATAGTCGCTGTAATCACCACTGTTAACCGCTTTTTGTAGCGTGCCGACTACGTCCGGGTTATAGGCGTGGTATTCCCCGCCGTGCACGTATTTCAGCAGGCCACCCTGTTCAAGGGGTTTCCTCTGTAACCAGGCGCGCCGCGATAAATTGACCAAATCCTGCTGAAAATCAGCGTAATTTGCACCACTAATGCGACTAACCACCCCCTGGAAGCAAAGATCTGACACGTCCCGGTGCAGTCCCACGGCTTCAAAGAGTTTGGAACAGCGATATGATGCGATGGTGGAAATCCCCATCTTCGACATAATCTTATACAGTCCTTTATTAATGCCGTTACGATAGTTCAGCATCAGACTGCGATTATCTTTATTAATTACGCCACTTTCCGCCATTTTTGCCAGCGACTCATAGGCAAGATACGGATAGATCGCTGTCGCGCCAAAGCCCAGCAGCACGGCAAAATGATGCGGATCGCGGGCGCTTGCAGTTTCAACAATGATGTTGGCATCACAGCGCAGGCTTTTATCTACCAGGCGGGTCTGTATGGCTCCCACGACCATGGGAGCGGGGACGGGCAAACGTGAGGGGCTTATTGCGCGATCAGAAAGCACCAACAAGACCGTGCCGCTGTGTACCAGTTGTTCAGCCCGATCGCACAGTGTCAGAATGGTCTCTTTGAGCGATGATTCAGCAGGATCAAAGGTACAATCCAGCGTATAAGCGCGGTAAAACTCTTCTTCCTGGGTTGTCAGCTGCCTGAAGTCTGAATAAAGCAGGATGGGGGATTTAAAGCTCAGGCGGTGTGCCTGGCCTTCTGCTTCACAGAAAACGTTCATTTCGCGGCCGATACTGGTGGCCAGCGACATGACGTGCGCTTCACGTAACGGATCGATAGGCGGGTTAGTAACCTGCGCAAATTGCTGCCGGAAATAGTCGTAAATCACTCTTGGGCGGCTTGAAAGTACGGCAAAAGGCGTGTCATCGCCCATTGAGCCAACGGCTTCCTGACCATTTTCACCCAGCACCCGAATGATAGAATCCAGTTCTTCGCTGCTGTAACCGAACTGCTTGTGAAAGGTTGAAAGCAAGTTATCATCCATTTCACGGCTGCCCATTTGATCGTCGGGTAAATTTTCGAAAGGCACCAGACGACGGACGTTTTTCTCCATCCACTCTTTATAAGGATGACGGCTTTTGAGATCGTTATCCGTTTCGGCAGATTGTAGAATGCGGCCTGCGCGGGTATCGATAACCATCAGTTCGCCAGGTCCAACGCGGCCTTTTTCCACCACTTCATCTGGCTGATAGTTCCATATACCGACTTCAGATGCGCAGGTAATCAGCTTGTCTTTGGTAATGACATAGCGAGCGGGACGTAAACCGTTACGGTCAAGGTTACAGGCAGCATAGCGCCCGTCTGACATCACAATACCGGCAGGGCCGTCCCATGGCTCCATATGCATTGAGTTGAAGTCAAAGAAATCGCGCAGTTCCGGGTCCATATCAGGATTGTTTTGCCAGGCCGGTGGCACCAGAAGGCGCATGGCCCGTATCAGATCCATTCCACCACTGAGGAACAGCTCCAGCATGTTATCCATTGAACTGGAGTCAGAGCCGGTTTCATTAACAAAGGGTGCGGCATCCTGCAAATCGGGGATCAGTGGCGTGCGGAATTTATAGGCTCGGGCTCTGGCCCACTGGCGATTACCTGCAATGGTATTGATTTCACCGTTGTGTGCCATATAACGGAAAGGTTGTGCCAGTGGCCAGCGAGGCACTGTATTGGTCGAAAAACGCTGATGAAACAGGCAAATTGCTGATTCCAGTCGGAGATCGGCGAGATCAAGGTAAAAACGTGGAAGATCGGCCGGCATACACAGACCTTTGTAAATATTGACCTGATTTGAAAAACTGCATACGTAAAATTCTTTATCATCAATGCGTTTTTCAATACGGCGTCGTGCCATGTACAGGCGGCGTTCCATATCACGTGGACGCCAGCCGGCTGGGGCATTGATAAAAAGTTGTTCTATGCGTGGCATAGAGGAAAGGGCAATTTCGCCCAGCACGTCCTGATTAATTGGAACTTCTCGCCAGCCAACCACGGAGAGGGTTTCACGCAACACTTCTTCTTCGATGATGCGACGGCTTTCACGCGCCAGTTCGTCATCCCGATTCAGAAATAACATGCCTACCGCGTAGTTTTTGGCCAGGCGCCAACTGCGCTCCTGTGCGACCACGTGGAAAAAACGGTCGGGTTTTTGCAACAAAAGTCCGCAGCCGTCGCCAGTCTTGCCGTCAGCGAGGATCGCCCCACGATGCTGCATTCGGGCCAGTGCGTGAATGGCAGTACGCACCACCTTGTGGCTAGGTTCGCCTTCTATATGGGCGATCAGGCCGAAACCACAGTTGTCCTTTTCAAGGGATTTATCGTACAACATCTCAATGAACCTCCCCAGGCTCTGGGAGACTCCCTGCGCCGAAGAAGGGCAGACGCAGTAAGGGCGTGGCGACAGGTTTTGAGCTTGGTACTCACCTCTTGTGTCGCCCCTCTATGTCTTGCCTTAAGCATCGGTGTCACAAGTGTTATGGACTTGCTACAGAGGGTGTCTCAATAACTGCATAAGTATGACGGGCAGAATACCCGTCCAGAAAGCTTCCAGCGGATTTCCAACTTATCGGGAAAGCGCACTCAGGTCAAATTGCGGGCTTGCTGTGGACTTTGTGGGCTTTTTTCAATGCAATATAATGATTATTAAGGTTTTTATTGCTTTTTCCTTAATGCCATGATGATGTCATTAACTATCAAAGTGTGAGCTGTCTCACTGTAGTGCAGGCGACAAATCTCTGCACCATGCTGGTGCTGGTATTATTATTGGCATAAAATTCTGTATTTAATTTCCTTTTTATTGAAAATGACTGTTTTTGGCTTGCTGATTCATTTGAATCAAACCTGCAGGCATTATTAGTAAAATTAATTACCACTTTAATGACTAATTTCTCTCTTATTATGAATTATTATTCAATTAAGTTTCAAAAATAATGGATGCCAGGATGCTAAAGATTAAGAGAGTCCGCAGTTGGAGGCGATTTTTAATATTTTAAGTAGTTACTTGTATTATGCAGTCACGAAAATAAGTGATAATTATTGCCTGCTCGCAGCAGAGTAAGAAAACAGGCTTTCAAATTTAATGATAATTCGCCTGACTCTGCTGTCAGGCAGGGTTTAATGCTGCATTTGCCTCTGACAAGCTGTTTGCCTTTTCCTGCCGTTCGCACTTTGCAAAAGAATGCTCCATTGTTGAAATTCAGGCGAATTGCGCCGCTATAGAATAGATCAGCTGAGTTTTCATTCTATCCCTGTCAAAAGCCATCCAGGGATCAATTTATTCAGTGTTCACCCAGCCATCAGGCTCTGCCTGTGCACTTATTCAGTGCGAGGTAAGGTAATGGCTGGCCGCGTTGGTCTTTTTCGCTTTTACGGTATGATTGAAATATCGTCCCGGAGGGAACTTTTATGAAACAAATTCGTTTACTGGCCCAATATTACGTTGATTTGATGGTGAAACTGGGGCTGGTTCGCTTTTCTTTGTTGTTGGCTTCTGCGCTGGTGGTATTAGCGATGATTGTGCAGATGGCGGTGACAATGGTGCTGCACGGACATGTTGAAACGATTGATATGGTTCGTTCGGTTTTTTTTGGACTGCTGATCACGCCCTGGGCGGTTTATTTTCTTTCTGTCGTTGTCGAGCAACTTGAAGAGTCGCGACAGCGCCTCTCCCGCTTAGTTGACAAACTTGAGGAAATGCGCAACCGCGATCTGGAGTTGAATCAGCAGATGCAGGAAAACATTACTCAGCTTAATCAGGAAATCTCCGATCGCATCAAAGCGGAAAAGGCGCGATTGCAAGTACTGGATAAACTGACCGAAGAAATGGCACGAGGTGCGCAAGCGCAGCTTGAGCTTGAACAGCAGTCGACTTTTTTGCGCTCTTTTCTGGATGCTTCTCCCGATCTTGTTTTTTATCGCAACATCGATCAGCAATTCTCTGGCTGTAACAGGGCGATGGAATTACTGACTGGCAAAAGTGAGAAACAATTAATTGGTCTGACACCCCGTGATGTCTATGACGCCGAGGATGCTGATAAAGTGCTCGAAACGGATGAAAAAGTCTTTCGCCATAACGTCTCATTAACCTATGAGCAGTGGCTACAGTATCCCGATGGCAGGAAAGCCTGTTTTGAAATCCGCAAAGTGCCTTACTACGACCGCGTAGGCAAACGTAGTGGGCTGATGGGTTTTGGACGCGACATTACAGAGCGTAAGCGCTATCAGGACGCGCTGGAGAAGGCCAGCAGGGAGAAAACCACCTTTATCTCAACAATTAGCCATGAGCTTCGTACGCCACTTAACGGGATTGTTGGCCTGAGTCGTATTCTGCTTGATACAGAACTGAATGATGAACAGTTGAAGTATCTAAAAACTATTCATGTGTCAGCTATTACGTTGGGCAATATCTTTAATGATGTTATTGAAATGGACAAGATTGAGCGGCGTAAAGTGCAGCTGGACAATCAACCCATAGATTTTACCGGTTTTCTGGCCGATCTCGAAAACCTGTCTGGTCTGTTGGTGCAGCCGAAGGGATTAACCTTTACGTTGCAACCGGCATTACCGATGCCGCATAGCATCGTTGCCGATGGCACCCGGTTGCGACAGATTCTGTGGAATCTTATTGGAAATGCGGTGAAGTTCACACACCAGGGCGGCATTGTGGTGCGGGTCAGCTATCAGACCGCAGATTGTCTGCAATTTGAGGTGGAGGACTCCGGCAGAGGTATTCCTCAGGACGAGCAGGACAAGATTTTTGCTATGTATTATCAGGTGAAAGATCAGCACGGCGGTAAGCCAGCAACGGGAACGGGAATTGGTCTGGCCGTCTCGCGTCGGCTGGCGCAGGCAATGGGAGGGGATATTACGGTCAGAAGCAGTGCCGGAAAAGGATCTTGCTTTACGTTGACTGTCATGGCTCCGGGGATGGCACAATCAAAAGATGAACAGCAAACCATAGATGATTTTCCATTACCGGCACTCCATGTCCTGCTGGTGGAAGATATCGAGTTAAATGTGGTGGTAGCCCGCTCCGTGCTGGAAAAACTTGGCAACAGCGTTGAGGTGGCGATGACCGGCGAGGACGCGCTGGCCATGTTTGATCCTGACGAATTTGATCTTGTACTGCTGGATATTCAATTGCCGGACATGACCGGGCTGGATGTGGCGCGCGAAATTCATCAACGTTATACCGGCAGACACATGCCTCCGCTTATCGCCCTGACAGCAAATGTGCTCAAAGACAAAAATGAGTATCTCAATGCAGGTATGGATGATGTGTTGAGCAAGCCACTTGCTGTACCTGCACTGACTGCGACCATCAAGAAGTATTGGGGCCATCAGCAACATGACGATCGTGCACAGGAGAAGCCTGTGGATGAGAAAAAATCGGCTCTTCTGGATACTGGCATGCTGGAGGGGTATATCGAGTTGGCTGGACCAGAACTGATTCATCAGAGCCTGGATATATTTGAGCAAATGATGCCCGGCTATTTGGCGGTGCTGGATTCAAACATGATGGCCCGCGATCTGAAAGGTATTGTTGAAGAAGGACATAAGATTAAAGGCGCTGCTGGCTCCGTTGGTCTGGTGCATTTACAGCAATTAGCGAAACAAATCCAAAGTCCGGATTTGCCTGCATGGTGGGATAACGTGCAGGAATGGATCGACGAAGTTAAGCATGAGTGGCGAAACGATGTTGAAATACTACGTCAATGGGTTACGGCGATACAAAAAAATGACCCCGACCAAAGCCGGGGTGCGCGAATACTGCGCCAACACCAGGGAAAAAGGCCATCTGCGCTGTTCTGATAAATGTTTAAACGCACAGAGAAGGTATTGGTTAGAACGCTAAGTTACTACCATAACAAATCTCACATAACATGTTACCAGATTCATTAAAATGTGTGATGTTGAGCAGCGTTTACGAACAGAAAACATTAATTTGATGACATAGTCAAGTCCGGAATTAATTTATATGCATTTTTGATCAAAAAATGCCCTGATTTTAGGTTTTCTGTGTGTCTTATAACCGTTAAGCACCTGCAAGATATTGAGTGATCGCTAGCAGCGATGCTGAATAAAATTCATTGGCAGGAAAAAATATTTAACTGCCTGTAAAACATGTTTTTTATGAGATGACTGTCTCGGATGAAAAATCACTTTTCGTAAAAATAGAAAAAATCAAAAATAAAGTTTTTACCAATCGTTAGTGTATTTTTGATAGTTTTAGTTGATATTATGGTTTGGCCTTAATACGTCCCCTACAGCGTTTTTAAATTGCATGCTGGAGCATGTTTACGCAGTGACAATCAATTTTCCATCAGTATAAAGATTTTATTCATAAGATTTATGAAAGTTTTAATTTTACCTTTTCCGCTTACTCAAAACTTGCAGCTGTCCTTCTTATATATTGTTTAGTAAATGGAACCGACTCCGGGAGGAAGGAAGTGAATTGAACCCGTTGGGGCATTTATTTCTTATTGGAGTTTGAAATCTTTATCCTGAAGTTCAGTACGCATAATCCAGAGAAGTGAACGATTGAATTTAATATTTGCACCTGTGCTAGATTGTGTAGGAATTGATAAAAAATGTTATGGATACCGGGCTTATGAAGCAACGAAAGAACTCAGCGTTATGGCCTGTTAAAAAAAACCTGGTCAGTATCCTGGGATGCATAACAGGTTTATGGGCTATCGGAATTGTAGCGTTTTCGGTTTTCCCTGTGCCTTTTTCCGCGGTGATGGTAGAGCGTCAATTAGCAGCATGGTTTAGCGGAGATTTTAATTACGTCGTCCATTCGGATTGGGTAGGAATGGACAATATTGCCCCCTGGATGCCACTGGCGGTGATTGCCTCAGAAGATCAGAAATTCCCTGAACATTGGGGATTTGATGTAAAGGCTATCCAGACAGCATTAGATAACGATGATGGCAGGATGAGAGGGGCGTCCACGCTGTCACAACAGACGGCTAAAAACATGTTCCTATGGGACGGACGTAGCTGGATTCGTAAAGGTTTTGAAGCCGGCTTGACCGTCGGTATTGAGACGGCCTGGAGCAAAAGAAGAATCTTAACTGTTTATCTGAATATAGCGGAGTTTGGTGAAGGCGTATTCGGCGTAGAGGCAGCCTCCCGGCGCTATTTTCACAAACCAGCCAGCCGTATGACGATGTCAGAGGCCGCATTACTGGCTGCTGTGCTGCCAAATCCTGTTCGTTTCAGGGCAGATGCGCCTTCTCGCTATATTCTTCAACGACAGCAGTGGATCCTGCGGCAGATGCACCAGCTGGGTGGCGAGAGCTTTCTGAGGGACCATAAGTTGCTTTAATTAGATATGGCCAGGACGAGACATTGTCCTGGTTACAAAAAAGTTAATCCTCGTCGAAACCGGCATTAAACAATTCAATTACGGCAGTTAGCGCTTTTTCTTCTTCAAGGCCTGTTGCTTCAATTTCGATATGTCCACCTTTAGCCGAGTCCAACATCAGTAGTGCAATAACGCTGCTGGCTTCTGCCTCTGTGCCGCTTTCATTACGTAATAACACCTCTGCCTCAAAGTTTTGAACCAGTTCAAAAAGTTTCATTGCAGGGCGCGCATGCATACCTAGCTTATTTTTAATTTCAACGGTTTGTCTGACTGTCATGATTTGCGCTTTTCCAGAGTGCGGTGGCGGGATTGTACGTTTTTACCCCGCGTACGAAAGTAGTCGGCGAGTTGTTCTGCAACGTATACTGAACGATGTTTTCCTCCCGTGCAGCCAATAGCAACAGTAAGATAACTGCGATTATTGGTTTCCAGCATGGGTAACCATAACTCAAGATAACTGCGTGTCTGATAGATAAAGTTGTGCACTTCCGTATGGCGATCCAGAAATGCAGTCACTGGCCGATCAAGACCAGTCATGGGACGTAGCTTAGGGTCCCAGTGTGGGTTTGGAAGAAAACGAACATCAAAAACGTAATCAGCATCAATCGGGATACCGTGTTTAAAGCCAAATGACTCGAAAACCATTGTTAATTCACGTTCGCGCTTGCCAAGCAGGCGGCTACGTAACATTTCAGCCAGTTCATGAACTGACATTTCCGACGTATCAACAATCAAATCTGCTCTGTAGCGCAGAGGTTCGAGCAGATCGTTTTCCTCATCAATAGCGCTTTCAAGAGACAGGTTTTTGCTGGAAAGAGGATGTAACCGACGAGTGTCACTGTATCGGCGAATCAGCGTATTGCGATCAGCATCCAGAAAAAGTAACTGTGGAGAAAAACTTTCGGGCAAATTGGTCAGCGCTTTTTCGAAGATTTCAGGTGATTCCGGCATATTACGTACGTCAATGCTAACGGCCGCAGATATATTACGTTCGACCAACGAATTTGCCAGTTCGGGCAGCAGCACGACGGGCAGGTTATCAACGCAATAGAAGCCCATATCTTCCAGTGCCCGTAACGCCACGGACTTGCCAGAACCGGATCGACCACTGACGATCATCAGCACCATGACTTGTTCTCCTGATTAGCGACTATACATTGCTTCCCTGGTGAGTCATTACAACTTAGCGTTTTTAGCTGCCAGATGACACCGGGGTGTGTCGCTTAACTTAACAATCGTTTAAAAATAACCTGATTGCCCCCATTTTTATCATGCTCAGGCCATTTCTCGCTGCTTTTTCTGAGCATATTGCTTCTCTTCCGCCTGGAAAGGCTGCAACGGCTAAGGGCTATGCAGGGGTTGTACCTGATGATCTGAACAGTGGACAACCATTCAGCGAGAACCTATTCAAGCACATTTAATATCCAAAAGCAGTGTTTCAAGACGCGGCGTTTTTTGTACCGGGTTGTAGCGCCCGCCATGACAGGCTTTGTTATTCCCTACGAAAGAAATGGCTGCCTCTGTTATTTTTATTCTTCAGATAAGTATGAAAGGTGTTTCATGCACATCTTTTGATGGCAGGTCAGTTTTTGGGTTCCGGGTTTACAGATGTCGCAGGCCCAGTTGTAGCATATGACACCGTTCAGGCAGAAATTGAAGGTAATCCCGTGTCATTCGTCGTCAGGTTCACTACGTGAGCGAACCTGCCTGGCTTTCTCGGGTTTTTTGCGTCTCTGCTAACGCTTTCGGCGCAAAAAAGTTATTGCCATCGTATGAAAAAATGTTTCAGTCAATAAGCAATTTTCCATGCAGAATTTGACGTATTCAGTTGCAGATCGCGTTTATTACACCCGTTTTTAATTATCGTTTTAAACGCTCATACATCGTTTCAAGCAGCCAAATTTTTCCAGGCAGTCCTGAGAGCAGTATCCAGAAATATGCCAGTCGTGGCACATTAATGCGATGGGACCAGCATGTCAGGTTGTAGCGCGGGAGAAACCAGCATCCACTTCTCTTCAGCGAAATCACAACAGGACAAATAAAGTAGACTTTTCTGTGGCTGATATATGTGCTGAGGTGTGCGAGAAATAATTACCATCGCACCCTAATGGCTCTCGTCAGGACTTTCTGCCATGATTTCGAAAAGTTCTTCATCACTCTGCGCCGCACGTAGGCGACGGCAAACCGTTTTATCGGCAAGACGTTTAGCAACAAGCGACAAGGTGTGTAAGTGTGTTTTGCATTGATCTGCAGGTACCAGAAGTGCAAAAAGCAAATCAACCGGTTGATTGTCAATGGCATCGAAAGCGACGGGCTGATCGAGTCGGATAAAAACTCCGACCGCGCGCAGCGTATCTTCAACCAACTTGCCGTGTGGAATGGCGATACCGTTTCCGATACCTGTACTGCCCATACGCTCACGGGTCAGGATAGCGTCGAAAATAGTTTGATGTGGCAGATTAAGTTGTTTCGCAGCCAGTTCGCTGATGATTTCCAGCGCCCGCTTCTTGCTTTGGCAATGGACGTCATTTCGGGTGCATGAGAGGCTCAGGATCGAACTCAATTCAAGTGTTAATTCATTGTTCATCATAGTTTCACTTACGTATTTATCTTCGCCTGACAAACTGGCTGATTTGCGTGCCTGATACACCTTTCCAGCCATCGATAAACGTCTCATGCCCTATTGATTAAAGGCTCGTACTTCTTGTTAAAGTACGAGCCGACTATCTTACATCACGTTCTTATTAAATAAGGGTGATTGAAAAATATTCAATTGCAGAGTGATGTTTAATGCTGCTTTAGTTTGTCTTTATGTTTGTTCAGCTGCCGCGTCAGCTTATCAATCAGGCCATCAATCGCTGCATACATGTCTTTCTCTTCTGAAGTGGCATGCAACTCACCCGCGTTTACATGCAGTGTTGCATCGGCAATTTGCGTTACCTTTTCCACCTTGAGAACAATATACACTTGATTGATCCGGTCAAAATATTGCTCCAGCTTGGCAAATTTTGCCGTTACAAATTCCCTTAATGGTTCAGTGATTTCTACATTCTGTCCGGTAATATTGAGTTGCATACGCTTTTCCTTATCTGTTCGTTCAGACCAGCTGTTTACGTTGGTTTGATGGCGGGATGGATAAAGATTCTCGATACTTCGCGACAGTGCGCCGTGCCACCATAATTCCCTGTTCGGAGAGGAGAGTGGTGAGCTTACTATCACTTAGTGGTTTAGCGGGATTTTCCGCCGAGATTAACTTTCTCACCAGTGCACGGATAGCTGTTGAGGATGCTTCGCCTCCGCCTTCCGTATTCACATGGCTGGAGAAAAAATATTTCAGTTCAAAAATCCCCCGCGGGCTGTGCAGATATTTCTGCGTAGTCACACGGGAGATGGTGGATTCATGCATATCGACTGCTTCAGCAATATCAGCAAGTACCATTGGCCGCATAAATTCTTCTCCCTGTTCAAAGAAGGCCTGCTGCTGATCGACAATGCAGCGGGTAACTTTCAACAGCGTGTCATTTCGACTTTCCAGGCTTTTAATAAGCCATTTTGCTTCCTGCAAATTGCTGCGAATGAACTGGCTGTCGTTATCGTTACGGCCCGGACCGCCCAGAGATGCATAATGTTGATTAATTTTTATTCGTGGAACACTGTCGTTGTTCAGTTCAACTGCCCAGCGCGTAGCGATTTTTCGCACCAGTACATCGGGAATCACATATTCAGGCTCGCTGGTGTTAATTGACTGTCCGGGACGTGGATCCAGTGACTGAATCAGCTGCATGGCGTTTTTAAGTACATCTTCTTTGAGCCGGGTAACACGCATCAGGGTGCGGAAATCGTGATTTGCCAGCAAATCCAGATGTTCGCTGACTATCAGGCATGCCTCTTTAAGAAAAGGCAGTTCTGGTGAGAATTGTGAAAGCTGAACCATAAGACAATCACGCAGATCGCGCGCGCAAACACCAATCGGATCGAAACGCTGCACCCGTTTGAGGACGGCTTCCACTTCTTCTATCGTCAGCTCTTCATTGCCAAGACTTTCCAAAATGTCTTCAAGTGGCACTGTCAGATAACCGGTATCATCGACGGCATCCACAATAGAAGTGGCAATAGCACGATCAGTATCAGTAAAGGGCGTCAGATCCATCTGCCATGTCAGGTAATCCTGCAATGACTGAGTGGTTTCACCCTGATAAACCGGAAGCTCATCATCATGATAATCAGTGCCAGTTCCTGAAGGGGTGCCAGCCGTGTAAATTTCATCCCACGTAGCATCGAGCGGCAGTTCTTCTGGCATGTCCTTTTGTTCGAGAGCTTCACGCGTATCCAGCTCTTCTTTTTCCTGATACTCCCGAGAATCGACTTCCTCATGTATCTCGGTTTGTTCAAGCAATGGATTGCTTTCCAGGGCCTGCTGAATTTCCTGCGCTAGTTCCAGCGTAGAGAGTTGCAACAAACGAATAGCCTGTTGCAGTTGTGGCGTCATGGCAAGCTGTTGACTAAGCCTGAGTTGCAAACCTTGCTTCATATTCAGAATACGGATTCCTCAAAAATCTAATTAAATTCACGCCTTATCACAGCCTGAACTCTTCGCCCAGGTAGACGCGTTTAACTTGTTCATCTTCCAGAATTTGTTCTGGCGAGCCGTGGGCAATTAAATGCCCCTGGCTGACAATATAGGCGCGTTCGCAAACGGCAAGCGTTTCACGCACATTGTGGTCAGTTATCAACACGCCAAGCCCACTATTACGCAGGTGTTCGATGATCTTTTTAATATCAATTACCGAAATGGGGTCGACGCCAGCAAAAGGCTCATCCAGCAGGATAAACTTTGGATTAGCAGCCAGTGCCCTGGCTATCTCAACGCGGCGGCGCTCACCGCCCGACAAAGCTTGTCCCAGGCTGTTACGCAAATGGTTGATATGAAACTCTTCCATCAACTCATTAGCACGATCCTCACGCTGCTCTGGTGTTAAATCGTCGCGAATTTGTAAAACGGCCATGAGATTGTCAAACACGCTCAGGCGGCGGAATATCGATGCTTCCTGTGGCAGATAACCAATCCCCCTGCGGGCCCGCGCATGTAAGGGCAGAATGCTGATATCTTCGTCATCAATAATAATGCGACCGGCATCGCGGTGTACAATCCCGACAACCATATAAAAAGTGGTGGTTTTACCCGCGCCGTTTGGTCCGAGCAGACCAACAATTTCCCCGGATTTGACCTGCAAGCTGACATCTTCGACTACACGTCGACCTTTGTAAGCTTTGGCCAGGTTTTCTGCAATTAAAGTCGCCATAGCTAATCAGTTACTCTCTTTTGGGGTCGGTTGACTGAGTGGTGCCTTTGTCTTGTAACTGCGATGGAACCAGGACAGTAGTAACACGTTTACCGGTGTTACCATAAGCTTGCATCTTCTGCTCTTTCACTAGGTAGGTGATCCGATCGCCTTTTACGTTGCTATCTAATTGCTCAAGATAAGCGTTTCCTGTCAGCTCGACAAAATCTGTGGCCAGTTCATAGTGCATTTTCAGTGCGTGGCCTTTGACAGGCTTTCCGTTATCCTGCATTTGATAAAAAGTAGCAGGATTACCATAAGCATCAACGATGGTTTTTTTGCTGTCGCCGCCGGGGCGAGTGACCACAACTTTATCGGCCGTGATCTTGATTGAACCCTGAGTCACGATAACATTGCCGGTAAATGTTGCCACATTACCTTGCATATCGAGTGCCTGGTTTTCGGAATCCACATTCACTGGCTTATCAGAATCGCCAGTCAGCGCGAGAGCGGGCATGCTGGCAGCGAACAGCACTCCGAGTGTCAAAAACTTAAGGATGTTTAGTATTTTGAATTTCATAAGAGGTTTTGACCTTTTCAATCAACTCGGCAGTTTTATTCCGTAAATTCCCGCGCATTTTCATGCCGGTAGAGTTAAAGCTGATGCCATACAGGGTTACCTGATCTTCTGAGGTTACATCCTGAGTGACAAGATTTACTGCGGCATTGTCGGTTTTAATTCGTTGTAACTGAGCATCCTGAGTCAGACTATTAACCTCTGCATGACCATACAAATACAGCATGCGGTCGTTAGTCAATTTCGCTTTGTCAGCCCGGACTGACCAGGTGGGGATTTGATTTTCGTCATAGGTTGTCATAATGGGGTTATCAAACCAGCTCACCGCATCAACCGAAAAATAAGTCACTTTGTCAGAAACAAGTTTGTAGTTCAGTGCCCCCTGTGGGTTATAGACCAGCGTGTTCGAGGTTTGGCTGGTATAGGTTGGCTCCTGACCGTTTACGGTCGTGGGTGCAGCGCCATTATCGGTATCGGCCAGATTCCAGCCGATCAGCACGATAGCCACAAGGGCCAGCAACAGCGTAATCCAACGCCTTGTTTTACTCATACAGACTGCCCTTTGGCCTCATCAAACTTATCCTGTGCGATCAGGAGTAGATCGCAAATTTCGCGTACCGCACCACGTCCGCCTGCAATTCGGGTAACATAATTAGCTCGAGGGATAAGCACAGGATGGGCGTCGGCCACCGTTACGCTCAATCCTACTTGCGCCATCACTGGCCAGTCGATCAAATCGTCACCAATATATGCTACTTGTTCAGGTTGAAGCGACAGTTTATCCAGAAGTTCACGGAAGGCCAGAATCTTATCAGGCTGGTCCTGATAAAGATGCGAAATTCCCAGCGTTGTACAACGATCTTCCAGCAGTTTGGCCTTGCGACCAGTAATAATAGCGACTTCCACGTCCGAGGTCAGCAGGCAGCGTATGCCGTAGCCATCGCGAACGTTAAAGGCCTTGAGCTCCTCACCGTTATTACCCTGATAAATCACCCCGTCGGACATGACTCCGTCAACATCGCAAATTAGCAGTTTGATCTTTTTTGCGCGGTTCATCACCTCCAGGCTTACTTTGCCATAGCAGGTTTCTGTCCAGTTCACGACTGTGCTCATGACTTTTATTCCTTGTTAAACCACACCAGCACGCAACATGTCATGCATATGCACGACGCCGAGCAGCACATCGCCGTCTGCCACCATGAGGGCGGTGATATTACGATTTTGCATCAGATTCAAGGCGTCAACGGCTAATGTGTTTGGTCGTACACGCACGCCACCGGGCGTCATTACGCTGGCAATACAGGCCTGCTGAATATCAATGCCCATATCAAAAACGCGACGCAGGTCACCATCGGTGAAGATACCCTCAATTTTCATCAGATCGTTACAGATAACTGTCATGCCCATATTTTTTCGGGTGATTTCCAGTAAGGCGTCCCGTAGCAACGCATCATGGCTGACGTGGGGAATTTCGCTACCCTTGTGCATGATATCATTAACGGTGAGAAGCAGCTTACGGCCCAGTGCACCTCCAGGATGGGACAGAGCAAAATCTTCAGCGGTAAACCCCCGTGCTTTCAACAGCGCGACGGCCAGCGCATCGCCCATAACCAGCATAGCGGTTGTACTTGTGGTAGGTGCCAACCCTAATGGGCAGGCTTCCTGGGGAACCTTCACGCACAGGTGAATATCCGCCGCGCGCGCCATCGTACTCTCCGGGCGGCTGGTCATACAGATAAGTGAAACCTGTAAACGCTTTAGCACGGGAATGAGTGCTGAAATTTCCGAAGATTCTCCAGAGTTTGAAATGGCAATGACAATGTCGCAGGTACTTACCATTCCCAAATCGCCGTGGCTTGCTTCTGCGGGATGAACAAAAAAAGCAGGGGTGCCGGTGCTGGCAAAAGTTGCCGCCATTTTTTTACCAATATGTCCTGACTTGCCCATCCCCATGACGACCACCTTGCCTGTACAGCTGTATATTCGCTCGCAGGTTTCAGTGAAATCAGCATTGATGTATTGATCGAGCTGTTCCAAACCCTGGCGTTCTGTATACAGAACTTCTTTTCCTGCCTGTTGAAAGTCAAAACGGGATTCAGGAATGAACTCTGCCATAATTTTTAATCCTTTAACCAAAAGGTGGTAGAGGGTAACCAGTACAACATGGCAACCCAGGCAATAAAACCGATCAAAAACACAGCACCTGCAACCCGGCCAATACGGCGACTGCGTTGTAAGCAGATGATGGTGAACAGTGCGCTGATGCCAAGCATTATCCAATAATCACGAGCAAAAGCCTGCATATCAACAGTACCGGGGTGGACGAGTGCGGGTACGCCAAGAACGATGGCAATATTGTAAATGTTCGATCCAATCAAATTCCCAACAGCGATATCATCTTCGCCTTTCATCGCGCCAGCAAACACAGTGGCCAGCTCCGGTAAACTGGTGCCAACAGAAATAATCGTTAGTCCGATAACCAATTCACTGACGCCGAAGAAATCGGCAATCACTGTCGCGTTGTCAATGACCATGCGTGTGGACATTGGCAGAATAATCAGGGCAACGGCCAGCCACAAAAAAGCGACTGTATTGCCGACCTCATCATGAGGCAGCTCGGCGAGTTGTTCGCGGGTAAGGACGTCATTATTATCACGTTCGGCCTTGCGGGCGATTTTGACAATAAAAGTCAGGTAAATGGCGGCAATGGCAATTAGGGCGAATCCATCATTACGGCTAAGGGCATTATCAAATAACATCACACCACACAGAAGTGTGACCAGTAACATGAGTGGAAGTTCGCGGCGGATTAAATTTGAGTGGATGGTCAAAGGATGCAGTAGGGCAGCGCCTCCGAGGATGAGAAGAATATTAGTAATGTTCGAACCTATTGCTGTACCGACAGCAATATCCATTTGTCCATGGGTTGATGCTGAAAAAGAGATGATCAGTTCAGGAAGTGATGTGCCTATGCCTACTACAGTCATGCCAATAATCAACGGTGGGATAGATAGCCTGCGACAAAGAATGGCAGCACTAAAAACCAGACGATCCGCACCATATACCAGCAGGACTAAACCGATAATGAGTAGTGCAGTTGCTACCAGCATGTCATGTCCTTTAATTCGGGTAAATTCGTTGTCTGGCCTGGCGCGATAAGTAAGGCAGGGGCACAAAATGATGCACTGATTTTGACGATCCAAAAGCAAAAAGTAAAACCTATGTCAATTTTAGCTACGTCACAGAGGTAAGTTTCTATAAAAGTGTCCGGCACTGGTGGATATGCGGTAACATTGAAAACATTATGAGCCTGAAAAAGACGACAGGAGAGAGCGATGGGCCAGACGGCGATGAATTTGGTAGATGTTCGCGGGGTGAGCTTTATTCGTGGTAATCGGCAGATTTTCGATAATATTTCGCTCACGGTGCCCAAAGGGAAGGTGACGGCTATCATGGGGCCTTCAGGCATTGGTAAGACCACCTTGCTGCGTTTAATTGGTGGTCAATTGCGGCCTGATAGTGGAGAGATTTGGTTTAACGGTGAAAATATTCCTCGTCTGTCGCGTGCCCGGCTGTACGAGGTAAGGAAAAAGATGAGCATGCTTTTTCAGTCTGGTGCCTTATTTACAGACCTTAACGTCTTTGATAACGTCGCCTGGCCACTGCGTGAGCATACACAGCTGCCAACTGAGCTGTTACACAGTACCGTGATGATGAAACTTGAGGCTGTTGGCCTGCGTGGTGCTGCACAACTAAAGCCTTCAGAGCTATCCGGTGGAATGGCACGTCGGGCGGCGCTGGCCAGAGCCATCGCTCTGGAGCCGGATTTAATTATGTTCGATGAACCTTTTGTCGGACAGGACCCTATCACGATGGGTGTTTTGGTGAAGCTAATTGATGAGCTTAATCATTCCCTTGGTATGACCTGCATCGTGGTTTCTCATGATGTGCCGGAAGTGTTGAGCATCGCTGATTATGCTTACATCATTGCCGGACAGAAGATTATCGCGCATGGAACGTCAGAAGCACTGCGTGATAACAAAGATACAAGGGTGCGTCAGTTTATTGATGGTATTGCAGACGGCCCCGTGCCGTTTCGTTATCCCGCAGGAGATTATCTGCGGGATTTAATCGGTTCAGGGAGTTAATTGACGGATGTTTTTACGATCGCTTGCATCGACAGGACGCAAAGGAATTAATACCTGTGCTTCTTTTGGTCGGGCTGGACTTATGCTTTTTCACGCGTTGGTTGGGGTTCCTCGTTTTCGTAAACATGCGCCCTTACTGGTGAAACAGCTCTACAGCATTGGCGTACTGTCGTTGCTGATTATTGTTGTTTCTGGCCTGTTTATTGGCATGGTGCTGGGGTTGCAGGGGTACCTTGTGTTGAACACGTATGGGGCTGAAAGTAGCCTCGGCATGTTGGTCGCTCTGTCATTATTGCGTGAGCTTGGGCCGGTAGTGACTGCTCTACTGTTTGCTGGCAGGGCGGGTTCGGCATTGACGGCTGAAATCGGTCTGATGAAGGCAACACAGCAACTTTCCAGTATGGAAATGATGGCGGTTGACCCGCTCAGGAGAATCATTTCACCGCGCTTTTGGGCAGGGCTTATCAGTATGCCGTTGCTGACCTTGATTTTTGTTGCGGTAGGAATAATTGGAGGGGCGATTGTGGGTGTCAGCTGGAAGGGGATTGACACAGGCTTCTTCTGGTCAGCTATGCAAAATGCGGTTGACGTCCGTACTGATATTGTCAACTGTGTCATTAAAAGCGCGGTATTCGCTGTCACAGTAAGCTGGATTGCACTTTTTAATGGCTATGATGCGATTCCAACTTCGGAGGGCATTAGCAGAGCCACCACGCGCACGGTGGTGCATGCTTCTCTTGCGATTCTTGGTTTAGATTTTGTGCTGACGGCACTGATGTTTGGGAACTGATTTAATGCAAACGAAAAAAAGCGAAATTTTGGTAGGTGCATTTTTATTGCTGGCGCTGGCTGCTGCGTTGTTTTTGTGCCTGCGTGTGGCTGACCTGAAATCATTGGGTAGCGAGCCGACATGGCGATTGTATGCCACTTTTAACAATATCGGAGGCCTGAAAATTGGCTCTCCAGTTAAAATCGGTGGGGTGGTGATTGGCCGGGTCACCAATATCGGTCTGGATAGTAAAACCTATTCTCCGCGTATTACGATGAATATCAACGATAAATATAAGCAGTTGCCAGATACCAGCTCATTGGCAATCAGAACATCCGGCTTGCTTGGAGAACAATTTCTGGCATTGAACGTAGGTTTTGACGACCCTGAAATGGGAACTTCTATGCTTAAGGATGGTAGCACATTGCAGGATACTAAATCAGCAATGGTGCTGGAAGACCTTATTGGTCAGTTTATTTACAAGAGCGGCAACACTAATAACGATAAAAATGCGTCGGCAGCAGCGGAGGACGCGAACGGGAAATCTGCGCCGACTGCAACGGTACATTCAGATGAGGGCAAATGATGTTTAAACGTTTCTTAATGGTAGCAATGCTGATTATTGCACCGGCGGCGGCTCACGCGACAGTTGATCAGACAAACCCCTACAAGCTAATGAATGAGGCGGCAGAAAAAACCTTTACCCGCCTTAAAAATGAGCAGCCAAAGATTAAGCAAACCCCTGATTATCTGCGCCAAATAGTTCGTGAGGAATTGCTGCCGTACGTACAAATCAAGTATGCAGGTGCGTTGGTACTTGGGCGCTACTATCGGGAAGCAACCCCCGCGCAACGCGAGGCCTATTTTAGCGCTTTTGGCGACTATCTTGCTCAGGCATACGGTCAGGCGCTGGCGCTTTATAACGGCCAGAGCTATCAAATTGCCCCCGAACAGCCGTATGCTGATGCCAGTATCATCGCTATTCGTGTGACAGTAATCGATCCAAATGGTCGGCCTCCCGTGCGTGTCGACTTCCAGTGGCGTAAAAACACCCGGACTGGCGACTGGCAGGCCTACGATATGGTTGCTGAAGGTGTAAGCATCATTACGACTAAACAGAACGAATGGAGTGATGTGCTGCGCCAAAAAGGAGTTGATGGTTTGACTCAGTTGCTTAAATCTTACGCCAATCGACCTATCAGGTTGGACAAAAAGCTAAAATGAGCGAGCAACTTAACTGGCATTTAGAGGGTGACCAACTGTTTTTGTCTGGAAAACTGGAGCAACAGACGCTTATAGCGCTATGGCAACAGCGTGAAATTATTATGACGCAGGTCAGCATTATCAATGTCTCTGCGCTTGAAAGAGTTGATACGGCGGGGCTGGCATTGCTTGTTCATCTACGACAAATTGCGCTGGATAAGGGATTAAAGCTTTGCTTCACTGGCATTACGGAAAAGCTTCGTACGCTGATTTTGCTCTATAATCTTCCGCAAATTATCACATCGCACTCCTGATAAATGTGTTTATCTCTTTAAAAAAACCTCTGCGTTGGCAGAGGTTTTTTTTGCTTGTTTAAGATAGCTCCACTTTCCACTAAGATGTGTGTCTTGTTAATCCTTTAGTGAATTCTGAAGCGTTATGGAAACCAGTGAAATTCAATCCGTGCTAATGAGTGCATTACCTTTGCAGGAAGTCCACGTAACTGGCGATGGCAGCCACTTTCAGGTGGTCGCAGTTGGCGAGTTATTCGGTGAACTCAGCCGCGTGAAGAAACAACAAACGGTGTATGCTCCGCTTATGGCTTACATTGCGGATAACCGTATTCACGCTGTATCCATCAAAACTTATACCCCTGATGAATGGGAGCGTGACCGCAAGCTAAATGGGTTTTAATGTCCACCGCGCGTGCGGGGGACAGAAAATGTATGTTTGATGAAAGAGAACTGTTGCAATGGATAAATTTTGTGTGCAGGGGCCAACCCGCTTAAGCGGGGAAATAACAATTTCTGGCGCTAAAAATGCGGCGCTGCCGATCCTGTTCGCTGCGCTGCTGGCATCCGATCCTGTCGAGATCCAAAATGTCCCAAAACTGAAGGACATTGATACCACCATGAAACTACTCGCTCAACTGGGTGTGAAAGTGGAGCGCAATGGTTCAGTGCATCTGGACACCAGTGAGGTCAATATTTACTGTGCGCCTTATGAGCTTGTGAAAACTATGCGAGCTTCCATTTGGGCACTTGGTCCTCTGGTGGCACGTTTCGGGCAGGGGCAGGTTTCTTTGCCTGGGGGGTGTGCTATCGGTGCCCGTCCGGTTGATTTGCATATCACCGGTCTTGAACAGCTGGGTGCTGAAATCAAGCTCGAAGAAGGCTACGTTAAGGCGTCAGTGAATGGACGTCTGAAAGGAGCACATATCGTTATGGATAAGGTCAGCGTTGGCGCGACCGTTACCATTATGAGTGCAGCCACTTTGGCCACAGGTACGACCGTAATTGAAAATGCCGCGCGTGAGCCGGAAATTGTTGATACAGCCAATTTTCTCAACGCCATTGGTGCAAAAATCAGCGGCGCGGGCAGAGATCGTATAACTATTGAAGGCGTCGAGCGTTTAGGGGGAGGTGTTTACCGTGTCCTGCCGGATCGCATTGAAACGGGAACCTTCCTGATTGCAGCGGCAATATCGGGAGGAAAAGTTGTTTGCAGGTCCACTCAACCCGACATATTGGATGCCGTGCTGGCAAAGCTGCGTGAAGCCGGAGCGGATATTGAGCTGGGGCCAGACTGGATTAGCCTTGATATGCATGGCAAACGCCCTAAAGCAGTTAATTTCCGTACTGCTCCCCACCCAGGTTTCCCTACCGATATGCAGGCGCAGTTCAGTCTGCTGAACCTGATTGCTGAAGGTACTGGTGTGATCACCGAAACGATCTTCGAAAACCGTTTTATGCATGTGCCTGAGTTAATTCGCATGGGGGCACATGCCGAGCTGGAAAGTAATACCGCTATTTGTCATGGCGTTGAAAAACTTTCTGGAGCACAAGTTATGGCTACCGATCTGCGAGCGTCAGCCAGCCTTGTGCTAGCTGGATGTATTGCTCATGGTACTACCATTGTCGACCGTATCTATCATATTGATCGTGGCTATGAGCATATTGAAGATAAACTAAAGGCGCTGGGAGCCAATATTGAGCGAGTAAGCGGAGAAGAATAAACATTGCATTGAAATTAAGGCCGGTAGCTACCATTACACTACCGGCCTTTTTTCATGTTCTGATTAATCTTTTACGATCTATCAGGTTCTGGTTTACTGGATCGTAATAACGGCTCGGCCAGATTTCAGCTGGGTGAATCATTAATGCTTCAGCAATAAGCCATTCTCCTTTTGGCCAGGGGCGAAATAACGCATTCGCCAGGGTTGAGGAACTCAACCCCGCTTCTCGGGACAGTGCCGCCAGAGTGGTGCCCTGTTTGCGCAAACCTGCAATGATGTCAGCATTATGCCAATCTTTTTTCTTCTGTAGCATTTATTCGTCCTCCATGAACACAGGATAATTTATAGCAATAAATTTCCAGTATTTTCCAATTATTTCTTAATGAGCATGCGTTTTTGTGCCATGTTACGCAAAAGTCAGGAAACGAAGTGAAAGATTTTCAGCGCTCTTCGTCTGAAAGGTATGCATGTGTCGAGCTAAAACAGACCATAGTATTGACACAGATTATTGATTTATAAGAAGAGGGGTGCAAAAAAGGAGCCTTATTTATTCATAGAATGAAAATATAAAGACAATAAGGCAGTGCAAATCTATTGATAGCAAGGCTGGTAGGGCATGCTTTTTAGTATCCATCGAGCCTGTACATAGATTTGTGTAATTGCCTGATTTTGATATGTTCAATCCAGCATCAAAAGCAGGTTAATTTATGGACGAAAAACAGTCGCAGGCCCTGGCTAACGAACTGGACAAAAATCTCAAAACCCCTGACGATCTCAGCCAGTTTGAGCGCCTGCTGAAAAAATCAGTGTCGGGGCGGCGCTCAACGCCGAAATGACCCGTCACCCCGGCGACGATAAAAATCAGCCAGAACCGGCGACCAACGCCTGCAACGGCTATTCCACAAAGACAGTGACCACCAGCGATGGCCCGCCGGAGCTGCGTACACCGCGCGATCGTGATGGCTCCTTTGAACCGCAACGGGTGAAGAAAAACCAGACCCGGAGCACCGGGGTAGATAACCCGATCTTATCGTTGTACGCCAAAGGGATGACCACCCGCGAGATAGCGGCCGCGTTCAAAGAGCTGTATGACGCCGATGTCTCGCCAGCGCTGCTCTCAAAGGTAGCTGATGCCGTCATGGAGCAGGTCACCGGATGGCAAAACCGGCCACTGGATGCCGTTTGTCCCATCGTTTACCCTGACTGTATCGTCCTGAAGGTCCGGCTGGACAGTCGCGTCATCAATAAATCCGTGCTCCTTGCCCCGGGTATCAACATCGAAGGCCAGAAAGAACTGCCGGGTATGTGGCTGGCCGAAAACGAGGGCGCGAAGTTCTGGCTCCATGTGCTGACCGAATTAAAAAATCGCGGCCTGAACGATATCCTCATCGCCTGTGTTGATGGTCTGAAGGGCTTCCCGGACGCTATCAACGCGGTGTATCCGCAGGCCCGCGTCCAGCTGTGCGTCGTGCATATGGTGCGCAACAGTCTGCGGTTCGTCTCCTGGGAGGACTACAAAGCCGTCACCCGTGACCTGAAAGCCATCTGTCAGGCCACCACGGAAGAAGCAGATCAGCGGGCGCGGGAAGCGTTCGCCGGCACCCGGGACAGCCGCTACCCCCAAATAAGCCGGAGCTGGCAGGCAAACCGGGCCAGCCTGTCGACGTTCTTCGCTTACCCGGCAGACATCCGCAAGACGCTCGACACGACCAGCGCCATCGAGTCGCTGAACAGCGTGATCCGGGATGCCATCAAGAAACGCAAGGTGTTCCCAACTGACGACGCAGTGAAAAAGGAGGTGTGGCTGGCAATCCAGGCCGCATCACAGAAATGGAGGATGCCACGGAGGGACTGGCGTATGGCGATGAGCCGTTTTATTATCGGGTTCGGTGACCGCCCGGACGGCCACTACTGAGAAAAGGCATTTACACAGAATCATGTACAGGGTCTATCCACCGAGGACAAGCTGTGGTACTCATGTCTTATCAGAATTCACGCTGAACAGCCATGTGTGCTAATGCTTCCAGTGCGTTACGCCACGGTGACTCAGGCAATGCTCTTAGTGAAGCAATGGCTTTATCCGCTTCCTGCTCTGCGATCTTACGTGTCCATTCCAGTGAGCCCCACTGGTACATTGCTTCAAGCACGGGTTGTAATAAGTCACGGCCATTTCCTTGTTCAATTGCACTACGGATCATTGCTGCCTGTTCAGGGTTACCGTTGCGCATGGCATGAAGCAGAGGAAGTGTCGGCTTTCCTTCGCTGAGGTCATCCCCAATATTTTTACCCAGTGTTTTGCCATCTGCGCTGTAGTCCAGCAAATCGTCAATTAACTGGAATGCAGTTCCAATAAATCGTCCATAATCCTGGAGTCCTTTTTCTTGTTCTGGTGTGGCAGAAGCAAGAATGGCCGAACACTGTGCAGCAGCTTCAAACAAACGCGCGGTTTTACTGTAAATGACCTGCATGTAGATCTCTTCGCTGATGTCTGGATCGTTACAGTTGAGAAGCTGAAGCACTTCGCCTTCAGCGAGGACATTTACGGCTTCGGACATCAAAGCCAGCACCCGCAAAGATTCGAGACGGGTCATCATCTGAAATGCGCGTGTAGTGATGAAATCACCTACCAGAACACTGGCAGCATTGCCAAATGTTGCGTTAGCAGAGGCTTTACCACGACGCATGTCTGACTCGTCCACCACATCATCATGTAAAAGCGTGGCGGTGTGAATGAATTCGATGAAGGCTGCTACTGTAGCATGATGCTTACCAGTATAATTGAGTGCCCGAGCGGCTAAAACGGCGATCATCGGACGAATGCGTTTACCTCCGCTGCTGATAATGTAGTAACCCAGCTGATTAATGAGCGAAACCTCAGAATTCAGCTCCTGGAAAATTATCGCATTCACATCCGCCATATCCTGCGCGGTGAGTTCGTTTATTTGTTCTAAGTTCATCATTCTGTTCAGCTATTACTCATTATGCTGCTGTGATAAGCATCTTTAGTCATGCCTGCGTCAATGACTAATGTATAACAGATTGTACTTGAAAATCCCGGCAGAGAAACGTCTGCATACGCTTTGCTTTTTTTTCTGCAATACTCTGCAACAGGCCCTTGTCATTGCACGTGAACTTGCGTAGAATTCGCGACCTATTATGAATATTTATAGCGCAGCCTGAAACTAAGATGGCAAGCGCGAAAGCGGAGTTGATATGTACGCTGTTTTCCAAAGTGGTGGTAAACAACACAGAGTAAGCGAAGGTCAGACCGTTCGCCTGGAAAAGCTGGATATCGCAACCGGCGAAACGATTGAATTCGACCAGGTTCTGATGATTGCCAACGGTGAAAACGTGACTATTGGTGCGCCTTTAGTTTCAGGTGGCGTGATAAAAGCAGAAATCGTTGCTCACGGTCGTGGCGAGAAAGTTAAAATTGTTAAGTTTCGTCGGCGTAAGCACTACCGTAAGCAGCAGGGTCATCGTCAGTGGTTCACTGATGTGAAGATCACTGGCATTAGCGCCTAAGAGGAGATCTGACAAATGGCACACAAAAAGGCTGGCGGCTCCACACGAAATGGTCGCGACTCAAACGCAAAACGTCTGGGCGTCAAACGTTTTGGTGGTGAATCAGTTTTGGCTGGTAGCATTATCGTTCGTCAGCGTGGAACTAAATTTCACGCAGGTAACAATGTAGGGTGTGGTCGTGACCACACTCTGTTTGCAACTGCAAACGGTAAGGTTCTGTTCGAAGTCAAGGGTCCGAACAATCGCAAATATATCAGCATTGTTGCTGAATAATTTTTTCGTTTCTGCAAACGCTATTCGATAGCGATTTTAGCAACGAATATAAAGCCCCGCTATTATCGCGGGGCTTTTTACATTCTGATTTTCATTCTGTGTCAGCATGATCATAGCGATTTTTTTGCTGTACACTTGACACTCAGTTGCACGAAGTCTGGAGAACAGTGCTGTATGAGCACGATTTTTTGTTTCCAGACAGGCTGCTCATGTCATCAGGCTTCAAGCCTGGCCTGGCGGTTAACCCTTGCTATTAATGCACAGTGCCAGGGCAAATGATTTACGGAGAAGTAACATGAAGTTTGTTGATGAAGCTACGATCTTTGTTGCAGCGGGGGATGGTGGCAACGGCTGCGTCAGCTTCCGTCGGGAGAAATATATTCCCAAAGGTGGGCCGGATGGTGGTGATGGTGGCGATGGTGGCGATGTCTACCTTCAGGCTGACGAAAACCTGAACACGTTGATCGATTACCGATTTGAGAAATCATTCCGTGCTGAACGTGGTCAAAACGGACAAAGCCGAGATTGCACCGGTAAACGTGGTCAGGACATCATTATTAAAGTTCCTGTCGGTACGCGTGTTACAGACCAGGGTACGGGTGAAACGCTGGGTGATATGATGAATCACGGGCAGCTCCAAATGGTTGCTAAAGGCGGCTGGCATGGCCTGGGTAATAGCCGTTTCAAATCATCTGTAAACCGAACGCCGCGACAGAAAACGATGGGTACGCCGGGTGAAAAGCGAGATTTGCAGCTTGAGTTACTATTGCTTGCTGATGTCGGCATGCTGGGATTACCCAATGCTGGTAAATCAACCTTTATTCGTGCGGTTTCCGCTGCCAGACCTAAAGTAGCAGACTACCCTTTTACGACACTGGCACCCAGTCTTGGTGTAGTGCGTATGGACAGTGAACAGAGTTTTGTAGTGGCGGATATTCCCGGTCTGATTGAAGGTGCTTCGTATGGCGCTGGCTTGGGCATACGTTTTCTCAAGCATTTGGAACGCTGTCGTGTACTCTTACATACCATCGATCTGGCACCTATTGATGAGTCCGACCCCGTTGAAAATACCCGTATTATTTGGGCTGAATTGAAGAAATACAGTGAGAAACTTTACAGCAAGCCACGCTGGTTAGTATTCAACAAAGCGGACCTGCTGGGTCAGGAAGAAGCAGAATTACGTGCGAAAAGTATTGCGGAAGCGTTGGGCTGGGCTGACAAATACTACTTAATTTCTGCCGTGAATCGTGTTGGCGTCACTCCACTTTGTTGGGATGTGATGACTTTTCTCAAGGCTAATCCTAAAGAAGCCGAATTAACTGAGAAAAAACCAGAAAAAGTAGAGTTTATGTGGGATGACTATCATCGCCAGCAGCTTGAAGAAGCTGAACAGGCGCTGGAAGAAGATGATGACTGGGACGAAGATGATGACGAGGGTGTCGAAATCATTTACCAGCGCTAATGCATCAGGGGGTACAACAGTATCCCCTTTTTAAATTTCCTTTAGGGCCAATAGGCCAAATTAGTATTGATATCCTCAGATGTGCAAACGCTTATTTTCCGGCCAGAATTGCCCTGAAAATATCTTCTTGTGGGCCGCTATCAACAAGGATAAGGCGATTTTTCAGAGGTGCTGTATGGGTAGGTTTAATTTGTCCTTAATCGAATTTCTTCACCGCTACTTTTAAAAATGCCGAACGATATCAGATGCTATCATCATGCGGTCCAAATCAATGGCTGTGATTACGTCTGACGTATCATCAGTAAGTGGTACATGAGACTCAACGAAAAATGTGATCAATTAAGTTTGGTCGGTAGCCAACAGGTAGCATGCAAACCACTTCTGTCATAGCGATTATTCAAACGCAGCTCGCCTTGGTGAATATAATGCTTGACCCGCTCGAGAAAGCATCAACAGCTGCTCAATAACTAACATGAGTTGATCAATACGCTGCACCATAACGGGTCCTTGTGAGAAGCCTTGTTGCTCAAGCAATTCAAGATGCAGTCGTAACCCGGCAAGTGGCGTGCGCAGCTCGTGAGCTGCATCGGCATTGAAGAGCCTTTCCTGTTGCAGGGTATTGCCAAGCCTGCTTAAAAGCTGATTCATTGCACCTGTCACTGCGGCGATTTCTGTCATGTCAGAAAAGTGTGGGAGTGGGGTTAAATTATCAGCGAAGCGCTCTGACAGGCTCTTTTGTAGTGATTGTAACGGGCGAATAATCCAGCTTATTGCCCAGTAAGAAAGTAATAAAGTGAAGAAAATCATCACCATTGAGGGCAACAGTAGTGAAGCAATTGCCTCATGTATTTCTCTCTCAACGCGTTCGTTATGCGTGTGAACTGAAAGCGTTTCATTGACGAGAAAGCCAATTTGCTCGCGGCTTTCATGCCACAACCATACTGTGCTAATCAACTGGCAGGTGATCAGTATCAGTGCCAGCATAATTAATAAACGCTGACGCATACTGTTCACGATCTTTCTTCCAGACGATATCCAACGCCACGTACGGTTTTAATGCGATCTTTGCCAAGCTTACGACGCAAATTATGTATATGCACTTCTAAGGTATTCGAGCCAGTATCATCCTGCCAGCTATAAAGGTCGTGCTGCAGCGTTTCCCGATGAACAGTCTGACTGATTCTCATTAAAAGACGGGTAAGCAAAGCAAATTCTTTGGGGGTAATTTCTATGGGCTGACTGTCGAGATAAACCTGTCTGGATGAGAGATTTAATGAAATATCACCGTGCTGAAGTAAATTATCGCTGCGCCCCTGATAACGGCGGATTAAGGCCCGCACACGGGCTTTCAGTTCGACAAAGGCAAAAGGTTTTATCAGATAATCGTCGGCACCGGCATCCAGCCCTTCGACCCGGTCTTCCAAAGTATCACGCGCGGTGAGAATCAATACTGGTAAATCAATATGTTCCCTACGCCATTGACGTAACAGGTCGTTTCCATCTCGATCTGGTAAGCCGAGGTCGAGCACGATCAGGCTGTATTGACCGCTATTTAACAAGATGCATGCTTCTACACCTTGCGTTGCGGAGTCCACTGCATAACCTTCGCTGGTGAGCGCCTGAACAAGACCGCTTAATAACAGATCATCATCTTCCACAATTAATAATTTCATCGTCGTCAATTGTTTTGGTAAACATCCTTGTAAAGTCGACTTTCAAACCGAACCAGTGGTATTCGGCGCTGTTTTTGATCCTGTGGAGGAACGGCATAACCTGAAAGATATTGCACAAAAGCGACGCGTTGACCGCTTGCCGTTGTCATAAAACCCGCAAGGTTATAAACACCTTGTAGTGAGCCCGTCTTCGCTGACACTTTACCATCGACGCCAGCCTCATGCAGACCGCCACGATAACGTAATGTGCCATCGTAACCAGCCAAAGGGAGCATAGAAATAAAGTTTAATTGCCGATCGTTTTTTGCAATGAACTGCAGCACCTGCATCATGGTGGCAGGAGAGATTAAATCGTGTCGGGACAGGCCAGAACCATCCACCTGAATACTGTTACCGAGATCAACATTGGCTTTTTGACGGAGGATTTGACGTACCGCATCTGAACCCGCGCGCCAGGTTCCAGGGACGCCAAAATGTTCATGGCCGATGGTACGAAAAACTGTATCGGCAATCATATTATCGGACTTCTTAAGCATAATTTTCAGCAAATCATGCAGTGGAGTTGATTGCGTTTCGGCCAGTACGTTGGCAGGAGATGTGGTCTGTGTCTGATGCAAGAGGTGGCCTGAATAGTCGATTCCTGCATCCTGTAATTCAGCTTTAAGCAAAGCACCAGCATAGCTGGCTCCATCCTGGATAGCGAAGGCCAGTGGCAGTGGCTCAGAACGTTGAGTCATACAGCCTGTAAGAGTAAAACGGTTCAGTTCACCGGGCATAACGTCCAGTTCGCAGTAGGGGGCCTCGGCCGATCCACGTGCAAGTGTACGCACCTCACTAAACATGTTGACAGGATAGTAAGGGGCAACTTTTATGAAAGCTTTATCCCCTGGGTTTGCAGCGCTGTAAAGCGATACAGAAAAACAGTTGCGGTCTACGATAGCGGCACCGGGAGGAGCGCTAAAGCATTGTGTCAGGTCGTTCCATGGCCAGCCGGGCGCTTTATCGTGGCTTGCAAAAACAGAGGTGTTGATGACCAAATTTCCCCGGATATGCTCGATCCCCTGCTTTTTCAGCGTGGCAACCATGTTGCGTAAATCCTGTCGTATTAATGTAGGATCACCACCAAAACGCGCCACAAGATCGCCTTTCAGCGTTCCGTCGCTTATTTTTCCATTGCTCTCAAACTGGGTATGAAAGCGATAATCAGGCCCTAATTGCAGCAGGGCGGCCAGCGCGGTTATCACTTTCATGGTGCTGGCAGGGATCGCCATCTGCTTGCTGTGATAATCTATTGCGGGAGTGTTTGCACCGATTTTTTGTACTATTAATGTCAGGTTTGCACCATCTGGAAGAAATTGGGTGTAGTCTTCAATTTGTGCTGCATGAGCATTTAGCATAAATGTGCAGGTCAGGCCGGTTATAAATGGTGAAAATCGCATAATATCGCGTTTACTGGCAGGTGATGTCGCCATACTACGGTGCTTCAAGGTGCAAAGTAAACGATGATCCACCATGAACTCTGCGGTAAAATACGTATCAAAATGCAAAATCTCCAGGCCCTGAGTTATATCTTGGGGTCGTAACTTTTTTGCTTGTAATTATGAGTTAAGCGCCGCAGAACGCGTTTTCTGCATTAACCTGTCAGGATGGCGAAATTTTGCACAGGATTGAGTTTACGAGGTATTGAGATGAATCAGATTCCGATGACGTTAAGGGGCGCGGAGAAACTGCGCGAAGAGCTGGAAGAGCTGAAGACCATTAAACGCCCCAGAATTATTGCCTCAATCGCTGAAGCACGTGAGCATGGCGATTTAAAAGAGAATGCTGAGTACCATGCCGCGCGTGAAGAACAGGGATTTTGTGAAGGCCGAATTCAAGAAATCGAGGCCAAGCTGTCTAACGCACAAGTAATCGATGTCACTAAGATGAATGCGAATGGGCGTATCATCTTTGGTTCAACCGCCACCGTATTAAATTTGGATTCTGAAGAAGAGTCGACCTATCGCATTGTTGGAGATGATGAAGCTGACTTTAAGCAAAATCTGATCTCGGTAAACTCTCCGATGGCACGTGGTCTGATTGGAAAAGAAGTAGATGATATTACGGTTATAAAAACGCCAGGTGGGGATGTTGAGTATGAAATTCTCAACGTTGAATATCTCTGAAAAGCCGGTGACAATTCAGACTGCTGAATTGTAAAGAAAAGGCCGCATAATCGGCCTTTTCTCAGCAACATAGGCATGGCAGTTTCTTTGGATTAATTCCAAGTATGTTTCTGAATTCAGCGAGGAAGGGAAATTTTACCTTCCTTTGTGGGACGGTATAGCACCAGTGTTTTACCGATTACCTGCACCATAGAAGCATTGGTTTCACGCACAATGGCATCAACAATCAGGATTTTAGTTTCGCGGTCTTCAGTGGCGATTTTAACTTTAATCAGCTCGTGGTGTTCCAGTGCCTGTTCGATTTCGGCCAGCACTCCTTCGGTCAAACCGTTGTTGCCCAGCATTACGACAGGTTTCAGCGGATGGGCTAATCCTTTCAGGTGCCGTTTTTGTTTGGTACTCAGATTCATCGTATTTTTACTTACATTGGGGTTGAAAACGGGACATTCTACCGCCATCTCGGGTGTATAGCCAAATCGGCGTGGTGATTTGCGTGGTTTATTTATCGCATACGTTGAATCATAGTTGGAAATTGTATGACGGGTAAAAAGCGTTCTGCCAGTTCCAGCCGCTGGCTGCAGGAGCACTTTAGCGATAAATATGTGCTTGAGGCACAGAAAAAAGGGCTACGCTCTCGTGCCTGGTTTAAACTGGATGAAATACAGCAAAGTGACAAGCTGTTTAAGCATGGGATGACGGTAGTTGATCTTGGGGCTGCTCCCGGAGGCTGGTCGCAATATGTAGTTACGCAGATTGGTAATAAAGGTCGCGTGATTGCTTGTGATATTCTGCCGATGGATCCCATCGTTGGTGTCGATTTTCTTCAAGGTGATTTTCGTGATGAAATTGTGTTAAAAGCTCTGATGTATCGCGTTGGATACGATAAAATACAGGTTGTAATGTCAGACATGGCACCTAACATGACCGGAACGCCTGAAGTTGATATCCCAAGATCGATGTATTTGGTTGAGCTTGCGCTGGACATGTGTCGGGATGTACTGGCACCTGGCGGTAGTTTTTTAGTGAAAGTGTTTCAGGGAGATGGCTTTGAAGATTACCTCCGGGAAATTCGCTCCCTGTTTACGAAAGTGAAAATTCGTAAACCGGATTCTTCGCGCTCTCGTTCGCGTGAAGTGTACATTGTAGCGACAGGGCGCAAACTATAGTACCCTACGCTGTCTGTTAACACAGTTGTAATATGAGGTTAATCCCTTGAGTGACATGGCGAAAAACCTGATTCTTTGGTTAGTCATCGCAGTTGTGCTGATGTCGGTCTTCCAAAGTTTCGGGCCCAGCGAGTCGAATGGACGTAAGGTTGACTACTCAACTTTCCTGTCCGAAGTGAATCAGGATCAGGTTCGTGAGGCGCGCATTAATGGGCGTGAAATCAACGTTACCAAAAAGGACAGTAATCGATACACGACCTACATTCCCGTCAACGATCCCAAGTTACTCGATAACCTGTTGACTAAAAATGTGAAAGTAGTGGGTGAACCACCTGAAGAACCAAGCCTGTTGGCGTCAATTTTCATTTCATGGTTCCCCATGCTCTTGCTTATCGGCGTCTGGATATTCTTTATGCGCCAGATGCAGGGCGGGGGCGGTAAAGGTGCAATGTCCTTTGGAAAAAGTAAAGCGCGCATGCTTACTGAAGACCAGATTAAAACCACTTTTGCTGATGTTGCAGGCTGTGATGAAGCGAAAGAAGAAGTGGGCGAGCTGGTCGAATATCTGCGTGAGCCGAGCCGGTTCCAGAAGCTGGGTGGCAAAATTCCGAAAGGTGTGCTGATGGTCGGCCCTCCCGGTACTGGTAAGACTCTGTTGGCTAAAGCTATAGCAGGCGAAGCGAAAGTACCCTTCTTTACTATTTCAGGTTCTGATTTTGTAGAAATGTTTGTTGGCGTTGGTGCTTCTCGTGTTCGCGATATGTTCGAACAGGCTAAAAAAGCAGCGCCTTGCATTATCTTTATCGATGAAATTGATGCGGTTGGTCGTCAGCGTGGTGCTGGTCTCGGCGGTGGTCATGATGAACGTGAGCAGACGTTAAACCAGATGCTGGTTGAAATGGATGGATTTGAAGGCAATGAGGGTATTATTGTTATTGCCGCCACTAACCGCCCGGATGTGCTTGACCCCGCATTACTACGACCCGGTCGCTTCGACAGGCAGGTTGTTGTTGGTCTGCCAGATGTGCGTGGTCGTGAGCAAATACTGAAAGTACACATGCGCCGTGTACCCCTGGCACCCGACATCGATGCAGCAATTATTGCGCGTGGTACTCCCGGGTTCTCAGGTGCAGACCTGGCAAATCTGGTGAACGAAGCAGCGTTATTTGCTGCGCGTGGTAATCGTCGTGTAGTGTCGATGGTTGAGTTCGAAAAAGCGAAAGATAAAATCATGATGGGTGCAGAACGTCGCTCCATGGTGATGACGGAAGCGCAAAAAGAATCGACGGCTTACCATGAAGCGGGCCATGCGATTATTGGCAGACTGGTGCCTGAACATGACCCTGTTCATAAAGTTACCATTATTCCAAGAGGGCGCGCTCTGGGGGTAACGTTCTTCCTGCCTGAAGGCGATGCAATTAGCGCAAGCCGACAGAAGCTCGAAAGTCAAATTTCTACCTTATACGGTGGTCGTCTGGCCGAAGAGATAATCTACGGTGTTGAACATGTTTCTACCGGCGCTTCTAATGATATCAAGGTTGCGACTTCTATAGCACGTAACATGGTGACGCAATGGGGTTTTTCAGAGAAACTTGGCCCATTGCTGTATGCAGAAGAAGAAGGAGAAGTCTTTCTGGGCCGCTCTGTCGCGAAAGCGAAGCACATGTCTGATGAAACCGCCCGCATCATCGACCAGGAAGTAAAGGCATTAGTTGAAGGCAACTATCAGCGTGCCCGCCATATCCTTAATGAAAATATGGATATTCTGCATGCGATGAAGGATGCACTGATGAAGTATGAAACCATTGATGCACTTCAAATTGATGATTTGATGGCGCGTCGTGAAGTGCGCCCGCCAGCCGGTTGGGAAGATCCCGGCGCTAACAGTCCTGATGACAGTGGTATACCAAAGGCCCCCCGGCCTGTTGATGAACCTCGTGTTCCAAATCCCGGCAACACAATGTCAGAGCAGATTGGTGACAAATAGTCCATTCTGAGTCCACAAAAAAACCGGCGCTGACCGGGTTAATAAGATGGTCACCCCCACCCTGTGAGCGGTACGCTGGCAGGGTGTTTTATTTCAGAGGGAACCATCATGCAACACGTTATGCTTATTGGTATTGCTCCCGGTAAACATTCCTTCCACGTTCACTGTCAGGACGAAAAAGATAATGCCCTGTTGCGCAAAAAGTTTTCCCGCACTCAGCGTATTCATTTTCTCGGTTCCTGCAAGAAGGCAACCGTGGTGATGGAGTCCAGCGGCGGGGCGCATTTCATGGCACGCCGGATTGCTGATTCAGGTCATGAGACAAAGATGATTTCTCCGCAGTTTGTCCGCCTTTATTGTCAGGAGCAACAAAAACGATTTTGTCGATGCTGAAGCTATCTGTGAGGCGGCTTGCCGGTCCGCCATGCGTTTTGTAAAACCCCGGACGGAAGAGCAGCAGGTAATGGCTGCCCGGCATCGGGTCCGTGACTCGCTGATACGGCAACGCGTTAAAACCACCAACCAGATGCACGCTTTTTTACTGGAGTTCGGTGTCAGTCTGCCGTGCGGTGTTGCCGTGATACGAGGTCTGGCCAGCGTGCTGGAAGAAAATGGCTTCCCGCCTTATCTGGCAAGGGTTCTGAGCAGACTCCACAGCCAGTATATTTACCCTGTCGGGGAAATTGATGAAATCGATAAAGAACTGAAAACCCATCTTGCGGAGGCTGAAACCGCGCAGCGCCTGCTGACCATTCCCGGTATCGGGCCGGCAACGGCGAGCCTGTTAGCCACCCGTCCGGGTGACGGAAAAAACTATGCCAGCAGGGGTGATTTTGCCGCTTCAACCGGACTGGTTCCCCGCCAGTAGAGCAGGGGTGGAAAAACGACACTGATGGGCATCAGCAAGCGGGGTGATAAGAATCTGCGACGGCTGCTGGTGCGGTGTGCACGGGTGTTTATGCAGTGGCTGGAGCACAATCCAGGGCGTCTGGCAGAGTGGGTTAAAAAGCAGCTTGCCAGCCATCACTCGAACGTGGTGGCGTGCGCTCTGTCCAGCAAACTGGCACGCATAGTCCGGGCAGTTACGGCACACCAGTCGGCATTCAGTAAATAAACGAGTCAACGAAAAACTCGTCAGCTCAGTTAACAGGTGACTTTCTGGTTTTGCGACGACAGATAATTGATGAGATGAACGGCATATCGGCTTACTGATGAACCTGACATAAAAAATGGCTCTCTGAAGCCGACAGGGTTTTTAAGGTTCGGCCGGCGCGGACATCCTTGTCCACCAGACGCCGGATAGATTTAAGCAAGCCCATCATAAATCAAAATCTGTGTTGCAAAAACGGGGGTGACCATAGATTTTTATACCTAAAAAATAAATGCGAACGGAAAAATTCGGAGACACTGCTATGAAGCTTTACGCCAGAGATTCCGTGCTCGATCTCTCACATCCCCATATTATGGGTATTTTAAATGTGACCCCGGATTCTTTTTCAGATGGTGGTAAGCATAACGACTTAATCCAGGCGATTACACATGCAAATGAAATGATTAATGCGGGAGCCACTATCATCGATGTAGGCGGGGAATCAACTCGCCCAGGCGCTTGCGATATTGGTGTGGGGGAGGAGTTGGATCGGGTCATTCCGGTTATTGAGGCCATTTCACAACGTTTTGAAGTATGGGTCTCCGTGGATACCTCTAAACCGGAAGTCATTAATGAGGCGGCAAAGGCAGGAGTCCATTTGATTAACGATGTTCGCTCATTACAAGAACCCGGAGCGCTCAATGCAGCGGCTGCAACAGGGTTGCCAGTCTGTCTCATGCATATGCAGGGTTCGCCTCGAACCATGCAGCAATCTCCTCAATATCGGCATTTGCTCCGGGATATAGAGGCATTTTTCATTGAACACATCGCACGTTGTAACGCAGTGGGAATAAAAAAAGATCGGTTGCTGCTCGACCCTGGGTTCGGTTTCGGTAAAAATCTTGGACACAATTATCAGTTGTTAGCGCACCTGGCCGATTTTCACCAATTTGGTTTGCCGCTGTTGGTAGGGATGTCACGTAAAAGTATGATAGGCCAGTTGCTAAATGTTGGCCCATCACAGCGGCTGACCGGTAGCCTGGCCTGCGCTGTAATCGCGGCTATGCAGGGTGCGCACATTTTGCGTGTTCACGATGTTAGAGAAACTGTCGAAGCTATGCGCGTCGTCGAAGCAACACTGTCAGCGAAGGAAAAGTAACGCTATGAGCAATCGTAAATATTTTGGTACCGATGGTATTCGCGGAAAAGTTGGTGAATCCCCGATTACCCCGGATTTCGTTTTGAAGCTCGGTTGGGCGGCGGGTAAGGTACTGGCGAGAAATGGCTCAAAAAAAATTATTATTGGTAAGGATACGCGCATCTCTGGTTATATGCTGGAGTCGGCTCTTGAAGCTGGGCTTGCGGCGGCCGGCTTATCGGCAGCATTTACCGGACCGATGCCAACTCCGGCAATAGCATATCTGACCCGTACTTTTCGTGCAGAAGCGGGGATCGTTATTTCCGCCTCACACAACCCCTTTGATGATAATGGCATTAAATTTTTCTCTATAGAGGGCACAAAGTTGCCAGATGAAGTGGAAGCGGCAATTGAGGCTGAAATGGAAAAGCCGATTACTTGTGTGGAGTCTGCTGAACTGGGGCGCGCAAGCCGAATTGTTGATGCTGCCGGACGTTATATTGAATTTTGCAAAGGGACTTTTCCAGGTGAATTGAGCTTGAGTGGCCTGAGGATTGTCGTGGATTGTGCCAATGGTGCGACTTATCACATTGCACCAAACGTTTTACGTGAACTGGGCGCAACGGTCATCACGTTGGGTGTACAGCCAGACGGTATGAACATTAATAAAGAATGCGGCGCAACGGATATTCGTAAGTTGCAGGAGCGAGTACTTGCTGAAAAAGCAGATATCGGTCTGGCATATGACGGCGATGGTGATCGTATCATGATGGTAGATCATCTTGGCGACAAAGTGGACGGTGACCAAATTCTCTATATTATTGCTCGTGAGGGATTGCGCCAGGGACAACTAAAAGGTGGCGTAGTGGGTACACTGATGAGCAATATGGGACTGGAGTTGGCTCTCAAGCAGCTTGGAATTCCTTTTGTTCGTGCTAAGGTCGGCGATCGTTACGTTCTGGAGAAACTTCAGGAGAAAGGCTGGCGACTGGGCGCTGAAAACTCGGGTCACGTTATCTTGCTTGATAAGACGACGACCGGAGATGGCATTGTGGCCGGTTTACAGGTTCTTACTGCAATGGTTCGCAACCAGATGACTCTCCATGACCTTTGCAGCGGAATGAAGTTGCTGCCGCAAGTTTTGGTTAACGTTCACTTTAGCGGGACAACTAACCCACTTGAAGATGAGCAGGTCAAAGCTATTACCGCTGAAGTTGAACAGGAGCTTAATGGTAAGGGGCGTGTACTGCTTCGTAAATCGGGCACAGAGCCACTGATTCGAGTAATGGTTGAGGGAGAGCACCAGGAGCAGGTGATATCACTGGCAAATAGTATTGCTGATGCGGTTAAATCTGTATAAGTACAGTTAACGTCTGAGCAGTGTGGATAAGTCATTCGAAGTACAAGCCCGGCAATAAACTTTATTTGTTCGTGTTGTACAAAGGAAATTACTGTGATTGTTTGAAATATAAGCATATTTTCAATTTTAGAAAGCATTTCGCTGATTTTTTCTGCAAACAATATCATGACAGTAAATTGCCCTTGCGCGGGCAGTCGGCTTTAGTTAGTATTCATACCCGCTTCTGATGGGTGTGAATACTATTTAAACCCATTTATGTTGAAGCTTTTGATATGCGATGATCGCAAGGAACAGATTGATTATGTACGAAGCTCTTTTAGTTGTTTTCCTTATTGTAGCAATAGGCCTTGTTGGCCTGATTATGTTACAGCAAGGTAAAGGCGCTGATATGGGCGCGTCGTTTGGTGCTGGATCTTCGGCAACGCTGTTTGGTTCAAACGGTTCAGGTAATTTTATGACCCGAATGACCGCGGTGCTGGCGACATTATTTTTCATAATTAGTCTGATTCTTGGAAATATCAACAGTAACAAAACACAGAAAGGAAGCGAGTGGGAAAATCTGACTCAGCCTGCACAATCTCAGCAGCAGAATCAGCCCGCTAACCCAGCAGCACCGGGAAGCGATATCCCACACTAAGCATGCTGTGACGTTCGACGCGACAGAATTTAAAAGTCGCAACCTTTAGTGCCGTGGTGGTGGAATTGGTAGACACGCTACCTTGAGGTGGTAGTGCCCGCATGGGCTTACGGGTTCAAGTCCCGTCCTCGGTACCAAATCTCAGTTTTGCTTGCATTTCCTGCAAGATCGGCGTAGTATTTGCCACGTTTTCGGACGCGGGGTGGAGCAGCTTGGTAGCTCGTCGGGCTCATAACCCGAAGGTCGTCGGTTCAAATCCGGCCCCCGCAACCATTTCCCTAAGAGTTCTTTTCAAATATTCTGTATACATTAAATAAGTACTACAGCAGGTTTTGAAAAAAACTCTTCAGGATTGTGCCGAAACCGCCATTTATGGCGTACAGGGTCCAGTCGCTTAACGCCCCGAATTTTCGGGGTTTTTTGTTATCAGAAAACAGCAAACTGGGCTATTAAGCCCTTTTTTTATGTCTTGGGGGTGGGATTGTCCACATTAGAGCAAAAATTAACAGAGCTGATTGCAGCGCCGGTTGAAGCGCTCGGTTTTGAGTTGGTCGGTATTGAATTTATACGCAGCCGAATTTCTACATTGCGCATCTATATCGATAGTGAAGATGGCATCAATGTTGATGATTGCGCCGATGTCAGTCACCAGGTTAGCGCCGTGTTTGATGTTGAGGACCCCATCACCGTGGCTTATAACCTTGAAGTTTCCTCACCAGGCCTTGACCGCCCACTTTTCACTGCTGGACATTATGCCAGATTTCTCGGTGAAGAAGTGAGTCTGGTGTTGCGTATGGCCGTACAAAATCGCCGCAAATGGCAGGGGATCATTCGATCTGTTGAGGGTGAAATGATTACTGTTGCTGTTGAAGGTAACGACGAAGTGTTCGCACTGAGCAATATCCAGAAGGCGAACCTGGTTCCCCACTTTTAAAAGTCCGGATTGAGGCATACCAGGATGAACAAAGAGATCTTAGCTGTAGTTGAGGCAGTATCTAATGAGAAATCCCTCCCGCGCGAAAAGATTTTCGAAGCGTTGGAGAGTGCGCTTGCTACCGCTACCAAGAAAAAATATGAGCAGGAAATCGACGTCCGCGTCAGCATCGACCGTAAAAGTGGTGATTTCGATACCTTTCGCCGTTGGCTTGTTGTTGAAGAAGTCACCATGCCGACCCGTGAAATCACCCTGGAAGCTGCACGTTTCGATGATGGCTCATTGAATGCTGGCGACTTTGTTGAAGATCAAATTGAGTCGGTTACCTTTGACCGCATTACCACGCAGACTGCCAAGCAGGTGATTGTTCAGAAAGTACGTGAAGCAGAGCGTGCTATGGTGGTCGATCAATTTCGTGAGCAGGAAGGTGAAATTATCACCGGCGTGGTGAAAAAAGTTAACCGTGACAACATATCACTCGAAGTTCGGCCAAATGATGGTTCAAGCACCAATGCTGAAGCGGTAATTATTCGTGAAGATATGTTGCCTCGCGAAAACTTTCGTCCAGGTGATCGTATCCGTGGTGTGCTTTATGCGGTGCGGCCTGAAGCGCGTGGCGCGCAACTGTTTGTCAGCCGCTCAAAACCGGAAATGCTTATTGAGCTGTTTCGTATTGAAGTGCCGGAAATTGCTGAAGAAGTGCTGGAGATTAAGACTGCCGCCCGCGACCCTGGTTCCCGCGCTAAAATTGCGGTGAAAACCAACGACAAACGTATTGACCCTGTGGGTGCCTGCGTCGGTATGCGCGGCGCTCGTGTCCAGGCGGTTTCCAGTGAGTTGGGTGGCGAACGTATTGATATCGTTCTGTGGGATGATAACCCGGCTCAATTTGTGATCAATGCCATGGCCCCAGCAGATGTCGCGTCTATCGTGGTTGATGAGGATAATCATACGATGGATATCGCGGTTGAGGCTGGGAATTTGGCGCAGGCAATTGGCCGTAATGGTCAGAACGTTCGCCTGGCTTCACAGCTTAGTGGCTGGGAGCTCAATGTGATGACGGTAGACGATTTGCAAGCCAAACATCAGGCTGAAGCCCATGCAGCCATTGACGTCTTTACACGCCATCTTGATATTGATGAAGAGTTCGCGACCATTCTGGTTGAGGAAGGTTTCTCTTCTCTTGAAGAGTTGGCTTACGTACCGATTCATGAACTGCTTGAAATTGATGGTCTGGATGAAGAGACCGTTGAAGTATTGCGTGATCGTGCAAAAAATGCGTTAACCACACTTGCTCTGGAAAAAGCAGAGAGTCACGGCAGCAATACGCCGGCAGAAGATTTGCTAAATCTGGAAGGTCTGGATCGTGAAATGGCATTTAAGCTGGCGGCGGCGGGTGTTTGCACGCTGGAAGATCTTGCCGAGCAGGGTGTTGACGACCTGACAGATATTGAAGGCCTGAGTGGTGAGCAGGCTGGTGAGCTTATTATGGCTGCCAGAAATATTTGTTGGTTCGGTAACGACGCATAACAAACTGTAGCAGGAAGGAACAGCATGACAGATGTAACCGTAAAATCGCTGGCCGCAGAGATTCAGACTCCGGTAGAACGCCTGGTACAGCAATTCGCTGACGCAGGGATCCGTAAGTCTGCCACTGATTCTGTGACACAGCAGGAAAAAGAAACGCTTCTGACCTACCTGAATCGTGCTCAAAATGGCGATTCTGGTAAATTGACCTTGCAGCGCAAGACGCGCAGCACCTTGAATATTCCAGGTACTGGCGGTAAAAGTAAATCTGTGCAAATTGAAGTCCGCAAAAAACGTACCTATGTAAAAGGTGATACTGCAGAAGCTGAACAAGCAGAAGCGCAGGCACAGCGCGAAGCAGAAGAGCTGGCTCGTCGCGAGGCTGAAGAAAAAGCCCAGCGCGAAGCTCAAGAGAAAGCGAAGCGTGAGGCCGAAGAGCAGGTTAAACGTGTGGCATCTGAAAAAGCCAAACGCGAAGCAGCGGAAAAAAATAAAGTGAGCAATCAACATACCGATGAAACGGCCTCAGTCACTCAATCCGACAAGGCCCGACGTGAAGCCGAAGCCGCAGCACTGAAGCAGAAAGCTGAACAGGAAGCGCTTCGTAAGATTGAAGAGGAAGCGAAGCGTGTGGCGGAAGCTGCGCGTAAAATGGCAGAAGAGAAAGGCTCCGAGTGGGCTGAAGCGGAGAAAGAAGTGGAAGATACTTCTGACTACCATGTGACCACTTCTTCTCATGCCCGCCAGGCTGAAGATGAGAGTGATGCACAAGTTGAAGGCGATCGTCGTTCTCGTGCGGTGCGCCCTGCAAAAGCCCCACAGCGTAAGAAAAGCAATAAGCATTCTGAAGCGAAAACCGATCGTGAAGAAGCGCGTGCGCAATTTCGCGGCGGTAAAGGCGGCAAGCGTAAATCCAGTACGCTGCAGCAAGGCTTTAATAAACCGGTCCAGGCGGTCAACCGTGATGTCATCATCGGTGAAACGATTACCGTCGCAGAGTTAGCCAACAAAATGGCAGTGAAAGGTTCTCAGGTCATCAAAGTAATGATGAAGATGGGTGCCATGGCTACTATCAATCAGGTGATCGACCAGGAAACTGCACAGCTGGTTGCGGAAGAAATGGGTCACAAAGTGACGCTGCGCCGTGAGAACGAGTTGGAAGAAGCAGTCATGAGCGATCGTGATACTGATGCCGCAATGGAATCGCGTGCGCCTGTAGTCACCATCATGGGGCATGTTGATCACGGTAAAACTTCCCTGCTGGACTATATTCGCTCTACTAAAGTGGCGTCTGGTGAGGCGGGGGGAATCACCCAGCATATCGGTGCTTATCACGTTGAAACCGATAACGGAATGATCACTTTCCTTGACACGCCCGGGCACGCCGCCTTTACTGCAATGCGTGCACGTGGGGCACAGGCAACGGATATCGTTATTCTGGTCGTCGCAGCAGACGACGGTGTAATGCCACAAACAGTTGAGGCAATTCAGCATGCTAAAGCTGCTAAAGTGCCCGTGGTGGTTGCAGTCAACAAAATTGATAAGCCAGAAGCCGACCCGGATCGTGTCAAAAACGAACTGACTCAATACGGTATTATTCCGGAAGAGTGGGGTGGCGAAAATATGTTTGTCAGTGTCTCTGCCAAAGCTGGTACGGGCATTGATGAGTTGCTGAATGTGATCCTGTTGCAGGCTGAAGTTCTGGAGTTGACTGCTGTTCGTCAGGGTATGGCGAGCGGAGTCGTGATCGAGTCCTTCCTTGATAAAGGTCGCGGCCCGGTAGCCACGGTGTTAGTACGTGAAGGAACGCTGAATAAAGGTGACATCGTACTCTGTGGGTTCGAATACGGGCGCGTACGTGCTATGCGTGATGAATTGGGGCGTGAAGTGCTTGAAGCTGGCCCTTCGATTCCTGTGGAAATCCTTGGGTTGTCCGGCGTGCCTGCTGCGGGTGATGAAGCGACGGTTGTTCGTGATGAGAAGAAAGCACGTGAAGTTGCGCTGTATCGTCAGGGTAAATTCCGTGAAGTTAAGCTGGCGCGTCAGCAGAAATCCAAGCTGGAGAATATGTTCGCTAACATGACAGAAGGTGAAGTCTCTGAGCTTAATATTGTGCTTAAGGCTGACGTTCAGGGATCTGTCGAAGCTATTTCTGATTCTCTGCTTAAACTGTCCACTGATGAAGTGAAAGTCAAAATCGTCGGTTCCGGCGTCGGTGGTATTACCGAAACTGACGCTACCCTGGCTGCGGCATCAAACGCAATTTTGGTGGGCTTTAACGTTCGTGCCGATGCTTCTGCACGTCGTGTCATAGATTCTGAGAGCCTGGATTTACGCTACTATTCCGTAATCTATAACCTGATTGATGAAGTGAAGCAGGCGATGAGCGGTATGCTTGCCCCTGAGTACAAACAGCAAATCATCGGTTTGGCTGAAGTTCGTGACGTATTCAAATCACCGAAGTTCGGTGCTATTGCAGGTTGTATGGTGACAGAAGGGAACATTAAACGTCACAATCCAATCCGCGTTCTGCGCGACAACGTCGTTATCTATGAAGGTGAGCTGGAGTCCCTGCGCCGCTTTAAGGATGATGTCAACGAAGTCCGCAATGGCATGGAATGCGGCATCGGCGTGAAGAACTATAATGACGTTCGCGTTGGGGATATGATCGAAGTGTTCGAAATTATCGAAATTCAGCGTACTATCGCCTGATAGCGGCTGATAACTCAATTAATCGGGAGGCCACCAGGCCTCCTTCAAGTAATATCCCATCACTACGCCTTTCCCCCTGATAATGAATGATTGCTAATTCGACAGTCTCATAGTTAAACATGGGGTAGAGCCTTAATTTGGAGAGAATAATTATGGCGAAAGAATTTGGTCGTCCACAGCGTGTTTCTCAGGAGTTGCAGAAAGAGATTGCCATTATTTTACAGCGAGAGATTAAAGATCCGCGTCTGGGGATGATGGTTACCGTTTCCGGGGTTGATGTTTCCCGCGATCTTGCCTATGCCAAAGTATTTGTCACCTTCCTCAATGACAAAGATGAGGATGAGATCAAGGCAGGCTTGAGGGCATTGGCTGATGCTTCAGGCTATATTCGTACGCTGCTGGGTAAGGCAATGCGCCTGCGCATTGTTCCAGAGCTGACTTTTTTCTATGACAACTCGTTGGTCGAAGGGATGCGCATGTCTAACCTGGTTACTAACGTGGTAAGGAATGACGCCGAGCGTCGTGGTTCTGCGGAAGAAGATAAGGAGGAATAATGAGTCGTCCTCGTCGTCGCGGCCGCGATGTACACGGTGTACTGCTGTTGGATAAGCCCCAGGGACTCTCTTCTAACGATGCGTTGCAAAAGGTCAAACGTCTTTTCGCGGCCAATCGCGCGGGGCATACCGGGGCACTCGACCCGCTCGCAACTGGGATGTTACCGATTTGTCTGGGTGAGGCGACAAAATTTTCCCGCTATTTGCTTGATTCAGATAAACGTTACCGGGTGATTGCCCGTCTGGGACAACGAACTGATACGTCTGACTCCGACGGTAAAATCATCTGTGAGTGTCCACTTAACTTTACTCAACAGCAGCTTGATGAGGCGATTGACCGATTTCGTGGTGAAACCCAACAGGTTCCGTCAATGTACTCTGCGCTGAAATATCAGGGACGTAAGCTTTATGAGTACGCTCGTGAAGGAATAGCTGTCCCGCGTGAATCTCGTAGCATCGTGGTTTATGAGCTGGCATTTATTCGGTGTGAGGGTGATGAACTTGAGCTTGAAATTCATTGCTCAAAAGGTACGTATATTCGCACCATTATCGATGATTTGGGTGATATGTTGGGCTGTGGTGCGCATGTCATCTACCTCCGTCGCTTGCAGGTCGCGACTTATCCGGTTGCCAGTATGGTTACTCTTGAGCAACTCACCGCGTTGAGTGAAGAAGCACATCGCTGTCAACATTCTCCAGCAGCGCTACTTGATCCTTTATTGATGCCAATGGACAGCCCCGCAGCGGCTTATCCTGAAGTGAATTTGCTCAGTGTTGTGGCGGCATACTTTAAGCTTGGACAACCAGTGCAGGCTGCCCGTACTCCTGCAAAAAGTTGGGTCCGTGTCACCGAGGGTGAGGAACGTAAGTTTATCGGTATGGCTGAAGTTATTGAAGACGGACGAATCGCACCGCGTCGCCTTGTTGTTGAATATTCCGACTAGCTATTTGCGTAAGTCAGAGGCTGAGAGTAGAATAGCGCGGCTTTACTATTTGGGTGGCTGAATTAGAGATCGGCACCTGTACATTCATTTAATAAATTGGAGTTGTAATGTGTCTCTAAATTTTGAAACTAAAGCGCAAATCATTGCGGATTTTGGCCGTGATGCAAACGACAGTGGTTCTACCGAAGTTCAGGTTGCCCTGCTGACCGCACAGATTAACCATTTGCAAGGCCACTTCTCTGAACACAAAAAAGATCACCACAGCCGTCGCGGTTTGCTGCGTATGGTTTCCCAGCGTCGTAAGCTGCTGGATTACCTTAAGCGTAAAGATGTCGCACGTTACACCACCCTGATCGAGCGCCTGGGTCTGCGTCGCTGAGTCTCAAGAGCCTGTCCAGCCTGTCAGGCTATGCTGAAACAAAATGGGCATCAGGGCAGATTCGTGAAAGTTTCATTAAAAGGGGCCTTACGGCCCCTTTTTTCAGGTTGAAGGCAGCAATTCAGACCAAACTATTGTATTGTTGCTGAGTGTGATCTCCAGTTGCAGAGGTTCGCGCGGCTAATGAGAGGCTTCATCCCGGGTGGGATTGAGGGTTGTCATTAGTCGCGAGGATGCAAGCGGAGATTAAAAATCCACGGCAGGGTCAGTGCCTTGCCATGATGCTAAGGATAAAATTTTGCTGAACCCGATTGTTAAGAAATTCCAGTATGGTCAGCATACTGTCACTCTTGAGACAGGTATGATGGCTCGTCAGGCAACGGCCGCTGTAATGGTGAGCATGGACGATACCGCGGTATTCGTTACCGTGGTTGGTCAGAAAAATGCCAAGCCTGGCCAGGACTTTTTCCCTTTAACGGTGAATTATCAGGAACGTACCTATGCGGCAGGCCGTATTCCTGGAAGCTTTTTCCGTCGTGAAGGTCGCCCCAGTGAAGGCGAAACGCTTACGGCGCGTTTGATTGATCGTCCCGTCCGGCCACTTTTCCCTGAAGGCTTCGTTAACGAAGTTCAGGTTATTGCCACCGTAGTTTCAGTTAATCCTCAGGTTAACCCGGATATTGTTGCAATGATTGGGGCATCTGCTGCATTGAGCCTTTCTGGTATCCCTTTTAACGGTCCAATCGGTGCTGCTCGCGTAGGTTACATCAACGATCAATACGTACTTAACCCAACTGCTGATGAATTGTTGGAAAGCAAATTAGATCTGGTTGTTGCAGGTATGCAGGGTGCTGTACTCATGGTTGAATCTGAGGCTGAATTGCTCAGTGAAGATCAGATGCTCGGTGCAGTCGTATTTGGGCACGATCAACAGCAGGTCGTCATTGAAAATATCAATGCTCTGGTTGCTGAAGCGGGTAAACCACGCTGGAATTGGCAACCGGAAGCGGTTAATGAGTCACTTTATTCCCGCATTTCTGTTCTGGCTGAATCTCGTTTGAGCGATGCTTATCGTATAACCGAAAAACAGCAGCGTTATGCCCAGGTTGATGTGGTTAAGTCAGAGGTCACTGCTGCACTCTTAGCCGAAGATGTGTCATTAGACGAAGCAGAAATTGGTGATATTCTGCACTCTTTAGAAAAGAGCGTAGTACGTAGTCGCATTCTACGTGGTGAACCCCGTATTGATGGTCGTGAAAAAGACATGATTCGTGGTCTGGATGTTCGCACAGGCGTATTACCACGTACTCATGGATCTGCGTTGTTTACCCGTGGAGAGACTCAGGCGCTGGTTACTGCGACATTAGGCACTGCCCGTGATGCGCAGAGTCTGGATGAGTTAATGGGAGAGCGCACTGACAGCTTCCTGTTCCACTATAATTTCCCTCCATACTCCGTTGGTGAAACAGGTATGGTTGGTTCGCCTAAACGTCGTGAAATTGGTCATGGACGTCTGGCAAAGCGCGGCGTGCTGGCAGTAATGCCTAAAGGTGATGTTTTTCCTTATACCGTTCGTGTTGTTTCTGAAATTACTGAGTCAAATGGTTCATCTTCAATGGCATCGGTTTGCGGAGCATCCCTGGCATTGATGGATGCTGGCGTGCCAATTAAAGCAGCCGTTGCAGGTATCGCAATGGGGCTGGTAAAAGAAGGTGACAACTTTGTCGTCCTGTCTGACATTCTGGGTGATGAAGATCATTTAGGTGACATGGATTTTAAAGTAGCAGGTAGCCGTGAAGGTATTTCTGCGCTGCAAATGGATATTAAAATTGAAGGTATTACCCGCGAAATTATGCAAGTAGCCCTTAATCAGGCTAAAGGTGCACGTTTGCATATACTTGGTGTAATGGAACAAGCTATTAGCACACCTCGTGGTGATATTTCCGAATTTGCTCCACGTATCCATACGATTAAGATCAGTCCGGACAAAATTAAAGACGTGATCGGTAAAGGTGGCTCGATTATTCGCGCATTGACAGAAGAAACAGGCACTACCATTGAAATTGAAGATGATGGTACGGTTAAAATTGCTGCTACCGATGGTGATAAAGCTAAGTATGCCATCCGTCGAATTGAAGAGATCACCGCTGAAATTGAAGTAGGACGCGTTTACAGTGGTAAGGTAACTCGTATCGTTGATTTTGGTGCATTTGTCGCGATTGGTGGCGGTAAAGAAGGACTGGTGCATATTTCGCAAATTGCTGATAAACGTGTTGAAAAAGTCACTGATTATTTGCAAATGGGTCAGGAAGTTCCGGTTAAGGTGCTGGAGGTTGATCGTCAGGGTCGTGTACGCCTGAGCATCAAAGAAGCAATCTCTCCAGCTCAATCTGAAGCAGGAGCTGTGTCAAATCTGGAAGCAGAATAAGGCACCTCAGATTGTTAAGTTCTCTGTGCAACAGCACGGAGAACTGCTTTATCTTCATCGCGAGGGCAGGATGACACCTTATGCACGGGCAGGCGGATGAATGGATTGCATCCCATTGTTTGTATTTGGGAGTGGGTAATGAAGCCTTTTTTGCGCTGGTGTTTCGTTGCGACAGCTATCCTGCTGGCAGGATGCAGCAACTCGGATTGGCGTAACAACGAGGTTTTGGCCGTTGCGTTACAGCCGACTCTGCAACAGGAAGTTATTCTGGCACGTATGGAACAAATATTTGCCAGTCGTGCTCTTACCGATGATGAACGCGCACAGCTATTATATGAGCGCGGAGTGTTGTATGATAGTCTGGGCCTGAGGGCACTGGCGCGAAATGATTTTTCACAAGCGTTGTCGATCAGACCTGATATGCCTGAAGTTTTCAATTATTTAGGTATATATTTAACGCAGGCAGGTAACTTTGACGCTGCCTATGAAGCGTTTGATTCTGTACTTGAGCTTGATCCAACTCACAATTATGCGCATTTGAATCGAGGTATCGCTTTGTATTACGGCGGAAGGTTCAAATTAGCGCAAGATGATCTGCTGGCGTTTTATCAAGACGATCCTAACGATCCTTTCCGTAGCCTGTGGCTTTACCTTGATGAACGAGAGGTTGATGCAAATAAGGCTATCGTTGCGCTTCAACAGCGATACGATAAAGCGGTAAGAGAGCAATGGGGATGGAATATTGTCGAGTTCTATTTGGGCAACATTAGCGAAACGAAGCTGATGGACCGTCTCAAGGCGGACGCAACGGATAACACCTCGCTCGCTGAACATCTCAGTGAAACCAACTTCTATTTAGGTAAACATTACTTAAGTCTGGGGGAGAAGGATAACGCAAAAGCGTTGTTCAAGCTTACAGTAGCTAATAATGTTCACAACTTTGTTGAGCACCGATATGCATTGTTGGAGCTGGCTTTACTTGGCCAGACGCAAGACGATTTATCAGAATCTGACCAGCAATAGCTGACGAACTTTTATTGCCTTATTTCGAAAAGTCATCATCTTAACGGATGAAGGCCTTTTTTGTTCGTCGAAACCACTAATATGAGCCGGTTCACACTTTTTGATGAAAATGACTGAAAATTTTCACGACGAGTTATGTAGACTGGCCGCCGCAATCTAAGAGGCACATGTACTACATGACTGATATCCAAACTACTTTTTCTGACCTCGGCCTGAATGCCGATATCCTCGAATCTCTGAACGGCATGGGCTATGTTAAACCATCCCCTATCCAGGCTGAGTGTATCCCTCATCTTCTGGCTGGCCGCGATGTATTAGGCATGGCACAGACTGGTAGCGGCAAAACAGCTGCTTTCTCTCTGCCACTTTTAAACAATATTGATGCAGGTGTTAAAGCACCGCAGATTCTGGTACTTGCACCTACTCGTGAGCTGGCGGTCCAGGTTGCTGAAGCAGTAACAGAATTCTCTAAACATATGCGTGGACTCAGCGTGGTTGCCCTTTACGGTGGCCAGCGTTATGACGTCCAGCTGCGCGCACTTCGTCAGGGTCCTCAGGTTGTCGTCGGTACGCCTGGTCGTCTGCTGGACCACCTTAAGCGTGGTACGTTAGACCTGTCTAATCTGCGTGGTCTGGTTCTGGACGAAGCCGATGAAATGCTACGTATGGGTTTCATTGAAGATGTTGAAACCATCATGGCGCAGATCCCGGAAGGCCATCAAACAGCGCTGTTCTCGGCAACCATGCCGGAAGCTATCCGTCGTATTACAAAACGCTTTATGAAAGATCCTCAGGAAGTGCGTATTCAGTCAAGTATCACTACACGTCCTGATATCAGCCAGAGTTACTGGACAGCATATGGCCGTAAGACCGATGCACTGGTGCGCTTCCTGGAGGCTGAAGATTTTGATGCCGCTATTATCTTTGTGCGTACCAAGAATGCGACTCTGGAAGTAGCTGAAGCACTTGAGCGTAGCGGCTATAACAGTGCAGCACTTAACGGTGACATGAATCAGGCACTGCGTGAGCAAACGCTGGAACGTTTGAAAGACGGACGCCTGGATATCCTGATTGCCACTGATGTCGCTGCCCGTGGACTGGACGTGGAGCGTATCAGCCTGGTCGTCAACTTTGATATTCCTATGGATGCAGAGTCTTACGTTCACCGCATTGGTCGTACTGGCCGTGCCGGTCGTGCCGGTCGTGCTTTACTGTTTGTTGAGAACCGTGAGCGTCGTTTGCTGCGTAATATTGAACGCACCATGAAATTGACTATTCCCGAAGTTGAACTGCCAAATGCGGAGCTGTTAGGTCAGCGTCGCTTGGCTAAGTTTGCCGAAAAGGTCCAGCAGCAACTGGAAAGCAGCGATCTGGGACAGTACCGTGCTTTGTTAAGTAAAATGCATCCAGAAGAAGAGCTGGATATTGAAACGCTGGCAGCGGCATTGCTGAAAATGGCTCAGGGTGAACGCCCACTGATCGTGCCTGCCGATCCGGCTCCACGCCCGCGTCGTGAATTCAAAGAGCGTGACGATCGTGGTCCGCGTGAAAACCGTGATGGCGATCGCCCACGCCGTGAGCGTCGTGACGTTGGTGATATGGAAGTTTACCGTATTGACGTGGGTCGCGATGACGGTGTTGAAGTTCGCCATATCGTTGGTGCTATCGCCAATGAAGGCGATATCAGCAGCCGTTACATTGGTAACATCAAGCTGTTTGGAACCCACTCTACTATTGAACTGCCAAAAGGTATGCCAGGGGATATTCTGCAACACTTTACCCGTACGCGTATTCTGAACAAACCTATGAATATGCAGCTGATTGGTGATGCACAGCCTCATAGCAACGATCGTGGTGGCGAGCGCCGTGGTGGTCCTGGTGCAGGTCGTGGTGGTTTTGGCGGCGGTCGTTCTGAAGGTGGTCGTCGTTTCAGCAACGATCGCGGTGGTGAGCGTCGTGGCGGTGGATTCAGCCGTGAAGGTGGCAGCCGTCGTCGTGAGAATGGTGGCGCGCCCGCTCGCCGTCGGGACATCTAATCATCGTGCTACTGACTTACTAATACGTTAGCGCGAGCTTTCGCATAACTCGTCAAACCCCGTTTTGCTAAAGGCATCGCGGGTTAATAAGATGGTCACCCCCACCCTGTGAGCGGTACGCTGGCAGGGTGTTTTATCCCTGCATGAACACCACCTCCTGTGGAGGTGGTCAGCAATAAGCTGGCTCTGCCAGTCATGCTACTCATGGGAAAATCCGAATCTGTTATCCCTATAACTGCCAGGGATTTAACCATGGGCAGATTCCAGAAAGCATCTCATGTGCTCTGGTGTTGTCAATATCATATCGTATGGACACCCAGGTACCGGTTTCGCATCCTCAGGAACAATGTTGGTAAAGAGGTCTGTAAGCCGATAAGGATCTCAGGTGAGCAGCCCGGGATAGAAGTAGTGTAGCTGAATGTCCAGACAGACCATGTCCATTTGCGGGTAAAAGTGCCTCCACGGCTTTCGATTTCCCATGTAACAGGCGACTTAAAGGGTAAAACAGCCCTTCGATTGTTCAGTAAATTTCCTTGCTTGCGTAAGAACAAGCAGTGGGGGAATGATTTTTGGGCAAGAGGTTATTGTGTCGATACCGTAGGTATAAACGAAGAAATGATAATAAAGTACGTGAAGTATCAGGAAAAACATGAAGTTGAAGAGAGCCAGCTTCCACTGAAAGAAGTGTGAAGGGAAGGCTCTCTGCGCCTGGACTTAGTGCGCCCCTGTGGGGCGAAATCAATGCCACCTGCTATGCAGGTGGTTTTTTACTTCAGAGGGAACCATCATGCAACACGTTACGCTTATTGGTATTGCTCCCGGTAAACATTCCTTCCACGTTCACTGTCAGGACGAAAAAGATAATGCCCTGTTGCGCAAAAAGTTTTCCCGCACTCAGCGTATTCATTTTCTCGGTTCCTGCAAGAAGGCAACCGTGGTGATGGAGTCCAGCGGCGGGGCGCATTTCATGGCACGCCGGATTGCTGATTCAGATCATGAGACAAAGATGATTTCTCCGCAGTTTGTCCGCCTTTATTGTCAGGAGCAACAAAAACGATTTTGTCGATGCTGAAGCTATCTGTGAGGCGGCTTGCCGGTCCGCTATGCGTTTTGTAAAACCCCGGACGGAAGAGCAGCAGGTAATGGCTGCCCGGCATCGGGTCCGTGACTCGCTGATACGGCAACGCGTTAAAACCACCAACCAGATGCACGCTTTTTTACTGGAGTTCGGTGTCAGTCTGCCGTGCGGTGTTGCCGTGATACGAGGTCTGGCCAGCGTGCTGGAAGAAAATGGCTTCCCGCCTTATCTGGCAAGGGTTCTGAGCAGACTCCACAGCCAGTATATTTACCCTGTCGGGGAAATTGATGAAATCGATAAAGAACTGAAAACCCATCTTGCGGAGGCTGAAACCGCGCAGCGCCTGCTGACCATTCCCGGTATCGGGCCGGTAACGGCGAGCCTGTTAGCCACCCGTCCGGGTGACGGAAAAAACTATGCCAGCAGGGGTGATTTTGCCGCTTCAACCGGACTGGTTCCCCGCCAGTAGAGCAGGGGTGGAAAAACGACACTGATGGGCATCAGCAAGCGGGGTGATAAGAATCTGCGACGGCTGCTGGTGCGGTGTGCACGGGTGTTTATGCAGTGGCTGGAGCACAATCCAGGGCGTCTGGCAGAGTGGGTTAAAAAGCAGCTTGCCAGCCATCACTCGAACGTGGTGGCGTGCGCTCTGTCCAGCAAACTGGCACGCATAGTCCGGGCAGAGTCCGGGTTTTTGCACCTGACGCCCCGTCTGAAGAGCATCAGGTGTATCCGCAACCAGTCTGATATCATGGGTGTTCGCCGCTGCAACGACCGGTGAAAGAGGAAGCATTTTCTCCCAAAGTTGAACGCTGATTTGCCACTTGCTGCCCGCCATTCTTTGCCCTCAGAAATTGCCATTTTTTAGTATCTGGCAATCCCTTCCGGGATAGGTTTTAAGTCTGTCACTCACTCAGGGGAGGGCTGGCTAACCAATTCCAACCCGGAAATATGTCGCCAGTACCCGTTGCAATCTTGCCGCTTAACAAGAGGAAAGGGCGCGTCCCCCATTTCATTATTGCGGAATGCATCAATCAACATCACAGTCTCCTTATCCTGTGGCGAAACACGCACGATATCCACCAGTCCCTGCATCGAAATAAGATCGTTTCCCAGGTGATAGCAGTAGCCGCTCATGGTCTGGATACCGTTTAAAACAAAGAGCGGCTGGTCTTCCTGTGTGCGAAGCACCCTGCCGTTGGGATAATTGATACAGCAGCTTTGACATTCATCTTTACTGCGATTTTCAGCTCTGGCCGTAAAGCATCGTGCTGAAAGGGCAAGGGGTAAATGGCCGTAGCCGAATACCTCAATCTCAAACTTTCCACGAATATTTAACGCCTCGCACTGAGTGAGTAAATCCGACAGCCAGTTTTGCGATAGCTCGACGGGCATGCACCAGCGTGTCATGCCCATTTTCAATAATATTTTCAGTGCAGCGGCGTTATAACAGTTCAGAGCATGTCCGGCGACAAAGGGCAGACCTGCTTGAGCGTCCATATTCACCGTCCCCATATCATTGGCCTCTACAAGAAACTCACCATTATCCACAACGCGTTTAAGTTCCGTGAGTTCAGAAGGAGATTGCACCAGCGCCAGTGTACTCAGTACGACTTGTTTACCGGCGGCGTGAAGATCTTTTGCCATTGCCATCCAGTCAGCAAATTTCGTCGCGCGACGCTTACTGCATACCGTTTCTCCCAGATAAATAATCTCAGCACTGCTTTTTGCAGCGGCTTCGTAAAAAGTATGTAATGTTTCTTTTTGCCAGTACCAAAGCACCGGGCCTAAGGAATATTTCATTAATGTTTCTACTGCCATTGGCGATGGTATGCGCCCAGCGTGGTTTGTGTTCCTTCACTTAACGCACTCAGCGCATTCATCCAGTTTTGTTGAGCATAAAATGTGTCAGGGCTGGCTTTACAGGCGTCAATTGCCTGTCGCCAGATCCGGGCGACCTGACCTACATACGCCGGACTGCGTTGGCGGCCTTCAATTTTTACCGACGCAATATTTGCAGCCATCAGCTCAGGAAGAAGCGTCAGCGTATTCAGGCTGGTCGGCTCTTCCAGTGCGTGATAGCGCTGTTCTTCTGTCTTATAGCGTCCTTTACACAATGTCGGGTAACCAGCATTTTCATTGTTTTCGTACCGATCAATCAGCACTTCATTCAGTCTGGACTCCAGTCCCTGTGCGGTTTCCTGCCACCTGACAAAGCGCGCAGGGGAACAAGCTCCCACCGTATTAGGTGATTGGCCCGTCAGATAGGAAGAGAGGTAACAGCGTCCTTCAGCCATGATGCACAGGCTACCGAATGCGAAAACTTCAAGTGGTACGGTGGTGGTACGGGAAAGCTGGCGTACCTGGTGGACAGACAGCACGCGTGGCAGGACTACTCGTGCAACATCAAAGTGCGATTGATAAAATTTTACCGCTTCTGCATTAGTGACAGATGCCTGAACAGAGACATGACGTTCAATATGCGGATAGCGATGTGCGGCATAGTCCAGCATGGCGATATCGGCCAGAATCAGAGCGTCAACGTTGGCAGCGGCAGCCATATCCACCGCTCTTTCCCAGCGTGCATATCCATCAGGATGAGCAAAAGTATTGATCGCAACATGCAGTTTACGTTTATGCTGATGAGCATATTGAGCGGCTTCTTCCAGACGCTTTTCGGTAAAATTGAGTCCGGCAAAGTGACGGGCATTGGTGTCATCTTTCAGACCGATGTAGACAGCGTCTGCACCATTTTCAATCGCCGTTTTGAGCGCTGGCAGGCTGCCAGCCGGGCAGAGCAGTTCCATAAAACGATTATCCGTATAGACAAAAGTACCGCTCAGTATAGTAAGAATGGCAAGAAACATTTTTGATTTAAGGCAGCTATAACGTATCCAGAGGAATGAATTTGCCGAAGAGAAAGACGGGTTCATGTACTTTATTGATCCTGTCCGCAGAGGCGCCTGATCGTTATGGCAAAATAGTCGAACTTTGTTCATAAGGAGTGACATAGTGCTAAACCAGCTACGTACACAGCTTGTTCGTAAAGGTCCTGAACTATTGCGCTTCCCACTGAAGTGTACGCCTTTTGCCGTAAAGCGCATCGGCCTGCAACAATTGTTGCTCTGGCAATTTCATCATGCTTTAGCCGAAGGTGAATTGGACTTTCTGGAGGATCGTTGGTTGGGCATGGAAATTCGCGATCTTGGATTGCGCTGGACAACCACTGTTGCGCAGGGAATGTTACGCATTGAAGCTTGCGACAAAGCAGATGTCTGGTTTCGCGGCAATGCTAACGATCTTGTGCGGATAGCTGCACGCAGGCTGGATCCCGATACCTTATTTTTTCAGCGCCGTTTGATCATTGAAGGTGATACTGAACTGGGCCTTGAAGTAAAAAATCTGATGGATGCTATTGGTCTGGAATATATGCCGGTACTCTTACGTGCCGGGCTAATGCAACTTGCTGACTTCATTGAGGCAGGACTAACTGAGGACGCGACTTCCACAGTGGATCGCGCAGGTGCTTCATGCTAATTCGGACGGAAATCGGTGTGGATGCTGCCAGTATCGACAGCTTGTTACGCCGCAGTTTTTCAACCACGGCAGAGGCTGAACTGGTCCGGCAGCTACGTGAGGATGGGTTATTGACGCTTGGTGTTGTTGCAACCGATGATGAAGGACAGGTACTGGGCTACGCAGCATTCAGTCCGGTTACGCTAGATGGCCAGGATAATCAATGGGTGGCACTTGCTCCTCTTGTGGTCGACCCGCGTATGCGCGGGCAGTCGCTGGGTAAACAGCTTGTTTACGAAGGCCTGGATATGCTGAATGAGTTTGGATACGCCGCGGTAGTGGTGGTTGGTGCTGCTGAATTCTTTCAACGATATGGATTTGTTCCGGTGACAGAGCCAGCGCTGCGTTGTCTCAGGTCAGACGGTGAAAAACCATTTCATGTTTATAAACTGGCCGACAACGCATTTGTTGGTGCAGAAGGGAATATTGAATACTCAGCGCCCTTTGAGCGTATTTAACCACTGTATCAGGGAAGCAGGCTGGTGGATAATCAGCCTGAGTTTATCCTCGCGCATGAGCCGTTTGACCTGATATTCCAGTTTTGATGCACTGGAGCGATCACCTGCTTCACAGTGAAACATCAGCTCAAGTGGGCCCTTACCACGCAGCGCTTTGGCACCTTTACCGCGTTGATGTTGGTCAACACGGCGTGAAATATCGTTGGTGATGCCTGTATAAAGCAGCCCGTGGCGGGTGCGCAGAATATACAGCCGCCATGATGTCTCGCTGTCGTTTTTCATCTGAGTCATCGCCTGTACTATTGAATTGAATGTTGATTCCATAAGCCGTTGCCATTCACACCTTTTTTATTTTGCCGTGCGTCTGGATACTCAATAATTTTCAGGAAGATAAAAATGGATGATTCTCAGACACTGAATGCTATCACCTGCTTTTTACAAAAGCAGCATGTTCTTTCCGTATGTGGTGGTACGCCAGTATGGTGCGCTAACTGTTTTTACCGCTTTGATCCGCTCCGCGTGGCTTTCTGGATCATGACGGAATCGAAAACACGCCATGGTATGCAGTTTTATAACGATCTGCAGGTAGCCGGAACCGTTAATGGTCAGCCTAAAAGCGTGTTGAAAATTCAGGGGGTACAATATTCCGGCAAAATAAGCCTGCTGGAGGGGGAGGCTCAGGAACATGCGTATAAAGCCTATGTAAAGCGCTTTCCCGTAGCAACAAAAGTCTCTGCACCGCTATGGGAGATATGGATCGACGAGCTGAAAATGACCGATAATACGCTGGGATTTGGTAAAAAACTGTCCTGGCAGCGAGCATAGATTGGCTAGCGTAGGTAGTAAATCACCTGGTTGCTGCTCCCGCGCCAGGACAGAGAAGGGTCTTTTAGCGCCTGAACAAATCGCCCATCCACCAGAACATTGATTTGTGCAACAACAGACTGTTGGGATGGGTTAAGTTCTTCCAGCCGATAGCCCGTCCACAGCCAGATATCTTTTCCCGGACAGTCATGCCGCACGCGTTGCACCAGCCTCAACACGTCAGCAACATTGGCCGGATGCAATGGATCACCCCCTGACAGAGACAGGCCCTGCCGCGGGATCCGAGTGTCGTTAAGATCGGCAATAATTTGTTCCTCCTGTTGAACAGTAAAGGGATAGCCGGAAGTGAGCCGCCAGGTGCTTTTGTTATAGCATCCGACGCATTGATGTTCACAACCGGCAACAAACAGGGTACAGCGCGTGCCCGGCCCGTTAACGATGTCCACCGGATAATATTGATGGATATTCACTTTAGTTGCCCGGCTGCCATATGTTTGACCCGGCGCTTTACTTCTTCCTGTTTACCGGCATTAAACGGACGTGCATCAGGACTGCCCAGATAGCCGCAAACTCTGCGGGTGACAGACACACGGGAAGGCTCATGATTACCGCATTTCGGGCAGGTGAACCCTTTGCTGGTGCAGGAAAACTCGCCGGAAAAGCCGCAGTCGTAGCACTCATCAATCGGCGTATTGGTACCGTAATAGGGCACCCGGCTGTAGCTATAGTCCCAGACGTCTTCCAGCGCTTTCAGATTATGTTGAATGTTTGGGTATTCGCCATAGCAAATAAATCCGCCGTTAGCGATGGCAGGGTAAGCCGCTTCAAAATCGATTTTGTCGTAAGGATTCACTTGTTTTTCCACATCAAGGTGGAAGCTGTTGGTGTAATAACTTTTGTCCGTCACGCCACTGATAATACCAAACTCGGCGGCATCCAGTCGGCAAAAGCGGTCGCATAAATTCTCGCTTGGCGTGCTGTAAAGGCTGAAACCATAACCTGTTTCTTGCTTCCAGTTATCCACTGCTTCACGTAGCCGTGCAACAATCGCCAGTGCTTTTACTTGCCATTTTTTATCATCATACAGATGTGTTTTTCCCCCGCTCAGAGCATTAATGGTTTCGTGAAGACCAATGTAACCCAGAGAAACCGAGGCGCGGCCGTTGCGAAAAATTTCTGCAACATTGTCATCTGCCTGCAGACGAACGCCACAGGCACCTTCCATATAGAGAATAGGCGCGACGCGAGCTTTAACATTTTCCAGCCTGGCAATACGGGTCATTAGCGCTTTCTTAGCTAGCAGCAGACGTTGATCGAGCCGGTCCCAAAATGCAGTTTCATTACCTTTTGCCTCAAGTGCAACGCGTGGCAAATTGATACTGATGACGCCAATATTATTGCGACCCTCATGTACCAGCTGGCCATTTTCTTCCCACGGGCCCAGAAAGCTACGGCATCCCATAGGGGTCTTGAAGGAACCGGTCACCTTCACCACCTGCTCATAATTGAGAATATCCGGATACATCCTTTTACTGGCACACTCCAGCGCCAGCTGCTTGATGTCGTAATTGGGGTCGCCGGAAGAACGATTCAGTCCTTCTTTTATTGTAAATACCAGTTTCGGAAATACCGCGGTCTTGTGGTTTTTGCCTAATCCGGCAATACGGTTACGCAGGATCGACTGTTGTACCAGTCGTGCCGACCAGCTGCTGCCCAGACCGAAACCGAAAGTTACAAAAGGCGTCTGCCCGTTAGCGGTGTGCAGCGTATTCACCTCATATTCCAGCGACTGGAATGCATCAAAACACTCTTTCTCAGTGCAACTGCGTGCATAGCCTTCAGCCTCGGCAATCTGCCATTTCTGCGCGGCCTGACGGTGTTTTTCCAGGCTGGCTTCGACAAAAGGTGACAGTACTTCATCGATACGGTTAATGGTGGTACCGCCATAAATATGGCTGGCGACCTGCGCGATAATCTGCGCGGTTACCGCAGTGGCGGTTGAAATTGATTTAGGGGGTTCAATTTCAGCATTGCCCATTTTAAAACCGCCCGTCAGCATGCCTTTCAAATCGATTAACATGCAGTTGAACATGGGGAAAAAAGGAGCATAGTCGAGATCGTGATAGTGAATTTCGCCGCGCTCATGCGCGTTGACGATATCACGCGATAATATGTGCCGGGTCGCATAGTGTCTGGCGACAATGCCCGCCAGCAGATCGCGCTGGGTTGGAATAACCTTGCTGTCTTTATTGGCATTCTCATTTAACAACGCCGGATTGGTCTGATCAATCAGCCCTTGTATCTCGGCGTTCAGTTTGCCTCGTCGTTCGCGAGCCAAGTCCCGCTCGTGGCGATATTCAATGTATGTTCGTGCCAGCTCAGGATAGCGACCTGCCATTAAGGCATTTTCCACCGCTTTTTGAATATCATGAATATCGAGTCGCTCCTGTCTGTGTAACTGCTGGCAAATCTGAGTGGTAACGTACGCGCAGTAATCGTTATCCTCAATACCTGCAGCATGCGCGGCCCGGTTGATTGCATCCAGAATGCGTATCTCACAAAAGGCGACCTTACAACCATCTCGCTTTATTACTAATGAAGCCATCGTTATATCCTGGTAAACTATATGTGGTGTTATTTTTTTATTATACAACTATATATAGTAACCCCTCATTTAACCGATGATTTATTGACCTGGAGCAAAGATTGAAAAACGGTGGTGTAAAGTTAGTCAGCCACCGCTGCGGCTATTTTTGTTGGCTATTGCATGTCGTGAGGTTGCATTCCCGGCTGGGGGTTCCCTATTATGGCCTGTTACGCAGAGCACTGAAGCTCATGCTCTGGCCATCTCAGGATATTGTCTGATGCCCTCAGTTAACTACAATGAAAACCAGGTTAATCGCTGGATTGGTGTGCGTACCGTTGCCAGAGCAAAAGAGCTGGTGGCAAAAGTACAGAATATTCAGTGGCAAAATAATCTGTTAACAGGAGACGTACCTGGAAAACACATCGAACCTTTTCAGGTCATGGTACATTTCAGCCTGCCGCAGGGTAAGCTGCATGCCAGCGGCGAATGCACATGTCCGGTCAAAAATAATTGTCGTCACGTTGCCGCTGTGATGCTGGCTTATTTACGGCAGCAGCCTGCCAGTCAGGCACCAATGCCTGCCGCGAAACTACCCTCTGTTGAGCCTGTCCCTGCTATACGGCTGGAATCGCGCACAAAGTTTGTCAGTGGCTTTGGGCATTATGGCCACCGACAAAAGCGGCTGGACTTTGCGGCCGTTCATTTTGATTATGGTGGTGTTGAGGTCGCTGCGGGCAGCAGCGGAGAGCACTTTTGTGATAGGCAGGGCACGCTGTTCCGCATTGAACGTCGTCCTGAGCTTGAGCAGAACTGGCTGCGTGAGTTAAGCCAGGCCGGTTTACAAACCCTCTCTGCAGGGCATATTTACACTCCCGAATCATCCCCGCTACCGCCTGATATTTTTGCCCCTGCATTGCCTGTGCAGTGGCGTGATTTCATTCGTCAGAAATTGCCTTTACTGCGTAAACATAGCTGGAAGGTAAGCATTGACGATGATTTTACCTGGAATGTCATCGAACTTAACGGCATTGATGGGTATGTGATTCAGGACAACGACGGCTGGTTTCAGCTCGAGATAGGGGTACGTGTTGGCCGCCGTCAGGTAGCGTTGCAGCCCTTGTTGGCGGGGCTGTTTCAGAAAGACAGCCGCTGGCAATCAGGTGACCTTTCTCGTATTTCCGATGAAGAAGTGATTGAACTGCGCACTGAGCGCAACGAGCGACTGCACATCACCGCCGATCACCTGAAAATGGTTGTGGGTAACCTTGCGGATATTTTTGCCGATAGCGTTCAGGGCACGCTGCGCATTGCACCCTGTGAAATCGGCAGATTAATTGCCCTTAGCGAGAGTGGCCACTGGCAGTTCCAGCAAGAGAGTCGCGCTTACCAACTGGTCAGCCGTTTACGTTCAGCGGAAGGAATTGAGGCGGTAAAACCGCCGCCCGCGTTGCGGGCACAGCTTCGTGACTATCAGCAGCAGGGATTGAACTGGATGCAGTTTCTCCGTGCCCATAGCTTGTCTGGTTTACTGGCTGATGATATGGGGTTGGGAAAAACCATTCAGACGCTGGCCCATCTTCTGTCAGAAAAGGACGGTGGCCGGCTGGATCGCCCGTCGCTGATCGTAGTGCCTACTACACTGGTTTATAACTGGATGCAGGAAGCGGAACGCTTTGCACCGACGTTGCGCGTGCTGGCCCTGACCGGCCCACAACGTAAAGACTTTTACGGCCAAATTGAGCAATACGATGTGGTACTGACTACCTATTCTCTGTTATGGCGAGATCAGCCTCAGTTGCTCAGTTACCGCTATCATTTATTAATACTTGATGAGGCGCAGTACGTCAAAAACAGCGCCTCCCGCGCCTCATCGGTGATTCGGGCATTAAAGGCGCGTCATCGCCTTTGCCTGACCGGGACCCCTCTGGAAAATCATCTTGGCGAACTGTGGGCGCAGTTCGATTTCCTGCTGCCGGGTTTTTTGGGCAATGAAAAACAGTTTATGCAGACGTGGCGAATTCCAATTGAACGCCATGGTGATCGGGTGCGCCGTGAACTGCTTTCGCGCCGCGTACGACCTTTTATGCTGAGGCGGCGCAAGCAGGATGTCGCAAAAGAGCTACCGCCAAAAAGTACCATTATTCGTTCTGTCAGACTGGAAGATACCCAGCTTGCGCTCTATGAATCGGTGCGCAGTGTCATGCAGCAGCGGATAAAACTGGCGATGGAACAGCAGGCAGCAGGCCGCAGCCATCTGGTCGTGCTGGATGCGTTGCTGAAGTTACGGCAAATCTGCTGCGATCCGCAGCTGATTAAAATGGATGAGGCGTTCAGGGTAAAGTCTTCCGCCAAAATGACGCTGTTGCGTGAGATGCTCAACGATCTTCTGGCGGACGATCGACACATCTTAATTTTTTCCCAGTTCACCTCAATGCTGGCGCTGATTGCTGACGAATTAACAAAATCGGGTATCTCTTTTGTTACCCTGACGGGCAATACCCGTGATCGAACTGAGCCAGTGCGGCGTTTTCAAAATGGCGAGGTGCCGGTATTTCTGATCAGCCTGAAAGTGGGCGGCGTTGGACTAAATCTTACCGCTGCGGACACGGTGATCCATTACGATCCCTGGTGGAACCCTGCGGCAGAAAACCAGGCAAGCGATCGTGCCTGGCGTTTAGGCCAGGATAAACCGGTTTTCGTTTACAAACTGATTGCTGCCGGCACTATAGAAGAAAAAATCGTTGCGCTACAGCAGCAGAAAGCTGACCTGGCGGAGGGCATTTTGCAGGATGGCCTAAGCGATACCACCCTGTTCAGCAATGAGGATCTGGCCATGCTATTCAATTCGGCGTGAAGGTCTCGCATTCTTCTTGATACCACCAGACGGCTTCCCACGGGCGCAACATAATTTCTCCATGCGTGAGCTGAGTATCAGGATAGTTACTGAGCAGCACCTGCCACTCGCCATCGTAGACAGGGGGATGCCATACCTGCGTTTCCCCGCTGAAATTCGCCGCAACCACTAAGGTTTCTTTCTCATAACGACGGCAATAGCACCACAAATGGGCGTGGTTCGGCAGCAGATCGAGATAATCGCCCCATGTCAAGATGCCATAGCGTTTGCGTAGCTGGATCAACCGCTGATAGGTGTAGAACACTGAATTCGGATCTGCCAGCGCCGCTTCAGCGTTGATCTTCTCCAGGTTGTCGCACATACCAATCCACGGTGTGCCTGTGGTGAACCCTCCGTTCTCTCCGCTGTGCCATGGAATGGGGGTACGGCCATTATCGCGTGACTTGCTGGCAAGGATCGCCAGTAAGTTATCGCTGTCATGCCCTTGTGAACGCAGTTCTGCATACATATTGTGACTTTCGATATCCCGGTAATCGATGATACGGGTGAAGTGCGGATTGGTCATGCCCAGCTCCTCGCCCTGGAAAATATAGGGCGTGCCCTGCATGCCGTGTAGCACCATTGCCAGCATCTTGGCCGATGTTACCCGATATGCACCTTCGTCTCCCCAGCGTGATACTACGCGTGGCTGGTCGTGATTACACCAGAACAGCGCATTCCACGCCTGATTGTGCATGCCCTGCTGCCAATGCGTGAAAATTGCTTTCTGCGCCACCAGATCCAGCGGCGTCAGTGTCCATTTCTGGCCGTTGTAAAAATCCACTTCAACATGGTCGAAGCTGAACACCATCGACAGTTCTTCACCATTCAAATTGCCGTAGCGCTGGCAGTGCTCCAGGGTGGCGGAAGACATTTCACCGACCGTCATCAGCCTGCGGGGGCGAAACACATCGCGGCTCATTTCCTGCATATACTCGTGAATACGCGGCCCGTCGGTATACAGCCGTAGCCCGTCTCCGCCGAGGTCGTCGGGAAAATCCTGTCGTTTCGATACCAGATTAACCACATCCAGTCGCAGCCCGTCGATGCCGCGATCAGCCCAGAAATTGACGATTTGTTTCAGCTCCGCGCGCAGATTTTCATTCTCCCAGTTGAGATCGGCCTGCTCCGGCGTCCAAAGATGCATATAGTATTGACTGCTTTCAGGATGCCAGCGCCACGCGCTACCGCCAAATTTTGACAACCAGTTATTAGGTGGCCCATTGGGCGTTGCATCACGCCAGATATAGTAGGTGCGGTAAGGGCTGGTGGGGTCAAGTGCCTCATAAAACCAGTGGTGCTGCGTTGAACTGTGGTTAAACACCATATCCAGAATCAGCCGCATACCCCGTTTGTGCGTCTCTGCCACCAGATTATCGAAATCGTTCAGGGTGCCGAACTGCTGGTCAATCGCCGTGTAGTTCGCCACGTCGTAGCCATTATCCACCTGCGGCGAAAGATAAAATGGTGTCAGCCAGATAGCGTCTACGCCGAGTGTTTTAAGATAGTCCAGGTGCTGAATCACCCCCGCCAGGTCGCCTGTGCCGCTGCCGGTCGTGTCCTGAAAACTCTTGGGATAAATTTGGTAGATAACGCCGTTTTGCCACCACGGTGGAATGTTTGTCATTGCTCAATCCTGGTTATCAGGTGAAAGATTCTGCGACTGATTTAATGCTGGCCTTTTTCTTCTTTCATAAGGTTAGTCACTAACCGGCGAGGTGAAACGGTCTGAAGGCGGGGAAAAGTAAAAATTTTTAACGAAGTGAGAGAAAAATGCACTGTGAAGCCATAAAGCGGCAGGCCTCCCCTTGGGGAGAGGCAAAAAATATTAACGACGAACCGCAATCGCTTCAATTTCAATTTTTACATCTTTAGGCAGACGTGCTACTTCCACGCAGGAGCGGGCAGGAAAGCTGGCGTGATGCTGGGTGAAAAAAGCCTCGTACGCAGCATTGACGGTGGTAAAATCGTTCAAATCTTTTACAAATACGGTGGTTTTGACGATATCGCCTACGGTCAGTCCGGCTGCTTCAACGATCGCTTTTACATTGGCGAGCGACTGCCGGGTTTGCGCGATCACATCGTCGGCAACTGCACCGGTTTCAGGATCGACCGGGATCTGACCCGAAGTGATAATCATGCTGCCCAGATCGACGCCCTGAACGTAGGGGCCAATAGCAGCAGGAGCATTTTTGGTGCTGATTTCACGAGACATACTTTCTCCAGATTGACAGGGGAGCGGCGAATATTGTTCTGCAATACCGGTCGGTTAACGCAAATATCGCAGAACGCATTTCGTCCGAAATATGGCCCATTATAAGCGGCTTAATTCCTATTACCAGTTTGCCAGCACCACATGGTGCGCAAACTCTTTCTCGCAGTATTTACAGGTTAACTGCACGTCAGCATGGCGTTTTTTTACGGCGAAGCTTGAATTTACTGGTTCGCTGTGGATGATGCAGTTACTGTTTGGGCAGGTCAGGACACGCTCAATGCGATCCGGTAGAGTCGGGGAAATTTTGCCGACCACTTCGTAATTATCGATTCGGTTCACCGTGGCATGCGGGGTATAGACCGCCAGCTGGTTGATCTGATCGTCGGTCAGAAAGGTGTTCTCAATCTTAATTAGATCTTTGCGCCCCATTGCGCCGGAAGGCAGGTTCAAACCGATGGTAATTCGATGATCTGTTTCAGTCAGGCGGAACAGGGACAGCAGTTTAAATCCCACCTGTGCCGGAATATGATCGATCACCGTACCGCGTTTGATCGCTTCAACCTGTAATTTATTATCCTGAGTCATTATTTCTTCCTTATAGTGCCAGTTCGCGGGACAACACCAGTGCCAGCAGCGCCTGGCGTGCATAGATACCATTACCTGCCTGCTGGAAATACCATGCATGCGGTGTTTTATCAACGTCGGCGGTGATCTCATCAATACGTGGCAGCGGGTGTAGCACCTTCATCTGCTGTCGGGCACCGGCCAGGTCAGCTACCCGAAGAATAAACTGCGCTTTAACGTTGGCATATTCCGAGGGGTCAAGACGCTCTTTCTGAACGCGGGTCATATACAGAATATCCACCTGAGGAATGACCTCTTCGATGCTGTCATGGCGTCTCCAGCTCATTCCTTTCTCCTCCAGCATATCGGTAATATAGGCTGGCATTGCCAGCGCATCCGGCGCGATAAAAATAAAGCGGTTGCCTTCAAATTTAGCCAGCGCCTGCGACAGGGAATGGACGGTTCGACCATATTTCAGATCGCCCACCATGGCGATATTCAGATTGCTCAGGCGCCCCTGTGTTTCCAGAATAGTAAAAAGATCCAGCAGGGTTTGCGTGGGATGCTGGTTGGCACCATCCCCCGCGTTTAGTACAGGAACGCCTGAAGAAAACTCAGTCGCCAGCCGGGCAGCACCTTCCTGAGGATGGCGCATCACAATGGCATCAACATAGGTGCTAATAACGGAAATGGTGTCGGCCAGTGTTTCACCTTTCTTACCGAGCGAGGTGTTGCTACCGTCGGCAAAACCGACCACGGAAGCCCCAAGACGATGCATCGCCGTTTCGAAAGAGAGACGCGTGCGGGTTGAGGCTTCAAAAAAGCAGCTTGCCACCACGGTATGCTTTAACAGCTCCGGCTGTGGATTCGCCTTGAGGCTTGCGGCGGTGCGCAGTACCAGCTCCAGCTCGGAGCGATCGAGATCGTTGATCGAAATGATATGTTTCCTGTACAGCGGGTTAGTCATCTTCTTTCTCCTCAGCACCACTACGGGTCAACGGACAAAAAAAGCCTCTCAATGAGGGCTACAATAAAGACTTAACATGCTGAATTAAAATGAATTTAATTCAGTGTCATCCACGTTGCATCCACCTTAAATCAAGCCTCCCTTTCTGGGAGGCTTTTATTATCAACACTAAACCACCTCCTGTGGAGGTGGTGATCGTTCATGTGGGGCTTTGCCGGTAGAATGCCCATGCTAAATACTGCCCCGGCTTGTTACCAGCAAATCAAGGAGTAAATAGCGTGAGCAGATATGAATCCGCTTCCCACGTATTCTATCGCTGTCAGTATCATCTTGTATGGACACCGAAGTACAGATACAAAATCCTCAAAGGTAATCTCGGTAAAGAGGTTTACCGCAGCATCTACATTTACAGCAATATGAAAAAATGCACAGTAGTTGAGCTAAATGTGCAGATATATCATATGCATCTGGTGGTGAGGACGCCGCCTGGCTTGAGTGTTTATGAGTTGATGGGATTTGTGAAAGGGAGAACGGACATCAGGCTGTTCGAGAAGTTTCCTTATCTCAGGAAGCACAAGCTTTGGTGTGACCACTTTTGGCAAAGAGGGTATTTTGTGGATTCGGTGGGTGCAAAAGAAGAAGTAATTCGAAGGTATGTGCGGTACCAGGACAAAGTTGCCAAAGAGGAAGAAGAAAGGCAAATACAGCTCGGACTGGAAAGGTGGTGTTTAAGCCCCCTTTTAGGGGGCGGTGCCAAAGCCACCTGCTATGCAGGTGGCTTTTTACTTTCACCAGTCGTCAGGGCTTTCATCATAGATTTTCCGCACTGCAAATTTAAAAATGTAGTAAGCCGGGCGGCATCAATACAGCCAGATAATATTTATATGGGCTATATGAAAAGAACACGAACCACCCAGCGTAGATAAATGATAATCCACAGATACCAATCCCAATTCCTTGAACTAAACGCGAAAGTACAGCCAGAAAAAATATTTTCATTTCAGACTTTCTCAAAAAAATAACAGCAGGTTTGATGAAATTTATCGCGATCCGTGTACCACAGTACGGCCACTTCTTCAAAAGGACGGGTTTTATCTTCCACCATAAAATACAAAAGATCGGGATCGTCCATACGCCGTAACATGTTGTATGCGTTTGGATTCCGGCGTTGTAAGTCCCTGACCACATATAAAGATCGGGACATCGCAGCACTAATGGACAGGATGCCACCAACAGTTGCGCCTGTTACTATTCGCGGTATTAATCGGGATGAAAAAGTATAACCCATATTAGCAGTGGCAAGCTGATTAAATGCCATTTTGCCAAAAAATCCGCCAGCACCCTTTGCGGAAAGCTCTTTGACTTTTTTAACGTATACATGTTGAAAAAAATTGTCTAAAAACAGTCGAAGAATTTTCTCAATATTTTCTCTTGAAGTCATACCATTTTAACCATGCGTTCCTTATCATAAGAATTGACTGTTCTGTTGTCAGTGTCAGTAAGACCTTTTCCGAGATAATAGAAATCCATCGGTAGCGTTACGAATCCTTTCATAAACCCACGAAAAAAATTACTGTCAAGGTGAACAGCATCGGCTATTTCATCTGCGAATTTTTGGCACTAATCATTATTTTTCCTTACCCATCATCCCATATGTAAGCCAGCGGGCAGTATCACGGGGAAGAATATCAGGTGCATGCCCGCGCCCAGTTTTTGTCAATCTGGCGCTGCACCGGAGTTCTCTGTACTTTTTCCCAGCGCTGTTCAGCAACGTCCAGGTGAGTGTCATTTCGTCATTGTTGATTTGCACCTGCGTGATGCGGCGATTATTAACGTTCACGCCCGGACGAATTGCGGGGATCACGGCCAGCGTGATACTGTTGCCCGCTGCGCCGTTCTTAATAAATTCTTCGGGGATCCTGTAAGTATCCCAGCTCTGGTTCCACGCACTTTTTGAGGCTTCCGGGTTTCCAGCTATCAGCCGGTATTCTTCCGGCATAAGGTTATTCAGGGAGCCAGCGCTCTGTGATTTCCCGTGCTTCTTTCAGCGTTCTGAACAGGTAAAAATCCAGTATTTCTGTCCGGTACGTTCGGTTAAACCGTTCGATAAAGCCGTTCTGCGTTGGCTTACCCGGCCTGATAAATTCCAGCATCACGCCATGGTCCTCAGCCCATTGCGCCAGGGCCAGTGATATCAGCTCTGGCCCCTTGTCCATCCGCATTTTCAGCGGGTATCCACGCTGTGCCACAATCCTGTCCGGCACACGCACGACCCGCTGCGCCGGGATATTAAGGTCAATTTCTATCGCCAGAGCCTCGCGGTTAAAATCATCCACGACGTTGAAGGTCCGAAAACGTCGGCCACATGTCAGCGCGTCGTGCATAAAATCAGTCGACCAGCTCTGGTTGAGCGCTTCCAGCGTAGCTGGATTGCGCACCGGCAGGCGCTGTTTACCCTGACGACGAAAATTGAGTTTTAGCAGACAATAAATCCGGTGTACACGCCTGTGGTTCCGGACGTGGCCCTGCCTGCGAATCACCTGAAAAAGCTGCTTAAATCCGTAGCGGGGATAGCGTTCAGCCGCCTCAGTCAGGCTCTGGATCACCGGTTCATCACGTCGCGTGTCCGGCTGATAATGAAACACAGTCCTGTTCAGCGATAACGTCCTGCATGCCTGGCGTATGCCCATCGTAAACTGTGTGGTCAGATAGCTGACGGGCTCACGCTTTATCGCTGGTTTTAACACTTTTTTTCGATAACGTCCTTCAGCGCCCGGCATTCCGGACCCAGGTCGGCAAACATCAGCTTCGGGCGGCGATTCCCGTCTTCAGGGTCTTTTATCTTTTTGGTATCTGCGGCTTCCATCCCGCCATATTCAGCCTTCCGGTTGTAGTCGCTGGCTTCGGATATAGCGGTCTCACGGCAGACATTTTTGACGGTTCGACCAGCTTCTACCGATTTCAGAACGGCGATGCTCTGGTGCTCAGAGAATCGGGCTTTACGCATGGCGATCTCCTCAGAGGAGATAATCAGTATGTCGGAAGATCTCTAAAAGTGAATGGGCCGTTTTGAGGGGATACTTACATTTCATCACCCAGTGCATAACCGTCAATATTTTTTGAAATATATTTAGCGATATAGTCAGTGGCACTGCACAGGCTCGTATCGATGGGGTTTGCCTGAAAACATGCCTCCAGCGCCTGCGGCGTCAGTAACTCTTCTGAATCATCAAAGCGGGAGTGATAGCAAAAAAGATCGCGGACGTTATCAACGTGTTCCGGGCGCATGAACAGCAACAGATGCCAGTACAGTGTGCCGTCGTGGTGCGGCCTGGCAACCCTGAATCCAAAAAACCGGATACCGGTGCGCCGCCATGTAGCGCGAACATGCGCCCAGATTTTACACAGATAGCGCTGGGTGTTGCGGGGGGATACTGCGCCCGCCGTCCATTTGTCATTACGGCGGCTGCTTGTATGTACGGCATGAAAACGAGACGGAGCGGTAAGGGTGTGAAACTCCCCGGTCAGTCCCATTTCATTCGCGATATCCTCAAATCCGCGCTGACGCGTCATCAGTTCCCGGCGACGGTTGGCAGGGTTAGCAATGCTCTTGTTTACCTTGTCCTCCAGTGACGTGCGCTCGCCGGTGTCCTGGTCCTCAAACTCCATCGCTTTCAGGTATTCACGGTTGGATTTCTTTTGCGCACACTATTCTTTTCTTTCAGGGTCGGCTCACTACAGTACGACGCTGATTTTTTGTGAACGTAACCGACGGCGATTTGCAGGTGCTCCCGCCACTGGTCATGGACACGACGCAGGCGGCGCAGCCACCACGATGGGGATGCCAGCCGGGGGCAAACATGTTCAGATAGGAAACCAGCCAGGCAGCACGACCGTATGCACAGATGACAGAGAACGACAGATCGCTGGTTTCACGATAGTAATGCTCCTGATAATTGATAAATTCGCCAGTAACCAGAGCGGGCAGTCGGTGCGCAAGGCGCTTCAGCCGGCGGCAGCCGCATCATGGCAGTCAGTTGTAATCCTGCGCAAACTCAACGAATGCCAGCGGCAGAACGTCTAACCGGTAGCGGGCGTTAACATTGTCAATGCGCGGTAAAACATACTGTTCAAATGTGTCGGTCAGCCAGGCACCAGCACGCGTTGCTCCTTTAGTGTGAGTGAGATCGTCAACGTGCTGGACATACCAGCGGCGGATAGAATGAGGCAGTTTACTGAGGCGGTGGCGCGCACGATGAACGGGATCGGCAGGCGCTTTAGTAAGACAAAGGCCGAGCGCCCAACCGGCAGCTCTGCAGCAATAGTGCCGATAGCCTCGCGGGGCTGATTCCACCATTATATCCCGGCTGGTTCAGGTGTTTTTCCGGGATAAGGTGGCGTAGCGGCCGCTTCGACGGGCTCATGACCGGCTGCATCAGAACTCTTTCTGCCCGCCCAGTTCAATGACACGGTTTGGCGGAATCATAAACTGCTCGTGGGCGCGCAGGGCATTGTGCTGAAAGAAATGAAAAATGCCGCCTTTCAGCCGTGACAATCCCCGGCGTTTTTTCATGATCAGCGTGTCGTGAGAGGTAAAGAATGACGCCTCGTTCACTGTGCAGCCGAACCCTTCCAGCCCGCAGAGATACAGGATTTCCTGCATGGCCGGCACTTCATGCCAGCCGTAAGAGGCGGTCACCTGCCAGAACGTTGGGGAAAGCTGCTGCAGCGCAATCCGATTCTGATTGTATTCTCTCGGTTTATCCGTAGTACGGATGTGCAGCAGTACGATGCGTTCGTGCATCACGCGGTTATGTTTCAGATTATGCAGCAGTGCCTGAGGGATCTCACTGACCTTTTTGGTCAGAAAGATGGCGGTTCCCGCGACGCGTTTGGGCGGTGACGCCTCAAGTGAATTAATCATCGCCCTCAGACTTTCCGGGTCGTCACTGAGGCGGCGAATCAGGCGGGAGCGTTCACTGCTCCAGATTAGCATTAGCACCAGCATCACCATTGCCAGCAATACTGGTACCCAGCCGCCTGACAGCAGTTTGATCAGGTTCGCGCCAAACAGCGTGACATCAATAACCAACATGCAGAGCAGAAAAATAAGCGCCACGGGCAGTGGCCACTTCCATTTTCTGAACGCCACAATGCCGGTCAGGAAGGCGGTCAGCACCATCGTACCCGTGACCACGATCCCGTAAGCAGCCGACAGCGCGGAAGAGCTTTTGAAAGCCACAATAATCAAGGTAACGGCGATAAACAGCAGCCAGTTGACCACGGGAATATAAATCTGCCCGGACTCGGTGGAAGACGTATAAACAATGCGCATCGGCGGCAAAAAACTCTGGCGTATTGCCTGGTGCGTCAGGGTATAAACGCCGGTAATAATGGACTGGGCCGCAATCACCGTCGCCAGGGTGGAAAGCACGATCAGCGGGATTTGCGCCCAGCCGGGTGCCAGTATATAAAAGGGATTTTTAACTGCATCTGACATGGCAAGCACCAGCGCTCCCTGGCCAAAGTAGTTCAGCACCAGCGAGGGCATAGCGATAATTAACCACGCCATCCTGATCGGCATTTTCCCTAAATGCCCCATATCGGCATACAGTGCCTCGGCACCAGTCACCGCCAGCACTACCATGCCCAGCGCGGCAAAGGAGAGCGCTTTATGGCTGAGTAAAAACGCCAGCGCAAAAGCCGGGTTTAGCGCATGTAGCACCCCAGGATTCATCATAATTCCTCTCAGCCCAAGCGCCGCCAGCGTGACAAACCACACCAGCATCACCGGGCCGAATACCCGACTGACCCGTTCGGTGCCATGCTTCTGGATAATAAACAGGAGTGCGAGAATCACCACGGAAAGCGGTACGATAAAGCGGTCCAGTGCCGGGGCGACAACTTCAATGCCTTCGATAGCGGACATGACTGAAATGGCTGGGGTGATGACACCGTCACCATAGAAAAACGCGCCGCCCGTCAGCCCCGCCAGCACAATCAGGTGAACGGCCCGACCGCTAACGCTTTGCCGCGCCAGCGACATTAGCGTCATGATTCCGCCTTCACCATCCACATCTGCCCGCATAACAAAACAGACGTATTTGATCGTCACGATTAGCGTCAGTCCCCAGAAAATCAGAGAAAGGAAGCCCATTACCGCCGTTTCGGTAGTGCCACCTGCAGGCAAAATAGAAAGGCATTCCTTCAGGGTATAAAGCGGGCTGGTGCCAATATCACCAAACACGATGCCCACTGCGGCCATCATGGCTGCAGGAAGCGGCTGTTTTTTTGAAGTCATAAGAGATGCGTCTTATCTGTGAGTTGTCGAAAGTAAAGAACGGCCCGCAAAATGAATATCAGCGTGAGCAGAACAAAAAACTGTGGGAGTATCAGATTAAACATAATGCTGCCCTTAAAATATGCAACATTTACAGGTTCGTTTTCTTGCAAAAAGATAACATTATTAAGCGATTTTTACTCCCCCAGTCTGTATTTTTACGCCTTTTTTATATCTGAAACCGTTTAATGATTGGCATCTGTTGCCTCTCTGGCTTCGCTCTCTCTGCATCCGGCAGGGAAGACATTTTCAGGAAAACGTTATGTCAGGTCTGATTCTGGTTTCACATAATATGTCTCATTCCTCCACGCTTTCAGCATTGTATAAAAGCATACTGACCTGCCGACGCGATCTCAGTTTGTGGATTAGCTGGAATGGTAAAACGACTGAGTTTCCAGCCGAACATCCAGGGGAGTTTACTTTTTGCAACGGCGCTGATTACGACGTGCTGACTTTTCCTCTCAGTGATGCGGAATTGCATGACGGTTATATGGGCTATGTTCATAAAGGGCTGTGGCCCGTTTTTCATCAGCGCCCGGACCTTGCACGCTTCAGCCTGGATGGGCTCATGCAATACCGTAAGTTCAATGAGGTCTATGCACAGGCGATAGCAGAATATGCAATGCTGGATGATGCGATCTGGATTCAGGATTATCACCTTATCCCCTGTGCCCAACTGATTCGTGATGCCGGGCTGACCAACCGAACGGGATTCTTCTTCCATCAGCCTTTTCCCGCCGGGCAAGGATTTGAAGCCATTCCCGACTGGCGATGGCTGGCAGAGTCCCTGCTTTGCTGTGACATTATCGGTTTTCAGACCTTGCAGGATATGAAAAATTTTCTGCTGTGGGTCGAAAGCGAGTTTCGTATTGAGCACCTTGCCAGCACCCGTTTTCGTATCAATGGACGCATTGTCACCGTGGGCATTTTTCCGGTCGGTATCGATCTGAATGACGTTGAATCGCTTATTCAAAGTAGCCGCTGTAGCCTGACTGAGCAGGAGTGTCGCCAAACCCTGCCCGGGAACAGCGTGCTCAGTGGTGGCCATCTTGATGATAGCGCCGGGCTGCCTTACCGCATCAGCGCGATGGAAATCCTGCTGCGTCGGCATGAAGAATACGTCGGAAACGTAGTGCTATTACAGCTTGCATCACCCTCGGCAGGATATTCTCATCGGGCCAGTGAAATGAGTCATGAATTGGAGACGCTGTGCGGTGAGCTTAATGGGGTGAAGGGGACACTGGACTGGTACCCAATAAATTTTCTGACCCACCATTACACTCGGGAAGAACAGGCGGGGATCTACCGTGCTTCGCGCGTTGCGGTGGTCACGCCGTTAATTGCCGGCATGAGTCTTATGGCAAAAATGTATGTTGCCTTGCAGGACCCGGCCGATCCGGGCGTGTTGATATTGTCCCAGTTTGCCGGGGCATCGGAGCATATGGACGGCGCAATTATCGTCAACCCCTACGATCCTGATGCGATCGCAGATGCGATACATACCGCACTTCATTTATCCCTTAACGAACGTAAAAAAATGCATTCACGACTGATGGTCGGTATAGCGCAGCACGACTGTCACTGGTGGGCTGAACAGTTTCTTGCAGGGTTGAGCAACATTGAAAATGATGTGGCGACCCCGCCTGGCTGGGCCCTGGCGCTCTCTTCCTGCCTGTCGCACCGCATCAGATACTGAGCACGTACACAATCCGGTCTGAAATTCACTGACAGGGTTATAAACTCGCAGCGGCCGAGGGTAAAATACCCACGACTGAGATTAGCTGATGACCAGATTAATGCTGACTGGAAAGTGTCGCAACCATAACGGCTTTGATGGTATGAAGCCGGTTTTCTGCCTGGTCGAAAACCACGCTGTGCGCAGATTCGAAAACGTCGTCTGTGACTTCTATTCCGCCGTGCAGATCGTATTGTTCTGCCATCTGCTGACCCAGCGTGGTCTGGCGATCATGAAAGGCGGGGAGACAGTGAAGGAATTTCATCTGCGGATTGCCGGTTAGCTTCAGCATGGCACTGTCAACCTGATAGGGTCGTAACAGAGCGATACGTTCCTGCCACACTTCTTTCGGCTCTCCCATTGATACCCACACATCGGTATAAATGAAATCTGCGCCTGTTACGCCTTCGGCAATGTCTTCGGTCAGGGTTATTTTACCACCGGTTTTCTCTGCTGCGAGGCGGCATTCCTTGAGCAGTTTGGCATCTGGCCAGCAGCCTTTAGGGGCGACCAGACGAAGATCAAGGCCAACCAGCGCCGCCGCCTCCATCATGGTGTTGCCCATATTGTTGTGTGCATCGCCAACGTATGCAAAGGTCATTTCGCTGAACGCTTTCTCTGGCAAATGCTCCTGCATGGTGAGAAGGTCAGCCAGTAATTGCGTGGGATGAAACTCATTGGTCAGGCCGTTCCACACCGGTACGCCAGCATGTTCTGCCAGTGATTCAACCAGTTCCTGGCCGTGGCCACGATATTGGATGCCATCATACATGCGGCCGAGCACGCGGGCGGTGTCTCTCATCGACTCTTTATGGCCGATCTGGCTGCCGCTTGGGCCAAGATAAGTCACCCTTGCTCCCTGATCGTAGGCGGCAACTTCGAAAGAGCATCGGGTGCGTGTTGAGTCTTTTTCGAAGATGAGCGCAATATTTTTCCCTTTCAGATAAGGGATTTCTTCACCGTTTTTCTTGTTCTTTTTTAAGGTGGCGGCGAGGGCCAGCAAGTCATTTAACTCTGCGGGGGTAAAATCCAGTAGTCTGAGAAAGTGGCGTTGATAAAACTGACTCATTGAGCACTCCGGTTTATTAAATTGAATTTAAATTCAATTTAATCGTATGAGTATGCATTTTCAACCCCGTAATACAGAAACTTTTTGATAATGGTAGAGGCATAAAGGGCAGTATGTGAAAATAGCCGCAAGAGTGTCACATACTGAGGAAAGGATTATGGCAAACGAAGCATTACTGGAAGAACAGCGAGAAGAGACGCGGCTGATTATCGAAGAGTTACTGGATGATGGCAGTGACCCTGATGCACTTTATACTATTGAGCACCATTTTTCCTGCAGCAACTTTGATGCATTAGAAAAAGCGGCGGTGGAAGCGTTTAAATTAGGTTATGAAGTGACCGATGCGGAAGAACTGGAACTGGAAGACGGCAGTAAAGTCATGTGCTGCGATGTCCTCAGCGAATGTGCACTAGAAGCTGAGTTAATCGATGAGCAGGTCGAGCAGCTGGTCAACCTGGTCGCTAAGTTCCATGTTGATTATGATGGTTGGGGAACCTATTTTGAAGATCCGGATGCTGGAGACGAGGGTGATAGCTCCCCGGAAGATGAAGACGATAATGGGGTTCGTCATTAAAATTTAGCAAGCCTGGAAAGACTTGAATTGATTCACTCCTTGTCCCGCCGGGACTTGCAATCCCGGCTATGAAGTCACTTTGTTATTGAACGACGGCACCGTTGAACTTATGAATACCGAACTGCTCCTTGCGTCTGTTAACGCTTTTTTACGCTGTCGCACGCCCTGTGCGTGGATTGATGAAGCACGCAAACCAGAAAATCTACCGTTATTACTCACTGATCATCTGGTCTGCGAACTGAAAGCCGCCCAGACTGCAATGTGGTTGATTCGCAAATATGTTGCCGACCGCGAGAGCGGTGATGCACTACTTGCCTGGCTGAAGCCATGGGAACAGTTTGTTCACAGCGGTAATAGCTCTCTGGCTTTTCTGGCAGAACACAAAGGGTTATCGAAAACCATTATCAGTTGTGCTGATGTCAGGTATGGTGATGAACTGGTTGATAAAATGGTCTTATTAATAAAAGAGGAGTTACACCACTTTTATCAGGTAATGGAAATTATGCAGGAACGCAATATTCCCTATGCCAGAGTAACGGCCAGTCGTTACGCCAAAGGCCTGCTTGCGGATGTAGCCACCTGGGAACCACAGACGTTGGTCGACAAGCTTATTTGTGGTGCCTACATTGAAGCACGTTCATGTGAGCGTTTTGCCAGTCTGGCCCCCTGGCTTGATGAAAAACTGTCCGCTTTTTATCTCTCTCTGCTGCGTTCGGAAGCGCGCCATTACCAGGATTATCTGATGCTGGCTACGCAAATTTCTCCAGAAGATATCTCCTGCCGCATCAGGAAAATCGGCGAGACGGAGGCAAGGCTGATTAATGAGCCAGATAATGAACTGCGTTTTCATAGCGGTGTACCTGCGTGGTAGCCAGAAATGTGTACCGCTAGTCCGGTCGTGACGCAGACTTGCTGATCACGTATGCTTTGCGCTTTGGATGTAACATATGGCTAAAGTTGATGTCGTCTGCCCTCAGTGCAATGAAACTTATGCTGTACGATGTAACGGACATTCAGCATCCGGTGCCCAACGTTACATCTGCAAGCATTGTTCAAAGACCTTTCAGCTCAATTTTAGCTACTCCGGTGCCAAACCAGACACACACCAGACCATTGTTAATATGGCCATGAATGGTTACGGATGTCGCGATACCGCACGGGTTCTCGGTATCAGCCTCAATACGATTCTGCGGCACTTAAAAAAATTTCCCCAAAGCAGGTAGCTGAGAATATCGACCCCGAAACGGAGGTTGTTATCTGCTGTGAAGCCGGTGAACAATGGTCTTACGTGCGGTGTAAAAGCAATCCCCGGTGGTTGTTCTATGCTTATGACCGTATCCGCAAACGTGCTCTGGCCCACGTCTTCGGCCCGAGAAATGCCCCGACCCTGCGACGATTGCTGGCCCTGTTAAGCAAATTTAACATTGCCTTTTATATGACAGATGCGTGGCCGGTTTATAAAGTTCTGTTAAGTGCAACAGGCCACGTGGTGAGCAAGAAATATACCCAACGGACAGAACGACATAATCTTAATCTTCGCACACATATCAAACGACTGACCCGCAGAACAATTTGCTTTTCGAAGTCAGAGGAAATGCACGATAAGATCATCGGTTGGTATCTTACTCTTCATCATTATCAATAAATCTGCGTCACGACCGGCAAAACAATGTTTAACGCGGTTCGCCGCGTTCAGGGATGGTCAGATACACCATTGACCGCTGAAGGCGTCGACGTTGCTTTAAAACTTGGGCGCGGGCTGGAAAAAGAAAAGATTAAGTTTATTAGCGTCTGGTCCGGTGATTCTTGCCGCGCTGGTGAAACGGTGCGTCTGATTATGCAAAGCTGGAACGCAGCGTTGCCGCTCAATGAAAGCCGGGAACTGCGCGAAGTCTGCTTCGGTCTGTATGAGGGGGATTTGGATACTAATATGTGGGAGGCTGCGGTGAGACGAGCAGGTTATGGCTCTGAAGCTGCTTTAATGCAGGCTTACGAAGAGGGAGCCATCCGTATTGAACAAATCATCGCTGCCATTAAGGAGTCAGAATCACAGGGAACTACGGCGTTAAAAGACATTAAATCGAGGGGGGGGAAGCCGAGAGCTATCAGCAAGTGGCCGCGCGTATGATAAACCGTATTACATAAGTTGCCCGTGATACTTAAGAGAAAGGGGGAGGCAACGTGCTGGTGGTGTCCCACGGAATGGCGATCGCCGTGTTGTTAAGGGGACTGGGAGACACCACGTCTTGAAGCATGCTATCAACAATGCCAGCGTTACCCGGCTGTGCTATACGGACGAGGGAAAATTTATTATCGAATCAATCAATGATATGCGCTACCTGCAGGATGGTTTATAGCCTGCATAGCATGGTCACTTCGCAATCTGTATGTCCGGTGCAACCCATCGGACCGTCAATATGCTCAAAACCAAGATGTTCATACAGTCGAATGGCACGAGTCAGAGATGCGGTAGTCTCAAGATAACAGCGTTGGTAGCCGTGCGAACGGGCAAAATCCATCGCCTGCAGCGCCAGTTTTTTGGCTATGCCCATTCCTCGTACGATCGGCATAAAGTACATCTTCTGTAGCTCACAAATGTCAGCGTCGCTGCCCAAAAGCGGGGCGACTCCACCGCCGCCGACTATTACTCCATCCAGTTCAATGACCCAATAAGCGCTATCCGGTTCACTGTAGAGTTCAAACAGTCGATCAAGATTGGGATCGGCCACGGTAAAGCCTTTATCTGCGCTAAGACCAAACTCGCTTGAAACATCGCGAATAACGCGGGCTATAAAGGGATTATCGGCAGGTTGGATGGGGCGGATCTGTACTTCCATTGACGCTGTGGAGGTCATGACGCGGTTCCATTAAGAGTGATGGGAAGGGATCTAATAGCATTGGTACTGAGCAGTTGCAATCACCCGTTTAATTTGAAATGCCTTCTATTGTGTTTTTCGAACTTACTCAAAATAATGAATTCTGAAAGTCGCTGTTTTTCTGGAATGATAATATGCCATAAATTTTTTTATAAAAAGCGGTGAGAAAATGGTTGGGAAAGTCAATAATCAGCAATTCAGAAGTGATGTTTGTTATATCAGTAAAAAGCTTGAAGGAGGTGGTTATCAAATTAACCAGGGTTTACGGAATTATTTGATTAAAGCGGAAAATGTTACAGATATAATTATCAACAAAAAATTGATTAGCTATAATTGCTTTCAAAGTGCCGAAACTTCGCTTGGACAATGTTCCAAAAAAGAAAGCAAGGAAGAAACAAAATATGTAAAGATTTTTTTGTCAAAAATAAAAAATGTCTTTCCTAAAAAAGAAATGAAGAATGTCTCCTCCAGAGACGTAAAGGTCATTCAGTTTTTGGGATGGCATGGTACAAGTGCACCCGCTGCAAAAAAACTTATTGAACATGGCTTAAGTGACAATTATGAGCCAAATAGTAAACAAATTGAAGACAATGTACAGGGTGAAGGATTTTATATTTCAGAGAATAAAGTACATGCAAAAAATTATGCCATAAGAACGCCTGCTCAAAAGGTAAAGGAAGGTGGTAAAGAAGGTGAAGTCATTGAGGTATGGGCCGCGCTGGATTCTGATGCCCTGCCGTCTGTTTTTGATATTGAGGCAGCAAAAAATAAAGACGAGTTGATTGTGAGAAGCGAATTTAACAATCGGATATTTTTGACGCCTGATAACGACAAATGATTTCTGCACGCGTAAACAGGGGACTATAGATCGGGTAACGCTTTCTGTTTTGTTCATGATAAACATAAGGATAAATCAGCGTATATAAAAGCCTGTCAACCCGGGCATGCCATAATCCACTATGACAAAGTATGATGAAAGAAGCCTGTTGAACGAGTCCAACAGGCTTAATGGCGAGGTTTACAGTGCAGCAATAACCGTCTGCTGCTCGATCAGTTTCACTTTCGCCTGTTCAAACTCGGTCATGCGTTCGCGCTCTTTGGCTACGACAGCTTCCGGCGCACGGGAGACAAACCCTTCGTTTGACAGTTTGCTCTCAATTTTGCCGATTTCTACTTCCAGTTTCGCCACTTCCTTCGCCAGACGTTCCAGCTCGGTAGTTTTATCGACCAGGTCCGCCATCGGAATCAGCAACTCTGCACCGTCAATAATCTTGGTAACCGATACCGGACCTTTATCATCGCTCGCGAGGCAACGTAAATTATCAAGACGTGCCAGCGTTTTCAGGAAATTGTGATTTTCGTTGATGCGGCGAACGACATCGGCAGTAGCTCCGCGAAGCAGAACATCCAGCGGTTTCGCGGGTGATAAATTCATTTCCGCGCGGATGCTACGCACGGCAACGATCGCCTGCTTCAGCCATTCTGTGTCACTCAATGCGGCTTCGTCGACCTGTGCAGTATCAAAGGCGGGCATAGGCTGCAGCATGATGGTCTCGCCAGTGATGCCTTTAAGCACCTTGACGCGCTGCCAGATGGTTTCGGTGATAAACGGAATAATCGGATGTGCCAGTCGCAACAGCGCTTCCAGCACCTCGACCAGCGTGTTGCGCGTGCCGCGCAGTTCCGACTTCGATCCGCCATTCATTACCGGTTTGGTTAGCTCCAGATACCAGTCGCAGAACTGGTTCCAGGTGAACTCATACAAAATATTCGCTGCGATATCGAAACGGTAGCTGTCCAGCGCATCGCGACAGGCTTTTACCGTCCGGTTAAATTCGGCGCGGATCCAGCGGTCGGCCAGTGAAAGCACCATGTCCCCGCCGTTCTGACCGCAATCATGACCTTCGGTATTCATCAGCACAAAGCGGCTGGCGTTCCACAATTTATTACAGAAGTTGCGGTAGCCCTCCAGACGCTTCATATCCCAGTTAATGTCGCGGCCGGTGGACGCCAGCGCCGCCAGCGTAAACCTCAGGGCATCAGTTCCGTGTGGCTCAATGCCATTCGGGAACTGCTTTTCGGTACGTTTGCGAATTTTTTCCGCCAGCTGTGGCTGCATCATGTTGCCAGTACGCTTTTCCAGCAAATCCTGTAGCGAGATACCGTCAACCATATCCAGCGGATCGATGACATTCCCTTTCGATTTCGACATTTTCTGGCCTTCTTCATCGCGGATCAGACCCGTCATGTAGACGGTCTTGAACGGCACCTGAGGCTTGCTATTTTCGTCTTTGATAAAGTGCATGGTCAGCATGATCATGCGGGCAATCCAGAAGAAAATAATGTCGAAACCGCTGACCAGTACGCTGGTCGGGTGGAAGGTTCGCAACGCTTCAGTGTTCTCAGGCCAGCCCAGCGTGGAGAAAGTCCACAGGCCGGAGGAAAACCAGGTATCCAGCACGTCTTCGTCCTGGCTCAGCGCAACGTCGGCGGACAGATTGTTTTCCGCACGCACCTCTTCTTCGCTACGGCCGACATAAACATTTCCTTGCACATCGTACCAGGCCGGAATGCGATGTCCCCACCATAACTGGCGGGAAATACACCAGTCCTGAATGTCACGCATCCAGGAAAAGTACATATTTTCGTACTGCTTAGGGACAAACTGAATCTCGCCCTGTTCAACGGCTTCCACCGCCACCTTTGCCAGGGGCGCAGTGCGTACGTACCATTGATCGGTCATCATCGGTTCAATGACCACGCCGCCTCTGTCGCCGTAAGGCACCGTCAGATCGTGCGGCTTCACCTCGGCCAGCAGGCCCAGAGCGTCAACTGCCGCAACGATAGCTTTACGTGCAGCGAAACGTTCCAGTTTCTGGAATTCCGCGGGAATTGTCGCATCGTAAACGTCAGATTCTTCGCCGTTACAGTCGTACACCTGAGCGGCCTCGCGGATATCGCCGTCAAAGGTCAGGATGTTAATCATAGGCAGCTTATGGCGGCGACCGACCTCATAGTCGTTGAAATCATGTGCCGGGGTAATTTTCACACAGCCTGTGCCTTTTTCCATGTCCGCATGTTCGTCGCCAACGATGGGAATGCGGCGATTGACAAACGGCAGCACCACAAGCTTGCCGATTAAATCTTTGTAGCGTGGATCGTCTGGATTAACCGCGACGCCCGTGTCACCCAGCACGGTTTCAGGACGGGTGGTGGCTACCACCAGATAGTCGTTGCCGTCGGCGGTTTTTACGCCATCGGCCAGCGGATAGCGGATATGCCACATGGAGCCTTTCGACTCGCGATTTTCTACTTCCAGATCGGAAATCGCCGTGCGCAATTTAGGATCCCAGTTTACCAGGCGCTTGCCACGATAAATCAGGTTCTCTTTATACAGACGGACGAACACTTCTTTTACCGCGTTAGAGAGGCCGTCATCCATAGTGAAGCGTTCGCGCTCCCAGTCCACGGAGTTACCCAGACGACGCATCTGCCGGGTAATGTTGCCTCCTGACTCCGCCTTCCACTGCCAGATCTTTTCGATAAAGGCATCTCGACCATAATCCTGACGCGTTTTTCCTTCTTCCGCCGCGATTTTACGTTCAACCACCATTTGGGTGGCGATACCGGCGTGGTCAGTCCCCGCCTGCCACAGGGTGTTTTTTCCCTGCATACGCTGGTAGCGGATCATGGTATCCATGATGGTTTGCTGGAAGGCGTGCCCCATATGCAAGCTGCCAGTCACGTTCGGCGGCGGGATCATAATGCAGAAGCTTTCCTGGTTGGTGTCGCCATTTGGTTTGAACCAGCCCTGCTTTTCCCAGAGCTCGTAAAGCGGCTGCTCGATATCTTGCGGGTTATATGTCTTTTCCATTTCTGCTATGTCGTTGGGGGCGTCGGCGTTGCCGTATTCAAGTGGAATCCAACGCTGCGATACGCTTTGTAGCGGTCGCGCGCCAGCTGTTTCAAAGATTCTTCATAGGGCACGAAGTCTATCACTTCATGGAAAGCGGTGGCAAAATCTGCAAAATGAGGCAGCAGGCTGATCAGCAAATCCCGCGGTGCGTTGCCCCGGCGCTGGGGCCATGCCAGCTCCACGGGCGCACCGTATTTTGGCCCTTCGCCAGCGAGGTTATGCGGCACAAAGGCGCTGGCGGGGCGTTGCCACAATGCTTCATCAAGACGGATGGCCTGAGCTTCATCTTCACACGCGATCAGCACTCTCGCACCGCAGCGCCAGCGCGCCTCAGCCAAATCGCAAACCAGCGCCTCCAGGGCGCTGACCCCGTCCACCGCTGTATCGGTTTCCAGAAGATAGAAGGTGGCATTTTTCATTTATTAATCGTCGCCGTTAAGGCCTGCACGATTCAACAGAAACTGTGACAGCAGCGCAACCGGACGACCTGTGGCGCCTTTTGCTTTACCAGAACGCCATGCTGTACCGGCGATATCCAGATGTGCCCAGTTATATTTGCGGGTAAAGCGGGCGAGGAAACAGGCAGCGGTGATAGCGCCACCCGGGCGGCCACCGATATTGGCCATATCGGCAAAATTAGAGTCCAGCTGTTCCTGATACTCATCCGCCAGCGGCAAACGCCACGCGCGGTCACCGGCCTGTTCGGATGCGCCAACCAACTCGTGTGCCAGTGGATTGTGGTTGGACATCACTGCACTGATATGATGACCCAGCGCGATCACACAGGCACCCGTCAGCGTGGCGACATCGATAACCACTTCAGGATCGAAGCGCTCAACGTAGGTCAGGGTGTCACATAGTACCAGGCGGCCTTCTGCGTCGGTGTTTAACACTTCAACGGTCTGACCAGACATGGTGGTGAGCACGTCTCCTGGGCGATAAGCACGGCCGCCCGGCATATTCTCGCAGCCTGCCAGCACACCCACCACATTCAGCGGCAAATTCAACTCGGCAACCATGCGCATCACGCCGTAAACCGAGGCGGCACCGCACATGTCGTATTTCATCTCGTCCATGGCTTCGCATGGCTTGATAGAAATGCCGCCAGAATCAAAGGTGACGCCTTTTCCTACCAGCACGATGGGTCTGCTTTTCGCATCCGGGCAGCCTTTATATTCAATGACCGACATCAGTGATTCGTTCTGCGAACCTTGCCCTACAGCGAGATAGGCATTCATTCCCAGCTCTTTCATTTGCTGCTCGCCAATGACGCGTGTGCTGATGTTTTTACTGTAAGCATCCGCCAGCTGGCGCGCCTGGGAGGCAAGATAAGCAGCGTTACAGATGTTTGGTGGCATATTGCCTAAATCTTTCGCCACTTTAACACCCGCCGCCACAGCCAGGCCATGCTGAATGGCTCGCTCACCGCTGGTCAGTTCCCGGCGGGTTGGCACATTAAAGACCATTTTGCGTAGCGGACGGCGTGGCTCAGTTTTGTTGCTTTTCAGCTGATCGAAGCTGTAAAGCGTCTCTTTGGAGGTTTCCACCGCCTGGCGTACTTTCCAGTAAGTATTACGACCTTTTACATGTAGTTCGGTAAGAAAGCAGACCGCCTCCATTGAACCAGTATCATTGAGAGTATTGATGGTTTTCTGAATGACTTGCTTATATTGACGTTCATCCAGCTCGCGCTCTTTTCCGCATCCGATAAGCAAAATACGTTCAGAAAGGATATTGGGCACATGATGGAGCAGTAAGGTCTGACCGGCTTTACCTTCCAGTTCACCACGGCGTAGCAGCGCGCTGATGTAACCGTCACTGATTTTATCCAGCTGTTCCGCAATGGGGGATAATCTGCGCGGTTCAAAAACACCGACCACAATGCAGGCGCTGCGCTGTTTCTCTGGACTACCGCTTTTTACACTGAACTCCATGTACTCTCCTGAATCTTAAAGACAATGGCGTTTGCTGCGGCTAGAATGCAGCGCTTGTGTTGTACGGGCATTGCCCGTACAACATGCCGTTAGCATAACGAGTAACAAATTTGATTTCGGGTGATTATCCTGAATTTACATTGGATAAAACAATTTTTTACTTCACCAAAACACGATTATTGTCATACTAACAAAGTTATGGCCGTGGCCATCAATGATAAAAATGGCGTATAAGCGATGAAACTAGCTATTTTCCCGCAAAAAGACAAGTTTTCACAGGCGTACTCAGCGTGATCATCATTAGATATCTGGTTAGGGAAACGCTCAAAAGCCAGCTGGCAATCCTGTTTATCCTGCTACTTATCTTCTTCTGTCAGAAGCTGGTCAGGATTTTGGGCGCAGCGGCGGACGGCGAGATCCCAACAAATTTAGTTCTGATATTGTTAGGTTTAGGCATTTCGGATATGGTGCAGCTGATTTTGCCCCTCAGCCTGTTTTTAGCCATTTTAATGACCCTCGGCCGCCTTTACACGGAAAGTGAAATCACCGTGATGCACGCCTGCGGCTTGAGCAAGGCTGTTCTCGTTAAGGCTGCGATGGTTTTGATGGTGTTTACGGCGGTTGTTGCCGCTGCCAACGTTGCCTGGCTTGGTCCGTGGTCAGCGCGCTACCAAAATGAGGTAACGAAAAATGCCAAGGCTAACCCAGGCGCGGCGGCACTCGCTGCCGGGCAGTTTCAGCAGTCTGGTGATGGTCAGTCGGTGATGTTTATCGAAAACGTCAAAGGGAATGATTTCGGCAACGTGTTTCTGGCACAGCTCAGGCCCAAAGGCAATGCCCGTCCGTCAGTGGTGCTGGCAGACAAAGGCCGCATGACACAGCGTGCCGATGGTTCTCAGATTGTGACCCTGGATAAGGGAACACGCTTTGAGGGTACGGCGATGCTGAGAGATTTCCGCATTACCGACTTTGAAAATTATCAGGCGATTATTGGCCATCAGCAGGTTGTGCTCGACCCAAATGATGCACAGCAGATGGGCTTTGGTGCGTTGCGCCACTCCCAAAACCCGGAGTTTATCAGCGAACTGCATTGGCGATTAACGCTCATTTTCTCTGTGCTGGTTATGGCGTTAATGGTGGTGCCGCTCAGTGTGGTGAACCCGCGTCAGGGGCGTGTGCTGTCTATGCTGCCCGCGATGTTGCTTTATCTTGTCTTTTTCCTGCTGCAAAGTTCGCTTCGTTCAAGCGGCTCGAAAGCTCGCCTCGATCCGTCAATCTGGATGTGGGTGGTGAATTTCACCTGGCTGGCGCTGGCTGTAATGCTAAACCTGTGGGATACCATGCCGCTCAGGCGTATCCGTGCCCGCTTCAGTAAGGGAGGCTCCGTCTGATGTTTGGCGTACTGGACAGATATATTGGCAAAACCATCTTTAATACGATCATGGCGACATTGTTCATGCTGGTGTCGCTTTCCGGCATTATCAAGTTTGTCGATCAGCTGCGTAAAACCGGTCAGGGTGACTACACCGCGCTTGGCGCCGGCTTGTTCACCATTCTTAGCGTGCCGAAAGATATTGAGATTTTTTTCCCGATGGCGGCGTTGTTAGGGGCTTTGCTTGGTCTGGGTATGCTTGCTCAACGCAGTGAGCTGGTGGTGATGCAGGCGTCCGGTTTCACCCGCATGCAAATTGCCGCGTCGGTGATGAAAACCGCTATTCCTCTGGTACTGCTGACGATGGCCATCGGTGAGTTTGTCGCGCCGCAGGGTGAGCAAATGGCGCGGAGCTATCGGGCACAGCAGCTGGTCGGCGGCTCGTTGCTTTCAACGCAAAACGGACTTTGGGCCAGGGATGGAGACAGTTTTATCTTTATTGAGCGGCTGAAGGACAACATGGAACTGAACGGTGTCAGTATTTACAGCTTCAATAAATCACGTCGCCTGCAATCGGTGCGCTATGCCGCAGTGGCGAAATATAACCTGGATGAAAAGCTATGGGATTTGTCAGAGATTGATGAGTCCATATTAACCGATCCCAAACAGGTTATGGGCAACCAGACATTGAGTGGCAAGTGGAAAACGTCGCTGACGCCAGATAAGCTTGGCGTTGTTTTGCTCGATCCTGACTCGCTGTCAATCAGCGGTCTCTATAGCTACAGCAAATATCTCAAGCAAAGTGGGCAGGTTGCTGGCCGCTACCAGCTGAACATGTGGAATAAGATCTTCCAGCCACTCTCTGTCGCAGTGATGATGCTGATGGCACTCTCTTTTATTTTTGGCCCACTGCGCAGTGTGTCAATGGGATTGCGGGTGATTACCGGTATCAGCTTTGGTTTTCTCTTTTATGTGCTCGACCAGATCTTCGGCCCACTAAGTCTGGTTTATAAAATCCCGCCTGTAGTTGGTGCACTGTTGCCAAGCGCCGCATTTTTTGCAGTTAGCATCTATTTGTTGCTGAAGCGCAGATAGATGGCGTGCGGCCTGGCACCCCGCTTTCGTTAGATTACAGAATCCATTAATACCTGGCCGTCTTTACGGCAGCCAGCCTTTGTCGAACGGCTGGTGATAGCGGGCGGTTCACCGTATGTCGCAGGCAATTTACCCCATCTCAAAATGTCAACAGGCCTGAAAGCGGCCTTTGCTGGTTATGAAAGATTCATGGCTTAAAAAGAAGAAAGCGAAGCAACGGGCGGCTCACTGTATGCCGCAGGCAATCATCCCTGCGGGCAACAGGAATGCAAGGTGAACCCGTCTGGTTATGGCGAAATAAAGCGGCTTTTTTCATCGCAGCTGTGCCAGAAGCTCAGGCAGCTGGGAAAGCAGATAGAGGGTCAGCCCAATTGCGCCGCCCACCAGCGTGCCGTTGATGCGGATGCGTTGCAAATCCTTGCCGATATTTAACTCTACCTGATGCGACATATCCCGTTCGTCCCAGCTTTTTACTGTGTCGCTGATATGGCGACTGAGAAAAGTGGAGAACTCTGGTGCTATACCGATGGCCGCCTCTTCAAGGTGCTGATTCAGTGAGTTTCGCAGTTGCACGTCCCGAAGGAGTGACTCTCCCAGCCATTGACCGGCAGCGCTGACCCTGGCCTGAATAACAGACTCGGGATTATCCAGATCCTGTTTGAGCCAGCTACGCAGGTCTCCCCAAAGCTGACCGATATAAGTATTCAGTGTGGCATCCTGTTTCAACCAGGCTTTAATCTCTTCTGCTTTTGACCGCATTTCCGGGTCATCACGCAATCTTACAATCAGGCGCTGAACCGCCCGATTAAATCCCTGCCGTAGTTCGTGCGTACCATCCTGTTCAATATCGCTCAGGATCGATTTTACTGCGTCAGCGGCCAGCCCGGCAGTTTTTTCTCCCAGCCATTCGGTCGGCAGCATTTTCTCTTTTACGGGGTGTTCACGTTTGAGCCATAAGACGACCTGGCGTGCGATAAATTCGTGGGTGCCGGGTTTATTAACGAGATACAGCCACTGGCTGATGGCATCATCCAGCAGCGCCTGATGACGATTATTCTTTGTCAGGCTTTCCAGCACCACGGCTGTAGAGTGTGATAAATCAATTTTATCGATGGCTTTGTGGATGGCTTGTCGCATAAACGCCTGAATGCGCCGATCATCGGTAAGGTCCAGAAATCCCCTGAACATTTTCAGCAGATAGCCGCTAAAAATTGCAGCATTGGCGGGCATACTCACCCAGCTGGCAACCCTCAGCGCCGGATCGTGACGTCGAATCAGTGTCAGTAGCGCATCGGTATTGAGAAATTTATCCTGCACAAACAGGGCAAGATTATCAGCAATGCGATCTCTGTTGCGGGGAATAATCGCGGTATGGCGGCCAACCAGCGGAATCGGCACCCGGCGGAACAGAGCGCTGACGGCAAACCAGTCGGCCAGCGCACCAACCATGGCCGCTTCAGAAATCGCCTTTAGCATAGCGATCCACGGTGTGGGTTTAAACCACACCGGGAACAGCACGGTGATGACAAAAACAAGCGCAGCGCCGCACAGCAGTATAAGCGGCAACCGTTTTGATCTCGCCAGTTCGAATTCTTTATGTATCGGCATTTCCCGTTTCCTGTCCTGAATGCGGTCTGAATGGTTCAGATGTGCCAGACATTGCTGTTGTCTGACCAGGTGTAATTTTCTAACTGAGTGCGGTTGAAATCGACGGAGTAGCTGGCCTGCTCTCCGCCAGAGATGTTGCTAATTATACCTTCCGTTATCTTGCCGCCTTTATCGCGCCATGTCCCGATAAGCGCGTAATCTCCAGCCTTTTTTCCACCCGCAGCCAGATGGCATCCAGGATCGCCTTACCTAAAATCACTTTTCCGCTATTCAGGGTTAGCCGTGTATCAGATGCGGGTTTCATCATCAGCGTGGTTACCCACAGGCCGCGATCACGGGTCTGGAAGAAATCGCAGACTTTTTGTAAACGGGAAACGCTTACCGGGGCATGTTTGATAATGGCATCCACCAGATGAGCATTACCCACAAGGCTTTCCGGCTGAGAAAAGGTTTCCCTGTAATCACTTTTCAACAAATTAATATAGGGTTTCCCTTCGCTAAAGCTGGATATATCCATCCTCAGACCATTGGCAATCTGCGCATCCATCATTGCGGCTAGTGCAGGCACATCCTGTGGCATTGCTTTCAGTTTATGCGCTATGCGGGCAAAAATAAGCGTCCTGTTGTCACTTTGCCACGGCGTCTTTTTCTGTTGCCTCAGTTCAATAATCAGTGCATCAGTTGCGCTGCTGTCGGCATCAATTTCAATAAGATATTTTGCCAGCTCAATACGTTGATAATTGGATGTAAAGCGCGTCAGATTTGCTTCAGCAAACTGGTGTGCGCGGTTTTCATCAAACAGCTTAACGTTGGCAAAGGCATACATCAGGATATTTTCATCGTAGCTATTGGTGCCGTCATTGAGCATTTTCAGGGTGAAGGGCAGGAGGGCGCGATCATTGCTCATTGCCTCAAGCACGGCCACTTTTTTATTATTGTTGTATTCATTGCTGGATAAAATCTCGGTGATTTTCTTACCAGTATCGTCAGCTATCGGTATTACTCTGCCTAAAAAGCTGCGGCTTGCGGTAATCAGATTCAGCGCATCTCTGAACCGATCATCATCCGACGCGGGATTAACAATAATCGACATAATGCGCTGTTTTTCACCTTCGTTCAGTTCCAGACGACTGGCACCGTGTCGCGCACTGTCACGGGCGTAGCGCAAACTGAGCGAATCCAGCAGGGCATCTGTTCGCAGATTATCCAGAATTTTGTGGCGCTCGCTATTATTGTCATCAAAACGTAACCCGTTGTGCATGGTGTCGGTGTAATAAATCGTAAGTTGTCGGGTGAGTCCGTTCAGCCTGACAAAGTCTGTTACCGCAAGGGTCACTGCCAGCGCACTGACGATGGCCAGCAGCCCGGCGCGCGCGTGGTTAAGAACTGCCATGGTTTTAGTGATAGCGTTTTCAGTGATTTCAGCTTTGGCATTGTCAATTTTGTTGCTGACCTGCTGTAGCAGATGCCGATTTTCTTCACGCAGTTTTTCCAGTTCGGCTTTGTGCTGCCGGGCATCGCGTTCGATGAGCAGCATTGTTAAATCCTTTTCCATCGTTTTCTCACAAAAAATCATTCACGTTTGATGGCGAATGATAATGCAGGCTGATCGGAGGAGGTGCAAACTCAGTCACCAGCCCGAAAGAGGAAAATATAACCGGATAAATATGAAGAAAAAGTGAAATTTATTAATTTATTGTATTTTTCATACAAGTAATGGACGCAAGTTTAATTGCGATAGCAACAATATTCGGTGCGCTGGTGCTGGGTGCAATGAGTGCTGGTCCTGGCTTTGTTTTCGTCGCGTGCACCGCTGTGACCTCTGCCCGCCTCGCAGGAGTGGGGCCGCTTTGGTCATGGCGCTGGGATCGCTGATTATCTCATCGATAGCCTTATCAGACCTGCACACTTTGCTGTCAGCGGTGTCGTGGTTGTGGCTGGCGGTTAAAATATTTCGGGGAGCAAAACAGCCATTAGTCCACGATAGCGAGTCCGCCAGTGGTCAGCTTTTTCTCCGGGCATTTCTTATCGCTCTGGGGACACAACTCAGTAATCCAAAAACAGCCGTGGTATTTGCCGGGATTTTTGCGGCACTGCTGCCTGTTTATATTCCGCCGTTTATGTACGTCATTTTGCCCCTTACTTCAATGCTGGTTGATGGGCTATGGTACGCTTTCGTTGCCTGTGTGCTTTCAGCGTCCAGATCCCGTCGGCCCTGTCTTCGCCATAAGACCTTTTTTGACAGGCTGGGTGGAGGGGTAATGGCACTGTTGGGGATCAAGTTGATTGCTAAATAAAGGCAGGTCGTAATCTTAACAGCACCTTCAGAGAGGCTTTGCAGGCTTGTGAGGGTGCAGTTGATCGCGATGGCTTCACGCCGTTAAGAAATAAATTGCTTGCTCTGCTTTAACACAAGATCGCAGGCTTTAGTTTTCACCTTTTTACCCAGATCGGTATTACTCAGTGCGCGGAGATTGATTTGCTGGTTGTTGCCGGTATTAAGGAGTCCCGCCAGTCCCTGCTTGTAATCGGTCGTTTCCTGTACTTTTTGCGGCTCGTCCAGTCTAAGCTTACTCATTAATTGCTCTTTCACTGCACTGACTTTGTTATCTACCACATTGTTTTTCAAGCAGTACTGCAAAACGCCTGCGGCATTTGTCATGCTGCTGGCACTCAGTGTCTGATTGCCGCCGTTAAGCAGGCTGGTAAGTGAAGCCATCGACGAACCTGCCTGGCTGCTGGATGTGCCCGATGTGACATTCTGACTCAGTGAATTCGCCGCGTTACTTAACTGATCCTGCCAGCTCGCCGCAGAGGCCACACCCGTGAAAAACGAAGTGGAAACCGTCAGCGCCAGAATTATTTTCACTGCTTTTTTCATGTAGCTGCCCTTTGTAAAGTTATCATGTGTAGCGTTACTTCCTCATGCACCTGTCGCTGTAGTGGGACTGTGTGCTTTTTAATGAGTTCCCCCAACAAGCGAAATGGTCATTATATGGATTTTTTTAAGACTAATCTTGGTGGTATGCATCGTGTTTTCACAGGTTGTGCGGGATGTCAGAAAAAAGTGTTGGCATAAAAGATGTTTCAGCAGTCTATTGCCAGACTAGGGAAGAATGGAGGCTGTGCTTATTTCACATTAACACTGGTGCAAAGAACATCCCGCTATCAACGCATTGGTGCCGATTTTTTCAGCACTTACGCTATGGCAGACGGATAGTTGTTGCGGAAGCAGGGAGCAACGGTATAATCCACAACGTTTCCGCATCCCCTTCAGTGCCGAAGTGGCGAAATCGGTAGACGCAGTTGATTCAAAATCAACCGTAGAAATACGTGCCGGTTCGAGTCCGGCCTTCGGCACCATAAAAAGCTTTTTTCAAGTCTACTAACGTCTACTTTAGTCCACAAAAACAGTATGTTAAGCGAGTTTCTGACTTGGCTTAGTCTGTTCACGTCTACTCAATTCCTTGAACATATACCAACCGATGATGGTATAACTGGTGGTATCTTCGGTTCGATTGATTTTGATACCAACAGCGGAGGTATCAACTGATGGCACTCACTGATATCAAAGTTAGGACTACCAAGCCCTCCGACAAACCTTTCAAACTCACAGATGGGCAGGGTATGCACCTGCTGATCAACCCCAATGGTTCAAAATACTGGCGACTCCAATACCGTTTCGATGGCAAACAGAAAGTTTTAGCATTGGGTGTTTATCCAATGGTCTCTCTTGGTGAAGCTCGCAGGAAACGAGATGAGGCCAAAAAGTTGGTATCTGTTGGTATTGATCCTTCTGAGAAGAAAAAAGCCGACAAGATCGAGCAAAGTGAAGCCCTGACATTCGAGGCTGTCGCAAGGGACTGGCATACTGCCTGTAAAAGGAAATGGTCTGATTCCCACAGCGAGAGAGTTCTAAAAAGCATGGAAGATGGTCTCTTTACTACTATTGGTAAAAGAAAAATATCCGAGCTTAATACCAGAGATCTTCTTGCCCCTATCAAGGCTGTTGAAGCTTCCGGGCGACTGGAAGTTGCTTCCCGACTACAGCAAAGGACAACGGCAGTAATGCGATATGCTGTCCAGAACGGGCTGATAGATTACAACCCTGCTCAGGAGATGGCAGGAGCTATTGCTGTAGCCAAAAGAATCCACAGGCCAGCTTTGCCATTCGAACGATTTTCAGAACTCTTAGAACGAATTGATAACTTCAAAGGTAGGAAACTCACGAAGTTAGCCGTAAAGCTGACATTGCTCATTTTTATCCGTTCCAGTGAACTCCGATTCGCAAGATGGTCGGAGATCGACTTTGAAAATGCGATGTGGACTATCCCTGGAGAACGCGAGCCATTGCCAGGAGTCAAACATTCCCATCGAGGTTCAAAAATGAAGACCCCACACCTCGTGCCGTTAAGTCGTCAGGCTTTAGAACTTCTAAAAGCCATCAGAGAAATCAGCTGCGAATGCGACCTTGTATTCATTGGCGATCATGATTTCAGAAAACCTATGAGCGAAAACACAGTGAACAAGGCGCTCAGGTCGATGGGTTATGACACAACCGTTGAGGTATGTGGGCATGGATTCAGGGCGATGGCTTGTAGTGCCTTAATCGAATCGGGAAAATGGTCAAGGGATGCTGTTGAACGGCAGATGAGCCACCAAGAGCGAAACTCCGTTCGTGCGGCCTACATTCATAAAGCAGAACACCTCGATGAGAGAAGGCTTATGTTGCAGTGGTGGGCTGATTATCTTGATGAAACAACTAAGAAAAGAATTGCACCTTTTGACTTTGATAACTAACTGATTATTATAAATAAAATGGCGTATTCAATAACCAATTGAGACGCCATTTTTTTTTTGCGATTTATGTGCTATTACGAAGTAATACTTTTTACAACGGAGTGGCATTAATGAAATCTTGGGTAAAAATGAATAGTTGGACATCAGAAGACACCAAAGCAGTGAAAACGTGGTTTGATTTGGACAAATATCGAGAGTTTGAAAACATTTCTATTAATATGCTTTACCATGAAATATGGGCGAGAACGTATTTCTTCAAACCAGTAATAGAAGAAGGAATGCAGAAAACGGTAATGAAAAATTATATGCAGATATTGGATGGTGATCCTTTTCTTATCAAAGAGAAGCACTTAAATTATATGGATGCCGAAAATAAATTATATCAACCCCCATACTTTTTTATTACTACAGTTGATCGAATAGCAAATATCAGTTTTGCTTGTATGAGAAAGGCTTTATTCATAAGAGCAAATACAGAGCAATATAAAATAGATTCCACTATTGAAAATGAATATATTTCCGAAAAAATCCCTGAACAGTTTCCTACTACGATTATGTTAGAAATCGATCTTGCGGGTGGAAGCGATGATGAGATAGCTGAGGCCCTGCGAGTATCATTACCACAATGGCGAAAAGTAAAAGGCGTTAAACCGGCACCACTTGATGCAGTCAGATTTGGTTATGGAGCAATAAAAAAATTAATTAGCTATCGAATAATCCCTATGCTTGATTTGCTCGCATGGTCAGAACGAAAAAAAGTACTTCTGTCTGATGACAGACTATCTCGATTACTATACACGGATGAAGATGATGATAAGGCGATTCGCCAAGGATATCATATAAGAGATGCTGATCGGCCTTTCGCAATGAAAACTGTAGAAATTGATTTTTTAAGACAATTTAACTTTTTTATTAATAAAAATCAGCATGTTAAAGAAATGAGGGTTTCGGATGTTATGAAACTGTCAGATACTGATTGATTATATTGCAATGGTTGATGAGTATATTTTAAGAAAGAGTTTACTGAAAATAGAGGTTTATTATTATTTAAAATGCGGTAACGATTATGCGAAATATGACAATTTTCCCAAAATATGATTGTGCTATAATATAAAAGCACAACGTTTCCCATTTTGGGAAGAAATGAAGAATGCCAGATTAGACAATATATACAGCACATAATTGATATAATGTCAGGAAAAATCTGACAGTAAAGAGGCTAATCTATAGCCTCTTTTTAATTTTGTTTAGAGCTTTTCTGTTATGAATTTTGGATTCGATTATATTTTTTTCTCTTTTAGCAGTGTGTAAGTTATTTAATGTAATGAATTTTTTTGTCAGATCTTGATAGTTTTCTGTGAATATATTTTCAGATATAGCAAATGAATTATCTTCCTGTTTTGTTAAAATTTCTTTGCCGAGCATATAACTAATTAAAGAGGTTGTTTCATCTGGTATTATCGTTTTTCGCTCACTTATATCATCAATTAGAAATTGTAAGAAATCAAGATATTCTCGTGGTGTTAGATTATATAGATATTTATCATAGAATTCATAACTACCAAGTTTGATTAATTCACTTTTGAAAAGATGCTCATTACTATAATAATACACTCTAATGTGGTCGATGTTCTCTTTAATATTAATCATTTTGGGGCCCTTAAGAATTATTGTTATAATAAAATAACATGTAAAAGCTATTATGCAATAGAATTTAGAAGGTTTTTATTATAAAAATAAATTTTTCAAGTTAACTGCTTATTGATGAAAAATACATAATTAGATGCTACCTTAATACGCAATTGAACAGATAGTTATCTTCTCTAAGCTCAAATCTAGTGAGTAAAGGCTTTCGATCTTGTGAAAATTTAGGTGCATGAAAGAACCGTTTTCTACCTGTAGCCTATTGATGTGAGGGTTTCGGATGTTATGAAACTCTCAGATTCTGAGTGATATGAATCTCCAGAGACTCATAGTTTCGAACCAGGGATGGCTCTGGTGTTCGCAATCTCGCTTCATCCATTCGAAATTCATTTGTACTGTATCCCTGTAGAAACAACAGAGGACATACATATGGAAAATCAAGCTCGTCTCATCCGTTTACCAGAAGTCATGAAGAAAACTGGATTTGGTAAAGCGTGGATCTATCGTCTTATCAGCCAAAATCGGTTCCCACAGCCAGTAAAGATCGGTGTTCGCGCTACCGCTTTTGTCGAAAGCGAAATCGATGAATGGATTCAATTAATTATCGAAAATTCAAGAAAGCATGTCGCTTAACAGAAATGCTGCTTCATCGCTTTTTAACTATTGATAATGTATTAAAAAAAAGAAATTTACAGATCTTATGAGTTTACGTAGTGGGTAAAAAAAAGAGGCTTTGTAAAGTTTGCATCTGAAAAAATGAATATATTTGACGTAATTCTTTACCTTTTTTCTGGCAGAGCTTTTGCTATAAGACTTAGAGATAGTTTTCTTAATATCGGGTATGGATACTCTTTACTAGCCGTACCTGTTTATTTGACGTCAAATAAAATTTTTCAAGCCATTAATATATATACCAAATAAACTAAAGTCATTGTAAAAAATTTGAATTATTTTGAATTGGAATATATTTAATAAGTGAGAGTGATATTAATTTGTAAAGAATGAGGTCAAAATGGGATATAAAGTAAAGAAATTCATCATGAGTAATGGCGAGCGAGGATGCCTGATCCTTGATAAAAATAGTAATCTACCAGCTTACTATCAAAATCTATTTCTTACTACAGACATAAGAAATAGAGGCGCAACCGCCTCAACTATGGAAATAGTTGCAACTAACTTACTAATTTTTAGTAATTTCTTAGATAGTAGGAAAATCAATATAGTTGAGAGAATTGAGCTTAAAAAGTATCTCAGCGTTGCAGAAATAGATGATCTGGTAAGATATGCGAAACAAAGATTCGATAGACAAAAAATTATAAATATAAAATCAGCAAGTAATAGGTTTATTGCGAAGAGAACCTTTAGTTATAGAATACACGTTTTTTCACGCTACCTTAAGTGGTTATGTGGATTAGTTCATTCGTCAAAGGGGATTCATGCAAGGTATGAAGTAGACGTATTTATTGAAAGTATCAGAGCACATATTCCAAGAAACAGTTCATTGAATATGAATGAAATATCTGAAAAATCGTTAAATGAAGAAGAGATCAAAGTGCTTTTCCGTCTATTAGAAATTGGCGGGATTGAAAACCCTTTCCATAAGGAAGTACAGGTCAGGAACAGACTAATATTTACCTTGCTCTTAAATTTAGGTTTAAGGGCTGGAGAGTTGCTCAATCTTAAAATAGATGATTTTGATCTCAGAGACAACACTTTAAGTGTAGTCAGAAGACATGATTCAAAAGAAGATGGAAGATCTTATCAACCATTAGTAAAGACTGGAGAAAGGGTTATTCCGTTATCTGATGAGTTAGCCTGTGAAATTTTTGATTACATAAGCAATAGCAGAGAAAAAATGACAAAAAGAAAAAAGCATAATTTCTTATTGGTGGCTCATTGCACCGGAAAAAACGCAGGGGAACCCTTAAGCATTTCAGCTTATGAGAAGGTGATATCAACACTGAAACGAGGATGTCCAGATCTATATAATCTTTCAGGTCATAAGCTAAGGCACACTTGGAATTATATGTATTCTAAAGGCATAGAAGGTGCTGAATTAGAATATAGTAGAAGGAAAGATTTAAGGAATTATCTGATGGGTTGGTCAAAGGAGTCAATCATGAGTGATAGATACAATTTTAAATATATATCTCAACAAGAGAAGAATGTCGTCTTAAAGGTCTATAAATCAGTAAGTAAAATAATTAGTGGGGTTTAGTGTGGAAATCAAATGTATTGAAAATGAGCAAATTTTTTTTGCTAAGATGAATAGATATAGTTTCAAACTGTCAGATAAGAAATGGCAACTTGATAAAGAAAACTGCGTATACCCTCACAAAGTTGTAGATAGAATGCCTACAAAAATGAAACTTAGCTACTTAAAAACATTAGCTTACTATGCGTCTGAATATAGTTCTTTTTATATACAAAATATTAACAATCTATTTTATAAGTGGTTTGGTGCAATGACCATCGATACTATTGATGACAAAGCAATATATCAATTGAATGTTTATTTAGGTTCAGAAAGAAACTACAAACTAAACATAATTAAAGCTTTCATCACTAAATGGAAAAATCTCAATTATCCTGGGGTAGAAGCGACTGCCATTAGAATGCTGGAGAAAATAAAAATCATTCCAAACCAAACAGGAGATGCAGTCAAAAGACGAGATCCAAATAAAGGACCTTTAACTGAAGCGGAATTCAATAATATTATTAACGCAGTTGGAAAACTTTATCATGAGAAGAAAATTCAATGCTTTTTGTATTGTTATATCCTTTTGTTGGCAATAACAGGAAGAAGGCCATTACAATTAATATCTTTAAAAGCTAAAGATCTCATTAAAAATGAGAAAGGGTGCTTTTTAAATGTACCAAAAGTAAAACAAAGAAAATGTTTCAGAAAAGAATTTAACATGGTAATGATAGAACCGTTCTTATATGACAGCTTATCAATGTTAATTAATCAAAATCAGGCGTTTGTTGAAGATAAATTCAGTGTTGGGATTAGTAACTATAGAGGCGAATTACCAATATTCATGAATTTAGATAAGATTACGGAAACAAAAATGATTGAGGTTTTTTTATCTGATTTAACAACAGATTTCTTCCATATGAAAATTTCAGTTATGTCAAAACTATTAAAACACTTTCCGTCAAAATTCGATGTTAGGTCAGAAAGGACTAACAGCTATATAGAGCTTAATGCCAGAAGATTCAGATATACATTAGGGAGTCGACTGGCTAATGAAGGAGCCTCAATTGAGGTTATTGCTAAAGCGTTAGATCATAAATCAGTAAACTCTTCTATGATATATATAAAAAATAATCCTGACAACGTTTATGACATCGATAAGAGACTAAGTGCGTTTTTTAACCCCTTATCTAATATACTTATGGGCATAGAGATTGAAGAAAACAAGAACTTTTTTATCAAGTATGTTTCAGATGCATTTTTCTTATTAGAAGATACGAAAGAGGATTTGAAATGTTTAACGTGTAAAAAATTCAATCCGTGGAGAGCATTATGAACAAAATATTTATTTTTGAACCAAGCAATAAAAACAACCCTCACGATAATGTTATTAAGTTCATCGAGTTTTGTAAGAGTACTATTTCTAATAATAATTTAACAACTTCTTGGGAAAGCAATAAATGGAAAGGTTTATATAGGTTTACTAAGTTTAACTCAAAAAACAATCTAAACAGCAAAGAATGCTTGGATGATAGCTTTATTAATTTTGCTAAAGCATATATGTTGCATGTGCATTCATTCAATAAATCTAAGACGAAACACTCAACATTATCAATGTTGAAGATTGTCGAATTCGTTTTACTTAAAACCAATATGGAAGCTAATGTAAACTATTGCAACAATTCAATCTTTGATGAATGCATAAGAATAGCCTCTGAAAAGTATTCTAAAGCACACGCATTTTCTATTGGGAAAGAACTTGAGAAATTTAGTTCATTTCTAAGTGATAATAAGATGACTAATTTATCTTATTTATTTTGGGTAAACCCTATTAGGTATAGGATTACTCAGTCTTGGACTGGTTATGATTCTACACTGGAAGGCCATCCTAGATTGCCTGATATCAAATCAGTTATTGCGATTGCTGAGATTTTTTCAAAGAGGAATGAACAATTATCTTCAAGAGATATATTTACTACATCTGTGCTAGCTTTACTTATGTGCGCACCTAGTAGGATATCAGAGATTTTAGCTTTGCCAGCAGATTGTGAAATTACAGAATGTGATGGAAAGGGAATTCAAAGATACGGTTTGAGATTTTTTTCAGCAAAAGGGTATGAAGGTAATATAAAATGGATTCCAACTTTAATGATACCTGTAGCTAAAAAGGCAATTAGCAGATTAAAGGAATTATCAAGTCAAGCGAGGTTATTGTCTGCTGAAATTCAAAATAATTACTCTAATTCAACGATGGGGACCCTTAAAGAAAATATACCTGAAGATTTCCCTTGGTATGATAGAGAGAAGAAAATCAAATATTCTAATGCGCTTTGCTTGTTAACTGAAGGACAGTTAAGTCAAAATAAAAAGAAAATGTCAGATAAGCGATTCAGACCTACAATGAATTTTTTTAAAACTGATGTCGTTGATTCGGTTTATATAAAAGGATATTTTAATGTGTTTAAAAGGCATGGTTATATAAATGAAGACGGTAGCCCATATTTGCTAAGAACACATCAATTGAGGCATCTTCTCAACACATTTGCTCAAATAAATGGTATGGATGAGTTTAGTATTGCTCGCTGGTCTGGACGTAAGCTTATTTATCAAAATGTTTCTTATGACCACAGATCGCATCTTCAAATGTCTAAAGCAATAAGAGAACAAAAGTTATCAGTGTGTGTTAACGAGTACAGAATAAAGGAGGCTCCAGTGGTTGATCCTAATGAGTTTGATTCACTTAGTAGTGGCGCAGTACTTGTATCAAAACATGGCTACTGCAAGCACTCATATGCGTTTAAGCCGTGTGATCATTATCCAATTAAGAACTCTGGTTTAGATAACGAAACGATTTCAAACATTCACGATAAAATTTTAAAAAGAACACTGTATGATAAAAATGATGGGAACATAAATGCTGATAGATGGTATGAATTCCATAAAAAAATAACAAAAGGAGAATAAATGGCTAAGCATATAAATGGTTATCATGAGAAGAAGATTGTAGATGTTATTAACACATGGTCTATAGATGAAAAACTAACCTGGGATACTTTGTGCGATAGGTTAGTCAGGGTTATTGGGAAAAGACCATCAAGACAATCCTTAAGTAGTCATGTAAGGATTGCGGAAAGCTTCAATGTGAAAAAAGCCACAATCAAATCTGGTGTAATACACACTGTAAAACCTGCTAATTTAAAAGTGGCTTCTCAACGAATTAAAAGACTTGAAGCAGAAAATGAAGCTTTGAAGGCATTAAATGAACGCTATTTAGAGCAGTTCAAAGTATGGCTTTATAATGCTCACCTTAAACAAATAACGATTGAAGAGCTTAATAATCCGTTACCTGCAAAATACCTTTAATAAAATTGATAGGTTTTAGCTATTGACATGGTGAAATATTATGTTATTCATTTTCTTGTCAGGACGACAAAATTTCACTATTGCAAGGATGCATATTATGGACAAAACAAATATCAACTTAATGGAAAGGTATCTTCTTCTGCTTGATCGATTCGTTGATAAACTCGCTGAATCAGGTTTCTCAGAGCAACGAATTATCGAACAATCATATCTTTTTTGTGCCGGGTTTTACATTAAATACCAGCCTGAAATAGAAAAGCTAACGTTTTCAAATAGGGAAGTTGTATTGAGTTTTTTGCTTCTTTCTTATTATTGCTATATCAATAAAATTGAGAATGATATGATCGATAAAGGACGAATGAGGGACGTATGTTCATCACTGATCAATTTCATTATTAGTAATGGCAGCAGAACAGAGAAAGTCTATGTCCATGAGCGAAAAAAATATGAAGCTTGGGTGTTAAAAAGAGAGTTATCTATGAAGGATAAAAGGAAAAAGTATGGACTGTAGTTTTGTATGGTTATCATGAAGCCAAGCTTAGCTAACTTATCGTTTGAATTTTATTATTACCATTAGTGCATTATCATTCTGCTAATTTAATCAATACATAAAAAAGCACCCTCGCAGGTGCTTTTGGTATTTTAAAATGATAATCTGCATCAGCCCATAGAGGCAACATCACCAACAATAAGGTTGCTGATGAAAAAGAAGGAGTGGCGTATGAACAAAAAACGCTCCCGTGCATTAAAGGTGATGTTGTTTATCCTTTTAATGGTGGTTAGCACATCTGTGTATTAACCATTGGGATAACAGCCAGTGGCGCAATCCACTGGTTGTTATGAGCCTGTAATTTAAATTGTGTATCTGCCTGTTTTTGATATCTTCATTTCGATAACGGAGACAGGTAATTATGGACGAAAAAAGACTCAAAGCCCTTGCGGCTGAACTGGCTAAGGGGCTGAAAACCGAAGCCGATCTCAACCAGTTTTCCCGCATGCTGACGAAGCTTACAGTTGAAACTGCGCTCAATGCTGAGCTGACTGACCACATCGGACACGAAAAGAACGCACCCAAAACAGGCTCAAATACCCGCAATGGTTATTCGTCAAAAACGTTGTTGTGCGACGATGGTGAGATTGAAATCAGTACACCACGTGATCGTGAAAGCACCTTCGAACCTCAGCTTATTAAGAAAAATCAGACACGTATTACGCAGATGGACAGTCAGATCCTGTCGTTGTATGCAAAAGGCATGACCACCCGGGAGATTGTCGCCACCTTCAAAGAAATGTACGATGCGGACGTCTCACCCACGCTGATATCGAAAGTCACTGATGCGGTGAAAGAGCAGGTATCTGAGTGGCAAAACCGTCCGCTGGATGCTCTGTATCCCATTGTTTATCTTGACTGTATTGTCGTAAAAGTTCGCCACAGTGGCACTGTAATTAACAAAGCCGTATTCCTTGCTCTGGGTATTAACACCGAAGGCCAGAAAGAATTACTGGGCATGTGGCTCGCAGAAAATGAAGGTGCGAAGTTCTGGCTCAGCGTGCTGACTGAGCTGAAGAATCGAGGTCTCCAGGATATCCTGATTGCCTGCGTGGATGGCCTTAAGGGCTTTCCGGATGCGATAAACAGCGTGTACCCGCAGACGCATATCCAGTTGTGCATTATTCACATGGTACGCAACAGCCTGAAATACGTGTCATGGAAGGACTATAAAGCCGTTACTGGCGGTCTGAAAGCGGTTTATCAGGCTCCGACAGAAGCAGCAGCGCTGATGGCCCTGGATAAGTTCGCTGATGTCTGGGACGACAAATATTCGCAAATCAGCAAAAGCTGGCGTGCACACTGGGAAAATCTCAATACGTTCTTTGGTTATCCACCAGATATACGTAAGGCTATCTACACCACGAATGCCATCGAGTCGCTGAACAGCGTTATCCGGGCAGCGATAAAGAAACGCAAAGTGTTCCCGACAGATGACTCAGTGCGCAAGGTGATATATCTGGCAATCCAGTCGGCCTCGAAAAAATGGAGTATGCCGATCCAGAACTGGCGGCTGGCAATGAGTCGCTTTATTATCGAGTTTGGTGACCGCCTGAGCGATCACCTTTAATACGGTGGCAGATACACAGAATTATTTACAGGGTCGTTGTTATCAATTTACTATCTATGACGTACTTTATTTTGTTTGTCAAATATAATTAAGGTTATTTAGATGGTGCCATTGCTTTCCATGAGTCATCGGATTTAATAAACTTTAATTCCATTGTTGATGCTCTGTCGCCTACGATTGGTAATTTTGCATCGAATTCTACCGAGCAGAGATAACTGCCATCACTCTCTTTATCTTTACAGGCAATTTTCTTGGAAGAATTCAGTGTGCCATGCATCTCACTCATAAAGCTCTGCATGGCTTGTGAAATATCTGCATCCGATGGTTCACTATTGCAGCCTGTCAGCAACATAGAAGCTAATAATAGTAGCATGATTTTTTTCATTCTTGGTTTCCTTTTTTTGCATCAGCATTTACGGTTAAGTCAAAAACGGTCATCCACTGCCTCATTTGTTTTTTTAAGCTAATTAATCCCTTCTGATCTTTATAAGATCCTTCTTGAGGGAAGAATCGAATATGCCACTCAGGGTTTCTAATGTCTTTAACCTTGATAAAGAAGCCTGTGTCATTAATGTTTTCACCAAGAATCTTATTGTTAATCAAATTGGTTGTAGGGTTAAGACCTGAAGTGAGGATTTGACCACCTGCGCTAATGTTATATTCCCAGCTTTCAACATCGGAGAAAGCGTAGGTTTTTTCGTTTAACCCATCTTTTAAATAAAGCTGTTTTTTAGCTTTATCTAAACGCATCTCCTGATTATGGAATTTGTAGATAAATACACCATCGTCATTATCATTCAGGTAGTTAAAGCTGGAACGTCTATTTTTATTTTTTAACCACGCGCCCCAGGCCGTTATCATCAACATCGCACAAACAAAAAACCACACAACCCAATACTCTGATAATGCTTTAGCACCAAATAAACACCCAACAAGAAACGGAAGAAGGATTGCTAACATTACACGCTTCATCATGAGATATCTCATACTTCAGTTCCTGTATGTTCGATATGTGTTTATAAAAATAGGCTAGTAAAATCAACCTATTATCTATTTATGCTTGAAAGTACATTTTGAACACTTCTAAGGACATAGCAAATTGCTTGTACCGATCGATTATTTATCAATTGATTGGTTGTGGCTATCAATATAAATAAATCGATCGATTATAACGATCGTTGATTTGTTTAGAAATCATGGGAATAGGGGGTTATGGGCTTTATGGTGGGAGCTTTTTGGTTCCAAACTATCCGTTTTAGCTTGTTTCAAGCTTTTCAAGGACAGGTGAATCGTGGACATGGAAAAAAATTTCCTTGGACCATTGAACGCCTTCAGAAATGGGATACGCATCGTTTTAAGTGCGCTAACAACACTCACCAGATAAGGTATGGTTGCGATCCAACGCATTGTCATGCTTGTGGGCTTTGTGGGGGCTGTGTCAGGTCTTGGCAAGGGAACCCTTATCTCAGGGGAGACCTTATCATCAGGATAGTCTTCAACTATAGATATGGCAGCTTCGTTACTTCGAGAAGTATCAGGTACAGGGATGACAGGTCTTTCCTCTCCAATGTGTGAGCTGGAATTCATCGATATCATTGGTTCCAAGTTCTTCCAACTGTACTTCTTGCCAAGCTGGGAAGCTTTGAACACAACACCTTTGCATTCAAAGGAAAATCCATTCATCTTGCCAGTGGACGCTACGTTGCATTTCGCCGTAATGCCCATGCTATTCAGCTTTTCAACGAAGTCATCAATTGCTATAGGATTTAGTGTTATCGAATCTATAGCCCTCTGGATGATAGATTTAGGGCATGGTTCACCAGTTCTTTCCTCTAGCATAGCCTCATTACGTGATTTTTTACGTTTCGGTTTAGAGGAAAGAGAAGATGTAGATGCTTTAGCTCCTGGCCCTTTGGTTCTTGTCAGATTGTAATCTCTTTCAAGTTGCTGAATTATTCTCGTGCTTGCCAGGTTCTCATTCCTGCCGAGGTAGAGCTTTCCGGCATCAAGAGACACTCTGCTGGCGATGATATGGATGTGCTGGCCATCTTCGTCGTCATGTAGGACGTAGCATCTGAGATGCGTTTCAGAGAAGCCCATGCGGGACATGTAATCATCTGCTATTTCAGCCCACTGTTTAGCCGTTAGTGATTCACCTTTAGGTAAGCGAAGCGAGTTGTGCCAAACAGCCTTTTGCACGTCAGGGCGAAGCTGTTTGGTGCTATCAAATTCAGCGATCAGATCTTTAGCGGCATTGCCAACTATCGTTATATTTCCACCGATCACGATAGGGTCTTTTTTATGATGAGAACCGGGCCTTAACGCATAGAGGACGACACCAGCAAAAATCTTTCCTCTGCGGATTTTTTGCATCCCTTTCATTATTTATCACTGACAGATCGATTTGCTGACAGAAGGGCATCTCTTAGTGCTTTTATTCTTTTTTGTACCGTATAAATTTCGGTGATAGTAAAAGGACTATTGTGTGATTTAGTATTGAGATGCTGAACGAGGTTGTTCAGATTCTGAGACGCTTTGGCAAGGTCTTTCCAGACAATTAGATTTATTTCAGGAATTTTGGGAGGGAGACGATTCAATGCTGACATACGTATCCAAACAGCACGGTTGAGATCTTCTCGTAAGCCATCAACGTAAGATAACTCGGCATCATTTAATCTGATACTAATACAATGAGAACGTGTCTGCTGGGATAGTGTTTTAGCAGAAGTAAAATTTTCATAGCTACAACTTCTGAATGGCTCGAACTTATTAAAAGTATGATTCCTATCATTCATATGAACTCCTTTCATATAGTAAAGTAAAATAAGCATGTCCATTATGCTTATTTTATTTATATGATAGATGCTGAAAAAGTCAATGTATAGGGTTGGTTTTGCTTTTAATTTTTTCAACCAAAGGGCGAAAAAACAAGGAGCAACTCAAAGTATCACCGAAGGAGATGCTGAGAGTTAGCCCTTGCTGAAGTTGTTTAAAATAAAAAATTAGTTTTATATAAATATTGCTATTCGTAATTGGAGATGGTTAACAGATTTTGATACACTACAGAAGGTTTGGAATTAGGATATTGGATATTCCTGAGCCATTGCCAGACCAGTGTTGACTTATACCTTCATAATAAGGTTTCCACCATGCTTTTTGTGCTCTTTTAACTACATCAATGTATTCAGAATCACATAATGCTTGTTGCCAAATAGAACCAAAGAAATTTGAAATAATAAAGTCAATGGCTAATATCACATCCATAGGAGGTAAAGGTAGTCTTGGAGCATCAAGAATCATTAATTCTCCATAGTCATTTAAATTATCAGTCAGCCTGTTTCCTCCATTTTGTAAATGGAATTGAGGATGAGTAAATGAATTTACGCCATCCCCCATTTGAGGAACATGATAATCAAAATGCCAAGCACTATGTGATGTTTTTATCTCAATTTTTTCTGTTGTGTCATTGATCCACTCAGCTTTAAGTCGTAATTGCCCTGAAAGTTCTTTAATCTTCGAAAATTCATAAGGACCTTCACTTTTTAATATAAATTCCAAATGTATTTCAATAGGGTTTTCTTTAGGTGTAATTTGGGTCGGACAAATTGTTCCAGATTTTTCGCTAAGATAAAATACTAAATCGTCTAAAGAGTATTCAAAGTCCTCCCCTGTTTCGGAGTGGAGATTTGCATTAAGTTTACTGATTAAACGGTTGAGAGGATTAATATCTGGGCATATGCGGCTATCATATAAAAAGTCCCTGAGCCTACACATATCGTCTAACAAAGTTGTATTATTGTTCATTATAATTTAAACCTCGCCCGAATTCGATCCAATTTTGTTCTATCTTCTGGATGTACTTTATATTTTTCGGCCCGTCTCTCTAACACTGTTTTAATTGAAAGGTATTTATCATCTTCCCAAGGTTTTAATTCCATAGATGATGCACGAAGAGCATCTATTGTATCAAGAGGTTCTTTACTGATGATACAATTAACCCAAAACTTGGTGCTTTGGCCTGGATGTACGCTATGAATTGGCATCAATCGTTCTAAGCCAAGTTTTTCTTTGATGATCTCCACTCTTTTTTCTGAGGTTAATCCTTTAATTATTGGGCAGTTAAGCTTTTTATTTATCCACAACTCTACATCTGCCCACCACCATCTTTTATAATAATCAGAGAATATTCCATTGTATTTATATTCCTCAAGGTGCCCAATTACTTGGTGCCAGTCTGGCGATTCTTCAATATTAATACCCAGTCTGGTTGCCAAAGTTATCTCAGAAACTAACATGCCACTACTTCTCAGAAGTGTGGAGTGTATGGATGTGACGAGCTTATGTATATCTTTATCATACTGAGAAATATATATTTCAAATCTTTTATCAAGCAATGAATAATTACTGCTCAGAGAAAGCAATTGATATAACGAGTCTTCCGAATGCGCACGTTTGTAAGCATTCACAATAGATTTTATTAAGTGAACTTTTTTTTCTAACAATTCTGGTTGTTCTAATATGCTTTTACTCAAAACTAAATCAAATAGATCATGCGAGCTTGAATCGGGATTATAATATTCAATTAATAAGCTTTCGAGAGAGAGTAAAATTATTGGCTTATAAGATATATTATCTGACTTACCCGCCATGAGTGTACGTAAATTTTGTGCTAACGCGGCACCAAAGTAATCAACTGGTTCTACTCCCTCAACAAAGCTGTCAAGTTTTTGATCTATGATGATACCATCATAACCTTGTCTTAACTCTATGGCTATTTCACTCATTTTAGTCGGCGGTTTATGAGTGATTTTTAAATCAAAACTCGCTTTACTGATTATTGCTTCAATTAAACCCTTTACTTGCTGAGGCTGATCATCATCGATATAAAGTAGGTTAATAGATGTCATCTGGTATTTCCTTATCATCAGCTTTTGGAATTCTCAACTCAAAGCACGTTGTAAAACCATCGGATGCATCAACTATAGATATTTCTGCAGACATGGATTCAACGAGATCACGTACGATTGATAACCCCAATCCCATTCCTTTTAATGATAAATCATCACTTTCAAAAGGTCCTGATGGTGTACTTGTTGTATAGAAAGGCTCAAAAACTCTTTCTCTATTTGCAGGTTCAATTCCATCACCGCTATCTTCGAATCGGATAATTATATCTTCACTATCTTTTTTCGCTGTTAAAGACATTTTTCGTGGATTTGTTCCAGAACGAAGTATTGCTTTATATGCATTCGTAAAGAGATTTATAAATACAGAATATAGCTCTGAAACATGAATCGGCTTCGTAAAAAGTTCATAACCTTCATAATGTATTGCAAACTGAATTCCTTTGCGTTCTATTATTGGTTTCATCGATTCATAAAATGGCTCAATAGAGTCTCTTATCTCAATAACTTTCTTATTTCTGTTTACATTCTCACGTATAGTACTGTCAAAAAATTTAGTAAATGATTTTAATGTTGCAATGTTATTTTCAAGGCTATTTAGAGCAGAGTCTCTATCTTCCTCTAATAATTTAGACTGTTTAAGGTTTTGAACGTTAATACTCAAACTTGTTATTGATAAATTTATTTCGTGTGTAAACTCACCAATAGCAAGACCCATAGCTCCAAGCACTCTAAGAAGCTCAATTTCATCGATTAAAGATTGAGATATCACACTCGCTTGTTTTAGCTCATCTGCGGCTTCATGGAGATCTTCAATAATTTTGTTTCTTATACTTTTATCTTCAATGTTATTAATGACACCATCACTTGAAACGTCATCAACAGATGTTGCTGCATCTACCAATTTACTAACCGAGCTTATCGTTTCAGATACAATATTTAATTTATCTTTGACTGATATTGTTGGTTTAGTTTCTTTAACATAGCTACGGTCATTTGGATTTATTTTTATATTTCTGGCTTCACTAATTCTTATTACCGCAGCCGTCAGTGCTTTATATACAAAGAGACGAAGTTCTTGAAAGGCATCGGTATGAATCAGACCTTCCCTTGAGGACGTTTCTTCAAAGTCTATTCCATTTAGGTCTTCAACTTTGACGTGTCCAAAGAAGTTTTGATTACCATGAGGGGGTAATATCTTTCTCCTTCGAACCGAGTCATCAAGAGCCGTCCAGTCATCATACTGCTCTCCATAAGGAGAAACCTTGAATCCATTTCGATAGATTTTTATTCCGCCATTTTCACGTAAATATACCGCTTGTTTTCTGGAGTTAACTGTTGCTAATGAGAAATAGTATGCATCAAGCTTTACTGGAGAGTTTATATGTGAGAATTTTCGTATGTTATTTTTTTCATCATACCATACATCTATGCTTTCATTTTTTATGCCAAGGGTTTCACTGCTAACTCTCACTACAGCATTTCCATTTTCAAGTGTTGCTGTAATATGAGCATCACTATCAGAAAAAATTTCAGTTTTCTCATCTGCAACTAATTCATAGCCATTGGTATTTTTATAATAGAACTTTACTTGGAAACCTGGATCTGTCTCGCTTGGGGCAATGTTTATAATGCTCTTAATATATTTATAAGCCGTTTTTATGTTCCCATCAGACCAATCTTTATCATTCAGATCTTCTATTATTATTTTTGTTCCATGAATGAAATCCACATCGATTTTTGAGATAGTGTTAGCAATGAAGGATATATTTTTCTTTTTTGAAAACTGCTGCCAGTTAATTTCTATTAAATATCCTAACTCTTCATTTTCTTGCTTAGTAATTATTTTTAAATAATTTCCCAATCGCTGTGTAGAAAAACGCCCAATACCTTTTCTACCTGCTCTTAGTCTCTGATATCGTTCTGAAACAGAGTTATCTTCTTTTTCACTTGTGCTTATTCGCATGAATCCATTGATAATATCTTCCTTTGACATACCTGTGCCGTCATCGAATATGACTATTCGAGGGTTTGCTTCGTTCAATTCGAAATATACATTTACTAATGTCGAATCTGCGTCATAAGCATTTTTCACCAATTCACTGACAGCAGTAGTTTTTTTAGCGACTAACTGCTCACCTAATCTTCTAACTAAATTCGCATCTACAGAAAATCTAATATTGTTGTTGTCTTTTTCGGTGATTTTTACTGCTGTTTCTAATACTTTATCATAATCGAGAGCCTCATTATCCAGGAGGGCTTTCATCTTATCCTTCAAAAAAAGAATATCTTCACTCATAATTTTTGACCCCTTTATATCGATCTTTTCTTAATCTGAATAACCCTTTTTTAAGACTTTTCAATTCATCTAAGCTAAATAGTCCCTTATCAACAAAAAACTTATCAACTAAAGCAGTGGCATTGCTTGTTTCATTATTTAAAAGCAATTGATCTATTTCTTTACTTAAGTTGCTTAACTCGTGTATTAAATCATCTTTAATTAAGAATGATATGTTCTTTCCTGCGGTAGGCTCTATTTTTAGCACACCTGAGCCATATGACCGACCTTCAAGTTCGGCAGAAAGTTGTGAAAATGTTGATAAAAGAGATATGCAACATGCTTTTTTTAATTTATTAGATGCTATATCTTTGAAAAAGATACGATGTATTGAGTTAGTGCAGTTAACTTTCCCTTTATTTAATATCATTCTGGGAAACTCATGAACCATATATGAAAAAAATGCGTCTGGGTAAATACCATCATCTGGTTGAAACCACTTTTTTCGTTTTTTGAATGTGCGGTTTTTGGCTCGTTCTTTTCTATCAACTTGTGATAAATATTTTCTCAACGGACTATGTTTTTCATATAAATCATCTGGACTGACGTGTAATAGCAATCCTTTTTTATTGTCTGCAATTAACTTCGTATGTCTTTTTAATGTGTGGTGAATTCCCTTCAAATGTGAAAATCGTGAAATAACTGGTCTAAAATGTTTATTGTCTAAATTATGTTTTAAAATTTGACTTTGATCCAATATAAAGAAGTTGTTCATGCCGGTTACCATACCAATCTTTATATCAGCAATATCCTGTATTTTTAAACTGTACTTATGTTCTGTTATAGACGATATCACATTTAATGTGTCAATATCTAATATATTATATTTGTAATTTTCAGAGCTATTTAATTTGTTTTCTTTAGTTCCAGTCATTATGCTGGTTAGTTCATTTAATGTGTCAGCAAATCCAATTGAAACGTATCCATTATTGATAGGTGTCCTGTGAAACTCATCGCATAAAAAAAGTACTGACATTTCATCGGCACCTTCATTTTTGAAAAGCCTTTCATTTATCTTTATTATTTTTAGATGGTTAAAATGATTTTTGTAAATTCTTATAAGCTCTTTCGCATAATAGGCATTTAAAAAACTACTTGGTAATACCCATGCTATTCGTCCATTTTCTCGAATGAAGCTTAATGCATGGAGTAAGAAAAACCCCCAAAGACTTGCATTGCGTCCTAATGTTTTTGTTTTAAAAGGTGAGTCAGCAAAAACTTTTTCACAGGACTTCCTTTGTTCATAACTCATATTATGCATAGAGATATAAGGAGGGTTCCCAATGATAACCTCAAAATCTTCAATGCCAAAATCTTTTGGAAATACGTTAATGAAATCACTTAAAATGAAATGTTTTTTTATTAATAAATGCCCATATTTTTTTTTGAGAGTATCAAAGGCTTTTTGGTCTACATCAACCCCAAATAAATTTTCCATTGGGTTTATGCAGCCTATTTCCATGAGGCTCTTTTCACAGCTTTCTAAAAAGCCACAGCCTCCAAAACTTGGCTCAAGTATTTTATCAGTTGGTCTTCTAATTGCCCAATCTGACATCACTTGACTAAGAGCACTTGGAGTATAATATGCTCCTAACTCTTTTCTCATCTCTAAACTATGGGCATTCATAATTTTAAACATACCCCAATTTTATCATTTTCAAGTACTGCCCTTGTTCAGCCTATGTAAAGAGGCTTTAACTGTTAAACCTATTCGTTTAAGATACCTTTGCTCTACAAGCGCATTGCATAACAATTTGATTATAAAGGTTATTTTCTTGCTTTGCATTCGAAGAGCGTAGGCTACCGCAGAAGGCTATACCCCCTGTCTTCACCAAGATAGTAGTTTAACATGGAAAATGCTTCTTTTTCTATTCGTTTGTAATATAGCTATTTAAATTTAGATTGGATTTCATCATGTTCCTTTAATATAAATAAACGATGCGTTTACATGAGTTATTTAAAAACAAAATTCTTGCTTATTTGTTTCTTTAATTAATGTATTTAACTTCTAATTCATGTGTGTTTTTTGAAAACTATATTATTATTTATATATTGCTTATAATCTTTTAAATATATTATATTCTTGCAGATAAGAACATCACTGATTTTGAATTCATTTAGTGAATAACTTTGCTATTTTTAATCATAGTCCCTGTTTTATACCTTGTCTTGCAAGATGAACTGGATGAAAATCAGTATGTGATCTTTTTTTCAAAGTATGATGTCATAAAAAGTTCGTTAAAGTATTTCGATATCAAAGAACTGTTGCCAAAGGACAACAATACCTATGATGGTATTAATGATGGTACTTCAATAATGATTTTGATAAAATAGCCTTAAATACAATGGGATAATTGATATGTTCGAGTCCGGCCTTCGACCCTTCTGAGAAGAAAAAAAGCAGACAAGATCGGGCAAAGCGGAGTCATGACATTCGAAGCTGTTGCAAGGGACTGGCATACTGCCTGTAAAAGGAAATGGTCAGATTCCCATAGCGAGAGAGTTCTAAAAAGCATGGAAGATGATCTCTTTACTGCGATTGGTAAAAGGAAAATATCCGAGCTTAAAACAAAATAATTTCCTGAAACCATCAAGGCTGTTGCAGCTTCTGGGCGATTAGAGGTTGCTTCCCGCCTACAGCAAAGGACAACGGCGGTAATGCGTTATGCTGTCCAGAACGGGTTGATAGATTACAACCCTGCCCAAGAAATGGCAGGGGCTATTGCGATAGCAAAGCGGGTGCATAGACCAGCCTTACCATTTGACAGGTTCTCAGAGCTTTTAGAGCGCATCGAGGGCTTCAAAGGTAGGAAACTCACTAAGTTAGCTGTGAAGCTGACATTGCTTATTTTTATCCGTTCCAGTGAACTCAGGTTTGCTCGTTGGTCAGAGATCGATTTCGAGAATGCTATGTGGACTATTCCAGCAGAACGAGAACCATTACTCGGAGTGAAACATTCACACCGTGGTTCGAAAATGCAAACTTGTAGTGGCACACTGAATTTGTCCACCTGAGTTGAGGTGATATGCTCACCTCAAAATTTCACAGGTGAACCAATGAGCAAGGTATTTACTGCTGAATTTAAACTTGAAGCGGCAAAGCGGGGCCTCGACCAGCACTACACACACGGTGAAGCTGCTAAGGCGATGAATGTCAGTCTTTCTGCCATCAACCGGTGGGTAAAATCGTTACGTCTGCAGCGTCAGGGAAAAAACATCGGGGCTGCCTGTCACTCCTGAGCAAACTGAACTCAGGGAAATGAGAAAACGTATACAGCGCCTTGAAATGGAAAACGAAATCCTAAAAAAGGCTACAGCGCTCTTGATGTCGGACTCCCTCAACAGTTCTCGATAATCGACAGTCTGAGGGCGCATTACCCGGTTGCCTCATTGTGCCGACTGTTCGGTGTTCACCGCAGCAGTTATCGCTACACACGTAAAAACAGTACTGAGCCTGATGCTGACCGTGCCGTTAAACGCCGTCTGGTCAGCGAGGTCTGGAACGCCAGTGGGGGTTCCGCCTGTGCCAGAAGTATCGCCACGATGGTCACGACAAAGGGCGTACAACTCGGTCGATGGCTGGCTGGTCGACTGTTGAAAGAGCTGGGTATCACCAGTTGTCAGATACCGGGGCATAAATACAAACGTGGGGGCAATGAGCATGTTGAAATCCCGAATCTTCTTGCCCGGCAGTTTGCAGTGACAGAACCGAATCAGGTCTGGTGCGGTGATGTGACCTACATCTGGACGGGCAAACGGTGGGCTTATCTGGCCGTGGTGCTGGCTCTGTTTGCCCGTAAACCGGTGGGCTGGGCGCTGTCGTACTCACCAGACTCAGACCTCACTATAAAAGCACTTCAGATGGCATGGGAGCTACGGGGGCGGCCATCAGGCGTGATGTTCCACAGTGTTCAGGGGAGTCATTATACCAGTCGTCAGTACCGACAGATGCTGTGGGGCTACCGGAGCACACAGAGCATGAGTCGCCGGGGAAACTGCCGGGATAACAGTCCGATGGAGCGGTTCTTCCGTAGTCTGAAGAGTGAATGGGTACCAACGACGGGCTACGAAAGCTTAGGGGAAGCACGGTTATCGATAATCCGATATATCACGGGGTACTACAGTGCTCTCAGGCCTCACTGGAATAACGGCGGCTTAACGCCAAATGAATCAGAGCGGCTGTTCCACGAACAGTCAGGTCGTGTGGCCAAAATTAGTTGACCACTACATATGAACTTCTTTCAATCCCATGCAGAGGATGTCAGAGACGTGCCACATTCACGATATGTCAGGTCCTCAACGTGCAAAAACGCCGGGCGGTTCAATTCACCCTCGGGCTTAAACCCCCACAGGCCGATCGTGCTGCCAGTTTAATTATGCGATATAAACAGACAGGCAGGGTTGAGTGGGGAAACGTCCGCAGACGCCAGGGGAGACGTGGCACAATCAAGGCGGTTCGAATCGCGTTTCTCAGGAAAAATTAACAGCATCCTGTCCTGAACCGGGTAGGTGCGGATGATGCGAAAACGGTGACAACACGCGGCTCGTGGGACGTGCAAAAATTCAGGGGGCCTGGAATAAAAAAGCCCCTGCATGCAGGGGCGTTAAGTCAGTTTCTGATAGTGATGTGGATTAATCGTCGAGGAAACTACGCAGCACTTCAGAACGGCTTGGATGACGTAGTTTACGCAGCGCTTTTGCCTCAATCTGGCGAATACGCTCACGGGTTACATCAAACTGCTTACCAACCTCTTCCAGCGTGTGGTCAGTATTCATATCAATACCGAAGCGCATGCGCAGCACTTTGGCTTCACGCGCGGTCAGGCCCGCCAATACATCGTGGGTGGCTGAACGCAGGCTCTCAGAAGTAGCGGAGTCCAGCGGCAGCTCCAGCGTGGTATCCTCAATAAAATCTCCCAGATGCGAATCTTCGTCATCACCAATTGGCGTCTCCATAGAGATAGGCTCTTTGGCAATTTTCAGCACTTTACGGATTTTATCTTCCGGCATTAACATCCGTTCTGCCAGCTCTTCTGGTGTTGGTTCGCGGCCCATTTCCTGCAGCATCTGGCGGGAAATACGATTGAGTTTATTGATTGTCTCAATCATATGTACCGGAATACGGATGGTACGTGCCTGGTCTGCGATAGAGCGGGTAATCGCCTGACGAATCCACCAGGTGGCGTAAGTAGAAAACTTGTAACCACGACGATATTCAAATTTATCAACGGCTTTCATCAGACCGATATTGCCTTCCTGAATTAAATCGAGGAACTGCAAACCACGGTTGGTGTACTTTTTGGCGATAGAAATAACCAGACGCAGGTTTGCTTCAACCATTTCTTTTTTCGCCCGGCGCGCTTTCGCTTCACCAATGGACATACGGCGGTTGATATCTTTGACTTGCTCAATGGTCAGACCCGTTTCTTCCTCGATTTGTAACAGTTTCATCAGGCTGCGCTGAACGTCTTCTGTCACATCCTTGAGTTTTTCAGACCAGGGTTTGTTCATTGCCAGCGCCGCTTTAAACCATGTTTCACTGGTCTCGTTGCCGGTAAATAAGGTGATGAAGTTTTTCTTGGGCATCTTACAAACTTCAACACAAAGCTTCATGATGATGCGTTCCTGAATACGAACGCGATCCATCATGGTACGCATATTGTTTACCAGGTAATCAAACTGTTTGGGTACCAGGCGGAACTGTTTAAAGACATCGGAAAGATTCTGGATTTCATTGACGGCGTCAGCATGGCTGCGGCCTTTGACTTTGATTACCGCGCGGGTTTTTTCATACTGCACGCGCAAGTCGCCAAATTTCTCACGGGCCAGTTCTGGATCGATGCTGTTATCATCATCGGAACTTTCATCGTCAGAATCTTCGTCTTCATCGTCATCGTCGCGTTCTTCTTCTGACAGCTCAGAGCCAACGTGTGTGGCGGTCGGAGCCATCTCTTCTTCGGCATTCGGATCGACAAAGCCGGTGATCATATCCGACAGGCGAGCTTCCCCTGCTTCAACACGATCGTACTGCTCAAGAAGATAGGTAATGGCTTCAGGATATTCAGCAACGGAACACTGTACCTGATTAATCCCGTCTTCGATGCGTTTAGCGATGTCGATTTCGCCTTCTCGCGTCAACAGCTCAACGGTACCCATTTCACGCATATACATGCGCACCGGGTCAGTGGTACGTCCAATTTCCGACTCAACGCTGGATAATACTTGAGCAGCCGCTTCGGCAGCATCTTCATCCGTATCACTGGTGTTTTCGTTTAGCATCAGATCATCGGCATCAGGTGCGTCTTCCACAACCTGTATGCCCATGTCGTTGATCATCTGGATGATGTCTTCGATCTGATCGGAGTCGACGATATCTTCCGGCAGATGGTCATTGACCTCAGCATAGGTCAGATAGCCTTGCTCCTTACCACGGGTGACGAGCAGCTTCAGCTGTGACTGCGGGTTTTGCTCCATAAGACGGTATCCACACTTCTGTTAAATTAGATTGGTGTCGGTCGGCTAAACAGCCAACAATAACAGTAAGGGCATTTGATTATTGCCGCTGCCCATCATGGCGGCTGCCAGGCTCTATCTGGCGGATAATCGGCACTCAAGCCGCTGGATGTTCTGACCGGGACTAATCTTGCCTGCCATTTTTTTTATTTGCATTACTTTCTGAAATGTTGTCTGTCCAGATAAGCAGTGGCTGATTGACGCCGTTTGCATAAAAATGAGTGGTACGGATAAAGCCCCGGGTTTCTGTATACTGTTCTGCAAAACTAACTCATCTTGCATTTCTGTTTTTTTCTAACACTTGATTGAGTGAGCTGACTTCTCTGCGCTCTTCTGACGTGAGTCCATGTGTTCGGGCACGTGCAATCAGCTCCTCAAGACGCCGTTCCAACGCTGCATCATACATGCTGGCCAGAGAATCCTGGAACATGGTCTCAACTTCTTCATCTACGATCATGTGGTTCCACGTAGCCAGTGTTTCAATACTTCGACTGGATTTTGTTTCGCGATATAACTCTAGTAGTTGTCCTGTCGTGAGGCCAGGGTGTGCATTACACGTATTAACCAGTTCTACAAACAGAGGAAAGCCAGCCAGATCCGAATTTTCCAGTCCCCGCATTGAAGGCACCATCGGAGCCAGCCTCGGGTTTTGTATCAGCAACCCGATTAAGATTCGCATAGTTGTACGCTTTAACGGCTGAGGCTGCCAGGACTTTGCACTCTCAGCTTGCCTTGGTAACAGCTTTTCTAACTGGACGTAGTCCGGGATACCCAGCTTGTCGCCCAACACCTGACGTAAATAAATGCGTAATGTTTCTCCTGGCACCTTACTAATTAATGGTAATGCCAGAGTGGTCAATTGTGCTCGTCCGTCTGGGGTGCTGAGATCGACCTGTGGCAGAAGTGTATCGTAAAGAAAAGAAGAGAGCGGCATCGCCTGCTCCATTCTGGCTTCAAACGCCACTTTCCCTTCTTTGCGCACCAGCGTATCCGGGTCTTCGCCGTCTGGCAGAAACATAAAGCGTAGCTGACGACCATCATTCATGTAAGGTAATGCGGTTTCCAGCGCACGCCACGCGGCTTCACGACCTGCACGATCTCCGTCATAGCAGCAAATGACGTTGTTCGTTGAACGAAAAAGAAGTTGAATATGCTCGGGTGTCGTTGAGGTTCCAAGCGACGCAACGGCATAATCAATGCCAAATTGTGCCAGAGCCACAACGTCCATGTAGCCTTCGACCACTAACAGCTTTGCCAGCTCAGGGTTTTTCTTTTGAGCTTCATACAGACCGTAGAGCTGACGACCTTTATGAAAAATCTCGGTTTCTGGTGAGTTAAGATATTTAGGAAGAGCATCGCCCAGTACGCGTCCGCCAAAACCTATCACCCGCCCACGCTTGTCGTTTATCGGAAACATTATCCGCTCACGGAAGCGATCATAACTTCGTCCCTGATCGTTGGTTACCAGCATGCCCGCTTCAATTAACGACTGACGATCATCCTTATTATTGCCAAATCGTTTCAGAACGTTATCCCATCCCGCTGGCGCAAAGCCAATGGAAAAATGTTCTATCACCTCGTCGCTTAACCCACGGCTTAGTAAATAAGCACGTGCAGCAGAACCCTGCTGTTGCGTGAGGGATTGCCGATAGAAATCATTCAGCCCCCCCATTAGCTCATATAAACTCTGGCGCTGATGGCGTTCTAATTGGCTTGGGCTGCTTCCACTTTCATTAGGGACTTCCAACCCGTAAATCGTGGCCAGTTCTTCAATGCTTTCCACGAATTCCAGACGATCAAAGTTCATCAGGAAATCAATTGCATTACCGTGAGCACCACAGCCAAAGCAATGATAAAATTGTTTTTCACCGTTAACGGTGAAAGAGGGGGTTTTTTCGTTATGAAATGGACAACACGCGTGGTAATTCTTTCCCTGCTTTTTCAGCTTTACGCGGGCATCAATGAGATCCACGATGTCCGTGCGAGCCAGCAAGTCATTGATAAATATGCGTGGGATTCGTCCAGCCATAAGCCCCGGTTTATCAGTTCATAAACGAGAACAAGCCGCGCATTCCTTTCGGAAAGCACGGCGTTATTATGCTACTAACCTGTCTGTGAAGCGTGAAAATCAGTACAGACGAGTGCGGCGTGCGTTTTCGCGAGCCAGTTTCTTTGCGTGGCGTTTAACAGCAGACGCTTTAGCACGCTTACGTTCAGTCGTTGGTTTTTCGTAAAATTCACGACGACGAACTTCAGCCAGAACGCCCGCTTTTTCGCAAGAGCGTTTGAAACGACGTAGTGCAACGTCAAATGGCTCGTTTTCACGTACTTTAATTACCGGCATGTAACTCTCACCTCGATAAATTCGGTTTTGCTGCTGACGTCAGTGTCAGCTTGTTTCAAAATGGTGCGGAATTTTACTCCAACACAGGCCGCGTTGTAAAGCACCATAGCGTAATGTCACCAACAGATGCGCCTGTGCCGCTGCCGGTTTTTTCAGGCGGAAGAGTATACATTAATCAATCGTCCTCTGTGAGAAAAGTTTCTGCTGACCTTAGGGTACGGCATGCTTAACAAGGCTGAAAATTACCGCCGCCAGGCGTCCCTTCATGATAGACTGCGCACTGCAAGAAAAGAGGTGAACAGATATGCGCGTGCTCGGAATAGAAACGTCCTGCGATGAAACTGGTATCGCGATTTACGATGATGCATCCGGATTAGTAGCCAACCAGTTATATAGCCAGGTCAAGCTTCATGCCGATTATGGCGGTGTGGTACCCGAGCTTGCTTCGCGCGATCACGTACGCAAAACCATACCGCTCATTCAGGCTGCGCTGCAAGAAGCCGGATTAGCGGCGCAGGATATTGATGCGGTAGCTTTTACTGTGGGGCCGGGTTTAGTGGGGGCTCTGCTGGTCGGGGCAACGATTGGTCGGGCGCTGGCGTTTGCCTGGAATGTCCCTGCGATCCCTGTTCATCATATGGAAGGGCATCTGCTGGCACCGATGCTGGAAGATAATCCGCCAGAATTTCCTTTTATCGCGTTGCTGGTCTCAGGAGGACATACTCAACTGATTGGTGTGACCGGAATAGGAAAGTATACCCTGCTGGGGGAATCCGTTGATGATGCTGCCGGTGAGGCATTCGATAAAACCGCAAAATTACTCGGACTGGATTATCCCGGCGGTCCGATGCTGTCGAAACTGGCGCAGCGAGGTGTCAAAAAACGTTTTATTTTCCCGCGCCCTATGACTGACCGTTCGGGACTTGATTTCAGTTTTTCAGGATTAAAAACCTATGCGGCAAATACCATCCGCGAAAATGATGGTAATGATCAAACTCGCGCGGATATTGCCAGAGCATTTGAAGACGCGGTGGTGGATACGCTGGTAATAAAGTGTAAGCGCGCGTTAGAACAAACTGGATTCAAACGATTAGTCATTGCTGGGGGAGTCAGTGCAAACCGTTCACTGCGATCTGAAATGGCTGGCGTAATGAAAGCACGAGGTGGTGAGGTTTTTTATGCCCGTCCTGAGCTGTGTACTGATAATGGCGCAATGATAGCTTATGCCGGAATCATTCGGCTGCAAGAAGGTCTGCGGGATGAGCTGGGCGTCACGGTGCGACCAAGGTGGCCGCTGTCGGAGCTTTTACCTCTGAAGAACGACTAATACAATCGCGCCATCGCTTATAAAGATGGCGCAGGACCCTTGTGTCACTCAGTTACCCAGCAGGCCGTTCAGCCAGTTACCAATAACAGGAATGTTGGTCAGTCGTTCCCAATGGAACTGCCAATCTGGCTACCCAGGCTGGAGCCTAAATTTTTACCCATATCGGGCAGCACTGAACCCAAAGAAACATTTCCGAGTACTGGAACGTTAATGCCTGAATGTGAAAAAAGTCCATACACACTGTTGATGATCTGGCCACCGATGTCGCTTAGTTTGTACTGAATGATGCCGCACCGCTAACCAGTGACACTTCCGGTTGTGATAATTCTCTCATTTACAATTCCTTGTAATTAATTTTCGGTCGTGACGCAGATTTATTGATAGTGATGAAGAGTAAGATACCAACCGATGATCTTATCATGCATTTCCTCTGACTTCGAAAAGCAAATTGTTCTGCGGGTCAGTCGTTTGATATGTGTGCGAAGATTAAGATTATGTCGTTCTGTCCGTTGGGTGTATTTCTTGCTCACCACGTGGCCTGTTGCACTTAACAGAACTTTATAAACTGGCCAGGCATCTGTCATATAAAAGGCAATGTTAAATTTGCTTAACAGGGCCAGCAATCGTCGCAGGGTCGGGGCATTTCTCGGGCCGAAGACATGGGCCAGAGCACGTTTGCGGATACGGTCATAAGCATAGAACAACCACCGGGGATTGCTTTTACACCGCACGTAAGACCATTGTTCACCGGCTTCACAGCAGATAACAACCTCCGTTTCGGGGTCGATATTCTCAGCTACCTGCTTTGGCGAAATTTTTTTACGTGCCGCAGAACCGTATTGAGGCTGATACCGAGAACCCGTGCGGTATCGCGACATCCGGAATCATTCATGGCCATATTAACAATGGTCTGGTGTGTGTCTGGTTTGGCACCGGAGTAGCTAAAATTGAGCAGAAAGGTCTTTGAACAATGCTTGCAGATGTAACGTTGGGCACCGGATGCTGAATGTCCGTTACATCGTACAGCATGAGTTTCATTGCACTGAGGGCAGACGACATCAACTTTAGCCATATGTTACATCCAAAGCGCAAAGCATACGTGTTCAGCAAGTCTGCGTCACGACCTACAATTCCTTGTAATTAATTTTCGTTGAATTTTAATTCATACCATTCCATTTAATAGGCAATTATTTTAATGATTCAGGCAATGTGCTGTAATATTGAATTATTAGCACTAATTACATGATTAGAAATATTATTTGCTTCTTTTTTTCCATATTTTAGATTCCTGCCTGCGCCACAGTCGCTGGATATTGTCGTGATGACGCAGTAATACCAGGCAAGAGAGCATGGCAACGGGAAAGGTGAATTGGGGTTTAAACCACCAGACATAAAAGGGGGCAATCAGCGCACTTATAATCGCGCCGAGTGAAGAGTAGCCGCTCAATAACACGGTCAGCAGCCAGGTTCCGGTCATTAAGCCGGTCAAATCCCAGCCTATTGGTGCGATTGCACCAAATGCGGTAGCCACACCTTTACCGCCTTTGAAACGAAAAAATACCGGGTAAATATGGCCCAGACAAGCCGCAATTGCAGCCAGACCAAGATAAAAGGGGCTGAGGCCATAGTGATAAGCCAGCCAGACGGGAACCATACCTTTGAGAATATCAAAAACCAGCACCATCAGCGCTGGCAGTTTACCACCGATGCGTAACACGTTTGTTGCACCAGGATTGCCAGAACCTTGCTGGCGAGGATCTGGTAATCTGAATAGTCTGCACACCAGAATAGCGCTCGAAACAGAGCCACAAAGATAGGCGAAAACAATCATACCAGGCGCGAATACACTCATAGCATCGTTCCGTCTTGCTGGGGTCGTGTTGAACTGATCATCTGTGGATGATACGCATAAACGACTGGAAGTGGTATCCGGCAACCGACAAAAACAGAGAGAGACATCATGGATATCGTATTTATTGAGCAACTTTCCGTCATCACCACGATTGGCGTCTATGACTGGGAACAAACTATTCAGCAGAGGCTGGTGTTCGATGTCGAAATGGCCTGGGACAACCGAGAGGCTGCTGCCAGTGATAATGTTAAAGATTGCCTCAGCTATGCTGACGTGTCAGAAACTATAGTTAACCACGTAGCGAGTGGGCGTTTTGCTCTGGTGGAAAGGGTTGCAGAAGAAGTTGCCAGTCTTTTAATTGCTCGATTCAACACACCCTGGGTGCGCATTAAACTCAGTAAACCCGGTGCTATCGCGCAGGCAGTTCAGGTTGGTGTTGTGATTGAGCGCGGGACTAATCCGAAATAAACTCAGAATGATTGCCATCACACTGAAAGCGAACGACATTATGAACTGTTTTAAGGTTGGCCTAACCTAGGGCTGACACCATTTCGGCGGTGGCGGACAGCGACCGCCTTTTTACTGTCTTTTGAGCGGATAGGGGTATTAGATGGCAGATCTACATCAGCTGTGGGTGGCAGCGATACTGGGCATTGTTGAAGGATTAACAGAGTTTCTGCCTGTCTCTTCCACCGGGCATATGATTCTCGTTGGTCATTTGCTGGGATTTGAAGGAGACAAGGCAGACACCTTTGAGGTCGTTATTCAGCTGGGCTCCATACTGGCCGTAGTGGTGATGTTCTGGCGTCGCCTTTTTGGACTGATTGGTATTCACTTTGGCAAGGTGCCGCATGAGGGAACGGGGAAAGGGTACCTGACCTTAATCCATCTCCTTTTGGGAATGGTGCCGGCGGTGGTTCTTGGATTAGTTTTGCACGATAAAATCAAATCATTATTCAATCCGGTCAACGTGATGTATGCGTTGGTAGTGGGGGGGATCTTGCTGCTGGTAGCAGAGTTTCTCAAGCCGAAGAAACCCAAAGCTGTCGGTATTGATGATATCAGCTATCGCCAGGCATTTGTGATCGGCTGTTTCCAGTGTCTGGCCTTATGGCCGGGTTTCTCGCGCTCCGGGGCTACCATCTCCGGCGGGATGCTGATAGGCGTCAGTCGCTATGCCGCGTCAGAGTTCTCTTTTATTCTGGCGGTGCCGATGATGCTGGGCGCGACCATTCTCGATCTGTACAAGAGCAGGGACTTTCTGAGACTGGCGGATTTCCCAATGTTTGCCGTGGGCTTTATCACCGCTTTTATCGTTGCGTTAATAGCCATTAAAGTTTTCCTGAAACTAATCCAGAACATCTCGTTTGTGCCATTCGCCATCTATCGCTTTATCGTGGCAATTGCGGTCTGGTTCCTCTTCGTTCAGGTGTGACAAACTGTGCCGGACGTTCAGTCCGGCTTTATCAATAAAGGATGACTGTTTTGCCACTGCCCCAGCGCCACAATGCGCCTTCGGGTTAATTCTTTGCGCACATCCACGCCTTTAAACCCTTCGGCAACGACATCTTTCGTGGGAATAGCCTGAACCAGCGCAAAAGCTTCGCGCAGGTAGTTCCCCTGTGGATACGCATTATGCTCGAATCCGCTACGTCCACGGGCATCAGCCTCGCTGGTCAGGGCCATTTGTTCAACCCGGTGCGGCTTTCGCCAGGCATCAATACGGTCAAACAGCCTGATAAGCGTCTCAGGACTTTGCCGCTCAATAACATGAATGACATCATGAAACTCAGTAACAAGCAGCGCTAAATCCCGCAACGCGTTAGGAACACGCAGCCGTTGACACACTTTTTCCACCAGCGGGACGCCTGCCAGCCCATGACCATGATGACTGGGCCATTTTTCCTGAGGTGTAAGTGCTTTGCCGACATCATGGAAAAGGGTGGCGAAGCGGATGGCGACGTCATCACTTAGCCGTGCAGCTATCACCAGGGTCATCAGCGTATGCACACCAGTATCAATTTCAGGATGCCATTTTGCGGGGGCCGGGACACCATAAAGATTATCCAGCTCCGGGAAAAGTACCGCTAACGCACCACAATCGCGCAGTACCTGAAAATAAACGTCAGGATGTTGGCTTTCCAGTGCCTTTTCTGTCTCCTTCCACACCCGTTCAGGCGCTAACGCATTTAGTTCTCCCCCTTTCGTCATAGCACGCATTAATGCCAGCGTTTCATCCGCAATGGTAAAGCCAAGGTGAGCGAAGCGCGCTGCAAAACGGGCTACGCGTAGTACGCGAAGGGGATCTTCGTCAAAGGCTGGTGAGACATGCCTTAACTGACGCCGTGTTAAATCATGACGCCCACCATAAGGATCGTAATATTGGCCTTGCTGATCCTGAGCAATAGCATTAATAGTCAGGTCACGGCGTTGTAAATCCTGCTCAAGAGTCACATCGGGAGCGGAATAGCAGACAAAGCCGGTGTAGCCAATACCATTCTTGCGTTCAGTACGGGCCAGTGCATATTCTTGCTGTGTCCGGGGGTGTAAGAACACCGGGAAATCCCGCCCCACTTGTTGATACCCCAAGTCAAGCATTTCCTGCGGTGATGAGCCAACTACCATCCAGTCTTTATCTTTAACTGGCAAATTCAACAGGGCATCGCGTACAGCGCCTCCAACAAGATAAATCTTCACTACTGTACTCCTGGCTGGTTAGTGAAGACATCATACGCGAAGTGTTAAGGCAGTTACATTGTTGCCAGAGCGGTAAGAGGTCGGACGCAGCGCGAGAAATGTCTGTTCGGGATAAAAACGCAGAACTCAATTCATCCAGCGGTCTTTCTTTTTACGACTTGGAATCATATGAGGTAAAAACAGACCTAATAACAGACCGACTCCAGCCACACCGCCTCCGTACATAAACCACTGCATAATAATGGTGCGTTGTTTGTCATCCAGCTGAACATTGGCCGCGCTGACTTTTTTCTGCGCCACAATCAGCTCATTTTTCAGCTTCTGATTCTCGTTTTTGAGGCTGTTAATGGCGCTGTCACTGCCCGCCACTTTTTTTTGCATTTCAGCGGTACGCTGGTTCCATCTGGTGTCGATGTTGGCCATCTTATCGGTGAGATCTTTAACCTGCTGCTCCAGCTGAGGTACGCGGGTGCGAATACTCGGCTGCTGGCTTAACTGCGTCTGGGGGATCCAGGTGGTTCGGCCATTTGCATCACGGATTTGTGCATAGTGGCTGCTGTCGTCAGTTTGCAATAACGTTACCTCTTCACCTGCATTAAGAGTGCCAACCAGACGATAAGTGTCGCCAGGGCCGCTGCGCACCCAGGTTGAAAGTTCGTCAGAAATATAGCGTTTTTCTTCGGCATGGACAGATGCGGCAACGCTGAAAGTCAGAAAAGTGAGGCCAAGAAGATGCGTTTTTTTCATTCGATGTCTTTTACGTGAGTTCTGAAGAAAAGTTAATGGTACAGTCTGGAGTTGGTACGCACAAACCTGAATGAGAACAGTCCTGGTCTCCGTTTGCGGCAAAACACCACGCAAAGTGCTGTGAAAGTCAGGACAGCCAGAGCATTTCTGCATTACTCTTCACGTGATAACGTAATTACTGTGCCGGTAACCAATTGATAGAAAAATATGACCATCGAAATTGAATTAAAGTTCATTGTGACACCTGAGGGCGCTCAAAAACTCCCTGAACTGCTGCTTAAATGGCCGCATCAGCACAGTGAGGGACAAAAGCTAACCAATATCTATTACGAAACGGCTGATGGTCAGCTGCGTAAAGGGGATATGGGATTGCGTATCCGCGGTTTTGGCGACAGGTATGAAATGACGTTGAAAACAGCGGGGCAAGCAGTCGGTGGCCTGCATCAGCGGCCTGAATATAACGTAATGCTAAATAAACACGAGCTGGATATCACCCAATTTCCCCCGGAAATCTGGCCGAAAGGCTGCGATTTAGTTGCGCTTCAGCAGAAGCTAAAGCCCTTGTTCAGCACCCACTTTGTTCGTGAAAAGTGGGTGGTTACTTACCTGAGTAGCGAGATCGAAGTTGCTTTTGACAGGGGGGATGTCAAGGCGGGAGAGCTGAGTGAAACGATTAATGAGATCGAACTTGAGCTTAAAAATGGCCAACGAGATGAATTGCTTGCTTTTGCAAGTGAGTTGACCGCGATGGGCGGGTTGAGGCTGGGGAGCCTGAGTAAGGCGGCAAGAGGCTATGCACTGGCAAAAGGTAACCCTCCGCGTGAGCTGCGGCCCGTCCCGATAATGAAAACAGAGCTAAAAACCACGGTTGAGCAAGGTATGTGTGCTGCTTTTATACTGGGCCTCAACCAGTGGCAGTACCATGAGGAACTTTGGCTCCGCGGTAATCCGGCTGCGCGGGTTGAAATTCAACGGGCACTTGAAACGATACGTCAGGCTTTTTCACTGTTTGGCTCACTGGTGCCACGCAAGGCCAGTGGTGAGCTTCGTCAGCTATTATCAACGTTAGAACAGCAGTTTCAGGAGAAAAACTTATCAGCGGAGGCGCTGTGTTACAGCTCGCTTAGTCTGAAAGCTCAGTTAGCGCTTACTTACTGGCTGGTCTCCGAACGCTGGCGTAGTTTTATTGATGCTAAAGCAGATGCCCGCTTACAGGGGTCGTTCAAGCGCTTCAGCGACATTATGCTGGGCCGCGTCTCTGCCGATCTAAAGGAAACCTTTGCACAGGTTCAGCAGCTCAATGAATATCAGGACAAGCTAACCCGTTTGCACCGTCAGCTGCTGGCCGCACATTTACTGGCAGGTGCATATGACAGTGATGCCGTCGCTATCTGGATTGATAACTGGCAGCAGTTGGCTCAGGCCATTGAATCTGGTCAGCACAACTTGCTGGAAAGTCAATGCCGTCAGGTTATCAGACAATCCGTCTTCTGGAGGAACGGAAATATTTGAACCTGTCTTTAACAAGCTGCAGGTTAAAACCACGACTTCAGGGGGCTTGTATGTTGCCATCACCTTCACCAACACTGCCTGCATTGTTATCAGCGCAGGTTTTGCTTTTTTCCACTGGGTCAGCGCCGCTCAACACTATTGAAGAGGCCGTACTGGCTTTCAGTGATTTTATCAGCGAGAACCTGAACCGACATCCAGAGTGGTTGAGTTTACTACGGGAAAACCCGCCGGAGGCGGATGAATGGCAGCATTATGCCGCGTGGCTGGATGCGCAACTGACACTGGTCGGTGATGAACATGAGTTTATGCGTCAGCTGCGGTTATTTCGTCGTCATATGCTGACCCGTATTGCGTGGATGCAAACACTGGCTACCAGCAGCACGGAGGCATCGTTACAGCAACTGAGCGTGCTGGCTGAGACACTGATTGTCGCCGCAAAAGACTGGTTATGGCAGGCATGCTGTCGGGAGTTTGGCACGCCGGTTAATGCCGCGGGTGAAGCACAGCCGCTCCTTATCCTTGGCATGGGTAAGCTGGGCGGCGGTGAGCTGAATTTTTCGTCTGATATCGACCTGATTTTCACCTGGCCTGAAAACGGCGTGACCCGTGGAGGGCGTCGTGAGCTGGATAACGCGCAATTTTTTACCCGTCTGGGACAACGTCTGATTAAAGTCCTCGATCAGCCCACTGTTGATGGTTTTGTTTATCGCGTAGATATGCGCCTGCGGCCTTTCGGTGATAGCGGTCCTTTGGTGTTGAGTTTCGCCGCACTGGAAGACTATTACCAGGAGCAGGGACGCGACTGGGAACGTTATGCGATGGTGAAAGCACGATTAATGGGCAATACGGACGATCGCTGGAGTCAGGAGTTGCAGCAGATGTTGCGTCCGTTTGTTTATCGCCGCTACATTGATTTCAGTGTGATCCAGTCGTTACGTAATATGAAAGGTATGATCGCACGCGAAGTCAGGCGACGTGGCCTTATTGATAATATCAAGCTGGGTGCGGGCGGCATTCGTGAAATCGAGTTTATCGTGCAGGTTTTCCAGCTTATCCGGGGGGGGCGTGAGCGCAGTCTGCAACAGCGCTCACTTTTGACTGCTTTACAGGCGATTGAAGAACTGGGCCTGCTCTCTCCTGAGCAGGTTTTCCGGCTCACCGAGGCCTGGCTTTTTCTGCGGCGGTTGGAAAATCTGATACAAAGCATTAACGATGAACAAACTCAGGCGCTGCCGACTGACGCCCTGAACCGTGAGCGCCTGGCCTGGGCAATGGCTTTATCGTCATGGGACGAACTGCATCAGCAGTTGCAGCAACATACGATGGCTGTTCGCGTTATTTTTAACGAGTTAATTGGTGATGACAGCCCGGATACCATTGAGAACCAGGCTAACAGTGAATTTGCGGCATTGTGGCACGACCACATGGATGAATCGGAGCTGGCCTCACTAACACCAGCGTTAAACATGGAAGTACGTAAACGCTTACTTCAGGTTGTAACCGCGTTCCACCATGATGTTGATAAACGCACGATTGGCCCACGAGGTCGCCATGCGCTGGATCAGCTGATGCCTCGCCTGCTGTGTGAAATTTGGTCATGCGAAAACGCGGATATCATTCTGAACCGACTGACACCACTGTTGCTGGGTATTGTCACGCGTACAACGTATCTGGAGCTGTTAACTGAATATCACGGTGCGTTAAAGCATCTGATTCGTTTATGTGCAGCTTCGCCAATGGTTGCCAGCCAAATGGCACGACACCCTTTATTACTCGATGAATTACTCGATCCCGCAACCCTGTATCAGCCGACGGCGACAGATGCTTATGGTGATGAGTTGCGACAGTATTTGCTGCGTATTCCTGAAGGCGATGAAGAACAGCAGCTGGAGGCACTGCGACAATTTAAGCAGTCGCAGCACCTGCGTATTGCTGCAGCGGACATAGCGGGAACATTGTCGGTAATGAAAGTGAGCGATCACCTGACATGGTTGGCTGAAGCGATGATCGAACAGGTTGTGCAGCAGGCCTGGCAGATGATGATTCAACGCTATGGGCGCCCCGTTCACCTTGAGGACGATCGGGCGAGTGGCTTTGCGGTGATTGGTTACGGTAAATTGGGTGGCTGGGAATTGAGCTACAGCTCTGACCTCGATCTGGTGTTTTTACATGACTGTCCCGCTGACGCCATGACGGCAGGTGAACGCAGCATTGATGGCAGACAGTTCTATCTTCGGCTGGCTCAACGTGTGATGCACCTGTTTAGTACGCGGACCTCGTCTGGCATTCTTTATGACGTTGATGCCCGCCTTCGCCCTTCCGGTGCCGCTGGAATGTTGGTCAGCACGTTCGAGGCTTTCGAAGATTACCAACGAAATGAGGCCTGGACATGGGAACATCAGGCGCTGGTGCGTGCGCGTATCGTCTTTGGTGATAAGGTTCAGGGCCAAAAATTTGATCAAATTCGTCGTGCCATCTTGTGTCTGCCGCGCGACGAGCAGGCGTTAAAAAAGTCAGTTCGGGAGATGAGGCAGAAAATGCGAACTCATTTCAGCAGCAAGCACAAAGATCGCTGGGACATTAAGGCCGATCGCGGGGGTATTACTGATATTGAATTCATTACGCAATATCTGGTCTTACGCTATGCCCGGCAGGAACCGGGACTGACCTGCTGGTCTGATAACGTGCGTATTCTGGCGCTAATGGCTGAAAGCGGCCGAATCGATAAAAATGAGGCACAGGCGCTGACACAGGCCTGGGTCACATTACGTGATGAAACGCACCGCCTTGCTCTTCAGGAACAGGCACGTCAGGTGCCTTCAGACTGGTTTAGTGAGGAAAAATCTGTGGTAAACGCCAGCTGGCAGCACTGGTTTGGGGATGAAAAAGCAGAAACTCTTTGATTTATATAGCACCTGTTTAGCCATGAAGGGGAAATGTTTGCACCACTCAGCTTGTGCTATCATCGCGCGCAATCTTTTTTGACACTGGTCAGGAGTATCTGGAATGAAAATTACGCTGCCCGATTTTAACCGTGCAGGTGTTCTTGTGGTGGGCGATGTGATGCTGGATCGCTACTGGCACGGCCCGACCAGCCGCATTTCTCCTGAGGCACCTGTTCCGGTCGTTAAAGTAGATAACGTCGAAGAACGTCCCGGTGGTGCAGCTAACGTTGCGATGAATATCGCCTCATTGGGGGCACGATCATATCTGGTAGGGCTAACTGGCGTTGATGATGCGGCACGGGTGCTGAATGAAACACTCAGCGGCGTGAATGTTCAGTGTGATTTTGTTGCGGTAGCCACCCATCCGACCATTACTAAGCTGCGAGTTTTATCACGTAATCAACAGTTAATCCGCCTGGATTTTGAAGAGGGCTTCGAAGATGTTGATGTTGCCCCGCTGCATCAGCGTATTCGTCAGGCGCTTTCGCAGGCAGGTGCATTAGTACTGTCTGACTATGCGAAAGGCGCGCTGTCCAGCGTGTCAGATATCATTCGTATTGCCCGTGAAGCAAAGGTACCGGTACTGGTCGACCCAAAGGGAACCGATTTTGAACGCTATCGTGGCGCAACGCTTCTCACGCCAAATTTGTCTGAGTTTGAGGCGGTGGTTGGTAAGTGTAAGGATGATGCCGACCTCGTTGCGCGTGGCACCCAACTGATGCAGCAGTTCGATCTCTCTGCGTTGCTTGTTACCCGTTCAGAAAATGGCATGACATTGTTACAACCCGATAAAGAGCCATTCCATCTGCCCACGCAGGCACAGGAAGTTTACGATGTGACTGGTGCCGGTGATACGGTTATCAGCGTTCTTGCCGCTGCACTTGCGGCGGGTAATTCGCTGGAAGAATGTTGTTTTCTGGCGAATGCGGCGGCGGGTGTGGTGGTTGGAAAGCTTGGGACATCTACAGTTTCACCAGTTGAACTGGAAAATGCTATCCGTGCCCGACCTGAATCAGGATTTGGCGTGGTGAACGAAGAACAGCTTAAAGAGGCTGTGATGCTGGCACGACGTCGTGGCGAAAAAGTGGTTATGACCAATGGCTGTTTCGATATCCTGCATGCCGGACATGTTTCCTATCTGGCAAATGCCCGTAAACTGGGCGATCGACTTATTGTTGCGGTAAACAGTGATGAGTCCACCAAACGACTAAAAGGCGAAAGTCGTCCGGTTAACCTGCTGGTCAATAGAATGATTGTGTTGGGCGCGCTGGAAGCTGTGGACTGGGTGGTGTCCTTTGCTGAAGATACGCCACAGCGGCTGATTGCGGATATCCTGCCAGACCTGCTGGTTAAAGGGGGAGACTATAAGCCGGAAGATATCGCGGGGAGTAAAGAAGTGTGGGCTAACGGAGGTGAGGTTCGGGTGCTGAATTTTGAAGATGGCATTTCAACAACGAATATCATCAAAGTGATCAAAGCAAAAAGCTGACCAGGAAATTAAAAGACGAAAACTTTCGCACTTTATGAACAAATTAAAACCACGTCCACAGAACGTTCTTATCGACGTGATATTACCTTTAGTTCATGGCACAGACGTGAAGATTGGCAGAACGCCTTTAGGTTCCGGGTACAATATGAGTGCACAGGGCGTGGATTTAATTGCTTAAATTAAAACCACGCCCTGTGGATGTGGTTATCGACGCGGATTGATTATGCAGACGTGAGAAAGGGCGAATGGTAATGGTTTCGCGTTAAGGCCCTGTGTTAACCACTGAAAAGGCCACCTTCTGTGAAGGCAGCTTTTTGTTAAGGATAGTTTACTGGCTGCTATTCTTCTGAAGTGGTGGCAGCAGCGCTTTTTTCCAGTGCGGCGAGACGCTGTTCCAGGGCAGCCAGTTTTTCGCGAGTGCGCAGCAATACCTGTGCTTGCACATCAAATTCTTCACGATTCACCAGATCCAGTCGTGATAACTGTGATTGCAAAGCCTGACGAATTTTGTTTTCAACGTCGTCACTCAACTCGCGTATCCCTTTTGGCATAGCGTTATGCACCTGACGGGCAAGTTGTTCAATTTTTTTCGGGTCTATCATGGCAGCTTCCTGGTAGCAGCAAAGGTTTTCTAATTGTAATGCCATAACTGCAAAGGACAAATCTGAAAACAGCAAAGCCAGAGCATGGTTAACATATCGCACATTTTGTTCGTTGCCCTGTCTTTTTTTCGGCGCTATAGTGGACAGGCTTATTCTCAGGGCGGGGTGAAATTCCCCACCGGCGGTAAATCAGCTTTGCTGAAAGCCCGCGAGCGCTTCGGACCTTCTGGTCCGAAGGTCAGCAGATCCGGTGTAATTCCGGGGCCGACGGTTAGAGTCCGGATGGGAGAGAATAACGAATAAAGTCGGTTTAGTCCGCCTCGCCGTTATTTTTTGTCTGCATGACACTCCTAAGCTCGCCCTGATTCTGGTAACCCATACACTTTACAAGGTCTAATTACCATGAATCAGTCGCTTTTATCAGAATTTGGCACGCCGGAACAACGTGTGGAACGGGCCATAGCCGCATTGCGTGATGGTCTGGGGGTGATGGTGTTGGACGATGAAGATCGTGAAAACGAAGGAGACATGATCTTCGCCGCCGAAACTATCACTGTCGAACAAATGGCTCTGACTATTCGTCATGGCAGTGGCATTGTTTGTCTGTGCCTGACGGAAGATCGCCGTCGCCAGCTGGAATTGCCAATGATGGTTGATAATAACACCAGCGTTTATGGAACCGGGTTTACTGTAACTATCGAGGCTGCGAAGGGGGTCACCACCGGCGTCTCCGCTTATGACCGAGTCACTACTATTCGTGCGGCGATTGCTGATGATGCCAGACCTGGCGATCTTAATCGTCCCGGCCACGTCTTTCCTTTGCGTGCACAGGATGGGGGAGTGCTCATCCGGGGTGGCCACACCGAGGCCACTGTCGATCTTGTCTCACTGGCTGGTTTCAAACCTGTCGGCGTGCTGTGTGAACTGACTAACGATGATGGTTCAATGGCGCGTGCGCCTGAAGTTGTTGTATTTGCCAGACAGCATCATATGCCCGTTGTAACCATTGACGATCTGATTGCTTATCGCCGCAGTCGCGAAACCGCTCAGGCCAGTTAGACCACGATATAGACAACTGAAACCGAAGTAATGTCGGTTTCAGTTTAATTAACTTTCTTCAAAAATATACCGGGTGCTGATTTTCTTCAGGTTTCTGCTGATAGAGTAGTTGTTTTTTGTGATTTTTATTTATATCTCGTTCTGTGAATAAAGACGATCCTTGTATTTAACTTTTAGCTAATTTTTTTAGTTTGAATGCTAATTTTTTATTGCTTATTAAAAGCATGTTCTGTGTATAGGAACATTACTCATGCCTTACTGTCTTTGGTTATGAGTATTACAATATAGACCAGAACGTATTTTTTAGAGCCGTTGGGATAAAATTAAATCTGCTTTCTATGAAAGTGGTATTTTACGTTATAATTTTATTTTGCGTGGAATAAATGACAATATTTTTATTGCAAGTTAAATTCGTGTTTAGTGATGGGTTTTGTTGATGGTTTTTAGATTAATCTTTATTTTTAAAGGTCGTAGAAGCATGCGTCAGTTAGAAATAAACTAATTTATCATAAGGTTATATATGTGAAATAATGAAATCACTTTTAGTGAAACTGGACTAAGTCTGTGTTTTTTATCTTGATGAGTTATTATAGAGACTGTAATTAAAATTGTGTAATTGCCTGTTTTTGATATGTTCACTCCAACAATGGAGACAGGCAAATTATGGACGAGAAGAAACTTAAGGCCCTTGCTGCTGAACTGGCCAAAGGCCTCAAAACTGAGGCCGGCCTTAATCAGTTTTCCCGCATGCTCACGAAGCTGACCGTTGAAACGGCACTCAATGCAGAACTGACTGACCACCTCGGGCATGAGAAAAATGCCCCTAAAACCGGCACCAATACCCGCAACGGCTACTCTTCGAAAATGCTGCTGTGCGACGACGGTGAAATCGGGCTAAACACGCCGCGCGACCGGGAAAATACCTTTGAACCTCTGCTGATTAAGAAGAATCAGACGCGTATCACGCAGATGGACAGACAGATTTTATCCTTGTATGCCAAAGGCATGACCACGCGGGAAATCGTCGATACGTTCAAAGAGATGTACGATGCTGATGTGTCACCGGCCCTGATATCAAAAGTCACGGATGCCGTTAAAGAGCAGGTCGCCGAATGGCAGAATCGCCAGCTGGATGCGCTCTATACAATTGTTTATCTGGACTGTATTGTTGTTAAGGTTCGTCAGAATGGCGGCGTGATTAACAAAGCGGTGTTCCTGGCTCCGGGCATCAATACCGAAGGCCGGAAAGAGCTTCCGGGGATGTGGCTGGCTGAAAATGAAGGTGCAAAGTTCTGGCTGAACGTGCTGACGGAACTTAAAAATCGCGGCCTTCAGGACATCCTGATTGCCTGCGTGGATGGCCTGAAGGGCTTCCCGGATGCGATAAACAGCGTCTATCCGCAGACTCACATCCAGCTGTGCATCATCCACATGGTGCGTAACCGCCTGAAATACGTGGCGTGGAAGGACTACAAAGCGGTCACGGGCGGGCTGAAAACCGTTTATCAGGCACCAACAGAAGCGGCCGCACGGATGGCGCTGGATGCGTTCGCCGAAGAATGGGATGACAAATATCCACAAATCAGCAAAAGCTGGCGTGCGCACGGGGAAAACCTCAATACGTTCTTCGGCTATCCGTCTGACATCCGAAAAGCTATCTACACCACGAATGCCATTGAGTCGCTGAACAGCGTGATCCGTGCCGCCATTAAGAAACGCAAGGTATTCCCGACGGATGACTCAGTGCGAAAGGTTATTTACCTGGCAATCCAGTCGGCATCGAAAAAATGGAGTATGCCGGTCCAGAACTGTCGGCTGGCGATGAGCCGCTTTATTATTGAGTTCGGTGACCGCCTGAGCGTTCACCTTTGACGTGGTGGCAGTTACACAGAATTATTTACAGGGTCTTATTATAAGTAAGATGTTTTTGGCATCCTGCTTAAGCGCCATGTAAAGTTTCTGCTTTCTGCTTTCTAAACAGGGATGTTTTAGAATTTATATTAGATGCTTGCGAAACAACATTAATAGTTTTATTTGGCTGGCGTTATATATAGTAATATACGCCTTTTAATTATTATTATCTTATGTTAATCTGGTTGTTATAATTAATCATGCTTATCTGATAGATGCTGGTCAGCCAAAATATTGACGAAGTGTTCAGGTAGTATCTTTCCCTGTGATCTGTATAAGACGAAAATTTCCGGGCGAGAATGACAGTCAACTTCAAGCCTGAATTTGTCTTTCGCCTGTTAAAAAAACGTTCAAATTTACTGAAGATCTTCATCATGCTTATCCGGGTTCATTGATTATGAATCAGGCGTAATGTAGCCGCTATAAAGCTAATTTATTCCGGAGAATGTTGATGAGTCAAACACGTATGCCCGCACTTTTCCTCGGTCATGGCAGCCCGATGAATGTGTTGGAAGAAAACAGTTATACTAATACTTGGCGAAAACTGGGTGAGACATTGCCGCGTCCGAAAGCAATCATTGCTGTGTCTGCGCACTGGTACACCAAAGGAACCGCCGTCACGGCGATGGAAAATCCGTGCACAATTCATGATTTTGGGGGGTTCCCGCAGGCGTTATTTGATACCCACTATCCTGCTCCCGGCTCGCCTGCATTGGCGCGCGAAGTGGCAGAAGTCTTGTCTCCTGTCAGCGTTCATCTGGATCAGCAATGGGGATTCGATCACGGTTCGTGGGGCGTTCTGATAAAAATGTATCCTGATGCCGATATTCCGCTGATACAGCTTAGTGTTGACGCAACTCAGCCTCCTGCTGTCCATTTTGAATTTGGCCGTAAACTTGCTGCTCTGCGTGATAAGAGCATTATGATTGTTGCAAGTGGCAATGTCGTGCACAACCTGCGTATGGCGCGCTGGCAGGGCAACGCTGAACCTTATGCATGGGCCCTGTCTTTCAATGACTACGTGCGGGAAAATCTCAGTTGGGAAGGCCCGGTAAATCAGCATCCGTTGGTCAACTTTATGCAGCACTAGGGGGCTGAACTGTCTAACCCAACACCAGAGCACTATCTGCCACTGCTCTATGTTCTGGGAGCGCGTCTGCCTGGTGAAGCAGTGTCCATTCCGGTCGATGGCCTTGAGATGGCCTCACTAAGTATGCTTTCGGTTCAGGTTGGATAAATGCTGTCGGGGCGGCATCCATACCGCCCTGGCGACTATCCGATAAACGCATGCGGATAGAAGCGGGAAAGATCCTGAGTAATCAGTTCACGATCTTCGCGGAGACCTATTCCGGCAGGCTGGTCATCTATGAGCCAGCTGCCGATTAACGTGTAGCTGTCGCCGAATTTAGGCAGTGGGTGGAACTGCTGTACGATCATACCTTCTTCGCCGTAGGGACCGTCAGTCCGCGCTATTTCCTGGCCATTGTTTACAATGCTGATATTCGCACCTTCACGTGAAAAAAGTGGCTTAACCACGTACTTATCCATCGCGGGGACGTTATCCTCAGCAAAATAGGCAGGGAGAAGATTGGGATGCTCAGGAAACATTTTCCACAGCAAGGGCAGAAGCGCTTTATTGGAGAGAATGCTTTTCCACGCTGGTTCCAGCCAGCGTACGCCCGCATCTTCCAGCTTTGTGGAAAACATTTCGCGTAGCATAAACTCCCACGGATACAGCTTAAAGAGATTGCCAATAACCCGATCATGGGTATCGGTAAACTGGCCTTTTTCACCCAGGCCAATTTCATCGATATACAGAAATTCTGTCGGCAGGCCCGCTTCCGTGGCGCAGTCCTGTAAATATTGCACTGTTCCGCGATCTTCATCGCTATCACGGCTGCAGGCAAAATGCAGCCAGCTGAAGCCATGCTGCTGATTTAATTCTGCAAAACGTGCAATAAGTTTTTCCTGGATGCTGTTGAACTGATCGCTGCCAGCGGGAAGATTGCCCGCATTTAGCTGATCTTCAAACCACAGCCATTGAAAGAATGCGGCTTCATATAATGAGGTAGGTGTGTCAGCATTATTCTCTAGTAGCTTGATGTTCGTTTGCCCGTCCCAGGCGAGATCCAGCCGCGAATAAAGCGATGGCTGACGATTTTTCCATGAGGAATGCACAAGATCCCAGGTGTGTCTGGGGATACGAAATTTAGCCAGCAGCTCCTCGCTGCCAACAACCCTCTCCACGGCCTGGAGGCACATTTGATGAAGTTCGCTGGTCACGTCCTCCAGTTTTTCAATTTGAGCCAACGTGAACTGATACCAGGCATCTTCGCACCAGTAAGGTTCATCATGCATCGTGTGGAAGTGGAAACCAAACTCGGTTGCCTTTTCACGCCAGCCAGGCCGCTCGGTGATGGGAAGACGTTTCATACTTGCTTAACCTCCAACAGAACCACTGGTATTGCTTCGTTGCATCGTCGACTGTTTCGCCACGCTCTCGCCAAATCCGCCACGAGTAATGGTTGTGGTGGTCGCTGGTTTAGGCACCATCGCCGTTTTAGGTACGTTCATAGTGCGGCCCGTTGTTGCATTGCCAAAGCTCTTACCGCTGGCATCAACAAATTTGCCGTTTGCCGGACTACCGGGTGCGCGTGAGGTAAAAAGCGGTTGTTGAGCAAAACCAGCTCCGCCTCCCATCAAACGTCCCATCATATAGCCCGCCATCAACGGCATCCAGAAACTGCCACCTTGTTGAGATTCTGCATCGTTCATGCCCAGGCCTGCCTGAGCGGGAGTCTGCTGGCATTGGCCCTCACCAAATTCTGCGATACAGTCTTCACGCGTGGCGAATTTAGGTGCGGTGCGATCGGCCTCTTTTTTTGCACTGCTATACGTTGTTTTACACTGCTCGCTTTTACCCGGATTAGCCTGAGAACAGTCATCGGCGTTCTGATATAACGCGACTGTTTCGTCTGACTGCTCACAACCTGCCAGCATAAAAACTGCCGTCACCGCCAGCGCGACCGGTGTCAAATGTCGTGCGCGCCAGTGTTTACGAAATGAAGCATGATTAATCTTTTTGGTCCGTTTCATCGTCTGTTTTTCCTGTACCCAAAGGGAGCGCTCAGAATAGGGGAACAGCGGTTGAAATTGAAGCGAGAGGCAGCGGTATAAAGGGATCTTTACGTAGCTATACGTTTGATTGTGAAAGGGCAGCGGAGAGCTGCCCGAGCAATCAATGACTGAAAGGATTACGCTTGTTACTGGAGTGTGTAACAGGAGATGTCTGCGACGACACGGTCGTCATCTGGATGTTATCGACTGTTGCAGCCTGCTGCGGATTTTCAGGCGCAACGCTGTCTGGTGAGGTGGGGACCTCTTTACCAAGACGGCTGTTAAGCGCCAGTAAATCCTGTTCGTTGAGTGTTCCCAATGCGGACTTAATGTTTAGCTCGTTAATCATGTAGCTGTAGCGCGCATCAGCAAGCTGTTGTTTGGCATTGTAAAGCGTGCTGGTTGCATCCAGCACATCTACGATAGTGCGTGTGCCAACCTGATAACCTGCCTCCATTGCGTCAAGTGAGCTTTGCGCAGAGACCACCGCTTGCTTATAAGCGTTAATACTGCTGACCGACGCATTAACGTTATTGAAAGAAGAGCGTACGGTTTGCACAGCAGCACGATGTGCGCTTTCTAACTGTTCGCTGGCCGCAACGTAGGCATACTGTGCCTGCTTAACCTGAGAAGTCACTGCACCACCAGCATACAAAGGTAGGGAGAAACTCAGCCCTACCTGATTCGATCCCGCAATGCTATCGGTACTGGAACTGCTTTGGTTCGCCCGCCGCCCGCCATATTTACTGTTAGAGAGGCCGGTAGAGGCGGTGAGATCCAGCGTTGGCATATGACCTGTCTCAGCCGAGCGAATTTGTTCCCTTGCCAGATCCTGATTCAGGCGGGCAGACAACAAACTCAAATTCCGGCTTTCGGCCTCTTTCAGCAGAGCATTGACCGGCTGAGGTTTTTCCGTTTTAAAACTATCCACGTTCAGCGACGCAAGAGTCAGATAATAGTTTCCGGCGACCTGACGTAATGTTTCGAGATTGTTATCGAGATTGTTGCGGGCCGTTACCTCGCTGGCCAGGACACTGTCATACTGCGAGCGGGCATTCTGCACATCGGTAATGGCGACCAGGCCGACGTTAAAGCGCTGAGTCGTCTGATCCAGCTGACGATAAATAGATTGTTTTTGCGCTTCAGTATATGAAAGCGTGTCAATGGCATTCAGCACGTTAAAATAGGCTGTGGCGGTATTCAAAATCAACGTTTGCTGTGCGGTCTGATAAGTGACATCCTGAATACTGGCTATTTTTTCCTGTAGCGTTAGGGTGCGCCATTTGGACATATCAAAAATGGTTTGCGTAAGTTGCAGCGAGCCGCTGGTGGTATTTGAATGCAGGCCGCCGCTGTCCCGGTAACCGTTATTGTAAGTATAATCAGCCCCTAAACCTAATTGAGGTAAAAGTGGGCTTCGTGCTTCATTAATTTTCTCAAAGGCTGCATCGCGATCAGCTGCAGAACTGCGAAGATCGGGGTTAGATAATCGAGCCTGCTGATAAATTTGTAGCAGATTTTCAGCCTGACTGGCGGCGCTTAAGCCGCCCAGGCTCAGGCCGATCAGTAACGGGAGCAGTTTCTTCATTTGCATTCCTTGTTGTGCAGCAAAGCTACTCTGGTAGCTCTGGCGTAAGCCAAAAAATCACCACCGATTCTAACAGAGTAAACAAGTGAGATAAGTTGGCGGAAAGTGCCATGTTGACATAATTTTCTCAAAAAACTCATCAAGGACTACAGGGTGTGCGCGGCAGAAATTGCGTTTTCCTGTTTTTATCACTCAAATAAGTACAAGGGAGGAGCGGATGAGCGCTGACACTAAACATCCAGTGACGTTCACAAAAAATGATGTGGAAATTATTGCACGTGAGACGCTTTATCGTGGTTTTTTTCACTGATCCGTTATCGTTTTCGCCACCGTTTATTTAACGGTGATATGAGTGGAGAAGTCACAAGAGATGTCTTTGAAAGAGGGCATGCTGCCGCCATGCTGCCCTACGATGCGCAGCGCGATGAAGTTGTGTTGATTGAACAAATTCGTATCTCTGCCTATGACAGCAGCCCGACCCCCTGGCTGTTAGAGCTGGTTGCTGGCATTATCGAACCGGGGGAAACGCCGGAGGATGTTGTTCGTCGTGAAGCCAAAGAAGAGGCCGGATTGACACCCGGACGTGTAAGGCCTGTATTAAATTACCTGTCAAGCCCCGGCGGCACCAGCGAAAGACTGGCGATTCTGGTAGGCGAAGTTGATGTCAGCCTGGCGCAGGGCAATCACGGTCTTGAGGAAGAGAATGAGGACATTCTGGTTCATGTGGTGAGTCGTCAGCAGGCTTACCAATGGGTGGAAGAGGGAAAAATAGATAACGCGGCTTCTGTCATCGCTTTGCAGTGGCTGCAGTTGCACTATAAAAAATTACAAGAAGGGTGGAAAACTGAATGATGAAACACTATCTCACTGATTTTGCTGAAATGATTCGTTTGTGCGAAACAAATTTTGCTCAGTTGTGTCGCTTGTTGCCAAAGTCTCAAAACGATCGAGCTTCAGACACAGTGACTTATCAGGTCAATAGTGCGAGTTATACAGTGACGATTCTCGAATCGACGCGCTACACCATTCTGGTGTAAATTAAACAAACTGCACCTGTGGTGAGTTACTGGAGCCTGCCGGCAATGGCGGTTCGCCTCCACTACGACGCGATGGTCGCTGAAGTGTGCTCCACACAGCAGATCTTCCGTTTCAAAGCACGCTATGATTACCCAAATAAAAAGCTGCGTCAGCGTGATGAAAAGCACCAGATAAACCAGTTCCTTGCCGACTGTTTAGCACATGGCGCGTCAACTGCGCCGGTTTGTTAACGTGTTCACAGATGGTTTCTGCGATAGTGTTAATCTTAAGGATTGTGATTGGATAGCCTGCTAAAAATTCCTGCACAACGCGGGACCGGGATCAGGATTTTACAGATAACGGATTCCCACCTCTTTGCTGGTAAACACGAAACGCTACTTGGCGTAAATACCTGGGCCAGCTTTGACGCGGTTTTGCAGGCTATTTCTGCCAGTAAACAACCGTTTGATTTAATTGTCGCTACCGGCGATTTGGCGCAGGATCATTCCGTTGAGGCCTATCAGCACTTTGCTGAAGGCATCGCACATCTTTCTGCCCCATGCGTCTGGCTACCGGGCAATCATGACTTCCAGCCCGTTATGTTCAGTACACTGGCTGAAACAAATATTACCGATGCGAAACATGTTATTGTTGGGGCGCACTGGCAGATTGTATTGTTGGATACTCAGGTCTTCGGCGTTCCTTACGGCGAGTTGAGTGAATATCAGCTTGAGTGGCTGGACAATACCTTGGCCCGGCAATCCGAACGCCATTCGCTGGTGTTGCTACACCATCATCCTGTGCCTTCCGGCTGTAACTGGCTCGATCAGCACAGTCTTCGCAATTCGTCGATGCTGGAAGCGGTATTACAGCGTTATCCGCTGGCCTCGACTTTACTGTGCGGTCATATTCATCAGGAGCTTGACCTGAACTGGAATGGGCGTCGCCTGTTGGCCACGCCTTCCACCTGCGTTCAGTTCAAACCACACTGCACCAACTTCACCATTGATTCTGAAACGCCCGGCTGGCGCTGGTTAGAACTTTACGAAGACGGGCGAGTGGAAACGGGCGTGGAGCGGTTACAGACTCGCGCTTTCAGCCCGGACCTTGATGCAGAAGGCTATTAAATTATGGGCGCGTTGTTGTATTTGCACGGTTTCAATAGCTCTCCTCATTCCGTCAAGGCGACGCACTTTCGCCAGTGGTTAGCAGCACATCACCCAGAGATCCAAATGTATGTTCCACAATTTCCAGCTTTCCCCGAGGAAGCTGCTGCGATGTTGGAGGATATGGTGATGTCTTCAGCAGGTGAACCGTTGGGAATAGTGGGTTCATCATTGGGCGGCTATTATGCTACCTGGCTTTCACAATGCTTTACGCTGCCTGCGGTGGTGGTCAATCCTTCCGTTCGCCCTTTTGAACTACTGGTCGATTATCTGGGCAATAATGAGAATCCGTACACGGGGCAGAGATATGTGTTAGAGTCTCGCCACATTTACGATTTAAAAGTGATGCAGGTTGACCCGTTAGTATCGCCAGACCTGCTCTGGTTACTACAGCAAACGGGTGATGAAGTCCTCGACTATCGTCAGGCCTTGGTTTATTACGCGGCCTGTCGCCAGACGGTGGAAGAGGGTGGAAACCATGCATATGTCGGATTCGAACGCCATTTTTCTGCCATTATCGACTTCCTTGGTCTGTCTGCCTGCTGAAGCGAGCCGCAGAATCTGGCTAATCATGTTAAGCCACCAATCAGACTTATACGATGACTCAATCCAGCTACAACGCTGATTCCATTGAGGTACTCAGCGGCCTTGAACCCGTTCGTCGCCGTCCGGGAATGTATACCGATACGTCACGTCCAAACCATTTAGGCCAGGAAGTGATCGACAACAGCGTTGATGAGGCGCTGGCGGGTCATGCCAGACGTATTGAGGTAACCCTGCATGCCGACCAGTCGCTGGAAGTGATCGACGATGGACGCGGTATGCCCGTTGATATCCACCCGGAAGAACGGGTGCCTGCTGTCGAACTGATTTTCTGTCGGCTCCATGCTGGTGGCAAATTTTCCAGTAAAAATTATCAGTTTTCAGGTGGCCTGCACGGTGTGGGAATTTCCGTCGTTAACGCGTTGTCCACAAGAGTGGAAGTCACGGTTCGCCGTAACGCTGAAATTTACGAAATGGCCTTTGAAAACGGCGATAAGGTTGAGGATTTGCGCGTCACGGGGGCCGTTGGCAAGCGCAATACCGGAACCCGCGTCCGTTTCTGGCCAGACGCCTCGTTCTTTGATAGCCCGCGTTTTTCCGTCTCCCGTCTCAGTCATTTACTGAAAGCAAAAGCGGTGCTGTGTCCCGGCGTTGAGATTGTCTTCAAGGATAACGTCAATAACAGTGAGCAAACCTGGTGCTACGCTGATGGTCTGACGGACTACCTGTGTGAAGCGGTTAACGGTCTGCCGACACTGCCGGAAAAACCTTTTGTGGGGGCTTTCTCAGGCGATGTTGAAGCGGTTGACTGGGCGCTGCTGTGGTTGCCTGAAGGCGGCGAGTTGCTTACCGAGAGCTACGTCAACCTTATCCCGACCATGCAGGGAGGAACGCACGTCAACGGCCTGCGTCAGGGATTACTGGATGCCATGCGTGAGTTTTGCGAATTTCACAATATTTTGCCTCGCGGGGTGAAGCTGTCGGCGGAAGATATCTGGGATCGCTGTGCTTATGTGCTTTCGGTCAAAATGCAGGAGCCTCAGTTTGCTGGTCAAACTAAAGAGCGCCTCTCGTCGCGCCAGTGCGCCGCTTTTGTCTCTGGTGTGGTCAAAGATGCGTTTAGCCTGTGGCTGAATCAGAACTTACAGGCGGCAGAGATGCTGGCTGAACTGGCGATATCCAGCGCACAGCGCCGCATGCGCGCCGCCAAAAAAGTGGTGCGTAAAAAGCTGACCAGCGGGCCGGCATTGCCGGGTAAACTGGCTGACTGCAGCGCGCAAGATCTTAACCGTACCGAGCTGTTTTTGGTGGAGGGTGATTCTGCCGGCGGTTCAGCCAAACAGGCGCGCGATCGTGAATATCAGGCGATCATGCCGTTAAAGGGTAAGATCCTCAACACATGGGAAGTTTCTTCTGATGAGGTGCTTGCCTCGCAAGAAGTGCATGATATTTCAGTGGCGATTGGTATTGATCCCGACAGCGAAGATATGAGTCAGCTGCGCTACGGCAAGGTTTGCATCCTCGCCGATGCCGATTCGGACGGTATGCACATTGCCACCTTACTGTGCGCGCTCTTTGTTCGTCACTTCCGCTCGCTGGTGAAGAACGGCCATGTCTATGTCGCGATGCCGCCGTTGTTCCGTATTGATCTGGGCAAAGAGGTTTATTATGCGCTGGATGAAGAGGAAAAAGCTGGCATTCTGGATCGACTGAAGCGTAAAAAAGGCAAGCCGAACGTGCAGCGCTTTAAAGGCCTGGGCGAGATGAATCCACTGCAACTGCGTGAAACGACGCTTGACCCTAATACCCGCCGTCTGGTGCAGCTCACCATCGAAGATAATGAGATTGAGCAAACGATGGCGGTAATGGATATGCTTCTGGCGAAAAAACGTGCAGAAGACCGTCGCAACTGGCTACAGGAAAACGGTCATACGGCGGAAATTGAAGTCTGATCAGGTAAAAGCCGCCTTTATCGCAGGTGTCTTTTGCACGCATCAATAGAGATGTAGCCATAGCTTTGAAAAGAAGTGACCCGTCTGAGTGGTAAGATTCTGCTCTGAAACAATAGGGCAGAACCAAAATCTGTTGATAGTCCTATCTTAAGTTGGCTGTGAAAACCGACAGGCTATAGTGAACTGCCAATAATTCTGTTGATCGCCTGTCTGTAAAATACGCATGGCGTTCTATTTTAAACCCTGCATTGAAATACGTTCAGCTGGATTTCAGCACCACTACGGCATAATGACAGGGTGAGGACCTGTGGTTAACGAAAACGCAATCAGCAGGATCGCCCAACTCCAGACACTCCCTCTTGTGCATTTCTAACACCATACTGCCTTCCTGAATGGTCAGTGAACCGTCGAGAACCCGGATGAGTTGGCGACGGCAAAGACAGGCAATTGACGGCATTGGAACGGTCACCCCCGGTGGCAGGGCGATGCTAACCAGATCCAGCGGGATCTTTTCCTGTGAAACGTGTCGTAGGATATAGTCGGTTTCTGGATCCTGCCAGATCGGCTGTTGGTCATAACGGACCAGTGTTCCGTTCTGGGTTTCACTTAAGGCGATAAGCTGCGACATACTCATGTCAAATGAGCCCGACAATCGGGCAGGAAGTGTCGCGGTTGGGCTACTTTAGCCTCGTTCAATTTTATGGATCATTGCTCTGGATACGCCCGAATAGCCTGCCAGTTCGGTAAGCGGCCAGCCTCGTTTTTCTCTTTCTGCTTTTACTTTCTGTGCGATACGATATTTTATGTCGTCTTATTTATTATAAAAAGTCTTTAATTGTGTATTAATTTATTATAGTAAATAATCTGTCTACTTTAATAATGTAAATGCGGAGTGTCCACTATGGAAATACGAACGGCGACAGAAAGCGATGCGGCCGCCATTGCGGAGATTTATAACGATGCAGTATTGAATATACTACCGCCATCTGGAATGACAGAACGACGGATAGTCACGATCGCATCGTGTGGATAAACGGCAAAAAAAGCGCAGGGTTTCTCGTGCTGGTGGCGGTAGATGCGGCAGGCTATGCCACATACGGTGACTGGCGCACATGGGACGGCTACCGGAATACGGTCGAGTATTCTGTCTGTATTCAGAAAGATGCCAGAGGACAGGGTGTTGACGCAGCGTTGATGCTTGATCTGATTCAGCTGGCCGCTTCTCAGGGCAAACATGTGATGGTGGCGGCGACTGAATCGACTGACGAGGCATCACTGGCGCTGCATCGAAAACTGGGGTTTATTGATGCTGGCCGGTTAAGCGAAGTTGGCTGTAAATTTGTTCGCTGGCTGGGCCTCAGCTTTTTGCAGCTGTATGTGGATGCGCGTGCTGGCTCAGACTGAGCGAGAGCAATTCTTGTTCCTGCCAGGATTTAGTGCCGAAGTGAAGTAAGAAAGGCGTTTTTAACCTCTTCAGCCTGGACTCCCAGACAGAGCGTCTGCGCAGCACAAGCTGCAAACGGATTATAACTCGAGGCTAACTGTGTCAACTGCCGCAGTGTTTGACCAAAGGTGATCCCCTCGTAAAGCACTCTTACCGGCGACCTCACCGTGGTAAATAGCTCTGGATGATTAAGCCGTGACAGCGTTAACGTGTCGTGAAGCGCCATACCGGCAACCCCTTCTTTTTGCAGGCTATAGCGAAGATATCCCTGCGAAATAGCGTCCGGCACCGGAAGGTTCAGACTGCGAATCTCCTCAGCGCTGATCAATACCTGATGAGCCACATCCAGTGGCAACATAACTACTGGCCAGGTGTAGGAAAGCACCTGGTCGGCGGCATGGTGATCTTTCCAGATATTGAATTCGCTATGCGGCGTAATGTTTCCAGCATGGCCATGCGTCCCGAATGCGCCGCCCATCATCATAACCTCTTTCACCAGAGGAACAATGCCCGGGGTCAGATTGGCAGTCGTTGCCAGATTAGTTAGCGGGCCGACAGCGACGAGGGTTATTTCCCCAGACCGCGCCCTTACCGTGTCGATAATAAAATCAATGGCGTTTCCCGTCCGGTCGTCGAAAGGATTCTCCAGCACATCACCCAGCCCGTCGCTACCGTGTACTTTAGCTGATTCCGTCGGCCAGCGGTCGGGAATATCCACGAAATACAGGCGCGTCCAGCGCAATATGTTGTGAAAACAGCCGGGCGTTTTTAACCGCCAGCTCTATCGGAACATTGCCAAACACGGTGGTAATTCCCACGATATGGTGGGTTTTTGCCGCATAAGCCAGTGCAAAAGCATCATCAACGCCGATGTCCGTGTCAAAAATGATCTTTCTAATCGTGTTCAAGCCGTCCACCGAAAAATGTGCTCAACCTTAACTATTTTATTGGCACCAGCACAAAAATTTTCACTTCCACTACGTCGTCTTTGATCAAACTGCGGTGCTGTTCCATATGCTCTGTTTGCTGATGCTGCTCCAGCATAAAGATCGAATCGGGTGAATGCTGTTTCCAGGGTGCCTGCGCTTTATGATCGATTAAGGGTTGGTACTGGTCGCATCCTTCTTCCTGTAACACAACAGGGAGCAGGTTCTTTATCGCTTCCAGCACGGCGTTGTGGCGGCCAGGTCTGACGCAAATTTCAGCAATCACGGTGAGCATAGTGATCCTTTCAGAGTTAAACATAATTGACAGGATAGCTGACACACTTGGTCTGCCGTACACCTGCTAAGGTTCTCGGGAAGCACAATTTCACTCTCTTCCCGCTCTATCAGTTACAAAGATTTAGCACAGGAGGTTCTGTGAGCGCGTAATATCTTGCGTCAGATCGGGTTCACAGATGACCGCGTGGCAAATAACGTCATGGGGCTGCAGGCAAAAAAATTATTCCTGTGAAATGACATTGAACAAAGGTCGATATCAGAGCCTTGACGAGTTGACTGGCCCGGCAACAGGTTAGTGCTGGCAGGTAACATTTGCCTTGTATCCGGCTATGGGGATTCTGTTCTCTCATAACCCTTACGATAACGGCTGTCGTTGGCACAATCTGTCCCTTCGCCTGAAATAAAAACCGCTTTATCGATTTTCGTTGCGTCCAGTGCGTGTTGTCCCTTTCTCTGCCTTATTGGCCTTCAGAATCTTACGATTCATATTGGGACTTCTTTTTAAAGCTATTGGCACATCCGTGTGGGGCAATTAAAGACAGCGTCTTCTTATATTCCAATACGTTAAACACCGGAGAGCCTGTTACCAGAACGGCAATGATCGAATCATTATCAGCCGGAGCCTTCTCTACTCCAGGCCGCTATATTATCCGTGCATCGCTGCAGGATTGAATTCGTCTTACATATAGCCTGCGTTTTTCCCGGATGAGAAATGTGAATGACGCGCAGAGTGCCTTTTCTGGCTTTTTGATTACTATCAGCGTATATGTCGCAGAACCGAAGAAAACGCCCTGTCTGTCACCGCACTTTCGCCCTCTGTGAAATACTGAAGGCGCATCTGCCAGCATTGACGTCAGGGCATAACGAGACGATCACCATGATAAAAACAGGATGTGTCACGCTATTGCTTATGGCGGCGAGTGGTGCCAGCGCACAATCGCACCTTGACCAGGTGCTGCAAAGTAACGTGCTGAATGTATGTACCACCGGAGATTATCGGCCCTACAGCCTGTTGCGGGCGAATGGGCGATATGAAGGCATTGACGTGACAATGGCACAATCGCTGGCAGCCAGCCTTAACGCGCAAATTAAGTGGGTGCCGACGACCTGGAAAACGCTAATGCAGGATTTCCTGGATAAACATTGTGATATTGCGGTAGGCGGGATTTCCGTGACGCTGAAGCGTCAGCAAAGCGCATGGTTTGCCAGTTCACTTGGAAGCGACGGTAAAATCCCGTTGGTTCGCTGTGTTGATAAAGCACAGTATCGCACTGTTGAACAGCTTAACCGAACCTCAGTACGTCTGATTGAGCCAGCAGGTGGCACAAACGAAGCTTTTGTCCGTACCGTACTGCCCAGGGCCAGTTTGACGCTGTTCCATGATAACGTCACCATTTTCCAGCAGTTGGTGAATAAAAAAGCCGATGTGATGATAACTGACGCCTCTGAAGCACAGTACCAGCAGAAGCATTATCCGCAGCTTTGCGCAGTTAATCCGCAACGGCCGATGCAGTACGGTGAGAAAGCCTGGATGCTGCCACGGGATGATATGAGCTGGAAACTCTATGTCGATCAGTGGCTACATTTGAGCCTCGCCAGTGGCGAATACCAGAAAGTGGCTGGAGAGTGGTTGTCCAGCGAAAAATAGTACGCCCGTCGGAAAACTCCCCTCCGCTACTCACCACGGTTACCTGTGACAGAACCCGCCCGGATAAGGTACTATCGCCGTCAAATGATCCCGATGTGGTATAGCGATTTTGCCACGATATGAGGAACCAACAGCAATGAGTGATTTGACGCAGGATGGTGCAGAGCGTCGTGCCCTGCATAAGTTTACGGAGGAAGCCTACCTCAACTATTCCATGTACGTCATTATGGACCGTGCGCTGCCCTACATTGGCGATGGCCTGAAGCCCGTACAGCGTCGTATCGTTTATGCAATGTCGGAACTGGGGCTGAATAACAGTGCCAAGTTCAAAAAATCAGCGCGTACCGTCGGGGACGTCTTGGGTAAATATCATCCGCATGGTGACAGCGCCTGTTACGAAGCGATGGTACTGATGGCACAGCCCTTTTCCTATCGTTACCCGCTGGTCGATGGTCAGGGGAATTGGGGGGCACCGGACGATCCAAAATCCTTTGCGGCGATGCGTTATACCGAATCGCGCCTGTCAAAGTACGCTGAACTGTTGCTCAGTGAGTTGGGGCAAGGGACCGTCGACTACATCCCGAACTTTGACGGCACTTTGCAAGAACCTTCTATTCTTCCGGCACGTTTGCCAAATATTCTGCTGAATGGCACCACCGGCATCGCCGTGGGGATGGCAACGGACATTCCACCGCATGACCTGCGTGAAGTGGCCCAGGCTGCGATAAAATTGATCGACTCGCCCGCCACCACGCTGGATGAGCTGATGGACATCGTGCAGGGACCGGATTATCCGACGGAAGCAGAGATCATCACGCCGCGAAATGAGATCCGTAAAATTTACCAGAATGGACGCGGTTCAGTGCGTATGCGTGCCGTATGGAAAAGAGAGGATGGTGATGTGGTGATCACCGCACTGCCGCACCAAGTTTCGGGCGCGCGCGTGCTCGAGCAGATCGCCACACAGATGCGCAATAAAAAATTGCCAATGGTCGAAGATCTGCGTGACGAGTCAAATCATGAGAATCCGACGCGGCTGGTAATCGTTCCGCGCTCTAACCGCGTGGATATGGATCAGGTGATGAATCATTTGTTTGCCACCACCGATCTTGAGAAAAGCTACCGCGTAAATTTAAACATGATCGGGCTGGATAACCGTCCTGCAGTGAAAAACCTGCTGGAGATTATCAGTGAGTGGCTGGTTTTCCGTCGTGAAACCGTGCGCCGTCGCCTGAACTTCAGGCTGGAAAAAGTATTAAAGCGTCTGCATATCCTGGAAGGTCTGCTGATCGCTTTTCTCAATATCGATGAAGTCATCCATATCATCCGCTCTGAGGATGATCCAAAGCCGGAATTAATGGCCCGTTTTGGGATCAGTGAAACTCAGGCGGAAGCCATTCTTGAACTCAAATTACGTCATCTTGCCAAACTGGAAGAGATGAAAATTCGTGGTGAGCAGGACGAACTGGCGAAAGAGCGTGATAAATTGCAGGATATTCTCGCTTCTGAACGAAAAATGAACACGCTGTTAAAAAAAGAACTGCAGGCAGACAGCGATGCCTATGGTGATGACCGCCGATCTCCCCTGCGTGAGCGTGAAGAAGCTAAAGCGATAAGTGAAAACGAACTGGTTCCCTCAGAGTCGGTGACTATTGTCCTTTCGCAGATGGGTTGGGTGCGCAGTGCTAAAGGGCATGATATCGATCCCGGTGGCCTGAGTTATAAAGCAGGTGACGGCTACCGGGCCGCCGCCCGCGGTAAAAGTAATCAGCTGGTGGTGTTTATCGACTCAACGGGGCGAAGCTATGCACTCGATCCAGTTACTCTGCCGTCAGCGCGCGGGCAGGGTGAGCCGCTGACCGGTAAGCTGACGCTGCCGCCGGGTGCCATTATGGAACAGGTACTGATGGAGTCTGACGAGCAGAGGCTGTTGATGGCTTCCGATGCGGGCTATGGTTTCGTCTGTACCTTCAACGATCTGGTTTCCCGCAACCGCGCTGGTAAGGCATTACTGAGTCTGCCAGAAAACGCGAAGGTGATGACGCCGCTTGCCATTCAGCATGATGATGATCTGCTGCTGGCGATTACTGCTGCTGGCAGAATGCTGGTATTCCCGGTGGCGGATTTGCCGCAGCTATCAAAAGGCAAAGGTAATAAAATCGTCTCGATTGCGGCGGCACAGGCTGCGACCGGAGAAGACAAGTTGAGCTGGCTGCTGCTGCTGTTATCGCAGACATCCATTACGTTGCACGTCGGTAAGCGTAAACTTACCCTGCGACCGGAGGATCTGCAGAAATTCAGGGCGGAGCGGGGGCGCAAAGGCACACTGTTGCCACGCGGACTGCAGCGCATTGATCGGGTTGAAGTAGATATGCCCGAGCAGCCGGATAACGACAATAATGAAGCCTGAGCGGGTTTCAGGTGAGTAGGTTGGTTTCGCTCACTCGGGATTTACACTGGTTAGCTGACCAGATCTGACAGCAATAACGAGGATGTGATGCTCTCCATTTTACGCTTTATTGTAGTGATTACGTATTCGGTGCTGGTATGTGTGTTTGGCTGTATCTATTGCCTGTTCAGCCCGCGTAACCCGCGTCATGTTGCCACCTTTGGCCATATGCTCGGCCGTTTGTCGTTGGTTTTTGGTGTGAAAGTTGAATTGCGAAAACCCTCAGGGGCCAATAATTTCCCCAATGCCGTTTATATCGCCAACCACCAGAACAATTACGACATGATCACCGCAGCCAACATTGTCCAGCCAACGACTGTGACCGTCGGTAAGAAGAGTCTGCTGTGGATTCCATTTTTTGGACAACTGTACTGGCTGACGGGCAACTTGTTGATTGATCGCGATAACCGCACCAGCGCACATGGCACCATTGCTGAACTGGTTGCTCAGTTTAAAAAGAAAAAAATCTCGTTCTGGATGTTTCCTGAAGGTACCCGCAGCCGTGGACGTGGCCTGCTGCCGTTTAAGACCGGAGCCTTTCATGCGGCGATGGCGGCGGGGGTGCCGGTGATTCCGGTCGTGGTGAGTAACACGCACGATAAAATTAAACTGAATCGGCTGAAAAATGGGCTGGTTATTGTTGAAATGTTGCCTCCCGTCGATACCTCTGCATTTGCGGACCAGTCGGTGCGTAAGTTAGCCACGCACTGTCGTGAACTGATGGCAGCTAAACTGCAAGAACTAAACGCGGAAGTGGCTGCCCGCGAAGCCGCCGGGAAATTCTGAGTCTGGCCAGATTATACGCACAGCATTCACTACAACCATAAAAATGGATAGCATCCTGCTCTCAGGGCTGCATTTGGGTTACGGAGCTTTTATGTCTTTTAGTCGTCGCCAGTTTATTCAGACTTCCAGCGTGGTTCTTTGCGCCAGCGCACTGCCCGTAAGCGTCAATGCTGCCGGGCCCGGTACCCCCTTACCTGTTCCTCCGCTGGTGGAATCCCGTCGTGGGCAGCCTGTTTTCCTGACGCTACAGCGTAGCCACTGGTCGTTTACCAGCGGTAGCAAGGCTCAGGTATGGGGAATAAACGGCATGTACTTGGGACCAACGGTGCGGGTATGGAACGGTGATGACGTTAAACTCATCTACAGCAACCGGCTCAATGAACCGGTTGCCATGACCATTAGCGGGCTCCAGGTGCCGGGGGCACTGGTGGGAGGCGCTCCGCGTCTAACGTCCCCGGGCGTGGACTGGTCACCGGTCATGCCGATTCGCCAGCCCGCCGCAACCTGCTGGTACCATGCCTGCACACCCAACCACATGGCAACACATATATACAATGGGCTTGCCGGAATGTGGCTGGTGGAAGACGAAATAAGTAAAGCGTTGCCGCTGCCAAATCATTATGGCGTGGACGATTTCCCATTAATTATTCAGGACAAACGCATCGATAATTTTGGCTCACCGGAATATGCAGCGCCGGGGAGCGGAGGCTTCATTGGTGATACGCTGCTGGTCAATGGTGTGCAAAATCCCTGGGTGGATGCCTCCCGTGGCTGGGTTCGCCTGCGGTTGCTCAACGCCTCTAACTCACGCCGCTACCTGCTGCAAATGAGCGACAACCGCCCATTTAACGTTGTTGCCAGCGATCAGGGTTATCTCCCTGCACCCGTGTCAGTACAGCAGCTTTCACTGGCACCGGGAGAGCGGCGAGAAATTGTGGTTGACATGAGTCAGGGCAATGAAGTGTCGATCACTGCGGGGCGGGCTGCGGGGGTTGTCGAGCGCTTGCGTGGGTTGTTTCAGCCGTCCAGCGTGTTGACCTCTACGGTGGTACTGACACTGCGTCCAACCGGGTTGTTGCCGCTGGTAACGGACAACCTGCCTGTGCGTTTACTGGCAGACCCGGTGATTGAAGGAAGCGTTAGCCGTACGCGAGAATTTCGTTTGGGAGATTCACAACCTGGAATCAACGGTGCAATCTGGGACCTGGGGCGTATTGATACGCAGGCACAGCAGGGTACTTATGAGCGCTGGATTATTTACGCCGATTTGCCGCAGTCTTTTCATGTTCAGGGCGTGATGTTTCTGATTAAAACGGTCAATGGCGCGCAGCCTATGGTGGAAGACCGGGGCTGGAAAGATACCGTCTGGGTGGATGGCAATGTGGAGTTGTTTGTTTCTTTTACACAATCTTCTTCAGCCCATTTTCCTTTTATCTACTACAGCCAAACCCTTGAAATGGCCGATCGTGGCAGCGTTGGACAACTTCAGGTACAGCCAGCGACCTGAATAGCTGCGCTGAATAGTGCTCCACTTTTGGTCAGGCCTTGTGGGATCGGGACGTTTTCGTTGCCATTTGGCGCTACGTCGTGCCTCGTTCTAACGTACCTGTCAGATGCCCATAAATGGCATGTGTAGCGGTTTCGGCGCAGCTATTTAGCGTGCCAGAAATAAAATGGACCTGATGCTACCCTGATTTATTTTTACTGATAAGGCTGGTTTTATTTGAGGTTTCTTCAATCGTTAATGCAGGGTTAATAATAATGATGTTAGCGGGTCGTGTTTATTAACGTTAAAAAGGAAAATAAAATCCCGGATGTGCGGTAAACGGCACACCCGGAGATGCAACATAATCAGTACATGATAATTCTTAAGGAGTTTATTCGGCTTATTTTTTTTCCAATACAATAGCCGTTCCACGCCAGTGACTTGAATCACCCGGAGTTCCAAGAGAAGAAATATACATATACTCGCCACCTTTTTTATTCACTTCTGCTTTCAATGCATCAACGGCTTTTGACTTACCGCCACGTACATTAGCAACAGAGACACGTTCTTTTTTGGTATAATTCTTAAGGTCTTTCTTTGGTACAATCTGTGCCGCAAAAACCGAGCCGTTCAACATTGTAAGAACAAGAAACGAAATAATTTTCTTCATTGTGAGACCATCCATAATTGAAGTTGATTGATGAGTTTTTTATTCCTTAATATTATACAATTTTATTGTATAATATCCACAGTTAAGTTTGTAAATTTATCTTAAGCTTACGCGTAGTTATTTTAATTATGAAATTTAATGTTAAATTATTTTATTTCCTAGTGCGGTAATTTTTAAATATAAATTTAAAATCAACATATTTTCAATGTATTTTTTGTATTAATTTATGGCCAGAGTATGATAGGTCAGTGATAAATAGACGGGCAATTTAATATGCGTTTAACACAGAAAGGCCCATGTTCGTACAATAAGCCTGCTGAAAATAAAATCTATTGTTAAGTTTCAGGTGCCGTGTTAACAGAGCGATTTTGAAGTTTGGGAGGGAATGTTAACAGCGGTGATCCGTCTCAAAAATTAGGCTATGTCCCTTAATCACCTGAGCTATAGTAACGGCCTGTTTCCACAACACTTTAAACTATGGCTCGCTACGATCTTCCCGATGAAGCATGGACTCTCATCCAGCCCTTATTACCTGCTGAACCAGCAATAGCACGGGCCGGACGACCATGGGCAGAACATCGTATGATCATCAACGGTATGTTCCGGGTGCTGTGTTCAGGCGCACCATGGCGCGATTTGCCTGAGCGATACGGCCCATGGAAAACGGTTTACAATCGTTTTAACCGCTGGTCGAAGTCGTGAGTGATTAACATTATTTTCAATAAGTTACTTTCATTACTTGATGCATATGGCTTGGTTGACTGGTTTGTCACGGCGCTGGATGGCAGCAATATCCGTGCGCTCAGATGTGCTGCCGGGGCTCAAAAAAACATCCCGATATCGCCGGAGATAACGGTCTGGGTCGCTCTCGCGGTGGTTTTGGCACCAAAATCCATCTGGCGACAGACGGAAGCGGTCTCCCGTTAAACATCGTTCTGAGCCCTGTGCAGGCTCATGAAAGCCAGTTCGCATTACGTTTTCTGGATGGTATTGGTGTTCAGCGTCAGAACGGACCTATTTGATTGCGGAAACTGACCCCTTAGAATTGAACCTTAACGTATCCCTTGTCAGGCAAAATAACTGGCAGGCAAGAGAGTTGATTTACGCCATCCCTCTGAGAAACAGCGTAAAGGATATCGTTATCAAGCCAGAGTCTAATTTAACCCGTGCGATGACGGTTGATTCAAAAAACTCTGCCATATTACAGAACTCATTCGAATTTCCCGAACAGCGCTACACGATTATCCGGGGCAATGCCGATGTGAATTCATTTGTAATAAAACAAAGCAGCGATAACAAGTTTTTATCATGGGATGGTGGTTCGAAAGTCCATTTCGATACCGCTTCTTCAACTGGAAATAATTTATGGAGATTGAATTATCTTCCGTCATTAAGAAAAAATGTCATCACAAATAGAATAAATGATAATATAGCCCTTGATGTTCCTGGATCAGTTACTGATAATGGTAATGAGCTGATTATGTACACCCGGCACAATGGGGCCAACCAGAGATTTATGGTCGCTGGTTCCGGCTTGGGTGAGCGAATATATATTGTTTCAATGTTAGATCAATCAAAGGTTTTATCCGCCAGTAACGATCATCACAACGCTATTATCTATAACAGGGATACGGGTCCTTTGCAGGCTTTTGTTCTGATAAAATGCGATTATAAGGGTGATAATGTTTATCAAATAATAAATGACTGGACAAATCTTGTTCTGGCATGGAATGTGATATGGACTGTGCCAAATGGCAGCCATGTTTTCTTTCATAAAAATGAATCTTATAAAGATGAGTATTACTGGATCCTGAACCCGCAACGTGATGGTGGTTATATTATTTCGAACTTTAGAGACCCGAACCGTGTTTTAGATGTCGCCAATGCTGCAACGGCTAATGGTACAAGGTTGCAACTTATTCACAGAAATGGAAACAGGGCACAGCTCTTTACATTCTTGAAGAATCCGGAGACATCGCCAGCTGCTCCTTTGGAACATAATAAAACGGCTATTATTAGAACGACACAGTTTGCTAATCGTGGTGATTATGTTTTCAAAGTGTCCAACGTTGATGCAATTTTAATTATCGCACTCCGTGATAATAATGATCATCTGGAGCGCTTTAATTTCTTCAGAGCGAGAGGAAAAGGTCCGTGCGTTTATTAAATAAGAAGTAATACATGGCCTTCAGCGGTACTAACTAAACATGGTGATAGTGTTTATTTGACACAAAATAATTATGATGATTCTCAGTTTTGGTTTTTAAATTACAATCCGAATCAAATTTCATCTGACAAAAATTATTATACTATATCAAACCTTTCATCCCCGGAGCTGATTTTAAGCACACCTGTTAAGGTTGATGGCAATATCCGTACCATTTCGTTTGTACAAAGAACTGACTCTCCAAATACCGACTGTTTTTTTGTGATTGACTATATCTGACAACCCTGATTAATAAAAATATTATCATTAAGTGGAATAAACAGTTTATTAAACGCTGTTTATTCTCCTCTTCAGGCTAAAGAGATTTTTTCCTTTTTAGCATTATCATCACGCTGCCCAGCACGCCAATGCACAGGAGTATCAGCGGCAGAACCATCAGAATGGTCATCAGCAGGTCTTCATGGCGCTTAATAAAGGGGACGTGGCTGATGGTGTAACCCAGTGTAATCAGAATGCCGACCCACAGCAGGCCGCTCAACCAGTTGAAAATCTGAAAGCGTGTGTTGTTGAGGCCAGAGATCCCCGCCATCGTGGGCAGGATGGTGCGAACAAAAGCGAGAAATCGCCCGACCAGCAGTGCCATCAACCCATGACGATGAAACAGGTTCCACGCTCTCTGGTGATATTGCACCGGTAAATGCAGCAGCCAGCTCTTTACCAGGCGCGTATTGCCTAACCAGCGGCCCTGCAAATAGCTCAACCAGTATCCCAGACTGGCGGCAAGCGTCAGAATGATAATGCTGGGCATAAAATCCATCGCACCTCTTGCGATCATTGCGCCTGCCAGTAACAGCAGACTGTCGCCGGGCAGGAAAGCAGCAGGTAACAGGCCATTTTCCAGTAGAAGCGTCATAAACATAATGCTATAAACAACATATATCACGTCTGGATTAGCCAGAGCGGCAAAATCCTGTCGCCAGAGCGCCTGAATAATCTCATGTAAAACAGCCATTTTTTATCCCATTAACTTCGTCAGACTGATGTTCTACTTAAAACCTTGCGGCTGCATCTTGTTTAATAATGTAGAAAACCGCTAAGGCGCAGCTTTTTAAATACTTAGCCAGGCCAGACGCTCAAATCCTGCGGCAAGATCGGCAATCAAATCATCCACATTTTCCAGCCCAATATGAACGCGTATCAGCGTGCCACTAAAATCGATGCTGCCCGCCGGACGGATTGCTGCAAGCTCGTCAGGCTGATTGGCAAGGATCAGCGATTCAAACCCGCCCCATGAATACGCCATGCTAAAGTGCTGAAAATGATCGAGATAAGCGGCCAGCTGTTGATCGTCCAGGCGCATCCTGAGCACAAAAGAAAACAGCCCGCTGCTGCCAGTAAAGTCGCGTTTCCAGAATTGATGACCACGGCATTGTGGTAAAGCAGGGTGGTTAACCACGGCCACTTCAGGTCTGTCAGACAGCCAGTTCGCGATTTGCAAAGCGCTTTCCTGATGCTGCCGAAGGCGTACAGCCAGCGTTCTCAGTCCGCGGCTGGCCATATAGGCGGTATCGGCATCGACCATTTGGCCCATCAGGTAAGAGTTTTCACGTAATTGTGGCCAGCAACGTTGGCTTGCTACAGCAGTGCCAATCATCGCGTCAGAATGTCCAATCAGGTATTTAGTTCCGGCCTGAACAGAAATATCAATGCCATACTTCAGTGCCGGAAACAAAATACCGGCTGCCCAGGTGTTATCCATGATGATGACTGCCTCAGGCGATTTACTGCGCACTGCTGCAACAATCGCGGGAATATCCTGAATTTCCATGGTGATGGACGCGGGCGATTCAAGAAACACTACGCGCGTCTCAGGCTGTACCTGTTGTGCGATTTCTGCGCCACTGCAATGGCTGAACCAGGTGGTTGAGACATTCATTTTACTTAAGATCTTGCTGCAAAAGTCCTGCGTTGGCTCATATACCGAACCCGCCATCAGCACGTTATCCCCTGCAGAGACAAATGCCAGAATGGCATTGGCCACTGCTGCGGCACCGCAGGGATAGAGCACGCAACCTGCGCCACCTTCCAACTCGGTCATTGCGTCCTGTAATGAAAAGTGAGTGAGCGTACCACGGCGACCGTAGAATAACTCGCCGTCAGCACGGCCTGCAGTGGCTCGTTTTTTATCGGCGACGGTGTCAAAAACCAGTGAGGAAGCGCGTTGAATGACGCTATTGACGGCCCCCTGGGTATAACGTTTGTTGCGTCCAGCCGTGATGAGCGCTGTTTCAATTTTTTTACTGTTCATGGTCACGATTTTTTGCTGTTAGCGATTTGTCTCTAACGTTAACACGGCAGACGAAAGCGTGAAATTCGCCAACGAGATAATTGATAAGATTTAGCAAAACGTTAATGCCAAATTTTACTGAAATTCTAAAATCGGTGGCTTTTGGCCAAATAGTAATGATAACCACTATCAATTAGAGATTAATTTGGTATGATTTGCGCAAGTTTTTATCCGTTCTTCGTTGGAGAGACAGCGTGACGAATGATTTGATGCAGACGGATCTCTCCGTCTGGGGCATGTACCATCATGCAGATATCGTGGTTAAAGTGGTAATGATTGGTCTGCTGCTGGCGTCGGTTGTGACCTGGACTATTTTTTTCAGCAAAAGTGCGGAAATGAGTTCGGCAAAGCGGCGCCTGAAGCGCGAACAGCTGGCCCTCGCCAGCGCCAGTTCTCTGCAGGAAGCGTCTGACACCTGTGAAGGCTTCTCTGCTAACAGTCAGACCCGCCAGTTGCTCAATGAAGCTGAAAATGAGCGCCTGCTGTCGCAAGGATCGGACGACAACGATGGCATCAAAGAGCGCACGGCTTTCCGACTGGAGCGTCGCGTGGCGTTTTTTGGGCGTCAGGCTGGGCGCGGCAATGGGTTTCTGGCGACCATTGGTGCCATTGCCCCCTTTGTTGGTCTGTTTGGTACAGTATGGGGCATCATGAACAGCTTTATTGGTATTGCCCAGACTCAGACCACTAACCTTGCGGTTGTTGCACCAGGTATCGCAGAAGCTTTGCTGGCAACGGCTATCGGGTTAGTTGCGGCAATACCTGCGGTTGTGATTTATAACGTTTTTACCCGTACTATCGGCAGCTACAAAGCGATGTTGGGCGATATTGCCGCTCAGGTTCTACTGCTTCAAAGCCGCGATCTGGACCTTGCTGCGAGCAATATGAGTCAGCGCGCTGCATCGACACAAAAATTGCGGGTGGGATAAGCACGATGGCCATGCGATTAAATGAAGATCCTGATAGCAACGGTGAGATGCACGAGATCAATGTGACGCCCTTTATCGACGTGATGTTGGTACTACTGATTATCTTTATGGTCGCTGCGCCGTTGGCAACAGTGGATGTGCGTGTCAACCTGCCTGCCTCGACCAGTGCACCTCAACCCCGCCCTGAGAAGCCTGTATATCTCTCCATCAAAGCAGATAAGCAGTTATTTATAGGCAATGATGAGGTTAATGCGGTATCACTTGTGGATAAGTTGGAGGCTGAAACTCACGGCGATAAAGACACCACCATTTTTTTCCAGGCCGATAAGTCAGTAGATTATGAAACGCTGATGGGCGTAATGGACAAGTTGCGCCAGGCCGGTTATCTGAAGATTGGTCTGGTGGGGATGGAAACCACTGCTAAATAAATGCCGCAGTGCTTTCACCGGGGGGCGATGTTGTCGTATCAGGTTTCAGGAGGCAACTTTCTGTTTTCAAAATGATTTATACCTGATGCTCATTTATTATTTAAACAACGATGTTACGAATTATCTTCCTGAATATATTGAAACAATTCCGTTAATTCACCTTATCGCAAACAATAAAAGACCACTCTACAGAGTGGTCTTTTATTGCTTACCTACTGAGAAATGTATTTCAGCAACAGCATTTTCCTGCTGTGATTTCTGGTTTACACCGCCGGTATCAGTTGATGCTTTGCCTGATACTGACGAACCAGCCTTTTGATGATCATCGTGCCTGCCAAACCACATACTGCGGCAAAAGTGAGCCACACTCCCGGCATTGCTTTATCACCAGTGGTATGAATCAGATAGCTGGAGATAGCTGGTGTAAAGCCACCAAAGAGCGCGGTTGCAAGGCTGTAAGCCAGAGAAAATCCGGTAGCACGAACTTCGGCTGGCATCACTTCTGCCAGATAAACCACCATTGCACCGTTATAGCTGGCATACAGGAAAGAGAGCCATAGCTCTGCAATCAACAGGTGATTAAAGCTCGGGGAGCCAACCAGCCAGTGCAGGACTGGCCAGACGGTGGCAATCATCAGCACGGTAAACAGAATCAGCAGGGGACGGCGTCCGTAGCGATCCGAAACCGCGCCCATAATAGGGAGCCAGATCAGATTCGACAGACCGACACAGAGCGTGACGAAAAAGCTCTGTTTATCACTCATCATCAGCACCGTTTTGCCGAAAGTGGGCGTAAAAGCGGTAATCATGTAGAACATCACCGTGGTCGTCACCACCATCAGCATGCCTGCCAGTATCAGCGCCCAGTTACTGGCCACTGAGCGGAGAATCTGCCTCATAGTGGGGTGAACTTTACGCTGGTTGAATGCTTCTGTTTCTTCCAGCATGGTGCGGATCCAAAACAGGAAAGGCACAATCATACAGCCGACAAAAAATGGTATACGCCAGCCCCAGTCTGTCACCTGATCTTTTGACAGGAAATGATTCAGTCCAAGACCGAGAAGGGCAGCGAAAATAACAGCAATTTGCTGGCTACCTGACTGCCAGCTTACAAAGAACCCCTTGCGGTTTTTAGGCGCTATTTCAGCAAGGTATATCGAAACGCCACCCAGTTCGACACCGGCAGAAAAGCCCTGCAGCAGACGACCAAGTAGAATCAAAATCGGTGCGGCGCTACCCAGTGTTTGATAGCCCGGCACCAGTGCGATAGTCAATGTGCCTAATGCCATCAGACTGAGAGTAAGCAGCAACCCTTTACGACGGCCATGGTGGTCAATATAAGAACCAAGGACAATAGCGCCAAGTGGACGCATTAAGAAGCCCGCCCCAAAGGTCATTAGCGTCAGCATCAATGAAGCAAAGGGATCATCGCCGGGAAAAAAAGTCTTGGAAATGGCAGTGGCGTAGTAACCAAATACCATGAAATCATACATTTCCAGAAAATTACCGCTGGTCACGTTGAAGATGGTTTTAGCATTACCCTGAGGTTTTTTGGGAGAGGACGTTAACGCAGTCATACAGCTTCCTTTGTGTTTTTTTTCATTTCTAGCTCAGACTACGATTTTTTAATGTGATATGTCTCACCCTCATCACACTATGGTCTTTTACGCTGACAACAAAAAATTAACATATTAAAATATCTCTTAATTTTTATTTTTTTAAATTTAAATTCTTTTCAATTAATTTTAATTAGAATTTCTACCTTATTTTTTTCACACAGGCTTTAATTTGTTAAAAAACTCTAAAACTGGACGTATTATCGTGTTCTGCCAAGCTTAAATTACTCGTATTATTCAGGTAGAAGTTACCGTGGCAGACCAGTACAAAATGCAAAATCCTCTTACTCAATATTATGCGGGTGAGTATCCGAAACAGCGCCAGGCGTTCAGGCCGAGATGCAACCACTCCCGGACTGCGGTGAAAAAACCTATCGTGGCAGCAAGCGTCTTGAAGGTCGACAGGCGTTGGTAACAGGTGTGGATTCGGTTATTGGGCGCGCTGTGGTGATCGCTTATGCCAGAGTAAGGTGCCGATGTCGCCCTCTCTATATATCTGGCAGGTGAGCAGAAAGATGCGGAAGACGTAGCCAGCCTGATCCTCGAAGCAGGACGTAAGGTTGTATTACTGCCGGGTGATATTAGTGATGAGCAAATCAGCACGCAACTGGTTGCCGATGGCCATCATCAACTGTGGGACTGGATATTTTGGCGTTGGTCGCAGTAAAATCGGTCGCTGTAGAAGACATTGCGGATCTGACCCACCGAGCAGTTCCGTAAAACGTATGATACTAACGTCATGTCACGGTTCTGGATTACTAAAGCAGCATTGCGGTACCTGCCGGCAGGCAGCAGTATCACCACCACCTTATCCATCCAGGTATACCAGCCCAGTCCTCATTTGCTTAACTATGCTTCGACCAAAGCGGCGATTGTTAATTACACTCGGGGGCTGGCAAAACAGGTAGCTGAAAAGGGAATTCGCGTGAACTGTGTTGCACCTGGCCCAGTCCGGACACCTCTTCAGATTGCCAGTGGGTAAACTCAGGAAAATATTTTAAAATTCGGCCAGCAAACGCCCCTGAAGCGTGCAGGCCAGCCTGCTGAACTGGCCGACGTGTATGTTTATCTGGCCTCGCAGGAATCAAGTTACGTCACTGCTGAAGTGCATGGCGTGACCGATGGCCATCATCCCGGGTAATGGACAGCGTATGTGCAAATCGGACAAATATCCGTCTGCCGCATGCCCTGGCTGTTGTCATCATAATTAATGGAAGCGTTATAATGGATGACAAATTCCTGCTATGCGTTTGTCACTGTTATGACTCAATATCCGCAACTCATTGATCGATTCCGGCAGCAGATATCTTCGGAAATCTGCTGCCGTGCCAAAAACTTCCCTCTCTGCGTGAGCAGGTGGTGCAAAGTGGCATGAGTCTGATGACAGTACTTCACGCTTACCACGTGCTGGAAAGTCAGGGCGTTATTATTTCGCGTCCGCAATCAGGCTATTTTGTTGCGTCTCACGTCGAGTTGAATCCTCGCCCTGCCCGCCATCAGAAAGTGCAGCTTATCGAATTTGTTGATATTAATGGATTCATCTTTGATGTTTTACAGTCCTGCCGCAATCCGCATATTGTGCCCTTTGGCTCCGCCTTTCCCGACCCCGAACTTTTTCCTCAGCGCCAGCTTATGCGTTCCCTGACAGTTGTATCGCATTCACTGAAACCCGTTGATCTCCTCAATAACCTGCCGCCCGGCAATGAGGCATTACGCCATGCAGGGGATGCAGGTTTCCCCGGAAGAAATCGTTATCACTAACGGCGCGATGGAAGCGTTAAACCTGAGCATGCAGGCAATCACTGAGCCAGGTGACTGGGTAGTCATTGAGAATCCCTGCTTTTACGGTACGTTACAGGTTATTGAGCGGCTAAAGCTGAAAGTGGTCGCCATTGTCACCGATCCTCACCATGGAATGGACCTGCAAGAGCCGGAAAATGCACTGGTTTGCTGGCTGGTTAAAGCCTGTTGGATGATGAGCAATCAGCAAAATCCGGTTGGTTACACCCTAAGCAAAGAGAAGTAGCAGCAGCTGGCGACACTGTTGGAAAAACATCAGGTCACGTTGATTGAGGATGATGTTTACAGCGAACTCTATTTTGGCCAGGAAAAACCGTTACCAGCAAAAGCATTCGATCGGCACGACAACATACTGCACTGTTCGTCGTTTTCAAAAAATTTGGTCGCCGGTTTCCGGGGCGGCTGGGTGGCCACAGGCAAACATGCCCGGCGAATTCATCGTTTGCAACTGATGATCACCATCTCCACCAGTGCACCAATGCAACTGGCAGTGGCTAATTATCTGTCTACCCGCAGTTATGACAGCCACTTACGTCGGTTGCGCCAGAAGTTTGCACAGCGTAAAAATCAGGCCCGCCATGCGTTGAAACGCCATCTGCCGAATGATGCGCGGATCAATGGCTAACAGGGTGGTTACTTTTTATGGATAGCGCTACCAGAAAAGATCAATGTCACTGAACTTTACTATCGGGCGCTCCGCCACAACATCAGCATTGCTCCCGGAAAAATGTTTTCCTCCGGCGAGCAGTATGCAAACTATTTTCGCTTTAATACCGCATGGGAATGGGGTGAGCAGCAGGAGAATGCCGTGGCGTTACTGGGTGCGTTAATTGTGCAAATGCTGGCCGAATGATTCGCTCCTGAGGCAACATAGCCAGACAAGAGAAGCCCGCTGCTGCCCCCAGGTGAGATGACAGACATCGTAAAAATCCACTTCGCCCTTTTGTGCCAGTAGTTTTTGTATTCCCTGTTTAATACGCACTGGCACGGCGGTATCGCTGAACATATCCTCAATTGCCTGTTGCGAAAGTGCGCGCACGTAATACCACTCACCGTTGTAGCAGACCCGCAGTTCGAGGGTATCAATATCTTCAAAACGATAGCGTGGATTAATATCCAGCAACATTAACCCGCTCATTAGCAAAACAAAAAAAATTGCTCCCTCAAAACGCTGGCCAGCCCAGGAATTCGGCAGTGAAAATGAGTGCCACGGTCAGGCCATTGAGGCCCGGAACCCGGGATGATTTTTAAGGAAAGAAAAACTGAATCGTGGTCGATTATCACGCTGTTCTCTCCTGTTCAGCATTTCAATTTCACGCAGCAGAATTTGTTTAACGTTGTCCACGTAGAATCTCCCCAAAAAATAATGGACTCAGTGAACTATAAATTGCGGATAAACAGCAGTCACAGTCAGGTTAAATAAAGCTATAACAGTCAGGGAGTCGGCAGGAAGTTATGCGGCTAACAAGCCATAATTCATCACTTTGTGGAAAATTCCCTTCAGGCAGGATTAATGAAACTGATTATCAAATGTTTTCTTGTGATGATTGTATTGTGGGGTGCCACGCCTGCATGGGCAATTGAATGCGCCAGGGCATCAACGATTGTGGAGAGTACCATTTGCGGTTCTCCCCAACTGAAGTGGCTGGATAGTGTTCTCAATAACGCTTACCGCAGCGTTATGCAGGAAGATGACCCGCAAGATGTTAATAAAACAATGCAGGAATGGTTGCATTCACGTAATGCCTGTACCAGTAGTCATTGCCTGCGTTGGGCCTACCTTCAGGGTATTGGACTGCTATATAACAGCCCGGCCTCTTTTCCCTGGGCTGGTGAGTGGTGGAACATCACGGCTACACACGGTAATGGCGGACGTCTTATTCTCGATAATGTTAACCAGTGGACGTTTGATTTTAATGCCAGTACCTGGGGAGGAACCTACAAATCAAACCTGAATGGCAATGCCCGGCTGTTTTGGGGGGTGGGATTTGACGATCATATCAAGTGGGGCGGGGGTTGTACGGTAATCTTTATTCCGCATCCGGACGGCAGGATTACCGTCAGCAGTGATAACCTCGGGAGCTGTAAGTTGCTCATGCCGGGTGGGATGGCGATAGACGGCATTTATCAGAAAGCAGAGAAGGACCCTCGTCCTCCGGCAACGCTACTGTCAGTGGGGATCTTTCCCTCAAAAGCTCTGGATGACCATTTTCGTCAGCTGGTTGGCAAAGATTATCAATGGTTTGTCAGCGTCGCGAACAACATCACCTATGCTGTCGATGAGGACAACATGAATGCCACCGTGGTGACGCTGGCGGTGAAAGGTGATGCCAGCCGGCGTGCTGCAATAATCATGTTTACCGCCGATGGCAGAATATGGACTTCATGGGTAACGCCGGACATCAATAAAAAAGGTGGGGTGCTACTCCATTACATTACTACGGAAAAAGATCGGAAAAACCTGCCGAAAACGATAAGCCGCTGGTGTGCGCTGTTTAGTTAGTCTGTGTTAACAGCAGGTGACCGTTTTTTCAAAGGGCATGGAGACGAGAGGTGCAACAGGGTGTGACTGGTGTCGCTGTATGATGAGCCGGAGGTCCTGATGACAGATAAATAGCGGCGGGTACGCAAGGGAAAGTAAAATTTGAAGCAGCGTTTTTCCACAAGGATAAAGAGAGACAGACCTGATAATCCGCAGCATTTCAGTGAAGTGCTGTTCGACACAGAACTTTTCCGGTTCTTAAGCCGCGATAATTTTACCAGCAGGATATCTCAGTTATGCTTTTGATCGCCTTGCAAGCGGTGTTGCTGGTGTTATGGTCGAGCAGTCTCAGGGGGTGCATTGTGCATCAAAAAAAGTAAACCCGACAGTAAGAAATTCTCAGCAAGAGGAGTGAATCTGATAGCGTGTCACAAAAGCGAAAGTGAATAAACAACATGTTGGGAATAATAAAATTTTGCAATAAGATTCAGACTCACCACCGTTAACCGTCATTAGAATCGAACGACGATGCCGTGGAAATAAAGATAGAACGATAATTAAGAGTGCACAGATAACGAACTGTGTACACACACGGATGGTTCAGATAGCAATATTTCAACAGGTTAATTTTATCAGATTGTTTTTCTGACGTTTAACATCAATAGTTGAGATTATTTCATTATGATGATGAAGTGAGGCTTTAGCTGAATTCAGTTAATTCCATGTATGATAAAACAGAAAGGAATGTTCTGTAACTGTAAAGGAAGAACCTGGAATAGACGATATTCAGCAGAGGTATTGGATATTTCTCCCTTTATCGGTTAGTTATCATTTCGTCCTGTGACAGGCCTTTTCTGCAAAAGTGGAGTTATATTTTATTCAATTTGAGTGAATTGTAATCCTTTTAATTGACCCTGTAAATAATTCTGTGTATCTGCCACCGTATTAAAGGTGATCGCTCAGGCGGTCACCAAACTCGATAATAAAGCGACTCATTGCCAGCCGCCAGTTCTGGATCGGCATACTCCATTTTTTCGAGGCCGACTGGATTGCCAGATATATCACCTTGCGCACTGAGTCATCTGTCGGGAACACTTTGCGTTTCTTTATCGCTGCCCGGATAACGCTGTTCAGCGACTCGATGGCATTCGTGGTGTAGATAGCCTTACGTATATCTGGTGGATAACCAAAGAACGTATTGAGATTTTCCCAGTGTGCACGCCAGCTTTTGCTGATTTGCGGATATTTGTCGTCCCAGACATCAGCGAACTTATCCAGGGCCATCAGCGCTGCTGCTTCTGTCGGAGCCTGATAAACCGCTTTCAGACCGCCAGTAACGGCTTTATAGTCCTTCCATGACACGTATTTCAGGCTGTTGCGTACCATGTGAATAATGCACAACTGGATATGCGTCTGCGGGTACACGCTGTTTATCGCATCCGGAAAGCCCTTAAGGCCATCCACGCAGGCAATCAGGATATCCTGGAGACCTCGATTCTTCAGCTCAGTCAGCACGCTGAGCCAGAACTTCGCACCTTCATTTTCTGCGAGCCACATGCCCAGTAATTCTTTCTGGCCTTCGGTGTTAATACCCAGAGCAAGGAATACGGCTTTGTTAATTACAGTGCCACTGTGGCGAACTTTTACGACAATACAGTCAAGATAAACAATGGGATACAGAGCATCCAGCGGACGGTTTTGCCACTCAGATACCTGCTCTTTCACCGCATCAGTGACTTTCGATATCAGCGTGGGTGAGACGTCCGCATCGTACATTTCTTTGAAGGTGGCGACAATCTCCCGGGTGGTCATGCCTTTTGCATACAACGACAGGATCTGACTGTCCATCTGCGTAATACGTGTCTGATTTTTCTTAATAAGCTGAGGTTCGAAGGTGCTTTCACGATCACGTGGTGTACTGATTTCAATCTCACCATCGTCGCACAACAACGTTTTTGACGAATAACCATTGCGGGTATTTGAGCCTGTTTTGGGTGCGTTCTTTTCGTGTCCGATGTGGTCAGTCAGCTCAGCATTGAGCGCAGTTTCAACTGTAAGCTTCGTCAGCATGCGGGAAAACTGGTTGAGATCGGCTTCGGTTTTCAGCCCCTTAGCCAGTTCAGCCGCAAGGGCTTTGAGTCTTTTTTCGTCCATAATTACCTGTCTCCGTTATCGAAATGAAGATATCAAAAACAGGCAGATACACAATTTAAATTACAGGCTCTTTTAATTTTCTTATTTTACTCAGATTGGGTCTGGGCTGTTCATATTTGATGAAGATTTTCTTTAATAAATGGTTGTTGATTAAATCGGGTAATGATTTCTTGTCGAAAATTTTATCAGGCGCTCATGCAAAATATTTTCTTAAGTCAACTTAATAACTATCAGAAAATGATTATCAGTGCTTTTTCATTGCTTAACTTATCAATCGCATCCATTTTATTTCATAATAATAACATGTTGTAACCTAAAGAATTAATAATTAAATGCTAATCCCTTAAGTAAATAATATAAAAATGATTATTAATTTATTAATGATTCTTTCTGGAGGTGTATTTCGCATCGTAACTGGCTGATAAATATAATTTTATATTTTAATATACTATTAAAATTAAGAAGCCTGGTCCTTAAGGTGTATGCTTTCCTCTATTGTGATGGGGAGGCCGTTAGTTTTTAATGAATTAATGTCGCTGCTCAGTATGAATAATTAATCATATCTTCCGCACATTGCCTCTGGCCAGATATCAGCGGAATAATGTTAAGTATTAACCTGTGAGATAAGCCAAAATGCAAGTGAAAAGAAAAATTTCGGATCGTAATGAGTTCTATCATGTTGCGCATTCATCAGCCAGTAAGAAGCTGTTATCACTTGCACGACGGTTGGCAAAAATAAATGTCCCTGTGTTGATAACAGGTGAAACAGGAACAGGAAAAGAATGTGTGGCGAAATATATTCATCACCATGCTTTTTCTTATGATGCACCTTATATTGGCGTAAACTGTGCGGCAATCCCTGAAAATATGCTCGAGGCTATTTTATTCGGCTACGAAAAAGGTGCTTTTACCGGTGCGATAAGCAGTCAGCCCGGAAAGTTTGAACTGGCAAATGGTGGAACGCTCCTGCTTGATGAAATAGGCGATATGCCAATAGCGTTGCAGGCGAAACTATTACGTGTTTTGCAGGAAAAAAGAGTGGAACGGTTGGGCAGTCATAAATCTGTTCCGCTGAATATTCGTCTGATTACCGCGACGAATAAAGATCTTAATGTGGAAATTGCACAAGGACGTTTTCGGCAGGATCTTTTTTATCGGCTTTCCGTGGTACCAGTTCCGCTTACACCTCTGCGAGAAAGAAAGGAAGATATTCTTCCCCTAACCGAATTATTTATTGAGAAATACCGCACTTTTTCCAACAACCATCCCAGGCTAACACCGCAGGCACGCAGTGCGCTGTTAGCCTGGGATTGGCCAGGCAACGTGCGTGAGCTGGAAAATGCTGTGCAGCGAGGCCTGATTATGAGTGAAAACGGATTGCTTGATGCTGACTGCTTCAGCCTTGTAGCCCCGAAGGCTGAAGGTATTTCGGCACCAGAATGCATTGAAAATAACCCGGTGAGGCAATGCGGAAAACAGGCAGAATTCCAGTACATTGCGGATTTGTTAAAATATCATGAAGGTAATAAATCGCGCACTGCCGCCTCGCTGGGCATCACACCGCGTGCGCTGCGTTATCGTCTTGCCAGCATGCGTGAACAGGGCTTCACTGATGCTATGAATGTTTCTGCCCAGAAAAATTGCCGTAGTACGGAGTCTGCTCCTTTATAGTGGTCTGGCTTTAGCACGTTATCCGATATGTCTTGCCATCAGCCATGCTTACGTGAGAATAATAAACCACCCGATTAGCGACGATAATAATTCAGCATGGCGCAGGCAAGCATATCGCTATCCAGTGGCAATTCGTGATTGTCCAGAGCTACTCGCATGGCAGCGATCGCAACGATATCCACATCCATTATGTTATGCAGAATCGGCAGTGTAGGGCCTGGATGCCCACTTAGTTCTGTTTCACGCTGCATGTGGAAATTTTTACCCCTGACGCAGTCGGTAGAGAAAATGGCGGCGGCGTCGGATCGCTTTATTCATTAAAATTAGCATCATTGGTCAACAGCCTTTCGGATTTGATCGCGTTCTTGCATATCATGGCGTTCAGGCAATGATTGCTGACTATACTGGTGAGAAAAAGGGGATGCTTCAGCTGGCAAAGTCCGCTTGTACAGTGTCATCACATGCGATGTGATTTTAGACAAAGGTATCCTGCGACTGAAAGTGAAAGGTGTTACACAGTCGCGAAAATAACGGCTTTTGCGCATAATCTGCAGAAAACAGGCCATCTTCTCTACGGCATTGCTTCTGTGTTGTATCCGCTGCTGCTTTAACCGGGATTGTTCCGGGTAATGTGCAACGATCCCAGCAATCCATGCTGTTTTCATCTTTTATCCTTGCTTGTCTTCGTTCACCTGTAAAAAGCGGCATGTCAGATAAAAAAATTAAATTCTTCTTTTTTTTATTGGTGCGCCTGAGCCTGATATATGGCTGATGATCAATCCTGAGGGGGTGATAGTTACATTGCCACCCGGATAGCTAACGCTGTTCAACATTATACTCTGGCGTTGGAGGTAGCCCAACGTATTGGCAATTAGCAGATCATTGTCTTTTCCCGGCATTGAAATGAATTTGTAGCTGTACAACATCCCCTGAGGTGTGACCTTCTCCAGCGTCATACGTAAGGTTATTTGCATTCGGTTGTCGTCGGGATTAAACAATTTCATCAAGATAGCGTTCGGGCTGATATCAAAGTGTGGATTATAAAGTTCACTACTTTTCGACAGTAAATCGTAATAGCCCAGTTGCAAATTGATGTTGTTAGCGTTCTGGCTGAATAACCCTGACGCTTTCAGTCTGGGAGTGAGCAGATCCATTATTAGCGTCGCTCCGGTGAGGGTCAGCGTCAGAGCCATCAGGCCGATCGATGCAGTTTGCCATTTCATTGATTTTTCGCTCCGTTTCTCGATAGATCAGGGTGTTGAGTTGCGCGGCATTACTACGAAACTGGGTAATATTCATTGCCAGCTGGCGGTGATCGCAGGGACTGCTGACGACCAGTGTATACTTTAGCGTGCTACTGGTTGTCGAATAGAAAACCTGCATTGTCATGTGTCGTGCAATGAGCAGGTCGTTCAGTGCAAACAAAGTCGCGTTTAACATGCCGGGAATATCTTCACTAATCATCTGTGCGTCATTCAAACGGTTTAGAGAAAAAAGTCTGATTTGGCTGTAAAGCTGAAGCTGCTGTTCTGTCAGGCGATCCGGGTTTTTTCCTGAATGACTCAATGACAGAAATCCTGCGACCAATACTAATAGTATGGCCTGACCCAGGCACATCCAGCGCCAGAAATGCTGGCGTTTGTCCTTCATCTGCTCTGTTAATCGCAGGCTTTCCCGCTGTGAGGCTCTTTGCCATTCTTCACGTGCATAAGGGCGTGTAGCAAAGGCGTCTTCTGTGCCGGAAGAAAGCGTATGTTCCGACATCTTATTGTCAGGATGTTGCCCATCAATACCGAACTCACAGAATTCGGCTTCGAGGATGTAGCCCTTTTTAGGAATGGTTTTAATAATACGCTGTTGTTTACCATCATCTTCCAGCGCCCAGCGCAGAGCATGAACAGCATTAGGCAGACTATTGTTACCAATGACTCGGCGTTCCCATACCAGCGTGTTCAATTCGCCACGGGTCAGAATTTGCCCGGCGTGTTCGACCAGCACCAGCAGCAGCTTAAATTGATATTCACCCAGGCGACGTTGTTCACCGGTTTTTTGGTGAATTAATGAGCCGGAAGCAATATCAATCAACCAGTGATTAATAACACAGTGTGAGCTCATAAGATGTACGACCATATTCCAGCCAGGAAATAATGGGAGAGTAATAACTCCATCGGATTAACCTGACCCATTGACATATTCAGCAGGCAATCTACCACATCCATGCTTATTATTGTCTCTTATTTTTTATTTTCATCTATATTCAGTTAGGGAGGCATCGCCTTCGGGAAGCGGTAATGTTTTACTGTTGTTGTGCTAATGTTGTCTATACTATTTTGAACAAAAAGTCATCCGCGAAAGCTGATTTTTATATCCAGCATTAATAAGGGTGAAAATGATTTAGTCTGTTTTAATGATGCAAATTATGAGGTTTTCTTTCATTTATTCGCAGGCAGTGTGCGATATATCTTTTCTCAAACTGGTATTAATTTAAAAAACCTTTTATTCATCGGGACAGAATAATCTCTTCTTTTTTTGCAACTTATAGCGGCCCGTTTCATACAATCATGAAGGTTTTCGCAATGACCTCACAGTTTTAGCGCGTGTTAATCAACGCTTTTCTTTAACCCGCATTTGTTCAACTAAAAGAGGTTTTTTTCCTCCCAATGGCGAGTTATTTCCGCACGGGCGGAAGTATTCCTTCCGCTGAAAATTTCAACTGTATGAATAATATATATTTTTATTCTGGCATGACCCTTGCAAGCAATAAGTAAGCTGAATGCAGTTTGAATCCGCCGCGCTGCATAAAAACGTCAAGTAAAGAAAGTCGCCCGGCTAATCAGGCACAACAGCATCATGGTGTCGGCAGAAAATCAGAGCGGAAGTCACCGCCCGTATCTGTGATATCGACAGTCGATACTCACCAGTGCGCCATCGGCAGTTCGCACTGAAGGCACAATACTGATAAAGGTTTCTTCGATGAAAAAAAGATCTTTTTTCCTTATTTCGCTACCGGCGCGTTCTGGCGCAATAGCCAGCGCCATACTAGCGATCAGTGGCATCCATTATATGCCTGTCGCGGAAAATGCCACATCTCCCTTTGCTTTCCTGACAGCCTCTCGCAAAGAGCATAAATTGCAGTATGTCGGGGTGAATAACTTGGTGGTGTCCTTCAGTTACGCCCATTTCGATGAATATTGTTTGTTACAGGCTTTGACACTGACCAGCCATTATCCGCTGCGCTCGCAGTGGGCGGAAAACAGTCTGCCGATAAGCAAAGATTCTCCCGTCAATATCTCCGGTTCTCTTACGGCTGGCGAGTTACCTCGCATTACTCTCACAGAACTGCGCGAGTTAATGCTGAAAAGATATCAGTCAGGCTTAAACGCCCTCAACCTGGCGATGGCTTTCGCCGATTTCAGTCAGTCAAAAAGGGTGATGAAGTAATGGCACAGCAGGAAATATTAAACGAATTACTGCCTCTCACCCAGACAGAAGAGAGCCATTATGTGCAGCAATGGCTTCCATTGGTTAAACGTATTGTTCGCCAACTTTCGCCACAGGCAAACAGCATGATTGGCCTGGAGGATATTGAGCAGATTGCATTAATGGGGTTACTGGAATCCCTTCGGCGCTATGGCAAGCCTGATGAACAGTTTGCTGGTTATGCAGCGCAGCGTATCCGTGGTGCCGTACTGGATCAATTCCGTCTGCACGACTGGAGACCCCGAAGCCTGCGGCAAAAAACACATAAAGCGAATGATGCCATTCGCGACATGTCGCGTAGCCTGGGGCGTGAGCCCACGCCGCAAGAAGTATGTGAGCAATTAAAGATGAGTGTTGAAGATTATCAGGAGCATCTTTTGCTCGACACGGCCAGTACGATGGAGAGTCTCGACCTGCTGCTGTCAGGGGAAGGTATGGACGGCATTATTGCCGGGCGGCGACTGGAAGATGAAATCGAAATACAGCGTACACTGACGAAGGCTATTGACTCACTGGACGAGCGGGAAAAAGTCATCCTCAGCCTTTATTACAAGCAGGGTTTAAGCCTGAAAGAGATTGCCATCATCCTCGATCTTACCCAAGCCAGAGTATGCCAGTTAAACAAACGTATTAGCGAAAAAATTATGATGTTCTTCTGATACGGTCGGGTAAAAACTAGGGGCAAACCGCCAGTTTCAGCTCAGGATTCAATTGGTGCTGACTTCCTGTATTAATGCTTTCTTGAGCATGTCAAGGGCGCCTGATCTGGACGGTTATTGGCTCCTCCAGTAAGGGACGCTCCCAGCCCTGTTCTCTTAAGAATGCCATTATTAGCCCGGTCAGAGGCACCTTCATATCCACCAAATTCCTGTGTGATGCAGTATCACATTTTATCCCTGCATGAACACCACCTCCTGTGGAGGTGGTCAGCAATAAACTGGCTCTGCCAGTCATGCTACTCATGGGAAAATCCGAATCTGTTATCCACATAACTTCCAGGGATTTAACCATGAGCAGATTCCAGAAAGCATCTCATGTGCCCTGATGTTGTCAATATCATATCGTATGGACACCCAGGTACCGGTTTCGCATCCTCAGGAACAATGTTGGTAAAGAGGTCTGTAAGCAGATAAGGATCTCAGGTGAGCAGCCCGGGATAGAAGTAGTGGAGCTGAATGTCCAGACAGACCATGTCCCTTTGCGGGTAAAAGTGCCTCCATGGCTTTCGATTTCCCATGTAACAGGCGACTTAAAGGGTAAAACAGCCCTTCGATTGTTCAATAAATTTCCCTGCCTGCGTAAGAACAAGCAGTGGGGGAATGATTTTTGGGCAAGAGGTTATTGTGTCGATACCGTAGGTATAAACGAAGAAATGATAATAAAGTACGTGAAGTATCAGGAAAAACATGAAGTTGAATAGAGCCAGCTTCCACTGAAAGCAGTGTGAAGGGAAGGCTCTCTGAGTCTGGACTTAGTGCGCCCCTGTCGGGCGAAATCAATGCCACCTGCTATGCAGGTGTTTTTTTACTTGGCTAGCTACCTGAATTTACAGCGTTGTGTGATCAAAATCAGCTACGGGGGATTGCAACTTTGTCAGCAAGTGCCACAATTAATTAACAAGTTTTTTTAAACCTGCCACCAGTCAACAGGAGACGCCGTATGTTGCCCCATGCTGGTAGTTTGCTCGCTATGATGTCTTTTGCGGCTGTCACTTTTTCCGCCGGAACGTCAACCAATCCACAGTACATGACCTTCCAGCCGGCGAACGGCCTCCCTAATAATCCTCTGCCTTTGATCATCTACCCTCAGGTTGTCCCTGAAGGCGTGGAAGACGTTGCTCATTATTTTGAAGATCTTTTTGCCCGCCATCACTGGCTGCCGGGCTGGCGCAATCCCGTCTATCTTTATACCCATTACCATCCAAATGCGCATGAGCTATTGGGGATCAGTGAAGGGTGGGCGCAAATTTTGTTTGGTGGTGAAACGGGCCGTGCCGTAACGCTAAATATGGGCGATGCGGTACTTATTCCAGCTGGTGTCGGGCATCAGCAGCTCGCCTCCAGCGAGGATTTTTTTGCCGTCGGTGCTTATCCACGCGGTATTCAGCCTGAAACCCGTCGTGACGATCCTGAATGGTTTGAACAGTCTCTTGCCGAGATTGCCCGTGTGCCAATGCCGCAAGCCGATCCCATCACCGGAGAAGCGGGGGCAGTGACGGAGATCTGGCATCCCTTGTAGCTGTTGTAAATCTTTGCGCACCGTAACGGTGCGCGTCACACGTATTCCAGGGATGGCATGCTCTGCCACGATGACCTCCGAAAGCCATATGGCCATTAGACAGCCCTTCCCTGTGGTGGGGCGAATGCTGGCACGCTTTGTGCGGAATTCTGCTGAGTTCACCAACAGCAAAAGGGAAATCATGAATCAAAGCTATCAATCAGCTTCACCGTTTTATGATGAAATGCTGCTGGGTAATGGTCAGTATTGCTCACATTATCGTGACTATCGGTTATGGCTCAAACAGGCAGACCAACACACGGTTGCCCGCAAGCAGGACGAAGCCGAACTACTGTTTCATCGTGTCGGAATCACCTTTAACGTTTATGGTCAGGACGGCGGCGCGGAGTGATGGATCCATTTTGACAGCGTGCCGAGCATTATCCCAGCCAGCGAATGGCGCACCTGGATAAGGGGGTATACGTCAGAGGGTGCAGGCGCTCAATGCGTTCCTTTATAATATTTATCATCAGCAACATATTCTTAAGGTAAATATTATTCCGGCTGAACAGGTGCGGGTTAACGATCAGTATCAGCCCTGCATGCAAGGGCTGAATTTGCATCGTGATATTTACGCGCATATCTGCGGGGTGGATATGGTGCGTAACAGCGACGGCGAATATTACTTGCTTGAGGATAATCTGCGCACGCCACCCGGCGTCTCTTACATGCTGGAAAACCGCAAAATGATGATGTGGCTCTACCCGGAACTGTTTGCCCGGCAGAGCATCGCGCCAGTTGAACGCTATCCGTCTCACCTGCTGCAAACGCTACGGGAAAGCTCACAGGTAAACGATCCAGTGGTGGTCTTGACGCCGGGTGTTTCAACAATACCTATTTCGAGTACAGCTTTTTAGCGCAGCAGATGGGCGTGGAGCTGGTGGAGAGCGCCGATCTTTTTGTAAAGAGTGATGATGCGCACCACCGCCGGACCTTGCAAGGTGGGTGTTATCTACTACCGGGTGGATGATGCCTTTCTTGACCCGCTCGCGTTTCGTGCAGATTCTATGCTTGGTGTGACAGGTTTGCTGTCAGTTTATCGGGTGGGGCATGTGGTTCTGGCAAATGCCATTGGTATTGGCGTGGCAGATTATAAATCCATCTATCTGTACGTGCCCGACATGATCACATTTTACCTTAATGAAGCTCCTATTTTGAACAACATCCCCACCTGGCAATGTCGCCGTCCCGATGAGCTGTCCTGGGTACTGGCTAATCTGCCAACGCTGGTGGTGAAAGAAGTGCATGGTGCCGGAGGATATGGTATGTTAATTGGGCCAGTTGCCAGTCAGAAGGCGCTTGATGCATTCCGTAACCTGCGATTTGCCCGACCAGAAAACTATATTGCCCAAAACACGCTGACGCTCTCCACCTGCCCGACTTTTGCGGCATATCGATTTGCGGCCTTATGTCCTTAGCGGAGCGGAAATCCGCCTTGTTCCGGGTGGGCTAACGTGTGTGGCATTGACGGAAGGTTCACTGGTGGTGAACTCGTCCCAGGGCGGCGGAACGAAAGATACCTGGGTGCTGGAGGATGACGTATGTTAAGCCGCACAGCCAGTGGCCTGTACTGGATGGCGCATTATCTGGAGCGCGCTGAAAACATTGCCCATGTGCTGAATGGTAACCAACCGGATGTCGCTGATGCAGGTACGCAGCCGTTCTGATGACGAACTGCGGGTGCTACTTAATCTGACGTTAACCTCCGGGCTGTTCTGGACGCTGAACGATCGCCTTGCGATGCCGCAGCTGTTCTCCTTTTTCGTGCTTGACGATCGCAATCCCAGCAGCATTTTTTGCTGTTGGGAATCGGCCTGGAACAATGCCCATGCCGTGCGCGGAAGCCTCTCTTCGGAAATATGGGAAAGCATTAATTCCAGCCGGATCGAATTACACAAGCTGCGTCGTAAGGGAATAAACAGCAGCGGGGAAGATGCCTTTTTTGATCGGGCTAAAGAATGGTCGCACCTGTTTCGCGGCGCGATGTTTGGCACGCTGATGCGTGGTGACGCCATGAGTTTTATTCGCCTGGGCACGTTGCTGGAACGTGCTGACTGTACGGCAAGACTACTCGATGTCACGCGCTACCTCAGCGAACAGGATGATGATTCCGTACGGGAATATTATCGTCTTGATACCCTGTTGCACATGGTTTCTGCCTGCGAAGCCTGCCACACGATATATCGACAACAACTGGCCAGTGACAGCGTCAACGACATGTTGATTCTGCGTGAAGAAAGTCCGCGCCCGGGGGGGCGAACAGGATGACGGCCCGTTAATGTCAGCAGAGAATGTGCCAGTTAGTCAGGGTTGGCTTTTCCCATAACCCATATAAAAAGATACCGGCAAATTGCCGGTATCGAAAAACATCAAATGATGAAAAACACTACAGGTCCATTTAAGATACTAATTAAGAATATTTTTTATTCCATGCGTTTAATCTTAAATTTTTCTAATTGAATTTCACGGGTATTTCTGAGACTGGATTTAATTATAAGCATCGATGTGGCGTTCGAAGGATGCCATTTTTTGATGAAATAGCATGAAATAAATAACTGCATACCGGGGTCTTATTTCCTTTAGAGGGCGTAAGAACTGGTATGGCAGTGTTTTTTAACAGCGGGTGCAATTGTGCAAAACTATTTATTCTGGATGCGGTTTTACATTTTCTGAGAGACATGCCCGGTAAACATCACCCTGGCGCAAAGTTATTAATGCCATTAATTATTGTTACCTGCGATTATCATTAAATATTATTTCCGATTTATGCTTTCATCTGCCATCTTTTTCCGCAGCCCCTGAACCGCTGGCGACGATTAACTACCGCTCAATCAGCCAGATTAACCGCTTACCAATTTATCCTCCCTGTGCAGCTAAAAATTCGTCAATATGGCGAGCATCCTGGACTGCTAATTAGCCCTTTCCCCGCTGGCCGGACATCAGTCCTCTTTTTGTCTTCCCTCTGAAATCAGGCAGGACGTATCATGAACAATAAAAAAATACTCAGCCATCTCCCTTGGGCCATTATTGGCATCATCGGCGCTTTCTGTCTGGCTACGGTGGCTTTGCGCCGTGGCGAACACGTCAGCGCATTATGGATTGTGGTCGCATCAGTTTCGGTTTATCTGGTCGCTTATCGCTATTACAGCCTTTATATCGCGAAGAAAGTCATGCGGTTGGACGCCAGCCGTGCCACGCCAGCGGTACTTAACAACGACGGCCTTAATTACGTTCCAACCAATAAATTTGTGCTGTTTGGTCACCATTTTGCGGCAATTGCCGGCGCCGGCCCATTGGTGGGACCAGTGCTGGCGGCGCAGATGGGATATTTGCCCGGAGTACTCTGGCTGCTTGCTGGCGTAGTGGTGGCGGGGGCGGTACAGGACTTTATGGTGCTGTTTATCTCTTCCCGTCGTAATGGGGCGTCGTTGGGGGAAATGGTAAAAGAAGAAATGGGGGCTGTGCCGGGCACCATCGCCCTGTTTGGCTGTTTTATCATTATGATTATTATCCTCGCTGTGTTGGCCCTGATTGTGGTGAAAGCGTTGGCTGAAAGCCCTTGGGGCGTGTTTACCGTCTGTTCGACGGTGCCAGTCGCGCTGTTTATGGGCATCTATATGCGCTTTATCCGCCCGGGGCGCGTGGGAGAAGTTTCCGCTATCGGTATTGTTTTACTGGTGGTTTCTATCTGGTTCGGTGGAGTGATTGCCCACGATCCTTATTGGGGACCTGCGCTGACCTTCAAAGACACCACTATTACCTTTACGCTGATTGGTTATGCATTCGTCTCCGCATTATTGCCGGTCTGGCTGATCTTGGCACCGCGCGATTATCTGGCGACCTTTCTTAAGATTGGCGTAATCGTTGGGCTGGCAGTGGGGATTATCATTCTTAACCCAGACCTGAAAATGCCTGCTTTAACGCAGTACGTGAACGGTACGGGTCCGTTGTGGAAAGGGGCGTTGTTCCCATTCCTGTTTATTACCATTGCCTGTGGTGCGGTGTCCGGTTTCCATGCACTGATTGCTTCCGGCACCACGCCAAAACTACTGGCGCTGGAAACTGAAGCGCGTTTTATTGGCTACGGCGCGATGCTGATGGAATCATTCGTGGCGGTGATGGCGCTGGTTGCGGCGGCTATCATTGAACCCGGACTCTATTTTTCTATGAACACTCCACCTGCCGGATTAGGTATCACCATGCCAAACCTGCATGAGCTTGGCAGTGCGAATGCTCCGGCGATTCTGGCCCAACTGCATGACGTTACCACTCAGGCAGCCGCAACGATAAGCAGCTGGGGTTTTGTCATTTCGCCTGAACAAATCATGCAAACAGCACAGGATATCGGCGAACCTTCTGTGCTGAACCGCGCAGGTGGCGCACCGACGCTCGCGGTAGGTATTGCCATGGTATTTCATCGCATTTTGCCGGTGGCGGATATGGGCTTTTGGTATCATTTCGGGATTTTGTTCGAAGCGCTGTTTATTCTTACCGCGCTGGATGCCGGCACCCGGTCTGGTCGCTTTATGTTGCAGGATCTGCTGGGTAACTTTGCGCCATTCCTGAAAAAGAGTGATTCGCTGTTGGCGGGGATCGTTGGCACGGCGGGATGTGTTGGTCTGTGGGGCTATCTGCTCTATCAGGGGGTGGTTGATCCTCTGGGCGGCGTAAAAAGCCTGTGGCCACTGTTTGGTATCTCCAATCAGATGCTGGCAGCAGTTGCGTTGGTGCTGGTGACTGTTATTCTGATTAAAATGAAGCGGACAGGTTACATTTGGGTGACGCTAATTCCGGCATGCTGGCTGCTTATTTGTACGACCCGGGCACTGGCAATAAAACTGTTCAGCAGCCGACCCGAAATGGAAGGTTTTTTCTACATGGCGGCGGAATACAAGGCCAGGATAGCCGACGGAGAAGGTGGGTTGACGGCACAGCAGGCCGCTAATATGAATCATATTGTGATTAATAACTACACCAATGCGGGGTTGAGCATTCTGTTCCTGGTGGTGGTTTATAGTATTATTTTTTACGGTGTCCGCGCCGCCATCAGTGCCAGCCGAACGGCTGAACGCACCGATAAAGAGACGCCTTATGTTGCTGTGCCGAAAGAGGGTGTAAAAGTCTCTTCCGATCACTAAATTCTCTTTAGACCTGCTTTGCAGGGCTGGCTACTCAGGAAACATTATGTTTTTTTATCTGGGCAAAATTCGTCAATATGCCGGGCAGGCGGCGAGAATGATGGTGGGTATCCCTGACTACGATACCTATGTAAAACACATGCAAAGTCACCATCCTGATCGACCAGTCATGTCCTATAAAGCATTTTTTCGTGAACGTCAGCAGGCGCGCTACGGTGGTGATGGCAAGGGCAGAATGCGCTGTTGTTAGACGGCCGCGCCCGGTTTTTCCCCATGCATCGTAAGGGGGCCATGCCGATCTTGTTATTTAATGCAGCAGCAGTCAGCGACAGATAATAATCTGACGGAGAAAGTGATATGCGTTGCTGCTATTCAGCTGGGATGGCGTCTATAACCCCAGGCTTTTTTTCAGTGGTTTCAGATAACGACGGCTGACTGGCACGGTCAGTCCACAGCGCAACTTCAATTCTGCCTGACCATTATCCTGCAAACAGATCTCCTTCAGCTGTGCCATGTTTACCAGATACTGGCGATGGCAGCGTAAAAAAGTGGTACGATTTTCAATCGTGCGCAAGGTCAGCTCCGTCAGACCCTCTTTGCCCTGGTTGTCAGTGACGTAAACGCCGCTCATGCGGCAGCTGACGAAAGCCACATCATGAATCTGCAAAAGATAAATGCGGCTGTGTCCGCTACAGGGAATAAACTGCAGAGGTTGTGGATGTTCTTGGGGTGCAAGGTAGTACCTGGCGCTGCTGACGCAGGCGCATCAGGGTTTTACCCAGCCGGGCTGAGGCGACAGGTTTCAGCAGATAGTCGAATGCATGCTCTTCGAATGCTTTAAGCGCGTACTCTTCAAAGGCAGTGAGAAACACAATAAATGGGCGATGGCTATCATCCAGCATGCTGACCATTTCCAGTCCGTTAATTCGTGGCATCTGGATATCCAGAAACAATACATCTGGTTTCAACCGATGAACCGCGCCAATTGCTTCAATTGCGTTTACACATTCACTGACAATCGTAATGTCTGGTTCTTCCATGAGCATCAAACGCAGATTCTCTCTTGCCAGCGGTTCGTCATCGACAATCACGACTCTCAACATCTTTTCTCCAATGGCAGTTGCAGGCTGATACGGGTAAAGTGGTCGGGTTCACAGTGGATAGTAATGCCGTAGCCAGCGCCAAAATGTGCTCGTAAACGTTTATCCACCAGCGCCATTCCCATTCCTTCAGGATGGTGTTGTTGTTGATACAGACCGGCATTGTCTTCGATGGTTAAAATCAGATGTTCTGCTTCTTTAAAGGCCTTGATCAGGATCTCTCCCTGACCAGAAAGCTGAGATGTGCCGTGTTTGATAGCGTTTTCTACAATGGGTTGCAAACTGAATGCTGGAAGCTGGAAATGAGACAAAGTGGAGGGAATATCCAGTCGCACGGTTAATGATGTTTGAAAGCGTGCTTTTTCAATATTCAGGTAGGCATCCACATGTTCTGTTTCGTCGGTCAGCGTAACAATTTGTGAAGGACGCTTCAGGTTTTTACGAAAGAACGTGGAAAGATACTGCACCAGCTGTCCGGCTTGCTGTTGGTCACGGCGGATCACGGCCAGCAGGGTATTCAGCGCGTTGAAAAGAAAATGAGGGTTGACCCGCGCATGCAGAAGCTGGATTTCTGCCTGTGCCAGCAGCGCCTTTTGCTGCTCATAGTTTCCTGCCAGAATTTGCGCGGAAAGTAGCCGGGCAATGCCTTCCCCCAGAGCACGGTTAATGGAGCTGAACAGGCGATGTTTCGCTTCGTAGAGTTTTATCGTGCCAATAACCCGCTGATTCTCGCCGTGTAGCGGGATAACCAGCGTCGAGCTAAGTTTGCAGGCAGGATGAATGGAGCACCGATAAGGTGTTTCATTGCCATCGGTATAGACCACTTCGCCTGTTTGAATAGCCCGTAAGGTCCAGGATGAGGCAATCTGTTCACCGGGCAGGTGATGGTCATTGCCAATGCCGGTAAACGCCAACAATTTTTCGCGATCGGTTATGGCGACAGCTCCGGTTTTCAGTTCTGAATAAAGTATCTGCGCCACTTTGTGGCTGTTCTCTTCGTTAAATCCCATGCGAAGAATGCCTTCTGTGGAAGCCGCAACTTTGAGTGCCACGGCGGAAAAGGCGGGTGTATATTTCTCAAACATGGCGCGCTTATCTAAAAGGATACGCATAAACATGGCGGCGCCCAATGAGTTGGTCACGACCATCGGTAATGCGATGTTTTTTACCAGGTGCAACGCATCCTGGAAGGGTCTGGCAATCAATAAAATAATCGCCATTTGAACCAGTTCAGTCAGAAGAGTAACGCACCCTGCGGTTAGCGGACTTAACACCTTATCGCTGCGCCCGGTATTGATAAGCCAGCGCTGTAACAGACCACCTATTACCCCTTCAGCGAGGGTTGAAATCATACAACTTATCGCCGTCATGCCTCCTAATGTATAGCGATGCAATCCACCCGTTAAACCAATCAGCCCTCCTGTCAGCGGACCACCGAGAAGCCCGCCAATGGCTGCCCCAATCGCGCGGGTATTAGCCAGTGAGTCCTCAATATGTAGGCTGAGAAAGGTACCCAAAATGCAAAAAACGGAGAAAGTGACATAGCAAAGTAATTTATGTGGCAGGCGAACGGTAATTTGCATCAATGGCGTTAATAGCCGGGTTTTGCTCATCAGCCATGCAATAACTAAAAAAACGCACATCTGTTGTAGCAACAACAAAACCAGATCGACGTTATACATTTTTACCGTCTCATTTTATCGAAAGCCGCAACATACGCCGAAACCAGTAAAAATTGTGCAGAAAGCAGAATTAAAATGGTAAAGCGTGATCTCTGCACATAACAACGGCCATAAAGATTGTCCGGTTCACAACTCTCTCTGAAAGCATTTCTCAAAACGTCATCAAACCCCGATAGCGGGTTAATCAATCGTCGGGAAAAAATAGTCAGTCTGATAACACCTTGCCTTGTTGGTGTGACGCAGATGTGCTCTGCATAACCCATCAGTTAAACGTGATAATGAAGACACTTGTCAACATTGTAATTAACCTACAAGGACAGGCAAATACAGCAGGCTATTGAATTTGCGTTATGTCAGGGCTGGATACTAATTGCGTCAGGGCGGTCTGCCATTGCGACGCCAAACTTCGTTGCGGAATTGCCTGGCATCAGGAACATATAATGAGTATCTGGTTGACGCCCTCTAACCCTGGAAATCATGCGAAACAGATTGTCAGAAAGCTCAGGCAATGTACACCGATAACAATAAACTGATTGGTATAACAGGGATGCAAAATCGCAGAAAGATCCTGTCTGGGAAAAGTTAATAAGAGCCTGTCTCAACAGGACGTTATTCCATACGATAAGATGTACTAGCTCAGACCTGATCTGACCGTTACCGGTTATTTATACAGGTGCCTGTCGGATTACATCCGGTTCAGATCCTTTTCTGCCCGGACACGTTTTCCATCAGGTAACCTGGCCACTGGCGTTCGCCCGCCGCACATTTTCCCCTGATGAGTCCGCTCATTATTGTCATGCCACAACCCGTTGTCCAGAGCCGCCTGCAGGCTCTCCCGCTCCCCATATGACTTCTTGCGGAACGTGACCTGATAAAAATCCTGCAAAATCGTTTTATGGAAGCGCTCACCGATGCCGTTGGTCTGTGGGGACATCGCCTTCGTTTTTGTATGGGCGATATCGTTGATGGCCAGATAAAGCTGGTAATCATGCTGCTCCACCTTACCACAGTACTCCGTTCCCCTGTCGGTCAGTCTTCTCAGCACCGGCAGCCCCTGAGCCTCACAGAACGGCAGTACGCGATCATTTAGCAGGCCGGCGGCGGTGTTCGGCGTTTTACTCGTATACCGCTTGCAGTGCGCCACTTTCGGGTACGTATCCACGAACGTCTGCGGGCAGATACGGCCCACCCCTTTCAGATCGCCAGCACAGAAGGTGTCCTGCGACCCGGGATAGCCCGGGTGAGCGGTCTCGATTTCGCCGCTGGCCTCATCATCATGCGCCTTTTTTCTCCAGCGCGGCGATTGGGGCACCGGTAAGCACGATGGCTTCTCTGGCGAGCTTTTCCTCAGGCGCCTTCAGGCGTTTACGGAAGTTCTCCAGGTCGTGTCGTTGCCAGATGGCGCGCACGCCGCTGCCGGAGTTAAACACGCCTTTTTTACGCAGCTCATCACTGGTCCGGTGCTGCCCGGGGGCCGGGAACTCAACGGCATATTCAACAACCGCGCGTTCAGTGGCTTCGTCGGCGCGGTTTGTCAGGTTGGGAACCCGGCGGTTCTGGTTAACCAGCGCGTCAATGCCGCCTTCAGCAGCCAGCTCCTGATAACGGTAGAAGGTGTCGCGTGACACGCCCGTGCTCTTGCAGGCTGTTGAGACGTTACCGGGTTATTCGGCGAGATTGAGCAGGCCGGCTTTGTGTTTGATGATGGGATTGTGAGTATGGAGCATGAGGGTGACCTTGCGTTTTGTTTAAGGATTCGACACCCATATCAAAACCGGCAACCCTCAATCTTTCAGGGTCCGCTGTCAGATTACGTCGCGACGAATACAGATAAGACCACAGGAAAAATGCAACAGGGCCTCGTCATTTTCAGACGTCTTTTCCCATCCTATCAGAACCCGGCGAAAGCGGTTCATCCAGCTATGAGTCCTCCCGACGGCCCACCTGTGGGCCCTGACCTCCCCTGATTTACTGGCATCGGATTCCTCTTTTCGGGACTGAATATGAGGCTCGTAACGGCGGCTTTGCAGCTATGTTTTCAGCCTGCCCGCTTCGTCGCCTTTGCCCGGGCAGAGTCCGGGTTTTTGCACCTGACGCCCCGTCTGAAGAGCATCAGGTGTATCCGCAACCAGTCTGATATCATGGGTGTTCGCCGCTGCAACGACCCGTGAAAGAGGAAGCCCGCTGGCATCTGTCATCAGACTGCGCTTTACGCCCTGTTTCCCTCTGTCCGTGGGGTTGCGGCCAGTTTTTTTGTCCCTGACAGCGGTGATGTGGTCATGCAGCCATCTGTTGATAACCATGACCAGTCAGTGCCGTCCGGATGTTCGCAGGCAGGCCGTTCTGCCAGAAGCGTTCAAACACCCCGGCATCCCGCCCCTCCTGAAATCGTCGGTGGGCAGAGCCTGACGAGCAGCGCTCTGTGGCATTGAGGGCATTCCACTGGCAACCCGTTCTGAGTACAAAGAAAACAGCGTTCATTGCAGCGCGATTATCAACCCGCCGACGATGCGTACCCGGCGGATGCTGAGTTTTATGTTCCGGGATGGGAGGTGCCATTTTCTCCCAAAGTTGAACGCTGATTTGCCACTTGCTGCCCGCCATTCTTCGCCCTCAGAAATTGCCATTTTTTAGTATCTGGCAATCCCTTCTGGGATAGGTTTTAAGTCACGTAGGGAGATGAATATGACGCTATGGAATTTTACACTGGTGTTGTCGGGGGGCAGATCGTCAACACCCTGTCTGGAAGATGCATTATTTACATCGGGCTGTAGCGATGGATGCCCGCTGATAACCCATTGGTTAGCAATGCACACGAGCTGGAGCAGTGGAATCTTGCTTTACGCATTCGCGCTTCAAAAGCGGGTGGAAAAGTTGATGAGAGAGTGCAGTTTCTCACCAATACGCAGGTTGGCGATACGCACTCAGACCAGATATAACCGTATCGATCCTTTCATACGTTTGCCATGAAGTTTCATCCGGGCTTTATTATCGCAATTAACGCCCGGATAAATGCCCAGTTCCATTATTTAATCTGATTAGGAATAACTTTGCTTATTGTGTCAACTATGGCAATAGAAAATAATACTGCCCGAATTCTTATTGTCTGAAAGAATTTATTTAATTTAATCAGTGCAATAGGTGCTTTGAGTGACGCGGTCAGAAGACGTTGCCGGACACTATGATATTTAGTGTGAGATGAGTGGATCGGCATCGCTGGTACATATGCCTTTGCAGCGAACGATGAAGTTGTGGCTAACCAGCCACCAGTTACGCAGGGCGGCCTGGCGCGATAGCACTCCGCTTAACCGATGCGGTGTGACGTGAAAATTGTCATTGGCCGTTTGCTTAAACATCCTCGCGGCCCGCCAGCCAACCCCTTACTGTGAACGACATGGGTAAACAGACTCATTGCGAAACATCAACAGCAACACAGGCGCGATTAACGAATCACGGCGTTTTGGGGCTTTGCCGGACAGGCGAAGTTTTCCCTTTGGTTGCAAAGGGAGGAGAGAATCAATGAGCTTGTTGGTGAGACATCTGAAAATCCTGGATTGCGTCTCAAGCTTAACCCTGGTGAGTCAATCCTCTATGCCTGCGGTACAAAGGCAACATGTTCGGAGTCTTTTGAACTGTGTTCATCGTTTAACTATGTTTTTGTGGGAGAATAATAAAATTACCGGAAATAACTTATTTAGCCTCAATGTAAAATTTGCCATATTTTTGTCATCTTTATTGCCCAACATAACGTTTGTGGTCTGACATCTTCGTTTCAGTTCGACACTCCCGTTTAAAAAGGAAAAGCAATGCGCACCCGATACACCCTGCTCATGGCGGCTCTGTTGGTTAGCCAGCTGGTCCAGGCGAAACCAGCCAACCTTTCGCAAGAGCAACTCCATGTCCTTCTTGACAGCACAACGCCTGCCAGTGCCGATACATCTTTTCTGGCGCTGGATAGAGCCATTCAGCAATCACTAATCGCGGCGTTACAAGGAGATACCAGCAAGCTGACACGCGATCGGTTAAAAAATGTAGAACAGAGCGACAAACTGTCTGACAGCAAATGGTTGAAGGCGAGCGGTTACAATTTCGCAAAAAAAGAGAACCAGCAGGCTGGTATCGCGTTACTCAGTGCTTTTCCATTGTTACCAAAAACCACTATCGCCGCCAGTCTGAAAACGGTTGAGCAGGCTAACCTCAATGCCAGTAATGGGCAACGCACCCAGGCGCTTATTGATGCCGAAGGGCAGGATCATCTGTTTTTCCTTGCGGACGCTCTGGGGCCGAAGTTGGGCGAGGCCTTTCTTCGTGCCTACAACAACGGTGAGCTGGGTAAGGCTGCTGCTTTAATCAAAGCCACAGAAGTGGGCACTGGTGCGGCGAAAAAGTATTTTGATAATCCGCGTCCGTTCCTGATCCCCGGTAACACCATTCATTTCGTTCCAGATACCGCTGTGGTCAAAGATAATGCGCCTTACAAAGCATCAGAAAGCTCTTATCCCAGCGGCCACACCAATACTGCCTATACCGACGCACTGTTACTGGGCGAAATGCTGCCGGAACGTTTTATACCGCTGTTGGATCGTGCTGCACGTTATGGTTATTCTCGCATGATCCTTGGCGTACATTATCCTATTGACCTGATGGGGTCGCGCATGGTGGCGCAGCGTAACGTTGCTCATTATCTCAACGATGCGAAATACCATGCGCTGTTCGAACAGGCGAAGCAGCAGCTGCGCGCCGCATTGGAAAAAGAGTGTGGCACCTCGCTTGCTGAATGTGCTAAACCGCAGGGCGCTGGTGATCCCTATACCGCACCGCAAATGAAAGCTTTCTACCGATACACTATGACGTACCACCTGCCTCAGGAGAAAGTAACGGCCACACGAGTCGTGGTACCGGAAGATGCAGAGGTATTACTGGAAGGGCCGCTGCCACATCTGAGCGCCGCACAACGCCGTCAGCTGATGGTAAAGACCGCGCTCGCTGGGGGGTATCCTCTTTCCGGCAGCACGCCTGAGCAAAGCTTCTGGCAGCGTCTTGATCTTTCTGCAGCGGCCAGCGCCGCACATCACGGTAGCTGATACAACAGGCGGGGCGACCCGCCTTTTTCTTTCAGGACATTTGCTGACCCGCCATCCCGTGCCAATCGGCAGGTAGATGACTTGTCGGACCTGCGCCGGAATTATCCACGCGCTAAAAACATCGTCTGGCAGGATGTGGCCGTCCAACATAATGATGCCACTTTCCAGGTTACAGATGAACAATCACCCTGCTAAAGTGAAACACATTGTGGTCGGTGATAAATTCGCGGGCAGAACCTGTGTCTGTCTGCAACAATTAGCAGGGGTAAGCTTTATGACAGTGCAGTCGGTTTCTCTGGTGCGGTATCAGCCACGCTACCAGCCGGGTGTGGTGGCATTGATCCTGCCGATACAAAACGAAGAATTTTCTATTAATATCACTGCGTAATAGTGGATGTATATAATGGTTTTACCGGGAAATCACCAGCGATTTCTGGCTGGCACTGGCGGAAGATAACGTGGTGGGCTGCATTGGGCTGAAGGACACTGGCGAAAGGCAGGCGGCCCTGCGCAAGATTTTTGTTGCAGAAGGCTGGTGTGGCAGGGCAAAGGGGTTGCCGGTGCGTTGCTAACTGTGCTGCTAAAGCATGCAGCGCAACGGAAACTGGATAATATTTATCTCGGGACCACCAGTAAATTCCTGGCGGCGCACTGTTTCTATGAGAAGAACGGTTTTCAGGAAGTTGAACGAACCGCGTTACCCGAAACCTTTCCGGTGATGAGGGTGGACAGCAAGTTTTATCGTCTCGCCCTTAATGGGGAATAGCCCGAGTGCCGCTGACAGATCCGCGCCCTGCTGTTATGGTTGATGAGTCAGGTAAGTTACCTGTCAAAAACAGATTGACTGGCCAGAGGCTGCCCGGAAAAACAGACAAGGGCGGTCTCCCTGTTTGCTTAAGAAGATGTGGTTGAATTTATCTCTGGCGCAAAGAAAAGCGCAAAATCATTTCTCAGCTTACCGTAGTTTCGGCGGGGTAGGTTTCATGTGTTTTGAACGCGTAACAATAATGGCGAATGGGTGTTGTGATTGCTGCTCGCATTATTGTTACTGACGTACGCATCGCCAGATATATAAGCAGTATTGCTGTATTACTACTGCAGATGGTACGGTAACTTAATTGCAGTACTGCTAAACAACCGATTGGAACCAGACAGGTTTCAGCAGTGTCATGGTATTGACGCAAGAGTACAGAGCAAAGGAAACTGACGCCCCGGTGAGTCAGGGGATCTGCGGTGCCACGGGGAAGTTACAAGGGCGAAGCACTTCGCCCTTCAGACATCAGGCCTCTGTATGGTTATCGCTGCTCATTTTCATCAGGTCTTTATCCACGAAGAACAAGGCTTCACCGCTGTTGCCCACCAGCGCCAGTTTATCCAACACGGACTTAAACAGCTTCTCTTCTTCGTGCTGTTCAGCCACATACCATTGCAGGAAATTGAAAGTGGAATAATCCTGTGAGGTGATGGCAGCATGTGCCAGTTCATTAATTTTGCTGGTAATCAGTTTTTCGTGTTGGTAAGCCTGCTCCAGCATCTCGCTCAGTGAATTAAAGGTAATCGGCGGTGCCGCGATGGCACCGAGTACCGGCATAGCACCGGTATCACTCAGGTAGTTAAACAAGCGCTGCATGTGCTGCATTTCTTCCGTAGAATGCTCACGCATAAAAGCGGCTGCCCCTTCGAACCCTTTATCGGCACACCAGGCGCTCATCTGCAAATAGAGATTGGCAGAGAAGAATTCCAGATTTAACTGGTCGTTCAGGTTGGCAGTCATTTCGCTGGTTAGCATGGTGGCTCCATATATTCATGGTGAATTTTATTAATGCTGTATTTATATGCATTATGCACCTGTGATATAAAAATAAAAACCGTTAAATTCCGTTTTTTCTTTTATTTGATGTTAACTAATTGAATTATATCTATTTTTGCAACTCTGATTATTCCATTCTTTAAATGATTTTGATAACCATTATTATTAATACAGCTTTATTTGATACTATTTCCCCTTTATTCAGACAACTGAGAAATTATTTTTTTTTTCGGGTTCTGTTAAAAGTTGGAATAATAGTATATCTCTCTGGGAGACATTATTTTTTGTCATTCGTTCGTCTGAAAATAAATGTTGACCAACAGCATGCAGGTGAAGGTTTTTCACGTCGTTGTCATCCTGACACTAAACTGCGTCACCATGATAGTGGTAAGCGGCTTCTTTTTTACCCATCGAGGCAGGGTGGTTTTGCCGTGACCCGCATGACCGCAACCGATTATGCTGGATTACTCTGTTGTTGATGAGCGTGCGGTAGTGGGGGGCTTCTCCCGCCAGCGCATCAGCATACTGCCACAGCTACTCAGCGTCAGTAGCGCTACCACGCCGGGCCAGCTTGCATACTTCAGGATGGCACTGCCCAGCTGCCAGCTATTATGAAGCATTACTGCCAGCGTGGACCAAAAGGTGCTGAAGCCGACTGACAGCAGCGCCTGAGCCAGCGTTGCTCGCCGCAATGATGGGTAGTTACACCACAGATGATGCATTGATGCTAATAGCGTCGGATAGCGCATGCGGCTTACCGGTGGCATTTAAGGTAGCCTCAACCAGTGCAGCAGCGTGATGAAAGTCACCATCAGTGCGGCGGCAAACACGATCCGCCAGCCAAAATATTCCGCTACAACCCCGCTCAATACGACAGTAGCCGCATGCTTTTCCCGCATTCAGAACGTTTCCCAGTTACCTTCGTCTGTCACCTGCGGCTTTTCCGGTGAGGGAAGCAGACGCTTTGGCGCTGCAAGGGTGCTTTTAGCCTGCTCCGGAATGCTTTGCACCACCGCTGGCTGTTTTTCCTGTCCATCGGTTTTAAATGCGGCCACTGCCTGTGAAAGACGGCTGGCCTGCTCTTCCAGTGAAGCGGATGCTGCCGCAGATTCCTGCACCAGTGCGGCGTTTTGCTGAGTCACGCGGTCCATTTCGGTAACGGCCTGGCCAATTTGATCGATGCCGCGACTCTGCTCGTCGGAGGCGGAAGCAATCTCGCCCATAATATCGGTAACGCGCATGACGGCGGCAACAATATCGTGCATGGTTTCACCCGCGATACTGACCTGCTGCGATCCGGCATCCACACGGTTTACCGAGGCTTCAATCAGCGTTTTAATCTCTTTTGCTGCCTGTGCGCTGCGCTGGGCAAGATTACGTACTTCACCTGCAACCACTGCAAATCCGCGACCCTGCTCACCGGCACGTGCTGCCTCAACCGCCGCATTCAACGCGAGAATATTGGTCTGAAAGGCAATGCTGTCAATAACACTGATAATGTCGGCAATTTTTTGTGAACTGCTGGCAATCTCGCTCATAGTTTTTACTACGCCATCCACTACCTGGCCGCCCTTACCGGCGGTCTCTGAGGCGCTTTTCGCCAGTTGAGAAGCCTGACGGGCGTTTTCGGCGTTTTGTTTTACCGTTGAGGTCAGCTGCTCCATACTTGCTGCGGTTTGCTCCAGCGAGGCGCCCTGTTGTTCCGTTCTGGCGGAAAGATCGTTATTGCCATGAGAAATTTCGCTGGCTCCACTGTAAATCGCGCTGGCGCTTTCGCGGACACGGCTAACGGTATCTCGCAACGACTGCTGCATCGTGGCCAGATGGGCCGCCAGTTGGCCCATTTCGCTGCGACCTTCTACCTGCGATTTGCCACTAAGGTCGCCACCAGCAATCCCCTGAATATGATTTTTCACCTGCTTTAGTGGGGTAAGCAACACGGATTTAATGATGCCCCAGACGGCCAGTACCAGTATCGCTAGTATCAGTACCATAACTGTCAGCGTCCACAGCATATGGCTATAGCTTTCCTCATTTTGTGCCATCCCCGTCGCCTGCAAGGCTGCATTTTCCTCGCGCCATTGCGTATAGCTTGCTTCCAGTGCCTCCTGCGCCTTTTGCGTATCCAGATTGCTATAGTCCTCATAATTGTTGACCTGTAAATACTGAATTGACATTTTCAGGGCATCAAAAAGCTGCTGATAATCACCGGCTACCCTGCTTGCCAGTTCAGGACTTTGCCCGTTAATAATCGGCTCATTTTTATAAATATCAAAATGCTGCTGGGCCACCACCAGTGAAGCGCCAGCGTCTGAAAGCAGTTTAGCGATAGTGGCCTGGGCTGCGGCATCGGTTTGTTTTTTAAGAATGCGGATAGCAACACGGTTAATTGTTACCCTGGTTTTAATCAGCGTTTGCCAGCTGTCACTCAGTTGCCCTTGCTGATGATTCAGTGAGTTGGCGTGAATGAAGTTATTTTTATCTTGGTTAATGGCTTTAAAAGAGAGCGCGCTGGAAATTAACAGCAGCCCGCTGAACACCACCAGCACAATAATAATGCTGGTAACGACTTTCATATTTTTAATCATGCTGTGTACTCAATGATGGGGAAAGACTTCACAACAGATTATCGGACAAAAGACAGAGAACTTTATGCTCGGTACGATAAAATTAGGTGCTTTTCCGCCACTGCTTTTTGATACAACACGGCAAGAGGAACATGGTGTAAAAAGGTTTTTATACGACCAGTTCATGGTTAGGAGATTGAATCGCCTCTTTTGAGATCGCCTGACCATGAAAAGTGGCACGATCTACTCCATTGCTGCTGCTGATCTGTGTGGGTTTTGATGTGAAAATGCCATCTTCGCCGTATTTTTAACCTGAAACCTGTTTTTCAGGCGCACTGATCCAGCTCAGGCATCCGCAGCCATCGTTTTTTCGCCATCTGATACAGCCTGTCAGAGAGCATTTTTGTGGCGTGATCACCCGCCACGGCGCCGGCAAAACGCAGCCGGCCTTTGCAGAGGATGCACTGGTACGGATCCGTGCCCAGGAAGCCTTTCATCAGCACCGCAAACCCGGGCCGCTTCGGTTTTTCCCGTACCGTCATCTCCAGCGCTTCGTAAACCTTCGGCAGCAGCGTGCCCCGCTTGCGGTTGGACAGAAAGCCGGAGTAGCGCACCATCTTAAAATGCCGCGCCGGAACGTGGCTGATATAGCGCCCGATCATCTCTTCCTGGCTCAGCATCTGGCGTTTATGCTTTCCCGTGCGGTGATCGAGATAGTGGTGAACCACCGCGCCACCGGCGTAGTGTCGCAGTCGTGAAGCCGACACTGGTGGCCGTTTCAGGTAGCGTCCGAGGTATTTAACGCTGTGCCAGGCTCCCCGGGTCTTCTTCGCGAAGTGTACCTTCCAGTGCCGGCCATACTGTGCCTTCAGGTAACGCCGCCACTGCTCCCCGTCGCGGATATGTCCCAGTCCCGGCAGGGTGCCGGGACTGACCCGCTCATAGCTGCTGCGCAGCAGGCGGATAACGGCACCCCGCCAGATTTCCTCCACGGCCTTCTTTTTGAAGAAAAGGCTGCGCCAGACGCCGTGCTTTACGTCAAGTCCACCGCGGGTGACGGAAACGTGGATGTGCGGATGCTGATTCAGCTGCCGGCCGTAGGTATGCAGGGCGCAGAAGATACCGACTTCTATACCCTGCCGACGCGCCCACTTCAGCATGGCGCGGGTGGCGCAGCGGAACAGGTCGTTGAGCAGGGGCCAGTTGTTGCTGAAGAAGGGCCACAGCAGGTGGGGCATGGTAAAGGTGATGTGCTGCCATTCGCAGTCGGGCAGGACGTGCTGCTGCCCGGCTATCCACTGCTCAGTTGATTTCATGCCACATGCGCTGCAGGCCTTTGACTTGCAGCTCTGGCAGAAGAAGCGGGAGTGCGTGCAGTCCGGCGAGGCACAGCAGTAGCGGCGTACGCCCATGGCGCAGGTGCCACAGGCGAGCATGCGCTCAACGGAGAGTCGGGTCCAGTCGCTGATGTTGTCGCCGTGTTTTTCGAGGTAGCGGTTCCAGCCGTCATCGACGGTGAAGAGGAGTTTGGCGGGGCGGGGGATATGCATGGTTGCAGAGTATAAAGCGGAGCGCCGGTCATGCAAACACCCGAAGCTGCGCAGCAGGGCCGCTCACGCCAAAGGCGTGCTACGTTCATGGTTAGGAAACTGAATCATCGTTTTAAAAATTTCCTGACCATGAGCAGCAGTGTCTGTAATGCAGTAATGATGTGCCATCGGGAACGTTATGGTCATAAAATGGCATTTGCGGCGCGTTTTTAACCTGAAAGCTGTTTTTCAGACGCACTTATCCCGCAGTCTGTGCCAGAAGCCATCGTTTCCGGTCGATGTTATGCAGTCTTTCTGCCACCAACTCCGACGCGTGCCTCCCGGCCTGCGCACTGCTGAAGCGCAGTCGGTTGCCGCACAGAATGCATTTGTACGGATCCGTGCGCAGAAATTCTTTCATCAGCGCGGCGAAGCCGGGCTTCTCCGGTTTTTTCCGCGCTTCCATCTCCAGGGCTTCATACACCTTCGGCAGCAGGCTACCCCGTTTACGGTTTGATAAAAAACCGTAATAACGCACCATCTTAAAATGCTTCGCCGGGATATGGCTGATATAACGTCCGATCATATCTTCCTGCGTCAGCGTCTGCTGCCGGTACTGCTGCGTACGGTGGTCGTAATAGTGGTGCACCACCGCGCCGCCGCTGTAGTGCCTCAGCTTCGCCGCCGACACGGGGGGCCGTTTCAGGTACCGGCCCAGATATTTGACGCTCCGCCAGGCCCCCCGGGTCTTCTTCGCGAAGTGGACCTTCCAGCGGCGCCCGTACTGCGCCTGCAGATAGCGCAGCCACTGTTTTTTGTCGTGGATATGCCCCAGCCCCGGCAGCCTGCCGGGGTTAATCAGGTCATAGCTGTGGCGCAGCAGCCGGATGACGGCTCCGCGCCAGATTTCCTCCACGGCATGCTTTTTAAAGAAGCGGTCGCGCCATACGCCGTGTTTAATATCAAGCCCGCCGCGGGTGACGGAGAGATGAATGTGGGGATGCTGGTTGAGCTGGCGACCGTAGGTGTGCAGGGCGCAGAAGATACCGACTTCCACACCCTGTTTTCTGGCCCAGCGGAGCATGGCGCGGGTGGCTGCGCGGAACAGGGCATTGAGCAGAGGCCAGTTATTGTTGAAAAAGGGCCACAGCAGATGGGGCATGGTGAAGGTGATATGCTGCCAGTCGCAGTCGGGCAGAATTTGCTGTTGTTCTGTAATCCACTGCTCCGTGGCCTTATGTCCGCAGGAGCTGCAGCCTTTTGATTTACAGGTCTGGCAGAAGAAGCGGGTGTGGGTGCAGTCCGGGGAGGCGCAGCAGTATCGCTTCACCCCCCATGGCAGCAGTGCCGCAGGCGAGCATGCGCTCGACGCAGAGTACGGTCCAGGGGCTGAGGGTGTCCCCGTGTTTATCCATATACCGGTTCCAGGCGTCATCAGTGGTGAACAGCAGTTTTGCCGGGCGCGGGATATACATGCGGCGGATTATCGCTCTGCAGTGGCACCGGTATTATAGTGCCAGTCGTCACAGTCATCGGCCCAGTTGTCGGTGTGTTTATCCCAGGGAGCGAAGGTCACCGGCAGCATGCCGGATTCTGTGGCGATAATAAACACATCGGCTGGCATGGACTCAAGGACGACATCGCCGTCGGGTGAGTCAGGCGGCTCAAAGCCGCGGATGATGCAGACGAGAGGCGGGTCGAAGTGTGTATCGAGGAAAAACTGTGGCCCCAGGTGGACACAGTGACGAATGGCATCCTGCGGAGTGTCGTAAAAAAACTCGTCGGGGTCGTCATAATCGCTCCGGGGCGGAATGGACACCAGAAAACGCTTAGGATATCCGGGTATAGCGCGTCGGGACGAGGGCGTGGGTTTACGCTTTCTGGGGGCTTTGCTACGGGCCATGTGAATGATTTCCTGAGAAATTAACATACCGCAGAGTATAAAGCTGTGAGCCGGTCATGAACACCCTCGGAACGGCAGAGCCGTGACGCTCGCCCTGTAAGGGCGCTATGTTCACCGTGAAATGCGTCTGTTCAACCAGATATTACATTTCCAAAGTGATCGATACGGCATTTTTTTGTGCGCAAGGGATAAGGGCGCATGGCGACGTTGCGGTCAGAGCGCAGCTGCCGTCGAGGTTGGCTGATTGTTCAGATACCACCAGCGTCAGGGGTTTCCATTTAACTCCTGCAGTGTCTGGTTCAGCATTGTCAGACTGACCTGCGCATAAATATCTGCGGTCAACGGGCAAGTTCAGCTGCTGATACTGCCAGTGTGCAATACACTGGTCTGGATAACGAGGGGAAGGGGCGGGCAATGTGCGCTGCATTAACTGAATTTTTTCCTTCAGTTTTGCCGGTGAGATTGCCGCGATTTCATCAGTCATTTGCTGAAGAAAGGCGACGATATATTGCTGTAATACTGTCGCCGCGATTGTCGGGGGATGGTAAAGCAAACAGTATGCCGACCTGACCTGCCAGCATTTCTTCCTGTGCAATCACCCAACGGGCATTGGGGAAGGTGTGCACCCACTGTGTACCCTCCCGGCGGATGTTCCAGCCAACGTGATCGATATGCAGATGCGTATGCAAAACGTAATCAATGTCTTCAGGCCGTAATCCGGTGGCAAGAAAGTTCTCCATCCACGGACTGTTCAGCCTGTCAAACATCGGGCTGAAAGGACGGGGCTTATCGTTACCTGTCGCAGTGTCAATTAAAAAACGGCTCTGTGGCGACTGGACCCGCCAGCTATGAACGCTGAGTTCCAGCGTGCTTTGCGGGGTCATGCCAGAGCAAATTCTGTCATCTGGTGCCCGTTGACGTCAGGAAACAGTGTTTCAGCAGGCAGGCTGATAAATTGTTCAAACAGTTTGGTGATGTGCAGTTCGCCAGCCTGCCAGGATTCTGGTTTGCTCATATCAGTCCTTATCGGATTATCAGGGAAGTGCGTCAGGACTTATCGATGTGCCCTAAATCACGTTCAGGAAAACAAAGATTACGTACCCGCTGTTTAAGCACTTTCGCTTCAGGAAAACCGCCATCGGCTTTTCGATCACAAATCAACTTGCTATCAACGGTGATTTGATAGCTCCCCCCGTGCCGGGGACCAGCGTGACAGCGGCCAAATCTGTACTGAAAGTGTGCAGCAATTCTTGCGCCATCCAGCCTGCCTGAAGAAGCCAGTTACATTGTGAGCAGTAATGAATGGTGATGGTTGGAGCATTTTTCATAAGTATGGTCTCTGGATCGATTACAGTATCACCTGGTGGTGATAACACCATATAAACATACGACATTTTTTGAATTGTGAATTAATTATGGAGGATGTTGATATATTGAATGAATTTGATTATCATTCTCATTTGAGTTTTTTGGTCAGAGATCAACGTTTATAATGTGCAGCAAGCGTACGCTCTGTTTTTGCGAATTTTACGCCTGTGGCAGCAATGTATGAGTCGATACTTATAAAGAATAAAGGTTTATTAAAATGCGTAACCTTATTTCCTCAAAAGGAATTGTCCGAACGTCTGTGTTATGCAGCACCTTGGTCATCTCTGGTTATTCCATCGAGGCAGAAAGCACCAATACGTCACTTCAGCCTGTCAACACCTCTGATAAATCGCGGACTGTTTCCACCCATGCAGATGTCGCTGAACCAGAAATGGTCGTCACCGCACCTGTTCTGAAAAAAGAAGCGGGCAGCAAAACGGTGGTCAGTGCAGAAGAGATGCAGAAAAAAGGCACCAATGATTTTGGTTCCGTCATGCGTTATGAGCCACTCATCAGCGCTATCGGTGCCAGCGGCGGTTCTTCTGCTGGCAAGAGTGGTTTCGATCGCAGTGGCTATACCGGCTATAATATCCGCGGACTTGAGAGTAACCGTGTCGGACTGGATGTAGACGGCATTCCACAACCGGAAGCCACAGGTCGCAGCTACGCTGGTCGCGTCGGTGTGAATACGTTCGGTATCGGGCGTGATTACATCGATCCCTACATGTATGGCCAGGTTGACATTGAATCCGGGGCGACCTCTACGGCATGGGCCAATAATGCGATTGGCGGGTCGGTATCATTTATGCCGAAGTCGGCTGATGATTATCTGTCCCCCAACAAACTGACTTATTTTGGCGATCAATCTGATTATGATTCTGCCAACCGCAGCTGGCACAACGGTATCACCATCGCCGCAGGGGATGAAACGTTACGCGGCGTGTTCGTTTACAGCCGTCGTGACGGTCAGCAAACGCGTAATAACAGCGGCACTCTTGCTGCTTATCCGGCCAACTGGTACTCCAATGCCATGCTGGCTTCGGGGATCTGGCGCCCAAATGATCAGCACAAGCTGACTGGCACCGTCGATTATTACGATAAAACTAACCATACTCACTTCGATTCATGGAACTCGGCGGGCTCCGCCATTTGGGGCACGGCACAGCAACAGAGCAACACGCGCCGCTGGGGTTTCAGCCTGAAAGACGAGTGGACGCCAGTGAATGCCTTTGCTGACAGCCTGACATCGCGCGTTTATTACCAGCAGACGCAGGCTCATGACAATACCTGGATGCCATCCAGCGCTACGGCAATGCAGCGGGTCTATTCTAATTACGATGTTGATACCTATGGTTTTGAAACGCAGCTGACGAAATCACTGAGGCGACACGATCTCAGCGGTGGGCTTAATGCCAGCACAAGCGATACAACACGGCCGTTCCGTCAGTCACCCGCGCCCAGCCAGTTCACGGTCATCATGCAGCCTCAGGCTGACAGCCGCAGTTATATGCTCGGCGGTTACCTGCAGGATCAAATCCACTTTGATCTGGATGGACATGATTTTAGCATCGTACCCGGCGTGAGGATTGCCCATCAGACCACCAAACCGCAGAATCTGTACAGCCTGACCACTGGCAGCGCGGTACTGACCGAGTCCCAATTGCAAACGCTTTATGGCAAAGAGAATGCTGATACGCAGGTTCTGCCCTCTCTGAGCTTTAATTACGATCTTACGCCACAGCTGATGACTTACGTGATGTATAAGCGGGGCACCCAGTTCCCTGGCACCAGTCAGCTGTTCGGCTCATGGAATCTGGGGTCCAGCTATGCCGGTTCCCAGCAGTACGCGCTGATTGGCAATTCTGACCTGAAAACCGAAACCAGCAACAATGTCGAGTGGGGCCTGAAAGGTCAGGCGGTTGAAGGGGTGACGCTGAATGCGGCGATGTTCTACAACACCTATGAAAACTTTATTGCCTATACCCGTTATACCCGTGCCGTTCATCCAGGCATGTTCAGTAATGTACCGTCCAATATCTACACGATTTTCCAGGCTGAAAACCGTGATAAAGCCTATATCTACGGTGGACAGGTCAGCACCAAAGTGAACTTTGGGACATGGTTTGAGCAGGTTGATGGCCTGAGCACCACCTTCGCGCTGGGGTATACGCAAGGTAAATCCAAATCCAGCTACGCTGGTGACCAGTATGTGGATCTCGATAGCGTAGCCCCAATGAAAGCGATTGTGGGCGTAGCCTGGGACGATCCGGCTAAACGTTATGGCACTGCGGTTACCGCCACCTTTGTGAAAGGCAAACGCGCGATGGAAACCAATCGTGAAACCTACACCAACAGCGGTAGTGTGTTGACGGAAGCAAGCGGCGAGTTCATGCGGGTGCCGGGATATGGCCTGCTGGACATGACAGCTTACTGGCAGGTAGCGAAGAACGTCAGGGTCAATGGTGGGATTTACAACCTGACCGATCGTAAATATTGGGATTATCTCAGCAGTCGCAACCTCACAGAATCCACCCTTCAGGACGCGTATGATAAAGCGCTGGCAGTGATGCCAGGCCGCACCTTCCTGCTGGGCATGAATATCGATTTTTGATCGCAACATCAATTTATTCATCATCGATTGCTCTGCACATGTTGCAGGGCCTTATAGAGGAAGCAAATGGAAATGAATACTCTTTTCACTCGTTATCAGGAAATGAAAGCACAGCAGCCGAAAAAATATGCGCGTGATCTTGCCACTCTGCTTGGCGTCAGCGAAGCGGAACTGGCCGAAGCACGCACTCAGCACGATGCGGTTGCGCTGAAGCTTGATGTCAGCGAACTACTGCCAGCGCTTGAAACGGTAGGCGAAACCAAATCTATTACCCGCAATGCTTATGCAGTGCATGAACAGGTGGGGCGCTATGAAAATCTGCGTCTGGGAAATCACGCCGCGCTCATTCTGAACCCTCGCGCACTGGACCTGCGTTTTTTTCCAGGTAAATGGAAAAGCGCTTTCTCACTCCAGGAAAAAACGGCGCGTGGTGAGCGTCACAGCATCCAGATTTTCGATGAGCATGGCGATGCCATTCTGAAGATCTACACGACGCCCGGGAGCAACATGGTTGCCTGGCAGGCGCTGGTTGATCGTCTTAAACAGGATAGCGCTGATAAGCTGATCGTGACGGCAGCGCTGCCAGAAACATTTAGCCCTCAGCCGGACAAAGTAAAAATTGAGCAGCACTGGCGCGCCATGACCGATGTGCATCAGTTTTTCGGCCTGCTGAACCGTCATAACATTTCACGTCAGCAGGCTTTCCGACATGTTCCAGGCGATCTGGCACAGCAGGTGAATAGCAGTGCATTGAGTGAGCTATTGAAAATGGCGCACGACGATGGCAATGAAATCATGATTTTTGTTGGTAACCGGGGCTGTGTACAGATTTTCACTGGTGTGGTGGAAAAACTGATGCCGATGGATAACTGGCTGAATATCTTCAATCCAACCTTTACCCTACATTTAATGGCTGACTCTATTGCAGAGAGTTGGGTCGTCCGTAAACCGACCTCCGATGGTATGGTGACCAGCCTAGAACTGTTTGCTGCCGATGGAACGCAGATTGCGCAACTCAATGGCCAGCGCACGGAAGGTCAGCCAGAGCAGGTCCGCTGGCGTGAGCAGATGGCTATGCTGACAGGCGTGGGAGAAGTGGCATGAAAATATGGCTGATGGCGCTGTTGGCGCTGCCTTTTACCTTGTTCGCTGAGGAGCGGGTGGTGTCTGTTGGCGGTGACATAACGGAAATTATCTATGCGCTCGACGCCCAGCAAAGTCTGGTAGCGCGCGATTCCACCAGTCTTCATCCTGCCGTAGTGACCAAACTGCCCGACGTGGGTTATATGCGCCAGCTTAATGCTGAAGGGATCCTTGCCATGAAGCCCACTCTGGTTATCGCCAGCGTGCTGGCCAAACCCTCAGTTGTCCTGAAACAGGTTGAACAGGCGAATGTTAAGGTGGTCACCGTTACCGGCGAGCCATCGTTGAACGCGATTCAGCAGAAAATCACCACCATTGCCAGCGCACTACATCGGGAAACGCAGGGTGAAGCACTGGTAGCGAAGATAAACAGCCAGTTGAAAGGTGTGGCGGGCAAGCCTCTGCCGGTAAAGGTGCTGTATATTCTTAACCACTCTGGCATGAAGGCAATGGCTGCGGGTACGCAGACTGCCGCTGATGGCGCTATTCACAGTGCCGGATTGCAAAATGCGATGGGCAATATCCCTCATTATCAAACGTTAACGCAGGAAGGCATTGTCGCCAGCGCTCCTCAACTGGTAGTGATTGGTGAAAGTGGCCTTAAGTCCATGGGCGGGGAGGAAAAAATCTGGCAGTTGCCGGGGCTTGCGTTGACGCCGGCTGGTAAAAACCACAGCCTGCTGGTGGTGGACGAAATGTCTCTGCTGGGTTTTGGCCTGCAAACACCGCGAGCGATAGCCAAATTACGTAAGGCGGCGGAAGCGCTTGCGCAATGAAAACGGTTAACGTTAAAAGAGCGCTGTTGGGAATGCTTATAGTGATGCTGGCGATGATGGTACTGGCGGCCAATACTGGCGCGATGCGCCTTTCGCTGGTCACGCTCTGGCAAGCCCCTTTCGACAGTATGGAGTGGCAGATTTGGTTGAATATCCGGCTGCCGCGTGTGCTGCTTGCCGTGCTGGTGGGTGCTGCGCTGGCGCTTTCCGGGGCAACGATGCAGGGACTGTTTCGTAATCCGCTGGCCGACCCGGGCCTGCTGGGGATCAGTAGCGGTGCTGCTTTGATGTTAGCGTTTGCCGTGGTGCTTCCTGTTACTTTGCCCGCCGTGCTGGCACTGTGGTGGCCGATGCTGGCAGCCTTTGCTGGCAGCCTTGTCGTGACGATGATTATTTTTATCCTTAGCCGCCACCGTAGTATCACGCTTTCCCGCTTGCTGTTAGCCGGTATTGCCATTAATGCCCTGTGTGGAGCAGCGGTGGGTGTTCTCTCATGGATAAGCAACGATCAGCAGCTGCGCCAGCTTTCTCTTTGGGGGATGGGGTCGCTGGGGCAGGCGCAGTGGCCAACGCTATTGGCCTGCGCTGTGTTGGTCTTGCCAACGATGCTGGCAATCCAGTGGCAGGCTGGACGGCTTAATTTGCTACAGCTGGGCGATGAAGAAGCGCATTACCTGGGTGTGGACGTCCGGCGGACGCAACACAAACTGCTTATTTTCAGTGCTCTGATGGTGGCCGCGGCGGTGGCCGTTAGCGGAATTATTGCTTTTGTTGGCCTGGTGGTACCCCATTTGATCCGGTTGTGGGTAGGGGGAGATCATCGTTGGCTGCTCCCCGGTTCAACTCTGCTCGGCGCGATCCTGATACTGGTGGCGGATACCCTGGCTCGAACCGTCGTGGCGCCGGCAGAAATGCCCGTAGGATTGTTGACCAGTATGCTGGGCGCGCCCTGGTTTTTATGGTTGATTCTTCGTCGCCCTGGAGGTCATCGGTGAACAGGGTTTTGCAGGCTGCTGAAGCCTCTTATTATATCGGACAACGTTGCCTGATTAACCGGGTTTCACTAACGTTAGGTTCAGGTGAAATGGTGGCGTTAATCGGGCCTAACGGCGCAGGAAAATCCACTTTATTGAGAATGCTGACCGGCTTTTTGCCGATCGACGAAGGTAGCTGTACGCTTGACGGCCAGCCAGTTTCGCACTGGCCACGTGATCGGCTGGCGAGACGCAGAGCGGTCATGCGCCAGCAAAGCCACATTGAATTTGCTGTGCCGGTACGCGAGGTTGTCGCAATGGCGCGCGCACCCTGGCCAGAAAAGCCTGCCGGACAGGTTGTCGATCATGTTATGCAGCTGACCGGCTGTGAAGAACTGGCGCGACGTGATTACCGCTATCTTTCCGGCGGTGAGCAGCAGCGGGTACAGCTGGCGCGGGCGCTGGCACAGCTATGGCACGATGATGGCCCCCGTGGCTGGCTGTTTCTGGATGAACCTACATCGGCGCTGGATCTCTTCCATCAACAGCATGCGTTACGTTTGCTGCACCAGCTGACTCGGGCGGGACAGCTGACAGTTTGCTGCGTGCTGCACGATCTCAACCTTGCCGCACTGTGGTCAGACCGGATATTACTGCTGCATGAGGGCTCGCTGGTTGCCAGTGGGTCGCCGGTCGAGGTGATGACGGAGGCAACGCTTACCCGCTGGTATCAGGCTGATTTACAGGTTCACTACCACAGTCAGGATGCGCTACCACAAATCGTTCTGCATCGCTGATATGGGCGATAAACCGTCAATAGCATGCCGCTGATTATTGCGCAGTCGTATTGCTGCCGGGATCGGCGGTGGCAGACATGGGCGCTACGCCCGGCGGCAGGAAAATATGGTCCAGAATGTTTCTTGCCAGCGGCGCAGCGGTAACGCCGTTGACGCCACCGTTTTCAAGAATAAGCGCCATCGCCACGCGTGGATTATCAAAGGGAGCAAAAACGGTATAGAAAATATGATCGCGCAGCCGCTGTGGGATCATTTTAGCGTTGTAGATTTGGTTTTGCTTCAGACCAAATACCTGAGATGTCCCACTTTTTCCTGCAATGCCATAGGGTGCGGTATGGAAATATTTATAGCCAGTGCCGTTCGGCGCATTGGCCATGCCAAACATCGCACGGCGCACCAGCCCCCAGTAGGGTGAGTTAGCGTCGCCAATTTGCTGAACTGGAATGGTCTGTTTCCACGGTGCCACGTTTTTACCCTGTTTCTCCTGATAAAGCAGATGTGGCTGAATCACCCTGCCATTATTAATCAGCGTATCCAGCGCTTTGACCATCTGAATGGGTGTGGCAATCCAGTATCCCTGGCCAATGCCCACCGAGACGGTATCACCCTGATACCAGCCTTTTTTATGCACCTTTTGTTTCCACTCCCGGCTGGGCAACAGACCGCTGTACTCTTCATTTAAATCAATACCGCTGGGTTTACCATAACCAAACTGACTGAGCATAGTATGGATGCGATCGATTCCCAGCATAAAAGCGACCTGATAAAAAAACGTATCGGCAGATTCTTCAATAGCACGGGTGACATCCAGCGTCCCGTGGCCAGTTTTTTTCCAGTCACGATATTTTCGTGTTGTGCCGGGAAGCGTCCAGGTGGAGGCGCCGAAGAAGGTAGTGGATGGTGTGATCACATGGGTTAGCAGGGCGGACATCGCCATGTAAGGTTTTACGGTAGAGGCTGGGGGGTACAGTCCCTGCGTCACGCGATTAATTAGCGGAAGGTCTTTATTATTGAGCAGCTCTTTATACGCTTTGTAGCTAATCCCTTTCACAAAAGGATTAGGATCGTAACTCGGGCTGGATACCATCGCTAAAACTTCTCCATTTTGTGGATTTTCAATCAGTACCGCCGCGCGCTGGCCGACCAGCTGCGTTTCTACATATTGTTGCAGATGCAAATCCAGCGTCAGCCACAGATTTTTGCCTGCTACTGGCGGCATTTCTTTCAGCACGCGAATCACCCGTCCATGGTTGTCTACCTCTACTTCCTGATAGCCGGTTTTGCCGTGCAGAACCGATTCGTAATAGCCTTCAATTCCCTGCTTACCAATATTGTGGTCAGCAGCGTAGTTCTCCCCGATGCCTTCTTTATCCAGATGTTTATAGTCGTTGTCGTTAATTCTAGAAACGTAGCCGATAACGTGAGCAAGATCGGGACCGTAAGGATACTGACGATCTTCATAACTGCTGATATTCACGCCTGCAAACCGATACTGATTGACGGAAAAGCGGGCGACCTCTTCATCCGTCAGCTCAGTTTTCAACACCACGGGCTTGTAGCGGCTATTGGCGTGCAGGGAATGGGTGAAATTCTCAATATCGTCCGGGGTGAGATCGACAACAGGGGTCAGCTGCGTCAGCAAGTCCTTGATGTTTTGCACTTTGTACGGAAGGATTTCAATATCATACCAGGTGACATTTTTCACCAGCGGAATGCCATTGCGGTCAAAAATAATCCCGCGCGTCGGCGCAATGGGGATCATCTTGATATCATTCTGGTTGGAACGGGTCTGATAATACTGATTCTGGTCGATTTGCACATGCCACAAATTAACGATAAGCGTGACGAATCCGGCCAGGACCAGCCCAAAGGCGACCAGTGCCCGGCGAACGAATAGTTTTTCTTCTTCTGCAAAATCTCTGAATTTCATTACCGGGTAGTCACATGATCACTTGTTTTTCCGTCCAATGATAAAGATTGCGCAATAAATCACGAACAGAAAGATGCATTTCCGTCCGTTAAAGTGTGACATTTATTAACGATGTTACAATTAAGGTTAGTTTTTGTTCTTTAACATCCTGTTTCCGGGAGAAACGCCTGTTGCAGAAAATCAATCGCTTGCGCCGCCCTGCGTGATAGGGCACAGTTGCAAAGATTGCTGCGCTGATAAACTTTGCTGATATTTTCATCAGTAACGCTCCCCATGACCGTATTAAAAGGCCGACATTTCAGTCGTGACATTATTCTGTGGGCGGTACGCGGGTACTGCAAATACGGCATCAGCTACCGTGAACGACAGGAGATGCTGGCTGAACGCGGCGTCAGTGTCGAACACTCCACAATTTATCGCCGGGTCCAGCGATATGCGCCTGAAATGGAAAAACGACGGCGATGGTACTGGCGTCAGCCTTCCGGCTTCTGTTCATGGCACCCCGGTGAAACGTATATCAAAGTGAATGGCTGCCGGGCTTACCTGTGCCGGGCTGTTGACAGCAAAGGACGCACCATCGATTTTTATCTCTCTTCGCGTCGTAACAGCAAAGCGGCATATCGTTTTCCCGGGAAGATTTTAAATAACGTGAAAGGCTGGCAGGTCCCCCGTCTCATCAACACAGATAAGGCTCCCACTTATGGCCGGGCGCTGGCGTGACTGAAACGGGAGGGCCGGTGTCCGCCCGATGTTGAACACCGACAGATAAGAGCCTGAATAACGTCATTGAATGTGATCACGGCAAGCTGAGAAGGATAATCAGTACCACGCCAGGATTTAACTCCATGAAATGAAGACGGCTTATGCCACCATTAAGGGGATTGAAGGGATGCGTGCGCTACGGAAAGGTCAGGCCGGGTCATTTTATTGTGGGTATCCCCCGGGTGAGATACGTCTGGTGAACAGAGTGTTTGAAATATAATACTTTTCAATAATGCCAAAGGTTACCTCATCACGAACTTTGCAACAGTGCCGTTTCGTGATGCCACACGCCGTGAAGACAATTTCGAATACTGGAAATCCGGTATTTTCCATTTCTGCATGCAGGCCCCCGATGTGGAAGGCATGGCTGTAACAATTGTCGCTGCGGGCGGTAAGCAGCGTATGCCGGTGCGTGAGTATTTTCTCAGCGAGAAGCCATATCGTATGGTTTATATGGAAGATCCGTTCGGAAATATTCTTGAAATTTACAGACACAGTTATGAGCTGACGTACTCAGCAGGTGCCTATGAATAAGGCATCTTCACCATTAACGCTTCCGTCAGCCTGGACTGGCTGGAAGTGGCAGGGCGGACAGTCACCCCTGGATCTTCGCTCTGTCACTCTCAATGCCAGACCGTTACAGCCTGCGCAGGTACTGGTCTGTAACGCCGCTATCGGCCTCAATCCAGTGGACTGGAAGGTGTTGGATAGCCAGGTCGGGCAGGTACCCGGCGTGGACGGAGCCGGTACCGTTGTTGCGATCGGCGACGAGGTTGCACCAGACTTGCTGGGGCAACGTGTCGCCTGGCACCAAAGCCTGCAATCAGACGGTAGCTTTGCTGCCTTTACGCCGCTCGGCATGTCTGCCTGATTCGCTGGAATTTTCTCAGACTGCGGCTTTTCCCTGCCCCGGTCTCACCGCATGGCAGGCACTCGAAAAGTTGCCGATGTCCGCTGGTGCAGAGGTACTGATTGCCGGAGCAGGGGGAACGATGGGACGTTACCTGGTACAGCTGGCGGTGGCGAGAGGCCAGCGCGTAACGGTCATGTGTAGCGAGCGACATTGGGCGCGCCTGACCGCACTGGGTGCAGAATATTGTCTTGCTACCGGGAAAACGGTAGACCGGGCGCTGTTGCAACACTATTTTGCGCTAATCTATTGTGTCGGCACTGATCATGCGCTGGCGCTGAAACAAAGAACAGGCTTCCTGGGTTTTGCCTGCTCTTTATGCGCACTGGCTGGAGTGTTATCGGGACAGCGAATGATATTTTAAGTTTTTCCTGGGCAGATGAAGGCTTCCACCTGTCCGCTGTACTGAAAGACGGTTAAACCCAGCATAGAGGTTCAGGATTTGTCGATAGCAGATAAGTGACATATCGTTGAGTCTCGTCATTCCCAGCTTTCTGAAAGCATTCTGTTTATGAGAACTAATCGTCTTGGTGGAAAGATTCAGTTTACGGGAAATGAAGTCAGTGGAATATCCTACCGCCAGCTCCCTGAGTACGATATTTTCCTTTCTGGACAGGTGGTCAGTACGGAGCGTGCTTTCGTTGACGATGTTTTTTAACAGCGACATGATGCTTTTTATCGGACATTTTTTAGAAACAATCCAGTATGGATAGAAATTGCTGGGTTCATTTTGCAGAGGCAGGTCGACGATAAACATAATATTCACACCAAAGTAGCTGGTGTGATGGGCAAGATTATTTTGCGGCTGAGTAATTTGTGAATAATGAATATCAACAATCACAATATCTTCTGGCTGGAAGCTGCAATAACAAAAAAGTAATAACCCGTTCGTGTAACTGAATGTCTTCAATTCTATTGTCGTCGTGGACAAAATATTTTCTAATCCTCTGACAAAAAGATGATCATCAGAAATAATATATATACACATAATTCCCTCTATGTTTGATTATCCTTAACGATCTTTTGGAAAAAATTGTTTCAGTAATAATAGATCGTGAATGTTACGGTGGCATCGGCTTTACCTGGTGTAACCTGCGGCGAAGTCTGAATATAACGAGCCAGCAGGGGCAGCGAGATCTGAGTCGAGCCATCATCGGGTAGAAGATATTGCTGGCTTTCACCAAAATTGACCAATCGCGGAGACGGATCACCCTGTTTGCCCCATGCCAACTGGAGCCCTACACCTGATGCACTGTTGGTACCACTTTTTACGCCAAAAATTCCCTGAGCACTATTAATTACTGAGGTGTTTGGAGAAAGTGTTAACTGAATGCTGTTACTAATCTTACCTTCCTGTTGCTGGTTTCCTGGCTCTACTGCATGGCTTGCCCTTATCATGCCGTGAAAACGTGGACAATCAATTAGTTTTATCGATGCGTCTTGCCAGCTGCTATAGCTACCGGGATGTGTAAACGTTCTTACTATTTCATAGTCTCCCATCGGTACGATAATATCCGGTGTTGTACAGGTTTTGGAAATAATATTAATCGAGCCGGAAAATTTCAGACTGCCAAGATAAAGGGATAAACCGTCATCGGCATGCAAATTGTAGTTTATTCCAGGTAAATTTTCTCCACCGACTCTGCCGGGTATAATAACTCCAGTTTTAATTAATACAACATCAAATTCAATTCCTGAATGCGGTATCCATCCTTGGGTATAATTATTATTACTTGTTCCTGTAAGTAAATAATTAAAGGGTACGGTATAGTGCGTGTTGCCATACGCATAAATTGCCATACCTATGCCGGGTATATCGGTCTGATAAACGGAACCCGGTGGAAAACGACCATCGGACCAGTTGGTGGGGCGCGGCGCGGTGGTGAAATTACCTTTGATCGAAAATCCCCCGGTAAAACCTTCTTTGCACTTTACCTCGACGGGAGAGGTGGGTTTGAAACGCTGGCTCCAGATAATTGTGCCGTTGCTGACATCCGGACCAACGGTGATGGCTCCGCCTTGCAGAGGCATAAAGGGAGAGTCGATCATGGCATGACTGGTTTCACAACTGGCAGCGAAAGATGAGGAACCGCTGGCCGCCAGGAGCATAAAGGTGAGAAACAGCGTTTGAGTACCGGGCATCATTTTCATCGCAAATTCCTTTTTAATATAACGGCAATATTTACTGTGTTACTCATTATTTTTTGGCGAGGCAGCGTTGTGGGAATGCCCCACGCATAAGCTGTCAACTCGTTGGAGGTGAGGATGTTTCTCCTTGCTATTGGGCTGCAGTTGATAGTCAACCGTACATTCACCATCCTGTCCTTCTGCCCATTTGATCTTTAGCTGACCGTGCTTTTCATCGACCCGTACAAAAACCTGCCCTGCCTGGCCTACTGCTCCTAGTGACTGGCCCTTCTCGTCGATGACATCAGCACCAAACTTTATCGGTGCGCCCTGGAATTGCGCCTTGATTAGCAATGGGATACCAAAGCGGGTGTTGTATCTCACCGCAACAACCGCCCCTGACAAGGGCACCACCTGCTGGGTAGTATCATGGAGTTCGATATGGCTGGAGGCTCCAGCTGGATCAATAGTTATTTCATTAAACTGGTAGGGATTGAGATAGGGTACGGCGGTAAATCCGGCACTGTCCACATAGACACCGGGATAAGTGGAGACCCTTGCGCCTTCGGCCCCCGGAGCTTCTATCAGAGCAAAGGTATCAGAAGTATAAGGCGTAAGCGTAATGCCCCCGGCATGCGCAAGCAGTGTGCCGCTCAGGCTAACGGAACCACTTTTGTAGCTATTTCCCTTGCTCCAGCTACTGTTCAATAAGGCTGCTCGGCTGCGATAACTCCCTGTCAAAGAGCCCGACGTTCCCTTGTTATTCTCATTGGCAGCGGTGATGCCATAGCTGAAAAGATTGGCCTCTCCGAGCGTGCCGGTCAGGGTGGACTGCTTTGTATAGCGTCCTTCACCATTGCGGTTTAAATCCAGGCGCAACTGCGAGGAGGAGCGATTGGAGCTGTCTCCAAGAGGAAGGGTAAAGTTCAGTAGAACGTTGTTTTCTGCTTTGCCGTCAGTCGAAAAGGTGCGGTTGGCCGTAATCCCCCAGGAAATCGATTTGAATCTGTTGCTGTAACCAAACTGAAACTGTCGGCTATCGTGGGGTTGATGCCAGTAATTCTGTACTGAACCTGTAAATGTCAGATGCCCAAAGTCTGCTGGCAGAGATTGATTAAGGGTTAACGCCAGACGCTGTCGTGTTCGCCAACTGGCTGTGGACAATGAACCATTTTTAAGTGCCTGGCGGTTCTGCACAGCGCTGAACAGATCCTGATAGCCCTGAGTAGAAAATTGCCAGACTGAGAGAGAAAGATTGCTGTTGGTTACATCGACCGTTTTGCTCCAGGTAAACTTATAACTTTCACCGCTTGCGTGCTGCAGTGCTTTCCAGCGCTTTTCCGTATCACTGGCGTGAGTCACATCCAGGGCAAACGCACCCATCTCTGTTCCCAGTGCTGCTCCCAACTGTACGGCTCTGTAATGTTCGCTGAATTGCAGTCCACCCCAGCCTGTTATCGCATTATTAAATCCATACTGCCAGCTGCCTTCAAAGAAGGATGGGTGGGTAGACAGGCTGGTACTGCGAATATTACCTGCAGTAAATGAATATCGGTGATTACCTGGACGCAATAGTTGAGCAATCGAAGAATAAGGAACCTCAAAATGTTGTTCACTGCCGTCGGATTCACGAATAGTGACCAGCAGATTACTGCCGTATCCGGCAGGATAAATATCGTTAATTAGAAACTCTCCGGGTGGAACGGTGGCTTCATAGATCAGCTGATCGTTTTGTCGCACGGTGACGCGCGCCGATGTACGGGCAATACCTCTGATTTCTGGTGCATAGCCCCGCAGTGAATACGGCAGCATTCGATCATCAGTGGTAAGCTGTACCCCCGAAAAAGGGAGCGTGTCGAAAATCAAACCCGGTGTGGAAGCCTGACCGACCAGCAGCCGTCCCTGTATTGAAGGGATATCTCGCTGTACCCAGGTATTCACTGGGGTGTAACTCAGTTTTTGATGTTCCTGCCAGCTACTGTGACCGTTATGTCTGAAATACCACGCGCCAAGGTTCAGGCCCGCATTGATTGATCCATAGGCAGATTGGTAAAGTTTGCCCTGACTTTCACTGCGCCAGGCACTGAAGCTGTAACCCAGCGGAAAAGCCACAATACCCCGATCCCAATGATCTCTGCCAACCGTACCGCGCGCTATTTTTACCAGCATAATTTGCGGCACGCTGATATCCAGCCGCTGTTCGTTACTGTCGTAGATCGCTTCTGCCAGTGGGATTTTTTTTTCAAGATCCAGACAGGCATGCGGATCGCTTTCATAAAAATTTTCAGGAAGCTTTTCCGTGGCAAAAGGAACTTTTTTTAGTAATGATGCGGTCAAACAGGGATAGACCACACCATCCTGGTCAGCAATAAAATGAACATCTTCTTTTCCACTCGCCGCGTTATTTATATATATATCAGTTCGCCATATTCCGGGTTGTGCAGCTGCGCTTTTGGCAAATCGATTCAGATCGATGGCGCTTTTGTCATTCACATACAAAAAAGACGAGTCGAACTGCACATTCTGTGCTTGTTCGGGGGTGTTTGCAGTTGTCGTAGCGGCAAATCCGGTAATCTGTACCAGAAAAAAAAGCGACAGGCTCTGTCTTGCGCATTTGTTACCATTGCGGGAAGTTTTCATTGAAATCCTTTTCTGAAACGTCCATGCAGTTTGTATTCGCGTCTGGCGATCTGTCTTTACTCTTGTAACCTGCTCTGGAATGAGATTAATGCGCCAAAGTCATTGATAAATTCTCCGGTAATCTTATCACCCGCCTGGCCATTAATATGAAATGATTGCGATTGAAACGGGGCAACCATTTCACCTTCGACTTTTTGATCATTCACCATGAGATTGGCCAGCGAAACAAAATAAGGCGTAGGGTTACTGGCAACGAGCTGTGTGCCTCGCTGCTGCCATTTAAGCATTTTGATTGAATCGCTGGGGTCACCTGCCAATTTTTCCGGGCGATAGAAGAATTTGATACGTGTACGAAAAGCCATTTGTAGCGAATTTTTTTCTTCCATCGTTGGGTTTTTAGCCGGAATTTCAAGAATATTTAACCAGAATACTGACTCACGGTCCTCCGGTAAGTCTGGATCGGTTTGGCTTATTCTCAAGGTCTGGCCTTTGCCGGCATCGACGCGATTAAAAGGCGGGGATAACACAAAAGGAACACGAATATTCTCCGGTTTGGCTGTCATATCTCCATCGTCAATCCAGCTTTGAATCAGCAAAGGCCGTTTACCCATATTGGTCATTTTTACACTGATTTCACGGGCGCTTGAGGGATAAATAACGCGTGTGCCGTTGACAACAATACTTGCCGACAGTACAGGACTAAACAGGAGGGTAAGAATTGTGAGTGAAAGATAAGAAGAAAATAGTTTTTTCATGCCTGATTCTTTATTGAGTAAAAATTTTTAAAATATAAAAAGCAGAGAGATATTATCTCTCTGCTACAAACACGATTATTTATACATAACAGAGTAAGTGACGTAGCTGGATACCTTACCGGCACCCGCTGCTTTATTCGCGTAATACTCAACCATATAAGGCAGGTTTAAGTTTCCTCCAATTATTTCACCATAAGTATTATTGGTTTGCTGACTGGAGCTACCCACTACGATAATTGACTGATTACCCGCATTACGAAGCTGAAATGCGACTTTTTGATCGGTAAGATCGTTTTGATCAATCAGGCGGCCATTCGAGTCAACACTGTCACCGGCTGCAAAAAAAGCCGCGGCGGTGGTTAATACGCCTTCACAGCCGCTCAGGCCGATGGTGAATTCAGTCTGCCCTGCGGTCTCACCCTGTGAGGCCAGCTCATTAATACCAGCGATGGGCAGTGCCACCTCAGCATTTGCGTCTCCGCCATTGATACTGCTGTTACAGGTTGTTGCCTGAATAGTTCCGTTGAATGTGATGGTTCCTTCTGCAACTGCATATGCATTAGCTGACGAAAATGCAGCAAAAACCATTGCTGCTAACGTTGCATATTTCATATAAACTCCTTTTAATTTTTCAGATAAATTAAGTAGCGCAATTTAATGACATCTTGCTACATATTCTCCCTGTTAATGGGCGGTATTTGCAGATTAACTACTACAAATTCTTTTGCTCGTAATAATAAACAGTGGTAATTTTATTTTTGCATAGTCTGTAGCCGCGAACAGGCCCTGATTCTATTCTTGTAATAAGATCATCCGTTATACCTAAGAGTGAAAGTTTATTTTGTAAGCAATGCATAACCTGCCAAAGTCGTTGCGTTGATGAACTCAGACCGTGCCTGTCCCAGACATTGAGTAAAATATCTTCATGTTGAATAACCTTACTGTTGGCATTCTCCAGAAGATAGATGAACAGTCTCATCATGGTTTTTCTTAACGTCACCACAGCATGATTATCTTTCTGATTTAAATGATTAATATTGATGACTCTGTTTTGTATAATATTGACCTGAATATCCTTGTCAATAACATAGCCAAAAACTTTTCTACTATGCTGGTCCATTTTTTCCTCTATGGCTGAACATTACAAAGATATTTGTGGGGGCTAATTTTTATTCGCTCCATTCTGAATAAATATTATCTTTTCAAATATTATCTTTTCTTATGAGATTAAACTCAACCCAATTGCTCACAACTTATTTTTAATTACTCCCCCAAAAATTTAGAATATAAGTCTATATATTTGTTTTATCTTGGTTAAACATTCTTTATTATTGATTTTTCATAGTGATAAAGTTCAATGCGAGAGATTGAATAATCATCAAGATATTATTCTTTTTTATTGAGTTATGCAGGACGAAACAGGAAGTTATTGAAGTGTTTTCTCTTTACGATCAAGAAAAACTTCTCATTTTGATTTGATGGTGGGTTTTTATATTTTCTTTGTGTGTTTATTTGTGATTTTTATCTGTTTTTTTTAATTTCATAGCTATGATACTCTGTTCTATGTTAAGTGTGTATTTTTACATGGTTTAATTAACCAGGTGAAATCTCAATTTTAAAGAAAATTGACTTTTAAGAATAGGTGTTCATGGTTTTTTATTAATTTTAATAGGAATACTCCTGTAATTAAACTCATTCGCGTAAAGATTCACTTTTAGTAGTGGGGAGTGCAGATGGTTGTATCCAGGAAAATGAGTGGTTGAATAAACATTTTTCCACTGAACTATTTGAACAATATCTATTTTCATGGGGACTGCATCTGTATGACTGCAATTGTTCTATCGACAATTTCGCTGAGTTCGTATTGCAGAGCATCATTATTTACTTATCAGCCATCTTTTGATTAGGTCAGATTAGATACACGATCGCTAATTCATCGAATAACTTTGGAATTGATTTCCGAACTGAATGCTATTCTGAGTCACGATGAGGAAACGGGCAGCGCCGGGCGTGGAAAATATATAACCAGTCCGATTTCATCGTTTTTGTCATTATCCGTTTATCGTAGCAATCTGTTTCCGACAGTTTTCTGAGATTGAACTGCGTAAAATACATGCAGATTGGCGAGGCCAGTAATTTTTACAAATGTGCGTATTACGACTGATTGAGAGAATCAGTCGTAATACGGGTTGACGTCCTGCCTATGACTGGACAGCCCCATAATCAAAACAGAGAGTCATGCCGGGAGGTTACCAGAAAACGATCTTTTCGCACTTTTGGTCTCATCCTTATAAGTGTAAGTCCTTCAACACCGTTATCTTATTCTTTGTTCCATTATATTCTCCTGGATTAAATCGTATACCGAGTGACTTAACCCTTATTGAATAGGCGTTCCAGGTATTGCTACAGCTGGTCGCTTGTATTATGTTAACCAGCATGCTCAAGTGAGCCGTGAGGCTTTAAACCAACAGAGTACCTTGTCTTTAATGATCAACTGCCTTTGTTGCAGGGTACTACGCAGCGTGAAGCACAATGGTATGCGGCTATTTATTTTTAATCGCAGCGTGGAATAGCGTTCGGCTTGTGCCAAATTTTGCACGAGGCTTGTATCGCCTGGCGACGTGGTAGCCGCGCCATCCGTAGCGGTAACCTGTTAAAAATCGCAGGTGTGGTGATATCAGACATAGTTATGCAGGGCCGAATCCGAAAAATATTTGAATCGCTTTTTATACTGTTTCTTCGTCTGTTACATAGTAGAGATAACACCAACCTTATGTTCTACCTGTTTCCAGTTGATGCTCCCGGGTAAACTAATTATTAACAGTTGCCCCTTATATCCCCGCCCGCATTGGGCGGGGATATAAGGGGAGCTATTCAGGGGTTCCCTGCGATCTAACATAAGCTTTCAGCGTTTCGATTGTTGCGCAGCCAGCGCTACAGGCGAAATAGGAGTGTGACCAGAGCACCCCGCTATTACTCTGCTTTCGTAGATGCGTATTCAACTGGCGCACATAGCGGCGGCTGAACGACTTTAGGTTATTCACCAGCACGCTAACAGGCAACTTGGGTGGGTACGCTACCAGTAGATGAACGTGATCCGCTTCGCCGTCTACCTCCATTATTTCCACTTCCAAACGTTCGGCGGCAGATAAAAATGCTTCGCGCATTTGTGCAATCATCGCACCATCTAACAGCTTGCGGCGGTACTTCGTTACAAATATCAAATGGACAACCAATTTACTGACGCTATGGCGGCGCTTTAGATACCCCGCAAAATTTTCTTACTGCATACCCATTTTTAAAACCTTATTTGGCACCATATAATACATGCAATAATACTATTGAGCACCAATTATGTATAGAGCGACTAAGGTACGCATTTACCCAACACCAGAACAAGCTGAATTGCTGGAAAAGCAGTTCGGCGCGGTGCGATTTGCGTACAATAAAGCCTTGCATATCCGCTCGCATTGGTACAAACGCCATGGCGTTTCACTGAATAATGTAAAGCACATTCAGCCACTGCTACCCATCGCCAAAAAATCACGCAGCTATAGCTGGATCAAGGCGGCAGACTCAAACTCGCTACAGGTGGCATTGCAAAATCTGGATCAGGCTTTCAAAAACTTCTTTGAAAAGAGAGCTAAATACCCCGCTTCAGGCGCAGGCACGGATCGCAGTCCAGCTATCATTGCTCAAACCTGAAAATCACCGCCGATACAATCAAGATCCCGAAAATCCCGCCTATCAGGGCAAATATTCACAGGGAGCGAATCGGCAAAGTAAAAAGCATTACCGTTAGCCGTTCTGCTACAGGTAAATACTATGCTTCCATACTTTGCGATGATGGAATCGAAGCGCCTGCGAAGCCCGCACTGGTAAGCACGGTTACCGGTCTGGATATGGGGTTATCCCACTACGCCATAAAATCGGATGGCGATAAAGTTGCTAACCCACGCCACCTTATCAACGCCAGCCGGAATTTACGGCGCAAACAGAAGGCCTTGTCACGCAAGAAAAAAGGTAGTGCAAATCGCCGTAAATCCCGCATACGGCTTGCTGGCGTACACGAACGGGTAGCCAGTGCCCGCGCTGATTTTCAGCACAAACTCTCACGTATAATTATTGACGAAAACCAGGCGATAATTGCAGAGACGCTGAAATCGGCAAATATGATGAAGAACCACCATCTGGCACGAGCGACAGGCGATGCAGGATGGAGCGGATTTATTTCAAAACTGGAATACAAAGCAGCAGAGAAAGGTGTTCACGTGGTGAAGCTGTATCAATGGTTCGCCAGTTCGAAAACCTGCCACTGCTGTGGTCACAAAATGCCGGAAATGCTGCTGAACAAGCGTATATGGCAATGCCCTGAATGCGGAGTTGAGGATGACCGCGATATCAATGCAGCCATCAATACCCGGCAGAAAGGCATACTGGAATTACAGGCGGCGGATCTCGTCGTCTCTGCCCATGGAGGCCAGCGTAAATCCGTCACACAGACGGTTGCGGCCTGAGACGTGGGAAGCCTCGCCGTTTACGGCGAGGAGTAGTCACCATAAAAAGTAAGTCAACCAATTTACCAGGAGAGTTTATAAGATGGCACAGGCTGCTGCCCGAAACTGTCGAATTTTAAAGCATGTCACACAGGACGTTCTTTTGTCGTTCTGCCTGGCGTAGCATACTGCGTTGTTGTCAGCGGCCTGCACATTCTGCCATTTCTAAGCTGTGGTAGAATTCAGCAAAAATAGCATGTTTTTAAATTCTCACCGAAGCGGACTCTGCCAATGGTCAATGCCTGTAATGAATTGTAGAGACTTCCGATAAAAGCCAATGAATTTTTGGCAGGCATCCGTGTACATCCAGTCCGGTGCAGGATGTGAAACCCTGCGTCGGGGCACTGTGTAACGTAATAGTATTCTGCGGGCATAGCTATGATCCAATTGTTAAGAGAACATCCTGAGACTGAGATGTGGTTTTTTTGTTGGACAGGAATTATAAATCGATTAATGGCACATGAATTATTTTACAGAATTACCGCAGAAGTCGACTATCAGGCGAGTTTATCTTTTTAATTAAAACAGGAAAGGAATGTTTCTCCTGAAGCGCTGATTTTATCCCGAATCAGCAGTAAAAAAAGATAGATCACTGCGTATGATTTTTATCTTCAATGCGAGAATTCAGGTCATTTTTAAGAAATAAATCATCTTTTTCTCGCTTCAGTAGCATTTTTTAATGTTGCGTGTATTATTATCGACTATGGTTACGTTTTTTTATTATTGAAAAAAACCTCTGATATGAATGGAAATATTAAATCAGGTTAATCAATGGAGGTGCCAGGTATTAAGAATCTATCCCAAAAGGGATTGCCAGATACTAAAAAATGGCAATTTCTGAGGGCGAAGAATGGCGGGCAGCAAGTGGCAAATCAGCGTTCAACTTTGGGAGAAAATGGCACCTCCCATCCCGGAACATAAAACTCAGCATCCGCCGGGTACGCATCGTCGGCGGGTTGATAATCGCGCTGCAATGAACGCTGTTTTCTTTGTACTCAGAACGGGTTGCCAGTGGAATGCCCTCAATGCCACAGAGCGCTGCTCGTCAGGCTCTGCCCACCGACGATTTCAGGAGGGGCGGGATGCCGGGGTGTTTGAACGCTTCTGGCAGAACGGCCTGCCTGCGAACATCCGGACGGCACTGACTGGTCATGGTTATCAACAGATGGCTGCATGACCACATCACCGCTGTCAGGGACAAAAAAACTGGCCGCAACCCCACGGACAGAGGGAAACAGGGCGCGTAAAGCGCAGTCTGATGACAGATGCCAGCGGGCTTCCTCTTTCACGGGTCGTTGCAGCGGCGAACACCCATGATATCAGACTGGTTGCGGATACACCTGATGCTCTTCAGACGGGGCGTCAGGTGCAAAAACCCGGACTCTGCCCGGGCAAAGGCGACGAAGCGGGCAGGCTGAAAACATAGCTGCAAAGCCGCCGTTACGAGCCTCATATTCAGTCCCGAAAAGAGGAATCCGATGCCAGTAAATCAGGGGAGGTCAGGGCCCACAGGTGGGCCGTCGGGAGGACTCATAGCTGGATGAACCGCTTTCGCCGGGTTCTGATAGGATGGGAAAAGACGTCTGAAAATGACGAGGCCCTGTTGCATTTTTCCTGTGGTCTTATCGTATAGAATAACGTCCTGTTGAGACAGGCTCTAAGTATTTTACATACTTTAACAGTCTGGATTTCTGCTGAGAGGGAAAGGGTTAACCGTTTTTGTTACCAGCAGTGTTTTAGCTATGAAGCGTATCATGAGTATCTCCATTTCTGTTGTTTGGGATGGCTCTGATTTTTCCCTTAAAATAGCTAAATTTGGTTGATGTTCTCGAAAAAATCATGACAGGGATATAATAATCTTAAAAATATATTCCTGCAGCCAGGGTCAGTATCAGAAAGTAATGCTGAAATTTAGCAGGTTGAAATATTTCTTCGGGGAAAGGGTCAAATAAACTGCCGGTTATTTCAGTGTATTTATCTGTTAATCTCCAGCTTGATAGCTTTGCATAAGAATTTACTTATCGGTACGATAATCTGCAATCTGTCAGCTTTGTTACCCACTGCATCAGGCTCGGAAGTGAAAACTTCTTTATGTATTGGAAAAAAAGCAAAATGTATGTAGTGCCTTTATCGTTATTCCCTGTTCCTCATGCCCAGTTTGTGAGGAATCCTTTGATTTTTCCATATGGAGCCCGGGGCGCTTCGGTCCATGAGCCGTGATTCAATTTGCAGTCATTACTTCTGTCGGGAGGAAGGGAGGGCAGAGCCTGTTTTTATTGGCTTGATTTGCCAGATGATCGGTTGAGGTTGTCTGGTGCCGGTTTCGTCCTGATTGTTTTTTGTTATTGGCAGAAGGAAAAATGCGGATTTACTTCCTCATAACCTACGTCAATAGTCTGATGTGTCGCCCTGTCTTCGCTGCTATTTCCGCTGACCGCAACCCCTCCTAAGCCATTTCTGCCGGGAACGCAGACCTGTTTTTGCTGGAAAAGCAGGGTAAATGTGTCAATTTATTATCGGGAATTTGTGCCTGGATAAAATACGGTGTGATGATATCAGAATATGATCTGCACACGTTGAAGAAATTCGATGCAGTGGCCCCCGCTAATAGTATTTACAGGACATTATTTTCTTTCGGTATTCAAATGGTCGGCAGAGTATCTGCTATCCACCAACCAGACCAGTTAATCCATCGTCCGACAGATGAATGGGCGCAGCAGAGCGTTCTGGCGACATCGCTGACACTGTCGCCCCGATGTAACATCAGCATGGTAGTGAGCCTGCATAATTTTTATCCTGCATTTTATGGATTGCTTTCTGCATCAGGCGTCGTTCGTCGCGGGAGATTGGTGCTATGATCGGCATTGCTAAGTCCGGTTGGTGGTTTGTTTCTTTTTGGCGATTGATCAGATCGCAGAATCCGGGCTGAGTCCCCTTTAAGTGATCTACGATTCCGCGCAGTTATTTAGCACCAGTTTTTATTTAGCGACAGGCAGGTCTGAATAGCGCGTAGTATAAACCGGGGATAGCATTTCATGCTTCATTACTCAGGACTTCTGGATGCCTTGACCAGCAAACCAAACCTTCGCGCTCTGCCTCGGCACCACTGACCTTATCTTCAAAAATACGCTCGCACCCTGCAAGTGACAGAGCATCACGTTGCAGGTCGAGATGTTGATCTTCGGTGGAAACCCGTGTGTACCCAATCAGCATGTTATCAATTCCAGTAAGTCGCCTGATTTGAGTATAGATGGAAAATGAATACTGGAATGAGATGGTGTAATCCTGCATCGCGGGTTGCAGGTCACTCAATAGTGAGGCGGGGATGAGTCCACAAAACGGTCGTTTTATGGAAAAGTTAGTTTAGGGGGCCGCCTGGAAAACGGAAAATATCCTACGTTAAGTCTGTTTTTTTAAGCAGGCATGACGGGCAGCTTTGAGCGAACAGCAGATGCGGACAACCACAATTCTACTTCAGGTAGAGAATGGCGGCGATGATGGACGAATGTGGGAATATAAACTCTGGTAGAACACCAGAGTTTCTTTTAATTACAGCAGTTTAATACCAAAGAGATGCACTGACAGAGAAAACACACCAAACAGGATGAACGTCATTATCACGCAGACACCCAGCGAGGGCCAAAATCCTGGTCGGGGAAGCAACGGTGGAAACACCAGAAACATGGGTAACTGTAGCGACCTGCCAACATAAGAGCCTCTGCTCGCAAACATCGAGAATTTCTGCCGGAATTATCTGACAATGGCGCGGGCATTGTGCTCACGCTCTTTGCCAGTGTGCTCACATACATCCGGCTCTGCCTGCTCACATCAATTGCAAGTGGCAGCATTAACAGGGACGGTTCATGGTCTGACGAGCATAAAAAGAAGCGAATTAATGCCCTGACCATGAACTCTTCTCCTGTTTTCACCACCCATTTGCAGATGGAGCAAACGTACAGGTGAAATATGGGCACGCGTTTTTACGACACTCTACTGCGCACTTTCAGTCATAAACTTGGCATCCCGCCGCTCAGTCTGGACAAACGAGGCGCCTGTGACCTGATTATTGATGAAGATATCCCCCTCCGTATACAACAGGATATCACCAGTCAGCGTGTGCTGCTGATCGCCTTTCTGGGAGATATGCAGGATCATCTGCCGCAACTGTTGCTGGAGGCCAATATTGCGGCAATACGCGATAACAAGCCGGTGATTGCCGCCGATTCGCGAGCCAAACAGTATTACGCCAGCCATATGCTCGAGCAGACTAGTGTGACTGCCGATCTTCTGGCGCTCAGAGTCGGTGAGCTGGCGGAACACATTCGATTCTGGCGCGACGCTAGCCGGGTTAAATAAGGAAGATAAAATGCAGCCGATTATCCCTCGTTTTACTAATACTCAGCAGTTACAGTCATCTTCTGTCGATGTCAAAAAACTCCTCGATCACGGCTCGCTGGAAGTGAATGGCAAGACTTATCGCATCAGCGCAGCGGAAGGCGCGAAAATTAATGTTGAAATGGCCAGTAAAGCCAAAGGCTTTTTTAATGCGGTCGAAAATATGATGGGCTCTGCCGGAGAAAGCAAAGCCATCGCGCAGATACTGGAAAGTAAACCGCGTCTGGTGCGCTCGAATGCTCTGCCTATGTATGATAAGATCGATCTGACCGCTGGGCCGTCTGGTCATGCAGGCCGGGCAGGGAACAGCACAATGCCCGCTGACAATTCGCGCCAGCGACTGCAATATTGGGCAGAACAGGCGAATAAGCTGAAAGATCCCAGCAAACGTGATATCTACAGGCTTTATAAGTCTCATAAGCCAGGTTTGCCGAAAGTTGGAGCGCAGGAGGGGAAACGCATGCTGCACCTGGCTATAAAGCTTGATGGCGTTGATAGAGTAAATGTTTTTCCGCAGCATAGTGTACCGCTCGCGAAAGAAGAGATTGAAGAATATCTGCAAAATCATCCGCTGGCCGCGAATGATTTTATTATGTTCCAGCGTAACAACGTTAGCGCCGCTGATCACCACGCCAGCAGAATTACGCTTAGTGTTCATCCGCTACATGCTGCGCAGCTGCCAGAGATGCTGCATAAGTTAATCCGTGACAAAGATTACCTTCATCTGGCTAAAATCGCGCACCCCTCTTTTTTTGGTCAGGACACCGACAGTGTCATCCTTTATCTCAACGGTCATCTTGGTGAAGCAGTCAATCTGATGCATGAAATTCAGGAACAGCTGCCCCCAGGCGCGCTGGTTAATCACAATCCTGCCGGAATGTATCCGCTGGCAAAAGGCTTTTCCTATGCTGAAAGCGCTGCAGGTGATGTGTCCAGTTATGGTAATTCACGCGCCGCAATTATTCACCGTGCACTGACAGAAAAAACATCGGGTAATTTTGAAAAACGTCTTCAGTCCCAGCTGGTAGCCAAAGGCTATGATCCTCAGCATCCGGCATTTGTCAAAAATTCGCCCAGCCTGGACATCATTAAATAAACATGTTATGGGATTTGAGGGTCGACCGTGCAAAAAACAACGTTTATAAATTAGAAATCTGAAATATATAGACTTATCAGACTGTCTTTTTGAGGCAAAAAAACATTCCAAAATATCGTTTTTTGCCATTTTGAGACCGGGTAATTAAAATCGATTTCTGATGTCCCTTAACGCGGTTTTCCGACTAACCTGGTGTTTGCTGCTGTTCGATGTATTGCCGGATGATCGAAATCGGCGCTCCACCGCAACTACTTGCAAAGTAGCCCGGTGTCCACAGAACGCCTTTGTAGTAATAGTGTAGGGCGATATCTGGCCGGTCACGGCGAAGCAGCCTGCTGGATACGCCTTTAAGACTGTTGACCATATTCGATACTGCGAGCTTTGGCGGGTAGTTGATTAGCAAATGCACATGATCGCATTCTCCGTCCATCTCAACCAGTTCAACATCAAAATCAGCGCAGATGCTGGCAAAGTAGCTGCGTAGCTTTTCAATGGCATCCTGATCGAATATCTTTCGACGATATTTGGCTACAAACACCAGGTGAACGTGCATTAGGAAAACACAGTGTCTTCCACGGCGAATATCAGTTTCTTTTGTCATAGACCAAAGTATAATGATAGCCATTAAACGACTTCAAGCCTTCAAATTCCAGTCAAGACCAAATGGTCAGCAGGAGCGCGATATGCGGCGCTTCGCAGGGGCTTGTTGCTTCGTTTTTAACCGTGCACTGGATCTTCAAAATAAGAACCCTGAGTCAGGGGGAAAATTCATTCCCTACACAAAAATGACTTCATGGCTCATTGATTGGAAAGCATCCCCTGAAACACAATGGCTGAAAGCATCCCCCTCGCAGCCGTTGCGGCAGTCACTGAAAGAGCTGGAACGCGACTACAAAAATTTCTTCCAGAAGCGTGCTGCATTTCCTCGTTTCAAAAAACGCGGTCAAAATGACGCATTCCGCTACCCGCAAGGCGTGAAGCTCGATAAAGCCAATAGTCGTATCTCGTTGCCCAGGTTAGGGTGGATTCGTTATCGCAACAGTCGTGAAGTCATTGGCGAAGTGAAAAACGTCACGGTCAGCCAGTCATGCGGTAAATGGTATGTCAGTATCCAGACGGAATACGAAGTGGCTTATCCGGTTCACAACGCAGAGTTGATGGTCGGACTCGATGCCGGAATAACGAAACTCGCCACGCTTTCTGATGGCACGATATATCAACCCGTCAGCAGTTTTAAATCAGGTCAGCGTAAGCTGGCGATGCTCCAGCGCCAGTTAAGCCGCAAAGTTAAATTCAGTGCCAACGGGCAGAAACAAAAACAAAAAATCCGGCGTCACCACTTGCATGTTGCCAATATCCGGCGCGACTACCTTCACGAAGTCACCAGTGAAATCAGCAAAAACCACGCAATGATTGTCATTGAGGATTTGAAGGTCAGTAACATGACCGGGGTACTGAAAGCCTGGCTGGCTATCTCCGCTCGCTGAACGATGCGCAGATACTCTCCATCAGAACGCTCTTGATGGATATGAATACAGGTTACATCAGGGCAGCACGGATCCACCTTCCTGACGCAGTGAGTAAAATCACCTTCGACAGGTTCTATATGGCGAAACAAGCTGGGCGAGGCGGTTGATAAAACCCGGCAGACTGAACTGCGCCGTATGGCCGGGAATGTTCGTCGTAAGGCCAAAGGAAGCCGCTTCCTGTGGCAGTACGGTGAAAAGTGGATGACGGAGCAGCGTCAGGAGAAGCTGTCCTGGCTTCGCGGGCAGATGAAGATGACCAGCCAGGGTGGACGCTAAAGGAGTTGGCGAAAGATATCTGGAGCCGACTGTACAACGAACAGAGCCGTCATGGCTGGCTGCAAGTGGGAGGCTCTGGCCAGTAACAGCGATGTTCACGTAATGAAGAATATTGCCAAAACAACCCGCAAAAGGTTGTACGGAATACTGAATGCGGGACGGCACGGGGTATCGAACGGGAATGCTGAAGCGCTGAACAGCAAGATCCGGTTACTGAGGATCAAATCCCGGGGTTACAGAAACACGGAGCGCTTCAGGCAGGGAGTCATGTTCCACTCTGAAAAGCTGAACACGGTGTTCTGAGTCTCCCACCATGATCGACGAAGACCTGTTTATATACAGTATTGTAAGTAACAGGTGCGGGCAAGTCACTTTCTGAGTGAAAATATGAATGCATTGGTGCGCCGGGAAATTTTAATTATTGCCCGCAGATAATGTTGCTTTCTTGTAAACAGATTAACACCAGGGGGAAATCCTGCTATGCTGGCCCATGCGGAACCGGGCGCTTTACCCTACAGAATGAGCAAATCGCTTCGCACTAAGCCTGAGGGCGTCCGGTAGCCATTACAATGTGAGCGAGGAGAACGTCGTGCTAGAAGAATACCGTAAGCACGTTGCCGAGCGTGCAGCCGAAGGGATCGTTCCTAAACCGTTAGATGCTTCCCAAATGGCCGCGCTGGTTGAACTGCTGAAGAACCCGCCAGCGGGTGAAGAAGAATTCCTGTCCGATCTGCTAATTAATCGCGTTCCACCGGGTGTTGATGAGGCCGCTTACGTGAAAGCAGGTTTCTTGGCGGCTGTTGCAAAAGGCGAAGCCAGCTCCCCACTGGTCACCCCGGAAAAAGCCGTAGAGCTTCTGGGCACCATGCAGGGCGGTTATAATATTCACCCGCTGATCGACGCGCTGGATGATGAAAAACTGGCCCCCGGTGCTGCGAAAGCTTTGTGCAACACGCTGCTGATGTTTGACAGCTTCTACGATGTGGAAGAAAAAGCCAAAGCGGACAACCCCCATGCGCAGCAGGTTCTGCAATCCTGGGCTGATGCTGAATGGTTCCTGTCCCGCCCCAAACTGGCAGAAAAAATTACCGTTACCGTTTTTAAAGTCACCGGTGAAACCAATACCGACGATCTCTCTCCTGCTCCTGACGCCTGGTCCCGCCCTGATATTCCTCTGCACGCGCTGGCTATGCTGAAAAACGCCCGTGATGGTATTGAACCGGATGATGCAGGTAACATTGGCCCGATCAAGCAGATCGAAGCCTTGCAGCAGAAAGGCTTTCCGCTGGCCTACGTCGGTGATGTGGTCGGTACAGGTTCATCCCGTAAATCCGCCACCAACTCTGTGCTGTGGTTTATGGGAGACGACATTCCCTACGTGCCGAACAAAAAAGGCGGCGGCGTGGTGCTCGGCGGTAAAATAGCGCCGATCTTCTTCAATACGATGGAAGATGCGGGCGCACTGCCGATTGAGCTGGATGTTGACCAGCTCAACATGGGCGATGTGATCGACATCTTCCCTTACACTGGCGAAGTGAAAAATCATGAAACCGGAGACGTGCTGTCCACCTTTGAGCTGAAAACCGACGTCCTGCTGGATGAGGTGCGTGCCGGAGGCCGTATTCCGCTAATTATCGGACGTGGACTGACCAGCAAAGCGCGTGAGTCTCTCGGCCTGCCACACAGTGATGTGTTCCGCCAGGCGAAAGACGTGGCGGCAAGCACCCGCGGCTACTCGCTGGCGCAGAAAATGGTGGGACGTGCCTGCGGTACCGAGGGTATTCGCCCCGGCACCTATTGCGAACCGAAAATGACCTCGGTTGGTTCTCAGGATACCACTGGCCCGATGACCCGTGATGAGCTGAAAGACCTGGCCTGTCTCGGTTTCTCTGCCGAACTGGTGATGCAGTCATTCTGTCATACCGCCGCGTATCCCAAGCCGGTTGACGTTTCCACTCACCACACGCTGCCAGACTTTATTATGAACCGCGGCGGTGTCTCTCTGCGTCCGGGCGACGGCATAATCCATAGCTGGTTGAACCGCATGCTGCTGCCGGATACCGTTGGCACGGGCGGGGATTCACATACTCGTTTCCCGATTGGCATCTCGTTCCCGGCAGGCTCCGGGCTGGTGGCTTTTGCGGCGGCGACGGGCGTGATGCCGCTGGATATGCCGGAATCGGTGCTGGTGCGCTTCAAAGGGAAAATGCAGCCGGGTATCACCCTGCGTGATTTGGTTCACGCCATACCGCTGTATGCCATCAAACAGGGCTTGCTGACCGTTGAGAAGAAAGGCAAGAAAAACATCTTCTCTGGGCGCATTCTCGAAATTGAGGGGCTACCGGACCTGAAAGTTGAGCAGGCGTTTGAGTTGTCCGATGCCTCTGCTGAACGTTCTGCAGCCGGATGCACCATCAAGTTGGGCAAAGATCCGATTATCGAATACCTGAATTCCAACATCGTGCTGCTGAAGTGGATGATCTCAGAAGGTTACGGCGACCGCCGTACGCTGGAGCGCCGTATTCAGGGAATGGAGAAATGGCTGGCCGATCCGCAGCTGCTGGAAGGGGATGCGGATGCGGAATATGCTGCGGTGATCGATATCGATCTGGTGGAAATCAAAGAACCTATTCTGTGTGCGCCGAACGATCCAGACGATGCCCGTCTGTTGTCGGATGTTCAGGGCGAGAAGATCGATGAGGTCTTTATCGGTTCCTGCATGACCAACATTGGTCACTTCCGCGCCGCGGGTAAGCTGCTGGACAGCCATAAAGGCCAGCTGCCAACCCGCCTGTGGGTGGCTCCGCCAACCAAAATGGACGCGGCGCAGCTGACGGAAGAGGGGTATTACAGCGTCTTTGGTAAGAGCGGCGCGCGTATTGAGATTCCTGGCTGTTCGCTCTGTATGGGCAACCAGGCGCGGGTGAAAGATGGCGCGACTGTGGTGTCCACCTCAACCCGAAACTTCCCGAACCGCCTGGGCAACGGTGCCAATGTTTATCTGGCTTCGGCCGAACTGGCGGCAGTCGCATCCTTACTGGGCAAGCTGCCTACGCCGGATGAATATCAGCAGTTTATGGACCAGGTAGACAAGACGGCGGTGGATACTTACCGTTATCTGAACTTCGACCAGCTTTCTCAGTACACCGATAAAGCCGACGGTGTAATTTTCCAGACGACGGTATAACCCAGGCCAGAGAACAGGCTCTGAGCAGGGCGCTACAGCGTGCCCCTGCCTTGAAAATCCGGGAAGCAGGCGTTCCCGGATTTTTTTGCTTTTTTTCCGGTCAATGCCGCGTGCCTGCGTAATTTCAGATGGGGTTATTTACTTTCTGAAGGACCTTTAGGGTGTCCTGTAAAGGGAGAGGGGGACCCGTTTTTCTGAATCGGTTTTTAACTGATTGATATAAAATGTATTTTATCTCTGATATAAAAGGAGCGCGTTTTGGCGATTCAGCTCAAAATTATATTTTTAAATCGACAGGTTAAGCTCTGAACGCTACGGTTCACTGCCGTACAGGCAGCTTAGAAACAAAGGCCGCGCCGGACTTAGTCCTGTTCACTGTCGTACTGGCGGCTTAGAAATTTGGCCCTGCCGCACTGCGCCGAACTGGTTAACTGCCGTAAACGCGGTCTGGAAAACGCCGCGCCAGCCGGGTATCACGTTGAGCGCTTTATAAATACCCTTAAAAGCTTAAAAAAACCGGCGTTTGTAAAAAGCGCTGACTTGTCGAAAATCGTACAACAAGAGCCAACAGCCCCGTTTGAAGATCGGGGTAAGGTGGCTTTACTGGCAGGTAGCAAAGTATCTTGTTGCACCGGCTTTTATAAAAGAGAATGCGTGGCAGGTTTTCAGACGCGTATGCAGATCGGTAGATTTATAAATATATGCGGTCACATGCTGTTTACCCGCAAACGGCTCAACGCCTCCTACGTATCGCAGGCTGCTCTTAATATACAAATTGGTATTGCCGATTCCCGGATCGCTGAAGCCATTGACGATACTTTGCTCGGTTGACTGACTCAGCATTTGCTGGATGGTGGTATTTTCGCCATCCGTTGATTTTTTCGCCAGCTGTGTCGGGGTGATCGCAGTCCAGGTGGTACAACTGTCGTTGGTACACACGTACACCGTGGCCAGCGTCTGACTGGAAAATGCACACAGCCCCAGCACCGGAAGCAGACAGGATTTGATTGTTTTCAGGAAAGCCTGTTCAGGCGCACGATGTTGCCCGGACATATTTGGGTATGAAATAGCAGAATTCTGTATTGCCGGCGCGCTTTGCGTTAGACATGGGTTGATTCCTGTGCTGTTTTTGTTAAGTTAAAATCATAACTAACTATAATCAGATCCAATATATAGTCATGATAAAATTGGAGTTGTTTTTTATATTTATGTTTTTAAATGATTTTAATTTTTTCACTTGGTGGTGAAGTGTGACGCCTCTCAAAAACATCATTTTTATGAATGAAAAACGCATTTTCACCTCCTGTCATTCTTCTGAGCTTTTATCAGGAATGGCTTTCTCTCAGGCGCCATACGATGTTGCCCGGCCCGGTGTCAGGGGAAAGAAAAGGTATAAATAGCTGGCGGATATAATGCTGTGCATTTTGCCAGACTTACGGGACAAGGGATTGGGGGTCGTGACGCAGACTTGCTGATAACGTATGCTTTGCGCTTTGGATGTAACATATGGCTAAAGTTGATGTCGTCTGCCCTCAGTGCAATGAAACTCATGCTGTACGATGTAACGGACATTCAGCATCCGGTGCCCAACGTTACATCTGCAAGCATTGTTCAAAGACCTTTCAGCTCAACTTTAGTTACTCCGGTGCCAAACCAGACACACACCAGACCATTGTTAATATGGCCATGAATGGTTACGGATGTCGCGATACCGCACGGGTTCTCGGTATCAGCCTCAATACGGTTCTGCGGCACGTAAAAAATTTCGCCAAAGCAGGTAGCTGAGAATATCGACCCCGAAACGGAGGTTGTTATCTGCTGTGAAGCCGGTGAACAATGGTCTTACGTGCGGTGTAAAAGCAATCCCCGGTGGTTGTTCTATGCTTATGACCGTATTCGCAAACGTGCTCTGGCCCACGTCTTCGGCCCGAGAAATGCCCCGACCCTGCGACGATTGCTGGCCCTGTTAAGCAAATTTAACCTTGCCTTTTATATGACAGATGCCTGGCCGGTTTATAAAGTTCTGTTAAGTGCAACAGGCCACGTGGTGAGCAAGAAATATACCCAACGGACAGAACGACATAATCTTAATCTTCGCACACATATCAAACGACTGACCCGCAGAACAATTTGCTTTTCTAAGTCAGAGGAAATGCACGATAAGATCATCGGTTGGTATCTTACTCTTCATCATTATCAATAAATCTGCGTCACGACCCCTGAAATACATGAAAACGATTTTTTTTAAAAGCGTCGAGGAGAAAATAAAAAGAGCGTGAGCTTATTTGATTTGAATCAACGCTTATAAGAAAATAACTTGTTCAGTAAAGCTAATGCAGAAATGTTTTTTATAACTGCTGGTCCGACACGAGGATCATATCCATCCCAAATGCGGACAGAAAAAAAGATAAAACATCCAGCATAGCATTTACTCTTACAGCGAAGCGCCACCACAGATGACCATCTCCTGGCCCGTGATGGCATCGGCAGCGGGGGAAAGTAAAAAACTGACCAGCCCGGTAACATCTTCAGGCTGAATATATCGCCCGATGGACGGCAGTTTCGGCCCGGAGCTTTCCCAGCCGGGCATGGTCAGCACTGGCGTGGCCGTGGCGCCCGGTGCGACATATTGACGGTGATGCCGCCCAGCTTCTCACCATGCCTTTCATAGCGGGTTTAGTGCTGACGTACTGGCTGCGTCCTGCTGCACCCATCGAGGTCCGGCTGCCAATCAGAATAATCCTGCCACCCGTTGGCATCTGTTCAACCAGTTGATTGGCCAGTAACTCAGCCACACCAATATGTAACTGCCATAGCAGTGGGCTGGTGCTTTCATCCAGCTGCCCAAGCGGTGCGGCTTTCATCATGCCTGCCGCGTGAACCAGCGCATCTACCTGTGGCAGCGTGCATAACATCGGCTTTAATGCCCCGGTATCAAGCAAGTCAACCGACAGCGATTTAAGGTGAGGATGCTGCTGGACAACGGGCTTCCGACTCATTCCGGTCACTGTCCAGCCGTCAGCAAGCAGGTGTGCAACAATGGCACCCCCAATCCCGGAGCTGGCACCGGTAACCAGCGCATGACGATTCATTGTCGTGACGCCAGCATGGCCAGCGGAATTTTAAATATCGCTTTACGCACTGGTGCGCTTCCCCCGGATAAAAGATCACAAAATCGCCCACTTTGAGGTGGACCGAGTGTGGGAGCCGCGCCTGGGCAATAATAAACGGGTCGTTTTTTTTCTTCGGCCTGCTGCTGGTGCGCATCGATCCAGGAAAAATCGATGATCTCAGTACCTTCCAGCACGATCTGGATATCAAGATACTGACGATGAAATTCCGTATGCCGGGTTTCCGCCGGGGCGGTATGGGCTACGGCGATTGTGTAAAACCAGTTTTCACCCACAGGCTGAAATTTACCGTCATCCTGAGCCTGCAACGCTTCAAGGCAGTGTTCCGACCTGGCAAGCAGCGCGTACAGCGCGGGTGGTAAGGTAGTCAGAGTCAGGACATTGAGATTTCCGCCGATCATTGTGTTGCTCCAGAGGAGGTTACCCAGCTTTCCTGCAGGCAAACAGCTTCCGAACCGGTACCCGCGGTAGCCGGGATCAACAATGATGCGATACGACGCTGCGGTTTTTCACCCTTGAGCAGTGCATCAAGCGTGGGGGCATTTTCCATACAAAGAACCGACAGCAGCTTGGCTATGTCTAGTACGCTGCCGCCGCCTATGCCAACCACCGAATCCACACCCTGCATATCAAGCGCGGCGATAATTGCGGCCACGTCGTGCTGACTGGATTCAGGTGGCACGTTGTCGATCAGGGTTACAGTAGTAACCTGCTTTTCGAGCTGATTAATCAGCGTCTGCACCGCCGGGATACCAACAATATTTTTATCCGTTACCAGCAGCCAGCGAATGTCCTGGAGTGCCCGGTAGCCACTGATTACGGTGCTGTTGATGTTCATTTGCTCTACCCTTGTCTGCCCTGTCAGGTAGATTTGATTATATTTGCTCATTTTTTCCGCATGGTGATGCGGTTTCTGCTTGATTTTATAGGTTAACTTGATTTCGATTAATTTGATTTTGCTCGAATATAATCATTAATGTAAACGTTAACGGGCCTGACTCCATCGGTTTCAGGAAAGGAGATGACGCAAATGCAGTGGAAAACGTCGGTGCTGGTCGTCGTCGATGATTTCACCGGCGCAAATGATGCAGGCTGTGGGCTGGCAGCGATGGGCGCACGGGTGAACGTCCTGTTTAATCCGGCAGCGTCCGTGCGTGCTCAGGATGCGGATGTCTGGATTCTCAACACCGACAGCCGCGCCTGCGATGCGGCGCTGGCGGCGCAACGCACTTTGCAAGCTTATAGCCCGCCGGGGGGAGCTGGTCGGCGATGGCTGGATTTTCAAAAAGGTCGACTCCACTTTGCGTGGTAACCCCGGCGCGGAAACTGAAGCCGCGTTACTGGCAAGTGGCACCCCGGCAGCGCTGGTGGTCCCAGCCGTGCCCGCCGGACACGGTGTTCCTGCAATGCCATGAAGGCCAGTACGATATGGTGGTGGCGATGTATCACGATCAGGGACACATCCCACTGAAGCTGCAGGGCTTTTACGATGGGGTGAATATCACCGCCGGACTGCCGTTTATTCACACGTCCGCTGACCACGGTACGGCATTTGATATTGCCTGGACAGGCAAAGCGAAGTCTGAGAGCATGGCGATTTCCATTCAGTCGGGCATAGGGACACATGAACGGACAACGTCGCCTTGACCAGATTATGGACTATCTGAAAAGTCATAATCTGGTGACTGTCGAACAGCTGGTGGCTGTGATTACCGCGTCACCAGCCACTATTCGTCGGGATTTAATTAAGCTCGATCGCGAGGGCGTAATCAGCCGTTCCCACGGCGGCGTGACGCTTAATCGTTTCATTCCTGTCCAGCCGACCACTCTTGAGAAAATGCAGCGTAATCTGGCAGAAAAGCAGGCGATTGCGCGTACGGCAGCGGCCATGATCGGTTCGGGCGATGCGATTGTGCTGGATGCTGGTACCACCATGATGGAACTGGCGCGCCAGTTGACGCACCTTCAAATCCGGGTGATCACCGCCGATCTGCATATCGCGCTGTTTTTTTCTGAATTCAAGCAGATAGAAGTGACCATTATTGGCGGTCGCATCGATGATTCCAGCCAGTCCTGCGTGGGCGACCACGGCCGTCGGCTACTGCGCAACCTCTATCCTGACCTGGCCTTTGTCAGCTGTAATTCGTGGAGTCTGAAAAAAGGGATCACTGCCCCTACGGAGGAAAAGGCCGGACTGAAAGAAGACCTGCTGATCAATGCCCGTCGTCGGGTGCTGCTGGCCGACAGCAGCAAGTACGGTTCCTGGTCGCTGTTTTGCGCGACGCCGCTGCAAAATCTTACCGATATCATCACCGATAAACAGCTGGCTGAAGAGGCTCATGGTGAACTGAATGAGCAGCCTTTTACACTGCTGCTGTCACTCAGGGTGCTTTTGGCACCACATAAGAAATGTTGCTTCCGTAGTAAATCTCACGCATCTCTTTCCACAATAAATCGGTAATCCGCTTGTGTTCCTGCGGGCTTAATTCTTCCGGTTTGGTGTTGAACAGATAGTGTCTGAGATCGAACTCTTTCAGCAGCATCTTGGTGTGAAAGATGTTTTCCTGGTACACGTTCACATCCACCATGTCGTACATCGACTTCATGTCTTCTGACATAAAATTCTGGATCGAATTGATTTGATGGTCGATATAGTGCTTCACGCCGTTCACATCGCGGGTGAAGCCGCGCACGCGGTAGTCGATGGTGACAATATCTGACTCCAGCTGGTGAATCAGATAGTTCAGTGCTTTCAGAGGAGAAATCACGCCGCAAGTTGATACTTCGATATCGGCACGGAAAGTACAGAGCCCGCTTTGAGGATGACTTTCTGGATAGGTGTGAACGCAGATATGGCTTTTATCAAGTTGAGCCACCACCGAATTGGGCAGCGGGCCGGGATGCTCAGAGGTGTCGATATCTTTTGGATCGATCAGTTCTTCGCTCACCAGAATGGTGACGCTGGCTCCCTGTGGTTCGTAATCCTGGCGGGCGATATTTAACACATTCGCGCCGATAATTGAGCAGGTCTTGCTGAGGATTTCCGTCAGGCGATTCGCATTGTACTGTTCGTCAATGGGTCTTCCCCTGTTGTGGTGGCTAAGGGCATTATGATGGCAGTCTTGATTTTCTGAGGAGTCTGCCATGGACGAAAAGTCCCTCTATGCCCATATCCTTAACCTGTCCGCACCGTGGCAGGTAAAATCCCTTTCTCTTGATGAAAAATCTGGTTCAGTGACTGTGATTGTCGGCATTGTCGGGCACACTCAACTGACCTGTCCAACATGCGGTAAATCCTGCCCCATACATGACCACCGGCGTCGCAAATGGCGTCACCTCGATACCTGTCAATTCACCACGCTGGTTGAAGCTGATGTACCCCGCATTGACTGCCCCGAGCACGGTTGCCAGACACTGCCGGTTCCGTGGGCGGGGCCAGGCAGCCGCTACACCCTGTTGTTCGAAGCCTTTGTTCTTTCATGGCTGAAAATTAGCACCGTGGATGCTGTCAGAAAGCAGCTCAAACTCAGTTGGAATGCCGTGGACGGCATCATGATGCGCGCAGTAAAACGAGGCCTGGCCCGGATAAAACAACCCTTATCGGCCCGTCATCTCTGCGTGGATGAAGTCGGGTTCAAAAAAGGACACCAGTACGTCACCGTTATCTCTGACAGGCAGGGACGCGCTTTGCAACTGACCGACGATCGCGGTGTAGAAAGTCTTGCCAGTTATCTGCGTAGCCTGAGAGATCACCAGCTTGAAGAGATAAAAACGCTGTCTATGGACATGAACACGGCCTATATCAGTGCTGCACGCATCCATCTCCCCAATGCCGTGGATAAAATCGCCTTCGATCACTTCCATGTGGCAAAAATGTTGTGCGCCATCGTTGATAAAACCCGTCAGGCTGAGATGAAACAGATCCCGTCGTCAGACAGGAAAGACGCCCACCGCTCACGCTACTTATGGTTTTACAGCAAACAAAATCGCTTTGGGCGCCGCGCTGAGAGGTTAGAAGTTGCCCGGCTGGTGTTACCGCAAACGAACCAGTGCTGGGTAATGAAAGAGCTTGCCCGCGATCTGTGGCACCGCCGCTATGACGACCATAGCCGTAAGTTGTGGCAGGAATGGATGGCGATGGCTAAAGACACCGGCATACCACTCATGGTCAGCATTGCCCGCATGGTGGCAAAGCGGCTTTACGGCATTCTGAATGCGATGAAAAACCGGGTATCGAACGGCAATGCGGAGTCTCTGAACAGTAAAATACGGTTGCTGAGGATCAAGTCACGGGGCTTCAGGAATAAAGAACGGTTCAAGCTGGGCGTAATGTTCCACTACGGGAAGCTGAACATGGCGTTCTGAGTCTCCCACCATGATCGGGGAAGTCCCTCGTCAATATAGGCAATATAGCCGTCACGCTCCGCATCGGAGTGAGCGTAACAGATATCGTAGATACAAAAACTCAGGCTTTTCGTCAGGTTATTGAAGCCATGTAGTTTTAGCTTTTGCAATTTTGTTCACCCCTTAACATGCCCGGTCAGTCGGCCAGCGCATTTAACAGATATTGCGGCAGGGCAAAGCTGCCTGTGTGGATCGCCGGATTGTAGTAACGGCAGCGAAGGCCGGTTGCAGCAAAGCGTGCCTGGAGGGTCGCACTATCCAGGTGGCGCAGTGCCGGATTGTCGCTGGCCCAGGCAAAGGTCATGATACCGCCATAATAGGTCGGGATGGCCGCCTGATAAAAACTGACGTCGCGGAAGTAATGGCTCAGTTTACGATGGCTGTTAACCGCTTCTTCCTGTTGCAGGAAGCACACGCCGTTCTGGGCGACAAAGATGCCATTTTCGTTGAGGCAGCGATGGCAACCTTGATAAAAAGCAGAGGTGAACAGGCTTTCACCGGGACCGATGGGATCGGTGCAGTCAGAGATAATGACGTCAAATTTATCGCTGCACTGGCTGACAAAATTCACGCCGTCATCGATAACCAGATTCAGCCGGGAGTCCTGATAAGCGCCCGCGCTGTGTTCGGGCAGATACTGCTGGCAGAATGCCACCACGCCTGCGTCGATTTCCACCATGGTGATCTGTTGAATGCTGTGATGACGGCTGACTTCACGCAACATAGCACCGTCGCCACCGCCGATAATCAGTACGCGTTTTACATTGCCATGCGCCAGCAGCGGGACGTGGGTCATCATCTCGTGGTAAATGAATTCGTCGCGTTCGGTAGTTTGCACCACGCCATCCAGCGCCATTACTCGCCCCAGCGACGCATTTTCGAAGATGATCAGATCCTGATGCCTGGTTTGCTCACGGTAGAGTACCTGGTCGACAGAAAAATACTGCCCAAAACCAGTGTGAAGCGTTTCATACCATCTGTCCTTTTCAGCCATGATGGGATTCTCCTGGTGAAAATAGCCATGAAAAATGGGGCGGTATCATAGCTAACTCTGACCGTGGTTGCACGGTCAAATTTTCAGCGAAGGCCAAACGTTATCGGGGTTATTTGACGTAGGCGAGAAGATTGAGGGAGTCCCGTGCCAGGGATTTACATTTCATGTCGTTTGGAACGGCTATGCCGCTGAGATCCTTATAGCTGTCCTCGCCAAGTGATTTCATGTTGTAACTGTTGTAATTACTCAGATCCCAGCGATTCTGACGTGCGAGAAACAGCAGCGCCCGGCGGATCTGATCGTCCGGCAGATCGCGATAGCCGCAGTCGTTTTTCAGATAAACAAACACGGCCGTCAGATCCGCGAGATCCTCTGCTTCTGACTCGCTCAGGGCAAGACTTGTCGACGAGAAGCCAAACAGACCCAACAACAACAGAGCCTTGACGCTTTTCTTCATAATTGTTCCCGATTAACTAGAATAGCCAGACGTTAGCACAGTTATTGATGGGCTTCAGGCAATTTTGGTGACGCACCGTTAATTTAGTGTAATGAGGGCCAGAAGCGGCCAGAGAACTTGACCGCCCGGCAGGGAGAAAGGTTATGCTGCCACTTTCTCATCATGCCCGGATGAAGAAGAGTCAAATGCAACGCCGTGATTTTATTAAATTGAGCAGCATCCTGGCGGCCGCAGGCGCACTGCCATTGTGGAGCAGTTCGCTAATGGCGGCGCTGCCACGTCCCGGTCTGCCCGTGCCTGCCTTATTAACCCCCGATCCGCGCGGTGTGATCAACCTCGTCGCGCAGCAGCGAATGACGCAATGGCGGGGTAAATCCGTGGGTACATGGGGTTATAATGGTGGGGTACTGGGACCGGCAATCGCCTTGCAGCGCGGGCGGCCGGTCACGGTGAATCTGCACAACGCGCTTCCTGAAGCAACAACGCTACACTGGCACGGATTGGCGATCTCCGGGGAAGCAGAGGGCGGTCCCCGCAGCGTCATTGCTCCGGGTCAGGCCCGCCGTATCGACTTTACACCGGATCAACCCGCGACAACCTGCTGGTTTCATCCTCATCAACATGGGCGTAGCGGTTACCAGCTGGCGCAGGGGCTGGCCGGACTGGTTCTGCTGAAAGATGCTGACAGTGAAAAGCTGCTGCTGCCGCAAACCTGGGGCGTGGATGATATTCCGGTTATTTTGCAGGATAAACGCTTCAGCCCGGATGGCAGCAAAATTGATTATCAGCTGGATGAAATGAGTGCGGTGACGGGCTGGTTTGGCGATACCCTGCTGACCAATGGCGCAATCTATCCGCTGCGTGCCGTGCCGCGAGGCTGGCTGCGGCTGCGCCTCTTAAATGCCTGCAATGCCCGCTCGCTCCTGCTGACCACCAACGACAGCCGCCCGCTGCACGTTATTGGTAGTGATGGCGGCTTGCTGACAGAACCGGTGAAACTGACAGAGCTGTCAATAATGGCGGGTGAGCGTTTTGAAGTGCTGGTCGATACCCACGATGGTAAAACCTTCGATCTGCAAACGCTACCGGTGCGACAAATGGGAATGACGCTGGCACCTTTTCACCAGGCGTTACCGCTACTGTCTATTCAGCCTTTGTCCATTTTCGGCAGCGGCACCTTGCCGGATAAGCTGGTGGATATGCCCGCCGTGTCTGAACCGCCGCAGGTTAACACGCGGCTGCTGCAACTGAGCATGGCCCCGGAGCTGGATCGTCGCGGCATGCTGGCACTGATGGAAAAATATGGCCAGGCCGCAATGGCGGGTATGAGCGGTGATGCCCATGATAATGAGGCTGACGATGCGCAACCGATGGCGGAGGGCCATGATGCTATGGCCGGAATGGGGCAACCGGCAGCGACTCCCTTTGATTTCCATAATGCCAATAAAATTAATGGCGTTGCTTTTGATATGAGCGCACCTGCCTTTGATGTGAAAAAGGGTGTGGTGGAAAAATGGACGATTTCCGGTGAGGGCGATGCGATGCTCCATCCGTTCCATATTCACGGTACTCAGTTTCGTATCCTGTCCGAAAACGGTAAGCCTCCCGCCGCGCATCGCAGCGGCTGGAAAGATGTGGTGCGGGTGGAGGGCGCACGCAGCGAAGTGCTGGTGAAGTTTGATCATCTTGCCAGTAAAGAGCGGGCTTATATGGCGCACTGTCATCTGCAGGAACATGAAAATACCGGGATGATGCTGGGGTTTACAGTGAGTGATGACAGCGGTAATAAAAGCCCTCAGGATAAATAGCGGCAGAGAACTGTGCGCCATTTTTTTTGCCAGACCGTGAACCGCAAGGTATGGGCAAAGATCAGACGTCTCGCCTTCCCAGGCTGCGACATGCTAACAAAATGGCCATACAGCGGCATCATGCGCTGCTTTCTGCCTGAGAATCCCTTTTTCAGCCTGGCACCTTCACTTTATGCTGGTTAGTTGGTTAGCTTTCGGCTGCCAGCCCTGACAGAAGGAACGTTGACGGCAGGCTCGCCATATCCGCTATCTCAATTACTTCTTCTTCTCCATGCAGGTTGAACACGTTTCTTTCCCCGTTCATGGTTAGGAAACTGAATCATCGTTTTAAAAATTTCCTGACCATGAGCAGCAGTGTCTGTAATGCAGTAATGATGTGCCATCGGGAACGTTATGGTCATAAAATGGCATTTGCGGCGCGTTTTTAACCTGAAAGCTGTTTTTCAGACGCACTTATCCCGCAGTCTGTGCCAGAAGCCATCGTTTCCGGTCGATGTTATGCAGTCTTTCTGCCACCAACTCCGACGCGTGCCTCCCGGCCTGCGCACTGCTGAAGCGCAGTCGGTTGCCGCACAGAATGCATTTGTACGGATCCGTGCGCAGAAATTCTTTCATCAGCGCGGCGAAGCCGGGCTTCTCCGGTTTTTTCCGCGCTTCCATCTCCAGGGCTTCATACACCTTCGGCAGCAGGCTACCCCGTTTACGGTTTGATAAAAAACCGTAATAACGCACCATCTTAAAATGCTTCGCCGGGATATGGCTGATATAACGTCCGATCATATCTTCCTGCGTCAGCGTCTGCTGCCGGTACTGCTGCGTACGGTGGTCGTAATAGTGGTGCACCACCGCGCCGCCGCTGTAGTGCCTCAGCTTCGCCGCCGACACGGGGGGCCGTTTCAGGTACCGGCCCAGATATTTGACGCTCCGCCAGGCCCCCCGGGTCTTCTTCGCGAAGTGGACCTTCCAGCGGCGCCCGTACTGCGCCTGCAGATAGCGCAGCCACTGTTTTTTGTCGTGGATATGCCCCAGCCCCGGCAGCCTGCCGGGGTTAATCAGGTCATAGCTGTGGCGCAGCAGCCGGATGACGGCTCCGCGCCAGATTTCCTCCACGGCATGCTTTTTAAAGAAGAGGTCGCGCCATACGCCGTGTTTAATATCAAGCCCGCCGCGGGTGACGGAGAGATGAATGTGGGGATGCTGGTTGAGCTGGCGACCGTAGGTGTGCAGGGCGCAGAAGATACCGACTTCCACACCCTGTTTTCTGGCCCAGCGGAGCATGGCGCGGGTGGCTGCGCGGAACAGGGCATTGAGCAGAGGCCAGTTATTGTTGAAAAAGGGCCACAGCAGATGGGGCATGGTGAAGGTGATATGCTGCCAGTCGCAGTCGGGCAGAATTTGCTGTTGTTCTGTAATCCACTGCTCCGTGGCCTTATGTCCGCAGGAGCTGCAGCCTTTTGATTTACAGGTCTGGCAGAAGAAGCGGGTGTGGGTGCAGTCCGGGGAGGCGCAGCAGTATCGCTTCACCCCCATGGCAGCAGTGCCGCAGGCGAGCATGCGCTCGACGCAGAGTACGGTCCAGGGGCTGAGGGTGTCCCCGTGTTTATCCATATACCGGTTCCAGGCGTCATCAGTGGTGAACAGCAGTTTTGCCGGGCGCGGGATATACATGCGGCGGATTATCGCTCTGCAGTGGCACCGGTATTATAGTGCCAGTCGTCACAGTCATCGGCCCAGTTGTCGGTGTGTTTATCCCAGGGAGCGAAGGTCACCGGCAGCATGCCGGATTCTGTGGCGATAATAAACACATCGGCTGGCATGGACTCAAGGACGACATCGCCGTCGGGTGAGTCAGGCGGCTCAAAGCCGCGGATGATGCAGACGAGAGGCGGGTCGAAGTGTGTATCGAGGAAAAACTGTGGCCCCAGGTGGACACAGTGACGAATGGCATCCTGCGGAGTGTCGTAAAAAACTCGTCGGGGTCGTCATAATCGCTCCGGGGCGGAATGGACACCAGAAAACGCTTAGGATATCCGGGTATAGCGCGTCGGGACGAGGGCGTGGGTTTACGCTTTCTGGGGGCTTTGCTACGGGCAATGTGAATGATTTCCTGAGAAATTAACATACCGCAGAGTATAAAGCTGTGAGCCGGTCATGAACACCCTCGGAACGGCAGAGCCGTGACGCTCGCCCTGTAAGGGCGCTATGTTCAGTGATTTTTCAGGAGCGAATTCCCGAAGGCACACCCAAAAAAGGGGGCGAAATGGCTGATTCGCAGAGATTTCGTGCCACCTTGAGTAAGGCCGTCAGTGTGTGATGACCTCATTCGTGATGCCACTCTGTAAAATCAATCTCTGCCATATCCGATGAAAAGAGCACGGTGTTTTTGCGTTATGCCCTACATGTTCGCTTCAGAACGGGAGCAAAAACCCATCCTGAAATGTGATAAACTTCGCGCCTTCCCTTAAGCTCTCAACAGTATCGACATAAGTTATGAAACATTCCGTTGAAGTCATGATCTCTGAAGACGAGATCGCCAGACGTATCGCAGATATGGGCCGACACATCACCGAACGCTATTCTGACAGCGACGGTGCCTTAGTGCTGGTGGGCCTGCTGCGCGGTTCCTTTATGTTTATGGCAGATCTTTGCCGCAAAATTGACGTGACGCATGAAGTCGACTTTATGGTCGCATCCAGCTACGGCAGTGGTATGTCGAGTACGCGGGATGTCAGGATCCTGAAAGATCTTGATGAGGATATTCGCGGTAAAGATGTGTTAATCGTTGAGGACATCATTGATTCCGGCAATACTCTGAGGAAGGTTCGCGAGATACTGAGCCTGCGTCAACCAAAGTCACTGGCGATATGTACTTTGCTGGATAAGCCGGACCGCCGTGAAGTGGAGGTGTCCGTTGATTATGTTGGTTTTACTATCGCGGATGAATTTGTAGTGGGCTACGGTATTGATTATGCGCAGCGTTATCGGCATCTCCCCTACGTGGGTCATCTCCCCTACGTGGGTAAAGTGGTGATGCTGGAAGCGTAATTCGTCACCGCACAATCGATTAAGGCCGGATTTTCCGGCCTGCTGTATGATAGCGTCCCGGTTAACAGGTGGGCTTTTCCAGTTCGCTCAACAGGTTGGCGATGCCTGCATGGTAACGCTGTTCAAGGGTTTCACGACTGGTGGCCGCGACGTTCAAATCGCGAAGATAGCCGTCCTGAATGCCGTAAACCCAACCGTGGAGGGTGACGTTCTGGCCTCGCTTCCATGCTGACTGCATGATGGTGGAGTGGCCCAAATTGTAAACCTGCTCTACCACATTGATTTCACACAGCTTATCGAAACGTTTCTGCGGTGGCAGTTCGCTTAATAATGCGCCGTGCTTGTACCATAAATCGCGAATGTGCAGCAGCCAGTTGTTGATCAGCCCCAGATCCGGGTTCTCAACCGCCGCCTGTACGCCGCCGCAGCCGTAGTGGCCACAGATAATGATGTGCTCAACTTCCAGCACCTCAACGGCATATTGCACTACGGACAAGCAGTTTAAATCGGTGTGAATAACCTGGTTGGCTACATTGCGGTGAACAAAAAGCTCACCCGGTTCCAGCCCGGTCAGACGTTCAGCAGGAACGCGGCTGTCAGAACAGCCAATCCACAGAAAGCGCGGTTTTTGTGCCAGCGCAAGACGCTCGAAAAAGCCTGGATCTTCTTCTTTGAGCAGTTTGGACCATTCGCGGTTGTTACTAATCAGGGTGTCGATATCTTTCATTTCAACTTATCCAGGACTTTATATGCGTTGCAGTAATATAGGCCAACGAAACATGATTTAAAACGGCAAATAAAAAAACCATTCAGAACAAGGCACTCTTAAACCTATGACTTATGCACTGGAACTTGAAAAACTGACCAAAACCTATGCGGGTGGCGTTCAGGCCCTCAAGGGAATTGATCTTAATGTGGAAGCCGGTGATTTCTACGCACTGCTTGGGCCAAACGGCGCCGGAAAATCCACCACTATCGGCATTATCAGTTCGCTGGTAAACAAAACCGCCGGAAGGGTGCGGGTGTTTGGCTACGACCTGCAGCAGGATGTGGTCAATGCCAAACGCCAGCTGGGGCTGGTGCCACAGGAATTTAACTTTAACCCGTTTGAAACGGTATTTCAGATTGTGGTGAGCCAGGCCGGCTACTATGGCGTGGAGAAAAAAGAAGCACGTATCCGGGCTGAAAAATATCTTCGTCAGCTTGACCTGTGGGACAAGCGTAACGAACGGGCGCGCATGCTTTCTGGCGGAATGAAGCGCCGTCTGATGATCGCCCGTGCGCTGATGCATGAACCCAAACTGCTGATCCTTGATGAGCCGACCGCGGGCGTTGATATCGAACTCCGCCGTTCAATGTGGAGCTTTTTACAGGAACTCAACGCGCAAGGTACCACCATTATTCTGACCACCCACTACCTGGAAGAAGCCGAAATGCTGTGCCGCCATATCGGCATTATTCAGCGGGGAGAGCTGGTGGAAAACACCACCATGAAGGGGCTGCTGGCCAAGCTGAAATCGGAAACCTTTATCCTCGATCTGGCGGCGAAAAGCCCCTTGCCGAAGCTGGAAGGGTTCCAGCACCGGCTGGTAGATACCTCCACGCTGGAGGTAGAAGTGCTGCGCGAGCAGGGACTGAACAGCGTGTTCAGTCAGCTTAGTCAGCAGGGCGTGCAGGTGTTGAGTATGCGCAATAAAGCGAACCGCCTGGAGGAACTGTTTGTTGACCTGGTCAATGGTCGCAAAGGAGAAAAAGCATGACGCATCTATACTGGGTTGCGCTGAAAAGCATTTGGGAAAAAGAAGTAATCCGCTTTGGCCGCATCTGGATCCAGACGCTGTTGCCCCCGGTGATTACCATGGCCCTCTACTTCATCATTTTTGGCAATCTGATTGGTTCTCGTATTGGCGATATGCACGGCTTTACCTATATGCAATTTATCGTGCCGGGCCTGATCATGATGTCGGTGATCACCAATTCCTATGCCAACGTGTCGTCATCGTTTTTCAGCGCCAAGTTTCAACGCAACATCGAAGAACTGCTGGTGGCTCCGGTGCCCACGCACATCATTATTGCTGGCTATATTGGCGGCGGCGTGGCGCGTGGACTGTGTGTTGGCGTACTGGTCACGGCGGTTTCTCTGTTTTTTGTGCCGCTGCAGGTTCACTCGTGGTTGATGATTGCGGTTACGCTGTTGCTGACCGCAATTTTGTTTTCGCTGGCAGGCTTACTCAATGCGGTCTTCGCGCGTAGCTTTGATGATATCAACCTGATCCCCACCTTTGTCCTGACGCCGCTGACTTATTTGGGAGGGGTATTTTACTCACTGGCGCTTCTGCCGCCTTTCTGGCAGGTGGTATCGAAACTGAACCCGATAGTCTACATGATCAGTGGTTTTCGCTATGGTTTTCTGGGTATTACCGATGTGCCGCTGGTATTAACGCTGGGTGTGCTGCTGGTATTTGTCGCGGTGATCTATGTTGTGGTCTGGTGGCTTATTGAGCGTGGCAGAGGGTTAAGGACGTAATAAAAAGCGACGCGCACGCCGGACACCGCTAATACCAAAGCCATCTTATCCATAAAAACCAGGCCCGCAGAAGAGGGGGCTGGTGGAAATAAAAAGGGCCGGTTCGGCCCTTTTTATTATCAACACTAAACCACCTCCTGTGGAGGTGGTGATCGTTCATGTGGGGCTTTGCCCGTAGAATGCCCATGCTAAATACTGCCCCGGTTTGTTACCAGCAAATCAAGGAGTAAATAGCATGAGCAGATATAAATCCGCTTCCCACGTATCCTATCGCTGTCAGTATCATTTTGTATGGACACCGAAGTACAGATACAAAATCCTCAAAGGTCATCTCGGTAAAGAGGTTTACCGCAGCATCTACATTTACAGCAATATGAAAAAATGCACAGTAGTTGAGCTAAATGTGCAGATAGATCATATACATCTGGTGGTGAGGACGCCGCCGGGCTTGAGTGTTTCTGAGTTGATGGGATTTGTGAAAGGGCGAACGGCCATCAGGCTGTTCGAGAAGTTTCCTTATCTCAGGAAGCACAAGCTTTGGTGTAACCACTTTTGGCAAAGAGGGTATTTTGTGGATTCGGTGGGTGCAAAAGAAGAAGTAATTCGAAGGTATGTGCGGTACCAGGACAAGGTTGCCAAAGAGGAAGAAGAAAGGCAAATACAGCTCGGACTGGAAAGGTGGTGTTTAAGCCCCCTTTTAGGGGGCGGTGTCAAAGCCACCTGCTATGCAGGTGGCTTTTTACTCACCTGTCAGGCAACCTGCACCGGCACGGCTTTCGCCAGCCGCTTCATCTGGTTATCGCCTTCAAAGTAAGCGACTTTAGGCTGCCACGCACGCGCCTGTTCATCCGTCATCGTAACGTAAGAACAGATAATTAAAATATCCCCTACACATGCACAACGCGCGGCGGCACCGTTAACCGAAATGATTTTTGAACCTCGTTCGGCCGCAATAGCATAGGTGGAAAAGCGCTGGCCGTTGGTCACATTATAGATATCGATCGCTTCATATTGCAGAACGCCGGAAGCATCAAGAAAATCCTGATCGATAGCGCAAGAGCCTTCATAGTTGAGGTCGGCCTGAGTCACTTTGACCCGGTGCAGCTTGCCCTGCAACATTGTACGATTCATAACCTTCTTCCTTTCACCTGGTAATCAAAAAAGCCGGGTGCGCTGCTCACGCACAGGCTGACCGAACCATCACGCGTACAGATCAACCTGTTGATTATCAATCAGCCGTGCTTTACCCAGCCATGCTGCCATCAGGATCACCGCGCGCTGGCTGTCCACGGTCAGTGGTAGCAGTGTCGTTGCATCGCAAATCGCCAGACCGTCGGCGCGCAGGCCTTTCGACGCCAGCGTTGTTTCTGCCGCTGCCAGCATACCTTCAATTTGCCGTTCTCCATTCGACAGCTGGCTGGCGAGGCTGTTCATCACCTTGCTGAGTTCCGGCGCGATTTTGCGTTCATCAGCGGTGAGGTAGCCATTGCGTGAGCTGAGTGCCAGACCATCTTTTGCCCGCACCGTGGGCACGCCAATAATCTCAATATCGTAAGCCATGTCCGCGACCATCTTGCGGATCAATGCCAGCTGCTGATAATCCTTCTCACCAAAGCAGGCCAGGTCGGGCTGCACCAGATTAAACAGCTTACTGACGATAGTGGCGACGCCGCGAAAGTGGCCGGGCCGGCTGGCGCCTTCCAGCAGGCTGGAGAGACCGGGCACCTCTACAAAGGTTTGTGCGTCGATACCTTTCGGATAAATATCGCCGGGGGAAGGAGCAAACACCAGATCCACCTTACGACGATTCAGCTTTTCACAGTCGTCCTGAAGCGTTCGCGGATAGCGGGTAAGATCGTCCGCACGTTCAAACTGCATGGGATTGACAAAAATGGAGGTAATGACGATATCGGCATGCTCGCGTGCCACATCGACCAGCGACATATGCCCGTCATGCAGGTTTCCCATGGTGGGCACCAACGCGATATGTTTGCCATCCTGACGCCAGCGACGGATCTCACGGCGTAGCATCGGTAGCGTTTCAATAATCAGCACGATGTTTCTCCTGACTTAATAGAAACTGTGTTTTTCATCGGGATAGCTGCCCGCGTCGACTTCCGCGACATACTGTCTGACCGCCGCGCGCAGTTCGCCGGTTTCACCGAGGAAATTTTTAGCGAATTTAGGAATGTGGCCACCGGTAATGCCAAACGCATCGTGCATCACCAAAATTTGCCCGTCGGTTTTGTTGCCTGCGCCAATGCCGATCGTTGGGATACTTAATGCTTTGGTGATGCGTTCAGCCAGCGGCACCGGAATACACTCCAGCACCACCATTTGCATACCGGCTGCTTCCAGCGCCAGCGCGTCGTTGAGCAGTGTTTCTGCCGACTCACTTTCGCGCCCCTGGACCTTATAGCCGCCGAAAATATTCACGGACTGGGGCGTCAGGCCGAGATGACCACAAACCGGGACGGCGCGCTCGGTAAGCTGCCTCACTGTTTCTGCCAGCCACTGCCCACCCTCAAGCTTAACCATATTTGCCCCGGCCCGCATAAGCTGCGCTGCGCTGTCGAATGTTTGTTCTGGCGTGGCGTAGGTCATAAAGGGCAGGTCCGCCAGCAGTAGCGCCTGTGGCGCGCCGCGACGCACTGCCTGAGTATGGTAGATGATATCCGTCAGGGTAACGGGCAACGTGGAATCATGGCCCTGCACCACCATACCCAGCGAGTCACCCACCAGAATGACCTGAATACCCTCATCGGCAAAAAGACGCGCAAAACTAAAGTCGTATGCGGTGATGGAAGCAAATTTGCGACCGCTCTTTTTCCACTGGCGAAGTGTTGATACCGTCGTTGGTTTCATCGCAATCTCTCAAGATAGTTTTTGAATGACGTATCTTAAAGGAAGCCAGAGGGCTTTGCACTACCAGCGCTGAATGGCGCGGGAATCCAGCCCGGCGAGAATATCCCCGGCGCGCGTGCCGTCAGGGAAGGTGATTTCCGGTGCGATTTCCAGCAGTGGCACCAGCATAAAGGCGCGATTACGCATATCGTAATGCGGTACGGTAAGACGCGGCGTGTCAAGCGTCAGCGTGCCAAACAGCATAATATCCAGGTCCAGCGTGCGCGGCCCCCAGCGGTGATCTTTACGCACCCGGCCCTGTTCATGTTCGATGCGCTGCGTCTGATCCAGCAGGGCTTCGGGAGAAAGTCCGGTGTCCAGTGCAACCGCCGCGTTAAGGTAATCAGGCTGGTCTGGCGGCCCGTAAGGGGGGGTGCGCCAGAAGGAAGAGACGAGAACCTGTTTTGTTTCAGGTAGCGTCGTCAGTGCATCAAGCGCGGCCTGCACCTGATGCAGTGGGTTGGCAAGATTACTACCTAACGCCAGAAAGACCCGGTTCATGAAGGGTTATGGCTGTCACGACGTGGGGCGGCAGGGCGCTTACGCGGACGGCGGGTACGGCGTCTTTGGGCCGGGTCGTCATCCAGATTGTTTAGCAAAACTTTCTGCTGTGGCGGTGTGGCTACCTGGAATTCTGCCCACCAGGCAGAAAGCCGCAGCAGCTCAGGATGATTTTCCACTTCGGCGCGCAGCGCCAGTAAATCATAAACTGCACGAAACTTTGGATGTTCCATTAGCTTCCAGGCGCGTCTGCCCTGGCGGCGTGACAGTCGCAGCTGCAATTGCCAGATGTCCCGCACCAGCGAGGTAATCCGTTTCGGAATGGCAAGCGAACGGCAGGCTTCATCGAGCAGGTCATTCATTGCCAGCGCAAACGCATCGTAATAAGCGAGGCCGCTTTCCTGAGCGATTCTCTGTGCTGCTTCCAGCTGCGGATACCAGAACAGTGCCGAAAACAGAAACGCCGGATTGACGCGCATCTGATTCTGAATGCGGTTATCGGTATTTTTCAGTACCTGAGCGATCATCCGCTCCATCGTGCTGTCACCCGTTTGTGTAAAATAGCGGGTGAGAATCGGAAACAGCGGCTGAAACAGCTGGTACTCGCGCAGTTGCAGGTAAGTCCTGTAGCCAAAACCTGCCTGCAACAGCTTCAGGGTCTCTTCAAACAGTCGCGCCGGGGGAATGTCATTAAGCAGCGTAGCAAGACGCGGAATAGGTTCTGCGGTACCGGGGGCAATGGACATCTCCAGTTTGGCGGCAAAACGAATCACCCGCAGCATTCTCACCGGGTCTTCGCGGTAGCGCATTTCCGGGTCGCCAATCAGACGAATAACACCCTGTTGCAGGTCGCTGAGGCCGCCAACATAGTCACGTACGGTGAAGTCGGCCACACTGTAATAAAGGCTGTTGATGGTGAGATCGCGACGTTGGGCATCATCTTCGATTGAGCCAAAAATGTTATCACGTAACAACATGCCATTTTGGCCACGCTGTGAACTGTTGCGATCGTCGCTGACCTGCTGTGCTACGTGATGTCCGCGAAAGGTGGCCACTTCAATAATTTCCGGGCCAAACATCACATGTGCCAGGCGGAAACGGCGTCCTACCAGACGACAGTTACGGAAAAGCTTACGCATCTGATCCGGTGTGGCATTGGTAGTGATGTCAAAATCTTTGGGTTTCTTCCCCAGTAGTAAGTCACGTACGCCGCCACCCACCAGGTAAGCTTCATAGCCAGCTTTATTCAGGCGGTACAGCACCTTGAGGGCATTTTCACTGATGTCTTTCCGCGAAATGTTGTGGCCATCGCGAGGAATGACGGTAATCTGATGCGCTTCACCGGCATCGGCGGGCGCCTTGTCTTCGCGACTCAACACTTTCCGGCAAAAATTAGCAACGCGGGTAAAAATAGGACACCTCGATAGTGACAATAAAAGCTGGGTAATAAAAACAGCGGCTAATCATAGCTCAGTGTGGCACGTTTGAGAATGCTCATCTCTCATCCCGGTTTTCTTTTCAGCCAGAGCTTTGCACTGGCGAAATGCAGGTATCTGGATAAAAACAATCGGTGCCCGGAATCGTTGCCACATTCCAGTTTACAATGGCCTGATGCAACAGCATCTCCAGCGGTAGATCCTGCCATCCGATAATGATCGGCTGACCGAGAAACAGCAAGGCAGCAACCAGTGTTGGACGTGGATCGCCCTCTGGCAAAGAAGGTGTATGATTTTGTTTCGAAAGCTTGTTGCCATCACGGTTTATCGCCAGGGGTAAATGCAGATACGCTGGCGCTGGCCATCCGCATTGTTGATACAACGTTCGTTGCCTTACCGTTGGTACGATCAGATCGGCTCCGCGCACTACTTCGGTTACGCCCTGATAATGGTCATCCACCACCACCGCAAGATTATAAGCAAACAGCCCGTCACGGCGGTGAATAATAAAATCTTCTCCGGCAAAACCAGCGTCTGCCACGACCTCACCCCGTACGCCATCGTAAAAGCGGTCTGTTGGCTGATCGTTCCGCAGTCTCACCGCCGCGTTGATCGGACCATGCTGTAGACTGCGACAATGGCCGTCGTAGATTCCGCCGCATTGCTGGATGCGGCTGCGTGTGCAGGTGCAACAGTAACTGCGCTGCTGCTGTTCCAGCCAGGCAAGCACCTCACGATAAGCCTGATGGCGCTGCGACTGCCAGAGCACTTCACCGTCCCATAACAGGCCATAATGCTCAAGCTGCCGCAGAATATGCTGCGCCGCACCGGCCACTTCACGCGGGGGATCGATATCGTCAATGCGTACCCGCCATTGCCCGTGCTGCGCCCGTGCCTGAAGATAGCTACCCAATGCGGCGATCAGAGAACCAAAATGCAGAAAACCGGAGGGAGAGGGGGCAAAGCGCCCAATATAAGAAGATGACATTAAAAATATGTCCCGTTGGCAAGCTGAACTGCCATGTTGGACCTGGCGTTAAAACACAAACAGGGTGCATGCAGCCCTGACTGGCGATAACAAACGCAGTACAGCAGGTAAGCCACCTGCTGTACTGCGAATGCGGTTAACCGGCCATTTGCTTTTCGCGGATCTCTGCCAGTGTTTTACAGTCGATGCACAGATCGGCAGTAGGGCGGGCTTCAAGGCGACGAATGCCAATTTCAACGCCGCAGGATTCGCAGTAGCCGAAATCGTCGTCTTCCACTTTTTTCAACGTCTTCTCGATCTTTTTGATCAGCTTACGTTCACGGTCGCGGTTACGCAGTTCAAGACTGAATTCCTCTTCCTGAGCCGCGCGGTCAACGGGGTCGGGAAAGTTAGCGGCTTCATCCTGCATATGAGAAACCGTACGATCAACTTCATCACGAAGCTGGTTACGCCAGGCTTCTAGGATTTTCTTGAAATGCTCCAGCTGGGCTTCATTCATGTACTCTTCGCCCGGCTTTTCCTGGTATGGTTCCACCCCAGCGATGGCGAGAATACTCAGGGACGAGCTTTTACGGGTTTGCCCTTCTTGCATGTTGTTTCTCCTGGATAACACGCACTATCGATCCCCAAAGGGGATAAAAACAGGCCGCTATAAATAGCAGAAGCGATCAAGGTTGGCAATTATTCCTGCCCCTCCCTTGACAAGCCTGTGAGTAAAAGCGTGGCGGCAGGCATGTTTGTTACAGCGCACTGCAGCATACTTTATAACGTCACGGCGAGTGGCTTTTCAAGTAAGAGTTCGTCAGGTGATAGCCGTGCTTTATAACAAAGCACTTCAACCCCATGTTGCTGCGCCTGTGCCAGTAGTTCTGCATAATGCGCATCAATGTGACGCGCCGAGGTAATGTCCTCAATCCCCGAATGCAGAACGGCAAAAAAAAGAACCGCGCGATGCCCCCGTTCAGCCATCGTTGTTAATTCACGCAGATGTTTCTGGCCGCGCACGGTTACCGCATCCGGGAAATAGCCTTTGCCCTGCTGGCAAAGGGTCACGGATTTCACTTCAATATAGCAGTTGGCGCGCCCGTCTGCCTGAAGCAGAAAATCGATACGGCTTTTTTCCGCGCCATACTTCACCTCGGCGTGCAGGCGGCTGTAACCGGCAAGTTCTTTGATGACCTTATGGCCCAGCGCCTCTTTTACTAAGCCATTGGCCCGCAGGGTATTAATGCAGATCCACTGTCCCTGCTGCGTTTCCGTTAGCTCCCAGCTGTGCGGATATTTCCGGGTCAGGCTGTCAGAGGTGGAGTACCACACTTTGTCGCCGGGCGTGGCACAGCCGGTCATCGCGCCGGTATTAGCACAGTGGATTGTCAGTTTTTCGCCTTCTGGCGTGATAACGTCCGCAAGAAAACGTTTGTAACGCATCACCAGCGTGGCGGGCCGTAACGGTGGGCTAAAAATCATCGCGTTTCCTTCTCCAGGTTCCACTCTGCCAGTGCCTTATACACGGTGCGGCCACGGGGAAAAACTGACTCAAATAGTGAAAAACGTTCAACGTAAAACGACCAGTGAAAATTGCGGGGAGGGAGCGCGACTGGCCGGATGGCATTACGCAACAGGGTAATATGGGGATGAAACGGACCTGGACTTTGATAACAGCCACAGCGGGCGGCCTGTGCACGCAGCATTTCTGCCAGCTGCAACAGCCCGCGAGGAGAACGTTTTGGTCCCAGCCACACGATGCCGGAACGTGGCCAGTGTCCGGCATCATCGAGCGTGAGTACGAAGCCGGGCTGTTTAATCTTCGCTGCCAGCCGCTGTAGTGCCAGCGACCTCTCGTGACTGACATCACCGGGAAAAGCCAGGGTAAGATGCAAATTCGCTGACGCAATCGGACGACCTGCTTCCTTGGCAAAGCTTTGCGCCCGCCACGCTACGATACGTGTGCTGCTTTCCTCTGGCAGACTGATGGCAAAAAACAGCCTTTTCCGTTCGCTCATGGTGTTCTCCGCTATTTCTGAGGGAGGAATGCTACAATGCCCGACACATTCAGGCCACGATGTTATGGAGTAAAAGCGTGGGTTCATTACCGGTCAGTGCGATTTTCCCCGCGTTATTATCCGCCCTGCGGCGTTCGCCCCAGGTGCTGCTTATTGCCCCTACCGGCGCGGGAAAATCCACCTGGCTGCCGTTACAACTGTTGCAGCAGGGCGACTTCAGCGGAAAAATCCTGCTACTGGAACCCCGGCGGCTGGCGGCCCGTAACGTGGCGCAGCGGCTGGCGGAACAGCTGGGTGAGCAGCCGGGCGAAACCGTGGGCTATCGCATGCGGTCCGAAAACTGCATCGGTCCCGCCACGCGGCTGGAAGTGATTACCGAAGGTATTCTTACCCGGATGTTACAGCAGGACCCGATGCTGGAAGGCGTTTCGCTGGTGATGCTCGATGAGTTCCATGAGCGCAGCCTGCAGGCGGACCTCGCGCTGGCGCTGCTGCTGGATGTGCAGCAAGGACTGCGTGACGACCTGACCCTTCTGCTGATGTCGGCCACCCTGGACGATCGACGCCTGACGACAATGCTGCCCGATGCCCCGGTGATTTGCGCTGAAGGACGCTCGTTTCCGGTTGAACGGCGCTATGCCTCTTTGCCTGCCACGGCACGGTTCGAACTGGCCGTGGCGCAGCAGGTGGCGCGGTTACTGCATGAAGAACGCGGCTCGCTGCTGCTTTTTCTGCCGGGCGTGGCGGAAATTCAGCGGGTACAGATTGCGTTAGGTGAGCTGATAGCGGCGGATACCGAACTCTGCCCGTTGTACGGTGCGCTCTCGCTTGCAGAGCAGCGAAAAGCGATAGCGCCCGCGCCAGCCGGGTGCCGTAAGGTGGTGCTGGCGACCAATATTGCCGAAACCAGCCTGACTATTGAGGGGATCCGTCTGGTGGTGGACAGCACACTGGAGCGGGTTGCCCTGTTTGATCCGCGCAGCGGCGTGACGCGCTTACAGACTCAGCGCGTCAGTCAGGCGTCGATGATCCAGCGTGCCGGACGGGCAGGGCGTACTGAACCCGGCCTTTGTCTACATCTGATGGCGAAAGAGCAGGCGGAACGTGCGGCCAGTCATTCTGATGCGGAAATACTCAACAGCGATCTCGCGCCGTTGTGGCTGGATCTGTTGCAGTGGGGCTGCCCCGACGTCACGCAATTATGCTGGTTGGATCGGCCGCCCGCGCGCAATCTTGATTGCGCACAACGGTTGTTGATGGCCCTGGGTGCAACTGATGCCTGCGGCAGACTGACCGGCAAAGGGCGGCGCATGGCGGCGCTCGGCAGCGAACCGCGATTTTCCGCCATGCTGATTGACGCATGTGATGATAAAGATCGCGCCAGCACCGCCGCGCTGCTGGTGGCGATGCTGGAAGAACCCGCGCACGGCAGCATCGATTTGTGCGACGGCGTACATCGTCCACAGAATAACTGGCAACAGCGTGCCGTGCAGCTGTTGCGCCGCCTGAAAATAACCGGAGGCAAGGCAGACAGCGCGCTGATTGCACCGCTGCTGGCGGGCTCTTTTCCAGACCGTATCGCCCGCCGCCGGGGGGCGGAAGGCCGCTATCAGCTGGCCAATGGCAGCGGGGCAAAGCTCGAATGCGACGCGGCGCTGACCCGCTATGAATGGCTGGTTGCCCCCGGTTTACTGCAGGGCAGCGCCCAGCCGGACGCGCGTATATTGCAGGCGGTGCCGCTGGATATTGAAACACTTATCCGCCAGCAGCCGGAACGGGTAACGCAGCAAACTGAAGTGGAATGGGATGAACAGCGCGGCACGCTACGCGCGTGGCGCCGTCAGCAAATCGGTGAACTGGTGCTGGCCGCCCAGCCGATGAGCAAGCCTGATGAAGATGAGCTGCACCCGGCGATGCTGCGCTGGATCCGCCTGAAAGGATTATCGGTACTGAACTGGACGCCGCAGGCGGAGCAACTGCGCCTGCGACTGGTGTGCGCCGCACAATGGCTACCGGAGGAAAACTGGCCCGCTGCCAGTAAGGCAGATTTACTTGTCTCACTGGAAAGCTGGCTGCTGCCTGCCATGCATGGTGTACGCGATGCCAAAGGATTACAGCAGATTGATGTGGCCAGCGCTTTATTACAATTGCTCACATGGTCCTGTCGTCAGCAACTGGATACTCTGCTGCCAACTCACTACACTGTGCCCACCGGAAGCCGGCTTCCGATCCGTTATCATCAGGAGAAGCCGCCCGTACTGGCGGTACGATTACAGGAAATGTTTGGGGAAGCGCAGAATCCGTGCGTGGCCGCAGGGCGGGTTGCCCTGGTGCTGGAACTGCTCTCCCCGGCGCAGCGGCCGTTGCAGATTACCCGCGACCTGTCGGGGTTCTGGCAGGGTGCGTACTCTGAAGTGCAAAAAGAGATGAAAGGGCGCTATCCGAAACATCACTGGCCGGACAATCCGGCCAGTGCGCTGCCAACGAGCCGTACCAAGAAGTTTTCGGCATCTTCATGAAAACAGCTTTTATTTCAGAAGGTTCCCGTTCCGTATTACATCGGGTAAGCACAAAGTGGTCGACCATTACCGGTGGCCGCTGGCGGAGAAGAAGAATGTCTGACGATCGCGAACCGATTGGGCGCAAAGGTAAAAAGCCCAACCCGCCACGAAGCCCGGCGGGCCGGGGCAAGCGCAGGGATGATGACGAAGATTTTCAGGATGACGACCATGATAATGAGGAGAGACAATCGGTGCCACGTAACGGAAAGGGGCGTTCGCCGCGCAGGAGAAGAGGCTGGCTGGGGCTATTTGTAAAGCCGGCGCTGGTCTTTATCTTGGTGATGATCGCCTATGGATTCTACCTTGATGGACAAATCCGCAGCCGTATTGACGGCAAAGTCTGGCAGCTGCCTGCGGCAGTATATGGCCGCATGGTTAACCTTGAACCGGGCATGTCCTTAAACAAAAGCGGGATGATCGCTCTGCTGGAAGGCACACAATATCGTCAGGTGACCCGTATGACGCGTCCCGGCGAATTTACCGTGCAGGGAAACAGTATTGAACTGCTGCGCCGTCCTTTTGACTTTCCTGACAGTAAAGAAGGGCAAATCCGCGCCAGGCTGACCTTCAGCAATGACGGCCTGAACGAGATAAAAAACCTCGACAGCGGACGTGATTTTGGTTTTTTCCGGCTCGATCCCCGGCTGATCACTATGTTGCAGTCACCCAACGGTGAACAACGTCTGTTTGTGCCGCGCGCTGGTTTTCCCGATCTGCTGGTGGATACCCTGGTTGCCACGGAAGATCGTCACTTTTACCAGCACGACGGCATCAGTTTCTACTCAATTGGCCGTGCGTTTCTCGCTAACATTACCGCCGGACGGGCGGTGCAGGGCGGCAGTACGCTGACGCAGCAGCTGGTGAAAAACCTGTTCCTGACAAACGAACGTTCGCTGTGGCGTAAAGCCAATGAAGCTTATATGGCGTTGATCATGGACGCACGCTACAGCAAGGATCGCATCCTTGAGCTGTACCTGAACGAAGTTTATTTGGGGCAGGCGGGCAATGATCAGATTCGTGGCTTCCCGCTGGCCAGCCTTTATTATTTCGGGCGTCCGGTGGATGAACTAAGTCTCGATCAGCAGGCGCTGCTGGTGGGGATGGTGAAAGGGGCGTCGCTCTATAATCCGTGGCGTAATCCAACGTTGGCGCTGGAGCGCCGCAATCTGGTGCTACGCCTGCTGCAACAGCAAAAAGTGATCGACCAGGAGCTGTATGACATGCTCAGTGCGCGCCCTCTTGGCGTGCAACCGAAAGGCGGCGTGATCACGCCGCAGCCTGCCTTTATGCAGATGGTGCGTAATGAACTGCAGGCGAAACTGGGCGATAAGGTGAAAGATCTCTCCGGGGTAAAAATCTTCACCACGCTGGACCCACTCTCTCAGGATGCGGCGGAAAAGGCGGTGGAAGAGGGCGTTCCGGCGTTGCGTAAGCAGCGTGGCCTCAACGATCTGGAAACGGCGATGGTGATTGTCGACCGTTTCAGTGGGGAAGTCCGTGCCATGGTGGGGGGGGCCGACCCGCAGTTTGCCGGATACAACCGCGCCCTGCAGGCTCGACGCTCCATTGGTTCTCTGGCTAAACCGGCCACCTATCTCACCGCACTGAGTCAGCCGGACAAATACCGCCTGAATACCTGGATTGCCGATAATCCCATTGCGCTGAAGCAGCCTAACGGCCAGATCTGGAAACCCCAGAATGACGACCGTCGCTTTAGCGGTCAGGTGATGCTGGTGGATGCGCTGGCTCACTCCATGAACGTACCAACGGTAAATCTGGGTATGACGCTTGGCTTGCCGCAGGTGGTGGATACCTGGACCCGTCTGGGGGTGGCAAAAGACCAGTTGCAGCCGGTTCCGGCGATGCTGCTGGGGGCGCTGAACCTGACGCCGATTGAAGTGGCACAGGCATTCCAGACCATTGCCAGCGGCGGTAATCGTGCGCAGCTGTCCGCCGTGCGTTCGGTCATAGCTGAAGATGGCACCGTGCTGTATCAGAGCTTCCCGCAGGCTGAACGGGCGGTGCCAGCCCAGACGGCCTACCTGACGCTTTATGCCATGCAGCAGGTGGCGGAAGAAGGCACCGCGAGAGCGCTGGGTGCGCGCTATGCGAAAGCGCATCTGGCAGGCAAAACCGGCACCACCAATAACCAGATTGACAGCTGGTTCGCCGGTGTGGACGGCAAGGAAGTGGCCATCACCTGGATTGGTCGGGACAACAACCAGTCGACCAAACTTTACGGTGCCAGTGGGGCAATGCAGATCTACCGTCGCTATCTGGATAATCAGGCACCGATGCCGCTGCTGCCTACGCCGCCAGAGGACATTGCGCCAATGAACGTTGACTCTGCCGGTAATTTCGTTTGTGGCAGCGCCAGCAGCAGCGGGCGTTCGCTGCCGGTATGGACCACCGATGCTAATGCTTTGTGCCAGCAACAGCAGGCGCAACAACAGCAATTGCAGCAGCAACAGCCGCAGAACGAGCAGAAAGGCAGTGATGGTGTGGCGGGCTGGATTAAAGATATGTTTGGTAAATAACACGCCTGACATGGGCACCGTTTTAGGTGGTGCCCATGCCTTTTACCCTCAATCATGATATTTGCTTCGTGCCGAACCCTGGTCAGTTGTGAATTTCAACCAAATAACCTTGTCTGTTTGATTTTTCCCACATTGATCACCCGATTCATGCGGCGAAAATCAGGGAACGATGCCCGATTTGTGCTTGCAGATCTTCCGCGCATTCGCATATCATCCCATATTTATAATAATGATTCTCGTTTATATTTAGTGTCACGCGGTTTGCTGCCGCTGGCAACGAAATACGAGCGGGGATCCACCAGCGGTTATTGGTTCTCTATACATCGGGCAACATTCCGCGCTGCCCTCAATCAGAAGAACGCTATGCCCTCTCCATACGTTACACAAACCACTTTTACCCTCGACAGTGCCACCTTCACCGTGCCTGGCAGAACCTTGCTGCAACCGCTGTCGCTCACTTTTCTATCGGGAAAAGTCTGCGGGCTGATTGGTCACAATGGCTCTGGCAAATCCACCTTGCTAAAGATGCTGGGCAGGCATCATGCACCCACCGCTGGTCAGATCTGGCTTAACGGCCAGGCACTGGCGAACTGGCCCGTGAAATTGTTTGCCCGCGAGGTGGCCTATCTGCCTCAGCAACTGCCGCATGCCGAAGGCATGACGGTGCAGGAACTGGTGTCGATGGGACGCTACCCCTGGCACGGTGCGCTGGGGGGGGGTTACGCCGGAAGACCGCCAGCATGTTGAAGACGCCATCGTGCTGGTGGGGCTGAAGCCCTTTGCACAACGGTTGGTGGACAGCCTCTCTGGCGGTGAGCGCCAGCGGGCGTGGATTGCCATGCTGGTCGCACAACACAGCCGTTGTTTGCTACTGGATGAACCGACCTCGGCCCTGGACATTGCGCACCAGGTTGAGGTGTTGGCGCTGATTCGGCGGCTCAGTCAGCAGCGGGGCCTGACGGTGATTGCGGTATTACACGATATTAATATGGCGGCACGTTACTGCGACACCTTGGTGGCGCTGCGCGACGGTGAGATGATTGCCCGGGGTGAGGCGGGTGCCATCATGCAGCCTGAGGTGCTCAACCGGATTTACGGTATCCCCATGGGAATTTTGCCTCACCCTGACGGCAATACGCCGGTGAGTTTTGTTTACTGAAGGATGGGGACCTGATGCCTGATTACTTTCGCCGTCGTCTGCTGATGGCGCTGGCGCTCTCTCCGCTGCTCCCCGCTCTGCCGGGCCGGGCGGCACCTGCTGTGGATGTTCAGCGGATTGTCGCACTGGAGTGGCTGCCCGTTGAGCTACTGATGGCGCTGGGCGTTACGCCGATGGGTGTGGCGGATCTCTTTCAATACCGATTGTGGGTGGGGGAGCCCGCTTTACCACCGTCAACGGTGGAAATCGGCCTGCGCACAGAACCTAACCTGGAACTGTTGAGCCAGATGAAACCTTCATTGCTGCTCTGGTCTGCAGGCTATGGACCTTCGCCTGATAAGCTGCGGCGGATTGCACCGGGAATGGGGTTTGCGTTCAACGATGCCAGCGGTAAACCATTGACTCTGGCGCGCCAGTCCCTGATACAGCTCGCGGAGCGTATCGGTCGTGTGCCGCAGGCAAACCAGCACCTCGCCGATTTTGATGTGTTTATGGCCGCGGCAAAACAACGTTTTGCAGCCAGGGTGCAACGGCCCTTGCTGGTGATGTCGATTCTCGACCCCCGCCATGCGCTGGTCTTTGGTAAAGGCAGTCTGTTTCTGGAAGTGATGAAGCAGCTTGGCATCGAAAATGCGTGGCAGGGAGAAACCAATTCCTGGGGTAGCGCCATTGTCGGGCTGGAGCGGCTGGCCACCCTGCGAGGGGTGGATGCGGTTTGCTTTGATCATGGCGATGACACGCTGGTGGCGCAGGTGATGGCAACCCCGTTGTGGCAGGCGATGCCGTTTGTGCGGGAAAACCGTCTGCGCTGCGTGCCACAGGTGTGGTTTTATGGCACAACCCTTTCTGCAATGCGCTTTTGCCGTTTGATTGATGGCGTGCTGGAGACCGCGTGAAAACATTCTTTCGTTTCCCTGCTGTCCTGATGCTGATTCTGGCGGCGGTGTTGGCCCTGACTTTTTACAATTTCAATCAGCAGTTGCCTGCGACGCAGTGGCTGGCGGCGCTTCATGCGGCTGACCCTGACCAGGTGGATCAGATGGTCTTTCATTACAGCCTGATGCCCCGGCTGGTGCTGTCTCTGCTGGTGGGGGGCGGACTTGGTCTGGTCGGGGTGCTGTTTCAGCAGGTGTTGCGTAACCCGCTGGCGGAGCCAGGCACGCTGGGCGTGGCGACCGGTGCCCAGCTGGGGCTGACCATAGCTACACTGTGGAGCCTGCCGGGTGGCCCGTTTTCTCAGCAAATGGCTGCAATGGCAGGGGCCATTTTCGTGGCGATGGTGGTGTTTGGCATCGCCTGGGGGAAACGCCTTTCACCGGTTACGCTGATTCTGGCCGGCCTGGTGATGTCGCTGTATTGCGGCGCGGCGAATCAGCTACTGAGGCTGTTTAACCATGATCGCCTGCAAAATATCTTCCTGTGGAGCACCGGCACGCTTAACCAGATGGACTGGCATAATGTCAGCTTTCTCTGGCTAAAATTGTTGATTGGGCTGTTATTGTCGCTGGTGATGATCCGGCCCATGACGCTACTGGGGCTGGATGACGGCGTGGCAAAAAATCTCGGGCTGTCGCTGGCGCTGTCGCGGATCGGGGTACTGGCACTGGCGGTGGTGCTCAGTGCACAGCTGGTGAACGCTGTCGGTATTATCAGCTTTATCGGGCTGTTTGCGCCGCTGTTGGCAAAGATGCTCGGTGCCAGACGGCTGCCTTGTCGCCTGCTGCTGGCGACGCTTATCGGCATGTTATTATTGTGGCTGGCCGATCAGGGCGTTATCTGGTTGACTGCTCGCTGGCGGGACGTCTCCACCGGTACGGCAACGGCGATTATCGGTGCCCCTTTGCTGTTATGGCTGCTGCCGCGGCTGAAAATGACTGCAGTGATTCCGGCCATAAACCAGGGGGATAATGTGCCGCTTGAACGTCACCGCGTGGCGATCTGGGCAAGTCTTGCAGCGGTGCTGCTGCTGGTTCTGGGTGTCGCCGCCGTGAGTTTGGGTCGGGATGCGCATGGCTGGCACTGGGCGACCGGAGAACTCTTGCAGCAACTGATGCCGTGGCGTCTGCCACGCATGGCGGCAGCGTTGACAACCGGGATGATGCTGGGCGTGGCGGGCTGTATTGTCCAGGGTCTTACCGGTAACCCGATGGCCAGCCCGGAAGTGCTGGGGATCAGTACCGGGGCGGCGTTTGGCGTGGTTGTCATGCTGTTTATCGTGCCGGGCTATGCCTTTGGCTGGCTATTGCCCGCAGGTTGTCTTGGCGCTGCCTTAACGCTGTTGGTGATCGCTACCATTGGCGGACGGGGAGGTTTCTCGCCGGAAAGAATGTTACTGGCAGGAATGGCTCTCAGCACGGTGTTTTCCACCTTGCTGTTGTTATTGCTGGCCAGCGGCGATCCGCGTATGGCGACGCTAATGACATGGATTGCCGGGTCCACTTATCATGTGGATGCTGCCGGGGCAGGGCGAACGGCGTTGATTACCGCAATATTGTTGGGGCTGACACCACTTTGTCGCCGCTGGCTAATGCTGTTGCCGCTGGGCAGTGAAACCGCACGGGCTGTCGGCTTGGCCCTGAGGCCCGCGCGCATGGCATTGCTGCTGCTGGCAGCGGCGCTGACCGCAGCGGCTACGCTTACCACCGGCCCGCTCAGTTTTGTTGGGCTGATGGCACCGCACATTGCCCGCATGCTGGGTTTTCGCCGTGCATTGCCACAGTTGATTATGGCGGCATTGTTGGGGGGCGGCTTGATGACATTAGCGGACTGGTGTGGAAGAATGATTGCTTTTCCGGCACAGATCCCGGCAGGCTTGCTGGCCACCTTGATTGGTGCACCTTATTTTGTCTGGCTACTGCGAAAAGTTCAGGCGTAAGGCAGCTAAAAGGCAACGGTATTTATGCTGCATGATGCAAGGCGTTGCCGCTGCCAGTACTATCCGCCAGCGGCAAACCGTCAGGCCAGTTTTGCGAAACAGCGTTGTGCCGCGTCAACCGTGCGCTGAATATCGTCCTGACTGTGTGCCAGAGACATAAAGCCCGCTTCGTAAGCGGATGGGGCCAGATAAATGCCTTCATCCAGCATCATGTGGAAGAAATGCCTGAAGCGCTCAATATTACAGCGTGTCACGTCGGCGTAGCAGGTGACTTCGGACGCACCGGTAAAGAACAGACCAAACATGCCGCCAACATTGTTGACCACCAGCGGAATACCTTCCGCCCGCGCAACGCAACGCAACCCTTCGGCGAGCTGTATGGTGAGTGCGCTGAGGGTGCTGTGAATACCTGGTTTAGCAATTTCGCTCAGGCAGGCAAACCCGGCGGCCATAGCGACAGGATTGCCGGAGAGCGTTCCCGCCTGGTAAACCGGGCCGGTCGGTGCCAGTGTATCCATGATCTCCCGACGACCACCGAAAGCGCCCACTGGCATGCCACCACCGATAATTTTGCCGAGGCAGGTCAGGTCAGGCTTAACCCCGTAGTGAGCCTGCGCCCCCGCCAGTGCCACCCGAAAGCCCGTCATGACTTCATCAATAATCAACAGCGCACCATACTCATCGCACAGCACGCGCAGGCCGGGCAGGAAATTTGGCTGGGGCGGGATGCAGTTCATGTTGCCCGCGACTGGTTCGACGATAATGCAGGCAATCTCCTGCGGATATTGTTCAAAGGCGCTACGAACGGAAGAGAGATCGTTGAAGGTGCAGGTCAGAGTATGCTTTGCAAAGTCGGCAGGGATGCCCGGTGAATTCGGCTGGCCCAGCGTAAGCGCGCCTGAACCAGCTTTGACCAGCAGGCAGTCTGCGTGGCCGTGATAGCAGCCTTCAAACTTGATGATTTTGTCTCGCCGGGTAAAGCCTCGCGCCAGACGGATAGCGCTCATGGTGGCTTCGGTTCCTGAGTTGACCATGCGCACCATATCCATGCCAGGCACCAGGCTGGTGACCAGTTCCGCCATTTTTACTTCCATTTCAGTCGGTGCGCCAAAGCTCAGGCCCCGCTGCGCCGCGTCAATCACTGCATTACGGATGGCCGGATGATTATGGCCCAATACCATGGGGCCCCAGGAGCCGACATAATCCACATAAGCCTTGCCGTCTGCATCGTATAAATAAGCTCCGTCGGCGCGTTCGATAAAAAGAGGTACGCCGCCAACGCCAGTAAAGGCGCGAACCGGCGAGTTGACACCGCCGGGAATAACTTGCTGCGCCTGAGCGTAGAGGTTTTCAGACTTACTCATGGTTTGGCTCCTGAGAATACGTTAAAAAACGCTGCCATTCTAAGGGAACATACAGAGCGGTGAAACGTTCAGTGCGCTTACCGGCAGTAAAAACGCATTATTTCTCCGCGACTTCGTTTAAGAGAGGTGTAAAATGACGTTTTTTCATCCCAGTAAGATCCTGGCATATGATGGAGCCTGCCTCCCCGACTGATGAATTAAACGTTGCTCCGGCAAAACGGGGGAGATTTCCTTCGCCTGTTGCTTCGGCGTGATAAAACGCCGGCTGTTGTGTTGGTGCTGGCGGGCGTTGTGGGCACGTTGGCTGGCCTGATGGGGGGATGAAAAAGCGGTCAACGCCTCGCGGTTGTACAGGCGGCAAAAAATCACTGACTGCTGGCTTTCCCCGTGGTTTTTTTCTGTCCGCCGCGCTGGCGCTGATCGGGTACTACCTGGTGCATCGTTTGCACCTGAGTTATCCGGCTCCGGTATCCCGGAGATTGAAGGCGCACTCGAAGCGTTAAGGCGGTACGATGGTGGCGTGTAGTTTATTGGCGACATGGGGACGCTCGGGCTGAATGGTGCTGGATATATTTCGGATTAACAACGCGAAGCCCGTCATTCGTTACTTGCCACAGGTGTAGCAGCGGGCCTTTCTGCGGCCTTTAATGTATCGCTGGCAGGCATTCTGTTTATCATTGAGGAGATGTGCTTACAATTCCGATACAGCCTGATTTCCATCAAGGCAGTATTTATTGGTGTAATTATGTCGAGCATCGTATTTCGTTTATTTAATGATGAATATGCGGTGATTGCAGTGGGCAAACTGGCTGATTCACCGGTTAATACGCTGTGGCAGGCGTGGGGTTCATGCGCTCATTTTCAGGATACAGGACAGGTTTCAGCGTTTTTATGGCAACAGTTTGTCCAGATTTTTGATGGTGGGTGCCATACTGGGCGGTGCCTGGCTTTATCGATCCTGATGCTGCCGGAGGAGGGTTTACCCTGATGGCGGTGGCGGGGAGCTACAGCACGGGTATGCTGCTGTTTATTTTTACCGAGCGTGTTGCCACGACGCTGCTTTGTTTCGATTCCGGCGCGTCTGGCGGGATTTTTGCGCCGATACTGGTGCCCAGAACCTTATCAGGCGCTGCTTTCGGCATGGTTTGCTCTGTGCTTTTCCCTGCCTATCACCTCTCAGCAGGAATCTTTGCCATTGCTGGCATGGGGGCATTGTTTACTGCGTCGGTCAGGGCACTGCTGACCGGGATTGTTCTGGTTCTTGAGATGACTGACAATTATCAGCTTATTTTACCGATGATTATTACCTGTCTGGGCGCAACAGTAGTGGCGCAGCCTCTGGGGGGAAACCGCTTTATTCCTCTCTTCTTGTTCGATTGCTGGCAAAGCAGGCACTGGCACAGAACGCCACCCCGCCGTACGGCAAACGGACTGATACTTGATTGCTATACTGTGCTATTAGATAATGACGCTATTAATGGTCGAAATATGACCTGTGGGTGACTGCCCCCAGGCAACTGGAGTAAAATATGAGTGATGAACGGGCGCTTCCCCTGCAATTTACCGAAGCTGCGGCGAGTAAAGTCAAAAACCTGATTTCAGATGAAGACAATCCTGATTTGAAACTTCGGGTTTATATTACTGGCGGCGGCTGCAGTGGTTTTCAGTACGGTTTTACCTTTGATGATAAGGTTAACGATGGCGATATGACCATTGAGAAGGCCGGCGTGGCGCTGGTGGTCGATCCAATGAGCCTGCAATATCTGGTAGGCGGTTCGGTCGACTACACGGAAGGGCTTGAAGGCTCGCGCTTTGTGGTCACCAATCCGAATGCCAAAACAACCTGCGGTTGCGGTTCCTCTTTCAGTATCTGATTATTGCCCCGAAGCATCGGTCTTCGGGGCATTTTTGCTTGTTTTCAGCCCAACCAATAAAGCGTACTGAATTCCCTTTTTTCTCTCTTTGCCTGCTTAAGCGGCGTTGCAGCCACCGAGCAAGGCTGATTCGATTTTGTTGTGTAGCGGCTGACATTCTTATCGGATCGCCAGTAATCTGCATAAGGCACTACGGGTTATCCAGTTATTATTTACCCTCTTAAACTCTGGCTGCCAGAAAGCGCTAACGGTGCCATTGTGTTGTGTATCACCATTTGCCCCAAACGCATTTGAGTAGTGGATTAGCCCCTGCTGGCCAGGGACCAGAGCATGCGAGCAAAATTAGCTTAAGTTTCGCAGGGTGACAGCCGGACATTTTACCATGTGTAACGGAACACGGTGAACGGCGACGGCTGACTGCATTGTAAGATGGCAGGACGTTGCAGCATCTTATGCCGCTGGGCCTGCTTTTAGCCTTTCCGGTTGAAGGCCCGATGCTTTAAATACCGTTATGTTGGCAGGCATTTCATCGAATAACGCCACGCCGCAACCCCATCATGCTCTGATTCGACGTCGGCCCGATGTTGCTCCGTTGCCTGCTTGCAAGCAGCACGCCAGCGGCGACTTTGGCTGGATAATATGAATAGCTGGAGAAGCTTCTGAAAGAAAATATCCGTTAAGTCAGAACGGGTGAGGATGTGATGAACGCGGAGCCGCCGCGCAAAAGTACTGCGGCCAGAGAGACATTTAGCGATGCATAAGTTTGGCCAGCAGCGTTTCAACCAGTAGCGAAGACTGGCGTGCGGCGACAGTAAGGAATTCTTCGAAGCTCAGGTGGGATTCCCGGTCGGCCACGTCAGAGATGGCACGGGCAACCACAAAAGGGGTAGCGAACTGATGGCAGACATGCCCGATAGCCGTGGCTTCCATCTCTACTCCCGCTGCCTGCGGGAAGGTGTTACGGATGCGCGCAAGCGGCTCTTCCCCGTTAATAAAAGTATCACCGCTGACCACAAGACCGCGAACTGCATTCAGACCGAGTTGCTGAACACAGCTTTCCGTCGCGGCAACCAGGGCCGGATCTGCAGTAAAGGCAGCCGGGCAGCCCGCCATCTGGCCAGGCTGATAGCCAAAAGCAGTGACGTCGACGTCGTGATAGCGCACTTCTTCAGAAATCAGGATATCACCTACTTTCAGGGTGGCCGCCAAACCACCCGCAGAACCCGTGTTAATAATGAAATCCGGCTTGCACAGTTCCAGCAGCAGGGTGGTACCCATTGCCGCGGAAACTTTGCCAATACCGGATTTTAGCAACGCGACGTCAGTGCCATTCAGCGTGCCGGTATAAATCTCACAGCCCGCCAGCGCAATAGTCTGGCGATGTTCAATTTTGTCTCGCAGCAGTGTAACTTCCTGCTCCATTGCGCCAATAATGCCTGCTTTCATAGGGATACCCGTTAATGTTGTGGTACAACGCGTCAAATATAGTGCATAGTTTACCATGATTAAATACAGCATACTCAGGCGGGCAATAAGCTGATAGCGTGATGGTCAGTTGAACGGCTGAATACATTATCTGTGGTTAAGGCGTTATTTAACTCACCTAACAGCCAGTCGGGGGACGACGATGTCAGCAATTGATTTCAGGAAGAAATTCAGTTTTGAAAGGCCGTTTAATAATCGTGAAAAACCTCAGGGGGAGTATCGGATCGCCCGACATTTTGAAAGCGATCGTGGCAGGATCATTAATTCTGCCGCTATTCGTCGCCTGCAACAAAAAACACAGGTTTTTCCACTGGAACGAAATGCCGCTGTTCGCTCCCGCCTGACGCATTCTCTCGAAGTGCAACAAACCGGTCGTTACATTGCCCGTGAAATTATTCAGCATTTAAAAGAACAGCCCGGGGGGTTGTCGCGGTATGGACTGAGCGATTTTACAGGCGCCTTCGAAAGCCTTGTTGAAATGTCCTGCCTGCTGCACGATGTTGGCAATCCGCCTTTTGGCCATTTCGGTGAGGCGGCGATAAACGATTGGTTCAGAATGAATCTGCCGGGCCTGCTGGTTGACCCCGCAGAGGCTGGCGTCACGGGCAGCGAACAACACGATGCATTTCTCACGTTGAATGCTACGCTGCGCCAGGACCTCTGCCACTTTGAGGGAAATGCGCAAGCGATCAGGCTGGTGCATACGCTTTTGCAACTTAATCTCTCCTATGTTCAGGTTGCCTGCATTCTTAAATATACTGCTCCAGCCTGGTTCAGTGGTGAAAAACCTGCCCGCTTTAGCACCCTGATGAAGAAACCGGGGTATTACCTGTCGGAAGAGACGTTCGTTTCTGACATGCTGCGTGCCACATCAACTGAGCAATATCATCGTTTTCCGCTGACTTATATTATGGAAGCTGCCGATGACATTTCTTACTGTATTGCCGATCTGGATGATGCCGTCGAGAAAGCCATTTTTAGCGTCGAGCAACTTTATGGCTATCTTCAGGCAGAATGGCAGTCGCTTAAGGAGCAAAAAAAAGTTAATTCAGACTCGCTTTTTGTAAAGATAATTGATTTTGCTTACAGTGAAGCACAAAGCAAAGCGCGATACCGTAGCCGCAGCGATACTTTTTTTATGAAACTACGGGTCGGGGTTCAGTCTGTATTGGTGGCACATGCCGTTAAACGCTTCACTGAAAATATTGCCGCTATTTATCACGGCGACTTTAATTATTCGTTACTGGAAGATGAAAGTAACGAAAGTCATCTACTGGCTTTATTTAAAGCGGTAGCCAAAAAACATGTATTTAATCATGCTGAAGTAGAACAGCTTGAGCTGCAAGGTTATCAGGTTATCAAAGGGCTTTTGAATATCTACAAATCACTCTGGCTTATGCCCTATGCCGATTTTAAAATATTGATTAATGAAGATTATCATAAATCTTACCCCATTGAAACCCGACTGTTTCATAAGCTGTCAGGAAAACATCGAAAAGCCTATTCTGTTCATATGCATAATTTAACAAGCCAGCATCCTTACGAAAAACTTTTATGGGAGCGATATTATCGGTCTCGTTTGTTACAAGATTATGTTAGTGGAATGACCGATCTCTACGCGTGGGATGAATATCGGCGACTGATGGCGGTTGAATAAACGTATAAGTGGCCTTTATTTGTAAAGGCGAAGAATACTTTTTTACTTTTCGCTGAGACTTATTCATGAACTTAGCGATAAAATTGAGTCTTATCTGGACGACCATGACATGGTTGAATAATTGGATAATCTTGAGAAACAGACGCATGAAAAAAACACTTTTAGCTAGCGCATTGGTTCTTTGCCTGGGAACGGCAATGAACCCAATTGCTGCACTGGCAGCAGAAACCGCTTCTTCTTCCAGCCAGCAGCTGCCAAGCCTGGCACCGATGTTAGAAAAAGTGATGCCTTCAGTGGTGAGTATCAATGTTGAAGGGAGCACAACCGTTCGCACGCCTCGTTTGCCGCAGCAGTTCTTCGGTGGTAATTCGCCTTTCTGCCAGGACGGTTCACCTTTCCAGCGTTCGCCAATGTGTCAGGGGGGAAGCGATCAGGGGCAGGGGGATGCTAATACTCAGCAGGAGAAATTCCGCGCTCTGGGGTCTGGAGTGGTGATTGATGCTGCAAAGGGCTATGTCGTTACCAATAATCATGTTGTGAATAATGCGACCAAAATTCAGGTACAACTGAGCGATGGACGCAAGTACGATGCCAAAGTCATTGGTAAAGATCCTCGTTCAGATATTGCGCTGATTCAGCTTGAAGATGCGAAGAACCTCACGGCTATTAAGATAGCGGATTCAGACAATTTGCGGGTGGGGGACTATACGGTTGCCATCGGCAATCCTTACGGTCTGGGCGAAACGGTCACTTCCGGGATTGTTTCTGCGCTGGGACGCAGCGGATTGAATGTTGAAAATTATGAAAACTTTATTCAGACCGATGCGGCAATCAACCGTGGTAACTCTGGTGGTGCACTGGTCGATTTGAATGGTGAACTGATTGGTATCAACACTGCAATCCTCGCGCCAGATGGTGGCAACATCGGTATTGGTTTCGCTATTCCAAGTAATATGGTTAAAAATCTCACTGCCCAGATGGTTGAATATGGTCAGGTGAAACGCGGTGAGCTGGGTATTATGGGCACCGAGTTGAATTCTGAACTGGCTAAAGCGATGAAGGTTGACGCCCAGCGCGGTGCTTTTGTCAGCCAGGTATTGCCAAAATCTTCTGCCGCAAAAGCGGGTATTAAAGCAGGGGATATCGTGGTTTCAGTCAATGGAAAAGCGATTGCCAGCTTTGCCGCTCTGCGTGCCCAGGTTGGCTCTCTGCCGGTTGGCAGCAAAATGGCACTTGGCCTGATCCGCGATGGTAAGCCACTCACGGTCGACGTTGAGCTTCAGCAAAGTAGCCAGGTCAAAGTGGACTCTGGAACCATTTATACCGGTATCGAAGGGGCGGATTTTAGCAACTACCATGCAAAAGGTGTTAAGGGTGTGAAAGTTGATAGCGTCAAGGCGGGTTCGGCTGCAGACCGCATCGGATTGAAGAAGGATGATGTGATCCTGGGGGTTAACCAACAGGCCATCGCTAATCTGGGCGATTTGCGTAAAATTCTTGATACCAAGCCGTCCGTTCTGGCGCTGAGTATTCAGCGTGGTGACAGCACTATATATCTGCTCATGCAGTGACGGACCTTGCGTTCTTAACTTTACGTTGGTTGGGAATGACAGGATATTACTGGAAAGGCTGGTTATTCAGACCAGCCTTTTTTATTGCCAGGTTAAAATCCCTTCCTGTAGACGTTATTGTCTTTGTTTTACAAGCGGAAGCTTCTTTTGGAAGTTTTAGTACACCACTAAGGGCCGCAGTCAATGCTTCTTTCTGTTTTACCGCTTGCCTCAAAATTCCCTAAGGCGAACGTGTTTAACCACACATTTTTTTCGGTATCATTAGTGCGGATCTGATACGAAGTGTTCACCTGCTGAAGTTTTGTTAAAGATGGGTTGCTCTTCCCCTGAACGCTTTGTTTACCCTCTGTATTCCCATCGCAATTTTACAACCTGGATCACGCATACTGCAGATGCACAATGTGCGACTGCTTACTTGCGGTATGCTGACCGTACAATGACCCTATGGAATGATAAATGGCTACTTACCATCTGGATCCCCGCCTGGCTCAGGATATTGTTGCCCGTACCATGAAAATTATTGACAGTAATATCAATGTAATGGATGCACGTGGCCGGATTATCGGCAGTGGTGACAGTGAGCGGATTGGTGAAATGCATGAGGGTGCGCTGTTAGCACTTTCACAGGCGCGAGTGGTTGACATTGATGACGCCGTGGCGAAACACCTGCATGGGGTCAGGCCCGGCGTTAACCTGCCGCTGCGCATCGATGGTGAGATCGTTGGCGTCATTGGTCTGACGGGTGAACCTGACGCGCTCCGGCAATTTGGCGAGCTGGTTTGTATGACCGCTGAGATGATGCTTGAACAGGCGCGACTGCTCCACTTGCTGGCACAGGACAGCCGTCTGCGGGAAGAACTGGTGCTCAATCTTATTCGCAGCGACACACTGTCACCCGCGTTAATGGAGTGGGCACAGCGACTGTGTATCGATCTGAGCCAGCCACGTGTGGTTGCGGTGGTGGAAGTGGACAGTGGTCAGCTTGGCGTGGACAGTGCAATGTCAGAGCTGCAACAGTTACAGACGCTGCTGACCAGGCCAGAACGAGATAACCTTATCGCTATTGTTTCGCTGACGGAAATGGTGGTGCTGAAACCCGCTTTTAATGCGTATGGTCGCTTTGATGCTGAAGATCATCGTAAGCGCGTTGAGTTGCTCCAGGCGCGAATGAAGCAAAGTGGCCACCTGCGTATGCGCGTCGCGCTGGGTAATTTTTTTACCGGTCCTGGCAGCATTGCGCGTTCTTATCGTACTGCCCGCACCACCATGCAGGTAGGGAAACAGAGAATGCCGGAGTTACGTAGTTATTTTTATCAGGATTTGGTGCTGCCGGTGCTGCTGGACAGTCTTCGGGGCGGATGGCAGGCGGGTGAGCTTTCGCGTCCACTGGCAAAACTGAAAGCGATGGATAACAACGGTCTGCTGCGTCGAACCCTGAATGCATGGTTTAGCAATAACGTGCAGCCTTCGGCCACGGCCAAAGCGTTATATATCCATCGTAATACGTTGGAATATCGTCTTAACCGGATTTCGGAGCTGACCGGACTTAATCTGAGCCATTTCGACGACCGGTTGCTGCTTTACGTGGCGTTGCAGTTGGATGAGCAGCCGTAACCTCTGGCAAGGGGAATGCTTTCCGGCGGTTGGCTGGAAGAAAGATCTGCTTATTTCCTGACGGAATTGAGCAGATCTCAATAGCAATATCAGGAAAGTTAACGGCCGCCGCGGATCAGTTTTTCCAGATCGGATTCGATTTCATTGATCTTATTAGAGACAACGTATTCCAGATGGCGCAGATCTTCTAAAATTTTGCGTTTCAGATCGACTTCGACCTGGTCGCGCTGGCAAATCTGATCCAACTCATCAATCACATAACGCAAATTTGGGCTTATTTCCTGGATTTCTTTGTAGCCCTGGCTGACATTGTCGGCCACCACAGTTTTGCGCTGGCGAGGGTATTTAAACTTAACACTTTTAGCAAAAAACTCGCCTTTATCCTTTTGGAAATAGATCTTAAGAATGTCATTGTTGGCTTCCTGGCGCAGGCTGTAACGGTCAATATCATCAGGGTTAGCAATGCCCAAATCTTTCAGGTTGTCATACATAGTCATTTTCCTTAGCGGGAGATTGTCGTTTCGCTGCGTGGGGCAAACTGACTCATGCCGCGTTAACGATGCTGATGGTGATAATGGCATCGTGCAAAGAAGGGGCTGGTGAAATCTGTTTTGCCTGTTTGCTCGTCCCGTACTCAGGTGAGTATAAATGAAAATTTGAAAAGCAATCGGGGAGCGTCTGTGCGCTTAACGTCGCGGATTATCGCCTGGTTAATACGCAATAGCATCCGTTGTGTTATTTATGACCCCGGTTTTTAATGTCCAGGATGTAAAGATAAAATTACGGGCCACCTGCATGGCCCGTGAAAGGAATTAATCAATCGTGCGCAGCAGTTCGTTGATACCCACTTTGCCACGAGTTTTGGCGTCCACTTTTTTCACGATAACCGCACAGTAGAGACTGTAGCTGCCGTCTTTCGAAGGCAGGTTACCCGATACTACTACCGAACCTGCCGGAACGCGGCCATAATGGACTTCGCCGGTTTCACGATCGTAGATTTTGGTGCTCTGACCGATATAGACGCCCATCGAGATAACCGCACCTTCTTCCACAATGACGCCTTCAACGATCTCTGAACGTGCACCGATAAAGCAGTTATCTTCGATAATAGTCGGATTTGCCTGCAGCGGTTCCAGCACGCCACCAATGCCAACGCCGCCTGACAGGTGAACGTTTTTACCTATCTGGGCGCAGGAACCCACGGTTGCCCATGTATCCACCATTGAACCTTCATCGACGTATGCACCGATGTTCACATAAGATGGCATCAGCACGGTATTACGTGCAATATAAGCGCCCTGACGAACGGCGGCAGGTGGAACCACGCGGAAACCTTCTTTCCTGAAACGTGCATCATCGTAATCGGCAAATTTCATCGGAACTTTGTCGTAAAAACGGCTTTCGGCACCCTCAATCACCTGGTTATCGTTAAGACGAAAAGAGAGCAATACGGCTTTTTTCAACCACTGATGTGTTACCCACTTGCCGTCGATTTTTTCCGCCACGCGCACCGCCCCGCTGTCCAGCAGGCTTATGACCTGGTTCACGGCTTCACGGGTAACCGTATCGGCATTGACGGGGGTGATCTCTGCGCGGCGCTCAAAGGCGCTTTCAATAACACTTTGTAACTGTTGCATTAATTTTATTTCCTGTATCTGAATATCTTGCCGGGGTGCGGTATGGCATCTCTTCCACACCAATTTCCGGCAGGCGGTGTAACAACTAAATTCAGGTCACACTTTATCGTTTGGATTAAGGGCCTCTGTCAACCGTTGTTGTATCACACCACATAATTCTGGACTCAGTGCATGCCGCTCACTGTCGGCGAGAATAAACAAATCTTCCACACGTTCACCGATAGTACTGATACGTGCACCGTGTAGTGAAACCCCCAGATCGGCAAAAACTTCGCCAACCCGCGCCAGCAGTCCGGGTTGATCCAGTGCGATTAGTTCCATGTAGGTGCGGTTGTCGGCATGAGTGGGCAGAAACTTGGTTTCAGTTTCCACACTGAAATGTTTTAGCCGGGCAGACTGACGGCGCGTTCTGGGAGGCTGCCAGTGCGTCCGGGCAATAGCTTGTTCCAGCGCATTGCTGATCATCCTGTGGCGATCGCTTGCCAGAGGGCTGCCATCCGGCTCCAGCACGATAAAGGTGTCCATCGCCATACCGTCGCGACTGGTAAAAATCTGTGCGTCATGCACGCTGAGATTGCGGCGATCCAGTTCTCCGGCCACGGTAGCGAAAAGATAGGGACGATCCGGGCTCCAGATAAAAATTTCGGTGCCGCCTCGCATAGCTTGCGGACTGACCAGTACCAGCGGTTCCTTAAGATTATGATTCATCAGATGGCGGGCGTGCCATGCCAGTTGGTTTGGCGTATGTCGCAGGAAATAATCAGCCCGGCAGCGTCGCCAGATAGTATGCAGCGCCTGCTCATCGATATTATCCATACGCAACAGCGCCAGCGCCTGTAGTCGATGATGTCGAATACGTTCGCGCAAATCCGGACTGTTTTCCATACCGTGCCGGAGCTGCTTTTCCGTGGCAAAAAACAGTTCGTGCAGCAGGCTTTGTTTCCAGCTGTTCCACAGGGTTTCATTGGTCGCGCAGATATCGGCAACCGTCAGGCAGACCAGATAACGTAGCTGATTTTCGTTGTGCATCACCTCAGCAAATTGTTGAATCTCGGTTGGATCCTGAATATCGCGCCGCTGCGCGGTGACCGACATTAACAGATGGTGGCGCACCAGCCAGGAAACCAGCTGTGCCTCGCGAGAATTCAGTCCGTGAAGCCCGGCAAATTCCAGCGCGTCTTCTGCCCCCAAAATCGAGTGATCGCCGCCACGTCCTTTCGCAATGTCGTGGAACAGTCCTGCCATGAGGAGCAGTTCGGGCTGCGGTAGCCTTGGCCAAATTTCCACGCAGATGGGGTGGTGCGGGCGGGTTTTCTCGTCGGCAAAACTTTCCAGCTTCTGTAATACGCGAATAGTGTGCTCATCAACGGTGTAGACATGGAAAAGATCGAACTGCATCTGACCAACGATATTGCCCCATTGAGGCATATAGGCCCACAACACGCTGTGGCGATGCATGGGAACCAGTGCTCTGCTTACCGCACCAGGGTGGCGTAAAATCGCGAGAAACAGTTTGCGGGCTTCGGGGATGTAACAAAGCGGTTGCTGGAGATGACGGCGGGCGTAGCGCAATTGACGCAAGGTTGTGGAGTAAATTCCTGTGATGGTTGGCATGCGCACCATGGTGTGAAACATGCGCATAATGGCTTCCGGCTGGCGGGTAAACAGCGTTTCATCAATAAGGTCTATCAATTTACCGCGCAGCTGGAATTCGTCATCAATAGCACGGGTTTTTTCATCTTCTTCCAGTGCAAGAATGGCTTCGTCGAACAGTTGCAGAAGCATTTGATTCAGTTCGCTGATACGTCCAGTAACGCGATAAAAATCCTTCATCATCCGCTCAACTGATTCATTACCTTCACCCTGATAGTTGAGGCGTTGAGCAACATTTAACTGGCGATCGAACAACAGCCGGTTGTCGTAACGCGGTAACGTCAGGTGCAATGCGAAGCGAATACGCCAGAGAAAATGCTGACATTCATTTAGCTCGTTACGTTCAGCTTTGGTCAGAAAGCCGAAGCCCACCATTTCATCAAGTGAGGTCGCACCAAAATGGCGGCGTGCTACCCACAGCAGCGTGTGAATATCACGCAACCCTCCCGGACTGCTTTTGATATCTGGCTCAAGATTGTAGCTGGTGCCGTGATAGCGTTGGTGACGCTCCTGCTGTTCGGCAATCTTGGCGGCAAAGAAACGATCCGATGGCCAGAAACCATCACTGAACACGTTTTTTTGCATTTCAAGAAACAGTGTGACGTCGCCAGCCAGTATACGTGACTCAATCAGATTGGTGGCAATGGTCAGATCCGACAGTCCTTCCAGCAGGCATTCTTCCAGCGTACGGACGCTGTGACCCACTTCCAGTTTCAGATCCCACATTAATGTCAGTAGATCGCTGGTACGCTGGGCATCTTCCGCAGAAAGGGGGGCGCGGCTGAGGATTAATACGTCGATATCAGACAAAGGATGCAGCTCACCCCGGCCATAGCCACCAACGGCAACTAATGCAATATCTTCCTGATCTGGAAAATCATAAAAGCGCCACAGGTGCTGCAGTAGGTGATCGATAAACCGCGTTCGGGCGTGAATCAATTTCTCGACGTCAACACCCTGGTCAAACGCGCTGGCCAGCTGCTGCCGGAAATGTTCCAGGCGTTGCCTGAGTGCGTCGCACGTGAACTCACTGTCATCCCAGTTTGCAGCCGAGTCTGCCAGCCCGTAATGTTTCAATATCTCTGTCACGCCGCTACTCCAGATTTTGCTCCGCCAGCCCGAAGCGTGGGGGGTTTTGAGGACAATAGCGCCAGAACACAGTCAAAATCAAACGGCGCTGCCAGAGCAAAGCGGCAGACGGTGGGAGAAAGTCGGCGACTGAGCGGAAAGAAATATCAGGAACGCGCCGGGTGTACCGATGCGTTCCTGAGGTGTTTTAAAAGTGACTAGACTGCGTGGGTCAGTATCGCCGAAATTGTATCATCTTTTCGCAACGTCATGATTTCACATCCATTTTCAGTTACCACTATAGTGTGCTCATATTGTGCAGAAAGGCTGCGGTCTTTCGTTTTCACCGTCCAGCCATCTTTCATACTGCGAATGCGGTAGTCGCCAGCATTGACCATCGGCTCTATAGTGAAGGCCATTCCAGCCTGTAATACCACACCGCCGTCATCGGCATCGTAATGCAGGACCTGCGGTTCTTCATGGAAACCTTTACCAATGCCGTGGCCGCAATATTCACGTACCACGGAGAAGTCCTGTGCTTCCACAAACTGCTGAATTTCGCGCCCGATGGTGCGCAGGCGAATGCCTGGCTTAACCATGCGCAAGGCCAGATAAAGACTCTCCTGAGTCACACGGCACAGACGTTCACCCTGAATAGTTGGCTTACCCACAAAGTACATTTTCGAGGTATCGCCATGGTATTCATTTTTAATGACGGTAACGTCAATATTGACGATATCACCCTCTTTCAAAATTTTGTCATCGCTGGGGATGCCGTGGCAAACCACTTCATTCACTGAGATGCAAACTGACTTTGGAAAGCCGTGATAGCCCAGACTTGCCGAAATCGCTTTTTGGGTATTAACAATATAATCGTGACAGAGACGATCCAGTTCACCTGTACTGATGCCGGGTCTTACGTGTTCTTCGATCATTTCCAGCACTTCAGCTGCCAGGCGGCCGGCGACGCGCATTTTTTCAATTTCTTCGGGAGTTTTAATTGTAATTGCCATTGATTGAGTCCGCTGCTGACGATTATTTCGACAATAATGAAAGGGAGTGTGGCAATGTTATCAGCCTACTATGCAGCTGCCAATTAGCGTTTATGATAGTGGCGCGATGGTGAACAAACATTAGCTTCATGCCGTGCTTTTATGGTATAAAACGCGCCGACGATTCTCTGTATCGGAAGTTTCACAGGGAAACGGAAGTTTCACAGGGAAACGCATAAAATCTCCCGTGTAAATAACACACATGTATCGACACATACGCCGGGGTGCCTTGAACATTCGTGACGGGTCGGTTGTATGGGATACATGGAGGCTTAACCCCAAATCACTCTATAGAGGTAATCATGGCAACTGTTTCCATGCGCGACATGCTCAAGGCCGGTGTACACTTCGGTCACCAGACCCGCTACTGGAACCCGAAAATGAAGCCATTCATCTTCGGCGCACGTAACAAAGTTCACATCATCAACCTTGAAAAAACGGTACCAATGTTCAACGAAGCGCTGGCTGAACTGAACAAAATCGCTTCCCGTAAAGGCAAAATTCTGTTCGTTGGTACCAAGCGCGCCGCAAGCGAAGCGGTAAAAGAGCAGGCTCTGAGCTGCGATCAGTTCTTCGTCAACCACCGCTGGTTAGGTGGGATGCTGACTAACTGGAAAACCGTGCGTCAGTCGATCAAACGTCTGAAAGATCTGGAAACGCAGTCTCAGGACGGCACATTTGACAAGCTGACCAAAAAAGAAGCGCTGATGCGTGATCGTGAGCTGGCCAAGCTGGAAAACAGTCTGGGCGGTATCAAAGATATGGGTGGTCTGCCAGATGCACTGTTTGTAATCGATGCCGATCACGAACACATCGCGATTAAAGAAGCTAACAACCTGGGTATCCCGGTTTTCGCTGTTGTTGATACCAACTCTGATCCAGACGGTGTTGATTACATTATCCCTGGTAATGATGACGCAATCCGTGCTGTTAGCCTGTACCTGAGCGCAGTGGCGGCCACTGTACGTGAAGGTCGTTCTCAGGACCTGGTTCAACAGGCAGAAGAAAGTTTCGCCGAAGCTGAATAAGGATTGCTCCCCTGAGCGCCCTTATACCTGTTGTCTGTGAAATTACAGTGTTGATGTGTCTGACCATCTGACTTACGCGGGTAGGTTTTATGAGTCTGAATAACATCAGTGTGTCGCTGTTGTTTCGAAGGTGATGGGTAGCGATCAGATTAAGATCTGTAAGGGGCCTGAACGGCCCCTTTATTTTTTCGAGTCTGCTTTGCCGCCTGTAACAAGGGGTGGGGCAGAATAATTTTTCCCGAGACCAGGCATTTGTTGCGCAGGCTAAAACCACCGCGAACAGATGCGAGCTAACCGAGGATAAGAGAATGGCTGATATTACTGCTGCTCTGGTAAAAGAACTGCGTGAGCGCACCGGCGCGGGCATGATGGATTGTAAAAAGGCACTGACTGAAGCCAGCGGCGATATTGAGCTGGCAATTGAAAACATGCGTAAGTCAGGCGCAATCAAGGCGGCTAAAAAAGCAGGTAACGTTGCTGCTGACGGCGTGATAAAAACGAAGATCGAAGGCAACTACGGCGTGATCCTCGAAGTAAACTGCCAGACTGACTTTGTTGCTAAAGACGGCGGTTTCCAGGCCTTTGCTGATAAAGTGCTGAACGCGGCTATGGCGGGTAAAATTACTGATGTTGAAGTGCTGAAAGCACAGTTCGAAGAAGAACGTGTTGCGCTGGTTGCGAAAATCGGTGAAAATATTAATATCCGTCGCGTTTCCTCTCTGGAAGGTGACGTGCTGGGTAGCTATCTGCACGGCGCACGCATCGGCGTGCTGATTTCTGCTAAAAATGCAGACGAAGAACTGGTTAAGCAGATTGCCATGCACGTTGCAGCAAGCAAGCCAGAATTTGTTAAGCCAGAAGATGTGTCTGCTGACGTGGTTGAGAAAGAGTACCAGGTTCAGCTGGATATCGCCATGCAGTCTGGCAAGCCAAAAGAAATCGCTGAGAAAATGGTTGAAGGCCGCATGAAGAAATTCACCGGCGAGGTCTCTCTGACCGGTCAGGCTTTCGTTATCGATCCAGGCAAAACCGTGGGTCAGGTTCTGAAAGAGAAGAATGCTGATGTTATCAACTTCATCCGCTTTGAAGTGGGTGAAGGTATTGAGAAAGCTGAAACTGATTTCGCGGCCGAAGTGGCGGCGATGTCTAAGCAGTCTTAATTGCCTGAAAAGAACCGCCAACCGGCGGTTCTTTTTTCCCTGCTTTTCGGCAGCGCATTTTCAGCCTCATCCCAATAGTATTTTATTGGTGCTAATAGGATGATTGGTGAGATGTAACGCTCCACTTCAATAAATATCTTCCAGGAAAAAACCATGGCGACCAATGCAAAACCTGTATATCAACGTATCCTGCTGAAACTAAGTGGCGAAGCACTGCAAGGTGCAGAAGGCTTTGGTATTGATGCCAGTGTGCTGGACCGTATGGCTCAGGAAGTTAAAGAGCTGGTAGAGCTGGGCATTCAGGTGGGCGTGGTCATCGGCGGCGGAAACTTATTTCGTGGGGCTGGCCTGGCACAGGCTGGAATGAATCGGGTTGTTGGCGATCACATGGGGATGCTGGCGACCGTGATGAACGGTCTGGCGATGCGTGATGCACTGCATCGTGCCTACGTTAACGCGCGTCTGATGTCTGCCATTCCATTGAATGGTGTTTGTGACAATTACAGCTGGGCAGAAGCCATTAGCCTGCTGCGAAACAATCGTGTGGTCATTTTCTCCGCCGGAACGGGTAATCCCTTCTTCACCACGGATTCAGCGGCCTGCCTGCGTGGCATTGAGATTGAAGCCGATGTTGTGCTGAAAGCAACCAAGGTAGACGGCGTTTATTCTGCTGATCCGGTAAAAAATCCAGATGCCGCTCTATTCGAAAAAATCAGCTATGCTGACGTGCTGGAAAAAGAGCTGAAGGTCATGGATCTGGCTGCATTCACCTTGGCTCGCGATCATAAACTGCCCATTCGCGTGTTCAATATGAACAAGCCGGGGGCGCTGCGTCGTGTGGTTATGGGCGAAAAAGAAGGTACGCTGATTACGCAATAATATCTGTCAGCGGATAAAATAAGGTATATTCTGCTTTCGTGGTGCTTAAGGTGCTACAGAATCATAACGATGACTATGTTGCGGCAGGTTTATTATTTGGCCTGATAAAGCAACCAGAATTCAAGGGTTTCAACGTGATTAACGAAATCAAAAAAGATGCAGAAACGCGCATGGATAAATGTGTGGAAGCATTCAAAAACAATATCAGCAAAATTCGCACGGGCCGTGCATCTCCCAGCATTCTTGACGGTATTGTGGTGGAATATTATGGTGCCCCCACGCCGTTGCGCCAGCTGGCAAGCGTGACGGTAGAAGACTCACGCACTCTGAAAGTAAACGTCTTTGACCGTTCAGTCAGCGCCGCTGTGGAAAAAGCGATCATGGCCTCCGATCTGGGTTTAAATCCCAGCTCGGCGGGTAGTGACATCCGTGTGCCCTTGCCGGCACTGACGGAAGAGCGTCGTAAGGATTTGATTAAAATTGTTCGGGGTGAAGCAGAACAGGGACGTGTCTCGGTGCGTAACGTTCGTCGCGACGCTAACGACAAGGTTAAAGTGTTGCTGAAAGATAAAGAGATCAGCGAAGACGAAGAGCGTCGTTCTCAGGATTATATTCAGAAAATGACCGACATCTGCATCAAAAAAGTGGATGCTGCACTGGCAGAAAAAGAAGCAGAACTGATGGAGTTCTGAGTCGTTGATGCTGTGCTGAAACGCTGTACAGATTACCGTTCGTGTGGGTGGACAGTCTTGCGGCGTTTTCTTTTTGGCCTGTCCGGTTACCTGGACAGACCGTTTAACCGACTATTCCACTGAGCACTTTCATGAAGCAATTAACCATCCTTGGCTCCACCGGCTCAATTGGAACCAGTACGCTGGCTGTGATTGCGGATAACCCTCATCGTTTTGCCGTTAAGGCACTGGTGGCAGGTCACAACGTTGAACTTATGGCTGAACAATGCCTCACTTTCCGTCCTGCATGGGCCGCTATGGCGGATGAAACCTCTGCGTCGGCCCTGCGCATCCAACTGAAAAGTCTGAATGTGGCAACAGAAGTGCTAAGTGGTGAGCAGGCTGCCTGTGAACTCGCCGCTCTTGATGACGTGGATCAGGTCATGGCCGCGATTGTCGGCGCGGCAGGATTACTGCCCACGCTTGCTGCGATCCGGGCGGGCAAACAGGTTCTGCTGGCGAATAAAGAATCACTTGTTACTTGTGGCCAGCTTTTTATGCAGGCGATAAGTGAGTCAAAAGCGCAGTTGCTGCCGGTCGACAGTGAACACAACGCCATTTTTCAGAGTTTGCCCGCTTCCCTTCAGCAACAGTTAGGATACGCTTCTCTTGAAGGTCATGGCATTGAAAGCATTATCCTGACAGGGTCCGGTGGTCCTTTTTGTGACGCGCCGCTGGCCGATTTGGTGCATATGACGCCGTCTCAGGCCTGCGCTCATCCGAACTGGTCGATGGGGAAAAAAATCTCTGTCGATTCAGCCACTATGATGAATAAAGGTCTGGAATATATCGAAGCCCGCTGGCTGTTTAATGCAACCGATGATCAGATGGAAGTGATTCTGCATCCACAGTCAATTATCCATTCGATGGTAAGGTATCGCGATGGCAGTGTGCTTGCACAACTGGGTTCGCCGGATATGCGTACGCCGATTGCCCATGTAATGGGGTGGCCTCAACGCGTTCATTCTGGTGCGAAAACACTGGATTTTGCCCGCATGGGTGAAATGACCTTTTCCAGTCCTGATTATGCGCGTTATCCGTGCCTGAAACTTGCTATTGATGCCTGTAAAGCGGGCCAGGCCTCCACCACTGCGTTGAATGCTGCTAATGAAATTGCTGTGGCTGCCTTTTTGCGTTCGCAAATTCGTTTCACGGATATTGCGATGATCAATTCCAGCGTTCTGGAAAAACTGCACTGTGCAGAGCCTGACAGCGTTGAGGCGGTTTTAGAAATAGATCGTCGGGCGCGTGAGACTGCAACAGCTTGTCTTTCTGCCTTCAGCCAGTAGTACGGCTTCATTCCCGTACCGGGTGCTATTTGTGACCTGTCAGCGTAGATGATATAGTCTTTGCCCGCTGAACAGGAATGATGATGTGGTGTGCCAGGCTGTATGTCAGGCCGTGTGTGACACGGCTTTTTGCATTGAGCGAGTAGATATTTCAGAAACCGTTGTATTTCTGATTAAAGGAAATAATTACGCGTTATGTCGTCCGAAAATCAATTAACAACCGATGACCTTCATGAGGATAATCCCCGGCACGTGGCCATCATTATGGATGGCAATGGACGTTGGGCCAGGAACCAGGGTGAACAACGTATTTCGGGCCACAAAGCAGGGATTAAGTCGGTTCGTCGTGCGGTGGGCTTTGCAGTGAATAACAAGCTGGAGGCGCTGACATTATATGCGTTTAGCAGTGAAAACTGGAATCGTCCGTTAGAGGAAGTTACGGCATTAATGGAGCTTTTTGTCCGGGCACTTGATAGCGCGGTTAAAAACCTTCACAAGCATAACGTCCGACTCCGAATTATTGGTGATACTGGTCGTTTTAACGCACGTTTGCAGGAGCGCATTCGTCGTGCAGAGGAACTCACTCAACAAAATAATGGGCTCACCCTGAACATTGCCGCGAATTATGGTGGCCGTTGGGATATTATTCACGGCGTCAGAAAAATAGCTGAACAGGTTCAGGAAGGCCGGATCTCTCCGAATCAGATTGAGGAAGAAACGCTGAACCAGCATCTTTGTCTCAATGAACTGGTGCCGGTGGATTTGGTAATAAGGACGGGCGGAGAGTATCGAATCAGTAACTTTTTGTTGTGGCAGGTTGCCTATGCGGAGTTCTTTTTCACCGATGTTTTGTGGCCTGATTTTGATGAACAAGTCTTTGAAGGTGCCTTAAATGCTTTTGCACAACGAGAGCGTCGCTTTGGCGGTGCAGCACCCGGCGGCATCTGAACGCACTGGGGGTAGTCTTTGCTGAAGTCACGCCTGATTACCGCATTTATACTTATCCCGATCGTGATCGCCGCGCTGTTTTTGCTGCCTCCTCCGGGATTTTTCATTGTTGTTATGGCTGTCTGTATGCTTGCCGCCTGGGAATGGGGGCAGTTTGCCGGGCTGGCTTCACACTCTCAACGTATCTGGCTGGCGGTATTATGTGGAGGGCTGCTTACTTTCATGATGTTTACCCCCCCTGCCGGGCATCATACGGTTCATCAGCCACAAATTGCCTTATTACTCTGGGGTGCGCTGTGTTGGTGGAGTGTTGCCTTATTACTGGTTGTTTCTTATCCACATTCTGCCAGCTTCTGGCGTTCTTCACGTATATTGCGTCTTCTTTTCGGTGTGTTAACCATTGTGCCCTTTTTCTGGGGCATGCTGGTGCTCCGCCAGTACCACTATGAAATCGATCAGGCCGCCGGTGCATGGTGGTTGCTGTACGTGATGTTTCTGGTCTGGGGCGCAGATTCGGGTGCTTATGTGTTTGGCCGCCTGTTTGGTCGACACAAGCTGGCAGCCAGGGTTTCTCCCGGTAAGACATGGGAAGGTTTTTTTGGCGGCTTAATAACGTCAGCACTGATGGCCTGGCTGTTTAGTCTGTGGGCACCGCTGACGGTTTCAACCAGTACACTATTAGTTTGTTCTGTTGTTGCCGCACTGGCTTCCGTACTGGGTGATCTGAGCGAAAGTATGTTTAAGCGTGAAGCGGGGATAAAAGACAGCGGCAATCTGATACCGGGCCATGGCGGTATTATGGATCGTATTGATAGCCTGACCGCCGCCGTGCCGGTGTTTGCCTGTTTATTGCTGTTGGTTTTTGGAACGCGTTAAGGGATTGCTATGCTAAGTATACTCTGGAGCCTGGGAGCCTTTATTGTCGCATTGGGTGTACTGATCACGGTTCACGAATTTGGCCATTTTTGGGTAGCGCGCCGTTGCGGTGTTAAAGTAGAACGCTTTTCAGTAGGCTTTGGCAAAGCACTGTGGCGTCGATGTGATCGCCAGGGTACGGAATATGTTATTGCGATGATTCCCTTGGGTGGTTACGTAAAGATGCTTGATGAACGGGTTGAAACTGTTCCTCCTGAGTTACGCCACCGCGCTTTCAATCACAAAACGATCTCACAGCGGGCAGCGATTATTGCGGCCGGTCCTCTTGCTAACTTTATTTTTGCCATCTTTGCCTGGTGGCTGGTTTTTATCATTGGTGTGCCTGGCATTCGCCCGGTCGTAGGTGAAATAGTGAGCGGTTCGCCAGCTTCAGTGGCGCAAATTGTTCCGGGAATGGAACTTAAGGCCATTGACGGTATCGAAACGCCTGATTGGAATACTGTACGTATGGCGCTGGTGTCAAAAATTGGCGACAGACAAACCGTTTTCAGCGTGGTGCCGTTTGGCAGTGCTCAACAGAGTGAAAAACAGGTCGATTTGCGTAGCTGGCAGTTTGATCCTGCTAAACAGGATCCGGTTACTTCATTGGGTATCCGTCCTCGTGGCCCGCAAATTGAAACTACACTGGCTGAGGTTCAGCCCGGATCAGCGGCAAATAAAGCGGGTTTGCAAGTGGGTGATAGTATCCTTAAAGTCGATGGCCAGCCGTTGGAACAGTGGCAGCATTTCGTCACGCTTATACGGGATAACCCAGGCAACGCGCTGGCTCTGCAGGTTGAGCGTCAGGGCCATTTGATTTCATTGACGCTGACGCCAGACGTCAGGCCAGGTAAGGAAGCAGAAGGTTTTGCCGGGGTGGTTCCGCGCATTGTCCCTCTCCCTGATGAATACAAAACGGTGCGCCAATATGGGCCATTTGCAGCCATCGGTGAGGGCAGTGCTAAAACCTGGCAATTAATGAAGCTGACAGTGACCATGCTGGGCAAATTGATTGCTGGCGAAGTGAAGTTGAATAATCTCAGCGGGCCGATTTCAATCGCCCAGGGTGCTGGGATGTCGGCAGAATATGGTTTGATTTACTACCTGATGTTTTTGGCTTTGATTAGCGTGAACCTAGGTATTATCAATCTGTTTCCTTTGCCGGTATTAGATGGTGGACATTTGTTGTTCCTCATGATCGAAAAGATCAAGGGTGGGCCAGTGTCTGAGCGAGTTCAGGACTTCAGTTACCGCATTGGCTCAATTTTGCTGGTGTTGTTAATGGGGCTTGCACTATTCAATGATTTTTCACGTCTGTAATTTGCCGCCTGGCAAATCAGATATGGAAACCAGTTAGGAAGAATGCATAACAACGATGGCGATGAAAAAGTTGCTCATAGCGTCGCTGCTGTTTAGCAGCGCTACCGTATACGCGGCAGACGGTTTCGTAGTGAAGGATATTCATTTCGAAGGCTTGCAGCGGGTCGCCGTCGGGGCGGCATTGCTTGGTATGCCTGTTCGCGTAGGAGACACCATTTCTGACGAAGATATCAGTAATACTATTCGCGCGCTTTTCGCCACCGGGAACTTTGAAGATGTTCAGGTGCTGCGCGATGGTAATACGCTAATTATTCAGGTTAAGGAACGCCCGACTATTGCCAGCATCACTTTCTCCGGTAACAAAGCGGTGAAGGATGACATGCTGAAGCAAAATCTTGAAGCATCAGGTGTACGCGTTGGAGAGGCACTGGATCGCACGACTATCTCTTTGATCGAAAAAGGGCTGGAAGACTTCTATTACAGCGTAGGTAAATACAGCGCCAGCGTTAAAGCGGTCGTTACGCCACTGCCGCGTAACCGGGTCGATTTGAAGCTGGTCTTTACCGAAGGTGTTTCTGCTAAGATTCAACAAATCAATGTTGTGGGCAACAAAGCTTTTAGTTCCGATGAGTTGATCTCTCGCTTCCAACTGCGCTATGAAGTGCCGTGGTGGAACTTGGTGGGCGATCGTAAATATCAGAAGCAAAAACTGGCGGGCGATCTTGAAACTCTGCGTAGTTTCTATCTCGACCGGGGCTATGCCCGTTTTAATATTGATTCAACGCAGGTCAGTCTGACGCCGGACAAAAAGGGCATTTATATCACCATCAACATCACAGAAGGCGATCAGTATGAGCTTTCTGGCGTGGTGGTGAATGGCAGCCTGGCGGGTCATTCTGCGGAAGTGGAAAGCCTGACAAAAGTGAAGCCGGGCGAACTCTATAACGGTGCAAAAGTCACCAAAATGGAAGATGACATCAAGAAGATGTTAGGTCGCTATGGCTATGCTTATCCACGCGTGATGACGCAGCCTGAAATTAACGATGCTGATAAAACCGTCAAGCTCCAGGTTAATGTGGATGCCGGAAATCGTTACTACGTCCGCAAAGTTCGTTTTGAAGGTAACGATACGTCCAAAGATTCCGTTTTGCGCCGTGAAATGCGCCAGATGGAAGGCGCCTGGCTGGGAAGCGATCTGGTTGAACAGGGCAAAGAACGTCTCAATCGTACGGGTTACTTCGAAACGGTTGAAACCGATACTCAGCGTGTACCAGGTTCGCCAGATCAGGTAGACGTGGTTTATAAAGTAAAAGAACGCAACACAGGTACGCTTAACTTTGGTGTTGGTTACGGTACGGAAAGCGGCGTCAGTTTCCAGGTTGGTGTAACTCAGGATAACTGGCTGGGCACAGGTAATACCTTAGGGATCAGCGGCACCAAAAATGACTATCAGACCTATGCTGAATTCTCACTGACCGATCCGTACTTTACTGTAGATGGCGTCAGCTTGGGTGGGCGTGTTTTCTATAACGATTTTAAGGCTGATAATGCCGATCTTTCTGACTATACCAACAAGAGTTATGGTCTGGATGGCACGCTCGGTTTCCCGGTTAATGAAAATAATACGTTGCGTGTGGGACTTGGGTACGTTCACAACGATCTTTCGAAGATGCAGCCTCAGATCGCCATGTTCCGCTATCTGCGCTCTGTCGGTCAGGATCCCAGCCTCTCCACTGACGCTGATTATTCCGCCGATGACTTTACTTTCAACTATGGCTGGACTTATAGCAGCCTTGATCGCGGTTTCTTCCCGACTTCCGGTAACCGTACCAATCTGAATGGTAAAGTGACGATTCCAGGCTCGGATAATGCCTTCTATAAGGCAACGCTGGACACCCAGCAATATATTCCGTTGAACCAGGATCGTACCTGGGTGCTTCTGGGCCGCGGCAAGGTCGGCTATGGCGGTGGTTTAAGTGGCAAAGAGCTACCGTTCTATGAAAACTTCTATGCCGGAGGGTCAAGTACCGTACGTGGTTTCCGTTCCAATACCATTGGTCCGAAAGCAGCCTACTATAATAACGGCACCAGCGTGTGTTCTACGGGTGTTTACTGTAACTCCAGCGATGCGGTGGGGGGTAATGTGATGGCGACGGCCAGCGCCGAGCTGATTATGCCAACGCCATTCCTGAGCGAGAAATATGCTAACTCCGTACGAACATCACTGTTTGTTGATGCGGGCACCGTTTGGGACACCAACTGGGAAAATACGGATGCAACGCGTGCAGCGGACATTCCTGATTACAGTGTTCCGGGTAATATTCGCATGTCTGCGGGTGTTTCATTGCAGTGGATGTCTCCTCTGGGGCCGCTGGTGTTCTCTTATGCCCGACCGTTTAAAAAGTATGATGGAGACAAGGCCGAGCGGTTCCAGTTTAACATTGGTAAAACCTGGTAAGCCGGTTGAGCAAGGAAGCTAACGAAAAAGAGCGTGAGCTTTTTTCCCCACCACTTACGGCACCAGCCGTAAATCTGGTGCCGTTAACAGGTAGCCTCTGGGCTGCCTAGACGCGTAACATCTGTGTCAAAGACGCAAACGTTAATGGTAAGGAGTTTTATAGTGAAAAAGTTGTTGTGTGCCGCAGGCCTCTCTCTCGCTCTGGCGGCTTCCGCTGGCGTTCAGGCTGCTGACAAAATTGCAGTGGTAAACGTTTCCAGCATTTTCCAACAGTTGCCAGCGCGTGCGACAGTTGCGAAGCAGCTCGAAAATGAATTCAAAGGCCGTGCAACCGAGTTACAGGGAATGGAAAGCGATCTGCAAACCAAAATGCAGAAATTGCAGCGTGACGGCTCAACCATGAAGGCAAGCGAACGCAGCCGTATGGAAAAAGAGATCATGACGCAGCGTGAAACATTCCAGAGCAAAGCTCAGGCTTTTGAGCAGGATAACCGTCGTCGTCAGACTGAAGAACGCAACAAAATCCTGAGCCGTATCCAGGATGCCGTTCAGAAAGTAGCTGACAGCGAAGGCTACGACGTTGTTATTGACGCTAACGCGGTAGCTTATGCAGGTAAGTCTAAAGACATCACTGCTGATGTACTGAAACAGGTTAAATAATTGATGCCTTCGATTCGACTGGCTGATTTGGCCCGGCAGTTGGATGCAGACATGCATGGAGATGGCGAACTGGTCATCTCCGGCGTTGCTTCTGTACAATCTGCTCAGGCAGGACAAATCACTTTTCTTTCAAACAGTCAACATCGTGATCGGCTTGCGACCTGCAAGGCTTCCGCTGTTGTATTATCAGAGGCCGATCGGGAGTGTTTTAAGGGGGCAACCCTGGTAGTAAAAAATCCGTATCTGGCCTATGCGTGTATGGCGCAAATTCTCGACAGCACCCCTCAGCCTGCGAGCCATATTGCGCCCGGTGCCGTAATTGATTCCAGCGCGATGCTTGGGGAAAATGTTGCTGTCGGTGCAAATGCTGTGATTGAGTCCGGTGTGCAACTGGGTGATAACGTAGTTATTGGCCCGGGCTGTTTTGTGGGTAAAAATGCCCGTATTGGCCATGGAACGCGTCTTTGGGCCAACGTGACCGTCTACCACGAAGTTGAAATCGGCGAGCGCTGTCTGATTCAATCGGGTACGGTGATTGGTGCTGATGGTTTCGGCTATGCGAATGATCGCGGCAACTGGATTAAAATTCCACAATTGGGCACGGTCGTTATTGGCGATGCGGTAGAGATTGGTGCGTGTACCACAATTGATCGCGGTGCGTTGGATAACACTCAAATTGGGAATGGTGTTATCATTGATAACCAGTGTCAGATTGCGCATAACGTGATTATTGGTGACAATACTGCAGTCGCTGGCGGTGTTATTATGGCGGGTAGCCTGAAGATCGGCCGCTACTGCATGATTGGTGGAGCAAGCGTAATCAACGGTCACATGGAAATTTGTGACAAGGTTACGGTGACGGGAATGGGAATGGTGATGAGACCCATTACTGAACCTGGGGTATACTCCTCCGGCATTCCGCTTCAACCCAACAAATCCTGGCGCAAAACGGCCGCATTAGTAATGAACATTGATGAAATGAGCAAGCGCTTAAAAAACATCGAACGCAAGGTTAGTAAAGATTAACGTCGCGTTGTCACCAAACTGATAGTCCACTTTCATACATAAAGTTAACCATGGAAGCTTGCGGACGGAAAATGATTTGCGGCCTGCGGACGATCTCACGATCGTTGCAGGCCGTGTTATTGATGTCATCAGAATTTTTTTAGGACAGGAAGAGTATTTTGACTACTGAAACGCATACTCTGAAAATAGAAGAGATTATCGAATTGCTGCCGCACCGCTATCCGTTTCTGCTGGTTGATCGCGTGATTGAGTTTGAAGAGCATAAATTTCTTCGCGCAGTGAAAAACGTGTCGGTTAACGAACCGTTTTTCCAAGGCCATTTCCCTGGTAAACCGATTTTTCCAGGTGTGCTGATTTTGGAAGCTATGGCGCAAGCAACGGGTATTCTTGCCTTTAAAAGCGTTGGAAAGTTGGAACCGGGTGAACTGTATTACTTTGCTGGTATTGATGAAGCGCGCTTTAAACGCCCTGTTGTGCCAGGCGATCAGATGATCATGGAAGTAACGTTTGAGAAAACCCGCCGTGGTCTGACCCGTTTTAAAGGTGTGGCAACCGTTGAAGGTAAAATTGTCTGCGAAGCAACGATGATGTGTGCCCGCAGCCGGGAAACTTAATTCATGATTGATGAAACCGCTGTTATCCATCCAGGTTCGGTGATTGAACAGGGTGCCATTATCGGTGCCCGCGTTCACGTTGGTCCTTTTTGTTTTATTGGCGCAAATGTCGAAATTGGTGAAGGCACTGTGCTTAAATCTCATGTCGTCATTAATGGCCATACGAAGATTGGCAAAGACAATACCATTTACCAGTTTGCCACTATCGGTGAAGTGAATCAGGATCTCAAATACGCAGATGAACCGACGCGTGTTGAAGTCGGTGATCGAAACAGCATCCGTGAAAGCGTTACTATTCATCGTGGCACCATTCAGGCTGATGGCGTGACCCAAGTCGGCAGCGACAACCTGCTAATGGTTAATGCCCATGTTGCTCATGATTGTATTATTGGCAACGGCTGCATTCTCGCCAACAACGCTACCCTGGCCGGGCATGTGACGGTGGATGATTTCGCCATTATTGGCGGTATGACAGCCGTTCATCAATTTTGTACTATTGGTGCACATGTGATGGTTGGTGGGTGCTCTGGTGTTGCGCAGGATGTGCCACCTTATGTCATCGCCCAGGGCAACCATGCCACGCCATTTGGCATCAATCTGATAGGATTACAGCGCCGTGGCTTTAGCAAAGGCGCACTGCAGGCGATTCGTAACGCTTATAAAGTGCTTTACCGCAGTGGTAAAACGCTGGATGAAGCTAAATCTGAAATCGCTGAAATTGCCCGTGAGCACGCAGAAGTCCAGCCTTTTTATGATTTCTTTGCCCGCTCCACGCGAGGTTTGATCCGCTAACCTATGTCTTTAATGCCAGACAGTCATGCTGAACACCTTCACTTTCCCCGTTTCACCGGTGAAAGCGCCCGCGCCCTGACTATCGCACTGGTTGCTGGCGAAACGTCCGGTGATATTTTGGGGGCGGGCCTGATTCGTGCCCTGAAAGAAAAACATCCTGATATCCGTTTCGTTGGCGTTGCCGGGCCATTAATGCAGGCTGAAGGCTGTGAAGTCTGGTATGAAATGGAAGAACTGGCGGTTATGGGAGTGGTTGAAATTCTGGGGCGGCTGCGCCGTTTACTGCACATTCGCCGTGACCTCACCCGACGTTTCACTGAGCTAAAGCCCGATGTTTTCGTCGGTATCGATGCACCAGATTTTAATATTACCCTTGAAGGGCGTCTCAAAGAATACGGCCTCCGCACAATTCATTACGTTAGCCCATCGGTCTGGGCCTGGCGGCAAAAGCGCGTATTCAAAATTGGTCGCGCAACCGATTTGGTGCTGGCGTTTTTGCCCTTTGAAAAAGCGTTTTACGATCGATTTAATGTGCCGTGCCGTTTTATAGGCCATACCATGGCCGATACCATGCCGCTGACACCCGACAAACGCGCTGCGCGCCATGAACTGGGAATTGCGGAATCAGCGACCTGTCTGGCATTGCTGCCGGGAAGCCGCAGTGCGGAAGTGGAAATGCTCAGTGCTGACTTCCTGAAAACCGCGATATTGCTACGCAGGCAATGGCCGGATATTGAAATTGTGGTCCCTATGGTCAATGGACGTCGTCGGCAGCAGTTCGAGAAAATTAAGGCAGATGTGGCACCTGAGCTGAGGCTGCATTTGCTTGATGGCAAGGCACGTCAGGCGATGATTGCCAGTGATGCCGCGCTTCTGGCCTCCGGTACGGCAGCGCTGGAATGTATGCTGGCGAAATGTCCGATGGTGGTAGGTTATCGCATGAAGCCGTTTACTTTCTGGCTGGCAAAGCGTCTGGTAAAAACGGATTACGTTTCGCTACCTAATCTGCTGGCAGGTCGGGAGATTGTGACAGAGCTGCTACAGGAACAATGTCAGCCTGCGCAACTGGCTGCCGCGCTTGAACCATTGCTCACCATGGGAGAGTGCCGGGATGCACTGCTTGCTACCTTTACTGAATTACATCATCAAATTCGCTGGAATGCCGATGAGCAGGCTGCCCAGGCGGTGCTGGAGCTTTGCCAGTGAATCAATTTATCTACCCGATTGCCACCTGTATTGCTGGTGTGGATGAAGTAGGCCGTGGTCCACTGGTTGGCGCAGTCGTAACAGCCGCTGTGATCCTCGATCCCATGAAGCCGATCAGCGGACTTGCTGACTCCAAAAAGCTCTCTGAGAAACGTCGTCTTGCGCTGTTTGAAGAAATCAAAGAAAAAGCGTTGTGCTGGAGCCTCGGGCGTGCAGAACCAGAAGAGATCGATCAGCTTAACATTTTGCATGCCACTATGCTGGCAATGCAGCGTGCGGTAGCCAGTCTGACAATGGCACCTGATTTTGTATTGATTGATGGTAATCGCTGTCCTGAACTGCCAGTGGCGTCTCAGGCCGTTGTCAAAGGCGACAGCCTGGTTGCTGAAATCAGCGCTGCCTCAATTCTTGCAAAAGTTTCCCGTGACCGGGAGATGGCAGAGCTGGACCTGCAGTTTCCGCAATACGGCTTTGCACGGCACAAGGGATATCCCACGGCTCTGCACCTGCAGAGGCTGGCGCAATATGGCGTTACGCCTTTTCATCGACGCAGTTTTGCCCCTGTGCGTAATGCTCTGCTGGATGCTGAGGCTGCGACTGCGGCTGGTGGTACCCTGTAGTTTTCATTTTATAGCGTCTGGCGGAATCAACGATGGCCGAACCCCGTTTTATTCATTTGCGCGTCCACAGTGACTATTCCATGGTTGATGGACTGGCCAAAACTGCACCGCTGGTGAAAAAGGCGGCCGCGATGGGGATGCCTGCTATTGCCATTACTGACTTTACCAATCTTTGTGGTCTGGTGAAGTTTTACGGCACGGCGCACGGTCAGGGTATTAAACCCATCATTGGGGCGGATTTTAACGTTGCCTGTGATGCGCTTGGTGATGAGTTTTCTCAGCTGACTATCCTTGCCGCAAATAACCAGGGCTACCAGAACCTCACACTATTGATTTCCCGTGCTTACCAACGCGGTTACGGTGCTGCCGGACCGGTTATCGATCGCGACTGGCTTACAGAGATGCAGGAAGGATTAATTCTGCTCTCAGGAGGACGCCGTGGCGATGTGGGCAGGATGCAACTGCGGTGTAACACGGCTCAGGTAAAAGAATGTCTGGCCTTTTATCAGCAGTATTTTCCCGATCGTTACTATCTGGAATTAACCCGCACCGGGCGACCTGATGAAGAGACCTGGCTGCATGCTGCGGTTGAGCTTGCAATCTCAGAAGGACTGCCCGTTGTTGCCACCAATGAGGTGTGCTTCCTGGAAGAGAGCGATTTTGACGCTCATGAAATCCGCGTTGCCATACATGATGGCTTTACGCTGGACGATCCAAAACGCCCGCGTCTTTACAGTCCTCAGCAATACCTTCGCAGTGAAGAAGAGATGTGTGAGCTGTTTTCGGACATCCCTGAAGCGCTTGAAAACAGCGTCGAGATTGCCAGACGCTGTAACGTCACTATCCGCCTGGGTGAATATTTCCTTCCACAGTTCCCAACCGGAGACATGACTACGGAAGATTTCCTGGTCATGAAATCACGGGAGGGGCTGGAGGAACGTCTGGCCTTTTTATTTCCCGATGCCACTGTGCGGGCGGAAAAACGGCCGGAATATGATCGGCGTCTTGAAGTTGAACTGAACGTTATCAACCAGATGGGATTTCCCGGTTACTTCCTGATTGTGATGGAGTTTATCCAGTGGTCAAAAGATAACAGCGTGCCGGTGGGGCCCGGGCGCGGTTCTGGCGCTGGCTCTCTGGTGGCCTATGCGTTGAAAATTACCGATCTCGACCCGCTGGAGTTTGACCTGCTGTTTGAACGTTTCCTCAACCCGGAACGCGTCTCAATGCCGGACTTTGACGTCGATTTCTGCATGGAAAAGCGTGACTTAGTCATTGAACACGTTGCTGAAATGTATGGGCGTAAAGCGGTATCTCAAATTATCACTTTCGGTACGATGGCGGCCAAAGCGGTAATCCGCGATGTCGGGCGTGTGTTAGGCCATCCCTACGGCTTTGTCGATCGTATCTCTAAATTAGTCCCGCCTGATCCCGGTATGACGCTGGAGAAAGCCTTTGCAGCGGAACCACAGCTGCCGGAAATTTACGAGGCTGACGAAGAAGTTAAAGCGCTGATTGATATGGCGCGGAAGCTGGAGGGCGTGACGCGTAATGCCGGTAAGCATGCCGGTGGCGTGGTCATTGCGCCAACTCAAATCACTGATTTTGCCCCGCTCTATTGCGATGAGCATGGCCAGCATCCTGTCACCCAATTTGATAAAAATGACGTTGAATATGCGGGCCTGGTCAAATTTGACTTTTTAGGGCTGCGCACGCTGACCATCATCGACTGGGCGCTGGCGATGATTAATGCGCGGCGCGAAAAGCGGGGCGAGCCGCCGCTCGATATTGCAGCCATCCCCCTCAATGACAAAAAAAGCTTCGACATGCTACAGCGTTCGGAAACCACTGCGGTGTTCCAGCTTGAATCACGCGGTATGAAAGATTTGATTAAGCGTCTCAAGCCGGACTGTTTCGAGGACATGATCGCCCTGGTGGCCCTTTTCAGACCTGGCCCGCTGCAGTCTGGTATGGTGGACAACTTTATTGACCGCAAACACGGTCGTGAAGCGATCTCCTACCCGGACATTGAGTGGCAGCATGAGTCCTTGCAGCCAGTGTTGGAACCGACCTACGGCATTATTCTCTACCAGGAACAGGTTATGCAGATAGCCCAGGTGCTGGCAGGTTACAGCCTGGGCGGTGCGGATATGCTCCGTCGTGCTATGGGTAAAAAGAATCCGGTCGAAATGGCGAAGCAGCGCGGTGGGTTTGAGGACGGCGCAAAAGCACGCGGTGTTGATGGTGAGTTGGCCGTTAAAATTTTTGATTTGGTGGAAAAATTTGCGGGTTATGGTTTCAACAAATCTCACTCGGCTGCTTATGCACTGGTCTCTTACCAGACGCTGTGGCTGAAAGCACATTATCCGGCGGAATTTATGGCGGCAGTAATGACAGCCGATATGGATAACACCGAGAAGGTTGTGGGGCTGGTGGATGAGTGTTGGCGAATGGGGTTGAGGGTTCTGCCACCTGATATTAATTCAGGCCTATATCCATTCCACGTTAACGATGAAGGCGAAATTGTTTACGGTATCGGCGCGATTAAGGGCGTGGGAGAAGGGCCAATTGAGGCCATTCTTGAAGCGCGTAGCCAGGGTGGTTATTTTCGGGAGCTGTTTGACCTGTGCGCTCGTACAGAGACGAAAAAACTTAATCGCCGCGTTCTCGAAAAACTCATCATGTCAGGGGCCTTTGACCGGCTCGGGCCACACCGTGCGGCACTGATGAGTGCTTTAAGCGATGCGCTAAAGGCGGCCGATCAACACGCTAAGGCGGAAGCCACAGGTCAGACCGATATGTTTGGCGTGCTCGCCGAAGCGCCAGAGCAAATTGAACAATCCTATGCTGACGTCGCGTACTGGCCGGAACAGGTTCAGCTGGATGGTGAACGGGAAACGCTAGGGCTTTACTTAACCGGCCACCCGATTAATCAGTATTTGAAAGAGATTGAACGCTACGTTGGGGGTATGCGTCTGAAAGATATGCACCCGACAAAACGCGGTGAAGTTATTATGGCAGCGGGTCTGGTCATCGCGGCGCGCGTAATGGTAACAAAGCGTGGCAACCGGATTGGTATTTGTACGCTGGATGACCGTTCAGGTCGTCTGGAGATCATGCTATTTACCGATGCGCTGGAAAAGTTCCAGCATTTGTTGGAGAAAGACCGTATCCTGATTGTCAGCGGACAAGTCAGCTTTGATGACTTCAGTGGGGGGCTTAAAATGACCGCCCGCGATGTTATGGATATTGATGAGGCTCGTGAAAAATATGCTCGTGGGCTTGCTATCTCGTTAACGGACAGGCAAATTGATGACCAGCTTTTGAACCGTCTCCGTCAGTCCCTGGAACCCCATCGTTCGGGGACGATTCCGGTGTATCTCTATTATCAGAGAGAAGATGCGAGAGCGAGGCTGCGCTTTGGTGTAGCATGGCGCGTATCCCCCAGCGATCGCTTATTAAATGAATTGCGCTTGCTAATAGGAACGGAGCAGGTGGAACTTGAGTTTGACTAAACAGGAATATTATGAGTCTTAATTACCTGGATTTTGAACAGCCAATTGCGGAACTGGAAGCGAAAATCGATTCGCTCAAGTCGGTTGGCCGTCAGGATGAGAAACTGGATATTAATCTGGATGAAGAAGTGCAACGGCTGCGTGAGAAAAGCGTTGAGCTAACCCGCAAGATCTTCGCCGATTTAGGTGCATGGCAAATTGCACAACTGGCGCGTCACCCGCTTCGCCCTTATACACTGGACTACGTCCGCAATGTGTTTACCGATTTTGATGAGCTGGCAGGCGATCGCGCCTATGCCGATGATAAAGCCATCGTTGGCGGTATTGCTCGGTTGGAAGGGCGGCCAGTGATGATTATTGGCCATCAGAAAGGCCGTGAAACCAAAGAAAAAATACGTCGTAACTTTGGTATGCCAGCTCCTGAGGGATATCGTAAAGCCCTGCGTCTGATGGAAATGGCCGAGCGCTTTAACATGCCCATCATCACCTTTATTGATACGCCAGGGGCGTACCCGGGCGTCGGTGCAGAGGAGCGCGGACAAAGCGAAGCTATTGCGCGTAACCTGCGAGAGATGTCGGGCCTGAAAGTGCCGGTGATCTGTACCGTTATTGGTGAAGGCGGCTCAGGTGGTGCGCTGGCTATCGGCGTGGGTGACAAAGTTAACATGTTGCAGTACAGCACCTATTCAGTTATTTCGCCGGAAGGCTGTGCTTCCATCCTGTGGAAAAGTGCGGATAAGGCACCACTGGCTGCTGAGGTGATGGGCATCATCGCGCCAAGGCTCAAAGAGCTGAAGCTGATCGATACCGTCATCGCTGAACCTCTGGGTGGTGCTCACCGCAATCCATTGGCCACTGGTGAATCCCTGAAAGCACAACTGCTGGCCGATCTTGCTGAACTTGATGGCCTTAGCAAAGAAGAGCTGTTAGATCGTCGCTACCAGCGCCTGATGAATTACGGCTACGCATAACACTTTCGCAGCCGTTCACACGTTATTCATAGAGGTAAAAACTCTGGTGGATGATGTGAACGGCCTCTCTCCCCGCTGTCCTTCTCTCATTCTGTAATCCTGTAATCCTGTAATCCTGTAATCCTCAAGCCACCACCTGTGCATGTAATTTCACCTTTATCCTGGATAAATTGAGGCAATTGAGGAACAGGCCAGGTCCTGGATTCAGTTGCTCACATTGGTTTTCTTTTGCGCACGGCATACCGTTCAATAAATTGTGACGCCGATGATTGTTTTTTTATTGATGAAAATATCCTGACTTCTTTCTTTGCGAAGATGGCCGCATCTTAATTTTTATTGGTTTTTTTACAGCAGAAGAAAGTGGCTTAATGCTTTCACCCGAATGGAATCAACGACCCTATTTGTTCATATAAGTTGAACTGCCTGAACACAACTAACAGGCCAGTCAATAATGTCGCTAACAACGAATGGCGTGTCGACACAGGAAAAAATATGATTTTTATCAAAGAGTAAGTCGACCATAAGAGAGAAGAAGGAGTGTGGTGAGAATGGAATTGTGGCCAGTGTTAGTGTACATCGCCGGATTAATTGCCGGTAGCGTAATAAGTTGCCTGGCATGCCGATTGCCAATGATGCTGCATCTTGAGGCGGCGACAGAAGCAGATAATTTGCCCGGATTGCTATCGAAACAAAGGCGTTGGTGCACATATGTGAGTCTTTTCTCTCCACGTGCTCATTGCCGGTTTTGTCTGCGAGCTATGGCTTTTTATCACACCATTCCACTGCTGGGATGGTTATGGCTGCACAGGCGTTGTCATCATTGTCAGCGCCGAATTGGCTGGCGTTATCCGTTGACGGAGCTGACAGCCGCTGTCAGCAGTGGTTGGGTCGCGTTGCACTGTCCGCCGGGGATCACCGCAATCGCCCTGATCTTGTGTGGCTGGGTACTGCTCCTGCTTGCCTTAATCGATCTGGAATGTATGTTACTACCGGACAACCTGACACTTTCGTTACTCTGGTTGGGTTTGTTGATAAATCTGAATGGGGCAGTCGTATCGCTGCATGATGCCGTAGTGGGGGCATTATCGGGGTATTTAGCATTATGGATGGTCTACTGGATCTTCAAAATAATACGTGGCAAGGAGGGACTGGGCTATGGCGACTTCAAACTGTTTGCTGCTCTTGGAGCATGGTGTGGTTGGCAATCGTTGCCCCGTATTATGCTATGTGCTGCTTTATTGGGTGTATCTGTTCATCTGCTGTTTTATCTGTTTGGAAAAAGGAAACAGGGGCAACTTTTGCCTTTCGGCCCGTGGCTGGCACTCTCGGGCTGGTGGTTTCTGATAACACCCATCACGACAGGATAAGACATTCTTTTTGTTATACAGAGCATAATCCGCTAGCGGACTGCTATCTGAAGATTCAATATGGCTGGCCTGAGTAGGATATTAAGACGCGCTATCCGGTAATATGACCCGATGCGAGGTGACATTCTTCTGGCAGCGGCAAAGCAGGCGCTGTGCAGGGGAAGCATAACCGCCACTGGCGAATTATTGAAAATATTAAGGAATTACCGTGTTAGCAATTAAGCAAATCCACCATATCGCTATCATTGCCAGCCAGTATGAGGTCAGTAAGCAGTTTTACTGCGGTATCCTGGGTTTTACTCTGATGAGTGAAATGTATCGTGAGACGCGTGACTCGTGGAAAGGTGATCTTGCACTGCATGGACAGTACAGTATTGAACTCTTTTCGTTTCCCCAGTCGCCTGAACGTGTGGATCGACCAGAAGCCTGCGGTTTGCGCCATCTGGCTTTCAGTGTGGCCGATGTTGAGGCTGCCAGGTTGTACCTCACGCAGCACGATGTTACTTGTGAACTGGTACGTATTGATCCACTGACCGGTAAACGCTACACCTTCTTCTGCGATCCTGATGGTTTGCCGCTTGAACTGTATGAAGCGTAAAATAGGGTGTGCTGGGCCCGCTATGGTCTGTGTGATTTAATTTCCTGTTGGAACTTTCATGTCATTGCTTAATCTTCAACAGCAACTTGATGAACACCAGCAATTGCTGGTCGCGTACAGTGGTGGCCTCGATTCTACGGTGCTGTTGCATCAACTTGTTTGCCTGCGCCAGCAGTTACCTGGTATCCATCTGCGGGCTATTCATATACACCATGGGCTGAATGCGCATGCTGATAGCTGGGTTAATCATTGCCAGCAACAGTGTGCCGAATGGCAGGTTTTATTTAAGGTGGTTCACGTACGGCTGGATACGCGGGGAAAAGGGGTTGAAGCAGCGGCAAGGGATGCCCGTTATCAGGCATTTCTTGAGAATTTACAGCCTGGTGAGGTTCTCCTCACTGCCCAGCATCAAAACGATCAGTGTGAAACCCTGCTGTTGGCCTTGAAGCGGGGGAGCGGTCCGGCCGGGCTTTCCGGGATGTCAGCCAGCGGGAAGCTTGGACGTTACTTGCATTTGCGTCCTTTACTGGACTTTTCCCGGTCTCAACTGGAAAAGTGGGCGGCAGAGCATCATCTGCGATGGACCGAAGATGACAGCAATCAGAACCAACGTTATGACCGCAATTTTATTCGTCAGGCAGTAATGCCGCTACTCAACTCGCGCTGGCCACATTTTTCACAGTCGGTTGCCCGCAGTGCGGCCCTGTGTGCCGGGCAGGAACAGCTGCTGGATGAACTCCTGTCAGAATCGCTCAATGCTTTGATAGATGATAGGGGATCGCTTGCTATCGGACCGATGATGAAGATGAGTGAGGCCAGGCGAAGCGCATTGATTAGACGCTGGATTGCCAGTCAGCAGGGACTCATGCCCTCCAGGGATGCGCTGCTACGAATCTGGCATGAGATAGCCTGTAGTCGGGAAGATGCAGAGCCTCGTTTACGGTTAGGCGGGAATGAAATCCGCCGCTATCGTGACCGGCTTTACTGGCTTGAATTGTGTCATTCTTGCCATGACGTTGAGATTGAGTGGCCACCCCAACAAAAATCGCTGGCGCTGTCCGTTTCAGGGGGATTGCTAGTGAGAACGACTTACAGTGCCAGGGGAACAAAAGAAGATAAATCATCTCAGAGTGTAATAGTCCGTCCGCCCCTCATGCAGGAAAGGGTTACCATACGTTTTCAGGCCCACGGAAAATTTCATATTGTTGGGCGTGCGGGGGGGCGATCTCTAAAAAAAATATTGCAGGAGTCGGCGATCCCACCGTGGCAGCGTGGACGTATTCCGATGATTTTCTATAACGATTGCTTAATTGCCGCAGTCGGTGTGTTTGTAACCCGCGAAGGCGATCCCGGAACTGAACCAGGTTGGCAAATTCGCTGGCAACACGATCTCGCGTAACAGTCTGGAAGGCTGCCTGATGTGCCGCTTTTTTCAAGACAGTTGCTTGCCCGGTTGATGATTAACAAAGCTGGAGAGGGCTTCGATGAGTTTTTTCAAAGATGTTCAGTGAAGGGTGGGGCGAATCTGGCCGCCCCGGTCCGTTTAATCGGATTCGCTTACGATGACCGTACCTAAATCCGGGTGACTGAAACGGGCGATGTGATCCAGACGTAACTCACGCATTTCACCATAAATCGCAACAGCAAGATACTCAACGTTTTTTCGTGAGACCATGTCTGTAGCCGCGGCGTTAAGCTCTTCTCCATTTTTTAATACCAGCCCGAGTATCCAGTTATTCTGACAGGCAAGTTCAAGGTTATCGTAGTCGTCGCAGTTTATCGGTTTGTAGGCTTCATTCGTTAACATAGTCGCTCACCAATAAGTTCGCAGCAGCAAACGCTGCCTGTTCCCTGATAGATGAGTGTAGCTCAGGATTGGCCGCAACCTCATCAAGTGTTTTGAGTACACAACCCAGCGCATCTGGCACGTATCCCAGGTCACCGCTGCCAATATCGGCGTACTTGCGGCGAACTAATTCGCAATACTTTTGCACCCTGCACCTCAAGATTTTCTCTGGTAATTGGACGACTATAACACAGGAATTTACGTGAAATCAGCCCAGTGGCGAGTGATTTGCTGTTTTTACGGGTTACAATAGCAGGTGAACACTATAAGGAACCCTATGGCACTCAAAGCGACGATATATAAAGCAGGCATTAACATTGCCGATATGGACAGGCACGTTTTTATCGACAGCAATTTAACGCTGGCTCGTCATCCTTCCGAAACGGAAGGGCGACTGATGCTTCGTTTGCTGGCCTGGCTGGTTAACGCAGATGAAAGACTGGTATTTACTCGTGGTCTGAGCGCTGACGATGAGCCAGAAATATGGCGAATGAATGACCATAACGGTATTGAGGTTTGGATAGAGCTCGGGTTGCCCGATGAACGCCGCATAAAAAAAGCATGCAACCGCGCAGCCAGGGTTTTGTTATATGCCTATAACGCTCGTGCAGCTCAGATCTGGTGGCAACAGAATCAACTTAAGCTGGCCCAACAGCATAATCTGAGCGTACGCTTCCTTGACGATGAGCAACTGCTGGCGTTGGCAGGTTTGGCTTCACGTTCAATGAACCTGCAGGCGACGGTGCAGGACGGTACGATCTGGCTTTGCAATGAGCATAAACACCTTGAGTTACGCTTTAGCGACTGGCTGACAGGCGGCAAAATTGCATGATTGTGCTTTCGCATAGTGTGACAATTCCTGATGATGAAGTGGCGCTGACGGCAATTCGGGCGCAGGGGAATGGTGGTCAGCATGTTAATAAAAGTGCCACGGCTATCCACCTGCGTTTTGATATTCACGCTTCCAGTCTGCCGATTTTTTACAAAGAGCGTCTTCTGGCTGCCAGCCATCACCTGATCATTCAGGGTGTGGTGATTATTAAGGTTCAGGAATATCGCAGTCAGGAGATGAACCGCGAAGCGGCACTGAAGCGGTTAGAGAATTTGATTAAGGAACTCACCGTAGTGGAGAAAACCCGTCATGTGCCGAGACCAACAAAGGCACCGAAGCTGCGTCGACTGGAGTCCATGGCTCGTAAATCTGCCGTTAAGCCACTACGTGGAGAACTGCATCATGGCCGGGATTAGTCTTGAGGCAATCAGGTGTGCCTGTCTGCGTTTTATTCTGGTTAGCGAGTGGCGCATCTGACGGACGCCTCAGGCTCCGTTAAAATGAGCGTGGTAACCGGGCAAACTTCATGGTGACAATCCCCCTTTTCCTGATGGCGGATGTGGTCATGCCGCCGTAAGTAATAAAGCATAGATGACAGCATGAGTCCCCATTTCTGTGGATTAACGCGCAATGCTTTGCTGTTTCTGACAGAATGGAAAGTCATATCGCCGGAAATTCACTAGCCGCTAAGAGGATGTTAAGTGCTGTTCATCCAATTGGTTCAGCTATTTATTGCCGTCCCGAGGGGGCTTGCTGCATGAAGCATTATTAAGCTGGCGGGCCGGGAAGCCCGCCGATACTATTTTCAGGCTTTTATTTCACGGAGCAGGAAATCAATGATTTCACCCGTCTTGATCATTCTCTTTTCACCTTCACGGCGGGACTTATACTCCACTTCTTCATTGTCGAGGTTACGTTCGCCGATAACAACCATATGCGGTACGCCGATCAGTTCCATATCGGCAAACATTACGCCAGGTCGCTCTTTCCTGTCGTCCAGAATAACGTCAATGCTTTTTGTGCGCAGCTGCTGATAGAGGTCTTCCGCCAGATCTTTCACGCGGAAAGATTTGTGCATATTCATGGGTAAAATCGCAACCTGGAAAGGGGCCAGCGCATCAGGCCAGATAATTCCCCTGTCATCGTAATTCTGCTCAATGGCTGCCGCAACAATACGGGTGATGCCAATACCATAGCAGCCCATTGTCAGCGTTTGGTTACGGCCATCTTCATTCTGCACTGCGGCGTTCATCGCTTCTGAATATTTGCTGCCTAACTGAAAGATATGACCCACTTCGATACCGCGTTTGATCAGCAGCGTGCCTTTTCCGTCCGGGCTGGCATCGCCTTCTACCACGTTACGAATATCTTCCACGCGCGGTAATGGCAGGTCACGCAGCCAGTTCATTCCGGTGAGATGTTTATCATCTTTATTTGCCCCCGCAACAAAATCACTCATGAGGGCAACGGTTCGATCGGCGATAACAGGCAGAGTCAGGCCGAATGGACCCAGTGACCCCGGACCTGCACCAAGAGCCGCCCGAATCTCTTCTTCACTGGCAAACGTCAGGGGAGAAGCAACAATATCGATTTTCTCGGCTTTAACTTCATTCAACTCATGATCGCCACGCACCAGCAAGGCAACAAGCCCGTGGCCGCTTTCTTTGGTTGCTTTAACCAGCAACGTTTTGATCGTTTTCTCAATGGGAAGATTGAACTGCTTAACCAACGCTGCGATAGTTTTTGCATCTGGCGTATCAATTTCGGTTAGCAGTTGGGTAGGCTCTGCACGCCCTGCCGCAGGTGCGACGGCTTCAGCCAGTTCCATATTGGCCGCGTAGTCAGAATCCGTTGAGAAAATAATGTCATCTTCTCCGCTTTGTGCCAGCACCTGAAACTCATGTGATGCACTTCCGCCAATAGAGCCGGTATCCGCCTGGACAGCACGGAAGTTCAGCCCCATACGACTGAAAATCTTGCTGTAGGCTTGATACATATCATCATAGGTGGCCTGAAGAGACGCGTGCGAAGTATGAAAAGAGTAGGCATCTTTCATCACAAATTCGCGTGAACGCATTACACCAAAACGGGGCCGTACTTCATCACGAAATTTTGTCTGGATCTGAAATACATTCAGCGGCAGCTGTTTGTATGAGCTAAGTTCGTTGCGGATCAGATCGGTGACGACTTCTTCATGTGTCGGACCAAGAACGAAAGGGCGGCCGCCACGATCAACAAAGCGCAGCAGTTCGGGGCCATACTGTTCCCAGCGTTCACTTTCCTGCCATAAATCAGCGGGTTGTACAACAGGCATGGAGATCTCGATCGCACCAGCGTTATTCATTTCCTCACGCACGATATTTTCAACTTTTTTCAATACGCGCAGGCCGGTGGGTAGCCAGGTGTAAAGGCCAGAGGCCAGTTTACGGATCATTCCTGCGCGCAGCATCAGCTGGTGGCTGATGACTTCAGCGTCGGCAGGTGTCTCCTTGAAAGTGGAGAGCAAATATTGAGTAGTACGCATGAGTTACGATCCCAGTTAAACAGAAAGCTTAAAAATTAAACCCGCAAGGAAATGACTGGTGGCTAGTGTATCAGCGAGTCAGGAGAGTCAAAAGATGCCGGAAGATAAATTAACGGCTGTCAATACCTGTCACCAGCGTTCCACAATCGGTAACACGCCAGCGAATGGTGAAATCCAGCAGCCAGACGGCATATTCCCGTTCGGCACATTCACCTTTGCGGTATGCCGGACGAGGATCCTGAGCGAGGGTTTCACGAATAAAACGTTCAAGATGAGGATATCTGTGTTGTTGTTGAGCAATATGCCATTGGGCTTCAGGTGAAAAGATAACCGGCATGTCGGACATAGGTGCCTGCTGGGCAAAGCCTGCCTGTGCCTGAGGAAGTGATTCAGCAAAGGGCAGATAAGGTTTAATATCGATAACTGGTGTGCCATCAATCAGATCGAGGCTACCCAGTTCAAGTATTACCGCGCCTTTTTCCAGACGGACACCAAGCAGTTCAACCAGCGACATGCCAACGGGATTCGGGCGAAATGTGGAGCGGGTGGCGAAAACACCTACACGGGTGTTGCCACCGAGTCTGGGCGGACGAACGGTAGGCCGCCAGCCGCCCGTCATAGTGTGATGAAAGATAAACAACAGCCATATATGGCTAAAAGCTTCCAGTCCACGAACTGCATCCGCCTGATTGTAGGGTGAATGTAAATGCAGTTCCCCCCCACCGTCCTGAATAAGACCCGGCTGGCGGGGTACGGCAAACTTCTCCTTCCAGGGAGAGCGGATAATACCGATTTGCTGGAAGGAAAATGAACTCATTGCTGTGTCACCTTCAGGGCGGATCCCTCACACACAGCCTGGCGGTAACACCCTTGCGCTCTACTGACTATTTCACAGTGATGCACTAACACTGCATTCGCCTTCATATTTGCTGCATGAGTTTGTAAGCGCTTGCGTGCAATACTGATGCTGGGCGGTGAGCTTTCACGGTTACTCTGGCAATCTTCACCGTGGACTTCACCTAAATCGCGAAAGGGCCCGTTCATCAGCTCGCTGGTGTTGGTGTACAGTTTTACCGGAGCCGGGCGAGGTGCAGGTTTAGTTTGTTCTGTTACTGTCTGCGCGGGCTGTTTGAAAGGTTCCACAGGTTTATATGGTTTATGCAGCAACGAGCACCCTGTCAGTGAAAGGGCTAACAGACAGAGCGATAAGACACGCATGGAAAAGTCCTTATGTTGGGTAATCATACTGGTGCTATTGAAACAAGCCTGGACGTAAATAACAAGGTCTAATAACCTGCCAGAGCGGGCTTTCGCCCGCCCACAGTAAAATGATGCAACTAAAGGATTTTAATACAGAATTACCAGCCTTTTACTGCACCACCGTTAAAAATTTTGTTTGCGGCGTCGTTTACTTCATCCGACTGATAAGCCTGTACAAATTTCTTCACGTTTTCAGCATCTTTGTTATCTTCGCGCGACACAATCAGGTTAACGTATGGTGAATTTTTGTCTTCGACAAAGATTCCATCTTTTGCAGGCGTCAGGTTGATCTGGCTGGCATACGTAGTATTAATGACTGCCAGAGCGATCTGCTGGTCGTCCAGAGAGCGGGGTAACTGAGGTGCTTCCAGTTCTACCAGCTTAATATTTTTCGGGTTTTCCACAACGTCCAGCGAAGTTGGCAGCAGGCCTACCCCGTCTTTTAATTTGATCAGTCCCTCTTTTTGCAACAGAAGCAAAGAGCGCCCCAGGTTGGTAGGATCGTTAGGAATAGCAACTTGCGCACCGTTCTGCAGTTCATCAAGGGATTTGATCTTTTTGGAATAGCCTGCGATTGGATAAACGAAAGTATTACCGACCGGAACCAGCTTATAACCACGATCTTTAATCTGTTGCTCAATATAAGGCTTGTGCTGGAAAGCGTTTACATCGATATCACCTTTACTGAGTGCTTCATTGGGCAGAACGTAATCGTTGAAAGTGACCAGTTCAACATCCAGACCGTATTTATCTTTTGCTACTTTCTTGGCTATTTCAGCAATTTGCTGCTCAGATCCCACGATCACGCCAACTTTTATATGATTAGGATCTTTTTCTTTCCGATCGCAACCTACCAGCGCCAGCATACCAACTAGCGCACCCACAGCGGCAAATGTTTTGAAATTAAAAGACATATCCCTTCCTTAATCAGAACGTATGGTTGTTTATTTATGCGTGACGGCACGCGCGATGCGTTCGCCACAGAACTGGATTAAATACACTAAAATCACTAACAACACTAATACCGTATTCATCACTGTAGCGTTGTAACCGATATAACCATATTGTATGCCGATCTGTCCCAGGCCGCCTGCACCTACGGCCCCGCCCATTGCTGAATAGCCTACCAGCGTGATCAGCGTGATGGTGGCAGCGTTAATTAACCCAGGCAGTGCTTCCGGTAGTAAAACTTTTCTCACAATCTGCGTGGGTGTGGCGCCCATAGCCCGAGATGCCTCAATTAATCCTGTGGGCAGTTCCAATAGTGTATTTTCCACCATGCGTGCGATAAATGGCGCAGCGCCAAAGGTCAAAGGTACGATAGCGGCCTGTAGGCCTATTGAGGTTCCAACAATCAATCGTGTAAACGGAATCATCCAGACCAATAAAATGATAAAAGGAATGGCACGGAAAATATTGACCAGTGCTGAAAGTGAACGATAAAGCACGCGGTTTTCAACAATCTGTTTGGGACGGCTGACATACAAAAGCACGCCCAAAGGCAGGCCAAGTACAAACCCAAAAAAACCGGAGACAAACGTCATGACTAATGTCTCCCATACCCCCCGCCAAAGCAGCATAATCATTGCTTCAGACATAGCCCAATACCTCAACTTTAACGTGATGCTCTTTCATAAAATCGATCGATGCTCGGGTATCCGCGTCTGTACCGTGCATTTCGGCCAGCATGATGCCGAATTTAACGCCACCCGCATAATCCATCTGTGCACTAATAATGTTGTTATTTACATTAAATTTGCGGGCTACCTCGGAAAGCAGAGGCGCATCTACCGATTTACCCGTAAACTCAAGTCGTAATAAAGGAACACGGCCCGGACTGGCTTCAGCGACCAGACGTGCAGCGTAATCATCAGGGATATCCAGATGCAGTGTTGACTGGATAAACTGCTGGGCTAAAGGCGTTTTGGGATGAGAGAAGACTTCACTCACCGTATCCTGCTCAATTAGCTTGCCGTGACTAATTACGGCAACGCGATCGCAAATACGTTTGACCACATCCATTTCATGCGTAATCAACAAAATGGTTATACCCAATCGGCGGTTTATGTCTTTCAGCAATTCCAGAATAGAACGTGTTGTGGCGGGATCGAGTGCGCTGGTTGCTTCATCACACAATAAAACCTTAGGATTACAGGCCAGTGCGCGGGCGATGGCCACGCGTTGTTTCTGACCGCCAGAAAGGTTGGCGGGCCAGGAATCATGTTTATCGGCGAGGCCAACCAGTTCTAGCAGCCCATTGACACGCATTTTAATGTCAGATCTGGACATTTTTTCCAGCTCAAGAGGCAATGCGACGTTGCCCGCCACAGTGCGGGAGTTTAGCAAATTGAAGTGTTGGAAAATCATACCGATTTGTCGGCGGACAAGCGTCAGCTTACTTTCGGGCAACGTCGTTAAATCCTGATTATCAACCAGCACGTTCCCGGACGTTGGGCGTTCAAGCAAATTGACACAGCGTATTAGCGTACTTTTACCTGCGCCCGATGCACCAATAACGCCGTAAATTTGTCCAGCCGGAACCTCAAGGCTGACATCAGATAGCGCGGAGATGGTCCGGGTACCTTGGCGGAATACTTTTGTGATGTGTGAGAGTTTTATCATTTTTCCAGGTAATGCGATTATCGAGGTGTTTAATTTTAGTGCATTCGAAACAGGCTGGAACGCGACTGGATGTTAAGGCATCCAGACGTCTGAATCAATCAACGTCATCTAAACTGCCATTCTCGTTATGTGCACAATAATGCAATACACTATGGCGATATTTGTAGCAGGAGTTTCTAAGTGGTCGATAAAGTTCCCGCAATTTTTTTGGATCGTGATGGCACAATAAATGTCGATCACGGTTATATCCATGAAATCGATAACTTCCAGTTTATTGACGGCGTCATTGAGGCGTTGCAAGAACTTAAGAAAATGGGTTACGCCCTGATAGTAGTGACTAACCAGTCCGGTATTGCACGAGGTATTTTTACAGAAGCTGTTTTTACGCAGCTGACAGAGTGGATGGACTGGTCTCTGGCTGACAGAGATGTGGACCTCGACGGAATTTGGTTCTGCCCGCATCATCCTGACGCTGCTCTGGAAGAATATCGCCAGCAGTGTGATTGCCGTAAACCTGAACCCGGAATGCTGCTCTCCGCGCAGAAAGAACTTAATATCGATTTGGCTGCATCCTTTATGGTCGGTGACAAAATTGATGATGTTCTGGCGGGAAGAGCAGCTGGCGTTGGAAAAAGTGTATTAGTTCGTACTGGTAAAACGGTTACTGAAGAAGGAGAAAAAGTGGCAGATTGGGTGATTAATAGCCTAGCAGACTTACCTGCAAGGATTAAAAAAGGCTAAAAAGTCGTATTTTGGACGAAGTTTTAGCAAATGATTAAAAATTTTATTTTTATGCTTGCCTTCCAGGCGAACATCCCTATAATGCGCCACCACTGACACGGAACAACGGCTTCGATGCCGCCGTGTTGAGAGGTTAAGCGAGCTGAACCGCCGGAGAAAAGCTGCGTAAAAGTGGTTGACTCTGAAGGAGGAAAGCGTAGTATACGCGACCTCGCGGCAGGAAGCGAAAGCACTGACCGCACCGCTCTTTAACAATTTATCAGACAATCTGTGTGGGCACTCGCAGGATAGATATCGGCATCTTCGGATGCAAAAATATCAAGTCTTAAGAGTGAACACGTAATTCATTACGACGTTTTCCTTGAGCACTGCTTCACGAGTTGAAGCAAATCAAACTTTAAATTGAAGAGTTTGATCATGGCTCAGATTGAACGCTGGCGGCAGGCCTAACACATGCAAGTCGAACGGTAGCACAGAAGAGCGTGCTCTTTGGGTGACGAGTGGCGGACGGGTGAGTAATGTCTGGGAAACTGCCTGATGGCGGGGGATAACCACTGGAAACGGTGGCTAATACCGCATAATCTCGCAAGAGCAAAGAGGGGGACCTTATGGCCTCTTGCCATCGGATGTGCCCAGATGGGATTAGCTGGCAGGTAGGGTAACGGCCTACCTGGGCGACGATCCCTAGCTGGTCTGAGAGGATGACCAGCCACACTGGAACTGAGACACGGTCCAGACTCCTACGGGAGGCAGCAGTGGGGAATATTGCACAATGGGCGCAAGCCTGATGCAGCCATGCCGCGTGTATGAAGAAGGCCTTCGGGTTGTAAAGTACTTTCAGCGGGGAGGAAGGGACGCTGGTTAATAACCAGCGGCATTGACGTTACCCGCAGAAGAAGCACCGGCTAACTCCGTGCCAGCAGCCGCGGTAATACGGAGGGTGCAAGCGTTAATCGGAATTACTGGGCGTAAAGCGCACGCAGGCGGTCTGTTAAGTCAGATGTGAAATCCCCGGGCTTAACCTGGGAACTGCATTTGAAACTGGCAGGCTGGAGTCTTGTAGAGGGGGGTGGAATTCCAGGTGTAGCGGTGAAATGCGTAGAGATCTGGAGGAATACCGGTGGCGAAGGCGGCCCCCTGGACAAAGACTGACGCTCATGTGCGAAAGCGTGGGGAGCAAACAGGATTAGATACCCTGGTAGTCCACGCTGTAAACGATGTCGATTTGGAGGTTGTGCCCTTGAGGTGTGGCTTCCGTAGCTAACGCGTTAAATCGACCGCCTGGGGAGTACGGCCGCAAGGTTAAAACTCAAATGAATTGACGGGGGCCCGCACAAGCGGTGGAGCATGTGGTTTAATTCGATGCAACGCGAAGAACCTTACCTGGCCTTGACATCCACAGAACTTAGCAGAGATGCTTTGGTGCCTTCGGGAGCTGTGAGACAGGTGCTGCATGGCTGTCGTCAGCTCGTGTTGTGAAATGTTGGGTTAAGTCCCGCAACGAGCGCAACCCTTATCCTTTGTTGCCAGCGATTTGGTCGGGAACTCAAAGGAGACTGCCGGTGATAAACCGGAGGAAGGTGGGGATGACGTCAAGTCATCATGGCCCTTACGGCCAGGGCTACACACGTGCTACAATGGCGCATACAAAGAGAAGCGACCTCGCGAGAGCATGCGGACCTCATAAAGTGCGTCGTAGTCCGGATCGGAGTCTGCAACTCGACTCCGTGAAGTCGGAATCGCTAGTAATCGTGGATCAGAATGCCACGGTGAATACGTTCCCGGGCCTTGTACACACCGCCCGTCACACCATGGGAGTGGGTTGCAAAAGAAGTAGGTAGCTTAACCTTCGGGAGGGCGCTTACCACTTTGTGATTCATGACTGGGGTGAAGTCGTAACAAGGTAACCGTAGGGGAACCTGCGGTTGGATCACCTCCTTAGCATAAGATAGCTTCATGCGCAGTGCTCACACAGATTGTCTGATAGAAAAGTAACGAGCGTAACCATACTGAGTCCCCATCGTCTAGAGGCCAAGGACACTGCCCTTTCACGGCTGTAACAGGGGTTCGAATCCCCTTGGGGACGCCAAAGTTATGTCTAGAGTATCTCAAAACTGGCTTACCCTGGTGGGAAGTCATGTTTGAGATATTTGCTCTTTAACAATCCGGAACAAGCTGAAAATTGAAACGACATGTTGTTGTCATTCTGGGTAACAGGAATGGCGTGATGACATGTACGGTCTCTCAATGCCTGCAACGGCATGCGTCCTGTGGACGCCTGTGGGTTGTGAGGTTAAGTGACGAAGCGTACACGGTGGATGCCCTGGCAGTCAGAGGCGATGAAGGGCGTGCTAATCTGCGATAAGCGTCGGTAAGGTGATATGAACCGCGATACCCGACGATACCCGAATGGGGAAACCCGGTGCACTTGTGCATCATTGCAGCATGAATACATAGTGCTGCAAGGCGAACCGGGGGAACTGAAACATCTCAGTACCCCGAGGAAAAGAAATCAACCGAGATTCCCCCAGTAGCGGCGAGCGAACGGGGAGGAGCCCGGAACCATCATCAGCTTGTGCATCAGTGGAAGCGTCTGGAAAGTCGCAGGGTACAGGGTGATACTCCCGTACACGAAGGTGCACATGCTGTGAGTTCGAAGAGTAGGGCGGGACACGTGTTATCCTGTCTGAATATGGGGGGACCATCCTCCAAGGCTAAATACTCCTGACTGACCGATAGTGAACCAGTACCGTGAGGGAAAGGCGAAAAGAACCCCGGCGAGGGGAGTGAAACAGAACCTGAAACCGTGTACGTACAAGCAGTGGGAGCACCTTCGTGGTGTGACTGCGTACCTTTTGTATAATGGGTCAGCGACTTGTATTCTGTAGCAAGGTTAACCGAATAGGGGAGCCGCAGGGAAACCGAGTCTTAACTGGGCGTTAAGTTGCAGGGTACAGACCCGAAACCCGGTGATCTAGCCATGGGCAGGTTGAAGGTTGGGTAACACTAACTGGAGGACCGAACCGACTAATGTTGAAAAATTAGCGGATGACCTGTGGCTGGGGGTGAAAGGCCAATCAAACCGGGAGATAGCTGGTTCTCCCCGAAAGCTATTTAGGTAGCGCCTCGTGAAGTCATCTGCGGGGGTAGAGCACTGTTTCGGCCAGGGGGCCATCCCGGCTTACCGATCCGATGCAAACTCCGAATACCGCAGAATGTTATCACGGGAGACACACGGCGGGTGCTAACGTCCGTCGTGAAGAGGGAAACAACCCAGACCGCCAGCTAAGGTCCCAAAGTCATGGTTAAGTGGGAAACGATGTGGGAAGGCCCAGACAGCCAGGATGTTGGCTTAGAAGCAGCCATCATTTAAAGAAAGCGTAATAGCTCACTGGTCGAGTCGGCCTGCGCGGAAGATGTAACGGGGCTAAACCATGCACCGAAGCTGCGGCAGCGGCGCGTAAGCGTTGTTGGGTAGGGGAGCGTTCTGTAAGCCGTGGAAGGTGTGCTGTGAGGCATGCTGGAGGTATCAGAAGTGCGAATGCTGACATAAGTAACGATAAAGCGGGTGAAAAGCCCGCTCGCCGGAAGACCAAGGGTTCCTGTCCAACGTTAATCGGGGCAGGGTGAGTCGACCCCTAAGGCGAGGCCGAAAGGCGTAGTCGATGGGAAACGGGTTAATATTCCCGTACTCGGTGTTGCTGCGAAGGGGGGACGGAGAAGGCTATGTCATCCGGGCGACGGTTGTCCCGGTTTAAGCGTGTAGGCTGTTTTTCCAGGCAAATCCGGAAAATCAAGGCTGAGGCGTGATGACGAGGCACCACGGTGCTGAAGTGACAAATGCCCTGCTTCCAGGAAAAGCCTCTAAGCATCAGGCAACAGAGAATCGTACCCGAAACCGACACAGGTGGTCAGGTAGAGAATACCAAGGCGCTTGAGAGAACCCGGGTGAAGGAACTAGGCAAAATGGTGCCGTAACTTCGGGAGAAGGCACGCTGGCGCGTAGGTGAAGGGACGTGCTCCCGGAGCTGAAGCCAGTCGAAGATACCAGCTGGCTGCAACTGTTTATTAAAAACACAGCACTGTGCAAACACGAAAGTGGACGTATACGGTGTGACGCCTGCCCGGTGCCGGAAGGTTAATTGATGGGGTTAGCGGCAACGCGAAGCTCCTGATCGAAGCCCCGGTAAACGGCGGCCGTAACTATAACGGTCCTAAGGTAGCGAAATTCCTTGTCGGGTAAGTTCCGACCTGCACGAATGGCGTAATGATGGCCAGGCTGTCTCCACCCGGGACTCAGTGAAATTGAACTCGCTGTGAAGATGCAGTGTACCCGCGGCAAGACGGAAAGACCCCGTGAACCTTTACTACAGCTTGACACTGAACACTGAGCCTTGATGTGCAGGATAGGTGGGAGGCTTTGAAGCGCGGACGCCAGTTCGTGTGGAGCCATCCTTGAAATACCACCCTTTAACGTTTGGTGTTCTAACCTTGCGCCGTGATCCGGCGCGGGGACAGTGTCTGGTGGGTAGTTTGACTGGGGCGGTCTCCTCCCAAAGCGTAACGGAGGAGCACGAAGGTTGGCTAATCCTGGTCGGACATCAGGAGGTTAGTGCAATGGCATAAGCCAGCCTGACTGCGAGCGTGACGGCGCGAGCAGATGCGAAAGCAGGTCATAGTGATCCGGTGGTTCTGAATGGAAGGGCCATCGCTCAACGGATAAAAGGTACTCCGGGGATAACAGGCTGATACCGCCCAAGAGTTCATATCGACGGCGGTGTTTGGCACCTCGATGTCGGCTCATCACATCCTGGGGCTGAAGCAGGTCCCAAGGGTACGGCTGTTCGCCGTTTAAAGTGGTACGCGAGCTGGGTTTAGAACGTCGTGAGACAGTTCGGTCCCTATCTGCCGTGGGCGCTGGAGAATTGAGGGGGTTTGCTCCCAGTACGAGAGGACCGGAGTGAACGCACCGCTGGTGTTCGGGTTGTCACGCCAGTGGCACAGCCCGGTAGCTAAGTGCGGAAAAGATAAGCGCTGAAAGCATCTAAGCGCGAAACTTGCCCCGAGATGAGTTCTCCCTGTGGCTTAAAGCCACCTTAAGGGACGTTGAAGACGACGACGTTGATAGGCCGGATGTGTAAGCGCAGCGATGCGTTGAGCTGACCGGTACTAATGACCCGTGAGGCTTAACCTTACAACGCCAGAGGCGTTCTGGTGAGTGTTGAGAGACGACACGATCGGTATTCAGCTTGTGACGGACAGAAGAATTTAGCACTGTTCTGCGGAGATGATTCCGAAGGGTTTTGCGCTGAGAGGGCGGTAAGGAGCATACATGGGTATGTGACTGAGCGAGGCGATATCAGCACAAAAGGCACGGGACAGGGCACAAAGAATTTGCCTGGCGGCTTTAGCGCGGTGGTCCCACCTGACTCCATGCCGAACTCAGAAGTGAAACGCCGTAGCGCCGATGGTAGTGTGGGGTCTCCCCATGCGAGAGTAGGGAACTGCCGGGCATCATACAAATCTGATAAACGTGATTGTTCCGTTTATCAAAAATAAAGAAAATGCGCTGGTATGGCTCAGTTGGTAGAGCGCACCCTTGGTAAGGGTGAGGTCCCCAGTTCGAATCTGGGTATCAGCACCATACATAAGCGTGTATAATAAAAGAATTTGCCTGGCGGCTTTAGCGCGGTGGTCCCACCTGACTCCATGCCGAACTCAGAAGTGAAACGCCGTAGCGCCGATGGTAGTGTGGGGTCTCCCCATGCGAGAGTAGGGAACTGCCGGGCATCATACAAGAAGATACAGCGATAGCTGTATTTTAAGTGCCTTTCAAAAGATACGAAAGGTAAGAAACATCCGGGTCAGAAATAAAAGTCTGAACTCAGTAAAGAATCGGTGGAGCGGTAGTTCAGTTGGTTAGAATACCTGCCTGTCACGCAGGGGGTCGCGGGTTCGAGCCCCGTCCGTTCCGCCAATTATAAATAAGCCCTGAGTTTTATACTCGGGGCTTTTTTGTATAATTATAAAACCTGTCAAAAATCGTTCTCAGAATATACTGAGTAGTCTGCTACGCACCTGTAAAATTCAATCATATAACCTGTAAGTTATTGTACCTGAGGTATGTTCCAGAAGGATCAAGTCTTAATGTTCTCAAAGTAGAAGATGCAAAGAGCGGGAAGACAGGCATCCAGCGAATATGTTGGCGGGGTGGTGTCGAGGATTTTTAAAAGTGGTTACTTTACCTGTACTAGCTCAGACCTGATCTGACAGTTACCGGTTATTTATACAGGTGTCTGTCAGATTACATCTGGTTCAGATTTTTTTCTGCCCAGACTCGTTTACCATCAAGTAACGTGGCCATTGGCGTACGCCCGCAGCACATTTTTCCCTGATGAGTTCGCTCATTATTGTAATGCCACAACCCGTTGTCCAGATCCGTTTGCAGGCTCTCCAGGTCTTCGTATAACTTCTTACGGAACGTAACCTGATAAAAATCCTGCAAAATAGTTTTATGGAAGCGCTCGCAGATGCCGTTCGTCTGCGGAGACATCGCCTTCGTTTTTGTATGGTCGATATCGTTGATGGCCAGATACAGCTGGTAATCATGCTGCTCCACCTTACCACAGTACTCCGTTCCCCTGTCGGTCAGGATCCTCAGCATCGGCAGTCCCTGAGCCTCGTAGAACGGCAGTACGCGATCATTGAGCAGGTCTGCGGCGGTGATCGGCGTTTTACTCGTATACAGCTTGCAGTGTGCCACTTTCGAGTACGTATCCACGAACGTCTGCTGGTAGATACGACCCACACCTTTCAGATTGCCCACGTAGAAGGTGTCCTGCGACCCGAGATAACCCGGGTGAGCAGTTTCGATTTCTCCGCTGGCCTCGTCATCGTGGGCCTTCTTCTCCAGCGCTGCGATTTGAGCGTCGGTAAGCACGATGCCTTCTCTGGCGACCTTTTCCTCAAGTGCCTTCAGGCGTTTACGGAAGTTCTCCAGGTCGTGCCGTTGCCAGATGGAGCGCACGCCGCTACCGGAGATAAACACGCCTTTTTTACGCAGCTCATTACTGGTCCGGTGTTGCCCGTGGGCCGGGAACTCAACGGCATATTCAACAACAGCGCGTTCAGTGGCTTCGTCGGCGCGGTTCTTCAGGTTGGGGACGCGGCGGTTCTGGTTAATCAGCGCATCGATGCCGCCTTCAGCAGCCAGTTCCTGATAACGGTAAAACGTGTCGCGTGACACGCCCATGATCTTGCAGGCTTTTGATACGTTACCGAGTTCTTCGGCGAGATTGAGCAGGCCGGCTTTGTGTTTGATGATGGGATTGTTAGTATGAATCATGAGAGTTACCTCGCGTTTTGTTTAAGGATTAGACACCCATATCAAAACCGGTAACTCTCAACCTTTCAAGGTCCAGTGTCAGATCAAGTCGCGACTAATACACTTAAATGGAGCAGGCAGCACTTTTACAGTGTCTGCTGGGCGCATTTTGTAAGACCCTGTAAATAATTCTGTGTAACTGCCACCACGTCAAAGGTGAACGCTCAGGCGGTCACCGAACTCAATAATAAAGCGGCTCATCGCCAGCCGACAGTTCTGGATCGGCATACTCCATTTTTTCGATGCCGACTGGATTGCCAGCCACACCTCCTTTTTCACTGCGTCGTCAGTCGGGAACACCTTCCGCTTCTTGATGGCATCCCGGATCACGCTGTTCAGCGACTCAATGGCATTCGTGGTGTAGATAGCTTTTCGGATGTCAGACGGATAGCCGAAGAACGTATTGAGGTTTTCCCCGTGCGCACGCCAGCTTTTGCTGATTTGTGGATATTTGTCATCCCATTCTTCGGCGAACGCATCCAGCGCCATCCGTGCGGCCGCTTCTGTTGGTGCCTGATAAACGGTTTTCAGCCCGCCCGTGACCGCTTTGTAGTCCTTCCACACCCCACGCAGGCAATCAGGATGTCCTGAAGGCCGCGATTTTTAAGTTGCGTCAGCACGTTCAGCCAGAACTTTGCACCTTCATTTTCAGCCAGCCACATCCCCGGAAGCTCTTTCCGGCCTTCGGTATTGATGCCCGGGACCAGGAACACCGCTTTGTTAATCACGCTGCCATTCTGACGAACCTTAACAACAATACAGTCCAGATAAACAATGGGATAGAGCGCATCCAGCTGGCGATTCTGCCATTCGGCGACCTGCTCTTTAACGGCATCCGTGACTTTTGATATCAGGGCCGGTGACACATCAGTATCGTACATCTCTTTGAACGTATCGACGATTTCCCGCGTGGTCATGCCTTTGGCATACAAGGATAAAATCTGGCTGTCCATCTGCTCGATACGCGTCTGATTCTTCTTAATCAGCTGAGGTTCAAAGGTATTTTCCCGGTCGCGCGGCGTGTTTAGCCCGATTTCACCGTCGTCGCACAGCAGCGTTTTCGGAGAGTAGCCGTTGCGGGTATTGGTGCCGGTTTTAGGGGCATTTTTCTCATGCCCGAGGTGGTCAGTCAGTTCTGCATTGAGTGCCGTTTCAACGGTCAGCTTCGTGAGCATGCGGAAAAACTGATTAAGGCCGGCCTCAGTTTTGAGGCCTTTGGCCAGTTCAGCAGCAAGGGCCTTAAGTTTCTTCTCGTCGTCCATAATTTGCCTGTCTCCATTGTTGGAGTGAACATATCAAAAACAGGCAATTACACAATTTTAATTACAGTCTCTTTTGTAAAAAACCACCTGCATAGCAGGTGCCATTGATTTCGCCCCACAGGGGCGCACTAAGTCCAGACTCAGAGAGCCTTCCCTTCACACTTCTTTCAGTGGAAGCTGGCTCTCTTCAACTTCATGTTTTTCCTGATACTTCACGTACTTTATTATCATTTCTTCGTTTATACCTCCGGTATCGACACAATAACCTCTTGCCCAAAAATCATTCCCCCACTGCTTGTTCTTACGCAAGCAGGGAAATTTACTGAACAATCGAAGGGCTGTTTTACCCTTTAAGCCGCCTGTTACATGGGAAATCGAAAGCCGTGGAGGCACTTTTACCCGCAAACGGACATGGTCTGTCTGGACATTCAGCTCCACTACTTCTATCCCGGGCTGCTCACCTGAGATCCTTATCGGCTTACAGACCTCTTTACCAACATTGTTACTAAGGATGCGAAACCGGTACCTGGGTGTCCATACGATATGATATTGACAACACCAGAGCACATGAGATGCTTTCTGGAATCTGCTCATGGTTAAATCCCTGGGAGTTATGGGGATAACAGATTCGGATTTTCCCATGAGTAGCATGACTGGCAGAGCCAACTTATTGCTGACCACCTCCACAGGAGGTGGTGTTCATGGTTAGGAAACTGAATCATCGTTTTAAAAATTTCCTGACCATGAGCAGCAGTGTCTGTAATGCAGTAATGATGTGCCATCGGGAACGTTATGGTCATAAAATGGCATTTGCGGCGCGTTTTTAACCTGAAAGCTGTTTTTCAGACGCACTTATCCCGCAGTCTGTGCCAGAAGCCATCGTTTCCGGTCGATGTTATGCAGTCTTTCTGCCACCAACTCCGACGCGTGCCTCCCGGCCTGCGCACTGCTGAAGCGCAGTCGGTTGCCGCACAGAATGCATTTGTACGGATCCGTGCGCAGAAATTCTTTCATCAGCGCGGCGAAGCCGGGCTTCTCCGGTTTTTTCCGCGCTTCCATCTCCAGGGCTTCATACACCTTCGGCAGCAGGCTACCCCGTTTACGGTTTGATAAAAAACCGTAATAACGCACCATCTTAAAATGCTTCGCCGGGATATGGCTGATATAACGTCCGATCATATCTTCCTGCGTCAGCGTCTGCTGCCGGTACTGCTGCGTACGGTGGTCGTAATAGTGGTGCACCACCGCGCCGCCGCTGTAGTGCCTCAGCTTCGCCGCCGACACGGGGGGCCGTTTCAGGTACCGGCCCAGATATTTGACGCTCCGCCAGGCCCCCCGGGTCTTCTTCGCGAAGTGGACCTTCCAGCGGCGCCCGTACTGCGCCTGCAGATAGCGCAGCCACTGTTTTTTGTCGTGGATATGCCCCAGCCCCGGCAGCCTGCCGGGGTTAATCAGGTCATAGCTGTGGCGCAGCAGCCGGATGACGGCTCCGCGCCAGATTTCCTCCACGGCATGCTTTTTAAAGAAGAGGTCGCGCCATACGCCGTGTTTAATATCAAGCCCGCCGCGGGTGACGGAGAGATGAATGTGGGGATGCTGGTTGAGCTGGCGACCGTAGGTGTGCAGGGCGCAGAAGATACCGACTTCCACACCCTGTTTTCTGGCCCAGCGGAGCATGGCGCGGGTGGCTGCGCGGAACAGGGCATTGAGCAGAGGCCAGTTATTGTTGAAAAAGGGCCACAGCAGATGGGGCATGGTGAAGGTGATATGCTGCCAGTCGCAGTCGGGCAGAATTTGCTGTTGCTCTGTAATCCACTGCTCCGTGGCCTTATGTCCGCAGGAGCTGCAGCCTTTTGATTTACAGGTCTGGCAGAAGAAGCGGGTGTGGGTGCAGTCCGGGGAGGCGCAGCAGTATCGCTTCACCCCCATGGCAGCAGTGCCGCAGGCGAGCATGCGCTCGACGCAGAGTACGGTCCAGGGGCTGAGGGTGTCCCCGTGTTTATCCATATACCGGTTCCAGGCGTCATCAGTGGTGAACAGCAGTTTTGCCGGGCGCGGGATATACATGCGGCGGATTATCGCTCTGCAGTGGCACCGGTATTATAGTGCCAGTCGTCACAGTCATCGGCCCAGTTGTCGGTGTGTTTATCCCAGGGAGCGAAGGTCACCGGCAGCATGCCGGATTCTGTGGCGATAATAAACACATCGGCTGGCATGGACTCAAGGACGACATCGCCGTCGGGTGAGTCAGGCGGCTCAAAGCCGCGGATGATGCAGACGAGAGGCGGGTCGAAGTGTGTATCGAGGAAAAACTGTGGCCCCAGGTGGACACAGTGACGAATGGCATCTGCGAGCGCTTCCATAAAACTATTTTGCAGGATTTTTATCAGGTTACGTTCCGTAAGAAGTTATACGAAGACCTGGAGAGCCTGCAAACGGATCTGGACAACTGGTTGTGGCATTACAATAATGAGCGAACTCATCAGGGAAAAATGTGCTGCGGGCGTACGCCAATGGCCACGTTACTTGATGGTAAACGAGTCTGGGCAGAAAAAAATCTGAACCAGATGTAATCTGACAGACACCTGTATAAATAACCGGTAACTGTCAGATCAGGTCTGAGCTAGTACATCTTATGTATAATTATCCTGTTTCATCAACGGAATGAGTTTCAGAAAAAATTATATGATGTTGAATAAAATTGCTCAGAATCAAACCCGATGACTCCGCAGGATTTGAGGAAGTTTCATATCAATTTATTATCTTCTGGCATGACTAAGTTTACATACTATTGATTGCCAGTAATCGTCCATTCGTTTCATATATTTACCTGAAATGACGTGCTTATTTGCTAACCTGGATTGAAACTTAGGTACAAAATCCCTATAACTGAATCATAGCGTCACTTCAGATTGTTAAGACCGGGTGGTAAAGTGCGAAAAAAAACTCATGCAATGCGATATGTAGCGGGACAACCAGCAGAGCGTATTTTTCCGCCTGGAGCTATGTTGCACCTTGGGAAAGCATCACCTCCTGGTACGCCATTGAAAATTGAGTCCTCTTTACGTGTTCTGGTGTGGAATATTTTCAAACAACAGCGTGCAGAGTGGCTCTCTGTTCTGGAGAGTTTTGGTAAAAATGCCCACCTTGTATTATTGCAAGAGGCACAAACCACACCTGAGCTGGTGCGTTTTGCAACAACACATTATCTTGCTGCCGATCAGGTGCCTGCTTTCGTACTCCCTCAGCATCCTTCTGGAGTGATGACGCTGGCCGCAGCACATCCGGTCTATTGTTGCCCTCTCCGCGAGCGTGAACCTCTTTTAAGGTTAGCCAAATCAGCGTTGATAACTGCTTACCCGCTTCCCGATGGCCAAATGCTGATGGTGGTTAATATTCATGCGGTTAACTTTAGCTTAGGCATTGACGTATACAGCAAGCAACTGGGGCCGATTGGCGATCAGATTATTCATCATCGGGGGCCGGTAGTGATGGCTGGAGACTTCAATGCCTGGAGCCGCCAGCGCATCAATGCGCTATACGCTTTTGCCAGTAATATGGGGCTTGAAGAAGTACGTTTTGCTAATGACTATCGGCGTAAGGCTTTTGGACGTCCGCTCGATTTTGTTTTTTACCGGAATATGAGTGTCGATCAGGCCAGTGTTCTGGTGACTCGTGCCTCCGACCATAATCTGCTTCTGGTGGAATTTACTCCGACAAAAGCGTGCCTGAGTAGATGATACAGTCAATATTTAGCGATCTGATAACGCTTAACAAAAGTTCATAAATTGCCGAATGGTCCCCCGCCAGTCTGTTATCCGAATAAGTATCAAAAATATCCGTAATTTTTAAGGGTAGATTGTCTGCGGAGGTCATGGGAAAAGTGTATTACATCCAGACAATGGACTGTCTTCTGACAGCATTCTCAGCTTAATCTAGACAAAAAAATTAACCACAGGCCATTGTTATATTAAAAAGCTAACTATCTGGAAATAGTGCTATCACTGAAACCTGGCGGCAACAATGCTCACCGGTCAGGTTTTGAACAGGCGACAAAAAAGCCAGTCACGAGGGACTGGCTTTAAGGATAAAACAATCATCAGCTGTCTGGTGAGTTGGCATTACTCACAAACAGCGTCAGATTGTCTCCAGGCCGTAGATGGGTGTCATCGCTGCTATTCCAGCGCATCAGGTCCTTGAGGTTGACGCCATGACGTTTTGCGATGCTGGACAAAGAATCACCTTTGCGTACTCTATAGGTATAGGTGATGCGGTTGCCATTATCTGCCAGTCTGTTGCTGCTGCTACCGTTTCCTAAACTCAGCGTCTGTCCTGGTCGAATATTGCTACCGCGAAGATTATTCACACGTTGCAGATCCTTTACGGAAATATTCAGGTGTTTAGAGATTCCTGACAGCGTATCGCCATTTTGCACCTTGTAAGAACCTGGTGTTGGAGAATTACTTGCCAGTTCGGTTGGCTGAACTGCCGCAATATCACCTGCTGCCAGCGAGTTTCGCAACTGTGCCACATTAGACTTCGGCACCATAATGTACTGAGGCCCGCCGTCAGGTGCTGTTTTTCCTCGTTTGTAGCCTGCATTGAAGCTTTTCAACTTGTTCAGGGACATACCAGACATCTCAGCAGCCTGAGTCAGCGCCATTTGCTGACCAACTTCAACTCTTGCTAACGCACGGGCCTCATCAGGTTCAGGCAGGCGCACGCCGTAACGTCGGTTATTTTTCAGGATGTCACCCAAAGCAAGCATTTTGGGGACATAAACCGTCGTTTCGCGTGGCAGTGAGAGATGCCAAAAATCTGTTGGTTTCCCCAACGCTTTATTGGATTTCATCGCTTTTAACACGCGCCCCTCACCGCTGTTATAGGCGGCTATGGTGAGCAGCCAGTCACCGTCAAACATGGTATTCAGGCGCTGCATCATATCCAGTGCGGCCTGAGTGGATGCCACCACATCGCGGCGCCCGTCATACCACTGGTTTTGCTTCAAACCGTAGTTTCGCCCCGTTTGCGGTACTATCTGCCAGATGCCCGCGGCATTGGCAGTAGAGGTTGCATGGGGGTCAAAAGCGCTCTCCACTATGGGTAGTAGTACTAGTTCCATCGGCATCTTACGTTGCTTAATCTGCTCGACTATCCAGTACATATACGGCTCTGCCCGTAATGTTACATCGTGGAGATAGCTCTTATTTTTTAAATATTTTTGTTTTTGTTCGCGTATCCGGGCGTTATCCGGAATCTTCATCTTCAGCTCGTTGCTAATGAAATCCCACAGATGCTGTTGCTGCGTAAGGCTTGTTCCATCATCCTGCCAGCGCGGCGACAAAAAACGATCTGCATTTTTGGCCATTTCACTTTGACTTGCCGAAGACAAACTCTGTGCATGCTGCTCAGGTGAATTGGCGTCATTTCTTGACGCCTGACACCCAACCAACAAGACCGAGGCGATTATTATCGCTGTAGCCTTCATGTGTTTGTCATAGTCCGCTTAAAAGACGTGCAACTATACGTGGTCGTATTACGCAACTCAACCCGAAAATCAAAAATGGTCTTTCTGATGGCGTAGCATTGCAAATACCTGCCACTCCTTTTGATGTGATGTTTGATTTTCTTTTTTATTTTTTAAATCAATATCATGAGTCATAAGAAATACATTTATTTTTCGCTCAAATGCCAGTGTGGTTGGCACTGAAATACCATTTTTTGCGCGTAACTCCTTAATTTTTAGATGGTAGCTTTCTATCTCGGTATTATCTGGTAAAACGGTCAGAGCAAACTTCAGATTTGATAATATATACTCATGTGCGCAACATATTAATGTGTCTGGCGGAAGTGAATTAATCTTTTGAAAAGATTGAAACATTTGTTGTGGGCTTCCTTCAAACAGTCTTCCGCAACCAGCAGAAAACATTGTATCCCCACAAAAAAGGTAAGGGAACATGAAATATGAGATATGTCCTAAAGTATGTCCTGGCGTATGGAGAACGGAAAATTCAGTGCCTAAAATGGCCACTTTATCCCCTTCACTAACAATCTTTGTCGCCCCCTTATCCTGTGTTTCAGCCGGACCATAGACAGTCAGGTGTGGATACTTTTCTACCAGTGCGGCCACACCTCCCGTATGGTCGTGATGATGATGAGTCAGCAAAATGGCAACTGGTCGCCACTGATGTTTTTCTAACATCGCGAGAACCGGCCCGGCCTCTCCCGGATCGACAATCAGGCAGTCGCCATGGTCGTCATTCAATGTCCAGATGTAGTTGTCCTGAAGGGCTGGAATACTGGTAAGATTCATTATCGCCTCGTTTACTGGTCGTATATGGAAAGAAGATGGTAAAGCATGAAGCCTGCTAAAACACGCCAAATCCGGCATGTGCCTCTGAGCTGGACTCAGATCCCATGTGGGGACTTTTACCGTGATTCACTGACCCGGCATCTGGAGCCATGCCTGAGTAAAATTTATGGCTTCCATCTGCTAAAAGTGGGTCATCTGAGTGCGGAAATTGATACAACCAGCTGTGCTATATCGCATCAGGTCAATGTTGGCACGACAGGGAAAGATTTACACGTCCAGGCTGATCCAATGAGCCTGCCGTTTGAGTCTAAATCCATCGACGCTTGCCTGCTGGCGCACTCACTTACCTGGAGCAACGATCCACATCGGGTACTTCGTGAAGTCGACAGGGTACTGATTGATGATGGCTGGATTATTATCAGCGGTTTTAATCCGTTTAGCCTGGTGGGAATGGGTAAGTTAATTCCCGGCCTGCATCGGCGAGTACCATGGAACAGTCGGATGTTTACCCAAATGCGCCTGCTGGACTGGTTGAGCTTGCTTAATTATGAAGTGACAGAACAAAGACGATTCCAGGTTCTCCCCTGGAATCGTCAGGGCGGCAAAGTTATCAGTAAACATTTTCCTGCGCTTGGTTGCCTGAGCATTGTCGTGGCACGTAAACGGACGTTTCCTTTAACGATCAACCCTGCCAGAAAAGCTGCAGCCAAAAGAAGGCTTGCTTCGGCAGTGAGTGCAACCAGTCAGTATCGGGTGCGTCATCGTCATCAGGATTCTGGCTGATAGCCTGAATCTTCCTGTACGGGGTTACCAGCAGCAGTGCGAGCCAGTACATCGCAGCGCTCATTTTCTTCGTGTCCGGCATGGCCTTTGACCCATTCCCATTTTATCTGATGATGACTGAGGGCTGCGTCAAGGCGTTTCCATAAATCGACATTCTTTACCGGTTTTTTATCGGCCGTTTTCCAGCCACGTTTTTTCCATCCGTGTATCCAGCTGGTGATTCCCTGACGAACATACTGGCTGTCGGTACTGAGTACCACTTCACAGGGCTGGGTAAGCGCTTCCAGCGCGACAATCGCGGCCATCAACTCCATACGATTATTGGTTGTCAGGTAATAACCGGCGCTGAAGTTTTTCTCGTGTTTACCATAGCGCAGAATCGCGCCATATCCTCCGGGACCGGGATTACCCAGACAAGAACCATCGGTGAAAATTTCTACCTGCTTAAGCATCTCTGGTAGACTCCCTGCTGAAAAACGCCAAGTCTGACATAAACGGGTCCTATGAACACAGTAAATACCACGAGGCAGATCGTACTGGATACGGAAACCACCGGCATGAATATGATTGGTGTGCACTATGAAGGGCATTGCATCATAGAAATCGGCGCCGTTGAGGTTATAAATCGTCGTCTGACGGGTAACAACTTCCATATTTACCTCAAGCCGGATCGGTTAGTCGATCCTGAAGCCTTTGGTGTTCACGGCATTGCCGATGAGTTCCTTGCTGATAAACCTACCTTTTCCGAGGTTGCCGACGATTTTATCTCGTATATCACTGGTGCTGAACTGATTATCCATAACGCCTCGTTTGATATTGGCTTTATGGATTATGAGTTCGGAAAACTGGCACGCGACATTCCCAGGACGGACGCTTTCTGTCAGGTTACGGACAGCCTTGCGATGGCGCGCAAAATGTTTCCGGGCAAGCGCAACAGTCTCGATGCACTCTGCTCGCGCTATGAAATTGACAACAGTAAACGTACGCTACATGGCGCACTGCTGGATGCCGAAATTCTGGCGGAAGTTTATCTGGCAATGACGGGCGGCCAGACATCGCTGACCTTTTCCATGGAAGGTGAGCGTCAGCAGCAAAGTGGTGGTGATACGATTCACCGTATTGTACGTCCGACCTCGGGATTGCGGGTGGTCACCGCCAGCACAGATGAAGTAGCGGCGCATGAATCGCGTCTGGATTTGGTTATGAAGAAGGGCGGAAGCTGCCTGTGGCGCGCTTAACTACCTGAAATTGATTAGCTAAGGTGAAAAAACACCCACTTACGCACGCAACCTCACAAAAAGCATTGACGCAGTGCAAGCCCCACCGTAGTATTCGGAGCGTTCCGTAAGGAACAGATCGCGGAGCGGTAGTTCAGTTGGTTAGAATACCTGCCTGTCACGCAGGGGGTCGCGGGTTCGAGCCCCGTCCGTTCCGCCAACATTCAGGGCCACGATGGTTGCCAGCGTGGCCCTTTATCATTCTGTACCTCTTTCGATAATATCTCTGCTTTCTCGCCTGAACCGTGGCCGTTTTTTGCTCAATGATTCTATTTGCCTTTTCGTCTGACTGGCGTCTCAGATAACATCGGCAAGAAAGAGGCCGTTCAACCCTTATTCGCAACGAAATACCGTCCCTGTCGGGGCAATGCATTTTCAGTGGACTGTCGACGCACCTCAGGGTACGTAGCGCGGATATTGCGTGCTGTCATGCCATCTTTTCTCTGAAAAAGCATCGGCAATGGTCAGGAATAATTGCCCAAAACAGACGTATTGCATGACTCCGCGACTGGCAAGCAGCAAAACGTTGCGATGAACTAATATTTCTCTGTTGCTTCACGCCACAATATAACTGCCTGATTCAGAACTGAATCAGGCATTCCGGGATACGCTTGTTGCAAACGCTCACGATGTTTCAGGGGATGATCTGGCGCGAAGGTTATCTAAACGGCGGCTTTACCGGGCATCTTTATGCCGATGTGCTACCTGCCTTAAAAGAATGGAAAGTGCAGTACATTGGTCTCTATGTCTATTCTTCAGACTCGGTTGTAGCGCAAAAATTGTTATTTAGCTACAGCGATGCGGGTGATGTTACATCTCTGTTTAGCGGATATTTTGACACCCACGTTGGTGCAAAACGGCACACAGAATCCTACCGTCACATTACCGCCGGGTGATTTGCTGTTTTTATCAGATATACACCAGGAGCTGGATGTCGCACAGGACGCAGGCTGGAATATCTTACAGTTGTTGCGTGGCGAAACGGATGCAGAAAGCCATCATCGCCAGGTCGCCGGTTTTGATCAAATCAACCTGGATCTGTTTCCTTATGAGTGCATTGACCATTTTTACCGATAATGAGCCTGACACACCGATCTGGCACAGTGTGGGTGCCACCGCGATTCGTCAGCAGCTTAATGCAAAGCAGGTGCGCTTTGAACGTTGGCAAGCTGATCGCGATTTGGGCGAAAACCCGCAGCCCGAAACGGTGATCGGTGCCTGCCAGCACGCGATTGATAAACTGGTGACGGAAAAGGGCTATCAGAGTTGGAATGTCATCAGCATGCGCGCGTACAACCCGCAGAAAGAGGCGCTGCGCGAAAAGTTTCTGTCTGAACCTACCCACGGCGAAGATGAGGTGCGTTTCTTTGTGGAAGGTGCAGGACTGTTTTGTCTGCATCTGGACGGGCATATCTATCAGGTACTGTGTGAGAAAAACGATCTGATCTCGGTCCCGGCGGACGCACCGCACTGGTTCGATATGGGATCATCTCCGCATTTTTGATAATCAGGAAGGCTGAATTGCAAACTTCACCGACAACAAGATTACGGACGCCTATCCGCGTTTGCCCTGAGCATTAAATGCGGCGGAGAGGGGATCAGAAGGGCGAGGGCGGATTAAGACAGCCTGTAAGGACATACCATACCGATCGCCTGGACTTCATCCTCGTGCTGAAAAGCAGAACGCCGGAGTTGCCGGGGACAGACCGGTGATTGCATGAAACTAACGTCAAAAGCTGCCTTCTCTGTTTTCCCGATGCCCTGGCACTGAAGGCGTTAGCCCTGGTGGGGCAGCCCAAAAATCCCGTTATTGACCGCGCTGGGCAGGACAACGCCGGTATCCAGGACCCAGCCGCTAATCAGCGCTGCGGGCGTGACGTCAAATGCCGGATTAAAAACCTGCGCTCCTTCTGGCGCCCACTGAACTTTCCCGAAACTGCCAGCCACACCCGTCACCTCGCTGGCGTCACGTTGTTCAATTGGAATAGCATTGCCAGTCGGGCAATGTGGATCGAACGTAGTACGCGGTGCGGCGACATAGAAAGGGATACCGTGGTAGTGGGCCAGCACGGCCAGACTGTAGGTGCCGATTTTGTTTGCGACATCGCCGTTGGCTGAAATGCGATCTGCGCCGACCCAAATCGCATCCACCTGCTTTTGCGCCATCAGGCTGGCTGCCATGCTGTCGCAAATCAGTCGGTAAGGGATACCGAGTTCGCCGAGTTCCCAGGCGGTCAGGCGGCCACCCTGAAGCAGCGGACGGGTTTCATCAACCCAAACCTGCGCCACATTTCCTTCCTGCCAGCCACGAGAAATAACCCCGAGCGCGGTGCCTGTACCTGCTGTTGCCAGACCACCAGTGTTGCAGTGGGTAAGTAAACGGCTGCCCGGTTTTATCAAAGCAGACCCTGCTGTCGCAATACTGTCACACAGCGCCTTATCTTCGGCCACCAGACGTAATGCTTCAACAGTCAGAGCGCTAACAAAATCGCGTTGTGCCAGCGCCTGCTTCATTCGGTCAAGATTGTTCATCAGATTAACGGCAGTAGGACGGGCCGCCCGCAGTATTTCCAGCGCATCTGCCAGAGCGGGGTGCGGCATGCCGTTTTCTGCCAGCAATGCAAGTAAGAGGCTGGAGGAAAGACCAATCAGTGGCGCACCGCGTACGCGTAACGCTTTAATGTGACCGACCAGTTCCGCAACATCTGGCGTCGCACACCAGATTTTTTTCTGAGGAAGCGCCTGTTGATCAAGGATCCATAGCTGATTGTCACGAACTTGTAAGCTGGTTGTACTTAGCGTCTGCATGAGGGTTAAATCCTGGTTGCCTTGTGCGGCTGTATTGTGCCAATATGCATTCTGGATGTATAGACGTCTGCATGGCTTATTCGCTAAAATCCTGACAGGATAACCAGCCAACGGCTTACAGGCCAGAACGTTTGAGTGAGATGGATTAATGTCGCAATATCATACCTTCACTGCACAGGATGCAGTGAAATATGCACGCCAATTTGGCGGTATTGACAACCCGGACAGTCTGGTTGACTCGCAGGAAATCGGTGATGGTAACCTGAACTTGGTATTCAAAATTTTTGACCGCGACGGCAACAGCCGGGTGATTGTCAAGCAGGCTTTGCCCTACGTTCGTTGCGTGGGAGAATCCTGGCCGTTGACGCTCGATCGTGCACGCATCGAAGCTGAAGTGCTTCAGATTCACGGGAGTTTATGCCCGGAGCATACAGTGAAAATCCTGCATTACGACCCGCAGCTGGCCGTCATAGTGATGGAAGATCTCTCCAGCCACGCCATCTGGCGCGGTGAACAGGTTAAAGGTATCGATTATCCACAGGCGGCAACGCAGCTGGGCAAATACCTCTCACAAACACTGTTTTACACCTCTGATTTTTATCAGCATCCTCATCGGAAAAAAGCCGATGTTATCCGCTTCACTAACCCGGAACTGTGCGACATTACGGAAGCGCTGTTTTTTAATGAACCTTACGAAAAACATCAGCGTAATGGCTATCCCCGTGCGCTGGAGCCGTTGATCGCCACGCTGCGTAACGATGTGGAATTGCGGCAAAAGGTTGCGACTTTGAAACACCGTTTTCTGTCCAGTACCGAGGCGTTATTGCACGGCGATGTGCACACCGGATCGATTTTCGTTTCTGAGGGGGACCTGAAGGTCATTGATGCAGAATTTGGTTTTTATGGCCCGGCAGGTTTTGATGTGGGCAGTGCGCTGGGTAACCTGTTGATCAATTACTGTGCGTTACCGGGCCTGCTGGCCCCGCGTGAGGCTGACGCCGTCCGCGAACAGCGACTGCGCGATGTTTCTGCACTATGGCAAAGTTTTGGCGGGTCTTTTCTGGCACTGGCCGAGGAAAAAACGCAGGATCGTGCGCTGGCCTGCCCCGGCTATGCGGCAGCATTTTTGACGAAAATCTGGCGTGATACCCTGGGGTTCGCAGGTACCGAAGTGATTCGTCGTACCGTGGGGATGTCACAGGTGGCAGATATAAAGAACATCACCGATGAGACGATGCGTAGTGAGTGCGTGCGTCAGGCGGTAACGCTTGGCCGAACGCTGATTCTGGCGGCGGATCATATTGTTGATGGCGATGCGCTGATTGCCCGCATCCGGCAGAATGGCTGATCCTTTCCTTCCCGGCGACATGGATTGCCGCCGGGAAGATGTGTTTCCTTTATGTCTCTGTTAAGAGTCTGTCTCAATATGACTTTATTCCAGACAATCAGACCACAGGAAAAATGCAACAGGGCCCCGTCATTTTCAGACGTCTTTTCCCGTCGGGTCAGGGGCCGGCGAAACCGGTTCATCCGGCTGTGCGTCCTCCCGACTGCCCGGCGACGGGCCCTGAAGCTCGTGGTTTTGCTGGCATCTCATTCCTCTTTACGGGGCGGGATATAAGGCTCGTCACGACGGCCCAACCGGTCTGTTTTGCCCGGGCGCTCCGTCGCCTTTGTCCGGGCAGAGTCCGGGTTTTTGCCCCGGGCATCCCGTCTGAAGAGCACCGGGTGTGTCCGCCACCAGTTTGATGTCATGCCTGTCTGCTGCTGCGACGCCCCGTGACAGAGGAAGCCCGCCGGTATCTGTCATCAGACTGGGCTTTACGCCCTGTTTCCCTGTGTCCGTGGGGTAGCGTCCTGTTTTTTGTCCCGGCAGCGGTGATGTTGTCATACCGCCATCCACCGACAACCATGAGCAGTCCGTGCCGTCCGGGTGTTCACAGGCCAGTAATCCGTTCTGCCAGAAACGCCCGAAGACACCTGCGTCTCTCCGTTCCCGGAAGCGCCGGGGCGCAGAAGCTGATGAACCTATCCCTGTGGCATTGAGTGCATTCCACTGACAGGCTGTTCTTCATCCTTAGCCAGTTCGTAGCTGCCATCGGCGTTGTTTTCCGGCGCGCTGGCATCGTCCGGGGTGCGAAGCAATTCCTCCGGCAATTACCGGAGCCACCGTCTGGGTTTTCAGATGCAGGCCATTCGCCCATACAGACGACGCCGCTGTCTGGAATGGTTCCGGCGTCTGAACCTGCTTTCGCGCTGGTCAGGGCGAAACAGAGAATTTCCTGACCGTGCGCCAGACGGGGCAGGTAGTGATCTTTCTGCTGTTTGGTTCCGTAGTGTTGCAGCAGTTCGCCGGGACCAAGGGAGTTGGGCACGCCGACGGTAATGGCCAGAATACCTGAAATCCCTGCCAGTTTTTGCAGCACGAGGCTCTGCACATAGGCGGAAAACACCAGGCCGCTGTACTCTTTTTTGATGATCATGGCGAAAAAACATGTGCTTTAAGATGAACCCATAGCCCAGGCGGCAGATCGGTCATTTCATGCGTAATTTTAAAATTGTTCGCCATCCGGCAGGCTTCGTTCACTGGCCCGTCGAGAAATGCCTGTTCCTCCGCGGTTAAATGGAGTTGCGGGTGGCGGTGTAACTTTTGCCAGTCTGGACGTCCACAGAACAGATCGCCTTCCCACCAGGTTGTTCCGGCATCAATGGCTTCCTTTTCGGTACGCGACATGGGCGGCATCACTTTTTTAAAGGTGCGTAGCGCGGGTTTGGAAAAAATGACTCTGCGCAGGGGCAGCAGGATGATAACCAGTGGAATCAGTAACCACGGTGTCCAGAGAGAAGCCATTGCCGCACTCCAGAGCAGCACAATCAGGTTACTGAACAGTAAATTTATGCGGTGATAAAACAGTGCGCCAATCAGCGCAATTGTCGTCACGCAACTGAGAACCATCATATCTTTCTCCGGGAAATGGAAAATGGTCTGACCTGTTAGCTACAGGTTTAGATGAGATGTATTTTGTTAGTAATGTGTTTACATAATTATTACAATAATGATCGCTGTCCGTATAACACGCGGGTCCAGGGACACCACCGCTGGCAGAGGGCGCTTTTCGCCTGGTCTGCAACTTGATAAACTGGCGCCGATCTCACCTTAAAGGACTCCCCTATGTATCAGGACATCATTCGTGCCGAGCTTAACGAAGCAGCAGATACGCTGAATAATTTTCTGAGTAATGACGCCAATATTCACGCAATCCAGCGTGCTGCCGTACTGCTCGCCGATTCTTTTAAAGCGGGCGGAAAAGTGCTTTCGTGTGGTAACGGTGGTTCGCATTGTGATGCCATGCATTTTGCCGAAGAGCTGACTGGGCGCTATCGCGGAAACCGTCCGGGCTATCCTGGTATTGCCATCTCTGACGTCAGCCATCTTTCGTGCGTCAGCAACGATTTCGGTTACGATCATGTCTTTTCGCGCTATCTGGATGCAGTGGGTAAGCAGGGCGATGTGCTGTTGGGAATTTCGACTTCCGGGAACTCTGCCAACGTGATTAAAGCGATCGAAGCGGCCCGGGTGCAGGGAATGAAAGTGATTACCCTGACTGGTAAAGACGGTGGAAAAATGCAGGGTATGGCCGATGTGGATATTCGCGTGCCGCACTTTGGCTATGCCGACCGCATTCAGGAAATTCATATCAAAGTGATCCATATCCTGATTCTGCTTATCGAAAAAGAGATGGCGGCATAAAGGTTCCGGCCTGGGGTTACTGTTCACTGAATGAGGTAAATCTATGTGTGAACTGCTCGGGATGAGCGCGAATGTCCCAACGGACATCTGTTTCAGCTTTACCGGGCTGGTTCAGCGGGGGGGAGGAACCGGCCCGCACAAGGACGGCTGGGGCATCACTTTTTATGAAGGAAAAGGCTGTCGCACATTTAAAGATCCCCAGCCCAGCTTTAATTCGCCCATTGCACGACTGGTGCAGGAGTACCCCATAAAATCCTGCTCGGTGGTGGCGCATATCCGCCAGGCTAATCGCGGGCAGGTTTCGCTGGAAAATACCCATCCTTTTACCCGCGAACTATGGGGGCGTAACTGGACCTATGCCCATAACGGTCAATTAAAAGGCTATCGGACCCTGGATACCGGGCCGTATCGCCCTGTTGGCGAGACGGACAGTGAGCATGCTTTTTGCTGGCTGCTGCATCAGCTGACGTCGCGCTATCCTCGAACGCCGGCTAACTGGTCCGCGGTGTTTCGCTACATTGCTGAACTGGCGATGCAGCTGTGTCAAAAGGGGGTATTCAATATGCTGCTGTCAGACGGACGCTATCTTATGGCCTTCTGTTCGACCAATTTGTTCTGGATAACCCGGCGGGCACCTTTTGGTAAGGCAACGCTGCTGGATCAGGATGTGGAAATCGATTTTCAGAAGCAGACCACGCCGGACGACGTGGTCACGGTGATTGCCACTCAGCCTCTGACCGGCAATGAAACTTGGCACAAGATTGAGCCAGGCGAATGGGCATTATTTTGTCTCGGAGAGCGCCAGCGCTGAACCATTACCACTGGCAACTTTGCCGTTAATAAGCGCGCTTTTGAGTACATAGCGGCCCGCCATGACGCTCATCATTGGTGGCTGGTGGTTCTGCACAAACTCGGCATAGCCGGGCTGTAGCTGCTGCCAGAAACTGTAATAGACTGAATTGCGATGGCGTTGCAGATTGCTGTCGGTCATGCGAAAGGGATAAATGCTCACTTCCACCTGCGGCTGACCGTTGCGTAGGGCTGCTTCGACGTAATGGTAAATATCATCAATGTTGCTGTCGGTCATGGCATAGCAGCCAATCGACACGCAGCTACCGTGGATCATCAGATATTTCCCTTCATAACCCTGCTGACGATCGTATTCATTAGGAAATCCCACATTGATGGCGCGGTAGAACCGGCTGTTTGGTTTCAGTTGGGAAAGTCCGACGCTGTAAAACCCTTCAGGACTTTTGAAATCACCCTCGTGGCGTTTTGGCCCCAGGCCTCCTGAAAAATTGCAGATGCGATAGCTGTCGAGTAGGCGATATTCGGTACCGATCTTGCCATACAGCTCAAGCACGCGTTCTTCTTTAAAAATCTGAAGATACACGGGTGCGCCAAGTAACTGTTTTTTAAATTCTTTCCTTACCGGTGCCAGTGGCGCGACCTGTGTGGCAGGAACGCTGGCAAATACAACGGTTGGCAGAAAAAACATCGCAAACAACAGTGCGATTTTGCCCATTCTGATGTCCTTGATGGTAGGTGGATGAATACAAGGTCCGCAGACGCTTTGACTATGCAATTTCGGAATGTTCCGTAAGAGCAGCGCCACATTAGCATTGTCTGTTTTTTTAGCAAGAGAGTTGGGGCAAAAAGCAAAGTGCTCTCAGCCCGCCGTCTGCCGTGCTTTGTTGGTCAACAGAAGCATTGCTAAAGTTTCTTTTTACTGTATATTTACGGGACTTCCCCGATCATGGTGGGAGACTCAGAACGCCATGTTCAGCTTCCCGTAGTGGAACATTACGCCCAGCTTGAACCGTTCTTTATTCCTGAAGCCCCGTGACTTGATCCTCAGCAACCGTATTTTACTGTTCAGAGACTCCGCATTGCCGTTCGATACCCGGTTTTTCATCGCATTCAGAATGCCGTAAAGCCGCTTTGCCACCATGCGGGCAATGCTGACCATGAGTGGTATGCCGGTGTCTTTAGCCATCGCCATCCATTCCTGCCACAACTTACGGCTATGGTCGTCATAGCGGCGGTGCCACAGATCGCGGGCAAGCTCTTTCATTACCCAGCACTGGTTCGTTTGCGGTAACACCAGCCGGGCAACTTCTAACCTCTCAGCGCGGCGCCCAAAGCGATTTTGTTTGCTGTAAAACCATAAGTAGCGTGAGCGGTGGGCGTCTTTCCTGTCTGACGACGGGATCTGTTTCATCTCAGCCTGACGGGTTTTATCAACGATGGCGCACAACATTTTTGCCACATGGAAGTGATCGAAGGCGATTTTATCCACGGCATTGGGGAGATGGATGCGTGCAGCACTGATATAGGCCGTGTTCATGTCCATAGACAGCGTTTTTATCTCTTCAAGCTGGTGATCTCTCAGGCTACGCAGATAACTGGCAAGACTTTCTACACCGCGATCGTCGGTCAGTTGCAAAGCGCGTCCCTGCCTGTCAGAGATAACGGTGACGTACTGGTGTCCTTTTTTGAACCCGACTTCATCCACGCAGAGATGACGGGCCGATAAGGGTTGTTTTATCCGGGCCAGGCCTCGTTTTACTGCGCGCATCATGATGCCGTCCACGGCATTCCAACTGAGTTTGAGCTGCTTTCTGACAGCATCCACGGTGCTAATTTTCAGCCATGAAAGAACAAAGGCTTCGAACAACAGGGTGTAGCGGCTGCCTGGCCCCGCCCACGGAACCGGCAGTGTCTGGCAACCGTGCTCGGGGCAGTCAATGCGGGGTACATCAGCTTCAACCAGCGTGGTGAATTGACAGGTATCGAGGTGACGCCATTTGCGACGCCGGTGGTCATGTATGGGGCAGGATTTACCGCATGTTGGACAGGTCAGTTGAGTGTGCCCGACAATGCCGACAATCACAGTCACTGAACCAGATTTTTCATCAAGAGAAAGGGATTTTACCTGCCACGGTGCGGACAGGTTAAGGATATGGGCATAGAGGGACTTTTCGTCCATGGCAGACTCCTCAGAAAATCAAGACTGCCATCATAATGCCCTTAGCCACCACAACAGGGGAAGACCCATATTTACCCAGTTTCCTGGAGGGCCTGTGCGTAAAATCATTCATATTGATATGGACTGCTTCTTTGCCGCGGTGGAAATGCGCGACAACCCCAGCCTGCGTGATATTCCGATTGCTATCGGCGGCAGCCATCTGAAACGTGGGGTGATCAGTACCGCTAATTATCCGGCACGAACCTTTGGTGTGTACAGCGCGATGCCCACGGCAATGGCTATCAAACTCTGCCCGCATCTGAAAGTGATCCCTGGCCGCTTTGATGCCTATAAAGAAGCCAGTCACCATATTCGTGAGATTTTTTCCCGCTACACTCACCTGATTGAGCCGCTGTCACTGGATGAGGCTTACCTGGATGTAACCAACAGTATCCACTGTTATGGCTCCGCTACGCTGATAGCGCGGGAGATTCGCCAGACTATTTTTCGTGAACTCGGTCTCAGCGCCTCGGCTGGCATTGCGCCCGTTAAATTTCTGTCCAAGATTGCCTCCGATCTCAATAAGCCGGATGGACAATTCGTGATTACCCCCGCAGACATTCCCGCGATCTTGCTGACGCTTCCTCTGGTGAAAATCCCCGGCGTGGGCAAAGTGACCGCAAAAAAACTGGAGGCGATGGGCCTGCTCACCTGTGGCGATGTGCAGAATAGCGATCTGTCCGCGTTGCTCAAGCGGTTTGGTAAGTTTGGCTGCGGACTCTGGGAGCGATGCCACGGCATTGACGAGCGTGAAGTCGTTACCGACAGGTTGCGCAAGTCGCTCGGCGTTGAACGCACGCTTTCCGAGGATATTCATCATTGGGAGCAGTGCATGACGATTATCGAGGTGCTTTACGAAGAGCTGGATCGACGTCTGGCAAAAATCAGACAGGACAGGCTGATTGCCCGACAGGGTGTAAAACTCAAATTTGATGATTTTCAGCAGACCACTCAGGAACATTTGTGGTCCGTGTTGAACAAAGACGATTTTATGGCGGTGGCGAAGCAAAGCTGGGATGAGCGTCGCGCAGGTCGCGGCGTCAGGCTGGTGGGGCTGCATGTCATGTTGGCGGACCCGCAGCTGGAGCGTCAGCTGGTGCTGGGGCTGTAACCCCTGGCCGCGATGAGCCAGCGGAACAGCTTTCTCCATCAGGCATAACACGTGGCTGAAAAGCTTAAACGCAACCACAAGCGGAAGCCCCGGTCTGTCGCAGCGTTCATCCATAGCGATGCAGACAGGGGCGCTGGAGCCAGGGAGTGTCTTTCTCCCTGTGGATCTTATTTTGCGGGTATAGCTTTCAGCAGCTCGGTCAACAGCTGCCAGTACAACCCTACGCTGACGATATGTACCTGCTCATCCGGCGAGTGCGGCCCGGTGATGGTAGGGCCAATCGACACCATATCCATTTCAGGATAGGGTTTTTTAAACAGCCCACATTCAAGCCCCGCATGAATGACCTGAATGTTTGGTGTTTTATTGAACATTTTTTTATAGGTTTCTGCCACCACCGCCATAATCGGTGAAGATGCATCCGGTTGCCATCCCGGATAGCTGCCTTTGGCAACGTTTTGTGCGCCAGCAAGTTCGCTCAGTGCCGTCAGCATTTCAACCACATAATCTTTACCGCTGTCGATGAGCGAGCGAACCAGACAATTAATTTTTGCCTCATCCGACGTCATGGATACCACGCCGACGTTCAGTGAGGTTTCAACCACGCCTTTCATTACGTCAGAATGGCGGATCACCCCGTTTGGTGTGCTGTTTAACAGGGCAATAAATTTGTCCCGACTGCTGGTGGTCAGCGCCTGTTCTTCGGCAGTTGTCTTTTCCAGCGTCAGGCAGATATTTTTTTCCTTTAAGCCCAGCTCATTTTGCAACGTCGCCTGGTAATCCACAACGTGCTGTTTCAGCTCATCCACTTTTGCCTTGTTAACAGCCAGTATGGCAACGGCTTCACGTGGGATGGCATTACGCAATGTGCCGCCGTTAAAGTCGCTCAGGCAAAGATCGAGCTGTTTTACATGGGTGAACAGAAAACGGGCGAGCAGTTTATTCGCATTCCCTAATCCGAAATGAATATCTGCCCCAGAATGCCCCCCTTTCAGCCCTTTCAGACTGAGTTTGAGTGAGACAAACTCAGGCGGAATGGCTTTCCGTTGCAGAGGCAGTCTGCTGGTGAAATCAATGCCGCCAGCGCAGCCCATGTAAATGTCACCTTCTTCTTCAGAATCGGTGTTAATCAAAATTTCAGCCTGCAACCAGTCAGGTTGCAAACCAAAAGCACCCACCATGCCGGTTTCTTCGGTCATGGTCAGCAGCACCTCAAGTGGGCCGTGTTCCACTGATTTATCGGCCAGCACGGCCAGTGCCGAAGCAAGCCCAATACCGTTGTCCGCACCCAGTGTGGTTCCGCGCGCTTTTACCCAGTCACCATCAATCCAGGGCTGAATGGGGTCAGTAGTAAAGTCATGTACGGTATCGCTATTCTTTTGCGGCACCATATCCAGATGTGCCTGAAGGGCGACTGGCTTAAGGTTTTCGTGGCCCGGTGTGGCGGGTTTACGAATCAGAATATTGCCCACTTTATCTCGGTCAGTTACCAACCCCTGCTCCGCTGCCCATGACAGAATATACTGAGCCAGTTGTTCTTCGTGGTAAGAGGGATGGGGAATTGAGCAGATTTTGGCGAAGATGTCCCACAGTGGCTGCGGTGACAATTGAGACAGTTCGGACACGTTAACTCTCCTGTATCAGCACTGTCGGGCAATGAGCGACAGTGCAGGGTGAAATGAGCCGATAAGTTGATTGATCGCCAGCGAATCTGACGCGATACGGGCAAGAATATCATCGTTTCTGGCGTAATGCTTCTCTGAGGCCGGGAAAAGCCGGGCCAGCGCTGGTTTTTACTGAATCAGATCTTTATAATCCTGCGCAACCCCACCTATCGTACAATTTTAAGCCAGTCAGTCTGGCCGGAACTTCTTTCTATGAGCGAAAAATACGTTGTTACCTGGGATATGTTGCAAATTCATGCCCGCAAACTGGCCCAGCGCCTGCTTCCTGTTGAACAATGGCGGGGAATTATCGCGGTAAGCCGGGGTGGGCTGGTACCTGCTTCTTTGCTGGCGCGTGAATTGTGCATTCGCTATGTTGATACCGTATGTATTTCCAGCTACGACCATGATAACCAACGTGAAATGAAGGTGCTGAAACGCGCAGAGGGTGATGGGGAAGGTCTTATTGTTATCGACGATCTGGTGGACACTGGGGGAACGGCGCAGGCTATCCGTGATATGTATCCCAGGGCGCGTTTCGTAACCATCTTCGCTAAACCGGCAGGCCGTCCGCTGGTGGATGATTACATAGTTGATATTCCTCAAGATACCTGGATTGAGCAGCCCTGGGATATGGGCGTGGTCTATATTCCACCGATTGTGAAAGGCTGATTGACTTGCATCATGGCAACGCCTGGTTAAGCCGGGCTTTAAGCTTTTTGCATTTCGCGCCATATGGCAGGCTAGACTAGACTACTCCGCACTCATTACGCCGGAGAAGAGCTACGTTATGACAAAAAAAACCTGAGTGAGGAGTTGTTTAAACCTCGTTTCAAGCATCCTGAAACATCATCGCTGGTTCGTCGCCTGCAACACCGTCAACCCTTAACCCTTTATTCCGTACTGGAAGGCGAAAGCCACACCGGCTGGTATCGGATGATTAACCGCGTACTTTGGGCCTGGCGCGGCCTGGCACCGTTGGAGGTGGGGGAAGTGCTGGCCCGCATAGCCGCTAACGATGGTCAGCGCACCAATGAACAGCTGCTGGATACCGTGGTGGGCTATCGCGGCGGCAACTGGATCTACGAATGGTCACAGCAGGCTGCGCGTTGGCAGAACAGGGCTTCTGAAGAACAGGATGATTTGCTTTCTGGAAACGGCTGGTTACAGGCTGCTCAATTTTTCAGTATCGCTGGCTATCCCTATCTGAAGGGGGATGAACTGGCGGAACAGGCGCAGTTAATGGCAAATCGTGCCTATGAAAAAGCGGCGTCACGGCTGCCGGGGGAATTGAAGGAACTTGAGTTTGCCATTGAGGGCGGCAGCCCGATCTATGGTTTTTTACACATGCCCGTGCGCGTCAGTGCGCCTTACCCCACGGTCCTTTTGTGTGGCAGCCTTGATTCACTACAAAGTGACCACTATCGCCTCTTTCAGCGCTACCTGGCACCGCGAGGTATCGCGTTGCTGACCATTGATATGCCCTCGATCGGTTTTTCTGCAAAATGGAAACTCACTCAGGACACCAGTTTTTTGCATCAGCAGGTGTTGCAGCAGCTTGCCACGGTTCCGTGGGTTGATCACACGCGTGTGGCGGCATTGGGCCTGCGTTTTGGTGCAAATGTTGCGGTGCGCCTCGGTTATCTGGAAGCTCACCGGCTGAAGGTCGTCGCCTGTATTGGCCCTGTTGTGCACAGTCTGTTGTCTGACCGTCAATTGCAGGACAGCGTGCCGGAAATGTATATGGATGTGCTGGCCAGCCGCCTGGGGATGGCGACGGCGGCAGATTCAGCGCTGCGGGTAGAATTAAATCGTTATTCCCTCAAAACCCAGGGGTTGCTAGGCAGGCGCAGCCCAAGGCCGATGCTCTCTGCTTACTTGCCCGACGATCCTTTCAGTCCTGAAGAAGAGTCCCACCTGATTGCCCGCTCTTCTGCCCAGAGCAAGGTGCTGATGATAAAACGATCGCCTGCATTATGCCGTTTTGACAGCACGTTACACGATATTGCTGACTGGTTAGCGAAACGATTAGGTTGATGACTGGCAAAAATTCAGGAGTTTGCTATACCCATTAGACTCAGAGGTTGGTTATTCCTCTGAAATCACGGAAAAACCAAAACTTAGTTTCGGGAGGTTACAAGATGGCGTTACCTGGTGGGCATCCTAAAAGTCGGTTTATGAAGCGCTTTGGCGCTTTGGGGCCGTACATCCGCGAAGCTAAGTGTGGGGAAAACCACTTTTTCTTCGACTGTCTTGCTGTTTGCGTCAACGTAAAGCCCGCGCCGGAGCTGCGTGAATTTTGGGGCTGGTGGATGGAGCTGGAAGCGCAGGACAATCATTTCACCTATGAATATTACTTTGGACTGTATGACAAAGAAGGAAACTGGAAGCCCTCGACCGTCAAAGGAAAGGAAAACAACGAACGTCTTGCAGAGACACTGCGTAATTTCCATGTGCGACTGAAAACCCAGCTGGAAGAGATGGAACTTAGGCTGAAACCTGCCGCAGACTTTGCCGATGAGCCGGTTCGACTGACCGCGTGAGTTGGCACTGGTTATGCCTTTCAAAATAAAAGACTGGCAAATGCCAGCCTTGATGGTTAGGAGATTGAATCGCCTCTTTTGAGATCGCCTGACCATGAAAAGTGGCACGATCTACTCCATTGCTGCTGCTGATCTGTGTGGGTTTTGATGTGAAAATGCCATCTTCGCCGTATTTTTAACCTGAAACCTGTTTTTCAGGCGCACCGATCCAGCTCAGGCATCCGCAGCCATCGTTTTTTCGCCATCTGATACAGCCTGTCAGAGAGCATTTTTGTGGCGTGATCACCCGCCACGGCGCCGGCAAAACGCAGCCGGCCTTTGCAGAGGATGCACTGGTACGGATCCGTGCCCAGGAAGCCTTTCATCAGCACCGCAAACCCGGGCCGCTTCGGTTTTTCCCGTACCGTCATCTCCAGCGCTTCGTAAACCTTCGGCAGCAGCGTGCCCCGCTTGCGGTTGGCCAGAAAGCCGGAGTAGCGCACCATCTTAAAATGCCGCGCCGGAACGTGGCTGATATAGCGCCCGATCATCTCTTCCTGGCTCAGCATCTGGCGTTTATGCTTTCCCGTGCGGTGATCGAGATAGTGGTGAACCACCGCGCCACCGGCGTAGTGTCGCAGTCGTGAAGCCGACACTGGTGGCCGTTTCAGGTAGCGTCCGAGGTATTTAACGCTGTGCCAGGCTCCCCGGGTCTTCTTCGCGAAGTGTACCTTCCAGTGCCGGCCATACTGTGCCTTCAGGTAACGCCGCCACTGCTCCCCGTCGCGGATATGTCCCAGTCCCGGCAGGGTGCCGGGACTGACCCGCTCATAGCTGCTGCGCAGCAGGCGGATAACGGCACCCCGCCAGATTTCCTCCACGGCCTTCTTTTTGAAGAAAAGGCTGCGCCAGACGCCGTGCTTTACGTCAAGTCCACCGCGGGTGACGGAAACGTGGATGTGCGGATGCTGATTCAGCTGCCGGCCGTAGGTATGCAGGGCGCAGAAGATACCGACTTCTATACCCTGCCGACGCGCCCACTTCAGCATGGCGCGGGTGGCGCAGCGGAACAGGTCGTTGAGCAGGGGCCAGTTGTTGCTGAAGAAGGGCCACAGCAGGTGGGGCATGGTAAAGGTGATGTGCTGCCATTCGCAGTCGGGCAGGACGTGCTGCTGCCCGGCTATCCACTGCTCAGTTGATTTCATGCCACATGCGCTGCAGGCCTTTGACTTGCAGCTCTGGCAGAAGAAGCGGGAGTGCGTGCAGTCCGGCGAGGCACAGCAGTAGCGGCGTACGCCCATGGCGCAGGTGCCACAGGCGAGCATGCGCTCAACGGAGAGTCGGGTCCAGTCGCTGATGTTGTCGCCGTGTTTTTCGAGGTAGCGGTTCCAGCCGTCATCGACGGTGAAGAGGAGTTTGGCGGGGCGGGGGATATGCATGGTTGCAGAGTATAAAGCGGAGCGCCGGTCATGCAAACACCCGAAGCTGCGCAGCAGGGCCGCTCACGCCAAAGGCGTGCTACGTTCATTACACACACATATTGAGGTAACGACTCAGAGCTGACAGACGATGCCCACGGCCACAACATCATCGTTGTTTAGCGCAAGCTTGTTTTTTTCGCCAGGCTGGTTGATTTTGTAATCAACGTCAGTATTCATGTTCTTGTTGAAATAGTAAGTGGTCTCCACATCGATGTATAACCAGGTAAACATCACCCACGCCTTCAATGTCTTTGCCCTTGGTCTGGCCATAGCCAGTCATCAGGTTGTTAATCTGCGTCTGACCTTTGAAGCCAATACGCACATAAGAGGTGTCGCCGTGATGAGCGTTACCATCACTAAAAATAATGAATGCCTTTAGCTTTGCTGTAGAAATCCAGTTTTTTGCCATCTTTAGCATAAATTTCAGCGGACTGTGCAGCAGCCGAAAGAGCCAGTGCTGCAATGATAATGGCCAGTAGCGCTTTTCTTCATTTTGCTATCAATTCCAAACAGGTAAATTGTTATTGTTTTTTTAAGAAAAATCTTAAAGATGTAATATATTACCGTGCGAATATTGCAGACTTATTACAATTGCGCTACCTGATAATTAACTTTTTTATAATCCCCACCAGACAGTTTTTACGCTTTTTATCCGCTGCGCCTGTTGGCTTCCGTGGACACACCTGATACAAAGACTGCTTTATCTTTATTTACGTCACGGCAGGAAATAATGAGCAGCAGCCAGACCCTGGTCGTCAAGCTGGGGACCAGCGTATTAACAGGCGGATCGCGTCGGCTTAACCGGGCACATATCGTTGAATTGGTCCGCCAGTGTGCGCAGCAGCATGCGGCTGCGCACCGCATTGTGATCGTCACATCCGGCGCTATAGCCGCAGGACGAGAGCATCTTGGCTACCCGGAATTGCCACCGACCATCGCCTCAAAGCAGCTGTTAGCTGCGGTGGGACAGAGCCGCTTAATCCAGCTGTGGGAGCAGCTGTTTTCCATTTACGGCATTCATATAGGTCAGATGCTACTGACGCGCGCCGATTTGGAAGATCGCGAGCGTTTTCTCAATGCGCGGGATACGCTAAGAGCATTGCTGGATAACCATATTGTGCCAGTAATCAATGAAAATGATGCGGTGGCGACCGCAGAAATTAAGGTTGGTGATAACGACAACCTGTCGGCGCTGGCAGCCATTCTGGCAGGTGCGGACAAACTGCTGCTGTTGACCGATCAGGCCGGTCTGTTTACCGCCGATCCTCGTAACAATCCCCAGGCAGAGCTGATTCAAAACGTTCACGGTATTGACGATGCATTGCGCGCGCTGGCAGGAGACAGCGTATCAGGGCTAGGAACGGGCGGTATGACCACCAAACTACAGGCTGCCGATGTGGCCTGCCGTGCCGGCATTGACACTATTATTGCCGCCGGAAGCCGCATCGGTGTGATTGGGGATGTGATTGCCAATGAGCCAGTGGGCACCTGTTTCCACGCGATGCAGACGCCGCTGGAAAATCGTAAGCGCTGGATTTTTGGTGCGCCGCCTGCCGGAGAAATTATCGTGGATGACGGTGCGCTTTCCGCCATTCTTGAGCGCGGCAGTTCACTTCTGCCGAAAGGGATCCGTGGAATCAGTGGAAACTTTTCCCGGGGTGAGGTGATTCGAATTCGTAGCCTTGATGGCCGTGACGTGGCGCATGGAGTATGCCGTTATAACAGCGATGCAATGCGCTTAATCGCTGGCCAGCACTCTAAGCAGATTAATGAAATTCTGGGCTATGAATACGGCCCGGTCGCGGTACATCGCGACGATATGATTGTCAGTTAAGGAGCCGGGCACATGATGCTTGAAGAAATGGGAAAAGCGGCAAAGGCGGCGGCGTATCAGCTGGCGGTACTTTCTGCTGCGCAAAAAAATCAGGTGTTGTTGACGATAGCCGATCAACTTGAAGTGCAGAGTGCGGAAATCCTAGCAGCAAATGAACGTGACCTGACCGATGCCCGTCAAAATGGCCTGAGTGAGGCACTCCTGGATCGTCTGATGCTCAACCCGGTTCGGCTAAAAGGCATTGCGGATGATGTGCGTAAGGTCTGTCAACTGTCCGACCCGGTGGGCGGCGTGATGGATGGGGGGGTGCTGGACAGTGGCCTGCGTATTGAGCGTCGCCGCGTGCCCTTGGGCGTGGTTGGCGTGATTTATGAAGCGCGCCCTAACGTTACTGTGGATGTTGCATCGCTGTGCCTGAAAACCGGTAATGCGGTCATTCTGCGCGGCGGCAAAGAGACCTGTCGCACCAACAGCGCGATGGTCAGGGTGATCCAGCATGCACTGAAACAGCATGGACTGCCTGCCGCTGCCGTTCATGCTATTGAAAGTCCTGACCGTGAGCTGGTCAACCAGCTACTTAAGCTGGACCGCTATGTGGATATGCTGATTCCACGCGGCGGGGCGGGTCTTCATAAGCTCTGCCGGGAGCAGTCGACCATCCCGGTGATCACTGGCGGTATTGGCATCTGTCACACCTTTGTTGACGTTAATGTCGATGCTGAAGCGGCGCTGAACGTGATTGTTAATGCAAAAAAACAGCGCCCGAGTGCCTGCAACTCACTGGAAACCCTGTTAGTACACGCAGCAATTGCCGATCACTTTCTTCCTGCATTCAGCCAGAGAATGCAACAGGAAGGTATCAGACTGCATGCCGATCCTCGTGCCTTTGCGCAGTTACAGCATGGCCCGGCAGAAGTCAACGCAGTCACGGATGCACAATACCGGGACGAATGGCTGTCGCTGGATCTGAACATTAAGCTGGTCGATTCACTTGATGAAGCTATCGCGCATATTCGTGAATATGGCACGCAGCATTCCGATGCCATTCTTACCTGCAGCATTCACAACTCAGAGCGTTTTGTGAACGAGGTCGATTCTTCTGCCGTTTATGTTAATGCCAGTACACGTTTTACGGATGGTGCACAGTTTGGTCTTGGTGCGGAAGTGGCGGTCAGTACCCAGAAATTACATGCGCGTGGGCCGATGGGGCTGGAGGCGCTGACCACTTACAAATGGGTGGCCTTCGGTAACGATACCGTCCGTAGTTGAGCATTTTAACCTAATGCCACAGGACGTAGCTCTGGCCCGTCAGAAAAGTAACGGCACTCCGCAGTGTCAAAAGGAACGTCCTGATGGTCTCGCTTTCTCAATTGCTGCCCTTTGCTGCGGTTGCATTGGGCATGGTACTCACGCCCGGCCCCAATATGATCTACCTGATCTCACGTTCAATTTGTCAGGGATGTAAGGCGGGATAGATCTCACTGGCAGGCATCGCCCTAGGATTTATTTTCTATATGCTTTGTGCCGCCACGGGTAATCGCCCCTGCCGCTATCGTGGCTGCGCTGCGGTAACAAACGATGGTAGTGGTCATTGCACAGCTTACCGTCAACTGCATGCTGGCGACGGTTGGAAGCGGTATCAGCCTGGCAAGAGCAGGCACGAACGTGGTTATGTTCGGCATTGGGAAATACGCCGGGAAAGAATACTCAGGCGTGATGGCTATTTGTGCCAGAACTGCAGGCGTAACGATACAGGCATGCCAGCAGCCGAGGTGGACCATATTATCCCTAAGTATCAGGGTGGGACGAATGATGACTCAAATCTTGAGGGAATCTGTAAGGCGTGCCACAGGGCAAAGACACCGAGAGAAAGACGATAACAGATGAAACTGAACCGGACGGTGGATGCTGGCGATCTTTTCAAATGGCTATCAGACTGTCCAGCCCGAACGTATTTAGTTTCTTCATATCTATACCATCGGAAAAGATGTCAGCACGAAATAAGGTTTCCCGTGCCAGTATGCAAATTTCAGGGCCACACTGGCCCTATAACAATCTTTAACGTCTCCACTCCCTGTTAATGGCTGCGATCTCGCTGTCGAAAACTGTGTACATGGAAAGGACTGTTGATGTCATCAATAATAAGATTCTGAAAATTAAAGAGAAACTGCTGCTGCGCGTGCCCTTGTCAGGCTGGCGGTACATCAATCTGACAGGCAATTATATCTGGAAAAGCAACTGGATACCGGCTTCCGCTAGATTTCGTCGTCTGAGACCAGCTAATGTCGAAAAGTCAAAAATAGCTTTAACGTACAATGACTTTCGATATCCAAACGGACTCCATAAAGCGCCACCTTCACTGCAGATGAAAAGGGCGCAGTATGCGCCCGTTGCCTATTTTTTGCTGACTATTTCAGGCAGCTGCTGCACTGACCACTTTTAATCTGCTGGAAAAAGTCATTTCCCTTATCATCCACCAGAATAAACGCCGGGAAGTCTTCCACCTCAATTTTCCAGATTGCCTCCATACCCAGCTCTGGATATTCAACGCATTCAAGACGCTTAATACTTTGCTGTGCCAGCACAGCTGCCGGGCCGCCGATACTACCAAGGTAAAAACCGCCGTGTTTATGGCAGGCGTCCGTCACCTGCTGGCTGCGGTTGCCTTTAGCCAGCATAATCATACTGCCTCCATGTGACTGAAGGAGGTTGACGTAAGAATCCATGCGTCCGGCGGTTGTCGGGCCAAGAGAACCGGAAGCGTAGCCTTCAGGGGTTTTTGCCGGTCCGGCATAGTAAATAGGGTGATCCTTCACGTACTGTGGCAGGTTTTCACCATTGTCGATGCGTTCTTTCAGTTTGGCGTGAGCGATATCACGGGCCACGATAATCGTGCCACTCAGCGACAGGCGGGTTGATACCGGGAAGTCGGAAAGCTGGGCCAGAATCTCCTTCATCGGGCGATTCAGATTGACCCTGACCGCTTCGCCTTCACCGGTCTGACGGAGATTTCCAGGAATAAATTTGCCGGGATTATCTTCCAGCTTCTCAATCCAGATACCCTCACGATTGATTTTCGCTTTAATATTGCGGTCGGCAGAGCAAGACACGCCCATTCCGACCGGGCAGGATGCGCCGTGGCGAGGCAAACGTACCACCCGAATATCATGTGCAAAATATTTGCCGCCAAACTGCGCTCCCAGTCCCAGCTTTTGTGCTTCTTTCAGTAATTCCTGCTCCAGTTGAACATCCCGAAACGCCTGGCCGTGTTCATTCCCTTCACAGGGTAAATTGTCATAATAGTGAGTGGAGGCGAGCTTAACCGTTTTCAGCGTGGCTTCCGCAGAGGTACCGCCAATAACAAAGGCAACATGGTATGGAGGGCAGGCCGCGGTACCGAGCGTGCGCATTTTATCAACCAGATAAGCCTGTAGCTTTCCGGGAGAAAGCAGCGCTTTGGTTTCCTGATACAGATAGGTTTTGTTAGCCGAACCACCGCCCTTGGCGACACAGAGAAACTTATACTCCTCACCGTCCACGCTATACAGGTCGATCTGGGCAGGCAAATTGGTGCCTGTATTCACCTCTTTGTACATATCAAGCGCGGCGTTTTGTGAATAGCGCAGATTATCCTCGATATAAGTGTTGTAAACACCTTGCGACAGCGCTGCTTCGTCACCGCCGCCTGTCCAGACACGCTGGCCTTTCTTACCCATAATGATTGCGGTGCCGGTGTCCTGACAGGTTGGCAAAATGCCTTTTGCGGCAATTTCAGAGTTACGGAGAAATTGTAGCGCGACATATTTGTCGTTTTCGCTGGCCTCCGGGTCATCCAGAATATCAGCCACCTGCTGTTGATGGCCCGGGCGCAACATAAAAGAAGCGTCGTGAAACGCCTGCTTTGCTAACAGCGTCAGCGCTTCTGGTGCCACTTTCAGCACGGGGTGCCCCTCGAATTCCGCGACTGAAACATGATCGCGCGTGAGCAGATAGTACTCAGTATCGTCGTGCGTTAGGGGAAAGGGATCTTGGTAATGAAAAGGCTTATTTGACATCGCTCGCTACTCCTAAAATGTCACCGCCGGAGGGCTCTATCAGGCGGTTTCTTATCAGAACATCATTGCCATCCAGGGGTAACCAATCACCAGCAGGGCGACAAGGAAAATGCCCCCGAAGATAGTACCCAGCCGCCAGTAGTCTCTGGTCGGCAGATAGCCACTGCCATAGTATATAGGGCTTGGGCCAGTGCCGTACGGTGTAATGATCCCCATGATACCAAGCGAAGTCACCATCAGCAGGCAAAATACCTGCATATTCATACCAGGAATGTTTGAAGCAATGGTTAGCATAGCGGGCAGGAGTGCGGTGGTGTGCGCGGTGGTGCTGGCGAACAAATAGTGCAACAGATAAAAAGCCAGAAGCAGGACGATGGTTGCCGTGCCGGGAGAAATACCCTGCATCATTGCACCACCTTCTTTACCCAGCCAGGCAATAAATCCCGTTGAGGACAGCCCATGCGCCAATGCGACCAGTGTGGCAAACCAGGCGAAGGTGTTCCAGGCGGCTTTGTTCCCGGTAATATCATTCCATTCCAGTACGCCGGTCCACAGCATCAGTACAATCACCAAAAGTGCAGCCAGAGCAGGCTCAATAAAGCTCGTGGCAAAAATCCACATCAGCAGTGCAGCACAGACAAATACCAGCAGCAGCATTTCATTGCGCGACATTTTGCCGAGTTTTTTCAGCTCCCGGCTGGCCCACTGCGGCACATTGTCATTGATTTTTACTTCGGGTGGATACAGCCAGTAAACCAGCAGCGGCATGGTCAGAATGAGTAACAGGCCCAGCGGCAGAAAGGCGATAAACCAGGTGCCCCAGGAAAGTGTGATGCCCGTGATACTTTTCACCAGGGCCAGGGCCAGCAGGTTAGGTGCCAGTGCAGACAGGAACATGGAACTGGTGATACAGGCCGCCGTGATGGCTACCCACATCAAATACGAACCAATTCTGCGCGCGCTGGGATCGTTGGGTCTGGAATCGTACAGTGGGGGCAGGTTGGAGATGATGGGGAAGATTGTTCCGCCGCTGCGCGCCGTATTCGAAGGAGTGAAAGGGGCTAACAGAAGATCGGCCAGTGTAATGGCATAGCCAAGCGTCAGGCTACGACGACCAAGGTATTTGACCAGAATCAACGCCAGACGGCGGCCAAGCTGGGTTTTGTCGTACCCTGCGGCAAACATAAAGGCCCCGAAGATCAGCCACACAGTAGCATTGCCAAATCCGCTCACCGCCCACTTAAACGACTGGCCTGCCAGTTTAAATGTGGGATCTGCCAGCTGCTCGGGGCTAAATAACAACCACTGGCTGCCCAGGGCAATCACCACCACGGCGGTGAGACCAATCACCGCACCCGGCAGTGGTTCGAAAATCAGTCCGACGATAACCCCAATGAAAACGGCGAAAAAATGCCATGCGTGAGGCTCGAGTCCCTCGGGAACCGGCACACCCAGCAACAACAGTGTGATGACGACAGGAAGGGCCATCATCAGACGGTTTTTCGTGCCATCCTGTATTTTTCCCGCTTTTTTCAGCGGCAGTGAAAGCGATTTATCAGTCATAGTACAAGCCTGCCAGTAGTATTAATATTCGATTCAGCCGCTTATTTTTTACCTGCGGTTATTGGCAATACAATTAAAGTCTTCTGTCACTTTAATTCGGTCATTTATTTAACTGCCTGCCCGTTAATTTTATCCAGGATCAGGATTTACCCAGTACAAAAGTGACCTATCTTGCTTTTTATTAACAGTGAATAAGCACATCGCGGTGAGTGAAATTAACTGAATAGTTATATTTTGCGCTTTTCGATAGGGTGATACTTGATCAAGATCAAGTAATTACCTTTGATTATTTTTTGAAAGATAAATAAAACACCTCCCCTGTCTGGTTGATTGATATTTTCGTTTTGTTAAATTAAATGGTGATGATTGTTATTGATTAGGGTTTTTCATGTTTTTTATAAGCTTATTATGATGATTTTTTTTGATATTTAACTACTTTATTTTTGTTAATTAAGTGTCAAATTAATATTTTATTCATATTTAGCTGCGTTATTTTTTGATTCAGTATGAATTTCATTGCTGATGTATAACGCAATTGCATAATTCGATAGTTTAATTACTAATGTAATTACTTTAGTAATTAGAAACAGGAATATATTAGTGCTATGCCATCGATACACAACTAAAAATAACAATTACGTTAGCAGATAAATTCTGATTTTCTTAAACGTCCGGAGTTGACCATTATGAGAAATAATTTGCGTATCTTCAGCCTATTCAATTTACCGGTCGTGACGCAGACTTGCTGATTACGTATGCTTTGCGCTTTGGAGGTAACATATGGCTAAAGTTGATGTCGTCTGCCCTCAGTGCAATGAAACTCATGCTGTACGATGTAACGGACATTCAGCATCCGGTGCCCAACGTTACATCTGCAAGCATTGTTCAAAGACCTTTCAGCTCAACTTTAGCTACTCCGGTGCCAAACCAGACACACACCAGACCATTGTTAATATGGCCATGAATGGTTACGGATGTCGCGATACCGCACGGGTTCTCGGTATCAGCCTCAATACGGTTCTGCGGCACGTAAAAAAATTTCGCCAAAGCAGGTAGCTGAGAATATCGACCCCGAAACGGAGGTTGTTATCTGCTGTGAAGCCGGTGAACAATGGTCTTACGTGCGGTGTAAAAGCAATCCCCGGTGGTTGTTCTATGCTTATGACCGTATCCGCAAACGTGCTCTGGCCCACGTCTTCGGCCCGAGAAATGCCCCGACCCTGCGACGATTGCTGGCCCTGTTAAGCAAATTTAACCTTGCCTTTTATATGACAGATGCCTGGCCGGTTTATAAAGTTCTGTTAAGTGCAACAGGCCACGTGGTGAGCAAGAAATATACCCAACGGACAGAACGGCATAATCTTAATCTTCGCACACATATCAAACGACTGACCCGCAGAACAATTTGCTTTTCGAAGTCAGAGGAAATGCACGATAAGATCATCGGTTGGTATCTTACTCTTCATCATTATCAATAAATTTGCGTCACGACCCAATTTACCTAATGGTATTGAATTGAAAAACCATCTGATGATGGCACCCATGACAACCTGCACCAGATTCCATGATGGAACGGTCAGCAGTGAGCGTGTGGAATATTATCAGGCGCGAGCGGGCAGTATTGGCACGGTAATTGTGGAATGCTGTTTTATTGATGAGTCAGGACGGGCTTTTCCATATGCGACTGGCATCGACAATGATGAAAAAATTGCCGGACTGGCAAAAATTGCCCGGGTAATCAAAGCGGAAGGCTCAAAGGCGATCTTGCAGATTTACCACGGGGATCGCATGGTTGACCCGAAACTTATCGGTGAGCGTACACCGGTGGCACCCAGCGCGCTGGGTGCTGAAGCCGTTGCCGATATGGAGGTGAAGTTTGGTGAAGCCGTACGGCGCACGATTCAGGCTGGTTTTGACGGTGTGGAGATTCATGGTGCCAACACCTATTTAATCCGGCAGTTCGGTTCGCCCAATTCCAATCAGCGCGACGACGAGCGGGGCGGTAGCCGTGACAAACGTGCCAGGTTTCCGCTGGCGGTGCTGGAGATCACCCGGTAGAAAGTCCGCCAGTATGCTGACGATGCCTTCATCGTTGGCTATCGTTTCTCGCCAGAAGAAACAGAGGTTCCCGGTATTCGCTTTGATGGCACCCTCTGGCTACTGGAAAAGCTGGCACAGTGCGGGCTGTATTATCTGCATTTTTCAATGGGCCGACTGCTCCGTTCTTCCATCGTGGAGACTGGCGATCCGACACCTTTAATCGATAAATTTCTGGCTAAACAGCCCGGGGTGCTGGCTGAGATCCCTGTTATGGACGTCGGCGGCGTGGTGAATGAGGCGGATGCGCGGCAGGCACTGGTACATGGTTATGATTTGGTCGCCACAGGCCGTGCCTGTATTGCCTGTCCTGACTGGGCTGATCGCGTTGCTAATGGCGAAGAACCGGTGCTTTTTATCGACAGTACGCAGCGTAAGGTGAACCACATTCCAGAACCGCTATGGTGTTTCCCGCTGGTAGAGGCGATGATTCGGGATACCAGCATGGCCGCTGCAACCTTTAAGCCCGGCACCTTTACAGAGAAAGTGCAGGGCGATGCAGCCGGCTTAACTATCTGCGTTCATCTGGAAACCGATCATATTACTGACATTGAGCTGATGCCAGGGCTGACAGACGATATTGAATTCACTACCCACTTTGGCGAAATACGTAACCGGATCCTTTCGGCCAACAGCCCCATGTTGACGCCGTTTCGGGAGCCACCGTGCAGAGTGAAGCGTAAAAAAAGCGGTTTCCAGAACTATGCTCAAATCCACTGCATTACAGCTGGCGATAACACGGCGATGGCGGCCTTTGATGTGGTGATTGTTGGAAGTGGCGGTGCCTGACTCGCCGTGGTGAGTCAGGTTCATGATGCCGCTGCCGCGTGCTGATCGTGGAAAAAATGCCGACCCTGGGCGGCAATACTATCAAGGCTTCTGCCGGAATGAATGCGGCAGAAACCCGCTTTCAACGGGTGAAAGGCATTCAGGACAGCAAGGCAAGCTTTTACGCAGAAATCTTAAAAAGTGGCAAAAATAATCCGGCGCTGCTGCATCGTTTTACAGAGAACAGGCTGCAGGCGATCGAATGACTGGCAAAGCACTGCATCATGCTCAAGGACATCACCACCGGCGGTATGAGCGTTGATCGTACCCACAGGCCCAGAGATGGATCGGCAGTGGGCAGCTACCTGATCGGCGGACTGGTACGCAATGTGTTTCGTCGTGATATCACTGTGATGCTTGATACCGCCGTCACCGACATTGAGACCAACCGGGGCGCAGTGTACGGTGTGCAGCTGTTGAATAATGAAAATGATCGGATAAGTATTCGTACCCGTAGCGTCATTGTGGTGACAGGGGGCTTCAGTGCGAATCACCAGATGGTGGTAAAATATCGCCCGAATTTGGCCGGGTTTGTTACTATCAACCACAAGGAGGCAACCGGGAGCGGTATTGCGTTACTTGAACAGATTGGTGCGGATACGGTGGATATGGGTGAGATTCAGATTCACCCGACGGTGGAGCAAAACAGCGCTTATCTGATTTCGGAATCTATTCGCGGCGGCGGTGCTATCCTCGTTAATCAGCAGGGCAATCGCTTCTGCAATGAAATGGAAACCCGCGATCACATCTCGGCACAGATTATCGCGCTGCCGGAGAAACACGCCTGAATAGTCTTTGATGAAAACGTCAGGGTAAAAATAAAGCAGCCGATGAGTATATTGCCCGGGGTCTTGTGGTCGTTGCGGATTCACCGCGTCGGCTGGGGATGGATCACCATCGCTTCCTTGCCACACTGGAATGCTACAACGGTTTCGTTGAGCAGCAGGATGACACGGCCTTTGGTCGTAAACGGCGATGCGTCACCCGCTGAAAGCAGCACCCTTTTACGCAATTCATATCGCGCCCGGCGTCCATCACACCATGGGGGGCGTGACCATCAACGGCGATGCGGCGGTGCTGGATAAACAGCAGCAGGTTATTCCGGGAGCATTTGCCGCCGGGGAAGTGGTCGGCGGCCTGCACGGTGGTAATGCTGTTGCTGATATTATTCTCTTTGGCATCCTTGCGGGCCAGCAGGCGGCAAACCGGGCGAAACACTAAGCTCTTGCGCCCCGCCCGCCAGCGAGGCGCACGGTAATAAGGAGACTGACATGTCCTCTGAGCATCATATTTACAGCTATTCTGCCGTGTTGATGGGGTCTCCTATCCTGCTGAAACTGTTCAGGCACGATGAGGCCCTGGCTGCTCATGCGTTCCGCTTAATAAAAAAATATGAAGATCTGCTGACCGTTAATCGCGCCCGCTCCGAAGTAATGGATATCAATCTTGCGGCTGGACACCATGCGGTGAGGGTCAGCGATCCGGTTTTTGCGCTTATTAAGTGTGCACTGGCGGCGAGTTTGTTAAAGGATAGCAGCTTTAATCTGACCATCGGACCGCTGGTCAAACGCTGGCGCATTGGTTTTCAGGGTGACAGTGTGCCGCCGCCGGCTGAGATAGCGGCGTTGTTGCAGCGCACCCGGCCACAGCAGGTTATTCTGGATGATGCCGCACGCACGGTGTTTCTGGCTGAATCCGGCATGGAAATTGATCTTGGCGCTATCGCCAAAGGTTTTATTGCTGATCGTGTTCGTGACTATTTACAATCGCAGGGGATAGCACAAGGATTAATTAATCTGGGTGGCAACGTGCAGACGCTGGGCGCACCGCCGGATGGCTGGTCGGTAGGCCTGAAAAAGCCGTTTGCCGCCGATGATGCGTTGGTGGGTGTTATCACCGTGCGAGACAAATCCCTGGTGACCTCAGGGGTCTATGAACGCTACTTTGAACAGCATGGCCGACGGTATCATCATATCCTCGATCCCCAAACCGGGTATCCCCTGGATAATGAGCTGGACAGCGTTACCATTATTTCCACGGACTCACTTGATGGTGACATCTGGAGCACGTTGATTTTTGGCATGGGCGTGAAAAAGGGCTGTACGCATCTGCGCCTGCAGCCGGGAATTGAAGCGATACTGGTGACCAAACAGCGTGAAGTGATTCTTTCTTCCTCCAGCCAGTTTTCTTTCACCCTGGTGGACAATCATTACCAGGTCATGACTGGCAGTACTGTCTGAGCAGTTCATGATGTTCCACCTTGAGGCGGTAATGGTAGACAGGATGTCCGGTCAGACCGTAGTGGATGGTAGTGAAAAGAATGTCGATCTTCGTTAACCAGATCAAATAGTTGCGGCAGGAAACCCACGAGGCATTTACTGCTGCTGCCAACTCCTCGGTAGAAAACTCGTTAACGGAATGCGTATCAATCCACTGGCGAAGTGTACGCAGCGTTTGTGGCGTCAGCCCCTTAGGGAGCTTGCGCACATCGGCAATAATCGGTGTACCGCCGTGAATCAGTCTGTCCACGTCGGCCTGTTGATAATACTGATGCGAGTCAGTCAGTTTCTTTTTCTCCCGCCAGCTGGTTAATGCCTCTTCGAAACGCGGAAACTGGAGGGGGCTTTAGCAGGCAGCCCACAACGCCATAATGTCTTGATTTCTGAACGCTGGTAACGTCAGAAGCGGATGAAATCACAATTACATCAATGGCGGCTACTGCGCTTCGCAGGATCGGTAACAAATCAAGGCCGTTATCCTTCTGCAGATAAATGTCCAGCAGTATTAAATCGATATGCAGCGCCGGGTTGTTGATCATCTCTTCTGCCTGATGCGGCGTGGCGGCGTGACTAGAGCAGGTAAAACCTGGCACCTGACTGACACAGACGCGGTTCAGTTCGGCCACTATCGCATCATCGTCAACTATTAATACATTTATCATGCACTTTTCCTTCCGCTGCTCCAGGGGGACTGTACAAAAAATTGGGTAAACACACCCGGCTCGGATTCAACGGTAAGCGTGCCGCCAGGTTGTTCTGCCTGTTGTCGCGGAAGAGTTAAGCTCACGCCGTGCTCGCCGCCTTTAGTGGAGAATCCTTTCTGAAAAATTGTCTCAATATGTTCAGGGGCGATGCCGGGGCTATCGTCGCTGACTTCACATCCCAGCCAGCCATCCTGATAGTGCAGCAGCACGCTGACTTCACCGTCGGACTGTTCTGATAAGGCCTCTAATTTTTTTATGATGGAAACAAATGGATCATTTTCGGGGGTGGCCTGAGGTGATATACGCACCTGATTCAATCAGATAGCGTTCTGCATTCTCGATTTTGCCCTCGGCATCATGGCCATAGCGGGCGAAAAGCATGGACAAAAGGCATTCTGCCAGCGCCATACCCGACACCACTGGCTGGAAAAATGAAGTGCTGCCCACTGAAAACAGTAACGTGCATTCAGCCGCCTGCGCTAAAGGAGAAGCCAGCGAGTCAGTGATGGCGATAATACGCGCATTGGCTTTGACCGCGGTATCCAGCACCGCCAGCGACTCACGGGAATAGGGTGCGAAGCTGGTTATCAGCAGACAATCTTTGGCGGTCAGTTCTCGGGTAAAGACTTCGATATTGCCTGCCAGTCCGTCAATCAGTGAGGCCTGACGATTGAACCATCTGTAGGCATAGAAAAGTGACCAGGCAACGGGGAATATCGCGAAAGCCACAGATATAGACGCTATCCCCCTCATCCAGCACGGTGATAGCCTGCTGTATTTTTTGTTGGTTTTCCGAATGTGTAAACGTCAGGCTGGCCTGATATGCGTGAAAAACCTCGTTGTATCATTCAGGTTGCGTGCCTTTGGCGAGGAGTTTTTCCGCTTTGGCAGCGTAAGTATCATTATGCAGCCCATGTCGTTAATCATGGCGCTTTTAAGCTCTCCCCATCCATGATAACCGAGGCGTTGTGCAAGCCGCAGTCGCGTGGCGTGCTTGAGGTCGCCTTCAGCGCCAAAGGCCCGTATGGATTGCACCACCAGCCTGTTAGCATGTTGCAGAATGAATTTGGCGACGCACTGGAATTCTGGCGAAAGTGAGTTGAACTGTTCGACAATTTTTTCTCGTGGATTCATATCATTAAAGATTTTCTACAGGCGGGAAAAGTAGGACGCCGCGGTCATCCCGGATAAGTTGATATAAACACATTTGCACTGAATAGAAAAACACAGACTGCCATGAGCGATAGCGTTGAATGATAAAGCAGTAAGCATTGGGTAAATACACAGCGTGGCAACCACGCGCGATTTTTAGAGGCACAGTACGCCGCCAGTGCTGACCTCGCGTGATAAGAGGCCTGTGACGTTAGCTAACAGGCCAGCGGCCTGATGCAGATGAAATACCGAACTGGCGAGATGCGCAATCACGCCAATGCAAGCGTTCAGCACCCGACACGTTTTCCTGCAAAGGATGAGCCTTAATAAGGCTGCTACAGAAGGAAGAGCCGGGCTGAAGCGCATTTTTTAAACCAGAATAACCTGAACGCCTTTATCACGAAGTTTGGTTATTACAGAGGTATCTGCATCTTCACCGGTAATCAGGATATCGATCTGCTCACTGCGACTGAACAACATGCCAGCGCGCTGACCCACTTTAGTGCTGTCGACCAAAACCACGAGTTTACCCACGTAGTTCAGCATTTTTTGCTCTGCCATCGCGGTGAGCATATCCGTTTTATATAAACCATCCTGGGTTAATCCTGCACCGCTGGTATACATCCAATGGCCGGCATACTGGCTGGCATCGCCATCCTGGGGAGCCAGGGTAATGGCCTGACTTTTATGATATTGCCCCCCCATGATCACTACACTTTCGTGTTCTTGTTCAATAAGATAATTAGCTAGCGGCAAATAGTTAGTGATTACCTGGATCTCTTTCCCGCTGATTTCCTGTCCCAGTAAAAAGGCCGTTGAACCACAGTTTATCACCACACTTTCACTGGGCTTGCAAAGCCGTGCAGCGGCTTTGGTAATGCGTATTTTTTCGTCAAGATTATCGGTTTGATGAATATTAAGCGGTGTCCAGTTCTGGCGAGGCAACGTAACAGCTTCAGCACCGTTACGCACTTTACGTAATTTTCCCAGTTCGTTAAGTTTGGTGATATCGCGCCGTGCAGTGGCGGGGGAAATAGCAAAACTCTCGATCACGTCATTGACAGAAATATGTCCCATGCGCTGAAGCAGCTCAAGGATCGCATTATGGCGCTGTAATTCCGTCATGATAACTCCGCAGAAAGTGAGTGTTTTTCGTGATTATAATTGAGCAAAGAAATCATTCAATATTCATTTCATAAACGGGCGGGAGTAACTTCCGCCCGTTTATGCTTACAGGAAGGCCTTGAAAGGTAAATCAGGGGCGATGGTAAAGCAGTCATCAAACCCTCTGGGATAATGATATTCAAGGTTGTCTTTATCATCAGGATAAGTGAATTTACCGCCAACCTGCCAGATGTAGGGCTTGAAACCGTATTGCAGGCGATCTTTTTTCATTTCCCACAGCTGACGAATTTCCTGCGGATCGGCCTGGAAGTTTGACCAGATATCATGATGGAAAGGAATAACAACGTTAGTATTCAAAGATTCAGCCATACGTAAAATATCAACGCTGGTCATTTTATCCGTGACGCCCCGAGGGTTTTCACCGTAAGAGCCCAGCGCCACGTCGATCTTATACTCGTTGCCATGTTGCGCATACGTATTGGAATAGTGTGAGTCACCGCTGTGATAAAGATTACCGCCGGGAGTTTTAAACAGATAATTGACGGCACGTTCATCCATGGTATCAGGCAGTTTTCCTGCTGCAATTTGATCGGGAGGGAGCGTAATCAGCACGGTGCGATCAAAAGAATCCAGCGCGTGAATGTCAACATCCTTAATACGTACGACTTTGCCCGGTTTCATTACGATACAGCGCTCCGCCGGAACACCCCAGCTTATCCACAGGTCGACACAGGTTTGTGGGCCAATAAACGGCACGCTGGATGCGCAGTTTTGCATGACGGCGGCGGCAACGTTGACATCGATATGATCGTTGTGATCGTGCGTAGCCAGAACGGCATCAATTTCCCTGATGGCAAAAGGATCAACTACAAAAGGGGTGGTTCTCAGGTTTGGTTGCAGCTTTTGACAGCCCGCCATGCGCTGCATCTGATGCCCCTTTTTCATCAACGCCTCAGCATGGTTTTTTTTACCTACCCCGCACCACAGATCGACACAAAGATTTGCACCGCCTTCGCTCTTCAGCCAGATGCCGGTACAGCCCAGCCACCACATAGTGAATGTACCCGCAGCGACCCGCTCCTGCTCGATCTCTTCATTTAGCCAGGTTCCCCATTCTGGAAACGTATTAAGTATCCATGATTCGCGACTAATGGTTTCAACTTTGCTCATGTTAATCCCTTATCGGTGTCAGATATTATTTGTAATCATAAATGATCATTTCGTGATTTTCATGGCCAGGATAACATTGCAAATAATCGAATGCAATTGCGATTGCTTACATTATATTGTTTTATATGATGTTAACGGTTTTAGCTATAAGTTAATTTTCATCGTTTCTGATTTTGTTTTTTGTATATATTTGAGATTGAGCAGGTTTTTTAGCATTTTTCAGCAGATTGCAATCCGGTGTCTTGCGATTATGATCACAAATAATCATTTTTAATCTTTTAATGATTTTGTGTCGACGATAAAGTGCCTGACATCCCGGTTTAGTGTGTGATCGTGAAATCAGGCGTGGTGCCTGCACAAAGTGCCGGGGGTAACGGAGATCAATATGGAATGGCTCTACACCGTATTCACCGTTTTTTTTGATCAGGTAATGACCAATGCGCCTTTGCTGTTGGGCATTGTGACAATGCTGGGATACATCCTGCTCAGAAAAAGCATCAGCGTGGTAGTTAAAGGCACAATAAAAACCATTATCGGTTTTATGTTACTTGGTGCCGGATCCGGCATTTTGACGGGAACTTTCAAGCCGTTGGTGGTCAAGTTATCTGAGATTTATGGCATTAATGGCGCAATATCCGATACCTATGCCTCAATGATGGCAACGGTTGAACATATGGGGGAGGCATACAGCTGGGTTGGTTATGCCGTGCTGATTGCACTTGCGCTGAACATTCTTTATGTCTTTTTGCGTCGGGTGACGGGCATACGCACCATCATGCTCACCGGGCATATTATGTTCCAGCAGGCGGGGTTGATTGCGGTGTTTTTCTACATCCTTGGCTATCCAATGTGGACCACCATTTGGGCAACGGCCATCCTGGTTTCGCTGTATTGGGGGATCACCGCCAATATGATGTTCATGGTTAGGAAACTGAATCATCGTTTTAAAAATTTCCTGACCATGAGCAGCAGTGTCTGTAATGCAGTAATGATGTGCCATCGGGAACGTTATGGTCATAAAATGGCATTTGCGGCGCGTTTTTAACCTGAAAGCTGTTTTTCAGACGCACTTATCCCGCAGTCTGTGCCAGAAGCCATCGTTTCCGGTCGATGTTATGCAGTCTTTCTGCCACCAACTCCGACGCGTGCCTCCCGGCCTGCGCACTGCTGAAGCGCAGTCGGTTGCCGCACAGAATGCATTTGTACGGATCCGTGCGCAGAAATTCTTTCATCAGCGCGGCGAAGCCGGGCTTCTCCGGTTTTTTCCGCGCTTCCATCTCCAGGGCTTCATACACCTTCGGCAGCAGGCTACCCCGTTTACGGTTTGATAAAAAACCGTAATAACGCACCATCTTAAAATGCTTCGCCGGGATATGGCTGATATAACGTCCGATCATATCTTCCTGCGTCAGCGTCTGCTGCCGGTACTGCTGCGTACGGTGGTCGTAATAGTGGTGCACCACCGCGCCGCCGCTGTAGTGCCTCAGCTTCGCCGCCGACACGGGGGGCCGTTTCAGGTACCGGCCCAGATATTTGACGCTCCGCCAGGCCCCCCGGGTCTTCTTCGCGAAGTGGACCTTCCAGCGGCGCCCGTACTGCGCCTGCAGATAGCGCAGCCACTGTTTTTTGTCGTGGATATGCCCCAGCCCCGGCAGCCTGCCGGGGTTAATCAGGTCATAGCTGTGGCGCAGCAGCCGGATGACGGCTCCGCGCCAGATTTCCTCCACGGCATGCTTTTTAAAGAAGAGGTCGCGCCATACGCCGTGTTTAATATCAAGCCCGCCGCGGGTGACGGAGAGATGAATGTGGGGATGCTGGTTGAGCTGGCGACCGTAGGTGTGCAGGGCGCAGAAGATACCGACTTCCACACCCTGTTTTCTGGCCCAGCGGAGCATGGCGCGGGTGGCTGCGCGGAACAGGGCATTGAGCAGAGGCCAGTTATTGTTGAAAAAGGGCCACAGCAGATGGGGCATGGTGAAGGTGATATGCTGCCAGTCGCAGTCGGGCAGAATTTGCTGTTGCTCTGTAATCCACTGCTCCGTGGCCTTATGTCCGCAGGAGCTGCAGCCTTTTGATTTACAGGTCTGGCAGAAGAAGCGGGTGTGGGTGCAGTCCGGGGAGGCGCAGCAGTATCGCTTCACCCCCATGGCAGCAGTGCCGCAGGCGAGCATGCGCTCGACGCAGAGTACGGTCCAGGGGCTGAGGGTATCCCCGTGTTTATCCATATACCGGTTCCAGGCGTCATCAGTGGTGAACAGCAGTTTTGCCGGGCGCGGGATATACATGCGGCGGATTATCGCTCTGCAGTGGCACCGGTATTATAGTGCCAGTCGTCACAGTCATCGGCCCAGTTGTCGGTGTGTTTATCCCAGGGAGCGAAGGTCACCGGCAGCATGCCGGATTCTGTGGCGATAATAAACACATCGGCTGGCATGGACTCAAGGACGACATCGCCGTCGGGTGAGTCAGGCGGCTCAAAGCCGCGGATGATGCAGACGAGAGGCGGGTCGAAGTGTGTATCGAGGAAAAACTGTGGCCCCAGGTGGACACAGTGACGAATGGCATCCTGCGGAGTGTCGTAAAAAACTCGTCGGGGTCGTCATAATCGCTCCGGGGCGGAATGGACACCAGAAAACGCTTAGGATATCCGGGTATAGCGCGTCGGGACGAGGGCGTGGGTTTACGCTTTCTGGGGGCTTTGCTACGGGCAATGTGAATGATTTCCTGAGAAATTAACATACCGCAGAGTATAAAGCTGTGAGCCGGTCATGAACACCCTCGGAACGGCAGAGCCGTGACGCTCGCCCTGTAAGGGCGCTATGTTCAAACCCACCCAGGCTGTTACGGAAAACAGCGGGTTTTCCATTGGTCATCAGCAGCAGTTTGCTTCATGGCTGGCCTGTAAAATTGCTCCTTATGTAGGGCGACGTGAGGAAAGTGTTGAAGACCTCAAGCTGCCAGGCTGGTTGAATATCTTTCATGACAATATTGTTTCGACTGCCATCGTAATGACGGTCTTTTTTGGTGCCATTCTTTGCTCATTCGGCCTTGATACGCTGCAACAGATGGCCGGAAAAACCCACTGGACAATCTACATCCTGCAAACCGGCTTTATGTTTGCCGTAGCGATTTTCATCATCATTCAGGGCGTCCGTATGTTTGTGGCCGAGCTGAGTGAGGCATTCAACGGCATCTCTCAACGATTGATCCCCGGTGCGGTGCTGGCGATTGACTGTGCAGCAATATACAGCTTTGCACCCAATGCTGTGGTTTGGGGATTTATGTGGGGCACCATCGGGCAACTGATTGCGGTTGGCATACTGATGGCAATGGGGTCGGGCATTATGATCATTCCTGGCTTTATTCCCATGTTCTTCTCCAATGCGACTATCGGCGTCTTTGCCAACCATTATGGTGGCTGGCGTGCTGCCATGAAGATTTGCCTGGTGATGGGCATGTTGCAGATTTTTGGTTGTGTATGGGCAATTAAGCTGACGTCGCTTAGTGCCTGGATGGGAATGGCTGACTGGTCAATTCTGGCTCCACCATTGATGCAGGGCTTTGTCAGTACAGGCATGATTTTTATGGGCGTGGTGGGTGTCATTGCGCTGCTGTATATGTTTTTTGCCGGACGAAGCCTCCGTCTTGAAGAAGACACTGAAAAGCGGGCAATAAAGCAACCAGCATCGTCATCGTCCTGAACAGTCGGTTCACTTAACATGGAGAAAGACAAATGACAGTACGAATTCTGGCAGTGTGCGGTTGTGGGCAAGGTAGTTCAATGATTATGAAAATGAAAATTGGACAATTTCTGACTCAGCAAGGTGTTAAACATACGTTGAACAGCTGTGCCGTAGGTGAATACAAATCGGAGCTGGCGGGCGCAGATATCATCGTGGCGTCAACCCATGTCGCAAGTGAAATCACCGTGAGTGACAGTAAATACGTTATTGGCGTACGCAATATGCTTTCGGCAGAGGATTTTGGCCCCAAAATAATGGATGTCATAAAAGAAAAGTTCTCTTCTTCTCTGGTGAACTAACTGACTGTGCCGGAAACCGCTACTTCTGCCGTTTACTGCCCGGCACGGCGCAGCGCGGACAGGCAGAGAAAACAGCCTCAACGTCTTATCCGGGGCTGACCAAAAGTGGGGCACTCTTCCATGCAGTTATTGAGTGTTGTGCTGGGGCGAAAATGTGCTTTCCCCAACCAAACAGACACAGGGAGTACAGATGAAATTACGCGATTCTTTAGCCGAAAATCGGTCAATACGACTGCAGGTCGACGTCGATAACTGGCAACAGGCTGTGCGTACTGGTGTGGATTTACTGACGGAGGCCGGGGTAGTCGAACCGCGTTACTATCAGGCCATTCTTGATGGCGTCGGGCGCTACGGGCCGTATTTTGTTATCGCACCGGGACTTGCAATGCCACATGCTCGCCCGGAAGAGGGCGTCCTGAAAACCGGTTTTTCGTTAGTCACCCTGAAAAAACCGGTGAGATTCAATCACGAAGATAACGATCCTGTTGATATTTTGATCACGCTGGCGGCAGAGGATGCCAATACGCATCAGGAGGTCGGCATCATGCAGGTAGTGAATTTGTTTGAAGATGAAGCAAACTTTGATCGACTCCGTGCCTGTACCACCGCTGGACAGGTGCTTGATTTAATTGACCATACCTCTGCTGCTCCACACGCCACCCAGCCTTAGTAAAAGGAATTCATGATGAAAAAATCGCTTCCGCTGTTGCAAATTGCCTTAGATAACCAATCAATGGATGACGCTTACCGTACCACCCGGCTGATAGCTGGAGAGGTCGATATTATTGAAGTGGGAACAATTTTGTGTGTGGCTGAGGGCGTTCGTGCAGTGCGAGATTTAAAAGCACTCTATCCCGAAAAAATTGTGCTGGCCGATGCCAAAATTGCCGATGCCGGAAAGATTCTCTCCCGCATGTGTTTTGATGCACGGGCTGATTGGGTCACAGTGATCTGCTGCGCTGACATCAATACAATCAAAGGCGCGCTTGAGGTGGCAAAAGAGTATGACGGTGATGTTCAAATCGAATTAACCGGGCACTGGACATGGCAGCAGGCGCAGGACTGGCGTGAGGCAGGAATCAGCCAGGTTGTTTATCATCGCAGCCGTGATGCTCAGGCCGCAGGCATTGCCTGGGGCGAGAGTGATATTTCCGCTATCCATCGCCTGTCAGAGATGGGATTCAAGGTGACTGTGACCGGCGGGCTGGCGCTGGAGGACCTCCCCCTGTTCAGCACAATTCCTGTACACGTCTTTATTGCCGGACGGAGTATTCGCGATGCAGCGGACCCGGTTGATGCTGCCAGGCAGTTTAAAGCGTCCATCGCGTCATTATGGGGATAAGGGGGGGAGATGAAAGACAACTGTGTTACTCTGGGAATCTATGAAAAAGCATTGCCTGCAGGTGATGACTGGTTTTTGCGCCTCACTCATGCCAAAACGCTGGGGTTTGATTTTATTGAAATGTCCGTTGATGAAAGCGATGCGCGCCTGGCGAGGCTGGAATGGTCTGCCGAACAGCGCATGGCAGTGATCAACGCCGTGGCCTGTACCGGAGTCCGTATTCCATCCATGTGCCTCAGTGCGCATCGTCGATTTCCGCTGGGTGCGGAGGATGACGAAACGCGCAATCGCGGCCTGGACATTATGCAAAAAGCGATCGTGCTGGCCCAGGACCTGGGGATCCGGGTTATTCAACTGGCAGGCTACGATGTGTGGTATCAGCAGGCTAATTCCCGCACCCGCGAACGGTTTCGGGAAGGGCTGAAACTTGCGGTAAAAATGGCCAGTCGGGCGCAGGTGATGTTGGCTATGGAGATCATGGACTATCCGCTCATGAATGCTGTCAATAAGGCGATGGGCTACAGCCACTATCTCAAAAATCCATGGTTTCAGCTTTACCCAGACATCGGGAATTTGTCCGCATGGGATAACGATGTGCAGATGGAGCTGGTCAGCGGTGCCGGACATATTGTTGCTGTCCATCTTAAGGATACGCTTCCAGGGGTGTTTAAAAATGTCCCCTTTGGAGAGGGGGTGGTCGATTTCGGCAACTGCTTTCGAACGTTGCAGGATATTGGCTATTGCGGACCTTATCTCATTGAAATGTGGAGTGAGTCGGCAGAAAACCCCTTAGAGGAAGTGCGAAAAGCGCGTGCGTGGATTGTCCGGCAGATGCAGCAGGCCGGAATAAACAGTGAGGTTGCGGCATGACAGAACGTCTTAAACACCGTGTTTACCGGGCTAATATGGCCCTGCCTGAATGCGGCCTCGTGAAACTGACCTGGGGAAATGTCAGTGCTGTTGATCGTCAGCGTGGGCTGGTGGTGATCAAGCCAAGCGGCGTGCCCTATGGGGAGATGAAAGTCAGTGACATGGTTGTGGTCGATCTGCAAGGAAAGCAAGTCGAGGGAAGCCGTAACCCTTCTTCGGACACTGCCACCCATCTTGAGCTGTACGCGCGTTTTCCTGACGTCGGTGGTATCGTTCATACACATTCAACCTGGGCAACAAGTTGGGCACATGCCGGGGCACCGATTCCTGCATCGGGTACCACCCACGCAGACTATTTTGCGGGCGAGATTCCCTGCACACGCCCCTTAAGTCGCGAGGAAGTCAACGGGGATTATGAACTGGAAACAGGCAGGGTAATTGCCGCAACTATTGGTACCACGGACCCCCTGCATATGCCGGGCATTCTGGTATCACAGCATGGTCCTTTCTGCTGGGGGAAAACGCCTGAAATTGCTGTACAAAATGCGGTGGTTCTGGAAGAAGTTGCCAAAATGGCGTGGATAACCGGTACGCTTAATCGACAAACGCCGGTGATGGATTCTTACTTACTGAACAAGCACTTCACGCGTAAACACGGTCCTAATGCTTACTATGGACAGAAATAGATCCGAAGCCCTGTAATGGACTGATTTTTCTACCGTATTAGACGGCGACGACTGAGAGTTCTCTACCAGCGATACGGCTCCCTTGCGTCAGATGGGAAAGAACGTCTACGGTTCTGTTTCAAAAGACATCTTCCCGACAGGCAGACGACAGGGAGCCGCCATGAAAAAAGCTCTGGGCACTTTTCCCCTCTATACCACGACTCTGTTGATGCTGCTCGGCTCGGGCCTGCTTACAACGTACGTTTCACTTCGCCTGGCCCATGAACACGTCAGTGGGGGAATAATTGGCGGTATTACGGCTGCCAACTACATTGGGCTGGTCATTGGCGGTAAAGTAGGGCACAACCTTATCGCTCGTGTAGGACACCGTGCCTGTTTTGCCCTGTGCCTGGTGCCTATCGCGCTGACTACCCGCACCAATGCCCAACCGATGACGCCTGCTCCTGTGGAGCTGGGATACCTTTTCCGTACAATTCCCACAATTCTGGTGAGTGTGTTCATAACCGGTATGGCTTTTAGCTCCTTTTATGGCATGGTACCGGTTTACAGCAGTCTGATAGGATTCAGTACACAGCAGACGGGTTAATGAGATGCTCACCCCCACCCTGTGAGCGGTACGCTGGCAGGGTGTTTTATTTCAGAGGGAACCATCATGCAACACGTTATGCTTATTGGTATTGCTCCCGGTAAACATTCCTTCCACGTTCACTGTCAGGACGAAAAAGATAATGCCCTGTTGCGCAAAAAGTTTTCCCGCACTCAGCGTATTCATTTTCTCGGTTCCTGCAAGAAGGCAACCGTGGTGATGGAGTCCAGCGGCGGGGCGCATTTCATGGCACGCCGGATTGCTGATTCAGGTCATGAGACAAAGATGATTTCTCCGCAGTTTGTCCGCCTTTATTGTCAGGAGCAACAAAAACGATTTTGTCGATGCTGAAGCTATCTGTGAGGCGGCTTGCCGGTCCGCCATGCGTTTTGTAAAACCCCGGACGGAAGAGCAGCAGGTAATGGCTGCCCGGCATCGGGTCCGTGACTCGCTGATACGGCAACGCGTTAAAACCACCAACCAGATGCACGCTTTTTTACTGGAGTTCGGTGTCAGTCTGCCGTGCGGTGTTGCCGTGATACGAGGTCTGGCCAGCGTGCTGGAAGAAAATGGCTTCCCGCCTTATCTGGCAAGGGTTCTGAGCAGACTCCACAGCCAGTATATTTACCCTGTCGGGGAAATTGATGAAATCGATAAAGAACTGAAAACCCATCTTGCGGAGGCTGAAACCGCGCAGCGCCTGCTGACCATTCCCGGTATCGGGCCGGTAACGGCGAGCCTGTTAGCCACCCGTCCGGGTGACGGAAAAAACTATGCCAGCAGCCGTGATTTTGCCGCTTCAATCCACTCAGTGGAGTGTACCAATAGTGCAGCAGTATGGCAGCCAGATACTGCCCATCATGATCCCCAATAACCATTCTTAAGATGTAAAAATTCAACCGTCCTTAGCGCCAGTCCCATGGTGAGCACAGCAAAGATGATCGACCATTGCAGATGGATTTGGTGCGGGTATTCGCGGGTGGTTGCCCGCATAAATGCCAGTCAGCTGCGGGGGGGGGGGCACCTCGCGAAGATTAAAATGATAACGGCGAAACAATACAGCCAAAAAAAGTATTTGTATCAGGCCACCTGCACCCACCATCACCGTCCTGTCTGCGGCATGCTCAACGAACCTGCGTAGTAACCAGACACGGCTATCAACGTTAGCCATCATCGTGTATAGCCCGGCACAGAGCATGGTGCCAGCGATATAAAACGGCAACATATTGCCAGCCAGCCTGGCCATGAGGAGAATGCCAGCCCTGAGGTGGTTGCCAGCAGCAGCGACAGGTAGAATCCCCCCAGGTCTTATTTGTACCAAAGGTCATCGTCAGTGCACCACTTGCGATAATGCTTGCTGCGGGAACCCGATCAAACATAAAGTCGGGCAGACAAATAACCACAATCGCCGGCATATAGCACAGACCCAGCAAGGCATCATATTTTAATTGTGAAGAAGCTGGCATTGGCTTACAGGCTCTTAAAATGACGGAGTAAACAGTTTACAAGAGAGCAATTTTGGCGAAAGACAAAAGTTTGATAACAGACAAGGCCTGGCCTGATGCTGACAAAGTGATCTGAATATTGCACCGTTTTCCTGTGCAGAGTCTCCTCACAAGACCTCCGCAAAAACGCCTTTTCTCCCTGCTCCGGGGGATTGCAAAACCCAACGTGGCTGATTAGGCTGTTTCGCAAGGTGATGGTGTTCCACCTTTCCCAACCGCCCTGTTCGCAAGGGGCTGATGACGCCTGATAACACTTATTTTCATTAAGAACTTCAATGTGTTTCCGGCACCCTGCCAGAAAATGTATTGTGCAAAACGTCTTTGAGGACATCATGATCAAATCGTTAATCGCCGTCATTATTGGTGGATCGGCTGGCTGTGTGATCCGCTGGCTGTTGGGCATCCGTCTAAATGCGTTATTCCCTGAACTGCCGCCCGGTACGCTGCTGGTGAATCTTGTGGGCGGTTTTATTATTGGGGCGGCAATGGCCTGGTTCATGCGCAATCCGCAAATCGACCCGTCCTGGAAATTGTTGATCACCACCGGGTTATGTGGCGGTATGACCACGTTTTCGACCTTCTCACTGGAAATTGTCACCCTGCTTCAGGCTGGAAAAGCGATGTGGGCTATGGTTTCGGTGCTGGTTCACGTTATTGGTTCGTTGCTGATGACGGTTGCCGGCTTCTGGCTGATGACGCTGCTACTGGCATAACAGATTGTTCCCCGCAGGTCAGGTAGTGTCGCGTCTGGCACTGCGGGGATGCGCCTTCCCTGGTGCCTGAGGTAACTTAACCAATTGTCTGAGGGGCAGGTTCGTCCTGTAGGTGCTTTTTAAAAAGCTTTTCAATTTGTTCTAACGTTTTACCTCTTGTTTCTGGCGCAAAGAGCACGGCGAAAATGCCACCTGCAATGCCAATCGCCGCGAAAGCAAAGAATGTCATGGTCAGGCCAAAGTGTTCCAGAAGAATGGGTCACATGAAAGCAATCGAGAAATTGGTCATCTGCATAGCAAAAACCGAAATGCCGTTCGCCATACCGCGAATTTGCATTGAGGACATTTCTGACAAAAGTAGCCAGGTGACCGGTGACAATGCTCCCTGCTGGAAGCAGAAAAAAATCAGCATACCCGCGAGCACCAGATAACTACGCAGCACATCAGGATGACCTTACCGTCTCGGGCATTAGTAATGTCACCAGCCCAATTGCCAACAGCTTACAGGTACAGCCAATCTGCCCCGTCAGCAACAGCGGTCGGCGGCCAAAACAGCTTAACAGCATAATGCCCACGAAAGTCATGATTACTGAAATCAGGCCGTTAGCAATAGTTGCCAGCAGTGAGGCATTGGTTCCGAGTCCGTGGCCTGCAGCATGGTTGGAGCATAAAACATGATGGTATTAACGCCAGACAGTTGCTGGAGCATGGCAATGCCGATCCCCGGTGCGACCAGACGTTTCATCCACATTGAAATGGTTTTTTGCCGACGGGCATTTTTCTGGCTTTTCTGGCCCATTGACTGACGGATTTCCGCCATCTTACGTTCAACCATCCGCGAGTGACGCGTGCGCTCAAGGATATCTCGTGCTTCGCGATCACGTCCATGCATTGCGTATCAGCGCGGTGTATCAGGCAGAAATAGCATGCCAACCCATAAAATAACCGCCGGGATGCAGGCAACCCCGAGCATCCAGCGCCAGGTTGTTTCACCACCCCAGACTTCGTTAATGGCGGCATTGCTGGTGTAAGCAATAAGTTACCCGGAGACAATCATCAGCTCCCGGAGGGTGACAAACTGCCAGCTGCGATTTGCCGATACAATCTCAGCGAGATAAATGGGCGCAATGGCCGCTGCGGCACCGACTGCAAGTCCAGGAATAAAGTGGAAAGCGATCATGATGGCAACATTGGGCACCATGGCACAGCCCGGTGAACCCAGCATAAAGACGAGTGCCATAATTAAGATCATTTTTTTACCCAGTGCGCCTTATATCCCCGTCCTTCAGGGCGGGGATATAAGGCGCGGTTTTCCGACTAACCTGGTGTTTGCTGCTGTTCGATGTATTGCCGGATGATCGAAATCGGCGCACCACCGCAACTACTTGCAAAGTAGCCCGGTGTCCACAGAACGCCTTTGTAGTAATAGCGTAGGGCGATATCTGGCCGGTCACGGCGAAGCAGCCTGCTGGATACGCCTTTAAGACTGTTGACCATATTCGATACTGCGAGCTTTGGCGGGTAGTTGATTAGCAAATGCACATGATCGCATTCTCCGTCCATCTCAACCAGTTCAACATCAAAATCAGCGCAGACGCTGGCAAAGTAGCTGCGTAGCTTTTCAATGGCATCCTGATCGAATATCTTTCGACGATATTTGGCTACAAACACCAGGTGAACGTGCATTAGGAAAACACAGTGTCTTCCACGGCGAATATCAGTTTCTTTTGTCATAGACCAAAGTATAATGATAGCCATTAAACGACTTCAAGCCTTCAAATTCCAGTCAAGACCAAATGGTCAGCAGGAGCGCGATATGCGGCGCTTCGCAGGGGCTTGTTGCTTCGTTTTTAACCGTGCACTGGATCTTCAAAATAAGAACCCTGAGTCAGGGGGAAAATTCATTCCCTACACAAAAATGACTTCATGGCTCATTGATTGGAAAGCATCCCCTGAAACACAATGGCTGAAAGCATCCCCCTCGCAGCCGTTGCGGCAGTCACTGAAAGAGCTGGAACGCGGCTACAAAAATTTCTTCCAGAAGCGTGCTGCATTTCCTCGTTTCAAAAAACGCGGTCAAAATGACGCATTCCGCTACCCGCAAGGCGTGAAGCTCGATAAAGCCAATAGTCGTATCTCGTTGCCCAGGTTAGGGTGGATTCGTTATCGCAACAGTCGTGAAGTCATTGGCGAAGTGAAAAACGTCACGGTCAGCCAGTCATGCGGTAAATGGTATGTCAGTATCCAGACGGAATACGAAGTGGCTTATCCGGTTCACAACGCAGAGTTGATGGTCGGACTCGATGCCGGAATAACGAAACTCGCCACGCTTTCTGATGGCACGATATATCAGCCCGTCAGCAGTTTTAAATCAGGTCAGCGTAAGCTGGTGATGCTCCAGCGCCAGTTAAGCCGCAAAGTTAAATTCAGTGCCAACGGGCAGAAACAAAAACAAAAAATCCGGCGTCACCACTTGCATGTTGCCAATATCCGGCGCGACTACCTTCACGAAGTCACCAGTGAAATCAGCAAAAACCACGCAATGATTGTTATTGAGGATTTGAAGGTCAGTAACATGTCGAAGTCGGCAAAAGGTACGGCAGAGCAACACGGTCGCAATGTCAAAGCCAAATCAGGTCTGAACCGTTCGATATTGGATCAGGGCTGGTATGAAATGCGTCGGCAGCTTGAGTACAAGTAACTCTGGCGCGGTGGTCAGGTTCTTGCGATACCTCCGGCCTATAGCAGCCAGCGTTGCGCCTGCTGCGGTCATACAGAGAAATCGAGCCGCCTGTCACAAAGTAAATTTGTGTGCCTTGAGTGCGGATATACCGAGAATGCGGATATCAACGGTGCTCGTAACATTTTAGCGGCAGGACATGCCGTGCTTGCCTGTGGAGGGATGGTGCAGTCAGACCGCCCGTTGAAGCAGGAACCCGCCGGGGTGATTCAGGCTCCGGTCTGAACGCTGTAGGAATCCCCGTCCTTCAGGGCGGGGAGGATGTCAAAACTTTAGCCATCCATGCACCAACGCCCCAACTGTGCCAAATAAAGCCCACGTTTGGATGGAACCGAATCCGTCCCAAAGGCCACACAATTCGAGCATTTTGATGAAAATTTGGTGGCTGCATCACTTCAGCGTCAGCGGTCGAAAACCTTTAAATAGACGCTGCGAAATAGCCAACCGTTCAGCAGGCCCGTCAAGAGTCTGGCTCGCCCAGTACACAGCTGCAGTGCGCCGAGACAGCACTGCAGCGCGAACGCGAAGCGGCCAAACGTCACCTTGACTGCACGCGCCACTGAGGTGGCCCTGTTGGGGGAGCGGAGCCTCGTTCAGGGACCTGCGACGGTATGAACATCCGGTGCACCAGATCGAATTGCGGCAGACCAATGAGGTCTTGACCGTCAGGAACTACGACCAGGTGCGATTCAATTGTGACAACGGCTGCAGTCGGATGGACTAAATTACAGGCATGAAAATCTCCAGCGTTAATCTAAACACATTGAGCACAAACCGGTCTTTCCCGGAGGAGGACCCGCTCAGGAATACCGGGGAGCAGCCTGCAGGCAGTACCGGCACCCGTTGCAATGAGCGGCAGCCGGCAAAACGCCGACGGGTGGAGCAGGATGAACCCAGGACGGTGCTGCAACGCAGTGAACTCTTGTACAAGAATGCACAAACTGGAACCAGTGGAGGCGCACGAGGCAGGGATGTCCAGCAACAGTCTGCCATTCCCCCGCACCGACGCAATGAGCTCACCGACCGACACCGTACCGGGCCGCACCCGGACAGAATGCCCGCTGACGTCAGTGCATCGATATCACATAGTGGGTCACAAAGAACAGGGTATGGTTGGGAGGCCCCCCTGGCCGAACAAAAGTTCGACCGGGCAGCAAGAAAACGGCCTCGGGAAGAGCAGGAGTCGTATCGGCAGTCAAAGCGGCCAGTGCATGGCATGGAGTTGACGGTGGCTGAACTTCGCCGGGCCGAACATCAGCTTGATCCGGCTGCAAAAAAGCAGTTGAAGACACAGCGAGAGCAGTATCGGAAGTGGCTGAGTGAACCCAACCAAATGGCTCAGAACCATAACGCTGCACTGTGCGTGTCGATGGCACGGAAAAACGCGCTGGCGCATCACATTCGTTGCGGGCTGGCGCTGCCCTTCCTGGATGAGAACGCCAACGCGCAAACCAATGCGCAGTGGCTCGACAAATACCTTCGGATGATTGCCAGTGCGAGGCGGGCCACAGGCGCAGACTTAACGCATAGCGATCTCGATCATTGCACGGAGGTTGCGGCACAGTATCTCTACAAGACCGGGTGGTTCGGAGGTGCATCGCTGAAGCAGCTGGCCCATTTGGGCAACAAGCTGAGCAAGCACCCTAACCAGCAAGCGTGCATGGATGCAATCGCGTGGATCGCCGAACAACTCAGGCAGGCCGACGATCTGTCGGGACTGGATGACCTCCACTCAGTCCTGCTCCTGAATGCCTTCACGAAAAACTTCAACAGCGGCAGGTGTGAACGCGCGGTGGCTCGTCTGGCACGTCACCTGCAACGTAACCACCAGGCCCGGCCATCTTTGGACGCGAGGAACATCGGCCTGGTACTTAATGCATTCAGCAAGTGGTCCGATAATACGGACTGCCAATCCATGGCGTACTTGCTTGCTGATATGCTCGCCAGCAACAGCCGGTTGCGTCATGCGATGGATGGGCAGTGCGTCACGCTCACGCTCAATGCCCTGAGCAAATGGCCCCATACGCCGCAGTGCGCGGACGCCGCCAGCGCACTGGCCCTGAGGCTGGCCAATGATCGCAAATTGCGCAACGTCCTCAAACCGCAAGAATTCGGAAACACATTGAGTGCCCTGAGTAAATGGCCCGACAGGCCGCACTGCGCGGACGCCGCCACCGCGCTGGCCTCGCGGCTGGCCGACGCGCGCGGGTTGCGCAACGCCCTCGACCCGCAAGGCGTGGCCAACGCGCTCAACGCCCTGAGCAAATGGCCCCACACGCCGCAGTGCGCGGACGCCGCCAGCGCGCTGGCCTCACGGCTGGCCAGTGATCGCGTGTTGCGCAACGCCCTCGAACCGCAAGGCGTGGCCACCGCGCTCAACGCCCTGAGCAAATGGCCCCACATGCCGGCCAGCGCGGACGCCGCCACCGCGCTGGCCTCGCGGCTGGCTGACGAGCGCAGTTTGCGCAGCGCTCTGAAACCGCAAGAACTGGCCGCCGCGCTCAACGCCCTGAGCAAATGGCCCGACAGGCCGCAGTGCGCGGACGCTGCCACCGCGCTGGCCTCGCGTCTGGCCGACGAGCGAGGCTTGCGCAACGCCCTCAACCCGCAAGGCGTGGCCAACGCGCTCAACGCCCTGAGCAAATGGCCCGACAGGCCGCAGTGCGCGGACGCTGCCACCGCGCTGGCCTCGCGTCTGGCCGACGAGCGAGGGTTGCGCAACGCCCTCAACCCGCAAGAACTGGCCGCCGCGCTCAACGCCCTGAGCAAATGGCCCCACACGCCGCACTGCGCGGACGCCGCCAGCGCGCTGGCCTCGCGGCTGGCCAGTGATCCCGGGCTGTGCGACACTCTCAACCCGCAACACGTGGCCACCGCGCTCAACGCCCTGAGCAAATGGCCCGACACGCCGCACTGCACTGCCGCCGCCAGCGCGCTGGCCTCACGGCTGGCCAGTGATCGCGGTTTGCGCAACGCCCTCGACCCGCAAGAACTGGCCAACGCGCTCAACGCCCTGAGCAAATGGCCCGACACGCCGCACTGCACTGCCGCCGCCAGCGCGCTGGCCTCACGGCTGGCCAGTGATCGCGGTTTGCGCAACGCCCTCGACCCGCAAGGCGTGGCCGCCGCGCTCAACGCCCTGAGCAAATGGCCCGACACGCCGCACTGCACTGCCGCCGCCAGCGCGCTGGCCTCGCGGCTGGCCAGTGATCGCGGTTTGCGCAACGCCCTCGACCCGCAAGGCGTGGCCAACACGCTCAACGCGCTGAGCAAATGGCCCGACGCGCCGCAGTGCGCGGACGCCGCCAGCGCGCTGGCCTCGCGTCTGGCCGACGAGCGAGGGTTGCGCAACGCCCTCGACCCGCAACACATGTCCACCGCGCTCAACGCCCTGAGCAAATGGCCCGACGCGCCGCACTGCACGGACGCCGCCAGCACGCTGGCCTCGCGGCTGGCCAGTGATCGCGGTTTGCGCAACGCCCTCGACCCGCAAGGCGTGGCCAACGTGCTCAACGCCCTGAGCAAATGGCCAGGGCGTGAGAACTGCGCGAACGCCGCCGCCGCGCTGGCCCCGCGGCTGGCCAGTGATCGCGGCTTGCGCAACGCCCTCAACCCGCAAGGCGTGGCCAACGCGCTCAACGCCCTGAGCAAATGGCCCGACACGCCGCAGTGCGCGGACGCTGCCACCGCGCTGGCCTCGCGTCTGGCCGACGAGCGAGGGTTGCGCAACGCCCTCAACCCGCAAGAACTGGCCGCCGCGCTCAACGCCCTGAGCAAATGGCCCCACACGCCGCACTGCGCGGACGCCGCCAGCGCGCTGGCCTCGCGGCTGGCCAGTGATCCCGGGCTGTGCGACACTCTCAACCCGCAAGGCGTGGCCAACGCGCTCAACGCCCTGAGCAAATGGCCCGACACGCCGAACTGCGCGGACGCCGCCAGCGCGCTGGCCTCGCGGCTGGCGGAGGACCACGATCTGCGACAAGCCATGGATAAGCGACACGTGGCTGTGTCGCTCAATGCGCTGAGCAAATGTCTCGGAAGGTCGGCGTGTCAGTCGGCAGCGTTGCTGCTCGCCGAACGCGTCGGCTCGGCAGCGTTGCCATGGCAGCAGTTCGGGGCGCGGGAGATCCCCATGGTGGCCAACGCGATATCCCGCCTGCTGCACCTGGATGAGGAACAGTTCCAGACTTTGGGCCGCGCCAAACTGCAGGCAATGGCCGGGCACCTGGAGCTGCACCCGCGTTTTGAGTCCGCCAGCGCGCAAGATATTGGGATGCTCTTCAAGGCCCTTTCATCGGCACAACTTCATCGTCAGATGCGTCCGCTGGCACGGCAGGCGTTGGAGCGGGTTGCGGTGCTCGCGCAGAACGACGGATTACGTGAAACCAACCTTGAGAGTCTCGGCAGCCTGTGCATGGGATTGTTGCCATTGATCCGCAGCCCGGAGTTGACCTCTCGCCATCGGCGCCATGCATTGCGCGTGTTCAATACGTTGCAGCCCATCGTCGGGCGCAAGATCGACTTGTACCTGAGCGGCGGTGTCCCGCAGTCTTCGACCGACCCCGAACAGTACACCACACGATGCCCGGCGCTGACCTTCTTCCAGGTGCTCAAGGCTTACACAATGGTGAGCCGGCAATGTAAGCCGCGCCACGTCGAAGGCTCGCGCCAGGAAATTCGCCAACGTCGCGAAGAGTTGGGGAAATGGGTTGATAGTACGCTGGAGCGGACACGCGCGGCCATCGAGGGGGACCTCGGCGAGATGAGCTGGAACCTGATCGCGCAGATCGAGGCCGGTGACCTTGTATTTGACGCCCTGGACCTGCGCATGGCGAAGGAAGCGCCGAAGATTACGCAGGCCCATCCACCGAGCCAGTTCGACCTTGGCGCCGGGCTCCTGAGCATGCGGTCGGCCCCCGGCGAGCTCGTCGCGCCGCCACCCGGCAACGGCAGCACGACCCACATCGTGGTCGATCTGCATGGCAGGGAAGTTTCGAGCAATGCGACCGAGACGAACAAGCCTTACTCGCTGTTTACAAGGCTGACGGGCTTGCCGTTGGTAGAGGTCCAGCTGCCTGGGGCGATTTCGACGTTCATGCTCGCGCGTACGCTCACCTACAAAGACGAACCCTGGCGCTTTGACATGTTCGGCGGCAGCCGCGCCACGCGAGGCAGGATGAGCCCCGCCCAGCTGCTGTCCGGCGGCACATCCGGAGCGCCGTCGCTGCTGCCGGCAATCCGCTATAGCGACACCTCACCGGGCAGTCCCCTGATGCAGCTCATCGCCAGGCTTGCCCCGCAACGCGAAGACTGGTCGCGGATGCAGCGCTCGCTACTGGAGATGGTGTCGGCCGATCACGTCATTGAGGGCACACTGCGTCTGGGATTTTTTGAAGACGTCAGCGGCACGGCGCACCCGTTCAAGCCAACAGCACCGGACGGGCATGCATTGGCGCTGTGCCCCAACGATGGCTGCGGCTTCCTGAAGCTGGAGGTGGCACTACGCATACCTGCCTTCCGTGAGTACTTCACTGCCTGGCAGGCAGTGCAGGCCGGTGAGGCCAGCCAGGAGCAGCGAGACCTTATTGCCAGGGATAAGGGACCGACGCGGATGGCCCCTCAGGCGCTGCAGCACTTCCCACGTGACGAGGCCACACTGCAGGAGGCGCACGATGCGATGCAGCGGCGGCTGCAGGCGCTGCCGTCGGGGTTGAGTCAACTCACATTGTACGAACTGGCCACCGGCGGTGGCTACCAGGGCCAAAGAGTCAGGGCGGTGCCTGCTGCCGACGACAAGGTGCACCTACCGAGCCAGCGCAGCCAGGCCTTCGACGCCGCAGGCGGTGCCTTGCTGATCGGCAAGCCGCCTTACGACAAGGAGAACCTCCTGCCCGTGCCGGAAGAACGCGTCTCGACAGTGGCGCAGGGTGACGCCACCGCCGAATTCCTTTCGCAGTCCTTTGGTATCCAGTACAGCTACACTGGCTTCAACGACGGATCGGGCAGCGATGCCGAGATGCTGCACAGCAAGGGGATGCTCATCGTGGTGCCATCAAAGAACTGGCCGGCCGATTTCGAGGACATGGACCTGGCCTGCTCGAAGGAGGACCTCAAGACCCTGTCGCGCTGGACGACTGGTCGCGACCGCGGTGCCGTACCGCAGGAGATGCTCAGCACCGGCAGCCTGAGGCTTAAGGACATAGTGGAGCCCGGACGCATGGGCGCACTGCCTATCCCGGAACTGCGCAAGCGCAACATGGACACCGACGGCGACGACGCGTTCGTGTACGCAGGCTACCCCAGGCTTGCCGCGCTGATTTCGCGCGAGATGGCCGATCGCGAGTTACGCCGCGGCCAGCCACGTTCCTTCAAGCCGCCGAAGACGGCCACGCCGGCCATTGATCCTGACAGTGGCCACTACCAGGCGGGGCGGCTGTCCGAAATCATGGCGCTGCAGCGTGGCGGCCGGATCATGGGGGCGGCCAGCACCCTGGCGGCGCGCTTCATGGCGCAGCCTGACCACCTGCGTGAGGCAATGGCGCGCAATATGATGTTCGGCACTTATGACGGCATTGAGCGTGACCTGCGTAACGGTCTACGTGTGGCACTTGACGGCAAAGCCAGAGATCCCCGGGTGTTGAAGGAACTGCGCAATCAGGCACACAACGCCATCGGGCTCGCCCACCAGCCCGAAGCACGTGAAGCCGCCAAACTTCTGCATGAGCAACTGCTTCGACTGGAGCAGGGGACATCCTTGCGTGCCGACGCGCCGCTGCTGCCGGATGCGCTGGGCGAGGCCTTCCCGAGCCTCGCCCAGGCGTACCTTGCGGCACCTGATACTGAGGCACGGATTCACGCCATCATCGACAACTACCCGGTGTGCAGGCTCTCGCACACGCAGTTCCCGGACGGGCAACCGGGGCTCATCCACGGCGAACCGGAACTGAGCATGCGCAACCTCTTCACTATCGCGATAAAGGTAGGCACCGATGCGCTGAAGTCCGATACCGGCACGGCGCTGTTCGCCAAGATAGTGGAGTCGTGCGAACGATCCGAGCGAGGGTTCGCTGATCGAGTTCGCAGCGTACCGTATGGCAAGGTGACTGCTCGTGACATGCATGATGGTCGCTTCGACGCCGAGCGGACCAGGGTGCACCTGCAGAACATTCCGACGATGGCAGCGGGCGTCATGCAAGACGCGCTACACTCGCTGCAGCAAGCTGGCCTGCTCGCCCCACCGCCGCCGCCCGCAGAGCGCCTGCGCACCGTGCAGCCTGAGGACATTGCGCTTGAGGCGCAGGCTTTACTGACGCGTGCTCGCGAGATGGAACCTGAGGTCACTCACATGCTGAAGCGTGTCGCCGAGTCTCATGCCGGGCAACTGGTGGGCATGGACCATCAACTGAAGTCGGTCAGCTCGTTGAAGGAAAAGTTAAAGCAGCAGATGGCTTTGAAAAACAAGATGCTGGAAGATGCCGTGGCCGGCGTGAACGATGCGCTGCGGTACAGCGTGGTACTGGAACCGCCGGATTTCACCGCTGGCTTGCGCGGTGTGCTGGCCTCGCTGGACGATCAGGGCCATGGGCGCGTCAAGCTGAACAACCTGTTTGCCAAGCACCGACCGGCCTTCAAAGCGGTCAACGTCACGTTGCGCAGTCCCGAAGGCGCGCTCTGGGAGATCCAGTTTCACACGCCCGACACCTTCAAACTCAAGGAGCAGTTCCACAATCTTTACAAGCGCAACCACGCGCTGCAGCTTCAGGGGGCTTCACTGGCTGAGCAGCAAGAAGTGCAGGCGCCCGCTCGAGACGCCTTCAGACTCGTGCCTTCGCCGCCAGAGTGCGATGAGATCGACGACTGGGAGGAGGAGAACGTCCCGGCCCTGGCAATGACAGCGCCGGCTTTCAAATCCAAACCAGGCAATAACAAAGACGCCGCAGAGTCTCGTGCAGGCATGAGCGGGGTTCGGGGAGCGATGGAACAGCGAACTGACTTAAGAAGGATGGCTGTCCGGCATTCGTCCTGACTAACGCAGGCAGTTTGAACGGCTCTATTGGGCGTTGGTGCATGGATGCACTGGTTGCCGGGCTGAAACAGGGGTAACGGAAATTTCGGCGGTTCCGGCGTAGAACCCCAGGTTAAAAATCCGACGACGATGGCATTGTTAGACAAAACCCCACTTAGATCCCCGGCATCACTGGATGCGATTCAATCTCCTAACCATGAATGGCATCTTCACCGGCCGGAACCGGAGCAAGCTGGCGACGCAGCTCCTCACGCTCCACCAAGGCACTCAGCATGTCATCCAGCGGCAAGCGTTGTGAGGCGCTCGCGTAGACTGTCAGACAGGAAAACCCCGGAGCTTGCCGCCGGAACCCTGACCCGCCGCGAAACGGGTTTGTAGATTTCGTCGGTCTCCGGCCGGATTTTCAGTCCGGCCTTCAGCCAGCGGCTCAGCTGGCACTGTTGCAAAAATCTGCAGGTAATAAACGTATCGTCACCTTTTGATGATCGAGCAGCACATGAACCCATTCAAAGGCCGGCATTTTCAGCGCGACATTATCCTGTGGGCGGTACCCGCAAGGCGTGAAGCTCGATAAAGCCAATAGTCGTATCTCGTTGCCCAGGTTAGGGTGGATTCGTTATCGCAACAGTCGTGAAGTCATTGGCGAAGTGAAAAACGTCACGGTCAGCCAGTCATGCGGTAAATGGTATGTCAGTACACTCTGCAAAAATATATCAGCACAGTTAATGCGGCTGGGCTTACCGTTATGCAAACAGGCACCCCGGCATGACTTACCGCCCGACAAAGACACGGTATTACCGCAGCGACTGCGAATTTTCTCCATTTTTATCAGTATGTTACGGTAGTTACCCAATTGGCATCGCCGCCGACAGGCGCTTCGCCAACGCGTTTCAGCGCACCGCTTTGCGGATCAATGGCATAACTGCCGATGACCGCGCTTTTCTCCCCGCTGGCAACCAGCCAGCGACCATCGGCGGTAATGTCCATGCTGCGAGGCTGTTTTTCCACCTGCCAGCTACCGACCAGCGTCAGTTTTCCATCGCTGCGACTAACCTGATACCCTGTTATGGTGCTGCTGGTGCGTTCGCTGACGTAAAGAAACTGCCCGTCAGGGGTGATATGAATATCTGCTGCCCAGATACGCGGTGTGGTATCGTTGTAGCTGGCGGTGCGTTCGATCCCGTGTGCAAGATGATACTGTGCGGCAACGGCATTGGCGGTTTCCATCACCTTTACCAGCTTGCCGTTGGCTGCGCGTTTGAACTGGGTAATAATGCCGCCCATTTCTCCCAGATTATAAAGATAGCGATTGTCCGGTGACATCACCGAATGACGCGGACCGTTTTCTGCGGCGGTGCTGACAAAGCCACTGCCCAGCGCCGACAGTTCACCCTCCTGACTCAGTGTTAGCTGAAGCACCCGGTCGGTGCCGAGGTTGCCGACATAGACATTTTTTCCGCTGGCATCAACCACGGCGGAATGTGCGGCATGTCCGGTTTTATAGCGGCCAGCCGGTGGCGCAATCACCTGACCGTTCTCTGCCAGACGATAGACGTCAACCACATCACTGTCGTAGGATGCTGTCAGCAGAAAGCGGCCCTGCTTATCGGTACTGACCCAGGGATAACTTGCGGCAGCAGGCACCTCGCCATCTTTGCTCAACGCCCCGGTTTGCGGGTTAATACGCCAGCTCATCAGCTTAAACGGTGTGCTACGGACTGCCGTGTATAACAGGTGACCGTCGGCACTGAGTGCCATTGGCATAACTTTGCCACCAGCGGCGGTATGGTCGAGCAATTGCAATGCGCCGTTTTGCTCGTTAAGCGCGTAGCGGGCAACAGTGCCGTCATCGGCTTCAGAAACATAAACGAAGGTTTGCGCCATTAACGGTGTACTTACAAGGGACTTCCCCGATCATGGTGGGAGACTCAGAACGCCATGTTCAGCTTCCCGTAGTGGAACATTACGCCCAGCTTGAACCGTTCTTTATTCCTGAAGCCCCGTGACTTGATCCTCAGCAACCGTATTTTACTGTTCAGAGACTCCGCATTGCCGTTCGATACCCGGTTTTTCATCGCATTCAGAATGCCGTAAAGCCGCTTTGCCACCATGCGGGCAATGCTGACCATGAGTGGTATGCCGGTGTCTTTAGCCATCGCCATCCATTCCTGCCACAACTTACGGCTATGGTCGTCATAGCGGCGGTGCCACAGATCGCGGGCAAGCTCTTTCATTACCCAGCACTGGTTCGTTTGCGGTAACACCAGCCGGGCAACTTCTAACCTCTCAGCGCGGCGCCCAAAGCGATTTTGTTTGCTGTAAAACCATAAGTAGCGTGAGCGGTGGGCGTCTTTCCTGTCTGACGACGGGATCTGTTTCATCTCAGCCTGACGGGTTTTATCAACGATGGCGCACAACATTTTTGCCACATGGAAGTGATCGAAGGCGATTTTATCCACGGCATTGGGGAGATGGATGCGTGCAGCACTGATATAGGCCGTGTTCATGTCCATAGACAGCGTTTTTATCTCTTCAAGCTGGTGATCTCTCAGGCTACGCAGATAACTGGCAAGACTTTCTACACCGCGATCGTCGGTCAGTTGCAAAGCGCGTCCCTGCCTGTCAGAGATAACGGTGACGTACTGGTGTCCTTTTTTGAACCCGACTTCATCCACGCAGAGATGACGGGCCGATAAGGGTTGTTTTATCCGGGCCAGGCCTCGTTTTACTGCGCGCATCATGATGCCGTCCACGGCATTCCAACTGAGTTTGAGCTGCTTTCTGACAGCATCCACGGTGCTAATTTTCAGCCATGAAAGAACAAAGGCTTCGAACAACAGGGTGTAGCGGCTGCCTGGCCCCGCCCACGGAACCGGCAGTGTCTGGCAACCGTGCTCGGGGCAGTCAATGCGGGGTACATCAGCTTCAACCAGCGTGGTGAATTGACAGGTATCGAGGTGACGCCATTTGCGACGCCGGTGGTCATGTATGGGGCAGGATTTACCGCATGTTGGACAGGTCAGTTGAGTGTGCCCGACAATGCCGACAATCACAGTCACTGAACCAGATTTTTCATCAAGAGAAAGGGATTTTACCTGCCACGGTGCGGACAGGTTAAGGATATGGGCATAGAGGGACTTTTCGTCCATGGCAGACTCCTCAGAAAATCAAGACTGCCATCATAATGCCCTTAGCCACCACAACAGGGGAAGACCCACTTACAACCAGTAATGCGGCCGCGTACAGACTTTTTCTCATACTCTTTCCTTGCGCAACAGGGCGGGACGGTGGGCATCAAAATGCCAGTGATTAATCAAACGCGGCGTACCGGGCGCATCATTACGGTTTTTATCCGACAGTGCGCAATACAATGCGTTAAGCTTTTCTATGCGGGCCATCAATGCCTTTAGCATCATACTGTTGGCTACCTCAAAGTACATAGCCGATAAAGAAAATGCCGCACAGGGAAGGACTGATACCGACATCGGCTTGCTGTCGTTTTTTATAAAAATAACGGTGGCGTGGTCGATTGGATTCAGTATCGGGATAATGCGGCCGGACAGCATCGGCGCGATCTGCGGATAATTCAAAATAATGTCGGGCCATGATGCCTTACCTGCCAGGTGATGAACAATGCTTCAGATATACGCAGCGGCGCGGTGGGGCGCTATGGATAACTGCCAGAGAATACTTGTGCTATCACACGAAGTGTTAACAAATTCATATCGTTAAATGAATATCCTGTTACGTGTTTTTATTCAGAGATGTGCATTAGGTGGGGGCTGAAAGCTGACTAAACGCAATCTGCTCTGGTTTCTGTATAAAAAACCGGTCTGCGGGACCGGTTTTTTGCCTGGCAAAGCGCAGGTCAGATTTTAAGATAGATGCGGATGCCGTTGAGAAACATCTGTGTTGCCAGCATGATCAGAATCAATCCCATCAAGCGCTCCAGCGCATTGACGCCTTTTTCCCCCAGCAGGCGCAGGAACAGTCCTGACAGCAGCAATACCACTACCGTTGCGCCCCAGGCAATCAGCAATGCGCCGACCAGATGCGACATTATTTTCTCCGGGTACTGGTGTGAAAGCAGCATTAGCGTGGCCAGCAGCGATGGCCCGGCAACCAGCGGAATTGCCAGCGGCACCAGAAAGGGTTCTTCTCCGGCCGGGAGGCCGCTGCTGCTGTTTTCGTGTGAGGGAAAAATCATTTTGATAGCAATCAGGAACAGAATAATACCGCCGGAAATTGATACTGTTTCGGTACTCAGATTGAGGAAAGCCAGAACTTTTTCGCCGGTAAACAGGAACAGCAGCATAATCACCAGGGCAATCAGCATCTCGCGAATAAGCACCACCCGGCGACGTTTTGGCTCCAGATGCTTTAAAACCGACATAAAAATGGGCAGATTGCCCAGCGGGTCCATCATCAGCAATAATAATATTGTGGCGGAGATCATTTCATTCATCGTGATTTTTCTCTTAATTTATACGGTTCTATGCAGGTTATAAGCAGTTCTGCTGAAAATTCATCGCTAATCGATTTAATTCACTTGCCACTTTTTCAGCATTTTGTAAGGTATCCACCCTATCGGATTCTTATGACATTTATTGTAACAGGCCAACGTCACTGTCGCAGTTAGTTTGCTTTTCACCAACGCACATCTTCACTGTGAGACCTGCGAACACTGCCAGAAAGTAACATGGCCATAAATTCAGTCTGGAGCAGGTACAAAATGAAAACAGTAGGACTTATGGGTTGGCGCGGCATGGTTGGCTCCGTGCTGATGCAGCGTATGGCAGAAGAGCGTGATTTTGACGCGATCCACCCGGTCTTTTTCTCCACTTCACAACACGGCCAGGCCGCACCGGACTTTGGTGGGCACTCCGCTGGCGTATTGCAGGATGCTTACGATCTTGATGCCCTGAAGGCGCTGGATATTATCATCACCTGCCAGGGCGGCGATTATACCACCGATATTTATCCGAAACTGCGTGCGTCAGGCTGGCAGGGATACTGGGTCGATGCGGCGTCCACCCTGCGTATGAAGGACGATGCGCTGATCATTCTTGACCCGGTTAATCACGATGTTATTCGCCAGGGGCTGGGCCGCGGTATTAAAACCTTTGCCGGTGGTAACTGCACCGTCAGCCTGATGCTGATGTCGCTGGGCGGTCTGTTTGCTAATGACCTGGTCGAGTGGGCGTCTGTCGCCACCTACCAGGCGGCCTCCGGCGGTGGTGCACGCCATATGCGCGAGCTGCTGAGTCAAATGGGTATGCTGCACGATCATGTAGCAAAAGAGCTGCAAAATCCGGCATCCGCTATACTCGATATCGAACGCAAAGTCACGGAAATGAGCCGCAGCGGCGTGCTGCCGACCGATAACTTTGGTGTTCCGCTGGCGGGCAGCCTGATTCCATGGATCGACAAGCAGCTGGAAAATGGTCAGAGCCGCGAAGAGTGGAAAGGGCAGGCAGAAACCAACAAAATTCTGCAGCCAGCCGCCACTATTCCGGTCGATGGGCTGTGCGTACGCGTCGGTGCACTGCGCTGCCACAGCCAGGCCTTCACGCTGAAACTGAAGAAAGACATCCCGATGACGGAGATCGAACAGCTGCTCGCGGCGCATAATGACTGGGTGAAGGTGGTGCCTAACGATCGCGAGCTGACCATGCGTGAGCTGACGCCAGCTGCGATAACCGGCACGTTAAACACCCCGGTGGGCCGCTTGCGCAAGCTGAACATGGGGCCGGAATACCTTTCTGCCTTCACCGTGGGCGATCAGCTGCTCTGGGGCGCGGCTGAACCGCTGCGTCGCATGCTGCGGCTGCTGGTGGACTAACCTGAACGGTGCCTTCAGCAGTGGGGGCACCGAAAATCTGGTCGTGACGCAGACTTGCTGATCACGTATGCTTTGCGCTTTGGATGTAACATATGGCTAAAGTTGATGTCGTCTGCCCTCAGTGCAATGAAACTCATGCTGTACGATGTAACGGACATTCAGCATCCGGTGCCCAACGTTACATCTGCAAGCATTGTTCAAAGACCTTTCTGCTCAATTTTAGCTACTCCGGTGCCAAACCAGACACACACCAGACCATTGTTAATATGGCCATGAATGGTTCCGGATGTCGCGATACCGCACGGGTTCTCGGTATCAGCCTCAATACGGTTCTGCGGCACGTAAAAAAATTTCCCCAAAGCAGGTAGCTGAGAATATCGACCCCGAAACGGAGGTTGTTATCTGCTGTGAAGCCGGTGAACAATGGTCTTACGTGCGGTGTAAAAGCAATCCCCGGTGGTTGTTCTATGCTTATGACCGTATCCGCAAACGTGCTCTGGCCCATGTCTTCGGCCCGAGAAATGCCCCGACCCTGCGACGATTGCTGGCCCTGTTAAGCAAATTTAACCTTGCCTTTTATATGACAGATGCCTGGCCGGTTTATAAAGTTCTGTTAAGTGCAACAAGCCACGTGGTGAGCAAGAAATATACCCAACGGACAGAACGACATAATCTTAATCTTCGCACACATATCAAACGACTGACCCGCAGAACAATTTGCTTTTCGAAGTCAGAGGAAATGCGCGATAAGATCATCGGTTGGTATCTTACTCTTCATCATTATCAATAAATCTGCGTCACGACCTGATTCCTCATCCGGGCAGGCCGCAACTACTGAGGTAGAGCCAATATAGTGCTTAATAATATGCAGCATAACGTTTTTTTCACTTTTCCATGTCTCCATAATGTAGGGCTGGTTACGGATATTCCTGGCGAGCATGCAATACCCGCAGAATTTCTATTTCAAAATCATCAATGTGGTAGACAACTAAATAGTTCGGATGGACAACGATTTCGCGAGTGCCAGCAACTCTGCCAGGACGATAAAGATAAGGATGCTGAGGGAGGTTTTCGGCTACATGTACTATCTGTTGATGTAATTTTCGACTCGCAACAGGGTTATATTGTTCAATATAATCAATAATGTCGGCTAAATCGTTGAGCGCTGATTCCTTCCATTTAACCCATTGCACGCTTTGCCCTCAAGGTCCGTCTCTCTTCCAGCATTGCTTCCAGCTTTGCCATTGCATCATCGTGAGGAATACCCGGACGTGGGTCGTCCAGCGCGACCTGAACCTTAGCCCGGAACCAGCGATCATAGCTGTCAGCCTGCTCCTGAGTCTCAAATTCAGACACGATGGGGGACAGTTTAGTGGTCATTTTCTTCGTTCCTTATGCTGCTGGCCTTTTGACCAGTATAGCCTTTTGCGCCCTTTAGTCCAAGCCGGGATAACTCGGTGAAATAGCAAGCCTGCGCGTCTTTTCACCGGGTTGCCGTGGCCTGCGGGGAGCGCAAGCCCGCTTGTGCCGGGGTGGCAAAGAACCCCGATGGCGCGAGACGCGCCACGCTATGGATTCATCCTGAAATTTTCAAATTCTCCATTCTGGTTGTTTGCTGACCTTCACTCTCCTTTTCGCCCGTCTTGGCCTGCATCCATTGATAAAAGGAGGTTTATATGCACATCACACCGCTGCGGGCGGTATGTCTGGCTGGTTGTTTGTTCAGCTCGTTACCCCTTTACGCCGGGGAGAAAGACGAGCTGGCGCTGCTCATGAAACAACTCGATCAGCTTCAGTCCAGCCTGGAACGCGCCCGCGTGGTGTCGGTTCAGAACGGCCATGATGGTCGTTTTTATTTTGACTACCTGCGGGCGACAAAGGACATCAGCACGATGCGCCGTGGGATCGCGTTTTACCTTGAACCTTCACGCGCCCAGCCCTCCGCATTTAAAGCCGCCACCGGCAACGTGGAACCTACGGTTCTGAATCTGCTGTTTATTGGTTCACTGCTTGCCCTGCTCATTCTGTAGGTGGGGTGGGGGCTGGTTCATGTTTACCTGGGATATGCAGCGGGGAACGTTAAAGCCTCTGCGCTTCAGCGCATTGCGGTACGTGTCGTTATTTTTCTACTGGTCAGTCTGTTCCTGTTCGCCAGTTAACCCGTAATTCTTCTTTTAATTTGTAAGAAAACAACGATGAATTTTCACTCTCTTTTCTCCTGTCTTCGTCGAATGACCCGTTGCGCTTACCAGGCAGCGGCACTGTTGGTTGTGGGCGTAGTTACGTCAGCACAGGCAGCGCTACCCACGGTCGAAGGCCCGAAAACCAGCACTGACAGTTCGTTTTACGGTCAGATTTCCGGCTATGTTAACGATGGCATTGTGCTGGGCGGTCTGATTCTGGCCGCTGTAGCGCTACTGGTCGTTGCCAGCGCCATTATTGCTACTTTTGCTGAGGTTCAGCAGGGGAAATGCACCTGGGCCAAGTTCGGCATGCTGGTTGTGGTCGGTATCGTTCTGGTGGTCACGGTTATCTGGCTGGCAACCAAAGCCGCCACGGTCATCGTCGGATAAGGCGGACAGGTATGGCGACTATCACTTTTTTGCCTGACAGGCTGAATGCGGAACCCATCGTGTTCAAGGGGTTTACCACGCCTGAGCTGTTTATGACGGCGGGGGCCAGCGTGCTGGGCAGCGGCTGGAAGCAGCCTCCCTGCCGGAGCCGGAGAAAACGTCAGGAGCAAAACCGTGAGGATCAGCATGCTGATAGCGCCAGCCCTGCTGCTGGCATCCGTTGCCGCCCAGGCCGTTGAGCTGATGAAGTGGGAGCGCATTCCGTTGCAGATCCCGCTTGTCGTCGGGCAGGAGCGTATCGTCTTTGTGAATAAAAACGTGCGTGTCGGTTTTCCGCCCTCGCTGAATGACCGACTGCGTATTCAGAGCGCCGGCGGCGTGGTGTATCTCGATGCGAAATCGGCGTTTCCGGTCACCCGTATCGAGCTGCAAAACAAGGAGAACGGCGAAATCATTCTGCTGGACGTCTCGGCGACGCCGGGGAAAAACACGCCGGAGCCTGTGAAGATCGTCTATGACGGAGAGGTGGTCACCGCCGCCGCCAGTGACAAACAGACGGTGAGCGGTGATGGCGACAGCGCTGGCCGTCAGCCGGCGCAGAGTGACAGCACGCCCGCCAGCCGCAAACCGCCAAAGCTTAACGCGCCGTTGCCGGTGGTGCTGACCCGCTATGCGGCACAGAGTCTTTACGGGCCGCTGCGCACCGTCGAAGCGGTTCCCGGTATCAGCCCGGTGTCGCTGAAGCTGCCGTCGAACCTCACCACCGTGATGCCGTCCGAGCCGGTAATGGTGACACCGATGGCGGCGTGGAGCCTTCAGGGCAGCAGCGTGGTGGCCTTACAGGTACGTAATCGCTCTGCTGATAAGGTCGTTCTTGACCCGCGCGTTATTGAAGATCAGTTCACCACCGCCACCTTTCAGCACCGCTGGCTGGGGCGGGCCGGCACCCCGGAGGATACCTCCGTACTGTATCTGGTTACCTCCGGGCGACCGGAGAGCGCATTTATTGCCGAACCGTCCGTGACCAGACCCACCGGCAAACGCGCCCGACAGGAGAAGAAATAATGAAGCCTTCCTCCAGCCTGCTTGTAAAAGTCGCGGTGCCGGTGCTGCTGGCCGTTAAGTCCTGTTCGGGGAAGGAAAACCAGAGCAGCCAGACGCAGAAAGCCTCCGGCGGCTCGCTGAAAAACCTGACGCCGGAAGACCTGCGCACGCTGGGCGTTGAGGGCGACACGCCGCAGGATACCCTGCGCACCATTGTCGGTAACTTTCGCCGCGTGGAGGAGCGCCTTAACACCCTCGAAGGCGACAATAAAAAGCTCAGTGATGAAAACAAAACCCTGAAAACCAAAAACGGTAATGTGGACACGCAGATAAGCCAGGCGGTCAGCACCGCACGTAATGAAGAGGCGCAGAAACGCTCACAACTCAGCAGTCAGGTCGCGGAGCTTGGTTCTCAGGTGAATCGACTGATGGACCAGATGCAGCAAAAAAACGCAGGCGGCGACACCACGTCATCCACGAAAAACGGCGGGCCGGGCGGTGATATCCCGGTGGGGCTGGGCTATGACGGCGGCCAGAATGGCGCGGCGTCCGCACCGTCTTCGGACGGGCTGCAATGGGTGGAGCCAAAGGACGGAGTGGCCACCGATTCCGGCGGAAAGCCGGTAACCGACAGTAATAAAAACAACGCCACCGGCTTTGCCTTTGCGACGTCGTTCGATAAGGCCGCCGATGCCACACAGCAGGCGGCGGCTAAAACCACAACGGCCGCGCAGAACGCCATGAATGAGGCGGAGAAGAATACCGATCCGGTTTACACCCTGCCGGAGAACGCGACGCTGGTCGGCAGCCGGGCGATGACCGCGCTGCTGGGACGTATTCCGATCGACGGCAAGGTCACTGACCCCTATCCGTTTAAAGTCCTTATCGGTAAGGACAACCTCACTGCCAACGGCATTGAGCTGCCTGACGTGCAGGGCGCTGTGGTGTCCGGCACCGCCACCGGCGACTGGACGCTCTCCTGCGTACGCGGCTCCATTACCAGCATCACATTTGTCTTTACCGACGGGACGGTCCGTACCCTGCCGTCACCCAACGGACAGAACGGCGGGGGGAGTCAGGGCGCACAGGGCAGCGGCAACGGCGGCAGTAATAATGCCGGCATCGGCTGGCTGTCTGACGATAACGGTATTCCGTGTATTTCCGGTACGCGCAAAAGTAACGCCTCCACCTACCTGCCCACCATTGCCGGCCTGGCCGCTGCCACGTCAGCCGGCGATTCGCTGGCGGCGAATCAGAACACCAGTCAGACCAACGGCTACGGTGGCGTGACTTCCAGCCTGACCGGGGACGCGGGCCAGGCGGTGCTGGGTAAGGCTTTTGCCGGGGGAATGCGTGAAACCGTGGACTGGGTGAAGGCCCGCTACGGCCAGACCTTCGACGCCATTTACGTCCCGCCGGGCCAGAAGGTGGCGCTGCACATTACCCGCCAGCTGGCCATCGACTACGAAGAAAAAGGCCGCAAGGTGAAATACGACTTCAGCCTGGCCCGCAGCGGCACGGGCATGGACTGATGAGGAACCCAATGCACAACGATAACCTGGAATACCGCGTCGTTTACACGCCGCTCAGTGGTCGCCTTTATAGCGGTCTCATCCGACGGGATAACGGCAAATGGCAGGGCAAGCCGCATGATGTCACCGACTGGGCGATGCTGGCGGTCGGTCTCAAACTGTCACGCGAGGGCAATGATATCCTCTTTCCGCTTCCGGATAACCGCTGTATAAGAATTTCCGCGTTTTTCTGTGACGCTGAAGGTGCGGAGGTCCCATATGACCAGGTTTAAAACGCTGGCCGCTGTCCTGCTGGCGGTGACGCTTACCGGATGCAGCACCTCCAAAGATGAAATGCTGCCCCCGGGCGACAGCAGTATGCTGGATATGTGGAATGACGGCGCGTCGGTCACGCACACCACCACGGAGAGCCGGGCCACGCTGCGCAGGCCCGTTTCCGACGGTGAACGGGTGATTTCGCAGCAGACCCGTGAGAGCTACAGTCGCACCCAGGAAAATGAAATTCAGCAGACTTTTCCCCGGCTGCCTAATCCGGACATGGTGATGTACGTCTATCCGCATCTGGCAGATGGCAGCACCCCGGTGCCCGGCTACAGCACCGTGTTTCCCTTTTACAGCCAGGTGCAGTACGCGCTCCCCGGTGAACGCACGGAGGATCTGTGATGACGTTTTCACTGTTTCGACGCCGCTCACGCTCGCAGGATCCGCATCAGCACGGTGACGGGCCGTTTTCGGTGAACGGCCATGAGCCACTGACCCGGGAAGGCAGGGTGACCCGCGCCGATGAGGCAAGGCTGTACGACACCGCACCCTCGATAATCGACCACATCCCCTGGGGCGAGTATCTGCCGGAACACCAATGCATTCTGCTGGATGACGGCGTGTCGGTGGGGGCGGTGTATGAAATCACCCCGGTCGGCACCGAAGGCCGTCCCGCTTCCAGGCTGGATGAAATCCGCGACGTCATGGAGAATGCCCTCCAGGACAGCCTGCCGGAGCTGGATTCCCACCAGTGGGTGGTTCAGTTTTTTTGTCAGGATGAGTCCGATCTGACCGCGTACATGGACCGGGTGCGCGGCTACGTTAAACCCCGTGCGCAGGGGACTGCATTTACCCGCGCCTGGCTTGACGAGCAGGCGCGTCATCTGAAAAACGTCGCCGTTGAGCAGGGTCTGTTTCTGGATGATGCCGTCACCGGTGCCCCGTGGCGCGGACAAATCCGTCGCACCCGGATGGTGATTTACCGCTGGGTGGAGACGCCTTACCGCGATCCTCTGGCCCCGGAGGTGCTGCTGAAGCAGGTCTGCGATCGGCTGACCTCGGCGATGAGCGGGGCCGGTATCCGCAGCGAGCGGCAGAACGGTGAACAGATCCACAGCTGGCTGCTGCGCTGGTTCAATCCCTCGCCGACGTGGGTGGATAAAGCGACCCTGTACCGCTGCGCCCGGCACAGCGACGACGCGCCCGGCGAGCTGCCGCTGCTGAATGATTTCAGCGAAAGTCTGTGGTTTACCCGGCCCCGCAGCGATGCGGAAAACGGGGTGTGGTGGTTTGATAAGGTGGCGCACCGGGCGGTGCCGGTGGCCCGCCTGCGTAATGCTCCGTCCACCGGGCATCTGACCGGCGAGGTCCGGCGGGGCGATAACATTAACGCCATCATGGACCTGCTGCCGGAAGGTACGGTGCTGACCATGACGCTGCTTATTCAGCCGCAGGACAGGCTGGAGGAAAATTTTGCCCGCCTGAGCCGGGATTCAATGGGTGAGAACGTGGGCTCGCTGCGTGCGCGTGAGGACGCGGCCACGGCGCGTACTTACCTCGGCAACAGGTACAAGCTTTACAGGGCAGCGGTGACCCTGCTGATTAAGGCGTGTGATATTGCCACGCTGGACAGGCGCTATCTGGATCTCAGCAGCACGCTGCTGAACTGCGGGCTGGAGCCGGTCAACCCGGAGCATGACGTTGGGCCACTCAGCAGCTATCTACGTGCACTGCCGATGTGTTTTAACCCGGAGAAGGACCGCCATAACTGGTACACGCGCCTGATGTTTGTGCAGCATTTTGCCTGCCTGGCACCGGTTTACGGGCGCGATACCGGGACGGGCAATCCGGGATTCACCTTTTTCAATCGCGGCGGCGGACCGCTCTCCGTTGACCCTCTCAACAAGAACGACAGGACCCAGAACGCCCACAAGCTGCTGTTTGTCCCCACAGGGGCCGGTAAGTCGGCCACGGCGCTGTGTGAGCTGGCGCAGATGATGGCCATCTACCGGCCGTGCATCTTCCTGCTGGAGGCCGGTAACAGCTTCGGACTTTTTGGCGACTACTGTGCCTCGCTGGGCCTGACGGTCCACCGGGTGAGCATCAAGCCGGGTAAAGTCATCTCGCTCGCGCCGTTTGCCGACTCGCACCTGCTGATGCGGGCCAGACCAGATGCGCTGATGGTCAGCGAAGAGGATCTGCCAGATATTGACGAGGACGGGGGCGATGACGACGATAAGGATGAAGAACGTGACGTGCCGGGCGAAATGGAAATTGCGGCCCGCCTGATGATAACCGGCGGTGAAGCTGCGGAGGAGGGGAGGATGACCCGCGCCGACCGGGGGATGATCCGTGAGGCGATGATGATTGCTGCCCGTAAGGTGTATGAGGAGAACCGGCAGATGCTGCCGGAAGATTTGATGTTTGCGCTACAGAATATCGCCCGTGATGTCAGCATCGGGGAGGATGGTCGTGAGAAACGGACCGCCGCCCGGCGGGCGCGGGCGGAGGAGATGTCGGAAGCGCTGCGCATGTTTACCGAGGGCTTTGAGGGGGAGCTGTTCAACCGTCCGGGCACGCCGTGGCCGGAATCGGACATGACCATTGTCGACCCGGGTGCGCTGGCCCGCGAAGGCTACGAGGCTCAGATAGCGGTGATTTCTCTGCTCAACACCATCAATAATATCGCTGAACGGGAGCAGTACAGCGATCGCGACACCATCGTGCCCATCGATGAGGCGCATATCGTTATCGCCAGTCCGCTGCTGGGACCGTATGCCACCAAAATTGTAAAGATGTGGCGTAAGCTCGGCGCATGGCTGTGGCTGTTTACGCAGAACCTGGCCGACTTTCCCGATACGGCGAAAAAAATGCTGAACATGGCGGAGTGGTGGATCTGCCTGGTGATGCCGCCGGATGAGGTGGAGCAGATTGCCCGTTTTAAAACGCTGACCGACGAGCAGAAAACCATGCTGCTGTCGGCCACCAAACTCCCGAGGAAATATACCGAAGGGGTGATCCTCTCGCGTAAGGTACAGTCGCTCTTTCGTGCCGTGCCGCCCAGTCTCTGTCTGGCGCTGGGGATGACGGAGAAAGAGGAAAAAGCCGAACGGCGTGACATCATGAACCAGATGCACTGTAGCGAACTGGAGGCGGCGTTCCACGTAGCACGTCGGCTGGATGAGAGCCGTGGTCTGCATACTGAACAGAGGACAGCATGAAAAAACTGATTATGGAACCGCCGTCGGTCGTCCCTGACAGGGCGCTGATTGCCACCGTCATCTTTACTGTCCCGCCGCAGGGGCTGGCGTCAGTTGGTGAGTCTGACAGCGTGGCGCTGGGACAACTCCGGGAGGAAATACTCAGGCGACTGGAAAAACCGGTGCTGCTGTCGGCGTACCCACACCGGGTGGGGCGTCGCAGTTGTCTGGCGGTGCATCTGGAAGACAGCAGGGGCAGAACGCCGGATATTCTCATCACCGTCACCGGCAATACGCTGTGGCCGGGAGAAGGCGAGTTCAGGACCGGTATTCGCTGGAATATCTGCGTGCCGGATGCCACCGATATGCAGTGGGTGCTGAAGGAGATTGACCGGGTGGCCTGCGGCGGGGTGTGCAGTTAAGCGGGCCTGTGGGTTATGCGGGCAGCGCGGTTTGCTGGCTGCGTAAGCCTCAGGTTGCGGTTGCGGGCGGCAAAGAGCCCGCGTTCAGTTTGTCAGGATAGATTCAATGATCGGCGCCGGAAATTCTGCGTTACATAAAGGGGATGGCTGCAAAACCGTCCCGGCAGATGCTCCAGAAGCAGGCATGTGGTACGAATTGCATCGCTTACAGTTAATTTACAATATCAATAATGGCTGATAAAAATCCGCTAAAATCCTGATGGGATTCAATGATATATTCAGTTGAAGCTTTATCAAGTATCTGAAAGCAATCCTCAGTCAGATGGTAAGTGAACAGCGACATGCCATCCTCGCCAATCAGCACTCCATCTGCGAGGTTTGGGTCAACATAGATTTGATTGTCACGTGCTTCAACGTTACGGATGTAGATATTTGACCATAGGGGTTGACCATTTTCCGCCTGTACCACGCTGTACAGCGTCAGCCCGTTGTATTCCAGACCGTCCATGACGCTAAACATTTCTGAATAGTCCGGTCGGTTTATCATCAGACGCTGAATATCCGCATAAACGGTTTTTTTTAATTCGTCCCAATCTTCGGGAGACGATTTATTTATCAGGTTTGCCAGTACGTCTGGATCAACGGGACGTGCTACAGGGTAACCATCCGTAGTCATCAGAGTGCTGAAAATGGCAAGCAGTTGATTTATATTTTTCATATGCGTTTCTTACCTCCCCGGTGGGTAGATTACGCCGTTTGGCGAAGGCCATAAGACTTTTGTGCTGGAATTGTAAGGCAGATCTTTAGTAATTATCGCCTGTGCCTTTGACAGAGCAGAATGATAAGGCGAGTTCTGTATCAGTATCAGGTTATCAAGCGCATTTGTACCACCATCATCCAGAGGAATTTTATGGTGTACCTGCCAGCCAGGCGGCACCTTTCCTTTCGCCAGACGTTGTAAATTGCTGGAATCAAACGTTGATAGCGCATCAGGATGATTGGAAAGAGATTTAAGAAAACCAGATCGCACAGAGCTGTTGAACTGTCCGCGTAAGGCATGGTACTCAGTGCGGTCGCGCCGCAGGTAGTCAAGTTGAGTTACATTCATATCATCCATTAGAACATGTGCTTTTTTGTATTTTCCCAAATAGCTTGTCAGTTCTTCTGCTGCCAGCGGTTTCTTAATAATTAGCAATGAAGCAGCAGCTACCATCAGGCCTGACGTGGTTTCGTTTAAAACTCCGTCGTATCCTTTAACTGCATCACCGTCAAGCTGTTCGGCAGTTTTACGGAATCCTTCAACATTACCGTTATAGATACCGCCGGCAGCCAGCAGCCTCCCGACATTCTTACTGTTCAGAGTTTTTCCTGCGGTTTCATAAATCACTGGCTGTGTGCCTCCTCTCCTCAGCTGCCTTGAAGAGGTCGGTGTGGGTTTTCCACCTGAACTTCGGTAATCACGCTGACTTACAGCACGATTAAATGCGTCAATGATTCTCTTCTCCCCCCCAAACCTGAATACTTTGTCATTACGGCAAATCAGGATGCCATCGTCGTTTATATAAAAAAGTCCGGCAGGCAGGACGGATACTTCATTCAGACATACCACTTGATGGTTAGGAAACTGAATCATCGTTTTAAAAATTTCCTGACCATGAGCAGCAGTGTCTGTAATGCAGTAATGATGTGCCATCGGGAACGTTATGGTCATAAAATGGCATTTGCGGCGCGTTTTTAACCTGAAAGCTGTTTTTCAGACGCACTTATCCCGCAGTCTGTGCCAGAAGCCATCGTTTCCGGTCGATGTTATGCAGTCTTTCTGCCACCAACTCCGACGCGTGCCTCCCGGCCTGCGCACTGCTGAAGCGCAGTCGGTTGCCGCACAGAATGCATTTGTACGGATCCGTGCGCAGAAATTCTTTCATCAGCGCGGCGAAGCCGGGCTTCTCCGGTTTTTTCCGCGCTTCCATCTCCAGGGCTTCATACACCTTCGGCAGCAGGCTACCCCGTTTACGGTTTGATAAAAAACCGTAATAACGCACCATCTTAAAATGCTTCGCCGGGATATGGCTGATATAACGTCCGATCATATCTTCCTGCGTCAGCGTCTGCTGCCGGTACTGCTGCGTACGGTGGTCGTAATAGTGGTGCACCACCGCGCCGCCGCTGTAGTGCCTCAGCTTCGCCGCCGACACGGGGGGCCGTTTCAGGTACCGGCCCAGATATTTGACGCTCCGCCAGGCCCCCCGGGTCTTCTTCGCGAAGTGGACCTTCCAGCGGCGCCCGTACTGCGCCTGCAGATAGCGCAGCCACTGTTTTTTGTCGTGGATATGCCCCAGCCCCGGCAGCCTGCCGGGGTTAATCAGGTCATAGCTGTGGCGCAGCAGCCGGATGACGGCTCCGCGCCAGATTTCCTCCACGGCATGCTTTTTAAAGAAGAGGTCGCGCCATACGCCGTGTTTAATATCAAGCCCGCCGCGGGTGACGGAGAGATGAATGTGGGGATGCTGGTTGAGCTGGCGACCGTAGGTGTGCAGGGCGCAGAAGATACCGACTTCCACACCCTGTTTTCTGGCCCAGCGGAGCATGGCGCGGGTGGCTGCGCGGAACAGGGCATTGAGCAGAGGCCAGTTATTGTTGAAAAAGGGCCACAGCAGATGGGGCATGGTGAAGGTGATATGCTGCCAGTCGCAGTCGGGCAGAATTTGCTGTTGCTCTGTAATCCACTGCTCCGTGGCCTTATGTCCGCAGGAGCTGCAGCCTTTTGATTTACAGGTCTGGCAGAAGAAGCGGGTGTGGGTGCAGTCCGGGGAGGCGCAGCAGTATCGCTTCACCCCCATGGCAGCAGTGCCGCAGGCGAGCATGCGCTCGACGCAGAGTACGGTCCAGGGGCTGAGGGTGTCCCCGTGTTTATCCATATACCGGTTCCAGGCGTCATCAGTGGTGAACAGCAGTTTTGCCGGGCGCGGGATATACATGCGGCGGATTATCGCTCTGCAGTGGCACCGGTATTATAGTGCCAGTCGTCACAGTCATCGGCCCAGTTGTCGGTGTGTTTATCCCAGGGAGCGAAGGTCACCGGCAGCATGCCGGATTCTGTGGCGATAATAAACACATCGGCTGGCATGGACTCAAGGACGACATCGCCGTCGGGTGAGTCAGGCGGCTCAAAGCCGCGGATGATGCAGACGAGAGGCGGGTCGAAGTGTGTATCGAGGAAAAACTGTGGCCCCAGGTGGACACAGTGACGAATGGCATCCTGCGGAGTGTCGTAAAAAAACTCGTCGGGGTCGTCATAATCGCTCCGGGGCGGAATGGACACCAGAAAACGCTTAGGATATCCGGGTATAGCGCGTCGGGACGAGGGCGTGGGTTTACGCTTTCTGGGGGCTTTGCTACGGGCAATGTGAATGATTTCCTGAGAAATTAACATACCGCAGAGTATAAAGCTGTGAGCCGGTCATGAACACCCTCGGAACGGCAGAGCCGTGACGCTCGCCCTGTAAGGGCGCTATGTTCTGACGATATTCTTCGTTATGGCTTGCTGTATGACTGCATTTACGTGGTTTATGAATGATGGGTACAGCAAGATTGCCGAAATGCAGCGTATGGAAGCCGTCTGGCAGAAAAAAGCCCCACTGGCTGATATATCGCGTTGTGATGGGAAGCCCTGCGTTAAGGTGGATGCTCGCACTACATATGGTGATAAAGAGAATACCTGGATGATTATCAAAAAATAAAATAACGGCTCATAAAGAACCGTTATTTTTACTTATCGCAATAGATGGAGTGAAGAGGGGGCAGCTCAGCTCTCCATTTAAAACAAAATAACTTAATAATTAAATTGTTTTATTAAATATCACTCAGCGCTTCTTTTACACAATCTGAGATTGGCGTTGTTTTTCTTCCAATTAATTTTGATAGATTTCGTTCATCATTGAATAGTGCATCTTTTGATGCTCCAGTATCCCATGATGCAATTGCATCAGCAAAGTCTTTTGGAAGACCAGCTTTTTTCAAAGCTGAAGAATAATCATCTTCTGAAAGATTACAGTAAGGTGTTTCTTTTCCACTTTGCTTGGTTATTTCTTCGGAGAGATTTGTCAGTGTATAGAAATCATCCCCAGCAAGCTCATAAGTTTTTCCCTTATGCCCGCCTTGTGTTAAAGCGATGACTGCAGCTTCAGCATAATCTTTTCTAGGCGCAGATGATATTTTTCCGTTACCTGCACAGCCATAGAATGCGCCGAGTTGCAGTGCAGTTTTAATTGAATCAGTATAATTTTCTGAATACCAGCCATTACGAAGGATCGTGTAATCAATCCCTGAGTTTTTAATATCTAATTCTGTCTGAACATGCTCCGGAGCAAGATTTAATGGTGAGCTATCAGCATATAAGAAGCTGGTGTAAACAATATGCTTCACGCCGGATTTTACTGCAGCATCGATAACATTTTTATGCTGGATTGCACGCTTCCCAATTTCAGTGGCTGAAATAATTAGTAATGTATCAATATTTTTTAGTGAATCAACCAGTTCTTCTGGCTTCGTGTAATCAAATTTACGAACAGTGACGCCAAAAGCATCAGCCTTTTCAGGTGTTCTTGCCAGAGCAATTATCTGTGATGGCGCTAATTTTTCTTTCAGTTTGTTAATAACCAGATGCCCTAACTTTCCGGTAGATCCTGTAATCGCAATTTTCATGTCATCTCCATTTATCGTTCTTTCGTTGTATTCTTACAGTTCATTGGTTAATATACATGAAATGAAATTATTGGTAAGTACTTATAAAAAGGTAAGTATAATTGAACGCTAGCAAAGAGAAGCAAGTGACTGAAAATGAAATAAAAAAAAGCGACTGGATTCGTTGTGATGTTATGGCTAAAGGTTGCCCATCGAGAACTGTTTTGCAGCACCTAAGTAGTAAGTGGGGCTCTCTTATCGTTGTTGCTTTGTTATCAGAGACGCATCGGTTTAGTAGTTTGAAGAGAAAAATTGATGGCATAAGTGAAAAAATACTATCCCAAAACTTACAGTTACTTGAGTGTGATGGTATGGTAATAAGGCATTCATTTAATGAAATCCCCCCTCATGTGGAGTATTCCCTTACAACACTTGGTAAAGATGTCGCTATAAAGTTACAGGAGTTGATTTTTATTATTGAATCCAGCCAGGAGTTTGTTCTAAACAAAAAATAGGGATTTAAATGAAAATAGCTAATTTCCAAACAAAATGGTTTTATTTCAAGGGGGTCTGCTGTGGGAGATAACCATGATTGGTTGGTTATTGTTCATTGGGATAGCGTTAAGGATGCAGAGGCGTCTATGAGTTCATTTATTGACGCCCCGGCCGCAAAAAAAATCATGAATAGTATTGATGCGAGCTCAATGAAAATGAGTAGATATGTAAAAAAAGATTAATAATTTATTCTCAAAGTTGAGGTTTCTATGAAGTCTTCAAAAAAAATAGCTTTTATGGCAGTTTTATCTTTTTCCATACTATCACAAGTTTCACTAGCTCAGGTTGATATCATGAATGATAAAGAATTTAATGAGGTTAGAGAGCATTTTAAATCTGATTTTCCAGGTATTCCTGATAAGGATGTGTTGCAGTACTTAAAAGATGCTGGTAACTATAAACCAGCGCCTGAACTTTTAAGTTTGAGTGGTGTTCCTAAGGGGGAAATAACCGAGCATACTTTAGTGGGAAGTAAAGCTTACCCTGATGCAGAACATAAATACTGGATTTATATTCCAGCTAATTATAATGACAAAAAACCCACAAGGCTGATGGTTTTTTTAGATGGTAAATCTTATTTAGAGTATGGAAAGGATAAGAAGTATTCATTTCCAGTACCTAATGCTTTAGATAATTTGATTTATCAAAAACAAATCCCATCAGTTATAGCGGTATTTATTGATCCAGGTAGTAAAGGGGATGGGCTACCTATTTATGGCGGCAAGGATAATAGAAGTTTGGAGTATGACTCAGCTGATGGAAAATATGCTAACTTCTTAGTTGATGAGGTTTTGCCTCTGGTTCAGAGTAGATACAATATAGCTAAAGATCCTGAGTGTCGTGCAGTCATGGGGGCTAGTTCTGGAGGTTCTGGAGCTTTTGGTGTGGCCTGGCATAGGCCTGATGCCTTCAGGAAAGTTATTTCCTCAATAGGTAGCTATGTTAATATTCGTGGTTCTGACTATTATATTTCTGCAGTAAGGCAAGAAGAAAAAAAACCTATAAAAGTGTTTTTACAGGATGGTAAAAATGAGATCGATACGGTTTTTGGTAACTGGAAATTAGCCAATGAACAAATGGCATCATCTTTGGATTATAAGGGCTATGACTATAGATTTGAGCAAGGTGATGGGGGACACAATTATGTTCACATGGCCTCTTTGGCTGGAGATGCATTTCGCTGGATATGGAATGATAAGGCAGATGAAGATAGCTGTATTATAAAATAAATGAAATAAGGTACGCATAATAAATTTATTTTGTTATGCGTATTCTATAAAATAGCAATGGCTTTTTTACATAACATCTCTTACCGGTACCGCTGAAACGCGCTCAGGGCGCAAAACCGCTCCGAGCCTCAGAACACACCGCTTTACCCCGAAAAAACGCCAGAATCGTGGAGGGTAAATTTTACCCGACTGCATAATCCAGATTATTAATGTTTTCCTCAAGCAGCGCCTTTTCTCCGGACACACAGTCATCATCAAAGTATGCATCGCCCTGAGGATTCATGATGGCGTACATGAATGGTTTATCCCTTTTCGTTTCGGGGCCTGACAGTTCTGCGCTGACAATGCTTTCCAGCGTCTCAATATGGGCCAGTAACGCATTAATATCTGCATTATTCAGTTTTCGGCAGCGTTCTGATATGCCGGGCGAGGGTTTCATTATTTTTTCTCCGGTACGGTGAAAAGCTACGGCTGCTGGCTCAGCGGTTGAGTTTTATAGTATGTGCGCTCAGGCATTTTCAGTGTCCTCTTTAAGAAGGCTTAATGCGTATGAAATTGCATCAGCTTCAGCCAGTAGCCCCTCTTTTCTCAGCGCATCTGCCCTGACCATGAGAACGCTGATGGCTTTTTCTGTTGCGCTCATTTCCTGAGAGTCTTTCAGAAAAAGGAGCCAGTGGGTCTTATCCGCTTTGCCGGTGCGCTGCCAGATCGAAGGCTGCTGCGGTGTCAGAGCGATAATCATGCTGACGGGGATTTGCGTTTCATTCCATTTGAATACGAGCGTACCCTGGGGGCGTAATACCCGAAATGCCTCGCTGAAACCCTGCCGGATATCGTCCTGCCAGGTCTCCCGATTTAACGCGCCGTATTTTTTACCCATCCATGATTTTTTGCCGACGCGCATAAGGTGGGGCGGGTCGAAGATTACCTGGGAAAATGAACCGTCAGCGAAAGGCAAAGCACGGAAGTCAGCAATAACGTCCGGCATGATGTGCAGTTTACGGCCATCGCACAGCGTATGATGCTCACAACGAATATCAGTGAATACGGCGCGTTTGTCTTTCTTATTCAGCCAGAACATCCGCGAACCACAGCACATGTCCAGGATGGTGTGCCCATGAACTGATGCCACTGTGGTTGCGGGGCAGGGGACGCCGAATTTAATCATGCACATCACCTTTTTCCCCGGACATAATTGCGATTGCGTAATCGTTGCCACGCAGAACACGCACTGCCCGGGTGTATTCAGGCACGAGTCTGTCTTCGAACGCATTCAACGCGGTGGAACAAAAATTCATCTCTGTCTCATCATCGTTTTTGTAAGCAAAAGAGCACATCATCGGTATCCGGTAAGTTTTACAGATCGTGATGATTTGCGTCATCAGCGGAGCAATCTGCTCGTCATAAACGTTCTCGTGGTCAAAATATTCAGGCATCGTCGCCTCCCTGCGCGCGGTCTAATCGCTCAATTTCAGCCAGGAGTAACGCCGCCGCTTTCACCAGGTTACGGCGGTAATCTTTCGGTTTGAAGCAACCATCATGCCAGTCAGCTGGCCAGTAATTTTCAGCCTCCATCGGTTCGATATAGCTGATGGCCGCCGCTGCCAGTTCGTTGCCAACATAAGTATCATCATGCTGAGTTGAATATCCTTTTACTGAATGCTGACGCTGGCGTTCAGCAATAACGTCATTAATTGCCGTGCTCATTTCATCTCTCCCTCTGAGAGGTGCTGATATGGTTATTTTATATTTCCGCTGGGGAAGTTTTAATTTCGTCTGTCAGCTGGATAATTAATTTTGCAATTTTGTATATACGCATACCTTCATCATTGAGAACTTTATTGCGCCCCTTTCTGATAAACAGTGGCTTTCCAAGTTGCTCTTCAAATAGTGCCATCTGCTGTGATAATGCGGATTGTGTACGATTGAGTTCTGTAGCAGCCGATAGGAATGTTCCTCTTTCTTTGATAAAGACAAGGCTGCGTAATACACCAGTATCAATATTCATTTCGTAGACCCGTCACTGAGTTAGCCATCATCAAGTTGTTTTTGTATTACCGGATCGCACCCATCATCAGGGGCTAAAGGCTGTTGATGAGCAGACTTCAGCCCCGCTACCCCACCCAACAGCATGCACCCCTGTCGCTGAGGATAATCTGTGATGGCAGTCCAGAATGCACTGACTCTGGCCATTCTCTTTTTGCGTATAAACGCGCCAGAATTGCGCTTTATCACCGCAGCAGTTTTCATAATGACCGTCAGCGTCAGCTCTAACGCTGGCTATATAATATTTTTCCATTTCACTGAATCTCTGGTTTTTGTTCTCATGGGCGAACTTTGCTCATCAGTCTAAAGAAGTTTCAGAGCACATTATTTTTCAGGCGTGATACAGGAAATAAAACTCTCAGGTATCTATTTGGGGTGAAGTAATGGCCATTTCCCTCCATTTTCCATAATTGCCTTTATAGACTCTTCCGGGTGATTATGACTGTACTCTCCCCAATAACGTTTTATTACAGAGCCATCGATTACCTGAATAAATGCATATAATCTGGACTGACTGTCTGACAGAATACATTTGCATCGGGAATTGTTACTGTCATACATCAACCCGTTAATTTCGATTTTGATGCTAATTGCAGCCATTTCTTTGACCTCATGATTTAAATTTTCTGGATTCAGAAGTGTCTACCCGCCATGACGCGCCACGTCCGGAATTTGCTTCCACAATCTTGCGGTCCATGATTCTTTCAGATGTGCAGGACTGGATGAGCGGTAGTGCGCCGTAATTACGCTGGTCCGGCCATTTCCCGTCACCTCCAGAGTCAGCCGATCGTCTCCTGCCCGGTTCCTGCTCATGCGGTAGTAACTGCCCGGCCGCGCCTGCCAGCTCGTCCCTTCTGAAATGGCGGATGCCGACCAGCCGGCGTTGCCCTGGCCACTGTTACGTGCGGCGGTGACGTCATCCTCTGATACAAACCCGTAATGTTCCTTGAGGCGCATGGCCACCGTATCCACGGGGACAGGTATCGTACCGGACTGCCAGCTGACCTCGTTGCGTGCCGGCGATTCTTCTGTTGTGCCGGTATGTTGCTGAGTGCCGGGATTAAGCCGTCGGGGAATATCGTTGAGCCTGAAATCATCAGGAATACTGCTGCACCCCGTCAGTGAGAGCATCAACGTGAGGATAGTCGGCGCTGCGGATGCTATCAGCGCCGGGGTAATGCCGTGCATCATCATTTTTATTTTCATCAACGGTGACCTTTTATTATTTTCGACAAGGGGATTCCCTGATGCTGACGCACCCAATTTTTAAATATTTGCTAATGGTTTATTTTTATTCTTTTATGACCGAACTTTTTAAATGAATTTTTCTGCGTAATTTTCCCATTCCGGCGTTATATACGCTTCCGGGTTTTTAATTCCCCGCAGTTCATCATCCTGCCAGAGGGAATCGAAATACCGGTTTTCATAATGTTTATCCAGCGCATCAGAGATGGATAAGGGTATTTCACTGCCATCTTTAAGTCGGGCGTAAAGATATTCCGGTGCCAGCCGGGTGCTGACGTCTCCCAGCCATGCCTCTCTTCTCAGCGTTTCACAAAAGGCCAGAAACGCATCCGTGCCTTTATTTTCCTCACCGGCATTGTGCATTAATCCGCTGAAGACATTCACACGCAGCCAGATGCCATTAATTTGCTTCAGACGAAAAATACTGACCGCAATATCATCAGTGCCTGTGCCCGGCTGCGGGAATTTTCTGTCACGGCGCACCAGGCGGATTTCCGGGATACCGGGTTCCCCTTCAGAAGACAGGTGTGTGGCCACCTCCCGCCAGTCTGATATGACGACCGGCCTGACGGGGCGGTCGTTCGTGCCGTCGAGCCAGGCGGATGACACGCCCGTCCAGGCGGCAATCTGCCTGATGACCGGCGCGGTCAGGTGGTCCAGCGTACTTTCGCGGCTTTCCAGCACGCTCAGCCTGATATTCAGCTCTGCCAGCATCGTGGCCACGCTGTGTACGCTCAGGCGGTGGGCGTCCATCAGCTGCCAGAACCGGTCATAAATGCGTGTGATCGCCGCGAGTTCAGGCATCAACGTCTCGGTCATCACGCCCTCCATCAGGGTATTCACCAGCTCGGCGGCTGAGATGCCCAGATTGCGCGATACCTCCGTGATAAACGTCCTGACGGCGGGGCGAAAGCGGATAGCAACCGGTGCGCCGGCTGTTTTTTTGCCGTCCGCAACCCGCCGGACCAGCTGCTGCATCTCCTCATTCTGCCCCAGTGCCATGCGGGAGATGAGGGTGGTAAGATTATGACGGTTCATAGTTCCCCTGGTGTTGGTCCGTATCCTGCGCTGAGGCCGTGCGCCCCGGTTGTATCCGCTGTGATGACACTACCAGGCCGGTCAGCGCCTGTATAACGGATAAATTCGATCGTTCAGATCGACTATATTCATGTAGCCAGTGTGAAGAAGCCTGAATGTTTTCAACAGGCGAAATTATTTTTTGCTGCTGAAAGATTTCCGGCGGATAACCATCACCGGCCAGGCTTCCCGGAAGGCCGGACGCCAGCGCCACTGGCTATTGCCGGTTCGGACGGCTAATTATGTCACCGTTTCACATGCTCCAGCCTGCTGACCCTAAAGGTAAAAAATTGTAGAATTCTGCATACCAGGCCAGTACGTTCAAATAAGGAAACAGGGAATGCTTGAACTCTTTGATGTCAGCTATGACGAACTGAAAACCACACGGTCAGAAGAACTCTACCGGTTGCGGAAAACAACCTTTAGTGACCGACTCGGGTGGGAAGTATTGTGCACCCAGGGAATGGAATCAGATGAGTTTGACGGGGACGGGACACGCTATATTCTTGGCCTGTCTGGGGACACGCTGGTTTGCAGCGTGAGATTTACTGGGCTTGAGCGGCCGAACATGATCACACACACTTTTAACGCCTGTTTCAACACTGTCAAACTACCGGACACGGGGATTGAGTCCAGCCGTTTTTTTGTAGATAAGGCCCGCGCTCGTGCTCTGCTTGGTGAGAGATTTCCCGTCAGTCAGGTTCTGTTTCTTGCAATGGTGAACTGGGCGCAACGAAGCGGTCACGACCACATACATACCATTGTCAGCCGTCCCATGCTGACCATAGTAAACCGCTCGGGCTGGCAGTTTACGGTGCTGAAGGAGGCTTTTCTCAGTGAACGGGAGCGTATTTACCTGCTGAAGCTGCCCGCCGGAGAGCAGGCACAGACCCAGCTTGCACAAGTAATTTTTGCTCAGACAAAGTGTGAAACCAACTCGCTGACTACCTGGCCACTGATGCTACCGATTTAATAAGGCCGAGTTCAATGCCGAGACGTACGGCCTGGGGCGTATTATTCACGCCCAGCTTGATCAGGACATTTTTCATATGAAATTTGACCGTGCTAAGAGATATTCCCGCAATGACCGCGATTTCGGCATGGGTTTTTCCCATGCTGACCCAATAAAAAACTTCGTTCTCACGAGGTGAAAAAATGGCTTTATCTTCTGCAAGCGCGGTATGCATTGTCCCGGAGAGGTCAGGGCCTGCGAGACGGTACATCTGCTCACAGAAATCAATAAGTAGCATCTGAAGAACCCCCTGCTCAGAAGACAATCGCTGCTGTTGCTCAAGTCCTCCCTGATCGTTCCCCTTAATAATAAACGACAGCAACGCCAGATTATTCATATGATCGTGCAACACAAAGGTAAATCCGTTAACAATATTGTATTGCCTGGACAAGGAGAAAATACGTGTGAAACGCAGCTCTGACATAAGTGTGATGTTTTCATCCCAGGAAAACGGTGAAGTCCTTCTGAAAGCGGTGAGAACCACCGGATCGGTTAACTGAAACTGCCCCTCATGATAAAGCCGCACCCATTCATCAGGGTAAGTTGAAATAATCAATACGTCGGAAGGATTCTTCTTACTGACGACAGTATACGCATACTCCATGCACCCAAATGGAGATAGTTTCCTGTCTATGTAACCCCTGAGCGTGTCTTTCAGCGTCTTATTTTCACGAAAAATTGAAAACATTCAGGCTCCATGCAATTTTTCCCAGCTATCTAATACAGCAGCTATACTTAAGTACAGTTAACTTAAAACTTAAGTACAGCTTACTTATCATTCCACCCCGATTACAATCAGTTTCGTTGTTCAGGTACAAAAAACCTTGCCTTTCAGGCTAGGCAATGAAACAGCCAACACCAGGGAACACCCTGCCCGGACGGAACACCCTTATAAAGTTCCGCCGGGAAGGGTAACTTATATTATGACCTGTTATGCCTTATTGCGATAAAGCGATTCTGAAAACAGAGGGGGTGATAACAGTCAGAGTGGGGGGCTTGCAGACAGTCGGCAGAACTACTACGCGACATTTATTTAACCCGTTAAATCAAGAATCATATTTGCACAAAACCAATTAAATAATTTTCACGATAAAGAAGTTTTTTACTGCAATATCAGAAATCAAAAAATTTTTTTAATATATTTACACCTGAAATTTAAAGGTGGACAAGATTTCAATTGTCATCATTGCATATTTAAGCTTTTTTAAAAATTAGTATTTCAATGACAGCCAAGACAAATGAAGATAAGCTATTCTAAAAATAGAATGAAAACCATTCATTTCAATTTTTTTTATAAAAATAAGGTCGGTCGGCGATATTTCTTTCAATATTAAATTAACTAAGTGGCGAAAATTTTTCACGCTGTGCTGTGCGATACCTGATAAGTGAAATGGCAGGTTAAGCCAACGACGCATTCTTTTTCGTTGGCCTCCTGGCTCAGTTCTTATTTCCGGCAGATAACCATTACGGCCCAGTCATCCCTGAATGCAGAGCGCCAGCGCCACTGGCGAAAGAGGATTTCCATCTGCATGACGGTCCTGGCCGACGGGGTGAAGGGAACGCTGAACACCCGACACTGGAAAGGCTGGCCGCTGTCCGTCAGTTCGCCATGCAGCCGGCGCAGCCGTGCCATTGTCAGAAGATGAGAGGAAACGATGACGGTATCGTTATGCCGCAGGGCAGCGCAGGTCGATACGCTGATGGCCTGCCAGAAGGCGCTCACCTGCCAGGCTTCCAGTCCCACGGTCGGCTGCCACGGGGCGAGATGCACCCATGCCCGCCCGCGACGTCGGCTGACCAGCGTCAGGCCGGGCCGCAGCAGACGTTCAGCCCGGCCCAGCGGACGCAGCAGAAAGGGCAGTGCGGACATCAGCGGCCACGCCAGCCAGAATTGCGTGTCATCAGCGGCGGTCAGGGCAAAGCAGGCCGCGCCGCAGAGCGTCAGCCAGGTGAAGAGAACAAAAAACACGATGCGCCGCTGCATATGACTTCTCTGAGTGTGAGGAGGTGTCATCAAAGCATCTGTCGGTTGATACAGCAGCGATAAACCCGATATCCGTGCCTGAACATTTACGCAAGCGGGATTTATACCCGCCCGCGCTCCGGCTTTTTCGTTGCAATTCTTCCCCCGGCTTTTAGCGTAACGGCTTTTTTACGGGGAAACGGGGGGTGGGGGGTGATGATGATGCGCATACCGGGGTGGCTGACGGGCAGGGGCAGGCAGGCGGTGAGCACACCCGCCACGGGGACGCAGGTTGGTCAGGGCGGGGCGTCAGGGTTTTATGCGGTGCGGTCGGGCAGGGACATGATGCAGACCAGTGAGCGGCAGCGTCTTATCCGGATGCTGTCGGACAACAGCCCGCTGTCCGGGCCGCTCACTCAGACATGGTGGCTGCGTCCGCTGGAAGAACTGGCCGCCAGGGTGCAGGCGTGCCCGGCGGCTTGGAGCGGGCCGTTCTCCGGTCCGGGCGGCTTTACCGACCTGAGCCTGAACGTGGCCGTGCGGGCGGTCCGTCTGGTGCGGGGCATGATGCTGCCGCCGGGTGCCACGCCGGAGGCGCAGTCGGAACAGGGACCAGGCTGGGTCTGTGCGGTTTACTGGGCAGGGCTGCTGCACCACCTTGACTGGCTGACGCAGATGGAGGGTGAGGTGCAGGGCGGGCGTGCCTGGTATCCGGGGCTGACCCTTCCGCAGGCGGCCTGGCGCGTGCGGCCGGGGACAGAGAGCCGCCCGATGCGCGGGACCTATATGGCTCTCACGTTGCTGCCCGCCGACGGTCTGGTCTGGCTCCAGCGCTGGCCGGCGCTGTCAGAAAGCCTGCTGACGTTTCTCTCCGGGCAGCGTGCACGGTCGGGCATTCTGAACGGCATTATCAGCGATGCCTTAACCAGCTGTGGGATGCGCATGGACATGTCTCAGGACAAACTATCTGAAACCGCCGCTGAATCGGGGTCCGGCATTACTGATGCATTGCCGCCTTCAGCACCGATAAAAACAGATGCGGATACCTGCACTCTCTTACCAGAAAGCAATCAGGGCGCGTTACCGGATACAGCTTCCGTATCGTCACTGGCGTCCGCGCTGGGCGCTGATGAGGCAGTCAGGCCAACGACTGAAAACGGCGACAGCGCCGGTGAGGGGCAGGATGGACGGCCGGATACCAGGGGACTGCTTTCCCTGCTTGACCTGATGGCGGAGGGTAAAAACGTGTCCGACCCTGACGGAGCGGTGACAGCTGATCCGGACGAAACGCGCGCTCCGCTTGTCGTGGAGAACGCCATCGAGGCAACGCGGCCTGAGGCAGACAGTCTTGGCGACGCCTTTCTGGCCTGGCTCAGGGCGGGCGTTGAGGACGGCACGCTGACGGTCAACGGGCAGGACAGCATCCTGCCCGTCCTGGCGCAGTTTGTATTTATGGTGTCACCGGGGTGCTTCTACCGCTACGCCGCCTCTGACGGCAGCCTTACCACGGACAAGGATGCGTTACAGAAAAGCTTTGAGGCGCTGGGGATACATCATTCACGAAAAGGTAAGGGGCTGTTTCATTATCACCAGTACGATTCGCCGGATAAAAGCGGGCGTTACACCAGAGTGTCAGGCTACATGATTAGCGCTGATCTTATTTTAAAAAAAGAAAGCTGTCCCGCAGACAGCATATGGTTTTCCGCAAAGAAATAATGCGTGATTTTTAACGTGATAATACGGGAATAATATGGAGCAGAGAATGACGTTTGAGGATATTTTGACGGAATATTTTTTCAGTAAATCACTCCGTCCGGCAACGGAATGGAGTTATCGTAAGGTCGTCCATTCTTTTTCGACCTGGGTTGGTGAAAATATTATGCCAGAGGATGTGGACAGACGTATGGTACTGAACTGGCGGCGTCGGGTTATTAATGATGAGGGACTGACCAAAATTACCTGGAATAATAAGCTGACGCACATGCGGGCAATATTTAATTTTGCCATCAGTCAGGGATTTATATCTTCAAAGGATAATTCGTTTAATGGCGCGATAGCGCGACCGGATGTTAAACGCAAAAAAACGCTGACCGATGAGCAAATCAAACGGATTTATTTGCTGATGGAGGCGAGAGTTGCCGATGAATATACCGGGCGAACGGGAATACGCAGAAATGCTCTGAGCCCGGCCTGGTTCTGGCTGACCGTTGTGGACACTCTTCGCCGGACAGGCATGAGACAGAATCAGCTGCTCCACATCAGGCTCTGCGACGTCAATTTAAAACATAACTGGATAAGCCTGCGTCCGGAGGGGGCCAAAAATCACCGGGAGCATCGCGTCCCCATCACCCGGCATCTCCGGCCCGGACTGGAGAGGCTTTACAATCTCTCGATTGAGCGCGATGCAAAGATGCACGACCAGCTTTTTAATCTCACCCGCTTTGACGGTCGGCGGAACGAGGTGAGTGAGAATATGGATCATCCGCCGCTGAGGGCTTTCTTCAGAAGGCTGTCTAACGAATGTGGTTTTGTGGTCAGCCCGCACCGTTTCAGACATACGATTGCCACTAACCTGATGAGTCTGCCTGAACGTAACCTCAAGATGGCGCAGGATCTGCTGGGACACTCGACGCCGGCGGTGACACTCCAGTATGTGGAAAGTGATATCGAGAAGGTCAGAAGCGTGCTTGAACAGCTGGATGCGGCATAGGATAAATCTTAAGTCAAATCTAAGTCGATGATTATCAATATGGAAAAAAAAGGACATAACGCTTTACAAAAGATTGACAAAGAAAGGATCTGAGGGTAAATACGTTCGTGAAGTATTTTTAATGGATGTGAGAAGTCCAGAGGATGCTTGAACATCCTCCGGACTTACAGTCCCGTGTTCAACAATGGTGCGGTAAGTGAACTACCAACATCATGCTGATGACCGCTATCTTGCCCGTTAAGGATCTCATCCCTTAACGAACAGGCTCTGAAGAAGTGGTGCCGGACTCGGAATCGAACCAAGGACACGGGGATTTTCAATCCCCGTGTTTGTGGAAATCACAGAATGGAGCACTCGTTCTCATCTGAATAAAGTTATTCAGGTGACGAAATGCATTAAAAAACTAAAGTCCTCCCGGTAGTTTCTACCAAAGGCGGTGAGGGTAAATCAACCCAGACCGCATACCTTGGTGGTTTTCTCGCCGATGCCGGCATTAAAACGCTCATCATCGACGGGGATCACGCGCAACCCACCGTCAGCAGCATGTACCCATTCACTTATGAAGCCCCCTGCGGTCTGTATGAATTACTCATGCAAACGGTGGACCTTTCCTGCCCAGAAAATATTATCTCCCATACCGATATCAATAATCTGGACGTCATAGTCTCTAACGACCCGCGTAACCTGTTGCCGACATATATGCTGAATGTTGCTGACGGGCGTGTGCGCCTGCGTAATGCCTTATCGACTCCTGTTTTCAGTCAGTATGACGTTATCCTGATTGACTCTCAGGGGTCACGTTCGGTCATGTCTGAACTGATAATCCTCGCGTCAACGGGCGATATGATTGGAATGGTCAAACCCGCTTTGGCAGACATTCGTGAGTTTATGCGTGGCACGGTAGCCCTGATGGAGGATTTACTGCCTTACACGGCATTTGGTATCAGCCTGCCGCGCATCCGCATGCTCGTGAACTGCATGAAGTATACCGTCCTCGCGCACTCTACAGTTGAACAGGCGAGACATATCATTTCTCACCGTGAATACAGTCAGCACGCGGACAAAATCGACATTGAGATGCTGAAAACCTGCATCTATCAACTGGATATCTACGAGCAGGGCCATGCTTCAGGTCTGCCTGTCCATCGCCTGGAGCGCAGAACCTCGCGTAAAAGCGACTCTGCCTTTGACTCAATGTATCAGCTTGCCTGCGAACTTTTTCCTGAGTGGAAACCCCGTTTCGATGCGTTTAATGGCACGGGAGAATTACATGACTGAAATTAGCGAAAAGTATGCCGGTCTTTGTTCATGGGATGCAGAACAGTGTGTGCTGGGTGGGCTGATGCTGGATAACGAGAGCTGGGATGACGTCGCGTTGCTGCTGAACAGCGATGATTTTTTTCACCGGGTCCATCGCGTTATTTTTGACGAAATGGCCGGCCTTGTTAAAGCAGGGCATCCTATTGATTTGATCACGCTGCACGACAGTATTGAAAACCGAGGCAAAGAGGCGCTGAAACAGGTTGGAGGATTTGCCTACCTGGCAGAATTGTCAAAGAACACGCCCAGCGCTGCCAATATTGTTGCCTACAGTGAAATCGTGGCCCGGTACAGTCGTGGTCGCCAGCTTGCAGCGATCGGTAATGACATCACGGATTCTGTCAACAAACCGGGTGCTGACATTGCGCTGATTATGGAGACGGCGGAGCAAAAAATCACCCGCCTGGCTGAGTCTACTGAACCGCAGCAGGCGGTCACCCTGCTGGATGGTATGGAAAGGTTGCTGAGCGAACTTGAGCGGCGCTGTCAGACGCCTGATGGCATAACCGGTACGGCGACCGGTTTTGACGATTTTGATGCCATGACCAGCGGTCTTCAGGCTGGCGACCTTATCCTGATAGCTGCCCGACCTTCAATGGGAAAAACGGCCCTTCTCATCAGTATGATGCTTAATTCACTGATGAACAGAGCCGAAGCGGTGGGGCAGTTCTACAGTCTTGAACAACCCACTGAGCAGATCCTGATGCGCATGGTGTCATCTCTTGGCAATGTCGAGTTACAGCGTCTCAAAAGCGGGCTGATGGATGATGAGGACTGGGCAAAAGTCTCGAACGCCTCCGCGTTGCTGATGGGGGATTTAAAGCACCGCCTGATAATTGATGATACCAGCGCACTTTCCCCCGCCATGTTGCGCATCCGTGCGCGGCGTAATGCCCGCCGCTACGGTCACCCATCTATTATTGGTCTGGATTATCTGCAACTTATGCGCTGTCCGGGGCAGGAAAACCGCACCCAGGAAATTGCAGAGATTTCCCGGTCCCTTAAGGCACTGGCAAAAGAGATGCACTGCCCGGTTGTTGCTCTCTCCCAGCTCAATCGCCAGCTCGAAAGTCGGGCTGACAAACGTCCCAATAACGGCGACCTCCGTGACTCCGGTGCCCTGGAGCAGGACGCGGATGTGATTGTCTTTATCTATCGGGATGAAGTGTATCACGACGATTCAGAGGATAAAGGACGCGCTGAACTCATTATCAGCAAGCAGCGTCAGGGGCCGACCGGAACGATCCGCCTGCAATTCGAGGGGCGGTACACGCGCTTTATCACAGAGCAGACTTGTCAGGTCAGGAGGTATGCATGAGCAACGTCCGTAACCTGAATCTTGGGGCCGCCATGCTTCAGCGGGGTAAATCGCCCGCGCAGAACGCCGAACCGTCCTCTGGAGCACCCTTACCCGTCAGCGAAATGGCAATGGTGCTGACTCTGGAGCAGCTGCGGCCCAATCCTGACAATCCCCGCAAGGGACGAAACCCGCGCTATGAAGAAATCAAGGCGTCAGTTCGCGCCCGTGGGCTGGACTCGATACCTAAAGTGACCCGCGATCCGGATGGTGAGGACGTCTATATCTTCAGTGATGGCGGTAATACCCGTTATCAAATCCTTTGCGAACTCTGGCAGGAAACCGGGGATGAGCGTTATTTCCGCGTTCATACCATATTCAAGCCGTGGCCGGGACGCCTGAAATGCCTGGTAGGACATCTGGCGGAAAATGAGGTGCGCGGTGATTTGACTTACATTGAAAAGGCTTTTGGCATTCATAAGGCCCGTATCATTCATGAAGAACAGCTGGGACGATGCGTTACGCTCAGAGAGCTGTCTGATTTATTAGGGAGTGAAGGTTATCCTATCGATCATTCGAGTGTGAGTCGTATGGAGGACACGCTCAGTTATCTCTATCCCCACATGCCACGACAGCTCGAAAGCGGCATGAGTCGCAGTCAGGTCATACCGCTTCTGAGTCTCCGGTCATCCGTCATCAAAGTATGGAAATCGTTCAGCGGTGAGGTTAATCCGGATTGTGATGCTGATGATATTTTCGGTGCTGTCTGTCGGGTGTTTGATGATCCTGACAGTTACTCTTTGGGCGTCTTTCGCGATGAACTGATAGGTCAGCTTCTTAAGGCTTTACCACATCCCAGCCTTAATTATGACCGCTGGCTTATTGAACTGGACCCGAAAGAGCAGAAGCGCCGGGAGCAGTTCGGAGAGCCGCCGTCAGCACCACTACTGACAAATACAGGCCAGCAAAAACCTTTGCTGCCGACCCCAGGTGTGGAGGGCGGTAAAGTTCAGGGCAATGAGCCCGTCATTACTGTTCTTCCTCCTGACACCTCATCGTCTACTCCGGAAACCGGCCTGCGCAGCGGTACGCTTATTACATCAACCCGCCCTGAACCGGCACCTGAAAAACCCATCCTCACTGAAGAATTCAGTGGAATAACCGGACTCTCTGATGATCCGGGCACGAAGGCGGGTAGCCAGCCACGTCGGGAGGTTCAGAACGATCTCTTTGGTGGACGTCAGGTGATATCGGGAGAAACCGGCATTACCGCCGATGACGCCCGGACAGGCACATCGCAATCGGGAACCGCTTTACTGGCATCTGCCTTCACTGATCACGATACGCCAGGCGTCAGCATGGAAAGCTCTGTTGCCTTTGCGGCGACCGGACTGGAGCCGGTCAGCGATATCTGGCATATCACAACGCTTCAGGATGATGTAGAGCACCTCCAGGATATGGCTTACCGGCTGGCCTACGAAATTGCTGAAGGGATGGGGTGCCACTCATGCGTCGTTGAAGATAAAAAGCCGACTTCAGCCGGTTTTTTTGTCTCAGAAAGCGCCCGTGAGTTCGGCCTCTTTCTGGCCGGGCTCTCCGGCTCGCTGCCCGACAAAACGTTTAACATGTTCATGTTCTGCCTGAACTTTTTTGGCTCTGAGAAACCGGCGGATACGCCGGTATTTGATGATATCACCGTGGTGAAAACCCTGCGTCTTATCCGGATTATCCGACGTCTGCGTGAGTTACAGCGCCAGGCTGCAACAGGAGGTAAACATGTCTGATGACCTGAATGATGAAATGGCCCAGGCCAGCACGGCACTGTTCACGCAACGCGGTATTGATGCCATCCGGGCGCAGGTTCACTCCACGCTGCCATCAAAAGACACCTGCGAATATTGCGGTGCAGATATTCCGCCTGCCAGACAAATCGCGGTGCCAGGCGTGTCGCTGTGCGCAGGCTGTCAGGACGTCAGGGAGCGCCAGCAGCGGCACCGTTCAGCCCAAAAAAGGGGGCTGCGCTATGGTGGATAACAAACTTCTTACACGTATTCGTCGCCTGATGGCGTTGGGGACCCGCAACAGCAACCCGCACGAGTCGGCACGCGCCGTGGCGCTGGCTCAGCGGCTGATGCAGCGTCATGGCCTGACCCCCGACATGCTCTCGCTGCACGACGTTGCTGAGACGGTGTGTCATCGACTGAACAGCAATGCAGAGAGCGTGCCTGCCTGGCTCAACTCGCTGGCCACGGTGGTTTGCATGGCCACCGGTTGTCGTTGCTGGTTTGGCTGGTATGTGCACACCACCCTCGGCGGTGTGAAGAGTCTTCGCCGGTCGCTGCATTTTTATGGCTTCAGCGAAAGGCCGGAGGTGGCGCTTTATATTTTTACGGTTCTTCAACGCCAGCTGCGGGCAGCGACTGACGGCCACATGGCTGGCTACCGCTCACGACGCATTCTGCCACGAACTCTTCGCCGCCGGGCCGATCAGTTTCGCGAAGGCTGGGTGGCCGGCGTCTGGCAGGTGTTGCAGTCATTTTCCTCAGCAGGAGAAGAGGAGGCGATGCTCAAATGCTGGCTGGCCCGGCGGCACAAAGAGAATTCTTTGTGCCAGCTGAACGTGCGTGAGGCGGGGCGCTATCGCGGCGACATGACGGCCCGCCTGGCGGGTGTGTTAGCGGGACGTGATGCCGACGTTCATCATGGGGTTAACGGAGCGCAGGCTCCACATCATATTTCAGCGGGAGGGTCTGCGCATGATTGATTTTCTGTTATGGGGTGCCTGCGTTGCCGGCTGGCTTTTTGATGCTTTTCTCGTTGCCAGTCAGGCGATGTCAGGAGGCGTGTTATGAGCCAGCATAATCTGTCACAGGCTACAACGACCATCCTCTCCTCGCTGCTGATGGATGTGAAAAACGGCAATATACGGCGCTGTGAGTCACTGGGTATGTCCGTCGATGAGATACGCGCACTCAGCCAGCTGAGCCTCGATGACCTGCACTATCTGAGCCAGTCACACGTCTCCGTGCTGGACGTTACCATCAATCACGAAAATTTTCGGCTGATGCTCAATCAGGCGCGTAATGAACAGAAACGCATGCTGATGATTGACCGGGCGCTTGAACTGGGCGGGTCAATGGACCTGATGGACAAATACTTCGGCATGTCACCCTCTGAGGTGAGTGCCCGCCGTCGCCTGATGGGTATTGAAACCCGTCAGGGACGTACCCAGTCGCTGACTGAGCCGCAGGATACGGCGCTCTGGGCGGAATGGAAGGTGGCCGGCCTCACGTCGCCGGACTCCCATCAGGCGCTGGAAGCGATGATGCTGGCTGCGGAACAGTACAGTCTGTCACTGACGGCGGTCTGGACCCGCGTTTCCCAGTGGTGTCGTGAGGTGAACATTTCCCGCAAACCGGATGCATCCCGGCGCAGGGAGGCATGATGGAAATGCGTGATTTCTCCGTTCGTCAGCAGGTCTCACCGGCCGTGCGCCGCCGCGCTCACCAGCTGTTCAACGCCGCCCGGACCGGTAAAAAGGTCTACCGGCGACTGAACCTCAATGGCTATCTGAAAATTGATGTCGGGCCCTTCTGGCGCATTCTGAGCAAAGACGGCGGTCACCGGTGGTGGCTGATGGACCATGAGACGTATAACCGGGAAATACGCCGGTAACGGAATACTGCTGAAGACCGTCCGGTGCCGGGTTTATCCCGGCACTGTGCCGTCTCAGTCTGAGAAGGAGAGTAAAAAATGACCATTCCGCCAGACAGTATCGTGGCGCATACGCTGTCACGTATGCTGCGCAACCTTGAGCAGCGAACCGACACGGGTGACGTCAGCCAGGAGCGCAGTGGCCTGCTGTTTATGGGGAACGTACATGATGCGTTTCCTCGCCGGCTGTTTCTGGACACGCGCCTGTCGCCGCTCGATAAAACCGCGTGGGTGATGATCCGACTTTACGCGCAGCAGAACGATGGCGCGATTTTTCCCACCTATGACGAGTTGCAGGTGCAGCTGGCTTCAGCCCACTCCGATAAGGCGTCGCGGGACACGGTCAGTCGGGTTCTGCTGATGCTGCGTCTTACCGGCTGGTTGAGCCTTTGCAAGCGGGTTCGGGACAATCTGGGACGTGTGCGCGGCAATATATATGCCCAGCATGATGAACCACTGGGCTACCGTGATGCTGAGACGTTCGATCCGGAATGGCTGACGCTGGTAGAAGAGAGCTGCCTGAGTAAAAATAAGTCCATCCGCATGACGGCGCTGGCCGTGGTCAATGATATTTTGCAGGACCCCGGCATGCGTCACCGTCACAGTCGTCTGGTATTGATTGAAGGCCGCCTGGCTTCACCGTCCACGCCCGCAGAAATGGCTTATCAGGGTAAGAGAAAATCGCGGAGTCCGGAAAACGGACCCGGGCAGCAAAGCACGAAAAACAGGCAAAAAACACCGGGTTCGAAAAATGAACTCAGTGCCCATCCGGAGAAGAATAAGCCGGGTCCGGAATCAGGACTCAGTCATAAATCAATGAGTTACACCGGAGTCCGAAATCCGGACCGTAACGTACGTAATTTCACACAGAGTGTGAATAAAAAAACGTACGAAGCGGGCGAGGGGCTGTCGCTACTGCCAGAAGCGTTTATCAACCAATTGAACGCTGACGACCGGCAGATGCTGCTTGAGCAAATGGACTCCCTGCCGCCGGACACGTCGAAGATACTGGCCGGGCTGCTCAGTGAACAGCTTGCCAGCCGGAAGTTGTCAAATCCGGTTGGCTGGATGTTTGCCATGCTGCGTCGCGCCCGCAATGGCGACCTGAAGGTGGCAGAGCCTGCCGGTGACAAGCCCCGACAGCAGCCTGCTCAGGCAGCCAGACGGCCTGAGCCAGCTGATAAAACCGTTTCCGGTCTGCCAGCCAGGCGGGCGTCACAGGAACAGGTCAGGGCGGCAATTGCTGCGATCCGGCAGCAAACAGTTGCCCAGTAGCAGCTAGTAGTGCGGCCCATGAATTTGCTTAAAAAATAACCTTTTTGCGGGCCGCAACAAGACTAAAAAATGTACAGATTATAATTTCAGCGCACCGTTTATCAGAATTACATTGTGGCAAACCCTACTGTTTCAGCATGCAGTTGTATAACATTCAGTGGTGTGATCTGTGAATGTGGTTAAAAAACGACCTTGTTGCGGCCCGCAACAAGAGCAAAAAATGTACAGCGTATAATTTCAGTCCACCGGTTATCAGTTTCACATTGTTGCAAACCCTGCTGTTTCAGGACCATGCCTGTGGATCTTAACTGAACACAGGTGACAACGATGGCAGAAAAGAAAAACCGGGCCGGAGCCCTTCAGTCCGAACTCCGTATTGAACTCCACACCAATTATGCAATTGGGCTGTGGGAAGGGCGCAGGGCTGAAAAGCGGGATGATGGTAAAAAAGGAAAGCAGCCGATCATGGGGATGCCACAGTTTCTCCATCGTGCCACGCTGATTAACAGGGATTCCCTGCAAAATAATCCCTGGGCCGATGCGGTCATGCTGGCGCTGGAAGAAAAGCTGGAGTATGCCAGTCAGCAAATGGCTCAACTGATCGACACGCTGGAGAAACAGATGCGCGTGGTGCCTTCTGGCGTCAGCATCAGCGATGCGCAGGCCGCAGAAACGCTCGATTTGTCCGTATTCAGCAGTACGCCACTGGGCTACCGCTGTGTGTTCCTGCTGATGGGCTTCGACCAGTTCGCAAAAAAGGTGCTCCAGGCCGCTCACTACGGAGTTATTTCCCGCAACCAGCGTTATGAGCTGCTGGGCGATGGCAGCCGCTTGTTGCGCGAAATCTACGGGTGTGTGCTTCGCTATCGCCAGGTCAGCGCCACCCGGGATGATGCGGTGCTGAATAATGAGGCCTGGAAGCAGGCATGTGAAGCAATCGGTGAGCCTGACAGGGGCGTACTGCTTGGTGAAAAGCGTTCGGCCTTTTCGCCGCCGGCCGATCAGGCCAGTATCATTCTTCTGCGTCAGTCTTACCCGGCTGGCTGACCGCAGGAGGGAGGACATGCGGCTGTTTATCTGTGAAAAGCCCTCACAGGGGCGCGATCTGGCGGGCGTCCTGTGTGCGACCAGACGGGGCGAGGGCTTTCTGGCCGGTACCGGTGTCACCGTGACCTGGGCGGTGGGACACCTGCTGGAAAACGCACCCCCGGAAGCCTACGGGGAGCAGTATGGCAAACCCTGGACGCTATCCTCACTGCCGATCCTGCCGTCCCCCTGGCAGGTGGTGGTGAAAAAGGAGACGCGGGATCAGTTCAGAGTGATTGAGCGCCTCCTGCGACAGGTTGATGAGGTGGTCATTGCCACCGATGCGGATCGTGAAGGTGAAGTGATTGCGCGTGAGCTGCTGGAATACTGCCGCTGGGAAGGGCCGGTACAGCGGCTGTGGCTGTCGGCGCTGGATGAAAGCAGTATCCGTGCGGCGCTCAACAACCTGCGTCCGGGGGCGGAGACGCTGGGCATGTATCATGCGGGGCTGGGTCGCGCCCGCGCCGACTGGCTGACCGGCATGAACCTTTCACGCCTCTATACGCTGCGTGCGGCCGAGGCGGGGTTTGATGACGTTGTCTCGGTTGGCCGGGTGCAGACGCCGACGCTGGCTCTGGTGGTACGACGTGACAGGGAGATAGCGGCATTCGTACCAAAACCCTACTGGCAGGTGAAAGCGTTGCTGAGTGCGGGGGGCATGACCTTCCCTGCACAATGGGTGCCGGCGGCGGTCTATACCGATGAGGAAAAGCGCTGTGTTAATCAACATATCGCGCAGCAGGTGGCGCAGCTGTGTCGGCAGACCGGCGTGGCGGTGGTCACGCAGTGTGAAACCCGGCGGGAAAAGTCGCCCGCGCCGCTGGCATTTTCTCTCGGCACCCTGCAACAGGCGTGTGGCAGGCTTTGGGACATGTCGCCTCAGCAGGTACTGGACATCGCGCAGAGTTTGTACGAAAAGCACAAAGCCTCGACCTACCCACGAACCGACTGTGGCTATCTGCCTCACTCGATGCGCGAGGAGGTGGGCAGCGTGCTTGACGCTATCAGCCGTACCGACCCGGAGTGTATGCCGGTTTTATCGGGGCTCGATCCGACGTTTGTTTCCCGCATCTGGAATGATAAAAAAATCACTGCCCACCACGGCATTATCCCCACCCGGAATGCGTTCCAGCTTGCGGCGCTGAATGAGGATGAGCGCCGCGTCTTCACGCTCATCCGCCGCAACTATCTGGCGCAATTTCTGCCGCTGAACGAGTCGGATATGACCCGCGCAGAGTTTGACATTGGCGGACAGCTGTTTCGCACCACAGGCCGGACCGAAGTGGTCAGAGGATGGAGGCTGCTTTTTGATAAAGGGGGAGACGATGAAAGGGCCGATGAAGATGAGGCCACGGCGGTGCTTCCTCCGCTGGAGAAAGAGGCGCGTTGTGGCGTAAACAGTGCTGAGGTGGCCCAGATGATGACCCGGCCGCCTGCACATTACACCTTTGCCACGTTAATCGGCGCGATGATGAACGCATCCGCCTTTGTGACCGATCTGGCCCTGAGACGGGTGCTGAAAGAGAACGCCGGTCTGGGTACGGAGGCGACCCGCGCCGGTATCGTTGAGCAGCTTCTGAAACGGGGCTTTATCGTGCGTAAAGGCAGCAAAGTGATGGCGACCTGTAGCCGCGAAAATTGTTTGATACTGATTTGAAGGGTATTTGATTTGTATTAGTCGCGACTTGATCTGACACTGGACCTTGAAAGGTTGAGAGTTACCGGTTTTGATATGGGTGTCTAATCCTTAAACAAAACGCGAGGTAACTCTCATGATTCATACTAACAATCCCATCATCAAACACAAAGCCGGCCTGCTCAATCTCGCCGAAGAACTCGGTAACGTATCAAAAGCCTGCAAGATCATGGGCGTGTCACGCGACACGTTTTACCGTTATCAGGAACTGGCTGCTGAAGGCGGCATCGATGCGCTGATTAACCAGAACCGCCGCGTCCCCAACCTGAAGAACCGCGCCGACGAAGCCACTGAACGCGCTGTTGTTGAATATGCCGTTGAGTTCCCGGCCCACGGGCAACACCGGACCAGTAATGAGCTGCGTAAAAAAGGCGTGTTTATCTCCGGTAGCGGCGTGCGCTCCATCTGGCAACGGCACGACCTGGAGAACTTCCGTAAACGCCTGAAGGCACTTGAGGAAAAGGTCGCCAGAGAAGGCATCGTGCTTACCGACGCTCAAATCGCAGCGCTGGAGAAGAAGGCCCACGATGACGAGGCCAGCGGAGAAATCGAAACTGCTCACCCGGGTTATCTCGGGTCGCAGGACACCTTCTACGTGGGCAATCTGAAAGGTGTGGGTCGTATCTACCAGCAGACGTTCGTGGATACGTACTCGAAAGTGGCACACTGCAAGCTGTATACGAGTAAAACGCCGATCACCGCCGCAGACCTGCTCAATGATCGCGTACTGCCGTTCTACGAGGCTCAGGGACTGCCGATGCTGAGGATCCTGACCGACAGGGGAACGGAGTACTGTGGTAAGGTGGAGCAGCATGATTACCAGCTGTATCTGGCCATCAACGATATCGACCATACAAAAACGAAGGCGATGTCTCCGCAGACGAACGGCATCTGCGAGCGCTTCCATAAAACTATTTTGCAGGATTTTTATCAGGTTACGTTCCGTAAGAAGTTATACGAAGACCTGGAGAGCCTGCAAACGGATCTGGACAACTGGTTGTGGCATTACAATAATGAGCGAACTCATCAGGGAAAAATGTGCTGCGGGCGTACGCCAATGGCCACGTTACTTGATGGTAAACGAGTCTGGGCAGAAAAAAATCTGAACCAGATGTAATCTGACAGACACCTGTATAAATAACCGGTAACTGTCAGATCAGGTCTGAGCTAGTACATTTGATTCGCGGTGATACCCCTCCGGCTAATATCAAATACCTTCCAAATAAGCGCAATTTTCAACCGATAAAACCACTTCTAACCTTCTATATTTCCTTCCACTGGACTGTCCGATCCCGTCGAGTTAGTGTGCGCCGCACTACAGGCCTGTAGATTTCTTAGTCGCTTAGAAGGAATTGACCATGAACTTTAATCAGATTCGCCAGACCATGACTGACGATGCGTATGACGTTATTTCAACCTTCGGTCAGACGACCTCACTGACTCTACAGGCCATCGCCTACATAACCGGACAACGTGAACACGCCACCCGCTTCATACTTGAGCAAATGGCGGTGTTTGATGTAGCCGTCGAAAATAACGGCCTGTGGTGCCTTTCAGAAGGGTTTAAAGCCTCGATGCATCAATCTCAAGGCTGAAGTTGCATATAACCAACTCAAACGCCTTATGGCCGTTATTACTGCCTACTGAGTACGTTGTATTAACTGTCATCATCTCCAGCCCTTCAAACACCCGGCGCATGTCCGGGTGATCGTTAACTGAGATAATCATCCTCCCTTGGCATCTGCGTGCCAGTTCTGCCATTGCGGCATACTCTTCAAGACCGAACGGTACGCCGTAACCCTGCGTTTGCCAGTACGGCGGGTCAAGGTAAAACAGCGTGTCTGGCCTGTCGTAACGGGTTATACATGTTTTCCAGTCCAGATGTTCTATTGTTACCCGATGCAGACGCAGCCAGGCCTCTGACAGCGTTTCTCCCAGCCGTAACAGGTTTAATTTCGAAGGGCCTGTAGCGCTGGTGCCAAATGTTCGCCCCTCTGCTTTGGCTCCAAAGGATAATTTTTGCAGATAGTAGAACCTAGCCGCTCGTTGTATATCAGTCAGCGTTTCAGGGGGCGTATCTTTGAGCCACTGGAATATTTCGCGGCTGGTTAAAGCCCATTTAAACTGCTTTATAAACTCTTCGAGGTGATTCTGGATAACCCGGTAAAGGTTAACGATGTCGCTATTAATATCGTTCAGTACTTCGGCCTTCGATGGCTCTTTCATAAAGAAAAGCGCAGCACCGCCACAGAAAGGCTCAACGTAGCAGGTATGCGCTGGAAACAAAGGCAAGAGAGACTTAGCCAGTTTACGCTTACCTCCAACCCAGGGAATGACTGTTGTAACCATTGAACTAACTCCATTATCAGAATTGCTGATCAATTTGAATTTATTGATCGCTAAACCCGATGATATGCATAGTTATAGTTCATGGCCTGCTATGCTCAGGTAGCACTCATCCTGTGCTTTGCCTGAGTGGGGGGTAAACTCTTTGATTACAGTGCAGCAATGTATTATCGTTTGCTTTCTTCAATTGAAAGGTGCCGGTTAAATGTTAGAATATTTATTTCTTCTTTGTTCAAGGCATATCTCTGTAAGAAGAGCAAGAGCCTTCTTCAACAGCAGCCACATGGCAGAAAAAAAGAAAATAAAATATTGTTAAAAACAGGTATTGTCTTTGAAGGGAAGTCTACTATTGTCGCTCCGTTTTATTATGAATTCGGAAAGATATCCATCGGGAAAAATCTTTACATTAATTCAGGCTGCACTTTTCTGGACAATGCGCCAATAAATATTGGAGATAATACGTTAATTGGTCCTAATGTTAATATTTGTACCGTTACTCACGTTGTCAATCCGTGTGATAGGCATATTAATGTCATTAAACCTATTTGGATAGGTAATAACGTTTGGATTGGTGCTGGGACGGTAATTTTACCTGGTGTATCCATTGGTGATAACAGCGTCATTGGTGCCAATAGTGTAGTCAATTGTGATGTCCCACCAAACGTCCTATATGCTGGCTCGCCTGCTAAACTCATAAAACAACTTGTATCTTGAGATTATCTAAACGCCAGCGAACTGGCGTTTTCTTTGCAATCCAGTCTCTGCCAGAGAGATATGGTCTGGTTAAGTAGATTTTGCCGACACAGCTTTCGCTTCAGCCGCTTGGTCAATCTTTTTGCGAATATAAGCACGGATGGTTTTATAGCCCCCGGCAACAAGATAGAGCGCACAAACAGCAGTGCAGCCATAAAGTAATGCAGTTTGAACCAATGTCATTTGCCATTCCTGAAATGATGTAGCAAGAATGATGCGCCGTTTCTGGCGCATCAAGTGATAAATAGTGCGATTGCTTACTGTTGTTCGCTGCTGCCCAGCAAGTCAGCCAGAGCGGTATCTACAGCACCATCAATCTGACTATCCAGGTCAGTTTTGATTTGTGTTTTAACCGCTTCTTTTACCTGGTCAGAGAGAAGCGCTTTTTTCACCAGATCGTCATTCACAATATCTTTAATTTCTGCCATTTTTATTACCTCATTTGATTTGCATTTAAATACGGAGGAAATCCATGAATGAAGCCTCATGATATTATCCCCTTTTCGAGTTGATTCTTATTGAGCGGGTTTTTCTGGCCATTCTGGCTTACTGAGGTCGACATTTTTCAGTGCCTCGATATAGTCAAGCCAGGTCTGTAATTTGGTTTTGTTAGCGTCAGAGAGAGAACCCAGCATCAGCGCAGTCTGCCATTCGCCGATAACCTGGCGGGCTTCAGTGATTAACTGGTTCTGTTTGGCTGTTGCTTCAGCCAGCAGGGCATTTTTCTCAGCCTCTTCATCCTTAACCCAGGCTTTCCCGTCCCACTTCTCGTACTGCCCGGAGGGAGCTGTCGTCACCACGCTCTCCGGCAGTGGCCCCAGCAAGTCAATCACAGTAGATGCCCCGGAGGTGATATCATAAACAGTAACACCGCGATGGTCTTCGGTGAGCGACCAGGCCTGTTTGGCTTCATCAAAAATAGCAGCATGGTCGACGGGAATTGCCGGTGGCGCTATTTCTGTGCAGTTGGCGGGTAATCCTGTATGCGGTGCGATATACGCATCACCGGCACCAATAAACTCACTGGTGTCTGCACGTAAATTAAATACTTTAATGGTCTGAGCGTTATCGGACATTTTGAAAGTCATGCGAGCCTCACAATATAATTAAATGCGATGTTTTTAACGGTATTTTCCGCATTACCGGCTGCGGCGACCGTAATAGTATGACCGTGTGTGCCCATAACAATGGTATGAGTATGTGCACCGATGTCCACGGTATGGGCATGGGCACCGAGAACCACGTTATGGGTATGCGAACCGATAGCGACGGTATGAGTGTGTGCACCTGCGGATGAAGTCGTAGCACTTTTACCACTTAAAACATAACTACTTCCAGATGCTCCATTTCCTCTAGGGAAATAAGGTGCTGTATAAGTATGGGTATGCGCCCCTGCGCTATTGGTAGTCTTTGTTCCATAATCAAATGCCGTGGTCGCTTTTGTCCCCAAATCCGTGTTTGACGTGGTTTTCGTACCATAATCAAAGGCGGCTGAGGTCTTGGTGCCGAGGTCGGTATTTGACGCCGTTGCGGTATGCCCGTGAGACTTAATTCCGTCAGCTTCGAGACTTAATAATGCACGACCGTCAGGCGCACCTTTAATGGTCTGCCCGCGCATATCGGGCAGTTTGCCGGATGGATAGGCCGCAGCGGTTTTAGGGTATTTGGCGGTGTCAAATGTCTGCCCCTGCATGATGGCGTAGCCGTCAGGCGGTGTGGTTGTCGGCCACGAGAGCGGAGTCCCCACAGGCACAGCAACCGATGCAGCTGCAGCCGCAATCGCTGTGGCAATGGCTTTTATGGCCGTCAGCAACTGGTTATTCTTCGACGGGTCAGGCACCATCTGAGCTTCAGCCAGAATATTTTTATTCTCGGTCTGAATATCAATAATGCCGCCCTGAAGCGCATTCATGATTTTGGCGTAAACGATGGTGCCTTCCGCGCCGGTTGACGGGTCGCCATCGTGAAATAATCCATCGTCGGTATCAACCGGCTCGATAATATCTTTCATTACGTTCTATTCTCCACGTAATTAAATACAACCTGTGTATGAGCAGGTTTTAAATCGCGGAATATGCTCTCCAGCATATTCTGGCCAAATGACATCAGGCGCTCACACGTAGCCGAACTGCCGCAGCGGAAGCGGTACACCGGCACCTGACCATCCTGAATATTCACGATCCAGACCCAGACAATTTCCGGTATCCAGAGCCTGTCCCCGCAGCGGTTACGGCCACAGCGGAACGGCTCCGGCTCGTCGATGGTGACGTCATAGCCCAGCGACTTCGCCAGGCGGATAAAATAGCTGCGACTCAGCCCTCCGGTTTCGTTCAGCTTCGCCATAATCTGCTGGCGGCGGGCCTGAATGGTCATCCCGCTGCTGACCGATAAGCCCAGCACGCGCTCCCAGTCCGACAGAAGCGCGGCGGCGGTGAAAGGCGTCACGCCGTTCAGCACGTCCTGAGCACCACGCTCGACGTTTGCCAGCGCGTTACCTTCGGCCTGCAGCTCCGCGTTCAGGCGCTGGCCGTTACGGGCATAGCCATCAGGCAGCAGCAGATACAGCAGCTCGCGGTAGTCGTTCCCGGTCATTTCAGCTCGTCCACGGTGATAGTGCCCGGACGTATCCACTGCACGGTTTTGTCGCTGACTTCCGGCACAATGTTACCTGTCGGCGTCACCAGCTCGTAATCCACCACGCCGGTGATATCGGAAATAAGCGCACCCATCTGGGTTCTGACCGCAATCTCTCCCGGAGCCAGACGGCTGAAATAATCCGTCAGCACCAGGGTTATCTGTGCCCTGGCCTCATCGGGCGAAAGCCCGTCAAGGCTGACTTTGACAGAGATATCGGTACTGAGCGGCTCAGGAGCCATTATCAGCGTGTCTTTCGCCGTCACCGGGCGCTGGTCGTCGATATGGGCCTGCACCGCCTTGAGGGTCTCCTCGGAGGGCAGGCCGCCGCTGGCGGTAATCACCACGTCCACGGTGCCATAGCCCCGGCGCAGGGGGTAAACGTAAGCCTCTGATACGCCGCTGACCTCCATCGCCCAGCGGCGGTAGTCGTATTTGTTGCCCCCGGCAGGCGGGCGGCGCATCAGCTCCAGCAGACGCGAGAGTAGCGAGTCATCGCTCTCGGCATCCGTGCCACCGCGCATGGTCTTAATCGTCACCGAGCTGTCGATGCCCTGCGGCGCACTGAGCAGCGTGGCGGCAGTGTTGTCGCTGAGGTTGCCCATGACGCCAGGTGTCATGGCGCTGGCGCTCACGGTGACGGAGCCTTTATCGCTGAGCGTGGCCTCTGCCGTGGTCTGGTACAGCACATTGCCGCCGCGTGGACGGAACTGAAGACCGCTGGCCACTTTCAGGCCCACCGAACCGGTGAATATCGCCTGACCGCTTGCCGCGCTGGCGGGTTTGGGTGACAGACCACGTGAGCGGGCGTGCATCACCAGCCAGTCATGGTCGGCGGTGTCAGGGAATATCTGGCGCAGTATCCAGCCCTGGTCGTTATACAGCCCCTGAGCCACGCCGGAGATGGCGTTCGCCCGGATGGCATAGTCGCTGTCCCCGGAGACGTCCGCATCCGGGAGCTGGTTGCGGATATCCCGTAGCTGTTGTTGAGTAATGTCGGTGAGTGCCGGTACGCTGCGTGCCATAATTCCCCGTTTAAACCACTTTGACCGGATGCCGGAAGGTGAGTACATCCCCGCCCGCGCTGGTGACCGTGATGGAAAGCAACAGCCAGCCGGTTTCAGGCGAGGTGACAGCCACATCCACAACGGTCGCCCGTTTGTCATCAATCAGCGGCTGCAGCGCCTGTTCGGCATACTGGCGAGCCAGCGTGCGGGTCTGCGGCGTATCCTTTGCGCGGGCCAGTTCGTGCAGGCGTGACCCCATCTGCGGGTCAGCCCAGTACGTGCCTTTGCGGATACGCAGACGCAGCCAGACCGCGTTATGCAGGTCGGTACAGCGCTGTCCGGTGTAATCGCCGGTGGTGTGATCGATATAGGCGTCCATAGCGGTCAGAATGCCGCAGGAGCGGTAAGGCAGGAAGGTACGGGGGTGAAGCGGCTAAGTCCGGGGCGGGGATGCCCCGGTGAGGTTATGCGTTTTTGGGCGGGCCTGACGGCCCATCCGGGGTGTCGTGGATGTGAGGCCCAATTTTAACACCGTTGATGGTGACTGCCACCGAGGTGATAGTGCCGTCCTTATGGCTGATATTACCCTCAAACGAGGCTGTTACGCCACCGTCACCGCCTTTGATGGCCATACCGCCGTTGCCGCTGATAAGCCCCTGCGCAGTGAGTTTTTCTGACGTACTCAGCTCCGGTGTGGTGAATACCACCGACTCCGAGGCATTCACTTTCATGCGCTTGCAGTCTAGCTCCCAGTCGTCGCAGGTGATGGCGATGATTCGGTTACGTTTCAGCACGATGCTGGCTCCCTCATCGGTATAGATGGCCACCTCGCCGGACTTCAGCCCCTGCAGACGATAGCTGCTGTGTTCGGTGGCAATTACGATCCCGTGGCTGGTACGCCCACCCAGCGGCAGTACAATCGCCATCGCGCCCTCTGGCGGAACGGTGGTGAAGCCATACTGCTGGAACATTTCGATGCCTTCAAGCCCTTCAGGGGCCAGTCCGGCCACCTGGGCGGTCTGTACGCCGCAAGTGGTAGTGATACGGGTCAGCACGCCGCGAAAGGCCAGCCGCAGCCCACTGAGTGCTTTACGGATGCGTTTATCCACCAGTCCAGAAAAATCAGGCATTATCGACCTGCTCCCATGTTGTCCACAGTCCCTTGTCTTTTTTGCCGCGCCGGTGCCCCTTGCGGTGCCCGGACTTCGGATATGCATCCGGCAACCAGATACCGTCCTCACGTAGCAGCAGCGTGGTTTCCTGCCGCTGGCCACGTCCGCCCCGGAAGGTGCGCTGCATGATGAAGTAAACGTCATCCAGCCCGTGAACGTCGCTTTTAACAAAAACCCGCTGACCCGGTGCCCACAGCGTGCCACTCGCGGTAGTGAAGCCACGCAGGGTGGCCGAGAGCGCAAAACCGTTCAGCCTCGCATCCGCCTGCAGCTTGCGGGCGCGGAACTGCACCTCTTCATCGCTCTGCGAATCACCCTCCACCACGATACGCGGGCGCCAGAGCGTCATGGTGGTGTCTTTCACCGTGCATTTGCGGTTGGCCTTGCCGTCCTCATGCCCGGTGCCGTGCCCCTGCGCCAGTACCGTGGTCTGAGAGTAACGCCCGCTCATATCGGTACGCTTGCCCAGCCTGAGCAGGTTATTGTTCTGGCCATCACGGTGCATGATGAGCGTATCCACCGGCGCGGCGCTATAGTCCGGCCCGCCGATAATCAGCGTGCCGTCCGGGGCCATCCACGGCCACAGGCCGCTCATCTCAGCGACGCGCTTCAGCGCATCCCACGCACTGTCGCCCGGCTCGATGCTGACCTTCTTCACGCTGCCGGGGTTCTCAGCCTGCATGCGAATAGCGGTCACGCCCAGCGGCTTAATCACCTGCGAAATAACCTCCTGCAGCGTCATTTCCTGCGCGGTAAAAATGGGGGCCGAACAGTCCACCAGTACCGCCGCTGCATCGCGACCGTTCAGCTCAAGCATATGCTGGCCACGGCTCACGTCATGGCTCAGCTCATCAATCATGCCGGTCATGATGGTACTGTCGCCGTAGCGCAGCTCGGCTTTGGCTCCGGCTTCCACATTCGTGGGCAACACCGGCTCTGCGGTGCCGACCGACAGCTGCCAGCCGCCCGCAGGGGTCAGCAGGTCGGAATCCACCTCGAAGCGCTCCCAGTCGTCATGCGACCGGCCCCCGATACGCAGCGTCAGGCGCTGCTCATCTTGCCCAGGCATACAGCACATCTCCCGGATTCAGGTTATTGGACTGGCGCAGTGATGGATTGAGGCGGGCCAGCTGCGTGGCGCGGGAAGCGTCGCCGTACCACTCAAACGCCAGCAAGGGCAGATTACAGCGGCGCGTCACCTGACGCTGTACCAGCGGCGGCAGCGCCAGTATCAGCCCGCGAGCCTGCTCCTGCAGGTGCCCGGCGCTTTCCTGCAGCGCAGCAATGATGGCCTGATCCTGACGGGTATCCGGCGTACCGGCCTGCTCGCGAACGGCGGTGGCCATACGCGCCGAGACGGACGCCCGCTGGGCGGCGATAGCCTCCACAATCAGGGTGCGCACGTCGCCGGTGATGCGCTCGATATCGGTCGAGGACAGCGTCGGGGAGGCGGTCTCATTCACAAAAATATCGCTGGTCGTATCAGTCATTTCGCTGACGGCCACCAGGCGGATGGCCTGGTTAATCATCTCCGTATCGCTCTGTGGCATCACGCTGGCGCGGCGCAGGGTGGAGGCGAACACGCTGCCGGAAGACATGGTCTGCTGCGCGGTGGTGCGCTGCGCCGGTAATGTCAGCATGGTGTCCTTCAGCCCGGTCAGCGCGTTCCAGTCCGACAGGCGGGAAGCTTCGCTCAGTGACAGCCGGTCAGTGAATGCGCCGGTCAGGTGCTTCAGGTCGGAGATAAAGGCGGTCGGATAGTCCAGGTAATTTAGAGCGCTGCCGATAGTGGACTGCACTTCGTTTGCCAGGGCGTTGACCACGTACTCGGCTGAGGCGATGATATTGGTGACGCGGGCAATATCCTGTTGAATGTCGCGCAGCGTATCCATTGCGTCCCCGAACCAGCTGACGGCACTGTCGAAAATACTGTCGCCGTCTGCCTCGTAATGGGTGGTGGCAAACAGCGCATCAGGCTTGCCGCTCTCCACAAAGACCAGGTCTACGGTGACGGCGTTAACCGGCTCCACCTCATGGAATACCCCGGCCTCCAGAAACTGCACGTCCGGCACCGAGCCATATACCGGGTGAACCAGTTCGCCAGTGCCCGCCGTTTTAAGGGCGTTTAAAAAGGCTTTAAGCTGCGTCTGATAGCGATTGCCCCAGAAGAGTGCCTGCAGGCGGAAGTTCACCGCTTTCAGCCCCTGGTCTTCCACCTCTTCGCCGTCCCGGTACGGGTAAGCGTAGGACACGGTGTCCTTTGCCAGCGTGTCGCGGGTAAACAGACAGTCGAACTCCACGCCCCGGAACGAGGCCGGCATCAGCAGGTCGACGCCCAGCGCCGAAGCGATTTCATTGATAGCATCCGCCATTACTGCCTCCTTGAATCAACGTCAACCCGGCGCAACACCGCGTCGGTAAGCGCGCGCCCGTCGAGATAGAAATTTGCGTTAAGAACGGGTACCGGCGGGGTTTTAGCCGGAGATGCAGCACCACCACCTGCGCCAGCAGACGTTGCAGAGTTGTGCTGCTCCATGAAGTGCTTCATTTCATTGAGCGCATCGAGCGCAACAGGGATATCCACGGCGCTGTTTTGCTGAAGATTGTGCTGCTTTAACCGCGCCAGTTCGCCCATTTCGCTACTGTTACTGACTGTGCTGCCGGGCGTAAGTGCAAGCGCACCAACTGTCCAGGGGTTAATCAACCCGGCACCACGCGTGAGCAGTCCGTCCTCAAGAACACCACCGGCCCAGTGAGCACCACGCGCAACTGCACCTCCGGCACGGCTTAAAACACTCCCGGCGCGGCTGGCTATGCCACCAGAGGCAGCGATTTCTGCCCCTTCAGCGGCAACAGCAGACCCACCACGGAGAACGCTCCACAGTTTTTTCCCACCCAGCGCCACAGCGCCACCGAGTCCGGCTCCGCCTATAGCCCCCAGCCCCTGAATGGCTGAATAAGCACCGCTGATAGCGGTTGTTAATTTCGGAAACTCCTGTGCCAGCTCAGCCGCTTTATCAGCAGCCTCCCCAACCCACTTAGAGAAAGGAGAGGCAGTATCATTAGACGAAAAGGCCGCTTCGTTTTTGGCCTTGTTGACCTGAAATGCCGGGCTGTCCTTCACCAGTTCAAAATCAAGATCGGCAGAGGTTTTACCGGCAGGCATATCAAACTGCTCGTTACCTTCCCCGACCAGCTTGTGATAGTAGTCCTTGTTGCGTTCCCAGTTCAGGAAGCCCATGCGGGAGTATTCATTGGTAAAGATGCGTCCAACATTCTGCCCATGAATCTGATCGCGGCGTGCTTCCAGCTGCGCTCTGGCCTCACCGGGAGCCGTGCGGGCAATCTGCTTATTGAGGGCCACGAACTGAGGATCGTGATCGTCCATGCTGCTAATGGCCCGATCAACAGTATCCAGCGGCGTCAGCCCTTTTGCCGCGTCGGCACGCATCAGGGCACGTATATCAAGCCCGCGCTTGCCGACTTTAATCTGCTTGAAGTTGTTGGCCAGCGTCGGTGAGGACAGTTCAGAGAGCAGATTGGTGGTGAAAGTCGCTGCCTCTTCAGGAGAGCCAGCACCGCGTGCAGCTGCCTCGAAGAGTGCAGCAACCTGTGAGAAGCCGGTACGGCCATGCAGACCAATGGACTTGGCGGACTCCAGCGCCTTTGGCATTTCTTTGGCCAGCAAAGGTACATCCACCATGCCGTTCTGCGCCATTGTGGTGGTCACGCTAAGGCCCGCACGGGCGTCCTTCTCATTCAGACCGAAGTTAAACGCGCTGGACTGCAGGCTGGCAACAGAGGCCGCATCGGTCTCTGTTGCGGTTGCGTTCTTCATTACGCCAGGCAACGCACGAAAAGCCTGCTCTCTTGTCATGGTCCCGGAGCGGAGCATCACCTCCAGACCATGAAAAGCGCCATTGATATCGCCACCACCTTCACGCAACGCGGTTTTGATCGCACCGTCGATATCCGTCATCCCCGACTGTCGTCCGGCGAGGTTGTCATGCTTGTAGGCGAAGTTGGCCACCTTACGCAGCTCGGAATCGTACTGCATCTGATTTTCGATGGGCTTACGCATCACCATCGCACCGGCAACAAGACCGCCGCCAATAGCGCCCACCGTTTTTCCCACGCAGGCAAGGCGCTGATAGCTTCGCTCTGTCTCGCCCAGTTCGCGTCTGAGCCTCGCAACGGTAGCCTGCGTCTGGTTCCATGCGCGGCTCTGCTCGCCGGCACTCATGGTGCCGCTGCGGGACAGGCGGTTGTACGCGGCCATCGTCTGGTTAATCTCGCGCCGGATGGACTGCTCGGAGCGGATACCCAGCGTTTCACGGGCGCTGGCCATACGCCGGTACTCCTGCAGCACTGGAGCCGTGTCCTTCTGGGCACGCATCGTTTCAGCCATCTCATTACGCAGTCGGCCGACTGTTGAGATCATCTGCTGGTATGCACGCTCCTGCCCCTTTGCCGACAGGGTGCCGCTGCTTTCAAGCCGGTTCCAGGCGCTGATTGTACGCAGGATTTCGCGCTGTATGCTCTGTTCGGACCTGATTCCCTGAGCTTCACGATCGCGGGACAGTCGACGAAACTCTTCGGATAACGACCGGATTTTGGGCGTGGCATTGTCCTGCACGCCGAATTTAATCTGAGTATCAAAATCACGGGCCACGGGGCAGTCCTCTTAGCGGGAAGCAGCGCTGCGTGCCCTGTTGCGGGGGCGACGCAGGCTGATAACGGTGCGGTTTTTCTGCCAGGCTTTGGGGTTTTCCCGGCGGGTGATGGCGTCCAGCCATCCGGCCAGCTCTACAGTGCTGGCGCGTCGGATTTTTTCTTCTGAGATGCCGTATCGTCCGAGCCGGATAACCGTGTACCGGTATTCGGTGAAGCGCTGCTCGTGGATTTGAGCTTTTTTTTCACCTCGTCGCGCAGGGTGCGCAGGTAGGCGTAATCCTCGGACACCAGATTGTCACAGAGCAGCTCATAGGTGATGCTCTGCGCCGGAATGTCGCCAATCTTGGTCAGCGTGCGGGCCAGCACCGCAATTGGCACGCCTGCATCGGAGACGCCGTCTTCAATCACGGCAATCTCATCCCCGACCGTTGCCAGACCCAGCACCACGTCCTGGTGCAGTTTGCCATCAAACAGAATGCCAACCGGCAGTGAACCTGTGCAGGTAATGTTCCCGGACATCATTATTCCTCAATTTTGTTAAGCGCAAAGGCGGTGATGTTGATACGCGCCTCGTTATCCACGGTGTACTGCTCACCGACCTGCGTGACAAACACATCCTGATAAGTGGTGCGTTTGCCGCTGCCGAGCGGCGTCTGGGTCAGTTTTGCACCGGCAATCTGCGCCCAGTTGACATTGGTGTTTTTCGGCACCACCGCCGTGATGGACAGCTCCCATGTGGCAATACCCTGGGTATAACCTTTCGCCCGGCCAGTGCTGTTCATAGTCTTGACCAGCTTTTTCCCGGTTGTCTCGGTAGGGTTGAAGTCAGTGACTTCAACCTCCACGCTGTTAACGTCCAGGACAATAGAACCAACGTATTCAAGGGCCATTGTCGTCTCCTTACATCAGATAAATGACGGCGGCGAAGATGTGCAGACCGCGCACGACCGCTGCCGGAATGGTCGCCTCTGCCCGCGTATCGTCCTGAAGACAGCGGGTCACCCTGAGCTGGTCTTTCAGCGCGTCGACGTTCTCCACAATTTCCAGCTGCTCCAGCGAATACAGCACATCGAGCAGCTCGGAGCGGATACGCGCCAGTCGCGCATCGGTCAGCTTTTCACGCGGGAAGCGCTGGGTGTAGCGCGTCCGGCAGGCAAGACGCACATAGTCGAGCGAACGGATAATGGTAATATCCATCAGGGAGCGGTCGGTCACGCCAGCGGCATTCTTCACATAGGTGCTGACCGAGCGCACGATGCGCACCACGCTTCCGTCCACCTCAAACGGCGTCAGGCCGTTCATCAGCGCATTTTCCTGCTCGGTGCGCCCCGGCCAGTTATCCTGCGCCGTGATATCCATGCCCGGTAACGTCAGAGTGTTGAGCGGTCGGGCAGGATCGGATTCACTGGCGATAATGGCACCATAAATCGCCGCCAGCTCGCCGTTCGGGAGCGCCGAACCGGCATACCAGCCACAGGTAATGCGTGGGGCATTTACCCTGCCGGTGAGAGTGGTGCCGCTGGCAAGCGTCCCGTTCCAGCCGGTAACCCCCACCGCGCTGCGCTGCTCAAGCGGCCCGGAGACGTTATCCAGATGAGCGGACAGCTTTGCCAGCGCGTCATCGCTGGTGTAAGGCAGCATGATCAGCGTGTGCCCGGAGGCGAACACGGCGCTGAATGCCGCATCCAGCGAGGGGTCACCCTGACCGCCCCTCATGGGTGTCAGCGTAGCCGTGAGGCCGCTGGCGGTGATGGTCGGGGTCAGACCGCACTCATTACCGGCGCTGCCCTTGTTGCGGGCGGTCAGCACCAGCGCCTTGATTTTCTCCGGTGGATCGTCGCCATTTGGCGGGCCATCAATTTCACCGACCGTCGCGCTCAGTGGCAGGGAATCCTGCAGCGTAATAGCACTGGCCAGAGAAGCCATCACATCACCGGCTTTATCGCCCTGGCTGACGGCAACGGCAACGGTGGTGCCGCAAATATCCAGACGCACCTGACCTGAACCGCTTGCGGTGCCGTTAACCACCAGTGAGCCGGTTGCCGCCACGCCCGCTTCAGCATCATCCAGCCCGACAACCGTCAGCTGAATGTACTGGTTTGCTTTAATCGCCGCGCGGGCCATACGGTGGGCCTGCGAGCCGCGTCCGAAGTACAGCGCCGCCTCATCGTCGCTGAAGACGTTCACCGGCGTCAGTGCGTCGACCGTAGCGCTGTCGTGCAGACGCTGTGCGATAATCAGCAGCTTCTGGTCATTGGTGGCCAGCGCATGTGAGGCCAGCGTGGTATTGAACGCGAAATAAGCACCGGGCTTATAAATCGGGTTCGGAATAGTTGTCATATCCATAGTCATTTATCCGCCTTAGCTGCCGGAGCAGCAGATATCTCTGCATTTTTACCGGATGGTTTAACATCAGCAGCCTCAGCTGCAGCGGATTTAGCCTGTCCGGCATACAGCAACAGATCGCCATCCCGCAGGCGGCGCAGCCAGTAGGCTGTTTCCGGCACCTCCACGGCCTCTTTGTCGGTGATGTAACGGTCTGAACGACCCTCCACCGGCACCTGAATACCCTTACGGGCGATCACCTTAATCATCGTTGTCAGTCCTGTTCTGCATGATATCTTCGGCTACCGGTGCGGATTCACCTGGCTGGATGTAAGCCATACGGGTGCTTTCATGCCACGGCAGCGGTTTTTCGATGCGTCCTTTCCAGAGAACGAAGTCAGCGTCTTCATCGGTCGGCAGTTCCGGTGCGGGCCAGTGCCCGTTATCCAGCGCGTCTTCCATCCACTGCGTGCCGAACATGCACTCGTAGACCGCCACGCCCTTATCGTTAAATGCCTGCCCGGCTACGGGGCGCACGCCCCCGGGCTTCAGAAAATCAATCTTCAGCCCCAGGTCCTGCCCGGTAAGCAGGCGACGCACGCTGCGAATAAGGCGATAGCATCCCGGCTCTTCAATCCCCGGCCCGCCGTGGCGGAGCGCCTCATTGCTGCGCAGGTTGTAGTCCACGACAAACACGCTGAACCGACCGGTAACGAGGAAGCGGCGGTGGGACGTATCGTGCGCCCTGCTGCTGGTGATGCCCGAAAACACCACGCATACGCCGGGGAGCTGCCGCAGCGCCACGCCTATATCCGTGGCCAGCACGTTCCAGGTTACCACCGGGCTGTTAACCATCCGGCCCAGCCCCTGCTGCAGACGCTCGCACAGCGCTTTTTCGATGGTGGTAATCATCAGTACGCTCCTCCACCCGTGCGGTTACGGCTCCACAGATCGTCGCCACCGGAATAAAACTCGACGGTTGGTGTCGACGCATCGACGGTGCCGCCGTTCTCCGGGTTTGAACCGATACCGGCCTTGCCACTGGCGACCAGCTTCAGCCAGCTGATTGCGTCCTCGTAGCGCAGACGGATCACTTCATTGCAGGTATGCTCGTTACCGGTCAGCAGGTAACGGGCGATATCGCAGCAGTAATCACGCAGCGCATCCGGCACCTGCCGCAGCGGCAGACGATAGCGGGCACCGATATAGGCATCAATCCGGCCACTCGCCGCCCGAAGGTGATACGCAATGCGCTTGTCATCCGCTTTATCGCTGTGCCAGGGCGCTGACACGCTGACGGCATCGCGCTCGGTAAACCAGGCTTTGTAGTCCTCCGGGGTGGCATAGCTCATGGTCAGTTCCCCGTACCGGTGGAGCCGTAAGCCATCTGCCAGTAGCCGAATGCAGCGGCCCCACGCGCCTCGATGCCGAACTTGTACTCCGCCCGCATAAAGACGTCGTCTGAGTCCATATTGGTCTGGGAGACAAAATCAGGCGTTTCCCTGTCCTGATAGATAAGCGGCTTCAGAACCTGCGAGGTGTCCAGCAGGAACCACTGGGTATCAGAGGTCAGGTGCTGCACCACGATCACCTCAGCAGCTCCCCGGTAGAGGTTGGGCTTACCGTCTTCCAGGCGTTCAACCGTCACAAGCGCCTTTGCAATATCTTCCAGCGCCGGAGGCACGACCAGCAGATCAGGATTGATGTTCAGCGGACGGTCGTGGCGGTCTTTCAGCTTTTTCATGCTGGTACGCGCCGCGCCGAATGAGGCCTTAGCCGCATCCTGTGTGGCAACCGACAGCGGGGCTTTGCCCATGTTGCTGTAGGTCTTGTCACCAATTTTGTGACTGTTGCTGATAAACGGCAGGCCGTCATAGCACTTGGCGGTGAAGGCTTTATTCAGCAGTTCGAAGACCATTTCATCCGGCCACATTTCGGCACTCTGACCTGCAGCCGTCGCCTGTACGCCATAGATGCCCAGCTGGTCATCCTTGATATGGTTACGTTTGACGACCACCGTGGCCTCAAAATCCTTGTTGGGCACGGTAAAGTCATGCTCCAGCAGCTTGGTGAGTTGCTTCTCACCAATCCACTCGCGCATTTTTGGGAACATTTCCAGCCAGGCGTAGTAGTTTGCCGCCCCCGTGGACGGGATGCGGGTTGCCACGCGCTGCCATTGCGGTTTACCGAGCTTCAGCCCGCCCTGAAACGACTTTTTCAGGCTCATAAACAGCACGCTGAGGTTGGCTTTGTTGATTGCAGCCATAATCATTTTCCTTATAAATCAGTAAATCCAGACGCCGTCACTTTCGATCAGGATGATTTTTCCGGCGCTGCTGCGGGTGGCATCGCCAGCCGGAGTTTCACCGTCCGCAGGTGTACCGCCGTTCTCAGCAGACAGCGTCTGATTATCCAGGATGTAAGCACGGGTAAGCAGGCTCGCCTGAGTGATGGTGCCGTCACTGGCCCACTTGAACGCCTTACTGGCGCGGACGTTGATGAACTGAGCGCCATCCTCACCGGCACTGTTATCCACCGACTCGTCGGCGCAGCCTGCGTATTTCAGAGTCGCATCCTCCGTGCCGTTGACGGCAAAGCCGGTTTTGCTCACGCAGACGATGGCCCCCATCGGGATAACCTCGCCTTTGGCGACGGGCAACGGCACCAGAATGCAGTCACGCCACGGGGTGTCACGGGGTGCGGTGATCGCGGTCATTTTTTCCCTCCGGTCAGGTCTTCAGCGGTGAGGCCCATCTGGCTGCAGATGGCCAGCTGGTCGGCGGTCAGCTCAACGTTGTCGTTATGCTTACCGGTATCAAACGTCATGCCGTCAGACTGCATCTGTGACAGGGCTTTGATAGGTTTGCGGGTGCCGATCATCTTTTCCATCAGGCTGTAGTTGCTCTTGCCCAGCTCGCGCAGATTGTCCTCGTCTGCACCTTTCATTACGCGCCCGTCGCTCAGTGCGGCGGTCAGCAGGTTTTCCACTTTATCGCCCTGAATCTGTGAGGAGAGCGATGCCAGCTCGGTGCGCAGGTCGTCCACCACGGCCACCGGCACGTATTGGGTCGGGTCGGGCTTGCCGTTCTGCTGCCCGGAAGAGAGCGCGGCAATCTTCGTCTGGCCTTCCTGAATGGACTGGTCTTTTGCTGTCAGCTGAGCCTTGTGGGCCTCGATCAGCGCACTGATGCTGGAGCAGTTGGCCTCTTTAAGCTGCCCCTTCTGGAGCGCTTCAGCCGCTGCCTGAATAGCAGCCTCATCAGCCTCATTACCCAGCCCCATAATGGCGCAGAGGACGAGACGCAGGTTTTCGTTCATCGGTTGTTCTCCGTTATCAAAAAACATCAGGGACGCAGCCACCTGACGCATCCCGTCCAGCACCGGCATATTGGTGAGCGCGGCGTTAACCAGTTCGCGCACGTTCCCCTGCTCGTCATAGCGGAAGGTCGGTGACACGTAGCGGTACTCATCCGCCTGAATCAGCGAGGCGGCGCGTTCCGTCCACCTGACGTCAGCAAACAGGCCTTCGCCTTCCACCCAGCTCAGGGTCCTGAACCAGCCTGACGCAGGCACCGGGCCGCTGGCCTTCGGGGCATTCAGGGACTGGTGTTCATAGTCAAACGGGTAGTCGTTTACCCGGCTGTTAGCGGTATCAATCAGACGCTGCGCCAGCGCTGCATCCAGAAACCAGCGCTGGCCACCTGACGGCGCACCGAACCAGCCAGCCGGAAACAGCTGAATGCGGGCGGCGTTGTCCTTGTTGATGCCTGCAAGTGAGGCCGTGGCGAGCTTCCACATCGGTGTATTGCGTCCTGAAACTGTCAAAGTGAGGACAGAATAGGCGGCGGGCTGACAGCCCGACAGTTACAGGGGTGAAGCGGTAAGAACAGGGGGAGGAATCAGAGGGGTTAAAACAGTAACACCGTGGCTGCTCGGCGCAACCCCGTTTAAAACCCGTTTAAATCGCGCAGAATGGCGTTAAAACGAAGGAGAGGTAATACGTTACCCCTGAAAGCAGAAAAACGCCACAGCGTGCTTTTGTGGGCTTATCAGTCTTCCCCACCAAGGTGGTCAATGACGGCCTGGCGGATGGCGTCGTTATCATCCTCCGTCAGGCTGAGGAAAGGACGGGCCGGAATATCCGAGCCGGGGTGGTTGACCTGGCTGGCAAAGCGCCCGTTAAAGCGCAGCGCTTTTTTGTTGCGGGGACGGATAATGTGAGGGCGGGTTTTCCCGCCCTGCTGGTGAATGCGGGCGTATACCAGGTTGGTACCCACCACCGCCTGATCGTTATCGGCGAACGGTTCAATGGAGCCGTGCAGGCGTCGGGTCTTAATCAGCGGTTTACCGTCACGATATTGCAGGGGCTTCCACGCAGGACGCCCGCCCTGCACAAAGTTTTCATCCACCGCATCGAGCATGATACCGGCGACTTTGTTCATCAGCGGCTCACGGTGCTGGCAGCGCGAGGCCAGCTTGTTCAGCCAGTCACGGAACCCATCAGAGATATCGATATCAAGTTTCATGCGCCATCCTCCGGCAGTACCCCGTCAATCAGGCGTGCATGCGTAACAGCGGCAGGCGACCACGGCACCGAGGATACCGGCTCAAAGCCATCAGCGCTGCGGACAAGCGTGACCACGCTGTAGCCCGTTAAATCCTCTGCCACAACCAGAATGGTGTCACCCCGCTGCAGCACGGCTACCGGGTAACGGAACGCTGAGGCAATCCGTGCCAGCCACGTTACTCCGGCATCGCGCAGGCTGACCACCGTCTGCGCCGCTAAGGTGATCGCCGGCGACGGCAGGGTCGCGCTCTCGCTGATTGCCGCCAGCACCAGCGGCGACAGTGCGCCCACGCGCCGAAAGTCTTTGCCGGGACGCGCAGGCAGCGAGCGTACCCAGCCATCGAGGGCACGGTTCACTGCCGTGGTCAGCCGGTTATTGCGCAGCGTTTCATACACCGCCTGCGCGGCAAGGCGCGGAGGAGCATCCACGCTTTTCTCCAGCAGGGACTGACCCAGCCCGGCCAGATATCCGCGCCCCGGATTGAGGTGAAAGCCCGCGTCCGGCACCAGCATCTGGCCGGTCTCAGGATCGCGATACGCTTTGACCGGGCGCATCCCGCCATCCAGCCCATAAGGCTGTTGCACGGTTACCAGTCGACCGTCGCTGGTTTCAACGCCCACAGGGTGATTTGTCATCTGCGCTTCAGTCAGGGCGCGAACCCAGCAGCGGCAGTTGTAGCCATTCGGTGGGTAGATGGTCTGCCATATCGGGTCGTCCCAGCGAAAAATTCGTCCATTGAGTGCCGCGTGCGTCGGACGGGTGCGGTTGTCCATCACCGCGTTGTATTGCCAGTAGGGTCGGTCAGCAACGTTGCTCATCTGCTGCTGATAGCGACCCGCTGCATAGGCGGACTGGATGTTGGTGCGGAAAATGGTATCAAGCCGGTAGGGCATCAGCTTTTTGCCCTGCAACACGCCATCCTCATCGGCAACCAGCCCGCGCCCCAGCCAGCCCTTACGCTGCAGCAGCGGCTCCAGCTCGTCCTGGAACTGACGGAAGGTTGCTCCCTCCGTCAGCGAGCGCGTCAGGCCGTTGTGGATATCGCTGAGTACATCGAGTTTCGTGATACCGGCCACCACGAACCTGACCGCATGGGCTTCGTCCTGCATGTCCTTCCAGCTCAGGGTGGGCGTTAACCCTTTTGACTGGAAGTAAGCTATCGCCCGCGCCGGTGGCAGGGTCATGGCAAACCCCGCATTGACCTCACCCATACTGCTGCCCCATAACGTCAGCAACAAACACGGCCTGACCGACCAGCTCCTGCAGGGCCATGTCATCCAGCGACGGGTAGCTGGCCGCGAGCAGCTCATAAACCTCATCCGGGCTACGGGCTGCCTTTACCTGCGTAATCAGCGGTTTCAGCATCGCTTCAGCGGCGGCACTGGCCTGTGCTGCCAGCAGCTGCGGTGCAGCATCCAGCTGCAGCTGAACGCTGTCTGTCCCACTCTGCGGCACGGACAGGGCCGCAAGGCGGGCCTGCATCACCTGAGACAGCGCAGCATCGCCAGCCTGCTGGCGGGCCAGCGGCTTCAGGATGGTCTGCCCCTCCTGCGGCAGCGGGATACCGCTTTTCTCCGAAACCCAGTCTGCGGTGATGTCAAATCCCGCCAGCTGGGCGCGATTCACTACCTTCATCAGGCGTTCAAGGTCGACGGACTCGCGGGCGTCGAATTCAAGATACGGCGCACGCTCCGGGTTGAAACGGCCGTTCATCGCGAGCACCGGCCACAGCAGCTGCTGCGTCAGCGTCTCCGCCGACATCCATGCATCACCGACCAGCAGGTCGTGACGCACCTCGTTATGCACGTTGCCGAGTGCGTTAGTGGAGCTGGCCCCGTCGGCCTGGCTGGTCAGCGTCCCGCCGAGGATCACCTTCGACTGCACTTTCTCACACCAGCTCACCATATCGAAGAACGGCGCACTCTGACCGGCAGCAGGCGATTCAAATTTAATGTCAGCCGTGTTGGGAATGATCCCCCCACCTTCGCGGGCCAGCATACGAATACCGCGCAGCAGATCCAGGCGCTCTTTGTCGGTCATGGTAGAATCATATTTACCGATGCGAAACGGCAGGCCGTAGAGGTTCAGGAACTGCGCCCAGTCGCGGGCGGACAGGTTCTTGAACAGGTATGTCCAGACCAGCACGCGGAACAGGCCGCTCTGCGCCACCGGGCCGGATTTGGATTTGTGCTTATGCACGATCCAGCCCATGTCCCACAGCTCCTCGCCGCCCACGCTGCCCCGGTTCAGCCGGATGCTGTCCAGGTCAGTCTGCGGCATGGTAAAGGCCCGCGCCGGTCGCTTGTGAAAAGCCCCCGGAAGCCACAGCGAGCCTTTCCGGCTCCACTCAATTTCGATACAGGAAAAACCGTGGCCGATAGCATCGAGCATATCCATCAGCATTTCGCGGAACCCTGGCAAATGGCGCAGCCACCAGTCGGCCTCCGCCGCCACTTTTTTCTCCGCCTCTGTCGCATCCGGCGGCGGCTTGACGGAGAACGGCAGCGTCAGCAGCGCACGCTTACGCTTCGACAGTTCGGCAAACAGGTGGCCGTCACGTTCTTCCATATCGGTGAACAGGTCGCTCTGCGCCTGAATGTCACCCTGCTCGGCGGCGCTGAACAGCGCATAGACCCGCTGAATATCCAGCCCCGTAGAGGGATGCGTGGCGGTATCACCGTACAGAAAATCATCGCCAGCGCTCTGCATGCCCTGCGTTTTATCGCGGGTAAAAAAGCGTTTAAACGCGGTTTTAATGTCCATTTACCATCCTCCCGCTCCGAACCCGTCAGAGCCATAGTCGTCATCATCGTCATGCCTGCGGCGCGAAGGTGAATCCGGCTCTACCGCCTCCAGCTGGCTGACCGAAATAAATTCAAAGTTGCCCACGCTTGTGGACGCTATTGCAAAAAGCATATGCAGGGCATCCGGGCCGTCATCGTGGTCTGCCATCGGGAAATGCATTAGCTGCTCCCGCAGGGTGGCCAGCATGCGGCCAATCAGAATGCGCTCATTCTCCATAAACGGCTGTAGCGACTCGATACGCCCGAATTTGTCTGTGGTGGGAATAACAGAACGGGCCGGTACGGGCACGCCCGCTTTCAGCGATTCTTCAATCAGCGTCTCGCGTAGAAAGTCCTGGAACTGCACCGACTCAAACGCCCAGGCGACGCAGCCAAACTCGCGCTGCAGCTGGATAACATCGGTAATAATCTTTTTGGGGCGGCGCACGCGGATATCGGCGCGGACAACCTTGAGCACCTTTTTGATGCGGTGCCAGCCGCCAATCAGCAGAGCGCTGGGGTCGTTGCCCCGGCTGTTATGTTTGCCAAGCGACGGGTCGCAGGCGCCAAAGTAAATCAGGTCAGGCTCCAGCTCCCGCCACTCATGGATACAGCCGTGGAAGATGGCATGCTCACCGCTGACAGGGTCATTCTGGTATTCGGCGTCGAAGGCGCGGGTGCCGACGCGCACACGGATCAACATCAGCGCCAGCAGTGGACGAGCGGCCCACGAAACGCGGGAGCCTTTCAGCAGCGCTTTTTCATGACGGTTATAGAACGCCTTTGCGGCATTCTTACCCTTACCACGCAGCACCGCTTCCCACTCATCCCACAACGCCAGATTCTCTGGCCAGGCGAGGATGGCCTGAAAGCGCTTCGCGTTCCACAGCGGGTTTTTCATCGTGCGGGCCAGCACGGAATCGTAGTGCAGGATTGACCCGACGTAGATAACATCGAGCTTGACCCCGGCCCCGCCCAGTGGCAGCACCGTGCTGTTAAGCCACTTCTCCAGCTTGTCACGCTGCTTTGGCGTCACCACGTTCTCGTCGTTTTCGAGGTCATCGAGGTGAACCAGGTCAGGACGATATGCGCCGTGCTTACGGCCACGCAAACTCTGCCCCTGGCCAGCCGACTCAATTTTGATGCCCGACGCGGTCAAAATGCAACCGATACGCCACACGCGCCCCTGGCCGCAGGCTTCCGGGAAATCCAGCGCCAGACCGGCGTTATAGAGCAGCTCGGCCTTGATAACCTCCAGAGACTCCGCCGACTGAGCGGACGTGTCGAAGGCGATAATGATGAATTTTTTCAGCTCAAGAACGACGCACCACAGGTCAAACAGCTGCTGACCGAGGGTGGTTTTTGCCTCACCGCGCGGGGCGGCAATAACGTCATTCTCACTCTCAGGGCTGGTGACAATCTGCGGCAGGCGCTCATACAGATACTCGTGCAGCGCACTGGTTTCCGGGTGATGGAGGTGATGCTTAAAGTAGGTGTTTACGAAGAAGCGAAACCCGGTCACCGGGTCGCTGACCTGTAACCGGCGAGCCTGTATCGCCTCCGGGCTGCTGTCCAGACCACAGCTTGCGCTCTCTATGCGGTCGCGCAGCTCACCCTGAATACGGGCAATCTTCTCGCGGAAGGCTTTAAGCGATGATTTGGACGACACTTATCTGCCCTCAGTCCTGGCTGCGGTTCGCCAGCGCCGCCTCAATCTGCTCCAGCAACGCGGATTTTGCGTACCACACCGATTTGCCATAAAGACCATCGGCCTGGTGAATCTCGCCATCTTCAGTCTGTACCATCAGATAATCGCTTTGCACGTATACGCGAACGATGGTATCGGCCCGCACAGCATTGCGATCGTTCAGGGTAATAAACTGCTTAACGGGTTTGATAACTTCAGCCATATTTTTTCTCCACTATCTGCTGAAACTCAGGTAACACGTCCAGAAAGCCCGCCATCAGCGCCGGGTGCTTATCGCTGAGAAAGGCCGCTAAATCTTCCACTACGCCCGCCGCGACGATCAGACGATCGGTCTCCGGCAAAATGCGCTTGCTGGCGGCGATCATCTTGTTGAAGCCGTCCTGCAGCTTCGCCAGCAGACTGGCGTAGTCATCGGCTGGCAGCGCGGCCTGACCGTCTTCACCTTCACGAGCCTTGCGCAGCTGTTCCATCGCATGCTTATGGTGCTCAAGGAACTCCAGCAGCAGGTCACGGGTGATATCCTCCGGCACACCGGACGACAGGCGACGGGCCGCACGCTGCTTGTCCCAGTCGTCGCCGTTCTCCCGCGACTCACGACGCCAGCGGATAACTGACGCTACGCTGACCCCGTGCATCGGCCCCAGCACTTCGGGGGCGATGCCCTGGGCGATGTAATCACGCCTGACGGCATCCCTGACCGCTTTCGGGTGCGCCATCAGCGGCCCCCCGTGGCATCGGTGCGGCGATCTATACGGTCGTTCATACGCTCAATCGACTGCTTAATTTCCGAGAGCATGGCCATAATCTGCTCCTGATCGCGCAGGGCATCGGATTTGAGCTGAAACACGGTGTACATCTGGCGGTTTTCCTCCCACAACCGGTTAATCGTGGAGTGGAGCGTTTTGATCCAGAAGGTAAAACCGAATGAAAACACCCCCAGCAGAGCGGTCTGCCAGAAATCAGCGAGAGGGTTTGCGTCCATTTCTATTTGTCCTTATCCGGCACGGGCCAGAAAAAAGCCTCAAGGGCGTAAAGTTTTGCGGCGTTCGTCTGGCACCAGGCTCCGTAGTCGGTGGCATGCCGCAGCAGGGCGTCCGGGGAGAGGCCCGGACTGTTACCGGCATACGCGCCGGGCGCGGGTGGCATCGGGGCCACCGTGACCATCGCCCGTGGGGGCTTACTGTCCTGAACGACTACCGGCGCGGGTGTTACCACCACCGGCGTATCCGAGGGCTTTGGTATAGAGCTGCAGGCTGTGAGGCCCAATCCCGTTATAGCCACAGCCAGAAGTCTGCTTGTCCTGATTGTCATCGCTGACCACCTTACTGATATTCAGCTGCAGCAGACTGCTGGTCTGCTTCAGCTCAAATTCTTTATCAGCCAGCTGCCGGGCGAGCTGGTCAGCCCGCTCACGCTGCTGGCGCTCGTCATCCCTTGCCTGCAGCAGCGCCTGCTGCCCGGCCTGTGCCAGTTGCTGGCGTTCATCCGCACGGGCTTTTTTCTCATTGGCCAGCGTCGTATCGCCGTCTGCTTTCGCATCCTTGTGGCCGGAGTCATAGCCAGCGCTGTGCAGCCACCATCCGGCTCCGGCCAGCGCCGCGCAAAGCACGACGCCAGGTAAAAGACGGGTTAAAAGCCATTTAACTACGCTGTTCATCCTTGCCTCCCGCTGGCTGGGCAACAGGCACCTTCAGCTTCTGGTGAACCTGTACGCCTGCATGCGTTACCCAGGCACCGAGATACAGGCCCAGCGCGGCATCGGGCTGCCTGTCCATCACGACACAGATAATCAACGCCAGCGAACTGACAACCAGTGCCACCATCGTGGCGGCGTCGGTGGTGGACAGTCGGCCCTGTGGGTTGGTGATTAGCTCGCCCAGGCGGTTAAAGAGTGCCATCAGTACAATCCCCCGAATCATCCGGGAATCGTCTGGAACAGCGTGGCCTCGGCCTTTCTGCGTGTGTCCAGTCCCGGCAGAACTTTGCCGCCAGCCTTATTCCAGCGAAGAAACTCTGCTGCTGCGCCGTCCATATCTCCGGCATTAAGTTTTTTCAGCAACGTGGAACGCTCAAAAGCCCCCAGGCCGATGTTGTATGCCAGACTAACCAGCGCATCGAACTGGTTCTGATTTAGTGTTGCGGTAACAAGCTGGTTTATCGTCCGCTCGTATTGCAGCAGCCCGTTTCGCAGCAGTATTTCAGCAGTATCCTGGGATATGGACATCCCGCCGTGAACGGGGATACCCTCAACCGGTTCCGTCCAGCCGTAACCAATCGTCCAGACACCGACTGCATCCTGATAGGCATCAAGGCGTAACGCTTCAGAGCGTTTGATTAGCGCAATGCCGTTTTCGCTGGTTCTAAGAGACATAAAAAAACCCTCACATAGTTTGTGAGGGTTATTGTGCCGGGAGGCGTAACTCAGGGCGTGATACGGGGGTGAAGCGGTATGCCATTAGAACAGTGCCCCCTGTGCCGGGGAGGAGGTTGCCTGTCGGCGGCTGGCCACAATGGCCCAGGCACGGGTATTGCCGATGCCGAATTTCGGGCCGAGTACCGTGAGCGCCATGCGTAATGATTCGCCATCGGCCAGCATGCTGTCAACCTCGGCGAGAAAACAGCGGTTGCGCCACTCGCGCAGGGCACCGGCACAGCGGGGTATCACCAGCGAACTGTCACCGCCGAACCGCTTAACCAGCTGGCAGGTATTCTCGTCGCCGATAACCTCCCGCAGCATGGCCAGACGGCGCTCACCGGTGCCGCGCAGGCCGCGACCGACCGGAAAGCAGGCACCGCCAAAGCGCTCAATCAGCCGCTGCGTGGAGGGAAAACCTATCACATCGGCAATCTGACGGGCGGTGTCCGGCAGCAGCTCTTCGAGGGATTCAAGGTCAAACTCGCGCATATCACAGCCTCCCGTGACGTTTCGCGTCAACAATCAGCATTTGCATCAGCTTACGCACCTGATCGTCATTCAGCCACTCAACCGGCTTTTTCTCGCCCAGCATGTGCTCCACGATACCCTCCAGATAACTCCACGGACGGCCAGCCTCTGCCAGCATGGCCTCTATCTTGCTTAACATAGCTTTACGGCCAGTTGCCACGCGGGGACGGCGACCACGGGAAGATGGCGCAAAGCCCTGAGTACGCATGTACAGCACCACTTTTTCAAGCTCGGCGGTAGTGCAGTCACGCGCCGAACGCTTACCGGTCTGGCAGGCCAGCACGTCGCGATAGGTTTCATCATCCCAGCCGAGGGATGATTTGCCGGTATGAATAATGCGGATCAGATTCGCTTTCATTAGTGCGCCTCAGATGGAGGTGAAAAACAGGAAGTGCCAGAACGAAAAAGCCCCGCACAGGGCGGGGCTTGAACCAGTTTCAAATTGTCGTGAACAGCTTTAATGAATTAATTGGATCACAAACATCTCACCAAGTCAACGAAACTACTGTTTATCACGCCAAAGTTCAGCGTTTACTGCTTTTTCAGCAGTTGTGGCGATTTTGGTTACTGGTTCCACTACTGACTCAGTGGAGACGGGTTGTGAGCAGGTGATTTTTTCCTTTTTTTTGAAAGACTCAGGATATTGGAATCTGAGGGAATACAACCAGACGAGTGCGCATACCACGACAACCCCGGCCATCAAATCGATCCCATTGGCAATTCGCTCAAACTGATTGTCAGCGAATAAGCCACGAATCATATTCCATCCGGTAGCGAAAAGAATTCCTCCAATCGCAACATCCCTGAAAGTCTTCAACTTATCTGACATTCTGACATCCTTCTGAATCATCAATTTCAGGTAACGGCATCCAGTGTACTACTGGATTCAGAAAACTACGACCGCCACTGGCTCGCCATTCCCCCGAAACGAAGCGCCCGACAGAGCAGCATTCACCGTCAGAAACAGCGACATACTCACCTTCTGGTGGTGGCGTATCGGATGCTGAACGCCACGCCCACTATTCCCGCAGGTCGCTGAAAGCAACCGAGATCAACTTTCCACCAAGGATATCAGTAGCAGCACTTACCGCTGGCTCCTTATCATCTGGAAAATCAACTACAAACGTTATTTTTCCCATCATTCACCATCCCACTCGCTGCCGTTTTTCCCGTCTGCCATCAGCTCATGTAACAATTGGACCAGACTGCCAAGCTGGTCAGCCATTCGACTGAAATCACCGACTAAAGCGTTGTCCACATCCTCCCATGCTTCAGCCATTTCAAGAAAATGACGTTCCGCAGTTGCCAGACGGCGTAACTGACCACGTGCCAGTTTCAGGTGTTCACAATAAGTATTGTTACTCATGCTCATGACTACAATTGCCAGTCTTAGGGCCAAACATATACTCACCGATGTGGTTATGTCCCAGATTGCAGAGAAACGTTCTACAGCCATGAGTATGCTGCCCGAATGGATAAATACTCATTTCACCCGGACAGGGCCGTATTGGCCAGTTTCCCAGCGTTCTCAGTACCTGCTCACAGTCTGCCAGCGTAAGATTATATTCGGCCTCATCGGGTAACAGCGGCGCGGTACGGATTTGGCAACGCTGATAGTGGGAGCGACTTCCCGGAAAGAGATATTGCCATGCCTTATGAGCGATTTTCACCTGATGCAGCGCATCAGCAAGGGCATTGTGCTTATCGCCAGTGACTGGAATGTCTTTGACGTTGATCCCCGAAACACGCACCAGCGTGCGCAAATCAGCAATATTCCTATATTTCCAGGGGTAGATATCTTCACCGTAAGCGTCTGTCAGGGGATTAACCCGGTCAAACCAACCCTCAAGAATAGTGATGTCAAAAACTGACCCATTACCCCAGGGAATACAGCGACCACCGCCGACATTATGAAGGAATGCCCTTAACTCTGCCGCGACATCAACGGGAAGACGATTACCATTAAAGGCTGCATCACGCGCCTCCTCACTCTGCTTGTCCCACCACTGAATGGTGCTGATTTCTGGCATGCCGTAGCTAATGGCGGCGTCATAGCTTATACGCTCATAGAAAGCATCCCCTGTGTTGCCGGTCTGAGGATCAAACTGAACAGCGGCGATGGAGAGCACAGGGCACCCGCGCTTTTTACCCAGCGTTTCTATATCAATCATCACGTTATTCATTTGCATATTCATACGTATTTCCACCTTTTTTTATGCCGCTCTGCCGCCTGTTTCATTGCAGACTGCACAGATTTTTTAAATATCCGGTGATTATGATTGTCCCAGAACTGCCAGCGGGACACGGTTGGCAGTCCGGGGTGCTCAACGACAGAACTACCATCGTTCAGGAGATAGACTCGTTCAGCGCCATTGTCCCGATGTTCACAACCAGAGACGCAGAGATACATATATCGCCCCCATATCAACAGTTAATTGTTTCATTTCGTTTTCCTTAAATTTGGCGTAAGTCAGCCTCTGACGGTTTACGCCATAATTAAACGAAGGTTTATTTCGGTTTAAATCGTATTTAAATTCAGCCCGCAGGCGTCAGTGTTTCTGTTTTAACAAAAAAAGGTTCACGGTCGATTTCCACAATAGTGCCGCAGTTAAAGTCTCTCGCCCCGGCAACGGTTCTGACCGGATAGCCGCCGCGCAGGACTTTACAGGGCTGATAGATAAAGTGGCTACCGACAGCGTGTGTCTGATTAAACGCTTTAGCTTTCATCGCGACCACTCCATCCACGCGCTACCGCGTTAGCACAGTAGGCCATACGGGACTCAGCCCATTTTCGACAGCCACTGCTGCGGGCATACTCAAGCGCTTTGCGCCACAGGTCCGAGGCTTTTTCCCATTCGCCGCTGCGCTCGGCGCGTCCCGCCCCCACTGCATAGAGACCGTAATTATTTCGTGCTGCGCTCTCAGCTCTGTTATTCATGTCATACCCCGGCCATATCCAGATAAATGGGCGTGTACTGGTCACTGTCACCCACGCGTTCATAGATGCGGATGTAACTTTTGCTGCTGACCACCTGCACAGCCTCTGCCAGAGCATCCATTGCCCGCAGCCAGCGAGGGTCGGTTATGTCATGACGGCGCAACTGCAGTACGCGGCCCGGATTAATCTCGCCTTCTTTGTCGGTGGAAAACGCCCGGTCGATAATGGCCAGCAGCTCAGGTCGTGCATCCTGCGTCCATTCCGCCACGCAGGCGTCAATCAGCTCCTTTGCCGCCTGAATACGCTCGTCAAACGCTATCCTGTCCTGCATGGCTCGCTGTACCTTGTAACGCCCGTCATAGGTATACAGCGTGACGTTGCCCTTTTTACCCCCGATGGTGGCACCATACTGTTCGGCAGAGAGGTCAACCAGCGCCTGAATATCCGCAAAGGTATCCTGCTTAAAATCGCGCAGGGACTGACTCAGAGGGACTGCCCGCGCAACGATGGACCGCACCAGTGCATCGCGCTCCTTATCAACTGGTTTCACCAGACTTTCCGGCGTAAGAACACCACGCGCGTCTTTCCAGTAGCCAGCAGGGATAGTAGTTTCCTTAATTTCAGTGGACATTGTTATTACCTTCTGTGGTGGATTTAATAATTTCTTTTACTTCACAAATATCGTTATCATTGCGTTTAAAACCTTTGCGGCTTTCCAGTGCGGTAATTATCGCTTTATGAATAAACTCGGCTTCTCTGGCCTCTGCCTCAGTACATGACCCTTCGCCCATAATTCGGGTACCAACGCCAGTGTCGTCCTGCTCAACGATAATTTTCATTACTATTGCCATTTAATCCCCCTCATGATTATTTTCATCTCGAATGCAACCTAATTCCTTAATGCATGCTGCCAGTAGGTACTGGGCTAGAGTTTCTTTGATAACGTCAATTTTTTCTGAATCGTCAATTTCAGCATTAAAATTTATTCCATCGCTGTTGCTCTTAAGCGTAACGATTAGTTTTACAGACATTTAGCTAACTCCAGATAACCGTACAACCGTCGATATTTGATGTCCGGGTAACTTTGCGGACACCACCAGATACTTCCACCATTTCCATTACTGGCCACACAGGGCCGCTCAGGGGCGGCAGGGCATAGACGATCGGCAGAGCACGATGCCAGCCAGTAACACGGCCACCGTGGGTATGGATCTCCGACCGGGCGCGGGAATGCCGCCAGTTAATGACTTGTTTTTCCATTGTTTGTTACCCCTTAATGAATCAGCATCTGCGCGTAGGTTTCGATTAACTTCACGCTAATCCCCTGGTTGCCGATAGCACTGGCTCGTACCACGCCCCGCGCCAGTTTGAACATGCGGCGATAATTACCCTTTGAATATTTAAGAAATGCCTCCGCTATTCCTGGAATATGGATAGCGCTCTGGACATCGTCCTCCGGCAGCAGACTGGCGAGGATGGTATTGAAGTCCTCAACCTCGGACTTGCTCTTGTGGGCCTCAAGGTCTAACGCCATGCCTACGCGGCTGTAGAGCTGCGCAAACTCACCGCGAGACCCCTTGAGGTTAATCAGCAGACGTGGCATGCCTGCCAGCACGATGGCGACGCCAGAACGGTCGTGGATGCGGCGTAGTACCTCCAGTGCGCGGTAAGGCAGCAGCTCGGCTTCATCCACCAGGACAACCCAGCCGGTGCCCGTCAGCGCCTGTATACACTCCTCGCTTAACTCATGGATATTGCCTGTCTTTTTCACCCCCAGGCGGGCGCACAGTTCCTGCAGCAGTACTTTGGCGGTGTAGCCGGGGTCGGCCTCAATCAGGATCGCGCCCTTATTCATCTCCACATAGCGCTTCAGCGCCATAGTTTTGCCCATACCTGCCGGGCCATAAATAACGCCGATATCGCTGTCCATATGAGTGTTGCTGATTAAACCCAGCGCCAGCCCGGCCAGCTGGGTCTGAACAAAGGACTCTTTAACTTCACGGCGGCGGGCGCGTTCTTCCTCGCGGCTGATAAAGTCAGCGATAGCCGACTCGACGTTACTGATATTGCCGTTATAGACGCCTTTCAGATACTGAGAAATAACCGCTGTGCTCAGGCCCGTTTTAGTGGCTACCTTTTTTTGGGTGTAGCCAGTCCCCTCCAGCAAGTGGATTAATTTATCTTTGATGTTCATTTAAATAACCTTATTGATGATTACTGGCTTTCTTTAAATCGCTTTCAAATTCCGATTCGAATAAATAAACCTTTTCTGGTTCGTTATTATTTCGCACTGGCGCGAACATCGTAACGTCAATCTCCGGTCGCTGTTCAAGCGCAGGCCGCAGCTCTTCCTGCTTGCGACGCACCTTGTCTTCCAGGTTCTTGACGCTGCGTTTAACGCGCTTCTCTTTAAGCTGCTCGATACGGGCTTTCGGGAAGGCATCGACCTTATTGCCATTCCAGATAGCATCACATATCCAGGAGCCGTCCATACGGCGCACAATAACGCTGTGGGGGTCGTGAATATCAAAGCAGACCCGGACTTCTTCGCCTTCGACGCAGGCCAGCTCGGTGCTGAAATAGATATTCTTGAATAGCTGTATCTCGCCGCGTCTGGCCGTACAAATCTGCTCTGGCCGGAACATTTCATGAAGTTCCGAGCTGGTCAGGAACTGAATTTCTTCCTGCTCTTGTTTGATAACGTGATTGCGGTAGGCCAGCGGCGACCAGTGCTGTCCGCTGTCGCGCTCCGGCAGACTGCGGTGCGGGCGGTTATTATGCCGCTCTATCTGGCGCTCAATCTCCGCGACCAGTTGCTCCATCGTCGGCACCTTGCGCATGGCCATGGCCTGCACCTCATTCAGTGAACGGCCTTTTTCCAGCGCGTTGACGGCTGAATCCACCGCCTTGCGGTACTTACGTTGCGCCTCCCGGTCACCAGATTTACCCACCCAGGAACCAAAGGCCATCGCGGCACGCTTCGGTATTTCCTGGTTAAGACGTTCGATAATGCCGCGCCCCTGTGGATTACCCGGAATACCGGTGGGGTGCTCAATACCGAGGCGGGAGAAAATACCCGTAATATCGGCATCGAATACGGCGTTTTTCTCACCGCCACCGTTATCGGAGTAATACATCAGCGGTACGCCGTAGCGTGATACTGCGTTACGGATGGCATCGCCTACGGCGACCTGGCTCTCGGACATGGACAGACTCCAGCCAACCACCACGCGGGTGCGGGCGTCGATCACCAGCGTAATCTCAGGCCGGAACGGCTTGCCCGTCTCAGGGTTAATCACTTCCATCTTCATGCCGTGGCCATCGCCGACCCACACACCATTAACCGGGATAACAGACCAGTCGCGGCGCACGAACGGCAGGTACTTCTTGTAGTCGGAGCCGGTTGCGCGTCCGCGCTCACGCTCGGCAACAGGCAGCTTGTCCAGCGCATAGCGCACCGTGTCAACTTTGGGTAGCATGGATAACATGATCTCGTTGTCCCCGTATTGCTCAATCCACCACTTCGCAAACTTCTCGTATGCCATCATGACGGTGGGTTTATTGGTATCGCGCCAAAAGCGCATAAAGTCCGGCATCCATGAATACTGGAACACCTCTTTTTTGCTGACCTTACCCGGTGCCAGCAGCGCCATGCGTCCACCCACTGTATCCGCAGCCATCCAGGCTGACAGCCAGCGCTGCAGCGTTGGCACGCTGACCCCGGCGCGGGTGGCACCTTTGCGGGCGTTGGCGATATCGGCGGCCCGCTGTACATAATCCGGCAGCGTCCCGGCGACAGAAGCGTCGGCAATAAACTCGACCGCCTGCTTGCGCTTCATGCTGAGACCACCGTTGCCGCTGCTGTCCATCAGGCGTAACACCTCCTGAACCAGCACCATCCGCGCATCGCCGACTGCTTTCTGGCTGTCGGTCAGCTCGCGCAGCTTCTTCTCCTGCAGGGCCGGGCATTTGCGGTACAGCGCCAGCTCGCGCTGAACTTTCTCGCCACCGGCTCCCGTGACCAGTTCACCTGCGGTGGTCGCCCTGGCCGGAAGGGAAGCAGACTGCGCAAGCAGCTGACGCGCTAAACGAGCCTGGACAGCTTCGCGGGCGGCGTCCGGCAGACAATCAACGTTGTACTCGTAGGCCTTCGTACCCTGGCGGCGGCGCATCATTTCCGGCAAACCAGCAGCACACTTATTCAGGGTGTACCGCACTCCCTGAACCGTACCAGGCAACCCCGGCAGGCCAATTAACTCATTCACCGTAACGAACATAATCAGGACGCCTTACGCATATAGCTTTTGGTCTGATAACGGCTGGGCCAGATTTCTTCCGGCGCAACGTCCAGTGCAGCAGCTACGATCTCCTGATAAGACCTGCATTTTGTTCTTAATACAGACTTCAGGGAGCCTGCTGCGTAACCATTCCTGCGGCTCAGTTCAGCGAGGGACAAACCACGCTTGTGTAGCTCGCGGATGACATCCTCAGAGTGCCAATCAGAAACCAGATCTTCTTTTCGATTCATCATTCATCTATCCTAAAAAGTTATCCCGAAGGATAAACCGTAGGTTATCTCTTCGGATAAAAGTATTGATCCATATTTCCCTCATGTAAAGCAAATTTCCCACTTTCTTTGTGATTTTTGCCTTTGCTGATTCAAATTTGAATCAATCTTCTTAAAATCAATAGGTTATGTGGAAAAGAAAATGGAATACCGGAAAGAAAACAAATTTGCTTTTGATGAGGTCAGAAAAGAAAGCTTCATCCGGCGCTTAAAATCTGTAATTGGCGAACGAAGCATAAGAGCTGCAGCAAAGGAGTGGGGGCTGTCATTCTCAACATTGAATAACTACATCACACGTGGAACAGAGCCATCATTCGTGGCTATGCAGGCTATAGCGTTTGCTGAGGGCATCTCTCTTGATTGGCTGGCATTTGGCCTTGGTGATTCAAATGTGAATCACTCTACTGAAGGCCCACAGCAGGGAAATAGCACTAGTGCCAAAAGTGATAGTACGGACAAAGAACATCTCCGCACCGCTTGGGCGACTGCCTTTGAGTTTATGGGGAAAGCTGAGGCGGAAGCCCTTTTGAAAATCATAATTAACGGCGGTGCACGTAGTATCATCAAGTTAGCTGAACATGATACGACCCTCGACGAGACTTTTATGCTACTCCCGCCAGAGTTGAAAGAGAGAGCAATAGATCTCATCGACGCGCATGTAGAAGCTAAAAAAGGGGCATCTGAAGAGGGTGAGGTGAACAGCACTGATAGCCTAGCTCAGGAAGCTAAGCGGGCAGGTTGAGTTAAGTAAGCGTAGGCAGATGCTTGCGCACAGGTGTAATGCATAATTTTTATGAGGTTATTGAGTTCGGCCAACTTTTTTAGCCGCTTGCTTAAACGAAAATCAAAAATGATTTAAACGCAGTTCAAACTCACACAAGTAGCAATCATTCGAGTATCAAATATCGTTCGAAAAAATCAGTTTTGAGTCATTTTTTCGCGACGAGTATCAAACCCCAGATTTCGACCAATGCCGCGCCAGTAAAAGGTTGGCGGCTTGCTTGAGGCATGCACGATCAGTATCAAAATGATTACCCCCCCATACATGCTGTTATTTGCGGGGCTGCTTATTACCTCACTGGGCTGGATGCGTGCGCCCTCGATGCTGACCATTCATAACCCGCCTGATTTACGTTCCGGCAGCACCCGTGCCTGGTGGGTTATCCCGCCACCCACCGTTTACAGCTTTGGGTTTTATATTTTCCAGCAGCTGAATGCATGGCCGCACAACGGCGATGTGGATTACACGGCCAAAATTGCCCAGATGAACCCGTACCTGACGCCCGCCTGCCTGGATTTTCTCAATAAAGATGCGGAGATGCGTAAAAACACCGGGGAACTCCGCGACCGCGTGCGGGTGGTCTATGAAATACCCCGCCGGGGCTACGGTGCGAACAGCGTCAGAGTCATTGATAACGACAACTGGGTGGTCCGGCTGGATCTGGTGGCCGATGAGTACGTCCACAGCGAACTGGTGAAGCGGGCAATGGTCCGCTACCCGCTTAAAGTGGTGCGCTGGGAGGGCGATCCGGAACGTAACCCGTTCGGCCTGGCGCTGGACTGCTATGACAGTACGCCGCAGCGGCTGGAAGCAGCCTCCCTGCCGGAGCCGGAGAAAACGTCAGGAGCAAAACCGTGAGGATCAGCATACTGATAGCGCCAGCCCTGCTGCTGGCATCCGTTGCGGGTCAGGCCGTTGAGCTGATGAAGTGGGAGCGTATTCCGTTGCAGATCCCGCTTGTCGTCGGGCAGGAACGCATCGTCTTCGTGAATAAGAACGTTCGCGTCGGTTTTCCGCCCTCGCTGAATGACCTGCTGCGTATTCAGAGCACCGGCGGCGTGGTGTATCTCGATGCGAAATCGGCGTTTCCGGTCACCCGTATCGAGCTGCAAAACAAGGAGAACGGCGAAATCATTCTTCTGGACGTCACGGCAGCGACGGGGAAAACCACGCCGGAGCCGGTGAAGATCGTCTATGACGGAGAGGTGGCCACCGCCGCCGCCAGCGACAAACAGACGGTGAGCGGTGATGGCGACAGCGCTGGCCGTCAGCCGGCGCAGAGTGACAGCACGCCCGCCAGCCGCAAACCGCCAAAGCTTAACGCGCCGTTGCCGGTGGTGCTGACCCGCTATGCGGCGCAGAATCTTTACGGGCCGCTGCGCACCGTCGAAGCGGTGCCCGGTATCAGCCCGGTGTCGCTGAAGCTGCCGTCGAACCTCACCACCGTGATGCCGTCCGAGCCGGTAACGGTGACACCGATGGCCGCCTGGAGCCTTCAGGGGAGCAGCGTGGTGGCTTTACAGGTGCGCAACCGCTCTGCCGGGAAAATCGTCCTCGATCCGCGCGTTATCGAAGGTCAGTTCACCACCGCCACCTTTCAGCACCGCTGGCTGGGGCAGGCCGGTACCCCGGAGGACACCTCCGTACTGTATCTGGTTACCTCCGGGCGACCGGAGAGCGCATTTATCGCCGAGCCGTCGGTGGAAAGACCGGCCGGCAAACGTGCCCGACAGGAGAAGAAATAATGAAGCCTTCCTCCAACCTGCTTGTAAAAGTCGCGGTGCCGGTGCTGCTGGCCGGGACCGTGGTGGTGGCCGTTAAGTCCTGTTCGGGGAAGGAAAACCAGAGCAGCCAGACGCAGAAAGCCTCCGGCGGCACGCTGAAAGACCTGACGCCGGAAGACCTGCGCACGCTGGGCGTTGAGGGCGACACGCCGCAGGATACGCTGCGCACCATTGTCGGTAACTTTCGCCGCGTGCAGGAGCGCCTTAACACCCTCGAAGGCGACAATAAAAAGCTCAGTGATGAAAACAACACCCTGAAAACCAAAAACGGTAATGTTGACACGCAGATAAGCCAGGCGGTCAGCACGGCACGTAATGAAGAGGCGCAGAAACGCTCACAACTCAGCAGTCAGGTCGCGGAGCTTGGCGCACAGGTGAATCGACTGATGGATCAGATGCAGCAAAAAAACGCAGGCGGCGACACCACGTCATCCACCAAAAACGGCGGGCCGGGCGGTGATATCCCGGTGGGGCTGGGGTATGACGGCGGCCAGAATGGCGCGACGTCCGCACCGGCTTCGGACGGCCTGCAATGGGTGGAGCCAAAGGACGGCGTGGCCACCGATTCCGGTGGAAAACCGGTGACGGACAGTAATAAAAACAACGCCACAGGCTTTGCCTTTGCGACGTCGTTCGATAAGGCCGCTGATGCCACACAGCAGGCGGCGGCTAAAACCACAACGGCCGCGCAGAACGCCATGAATGAGGCGGAGAAGAATACCGATCCGGTTTACACCCTGCCGGAGAACGCGACGCTGGTCGGCAGCCGGGCGATGACCGCGCTGCTGGGACGTATTCCGATCGACGGCAAGGTCACTGACCCCTATCCGTTTAAAGTCCTTATCGGTAAGGACAACCTCACTGCCAACGGCATTGAGCTGCCTGACGTGCAGGGCGCTGTGGTGTCCGGCACCGCCACCGGCGACTGGACGCTCTCCTGCGTACGCGGCTCCATTACCAGCATCACATTTGTCTTTACCGACGGGACGGTCCGTACCCTGCCGTCACCCAACGGACAGAACGGCGGGGGGAGTCAGGGCGCACAGGGCAGCGGCAACGGCGGCAGTAATAATGCCGGCATCGGCTGGCTGTCTGACGATAACGGTATTCCGTGTATTTCCGGTACGCGCAAAAGTAACGCCTCCACCTACCTGCCCACCATTGCCGGCCTGGCCGCTGCCACGTCAGCCGGCGATTCGCTGGCGGCGAATCAGAACACCAGTCAGACCAACGGCTACGGTGGCGTGACTTCCAGCCTGACCGGGGACGCGGGCCAGGCGGTGCTGGGTAAGGCTTTTGCCGGGGGAATGCGTGAAACCGTGGACTGGGTGAAGGCCCGCTACGGCCAGACCTTCGACGCCATTTACGTCCCGCCGGGCCAGAAGGTGGCGCTGCACATTACCCGCCAGCTGGCCATCGACTACGAAGAAAAAGGCCGCAAGGTGAAATACGACTTCAGCCTGGCCCGCAGCGGCACGGGCATGGACTGATGAGGAACCCAATGCACAACGATAACCTGGAATACCGCGTCGTTTACACGCCGCTCAGTGGTCGCCTTTATAGCGGTCTCATCCGACGGGATAACGGCAAATGGCAGGGCAAGCCGCATGATGTCACCGACTGGGCGATGCTGGCGGTCGGTCTCAAACTGTCACGCGAGGGCAATGATATCCTCTTTCCGCTTCCGGATAACCGCTGTATAAGAATTTCCGCGTTTTTCTGTGACGCTGAAGGTGCGGAGGTCCCATATGACCAGGTTTAAAACGCTGGCCGCTGTCCTGCTGGCGGTGACGCTTACCGGATGCAGCACCTCCAAAGATGAAATGCTGCCCCCGGGCGACAGCAGTATGCTGGATATGTGGAATGACGGCGCGTCGGTCACGCACACCACCACGGAGAGCCGGGCCACGCTGCGCAGGCCCGTTTCCGACGGTGAACGGGTGATTTCGCAGCAGACCCGTGAGAGCTACAGTCGCACCCAGGAAAATGAAATTCAGCAGACTTTTCCCCGGCTGCCTAATCCGGACATGGTGATGTACGTCTATCCGCATCTGGCAGATGGCAGCACCCCGGTGCCCGGCTACAGCACCGTGTTTCCCTTTTACAGCCAGGTGCAGTACGCGCTCCCCGGTGAACGCACGGAGGATCTGTGATGACGTTTTCACTGTTTCGACGCCGCTCACGCTCGCAGGATCCGCATCAGCACGGTGACGGGCCGTTTTCGGTGAACGGCCATGAGCCACTGACCCGGGAAGGCAGGGTGACCCGCGCCGATGAGGCAAGGCTGTACGACACCGCACCCTCGATAATCGACCACATCCCCTGGGGCGAGTATCTGCCGGAACACCAATGCATTCTGCTGGATGACGGCGTGTCGGTGGGGGCGGTGTATGAAATCACCCCGGTCGGCACCGAAGGCCGTCCCGCTTCCAGGCTGGATGAAATCCGCGACGTCATGGAGAATGCCCTCCAGGACAGCCTGCCGGAGCTGGATTCCCACCAGTGGGTGGTTCAGTTTTTTTGTCAGGATGAGTCCGATCTGACCGCGTACATGGACCGGGTGCGCGGCTACGTTAAACCCCGTGCGCAGGGGACTGCATTTACCCGCGCCTGGCTTGACGAGCAGGCGCGTCATCTGAAAAACGTCGCCGTTGAGCAGGGTCTGTTTCTGGATGATGCCGTCACCGGTGCCCCGTGGCGCGGACAAATCCGTCGCACCCGGATGGTGATTTACCGCTGGGTGGAGACGCCTTACCGCGATCCTCTGGCCCCGGAGGTGCTGCTGAAGCAGGTCTGCGATCGGCTGACCTCGGCGATGAGCGGGGCCGGTATCCGCAGCGAGCGGCAGAACGGTGAACAGATCCACAGCTGGCTGCTGCGCTGGTTCAATCCCTCGCCGACGTGGGTGGATAAAGCGACCCTGTACCGCTGCGCCCGGCACAGCGACGACGCGCCCGGCGAGCTGCCGCTGCTGAATGATTTCAGCGAAAGTCTGTGGTTTACCCGGCCCCGCAGCGATGCGGAAAACGGGGTGTGGTGGTTTGATAAGGTGGCGCACCGGGCGGTGCCGGTGGCCCGCCTGCGTAATGCTCCGTCCACCGGGCATCTGACCGGCGAGGTCCGGCGGGGCGATAACATTAACGCCATCATGGACCTGCTGCCGGAAGGTACGGTGCTGACCATGACGCTGCTTATTCAGCCGCAGGACAGGCTGGAGGAAAATTTTGCCCGCCTGAGCCGGGATTCAATGGGTGAGAACGTGGGCTCGCTGCGTGCGCGTGAGGACGCGGCCACGGCGCGTACTTACCTCGGCAACAGGTACAAGCTTTACAGGGCAGCGGTGACCCTGCTGATTAAGGCGTGTGATATTGCCACGCTGGACAGGCGCTATCTGGATCTCAGCAGCACGCTGCTGAACTGCGGGCTGGAGCCGGTCAACCCGGAGCATGACGTTGGGCCACTCAGCAGCTATCTACGTGCACTGCCGATGTGTTTTAACCCGGAGAAGGACCGCCATAACTGGTACACGCGCCTGATGTTTGTGCAGCATTTTGCCTGCCTGGCACCGGTTTACGGGCGCGATACCGGGACGGGCAATCCGGGATTCACCTTTTTCAATCGCGGCGGCGGACCGCTCTCCGTTGACCCTCTCAACAAGAACGACAGGACCCAGAACGCCCACAAGCTGCTGTTTGGCCCCACCGGGGCCGGTAAGTCGGGCACGGCGCTGTGTGAGCTGGCGCAGATGATGGCCATCTACCGGCCGCGCATCTTCCTGCTGGAGGCCGGTAACAGCTTCGGGCTGTTTGGCGACTACTGCGCCTCGCTGGGCCTGACGGTCCACCGGGTGAGCATCAAGCCGGGTAAAGTCATCTCGCTCGCGCCGTTTGCCGACTCGCACCTGCTGATGCGGGTCAGACCGGATGCGCTGATGGTCAGCGAAGAGGATCTGCCGGATATTGATGAGGACGGGGGCGATGACGACGATAAGGATGAAGAACGTGACGTGCCGGGCGAAATGGAAATAGCGGCCCGCCTGATGATAACCGGCGGTGAAGCTGCGGAAGAGGGGAGGATGACCCGCGCCGACCGGGGCATGATCCGTGAGGCGATGATGATTGCCGCCCGTCGGGTGCATGAGGAGAACCGGCAGATGCTGCCCGAAGATCTGATGTTTGCGTTACAGAACATTGCCCGTGACGTCAGCATCGGGGAGGATGGCCGTGAGAAACGGACCGCCGCCCGGCGGGCGCGTGCGGAGGAAATGTCCGAAGCGCTGCGCATGTTTACCGAGGGCTTTGAGGGGGAGCTGTTCAACCGCCCCGGCACGCCGTGGCCGGAAGCCGACGTGACCATTGTCGATCTGGGCACCCTGGCCCGCGAAGGCTACGAGGCGCAGATGGCGGTGGCGGTGATTTCCCTGCTGAACACCATCAATAATATCGCCGAACGCGAGCAGTACAGCGATCGCGACACTATCGTGCCCATCGATGAGGCGCACATCGTCACTGCCAATCCGCTGCTGGGTCCCTATGCCACCAAAATTGTGAAAATGTGGCGTAAACTCGGCGCATGGCTGTGGCTGTTTACGCAGAACCTGGCCGACTTTCCCGATACGGCGAAAAAAATGCTGAACATGGCGGAGTGGTGGATCTGCCTGGTGATGCCGCCGGATGAGGTGGAGCAGATTGCCCGTTTTAAAACGCTGACCGACGAGCAGAAAACCATGCTGCTGTCGGCCACCAAACTCCCGAGGAAATATACCGAAGGGGTGATCCTCTCGCGTAAGGTACAGTCGCTCTTTCGTGCCGTGCCGCCCAGTCTCTGTCTGGCGCTGGGGATGACGGAGAAAGAGGAAAAAGCCGAACGCCGTGAGATCATGAATCAGATGCACTGTAGCGAACTGGAGGCGGCGTTCCACGTAGCACGTCGGCTGGATGAGAGCCGTGGTCTGCATACTGAACAGGGGACAGCATGAAAAAACTGATTATGGAACCGCCGTCGGTCGTCCCTGACAGGGCGCTGATTGCCACCGTCATCTTTACTGTTCCCCCGCAGGGGCTGGCATCAGTTGGCGAGTCTGACAGCGTGGCGCTGGGACAACTCCGGGAGGAAATACTCAACCGACTGGAAAAACCGGTGCTGCTGTCGGCGTACCCACACCGGGTGGGGCGTCGCAGCTGTCTGGCGGTGCATCTGGAAGACAGCAGGAGCAGAACGCTGGATATTCTCATCACCGTCACCGGCAATACGCTGTGGCCGGGAGAAGGTGAGTTCAGGACCGGTATTCGCTGGAATATCTGCGTGCCGGATGCCACCGATATGCTGTGGGTGCTGAAGGAGATTGACCGGGTGGCCTGCGGCGTGGTGTGCAGTTAAACGGGCCTGTGGGTTATGCGGGCAGCGCGGTTTGCTGCCTGCGCAAGCCTCAGGTTGCGGGGGCGGGCGGCACAGAGCCCGCGAGAGAAGGACCTTTTTGCCACGCTTATCTGTGGCATTTTATCGTGATGTGCCGGCGGATTTCTGGTATACCTTCGCAGGTGATGCGTTATGGATGAGAGACGATGAAAATAAGTGAAGAGGCGTTACTGCACGCTGGCTTCAGCGCCGCAGATCTCAGGAAGATAAGGAATAACACGGAAAGCTACGGCGGAACGCTGGGCGAGGCGATTCAGGATCTGGCCAACCGTTTCATCATCGCAGCAGGCGTTATAGGCTGTTGCCTGGCTGTTTTTGTTTTACTTCTCTTTTTTGGCTCTGAGCAAAGTTTGTTCTCCGGTTCAATAGGCCTTTCTTGCGGTATTGCGGTTGCTGTATTCGTACAACCGCCAATTCTCGCCTGGAAGTCATGGCGATACAGAAGAAGAAACAGAGATTATTGATCGTTGTGATCTGTAGATATAAGGTCAAAAACAACCTTAGCCTTAACCCCATATTCGACAATTTTCATCGTTAATTTAGGTCTGCTCATAGTATCTACTTTGCGATAGTAATCTCGTGGAAGCCATCTGAATAATCGCCATGCGCCTGCTTTTTTCGCAAGCCCGAATATACTGTAAACGCTTGCACCAAGGGTAGCAGCATCATAAAATGCCAGACCCGATTCAGGTTTAAAGCCCATATAACTGGCAGCACCCATGCTTGCATCGGCAACGATTCCCTCCGTTTTAAATTGCTGACCGTAATGAAGATGTGCCGCTTCTTTAGTTATTCCATTTACACCATCAACAAAAAGTATCGCTCCGGCAAGAACACCAATTGGTGTCATGGTAGACATCATGATCATTCCGCCAAACATGGCTACGCCGGATATGACGATATTTACAGCTGAAATAACATACCCAACAATTTTGTTATTTTCTCTGATAAATTCAACCTTTGCGTAAAGCTTTGCCGCTTTCATTCGCAGCAACCGGCTCTGCTCATAAAGGTTATCCTGCTCGTCACGCAGTGCGGAAATGCAGGCAATGCACTCCTCGTCTGATTTGGCCCTACGGGCAAGCGCGAACTGCTGCTCAACGACGTCTTTTATTTCCTGACAAAACTTTATCCGGGTCAGGTCGTCAGACAGATGAAAAGCTGACAGCTGGCTTGCCAGGTTGACCAGCTTGCGGGCTTCCATATTAACCATTGTTTCAGCCCAGGCTCTGTTCCTCCCGCCCGACTGCATCATTGACAGTAATGCGGAATCCATAGCGTTTTCTCCTTATTTCAGAATGATGAGGTATTAATTTTATGTTTGGGGAAGCCCTAATAGTACGTTTCCGTTCCGTTGGACTTCAAACCCCGATTAAGGGGATCCCTTGGGCGGGATGCGTCATGTAAGCAGAGTCTTTGAAATGTAAGACCTTTCAGTAATATAAAAGGCGACCTCGTCACGAACTCTGCAACAGAGCCAAAAATATTGATGGAACTAAATATGTTGTTATGGCCACCCAGCATCACCAGATAGAGGTATTTCATCACCCAGCATCACCAGATAGAGGTATTTCATGAAGAAGAATTCGTTTGACCATCTAATTGATGGGCTTGCAAGTGAATATCGTATGCCCAGTTTTCCTGAAAAAAAAATGAGCACGAAATTTACTACTTTTCGTTTGAGATCGGCGTATCAATAAAGATATATCAAGATGAGTTTCGATGGGTGTATTTTGTTGCCGAAATTGGTCAGGTCGTCGATACTAATGCCGATACATTGGGACGAATGCTACACTTCAACAGTTTCAGTTTTAAAAAACCATTCCTTACACTAGGTTTGAGTAGGGGAGACGTCGGAGAACTACATGGGCGCGTTCCTTTGGTAGAAGTTGACAGTGTCGAAATGCGAAAAATCTTTGAGAATTTGCTAAGTGTGGCAGTCGAAATTAAAAAGTCATTCAATTTCAAGTGATAGGTGTATTTATGGGTAATATTTGTGGGACTTCTGGATCCCATTATGTGTATAGTCCGCCAGTTAGCCCTCGAAATGTATCTGGTTCATCAACACCAGTGTACAGTGCAGGTGGCCAAGCCCTAACCTCAGCATCTCATCTTTCCGAAGAGGCACGGGAAGATTTTCTTTCACGTGCTGCAGCGGAAGTATATCACGATAGTAGGCTCTGGCACGGCACTTCGGGAAGCTATTTGCAAGATCTCAGAGATAATGGTTTTCAGCGGAGGCGTTCAGGTGCTGTAGACGCAACTCTCCAGGCTGGCTACGAATTAAACCCGGATGTCGTGAAAAATACGGAAAAGCATAATTATTTTACTAGTTATCCGGTATCTGCAAAAAAATATGCTCATCGAACAGATCCAGACAACCCCGTTCTCGTTAGAACTATAGGCATAAAGAACAACTTTCCAATTGAGCTGGATCCTGACAGTAAAGGCCCTGATGGAGAAATTTTTCCGTATAATTGCAGGACAACCTCATCCATTCCGTCAAAGTTTGTAGTTGGATCAAAACATAGCGCGCCAAAAGATGATGCCAAAGTTTTTAAAAAGGAAATGGGCGAAGCGGGTTATGATGTCTCTCTCAAGCAAGCGGGACGATTACTGCGGGAAGTGCAGTCAGATTCTGACGACGACTTCTGAGGGCCTTAACTGCAGCGCGTGCGCAAAATATAGCGACGGTCCAGTTTCTGCGTTGGAGGCCGTACGCCTGCGAACTCCAGTATTGTAGGTGGTCGGCCGTAGGAAATTAAAATGTTTAAGGTAAATACTTTTAACAGATCTCATTATCTTGCTAATACTGGGGATGAAGAGCAGGTTCAAAATAACGTTCCCGGTACTTCTCGGCTCGTAATTGGGCCGCCATCGTCAGAGGAGCCAGAAGCTTCGGCCCATAAAAACAGTTCTTTTACTGGCTCAAGACCAGCTTTTTATGCAAGCCAGACGATGGTCGAGGCTATTCCGCGAACGAGCATTCCTCCATCATTACCAAAACGGTACCAAGGCTTTAATCGCATTTGTCAGTCATTACGTCATATTGCAACTTCTGTAAACTGGGGCATGATAGGCCTTAAATCGTTGAGACCTATCGAAGTTCAAGCATCTGTTATTAATGGAAAGCTGCATGTATCTTCAAATTTCCACAGTGAGCACATTCGGGAATCATTGCATTTTGCTTTAACGAGAGATACAGAACGCCCAATCCCCTATCCGGTAAATAGAGGATCTAAAGCGCAGGTTGAGGAAAGCAGAAATAGGCGCCATGTCGTAAAACTCAAGGAAGATTTCCTTAACCAAGATAGGTTTGAGGTATTGAAGCAGAATACTGTTTCCGAGATAGCCAGAGGTTTGGGTTGCCCAGTCGATAATAACCTCTCACGTCAGGAGCTCTCTGAGCAAGCTATTGCTGCGCTGCATATTTTGCAGAAGGTGATTCGGGCTGCCTCGCAGTCGAATCCGTCATTCGAAAACTTGATTATTCACCCTCCATTCAGAGATGCAAGTCTTGATGGAATATTACCCGATGGGATCAATCAAACCATGCATGCAGAGCAGAACATTCAGAAGGCTTTGGCGGGCGATAAAGAATGCCAGTATCAAGAGCTAATAGCAAAGCTTGGACTGCAAGAGGGAAAGCATGTAATTGTTCCTATTGCTGGAAAGTATGTGCCTTGCGCAGCATGCTCTGAAGTTGAAAGCGAGGCTAAGGGGCCGGATGGATTATTTGATCCTAAAAGCGAAAAGTTTGTACTGCATAGATCAACTCAGCGCATCGGGATGGCTTTTTGGGATGAGGTGCAACATATTGCCATCGAAGGTCTCGATGCTGATCAAGGAAAAGCGCTTGCCAAAGGTATTGCTATCAGAGATCGTTTTTATGAAAATCCTGAAAAATTACAGGCTTCGCATCGAGAGATGGTGGAGGATTATTCGTTTGATACAGATAGTGCCTCTTCTGAGGATGATTCCATCCTATAAGGGGTTGTAAGCGGAAAGCCGCCAGAATTGAGCCTGACAGTAATTCTGTGTAACTGCTATCGTATTAAAGGTGATCGTTCAGATGATCATCGAACTTAACAATAAAACGGCTCATTGCCAGCCGCGGTCGAAGCTGGACGTTTGTGGGTGTTGAGTTTCACACTTATCAGTCGCAGATGTGGTTCCCGGGCAGTCATGAAACGTGCCCCCCCCCCCGAAAACACATTGCCATCAGCTGGGGGAGGCAACATTTTTAGACAGCCTAGGCACGGTTTATCGGCTGGCTCACGAATGTGTGCACCTGCTGGCTCTGGCTCCTGATGCCATCCCGCTACATTGTGCGATAGAGCCTGCGTTTAACCAAATGATGGCGGACAGCTTCGCTAGGGCCGGGCTGAATGCTTCACCGGCTTTGGTTACCGTGCTGCTGGTCAGCTTTCCGCAGGGTTAAACGCCCGGCGCCTATTCTGGCTCTGATCAAGGTAATAACATCATTCAAATAGATGTCGGAAAGAACAGAAATATCCCGCACTACCTGTTTTCCTCTCCGCCACTGGCCCTTTTTCCCCCAGGCATTCTGCCAGCGTATCTCTCAATTCCATCACATGCCATCACGGCCATTCTCATTGTTGCGAGGATTCTTTCATAATTGCGGTCACAGTTCTTTATATAACCGCAGACACAAATCCTGAAAATAGCGCCGGAACCCCCCACAACGGAGTCTTTCCATGCGCTGTCCCTTTGAACTTGACCCTCAGATTATCCATCACATCATTTACAGCCAGGCCGGTTCCATCGGCAAGGCGGTTATCGAACTTATCATGAACAGCGTCGATGCCGGCGCGAAACAGGTGAGCGTTGAGATCACCGCCGAAGGCTTTGTCTGCCGTGACGATGGCCGGGGCTTTGCCTCCCATGAGGATGTGAAACGCTATTTTGGCCGGTTTGGCACGCCACATCAGGAGGGGGATGCCACCTATGGCCGCTTCCGACTGGGCCGGGGCCAGATTATGGCCCATGCCCGCACGCTGTGGCGTTCAAACCTCTGGCAGATGTCGGTGGACACACGGGAAATGGGCTATCACTACGATCTTGATGAGCTGACAACCGCCGTACCGGGCTGCTCAGTGAGAGGCGAATGGTACGAGTCGCTGAGCAGTCAGGAGCGCCTCTCCTGCCTCCAGGAAATTCGTGATCTGGTGCGTTACACGCCGGTCATCGTCAGCCTGAACGGAGCGGTTATCACCCGTCAGCCGGCGCTGGAAAAATGGGACGCGGAAGACGATGAGGCCTGGTATCGCCTGCGAGAGGAGGGTGCCGTAGCCATCTACAATCAGGGTGTGCTGGTCCGCCACGACCCCGGGCATCAGTGGGGCGTCGGCGGGCTTATTGTCAGCAAAAAGCCCCTCGCGCTTAACGTCTCACGTACTGAAATTCTGCGCAAAAGCTGCCAGGTATGGAAGTCCATCGCGGCCCGGTTTGCTGTGATGGCGGGTGCGTTCACGAATACGCAGGGCAGTCACCGTAAAACAGAGTCACGTCGGGAAAAATCAGCCCGCCAGCTGCTGGCCGGGGAGGGCGATCTTCAGGCACTGTTCAACGGTGAGGAGGTGATCACCCTGCTGCCGGGCAGGCAGCACGTTACCCTGGAGGCCTTATTACGCCGTTGTCGCCGCGTCTCATCAGCGCATGAACAGTGGGGTTTCAGCCTGGCGCGTTCTGCACGCGACGTACCCCGTGGTGAACTGATTGCGCGTGCCGGCATTGCGCCGGTACTGCATCCCGTCACCCTGACCCGCTTTGGCTGCTATGAAGAAGACGAATTTATGGCCTGCCTGAGCCGTATCCGCAGTAACCTGCTGGCGTATCGCGAGGGGCTGACGCGGTCTGAACGCTGGGGCAGTGGCTGGCACGCTGACGTCGTGCTGATTGATTTCGCCACGCTGAGTGAAAACTTCATCGACCGCACCCTGCTCGTCAGTGAAAAACGTCTGGACAAAGAAACCCGGCGGGCCTGGACGGCGTTACGCTGGTGCCTGAAGCACTATGCCGCGCTGTGTTCCGGTGCAGAAAAGACCTGGCAGGCGTATACGCATGGGGGGACGCGCTTTCAAATCCTGCTGGGTGAGTCCACCACCTCAGAGGCCTGGACCGACGGTGAGACCTATATCGCCTTTAATATCGATATCGTCCGTCGCCTGAAAACGGACCCGTTACTCACCGCCAGCAGGCTGTTCAGCCTGACGGAGCATGAGGTGGCCCATCAGGGCGACAGCCTGGACTGTGGCCACGATGAGGCTTTTTATCAGCGGTTTCATGATATCAGCACGCTTTACGCATCCGATCGTCAGCGTTATCTCCACGTCTGGCTGATGAAATACACCACCAGTCTGGAGGCCGAAGGAAAACGTGCGGGCAGGTCCGCATGGCGGGAGCGTTATCTGACCGAGCGGGCCAGCACCGGTCGGGAGAAGAAAGGTCTGCCCGGCATGATCAGCGACGAGGGTATGGCGAAGGCGCTGAGTGAACCGGAGGAACCTGAAGACAGCGCCCGTCTGGCTTTACTCAATGCGAAGCTGACGGGCGCTGATACCGCCGCGCCCGCCGAACCGGACTGGGAGCGGGTGGTGAAAGAAGGGATTGATCGGGCGCTGAAACAACAGACGGAGCAGACACAACAGCGTCAGATCCGTGAGAGTGAATGGGAGGCGTACATGTGCGAGCTGGATCCACAGGAGGCGGAAATGGCAGAAGCGGGTCCGCCGCCCGATGATGACGAGATGGATGAGATGGTGGAGGAACAGCGTGCACGCTATCTTACGCTACTCCCGGGCGCGACCGCAGAGCTGCTGACGGATTACGTGGTCTGGTACCTGATTCACAGCACGACCACGGAAGAAGATGAGCTGGATGCGTGGGCGCGACGGACCTGGCAGCAGAAAGGGCCGTACCGTCCGGCGGCGGAAGCTGAACAGCTTCCGGAACGCTGGAAGCCGCTGGTCCGCGAGGGTGAAACCCGCTGGAGCCTGGAGCGTAACGCGGCGGCGGCCGGGTTTTTTGACGTCGATGACTACCTGCAATGGCGACAGGACGGCGGCACCGTGGCGTGACGGTGCATAAACGCCGTTCTCTCAACCGGCCAGATGAGGCATTTTGCAGGTTCTGTCAACCACACGGTGGTCACGGATTAATCTTCCGATTCCGGCTCAGAGTTAATTGCTGAACCCGTCACCGCCTGAGCGCACCCTGAGCAGAATTCTCACTCAGGGAGCGTTTCACTATGCGGTTATTCCCATGCCTTGCAGCATTATTTTTCTCCACCGGCGTCAGCGCCGGCACGGTGATCTACACCGACAGCGCCCACCCCGTGGCGGCTGACCTGCCTGCCGACTTAACGGTCACCCTGCTCGATGCCCCGGACCACCTTCAGACGCAGCTCTTTGGCCCACTTCCCGCCGACCCGGCGCAGGCTGAACGGCAGGCGAGGGCGGTGGTGGCTTCCCCGGACTTTACACAAAATCAGCAGGCGCTGGCCGGCGCTTATGCCGGCGTGGTTCACGCCTGGTCTCTGGGGCTGGAAAAATATCCGGCTGTGGTCTTCGACGACAGATGGGTGGTGTACGGCACCACCGATGTCACCGTGGCCACGCGGCAGCTGACGGTCTGGCGGGAGAGTCACCCATGAACATGGCCCTTGCCCGCCCGCGCCGTCTGACGCTCGCCGCGCTGTTTGCCTGCACCGGCACGCTGGCCAGCGTCAACACCGCCGGGCTGCTCTCCAGCGCCGTCAGCCCGGACTGCATCAGCTGGCGCATCAGCGGTATCTGCTACTGGCTGTTCTGCACCCCCTTTGGCTGCACGGTCAGAACCTCGGTAAAGGTGACGCATTTTATCCCCGAAGCGGTGGTGTCCGCGTATCTGAGTCCGGGTGCCAGTCCGTGGACGGAGATGTCGCCAGTCAGCAGCACGGCGGACGGCGCGGAAAGTACGCTCGTGGGCGGTGCTGCGGGCGTGGCCACCGGCGGCGGGCGGCAGGAGATGAAGATACCCGGCACGCGTAAGCAGAACCTGCATTTTTACTATGGTGATGCCTGGGGTCATCCGGCGACAAAACTCATCGGCGGTATGGTACCCGGCTACTCGTGCAGCAGCGCGGCCACGCCTTTTATGCCGTACTTTGCCAGCGGCCTTGATGCGCTGACCTGGCGCACCGGCGTACCGGAAGCGCTCTATCCGGAGGCGCTGGTGCCCGGCAGCCGGGAACTGGGCAGCACGTCTGCCGGCAACATGTGGGGCAACGTTTATCCCCGCAGCGGCTTTGTCACCCAGACCGACGGCTACAAAGCCGCCGCCGTGGTGGTGCAGCGTGTTGCCGACATCATCACCCGTCAGGGCCAGCTTCATGTTTACACGCCGCTGACCGGCCAGCGCTCGGCGGGCTACTGGCCACCAGACCCGGTACAGGAAAACACCGGCACGCAAAACCACAAGTGGCAGCGTCTGTCACCGCAGCTCTCTCAGAGCTGTGCGGTCTTCCCGGACGTCGGCGGACAGAACGCTGAAGACGGCAACTACGCCTGGGCGCTCTGGCAGCCTTACAGCTGCTGCAAACGACGCGGCCAGACCTTCCTTTACAGCACCGACTTCTCCTGAGGATACTGATGATGACACGTCACCCTTTACGGCGTTTTTACCCGGCACCTTTCGCCCTGCTTATCCTGCTCTCTCTTCCGGCCATCGCCCTGGACACGTCGCTTTCGTCTGGCGGCGCGGCGGTGAGCGGTGCGGTCAATGATGGTCTGTTCTACTCCATCGGCGGCGGTTCAGTTATTTCCCCGCCGGCCAGCCGCAGCAACATGTCCCGTCTGGGCCTGAACGGCGGCTGGAGCAGTGACCTGATGTGCGGCAACTTCGACCTGAAAACCACCGTCGGCAATCAGCTTAACGGTGTCACCAGCGGTTTTAAGGACCTGATGGGCAACGTCATTCAGGGCGCGACCGGCGCGGTGATGAGTATGCCGGCGATGGCCATTCAGCGCGCCAATCCGGGGCTGTATGAAATGCTGGCCAACGGGGTGCTTCAGGCGGGCCTGAACTTTGACAAGGCGCAGCTCAACTGCCAGAACATGTCGAAAAAGCTGGCTGATTACACGATGGGCAGCAAATGGCAGCAGGCGGCGGTAGCCGAAGAGTACAAGGATATCGTGGCGTCCAGCGCCGGAGACGCCGTCTCCGGCGACCAGAAGCTGAACAAAGCCACCGGTGAGGAGGGTGTCACCTGGGTGGGGGGCCAGAATCGCGGCGGTAAGGGGCAGCAGGCCATCCAGCCAACCCGTGACCTGGCAAAAGCTGGTTTCAACATGATGAACAGCCTGCCGGTCACCAGCGCCAGCAGTGTCGGCACCGACAGCTGCAACGGCACCGTCTGCCAGCGCTGGAAAACCTCCGATGACGCCGCAGCGGCGGTGGTGAAGGTGCTGGGCGACCGCTCGATACGCACCTGCCGGGAAACCAGCGAATGTACCAGTGGCGGAACCGATAACCAGCCGGGCAGTGCAGTGGCCGGCACCGGTTTTTCTCCGGTACTGGAGGATGCGACAAAAACCAACCTGGAGCAGCTCGCTAAGCTGGTCAACGGTCAGCTCCAGCCCACCACGGACAACCTCGCGGGTCTTAAGACCGGCAGTCTGGTGGTGACCCGTGGCGTTATCCAGTCGCTGCGCGACGACCCCGACAAAGCCGCACTGGTTCAGCGACTGGCCGGCGAGCTGGCGATGTCTGATACGGTGGAAACCGCGCTGACCATGCGCCGGATGCTGACCACCGGTGAGTCTGAACCCAATGCCGCCGAACAGCCGGAAGCGATTGCCGAAGGCGACCGCCGCGTGGACGCGCTCGACCGTGAACTGAATGCGTTGCGTAACGAGATGGAGCTGCGTAAATCCATCAGCAGCAACAGCCTGCTGACCACGCTGGCCCGTCAGGGTGCGCGTAATCAGGACAACCAGATGCAGCAGAAAACCGGCAGTCAGGACCAGGGCTTCAGCCAGATGGGCCAGCCGTCATCCTCAGGAGCGAACTGATATGGTGCTGAACCTGAAAGGCCGCGCCGCCCGCGTGGCCCTCCTTATCTTATCCATGCTGCTGCTGATGGCGGGGATGTTTGCGGTGGCGTCGGTGTTTATGGCGTATGACCCGGACGGGCACCTGACGCGCAACTGGCTGCATGACAGCCGTTGGTGGCTGTTCGCCTGGCGGCTGACGTTCTGTACCGGCCTGGCCGCAGTCTGGCTGTGCAGGGTGCGGCCACGGGTGTTACGCCGCTGGCCACAGGTCCGCTCACGCCTGCCGCGCACCGAAGCGCTGGCGGTACTGTTTATTCTGGCCACGGAGTACGTGGCCTGGTCCGGCGCAGCGTGAGGAGACGAGCATGACGGCGAACAGTTTTCTGGAGTATTTTCTCGTCCTCTTTGGCTGGGTGATGAACAATGCCATGTGGAGCATTCTCAGCAGCACCGGCCTTTTTGCGCTGCCGCTGGTGTTTAAGGTGCTGGGCGTCTGGCTGAAGGTGCGGGAAGAGGGCGCGGACGAGGGCAACAAGGGAATACTGGCACTGCCGCGCATCGAGCACGCTATCTACGTCTCCTTTCTGGTGATGCTGTTCTGCTGCATTCCGCTGCTGCCGGTGGATATCAGCACCATAAAATTCGACAGCTCGCGGGCGAAGCAGTGCGGCGTCAGCGTACCCACGCCGCAGAACTCCGGTTACAAGGGGCTGGTCAATGATTTTGACGGTCGCACGGCGGAGGTGCCGGTCTGGTGGTACCTGCTGCATATGATGTCAAAAGGCACCACGCAGGCAATGATTGCGTCGATCCCCTGCGGCACGCAGCTGCGCCAGATGCGTTTTGACGTGCAGAACACAAAGCTGCGTGACCCGGTGCTGTTACAGGAGGTGCAGGACTTTGCCAACCAGTGCTACTCGCGGGCGTACTTCCGGCTGAAGAACAGTAACAGCCAGCTGAGCGATGCGACCATCAACTCGGTGGGCTGGATTGGCAGCGACTATTTTCTCAACACCTCCGGCTATTACGATTACTACACGGCGATGACGCCGCGCAGCCAGTGGCCGTATGACAGCGCCCGCGACAGCGGGTATCCGGATACCGGTCAGGGTGGCTATCCCACCTGCAAAACCTGGTGGTCGGACGGTTCATCCGGACTGCGACAGCGCGTGCTGGCCAGCTTCAGTGAGGACACCCGTAAGGAGATGCAGCGCCAGTTCCCGGGGACGCAGTGGGAAACCCTGGCGTTGCAGTGGCTGGTCAGCCCGCGCAATGCCGGGTTATCCGGCGGTGGCACAACCTATGCGGTGGGCAGCGCCGATAACACCACCGGGGTGGCGGGTAACCTGACGCGTCTGACGTCCACCATCGGTCTGGGGTTGAAGCAGGCGGAGGCACTGCCGGGATTCGATGCGCTGAAGCAGGCGCTGCCGATGATACAGGCGCTGTTACAGATGATGATCATCACCGTTATCCCGGTGCTGATGATGTTCAGCGCTTATGAGCCGAAAACTATCGTGACTATTTCATTTGCGCAGTTTGCCCTCCAGTTCATCACCTTCTGGTGGGAGCTGGCGGGCTGGCTGGATGACCGGCTGATCACCATTTTGTATGACAATATGGCGGAGCAGGGGATAGCAAACAGCTCCATCCCCTTTGCCGGATTTTTCAGTTCAACATCTGATGGCTGGATGATGAACGTGGTGCTGGGGATGATGTATGCGGTTTTTCCGGCGTTCTGGGTGGGTATGCTGGGTTGGGCCGGAGCAAGGATAGGATCGATGGCCAGTCATATGGCTGACGGAGCTAAAATATCTATGGATGCTGGTGCTGAGGCAGGAAAAAAAGCTCAAGGAATGGCTATTGATTCAGCAACTGGGGGGGTTAAGGGGGCCATGAAATAGATGATGTTCAAGAGGCGGTGTATATAGTTCATGCACCGCTGCTTAGAACCCATCCTTGTCCCTAAAAATGCCTCTTTTCTCCCAGCTATACGTTATAGGAGATTTGTACTCATTTTTAGATTTAGTTTGTGAGGATTGGCTACGAGCGATAACTTCTGCCACTTTCACCGCACTAAAAATTACATCGAATGTTCCAACTAATGCATTACGCCCCAACTCCTTGAAATCAGCCTTCTTCATCCGGAATTTACTCTTTTTACGCGAGCAAATCTCCGCCACATCTTTTGGGTCAAAGCCGTTTCCACTCATATCGTTACCTGCATGGTCTTATCTGAAGCTTACATCGACATTACTACCGAACCACTTATGTATCCAGGTTACTTGAAACTGGGTGGGTTGGCAACTTTTTGAGCATTTTCGGTGGCTGTTCTGACATATGCTTCCGTCAGCCTTTGCTTGTATGTATTCAGAACGCTTATGAAAGATGTGGCATTCGATATACCGACTGTTTAGAATCCGGCAGAATTTTAATCAGGTTTAACAGAGGCAAAAATAGATAATGGACGGCGTCGGGAAATTTACTAAGAAATGGTTTGAATGGGCTTTTCAAACCTCTGGAATGCTATCATTTTGCATTTTTTGTGCATGGATTGCTTTCGAAATTTTCTTTTCAAGCCTGCTGGATAGTAAAAGCAACGAGCGTGATTTCGTAAAACGTTATTTAAGCCCTGAAGTGACAAATGTTACTTTTAATGATGGGTATTTGACTCACCGTCTCATCAAAATGGATTTAAATTACGGAATAACAACAGTTCCGATACAGCAAAAAGCATTGGGCAATGTAAATCAGTTTCTGGAGGAGGTCAGCAATAAATGCCCCTGGCAGGATACAGACAAGGGTGTTTTCAGTTATGTTGCATGTGCAAATGAGCGGTTGCATGATATTTTTTATTATACTCCCAGCGTAGATGTGTCAAATAACTATGCCATTCATCGTTCTGATTGTGATACCAATACATATCTGATGATGGATGCGCTAAAAATGAAGGGAAGATATGCGTATATTATTTACGCGCCTGGGCATGCCTTTTTGGCATGGAAAGACTCATTCGGTAATTTAAATTACTGGGAAACCACATCCGGAAATAATAAAGGTCAACTGGCAAGTCTGAGTGATAAGCTCTATGACAAAGCATTTGAACGCACTTATTACACGCCTGTAAATGATGTTAAGGCTGAAAAAATCTATAATGCACTTATCTACACCAAATCTCAGGTCAGGGTGGATATAGCGAGGCTCTACAATGATAATAGAGATAATGCCATTATTTCAGACTGGTATTTCAGTGCTCGTGATGAGAAAAAGAAAATAACCAGAGATGAAGCGCAGTTGATAATTTCACTTCTTAATACTGATTTTACCTCAGTTGATAAAAAACTGGCCGTTGTTCACTATATGATGCAGCATAATCAGAAGGAAAATGCCTCAGTAATATTTGGTACGATACCTTATGAAAAATGTGGTCGCGACTGTTTTGTTACCGGTGCAGATATGGGTAATGTGGTTTACATTTTCTTCAGGAAACCATTTCTAATCTACGATGACTTTCTCAGAAAACATGCTTCGGGCGCTTATCTGAATGATTTTTATGGGGGTGTTTTTTTCTCCATTAGTGCATTGATTTTCGGTGTGTGTGTATTGATATTACCTCGACGCAGTTTTATTAAAATAAAAAATAGCACGGAAAATAAAAACCATTCTGATGCCACGGTTGCTTAAGCGCCATATAGGGGGCTGAAATAATTTTCAGCCCGTTCAAAAAGTTTCATTTTTTATGCAAAGTCTCTTAATAAATTTAAAACTCCACTTGAAAAAGAACTCCCGTCCGATCTACTATCTGCCCCGATGTACCGTTGCAATACGCAACATGCCAATGTCCCGGCAATCTGAGAGGGACGCCTTCGGGTGATTGCATGCCAAAGTTGTCAAAACCTGAGAGACGACGCCTTCGGGCGGTAAACCCGTCAGCCTTTGAAAATGGGGATCGCGTTAACTGCGATAAAGGATTTAACTTCACTATCAGCCTGTTTTCGCAGCGCTTCTTTACGGACCGTTCAGGTCTGTTTCACTTCGTTTCGTCCCGAATACTGACGACTGCATTCGATGCAAACTTTGCGACGTGGTTATGACCATTTGGAACATTTGGGCATCTTCCACGACGGCATTGTAAGCAGAAGAACGCGGCGTCACTTGCGTGCGAACGAAGTGAACACCAAGTGACGCCGCAAAGCGGCATACGTCCAGCCCGCTAATAACGCGGCTTTAAGACGTATCTGATAACAGGTTTACCGCGTGTCGTACGGTAAAGCTGACAGGCAGAGTACGTGTCTCTCATTCCCGCCGCGTCCGTTTTCACGGACGTCCGCGCCGGGAATACCATCAACGTTAATTAACGACTTCCTGCCTCGGAAAGCGTTAACCCTATGATAAAAGGAAAATTTGTTTCGATATTGAGGCGTCAGACTGGGACTGACGGGGAGTAATACCCGATGCCACCCTGAAATGGGTAGCAATCGATCTCCTGCAAAAACTCAACACAGATTAGCTCTGCTACACAATATCAAACGAGCCAGGATGGCAAACAAACCGACACGCAGAGACGTCTGTGACGACGAAAAACTAACAATCTGGCATTTCGTCTGCTTACTCCGCACGGTCTGTAAGGCCGATCGGCGTAAGCAGATGCATTTTTTCATTCAGGTGCTTTATACGCAGGGAACAGAAAGAAAATGAGCAGAAAATCGGCAAGATCAAAAATCGAAATTTTCAGGAAGAACTTCATCACCCATGCCCGGAGCGTGTCCGGAGGGTATGCGACAACAGCGGACAGGATGCGTATTGCGAAATATTTTCTTAATTACCTCAGGGATAACGGAATTAAATTACGGCATGCAGACAGTATCAAGACGCGTCACTTTTCTGGTTATCTTCTCAGCAGAAAAGAAAAAGGCATTTCCGAAAGAACCGTTTGTAATGAAAGGGCCGCGCTCAGGGGAGTATTTGGCAGTCTCGGAAAAAAATCATTAGCCGATCCTGATAATCCGCTACTCAGTAATAAAACCCTGGGGCTCGAAAGCAGCAGTCGTAATGGAACCAAATCCCCCCTGACGGCAGAGGAATTCCGGCAGGCATTTATTGAGGTGGAAAAAAAAGATAAAGGGGTTGCCGCAACAATGCTACTTGCCCATACGCTGGGATTACGAACAAAAGAAGCGGTTGAATCCTGCAAATCGATTCCAACCTGGAAAAAAGCGCTGGAGAGTGGTCAGCATTCTGTCAGGGTTGTTTTTGGCTCAAAAGGCGGCCGTCCAAGAGATACGGTGATTCTTGACAGGGACGCCTTAAAGTATGCCATCAGTTATGCTGAAAAAGTTATACGGGAAAGTAACGGTAAACTTATCGATAAACCCAATATCAGAAAAGCGATAGATAAATACCGCTATCATCTCCGTCGTGTCGGACTGACGGGGGAAAAAGCACCACACAGCATGCGTTATCAGTTTTCTCAGGATGCAAAAAAGTTTTATGAAGAAAAAGGATTTACTGAAAGTGAAATTTACGCGCAGGTTTCGATGGATTTAGGTCATGGCGATGGGCGAGGGCGGTATGTGAAGCAGGTTTATTTTAAAGGCGTTAATAGTGTTGAGGGTGATGAATGACTTTTCATTTAAAATAAGGTGATAAATCCGGAATGCGCTAAAAAATTAAAGGTTGAGATGAGGCGTCATACGGTTTGCGTTTTAACTACGCTAAAGGTACGTTTAATTTTTAGCTTAAAAAATTCCAGTCGGGAATAATTCGAGGAGGTTGACATCAACAGGCTTTGGTCATTGTGACGGAAGATGAACGTATATCGAAGGAATGTATTTCAGGTCGATAATCGATTTACATATGCAGAGGTTTAACATGAATAAAAATTGCGTTATACAATTATATGTACTTTCAGTTCTGAATATAGAGCAGATCAACATGGCAGAAACAGTGACTGATGAAATTAATATTTCATTCAGATGCATTTCGCCAGTCAATGAAACAGATACGTTTGCAACGATAAATTGTATTAGTCGCGACTTGATCTGACACTGGACCTTGAAAGGTTGAGAGTTACCGGTTTTGATATGGGTGTCTAATCCTTAAACAAAACGCGAGGTAACTCTCATGATTCATACTAACAATCCCATCATCAAACACAAAGCCGGCCTGCTCAATCTCGCCGAAGAACTCGGTAACGTATCAAAAGCCTGCAAGATCATGGGCGTGTCACGCGACACGTTTTACCGTTATCAGGAACTGGCTGCTGAAGGCGGCATCGATGCGCTGATTAACCAGAACCGCCGCGTCCCCAACCTGAAGAACCGCGCCGACGAAGCCACTGAACGCGCTGTTGTTGAATATGCCGTTGAGTTCCCGGCCCACGGGCAACACCGGACCAGTAATGAGCTGCGTAAAAAAGGCGTGTTTATCTCCGGTAGCGGCGTGCGCTCCATCTGGCAACGGCACGACCTGGAGAACTTCCGTAAACGCCTGAAGGCACTTGAGGAAAAGGTCGCCAGAGAAGGCATCGTGCTTACCGACGCTCAAATCGCAGCGCTGGAGAAGAAGGCCCACGATGACGAGGCCAGCGGAGAAATCGAAACTGCTCACCCGGGTTATCTCGGGTCGCAGGACACCTTCTACGTGGGCAATCTGAAAGGTGTGGGTCGTATCTACCAGCAGACGTTCGTGGATACGTACTCGAAAGTGGCACACTGCAAGCTGTATACGAGTAAAACGCCGATCACCGCCGCAGACCTGCTCAATGATCGCGTACTGCCGTTCTACGAGGCTCAGGGACTGCCGATGCTGAGGATCCTGACCGACAGGGGAACGGAGTACTGTGGTAAGGTGGAGCAGCATGATTACCAGCTGTATCTGGCCATCAACGATATCGACCATACAAAAACGAAGGCGATGTCTCCGCAGACGAACGGCATCTGCGAGCGCTTCCATAAAACTATTTTGCAGGATTTTTATCAGGTTACGTTCCGTAAGAAGTTATACGAAGACCTGGAGAGCCTGCAAACGGATCTGGACAACTGGTTGTGGCATTACAATAATGAGCGAACTCATCAGGGAAAAATGTGCTGCGGGCGTACGCCAATGGCCACGTTACTTGATGGTAAACGAGTCTGGGCAGAAAAAAATCTGAACCAGATGTAATCTGACAGACACCTGTATAAATAACCGGTAACTGTCAGATCAGGTCTGAGCTAGTACACTTAAATTGATAAATCGGTAACAGTGTTTTTTTTCTCATTATACGCGATTTGTTTTGATTGAAATTTAAACTGGCCGGACTGGCCAGATGATATCCGGCGCTTTCGATGTATCCACTGCCTGCACTGCTTTAATGTACCTCAGCCACACAACCAGACTTGCCTTGTCTTCGTCGCTGATAATGCCTAACTGGAGTTCCGTCTGCCACAAGCTAATTGTGGCCTGCGCTTCAGCCAGTAACACCGCTTTCTGCTGCTCTGCTGCTTTCACGTCCGCAATATGCTGTGTTTCATAATCTGTTATCCATTCGCTACCGTTCCACCTGTCGTATGGTGTGGCTGGTGCCAGCGTGGTGGTGCCTTCCGGGTAATCGCCCGGCACAGTAACAGCGACCTCTTCGCCTGTTTTAATGTTGTAAACGGTTTCCCCACGATGATCTGCTACGTATTCCCATGCAGTAAAATCCACAGTCCGACAGATGGTAAAGCCATCTTTACTTTTGCCCGGTGCGTCAGTACATGAGTTAGCAGGAACACCCACCCCCGGGGCAAGATACTCAACAGACGTTGAAAGATATTCACGGGTCCCGCCAGCGTAGTTAAATACGGTAATATCTCCCGCCTCAATGGAAATCAGTTCGCTGTTCAGTTTTGCCGTTGCCATTATGCGGCCCTCACAATGTAGTTAAACGCAATGTTTCGCGGGCGGGTTTCATTTGCTGATCGAACAGACAGACGAGCGGAGGAAGTTTGCCCACCGTCAGTGAATGCGTCCCCGGCTGCCAGGCCATCAATGGCATCGGCTCCCGAACCTGTACGATTAGTCAGTACAAGAATGTTTTTTACCGTCAACCCGTTAGAGGCATAGCTCACACCCATTGCATCATTCTGTGCGGAAAGAACAGACCTGCCAGCATCCATGCCCCGACCATCGTCCGTGCCACGGATAAACTCACCTCGCAGATCGGGCAAACTGCCTGAGGGGTACGCCACCGCCAGTGCGGGATATTTGGCTTTATCAAACGCCGCACCGTTGCATTTAAGCCAGCCTGCGGGGGCTGTCGCTGTCGCTGTCGGCCACGGCAGGGGTATACCGACAGGGATAACGTTAGCGCTGGCGGCAATAATTTGTGAGATCGCTCTGGAAAGTTGAGTGTTATCCGCTTTGTCGGGGGCGATACCGGCTTCTGTCAGTACATTCAGAAGCTCTGCCTGAACCTGGTTAAACCAGTCCTGTCCGGGATAGCTGGGCGACTGATTTGCCCCTCCTTCAGTAAACCATAACGGTGTTGCGCTGGATGTGGGCGCAATAGCAGGCATCACGCTGACACCGCTGTTGTTATCCAGTCCGTACATAATCAGTCCTCATAAATAAAGATAAATTCAGTTTCAGCAGGGGTATAGCGTTCAAGCAGGCACTCAAGGTCAGCCGCATCGGCAACCCGTAAACGCTGCGTGCAGTTATCCAGCACCGTTGAGTAATGTGTGACCGTCGATGCCACATATACAAAGACGCGAAACCAGTTAGTTTCCGGATGAATGGGGTAAATGCAGCTCCGCAGGCAATGGTGCGGATAACGCTCAACCAGCCTTATGCTGTAACCACGGGAAGCAGCCAGCTGCTCGTAAAACGGGATACACAGGCTCCCGGCCATCGTCAGCCTGGTCTTCAGAGCGCTACGGCGGTTCTCAATCGGCGCGTCCCTGTCGATGCTGCAATCGGGTAGCCCGGCAAAATCTTCCCAGCTGTCCAGCAACAGAAATGCCCGGTCAGGATGCATCTCATTCAGCAATGCGTCGTTGATGCTGTCAACCCGGGCAAATTCTTCGCCAGTGGCCAGCATCAGTCGTGCCAGCTGGCTGTCCGGTTTTTTTGTCCAGGCTTTACCATTCGGCAGCAGTTTCAGACCTGACTGTTGATAGTCCTGCGCGGTCATCGCCATACGATATCACCCAGGACAAACAGCTCATTTTCGGCCGCATACTGGTCAGAAACAGGAGAAATAACGGTGTTATCCGTCTCCCCGGGGGCACTGGATATGGTGGCCCGCAGCTGGGACAACAGCATTGTGCCACCACGAGGAAGGGTGGCAAGCCAGGCTTTAAGGTTGTCACTGACTGCCGTTCTGACGTCCTGAGTATCAGGCACCAGCCGGATAACGGGGTTAAGGGGTAAGGGGTTCGGGCTTTCAACAATCAGTTCAGCCCCAACGGTCTTACCTTCAACCTGATTTGTTACCGGGTTGATATGTGCGGTCAGATACTCTTTGACGCGGGCAAGATCGTTTGGCGTCGGGAATATATCAACTTCCTCATCCAGTACAAACATCACTCCCACCGTGCCATAGCCCCGATAGCGTGGAATACACCAGGCACGGGTAACACCAGCGCATTCCAGCGCCCATCGGACATAATCGAACTGATTACCACCAGATGGCGGATACTGCACGCGAAACAGTAATCGTACGCACAGTGAATCAATACTTTCCAGTTCAGCACCGCCACTGATTGTGGTCTGGCTGACAACGGCACTGCTCTGGACAAAATCAACGGGTGAGATGAGTTCCACCGTTACATTTTCGGCGGTATTGCTGTTTTTACCCGTCTCAATGGCCACAACGTAAACAGCGACACGCCCGGCTCTGGCTCTGATTTCAGCAACTGACTCAAACATCGTGCCATCAGGCCGCTGCCAGCGGGTGCCCTCAGGGATTACGGTGTCACCGTTCACCGTTACCAACAGTTCCCCACTGGCACTGGCGGCAGGTTTACGCCATACCCCCCAGAATTCACAGTGTTCCAGCAGCTTATCTTCATCCGCCAGATGCGGAACTATCTGGCGCGATGTCCAGGCTAAATGGTCATGCAGCGCTGCGGCGTTACCGGCATTGGCAAATGCAACAGCTCCTGCAACGCTGAAGCGGGGGCGGGCGTACGTACCGGGTAACCGGCTTTCAATGTCTGCCTGGCCACGGGCCAGCAGTAGTGATAATGCAGGAGGGGTATAAGCCATTTAAATACCGTTTAAAGTGGTGTTAAACGCCAGCGGGACGGTGCTGCCGTCCGGGAGCGTCAGCATTACCGTAAGCAACAGAAATCCCGTGCGGGGAGCCGATGCCGTCACATCAACATGCCTGATATGACCGTCATCAACCAGCCAGGCCAGCGCCTCGCAGGCGTAGGTTCTGGCCCGTATCAGCACGGATGCCATCTGTTTTTCACGGGAAAGCAACCACAGTCGGCTTCCCATCTGACGGGACTGAAAGGCGTCTCCCCACCAACCGCGTTTATCTGTATCCGGCCCGGCGGGTAATTCATCAGAATCCAGCGCCCGCCGGTCAGTAAATAATGAAATAATGACGGCGGTACTCAGTGAATCATCCAGCAGAATATCCGCATTGCCCACGGCTATATCAGCGCCGTTGGTTTGCCAGATTAGTGCGATATCTGTCATGCCTTCGGCCCTCCGGAGCTGTAGCCATCATGTTCAGGGTGGATGTGGTTCGCGCCGCTAATCCCGCCAGACAGATGGTCACTGGCCTGACTGATGCCAACGATATCAACATCACCGGTAAAGCGGGTTTGGGGTGAGTCAAACAGGATTTCATCCTCCGCCACGACCTCAAGGCGCTTGCAGGCAATCTTAATAACTCCATCTTTGGTAAGCACGATACGGTGTCCCTCAAGGTGATAGACGGCGCTGTCACCAGGTTCAAGGTTGCCCAGTCGTGAGTTTTTGTCATCAACGGCGATGGCCACCAGATGCTGCCGGATACCGCCCACCGATAAAACGATGGCTTCACTGCCCACCGGGGGCACGCTGCTGTGGCCGTAGTTCTGGAAGCGCTCGACATCATCTGCTGTCTCATCGGCCAGCATGGTGACCTGTAGGTTCTGCGTCCTGAGACTGTCATTGGCCATATTGACCACACCACGGGAAATCAACAGGCGCAGACGACGTTGTAAACCGGCGGTGATTTTATTTATCTGTCTGATCATCGCCATACACCATCATAAAATTTCGCGTCTGGCTGCGCCGGTTCCTCGAAACCTTCACGGGGCATCAGTTCCAGTTCGGTGACCGTGCCTCCCTCCTGCGTCAAATTAAAGGTGACGGTTGTGATTAGTAAATCCCGTTCAGGAAATCCCGCCGCCCTGGCCCTGACGGTTACAAGCTGGTTGGGTGACCAGAGCTTACCCTGCGGATTAAACCAGTCCTGTACCGTTGCAATGGCGGTGGTGGCATGGGCCATTGAGCGCTTCTGCTCCCAGCTTCCCCGCGCATTACCTTTAGCTTTGGTGAAGTTGTCATCAGCAATAATAATGGTCGGGCGATAGCGGGTGATATCAGGGTCTGCCACATCAACATACACTGACGTTGCCTGGCTGGCCGTTTGGGTCTCTCCCCATAGCCCGCCGCCACTGCAACCACCTTTGACGCGAAACAGGCTGAAGCGCTCGGCCCATGACTGGTGGGTTTTAACCGATAACATTCGGGTGCCTGACGCATCTTTATCACTGCCGTCAGGCCCTAAAATCAGTGTGCCCGCACGGTTTTTACTGGCTGTCGTAAAGACAAGGTCGCCCTGTGCGTTGCTGGTGATCAGCACACCGCGATGGCGTGCTGCCCGTGACAGCATATCAAAGACGGTCTCCCCGGGTTCAATCTGCCAGACCCGGAATTTTGCGGCAGCAGCAGGCAGTTCAATCTGCCAGATGACCTCAACACCAAAGGGCTGACAGACGTCTCTGGCAATCGTGGCCAGCGTGACGTCACGCCACTGGCCCCGGACATGAATTGCCGTACAATCCACCAGATCACCGGTCTTATCGCGTCCGGTCAACGTAATGGTGCGGTTTTTGCTGTCGACATCGGTATCCATCGTATCCACATAGCCGGTAATCACACGCTGACCATTGATCTCCAGCTTACAGGCCATACCGGCTTCTGATACCAGTGGTGAATCACCGCCTGTAACCGTGACGCCCAGCGTGAACTGTCCGGCGATTTCCTCAAGGCTGCGAGTAACGCTCAGTTCTTTCCAGCCGCTGTAAATCCGGTTACCCAGATACAGTTCAATACGATGTGTCATTGATGATCTCCACGTCTGTGCTACCGGTGACAAAGGCCGGGTGACGGATACCGTTACGGCGGATAAAGCGGTCAAGATGGTGGACGTCACCGGTGTGACGGTACAGCGCGACTAACGCGGGTTCTGTTCCGGTGAGCTGTATCGTTCTGGCAGCAGGCAGGTTTTGCGCGACAGATTTCATGTACTGAATAAAGGTCAGTCGGAAAATTCGCACCTGAATGGATGTCTGAAACCAGCCCATATCGCCGGTATCTGTCAGTGCGTCCAGCAGGATGTCCCCCAGTTCAGTCATCGCGGCGTTGCAGTCTTCCAGCGTTTCTATAGCTGAGGTACAGGCCTGCGTCTTTGCAGGTGAAGTTAATGACAGACTGTCATTGCTGCCGGTTAATACCACTGAACGGGAAGATGACATGATGCTTTCTTTCGCGGCCGTCAGGGTTACTTTAGCCAGTTCAGCCGCTGTAAATGTGGTAACGGTGGTATTCATCACCGTCTGGATGCGGGCAACCGTCGGATCATTCGACGTGAACTGAGTCTGTATGCCGCCCCGTGTTTTCTGCAACGCCCGAACCGATACCGCAGAGGTGCCGGTTTGTACCACACCGCTGATAAGAGCGAACATTTCCGAAAAAAGCTGCCCGGGGGTATTGATAAGATTTTTGACAGAGCCTTTTAATGCCAGTGCTGCCGCCAGTAATGAGGCACCGCCAGAACTGGAGGTCAGTCCGCGGATCCCGTTGGTAATGGTATTAAGCGTTTTTTCCACTTCATTTATCGCCGCCGTAGCATCAGCCATTGTTTGGGTAACCGTGGCCCAGCCCGACTGAACATCGTTTAGCAGGCTGACGGCAAGACTGTCACTGTTGAGCAGGGTATCTTCAGCCTCAGTCGGTGCCGTGTCATCCTCTGCTGGCGAGAAGGTAATGGAAAAAATGGCGTTGCCCTGTGCCCCACAGGATTCACGTACCGTATAGGTTTCAATCCGGACGTTTAAAGTGCCCCAGTTCGGGTGAACAAGTTCCCCCACATCCCTGGCCTCAAGCGCGTTAATCAGCGCATCACGCTGGTCAAAGTAGTCATCCCCCACAACAACAGCGGTAAAAGCATACTGACGCAGGGCGCGGCCCATATCTTCGGTCAGCCCCTCATCACGCAGGGGGTATTCATGGCGCACAATCCGGCGTCCTCCGGTCAGCGTCGTGTCTTCAATCATCCGGAACGGCACACCCCGAAAAGAGCCTTTACCATCAGCCAGACGGCCACGCCATGAGGTATCGTTAAACAGTGCGTTAATATCCATTATATGCCCCCGCCCCATGTGTAACCGGTGTTAACCCGCAGCCCGATATTACGTGATTTGACCTCGGTGGCTTTTACCTTCAGGTCAGGGTTAGCTGAAGAAACTTCTATGGTAATTTTGCCATCCGGCGGCTGTATTGCCTTACGGAAATCACGGGCCTCAGTGGGTGCGGTGGCTTGTGCCTGCTCCCACTGTTCGCCCATCGTCCCCCCACGCAAATAAGGGGAAATTGCCGGGCCACGCTCACTCAGCCGTTTATCCCTGTCCTGTAACCAGTTATCAATAGGGGCAGGAAGCCAGGCATATTTCGGCTGGCGTCCATCAGGATATTGCTCCTTCCGCAACTGTTCGAGCCGCTGTTTTAACTCATCCTCTGTAGGCAAAAGCCCCATGATTTGGATGGTGCTATTCATGGCGGAAGCACGCGGCCCGACTTTATTAAAGGGGGTATCACTTCCAGGTCCCGCGCCATTACCGTTGCCGCCATCCTGCCAGTTGGTGACATAGACAGGAACGACCGAACCGTCGCCCCCCAGTTCACCCCTGCCTGCCCCCTTTTTACCGGGTCCCATAAGGAGGTCTTTACCCCATTTACCGGCTCGCCAGGTATAGCGGGCAGCAACGGCTGCACCGATGGCCCAGGTGGCCTTTTCCAGAATACCGGTGTATTTATCGAGTTCTTCAGCGGACAGGTCATTAATGGCGTCAGCCAGGTCTTGCACTGGCTTTGCCAGTTTAAGCTGGGCGAATTTATCACCGGCATTGGCCAGTGATGTTAATGCGCTATTTAACGTCTGGATATTCCTGGTGGCTTTCTCGTCGGTAAAGCCATCTTTAACATTAGCCGGATTGATTAAGCTTTTAAGTTGTTGCTGCTTATCTTTACTGGTAAATCCCATCATCATTTGCAGGGCATTGCCGTTAAATATATCCCTGAAATTATGTTCTTTCTGTTTTGCTGCTTTACCTATTTCCAGAGCCAGTTCCGGTGCTGACTTATAAATCCCTCTTTTTCTGTCCTTATAAACCTCGACGTGATTACGCCTCAGTATTTTTTGATTGTCTTTATTTTTAACTGATTCAAAAAAATCGTTTACCGCGCTGGCAGCCTGAGATGGATCGGTAAACTGTTCATTGGCCAGCCTCTGCATACCCACAATCTGCGCGATATCCTCAGGCGTTTTCCATGAGGTGCTTTTGATCATGCCGGGCACCGATTTAACCTGTTCAGATAAATTGCCGGTGCCGGTCAGCGAGACGGATGATAACCCATCTAACGCCCGCGTCATTGCCCTGGCATCCCTGGTGCCACTCAGCCAGAATGCGCTGACCAGATCACCGGCATCCTCAGCACTTAATCCGATGCCTTTCATGGCCAGAGCGATGTTATCCATCTGCGTGACAGCGCCATCAAGATCGTTCGTCCGCTCCAGAAATTTCCCGGTGGCATTAATCAGGTCGGTATAGTTTGTCTTGCGGTTACCCGCGTTCTGCCACACCGCCTGATTAAATGCATTAACCTGGTCAGCCGTCAGGTTATAGCGCGTGCCAAGTTCGGTAAGCAACTGGCTCTGCTCACCAACCCGTTTACCCGCCATCACCAGACCACCGCCTGTGGCAAATCCGACCAGCCTGTTATCAAACTTGTCCAGAATGCCGTTAGCGCCGCTGACTGAACGGGAAAGCAACCGCATTGACAGACTGCCGTCCCTGCCTAACTGGCGGATGCTGCTGCCAAAGTTACGGGCACGCTGAGAAACGTTACCCACCAGATCAATAATGAATTTCGCGCGATTCTCAGTGGCCATTTATTTCTTCTTCGTCCAGTGCTGATAAAGAATAAGTTTTGACAGAGGCAGCCCCAGCGCCCAGACCGGGCCACCTTTCAAAATAATACCGATATGGAGTGCAGTGCGTTCGATGTCCCTGACGCACCGCAAACTATCGCCCCTCGTCAGTCACCCGATTTACCGTGGTGATGGCAGCATCGCTTTGCAGGTTAGTTGCCTTCAGCAACAGTTCAAGATCGTCCTGATGCAGGGTTTTCAGCAGCGCCATCGACAGTGGCCCCTGAATGACACCAATACGTGCAATGCTGCGACGAACCATTTCATAACCCATCATGGCCGGGCTGGAGAGCAGCGCCGGACCCTTCGGGGTCATTACCATTTTTTCGCTGGCCTGTTCTGCTTCAATCAGGTCACCGGCATTCAGCTCCCTTAACTCGACGTCAAACTGCCTGACCATATCATCGCCCTGGCCATAGCACAGACCGTGTATCAGCTGGATTTGCATGACTTAAATTTCCCTGCATTCAATGGCATCAAAAGCCGCTGCGATATCACCCGAATCCGTTAATGTGGATTCGCCTGTACTCCAGGCATTGGCCATCAGAAACCGTTCGCCGGTATCGCTTTCAAACTCGACAGTTACATCGGTGAGATTATTGATATAAAAAAGAGAGATCCCCGGCCCCTGTGGAATGGTGCAACTGAGTTTGGCCTCCCTCGGCTTTCCCTGCCAGCCGTAGACGCGGGCACCCACCACAGGCTGGCGACTGATGCCACCCGGTGTCAGGGTGGCCCCCTCTTTGGTCGGGTATTCCTTACCGTTCAGGCGGACGTAGGCCACCCCGGTATACTGATATGGACTGGTCATCTGTTGTCCTTACAAAATAAACTGAATAGCGTGCGCGTATATTCTGAACTGATTCACCAGGTCAGGGTTGTCACGCACGTTAAGTCGGTTACGGTCATTTTCGTCACGCTCAACGATCAGCGTGGCTTTGTAGTCATCAAATCCTTCAACCAGCCCTGCCCACTCATGTTCGGTAAACAGGGCAAGCAGCTCCGTTTTAACCACTGCCGGGGTCACGATGGCTTGTCCGGGGCTGACCCGGATACCGTCGCTGGCCAGCTTATGGCGGGGGAACTTTTGTGTGATGCGGGTGCGGGTGGAATAGCGCAGATATGACAGGGTGGCGATGGTTTCCACATCAAGATAACTCGGGTCAGTATCGCCAAAGCTGTTTTCACGGTACATGGTGATAAGCCGTTCAATCTGCACCACATTGCCCGCCGCCACGCTGTAGGTTGAAATGCCGTCATAGAGCAGCACATTACGTTCATTCAACGCCCAGCGTTCACCTATGGTGGGTGGCAACAATCCGGGCAGTTGCAGGGTTTGCAAAGGTCGTGCCGGGTCAGTGCTCAGGGAAGCGACGGCTGCACCGGCTACGGTTGCGGCCCAGATATACGGGGGCTGTGGCACCAGACCGGTGCCGGTGGGTCGAAAACAGGTAATCATTGCGCCGGATACCAAAGGTACTGGTGGCGGCATGGGTGCCCCTGAATCCCATAAAGCACTGACCATCAATCTGGCGCAGTGGCCCCCAGCGGTTCACCAGCTCCAGTTTGAGCAGGTCAAGGTTGGCTGTATCGGTGAACGGGTTCACCAGGTAATTCCACCATGTATCGCCAAAAGCGGCGATGGCATCAGACAGGTCAGGATTACCCACACCGCCGGTCATGACGCTACAGGTACATCCGACCCCGGCTGGCAGCATATCGCCGTCGTAATAGTTCACCCGGATATCAATATCATTGCCGGTTACGCCGCTCCACCTGGCGGTCAGCGTCACTTTGTCCTCTGCTGAAGTGGCCGTTACCGGCAGTGTTTTGAGAGCATTGACGGCGGCGGCAATTTTCCGGGCCATAGCGGTGGCAGTGTCCCCGGCCAGTGCAGTCACCCGCACAGAGGTTCCGGCTATCATCAATGCAATCTGACCTGATGTTTTGCAGGGGCCTGACAGCGTAACGGTTCCGGTTGCCCTGATGCCGTTCTCATCGTCATCAACGGCAACAGCCCACAGATCGCTGTAGGTATTGGCCTTAATAAAAGCACCGGCCATCGTGGATAACATTGACCCCCGACCAAATGCCGATTCGGCAGCACTGGCTGAGGTGATACGAAACGGCTGACCTGCCGGGACGCTGCCGGTATTGAGGCGCAGACCCAGCAGCAGCGTTTTGTGCAGCGTCTGAGGAGTACCTTTTACTGCCGCACTGTTATCAAACTCAATATAACAGAGGGGGACACGAATATTGTCCGGGATATCCTGGAATGAAATCGCCATTATTTATCGGCTCCTTTCTTTGATGTGCCAGCCGTAACTGCAACCACGTCGCCATCCTTCAGCCTGCGCAACCAGAAGCCGGTACACGGTTTCTTTTCGCCATTGACAGCCAGTGGTTCGTAAGTATCAGGGTCCCGAACTGTCAGCCCGGGGACCGGTTTGATATATAACTCAGTCATGTGGTTTATCCTGGACAGGGAGAGAAATCAGCGCCTCCTGCTCCGGTGTACCGACAGGTACAGCCCATTTCTGGTAGTGGGTGGTGTAGTCACCGATATCATCGTCATTGAGGTCAGGCGCATCCGGCAATTGCTGTGGTGCTTCAAAATACAGGCCGTAGACCGCCACGCCGCCCGCACTCTGGATATCACTCCACAGATTGCCCGCCTGAGTCAGCATAAAGCGACCTGCCGGGGCAAGGCGTCTCCCGTGTAGCCAGGCGGTCAGGCGCTCAACGATTTGATAAATACCGGGCGAATCACTGGTACGGCCATTCAGTACCTGAGCACTGATAAATATTCCCCAGGTACTGACCATCGTCTGCCGTACCGTGCCAGGACGCCCACCCAGCCAGGCGACATAAACGGCTGGGGCGGTGTTGATAATGGTTTTCACCGCGCTGTCACTCCACTGGCCCGGGTGCGTATCTACTCTGCGCAGGGGTACTGGCAAACAGATGTCTGATCCCTGCAAGCAGCGCGTCAGAGATTTCAGTCGTAACAGAAGATGGGATCGTCATATCAGATAAACCCCCTGGATTTGCTGCGACTGAAGACACTGCCCGCACTGCTCATCATGGCGACATCACCACCGTCAGGCCGTTCTGCCTCCTTACTGAGGCCAAGGCTGATATCACCGGTGGCGACTTTTTCCAGCAGTCGCAACACATCTTCATTGTCTTTGGTTGCTTTTTCCGTGGCCGCACCGTCTTCGAGGGCAACGCGGGCCAGCACACACGCCACCCTGATCAGCACCTGTGGAACGGTTCTTAACGGCAGGGTTGCCCGGCTGTCGATATAGCCATCAATGGTGGCCGATGCATCATCCAGAGCGATCTGTAGTAACTGTTTCCGTGCGGTAGTAAGTTCCGCAGCATCCAGCTGGTGCCAGTCAGCAATTTTGGCATCCACCAGAGTATGCAGAGCATCCGTGCTGTAACGGCTGTACAGGTCGGTCAGGGTGGCGTAACTCATGGTTGTGAACCTCCGTCCAGTGCCTGAGTGATTTCTTCTGCCGTCAGATCGTCACCCACAATTGATCGCCAGTGTTCCAGACGGGGACTGCCGCTTTTGGTCCAGAAAATCAGCGGATCTGACTCCAGCTCTGAGCACATTACCGCCCCCAGCAGCAGCTCGGCACGGGTGGGTTTGACTGACTGTGGATCACCGGGTTTCAGAGCGTTGTCGTCTACCGCGTCAGATAACGGGGTATTACCCAGCCCCCGCGACGGCAAATCATCCGTAGCTGCCGAAATAATCGTGACAGACAGACGCGGGTCATCGGCCAGGGTCTGCCATTGCTGCGCAGTGACCGGCGGTAAAATATTGTCACCCCGGGCGAAAACAAAACCCGCCCGGCGATACCCGTCATGTGCCGTATTGACCACGCTAATGCCGACCATATCGACATATTCCATATTTGCATTCTGATTTGGCATGACATTCACTTTCCTTTGGCTGAGGTTTAAACAGGATTCACACCCTGTTTAAAGGGAGATAAAAAAACGTCCCGGGCTTACAGGTAGTCGCCCACGATCAGTTCCAGACGGCCTTTCATTTCATTGCTGACCGTGCCACCGTCGCTGTCGATAGTGAGTTCACGCTCAAGCAATTGTGTTGCCTGTTTTCCATTGACGGCGGAACAACCAGATGTGTCGGACGAATGGCCAGCGGGCGGCCACCATCAGCACGCACTGAGCGCAATTGACTGAATGACCTGCCATACGTTGTCGCATTGAGGGGAGCTTTAGCAGCATAAGCCAGTTGCCAGAAGGAATAACCCGCTTCGCAACGGGCATCGACCCCATAGCGGATAAGCTTGCGCATAAAGTTATCTTCATCATCAACCTTGTCCATCGCCACCAGTTCCGGCGACTTGCGGTTCTGAAAGATGACCGGTTTAATGGCGCGGGAACAGTCCAGGACAAACCAGGGCTGACCTTTATAGCCTTCTGCCGCCAGAATATTACTGACGCTGGCCGCCGTGCCGGTGCCATCCACGGCGGGATAAACAGGATGATCGGTATCAAAGAAGTTCTGGCGGTCATAACACAGGGTGTCAAAGCCCTGCGACAGTGCGCCGAACGTCAGTTCGTCAGGCTGGACACCAGCGGCGCGGCCCATTTCGGTAAACAGCGGAGAGTAAATGCCCACGTTGTCATCGTCGATATCATCACGATTAACGCCTACGGTACTTTCGAACGGACGGTTAACCAGCTGGTAGCCGTGTGCCTGCATATCTTTAATGACGCGATCGCCAATCCATTCACGCATTCCGGGAACTGTCCCCAGCCAGCCGTAGGTGTTGGATTTTGTTGGTGCTTGGCACAATGGTGGCAATTTTCTCATACTGACTGTCGGCCTGCTCAAGACCGTTCTGAAAATCACCATTCCAGCCGGTAAACAGCGCCTTGATAAGTGCGGGGGTAACGATAGCCATTATTTGGGCGGCTCCTTTTTTACGTTTCAGATATTCCGCCTCAGTCAGTCCCTGAAGACGGGCAGCGTCTTTTTCAGCCACAGAGAGAACGGCCAGGCGGGTGGGCCTGTTGAGACCACGGGTCTGACGGGCGGTCAGTGCCACGACGGGCTTCCGGCCCTGAATAGCGGCGTTCAGCTCGGCCACGCCGTGCTGTTTACCCAGCGCACGCAGATAAGGCACTTCCGCTGCCGTCACGCGCCCGGAACGACGCGCATTCTGGATAACCGATTCCACATTACTCCCCTGACTACGGGCAGACAGCACTGCCGCACGACGCGCCAGCAGTTGATACGCTTTAGCCGGGACAAACCGGGTCAGATCCACACCGTTCAGTGCCGCGTCTTCGAGGATTTGTTCAGCTTCAACAATATCCGCCGCCGCTCCGTCAACCACGTCCATCACCTCAGTGAGGGCATCATCCGGACTGGTGGCATCTTCAATAGCACTCTGTGCATCTACTGCCACATCAGCCGCCGATAACAGAGTATCCAGCGCACTGAGTGCCTGCTGCCACAGTTCACCCAGGTCCTCTTCGGTGAGAGAGTCCGGGTTTTCGGGTAGTTCTATGCCAAGCCGTTCTAACAGCTGGCGAATGTAGTCATTCATTACCGTTACCTTTTGGGGAGAAACATCGGTTAATTGCGCCGCAAGTGCGACAAGGGATGACATACCGGTCAGGCCCGGGTCATTGGTGAGGGCACCCATTCGCAGAAAGAGTGGGTGGCCCTGTTCGTCATAGGGGAAAACGGCAGAAAGATAGCCCCACTCACGGGCATCAACGGCCGCCTGTGCGGCAGGGGTCAGCTCAGGACGCACGTACAACCCGTCACCCTCACGCCACTGCATGTTTTCCCGCGGATTGCGTAACCAGGCGGCAGCTACAGCCTCGCGGGCCGCTTTGGCATCGGTATCCTGTTTCAGGGTGACGTGGTTGTAATCAAACAGTACCGGCTGATTGACAGCGGCAGTGGCTTCAATAAACGCCCGGGCGATATCTGCATCCATAAACCAGGTGCCGCTGGCAACATCCTCCGGGCGACCATCCCGGGCGCTGAAATGGCCGGCGGGTAGTAACTGATACCAGCCGTCATTCGGGTCCGCTAAGGTCGAATTGAGGATGGCTAAACGTGGGTGGGCGGGCTTTTTCGTTTTCATACCGTCATTGTCGGCGGTACGGTACTGAAGGTGGGTTTGTGATGGGTCACACCATCACGGGGAGTTGTTGCGGAGGCGGGGGCACTATACCCCCTTTAAACCCCGTTTAAAAACGCCGTGGCGCGTTTAACAATTTTTTACTGTGAATCTGTTCCGGTTACGCCTTTGACGCCCTGGCGTGCTGTTCATTGATGATGGTGAGGATATCCTTAACCCCTTGCGGAGAAAGCCCCATGTACTCACGCGCCGGAACGGCCGCCGGGGCGGGTGGCATATTTGGTAAGCCGCCCCACTGGTGAATGGGTCCATACACTTTACTGGTGCCAATGGCGGCACTGACTGCATCATAATCGACAGACAGTGACATCGCCAGCCCACCCTGACTGCGCTGGAGCATACCGCCGGTTTTACCCTTCTTCGCCAGCCGGGCTTTGTAACCCTCTGTTAACGGTGCCCACTTTTTACCGGTTGTCGGGTCAGTCTCCGTGGCAAAGGCGTCTTCGCTCTCGCTGGCCAGTACTGCCGCAATCGCGCGGGTAATTGGGGTGGTATCTCGCCCCAGCTTTTCCAGCCGTTTAAACGCCCTGACGATACCGCGGTCATCAAACTTGTGGTCAATCTGCATTTACAGTGCTCCCTGTAACAGTTCGTATTGCCCGATGTCCATGCCTTTCTTCAGCGCCGACAGAGGAACACGTTGTGGCATCACCGCCACGTCCAGCGTATCCGCTCGGGCCATTTGCCACGGCGCACTGACCACGGTTTTCAGCGTGCTGTCCTCGTTATTGCTGATATAAAGCAGGCGCTGACTTTGCGAGTCCCACAGTACCGCCGATGGCCTGGCGACCACATGTGGTAAAGCCTGAGACTCCGCCAGCGTCAGGGCCAGTCCTTTCGATTTGCGCTTCAGGCTGTCGGCCTTCACCAGTTCTTTTTCACTGATGGTCAGCAGCAGTGCCGCCGGTTTGCCGGTACGGGCTTCAATCGCTGCGGCAATATCCTCTGCAATAAAGCCCACTGGTTGCACGCTGTTGCCAGGGCTGCGGGTGGTCAGCACATTGCCCACCCACTGCGAAAACGCATTCTGTCGGGCCGGGGCATTATTCAGAGACTGGATCACCTGCTGACGCAGTTCCCGGTTTTGCAGCCCTGTCAGCTTACGCGTCATAGCCACATCACTGCCCACCGCCAGTTGTCCGGCGTTGTGCGCCCAGCCCGCACCGGTGGTCATCCGCTGCTGACCCCGACTGAAGGTGGTAACGTCAGCGTCGTACACTTCACCGGTTCGCTTATCAACGCCGGTTTCCACCGTCCGGGTGGTAATGGCCCCGGTACCGGATTCAACCGTCAGCCCCATACGTTTGACCTGTGCGGCGGTCAGTGTCCGGACGCGACAACGGCATCCCCAGTCGTTTGGCGGATAAAAAGTATCCCAGATGGGATCGTCAAAGCGGAACACCCGGCCATGCATGGCCGCATGACTTTTACGGGTATTGCCATCCAGGATGGCGAGATATTGCCAGTACGGGAAGCTTTTGCACTGGCAAGCTGCTGCTGATAACGTCCCGCCTGGTAGGATGTGGCCAGATTGGTGCGGTAAATAGTGGACAGACGTGCCGGGCTGCCCAGCTGTGCCTCTTCGATTTCCCCATTGCTGTCAGCGATCATCTGTTTTCCCCACCAACCCTGTGCCTGAAGGCGTGGAGTAAGGGTTTTGATAAAGTCGCGTTCTGTGGTGCCTTCACTCAACGCCCGATCAACCTCGCTGTTGATGGACGTCAGGACATCCATGCGCACCGCTTTAGCCACGGTAAACGCCCGTGCATGGGTCACCGCACTGGCTTCCTGCCAGTTCCACGTAATGTCATAGCCTTTCGAGCGGAAATAGTCGACGGCAAGTTTTGGCTCAAGCGTTGCTGCATAGCCCAGGTCAACCGGCTGTGGCATTCAGTCGCCCCCACGTCTCGGCAACAAACATAGCCCGGTGCAGCATATCCGCAATTTGTGCGTCATCCATATCCAGATACAGCTCTGCTGCTTTGTTTCTGGCCGCTGCGTAACCACCCGTTTTCAGCGCCTCAATAACCGGTGTTAACAACGGGTCGATGGCTGCCTGCCACTGCTCGCCGCTCACGGCATCCGGCATAGCATCCGTCGGCTGGGGTATGGCTGACAGCAGTGCGTAACCGGGGCGAACGTCACGGGCACTGAGCAATGCCTGAGAGAAATCAGGGGATGGTGCTACGGCCTTGAGACAATCCTCATCCTTCGCGGCAATCGGGATTTGCAGCTTGTCGTGCGCCCACTGCAACGGGATTTTCATCCCCATACTCACCAGGGCTGGCAGAGCTGTCGCATAGGCACTGACGTCTTCCGGTTCGGAGAGATCAAACTCAAAACGGGGATGGCGGCGCTGATTGTTATACGACTGACAGTTCAGCACATACAGCGGAAAGACCAGGTCACGGGTCAGCGTGGCCGCGACCTGGGTCGCATCGCTGGATCGCACCTCAAACCGCACCTCATTATGCACGTTGCCCAGGGCGTTGGTGCTGCTGGCTCCGTCAGCCTGGCTGGTTAGCGTGCCACCCAGAATGGCTTTTGACATACTGAGTTCTGCCCATGACATCATCGACAGAAAAGGGTCAGCCGTGCCGTCAGCGGCGTTTTTAAAGTCAATCATCATTGAGCGGGGAATAATCCCCCCGGCATTGTGGCCAATGGACATTACCGCCTGCAACAGAGTCTGTTTCTCTTTATCGGTGGCCCCGGCAGGATATTGCCCCACCCGGATAGGCAGGCCGTAAATTTCCAGAAACTCAGCCAGGTCACGGACCGAATAATTTTTAAAGATAAACGGCCAGACCAGCGTGCGGATCAACCCGGTGCGGGCCAGATAGCCGGACTTTGATTTGGCATAATGTTGTATCCAGCCAAAAGGTTGCAGATCGGCTCCGTGGTAGCTGCCATCCCGGAGGCGAAGAAGATTCCGATCATCGGGGTGAGTCTGGAACCACGCCGGATCGCGCCACTCGACTTCACGCGGTATCAGCAGTCCTTCAACGTTCTCCCATTCAATTTCCTGACATGAGAAGCCTTTCAGGATGGCATCGGTGGCATCAAAGATGCAATCGGGTAACCATGAGGCATCCAGCAGGATCTCCGTCAGCAGTTCGGCGTCTTTGATTTCTTCGCGACTGGCGTTCGGCGGTGGTTTAATGGTCCATTTGAGTGACTGTATAGCCCGGCGGCGTTTCCCAAGCTCTGACTGAAGGTGAGAGTCTTTCTCTTCCATGTCTTCGGCCAGATCGCACTGGTCAGGTAACAGCCCCCGTTCAGCATCCACCAGGATCTCAGCGGCACGGGCAGGCGTCAGCCCGCTGACGGGGTGGTCACTGTAGTGGCGGCGCAGCTGACCCAGACGTGAATCACCCGACCCGGTTTGCGACTCATTTTGAAACCAGAAACGACGCCCAAAGGCGTCAACCAGTCTAGTGAGCATTTTCACCAGCATCCCCTCTCAAAAGCAGGTAAATTATCATCCTCGCTGGCAATCGTGTGTTTGCCTGGCAAAGGGGTAAATTCAATAATCTGACCATCCATATAGCTGGCCCTGACGGCCATCATGTAAGACACACAACTGTCGCCATGTCGCTTGTTTCCGTCCGCGCTGGTACTGCGATTTTTGTCAATTTTAGGCACACCGCGTATCACCTGAAGGTGACGCTGGTCGGTGATGATGTCCTCATCCTTTGGAATTTCGATATAGCCGGACTCAAACAGGGCTTTGTATTTGGGTGCCCATTCCCGATACCAGTTCTCACTTAACTGGACAGCCGCTACCATGTCTTCGCCCCAGTGAAGCAAAACGGCTTCAGCCAGATAGCCACCGTTCCCCCCGGCATCCAGCGCTACCCCGACCAGTCGGGGCGTACCGTGCAGAATAAAGAAGATGATCTCCCGCTGCTGGTTGTAGGGAACGCTGCGCAACTCCACGGTCAGGCGCAAACGGCGGCGGGTGTCCTGCTCGATGCTGGATATGCTGAAAATGGACAGATCGGCGATACGCGCAAAGTCGCCTCCGACGCTGTGACGGGTATCGGGGTCAAGCAGCATCAGCAGTGGGGCTAACGCCTCCTCGTACCAGGTGGCTACCGTCCGGTGCCGTTCCTCTTCGGTCCATTCCATATGGCCATCCGGCATGGTAAAGCGCAGAACCGGATGTTCTTCGCGGGTGGCACGGTCAATCAGCACGCGGGGAATATAGGCACCGGAACCCTGTTTCGGTACACAATAATATTCCTCAAGAGCATCTTCTTCGGTGGCGGTATCTTTGAGCAGATTGGCTTTCCACTCATCCTCTTTCGCCTGTGACCAGACCTGTTTTGATACCTGGCAGATACGGCGGTACAGCCCGTCATTACAGGCATCATCCAGCGTGATCGTATGAACAGAATAGCGTTTTCTCCCGGCGCGGGAGTCCTGGATCAACTCGTTGAACAGGTTTTCATTGCCATTGTGGGTGGAAATAATACGAACCTTAGCCCCCCACATGGTCAGCGCCAGCGCGGATTTAAGCACCTCCGCAAGCCGATCATGGTGACCGGCCTCATCAATGGTGACGTTACCCTGCATACCGCGCAGGTTCCTGGGGTTACTGGACAGCGCCTGCACTTTATAGCCACTGGCGAAGTAGATGATAAAGGTGAGGATGTCTTTGTCTTCGTCCTCAAAGACTTCCTCACCCACTTCACCCGCCGCCAGTCCGTAGGCTCTGGCCCACATGGCGGCAGCATCAATAAACTCCCGCGCCATCTCTTTATTAGAGCCGATATAAAAATGGTTCGTCCCGCCCGCTTCACGGGACTTCGCGGCGGTTAACGAGGCGTCAGCGGCTTCCGCCCATGTCAACCCGGTACGGCGCGACTTCTCGGCAATTTTTAACGGAGAATCGTCGGCTATCCACCTTTTCTGATAGGCCAGCAGAACATCGTTATTGTCGGCCCCACCCCCCTGGACGGCATCGATAATAAACTCTGCGGCGGGGGAGATTTCGGCAGTCAGCATCAGACGATCCCCAGAATCTGGCGACGAATATCAGCAGCGGCATCGGCGGTCAGCCCCGCCTGTTTAACGATTTTCTCGGCTTTATCCGCCGCTTCAGCCGCGAACGCGGCGCGGATCTCTTTCTCACGCTTAGGGCTGGTCATCGCAGCCTGCTCAACCCGCTGGATGGCAAGGGCAAGCTGGCTGATGGCTTTAGGTTCAACGGGTTCCCCGTTTTCACTCATGGCCATACCGGTTTCAAACGCCAGCGTTCTGACCACTTCCTGCAACAGCTTACCAACATCGGAGGTCGGCGCATCGCCCAGTTTTGCACACCACACTTCCGCCACTTCACGCGACTGGCGGATTTTAGAGCCAATTTCTTCCATCCGGCTGGCATAGCGATTTAATCCGGTACGGCTGAGTTTCATGTCATCGCCCAGGCCATGACCGTCAATCAGCTCATTTACCGCCGCCCGGATATCTTCCTGGGTATGTCGTTTATCCCGCAGTAACCCGTGCAGTTGATCGCGAATAACGGACGGCAGGAGATCGATTTTAGACGGGCGGCCACGGGTGCGCTTATCCTGCATGTTATCCCCTCGGGCGTGGACGTTTTACGCCAGGTACGGTACTGCGTCCCTCGGCCACATCGGCACCGCGCTCTGATAACGTCACCACCAGACATCCGGAAACATCTTTGACAGACACCAGTCCCTGCTCTGTCAGCCAGTGACAGTGGGTACGCACCATATCGCGGCTGACACGGTGCCCCCAGGCATCCAGGCAGGTCTGCAACACCGACTCGTTAGCGTCACCACCACACTCAACCAGCGTGCGCAAGACCACCAGTCGCTGGTCTGCGTTTAAAATCTCCCGCATATTCACCCCTTTTCTTTCAGTTCGTTTTGTAACAGCAGGTCGCTCATATGCCGTAACTGTCGCAGTTCCGGCAGTGCCGCTTTCAGGTCTCCGCGCAGGTTCGCCATATCCAGTTGCAGGGCGTGCAGCTCTTTCTGATTCGGCAACGTGGAGAAAGCATTCTCCAGCAGGCTGACCCGGTTTTTCAGGACTTCAACCTCATCACGTCTGGCGTAGGTTTTGGCCAGGATAAAAATGAGGATGTTGAAAACAATCGTGGCAACCGCACACAGAATGGCCCAGTGTTCTTTAATCATGTCCAGCAAGGCGGGCCTCCCGTTTTTCTGTCAATGTCTGACACCGGACACAGCGGGTAAAGCCAGGGTCAATGGTTAACCTCTGGGGTGCTATATCCTCACCACAATCAATACATATGCCATCACCATGCAGCACGGGGCGGCCAATGTGTGCTGCGATAATGTGATCACGCGTCCGTTGTTCCAGAACGCTGGCATAATCTGCTTCGTCAGCCATTATTCGGTTCCTGATTGATTTCCTGCCAGCGCCGGATGGCTTTCAGCCTGCTCTCCAGATTCTGGCTCCATTCCCCGTAGCGGCTGGCGTGTATCAGCAGTGCTTGGGGACTTCCCGATGTCGGCGGTGGAGGCTTGAGAGGAATTTGAGTCATGGCGTTCGGTAGTCGGGGACAGACGGTTATTACCGGTAGCGGTTTCGTAGCCAAAGGCGGTGATATAGACCCGCAGGCTGTCAGGGCCAAGGCCGGTATAAGTTTTGCCATCATTTTTAATCGCATCGGGAATACTCCGGTCATACTGCTGTTTTGCCTCTGCCAGCACCTGAGTGGTGGCATACAAATCAGCGGTAAGTTGCTCATTGGCTGTATCCAGCGCCTTCAGTCTGTCCGTTGCCTCACGCAGCGTCCGGTTATGCAGTTCGGCTGCATTTTTCTGGTCTTCAGAAAAGGCATACCGGGCGTCACTTAATGCGCGTTCAGCGGCTGAAATCTGCGGCATCAGCCTGGCGGTGGTCATGGTGTTACCCAGCTTAAAACCGGATATCAGACAGATAATGCCTGCGACGATATAGCCACCGCAGGAGCGTAAGAGACTAATCATCAAGGCCGACCTCACGATGACGTTTAATGGAGGCCTGCTTTGATGCCTGAGTGTTGATGACCCAGGCGGTGAGATAGCCAATATAGAGCCATTCATCCAGGTTCCCCTGCCATGCAGAACACAGCAGCACGGCAGTGCTGGCTATAAAGGCTCCGCACAGCATGGTGTCTGAGGTTGAAAGGTGGCCGTCAGGGTTACTGATAAGCTGTTTAAGATTAGTCAGCATGTTGTTCCCGAATGAGTTTTTCAATTTTCTGTCGGGCCACTTCAGCGCTTATTCCCACCGTTTTAGCCAGGCGGATATCCTGAGCGGTCACGCTCTGCCAGCCCTGACGATAAAAAGACTGGTAAGTGGCGTTATGGCTGTAGAGCGGCACCACGTCAATAGACTCGCCCGCCAGTGCGAGATGCAGGCAGCGTTCACGCGCTTCAAAATAGGTGCGGCGATAGCGCGGATTACGCAGTTCGGGGAGCAGCTTTTGCAGCAGGCAGACCGACATGGTGGGCGAGGTCATTAAAGCACCTCCAGAACGGACGCTGTCAGCTTGTCCAGGCGGTTAAACCAGCCGTTCATAAAGCGGATCTGAACCGGTGAATGCGCAATAATGCGGGCATAGGTTTGTGAACGCTGGTTCATCAGGCGGACGAACAGTAACAAAGGCTGGATAGCTTCTGTCGCCGCCAGCGTTCGGGCACCGATAATGCCATCGTCAGCCACGCGCAGGGCACGCTGTAGCTGCTGGATAGCGGTTTTGTACCCGTGCTGTACGGCACCATCAAACACGGCAAGGGAAATACCGGCGGGTAGCCGATCACATCCGGTTTTTAGCCAGTAATCACGATAGTAAATTTCACTCGCCTGCTCTTGTGTCAGTTCGGCGATATTCAGTGCGGGATAGCTGCGTTTACTGATGCCGAATTTTGTTTCTCCGCCACGGTCAGCAGGGTCATTAACATAGCCGCCTTCCGCCGTGAGCATATAATCAATGGCATGAATAAATGTAACGCTGTAGGGGATCATAATCGCTACCTGTTGATAATCGGTAGCTCATCATTACGCGGGGGGATGGTCAGGTGGGTTTGTGGCGGGTCAAACAAAACCCGCCAGGATAAGCGTGTTTTAATTGCCGGGGAATTTATTTTCATTCCGGATCGGAAGTAAACAGATCCCTCTGATATCGTTTACGGTGCAGGGCCAGCTGCTGACGCAGGATAGCATACACGGTGGAATGCGTTAGCGTGTGTTTTTTGGCCAGAACATCCACATTCCCCCGCGAACGGCTCCATTCATCGAACAGCTGATTATCGCGTAATGCTGCGCGAAGTGCGTCACCGGTTGGCAGATAAACCGCCCGGCCCCCATAATAATTTGCCAGCGCCCCCACCAGTTTACCGGCTGACAGGCGGGCGGCCACCTCGTCATATCCCTGTCGTTGCAGCTCGGCACAGAAGAGATCAACCATATCGGCCAGCAACTGGGGCCAGCGTGCGTGCAGCTCCCCTGTTGGGATCGTGTCCATCCGGTCAAGCAGTTGCCCCAGTTCAGCATGGTCATCATCAAACAGTTGTAGATTATCGTTCATACATCCTCCTGACGTCTGAGCCACTCGCTGCCGCCGGGCAGCGTGCTGACATCAACGCCCATCCTTTCCATTTGCCTGAACCAGGCTTCATTGCTGTCAGAACCGTTGCCGGGCTGCTGTTTTTCCCGGGCGCTGACGCTACTGCTTTGCGCAAACACCTGCTCTGATGACTGATAGACGGTTTTCAGATAGTTATGGTTTGACAGCGGTTTCTTATCTCCCTGTAGCCGTTTCTCTCTGATACGGTCTACCGTTTCACTCAACGCATGTGAGAGCACCCGCCCGGGCTTGTAAAGCGCCAGTACCTCAGTGGCCAGTTTCAATGCGCGGCTGTTGCTCAGATTGGCTTTCTCACGGCGAAACAGCCCGATATAGGCCACCAGATGGCGGGCACAGCTTCCGGGCAGGTCAGCCAGCGTTTTAAGCAACTGGCGGCTGGCATCATCTTCACACAACGCCTCAAGGTGCCAGTCAGTGTGGCAGACAGGACAGCGGGACAGTTTCATAAGCTGGCCTCGTAAGCATCGGTAATGATGTCGTAATCACGCGATGCATTCCCGGTAACCGGATTCACCGGATGAGCCACGCGGCGTGCTGTCAGAAACGCCAGCATCAGCCGGATATGCCATTGTTTAAGGCACTCCAGTACCCGGTACGCCAGCCAGCCATCAAGCCAGCCCACCTCGGCAACGCCTTCACCGTTGTTGAGCTGAGAGGTCATGCGCTTAACGTAAGCATTTAACGCCAGTTCGCCGTCGCTGCTGACGAAACCGTGACGAAACATGGTGCCCCAGATGGCGCGGATTTTAGCAATCTCCTCAGTGCGTGGTTTTCCCTTTGAATTGGGTTTAACCCGCACTGAACTCTTTTTAAAAGAGCGTTTAAATCCCCGCTGTTGCAGTTCCGAATAAACATTTAATAATTCGCCGTGACTCATTTTACTGCAACTGGATTTACCGTTAGCCGTATTAGACAGCAATAAACAATAGGTTTCATCATCCAGTTTCAGCTTTCCTTTGGCTACATGGATTAGCCTGATTAATTGTGGTTTATCCATTAATAAATACCTCTTGATGTCTGATTCTGGCGTAAGTGTGCCCGACGCGATTACGCCAATAAAAACTCAGGGTGATAAGAATTAAGTCGCTAGCGTGGAAACTTTAAAGGCTAATATGAGCCGTTCTTTGTGTAATCGGCAATAATATTCCCTTCTGCGTCAAAATACTTAACTCCACAGGTCGGATGGCAGTTGTGTTTTTTCTTTCCGTATTTCAACTGATTAACGAAAACAACATCCAGATTAGCACTGCCATTCATGCCAACAATAGTTCCCGGTTCGCCGTACACTTCAACCATCATGCCAAGTCGGGCAAAATCTATGCCACGGCATCGGATCATATCTTCAACAAATTGCTTTTCCTTACTCATGCTAAACCCCCGATATATCCAGACTGATTTGTTCATATTTACCACTGGGCTGGCGCAGATAGATACGCAGGTACTGACTGGTTCCCGTCACCTGAATGGCATCGGCAATGGCTGACATGGCTTCGTTCCAGCGTGGGTCGTCAATAGCCAGCTGGCGCAATCCAAGAACCTGATTGATATCAATACGCCCCTGCTTGTTGACGCGGAAAGCATGATCGACCATCGCTATCAGATTGACGTTAGCCCCGTCAGACCATTCAACCACGCACTCATCGATCAGTTTTTTAGCCGCCTGGATACGCTCGTCAAAGACCCTGTGATCGCCAATCGCACGCATAATTTTGAACTGGCCATCAAAGCTTGGCAGGGTGACGTTTCCCTTTGTACCGCCATATTCAACGCCGTACTCTCTGGATGACAAATCAATAAAGTCCCCGATTTGCTTCATGGATGCGGCTTTGAAATCTGCCATAGCCTGACGCAATGCCCTGGCAGCCTCGACAATATTCATCACGACATCATCACGCAGCATATCAATCGGACGGATCAGGTTTTGCGGCACCAGATGGCCCTGAGCGTTCTGGCGGTAGCCAGTCTGTTCAGTGTCTTTATTCATAATGACTCTCCTTACTCCAGTAAATAATGCAGCCCTGCACCATAGCGGTATACGCTTTGCTCATGCAGCCATTGCGGGTAACAGTCAGTTCCTTAGACCGTCGGATAAGGTCCAGACACGGGAGCACAATTTCCAGTAGTGGTCTGGCGCGTTCGGTACTGACCCGTCTGATTTGAACGTTACGGCGTTCCAGCCATCCCACCGCGTTAACCAACTGTGTTGCTTTACGTCTCATGCGTGTACTCCTTCCAGGTCTTTGACGGCGGCGCGAATATGCTTCTCCGTCAGGGCTTCGTTGCTCCCTCTGGCAAACATGGTGGCCAGACGGAGCGTATGGGAAACGGTGCGTAATGCGCCCGGGCGTTCTGACAGCGTATGGATCAGTGCGCGTTCGGCCTTACCCGTCAGTCCCCAGGCATCGGCAATCGCCGTGATGTCATCCCGTTTTGTCTTCAGGATGGCCACTTTTTTGGCGATTCGGCTGAACAGGCGGGCAAAATCAACGCTGCGGGAACTGCCGCCCGTCAGCCTGGCGTACACCTGATGATTGCCCACCAGAGCCAGCCCGATACCGGTTTCTTCCTGAAGGATGCGCAGCTCTTCCAGTACCGGATAATCAAGGTGGTCGGCCTCGTCAATAATCAGCAGGCCCTGCGTTCCGCGCAGCTTCCTGCGTACAGCCCGGCCCAGCTGCCCGGCGCGGCGCGTCACCGACACCCAGCTCCAGCGCCATCTCATACAGTGCTTCACTGATGCTGGCGCGGGAAGGCGAGACGGTGATTAACCAGACGTTCGGACGCTCTGCCGCAAACTGCTGTAAGGAACGGGTCTTGCCCACGCCGGGGCTGCCATAGATAACGGTGATGCACTGGGCCAGCTGGGCGTATTGCAGCGCACTCCATATCTGTCGGACGGTTCTGGTCTTTACAAAATCAGGCGCTTCCGGCATTTCATTTGCCCGGCGGCTGCGATTCTCCAGCCAGACGGAGAGCTGACCGGCAATCTTGCTGTTATCACCCGGATAACTTTCATTCATAAACTGCGAGAGTGCCGTTGATGAAATCGCGCTTTCACGGGCGATGGTGCTGTAGGTCACATCGTCACGCTCAACCGTCCCGCGTATTGCGGCGCGGACATCCGCCATCGCGGTCTGTGCGTGAGCTGAATCCAGTACGTTACTCATGGTTATACTCCCAGATTATTTTTCTGCTGCTGCTCGTGTAAGCAGGCAACGGCATTTTCAAAGGCATGGTCGTAGCCGGTCTCAGGCTGTTCCTCTGCCCATTCACGGCGCACGGTATTACCGGCAGGACGACAGATTTCTACAACACGGCTTTCAGGGGGTTCCGGTGGCAAGGTATCGGGCATCCGCTCTGCCACTTCCAGCGCGGTCATGCGGCGCTGTGCAGCCGTTGCTTCTTTGGTACGCTTAACAAAACGGTTACGGTTACGGTGATGCTCACGGGCGGCCTGAGTGTCACCAAATCCGGCTTTCTCAATGCAGGCGGCTTCACAGATAAAGCGTCCGTCCAGGGTGTAACACAACACGCTGGCGTGTAACTGCGCCGGGTCAAAGCGCACCACAATCTTATTGGGCCTGATACTCAGTAGCTGCTCGTTGTGGTAGCGATTCTCGCGGCCCTGCAATTTCCCGCCCGCTTTCAGGACAAAGATGCCATTGTTTACGGTGACGGCCTCGGACGGCAGCAGTAACAGGTGCCGCTGCTCTGCGGTGGCCTTACGCACGGCGCTTTCCTGATAGCTCTGCTCAAAAGCGGCATCAAAAGAAAGAATGCCCCGGCAGACTTCGGTATCGCGCCCCGGGCGTCGATTCCAGAAAGCATTACGGTTGACACTCTCGGTGCTTGCATTAAAAATGAACAGGCTTACTTGTTGTCTTCGGACAACCAGCCAATGCTTCAGCACTCTGTGAGAAGCACCTTCGGGTGACTGCCAATAGCCTCGTAGCCTGAAAGAGGAAGCCCATGTGGCGGTAACTCCGTTTAGCCTTTGAGAACGGAGATCACTTAGCGGTGATGAAGGTCCATTTCACAATCAAGACAGTCTGCACTGACGTACGACTTTGCAGACTCCCGACGGGAAACACTTTTCCCGTCAGGGAAGGTGTTTTTCTCCGTCACCGAATCTTTACTCCTGGAGAAAACATCATGTCTACTCAAACTCAACAAGCATCCACCAAAACTGAATACTTCAACCTGACTATCAAGGGCATGGGGTACCTCAGCAACATTCGTCAAGTCAATGGCCCGAATGGCACTTTTATCAGCTGTGTCGTCAATGGACTCTCGGGTCCTACCGATAACGCCAGTTACACGCGTTTTGATGTGACGGTCGCCGGTAAAGAAGCCAGCAGCCTGATCAACCGCTGTCAAAAGTCAGTTGATGAAGACAAAAAAGTCCTGATTGGTTTTGTGCTCAACAATCCCAAAACGGACATCTTCACGCTCAATAGCGGCGAACATGCCGGTGAACAGCGCGTCAGCCTGAAAGCCCGCCTTATCAAGGTCGATTGGATCAAAATCGGTCAGGAAAAGGTGTATCAGGCTGAGAAATCCGACTCTACGCCGCCTCAGCAAGGTTCCGCACAGCAACAATACGCTGAAAATTCTTTCTGAGTTATTTTTACCCTTACCTCCCTGAATAACAGACTTTCCTTCAGGGAGGTCTGTTTTCTTTATTAAGGAAACACATCATGAATAATTCAACAGGAATTCTGGCAGCAGAGTCCGGTTTTACTTTACCTTTACAGGTGCTCAAAAGTGGTCGCGGTTATTATGTCGGTACGGCGAATCATGAGGGACCTGTTTCCCGTGAGTCTGAAGAATACTTCAGTTCCCATAAAAAAGTGGTTCAGGCGTTCACCACTGGTGCCTGGACTCAACGTGAGTGGGCATAAGGAGAAAGCATCATGGCTTCACGTGGAATTAACAAAGTCATATTGATTGGCCACCTTGGCCAGGATCCGGAAGTCCGTTACATGCCAAATGGTGGCGCGGTTGCCACCCTGTCGCTTGCGACTTCCGAGACCTGGCGTGATAAACAATCCGGCGAACAGAAAGAAAAAACCGAATGGCACCGTGTGGTGCTGTTTGGCAAACTCGCTGAAATTGCCGGCGAATACTTGCGTAAAGGTTCGCAGGTCTATATTGAGGGGGCTTTACGCACGCGTAAATGGGCAGATCAGAGCGGCCAGGATCGCTATACTACCGAGGTAGTCGTTAACGTAGGCGGCACGATGCAGATGCTGGGTGGTCGTAGTCAGACCGATAACCCGGGGCCTTCAACGTCTGGTAGTTGGGGGCAACCTCAGCAACCGACCCACAGTGGCACACCCACTCAGGCGTCTGCCGGCAATGAACCGCCGATGGACTTTGATGATGACATCCCATTTTGACCTGGATGGCATTCATTGACATACTGCACATAGCGTCTGCTGTGTGCAGTTTTTCTATCTACTATACCGGAGGCTCCCATGGGAACTCGTTACGATACCGACGTGGTCGCCTGGGCGAATGAACAGGCGGCGTTACTGCGTGCCGGTAAACTTAGCCAACTGGATATTGAAAACATTGCCGAGGAGATTGAGGACGTGGGCAAGAGTGAAAAGCGCGAACTGGCCAGCCGGATGGCGGTTTTACTGGCTCACCTTCTGAAGTGGCAATTTCAGCCGGGGCGTCGTGGCTCAAGTTGGCAGCGAACAATAAAAGAGCAGCGTAAATCAGTACGCTTGCGTATAAGTAAAACGCCAAGTCTGAAAGTCTGCCTTGCAGACGCGGAATGGCTCGAAGAGGTGTGGTCTGATGCTGTCGCAAGTGCGGCAGAAGAGACCGGCCTCGATGGTTTCCCTGATAATTGTGTCTGGTCTTCGGTTCAGATCCTGGATGAAGACTTCTACCCAGAGCAGTAAATCAGGAGCGACAGTATGAGCGCTGACCCTTGGTTGGCGCTTTTTTTTATTTTGTAATAAAGAGTTGTTAATTGAGCCTCCCGGGCGGTAACCGCACAGTGACACCTGTCAATAGTCACTGAACAGGAAACCTTCCGGATGAAAAAAACAATTCTCGTCTCTTCCCTGGCAGCACTCATGCTGACCGGGTGCGTTACTCAGCAGCCACTGCAGCAGCGCGATATTTCCCCTATCACGCCTTCGGTTACCGTCACCCGCAACGTTCAACCGGTCAGCCCGGATGCTTACGGGCAGGTGCCGGAGGTCGTGCGCTATGACCGTTATTTACTGGTCAGCACCGACCCGGCGGCCGTTCAGCGTGATCCGCTCTCGCAAATCATCGATATCCGTATTCCGGCATCAGTAAAACCGACGGTGGCTGACGCGTTGCGATATGCGCTGCGCCAGTCGGGCTATTCACTGTGCGCGACCGGACCGGCAAACGGCGTGCTGTACCGCCAGGCGCTGCCGGCGGTGCAGTACCAGCTGGGGCCGATGCGTTTGCGTACTGCCCTGCAAGTGTTGGCCGGCCCCGCGTGGCAGCTTGAGGTAGACGACGTACAGCGTGTTGTTTGCCACAGTTTGCGTGACGGGTATCAGTTGCCGGCGACACAGCTTCCGCCGGTGGCGGTGGCGCCAGCCAGGGCGGTTTCAGCGCATCCTGCTGCGACGGTCATTGCACCTCAGCCCGTTAACGCGGTACCGACAACCGGCGGGTGGCTGAAAAAATGACTGAGCATAATGACGAAATGATGCCGATGACACCGGCAAAAAAAGGGTTGCTGCGAAGCCAAACCTTCTGGGGGCAACGGCCGGCGTCGTTGTTGTCCTGGTTGCAGGCCTTGTCGGCTCAGGGACTATCAGGCATGTGGACCAGCGTATTGCCCTGCTTGAGCAGGCACAGAAAGCACTGGCGCCGCAGGATGGCATGAACGCTATGGCCGATGAGCTTCAGGCGCAGGCTAAACAGCTTAAAAGCCTGGCTGAGCGTCAGGACTCGCTCATGCGGCAGGTTGGGGCGCTGACGCTAACCAATGGGCTACCGTAGAAACTTGAGCAGCAGCTGCAGGCGCAACAGGTCGAGCTGAATGCGTTGAAAGACAGCATTGAGTCTGTGAAAAAGTCAGCGACTGAAAAGCCTGTACCGACTGTAGCCCCCTCAACGGACGTACCCGCCGCACCTTCAGCCACCGCCAAAATCATCCCAAAGCACAAGCCCACGCCAATCAAATCCTCCCCGCGTAATGCGGTACCTCGTGTGGCGCGCAAAGCGCCATTCGTGCTGACCGGGGTGGAGCAGCGCGGGACATCGGCCTTTGCGGCTGTGGCGCCGCTGGGGTTCAGTGATTTGTCGCAGGTGCGGTTAATCGGGGAAGGGGAGTCGGTCGCCGGCTGGACCCTGGTCAGTGCCGGCTATGGGCAGGCGACATTTCGTGTGAACGGCCGCCTGCAGACCGTCAGCGCTCAGTAAGGAGAAGATGATGAAACTGAAATACAGCGTGATTGCCCTGATGCTGCTGAGCCCGTTATCACAGGCAGCGCAGCAGACGACGATTGAGAACAGCCAGTCTACCCTGAGCGAGATTCAGCAGAGCCAGGCCAACAAGACGGCGCAGCAGGGCAGGCAGTGGGGCCTCAGTGGGGAAGAGTACCAGCGTTATCAGCAGTTGATGGATGGCCCTCGCGGGACGCAGTCTCCGGGGCTTGATCCGTTAACTGCCCTTGGCATCGAGGCACAGAGCGATGCCGAACGTAAAAAGTACGCGCAGCTGTGGGTAAAGCAGGAGTTCGCCCGCACCGAGAAAGAACTCAAGTTCCAGCGTGAGGTAGATGCGGCCTGGCAGCGCCTTGGTGTGTTACCGGTGAACATGGGGAATGCGGCCGGTATCGCACATGACACCGGCGGGCGACTGGCGTTGTTCGTGCAAGCGAAGGACTGCGGTCAGTGTGATGCACGACTGGCGGCGGTGCTGGCAGATAATCGGCCGGTCGACATTTACCTGGTTGACAGCAAGGGTAATGACAGTCTGCTGCGCGAGTGGGCGAAGGCGCATCACATTCCCGTCGACAAGGTGCGCGCACGTCAAATCACGCTCAATCATGACGGTGGCCGCTGGATGAAATTCGGCAACGGCCTGATGCCGGTGGTGCTGCAACAAGGGGAAAACGGATGGACACTCGCCGCGTTCTGACCCGGGGGCTGTTGCCCTTGCTTGCCCTCCTCACCGTTGTGAGCGGTGGCGTCGTTCATGCTGCTACCCAACAGGTGCCTTCCGGTTACCGGGAGGTGGCGCTGCGTCACGGGGTGCCGCCGGAGTCCCTGTATTCGGTGGCGCTGGCCGAGACATCGATGGCGCCGAAAAGCATCATCTTGGTGACCCGCGGGGCCGGCCCGGCCCCGGATGTGGAGCGTCCCTGGCCCTGGACCATTAACGTGGCCGGCAAAGGGTATCGTTACGCCAGCCGCCTGCAGGCCTGGGAAGCGCTGCAGCACTTTTTGAAAACGCATCCTCGCAAGCGCATCGATGTCGGGATTGCCTAGGTCAATCTGGGCTGGAACGGCCATCACTTCACGTCGACCTGGGAGGCGTTTGACCCTTACACCAACCTCAACGCGGTAGCGGCCATCCTGCGGGAATGCTATGACCGTAATCCCGGAAGCTGGCTGGTTGCCGCCGGGTGCTATCACCACCCCGCCGGCGGCGCCCCGGCAGCCCGGTATAAATCCATCGTGAGTGGCAAGCTGGCACGCCTGAATGGCAGGGGGACCGCCCCGGTCAGGGGAGCCCGTACAACTCCCACGGCTACGGTGTTACCGGCACAAACGGCGGCGCTGACCTGGATTGAACCACGGAACCCATAATCATGAAAAAAATGAATTTTCTGCTGTTCGGCCTGAGTCTGGTGACCACCACGGCATTGGCCAACCTGAACGTGATCGCCGATGTCGGTGGCGATGACGCATCACCTTATTTTGAGGGGATTAATCGGCAGGGTGTCGCGGCAGCGCCGCCGGCCATGCCGCAAGCCCCTGCCTCTGCTGATGAAGTTGAAGTGACCGTATTGCCGGTGATGACACCGGAGCTGACGCCGGGTGTGGTAGAGGCGCGCCCGCTGCAACTGCCCGGGATTGGTTCGCTGTTTATTGTGGGTGATGACGATGCCAGTCGTCTCTGGCTGCAGGCGAATGCGGAACAACTCAAATCCCGGCATGCTGCGGGTCTCGTCGTTAACGTCAGTAACCTGCCTGCACTGCAGGCACTGCGTGAGCTGGCGCCGGGGGTACCGATGGCGCCGGCCTCCGGCAGTGAGTTGGCGCGCCGGCTGCAGCTGTCGAATTACCCGGTACTCATCACTGATACCGGTTTGTCCCAGCAGGTCACACCATGATATCGGCGCAACACATCGCCGCAGCATTAATGGTAAACCCTGTGCTGACGGTTGTGCTGGTTGTGTTGTTTGTTGCTGTTATGGTGGGGCTGAACTGCCGTGGCCGGGAGACAGCCAGCCGTCGGCGCCACCGCCGATATCAGGCGACGGCCACGCGGGTACTGGCGCGCTTACCGCTGCTGGGCGGTGATGGCCAGCGTCTGGCCTATCTGCGCAAAATCAACCCCTATGTATTTGAAGAGCTGTTGCTTCTGGCGTTTGAACGTCAGGGGTATGCAGTTATCCGCAATACCTCCTACAGCAGCGACGGCGGTCTGGACGGTCAGGTCATCATCGGTGACCAAAAATACCTGATCCAGGCCAAACGTTACGGCCGGGCTATCACACCGTCCCATATCACGAGTTTTGGTGCGTTGCTGCGACATCACCATTGCGACGGTTTTTTCATTCATACCGGCCGTACCGGCCAGTTGAGCCGGGTGTTGTTGCAGAACCATCCCCACGTCCACCTGGTCAGTGGCCGAAAGCTGCTTGCGTTGCTTGCCGGCAATACAGAGTGGCTGTCTTTTTTATCCGGAAATACGGTAACCAAACGGAGTATATCCCATGTCTCTGAAGGGAGAGTGTCATGAACGACAAGCCTTTTATTGAGCTCGTGTCAGCGAATAAGCCGGCCTGGGCCGATACGCAGATTGAGCCCTGGAGTCGGGTTGGGTACCGGCAGGCCGAAGATTTTATCACCCGTCATTACTGGACTGATCGGGGGAGCCTTAATGTGTTCCGTATCGTGGGCACCGACCACCCGCAGTATGCCGGGATGAGCTGGCTTGACCTGTTGCACCGGGGCAAACGCATGGATATCAACATCCCGCTTATTGAAAGCAACCCGGATTATTACACCGAAGCCACACAACCCCATAACGGGATGAGCTTTGTCAGCCTGGACGGACTGGACTGGTATGTTAGCGCGGATGGCAATCACCGCAGCTGCCTGGCGCGTTTTTATTTCCATCTGCTGGGGTATGGCGTGACGCAACTACACAATGTCTCTCTGAGCCAGTATCAGGTCGACCACGCATTTATGACAGCGTGTGAGGCCCTGTCAGCTATGGTGTCGGTATTGCGGTCGCGGGGCGTGTATCTGGCACTGTCAGCACGCCGGGTGTCGGTTTCCCGTGATGATACTCCCGGCTGGAAAGTGGACACCTGGCACACTGAGGTTACGGTGACACTGGATGATACGACCGGCAATGACGGGGAGCAGCGGTTTGTCCTGCATCAGGCCGGGGATGCTGAGCAGTTACGTCGCCAGCTTGAAATCCGTTACCTCGAACCGGGTGCCACACCGAAGACCGTTTCCTGGTGGAAACGCCTGTTTGCTCCTGGCAAGGAGGGCGCATGAGTAATCGCCATGTGATGGAAGCGCTGCTGCGCCCGGCGGTAGAATTGAATACCGCGATCGTTGCCGGTGCTGCGGCTGCGATTTGTTTTGTTGCTCCCTGGTCGGTCGCCCTGGCGCCGTCAGTGAGTTATGTCACCGCCGGCGGGTTTGCTGTTCTGTCCGCAGTACGAGCACGGCAGGGCCTGCGGGTGGTCCGTTATCGCCGTAATCTGCGTCGGTTACCGCGCTATGTCATGGAAAGCCGACAGATCCCGGTGAGCAGGCAGCGGCTGTTCCTGGGGCGGGGTTTCCGTTGGCAGCAAAAGCACACCCAGCGCCTGATGGATACCCGTCGGCCGGAAGTGGAAAAATATGTCCAACCGCCGCAGTTGTACCAGATGGCGCGCCGTCTGGAGCTCAAAACCGAATACACCCTGCCATGGTTGTCCCAGCTGCTGCGCAAGGACTCCCCGCTGAACCCGGTGCGGCCGTTGCCACCGGTTGGAGGAAACCCGGCCATTCACGGCATTGAACCCGATGAGCTTGATGTCTCGATGGCGCTGGGCGAACGTGTGGGCCACAGCCTGGTGCTGGGCACTACCCGCGTAGGCAAGACCCGCCTGGCAGAGCTGCTTATCACCCAGGATATACGCCGCTGCGATATCACCATCGTGTTTGATCCAAAAGGGGATGCTGACCTGCTGCGGCGTGTCTGGGCTGAAGCCCACCGCGCCGGTCGCGGGGAAGAGCTGTTCATCTTCCATCTGGGCTGGCCGGATATCTCGGCACGCTATAACGCCGTTGGACGTTTTGAACGCGTCTCTGAGGTCGCTGGCCGTATCTCCGGGCAGTTGAGCGGGGAGGGCAATAGTGCTGCGTTCCGTGAGTTTGCCTGGCGATTCGTCAATATTGTGGCGCGTGCCCTGGTCGCGTTGGGGCAGCGTCCGGACTATCAGTTGATCACCCGGTATGTGAACAACATCAGTGAACTGTATGAGACCTACGCGAAGAAAGTGATAGAAGCACGTATGCCGGCGCTGCAGCAACAAATCGACAACAGCCTGCAGGTACTGACGGAGGACGATGTACCGCGCAATATGCAGGGCCAGCCGAACGCGATAAAAATCATGGCGGTGGAAATGGCGCTGAGTTCCGAGGCCGGCAAGCAGCTGTATGACCCCATTCTCGATGGCCTGCGGTCAGCCGTCCGTTATGACCGTACCTACTTCGATAAAATTGTGGCGTCCCTGTTGCCGCTGCTGGAAAAACTTACCACTGGCAAGACCGCCGAACTCCTGGCGCCAAACTATATGGATATGAGCGATCCGAGGCCCATTTTTGACTGGGAGCAGGTCATCCGCAAGCGCGGTATTGTCTACGTGGGGTTGGATGCCTTGTCGGACGGGGTGGTCGCCTCTGCCGTCGGCAACAGCATGTTTGCCGACCTGGTGTCGGTGGCCGGCCATATCTATAAACACGGCATGCACGGCGGGTTGCCGACCCGGGCAGACGGTAAACTGCCGATCAACCTGCACTGTGACGAGTTCAATGAGTTGATGGGGGACGAATTTATCCCTCTTATCAACAAAGGTGGTGGCGCCGGTATGCAGGTGACGGCCTACACGCAAACCGAGTCGGATATCGAGGCGCGCATCGGCAGTACCGCCAAGGCGGCTCAGGTCACGGGGAACTTCAATACCCTGATCATGCTCCGCGTGCGTGAGAACCGGACCGCGCAGTTACTCACCACACAGTTGCCGGAAGTGGATATCTACACCAAAACCTTGGTATCAGGGCATGCCGATACGGCCGATGTGGAGAAGGGACAGGATTTTACTTCCAATACCCAGGACCGCGTCGGTACCGTAAAAGCCCCACTGCTTGCCCCGGCGGATGTGATTAACCTGCCGAAAGGACAGGCGTTCGCGCTACTGGAAGGCGGTCAACTGTGGAAAATTCGGATGCCGCTGCCCAGCGGTGACAGGGATGATGCGCTTATGCCTGCCAACCTGCAGAAGATTGCCGAGGAGATGCAGCGCAACTATCGTACCAGCGAGTCCTGGTGGTCAGCCAGCACGGTAATGCCGGATGTTGCCATCCAAGGAGGGCTGAATGCCACAAACGGTGAATAATCAGCCTCAGCAGCCCGTACAACCCCGCAAACATGGGCTGTTATACAACCTGCTGTGGGGCTGGCCATGGATGCTGATCGGGATGTTTTTTGCCTCGTTGTTTGTGAGCCTGGTGATTGAATATGTCGGGATGGCCTTCTTCTGGCCAGAGCTGGGTGCGTCGCACAGTGAAGCCGTGATGAACACCGAGTTGGGGTACCTGTCATCGGAGTTTACGCGCAGCTTGCTGCTGTCTGAACCTTCGGTGACTGTCACCCGCTGGATTATGATGGCGTATCAATGGACCTTCGTGGACAGTGGCTTTTTGGACTGGATTAAGCAGGCGTATGACACCCAGGTACACAGCCAGAATGCGGTTGCCAGGGAGCTGAACAGTTGGAGTGGTTGGTTGGCCGCCACGCTCAAAGAGTACCTGGTGGCGACGGTCTATGTCACCGTCATCACCCTGGTGCGGACGACTATTTTGGTGCTATCTATCCCGCTGTTTATACTGGTGGTGTTAGTCGCGTTGACGGAAGGCCTGGGGCGGCGTGATGTTCGGCGTTATGGTGCCGGCTATGAATCGAGCTTTGTCTACCATCATGCTAAACGCATGGTAAAGCCAGCAGTGTACATCCCCTGCATGCTGTATCTGTCGTGGTCAACGGCGGTATACCCCAATCTGCTGTTGTTGCCGGCGGCTATTTTGCTCGGTGTTGCGGTGACAGTGACCACGGCCTCCTTCAAAAAATACCTGTAGCCCTGAAAACCGGGCTGGACGGCGGCGTACAAAACTGGCTTTTGTGCGCTGCCGTCAGCAGACAAGGCGCGTAGCGGCGCGTCAGTTGATTACAACTCCTCTGAATAGATTCAGCCTCCCCGGCCCCCCGAAGTGAGTAAAAATTATCAAAATTCCATAAAGAGTTATCCACTGACCTCTCGCCCCATCTATCGCACCCTGACAGCACCCTAAATCGTTAAGGAGTGCTTGTGTATGACTATCTCCGTTGTTCGCGGTCTCGGTGCCAGCTGTTTGCTGGGAATGACTCTCCTGACCGCACTGCCTGCCCAGGCTGCTGAAAAAGATGAGCTGGCTTCTGCCCAGCGCATGTTGATTCAGGTGCAGGCGGCGCTTGAACGTGCACGTGTTGCCGCCGTTCAGGCTGATCCGTCTGAGCGTGGCCGTTTCTTCTTTGACTATGCCCGCGCCACTGCCGACCTCAAGACCATCAATGCCGGTATCGATCGTTACCTCGAGCCTTCACGCGCGCAACCCCGTGATGGCAGCGCCGTGGCCGGCAACTACCGGCGGGAGCGTCCCTGATGGCCATGACCGGTGCACAGGAACAGGCCTTCAATGCGGCGAGCGGTGGGATTGAAGTCAATATCCTGTCGCTGATTTGCATCGGCGGCTTGCTGGCTACGCTGTTTGTTTGGGCGGCCTGGGCACTGATCGATGTGTACCAGGGGTGGAGCAACGAAAAAGTACGGAATGGGGCACTGGTTCACTTCGTCATCAAAACCGTTCTTTTGTTGGTTGTCTCGATTTGGATGTTTGCCAGCTGACCTGACCTGAGCGCGACGCAGGACAGTTTTACACGTTGTTATTTTCACACTGCAAAAGGAAAGTTTTATGAATGCTGTAGTTGGTTTTTTCCGTCATTTATCTGCCCGAGTCACGGTGGCGACTTCCCTGGCCTATGCCGCCAGTCAGCCGGCACAAGCGGCCTTACCCTCTGTTGAACCCCCGTCCTCCGGTGGTGGTGGTGGTCTGATGGATACCATCAAAGGCTATTTCCAGGATGGGATCATCATTATTGGTTTGGTCGCTGCTGCGGTGGCCTTCCTGATTGTCGCCAATGCCGCCATTCACACCTTTGCTGAAGTACGTGATGGCAAAGCAACCTGGGCCAAGTTCGGCGCCATTGTGTTGGTCGGTGTGGTGCTGTTGGTGACTGTTATTTGGCTGGTTGGCAAGTCTGCCGAAATCCTGTTCTAAGGGGGGCCTGCGATGCAGACTATCCGTTTTTTGCCTGACCGTCTTAACGCTGAACCTGTTGTCTTCCGGGGCTTTACCACCCCGGAAATGGGGTTGGCGGCGTTGGCGGGTGTAGGGCTGGGTCTGCTCGTGTCGTTGCCTTTTTTCCCCCTTGCCGGCTGGGTTGTGATACCCACCGGCATGGTGGTGACACCCCTCCTCGTCATCTGGTTTGGTGGCAGCCGGCTGACGCGCCTTAATCGCGGTAAACCGGAGAATTATATCTGGCAGCGCCTCGAGGCGCGTAAACGTCGCATGGGGTGGGGTGATCCCACCCTGATTATCGACAAACAGGGCTGGTCGTTGCGTCGCAGCCGCGTTGTAAAGAGGTCCCAATGAGCCGTTTCAGACATGCGGTTAAAAACCGCGACCAGCACATTCTCACGTTGCGCATTGCCTGCGGCGTGCTGGTTGTTTTCCTTCTGGTGGCCAGCATCGGCTGGATGCGGGCGCCGGATAACCTGACTATCCACAATCCCCCCGACCTGCGCAGCGGCTCTACCCGTGCCTGGTGGGAGGTTCCTCCCTCCACGGTTTACAGTTTTGGTTTCTACATTTTCCAACAGCTCAATGCCTGGCCAAAGAACGGTGAGGCGGATTACCCGGCCAAGATTGCCGCGCTGTCCCCTTATTTGACGGACTCCTGCGCACGCTTCCTGAAGGCGGACGCCAAAAAGCGCAGCGAAAGCGGCGAGCTTGCCGGCAGGACGCGCGTGGTGTTCGAAATTCCCGAGCATGGTTACAACGGCCGTTATAACCAGAGTCCGGTGACGGTGAAAGGCCGTGATAATTGGGTGGTACGCCTTGACCTGGTGGCGGACGAGTCCTTTGCCGGCGAACCGGTGAAGCGCGCACTGACACGCTACCCGCTGAAAGTGGTGCGCGCAGAAGGGGACCCGGAGCGCAATGAGTTTGGTCTGGCCCTGGATTGTTACGACAGCATGCCACAGCGTCTGGCTGCGGCGCCGGCGGAACCCACGCCTGAGAAAAAAGAAGTATTCCAATGATGAAAGCACGTGTTCTGGCGCTTTCCCTGAGCGTGCTTCCCCTGGCGGCGACGTTCACCGTGCCGATTGCCCAGGCGGAAGAGCTGATGAAATGGGAGCGTATCCCGTTGCAAATCCCGCTGGCCGTCGGCAAGGAGCGGGTGCTGTTTGCCGATAAAAATGTCCGTGTCGGCTTCCCGCCGGCGCTGAATGGCAAGCTGCGGGTGCAAAGCAGCGGTGGTGCGGTTTACCTGAAGGCGGACAGCGCGTTTCCGCCAACGCGTCTGCAGCTGCAGGACGTCGAAAATGGGGAGGTTATTCTCCTCGATGTGACTGCATCGGACAAAGGCTCCGCCGAGCCGGTGCGCATTGTCTACAGCGGTGATGTGACATCGGTCAGCAGCAGTAACGACACGCCTGCGGCTTCAGGGGGAACCAACGCGACACCCGGGGGGGATGATGGCACCCAGGCGAAGCGTAAAAAAATCAAATATAACGCGCCACTGCCGGTGGTACTGACACGTTACGCGGCACAAAGCCTGTACGGCCCGGTACGCACGGTTGAAGCGGTGCCCGGCATTCACCCGGTTAATCCGCACCTGCCGAAACGTATCGCGACCCTGTACCCGTCAGAGCCGGTGACCATCACGCCGCTGGGCGGCTGGGGCATTGGCAGTCGCAACGTGGTGGCGCTAAAAGTGCAGAACACCGCCAGCCGTAAAATCACACTGGACCCGCGGGTGCTACAGGGGCAATTTGTGACGGCGACCTTCCAGCACCGCTATCTCGGTCCGGTGGGAACCCCGGAGGACACCACCACGCTGTACCTAGTCACTGCCGGTCGCCCGGACGGGGCGTTTGTTGCGGAGCCGTCAGTGGTTCGCAAAGCCGTAAAAGCGGCGAAGAAGGGGGCAAACCATGGCTGATGTGAAATCCAACATGTTGCCGAAGGTGATTGTGATCGGCGTGCTGGCAGCGTCCATTGTCGTCGGGCTCAAAGCCTGTAAAGACGATAAAACGCCGGAGAAGCCCCAGCAGGCGCATAACGTCCTGGCCAACATGTCGCCGGAGGAGTTGCGCGCCCTGGGCGTTGAAGGGGATACCCCAGAAGACACGCTACGTACCCTGGTCGGCACCCTGCGCACCACCCGGACTCAGCAGGCCGAGCTGCAGAGCAACATCGACAAGGTGTTGAAAGAAAACGAAGCGCTCCGCAAACGCAATACCAATGTCTCCGGCCAGGTCAACGAGGCCGTGGCCGGCTACCAGAAACAGGCGCAGCAACGTCAGCAGCAGCTTCAGCAGGAGCAGCAGACGCTGATGGGGAAAATCCAGACGCTGACTGACCAACTGGCCGGAAACAAAGACAAGACGAAAAGCGACAGTGATATCCCGCTCGGTCTGGGGCTGGATGGCGTGGGCGCGGGGGAAGGTGGTGCCGCCCCAGGCCAGGATGGCTTGATGTGGGTCGGGCCGAAGGACATGAAAGAACCCGACCCACGCAATCCGAACAGCGCGAAAGACGGCCCGCAGTTCCCGACGTCGTTCCTGTCCGACAATGCGATCACGCGCCAAAAAGCTGCCTATGAGCAGCAGGTGAAGGGCCACACCAATGAAAAAGGGGCGGAGGAGAACGCCGAGCCGGTGTTTACCCTGCCAGAGAATTCCACCCTGGTGGGCAGTCGGTCCATGACGGCGCTGCTGGGCCGCGTGCCGATCAACGGCACGGTGACCGATCCCTATCCCTTCAAGCTGATGATTGGCAAAGACAACCTGACAGCGAACGGCATTGAGCTGCCGGACGTGGAAGGGGCGATTGTCTCGGGGACCGCCAGCGGGGACTGGACATTGTCGTGTGTGCGCGGCCAGGTCAACAGCATCACCTTCGTGTTTGCGGACGGGACGGTCCGAACCCTGCCAAAACCCAACACCAATATGAATGCCAACGGCAGTAACAATAATGCCGGCAGTAATGCGAAGGATGTCAGCACCACCGCCGGCATTGGCTGGATCTCCGATGACAACGGCATTCCGTGCATCGGTGGAGAGCGTAAGTCTAATGCCTCGACCTACCTGCCGACGATCGCCGCCTTGTCGGCCGCCAGCGCCGCCGGGGAAGGGATCAGTCAGGGGCAATACACCACGCAAAACAATGTGAATGGCATCACCTCGACCATGACCGGTAATGCCGGTCAGGCGGTGCTGGGCAAGGCGTTGTCCGGCGGGATGAAAGAGACCGCCGACTGGGTGCGTGAGAGCTACGGCATGATGTTCGACGCCGTGTACGTTCCGCCGGGTCAGAAGCTGGCCGTGCACATTACTCGCCAGTTGGCGATCGACTTTGAGACCAAAGGGCGCAAGGTGCGTTACGACGACTTCAGCCTGCCTGGCGAAGACGGCAGCACCGGCGGGCTGGATTAACGTTTGCTTATAAGAGAATGATAATCATGCGGAAAAACCTGTTTAACCGAGTCCTGGCGACCGCTGCCATCGTCAGCGTCATGGCGTTGGCCGGCTGTTCGACATCGAAAGAGGAAATGCTGCCACCGGGCGACAGCTCGATGCTGGAATTGTGGCAGGGTGAGGATGGCGGTGGAACGGCGCGCAATGCTGTAGCAGCGCGCGACAGTCTGCTCCGGCCGCTCACCGAGAGCGAAAACCAGGCAACAGCCGCACGCAGGAAAGCGAAATCAGCCAGCAGTTCCCACGGTTGCCGAACCCCGACCTGGTGATGTACGTGTTCCCGCACTTGGCGGACGGAAACGCGCCGGTGCCGGGGTACAGCACTGTGTTCCCGTTCTACAGCCAGGTGCAGTATGCGATGCCGGGTGAACGGACGGAGGCCTATTGATGCGATTTTCCCTGTTTGATAAAAAGCGCCTGACGCGCAAGACGCCGGCGGTGCCGGCAACAGTTGTCCAGGACACCGTGATCGCCACCGAGGACGGCGTGCCGCTGTCCGTTGACGGACGTGAATCGTTACGGCGCCCGGGCAAGATGACGGTAAAGGATGAGAAACAGGTGTATCACGCCAATCCTTCCATCGTTGATTACCTGCCCTGGGCGGAGTTTCTCGACCGTGAGCAGTGTATTTTGCTGGATGACGGTGTGTCCGCCGGGGCCGTATTTGATATTACGCCGGTGGCAACCGAAGGACGCACTGACGATCGCCTGGAGCAAATGCGCGACACGGTGGAAGACGCGCTGCAGGACTCATTTGACGAGCATGACGAAAACCCCTGGGTAGTGCAGTTCTTTTGCCAGGATGAGAACAACGTCGATGCGTACCTTGACCGGCTGAGAGGGTATATCAAGTCGCATGCGCAGGGCTCTCAACTGTCTGAGTCCTGGCTGAAAGAAACCGAGCGCCATATGCGCGGTATTGCCCGTCCGGAAGGCTTGTTCAAGGATACGCTGATCACCGATCAACCATGGCGTGGGCAGCAACGCCGGACCCGCATGGTGGTGTATCGCTGGATTGGCAAGGGCAATACCGACCCGATGCCGCCGATCGCCATGCTGAATCAGACCTGTGAGCGCGTGACGGGGGCGCTGAACGGGGCAGGCGTGGTGTGTGTGCGGCAAAATGGCGGCCAGGTTCACGACTGGCTGCTGCGTCATTTTAATCCCAGCCCTGAGTGGGTGGATAAAGGGACGCTGTACCGTGACGCCGCCTATTTTGACAGTCGTGACACGCCGGAAGGTGCCATGCCGGTGCAGAACGATTTTGCCGAAACCCTGCTGTTCACCCCGCCCGTGTCCGATCCGGACCAGGGGGTGTGGTGGTTCGATAATCAGGCGCATTGTGCCATTCCGGTCGAGAAGCTGCGCCGGCCGCCAGAGCCCGGCACCATCACCGGTGAGAAGAAGCGTGGCGAGAAGAAAATCAACGCGCTGATGGATATGTTCCCGGAAGGGACAATGGTCTGTATGACCATCGTGGTGCAGCCGCAGGACACGCTGGAAAACGATTTTAACAAGCTGTCCAAGAACGCAGTCGGTGAGAATACCGAGTCCGGGCGCGTGCGTCAGGATGTGGCACAGGTCAAGGAATTCCTGGGTAATCGTCATAAGCTGTACCGTGCCGGCATCACTTTCTTGTTGCGTGCCGGCGACCTGACCACGCTCAATCACAAACGTGTCGATCTGACCAACGTGCTGCTTGGCGCCGGCCTGCAACCGGTACGGCCGGAGTTTGATGTGGCGCCGCTCAATACCTACCTGCGGGCGCTGCCGATGTGTTTTAACCCGGAGACGGACAAGAAACACTGGTACACCCGCCTGACCTGGGTACAGCACCTGGCGGGGTTGCTGCCGGTGACCGGGCGTGAAACGGGAACGGGCAATCCCGGACTGAGTTTTTTCAACCGCGGTGGTGATATTCTGACGGTTGACCCGCTCAACAAGCATGACCGCAGCCAGAATGCCCATATGCTGTATTTTGGGCCGACCGGCGCGGGGAAGTCTGCGACATTGTGCGCCACGCTGACGCAAACCATGGTGATACATCGGCCTCGTCTGTTCATTGCTGAAGCGGGCAACTCGTTTGGGTTGCTCGCTGATTACTTTGAAAGCCAGGGGCTGACGGTCAATAAAATCAGCATCAAACCGGGCAGTGGCGTGTCTCTGCCGCCGTTCTCTTTCGCACATAAGCTTATCGAGGAGCTGAGTTCACTGGAGCTGGATGAAAGTGAGTTGCGTGATATCGATGCGGACGACGAAGATGAGGATAAACGCGATTATCTGGGGGAGATGGAGATCTCGGCGCGCATGATGATCACCGGCGGTGACCAGAAGGAAGAAGCGGAGTTAAAACGGGCTGACCGGGCAATGATCCGCGAAGCCTTGCTGATGGCGGCGAAAAGCGCCTTTGACGAACAGTGCCAGATGTTACCGTCTGATTTGCAGAACGCCTTGTACGCTATTTCTAACGACACGGCCAACGAAAAGCGCAATCCACAGCGTCGGGCCAAAGCGGCCGAAATGGCGGAAGCGCTGGGCATGTTTACCCAGGCAGGCAGCTTCGAGGCGGAGCTGTTTAACCGTGAAGGTAGCCTGTGGCCAGAGGCGGATGTCACCCTGATTGACCTGGGGCATCTGGCGCGTGAGGGTTATGAGGCGCAGATGGCGCTGACGATGGTGAGCCTGACCAACACCATCAACAACATTGCCGAGCGGGACCAGTACTCGGAGCGGGACATCGTGTTTGCGGTGGATGAAGCGCATATCGTGACGGTGAATCCGCTGCTGGCACCGTACATGACCAAAATCGTCAAGATGTGGCGTAAGCTCGGCGCCTGGCTGTGGCTGGCGACACAGAACTTAAAAGACTTCCCGGACATTGCCGAGAAGATGCTGAACATGGCGGAGTGGTGGGTCTGTCTGACCATGCCGCCGGAGGAGGTCAACGACATTGCCCGTTTCAAAGCCCTGACCGAGGAGCAAAAAGCGGTACTGCTGTCAGCTAGTAAGCTGTCCGGGTGCTATACCGAAGGCGTGGTGTTGTCGAAAAAACTCGAGGCGCTGTTCCGTGCGGTACCGCCGAGCCTGTACCTGGCGCTGGGGATGACCGAGAAAGAAGAGAAGGCCGAGCGACGCGCGCTGATGCAGGAATTTGGCTGCAGCGAGCTCGAGGCGGCCCGCAAGGTGGCGCAAAAGCTTGACCGCCTGCGTGGCCTGACGGCGAACGGGGAGGCAGCGGTAGCATGATGACCCTGAAATACCCGGAACCTGTTGTTCGACCGCATGGCCAGATTTGTCGTGAACCGTCGTTGTTTACCCTTCCTCCGCAGGGTGTGGCCACCTTAAGCGAAACGGATGCGCGGCGGCTTGAGACGTTCTGTGCGGCTATCCGAGATCGGCTCTTGGGGCCGGTCCAACTTACGGCCCACCCGCATCGCATCGGGAGTCGTACCAGCGTTGCGTTGCATCTCGAGGGCCGACTGGGGCGTTGCATCGATGTGCTGATCACGGTGACCGGCAGTACGTTGTGGCCCCAGCCGGAGGAGTACGATCATCCGCGTTGGTATGTCACCGTGCCTGATGCGGCGGATGTGGTGTACCTGCTTCTCCACCTGAGCGAGCTGTGCGAGCGATTTCGGGTTACGTAGTTTTGGTCTACCCTGAGGCGAGAAGACTCTTCCTCTCTAAAGACGATGCATAGCTTTTTTTCCGGCCTTTGGGCCGGTTTTTAATGCGTTGGGGATATCAGTAACCTGATGTAGCATCCTGTTATACTGCCATGGTTAAATAATCAGCGAGGATCATTGCAGATGAAACTTGAGCAGTTGGCCGAGCCAAAACCTTTACTCGATGAAGTAACTCTCGCCTCTATAACAAAAGGTTCGCTAATAAAAATTCAGCTTACCGATGGAATTAGCGATAAATTTAATGAAACCATCATTATGGAAGTGGTTAATCGGGACAGTCATGTCATTGAGGCAAAATTTATCAGACGTCAAACTGGCAGATTTGAAGATGCTCAGTCGGTGTCAGTATCTCCTTTTTTAACAGACACGGTGGTGTTTATCAAAGAAGCCGTTTTTGCAGTACTGAACGACTGATTGTAGTGTGGTTGGTACCAGGAGGTTTTCCTTTGCACTTTTCTTATGCGATGCTTAAGCCTTCGTTAAGCAAAAGGACTCTGCTATGCCTGATTTCTCGCGTTGTGCCTTTACCGAAGGCTGCATGCCTCTGCCAGAAGGTTGTCGTGACCTCACCGTCAACGTACTGCTGGTCAGCGATGAACGTTCCCCCTTGAATACGTCCGTGATATGTCCTTCAGCCTCATGAAACATTGGCAGGCTCATTTCCCACAGCCTCAAAGGCCGGGTTCTGAAGGGGGGGAATCGATGGACGACGCGTTACTGCAGCAGGTTCCAGGTTGTGTTCTAGTCGTTCGGGATGCTAGTTAGCTCTGGCTATGTATTCAATTCGTTGATTGCTATGTGAAATATCAGGAAGAGTACGCCACAAAATTACAGATTGAGGAGTTTTTCGTGAAAAATTCAGTGGAGCACGTGGCTTACCGTGAGTTTCGAACACAAGTCATCAGTGAATTAAGCCGGAGGGATCGTCAGTTATATGCCTATGAGCAGATGCATCTGTTCAAAAAACTGCGAGACACCATTACAGCGTTTCGGGAGCATCTGGACTATTACACCGAGACCATTCTTCAGAACACCCCTGAAGCAGAAGACCACATACGCAAGGCGTTACGCATCCCGCAGCAGATTCCCCTCCGTGTGACGAAAATGATGAAGTTCGGACAGTACCTGATGGGCTTCCTGCCTGATCGGCTTCTGGCTTTCAGGGCAAAAATGTTAATCTGCCCGGTGGGTTCTTACGAAGGTCGGGCTGTCGTCTATCGCCTTAACGCTAGGCGGACATTCTTTGGCGAAGACTACAGCGAGACCTTCGATTATGCCATAAGGCATCTACCGACGGAGGGAATGTTTAGTGTCGGGCAGCGTATGCGACATGTTGATATTCCTTGGATGCGCGTATTTATAAAATTAGGCGTTGAGCAAAAAAAGGTAATCGACCAGTTATACAATGATTTTTGGAACCATCGAGCTAATGGAAAGCTGGTTCTTGCTTTGGTTGAACTGCAAATTATCAGGTCTGTTGATGAGTTGAAATTGCTCCCCAAAGACAAAAGCCAGTCCAGATATGCTCAAAAGGCATCTTATGATGAGATCCGGGCTTTTCGTCAGGTTGTTACTCTGTTCCGAAATGCCGGTGTTGCATCGCTCTGGATAGTCAGACTTATCGAGTTGCCGTTGTGGATGTTTGATGTGCAGCGATTGACGGAGAACCTGAGCCGACTGAGCCTCAGAGACAATGAACTGTCGATTATTGTCGAAAAGATGGCTGATCAGGTGATGCGCGCTGAGCCGGACCGGTGGGTATTTTTGATGGAGGCGCTGAATGTCCGAAGCGCCCACGATATGGTTCGGTTTAAAACGTTACTCTGGTCTGACAAAAAATGTAACCATGCCTTTGCCTTCGCCTTATTGCAACATGGTGCTGATATCGATGCTCTGGAAGCATGCCAAAAACTCATCCTTCGTGAGGCAGAAGGGGATGATAAATCAGCACCTGTCCGGAATCTGATCGCGTTGCTGGCGAAACCGTACGCGCTCTCTTTTTGCCAGTTGGCTAAAGCAGAGGATTACCTTTTTGCATACCGTGATCTTGACGCCTACTTGAGGGTACTTGACTCTCACGGGTATGGTCATGCAGGGGCTGTGCTGGCATTGCAATGCTGCTACAGACAGCTATGTGCTGCCAGCCTTGACGCATGGTTGCACATTGCTGCGCAACCCGCAGTCGGGCAATCAGTGGACGATATTGCTGAATGGCTCACTAAGGCGGTAGCAGGGGGATACATTGACGCTTTCCAGTACTTACTGGCAGCAGGGGAATTACAGACCTTTTCTCATCTCCAGCAGGCCCTGAAGCTTGCGCCACTCGGTCCTGTTTTATTGAGGTATGTCCGTGAGGAACGCGGGATTACCGGAATGCCATTTTTACTCAACTGGTATTATCACGACGCCATGGGTATCAGGGAGATAGGTCTTTGGTACAGTAATGATGTCGTCAGCCGCGTGTTACTGGGCGACGCCTTTGAACGTAAGGATTTTACTTTATTAAAGGGTAATATGGCGTGTGTGGAAAGTCTACTGAGACAGCATGAGAGTGATACTCTCGGCAGGTTTCCATTTGATACGAACGACGCGCAGAGAGAAGAATACAGAAGGCAAAGCCAACTTGTGCGGCAAAGTATGAAGATACGCCTTGCGCCAAAATTAAAAATTATCCTCGAAATGACCGGAGGAATATTGCTGCACAGTCTGTTGATTCATATTGATGAATCACCGGAGCAATTGCGCAACAGAATCGCTGAGCTTAAATTACAACTGGACGGGCTTCTTATGGGGCTTGGGCCAGATAACGCGACACTGACTCTGCAGGAAGCGGATATGGTGGCACTGGTTTACCGTACTGATGCGGAAACCATACAAGCACGCTGGCCAAAGGTGACCGGCAAAACGTCGGACGTCGTTGGAAATCCCTGTGCTTTAACTTACCCAATGATCTGGCAGCAAACAGAGCTTGAGACCAGTGTGGAAATAGATCCGCGGGGTTTGCAGGCGTTGTCCGCTGCGCTGGCGTTCTCCGCGAATTTTAACGCCAGTTTCAGGAAGGATATGCGCGGAGCCTGTCGTCATCTCAAAGCTGCACGACTGGGTGATAAGGCGGTGGATGTCTGGGGACTGTCTCAGCATCTTGGCGTACTGCTAGCAATATCCGGGTGTGATGCCCGTATTCGTGCGGAATTTTATGGCGACGAAGGTCAACAAACTGAAATCCGGGAGGATGTCGGGTTACTGGCTCATCAGATGACAGAGTCGCTCGTTAATCTTTTTAATTTGGAGCTTGGTGATGCACTGGACATGCGGGTAGCGGAGTTCGTCGGGGCACTAAGTGACGCTGATGCTACTTTTCTGGCCTCGCGGCTGGACCGAGCCAAAGACGTGGAAACAGTGACGCCAAAAGCACGGCTCGTTCAGGCGATTGAGCGAACCCGACGTCTGGTATTTCAAATATATTTACACTGGGCCGTGGGGCAGAAAAAACGTTTCGCTCAGACTAAAATGAGCGGAATAAACAGTACGATGCGGGCTGTTGTATCACAATCTCCGGCGGCATTCTTTGCTAAACAGGCCGTTGGCTTGTGTTCTGCTGGGAATACCGAAATGTGGCAGGAAGCGCGTAACGTACATTTACTTGTATTCCCGTCTGAAGGGAAAAAGCTTGAGGGAATGGCGTTACTTTATTTTGAGGCAATTTCCAGGGTGGATCATGATAAAAAGACGTTAGTAATACGTGCTATAAATCCAGTAAAGGCGGCGATGGCATCACATGACGTCTCTTCGATTGTTGAGTGCTATTTTGATGTGGCAATTCGTATCGCACAGGATACCGGGTGCGTTGCTGTTGCATTTCCGGCACCATCAGGTCAAGGGTTTATGTCAAATCATAAGGATATTGAAGACTATATAGAGGATAATTACATCAAATCCTCAGAAGAGAACTATTACCTTACTACAAAAGATCGTTTATCGGCGAACCTTCGTCACGTGCCGCGAAAATTAATGGAAACATTTTACGCCTACGAGACCGGTAGTGTATCCGCCGATGCGCTCTACATTATCTGGCATGCCGGGAACGTTAAAGGAACGGAGGCTGCGTAAATGCTCATCAGTATGGTCGTTGAACGTCAGTATCTTCTCCCGGCACGTAGGCTGGCGTCAGCTAAGGCGTAAGGCGGCTGTTTTCTGAAAATAATTATCAAAATTTCATAAAGACTTCTTTGCTGCCTTTCTGACCACGTCGTAGCACCCTGTGTGGATTCTATCCATGCAGGAGTGCACGCCATGAAAATCAGCACGTTGCTGACGTTGTTCCCTCTGCTGATGCCGGCATCGGTGCTTGCCGGCACGGTACTCTATACCGATTCTCACCATCCCCCGATCAACAATGATGCCTCGGTATCTGTTATTTATCTCGATGGCCCAGAGCAGCTGCAGGCGCAGACGTTTGGTGAGCTGTCGTCGAACCCTGATGACGCAGAACGCCAGGCTAAAGCTGTGCTGCAATCACCGCAATGGCAAGCTCATGAACAGGAGCTGGCCACAGTGTACCGTGCGGTGGTGCGTGCCTGGGAACTGGGCGTGACAAAAGTACCGGCCGTCGTGTTTGACAACAGGGATGTGGTGTATGGCACGGCTGACGTAGCCCAGGCTTTGGCACTGCGCGCCCAGTCATCGGGGGGGCAGTGATATGCAGCGAACCCCTTTTTATGGTGTGCCTGCGGGGCAACCTCGGCTTACCCTCAAATCCCTCAGCGTGGCCATTATGTTGTCTGCCGCCAGCGTGCCGGCGGCGAACGCCGCGCTGAACAGCGCGCAGATTGTTGCCAGTGCCGTATCGCAGGCCTGCATCAGCTGGCGCGTCAGCGGCATTTGCTACTGGTTGCTGTGTACGCCGTTTGGCTGCAAGGTGCGGACCTCCGTCAAGGTCACCCACTTTATCCCGGAAGCCGTGGTGTCAGCGTATAACACCCAGGGAGGTAATCCCTGGAGTGAAATGTCGATGGTGAGCCAGGCAGCCGGCGGGCTGGAAAGCAGTATTACCAGTACGCTGAGCGGCGTGTCTGCCGGCGGTGGCAACAACGAGCTGAAAACGCCCGGGCAACGTAAAACCAACCTCCACTTCAAGTATGCCGATGCCATTGGCCATCCGGCGACGTCCCTGATTGGCGGCAGCATTGCCGGCTATTCGTGCCGCACCGCCGCGACCCCTTTTGTGCCGTATTTCCTCAGCACGCTGGACAGCCTGGCATGGCGTACCGGTATGCCCGAATCCCTCTATCCCGAAGCATTGGTGCCTGGCCAACGTGAGGTTGGCAGTCAGGCGGCCGCGAATATGTGGGGCAACGTCTATCCTCGGTCGGGATTTGTGACCCAGGTCGATGACGACAAAGCCGGTGCCCTGGTGGCGCAGCGGGTGGCGGACATCATCACCCGTTCTGGCCAGCCCCACGTCTACCAGCCCCTGATGGGCCAGCGCTCGGAGGGATACTGGCCACCGGGTGCCGTTCAGGAAAATACCGGAACCAGCAACCACAAATGGCAGCGCCTGGCGCCGCAGCTTAGCCAGTCCTGCGCCGTGTTCCCGGACGGTGACCATCCGCCGGCAGCAGATGCCAATGCCGCCTTTGCCCTGTGGCAACCCTATAGCTGCTGCCAGCGCCGCGGGCAGCGTTTCCTCTACAGCACGGACTTTTGAGGCATGAACGATGAATAACACGATGAATAAATCTCTCTGGGGACGGCGTAGCCTGCTGTCTCTGCTGATTGCCGGCAGCCTGACGCTGGCCGGCGTGAACGCGCACGCTGATGACAATGACGGCACCCTGTTTGGCATTTCGTTGCCCCAGGTGAATGACAGCAACGTGGGGTACGGGAAGAGCGCCAGCGGCGCGGTTTCGGACAAATTGTTTTACTCCCTGGGTGGCGGTTCGGTGATTTCACAGCCGGCGACGCGCGGCAACATGCAGCGGCTGGGTATGAACCTGGGCTGGAGCTCGGATTTGATGTGCGGCAACTTTGACCTGAAGACGACGATCGGTAATCAGCTTAATGGCGTCACCGACGGTTTCAAGAACCTGATGGGCACCGTCATTCAGGGCGCCACCGGCGCGGTGGCCAGCCTGCCAGCGATGGCTATCCAGCGTGCCAACCCGGGACTGTATGAAATGCTGACCAATGGGGTGCTGCAGGGCGGTGTCGCATTCGACAAGGCGCAGTTGAACTGTCAGAACCTCTCCAAACGTATGATGGATATGGCGGACTCCGGTGGCTGGAGTCAGGCCGCTGCGATGGAGGAAGCGAAAAGCTTGATCAATAACGGGGATGCCGATGCGGTGCGGTCGATGAATGCCACGGAGAAAGTGACTGGACAATCCGGCCAGACCTGGATCGGTGGTCAGAAGCGGGGTGGCGCCGGCCAGCCGGCCATCAAGCCCACGCATGACCTGGCGGCCGACGGCTACAACATGATGAATGCGCTGCCGGTCACCAGTACCTCCAGCGTATCCGGCAGCAGCTGCACCGGTGGTGCCTGTGCCAAATATGCCAGCAGTGAAGAAGCGGCAGCTGCCGTGGTGAAGGTGTTGGGGGATTCCTCCCTGCGCACCTGTAAAGATGCGGCACAATGCACCAGCGGGGAAGGCAGCGAACAGCCAGGCAGTACCGTGGCCGGCACCGGCTTTGCCCCGATGCTGGAAGAGGCGACGAAGGAGAATAACGAGCAGTTGGCCAAACTGGTCAACGGGGCAGAGAAACCCACTTCGGCCAACCTGGCCAAACTCAAAACAGGCAGCCTGGCGGTGACCGCCGGTGTCATCAAGGCACTGCAGCGCGACCCGGATAATGCTGCTCTGGTCGGCCGCCTGGCCAGTGAACTGGCGATGGCGGACACCATTGAAACGGCCTTTATCATGCGCCGTATGGTCACCACCGGCATGTCAGAGCCCAATGCCGCAGTCCAGAAAATGGCGATGGAAGAGGGTGATCGGCGTATCGAGGCGCTGGACCGCGAAATCACGGCGCTGAAAAACGAGATGGAGATGAAACGCGAGATTTCCCGTAACGCGGTGCTGACCATCATCGATCGCGAGAACAACCGTGCGGAAACCAACCCGCAGCGTCAGTCGGTTGACAGCCCGGACACCAAGTTCAACCAGCTGGCCGTACCGGAAAGCGACCAGTAATCGTGGGGATGCATCAATGACTGGAACAGATAAACAAGGTGTGTCGCCCCGCAGGGGCGGCCGGCTCGGTCACCGGGCAAAGCGTGTCCTGCAGATGCTGGGCATGCTGGTGATTGCGATGATAGTGGCGTTGGGCATGGCCCACTGGGGTGTCAATCACCCAGGAGAGAGTGCCGCGCTGCGTGATTGGGTGCATAGCACCCGTTATGGCTGGCTGAGCTGGCGCCTGGCGCTATACGCCGTGCTGGCCTGGGGATTCTGGAAAATCTGGCACGCGCCGGACTGCAAACCGGAATACCGACAGCCCCTCAAGCGCATGGCCATCGCCTGCGCGGTATTTGCCCTGGCATGTGAATACAGCCTCTTTGGCGGAGGGCTGACGTTATGATGACCAACAGCTATCTGGAGTATTTCCTGACGCTGCTCGGCTGGCTGATTAACAACGGCCTGTGGGAGCTGCTGGTCAGTACGGGGCTGTTTGTGCTGCCGTTGTTGTTCAAAGTGGTCTCCATTTGGTTGAAGGTGCGTGAGGAAGGTGAGGATGAGGGCAATAAAGGGATGTTGTCCCTGCCACGCATCGAGAACCTGCTTTATGGTGCGTTCTTCGTGATGCTTGCCTGCTGCCTGCCGTTGATGAATGTCAGCCTGGATACCATCAAATATGACAGCAGCCGGGCGGCAACCTGCGGTACCTGGACACCCAAAAAGCCGGATGAAACCGGATACGCCAACATCATGTCGAGCATGAACGGCCAGACGGCGAAGGTGCCGGTGTGGTGGTTGGTGGTGCATAAGCTGTCGAAGGGGATCACATCGGCGGCCGTGGCTACCATCCCGTGCCGGCCGGACCTGCGGCAGGTCCGCTTTGAGGTCCAGCACAGCCGGGTCAACAACCCAGGGCTGGCGAAGGAGCTGCAGGACTTCACCAACGACTGTTACGCGTTGGCACTGTATACCTGGCAGAACCGCGACCAGGGGCAGACGACGGACAAGGCCACGCTGCGTGATATCGAGTGGTTGGGGTCGAAGACCTTCCTGAACGGCGGGTTCTACAACAACCTGCAGTCGAAAAAAGCCGTATGTCGGGCAAGTGTATTAATTATATATCTGCAATGTTATTAGGCGCTGAATATTAATGGTGCGTACACCATGGTATTCAGCGTTTTTTTAAGGCTACAGCAAGAGTAATGCAACGTAAGGCTACCCACCCATAGAAATCTTTTCTTTTTGAGAAAAGGTTTTCTTGTGGTGGATATCGTCTTGATCTGAGCAGGATAGTGTCGGTTATGTGATTACGGAGTGCTGCTGATGTCTTATTCTGATACACCTGAACAGGCCGCCATCATCGGCTGGTCTGGCCATCGCCTTGTGGTCAGGGCGTTCGCCGGTACTGGCAAAACATCCACTCTGGTGCGATTTGCGCAGGCGAACCCGGACTGCAGGATGCTTTACCTTGCCTATAACCGGGCGGTGAGAGATGAAGCAGAACAAAAATTCCCATTTAACGTTGAATGCAAGACATCTCATCAACTGGCTTGGCCCAATTTTGGGCGCCATTATCAACGGCGGTTGACGGCCAACCTGCGGATCACTGATGTTGCCCGTCAACTCAATACGCGCCATTGGCCGCTAGCTCGCGTGGCCATCACGACCTTCAATGCATTCCTCTGCAGTGGTGATAGCCAATTCGGGCTTCAGCATCTTCCTGATGAAGAGGCACGTAGTGGCCTGTCCGCTGACAAAATTTTGGCGGCGGCGCAGCTGCTCTGGCGCGAGTCGGTCCGTCAGGATGGCTCTTTTCCTGTCACCCATGACATTTACCTCAAGCTGTATCAGCTTTCACAACCCGATCTCGCCAAACGCTGGCATACGGTGCTGTTTGATGAAGGACAGGACGCTAATCCTGTGACACAAGCTCTGGTGCTGACACAGCAATGTAACGTAGTAATGGTCGGCGACCGCCATCAGCAAATTTACCGATTCCGGGGGGCTGAGAATGCGCTCGACGCTGAGCAACTGGTTGACGCCGATCAACTTTGTCTGACGCACAGCTTTCGGTTTGGTCCAGCAGTGGCCAGGGTCGCGAATATGCTGCTTAAACGGCAGGGAGAAACACTGTCCGTGGTCGGTAACGGTGGAGAAGACAACGTAGTGGCGAGTTTATCGGAAGAGGACTGGTCACAACACGTGGCCGTACTTAGTCGGACGATTGCAGGCGTGATTGGAGTAGCGCTTGAAGCCAGCCTAGCGGGGAAAAAGGTGTATTGGGTTGGCGGTATCGCCGGCTACAAAACAGAAGAACTGGAGGATCTGTACTGGTTCTCGGCTGATATGCCTGAGCGTATGCAATCCCCATTGCTGGCACGAGAATACCGTAACTTTGAGGAGTTTGAGTCGGTTGCCAGAGCGACCAAAGATGTCGAAATGAACCAAGGGCTTCGGTTACTTGATCAGTACTTCCCACTACCACAAAAGCTGCAGGCTATGCGTGAGCATGCAGTCATTGAGGAAAGTCAGGCTCAGGTAACCGTTTCGACTGCACATCGCAGCAAAGGACTGGAGTGGCCTGTGGTGGTATTGAACCATGACTTTGCGGATATTACGGATCCCCTGATGGCCGACAGCGAACGTACCGATGAAACCAATCTGCTGTATGTCGCTGTAACCCGTGCCCAGCAAACGCTGGTACTGAATGATTTACTGCAGGTGTTGATAGACAGCGAAGGAGATATCGCTGGAGGCCTGGCATGCTGAAGGCCATCAAAGAGCTGCTTGTTGGTACCCGGGATATGCCGGCAAAGCCGACGGCAAGCACTTCAGGCTCAAGAGGGCCTGCTGGTTACTATATGCCCGCGTCCGCAGAGCAGCTTTTGAGCACGGCACCGCGTAAGCAATGCTTACAGCAGTTATGGGAAAATTGTGCGCTTCCCAAAGACCTCTATGAACAATTCTATCTTCAGCCATTGAAACAGCTCATGACGTTGATGCAGGTATTGCCGGCAACGCTGCAGGGTGAGTATGCCAGGGAAGGGGGCTTGATTGATGTCACATTGCAGACGACGACATATGCGGTGCGCCTGGCCAAAGGGCACATGCTGCCTCCTGGGGCGGCACCGGAAGAACAATCGGCCCAGAATGTACAATGGAATGTCGTGGTGTTTTACGCTGCGCTTTGGCACTACCTGCCGTTGTTGAGCCAGCTGCAGGGGGAGTTCCGGAGTGGTCGCGCCTGGTTACCAGGTTTGACGGTACCGAGTGAACCCTACCGTTTTCGTTTCAGGTCGACCTCGCCAGCCCCGCCCCTGACAACAAGCCAAAGTGCAATGATTGCGGCACGGCTACTGCCTGCAGAGGTCCTCGACTGGCTATCAACACTGCCAGCGGCTACACACTCGTTGATGACGATTGCTTCCCGACAACCCTGCGCATTATCTGTAATAGACGACATTATTCAGGAAGCGACTAAACTGGCGCGCGGCGATAGCCTGTCCGTAGCGCCCTCACCGGCATCCATCTCCGACACATTGACAGTAGCTTTACCGTCGGTGGCGCCGACTACAGAAAATATCACCTCTTCAGTACCCGTTGTTGATTTGCAAAGTGCAGTCAGCAGCACCGACTCTCCGCTCGTTGAGGAGCAGCTGCCGGCAGAGACATTAAATCAGCCCAAAGAAAATACAGCGTCAGCAACGGAGGTGTTACTAAGCTCAGCTCTGGATTCGCCGATCAACAATAAACCTTTGGCTGAGACGGTCCTGGCGCCTGAAACGGTGGTCGGCGTTGAGGAAGATATGCAGGCTCTGTTGTCATTAATGGCGGTTGAGGTGTTTGTTTCGGTGAACCAGACAGAACAGGAGTTCGGGGACGGCCCTCACGAAGATGAAGGCCCTATGCCTGCCGATAATCCTGTACTTACTGCTGAAGTGGCTCAGGTAGTTCAGGTTGCCGAAATAAACCAGGAGTCAGACGCCATCGATGATATCGCTCCCGAAGCGGCATTTTCAACATCCGACTTTTGTGCCCCTCAAACGACTGACCTCGCTCCTTCACTATTACAAAAACAGGGCAATGAAGGCGATGGGGGAATAACTCCCGGAGAGGTCTTTTGGCGTTGGTTAGCTGATGGACTCAGTTCTAATGAGATCCCCATCAATTCCGTCGGTGCGCGGGTTCATCTTGTTTCTGGTTTTATTTTTATAACCGTACCCGGGATTTTTTATTTGTACCTGAAACAGGTTGGTCTGGATGGTTCTCAACGAGAAGCCCTTCAGGAGGATTTTGAACGTTTGGAGAAACATCGTCGGGTCAAGGGTTAATGCCGATCATTTAAGGATCGGTTGACCGATCCGGTTTATGCGGTAAAAAGGGTTCTATGTTCATCATGGAACCCTTTTTAAATGGAACTTTCCCAGGCCCTCGGCATCATCAATTGATTAGACTTGAGATAAATGACAGGGAATAAGTGAGATAATTATGGGAAAAACTGGGTCAACATGGGAAGAGACTGGACGGAATATGTAATAACGTTACATGTATTAGTCGCGACTTGATCTGACACTGGACCTTGAAAGGTTGAGAGTTACCGGTTTTGATATGGGTGTCTAATCCTTAAACAAAACGCGAGGTAACTCTCATGATTCATACTAACAATCCCATCATCAAACACAAAGCCGGCCTGCTCAATCTCGCCGAAGAACTCGGTAACGTATCAAAAGCCTGCAAGATCATGGGCGTGTCACGCGACACGTTTTACCGTTATCAGGAACTGGCTGCTGAAGGCGGCATCGATGCGCTGATTAACCAGAACCGCCGCGTCCCCAACCTGAAGAACCGCGCCGACGAAGCCACTGAACGCGCTGTTGTTGAATATGCCGTTGAGTTCCCGGCCCACGGGCAACACCGGACCAGTAATGAGCTGCGTAAAAAAGGCGTGTTTATCTCCGGTAGCGGCGTGCGCTCCATCTGGCAACGGCACGACCTGGAGAACTTCCGTAAACGCCTGAAGGCACTTGAGGAAAAGGTCGCCAGAGAAGGCATCGTGCTTACCGACGCTCAAATCGCAGCGCTGGAGAAGAAGGCCCACGATGACGAGGCCAGCGGAGAAATCGAAACTGCTCACCCGGGTTATCTCGGGTCGCAGGACACCTTCTACGTGGGCAATCTGAAAGGTGTGGGTCGTATCTACCAGCAGACGTTCGTGGATACGTACTCGAAAGTGGCACACTGCAAGCTGTATACGAGTAAAACGCCGATCACCGCCGCAGACCTGCTCAATGATCGCGTACTGCCGTTCTACGAGGCTCAGGGACTGCCGATGCTGAGGATCCTGACCGACAGGGGAACGGAGTACTGTGGTAAGGTGGAGCAGCATGATTACCAGCTGTATCTGGCCATCAACGATATCGACCATACAAAAACGAAGGCGATGTCTCCGCAGACGAACGGCATCTGCGAGCGCTTCCATAAAACTATTTTGCAGGATTTTTATCAGGTTACGTTCCGTAAGAAGTTATACGAAGACCTGGAGAGCCTGCAAACGGATCTGGACAACTGGTTGTGGCATTACAATAATGAGCGAACTCATCAGGGAAAAATGTGCTGCGGGCGTACGCCAATGGCCACGTTACTTGATGGTAAACGAGTCTGGGCAGAAAAAAATCTGAACCAGATGTAATCTGACAGACACCTGTATAAATAACCGGTAACTGTCAGATCAGGTCTGAGCTAGTACACGTTACAGTATGTGAAAATCAGACCGGCCCGAAAAAAAACACAATTCGCACCAGCCTGATTCCAGAATTTACTCCTTTTTCCCCGTATCGGCATCGGGTTCACCATCAAACAGTTTGCCCTGCATCCGATCCATTTCTTCTTTTCTGACCCGCTTCACCACGCTGTAGACCCACTGTAGCGAAACGCCAAACTTGCGGGCCAGTTCATGATGGTTGCGCCCGTCAAACTCCAGGAAGATTTCCCGATCGCGCTGGCTGACCTTCCAGACCATCCCCATCGGAAAATAGACGTTTTGCCCTCCCCAGACCTGCATCATGCGGTTAGCAACGGCCTGACCAATCTGGTCGGCAATCGCGGGTTCAATATCAATAATCTCGCGCACGGTTTCAGAGGTGTGCTGAGCTAGTTCCACCAACAGTTCAGGCCCTTTACTACGAAACTGATTCAGGTCGCTCATTGCTTACCTCCCGCAGCTCTGCGCTGCCACTTCTTCAGCTTCTCAATAACGTTACTGGCCTGCTCATTGCTGAGCCAGCGTAACGCGCTGATGCCTGTTTCCCGTTTAACCCACAGCGCCAGCGCCTGCTCTGAACTGTCACGGACGATGCCCGCTGAGGCCATTTCAAGCCATAGTGCACGGATTTTTTTCGACTGTGGGTGGGTATCCAGCGGTAAACCGGCCTTGGCTTTTCCCGCAGGTTTAATACGAAAGCCCTTTTTCTTCATGGATTCCACTACGCGGTTAAGCTGGGTAACGTCCATTCCTTTCGTGGAAGCTTTGCCTGTCAGCCCCTGCAGCATCTGTCTGTAGGTGTCCTCGTCCATTTGCAGATCGTTACGGGCAATATGAATAAGCTGTATGAGGCGCTGTTTAGTCATCACAGATCTCCCCCCTTTGACTGTCCCTTTACGTAGTCAACATATAAAGGAAGGGCCACAGGCCAGCACAGGAACATCACCGCCCAGCTAATCCAGTATTTGGCACCGCTGTAACGTGAGTAAAAACCCGAATGACGATGCAGTTCGGCAGTACACCAGCCTACGCAGCTATACCAGAACAGGGTGCATACAACAGATTCAGCCATCATAAGCTGCTCCCCAGTTTCCGCTGCTCCTGCCCGCTGACAGGCTGATGTAGCCGGACGTTTTCTCCCTCTTTGTAACCGACGTGGCGGGACATGTCTGCGTCACGGGATTTTCCGGCCCCACGGCCCGTGGTTGTACCTGAGTCGGGGTATTTTTTCTCAAGCCAGAGGCTGGCCAGTTCCCATTCCTCACGGGACATCGCGAACAGATGAACTTCACTGCGCACGGCCAGTACCCAGCCTTCGGCAAATTTGTCACCACGGCTGGTTTTGGTCGTGCTTTTGATTCTTTTATTCTGCTGCTGGATATAGTTTTTACGGGCCACGATTAATTGTCTGGCCAGTACTTCCCATGTATACGAGGCCAGTTCGACCCGGTCTTTATTACCGTAAAAGCCAACGCTGGAGTTAAAACCGGAATGAATAATAGACTTAACCCCAAATGCTACCTGGATAATATCCAGCAGACCCAACATGTAACGTGGCGGATTAACGCTACCTGCGGCCCAGTAGTCACTGACGCTTTCGTCAATATCACTGAGCGCGAGGTCAGCCTGGGTGATGTTATACGCCTGCATCAGTTTCTGGGCGCGTTGCAGGGCCAGTGCAGCTTCATGGGGGTTATCGGATTTAGCCAGCGCCAGCAGTTTTTTTTAACTTCTCCAGCATTTTTTCTTTATCAGTCATTGGCATGGTTTAGTCCTTTGGTGTGCATACACCACGAAGTTTGTAATCGCCATCATTGAGTTTTTTGATAGCGGTGAAAGCATCCCGACAGGCTTTTTCGCTGTTAAATTCCTGCGTATGTAATGTCAGAGTCGGTTGCATGGCGTCACTCAAAGTCATAGAGAATGGGGATGCCATCCAGAAAATAAGTACCCACATGGTTACTGGCCCTCATTAATAGCGCTGTTTAGTGCGTTGAGAACCAAATCAGTCATGATACCTTTTCCGTTTAGCTCAACGTGGGCAAGAATTTCACTGCGGGCCGCCTTAAGTACACCGAGATTAATCATGACCGCACGCTGGTTGATGGCGTTCAAAGAGTTCAGTCGAGCAAGGCAGCGTGTTGCATCTTCACACGTTGTTGGCACATTAATGTTCATCCGGTGCCCCCAGTGGTTCAAAGTCCATGACCGATACAAAGGTGTTGTACTGCTGGCCACAGTGAGTGCAGGCAAGAATTAAGTCGACGTGCCAGTCATTATCAATTGATGACTGCATGAGCGTTGTTTGCACTGCAACCATGTCCTCAACTTCTTCTTTACAGTGAATGCATTTGATAGACATAAATATTCCTCGGGCTGTTTTCGGCGTGCAGAAGCCCACGGCGCTGACGCCGAAATAAAAAGAAAATGAATTAAAATTAAATGGCAGCTATATCTAACGGGATATTAATCAGCCTCCCGTCTTTATCTTTCTCCCGGAAATTAATATAGGTTTTGGACATGGCCACCTGCAGCGATTCCGATATGGCCTCCATTGCCCGGTTCCAGCGCTCGTCCTGAATCTTGACGCGGCGCAGGGAAAGAATACGCCCGGTATTAAGCTGGCCCTCTTTGTCCACCTGGAAAGCATCGCTGATGATGGCCCGCAGGTTGGCGTTCGCGCCTTCCGACCACTCGGTGACACACTCGTCTATCAGGTCTTTGGCAATTTGCAGCTCTGGCCCGAACGTCAGGGTTTCCTGCACGCGGATGGTAATCTGCTGGCCACCGTCGAAGCTGCTGAAGGTTACGTTGCCTTTGGCACCGCCGCGCGTTCTGCCGTATTTCTCGGCCACAAGGTCTAGCCAGGCATAGCACTCATCAAAGGCACGACGCTTGAAGTCGCTGAGTTCGTCGCGTTTAACCTTCGCGGCGGCAACCTGTTCTTTAACGAAAGAATCCATTGCAAGGTCATAGTCAGACACCTGGTCAACCGGTACCAGACGCCCCTTGCGGTCTTTCATGTAGTCTTCTTTATTTACTTCGCTCATCGTTTTGGTTCTCCGGTTCAGTTAATTAACGATTCCGACCAGAAGACACGGCAGCCGTACAAAGGAAATGTTCCCTGACGAAACCGCCCCGTGCCGTTATGGCCGATGTAGCTGTAGCTTGCCTTACCCTGTTCGATCATTCGGACACACTGGCCATTTCTGGCGATGCGGATTACCGGCATGGCACCCAAAATCATCACGCTCTGCACGGTGGCGTGCATTGCGTTCAGCACAGCTATTGCGGACTGCAGGCTAACCAGCTGCTGGTTGATATCGGTTATGGATTTCATGGTTAAACCCCCCCTGACGACGTCGGCGTTGACCTGCGGAACCCCGATTTCAGCGGCCAGATTCATGGCCGCTATCACCAGGTTACTGACGGCCAGCGGATATAGCAGGCTGACCATGCTTTTACGGTTACTGCCCGCATTGCTCAAACGGGCGCGGATGGCTTCCACTGCGCTGGCGTCCATGATGTCGGCCAGCTGCTTACCGGCACGTTGCAGTTTGAACGTCAGAAACTCTTCCAGGCTGTTGTCCAGCGGCAGCAGTTCAACCACCTCGCAGCGCTGGACGACCTCACGGACTTCCATGTTGCGTTCGGACAGTTTGTCGGCTAGCTCCGGCTGGCCAATCAGCACGATGGACAGCAGTTTTTTAAAGCCCGATTCCAGCTCAAAGAAGCGTTTGAGGTGCTTCAGTGTCGGGATGGGCAGGCTGTGGGCCTCCTCAATCACCAGAACGTGGCTGAAGCCCGCCTGGCTGCTGTCCTTCAGGACGCGGTGCAACTGACGGAAGCGGGCGTCCTGGCTGCGTTTGATGCTCTCCAGTGGCGCGATGGTGCTGTTAATGGCCTCGGCGATAGCAGCCGCCTTCAGGGTTTTGCCCTTCACGTCGTTGTCTTCCATGGCGATGATGTATGGCTCGATAACAATCACCGGCGCGTTCTCGCGGTTGACGCGTTCAATCAGGTCTCGGCGCAGCGTGGATTTACCCGCGCCGGACTCGCCGATAAGCGCCAGGAAACCACCGTGACGGGCGGTCTGGAACAGTGCCTCACGCACGTAGCGGATATCCGGCGTGGTGAACACATCGTCCGCGCCCTGCATGGCTTCATCGGCGAACGGGTCACGGAAAAGGCCAAACGCTTTTTTGGTTGCTGGAAATAACACCTGCTTTTTGAGTAACATGTTCTCTGCCTCACTGAGGTTGGTTTTATCGGTAGTCCCCGCTGTACGGGGCGTGGCTGCGCCCTGTACAGCATCAAAACTCTTCGCTGTATCAATCCCCTGACTTTCCAGATACGACGCCAGACGCTGGCGCACCGCCTCCGGGCTGGTGCGGGGCCACTCGTTATGGTTCACAATCTGGGCCAGCGTGGCCTCGGAAACGGCGACGGCTCTTGCCACTGCCGCCTGCGGGATGCGGGCCTCTTTCAGTTGTTGCTTCAGTACCAGCATGTCTTCCTCCTCAGTTGCCGTTAACAGTGCTGATAACGCTGTTGTGGGCCGGAGCGGTCAGGGTGGTCATCACTTCGTCCAGTGCGGTTTCCTGTACGCCATCCGGGTACTGTGCCGCTAACTGGCGATAATGCTCTGGTGTCCACGTCTGCCCGCAGGCCGAGAACTTCTCGCGCAGGATTTTTGCCGCTTCCACATGGGTCAGCGGACGCTGCTCAATACGCGGCCCGCGCACGTCTGAAGCCTGGCCGCGCTTCGGCATATAGGCCGGAAGCGTGGTGTCGTCGATATGTTTATACGGGTCAAGTCGCCCGCCGAACGGCAGCGCCTTCGCCTTGCGGGCCGCTGCGGCATCGGCGGCGTTATCCGTGCCGGTGACCAGCGCTTCGATTTCTTTGGCCGCTGTCTGTGCCGGGGTCTCCGGCAGGGCTTTGTAGCTTTCGCCAAATACCGCCGCGCTTTCGGCAAAGCCGAACTCGTTCTTTCTGACCTCTTCAACCAGGAAGAACGTCTCGTGGCCGTCTTCGCCGGTCAGCACTACCTGCGCCACATCGCTGCGCCATGGGTTGCGGGTAATCATCAGTTTTTCGCCGACCAGGACGCCAGGCACCGTCGAAACATCAAACTCAGCGCCCCGGAACGGCACCCGCAGTTTTGATGTGACCTTACGGCTTTCCGGCGCGGCCACCGCCAGTTCGCGGCATACCTCAACAGACGGCGCTTTCTTCAGCTGCTCAGCGCTGATTTTCAGCCAGATATCCGTGCGGGTTTTACGGTGGCGGCTGTGTATTTCCGTGGCATTAAAGTGGCTACGCCACCTCGCAGCTTTTACATTGAGCTCTTCCAGACTATTAACAGGCTGGAATTTCAGGCCCGGCTCAAATTTACGTTCGATAATGTCGCGAGCCTTCTCCACCTGACCTGTTGCGCGGGCGTTATGCGGCTTATGTGCGATCAACTCAATGCCCAGCGACTTACACATGTTTTTCGTCATGCCAGCGGTGTTGGCAGAGCCGGGGTCGAGGTAGAGTATTTTTGGCACGCCGTGCAGCACGTCAGCGCCGCCGCGTTCCTGCATCGCATTGATAAGAACGGAACAAAGGTTTTCACCGGACTCCGCGCCCATCACGTACTCAACGTAAATCCAGCCACTGGTGTGGTCGGTAAGCTCATAGCTCCATACGCGGTCACTGGCGATGCGGGCGATATTGGCGGGTTTGTTCTTGTAAAATTGCGCGCTGTCCATTACCTGCAATCCCTTATGGCCGTTGCTCAGGTAATAAAGCGTGCAGAGTGAAGCATCAATCTCCCAGACGTGATTGGGGTGCAGGCTGGCCATTTCGGATGACGGGGCCGGGGCGTCCAACTGTTCCGGGTGCAGGCCATAGTTACGCAGGGCGCGGCTGATGGTGTCCTCTGATAGCGGAAAGAACTCGCCGGTTTCTTCATCCATTCGACCTGCAGTAATCAAGCCGTTAGTGCGCAGGGTCTTCACCGCATCAGCGATGGAATACAGGCGCTTGCCGTTCTTACGTGTAGATTCGCGCAGCGTGGCGGATATCAGTGAAGCCTCTTTACGGGTCAACGTACTTTGTCCGGCGTCGGTGCGCTTTTTACGTTTATCAGTCACGGAAACCTCCTTCAGCTTGCGCAGCAACGTTGCGCGGGACATACACAGTTCAGCGCAGGCAGCATCGTATATCGCACCACGATTACCGTGCCCCGCATCACGCGCCGCGCGGGCAACAGATACCAGTCGTTCAGTCAGGGCGGCACTCATCGGTTATGCCTCCTGCCGTTTTATCTCTGGTTCAGGTTCGGTCAGCCAGGACGGGGCAGCATTTCCAGTAGGCTCATCAGGCAGGTCAAAGGTAGAGCGCAGGCTGCGGGCCGCGTATTCCAGCTCGCAGATAAGCCCGGCCATAAAATCCCTTGGCGTATCAATTTGGTTATCTGAGCAGTAAGCGCAAAGGGTTTCGAAAGCGCTGTATAGACGAGGGACTTCCCCGATCATGGTGGGAGACTCAGAACGCCATGTTCAGCTTCCCGTAGTGGAACATTACGCCCAGCTTGAACCGTTCTTTATTCCTGAAGCCCCGTGACTTGATCCTCAGCAACCGTATTTTACTGTTCAGAGACTCCGCATTGCCGTTCGATACCCGGTTTTTCATCGCATTCAGAATGCCGTAAAGCCGCTTTGCCACCATGCGGGCAATGCTGACCATGAGTGGTATGCCGGTGTCTTTAGCCATCGCCATCCATTCCTGCCACAACTTACGGCTATGGTCGTCATAGCGGCGGTGCCACAGATCGCGGGCAAGCTCTTTCATTACCCAGCACTGGTTCGTTTGCGGTAACACCAGCCGGGCAACTTCTAACCTCTCAGCGCGGCGCCCAAAGCGATTTTGTTTGCTGTAAAACCATAAGTAGCGTGAGCGGTGGGCGTCTTTCCTGTCTGACGACGGGATCTGTTTCATCTCAGCCTGACGGGTTTTATCAACGATGGCGCACAACATTTTTGCCACATGGAAGTGATCGAAGGCGATTTTATCCACGGCATTGGGGAGATGGATGCGTGCAGCACTGATATAGGCCGTGTTCATGTCCATAGACAGCGTTTTTATCTCTTCAAGCTGGTGATCTCTCAGGCTACGCAGATAACTGGCAAGACTTTCTACACCGCGATCGTCGGTCAGTTGCAAAGCGCGTCCCTGCCTGTCAGAGATAACGGTGACGTACTGGTGTCCTTTTTTGAACCCGACTTCATCCACGCAGAGATGACGGGCCGATAAGGGTTGTTTTATCCGGGCCAGGCCTCGTTTTACTGCGCGCATCATGATGCCGTCCACGGCATTCCAACTGAGTTTGAGCTGCTTTCTGACAGCATCCACGGTGCTAATTTTCAGCCATGAAAGAACAAAGGCTTCGAACAACAGGGTGTAGCGGCTGCCTGGCCCCGCCCACGGAACCGGCAGTGTCTGGCAACCGTGCTCGGGGCAGTCAATGCGGGGTACATCAGCTTCAACCAGCGTGGTGAATTGACAGGTATCGAGGTGACGCCATTTGCGACGCCGGTGGTCATGTATGGGGCAGGATTTACCGCATGTTGGACAGGTCAGTTGAGTGTGCCCGACAATGCCGACAATCACAGTCACTGAACCAGATTTTTCATCAAGAGAAAGGGATTTTACCTGCCACGGTGCGGACAGGTTAAGGATATGGGCATAGAGGGACTTTTCGTCCATGGCAGACTCCTCAGAAAATCAAGACTGCCATCATAATGCCCTTAGCCACCACAACAGGGGAAGACCCATAGACGAACAGTGATAGCGGACTCTGCTTCCGTAGATATAGCCGCGACCTCCAGCCGGAGCTTCTTCACTTCTTCATCAGGCTTAGGCGGCTGAATGCGGGATTTTTTCTCCAGTTTGGTGGAGAGCGCGTCAATCTTCTCATTCTTGTCAGCGAGAACACACTGTTGTGCAGCGTTGGTTTCGCGGGCTTCGCGCAGAGCAGCCTTCAGTTCACGGCTGGTCATCCGCCCGATATCATCCAGTTCAAGCCCGGCAACAGTGCCGCCATCATTCAACTCGGTAAGTTCTTCATCATCCAAAACCATAAGTTCAAACAACTTGGTTTTAGTACCAGCTGCCTCCAGCAAATGTTGTGGCGCAGCAACATTTGAAAACTTTATTGCAGCTTGGCTCATGCGCCATGCAACCGTCCGATCCAAACCCAACCGAGCTAAAAAGTCTAACCATTCGCCATGAGGAAGAAGTTCTTTAGAAACAATAAGCGCCCGGCCTGCAGACAGTATTTCTTCAGCACTTCGTGACAGATGCCCCCGAATTTTGTCTTCATAACGCAGTGAGTCAAATGGTAATCCATCGCCGAATTGTTGAAGAATCAATGCATGATGTTCGGCCATAGCACTCAGTTTAACGTTGAGGTCATCACTCAGCGGAGCATCTTCCACTAGTTCAACTGGTTGTGATTTTGTTCGTCCCATTTCAACTCCTTAGCGACTGCCAGCCATAACACGCTGGTTAATTTCATTGATACGATCCTGTGCCCGCGCCATTTCGGTACTGTGCGCCATGGCGATTTGCAAAAGCTGGACTCCAGGGGCAAAACGTCCGTTATCCAGTTTCAGGGCCAGTCCTTCTTCGATAAGGGTATTAAGCGCACGATTGATATTCGCCGGTGACTCACCCAGATCCGATGCCAGTTCACCGTTAGAAACACCGTTCAGAGCGTGGCCACGCAGTGCTTTAAGAACGCGCAGGATGCGGGAGCCAGAACTGGATACATTTGCCTTACTCATGTCACATTCCCCTTTTTGCGATATGTGATAATCTGTTACACGGGCTAAAACGTTATGCCGCATTTGAATCTGGTTTCAGACCCAGCTTCACGGCAATTTCGTGTGATTTGCCGTAACGACCTTTGGTGAAGCCGTTAAGAACCCGGTAGACCTCATTGCGGCTGTAGCCGTTTTCTTCAGCCCAGCGGGTGAAAGTGACCCCGCGCTGTCGGAAGAGTGATTTGACTTGTTCTGCAGTCATCGTTGTCTCCTTTGTTGATGCAATGATGTTTGCCTTATGTGTGATAGATTATATACGCAAACGTGTATAAAGCAACGAAAGAGACGCAAATGTGTATAGCTGAGCGATTAAAAGAAGTACTAAAAGAAAAGAAAATCAGCTCAATCAAAAAGTTCGCTGAGATTTGCGAGCTACCTTACCGTACCGCTCAAAGCTATTTGAATGGCGACAGGGAACCTAATATTGCAGGCCTAACGAAGCTATGCACACAGTTGGGTATAAACCTCAATTGGCTTCTCACAGGTGTTGGTGAACAATTTATCTTGGGAGATGGGACTAAATCAGTGCAGGGTATATCAACGGAGAAACAGGCTCTGATGGATGCGTTTGATGATATGAGTCCTGAGCAGCGGAGGGCTATTCTTGAGGTCGGCAAAGTCCTCACTCAACCAAAACCAAGCAAGTTTGCTGGGTAGGGAGAGGGCTTATAAGAATTTCACGGTAAAGGGAATGTGGTTGAGTTAACTGCTTATCGGGAAAGGCTTATCAAAAAAAAGTAAGGTGGCAAGGCCTAAGCTCTTGCCACGACAAAACTGTTAATCTTTGACCATAAACCAACCTTCAAAGTAAGTGCCTTTAGACCCTGTCTCTTTCTTTTCGCAGGCGAACATTTTCTCGTTTGGCAATCGTCCAGTCACCATGTCTGGCTTATCCTGAATGATTTTGAGTGGTTCGCCACCATTTGCCTTTATAGCTGACAGACATTCTTGTAATGAATGAAATTCAGCTTTCATAACGCTATCAGCCATAGTATTTCCAGCGACTAAAAAGGTAGAAATCAGAACAGCAGTCTTAAATTTCATAGCGTTATCCATTGTAAGTGGGTTCAAATTCGGCGGCCTATTAACGATTTTATTTAATTAAAAATTACAAATCACCAATTCTTTCCTTGGCGTAGCTTTACCTGTGACCTTCAAGTTGTAGCTGATATCAACTGTCTGAATGTTTAGTCCGTTAAACGTCTGCCGCATTTCCGGGATATCGTTCACCGATATAATCATTTTACCTTTGATGCTCCGCGCCAGCTCCGCCATGTGGACATAGTTACCTATAGGGAAATCCACGCCATAGCCTTACGTTCCCCAGTACGGTGGATCACAGTAGAAAAGCGTGTGGGGGCGATCATATCGCTCTATGCACTGGTGCCAGTCCAGATGCTCTATCAGCGTTCTCGACAGGCGCAGGTGTGCCATAGACAGTTCCTCCTCAATACGCAGCAGATTGAAGCGCGGCACACTGGTGGTGGAGGTACCGAAAGTGTGATCGGCGACCTTGCCTCCAAACGCCTGTTTCTGCAGGTAGTAGAACCGGGCCGCCCGCTGAATGTCGGTGAGTGTCTCTACCGGCGTATCCTGCAGCCAATTGTATATCTGACGGCTGACCAGCGCCCACTTGAACTGGCGGACAAACTCTTCCAGGTGATGTTTTACCACCCGATAGAGGTTCACCAGCTCGCCGTTGATATCGTTGATGACTTCGGTTTTGCTGGGTACCTTGAGAAAATAGAGCGCCGCTGCGCCGCAGAACGGCTCCACGTAGCAGGTGTGGGCCGGGAACAGTGGCAGAATGTGTCTGGCCAGACGACGTTTTCCGCCAATCCAGGGAACGATGGGTAAAGATTGTTCTTTCATTATCCGTAAGCCTTTTGCAATCAGTGAAAATATGGCAGGCTAGTCTGGTCTCGCAAGACTGACTGAACCCTGGTCGGCTCACAGTGCATACCTGTGGGTTGATGACCAGTCCGGTGTTCGAGCACCGGGCTGGTCGTTCTTTCACTGTCAGGATGAGATTTATGGATAACTGTTTTCTATTAACGCAATTTACTGGATGTGTAACCTACGTGCAGTGTTTGTTCGATAAGGATTGTTTTCTGAATGGGAACGTATTACACACTTGATTCCGCTAATCGTCTGCCTTCGCCTTGCCATGTAATTACCGTAAAATACGAACCTGAAGTGCCGGAGCTGGCCGCTTTCCTTCATCAGATGTATCCCGATGGTCTTTCCAGGCACGGTCATAACTATCTCTATAATCCCGGCCCTAAAATGGAAGATGACAGCGGAGTCAGCAGAAGTCTGCTGGTCGGTCTGGTGTTTGAGTTAGTTCGCCGTAGCCATTTTCCTGACAAACCCTCCCGTTATCAGTCACTGTTTGCCTGTCAGCATCTGAGTGAAGTCAGGAAGTTCCGGGGATTACTGGCCGATGAGAGAGGCGAAGAGGAAATCAGAACGGCACCGATATATGAAGTCATCACAGATGAGCCGGTGCATCGCGGAGATATGAGGTTATTGAACAGTGATTGCCCGGTGCTGGAACTGTATCACCGGGCCTGGCTTTACTGGTCGGGAGAAGCGGCCCCGGTTAAGACTGGTGAGGAAGAACCGTTCTGGGAACTGCTGATTCCGCTTCCAGTATTCGTTGGTCGCAGGATAACTGAGTAGCAGGATCAGATGCGGCTTTAAATCGTGATGTCGCCGCCACATTGCCAATCATCATGACGTTGTTTTCTCCGCTGGCGAAATGACTTCTTCCCTCTTCAAGTGCATCCAGCGCGTTTTTCAGTTCTGCAATCGCTTCGGTTGGGCAACATGCATCCACGCTTAGCGTGTAAGTTTTATTTTTCTCTCCGGTTCTGATCCCAAAGAGGAACCCTTTTTTAAAACCGGGCTGTTTCGGTTCAGTCATCGTGCTTGCCTCCCCTGTGTTTTGTGTGCCACCATTCTGGCCGCTTCCCTCTGCGAACACTTATAACGCGCTTTAAAATCCGTATCCCGCTACATTTGTGATGCTGTCTCCACTACACAAGGAGACACCCATGAAAAACCTGAAAAAATTCATTCCCCCTGTTAAAAAGCCCCGTCTCAGCGGCTGGCTGCTGACCTCTGTGCTGCTGCTCGGCACCATCGGTCTGGTATCGCCCCAGCAGCTGCCGGTGGTTGTCTACAAGCTGTCGCTCATCACGCTGGCAGCAGTGCTGGGCTACTGGCTTGATCGTTCTCTATTCCCCAAAGCCCGTCCAGGTCAGTATCTGAAGCACGATGACAGGCTGATGGCTGATGGTCGCTTCCCCGTTCAGACTGGCCTTCACCTGGTCTTTTCCGCTGCGCTAATCCGCCGTGCTCTGATCGTTGCCGCAGTCTGTCTGGCCGTAGCGACGGGGCTGTGACCATGAACTGGCCCCAAATCACTTTCATCATCCTGCTCGCCTTTGGTCTGGGCGTAACCGCCATCAGGCATGGCGAGCCACGCAACGATAAATACAGCTTCTGGTGGCAGCTTGCTGGCATCCTGGTGATTACCTGGCTGCTCTGGTGTGGCGGCTTCTTCAGTCAGGCCCGCGCAGCCCAGCCTCCGCAGTCCGCGCTGCAGTATCGCGACGATGTGATCCGTAATGCCCGGCTTGAATGGGGGCTGTCTGCGCCGGTGGCCGATTTCGCCGCGCAGCTGCATCAGGAAAGTGGCTGGCGACCTGATGCGGTCTCGCCGGCTGGCGCTCTGGGGCTGGCGCAGTTTATGCCCGTCACCGCTGACTGGATAAGTCAGCTGATGCCGGGGCTGAACAGCCGTGAGCCGTTTAATCCTGCATGGGCCATCCGGGCGCTGGTCAGCTATGACCGCTGGCTGTGGCAGCGCATCAGCGCCGCCAACAGCTGCGAACGTATGGCCATGACGCTGTCGGGATACAACGGCGGGCTGGGCTGGGTAAAACGGGATAAGCGGCTGGCCTCACAGCAGGGGCTGGACACCACCCGCTGGTTTGAGCATGTTGCCACGGTGAATGCCGGGCGCAGCGCCGCCAGCTGGCGCGAGAACCGCCACTACCCGCAGCGCATCCTGCACGAACTGGCACCGCGCTATCTCACATGGGGAGGCGGCAGCTGTGTGGACTAGCCTGATAAAAAAAATGCCTTGGCGTGGCATGTTAATCACGCTTGCCCTGGTCGGGGCGCTGTATGGCCTGTACCGCTGGGGTTATCGCGATGGCCACAATGATGCAAAACACGACGGGGATGCGGCGCTAAGTCAGCTGCAGTCGGCATTCGATACCTACAAAACGGAGCAGGCAACGCTTGAGAACGCTGCGCTGCGGGCCTGGGCAAAGCGGTATCAGGATCAGGTTGCCGCAGGCCATCAGGCCGAAGCCAGTTACCTTGAGCAAATTGCTCAGCTTGAGAGCCAGAACAAACAACTACAGGGGCAAATTAACGATGTCACACAGCGCTGGATTGATGAAAAAGGCAAGAGCCATCCCATTGAGTGCGTGTTTACTCGCGGTTTCGTGCGCCAGTACAACGCCGCGCTCGGATATGACAACGCATCCGTTGACGCCGGTCATTCAGACGCAACTGCCGCCGCTGGCACCGGCACTCGCGCAGCGTCCGGGCAACCTGCAGCCGCTGACGCCTGGTTACGCGACTCAGGCGTCTCCCAGCGTGACGTCCTCGCCAACATCATCGACAACGCGAAGCAGTGCCGCATCTGGCGCAGCCAGATAAACCAGCTGCTGGACGAACGGGAAGGATTACAGAAATGACGTTGCAGGTTGAATTCTGGACGGTGGTGGGCTTTCTCATCACCTTCATGAGCTTTGTCGGCGGTATGGCTAAGTGGTTGTTCAGTAAAGCAGAGGAGCGTCAGGCGGCGCGGTTCGCCTCCCTTGAGCAGTCGCTGCAACAGTCCGCCTCCAACTGGGGCGAGCTGGAAAAAGAATTTATGCGGTTTAAGGCGGATTTACCGCTGAACTACGTCCGCCGCGAGGATTACATCCGTGGCCAGACGGTCATCGAGGCCAAGCTGGACGCACTCTACAACAAACTGGAAGTGGTACAGCAGTACCGTCATACAGGAGGTCACCATGGTTGATATCGCCCGCGTGCGCCGGGAATCCCTGCGCTGGAGTCTGCTGGTTGCTCTGAACAAAACCCGCCCGTATACCGCCAGCGAGACGCTACTGCTGGATGTATCCCGTGCCATCTACCCGGACACCACGCCGCTGGAGCTGCGTCGGGAGCTGGATTATATGGCCGACCGCAGGATGGTCGAACTGGAGAAAAAACCCTCCGGCGACTGGTTTGCCGACCTGACCCGCCTCGGTGTTGACCTGGTGGAATATACCGTTGAATGCGGCCCCGGCATTGCCCGCCCGGAAAAGTACTGGAGTGAATGATGGCCAGACGCAGCACGATAGATAAGCTGCCGGAAAACGTGCGCCGCTGGCTTGAGCGGGCGCTGACTGAATCCGGCTTCAGCGGGTATAACGAGCTGGAGTCCCTGCTGCGTGAGCAGGGTTACGTCATCAGCAAGTCGGCTATCCATCGCTATGGCCAGAAGATTGAGCGCCGCTACGGCGCTATCCGCGCAGCCACCGAAGCGGCCCGGATGCTGACCGAAGGTGCGGCTGACGATCAGGATGCACGTTCAGAAGCCGTCATCGCCCTGATCCAGACCGAACTGTTCGAGAGCATCGTCCAGTTGCAGGAAGCGGAAGAAGGCGAAGTCGACCCCAAAGAACGCGTGGCGCTGCTGTCCAAGGTGGCGAAGAACGTGGCCACGCTGTCCCGCGCCTCCGTCAACCTGAAGAAATTTCAGAGCGAAGTCCGTGACCGCGCCCGGCAGGTAGCCAGCAACGCTGAGAAGATTGCCCGCAAGGGTGGACTGTCAGCCGATGCCGTGCAGGCGCTGAAGCGCGAAATTCTGGGGATTGCATCATGACCACACTGGCACCTGTATTACCGGATACCTCGGCGCTGGATATCCCCGCCGTTCTGATGCCTTACCAGCAGCGCTGGGTAGCTGATACGTCCCCACTCAAGGTGATTGAGAAGAGCCGCCGAACCGGTATTACCTGGGCTGAAGCCTCCGACAACGTGCTTACAGCAGCCTCTTCAGCACCTGCCGGTGGCATGAACGTGTATTACATTGCCTATAACCAGGACATGACCGTCGAGTATATCCAGGCCTGCGCCATGTGGGCGCGGGCCTTCAACTACGCCGCCAGCGAGATTCAGGAAGGTTTCTGGGAAGAGAACGAAGACGACAAGCACATCAAAACGTATACCATCAGGTTTCCCGATTCCGGCTTCCGCGTTGTCGCGCTCTCCAGTCGCCCGTCGAACCTGCGTGGCCGTCAGGGCATCATCGTTATTGATGAGGCCGCGTTCCATGAGCAACTGGACGAACTGCTGAAGGCGGCGCTGGCGATGCTTATCTGGGGCGGCAAGGTGCGCGTTATTTCCACCCATGACGGTGACGACAACCTTTTTAACACCCTTATTGGCGATATCCGTGCCGGGCGTCAGGGGGGCAGCGTACAGCGAATTGCCTTTAAAGAGGCCGTGGCACAGGGTTTGTTTCACCGTGTCTGTCTGCGAACCGGGACGGAGTGGACGCAGGACGCTGAGCAGGCGTGGATGGCGTCGGTGTACAAATTCTACGGCACCGGCGCATCTGAAGAGCTTGACTGTGTCCCGGCCAACGGCGGCGGAGCCTGGCTGTCCCGCGCCCTGATTGAGTCCCGTATGTCGGCAGGCACACCGGTGCTGCGCCTGACCTGCCCGGAGGGCTACGAGCTGAAGCCCGATGACGTTCGATGGAGCGAGACGCAGGACTGGCTGAATGAGAACCTGAAGCCGCTGCTGGAGGCGCTCCCCGCTGACGCACGTTCTTTCCTGGGGCGTGACTTTGGCCGCAGCGGTGACCTGTCGGTGGATTATCCCCTGCTGCAGGAGAAGAACCTGGTACGCCGCGTCCCGTTCGTGCTGGAGCTGCGCAACGTACCGTTTAAACAGCAGGAACAAATCACCTGGTATCTGATGGATGGTCTGCCCGGTCTGATGGGGGCCGCGTTCGATGCCCGTGGTAACGGTGCCTATCTGGCGGAGTACGCCATGCAGCGCTACGGCTCCAGCCGGGTTAAGCAGGTGATGCCAACCGAGGCTTGGTATCGTGAGCATATGCCGCCGGTCAAGGCTGCGCTGGAAGATGGCAACCTGGTGGATTTACCGAAGGATGAAGACACGCTGGACGACCTGCGGGCCGTTCAGGTGGTCAACGGCGTTCCCCGCGTGCCGGAGCAGCGCTCAAAAGCGAAGTCTGATAGTGGCAAACGTCACGGAGATTCAGCTATCGCGCTGGCGCTGGCGTACTTCGCCAGCCGTGAAATTAACAAAGGGCCGGTGAAGGCAAGCTCACGCCGTCGCCGTCAGGCGGCCCGTATGCTGGAGGATTACTGATGGTCCGTGGACTCTGGGTTTCACCCAGTGAATTTGTCAGCTTTGCCGAGCCGAACAAGACGCTGACGGAGCAGATTGCGTCACGCAGCCGCTCCATCGACTTTTTCGGTCTGGGGATGTACCTGCCCAATCCCGATCCTATTCTCAAATCACAGGGCCGGGATATCCGCATCTATCGCGAGCTGCGTACCGACCCGCTGGTGGGTGGCTGTATCCGCAGGCGTAAAGCGGCAGTGAAGTCTCTGGAACGAGGTCTGGAGCAAGGTCACGCTTCGCCTCAGGTGCTCAGCTTCATCCGGGATATGCTCGACGATCTGGATTTGTCACGCATCATCGGCGAGATGACTGATGCCGTGCTCTACGGGTATCAGCCCTGTGAAATCATGTGGGGCCGTTCGGTTAAGTCCTGGGCGGTCACCGATATCGTGGGCAAACCGCCCGAGTGGTTCCAGTTCGATAACGACAACCTGCTGCGCTTTCGCGCCAAAGACGCCGGGCTGGAGGGCGAAGCCGTACCGCTGAATAAGTTCGTGGTGCCGCGTCAGGATGCGACCTACGACAACCCGTATGGCTTCCCTGATTTGTCTATGTGCTTCTGGCCCGTTACGTTCAAGAAAGGCGGAATGAAGTTCTGGGTGCGCTTTGCTGAGAAATTTGGCTCGCCGTGGGTTATCGGTAAGCATCCACGCGGTACCGCACAGGGCGAAATTGACCTGCTGCTGGACTCGATGGAGGCGATGGTCGAGGACGCCGTGGCGGCTATTCCCGATGATTCCTCTATTGAAATCAAAGAGGCCGCAGGCAAAGCCGACAGCAGCGATATTTACCAGAATCTGATTACGCTCGCCCGCAGTGAAATCTCTATTGCCCTGCTGGGGCAGAACCAGACCACCGAGGCGAACAGCAACCGCGCCTCGGCGCAGGCCGGGCTGGAAGTCACCAGTGATATCCGCGATGCCGACGCCGAGATTGTGGTGAGCGCAGTAAATCAGGTTATCCGTCAGGCCGTCTCGCTGAACTTTGGCGATGTGGCCAGCCCCGTCTGGAAGATGTGGGAACAGGGAACGGTCGACGATACGCAGGCTACCCGCGATGAGAAACTCAGCCGCGCCGGTGTGGTCTTCACGCCGCAATACTTCAGGCGCGAGTATCAGCTGCAGGACGGCGATATTGATGAGACACCACCGTCAGAGCGCCAGAAGAACGCGCTGCCGCTGTCGTTCGCCGAGGCCATAGATGCTGATATTCAGGCCCAGCAGGACCTTGATGATGCGCTGGATATTCTGATGAACGGCGGCACCTTAAACGGCGTACTTGCGCCGGTGCTGGAGCCGCTCTTTAACCAGGTGAAAGACGGCGTTAACCCGGCTGAGCTTCTGGGGGCGCTGGCTGAACTGTACCCGCAGATGAATGCGGATGACCTGCAGGAGCGGCTGGCCCGTATCCTGTTTGTTGCAACTGTCTGGGGGCGTCTGCATGAGCGTGACAACGGCTGAACTGGCGTATTGCATGACGCTGCCCCCAAAACGGGCTATCAGCTACCTGAAATCCAAAGGGTATAAAATCACCTGGGACTGGGAGGAGATGTGGCAGGATGCCCATGCCCGCGCCTTTACCGTCGCCAAAGTGACCCGCCTCGATATTCTGGAGGATATCCGAAGCGCCCTGCAGAAAGCGCTGGACGAGGGGAAGACAGACCGCTGGTTCAGAAAGGAGCTGGAGCCGGAGCTGCAGCGCAAGGGATGGTGGGGGCCGCGTGACACCACCGACCCGGTAACGGGTGAGCCGGTGACTATCCAGCAGGGCAGCCCGTGGCGGCTCGACACCATCTTTCGCACCAATATGTCCGTACTCTACAGTGCCGGTCGCTGGGCGGAGCAGATGGAGAACGTCGACGACAGGCCGTACTGGATGTATACCGGCATCAACGACAGCCATACCCGCAAGAGCCATCTGGCGCTGCATGGTCTGGTGCTGCGCTATGATGACCCGTTCTGGCAGGCGTTCTACCCGCCGAACGGCTGGCGCTGCCGTTGTGGCGTCATAGCCCTGAGCGCGGCGGATGTGCGTGCCCGTGGCCTGAAGGTGTCAGATTCTGGCTCAGCCATGGGATGGGAGCTGAAGCTGGTCTCAGAGAAAACAGGCGAGATGCAGAATGTCGCCACCTTCAACACCGGTACCACGAAGGTGGCTACCGACGTCGGCTGGTCTTATGCGCCGGGCGCAGCCTACCGTCCTGACCTTGCCCGCTATCAGGGCACGCTACAACCGCTGGCACAGCAGGAACTGAGAGGATAACGATGGCTTCCGATAACCTGGTCAACATCACCATTAACGATGAATCCCTGCGCCGGAGCCTGCGGGCGCTGGATTTAGCCGCCACAGACCTGGAGCCTGCGATGCGCAAAATCGCCGGAACCCTGCTGGCGGAAACGCAGTTTAACTTTCTGGATGAGGGCCGTCCGGGCTGGACGCCGTCGCTTGCCGCGCAGGATCGTGATGGTCAGACGCTGCAGCTCACCGGGCGACTGATGAGGTCAGTTACAACCGACCATGACGACAGGCAGGCAGCAGTTGGCACTAACGTCGTTTATGGGCCGATTCACCAGTTCGGTGGTAAAACGGGGCGCAATGAGTCCGTTGAGCTTCCGGCCCGCCCGTTCCTGCCGCTGACAGGGGACGGTGAGCTGCAGTCTGATGTGGTTATTCCCATCCTCGATACGATTGTGCGTCATCTTGAATCTGCGGCCCGTCGCTGATGTTAACCCTCCGGGACGGGCGATTTACCGCGTTACCCGCCCCGGAGCCTTTATAAAGGTTTACAGCCCCCTCGTTTACGGCTTTAATCACTCCTGCTTCCCTCTCTTTGTCTTATCCCCCCTTATTTTTTCTAAAGCAGATTAAAAGCGCTCTTCGCGGCTTTTCCACAAACTGTCTCCGACAACATCATGCGGGGCAGCAAAATGTCAGCCATTCATATTTTCAAAGCCGGTACTCATACCGACATGCACGGCACGAAACTGCCGTTCACGCAAAGCGATCTTGCCGCCTGCGTGAAAGCCTATGACCCGTCCATACATGAAGCGCCTCTCGTTATTGGTCACCCCAAAACGGAAGACCCGGCGTGGGGCTGGGTGAAATCCCTGTCGCTTAGCGGCGGCGATCTGCTGGCCGAGACTGACCAGCTCGACCCGCAGTTTGCCGAACTGGTGGGCAACGGACGCTTCAAGAAGGTCTCCGCCTCGTTCTATCTCCCTGACTCACCGAACAACCCGAAGCCCGGCACGCTTTACCTGCGTCATGTCGGCTTTCTGGGGGCGCAGCCACCCTCTATTAAGGGGCTGAAGCAGGTTTCGTTTGGTGAGAAAGAAGAAGGCGTCGTGGAGTTTGCCGACTGGAGTGATATCACCAATGCCTCTTTATGGGGCCGTCTGCGCGATTTTCTGATTGCTCAGTTCGGGCTGGACGAGACCGACAAGGTGCTTCCTTCATGGCAGGTTGACTCCCTGCGCGAAGAGGCTTACCGCGATACCGGGAAGTCTGAACCGGACTTCAGTGAACACAATCCCAACCCTCAACAAGAGAACAGCACCATGACTGAAGAAGAAATCAAAGCGCTTCAGGCGGAAAACACCCGTCTGAAGGCTGAGGCCACACAGCGAGCTGAACTGGATGCAAAGAGTCAGCAGGAGAAGCTGCACGCTGACAACGTTTCCTACGCTGAGAAGCTGGTAAGCGGCGGTCAACTGGCCCCGGCAGCGAAGTCCGTTGTTGTCGCCATTCTGGATGCGGTCTCTGCTGGCGATAAGCCGGTGGAATTCGCCGAAGGCGACACCCGCACGCCGCTTGCCACGGCGTTCAAGACATTGCTGGATGGCGCTGCACCCGTGCTGAACTTTGGCGAGCACGCAACCAAAGACCGTGTGGATACCGGTGTTTCAACGTCTCCAGCAGAGTTTGCTGAAGCCGATCCAGAGCGTCTGGCGCTGCATCAGAAAGCGCTGAAACTGTCGAAAAAAGAAGGCATCAGCTACGACGCTGCTGTCTCACGCTGCCTGTAATTAAGGAGAGAGCATGTCTGATTATTTAAAGGGTAAGCGCGTCGTTGACCCGGTGCTGACCAGCATCGCACGCGGTTATAAAAATGCCGCGTTCATCGGTGAGCACATCTTCCCGATTGTCCAGACCGACAAGGAAGGCGTGAGTGTGCCGACCTTCGGCAAATCGGCTTTTGTGGAGTACGACACCGAGCGTGCCGTGGGAGCTGACAGCAACGTCCTGGTACGTGAGAAAACCGGCAAACTGGATCTGGTTCTTAATGAGCACGATCTGGCCGCGCCAGTGGACTATCGCGAGCAGGCGGAGTCAATGTTCAACGAAGAAGCCAAGGCCATTCGTCGCGTCACCAGCGGCGTCAACCTGAAGCGTGAACTGTACGCAGCCCGCCTGGCCCAGGATAAAAACGTCTACCCGGCATCGTCCGTTAAAGCACTGGCTGCCGCTGAACGCTGGGTGGATGGCAAGGGTAATCCAATCACCGTCATCGAAGCCGGTATCGAGGCTGTACGTAACAAAACAGGCCTACGCCCGAACCTGATGACCATGGGGGCCAGCGTCATGTCACTGCTGAAGTTTCATCCGGCGATTCAGGCCGCGATTGGAGCCAACGAGCGCAAGCGTATCACCATCGAAATTCTGAAAGACCTTTTCCAGCTGGACGATGTTGTGATTGGTGAGCCGGTCTCCATGGCCTCCATGAAAGACGCGCAGGATAAGAATAAAACCCCGTCCGATATCTGGGGCGACAACCTGATGCTGCATTACGTCGGCAAACCCCAGCCGGGCACCGACAGCGCCGACGAAAACGAACCATCGTTCGGTTATACCCTGCGCCGTAAGGGGATGCCGGTGGCGGACAAATACGACGGCGTCGGCGGCAAGGTGAAGTACTGCCGTTATACCGATATCTACAAAGTCGCCGTGGTCGGTGGCGATGCCGGGTATCTCGTCACCAACATTGTGAAATAAGGAGAGCGTCATGGGTACCACTCAGCAGGTCATTCTGACCACCACTGTCGTCGCACTTGCGGCCCTCTCTCAGCAGCGTTTTGTGGGGGCCGATAACGCCCCCTGCAAGGCCGGAGCCGTGGTGCTCGGTGTGGCAGAGGTGGATGCCGCTGCCGGTGATGTCACGCCGGTTAACGTTCTGGGTATCGTCGCCGTCGAAGCGGGTGCTGCGATTGCCAGAGGACTTAGCGTCCAGTCGGATGCAAACGCCTGCGCCGTTCCCCAGACAGCAGCCACGGAAGATGCCCCTGCGGGTATTTCAGCCGGGATTGCGCTGGATGAGGCGCTGGCGGAAGGCGACGTTATCCGCATCCTGCGCGGGGTGTGATATGTACTGCACCCTCGCGGATTTGCTTGAACAGGTTCCTGAGCGGACGCTAATCCAGCTCACCAATGAGGAGCTGGACTTCGACTCGCCCGCGACGGTGAAAACTGAGGTGGTGGACAGCTGTATCCGCTATGCCGATGAGCTGATTGATGCTCACCTTCGTGGCCGCTATACCCTGCCGCTGGCAGAGATACCGACCGTTCTGCGGGACATTGCCTTCACGCTGGTGCGTTACCGGCTTTACACCCGCCGCCCGGAAGGGGCTGTCCCGGATACCGTGAAGGATGACCATAAAGAGGCCCGGCGACAGCTGGAAGGGTTGCGTGACAACAAGCTCACGCTGGGGCTGCAGTCGACTCAAAAAGACGTACCTGAGTCCGGTGAAATCCGGGCGCGGGCACGCCGCCCCACCTTTGGCGGGCGCGACGGATTACTGGAGAAATACTGATGAACGTTCTGCCCGTCCTTGATGCGGTACTGGCCCGGTTACGCGAGAAGCTGCCGCAGCTGCAGGTGGAGTACTTCCCGGAAAAGCCGTCCGAATACCGCCTGAATCATCCTGTCGGGGCGTTGCTGCTGAGCTATGCCGGTTCGCGCTTCGACAAACCCGATGATATTGGTGCGGTGATCCAGCCTCAGACCATCCAGCTCTGCGTCACGGTGGTCTTCCGCCAGCTCAACGGTAAAAGAGGTGCGATTGACGTTCTGGATGCAGTCCGCCGCATCCTCGGTGGCTACACCCCACCGAACTGCCGCCGTCGTATCTGGCTGACCCGAGAGGTCTTTATCGGAGAGGTAAAGGGACTGTGGCAGTACGCTCTCGACTTCGCCACTGAAAGCGTCTTTATCGAAGACAGCGATTTACCGTCCGGTCCGCTGTTAACCGAAGTGAACTATGAGGAAAGCGAGTGATGAAAGAATACCGCTATTCCGGCCCGGCCAGCGGCGTCACGCTGTCGGACGGAACCGAAATCCTGCTCTGGCCGGGGAAGAATGTTTCCCTGCCGGAGGAGCATGACTATGTGACGGTACTGGTGGCGCTGAAGCATCTGACGCCGGTATCTGAAGAGACTAAACCCGCCAGCACACCAGCCGTGCAGTCACCAAAGCGCAGGAACGGTGGCGACGGTGATGTGAAACCGGAGGATACCCATGTCAGCTAACTATCTGCACGGCGCCGAAACCATTGAGGTGGAAAACGGTGCCCGCCCGGTTAAAACGGTGAAATCTGCCGTCATTGGTCTGATTGGTACCGCCCCGATGGGGGGCGTGAATACGCTGGTGCAGTGCCTGTCTGAGAAAGACGCAGCAGCATTTGGCAGTCAGCTTACCGGCTTTACCATTCCGCAGGCGCTGGATGCCATCTACGACCACGGCGCAGGTACCGTTCTGGTGATTAACGTGCTCGATCCGGCTGTGCATAAAACTGCCGTGGCCGATGAAGATGTAACGTTCGATAAAGCAACGGGCAAAGCGCAGCTGGCCAATCCGGTGGTCGCCAAACTGGTACTGAAGCCGGCCAGCGACGGACAGCCCTATGTTGAAGGCCAGGACTATTCGCTCGACGCGCAGTCCGGGGCGATTACAAATCTCGGGAAAAGCATTGCGGCGGGCGCTACAGCGACGGCCAGCTATAACTATGCTGACCCGACCAAAGTCACTCCGGCGGATATCATCGGCGCGGTTAACGCGGCGGGCAACCGAACCGGCATGAAGCTGCTCAACGACAGCTTTAACCTGCTTGGCTACTTTGCCAAAATCCTGATTGCCCCGGTGTTCTGCACCCAGAAAAGCGTCTCTGCTGAGCTTATCGCCATGGCTGAGAAGCTGGGGGCGGTGACCTACATCGACGCACCAATTGGCACAACCTTTGCGCAGGCGCTGGCGGGACGTGGCCCGGAAGGCACCATCAACTTTAACACCAGCTCCGATCGTGTCCGCCTGTGTTATCCGCACGTCAGGGTGTACGACGCGGCCACCAACAGTGAAAGGCTGGAGCCGCTGAGCCAGCGTGCTGCCGGTCTGCGTGCCAAGGTTGACCTGGACAAGGGCTACTGGTGGTCTTCATCCAACCAGGAAATCATGGGGATCACCGGCGTGGAGCGGCAGCTGTCGGCGATGATTGACGACCCGCAGAGTGAAGTGAACCTGCTCAACGAACAAGGGATCACCACCATTTTCAGCAGCTACGGCAGCGGCCTTCGCCTGTGGGGCAACCGCACAGCGGCATGGCCAACGGTGACGCACATGCGCAACTTTGAGAACGTGCGCCGCACCGGTGATGTGATCAACGAATCCTTGCGCTATTTCAGCCAGCAGTACATTGATATGCCGATTACCCAGGCACTGATTGATGCGCTGACGGAGTCGGTCAATGCCTATGGTCGCAAGCTGATTGGCGACGGTGCCCTGCTGGGCTTTAAGTGCTGGTTTGACCCTGCCAGGAATGAGGAGACGGAACTGGCCGCCGGTCACCTGTTGCTGAGCTACAAATACACGCCGTCACCACCGCTGGAGCGGCTGACGTTTGAGACCGAGATCACCTCGGAATACCTGTTAACCTTGAAAGGAAACAGCTAATGGCCAAGATTGAAATCAACCGCATCACCAACGCCAATATTTATATCGGTGGTGCTAACCTGCTGGGCCGGGCTGAAGAGGTCAAGCTGCCCGACGTGTCCATGACCATGCAGGAGCATAAGGCGCTGGGGATGGTGGGCAAAGTGGAACTCCCGGCAGGTTTTGACAAGATGGAAGGTGAGATCAAGTGGAACAGCTTCTACCGTGACGCCATGCTGTCCGCTGCCAATCCGTATAAATCACTGTCACTGCAGTGCCGTTCCAGCGTGCAGCGCTACAGTTCGCAGGGGCTGATTGATGAAATTCCGCTGGTCACCTTCCTGACGATCATGTTCAAGAAGAACCCGTTGGGCACGTTCAAACAGCATGAGAATGCCGAGTTCTCCAGCAGCTTTACCTGCACCTACATCAAGCAGGTACTGGATGGCGAAGAACTGCTGGAGCTGGATTATCTGGCCAATATCTTCCGCGTGGGCGGTGTTGACCAGTTGACTGACTACCGCATTAATATCGGGGGATAAACCCCTTTCCTGATACCACGACACAAGTGATGCGAGGGGCCTGGTGGCCCCTTGCTTCTTAATCCCCTTTAATATCCGTCATACCCACCTCCGGACATACTGCTCTGAACTTACATAGGAGCACTATCATGTCCCAGACCCAATCCGATATTTTTCCCCTGACGTATCCCTTCACCACCGCTGCGGGCGTCAAAGTAGAACAAATCACGCTGAAGCGCCTCACGGTCAAAGACCTGAAGCAAGCTCAGAAGGTAAGTAAAAATCCTGCTGACTGGGACGAGCTGCTGATTGCCCGTTCCTCTGGAATGCTGCCTGAAGATATTGATGGGATGGATCTGGCTGATTACATGGCCCTGCAGGAGCGATTTCAGCAAATCACGGGGCTGGGTAAGAAATCAGACACTGATAAAACAGGCCCAGGGGCTGCTGGCGAGGTGGTTCCGCTTCCAGCCGGGGGAGATTGACGCGCTAGATACTGACGATCTGGAGATGTGGCTGGATCAGGCTGAAGAGCAAATCAAAAGCGAGTACGGCGACAATCAGTAGTTCTCCAGCCCAGTACAGCCGCACCTCGCGGCTGTACTCTATGGCTCCACACCATTTCCTTCCCGTTTTTCTGCTTTCAGAGGATAACCACCGTGGCCAGTGAATTTTCAGTCGGCGTCATCATTGGCGGGATGATCGGCAGCACCTTCCGCTCGGCGCTCAGTGGTACCCGGCGTGCGCTTGATTCATTGGGTGACACGTCCCGCCGTCTGCAGGAACGCCAGAACGCCTTAACCCGCGCAACAGAGCGCTATGGTCAACTGGGGTCATCCCGGATGCAGCGCCTCAACAGCGATCTGCTTCGGGTCAGCCGCACGATGGAACAGGTTGAGCGTCAGCAGCGGCGTCTGTCTGCAGCATCAGCCACCAGTGATGCGTTGAAAGCAAACCGCATGGCGCTTTATGGCCAGGGGGCAGAAACCTATGCCATCGGCAGAACACTGGGCGCACCGGTCATGGCCTCGGTCAAACAATATGCCTCGTTTGAATCACAGTTGCGGGATATCAGTGTCACTGGCGATCTGGATGCAAAACAGGAACGTGCGATTGGCTTGGCTATCAGGCAGGCCTCGCTGAAGATTAACCAACTGCAGGAGTCTCTGATGGGTGGAGTCGGACAGTTGGTTGCTGATGGTATGGCTCCTGAACAGGCAGCAACATTTGCTGAGATGCTTGGGAAGACAGCTACAGCAACTAAGGCCGATATGACCGATCTCGCCAAAATGACTTATGCCTTTAGCGATGCGCTCAAAATTACTGACGCTAAAGAACTGGAACAGGCATTTGGTATGGCTGCTACCGGTGCAAAACTCGGCTCGTTTGAACTGAAAGACATGGCGAAGGCTCTGCCGGGGATGACGAAAGCATTTGCGGCGCGTGGCATTACCGGGAAAGAAGCGATCATGGAGATCGTTTCCAGTTTGGAAGTCGGCAAAGGTAGCGGCTCTGCAGAAGAAGCCGTTACTAATATGTCTAACTGGCTGGCAGCGATGGGGCGAAACGATACCATTCAGAAATATGCCAAGGCCGGGATTAATTATCAGAAATCCATGCAGAACTTAGTAGCGCAAGGATTCTCGCAGTATGAGTCCTCACTAATGATTGCCAACGCTTTTATTGACGACAAAGGTAAGGCGTTTGTTCAGCAATGGGAGAAAGCTGGTGCCGTTGGTGATCGGGAAGGCCAGCAGAAGCTAATGGAGTCCTTTGGTCTGGCAGAAGTCTTCACTGATATCCAGACCGTTAACCATTTACTGTCAATGCGTCAGGGCTGGGATAAATATCTTTCCAATAAGCAGGAAATGAAAAGCCCTACAGCCCAAAATACGTTGAACACTGATTTTACAAAGCAAAATGATACTCTTGAGGCACGTTGGCGCAGAACCCAGGTTGGGTTTAACGAGGCAGCCATCAGCATCGGAGAATCACTACGACCAGCCCTAATTCAACTGGGCGAGACATTTATTCCTTTAATGGACAACGTCGGTAAATGGATCGCGGCTAATCCGCAACTTGTTAGCGGCACCATAAAGGTTGTGGGAGCATTACTCGCTTTCAAAATGGCCACCATAGGCCTCAAGCTGGGGCTGAATCTCCTTATTTCCCCCTTCGTCAGCGTCTGGAAAAGTACTGTACTATTGCGTACTAACTGGTTACGTCTGACCACAGCACTCGGAGAAGGCGGCAAATTACGCTGGCTCGCTACTGGATTCAGTCGACTGGCCAGTGGTGGTCTGAAACTTGGTGGCATTCTGGCAGGTAGCCTTGTTCGCGGTTTTATGATTGCGGCTCGTGCCGTTCTCTGGATTGGCCGGGCACTGCTGATGAATCCCATTGGCCTCGCCATCACCGCTGTCGCGGCAGCGGCTTACCTTATCTACCGCAACTGGGGCGCGGTCAGCGGCTGGTTTAAGCAGCGCTGGGCTGACATTAAAACGGCGTTTAACGGCGGTGTCGTGGGGATTGGTAAGCTGCTGATTAACTGGTCGCCGGTTGGTCTGCTCTATAAAGCCTTTGCGGCTGCGCTGAAATATCTCGGCGCTGATCTGCCCGCGAAGTTCACTGACTTCGGTGGCCATATTATCGACGGGCTGATAAACGGCATCAAAAACAAATGGGAGTCGCTCAAAACCACCGTCACAGATATGGGCGACAGCGTCGGCGGCTGGTTCAAGGAAAAGCTGGGCATCCATTCACCGAGCCGCGTGTTTATGGGCTTTGGTGACAATATCGCGCAGGGTGCCGCTATCGGCCTGCAGCGCACCACTCCGCTTGCGGCGCTGGCCGGACAGAAGCTGGCAGAAGAGATGACGCCTGATGTTCCCCGTATCCCGTCGCCGGACATCATGGCAGCGGGATATTCAGGCCGTGGCGCAGCTGCTTCTGGTGGCGGAGCGTCTGGCGGTATTCAGGTCAGCTTTAATCCTCAGTTTTTCCTCAATGGCAAAGAAACCGCAGCGCCAGCCGGACTGACCGGCGCACTGAATATGAGCCTGCATGAACTGGAGAAAATGCTGGAACGTCTGCTGGCTCAGAAACAACGTCGGGGGTACGAATAATGTTTGCAGTACTGGGTGATATTGAGTTTGAGCTGATTACCTACTGGGACGGCTTCGAGGCCACGTTTGGCGTCGATTATGCCGAACATGCCCGCATCGAGGGTAAGCCCGGCCTGCAGTTCGTCGGCGATAAGCTGGACGAAATCCAGGTGAGCCTGGTCTTCCATCAGCATTATTGTGTGCCCGACGTGGAGCTGGCGAGACTGAGAACGGCGATGAAAGCCCATCAGGCGCTGGCGCTGGTTTTCGGCAACGGTGACTATCGCGGCTGGTTCGTGATTACCGATGTGACCGCGACCAGCGAGCAGACCGACAGCACCGGCAACGTGCTGGCTGTCAATGCCACCGCGTCTCTCCGGGAGTACATCGGCGACCCGAAGAACCCGTTACAGCCGCCTGCAATACGCACGCAGGTTCCCGGCGTCGGGGCGGTCTCCGGTGCCGTTCCTTCACCTTCCGGGGTGGCGCGGTACGTTCGCGACGGCGTCAATTATGCCAGACAGGCGCAGTCTGTTCTCCAGACCACTATGAGTGCCGTTCGGGTGGCGCAGAAGATGAAGGATAATCCCGCCGTTGCACTGACCCGTGTGCCGGGGCTGATGAGCGGACTGGGCAACGTGTCCGGTGCGTTAGGCCAGAGCGTTCCTGCGTTTAATGCGCTCACTGAATCCATGCCCGATGCCATCAGTCTGGCCAGAGCCACCAGTGATGCGGCTACATATGTACAACAGGCGCAGTCTTCGCTGAGCGGCGTGGACGGCAGCAATATCGCAGCGGCGCTGGATGCTGTTTCCGGGCAGCTCAACTCTGCCAGCACCACCTTCACCCGCATGTCGCCGGGGTTGAGCACCATGGCCGCCAGAATACTGGCGAGGAGTGTGTGATGTTTCTTGAACATGTCACACGGGATGGGGAGCGCTGGGACTCTCTGGCATGGCAGTACTATGGCGACCCGCTGGGTTATCCCCGGATTATCGCCGCTAACCCGCACGTGGCCATCAAGCCGGTGCTGCCCTCCGGGTTGTTGTTACTGATTCCGGTTATCGAGGCTACCGATGCCAGTACAGAAGAGGATATTGCCCCATGGCTGAGGTAAACAGCACCACACAGGCCGCATCAGCGTTGACCGGCATCCGCGAGGTTCTGAGTCCGGTGTTCACCCTGTGGTATCTGCAGAAGAACATCACTACCGATATCGCACCTTATGTCACCTGCGTAACCTACAGCGATAACATCAAAAGCGAGTCCGATACCATTGAGGTGGAGCTGGACGACACCGATGGCCGATGGCTGGATAAGTGGTATCCGGGCAAGGGTGACACGCTGACGCTGAAAATGGGTTATCAGGGCGAGAAGCTGCTGTCCTGCGGTACGTTCTCGATAGACGAGATCGAGGTGCGTTCGCCCCCGTCCGTTGTCGCTATCCGGGGCGTGGCCACGTCGGTCAACAACGCCCTGCGGACAAAATCCAGTCGTGGTTTCGAGAGCACCACGCTGGCGGCCATCGCCGGGCGGATTGCCAAAAAGCATCAGCTGAAGCTGGCTGGCAGTATTGAGTCCATCAGAATTGACCGGGTGACCCAGTATGCTGAAACGGACGTGGGCTTCCTGCGCCGGCTGGCCAGCGAGTATGGTTATGCGGTAAAAGTTGTCAGCGACCAGCTGATTTTCTCTCATCTGGCCACGCTGCGCGGTCAGGAGCCGGTAAAACAGCTGAAGCCGCAGGATGTGTCCGGTTTTTCCCTGCGTGACACCATCAACCGCGTCTACAAATCCGCAAAGGTAAAACACCAGAAGAGCAGCAGTAAAAAGCTGATCGTCTACGAAGCTGATGGCGGCACCAGCGAAAGCGACAAACAGACCAAAGGTGGCAGGGTCACGAGTGCCGACTCACTGAAGGTCAACAGCCGCGTCAGCGACCCGGACAGCGCCCGGATTAAAGCAGATTCGGCGCTGGCCAGGCATAACGAATACCAGCAGAACGGCTCCCTGACGCTGATGGGGACGCCCCGGTTGACTGCGGGCAACAAAATTGAACTGGTGGGCTTTGGTCAGTTATCCGGGCCGTGGCTGATAACCACTGCCCGCCATGCGTTTGACCGTAACAGCGGCTACATCACCGAACTGGAGGTGGCGCGGGGGCCGGTCACGCAGGGCAAGGCGAAGAAAGGTAAAAAGACCGGCAAGAGCCGGACACTGACCGTCTACAAATACGATGGCACCACATCCACGGTAATAAAGGGAGATAAGTAATGTCTGTTGTTACCCGTCAGGTCGGCACGGTCAGCGCCGTCGATGCCGACAAAGTTCAGGCCCGCGTTCGTCTGCCTGAGTGCGATAACCTGCGCACTAACTGGCTTAACGTGCTGCAGCGCAATACCCAGGACAACAAGGATTACTGGCTCCCTGACGTGGGGGAGCAGGTTGAGGTGCTGCTCGATGCCAACGGCGAGGATGGTGTCATTCTGGGTGCGGTGTACTCAGACGTCGATAAACCGCCGTTCAGCGACAAAAACGTCCGGGGCACGAAATACGCGGATGGTGCAGAGTTCAGCTATAACCGCGCGACCCATACGCTGACGGTTAAAGGCGGTATCGGGCGCGTCGTAATCGAGGTTGCGGCAGGTATCAGCCTGAAGGGCAAAACCATTGATTTGACCGCTGACACCACCACGGTGAACGGCAACCTTGAAATCAACGGCAATGCCCACTCAACAGGCAGCATGCTCTCTGACGGCCAGAACTCCAGTCACCACTCCCACTGACCTTCTTAAACGCCTTTAATATCGGCGTTCCCGCACAGGGGCAATACTGCCCCCATGAAAACAACCTCTGTATTCTGGCAACCGGCCCTGCAGGCTCCCGGCGAAATCGTCCGGGGGCTGGATGATATCTGGCAGGCCATTCAAATCATCCTGCGAACCCCTCGCGGCAGCGACCCGCATCGCCCGGAGTTCGGCAGCAATCTTCACCTTTATATCGACTGGCCCATCGACCGGGCTATCCCGCATGTGGTGCGCGAGTCCGTCGATGCCATTCGGCGCTGGGAGCCTCGCTGCCAGCTTATGTCGGTCAAACCCGCCGTTGACGGCGAACATCTTACGCTCCGGGTGAGCTGGAAAGGCTCAGACGGACAGACCCGGACTCAGGAGCTGCTATGGCGCTGACAGAACCCGACTTTATTGAACGCGACGCCGATAAAATCACGGCTGAAATGATTGCGCAGTACGAAGCCGCAACCGGTAAAACGCTGTATCCCGCTCAGGCCGAGCGCCTGCTGATTGACCTGTGGGCATACCGTGAAATGCTGGTCAGGGTGGCGGCGCAGGAAGCCGCTAAACAGAATCTTGTCGCTTTTGCCCGTGAGCCGATGATTGATTACCTCGGTGAACTGGTCGGCGTGTACCGTCTTGCCGCGCAGCCTGCCACCACCACGCTCCAGTTCTCCGTGGATGAGGCGCTGGCCATTGATATGCTGATTCCGGCAGGCACCCGCGTCAGTGCTTCCGACAGCATTATTTTTGCCACCGATACGGACGTGGTACTGAAAGCCGGATTGCTGCTGGTCAATGCCACGGCCACCTGTACCGAGCCAGGGGCCGCTGGCAACGGCTGGCAACCTGCGCAGGTCAGTCAGTTGCTCGATGAGATTGATAATGTCGACCTGCAGGTGACCAATCTGGCAGCCAGTTCTGGCGGTTCTGAGCAGGAAGACAATGACAGGCTGCGCGAGCGTATCAAACTTGCCCCGGAGTCATTCACTAACGCCGGAAGCCGTATGGCATACCGCTTTCATGCCCTGCAGGCCCATCCGAACATCGTCGATGTTGCGGTGCTTTCCCCGGTTCCCGGCACCGTAGAACTGTATCCGCTGCTCAGTACCGGCCTGCCTGACGACAGTATCCTCACGCTGGTTGAGAGCTTTTGCTCGGACGAAAAAGTCAGGCCGCTCACTGATACCGTGCGGGCTAAAACGCCAGTGCAGGTGGATTACACCATTGAAGCCAACATCACGATCTACCGTGACCAGGATGCCAATTCGATAAAAGACGCCGCTAACAGCGCCATACAAAACTGGGTAGCGTCCCGTACCGCAGCACTGGGCCGCGATATTGTTCCCAGTCAGATTATCAGCGTGCTGTCCGTTGCCGGGGTCTACCAGGTCGAACTGGTGACACCGGCGCTGAGGGTCGTTGGTGAAAGCGAGTGGGCAAACTGTACGGCGATCACTCTCAACATGACCGGAGTGTCCGATGGCTGAGCCGCTGCAACTCCCGCCGCCGCTTGAGGGTGATATCAGTCTCAGAGCACTGGGTCGACTGGCCGGGCGGCTGGACAACATCGACCTGAGCGTACTGATGGTCTACCTGGTCGATATTGTCGACAGCTCCGCGCTGCCATGGCTGGGCGAGCAGTTCTCACTGTTCGGTGATGGCTGGGAGCTGGCGGAATCGGACGATGTACGCCGCATGCTTATCAAATCAGCTATCGAGCTGCACCGCTACAAAGGGCCGCCGTGGTCAATCCGGGAAATTATCCGCCGTTTCGGCTTCGGCGAAGTGGATCTGATTGAAGGCACTGGCCAGATCGGCTACGACGGCAAACACAGTTACAACGGGCTTTTCGTCCATGGTGATGCGGAAGCCTGGGCGGTCTATCGCGTCATCCTTCAACAGCCCATCACTAACGACCAGGCGGCGCTGTTACGTCAGACGCTCGCTGCCTTTGCTCCGGCCCGCTGCCATCTGGCGAGTCTGGAGTATCAGTCTGTCGCCATTCGCTACAACAACACCGTCAGCTATGACGGTAGCTATAACCACGGGAGCAGTTAATTATGGCAAACCTACCCGAAACCCCGCAGTGGGAAGACGGCATCTACCAGATTGAGGTCTCTGACCCCGTTCTGGGTGGGCCTGACGGGATTTCTAACCGTCAGGCTAAACAGCTGGCAAGCCGCACGTCATACCTCAAACAAAAGGTCGAAAAAAGCGGAACAGACCTGGCTGCACATATCGCGGCAGCTGACCCGCATACCCAGTACGCGCCGAAAGCCAGCCCGACATTCACCGGCACGCCAACAGCTCCCACGCCTGCGAATAGTGATAACAGCAAGAAGCTGGCAACGACAGAGTTTGTGGCCAAAGCACTTGCGGCGCTTGCAGGCAGCGCCCCTGAGACGCTGGATACGCTCAAAGAGCTGGCGGATGCCCTCGGCAACGATCCGAATTTTGCGACCACGGTGCTGAAGAAGCTGGCGGAGAAGCTGGCCAAAGACCAGAACGGTGCGGATATCCCTGACCCCGCGCTCTTTGTCAAAAACCTTGGTTTAGGGGAAGGCTCTGCGTTACCGGTTGGCGTGCCCATACCGTGGCCGTCAGCAACGCCACCTACGGGATGGCTCAAATGCAACGGAGCAGCGTTCACAGCAGCGCAGTACCCCAGACTGGCGCAGGCATATCCCTCACTCAAATTGCCTGATTTGCGCGGCGAGTTTATCCGTGGCTGGGATGACGGACGCGGGGCAGACAGCGGGCGCGAGCTTCTGAGTGCTCAAAGTCATGCCCTGCAGCAACATACTCACACCGTTGTGGTGCCGCTACGTACAACAGACAGTGATCGCGGTAGTAACGATTCATTGTACAGCGTTGATAATACGCAAACCGTTACAACCAGTGGGGCATCCGGTAATACCGCAACAGAAACCCGTCCGCGAAACGTGGCATTTAATTACATCGTGAGGGCCGCATAATGGCAGAAGCACAATTTAACAGCGATATGATCGCTGTCGTTGCCGGTGACATCACCGTTTATAACTTCGATGGTTCGACTCGTGAATATCGTTCATCATCTGTCGAGTATGTTGCCGTCGGTATCGGACTTCCGGCACATTCCTGTATTGATGCTCCTCTGGATGCAAAAGAGGGACTCGTTATCTGCAGAACATCTGATTTTTCAGCATGGGAGTATGTTGCCGATCATCGGGGTGAAACGGCCTACAGTAAGGAAACCGGACAACCAGTTATCATCAGTGTTCTGGGAGATTACCCCCCGGATTCAACCCCTGAAGCACCCGCGACACCCTACGATAAATGGGATGGACAAAAATGGGTTACCGACTCAGTAGCTAAGCGCAAGGCCGATATTGAGTACTCCGGAGAACAGCGGCAGCGGCTCCTTTCTGAGGTGGATGACATAACATCTGACTGGAGAGTGGCGTTGATGCTGGGTGATATCAGCGAGAGCGATAAAACTAAACTTTCAGCATGGATGGCTTATAAATCAGAAGTGAAAGCCGTCGATATTTCGACGGCTCCTGACGTCACATGGCCAGTTAAGCCGGAGGCACAGGCCAGCTGATATCTGGTGCCACATTTGTATCCAGTGCCTGCAACTCCCTGATATAAATCAGCCAGTTAATCAGGCTGGCTTTATCTTTATCACCGATGACACCCAGCTGTAGCTCAGTCTGCCAGAGACTGATGGTTGCCCTGGCGTCCTCTGCCAGTGCTGCTTTTCTTTGTTCAGCCGCTTCAACATCTGCAGCGTGTTTTTTACCGGAATCTGTCATCCATGCAGTGCCATTCCAGATATCGTAGGGTGTACCGGGGGCCAGCTGAGTGGTATCTGCCGGATAATCGCCTAGGTCGGAAACCACAACAGCCGCGCCTGAGTGGATGCTATATACCGTTTTCCCCCGATGGTCAGGTATATACTCCCATGCGGTTAAATCCTGAGTTCGGCAGATGGCGTACCCCGCGCGGGCTTCACCCGGCACGTCAATACAGGAATTGGCCGGAACGCCAACACCGACAGCAAGATACTCAACAGAAGACGATAAATACTCCCGGGTTTCACTGTCGTAGTTATAAACGGTGATGTCTCCATCTGTTGTGGCAATAAGATTATTGTCCAGTTCTGCTTTCGCCATCATTCAGCCCTCACAATGTAGTTAAATGCCACGTTACGTGGTCTGACATCGTTTGTTGCTGGGATAGTTTTTGATGAATCCAGCGTAACTTTGATATCTGTACCTTCAGTTCCATTAGTGGCGGCGATGTAGTTACTGAATTTTTCTGCACTGAATACGCCAGATGCACCTTCATAGCCTCCCATGTCATACGACTGGAACGTGCCGGTGAGTCTGGGAATGCCATATGCCTGGGCACTAAGCAGGGTTCGGCTGCTGTCAACTCCCCGCCCGTCATCCCAGCCACGGATAAACTCGCCGCGCAAATCAGGCAATTTGAGTGAGGGATATGCCTGCGCCAGTCTGGGGTACTGCGCTGCTGTGAACGCTGCTCCGTTGCATTTGAGCCATCCCGTAGGTGGCGTTGCTGACGGCCACGGTATGGGCACGCCAACCGGTAACGCAGAGCCTTCCCCTAAACCAAGGTTTTTGGAAAAGCGGTTACACATAGCGAAATCTGTAAAAATCCTCCCGCCGCGACATAGAGGAGGAGAATTGATGGCCGTCATTGGTTATATCCGTGTATCAACAATCGACCAGAACAGCGATTTACAGCGTAATGCACTTACAAGCGCAAACTGTGACCGCATTTTTGAAGACCGCATGAGCGGAAAAGTTGCCAGTCGCCCCGGTCTGAAACGCGCTTTAAAGTGCGTTAATAGCGGAGACACCCTGGTCGTGTGGAAACTGGACAGGCTGGGGCGCAGCGTTAAGAACCTGATCGCACTGATATCAGAGTTACATGAACGCGGTGCACACTTCCGCTCTTTAACAGACAGTATTGATACCAGCACCGCTATGGGGCGATTCTTTTTCCACGTGATGTCGGCACTGGCGGAGATGGAACGCGAGCTAATCGTCGAACGAACACTGGCCGGGCTGGCAGCGGCCAGAGCACAGGGACGCATAGGTGGAAGGCCCAACGCATTAAAGCCGCATGAGCAGGAACAGATTGGGCGGCTATTGGCTAAGGGGCATACTCGCCAGCAGTTGGCCATTATCTACGGTGTGGGGTTATCGACGCTTTATCGATATTTTCCGGTGGACGGTCAGAGAGAGGATCGCCCAGTGGGATTGTAATTCTTTTGCAAATATTGAAACGCCGCAGCGAAGCCATTTATCTCACGGAAATGGGTGCATTTATCGCGCGGCGCATCAATCAATGCCGCCACTCCTGAGCGCGCCCGTAGTCTCGCCGACCTTATTCCTCCCGAGCTTATTCAGCAGGCGCTCACCCTGACCGATACCGTTACTTTGCGTAAACGTAAACTTTCCCTCGAATCCATGATTTGGCTTGTCGTTGGGATGTCCATTTTTTGCGATCATCCGATGACCGAAATCGTCAATCTGATGGATATTACTGACCGGACCGGAGCTCCTTTTACCGCACGCAGCGCTGTCATTCAGCGCCGTAAGACTCTGGGTGAAAATGCAGTGCGGGAGCTTTTTGATATCACACAGCAGCACTGGAATCAGCAGGCTGCACATCCAAAATGGCACGGTCTGAATCTGTTTGCTGTCGACGGCGTGGTCTGGCGTACCGCCGATACGCCGGAAAACAGAGCCGTCTTCAGTAAACACAGCAGCCAGTACGGCGAAGGCGGCTATCCTCAGGTGCGAATGGTTTGTCTGATGGAGCTGAGCAGCCATCTGATCGCCGCCAGTGCATTCGACAGTGAAAAAGTCAGTGAAATGCGGCTGGCTGAGCACCTGACGGAGAAAACCCCGAATAACAGTATCACCCTGTTCGATAAGGGATTTTATTCGATGGGTCTGCTTCATCACTGGCAGACAGCAGGAGAACACCGTCACTGGTTGTTGCCGTTGAAAAAACACGTACAGTATCAGGTGGTTCGCCGTTTGGGGCGTGGAGATGAACTGATATGCCTGAAAACCAGTCCACGAGCCAGGAAGCAATGGCCAGGGGTCCCGGAAGAAATGGTGGCAAGACTGCTGACCCGCAGGGTAGACGGTAAAGAGAGGCAGGTGCTGACGTCACTGACAGACCCGAATCGCTATCCGGGTAAAGATATCAGCGAGCTATATCGCCACCGCTGGGAAACAGAACTGGGCTACCGGGAAGCAAAGCAGGGTATGCTGGACAGCCGGTGGACATTACGCAGTCGCCTGCCGGAGCTGGTGAGACAGGAGCTATGGGGGGTACTGCTGGCTTATAACCTGGTGCGATATCAGATGGTGCAGATGGCGTTCCATCTGAAAGGAGATTACCTGCCTTACCAGCTGAGCTTCAGTGGAGCGATAAGCGAAATAATCCGGATGCTGATAACCCTGCCCTGGGCTTCGCCGGGAAAAATGCCGGGAGAACTGAGAACCCTGTATGAACAGGCGAAATGGCTTGTGTTACCGGGTAGAAGAGAGCGAAGTTACCCGAGAGAGTTGAGGGTAAAGAGCAGGAAATATCCGGATAAAAAGGTTGCTGGTCACCTTAAGTGACCAGCATTAACCCGTGGGCCGCTTTTTTGTGTTTATTTGATAAACAGGGTTGATTTGCCTTTTCAGCTCTTTTACCAAATAAAACTTTCCATGTTACTGAAAACGGGAGCGGAGGCGGCCTCGACTCGCCTGGAGGTTGCCGCTATAATGCTGCGTCTATTTTTCTTCCTGAATGTATTCGGGACGCTTCTGGTACAGGGAGTGCGGTTTTGATATCAGAGGCCGCCCCGGTTCTTAGTCTCTACTCCGTTTCTTTTGAGGCGGGTAGGGTCTGAAGTTGACCGAGAACGTGATTTTTTTGAGGTAATTAAGATGCAAGCTTCAGTAGAAACAACTCAGGGCCTGGGCCGCCGCGTTACGATTACCGTCGAGAAAGAGGTTATCGAAAATGCAGTTAAAAGCGAGCTGGTCAACGTAGCGAAAAAAGTTCGTATTGACGGTTTCCGTAAAGGGAAAGTGCCAGTGAATGTTGTGGCAAAGCGTTACGGTGCTTCTGTCCGCCAGGATGTGCTGGGTGACCTGATGCAGCGTAACTTTGTTGACACGATCATTAAAGAAAAAATCAACCCGGCGGGTGCGCCTTCTTACGTGCCAGGCGAATATACACCAGGCAATGATTTCACTTACTCCGTTGAGTTTGAAGTTTACCCTGAAGTTGAACTGCGGGGGCTGGATGCCATTGAGGTTGAAAAACCATTGGTTGAAGTCACCGATGCTGACGTTGATACCATGCTGGAAACCCTGCGTAAGCAGCAGGCTACCTGGAAAGAAACTGATCGCGCGGCGGAAGCGGAAGATCGTGCCACCATCGATTTCACCGGGTCTGTTGATGGGGAAGTGTTCGAAGGTGGTAAAGCCTCTGATTTCGTTCTGGTGATGGGCCAGGGACGAATGATTCCAGGTTTTGAAGATGGTGTGGTCGGCCACAAAGCAGGTGAAACCTTCACCATTGACGTCAATTTCCCCGACGATTATCACGCTGAGAATCTTAAGGGTAAGGCCGCGAAGTTTGATATCGTGCTGAAAAAAGTTGAAGAGCGCGAGCTGCCAGAATTCACCGAAGAGTTCATTAAGCGTTTTGGTGTGGCAGATGGTTCCGTTGTCGGTCTTCGTGCAGAAGTGCGTAAAAACATGGAGCGCGAGTTGAAAGGTGCCGTTCGCAATCGTGTTAAGACACAGGCGATTGATGGCTTGGTTAATGCGAATAACATTGACGTGCCAGCTGCACTGATTGACAGCGAAATTGAGGTGCTTAAACGTCAGGCTGCACAGCGTTTTGGTGGCAATGAGAAACAGGCTCTGGAACTGCCTCGCGAACTGTTCGCAGAACAGGCGAAACGTCGTGTTGTTGTTGGTCTGTTGCTGGGTGAAGTTATTCGTACCCACGAGCTGAAAGCGGATGAAAGCCGCGTTAATGCCTTAATTGAAGAGATGGCATCCGCTTATGAAGACCCGTCAGAAGTGGTTGAGTTCTACAGCAAAAACAATGAGCTGATGAACAACATGCGCAATGTCGCGCTGGAAGAGCAGGCGGTGGAGGCCGTGCTGGAAAAAGCGAAAGTGACGGAAAAAGCAACAAACTTCCAGGAGTTGATGAACCAGGCTCAGAACGCCTGATTTATTGATTACCTTGAAAAAATAAAAGCCCGCGGCCGTTGTGGCTACGGGCTTTTTATTTTATTGAATGCGCTGGGTGATATTCCGGGCTTTATTCGTTCATTAAACCGTCAAATCATCAACTAAGCTATTTTTCCTGGTTAGCACTTGATAAAAACGTTGTTATGCTTGAATCAGTGGGGCAGCATCCCCAGATAGGGACCCAGTCAAAAAATTTATCCAGGAGACAGATAATGTCATACAGTGGCGAACAAACGGCACCTCATATGGCCTTAGTGCCGATGGTGGTTGAACAGACCTCTCGTGGAGAGCGTTCTTACGACATTTTTTCTCGCCTGCTCAAAGAGCGCATCATCTTCCTGACAGGTCAGGTTGAAGATCATATGGCGAATCTGATCGTGGCGCAGATGCTTTTTCTGGAAGCAGAAAACCCTGAAAAAGACATCCATCTGTACATTAACTCGCCCGGTGGCGTCATTACGGCGGGCATGTCTATTTACGACACGATGAAGTTTATCAAACCTGATGTGAGTACCATTTGTATGGGGCAGGCCTGTTCGATGGGTGCCTTTCTGCTCACTGCGGGTGCCAGGGGTAAACGATATTGCCTGCCTAACTCTCGTGTCATGATCCACCAGCCGCTGGGCGGTTATCAGGGACAGGCAACGGATATTGAAATTCACGCGCGTGAGATCCTTAAGGTGAAACAGCGCATGAACGAGCTCATGGCTGAACACACGGGCAAAACTCTCGAAGAAATAGAGCGTGACACTGAACGTGACCGTTTCCTGTCCGCTAATGAAGCGGTAGAGTATGGACTTGTGGATTCAATTCTGACGCATCGCACCTGATCTTATCCCTTTTCTGTCGTCTATAGTCAGAGAGGGGCAAGAGCGACTAATGATGATGCCTTTTATCGGCATCATCGCCGCAAGCAAAGCGGACGAAGATAACAGAAGAGGTTAACTGATGACAGATAAGCGCAAAGACGGTTCAGGAAAGCTGCTGTACTGCTCTTTTTGCGGCAAAAGCCAGCATGAAGTGCGCAAGCTGATCGCCGGTCCGTCAGTGTATATCTGCGACGAATGTGTTGATTTGTGTAATGACATCATTCGCGAAGAGATTAAAGAAGTTGCTCCACATCGTGAGCGTAGTGCATTACCTACGCCACACGAAATTCGCGATCATCTCGACGATTACGTTATCGGCCAGGAAAGAGCGAAGAAAGTGCTGGCAGTAGCGGTCTATAACCATTACAAACGTTTGCGTAATGGCGATACCAGTAATGGTATTGAACTTGGTAAAAGTAACATTCTCCTGATTGGGCCAACCGGTAGTGGTAAAACGCTGCTGGCAGAAACCATGGCCCGGCTGCTCGACGTGCCGTTCACTATGGCCGATGCTACCACGCTTACCGAAGCGGGTTATGTGGGCGAGGATGTAGAAAATATCATTCAGAAGCTGCTGCAAAAATGCGATTACGATGTGCAAAAAGCGCAGCGGGGTATCGTCTATATTGATGAAATTGATAAGATTTCTCGTAAGTCGGATAATCCATCCATTACTCGCGATGTATCGGGTGAGGGTGTGCAGCAAGCCTTGCTTAAACTGATCGAAGGCACCGTTGCGGCTGTGCCTCCTCAGGGGGGACGTAAGCATCCACAGCAGGAATTTCTGCAGGTTGACACCTCCAAAATTTTGTTTATTTGTGGAGGGGCCTTTGCAGGTCTGGATAAAGTCATTTCTCAGCGTGTCGAAACAGGTACTGGTATCGGGTTTGGCGCGACAGTGAAAGGCAAGTCGCAAAAAGCCACTGAAGGTGAGTTGTTGGAACAGGTAGAACCAGAAGATTTAATCAAATTCGGTCTTATCCCTGAGTTTATTGGTCGTTTGCCTGTTGTGGCTACCCTGAATGAGTTAAGCGAAGAAGCATTAATTCAAATCCTGCGGGAACCGAAGAACGCGCTAACTAAACAGTATCAGGCGCTGTTCAACCTCGAAGGAGTGGAGCTAGAATTCCGTGGTGAGGCTTTGACGGCTATTGCCAAAAAAGCAATGTCGCGTAAAACCGGTGCGCGTGGTCTGCGCTCCATTGTTGAAGGTGCGTTGCTAAATACAATGTATGATTTGCCTTCGATGGATGATGTGGAAAAAGTCGTCATAGACGATACGGTCATTGAAGGTCAGACCGAACCGATGCTGATATATGGAAAGCATGAAGCACAGCAGGCTTCTGGTGAATAATTAACCAAATATTTCCAGTCGGTTATCTCAAAAAAGGGGGGGATGTCTCCCCTTTTGCTTTTCTCGCATACATAACATTGAATGTGCCTCATCCATCCCCATATACTCAGACACCTGTTGGGTAAAACTGCCTTTTAAGTGGTTTATGGCAGTACCCATCGCCCTGGCGGAAATTAAACTGAGAGAGAGCTCTATGAATCCTGAGCGTTCAGAACGCATTGAAATCCCTGTGTTGCCGTTGCGTGACGTAGTGGTTTATCCGCACATGGTAATTCCGTTGTTTGTTGGCCGTGAAAAATCAATTCGCTGTCTTGAGACTGCCATGGATCATGATAAAAAGATCATGCTGGTCGCTCAGAAAGAGGCTTCAACGGATGAGCCTGGCATTAACGATCTTTTCTCTGTCGGGACTGTAGCCTCCATTTTGCAAATGTTGAAATTGCCTGATGGTACGGTAAAAGTGCTGGTTGAAGGGTTGCAGCGTGCGCATATCACTATTCTTGCAGATAATGGCGATCACTTCATGGCCCAGGCAGAGTACCTTGTCTCCATGGAAATTGACGAGCGTGAACAGGAAGTTCTGGTGCGCACGGCCATTAATCAGTTTGAGGGTTACATCAAACTGAATAAAAAAATCCCTCCAGAAGTGCTTACTTCGCTGAACAGCATTGAAGATGCGGCACGCCTTGCTGATACCGTTGCTGCTCATATGCCGTTGAAACTGGCTGATAAGCAGTCCGTGCTGGAAATGTCAGATGTGAATGAGCGTCTGGAATATCTGATGGCGATGATGGAATCCGAGATCGATCTGCTACAGGTCGAGAAGCGAATTCGTAATCGCGTTAAAAAGCAGATGGAAAAAAGCCAGCGTGAATATTATCTGAACGAGCAGATGAAGGCGATTCAGAAAGAGTTAGGCGAAATGGATGATGCGCCTGATGAGAATGAGGCGCTGAAACGAAAAATCGATGCGGCAAAAATGCCCAAAGAAGCCCGTGAAAAAACGGAAGCGGAGTGGCAGAAACTTAAAATGATGTCACCGATGTCGGCGGAAGCAACCGTGGTGCGCGGTTATATCGACTGGATGATTCAGGTACCGTGGAATGCGCGCAGTAAAGTTAAAAAGGATTTGGTTAAGGCACAGGAAACGCTCGACACCGATCATTTTGGACTGGAGCGTGTTAAAGACCGTATCCTGGAGTATTTAGCTGTTCAAAGTCGCGTCAGTAAAATCCGCGGGCCAATTCTTTGCCTGGTGGGGCCTCCGGGCGTGGGTAAAACCTCCCTTGGTCAGTCTATTGCTAAAGCGACAGGCAGAAAGTATGTTCGCATGGCGCTGGGCGGCGTGCGTGATGAAGCCGAGATTCGGGGACATCGCCGTACCTATATTGGCTCTATGCCAGGTAAACTGATCCAGAAAATGGCAAAAGTCGGCGTTAAAAACCCACTGTTCTTACTGGATGAAATAGACAAGATGTCCTCGGATATGCGTGGCGACCCCGCATCTGCTTTGCTTGAGGTGCTTGACCCGGAACAGAACAGTGCCTTCAACGATCATTATCTGGAAGTGGATTACGATCTTTCTGATGTGATGTTTGTGGCTACGTCGAACTCCATGAACATTCCGGCTCCGTTGCTTGATCGTATGGAAGTGATCCGCCTGTCTGGCTATACCGAGGATGAAAAACTCAATATTGCTAAACAGCATTTACTGCCTAAGCAAATTGAGCGTAATGCCCTGAAAGAAAGTGAGCTAATCGTGGATGATAGTGCTGTGGTTGGCATTATTCGCTACTACACGCGTGAAGCAGGCGTGCGTAGCCTCGAGCGTGAACTGTCGAAGCTTTGTCGTAAGGCGGTAAAAGCGCTGCTGATGGACAAAAAGACCAGATACATCGAGATCAACAGTGACAACCTGAAAGATTATCTTGGCGTTCAACGTTATGACTACGGGCGCGCAGACAGTGAAAATCGGGTAGGCCAGGTTACCGGGCTTGCGTGGACGGAAGTGGGTGGCGATCTGTTAACCATTGAAACCGCCTGCGTACCGGGTAAAGGCAAACTTACTTATACCGGATCGCTGGGTGAAGTTATGCAGGAGTCTATCCAGGCTGCTCTCACCGTGGTACGTGCGAGAGCGGAGAAGCTGGGTATCAACGGTGACTTCTACGAGAAACGTGATATTCATGTGCATGTACCGGAAGGGGCCACGCCCAAGGATGGACCCAGTGCCGGTATTGCTATGTGTACCGCCTTGGTTTCTTGTCTGACAGGCAATCCCGTTCGTGCGGATGTGGCGATGACCGGCGAGATTACCCTGCGTGGCCAGGTATTGCCTATCGGTGGCCTGAAAGAAAAGCTGTTAGCAGCACATCGTGGTGGGATTAAAACGGTGTTGATTCCAGATGAAAACAAACGCGATCTGGAGGAAATCCCGGATAACGTGATCGCTGATCTGGAGATTCATCCGGTTACATGTATCGAAGAAGTGCTGACGCTGGCCCTGCAAAATTCCCCTTACGGCATGCAGGTTGCCACCACAAAATAGTGATGTAAGACAAAAAGACCTTAAAACAAAAGCTGGCAGTTAAATTGGTACTTGCCAGCTTTTTTTGGGGCCGCTAATTTAGATTGCCGTTAAGCCAGTGATGGCCAGGGCTTGCGATATTGCTGTTGCTCGACAGATTAAAAATTAACATAACTGATGCACTCTTGCGGTTGGCAAATCGATGCCGTGAGGTGAATAATTAAAAGAGGGGATGATTGAGTGAATAAGTCACAGTTGATCGACAAAATCGCCACCAGCGCTGATATTTCAAAAGCGGCGGCGGGGCGCGCTCTGGATGCTTTCATGGACTCTGTTTCTGGATCTCTGAAAGCAGGCGATGAAGTGGCGCTGGTTGGCTTTGGTACGTTCTCTGTTCGTGAGCGGGCAGAGCGCACCGGACGCAATCCACAAACCGGTAAAGAAATTACTATTCCTGCGGGTAAAGTGCCCAGTTTTCGTGCGGGTAAAGCATTGAAAGATGCGGTTAATTGATACACTCTGAGCAATTTATCAGGTGGTAATGAGGACTGTTCAGGTGTTCTCATGTACCATACAGGGCACGTCAGGTCACTGATGTGCCTTTTTTATGTTTATCGACAAGTGAGCCTGATACGCACCAGCGTGGAGCGTTCCTGGGAATGTGGAACGACGCTCAAAGTTTACATTCACACTACAGCGGAGTGTTGTCATACCATGATGGACAATTTACGTGCGGCGTCGAACCATGTCGTGCTCAAAATTATACTGGGTTTGATCATCCTGTCTTTTGTTCTGACCGGGGTGGGCAACTACCTTGTCGGTGGTAATGGGGATTATGCTGCCAAAGTTAACGGGCAGGAAATAAGCCGTGCGCAGCTGGAAAGATCGTTTACCAACGAGCGCAGCCGTCAGCAGCAGATGCTGGGCGAACAGTTTTCTGTTCTTGCGAGTAACCCTGGCTATTTGCAGCAAATTCGTCAGCAGGCGCTTTCTCAACTGATCGATGAACACTTGTTGGATCAGTATGCCAAAGCGCTGGGACTGGCAATTAGCGATGACCAGATAAAACAGGCCATCTTTGGCCAGCCTGCTTTTCAAACTGATGGTAAGTTCGATAACAGTAAATACCTTGGCATTATCAATAATATGGGGTTCACTGCTGATCGCTACGCTGAGGCACTGCGTAATCAGTTGACCACGCAGCAAATCATTATGGCGGTGACACGTACCGACTTTATGCTTTCCGGTGAGACGGATGCGCTGGCTTCCTTGGTCTCGCAGCTGCGGGTGGTGCGTGAAGCAACCATTGATGTTGCTGCACTGACGGGTAAACAGACCGTCAGTGACGAAGAAATTAACAACGACTACCAGCAAAACAAAAACAACTTCATGTCACCTGAACAGTTCCGTGTCAGTTATATCAAACTTGATGCTGCTGCTTTGCAGGAACCCGTCAGCGAGAGCGATATTCAGAGCTGGTATGACAGCCACCAGAATGATTATACCCAACCACAGCGCAGTCGCTTCAGCATTATCCAGACCAAGACTGAGGCTGAGGCTGAGGCCGTACTGGACGAGTTGAAAAAAGGTGGAGACTTTGCCGCACTTGCGAAGCAAAAATCAGCCGATCCTATCTCTGCACGTAACGGTGGTGATATGGGATGGTTAGAGCCAGAAACCACGCCAGATGAGCTAAAAAGCGTTAATCTGACGGATAAAGGCCAGCTTTCTGGCGTCATCAAATCGTCGGTGGGCTTTCTTGTTGTGCGTCTGGACGATATACAGCCACAGCAAATCAAACCGCTGAAAGCAGTGCATGATGATATCGCAGCAAAGGTGAAGCAGGAAAAAGCGCTGGATAGATGGTATAAGCTCCAGCAAAAAGTGAGCGATGCAGCCAGCAATGACAATGAGTCTTTGGCCGGTGCTGAAGCAGTTGCGGGAGTGAAAGCGGTTGAAACCGGGTGGTTCAGTCATGATTCGCTGCCGGAAGAGTTAAACTTCAAACAGGTTGAACAGGCTATTTTCAATGGTGGCCTGGTTGGGGAAAATGGCTCCCCGGGTAGGAATTCCGATATGATTACAGTCGATGGCGATCGGGCATTTGTACTACGCATTAGTGAGCATAAGCCTGAAGCTGTCAAACCACTAAGTGAAGTGCGAGTCCAAATTACGGACAGACTGAAAACTGAAAAGGCCCAAAAAGAAGCGCATGATCGGGCGGAAAAACTGCTGGCTGCTTTGAAAGCCGATAAGGGTGACGACGCGATGAAAGCAGTGGGTGTTTCCTTTAGTGCACAGCAAACGCTCACTCGTTCTGGTCAGGATGCGGTTACACAGGCTGCCTTTTCCATGCCGTTACCTCAGAAAGGTAGCCCAGACTATACCGTCAGCGAAGACAGCAAAGGTAATGTGGTACTGATTGCTTTGGATCAGGTACATAGTGGAACCATGCCGGAAGAACAGAAGAAAGCAATGGTTCAGGGTGTGACGCAAAACAATGCTCAAATTGCTTTTGCTGCCTTACTCAGTAACCTGCGCAAAGATGCCAAAATTAAATATGGTGCGGCAGCGCAGGCGCAATAAAGCTCGCAATTTTTTTGCAACGTCATTAAAAAACACAGGCCGCTTATGCGGCCTTTTCCATTTTTATACACTGCAGTTTGTGGCCGCCATGCTCCGGGAGTAACGTGGTTTTGCTGTCTAATACATGGAGGAAAACAGCATGCAACAAAGGTTTTTTTTAGCTTTAGCTCTGGCACTTTTGATAAGTCCGACAGGGCATAATGTGCGGGCGGCACAGGCGAATTCAGCAGAAACCGTCTCGGTATCAACGTCAGACCAGGCAGAACCCTCGTCTTTTTCAGTCAATGATGCAGATGCAGGAAAGGCGGTGGCCCTGTCAGCATCCGGGCAGGTTAGTATCAATCAGGCGACAGCTGAGGAGTTAGCTGCTGCGCTGAACGGTATCGGTCTAAAAAAAGCACAGGCTATTGTAAGTTACCGCGAAGAGTACGGTGATTTCACTGGTATTGAACAGTTGAAAGAAGTACCTGGAATTGGCAATGCATTAGTAGAGAGAAATGTGTCGCGATTAAAACTGTGATCGTAGTCCGGTGCCTTTTATCAGACCAGCCACATAAGCGTTACCTCTGCTAGTCTTATGAGGTCATACCAGTTGGTGTGACCTTTGACTGCCGGAGGTAATGAACCATGCCAACGACAATAAAGGTCAGAGGTTATCATCTTGATGTTCATCAGCATGTTAACAATGCACACTATCTTGAGTTTCTGGAGGACGCGCGTTGGGAGTGGCTGGGGTGCTCGAACGCTTTCAGTTGGATGGAGGAGAACCGACTGGCCCTCATTATGGTTAATATTAACTACCGTCACCCGGCATTACTGGGCGACGTGCTTGATATCAGCAGTCAAATGCTGGAACTTGGCGGCAAAAGCGGCGTTGTGGCGCAGACAGTGGCTCGCGCCTCTGATAAAGAAATTGTTGCTGACGCCCGACTCATTTTTGCCTGTGTTGATTTACTGACGCATAAAGCAAAGCCTATCAAGAGAAAGCTTAAGCAAAAAATGGAAGAAATGCTGTCAGGTTAGTCCAGTTTTTTGCTGCATGTTCTTCATAACACCAGCAGCGTTACTCTGATATTCACGCAGGCCGTTAGCCCGTAAGTTGCAGGCTGCACACGTGCCACAACCGTCGCCCTTTATACCGTTGTAACAGGTCAGTGTTTCATTGCGCACCAGGGATAGCTGATGCCAGTAATCTGCAAGTGCCCAGATTTCCGCTTTGTTTAACCACATAAGCGGTGTTACGAAACGCACCGGATGCGCCATACCGAGGGTAACGGCCTGATTGAGTGCTTTAACAAACTCATCCCGGCAGTCGGGATAGCCTGAAAAGTCTGTTTCACACACGCCGGTGATGACCGTTTCTGCTTCGACCTGATAAGCGCAGATTGATGCAAGTGTCAAAAAGAGAATGTTGCGTCCCGGTACAAAAGTGCTGGGCAGGCCATTGGCAGCGGGGTTGTAAGCGGGAACCGGAATGTTGTCCCTGGTCAGACTGCTGATTGCCAGCTCATTAAGCAAGGTGACGTCCAGCGTTTTATGTGCACTGGCACCAAGCAATTTACTCAGATGACACGCAATATCGATCTCCGCGCGGTGTCTCTGGCCGTAATCGAAGGTAACGCAGTGTACTTCGTCATACTGCTGTAGTGCCTGAATCAGGCAGGTTGTTGAATCCTGACCGCCGCTGAAAACCACCACTGCACGTTTCATTCTGCTCACCTTATTAATTTTCTGAGACATATTTTACTTGCTCAGGTTCTGGAAAGGTAGTGCTACTTATCAGGGCATATCAGACTGCCATTGACCAACATCGCCAATATGTTCAGCAACCCAGTCGGGATGATAACAGGTCTCCAGATAGTGATCACCGCTGTCACACTGTAATGTGACAATCGATCCACTGCGCCCGGCTTCACGCATTCTTTTTGCCACCTGTAACGTGCTCCATACGTTAGTTCCTGTTGAGGAACCTGCTTTACGTCCCAGCTGTTTTTCCAGCCAGAGCATGGGCGCGATACTGGCTCCGTCGGGGACGCGCATCATTTCATCCACCAAATCAACAATGAAAGAGGGTTCCACTCGCGGACGGCCTGTGCCTTCAAGTTTGCTTCCTGTAACACTTGTCGCGTTGCTGCCAGTAATCAAAGAAAACTGAATGTTCAGGATCGACCACCGTAAGCCGGGTTGGGTGCCCCTGATAGCGCAGATAGCGACCAATCGTTGCTGATGTGCCGCCCGTACCTGCACTCATGACAATGGTTTCTGGAATGGGGAAGGACTCATTTTTCATTTGCTGAAAAATACTGTCGGCAATATTGTTATTACCATACCAGTCTGTAGCCGTTCAGCATAGGTGAACTGATCCATAAAATGGCCATTCAACTCGCGGTCCATTCGTTCTGATTCAGCGTACATCTGGCACGGATCGCTGACAAAATGACAGCGTTCGCCATAAAAGATGATTTGTTCTATTTTGCGCTTTGCCGTCGTTTCAGGCATTACGGCAATAAAGGACAGGCTCAGTAACCGGGCGAAATAAGCCTCTGAAACATCGGTACTACCGGAAGAAGCCTCAATGACAGGCGTACCTTCTTTAATCCAACCATTGTACAGGCCATAAAGAAATAAAGATCGCGCGAGGCGGTGTTTCAGGCTGCCACTTGGATGGGTGCTCTTATCTTTCAGATAGAGCCAGATACCCGGATAAGCAGGCAGGGGCAGACGAATCAGGTGGGTATCAGCGGAACGCTGAATATCGGCGTTTATCTCTTGTATAGCTTTGGAAACCTATAAATCATTCATCTTTTTTGCCCTTTGTAAATTTGTTAAAGAATAGGGCCTGCAAGGAAAAAAGGTTTTCCATTTTTGCTTTATTATGATGATAAAAGAGAAAAAACTCTCTTAGAGAAACGTATGACAGATAAAACTGACCTTAAGTTACGGGCTTTATTACAGTAGAATTGCACATTATCATTACAGACGCTGGCCGATGCCCTGCATCTGACGACCACACTATGCTGGAAACGCTTGAAAAGGCTGGAAGATGAGGGCTATATTCGCGGCCGTGTAGCGCTGTTAGATGCAGAAAAACTTTCTGTTAAAGCAAGCTTAAAATGTCACCCAATTCTCCAAAATAGAAATGTCACTTTTTTGATAAGAGTGCAGGGAGATCATCGTTTGAGGCTGGCTCAGAACTCTGCCGGATTGGCCAGTACTGGATTGATAGCCCGCAATTGTTCCCGGACTCTGGCCTGAGCGCGACGTTTCGGCATCTGTTTGCTTCTGGCCCGGTTGCCATGATGATCCAGCTTATCCATTTTGTCCTGTGCCAGTTTCAGTACGGCACCGAGGCGTTTTTTATCAACGATTTGCCCCTGATCAACACAATCAAGTTTGTCGAAGACCTGATATCTCAGAGAGCGATATAGACAACAGCCTGAATAACGTTAACCCGGTTTAACTCTTTATCTGACATGGTTACTAACATCCGAATGTCTTTGCGGCAAAAGGTTTGAGCCTTTATACCGTAAAAAGTGACATCTCTGAATGGGAGAAAAGTGACATTACTATATTGGTGCTACACTTTCTCTCTCCCTTACTATTTTTATGTTAAAAAAACACAGCAGCACAGCAGTGATTGGTACCAGCGATTCTTGGAGATAGTTAATGAAATGTCGGAAGTGATGAGCTGCTATCGAATGGCCTGAGAATATGACTACCTTTTGTGCATTCAGGTGGCTGATATGAGAACCTGTGATCGGTTTTATAAACGTCTGGTGAACCGGATGACAGGTTTGCTGGATGTAACCTCGAGTTTCGCGATGGAAGTGATAAAATACACCGCCGTTAGGCTGATCGCCGCTTTGTGATCGTTTCGCTCAATCATAACCAGGATGTTTACTGTGCGACTGTTTAGCCAATTAAGATGGTTTTTTATTCGTGAATGGCGGCGCTATCTCGGTGCCGTGTTTCTGTTGATCATTATCGCACTACTTCAGTTGTTACCACCGAAAGTGGTCGGAACCATTGTAGATGACGTCACCCAGCAGCAAACCAGCGGAATGGGGCTGATGCTGTGGGTTGCCCTGATGTTTTTTACCGCAGTGTTGATCTACTTTTTACGCTATGTCTGGAGAATTCTGCTGTTTGGTGCGTCTTACCAACTGGCGGTGGAGCTACGCCGCGATTTTTATCGTCAACTAAGTCGCCAGCACCCTGAGTTTTATCTTCGTCATCGTACCGGGGATTTAATTGCCCGGGCAACCAACGATGTGGATCGCGTTGTGTTTGCCGCCGGCGAAGGTGTGCTCACCCTGGTGGATTCACTGGTGATGGGACTGGCGGTGTTGGTGGTGATGAGCACACAGATTAGTTGGCAGTTGACCCTGCTGGCTCTGTTGCCGATGCCGGTTATGGCTATCGTGATCAAACGATACGGTGAACAATTGCACCAGAGCTTCCGGCTGGCTCAGGCTGCTTTTTCTTCCCTGAACGATCAGACTCAGGAAAGTCTTACCAGCATTCGTATGATCAAGGCTTTTGGGCTGGAAAATCACCAGTCAGCAAAATTTGCTGAGATTGCTGAGGATACAGGGAATAAGAATTTGCGCGTGGCGCGTGTCGATGCCCGCTTCGATCCCACTATCTACATAGCGATCGGTATGTCTAATCTGTTGGCGGTAGGCGGCGGTAGCTGGCTGGTCTGGCACGGTGAAATGACGCTTGGGCAGTTAACCAGCTTTGTGATGTATCTGGGTCTGATGATCTGGCCTATGCTCGCGCTGGCGTGGATGTTTAATATCGTGGAGCGCGGTAGTGCAGCATGGGTAAGGATAGCGCCGCTGCTGGCAGAAGTCCCGACGGTCAAAGACGGCAGCGAGACGTTACCCAAAGAGCGAGGACAATTACAGATTGCTATCCGTGAATTTTTTTACCCCGGTGCAAAGCAACCGGCACTGCGCCAGCTGAATGCCAGCCTTAAGCCGGGCGAGATGCTCGGGCTTTGCGGTCCAACCGGCGCGGGAAAAAGCACCTTGCTTGGCCTAATTCAACGACATTTCGATATCGGTCAGGGTGACATTCGTTATCATGGTATACCTCTTTCTTCATTAAGGCTGGACAGCTGGCGCAGCCGCATAGCCGTAGTCAGCCAGACGCCTCTTCTGTTTTCCGATTCGGTTTCAAACAATATCGCCCTTGGTCGGCCAGCGGCTAGCCGGAGCGATATTGAACAGGCCGCCCGACTTGCCAATGTGCATGACGATATTATGCAACTGCCGCAGGGCTACGACACTGAGGTGGGAGAGCGAGGAGTGATGCTGTCCGGCGGCCAAAAACAGCGTATTTCGATTGCAAGAGCACTGCTGCTAAATGCTGAAATACTCATTCTCGACGATGCGCTTTCCGCTGTAGATGGTCGGACTGAATATCAGATTTTACAAAACCTTCGTTGGTGGGGGGCGGGGAGAACGATAATCATCAGTGCGCATCGCCTGTCTGCATTGAATGAAGCCAGTGAGATTCTGGTTATGCAAAAAGGCACAGTGTCACAGCGTGGTCAGCATAGTGAACTGATGGAGCAAAACGGTTGGTATCAGGACATGTATCGTTATCAACAGCTGGAAGCCGCTCTGGACAATGACGGGGCTGATAAGGACATTGCTCATGGCTAATTTGACAGAACTCTTGCCAACTCTGAAAAGGCTGCTGCGCTACGGGCACCCCTTCCGAAAATCGCTTGGCCTCGCCGTGCTGCTTCTCTGGATTTCGGCGGCAGCTGAAGTACTTGGCCCCGTGCTTATCAGCTATTTTATCGATCATATGGTGGCGAAACATCATATGCCGGTGGGGTTAGTGGCTGGACTTGCAGCAAGTTATATCCTGTTACAGGTGCTGGCAGCCTTACTGCATTATTCACAATCATTGCTGTTTAATCAGGCAGCGGTGGGTGTGGTTCAACGTTTGCGAACGGATGTAATGGATGCTGCGTTGCGTCAACCTCTGAGCTCGTACGATACCCAACCTGTTGGGCAAATCATTTCGCGTGTGACCAATGATACTGAAGTTGTCCGCGATCTGTATGTCACCGTGCTCGCCACGGTGCTGCATAGTGCTGCGCTTGTTAGTGCAATGCTGGTGGCCATGTTCAGCCTCGACTGGAGAATGGCGCTGGTGGCCGTGGCTATTTTCCCTGCGGTAATCGTCGTGATGATCATTTATCAGCACTACAGCACCCCGATCGTCCGGCGAGTACGCAGTTATCTGGCCGATATCAATAACGGCTTTAACGAAGCTATCAATGGTATGAGCGTTATCCAACAGTTTCGCCAGCAGGCCCGCTTTGGTAAGCGCCTGTGCGAGGCTAGCCGCCTGCATTATCAAGCGAGGATGGAAACCTTGCGCCTGGATGGCTTTCTTCTGAGGCCTTTACTCAGTTTGTTTTCCGCGCTGATTCTCTGTGGCCTGATGATGTTATTTGGCTTTTCGGGCCAGGGCAGGATTGAAGTGGGCGTGCTTTATGTGTTTATTAATTATCTGGGGCGTCTGAATGAGCCACTGATTGAGTTAACGACCCAGCAGTCGATGCTGCAACAGGCGTTAATAGCCGGGGAGCGTATTTTTGAGTTAATGGACGCACGACAGCAATCCTATGGCAACGATGATCGGCCGCTTAATTCGGGGCGGATCGAAATAGACGGTCTGAATTTTGCCTATCGTGCTGATTATCAGGTGCTCAGGGGCGTCAATCTTGTGATTCCACCCCGTCATTTTGTTGCATTAGTTGGCCATACCGGAAGTGGAAAAAGCACGCTTGCTAATTTGATTATGGGCTATTATCCCCTTCTGGAAGGTGAGATTCGTCTTGACGGCAGGCCAATAAATTCGCTTTCGCAACGCGTTCTCAGAAAGGATATGGCATTGGTTCAGCAGGATCCGGTTGTGCTGGCGGACACGTTCTTTGCCAATGTTACACTGGGCCGTGATATCAGCGAGGATGTGGTATGGCAGGTGCTGGAAACCGTGCAACTGGCTGACCTGGCCAGACACTTGCCTGAGGGTATTTATACTCATCTCGGTGAACAGGGTAACACCCTCTCTGTAGGGCAAAAGCAATTGCTGGCTATGGCCAGAGTACTGGTCGCCAGCCCAAAGCTTTTAATCCTTGATGAAGCCACTGCTAATATTGACTCCGGCACTGAGCAGGCAATTCAAAAAGCACTACATTTGGTTCGTCAACAAACCACATTAGTGGCGATTGCCCATCGTCTTTCCACAATTATCGAAGCGGATACTATCTTTGTTCTTCACCGTGGTCGTATTGTTGAACAGGGAACCCACAGACAGCTACTGGATGAGCATGGCCGCTATGCGCAAATGTATCAGTTACAGCTGGCTGGAGCAGAGCTGGAAACAAATGAAACGCCTCAGCTTGCCCCAAAATAAGGCAAATAACTATCCCGGAAGATCAGACTGCACATATCTGTAACGCAATGCACTATAATTGTGCTATTCGGGGCTGTCGCCCTGAGACTGTTCAGTGTGAATTTTCTTTAATGCCACTCTTGGATGCAGAGCATGACTGGCTAATCGTCTGGAAATTGCAGTTTTTAAATTTATGGCACAGCCTTTGCTTTGTTGATTATGTATCGGGTAAAACAACCATTTTCAGTACCTGGGGGGGATCGTATGAAGCTGGTTACCGTGGTAATCAAACCGTTTAAATTAGAGGATGTGCGTGAAGCACTCTCTTCCATAGGTATTCAGGGGCTGACCGTAACGGCAGTAAAAGGTTTCGGCCGCCAGAAGGGGCATGCCGAGCTCTATCGCGGTGCTGAATACAGCGTGAACTTCCTGCCTAAGGTAAAAATCGACATTGCCATTACAGACGATCAGCTTGATGAAGTCGTTGATGTTATCAGTAAAGCAGCCTACACCGGGAAAATTGGTGACGGTAAAATTTTTGTTGCAGAGCTGCAGCGAGTTATCCGCATTCGCACGGGCGAAAATGATGAAGCTGCGCTGTAAAGGCTAAGAATTGCAATGGGATGGATTAGAATGAAGAAAAAACTTGCTGTATTTGGTCTTGCAGGTCTGGCCCTGTTACCGTCGCTTGTGATGGCCGCAACAGCACCAGTGGTAGATAAAGCGGATAATGCCTTTATGATGATTTGCACCGCACTGGTGCTGTTTATGACTTTACCCGGCATTGCATTGTTTTACGGTGGTCTGATCCGCACAAAGAACGTTCTTTCGATGATGACACAGGTGTCGGTCACTTTTGCGATGGTGTGCGTTTTATGGATGCTCTATGGCTATTCACTTGCTTTCAGTGAAGGCAACGCCTTTTTTGGTGGTTTCAGCATGGCTATGCTGAAAAATATTCAGCTCACCGCGCTCGTAGGCACGTTTTATCAATATATTCACGTATCTTTTCAGGCCTCCTTCGCCTGTATCACTGTCGGGCTGATTGTTGGTTCGATAGCCGAGCGCGTGCGGTTTTCCGCTGTGTTAATTTTTGTAGCTATTTGGTTAACCTTTTCCTACTTACCTATTGCGCACATGGTATGGTCAGGTGGTTTGCTGGCGCAGGATGGAGCACTGGACTTTGCTGGCGGTACTGTTGTTCACATAAACGCAGCGGTAGCTGGCCTGGTTGGTGCTTATCTGGTGGGCAAACGTGCTGGTTTTGGTAAAGAAGCCTTCAAACCTCACAATCTGCCAATGGTATTCACTGGAACGGCGATCCTCTATGTTGGTTGGTTCGGTTTTAATGCGGGTTCCGCAAGCGCCGCTAACGAAATTGCAGGTCTGGCATTTCTGAATACCGTGATGGCAACGGCAGGGGCGATGCTCAGTTGGACGTTTGGAGAATGGGCGTTGCGTGGAAAACCGTCTTTGCTGGGCGTTTGTTCGGGTGCAATTGCTGGCCTGGTCGCGGTTACCCCTGCTTGCGGTTATGTCGGAGTGGGAGGTGCGCTAATTATTGGTCTCGTCGGTGGGCTTGCTGGTCTGTGGGGCGTCACTACGTTGAAAAAGTGGCTGCGTGTCGATGATCCTTGTGATGTGTTCGGCGTACACGGCGTGTGTGGAATTGTGGGCTGTATTTTGACAGGTGTCTTTGCTTCTTCTTCATTAGGAGGAGTAGGCTATGCGTCAGGTGTGACTATGGGGCATCAGGTTTGGATTCAATTGTTAAGCGTGGGCGTGACCATTGCCTGGACGGGTGTGGTAGCTTTCATTGCTTTCAAAGTGGCTGACATGATTGTTGGTCTGCGAGTTCCTGAAGATCAGGAGCGCGAGGGTCTGGATGTCAACAGTCATGGTGAAAATGCCTACAACCACTAAGTGGATAAAAGACAGTAACTTTTAAAAAGACGGCCCCGATTTGGGGCCGTAAACCTCTCTTTCAGCTGGCTGACTGACGTATACGCATTAAGCCTTCCTGTACCGTTGAAGCAACCAGCGTTCCATCTTGAGTATAAAACTCCCCATGCACCAGGCCTCTGGCACCTGAGGTCGAGGAACTTTCAATGTTGTAAAGTAGCCACTAGTTTAAATCCGCGTGACGATGGAATCACATCGAATGGTCAATCGTCACGACCTGCATGTCTGGCTCAAGAAAACCTTTACCATGAGGTCGCAGTGCTACCGGCAAAAAATTCAAATCGGAAGCATACCCCAGTAAATATTGATGAATATGCTTCTTTGTCGGTAGTACTCCATTTGCACGGATCCAGACACAACGTACGGGTGGAGCAATTTCACCCTTAAGTGGGTTATGAAATTTTACCGGTCGTATTTCCAATGGTTTCTCTGCAAGAAATTTCTCTTTTACGCGCACTGGAATAGAATGAGCAAGCTCTCTGGCAATATCGCTTTCATTAGGGAGAGCGTCGGGGCCCGGCACATCAGGCATGGCTTTTTGATGATCCAGGCCAACTTCAGGAGTCTGGAAAGAAAGGGTCATAAAGAAGATGGGATGCCCATTTTGTGTTGCGCTGACGCGTCTGGTACTGAAACTTTGCCCATCACGTAATGTATCCACCTCATAAATAATGGCTTTTTGGCTGTCTCCGGGGAGTAAAAAGTAGCTGTGAAGGGAATGGATAACTCTCTCCGATGGGGTAGTTTGCCTGTCCGCGTGAAGAGCCTGTCCAATAACCTGTCCTCCGAATAACTGGCGCAGGCCGATGTCTGCACTCTGGTCCCGAAACAGGCTCTCATCCAGTTTTTCCAACTCAAGCAGGTTTAATAAGTTCTACAAGGCATGACCCATTGGTTTTTTTCCTTCATCATCGACGCATAAAATAGTGTGGGGATCCGATTACTTTTCGTCAACCGGGCCTGAAGTGATTTGTTTCCGTGGAGGAGGAATTTGGGGCCTCCCGGAAAATATTATTAACCTGTGCCAGGATTTAAGGTGGGATGACAGAACATTTCTGCCACTTTTGGCGCGCTAAAATAACGCTCGTAAATTGATCACATGGAGACTTAATCAATGAAACTCTGGCCAGTACTCACACTGGTACTGTTCTGACTATTGCGCTCGCGGGCTGTGTGAATAAAGGTCAAGATGTTGCAACTGCGTCCCTCGCTTCGCAGGTGGCAGGGTAATCATCAACACTGCGCCAGCCAAACGTTAGCGGTTCTGTTTATGTTCGGCAGAAGGCTGCATTGCCGCCTGGTGCGGTGCTGACTGTAATGCTATCAGATGCTTCCGTTGCCAGTGCACCTTCTAAAGTGATTGCACAGCGTTCGCTCAGAACAGGGGATAAGCAGGCACCGTTCAATTTTATCCTGCCGTTTAACCCTGCTGATATTCAGCCAAATTCACGCATTTTGCTTAGTACAGTGATTGCCGTTGACGGTAAGATGGTTTTTATAACTGAAACGGTTAAAACGGCTGTGACAAATGGGGCAACAAAAGAAGAGTTGGTGCTTGTTCCTGTTCCTTCTGTTGCTTTACCTTCTCAGAACGAGGCCACAACGACTGTCCCCTCGACATCGCCCACGCAGGTCACGCCTTCTGCTTCAGTTCCTGCGCCGTCATCTCTGTAACTTCCCAGCGGTAACGCCTGAGGACAATTTTTCCCTCAGGCGTTACTTCGATTCCCTCTGCCATCAATGCCTGACGTTGGCGAGCAAGATTATCACCTGATAGTGAAATTTTACCCATTCTATTAATTACGCGGTGCCAAGGTAATTTACTCTCGGGGGGAAGCCGTTTTAATACGCCACCTACCTGACGGGCTGCGCGGGGTGAACCTGCGAGGCAGGCAATTTCTCCGTAAGTGGTCACTTTACCATAAGGTATGGCGGCAACAATTTGCCAGATACGCTGGCGGAAATTATCCTGGATTGTCATAGCTACGCATTCTCAGAATGCCAAAATAAGTGAAACAGATAGCATTGGAGATATTTCATACAGTTATATCATTAAATTAGTGCAGTCAGGGAGCGTCAGAAAAAAAGATTGCAGAAGTGCACAAGAAACAAACGGTTATCTGCCATATACTTGCAATTGCTGCAGCGTTCATTGATAATACTTCTGCTCCAGAGAATGGGGCTTTTCAATGGAGACCCGGTTGGTTCTCCCGCAACACTAATCTGTGAACTCGGTCAGGTCCGGAAGGAAGCAGCCGCAGCAGACGTCGTGTGTGCCGGGATGTGGCTGGCAGGGCCTCCACCAATTTATCGCCCCGCCGCACATTTTTTAATCCTAACGTATGAATTTCCAGACTGAAACAGGCACCTTATCGTAAAGCTTATTCATAGTGAGTTCAGCCAGGCGATGGTCAGCAGCAGAATAAAATACTGCCAGCTCATTGTCGGATAATTCGTATTTGTTCTTTTCTATAACGCGTTCCAGGGTGTCGATAGAACGACACTTTCTTAAACGCATAAGATAATCAGTTTTAGTAAGAACTTTGTTTGTCATTGTTAAGCCGTTGAAAAAAAGGTTTTAAAACGAGTGGCTCGCAGGATTGGCAACTTGAGCGCACTCCTCTGCAAAAATGCTAAACAACCCTTCAGCTGATTTTCGCCAGCGTTGCAGTTCCTGAACATTAATGCCGTAATTACTAAAGAGCATAAAAGTGTCATCAAGATATTCATCAATCTGACTAATCAGATCGCTATCTTCAATATGTTTAATTTTGTAATTCATGGTAAATGAGGCTATGTGCTCAATCAAATCGTTAAGCTGTAAATTGCTGGCAGAAGTCGGATCGTTAATCCATCCATGATGGCTGTCACCTATTGTTGTCATGCTTTCATCGTACAAATTTTCACACAAGAATTTTAATTGTGCAATATCATGCCTTTTTGGTGAATACTCGTCCATCTTTTTCCCCTCCACAGCGAGTTAGAGGTGCCATTAGTTTAGTCTTTTACTAATAGTGTGCCAGGAGGCGATATTTAAGCCTCTTACACTGACATAAATTTAATAACCTGATTAAACGATTTTTTTATACGCAGCATTTTATCAGCAATACAAGGGTATAGTGACATTATAAATTAATAAAATCCACAGGTTAGCGAGCTATTCGGACTTCATTACTTTTGATATTACTTATCCATGTGCGGATTGAAATTTGTATTTAGGATGCTTTCATTAAAGTGGCATAGCATCTTATAGCGTGATTCAAAGCAATATTCTACATAAACAATTCAAATGTTGTCGTAAAAATAATGTATTTTCATTGAAATCATGAGGAATGCGTTGTTTGCGCAACTTTTATTTTGGGAATTATCTGCTGAATAGTTTCATAAAAAGTACTTTTCCATGATTAACGTTCACAGACCATGAAATAGCGCTGTATATTTCTTCTCCATGTGGCGTAATGAATATTTATATCGATAATTGTTGTTTTGCTCAGAATTATCAAGTGCTTTAAATTAATACCAACACCATCTTTATGATTTAACTATCGGTTATTCCAGCAGATAATACCTATTTTTGTGACAGGTGAATACCCTGCTCAAAGATTATTTACATTAATACAATTTACCTTCATCCTACCCAAAGAAATACTTAGATACAATTTATTTACACTCAGAGGTTCGTTCTTAACATAAAATACTGTTATGTTATAACATATTGGGTATGCGAAATGGTTTTCCGTTCATCTTTAATTCAGCGAGGGACCTTATTCACGCATTCTGCAGTGGTCAGGATCGCTGTTGCATCTCTGCTCTCCTTGATTCTTCTTATATCGACATATTGGGCTGTTTGCGGATGATCCATTTGAATAATTTGACCGCGGGCTATCGTGGTAAAGCCGCTACTCCCGTTCTGGAAGGACGATTTTTGCACGGGGCTATGACAGCACTGATCGGCGCTAATGGCTCAGGGAAGTCTACTTTGCTTAAAACAGTGGCTGGCTTGTTACGCCCGGTATCTGGTTCTGTTACTCATAACTACTCCCCAGGGGATGTGGTTTTTTTGCCGCAGCAATCCGAAATCGAAAGAGGCTTTCCGGTTAGTGTGTTTGATCTTGTTGCAATGGGATGCTGGAGACAATGCGGTTGGTTTGGCGCAATGAATCGCTCTGTGCGGCAGTCCGTGATGGGGGCACTGGAGAAAGTCAATATGCAGGATTTTGCGCTGATGCCGCCGGGTGAACTCTCAGGCGGTCAATTGCAGCGTGTACTTTTTGCTCGCCTGCTCGTTCAAAACGCTTCTCTATTATTACTTGATGAGCCTTTTACCGGCATTGACAGCGAAACAACAGCGATGCTGCTTACACTTTTGGAGGAGCGGCATCAGGCTGGTTGCACCCTGATTGTGGTACTGCATGATTTGGTCGCCGTTGAAAAACATTTTTCGCAAACGCTGAAACTTTTGCCAAACCGTGCTGAATGGTTATCTGGTAGTAAGAGGGTTACGTCACCCAATGTTAATAATGTAGTGGGGTTTAAATGAGCTTGCTGCTAACTGCGCCATTTGTTGAATTTGGCTTTATGCGCAGAGCGCTGGTGGCCTGTGTTGCACTGTCGCTTAGTGCAACTCCCTTGGGGGTTTTCCTGCTATTACGCAGAATGAGCCTTGTCGGTGATGCGCTTTCTCATGCGGTTTTGCCGGGGGCGGCTATTGGTTATTTGATATCAGGGCTTTCGCTGGTGGCGATGGGGACGGGCGGCATTATCGCAGGCCTGTCGGTTGCCTTACTTTCGGGAGCGGTCAGTCGTTTTACGCCACTGCGGGAAGACGCCAGCTTCGCGGCTTTTTACCTCGGCTCGCTGGCCCTGGGAGTTACGCTGGTTTCATTACGTGGTTCCAGCATCGATCTGCTCCATGTCCTTTTTGGGTCGCTTCTGGCTGTTGATAACCCATCCATTATCCTGGTCAGCGGCGTTGCTTCCTTCACTCTGTTAGCATTGGCATTAATTTACCGTCCTTTAGTTATCGATGCTTTCGACCCCGCTTTTTTGCATGCTCAGAGCCGTTGGGTCCCTCCGTTGGTTCACAGCATCTTCCTCATGCTGGTCGTCACTAATCTGGTTGCTGGCTTTCAGGTACTAGGTACCTTGATGTGTGTTGGATTAATGATGTTACCTGCCGCTGCCGCGCGTTTCTGGTCTGTGAGATTACCTGGTATGATTTTTACAGCGATGCTCCTCGCGTTAATCGCCAGTTTCACCGGGTTGATTGCCTCCTGGTATTGTTCGTTACCCGCCGGACCAGCTGTAATACTCAACGCCGCCATATTGTTTTTTATTTCAATTTTAATTGGGCCATGCGGTGGAATCTTCCGCAAACGGCCTTTTTCTATTGGTAAGGAGAAAGCATGAAGATGTTACCCGTTACGCTAGCGGTTGCGGCGTTTTTTGTCTCCCCTTTTGTGCTGGCAAATACGGTCAATACGGTAGCCAGTTTTTCAGTTCTGGCTGATATAGTTAAAGAAGTTGGCGGCGAGCATGTGAAAGTGAAAAGCCTTGTCGGCTTCGACGGCGACCCGCATAGTTTCGAACCTACACCTCAGGACTCACAGGTCCTGCTAAAAGCGGATGCGGTTTTTGTCAGCGGGCTGGGTATGGAGGGCTGGATGGATCGTTTGATTTCTGCTTCCGGATACAAGGGTAAAGTGATTGTTGCATCTCAAGGGATCACAACCCGAACGATGGAAGACGAGGGTAGAATTGTTACCGATCCACACGCATGGAACAGCATGAAAAATGGTGAGGTATACGCAACAAATGTGATGAATGCACTTATTGCTATCGACCCCGAAGATGCAGATTATTTTCGGCAGCGCGGTTTGGCCTATATCACTGAATTACAGAAGCTTGATGACTGGGCGAAAACGGAATTCGCCGCAGTGCCTGCAGAAAAACGTAAAGTGTTAACCAGCCATGATGCTTTTGGTTATTTTGGTCAACGTTATGGTGTAAGTTTCTTATCGCCTGCCGGTTTTTCTACTGAATCAGAAGCAAGCGCTTCAGATGTTGCTGGCTTAATCACCCAGCTGAAAAAAGAACATATTCACAGCTATTTTATTGAGAACCAGACCGATCCTCGCTTGGTGAAACAGATCGCGTCTGCCACGGGGGCTAAACCCGGCGGGGAGTTATACCCCGAAGCATTAACTAAAAAAGATGGTATGGCGAACAGTTATATTGCAGCGTTCAGGCACAACGTCAATGCCATGGTTGAGAGCATGAAATAAGTCAGCAGGACAGGGAAGCCCTTTTTAGTGGCTCTGAACAGAGCACAACGGTAGTCAGCTGTTGAAAGATAGTAATGAGAAATGTGCAGGAATGGTGTTGTAATTGCGAGCGATGGCAAAATACTGTCCTTTACAATTTATGAATTACAACAGCTGGCGTATCAGGCCATCGGCTCGTTTAAGGTGTATTAGCTCAGACCTGATCTGACCGTTACCGGTTATTTATACAGGTGTCTGTCAGATTATATCTGGCTTAAATTCTTCTCAGCCCGGATAGGTTTTCCATCAAGTAACGTTTCCATTGGCGTCCGCCCACAGCACATTTTTCCCTGATGGTTCGCTCATTATTATAGTGGGCCAGCCATTCATCAAGATCCGATTGTCGTGTGGCGATATCGCCATACAGTTTTTTGCGGAACGCCACCTGATAAAACGCCTGCAATATCGTTCTGTGAAAGCGCTCACAGATACCATTGGTCTGCGGAGACATCGTTTTGGTTTTTGTATGCTCAATATCATTTATCGCCAGATAAAGCTGATAGTCATGCTGTTCCACCTTGCCACAGTACTCCGTGCCTCTGTCTGTCAGTATCCTCAGTACTGGCAGGCCCTGCGACTCGTAAAACGGTAACACGCGATCGTTCAGCAGGTCAGCCGCAGTAATCGGCGTTTTGGTGACATACAGCTTGCAGTGAGCGACCTTTGAATATGTATCCACGAACGTTTGCTGATAAATACGACCGGCTCCTTTCAGGTTGCCCACGTAGAACGTGTCCTGTGAACCCGGATAGCCGGGATGAGCCGTTTCAATTTCGCCACAGACGTCGTCATCACTGGCCTTACGTTACAATGCCACTATCTGGCTGTCGCTCAGTTCGATACCCTTACGGGCCACTTTTTCTTCCAGCGATTTCAGGCGTTTTTTGAAGTTCTCAAGGTTATGGCGCAACCAGACAGAACGGACAGCACTTCCTGAGATAAAAACGCCCTGTTTACGTAATTCATTACTGCTCCGGTGCTGGCCATGGGCGGGAAAAGCAACGGCATAATCAACAACAGCCTGCTCAGTGGCATCATCGGTGCAATTCTTAAGGTCAGTGACGCGGCGACTGCGATTTATCAGCGCATCCACGCCGCCATTATCGACCAGTTCGCGATAGCGGTAAAAGGTCTCGCGTGAGACGCCCATGATTTTACAGGCTTTCGACACGTTACTGAGTTCTTCAGCCAGATTGAGCAAACCGGCTTTGTGTTTAATGACGGGATTGGTAGAATGAAACATGAGAGTGACCTTGTGTTTTGTATAAGGCTTCGACACCCATATCAAAATCGGTAACTCTCAACTTTTCAAGGTCATGTGTCAGATTAAGTCGCGACTAACACACACCCTCAACAAAAAAAGAACGACCTCGAGTTAATAAAAAAAGTCATAGCTACCAAATAGCAAACGGGAGTGGTTCTCCACTCCCGTTACAATTTCATTTATTTTTTGATTCTTTTAAAACCTCAACCATCCGGTCAGGCATCATAGGGGTTTATGGAGCAGTGGAATCCAAAAGATAGTTAAAAGGTTAAATTGAGTGGTCAATAACTTTTAAATCAATCTGTTGCGGTTAATGGCTTTTTTTGCTCTAAAAATAGCCAGCATGAGTACAGCCAACTTAGCTACCATAATTGAGATAGCCAAGAGCACAAATTCACGATGTAAATTGGCTGGTTTATTTTTGGCCACTTAAAATGGCTGCTTAACGGCGGTTACTGTTCCACTGAGCCTCAAACCCCTAATACCCCAAGAGAAGCAATATCATCATACGGATATCTAACCACTAAATAACATTGGTGAAAGGCATAAAATTGACATTTTCACTTTGGAACATTGGATCACATTTCAAACTTACATTAGCATGAACTGCGGTCAGGCAGAGGGCAAAATCAGCCCTCTTTCGTGGTCAGGCACAGAGCGAGCAGGCCGCTCTGGCTTTTAGCTGTTTCATTCAGGCCAGTTAATCATCTCGTCGAGGCCGGACAGTAACGCCGGAAAGTAGCTCTGGTCAATGTAAAATGTGTCCGTTACTTTGATGCTTTCTGCATGATCTTCTGGTCTCAAGACCAAATTAACTTCGACATGCTCTGAGTGAATTTTAATGAAAGAAATATTCATCCTGTTTTCCAGACTATCAAAATTTACAGTAAATGATTCATTTACAGAAACTATGCTTTGATAGATATTTTCAACTCCATTTTTTAATTGTGAAAGTTCATAAACCGTAAATGCTGTTTTAAATTCCGTTTTCAATTCAGGCACACTAAATTCAATCCATGCGTTTATCCAGTCATCATTATCTGGATTACACTCTCTTTCATAAGGAGTAACTTTTAGCTGTCTGTTTCCACAAATAATTTCGATCATAGTAATCTTTTTCATTTATATAAAAAATGGCTAACTGTCCAGTCTTTTTCTCTGACAACGACTTCCAACATGTATTTTTTGTAGATATATGTTTTTTTGCCTTGTCTTCTATAAGTCTGTATATATCTGTTTCATAACGAAAATAACCCGGTTTTTTTTGGGGATCAGGCATTCGTTTGCCATAGTGAATAGCTTTCTCCTGAAGCTGCAAAGGCACATAGCGCCCGGAGTTATACATATGTTTCGCAGCGGTTTCTGTCATTTTTAGTTTACGAGCTGACAGACCAACTTTTAACCGACTTCTTAAAAAACTGACCGTTCCCTGACTGAGCTTTACCGTGAGAGCCGTTCTGACTCCGCTTTGCAGTAGCGCCCTGCCAGCTAAGAAGATGCGGAAAATACCGGCCGCAAGTAACGCAATATCGGTTGGATCAATCAGCGGTGATTCCAGCGGAGCTTCTTCCAGTGTGACAAAAGTTCCATCGGTGTCATAAATTCGCCAAAGACCAAGGGCTTGTGAAACGGAATAACCGATACACATCCCGCTTTCGTCATCGGTTATGGGTTTGGCATTGTGGGGTAAAAGTAGCGGACGGATTTCAAAAAATTCCCCCTGGGGCAATGGGGAATGAAATATGTAATATCGACCGGGTTCTTCTGTGGTTGCAAATCCTGTTGCCATAAAATATTCCCTTGTGGTAAATCAGATCCAGAGAAATCATATAACACTTTCTTGAGTACTACATCAATAGTTGATGCAGGCCATCAGCTGGCTACTATTATGTGTATTAGCTCAGACCTGATCTGACCGTTACCGGTTATTTATACAGGTGTCTGTCAGATTATATCTGGCTTAAATTCTTCTCAGCCCGGATAGGTTTTCCATCAAGTAACGTTTCCATTGGCGTCCGCCCACAGCACATTTTCCCTGATGGGTTCGCTCATTATTATAGTGAGCCAGCCATTCATCAAGATCCGATTGTCGTGTGGCGATATCGCCATACAGTTTTTTGCGGAACGTCACCTGATAAAACGCCTGCAATATCGTTCTGTGAAAGCGCTCACAGATACCATTGGTCTGCGGAGACATCGTTTTGGTTTTTGTATGCTCAATATCATTTATCGCCAGATAAAGCTGATAGTCATGCTGTTCCACCTTGCCACAGTACTCTGTGCCTCTGTCTGTCAGTATCCTCAGTACTGGCAGGCCCTGCGACTCGTAAAACGGTAACACGCGATCGTTCAGCAGGTCAGCCGTAGTAATCGGCGTTTTGGCGACATACAGCTTGCAGTGAGCGACCTTTGAATATGTATCCACGAACGTTTGCTGATAAATACGACCGGCTCCTTTCAGGTTGCCCACGTAGAACGTGTCCTGTGAACCCGGATAGCCGGGATGAGCCGTTTCAATTTCGCCACAGACGTCGTCATCACTGGCCTTACGTTACAATGCCACTATCTGGCTGTCGCTCAGTTCGATACCCTTACGGGCCACTTTTTCTTCCAGCGATTTCAGGCGTTTTTTGAAGTTCTCAAGGTTATGGCGCAACCAGACAGAACGGACAGCACTTCCTGAGATAAAAACGCCCTGTTTACGTAATTCATTACTGCTCCGGTGCTGGCCATGGGCGGGAAAAGCAACGGCATAATCAACAACAGCCTGCTCAGTGGCATCATCGGTGCAATTCTTAAGGTCAGGGACGCGGCGACTGCAATTTATCAGCGCATCCACGCCGCCATTATCGGCCAGTTCGCGATAGCGGTAAAAGGTCTCGCGTGAGACGCCCATGATTTTACAGGCTTTCGACACGTTACTGAGTTCTTCAGCCAGATTGAGCAAACCGGCTTTGTGTTTAATGACGGGATTGGTAGAATGAAACATGAGAGTGACCTTGTGTTTTGTATAAGGCTTCGACACCCATATCAAAATCGGTAACTCTCAACTTTTCAAGGTCATGTGTCAGATTAAGTCGCGACTAATACATTTAAGGAAATATCATTTCTGTTATCGTTTCTTTTTCTTTCTTCCCTGTACCGCTTTGAAGCGTGGGTTGCTTTTGCAAATAACGTATATGCGGCCATGCCGACGCACCACTTTACAATCTTTATGGCGTTTTTTGGCTGATGCTAATGAGCTAAGAACCTGCATAATATCGTCTCCTTATTTTGCGCCAGAGAAAAAGCGACCAAAGCGCTGATTGAAACGGCGAGCGCTACCTTCTTTTGCAAATTCTTTTTGCTTACCGGTGTAGTAGGGATGCGAAGCGGAGGATACATCCAGTGTTACATAAGATAATATTTTTCCATTGAGCTCTACCGTCCGTTCAGTTCTGACAGTGGGACCAACAATAAAATAAGTATCAACACTGGTGTCGTGAAATGCCACGATGCGGTAATCAGGATGAATGTCTTCTTTCATAATTCTTCTCTTGAATTGAAATGTTATAACATAACAATATTATGCGTTCTGAAAAAATAGATTGCAACCAAAAAAGGGAGTGACAGAAACTGAATCTGTCAGGCAGGTCTTCAAAGAAGAAAGGGGCTGTATGAGCAGCCCCTTTGATATTTATTTACAGCCAGGTATCAGGGATGTTCTGGCAGATGGGCATGCTTCAATTCATCCTTTGTTCTTGCCAAAGCGTCTGCGTACCACTACAAAAAATACCGGGACAAAGAAAATTGCCAGTACCGTCGCGGTAACCATGCCGCCCATGACACCTGTTCCCACCGCGTTTTGCGCACCGGAACCTGCGCCTGTACTGATAGTCAGCGGAAGCACGCCAAGAATGAAAGCAAGTGAGGTCATCAGAATCGGGCGTAAACGCATACGCACCGCTTCAAGGGTTGATTCCACAAGGCCTTTACCTTCTTTCTCCATAAGATCCTTGGCGAATTCCACGATCAGGATGGCATTCTTTGCTGACAACCCAATAGTTGTCAGCAGGCCAACAACAAAGTAGACGTCATTGCTCAACCCACGAAGAGTGGTGAAGATAAGCGCCCCGATAACCCCCAGGGGGACAACAAGCATTACCGCAAAGGGAATTGACCAGCTTTCGTACAGCGCGGCCAGGCAAAGAAACACCACAATCAATGAGATCGCATACAGTGCCGGCGCCTGATTACCGGACAGACGTTCCTGATAAGACATCCCCGTCCAGTCATAGCCAATCCCTTGCGGTAATTTGGATGCCAGTTGTTCCATTAGCGCCATCGCTTCACCGGAGCTTTTGCCAGGTGCAGCCTGGCCAAGCAGTTCCATCGATGGCAGGCCGTTGTAACGTTCCAGACGAGGTGAGCCGTATTGCCATTTAGCCGAAGCAAACGCGGAGAATGGCACCATTTGACCCGACGAACCGCGTACAAACCACTTATCAATGTCGTTTGGCAGCATACGTGAATCGGCCGTACCCATCACATACACTTTCTTCACACGACCACGATCGATGAAGTCATTGACGTAGGAACCGCCCCAGGCAGCGCCAAGCGTGGTATTGATGTCAGAAATTGATACGCCAAGTGCTTCTGCTTTCTCCTGATCAATGGCCAATTTGTACTGTGGAGTATCCTCCAGGCCATTTGGCCTGACGCCCACCAGCGTATCGGGATGTTGAGCGATCATACCAAAAAGCTGATTACGTGCCTGAGTCAAGGCATCATGGCCTAAGTTAGCCTGGTCAATAAGCTGAAAGTCAAAACCCGTGGCATTGCCCAGCTCAATAATGGCAGGCAGGTTGAAGGGAATGACCATACCGTCTTTAATGGCACCAAATGCTCTCATGGCGCGACCTGCAATACCGTCAACTTTATTGGCTGCACCGCTACGCTCACTCCATGGCTTGAGGCTGACAAAGGCAATTCCCGTATTTTGACCACGACCGGCAAAACCAAAGCCATTCACGGTAAAAACTGACTTCACATTGTCTTTTTCATTTGTCAGGAAGTAATCGGTGACCTTGTTCAACACAGCCTGAGTGCGCTCCTGTGTTGCACCCGCAGGTAACTGAGCCTGTGCCAGTAGCAGCCCTTGATCCTCTTCTGGCAGGAAGGCTGAAGGCAATTTTATAAACAGCCATGCCATGCCCAGCACTATCACCAGATAGATCACCAGATAGCGGCCAGTGCTGCGAATAATATGGTCTACGCTGTCAGTATAGTGATGAGTGCTCTTGTCAAACATGCGGTTAAACCATCCGAAGAAGCCGGTCGTTTTGCCATGTTCACCTTTGCTGATTGGCTTAAGCATGGTGGCGCAGAGCGCAGGCGTGAGGATCATGGCCACAACCACGGACAATACCATCGCGGAGACGATGGTAATGGAGAACTGGCGATAAATAACCCCAGTAGACCCCCCGAAGAAAGCCATCGGAATAAATACGGCAGAAAGTACCAAAGCGATACCCACCAGCGCACCTTGTATTTGTTCCATCGACTTGCGAGTGGCTTCTTTTGGCGGCAGACCTTCCTCAGCCATTACGCGCTCAACGTTTTCCACCACCACAATTGCATCATCAACCAATAATCCTATTGCCAACACCATGCCGAACATTGTCAGCGTATTTATCGAATAGCCAAAGGCACTGATAATGGCGAACGTCCCAAGCAGCACAACGGGCACCGCTATTGTGGGGATAAGGGTGGCACGAAAATTTTGCAAAAAGAGGTACATAACGATAAACACCAGCACGATTGCCTCGAGCAGGGTTTTCACCACTTCCATAATTGAAATTTTAACAAATGGCGTGGTGTCGTAGGGATAAACAACCTTAAGGCCCGATGGAAAGAACGGCTCAAGTTTGGCCAGCTGTGCCTTTACCGCATCCGCAGTATCCAGCGCGTTGGCACCTGTTGCCAGTTTAATACCAATACCGGAAGCAGGTTTGCCGTTGTATCGTGCAATGACCTCGTAGTTCTCACCTCCCAGCTCAATTTTTGCAATATCTTTCAGCAGAACTCGCGAACCATCAGCGTTAACTTTAAGCAGGATTTTGCCGAATTCATCGGTCGACGTCAGACGGGTTTGAGCAATAATTGACGCGTTTAACTGCTGGCCAGGAACCGGGGGAGAGCCACCCAACTGACCTGCGGCAACCTGTGAATTTTGTGCGGTAATCGCACTAATGACATCAATGGGCGTCAGCTGGTAGTTATTGAGCTTGTGCGGATCCATCCAGATGCGCATCGCGTATTGAGCACCAAATATTTGGGTATCGCCCACGCCAGGTGTTCGGCTGATAGCATCTTTAATATTCGACGCCACATAGTCAGCGATATCATTTTGCGTCATGCTGTCACTGTCGCTGACAAAGCCTGCCACCATCAGAAAACTGCTGGAGGACTTTTGAACGTTTATGCCTTGCTGTTGAACTTCCTGTGGCAGTAACGGCGTGGCCAGCTGCAGTTTATTCTGCACCTGAACCTGAGCAATGTCCGGGTCCGTACCTGACTGGAAAGTCAGCGTAAGTTGTAATGTACCGGATGAGTCACTGTTAGATGACATATACATCAGGCCATCAATGCCGTTCATATTTTGCTCAATAACCTGCGTGACTGAATCCTGTAATGTTTTTGCATCGGCACCCGGATAAGTGGCGGTTATCTGTACCGCGGGGGGGGCAACATTAGGATATTGCTCGATAGGGAGTTTCAAAATCGAGAGCACGCCTGCCAGCATAATAATGATGGCGATAACCCACGCAAAAATAGGGCGGTCGATGAAGAACTTAGCCATGCTTCAACGGCTCCTTTTAAGACTGAGCATGTACAGATTTTGCCTTGTCGGCATTGTCTGTACTCACTTCTTGCGGTGTAACCTGAATACCCGGTTTGGCCCGTTGGATACCCGTGGTAATCACTTTGTCGCCTGCTTTTAATCCATCAGTAACCAGCCACTTATCGCCAATTGCCTGTTCTGCTGTCAGGTTACGCACGGCAACTTTGTTGTCTGCCTCTACCACCATAGCCGTTGCCTGACCGGTTGGAGTCCGGGTCACCGCCTGCTGTGGCACTAACAATGCGTTTGGATTGGTTCCTTCGTTGAGGCGTGCACGAACAAACATGCCCGGCAGTAAAGTGTGGCCCGGGTTAGGAAACACGGCTCGCAGCGTGATAGAGCCGGTGGTTTCATCAACGGTGACGTCTGAAAACTCCAGAGTGCCGGTCTGAGAATATTCGCTGCCGTTTTGAAGCAGCAGCTTAACCTGAGCTTTACCACCAGTCTGCTGCAGCTTGCCAGAACGGAGTTCCGCACGCAGGCGTGTGTAGTCTTCGCTCGACTGGGTAACGTCGACATAAATTGGGTCGAGTTGCTGAACGGTCGCCAGCGCCGTGGTTTGAGCATTTTGTACCAGAGCACCTTCGGTTACTGACGATCTACCGATGCGACCATTGATAGGGGAGGTTACTTTTGTAAAGGCCAGGTTGATGCGGGCTGTTTCCACACTGGCTTTGGCAACCTCTACTGCTGCGGCAGTCTGACTCGCGGTAGCAACAGCAGTGTCATAATCCTGCTGGCTGATATATTTCGTACCGAGCAAGGGCTTATAACGTTTTACCGTAAGTGCTGCGATTTCTGCGTTAGCTTGTGCCTGAGCTAAATCCCCTTTGGCGCTGTCATAGGCTGCCTGATAGGTGGCTGGCTCGATCTGATAAAGCGATTCTCCTGCTTTAATATCGCTGCCTTCAACAAAATTGCGTTTCAGGATAATACCTGAGACCTGAGGTCGAACTTCTGCAATACGGAATGATGAGGTTCGTCCAGGGAGATCGGTTGTCACCGTCAGCGGTGCGGTTTTGAGCGTAACCACCCCGACTTCAGGTGCCTGCTGCTGTCCGGCCTGTTGTGTGCTTTTATTATCACATCCTGTCAGCAGCATACTTCCTGAAAGTATCAGAACGGCTGCCAGAGGTATCAACCCTCTGTTTTTGTTCATAAATAAACCTCGAATGTCCGATATTGATTGTTCAATGGATCTTAAATAAATAACCCATTGCTGCGTTTCAATTATAGTCGTGTTATGTTACATACATTCGGAAATGTATGTAAGCACACCTCTTAGTAAAAATCCCCGTATGGCACGAAAAACCAAACAACAGGCATTAGAGACGCGTAATCAAATTATTGATGCGGCGATTGAAAGGTTCTCTGAATACGGTGTATCAAAAACGTCGCTTGCCGATATTGCTGATACGGCTGGTGTGACGCGAGGTGCAATTTACTGGCATTTCAAGAACAAAGCCGACTTGCTGAATGAAATATGGTCTCAGTCGGAATCCGGTCTTGAAGACTTAGAACTTGAGTATCAATCAAAATATCCTTTCGATCCACTGTCGGTGATGAGCTCAATGATTTCAGCCGTTCTGCAAGCAACAGTGAGAGATGCGCGTCGGCGCGCGCTTATGGAAATTATTTTTCATAAGTGTGAATTTGTGGGCGAAATGGCTACCCTGCAGAAGATGCAACAGACATTATATCTTGAGTGCTACGAGAAAATTGAAGCGGTTATCCGTCAGTGCATAGCAGCAGGGCAGCTCCCATCCGATCTGGATACGCGGTGTGCAGCAGTTGTTATGCGGGGCTACATTACCGGCCTTATGGAAAACTGGTTGTTTATGCCCGAAAGCTTTAATCTGGCTGCGGATGCTCCCCAGCTGGTCGAGATATTGATCGATATGCTAAAACACAGCCCTTCGCTTCGTACTGGCCAACACTAGCCGTTCTCCGTCACCGCGAGCTTCTTTTCATAATCGTGCTTAACGATAGCAAGTGCCGCCAGAACGGTATGGGCCGGGATGGCGTTTTCCTCAAGAAGCATGATTAAATCAACGGCCAGCTTTATTTCTTCTGAAGCGGTTTCAAGTGACATTGTGTTCCTCAACGCATTTCATATACGTAATTTTTTAATAACCAGCACCATCATTAATGCGCCAGTAAGAGAAATTAATAGCGATCGCAAATCAAACCGGGTCAAGGTGCCATAATCGAAAAAAGGGGAGCGTTCAGAATTCTGTGTCACGGTAAAAATATTACAGCGTAATCACGTTATTCAGTCGCCCGTCAAAATAGATGGCTAACTGCGACAATGTCAAATTCCAGTTCTGGATCGGCATTGTCCACTTCTCCTGCGCATTCAGCAGCCCCAGATAAAGCAGCTTCAACAGGCTGTTTTCATTAGGGAACGCGCCCTTGGTTTTCGTCAGCTTCCTGAACTACCGGTGAACCGACTCAATGGCATTGGTCGTGTAAATCACCTTGCGGATATCTGCGGCATAGCGGAAGTACGCCGACAGATTTTCCCATTTCCGACGCCACGACTGGATAACCACCGGATACTGCTGACCCCAGCGGGCTTCCAGTTCATGGTTAGGAGATTGAATCGCTTCTTTTGATATCGCCTGACCATGAAAAATGACACTGTCTACTCCATTGCTGCTGCTGATCTGTGTGGGTCTTGATATAAAAATGCCATCTTCGCTGTATTTTCAACCTGAAACCCATTTTTCAGGTGCACCGATCCAGTTCCGGCATCCGCAGCCATCGTTTTTTCGCCATCTGATGCAGCCTGTCAGAGAGCATTTTTGTGGCGTGTTCACCCGCCACGGCTCCGGAAAAATGCAACCGGCCTTTACAGAGGATGCACTGATACGGATCTGTGCCCAGGAAGCCTTTCATCAGTACCGCGAACCCGGGGCGTTTAGGTTTTTCCCGTACCGTCATCTCCAGCGCTTCGTAAACCTTCGGCAGCAGCGTGCCCCGCTTTCGGTTGGCCAGAAAGCCGGAGTAGCGCACCATCTTAAAATGCCGCGCCGGAATGTGGCTGATATAGCGCCCGATCATCTATTCCTGACTCAGCGTCTGGCGTTTATGTTTTCCCGTGCGGTGATCGAGGTAGTGGTGGACTACCGCGCCTCCGCCGTAGTGTCGCAGACGGGAAGCCGACACCGGCGGGCGCTTCAGGTAGCGGCCGAGGTATTTCACGCTGTGCCAGGCTCCCCGGGTCTTCTTCGCGAAGTGTACCTTCCAGTGTCGGCCATATTGTGCCTTCAGGTAACGCCGCCACTGGCGCTCATCGCGGATGTGGCCCAGACCCGGCAGCATGCCGGGCATGATCCGGGCGTAGCTGTCGCGCAGCAGTCGGATAACAGCACCACGCCAGATTTCCTCAACGGCCTTCTTTTTAAAGAAGAGGCTGCGCCAGACGCGGTGCTTAACGTCGAGACCGCCCCGCGTGACGGAGACGTGGATATGCGGATGCTGATTGAGCTGGCGACCATAGGAGTGCAGGGCGCAGAATATGCCGACCTCAATGCCCTGTGTACGTGCCCACTTCAGCATGGCGCGGGTGGCGCAGCGGAACAGGTCGTTGAGCAGCGGCCTGTTATAGTTAAAGAACGGCCAGAGCAGGTGTGGCATAGTAAAAGTGATGTGTTGCCATTCGCAGTCGGGCAGAATGTGCTGCTGCTCAGCAATCCACTGCCCAGTGGACTTCATGCCGCAGGCGCTGCATGCCTTTGACTTGCAGCTCTGGCAGAAGAAGCGGGAGTGGGTACAGCCCGGCGAGGCACAGCAGTAGCGGCGAACGCCCATTGCGCAGGTTCCACAGGCGAGCATGCGCTCAACACAGAGGCGGTTCCACTGGCTGACGCTGTCACCGTGCTTCCCGAGGTAGTAGTTCCAGCCGTCATAGACGGTGAACAGGAGTTTGGCGGGACGCGGGATATACATGATGCTGAGTATAAAGCGGTGCTCCGGCCATGCAAAGCATCGGAACGGCGAAGCCGTGACGCTCGCCCTGTAAGGGCGCTACGTTCATCCAGCGCGGTTTCCGCCGCGGCTTTCGATACCGCACGGTAAACCGGCTTCAGGTCGGCCATGAAGGCTTTATGGTGCTTCGACGCTATGTATTTAATGGAGTTTCGTATCTGGTGAATGATGCACAGCTGGACTTCGGTTTGCGGGTAGATGCTGTTTATCACTTCCGGGAAGCCGGTCAGCCCATCCACGCAGGCAATCAGTACGTCCTTTACGCCCCGGTTTTGCAGGTCGCTCAACACTGACAGCCAGAAGTTGGCACCCTCACTTTCAGACAGATACAGCCCCAACACTTCCTTTTTACCGGAAAGGTTCAGCGCCAGCACGGTATACACCGCCTTGCTGACGTAGCGGCCTTCCTCGCGGATCTTATAGTGAATGGCGTCCAGCCAGACAAAGGGATAAACCGACTCCAGCAGGCGCTGCTGCCACTGTTTGAGTTCAGGGATAACCTTGTCGGTGACGGCGCTGAGCGTGGCGGTGGAAACGCTGAAAGCGTACAGGTCTTCGATCTCCCGGCTGATGTCGGCGTAACTCATGCCCAGCGCGAACAGGCGAATAATCTTCTGTTCGATCTCGTCCGACAGCGTGGTCTGGTGCTTCTTCACCAACTGAGGCTCGAAGGTGCCGTTGGTGGTTTTGATGGTCTTTTTACCGGAACCGTTTTTACGGTTGGCTTCAACATCCGCAGCCAGATGGGAGTCCAGTTCGGCGGCCAACGCCGCCTCGGTTAACTGTTTGATTAACGTGGTTAGGATACCATCTTTACCGGTCAGGGCCTGACCGGATTGGAGTGCTTTCAGCGCTTTGTCGAAATCAAAGGGTTGGGACATGTATCATTCCTTTTTTGAGTATATTACTGGAATGACACAGAATTTTTAACGCTCTCGAAAAAAGTGCTGATATACCCTCCGGTCAGTCCGCCAACAAGGGGCAACATCAACGTGGCGATGAACCCTCCCGGTCTGCCATGAAAAAAACGGCGTGTAAAAAAACCAACCAGCAGGCCAATAATGACCCATGAAAGAAGCCCCATTGGTTAACTCCCATTAAAATCTAATGTGTGGCAGCTACTGTTCACTTTTTTCAATAGCCTGCTCAATGCGTTTTAATGCCTGCAGGCAGCGCTGCAAGCGTCCCTCTTGCGCGGCTATTTCTCGTTGCAGTTTTTGTTGCCCGCTTAAGGTATCCTGGTAAGCAAGCTGACTTTCCCGATCAGCTATCGCCGCACGCAGTCGTCTTTCATAATCCTGATGTTTTGCCAGTTTTTCATACAGACTTTCCTCTTCAGGTACTGTCTGCAGATCTTTTTTGCGTAACGACTGCGTTGCCACTTCCCGCTGCAGGGCACCGATCTGCCGTACCATTCGTTCTGCCAGCCAGGCGACGCTTTCACTGCTGCCACTGATGCTGCTTTGTTTCAGCATCGCCAGACTCTGTCGGACTTCTTGCAGACAGTCTCCAAGACGGATACTGTTACAGTGAAACAGTTGACCATCAAAACGTGCGCTGGAGGCTTTTTCATGCGCGTGGGGAGCCAGTGTGTGCACCAATTGCTTTATCTGGGCTGCCAGTTGTCCAAGCAGATATTCTCTTCTCATTTCATTTACTCCCTCCCTCTTTCGGTATGATAGCTCTGACGGTGATGTTTTGCTTTCTGAGGTTGCAATTAGAAGAGGGTTTGCATAAATTTGTTCGCTTTCGTACGCGGCTTCCCCTGAATGAACGGCAATACTCTGCGAATGGGTTTCGTCAGAGTCACTGAAGCTGCGTGAGTCAGATTGGTATTTATCAGGCATAAAATTATGACCGCAACAGCGCAGCAGCTCGAATTCCTGAGAAACAGTATTAAAAGTATCGCGGATTATCCCAGGCCCGGCATCCTGTTTCGTGATGTCACCAGTTTGCTGGAAAATCCTGAAGCCTTTGCTCTCAGCATTAAATTATTGGTGGAGCGTTACCGCGATGCGGGTATTACCAAAGTTGTAGGAACCGAGGCGCGCGGATTTTTGTTTGGTGCCCCGGTCGCATTAGGACTGGGCGTCGGCTTTGTGCCGGTGCGCAAACCCGGAAAGCTGCCACGTAAAACTTTTTCAGAAAGCTATGAGCTGGAATACGGTACTGATCGGCTTGAACTACATTGTGATGCGATTACTGCAGCAGACACCGTGCTGGTCGTTGATGATCTACTGGCTACTGGCGGCACCATTGAAGCAACCGCTAAACTGATTCGCCGTGCCGGTGGAGAAGTCAAACATGCCGCCTTCATTATTAATCTGTTTGATTTGGGTGGAGAGCCGCGTTTGAATGCAGCAGGAATTGAATGTTTCAGCCTGGTCAGTTTTCCGGGGCACTGAGTTGTCAGATATCAGCATAAGGGCTGCATCCTTTTTAAGCCTGGCCTGCAATCACGTTTTGTCAACGTCATCATCAGCGTCTGGCTCTGTCGGGATCTCTGCAGGAAAGTAAACGTTTCAGGGTGTGCCAAAAGAAAAAAATCCGCCTTTTGTAAAGGCGGATTTTTACTATCAGAACTTCAGATTAAATGAGGCAGAAATGGTTTGCGAAGTTTCGTTCGACGACTTCTGGATACCATAGTTGAGGCCATACGTCATTTTATCTTTTTGCAGTAAGAAACCTACATTGGCGTTGTAAGCTGAACTGTCAGCGATACGAGACTCGCCATAAGCCGACCCCGTTACCCCCGCCATTGTTACCGTTGTACCCGCTGTCGTATCACCGCCGGTGGCTACCCAGGACAAATCCAGAGAAGGTTTCAGCGTATAACCCGAGTCGTTTTTATATTCTTTGGTAAAACGGACACCCAACGGAACAGACCATAATGATTGAGAGCTGGAACCGTTCTTAAAGAACTCTTTTCCTTCACTTTTGGTTTTAAAGGCTTTGTTTTTCAACTGGGTATAGCGGAACCCAATATACGGCATAATATCAACGTATTTATTTTCAAACACGTATTCGCGCGTAAGACCCGCACTGATGATAGTCGATTTACCATCCCCGGACAACGTTGAGTAACCCGTAACCGGATCGAGTGATTGCTTGATGCTGTGGCTAACGCTTGAGTAGTTAATATCGCCGATAAGATTCCAGCTACCACTGATCCAGCTGCCGTAGAGAGAGGCTCCCCAAAAATCGAGTTCGTTTTTTACCGGGTAGAGGTTGCCAGTCGAACGACTTTTACCTTTACCCATATTCAAAGCTCCCCCGGTTTTGAGTATCCCGCCCTTATTTGTCAGTAAGGTATCTTCAGCACCGATAAAGATGCCCCCAAGCCAGGTGTTGGTTTTCGCATTAAAGCCACTGCTGTTGTAACCGGAAAGCTTGCTGTTGTCATAAAGCAGAGACGTCCACAAATTAAAACCCTCTTCCAAAGGTGTCCCCTGAAAGAAATGTTGACCCATGGATAAATGGTGTGACAAGGTTTTAGCAGTGGCGGACATGACTCTGAAGCTGGTACCTGCAACATTGGCTATAGAGGCAAGATTGATCGCCGATTCAATGAGGCGGGCTGAGGTGCCTGAATCGCTGACATAGCGCACATCCATGGCTTTAGAGATGAACTCCTGAGCGGCATTATCTGAGGTTACGTTGACGCCGATCTGTTCGCTCATTGCATTGAGCAGGGCAGCTGTACCGCCTGAAATTTCTGGAAGTGTGGTACTCAGATCAGCGCTGTTAAGGGTGATCACCGTTGAATCTGCGCTGGCGGTCTGTGTTGCGGTCAGCAGCCTGCTGGTGGTGCTGATATTGGACTCCTGCCATGTGGCAGATTCCGACAGGCCCGAGCTGGTAACGGCAGTAAAGGACTCTCCTGCGGTGATACTGTCATCTGTTAAAACCAGCAAATAGGCACCGGAGTCGATTTGAGCCGATCCCATCGCCAGTGCAGCATTACCTGAATCAATATAGGATCGAGCATTTAACACCGTCAGAGAGGAGGTACCCAGACCTGACGTGCTTTCATCTCCCCCTACGCGCCAGTTCAGATCGGTGCTGGAAAGATCGAGGGTGGTGTCTCCACTCAAGACCAGCGTACCGTTGAACGATACAGCGAGATTATTTTGCAATAGCGCAACTTTTTCCTGCCAGCTGTTGGCATTCAGTTCCGTTGGGCCAAAAATAGCGGTACCGTCACCGCTTATAATCAGGGTTCCTTCATTTGCTTCCAGCGTTTTAGTGGCGTAGATACCCCCATCGATGGTCATAGTGCCATTGTTCAGCACCGAGCTGCCCACCTGAAAGGTCCCGCCACTTTGTAAAAATTGATTTTCTGTGGTTGTCAGGGTATCCGTTAAGCTGCTCCAGAGATTTGCCACTCCCAGCGTCAGTGTGCCTGCTGTGAATGCGCCGCTGCGGATATCCAAAATACCTGTGCCTCCCACGCCAGCGGTCTGTGCCAGGGAACTGCTGTCCAGCACGCCATCATGACTGCCATTTTGCCCACCAATTTGAATATCACTGGCAATTTGACCTCTGCCACTTAAGAAAACAGCTGTACCTGTTCCGCCATTGCCTGCTTCACCTCCATTACCCGAGCGGCCTTTGACGCCATTGTTGGTGCCTCCATCACCTGCATTTCCCCCCTGGCCTCCCAGCGTCAGCGTTCCTTTATTATTGATTACGCCGGAGGTAAAGGTGAGGGCACCTGAGGAGCCGTCACTGCCATTGCCGCCGTCACCCGCAGCATTGCTTCCTTGCAGATTCCCTCCGTTTCCCCCGTTTCCCCCGTTACCACCCACATGGATGCCGGAAGTGACCGTGAGGCTGCCGTTGTTAAATGTAACGGTGCCTGTACCAGCAGAACCGCCATCACCTGCGGAGCCTCCCTGGCCGCCTGCAGCTCCCGATCCTGCAGAACCGGAGGTACTGGCTGTGCCGGATGAGCCCGTAATACCGCCGCTACCGCCGCTACCACCGTTACCACCGTCGCCCCCAATGGCGACTGACTGTGCGCTAACCACACTATTCGTCACGGTCAGACTTCCGTCACCACCATCACCACCATTTGCGCCCTGACCGCCATTGCCGCCTGTACCACCAGCCCCGCCGTTACCATCATCCCCTGTGGAGGTGGCACTTTCGGACGTGACTCCCGCATCTCCCCTCTGGCCTCCAGTTGCGCCATTACCCCCGGATGAGCCAGATCCAGCCGAACCGCCGACGGATAGTGTGTTCCTGACATTCATTGTGCTGTTGTTCAGCATCAGACTTCCGCTGCCTCCAGCACCCCCTCCGGCACCATCTCCACCGTTACCTCCGGTACCGCCATTACCCCCGTTTCCGCCATTCCCGGCAAGGCCGCCTGGTGCACGAGTACCGTTAGCCCCGGCTATACCGCCACTACTACCTGTGCCGCCGCTCCCCCCTATCTTGCCGTCCTGGCCGTCACTGGCATTGCCGCCCGCAGCACCGACGAAACCGCTAAAAATGGTGAAATTGCTTTGATTTACGGTAAGCGTGCCGGTGCCGCCTGCAGCGCCATTACCCCCGTTACCCCCGTCAGAGCCGTTGCCGCCGTTCCCACCATTGCCGCCGTCTCCCCCGTTCCCTCCCATGCCGGTTGTGCCACCATCGCCGCCGTTGCCCCCGGCTCCTCCTGTACCACCATAAGTACCTGCAGACGCCTCGCCAGCTTCACCACCTTCACCGCCGCTTCCACCAATCTGCAGAAGTCCCAACGTGCCTCTGACATTGCGTAACGTGGACGTTTTGTCGTCGCCCACCGTACCCGTATTTCCTTTTGTACCCGCGCTGCCGCTGGCTCCATCACTCCCATTTACGCCGTTACTTCCATCTCCGCCGCTGGTGGTGATTCTGGCATTAGAGCCGTTGCTGCCATCACTGCCATTCGTGGCGTTTCCTGCGTTGCTTGCTGAACTGCCGCTTCCGCCAATGCCGCCATCGGTGCCGATAACCACGTCATCAACGGCATAGGCCATATTCATTGTGCCTGATAAAGGAAGGCTGATAATAGCCAGCGTATGCATCGCTTTAATTAAAGGGTGTTGTTGGGATGTTTTATTTGAGGAAGTGGCTCTCTTTTGGGTGTGCTTTATTTCCATTATGTATATTCCATTATGTTTTTGTTAAGGAGGTGTCAGCGTGTCCGTAGCGCTGTAAATAAGGAGTCTGCGTTTTTGTTTTGAGGTTTTTGATTTAAATGAATTTTTATTTCCTGTTTCTGTTCATTTACTGGTCTTGCCGTCATCCTGATGTGGTGTGAATTTCAAATTAATATATTCAAAAATCACCCAAGTTATTTTAATTGTGGCTAATGTAAATTGATACTTTTTATTTTAATGTCTTTCTGGTTGTTATTGTTTTTTTTGGCTCTGACGTTTCTTTTGTATGGTTGTTTTTTTTTAATCTTTTTATTTCTTTCCAAATGAATGCTGCCAGCGGCAGGATATGAGCAAAATTTATAGGAATGGCATTAGCCGTGCTGGTACACTGTTGTAGCAGGTTGAATTGAGGCTAAATCACGCCGACGTGCGATTTGGATAAATGATTTTTTAATTAACGATGATGTATTAATGAGCTATCAGGTACTGGCGCGCAAGTGGCGTCCTCAAGCGTTTACAGATGTTGTTGGGCAGGAACATGTTCTGACCGCGCTGGCGAATGGCCTGTCTCTTGGTCGTATTCATCACGCTTATCTTTTTTCAGGCACCCGTGGTGTGGGAAAAACCACGATTGCTCGCCTGTTAGCGAAAGGGTTGAACTGTGAAACGGGAATTACTGCGACGCCCTGTGGTCAGTGTGATAACTGCCGGGAAATTGAGCAAGGGCGTTTTGTTGATTTAATAGAGATAGATGCTGCTTCCCGTACCAAAGTTGAAGATACCCGCGACCTGTTGGATAACGTTCAATACGCCCCTGCTCGGGGGCGCTTTAAAGTTTACCTGATTGATGAAGTCCACATGTTGTCACGCCATAGTTTCAATGCGCTGTTGAAAACGCTGGAAGAGCCACCCGACCATGTGAAATTTTTGTTGGCCACCACTGATCCGCAGAAATTGCCGGTGACGATTTTATCGCGTTGCCTGCAGTTTCACCTGAAGGCGCTCGACGCTGTCCAGATCCGCGGACAACTTGAGTATGTTTTGCAGCAGGAAAACATTTCTGCAGAAGTCAGAGCGCTGCAGCTGCTGGCCAGGACTGCCGATGGCAGTATGCGGGATGCCTTGAGTCTTACCGATCAGGCTATTGCTATTGGCGCGGGGCAGGTAACCACCGCGACGGTCATCGATATGCTTGGCACGCTTGATGATGAGCAGCCACTTGCCCTTATTGAAGCCCTGGTGAGGGCGGAGGGTGAGAAAGTGATGTCTCTGCTTAATCAGGCGGCGTCGAGAGGCGTTGAATGGGAAGCGTTGCTGGTGGAAATGCTCACGCTATTGCATCGTGTGGCGATGATTCAGCTTGTCAGTTCAGCGCCGGATGATGAGTTTGCCGCTGCCGGGTCACGCCTGCGTGAGCTGGCCAGAGTGCTGCCCCCGGCAGAGGTCCAGCTCTATTATCAGACCTTGCTGGTAGGACGTAAAGAACTGCCGCTGGCACCGGACAGGCGTATGGGTGTGGAAATGACCTTGCTGCGTGCGCTGGCTTTTCATCCAAAACAGCTGATAGCTGAACCCTCGCCCTCCGCTGCCAATATCGTTTCAGAACGGCCCATTCCCCGCCAGCCTGAACCTGGCACAGAGACGCCTTTGGCAGTCACAGCTGTCACGCCTGCCGCTGTTCAGAGTGAACCTGTCGGGAGTTTACCCGATACCACCAGCCAGCTATTACAGGCGCGGACGCAGTTGATGCGCCAGCAGGGAGTGACTAAACCAAAAAAGAGTGAGCCGGCGGCGCAGGGATCGCAGTCGGCTGGCTTGGCACTGGAGCGTCTGGCGGCTGTGGGCGAGCGGGGCAGGAAACGACAGACTACGCCTGAGCCTGCAGAACCCGTAAAAAAAGAGGTGTATCGTTGGAAGTCTCAGAGCGCCGAAGCAGAGCCTGAAGGCGTTATCGCCACGCCAAAATTGTTGCGTACGGCCCTGGAACATGAAAAAACGCCTGAGCTAATAAATAAACTGGCGACCGAGTCAGAACTGCGCGATGCGTGGGCAGGGGAGATAGCCACGTTGACGTTACCGAAACTGGTCCGGCAGCTGGCGCTCAATGCGTGGAAAGAAACGCTGGAAAGTGGCATTGTGCTGCATCTGCGCAGCAGCCAGCGTCATCTGAATTCCCCCTCTGCACAAAAGGTATTACGCGAGGCGCTCAGTCAGTTAGCAGGACATCCGGTTGAATTAACCCTGATTGAAGACGATAATCCCGCAGTCTTGACCCCGCTGGAATGGCGTCAAAAAATTTATGAAGAGAAGCTGGCGCAGGCGCGTCAGTCCATCACTACGGATAGCCATATTCAAACTCTGCGTCAGTTTTTTGATGCAGATGTCGATGAAGAGAGTATTCGTCCAATTTAAAATGCGGCGCGTAAGAGTGCAGCCCGAGCGGAGAGAGAGAACTATGTTTGGAAAAGGCGGACTGGGAAACCTGATGAAACAGGCCCAGCAAATGCAGGATAAAATGTCACAGGTACAGGAAGAAATTGCTGCCATGGAAGTCACCGGTGAGTCAGGTGCCGGCCTGGTTAAGGTCACCATTAACGGTGCCCATAACTGCCGCCGCGTGGAAGTTGATCCAGGCCTGTTGGAAGATGATAAAGAGATGCTGGAAGATTTGGTTGCAGCAGCATTCAATGATGCCGCGCGCCGCATCGCGGAAGCGCAAAAAGATAAAATGGCGGCGGTATCCAGCGGCATGCAGCTGCCGCCTGGCTTCAAGATGCCATTCTGATGCAAACCAGTCCGCTCCTCGAAAGCCTGATGGAGTCGCTGCGCTGTCTGCCGGGCGTTGGGCCGAAATCGGCTCAACGCATGGCGTTTCAGTTGTTACAGCGGGATCGCAGTGGAGGCATGCGTCTTGCTCAGGCTTTGACGCGTGCCATGTCAGAGATTGGCCACTGTGCAGACTGCCGCACTTTTACCGAGCAGGAAATTTGTACTATCTGCGCGAATCTACGCCGTCAGCAAAATGGCCTCATTTGTGTGGTGGAAACCCCGGCAGATATTCATGCGATTGAGCAGACAGGGCAATTTGCCGGACGTTATTTTGTCCTGATGGGGCATCTTTCTCCTCTGGATGGGATTGGTCCGATTGATATTGGCCTGGATCGGCTGGAACAGCGGCTGGAAAAAGAAACTCTCAAGGAAGTGATCCTTGCGACTAATCCCACGGTGGAGGGGGAGGCAACCGCTAACTATATTGCTGAAATGTGTGGTCAGTATGGTGTTGAAGCCAGCCGCATTGCCCACGGCGTGCCGGTTGGCGGCGAGCTTGAGATGGTTGACGGTGCCACGCTGTCTCACTCTCTGGCCGGACGACACAAGATCAAATTTTAGTCATTCAACGGCACGTTATCTCGTGCCGTCTTGAAATCCTTGCAATAGCCCCCATTCTTCACCTCAACTTAATACAAACCGTATTTCAGATGAGGTAGCAATGACTATGAAAGGACAAGAGACTCGTGGCTTCCAGTCAGAGGTAAAACAGCTTCTGCACCTGATGATCCACTCGCTCTATTCAAATAAAGAAATTTTTCTGCGTGAATTGATTTCCAATGCCTCTGATGCTGCTGACAAACTGCGTTTTCGTGCATTGTCTGCGCCTGATCTCTATCAGGGCGATGGCGATCTTCGCGTAAGAGTGTCTGTTGATAAAGAAAAACGTACACTGACGTTAAGTGATAACGGCATCGGGATGACCCGCGAAGAAGTTATAGAAAATCTTGGCACTATTGCTAAATCCGGTACCAAATCTTTTCTGGAATCATTAGGATCGGACCAGGCGAAAGACAGCCAGCTGATTGGTCAGTTTGGTGTCGGTTTTTATTCTGCTTTTATCGTGGCGGACAAGGTCTCTGTTCGTACCCGTGCCGCTTCTGCCAGCGCGGATGAAGGCGTGTTTTGGGAGTCGGAGGGCGAGGGTGAATACACCATCGCTGATATCAACAAAGACGATCGCGGCACTGAAATCACCCTGCACCTGCGAGAAGGTGAGGATGAATTTCTTGATACATGGCGAGTGCGCAGCATTATCAGTAAATATTCGGACCACATTGCGCTGCCGGTTGAAATTGAATCTCGCAACGAAGAAGATGACACCACCAGTTGGGAAAAAATCAACAAAGCGCAGGCGCTGTGGACACGTAATAAGTCAGAAATCAGCGATGACGAATATAAAGAGTTTTATAAGCACGTTTCTCACGATTTTGCCGATCCCCTGGCCTGGAGCCACAATCGTGTGGAAGGCAAGCAGGAATATACCAGCTTGCTGTATATTCCGACCCAGGCTCCCTGGGATATGTGGAACCGCGATCATAAACACGGACTGAAACTCTATGTTCAGCGCGTGTTTATCATGGACGATGCAGAACAATTCATGCCGAACTACCTGCGCTTTGTTCGCGGGCTGATTGACTCCAGCGATCTGCCACTGAATGTTTCCCGTGAAATCCTTCAGGACAGCCGCATTACCCAGAATTTGCGCAATGCTTTGAGCAAGCGCGCCCTGCAAATGTTGGAAAAAATCGCGAAGGACGATGAGGCACAATATCAGCAGTTCTGGCAACAGTTTGGCCTGGTGCTAAAAGAAGGCCCGGCTGAAGACAGCGGCAATAAAGAAACCATTGCGAAACTGTTGCGTTTTGCATCCACCAGCAGCGAGGGCTTTGCGCAGACCGTATCGCTGGAGGACTATGTCAGCCGCATGGTTGAAGGGCAGGAGAAAATCTACTACATCACTGCCGACAGTTATGCCGCAGCGAAAAGCAGCCCGCATCTGGAGCTGTTCCGCAAAAAAGGCATCGAAGTGCTGTTGCTGTCAGACCGTATTGACGAGTGGATGATGAGCTATCTCACCGAGTTTGATGGTAAGAGCTTCCAGTCTGTTAGCAAAGCAGATGAGGCGCTGTCAAAACTGGCCGATGAAGAAGAGAGCGAAGAGCAGAAAGAGGCAGAGAAAGCGCTTGAACCTTTTGTTGAGCGCGTTAAAACGCTGTTGGGCGATCGCGTGAAGGAAGTCCGTCTGACTCACCGCCTGACCGATACGCCAGCAATTGTTACCACCGAGGCCAACGAAATAAGCACGCAAATGGCGAAACTCTTTGCTGCTGCGGGCCAGACCGCGCCGGAAGTGAAGTACCTGTTTGAGCTGAATCCAGAGCATGCGCTGGTCAAACGTGCGGCTGATACCCAGGACGATGAGCGTTTTGCCGAGTGGATTGAGGTGTTGCTCGACCAGGCCATGTTTGCCGAACGCGGCACCCTTGACGATCCAAACCTGTTTATTCGCCGTCTGAATAAACTCCTGCTCGGTTAAAAGTAGCGTGCCGGCCCACCGTTAACCGTGCCAGGGCAGTCATTCTGCGCAGGATCCTGCACAAAATGACTGCCCTTATTTTTTCAGCGGCCGCCTGCTTTGGGAAATTAACCCGGTTACTTTTTTGCATGAAAATCCTGCCACCGCGTTTCGCTGGCTTATATTGGTTGCTATAACCAGGTATCTGCCAGAGTTTCGACGATTATCTACCTCCGTCCGTGGTAAAGGATAACTGCCCTTCCTTGTGGAGACAGGATCATGATGGTATGTTCTTGCCCTCAATAACACGATAGTTTAAGCAATTCGTAAGGGGATTTACGCAATGCGTATTATTCTGCTCGGTGCGCCGGGTGCAGGTAAGGGGACTCAGGCTCAGTTCATCATGGAGAAATACGGTATTCCGCAGATCTCTACAGGCGATATGCTGCGTGCGGCGGTTAAGACTGGCAGTGAACTGGGTAAACAAGCGAAAGAGATCATGGACGCGGGCAAGCTGGTTACCGACGAGCTGGTGATTGCGCTGGTGGAGGAGCGGATTGCTCAGGAAGATTGTCGTAATGGCTTCCTGCTTGATGGCTTTCCCCGGACCATTCCTCAGGCGGATGCCATGAAGGAAGCAGGCATTAATGTTGACAACGTACTGGAATTTGCCGTACCGGACGGGCTGATTGTTGAACGTATCGTTGGTCGTCGTGTGCATGCTCCGTCGGGTCGCGTGTATCATGTCACTTTTAATCCGCCAAAGATTGAAGGCAAAGACGATCTGACCGGCGAAGAACTGACCATGCGTAAAGACGACCAGGAAGAAACCGTTCGCAAACGACTGGTGGAATACCACCAGATGACCGCACCGCTGATTGCTTATTACAGTAAAGAAGCGGTGGCGGGAAATATCGCGTACCACAAAATTGATGGCACGCGGAAAGTCTCTGAAGTGAGCGCCGAACTGGCAAAAATACTTGGATAAACTGTATTCGTCGCGACGTAATCTGACAGCGGACCCTGAAAGATTGAGGGTTACCGGTTTTGATATGGGTGTCGAATCCTTAAACAAAACGCGAGGTCACCCTCATGCTCCATACTCACAATTCCATCATCAAACACAAAGCCGGCCTGCTCAATCTCGCCGAATAACCCGGTAACGTCTCAACAGCCTGCAAGAGCACGGGCGTGTCACGCGACACCTTCTACCGTTATCAGGAACTGGCTGCTGAAGGCGGCATTGACGCGCTGGTTAACCAGAACCGCCGGGGTCCCAACCTGACGAACCGCGCCGACGAAGCCACTGAACGCGCGGTTGTTGAATATGCCGTTGAGTTCCCGGCCCCCGGGCAGCACCGGACCAGTGATGAGCTGCGTAAAAAAGGCGTGTTTACCTCCGGCAGCGGCGTGCGCGCCATCTGGCAACGACACGATCTGGAGAACTTCCGTAAACGCCTGAAGGCGCCTGAGGAAAAGCTCGCCAGAGAAGCCATCGTGCTTACCGGTGCCCCAATCGCCGCGCTGGAGAAAAAGGCGCATGATGATGAGGCCAGCGGCGAAATCGAGACGGCTCATCCGGGTTATCCCGGGTCGCAGGACACCTTCTGTGCTGGCGATCTGAACGGTGTGGGCCGTATCTACCCGCAGACGTTCGTGGATACGTACCCGAAAATGGCGCACTGCAAGCGGTATACGAGTAAAACGCCGAACACTGCCGCCGACTGCCGTTCTGTGAGGCTCAGGGGCTGCCGGTGCTGAGAAGACTGACCGACAGGGGAACGGAGTACTGTGGTAAGGTGGAGCCGCATGATTACCAGCTTTATCTGGCCATCAACGATATCGCCCATACGAAAACGAAGGCGATGTCCCCACAGACCAACGGCATCGGTGAGCGCTTCCATAAAACGATTTTGCAGGATTTTTATCAGGTCACGTTCCGCAAGAAGTCATATGGGGAGCTGGAGAGCCTGCAAACGGATCCGGACAACGGGTTGTGGCATGACAATAATGAGCGGGCTCATCAGGGGAAAATGTGCTTCGGGCGAACGCCAGTGTCCACGTTACCTGATGGAAAACGGGTCCGGGCAGAAAAGAATCTGAACCGGATGTAATCCGACAGGCACCTGTATAAATAACCGGTAATGGTCAGAACAGGTCTGAGCGGGTACAGATAAACCCTCTCGGGGCCAGACCAATCTGGCCCTTTTGAAGCAATTGGTTTCCCCTGCACCATTTTCCGCTAGAATAAGTCTCGTTTTCATCATTCACTATGCCCGCATAAGGAATAACAATGAGGCAAGACAAACCCGGAGTGCTGTTGGTTAATCTTGGCACCCCAGATGCGCCAACCGCGCCTGCGGTGAAACGCTACCTGAAACAATTCCTGAGTGACAGACGCGTCGTGGACACGCCGCGCTGGCTGTGGTGGCCAATACTGAATGGTGCCATTCTGCCGCTGCGTGCGCCGCGCGTATCCAAACTCTATGCGTCAGTCTGGATGGACGAAGGTTCACCGTTATTGGTCTACAGCAAGCGTCAGCGGGATGCACTGGCAACCCGCCTGGATATGCCAGTGGAACTCGGCATGAGTTATGGTAATCCCAGTCTTAAAAGTGCGCTCGACAAGCTGATGGCGCAGGGGATAACCCGACTGATCGTGCTGCCGCTGTATCCACAGTTTTCGTGCTCTACCGTTGCTGCCGTTTGGGACGGAATTACCGATGTTTTCGCTGGCTACCGCAGTCTGCCTTCCGTACAGTTTATTCGTGACTATGCCGAGCATCCTGCCTACATCGCTGCATTAAAAGCCTCGGCTGAACGCTCATTTGCACAGCACGGCAAACCGGATCTGCTGGTCATGTCTTTCCATGGCATCCCGCAACGCTTTGCCAACCAGGGAGACGATTATCCACAGCGTTGCCATACCACCTTTGATGCACTGGTCTCTGCACTGGGCCTGAACAGTCAGGATGCGATGCTGACCTTCCAGTCGCGCTTTGGCCGCGAGCCCTGGCTGATGCCTTATACCGATGAAACCATGAAATCATTGCCTGCCAAAGGGATCAAACATGTTCAGATTATGAGTCCGGGGTTTTCCTCCGATTGTCTGGAAACGCTGGAAGAGATTAGCGGAGAAAACTGCGAGATATTCCTCCATGCTGGTGGAACCAAATTTGAATATATCCCGGCGCTTAATGATGACCCACTGCATATCGATATGATGGTTGAACTGGTTAACAGCCAGCATTGATATGTAACACAGGGATGCGCGCGCACCGCGATATTCCTGTGTTATCATCCCCCGACTGTTTTCTTTCCTGTTAGCGCCATAATGAAATTTCCAGGCCAGCGTAAATCAAAACACTACTTTCCCGTCAGCGCCCGCGACTCCCCTCTTACAGCAACTACAGCCAGAAAATATCGAAATACCCGGTAGCTGGATTGTCGGGATTGATCAAACGCTGGTTGATATCGAAGCCAAAGTCGATGACGCTTTTATCGCCCGCTATGGTCTGAGCGTTGGTCATTCTCTGGTGATTAAGGATGATGTTGCAGAAGCGCTCTATGCAGAATTGACGCGTGAAAACCTGATCACTCACCAGTTTGCCGGTGGCACTATAGGCAATACGTTGCACAATTACTCGGTTCTGGCCGATGACCGCTCCGTACTGTTGGGCGTAATGTGCAATAACGTGCAAATTGGTGGGTATGCCTATCGTTATCTCTGCAACACCTCCAGCAGAACCGATCTTAATTATTTGCAAGGTGTTGATGGTGCCATAGGCCGCTGTTTCACGCTGATTGGTGAACATGGTGAACGTACCTTTGCTATCAGTCCAGGGATGATGAATCAACTGCACAAGCAAAGCATTACCGAAGAGGTCATTGCCGGGGCGGCGGCTCTGGTACTTAGCGCGTATTTGCTGCGGTGCAGGCCTGGGGAGCCGATGTCTGAAGCCACCATGCAGGCGGTTGCCTTTGCTAAAAAGCATGATGTCCCGGTGGTGCTGACGCTCGGCACCAGATATATCGTTGGTGACGATCCGGGTTTCTGGCAGAATTTTTTGCGCGAGCATGTATCGGTACTGGCAATGAACGAAGAAGAAGCGGAAGCGCTAACGGGCCTTGGCGACCCGCTTCAGGCGGCGGACAGTGTGCTGGAATGGGTTGACCTGGTACTCTGTACTGCCGGGCTTAATGGGCTTTATATGGCTGGATTTACCGAAGAAGAAAGTCGGCGCAAAACACAGCATCCCTTATTGCCCGGCGTCATCGCCGAATTCAACCAGTATGAATTTAGTCGCGCCATGCGTCGGTATGATTGTCAGCAGCCGATGCGCATTTACTCACACATTGCTCCTTACATGGGTGGGCCGGAAAAAATCATGAATACCAATGGTGCAGGAGATGGCGCACTGGCGGCGCTGCTGCATGACATTACGGCAAATAATTACCACCGCCTGACTGTGCCCAACTCCGGCAAACATGGCCGCCAGTATCTGACCTACTCCTCACTGGCTCAGATTTGCAAATATGCTAATCGCGTCAGCTACCAGGTTTTAAACCAGCACTCGCCGCGTTTAAGTCGTGGGCTGCCGGAGCGTGAAGACAGCCTTGAAGAGTCTTATTGGAAGCGGTAACCCACCGCGCCCGCCCTCAAATAGGGCACTCCTGTGATGGGGCGTTTGGGGTAATTTGCATCAGATTCAGCATAGTGTTGGCAATTTCTCTTTCGCCCATAACCACCTGATCGGCCCCGCGCTCGGTGATGTATTCCACTTCATCATCGTGGTGAGCGCGGGCGATAATGTCAATGGTTGGGTATTTTTCCCTGGCTGCAGTAACAATTTCCCCGGCCTCGTAGCCGTTCGGGATGGTCAGCAGCAGCCAGCGGGCGCAGTCGAGACGTGCCAGTTCCATAGTTTCCGGGCGGGCAGCATTGCCGAGTACCGCGCAAATTCCCTGTTGTCGGAGCGCTTCCACGCGCGTGCGGCTATTTTCTACCACGACAACCGACACGCCGCTGTCGATTAATCTCTGTCCAAGCATGCTGCCGACACGACCAAAACCAACCACCACAGCGTGATGGCAAATATCCACGGGTATTTGTTTTTCTTCTTCGATGTTCTCTTCTATCAGCTGCTCTTCAACGGATTCCGTTTTGTCGAGGTAGCGCTGCAAAAGAGCAAACAGAATGGGATTGAGCATAATTGACAGAATCGCACCCGCCAGTACCAGGTTGCGACCCTCGCTGGTCAGCAGGTTAAGTGAGATTCCCAGCCCGGCAAGAATAAAAGCGAATTCACCAATCTGTGCAAGGCTTGCCGAAATAGTCAATGCAGTTCGACGGGAATGCCCAAACAGGCGTACCAGCACTAGGGCTGCAACAGATTTGCCGAGCACAATAATCGCCAGCACGCCGATAACGGCGAGAGGTTCATTTAACAGGACCATGGGATCAAACAGCATACCGACTGACACAAAAAACAGTACGGCAAAGGCATCGCGAAGGGGAAGGGTATCATGGGCGGCACGATGACTTAACTCGGACTCATTGAGCACCATTCCGGCAAAGAATGCACCAAGTGCGAAAGAGACATCAAATAATTCAACCGCGCCGAAAGCGATCCCTAAAGCCAGTGCCAGCACGGCGAGCGTAAACAGTTCACGTGAACCGGTGGCAGCGCTGCGGGCGAGTATCCACGGTATGACACGACGCCCTACTACCATCATCAGCACCATAAAGGCGACGACCTTACCGATCGTTATCAGCAAATCCAACAGGATCGCGCTGGCGCTGGCTGTGCCTTCCTCGAACATCCCTGCAATGGCTGGCAGTAGCACAAGTGCCAGCACCATGACCAGGTCCTCCACAATCAGCCAGCCAATGGCGATTTGCCCACGGGTACTGTCAATAAGCTGACGTTCTTCCAGCGCCCGCAACAGCACTACTGTACTGGCAGTAGAGAGACAAAGGCCAAACACCAGCCCAGTCAGCCATGACCAGCCCATTGACCAGGAGAGCAGCATCCCCAGCAATGTGGCAACGGCTATCTGCGCAATGGCACCGGGAATCGCAATTGCCTTTACGGCCATTAAATCCTTGAGTGAAAAATGCAGGCCGACACCAAACATTAGCAGGATTACGCCCAGTTCTGCCAGCTCCGGTGCAAGGTTTGTATCCGCGACAAATCCCGGCGTAAAAGGGCCAGAAAGCACCCCTGCCAGCAGATAACCCACAAGGGGAGAGATACGCAGCTTATTGGCCAGCATGCCCAGCAGGAAAGCGAGAACCAGCCCGCCGACAATGGTAGTGATGAGCGGTGTGGTGTGATGCATCTGTCTCCCTCTATCGTAAAAATGTGTCCGAATGTAAGAATTGATTGTATTGCATAATACTATTTCTTACCCAAAATTTTTATGTAAAGAGGAATAAAAAGAAAAAATATACCGAAATTTGCTTTTAATGCTGATTTTCGATGGTTATCTAAGTGAATGGGTTATTTATAGGGAGAAAATGACACGGCATAGAAATTAATTCCCATGCCGTTTTGCGATTTTATCCCTTATTGTCTGGGAGTAATACCGTGAATACCCCTAACAGAGGCAGGTAGGCGCAAATTTGGTAAACATAATTGATACTGGTATGGTCGGCCACGATACCCAGTACGGCAGCACCCAATCCCCCCATACCAAAAGCGAAGCCAAAGAATAATCCAGAAATCATGCCAATACGGGCGGGGAGCAGCTCCTGGGCATACACCAGAATCGCTGAAAACGCGGAGGCAAGAATAAAACCAATAACGACTGACAGCACGCCTGTCCACATAAGCGACGCATGAGGCAGCAGTAGGGTGAAAGGCGCAACACCCAGGATTGAAACCCAAATCACCTGCTTGCAGCCGACTTTGTCGCCAACGGAGCCGCCTATAATTGTTCCCGCTGCCACCGCAAAGAGAAAAGCGAAAAGATGTAACTGCGCATTTTGCACCGACAGGCCAAATTTATTTATCAGGTAGAAGGTGTAATAGCTGCTCAGACTGGTGAGGTAAAAATATTTTGAGAAGATCAACAATAGCAAAATAGCGATGGCAAAGGCGACCTTTCTTCCCGGAAGCGCTGACGTGACTGACGCTGGATGTCCGGCTTTTGCCACGCGATGGCGTGCCTGATACCAGCGACTGACCTGCAACAGCAAAACGATGGCCAGCAGCGCCGTCAGAATAAACCAGGCAATGTTTCTACGCCCGTAGGGGGCAATTAGCACGGCTGCCAGCAATGGCCCAAGCGAACTGCCAAGATTACCACCGACCTGAAAAAGTGACTGTGCCAGGCCGTGACGCCCTCCTGATGCCATTCTGGCCACGCGCGATGATTCCGGATGAAACACGGATGAGCCGATGCCCACCAGCGCGGCTGCCAGCAATATCAGATAGAAACTACCGGCGACTGCCAGCAGGCCCAGTCCACAAAGTGTAAAAGTCATACCAACGGGAAGAGACCAGGGCTGGGGAAACTTATCAGTGTAAAGACCAATAAGCGGCTGCAGCAACGACGCTGTGACCTGAAAAGTCAGCGTGATCAGGCCGATTTGTACAAAAGTCAGAGAAAACTCACTTTGCAAAAGGGGGTAAATTGCCAGAATAAGCGATTGCAACATATCGTTAAGCAGATGGGCGACACTGATTGCACCGAGAATACGGAAAGTGGTTTTCCGTAACGCGGTTGGGGAGAAGGGGGAGACCTGTTCACTGACCATTGCATTAACCTGCCGTAAATTTTAATTATTACTTAAAGTAATATTTTTTAACGTTTTTTAACAAGGAAAACATGATGTCGTTTTTGAAAAAAAATGTGTTGCCAACACTCGCGCTGACCATTTTTATCACACCGCTGGCTGCCCAGGCGTGGGTTAAAGATAAGGTTTATAAATTCACTGTCTTGCACACCAACGATCACCATGGCCGCTTTTGGCAAAACGAGCATGACGAATATGGTCTGGCAGCGCAAAAAACCATGATGGATCAAATTCGTTATGATGTTCAGGCGCACGGCGGTGCGGTGCTTATCCTCTCAGGAGGAGATATCAACACCGGCGTACCAGAATCTGACCTGCAGGATGCGGAGCCAGATTTTCGTGGTATGAATCTGGTGGGCTACGATGCAATGGCAATTGGTAACCATGAATTCGATAATCCCCTGTCCGTGCTGCGGCAGCAGCAGAAGTGGGCTAAGTTTCCGCTGCTTTCTGCTAATATTTACCAAAAAAGCATCGGCAAACGCTTGTTCCAGCCTTATGCATTGTTCAACCGGATGGGGCTGAAGATTGCCGTGATTGGTCTGACCACGGATGACACCGCAAAAATTGGCAACCCGGAATATTTTACCGACATGGAATTTCGTAAACCGGCCACGGAAGCGAAAGAGGTTGTGGAGCAATTGCGTAAAAAAGAGAAGCCGGATGTGGTTATTGCCGTCACCCATATGGGGCACTATGACAATGGTAACCACGGCTCGAATGCCCCCGGCGATGTGGAAATGGCGCGCGAACTTCCGGCGGGTTATCTGAATATGATCGTTGGAGGCCATTCGCAGAATCCGGTTTGTATGGCAAAAGAAAACGTTAAACAGGCGGATTACGTGCCGGGCACGCCCTGCAAACCGGATCGCCAAAATGGAACCTGGATTGTCCAGGCACATGAATGGGGTAAATATATTGGCCGTGCCGACTTCACTTTCGTCAACGGTAATCTGACGCTGGAACACTATGAACTTGTGCCAATCAATCTGCGCCACAAAGTTAAAAATGCCGATGGCAGCACCAGCCTGGTAAATTACACTCAGGAGATTGCAAAAAACCCGGGGATGCTGAAATTGCTTACGCCCTTTCAGAAAAAAGGCGAAGCGCAGCTGGGTATAAGTATTGGCAGTGTAAAAGGGGAGCTGGAGGGAGACCGGAGCAAGGTGCGCTTCAGACAAACCAACCTGGCGAGAATGATGCTTATGGCGCAGATTGAGCGCACCGGTGCCGATTTTGCAGTGATGAGCGGAGGTGGCGTTCGTGATTCCATTGCATCCGGTAAAATTACCTACAAGGACGTGCTGAAAGTACAGCCTTTTGGTAACACCCTGACCTATGTCGACATGACAGGCAGTGAGGTGGAGAAATATCTGGCGGTGGTCGCTAACATCACGGTTGATTCCGGTGGCTATGCGCAGTTTGCCAATGTCAGCCTGCGCGCCGATGGCAAAGGCGTCAGTGAAGTTAAAATCAAAGGCGATCCGATCCAGTCTGACAAGACGTACCGCATGGCAACCCTGAGTTTCAATGCCACCGGAGGGGATGGCTATCCGGCAGTCAACCTGTTGCCGGGCTATGTCAATACGGGATTTGTTGATGCGGAAGTACTGAAACAGTATATCCAGAAGCACTCACCACTGGATGCCGCGGGTTATGCGCCAGAAGGTGAAATTGTTTATAACTAGTTAAATATAAAGGCGTTTTTCTTTCATTGGTATGATTGAAAACCGCCAGTTGTGTCCTTTATAAATATCTTTCTGCAAAACTTACACCGCAATAAATGTCCAATTCTTGCTCCTGTCATCATTGTATTTATCGGTCATTTGCTGGTTTTTATACCCGGGTAAAGACTTGGTATCGGCGCCCCGATCGCCATAAGCACAAGTCCGCGCAAGCCTGTCGGCGGATTGAGTGCCCCGGACTGGTGGAACGTCTGACGAGACCCGGTAATTCACGTACCGGCAGAAACGGAGAAAAACATTTCTGGTGTGTCACTGCCAGAGGTTTGCTGTACGCGAAGAACGTGACTAATCCGAAAAGCCCAAAGGCTTGTTACATGAGCATGCCAGCGGTGTAAGTTGCACAGACAATGACGCGATGATTGTTGATACGTGCGTAGGCAGGCTGAAACAAAAGCGCCCCGATGAATATGCTTTGCTGGTGGACCACTGCATCCGGGATATTTCAACGCGGGCGACAGGCAGAAAGCCGAAGCTGTCAGAGGGTATGATCCGCATAAAGTTTCAGATGGCTGAAGGGTTTATCTGTAGTGGCACACTAAACCTGGCCACCTGAACAGAGGTGATATCATCGCCTAATAGTTAAAAACAGGTGACATTATGACCGGACGTAACAGACGCAATTTTAGCCCCGGATTTCGCCGCGAAGCTGCCCGGCTTGTTCTTGATCAGAACGACACCGCCGCTGCTGCTGCCACGGCAATGAATGTCGGTAAATCCACGATGGATAAGTGGGGTTCGGCAGTTGAAAGAAGAGCGAGCGGGAAAATCCCCTACAGCTTCACCCATGACACCTGAGCAAATTGAAATACGCGAACTTAAGAAAAGACTTCAACGCATTGAAATGGAAAGAGATATATTAAAAAAGGCTACCGCGCTCCTGATGTCAGACTCCCTGAACAGTTCTCATTAATTGAGAAACTCAGAGCGCGGTTTCCTGTTGCCGTTGTGTGCAATGTGTTTGGGGTTCATCGCAGCAGTTATAAATACTGGCGGCAGCCAGAGAAACCTGACTCTGCACGGGCGACGCGACTCAGCCTTATACGTGAAAGCTGTCGCGGGAGTAATGGTTTCGCAGGCGCACGAAATATTGCCGCGATGGTTACCACCAAAGGCGTAAAACTGAGCCGCTGGCGGGCAACAACACTGATGAAAGAGCGCCATCTCATCAGTTGCCAGCAACCAGGTCACCAATATAAGAAGGCATCCAGGGAACACGTTGAGCTCCCCAATTATCTGGAGCGGCAGTTTGCTGTAACAGAGCCTAATCAGGTGTGGTGGGGCGACGTAACGTTTATCCGCAGACACATATCCAGCTGTGCATCATTCATATGGTGCGCAACAGCCTGAAATACGTGGCATGGAAGGACTACAAGGCCGTCACCAGCGGTCTGAAGAGGATTTATCAGTCTCCGACAGAAGAGGCGGCGTTGACAGGGCTGGATGTGTTCGCAGAAATCTGTGACGACAAGTACCCGCAAATCAGCAAAAGCTGGCGTGGCCACTGGGAAAACCTGAATACGTTCTTCAGTTACCCGGCGGATATCCGCAAGGCCATCTACACCACGAACGCCATCGAATCGCTGAACAGCGTGATCCGTGCTGCGATAAAGAAACGCAAAGTGTTCCCGACAGACGACTCGGTGCGTAAGGTGATTTATCTGGCAATCAGGGATGCGTCGAAAAAATGGAGTATGCCGAACCAGAACTGGCGGCTGGCGATGAGTCGTTTTATTATCGGGTTTGGTGACCGCCTGAGCGCTCACCTTTAATATGGTGGCAGTTACACAGAATGACTGACAGGCCCTGCCCCGGTAATGATTTATGGAAAAAGTTCATGCAGCATTTTTTCTTTACCCAAAGTGAATACTAAAAAATCACTCTCTTTAAATTTATTTTCTTTGATGAGTTGTTGTTTCACTGTGCTAAATTTTTTTGTGTCGGTAAAGAAGAGTGCAGTTACATAATCTGAATCAATCAAATTCTGTTGTTCAGAAAGGTGTACAACATCTTCGTAGCAGCCACTATCCTTGTCTCCTAATCTTTTTTTTAACATACATTGTGTCAGTAAATATGTGCGAGTTGGTTTTTTTTTATAGAGAATTTTAAGAAATTCAATTCCTTCTTTATAGTGTTTTTCGCCTATGAGACTATTTGTGTACATTAACAGGATGTCGTTGTTTTCAGGGTGTTTTTTGCGGATTGAATTGATTTTTGAAAGGATTTCATTACTCTGACTGGAGTCCGCCATAACTAATTTTTCAACTAAAGCAGCTACCTCGGCTGTAGGGCTATTTTTGATTAAAAGAGGTTCGGGATAAGAATTTGTATAGCTGCACAGAAGAAAAAAAAGTGCCATTACTCTGAAAGGGAATAATATTATTTTCATATTAAACCTGCCTGAATTTATCCAGTGAGATATAATGCATTGCTTTCTTGGGGACTGGAGCCAGTGAACCCGTACACCCTGTATTTAAAACGTATCCGGTTTCTATTTTTAAAACTGGCTGAATGTTTTTACTCGCTTTTATAGTAAACTGGGTTCCCCCAATAAGAATTTCATCCTGTGTGAGAGCAAAAGATCTATCCCTGGAATCTAAAACGTGTTTTTTATTATCGATATTATTCTCAACTGTGCACCAGGGGTTAATCACGCCGGAACCATAGGCTCTGGCTGCATTACATAACATCGATGCGGATAAAAATAACTTTTTCCCTTCTTTTACATCGTTTTCAGTAACATTCAGAAGCAAAGTATAAGATGCATGTAAAGCACCGACCCCTTCAAGAGCCAGGTAACCTAAAGTCGAAAACCTGAACGATTTTGTTGCCATTGTATCCTCCTTGATAAAATCAATATAGCTCCCAACACCTTTCCCGGAACAGTTATCCTCTGAAACGCCAAGGTTTATCTTTGTGAATCTATGTTAATGTGCTCTTTATGTAAACATAAATTTGTCAGCGATATTTGATTTTTATTATCATTTTCAATGAATTAACGTTTATCTCTCAGATAATCGTACCGGTCATAGTGCTTGGTCGAGATTCCTGGTTTTTTGTGATTTTGCAGCCATGAGAAACATCGCTGGCAACGGTTATACGGGATACTGAATACCATGCCGCATAACGTTTCAAACGGTAATGCGGAGGTACTAAATAGTAAAATAAGATTGCTGAGAATAAATACCAGGCGTTACCGGAACAGGGATCATCTCACAGTGGCAGTGGTGTTCCACTACGGTAGGCTGAATATGGCATTATGATTTACAGTTGTTATACTACTTTAGTGGGAAATACGGTATGCCACAATTGTTTGATTTTATTGTTGAATCTTGATAAGGATTTTTTGTTATCTCCAGCTCTCCTAAAAGAGAACGCACAGATACTAATTCTTTTGCTGTCATCCTCACCTTTGCCTCGCCTCTGTTAGCAGGGCGGATATCATTCTGGCTGGAACAATAAACACGAAAATCGCCGAGACGTCCCTGCTTAAAATTAACATCTGTATTTTTAATATTCTGTTGGTTGTTGGTTGCTGGTTTGCTGCTGGAAAGACCAGAAGAAACCCCGAAGCATGTTGGCATACTACTTTTCCTTTATTAATCAAAATGGGCTAAAGTATGTTGGCATGCTATTTTTCCTTTTTCAATCAAAACAGGCTTAGGTTAAGAGTATCATTTTAAAATCAGGGATTGTCTATTAGGGTATAACCTGACAGCCCCTGAAGTATTAAGAATACACAAAAGAATGCTCTACTCACCACAACAAGGGAAAACCCTGAATTTAACATATTTTTTAAAGGCTATTTTACTGCATTCACCTTCTTGTCCTTTTGTACAGGCGTCTGGGTCGTGACGCAGATTTATTGATAATGATGAAGAGTAAGATACCAACCGATGATCTTATCGTGCATTTCCTCTGACTTAGAAAAGCAAATTGTTCTGCGGGTCAGTCGTTTGATATGTGTGCGAAGATTAAGATTATGTCGTTCTGTCCGTTGGGTATATTTCTTGCTCACCACGTGGCCTGTTGCACTTAACAGAACTTTATAAACCGGCCAGGCATCTGTCATATAAAAGGCAATGTTAAATTTGCTTAACAGGGCCGGCAATCGTCGCAGGGTCGGGGCATTTCTCGGGCCGAAGACGTGGGCCAGAGCACGTTTGCGGATACGGTCATAAGCATAGAACAACCACCGGGGATTGCTTTTACACCGCACGTAAGACCATTGTTCACTGGCTTCACAGCAGATAACAACCTCCGTTTCGGGGTCGATATTCTCAGCTACCTGCTTTGGGGAAATTTTTTTACGTGCCGCAGAACCGTATTGAGGCTGATACCGAGAATCTGTGCGGTATCGCGACATCCGGAACCATTCATGGCCATATTAACAATGGTCTGGTGTGTGTCTGGTTTGGCACCGGAGTAGCTAAAGTTGAGCAGAAAGCAAAGTTTGAATATTCTTTGAAAGCCACTTTTCTACACTCGCCTTCACGCCCTGTCGAACAGGCATTGACCACATCATTCGTCGTTCCGGCAAATGAAAAGCCAATACCAATATACCCCCCTGCCTTAAGGAAACGCGCTGCTTTTGCCGCATTACCGACATAATATGAATAGCCCGGAATACCACTCATCCCGGCCGTTGACCATTCATGCACAATAGACTTGCTGGAGAGGTTTAACGCCCGTTTCATGCTTTCATACTGTCGGAACTTAACCGTATGGCGAGCCAGCGATTTTAACAGCGGTTTGTTAACCAGCTCCTTCAGCTGATTGAGCAGCTGATTACGTTCAACAAAAAACTGCTGGCTGATCAGCGTTCCCTGTGTACGGAACTGGTTCTGATAGCTGGCCTCAACTTTTTTAAGCGTCTGCCCGATGCTGTTGAAGTATTTTTCACCGGCGTCCCCGGCCGTACTGAAAACTTTTTCCCCGATGCCGGTCAGCGCGGCGATGGTGCCGTCATGTCTTTGCATAAACCCGGCGGCGTCAGCGTCCACCCCGATAAGGGCCGCACTGGTGGCATTTTTGGTCTGCCGCAGCGTGGTAAGCATATGCGCGGTCAGGGGGGCGGGGGTGTCGGGGTCGGCCACAATCAGAATCTGTCCCGGCTTCAGATAAGGTGTATCCGCATTGAGTTTCATAAAGAGGCTGGCAGCAGGGGAACGAACATCCCTGAACAGTTGCCGCGCCTGATTATCCAGCGATCCCTGTCTTTCGACGATACAGTATCCGGGTGCAATATTACGGGCCATGAGTCCTTTCTCCGTCCGGGTGGATGTCAGTGATGATTGCCGTGGGTGGGTCCTGCCACGGGTTTAATCAAAACCGCGGTAAATATAAATAATTCTGCTGCGTTACGCAAAACGTGTTGTATTACTGGTAGGTGTGGTTGACAGCAGGTCAATGCAGAATGTCGGGCTATAAGGTATTGTTTATCTTTATCGCCCTTTTGCAGTGGGCACGTTTGGGGGTTATCGTGAACAAAATGACAGTATACAGAATCCCTCTTGGGAATAGTAAATCCGGTGATCTTGAGGGTGCTAAAACGCTATTCGAGAATAATGAAAAAATGTTTGAAAATACTCTTCTATCTAAATACGCCGAGGATTATCGTTATTTTATGCTGCACGAAACATTTACGGTTTTATCTGTCACACATGACATGATTGAATATACCTGTAAGCTGAATTTCTATGCCGGTTGCACCGATCAGAACGAAACCTTTGATGAACATGCGAGTGTCAGGTATCGAATCGAAGACGATCATATTGTTTTCGAATTAGATGAAACTGTCTGGTATCCGCAATAAAAATTTAAATGATTGAGGGCTTCCTTTGATGCTGAATTACCCCTGTTAAATCAACGCGGACACCCTGAATTTTTTCCAAGTTTTGGTGAAGTGGTCAGAAAACAGCTCGTGAATTGTATTTACGCTCCGAACACTTCGAACGAAAGTGTAGAATTGACCCGTTTTCCATTCCTCCCGCCGATCAGATAAAACAAGTTTTAAATAGCTGCACGGAATAGTGCTCCGATTTTCACCAATCCTCAGTACACAGGGAATGGTGCCCTGAGTTGAGGCATCCAGTCATCATATGAGATTGTCGGTCTCCAGTCCTGACGGGACAGATATTATCCAATTTTAGCAACTGTCGCGGTATCAGATGCAGCTATTTTATTGATAGTGAATATCAGCTGTCATGGGAATCCACGTTTGTGTTGAGGAGGATGATCAAAACGATGTCATTAATAGCAGGAGAAATGGGGTTCATGGTGAAAAATCAGCGGCAGGATATAGGCTCATCATTAACAATATTTAACTTTCAGATATTATGTTCTTTTGGGGATGTATTCCACTTATTAATGGTGCTGGCTGAACCACAATTATGAGTGGTGCAGTAAATATATTCGTATTATTCTGTTGCGCTAATGCGCTAATGCGCTAATGCGCTAATGCGCTAATGCGCTAATGCGCTAATGCGCTAATGCGCTAATGCGCTAATACGCTAATACCTTTAAAAATAGTAAGTCATTTTTTACTGGTTTGCTGTCAAAAATTGGAATTGCATCTCTTAGCCTTTTCTTTATTAATTAAGTTGATTATCACAATGGCACGATTATCTATTTTCATAAATAATTATCGGATCAAAAGATAATTGACTTCCCTCATTTATTGCTGAACAGATGAAAGCCAAGCCATCTTAGCACATTACATAAATGTTAATTTCAAAGGTAAACAATATGAAACCACGTTTAAAATACCCTGAATGGAAGGCATCAGGATTTTTGCTGTCAGGAATGATGATATCGTTCTTTTCCCTCTGGCTCCCTGTCAAACAGGCTGAGGCCCATGGTGCAGTGGGCTACCCCATAGCCCGGCAATATCAGTGTTTTGTTGAAGGCGGGTTTTGGGGTAATCCGGCAAATATTCGTTCTGCCGATTGTCGGCAGGCGATTCTTAATGGTGGTGCTAACCCGCAGTGGCCTTTCCAGCAGTGGAATGAACTTTCCGCGAATCCGACTAACCCAGGAGATTTTGAAACGGTAAAACGTGCAGTGCCTGATGGCTTACTTTGTGCGGGAGGCGACCCCAGAAAGAGAGGGCTTGATGACACTCCCACAACATTGTGGCGCAAAACGAAAATCACGCCGGACAACGGATATTTCCAGTTGCGCTGGGATAACACACAGGCTCACAATCCCTCCAGGATGTATATTTACATCACCAAGCCCGGCTACAATCCGACGCAGCCCCTGCACTGGGACGATTTGGAAAAAATTTATGATCAACAGTCACCTGCTCCAGTCCCTGCAAATAATACCGGCCATGTTGCAGGTACAGTAGGCACTTTCTATCTGCTTAACGTCAAAATTCCCGAAGGCCGCACTGGCGATGCTATTATTTACAGTTGGTGGCAACGTGAAGATGCAGGCAACGAAGGTTTCTTCAACTGTAGTGATGTGACTATCGAACCTGAACAGGGCGTGTCTTTTCCCTGGAAAGACGGTGGTCGATATTACACGCCAGATCTTCGGCCTGCACCAGGTGACAGTGTGCAGTTCCGTGTGATGGGGGGAAATACACAGGGACTTGAAGCGGTCAATGTGCGCTTGCCAATTACCTCGCACAATCAGGCAAGTAACGTCTGGACCAATGAATTGGCAAACGTATTGAATGCGCAATATGCCAGTCTGGTCAGGGTCGGTGTGCGCAATGGAAATCAGATTGGTTATTTAGCCACGGATTTTGCGGCGAATAAAATATGGTTACTGAAAGGTTATAGTAGCGCCCTGGATATTATTCCTGGCAGTCCGGCACCGGACCCAACACCCGAGGCAGCGCCCATTGCCCGCATTACCGCACCCGCCAGCGTACAGGCCAGTACCATGGCAAGTTTCTCCGCGAGCCAGTCAACAGGCCAGCATATCAGTTACAAATGGGCGTTCCGTCACTTTGTTCCTGCATCAAGTATTGGTGAGAGCGTTTCGGTGAAAGCAGAAGATTCGACGACAGAGTTGATCGGTAGCGTTTCGCTTACCGTCACGGACAGCCACGGCCGTCAGGCTACTTCTGAAAAAACGGTGCGTATTATTCCCCAACCCTCTCCGGGCCAGTATCCGCAGTGGAGTCGCGCAGATGTGTCATCCTATCATGCAGGCACCATTGTCACAGGACTGGACGGACATGCCTGGGTTTGTAAACCTTTCCCATACTCCCAATGGTGTTCACAGAGCGTACCGACCAGTTGGACCGATCAGAACTGGGCATATGCACCCGGTAGCCATGCGGCAAATGCGTTAGCTGAGGAGAACCGTGCCTGGACAGCGTTATTACATTAACAGGATGCTAAATATATCCCGGTGCTTTGCAAGTCATACGCAGGCCCGGGATGCAAAGGGTATGAAAGGAAAAAAGACAACGGTTTTGCAGATGTGACAGAGTGACGATAAATTTTTGTCTCAGCAGAATCGCTGTAGGGCCGTAACCGGAAAAGCAATGACGATCGCAGGCGTTTAATGTGAATGCTGACTCGCGTTGGACGTCTTTTAATCGAAATAGATAATACGTTTACCTGAATCTGGGTAAACGTATTAAAAAATAGCGATGGATAACAGACTGAGAGGGATACCCCCGCAGCATTATGATGGTGATTGATCTGCTGGCGAATAGCGACTGGCACGAACTAACAGAATCAGTGTACTGAATACCACCACATATTCCACGGAGATAAACAGGACATCCGTCATGCCGTACAGCAAAGCAGATAGTGTAACAACAGAAATTGGATTGCCTAAAAATCCCCTCAAGCCATTGTCGAATAGTAATTTGCCAAAGAAAAATAAAAGTACTATTACCCCGGCAATACCGAAAAGCGACGCGTATTGAATAAACTCATTGTGTAAATGAACATCAATATAATCGAGGGCAAAAGAGTTGGGGTTGTGGGATGCAACCAGCCATTCCTTTATGATAGTGTTACGCGTTATTTGTGTTTCGCCTAACGGGTTTTCTGCGATAGCCACCATTCCAGACTTCCACATGGTAAAGCGTGAACCTAACGATGTATGATCGTCTCCCTCATTAAATTTCAGGATTTCCTGTTTTGTAGTATCAAAACGGGAGGCGATAATGTTCTTGCCTAATATGCCAACGACGCAAAAAGATATAATTATCGCGCTGATGGGAACCAGTTTAAGCGACTTGCTTTGGCATAATGTTTTAATGATGAGCAGCAGACCAAGAGTAATATGAATAAACATGGCAGAACGCGTTTCTGTCAGAAATATTATATAGACTGAGAGTAAATAGGCGAACAGGATGCTGATATGCCTGAGTGATACTCTGTTAATGCGATTAAGCATTATCATCATCGTGAGCGCCATTGCACTGTACGCATAAGCGGTCATTGTCGCACGATTAATGCCGAGCGTGATTCTTTCTATACCGTTAATGTGCTGCCAGATTCCTCCAGCGCTGGAAAAAATAAAAGCAGCCGCAAATGAAATCCATGCCAGCTTACACAGTAGCGGTTGGCTGATAAATTCCTCGCGGATACCCCAAAGGATAAACATTGAAATAAGAGTGGCAAGAAACCAGCGTTTCGCCGGTGTAAAAAGTAGTCCATTGTCAACATCGGCTACGGCATAATGTGCGGCAATAACCGACCATACAGCATACATTACCGATAAGGCAAAAAATGGAAGAACAATTTTTGTTGATGTTATTGCTGATTTGGTTTTTCGATAATTAATGAAAATACCAACTATACTCAGATAGCTGCAAAAATAAAAGGCAATACGACAAGATTTCTCACTAATAAAGCTTAGGGGAAGTGTTAAAAAAAGAAGTGTGATAGCAACAATAAACAGCGAGCGAGTCAGGCGTTCATGCATGGAATAGCGTTTAAATACGGCCAGGTAAGACATTATTATTTTCCCAAGTAAAGCTGTATAACTATATTGAGTGATTACCTTGTTTATTTATACCGTTCTCAGCGAGCTTGTGATGCTTGTCATATGCTATTCTCAGTAGAGTTCAGGCTAAACATTATTCCACATCCCGAAGATGAAGACGCCTGTTTATAGCTTATGCACAAGCAAAAATCAAAAGAAGCCAGTGCATCGTCCGTGATGCCGTCGGCGGGCCTTCATCAAAGCATACGGCTGCCTGTTACCCAGTCGCTGCTGACATCAAACCAGTTTATCTACCAGCGCCTCACTATGACACATATGACTGGAGGCCCGCGCCGGGTCGCGTTGTACCAGTCCCATAAACAGCAGATCGGTAAGGATCAGCTGTGCTGCCGTTGATGAAATAGTCGCGCGGCGGCTGCTTTGTTCTTCTGCTACCGTATAAAGACAATGGGTGGCCGACTGCTGTAACGTGTTTGGGGTAAAGTCGGTAAAAGCCAGCACATTCGCACCAAGACGTTTTGCTTCCTGCGCAGCCAGATTGATTTCACGCCGCTCTCCGGTATAGGAAATCGCCAGCAGCACATCGTTGACGTCCAGTACCTGAACGCTGGCCAGCAAGGCGTGCATATCCTGTTCAGCAACTGCGTTGATACCAATTTTCATGAGCTTCCATGAAAAGTCTTTAGCGACCAGACCGGACGTCCCAATCCCGACCAAAACAATACGTCTGGCTTCTTTTAACAGCCGTAAGGTTTCCAGCAGCATCTCTTCGCTATTGATATTAAGTGTTGCTTTGATTGCGGACTGTTTTTCCACCAGCAGTTTTTCACCGACGGCTTTTAGCGGATCGTCGCTGAGGATGAGATTGTGGACGGTGATGGCCTCTTTAGCGGTCGGCGCGTCGCTCAGTGCCATCTTAAGGGCAGGGAAGCCCTTGTAGCCAAGTTTTTGGGCAAATTTCACCACGCTTGACTGACTTACACCCGATTCCTCTGCCAGCTTTTGCGAGCTGAGATAGCGCGCCCGCTCAGGTTGCGATAACAGAAAGTCTGCCAGGCGACGCTCATTTTGCGCCAGGGATGCATAGAGCTGGCGGATACGTAACAGTGAACTCATCAATCGAAATCTCCGGCAGGACATGCCAACATAGACGGTGCTTCGGGCAGCGCCTTGAACACCGCCTGAAGTGATTCAGCCCCTGATGGGGCAGAAACGCACCTGATTTTTAACAGGCAGATATCCGACCCTATGAATATAATATTCAACACGTTATTTGCATTAAGAATTAAAAATTCAGTTGAGGATAGCATGAATCTTGCTTCACTGGTTTCTGAAACACGCAATGCTGACACGATGGAACTCGACAATCTTTCCACGCTGGAGATGGTCACTAAATTCAACCAGCAGGATGCCACCGTCGCCATAGCGGTAAGCAAAACTCTGCCTGATGTGGCACGAGCGGTGGATGCAGCCGCGCTTTCATTGAGTGAGGGAGGGCGTCTGATTTACGTCGGCGCGGGCACCAGCGGGCGGCTTGGTGTACTGGATGCTTCTGAATGCCCACCTACCTTTGGTGTTCCTCACGGCGTGGTTGTCGGGCTGATTGCCGGAGGCCCCGGTGCGATGCTTAAGGCCGTGGAAGGGGCTGAGGACGACCCACAGCTTGGCATTGACGATTTGTCCGCACTCAATCTCACGGCGCGGGATATGGTCGTGGGCATTGCGGCTTCCGGGCGGACACCTTACGTTATTGGCGCATTACGCTTTGCCCACCAGCTGGGTTGCCGCACGGTGGCACTGTCCTGCAATCCTGATTCACCGATTGCGCAGGAAGCAGACATTGCCATTTCTCCGGTGGTGGGACCGGAAGCCCTGACAGGTTCAACACGTCTGAAGTCAGGCACCGCACAGAAGCTGGTGTTAAATATGCTTTCTACCGGCGCGATGGTGAAAACCGGCAAGGTTTATCAAAACCTGATGGTGGATATGCAGGCGACTAACATTAAGTTGGTTGATCGTGCCAGCCGTATGGTTTGCGAGGCCACCGGCTGTGCGGTTGCAGACGCCGTCGCCGCCCTCAGGCAGTCAAACTATGCGGTGAAAACCGCCATTTTAATGATCCTGAGTGAAGTGACGGCAGCGCAAGCTGAAACGTTACTGCTTAAACACAAAGGCTTTCTGCGTTCAGCATTGCGTGATTAACAGCAGATTTGGCGTACAGCGAGCAGGCCTGTTAACAGGCGTCGTTAAAGCACCGGGTGGTTGCGTATTGATCAATGTCTACACTTAAGGCGGTGCCATTAATGATGGCGGTGCAGGTTGGCCGCTGTGTAAGGTACACAGCATGTGCTGATCCATGATGGTATCAAGACTGCCTGAAATGAGACGGTATTACGGAATCGGCGTATTAATGGGATTTAATCATCCTGAGGAGCTATGTTTGAGCACTGGTCAGCAACGGCGCGTGGTGTTTTTTGATCTTGACGGTACGCTTCATCAGCAGGATATGTTCGGCACCTTTTTGCGCTATTTGCTCTGGTGTCACCCGCTGAATTTGCTGCTGGTTATTCCACTTTTACCGATTGTGGGTCTCTGGCTTCTGGTAAAAGGGCGCGCGTCACGTGGGTCTGTCAGTCTGTTACTGTGGGCGATAACCGTGGGGCACAGCGAAACGAATATCCAGCGGAAAGAAAAGCAGTTTGCAAAATGGTTTCGTCAGCGGGTGACCGCTTTTCCGGTAGTACAGCAGCGACTGACCGATTATCTGGACAGCCCGGACGCTGACGTCTGGTTGATTACGGGGTCGCCTCAGCCGCTGGTTGAACAGGTTTACTTTGATGCGCCTTTTATGCCAAAAGTGAAACTGATTGGCAGTCAGATGAGCCGCCGTTATGGCGGGCGGGTAATGGCCATGCGCTGTCTGGGCCATGAAAAAGTGGCGCAGCTTGAGGGGAAACTCGGCACACCTTTACAGCTCTACAGCGGCTACAGTGACAGTAAGCAGGATAATCCGCTGTTATTCTTCTGCCAGCACCGCTGGCGCGTGACGCCTCACGGGGAACTGCAACAGCTTGAGTAAACGGGTATACTCCCCGCCGTTTCAGGCTCGAAATACGGTGAAGAATGATTGTAAATGATGAATTCTGGATGCGCCACGCCCTGACGCTGGCTCGCCGTGCCTGGGAGGAAGGTGAAGTGCCGGTGGGGGCAGTGCTGGTGCAGGGTGACCGGGCCATCGGTGAAGGTTGGAACCGGCCTGTCGGGCATCACGATCCCACAGCCCACGCTGAAATTATGGCGCTGCGTCAGGGGGGGCAAATCCTCAGAAATTACCGATTGCCAGACACCACGTTATACGTGACGCTCGAACCTTGCGCCATGTGTGCTGGGGCAATGGTCCACGGGCGCATAACTCGGCTGGTATACGGTGCAAGGGATGAGAAAACCGGTGCGGCCGGATCGTTACTGGACGTATTAGGGCATCCCGGTATGAATCACCAAATCACCATTGAACAGGGCATAATGGCTGAAGCTTGCGCGGCTATGTTAAGCGATTTTTTCCGGCTGCGTCGTGCGGAAAAGAAGGCATTGCGCGATGCGCAACGGGCGAGAGAGGAGAAGCCAGTATAAGCTTTCTGGATCAGTTAAGCGCAATCGTCGGTTCAACGACCGGATAGCCGCTGGCTCGTTCCGCGTCTTTGGCCGCCTGTTGTGCCATTCTGTGTTCCTGGTCCTGCAAATACCCCACCAGACTTGACTGATAGATACGGATATTTTCCACATAGTTGTAGGCTTCCTGGCCTCGCGCGTAGCCGTAGGTCGTCTGGCTGTAATAGCGTTTCTGACTGAGCATCGGCAGGCGAAGCTTAACGTCTGCCCAGCTGTCCGGGTTGCCTTTCTGCTTTTCAGTCAGTTTGCGCGCGTCCAGCATATGCACATAGCCCATATTATACGCGGCCAGTGCAAACCAGATCCGTTCATCCTCTGGTATTCCCGTCGGGACTTTTGCCATCATTCGGATCAAATACGCATTGCCACCCCGAATACTTTGCTCGGGATCGGTACGATCACTGATGTTAAGGCTTTGTGCAGTATTGAGGGTTAACATCATCATTCCCCGCACGCCCGTGGGAGAGGTTGCCTGTGGGTTCCAGTGTGACTCCTGCCAGGAGATAGCGGCCAGTAAGCGCCAGTCAATCTCACTGGCATATTTCTGAAACAGAGGCTGAATGCAGGGCAAGGTACTGTCAATGGCGCGCAGAAAGGTACGCGTATCGACATAATCAAAGGTGCCAACGTGACCCAGATATTTTTCATCCAGGCGAGCCAGTGTTCCTTCTTCGTTCATACTATTGTAGTAATCAAGCATGGCAGCGGCAAAACTGTCATCTCCCTCGTCCCCTGGCATATACCAGGTAACCGGCTCTTCATCGGTGATATCAAAGGCCACGGCAAGCTGTGGATGGATACGCTGCAATAGCGCAATGGAAACCGAATCACCTACCGTGTAGTCAATTTTACCTCCAGCCACGTCCTCAAGCAGGGCATTGGGGCTTTTATCGGTGGAAATAGCCCAGTCCAGGTCGGGATACTGATTTTGTCTGATGTTGCGCAGTGTGGAAAGATAAGCGGAGTCGGAGGCAACGGTAAGTCGCCCTTTCAGCGCACCGAGATTCTGCGGGCGCACCTTACCCATTCGATACACTAACTGCTGAGAGACAGAATAATAGGTGGGCCCGGTACGGAAGTGTGACCCCCGTTCGCCGGTGTAAATCAGGCCGGCTGCCAGAATGTCCGCTTTACCGTTCTCAAGATCGTCGAACAATTTGCTGAGATTCTGACGAACCGTGACATGCAGTTTAACATTGAGATAATCAGCAAAACCCTTCGCCATCTCGTAATCCATTCCCGTCGGTGCATGACCAGCGGTATTATATGTCAGCGGTGAGGCGAGGGCGCTCACACGCAATACTCCCCGAGATTTGATCTGTTCTACCCGATTTTGCACACCGCCATACCAGGCGATCGACGGCCACAACGCCAGCGCAAGCGCCAGGGTGATCAGCCCGATGAACAGGTAGTTTATTTTGAGACGTTTCAAATGGTTATCTCTCGATTGCGCCCAAGCTTCTGCCTCTACCAGCAGTATTTATAGTCTCTAATGCGCCCTGAGCGAGGTGCATTTTGCGCAACTCCGTTACCTCACGCAATAAAATTCATTCAGCATTGCGTGATTTTCAGACAATTTGGGGTGCTGATAAATCATGCGCAAACGGTTTCGTAACGGATGGGGATTCTCTATAATGGCGTCCGTTTTCCCTGTTGCGCCCAAAGAAGCGTCCTCTGGCGTTTCGAAGACGAGAGATCTTTCATGATGGAAATACTGCGTGGTTCGCCGGCTTTGTCGGCATTTCGTATCAATAAATTGCTGACCCGCTTTCAGGATGCTCACCTGCCGGTGAGTGACATTTACGCTGAGTACGTCCATTTTGCCGATGTCAGCGCGCCGTTCACCGCTGATGCAAAAGCTCGACTTGAGCGCCTGCTGAAATATGGTCCCTCTCTCGCCGGGCATGTGCCGGAAGGTCGTTTATTACTGGTGACGCCGCGCCACGGCACTATTTCTCCCTGGTCCTCAAAAGCGACCGATATTGCCCATAACTGTGATTTGCCACAGGTGCTGCGTCTTGAACGCGGGCTGGCTTTCTATGTGAAAGCCCCACAGCTGAGTGAAACACAGTGGACGTCGCTCGCCGCTTTACTGCACGACCGCATGATGGAGGTTGTGCTCAACGAGCTGGCGCAGGCTGAAGAGCTTTTTGTTCATCACCAGCCTGCCCCATTACACAGTGTGGATATATCAGGTGGAGGCCGTGGCGCGCTTGAGGAAGCTAACCGCAGGCTGGGACTGGCGCTGGCCAGTGATGAAATTGACTATCTGCTGGCGGCATTTGAAACGCTGGGACGCAATCCGAATGACATTGAACTCTATATGTTTGCCCAGGCTAACTCAGAGCACTGTCGCCACAAAATTTTTAATGCCGACTGGATCATCGACGGCAAGGCACAGCCGAAGTCGCTGTTCAAAATGATCAAAAATACCTTTGAACACACGCCGGATCATGTGCTGTCAGCCTACAAAGACAATGCGGCGGTGATGGAAGGGGCTGAGGTCGGGCGTTTCTATACTACTCGCAGCGGACAGTATGATTTCTATCAGGAAGAGACGCATATCCTGATGAAGGTGGAAACACACAACCACCCGACTGCCATCTCTCCCTGGCCAGGTGCGGCGACGGGGTCAGGCGGTGAAATCCGCGATGAGGGTGCCACGGGACGGGGGGCGAAGCCCAAGGCCGGACTGGTCGGCTTTTCCGTGTCCAACCTGCGTATTCCCGGTTTTGAACAGCCGTGGGAAGAGGATTTTGGCAAACCGACGCATATTGTTACTGCTCTGGATATCATGACAGAAGGGCCGCTGGGCGGGGCGGCGTTCAACAATGAGTTTGGTCGCCCGGTGTTGAATGGCTATTTCCGCACCTATGAAGAACGGGTTAACAGCCACCACGGGCCGGAGCTGCGTGGCTATCACAAGCCGATTATGCTGGCGGGCGGAATCGGTAATATCCGTGCCGATCACGTTAAGAAAGGTGAAATCAGTGTCGGTGCCAAACTGATCGTGCTCGGTGGCCCGGCGATGAATATTGGTCTTGGCGGCGGTGCCGCTTCCTCTATGGCCTCCGGGCAGTCGGATGCGGATCTCGATTTTGCCTCGGTGCAGCGTGATAACCCGGAGATGGAACGACGCTGTCAGGAAGTGATTGATCGCTGCTGGCAGTTGGGTAGCGACAATCCGATCCTGTTCATCCACGATGTCGGGGCCGGCGGTCTTTCCAATGCGATGCCGGAACTGGTCAGCGATGGCGAACGCGGTGGGCGTTTTAATCTGCGTGATATCCCCAGCGATGAGCCGGGCATGAGCCCGTTGGAAGTATGGTGTAACGAATCGCAGGAGCGTTACGTGCTGGCGGTGGCACCTGAAAAACTGGCAGAATTCGATGCGCTTTGTCAACGTGAGCGTGCGCCCTATGCGGTGATTGGTGAAGCCACTGAAGAAATGCACCTGTCGCTTTCGGACAGCTATTTTAATACTAAACTGATCGATATGCCCCTGGATGTTCTGCTGGGCAAAACCCCAAAAATGACCCGTGATGTCGCCACGCTGAAAGCGAAAGGGGAGCCACTGTGTCGCGAGGCGATTGCCATTGCGGATGCCGTGAAACGCGTGCTTCATTTACCTGCCGTGGCAGAGAAAACCTTTCTGGTGACCATTGGCGATCGTACGGTGACGGGCATGGTCGCCCGCGATCAGATGGTCGGCCCGTGGCAGATCCCGGTGGCTAACTGCGCGGTGACTACCGCCAGCCTTGACAGCTATTACGGTGAAGCGATGGCGCTGGGGGAACGCGCGCCTGTCGCACTGTTGGATTTTGCCGCGTCCGGTCGTCTGGCGGTGGCAGAAGCCATTACCAACATCGCAGCTACGCAGATCGGCTCGCTAAAGCGCATTAAGCTTTCCGCTAACTGGATGGCGGCAGCCGGTCATCCGGGAGAAGATGCCGGGTTATATGAAGCGGTGAAAGCCGTGGGCGAGGAGCTTTGTCCGGCGCTCGGTATCACCATCCCGGTCGGTAAAGACTCTATGTCGATGAAAACGCGCTGGCAGCAGGGCAGCGAGCAGCGGGAAATGACCTCGCCTCTGTCGCTGGTGATTACCGCCTTTGCCCGTGTGGAAGATGTCCGTCGCACCGTCACGCCGCAGTTGCAATCCCGGCAGGATAACGCGTTACTGCTGATTGATTTGGGACAGGGTGAGAACGCGCTCGGGGCGACAGCCCTGTCTCAGGTTTACCGACAGCTGGGTGACAAACCTGCCGACGTACGCGACGTGCAACGTCTGGCTGGCTTCTTCAACGCAATTCAGGTACTGGTCTCGGAAGGGAAACTACTGGCCTATCACGACCGTTCGGATGGCGGCTTGCTGGTGACGCTGGCTGAGATGGCCTTCACAGGGCACTGCGGCCTGGAAGTGGATATTTCCGCGCTGGGTGACGATGTGCTGGCTGCGCTGTTCAATGAAGAGCTGGGTGCGGTGATTCAGATTGCTGCTGGTGATCGTGCGGCGGTTGAGCAGTGTCTGGCTGCGCACGGGCTGGCGACATGCGTGCATTATATGGGCAGCGCACAGGCCGGCGATCATTTTGTTATTACCTCTGGCGATACCACCGTATACAGTGAAAGCCGTAGCACACTGCGTACCTGGTGGGCGGAAACTACCTGGCAGATGCAGCGCCTGCGCGATAACCCGGACTGTGCCGATCAGGAACATGAAGCGAAGAAAAACGATGACGATCCGGGTCTGAATGTCGCACTGAGCTTCGGGCCGGAGGAGGATATCGCGGCACCCTTTATCGCTACGGGTGTACGTCCGAAAGTCGCTGTACTGCGTGAGCAGGGGGTGAACTCTCATGTTGAAATGGCGGCGGCTTTCCACCGTGCGGGTTTTGATGCTGTTGATGTGCACATGAGCGATTTACTGTCCGGTCGCCTTGGGCTGGAAGACTTTCAAACGCTGGTGGCCTGTGGTGGTTTCTCTTACGGCGATGTACTGGGCGCGGGTGAAGGCTGGGCCAAATCCATTCTGTTTAATAACCGCGTTCGTGATGAATTCGAAACTTTCTTCCATCGTCCACAGACGCTGGCGCTGGGCGTCTGTAACGGTTGCCAGATGATGTCCAACCTGCACGAACTGATCCCAGGCAGCAGAGCCTGGCCACGTTTTGTGCGCAATCAGTCAGAACGTTTTGAAGCACGCTTCAGCCTTGTGGAAGTGGCGGCGAGTCCGTCACTGCTGCTGGAGGGTATGGTTGGGACGCGCATGCCGATAGCGGTTTCTCATGGCGAAGGTTTTGTTGAAGTGCGTGATGAGGCGCATCTGGCGACGCTGGAACATAAAGGACTGGTGGCGCTGCGCTTTGTTGATAACTTCGGTAAGGTCACGCAGCAGTATCCGGCTAACCCAAATGGTTCGCCAAATGGCATTACCGCCGTGAGCAATGAAAGTGGCTGCGTTACCATTATGATGCCTCACCCTGAGCGCGTTTTCCGTACGGTCAGCAACTCCTGGCATCCGGCTGAGTGGGGCGAAGACAGCCCCTGGATGCGTATTTTCCGTAATGCGCGTCGGCAGCTGGGCTAAGTTCTGACGAGAGTTCGACATCTTATTGATGCAAAAAGGTAACTCACAGGCTAATGCCGATCATTTAAGGATCGGTTGACCGATCCGGTTGATGCGGTAAAAAGGGTTCTATGTCCATCATGGAACCCTTTTTAAATCGAACTTTCCCAGGCCCCCGGCATCATCAATGCCGCCACTACTGAGCGCGCCCGTAGTCTCGCCGAGCTTATTCAGCAGGCGCTCACCCTGACCGATACCGTTACTTTGCGTAAACGTTCCCTCGAATCCATGATTTGGCCTGTCGTTGGGATGTCCATTTTTTGCGATCGTCCGATGACCGAGATCGTCAATCTAATGGATATTACTGACCGGGCCGGAGCTCCCTTTACCGCTCGCAGCGCTGTCATTCAGCGCCGTAAGACTCCGGGTGAAAGGGATCCCGGAAGAAACGGTGGCAAGACTGCTGACCCGCAGGGTGGACGGTAAAGAGAGGCAGGTGCTGACGTCACTGACAGACCCGAATCGCTATCCGGGTAAAGATATCAGCAAGCTATATCGTCACCGCCGGGAAACAGAACTGGGTTACCGGGAAGCAAAGCAGGGTATGCTGGACAGCCGGTGGACATTACGCAGTCGCCTGCCGGAGCTGGTGAGACAGGAGCTGTGGGGGGGTACTGCGGGCTTATAACCTGGTGCGATATCAGATGATGCAGATGGGGTTCCATCTGAAAGGAGATTATCTGCCTTACCATCTGAGCTTCAGTGGAGCGATAAGTGAAATAATCCGGATGCTGATAACCCTGCCCCGTGCTTCGCCGGGAAAAATGCCGGGAGAACTGAGAACCCTGTATAAGCAGGCGAAATGGCTTGTGCTACCGGGTAGAAGAGAGCGGAGTTACCCGAGAGAGTTGAGGGTAAAGAGCAGGAAGGTCAGCGTTCTGTTTGTCAAATTACACCGGTCAGTGTCGTGGAATCGCACTTTTAGCACCACGAAACAGCCCTTCGGTACTCAGGTCCTCATCCAGTTCAGGCCAGTGGATACCATAACCAGCACCACACAGCTCCCAGTTTTGTTGCTGTTCAGCAGTACCGACAGCAAGACGCGGGAATCAGGCAACGGGAACAGAGATACTGCGTCAACCACAGATAGCATTGTGGTGCAAATATCACCGGTCTGGACACCAGCCTGTTGTTTCACAATCGATCCCAGCACAGACGGAAAACGCTGTGGGGCAACCATTTTTGCGCCAGGGAATACTTTGTCGATAGGGTTGATGTGAACGAAGAAATTATCAGGCGATATGTGAGGCATCAGGATAAGAAGGACCGGGAAATCGGGCAGCAAATGACGATTCATGCACAACATCGACGACCTCCCTTCTGGAATGCGTATTAACGCTCCCATCTCACGGGACATCAGGTTAAAACCATGTCGGGTCTGGTCATCAACCTGTTTTGGCTCTGCCTTATTGCCCCGGGATTTAAATCTGGCGGCACAAGCAGAGAGGGCTTTTTAGGGTTTGAAATACACCTCTGGAGGACGTGCTTAATGCCGTCTTATAAGCTGCTACTGAAAACATTGCCAGGTTGTGTCTTCATTAACACGCTTTAGCTCTGCCGCCGTTGTTTGTACACGCCGTGATTATCTGTTTTTAAGGTGGGGAAGTACTCCTGTGAGTGCAATCAGCACTGGCTTACAGGGAACAGCACTTTTTAGTCTCATTTGAACTATCCGACGACAAAGGGAGAGCTGGCCTCAGGTTGGTGTTAAATTTTTTAATTCATATGGTTACGATTGTCGGTAAAAGCGGGAAGACTGTCAGTTTGGCAAGAAACATGCATTGATTTCTGCGCAGGTTGTGTTTGACTACAGCATACTGTTGCAAATAAATGACAGATGAGTCATCAGTATGTCTCAGAAAAGAGACATTTAATTTATTGTTTTAAATGGATATCGATCCTGGCTAAAAATAATGTTACTTGTGAGCGACAATTGTTCCGAAACAAGGTGACCGACACAGGCCGCCTTTTCCATTTTTTTGATTTAAAATCATCTCAGTAAATTTAAATAAAAAACTGGCATACTTTTTGCTAAAATATGTCGGGTGGCTCATTCGCCTGGTTATGAAAGCCCTGCGCAAGCGGTAAAGTGCTTCTTAACACTTCGAATGACGCACAAAACGGTGCCTGCCGTCCTCCAGACCGATATTCGCTCACAGCGGGCCTTATCAAGCATCGGACGAAACGTTGAGTTAGGCACCACTTAATTTTTGATGAACAATCTTTCCAAAATCGCATGGCAGATTCCCAGAGTCTGCCATTTTTCGTATGGAGAATTCGAACTTTCCTGACGTGATGTACTCCGTTAGCATGGCAGTAACAGACAGTTCGGCACAGTATTGGCAAAGCACAGCCTGTGACTCAGGAGAATGTTGATTGAAAGCATGGCGTTTCTTCCCCCGTTCTCTGCGTCAGCTGGTGCTGATGGCCTTTCTGCTGGTACTGTTGCCGTTGTTGGTTCTGGCATGGCAGGCCTGGGAAAGTTTATCAGCCCTGAGTGACCGCGCGGCGGATACCAACCGTACGACACTGACCGATGTGCGTCGTAGTGAGGTCATGGCCCGCATCGCACTTGAACTTGAACGAAGCTACCGGCAATACTGCGTTCTCGACGATCCGATGTTGGCAAATCTCTACCAGACCCAGCGCAGCAAATATGCACAATTGTTGGACGCGCAGGTACAGATTCTGTCGGACAGCCACCAGGCGGATTCTCTGCGTCAGTCGCTGGCGTCCTTAAGCCAAATCACCTGTGAAAATAACAATCCCTTGCCTGGCGCTTCGGCAGCGCTTGAGGCGTTTTCAGCGTCCAGTGCGCGGCTGGCTCAGTCCACCCGTGAAGTAGTTTTTTCCAGAGGGCTTCAGCTTCAGCGTGAAATTGCGGAGCGGGGGCAATATTTTGGCAGGCAGGCATTGATCCTTTTTCTGCTCAGTGTTGGTTTAGTGCTGCTATTTACCCGCATGATCATTGACCCGGTTAAGGCGGTTGAACGAATGGTTAACCGCTTGGGGGAAGGGCGGTCACTCAGTCACAATCTGGCTTTTATCGGTCCGCGTGAACTGCGTTCCCTTGGGCAGCGCATCCTCTGGCTGAGTGAGCGGCTTGCCTGGCTGGAATCGCAGCGCCACGAATTTCTACGCCATATTTCTCATGAGCTTAAAACCCCGCTGGCTAGCATGCGTGAAGGAACAGCACTGCTGGCGGATGAGGTGGCAGGGCCGCTGACGGTCGACCAGCAGGAAGTGGTAAGTATTCTGGATGAAAGTAGTCGCCATCTGCAACGGCTTATTGAGCAACTAATCGATTACAATAGAAAATTTTCCGAGTCTCCCATTGTTATGCAGCCTGTTCAACTGGCCCCGCTGGTGGAGAAGATCGTCATTACGCATGGCCTGACGGCTCGGGCGAAAAAGATGCAGACTGAAATTACATTATCGGCAAGCGTCTGTCTGGCAGAAGCGAATTTGCTCAGTCGCATCATCGATAATCTCTACTCGAACGCGATACATTACGGTGCTGAATCAGGTACCATCTGGATCCGCAGTGGTTATCAGGGACGAAAGGTAATTATTGAGGTTGCTAACAGCGGAACGCCGGTGCCACAAGCTGAACAGGCAATGATTTTCGAGCCTTTCTTCCAGGGAAGCCAGCAGCGTAAAGGGGCGGTAAAAGGCAGTGGGCTTGGCCTCAGCATTGCCAGAGAGTGTGTTCACCGTTTGCAGGGTGATATCCGGCTGGTCAAGAGTGACACGGCGGATGTTTGCTTCAGAATCGAACTTAACACCATTGCCGGGAAAGAATCATCATGACATCACACGCCTTTTGGGTTGTCGCGAAATACGTCGGTCACTTCAGGAGATTCACCCTGGCTGCATTGGTGCCTGTTGTACTGGTCGGCTGCAGCAGTAAAACGGCCGTGCCGCCCGTTACGGATAAACCTGGCGGACTGATTGAGCCGGAAAGTAAGGTGGTTGATTACCAGCAGGTGTCATGCGACCGCATCTGGCAGGTCGATGATAAAAAAATTAATGGTAATCCACTTTACTGGTTACGGACGATGGATTGTGCTATCCGACTCTCACCCGCAGAAGCCCGCCAGGCGGCGCGCCGTTGGGCGGATGATAACTGGCAAAGCGCGTTTAAGCAGGGCGTTCTGCTGGCAAATGGCAACGTGACACCACAGGAACGTCGGCAATATCTGCAACGGCTGGATACCTTCAATCAGGACTATCCGGTCCCTGTTCGACCTTTGATGCAGCTCTGGTTAAGCGATCAAATGGGGCAGCTTCAGCTTTCTGAAGAGCGTATGCGTTATCACCATTTGCAACAGAGCAGCGATGCGCAACTTGATGCTTTGCGCCAGCAGCAGCAGAGCCTGAATAAGGACCTGATGCTTACCCGTCGCAAACTGGAAAGGCTGACGGATATCGAACGTCAGCTGTCGTCCCGTCGCTCGCCTGACGGTGCTGATAACGGCCACAATGATAAAAGCGACCTACCACGAGCCAGCCCCGAGGAGGCAACCCGACAATGATAAAGAAATCGGCTACGCTGCTGCTAGTGGATGACGATCCCAGCCTGCTCAAGCTGCTGGGAATGCGTCTTGCCAGCGAAGGTTTTCGGGTACTTACCGCACAAAGCGGCCCTGAAGCATTACGCACTTTGCTGCGTGAGAAGATCGATCTGGTCATTAGCGATCTTCGTATGGATGAAATGGACGGGCTGGCGCTGTTCAGTGAGATCCAGAAAATTGAGCCAGGCATGCCGGTTATTATCCTGACTGCTCATGGTTCAATTCCCGAGGCTGTTTCGGCAACCCAACAGGGAGTCTTTAGCTTTCTGACCAAACCGGTGGATCGGGATGCGTTGTACAGCGCAATTGATCAGGCGCTGGCACATCGCGCACCGGCCAGTGATGATGCCTGGCGCGAAAGTATCGTCACCCGTAGCCCGCTGATGTTGCGCATGCTGGAGCAGGCCAGAATGGTTGCGCAGTCCGATGTCAGCGTGCTGATTAACGGTCAAAGTGGCACGGGAAAAGAGGTGCTTGCGCAGGCTATCCATGCGGCCAGTCCGCGAGCGGGAAACGCGTTTATCGCTATCAACTGCGGTGCGCTGCCGGAGCAGCTACTGGAATCGGAGCTGTTCGGTCATGCGAAAGGCGCATTTACCGGTGCGGTCAGCAGCCGTGAAGGGTTGTTTCAGGCCGCAGAGGGGGGCACACTGTTTCTTGATGAAATTGGCGATATGCCCCCTGCCCTTCAGGTGAAGCTTTTACGTGTGCTACAGGAACGTAAAGTCCGCCCGCTGGGGAGCAATCGCGACCAGGAGATTAACGTGCGTATCCTCTCTGCCACTCACCGCGATCTGCCCAAAGCGATGGAGAAGAAAGAGTTCCGTGAGGATCTGTTTTACCGGCTGAATGTGGTCAATTTGAAAATTCCTGCGTTGCACGAGCGTGCAGAGGATATACCTTTGCTGGCGAACCATTTACTGAAGCAGGCGGCCGAGCGTCATAAACCTTTTGTTCGCCGTTTCTCTACGGACGCCATGCAGCGTCTGGTGGCAGCCAGCTGGCCGGGTAATGTTCGTCAGCTGGTTAACGTCATTGAACAATGTGTGGCCTTAACCTCTGCGCCAGTGATTGGTGAGGCGTTGGTTGAACAGGCGCTGGCAGGCGAAAACACGGCGCTGCCCACCTTTGTCGAGGCAAGGCATCAGTTTGAGCTGAATTATTTACGCAAGCTGCTACAGATGACCAAAGGTAATGTCACTCATGCCGCGCGGCTGGCCGGGCGCAATCGCACCGAATTTTATAAGCTCCTGTCGCGTCATGAACTGGATGCGTCTGATTTTAAAGTGTAGTTTTTCATGCCGCACAAACCGCTGAATATGGTAGGTTAAACGTCCTGAAAAAGAAGACAAACCGCACTGCGGGCCTTGTTTGCTGCATTTATACTATCGAAGATTATCTTCCGATTGCGGAAGGCGTTAAAAGGGTCTGCCATGAAAAAGATTGATGCAATTATCAAACCGTTCAAGCTTGACGATGTGCGTGAAGCACTGGCCGAAGTTGGGATTACCGGTATGACTGTCACGGAGGTGAAAGGTTTTGGCCGCCAGAAGGGACACACGGAACTTTATCGTGGCGCGGAGTATATGGTCGATTTTCTGCCAAAAGTAAAGATAGAGATTGTGATTGCTGATGATATTGTCGAGACCTGCGTGGATACGATTATTCGTACTGCCCAGACTGGAAAAATTGGCGATGGTAAAATTTTTGTGTTTGATATGGCCCGTGTAGTGCGGATCCGTACTGGCGAAGAAGACGAAGAAGCGATTTAATCCGCTGCCTGAGTGGCAAAGAAAAGGGCGGTGACCTGTGGTTACGCCCTTTTTTGCGGCTCAAATTACCTGGTGTGGGCCAAAAGTTTCATAGTGGATCCGTTGCCTGCTTATTCCTGTAGCCATGAGCTGCTGTGTTACAGACTGCATAAAACCCGTTGGGCCACAGAGATAAAACTGCATGTCAGGGTCGCTGATTTCATGCCTGTAAGGCATAAGTTCCATCAGCCCCTCGCGGTGGTAACGATCGTTATCCTGCGGTAAAGGTGAGTTATACCAGATGCATTGTGAAAACGTTGCCAGCCCGGCACCTTTTTCTGTCACCTCTTTGTCAAAAGCGTGTTGTCTTCCGTTATCAGTGGCATGGAACCACCATATTGTCTTCGGATGCTGCTGTCTGACCAGCACGTCAAGCATCGACAGCATTGGTGTTTGTCCTGCGCCAGCCGAGATAAGCGCAATGGCTGTATCTGTTTGTACATCAAGGAAAAAGTCTCCGGCGGGGGGCGTAAGCAATAATTCATCGCCTGTTTTTGCCTGCTGATGCAGCCAGCCTGAAACTTTGCCGTTATCGGCATGACGTACTGCAATACGATAGTCTTTACCATTGGGTGACTGCGTCAGGGAATATTGACGTATTTGCTGACCAGACGCTGTGCGCAGCCAGACGCTGAGGTACTGTCCGGCACAATAGTCTGCAACGGGAAGTCCGTCCGTAGGTGTCAGAATAAAGCTTTTGATTTTTTCACTTTGTGTATCGATCTTACTGATATAAAAGCTGCGCAGTCCCCGCCACCCACCTGGTTTACCCTCACTTTCCCGATAAATTTCTTCTTCGCGAGTAATAAACAGACTGGCCAGAATCCGGTAGGCTTCACCCCAGGCAGTCAGTACCGTCGTTCCCGGCGAGAGCTTCTCTTCAAGGGTCGCCAGTAAATGTTTACCGACAATCTCATAATCATTCGGCTGAATGGCCAGACTGGCATGTTTTTGTGCAATTTTTTCTATCACGGGCTGAAGAACGGACAGGTTTTCAATGTGAGTGGCACAGGCGCAAAGGGTATTAAAAAGCGCTTCACGCTGCTTGCCATTGTGCTGGTTACTCATATTGAAAATATTTTTGAGTTCCGGGTTATGAGTAAACATGCGGTCATAAAAATAAGCTGTGAGGCTGGAACCTGTGGCGAGTAAAGCAGGAATAGTGCTTTTGATGGTGCTGATAGTGTGGGGATCTAACATGGCGCAGCTCCTTGTGTATTAGCAGATTTATTTAAAATGAATCCTTCCAAAAAGGAAAAAGTATCAATTTCCCTCTCAAATACGGCGAGTTGACAACGGCATGGGTAAACTTTTGCCTGTTGACAATAGCAGCATAGTCAGGGATTTATTAGCTAAAGTGAGCGTATTACACCGTCAATCTTCAGGCCAATCGTTTGCGTAAAAAGCGCGGTTTCGACTGGCAGTGGGCGGGCAAAACAGTTTACACTGTCAGCCTGCGCCCTAAAGGGCCGTTTAATGCCGAATACCAGTTAGCTGAGTCAGGAGAAGCGGATGTTAAAGCGTGATATGAATGTTGCTGATTATGATGCCGAATTGTGGCAGGCAATGGAGCAGGAGAAAGTGCGTCAGGAAGAGCATATTGAACTGATTGCTTCGGAAAACTACACCAGCCCACGCGTGATGCAGGCGCAGGGTTCTCAGCTAACCAATAAATATGCCGAAGGTTATCCAGGTAAGCGCTATTACGGCGGCTGTGAATATGTTGATATTGTCGAACAGCTGGCCATCGATCGTGCAAAAGCGGTGTTTGGTGCTGACTTTGCCAACGTCCAGCCCCATTCTGGTTCTCAGGCAAACTTCGCCGTCTACACCGCACTGCTTCAGCCGGGCGATACCATCCTGGGGATGAATCTGGCACACGGTGGTCATCTGACTCACGGTTCACCGGTTAACTTTTCAGGCAAACTGTATAACGTGGTGCCTTACGGCATTGATGAAACCGGCCATATCGATTACGACAATCTCGCTGCACAGGCGCAAAAGCACAAGCCGAAGATGATCATCGGTGGTTTCTCTGCCTATTCTGGTGTGTGTGACTGGGCAAAAATGCGTGAAATTGCCGACAGCATCGGAGCATATCTGTTTGTGGATATGGCACACGTTGCCGGTTTGATCGCGGCAGGTGTTTATCCAAATCCGGTTCCTCATGCGCACATTGTTACCACCACTACACACAAAACGCTGGCAGGTCCTCGTGGCGGCCTGATCCTGGCAAAAGACGGTGATGAAGAGCTTTACAAAAAATTAAACTCAGCGGTTTTCCCTGGTGGGCAGGGTGGTCCGTTGATGCATGTTATTGCCGGAAAAGCAGTGGCGCTGAAAGAGGCTATGGAACCGGAGTTCAAAGTTTATCAGCAGCAGGTTGTCAAAAACGCTAAGGCGATGGTGGAGGTGTTTCTGGAGCGTGGTTATAAAGTCATCTCCGGCGGAACGCATAACCATTTGTTCCTGCTGGATTTGGTTGATAAAAACCTTACCGGTAAAGAAGCTGATGTGGCGCTGGGGCGTGCCAATATTACCGTTAATAAAAACAGTGTGCCCAACGATCCAAAAAGCCCGTTTGTCACCTCCGGTATTCGTATTGGCTCGCCAGCCGTTACCCGCCGTGGTTTCCAGGAAGCAGAAGTGCGTCAGCTGGCTGGCTGGATCAGCGATATTCTCGACAACATCAACGATCAGGATGTGCAGGAACGCGTGAAGAAGCAGGTGCTTGAAATCTGTGAACGCTTCCCGGTTTACGCATAAAAACCACAGGTGAACCTTTAGCGGGACAATATGTCCCGCTTTTTATTATCAACACTAAACCACCTCCTGTGGAGGTGGTGATCGTTCATGTGGGGCTTTGCCCGTAGAATGCCCATGCTAAATACTGCCCCGGTTTGTTACCAGCAAATCAAGGAGTAAATAGCATGAGCAGATATAAATCCGCTTCCCACGTATCCTATCGCTGTCAGTATCATCTTGTATGGACACCGAAGTACAGATACAAAATCCTCAAAGGTCATCTCGGTAAAGAGGTTTACCGCAGCATCTACATTTACAGCAATATGAAAAAATGCACAGTAGTTGAGCTAAATGTGCAGATAGATCATATACATCTGGTGGTGAGGACGCCGCCGGGCTTGAGTGTTTCTGAGTTGATGGGATTTGTGAAAGGGCGAACGGCCATCAGGCTGTTCGAGAAGTTTCCTTATCTCAGGAAGCACAAGCTTTGGTGTAACCACTTTTGGCAAAGAGGGTATTTTGTGGATTCGGTGGGTGCAAAAGAAGAAGTAATTCGAAGGTATGTGCGGTACCAGGACAAGGTTGCCAAAGAGGAAGAAGAAAGGCAAATACAGCTCGGACTGGAAAGGTGGTGTTTAAGCCCCCTTTTAGGGGGCGGTGTCAAAGCCACCTGCTATGCAGGTGGCTTTTTACTCCTGCCTCACGGCAGTAAAGTCAGGGCTCCAGCAGCATTCCGATGCGCTGCTGCTGGAGCGCAAACGGGAACTCAGCGTGGATAAGCGGCGGTGACACCGCGTAGGGTGAAATCACCATGGAAACCCCTTTCGGCGCACTGTCTCGCTGGTAAATTTCCACATCAAGATATTTGAGGTAGCAAAGTCAGTTCCCGAAGCTGCTGCTCAATCTCCTGTTCCAGCAACGCACCGAAGATAATGGCAATGAGTGCGATCTCTTGCTGCAACAGGCAGAGATTGTAACCTTCCTCAATATACAGAACGGTTTCACGGGTTGTACGAAGCAGGCGGGGGTAGAGCCGAACCATCTCTTCAGCCAGGCTGTTATCGATGTCGATAGTACACAGGCTGCGTTCAGGCGTCTGGATCAGATGGGTGTAGAGTTGTGCACACAAACCCTGCTCATCACTAAAGCGCAGGGCGGAAAGCTGTTGGAAATGGACGACCATTTGCTTAATATCAGACAGTAAACGATATCCATGCTGGTGGCAGGCATGCTCTGATAACGGGGTATGTAGCTGACTGAACATCAGCGCCAGCAGCATCACTTCGCTGTCATCCGGTACAACTTCACAACGTTTTTGCCAGTGGCGCACCATCTCAAGGGCGACGCGTTGCTCGGGTCGCGATGACAGCCAGGCGATCTGTGCGGCAGTAAATTCAGTACGGACATGGCGACCCAGCGAATGCTGCATAAAAAGTGTTAAAAACTGGTGGTCGCGGTTGCTGAAATTCCGTGTCAGTCTGTTAACACAATGTCTTACCAGCGCGTCAAGATTGCGCCCGTCGTAAAATGTCTTGCTTACCCCTGGTTTTCCAGCTGCTGTTTCACCGCGGGTGCAAAATGATCCCGGACAAAATCTGGCACAAGGCGAAGCGCCCGCCGCAACCAGTGCAGCAGGCACAAACGGTGATGCCACTCCGCGCCGACAATCCGGTAGTAGCCCTGCGCATCCGGAATGAGCCTGAGCCGATGATAGCGCTGGATTTCTGCGGCCACCTCCGTTATATCTTGCCGGGTTATCGACTGTTCCACCTGATTCAGCTGACTGAGCGATATCAGGGTGACAGGGGTTTCCGAAAGATAAAGCAGTAACAACAGGTGGCATTGTCGTTGCGGAGTGGAAAAGGCAGAAGGGGCGGGTGCGGTTAAGCTTATCGTCTGCAATCCAGCTCAATAAGAAACAGCATAAGAATAGCGAGGCTGGCGCGGAAAATTTCCGTACAGAACAGATTTATTCGCATCTTTTAAGATAGGTCACGGAATTTTTCCAGATAACAGGAAGGAATACGATTTGTTATGTTATAACGTATTTATCAGGTTGGCTTTCGGCATGATGCTGTTGTTGTCGGCACCATTAACGTGGGCTCATCCTCACAGTTTTATTGCTATGCAGGTCACACCTGTACACAAAGACAACGTGCTGACCGGGCTGAAAATGCATTGGGTAATGGATGAGATCACCTCTGCCGACCTGCTTTATGATGCGGGTAAGGCAAAGCCTGGATCGGAAGTCTGGAAAAAGCTGGCGGCAGAAGTGATGGCCAATGTTCTCGGACAGCACTACTTCAGCGAATTCTGGCATGAAGGCAAAGCCGTAAAATTTTATAACTTTCCGCCGGAGTACCAACTTTTCAGAGAAGGACATAAAGCTGTGTTGGAATTTATTTTACCATTGAGTGAGCCGCAGCCGCTGGCTGGTCAGCGCTACACGTTTTCTACTTTCGATCCGACTTATTTTGTGGATATGTATTACGATTCTGAAAAATCGCTTCACCTCCCTCCTGAGCTTGCCCAGCGCTGTCAGCTTACGCTACACACGCCTAAACCCAATGAATCAATGAAAGCATATGCGTTGTCGCTGGATAAAGCGGATGCGCCACCGGCGGAAATGGATTTGGGGCGGCAATTTGCGCAGACGGTGATGCTGGTATGTCAGTAATCTCATCGCGTAAAAAGAATGCTGGCTGGTGGCAGGCCTGGCCTCTGATGGTGCTCATAGCCGTGTTGCTGGCTGCGAGCGCGGCTGTGTGGTTGTACTGGCCCCAGATTCTTCTGCAAAGCACGCTGTGGCAGCGTTCACTTAATCAGCAAATGACGATTTTGCTACAGCAGGTTGCCACGCATCCCCATCAGACCGGAATGACCCTGACAGGATTTAGTTTGATTTATGGTGTGCTGCATGCACTAGGACCGGGTCATGGCAAAATTGTCATCGCGACTTTTCTGGCGACGCACCCAACCAGAGTCAAAACCAGTTTGCAAATCACACTTGCGGCTGCCGTGGTGCAGGGGGGAGTAGCCATATCGCTGGTAACGGTGATGCTGGGCATTCTGGGCCTGTCATCGCGGCAGCTGCATCTCAGCAGCTTCTGGCTCGAGAAAGCAAGCTACCTGCTGGTTATTGTTCTTGGCGGGTGGTTGTGCTGGCGCGCCTTACGCAAAATTCTGCGTCTGTTACGAACACCGCAGAATAGGGCAGCGAATAAAATTATCCCGCTGGAACATCATCACAGCGCAGACTGTGGTTGTGGGCAGCAGCATGTGCCGGACAGCGCGATGCTTGATAAAGCAGTGAGTGGCAGGACAAAAGCAATAGTGGTGCTGTCGATGGGACTGAGGCCCTGTTCCGGCGCAATTATGATGTTACTGTTTTCGAAAGTAATTGGTGTTTATCTGTGGGGAGTGCTTTCCGCACTGGCAATGGCGGTGGGTACGGCAATAACGGTTTCCGCGATGGCCTTTCTGGTGCAGGTTTCCCGTTCACTTGCATTAACATTAAGCCAGAATACGCCGATCGCACGTTGGCAAAAAATGGGCTGGTTGTGCCTCTCTCTGAGCGGAGGGCTTGTGCTGATGGCTACAGGGGAAATGCTCTGGCTGACTGCACAGCCAGCGATGTCAGGAGGGATCCGGCCTTTGTTCTGATTGGAAGACGGCCCGCGCAATGTGCTGCGCGGGCAATACCTGATACGATCAGCGCTTCAGCGCTTCGCTGAGTTCGTCACGCATGGTCGCCACCATAGATTTCACCACGCGAGGATTGCCAGCGATAATGTTACCGGAAACCATGTAACCGTGCCCGCCAACGAAATCAGTCACCAGGCCACCCGCCTCACGTACCAGTAGTTCGCCGCCGGCGAAATCCCAGGGCTTCAGACCAACTTCAAAGTAACCGTCCACGCGCCCTGCGGCAACGTAAGCCAGATCCAGCGCAGCAGAGCCACCACGGCGAAAATCTGCACACTGAGTAAACAGTTTGCCAAGGATGTTGATATAGGGTGCTGCATGCTGCTTCATCTTGAACGGGAAGCCAGTGGCAAGAACCGTCCCATCCAGATCGCGGGCGTTGCTACCGCGTAAACGGTAGCCGTTAAGTTGAGCGCCCTGACCGCGCACTGCACTAAATAATTCATTGCGCATCGGATCGTAGACTACGGCGGCTTCCGTGCGGCCTTTAATGCGTACTGCAATGGAAACGGAGAAGTGAGGGAGACGTTTGATAAAATTTGATGTGCCATCCAGAGGATCGATAACCCATTGCACATCCTGGTCTTCACCCGCTAATTCACCACATTCTTCTGAGATAATGGTGTGTTTCGGGTAAGATTTACGGATCACCTCAATAATCAGGCGTTCAGCGTCGCGATCAACATTGGTAACGAAGTCGTTGCTGCTTTTCTGGCTGGCTTCAACCGCGTCCTGGATTTCGTAACTTTTTGCAATTAAATTTCCGGCCTTGCGCACAGCGCGCACGGCAATGTTGAGCATCGGGTGCATCGGTCTCTCTCACTGGATGTTAAAGAACATGGAAACGGCGCGCATTATAGCAGGAGGAACGGCAATTGTCCTGAAAATATGCTAGCATCGCTAAATTATCTCACGGACCTGACACACCTATGCTGCAAAACATCCGAATCGTGCTGGTTGAAACCTCTCATACCGGCAATATGGGCTCCGTCGCGCGTGCGATGAAAACAATGGGCCTGAGCAACCTTTACCTGGTTAATCCACTTGTTAAACCTGACTCTCAGGCCATAGCGCTGGCTGCCGGTGCCAGCGATGTCATCGGTGAAGCCCACATTGTTGATACACTCGATCAGGCGCTGGAAGGCTGTAGTCTGGTGGTTGGCACCAGCGCCCGTTCCCGCTCGCTGCCGTGGCCAATGCTCGATCCGCGTGAATGCGGTGTAAAAAGCGTGCAGGAAGGACAACAGGCTCCTGTTGCATTGGTTTTTGGACGCGAGCGCGCAGGCCTGACTAATGAAGAACTGCAGAAGTGCCATTACCATCTGGCGATAGCCGCCAATCCCGAATACAGTTCGTTAAATCTGGCGATGGCGGTGCAGATTATTGTCTATGAAGTGCGCATGGCATTTCTTGAATCGCAAAAAACGGTGCAACCGGAATACGAAGACTCACCTTATCCGTTGGTGGACGATCTGGAGCGTTTTTATCAACACCTTGAGCAGGTGATGATACACAGTGGTTTTATCCGTGAGGGAAGCCCCGGTCAGGTCATGAGTAAAATACGACGCCTTTACACCCGTGCCCGCCCGGAGCGTGATGAACTGAATATCCTGCGTGGCATGCTGTCATCGCTGGAAAAGCCCAAGGGTGAAAAGTAAACAAATGGGGCTGATGCAGGGAAAGTAGTTGAGTAAATTACCAGGATAAATAGTTGAGTAAATTACTTGGTTAAATAGTTGACTAAAAAACTCAGGAATGTCAGACTTGCATCCATCTTTATTGTGCATTCCCTTAACAGGGTAAAACTGAGGTTGTTTACGCCATGAGACTGACATCTAAAGGCCGCTATGCCGTTACCGCTATGCTTGACGTTGCACTTCACTCACATGAAGGCCCGGTGCCATTAGCTGATATTTCTGAACGTCAGGGTATCTCCTTGTCTTATCTGGAACAGCTTTTTTCCCGCCTGCGCAAGAATGGCCTGGTTGCCAGCGTGCGTGGTCCGGGTGGTGGTTACCTGTTGGGTAAAGCGTCGAACGAGATTGCCGTCGGTGCAGTGATCACAGCCGTCGATGAGTCCGTCGACGCCACAAAATGCCAGGGTAAAGAAGGTTGTCAGGGTGGAGAACGCTGTCTGACTCATGTTCTGTGGCGCGACCTCAGTGAGCGCATCAGCGATTTCCTGAATAACATCACGCTGGCCGAGCTGGTTAATAACCAGGAAATTCTGGATGTCGCAGACCGTCAGAATAATACCGAAAAAGTGCGCATGTCGGCTGGCCGCACGCACGAAACAATTAACGTCAATCTGCGCGCCTGAATCATTCAGGCGAGGTCAAATCCCGTCATTCCTCGCATCCGCTGAATGGCGGGAGCGACGTACCGTATTGAATGACGTTAATATACGGAGTTCAATAGTAATGAAAGTACCTGTTTACCTCGATTACGCAGCAACCACGCCAGCCGACCAGCGGGTCGCTGAAAAAATGATGCAGTATCTCACTCAGGATGGCACCTTTGGCAATCCGGCTTCACGCTCTCATCGCTATGGCTGGCAGGCTGAAGAAGCCGTCGATATTGCCCGTAATCAGGTGGCAGCGCTGATTGGAGCCGATCCACGAGAAATCGTTTTTACCTCCGGCGCGACGGAATCCGACAACCTGGCTATCAAAGGCGCTGCCTGGCAGCACCAGCAAAAAGGCCGTCATCTCATCACCTGTGAGACCGAGCATAAAGCGGTACTCGACAGTTGTATGCAGCTGGAACGTGAAGGTTTTACCGTTACCTATCTTTCGCCCCGCCCGGATGGTTTGATCGACCTGAAAGAGCTTGACGCTGCTTTTCGCGATGACACCGTGCTGGTTTCAATCATGCACGTAAATAATGAAACTGGCGTGGTGCAGGATATTGCCGCTATCGGTGAACGGTGCCGCGCTCGCGCTGTTCTTTTTCACGTTGATGCGACGCAGAGCGTTGGAAAACTCTCGGTGGATGTCAGTACGCTTCCGGTCGATCTGCTCTCTTTTTCTGCTCATAAGGTATATGGCCCGAAAGGCATTGGTGGTCTTTATGTGTGCCGCAGACCGCCCGTTCGCATCAATGCTCAGGTTCACGGTGGGGGGCATGAGCGCGGCATGCGTTCCGGCACCCTTCCTGTGCATCAGATTGTCGGAATGGGTGAGGCATATCGTCTGGCAAAAGAAGAGATGGCGGACGAAATGGCCCGCCTGAGCATACTTCGTACTAAACTGTGGAAGGGTATCAGCCAGCTTGATGATGTCTCGTTCAACGGCAGCTTTGAGCAGGGCGTAGCGGGCATTCTTAATGTCAGCTTTGGTGCTCTCGAGGGCGAAACGCTGTTGATGGCGCTGAAAGATTTGGCGGTGTCCTCCGGCTCTGCGTGCACCTCAGCCAGCATGGCCCCTTCCTACGTGCTGCGTGCGCTGGGACTTTCTGATGAGTTAGCACACAGTTCCCTGCGCTTTTCCCTCGGCCGCTTTACCACCGAAGAAGAGATCGACTTTGCGATTAAAACGGTGAAAAATGCGGTCAATCGTCTTCGCGGCCACATGTAACCTTAATAATTTTGCAGCATAATCATGCCGGTCGGTCGGTCGGTCGGCAGGCGGGTTTAGCGGGACGGTAATAAACAACGCGTTATTGTAATGTCCGGCCGTTTCAAGAGTGGCCGCGATTACAGAACAAATAAAAAACGAATAAGGAGCCATGCGATGACAACGACGCTAATGAAAATATCACTGTCAACGGCAGCGGCCGATCCGCGCTGGGGAGAAAAAGCGATCCTTACCAGCAACGACAGTGGATTCACCATTCATCTTACGGGTGAGGATGAACTTGCCGTTATTCAACGCGCGGCGCGAAAAATTAATGGTCAGGGGATCCGTAACGTCAGCCTCAATGGTGAATGGGATTTGGAAAAAAGCTGGGCATTTTGGCAGGGTTTCCGCAGCCCTAAAGGCGAAAACCAGGTGGAATGGCCAACGCTTGATGCAGCCGATGCGGCGGAGTTCGAACATCGTTACAAAATTATTAACTGGGTGCGTGACACCATCAATCTTCCTGCAGAAGAACTGAGTCCTGAGCAATTGACTCAACGTGCGGTTGATCTGCTCAATGCGGTTGGCGGTGATAAAGTCAGTTACCGTATCACCAAGGGTGAAGATCTGCGTGAGCAAGGCTACATGGGGCTGCATACGGTTGGTCGCGGCTCCACACGCAGCCCGGCGTTACTGGTGCTGGATTACAACCCCAGTGGTGATGAGGCTTCGCCTGTCTTCGCCTGTCTGGTGGGTAAAGGTATTACATTTGACACCGGTGGTTATAGTCTTAAGCCCAGCGGTTCTATGGATTCGATGAAATCTGATATGGGTGGTGCAGCGACACTGGCTGGCGCACTGGCACTCGCCGTCAGCCGCGGGCTGAACAAGCGCGTTAAGCTCTACCTGTGCTGCGCTGACAATATGGTGAGCGGCAACGCGTTCCGCCTCGGCGACATCATTCGCTATCGCAATGGCAAAACGGTGGAAGTGATGAACACCGATGCAGAAGGGCGCCTGGTCTTGGCTGATGGTCTGATTGACGCCAGTCAACAGCGGCCAGAACTTTTGATTGATGCCGCCACCCTGACCGGGGCTGCCAAAACCGCGCTGGGCAATGACTATCATGCACTGTTCAGCTTCGACGACAAACTGGCGCAGGATTTGTTAAGTTGTGCGGCCAGCGAGAACGAGCCTTTCTGGCGTTTGCCGCTGGCGGAGTTCCACCGAAACCATCTGCCATCTAATTTTGCCGATCTCAATAATATTGCGGCACCTTCTCATATGGCGGGGGCCAGTTCTGCGGCAGCGTTCCTTTCTTATTTTGTTGAGCGCTATCAGCAGGGATGGTTGCACATCGATTGTTCAGCGACCTATCGTAAAAGTGCGGTTGACCAGTGGGCTGCCGGAGCAACCGGACTGGGCGTGCGCACCGTAGCCAATATCTTGCTGAAATAATTCTTACTGCAAATATGCCGGACGCATCATCGCATCCGGCATATTTGCTCTTGCCGCTGACGGAACCCATCTGATGAATCAAAATAACCAGCGTCTGGAAGAGGTGTTAAAACTGGCGGCGACGGAACCCGCTCATCGCCCGGAGTTTTTTACTTTACTGATGGACGCCAGCGTGTGGGTGCCCGGCGAAAGTTTGGACGAGGCGCACCGTGTTTCAAATCCGGCAACGGTGAATTTACGGCACTGGAAGAAAGAGGATGGTAGCCGCATTATTCCTTTTTTCACCTCGGCCAGTGCGATGGAGCAGGCTGTCAGTGATGAGCAGCCGTTTCTGGTCATACCGGTGCGAACGCTGTTCGCCATGACAAAGGGGGAAACTCTGTTTCTTAACCCGGAACTGCCGTCGGGTAAAGAATTTACGCCAGCAGAAATCCAACATTTGTTAACTGATAATGGCAATGCCCTCACTCAGCATCGCGTGCTGGAAGGAGGAACTGCGCTGCTGCTTTCCGGGGTGACCGAGCCGCCGACACAAATGCTCAATTCACTTATCGGTCTGTTTACAAAATATAAGCAGGTTCGCCGGGCATTTATTGCGCATATTAAAGAATCTTCTGAAGAAGCACCCAATCTGTTGATTGGGATTGAAGCTGACAGCGATATTGCCACGATTATTCAGGCGGCAGGCAATGTGGCAACCGACACACTTATCGGTGACGATCCGGTTGATCTTTGCCAGGTATCTGAGGGTGAAGCGGGTATCAGTCATTTCTTTACCGCGCACATCACCCCCTTTTATGAACGCAAATGGGGAAGCTTTCTGCGCGAATTCAAAGCGGGTGCTCAATCCTGACGATTTGCTGAGTATCATTTTACACATGCGTTAACAAAAGAGGTGAGCAGGGTAATTCCTGGTATTAAAAGTGGACACCCTGCTCATCATGTATCACCATGTTATTCGCCGGGGCTGATGGGCAAATCGTTGCGGCTACCCCATTCTCCCCATGAACCGTCGTACAGCCTGACATTTTTTGCGCCTAACGTATTGAGCGCCAAAATAAGAACAGCTGCCGTTACGCCCGAACCGCAGCTAGCCACGGTGGGTTCAGCTGGATTGATGCAATGCTGTTGAAAAATTTTTTTCAGCGTCTCAGCTGGCTTTAACTGACCATTTTCCACCAGCTCATTCCAGGGCAAATTATGGCTGCCGGGAATATGACCACGTCGTAAACCGGGTCGTGGCTCATCCACTTCTCCCCTGAAACGGTTCGCCGCTCTGGCATCGACCAGTTGCGTACTGCCTTCATGACTAATCAGCAGTACATCCGTAACGTTAACCGTTGTATGAGGGTCAAAACTGGCGCTGAACTCCCCTTCGGGCAGCGTGACGATCCCCTTTTCTAACGGGTAACCTGCTTCTCTCCAGCCTTTCAGGCCACCTGCGAGGATCGAAACATGCTGTGTGCCAGATTGGCGCAGCATCCACCAGGCGCGGGGGGCGGAAAAAAGATTCCCTTCATCATATACCACCAGATGTCTGTCACTGTTGATGCCAAGTTGCCGCATGGCAACGGCAAAAGATTCAGCACGGGGTAGCATATGGGGATAAGGCGAACTATGATCGGAAAGCGCCTCAATATCAAAGAAAGGGGCATTGGGTAAATGTTGGTTCAGATATTCGGCGTGAATGTCACGTCCCCGATCCTGACCTGGCGGTAACATACGCGCATCAATAATCTGAATGTCATTATCAGAATAATGTTTCGCCAGCCAGTCGGCGGTTACAAAGAAGGTGTTGGTCATCGTGGCCTCGTTGGTTGTGCTGGTATACAAAGTGTTAACTATACTGGCAGGTAGTACAAGACATCGCTGGCATTCATCATTTAAAGGTAGAAACGGCATTATCTTTCGCAAGGGGGCATATCAATATAAAGGGTAAGAATCTGAGCAAGAAGATCAAATGTTGTGGAATAAAACGGATTATTCGTATGAAAAGAAAGTGATTTTTTTATGTTGACGTTATGTTCGTCAGGTATTTTTTTGAAGTAAAATATCGTTTTTTGAAAGTTAAAAAAATATAACTATTTAATATAAATGAAGATTTATGGGGTGATGTTGATATTTTTATCTTCTAAAATTAACGGAGATTTTACTATGGGTTCGCCAACGAAAGTGTCATCTAAATATTGCAGCTATAAAGAAAAATTACTACTAAAAAATAACAGAACCATTAAAACACAGTCTGACTATAGACATGAAAAAAAATTATTTACTAAGCAGATCGAATATATCAAGAATAATCCTGGGTTGCACAGTGGTAATATAAAAAGGCATTGTTTAAGTAATATCTTTCTGAGATGTATCCCGGATACAGTGTGTGCGGTAAAGTTTATTTGTGATGGGGTATTAAAGATCCCATCGCAAAATTCTTCTGTTCAACGAATTGGTCATTTCACAGGTAATTCTCTGTGTAAAAGTGTGAGCGAGAACGGGGATGCGAACGAAGTTATTAGCAATAACTCGAATAATCTTCACTGCTATAAAGGTAAATCGCTTTACCGACGAGGTGGAAAAAAAGAACTGATTTTTCTAAAATAAAAAATACAGGAAGTAAAAAAGAAAAAACAGATGAAATCAAAAAAAATAATATAAAAATGGACGCAGATGTTTCTGATGAAACTAGTCTGTTGAAAAAGGATTATCAAGAAAAAAAAGAGGCATTTTTACAGGTGGTAATAATTTTTTCGGTGTTGATGCTGTACCAGTCACAATAAATGAAAATGAAGTTCTGAACAATTTTCCTTTTAGTAAATTTATTTATCATGATAACCAAAAAAAAGAAATTTTAAATAAATTGGTAAATAGAATTATAGATCATGGTTTTTCACAAAATGATGACAGAGCTAATCTCGAATATATTACAAGAATAATCAGTGCCGATGAGCCAATCCTACATTCAGTGTTCAAAAAACCAGAAATAAAAGGCCTTGGGTTGGATGACTGGAACGATGATAAAAAAGATTTTTTAGAAATTACTGTGGGTGAAAACGGAGAAAAAAGAACTATATCTAAAGATGAATTTATTAAATTCTCTGCATCCGAGCGAGGAATGATTATATTGCGTAACGCACTGGATGAAAATATTGTTGCAGGGTTAATTGATAATAGTTCAGAAAAAATAACCAGTTTTTCCGAAAAGGAGTTTCTTAACGCTGATGGTGACGTTGAAGGCAGGTTTCTATTGTTAGTAACTGAAAAAAATAATGGAGGAGTGACATCTGAAAAGGATGAGACTAAGAATAAAAAATCTGGAGAGCTTATAACGTTTGGTATAAGTCCTGAAATAGCGAGGCTGATTAGTGATTTTATGCACACGGAATATTTAAGAGATTCGAATAAGTTCACTATTAACGATCTCTCCGTAAGCAAAAACTATGCAGCGATGCTGGCAGACTTTACCTCTGAAGAGGAAAAAATAATTTTACATAAAAGGTTGGGTGATGAAGTCACACCTGTTGAGCTAAAAAATTCGTTATCTGTCCCAGAGAGGGCTGCTTTTTACAGCCGGGATCCCTTAACGGGTGTGAGGACAGAGATTCTCATCAGGTTGCATAGAGAGAAGTATGATAATTCTGATATAGATACATTTATTTACTTAAAACCCACTGAAAAGAAGAATATTTATTCTACGTACAAAGTTGAAAATAATAAAGTAGAACAACTGGGTAAAAATGTCTTCCTGAATGAGGAAACCCTCTCATGGCATTATGAAGATACTCCGAAAGAAGAAAGTATTGAGATCGATTTTGTTGAAGGTAATAAGCAGGTAGAGCTTTATGGTCGTTATTATAATGCAAAAATGAATGGCAAAGACAAATATGTTATCGAAGTTTTAAGGAATGATGGTGTGAAGCGAGAAATTCCGCTGTACCAGGAACCTTTATCAAAGAAATAGCATCTTTCGACAAATCATTATTATTCTGTATTTGATCATTGCTAATGAAAACCTTATTAATAAAATAGCCACAGATGTTAGCGATGATTATACGTATTTTACGTTAGGTAATAATAACAATAAATATTACGGTAATGGGGGTATATATAATAAGGTTTATAAAAACACAGAGGTGAATTATATTTTATCCAGATATGTGGAAATGAATGGAAAAATTGTCCCTGTAAGAAATAAGAAGCACGCAGTTCAGGGGGCATTGTATGAGGTTTTTAACACAATGGATCCAACGGCAGGTTACCCCATTGAATGGGATGGCAGACGTTGGCTATTTGAATCGCCAACATCAATGCATGTATCAGATAAATTAAAAAACAGTATCACACCTGATATGTACGAAAAGAATATTGATACGAGTTTACTCTCTTCACCTAACGATGAGGGGCTAAGGCAAGACAGTGAAAATAACAAATATATAAAGATAAATGATAACTTTGTTCGTATTATTCAAGGCAAGACGCAATACTTTATCAGGAAGGAAAACGGAGAGAAATTATATCTTGAGTTAAGAGATGGCAAGTTCTTCCCGGAAAATATGGTACCTAAAACGGGCGGAAAGATTTTTAAGCGGAATGTGGGAAGTGATTGTCCTGATTGGCAGAAACTTTATGATCAACTGGGAGATATTGCAAGTAAAGATAAAATTATTACCGTACGTCATCGTGGGGATTCAGATACAAATGTAGCTGAAAACAGCCTCAGTGCGTTCAGGCTCTCATATAAAATGTGTCGTCCAGCAATAGAAACAGATGTTCTGTTAACTAAAGATAATCAGCCTGTGATATTTCATGATGTCAGAATAGGTAAGATGATGGAACCCACTTATGACCCCGACAGAAACACGGGGTCAAATGTCCTTCTCAGCCAAATGATGTTAGCTGAACTTAAAAGAAAACCACTTCTTGATCCAAGAAGGCGGCCTACAAGAGACACAATCATTACGGTAGAAGAGTTACTCAGGGATTACCGTGAACAAAATGGACAAGCCTTGCTCTATCTCGAAGTAAAAGAGCCTAAGCTTATTATGCGTGTGGCGAAAATTATTACTGATGAGGCCAAGTCAGATCCTACTTTAATTAAAAGAGTTATCGTTAAATTCAATATGGCAGAGTATCCAACCTATGTTGATTGGGTTGCCGGGTTAAGGGATATTGGGGCAGATATTAATATTATGGCAAACCCTGTAATGAGTCCTGCTGCGGCAGAAAGAATTAATAAACTGCCTGAGTCTGCTATCGCGAAACCCGAGGGTGACCCTTTGCACGACAACGCAAGCAGGGCTGTTTATTGGTGGTCCTCTGCTCATGGACAGAATGTTCCTAACGTTGAGATTGTTATTAAAAACTCAAAAAGTGGATTTATAAAAACACAACATATCCCATCCGTACAAGGCGGTTATGACAGGCCAGAAAACCTTTACATGAATAATACTATTCCTGGTTCACCTGCCTATATGATTGCCATTGTGAAAAAAAATGGCAAGCCTTTAGGTACTTATGTACCCGTAGGCGATCGCATTATGTGGAGAGATGACGTTGTGTCGGGTGTTACTGTACCTAATACTTCTAATCATAAAAAAAGAATTGATATTACCAAAGCCTATTACAACAACGATTCCCAATGTTGCTACAGCCTGAAGGACAGGTTGGCCAAAAATGAACTTGAAGATATTAGAGAAAATCTCGCATGGAATCGGGCAATTGGTGCTAATGTCATCACTGCCGACGATACTGACAGTATTGATAATTATTTTGCGAAGAGAGGTAATCTGGACAAGATTTCAATACCGAATCCACACTATCCAAGGCAAAGTATGCAATCAACCCTCGCCTGGGCATTGCAATATTGGTCTACCCCGGACGGGGTAACGGCAAAATTTAAAGGTTGGGGCGGCGGTTCATCACCGTTGATTTGGAATGGTCAGGTGTGTATATACGATAACAGCTATTCAAAATACCCATGGGTTTATGCATGCAAGTACGCTGACAAAATTAGTTATAGTAATAAACTCAAAATGAGGGTAATTGAAAATGTTAAATACGGTGCTGTAAATCAAATTTACTCTAATGATGATAAATTCTGTCTTAGTGGAAGAGATGGAGATACTTCATATCTGAAATTTACTTCTAACTGCAACCCTGAAAATACTGAAACACATTTCTGGCATACGGAAAACTATAAATTACGCAATTTATACACCGGAGATGATACAAAATACATCGAGTTTTATCGGGGGGGAGTTTATTATGGTATTGCATATGGGTTGCTTAGAAATACAAATACGCCAGACGATTGGGCAAGCTGGTATCTGGAAAAAATAGAAGAGGAATAATGTATATAAGTGTTAACTTGATACTCACCGAATGACAATTTGTAACCAGATACGGCGAATGATGGAAGTTTCGTCGTATCTGTTTTTTAGCACTGTGTTTATTATTATGTACGATAAGTGAAAAAATTTCAAATTTGCTTAACATTAGTAAAATATATTATGTCGCTAATGTGTTCATATTGAGGCCCGCTTCAATATTTTGCTAGTCTGGCATTGATTTTCTGGATGCTATCGACAATGTTAAGTTTTCTATCAATAATTTGAATTATCTCACCGCCTATAATATCTTCAGCCTTGTGTAAATCAAAATACTTTCCATCGTCAAACGCATTTTCACGAATGCCACAGATTGAATTTTTTTCTACTAATGAAATCCACGGATAACAATCTATAATTTTTGCATTGTTGTACTGATGACGAGAAGCTGAACTTCCTCCAAGCAGAACGATCTGTTCAATAATTGTGGGGGAATAGAGCCATTGTAAAAATAAAGCAGACTGTGTTTTTTTGACAGAACTCTTTATCACTCCAATTGATCCTCCTCCTAGTAAAGGCTTGCTTCCGGGTACGATAGAATACCCGATGGTTGAGGAAAGCTCGTTACCTGCAACATTTGATAATAAGTTATTATAGACAAGCAGCATGACAAGATTACCTTGTTCAAAATGGGTAATTGCATCTTTCCACCAGTTACTATTGATACGTAAGTTATGGTCCAGGCTGGTCAGATATTGTTTAAGCACATCTTCTGCTATCTGTTGATCAAGTTGTGCGGGCGGTTTTTTATTTAACAGTCGTCCACCTTTAGCGTAGTAGCGCAGTAAAAACTCTGTAGCTATTACTTCTGTTCCCCCCGTATTGACGCATGAGCCTGTTGGTGTTATTTCACCTTGTCTTTGAAGTTCTGAAAAAAATAAAGATAGCCTGTCAAATTGCTCGAAACTCTCAGGTACATTCATAGATTGTCGAAATTTTTCAAAATATATTCTCCTGATTTTCTGGTCTTCAAACAGGTCCCTACGGTAAAAAAGCATCTGAGCACTGGAGTCAAAAGGTATAGCATAAGTAATATTATTAACTTTACTATATCTGTTAGTTATTTCATTTGGGAAGTCATCAAGAAGATAGGATAAATCTGGTGTTAGTTTTTTTAATGGTTCAAAAATTTCTTTCGCTAACACTGGCAACGTTGCTATATCTATTCTTATTAAATCGTATTCGATAAACTTTCTCGGGTTTTTTGTAATTTCAATAAAATTATTGAATGGTGTTTTAGTTATTTCAACGTTAATTCCCGTTATTCTAAAAAAATGCGGTAATAACTTTTCGAGTACATCTGTCGTTGGACTCGGGATAGTGAGGATCTTTATTTTATCTGGGAAGTCTTTAAGATCGTTTTTTGAATAAAAATGTCGATAGTTATCGTTGTATTTGGGCTGTATGTTATTCTTCTTATTTGAGGCGCCTGTTAATTTTTCAGCCAGTTCTACTCCGAATGTTTCATAATTTATTGAGGAACAGTAAATATTTTCTTCAAGGCGTAATTCTTCACCGGAAAATGTATAGATGGGAGGGCAGCTCAGATTAGAACTAAGCTGACTTGCATTTTTAAGGTGGCGAACTTTATCAAAATCGGAACAGACGATAACATCAGGTACAGAATCTTGAAAAAATCGAAAAGCAGTTCTGTGACATTCAGAATCGGTACAAGAGTAATGCTGTAATTTTATATTTTTCCCTCTGGAAAGTGCCATATTCAAATGTTGCATAAATTTTTTCATATTCGAATATTTTTCAGGCTCGGTAAACACACCAATTTTTTTATACCCTTTCTTTAAAATTTCTGCAGTGAGATGATTGATTTCATTTTGGTGTTCGATGTTAAAATAACATTTTGTTCCGGTTGGCTCTCTGTAAATGAACAGGATCTTTTCCTGCGAAATTGAGAGTTGCTTATAATATATATCAGCGGCAGACAGACAGCTCACCACAATAACTCCCTGGCATTGGTGGCTTGCCAGAAGTTTTACCTGTTTTTTTTCGATATCTTGATTATCGTTAGTTATAAATATTTCAACATGATAGTCATGTTTCGATAAGATATTATTAACACCACTATAAAGGTCATGATAGCGCTCTGCGCGCAAATTAGGTACAACCAGCGCAATGCGTCTGGAGCTTCCCCCACGTAGCGTTTGTGCCTGCACATTGACCTGATAGCCAAGTTGTTCGGCTGCTTTTTTAACGGCACTGATTTTAACTGCACTTACATTGCCGCGTTTGTTGAGGACATTCGAAACAGTTCCATGTGAAACCCCTGCCAGCCTGGCTATATCTTTGATTGTTGCCATAAATAACCTCTTAAATCCGACAATACCCATCCTACCATCAGTGCATCAATAGCAACAAATCTGTGAGGGGTGTAAAACATTAGAATTTGCATAATTGACACGTACCAAAAAAAGTTTCTCCTGATTAACATTGAGCAGCAGTACCGTCTGAGAATTAATGAACATGCAGCTTCATTTTTTAGGAACAGCAGCTTCAGAGGGAATTCCCAATCCCTATTGTTCCTGTGATTTATGTGAGAAAACGCGGATTATTGGTGGGAAAGATATCCGCACGCGTTCTTCTGTAATTATTGATGACGTTATGCAAATCGATATATCTCCTGAATACAGTTATCAGTTGATGCGTGATACTGTGGATGCCAGAAAAATAACGAATTTATTTTTTACGCATACTCATCCTGATCATTTCAATGTTGGAGAGCTTTACAGCCGGATGGAAGGGTTTGGTCACAATATTACCCACCCATTGAAAGTACATGGTAATGATATTGCTATAGGGAAATGTGCTCAACTTCTTGAAAATTACAGTGACGAGCGTTTTATACTCAATAAGATCATACCTTTTAATGATGTGGAAATCGATGGTTATACTATTACACCACTACTGGCAAATCATGCAGTATGGGAGTTTTGTTATGTTTATTTAATAAAAAAAGGAAACAAGGCAATATTTTATGGTCATGATTCGGGTTGGTTTCCCGAGTTGACATGGCAATATCTTGATGGAAAAAAAATAGATCTTTTAGTTTTGGAATGCACAATAGGAAGTAATGGTAACAGTAAAACTAATGGACATATGAGTTTTGAAACAATTATTGAAGTCAAAAAGAAAATGATATCCATGGGTTGTTTGAATGAGTGTAGTAAAATAATTCTCTCGCATATTTCACATAATGTCAAAATGACCCATTCTGAAATTAATGAAAAAATGAAACCGCACGGAATATGCATTGCACACGATGGATTGAAAATTAATCTGTAGAAGGAAAAATCTATATGGAATTTAAAAAAACGCCACGGCTTTTTATTATGATGTATGCTCAGTACTTTGTGCAAGGGGCCTGGAATATGACGATGGGTCTGGTATTAAGCACTTATGGTATGTCAGAAATTATTGGCACAGCTTATGGTATGTTAGGTTTGGCGACAATACTTTCACCACTGATCATAGGTATGATAGCAGACAGATTTTTTTGTTCTCAAAAAGTAATGGCAGTGTTGCATTTAGTCAACGCCGGGATTTTATTATTGACACCCCAATATATCATCGCTCATAACGATGTAATGTTTTTGGTTATGGTTTTTATCGTTGGGCTGCTTTTCTACCCTACAGCTGCATTAGCTAACAGTATAAGTTTTTGCCACGTCAGTGGTGTTAAGACCTTTCCAATTATACGTGTGTTTGGCACTTTCGGATTTATGTCAATAGGTTTTATACTCGGACAGTTTGGCTTCTCTGGAAGCATAATGACATGGTATATTGCGAGTTTTTCGGGTGCATGTCTTGGGCTGTACTGTTTGACGTTGCCTGATACACCGCCTAAAGCGAAAGGAGAAAAATTTAAAATTAATGACCTGCTTTGTCTTGATGCATTATTGCTTTTTAAAGACAGAAATTTCAGTATTTTCATGCTATCAACATTTGTACTTATGATCCCGAAAACAGCATATTCTGCTTATATACCCGTTTTTCTCAAATCATTGGGATTTGATAATGCGGCAACTATGCTGCAAGTCGGTACCGTATTTGAGATTATTTTTATGTTTGTACTTGCATTCTCTCTGATGAAATTTGGTTTTAAGAGAGTTATTTTATTGGGGGCGATCTGCTGGATTATAAGATGTTTGCTTCTGTCTCACTCAGCAATGGATAATAATATAGCCTATGTTTTAATTGCCTTGATGTTGCAAAGCTTTTGCTGGGATTTTTTCTTTACTGCGGGAGATATTTTTGTTAACAGCAAGGCTGGTGAGAAAATTAAAGCACAGGCGCAGAGTTTACGTTTTATTATATCGAACGGAATTGGTTTAATGTTTGCTTCCACCGTCTGTGGAAAAATATTCAACAGCACAGTAACATTGACTGATTCTCAGTCTCTATTGCAATGGAAAACATTTTGGTTATATCCTATGGTAATTGCGGCAGTTGTTTCTGTGGCTTTCTTCATTTTTTTCAGGGATGAGCCGAAAACAGACTTTCCAGAGCAGTAAAAATATTTGTAGTAAAATATTAGTGTTGGGGCTTTTAATTTGTAGTGCAATATATAAATAATACACTATCCAATTAAGTTTTTATGCTGCATTACAAGGAGTATTGACTTGGGAGAGCTTTGTTTTGATGGAACAGTACTTTTATACTCTTTTCAGTTTTTCAGAGTTCTGGAATGCAATTTTAAAATTCAGTGCATCTTTCATTTTGGGTGCTATCATTGGCTGGGAGAGGGAGTCGAAGAATAAGCCCGTTGGAATTAAAACCTGTATCATTATTTCTGTTGCCAGTTGTTTATTAACTCAAGTATCAATTCAGTCGGCTGAGTATTATGCTGAAATGTCATCTAATATTCGCACAGACCCCATGAGACTTGCTGCCCAGGTCATTAGTGGCGTGGGCTTTCTTGGCGCAGGTGTCATTATGCACAAAGAGGGGGATGGTATTTCAGGTTTGACGACTGCTGCCATGGTATGGGCTTCTGCTGGTGTGGGTATCGCTTGTGGCTCAACTTTTTATCTTTATGCGCTGATGGGAACGGTGTTGTTTTTGTTCGCAATAAGATTCAGTTCTGCTCTTGCCCGTTTCAGGCTGACTGACGGACATATTCACCGGGCATCCGTTCATTTAGTTATTCTTGACAGGAATACCATTCCGTTAGTTTTTTCTATAATGCATGATAAAAGTTGCTACATTGATAATCTCAATATTATCGATGGTAAGAAAGAAAAAATAATAATGAATATGAGGCTTTCAACCAGGAAAAAACTCACGGTTTTTAGCCTGTACTCCACGCTAAAAGATATTGATGGTGTTTATTCCGTTGCACTTGACAGATAAGTCATTAAAAACTTCAGGTGCTCAAAACTATTGTCAGGTTAATTTTATATATGGAAAGGGAGGGCGGTTTCTATATTTCTTCTTGCCTGAAATGAGTGAGTGGTTGTACAGGTTTTATCGTCAGTGAGTTTTCCAAAAGAGCCGCGGCATGGTTGTTTTCAATGTGTGGCTGAAATGGTTCTTATAAGAACCGATTATGGTTAATTCACGGATGTGCGGACGAGTGCGGAGTTTGTCACAATTGTGTGCGCTGCTGAATTTCAATTTGGTTTGCTGTGAATAATTTATCACTGAAGCCTTTATCGCACTCATTTCGCCGCGTTTACCTAGCTTTTGCAGATAAGCAAACCCCGTACAGATGACACAATTAAAATAATGCCACTCAGATCCGGCGATCCAAATTGTTGCAAAATAAGCAGATATTGAAAAATTTGTAAAATATCTCATAGGCAAGCCCGGCGATGCACCCTATAATCTGCGCCATTTTCCGAGCCGGAGAGCTTTCTTACCGGTCACATACGATGTCAAACAGAGGTCCAAATGACTATTGAACGTACATTTTCTATCGTAAAACCGAACGCGGTGGCAAAAAACGTGATTGGTGCCATCTTCAATCGTTTCGAAAGCGCAGGCTTCAGGATTGTTGGTAGCAAAATGCTTCACCTCAGCAAAGAGCAGGCTGAAGGTTTCTATGCAGAACACCAGGGGAAGCCTTTTTTCGACGGTCTTGTCGAATTTATGACCTCCGGCCCCGTTGTGGTTTCTGTGCTTGAAGGCGAGAACGCCGTACAGCGTCATCGTGACCTGATGGGTGAGACCAACCCTGCTAATGCTTTGGCCGGTACGCTGCGTGCTGACTATGCCGACAGCTTTACAGAAAACGCGACCCATGGTTCAGATTCCGCTGAATCTGCTGCCCGTGAAATCGCTTACTTCTTCGGCGAAGGTGAAGTTTGCCCGCGCACCCGCTAATTTGCGGGCGGGCAGGTTGGGGACGTGCTTACAAATTATTTTGTTAGTATGCTTTAATCCGTTCTGCCAGACCTGTAGAATGCAGGCCCCTGAGTAAGAGCGCTTTCTCAGGGGCGTTCCAATTATATCTGACGTGTTAATCCGCAGTGGCCAAAAGCAGCTTTACGCTGTTTTGACGCCTTTAAATATGTACTCTTCCCCAGTGCCATAACGTGTAACAACGAGGCCAGAGAAAATTATGTCTGAACACAACGTGACTTCATCGTCTGCTCCCTCTGCCATTGCCGTGGCTGAAGCTAAAAAAGAAAAAATCAATTTACTCGATCTGAATCGCCAGCAAATGCGCGAATTTTTCGTCAGCCTGGGTGAGAAACCTTTTCGTGCCGATCAGGTAATGAAGTGGATTTACCATTACTGTTGTGATGATTTCGATCAAATGACCGACATTAATAAGGTTTTTCGCGGCAAGCTGAAAGCACTGGCTGAAATCCGTGCTCCGGAAGTGGCGGAAGAACAGCGTTCTGCGGATGGCACTATTAAGTGGGCTATTTCGGTCGGTGGACAGCAGGTTGAAACCGTTTATATTCCGGAAAAAGATCGTGCCACACTGTGCGTCTCCTCACAGGTTGGTTGTGCGCTGGAATGCAAATTTTGCTCGACGGCCCAGCAGGGGTTCAACCGTAATTTGCGCGTATCAGAGATCATCGGCCAAGTCTGGCGTGCCGCTAAAATTATTGGGGCGTCAAAGATTACCGGACAGCGCCCGATTACGAATGTTGTCATGATGGGAATGGGGGAGCCGCTGCTAAATCTCAATAATGTCGTACCGGCAATGGAAATCATGCTCGACGATTTTGGTTTTGGTCTGTCCAAACGTCGTGTGACACTGTCTACTTCCGGCGTCGTTCCCGCGCTGGACAAACTTGGTGATGTTATTGACGTGGCGTTGGCCATCTCTTTACATGCACCAAATGACACAATACGTGATGAAATCGTTCCTATTAATAAAAAATACAATATTGCGACTTTTCTGGATGCCGTCAGCCGTTACATTGCGAAATCGAATGCAAATCAGGGACGTGTGACCATTGAGTATGTGATGCTTGACCATGTCAATGACAGCACGGATAACGCCCATGAACTTGCGGCTTTACTGAAGGATACGCCCTGCAAAATCAATCTGATTCCCTGGAACCCCTTCCCCGGCGCACCTTACGGACGCAGCTCGAACAGTCGTATCGATCGTTTCTCTAAAGTATTGATGGATTATGGTTTTACTACTATTGTGCGTAAGACTCGCGGTGATGATATTGATGCAGCCTGTGGGCAGCTTGCTGGTGAGGTCATTGATCGTACCCGGCGGACAATGCGTAAAAAAATGGCTGGTGAGCCGATTTCTGTGAAAGCGCTCTGAGAGCTTTATTTTTGATCGGAGCGTGGCTGTTTCTCTTGATTTGTTTGCCGTAGAGTAAGGCGCAATCTAATCAGGAGGCAGTATGGGAAAAGGATTTCTGGCTGGGCTGGCATTATTGCTCAGTGCATGCAGCCAGTCACGACAACATCATCAGCTGGCCTTAACAAGGCTGCAACTTGGTCTTGCTTATCTGGACCGTAGCGAGTTGGAGTCAGCAGGGCGCAATCTGGGTGAGGCTATGCGGCTCTCACCTGATGATTACCGCACTTATCTGGCGATGGCGCGTTATCAGGAAAGGTTGGGGCACGAGGATACAGCGCAAAGGTATTATCAACATGCGTTACGGCTGGCAGGAAGCAACCACGATGTAATCAATAATTACGGTGCGTTTCTCTGTCGTTTAGGGCAGTATGATGCGGCCCAGCGGCAGTTCAGCCGCGCCGCAGAATTATCTGCAAACGATAGCCGGGCCGATGTGTTAGAAGTGTTAGAAAATGCCGGATACTGCTACCTTCGTGCCGGAAACAGGCAAGAGGCTGAAGTGGCGCTGATTAAGGCGACGCGTAATGATCCGCATAAAGGTCAAATGCTCCTGGCAGAAGCCGAAAGGCGATTTGAAAATAATGAGCGCGATAGTCCGCTGCTCCTTTTAAAAATTTATCAACACAACTTTCCTGCCAGTGCAGAAAGTCTGTGGCTAGAGATTCGCTTCGCCGCGCAGGCCAGGCATCCTGAAGGCGTCATGCAGGCAGGGGAGCAGCTGGCGCGAAATTTTCCACAATCGATACAGTACCTGCACTTTTTAGCTAATGAATACTGAAGCCATTCAAGACAAATCATTACCAAACTCAACGGGCCAGCGCTTGCGGGATGCTCGTGAAAAAATGGGTCTGACTCAGCAAAATGTAGCCGAGCGCCTGTGCCTGAAACTTTCTACCGTGCGGGACATTGAGGAAGATAAATCGCCGACAGAACTGGCATCGACCTTTCTGCGTGGCTACATTCGTTCCTATGCACGTCTGGTTCACGTACCTGAGGAGGAGCTGCTGCCAATGATGGCGAAGCAGACCCCTGTCCGTGCAGCAAAGGTGCAGCCAATGCGAGGATTTTCGCTGGGTAAGCGCCGTAAAAAACGCGATGGCTGGCTGATGACCCTCACTTGGTTGGTGTTTATTGTTGTACTGGGACTAACCGGAGCGTGGTGGTGGCAAAATTATAAGGCAGCTCAGGACGATATTGCTTCCATGGCAGAACAAAATTCAGCCAGTCGGGGCGACGGCCAGCCTGTTTCTCTGACTGACAGCAGCAGCACTGACAGGTCACCTGCTGTACAGACGGCACCAGCGCAAACTACCCCGGCAGGCGCGCCTTCAGCACGGACAGAAAACGCTCCTTCCACTTCACCAGCAGCCTCCGCGAATAGTCCTGCTCCCTCCGCAAGCACGACTCAGCCGTCCGGTAACGAGCAGCCCACGGGTGCTTCGTCAGCACAGGTCCCCACTGAAAGCCAGGCAGCTCCATCCATGCCAACGGCCGCTGCTGGCGTTAGCGCGCCTGCTGTGGATGCCACGGCATTGATTATGAATTTCACAAAAGATTGCTGGCTGGAAGTGAGTGATGCATCGGGTAAGAAGTTGTTTAGCGGAATGCAGCGTAGCGGTGGCAAACTCAGCCTGAACGGCACCGCGCCTTATCATGTAAAAATTGGTGCACCTTCCGCCGTGCAGATTCAGTATCAGGGACAGCCAGTGGACCTGAGTCGTTTTATCCGTTCAAACCAGGTTGCCCGTCTGACCGTTGGTGGGCATTAATATCGCTGTTGGTCGCGGGTAATTTCGGAGAAAGAATATGCATAATGAAGCACCCATCACCCGTCGCAAATCGAAACGTATTTACGTCGGCAAGGTGCCTGTGGGCGACGGTGCACCCATCGCCGTCCAGTCAATGACGAATACGCGAACAACGGATGTTGACGCGACGGTCAGGCAAATCAAAGCGCTGGAGCGCGTCGGCGTGGATATTGTCCGCGTGTCGGTTCCCACTATGGATGCTGCGGAAGCTTTTCACCTGATTAAGCAACAGGTTGACGTTCCTTTGGTTGCCGATATTCATTTTGATTATCGTATTGCTCTGAAAGTGGCTGAATATGGCGTGGATTGTCTGCGGATCAACCCCGGTAATATCGGTAATGAAGAGCGTATCCGCCAGGTCGTGGATTGTGCCCGCTATAATAACATTCCCATCCGTATCGGCGTAAATGCCGGGTCCCTGGAAAAGGATTTACAGGAAAAATATGGCGAGCCAACCCCTCAGGCATTGCTCGAATCCGCGATGCGCCATGTAGATCATCTTGATCGCCTTAACTTTGACCAGTTCAAAGTCAGCGTCAAAGCGTCCGATGTCTTTCTTGCGGTAGAATCGTACCGCCTTCTGGCAAAGCAAATCGATCAGCCGCTGCACCTTGGTATCACTGAAGCGGGGGGGGCACGGGCGGGATCGGTTAAGTCTGCCATCGGTCTTGGGTTGCTTTTATCGGAAGGGATTGGCGATACGCTGCGCATTTCTCTGGCCGCCGATCCGGTTGAAGAGGTAAAAGTAGGTTTTGATATCCTGAAGTCACTGCGTATTCGCTCACGGGGTATCAATTTTATTGCTTGTCCCACCTGTTCCCGCCAGGAGTTCGATGTTATCGGCACGGTAAATGAGCTTGAACAGCGGCTGGAAGATATTATCACGCCTATGGATGTTTCTATCATCGGCTGCGTGGTAAACGGGCCGGGTGAGGCCCTGGTCTCCACCCTCGGCGTGACGGGCAGTAATAAGAAAAGTGGTTTCTATGAAGACGGCGTGCGCCTTCGCGAGCGTCTTGACAATCATGACATGATTGACCAACTTGAGGCGCGCATCCGTGCCAAAGCCGCGATGATGGACCAATCGCGACGCATTGATGTTCAGCAGGTTGAAAAATAATCGGGCAGCTGGCTCTCCCGCCTCTGTCCAATCCATATTGTGAGAACATGTAGTGGCAAAAAATATTCAGGCAATTCGTGGCATGAACGATTATCTGCCAGCAGATACCGCAGTCTGGCAACGTATTGAACAAATCCTAAGACAGGTGCTGGCCAGCTATGGTTACAGTGAAATCCGCCTGCCCATCGCAGAACAAACCTCGTTATTCAAACGCGCAATCGGAGAAGTCACCGATGTGGTTGAAAAAGAAATGTACACCTTTGACGATCGTAATGGCGAAAGCCTGACGCTTCGCCCGGAAGGAACAGCAGGCTGCGTGCGTGCCGGTATTGAGCACGGTTTGTTATATAACCAGGAACAACGGTTGTGGTACAGCGGCCCGATGTTTCGCTATGAGCGTCCGCAAAAGGGGCGCTATCGTCAGTTCCACCAGCTGGGGGCAGAGGTGTTTGGCCTGCAAGGGCCGGATGTTGATGCCGAAATGATCATGATGACGGCTCGCTGGTGGAAAGCGCTCGGTATTGCCGACCACATCAGTCTGGAACTTAACTCAATCGGTTCGCTTGAGGCGCGTGCCAGCTACCGTGATGCCCTGGTCGCTTTTCTTGAACGCCATCAGGATATCCTGGATGAAGACTGCAAGCGCCGCATGTACAGTAACCCATTGCGAGTACTGGACAGTAAAAATGCGCAGGTACAGGCGCTACTGAATAGTGCGCCGCAGCTATCCGATCACCTTGATGCCGATTCCCGCGAGCACTTTGCCGGCTTATGCCAATTGCTGGACGCAGCAGGAATCGTCTATACCATTAATCAGCGTCTGGTACGCGGGCTGGATTATTACAACCGCACCGTATTCGAATGGGTCACCAGCAGCCTCGGTGCTCAGGGAACGGTCTGCGGCGGTGGCCGTTATGATGGTCTGGTTGAACAGCTGGGTGGTCGCGCGACCCCCGCCGTTGGTTTTGCCATGGGCATGGAACGACTGGTACTGCTGGTGCAGGCAGTAAACCCGGAATTTGAACCGACGCGCATTGTCGATGTCTATGTTATCGCTTCAGGGCAGGGCGTACAGTCTGCCGCAATGCAACTGGCAGAAAAACTTCGTGATGCCGATCCCCTTATAAAGTTGATGACCCATTTTGGTGGCGGCAACTTTAAAAAACAGTTTGCCCGTGCGGATAAGTGGGGAGCTCGTATCGCACTGGTGCTGGGCGAAGCAGAAGTCGCTGACGATCGGGTCGTGATCAAAGATTTACGTAATGGCGAGCAGCAGACGGTGGCGCAATGCGAAGCGCCAGCCATATTGGCTGGGTTGTTAAGTCAGGCAGCCGCTATTTAAGGAGAAGGTTTGCGTGGAAGTTTATAGCAACGAGAATGAACAGGTCGACGCGCTGAAGCGTTTCTTTGCCCAGAATGGTAAGACCCTGATTATCGGGGCAGTGATTGGTGTGGGAGCACTTGTCGGCTGGCATTATTGGAGCAGTCATCAGCAGGGCAGCAATGAGGAAGCATCAAAAATCTATCAGCAGGTTTCCACTGCGTTAGATATCAGCAAACCTGAAACCCTGGATGCTGCCGCAAAATTTGCCAGCGAGAACAACAACACCTATGGCGCTCTGGTATCGCTGGATCTGGCCAAACGTTATGTTGATGCTAATCAGTTAGATAAAGCCGCTGCTCAATTGCATAGCGGTCTGAAAGATACCACCGATGCAAACCTTCAGGCCGTGTTGAATCTACGCCTGGCCCGGGTTCAGCTGCAGTTAAAGCAGCCGGACGAGGTGCTGAAAACGCTTGATGCAGTAAAAGGCGATGGATGGGCGGCAATTGTGGCGGATGTCCGTGGCGAAGCGCTTCTCAGTAAGGGCGATACCAAAGGTGCCCGCGATGCCTGGCATAAAGGCATCGACTCTGACGCGTCTCCGACGTTAAGGGAGATGCTGCAAATGAAAATGAATAATCTCCCGGGCTAAGTCCACTTCGGGTGAAAATAGCCTCAACAGGCACAAGAGGGATTTCATGGAATTGCGTAAGATACTTCTGCCGGGACTGATTTCAGTTACCTTACTTAGCGGATGTTCATGGTTCAGCGGTGAAGAAGACGTGGTGAAGATGTCTCCGCTACCCAAAGTCGAAAATCAGTTTACGCCACAGCAGGTCTGGAACGTTTCTGTCGGTGATGGCGTCGGTGATTTTTACTCAAATCTACCCCCCGGCTGGTCTGACGGCACCGTGTACGCCGCTGACAGGTTCGGTGTTGTCAAGGCGGTAAATACGGCCGATGGCAAAGAGCAGTGGAATGTCAACCTTTCTGAAAAAACAGGCTTTTTCTCTAAGAATCTGTCTGCCTTACTCTCCGGTGGCGTGACGGTTGACGGCGAACACCTTTATCTGGGCAGTGAACGCGCCCAGGTTTACGCATTGAATACTCGTGATGGGTCTGTTGCATGGCAAACCAAAGCCGCGGGTGAGATCCTGTCCCGCCCTGTTATCAGCGATGGTCTGGTTCTGGTACATACCAGCAACGGCATGCTGCAGGGGCTTGATCAATCCAGCGGCGTGGTGAAATGGACCGTAAATCTTGATGTACCTTCACTCTCACTGCGCGGCGAATCTGCACCAGCAACCGCCTTTGGTGCGGCGATTGTCGGTGGTGATAACGGTCGTGTCAGTGCGGTGATGATGAATCAGGGTCAGATCATCTGGCAGCAACGCATTTCTCAGCCCACAGGGGCCACGGAGATCGATCGCCTTGCCGATGTTGATACCACGCCGGTTATCGTCAATGGTGTGGTTTATGCGTTGGCATATAACGGAAACCTCGCTGCACTGGATTTACGTTCTGGTCAGATTATCTGGAAACGCGAGATTGGTTCCGTTCACGATATGATCGTTGATGGTGGACGGATTTACCTTGTTGATCAGGACGATCGCGTGATAGCAGTGAGCACAGAAGGTGGCGTCACCGTCTGGCGTCAGAGTGACTTGCTGCATCGCAACCTGACTTCCCCGGCGCTTTACAATGGCTATCTGGTAGTAGGGGACAGCGAAGGCTACCTGCACTGGCTTAATACAACTGATGGCCGCTTTGTTGCACAGCAAAAAGTGGACAGTTCAGGCTTTCAGACCGAACCTGTTGTTGCCAGTGACAAACTGTTAATTCAGGCGAAGGGCGGTAAAGTTTACGCTATTACCCGCTGAGAACACCCAGTCTGACAGGTTTACCACGGCTCCTGATCCGTCAGGGGCCGTTTCGTTTTTCTCAGGGCGTGGTATTCTTTACGCCTTCAGCCTGTGGGTGATATAGCCTGAGTGTCGCAGTGATTTGCATCTTCTGGTTAGATGCATTTTTGTTGTGCTGCCGTACTGGCTATCGCTTTTTTGTTGGGCATTTTCATTTTGTCATGAGGCTTCAATATGATACCTGTGGTCGCGCTGGTCGGGCGTCCCAATGTGGGAAAATCCACTTTTTTCAATCGCTTAACGCGCACGCGAGATGCACTGGTTGCAGATTTTCCCGGACTCACCCGCGATCGTAAATACGGACGCGCTGAGGTTGAAGGACGCGAGTTTATCTGTATTGATACCGGTGGTATCGATGGTACAGAAGAAGGCGTCGAAACCCGGATGGCCGGACAGTCACTGCTGGCGATTGAAGAGGCCGATGTGGTGTTGTTTATGGTCGATGCACGCGCTGGCCTGATGGCAGCCGATCAGGCTATTGCAAAACATCTGCGTACACGTGAAAAGCCGACCTTTCTGGTTGTGAACAAAACAGACGGACTTGATGCTGACTCTGCGGTGGTTGATTTCTGGTCGCTTGGCCTGGGTGATATCTATCCGATTGCGGCTTCCCACGGGCGTGGCGTCACCAGCCTGCTGGAAAAGGTGCTGCTGCCGTGGATGGATGAAATTGATCCTCGTGAAGTGGCCGGAGAAGATGAGGCTTACTGGGCGGCACTGGCGTTGAAAGAGAACCCTGAAGAGGCTGATGAGGAGACCCGGGACGATTTTAACCCGCTGGATTTGCCCATCAAGCTGGCAATTGTCGGTCGTCCAAACGTCGGCAAATCGACGCTGACCAACCGTATTTTTGGTGAAGACCGCGTAGTCGTCTATGACATGCCCGGAACCACGCGTGACAGCATTTATATTCCAATGGAACGCGATGGCCGGGAATATGTGCTAATTGACACGGCTGGAGTACGCAAACGCGGCAAAATCACTGATACCGTTGAGAAGTTTTCGGTGATCAAAACCCTTCAGGCGATCGAAGATGCCAATGTGGTTATGTTGGTAATTGATGCCCGTGAGGGGATTTCCGATCAGGACCTGTCACTACTGGGCTTTATTCTCAATAGCGGACGTTCACTGGTGATCGTGGTCAACAAGTGGGATGGGCTGTCTCAGGATGTGCGTGACGAAGTAAAAGAGGCGCTGGATTATCGCCTTGGCTTTATTGATTTCGCCCGCGTACATTTTATTTCTGCGCTCCATGGCAGCGGCGTTGGCAATCTGTTTGAATCGGTGACCGAGGCTTATGACTGCTCCACCCGCCGGGTAAACACGGCTATGCTCACCCGCATCATGAATATGGCAGCTGACGATCATCAGCCTCCCATGGTGCGAGGACGCCGCGTGAAGCTGAAATATGCTCATGCAGGGGGATATAATCCGCCGATTGTCGTTATTCACGGTAATCAGGTTAAGGATCTGCCGGATTCCTATAAACGCTATCTGATGAACTATTTCCGTCGTTCTCTTGATGTTATGGGAACGCCAATACGTATTCAGTTTAAAGAAGGCGAGAACCCGTTTGCCGGGAAACGTAACGTGCTGACGCCTAATCAGCAGCGCAAGCGTAAACGTCTGATAAGTCATTTGAAAAAGAACAAACGCTAAATTAAAGGGTCATATCTGGCCCTTTTATGACCACATCCCGTGGGTGTCGTGGGTGTGGTTGTCAACAGCTCTCGGTTCTGACTTATTGTCTTTGCATCTTAATTGTACAGATCGGGATTGTACAGATCGGGGTTTTTTAAAAGGTCGGTAGTCCATCTCTTCAGAGGGTAATCAAAGGTACTTTCTTTGATGGCTGTTTATATGCAGAAAAAAGGAAATGTTTATGAGCAACGTCTGCCCGGTTTGCCAAAATCTTCTGAGCATGCATGAAGGGCTTTTTCACTGCTCATGCTGTGACAACACGTTTATCGCACTGCCTTTCTGCCCGGATTGCGCAAAGCCGTTACAGGTGTTAAAGGCATGCGGCGCTGTAGATTATTTTTGCGCAGAGGAACATGGGCTTATCTCAAAGAAACGGGTGCAATATTTGCCACGACCATAATGTGATCATTGTCGGTCTGTAAAATTATCCTTCCGGTAAGTTGGTTGTTTTATTTAATTACTTCCAATAATCACTCGGTTAATCTTTTTAATTGTTGTTTATTTTCACTCTCCTTGTTTTATTAAACTCCCTTTAATTAATTCACTTCCCTCTGAATAATAAATTTATCGCTATCTTATTGTCTGGGTAAGATTGAATGGTTTTTTTAAACGTTATCGGAAATTATATATCTACTTCGCTTTGTATAGAATATAAAAAGGTACTGCTTGTTAATTTTATATCTCTCTGTTTGTGAAGCATATGGTACAATTTTTGGCGTTATTTAAATAATTCTGCTGAACCTCATTTTATTAAGGAGTTGTTTGCTATGTCTGAAATTAATTCCCGCGCATCAAAAATGCTGGGGTTATGGTGCTTTGCGCTGGGAGGACTTTTTCTGGCAGCAGGCCTGTGCTTTATTATCGGCGGTGGGAAACTGATTTCCCTTGGTGGAAGCGCTTATTTTCTTATCGCCGGTATCTTCATTGTTATTTCTGCCATTCAGTTTTTTCGCTGCAAATCTTCCGCCGTATTAACTTTTACTCTGGTGTTTATCGGTTCAGTCATCTGGGCGGCACTGGATGTTGGATTTTATTTCTGGCCGCTGGTGTCGCGGCTAATGACGCTGGCGGGTTTCCTGCTGCTGGCGACGATCACACTGCCTGCATTACGTAAGCATGAAGGTAAATCTTCTGCAGCCAGAGCATCTTATGCACTTTCGGCTATTGTGCTTACCGGTATGGTGGTGACACTGGTGCAGATGTTCCAGCCACATCCAGCCGTGCAGGAAGGGCATTCATTACCACTGATCCCGGTTACAGAGGATCAGCAGCAGAAAAACTGGGACAATTATGGCAATACGCCCGGTGGCAACCGTTTTGTCGCGCTGGACCAGATAACCCGCGATAATGTCAACAACCTGAAAGTTGCATGGATTTTTCATACCGGTGATATACCACTAAGTCCTGATGGTAACGGTGCCGAAGATCAGCAAACACCGTTACAGGTTGGCAATACTGTCTTCCTTTGCACACCTCATAATAACGTGATTGCGGTGGCGGCCGACAGCGGTAAATCGATCTGGAAAGCGGAAATTAACGCCAAATCGTCAGTGTGGATGCGCTGCCGTGGGCTGGCATATTTCGATGCCACCAGACCATTGATACAGCCTGCTGCCCCGGATTCAGTGCCGCCTGCGCCCGTTAATCTCGCTGCCGATGCTGCCTGCCAGCGTCGTATCCTGATGAACACCATCGATGCCCGTTTAATGGCGTTTGATGCGGATACCGGTAAAGCCTGCGCGGATTTTGGCCACAACGGTACCGTTAACCTGCGTGAAGGAATGGGAGAGGCAAAAGATCCAAGTTACGTATTAACGTCGGCACCCACGGTAGCTGGTACAACGGTTGTTGTCGGTGGACGCGTGGCAGACAACGTCAGTACGGATATGCCGGGTGGCGTGATACGGGGTTTCGATGTTATCACCGGTAAATTGCGCTGGGCCTTTGACCCGGGTAAGGACGAACCCAATGCGCCGCTGGCGTCTGGCGATCACTATACGCGCAGCACGCCAAACTCATGGGCGCCTATGTCCTATGATGCCAATATGAACACGGTGTTCATTCCTATGGGTAGCTCCTCGGTTGATCTGTGGGGAGTGAATCGTACCAAACTTGATCATAAATATGGCTCTGCGGTGCTGGCACTTGATGCCACCAGCGGCAAAGAGAGGTAGGTTTATCAGACGGTCCACAACGATCTGTGGGATTTCGACCTGCCCATGCAGCCGAGTCTGATCGATTTCCCGATGAAGGATGGCGTCAGCAAGCCAGCAGTGGCTATTGGCACAAAATCAGGACAGATTTATGTACTGGACCGCCAGACCGGTCAGCCGCTGACCAAAGTGGTAGAGCAGCCGGTGCCTCAGGCTAATATCCCCGGCGAACAGTATTCCAGAACGCAACCGCGCTCCGTTGGCATGCCACAGATTGGCAATGAAACCCTGAAAGAGTCGGACATGTGGGGTGCTACGCCCTTTGATCAGCTTGCCTGTCGTATCAGCTTCAAATCCATGCGCTACTCCGGGCTTTACACCGCGCCGGGTACGGATAAATCCCTCAGTTTCCCGGGTTCCCTTGGTGGAATGAACTGGGGCAGTATGTCCACCGATCCAAACCATCACTATTTGTTTATCAATGATATGCGCCTGGGGCTTTGGCAGCAGATGGTGCCAGCTGCACCGGCGAAAAACGGTGCGGTCAGTAACGGTGGTGAAGCGGTTAACACCGGTATGGGCGTGGTGCCGATGAAAGGCACACCTTATGCGGTAAACAAAAATCGGTTTATGTCCCCGCTGGGCATTCCCTGCCAGAAACCGCCGTTTGGTACCCTGTCAGCGGTTGATCTAAAAACGCAGAAAGTAGTCTGGCAGGTGCCGCTTGGAACCGTTCAGGACACCGGTCCCTTCGGCATTAAAATGCATGCTCAAATGCCAGTGGGCATGCCCTCTCTTGGCGGCTCGCTGGCCACGCAGGGTGGCCTGGTATTTATTGCTGGCACGCAGGACTACTATTTGCGCGCATTCGATACCGCAACGGGTAAAGAAGTGTGGAAAGCCCGTTTGCCAGTGGGCAGCCAGGGTGGGCCAATCAGCTATGTTTCACCGCAAAACGGTAAGCAGTATATTTTGATTTCTGCTGGTGGTGCCCGCCAGTCACCGGATCGCGGTGACTATGTCATTGCGTTCGCATTGGATAAGTAAGCTTACGCGTGCTGTCCCTCAGGTAAACAGGCATTCAGGTAAGTAACTGCCCGGCTGATGCCGGGCAACACTTAAGTGAACGCAGTTGAATATTGCGATTTCCTTCAATAACTGTGCCTGTACCGCTACCTCTCACTTTTGGATCTACGTGACATGCCGGGTAAAGGCAACAGATCTCAGGCCGGATGCCGCGCGGTCAAACAGAAAAAACGCCCCTGACGACATGCCCTTGACAGGCCATTCCGCGTGGCTATTTAGCGACCGACAAAAAGCGTATATGAAAGTAATGCAACGTTATTGCCAGATAATGACGTCCACCCAGAAAACGTGCGTCAGCCAGTGTTTGTCAGGGCTTATAGCAGGGAGTGAAAGCTGACCAGCACAGAAGGTGGCATACATCTGCGGCTTTTAAAGACGCTATTGCCACACATGTCATTCATCAGATCGGCATAATAATCCAAAACCTGACCTCGGGGCTGACCAAAACACCGCGAGTAAACCTGTTTTCTGGAACGGGGAGTGATCGGCTCGTTTGTCGTTCATCTGCATTGATCAGACCTCAGAAAGCGGGATGCTGACTGATTAGCATACCGCTCAGTGCAGGTTTTCTATCACAGGGAATGGCGTTATTTGCGTGGCGTGCACTTTTGACCGATTCGACTTACAAAAATATGCAGGCGCGTTTGTTTCCTCCTGCAACCAGCCACTGAGTGTGGAGTTTTGATAAATAAGAATGCTTAATGACCAATAAATTGCGTCTACTGGCCTGCCTGCCAGAGTCGGACCTGGTTATTCGGAGCAAGTTCTTCGGGGATAACAATCACTACGCCATTTATCTGCTGCTGCGAAGCGTAGCAGATGGCCACCCGAAAATAGCGGCGATCGCCACTTCCGGCACAGCATTGCGTGTCTTCGGCTTTGTCAGCGGTTTGTTGAAGATGAAACTGTTTGACCAGCGAGCCAAAGACATCTGACAGACTCATTCAACGCACCGGCCTGGCCAAAATAAATCAGTCCTGCTTCCGATTCCGTTACGCCGTGCCCCGGCTCGTGGCCGATAACATCCAGTGCGATGGTGAACCGATTAAATATCTCGCCGTCACCATCACCAAACACCGTCTGTTGACCGTTCCAGAACGCATTCTGATAATTTATCCCATAATGAACACTGCTTTTTAGTGCCAGCCCTTTATCTCGAGCGAGTTGCGCTGCCAGACCTGCCAGAAAAAATCATAGGTTATCCCCACATAATCATATGCTTCGCTGCAGGCTATCGGGTTGAACTTCGCGGCGAACCAGCGTGCATGGCAGCGTTTGCGTATTTTCTGCATCATAGATTTCGCGCTCAACCTGTCCTGGTTGCGTTACGCCAGTGTTCACCGGTTTTACCCGGTTTGCTGGCATGAGTGTCTGAACATGAGTCAGCGTGCTCCGTGCACAGTATTGCTGCTGTCCTGAGCCGTTATTAATAATCTTGCGCAGAACACAGGGAGGAATAACGCTGTGTTTCGTTTTGCACTCCTGAACTGTCAGACAATGTGGCTAAAGTATAGACAGGGTTGCTCATTCATGCGTTGGCACTGATATATTGCCAAAAGAAACGCTGGCAGAATTCAGACGGTGTTCCGGAAAAGTTGCGAATGGGCATCAGGAAGAGGAGTATACTTTTCGCGTTTTTTTACCGGCGTGATCGCTGTAATGCCACTTTCGACCCAGCCGTCATCCAGTCGGGTTTTTAATTTATCACCTGGCTGGATCTGCCGGATATTTTTAAGCACTTTTCCATCAGGCGCGGTGGTCACACTGAAACCACGTGCCAGCGTTGCCAGCGGACTGACCCCTTCGAGGCTGGCGACGAGCGCAGAAAAACGCTGTTTATCATGATTGATATGCTGCTGAAGTGATTGCTGTAGCCGATAGAGAATCTGTTGCAGGTGCTGCTGTGCACGGTGAATTTTTCTTTGCGGCTGTAGACCCAGCAGGCGCTGGCCGATGCTTTCCTGCCTGCGGACTGCCTGACGTAACTGAAGCAGCATGACATCTGCAAGACGGCGCTGAAGTTTTATCATGGCTGTTTGCTGGCGTACCAGTCGAAGTTGCGGGTGCTGCTGCTGCAGACGGTGATGCAGACGGGTAAATGTACGGTTCTGCTCCGCAAGGTAATAATCTGCTGCCATCTCCAGTCGGGTTTGCTGCGACTGCAGCTGACGCAGCAATTCGACCTGGTTTCGACTGACCAGTTCAGCAGCAGCGGAGGGCGTGGGGGCTCGTAGATCGGCGACAAAATCACTGATAGTGACATCGGTCTCATGACCGACCGCGCTGATAATGGGAATGCGGCTGGCGTAAATAGATCTGGCCACGCGTTCATCGTTGAAGCACCACAGGTCTTCCAGAGAACCGCCGCCGCGCCCTACGATTAATACATCGCATTCATTGCGCCGGTTGGCCACGTCAATTGCATTTGCAATCGCATCTGGTGCTTCTGCGCCCTGTACCAGCGTTGGATAAATCACCACTGGCAGGGATGGATCCCTGCGCTGTAACACGCGTAACACATCGTGCAAGGCGGCACCGGTAGCGGAAGTAATCACGCCAACCTGACGTGCGGGTTGCGGAAGGGCCTGCTTGCGCGCCTGCTCGAACAATCCTTCCGCCTGCAATCTATGTTTAAGCTGCTCAAACTGCTGCCGCAGCGCACCTTCTCCGGCAGGTTGCATACTTTCGGCAACCAGTTGATAATCGCCGCGCGGTTCATAGAGCGTAATGGTTGCTCTGACCAACACCTGCTGACCATTTTGTGGACGGAAGGTGACGTGGCGATTTGTGTTGCGAAACATGGCACAGCGAACCTGTGCGCTATCGTCTTTCAGCGTGAAGTACCAGTGGCTGGAAGAGGGTTGGGAAAAATTTGAGATCTCAGCGCTTAACCAGATTTGCCCCATCTCCATTTCCAGCAGCTTACGCACCGTGCTATTAAGGCGACTAACGGTAAAAATGGGAGTGGATGGAGGTTGTAACATGTGATTAAGATCAAATTCCAAATCAGAGAGTTAATTGATCAATACTACATGGCTGTCCACTGGAATCAAGAGTTTTCGTAAATAAAGCTGGAGGCAATCGGTTACGGCCTGTATAATGCCGCGGCAATATTTTATATGTTCTCATTTATCCTGAGGTTGAGATATTGCCATGCTAAGAATTGCTAAAGAAGCCCTGACATTTGACGACGTTTTGCTCGTTCCTGCTCATTCAACTGTTTTGCCAAATACCGCCGACCTCAGCACCCAGCTTACCAAAACCATTCGTTTGAACATTCCTATGCTGTCTGCTGCAATGGACACCGTAACGGAAGCCAGCCTGGCTATTGCGCTGGCGCAGGAAGGTGGTCTGGGCTTTATCCACAAAAATATGTGTATTGAGCGCCAGGCTGAAGAAGTTCGCAAGGTAAAAAAACATGAAAGCGGAGTAGTGACCGATCCACAAACCGTGCTGCCTGATACCGCGCTGAGTGAAGTGAAACGTCTGACTGAACAGAATGGATTTGCCGGTTATCCTGTGGTAAATGGCAATAACGAGCTGGTGGGGATTATTACTGGACGTGATGTGCGTTTTGTTACCGACATGAATCTGCCTGTTTCTGCAGTGATGACGCCCAAAGAGCGCCTTGTCACCGTGCGTGAAGATGACACACGCGAAGTCGTCTTGCAGAAAATGCACGAAAAACGCGTCGAAAAAGCGCTGGTGGTGAATGACAGTTTCCACCTGCTGGGCATGATTACCGTAAAAGATTTCCAGAAAGCCGAACGTAAACCTAATGCCTGCAAAGACGAGCATGGACGCCTGCGCGTTGGTGCTGCAGTGGGCGCGGGTGCAGGTAATGAAGAGCGCGTGGACGCGCTGGTGGCAGCGGGAGTGGATGTGTTGCTGATTGACTCCTCCCACGGTCATTCCGAAGGCGTGTTACAGCGTATTCGCGAAACCCGCATGAAATATCCCGATTTGCAAATTGTCGGCGGAAACGTTGCCACGGCATCGGGTGCGCTTGCGCTGGTTGAGGCGGGCGTTAGCGCAGTAAAAGTGGGCATCGGTCCGGGTTCAATTTGTACCACCCGCATCGTCACAGGCGTGGGTGTGCCGCAGATCACCGCAGTAGCCGATGCGGTTGAAGCGCTGAAAGGTACGGGCGTTCCGGTGATTGCCGACGGCGGTATCCGTTTCTCAGGGGATATTGCCAAAGCCATCGCCGCCGGTGCTTCTGCCGTGATGGTGGGTTCAATGCTGGCTGGTACTGAAGAATCACCGGGTGAAATCGAACTTTACCAGGGGCGTTCCTTTAAGTCATATCGCGGCATGGGCTCATTAGGCGCGATGTCGAAAGGTTCCTCTGACCGTTACTTCCAGACGGACAATGCGGCTGACAAACTGGTGCCGGAAGGTATAGAAGGGCGTGTTGCCTATAAAGGCCGTCTGAAAGAGATCGTCCACCAGCAAATGGGGGGGCTGCGTTCCTGTATGGGACTGACGGGCTGTGGTACTATAGACGACCTGCGCACGAAAGCTGAATTTGTTCGCATCAGCAGCGCCGGTATTTCAGAAAGCCATGTTCACGACGTAACCATCACCAAAGAGTCCCCGAACTACCGCATGGGCTCCTGATAACCCTTTTTTGCGCCCGGCACAGCCGGGCTTTGTTAATCCTGAACCCTGATTTTGCTATTGCCCTGGAACAATCCAATGACAACGGAAAATATTCATAAACACCGCATACTGATCCTTGATTTCGGCTCGCAGTATACGCAGTTAGTGGCACGCCGTGTGCGTGAGCTGGGCGTTTACTGTGAACTCTGGGCATGGGATGTCACTGAGGAGCAAATCCGCCAGTTCAACCCAAACGGCATTATTCTTTCCGGCGGTCCTGAAAGTACCACGGAAAACGGCAGTCCGCGCTCGCCAGCATATGTATTCGAGGCGGGTGTTCCGGTTCTGGGCGTTTGCTATGGCATGCAGACAATGGCGCTACAGCTGGGCGGAAAAGTATCGTGCTCCAGCGAACGCGAATATGGCTATGCTCAGGTTGAAATCGCTGTGGAAAGTGCGCTGACCCACAACATCGAAGACTCTCTCAGCACGTCCGGTAAGCCAGTACTGGACGTGTGGATGAGCCACGGCGATAAGGTGACCGCAATACCGGCTGATTTCGTCACCGTCGCCAGCACGGAAACTTGCCCGTTTGCCATTATCGCGAATGAAGAAAAACGCCTGTATGGCGTGCAGTTCCACCCGGAAGTGACCCATACCCGTCAGGGGCTGCGACTGCTGGAGCGTTTTATTCGGGATATCTGCCACTGTGAAGCACTGTGGACGCCAGCAAAAATTATCGAAGATGCGGTTGAACGCCTGCGTGAGCAGGTGGGCAACGATAAGGTTATCCTTGGCCTGTCTGGTGGCGTCGACTCTTCCGTTACCGCGCTGTTACTGCATCGTGCCATTGGCGATCGTCTGACCTGCGTATTTGTTGATAACGGCCTGCTGCGTTTGAACGAAGCAGGGCAGGTGATGGATATGTTCGGTGATCGCTTTGGTCTGAATATTGTTCATGTTCCGGCAGAAGCACGTTTCCTTGATGCGCTGGCGGGCATTGACGATCCGGAAGCGAAGCGCAAAACTATTGGCCGCGTGTTTGTTGAGGTCTTCGATGAACAGGCAACACGCCTCACCGATGTTTCCTGGCTGGCGCAAGGCACTATTTATCCCGATGTAATTGAATCTGCGGCTTCCGCGACCGGTAAAGCACATGTCATTAAATCGCATCACAACGTGGGTGGCCTGCCGAAAGAGATGAAGCTTGGGTTGGTGGAACCACTGAAAGAGTTGTTCAAAGATGAAGTGCGCAAAATCGGCCTGGAACTGGGGCTGCCTTACGATATGCTGTTCCGTCATCCATTCCCTGGTCCGGGACTTGGCGTACGCGTGCTGGGCGAAGTTAAAAAAGAGTATTGCGACCTGCTGCGTCGTGCCGATGCTATCTTTATTGAGGAACTACGCAAAGCGGAGCTGTACGACAAAGTCAGCCAGGCATTCACCGTATTTCTCCCGGTGCGCTCGGTGGGCGTTATGGGGGACGGTCGTAAATACGACTGGGTTGTATCATTGCGGGCCGTGGAAACCATCGACTTTATGACCGCACACTGGGCTCATTTGCCTTATGAATTCCTCGGTCGCGTTTCTAACCGTATTATTAATGAAATTAACGGCATTTCCCGTGTGGTTTATGACATCAGCGGCAAGCCGCCTGCGACGATTGAGTGGGAATGAATTGTATTAGCTCAGACCTGATCTGACAGTTACCGGTTATTTATACAGGTATCTGTCAGATTACATCTGGCTTAAATTCTTCTCAGCCCGGATGCGCTTTCCATCAAGTAATGTTTCCATTGGCGTTCGCCCACAGCACATTTTCCCCTGATGGGTTCGCTCATTATTATAGTGAGCCAACCATTCATCAAGACCTGATTGTAGTGCGTCGAGAGCGCCATACAGTTTTTTGCGGAACGTCACCTGATAAAACGCCTGCAATATCGTCCGGTGGAACCGCTCGCAGATGCCGTTGGCCTGCGGTGACATCGCTTTGGTTTTCGTGTGGTCGATATCGTTTATTGCCAGATAAAGCGGGTAGTCATGCTGCTCCACTTTGCCACAGCACTCTGTGCCTCTGTCAGTGAGTATCCTCGGCATCGGCAAACCATGAAACTCATAAAACGGCAACACACGGTCATTCAGTAGATCCGCCGCCGTAATCGGCGTTCTGGTGACGTAGAGCTTGCAGTGAGCCACCTTCGAGTACGTGTCAATGAACGTTTGCTGGTAAATACGCCCGACGCCTTTCAGATTGCCAGCACAGAACGTGTCCTGCGAGCCAGGATGAGCGGTTTCGATTTCGCCACAGGCTTCATCATCACTGGCTTTACGTTCCAGCGCTGCGATCCGGGTATCCGTCAGTTCTATGCCGTCACAGGCCACTTTTTCTTCCAGTGCTTTCAGGCGTTTTTTGACGTTCTCAAGGTTATGACGTAACCAGACGGAACGGACACCGCTGCCGGAGATAAAAACGCCCTGTTTACGCAGCTCGTTACTGGTCCGGTGCTGACCGTGCGCCGGGAAAGCGACAGCATAATCCACAACAGCGCGTTCAGTTGCATCATCGGTACGGTTCTTAAGGTTAGGTGTGCGGCGACTACGGTTTATCAGCGCATCCACGCCACCTTCCTCGGCCAGTTCGCGATAACAGTAGAACGTATCTCGTGAAACGCCCATGATTTTGCAGGCTCTGGATACATTGCTGAGTTCTTCAGCCAGATTGAGTAAACCGGCTTTGTGTTTGATTACGGGATTGTGAGTATGAAGCATGAGAGTGACCTCGTGTTTTGTATAAGGCTTCGACACCCATATCAAAACCGGTAACTCTCAACCTTTCAAGGTTATATGTCAGATCTGGTCGCGACTAATACACTTTAGTTGTATTGGTCGTTTCATTTAGCAATGATACTTATATAATAGTTAATCCACACGTATGGCAATAACTCATCAGGAAACACCCGACTTATTCAGAGTAAAAAACCACCTGCATAGCAGGTGCCATTGATTTCGCCCCACAGGGGCGCACTAAGTCCAGACTCAGAGAGCCTTCCCTTCACACTTCTTTCAGTGGAAGCTGGCTCTCTTCAACTTCATGTTTTTCCTGATACTTCACGTACTTTATTATCATTTCTTCGTTTATACCTACGGTATCGACACAATAACCTCTTGCCCAAAAATCATTCCCCCACTGCTTGTTCTTACGCAGGCAGGGAAATTTACTGAACAATCGAAGGGCTGTTTTACCCTTTAAGTCGCCTGTTACATGGGAAATCGAAAGCCATGGAGGCACTTTTACCCGCAAATGGACATGGTCTGTCTGGACATTCAGCTCCACTACTTCTATCCCGGGCTGCTCACCTGAGATCCTTATCGGCTTACAGACCTCTTTACCAACATTGTTACTAAGGATGCGAAACCGGTACCTGGGTGTGCATACGATATGATATTGACAACACCAGAGCACATGAGATGCTTTCTGGAATCTGCTCATGGTTAAATCCCTGGCAGTTATGGGGATAACAGATTCGGATTTTCCCATGAGTAGCATGACTGGCAGAGCCAACTTATTGCTGACCACCTCCACAGGAGGTGGTGTTCATGCAGGGATAAAAAGGCCGCATAAGTGGCCTGCCTTTGTACGGTTAATGTTATTGATAGCAGTGCATATTTTTATACAGATGTCCACTCAGTGACCACACTTCGAAAAACAAAGCCCTTTCGCCGGGGCTTTCTCTGTTTACAGTTAACGCCATAAACGACATATTACCAACCGACCAACAATTTAACTGAGGAACAGATATGACGTTACATGGAACGTTCGTAGTCAATGAGGCTAAGTTCTCACCGCTCACAATTTCTGGCATAGGCACGTTCATGGCGTTTTCCGGCAATAAGCAGTTTCGCAATAAAGACGGGGGCGTTGGTGTACCAGATAACGGGCCACTGCCACCGGGTAAATACTGGATTGTCGAACGGCCAAAAGGCGACCTGAGAACATGGCTACAAAATAAAGTAAAAGAAATTCCGACCTGGTTAACCTCAACCCCTACGCACTATGATGAATGGTTTGCTCTGTATCGTGATGACGGCAGAATTGCCGATTACACATGAGTTAGTGCAGTTGAACGCGGTCATTTCAGGTTACCACCCCATCGGCCCAATGGGTGTCTCCAAAGGATGCATAACTCTTCAGCATTCGTCAGATTTTGCAGGTATTCGCAGTGCGTTGCTCCAAACCCGCAGGGAACCCATCCCGAATAGCAACCTGTTAACATATGGCACAATAGAGGTGTTCGCATATGGTAAAACCTGCCCGTAGCCTAATTAAATTGTTGATTTTTATTGGGCTGTGTATTCTTTCTCTGAAGTTCGTTCATACATACCCCTACCCGATGCCCGAAAATCAGCTGGCCGTGTGGTTTAAAATTTCAGAGTGCTTAGGCGTCAGTGACCCGAAAAATGTCTATTTCCCGGTGGTTTTAGTCATTGATCTGATTGTTGCTGTCATTGCGTATAAGTTGATTGTGAGGCTGTGGAGAATTTAAAATGACAGCGTTCCCCGCGTGAGCGGGGATAATGACACCACAAGAATGGGGCAGGCATTATGCAGTTCAGATTTAATTTCTCATTCTTCCCGCAGCCAGCGCCAGTACTGATATGGGTCGTGACGCAGACTTGCTGATCACGTATGCTTTGCGCTTTGGATGTAACATATGGCTAAAGTTGATGTCGTCTGCCCTCAGTGCAATGAAACTCATGCTGTACGATGTAACGGACATTCAGCATCCGGTGCCCAACGTTACATCTGCAAGCATTGTTCAAAGACCTTTCAGCTCAACTTTAGCTACTCCGGTGCCAAACCAGACACACACCAGACCATTGTTAATATGGCCATGAATGGTTACGGATGTCGCGATACCGCACGGGTTCTCGGTATCAGCCTCAATACGATTCTGCGGCACTTAAAAAAATTTCCCCAAAGCAGGTAGCTGAGAATATCGACCCCGAAACGGAGGTTGTTATCTGCTGTGAAGCCGGTGAACAATGGTCTTACGTGCGGTGTAAAAGCAATCCCCGGTGGTTGTTCTATGCTTATGACCGTATCCGCAAACGTGCTCTGGCCCACGTCTTCGGCCCGAGAAATGCCCCGACCCTGCGACGATTGCCGGCCCTGTTAAGCAAATTTAACATTGCCTTTTATATGACAGATGCCTGGCCGGTTTATAAAGTTCTGTTAAGTGCAACAAGCCACGTGGTGAGCAAGAAATATACCCAACGGACAGAACGGCATAATCTTAATCTTCGCACACATATCAAACGACTGACCCGCAGAACAATTTGCTTTTCGAAGTCAGAGGAAATGCACGATAAGATCATCGGTTGGTATCTTACTCTTCATCATTATCAATAAATCTGCGTCACGACCCTGATATGAGCGCAGTTTCCCTCACAAAATAAGCGAGAATCTCTGTTAAAAATCATTAAACAATAATTACAACCCATATTATTTCATAGCAAAATCACAATAAAAAATTAGAAATGCGAATCACTCATCACACATTTACTTCCAAAGAAAAATCCATATAACCCTTTAAAAAATAAAATCGAAAAAATTAAAAAAGCAAACCGTTAAATTCTAAAAAAACCGCTATAACAAGTTTGTTATCCGAAATAACGAACTCCAGAATATCAACCTCCCGATAACCTTTATCATCAGATAAACGCCAGCGTACCCTGTTATAATTTTTGCCAGAAAAGAAAATAACTAAACTAATTCAACTTCAAATAACATGAATGACTGGCAATAATCATAATGGATTGAAATTTATATATAAAAATCCTGTTACCATCCTGTTTTTATATATTACCTGCCTCTTTTTCTGCTGTGCTACCCTGACCGCCCTGCCCATATAAAATACATTACTAACCGGCCTCACAGGCATACATCGCAAAAAACACAGGGAGTGAACGATGTCTTATGATGACAACAACAAAAAACCTTACGGTGTATTTGCTTCTTCTCAGATAAGTTCTGGGACGTCATCCTTAACTGGTGCCAGTAAAGATTTACTATCAAGTCTGGTTGACAGCGCTGCACCTGGATTACAGTTCACGCTGACAGTGACCGGACAGGCAGCAGCGCTATTTGTCGTATCCGATTTTAGCCTGACGGAAAGTCTGTCGTCACCATGGACGCTGGATGTAAATCTTGTCAGCGCAGAGCCGGACGTTGATTTTGCCCGCGTACTGGATGGGCATGCCACACTGAATATCCTTCAGGGCGGAACCCTGCTGCGCAAGGTCAGCGGTATGATTGCCGCCTTTGAACAGGGCAATACCGGCCTGCACCAGACGCAATACCGTATGACCCTGCGTCCTGAACTGTGGCGCACCTCGCTGCGCCGTAACTGTCGTATTTTTCAGCAACAAACCCCCGAAGATATCATCACTACCCTGCTGCGCGAACGCGGAATACTTAACGCCCGGTTCGTTCTTCGTTATCCCCATCCGGCGCGAGAATTTTGTGTCCAGTATCAGGAAGATGACCTGAGCTTTATTCAGCGTCTGAGCGCGGAAGAAGGCATCTGTTACTGGTTTGACAGCAATCAGGACGGCAAGATGGTATTCGCCGACGATGCAGGACCGCTGCCAGCGGATCTCTCACTGCCATGGAATCCTGATGCTCAGCCCCAGACCGGGGAGTTTTGCGTAAATCAGTTTATCCGCAGCGCTCAGGTCAAAGCCGCCAGTGTGCAGCTCAAGGACTACACCTTTAAAAGACCGCTCTGGTACGGCCTGTTTACCGAAGAAGCGCGCAAACTGCATAACCAGCGTCCCGATTACGAATACTATATGTTTCCGGGACGTTTTAAAGACGACCAGCATGGTCAGGATTATACCCGCTACCATCTGGAGGGACTGCGTAACGATGCTGATGGTGGCTACGGGATCAGTAATGCGCCACAGCTTTTCCCGGGACTGTTATTTACTCTGACATCTCATCCCAGAGCCTCACTCAACACGCGCTGGCAGGTAGTCAGCATCACTCATACCGGCAGTCAGCCTCAGGCGCTGGAAAGAGCGTCTCAGGAACAGGGAACAACGCTTGGCAACCGGTTCACCTTTATTCCGGCACATCAGACCTGGCGGCCAGCACCACTGCCTAAACCCCGGGTTGATGGTGCTCAAATAGGCATCGTAGTCGGGCCGCCTGATGAAGAAATCTATTGCGATGACCATGGTCGGGTACGGGTACAGTTTCCGTGGGATCGCTATGGTTGTTCAGATGACAAAAGCTCCTGCTGGATACGGGTATCCCAGCCCTGGGCGGGCAACGGCTGGGGAATGATTGCCACCCCGCGCATTGGTCAGGAAGTGATCGTGGACTTTCTGCATGGTGACCAGGATCAGCCGATTATTATCGGGCGTACCTATCACGCGAATAATCTGCCGTCGATTGGCCTGCCAGCCGCAAAGACGCAAATGGCGTTCAGGAGTAAGACTCACAAAGGCGAAGGTTATAACGAACTCATGTTTGAGGATGCGAATGGGCAGGAAATGCTCTCAATGCATGCGCAAAAAGACATGAGTACGCATATCAATAATGACCGGACAACGACCGTCGGGGCAAACCACTCGGAAACAGTGAAAGGCAATCAGCGTGTTCAGATCCAGGAGGGAAATCGAACGGTTATTGTCAGTAAAGGTGATGAAAGCAAATCTGTAAAGGCCGGTGCATTAACCGAAGATATTGCCAAAGAAAAAAGCATTACCGCTGACAGTATCAATGTTTTTGCAACGGGGCTCAGGGTGGGGAAAGCTCGGGTCTTCAAATGTTTCTGGCTAAAAACGGGATCTCACTGGGCGTGGGTGACAGCCAGATCACTCTGACACCGGACGCCATTGTTTTACATATCGGGGATTCTGTCATTCAACTGGGTAAGGATGGCATCACCATTAACGGCAGCAGCGTATTTGTCAACTAAGGGAGCAACCATGCGTTACCAACTTAATGAAGGAATTATTCAGCTGCCGGAAAACTGGAATGATGAAACGCTTAACGCATTTTCTGCGCCAGATAAAAGTGGTCTCAATCTGGTGATCACCCGCCAGGGGTTGCCTTTTGGTACCGACAAAGATGAATTTCTTGAAAATATTCTGACCCAGTATCGGGAGCAGTTGCCCGGTTATACCGAGGATGAATATAAAACTATCACTCTGGCAGCGCAGAATGCCTGTTTACTGGCGTATCACTGGCAAAGTGATGAGGGGCGTATCGATCAACTGGCGGTAATGCTTTATCTCAATGACGTCTTGCTCTCATTTACAGCCAGCAGTGCCAGTGGCATGAGCAAAAAACAAAAGGAAACGCTACTGGGCGTTATTCAGAGTTTTAATCCCGAATCCACCGATTAACCCGCTGTTTTATATTATTCAGACAGATTGACAGGGAGAGGAGATACACATGTCGATCGGTAGAGCAGTCGCAGCAATGGGGGCTATGGTTGGAGCCTCGCTGGCAGGTAACAAAGCGACACTGATTCAGGCCAGAATACAGCGTGATGCGTCATTTGAGAATGTTAAACAGACCCGTTCAGGCTGGCAACCCGGACCCGGGGCAGCCAGAGTGGATGATCAGGTTAAACATAAAAGCTTTCTGGCTGCGCTTGCCGGTGCCGTGGTGGGAGCGGCATTAACTATCGCTACCGGTATTGTTGTCGTCGCTGCATTTTCCCTGGCGTTCCCGGCCAGCCTGCTGGTAGGCGGGCTGGCGCTGGTGGCGGCGTTTAAAGCCGCACCGCTGATTGATAAGCTCAGTGAGGGGGTCACTAACTTTGTAGACGGTCTGTTCACTTCTCCAGATGGTGCCATTATTACCGGCTCCCCAAATGTCGTTATTAACAAGAAAAAGGCTGCCAGAGCAGGTGTTACGCTACCGACAGAGCCGGTGGAAGTGAGTGAGAGTGCGCCGACCGATTTTCAGGGGATAGCAGCAGCGCTTGGTGAGGGAAATTATGCTGATGCAGCTTCACACCTGCCTGGCGCGCTGGCAGAAGGTGTCAGCAATGCCCCGGGATGGATCAATGATGCAGCAAACTGGGCCGATAACGTCACCCAAAAGAACAAGGATACGATTCTGGGGCGTAATGATGCCAGCGTTATGGAACGGCTGGAGGCTGCCAGTTCGTGGTTAATCGGGGGGCCTGTCACTGCGGAGCTTATTACCATGGCAGGCGGTCATGGGGGAATAAAGCGGGACGTTGATTTTCCCGAGGCGCCGGGAGATACCTCTACCTGTAAGGAAGGTAAACCGCCGCGAATCGCCCAGGGAAGCGGCAGTGTATTTATTAATGGTCAACCTGCGGCGCGCAAAGACGATAAACTGGAATGCTCTGCGATCATCAAGACAGGGTCAGAAAATGTTTTTATTGGCGGGGGGCAACTAACCTGTCTGGATATTGATGCGGAATTCCCCCCCTGGATGCGTAAAGTTCTCGGCGTTATCAATATCGCCAGTTATCTTCTGCCGCCGTCTTCGCTCGGACAGAAGCTGGCAGGCAGGTTAGCAGGAGGCGTCAGTAAACTGCTGGGTCGACTTCCCCGGCTCAGAGGCGCATTGCTTGGTGCGCAGAGAGCGCTGGCCGCAGTGCGTAACGGTCCATCGAAAGTGGCAACGCATGTGGCGAATTTTGCCCGACCTATAGGCGAAAAAGCACGCAATGGTTTTGCCCGGGTAAAACGATGGATATTCGATCCTGTTGATATTGCAACCGGTGCTTATACTGAAATGCGCACCGATATTCGCCTGGGGCAGACATTGCCACTGGAGTTTATTCGCTATTACGACTCGACGGAGAGCCACGCCGGACTGTTGGGGAAAGGATGGAGTGACAACTGGAGTGAATATGCTCTGGTCAGCGAGCTGGGAAGTTTTATTGATATCTTCGATTATACCGGTCAGGTTTACAGCTTTAATTTTATGCCGGATGAAGATATTGCCTGTAACGCCAGTTATTCCCACCTGACCTTACGGCGTCGGGGAAACGTACTGGAGCTGTTTGATGCACAGACACTTATCAGCCGCTACTTTTACGATGCGTTTAACCACCGACAGATGGCTGACGGCGAAGAAAAACGCCATTTTTATCTGGGGGCGATGACGGATGTTAACAATAATAAACTCTATTTTGAGCGCAACGATGCTGCGCAGATAGTCGGAGTTATCCATACCGACGGGATCCGGTTAAGACTGCATTATCACCCCAGCGGTTATCTGCACAAAATTATTCGTTATACCGGTGAGCTGGAAGTGCTGGCGGAATATCACCAGGATGAACATGGTCGGCTGACGGAGGCGGATATTGCCCGGGAGTTTCATCTTTTTTATCAGTATGATGCGGATCACCGGCTGGTGAGATGGGCGGATAACGACCAGACCTGGGTGAATTTCCGTTATGACGCGCAGGGATGTTGTATCAGCACGCAGGGAGCGCAGGGATATTACAGCGGGACATTAAGCTACGGTGATGATTATACGGATGTGGCGGATGGTCGCGGCCAGCGTACCCGGTACTGGCGTGATGCGCTTTATAACATTACGGCGGAAGAAACGCAGGACGGGCGGATCACCCGTTACACTTATGATGACGATCGCAACATCACGTCCCGCACCACTCCGCAGGGGCGTCAGACCTTTTACGAATACGTGCCGCACACGCAGTTACTGCGTTGCTACACTGACGAATCTGGCAGTCAGTGGCAGTATGAATATAACTATCAGGGCAGACTCAGCAAAGTCACCGATCCACAGGGGCACGAATGGCGGCAGGCATATGATGCACTGGGTAAGCCTGTCCATATGATTTCCCCGAACGGTGACAAAACACAGTTTCATTATCATGCGGATGGCTTGCTGGCCGCGATTGTCCACCCGGATAGCAGCAGTCAGCGCTATCGCTGGGATGCGCACAAACGCCTGAGCCAGATAACCGATGAGGCCGGACGTCATTATCAGTTTGGTTATAACAAACGCGATCAGCCTCAGACACTGGTTCAACCCGGCCAGTCGCAGACACACTTTCACTGGCAGCACCAGCGGCTGAAGGCGGTGATCCACCCGGATCAGACGAAGAAAAGCTACCGTTACGATCGCCATGGCAACCTGTTGAGCTATGTTGATCAGGCGGGATACGAGTGGCAACTGGAATATGGTCCCTTTGATATGCCGGTGGCACGTACAGACGCGCCGGGTAACCGCTGGCGCTACGTTTATGACACCGTGACAGCACAGCTGGCGCAGGTGATCAATCCGCAGGGTGAATCCTGGCGTTATACTTACAATGCGCAGGGGCAGGTTGAGCGAGAGGAAGATTACGGCGGTGCTGTGTGGCATTACGCGTACGATGAAGACGGGCACTGCATCAGCCGGACTGACGGCCAGGGGCAGGCCATCACCTTTGACTATAATGCCCGGGGCCAGTGCATTGCTGCACACAGTGAAGAAGGCACCACATATTATCATTACAGTGACACCGGTCAGTTGCTTTCAACGCAAAAAGACGGCGATATCATTGCGTATGAATACGACGAGGCACTGCGTTTAGCCCGGGAGATTCATCCGGCGCACGAAATCACATACCGCTATCCGTCCCGGCACAGCATTGAGCGGGAAATCTGTTATACCAGTGAAGACGGCGGGCGCCATACCCTGAAAACCACCTTCCGGCGTAATGCAGTCGGGGAGCTGGTTCAACTGGCCTTGCCGGAAAATGCGGCGCTCGATCTGGCGTATGATGCGTGTGGCAACGAAGTCCGGCGCAGCGCCGATAGCGGCTTTATGCTGTGCCAGTATTACGATGGGATGAACCGGGCGGTCCGCAGAAGAGCGGGCCGGCAGCCCCGGTTGCTGCTGGATGCCAATGAGGAGAAGGAGATACCGTACCCGATACTGGCCAGCCAGGACAGGGTTTATCACTATGACGTACGGGGCAGCATCGTTGCCGTAAATGACGATGAGGGGCTGGTACGCTACCAGCTAAACGGTAACGGGCAGGTGACTGCCGTGGAATACCCGCTCGAAAGTGAGCAGTACGGTTATGATGAATGCGGTTATGTGACGGAGCAGCGTCTGCCCTATCCTTTCCGGCACAGCGACAATACTCACTATGTTGAGGGTCACCGGCTGAGTCAGCGTGGTGATGAGTGGTTTGAGTATGACCGCTGCGGACGGATGTGCAAACGGGTGCTGCGCCAGGAGGGATACCGGCCGCTGATATACACCTACCAGTGGAACAGCCTGAACCAGCTTACCGGCTTTAAAAAACCGGACGGCGAAGTCTGGCAGTATAAATATGATGCGCGCGGACGGCGGACAGAAAAGTCATGCGAACGGAAAAAGTGCCGGACGGTTTATCTGTGGGATAATGATACAATAGCGGTCATCCGGGAATACCGTGATGAGAGGCTGTGGCGAACCCGCCATCAGGTGTTTAACGGATTTGAGTTGCTGGCACAGCAGGACTGCTATACAGATGAGGGAGTCTGGCAGACACACTATGCCAGCACCGACCTGAACGGTCTGCCGCTGGCGCTGTATACCCCGGAGGGTCATCAGGTCTGGCGTAAAAGGCACACCACGCTGTGGGGGTTGCGGCCAGAGCGAATGCGCCATCTGGCAGAAGACAGACTGGATCCGGGGCTGCTGTTTGCTGGTCAGATGGAGGACAAGGAAAGCGGTCTTGTTTACAACCGGTTCCGGTACTATCATCCTGAGTCAGGAACTTATTTAAGTCCTGACCCGATAGGGCTGGCGGGGGGACTGAATACTTATGCTTACGCGCCGAATCCGCTGAACTGGGTTGATCCGCTGGGGTTATCCAAATGTTCGGCATCTGGTAAATATAAGCCAGAAACAATTTTAGGCCGTACAGTATATAAAAATACGGTTGATATAAGCCCAAACGCTCCTGGTTTTGTGCATCCAAGCGTCCATAGATCTATCCGTCAAAAAGTTGCTGATGGATGGACTAATTTAGATTTGATGAAAAATGGATACGCGCCTATTGGTCCCGATGGTAAGCAAATGAACTTACACCATGTTTTAGGGCAGGAGCCAGGGCCGATGGCAGAGTTGGTTTCCTCAACACATAAACAATATCACAAAGAATTACATGGTTTGATAGAAGATGGCCGAAGCTTCAGACATGATGGAAGCCTAAATTATCAATACGATACGTTCAGGAATAAATATTGGGCGTTACGCGCTCAAGACTTCATGTGAGGATAGAAATGGCTGATATTCAAGACCTGATCGACAGGCTTAACAGTTCAAGCAAACATGAGATTTTTTGGCTCGGTGCAGCAGATAAGAGCCAGATAAGCAACCTTGAAAATGCCCTAATGTGTATTAGTCGCGACTTGATCTGACACTGGACCTTGAAAGGTTGAGAGTTACCGGTTTTGATATGGGTGTCTAATCCTTAAACAAAACGCGAGGTAACTCTCATGATTCATACTAACAATCCCATCATCAAACACAAAGCCGGCCTGCTCAATCTCGCCGAAGAACTCGGTAACGTATCAAAAGCCTGCAAGATCATGGGCGTGTCACGCGACACGTTTTACCGTTATCAGGAACTGGCTGCTGAAGGCGGCATCGATGCGCTGATTAACCAGAACCGCCGCGTCCCCAACCTGAAGAACCGCGCCGACGAAGCCACTGAACGCGCTGTTGTTGAATATGCCGTTGAGTTCCCGGCCCACGGGCAACACCGGACCAGTAATGAGCTGCGTAAAAAAGGCGTGTTTATCTCCGGTAGCGGCGTGCGCTCCATCTGGCAACGGCACGACCTGGAGAACTTCCGTAAACGCCTGAAGGCACTTGAGGAAAAGGTCGCCAGAGAAGGCATCGTGCTTACCGACGCTCAAATCGCAGCGCTGGAGAAGAAGGCCCACGATGACGAGGCCAGCGGAGAAATCGAAACTGCTCACCCGGGTTATCTCGGGTCGCAGGACACCTTCTACGTGGGCAATCTGAAAGGTGTGGGTCGTATCTACCAGCAGACGTTCGTGGATACGTACTCGAAAGTGGCACACTGCAAGCTGTATACGAGTAAAACGCCGATCACCGCCGCAGACCTGCTCAATGATCGCGTACTGCCGTTCTACGAGGCTCAGGGACTGCCGATGCTGAGGATCCTGACCGACAGGGGAACGGAGTACTGTGGTAAGGTGGAGCAGCATGATTACCAGCTGTATCTGGCCATCAACGATATCGACCATACAAAAACGAAGGCGATGTCTCCGCAGACGAACGGCATCTGCGAGCGCTTCCATAAAACTATTTTGCAGGATTTTTATCAGGTTACGTTCCGTAAGAAGTTATACGAAGACCTGGAGAGCCTGCAAACGGATCTGGACAACGGGTTGTGGCATTACAATAATGAGCGAACTCATCAGGGAAAAATGTGCTGCGGGCGTACGCCAATGGCCACGTTACTTGATGGTAAACGAGTCTGGGCAGAAAAAAATCTGAACCAGATGTAATCTGACAGACACCTGTATAAATAACCGGTAACTGTCAGATCAGGTCTGAGCTAGTACAACTAAAGTCAAGTCTGTCCTCCTCAATTTTATTTTAGATGAGGTATATAATGAACGTCAGTCTGACACCAGAAGAATGACGATGGCTGCTCAAACCACCATGTCACATATTCGTTAGACGAAATGCTGAAGACTGATGTAACCGAAAAGCGCGCTAACTAAAAGGCTGTTCGTATTTTGCAAACAATGCGCATTCTTCATAATTATTAAACTCGCCTGTAAACGTCTCATATTGTTCAGCATCAATACTCGTAATCTCATCAAGGCGAGTGGTAGGTGTAACAGCAGTTAGCCCCTGAAAGGTGTTGCCATGTTGGTTGGGCGGGTTGAATGAAGGCGTGTTAGCGTTCGCTTCCTGTTTCGCCGCGTTGGAATGAATATTTTTAATCTCACCGGGGCAGATCGCAGGCGCGGAGGTGTTTATATCCTGAAAGGTGTTGCCATGGCGGTTGAGTAGGTTATATAAGGGGTTTGACGCTCAACGGAACGATTTCACACGTTAAGATTTTTTTGTCCGATAAATCAGAATATTAGAGCCAGTACATAGATTTGTGTAATTGCCTGATTTTGATATGTTCAATCCAGCATCAAAAGCAGGTTAATTTATGGACGAAAAACAGTCGCAGGCCCTGGCTAACGAACTGGCCAAAAATCTCAAAACCCCTGACGATATCAGTCAGTTTGAGCGCCTGCTGAAAAAAATCAGTGTCGGGGCGGCGCTCAACGCCGAAATGACCCGTCACCCCGGCGACGATAAAAATCAGCCCAGACCGGCGACCAACGCCCGCAACGGCCACACCCAAAAGACGGTTATCACCGGCGATGGCCCGCCGGAGCTGCGTATACCGCGCGATCGTGATGGCCCCTTTGAACCGCAACGGGTAAAGAAAAACCAGACCCGGAGCACCGGGGTGGATAACCCGATCCTATCGTTGTACGCCAAAGGGATGACCACCGGCGAGATAGCGGCCGCATTCAAAGAGCTGTATGACGCCGATGCCTCGCCAGCGCTGGTCTCAAAGGTAGCTGATGCCGTCATGGAGCAGGTCACCGGATGGCAAAACCGGCCACTGGATGCCGTTTGTCCCATCGTTTACCCTGACTGTATCGTCCTGAAGGTCCGGCAGGACAGTCGCGTCATCAATAAATCCGTGTTCCTTGCCCCGGGTATCAACATCGAAGGCCAGAAAGAACTGCCGGGTATGTGGCTGGCCGAAAACGAGGGCGCGAGGTTCTGACTCCATGTGCTGACCGAATTAAAAAACCGCGGCCTGAACGATATCCTCATCGCCTGTGTTGATGGTCTGAAGGGCTTCCCGGACGCTATCAACGCGGTGTATCCGCAGGCCCGCGTCCAGCTGTGCGTCGTGCATATGGTGCGCAACAGTCTGCAGTTCGTCTCCTGGGAGGGCTACAAAGCCGTCACCCGTGACCTGAAAGCCATCTGTCAGGCCACCACGGAAGAAGCAGGCGCGGGAAGCGTTCGCCGGCGCCCGGGACAGCCGCTACCCGCAGATAAGCCGGAGCTGGCAGGCAAACCGGGCCAGCCTGTCGACGTTCTTCGCTTACCCGGCAGACATCCGCAAGATGCTCGACACGACCAGCGCCATCGAGTCGCTGAACAGCGTGATCCGGGATGCCATCAAGAAACGGAAGGTGTTCCCGACTGACGACGCAGTGAAAAAGGAGGTGTGGCTGGCAATCCAGGCCGCATCACAGAAATGGAGGATGCCACAGAGGGACTGGCGTATGGCGATGAGCCGTTTTATTATCGGGTTCGGTGACCGCCCGGACGGCCACTACTGAGAAAAGGCATTTACACAGAATCATGTACAGGCTCGAATATTACGGACAGTGAAAAAACCGATTAAAACGGTGTGTTTTTAATCGATAAATTGTATTAGTCGCGACTTGATCTGACAATGGGCCTTGAAAGGTTGAGAGTTACCGGTTTTGATATGGGTGTCGAATCCTTATACAAAACGCGAGGTAACTCTCATGCTTCATACTAACAATCCCATCATCAAACACAAAGCCGGTTTACTCAATCTGGACGAAGAGCTCGGTAACGTATCAAAAGCCTGTAAGATCATGGGCGTGTCGCGAGACACGTTTTACCGTTATCAGGAACTGGCTGAAGAAGGCGGTATTGATGCGCTGGTTAATCAAAGTCGTAGGGTACCCAACCTGAAGAACCGCGCCGATGAGGCCACGGAACGTGCGGTTGTTGAGTACGCCGTTGAGTTCCCGGCTCATGGTCAGCATCGGACTAGCAATGAACTTCGTAAAAAAGGCGTGTTTATCTCCGGCAGCGGCGTGCGCTCCATCTGGCAACGACACGACCTGGAGAACTTCCGTAAACGCCTGAAGGCGCTTGAGGAGAAAGTCGCTAAAGAAGGCATTGTGCTTACCGATGCCCAAATCGCAGCGCTGGAGAAAAAGGCGCATGATGATGAGGCCAGCGGCGAAATCGAGACGGCACATCCGGGTTATCTGGGCTCGCAGGACACCTTCTACGTTGGCAATCTGAAAGGTGTTGGCCGTATCTACCAGCAGACGTTTGTGGATACGTACTCAAAAGTGGCACACTGCAAGCTGTATACAAGTAAAACGCCGATCACCGCCGCCGACCTGCTCAATGATCGCGTATTGCCGTTCTACGAGGCTCAGGGACTGCCGATGCTGAGAATACTGACCGACAGGGGTACGGAGTACTGTGGTAAAGTGGAGCAGCATGATTATCAGCTTTATCTGGCCATCAACGATATCGACCATACGAAAACGAAGGCGATGTCTCCACAGACGAACGGTATCTGCGAGCGCTTCCATAAAACCATTTTGCAGGATTTTTATCAGGTTACGTTCCGCAAGAAGTTATATGGAGACCTGGAAAGCCTGCAGGCAGATCTGGACAACTGGTTGTGGCATTACAATAATGAGCGAACTCATCAGGGTAAAATGTGCTGCGGGCGTACGCCAATGGCAACTTTACTTGATGGTAAACGGGTCTGGGCAGAAAAAAATCTGAACCAGATTTAATCTGACAGACACCTGTATAAATAACCGGTAACTGTCAGATCAGGTCTGAGCTAGTACAGATAAATGACATTTAACGGACACTACTGCTCATTAATCGATTTTCCGGACGACCCTTCTCGCCTAACGTGAGTTTTCGTTCGACTGAGCATCAGGCTCCAATTACTGTAATCAGGGTTTTTCGAGATTTTTACCGACCTCTTCAAGTAGAGACAGAAACTCGTTAAAACAGAAATGCCACGAGCCGTCAGGGCTGGGGAATATATCTATCTTAAGTCCTTCGCCGGGTTCATTTGAAATTTCGGCAACTTGTTCTGTATTCTCATATATATCGTAAACAGCGTTTTCTCTGTCTGGCCAATTGGCCAGTTGGGCATTTAATTTTTTCATTTTCTTGTGTCTCCAGGAAACCAATTAATTTACCATCTTTACTATAGCGTATACCTTTTCCATCTTTTGATACAATATCAATGACTTTTGCGAATCTGCCTGCTGATTTGGATGTGACTGTTTTATTTTGATCATTAAGAATACTGTCAACAATCATCTGTGTCTGTTCGTTTTTAACTGTGGGAGTTCCTGTAGCTTTGAGAAAAATATTTCCCTGTCTGTCTCTATGTTTTTGTAGTGCTCTTCCTGCTTTAGTCAAATCTCCTTATCCATTTCAGCTGCTGCTTTTTATAAGTGTTCAATTGAAAGCACGACAATTCTCGGCTGAGAATACTACGTCTGACAGAAATCAGCGACTTACTTTGGTGTGGTTTCAGATTTTCTTTAGAGATAAACACAAGGGTTAGTTTCAGTAAGCAGATGGCCAGCCCTTACATTTACCGCGGTTGCCTTTGTCATCAACGACCACCCTGACGTCCACGCCGCGCCCAGCGATTTCACCACCTCAGGCGGGAACTGTAGTCCATTAGTCGAATGCTCTCCCGGGCGTCGTCCTGTGCCCTGAAGACCAGCTGCTGTACGCTGCCCTCCAGCGAAAATCACCGCAACGGCTGCACCTGTTGAGAAGGTCAGCCACAGTGCAGTAGTCACTATTTGTATATTCACTTTCATTTCAGGCTCCTTGTTAAGCTGGCCCCAGCCCGTCAGTCAGTTCAAAAACCATGATTCAAAAGAGTCGTGCGTTATCGCCGTCTCACAACGGCATATGCAGATATCGTCATAACCGCCGCTGTGGTTAAACTAAACCTGGCTGGGTGAGTGCCATAAAAAAGAGCAGCCATGCCGCAGGCACTACTGCTGCCGTTAATCGTGTCCTGGTAAAGAAAACAGCAGAAGAGAGAAGGCGCACAGAAGAACAGGTCAGACAAACGAAGACAGCACCTGAGCTGAATAGCAACGCCGGATAGTCGATCACTTTGAAGGAACTCAGCCCGGATTGTGCGATCTGAGCAATCGCCAAACTAAAACAAATCACCAACCGGACTGACCCTGTACATGATTCTGTGTAAATGCCTTTTCTCAGTAGTGGCCGTCCGGGCGGTCACCGAACCCGATAATAAAACGGCTCATCGCCATACGCCAGTCCCTCTGTGGCATCCTCCATTTCTGTGATGCGGCCTGGATTGCCAGCCACACCTCCTTTTTCACTGCGTCGTCAGTCGGGAACACCTTCCGTTTCTTGATGGCATCCCGGATCACGCTGTTCAGCGACTCGATGGCGCTGGTCGTGTCGAGCATCTTGCGGATGTCTGCCGGGTAAGCGAAGAACGTCGACAGGCTGGCCCGGTTTGCCTGCCAGCTCCGGCTTATCTGCGGGTAGCGGCTGTCCCGGGCGCCGGCGAACGCTTCCCGCGCCTGCTTCTTCCGTGGTGGCCTGACAGATGGCTTTCAGGTCACGGGTGACGGCTTTGTAGTCCTTGCAGGAGACGAACTGCAGACTGTTGCGCACCATATGCACGACGCACAGCTGGACGCAGGCCTGCGGATACACCGCGCTGTTTCGCGGCTATCCGGCAACGATAAGAACCGATCAGGGCCCGGAATTTACCAGCCGTGCGCTCGAACAGTGGGCTTTTGAGCATGGTGTAGAACTGCGACTTATCCAGCCGGGTAAGCCAACACAGAACGGATTTATTGAGAGTTTTAACGGACGCTTTCGGGATGAATGCCTGAATGAGCACTGGTTCAGCGATATTCTTCATGCCCGGAAAATCATTAATGACTGGCGGCAGGATTATAACGAGTCCAGACCTCATTCATCGCTGAATTACCAGACGCCGCTTGAATTTGCAGCATGCTGGCGAAATGGGAAACATGAAGAAAAACCAACCGACATTACTAACTGAAGGTTGTATCTAATACTGGGGGCAGGTCAGTTGAAGTTAACTTGCCAATAACACTGATTGATGAGTTTCCAAAGGATGCAGCTTCTACATACTGACCCCACCAGCTCATCATCTCTCTACGTTGTTCAAGGTATTGAGCGCGATTGTAAGCTCTCCTGACTTCGTTAGTATCGATATGTGCTAACGCAGCTTCAATCACATCAGGAGGAAAACCTTTCTCGTTAAGCACTGTTGAGGCAATCGCTCTCATCCCATGAGCGACAAGAAGATCTTTGAAGCCCATCCGTTTAAGCGCCATGTTTGCTGTCTGACTATTCATTGGTTCAAGTGGATTACGGTAGCCAGGAAAAACATAATCTCTGTGCTTACTGATGGGCTTCATCACTTCCAGAATAGCCAAAGCTTGCTCAGAAAGCGGAACGATATGCTCACGCTTCATCTTCATGCGGCCAGCAGGGATACGCCATTCTTTTGCGGCAAAGTCGATCTCATCCCAGCGAGTGGTTGACGCTTCGGCAGGTCGGATCATCGTTAGTAATTGCCATTCGATAAGACAGCGAGTTTGTCGTCCGATACTGGCAAATGCCAGAGTTTTCATCAAAAGGGGGAGTTGCTCTGGAGGTAGGGCAGGGCGGTGCTTTACCTTTGGTTTATGGAATGTTCGCCCGATTCGTGCTGCGGGGTTTACAGATACCAGCCCAGAATTAAGGGCGTAATCCATAACTTCATTTGTATTAGTCGCGACTTGATCTGACACTGGACCTTGAAAGGTTGAGAGTTACCGGTTTTGATATGGGTGTCTAATCCTTAAACAAAACGCGAGGTAACTCTCATGATTCATACTAACAATCCCATCATCAAACACAAAGCCGGCCTGCTCAATCTCGCCGAAGAACTCGGTAACGTATCAAAAGCCTGCAAGATCATGGGCGTGTCACGCGACACGTTTTACCGTTATCAGGAACTGGCTGCTGAAGGCGGCATCGATGCGCTGATTAACCAGAACCGCCGCGTCCCCAACCTGAAGAACCGCGCCGACGAAGCCACTGAACGCGCTGTTGTTGAATATGCCGTTGAGTTCCCGGCCCACGGGCAACACCGGACCAGTAATGAGCTGCGTAAAAAAGGCGTGTTTATCTCCGGTAGCGGCGTGCGCTCCATCTGGCAACGGCACGACCTGGAGAACTTCCGTAAACGCCTGAAGGCACTTGAGGAAAAGGTCGCCAGAGAAGGCATCGTGCTTACCGACGCTCAAATCGCAGCGCTGGAGAAGAAGGCCCACGATGACGAGGCCAGCGGAGAAATCGAAACTGCTCACCCGGGTTATCTCGGGTCGCAGGACACCTTCTACGTGGGCAATCTGAAAGGTGTGGGTCGTATCTACCAGCAGACGTTCGTGGATACGTACTCGAAAGTGGCACACTGCAAGCTGTATACGAGTAAAACGCCGATCACCGCCGCAGACCTGCTCAATGATCGCGTACTGCCGTTCTACGAGGCTCAGGGACTGCCGATGCTGAGGATCCTGACCGACAGGGGAACGGAGTACTGTGGTAAGGTGGAGCAGCATGATTACCAGCTGTATCTGGCCATCAACGATATCGACCATACAAAAACGAAGGCGATGTCTCCGCAGACGAACGGCATCTGCGAGCGCTTCCATAAAACTATTTTGCAGGATTTTTATCAGGTTACGTTCCGTAAGAAGTTATACGAAGACCTGGAGAGCCTGCAAACGGATCTGGACAACGGGTTGTGGCATTACAATAATGAGCGAACTCATCAGGGAAAAATGTGCTGCGGGCGTACGCCAATGGCCACGTTACTTGATGGTAAACGAGTCTGGGCAGAAAAAAATCTGAACCAGATGTAATCTGACAGACACCTGTATAAATAACCGGTAACTGTCAGATCAGGTCTGAGCTAGTACACTTCATTGATACGCTGGCTTAGACGTTTAACCGTTTCGAGTCTTCCGGCAGCGTGTGTTGGCTCTAATGCTCCGATGAACTGCTGAACCGTGATGTTAGCAATGGGCATAGAGCCAATATGTGGGAATACATATTTACTCATAGAACGCCAGATATCGTTTAACGTATGAGTTGCCAGCCCCGCTGATTCTTTGGTTTTGAACCAGTCTCCTGCAACCTTTTCAAAGGTGCTTTCTGTGGCACTTTTTTGCCGCAACTGCTCGGTTTTTTTATGCTCCTGCGGATCAATATCTTTGCTCAATAGAAGACGGGCATCTTCACGAAGTTGACGAGCCTCAGAGAGAGATACAGCAGGGTAAGCACCAAAGCTAATCATGGCGCGTTTGCGAGTGAAAGGTTTGTAATAGCGGAATCGCCAGAGTTTTGAGCCGCCGGGCTTAACCAGTAGTTCTAAGCCGTCCCCGTCATACAGGATAGTGGCACGTTCAGTCGCTTTGGAATTCTTGACTTCGGTGTTGTTAAGGGGCTTTGTCTGACGCGCCATATCATTCTCCAATCACTGGTTAGGCATATGGCTCAGACGACAAAATGGATTGTATGCCTAAATATATGCCTAAAAATGTTGGATTTCACTGTATCAGTGTGGACTTTGCTAGACAATAGAAAAAAAGCAGGTCGGTGCAACCTACTGTTTATTCTTTTTTTATAGCCTTGTCTGGACTTCACTAGACAAAACGTTGGGGGAATTTGGTCGGCACGAGAGGATTTGAACCTCCGACCCCTGACACCCCATGACAGTGCGCTACCAGGCTGCGCTACGTGCCGATATTTGAAGCGTGATTCTACTGAAATCTTTTATGAATGCAAGTCTCTAAGATGTTGACTGCTATGAAAATAGCCAATATCGCTATTATTTGATTCAGTTGGCAATAAAGCGTTTTTCTTCCGTTAGCACTTGCAACAATAACGCCAGCTGCGGTTTGTGATCTTTCAACTGGTTTCCTGCGTTGTCCCAGGCGGTATAGCTGCCGTTATTATCCAGCAAAAGGGTAATCTGGGAAGTGGTTACCACCAGCTTATGATTGCTGTTGCTGGCTACCCAATCATTACGTCGGCGTGCTGCAAACAGGTCTTCGCCCTGTGAATAGTCAGACGGTGCGGTGCTGACGTGCAGCAGCCGTTGCATTAAGGTGGTCATTATGTCCGCGTGATCGGTCAGTTTGTTTATCTGCTGTGCCGGGGTATTTGGCCAGTGGACAATCAGAGGCACGCGCAGATTAGCCCTATTGCCCATGCTGATATCACCATCTAAGGCCACGCCGTGCTGGGCTGTGATAACTACGACGGTATTATCAAGCACTCCTTTAGTACGCAAAACAGACAACACATGCTGAATCTGGTTATCGACATCACTCGCGTTACGCTCATAGTGATGAAGAAATTTATCCTGATTACTGTCAGCAAGGCCTCTCCCCGAAAAGGACAGATAGGAAAACCAGGGGGCATTGGTGCTGTTCTGTTCTTCAAACCAGGTTTGCCATTGAACAACTGTTTGCCCATCATGCTGGATGTTTGAAGGTGGCAGTGAATAGTCAGCTAACAGAGCTTGCCGGTAAAGCGGCGAGGCAAAACCATCTGAAGCAAACAGGCCGAACTGATAGCCTTGTTTACTAAGCGCATCGATCAATGCAGAAGGCATGCGTGCCGACAGCACACCGTCCATATAGCTGGGGGATATTCCGTAGAAAAGACCAAAAAGTCCGCTGTCGGGAGCGCTACCTGAGCTGAAATGCTGGGTAAAATTGAGGTTTTGACTGGCGAACTGTGCCAGATGGGGAAGCGACTGCTGCAACGTTGCTGCATTTAGCCCGTCCACCGTTATCATCAGTAAATTATTATGTGTTCCGCCATCTCGAAAAAGAATGTTATTCAGCGGGTAGGCCACCGAAACGGCCCCGGGCGCACCCTGTTCAACCAGTCTGCGCTGATATTCCTGTGCATTGAGCAACCCATGCTTTTCGAGAAAACGGCGCGCGGTCATGGGATATGAAAGCGGCAGATTAGCGCGCTGCATGGTGATTGGGCGGTAGAAATTTGCATCAGCCCAAATGTACATAATATGGCTGCTACAAAATGCCGAGATAAACAGCACGGCAAGTGGCTTACCAAAATTACGTCGGTTAAGACTGCGAAGTTTCTGCCAGCTCCAGGTAGCAAACAGCATTTCTACCAGAAATATCGCTGGAACGCTGATAAACATCAGTTGCCAGTCTCGAGTCAGTTCACTTTGATCGGGGTTGATGACCAGTTCCCATACCACCGGATTGAGGTGCAGATGGAAACGGTTGAATACGGCGCTATCCACAAGAATAAGCGTTAAGCCCGCTGTAGCAACAATCGCAGACAGGAAGCGCAGCAATCGTTGTGACATCACAACAAACGTCAGCGGAAAGATAATCAGCAGATAAGTTGCAAAAACGATAAAACTGAAATGGCCGATCCAGCTGGTAAAGGCATAAATACGCCCGACCAGCGATGCAGGCCAGTCAGAGACAAACAGGTAACGGCTACCTAAGATGAAAGCAAAAAGAATATTAAACAGGGCGAACCAGTGCCCCCAGCCTATCATCTGGGAGACTTTTTCACGGTAGCGCTGCTGACTTGTTACCATACCGGGGTCAAAATTATCACGTTAACGAATCTTATCTTCACGCACGGAGGCCCGCAGCGCATCGGCAAACGAACCCGCCAGTGCACTACGCTGTGCAGATGATACGCTGGTGTTAATCAAATTGGTTACCATATTTCCAAGCACCATCAGGGAAAGGTCGGTCGGCGCATTATCTTTTTCAAGAATATTGACCATGTCTGCGAGAAGTTTTTCCACTCGCTCGTCACTGTATCGGGACTGTTGTGGCATAGGGTCGAATTTACTGAGTATTAAAGGGCTTTATCCTAACGTAAACGTGAGATTTTTTCTGCACTTTTATCGCGAGATATTGGTTAATATTGTTGTCTGTTGATTGCTGCCCCGGCGAATGATTGAATACGCGTCCCGGTCATATTAAGGAGAGTTTACTATGAGTCTGGATATCGAGCAGATTGCCCTGCATCAGATGATAAAACGCGATGAGCACCCGCTGGAATTGGTGCTTCGTGATTCGTTGCTGCCTGCCAATGGCCCGGTGATCGCTATGATGGAAGAGCTTCATCGCGTTTATAGCGTTAAAAATAAAGCCTGTGGTTTATTTGATCAGGAAAGTGAACTTGCCGCTGCATTGCGCAATTGCCGAAAAGGTGAGGATGATTTCCTGGCATTCAGTCGGACTGCTACCGGGCGCCTGCGTGATGAACTGGCAAAATATCCCTTTGCTGATGGTGGTATCGTTCTTTTTGGACATTATCGTTATCTGGCAGTCGAATATTTGCTGATCGCCGTTCTCAGCAGTCAAAACAGCATGTATGTGAATGAACAACTGGATATCAGCAGCACGCACTATCTTGATATCCATCATGCCGATATTGTTGCGCGTATTGATTTAACAGAATGGGAAACTAACCCTGAATCCACGCGCTATCTGACTTTTCTGCGTGGTCGCGTTGGCCGTAAGGTTGCAGACTTTTTTATGGACTTTCTCGGTGCCAGCGTCGGGCTGGATACGAAAGCGCAAAATCGTGGCCTGCTGCAGGCCGTTGATGATTACTGTGATCAGGCAAGTCTTGATAAGAATGAACGCCAAAACTATCGTCAGCAGGTCTACAGCTACTGTAATGAGCAGTTACAGGCGGGACAGGAAATCGAACTGGAAGAATTATCCGGCGAGCTGGCACCCCTTAGCGAGAAAACCTTTCAGGCTTTCACGCAGGAACAGGGCTATGAACTGGAAGAACGTTTCCCTGCCGATCGTGGTACCTTGCGCCAGCTGACTAAGTTTGCCGGAAGTGGGGGAGGGCTAACCCTGAATTTTGATGCGTTGCTACTGGGGGAGCGAATTTTCTGGGATGCGGCTACCGATACGCTGACGATCAAAGGCACGCCACCCAACCTGCGCGAACAGTTACAGCGTCGCAGCGGCGGGGGGTGAACAAAGCCACCTTAATTGCAGGTGGCTGCAGAGCAGACCATAGCGAGTTTGTGATGCTTAACGACCAGGATAATCAGGCAAAGCCAAAACCGGCCCGATAAATATATCCGCAGACCGGGGTTTTAATCAGGCAAAAAAACGCCGCATTAAGCGGCGTTTTTTACTGGTATCGAACGGTAGTTAAGCGCGAACGAAATCGATGTGGTGCAGTTTTGGCTTGAACGGATGACGCTGAACAGCCTGCACTTTTACTTTGGTTTCTTTACCATTGACAACCAGAGTCAGCACGTCGGTGTAGAACTCAGGTTTAGCCTGCATGTTCATCACGGAGTCATGATCCAGTTCGATGGCAACAGCTGCATCTTTACCGCCATAAATAATGGCCGGGAATTTGTTAGCTGTACGCAGGCGGCGGCTCGCACCCTTACCCTGCTCTTTACGTTCTTCTGCATTGATAGTGAACATTGTTCAGTCTCTTAAATTGATTTTCCTGCTACAGGCGACCCAGCAACAGGTTGGTATTTCAGCTTGTGCGGTTGCAAAAGCGGGGCGGATTATAGCCTTACTTCGGGTGTGCGGGCAACGGCTATATGTCGCCTTGATACTGCTCACCTACATTCACCCGGCCTTGTGATTCAGCGAAGCTCATGGGCACGACGATAACGCCCCTGATAATCGAAAACTTTTTCACGGACCTGCCAGAAATGGCGTTGTTTGCGTGCTACAACAAAATCGGGATGGCGTAGCAATGGCTGAAGTGCAACGATATCAGCCGCACTATTCCAGCTCAGTGGGGTACCCGGCGCACGCAGATGAGGCCGCAGGAAAATCTGCTCAAATGCAGTGCGCTGTGCGGGCGTGCTGAGGCGAAAGCGCTCATTCACTTCGGTCGCATCCTCATCGTAATAACGTGCTTTGAGCCACTCTCCTTTCTGGTCTGCCCCACACTCAAGCTCCATTGCGGCACAGCGCAACACCAGCGCATCTTTTAACTTTAGTGCGGCTTTTAACATATCATCCGGGTCCACCAGCACGGCCTCACACTGGTGACAGCGGCGTGCCGCTATATCGTTCTCGGCCAGACAGTGCGGGCAGCATTTATAGCGAAAACGGTAATAGCACTGCTGACGCTCGCCATCGCTGTTTTCAATAATTCCCTTGCAGCGGCGACCAAAGTGTTCAATAAGGGTGCCATCGGCGGCCGTTTTCCCCCAGAAGATATTGGCGAAACCGCAGCACGGACAAAAAACCTGCACCGGCTGGTTGTCACTTTTTCCCTTTGGTGTACCTACCTCAGGTGTAAAAATGTCATGGGGATTACCAGCATAGTCGAGGATCAAGCAGTCACGCTTGCCGGGGCAAAGCCGTAGCCCTCGTCCAATAATTTGCTGATAGAGACTGACCGATTCAGTAGGTCGCAGGATGGCTATCAGATCGACATGCGGTGCATCAAATCCGGTGGTTAATACGGCAACATTGACCAGATAGCGCAGTTGGCGTGCTTTAAAGGCGGCGATTAATGCATCACGCTCCACTGCGGGCGTGGCCGCCGTAATCAGTGCGTTGTCATCCGGCAGCAGGCCTGCGACTTCTCTGGCGTGTTCGACCGTTGCGGCAAAAATCATTACGCCCTGACGAGATTGTGCAAATTCAATGATCTGCCGGATGATATGGGGCGTAATACGACGTTGCTGTTTCAATTCGTGGTTAAGGTCTGCTTCGCTAAAAAGGCCATTTTCTTTTACGGCAATCCGACTGAAATCATACTGGACAACAGGCATATCGAGCCTTTCTGGTGGGACCAGAAAACCGTTTTTAATCATATAGCGCATAGGCAATTCGTAGATACAGTCGCGAAACAGGGCATGTTCATCACCTCGCACCATCCCGTGGCAATGAAACTGATATATCCATCCTTTGCCCAGTCGGTAGGGAGTCGCGGTGAGGCCCAGCAGCCGCAACTGCGGGCTACGTAAACGAAGGTAGTGGAGAATTTGCTGGTACTGGCTGTCCTCAGCATCGCTGATACGATGGCATTCATCGACAATAAGTAACGTAAATTCACTGTCAAATTGTTGCAGATTGCGCGCCACCGACTGCACGCTGGCAAATACAACCTTGCTCTGACTTTCACGCCGTTGCAGCCCTGCGGCAAAAATATCAGCGTTCAACCCGTAAGACTGGTATTTACTGTGATTTTGCGCAACCAGCTCTTTAACATGGGCCAGCACCAGTACGCGACCACGCGCCCGTTTCGCCAGTTCAGCGATGACCAGACTTTTACCCGCTCCGGTGGGCAGAACAATGACCGCAGGAGCGCAGGAGCGACGAAAGTAGTTAAGCGTAGCTTCAACGGCCTCGTGCTGATACGGGCGTAGTGTAAATGACATTGATTTTTCAGCTGCTCAACGATCAAAAGCGCATTATGTCATGAAAGTAGAGCGCGGACGAAGCGGACTCTGTGCCTCCGAAGGAACTCCCGATATACTTGCCGTCTGAAATGCGGATATGACGTCATAGCGAACACACCGTTTTTTCTCCTGGCGTCTCTTTAATGAGGCGTCTGTTTTTCTTTGAGACAGGCAGTACAGATTTAATGCGACTTGATAAATTTTTATCTCAGCAACTCGAAATCAGCCGGGCTATCGCCGGACGTGAACTACGTGCACGAAAAGTCACTGTAGACGGTGAAGTCGTTCGCGATGGTGCTTTCAGGCTGACTGCTGAAAATGAAGTGAAATACGACGGCAATCTGCTTCAGCTGGAAACAGGGCCTCGTTACTTTATGCTCAATAAACCGCAGGGTTACGTCTGTTCGACGGACGATCCCGATCACCCGACGATTCTTTACTTTCTGGAAGAACCTACTGCCTACAAATTGCATGCCGCAGGAAGGCTGGATATCGACACCACGGGACTGGTGCTGATGACCGACGATGGGCAATGGTCACATCGCATCACGCCACCTCGCCATCACTGTGAGAAAACCTATCTGGTGACGCTTGAATCACCGCTGGCTGATGATGTGGCAACGAAATTCCAGCAGGGCGTGCAGCTGCATAATGAAAAGGACCTGACTAAACCGGCCTTGCTGGAGGCTATCAGCTATAACCAGGTGCGGCTGACTATCAGCGAAGGACGCTATCATCAGGTGAAGCGTATGTTTGCTGCCGTGGGGAACCACGTAGTGGCATTACATCGCGAGCGTATTGGTGACATTCAACTTGATGCTCAACTGCAACCCGGTGAATATCGGGCGTTGAATGCAGAGGAGATAGCCAGCATCAGCGTCAGAAAAGACAAAACAAAAGTGAATAAGGAATAACAGGGTGCGTAAGGAAATGAATTCGTCGCTCGGGCTGGTGGTGATCCTTGGCCTGTTGGCAATGTTAATGCCGTTGTCGATTGATATGTATCTGCCAGCACTGCCGGAGATTGCCAGGGAGTTTGGCGTCACCGCAGGAAGCGTACAAATGACGCTGAACATTTACATTCTGGGGTTTGCGCTGGGTCAGTTAGTCTATGGACCACTGGCCGACAGTTTTGGCCGCAAACCGCTCATCTCTCTGGGGACGCTGATTTTTTCGGTTGCTGCTGCGGCCTGTGCGATGGCACAGACCATCGACCAGCTGATTGTTATGCGCCTGCTGCACGGCCTGTCAGCCGCCGCTGGCAGTGTGGTGAGCAGTGCCCTTATGCGTGACTGCTACTCGAAAGAGGAGTTCTCCCGCATGATGTCATTTATGATGATGGTAACCACTATCGCACCTTTGCTTGCGCCGATAATCGGCGGCTGGTTGCTGCAGATTTGGAGCTGGCATGCCATTTTTTGGACCCTTTCGATGGTGGCCGTCGTCACCACGATTATGGTCGCGACGCAAATCAGGGAAACCTTGCCAGCAGATAAACGCCAGAAATTCAACCTGTGGACGACGTTAATCAATTTCCTTTATCTTGTTCGCCACAGGCAGGCGTTCAGCTATATGCTGGCCAGTGGATTATCTTTTGCCGGAATGTTCTCTTTTCTTAACGCAGGTCCCTTTGTCTATATTGAATTGAATCATATATCACCCCAGGATTTTGGCTATTATTTTGCCCTGAATGTGGTTTTTCTTTTCCTGATGACGCTGGTTAACAGCCGATCGGTACGCCGTTTTGGTCCGGTAATAATGTTCCGTTTTGGCTTGTCTGTTCAGTTTGCCATGGCGCTGTGGCTGGTGGTGGTGAGCGCACTGAATCTCGGATTTCTTCCGCTGGTTTTTGGGGTTGCCATGTACATTGGTTGTGTTGCGATGGTGTCGTCAAATGCTATGGCGGTCATCCTGGAAGAATTTCCACACATGGCCGGAACGGCATCGTCACTGGCGGGAGCGCTGCGTTTTGGCGTGGGTGCACTGACAGGGGCGCTGCTTTCCACCTTCACATTTACCGATGCCTGGCCAATGGTGGGTTCCATATTTATTTGTGCCTCACTTTCTGTGCTGCTTTTTATGGCTGCAATCGGCTCGCGTAAAGATGCAGTTTGAATGACGGTTGAATAAATTTTTCGGCAGAGGGTAAGTCTGTATTTTGTTGCTATAATGTGAAATTATTCTCGCTTAACTATACATTTATGAAATAAAATAATTATTATCTGAATGATTACAAGGTAAAAATAATGTTAATAATGAGGCCTGACTCGCAGAAATTAACGCTGTTATCAACCTTAAAGGCAGCGACAGTTAATCACGGCGTTCTCTGAAATCAGCCTGGTTCCTCAGACTGACTATACAGATCCTGGTGTTTGCATGAATACATTACAACATTCAGTGATTCATCGCTTAACGCAGAGTTATCGGTGGGGCGGAAGCAGGCCAGGTGTAACTGCTGAACCTCTTCTTTTCAGTAACGTTGCCACCGACGACGATTTAGTCAGCCTCAGCCTGTTAAGGCATCATGGTGTCCAGTCATAGGACATCATGCAGACGCTTAAAGATGCACTAACGGAAATACAGCCCGACTGTTTCATCATTGGATGGGAAGGAGAACCCTGCCTGTTTGTTGCTCGTCACGACGAGTGCGCAGCAACCTGCTGGCTTAAAAATTTTGGCGTTGGCATTGACGAACCCTTCAGGAATGCCAACGCCTGATTGGAAAATCTGGCACTGGTTTTTATTTTAGTGCCAGCAATTGTTGCGTATAGGGTTGTTCTGGCGCGATAAAAATGTGTTCACACTCTCCTTGCTCAACCACTTCTCCCTGTCTTAATACCACCATCTGATGGCACAGTGAACGAATTACCTGCAAATCGTGGCTGATAAAAATATAAGCAAGGCTGTGATCCTGCTGCAGCTTTTTGAGCAAAGTAAGAATCTGCTTTTGCACCGAGCGATCAAGAGAAGAGGTCGGTTCATCCAGAATAATCAATTTGGGCTTGAGAATAACTGCCCTTGCAATAGCTATGCGCTGTCGTTGCCCACCCGAGAAGGCGGTGGGATAACGATGCCGCGTCTCTGGATCCAGACCGACTTCCCGCATAACCGCAATGACGCTTTCTTCACGCTGTGCGAGGGACAGTTCTGGATGATGCACCAGTAAACCCTCCGCAATAATCTGCGCTACCGTTAGTCGGGGATTCATCGATGAATTTGGATCCTGAAATACCACCTGTATCTGACGTCGAATTGGTAACATTTTTCGTCGATCAAACAGATGCAGAGGCTGTTCATCGAACCAGATCTCACCTTGTGACGCAATTAACCGTAACAGAGCCAGCCCGGTCGTGCTTTTGCCTGAACCGGACTCGCCTACCAGTCCCAGTGTTTCGCCTGACCGAAGCGTGAAACTGAGCGATTTTAATGCGTGGTAAGGTTCATCTGTCCGCCGCATCAGGCTGCGTTTGACCGGGAGGTACACCGTGAGTGCCTGAACGCGCAGTAAAGGCCGCGCGAGCGTATCGCACGGGGCGGGCAGGCCATCAGGCTCTGCATCCAGCAGTGCGCGGGTATAAGGGTGGGAGGGGGCGCTGAACAGCTGCTGCCAGCTGTTACTTTCCACATTCTGACCGTTTTGCATCACGGCGACATTATCTGCCAGCTGGCGGACGATGTTCAGATTATGGGTGATAAAAAGCAGACCCATATTTAATTCCTGTTTAAGCTCTTTCAGCAAAACCAGAATCTGCGCCTGCACCGTGACATCCAGCGCTGTAGTGGGTTCATCAGCAATCAAAAGTGCTGGCTGGGTCAACAATGCCATCGCAATCATTACCCGCTGCCGTTCGCCGCCCGATAGCTGATGAGGAAAAGCATTGAGCCGCTTGCTGGCCTGACGTATCCCCACGCGATCAAGACAGTTTAACATTTCTGCACGGGCAGCTTCTTTACGCATTCTACGGTGCAGGGATAACACTTCGTACAGCTGTTTTTCTATATTGTGCAGTGGGTTAAGAGAAACCATCGGTTCCTGAAAGATCATCGCTATACGATTGCCCCGCAAAGCACGAAGTGTATTTTCGCTGGCTTTCAGGAGATCGTTGCCTGCAAACATGATTTCGCCCTGCGGATAAATTACCGGTGGCTCCGGCAGCAGGCGCATGATCGACAGCGCGGTGACGCTTTTACCCGAACCAGATTCACCCACCAGTGCCAGGGTTTCTCCGGCAGCAACAGACAGTGAAAGATTGTCCACTACCTGACGGCTTGCAGCGCCCTCGCGAAAAGCGATGCTTAAGTTTTTTATGGTTAGCAGAGACATCAATATACCTTACTGGGATCGAAGGCGTCGCGCACCGCTTCACCAATAAAAATTAACAGAGAGAGGACGATTGCTAACGTCAGGAAAGCGGTGATCCCAAGCCAGGGTGCCTGTAAATTATTTTTTCCTTGTAACAGTAATTCACCCAGTGAAGGTGAACCCAGCGGCAGACCAAAACCGAGGAAATCGAGTGACGTCAACGTAGTAATAGAACCGCAAAGAATAAAGGGAAGGTAGGTCAGTGTGGCCACCATGGCATTGGGAAGCATGTGCCGCAGCATAATCTTGCCGTCACTCACCCCCAGGGCCTGGGCTGCGCGGATGTAGTCAAAATTACGCGCGCGCAAAAATTCGGCCCTGACCACGCCAACCAGTTGCATCCAGCCGAACAGCACGGTAATCGCCAGAAGCCACCAAAACCCAGGTTGAATAACGCTTGAAAGCAGGATGATCAAAAACAGTGTTGGCATCCCGGACCAGACTTCGATCAGCCTCTGGCCCCATAAATCCAGACGTCCGCCGTAATAGCCCTGACAGGCTCCCACGACCACGCCAATCGCGCTGGAAATCAGCGTAAGCATCAGTCCAAACAGCAGTGAGATACGTGTGCCGTAAAGTAACCTGGCCAGCACGTCACCGCCGTTAGCATCGGTGCCTAACCAGTTATGAACGGAAGGCGCAGAAGGAAAGGGGACGGTGGAAGTAAAGTTAATCGTGCCGTCGCCGAAACGAACCGGTGCCCAAATGGCCCATCCTTGTTGCTCAATACGTGATTTCAACCATGGATCCTGATAATCGGCCGCGCTGGTCAGCGGACCACCGAAATCGGATTCGCTGTAATTAATAAGCAACGGGAATCGGATCTGGCCCTGATAGCTGACCAGCAGGGGTTTATCGTTTGCCAGTAACTCGGCACCAAGACAAAGCACAAATATCACGGCAAAAATCCACAGTGACCAGTAGCCACGGCGATTGTGACAGAATCTCGCCCAGCGGGCCTGGTTAACAGGGTTCATGAGCGTGCCTCAAAATCAATGCGCGGGTCGACCAGCGTATACGTAATATCACTCACGATATTCAGTAACAGGCCAATCAGGGTGAAGATATAAAGCGTGCCGAACATAACGGGATAATCGCGTTGAATGGTGGCATCGTAACCCAACAGGCCAAGGCCATTGAGTGAAAACATTACTTCAATCAGTAATGAACCGGTAAAAAACATGCTGATAAAGGTGGCGGGAAATCCTGCGATAACCAGCAGCATAGCGTTACGAAATACGTGCCGATAAAGTATTTTATCTTCGCTCAACCCTTTCGCTCGTGCGGTTACCACGTACTGTTTGCGAATTTCATCCAGAAACGAGTTTTTAGTCAGCATGGTTAATGTCGCAAAACCGCCAATCACTGTGGCAGTGACTGGTAAGGCGATATGCCAAAGGTAGTCGGTAATCTTGCCGTACCACGGCAGGCTGTCAAACTGCGAGGAAACCAGCCCGCGAAGCGGAAACCAGTCCAGGTAACTGCCGCCCGCAAATAGCACAATCAGGAGTGTTGCAAAAAGGAATGATGGAATGGCGTAACCGACAATAATGATGGTGCTGCTCCAGATATCAAAAGCACTACCGTTGCGTACGGCCTTTTTGATCCCCAGCGGAATGGACACCAAATAAATAATCAGCGTGCTCCACAGGCCAAGCGTTACGGAAACCGGCAGGCTGCTTTTGATTAATTCAATGACGGAACTGCTGCGAAACAGGCTGTCACCGAAATCGAAGCGCAGATAATTCCACAGCATACTGAAATATCGCTGGTAAAGCGGCTTATCAAAGCCATAGCGTTTGGTAATTTCAGCCACTACCTCCGGATCCAGACCTCGGGAGCCGCGATACTGGTTGTCGCCCGGATTCAGGTTTGACGTATGCCGATTTTGTCCCTGCAACGCGTCGGCAGCGCCGGGCATCCCGCTGATTTGCCCGAATTCTATATTAGCCAGAGCCTGATCCACCGGGCCACCGGGCGCGATTTGCACAATAAAAAAGTTAATAGTAATGATCGCCCACAGCGTGGGAATAATCAGTAACAGTCTGCGTAGCAGGTAATTGCCCAAGCTCTGCTCCTTTATTGACGTTGGGTCGACAACTGGGCGGCTTTATTGGCATCATACCACCAGCTATCAAAACCGACTGACCAGGTTGGACGTATCTCCGGCATGGAAAACTTATTCCACCAAGCGTAACGATCGCTTGCGTTATACCACATTGGGATCATGTAGTAATCCCACAGCAACACCCTGTCAAGCGAGCGTCCCAGCGGAAGCAACGCAGCTTTATCTCCCTGATGTTGGTTGATCTGATCCACCAGATTGTCGATAACCGGATTAGAAACATGCGGGAGGTTATAGCTCGAATTAATATAGGGTGTTGCCCAGTAAATTTGCAGACCACTGTCTGGAAAAGGCATGGCCGGATAGGGTGACATCAGCATATCGAAATCACTTTTGCGCATCCGGGCAAGATACTGTGAGCTGTCAACCTGACGAATAGTTAACTGAATGCCGATCCTTGCCAGATTATGCTGGAACGGCAATATCCACTGATCGTTGCCGCCACTGCGGGTAAGCAGTTCGAAACGGAAGGGGATGCCATTTTTTATATTAACCAGACGCTGATTTTTTATCTGCCAGCCGGCCTGCTGCAATAAATCCAGTGCTTTGAGCAAGTTATTGCGATCGTATCCGCTGCCGTCAGTATGTGAGGGTTGATAGATTTTTGAAAAAACGTCATCCGGTATCTTGCCTTTGAAGGGAGTCAGAATTTCCAGCTCTTTTGCATCTGGATAATGGCGGGCAGCATAGTCAGTGTTCTGGAAATAGCTGCTGGTGCGGTTATAGGCTCCGTAAAATAAGGCTTTGTTCATCCACTCGAAATCAAAAACCAGCGAAATGGCCTCACGAACTCTTCTGTCGCTGAACAGCGGTTTAGGGACGTTAAATGCCAGCCAGTTAGTCACAGTGGCTATCTTATTCGGCTGCTCACTCTTGATAATTTGCTGTTTTTTAAAATTTTTCCCCTGATACTGTGTGACCCATTTTTTTGCAGAGCCTTCAGCACGAAAATCAAATGCGCCCGCTTTAAACGCTTCAAAGGCCACATTATCATCAAGATAATAGTCATAACGGATGGTATCGAAATTGTGCAGTCCCTTATTCACCGGCAGGTCTGCAGCCCAGTAATCCTTAACTCTGGAATAGGTAACAGACTGACCTGGTTTATAGCGGGTGATTTGGTAGGGGCCGCTGGCAAGAGGCGGTACGGCAAGGGGTTCACTCAGTTTGTGATCCTTCCAGAATTTCTCAGGAAAGACAGGTAGACTGAGCAATGAAAGCATTTTATTGCGGTCGCGGCCCGGCAGCTCAAAACGTACCGTCAGTCTGGAGATAGCTCTTGCGGTTACGCCTTTAAAAACCACCCGGAATTGTGGCACACCCTCTGTCATAAATTTGTTAAAAGTGAACGCGGCGTCTTCAGCAGTCATTGGCGTACCGTCCTGAAAACGTGCTTGCGGTTTTAGCGTTATTTCCACCCAGCGGAAACTATCAGGATAACGTGCAACTTCAGCAATTAACGGATAATAACTCCCTGCCTCATCGTCAGGCGAGACAAATAACGTGTCATAAAGAGTGTCGGAGCCCACGGCAGGATTGCCGCGCAAGGCGAAACGATTGAAGTTATCGTAGGTGCCAATAGCAGAGAGGACAACATTTCCGCCTTTGGGCGCTGACGGGTTCACATACTCATAATGAGTGAAATCAGTGGCATACCTGGGCTCGCCTAGCTGGGCAAAAGCATAACTTTCATTGATTTTTTCAGCCAGTGCTGAATATGAGGCAAAAATGAAAATTATCAGGGCACACCAGCGAAAAATCATTATGTTATTCAACTCCGAAAGCGAAACCTCATGCCGCACCTGAAGGCAGCATCATGTCTGAAAGGCGGCATCCGCACAGGATAAGATCCTATCAGCAGTCGTATGGCAGTGACAATGTGTAAAATCAATTGTTTGTGTCTGCTGCTTTCATTGACTGAGAAATAACTTAGCGCCTGTCTCAACAGAACTTTATTCCAGACAATAAGACCACAGGAAAAACGCAAAAGGCCCCCGTCATTCTCAGACGTCTTTTCCCGTCGGGTCAGGACCTGGCGAAACCGGTTCATCCGGCTGTGCGTCCTCCCGACGACCCGGTGACTGGCCCTGAAGTTCGTGGTTTACTGGCATCTCATTCCTCTTTACGGGGCGGGATATAAGGCTCGTCACGACGGCTCAACCGGTCTGTTTTGCCCGGGCGCTTCGTCGCCTTTGTCCGGGCAGAGTACGGTTTTTTGCCCCGGGGCCCCGTCTGAAGAGCACCGGGTGTGTCCGCCACCAGTTTGATGTCATGCCTGTTTGCTGCTGCGACCCGTGACAGAGGAAGCCCCCCGGCATCTGTCATCAGTGCGCTTTACGCCCTGTTTCCCTCAGTCCGTGGGGTTGCGTCCTGTTTTTTGTCCCTGACAGCGGTGATGTTGTCATACCGCCATCCATGAGCAGTCCGTGCCGTCCGGGTGTTCACAGGCCAGTGATCCGTTCTGCCAGAAACGCCCGAAGACACCTGCGTCTCTCCGTTCCCGGAAGCGCCGGGGCGCAGAAGCTGATGAATCTATCCCTGTGGCATTGAGTGCATTCCACTGACAGGCTGTGCTGGGGACGAAGAAAATGGCGTTCATTGCGACCCGATTATCAACACGTTTTCGGCGCGTACCCGGAAGATGGCGGGTTTTGTGTTACGGGATAAGCGGAGCGATTTTGTCCCGGAGTTCATCGCTGATTTGCCCTTTACCGCCTGCCATGCTTTGCCCTCAGATATGACCGGGATGCATTATACGATGATGCCTTTTAGGACAGCGTCTTAGGCTGGCCCTGCTGCATATATTCGAGTAATTGTGAAATGGTGCAGGGCGGCTGAAAAAATATCCCTGGAGATGGGAAACACCGCGGCGAATTAACCACGAGGATTGTTCGCTGGTTTCCACCCCTCTGCCACCGTAAACACCCCCAGCTTACCTGCCAGACTAAGAATTGCCTCCAGGACAGGTGAGTTCAGGATACTGTTTCTGACATGCTCGATAAATCCGCGATCGACTTTAAGATATTCAAAACTGAATTTATCAAGGCAAATCAGTGCACTATGTCCTATTCTAAAATCATCCACGGCAATGCAGATGCCCTGATTATGAATCCAGTTAAATACCTTTTGTGTACTGTTTTCATAGAGAGCGGTTCGCTCGGTAATTTCAAAGGGATAGTTGAAGTGATTCTGCGGTATTGCTTCAAACCAGGCAGAAACATCATCATAAAAACAATTATCAGCAAGATGATTCGGAGGAATATTCAGGCTCAGTCCCGTGTCTTGTGGTAGGGCAACACGAAGTGTACTGCTGTCACGGGATACCAGTTCAAACAGATGGCGGGTAAGGGGAGCAATCGTATCTGTTATTTCTGCATAGCTGATGAATCTGTCGGGCGAAATAGTACCGATTTCATGATGAGTCCAGCGTAGCAGTGTTTCGATGCACGAAATTTTGCCGTTAATGGTTGCGATAACTGGCTGGAACACAAAGTAAAAACCTCTGCATTGAATGCCCTGGAGAATTTCCCTGTCTGGCTGCATTCGCCGTGATACCAGTGTAAAAAAAGCCAAACCGATGAGTAAGGCAGCAGCAAGACTGCACAACACCAAAATCGTTAAATCGCCAGCCATAATCGGTTTGCCATAAAGCAGCAATACGAGCGGTAAACCAGAAATCGTAAAAGTCCCGACCAATGGACTGTCTGCCAATGAAAGCGAATTTTCAGCTGAGGGGAGGCTATCGCTTAACACGCCGGCTGGATTAGTAGAGACTATTTTTGCCGATTCTGGGTCGTGACGCAGACTTGCTGATCACGTATGCTTTGCGCTTTGGATGTAACATATGGCTAAAGTTGATGTCGTCTGCCCTCAGTGCAATGAAACTCATGCTGTACGATGTAACGGACATTCAGCATCCGGTGCCCAACGTTACATCTGCAAGCATTGTTCAAAGACCTTTCAGCTCAACTTTAGCTACTCCGGTGCCAAACCAGACACACACCAGACCATTGTTAATATGGCCATGAATGGTTACGGATGTCGCGATACCGCACGGGTTCTCGGTATCAGCCTCAATACGGTTCTGCGGCACGTAAAAAAATTTCGCCAAAGCAGGTAGCTGAGAATATCGACCCCGAAACGGAGGTTGTTATCTGCTGTGAAGCCAGTGAACAATGGTCTTACGTGCGGTGTAGAAGCAATCCCCGGTGGTTGTTCATGGTTAGGAAACTGAATCATCGTTTTAAAAATTTCCTGACCATGAGCAGCAGTGTCTGTAATGCAGTAATGATGTGCCATCGGGAACGTTATGGTCATAAAATGGCATTTGCGGCGCGTTTTTAACCTGAAAGCTGTTTTTCAGACGCACTTATCCCGCAGTCTGTGCCAGAAGCCATCGTTTCCGGTCGATGTTATGCAGTCTTTCTGCCACCAACTCCGACGCGTGCCTCCCGGCCTGCGCACTGCTGAAGCGCAGTCGGTTGCCGCACAGAATGCATTTGTACGGATCCGTGCGCAGAAATTCTTTCATCAGCGCGGCGAAGCCGGGCTTCTCCGGTTTTTTCCGCGCTTCCATCTCCAGGGCTTCATACACCTTCGGCAGCAGGCTACCCCGTTTACGGTTTGATAAAAAACCGTAATAACGCACCATCTTAAAATGCTTCGCCGGGATATGGCTGATATAACGTCCGATCATATCTTCCTGCGTCAGCGTCTGCTGCCGGTACTGCTGCGTACGGTGGTCGTAATAGTGGTGCACCACCGCGCCGCCGCTGTAGTGCCTCAGCTTCGCCGCCGACACGGGGGGCCGTTTCAGGTACCGGCCCAGATATTTGACGCTCCGCCAGGCCCCCCGGGTCTTCTTCGCGAAGTGGACCTTCCAGCGGCGCCCGTACTGCGCCTGCAGATAGCGCAGCCACTGTTTTTTGTCGTGGATATGCCCCAGCCCCGGCAGCCTGCCGGGGTTAATCAGGTCATAGCTGTGGCGCAGCAGCCGGATGACGGCTCCGCGCCAGATTTCCTCCACGGCATGCTTTTTAAAGAAGAGGTCGCGCCATACGCCGTGTTTAATATCAAGCCCGCCGCGGGTGACGGAGAGATGAATGTGGGGATGCTGGTTGAGCTGGCGACCGTAGGTGTGCAGGGCGCAGAAGATACCGACTTCCACACCCTGTTTTCTGGCCCAGCGGAGCATGGCGCGGGTGGCTGCGCGGAACAGGGCATTGAGCAGAGGCCAGTTATTGTTGAAAAAGGGCCACAGCAGATGGGGCATGGTGAAGGTGATATGCTGCCAGTCGCAGTCGGGCAGAATTTGCTGTTGCTCTGTAATCCACTGCTCCGTGGCCTTATGTCCGCAGGAGCTGCAGCCTTTTGATTTACAGGTCTGGCAGAAGAAGCGGGTGTGGGTGCAGTCCGGGGAGGCGCAGCAGTATCGCTTCACCCCCATGGCAGCAGTGCCGCAGGCGAGCATGCGCTCGACGCAGAGTACGGTCCAGGGGCTGAGGGTGTCCCCGTGTTTATCCATATACCGGTTCCAGGCGTCATCAGTGGTGAACAGCAGTTTTGCCGGGCGCGGGATATACATGCGGCGGATTATCGCTCTGCAGTGGCACCGGTATTATAGTGCCAGTCGTCACAGTCATCGGCCCAGTTGTCGGTGTGTTTATCCCAGGGAGCGAAGGTCACCGGCAGCATGCCGGATTCTGTGGCGATAATAAACACATCGGCTGGCATGGACTCAAGGACGACATCGCCGTCGGGTGAGTCAGGCGGCTCAAAGCCGCGGATGATGCAGACGAGAGGCGGGTCGAAGTGTGTATCGAGGAAAAACTGTGGCCCCAGGTGGACACAGTGACGAATGGCATCCTGCGGAGTGTCGTAAAAAACTCGTCGGGGTCGTCATAATCGCTCCGGGGCGGAATGGACACCAGAAAACGCTTAGGATATCCGGGTATAGCGCGTCGGGACGAGGGCGTGGGTTTACGCTTTCTGGGGGCTTTGCTACGGGCCATGTGAATGATTTCCTGAGAAATTAACATACCGCAGAGTATAAAGCTGTGAGCCGGTCATGAACACCCTCGGAACGGCAGAGCCGTGACGCTCGCCCTGTAAGGGCGCTATGTTCTATGCTTATGACCGTATCCGCAAACATGCTCTGGCCCATGTCTTCGGCCCGAGAAATGCCCCGACCCTGCAACGATTGCTGGCCCTGTTAAGCAAATTTAACATTGCCTTTTATATGACAGATGCCTGGCCGGTTTATAAAGTTCTGTTAAGTGCAACAGGCCACGTGGTGAGCAAGAAATATACCCAACGGACAGAACGGCATAATCTTAATCTTCGCACACATATCAAACGACTGACCCGCAGAACAATTTGCTTTTCGAAGTCAGAGGAAATGCACGATAAGATCATCGGTTGGTATCTTACTCTTCATCATTATCAATAAATCTGCGTCACGACCTATTTTTTACGACTTGCTATAGGTTTTTGTTACTTTATTATGGGCATCAGTTATAAACTCGAACCGATACTTTTCACCGCTTAGTACATAAATCAACTCATAATTCGTACTATTTTTAAGAATCAAAGGCATGCAGGTATCAGGATATTTTTTCGCGATATTATCTTCTGTTAAAATAGGTACCGCATAACTATTTTCAGATGAACTTAAAGAATAATATTCCAGAATATCGCTGGGGGCCGATGCTATACAAACCCGGTTTTCATTTACGGTTGCGCTGCCCTTCTTATGAAATGAAAGTCTGTCGCCAGTGCACCCCGTTAGTGCAAAAAAGAAAATACATAACAGCCAATGTTTAATCATTGAGGAAAACCTCTTAAAACTCCTTGGTATTTCGCAACCAAACCTTTCACAGGTTGAGACGAATCATAATCTTTATAATTTATCATTCTTTTGTTCTTTACGAAGCCTAATTTCATTAGCAACCAATAATCGGACACTATTGAAGCCTGCTGCTCCATTGAATAACCAGATAAACTTTTCTTATCAAGGCGATATGTGTAATTCGCAGCCCATGAAACCAAACCACGCATTCTGACGTTCATGCCACGCTGATATTGCCAGACGTGCATCATTTCATGCATAAACAGATGCTGGTAATCAACTGAAGCTATAGAGTAATCATCACGATAAACGTTGGTTTCAAACCATATCTCACCATTCGGTGTCATCGCGGTATTGTTTTCCTGCATACCAAATGGCAGATAGCTACCGTGATGAACCCATACCCGATTGTACTGGATGCTGTGACGGTATAGCTCAGTTGCCAGGCGAATTTCACCCGAAGTTAATAATCGCAAACCACCTCTTTTAAGCATAGGGACTCCTTCCCACATAACCTCTATTCATTTCAGGTTAACCCTATAACATAAGGCAATTTTATCCCGGCATGAACACCACCTCCTGTGGAGGTGGTCAGCAATAAGCTGGCTCTGCCAGTCATGCTACTCATGGGAAAATCCGAATCTGTTATCCCCATAACTGCCAGGGATTTAACCATGAGCAGATTCCAGAAAGCATCTCATGTGCCCTGATGTTGTCAATATCATATCGTATGGACACCCAGGTACCGGTTTCGCATCCTCAGGAACAATGTTGGTAAAGAGGTCTGTAAGCCGATAAGGATCTCAGGTGAGCAGCCCGGGATAGAAGTAGTGGAGCTGAATGTCCAGACAGACCATGTCCCTTTGCGGGTAAAAGTGCCTCCATGGCTTTCGATTTCCCATGTAACAGGCGACTTAAAGGGTAAAACAGCCCTTCGATTGTTCAGTAAATTTCCCTGCCTGCGTAAGAACAAGCAGTGGGGGAATGATTTTTGGGCAAGAGGTTATTGTGTCGATACCGTAGGTATAAACGAAGAAATGATAATAAAGTACGTGAAGTATCAGGAAAAACATGAAGTTGAATAGAGCCAGCTTCCACTGAAAGCAGTGTGAAGGGAAGGCTCTCTGAGTCTGGACTTAGTGCGCCCCTGTGGGGCGAAATCAATGGCACCTGCTATGCAGGTGGTTTTTTACGTCCAAGATATTATGGCTTGATCTCGAGACTTTCAGCGAAGTGCCCATAAAAAACGGAACTCATGCTTACGCCGAAAACGTGGAGGTTATGCTGTTTGCCTGGGCTATCGATACCGCGCCGGTACATGTATGGGACGTGACCAGCGGAAAGCCCATGCCAGCAAATTTAAAGATGGCGTTAACCAATCCTGATGTATTGATCTACGCCCACAACAGCCATTTCGACCGCACGGTGTTAAATCACGCCATGCCGGGTGTCGCAGCCGGTGGTGTTGAGCGCTGGCGGGATACAATGGTCAGAGCGCTGGCGCACGGCCTACCGGGTTCGCTGGGCGATTTATGCGACATTCTTAGCGTTTCGCAGGATAAAGCCAAGGATAAGGCCGGTAAGCAACTGATCCAGCTATTCTGTAAGCCTCGCCCAAAAAACAGCGCCATCCGCCGCGCTACCGCCAAAACGCACCCTGTCGAGTGGCAGCGATTCGTTGAATACGCCGGGCTGGATATCGATGCCATGCGCGAGATCGACAAAAAGTTACCCACCTGGAATTACTCAGGTCAGGAACTGGCGCTCTGGCACCGTGATCAGCGCATTAATGATCGCGGCGTATTCATGGACGTGCAGCTTGCAGAGGCAGCGGTTACGGCTGTTGAGATGGAACAGAAGGTTCTGGCCAAACGAACACGGGAACTCACGGACAACGAGGTGCAGGCAGCAACACAGCGTGACGCCATGCTGAAACACATAGCAGAAGCTTTCGGTATCGAACTTCCCGATATGCAGGCCAGTACCTTGCAGCGCCGGGTTAACGATCCCGACCTGCCGTTTGAACTTCGCGAGCTACTCGCTATCCGCCTACAGGCCAGTTCCACCAGCACCAGCAAATACAAAACCCTGATGAAAGGCGTCAGCCGCGACGGACGCCTGCGCGGAACTCTGCAATTTTGTGGCGCATCGCGTACCGGGCGCTGGGCCGGGCGGCTGTTTCAACCCCAAAATTTACCTAGGCCAACGTTAAAACAAGACGAGATTGATTTTGGTATTGAAGCACTGAAAGCCGGGTGCGCCGACCTGCTTTACGATGATGTGATGCAGTTGACCAGTTCAGCGTTGCGCGGCTGCATCATGGCCCCTGCGGGTAAAAAACTGGTGGTATCTGACCTTAGCAACATCGAGGGGCGCGTACTGGCGTGGCTGGCCGGGGAGAAGTGGAAGCTACAGGCGTTTCGTGATTATGACACCATCATCGGTACCGATGAAAAAGGTGAAGCGATCCGCGCTGGCCATGACCTGTACAAACTGGCCTATGCAAAATCTTTCGGCGTCCACCCGGATGAAGTGGACAAAGATCAGCGTCAGGTCGGCAAAGTGCAGGAACTGGCGCTGGGCTATGAAGGGGGCGTCGGCGCATTTCTGACGTTCTCTCTGGCGTACAACATCGACCTCGAAGAAATGGCCTCTGCCGCTATCGACAACATCCCGCGTAACATACTGGATGAAGCCGTTCGTGCATATGAATGGGCGGTAAAACAGAAGCGAACCTACGGACTGCCAAAACGCGCTTATGTTGTTTGCGACTCTTTTAAACGCCTCTGGCGTGAAGCCCACGCGGCAACATTCAGCTTCTGGAAGGAGATCGACCAGGCCACCCGCCGTGCCATTGCTACCCCCGGCATAACCATTTCCTGCCGCAAACTAAAACTTCGCCGTGATGGAAGCTGGCTTCGTATCCAACTTCCGTCTGGCCGGGCGGTCTGTTACCCCGGCGCACGTATCGACGACAGCGGCAAGATCAGCTATATGGGCATCAACACCTACAGCCGGAAATGGCAACGCCTGCAAACCTACGGCGGCAAACTGGCGGAGAACGTAACCCAGGCGACCGCCCGTGATGTGATGGCAGCGAACATGCCCGGTGTGGAGGATAACGGCTACGACATCATACTGACTGTGCATGACGAAGTGCTGACGGAAGCCCCCGACACCACCGATTACTCCCACGAACACCTGAGCACCCTGCTCGCAACTAACCCCGCATGGGCTTTAGATCTGCCGCTATCCGCTGGCGGATTCGAAGCCCGCCATTACAGAAAGGAATAATCATTATGACAATTACAGCAGAAAACGTGATTTACGGGTTAGGCTTGCTCGTTCAAGAAGGGGATGCTGGCAGTTATCACGTAAATGTAGATGAGGCCCGCGTATTACTGGCACACATCGACGCCCAAGCAGAGAAGTTGGACGCCGCTATGAAACAGTGCCAAGAATTGGCGAAACAGTCTGGAAAGTTAGGAGCAAGGGCTGCAATAGCCGAGCGGGAACTAATCCAACGCGATGCGTCAGCGGGTGAGCCAGCTGGGTATAAATATTTTGTTCATCACCCTGAGGTGGGTGGCTGGCACATGGATGCGTATCCGATGCATGAGAAAACATTGGACGATGCTGTTAACGCTGGACGCATATCACAATACCATCCTGTTTACGCCATACCTCAATTCACCCCATCAATTGCTGCGACGGATGTTCTGAGCGAGAAATTCATAGATTGGGTATGCCTGACTTGTGTTGAAGTACGTAACGCCTTTGGCGATTACGAGGCTCAGGAAGGTATCAATGAAATTCGCCAATCACTGGAAGACAAAGCCAAAACTCTACGTCTCAATAACGGGAGTAAGCCGTTTATTGTGAAAATCCCCAAAGTCAGCAAATTTGCAGACGGATTGAATGCTGGAGTCTTGTGGATAAAGGCAATCCGGGCCGCTGGCGGCGAGGTGGCAGAATGAAATACCTGTATATGGTGATGGATGGCCGCGCGCAATTCGACATTGACCGGGCCGCGATACTGGAGTGTTGCGGTAATAAAAAACCATCCTGGAAATCACTGCGTAAAGATTGGGGTGAACAGGGAGCCGTGCTCGTCCGGTGCCGCCAGTCTCAAATCAACGGCGAAAATGTTTACACCGATGAGGAAGTCGTCGGCGTTATCAACTGATCGAGGCCAACCCTTATGTCTTTTAGAAATTATGACAGCCCCTTGTATTACCGGGCTGCGCGTGAGGCTGCGCAAATCGAGCGCGAGGGCGATTACCGCCGCGCTGCAAAGGTATGGACAAAAGCCAGTCGCTTATCACGTAACGGAATTAATCAGCAGTGGAGCGAAAATCGCTCCGACTTCTGCCTGATGCAGGTCGGGCGGGAAAAACTAAAAGAGGCGGTTGCCGATGGCCTACACCCGTGAATCCACTATCGAAAAACACCTGGTAACTGAAGTGAAAAAGGCTGGCGGCATCGCCTACAAGTTTTTATCTCCCGGTCGCCGTGCAGTGCCGGATCGGTTGGTTCTGCTACCTGGTGGCCGGGCAGTCTTCGTTGAGTGCAAAGCCCCCGGCGAGAAACCACGGCCCGAGCAGTTGCGCGAACATGAACGGCTTAGGGCGCTGGGCTTTACCGTAATAGTGCTGGATAGCAAGAATCTGGAGGGAATATTGTGCGAAAAGTCCAACGTCGCAGTAAATTCCGGCTAATTGGCGGCCCGTATGATGGAGCCATCGTAATGCTCTTTACCGCTGGAACGCTTGAGTTTACAGCAAAAGGACAAACGGGTAGGTATACAGGGCAAAGCGAACAGCTTTATTGGGAGGAAAAACGTGCAAAATAGCTTACCTCCTAAAAATTTCACCCCCCGCCCATACCAAAACCTTATTATCGACCACTCCCTTAACCTACCCCGCACCAATATCTGGGCTGGCATGGGTATGGGTAAAACGGTTGCCACACTGACCACTCTGGAAGATCTCTTTATGTGCGGTGCCGAAACGCAACCGGTGTTGGTTCTCGCCCCCCTGCGTGTAGCACGATCAACGTGGCCGGATGAAGTCGATAAATGGAATCACCTACGCAACATTGAGATGCAGCCAATTGTCGGCACAGTCAAAGAACGGCTGGCGGCGCTGCAAAACACCAATGTCAGCGTGTATACGACCAACTACGATAATCTGGTCTGGCTGGTTGAAACGCTGGGTGATCGCTGGCCTTTCGGTACTGTAGTGGCAGATGAGAGCACCCGGCTAAAATCGTTCCGGTTACGGCAAGGCGGCAAACGTGCAGCGGCGCTGGCGAAAGTGGCACATAAGCACGTACACCGCTGGATGAACCTCACCGGCACCCCCGCACCAAATGGCCTGATCGACCTGTGGGGCCAGGCATGGTTTGTTGATCAGGGCCAGCGCTTAGGGCGCACCTTTGGCGCATTCACTTCTCGCTGGTTTAACAACATTCAGTTTCCCGGTCAGCAGTGGTCAAAGCTGGAACCGCGCCCCTTTGCGCTGGAACAAATGCAGGCGGCGCTACGTGATGTGACTATCTCGCTGGACGCCGCCGACTGGTTTGATATTGAGGAACCGATCCACAACGTGATCCGGGTGCAGATGCCAGCAAAGGCACGGCAACAATATCAGGAAATGGAAAAGCAGATGTTTCTGGAACTGGACGGCACCGACATCGAAGCGCAGAACGCCGCCGCTAAAACGGTAAGGTGCCTGCAAATCGCCAGCGGCGCTGTCTATACCGACGACAAGGGTACATGGTCAGAGATCCACGACGCAAAATTACAGGCGCTGGAAAGTGTGATCGCCGAATCTGGCGGTATGCCGGGGCTGGTTGCCTACCACTTTAAAAGCGACTTAGCCCGTTTACTGAAAGCATTTCCGAAGGGTAAACAGCTTGATTCCGATCCGCAGACGCTGCGCGACTGGAACGCCGGAAAAATACCTGTCCTTTTTGCTCACCCAGCCAGCGCGGGCCACGGCCTGAACTTACAGGACGGTGGCAACATCCTGGCGTTTTTCTCCCACTGGTGGGATCTGGAACAGTATCAGCAAATTATTGAACGTATAGGGCCAATGCGCCAGATACAGGCAGGGCATAACCGTCCGGTCTGGATACATCACATTATCGCCGCCGATACCGTAGACGAACTGGTAATGCAGCGGCGCGATTCAAAACGTGAAGTGCAGGACATCCTGCTCGAAGCCATGAAGAAGCGAGGTTTGAAATGAATACTATGTTTTTGCTGATGGCGGAGTTTGAAACCTCAACAATCCCGTTGGCCGACATATCTGAACGTTATCTTGGAATGAAACCCGCAACAGCGGATAAAAAGGCTGGATGTGGCGATCTGCCACTACCCACTTTCCGCATAGGTGATAGCCAAAAATCCCCTCGCATGGTTCACGTCAGCGATCTGGCAGAGTTCATTGATAAAAAGAGGAAAGAGGCAAAAGAAGAACTTAGAAGAATGCAGTAATACCTCCCGATCAGCACCCCACAAAAACATAACTTATTGATTTTTATTTGCAGTAAATCCCATTCAATACAGGGCGTATTAGCTGGTTTGCCCCCCGGCATGCCGGGAATAGCCGCTGAAATTGACGGTGTGGTACAACATGCACCACATTCAGCACGACATTACATTTTTATCCACTGTACACTTTGCCGGGACAATAGCAGCGCCCTGATAAGATTATCATCTCACCTGTCATCATTTTTCTTTTCTTACGATAATCTGCCGCAAGCGGTTCGGGCAATCCTTGCCTGGATCCTTCAGCCGGAGTAAGTTGACGCAATCATTTTCTATCGCCTGTTTATTGAGACTTTTATTATGCCAAGAGCTAACGAAATAAAAAAAGGAATGGCGGTGAGCCATAATGGTAAGCTACTGTTAGTAAAAGATATTGATGTGCAAAGCCCCAGCGCTCGTGGCGCGTCAACCCTGTATAAGATGCGTTTCACCGATATCCGTTCCGGTCTGAAAGTGGAGGAACGCTTCAAGGGTGACGATATTCTGGAAGCCATTTCACTCAGCCGACGTCAGGTGACTTTTTCTTACATTGATGGTGATGAATATGTCTTCATGGATGACGAAGATTACACACCCTATGTTTTTAAAAAAGAACAAATCGAAGAGGAACTGCTGTTTATTCCCGAAGACGGTATCCCCGGTATTCAGGTGCTGACCATGGATGGGCAAATTCTCGCCCTTGAGCTGCCTCAGACACTGGATATGGAAATTGTTGAAACTACTCCGGTTATTAAAGGGGCTTCAGCCAGTGCCCGGACAAAACCTGCCACGATGAGCACGGGTCTGGTGATTCAGGTGCCTGAGTATCTCAGTAGCGGCGATAAAATCCGTATCCACATCCCTGAACGCCGCTATATGGGACGCGCTGAATAACTGTAGTAAAAAAACCGACCATCAATAATGCATGGTTGTTTTGTTATACTATGACAAATCCATTGTTACACTCAGTTATAGCTAACAGTCAGCACGCCTTGCTTGTGGGTGCTGTCTAACCAGCGTATCTGCGTTTGTCCAATATTGGCAGGGATTGCCTGCTCATCTTCAACGGCAGAACGCGTCATCTGATAATGGCCTTCGCGATAGCAGGATGAACTCAGCTGGTTTTGCTCAAGTGTAACGTCGCACATTGGCTCAACAATGGTTCCGACAAATTGTACCACGCCGATATTGCTTCCTGCCGCCAGAGCATAGTTTGACAATGATGTGAAGATAACCGCAGTTATCGCAAGTTTTATAACCTTCATAGCAACCTCATTACTTTATTATCCACTTATTAACTTAGCCGCAACTTCACCTTTTCGCTCTGTTGGTAAATTTTTAAATGGATCTAAATTCATTTTTTCCCGTTAACGGACCTATGTACATGGAGTAAAAGTGGCCACGGTGGAGGTTTCCAGGGAAGTGAAGAGACCAGCAAACTGCTGCACTTACTGGCCAGCAAACCCGTTAACAAGAATGGGCAGAGCGAGGGAATAAGTTTGGTGAAACAAGTGTTAATAGCGGCTTGCTGGCGGAACGCGGAGCAAAATTAATTGCGTTCCTGCGAAAAGGCCTCTGCTGACAGTTTTCCTGGCGATCACGGCATGATGGTGATGATTTTTGCCAGTTTTATGTGCGTTATTTTGGCCGCGGTACTTTTCTAATGGCTGTGGCAATGACGCTGATATTTTCCGCGCCCCGTATAATGATCGGTGCGCACTGGTTTACGGATGTAGCAGCAGGTTCACTTGCAATTGTGTTGGTGGGAATGAGCTGGTGGTGAATTACGCCCTCCTGCGATTATTTGGTGAACGCACCATATCGCTATTCACGTTATGTTCACTTTGCCGGGATAATATTTCATAAAATATTTATTAATACCCCTTGACTTTAAAAAACAACAAAAAAGATGTTTTTTTTGATATTTTTGGTCGTGACGCAGACTTGCTGATCACGTATGCTTTGCGCTTTGGATGTAACATATGGCTAAAGTTGATGTCGTCTGCCCTCAGTGCAATGAAACTCATGCTGTACGATGTAACGGACATTCAGCATCCGGTGCCCAACGTTACATCTGCAAGCATTGTTCAAAGACCTTTCAGCTCAACTTTAGCTACTCCGGTGTCAAACCAGACACACACCAGACCATTGTTAATATGGCCATGAATGGTTACGGATGTCGCGATACCGCACGGGTCCTCGGTATCAGCCTCAATACGGTTCTGCGGCACTTTAAAAAATTTCGCCAAAGCAGGTAGCTGAGAATATCGACCCCGAAACGGAGGTTGTTATCTGCTGTGAAGCCGGTGAACAATGGTCTTACGTGCGGTGTAAAAGCAATCCCCGGTGGTTGTTCTATGCTTATGACCGTATCCGCAAACGTGCTCTGGCCCACGTCTTCGGCCCGAGAAATGCCCCGACCCTGCGACGATTGCTGGCCCTGTTAAGCAAATTTAACATTGCCTTTTATATGACAGATGCGTGGCCGGTTTATAAAGTTCTGTTAAGTGCAACAGGCCACGTGGTGAGCAAGAAATATACCCAACGGACAGAACGACATAATCTTAATCTTCGCACACATATCAAACGACTGACCCGCAGAACAATTTGCTTTTCGAAGTCAGAGGAAATGCACGATAAGATCATCGGTTGGTATCTTACTCTTCATCATTATCAATAAATTTGCGTCACGACCATATTTTTCACTTCATAATTCACAAAAAAAACAGCCTTTCAGGCTGTTTTGCGTTTATTTGTTAAGGTTTTTCTTTGATTTGCCGATAGTGCAGGCATCTCATGATCATTATTTTTTATATTATTAAAACCTATAAAAAGACGTAAAAACCCCTCGCCATGCTGCCTGTAATCGGGTAGTCTACGTTCAACTAGGTAAATAGCATTGCTATATTTCTGAAATTTACATTTAAAACCGCTTTCTTAAACAGGTTTTAATTATTCAGGAATTGTCTTACTTTCCTGTGATAGCTCGTTTTCGTTTCGCAATTTAGCTAGCGACTTTGTCGTTAAGGACTCCAAGGGATCACATTCACAATGGTCAAGTCTCAACCGATTCTGAGATATATATGGCGGACTATACCCGCAGTTGCCCTGGTAACGCTGCTTTCAGCCTGTACTTCAACAAATACCAGCAACAATGCACAAACTGATACCCATGCAGTTAAAGACAAAAACGGTTTTTTACTGCAAGCGTCTCAGGATGAATTTGAACAGCTGGTTCAGAATGTGGATATCAAATCCCGTCTGATGGAGCAGTACTCTGACTGGAAAGGCGTTCGTTATCGCTTGGGCGGAACCAACAAGCGCGGCATTGATTGCTCTGCATTTGTGCAAACCACTTTCCGTGAACAGTTCGGTCTGGATCTGCCTCGCTCAACCTATGAGCAGGAAGACACCGGGAAAAGTATTCAGCGCGCCAAGTTGCGGCCAGGCGATTTAGTGTTATTCCGTGCAGGTTCTACAGGACGTCACGTTGGGATTTATCTGGGAAATGACAACTTTGTTCATGCCTCAACCACTAACGGCGTAATGATTTCCAATCTGAATGAAGCCTACTGGAAAAACCGTTATCGTGATGCGCGCAGGGTGCTAAACCGCTCCCAAAGCTGAATTTCTGGCCCCATAGTTTGTGAAACGAGTAAAAAGCCACCTGCATAGCAGGTGGCTTTGACACTGTCCCCTATGTAGGGGCTAAAAGAGGCTTCTTGATATAGGCTACTACTGAACTTCTTTCCAGACACCATCAGCTTTCACAAGCTTAACAGGCTTTGTCTGTTTCATATTGCTAATGGAGGCATCGACAATACAGTTATAAACATTGTTTGCTTCTTCTGTGCAACTAACTTTTTTCGGTCGTGACGCAGACTTGCTGATCACGTATGCTTTGCGCTTTGGATGTAACATATGGCTAAAGTTGATGTCGTCTGCCCTCAGTGCAATGAAACTCATGCTGTACGATGTAACGGACATTCAGCATCCGGCGCCCAACGTTACATCTGCAAGCATTGTTCAAAGACCTTTCTGCTCAACTTTAGCTACTCCGGTGCCAAACCAGACACACCAGACCATTGTTAATATGGCCATGAATGGTTACGGATGTCGCGATACCGCACGGGTTCTCGGTATCAGCCTCAATACGGTTCTGCGGCACGTAAAAAAATTTCGCCAAAGCAGGTAGCTGAGAATATCGACCCCGAAACGGAGGTTGTTATCTGCTGTGAAGCCGGTGAACAATGGTCTTACGTGCGGTGTAAAAGCAATCCCCGGTGGTTGTTCTATGCTTATGACCGTATCCGCAAACGTGCTCTGGCCCATGTCTTCGGCCCGAGAAATGCCCCGACCCTGCGACGATTGCTGGCCCTGTTAAGCAAATTTAACATTGCCTTTTATATGACAGATGCGTGGCCGGTTTATAAAGTTCTGTTAAGTGCAACAGGCCACGTGGTGAGCAAGAAATATACCCAACGGACAGAACGACATAATCTTAATCTTCGCACACATATCAAACGACTGACCCGCAGAACAATTTGCTTTTCGAAGTCAGAGGAAATGCACGATAAGATCATCGGTTGGTATCTTACTCTTCATCATTATCAATAAATCTGCGTCACGACCCAAATTTCTTACGTAAATACAATCTTGTAAAAATTACTAATGCAAACAAAGTAATGATAGCTACCCCAGACCATTACAAGGGGATGAACTCCGCGCAAGCGCGGCTGCGAGCCAAAGAACTGACGCAAACAGCAGCTTTGACCGGGCAATACCAGTTACTGTCCCAACACCTTAATCAGTTGACTGTAATCATCTCAGGTGATCAGTAAGGGAGGGCATAACAGCAGCGCTTGCCAGAATAATGCCAACTCAGGCAACCGTCGCCGTCTGAGCGATGACTTCTATGTTGACTAAAAGGAAACAACTTAATGATCGTACTAACAGCAGCACAGATTCAGGAACTCTCAGCGTTCGCAACTCAGGATGGCCAACAATCTTACACGATTACCACAGGTCTTATCCCGGCGTTCGAGGCCGATGATGGGGTTGAGGTGACCGAGTACCACGGTTTGATTGCGTACTCCGATAGCGAAAAGCACGGCGTGCTGCAGCTGGGGTAAAGTCCAGCTGCATTGCAGTTATCATGTCAGAAATCCATAACCACCATGGCAGAGCTGCAAAGCGTCAGCTCTGTATTGAGATGGTAGCTGGACGATGAAGGCATCAGACTAAAACATATCCACAAATGATAAAAATTATCATCTAAATCAGGGGAGAGGGGGGATCAAATCCTCAACCCCTTTCGAACACCAGGACTGCCGCTCCCGGTCGATTTTTACGCGCGGGAAATAAAAACTTTTTTTGGTCGTTTTTTTGTTGGTAATTAGCGTAACAAATCATCGTATTAAAACAGGAACCCTGTGAATGAGTACCGGTTTAAGAACTCCCGGAGGGGGCCGAAAGCCCAACAATACCGGGGCAATGGTCAGCTCTGTAACGCGTGCTGTTGCCCCACCAAAGGAACTGCTCGGTGATATGGACATTGATGCCTGGAAACGGACTATCCGCGTCATGATTGATGCTGGCACGTTTGAAATGCAGGACTGCTATCTGCTGATGGAATACTGCAACACCATTCAGCTGCTGTATGACGCCAATCAGGAAATAAAAAATGACGGGATTGGTGACGAAACAGCAGCAGGTGGCCAGAAGATGGGGGCGGCGGTAAAGGCGCTGGAAAAATATCTCTCTCAGCTGATACGCCTCAGCGTCGTATTGCGACTGGACTGCAACAGCAGGAACAGGGTGGCCAGCCCCGGTAAAAATGGTGCTGAGAAAGGCAACGAATTCGATGAATTTTGATTACCAAAACAGGCTACGGCCAGCCGGAAATTGCCCTTTCCAATAAAATGTAGTAACGTACCTACACCTCGCTACACCTCGATAGTAAAGGGGGTATTATGACCGTAACGACATTAACCAGCCGGGAATTGAATCAGGATATTGGTCGTGCTAAAAAGGCCGCTAAATCGGGGCCTGTTTTCATCACGTCGCGTGGGAAACCGGTGCATGTGCTACTGACGTTTGAAGAATATAAGGCGCTGACAAAACAGCGGCGAAACATTGCTGATTCGCTGGCAATGCCTGGCATTGCAGATATCGATTTTGAGGCACCGCGGGCGAATATCGGTATCCGGGCGGCTGAGTTCTGATGATGTATGTTATTGACACCAACGTTGTTTCAGAACTGAGGAAAATCCAGTCAGGTAAGGCCGATTCAAACGTTGCAGAGTGGGCATCACAGGTCGATGCATCGGACCTGTTCGTGTCGGCCATCACAATCATGGAACTGGAGATGGGCATTCTGGCCATGAAACGGAAGGATGCCTCTCAGGGGACGATGCTGCGTACATGGATGGATAATCACGTTCTACCAGAGTTTTCCGGCAGAACCATCGCTGTTGATACTCCGGTAGCCCTGCGCTGTGCGCGGCTGCATATTCCGGACCGGCAATCAGAGCGCGACGCGCTGATTGCTGCAACAGCGTTGGTGCACGGGATGACAGTGGTTACACGAAATGTTGCCGATTTTCAGGCCAGCGGCGTTGAAATACTGAATCCATGGGAATTTCATGAGAGCAGCTGACATCAGCATGATTAAAATCTTAATTGGGATCGTGGTCCCAGGGTAAGGAAAAATGGCGGCATACCCGAGCGTCAACATGGCGAATGAGTATGCCCGTCAGGTTCTGAGCGGGAAAATCATCGCCTGCAGTTACATCAAAAAGGTTTGCCAGCGCCATTTTGACGATCTGAAAAAATCTCTCGATAAAGAGTATCCATACACCTTCAACCGTGATTTGGCTGAACGCGCCTGCCGGTTCGTTCAGTTGTTGCCCCATTCCAGTGGGGATTTGAAAGGGCAGAAACTGGTGCTGGAATTGTGGCAGGCATTTGTTTTCTTTTCGATTTTTGGCTGGGTGACGAAAAAGAATAAAAAACGGCGCTTTCGCGAGGCTTATATCCGGGTAGCGAGAAAAAATGGCAAAAGTTTTTTCGCTGCCGGTATCGGTACCTATATGTTCTGTGCCGATGGTGAAAACAGCGCAGAAATTTACTGCGGCGCAACAAAGATGCCGCAGGCAAAGAAAGTGTTTAACCCAGCCCAACATATGGCAAAAATGTTGCCAGGGCTACGCAGCAAATTTGGCGTTTCCGTATGGGCCGAAAAAATGACCCGTCCCGATGGCTCGGTTTTTGCCCCTGTCGTGGGGAATCCGGGCGATGGTGACAGTCCGTCCTGTGCGATTATTGACGAGTACCATGAGCACCCCACTGATCGCCTGTATGCAGCAATGACCACGGGCATGGGCGCTCGTAGCCAGCCGTTAACACTGATTATCACAACGGCGGGCGTGGATCTGGAGTCTCCCTGTTTCGATAAGGACAAAGAAGCAAAAGAGGTGCTGGACGCTGTAATACCAAACGATCGCCTGTTTGCCATGATTTACGAGCTGGATGATGGTGATGACTGGCAGGATCCCGTGAACCTCATCAAGGCCAATCCAAATCTCAATGTCTCGATTTTTTACGATGATCTTGTCGAAATATTGCAGATAGCAAAAACTGTGCCGCGCCGTACCAATGACATCAAAACAGGTCGTGACGCAGACTTGCTGATCACGTATGCTTTGCGCTTTGGATGTAACATATGGCTAAAGTTGATGTCGTCTGCCCTCAGTGCAATGAAACTCATGCTGTACGATGTAACGGACATTCAGCATCCGGTGCCCAACGTTACATCTGCAAGCATTGTTCAAAGACCTTTCAGCTCAACTTTAGCTACTCCGGTGCCAAACCAGACACACACCAGACCATTGTTAATATGGCCATGAATGGTTACGGATGTCGCGATACCGCACGGGTTCTCGGTATCAGCCTCAATACGGTTCTGCGGCACTTAAAAAAATTTCCCCAAAGCAGGTAGCTGAGAATATCGACCCCGAAACGGAGGTTGTTATCTGCTGTGAAGCCGGTGAACAATGGTCTTACGTGCGGTGTAAAAGCAATCCCCGGTGGTTGTTCTATGCTTATGACCGTATCCGCAAACGTGCTCTGGCCCACGTCTTCGGCCCGAGAAATGCCCCGACCCTGCGACGATTGCTGGCCCTGTTAAGCAAATTTAACCTTGCCTTTTATATGACAGATGCCTGGCCGGTTTATAAAGTTCTGTTAAGTGCAACAAGCCACGTGGTGAGCAAGAAATATACCCAACGGACAGAACGGCATAATCTTAATCTTCGCACACATATCAAACGACTGACCCGCAGAACAATTTGCTTTTCGAAGTCAGAGGAAATGCACGATAAGATCATCGGTTGGTATCTTACTCTTCATCATTATCAATAAATCTGCGTCACGACCGGAATTATCAATGAGGCATAATCATGATTAAAGTTATGACAAGAGAAGAACTGGAAATTATGCCAGACTTGGATCGGATGATAACCGAAGGGGATTGTCGCTGGATGACCTCTATTGGTGCAAGTACAAGGTACTACATGATTAAAATGGGGCGATTTCCACCTCGCTATGAATATGGTCCCAAAACAAAACTGTACAGATTATCAGAAGTGCAGGCATGGGTAAGGGATAAAGACAAAACCACGCCTACGGCGCACTGGCGCAACGCCTTAAAGGTTTTGTGGTTGGTGCCGGGGTTACCTACGAGGAACTGAGCGAAAGCGGCCTGTTGATGACCGATAAGGCCGTACAGAAGAAAAACCGTATAGAGCTGGTGTCCGATCTGATTGGTAGTGACGGGGTTCAGGCCGTTTTAACTGATGCAGGACGTATCCACCGGGTATTCCCCGCACCAAAACCGGAAAAAAAAGAAGCGGGTAACTGACGCGTCCACATCGTCACTTGCTCAGATGGGGCCAAGCCAGCGTGGAGAGGTGTTGCTTGAACATTATGATCGCCTGTTGGCGTTACACAGCGATTCTGACACCGTTCACCATTACAGCGGCGTTATCTGGAAGCCAGTAAGTGATAAAGACCTTGCAAGGGAGATGCCGAATATATTCCGGGAATCCGGCGTTCCTTACTCTATGACGGCGATGAAGAACACCGTGGATACAATGAAACTGAGCCTGCCAGTAATGGGCGTGACGGCCCGTAACCTGATTGGCTTCAGCAATGGTGTTTTTGATACCCGGCAAGGCACATTCCGGCCACATGACCGAGAAGACTGGTTACTGGTTGCCAGCGAGGTGGAGTTTGGGTCTCAGCAGGACGGCGAAACGCCGGAGAGCAATGCCCCGGCGTTCTGGAAGTGGCTGACCTGGGCAACCGGAGGCAACAGCCGTAAAGCGGAGCGTGTTCTGGCCGCGCTGTATATGATTATGGCTAACCGCTATGCCGGAGACGGTGCGGGAATTAAAGCCATTACGGGCGGTGACAAAGTGGCAATAGACCCGAAACACAAGCCGCCATACTCAACCCGCATTCCTGCTGTCATACTGGCCGTAAATAACAATGCCATGACGTTCAGTGACCGTAGCGGCGGCATATCCCGGCGCAGGGTTATCTTCAATTTCTCGCAGGTTGTACCGGAGAATGAGCGTGATCCGCTGCTGTCGGAAAAAATTGAGGCGTAGCTTCCAGTTATCATCCGGCACCTGCTGACGCGCTTTGCTGACCAGAATGAGGCCCAAAGTCTTCTGTTTGAGCAGCAGAAATCAGAGGAGGCAATTAGCCATTAAGCGTGAAGGCGATTCGCTGGTGGATTTCTGTGGTTACCTGCTGGCCTCAGTACAGTGTGACGGCATGTTTGTTGGCAATGCAGATATTATTCCCTTCAGCCCGCGTCGGTATCTGTATCACGCCTATATGCAATACATGCGCTCAAACGGACTGAACAAGCCCGTATCGCTAACCAGGTTTGGTACGGATATGCCGGGTGCAATGTCTGAGTACGGCAAAGTGTATGACAGGAGGAAGACAAAGCAGGGTATGAGGTCAAACCTTTCGCTGACGCCTGAGACTGATGAATGGATGCCGCAGTGCAATGAACCCGACAGCAAAACGTAAAAGATAATGGAAAAGTGTTCACCATGTCAGAAAGTGATTAAAGAACATAAATACGGAGGGTGAACACTTTATTATTAACTGTTCACCAACTATTCACCTGTTCACCTTTTTTTAGATTTGCTCGTGTTTGAGGTGAACAGTTAAGGTGAACACAAGTGAACACTTTTTTCAGAGTGGGAACCATATAATTCAATGACTTAAATAGGAAAAACAGAAAAGGTGAACACTCTGAGGCATAAATTTTATTTTTTCACAGGAGAACAGATATGAAAATGATTGGCAAAGCTAACGATCGGATGGTTGATTTCAAATTTCTTTACAGCGCCGTGGACGCACTGTCGAAAAAAACGAGATTACTGTGACAGACTTCCTTGCCCTGAGCGCGTTTGTTACTTCTGAAAAAACTGACCTTGAGGCATATAAAAGCGGTGTTGAAGCAGCTGGAAATGAGCTGTCAAAAGATGCGGATGCTTACCTTGATCTTCTTCAGCGGATGTCAGGTGACTTGTCTTATACGGGGGCTGGCATTGAAAGTGCGATATTTGGAGGACAATCAACTGCGAGCTGGGCATTTTATCATTGGGGACTGGATAAAGAATAGGGTAACAGCCAGGCCTGTTTAAAAACGGGCTGTTTTGATTTAAGCTAAGGGCTGGATTAATAACAGGAGGACGTATTGATACGGTTGAAGAACTGAACGGATATTATTTTAAAGGGATGTGGAACCTTCCACTTGGAGAGCTTGCTTTCTGGATTCTGGTGGATGAGGCAGAAAAGCAATTTGACGGCATAGATATTTTTGCGTTTGCGACGATAGTCGGAAGTTTCAACATAATTCACGTTCCTGGAAAACCCAATACAGCGACAAGAGGAACAAGTCTCTTGTCATTGGGGTTGTGCAGGATGATTTCGTGTCGGTTAGATAGTCGCTGGCGTTCCCCTACCTGGAAAACATTGATTAATGGTCGGTGGGCCAGAACAGCGAGTTTAGGCGGTCTTATTGGAAGATGGTTGCCGTGGGTCGGGGTCGCGATCACGTTATATGATATAACCATGATTTCGCACAGAACTATCTGGCACTATAATGTCATGGTCAAACCTGAGGACAGAATATGACGTCTGTCGAAGATGCCGTGCTTAAATTTGTAAGAGATGAATTACGCTGCGAGGAGCTTGATATTGATTCATCGCTAAGTACAGGTAAATTGTACTAGCTCAGACCTGATCTGACAGTTACCGGTTATTTATGGGTCTTCCCCTGTTGTGGTGGCTAAGGGCATTATGATGGCAGTCTTGATTTTCTGAGGAGTCTGCCATGGACGAAAAGTCCCTCTATGCCCATATCCTTAACCTGTCCGCACCGTGGCAGGTAAAATCCCTTTCTCTTGATGAAAAATCTGGTTCAGTGACTGTGATTGTCGGCATTGTCGGGCACACTCAACTGACCTGTCCAACATGCGGTAAATCCTGCCCCATACATGACCACCGGCGTCGCAAATGGCGTCACCTCGATACCTGTCAATTCACCACGCTGGTTGAAGCTGATGTACCCCGCATTGACTGCCCCGAGCACGGTTGCCAGACACTGCCGGTTCCGTGGGCGGGGCCAGGCAGCCGCTACACCCTGTTGTTCGAAGCCTTTGTTCTTTCATGGCTGAAAATTAGCACCGTGGATGCTGTCAGAAAGCAGCTCAAACTCAGTTGGAATGCCGTGGACGGCATCATGATGCGCGCAGTAAAACGAGGCCTGGCCCGGATAAAACAACCCTTATCGGCCCGTCATCTCTGCGTGGATGAAGTCGGGTTCAAAAAAGGACACCAGTACGTCACCGTTATCTCTGACAGGCAGGGACGCGCTTTGCAACTGACCGACGATCGCGGTGTAGAAAGTCTTGCCAGTTATCTGCGTAGCCTGAGAGATCACCAGCTTGAAGAGATAAAAACGCTGTCTATGGACATGAACACGGCCTATATCAGTGCTGCACGCATCCATCTCCCCAATGCCGTGGATAAAATCGCCTTCGATCACTTCCATGTGGCAAAAATGTTGTGCGCCATCGTTGATAAAACCCGTCAGGCTGAGATGAAACAGATCCCGTCGTCAGACAGGAAAGACGCCCACCGCTCACGCTACTTATGGTTTTACAGCAAACAAAATCGCTTTGGGCGCCGCGCTGAGAGGTTAGAAGTTGCCCGGCTGGTGTTACCGCAAACGAACCAGTGCTGGGTAATGAAAGAGCTTGCCCGCGATCTGTGGCACCGCCGCTATGACGACCATAGCCGTAAGTTGTGGCAGGAATGGATGGCGATGGCTAAAGACACCGGCATACCACTCATGGTCAGCATTGCCCGCATGGTGGCAAAGCGGCTTTACGGCATTCTGAATGCGATGAAAAACCGGGTATCGAACGGCAATGCGGAGTCTCTGAACAGTAAAATACGGTTGCTGAGGATCAAGTCACGGGGCTTCAGGAATAAAGAACGGTTCAAGCTGGGCGTAATGTTCCACTACGGGAAGCTGAACATGGCGTTCTGAGTCTCCCACCATGATCGGGGAAGTCCCTTATTTGTACTAGCTCAGACCTGATCTGACAGTTACCGGTTATTTATACAGGTGTCTGTCAGATTACATCTGGTTCAGATTTTTTTCTGCCCAGACTCGTTTACCATCAAGTAACGTGGCCATTGGCGTACGCCCGCAGCACATTTTTCCCTGATGAGTTCGCTCATTATTGTAATGCCACAACCAGTTGTCCAGATCCGTTTGCAGGCTCTCCAGGTCTTCGTATAACTTCTTACGGAACGTAACCTGATAAAAATCCTGCAAAATAGTTTTATGGAAGCGCTCGCAGATGCCGTTCGTCTGCGGAGACATCGCCTTCGTTTTTGTATGGTCGATATCGTTGATGGCCAGATACAGCTGGTAATCATGCTGCTCCACCTTACCACAGTACTCCGTTCCCCTGTCGGTCAGGATCCTCAGCATCGGCAGTCCCTGAGCCTCGTAGAACGGCAGTACGCGATCATTGAGCAGGTCTGCGGCGGTGATCGGCGTTTTACTCGTATACAGCTTGCAGTGTGCCACTTTCGAGTACGTATCCACGAACGTCTGCTGGTAGATACGACCCACACCTTTCAGATTGCCCACGTAGAAGGTGTCCTGCGACCCGAGATAACCCGGGTGAGCAGTTTCGATTTCTCCGCTGGCCTCGTCATCGTGGGCCTTCTTCTCCAGCGCTGCGATTTGAGCGTCGGTAAGCACGATGCCTTCTCTGGCGACCTTTTCCTCAAGTGCCTTCAGGCGTTTACGGAAGTTCTCCAGGTCGTGCCGTTGCCAGATGGAGCGCACGCCGCTACCGGAGATAAACACGCCTTTTTTACGCAGCTCATTACTGGTCCGGTGTTGCCCGTGGGCCGGGAACTCAACGGCATATTCAACAACAGCGCGTTCAGTGGCTTCGTCGGCGCGGTTCTTCAGGTTGGGGACGCGGCGGTTCTGGTTAATCAGCGCATCGATGCCGCCTTCAGCAGCCAGTTCCTGATAACGGTAAAACGTGTCGCGTGACACGCCCATGATCTTGCAGGCTTTTGATACGTTACCGAGTTCTTCGGCGAGATTGAGCAGGCCGGCTTTGTGTTTGATGATGGGATTGTTAGTATGAATCATGAGAGTTACCTCGCGTTTTGTTTAAGGATTAGACACCCATATCAAAACCGGTAACTCTCAACCTTTCAAGGTCCAGTGTCAGATCAAGTCGCGACTAATACAGGTAAATATCTGACTGTTCGTGAAGATGTATATGAACTGGTCGATAAGTATGTTGAGGTTTTTGGCGTTGATTGTAGTTCTATAGACTGGCGTCGTTATTTCCCAATACTCATATTGCCGTTCCTCCCTAATCGTATAATGTCCGCTCGTTTATGCTCAGATCGACACAAACCTCAACCGTTTACCGTCAGAATGCTTGTTGAGTCTGCAAAAGCGGGGCACTGGCTTTATGACTGAGCAGTTAAATAAATAATTTTGTAAATTATTCGTACTCATGTTTGCCCTTGTCTCTGACGGGGGTTTTCTTTATATTTTTCATGTAGATCTTGAAGAGTGGCACTCAGACGTGAGCCGCCACTGGCCGTTAAATCAAGCTGTAGCGAGTACAGCCTGTGGGATGCAGAAAAAGATTTAGCGGCCTCCCCATTCCCGGACTGGTTTCACGTCTCAACATTTAACGTTACGAGAAACCACGACATGAAAAAATTGCCTGAACTCCGCCAGGAGAAAACCGCCCTCAAAACCCAGATGCGCTCCATCATGGATAAAGCCACTGAGGAAAAACGCAACCTGAACGCCGACGAGGGTAAACAGTTTGACGAACTCCGCGCCAGAGCAAAATCCCTTGATACTGATATTTCCCGCCTTGAAGCGTTGGCCGATGAAGAACGCAATCAGTCGGGTAAGCCAGTGGACGGTAAGAAAGTCTCTAACGACCAGCTGCGTCACTACATCCTGACAGGTGAAACCCGCGCCCTTTCCACTGCGGTTGGCTCCGATGGCGGCTATACCGTTATTCCCGATCTCGACAAAGAGATTATGCGCCAGCTGACTGATGATTCTGTGATGCGTCAGATCGCCACCGTGAAGACCACCAGCAGTAATGAATACAAAAAGCTGGTATCCGTGGACGGTGCGGTATTGAATCACGGCGAAGAAGGTGTGGCCCGTACCGAAACCAGTACGCCGAAGCTGGAAGAAGTGAGCATTAAACTGTTCCCGATCTATGCCTACCCGAAAACCACCCAGGAAATTCTGGACTTCAGCGATGTGGATATTCTGGGCTGGCTGTCATCTGAAATCAGCGACACCTTCACCGAGACCGAAGAAACCGACCTGCTGACCGGAGACGGGGCTAAAAAGTCCAAAGGCTTCCTGTCCTATCCTCGCGCGGCCACTGGCGACAAAACCCGCCCGTTCGGTACGCTGGAGAAAATGGAGACTGCCGGAGCCTCGCCCGTTGCTGACGAGCTGATCGACCTGCTGTTTAAGCTGAAGGCCAAATACCGCAAAAATGCCGTATGGGTGATGAACTCCAGTTCAGCCGCTGCCCTTCAAAAGCTGAAGAACGGTAACGGTGATTACATCTGGCGTGATCGTCTGACTGAGGGTTCCCCTGATCTGCTGTTGGGCCGTCCGGTCTACTACCTTGAAAACATGAGCGATGCAGCAGCAGGCGAACCAGTGTTGGCCGTGGGCGACTTCAGGCGCGGTTACTACATCGTGGATCACACTACCGGAGTGCGTACCCGCCCGGACAATATTACCGAACCGGGTTTCCTGAAAATCCATACGGATAAATATTTAGGAGCAGGTTTAGTTGATTCGAACGCAATTAAAGTTCTCGAAATCCCAGGTTCCGGGTCTTAATTAGCAGGGGTTTCGGCCCCTTAAATCCGGCACTGTTGCAAATTTCTTGATGCTGTACCTTTTGTATTACAGAAATGCCTTAAATTTCAAAAAACCTGCTCACCAGACGCATCTCGCCCAGAGGATGGCCGTAGTAAAAGTTTTCCGCCTGTCCTTTACGCAATGCCCGCATGACTTCAATCCCCCTGATGGTGGCATATGCCGTTTTCATGGATTTAAATCCCAGCGTGGCGCCGATTATCCGTTTCAGTTTGCCGTGATCGCATTCAATGACGTTATTCCGGTACTTAATCTGCCGGTGTTCAACATCAGGCGGACACCGGCCTTCCCGCTTCAGTAACGCCAGGGCGCGACTATAGGTGGGGGTTTTATCGGTGTTGATGAGGCGGGGGCTCTGCCAGCCTTTCACGTTGTTCAGAATCTTTCCCAGAAAACGGTATGCCGCTTTGCTGTTACGGCGCGGGGAAAGATAAAAATCGATGGTGCGGCCTTTGCTGTCAACAGCACGGTACAGGTATGCCCATCGGCCGTTAACTCTGATATACGTTTCATCAAGATGCCAGGAGCAGAACCCTGAAGGGTTACGCCAGTACCAGCGCAGCCGCTTTTCCATTTCAGGCGCATAACGCTGAACCCAGCGGTAAATCGTGGAGTGATCAACGTTGACACCGCGCTCGGCCAGCATTTCCTGCAGCTCACGATAGCTGATGCCGTATTTACAGTACCAGCGCACTGCCCACAGGATGATGTCACGCTGAAAATGCCGTCCTTTGAATGGATTCATGTGCTGCTCCGTCAGCAAAAGGTGACGATGAGTTTATCACCTCCAGATTTTTGCAACAGTGCCACATAATCAGCGCTCATTTATATAATGATGTTATTTTAACATGTTAGGTGAATATATAAATTGAGTAATCATGATGATTTACTGCTGGGGTTCCTCCGCAAGCGGCACAGTGTCAGTAAACTGGTTGTGCATCTGATCTTTACGACGAAGTATCGACGTAAGCTATTTGACGGACAGATGATCGCTCAACTTCGTGAGGTTTTTGGCTCCGCTGCTGCAAAACTTGAATGCGAAATTATTGAGATGGACGGAGAGCCTGACCATGTGCATCTGCTGGTCGCTTACCCGCCAAAACTGGCGGTCAGTGTGATGGTCAACAATCTGAAATCAGTATCGTCGCGGCTGCTGCGCCAGCAAAACACACATTTACGGATGCAAAGTAAAACGGGGCTTTTGTGGTCGAGAGCGTACTTTGTCTGTAGCACAGGAGGGGCAACGATTGAAACGCTCAGAGTCTATGTTCAGAGTCAGTCAACGCCTAAATAACCGTAATATTAATTTATACGAGATGAAAGATAATAACAAAGACAGAATGACATCTGTAAAAAACCAGAGATCATCATAATTTTCTTGGTTGGCGTTACCGTGTAACCATTCTGCGAAGTGATTAGCTACATTCAGGCTGATAAACTTTGACGAATCAACGAGACTCGCAAACAGGCAAAACAGGACTGTTTTAGCTATTGCTGGGGCAAGTTTTTGCATAATCTCTGTTCCTTACTTCTATGGTTCCGCGAGCTTTTAGGTTTCTCATGCAGGGCACATCAATCAGAGGTGTTCGAAGCAAAACATTTCTCAGCATTGCAAAATCTGAGTTGCGAGACAGTGTCACACAACCTTCTGAGATTACTCCAGGATGTAGCCTGAAATTGCCTCGTTTTACACTGTTTATCCATGTCCAGTCGTCAATGCTCATGTCGTCTCGCCATAGTGCAAACCAGTCTGAATGTCCGAACTCTGCATGACGGAAAACCTTGTTAAATATGTCTTTTGAAGTCGATATTCCTTGCGAGAGTAAACCGCCTTGTGCCCGATCAACAATCCAATATTTCCCTACTGGGATAGGACCAACAGTTGGGATATGGGTGCAGGTGGCATGATTTCTGTTTTTGCCATTGCCGGAAAATGCCATAAAAGTTCCAATGCCCGGAAATTTGAGAGGTGCATATTCGGCACCGTTCAAATCAAAAGTACCATGTATTGCCATGATTCATTCCTTTGTGTTTATTTCTTCGGGTAAGTCTTTTGCCAAATCGAGCTGTATATATCGCTTGTAGAGGGCTACGGCACCATTTATTGTGGTATCTAGTTTCTCACCAATATTTTTCCATTTAAAGCCCATTTCGGGGTTCCGTGCCCATTTCCTCCAAAAGTCCCACCTTACTCAGCTATCACATTGAATTTTATTGAGAAATAGGTTCATTTTTAGCGAAAAACGCCGTAAACTCTTGCCCAATGCGGGCGGGGATATAAGCTGTGCCGACAACGGGTGTTATGGTAAATTCCGTGCGGTTTTGTGATGATGTGTCGGTTTGAATTGTCAGGATAAGGATATTGATGCAATGACTATGGATTTCAGTAAAGAGCGCCTTCTGGCATCGGGTTTTACGGCGAAGGAATTACAAAAACTTCAGAATAATATCGATAATTTGGTCGTGACGCAGATTTATTGATAATGATGAAGAGTAAGATACCAACCGATGATCTTATCGTGCATTTCCTCTGACTTCGAAAAGCAAATTGTTCTGCGGGTCAGTCGTTTGATATGTGTGCGAAGATTAAGATTATGCCGTTCTGTCCGTTGGGTATATTTCTTGCTCACCACGTGGCTTGTTGCACTTAACAGAACTTTATAAACCGGCCAGGCATCTGTCATATAAAAGGCAATGTTAAATTTGCTTAACAGGGCCGGCAATCGTCGCAGGGCCGGGGCATTTCTCGGGCCGAAGACGTGGGCCAGAGCACGTTTGCGGATACGGTCATAAGCATAGAACAACCACCGGGGATTGCTTTTACACCGCACGTAAGACCATTGTTCACCGGCTTCACAGCAGATAACAACCTCCGTTTCGGGGTCGATATTCTCAGCTACTTGCTTTGGCGAAATTTTTTTACGTGCCGCAGAACCGTATTGAGGCTGATAACGAGAACCCGTGCGGTATCGCGACATCCGTAACCATTCATGGCCATATTAACAATGGTCTGGTGTGTGTCTGGTTTGGCACCGGAGTAGCTAAAATTGAGCTGAAAGGTCTTTGAACAATGCTTGCAGATGTAACGTTGGGCACCGGATGCTGAATGTCCGTTACATCGTACAGCATGAGTTTCATTGCACTGAGGGCAGACGACATCAACTTTAGCCATATGTTACATCCAAAGCGCAAAGCATACGTGATCAGCAATTCTGCGTCACGACCGATAATTTCGGCGGCTCGTTTGAGGAGGTTGTCAGGGATTTAGCGAAAAGATTTAAAAGGATTTTTTTTATGATTATGTTTCTCTTTGTTTTTTTATTTATGTATTATTGTTTGAATCCATGAATGAGATCATCTCTTTTGGGCTATCTTTTGCCATTGTGTCTGTGCTTATTATATTTGCCAAGTTGATAAAGATTATCGGGGTTTAGTTTTTTCTGGCTCCGGCTAAACACCTCATCAGAACCAGTTCCCTGCCACCTTACGGCGTGGTTCGCCAAAAAATTCTCTCAAACGATCAGTAATCTAACACTCACCGGCTTAACAGGCAAGAATGTGAAATGTTCACATTTTTTCGCCGCGACGTTTAGTCTCAATCTGAATGAGTTTTTCTATCATTTCTCCCTGAGTTAACCCCTCTTGCTTGCATAAATGCAAAAGCTGGGCTTTCATCGGGTTTCGGATAAATACATTCACTTCTTTATGAGTTTCACGTTTACGTGCAATCGCGGCCAACTGCCTTTCAGTCGCTGACATCGGATTACCTTTGCGATAGGCACGTTTTTCTTTCGATGAGGAAGTTGCTGCATTTGTTGCTTGCGACATCTCTGCCTCCTCAAGGATCAAAAAAGGATCGTCCCGCAGAGAATACTACAGAATCGGTAAATCAGCGACTTAACTTTTATCGAAAAGGTGATCTGTGTTGGCGCACGGATCACCCCTGTCAGTGAGAGGCCACCTGTACGCCGTTATCAGTAAGTCGATTGCCAGTCTGTTCCCATTTCCCAGCGGGACTGCCAGTGAGACAGATACTGGCTGGCGATGGCGGGCATAAAGCGCATCACCACCACGTTCTCCGAATTTTTTCTCGCTCCTGCTCTGCTGAAATTATAACTGCCTGACTCAACCGTATGATTATCAACAATTAAAATCTTATCATGCCGGATAGGGAAGCGGTCGTTTGTCCTCAGCGGAATACCGGCATTCACAATCAGATTCATTGCCGCCATGCTGGCCCTGTTGCGGTTGCCTTTCTCGTCGATAACGATTTTTACATCCACGCCCCGCTGATGCGCGGCAATAAGCGCTTTCATCACGTCCGGATCGGTGAAGGACCAGGCCATCATCCGGATACTCTGCTGTGCGGAACCGATGGTATTCAGCACCAGAAGGCGACCTGTCCCTTCAGGAGAAAAACCCACCTGAATATCCGGAGCCGTCGATATCCCCGCGACGGCGAGGAAGGGCAGTGAAGAGAGCAGGGGAAGGCAAAGAAAGCTGGCCCTGACCAGTTTTCCGTAAGAAAATAACATCATCTTGATTCCTTTGGATTTTTAACAGGAACGCTGGAAACGGGTAAAACTTGCTTTTACCCGTTTCCGGGGTTGACCAACTGAGCGCAGCGAAGGCGGTAGCCCTGCTCCCGGATGAGGAGGCAATATGCTATTCTTCCGCGCGACGAAAAAATGGAGTGGTACTGGTTGACTGTCTTTTATCAGAAACGCCCGACTGAAGAACTGGCGCATCTGGCATTGTGCCTGCTGGTTGCAGTAAAGCTGTCGCAGAAGCAGGGCAAAATTCGCACAGATTTGCAGATACACATGTTCATCATGCAGTGGCTGACAACAGCACAGAAACGCAAGCTGTTCCCCCGCTCGGTCGCACAGGACATCCTCTGGCTTATTAATGAGGGAGGGGTGCGTTTGGATATCGGAAAATATTGTACGTTAAGCCTATTTTTTGAACAGGCTTAACTATCGCGGTAGAGTGTACCCTGACGCAATAGTAAAAACGTGACGGCACACAATGCATGCAATAACCTATATGCGATAGTACGGTGAAAAAATGTTCATCAGAGCTTATTTGAGGGCATCGACGGAAGATCAGTTCGCCGATCAGGCAAAAGAGATGCTGGAGCAGTTCGCCCAGGAACAAGGTCATAAAATCGCCAGTTACTATAGGGAGAACATCAGCGGTACAAAACTTGACCGCCCGGAACTGGGACGCTTACTGATGGACAGTCACCGCAATGATATTTTGCTGGTCGAGCAAATTGACCGCCTGACCCGTCTGAGCAACAGCGACTGGATGACGCTGAAAAAGCAGATAGAACAACACGAGCTGCGGATTGTCAGTCTGGATGTCCCCACCTCATGGCAGGCACTATCAGATAAAGATCCTTCGCAGGCTGACCCAATCACCCGCTTCGTGATAACCGCCATCAATAACATGCTTATCGACCTGATGGCCGCGATGTCGCATAAGGACTGGCTGAATCGCCGCCAGCGGCAAAAACAGGGAATTGAACGTGCGCATACACTGGGAAAATACCGGGGAAAACAGGCTGATCAGGAACGGGACCAGAAAGTCCTGTACTACAGACAGGTGAAAAAACTCAGTATTCGTGAAACCGCAGAGGCCACCGGGTACAGCTGCTCTCAGATATGCCGAATTCAGGCACTCTACAGAAATAAAGTCATTTTCTAACAGAAATTTTTTTTGATGATGATAAAAAAGGGGGTTAAAAGCCAGTTACGAATACGAAAGGAATCCTATGCCCCCTGTAAACCCACCAAACCCCACCTCATCAAACAATATATCCTGGGTATCCAGGGATAGTTCAAATCCGGAAGACCAGGATATCTGGTTTGACGCCATCGACCACATTGAAATGGAAGAGGCCTGGTTTGAGGGGGCTGAAGCCTTTGACATTCATGAAGAACATCAGACTGCCCCGTCATCTTCTGCCGGAGAAGCCGCAGATTCCCGGGTTCCGTTCACGGAAGACTGTCGCCGCGGCGTTCAGCAGCTTGTTCGTACCCTGGGAGAATACGGGGAGAGCAGAATGCTTTCTGCCTGCCTTTCTAAAATACTTCCCGGCACCCCGACTAGTCTCGTTATCGCAGCAAACAGTCTGTATACCGCAGTGACTGAACGACGGAATATTGATACTGCAGTACTGCATACTCTCGGGCTGGCATCCTGTTACCTTCCTGAGAATATTAATATTGTATCCCGGCTGGCATCCTTTCTCAGGGATACCGTTACCGGGTGGACAGATGAGACTTTTCTGCAGCAGTTTCTGGGAAACGAAGAAAATCACACATCCACCCACCTGTTTACAGCCCTTGCGATAACGGCCATTGTGGCAGGACGCTGGATGAAAGACGAAGGGCCCCCGCAGCGCGGTGTTCTGAAGGTCCCGGCCTTTATGGCTAATATTTTTATCCGCGCCAGTCATTACTGGACAGCGCTGGGAAATATGGCGGGCAGTCTCCCATCCGGCACAGCAATCCCGGAAAATACCGGCACATCACAACCCGCTCCCGCTTTTGAGGTCGATACGCAGATGGAAATGACCGAAGATGTATGTGATGCCACAGCTTCCGGCACCTCAGCACCACGGCTCACCGCATTCTCGTCAAATTCAACTGCCCGTCCTGAGGCTTACACCCATGCGACGGTACAGAACAGGCCCGCTCCTGCGTCCGGGAAAAATACCCGTATCTCTGTACCTGAACAGACACATTATCTGGCTGTGGAGAAACTCCGGCAGGAAAGCGGTCTTTCAGACCTGTTATATTGTGCGACCAGTAAAACTGAGAGCCGCCAGCAAACAAACGAAAATATTATTACCAGCACGTATTTCAATACAAAATGTGATGCCACCGATTATCCTGAACCGTTGACGAAAGGGGCTGATAGCATACCTGTTCACACAGACATAACGGAAACACAGGTATCCTCGGCAGCAACAAGCCGGAGTGGCGGGGATGCTTTGCTTCCCCTGGTGATGACGGGGGCAGTAGCGGTGCCCGTGGCAACGTCTTATATGCAGGCCCTGAAAAGTAAAAAGATGATTGGTGCAGTCTCTGCTTTCGGTCTGGTCGGAGCTATCGTGGGCGGGAAACAGCTGTGGGATCAGTTCGCATCAGGGAGCACTGGGAAAGGCAGCGGCGGCAATATAAAGAAAGGTAAAAGAGAAATACAGGAGGGGTTAATTCAACCTGATGGGTTAAATACAGAGGTGGAAATTCGCAAGGAACAAACTAAATGCCTTTCTGTATTGTTTAAAAATAACAAAATGGATATTGGTAATCCTCATGATGTAATAAATAATCTTGTTACTTACCTTTCTAAAGGAAAGAAAAAATCAAGAATGAATAAGGTGATTAACTGCTTATTAGAACCAATTAACATATATATCCCACGAGATAAAAATATCACTACGGATACTTTAAAACGTTTGGTTTTATTAGATTACCTGAGTGCGTATATACTTGGTTCTGATTTAGGGGAGTGGTTTTCAAATCAAATAGCAGACATTAAATCAAGTAAAACAGTATCGCCCAGCAGCAAAATATTATCAGATAAGTTTGATAGTGTGATTAAAAAGCATCTATCAGAAGGGTTGCTGGCTAAAAAAACAATAGCTTTTTATAAAAAAATAGTATCTTATGAAATCCCAGCTTTACTTCCTGAATACATGGGACCGGCAGGTAAGGATATAACACATATTGATATAACTGAAGCACAGTGGGGACTTGTGCATGCTGGTGCTCTTTTGCTCCGTGATAATAACATCAATATCAGCGATCTCAGCATGAAAGAAATTGAAGAAGTAGGAAATACCTTGAGTGTGATATTGAAAGAAGATGCTATACCTAAAGAGTATAATCGATACTTCAACACCCCAGCAGCTGCCTATTCATCGTGGAATAAAGATGGTGCTTCCGTGTCATCTAACGCAACTGAGGAAGATATAAGCAAAGCTCACAAAAATTATTTTTCATACATTAATAGCTGGGTGGTAGAGAACAACCCATATTTAAAGCTTAATGATTTGATTGAGAAATGGAAAAAAAGAACAGATATCGCCACTAATATTCTTCGTGAGAACAATATCAATGTTGAAGAATATTTAACGTATTATTTGAATGCACATGACAAATGGGTTTTCAATAAAGATCAAATATTATATGGAATGAAAGTTAGTGAGCAATTAGTGGCACCTAATGTTATTACCCTCCCAAATATTGATGAAATATTTCAAAAACAAAACCAAGCGATAGCTGATGTTATATACGATTTGGATAAATTATTGCTTCCGTTGCTATTTGATTCATCATTGAATGATGATGATAAAAATTTCATACAAAATTCAAGAGTGGAATTAATAAAAGCTAACTTAGTCGATTTGTTTCCTGAACAAAAATCATCTACTTTGAAAGGTGCAAAATATAGCATTCCTGAAGAGGTTGATTTTATTCTCTGTACCTCGGGAGAAAATGTTCGTTTCTACTCTATCTTTATGGACGAAAACAGCAAAAATTACACAATGAATCGAGTAGACCCGGACAGAACAGCAGAAGATGATGAGAAGATGAGGAATTTAGGTAAAAATCTCATTGAGGCACATAAGGATGGTAAACGGTATTATATAGAATATTGTAAGATGATAAAAAAAGAAGGTGAGAGCGTTCATTTATTAATAGAAAATCTGTCTCAGGAACATAGAGCCAGGATGAAGGATCGACTTCATGCAAAAGGTTATGACGAAACCACAGCAGAAAAAATAAAAGAAACTCTTCTTAGCTTTATTCCTTTTTATACTTGTATTACAGAATCCATAAAAGGCAATACAGGACATGCATTAGCGTCCTGCTCAGTGGATATACTTACAATGTTACCAGCCGCAGCCGATGCTGCAAAGGTAGCGGGAAGGTTTGGTCAGGCTCTGACATCCACGGGAGTTACAGCGATAAAGTATGGTGCCAGGCAGGTTACAGTTTCTCAAATGATAAAACAGGCAGGGATAAAATTTATCGAGTTATCGCCAAATATCGCGAGAGAAATTTCGCCCGCGACACTTAAAGGTCTGGGTGTCTCATTGTTACGCGCTCTGGATCCAGGAGGAGAGATAATCGTCCTGGGTAGCTATAAGGGGGGCTGTGCATTGAGTCGGCTTATCCAGAAAATTCCTGATGCAGGTGCTGGAATTAAGAAGCTTTCCGCAGCTATGCGTAATCGTGCTTACATGCATACTGATGCTTTAAAAATAAAAACAAAGTATTATCCTGGCGATGGTCCCGGACTGGGCAGGGAAATAAATGTCGTCAGGGTAGGTAGTCATCAGGATCGTGGAATATGGGCTGAGTTCAATTCAGAGTTAGGTGCCCCTTTTGGAAAGAAATATATAATTGATAGCAATGATATTATCAGGATCGCTCCCAAAGCACATCGAAGTAAAATGCCAAAAAACCAAGGTTCAGGTACAGTAGTTAAGGGGGGGGAAAGATTTACTTTGTTGGCCGGACTTCCTCGCGCGTCCGATGTTATATTATACAGCAGAGCGATACAACGCACTGCCAAAAAATATGGTGTTATAATTGGTGTCAGATTTCCAAACCCACGGGGTGCGACTTTATTAAAAGAAGGTTACCCCTCTAAAAACTTTCATTTAAAAGCAAAATCCAGTGGAACAGGCCCCACTTCGGGATTTATTGCTGAAAAACCCCATTACTCTAAGGTTTCCCCTGATAATTATGAGAAGCAGAGTAAAGCGATAGAGGACGCCATAAAAAAAGGGGCTGAAAGTGTTCAGTTAATACTGAGTAAGGCCAGAATAAAGGAATTGACCGCAGCAGGAGAAATGTCTCATCTGCAGTCGGATATTTACTCAGCAACCTATCCGGGAGGAAAAAAAACTTTTCATATCGGTGACGATGGGGCGGTTTTTGACGATAATCATCTGCCTGTAAAAGTACTGACAAACCCACCGGAAGCAGGAACGAGTTCAGGAACGAGCAATATAAAATCCAGACCTGTCACGGCAGATTATGATTTATTCTGCATTATCCCCAGAAAACAGCAAGACTATAATATTAACCCGATTGAATTAAGACCTGTTCTTATAAACGGAAGGTTTGAGCTTGTATCTTTAAAAAATAAAAAAATAGGAAGTAAGGGGGAGCATAAAAATAAAGGAAATGTTAATTATTTCACAGAGACAATAATTAATAATTTAAATAAAGAAGTTAATAGTGAAGGTTATCAGGGGGGTAAACTATTCTGGCATGGTGATGAGTCAATGAATCCTTTTAGCCCTGGCCTGGATATGAGTGATAAGCCGATTTTCTTTCTTCCGTCAGGACAGATGACTCAGGCCCATACAGTTGAGCAGTTAAGAGATCTATACTCAATATTTAAAGCAAATGGTTTCCCTGCAGAATTCAGTCCCAGATTCAATGTTTATTCTCCTGCCATAAGTAAAGTCTCGATGGAGGAGAAAATTATCAATAAACTATCCGTGCCAACAAAAAGTTACACAGTTGATTCTCTCGAAAACAAAATGGTTATCGTTAATGGAAAAAATAATGAACAAATAGAGTGCATTGAAATGAAAGGTCAGTATCTTCCTTACAGAATTAATTATAATGTAAAAGGAGGAGCAATTGAGGTTTACGACTTTAACGATAAAGATAAGTGGGGGTATCCAGTTCATATGAATGCTAATAATGAATGGACCTTTGGTGTCTTCAGGAGTGGACTTAATTTTGACACCCCCAAAGTTTTCTCTGATGTGAATATAATTGGGAGTACGCTGTGCAATAAAATCATGAATGAATTACCAGGTATTCCTTTTGTGCAAAAAGATTTCTCACCGGTAAATTCGAGAAATATTGTTGAGAATGCCAAAGGTGAGCGTTTTATTAAAATAGATAACAAGTTGTTCAGGATGGTTCCGAATCCATATTATAAAGGGCATTATATTTTAGGGGAGCCTGGAGGGAATCATTTATATTGTAAGTATGACAGTGTAACTGATAGATATGTGAATGTAGAAAACTATGGAACAAAAAGTGGCATTGTTGAGCGTAAATATCAAAATCCTGACTCACCCGGTTCAGATGAATTTGATTCAGAATTATCTATTAATTCTGATATAGAGGAAGAGTCATATTCAGATATTCTGGAACCAGAGCAACAATTGCCAGTACAACAATCGCCATATCCGGATTTCAGTTTAGCATGGCGCTCCTCTCTGAGGAATGTCTTTCCGGAAATCCCGAACGGTGCTTATGCTGAGTTGATTGGTAGAGATGGGGCTATCTATCATTTCCCTAACGGCCCCCTGAAGGCTTTTGATGCTACATTCCCACCTAAATTAATGACAGAACAGGTATATCAATTTAATTTACAGCAATACCTTAGCCAGACGTTTGGCGATGACAATGTTGTTATTTCAACATGTCAGAACATCATTAACTCTGAAAGCGACAACATGAGGGTGCTTGGAGGGAAAATAATAAATTCTGCCAGAACTGCGCTGGAGCAATCTGAGCGGCTCGTAACGTTATTTGGTGAGTCATCAACACGTCATAGAGTGGCTGATCATTTGAAAAATTTGTTAGGTACTGATGATGATGCTGTGATTAATGAGGCTGTTAACTTTATTGAAGTGGCAGTAAATAAAAATCTTGAAATTCTTCAAAAGACTTCTTCTAATAATTTTAAAAACATTTACATTTATAAATTTAAGCAATATGAAAAAATTTTGGAAAAAGGCGAGGCAGCAACTACAAATGCTTTTACCTATTCTGAAGATCCTGAGAGCAGAATACATTTTAACGCAGGAGCCATGATTGACAATACAGCTAAAGTAAATGGAAGGAAAGTTTATTTAACAAAAAAAGACATTGCAAGCATAAGTCAAGAGTATCAAAATATGATATTTTTGCATGAGACAACTCATTCATCCTCTAATACTGTGGATTACTTGTATACATATAGTGAGGGAGAAACATGGGATTATGCTTCAGCACAGGAATCAATAAATCAGTTCAGGGAACACTCGTTTGGTGGTAGAATGAATGACAACTTCTATTATGAAGTAATTGGAAAGAAAACAATGCGTGAAACCCCAATTACGGATTTAGAGAAAAAAATGGCCATTGATATTCTTAATATAGATCATGTGCTGGAAGCCAAGCTTATTCTTAATAATGCGGATAACCTTGCAACCATTATTAATGATATCGATAAGGAATTTATTCCTGCCTTAAGGAGAAAAAGATGCGCGGGATATATTACATCATCAGAATATCTCAATTTCATGAGGGTTTTGTATGCCATGGCGGGGTATCCTGTATTAAGGGGGAACTGAAATAAAAAATAGAGAATAAAAAGTGTGGGGCAATTCTATGTTTCAGGCGGCAATGACTGATATGTATTAGAATGCGATAATATTGAGTGAGGCACCTCCATCAAAATTCTTGGAAAAATTCATAACAACGTTTATTTGAGGAATAATTTAGAGAACTGCGCAAAAGAAATAGTCTATATTTGCAATGAAATTCCATTGAAACATTTTATAGGCCCTGTAATCATATTAAGGAGTAAAAATCATGAATAACATTGGTTCATTCACTCAACCTAAAAATTGGGTTGATTCAGGAGAAAAAGGAGACATCTATTACAGCAAGAAAGATTTATCATTCTTCATACTGAAGAAGGACGGCAATCCATCAAAACATAACTGGTACTTTCCCGCTGATGGTACATCAAATAACCGATGGGATTTTATCCAGTGGAGAGTGGGGATATTTACCGACCCTAAGCAATGGGGGGACTCAGGAGCAAAAGGAGACATCTATTACAGTAAAAAATATTTATCCTTCTTCATACTGAAGAAGGACGGCAACCCATCAGAACATAACTGGTATTTTCCAACGGATGGTAATGATAATGATCAATGGATAGTGAGAGACAATATAAAAAAGCAAGAGTGGATTAAATATATTAATGACGAGCGTCCGATAAACCAGATTTATTTGCCGGGTACTCATGACTCAGCAACTTACACAATAGGTAGTGCAGCTATCATTAGCGGCTATGCAAAGACTCAGGATGATTCAATATTTGAACAACTTGAGTCAGGTGTAAGATTTATAGATGCTCGCTGCCGTCATATTTCTGATATTTTTTCTATGCATCATGGTAATATATACCTTAACATTAACTTCGGAACTGTTTTAAATGATTGTTATAAATTTCTGGTACAACATCCAGATGAATTTATATTAATTTCAGTAAAGAAAGAACACACAGAAGAAAATAACATTCGTTCTTTTGATAAAACTTTCGAAATAAAATATTATGATTCTTCGAGATGGTTCGTGGAAGATCGCATACCAAAACTCAAAGAAGTAAGAAGTAAGAAGTAAGAAGTAAGAAGTAAGAAGTAAGAAGTAAGAAGTAAGAAGTAAGAAGTAAGAAGTAAGAAGTAAGAAGTAAGAAGTAAGAAGTAAGAAGTAAGAAGTAAGAAGTAAGAAGTAAGAAGTAAGAAGTAAGATAGTATTGTTACGCAGATTTTCTGGTGGCTCACTAGGAGTAAATGCAGCAAGTTGGCCGGATAATCAGACCTTTAATACCGGAAATAAAATACATGTACAAGACGAGTACAACCAACATAATGAGGCAAAAAAATGGCATGCAATTAGAAACGCCTGAAACTTTGGTGTTGCCAGCTCCAAAAAAGGTTGGTTGATTCTTAATTTCACGAGCATTGCTGCCGATACTTTTACCTCGATTAGGTCTTATGCTCTGGATAAAAATCCGGAGATGGCAAAATATATAAGTGGAACCAAAGTTAATGGTGGGGTTGTAATTTCTGACTTTCCTAAAATAGGTAAGATAACAGAACGTGTTATAATAACTAATTTTGGGGAGGTGGAAAAAATCTAAATTTTTGCTAAAAGGAGTCTAAGCTAAATGATATTGCCAGAGGACAGTCAGATCCCCGAAAAATAGCCCTTCAGTGGGACGAAATGATCCGGGCCGCAGGCTCCCTGAAGCTGGGCAAGGTACAGGCTTCGGTGCTGGTCCGTTCATTACTGAAAAGTGAACGCCCCTCCGGACTGACTCAGGCAATCATTGAAGTGGGACGCATTAACAAAACGCTGTATCTGCTTAATTATATTGATGATGAAGATTACCGCAGACGCATCCTGACCCAACTTAACCGGGGAGAAAGCCGCCATGCTGTTGCCAGAGCTATTTGTCACGGTCAGAAAGGTGAGATAAGAAAGCGATATACCGATGGTCAGGAAGATCAACTGGGCGCATTGGGGCTGGTCACTAACGCCGTCGTGTTATGGAACACTATTTATATGCAGGCAGCTCTGGATCATCTCCAGGCACAAGGAGAAACCCTGAATGATGAAGATATTGCACGCCTCTCACCGCTTTGCCATGGACATATCAATATGCTCGGCCATTATTCCTTCACGCTGGCAGAACTAGTGACCAAAGAGCATCTGAGACCATTAAAAGTGGCGTCAGAAGAAGAAAAATTTGCTTAACGTGAGTTTTCGTTCCACTGAGCGTCAGACCCCCTTTAAAACGTAATTGATTTGGCGTTGCGCGGTGGTCCGCCGTAATGGTTAAAAAATACACAATTGTGATGAGTGTGATTGCAGGAGAAATTGCACAAGTGCGGGAACTTTCGGGGGAGTGTTGCTAGAATGCCCACGGGTGCTTGAAGCTGTCTGCTTCGGGCATGATGCAGTGAGCAGAAAATTGTCGGGTTTCATTTTTTAGGCATCCATTTTTATTCTGATCAACGAAGGAGCATGCAGCATGGCGATTACTGAAGAAAAACTGCTTGCATCGGGTTTTACGCCAGCGGATGTGCAGAAGCTGAAGAACAATATCGATAACTATGGCGGTTCGTTTGACCAAGCAGTGCATGACCTGTCAAACAGGTTCCGCTCTGTTCAATGGATTTCGATAGTAGCTTTTGTGATATTACTGTTAGTTTCTGTTTTTTCCTCTAAAAATAATGCACTTTCCCTTTTATTTGCATTAATAACAGGGCTGCCTTTTATTTGGTACTTAGCTCCCGCTAAACTAGCTTATAAATCATGGAAATTAAAAAAACGTCGCCCTAAGACGTCGAATGTTCGGTACTAAGCAAGTCGAAAACGACTTTTGCCTTTAGTCCATAACCCATTATTTTCATAGTTAACTTTGGGCGACTCATTGCGCTTACCTTTCGGAAATAGTCTTCTGGTAAGTAGTGAAACAATCGCCATGCACCAGGCTTTCGCATTAATCCAAATATGCTATATACACTCGCTGCAAGCGAAGCTACTTCATACGCCGCCAGTCCCTTATTTCTACTGAACCCCATGAATTCAGCCGCTGATATTGCAGCATCAGCTGCAAAGCCTTCGGATGAGGTATCATTCAATATCCGGTGGCTGAACTCTTTACTTAGGCTGTTAAACCCATCAGTTACCAAAATGGCACCCGCCACTACTCCTAATGGAGTCATGGTAGCAATCATAGTCGCACCTACCGCGAGTGAAACCCCAGCCAGCACCACACTGACCGCGCTGATCACATAGCCGACGATCTCATTGTTCTCCTTCACGAACTCCACCCTGGCATAGAGTTGCACGGCTTTGGTGCGGATCAGCCTGTCCTGCTCCAGCAGGTTCGCGGTTTCGGCTTGCAGCGTCTGAGTGGCCTGCGTGTAGGCGTCTATCGACTTCACCTTTCGCACCGCCGTCAGTTGCTGCGTAATGAGATCACGGATTTCTTCCACGAATTTGATGCGCGTCAGGCCATCTTTGAGATGTGAGGCTGAGACGGTATTAGCGATATTGACGAGTTTTCGAGCCTCGCGGTCGAGGGCCATTTCTGACCATGCAATAGTCTTTTGACCCGGGGGGACGGCGAGATACATTGGCTTTCCTTGGCAATCGCAGATAGCTTAATTTTCACCGACAACGGTTCGTGATTCAAGCCTGATTTTCGAGGGGAGTTATACAGGGCAGGCACCGCCTGCGGCCTTTGCGGTGCCGACAGCGCCGGCAGAACGTAACCGGTTCTGGTTGGAGGCGTCGGATCTGTTCCGGCTGTGAGGATATGCCGCGAAAGCGGCTTGAAGGCAGGGGGAAGCCTGCCGTCACGTCTTCAGCGGGGTCTGACAATATGTCATCGGGCAGCAGAAAGGGCACTGAAGGCAAAAAATCAAGGTTTAAATGGCGGAAGACCACCTTCATTTGATCGTTGCATCTGTTCTGGCTTCTCCCATAGATTGGCGCGAACAGAAACGGCAACGGCGAGTGAATATAATGCGGCAACTGTTTGCCAGATTACTGACGGGCAGAACAGCAAAGGACCTGGCGCTATCCGTGTCTTCACCCCCTGCTGGTTATTATTTCCCGCAAAGCGCCGCCGGGCTTCTTTCCACGGAGGAACGCGCCCGGGCGCTGGTTCGTATCTGGGAAAACACCTCGTTGCCGAAGGAAACCTACCAGGCGCTGTGCCTGGCTCCGTTGCAGGCATGTGCTGAGGTCATGCAGCAGTTTCCGTACAGTGACGCTGGCAGGTTTGCGCATCCGGGCGGAATGCTGGACGCGACGCTGAAAACGTTGCTTTACGCGGTGATGAAGGCCCGGAGTTATATGCTGCCACCGGGCGTTCCGCCTGAAGACCAGGCGCGGGACTCCGCCGCGTGGAATACCGTTGTGTTCTACGCGGCTCTGTTTTCGCACCTGTCTGCATTAGGCTCGCTGAAAGTCGAACTGGACGATGGCTCTGTCTGGATACCGTTTGACGGTCAACCCGCTTCGGCCTACCGGTTCCGGTTTGTTCCGCCAGGCATGGCCGGGGCGGATATCTGTCTGGGGGCGCTGTTTGCCTCGAGGGTCCTGCCAGGGGATGTTTTTTCCTGGCTGAAGCAACACCCGCCTGCTCTGGATATGCTCATGCTCTGGATTGGTGGGCAGCGGGCGCAATGTGGTGTCATCAATGCGATAGTCAGTGACGCCATCCACGAAGTGACTGGGTCGGCTCCGGTACAGCCGGTAGTACTCGTTTCAGGGGGATCGTCAGTTGTGGGAGCAACACTGCCGGTTTCGTCCGCGCTGTTACCTGTGGATTCAGCGCCGCAAACTCCGCCTGCTATGTCAGCGGGTGCCGCTCCCCTGGTGCTTGCCTCGGCGCTTGATCCTTCTGCCGGAAGCGAAAGTGTGCCGGATGTGGCTGCCACGGAGGCTCCGTTACCGGAACCGGAAATCCACATGGATGAGGACGCTGGAAATACTGACTGGGAGGATGTTGCGGCTTTCCTGGGGTATGAGGAAGCCGCTCAGGGATCGGCCGTTAAGAACACCGGGTTGGCTGCACCCGAATCTTCACCCGACACCGCCAGTTTGGGGGAAAGATTCTGGTTGTGGCTGCTGAAGTCGGTAGAAGACGGTTCGCTGGCCGTCAACACGCCGGAAGCCAGAGTCCATCTGGTTGCCGGGAGTGTCTTTATCCAGGCCCCGGCGATATTTCATCAGTTTGCTGCGGAGAATGAGGATGTTGATGATATCGATTCACTGCGTCAGGACGTTGAAGCGTTACCCCATATCAGACGGAGTGAGGGGAAGCTGTACCGATGCCGTTTGTATGAAGCAGAGAGCGCCGGGGGGGGACTTTACCAACCTTTCGGGCTATTTCATCGACGCCCGCCGTGTCTACGGGCAGAATCCTGTTCCGGCAGACAATCCGTTGATGGTGGTGCCAAAACGCCGGTGACCGGCCCGCCATGCTGGTTAATACTGGCGTTTTGGTTTACATTAGCTGCATGATCAAGAGGCTGGCAGGTGTACAGCATGGCTGAAGATGAGGGCGCTGTTCGTGGTACGAAAGTTGGTAGACCTAGGAAATATGAAACGAAGTCTGACAAACAGCGAGCCTATATAACCCAGAAATTGCAGACCAAGGTACAAACAAAAGTTCTTTTGTCCCCGGATGGTAGAGATACCCTGAACAAGCTTTGTAAGCTGCGTGGGGTTACTCAAGGGGAGTTAGTTACGGAACTCATAAAAAAATACGCAAGTGAAGTTCTTGACTAAATTGACCTGTCATAGGTTTGTTGCTAAAGTGCGCTAAGAATTTTTGGTCGGCACGCCGGAAGGTGCCAGGAACGGGGTGGGAACCCCAAAAAAAGTAAACCCCGATATCTGTTCATCAACTTGGCGGGAGAAGACAGAAAATCGGGGCTAACAAATGTACTGCGGAACGTTTTCGTTCTGTGGTGGAGTATAAATCCATGTACAAAATCAGGCACTGTTGCAAATTTCTTGATGCTGTACCTTTTGTATTACAGAAATGCCTTAAATTTCAAAAAACCTGCTCACCAGACGCATCTCGCCCAGAGGATGGCCGTAGTAAAAGTTTTCCGCCTGTCCTTTACGCAATGCCCGCATGACTTCAATCCCCCTGATGGTGGCATATGCCGTTTTCATGGATTTAAATCCCAGCGTGGCGCCGATTATCCGTTTCAGTTTGCCGTGATCGCATTCAATGACGTTATTCCGGTACTTAATCTGCCGGTGTTCAACATCAGGCGGACACCGGCCTTCCCGCTTCAGTAACGCCAGGGCGCGACTATAGGTGGGGGTTTTATCGGTGTTGATGAGGCGGGGGCTCTGCCAGCCTTTCACGTTGTTCAGAATCTTTCCCAGAAACCGGTATGCCGCTTTGCTGTTACGGCGCGGGGAAAGATAAAAATCGATGGTGCGGCCTTTGCTGTCAACAGCACGGTACAGGTATGCCCATCGGCCGTTAACTCTGATATACGTTTCATCAAGATGCCAGGAGCAGAACCCTGAAGGGTTACGCCAGTACCAGCGCAGCCGCTTTTCCATTTCAGGCGCATAACGCTGAACCCAGCGGTAAATCGTGGAGTGATCAATGTTGACACCGCGCTCGGCCAGCATTTCCTGCAGCTCACGATAGCTGATGCCGTATTTACAGTACCAGCGCACTGCCCACAGGATGATGTCACGCTGAAAATGCCGGCCTTTGAATGGATTCATGTGCTGCTCCGTCAGCAAAAGGTGACGATGAGTTTATCACCTCCAGATTTTTGCAACAGTGCCCCTGGATTTGCCAATCAGCCCCATCTGGAGCAGTAACGGTCTTGCATCGGTTGCGGGGTTGGTTGTGTAGTCGATACCGTAGACAGGTTTGGCGGACGCCAGAACGGAAGATAGATAACTCACATCGTGGTTAACAGTGGAAGGGCCAGCACCAGCGCCGTTTCTCTGGCGGCAGTGCTCAATGACGTGGGTGGTTGAAAGGTCTGTAAGAGGGATTTCGGCTATGTCGCAGTCCAGCAACATATCCAGTACATAACGTTTTGTTCGTCCGGCTTTGCCGCCGAGATTGGGATCATTGATATAGCGTTTTAGCAGATCGCCAATGGCCATTTTATTTAAGTCGTTGGCAGTCGGCACCCCATTTGTTTCCAGTTCAGCAACCCTGCCAGCACCCCACGTTTTGGCATGGGCCTGTTTGCTGAATGTCCGGTTTTCCCGGTAGAGATATTTCCCACCTTCTTTCACGCCCACGGTGCAGCGTTAGCGTAAAGTCCCATCGGCGCGTTGACGTTTTTCTATGCTAGAGCATGGCTGAATGTTTTTCTGTCATCTTTAAAGCACATTCTATAATTCGTCAGTGTTCATTCAGCAATCAGGATGCCTGGCAAAGGGGCTTTTTCTGAAAAGAGTAGAGGAAATGTGCGTCGCTTCAAAAATCTGCTACGTGGTTTACGGTAAAACTTGCTACATGCACACTGGGTAATCAATATTCTTGAAACGTTTCAGCGTTATCTGTTCAGTCTGTTAAAAGTGAGATTCCGCTTTTTTTCTCAAATTAGCTGAAACGATTCAATTTCAGCAACGAGGAGAACTATGTTCCAGCTTGAACTGTCCGCTATCCATCCCGGTGCCCGCGCCGGAGACAAAGAAGATGCTATCCGGCAGGTTGCTGCGGCATTAACCGCAGCAGGTAATGTAGGTGAAAGATACGTTAATGGCATGCTGGCCCGTGAACAGCAGATCACTACTTACTTGGGCAACGGTATTGCCATTCCCCATGGCACCACCGATACCCGCGATCTGGTGCTAAATACAGGCGTGCAGGTTTACCAGTTTCCTCAGGGGATTGACTGGGGTGACGGCCAAATTGCCTATGTGGTGATTGGCATAGCTGCGAAGTCGGATGAGCACCTCGCGCTGCTGCGTCAGCTTACGCATGCGCTCAGTGATAACAGCATGGCTGAACAGCTAAAAACGACTGACTCCGCAGAAACGTTATGCAGTCTGCTGATGGGTGAAAAGCAGGCCAATGAATTCAAATTTGATACCTCACTGATTTCTACTGAGGTTGCAGCAAGCGATCTGATCACATTGCAGGCTCTCAATGCTGGCCGCTTGCAGCAGGCAGGGGCCGTGGATGCCAGTTTTGTCAGCAAAGTGGTATCGACCCGCCCGCTCAACCTGGGGCAGGGGATCTGGTTGAACGACAGTACGGAAGGCAATCTCACCAGCGCCGTGGCGGTTAGCCGTAGTGCTACCCCGTTTGACGTCGATGGCGAAAAAGCCGCTCTGCTGATTACTGTTGCCGTTACTGATGATCAGCCTTTAAGCGTACTGAACTACCTGAGCGAGTTGCTATACACACAAAAAGCGGAGCATCTTCTTAACGCCGACGCCGCGGGAATTCTGACACTGCTGACCAGTGACATTGCCGGACAGGCTGATGTGCTGACGGAAGAGTTTACCATCCGCAACGAACACGGTCTGCATGCCCGCCCTGGAACGGCGCTGGTCAGCGTTATTAAACAGTTCAATGCTGAGATTACCGCTACCAACCTTGACGGCAGTGGTAAACCAGCCAATGGCCGTAGCCTGATGAAGGTCGTCGCACTTGGCGTGAAAAAAGGTCACCGCCTGCGCTTTACTGCCAGCGGTGAAGATGCCCGCGCTGCCCTTGATGCCATCGGTGAAGCCATCGCTTCGGGTCTTGGCGAGGGGGCCGCATGAGCAGACGTGTTGCAACCATTACGCTGAACCCGGCCTATGACCTGGTGGGCTACACTCCGAAAATTGAGCGTGGCGAAGTCAATCTGGTTAAAACCACCGGCCTGCACGCCGCCGGAAAAGGTATAAATGTTGCTAAGGTACTGAAAGATCTGGGTATTGATGTCACCGTGGGCGGTTTTTTAGGTAAAGAAAATCAGGACGGTTTTCAGCATCTGTTTAGCGAACTGGGTATCGCAAATCGTTTTCAGGTGGTGGAAGGGCGTACACGCATCAATGTCAAACTGACGGAAAAAGAAAGCGAGGTCACCGATCTGAACTTTTCCGGTTTCACCGTGATGCAGCAGGACTGGGACCGTTTCAGTGCTGACTCGTTGAGCTGGCTTGGCCAGTTCGACATGGTTTGCGTAAGCGGCAGCCTGCCGGAAGGCGTCAACCCGGAAGATTTTACCCGCTGGATGAGCGCGCTGCGGACGCACTGCCCGTGCATTATTTTTGACAGCAGCCGTGAGGCGCTGGTGGCGGGCCTTAAAGCCGCGCCGTGGCTGGTAAAACCCAACCAGCGTGAGCTGGAAATCTGGGCTGGCCGTAAATTGCCAACTTTGCAGGATGTAATTGGAGCCGCTCATTTACTGCGCGAACAGGGAATCGCCCATGTGGTGATCTCGCTGGGAGCAGAAGGTGCGCTGTGGGTGAACGCTTCAGGTGAATGGATCGCCAAACCACCAGCTTGTGAAGTGGTGAGCACCGTGGGTGCCGGGGATTCAATGGTCGGTGGGCTGATTTATGGCTTGCTGATGCGCGAGTCCAGCGAGCACACACTGCGTCTTGCAACCGCTGTGGCAGCAATGGCCGTCAGCCAGAGCAACGTAGGCGTTACCGATCGTACCCAGTTGGCCGCAATGATGGCGCGCGTCGACCTAAAACCCTTTAACTGACAGCAGGAGAGCATAATGAAAACGCTGCTGATAATTGATTCTTCGCTGGGGCTGGCAACAGGCTATCTGGCAAAAAATATCACTACCACCGCGGCAGCCAGTAAAGGGCTGACTCTGACGGAAAACCTTGCAGAGGCCGATAGGATCATCGTTGCCGGGAAGCATATTCCTACAGACGGCACGCTGGACGGTAAAGCAATTTACCTCGCGGACATTGAACAGTTACTGCAAGAGCCAGCGGCGGTGCTTGAACAGGCACAGTCCGGCGCTAAAGTCTGGCACGCTCCGGCTACAGCGGACCTCCCTGCACGGTCCGGTGCGGCGACGGCAGGCCCGAAACGTATCGTTGCGGTCACCGCCTGCCCTACTGGTGTGGCACATACTTTTATGGCCGCAGAAGCCATTGATGCCGAAGCGAAAAAACGTGGCTGGTGGGTTAAAGTTGAAACCCGTGGTTCTGTTGGTGCGGGCAATGCCATCACCCCGGAAGAAGTGGCGGCAGCCGATCTGGTTATTGTGGCTGCAGATATTGACGTTGACCTGGCTAAATTTGCTGGTAAACCCATGTATCGCACTTCTACCAGCCTGGCACTAAAAAAAACCGTGCAGGAACTGGACAAAGCCGTAGCGGAAGCCAGACCTTACCAGCCAAAAGGTGGCAGTCAGTCGACGGGAGACGCCGAAGAGAAAAAAGAGAAAGCGGGCGCATACCGCCATTTGCTGACCGGTGTTTCCTACATGTTACCGATGGTGGTGGCGGGTGGCCTGAGCATTGCGCTCTCTTTCGCGTTTGGTATCACCGCATTTAAAGAACCGGGTACGCTGGCGGCGGCGCTGATGCAAATTGGTGGCGGCAGTGCGTTTGCCCTTATGGTGCCGGTACTGGCGGGTTTTATCGCCTTTTCCATTGCAGACCGTCCGGGACTGACACCGGGCCTGATTGGTGGGATGATTGCCACCAGCATCAATGCCGGATTCCTGGGTGGCATCATTGCTGGTTTCATTGCCGGTTATGCGGCGAAACTTATCAGCGCTAAAGTGAAACTGCCGCAAAGTATGGAGGCGTTGAAACCTATCCTGATTATTCCGCTGGCAGCCAGTCTGATCACCGGTCTGCTGATGATCTATGTCGTGGGTACACCTGTGGCAAAAATCATGGAAGGGCTGACCCACTGGCTGGCGAATATGGGCACGGCTAATGCGGTTCTTCTGGGTGCGATCCTCGGCGGTATGATGTGTACTGACATGGGGGGACCGGTAAATAAAGTGGCATACGCTTTTGGTGTTGGCCTGCTCAGTTCGCAGACCTATGCGCCAATGGCAGCCATTATGGCGGCAGGCATGGTTCCACCGCTGGCGATGGGGCTGGCAACGCTGGTTGCCCGTAAGAAATTTAATAAAGGTCAGCAGGAAGGTGGCAAAGCGGCACTGGTTCTGGGACTGTGCTTTATCTCCGAAGGTGCCATCCCGTTTGCGGCACGCGACCCGATGCGCGTTCTGCCATGCTGTATTATCGGAGGCGCACTGACCGGTGCCATTTCAATGACGATAGGTGCCAAACTGATGGCACCGCACGGCGGACTGTTTGTGCTGTTGATTCCCGGCGCGATCACGCCAGTGCTGGGTTACCTGATGGCAATCATTGCAGGTACGCTGGTCGCTGGTCTGGCTTACGCTATTCTGAAACGCCCGGAAGCGGAACTGGCGAAAGCCTGAATCCTCATTCGGTAAAAGCAGAGCAGGGGGCAGAAAAGGTACACTAAGCTATTTCTGTCCCTGCCCTTTTTTTGTTACTCGATTAGCCGTGACTCAGTGCGCTACGGTTTTTGGTAAATCCTGCGCAGCAACGTACTGTCTTAACAGGCTGTCGGCGTGGTGGTGAACGTGCGATCTGTTGTATTCGCCGACACAGGTAAATAATCATTTTGAAGGTATCAGCAGCCAGGCAAAGGTTGCGTCAGCGACAGGTTTTGGATGGTATCTCTCCAGTCGGGAGTGATGGCCAGCATGGCGGGATTTCCCATCTGTAAAACAAACGCTTGTGCCGGAAGCGCTAACACAGTTGCGCACAATTATCTTAATAGTTATCCCTGATATCGCTTCATCTGCCGTTTGCCAGGCATACCGGGTATGGAAAATTCTTCAGCGCTGTCAGGCAGAGAAAACAGCTCCCGTTGCCGGCTGACCAAAAGTGGAGAGCCGTTTCGCAAAGCGCTCTAAATAAGCGTTCCTGACTGCGCTGCGCTTTTTATCTGGTTTCACCACATAAGGCGTTGCTCATGACTGGCATGGAATGCAGGCGCACGACGACCTGACATTCACCCGAACAAGTCGGTTGATTCAGAACCAGTTTGTCCAGTTCCAGCGGTATTGGGAACAGTTATTTATCTGAAGCGCCATTCAATGGTGGCGGCAAAGATGGAAGGAAAGATAATCCCGGCTTCAATGCCCACCCGGCGATTAAAATTGTACTGCATACTGTTATAAAGATAGGGCGAGAAGCCTGCGCCAGTTGCTTTCCTGAAAGCAGGATAAGAGCAACTGTCACCACACTGACGAAAGGGTTAAAAAAGAACTCACCGGTGTAGCCATATACACGTTTAAAACCCCCGCCGTTATCCCGGTCAGCCCAGTTTCTTCTCACCGCCAGCGTGAGCCGGGGGGGGGATTGGCGCAATATTGCAGATAAAGAGGATAAATCATTGCGCTGCAACTGGCTGTTTACAGTAAAGAATTTAGCGTGGCGATAAAAGAACGGCCAGGGTGGCAAAGTGAAAAAAACGACTGGCTTCTGGCGAGAGCCCCCAGCGCGGTCCGGCATAAATTACTGTGCTGTTTAGCTCAGGTTAATGTTGTTCGGATTTCAGCCAGGCAATTTCATCTTTCCAGATATCGGGATTGATTGTCTCCAGGATTAGCGGAATCCCGTCAAAGCGGCTGTCTTTCATCAACCAGCTGAATACCGTTTTACCTATGTTTCCTGCCCCCAGACTGTCATGGCGATCTACCCGGCTGGCGAACGCGCTTTTGGCATCGTTGAGATGCATTCCGCGTAAATAACGAAAGCCGACAACCCGATCGAATTCGGCAAAGGTTTTCACACATTCCTCTTCGGTGCGCAAATCGTAACCGCCGGCAAAGGCGTGACAGGTATCAATACATACCCCAACGCGCGATTTATCCTCTACGCCTTCGATGATCGCAGCCAGGTGCTCAAAGCGAAAACCCAGATTGCTGCCCTGGCCGGCGGTGTTTTCAATGACGGCGGTCACGCCTGCTGTTTTGTCGAGAGCGATATTGATCGACCCGGCGATGCGTTGCAGGCAGGTGTCTTCGTCAATCTGGTGCAGATGGCTGCCGGGATGGAAATTAAGTAGCGAAAGACCAAGCTGCTGGCAGCGGCTCATTTCATCAATAAAGGCATCACGGGATTTCTCCAGCGCCTCATGAACAGGATGTCCCAGATTAATCAGGTAGCTGTCATGTGGCAGGATTTGTCCGGGCTGGTAGTGATATTTCTCACAGGCAGAGCGAAACGCGACAATCACCTCGCTGGTGAGCGGAGCCGCACGCCACTGGCGCTGATTTTTAGTAAAAAGTGCAAAGGCGGTTGCCTCCAGTTCATGGGCGCGAACAACCGCCTGGTCCACGCCGCCGGCTGCACTAACGTGAGCGCCGATAAATTTCATGCCGTTTCTCCTGTGGGATATGCATCTGACGACGCAAACCAACAATGATAACCGCCCGCCGGTAAATCATGTCAATAAATGTTGAAAAACAAGGTTAATTGCGCCGCCGCCAATAATCAGCCAGCCAAACAGCAGCGCCCCCAGCAACAGCGGTTTTAGCCCGGTCTGTTTCAGCGCGCTAAAGCGGGTGGTCAGCCCCAGTGCGGCCATCGCGGTGGTCAGCAGCAGATTATCAAGCTGATTCAGGCTGTCGATAACCGCCTGCGGCAGCAGATGCAGGGAATTGAACAGCGCAACAAGAATAAAAATCGGCGCGAACCAGGGAAACGCGATGTTATTTGCCTGTTTTTCAGCGGGGGTTTTACCGCGTTGAATTTTTGCACTTAGCAAAAGCAGGAAAGGTGCCAGCATCATCACTCGCAGCATTTTAGCAATTACAGCGGCACTTTCTGTTTCCGGGCTGACGGTATGCCCGGCCGCAACGACCTGAGCAACTTCATGCAACGTGGAGCCGGTAAAAATACCCCAACTGGTTTTTGTTATTGCGGGAAATGCCTCGCTGGCCAGGTGCCAGAGCAGCGGATAAATAAAAATGCCCGGCGTACCAAATAGCACCACAGTGGCGATAGCAACGGTCACCTTTGATGAGTGTGCCCGTACCACTGGTGCGGTGATCATCACGGCGGCTGCACCGCAGATGCTGCTGCCAGCCCCAATCAGCCAGCAGGTATCACGGTCAAGGCCAAAAACGCGCTGTCCTCACAGACAGGCCAGCATAAATGTCGAGCTAAGTGTCAGCACGTCAATTAACACGCCACTGATGCCAACGCCAGCGATCTGTTGCAGCGTCAGGCGAAAGCCATAGAGGATAATACCGATACGCAGTAAACGCTGTTTTGCCAGCATTACGCCGGGATTGCAGCGTTGGGCAAAATACGGATAAAACGTATTCCCCACCAGCATACCGGCAACTATGGCGAGGGTGAGTGCTCCCAGCCCCAGTGCGGCCAGCGCAGGCTGATGACTCAACCAGATAGCTGCCAGGGCCAGCAATAGCGAAAACAAAATCCCGGTAAGGTAACGCAGTGGACGAGGCGGGTAATGGGTGAGGGTCAGATCGGCCGTAGCGATACTCCTGTGAAGAGCGTGCAGCATGCGACAAATCGATTTAAAAGAGAAATTGATTATATATTTATAATTAACCAGAATAAGTGTTATGTCAGAACCAGAAGCCGTGGCGTAAGGAACAGCGATGCACATTACCTTAAGACAGCTTGAAGTATTTACTGAGGTGCTAAAAAGCGGCTCAACCACCCAGGCTGCACAGCAGCTCTCACTTTCCCAGTCGGCGGTGAGTGCGGCGCTGGCGGATCTGGAAGGCCAGCTTAACGTCCAGTTGTTTGACCGTGTGAGTAAACGGCTGGTGGTCAATGAACATGGCCGCCTGCTCTATCCACGTGCGATGGCGCTGCTTGACCAGGCAGGTGAAATTGAGCAGCTGTTTCATGAAGACAAAGGTGCGCTGCGCGTTTTTGCCAGTAGCACCATCGGTAACTATATGCTGCCCGGCATGATCGCTCGCTGGCGGCGGGATTACCCGGATTTGCCGCTTGAGCTAAGTGTCGGCAATAGTCAGGACGTCATCAACGCCGTGGCTGATTTCCGCGTTGATATCGGTCTGATCGAGGGACCGTGTCACAGGAACGAAGTAATCAGCGAAGCCTGGCTTGAAGATGAGCTGGTGGTGTTTGCGACACCTGACGCGTCCGTGCTAAACAGGCCGGTAACTCTGGAAAGCCTTGCCAGCGCACCGTGGATCCTGCGTGAACAAGGTTCCGGCACCCGGGAAATCGTTGATTATCTGCTGCTGTCACACTTGCCCTCATTCCGGCTGGCGCTTGAGCTGGGAAACTCAGAGGCGATCAAACACGCAGTACGTCATGGCATGGGTATCAGCTGTCTTTCCCGGCGGGTCATCGAGGAGCAATTGCACAGCGGAACGCTGTGCGAAGTACCGCTGCCAATGCCTGCACTGAAACGTACGCTGTACCGGATTCAACATCGGCAAAAGCATCTCTCCAGACCACTGTTACGTTTTCTCAGCTACTGTAATGAAAAGCCTTAGGTGGTAATATACTGATTATAATTGTTTTTATGCGGATAGTTCTTTTAAGGCTAATAATTTTTCAATGATTATTAAGCTATCTTATGTCGGGAGTGTTAACACTATTGTTGTCGGAAGAGTTTGCTACAATCACGCCTCATTTTATTCAGAGCACAGCATCTCAAGATGGTTAAAGACAAAATAACAACACAACAACTTGGGTTACGCCGGGCATTAAAAGCACGTCATCTGACGATGATTGCCATTGGCGGTTCTATTGGAACCGGTCTGTTTGTGGCATCAGGTGCGACGATCTCACAGGCAGGGCCGGGAGGTGCGCTACTGTCCTATGCGTTAATTGGCCTGATGGTTTATTTCCTGATGACCAGCCTGGGCGAGCTGGCGGCATTTATGCCGGTTTCAGGATCGTTTTCCACCTACGGTTCGCGCTATGTCGAGGAGGGCTTCGGCTTCGCGCTGGGGTGGAACTACTGGTACAACTGGGCAGTGACCATCGCCGTTGATCTGGTGGCATCGCAACTGGTGATGACCTACTGGTTCCCCGATACGCCGGGCTGGATTTGGAGTGCTGTCTTCCTCAGTGCGCTGTTTTTGCTCAACTATCTCTCGGTAAAGGGCTTTGGTGAGGCGGAATACTGGTTTTCACTGATCAAAGTGATGACTGTGATTATTTTCATCCTGGTAGGCGTTATGATGATTGTTGGCATTTTGCGCGGCAGCCAACCGGTGGGCAGCTGGGCCAACTGGCATATTGGTGATGCGCCTTTTGCCGGGGGATTCTCTGCCATGATTGGCGTTGCCATGATCGTCGGCTTTTCGTTTCAGGGAACCGAACTGATCGGTATTGCGGCGGGTGAATCTGAAGATCCTGCCAAAAATATTCCGCGTTCCGTGCGGCAGGTGTTCTGGCGTATTCTGCTGTTTTACGTGCTGGCGATCCTGGTCATCAGTCTGATAATCCCTTACACTGCCCCCGAGTTGCTGCGCAACGATGTAAAAGACATCAGTGTCAGCCCCTTTACCCTGGTGTTTCAACATGCCGGTTTGCTGTCGGCAGCGGGGGTGATGAATGCGGTGATCCTCACCTCCGTGCTTTCTGCCGGAAACTCGGGTATGTATGCCTCTACCCGCATGTTGTTCACCCTGGCACGCGACGGCAAGGCACCAAAAATGTTTGGCAAACTTTCGGCGGGCGGTGTGCCGCGAAATGCGCTCTATGCCACAACGCTGGTGGCTGCACTGTGCTTTCTGACTTCGCTGTTTGGCAATCAGTCTGTCTATTTGTGGCTGCTAAACACGTCGGGCATGACCGGGTTTATCGCCTGGCTGGGGATTGCTATCAGTCACTATCGTTTTCGCCGCGGTTATGTGTCGCAGGGACACGATCTGGCCGCGCTACCGTATCTTTCCCGCTTTTTCCCGCTCGGGCCGATGTTTGCCTTTGTATTGTGTCTGGTGATTACCCTGGGACAAAATTATCAGGCTTTCTTTGCCGATAGTATTGACTGGTATGGTGTTGCCGCAACCTATGTCGGTATTCCGCTGTTTCTGGTGATTTGGTTCAGTTACAAGCTTTGCAAGAAAACCCGTTTTATTAAATACAGTGAAATGACGTTCCCCACCTTTAAGCAACCGCGGTAATACGTGCTTTTTATCCTTAAAGTTAAATAGTTAACCTGAAAGGTTATTGATAATTATTATCATTTCCTTTACTGTTATCGGCCTGTTATTTCCCTCTCAGGTACAAACATGAGTTTAACTCACGATTCTGCCCGGCAGGCTGGCGGGCAGCAAAATGAAAGTGTGATGGTCAGCTATCACCGGGTGCTGCGTCATCGTATGGTGATGATAAGCGTCCTGATGATTGCCATCGTCGCTTCGCTGCTGCTCGACTTCACGCTTGGCCCTTCCGGTTTGTCGCTGTCCACCCTGTGGCAGACGCTGTTGTCGCCGGAAAGCGTGGATGCCGGAACCCGTGTCATCGTCTGGGATATTCGTTTACCGTACGCGCTGATGGCGGTCGTGGTGGGGCTGTCCCTGGGCCTTGCCGGGGCCGAGATGCAAACTATCCTCAATAATCCGCTGGCCAGTCCCTTTACACTGGGCGTCTCTTCCGCGGCGGCATTTGGTGCGGCGCTGGCGATTGTGCTGGGAATAGGTATCCCTGGTATTCCGGGTCAGTGGTTTATCTCGGCCAACGCCTTTATTTTTGCGCTCTTTGCGGCCTTAATGCTGGACGGCGTGACGCGCTGGACGCGGATTGCCAGCTCCGGCGTGGTGCTGTTTGGTATTGCGCTGGTTTTCACCTCCAATGCGCTGGTGTCGATGCTGCAATTTATTGCCAGCGAAGATACCCTGCAGGGGCTGGTGTTCTGGACTATGGGCAGCCTGGCGCGGGCGTCGTGGGAGAAACTTGGCGTACTCACCGGGATGTTTGTAGTGTTGGTTCCGTTATCGATGATGAGCGCCTGGAAACTGACGGCACTGCGTCTGGGCGAAGACCGCGCCGTCAGTTTCGGCATAGATGTACGTCGTTTGCGGCTGGCCACCTTGCTTCGCATCAGCATTCTCTCCGCAATATCGGTGGCGTTTGTGGGTCCAATTGGCTTTATCGGGCTGGTAGCGCCGCACATTGCCCGTTTGTTGTTTGGCGAAGATCACCGCTTTTATCTGCCAGCCAGTGCGCTTACCGGTGCGCTGGTGCTGTCTCTGGCTTCGGTAGCCTCAAAAAATCTGATACCGGGTGCCATCATTCCGGTTGGCATCGTGACCTCACTGATAGGCGTGCCATTTTTCCTGAGTATTATTCTGCGTCATCGGGGGAATGTCTGATGGATGGATTGAAAATCAGCGGTTTTGCTGCGGGTTACCCTAAACGCCAGATCATTGACGACCTCAATGTGCCGCTGTTGCCTCGTGGCAAAATCACCGTTCTGCTGGGACCAAATGGCTGCGGCAAATCCACGCTGCTGCGTTCGCTGGCTGGCCTGAACCGGGCACAGGGCGAGGTCTGGCTGAACGGCAGCGAGATGATGGCGCTGCCGTTTGCCCGGCGTGCGGACAAGGTGGTTTATCTGCCGCAGTCCCTGCCTGCAGGGGTGCACCTTCACGTTCTGGAATCGATTATTGTGGCACAGCGCGCATCGGGCGGACGCAGTACGCAGACCAGCGAAGCAGAATTGATGGCACTGCTGGAAAGGCTGGGTATCGCGCATCTGGCGATGAGTTTTCTTGACCAGCTTTCCGGCGGACAGAAACAGCTGGTCGGGCTGGCACAGTCGCTGATTCGTCGGCCCGAATTGCTGCTGCTGGATGAACCTCTGAGCGCGCTTGACCTGAATTACCAGTTTCACGTCATGGATTTAATCCGCCGCGAAACCAGCCGCCGCAATATCGTGACCATTGTGGTGGTTCATGACATCAATATTGCGCTGCGTCACGGCGATCATATATTGATGCTGCAAAATGGCGAGCTGATCGCCGATGGTTTACCGGACGCGGTGATCACGCCGGAAAGCCTGGCGAAAGTCTACGGCGTAAAAGGGCGTATTGAACGCTGCTCTCACGGGCTGCCTCAGGTGCTGATCGATGGGCTGGTGGCGGAACCCGGCTGCTGAGTGGCAGGACAGCGGGCCGGATATTCCTGGCCCGACAGGGACTCAGGCAAACAGATGCCCGGCGTGGAAACGCAGATGGTCGTCAACAAAACTGGCAATAAAAAAGTAGCTGTGATCGTAACCGGGCTGAACACGTACCGTTAGCGGCCAGTCTTTCTCCTTCGCAATCAACGCCAGCTGCTCTGGGCGGAGCTGATCCGCAAGAAACTGATCGCTATCGCCCTGATCAATAAGTACCGGAACAGGATCGGCACTCTGCTGCATCAGCCAACAGCTGTCGTAATGCTGCCAGCCGTTGCGGTCATCACCCAGATAAGCGCTGAACGCTTTTTGTCCCCACGGTACCTCAAGCGGATTCACAATGGGTGCCAATGCGGATACCGAGGTAAACCTGCCGGGGTTACGCAGGGCCAGCACCAGCGCACCGTGGCCTCCCATCGAATGCCCCACGATTGCCTGACGCTCGCTGACGCGGAACTTCCCGGCGATAAGCGCGGGAAGTTCCTCATTCAGATAGTCATACATGCGATAGTGTGTTTTCCAGGGAAGTTGGGTGGCGTTAAGATAGAACCCCGCTCCCTGGCCCAGGTCGTAACTATCATCATCGGGCACGTTTTCACCACGCGGGCTGGTATCGGGCATCACCAGTACCAGTCCAAGCTCTGCGGCGGTGCGCTGCGCACCTGATTTGACCGAGAAATTCTCATCGGAACAGGTCAGCCCGGCAAGGCACCACACCACCGGCGGTGGGGTTCCCTCCTCAGGAGCGGGCAGGAAAATACTGAAGGTGATGGTGCAATTAAGCACCGTTGACTGATGTCGGTAGCGCTGCTGCCAGCCGCCAAACAGGCGATGTTCTTCCAGCAGTTCCAGAGAGGCTGCCATTGCTCCCCCTTATTATTTGTTGTAATGCACCACGGTGCGGATCGATTTACCTTCGTGCATCAACTCAAAGGCCTGATTAATCTCTTCCAGCGGAAGGGTATGAGTAATGAAATCGTCCAGTCGGAATTCCCCGTCAAGATAGCGCTGAACAATATCCGGCAGCTGTGAACGTCCTTTGACCCCGCCAAAAGCGGAACCGCGCCAGACGCGGCCTGTTACCAGCTGGAACGGCCGGGTGGCAATCTCTTCGCCCGCGCCGGCCACACCGATAATCACCGATTCACCCCAGCCCTTATGGCAGCATTCCAGCGCCGAACGCATCACGTTGACGTTGCCGATGCATTCAAAGGAGAAATCCACACCACCATCGGTCATCTCAACAATGACATCCTGAATGGGACGATCGTAATCCTTAGGGTTAATCAGGTCGGTGGCACCCAGCTTTGCCGCCAGATCGAATTTACTGGTATTAAGATCAACACCGATAATCCGGCCTGCTTTTGCCATTTTCGCGCCGATAATCGCTGACAGTCCAATGCCGCCAAGCCCGAAAATCGCCACGGTATCGCCTTCTTTCACCTTAGCCGTATTCATTACAGCGCCCATACCGGTGGTGACGCCACAGCCGAGCAGACAGACCTCTTCCAGCGGTGCCTCTTTACTGATCTTAGCCAGTGAAATCTCCGGCGCCACCGTGTATTCAGAGAAGGTTGAGGTCCCCATATAATGAAAAATTGGTTTGCCTTCCTTGAAGAAACGGGTGGTGCCATCCGGCATCAGGCCTTTACCTTGGGTAGCGCGAATTGCCTGGCAAAGGTTGGTTTTGCCGGACAGGCAGAACTTGCATTTTCCACATTCTGGCGTGTAAAGCGGAATCACGTGATCGCCCACCGCCACGCTGGTCACGCCTTCACCAACGGCTTCAACAATGCCTCCGCCTTCATGACCGAGAATCGCGGGGAACACGCCTTCGGGATCTTTCCCTGAGAGCGTGTAGGCATCGGTATGACAAACGCCCGTGGCAACGATACGCACCAGCACTTCGCCTTTTTGTGGCGGCATCAGGTCCACTTCTTCAATTTTCAGGGGTTCACCGGCAGCCCAGGCAACGGCGGCACGTGTTTTAATCATTTCCATGGCTTCCTCTCTCTTGTGACCAGTCATTCTGTCTGGCCTTACATAGTCACACCGGCAGCATGCGGTGCGTGTTTAACTGAACTCTTCTGCGATGCGGAGAGACTGAACGGATTTGTTCACGCCGATCAGCAAGGGGTAACATTTTGCCCGCGCAGGCGGTTACCGCCTGTATATCTTGCGGCCAGTAAACGGATAGTTAATATTAGCTTAACAACATAACCTTTACGCAAAACATTCAGCCTGATGCCGAATGTTGGCCTGTGGCAGCCATAATCTGCCTGCAACCGTAATCAATGCCATGCCCTTTAAATCAAAATTAACTCACCCCCAGAACCTGAGCGACGAGGCGCTGGCTGAACAGGTGTTTCTCCGCACAAAAATAGCGGCTGAAGCCTGTGAAATGAACTCTTTGATACTTTTCCTGTCAGGAAAAAAGTATCTTTTCTCAGCAGCAATGAAAGCAAATTTTTGAGCGCACTACATCATCATCATCATTTGAACTCGCTGCAACAAGGTGCGACGCCCGTCACCTGACATATCTTCAGTCAGGTTCACCTTATACAGCTGGTGGAAATTGATAAAGCCAGTATAAGTAAGTTCAGGAAAAAATTCATTTAATTTCATATTGATCGGGGCAAAGCTCACGAGTTGCAGGCGTGGTACGAAGAAGAAAAATCGCGAATAAATCCGCAAGGTGATACAGATGTTTGACCTGCTCCCTGTTGATTAATGGGTCTTCCCCAATCATGGTGGGAGGATCAGAACGTCATATCCAGCTTCCCGTAATGGAACATCACCCCCAGTTTAAATCGCTCCCGGTTTCGATAGCCTCTGGCCTTTATCCTCAGCAGCCTTATTTTGCTGTTCAGCGCTTCGGCATTACCATTTGAGACGCTGTACCGCATGGCGTTAAGTATTCCGTACAGCCTTTTTGTGATGGTTCCTGCCATATTTCTCATTACCGGCACATCGCAACTTTTCGCCAGTGCTATCCACTGCAACCAGTCTGCACGTCGTTTGTCACTCCAGGGGCGGTTCCAGATATCTTTCGCCAGCTCTTTCAGTGTCCAGCACTGGCTGGTCAGTTGCATCTGTTCTCTCAGCCATGCCAGTTTTTCCTGTCGGGGCTCTGTCATCCATTTGTCACTGTATTGCCACAGGAAGCGGGTTCCTTTTGCCTGACGGCGGCTGTCAACCGGAAGTCGGGGATGTTCGTTCTGCCGTGTCTTATCAACGATTTCACCCAGCTGTTTTGCCACATGGAAGCGGTCAAAGGCTATTTTCTCTACGGCGCCCGGAAGATGGATGCGTGCCGCTCTGATATATCCGGCATTCATATCCATTGAGAACGTTTTGACTGCCTGCAGCTGACTGTCGGTGAGGGTGCGAAGATAGCTGGCAAGACTTTCTGTTCCCCGATCATCCGTTAATGCCAGCGCTCGTCCCTCACGATCTGATATCACTGTGATGTACCGGTGCCCTTTTTTGAACGCAACTTCGTCCACATTCATATGCCGGGCTGATAGCGGCTTTTTTATTCGCGCAAGACCACGTTTAACTGCCCGGGTCATAATGCCGTCAACGGCATTCCAGCTAAGCTTAAGTTGCTTTCTTACCGCATCAACCGTGCTAATTTTCAGCCAGGAAAGGATGAATGATTCGAACAATAACGTATATCGGCTACCAGCTCCGGCCCACGGAACAGGTAACGTCTGGCATCCATGGTCTGGACACATGACCCGGGGGACATTCGCCTCAACGACAGTCATGAACTGGCAGGTATCAAGATGACGCCATTTGCGGTGGCGGTGATCGTGAACAGGGCATTGCTGCCTGCATGTCGGGCAGATTAGCAGTGAATTTTTGGCGATCCCGACAACAACGGTGACAGAGCCAGTATTTTCATCAAGGGAAAGTGATTCAACCTGCCACGGGGCGGACAGGTTGAGAATGTGGGCGTATAGCGATTTTTCATCCATATATGCAGATGAGTCCTCATATAAGCAACGTAGCTAAAGTAACGGATGCAGTTTTTTCCGCTGGAATCCCTGAGTCACTGTATTGTCATCATGAATGAGAGATGAATCGTGCGGGTAGAATGTTCTGCGGGGCATCCCAATCTCTTCACGAAATTTATTTTCTGAAAGAACTTCTTCAGAAAAAGCACCCAACCCAACAGTCCTGGCTTCTTCGAGTAAAAGTGGGGAGTGTGTTTGTAATTCTGGTTGAGAACTCTCAACTTTCAGGCGCTCTCCATTTAAATTGTGGAAAACGTGGAGAAGTTCATGGAAAACAATGCACGCATGAAAGTCTACCAGGCTAATTCCTTGCGCGCAGGGATATTCAACTGCATTCAGATTACAGTGAAAGTCGGAGCCAGTTCCTCGGGAGTTTTCAGCATCCGTATTGCAGTGTGCTATCACCCCTAACTCAGCAGAATCGAGATGTATTGCCAGTTTTTCTGATTTGAGTCGGGATGTTAATTCAATACAGTTCAAAAGAGTACGTCCAGTGTCTGTGGATTCGATCTTATCGAGAGCAGCTTCAAGATGCTTGTAGATTTTAAGGTCAGTCCCGTGGAAACAGAGTTGTTGGTTGTTTTTCACCCAGCGCACACCCGACATTTTTACAAGAGATTGAATGTCTGTGGCTGAAATTGAATTCGAAGATGAGGGTAGAGGTAACGAAGGTAATGTCAGGTTAAGGGATGTAGGGCGCATTAAGACCTCCTGAGGATAAGCGCAAGTCAAGAGGATTATACTTGATTGGCAGTGTGCGCCACCACAACAGGGGAAGACCCAAAAATAAACAGTGTTGAGTTAATCAACGCTGACTGCCTGCATTATATCGCCACCCTTCCTGATAACTCCATCGATCTGATTGTTACCGATCCGCCTTACTTCAAGGTGAAGCCAAACGGATGGGATAACCAGTGGAAAGGGGATGAAGACTATCTTCGCTGGCTCGATCGTTGCCTGGCTGAATTCTGGCGGGTGCTGAAACCTGCCGGTAGCATTTACTTGTTTTGCGGTCACCGACTTGCTGCGGATATCGAAATCTTAATGCGCGACCGTTTCCGTATCCTGAACCACATCATCTGGGCTAAACCAAGCGGTCGCTGGAATGGCTGTAATAAAGAAAGCCTGCGCGCGTATTTCCCTGCCACTGAGCGTGTTCTGTTTGCTGAGCACTATCAGGGGCCATGCAAGCCCAAAGACGATGGCTATGCGGCAAAATGTGGTGAACTCAAACAGCATGTGCTGACACCGCTCATTGCCTATTTTCAGGATGCGCGGGAAGCGCTTGGCGTTACCTCTAAACAAATCGTCGAGGCCACCGGAAAGAAGAACATGGTTTCGCACTGGTTTGGTTCCAGCCAGTGGCAGTTGCCGGGTGAAGCGGATTACCTCAAATTGCAGAAGCTTTTCACCCGGATCGCTATCGAGAAGCATCAGCGTGCCGAACTGGCGCAGCCTCACCACCACCTCGTGGCAACATACCAGTCACTGAACCGTAAATTGTACTAGCTCAGACCTGATCTGACAGTTACCGGTTATTTATACAGGTGTCTGTCAGATTACATCTGGTTCAGATTTTTTTCTGCCCAGACTCGTTTACCATCAAGTAACGTGGCCATTGGCGTACGCCCGCAGCACATTTTTCCCTGATGAGTTCGCTCATTATTGTAATGCCACAACCAGTTGTCCAGATCCGTTTGCAGGCTCTCCAGGTCTTCGTATAACTTCTTACGGAACGTAACCTGATAAAAATCCTGCAAAATAGTTTTATGGAAGCGCTCGCAGATGCCGTTCGTCTGCGGAGACATCGCCTTCGTTTTTGTATGGTCGATATCGTTGATGGCCAGATACAGCTGGTAATCATGCTGCTCCACCTTACCACAGTACTCCGTTCCCCTGTCGGTCAGGATCCTCAGCATCGGCAGTCCCTGAGCCTCGTAGAACGGCAGTACGCGATCATTGAGCAGGTCTGCGGCGGTGATCGGCGTTTTACTCGTATACAGCTTGCAGTGTGCCACTTTCGAGTACGTATCCACGAACGTCTGCTGGTAGATACGACCCACACCTTTCAGATTGCCCACGTAGAAGGTGTCCTGCGACCCGAGATAACCCGGGTGAGCAGTTTCGATTTCTCCGCTGGCCTCGTCATCGTGGGCCTTCTTCTCCAGCGCTGCGATTTGAGCGTCGGTAAGCACGATGCCTTCTCTGGCGACCTTTTCCTCAAGTGCCTTCAGGCGTTTACGGAAGTTCTCCAGGTCGTGCCGTTGCCAGATGGAGCGCACGCCGCTACCGGAGATAAACACGCCTTTTTTACGCAGCTCATTACTGGTCCGGTGTTGCCCGTGGGCCGGGAACTCAACGGCATATTCAACAACAGCGCGTTCAGTGGCTTCGTCGGCGCGGTTCTTCAGGTTGGGGACGCGGCGGTTCTGGTTAATCAGCGCATCGATGCCGCCTTCAGCAGCCAGTTCCTGATAACGGTAAAACGTGTCGCGTGACACGCCCATGATCTTGCAGGCTTTTGATACGTTACCGAGTTCTTCGGCGAGATTGAGCAGGCCGGCTTTGTGTTTGATGATGGGATTGTTAGTATGAAGCATGAGAGTTACCTCGCGTTTTGTTTAAGGATTAGACACCCATATCAAAACCGGTAACTCTCAACCTTTCAAGGTCCAGTGTCAGATCAAGTCGCGACTAATACAGAGGATGTGAGTTCCCACTCATCACGTTGTTTTTTCTCATCCTCCAACTCAATGATGCGATCCTTTGCAGACACAAGAAGTTCCTGAAGTGACATCTGCTGCTGCTGAGCATCCATGAGTTTATCGAGCAGGTCATATGTTTTCTCTTTGACAGAGTAATCGACCTGCATCGACTGAATTTCTCTCGCGGCACTAACGGCCCCCTTTAGCGCTCCGCTGGCACCAGAAACAGCACTGGCTATACGACTGATAAGTCCTTTTTCCTCGATCATTACAATTCCCTCTTCTTGATATGGTTATCTTCAGCGATTTAACAATATCAGAACGAGAATTATGCCGCCAGGCGCTATCTGGCTCCAAGTTTAAGGCTGCCACCAGGCGGCCTTTTTTATTTTCCAATTTTTGCACATGCCCCTCGCATTGGGCGACGGAGTGATACCAATGCCAAGTCGTGATCCGGGTTCCTACGGGCTGTTAGCGTGGGTGCTCATAACCGCAATGTCGATATACGGGGGCTTCGTGAAATATATCATCGATGTCCGGACGCAAAAGCTCGCGTGGAGCTGGGTAGCTGCGCTGGCCCAGGTCGCAATATCCGGCTTTGCGGGCCTGATTGGTGGCCTGCTGGCTATTGAGTCCGGCCTGAGTATTTATTACGTGCTGGTCGCCGCGGGCATGTCCGGCACTATGGGCAGCGTTGCGCTGAACTATTTCTGGGAACGGCTGACGGGGATGAAAAATGCAAACTGATGAGGTTTGGAAAGACATTTCAGGCTATGAGGAGCGTTATCAGGTGTCTAATTTAGGGCGTGTCCGAAGTAAACGGCCTAAAGGCAATTATTTGATCCTCAAATCAAACCGTCTGAGGCACGGATACGTTTCATTCAGGCTATATAAAAACAAGTCCCCTAAAGCTTTTACGGCGCACCAGCTTGTTGCTAAAGCTTTTGTTACTAACCCGGAGGGGAAACCTCAGGTTAATCACATTAATGGCGTGAAAGACGATAACAGAGCTGAGAATTTAGAGTGGTCTACTCGCTCTGAAAATCAAAAACATGCATTTCGCACGAGGTTAAACGTGAGTGCAAGCGGCACATTATCCAGAAATTTTAAGGGTAAGGTCGTCGCTACCAATATTGAAAGCGGAAAAATTATAATTCTTGCGGGTACGGCAGATATACAACGCTATGGATTTAGCCCGAGCGAGGTCTACAAAGTTATCAACAACGCCAGCAGGAATGCACACAGGGGTTATACCTTCACGAGGGCGGTAAATTGAACATAAGTCAAACTGGCCTCGACCTGATTAAGCAGTCCGAAGGGCTTGAGACAACGGCATATCTCTGCCCGGCTGGCGTCTGGACCATTGGCTACGGTCATACGCATGGCGTTAAGCGGGGCGACGCGGTCACCGGTCGGCAGGCTGAGGAGTATCTGAGGGAAGACCTGCAGGTAGCTGAGCTGACGGTAAACACCAACGCCAAAGCGGTACTGACGCAGGGCCAGTTCGACGCGCTGGTAGCGTTCGTGTTCAATGTTGGCGCGGGTAATTTCGTCCGGTCTACGCTGCTGCGGAAACTGAACGCTGGCGATTATGCTGGCGCTGCGGCTGAGTTTGGCCGCTGGATATACGCAGGTAAAACGGAGTTGCCGGGTCTGATCAGACGCCGCGCCGCCGAGCGCGAGCTGTTTCTGTCATGAACGGGAATACGCTGGCTGTGGGCACTCTGCTTGCCGCGGTTGCGGTGCTGTCAGCCATCACGCGCCACTACATAATCCAGTACAGCGAAGCGGCAACCTTGGCAGCAGAACGGCAGGAAACCATTACCGATATGCAGCGCAGGCAGAAAGACGCTGCGCTTCTTGATGAAAAATACATCAGGGAACAGGCAGATGCTCAACGCACTATTAAAAACCTTGAGTCTGACGTTGCTGCTGGCCGTAAGCGGTTGCGGGTCGCAGCAACCTGTACGCAGCAATCCACCGCACCCGGCAGCTTGGGCGATGCTTCCAGCGCCAGACTTGATGACGCCGCTCAACGGGATTATTTCACCCTCAGAGAGCGAATCACAACAGTCACAGGGCAGGTGAAATACCTGCAGGATTACATCCGGCAACAATGCCTGCATTAATAGGGCCTCACTAACGCGGGGCTTTTTTTCATTCACAATATAGCGAGTTAAATCATGGCTCAATCTCCGGCCACCCAATGGCCCATGACGAACATTTTCAACCCGTGGCCGGTCTACACTGACGGCGTGGAAAACGTGATCGCCGTTAAAATCTCCAGCATCCTGCCGCATACCGATGGCTCAATCACCATTGTGCCGGATGGTGATTACAACGCGATATATGAGCCTCAGATGTTCGTGACAATCTTCTCGCCGGAAGTCGGCGGTTATCTTGTTCGCGATTCAGATAATCAGGACCTTTACATCCCAGCCGCATCGTTCGAAAGCACTTACTCTGCTGTTCCGCGGGGATCTGACGGCAAAGATGGTAAGGATGCGGCGGCCTGGGCCAGAAGTACCTCGACTGGCAATCTAACTGTGGGCTACCCGGACGATCCGTCCGCTTCCAGTGCGCATGGTAAATTTGGGACAACCCTCTACTGGAAAACTACTGTTTCATGCGTAGCCGCCCAAAAGGGCAACAGCGTTATCGCCAGCGCGAATATCTATCACACACCAGGTATTCCATGTGACGCGGACGGGAACGCGCTTCCGTTCGTGATTATCACCAACCAGCTTGCGTCGGCAACGTCGTCCCCGTCGTCGTCCCCGTCGGTTGAAATTTACCTCTTTGTATATGGGGCTGCGACACAGCTTTGCAATTTGAAGACAAAAGCGATGAAGCCGCTTAGCGTAACGTCTGGCGACGGTGGCTCTGAACCTAATTATGCATTTGAATACTGGTATCAACGGGCGCAGGCATAGTGAGGCGACATGATGAATATATCCGGCGCTCCTTCAATAAACGCTGCTGGCGGTATTTCTGTACCGGGTGCGCTGGCAATGGGTGACCGGCAGCCGAAAGTGACGCAATACATTTTTATTCAGAACGACACTTACACAGACCCCTCATCGATATGGTCTGTGCAGAAATTGAGTAACACCCAGTACGCAATGCCGAATGCTACAGCTCCGCGCGGATCGATCTATATTGGCGTATTCCTTCGTGATATTGATGGCGACACAAGCCACGGCAGGCTGGACAGCACAGTCGAATGGACAGTATCCGATCCTTCAATAGCGACATATAAAACGCCATCAGCCAGCGGCCAGACGATTTTCGGTTTGCTCAGGGCTGGCAAGGTATTAATAACATGCCGCTGGAATGGTCTGGTTTCAGTGCTCACTATTACCGCAACATAAAGATTAACGGGGGAGTAATGGCTACTAAGCGTTACGCCATTGGCAATAGCTGGCAAAAATACCCTACAGGCGATGGTGTCCTACAGGTTATTTCCGGAAAGGTTTTTGTTTCATCAAGTGCGTCCGCTCCCGCCAGCAATAAGGACGCGTTAATCATTTCTGAATTTCTGAACACAAGCGCAGGTTATTTGTGGCTGCACACGGCGGCCAATAACAGTATTAACAGCGAAATCGTTATTGATGATGGCGTTAACGATGCAGGCAAGGAGTAATCAAGATGGCAGCACCAAAGGGTAACCGATTCTGGGAGGCCCGCAGCAGTCACGGGCGAAACCCGAAATTCGAAACACCTGAGGCGCTGTGGCGGGCATGTTGTGAATATTTCGAGTGGGTTGAAGCTAATCCATTGTGGGAAATGAAGGCGTTCGCGTATCAGGGAGAGGTTAAACAGGAGGCTATACCCAAGCTGCGGGCAATGACCTTAACCGGATTAACACTCTTCCTTGATGTGACGCTTGAAACATGGCGACAGTACAGAGCGAGAGAAGACTTATCTGAAGTCGTTACGCGAGCAGAGCAGGTGATCTACGATCAAAAATTCTCTGGCGCTGCGGCTGACCTGCTCAACGCCAATATCATTGCCCGTGACCTGGGCCTGAAAGACCAGCAGCAAATTGAAGATGTGACACCGGTTCATGATCGCCCGACCCGGATTAATCGCATAAAGGAACTGCTGAACAAGGTGGCAGAAAAGTGATTTAAGGCGTTCTGTCGAAAATTCAGAAAACATGGGAAAACAGACGTTTCAGGACGTTTTAACCCTATGCATTTTTGCTCCTATTTTATGCAATGTTTATGCAGTGCATTTTCAGCGAAATATCCATTTATTCACCGACAAATAAGCCTTTCACCCATTAATTGCGACGAGTGCTGTTTCGCCAGGGCGCTTAAGAGTCATTATGTTAAAAAGTGGTCAAAATCCCGAAATTAACGAAACTGTGATTGATTGTCTCAGTGATGACGAGCAGGCCGAACTTCTCGCTCTGCTGGAAGCTGAAGACGAATACCGGAACACTCACCGCCTCTTCGACTACTCCCCATACGTTAAACAGCGTGAATTCATGGATGCGGGCAGCGAGTTTACCGAGCGCTGCTTCATGGCCGGTAACCAGCTGGGCAAAACGCTGACCGGCGGCGCGGAAGTGGCTTTCCATCTGACCGGCCGTTACCCTGGCACAAAAGGTTACCCCGCTGACGGTGCTTACCAGGGGGGGTGGGAAGGGCGCAGGTTCTGCGAGCCAGTTGTCTTCTGGGTGGGCGGTGAAACTAATGAGACTGTGACCAAATCGACGCAGCGAATACTGTGCGGGCGTATTGATGAGGGCAACGAACCCGGGTACGGTTCCATCCCCAAAGACGACATTATCAGCTATGTTAAATCGCCATTTTTCCCCGGTCTGATCGACCGCGTGCTGGTGAAGCATCACAACGCAGATGGCGTTGAAGACGGCGCGAGCCTGGTTTACTTCAAGCCTTACTCCCAGGGCCGCGCCCGCTGGCAGGCTGATACCGTTCACGGCGTTTGGTTCGATGAAGAACCGCCTTATGCAATTTATTCCGAAGGGCTGACGCGTACCAACAAATACGGTCAGTTCTCGATTCTGACATTCACTCCGCTGATGGGGATGTCAGACGTTGTAACCAAGTTTCTGAAGAACCCCAGCAAGGCGCAGAAAGTCGTCTCGATGACGATCTACGATGCTGAGCACTACAGCGACGAACGGCGCGAGCAGATCATTGCTTCGTATCCTGAGCATGAACGCGAAGCCCGCGCCCGCGGCATACCGACCATGGGCAGTGGTCGCATATTCCAGATCACCGAAGAGACGATCAAGTGTCAGCCGTTCGAATGCCCGGAACATTTTTACGTTATTAACGGGCAGGACTTCGGATGGGATCACCCGCAGGCTCATATCCAGCTCTGGTGGGACAAGGACGCTGATATTTTTTATCTGGCGAGGGTCTGGAAGAAACGCGAGAACACAGCCGTACAGGCATGGGGCGCGGTGAAGGCCTGGAGTAAGGGCATTCCCACAGCCTGGCCGCATGACGGCTATCAGCATGAGAAGGGGGGCGGTGAAGAGCTCAAAGCGAAATACGTCGAGGCGGGTTTTCAGATGCTGCCTGAGCATGCCACCTGGCCGGACGGCGGGAACGCGGTTGAACCGGGGGTTACCGAACTGCGCGACCTGATGACCGAGGGGCGCTTCAGGGTGTTTAACACCTGTGAACCCTTCTTCGAAGAGTTCCGGCTCTATCACAGGGACGAGAACGGCAAGATCGTGAAACTCAACGACGATATCCTTTCCGCCGTCCGCTATGCGTACATGATGCGGCGTAGCGCGAGAATGCAGCGCGATCTGTTTAAACCCAAAACCAAAAAAATACCGGCACCCATCCGGCCGATACAGCGAGGAAGATAATGGCCGACGAAGACAAAAACTCACGGCTGGACGATATTCTCCGCCAGTTTGACAGCGACTGGACCGCCAGCGAGGATGCGAGGACCGAAGCCCGTAACGACCTGTTTTTCTCCCGCGTCAGCCATTGGGATGACTGGCTCAGCCAGTACACCACGCTGCAGTATCGCGGACAGTTTGACGTTGTGCGGCCGGTGGTTCGTAAACTGGTGGCAGAAATGCGCCAGAATCCTGTTGATGTGCGTTACCGGCCAAAAGACGGTGCCGATCCGGATGCCGCTGACGTCCTGATGGGCATGTACCGTACCGACATGCGGCATAACACTGCCCGAACCTCTGTAAACATTGCTGTTCGCGAGCAAATCGAGGCGGGGGTGGGGGCCTGGCGTCTGGTTACGGAACATGAAGATCAGGACCCGACCAGCAACAACCAGATTATTCGTCGCGTGCCGATACACGGCGCATGCTCCCACGTTATCTGGGATGCGAACAGCAAGCAGCTGGATAAATCCGACGCGCGGCATGTGACCGTGATTAACGCCCTCAGCAAATCAGGCTGGAAGTCATTCGCGAAAAAGTACGGGCTTGATGCCGACGAGCTGCCGACTTTCACGTCTCCCAATGATCTGCTGTTCAGCTGGCAGACCAGCGATACCGTATTTATCGCTGAATATTACGAGGTCGAGGAAAAGAAAGAGACGGTATTCATTTATCAGGACCCGCTGAGCGGCGAGCCCGTCAGCTATTACAAGCGCGATATTAAAGACGTGATCGATGAGCTGGCTGAGCAGGGCATGGAGAAGGTCGCAGAGCGCAAAGTCACCCGCCGCAGGGTGTATAAGACCATTCTCTCAAACACTGCCGTACTGAAAAACCGGGAGCTGATAGCCGGTGAGCACCTGCCGATTGTGCCGGTCTTCGGGGAGTGGGGCTTTGTTGACGATGTGGAGGTGTACGAGGGGATTGTCCGGCTGACGAAAGACGGCCAGCGCCTGCGCAACATGATCATGTCGTTCAACGCCGACATCGTGGCCCGCACACCGAAGAAAAAGCCCATATTCTGGCCGGAGCAGATTGAGGGCTACGAGTACATGTACAGCGGGGATGACGATTTCCCTTATTACCTGATGAATCGTACCGACGAGCAGAACGCCCAGCTTCCGGCGCGGCCCATTTCATATATGGATAATCCGGAAGTGCCACAGGCAAACGCCTACATGCTGGAGGCGGCCACCGCGGCGGTGAAAGAGGTTGCAGATCCGGGCGTGGATGGCCAGGAGGTAAATGGTAACCAGGTGGCCTTTGATACGGTGAACCAGCTGAACCAGCGCGCCGACCTGGAAACCTTCGTTTTCATGGATAACCTGGCTACCGCCATGCGCCGCGACGGTGAAATTTACCAGGCGATGGTCAATGACATCTACGATGTGCCGCGCACCGTGCTGACAACGGCTGAGGACGGCAGCGAAAACGAGGTGCAGACCCTGTCACAGGCCGTTGATTATCAGTCCGGGCGTGTGGTGGTGCTCAATGATATTCGCGGGCGCTATGAGTGCTACACCGACGCGGGGCCGTCATTCCAGAGCATGAAGGACCAGAACCGGGCTGAGATTCAGGAGCTATTGAAAACGGTCCCGGCAGAGCATCAGGTCTGGAACGTACTGTTGCTGCAATATCTGGCGCTGCTGGACGGTAAAGGCATCGAGATCACCCGCGATTACGCAACGAAACAGCTGGTAGTTCAGGGTCTGAAAAAACCGGAGACGCCGGAAGAGGAACGCTGGCTGCAGGAAGCTCAGCAGGCACAACAGGGCCAGCAGGATCCGAATATGGTTCTCGCACAGGCGCAGATGATCGCCGCGCAGGCTGAAGCTGCCAGAGCGCAGAACGAGACGGCGCAGACCGAAATTAAAGCATTTACCGCGCAGCAGGACGCGCAGCGCTCACAGGCTGACACTATTTATAAGCTGGCACAAGCCCGAAACATAGACAGCAAAGCGGTGATTGAAGCGCTGAAACTGATGCACGAGGTTGCCACCCGGCAACAGCAATCCATACCCACCGGCCAGGTGCCGGGTCAATTTCCGCCTTCGGGCGAGTTCCCTCAATCCATGTAGAGAGTAAAAAAACATGAGTGATACCACCGACATTCAGGTAACTGAAGAATCAACCCTGTCCGCAGATCAGGAAAATGCACAGCCGCAGGTCCAGACCGGAGTAGCGGAAAATCAGCCAGAGGATCAGGGCGAACAGGGCTTTGACATTGTTCTGAATGACGAGGAACCAGCCAACCCGGACACCCCCGCAAACGAGAATGCAAAGTTTGCAGCACGCCGCATTGCCCGCAAGCGTCAGCGCGAACTGGAGCAGGCAGCGGAAGCGGTTACGCGTGGTGAGGTGCCGGAGAATCTGCGGGTAACACCTGAGCTGCCATCCCAGCCTGATTTTAATGACTTTCTGTCAGATACGGCGCTGGAAAAATACGGCTTCGATACTAACCGCGCCATGGCCGCTTTTCAGGCAGCCCAGAACGAGTGGATGCTGAAAGCCCAGGACGCGAGAAGTAACGCCGTTGCTGAACAGGGCCGTAAAACGCAGGAGTTTACCCGCCAGTCGTCACAATTCGCAGCAGCGGCGAAAGCGCACTATGACGCCGCTGAGAAGCTGAACCTGCCAGATTTTGAAGAAAAAGAAGATGTCGTGAGAAGCATCCTCCCCCCCGGACTGGATGCGGAGATCATGAGCCTCTTCCCTGAAAAATCGGCGGCGATGTTCTACCACCTGGGTGCAAACCCGGAAAAGCTGCGCGGATTGCTGACAATGAGCTCACAACAGGCCCTGATTGAGCTGACGCGCCTGTCAGAGCGCCTGACGATTAAGCCACGCGGTAAAGAGGTGTCAAAAGCGCCACCCGTTGACGAGCCCGTAAGCGGTGACGTTGCGGCGGCAAATCGCGATGTGCTGCAAAAGCAGATGAATGCAGCGGCAACTAAAGGCGACGTTGAAACCTACCGCAAAATTAAAAAATTACTCTCTTAAGGATCAAAATAATGGCTTCATTAAACGAAGGTCAAATCGTGTCATACGGTGTCGATGAGGTGATCGAGACAATCACAAATCTCACACCAATGGCGCAGAAAGCTGAAGTTTACACGCCGCCTGCTGGCGATATGCAGCGCAGCAATAACACCCACTGGATGCCGCTGCAAATGGAATCTCCGACCCAGGAGGGTTGGGACCTGACCGGCAAGGAGACGGATCTGCTTGAGCTGGCGGTCAAGGTGAATATGGGCGTACCGGATAATGATTTCTTCTCGCTGCGGGCGGATGACCTGCGGGATGAAACCAGCTATCGCCGCCGCATCAAAGCCGCGGCTGAGAAGCTGGCTAACAACGTTGAGCAGAAAATCGCTCAGGTGTCCGCCGATATGGGCTCGCTGGTCGTTACCAATCCGGAGGACATCAGCAACAAGCCTGGCGGCGGCTGGGATTTTGTCGCCGACGCTGAGGCGATCATGTTTGCCCGCGAACTGAGCCGCAACCGCGGCCTGAGCTACTTCTTTAACGTTAAGGATTACAAGAAGGCGGGCTATGACCTGGTGGGGCGCGATATTTATGGCCGCATGACGGAGGACGCCTATAAAAAAGGCACTATCCAGAAACAGGTTGCGGGTTTTGATGATGTGCTGCGTTCGCCAAAAATGCCTGTGCTCAAAGCGTCCGGCGCGTCGGGCCTCACGGTTTCCGGCACCCAGTCGTTTAAGCCGCTGGCATGGGTTGAAGATGCCGATGGTGAACGCGAGAACGTCGATAACCGTTTCGCACAGGTGAAGCTGTCGGCGACAACCGGCCTTAAGCGCGGTGACAAAATCAGCTTTGCGGGCGTGAAATACCTCGCGCAGATGGCGAAAAACGTGCTGACGGACGACGCGACGTTTTCAGTTGTTCGCGTTCTGGACGAGAACACCGTTGAGATCACGCCTAAGCCGATTGCACTGGATGACGCCAGCCTCTCCGCAGCACAGAGGGCCTATGCGAACGTTAATACCGGTCTGGCTAACGCAATGGCGGTGAATATCCTGAACGTGGCAGATGCGACAACCAATGTGTTCTGGTCAAACGACAGTATCCGCATTGTCTCGCAGCCGATCCCGACCACCCACGAGCTTTTCTCCGGCATGAAGACCAAATCATTCAGCATCCCTGACGTTGGCCTGAACGGCATTTTTGCCACCCAGGGAGATATCAGCACGCTGGCGGGCAAATGCCGTATTGCGCTGTGGTACTCGGTCAATGCGACCCGTCCGGAATCGATCGGCGTGGGCCTGGCTAATCAGGCAGCGTAACAACTGAGGGGCTTTGGCCCCTTTTTAAATGAGGTAATTTCATGAAAACGATGATTTATAAAGCTGGCGGTAAAACCCGGGTCTGGAACACCACGGCGCACGTGAAGGTAATCGGGCGCGAGGATTTAGCGAAATATCTGGCGGAGGGCTGGCTTGATCATCCGTCAAAACTACTTGAACCTCTGCCAGAACAGGAGCAGGAGCAGGAAGAAACCGAAACGGATGGCGATGATCTGATTGGCGAATCGGAGGACGAGACGCCAAAAAAACGCGGACGTAAACCAAAGGCGGCCGCCGATGAGACTGACGACTAAGGGCGATATTGTGCTGGCAGCACTGCGTAAGGCGTCGCTCGCCAGCAATGCCACGCTGACGGATGTTGACCCTCAGTCGCTGGAAGATGGCCTCGACGACCTCGATCTGATGATGTCCGAATGGCTTATGGATGACGAACGGCGCGGTATTGATGTGGGGTATGCCTTTTCGGAAAGCGGTGCATCACCATTACCGGAGGATGTCCACAACCTGCCTGATTTTTGCATCAACGCCGTGCTGGTTTGTCTGGCAATTCGCATGCTGGCTGACTACGGACAGGAGGCTCCCGCCGGACTGGTTGCCAAAGGCAGTTATGGCAAAGAGCGGATCGTCAAGTGGCTGGCGAAGCGGCGAACGCCTCATCTCAGTTATCCCAACCGGATGCCAACCGGCAGCGGTAACCGTCACACATCGCGATATTTTCACAGGAAACGACACCATGCCGATGATCCAGCTTCCGATAATTAAGGGTAAAGGGAAGAACCCGTTTATCGCTGACTACGTCGATCTCCTGCCCGTAAATATGCTGGCCGTGCCGCAACCGGTGCTGAACGCTGCGGGTTACATGCGCTCGTTTCCTGGCATAGCGAAAGCTGCGGAGGTGGACGGCACTTCCCGCGGCGCGGAGTACAATACAAAACAAAGTGAGCTGTTTCGCGTGGCCGGTGCGAAGCTGTACGCCAGCGGCTCCGATCTTGAAGTCACCATACCCGGCAGCGGGCGGGTCAGCATGGCACACAGCTACAGCAGCCAGGGCGTGGCGGCTGACGGCCAGTTGCTGCTTTACAGCTACGATGATAAGACGCTTACAGCGCTCGATAACTGGCCGGAAACGGTCATATCACAGGAGGGTTACGAGAAAACGCTCAGCGCGTGGACGCACACCGCCAGCGGCAGCGATGCGTTTTATGTCCCGGCAGAGTCGCAGGACGGTAAAATAACGATCACGCTTACGCCAACAAAATCAGACGGCACTACCGGCGAGGCGCTGACAGTCACAGAAAGCCAGTGGGGCAGCGAACAGACTCAGGAAAAGCCTGAAAGCGGCCCATGGCTTTCTGAGGTGTTGGTAACCGGCAGCAAAACCAGCGGCAGCATTGTTACCCTGAGCTGGACATTTAACGGCGGCGGCACTGACGCTACGGCGGTGTCTGTCGATCTGACCGTTAACGAGATTTCGCTCGATTATGCGCAGTATGAGATCGGGACCGTCCGCGATATCTGCCACAACCGGAGCCGCTATATCTGGGTCAAAGATGGTACGGACACCTTCGGCATAACGGATCTTGAGGACGAAACACACCCGGACCAGTACCGACCATTTTACCGGGCTGAGTCAATGCCAGACGGCATTCAGGGGGTGGGCAGCTGGCGGGATATGGTGGTTTGTTTCGGCTCGGCCACGACAGAATATTTCTCGCTGTCCGGCAGTTCCAGCACCAGCGATGCGGTTTACATTGCACAGCCGTCGCTGATGGTGAATACCGGCATCGCAGGGACTTACTGTAAATGCCATTACGGCGATTCGTTCGCTGTGCTCAGTCACCCGGCTACAGGCGCACCGTCCGTGTACCTCATCGACAGTGGCAGCAAAAAAGCGATTGCAACGCCGACCGTCGAAAAACTGATAAGCGGTTACAGCGCTGACGAACTGGCGTCCGGCGTGCTGGAGTCGGTCAGATTTGACGGCCACGAACTGCTGATCGTGCACCTGCCCCGGCATACGCTCTGCTTCGATGGGAGTGCCTCGGGTGACGGGCCGCAATGGTGCATTCTGAAAAGTGGCCTGTATGACGCTGTTTACCGTGGGATTGATCTGATGTGGGACGGGTCAGCCGTCACGCTGGGCGACAAAAATGAGGGCGTAACCGGCAGACTGGATCCTGCGCTCGCGTCTCAATATGACGAAGCCGCTGAGCTGGTCCTTTATACCCCGCTGGCGAAAGCGGACAACTCCCTGCTGTTTGACTTTGAGATTGAATCCGCCGCAGGGCTGGCGCTGGAAGCAGAGCGCTGCTTTATCTCGGTGACGACGGACGGCAGTAATTACGGGCGTGAGCAGTTAATCACCTCCAACAGCCTCTACCGCTACGACCAGCGGATCATCTGGCGCAGGATCGGTCGGTGTCGTAAAAACATCGGATTTCGCCTGCGCTTTGTCACCAGTACGCCAGCCGCGCTGGCTTACTGTCAGTTAAGGGCGGGTTATGGCTAAAAATGATGATGTGCAGGTACTCCCCACACCAATCAATGCGCAAATGCTCCCTTCCAATTTCTCCCGGGCATATCAGCTGTATGTCCTGCAGCAGAGCAACAGCATGGTGAATATTGCGAACAAGGCCAATTCAGCTGGCCGGGATGCCAACACGGCACAGGAGCAGAACGAAGAGCAGGACAAGACTATTGCCAGCCAGGGTGAGGCGCTGAAGCAAATTAACGGTGATTACGTGTCAAAAAGCGCCACCGATGCGCAGAGCGTTGGCGGCTCCCTCGGTGCGACATCCTTCACGGTTAACGGCATTCAGGTCGTCGGTGGCCGCGTGACCGGTTTTACTCCCGCAACCGGCAGCGCCAGCAGCGGGGCGTTCAACGCCGACGCTGATTTCGATCCCGACTCAGCACCCGGTGGCCTGAAAGAGGCCCGCCAGCGCATCAAGGCTTTAGAGGACGCGCTGCGCGCCCACGGCTTAATCGACTAAACATGAACCTTCAAAAAATTGATGCTCTCACAGGGCAGGCATTATTTCGCGCGTGGGGGCTGGAGAGCTGGCCGGATTACGACACTGATTATTATCTCTGGTGCGATTGCGGCGTGTTCGCGCTGCCGGACCATGGCGATTACGTCGAAATTCACATGGCGATGCAATCAGGCCAGCGCTGGCGGTGTCGCGACGCGGTGCGCGACGTACTCGTGCGGATTGGCGACAGGGAGGTGCGTGCGCCGATTCTTGCGACGTCGCGCCATGTCTGTAATCTCGCGAAAAAATTCGGCTTCGCTTACGAAAAAACTGTGCTGATGGAGTTTTTAGACGGCTCCACTGGCGAGGTAGTTCTGATGATAAAGGGGAAAAATAATGGGCGGAATTGGTAAGGCGGTCGGCAATGTGATAGGCAGTGTGACCGGTGCGAATGCGGCGGCCAGCGCCACAACCAGCGCGGCGAATCAGTCAAACGCGATGGCGCAGCAAATTTATAACGACCAGGTTCAGCGCATGACGCCGTATTACAATGCAGGCAGTACTGCGCTAACCGGACTGCAAAATCTGGTCAATAACCGCAGTGGCACGCTGGCGGACTATTACAACTCGTCTGAGTATTCAGGCCTCGCAAATCAGGCACGATATCAGCAGCTGGCTAGCGCCGAGGCAACCGGCGGGCTGGGCTCCACGGCAACCAGCAATGCGCTGGCATCGATCGCGCCGCAGCTCGGCCAGCAGTATCTGAGCAGCCAGTACAACAACCTGACCGGTCTGACCGGCATCGGCATGAATGCCGCAAACGTCATGAATACCAGCGGTAACAACTACGCAAACGCATACAGCAACAACGTCAATCAGATTGGCGCGGCCAAGGCGGGTAATTCGCTGGCAAATGGGCAGGCACTGACGCAGGGGATCGGCTTTCTTGCGGGATTGTTTTAGGAGGCGGCAGCATGGATTTTCAACCAATCGACTACACGTCCGGGAACGGTTTTTTGCAGGGGCTACAGGGAGCCGGGATGTATCAGCAGGTGCAACAGCAGAAAGCCCAGGCTGAGCAGCAAAAGGCCCAGCAGCAGTTCCAGCGTGACTGGCAAACAGCTTATGCGTCGGGAGATCCGGCTGCGCTGGATGCTATCGTAGCGAAATATCCTCAGCAGATGGAGACGGTGCAGAAGGCGATTGGCTTTCGCGACGACAATCACCGCATGGCGCTGGGCAATGCTGCCCGCGATTTACGCATAGCGGCGGCCAGCGGCAATCCGGCGGCGTTCGCCCAGGCAGCTGCGCAACATCGCGCGACGCTGCAGAGCGTCGGCAGCACGCCGGAGGACCTATTTAAACAGTATCAGCAGGACCCGCGCGGCACGCAGCATATTATCGATACGGTAGGCATGGGCGCGCTGGGCGTGAAGGACTATTACGCTGAGCAGGGTAATCGTGAGACCCGAGCGGAGACATCACGTAGCCACAGAGCTAACGAGGGGCTAACAGCTCGTGGGCAGAATCTGGCGGACGCGCGCGGCTGGGCCGGTCTGAACCAGGCGGCGCAGTTCCATGCGGACGATATGCAGTTGAAAAAGCTGAACTACCAACAAAGGCAACTGGAGAACCAGTATAAAGCGGCTGATAATGACCTCAAACTGCAGGCCGCGCAGCAAAAAATTGATGCTAATAAGCAGGAGATTGAACAGCGTCAGACGCAGGTCACAGCGGCTAAAAATGACCTGTATCAGGCGCAGCAGCTGGCGCAGGAACTGGCAGACGATCCCGATTTAGATCGTATTGTCGGGACCGTTAACACACGTGAGAAAGGGTGGCTGGCCGGAACGTTTCGTAACAGCAGCGCTGACAAAATCAGCAAGATAAAACAGTTACAGGGCCTTATCGGTTCCGAACGCCTCAAGGCGTTCAAAGGCAGCACCTCGAATAAAGAACTTGATGCCGCCTATCAGCTGGGAACCGGACTGCGTGTTACAGACAACGGTATTATCGGCTCGCCCGATGCCGTGCGCAAACAGCTACGCTTCCTGGCACAGAAAGCGGGTGGTGCGCTGAATGGCTATGTACCGACTTATGAAGAAAGTTCTTCACCAGCGGGCGGCCAGCAGCAATCTGCTTATTCTTCATTGTGGGGGGAATAATGGCTAAAGCATGGAAGGATGTTATCGCGTCGCCACAATACCAGCAACTTTCACCCGCTCAGAAAAGCGAAGCGCAGGAACAGTACTTTAACGAGGTTGTCGCTCCTCGTGCGGGTGACCAGGCAGCGCAGGCGAAGGCGGCCTTTTATTCAGCCTATCCATCTCCCGGCCAGCAGCAGCCGGATAATCCACTTCTGGAAGCGGGTAAGGGGCTCGCTCAATCCGCTGTGAATGTGGCTAATATCATTCCTGAAATTGGCGACGCGGTTCAGAGTGCTGCAGTGTGGGCAGGTGGCAAGCTGGGCATAGGCGACGGGACTTACACCCCGGCGCAGCGTTTCGCATTACCTGACGCTCTTCAGCCGAAAGATGAATATGCAAAAATTGGCGCGGAGATGGGGCCTTACCTGATACCCGGCGTTGGGGCAGAGCGCACGGCCGCCGCGCTGGGGTCCGTAGCCGGTGCCGGACGTGCGGAACGGTTCGCAACCAAAGCGGCAGATATGTTAGCCGAAAACGTGCCCGGTGCGCTGGCACAAAACAGCAGTGCTGATAATAGCGATGGGCTGGCAAAAGACCTGGCGATCGGAACCGCTGCGAGTGGAGCAGGCCGTGTAATTGCTCCGCTGTTCGGAAAGGCTGCGGGTGCCGTGAGAAATCGCCTGAATCCGGCAGAGCGTGCATTGCCTTCGACCAATGACGAGATCGTACAGGCCGCTAAAAGCAGGGCTGGACGTGAAGATCTCAATCGCGCCATTAATCAGGTCAGCCCGGACGTTGACGAGGCGTCCAGATTAACAGGCGTTGATATCAGTGCGCTGTCTCCCGGCCAGCGTAGCGGTAATGCAGGATTACAGGATGTTGAAGGCGTGCTGTCGTCTGTTGCGGGTCCGGCACGTGATGCACAGGAGCGCGGTGTCAGCGCAGTGACAAACAGCCTTAAAAACGATCTGAACCGTCTGGGCGCGGAAGCGGGTGGTTCATCCGAGAAAACCGCCGCCATCCGTGAGCGGGTTGTAAATTCTTTAAACAGCCTGAAGGTGACCGAAAGATCAGCCTGGGACAATATGCGCAATGCTGCTAACCCACTGGCTAAAGAAAAAGCGGCCAACGTCCGGGCGCATCTCAGCGCTGAGAAGGCGCTAGCTACCTTCGACAATCCAACACTAAAAAGCCTGCATAAAACCACAGAAAGCCCCATGACTTTCGAGCAGATGAAAGAGTGGCGCTCTCGTGTTGGTGATTCTGAGGAAGCCGCACGCCGCGCCGGTAGAATGAATGAAGCCCGAAAGCTGGCAGGTGCGCGAAACGCGCTGGCCGATGATATGCGGGGGATGGCCGAAAGACACGGTTTTATCGACGATTGGGAAAAGGCGAACGCGCTTTCGAAAGAACGCTTTGCGATGGAGAAAGACGCTAAAGCCGCTTTCGGTAAGTCACTTGATGATGACCAGCTTGTCAGCAAACTGAATACGGCTCTGCGAAGTTCAGGGGAGAAGGGGGTTAACCCTATTCACAAGTTGGTTTCTGCCCTGCCGGAGTCAGAGCGCGGTATTGTGCTGGCATCTGCACTTAGTCGGGCTGTTGAAAAAGGGCCGCGGGGTGGCACTTCAGTGGGCGCGGGTATGAAGGACCTCAGCGAGATTTTGACCCCGCAAAATATATCGGCAATTCGCCGCTATATGCCGCAGGAAGCCGATCTGCTGGCCGCCTACGGAACGCTGGCACGAAATGCCAGCGGCTTCATGAAGCGAATGGAGCAGACCGGCAGATCGATGCCTTCGCTTAAAAGACTTGAGGAGGGCGTGGGCGGTATGTCTGGAGCAGTATTAAGGGCGTCGGCAAACAGGGGCTTGGATCTGGCGATTGGTGGCGCAGCGGTGGCAACCGGTGGCATTGGTGGGGCTGCTGTCGCAGGCAGTAAATTCCTGGCAAGTCAGTTGCTTGAAAAAGCGATTGAAAAGAGAAGCGTCAAATATATCGTGGAAAAAGCCATTCAGGAGGGGGGAAATGCGTTAAAAGCTGGCGGTTCTAAAGCGGCTATCGATGCAGCGGAGAAAAGACTTATACGTAATCCAAAAACTCTGGCAATTCTCAATAAAGAATTCAGCCCTGAAGATATCAGGGCAATACGGAGAATGGGTATTGTAACATCAGTGAGCGGTCTGGAAGCCTTGCAGGCTAATTAAGGCTCAATCCCTTTTACTACTGAGCCTTTTGTAAGGTAGTTACAGAAAATCGCTTGCATACAGTACTTATGGTAATAATTTTAATTTAGTCTTTTGAAATGGTTAGCTATTTTCTCAAAGAGTAATATTATAAAGGTGAGAATAATTCCAGTACCTAAGAAAATTAGAGGGAATTCAAATGATTTAATAAAATAAAACATGAAAATATCAAATGACGGCATCGTTGAATCAGTAATGGCTATTTTCACGTACTGAAAAACTGTAATCGCTAATGTAATTATCAATACTATAAAAGATATGGTTATTGGGTAAATCAATAAAGCCATTAGTTCTCTGTGATCGGATATGAACAAAATCAGCCATCCGAATATCAGTATTAGTGAAGTAATCGCAAGACCATACATCCACCAATTAGGTATAAATTTGGTGAGGATAAAACCAACTACAGCATATGGAAGAAGACTTAAGTACTTGCTCATTATTCAACATCCCTTTGAACTGGAAATATCTACAGCTACGCATAATAGCTATTACTGCGTAGCTATTCAGGAGATCTTAAAATGACCGATAACGCCATACCGCTCACGCTCCCTGTTGAACTTTACACCATGCCGCGCCAGTTCAGCACCGTTTTTAACGGTAAAATCTATGTCGGCAAACTGGATACTGATCCTACAGCTGAGACAAACCGCGTAACAGTTTACCAGGAGGGCGAGAACGGCACGCTGACGCCTATAGCGCAGCCGATCAGCATCAATGCTGGTGGTTACCCGGTTATCAGCGGGCAGGTGGTTAAACTGGTAGTGACGCAGGATTATTCGATTGCTGTTTATGACCAGTTCGATGCCCAGGCGTTCTATTTTCCGCGTTGCTCAGGCCCGTATGTGCTCAAAGTGTTTCACGATCAGACCCTGCACGGCGACGGAACAGAGGCGGATCCGCTGGGTGTTAAACTGTCCGGGAATAGCGGCAATCTGCTGGAGATCCGCGACGATGGGCTTTACTACGGTACGTCAGCGTCTGATGATTTGCTCAATCTGTATGTCGATACCGTTAACGGCAGTGATGATAATATCGGTTCGCGAGAAAAACCGCTTAAAACCCTGAATGAGGCTCTTACGCGAACCCCTGCGAACAAGAGCAACACCATACACCTTCATTCCGGCCAGACTTTTATTCTTGATGTTCAGACATCGATAGTAGGGTGTATCAGACTGATTATGCCTTACGATGATCCCTATATTGACGGCAATAAGGTGCCGGACCTGTCACCCTCGCAGCCATCTTATTACGGCTGGGCAGCGGCAGACCTGGCCCGACCAACAATTAAAGCTCATATCGCTTATTATGACGCCCCGCGGATATTTGGCCCCCTCACGTTCCATTGCTCAGGTGGTAGCGTTCTGGATATTCGTGGAGTGATAATTGACACGATACCGGACAACTATGACCCGTCAGAGGTTACCGGCTGGGTCCAGACACGCGCCTGCACAATCAGTGGAGACTTAACCTCATCAGTTTCACTGACGGGGTGTGTGGCCGTTACTTCTGATGCCAGCAGTGCGCGTCCTTGGAACCTCTGCGCAAATACACCTGCAGGTGATATTCCTTCAATGGCCTTTTCCCGCGTTCTGCACCTGCGAGGGAAGACGCTGGTAGAAATCGCGACATCAACCGCAAAAATCAGTGTTTCAGATGTCTTTCCGGATGAGCACATAATTAAGTACCTCACAACGGATTTGATTGCTGCGGTGAAGAATGGCGCTATTGAGGGTATTGTCCGTGGTCCCGGTGGCGAACCCCGGAACCTGATGATCAACGTTGTTGTATGACCCTTACCAGGGGCACCCCGGTATCACTATCAGTCATAAAGCCAGCGTCCTGCTTTGGCGGACTCTGCGAACATAGTAACTGTAAGTGGTTTCTTGATTTGTTTAACCGGTTCTTTCGTGAACCAGCTACGGAAAAACCAGGGGATCGACCAGGGATAATAGTTCTCAATGTTTAGCGCGGATACGTCGACGTTATACTTATCTGAGTATTTATTGATGGTTTCTGCCAGGTCTTCGACTTCCGCGTATTCCTGTAGAGTGTCGTCCTTATTAAGCGGGATTTTCTTTAATGACAGTGTCGTCACCAGGGGTAATTCTTTCCGGAAAAAATCAAGGACATCATTATCCGTCACCATATTTTATCATCCCCCCTGGCTATACGGTTGTAGTTCACTGTGGCATGGAATGCTATTGTAGCTACATCGGAGGATGCAATAACCCACCCAACTACGGGAACGGCGCGACCGACAAAAGCGCCAAGATTAGTTACAAACTTAGGCCGAAGTGTTCTGAGGCTCGCATTCGTGAATGTGGGCAGGCGAAAGGGCAGTTCAATGTTGAGATAACGGCGAGCTGCTTCTGATGCAAGGGACGTTCCCTTAGTTGCTCCGCCAAATTTACCTCTTGTTGGGCGGGTGGGCTGCCCCAGAATAATACTGGCGGCGGCCACCAGATCATTTACGCCTAGTTGCTCGTCTACGGCATCAAGAAAAATCCAGAAAAATAATTCTCCCGCCGAAAGATTGCACACGCCTTTGTAGAAATAAGTGTTGTTGAGCTCTTCAACAGTATCCATCGTTTTCGTCCCTGTTCTGAATGCATTCAGGACAATCTAGGCCATACATGCAGAAGATTACAAGCTCAGTTTTTTAACTTCGTGTCAATTAAACCCGCGTCAAATTTTTCATGCAGCGATTTCGGGTAAAGTTCTGTGTAAACCTGCCACAGTACGTTCAGTTAACTGGGAATAAGCTGTTACAAACAAAAAAATCCCGCCAGTTCGCGGTTAGGAACGCTGACGGGAAAGAAGTGCAACCGGGGGTTAATCCAGACTTTTAAATCCTGGCACTGATTGCAAAATGTGCAAGTTCACTCAATCACCAGTCGCTGCTTTTTCTCTCGCTGACACTTATGGTAATCCTCGCCGCATTCAGCAGAACAGAACGCAGTACCGGCAACAACAGGCTTTTGATTGCGCCAGACGCTTAACCAACCATCAAGCCCGGCTTGCCGGCTTAAGGTACAAAAAAGCCCGCGTTACACGGGCATGAATTCGTACAAGGTAGACAAGGGAACTCCAGCATAGCTCTTAGCTGTGCAGCCACCATGCAGGTTAATGGGGTAATAGATATATCTCATCAAAGCTGAGCTTAGGTTAAGCACGAAATGTCAAAGGCACAAAAAACCCGGCACGCTGGCCGGGTCATTATTTTTATGCGGCTTTTCGCTCTTTTTCGGATGCTTTTGTAATAATATCGTTCATTAACTTTCTTAATAGCGTTGCGTCATTATACAATAAAGTTAGTGTAGACATTCATATACTCCTTTCGATTATGAAGACTTGGTTTCCAGATACAAGTTCAGAAGGAAGGAAATAATTGGCATTGCTATTGATACAAGTAGTAAGCTAAGCATCCAAATTTTTATATGCCCGGCTTTCTTTTCGACAAAGTCCTCGCTGGCTTTTGTTGCCACTTTATCGTCAATATCAACAATTTTTTGGATGAGTACTTTTACATCAGCTTTTATGTCTGCCATACCTGATATCAAGTTTTTTTGGTCGGCTTTGATCTCCGTGATATCAGTTTTGATGTGCGAAACTTCAGCTTCTAGCACTGCTAAACGCTTTTCCATGTTGTCGCCTCCACCTGTTATTAACCTGTTGCTCCCAGTATCGTTCATTTGCGACGCACTGACAATGAGTGGGGATGAACTTTTGGTCAGGTGCAAGCAGGCAGTGAATATTGAAACAGCATTTTCCTGAGAGGAAGTGAAAAGTTGGCGAAACGAACCGTTTTCACCGCTATATGACAGGGATATAATGCCGCTTAGCTTATCAACATCTTTCCCTGTGTTCATGGTTAGGAAATTGAATCGCTTCTTTTTAGATCGCCTGACCATGAAAAGTGGCATGATCCTTTCCTGTGATACCGGGAATCTACGTAGGGTTTGATGTAAAAATGTCATCTTCGACGTATTTTTAAACTGAAACCTGTTTTTCAGGCGCACCGATCCAGCTCAGGCATCCGCAGCCATCGTTTTTTCGCCATCTGATGCAGCCTGTCAGAGAGCATTTTTGTGGCGTGCTTACCCGCCACGGCGCCGGCAAAACGCAGCCGGCCTTTGCAGAGGATGCACTGGTACGGATCCGTGCCCAGGAAGCCCTTCATCAGCACCGCAAACCCGGGCCGCTTCGGTTTTTCCCGTTCCGTCATCGACAGCGCTTCCCAGACTTTCGGCAGCAGCGTACCCCGCTTGCGGTTGGCCAGAAAGCCGGAGTAGCGCACCATCTTAAAATGCCGCGCCGGAACGTGGCTGATATAGCGCCCGATCATCTCTTCCTGACTCAGCGTCTGGCGTTTATGCTTTCCCGTGCGGTGATCGAGGTAGTGGTGGACTACCGCGCCTCCGCCGTAGTGTCGCAGACGGGAAGCCGACACCGGCGGGCGCTTCAGGTAGCGTCCCAGGAACTTCACGCTGTGCCAGGCTCCCCGGGTCTTCTTCGCGAAGTGTACCTTCCAGTGCCGGCCATACTGTGCCTTCAGGTAACGCCGCCACTGGCGCTCATCGCGGATGTGGCCCAGGCCCGGCAGGGTGCCGGGACTGACCCGCTCATAGCTGCTGCGCAGCAGGCGGATAACGGCACCCCGCCAGATTTCCTCCACGGCCTTCTTTTTGAAGAAAAGGCTGCGCCAGACGCCGTGCTTTACGTCAAGTCCACCGCGGGTGACGGACACGTGGATGTGCGGATGCTGATTCAGCTGCCGGCCGTAGGTATGCAGGGCGCAGAAGATACCGACTTCTATACCCTGCCGACGCGCCCACTTCAGCATGGCGCGGGTGGCGCAGCGGAACAGGTCGTTGAGCAGGGGCCAGTTGTTGCTGAAGAAGGGCCACAGCAGGTGGGGCATGGTAAAGGTGATGTGCTGCCATTCGCAGTCGGGCAGGACGTGCTGCTGCCCGGCTATCCACTGCTCAGTTGATTTCATGCCACATGCGCTGCAGGCCTTTGACTTGCAGCTCTGGCAGAAGAAGCGGGAGTGCGTGCAGTCCGGCGAGGCACAGCAGTAGCGGCGTACGCCCATGGCGCAGGTGCCACAGGCGAGCATGCGCTCAACGGAGAGTCGGGTCCAGTCGCTGATGTTGTCGCCGTGTTTTTCGAGGTAGCGGTTCCAGCCGTCATCGACGGTGAAGAGGAGTTTGGCGGGGCGGGGGATATGCATGGTTGCAGAGTATAAAGCGGAGCGCCGGTCATGCAAACACCCGAAGCTGCGCAGCAGGGCCGCTCACGCCAAAGGCGTGCTACGTTCATTAGCCTTCACCTTCGGATTTTGTTTCAAAATTACATGAAGGGGATTGCTCCAAGGCTAGTCGGAGTGCTTTCAAAAAGCCATTTGCCTGATGCATGGTAAGGCTTAGAGGAGCAACCTTCTGTTTTTGAAGCGCTTTAACGCCCACATTCCCATTTTCATCCACGCATATTACAGGCAAGCTTTTAGTGAAGAAAATATTGATAGTTTCCTCTTCATTCTCAATAAGTCCTACAATAGCCGCCGAATCTGCAACTATATTGACGAACGAAGAGGATTCTTTTAGCTCATAATCGATGCTCATAATTCCCTCATGATTGATGTGAATTCCTGTCACGGTTGAATGATAACTCAGGTTAATGAATTAGTAATGGTGAGTATTTGATCAGTCTGTATATAAATTCAGTGAAGTGTTCAATAGACTATCGTCTCACTCTGGATTACCTTCATTCACCAGCCACATATCAGCCTCTTCAAACATCTCCTGAATTAGTGCCGTTAGCTTTGCTCTGTCACTTTTGCTGGCGTCTGACTGAATGCGACTTTCACCATTCATTGGTTTCACTTTTACTTCAGCTTGTGGGAATACGCGGTGAACGCGCTTTTCCAGTTCGGCCAGGATCAGCGCTTTGGCATTAGGCAGGCCATCCACATTGCGTTTGTCATAGATGAGTTCGACGTACATTTTGCACCTCTGATTTTTACTGGTTGGATGTACAGTAATATTGCACGCAAAGTGAGATGAGGTAAATGTATTTTTGTTTCACTTCGTTACAAACAGAAAAGCCCCAGACTGTGAAATCTGAGGCTTTTACCATATGCACGTGCATAACAGGTGCACTTTTTTGTCTTTTTATGGTCTGCTTACTGTCTGGTCAGTGTCCGTAAGTGCTTGTTTTAAAAGTCACTGTCCGGGTGCAGTCCTATCTAAAGTGGTGGAGCTGGCGGGAGTTGAACCCGCGTCCGAAATTACTACACCGTCGGCACTACATGCTTAGTCCGGTTTTTACATTCACCTGTTAGCTGCGAACGGACACGCCACTAACAAACTAGCCTGATTGGATTTAACGCTTCAACCCCAGGCAGGGCATCCACGCGATCTCTTTTGGGTTTGACCTCTCTTGATCCCCGTCCTAAGAGCGGAGGCTGGGGAGAGAGGACACCTTCAGTTTCTTAGGCTGATTAAGCTGCGATTGCAGCAGGTGCGTAGTTTTCGTCGTTTGCGACTATTTTTTTGCGGCTTTTAACGAGGCCAACCGCCCCTCGGCATGCTCCTTGGGCTTCGCAAATCCCGTCGAATCCAGAATCAGCCCCAAGTACTATTAAACATTATAACAGAAAAATATGCGGTTATACCAGTGGCTTAACGATTAGCGTGTTTCATTATCCGCGCCTTGTCCAACTTCCACTCACGCTCTTTAATATCGTCGCGTTTGTCGTGTTCTTTTTTACCCTTGGCAACGCCTATTTTCAGCTTTGCCCAGGCATTTCTCCAGTAAAGTGAGAGTGCGACAACCGTGTAGCCCTCGCGGTTTACCTTACCATATAAGGAATCCAGTTCACGTTGTTTCAGGAGCAGTTTGCGATTACGTGTTGGGTCGCAAACGACATGGGATGAAGCGACACTTAGTGCTTGAAAAGTCGAACCAAATAAATAGGCTTCTCCATCACGTAGCAGGATATAACTATCGCTGATGTTAGCTTTACCTGCCCGAAGGGATTTTACTTCCCATCCTTGTAATGAAAGCCCGGCTTCGAACTCTTCCTCAATGAAGTATTCATGCCGTGCGCGTTTATTCATTGCAATGGTTGCAGAACCCGGTTTGTGTGCTTTTTTCTTTGTCATAATGCTATTTAGTTTACACGAAGCGAAGATTGATGACATCCCTGTAATGGCCGTTTCAGGGAAAACGCTATTTTAGCAGAATGTTCAAAGCTTAGAATTTTTGTTTGATATCAGGCAATGTTACTATTGATGGGTTAGAAAATTAACAGGTAATACTATGTCTCAGATTAGTCGTTCTGCATTAGTACCTTACAGTGCGGAGCAAATGTTCAGATTGATAAATGATGTTGATTCATATCCTGAATTTCTTCCGGGATGCACAAGTAGTCGCGTACTTGAATCCAGTGAACAACAAATGACAGCCTCAGTTGATGTGTCAAAGGCAGGGATAAGCAAGACTTTCATAACGCGTAATACCCTCACTAATAATCAAAGTATTAGTATGCAACTTGTCGAGGGGCCGTTTCGGAAATTAACTGGAGGATGGGTCTTCACAGCACTCGGAGATGAAGCATGCAAGGTCGAACTAAATTTAGAGTTTGAGTTTAACAACATGTTGGTAGAACTCGCATTTGGGCGAGTTTTCAAGGAGCTTGCCAACGGCATGGTTCAGGCATTCACACTGCGTGCGAAAGAGGTATACAGTGTCTGAAATAGCTGTTGAAGTTGCTTATGCTCTTCCTGAAAAACAGTATCTCCTTGCAGTGAACGTGGCAGAGGGTAGCACTATAAAACAGGCTATTGAAAAGTCTGGAATCCTTACTTTACGTGCAGATATTGATCTTTCAAGTAATAAGATAGGAGTATTTAGTCGTCCAGTGAAGCTTCACAACGAGGTGCATAGTGGTGACCGGATTGAAATATATCGTCCCCTTTTAGCCGATCCTAAAGATTTGCGTCGACAGCGTGCAGAAAGAGCCGCAAAAAAGTAAGGTGCTGTCGCGCCTTACTTTTTATTATCAACACTAAACCACCTCCTGTGGAGGTGGTGATCGTTCATGTGGGGCTTTGCCGGTAGAATGCCCATGCTAAATACTGCCCCGGTTTGTTACCAGCAAATCAAGGAGTAAATAGCATGAGCAGATATGAATCCGCTTCCCACGTATTCTATCGCTGTCAGTATCATCTTGTATGGACACCGAAGTACAGATACAAAATCCTCAAAGGTAATCTCGGTAAAGAGGTTTACCGCAGCATCTACATTTACAGCAATATGAAAAAATGCACAGTAGTTGAGCTAAATGTGGAGATATATCATATGCATCTGGTGGTGAGGACGCCGCCTGGCTTGAGTGTTTCTGAGTTGATGGGATTTGTGAAAGGGCGAACGGCCATCAGGCTGTTCGCGAAGTTTCCTTATCTCAGGAAGCACAAGCTTTGGTGTAACCACTTTTAGCAAAGAGGGTATTTTGTGGATTCGGTGGGTGCAAAAGAAGAAGTAATTCGAAGGTATGTGCGGTACCAGGACAAGGTTGCCAAAGAGGAAGAAGAAAGGCACATACAGCTCGGACTGGAAAGGTGGTGTTTAAGCCCCCTTTTAGGGGGCGGTGTCAAAGCCACCTGCTATGCAGGTGGCTTTTTACATGTATTAGTCGCGACTTGATCTGACACTGGACCTTGAAAGGTTGAGATTTACCGGTTTTGATATGGGTGTCTAATCCTTAAACAAAACGCGAGGTCACTCTCATGCTTCATACTCACAATCCCATCATCAAACACAAAGCCGGCCTGCTCAATCTCGCCGAAGAACTTGGTAACGTATCAAAAGCCTGCAAGATCATGGGCGTGTCGCGCGACACGTTTTACCGTTATCAGGAACTGGCTGCTGAAGGTGGCATCGATGCACTGGTTAACCAGAACCGCCGGGTTCCCAACCTGAAGAACCGCGCCGACGAAGCCACTGAACGCGCTGTTGTTGAATATGCCGTTGAGTTCCCGGCCCACGGGCAGCACCGGACCAGTGATGAGCTGCGTAAAAAAGGCGTGTTTACCTCCGGCAGCAGCGTGCGCGCCATCTGGCAACGACACGACCTGGAGAACTTCCGTAAACGCCTGAAGGCGCCTGAGGAAAAGCTCGTCAGAGAAGCCATCGTGCTTACCGGTGCCCCAATCGCCGCGCTGGAGAAAAAGGCGCATGATGATGAGGCCAGCGGCGAAATCGAGACCGCTCACCCGGGCTATCCCGGGTCGCAGGACACCTTCTGTGCTGGCAATCTGAAAGGGGGGCCGTATCTGCCCGCAGACGTTCGTGGATACATACCCGAAAGTGGCGCACTGCAAGCGGTATACGAGTAAAACGCCGAACACCGCCGCCGACGGCCGTTCTGTGAGGCTCAGGGCCTGCCGGTGCTGAGAAGACTGACCGACAGGGGAACGGAGTACTGTGGTAAGGTGGAGCAGCATGATTACCAGCTTTATCTGGCCATCAACGATATCGCCCATACGAAAACGAAGGCGATGTCCCCACAGACGAACGGCATCTGCGAGCGCTTCCATAAAACGATTTTGCAGGATTTTTATCAGGTTACGTTCCGCAAGAAGTGATATGGGGACCTGGAGAGCCTGCAGGCAGATCTGGACAACGGGTTGTGGCATGACAATAATGAGCGAACTCATCAGGGAAAAATGTGCTGCGGGCGAACGCCAATGGCCACGTTACTTGATGGAAAACGGGTCTGGGCAGAAAAGGATCTGAACCGGATGTAATCTGACAGACACCTGTATAAATAACCGGTAACTGTCAGATCAGGTCTGAGCTAGTACATTAGCTAATCCACCTCAACTTTTCTGACTGGTCAGATTAGGTCTGTTATCGATATTGACCAGTGTGCCTTTGTTATCAAAGGTAAGCGTAAGTGTTTGCTGAGTAACGGGTTCATGTCCCGGCTGCTGGCGGAATACATAATACCAAACATTGCTACCGAAAGGATCGCGCATCATTGGTGTTCCGAGGGTGTAAACAACCTGCTGTTGGTTCATGCCGGTATGGATTTTGGAAATATCATTTGCAACGAGGTAATTCCCCTGGTTGATGTCTGGCCGATAAACCACTTGCTCAAAAGCAGAACATCCAGCGGTTATCATTAAGAAAACCATCGCAGCGGCAGTCAGCGTTTTACAGCGCATAAGTATATTGATTCCTTTAAGGGCCAACGGTCTGTTTACATCGTACAGTTGTTACGATGACAGCGTAACAACCGATGATAATAAACCTTTCCACAGTTTGAAACCTTTGTGAATGATGTCTCAGACCAAGGTTAGTCTGAAAAGTGCCGTATCAGGCTGCCAAAAGCTCTTTTGCATTTGCTAATGTGTTGCATGTGACTTCACCCCCACCCAATAAACGTGCCAGTTCCTGGAGCCTGGCCTGTTTATTGAGAGAAAGCATATGAGTTTCTGTCATTTCTCTGTCAGTTTTTTTACTGACAAAAAAGTGATGATGACCACAACCCGCTACTTGCGGCAAATGAGTGACACATATCACTTGGGTAGACTCTCCCAACTGGCGCAACATTTTGCCAACAACAGCGGCCGTAGGGCCACTAATACCTGCATCGATTTCATCGAAAATGAGCGCTGGCGTGTCCATTTTCTGTGCAGTTATAACCTGAATTGCAAGCGTGATACGTGAAAGTTCTCCGCCTGAAGACACTTTTGATAACGGCTGCAAAGGCTGGCCGGGGTTGGTGCTTATGCGAAAATCAACGTGGTCTGCGCCTTCTGCAGTAAGGTGATCGGGATTGTAACTAATATTGATATCCATCTGCCCATATGGCATAGACAGCGCATGCATCCTCTCACCGATGAGCTGACCAAGTTCATGCGCATAATGAACACGGCGCTGATGAAGTTCTTCAGCATATTTGAGAGCTATCTGATGATTTTGTGCAACAAGCAATGCCAGGTTTTCCTGATCGTTTTCCTGTTGATTGAGCACTTCCTGTTCGTCCAATAATTGTTGGTGAAATAATGGCAGATGCTCCGGCGGGACATGATGCTTGCGTGCCAACGTAATCTGTCGGGTAAGACGCTGCTCGAGATCATGAAGCCGATTAGGATCGAGGTCCAGTCTTTCACAGTAATGGCGTAATTCATCACTGGCTTCACCAATCTGAATTGCAGCTTCATTGAGTAGGGCACAGACACCGACCAATTTACTATCCATTGCAGCAAGTCTACTGAGCAATTGTTGGGTGGTGTGAAGATGATTTTGTACTGAACTGTCTTCGGCATCAGCAAGTATCACAAGGGCTTGTTGTCCTGTTGAAAGTAGCTGCCCACTGTTTGCCAGTCGCGTATATTCTTCATCAATAAGTTCGTATTCACCAATTTGTGGCGCAAATTCATTGAGCTCCTTCAATTGGTACTGTAATAGTTCGCGACGTGATTCACGCTCCTGCGATAGTTGCTGATGTTGAGCTAATAAGCGAAAGCTCTGATGCCATTGATGATAGCTATCTGCCATTTGTTTTAAAAGAATGTTTTCGCCGGCATAACCATCCAGAAGCGTTTTTTGATGTTCGGATTTAAGCAACAGTTGGTGTGCGTGTTGTCCATGAATCTGAATAAGTAATTGCCCTAACTCGCGTAGCTGTGAGAGTGGTACAGTCGTGCCGTTAATGAAGCTCTTTGAACGGCCATCATTACTTATCGTGCGGCGTAAAAGACATTCATTGTTTTCATTAAGTTGGTTAGCAATGAGCCATTCTAAAGCGGAAGGATTGTCCTTTAAGGCAAAACTGGCACAGATATCTGCTCTGGTGGCACCCGAGCGAACCATATTTGCTTCTGCACGCCCCCCCAGACACAGATTCAAGGCATCGATTGCAATTGATTTCCCAGCCCCTGTTTCGCCGGTAATAGCCGTCATGCCGTGCTGAAAATCGACTTCAAGTGCGCGGACAATTGCAAAATTACTGATAGTCAGTTGTGCCAGCATGACAGTGCTCCTGTATAAATAAACAGATATGATTTTTTATACAGTATAAACTGTTTTTATAACCAGTAAAGTTGTTATGCATAGTTTCTAAAATAATTTTTTTGACCAGTTCAGCTTTGAGCTTAGTGTTTTGAAATAATTATAGTTTATGGGGTGAATTAAATTTAGATGATCCTCATTTCGACGGATAAGAACGTCTTCTCCTTCATGAATAGGTAAGGCTATCTGACTGTCACAACTGATTTCCAAATCGCTGTGCATATGGGAAAAACGCAGTTGGATAGTGCTGCTGCTATTGATTACAAGCGGACGCGCAGACAGTGTATGGGGGAACATTGGCACAATCGCAATAGCATCCAGAGAAGGGGTTAGAATGGGGCCGCCAGCAGAGAGCGAATAAGCAGTCGAACCCGTAGGGGTTGAGATGATTAGGCCATCTGAACGTTGTGAAAAGGCGAATTTTTCATCAATGTAGACTTCAAACTCAATCATATGCGCTACTTTTCCAGGATGAAGCACCACTTCATTAATAGCGGTGCCAATTCTGGGATCGCATGCCTGACGGCAAACTCTGGCTTCAAGTAAAAAACGACTTTCAGTAATGTATTTTCCTTCCAGCACGTCAGCCAGCTGTTGTTGAGCATTGTCAGGATCCAAATCGGTAAGAAAGCCAAGGTTACCCCGATTTACACCAATAACTTTGATATCGTAGCGAGCCAGTACGCGAGCGGTACCCAGCATATTACCGTCACCACCAACGACAACTGCCAGGTCCGCTTTCTGACCGACTTCATTGAGGGTTCCTGTTTCAACGTCGCATAAATTCAACTCTGCAGCGATCTGCTGCTCAACTATGACCCTGAATCCCTTTGTTGTGAGCCAGCGGCAGAGCATTTCATGCGTTGTCAGTGCATTAGGGTGGCGCGGGTATCCCACAATACCGATGCAGTTGAAATGGTTCTTCATAAAATGGGTATTCCTTATTAAGGTAAACTACCTCAGACAATGTGATGGATTCCCTTGAAACCACAATTCTTATCCCCATAATAAGCGAACGAGCGAGACGAATGTGGATAAATGCGGAGAATTCCATGAGTAGTAAAGAACAGAAAGCACCAAACGAGCAAGTCTCAGATGAGATGGATAAGGAGCAGGTATCCGCGCAGGAAACCCAGCCAGCAGATGAGCTGGAAGTTAAAAATGAGCGGATTACTGAACTGGAGGCTGAACTTGCACTGGCACAAGGTGGTGTGCGTGAAGCGCAACTTCGTGCACAGGCTGAAATCGAAAATATTCGCCGTCGTACAGAGCAAGATGTTGAAAAAGCGCATAAGTTCGCTTTAGAAAAATTTGCCAATGAGCTGCTGCCCGTGATAGACAGTCTGGAGCGCGCACTCGAAGTTGTGGATAAAGAAAATCCTGAACTAACGGCTATGGTTGAGGGAATAGATCTGACATTGAAATCACTATTGGGTGCCGTAGGTAAGTTTGGTGTTGAAGTGGTTGGAGATATAAATGTTCCCTTCAATCCTGAGATTCACCAGGCGATGTCAATGATGGAATCCGAAGATGTTGCACCTAACCATGTACTTCTGGTAATGCAGCGAGGGTACATTCTTAATGGCCGTCTACTTCGCCCTGCGATGGTTGCGGTTTCTAAGCCTAAAGCTTAATTTTTACTGCTACTGACCTTTTATAAAGGTTTAATGCCTGTTTATAGCATTAAACCTTTATAACCCTCTGTCGCTTAAGCGCTTTGTTATGGTAAGTTTGGCATCCAGTTGATGTTTTCCTCGCCGTGTTGAGTCAGCCACTGGTTAGTTTTTGAAAAATGCTTGCACCCAAAAAAGCCTCTGTGCGCTGAGAGCGGCGAAGGATGAGGAGCTTGTAAAATGTAATGGCGGTGTCTGTCAATAATTGCGCCTTTCTTCTGGGCATGAGAACCCCATAGCAAAAATACCACACCTTCGCGATGCTCATTTATAGCGGCTATTACGTTATCTGTAAATGTTTCCCAGCCAAAACGGGCATGAGAGTGCGCTTGCCCTTTCTCTACAGTCAGAACTGAATTAAGTAGTAATACTCCCTGCAGTGCCCAACTTTCAAGAAATCCATGTTCAGGGCGTACAAAGTCAGGAATATCTGTTTCCAGCTCTTTATAAATATTGAGTAGGGAAGGCGGCACTGCGACACCCGGTAACACTGAAAAAGACAAACCGTGCGCCTGTCCATGCCCGTGATAAGGGTCCTGACCGAGAATCACCACTTTTACATTACCTAGTTCTGTAAGGCGAAATGCGTTGAATACATCCTTCTGAGGAGGATAAATAGCTTTACCTGCCGATCGCTCTTGCGCTACTAAAGATAATGTTCTGATAAAATAATCTTTTTCTTTTTCCTGTGCCAGTACGTCGTGCCAGGTCAGTTTATTGACCATGTCTGCCTCCTCAAGAACTACCTGGCGGTAGCTTAACGTGAATTCGAACCAGTACAAAATTAAAATAAACTGAAATTTATAAAATAATTTTTTCTACGCCATTCATCTAAATTGATTTATATCAATAGGTTGGTCAATGTAGGATTTTACTTACGAAGCCAGAGTTGATTAGAATCAAAATTATCTTCCTTACGGCCTGATATATAGTGTCGAGCATGACTATTCAGTAGCAAGATTCTCATGAATCGATAATTCTCAACATTAGATAGCTTGGGAGGCCTAATATGATTACCGGAGTTCAAATCAGCAACACCCCCAATCCTGCGTTGTTAAATTCAGTCTGGTTGCTTGACAATGAAAAAGGGCAGGCACGCTGTATCTGTGCAAAATCTCATTATCACGAAGATCAAATCGTTGCCCTTAGTGAGCTTGACAACTGTGAGTTTCGTGAGCTCCCTCTCGAAATGAAACCGCAGGTACGGATTGAAGGTGGGCAGCATTTGAATGTCAATGTGCTCCGCCGTGAAACACTGGAAGATGCTGTAAACCATCCCGAAAAATATCCACAATTGACAATCCGTGTTTCTGGTTATGCTGTCCGCTTCAATTCGTTGACACCTGAGCAGCAGCGTGATGTGATTGCTCGTACCTTTACGGAAAGTCTTTGATAGCAAGAACGCTAAATGGTTATCTGCCTATAGGGTGATGTATCAAAAGTGACGCGTTTTAGAATTAGAGCGGGAGTTCTTATACAGAACAGGTTGTCTGAATGTGAAACAGGCAAGCGTTTAAATTACAAGTATCCTGCTTAATCGAGAACAGCCGCATTTGCGGCTGTTCTTCCTGTTATTTGGTTGCAACAGGAGCAATATTTTCACTGGGGTAACAGCCTAACACTTTCAGTGAGCGTGTCATGGTGGCCAGTTCCCGTACAGCTTGCTGCACAGTTTCTGAACGTAAATTTCCTTGAAAATCAATATAGAACATCTCCTCCCATGGGTTACCATTGATTGGACGTGATTCAAGTTTGCTCATTGGTAAGTTATGTTGTCTTAAAACCAATAACGCTTCTACCAGCGCACCAGCTTGTTGGCCGGTTGCCATGATCAATGTCGTTTTCGCCGGTGCCTGTATCGTTACTTCAACAGGCTTGCGTGCAAGGACAATAAAGCGTGTATAGTTTTGTTGCTGATTGGCCAGATTGCGTTCAATTACCTGCAATCCATATAGCTTCCCACCTGCTTCACTTCCGAGAGCAGCTACTTTTGATGAGTTGAGTGCTGCTACTTTTTCCATTGCCGCTGCGGTACTTTCGGTGTATTCAATCTTCCAATGTGGATAGCGATGGATGAATTGGCTGCACTGCTGGAACGGTTGTGGGTGGCTGTACACCGTATCGATTTGCTGTAAATGCGTAGAGCCGGAAACCAGTACGCAATGATCGATGGCGATCGTCAACTCACCAACAATAGAAAGGCTTGTTTGCTGTAGAAGATCGTAAACTTCATTGATGGAGCCAGAACTGGTATTTTCAATCGGTAGCACAGCATAGTCAGCCTGGCCTGTTTCCACCTTACTGAAAATATCCCTAAAATTAAGGCAGCCGCTTTCAATGATATTATCAAAATGTCTGCTTCCATAGTAACGACAAGCTAGATGAGAATAAGAACCTATAGGACCCAAAAACGCTATACGGACGGTATGCGTGTCAGTCCGATTCAGATTTTTTTGCAGCAAAGCCTGCTGTGTTAAAACAGAGTCTTCAATGATTAACTGGAAAAGGCGGGTGATATAGTATGCATCAAGCTCATGTGTTTTCGCTTTTATAACAAGATCTTCAAGAAGTTCGTGTTCTCGTTCAATGTCACGAATTGGTTTATGGGTAGCCATTTTTGTTTTAGCTACCTCCAGTGCCAGTTTCCGGCGAGAAGCAAGTAAGCCTATTAATTCAGCATCAAGCGTGCTGATCTTCTGGCGTAGTTGCAGCAGCGGATTTCTCTCATTCATAGTACTACCTGTCAGATATTTACAATAAAGCCCCCCATTTGGGAGGCCTGATCATATTCCTCTTTTCGCAATCTACTGTCACTCGAATCAAGAGGGTATAAAAAGGAATTTTAAGAACAACGACTTTATTTTCATAATGTTGATCATCGTTTTTGAAGGGTTAAAGTAACCGCTGCAATTTCTCTGTGTCAATTAAAAACGTAAGATCGCAACGATTCACCAGACTGGTCCAGAAAATATAATCCTCAGGTTCCTGGTCTTGTTATGATTATTTGGGGTGATTTTTTAATTTATAAGCAAACATTATGATTGTGGCTGTGTTCTGAACAATCTGCATAAGACAGTGTGCTTTAAATAAAATTTAAGATAGCCGTCAGTGATTGACGAGAGCTGGTTTTTTGCGGATTGGATATGAGGGAATTATTGTCATAAATCAGCTGAATAATGCAATCTGACTGCAAAATCCATAAGGTAATATCTCAATTTATCAGAGAGTAGACTCTTTGAACTGAACCTTCCGTATCTGCAATAAGAACAGACCAACCATGGGCTGGCCTGTTTTGCTCATGAGGTCATGGATGCTTAATGCACTGATTCTTCATCGATAATGCTGAGATCTTTAACGCTGGCTGCGGCACGGCGTGCCTCACTCTTGTGTTGAACCTTGTTAAGTTGGCGTCCAAGTTTGTTAATTAGCTCATTAATTGCAGTATACATATCTTCATGTTTTGCACTCGCAATCAATGGCCCGTTCGGCGTATTGATTGTTGCATCCGCGACAAATTCTTTCGGCTCTTTAGACAGGACAATATGGGGATTAATCAGGTGAGTCTGCCATTTTTCAAGTTTAGCCAGACGTTCTTCGACATGTTGGCGGATTGCCGGAGTGATGTCCATTTGCTTACTGGTAATGTTCAGAACCATAGTACCTACCTCTCTGTCATTTCCGTCGGATGTTAATTTAGCATACCTCGAAAATGAGGACAGTGAAGTATCTGCAAGACTTTTTTTTGTCACGTTTTGTCAATGAGAAAAAATTTGAGAGAGAGGAATAGATCGTAGTGGTGCAGGAAAAAATCTTGGGGGATAGTCAAAATGCCTTATTGGCAGTTTATCCTGACATAGGAAAAGATTGAACAGTAAAAACTAACTGTTAAAGCCTGTTGAAGAATATAATTATCAAATGAAGTATCTGTGTGAAACAGAGAGTAAAAGGAGCTGATCGCAGCAGCTCCTTTGTGTTAATCAAGCTTTATTTGCGGCAATAATGTTAGCGACCTTGTCCGCCTGTGTGCTTAACTGCAGCTGGCGATAGGCATTTTCCATCAAGGACAAAGCATTGCGCGTTGCTTGGGTATCTGGATAATCCTTCATCATTTGTTCAACACGATTGACAACAGCAACGTACGCTCCGCGCTTGGTGTAAAACTGTGCGACGGAGAGTTCATATTTTGCCAGGCGATCTTTGAGATATATCAGACGCTTTCTTGCATCTGTAGCATACTGACTGTTTGGATAACCGCGCAGCAATTGAGAGAAATCATGAAACGCATCCCGCGCGTGGCTGGGATCGCGATCGGAACGATCGATGCCGAAAAAGCCCTGCAGAGCGCTGTCGTCCAGAGTCATATCTGTCAGACCGCGTATATAGATTACGTAATCTATATTAAGATGAGTCGGATTCAGACGCATAAAGCGATCGATTGCAGCTTGCGCTAATGGCAAATCGGCATTTTTGTAATAAGCGTAAATCAGATCTAACTGAACTTGTTGGGAGTAAGGCCCAAATGGATAGCGGTTATCGAGTGCTTCCAGTTGCGTTATTGCTCCTTTAAAGTTACCGTCCTGCAGTTTTTGCTGGGCTGTGGCATAGATCTCAGAAGGTGGGCTATCGGGGACGATGTCCTTCGAGCCGGAACAACCTGCCAATGCCAGGCTCAACGTGGTTGCAGCCACCAGATATTTCATACGCGTCATGACGATTTGATTATCCTCAGAAGTGTTATTCAGGAAGCTGTCCATGTAGCTCCCGATAGTGACCATGTACGATAGCACATTATATTAAACGGCATCGCCGTGAAAACCCAACGTTAACGAAGAAGCTGTTTATGGCACAACAAGTAGAACTCAACGCAACAATCGCTGAATCGCAACTCGGACAACGCTTAGATCAGGCTTTGGCTGAATTGTTCCCGGATTATTCACGATCTCGTATAAAAGACTGGATCCTCAATCGGCGCGTCACAGTCAATGGTGCGATTACCGCAAGACCAAAGGAAAAAGTACTGGGTGGCGAACAGATTACTATTAAGGCTGAGATTGAAGAGGATGTACGCTGGAAGGCACAGGATATCGCGCTCGACATTGTCTATGAAGACGATGACATTCTGATTATTAACAAGCCTCATAATTTAGTTGTACATCCGGGAGCAGGCAATCCTGATGGGACTGTACTTAATGCGTTACTTCACAGATATCCTGCCATATGCGATGTACCTCGAGCTGGTATAGTGCATCGTCTTGATAAGGATACAACCGGACTTATGGTTGTGGCAAAAACAGTACCCGCACAGACTCATCTGGTGGAATCTTTACAGCTGCGCGAAATAACCCGAGAGTACGAAGCGGTAGCCATTGGCAGAATGACAGCAGGTGGTAGCGTTGATGAACCGATTAGTCGCCATTCCACTAAACGGACCCATATGGCGGTACATCCTATGGGGAAACCTGCCACAACACATTATCGCATCATGGAGCATTTTCGTGCGCATACCCGCATGCGTCTGCGTCTCGAAACGGGTCGCACTCATCAGATACGTGTGCACATGTCACACATCAACCATCCTCTGGTTGGCGATCCTCTCTATGGTGGACGTCCTCGCCCACCAAAAGGCGCTTCTGATAATTTTATCTCTGCTTTACGCAAGTTTGATCGTCAGGCGCTTCATGCCACAATGTTACGTTTATATCATCCTATTACTGGAATTGAGATGGAATGGCATGCGCCATTGCCGCAGGACATGATCGATCTGATTGCCGCATTAAAGGCAGATAGTGAAGAGTTTAAAGAACAACTGGACTGGTAATGAATCTGATTATTCCCGAATGGAATGCTCCTGCCAGTGTACGGGCATGTTCCACTACAAGGCGGGGTGGCATGAGTTGCCCGCCGTGGGATGCTTTAAATCTGGGCGCTCACGTGGGTGACAGTTCGGCTAATGTGCAGCATAACCGGCAGTATCTGTCTGAATGTGCTGATTTACCCACGATACCAGTATGGCTCGAGCAGGTGCATGGAACAGAAGTACTTCATCTGACGGATAGTCAGCCATCTTCTTTACGCGCAGATGCGTCTTATACTCGCGATCGTGACCGGGTTTGTACAGTAATGACTGCCGATTGCCTGCCCGTATTATTCTGTTCTCGTGATGGAAAAGAGATTGCAGCGGTTCATGCTGGCTGGAGAGGGTTATGCAACGGTGTTTTAGAAGCGACGCTGAATGCTTTTGACGCTCCGGCAAAAGATATATTTGCCTGGATGGGGCCTGCTATTGGGCCTGAGGCTTTCGAAGTTGGCTCAGAGGTGCGTGAATCATTTGTTTCGCAAGATTTAGCCTTCGATGCTGCATTTTGGCCCGCAGGTGAGAAGTATTATGCCGACATCTGGCAGCTTGCACGCATCCGCCTCACCCGAGCAGGGGTCAGGGAGATCACAGGAGGAGGACGCTGTACCTTCCTGAACAAAAAGCAATTTTTCTCATTCCGCCGGGATGGAACAACTGGCCGTATGGCAACTTTGATCTGGCTGATATAACCTGTCGCCACAAGACGGTTCGGATTGATGTATTTTTCACCAAAATGTTCGGGTCATTAACTTGAAAATTTGAGGCATGACCTCATTTGATCTCCAGTAGCAATTTGACCTGAATGGGGGAAATTATGCGTCTGGACCGTCTTACCAATAAATTTCAGCTTGCTCTGGCTGATGCCCAATCACTAGCCCTTGGGCACGATAACCAGTTTATTGAACCTCTCCACCTTATGAGTGCTTTGCTCAGTCAGGAAGGCGGGTCTGTAGGACCTTTACTTACTACTGCGGGCATTGATGTTACTTCGCTTGCTAATAATATCCACCAGGCAATCACGCGACTTCCCAGAGTTGAAGGAAGTGATGGAGATGTACAACCTTCATCAGACCTGATTCGTGTGCTTAATCTATGTGATAAGTTTGCACAAAAACGTGGCGATAATTTTATATCATCCGAACTTTTTGTGCTGGCAGCTCTTGATTCTCGAGGTTCTCTTGCCGATTTGCTTAAACTCGCTGGAGCGACCAGTGAAAAGTTGGCTCGGGCTGTCGAGCAAATACGAGGAGGGGAAAACGTGAACGACCAGGGGGCAGAAGACCAGCGGCATGCGCTGAAGAAATATACTATCGATCTCACCGAAAGAGCAGAGAAAGGTAAACTGGATCCGGTGATTGGTCGTGATGAAGAAATACGTCGAACTATCCAGGTATTGCAACGCCGTACAAAAAACAATCCTGTGCTTATTGGTGAGCCGGGGGTAGGTAAAACAGCCATTGTTGAAGGACTTGCTCAACGAATTATCAATGGTGAAGTGCCGGAAGGCCTGAAAGGTCGCCGGGTACTGGCGCTTGATATGGGGGCGCTGGTAGCGGGTGCTAAATATCGTGGCGAGTTTGAAGAGCGCCTGAAAGGTGTTCTTAACGATCTCTCGAAACAGGAAGGCAATGTTATTCTGTTTATTGACGAACTCCATACGATGGTCGGTGCGGGCAAGGTCGATGGCGCAATGGATGCAGGGAATATGCTTAAACCTGCGCTGGCGCGTGGTGAACTACATTGCGTTGGTGCCACTACGTTGGATGAATATCGTCAATATATCGAAAAAGATGCTGCACTGGAGCGTCGTTTCCAGAAGGTTTTTGTCGCAGAACCCAGTGTCGAAGACACGATTGCGATTTTACGTGGTTTAAAAGAACGATACGAATTGCATCATCACGTTCAGATTACCGATCCTGCAATTGTCGCTGCGGCGACGTTATCTCATCGTTACATTGCTGATCGACAGTTACCCGATAAAGCTATAGACCTGATTGACGAAGCAGCTTCCAGCATTCGTATGCAGATTGATTCTAAACCGGAATCACTTGATCGTTTAGAACGACGCATTATCCAGCTCAAATTGGAACAGCAGGCGCTTAAAAAAGAATCTGATGATGCCAGTATTAAGCGTCTTGATATGCTGGAAGATGAGCTGACTCGCAAAGAACGTGATTACTCTGAACTGGAAGAAGAGTGGAAAGCTGAAAAAGCCTCACTATCAGGTACGCAAACAATTAAAGCCGAGCTGGAACAGGCGAAGTTATTACTTGAGCAAGCACGACGTTCGGGTGATCTTGCGCAAATGTCTGAGTTGCAATATGGGAAAATTCCCGATTTGGAAAAGCAGTTAGCCTCTGCTACTCAGTCAGAAGGCAAAACAATGCGGTTATTACGTAATCGCGTAACAGACATTGAAATTGCAGATGTACTGGCACGTTGGACCGGCATTCCTGTTGATCGAATGATGGAAGGGGAACGGGACAAGTTGCTGCGAATGGAACAGGAGTTACATTCTCGGGTTATCGGACAGGATGAAGCTGTTGAAGCTGTTTCCAATGCAATTCGGCGTAGCAGAGCAGGTCTGGCCGATCCAAATCGTCCTATTGGTTCCTTCCTCTTCCTTGGTCCCACCGGGGTAGGAAAAACTGAATTATGTAAAGCGCTGGCTCATTTCATGTTCGATAGTGATGATGCGATGGTACGTCTTGATATGTCAGAGTTTATGGAGAAGCATGCTGTATCCCGATTGATAGGTGCCCCTCCCGGATATATTGGATACGAAGAAGGTGGCTATCTCACTGAGGCAGTGCGGCGTCGCCCATACTCAGTCATTCTTCTTGATGAAGTTGAAAAGGCACATCCTGATGTTTTCAATATTTTGCTACAGGTGCTTGATGATGGTCGCTTGACTGACGGCCAGGGAAGGACTGTTGATTTTCGTAACACAGTGGTAATTATGACGTCTAATCTTGGGTCAGACCTGATCCAGGAACGCTTTGACGCATTAGGATACGGTGAAATGAAAGATGTGGTGATGAATGTAGTCACGCACCATTTCCGTCCTGAATTTATCAACCGCATCGATGAAGTAGTCGTGTTTCATCCTCTTGGTGAAAAACATATTGCTTCAATTGCTAGAATCCAGTTGCAGCGGCTTTATAAGCGTCTTAATGAACGTGGATATGAGTTGTATATTTCAGATAAGGCACTGCATATGCTTGCTGAAAACGGCTACGACCCTGTTTATGGTGCACGACCACTGAAACGAGCTATCCAACAGCATATTGAGAATCCACTGGCCCAGCAGATTCTTTCAGGCAGTCTTGTTCCTGGAAAAAAAATAGAAATGGATGTGGAGAACGACACAATTATTGCACATCAATAGTTTGCTAAAGCCTCTGCATTTCTGACGCTTTATCCTTTTAATGGAAAGCACCTACTTGAAATATGTCGGTGCTTTTATTTCTAAATCCTGTGAGAAGCCCCTGCCAACTACTGTTTTGGCATCTTAAAAGATTACCAGGCTGATACGAACTTACGTTTATATAATTTATTTTATCACCCGTTTAATGGCAGCGTCTAAAGCAGCGATGTAGGCCATTTCTGGTCGTGACGCAGATTTATTGATAATGATGAAGAGTAAGATACCAACCGATGATCTTATCGTGCATTTCCTCTGACTTCGAAAAGCAAATTGTTCTGCGGGTCAGTCGTTTGATATGTATACGAAGATTAAGATTATGTCGTTCTGTCCGTTGGGTATATTTCTTGCTCACCACGTGGCTTGTTGCACTTAACCGAACTTTATAAACCGGCCAGGCATCTGTCATATAAAAGGCAATGTTAAATTTGCTTAACAGGGCCAGCAATCGTCGCAGGGTCGGGGCATTTCTCGGGCCGAAGACATGGGCCAGAGCACGTTTGCGGATACGGTCATAAGCATAGAACAACCACCGGGGATTGCTTTTACACCGCACGTAAGACCATTGTTCACCGGCTTCACAGCAGATAACAACCTCCGTTTCGGGGTCGATATTCTCAGCTACCTGCTTTGGCGAAATTTTTTTAAGTGCCGCAGAACCGTATTGAGGCTGATACCGAGAACCCGTGCGGTATCGCGACATCTGTAACCATTCATGGCCATATTAACAATGGTCTGGTGTGTGTCTGGTTTGGCACCGGAGTAGCTAAATTTGAGCTGAAAGGTCTTTGAACAATGCTTGCAGATGTAACGTTGGGCACCCGGATGCTGAATGTCCGTTACATCGTACAGCATGAGTTTCATTGCACTGAGGGCAGACGACATCAACTTTAGCCATATGTTACCTCCAAAGCGCAAAGCATACGTGATCAGCAAGTCTGCGTCACGACCGTATTTCGTGGCATAAAACAGTTGTTACCATTAAACAGAATTACGGTAGCCCGTTTAGATTATGTATAATATAGCAGTTGATATTGATGAGACTTTGTTAGTTCTTATCAGAAGCGTGTTTTTTATATTATTTATCAGAGGGAAACGTTCAGAAACTGGTTATCCAATTGTATTTGCATACAAAACCCCGTATTTATACAGGGCGGCAATTTAGGTTAAAGGATTCGGCTAATTATTCTGTCTATACGAATGCGACGCAGGCGTCGAATTAACTTTCGAACTTTGACCGGATAGTCAGCAATACTTTCCAAATCGCTAAAATGTTGAACAGCCGTAGTATGTTGGCGAATTAACTCCAGTTCCTTTGCCTTTTGAGCGCTTAGTTGTTGGAGAGGGTCGTGAATTAATACCGCATTTTCTAAATCCAGTCGCCACGCTCGTGGATTAAGGTTGTTTCCGGTAATTAACATCCACTCTTCATCCACCCACATTCCCTTAAGGTGATAACTGTTCTCGCCATCACGCCATAGCCTTACCAGCAACTGACCATTAGTGACATAATATTGCAGGCGGCTAAGAAAACGACGGAGGTTAATTTCATAGAGGTAAGGCAAAGCGCCAATAATTTTGAATGGCTGATTTTGAGGGATATAAAAATCGTTTGCTGTTTTATCACCTACGATGATTTCCACTTCCTTACCTTGACGTAGTAACCAAATAATATTCCTGACCAAAATAGCGGGAAGATTGAAATAGGGCGTACAAATAGTCAGTTTTTGCTCGGTTGCCGGCATCAGATGATAGATGGTTTTATTAAGCAAACTGCGTTTACCAAGCCCAACCAGTGGTGTGACAGTTAGCTGTTCATTACCTGCATCTGCTGTAAAATCATAATCAAATCCGCGGAGGTCCTGACGGAACTGCCGGGTTTCATTTTTAATTTCCAGGCTTTTTGGACGCTGATATTGATTAAGTTGGTGTACTGCGTCAGCCTGAATAAGATTCTGGTCGACCCAATTAATCAATGTATCTGTCAGACGGGAGTTGGTAATCAAGTGGTAGCGATCGTAACGGTATTTGTCATGTTGATGCAGGTACACATCGTTCAGACTGGCACCAGTATATAGCAGGGTATCATCAATAATCGAACCCTTAAGGTGCAGTACCCCAAGTGCTTCACGGGTATTAACGGGCACACCATAAACCGGAATGTCAATATCACCATTTTTATCGGCAACTTCGCAATACCAGTCAGCATTTGTCACACCGCGCACTGCGCCAATACGGCCACGTTGGGCACGGTGCCAGTCAACTAAAATTCTGATATCCAGATTCGGGCGGCGTCGCTTTGCATCATATAGCGCGGAAAGAATGATTCGACCTGCATCATCATTCTCAAGATACAGAGCAATAATGCAAATTCGCTGACTGGCGTTAGTTATTTTTTCCAGCAGTGCCTCACGAAAATTAGCGGCAGAGTAAAGCGTGGTAAAGTCGGCAACCAGCTGAGACAATTTTGGCAGTTGCGCAAGGTGCTGTTGGTGTTTATTACGTTTAAATTTAGACAGCATCACAATGCGTTTCTTCTCTGTTTATGAAATGGCTTTGCGCCATGGAATCATCATTCCAGTAGCGAATAATATCATCTGTTAACACTGATGTCGGCAGGTTTACGTTTCCACACATTGTGCAGCCTTATCTAGTCTTAGCGATAAACTGACTATGCCGTCTTCAAGTTGGCAATTGACGTCAAAACCAATTTTGCGTGCAAGGCTTATCATGCCACGATTGCCCGGCATGGTGATACCGTTGAGCTGTTTTAAGCCATGCTGACGCGCGCAGGCAATAATTTTTTCCAATAATCGGCTCCCGAGCCCCAGCCCTTTCAAATCGGAACGTACCAGGACGGAAAACTCCGCATCAATATTATCTGCGTCCGAAATGGCACGAGTCACACCGATTATTTCAGCCGCTGTACCCTGTCCACTCACTGCCACGATCGCCATTTCCCGATCGTAGTCGATTTGCGTCATGTTAGCCAAATCGTCATGGGTAAACTCATTAATTTCACTAAAGTAGCGATAGTAAAGATCTTCTTTTGTTACCCTGGCAATAAACTGTTTTAGCAGGAGTTCATCTTCAGGAAGGATCGGGCGAAACAGCAACGTTTCACCATTCTTCAATTGAACCGTTTCCTCCAGGTGCTGAGGATAAGGACGAATCGCCAGCCGGGCATCAGGATCGCCTGTAAAGGGCGCAAGTTGCATAGCGACATCCAGTATGGAGAATGTCTTGCCTGTTACCATCAACGTGCGAATATCAAGTCGCATGATTTCAGGACAATCGACAATAAGATTAGAAACCTGTACTAAAACGCTGCTCAGGCCTTCTATATCAAGGGGAGCGCACGCGCTGTGGCTTCGAATTTTTCCTTGCTTAATGGCCTGAATAATTAAATAACGTGCGAGTGTCATATTGAGCGGAGGAAGGGCGATTGCGGCTTGTTTATCTGCCTGCCACTCAATGCCGGCTTCGCCAAGCATTATAATAGGTCCAAATACAGGGTCCTGGTCCATGACAATTCGCAATGCCTGAGTACCCGATGCGCTGTCTATGCTTTGCATCTGGATACCTTCAATTTTAGCCTGCGGTACTCGTTCTATAATAGCGCCTGCCGCCAGCCTGACGTCTGGGACAGAGCGCAGAGAAAACATAGCACCAGATATTTCAGATTCAGCGGAAATATCCGAAGAACGCGGTGTAAGTGTGACCGGAAAACCGGCATTTTGTGCAATTTGCACCGCTTCATCGCTGCTTCGTACAATCCAGGTTGGCAGAGTTTTTAGGCCATAAGCCTGCAAAATGTGTTGAACCTGAAAAGTATCAAGCGAGCAGATCCCCTTATCCAGTGTCTGCTGAATAAGCTGATGAGCTATGGCGGTATTGGTTGCGAGATCGGCGGGTAAGGCAGGTGTTTCGCGCAGCTGTTTCTGATTACGTTGAAACTTGACCATATGCATAAAAGCAGTAACAGCGCCCTCTGGCGTGCGATAGGTTGGGATCCCTGCCTCACTGAAACTACGGCGTGCTTCAGGCGTTGAAAATTCACCACACCAGTTTGTTAACAGGGCAATAAGTTTTGCACGCGGATGCGAGCTAACCAGCTCAATCAAATGTCGTGCAGTGGCTGTGGCGGGGGCGACCGCGCTGGGAGAATAAATGACCAGCAGGGCATCAATATCTCGGCTGTCAAGCAGCATCGCTATCGCCCGCTGGTAACAGTTTATCGTGGCATCATCTTTAAGATTGAGAGGGTTTCCGATGCTAATGCTCTGTGGCAAAGTTTGCTGCAAACTGGCCAGCGTCTCATCGCCCAGCGTGGCCAGTTTCCCTCCTTGTACATCTAATGCATCCAGAGCGAGCGCTGCAGGTGCCGCGCCATTACTTACGATCATTAACCGTTCGCCACGTAATGGCTGCATGTAACTTAGCGTTTCGACGGCTGAAAAGAGTTCATGCGTATCCTGCACGCGTAATAAACCCGCACGTTGAATCGCAGCATCCCATACGCCGTCCATACCGAACCGTGCTCCAAGCAATTGCTGGGCATGGGGTGAACGACCACTTTTGATGACCAGAACGGGTTTATTTCTTGCTGCACTACGTGCCGCAGAAACAAATCGCCGAGCATCGTTCAGGTGTTCGAGATAGAGCAAAACAGCAGTGGTTTTGCCATCGCGCGTAAGAAAATCAAGCAGGTCATCTGCATCAATATCCAGACTGTCACCTAGCGCAATAAACCATGAAAACCCGAGTTTTCGCTGCTGGGCCCAGTCAAGGATAGTGTTAGAAACGGCGGCGGACTGGGAAATAAAAGCCAGCTTGCCGGGATAAATAGGTACGGGAGAAAAGCTGGCGTTCAGGCCCTGCCGGGGGGCCAGAACACCGAGACTGTTGGGGCCTAGCAGGCGAATTTGCCACCGACTGGCGCACTGTCTGAGCTCATCCATCTGCTCAGGTGGCGCGGAGAGAATAATGCAGGCTTTACAGCCTCGCTCTCCCAAATCCTTCAACAATTGTGGGTTGCGGCTGGCATGGGTGCAAATTACCGCCAGATCGGGCGAAAAAGGCAGGCTGGCGATGTCAGGCCATGTCAACACACCGCAGACCGCTTTATACTTAGGGGTGACGGGAAGAACTGGCCCGTTGAAACCGCCCGCAAGCAAATTGCGCATCATCAGGTAGCCTGCTCGCTCCGGGCGCATTGAGGCACCGATCACCGCAATAGATTTGGGGCGTAATAACGCTTCCAGCGCTCGTTGACTCATTTCAGGCTCCTGTTCGAGATGACTACACCTGATTTTAAACGCTTTTACTTTTTATTGCTGTTATTGCTTCGGCTATGTTGAGGTGGTTGGTTAGTTCGATTAAGCCAGTTTATCTTTTCTTGTGAGCATAAAATAAGAGGTTTAAGTGTCATTGTGTGTAAAAATAGCACAATTGAAACAGACGACATTGGGGCCAGGGGAATCATACGTCTTTTTTGGGTCGTGACGCAGATTTATTGATAATGATGAAGAGTAAGATACCAACCGATGATCTTATCGTGCATTTCCTCTGACTTCGAAAAGCAAATTGTTCTGCGGGTCAGTCGTTTGATATGTGTGCGAAGATTAAGATTATGTCGTTCTGTCCGTTGGGTATATTTCTTGCTCACCACGTGGCTTGTTGCACTTAACAGAACTTTATAAACCGGCCACGCATCTGTCATATAAAAGGCAATGTTAAATTTGCTTAACAGGGCCAGCAATCGTCGCAGGGTCGGGGCATTTCTCGGGCCGAAGACATGGGCCAGAGCACGTTTGCGGATACGCTCATAAGCATAGAACAACCACCGGGGATTGCTTTTACACCGCACGTAAGGCCATTGTTCACCGGCTTCACAGCAGATAACAACCTCCGTTTCGGGGTCGATATTCTCAGCTACCTGCTTTGGCGAAATTTTTTTACGTGCCGCAGAACCGTATTGAGGCTGATACCGAGAACCCGTGCGGTATCGCGACATCCGTAACCATTCATGGCCATATTAACAATGGTCTGGTGTGTGTCTGGTTTGGCACCGGAGTAGCTAAAGTTGAGCAGAAAGGTCTTTGAACAATGCTTGCAGATCTAACGTTGGGCACCGGATGCTGAATGTCCGTTACATCGTACAGCATGAGTTTCATTGGACTGAGGGCAGACGACATCAACTTTAGCCATATGTTACATCCAAAGCGCAAAGCATACGTGATCAGCAAGTCTGCGTCACGACCATTCGTTCCGGTTTTTGACAGCTGACAAAGTTATTAATTTTATGAGTAACTTTGTTTTTTTAAGTTTTAGAGTTTCATTTGATTCCTGGTTTATTTTTTTTGGTTTTGTTGTCAATTTCAGGCGCTCTGGTTGTTTCTGGCATTGTGTTTCGAAAAATTAGCAGGGTAAAATAATTGCGTTTACTGTCCTTGTTTTTTAAGGAAATATTGGAAGGCTTGACTGTTTACGCCATAGTCATGTTTCTTTTTGTTTTTTACTATTTTGTGGTTCCTGATTATTGGTTTTTATGTAGTTTACTGACAATTTTGATTTTTGGCGCAATCAGGTTTTTTCGTGTGCACAAAAATAGATAGTATGTAAATTAGTGGTTAAAATTAGTGATACCGTTTATCCACCATTCAATTAAATACTTGAAAATAGATTTTCGCTTATGTCCACTATGTACCGTTTTTTCGATTTTAAAGATTCCTTTTTTACCCTATAAATAATGATTTATAGGGTAAAATTTTTAATCTGTGCAACCGTTCACGTACAGGAAATTCAAACCATCCGTATCCACGGGCAGGCTGATGAAATTTTTAACTGCACGGAACGCCTGCACTCACGAACAGCCTGCAACATCTGCCTGCGGTGAATATCTGTACTGACACAGGTCGATTTTTGCCTTGTTGCCGGACGGTGGACAGATCTTCCCTGCATCAGGCCGGTACGTACCGCATCAGGCTGATATCCCGCGCATGGGTTTTCAGCCCCTGCACATTTAGGCCCGCTGTCGCACGGTGGTAAGACAGATGACCACCGCACAGGATGCATTCAAACGGAACGCGGCGCAGAAACTGTTTACTCATCTGCGCATAACAGACTTTTGGCACCGACTCCAGTTTTTGCATTCCCAGCGAACCGTACACCTGCGGCAGCTTTTCACCGCATACGCGGTTGGCCAGAAAACCAAAGTAACGCACCATCCGGAAGTGCTTCTCCGGAATATGCTGTTTCAGGCGTCTCACCATCTCATGCTGCGTCAGCCTCTCCATGGCCTGTTTTCCCGTGTTGTGGTCGTGATGGCGGAAGTTCAGCGTGGGACAGCCGGCGTAGTGCGCCAGCCGTCGGCGGCTTTTTTCAGATAGCGACCCGGGTATTTCACGGTGTTTTTGCCACCCGACGTCTTTTTTGACATGTACACGCACCAGCACTTTCCTCCGGCCGTCAGTATCAGCTGCTGCCACTGTGCGCCGGTGGTGATGTGCATCAGGGAAGACGGAAGCGCAATGTCTTCTGACCAGGCGCGCAGCAGAAACTGGCGTACATTCCACATCCAGCGGGTGCGCATGGCATCCTTACGGAAGCTGATTTTTTGCCACTTTCCGTGCCGGTTAATACCGCTGCAGGTAACGGAGACGTGGACATGGGGATGCCAGTTAAGCCGCCGTCCGTAGCTATGAAGGGCGCAGAAAATATCGATATCCAGCCCCCGCTGCCGGGCAGCGTACAGCAGGTTATCAGGTGCCAGGCGACAGAGGTCGTTAAGTCACCAGCGGTTGACTTCAAAGAGTGGTCAGAGCGTGTCGGGCAGGGTGAAGACCAGATGCTGCCAGTCGCAGTCTGGCAGCTGGTTAAGCTGCGCGGCTATCCACAGGTCGGTGGCTTTTTTACCGCAGGAAGGACAGGCCCGGCTGTGGCAGGCGTTGGTGATGTACCTGACGTGCGGGCACTGCGCGTTGTCGCAGTGATACTCCTTCACGCCGCTGATGCGGGTGCCGCAGGCCAGCATTTTGGTGACGGGTTCGACTTCGATATTGCGCAGGCAGCCGGCGGCAGACGGCTCAGTGCGGTGGTATCGCCCCGGTGATCCAGTATGGCGCTGGCGACCATTGCCGCAGGCGGAGCTATGGGCTTCATCCGTGTTATCCAGTCCCATTCACGCTGCGAGAGCTTATCAGCGGCAACGGAGAGAAGGACGGTATCGATACTTTTTCGGGTCATCATGCTGACTGTCTCTGAACAAAATATGTCGTCAGATCATACATATTCCACTCAGCGTATGGCAACGGCAGGGCAGGCAAACGGCGGGGTTTTCAATTTGCGCCCGTCAGGCTGCCCTGTTCCCGGTTACAACCCCATTTAGGAAAAATGTAGAATATGCTTGTGAGGACAGGCAAACTTTATCGCCGCAAGCGGCGGGGAATTAGACCCGAAGAGATTAAAAAGGAAAGGAGATTAAGGATGAGTAAAAGAAATGATATTATTGATGGTCGGCAAAGTCATCTTAAATATGGCCTTATATATACCGAAGTCCTTGGATGGATCGATCTCGGACATGCTCAGGGTACTGATATAAGAACGCTGTTGAGAAGTATTGATTCCGGAGAATCTTCAGGCAAGGAACACTACGACATTACCTATTCGCAGTCTATGATTGATCCAACCAGAACTATGAAAATGGGTAAATTTATTACCTGGCGTATCAAACGCGGTCGTTCGTATTTCGAACGCAGAAGCATTGCGCTGGCAATGATGATGTCACTGGCCCGGAAGTTCGAAGGATTGCAGGCATCATTCCCCATCAATTGCGTTACAGATAGTGGCTTTAGCGGAGAAGATCTGGTGTCAGATTTGCTGGGTTTTTACCGTGTTGTCACCATGCCTAATCCCTTTGAACTTCTGCGTCCGGTCAACAAAGCGGAGGCGCTAAAAAGATGGGATTATTACGGTAAGATCGGCTCCTGGAAAAACCATTCCTTTTTGCCACTTTTATTCCCTGACCCTGAAAAATTCCCCAATGCGAGACCTCGAAGAGGTTTTCTGCCGAATTTTATGACAACAGTCAAACCGTGGAACGACTTCCATTCGGGGATTGTTGGTATCGCCAGTGCTGATGGTTCATATATAGACAAAGCTAAAGGGGGGTCATTACCCTATGCGTAAGTCTCTTAAGGTATTCGGTGGTGCAACTATCTTTACTGCTGTTGCTCTCACCTATGCCTGGCCATGGGTTAAAATGGAATTCGCCGGTAGCGCTCACTATACCGAGCAGGATAAACGGGAGTATGATTTTTATACTCCTGACATACTAAGAAAAATGCCGCGTATTTCCGCCCGTTATTCCTTTGATTTTGCGAACATCACAGGACCTGCGACGCATGTTTATGCAATGAAATTCTACGATACGAAAGATACCAGTAAAATAGAAGATTATCTGACGTCCATAGGATACAAGCGGGCTGAATGTGACTTTGAGTCAACGTGTTGGCGCAGAACTGATCCTCAGGAATCTGTTTATGTAGGCGCTTTGAATGGTGAGGAAACCGTAATCGTGCAGGTTGTTTACAACTTCACATAACCATTTTCTACTATTACATAATCAACTAAAAGCATAACAGCCAGAGCTGCATCGTCAGTTCACGTACAGGAAATTCAAACCATCCGTATCCACGTGCAGGCTGATGAAATTTTTAACTGCATGGAACGCCTGCACTCACGAACAGCCTGCAACATCTGCCTGCGGTGAATATCTGTACTGACACAGGTCGATTTTTGCCTTGTTGCCGGACGGTGGACAGATCTTCCCTGCATCAGGCCGGTACGTACCGCATCAGGCTGATATCCCGCGCATGGGTTTTCAGCCCCTGCACATTTAGGCCCGCTGTCGCACGGTGGTAAGACAGATGACCACCGCACAGGATGCATTCAAACGGAACGCGGCGCAGAAACTGTTTACTCATCTGTATTAGTCGCGACTTGATCTGACACTGGACCTTGAAAGGTTGAGAGTTACCGGTTTTGATATGGGTGTCTAATCCTTAAACAAAACGCGAGGTAACTCTCATGATTCATACTAACAATCCCATCATCAAACACAAAGCCGGCCTGCTCAATCTCGCCGAAGAACTCGGTAACGTATCAAAAGCCTGCAAGATCATGGGCGTGTCACGCGACACGTTTTACCGTTATCAGGAACTGGCTGCTGAAGGCGGCATCGATGCGCTGATTAACCAGAACCGCCGCGTCCCCAACCTGAAGAACCGCGCCGACGAAGCCACTGAACGCGCTGTTGTTGAATATGCCGTTGAGTTCCCGGCCCACGGGCAACACCGGACCAGTAATGAGCTGCGTAAAAAAGGCGTGTTTATCTCCGGTAGCGGCGTGCGCTCCATCTGGCAACGGCACGACCTGGAGAACTTCCGTAAACGCCTGAAGGCACTTGAGGAAAAGGTCGCCAGAGAAGGCATCGTGCTTACCGACGCTCAAATCGCAGCGCTGGAGAAGAAGGCCCACGATGACGAGGCCAGCGGAGAAATCGAAACTGCTCACCCGGGTTATCTCGGGTCGCAGGACACCTTCTACGTGGGCAATCTGAAAGGTGTGGGTCGTATCTACCAGCAGACGTTCGTGGATACGTACTCGAAAGTGGCACACTGCAAGCTGTATACGAGTAAAACGCCGATCACCGCCGCAGACCTGCTCAATGATCGCGTACTGCCGTTCTACGAGGCTCAGGGACTGCCGATGCTGAGGATCCTGACCGACAGGGGAACGGAGTACTGTGGTAAGGTGGAGCAGCATGATTACCAGCTGTATCTGGCCATCAACGATATCGACCATACAAAAACGAAGGCGATGTCTCCGCAGACGAACGGCATCTGCGAGCGCTTCCATAAAACTATTTTGCAGGATTTTTATCAGGTTACGTTCCGTAAGAAGTTATACGAAGACCTGGAGAGCCTGCAAACGGATCTGGACAACGGGTTGTGGCATTACAATAATGAGCGAACTCATCAGGGAAAAATGTGCTGCGGGCGTACGCCAATGGCCACGTTACTTGATGGTAAACGAGTCTGGGCAGAAAAAAATCTGAACCAGATGTAATCTGACAGACACCTGTATAAATAACCGGTAACTGTCAGATCAGGTCTGAGCTAGTACAACTCATCTGCGCATAACAGACTTTTGGCACCGACTCCAGTTTTTGCATTCCCAGCGAACCGTACACCTGCGGCAGCTTTTCACCGCATACGCGGTTGGCCAGAAAACCAAAGTAACGCACCATCCGGAAGTGCTTCTCCGGAATATGCTGTTTCAGGCGTCTCACCATCTCATGCTGCGTCAGCCTCTCCATGGCCTGTTTTCCCGTGTTGTGGTCGTGATGGCGGAAGTTCAGCGTGGGACAGCCGGCGTAGTGCGCCAGCCGTCGGCGGCTTTTTTCAGATAGCGACCCGGGTATTTCACGGTGTTTTTGCCACCCGACGTCTTTTTTGACATGTACACGCACCAGCACTTTCCTCCGGCCGTCAGTATCAGCTGCTGCCATTGTGCGCCGGTGGTGATGTGCATCAGGGAAGACGGAAGCGCAATGTCTTCTGACCAGGCGCGCAGCAGAAACTGGCGTACATTCCACATCCAGCGGGTGCGCATGGCATCCTTACGGAAGCTGATTTTTTGCCACTTTCCGTGCCGGTTAATACCGCTGCAGGTAACGGAGACGTGGACATGGGGATGCCAGTTAAGCCGCCGTCCGTAGCTATGAAGGGCGCAGAAAATATCGATATCCAGCCCCCGCTGCCGGGCAGCGTACAGCAGGTTATCAGGTGCCAGGCGACAGAGGTCGTTAAGTCACCAGCGGTTGACTTCAAAGAGTGGTCAGAGCGTGTCGGGCAGGGTGAAGACCAGATGCTGCCAGTCGCAGTCTGGCAGCTGGTTAAGCTGCGCGGCTATCCACAGGTCGGTGGCTTTTTTACCGCAGGAAGGACAGGCCCGGCTGTGGCAGGCGTTGGTGATGTACCTGACGTGCGGGCACTGCGCGTTGTCGCAGTGATACTCCTTCACGCCGCTGATGCGGGTGCCGCAGGCCAGCATTTTGGTGACGGGTTCGACTTCGATATTGCGCAGGCAGCCGGCGGCAGACGGCTCAGTGCGGTGGTATCGCCCCGGTGATCCAGTATGGCGCTGGCGACCATTGCCGCAGGCGGAGCTATGGGCTTCATCCGTGTTATCCAGTCCCATTCACGCTGCGAGAGCTTATCAGCGGCAACGGAGAGAAGGACGGTATCGATACTTTTTCGGGTCATCATGCTGACTGTCTCTGAACAAAATATGTCGTCAGATCATACATATTCCACTCAGCGTATGGCAACGGCAGGGCAGGCAAACGGCGGGGTTTTCAATTTGCGCCCGTCAGGCTGCCCTGTTCCGTGCGCGCTCAACCAAAAGCTTGCGTATCCGGCAGAATATCGGCGATAAGTCGTCCGGCATTGCCTGGCTTCATCGGTTCGCTGTCGAACATCACCAGACAGAAGCGGCTATGGGCCTTTTGGGGAAGCAGGCAGCACTGGCAGAGTGGAGTACGATTACCTCGTGCGCGAAAGGCGTTCGGCACGCAGGCGCAGGGCAGGATTTCCGGTCATGGAAGTTGGTTTCAGCAAAAATACTATCCTGGCGGAAATACAGGGGCAGCAGTAGTGGCCAGAAGGCATGACCACAGTTATTCAGATATTCTCATCAAGCCATTGGGTAAATGGCCCTTTGGGCATCGCGCCATTAAGTATATCCACCACCTTACCCTGTTTAAATATCATGATGGTTGGAATGCTGCGAATACGAAAACGGGCGCTCAGTTCAGATTCTGCTTCTGTATTCACCTTCAAAAAACGAATCTGATGCCCAAGTTCCTGTGCCACATCACTGTAGACAGGTGAAAAGTTAACGCAGGGGCCGCACCAGGGCGCCCAAAAATCAACCACAACGGGCAGCCCATCCTGTAAATATTTGTCGAAGGTTGCTGTTGTTGCATTGATAACCTCACCGCTGAACAACGTATTGCCACACTTACCGCAATTGGCACCCTCATTAATACGTTCCTGTGGCAGGCGGTTGGTTGCCTGGCATGAAGCGCAAACGGTATTCATAGATACACCTCAGTGATAATTAAGCGTGAGCGTGACGGTTTACTTGAGATAATTATGAAGGACGTAATTCCGGGAAACAAAGTGATTTACTCAATAAGTATAATAGGCCGTAATTGAAAATTTGATACGCTAACTGCCGCTATACGGAATAGTGTTCAGTCGGGGTACTTATTGGAAGTTGATAGCTAAGTGCTGCCACATCAGGTAATCTGCGCGCGTCGCGCTCAGCCAGGTGGAGGGAAAATGAACGACGAATTTAAAGGTAAAAGCGGTAAAGTCAAAGTGATGTATGTCCGTGGTGAAGACGAGAACAGCAAGGGCGGTCATAACCCCCGGACTGGTAAAGGTGGTCCTCGTCAGGATGGTACTCGCCGTCCTTCACGCAATACGGACAGTTCACCGTGGGGTGGGCGTGGGCGTGACGTTGGCCCCGCAGAATCACCCTGGCGCACAGTTTCACGTGCGTCTTATGATGTCGATAGCTCTCAGCCAGAGCACAGCGGCATTAGCGGTAAAAGTCATATCGACCCGCAACAAATTCGTCGTCAGCGCATGGAGGAGACGCGAGTTTATGGTGAAAATGCCTGTCAGGCATTGTTTCAGAGTCGTCCTGATTGCATCGTCCGTGCATGGTTTGTGCAGAGCGTCACGCCGCGCTTTCGTGAGACGCTAAAATGGATGGCGGCCAACCGTAAGGCTTATCATGTTGTCGAAGAAGATGAGCTGGCAAAAGCCGCCGGGACTGAACATCACGGTGGCGTTTGTTTTCTGATTAAAAAACGCATGGGTATGCCGGTAAGAGAGTGGCTGGCTGCAGTGGGCGAAAAGGACTGCGTGCTGGCCCTTGAGGATATCGGTAATCCGCATAACTTGGGCGGCATTATGCGCAGTTGTGCGCATTTTGGCATCAAAGGGCTACTTGTTGATGATGCTGCCACGCTTGACTCCGGTGCGGCGGTGAGAACCGCCGAAGGCGGCGCGGAACATGTACAGGCCATTAGCGGCGAAGATTTTGCATCCGGACTCAATGCTTTTCGTAAAGCGGGCTATACCATTGTTACCACCTCCAGCCATAAAGGTGTACCGCTGACGGAGGTTGAATTGCCTGCCAAAATGGTCCTTGTTCTGGGGCAGGAACGTGATGGTTTGTCAGACAGCACCTGGCAGGAAGGTGAACTCAACGTTTCTATAGGCGGCACCGGGAATGTTGAAAGCCTCAATGTTTCTGTCGCCACGGGTATCCTTTTAGCCGAGTGGTGGCGTCAGAATAGCTGATAAAAGCGGGCCATCATGGCCCGCTTTTTTGTCTATGGAACCCCCCAGTCAGGCTGGGGTTCAGTAAAGCTTTCAGCCAGTTATCAAAACCTCGGTTGATTTGTTAAAAAACCTTGCGGTCTGGCAACTGCAAAAGTTTAACAAGAAATCCAAAGGAGGTGTGAATGGGGGACGAAAAGAGTTTAGCGCACACCCGATGGAACTGTAAATATCACATAGTTTTTGCACCGAAATACCGAAGGCAGGTGTTCTACGGGGAGAAACGTAGAGCGGTAGTCAGTATTTTAAGGAAGCTGTGCGAGTGGAAAAATGTGAAAATTCTGGAAGCGGAATGCTGTGCATAGCATATCCATATGCTTCTGGAGATCCCGCCAAAGATGAGCGTGTCTTATCTGAAGGGAAAAAGCAGCCTGATGCTTTACGAGGAGTCTGGAGATATGAAATTCAAATACAGGAACAGGGAGTTGTGGTGCAGAGGGTACTACGTCGATACGGTGGGTAAGAACAAGACGAAGATACAGTAATACATAAAGCATCAGCTTGAAGAGGATAAAATGGGAGAGCAGTTATCAGTCCCATATCCGGGTAGCCCGTTTACAGGCCGTAGTAGAGAAGTCTGATGCAAATGTCAGATCATCTTGTGCCTGCCGGGCGCGGTTGGTAAGAGAGCTTTATAGGGGCATCAGAGACTGTAATTAAAATTGTGTAATTGCCTGTTTTTGATATGTTCACTCCAACAATGGAGACAGGCAAATTATGGACGAGAAGAAACTTAAGGCCCTTGCTGCTGAACTGGCCAAAGGCCTCAAAACTGAGGCCGGCCTTAATCAGTTTTCCCGCATGCTCACGAAGCTGACCGTTGAAACGGCACGCAATGCAGAACTGACTGACCACCTCGGGCATGAGAAAAATGCCCCTAAAACCGGCACCAATACCCGCAACGGCTACTCTTCGAAAACGCTGCTGTGCAACGACGGTGAAATCGGGCTAAACACGCCGCGCGACCGGGAAAATACCTTTGAACCCCTGCTGATTAAGAAGAATCAGACGCGTATCACGCAGATGGACAGCCAGATTTTATCCTTGTATGCCAAAGGCATGACCACGCGGGAAATCGTCGATACGTTCAAAGAGATGTACGATGCTGATGTGTCACCGGCCCTGATATCAAAAGTCACGGATGCCGTTAAAGAGCAGGTCGCCGAATGGCGGCGTGATTAACAAAGCGGTGTTCCTGGCGCCGGGCATCAATACCGAAGGCCGGAAAGAGCTTCCGGGGATGTGGCTGGCTGAAAATGAAGGTGCAAAGTTCTGGCTGAACGTGCTGACGGAACTTACAAATCGCGGCCTTCAGGACATCCTGATTGCCTGCGTGGATGGACTGAAGGGCTTCCCGGATGCGATAAACAGCGTCTATCTGCAGACTCACATCCAGCTGTGCATCATCCACATGGTGCGTAACCGCCTGAAATACGTGGCGTGGAAGGACTACAAAGCGGTCACAGGCGGGCTGAAAACCGTTTATCAGGCACTAACAGAAGCGGCCGCACGGATGGCGCTGGATGCGTTCGCCGAAGAATGGGATGACAAATATCCACAAATCAGCAAAAGCTGGCGTGCGCACGGGGAAAACCTCAATACGTTCTTCGGCTATCCGTCTGACATCCGAAAAGCTATCTACACCACGAATGCCATTGAGTCGCTGAACAGCGTGATCCGTGCCGCCATTAAGAAACGCAAGGTATTCCCGACGGATGACTCAGTGCGAAAGGTTATTTACCTGGCAATCCAGTCGGCATCGAAAAAATGGAGTATGCCGATCCAGAACTGTCGGCTGGCGATGAGCCGCTTTATTATTGAGTTCGGTGACCGCCTGAGTGTTCACCTTTGACGTGGTGGCAGTTACACAGAATTATTTACAGGGTCGTAATTCTTGAGGAAACCGTGCACGAAACCCTTTTAAAGGGTTTTGACTTCGCCTCCTGTGTACTAGCTCAGACCTGATCTGACAGTTACCGGTTATTTATACAGGTGTCTGTCGGATTACATCCGGTTCAGATTCTTTTCTGCACAAACACGTTTTCCATCAGGTAACGTGGCCACTGGCGTTCGCCCGCCGCACATTTTCCCCTGATGAGCCCGCTCATTATTGTCATGCCACAACCCGTTGTCCGGATCCGTTTGCAGGCTCTCCCGCTCCCCATATGACTTCTTGCGGAACGTGACCTGATAAAAATCCTGCAAAATCGTTTTATGGAAGCACTCACCGATGCCGTTGGTCTGTGGGGACATCGCCTTCGTTTTCGTATGGGCGATATCGTTGATGGCCAGATAAAGCTGGTAATCATGCTGCTCCACCTTACCACAGTACTCCGTTCCCCTGTCGGTCAGTCTTCTCAGCACCGGCAGGCCCTGAGCCTCACAGAACGGCCGTCGGCGGCGGTGTTCGGCGTTTTACTCGTATACCGCTTGCAGTGCGCCACTTTCGGGTATGTATCCACGAACGTCTGCGGGCAGATACGGCCCCCCTTTCAGATTGCCAGCACAGAAGGTGTCCTGCGACCCGGGATAGCCCGGGTGAGCGGTCTCGATTTCACCGCTGGCCTCATCATCATGCGCCTTTTTCTCCAGCGCGGCGATTGGGGCACCGGTAAGCACTATACCTTCTCTGGCGAGCTTTTCCTCAGGCGCCTTCAGGCGTTTACGGAAGCTCTCCAGGTCGTGTCGCTGCCAGATGGCGCGCACGCCGCTGCCGGAGGTAAACACGCCTTTTTTACGCAGCTCATCACTGGTCCGGTGCTGCCCGGGGGCCGGGAACTCAACGGTATATTCAACAACCGCGCGTTCAGTGGCTTCGTCGGCGCGGTTCGTCAGGTTGGGACCCCGACGGTTCTGGTTAACCAGCGCGTCAATGCCGCCTTCAGCAGCCAGTTCCTGATAACGGTAGAAGGTGTCGCGTGACACGCCCGTGCTCTTGCAGGCTGTTGAGACGTTACCGGGTTATTCGGCGAGATTGAGCAGGCCGGCTTTGTGTTTGATGATGGGATTGTGAGTATGGAGCATGAGGGTGACCTCGCGTTTTGTTTAAGGATTCGACACCCATATCAGAACCGGTAACCCCCAACCTTGCAAGGTCCGGTGTCAGATCACGTCGCGACGAATACAGTTTAGTGCACCCCGGTGCCATCGCTTCCTGAAACGAAAGGTGATCGTGCAAGCCATATCAGTACCAGCAAAACCCCCGCTGAAGCCCAAAAAATTTCGTTTGCGGAAATAATCATGTCCTGTCCGGTTATCTGTTGAGCAATCCACGACGAAGCCTGGTTTTGTGTCATCCCCAGCTGCTCCAGTTTGTTATACATTTGCGAGCCGACTTGAACACTGCGACGTGAAATGAAGCTGTCGATTGGGCTGAGTACTTCAGTTCGCTGCAAGGCCAGCCATCACGACGTTCAGTCGCGCTTTGCGTTACGGCAGGCTGATTCTACAGCATGGTGTTCAGTACCATAGCCTGGTTGGCATTGTTCTGCTGCTTTGCAACTTCAGGCTGTGCTTTCGCTGTTGCCACCGCATCTCTGGCATGTTGAAGATCCTCGCGACCAGTCAAATTAGGGGCACCTAAAGGTTCCTGACGTTTCAGATCGGCTTCGGCCTGAGTCAGTGCGTTTTTTTGCAATTTAATGTTTGCCTGATACTGCCTACTGTTGATAAGCAATTGATGGGTCTGACGGAAGCTGGTTGCCAGCGCAGTTTGCGCTTTTTCGAAAGCCTGTTCAGCACCCGTTTTATCCAGGGTCACCAGCACATCACCCTTTTTGACAAAGTCAGTATTATCGAACCAGACTGTGTTCACGTTCCCGGAAACTTGGGCCATGACCTGCGTCTGATTGCCTGCAACATAAGCATCGTCCGTTTCCTGATGATGGCGAAGGACAAGAAACCAGTAGATGAGCCTGTCGGCCACAATCAAAAGGAACAGTACAGCCAACAAAATTAACGCACTTTTACGCCTTTTCTTTTTTATGCTGGCTTGCTGAACTGGCTCCCCATTTACCATGCTAATCAGGCTGGCTGACAACGCGCTGTATGGGTTAAAAATGCCAGCGGAGTCGAGTCGCTGGCATCGATTAAGAAATTGCGGCCTAAAATAACGATTAAGAACGAATGGGGTGTTACTTAATATGCTATTGATGAGGACATTAACGAGAAAGTGCCGCGACGACTTCTTCTTCATCCATTTGATCAAGGCGTGTCAGTAGCTTACGCGTGATGCCCTCCAACTGGGCTTTTTCTGACGCGCTCAGGCAGGACCACAGCAATTGCAGGCATTTGTGTTGAGGTGGCAGCATATGATGCAGGAATTCGTTGCCTTTTTCAGTCAGGTGAAGGTAAAGACAACGGCGGTCACTGTCACTCTCCCGGCGTTCAATCCAGCCATGTTTTTCCAACTCATCTGCAATACGCGTGGCATTCGTGCGGGATGAACCCAAAGCAGAGCTGAGTTCAGAAGGCTGAATACTGTTATTTTCCTGGGCATCAAGAGTAAGCAATGCCATAAACAATGTCTCGTTAATCCCCTGGGCCTTGAGCATTTTATTGCGATTTTCCAGCAGCTTACTCTGCATGTGCATGCACAGGCGCGTCAGTATTATTTCCTGTAAAGGGAAATCTTCATGACGGTTAGCGCGGAAATTCAGCATTTGTTCAATGGGGGCGAACGAACTTTCCATCTGGGTGGACCTCATTAGTTGCAACTGGTATGGTGGCGATGGCCGTGAACGCGGTGTACTCCTGCCTGCGGGAGATAATTTAACAACCGTGTTCTCCATCTGTAATTTCAGGTCACTCCATAACCCAGGATGCTGAGTAACGCATTCAGGCGCTACGTTGCAGAGATTATCTAAGCGATAACATGTTAAGCCTTAACTCTACAGGACAGGTTCAAATGCTCGGGTTGCTGAAAGCACACTGAATAAATTTCAGTGACAGGTACTCATCGCATCCGTACTAACAAACCCATCTCCTCGGACGGGCCGGAATAACTGGCAGGCGGCCATCAGGCAAAAAACCTTCTGGCAGTCCGCCTGCCAGGTAACAGGACATTGGACTCAGTCGGCTAAGATGGTCATAGCTGCCGAATGCGGCCTGCTGCATCTCTTAATAGTTTCAACGGAAAAAATAACCGACTTGAATAACTACGGCGCTAACCATACCAGAGAGTGTAAACGCTTAACAAGGCGATGGACCTGAAATTTACGCATTTTTTATCTATAATCTCAGAACATGCCGGACAAAAGCGCTAGGTGTGCCTCTGTTCTTACAGATAAATTGTAATTATCAAATTCATTCTTGTTTCAGTTGGCATCCGGTATTGAGCCAGGGGAAAGAAGTGGTGCGTACTGAAGGTGTTTTCAGTTCTGGGGGCATACCAGCAGTGAAAAGACCTGTTGCCATTGGGTGCCTGGCAACCGGTGCAGTGAGGACATTAATCAGATCAACGTTGTACCAGCAGGCCGTCAATCTGTCTGGCAGTGGTAGCAGAATTGCAACCGATTATTTTGCGGCAGCCTGAGCATCATGGACCCAACTGTCAAATTGCGCCTGGTGTGCTTTAATCCAACCGTCCACATGCGCATGAATATCTGCCTCACTGGACTGGCCCTGATGCATTCGCGAGTTTTGAGCATTGATATCCGCGACAGGCAGTTTCATCTCGGCAAACAGTTTTGCGGCTGCCGGATTTTTCTCTGCCCATGCCCGGTTCGCTACGATATGCATCATATTCACCGGGAAGCCATAGTTTGCCCCGTTCGGCAAAGTGGTATCGATAGCCTTCTGCGCGCCGGGCATAGAAGAAAACGGCACCTGTAACCAGACGACATCCCGTCCCGGCACCAGCACATCGCTCACCCAGTAGGGTGTCCATGTATAGTAGAGAATGGGCTTACCTTGTCTGAAACGGGTGAGAGTATCGGCGATAAGTGCTGAATAATTACCCTGATTATGTTCAACCGTGTTGCTCAAACCATACGCCTTGAGCTGATGGTTGATCACCGCTTCACAGCCCCAGCCTGGCGTACAGCCTGTCAGATCGGCTTTACCATCGCCATTACTGTCAAATAACTTTGCCAGCTCAGGATCTTTTAGCTGATTGATAGTGCGAATGTGATGCTTTTTAGCCGTCTTTTTATCAATCAGATAGCCCTGAACCGCACCAGAGACATAGGTACCCTGACGATAGAATTTGCTGTCACCGCCTGCAGCTTTATACATGTCATCATGCAAGGGCTGCCAGTTGGTAGCCATAAAGGTGCCATCTCCTGAGGCAATAGACGTGTAAGCAACGTTATAGTCGACCTCATCGGGTGCTTCGACGGTGTATCCCAGTTTTTCAAGTGCGCGGCTCACCAGCAGTGTCTGGAAGGTTTCTTCCGAGATAGTGCTCTGTAAGGGCTTAACGGTAATCCCTTTACCGGGAAGGTCGATGGCGGAAACATAAGTGCTGACCAGCGTGGTCAAAGCGGCGGCTAACAATGCTGTCTTACGCATAGCGAATCCTTATGATTTTGTATTTGACTCAGGTGCAGGCAGGGCTTAGAGCCACCGCCTGAAGTACGACTATTTAATAAACGGGCGAGTTAGCAGGCCCAGTGGCCCGTTGGCATACCAGCGACGAGCGTGTCGACTGCGCCTGTCACGGCCAACGGATTGAGTAAGGCGATCAAGAATGATTGCCAGAATAACAATGCCAACGCCCCCCACGCTTGCCAGCCCCATATCGAGACGGCCAATACCACGCAGTACCATCTGGCCAAGTCCCCCTACGGCGATCATCGAAGCGATAACCACCATTGAGAGCGCCAGCATCAGCGTCTGGTTAACTCCAGCCATAATCGTCGGCATGGCCAGGGGAAGCTGCACTTTGAACAGCATCTGACGTGGGCTGGCACCAAAAGACGCTGCCGCTTCTGTCAGATCGGCCGGTACCTGCTTAATACCCAATATGGTGAGGCGTACTACAGGCGGGAGTGCAAAAATAATTGTTACCACGACCCCTGGCACGTTTCCTATGCCAAAAAGCATCACAATCGGTACAAGATAAACAAACGCGGGCGTAGTCTGCATGGCATCCAGCAGCGGACGGATAATACGTGCCGCTTTCTCGCTGCGCGACAGCCAAATCCCCAGCGGCAGCCCGATGAGAACACAAAACAGCAGCGCGGTCAGCACCAGTGCCAGCGTCACCATCGCTTGCGACCAGGCTCCGATTGCGCCAATAACGATCAGCGAAACCAGCGTGGTGATGCCCATACCCAGCCCGGACATTTGCCAGGCTATCAGCGCAAACAGAACGATGGCAACTGGCGCAGGCATGCCCTGTAACAGTTGCTGAAAGGTGCTGAGGATGTAATCCACCGGCACGCGTATCCCTTGAAAAACCGGGCGGAAATGCGTAACGATCCAGTCGATGCCGCTGGTCACCCAGCTGTCGAGAGGGATGAGGGTTTTATGAAATGGATCGAGCATACTAAAATGTTCGGCCTGGGGGACTGGTGCGCTGTTCAGCCAGTCACTGCTACCGACCGCTGCTTCATGTCCACTCGGGGGGGATGGCGCATCCCAGGCATTGCCAGCATTTTGCGGGGCAGCATGTGTCTGAGCAGAGGACGTGGACCAGGGATCGCCGCCTGCTGTGGATTGGCTGGCATGGCCCGTTGCTGAAGCGGAAGGTGTTGACTGCGTAGAAGCGGCTGCCCATGGATCGGTTGTTTGTTCACTCATTGTTTGCTACCTCACGGTCTAATGCCTGTAATAGCGTCCCTTTAGAAATGACCCCAATATACTGGTGGCCTTCACCCACCACCGGCACGGCACAAGGTGCCTGAGCGACATGTGACAACAAATCATTCAACGAGGTATCATCGGACACGGCGAGGGGTGCCGACAGGAGTGCTCCCTCAAGTCCTGTCCCTGCAGCCAGCGCTGCCTTAAGAGAGTCGGTGGACACCACGCCAACAAATTGTTGCTTTTCGAGGAGGTAGCCATATTCACGATCACTGTCCTGCAGAAGTTTAAGCGCAGAACGAGGACCAAAACCTGGTGTTTTACGCAGTAATGAACCGGCTCCCCGACGTGCAATATCTTTCGCGCTGAAGACGTGGCTGATATCTACTCCACGAAAGAAAGTACGTACATAATCATTGGCTGGATTGTTCAGAATTTCATCTGGCGAACCGACCTGAATAACTTCTCCGCCCTGCATAATGGCTATTCTGTCGCCAATACGCATGGCTTCATCCAGATCGTGGGAAATAAATACAATGGTTCGCTGATGGCTGGATTGTAATTTGAGCAACTCATCCTGCATTTCGGTACGAATTAAAGGATCGAGCGCTGAGAAAGCCTCATCCATTAATAATATATCCGGGTCGATTGCCAATGCCCTTGCTAATCCAACACGCTGGCGCATTCCACCTGACAATTCATCCGGGTATGCATGGGCATAATTCTCAAGCCCAACCTGACGTAATGCCTCCAGAGCTTTATCCTGACGCCCCTGAAGGGGAATACCGGCTAATTCCATTCCAAAGGCGGTATTATTTAACACCGTCATATGCGGCATTAAAGCAAATGACTGGAATACCATGCTGATTTTATTTCTGCGCACCTGACGAAGTTCAGCGTCAGATATTTTGGCAATATCAACACCATCAATAATGACCTGACCGCGTGTAGGCTCTATCAGACGATTGAGAAGGCGAACCATAGTGGATTTTCCTGAACCGGATAATCCCATGATCACAAATATCTCGCCTTCTTCAATGGCCAGACTGGCATTTTTAACACCAAGCGAAAGACCGGTTTTCTCCAGTAACGCTTCTTTGCTTACTCCTTTTTCAATGTGCCTGCATGCACGTTCGGGATTGTCTCCAAAAATTTTATAAAGATTTTTAACTTCAAGTTTTACAGCCATGTGATGGTTATATTCCTGGTTATTGGTTGGTTTTTTTATTTCGCTTGCGTCCTGATTTATATTAGCGTCCTATAACGTAGCACATTGAAATTTTGAGGCAACCCTCACAGCAAATTATGAAAATTAACGTCATGGGAAATATATCTGCAAATCACAGAGTGGGTAAGGGATTACGCTGGATTCTGGCGAGGTAAAAATATTTTATTCTGTCACAGATATCAGATGTCGGTAATATTTCATGTCTTCTGCAATTTAATGGTTAAATAAAGCTAATACAATCACCGTTTATTGATCATCTTTACAAGCAGGCCAGGGGGATAAATAGGCGATGCAAAAGCCAGCCAGCATGTCTGAATGTTAAGCCATGCCAGCAAATATTAAAAATTCCAGTCTTCGTCTTCAGTATCTACGGCTTTTCCCATCACGTAGGATGAACCTGAACCGGAAAAAAAGTCGTGATTTTCATCTGCGTTGGGTGAAAGAGCGGAAAGAATCGCAGGATTGACCCGTGTTAATTCCGCAGGAAACAATGCCTCGTAACCGAGGTTCATCAACGCTTTATTAGCGTTATAATGCAAAAACGCTATAACGTCGTCCTTCCAGCCTGCGCCATCATATAATTCAGACGTATAAATGCATTCATTTTCATATAGTACCAGCAATAATTCTATCGCAAACTGTTGCAGTTCGTCCTTGCGAGACTGGTTCTCTTTCTCCAGTGATTTTTGAAACTTATAACCAATGTAATAGCCATGTACCGCTTCGTCTTTAATAATCAAGCGAATCAGGTCGGCAGTGTTGGTCAGCTTGCCTCTGCTCGACCAGTACATCGGCAGATAAAAGCCGGAGTAAAACAGAAATGATTCGAGGAATACGCTGGCAATCTTTTTTTTCAGCGGGTCGTTGTCGTAATAATGCTCAAGCACAATGTCAGCTTTACGTTGCAGCGACGGGTTCTGCTCACTCCAGACATAAGCAGCGTCAACATCGCTGGTGTGACACAGGGTTGAGAAAATGGAGCTGTAAGAGCGGGCGTGCACGGCTTCCATAAAGCTGATATTCGACATAACGGCTTCTTCATGAGGCGTCAGTGCATCCCCCATCAAAGCGGGTGCGCCGACAGTATTTTGAATCGTGTCGAGCAGCGTGAGTCCGGTGAATACGCGAATTGTCAGTTGCTGTTCCTCTGCACCCAAACTGTTCCAGGCTGGAAGATCATTGGACAGCGGAATTTTTTCTGGTAGCCAGAAATTGGAGGTCAGTCGATTCCAGACTTCCAGATCTTTATCATCTTCAATCTGGTTCCAGTTTATGGCGTGGATACGTTTCAGTGTCATCATCGTTCCTTCCGGGGCAGGACAAACAGCCCCACTCAGTTACCTTAAAGAGAGCAGGAGACGCAGCCTTCAACTTCTGTACCCTGCAGGGCCATCTGGCGTAGTCGGATGTAGTAGAGCGTTTTAATGCCTTTCTTCCAGGCATAGATCTGTGCCTTATTAATATCGCGGGTGGTCGCGCTATCGCGGAAGAACAGGGTCAGCGACAGCCCCTGATCAACATGACGTGTGGCTTCTGCATAGGTATCAATAATGGCCTCAGGACCGATTTCGTAAGCATCCCGGTAAAACGCCTGGTTGTCATTATTCATAAAAGGTGCGGGATAATAGACGCGGCCTGTTTTTCCCTCTTTACGAATCTCAATTCGCGACACAATCGGATGGATACTGGACGTAGCATGGTTGATATAAGAAATTGAACCCGTTGGCGGAATTGCCTGTAAATTCTGATTGTAAATGCCGTACTGCATTACGGCTTCACGTAATGCCAGCCACTGTTTCTTTGTGGGGATCGCTATGCCAGCCTCAGCAAATAGCGCAGCGACTTTTTGAGTACGCGGCAGCCAGTTATGGTTAACATAGCGTTCAAAATATTCGCCGCTGGCGTAGCGAGATTTTTCGAAACCAGCAAAATGCTCGCCTCTTTCGCACGCAATTAAATTTGACGTGCGCAGAGCGTAGTAAGTCACGGTATAGAAGTAGATATTGGTGAAATCGAGCCCCTCATCAGAACCATACTGGATACCTTCACGCGCCAGATAGCCGTGCAGGTTCATCTGACCAAGGCCAATCGCGTGCGACGCAGCGTTGCCCAACTCAATAGAGGGAACCGAATGGATATGACTTTGGTCGGACACAGCACTCAGGCCGCGAACGGCAATTTCTACCGTACGGGCAAAGTCAGGCGAATCCATGGTATGGGCAATATTCAGTGAACCCAGATTACAGGAGATATCTTTACCAATATGGCGGTAGCTGAGGTCGTCATTGTACGTGGTTGGGCTATTAACCTGGAGAATTTCTGAGCAAAGATTGCTCATGTTGATTCGTCCGGCAATGGGGTTGGTCCGATTAACCGTATCTTCAAACATGATATAGGGATAGCCGGATTCAAACTGAATTTCTGCCAGCGTCTGGAAAAATTCACGCGGATTGATAAAGCTGCGGCGAATGCGTTCGTCTGCCAGTATTTCTTCGTATCTTTCACTGATGCTGATATCGGCAAAAGGCAGACCATAAATCCGCTCAACATCATAAGGAGAAAACAGCGCCATCGGCTGATTCTTTTTCGCCAGATGAAAAGTCACATCGGGGATAACCACGCCCAGTGACAGGGTTTTAATACGGATTTTTTCATCGGCATTTTCGCGTTTGGTATCGAGAAAACGCAGAATATCGGGATGATGGGCGTGCAGGTACACGGCACCAGCACCCTGACGTGCACCTAGTTGATTAGCATAAGAAAACGCATCTTCCAACATTTTCATCACCGGAATGACCCCGGAAGACTGGTTTTCGATACGTTTAATCGGTGCGCCAGCCTCGCGGAGGTTTGATAGCAGGAATGCCACGCCGCCGCCCCGTTTGGAAAGTTGCAGCGCTGAGTTAACCGAGCGGCCAATGGATTCCATGTTATCTTCGATACGCAGCAGAAAACAGGAAACCAGTTCACCACGCTGCTGTTTGCCACAATTTAAAAAAGTGGGTGTGGCAGGCTGGAAACGCCCGGAAAGCATCTCGTCCATTAACGATAAAGCCAGCGGTCTGTCGCCTCTGGCCAGGGTCAGCGCAACCATACAGACGCGTTCGGTAAAGCCTTCCAGATAACGTTTCCCATCGAAGGTTTTCAGGGTGTAGCTGGTATAAAACTTCCAGGCTCCCAAAAAGGTCTGAAAGCGAAAACGTCGGGCATAAGCCTGTTCAAACAGTTCACTGACGAATTCAAATGGATATTCATTAAGTACGCCTGCCTCATAATAACCTTCTGAAACAAGATATTGCAGACGTTCAGCAAGGGAAGCAAAGACCATGCTGTTGGGCAGTACATGTTGTAAGAAGTAATGTCGGGTGGCCTCGTGATCTTTCTCAAACTGAATATTGCCCTGCGTGTCATAGAGATTGAGCATGGCATTCAGCGAATGGTAATCCAGCGCGGTCAGATTTGGGGGTATGAGAGTGTTTTCTGTTGCAGCCAAAATTCGGTTACTCCGTGAGATACGTTGGCGATGTCTTCGCTGGTGCCGAGTAGTTCAAATCGGTACAGGCAGGGAACCTGACATTTTTGCGCAATGATGGTGCCAGCTATGCAATAAGCCTCACCAAAGTTACGGTTTCCTGCGGCAATCACCCCGCGGATTAATTCGCGGTTACTGGCATCGTTCAAAAACCGAATAACCTGCCGTGGCACGGCACCCTTTGCGGAGCCGCCGCCATAGCTGGGTACAACCAGAATATAGGGTTGTTCGACCCGTAAATGCTGTTCACCGTTGAACGGGATGCGAATGGCGGCCAGTCCTGTTTTCATGACAAAGCGATGCGTGTTTTCTGACTGACTGGAGAAATAAACCAGCATTGGCTTTAGCCCTGCATCATTGAGCGCTGGCGCAGTGCGGAAATTTTATCGGGGCGAAAACCGCTCCAGTGCTCCTGTTCTGCCATAACTACTGGAACTTGCCGATACCCCAATGACTTGAGTGTTTCCACCGCTGCTGGCTCAATGTCGAGATTAACAGTCTGATAATCAATGCCTTGCTTATCCATTGCGGTTTTTGTTGCATTGCACTGGACACAATTATTTTTTGTATAAATAATAATGCGCATGATTCGTATTTACCTTTTTCTCTGCAGTAAGTCTCAACTGACATCATCAACACTGATTTTGCCGTGAAAGCGCTACATGTTGTTTGTTTTTTGTTTTTTAATACTAGATGTAGTGTCTGGTGTTTGCAACCCCGCAATCTTCAGGTGATTGCGATTTTTGCAGCCACAGGCTTATCAGGGTTGGGATTTATTGCCTGCAAAAAAATCCCCGCCGGGTAAACGGCGGGGATTTTCGTCAGACAGGGCGAAATTTTAGTCACGTGAGCTGGTCGTTGCGATAAGTGCGCCGACAAAAATACCCAGCGCTGCACCGATGCCGACTCCGTACCACGGCTTACCGCGGACATAAGAATCAACCTGCTCACCGGCCTCTTTCGCCGCCCGGGTAACGCGATTAGGACCATGTAATTTGGCACATGTTTCTTTGAGCAAAGCTTCCGCGCTTGCGCGGGCAGAATCGACCTCATCCTTTGTTTTGCTGCTGTACGATTTCAGCAAATTTTCCAGCGTATCGGCCAGATCGGAAACATCCTGATTAATATCAACAGCGTCTTTTTTCGGTGCTCGTTTAAACATATTTAACTCCCCTGGGGATGAAACGTACTATCAACTATAGACCAGCACTGGCGTTTTTAGGGGGCCTGACCATGAAACCATGCCTTTCTGGATGATTCCGAAAGCCCACGGCATTCACGCTGTTGTAAAGTGAATCGGATAGTGAGTTCAGAGGAAAAAGCATGTATTTACGCCCAGATGAGGTTGCCCGCGTACTGGAGAAAGCAGGATTTGAAATGGACGCTGTGACCGCAAAAACTTACGGTTATCGTCGAGGTGAGAGTTACGTATACGTTAATCGGGAAGCAAGAATGGGACGAACCGCGCTGGTCATCCATCCCGTACTGAAAGAAAAAAGCCACAGTTATGCCGAGCCCACTTCGGATATGAAAACCTGTGAACATTATGTACAGTTTCCAGTCTATCTTGTAGGTGATAACCAGCATCATTACGGTATTCCGCATGGCTTCAGCTCTCGTGCTGCGCTGGAGCGTTATCTTACTCAGATGTTCGATTAGTTTCCGTCGTTTCCTGCCGCACCTGCTTTGCATAAATTGTTAAAAATATATTAATAAGTTATTTCTTCTTTGTTTTAGTTGCGTTGCTTTACTGAAATGGAATCGGTATAAACCTGTACATATGGAAGTTCAGACGTCTATACGGATAACACAGCGATGCAGCAGGATACAACTCAGCGGTTCAAACGCACCATGAAGACCCGCCATCTGGTTATGCTGTCTCTGGGCGGTGCGATTGGTACGGGTTTGTTCTTCAATACGGGATATATTATTTCTACTACCGGGGCAGCGGGTACGCTGCTTGCGTATCTGATTGGTGCACTGGTAGTTTATCTGGTTATGCTCAGTCTGGGTGAATTATCGGTCGCTATGCCGGAAACCGGCGCTTTTCATGTCTATGCAGCACGTTATCTTAACCCGGCAACCGGTTACACCGTTGCCTGGCTTTACTGGCTGACCTGGACGGTCGCGCTGGGCTCAAGTCTTACTGCCGCCGGTTTTTGTATGCAGTATTGGTTCCCGCAAACACCTGTATGGCTGTGGTGCCTGCTTTTTTGCATAGTAATTTTCGCACTCAATGTCATTTCGTCGCGTTTTTTTGCCGAAGGCGAATTCTGGTTTTCAATCATCAAAGTGGTCACAATTCTGGCATTTATCGTGCTTGGGGCAGGTGCGATATTTGGCTTCATTCCGTTGAAGGATGGAAGTAGTGCGCCGTTTTTTCACAACCTGATCGTATCCGGCTGGTTACCGCACGGCGCATTACCCATTTTAATGACGATGGTTGCAGTCAACTTTGCCTTTTCCGGTACGGAATTGATTGGTATTGCGGCGGGTGAAACTGAAAATCCACATCAGGTTCTGCCCATTGCGATTCGCACGACGGTTGCACGCCTGATCATTTTCTTTCTCGGCACCGTGCTGGTGCTGGCGGCGTTAATTCCCATGGGCCAGGCCGGGATCGTGAAAAGCCCTTTTGTCATGGTGTTTGAGAAAATCGGTATTCCGTGGGCTAATGCCGATCATTTAAGGATCGGTTGACCGATCCGGTTTATGCGGTAAAAAGGGTTCTATGTTCATCATGGAACCCTTTTTAAATGGAACTTTCCCAGGCCCTCGGCATCATCAATGCCGCCACTCCTGAGCGCGCCCGTAGTCTCGCCGACCTTATTCCTCCCGAGCTTATTCAGCAGGCGCTCACCCTGACCGATACCGTTACTTTGCGTAAACGTAAACTTTCCCTCGAATCCATGATTTGGCTTGTCGTTGGGATGTCCATTTTTTGCGATCGTCCGATGACCGAAATCGTCAATCTGATGGATATTACTGACCGGACCGGAGCTCCTTTTACCGCACGCAGCGCTGTCATTCAGCGCCGTAAGACTCTGGGTGAAAATGCAGTGCGGGAGCTTTTTGATATCACACAGCAGCACTGGAATCAGCAGGCTGCACATCCAAAATGGCACGGTCTGAATCTGTTTGCTGTCGACGGCGTGGTCTGGCGTACCGCCGATACGCCGGAAAACAGAGCCGTCTTCAGTAAACACAGCAGCCAGTACGGCGAAGGCGGCTATCCTCAGGTGCGAATGGTTTGTCTGATGGAGCTGAGCAGCCATCTGATCGCCGCCAGTGCATTCGACAGTGAAAAAGTCAGTGAAATGCGGCTGGCTGAGCACCTGACGGAGAAAACCCCGAATAACAGTATCACCCTGTTCGATAAGGGATTTTATTCGATGGGTCTGCTTCATCACTGGCAGACAGCAGGAGAACACCGTCACTGGTTGTTGCCGTTGAAAAAACACGTACAGTATCAGGTGGTTCGCCGTTTGGGGCGTGGAGATGAACTGATATGCCTGAAAACCAGTCCACGAGCCAGGAAGCAATGGCCAGGGGTCCCGGAAGAAATGGTGGCAAGACTGCTGACCCGCAGGGTAGACGGTAAAGAGAGGCAGGTGCTGACGTCACTGACAGACCCGAATCGCTATCCGGGTAAAGATATCAGCGAGCTATATCGCCACCGCTGGGAAATAGAACTGGGCTACCGGGAAGCAAAGCAGGGTATGCTGGACAGCCGGTGGACATTACGCAGTCGCCTGCCGGAGCTGGTGAGACAGGAGCTATGGGGAGTACTGCTGGCTTATAACCTGGTGCGATATCAGATGGTGCAGATGGCGTTCCATCTGAAAGGAGATTACCTGCCTTACCAGCTGAGCTTCAGTGGAGCGATAAGCGAAATAATCCGGATGCTGATAACCCTGCCCTGGGCTTCGCCGGGAAAAATGCCGGGAGAACTGAGAACCCTGTATGAACAGGCGAAATGGCTTGTGTTACCGGGTAGAAGAGAGCGAAGTTACCCGAGAGAGTTGAGGGTAAAGAGCAGGAAATATCCGGATAAAAAGGTTGCTGGTCACCTTAAGTGACCAGCATTATTCCGTGGGCGGCAGATATTTTCAACTTCGTTATTCTTACGGCAATCCTCTCGGCGGCCAACTCAGGGCTGTATGCATCAGGACGTATGCTCTGGTCGCTTTCCAATGAGAAAACACTGCCTCGCTGCTTTGCCAGACTGACCCGGCGTGGTATTCCACTGTTTGCCATCTCGGTGAGTATGTTAGGGGGATTACTGGCCCTATTCTCCAGCGTCATTGCGCCGGACACCGTTTTTGTGGCGCTGTCAGCTATTTCTGGTTTTGCGGTGGTCGCAGTTTGGTTGAGCATCTGTGCCGCGCACTATTTCTTCCGCCGTGTGCACCTGAAGGCGGGAAATCCGCTTTCGAGCCTTAAATATCACGCCCCCTGGTATCCGATGACGCCGATCCTCGGTTTCCTGCTCTGCCTGCTGGCCTGTGCAGGTCTGGCATTTGATCCCTCACAGCGTATCGCCTTGTACTGTGGGTTGCCTTTTGTGGCGCTATGTTATGGTGCTTATCATCTCACACAGTTACTGAATAAACGCAAGAATGCGAGATAGAGTTAATATGCCAGTGACAGAATATTCAGTGCAGCAACAGATTGCAGCCGGCCTGGTGCTGGATGGTGCAATGGCAACAGAGTTGGAAGCGCGTGGCTGTGACCTCGTGGATGCATTATGGTCAGCAAAAGTGCTGCTGGAAAACCCAGATCTGATTTATCAGGTTCATCTTGATTATTTCAGAGCCGGTGCGCAGGTGGCGATCACTGCCAGCTACCAGACCACGCCACAAGGTTTTGCTCGCCGTGGAATTAATGAAGCCGATGCGCTGGCGTTGAGCTGGCGAGCCGTGCCAGAACTGACTACCATGCTGAACAGCCCGCTGTGAAAACCTTGCTGATAGCGGGTTCCGTTGGTCCTTATGGCGCTTTTCTGGCGGATGGTTCCGAATATCGGGGCGATTACTCTTTGCCGCAAACGCAGATGATGGACTTCCACAGGCCGCGCGTCCGTGCGCTGGTGGATGCGGGGGTTGATATACTGGCGTGTGAAACATTGCCTTCATTTGCTGAAATTAATGCGCTGGTGGCGCTTTTGCAGGAATTTCCCGGGATACCAGCCTGGTTCTCTTTTACGCTACGTGACAGTGAACACCTTAGTGACGGAACACCGCTGCGCGAGGTTTGTTTCTTTTCTTGAAGAGTGTCCGCAGGCGGTGGCTCTGGGCATTAATTGTATTGCGCTGGACAAGGTGACAGCATCTTTACAGGCACTGTTGTTACTTACAGCGAAGCCACTGGTGGTCTATCCAAACTCGGGTGAGCAATACGATGCTGGCAGCAAAACATGGCACAGTGGTGCTGCCGACAGTTGCCTTACTGACCATCTTGAGGCCTGGCAACGTGCTGGCGCAAAATTGATAGGGGGGTGCTGTCGCCCCACGCCTGCCGGTATTGCGGCCATCGTAAAATGCTGCCACTCGCAATAGCCTGCTGGAAATTTGTCTTATAACGCCCGTAGTTGTCGGGCGTTAATAATGAAAACCTGCCGTACTCCGTTTAGACTGGCACTATGGTTAATTTCTCAGGAATATTTATGAAAATGCTGCTGGTAGCGCTGGCTTCAGTATGGTTGTTGAGCGGCTGTGCGACTATTGTTGGAAGTAAAACTCAGGATGTTGCAATCAAAACCTGGCCTCAGGGCGTGAAATTTGTGGTTCAGGATGAAACGGGAAGGGCAGTGGCAGAAGGCGTAACGCCAAAAACGGTTACCCTGGAGAAATCTGACGGCAGCTATTTTGGTAAGAAAAAATTTACGCTTTTACTGGAACGCACGGGCTTTGTGCCGCAAACCATACCGTTAAGTGAAAAAGCCAATCTTTGGTATATTTTGGGCAATATTCCTCTGGGCGTTTTTCCGGGCTGGCTAATTGTCGATCCCTTTAATGGTGGCATGTACAACATTGAACCGGCAGAGGTTGAAACGATTATGAACCCAGTTGGGGCGCGCAGTTAGTCGGTGGCATAAGTGAGGGATACTTTTTTTTATGTTCGTCACATGCTGATGTGCTGCCGTGTTGTTATCTGTGTCTGTGCCAATATTCTGCCGCCCGTAATACCTTGCGGGCGGAAGGAAAAGCAATCATCAGAAGTTGTAGCCAACCACCAGGTAGTAGCCCCAGCCAGTAGATTTCATCCAGAATGGGCCGTTCGCAAAGTTTAGCCCTGACCATCTGACCATTGCCCGCCGTTATGGAACCAGCGAGCCACGAAGGAGTAGTGCCAGTGATCGTAACTCAGTGAAAGGATATGGCTCGAGGCAATCGCATTACTGGTGCGCGAGGCGTCTGACTTGTCACGCAAATTGGAACCCCAGTCAACGTTGGTAAAACCTATATAGGTGAGTTCTCCTTCCCACAGGCTGGTCAGTGGAATAAAATACTTCACCTTAATAGCGATAGCCATCCCAGCTATTTTCATTAGCGGCACCGTAGTTTTCCCACTGATATTTAGCGTAAACGTTAAGTGATAGCCCCATGTCAGAATGGATATCAATATCGGTTCCCAGCCCCATATACCCGGTATTTTGTCGGTTGGCGCTGTTGTGACCCATATCGAAAATATAGTTATTGGCAAAATACCATTCTTTGAATGGTCCGAAGCTGAGATCGGTGTTGATCAGCTTGTCGATAGAGAAACGCGGTTCAATCTCCATGAACAGCGGGGAGCCATTATTCCAGATTCCTCGGTCATTTGAGCTTCCGGCACCGAAAAATTTAGGCACATCGACATAGCCATAGAAATCTAGCCAGGCTTTTTTGGCGAAAGCCTCATATTCCAGACAGACATCATTATTGAGCTGGGGTCCAAAGCGAGAGTGATAGCTTCCGACTATGTTGGCGCTTTGATGCCACCAGTCAGAAACATATTCAGCATTGTCGGTTGTAGCGGAGGACGCACTGTAAGAAAGCGCAGCAAGTGTACCAGCTATCACAATTTTATATTTAATTATATTACCACACACCTACTGTCCCTTTTTGGCCGACACGCAGCAGGGGCACAAATCAGTTGTTATTGAGGAAATAAGTGGGTGCTGATTTTCAGAAATAATACCCGCTTTACCTTAAATAACATTGGACCGTCATTTGTTAATAAGAGCCTGTCTCAACAGAACGTTATTCCAGACAATAAGACCACAGGAAAAACGCAACAGGCCCCCGTCATTCTCAGATGTCTTTTCCCGTCGGGTCAGGACCCGGCGAAACCAGTTCATCCGGCTGTGCGTCCTCCCGACGGCCCGGCGACGGGTCCTGAAGCTCGTGGTTTTGCTGGCATCTCATTCCTCTTTACGGGGCGGGATATAAGGCTCGTCACGACGGCCCAACCGGTCTGTTTTGCCCGGGCGCTCCGTCGCCTTTGTCCGGGCAGAGTCCGGGTTTTTGCCCCGGGCATCCCGTCTGAAGAGCACCGGGTGTGTCCGCCACCAGTTTGATGTCATGCCTGTCTGCTGCTGCGACGCCCCGTGACAGAGGAAGCCCGCCGGCGTCTGTCATCAGACTGGGCTTTACGCCCTGTGTCCCTGTGTCCCTGTGTCCGTGGTGTTGCGTCCTGTTTTTTTGTCCTGGGCAGCGGTGATGTTGTCATACCGCCATCCACCGACAACCATGAGCAGTCCGTGCCGTCCGGGTGTTCACAGGCCAGTGATCCGTTCTGCCAGAAACGCCCGAAGACACCTGCGTCTCTCCGTTCCCGGAAGCGCCGGGGCGCAGAAGCTGATGAACCTATCCCTGTGGTATTGAGTGCATTCCACTGACAGGTTGTGCTGGGGACGAAGAAAATGGCGTTCATTGCGGCCCGATTATCAACACGTTTTCGGTGTGTACCCGGAGGATGGCGGGTTTTGTATTCCGGGATAAGCGGGGCCATTTTGTCCCGGAGTTCATCGCTAATCTTCCCTTTACCGCCTGCCATACTTTGCCCTCAGATATGACCGGGATGCATTATACGATAACGCCTTTTGGGACAGGCTCTTAGATTGCTCTGCCTGGTAGCTTTGCATAAAGGCCCAATGTTTTCCTGCTATTGACTGAACATGGTGAGAAATGCAGCCTTGCTGGCCAGGTCAGTGTGGTTGCTTCATACCGCTGATAATATCGCCAGTTTATACCCTTTGAATATACTGCTTATCAGTACGATATCATTCTCTTGTTGCAATTATTCCCTGTTTGCGACAGATCAGGATACTGATTGTATGCATGTCTGAATTGAATAAGTTCAGGCTTTGGGTCGTGACGCAAATTTATTGATAATGATGAAGAGTAAGATACCAACCGGTGATCTTATCGTGCATTTCCTCTGACTTAGAAAAGCAAATTGTTCTGCGGGTCAGTCGTTTGATGGTCGATATTCTCAGCTACCTGCTTTGGGGAAATTTTTTTACGTGCCGCAGAACCGTATTGAGGCTGATACCGAGGACCCGTGCGGTATCGCGACATCCGTAACCATTCATGGCCATATTAACAATGGTCTGGTGTGTGTCTGGTTTGGCACCGGAGTAGCTAAAGTTGAGCAGAAAGGTCTTTGAACAATGCTTGCAGATGTAACGTTGGGCACCGGATGCTGAATGTCCGTTACATCGTACAGCATGAGTTTCATTGCACTGAGGGCAGACGACATCAACTTTAGCCATATGTTACATCCAAAGTGCAAAGCATACGTGATCAGCAAGTCTGCGTCACGACCAGGCTTTGTATATGATTTTAGATAATAATACTGAACTTTTATTAGTGTTTATTCAAAGCTGTCATTGTTTAAAGTTATATTGAATATGAGGCGATGTTTTCATACTCTTTACCGATTTTTTAGTTGGTTAGAGAATTTGAAACATAACAATATTGTGCTCAGAACTCCTGTGGCGAGTGTTCTTTTACTTACCGCAGTTAAATAATTTATCTTCTTGACGTTGCTTTGATACTAAATGAACTGAAATATTTTCCATGACCAGACGTTCCTTACTGAAAGTCATGCCACTAAATAATGAACGCACTGTATCAAAAGTAATAAACACAGAGTTCATAACGACATCGTGGAGAAGTAACGGGCGTACTGATGCCGTTACAAGACGCTGATATTATCACGGTGTTCGAGACTGTAATTTAAATTGTGTATCCGCCTGTTTTTGATATCTTCACTCCGCTAAAGGAGACAGGCAAATTATGGACGAAAAGAAACTCAAAGCCCTCGCGGCTGAACTGGCTAAGGGACTGAAAACCGAAGCCGAACTTAACCCGTTTTCCCGTATGCTCACCAGGTTCACCGTTGAAACTGCCCTTAATGCTGAACTGGCTGACCACACCGGACACGAGAAGAATGCGTCCAAAGCAGGCTCCGGTACGCGCAATGGCTACTCTTCCAAAACCCTGCTCAGTGATGACGGTGAGATTGAAATTCAGACCCCACGTGATCGCGAAAGCGAAAGCACCTTTCAGCTGATAAAGAAAAACCAGACGCGGATCATGCAGATGGACAGCCAGATTTTGTCCCTGTATCTGCCCGATATCCGCAAAGCCCTCTACACCACCAATGCCATCGAATCGCTGAACAGCGTGATCCGTCAGGCGATAAAGAAACGAAAAGTATTCCCGCTAGATGACCCAGTGCGAAAAGTTATTTATCTGACGATCAGGAATGCTTCGAAAAAATGGAGTATGCCGGTTCAGAACTGGCGGCTGGCGATGAGTCGCTTTATTATCGGGTTCGGTGACCGCCTGAGCGATCACCTTTAATATGGTGGCGGATACACAGAATTATTCACAGGGTCCTGTGTTCAGGCAGGGATCAGGTACCCGGCATCCAGGCTCCGCTGGCGATGAACCAAATGAGTAACGCGATCCCCGCAATACCGACGGCTGCCGGAAACAAATAGCCAATTTTCACTTTGTATTCCTGTATTGAAAACTATCGGAGTCTCTTACCATGGATAGCGACCGTCCGTCATCACAAAGAAAACCGCGACCAAAACCGTAATAATAAGCAGTACCGGAACTAACAGATGTTTCACTTTATCCCCCAATGACATAACGTTTTTCAGCAAGCGCCGAACAGTAACGCTACATCTTACCTTGTGGCACAGATTTTAATTAGTGGAAGTTTATGGGGCTTCCCCGATCATTGTGGGAAACTCAGAACGCCATGTTCAGCTTTCCAGAGTGCACACTACTCCCTGCCTGAAGCGCTCCCTGTTTCTGTAACCCCGGAATTTGATCCTCAGTAACCGGATCTTGCTGTTCAGCGCTTCAGTATTCCCGTTCGATACCCCGTGCTGCATCGCATTCAGTATTCCGTACAACCTATTGCGGATTGTTTTGGCAATCGTCCTGCTTACCTCGGGTCGCAGGACACCGCCTGCGTTGGCAATCTGGAAGGTGTGGCCGCATCTACCCTCAGACGTTTGTGGATACGTACCCGAAAGTGTCGCACTGCAAGCTTTAAGCGTATCAGCAACTGTGCCAGATAGGGAGGAAGTTCGTTCTCTGCAAGGACGGTTGAAAGCCGTTTTATCACGGCGGCTCCGATTGGCATACTGATGCCAAATTCCAGCAAAAAAGCATGCATCTGATTGGTCGTTTTGACTTTATCTCTGACCAGCGATTCCCTGACGCGGTGAAGTGCCCGCATGGCCTGCCGGGCTTCAGTTCGTGGTTGCACAAATCGCATTGAGGGACGGGGTTCTGCTTCGCATATGGCTTTCGCATCGACAAAATCGTTCCTGTTGCTCTTAACAAAAGGGCGGACGAACTGCGGAGAAATCAATTTTGCTTCATGGACTAAATCAGCGAGCCGGCGAGCCATAAAATGGGTGCCGGCGCTGGCTTCTATCACAACGCTAGCCGATGTGCAGCCAGCCAGAAACTCAATAAGTTTGGTACGGGCAACCTTTTTACGTAGTAATGCCTTGCCTGATTTATCCTGGCAGTGAATGTGGAAGGAATGCTTGCCGAGAACGGATACCAATACACGTAACGTTTTGCATGATGGCCTTCCCCAGAAAGAAAAACCCCCTGTCAGCGTAGCGCTCACAGGGGATGGGGACCATCTCATTAACCGCCCGCAGTAGTAAAATCTGATGGATGTGCGGTAAAATAACCACGGTAGATGAGGCAATATAAAACTGAATAACCCATTGTGGAAAAGATATCAGTATTACTGAATATCCCAGAAATAGTAGAGAATAGGGTCGTGACGCAGATTTATTGATAATGATGAAGAGTAAGATACCAACCGATGATCTTATCGTGCATTTCCTCTGACTTAGAAAAGCAAATTGTTCTGCGGGTCAGTCGTTTGATATGTGTGCGAAGATTAAGATTATGCCGTTCTGTCCGTTGGGTATATTTCTTGCTCACCACGTGGCCTGTTGCACTTAACAGAACTTTATAAACCGGCCAGGCATCTGTCATATAAAAGGCAAGGTTAAATTTGCTTAACAGGGCCAGCAATCGTCGCAGGGTCGGGGCATTTCTCGGGCCGAAGACGTGGGCCAGAGCACGTTTGCGGATACGGTCATAAGCATAGAACAACCACCGGGGATTGCTTTTACACCGCACGTAAGACCATTGTTCACCGGCTTCACAGCAGATAACAACCTCCGTTTCGGGGGCGATATTCTCAGCTACCTGCTTTGGGGAAATTTTTTTACGTGCCGCAGAACCGTATTGAGGCTGATACCGAGGACCCGTGCGGTATCGCGACATCCGGAAACATTCATGGCCATATTAACAATGGTCTGGTGTGTGTCTGGTTTGGCACCGGAGTAGCTAAAATTGAGCAGAAAGGTCTTTGAACAATGCTTGCAGATGTAACGTTGGGCACCGGATGCTGAATGTCCGTTACATCGTACAGCATGAGTTTCATTGCACTGAGGGCAGACGACATCAACTTTAGCCATATGTTACATCCAAAGCGCAAAGCATACGTGATCAGCAAGTCTGCGTCACGACCGAGAATATGGCTGCTGTGAAAAAGTCCATTATTGCTTTGACATATAAGATACCCGGGGCCTGGGCCATACCTTCTGTCATTGCTCCTACAGAAGATGGGGTTCACTATGGATAAAAATCAATAATTTATATTCTCGTGGTGTACTATTGGTGTACCGTGTGCCAGTTTTTTTGGGGGAAGGGTGCATTGAGGCAAGACCACGACAACAAAGAGTTGGTGGGGATTGCTCCCCACCGGTTGCTCTTACTTAGGTTCGTAATCTGTATTAGTCGCGACTTGATCTGACACTGGACCTTGAAAGGTTGAGAGTTACCGGTTTTGATATGGGTGTCTAATCCTTAAACAAAACGCGAGGTAACTCTCATGCTTCATACTAACAATCCCATCATCAAACACAAAGCCGGCCTGCTCAATCTCGCCGAAGAACTCGGTAACGTATCAAAAGCCTGCAAGATCATGGGCGTGTCACGCGACACGTTTTACCGTTATCAGGAACTGGCTGCTGAAGGCGGCATCGATGCGCTGATTAACCAGAACCGCCGCGTCCCCAACCTGAAGAACCGCGCCGACGAAGCCACTGAACGCGCTGTTGTTGAATATGCCGTTGAGTTCCCGGCCCACGGGCAACACCGGACCAGTAATGAGCTGCGTAAAAAAGGCGTGTTTATCTCCGGTAGCGGCGTGCGCTCCATCTGGCAACGGCACGACCTGGAGAACTTCCGTAAACGCCTGAAGGCACTTGAGGAAAAGGTCGCCAGAGAAGGCATCGTGCTTACCGACGCTCAAATCGCAGCGCTGGAGAAGAAGGCCCACGATGACGAGGCCAGCGGAGAAATCGAAACTGCTCACCCGGGTTATCTCGGGTCGCAGGACACCTTCTACGTGGGCAATCTGAAAGGTGTGGGTCGTATCTACCAGCAGACGTTCGTGGATACGTACTCGAAAGTGGCACACTGCAAGCTGTATACGAGTAAAACGCCGATCACCGCCGCAGACCTGCTCAATGATCGCGTACTGCCGTTCTACGAGGCTCAGGGACTGCCGATGCTGAGGATCCTGACCGACAGGGGAACGGAGTACTGTGGTAAGGTGGAGCAGCATGATTACCAGCTGTATCTGGCCATCAACGATATCGACCATACAAAAACGAAGGCGATGTCTCCGCAGACGAACGGCATCTGCGAGCGCTTCCATAAAACTATTTTGCAGGATTTTTATCAGGTTACGTTCCGTAAGAAGTTATACGAAGACCTGGAGAGCCTGCAAACGGATCTGGACAACGGGTTGTGGCATTACAATAATGAGCGAACTCATCAGGGAAAAATGTGCTGCGGGCGTACGCCAATGGCCACGTTACTTGATGGTAAACGAGTCTGGGCAGAAAAAAATCTGAACCAGATGTAATCTGACAGACACCTGTATAAATAACCGGTAACTGTCAGATCAGGTCTGAGCTAGTACAATTTATTCATATCATAGAGTGCTGACATTAGCGATGGCGTGCCGTCAACACATACAGCCGCGCGGGCTTCTGAACTTTGCTTCAGCCACCAAATGATCGTATCAGCATCAGGGATTGCCCCACCGGCCATTGCACTTTCAAGATTCACCGGGGTGTAGAATTCCTCTCCAAGCTCTCCATTTTGTGGAGAAAAGAACACCGCGCCGATTGCTAGAATCGGTGATGATGGTTTATTGCCCATTGTTTCGAGGTCAATCATTAAGTGATTAAACATTTGTATTCCTTTTATGGTGTTATGCATTCCAAACCTTCAATAACCTGCGGACACCCGTAATGACCGATGCCGATATTGTTGTTTTTCGGTTCGTTACTTCAATTTGATAGGATTTATTGCGGTATCTGATCGAGTAGATGATGGGATGATATTTGTTGCCAGTTCCGTACTTTCTCTTATGCGTTTCGATGGCCTGATTTGCTACCACAATGTGAACAGGCTCGGTGTCGCCTCTAATGACTTCCTTCACTCAAGCCCCCGACGCTACTGCCAGTAAACGTTCTACCTTTTCCCGCGCATCATGGCATTGGATGGTGCTGCAACACCCTCTGGTGCCATCAACGTCTAGCAGATGATTAACGGCGACGATTAAACCATCCGGGATTACCGGAGAGTTTAACTTGTAAGACTGGTTTACATGTTCCCGCAGCGCTGCCAGCTCTTGCTCTGCCTTAGCCCATTTATCAGCAAGCAAATGCCACGACTTACTGCTATCAAAAACGAGTTTTGTCACTCGGTTTTCACGGGCTTCCAGTTCTGCAATCCGCACTGCTTGGGCGTCGATGTAAGCCAACAGAATGCGAGCCTCATCTACATTTACGTGATAACTGCCACCCTCCTTTTCTTGAGCATGCAAACCTAATCCGTAAATCACGTCTTCTGCTGTAATTGTCAATCTGCTGATCTCCCTGAAACTGCCAGACCAAGTTTTACTATTGCTCTTGCGGTAGGCTTCAATTCAGTGGGGATGCCGCTGAACCTTTTGTTATATACGGCATGTTCGGCTCTGGTGATTTTTTCCAGATTTTCAATATTACAGTTGAGGATGTTTCCATCCCTGAACGTTATAATTTCACCTTGTCTTATTTTTCCGTAATGTTGAACCCATATAACCCGATGCTTCATTCTCCATCTATTAGGTTCTGCTACCTTTATATAAATATATCCGTCTTTTGAATCTATCCGTTCAGAACCCATCGGTCGATGGTTTGCGGGTATATTTCCTTTTCTGAATGTGCCAGAATTTCTTTTCATAAACCCTTTAGTACCAGCATTAAATGGGACGTTGCCTTTTTCATAGCGCCCGGTACGTCCAGTTTTCAGCCCCATTGTTTTTCGGAATCCATGAATATGTTTCGCAGTTCTATCAGTACAAAATTTATGATTGAAAGCTGCTGTAAGTTGACCTGCTGGCAACATATAATTGATGCGCATCCACGCACGCATTTCTGAACTGTAAACAAACATTATTTTGCCTCCAGCCATTTATGTACCGTTTTAACTTCTCCCGCCCCCAATGCCTTTTGGGCTTCGAGAGCCAGCTTGCCGTTGCCGATAATCTGACTGGCAACAGCAGATATCGCTTTTGAACGTTGTAGCTCAATGCTTAAGGCTTCACCACCCAGCTCTTCGTCTGACAATCTTTCGATTTGTGCAAATAAGTGATTATTCAAATCTTCGAGTGAATTTTTCATGCCTTACCCTCCATACATTTGAATTCGATAACCCATACCCACGGGTTAGCTTCGTGAGCCATGTCGCCATAAATGCTGTTCCAGATCTGGAAATACTCATGTCTGGGGCAATTCATGGTGCGGTGCGTGACACCCTCTGTCAGAGCATCACTGGCACTGATATCCTGTAACCGCTCAACCCTCACACCTGTAATCTCCAGGGTGATACGTGAAGCCCAGCGCGGCATATGGATTGATGGCGTCCATCCGACCATTTCGCTGCCCGTCCAGATTAGAAATCAGTTTTTCAGATGTAATTGTCATGATTTGGTCCTCAACCTGCTGTGCTTTCAACTTGTGCTGGAAATTTTAGAGTTATGCTGAAGCTGGCACGCTCTTTTTTAACTGCCTCGTAAAAGTCACAACAGTGGTCGTTAACGGCGTCTGTTTTATCCAAATTCCATGTAAATACCGTGCAATCGCCAGTCGTGTAAAAGCCAATACGATCAGAAGGGCAGCGGTCCAGAACAGCCTGAACTTCAGAAAGCCACTTGCGCTCTGTTGTAGTTAGTTTTGACATCTCACTCTCCAGTATTCATGCGTGGGCCGTAGCGGTCACTGCGCTGGTTATGCTTGACGCTGATAACAAAGTATTCTCGCTCTTTCATTTTGCCTCCGGCTGTTGAGTAATGATGTTGCGATAATCATTATGGGTAAGTAATTGCCAATCTTTACCCCCGTTATGAGAAAGTAAATGCCAGCGTTTATTAACACGTAAAGTAAGAAGGGGTTTATTTTTAACTCGGCGAGGAATAACCCGACTGTTACTGAATTGGCTTAATAGAGCCAATGCCTTTTCTGTTATCCATAAAGGCGCATTATTAAATTTGACGTTCATTGCTGGTGGCCTTCATTGCGATAATCACTAATTATCTGCATGACCTCGTCTTTTACACTGCTATTCAGCATAAGCATATTGTTTTCACCCTGGACGATTGGAACAGCATCAAATAGCAGTTCAAGCATCCGGCGTGCTTTCTTGGCACTAAATTGAGATTGGGCAATGCTCTTTGTAACTTTGGTTTTTCCAGCGTCTTCTGCTTTTTTAATCAACCGTGCGGCTTCACGATCAGCGTATACACCATGTTCACGGTGAATACTGATCGCAATGGCATAATTCATCGAACCGGAACGAACAAGGCTATTAATATAGCCAGAGCATTCTTCTAACTGGGTGTGCTGAATAATATCTGATTCAGAGCGTTTAACCTTTTTGGCTATTTCCTGAATAGTCCAGTTCTGGTTTAAAAGACGTTGATACGCTGCTGCCCGTTCTAAAGGGGTAAGTGCCAAACCTTGGGAACTGGTAACCATGAATGCGATTTTATCTGCTTCACTACCAACAAAGTCTTTACATTCCAGTCTGGGTATTTCACATCCGGCCTCAGTCGCCGCCAGTGCGCCATAATAACGATGGTGACCGTCAATGACTTTAACACCGAGTTCCGTTACCTCCACCGCCAGTGGTGGTATATATTCGCCAGCAATAAAAGCATCGCGAAATTCCTCAACGTGAGAACGTTATAACCTTCTTCGGCATAAATTTCAGAGAGCGGAACCAGAAATGTTTTCTTTGTCGTCAACCCTGATTCTTTGCTGCTATATAGTTGGCTTAAACTGGCCATAGTTCACCTTTAATGTTTATTTTTGACAGTCTGACCTGCCCCCAGTATTAGATACAGCCTTCAGTTAGTAATGTCGGTTGGTTTTTCTTCATGTTTCCCGTTTCGCCAGCATGCTGCAAATTCAAGCGGCGCCTGGTAATTCAGCGATGAATGAGGTCTGGACTCGTTATAATCCTGCCGCCAGTCATTAATGATTTTCCGGGCATGAAGAATATCGCTGAACCAGTGCTCATTCAGGCATTCATCCCGAAAGCGTCCGTTAAAACTCTCAATAAATCCGTTCTGTGTTGGCTTACCCGGCTGGATAAGTCGCAGTTCTACACCATGCTCAAAAGCCCACTGTTCGAGCGCACAGCAGGTAAATTCCGGGCCCTGATCGGTTCTTATCGTTGCCGGATAGCCGCGAAACAGCGCGAGGCCGTCCAGAATACGTGCGACCTGAACGCCTGAAATACCGAAAGCGGCGGTGATCGTCAGACACTCCTTCGTGAAATCATCCACGCAGGTCAGGCACTTAATCCGGCGGCCGCTGGCAAGTGCATCCATGACAAAATCCATCGACCATGTCAGGTTCGGCGCATCCGGGCGGAGAAGCGGAAGCCGCTCAGTCGCCAGACCCTTACGGCGTCGCCTGCGTTTTACACCGAGACCGTTAAGGTGATAGATGCGGTAAACCCTCTTGTGGTTGAAGTGAAGGCCCTCCCGACGCAATAACTGCCAGATGCGCCGGTAACCAAATCGGCGACGTTCAAGTGCCAGCTCTGTGATACGCAGAGATAGTTGCGCGTCAGCAGCCGGACGCTGAACCGAATAACGGCAGGTTGAAAGGGACAGACCGGCCAGCCTGCAGGCACGACGTTGCGACAGACCCGTTATCTCACACATGACTTCCACGGCTTCCCGCTTCTGGTCTGTCGTCAGAACTTTCGGCCCAGAGCCACCTTAAGCGCTTCCTTATCCAGCATGGCTTCAGCGAGCAGCTTCTTGAGGCGGGCGTTCTCCTCTTCAAGTGACTTGAGCCGCTTCACTTCGGGGACTTCCATGCCGCCAAACTTCTTGCGCCCGGTGTAGAAGGTAGCGTCTGAAATAGCATGCTTGCGGCAGAGTTCCCGGGCCGAAACCCCGGCTTCGGCCTCGCGGAGAATACTGATGATCTGTTCGTCGGAAAATCGCTTCTTCATGGGGATGTCCTCATGTGACTTATGAAGACATTACTAACATCGCGCTGTATTAATCAACGGGGAGCAGGTCATTAATGTTTTGCTCAATGAACTCAGCAAATTAGACCTGATTCATTGATTTCTTGTCGTATTGGGTAAATGCTTTCCACTCTTCGGAGTGAGGACAGTCATATGTTACTGTATGCGTATTTTTAAACGGGGTATTACCGTCCAGGTGGTAATCCAGTACACCGCGAAAACGTGTATTTTCAGTATCAGCAAAAATAACACTGCGATCATCTTTGAAGCGGACAACGTAGGCGATCAGAGAAGAAGCAGAAGTGACAGTAACGCTCTGTTTGACTTGCTTTTCATCAACGATGAATTTTTCAAGAGATTCAACTTCATAACCACGCGGTACAACTGCGTAAGGGATATCCGTCTTAATAAGTGAACCTGATACAGCGAGTTCGGCAATATGTTTAACCGATTCGTTGTTATTGGTAACGTCCATTTTTAATCCTCAATTGTTAATGATTTAACTACGGTTTAGCCCTGCTGCGATAACTGGATAGGTGCAGCAGTTGGTTGGGTATCAATAACGCGTAAATCCATTTGCACTTGTTGCGGATCATCGCGAAGTAAATCACCGTCAAACGTTGAGAACATAATTGTTTCAGCGCGATCAAGTTCTGGTAGAGTTGTTTTAACCGATGGTGTAAGGCGCATTGCGTTTTCATCGCGCGTATTGAGCATCGCACAGGTAATTGTCAGGGTTAATGTTCCCTTTTTTCCTGTTTCGCGTACTGCTTTCACAAGTGCGGTAATGCCATCGGTTAATTCACTGTCCAGCGTGCCTTTATTTAAGTAAGCAAGCTGTTGACTAAATGGCGTACTTTTATTTTCAGACATAATGAATCTCCATTAAATAATGGTTATTTCGGGAATAAAAAGGACGGTTAGGTCGTGACGCAGACTTGCTGATCACGTATGCTTTGCGCTTTGGATGTAACATATGGCTAAAGTTGATGTCGTCTGCCCTCAGTGCAATGAAACTCATGCTGTACGATGTAACGGACATTCAGCATCCGGTGCCCAACGTTACATCTGCAAGCATTGTTCAAAGACCTTTCAGCTCAACTTTAGCTACGCCGGTGCCAAACCAGACACACACCAGACCATTGTTAATATGGCCATGAATGGTTACGGATGTCGCGATACCGCACGGGTTCTCGGTATCAGCCTCAATACGGTTCTGCGGCACTTAAAAAAATTTCGCCAAAGCAGGTAGCTGAGAATATCGACCCCGAAACGGAGGTTGTTATCTGCTGTGAAGCCGGTGAACAATGGTCTTACGTGCGGTGTAAAAGCAATCCCCGGTGGTTGTTCTATGCTTATGACCGTATCCGCAAACGTGCTCTGGCCCACGTCTTCGGCCCGAGAAATGCCCCGGCCCTGCGACGATTGCCGGCCCTGTTAAGCAAATTTAACATTGCCTTTTATATGACAGATGCCTGGCCGGTTTATAAAGTTCTGTTAAGTGCAACAGGCCACGTGGTGAGCAAGAAATATACCCAACGGACAGAACGACATAATCTTAATCTTCGCACACATATCAAACGACTGACCCGCAGAACAATTTGCTTTTCTAAGACAGAGGAAATGCACGATAAGATCATCGGTTGGTATCTTACTCTTCATCATTATCAATAAATCTGCGTCACGACCCAACTGCTCTCGGTGATTTTCTTTTTAATACTCCAGCTATACGAGCTGTGCGGGAACGTTACCCGAACGCAAAAATCACATTGGTGTCGAGTTATAAAAATAAGCTTCTTGTTGAGGGGAGTGACTGGTTTTCTAAGATACTTTATTGGGATCAGAAGGTTAAATTCTTGCCGTCATTAATCTGTGAAATTCGAAAGCAAAAACCTGTGTTGGCGATATTACTCCACTCCAAAAGTCCCTATGATATACTTTGCGTATCGTTATCTGGGTGTGAATATATTTTGAAAGATAGCTACAACGAAAAAGATTTGATTTTGAAGCGTTGGATTTCATCAATAAGTAATCATGAATTTAAAGGCCATTTAATTGAACGCAAACTCAATTTAGTGGGTGAGTTAGGGTGTGAAAAAAAAGATATTTCCATGTCAATACCCGTAAAAATTGAACTTGATCAAGAAAAATCGAAAGATAGAATAGTTGTAGCTTTCCAACTTGGTGCGTCTGAATCTCTAAGGCGCTGGCCGGTTTATCGTTTTCAGGAGCTGGCAAGGCTGTTACTTTCTTCTGGGATGAAATGTCGCATAGCTCTTATTGGTTCTCCTAAAGAAATAAATTTGGCTAATTCGTTTTTTGCAGGTATGAGTCGTGATGAGTGTAATTATATTGAAAACTATGTGGGAACTCTAAACTTAAAAGAACTGGTTGAGCATATTTCAAGATTTGATGTTCTTGTTACTGGTGATACAGGACCGCTACACATAGCTGTTGCACTTAAGGTTCCCACAATAAGCCTGTTTGTTACTGCTAACCCGGCTCATACTGGCCCTCTTCAGGATAAGGAACTGCATACTGTTATAAGGGTGCCTCCCGAAGAACGTCCACTTACTTCTGAATTTTCCGACCAACCGATGTTCGTTATTACCGCTCAGGAAGTTATGTCAGCAATAAGTGAACGCAGCCCGACGCAACTGTGAACGTTAGATGGCTTTACAGGAAAGCTTCTCACGAGGCTTAATGTTTTTCTCGTCCAATAACTTTATCAGCTGCCACGCGGGACAGGAAGCCGGAACGGCTACCGTACTCAGGGTGCGCAGCGACAAACTGATTGATACGGCGGATCAGCAAAGAAGGGAGTGTAACGCTGATTTTTTCCGCTTTCCCCATTAAACGGGTAACATCCACATCAACCAGCGCCCACACCACTCCAGCATAATCGGGATCGGCCAGCCAGTTTTCCACGCTGGTCGCTTCCGGCACCGCTTCGCCATCTTCCACCAGTAGTTCAATATGTGCGTCGATAGCCTCACGCACGCTCTCAATCGCATCCTGATAGCTGTCGCCGCCAGAGAAGCAGCCTGTAGTATCAGGTACGCGAACGCCGAACGATGAATCGCTTTTATCAATAGCAACGGGATACAACATTTAAACCTCCAGTAAGTGGGAGGTATCAATGGGCGAGAGCAGCGGCGGCTTTAAAAAGATAATCTTTAAAGATAAGAGCAAGCGCAGCAGCAACGATAAACCACTGTAAACGATCCAGCTTGCTCTCCAGTTTGTCGAAACGCTTATCGGCTTGCTCAAATCGCTTATCAACCTGTTCGAAACGCTTGCTAATCTGATTAAAATTCGCCTCACTTTCACGACGAAGATTATCGACGCTTTCCTGAGTGGCCAGATGCTGCATGTTCTGCCCGCGATGCAGTAAAGCGTTCAGTATGTCGCTGGTACTGAATTCGACTTTTTTATCTTCGCTCAATTGCACGCCCCTCACACTTAGTATCTGTCGAACGGATTTTACCCTTTACCTGTCAAACTTGCAAAAATTTACGACTTCATATTTTGTGTTTTACGTCAATCATTTTTGAGTTGAATTTTTCATGCAGGGATTTGGGGTATAGCTCCGTATAAACCTGCCATAAAACATTTAGTGAACGATGGCCGGTGACCTGAGCCACTTCTTCGATACTGAACCCTGCCTCGAATAGTCGGCTGGCTCCTTCGCGGCGCAGATCGTGGTACCGCAAGTCTTCAATGCCCAGGGCATTCCTTACACGCTGGAAACCCGCCGTTACGGAACGGGAGTTATAGGGGAAAATTAACTCGCTGGTTTTGGGCTGACGCTGCACGATGTTCCAGGCTTCTCCGAGCAGTGGAACCAGCATATGATTACCTGATTTTTTGCGCGGATCTTTTCTGTCTCTGACCAGTACGGCCTTTTGTTTTTCGTCCACGTCCTCCCAACGGATTTTGCACACTTCGCCCACCCTCATACAACTGAGGATCGAAAAGTTCAGAATATCAACGAAGGGTATTTTTGCCGCGATGTGTTAGCTTCTGGACTCGAGCCCGGCCAGCAATCTATCCAACTCGTTGCTTGCCGGGCGGCGGCTGCGTCGCCTGGATTTGCCAATCAGCCCCATCTGGAGCAGGAGTGGCCTTGAGTCGGTTGCGGGGTTGGTTATGTAGTCAATACCATAAACAGGTTTAGCTGAAGCTAAAACAGAAGATAAGTAACTCACATCGTGGTTAACTGTGGATGGACCAGCACCTGCCCCGTTTCTCTGGCGACAATGTTCGATAACGTGGCTGGTTGACAGGTCTGTAAGTAAAGTCTCGGCTATGTCGCAATCCAGCAGCATATCGAGCACATAACGCTTTGTGCGGCCAGCCTTGCCACCAAGATTGGGATCGTTGATATAACGTTTTAACAGGTCACCAACAGTCATTTTCCCGATGTCGTTGCTGTTGGGTACGCCATTTTCTTCCAGTTCGATTACGCGTTTTGCCCCCCATGTTTTGGCTTGAGCCAATTTGCCAAAGGTTCGCGTTTCGCGATGTAGATGTTTGCCACCTTCCTTTACGCCAGCAGTGCAGCGGTACCTCACAGTACCGTCAGCACGCGGACGCTTTACTATGTTATAGTAAGCCATACTTCTACTGATTCCTGTATCCCGGTACACCATTGATGTGGTGTACAGTATGGTGTACTGAGAAAGCGAAAATACGACATAAAGACAAAAAATGCACGAAAATAAAGAGTCTATAAATCCGCACCAATCCAGCGAAAGCAGCGGCGCAGCGCCAAAATACAGCCCTTCACGATTCAGCATGGCCCCGATAACTTCTGTACCACTGGCGCAGAAAAGTACAACGATTGCCACGAATTTTTCGGTAAAGGCACGTTGATCCATGCCGTTGTCCGGTGCCAGTTTAGCGGCAATGCCACGTGCCAGATTGCCCACCTTACCAATATTTCTCTCCAGGTAGAACAGTTCACCCAATACGACTCCTAAAATCATCGGCAAAATAACCACCTGCAACGATGGTGAAGCTGTTCACTGTTGGTCCTGTTAACATATCATTCTCCTGAAGATTTAAACAAAAATAAATAACCAGTGATATTATTGCAATAATGGGCTGTTTTTAATATTCACGATGAATATTTCTGACAGTTCAGAATAATAACAATGGATTCATCGATTCGTGGCGAGCATGTTCATAGAAATAAGCTATCTTAGTTTTTTCCAGAATGTCGATTGAAAACGAGATGCCTTTTTCTCGTATTAAATTATTTGCATTTCGCAAGCCGAATCTGTGGGTTTAGATAACACCGCGATGGTGATAAAGGAGGTAGCAGGTCTGCGCTGACAGAACTGTCTTTCGGGAGCTGCTGATAATTAATCGGTGACTACCCTGTACTTTTTTTTATTGCTGCCGATATACACAGAGTGTGATTCAGTGTACCACGCCTGAACGACAGAACAGCACTCTGTCCCTCTCTGCGTACACTGATGTGGATTGCGTATAACCAAAAAGATAACTCAGAGGTAGAGATGGATAATTTTCAAAAAGACATTGATGAGAGAGCGAATCTCGCCTTATCCAATAAGTTTGAATTATTACTGTTTCGTCTGGGAGCAGACAATAGCGAAGCGAAACCAGAACTCTTTGGTATCAATGTATTTAAGCTGCGTGAAATTGTTCCCATGCCAACCATTACCAAAGCAGCAGGAATGAAATCTCCTTTGCTGGGAATGGCCAACATTCGCGGCCAGTTCATCCCGGTGATTGATCTGCCCGCAGTGGCGGGGTGTTCGCCAGAAACCGGCCTCAACCTGTTATTAGTAACCGAATACGCCCGGAGTACTCAGGCTTTCGCCGTTGAATCCGTTGATGATATTGTGCGTCTTGACTGGAGCCAGATTCATACGGCCGAGTCCGGCGTTAGCAGCCGCAATATTACCAGTATTGCCTGCCTGGACAGTAAAACCAACAGCATGGCACTGGTTCTGGATGTCGAACAAATTCTCAATGATGTTATTCCGTCGGTGCGTGAAGTAAAAGAAGGCGATATCAAGCTCAATTCTTTCAACATTAAGCCAGGCGCTGTCGCTATTGTGGCTGAGGATTCTAAAGTGGCCCGTCAGATGCTTGAACAGGGATTGAAAGTGATGGGAATACCGGCATTAATGCATGTTACCGGCCTGGAAGCCTGGGAAAAAATCAAACAAATTGATCAGCAGGCGATAGCTAACGGCGAGTCTGTTCACGACAAAATTGCTCTGGTACTGACCGATTTGGAAATGCCTGAAATGGACGGTTTCACTCTCACTCGTAATATCAAAACTGACCAGCGTTTACGTAATATTCCCGTGGTGATTCACTCATCGCTTTCTGGTAGCGCGAACGAAGATCACGTACGCAAAGTAGGGGCTAACGGCTATGTTGCCAAATTTGAAATCAATGAACTTTCATCGGTCATCCATAAGGTACTGGAAAATGCACCACACTGACTGAAATTCGGGGGCAATTCGTGACTTGCATAAGTGGTCAGCAATGGCGCGTCACGCTTTGTAATCTTGCGGTAACCTCGTTCCCGGCATCGTGGGGATTATAAGCGGAGTGCCATATGACACTTTCCGCTTATTTGAAAAAAGCACCTTTGCCTAATTTGGTCATGTGACGACTGTGTTGTTGCTGGTTATTTTTTTAACATCGACAGTGCACAGGAAAATGCACATTACGGTATGAGTATACCTGTTAGTAAGCGTTTAAAAATAACGTTTTTGTACTGGTTAAGTGGCTGTCATTTGCAATGGGCCATTGCTTCTCTGTTATTAACGTAAATTATTCCCCGTGTAAAGTCCTACCAAGAAATTGATGACAGAAGCTAACATCAAGCTGAGTCCAAGGTTAAAATAGATACGCTGTTTTCGCTTTGCCGCCATCACAAGCATAGTCAGAGAGACAAGTAATAACGGGATGGCGGTAATCATATAAATCGACATGGACACTCCTTGTTTTTCATGCAGGGGCATTATAGCTTGCAATCTTGAGTCATACCCAGTTTTATTTTCATCCTCATATCCATAACAAGGCATGAATTTTCTGTTTTGGTTATGTTAACAAATTATTGCATATAGACAACTCTCCAGTTGCCCATACATAAAGCGGCTGTTAATCTGTCCCCCTGTTGTGTTATGACAGGGGTAACCTGATACTTTTTAAAATGGATATTCAATGATTTGGCTAATGCTGTTGACACTGATTGTGGTTTTTATCGTTGGTTTCCGCGTGCTCAACTCGCAGAAGCGCCGCGCTGCAAAGGCATTGACCCGAAGGTTAAATATCGAACCAATTTTTGTTGAGTCTCTTATTACCTTAATGGGACGCACGGCAGGAGATGAATTTGTTGCTTATCTTGGCCGGGACAATGAAACTCACTTGAGCAATGCTGCGATGGTTTTGCTTATTTATCATGTTTTTATTGTTGATGAGTCAGAAGAAAACCTGACTTTCTGGCGCGGGGTACTGAGGAAAGCTTATCTCCCAACGGAAATGTCGAGTGAGCATGTGCGTCTGGCACTGGTTTTTTTACGTGAGCTGGAACCGGATTCGCAGGAGATGCATGCTTTTCGTCTGCGTTATCATCAGCGTTTTGCCATCTCTCATGCTGTTTTCACCGCTGACGCCTGCAACGTTTATTCTATTCATTCCAGATCGGGTTGTTGTTAAACATAGCAGCGCTGGTATAAATAAATGGTTTTAAATAATCGCCATCTCTTTAGCTAGTTGAGTCAATGAAGTTGGTTTGGCATGAAAATCTATCATGGTAAAATACTGCGTTATATAAAGGCTATTACAGAGTTAAATAAAAAATTGGCTGATGCCTGGTTGGTTGTTGGTGTTTTTAAAATTGTCAGCGTCATCGTTAAATAAAAATGAAATCAGCTCTCTGGATTTGAATTTCATAATCAAGTAACTCTGCGTTTAAGTGATTTCGCTCCGGGGTTTGATGGGATGAGCGTTGGTAAATTCTTGTGGCCAGTAGTGATGATGATTTTGCCTTTATGAACAACAGTAATTAAATCGCTGCCTCTTTTTTCAAAAAGTGATAGTTTAACGTATCAGGGGTGTGTCTTCCTGTTAAACCCTGCGGTAAAGATTTATTTATTCTGCTAAATAGCAGTGCCGGATAGTCGGTCGTGACGCAGACTTGCTGATCACGTATGCTTTGCGCTTTGGATGTAACATATGGCTAAAGTTGATGTCGTCTGCCCTCAGTGCAATGAAACTCATGCTGTACGATGTAACGGACATTCAGCATCCGGTGCCCAACGTTACATCTGCAAGCATTGTTCAAAGACCTTTCAGCTCAACTTTAGCTACTCCGGTGCCAAACCAGACACACACCAGACCATTGTTAATATGGCCATGAATGGTTACGGATGTCGCGATACCGCACGGGTTCTCGGTATCAGCCTCAATACGGTTCTGCGGCACGTAAAAAAATTTCCCCAAAGCAGGTAGCTGAGAATATCGACCCCGAAACGGAGGTTGTTATCTGCTGTGAAGCCAGTGAACAATGGTCTTACGTGCGGTGTAAAAGCAATCCCCGGTGGTTGTTCTATGCTTATGACCGTATCCGCAAACGTGCTCTGGCCCATGTCTTCGGCCCGAGAAATGCCCCGACCCTGCGACGATTGCTGGCCCTGTTAAGCAAATTTAACATTGCCTTTTATATGACAGATGCGTGGCCGGTTTATAAAGTTCTGTTAAGTGCAACAAGCCACGTGGTGAGCAAGAAATATACCCAACGGACAGAACGACATAATCTTAATCTTCGCACACATATCAAACGACTGACTCGCAGAACAATTTGCTTTTCGAAGTCAGAGGAAATGCACGATAAGATCATCGGTTGGTATCTTACCCTTCATCATTATCAATAAATCTGCGTCACGACCCAAAATTGCACATGAAAATAGCAGAATGGATTTGGATATTGAGGTTAACGGAGTTGCAGGAAATTACTGTAACCATGAAAAAGAACTGGCAGAAATGATTCAGAGGGGAATCGGTTATATTTTTTTAAAATATACCGAACAACTTAACTCAAAAACAGCGAGATTGAAAAATATAAAATTAAAACAATAAGTTAACTGAAGAAGAAGCGCCGACCGGTTACTGGGTGGACGCCAAAGGCGTTATGACGCCTGAGAGTCTGATTAAGCCGATTGATATGGCGCGCGATGCCCTGGTCGGTGAAATTATAGGCCGTGCAGTTGAGCTGAATAAATTACTCGCAGACTTCAAACTGACCGGCTTTGCTGATATTGCCGCTTTTGTGGACCTTTCCGCGAATGAATACGGCGTCAGTCTCGGCGGTAAAAAAGGCAATGTGACGCTGTTCACGTTCGACGGACGCTATAAAATCCAGCGCGCCATGCAGGATAAAATTGCTTTTGATGAACACTTACAGGCTGCTAAAGCTCTGATTGACGCCTGCCTGGCTGACTGGACAGAGGGCGCGTGCCCGGAGATCCACGCGCTGATCAATCGTGTGTTCTCCACGGACAAGGAAGGCGAGATCAACACTGGCGAGGTGCTGAAATTACGCAAGCTGGATATTGACGACCCGCGCTGGATTAAGGCCATGACGGCAATCGGGGAAGCCGTGCAGGTTGTCGGCAGCCGGTCTTATATCCGCGTTTATGAACGTATAGGCGACTCCGATCAATACCGGACCATACCGCTTGATATTGCCGGGATCTGCTTATGAACAATCCCGCGATGTCATGCCGTGGCAATAGCTATGCGCGGTTTGCAAACGAGGCAGCACAGCTCGAACGTCAGGGAGCCTATGCACACGCCGCGCCGTAACGTGCCCTGCCAGTAAAAAAATCAGTCCTGGGCGGCCTGCCGGGCTGAAACCTGCGACTACCTGTCCAGACGATCCGGCCTGGCTTTTAACGGGGCAGCTGATTTTAATCAGCGCCACCGGCCCGACGATTATTTTTTTTATTCTGTCAATCCTGAACATTTTCAGGGGAAACGATGTAAAACAATCGGCACGGCTAATGATGTTGACGGTAAAACTTTTGTTGAAATAAGCATTAATCCTTACTTTGTCAACGTCAACAAGCTGAGACCGGCCGTTCCTGCATTAGTCTGAAGTCTGATTTTTATAACAACGGCGCGATTATCCGTCAGGGTTCCCCGCGCCCTTAATCAGGAATATGGAATATATGGATATTATCAAAAGACACATCTGGGTATTTATGATTGTCGGTTGTTTCTTCTTCTGGATGGGTCTGATTTTCTCAACGGTGAGGTATGTATGCGGATAGGAAACGTTTTAATTAAGGTGACAGACGTTATCAGCTGTGTTGGTGTTGCAATTATTATTTGTATAATCGCGATCCCCTTTGCAGTCCTTATTACGTTGTTCCTTGCCTTTATTACGGGTTTTATGCCCCCTTTTGAAAAATAAGCGAGGGTTATATGGAGTTAAGAGTATTTGGTGATTCTTACGGGTGGAGCGCGCACGGTGAATATGAGCCGGATGCCGACCCGGCGCTGAGGCCGTGTCCGTTCTGTGGTTCCCGCTACATTAACGTTAGTAATACGCACACACCTTATTATTAAGCTGAATGTGATAATTGTGGCGCAAGAGTAGCCGGAGATTTCGAAACGGAATTTTCAGGACGAAATATCCGCAGCCGTAAAGCCTGTGAATGGGTGCATAAAAAGGCGTTTCAGTCTGCCATCGACGTGTGGAATTCCCGTGTAACCGAACGTATAACCGGCGGGGTGAAACATGTATCTGAGCGTGACCAGCTGTAATTATTACGATAACGGAAAACAACGTAACTACACCTTTAATAACCGCGCGTCAGCGCAGGAGTTTACAGAATACCCCGGAAAAACACGCTTCAGATTCTGGGGCGCAGACAGCCGCGCAATTCTGCGTGGTCAGGCCCGCAGTGATATGAAAGCCGCAATAGAGCGGCACAATAAGAAATGGAAAATCAAATCATGAAAATAAAATTACTACCCCTGAATATGACGGCAGATGAATTTAATATCCTCTATCCTGTCGGCAGTAAGTTTTATTATTTCCCACTGGTTAACCAGCCCGGCGACGGTGAACGGGTCGTCACCCGCTCCGGAGCCTAGACGCTGGGACACGGCGCGGTCGTGGTGAGCATTGAGGGGCGTTCGGTGAACACCTTGCCCCTGCGTTACCTGATAGCAGCCGGGATGCCACTCTGAATAAATGGGCTAATGAGCTGCAACACCTTGGCAGAATGGCAGAGTTAACCAGTGCTCGTGAATGCGTCCTTTCTGCTGAAACTCTGATGAAATTATCCGTGCTCGTTCGAAGCTGTATATCCGACAAGGCCGGGCTGATGATGGGTAAAACTCTGAGGGTTAATCATGATTAATTTCAATGATGACAGTGATAAAGTTTCTGAACTGGCCGCCTGTGTCACCGAATGGCACAAAAATAAAGTAGCCCAGCTGCAACTTGTCGTTGATAAGAAGGATGCGGATATTGAACTGGGTTATCAGTATCCGGATATTAAGGCAGGTTCCGAACTGGGCCGTGGACTCAGGCTGGGGATAACGCTTGCGTTATTCATGCTGGGAGAACTGCCGTTTACTGTCAATAACGGGTAGCGTAAACATGGCCGCGAATGTGATTAAACAAAAATTAATTCGCGTGCTGCATACCGGCAAATCCGCCCTTAACTGGGATGATGAAACATACCGGGCTGTACTGGCCCGGTTTACCGGTAAAACCAGCAGCACCAAATGCACCGTAGCTGAGCTGGAAAGCGTGCTGGAGCATATGCACCAGAGTGGTTTTCCGCGCTGTAATCCACGGCGCGGCCGCCGCCCGCACGTCGCCCGGAGTCGGGAAGACGTTCTCGCCAAAATTGAAGCACTGCTGACCGTATCCGCCCGGCCGTGGCAGTATGCCGAAGCGATGGCGCGGCATATGTTTGAAGGCCGTCAGGCTGTCGAATGGCTGACCGATGAAGAGCTGTTTAAACTGATGCAGGAACTGATTGCTGACCAGAAACGGCGGCAGAAACGGGAGGCAGCAGACAATGATCCGGAACAAAAATTTTGAATCCGTCAGCGAACTGTTACAGGCGGTCGTGCTGGAACTGGTCGAATTAATCGGCTATCGTGACACGCAGTCGTTAATAGAGCATGTCGGCGGCGTGTCCTTCCCGGTCGGAAAGAACGTCAACACGACGGGAAAACGTCGTGTTGACGTTCTGGCGTCTGCTGTTCCTGTGGAGTCCGCAAAGAAAATTGCGGCCCGTTTCGGTGGCGAAACGCTCTATATTCCGCGCTGTTCTGCTGCCCTGCGGGAGCTTCGCAACAGGCGTTTTATTGCTGAATACCATGCGCTGCGGGCGGCGGGTGAATCCGGCGCTTTGCGCTGCTGAATTCTGCATTCAGCATCGTGCTGGCAATCTCCACCGGTCTGATTTCTTTCTGGGCCCGTAACATCAATGAGGACCAGAAAAAATTCAGGGACGAGCTGCGCGATATTCGTGACAACTATCAGCGCCGCGACGATGCACACCGTGATTTCCAGCAGATTATGGCAATGCTACAGCGTATTGAGCAGAAACTGGACAAAAAGGCGGATAAATGAAACGCAGCAGACAGGAGCAAACGCTGGGCCGGTTTCCTCTGCGGCATTTTCACGCCCCATAGTGAACATCAGCGCACCGACGCAGCAGCCCGTATTACAGCAGACGCTGGTCTTTGACCCGACCGAGGCGCTCAGTAAGGGCGTGAACACGGCCAGCGGTAAACGCACCATGATCACCTTTATCAGCAGCAACGCTTCCACGCTCCGCCAGATACTGAGGGTCAAATAATGGCCGTCTTCCCGTGGCTGGGTGCGCCGGACTGGTCGGAAGGTCTGACCGAAACCCTTGAGTGGAAAACAGACGTTTTACAGTCGCCGACGGGAGCAGAACAGCGCGTCGCACGCCGCCTGACGCCCCGCCGGTATTTTGAACTGACCACCGTATGTGCCGGTGTGGAGCGCGGCGCGTTCCAGAACTGGCTGGCGCGCGTGGGTGCTATGGAATGGGCCATCCCGCTGTGGGCTGACGTGGTGCAGATAACCACAAACTACGCGGCGGGAAAGAAAACGGTCGGCGTGCCGACTGCGGGCCGTGAGTTCGTCGCCGGTGCAGAGGTGCTGATCCAGTCGCAGCCCGGCTGGCTGGCACAGTGGGAAAGCTGCACGATTTCAAGCATAGGGGCCACCTGGCTGACGTTCAAAGAGGCGCTGGTTTACCCCCTGCGCCCGGCCGTGCTGACCGAACCGCCCGCCATCACCCGGCGTGGTTCGCTGATATCGGCACAGGTGCGCTTTCGTGTCTCTGAACGCAACGGCCCCGCCGGTCACCTATCTGGGCGTGCCGGTGCTGGAGCATGAACCTGATTACCGGGAAGATCTCAGCGCGGAATTTCAGCGCCTGATAATGAAACTGGATAACACGGTGGGCATCCCGTACCGCACCGACGCGGCGCAGCGGCCGTTTTACGCCGCACAGCATACGTGGACCGTCTCAGGCCGCACGGACCAGCGGGCACTGCGCGTGCTGTTTTACTGGCTGCGGGGGCCGCCAGCTCGTCAGGATCGCAGGCGATCCTGACGAGCTGGTGCCGGTTTCCGGACTGAACGGGAATTATATGGATGTGGAATATTGCGGCCTGTCGGACACGGCCGTCGCCGGAGACGTACCGGCCCGCCGTCATATCGCCGTCACGCTCGACACCGGCAAAAAACACTACATGCGCGTACTCAGGGCCACCCGGCAGAACGACGCTGAACGCCTGTATCTGGAAAATAACCTAATATTTACACTATGTTTGCGCTGAACTGCAGAATTGTGCATATTTAATGCCAGATCTGACAGCGTAAAGGGTAAATGTCATAATCTGATTGTCTTCATTGACCTGAATTCGCTGGTGAAAAGTCACTTTCTATGCCGGGATTAAAAGGGTGTATCTACTACTCCACCATCTACCCGCAGGGCAGCGACTGTTGTTGCAGAAGCAAGTGGAGAGCTAACATAAACCGCCATATTGCTTACCTCTTCGACACTTGCAGCATGCTGAATGAGGGAGCCGGGACGATTTTCTTTAACAAACGTCACCGCAGTTCATTGAGATCTGCTCCTTGGGTAAGCTGTTTTTCCGCTCAGATCGATTTTCATTCATGTCTCCTGTGACATGGCAAAGGGAGAGTATGGACTATCTGGCCAGATATCGCCGCGTGAAACGCAAACATCTTACGGCGTTACTGAACGGAAAAGGCGCTTTCCAACATAAAGCGCTGCTGGGCTTTGCTGTACGTGACCAGGGAGTTTTTACTGTTTGAACGTGCCAGTATCCAGTCAATTTCTGAGACTGTGAGTGGGGGGGCATCCTGCCAGAAAGGTGCAATTGCCCGATCCTTCAACCATTCTGCCAGCATTTTTGCAGGAGAAAGGGCATGGACGGGAAAAAGTGCAGCGGCCAGATCGGCCATCAATGCCTGCTGCTCAGGGTTTTCTGTTTTGTTCAGTAGCTCAAGGAAAGGCAGTAGCAGGCGGCCACAGACCTCACCATGATGATAATTTTTGATGGCACCTAGCTCCCCAGCGATACCATGAATCACGCCCAGCCCTGCCATACTCAGACTCAATCCCCCCTGCCATGAAGCTAACAACATTTGCTCACGAGCCTGGTCACCTGGAGAACCATCCTTGTCCAGATAAGGCCAGCCGTTGATAAATGCGCGCATTCCGCTCAATGCCGTCTGGCGAGTAAAAAGATTACCTTTGCAGGAAAGCCATGCCTCAAACAGGTGAGTGAAAGTATCGATAGCGCAGCAGGTAAGAATGTGAGTGGTCGTGCCGCGCAGCAAATCTGCATCAAGAATGGCAATCTGCGGAACGAAGTTGGCATGGCGCAACGATGCTTTTACCTTATGCGCCGTTTTATCTGTAACTACGGCATTTTGCGTTACTTCGCTACCCGTTCCTGCGGTGGTGGGGATGGCGATAAGCGGTAGCGTTGCACCACTCAAGGGCGTGTCGCCCACTTTTTCCAGATAGCGAAGCGTATTCAGCGGATGCTGACTCAGCGCGGCGAACGCTTTAGCCGCATCAAGTACGCTGCCGCCGCCAATTGCCACCACTCGTTCTACCTTACCACGCCATCGCTCAACCCATGCATCAATTTCTGCCGGAGAGGCTTCATGACTGACAATTTCATGGCCGATAAACTGTGGTTCAAGTTCAGATTGATATACGCTCCAGGCCGTGCCTTTGAGGAAAGAACGCCCGCAAAAAAGCAGCGTCGCAGCGGGCTTATCAGCGAGTAGTGGTAACAGCTGGCTCAGACTTCCCCGGCCAAAGAAAGTCTGTCGGTTGGCAATCATCTGGCTGGCAATCATATCTGTCCTGTAAGCAAAAAAGGGTCAGGTTCTGTCCAGATTATAAGTTCCCGTTCAGGTGAAATCATTATCGGGTTACAGTGCATTTACCTGTCTGAATAAAAGGTATCAAGTAGCATGCCTCCTGCGCCTTATAACGTGCGTGTGCGTGTCAGGCAGGTGAAAACGATCATTGTATCCTGCGGCGCGTTAATTGTGCTAAATTGCGTATCGGACAGGCATTGCAATAACCAACCGTTGCCAGTGACAGCAGAGGGAATGCATTTTTGTTGGTCGGATGATTGCAGTGGTCCACATTTTGAGATGTAAATCGCCAACTTCCACACTAAATGAATTAAAAAGAACGATAATCCTACCCAAGGTGTTGCTTTTTGACTGACCAGAAAGCGTCTGCATTTCTCCAGCATACACATTCCTTTTTGCTCAGAAGAGCAGTCTGTCATCAGTACGGTGATAAGAGACAGGGTAACGAAAGCTGGAGGTGTCTTAAGGTGCTGCAATTGCATATAACGTCCTTGTCTTGATGAGTATTCAACATTCAATGCCGACGATGAATGATGCCTGCGGGCTAGAAATTAAGTATCGCCGAATCTGAAGAAGGTCTGATTTTGCGGCAGGGTATTAAACAAAAAACAGACGCACCGATCGCGTGACAAATCTATTATCAATTTGTGTCTTTTAGGTGAATTAATTCAGCAGAATAGACCCTGTAAATAATTCTGTGTAACTGCCACCACGTCAAAGGTGAACGCTCAGGCGGTCACCGAACTCAATAATAAAGCGGCTCATCGCCAGCCGACAGTTCTGGACCGGCATACTCCATTTTTTCGATGCCGACTGGATTGCCAGGTAAATAACCTTTCGCACTGAGTCATCCGTCGGGAATACCTTGCGTTTCTTAATGGCGGCACGGATCACGCTGTTCAGCGACTCAATGGCATTCGTGGTGTAGATAGCTTTTCGGATGTCAGACGGATAGCCGAAGAACGTATTGAGGTTTTCCCCGTGCGCACGCCAGCTTTTGCTGATTTGTGGATATTTGTCATCCCATTCTTCGGCGAACGCATCCAGCGCCATCCGTGCGGCCGCTTCTGTTAGTGCCTGATAAACGGTTTTCAGCCCGCCTGTGACCGCTTTGTAGTCCTTCCACGCCACGTATTTCAGGCGGTTACGCACCATGTGGATGATGCACAGCTGGATGTGAGTCTGCGGATAGACGCTGTTTATCGCATCCGGGAAGCCCTTCAGGCCATCCACGCAGGCAATCAGGATGTCCTGAAGGCCGCGATTTTTAAGTTCCGTCAGCACGTTCAGCCAGAACTTTGCACCTTCATTTTCAGCCAGCCACATCCCCGGAAGCTCTTTCCGGCCTTCGGTATTGATGCCCGGCGCCAGGAACACCGCTTTGTTAATCACGCTGCCATTCTGACGAACCTTAACAACAATACAGTCCAGATAAACAATGGGATAGAGCGCATCCAGCTGGCGATTCTGCCATTCGGCGACCTGCTCTTTAACGGCATCCGTGACTTTTGATATCAGGGGCGGTGACACATCAGCATCGTACATCTCTTTGAACGTATCGACGATTTCCCGCGTGGTCATGCCTTTGGCATACAAGGATAAAATCTGGCTGTCCATCTGCGTGATACGCGTCTGATTCTTCTTAATCAGCAGAGGTTCAAAGGTATTTTCCCGGTCGCGCGGCGTGTTTAGCCCGATTTCACCGTCGTCGCACAGCAGCGTTTTCGAAGAGTAGCCGTTGCGGGTATTGGTGCCGGTTTTAGGGGCATTTTTCTCATGCCCGAGGTGGTCAGTCAGTTCTGCATTGAGTGCCGTTTCAACGGTCAGCTTCGTGAGCATGCGGGAAAACTGATTAAGGCCGGCCTCAGTTTTGAGGCCTTTGGCCAGTTCAGCAGCAAGGGCCTTAAGTTTCTTCTCGTCCATAATTTGCCTGTCTCCATTGTTGGAGTGAACATATCAAAAACAGGCAATTACACAATTTTAATTACAGTCTCGCAGAATAGGTAGCAGGGAGTTCGCAAATGAATTTACTGATGCTACAACCCCACAGCTTTTGCTGCTTTATGCTGTATCTGTAATTTATAATTGTTATTTTTTCGATGAAGTATGCATAAACCACATTCTTATCATGGTCTGTCAGCAAATCAGCCATGTGCTTATATACTTTATGCCGCAATGATGCATTCGCGCTTCCCGGCGCGACGTCCTGTCTGGATAAAGAATGTTCTTACGGACGTCAGGTTGAGAAACTTTCTGGCGCTTAAACGTTATCAACCGAACCGATCCTGTGAATAACAAGACCTCTACTTTCTTATCATTAGCACTGTTCTTTTACAGTCAGCCATTAGTTTTGCCCAATCGGCTACGGCTCAGATTTCTGAACTGGTTTCATCGTCTGTAAATGACTCACGTATTATCATCAAACCACGCAGTGGCCTGTCTGAGCTCAATACAACTGCTGCACTTAGCGTGCTCAACCTCCACTGTTTCATGGACCGCAGAGCAAAGTGACGGGTGATGAGCGGGTACTCTCCCGCGGGCAATAAAATGGGTGTATCACCTTGACATTATCAGGACTGAAGACTGGTGCCCGGTTTTTTAACATATCAAAAGGATAATCAGGAGCTTATCCAGTCATTGACCTTAATATTTTGTCCGAAAAACTTCGTTCCTGGCATTAAAAACCTTCATTATTAATGAAATGATAAAACGAGATTTACATTTTGTTGTATTTATTGTTAACAAAAAAATATTGACGAATATAGGTGAATGCTGCATAAGAGAGACTCTTGTTAAGCGCAGTTATACTGGAGAAAAAAATGAAAACTTTATCTTCCGATGAAATTAAATTTGTTTCTGGTGCGGGCCTTCTTGTGAACAAAGTAGAAAGCTTTGATCCAAGTGGAGCTGGCACAATATTCGAGGGCCGTAGTGGTCGACCAGTTGGCCCTAGAAGTGACAATGGTAAAGCGAAAAGTATCAATCTTGGCTCTGGCGATGCTATTCGCGCTGGCTCTGGCGATGCTATTCGCGCTGGCTCTGGCGATGCTATTCGCGCTGGCTCTGGCGATGCTATTCGCGCTGGCTCTGGCCGTGGTTCTCCATATAATAGGGGATAACTGGTAACGGTTCTTTCTTCTATTGAAGGCGGGCTGCTGCAATCGCTGGCGTAAGTACTGGAACAATGGGTAAGGCTTTTGGAGAAGCTTTCGGTGGTTTATCAAAGGGATTGAGTCGGGATTTAATCCCCTGAAAGTAGCTCAACAACCATCTGATTAATGGCCCCGCAAATGGTGTGGGGCCATTACTAACCCCTTCTAAATAAAGTTTAATGTTACCAGAAAATCTCAATTCGCATTTCTTCCATTTTCATGCACCTTTCTGCTCTTGGGAAATATCACTTTCTGCCCGGCAAAAGCCATGCGTAATTTATTGTATACGGTGGCGGTGGATGCTGAGTCGCCGTTTTTCAGGAGAGTAAAAGAATGCTTTTCAGACAGGAAGCGCTGGTGCACAGAAAACGACGCTGGGCAGGAAAAGCCGTGCTTATTCCTCCTCTTTCCCCATTACTGGTCAGCGGATTTACCATCCTGTTTTTCCTGTGCCTGTTGATTTTGTTGATCTCTGGCACCTATACAAGGCGGGTTGCCGTCAGGGGCGAACTGGTCTCAGTGCCGCGGGCGATAACATTATTCTCAGAAGCCCGGGGAGTTATTGTTTCTCAGCGTGTCTGGCCCGGAGAACGGGTTAAAAAGGGGCAACCCTTAATGGATATTGACATCAGCAGAACCACATTGTCGGGTGGCGTCAGTATACGCCAGCGAGAAACCATTCGCGGCCAGATAAATACCGTGGAAAGTATTATCTCCAGACTCAGAGAAAACAGGAAAATTACGCTGGAAACCCTGACCGCCCAAAAAGCGCGCTATGAAGAAGCGTTGCGCCGTTCTTCTGATATTCTCCACCAGTCGCAGCAGGGCATCGCAATTATGAAGGCCAATATGGAAAATTACCGTGATTATCACCGCCGTGGCCTGATTAACCAGGATCAATTGTCCAGTCAAACGGCGCTTTATTACCAGCAGCAGAATGACCTGCTGACGCTGGTCACACAAAATGAACAAAATGCTCTGCAGGTGATGTCTCTTGAGGGGAATATTCACACGCAGGCGACGGATTTTGATAACCGAATCTACCAGCTAGAGATACAACGAAGCGATCTTAACCGGCAACTCACGGATGCTGAAGCTGCAGGCACGCTGGTAGTCACGTCACCAACGGATGGACGAGTTGATTCGGTGAATACGGCAACAGGACAGGTTGCCCGTGCGAGCGATGCGCTGATGCAAATCATTCCCGGAAACGTATCACGCTATCAGCTTGTGCTGTGGGTACCTGACAATGCGGCACCCTTTCTGCGTGTTGGCGATAAAGTGAATATTCGCTACGATGCGTTTCCTTCGGAAAAGTTTGGTCTGTATCCGGGGCACATTGTTGCCGTGGCGGGGGTGCCGGCAACCTTTCAGGAGATGGCCACTTACCCCTCTGCCCCCGGCTCTGATGCTCTGGCTCCCCAGACCTGGTATCGCGTCACTGTTGAACCGGACTCCAGCCGCTTCGTCTGGCAGGGCCGCCAGTTGCCTGCGGAGAATGGGATGAAAGCGTCAGTCACGCTTTTTCTCGAAGAACGGCGGCTTTATCAGTGGATACTATCACCCTTTTACGATTTGGCAGCGAGCGCAGGAGGGCCATCCGGTGGAGAATAAAGACCCGATGTCGTGGATAACAGACAGACTTGACCTTAGCTTCCGTCGTCGCTTTCCCCTTATCCTGCAGACTGAATCGGCTGAATGTGGGTTGGCCTGCCTTGCAATGATTATAAGATGGTTCGGGCAGAATACTGATTTACTTTCCCTGCGGCATGCACACGGTATTTCTTCCCGTGGCGCTACCCTTGCTGAGTTGATGAACATAGCATCCCGGATCGGAATGGCCACGCGTCCGTTGTCCCTGGATCTGGATGAGCTGCCAGAGATACGACTTCCCTGTATTCTGCACTGGGACTTCAGCCATTTTGTTGTGCTGGTAAAAGTGAATAAAGAAAGATGCGTCATTCACGATCCTGCTTTGGGGAGAAGGGTGATAGGGCGGCGTGAACTTTCTGAACATTTTACCGGGGTAGCACTGGAAATATGGCCCGATGCCGATTTCACGCAGGTAGGACAGAGAACGCGTCTTCATACAGCAAGGCTGGCGCGCAACATTGTCGGCCTGCGTGCATCACTAACAGTAATATTCAGTCTTTCACTGATGATTGAGTTCATTGGTCTGCTACTGCCCGTTGGCACGCAGATGGTTATGGATCATGCCGTGCCGGCGGATGACCGCGGTCTGCTGATGATAATCTGTCTGGGGCTGTTATTGCTCACCCTGCTGCAGGCAGGACTGAACGTACTGCGAAACTGGACTTCGCTCATTATGAACACCATGACGGATATTCAGTGGAAGGACGGCCTTTTTCGCCACCTCTTGCGCCTGCCGCTGATCTGGTTTGAAAAGCGTCAAACGGGAGATATCCAGTCCCGATTCAGTTCGCTGGATGCAATTCGCACCACGTTTACCCGCAATATCACGGGTGCACTGACTGACGGTATCATGTCAGTGGGTGCGCTGGTGCTACTGTGTCTTTACGGTGGTTGGCTTGCTGCCGTTGTGGTGGCGATCACTGCGCTTTATGTCCTGATCAGGCTGCTGGTTTATCCTGTTTATCGGCAAACGTCAGAAGAATTGCTGGTAAAAAATGGCAGGGCGGCTTCATCGTTTACCGAGACATTGTTTGGTATGGCGACGGTCAGAGCGCAGGGATTGTCGGAACGTCGCCGACAGAACTGGCTTAGTCAGGTCTCTGATAGCGTAAACACAGGATTCAAACTGGCTCGCTTTGATATGTTTTTCGACGTGCTGAGTGCGTTTATCAGCGCCTGCGATAATGTGCTGATTCTGTGGCTGGGTATCTCACGCGTAATGGATAACCAGATGACCGTTGGCGCATTTGTCGCCTTCAGTGCTTTCCGTGGGTTGTTTTCGGACCGGATTTTGTCTCTGACCGGGCTGTTTGCCCAGCTGCGGATGTTGTCAATACACAATGAGAGAATAGCGGATATCGCCCTCAGTGAGGCGGAGCCTGAAAATTCCTTAAAGCCACCACTGGCAGGTGACGGTGCGCTCTCTCTCAGGGCGGAGGCGCTGTCATTTTGTTATGACGCACAAAGTCCTGCTGTTTTTAGCGGTCTGAATATGCATATTCGTGCAGGAGAAAGCGTGGCCATTACCGGGCCATCGGGATGCGGGAAAAGTACGCTGATGAAGGTGCTCTGCGGCCTTAGTGAGCCAACCGAAGGTCAGGTGATGGCTGACGGCAAGAATATTAACGCTATGGGGACAGGGTCTTACAGACAGGTGGTGGCCTGTATTTTGCAGGAAGATCGGCTTTTTTCTGGTTCTCTGAAGGATAATATTACTGGCTTTAGTGAACATGCAGACCAGATACTGATGGAGCGTTGTGCAAGAAGCGCACATATTCATGAGGATATCCTCGCTCTGCCTATGGGTTATGAAACGTTAATTGGTGAACTGGGCGAAGGGTTATCCGGTGGACAGCGACAGAGAATTTTTATTGCCCGTGCTCTATACCGTCGACCCCGCATCCTGTTTATGGATGAAGCGACCAGCCATCTTGACGAGAAAAATGAGCAGTTAATAAATCAGGCCATTGCGGCACTGGATATCACCCGCGTGATCATTGCACATCGGTCATCTACCATCGAATCGGCTGATCGGGTGATTAGTTTAGGATCGGCTGTACAGACGAAAACATAAATTGCTTACAGAGAGAGTCGTGAAGAAAAAACAGTGAATTGATAATGGCAATCTTTCTGCCGTGATCGGATAGGGCTAATGCTTATCAGATGACCGATAACATCCTCTTACAGGAAGTTAAAATGGTCCAGGTCACCTTCTGTGGCCTGTTTACCATAAATGTTCGGGGCGTTTATGTCAGTCATGGATGAGATTAATCAGCGGTACGTTAACGCTGAACATGTCTGTATCAACTTTAGCATTGATGGTGGAGGGATGATCCCCGGTTTTGTTGATGGACCATGCCATTTTCATATCCCGATTGCCTGTGGCCATTGTTAATCTCTCAGTGGTGGACTCTGCTGCAACGATTCCCTATTGTGAAGCCTGTTTAAGGTAATCTGATAGAATTGTTCAAATTCAGATTTGTTGTTCACATTCTGACAAACGCGTTGTCAGAGTCTGGAACGGTTGGTTAGTACGCCAGCAAAAACCGACTGGTGGAATATTGTCAACGGTATCGCGTGTAAGGCGGGACAACGTTGGCAAATATATCTGAATGATATGACGATTTTTATATCAGGCAGGCCCTGTAAATGATAAAAAATCGTCAGTTTGTTCTGTGGTTAACATAAGGCGTGAGCTGCTGATGGTATCTGTCTTTTTACTTGCCTTTGCAGCTCTTAATTTTCAATTAAGAAATATGCTCTATCGTTAGCGAAACGTTGAACTTGAGCGGTTAACATCATGCCACAATGCCCCATATCTGTATAAGGACAAAAGGTTTGTTAAAAAGTATCAGCGAAACTTTCGTTTTCTATTGGCACGGTTAGAAATAACTTTGATACCATTTCAAATGGTTATCAATATAACGGACGATGTAAATCGCACATTCTGTTAAAGTAAACTCAGGTGACTATTAAAGGAAGTTTGATTATGTCCGAATTTCTCCCCTTCTCGCGTCCGGCGATGGGTGAAGATGAATTGGCTGCCGTTAGTGACGTGCTCCGTTCTGGCTGGATTACCACCGGCCCCCAAAATCAGCAATTGGAAAAAGCGTTCTGTGAACTGACCGGCAATCAGCATGCCATTGCGGTCAGTTCTGCCACGGCGGGGATGCATGTCACACTGATGGCTCTGGGTATTGGTGCAGGTGATGAGGTGATTTCTCCCTCGCTGACCTGGGTTTCCACTCTGAACATGATTGCTCTGCTGGGCGCTGAACCGGTCATGGTGGACGTTGACCGTGATACGTTGATGGTTACCCCCGCGCTGATTGAAGCGGCGATTACGCCACGAACGAAAGCGATTATCCCTGTACATTATGCTGGCGCACCGGCAGACATTGACGCCATTCACGCTATCGGTAAACGTCACGGTATTCCCGTTATTGACGATGCTGCGCATTCTACCGGCACCTTTTATAAAAGGCGCCATGTGGGCGCGATCGGTACGGCAATATTTTCCTTCCACGCCATCAAAAATATGACGTGTGCCGAAGGCGGTCTGGTGGTCACGGATGATGAATCCCTGGCAAACCGTATTCGAAGCCTGAAGTTTCACGGGTTAGGTGTGGATGCTTTCGATCGCCAGACCCATGGTCGGTCACCACAGGCTGAAGTTATCACTCCTGGTTATAAGTACAATCTGGCGGATATTAATGCTGCCATCGCGCTGGTACAGCTGGAAAAACTGCCCCGGCTTAATGCACGCCGTGAAGAAATTGCTGTGCGCTATTTGCGTGAGCTGGCCGATACGCCATTCCTGCCACTATCCCAGCCGGAATACTCACACCAGCATGCCTGGCACCTGTTTATCCTGCGCGTCGATGAGGCGCGCTGTGGACTGACGCGTGATGAACTGATGCAGGCACTGAAAGAACGCAATATCGGTACCGGCCTGCATTTCCGTGCGGCGCACACCCAGAAATATTATCGTGAGCGTTTTCCAGAGCTTTCGCTCCCCGCCACCGAGTGGAATTCGCCGCGTATCTGTTCGATCCCATTATTCCCTACAATGACCGATGACGATGTTAGCCGCGTAATTACCGCGCTGCGTGAGATCGCTGAGAAATTTCATGACCGCTGAACAGCCTATTAACAAAGTTTCCGTAGTAATTCCCGTTTACAACGAACAGGAAAGTTTACCAGAATTACTCCGTCGCACTAATGACGCCTGCGCCTTACTTCCGATGGATTATGAAATTCTGCTGATCGATGACGGCAGCAGCGATAACTCAGCCACCATGCTGGCGGCGGCGGCGGAAGAGGAGGGCAGTCACGTTGTCGCTGTCTTGCTTAACCGGAACTACGGTCAGCATTCAGCAATTATGGCAGGCTTCAGCAATGTCAGCGGTGATTTGATTATCACGCTGGATGCTGATTTGCAAAACCCGCCTGAGGAGATCCCGCGTCTGGTTGCGACCGCGCAGGAAGGTTATGACGTAGTGGGTACCGTGCGTCAGAATCGTCAGGACAGCTGGTTTCGTAAGAAAGCATCCCGTTTGATAAATCATTTGATCCAGCGAACCACGGGCAAAGCAATGGGCGACTACGGATGTATGCTGCGTGCTTATCGCCGTCATATCATTGACGCCATGTTGCATTGCCATGAACGTAGTACCTTTATCCCGATTCTTGCCAATACCTTTGCCCGTCGGGCGATTGAGATCCCGGTCATGCATGCTGAAAGGGAGTTTGGCGACTCGAAATACAGCCTGATGCGTCTGATTAATCTGATGTATGATCTGGTGACCTGTCTGACTACTACGCCGTTACGTATGCTTAGTGTGGTGGGTAGCCTGATTGCGCTGGCCGGGTTTGCTTTTTCTCTGTTGTTGATCTGCCTGCGCCTGTTTTTGGGTCCGCATTGGGCTGCTGACGGCGTATTCATGCTCTTTGCCGTACTGTTTATTTTTATCGGCGCACAATTTGTTGGCATGGGGCTGCTGGGTGAATACATTGGACGTATCTATAACGATGTTCGTGCCCGTCCCCGTTACTTTATTCAGCGTGTGATCAACGCTTCCCATCCCGTCTCTACTGAGGACGACAAATAATGAAAGCAGTTGTTTTTGCCTACCACGATATGGGGTGCATTGGTCTCAATGCGCTGGTTAAGGCTGGTTATAAAATTGAAGCTATTTTTACACACCCTGATTCAGCCGCTGAGAATCCTTTTTTTGCTTCGGTAGCCCGCACGGCAGCCGATCTTGATATCCCGGTGTTTGCCCCGGAAGACGTCAATCACCCGTTATGGATTGACCGCATCCGTGCGATGGCCCCGGAGGCTATTTTCTCTTTTTATTATCGCAATTTGTTGTGTGAAAAGATCCTTAACTGCGCACCTGCCGGAGCATTCAATCTGCATGGTTCGCTGCTGCCTAAATACCGTGGACGTGCACCGTTAAACTGGGTTCTGGTCAATGGCGAAAGCGAAACCGGCGTGACCCTGCATCGGATGACCGCCAGTGCTGATGCCGGTGATATCCTTGTGCAGGAAAAAGTACAGATTTCTGCCGACGATAATGCACTGACGCTGCATCGTAAATTAAATGCGACAGCGGAAACGCTGCTGGCTGACGCATTGCCAGCATTGAAGGCGGGCCAGCTTACCGCCAGCCCGCAGGATCACTCTCAGGCGACCGTTGTGGGTCGGCGCAGGCCTGAAGACGGTCGCATTGACTGGTCGCTGTCGGCTAGTGTCGTCAATAATCTGGTGCGGGCGGTGACAGAGCCGTGGCCGGGTGCGTTTGGCTATGTGGGTTCCGCCAAATTTATCGTCTGGAAGGGGAAGGTCCGTCAGGATCAGCCTGCGGCAAAAGCCGGTACGGTGCTGTCAGTCAGTCCACTGATTGTTGCATGCGGTGAGGGTGCACTGGAAATTGTCACCGGCCAGAGTGAAAACGGCGTTTATATGCAGGGCACCCAGCTGGCACAAACGCTCGGTCTGGTGTGCGGCGCACTGTTAAGCAATCAGCCGGTAACCACTGTTAAGCGTCGTACCCGTGTACTGATACTTGGCGTAAATGGTTTTATTGGTAATCATCTGACCGAGCGTCTTCTGAAGGATGATGACTTTGATATTTATGGTCTTGATATCGGCTCTGATGCCATCAGTCGCTTTATCGGTCATCCGCGCTTTCAATTTGTGGAAGGGGATATCAGCATCCATTCAGAATGGATCGAGTATCACATCAAAAAATGTGATGTGATCCTGCCGCTGGTTGCTATTGCCACGCCAATTGAGTACACCCGAAACCCACTGCGCGTTTTCGAGCTGGATTTTGAAGAGAACCTGAAAATTATCCGTGACTGCGTTAAGTACAAAAAACGCGTCATCTTTCCATCGACTTCTGAAGTTTACGGCATGTGTGACGACCCTGACTTCGATGAAGACAGCTCCAATCTGGTGGTCGGGCCTATTAATAAGCAGCGCTGGATCTACTCCGTTTCCAAACAGCTGTTGGACCGGGTGATTTGGGCATATGGCGATAAGGAAGGGCTGCGTTTCACGCTGTTCCGTCCCTTTAACTGGATGGGCCCGCGTCTTGATAACCTCAATGCCGCACGTATTGGCAGCTCACGCGCCATCACCCAGCTCATCCTTAACCTGGTGGAAGGCTCGCCGATTAAGTTGATCGACGGTGGCAGACAGAAACGCTGTTTTACCGATATCAGCGATGGCGTGGAAGCGTTGTTCCGCATTATTGAGAACAAAAACAACAATTGTGACGGACAGATCATTAACATTGGTAACCCGGAGAATGAAGCGAGCATCAAAGAGCTGGCTGAACAGCTTCTGGAGAGCTTCGAACGCCATCCGTTGCGTAACCAGTTCCCACCGTTTGCCGGCTTCCGCGACGTGGAAAGCAGCAGCTACTATGGTAAAGGCTATCAGGACGTCGAGCACCGTAAGCCGGCTGTTCGCAACGCCCGTCGTCTGTTAGGCTGGACGCCAACGGTAACTATGGATAAAACCATTGATAATACGCTGGATTTCTTCCTGCGCACCGCTGATGGCGTGGAAGAAAACCAATGAGAAAAGTTGGCCTCCGTATAGATGTTGATACCTGGCGTGGCACCCGTGACGGTGTTCCCAGGCTACTGGAAATTCTCAGCTTACATCGCACTCAGGCCACTTTTTTCTTCAGCGTTGGGCCAGATAACATGGGGCGCCACTTGTGGCGCCTGTTAAAGCCTAAATTTCTGTGGAAAATGTTGCGCTCGAATGCCGCATCGCTATACGGCTGGGATATTTTGCTGGCGGGTACCGCCTGGCCTGGCCGTAATATTGGCAAAGAGCTGGCTGAGATCATTAATGCGACGGTGGATCATCATGAGGTTGGGCTGCATGCATGGGATCATTTTGCCTGGCAAACCTGGGCAGGCGTCTGGTCGCCAGAACAGTTGACCCGACAGATCCGCCTGGGACGTGATGCGCTAAGTGTTATTTCCGGGCAGCCGGTAACCTGCTCTGCCGTCGCGGGATGGCGCGCTGACCAGCGCGTCGTTGAAGCCAAGCAGGGCTTCTGTTTCCACTACAATAGCGATTGTCGTGGCAGTACGCCTTTTCTGCCGCTGTTGGATGATGGTAGCACTGGTACGGTGCAGATTCCGGTGACGCTGCCAACCTGGGATGAAGTGGTGGGTTCTTCGGTCAGTAAAGAAAATTTTAATGCTTTTATTATTGACCAGATTCTGCAGGACCGCGGCACGCCGGTTTATACCATTCATGCTGAAGTGGAGGGTATTGTGATGAGCGAGTTGTTCAGCGATCTGTTAACGCTGGCAAATCAGGCAGGTATCCAGTTTTGTCCTCTGAGTGAACTGCTGCCTGACGATCTCTCCATCCTGCCGACAGGAAAAATTGTCCGGGGTAGTCTCCCTGGCCGTGAAGGATGGCTTGGATGCCAGCAATCAGTTGAGTAATTTTTATGAAAATGATGAGAAATGGCTTTCTCCTTTTGGTTCTTTTTTCTCTTTATTATTTGATTCCCCTGGAATTTCGCCACATTTGGCAACCGGATGAGACCCGTTATGCCGAGATTAGCCGGGAGATGCTGGTTAGCGGCAACTGGGTTGTTCCGCATTTCTTTGATCTCCGTTATTTTGAAAAACCAATTGCTGGCTACTGGATTAATAATCTTAGTCAATTGATTTTTGGTCACAATAATTTTGCAGTGCGCTTTGGCTCGGTGTTTTCCACCACCCTTACGGCGCTCCTGGTTTACTGGCTGACGTTGCGCATCTGGCGCGACCGTACTACTGCCTTGATGGCCGGAGTGATCTTCCTCTCCAGCCTGTTGGTCTATGGCATTGGCAGCTACGCTGTACTCGACCCGATGATCACGATGTGGCTGACAGCGGCTATGTGCTGCTACTGGCTGGCAACAAACGCGACAACCACTCGCAAACAGGTGTTCGCCTGGCTACTAATGGGCTTCGCCTGCGGTATGGGCTTTATGACGAAAGGGTTTCTGGCGCTGGCGGTGCCGGTGGTGGCCATCGTTCCCTGGGCTATCCAGCAGAAACGTTTTATATCCTTGCTAAAGTTTGGTCTGCTGGCGGTAGTGGGCGCGGTGATAATCAGTGCACCCTGGGCAATCGCCGTTGCACAACGTGAGCCGGATTTCTGGCACTACTTTTTCTGGGTTGAGCATATTCAGCGATTCGCTGAAGACAATGCGCAGCACAAGGCACCTTTCTGGTATTACTTGCCGATTTTGCTGTTGGGGTGTCTGCCCTGGCTCGCGCTATTGCCGGGAGCACTTCGCAATGGCTGGTGTAACCGTAATGAAAACAGCGGCAGTTTTTATTTGCTGAGTTGGGTGGTGATGCCGCTGATCTTTTTCAGCATCGCAAAAGGTAAATTGCCAACCTATATCCTGCCTTGCTTTGCACCGCTGGCGGCTCTGATGGCACGGCAGGCAATGTTGCTTGTCGCCCGTCAGGGAAGGGCGCTATGGGTTAATGGCTGGATCAATCTGGCGTTTGGGCTGCTTTGTGTTATTACCATTATCGGCTTCCTTGCCCCATGGAGTCTGTTAAAACATTCTCTTTACGGTCATCACGAGCTTCTCAAAGTGGTGCTTGCAGGAGGTGCATTTCTGCTGTGGGCCGCATGCGGTTTTCTCACCCTTAGCGCATCGTCAGAGCGCTGGGCATGGTCCGCATTGTGTCCGTTAGGGCTGGCGCTGGTGGTAGGGTTTGTGATACCGGACAAAATAGTGGATTCCAAACAGCCGCAGCAGTTTATTCAGGAAATTAAAAGCGAAATTGGCACCAGCCGCTTTCTGCTGGCAAATAATCCCGGGATTGCATCGGGGCTGGCGTGGGAGCTACGGCGCAGCGACATTATACTCTATCAGCAGCGAGGTGAAATGCAGTACGGCCTGAGCTATGCTGATGCTCAGGATAAATTTGTTGCCGGACCGGATTTCCCGCAGTGGTTGGCTAAACATCGTCATGAAGGTCAGGTTACGCTGGTTTTGCTGTTATCGCGTAGTGATGAAGGCCATGAGCCTTATTTGCCCAAAGCCGATTTCACTCACCGACAAGGAAGAATAGTGATGTACCAGTACAATCAGACGCCATGAATCTGCTGCTGATTTTGCTTTCCAGTCTGTTGAGCTGTAGCGGGCAACTCTGCCAGAAGCAGGCCGCGTATCATGCCCTGCTGAAAGGAAAAAAACATCTGCTGTGCTGGTTAAGCCTGAGCGTACTACTGCTGGGTTGCGCCATGCTGGTGTGGTTACGGGTGCTACAGCATGTTCCGGTTAGTGTGGCTTACCCGATGTTAAGCGTAAACTTTATTCTGGTGGTACTTGCGGCTCGCTGGCTGTGGAAGGAACCGGTTTCGCTGCGCCATTGGTTGGGTATTGGCCTGATTGTGGCAGGCGTGGCGGTGATGGGGATGTTTGCCTGATGGGCGTTTTACTGGCGTTATGCAGTGTACTGTTGGTCAGTGGGGCGCAGTTGCTGATGCGTTGGTCGATGATGCGTCTGCCGTCCGTCAGCGATATTTCGCTGTTTGTTAACGACCTTTTGCAATGTTCACCCGCCACGCTCGGGCTGGCTTGCGGTATTCTGGCTTATGTGCTTTCCATGTTTTGCTGGTTTCTCGCGCTGCAACGAATGGCGCTCAGTAAAGCTTATCCTTTACTGAGTCTTAGCTATGTTATGGTGTGGGCAATGGCAATGCTTTTGCCAGAACTGAATGAGGTGTTTCAGTGGGCGAAACTTGTAGGGGTCTTGATGATTTTTTGCGGTTTGCTGCTGGTTTGCTGGCCAGCGCCGACAAAAAGCGAGCAATAAATACCGTGGCTTCCTTATTTTTTATCAGGGGCCGATACTGGAACTTACGCAACAGAACGCGTATTTTTCACGGTTCTTTCAGCCCTGGCAGGCCGACCTTGTCCAGAAATAGCCTCTGACAAACAGCCTGGCCTCTTGATATTGTTGCTGCAAAGTCAGTTTGTCCCCTCTGAGAGAGCGTTCACTTCGAAATAACGTGCCGCTTTCGTGTTCATGCTGTCAGAACAGGCTGTAAGTTAACAAAAATGTAGCGAGCGCCTGACAGCCTGATCGCTGGCTGTTGAAGCTGGGTTGTCGGGCATGTGCTATCAGGTATTGCGGGTTATTTTTCTATCCGTGCAATAATTTCATCCAGTTCTGCCACGTTAATAGCAAGATTTTTATATTTATCGCTGGCAGGATTAGTAATCTCTATGGTCTGCTTTCCTCATAGCTAACTATTGCTTCTTCAGCATGGTAAAATAGTACATGACCACTTATCTGCTGTTTTTCATCGATAAAATGAAAGCCATGGACAGAAATATGTCCGTAAAGCTCCGACGTCCAGAATCCCACCAGCTTGCCTTTGATGTTATGCAGATAGCCCTCCTGCTGTGTATCCGATACCTCGCTGATATCACATGTTTCAATTGTTGCTGGCTGTGGACGTCTGATTAACTGTATTAGTCGCGACGTAATCTGACACCGGACCCTGAAAGATTGAGGGTTACCGGTTTTGATATGGGTGTCGAAACCTTAAACAAAACGCGAGGTCACCCTCATGCTCCATACTCACAATCCCATCATCAAACACAAAGCCGGCCTGCTCAATCTCGCCGAATAACCCGGTAACGTCTCAACAGCCTGCAAGAGCACGGGCGTGTCACGCGACACCTTCTACCGTTATCAGGAACTGGCTGCTGAAGGCGGCATTGACGCGCTGGTTAACCAGAACCGTCGGGGTCCCAACCTGACGAACCGCGCCGACGAAGCCACTGAACGCGCGGTTGTTGAATATGCCGTTGAGTTCCCGGCCCCCGGGCAGCACCGGACCAGTGATGAGCTGCGTAAAAAAGGCGTGTTTACCTCCGGCAGCAGCGTGCGCGCCATCTGGCAACGACACGACCTGGAGAACTTCCGTAAACGCCTGAAGGCGCCTGAGGAAAAGCTCGTCAGAGAAGCCATCGTGCTTACCGGTGCCCCAATCGCCGCGCTGGAGAAAAAGGCGCATGATGATGAGGCCAGCGGCGAAATCGAGACCGCTCACCCGGGCTATCCCGGGTCGCAGGACACCTTCTGTGCTGGCGATCTGAAAGGGTGTGGGCCGTATCTACCCGCAGCCGTTCGTGGATACGTACCCGAAAGTGGCACACTGCAAGCGGTATACGAGTAAAACGCCGAACATTGCCGCCGACTGCCGTTCTGTGAGGCTCAGGGGCTGCCGGTGCTGAGAAGACTGACCGACAGGGGAACGGAGTACTGTGGTAAGGTGGAGCAGCATGATTACCAGCTTTATCTGGCCATCAACGATATCGCCCATACGAAAACGAAGGCGATGTCCCCACAGACCAACGGCATCTGCGGGCGCGTCCATAAAAGCATTTTGCAGGACTTTTATCAGACGATTTTATTTTATTTTATGCGGAGTTGGCGACTTTTGTTCGTTCCGGGTGCTTTTTCCGTTAAGCGGTTTAATTCATTTCACTATATTGAACTATTTGGGGGGGAAGTATGGGAAGTGAACAAAATGATGTTGTTTCTGAAGTGCCGGAACTCTCCCTTAAGGGCACTCCTGAAGCAATTCTTCGGCTTGGTGAAGGGCTTGCCAGAACGAAATATAAAATTGATTTGCTGGGCAAAACCGGCTGGGGTGAGTTTACCGCAAATCTTCACGGCATGGAGTCGAGTGGTGAATGGGACTGTCCTGATGACGCGCTAACCTTTCTTAGTAAAATTTTTCCTTTTGCTTTACTGCCGACTGGAAAGGAGTCTTTGGACATATTCCGGGTGCCGGCAGAGCGAGTGATTGGCCGCCGCTGGCCTTACGAACATATCTGCACATTGTTACGTGAACTGATAAAGCACTTTCCCGGTGATTCTGGTTATCAGCGTTCACACTGGAGCACTGCGCTTCTGGCAATAAAAATCAACGAGATAACTGGCTGTCAGTTACATGCCGGGATAGTCCGTCGCTGACTGCCGACAGGCGGTGTGGTGTGGCGCAGGTCCGCACCCCACACAAAGAAGAGAAAATGGCGGCAATAAACACGGCGCGGGTGAAGCGCAGCCGGGAGCATCCTGTGTTTTACGAAGATGAGGTGGATATCCATCTCAGCCCAAAAATCGGTGCAGACTGGCAGGTCCGCGCACAACAAAAACGGGTGGTAACACCCGGTCAGAATAAAAAATACTATCTGGCAGGCGCACGGCATAGTGGCACAGGTAAAGTCAGCTACATTGGCGGTAATAGCAAAAGTTCGGCGCTGTTTTATCAACCTGTTTAAGCACCTGAAGGCAGGTTACCGGTATGCAAAAACAATCACACTGATCGTTGATAACGACATCATCCACAAGAGCCGTGAAGTTCAGCGCCGGCTGAAAGCGACCCCGAAGTTCAGCGTGATTTACCCGCCGTGGGTGACCCGCGTTGAACGGTTATAACAGGCGCTTCACGACACGATAACCGGGAATGATCAGTGCCGTTCAATGTGGTCACTGCGGAGAAAAGTTTGTCACTTTATGGAAACGGCCAGCCCCTTCCCCGGCGGGAAACATGGTCTGGCAAAAGTGTAGCGGTATCAGGCGCAGCTATTTAGCAGCAGAAGGATAAAGCCGCGTTAATTATTGTCGCCAGAAAGAGATTCCATTTATCACTGCACATGTCAGTTATCTTAACTATCCGCCAGCTGACCGATTCAAACTCTATCATGTTAATAAAGGTGCCATACGTCAGCGTTGGGCGGTGTTTAACGATCGCTATTTACAGGTTGTTCACTGGCCTCGCATTACCTTACCTGCGTTGAGTGCATATGGTGTGCATAGTGCGACCTGGCCGCCGACTTTTCCACGTGTAAACCTGGTTTTTGACGAGTTGTACGATCCTCAATCAACGGGGAATTTTGTTGCGCCCTGCGTTGATTTGGAAACAGTGACAGTAAATATAAGAGCCGAAAAAGAAGTAGAAAGAGAGCGGTAAAACCAGTAAAAATGGTGCTCAGTGAGATGGATATCAATAATATTTTGCCGGTTACAATGACGCTGTTTTTCTTTTTTATTTTGTCATTGGTTGTTGCTGGTTTGACCGTTGGCGAAGGATGGGCTGGGGCGGTCAGCATGTTTGTATGTGGCGTATCAGGAAGTTTACTGCTTTTCCTTGCAATGCCAGTATTTTTGGTCAGTCGTCGACACAAGCGCGGCATTTATCCCCTGCGACCGGATGAGGCCATTCTGGACAGGCTAAGTTGATGTGACTTTTTCGCAAGATTTTTGTCAACGTCATTTCGTCAGGTGATTTTAAGAACGGCAGAATTATACTTTGGTTCTATGCTTAGGTTTGCTGTGTTGAATAGTCATTGATAATGTCATTACAATTCAGGAAAGATGTATGAAAATTATTCTATGGGTGATCGCGATTATTTTTATTCTTTGACTACTAACGATTGCGTGTTCATCTAACTTGTTGTTTTTAAATGTTAAATCTATTTTGTTTGTGAGTTATCATTCCAGTGGAGCCGGGCTGCTGGTAAATGACATTTTTTGTTATCCAGTTCCGACTCCTGTGCAGAAGTGCTGTTTCCATCATTTTTTAGCGGCATTTTAGCATTGAAATAACAGTCCCTGAGAGTGATGGGATTATTGCAGTGGGCACACACTGCACCGTGATGATTTCCAAACCGATCCCCTTGCGTTGTAAACACAATCCTTCTATGACCGCATTTCCAGCACCGTATTTTCATGCGTGTGATCCTTACCCTATCATTCCTGATAAGTGGACGATTTTACCAAAAAATAACTTGTTATCGATAAATATTGTTAATTAATTATCCAGTAGTCTGTCTGGGTTTAATTTTATGATTTATAACGGCTAATCAATAGGCTCATTCTTAAAAATGTAAAATTTTCGATAAAAAAGATTTGTTTGTTGATATTTATTTTGCTTTTGCGCTCTGCATCTTTTCTTAGTCATAAAAATGATTTGTGTCATTTTTATGACTTTGGTGAATTATTTGTCTAAATTATATTATGTTTTTGTTGGTTATACTTACAGTAACTTAATGATTTGAAAGTAGTTTTTAGGCTCAGACAATAAAAGGGGATAATAAATATCTGAAATATAATTTTTTAGCATTTATCAGTTGTCTAACAGAATGATTACAATAATAATTACGCCCAAATATTATTCTTTTTTTCGTTATGGATTTTATGCATTTGCAATTGATACCAGGTGTTAATGTGGTGAAGCTGTTCAGACTTTTCTTGCCTGTAATGGTCGCATGTACAGAGCTTGCCAATATAAATGAAGCTCATGCTCAACGTTTTACCGGAATTATCACGTCGAACTGGCAATATTTCAGTAATAAAGTGAGCGATACATGGAGTGATGCACCGTGCTGTGATCTGTATGTTCCAGCAATTACCTGGCATAATCGTCTGGCTTACGACAGAGATAAAACAGACCGTTACAACGAGCGACCCTGGGGGATTGGCCTTGGGAAGTCGCGTTTTGATGAGAATGGTAACTGGAATGGGCTGTATGCAATGGCTTTCAAAGACTCGTTTAATAAGTGGGAGCCATTTATCGGTTTTGGCTGGGAAAAAATTTGGCGACCTCTAAACGATCAAAATTTTCGCTTAGGCCTCGGCTACACTGCCGGGGTCACCGCGCGTGACAACTGGAAGTACATCCCTATTCCGGCAGTGCTGCCGCTTGCTTCTGTAGGTTATAGCAAAGCCACTTTCCAGATGACCTATATTCCGGGTACTTACAATAATGGAAATGTGTACTTTGCCTGGTTTCGCTGGCAGTTTTAATGAGGTGAAGCAGCTGAAATTATGAGAGATATGAAGGAAAAGCGATATTTATCACTTTTTTCGTTACGACTACTGGACAAAAGCCTCGGCAATTGCTGTACTAAACACCGACACAGTTTAGTGTCCATTTTTCATGTAAAGGTAATATAGATGTCTAAGATCAAAGGTAGCGTTAAGTGGTTTAATGAGTCCAAAGGATTCGGTTTCATTACTCCTGAAGATGGTAGCAAAGACGTGTTCGTACACTTCTCTGCCATCCAGAGCAACGGTTTCAAAACTCTGGCTGAAGGTCAGCGTGTAGAGTTCGAAATCACCAACGGTGCCAAAGGCCCATCTGCTGCTAACGTTGCCGCTATTTAAGTTATCAGACAGAATTTTAAAACCTGCCCCTATGGCGGGTTTTTTTGTTTTTTTGTTTAGCAGGTTAAAATTACAGTGTGAGAAGCGTGTTCCAGACAGCATAAGAAAGCCTGGATGGCTATAGCGGTGCTAATTATTTACCAGAGCATTTGGATAAAAAAGCATTATCTCAAGCCCCGGAAGTATTCTGTGATAAGAATATTCCACAGGGTTATTCAGGCAACATTAAAGGTGGATTGTGTTATGAAGTATTCCGTTTTCATAACAACGACAGGTTTTTTGCCATGATATTGTGTTAATCCTGTGTTATTTATGCGAGGTATCATTTACAAGAAAACACGTCACATCTGTTTTGTGAGCGAAAATCTGGATAAAGTGTATGAATATTCGCCTCGCCCATGAAAATGACAGCTATGCACTGAGCGCTCTGCTGGACGAGCTGGGCTACGAAAATAATGAGGATTTTATCTCTGCGCGTCTTGCACAGTTAATAAATGATCGTACTGAACAATTCCTGATTGTTGCAGACGGTGCGACCGTACTGGGTTTTTTATCGCTTCATTTTATTCCACAGTTAGCATTAGCGTGAGATTTTGCCCGGATAAGCTATTTTTGTATTGGTGAAGGCGAGCGCAGTAAGGGGGTTGGGCAGCAGCTATTACATTATGCGGAGCACCTGGCTCGTCAGCGGGGATGCGATCATATGGAAGTGCATTGCCATGAACATCGAATCAAGGCAAATATGTTTTATGCTCGTGAAGATTACAATGAATCGCCACATTATCTTATTAAAGTCTTGGATCGGTAATTTTTGCCAGCGTATGTTTCTGCAAATGATTTTGACGTTTATATCAGATAATAACCTTTGTATTACCCCATAGTGGGTCGTGACGCAGATTTATTGATAATGATGAAGAGTAAGATACCAACCGATGATCTTATCGTGCATTTCCTCTGACTTCGAAAAGCAAATTGTTCTGCGGGTCAGTCGTTTGATATGTGTGCGAAGATTAAGATTATGCCGTTCTGTCCGTTGGGTATATTTCTTGCTCACCACGTGGCCTGTTGCACTTAACAGAACTTTATAAACCGGCCAGGCATCTGTCATATAAAAGGCAATGTTAAATTTGCTTAACAGAGCCAGCAATCGTCGCAGGGTCGGGGCATTTCTCGGGCCGAAGACGTGGGCCAGAGCACGTTTGCGGATACGGTCATAAGCATAGAACAACCACCGGGGATTGCTTCTACACCGCACGTAAGACCATTGTTCACTGGCTTCACAGCAGATAACAACCTCCGTTTCGGGGTCGATATTCTCAGCTACCTGCTTTGGCGAAATTTTTTTACGTGCCGCAGAACCGTATTGAGGCTGATACCGAGAACCCGTGCGGTATCGCGACATCCGTAACCATTCATGGCCATATTAACAATGGTCTGGTGTGTGTCTGGTTTGGCACCGGAGTAGCTAAAGTTGAGCAGAAAGGTCTTTGAACAATGCTTGCAGATCTAACGTTGGGCACCGGATGCTGAATGTCCGTTACATCGTACAGCATGAGTTTCATTGCACTGAGGGCAGACGACATCAACTTTAGCCATATGTTACATCCAAAGCGCAAAGCATACGTTATCAGCAAGTCTGCGTCACGACCCCATAGTGGTGAAGTTTTTTAGCGAGTAATTCCTGGCGTATTCTTTCGGCGTCTAGGGTTGATTTTTCTGAGGCCATTAAGGAGCAGGTTAATGAAAGTTGCATCGGGGCAATTCGCAGTGAGTCGTGACTGGCATCAGAATCAGGCTACTGTCATTTCTCTTATGGTGCAGGCGCTGGTGGGTGGTGCCGATTTACTAGTATTACCTGAAAGCGTATTGGCCCGTGATAATATCGATCCAGACTGGGGCGTTACAGCTGCACAGCCTCTCAATGGATCTATTGTTACTGCGGTCTGTGCAGCAAGCCGGGGTAATCAGCTGACCACGATAATGACTGTTTATGTTCCCAATGCTAATGGCAAGGTGTTGAACGTATTGATTGTACTGCGTGATGGGGAAATCATTGGTCGTTACGACAAGCTACATCTCTATGATGCTTTTAATATGCAGGAATCGCGTAACGTGGTCGCAGGCAACAGCGTGCCACCGTTAATCACTGTTGCTGGTATCAATGTTGGTCTGATGACCTGCTACGATATCCGCTTTCCTGAACTGGCCCGGCGATTGGTGCTGGATGGTGCAGATGTGCTGGTGTTGCCTGCTGCATGGGTCAAGGGAGCACTGAAAGAAATGCACTGGGAGTTGCTGGTGGCAGCCCGTGCGCTGGAAAACACTTGCTACATGGTGGCAGCAGGTGAATGCGGCCCACGCAATATTGGTAATAGCCTGGTGGTTGACCCGTTTGGGGTGATCGTTGCAAGGGCGGCTGAAGCACCGGCATTGATTTTTGCCGATATTGATCCAGCACGCCTCACTTATGCTCGGAGTCAACTTCCAGTACTGCAAAACCGACGTTTTACTGCTCCTGAACTTGATAAAAACACGGTGATACGACCCCTTGACGGTGTTTAAACCTGAATTATTAGCGGTACTGAAAAAGGATTTTTCCTGTTACGTATTTACGGTCAGCGTCAGCAAACATAGTCAACGTTAATGAAGAGGTACCAGTACCGTTTTTCGATTAAAAAATACCTTTTAGGTTTTCCATATTGCCCGGATTTATCAGACAAAAAATCTTTAACGTGTGAAACCGTTCTGTTAAGCGTCAAACCCTTTTATCTGGCGGCCGTTATCACTGCTCTGCGCAGATATTACTCTGTTACAGATTGCGGTTGTATTGACGTGGAATGTGCGAGTTAATACACTTTACTGTTATCGGTTTTGTCATTGGTTCAGATTAAATAAGAAGGTGCGTAATGGAAGGTATCAGTATTGTCAAGCTGCTGATGATCGGTGCTCTGATTGTATTGCTGTTCGGAACCAATAAGTTGCGCTCTTTAGGGGGCGACTTGGGGGCTGCCATTAAAGGCTTTAAAAAAGCCATGAGCGACGACGACGCTTCCGCTAAAAAAACGCAGGTTGAAGAAGATAAGCCCGCCGAACAGGTTGCTCACAAAGAGTAAATCGCTGCAAAGGCAGAAAAAACGGATGACGTCGTCATCCGTTTTTTATTATCAACACTAAACCACCTCCTGTGGAGGTGGTGATCGTTCATGTGGGGCTTTGCCGGTAGAATGCCCATGCTAAATACTGCCCCGGTTTGTTACCAGCAAATCAAGGAGTAAATAGCATGAGCAGATATGAATCCGCTTCCCACGTATTCTATCGCTGTCAGTATCATCTTGTATGGACACCGAAGTACAGATACAAAATCCTCAAAGGTCATCTCGGTAAAGAGGTTTACCGCAGCATCTACATTTACAGCAATATGAAAAAATGCGGGTCTTCCCCTGTTGTGGTGGCTAAGGGCATTATGATGGCAGTCTTGATTTTCTGAGGAGTCTGCCATGGACGAAAAGTCCCTCTATGCCCATATCCTTAACCTGTCCGCACCGTGGCAGGTAAAATCCCTTTCTCTTGATGAAAAATCTGGTTCAGTGACTGTGATTGTCGGCATTGTCGGGCACACTCAACTGACCTGTCCAACATGCGGTAAATCCTGCCCCATACATGACCACCGGCGTCGCAAATGGCGTCACCTCGATACCTGTCAATTCACCACGCTGGTTGAAGCTGATGTACCCCGCATTGACTGCCCCGAGCACGGTTGCCAGACACTGCCGGTTCCGTGGGCGGGGCCAGGCAGCCGCTACACCCTGTTGTTCGAAGCCTTTGTTCTTTCATGGCTGAAAATTAGCACCGTGGATGCTGTCAGAAAGCAGCTCAAACTCAGTTGGAATGCCGTGGACGGCATCATGATGCGCGCAGTAAAACGAGGCCTGGCCCGGATAAAACAACCCTTATCGGCCCGTCATCTCTGCGTGGATGAAGTCGGGTTCAAAAAAGGACACCAGTACGTCACCGTTATCTCTGACAGGCAGGGACGCGCTTTGCAACTGACCGACGATCGCGGTGTAGAAAGTCTTGCCAGTTATCTGCGTAGCCTGAGAGATCACCAGCTTGAAGAGATAAAAACGCTGTCTATGGACATGAACACGGCCTATATCAGTGCTGCACGCATCCATCTCCCCAATGCCGTGGATAAAATCGCCTTCGATCACTTCCATGTGGCAAAAATGTTGTGCGCCATCGTTGATAAAACCCGTCAGGCTGAGATGAAACAGATCCCGTCGTCAGACAGGAAAGACGCCCACCGCTCACGCTACTTATGGTTTTACAGCAAACAAAATCGCTTTGGGCGCCGCGCTGAGAGGTTAGAAGTTGCCCGGCTGGTGTTACCGCAAACGAACCAGTGCTGGGTAATGAAAGAGCTTGCCCGCGATCTGTGGCACCGCCGCTATGACGACCATAGCCGTAAGTTGTGGCAGGAATGGATGGCGATGGCTAAAGACACCGGCATACCACTCATGGTCAGCATTGCCCGCATGGTGGCAAAGCGGCTTTACGGCATTCTGAATGCGATGAAAAACCGGGTATCGAACGGCAATGCGGAGTCTCTGAACAGTAAAATACGGTTGCTGAGGATCAAGTCACGGGGCTTCAGGAATAAAGAACGGTTCAAGCTGGGCGTAATGTTCCACTACGGGAAGCTGAACATGGCGTTCTGAGTCTCCCACCATGATCGGGGAAGTCCCAAAAATGCACAGTAGTTGAGCTAAATGTGGAGATATATCATATGCATCTGGTGGTGAGGACGCCGCCTGGCTTGAGTGTTTCTGAGTTGATGGGATTTGTGAAAGGGCGAACGGCCATCAGGCTGTTCGCGAAGTTTCCTTATCTCAGGAAGCACAAGCTTTAGTGTAACCACTTTTGGCAAAGAGGGTATTTTGTGGATTCGGTGGGTGCAAAAGAAGAAGTAATTCGAAGGTATGTGCGGTACCAGGACAAGGTTGCCAAAGAGGAAGAAGAAAGGCACATACAGCTCGGACTGGAAAGGTGGTGTTTAAGCCCCCTTTTAGGGGGCGGTGTCTTTGTGTAAGCAGATGTAACTAAAGAAAATCAGGATAGCGTCTGGTTATTTCACCTCAAGACCCTTGGCTTGCATATCTGCATGGTATGAAGAACGAACGAAGGGGCCACAGGCCGCGTGGGTAAAGCCCATTTCTATCGCTGCGGTTTTCATCTCATCAAATTCCGCAGGGCTCACATAACGCTGCACGAGCAGGTGATGACGACTGGGTTGTAAATATTGTCCGAGCGTCAGCATGGTCACGCCGTGACGACGAAGATCGCGCATGACTTCAACAATCTCGGCATTGGTTTCCCCCAGTCCGACCATCAGACCGGATTTTGTTGGGATTTCCGGGTGTGCTTCTTTAAAGCGTTCAAGAAGTTTCAGGGACCACTCATAATTTGCACCGGGACGAACCTGGCGATAAACACGTGGCACGTTTTCGAGATTGTGGTTAAAAACATCCGGTGGCGTGGCATTAAGAATATCCAGTGCACGATCCATGCGACCACGAAAGTCGGGTACCAGTGTTTCGATTTTTATGGTCGGATTTTTAGCCCGTATAGCGCGAATACAATCTGCAAAATGTTGAGCACCGCCATCGCGAAGATCATCGCGATCAACAGAAGTTATAACCACGTAGCGCAGGCCCATATCAGCAATGGTTTGTGCCAGCTTTTCTGGCTCATTGGTGTCAGGTGCTACCGGACGACCATGCGCCACGTCGCAGAATGGGCAGCGCCGCGTACATATAGCGCCCAGAATCATGAAAGTGGCAGTGCCGTGGTTAAAACATTCTGCAAGGTTAGGGCAAGAAGCCTCTTCACAGACAGAGTGCAGGCCATTTTTACGCATGGCAGCCTTAATGCCCTGAATGCGGCTGGAATCTGCCGGGAGTTTGATTTTCATCCACTCCGGCTTACGTAAAATTTCAGCACGTTCTGTGACCACCGCCTTTACCGGGATCAGGGCCATTTTATCTGCATCACGGTACTTAACGCCGCGTTCCATCTGAATGAGTTTACTCATAATCTTGCAGGTTCCAGGTTGGCATGCGCTCTGTATGTCGCAAAAATGCAAAGAGTGGTTTTACCATCAAAGGCCAGTGTCTTAAACTTTTTTTGATAAAGCGCGAAAATTATATCACTGCTGTTGCCGGGTTGCAGCCAGCCCGCAAGATAAAATGTGACGTGGTTGTAAACTAACAGGTGTAATAGCTTTCAGGAAGGGCGGATTCGGTCTGCCAGATTACATCGCTAATTTGCAGCCCCCGGGCGAAATTATTCACCAGTAGTGGCCGCACATCGGCTGGTTGGGTGCCGGGTCTCAACACGCTGATCTGGGTCATCTCCATACCGGCATAGCCGCAGGGGTTGATGCGAAGAAATGGCGAGAGATCCATGGCAACATTCAAAGCCAGTCCATGAAATGAACATCCGCGACGTATTCTCAACCCCAACGAACAGATCTTCCTGCTATCGACGTAAACACCCGGTGCATCTGGTCTGGCTACGGCCACAATATCGAAATGGGCCAGCGTGTTAACAACCGTTTGCTCAATAGCGGTGACCAGTTCACGAACGCCAATTTTTCGACGGCGGATATCAATCAGGACATACATCACCTGCTGACCTGGTCCGTGATAGGTTACCTGCCCCCCCCTGTCGCTCTGCATTACCGGAATATCCCCGGTCATCAACAGATGCTCTGCTTTACCCGCCTGGCCCTGTGTAAAGACGGCAGGATGCTCAACCAGCCAAATTTCATCAGATGTTTGCTCGTCACGATTGTCGGTAAAAATATGCATAGCCCGGGAAATGCTGACCCAGGGCTGTATATCTAACTGACGGATTAGTAGGGTATCCTGGTTCAAAACGTGCAGTCCGCTGAAAGATGAAAATGAATTGAGCGCTAAACTTTGGGGTAAATCGAATGACGTTGCTCGCCAGAAAAGCTACAGAACCATGCGCACAATTTCAATATTACCCAGTTCTTCATAAAGCGTTTCAACCTGTTCAATGTGGGTGGCGGTTATAGTGATTGAAACGGAATGGTAATTTCCTTTGCTACTGGGCTTCACGTCTGGAGAGTAGTCGCCCGGCGCGTGACGTTGAACCACCTCCACCACCTGATCAACCAGCTCTGGTTGTGCCAGCCCCATTACTTTATAAGTAAATGGTGTTGGAAATTCGAGCAGTTCTTTAAGATTGGTTTTCATAAGTTCTCCGGTAACGCTAAAACAAAACTCCCGCCGCAGCGGGAGCCTGGACATCAACACAATATGGAGTCGATTCAGAACGAAATCAAGCCAGCGCGGTTGCGACAGGCCGATCCACACCGGGATTAACCAAACCAGTGATGGAACATGAGTTTGATGTAATCAACGATGCGACCGAAGAAGCCACCTTCCTGCACTTCATTGAGCACCACCAGCGGATGTTGCTCGATGGTTTTACCATCCAGCTGGAAATTAATGGACCCGACAACCTGATTTTTAGCCAGCGGCGCATGGAGTTCGGTATTGGTGAGGGTATAGCTGGCTTTAAGATCCTTCATTCTTCCACGTGGAATCGTCAGGTAAAGATCCTTTTCAACACCCAGCTGTACACGATCACTATTACCAAACCAGGCAGGTTCAGAAGCAAATTCTTTACCAGCTTTTAGCGGTGCCACGGTTTCAAAGAAGCGGAACCCCCACGTGAGTAACTTTTTACTCTCCGTTTCACGACCTTTATAGGTGTGTCCGCCCATTACTGCTGAAATCAGGCGCATCTGACCTTCGGTAGCGGAGGCCACCAGATTATAACCTGCGGCGTCAGTGTGGCCGGTTTTAATACCATCCACCTGCAAACTGGTATCCCATAAAAGGCCATTGCGATTGAGCTGGCGAATATTATTAAAGGTGAACTCTTTCTCTTTATAAACAGCGTATTCGTCCGGTACATCGCGGATTAAGGCCTGGCCAATCAGTGCCATATCGCGTGCTGAACTGTATTGTCCGTCAGCATCCAGGCCATGAACGGTTTGGAAATGCGTGTTTTTCAGGCCAATGGCTTTAACATAGTTGTTCATCAGGCCAACAAAAGCATCCTGGCTACCGGCGACATAATCGGCCATTGCAACACAGGCATCGTTTCCAGATTGCAATACAATGCCGCGCGTTAACTGCGATACAGATACGCGATCCCCTGGCTTGAGAAACATCAGCGACGAGCCTTTGAATACAGGGTTACCGGTAGCCCATGCGTCTTTACCCACGGTCACCATATCTTCCTGGTGAATTTTTCCTGCTTTGACGGCCTGGCCAATAACATAACTGGTCATCATTTTGGTCAGGCTGGCGGGATCGCGACGGGCGTCGGCATTTTTCTCAGCCAGCACTTTGCCAGAGTTGTAATCGATTAGCACATAGGCTTCAGCATCAATGTCAGGAACACCCGGGATCATCGTTTTAATGTTAACGTCATCGGCGTAAGCGAGCGTTGTCAGACTGAAGGCAATGACGGAAGCTGCCATCAGGCGTTTGAGCGGTAAGGAAGAGGTGAGAGTGTTCATGTTCAGGACGACAGCATCCGTGGTTAGGTTAGAAAAGTGAGCCACTATAGCAAAATCAGGGTTATCCGGCATCCCTCTTTAACAGCCGCAGATTAACAATCTGTCCGTTGAGGCGGGCTGCCAGAAAAACGCTACATTTTGTCGGAAGCGGCCGTAATAAATGACGACTGATTTACTTCACTGGACAGACGTTGTTGCAGTACGCTGGCTTGCTGACGAGAGCTGAAGTGTCCCAGTTGCACGCGGTAGACATTGTTGTGGTTTTCCACCGTACCAGACACACCAAATTTTTTACTTAATGTGTTAAGCAACTGCCGAGCGCGCGCAGGATCGCTGACTGCGCCAACCTGTACTGCCCAGCTGGTGCCGCCTGGTGTGGCGCGTGAGGCTGGCGCTGTGGCAGGGGAAACCGCTACTGCTGCGGGATGCACCTCCTGTGACTCTGTTGCGGTTGCTGCCGCTACCGACTCACTGCCTTCAAGCACCCCGTTACGCAGGGGCTGCGGTGCGCCCAGGAAACCATTGCGATTGACTGGCGCTCCCATATTGTTTTCATTGCTGAGGCTGCGGTTATCGATAGGGTGTGATTCCGCTTCTTCCTGCTGGGCGGGCACGCTTTGTGCACCTGACGCTGCGCCAGCGCCCATGACCACCATGCCGCCGCCAATATCAGGGCGCGGTGGCAGAGCGTAACTCTGTTTAGCAACGCGCGTACCGATAGTGCCAGGACCGGACAGCGAGCCATCAGGTGCCACGCTGATGTAGTCGACTTTCACCCGGGTATTGTTGGAGATATTCAGGCGGTCGCCTGCGGCTTTAGACAAATCGATTACCCGGCCTGCGGTGTAAGGCCCACGATCGTTAATGCGAACGACCAGCTGACGGCCATTGGCCAGATTGGTAACACGAACATAGCCAGGAATTGGCAGGGTTGGATGGGCAGCTGTCAGCGCTTCTGGATCAAATTGCTCACCCGAAGCGGTTCGATTGCCTTTGGCCTCATCACCGTACCAGGTTGCCAGGCCGGTTTCGCTGAAGTTCGAGGGTTCTTTTACAATACGGTACTTTTTGCCATTAACGCTGTAGTCTTGATTGGCCCCCGCAGCAGGCGGTTCGTAGCGCGGTTCCACGCCGCCAATCTCCACCACCGGGCCATTGTAAGCCGGTTGTTGAGGGGCAGGCATCTGTTGTTCAGTGGTACTACAGGCTGTCAGCAGGGCTGCAGCCAGACTAATCCAGAGCCAATCCTTACGCATGTTAAAGCCTCTCAAACGCTTTTTGATAACAGTTTTCGGTGGGTATGAATGGACATGATTATGCCAAACCCGGCCATAAGCACAATCAGGGCGGAGCCGCCATAGCTGACCAGTGGCAGTGGAACACCCACGACTGGCAGGATACCGCTTACCATACCAATATTTACAAAAACATAGATAAAAAAGATCAGCATTAATCCGCCGGCCATGACGCGACCAAAAGTGGTCTGTGCGCGAGCCGCCATCATCAGCCCGCGCATAATCAGCAAAATATATAAGCCCAGTAGCACCAGCACCCCGACTAACCCCAGCTCTTCAGCCAGCACTGCAAAGATAAAATCGGTATGACGCTCAGGCAGAAATTCGAGCTGCGACTGCGTGCCATGGAGCCACCCCTTACCGCGCAGACCGCCTGAACCAATAGCAATTTTTGACTGGATAATATGGTAGCCAGCACCCAGCGGATCGGTTTCCGGATCGAGCAGCATCATGACGCGGTTACGTTGATAATCATGCATCAAAAAGAACCACAGGATCGGAATAAAAGCGGCAACCAGCAGCAGGGCGATAGTAATCAATTTCCAGCTCATGCCGGAGAGGAATAACACAAACAATCCGCTGGCAGCGATCAGTATTGCGGTGCCTAAATCCGGCTGTGCAGCCACCAGGAGCGTTGGCATAAAAATGAGCACCAGCGCGATGGCGGTATTTTTCAATGTTGGAGGGCAAACATCGCGATTAATAAAGCGAGCAACCATCAGCGGGACGGCAATTTTAGCTATTTCAGATGGCTGAAAACGTACCACGCCCAAATCAAGCCAGCGTTGCGCCCCTTTACTGATATGTCCAAATGCATCCACCGCAATCAGTAATATGACGCAAAAAATATACATAATAGGCGCCCAGCCTTCATAAACCCTGGGTGGTATCTGTGCCATAACCAGCATCACGACGGTGCCCATCGCAATTTGTCCTAGCTTGCGTTCCATCATTCCCGGATCCTGACCGCTGGCGCTCCATATCACCAACGAGCTGTAGACCAGCAGGGCCGTAATAAGAATAAAAAAAGGTGGATCGACATGAATTCGGGTCCAGATAGTGCGCTTCTGATGACGGTCATTCATGATTATTCGCCTTCATAGCCAGAGGGTAAGGGGGTCGTATCTGGCAGATTGGTATTATTATCCCCAAGTATAATATGGTCGAGAATTTGACGTGTTATTGTGCCCACCGCTGGTCCGGCACCGCCGTTTTCGAGGATAATACTTACCGCCACATGAGGATTATCGAAAGGGGCATATGCGGTCATAAGCTTATGGTCGCGAAGGTGTTCAGCCACCTTATGTGCGTTATAAGTTTCATTGGCTTTCAGGCCAAACACCTGCGCGGTTCCTGATTTTGCGCCAATTTTGTAAGATGCGTCTGAAAAGCTTTTACGCGCGGTGCCGTTTGGCCGATGCGCAACGCCATACATGCCATTTTTAGCGATTTCCCAGTAACCTGAGTCAATATCTGCTACCTGCGCCGATTCGGGTTGTTGCCAGGGCACTTTTACATTATTGACCCGCGTTGAAGCCATCAAGTGCGGCGTTTTAATAATGCCGTTGTTAATCAGGATCATCATTGCTTTATTCATTTGGAGTGGTGTTGCTGTCCAGTAGCCCTGTCCAATGCCTACCGGAATGGTATCGCCCTGATACCACGGTTTCTTAAAGCGTTTCATCTTCCATTTTCGCGTAGGCATATTGCCCGGTGTTTCCTCAAGGAGATCGACGCCAGAAAGCTGACCATAGCCAAATTTGCTCATCCATTCAGCCAGACGATCAATACCCATATCATAGGCAACTTGATAGAAGAAGGTATCAGCGGACTCTTCAAGTGATTTTGTTACATCCAGTCGCCCGTGTCCCCAATGTTTCCAGTCGCGATAGTGTTTCTCCGTGCCGGGCAACTGCCACCATCCCGGATCGAACAGGCTGGTATTTTTGTTAATCACACCGGCAGAGAGGGCAGAGACGGCAATGTAAGGTTTTACCGTTGAGGCCGGAGGGTAAGCTCCTTGGGTGGCGCGATTAATCAGCGGGCGATTCGGATCGTTAAGCAGCGCGTTATAACCTTTGCTACTAATACCGTCGATAAAAAGATTCGGGTCGTAGCTGGGCATGGAAACCATTGCTAAAATATCGCCGTTACGGGGATCGGTGACGACCACTGCGGCACGACTTCCTGCCAGCAGCGTTTCAATGTACTGCTGTAGTTCCAGATCAATGGTAAGCCAGATATCCTGGCCTGCCTGAGGAGGTCGTTCATGCAACTGGCGAATCACCCGGCCCCGGTTGTTCACTTCAACTTCTTCATAGCCCGGTTTACCGTGCAGAATATCTTCGTAATAGCGCTCAATACCCAGCTTGCCAATATCGTGGGTTGCTGCGTAATCGGGTAGTTTGCCCTCTTTATTCAGACGCGCAATATCACGATCATTAATCTTTGAAACATAACCCAGAATGTGGGTAAGCGCAGAATTATAAGGATAATAGCGGCGCTGATACCCCTTAACTTCTACGCCAGGAAAGGCGTACTGGTTAACGGCAAAACGGGCAACCTCTTCTTCTTTCAGTCCTGTTTTGACTGTAATCGAGGTGAAACGACGGGAGCGCTTACGTTCTTTTTCAAATGCGATGAGGTCTTCATCGCTTAAATTGACAATTGGCTGCAATGCCAGCAGGGTTCTTTCGAGGTTTTCTACCTTTTCCGGCACCAGCTCAACTTTATAAATGGTACGGTTCATTGCCAGCGCAATACCGTTTCGATCATAAATGATGCCACGATTTGGCGCAACAGGAACCAGCTTAATACGGTTAACATTTGAGCGGGTGGTATAGTCGTCATAGCGGACAATTTGCAGGTGGTACAAATTGACCACCAGAATTGCGGAGAGGAGAAAAATGCCCAGAAAGGCGACGAGCGCCCGCCGAACAAACAGTGTTTGTTCGGCAGTGTAGTCACGAAAAAAGTTGCGCTGTAATTTCATCCGCTGCTTCAGGGTATCCGGTTGTTCTTGGGTTATTCACGATGATAGGGATGGTTTGATGTGATGCTCCAGGCCCGATAGAGACTCTCTGCCACCAGCACACGGACCAGCGGGTGAGGGAGCGTGAGTGCAGAGAGTGACCAGCTTTGTTCGGCAGCCGCTTTGCAGGCGGGAGAGAGACCTTCCGGACCACCAATCAGTAAACTCACATCACGCCCGTCCTGTTTCCAGCGCTCAAGCTGACAGGCAAGCTGTGGTGTTTCCCATGACTGACCCGGAATATCCAGCGTCACAATATGGTTGCCTTTGCCAACCGCGCTCAACATCAGGTCGCCTTCTTTTTCAAGAATACGTTTGATGTCCGCATTTTTACCACGTTTACCGGCGGGCACTTCGGTCAGTTCCAGCGGCATATCTTTGGGAAAACGGCGAAGATATTCCACAAATCCGGTGCTTATCCAATCTGGCATTTTGGTGCCGACAGCAACCAGCTGCAATTTCACGCATCAGCTCCAGAGTTTTTCGAGTTCGTACAAACGACGGCTCTCTTCTTGCATAACGTGAACAATGACGTCTCCAAGATCAACCACGACCCAATCCGTTGAAATCCTGCTGTCAACTGGCATCGCTTTCAAACCAGCTGCACGTGACGCCTGTACAACGTGGTCGGCAATAGACGCTACGTGGCGGGTTGACGTGCCGGTACAGATAATCATGCAGTCAGTAATACTGGATTTGCCCTGAACATTAACAGAAATAATATCCTGCCCTTTCAGGTCGCCGATTTTGTCGATAACGAAGTCTTGGAGTGTTTGTCCTTGCAAAAGGTTCACCTTTTTTTAATAATTGATTTCAATAAATTATAGCCTTAAGCGGCTTTGTTCGCAGTTTGTACAGGGGGCACCATTGATTTTACCTGAGCACTTAAACATCCTGATTTATCTTCAGACAGATTTCAAATGATGCACCCACTGTACTTCTTTAGCAAAGCCCCCAAAACGTTTCAGACAACTTTCGGGCTGGCGAAGCATTTTCCCATCTACACTTGTCTTTTTCGCGAGCTTTGCCGAAATGTTTTGTCAGTATTTTTCACGCAATGTCATCATCATCGATGATGTAAAACGCGCGGCAGCGAAGCATAACAGCCTTAAGATCGGTGTCAATGATGTGCAGGGTGATAGTGAACAGGATAAAAATGCCTGGGCTTGCGTGAGATCCTTGTGACGGGGTTTGCTGAACCAGCTAATCGCATTATTTTTTAACCAGCGTTCCCAGGCAGCCAGTCTCATACTCGAGACGTCAGGCAAGCCTGCATCGCTGAGAAACTTAAAGCGGTAAGAAGAGTACACGACAGCGCGATATGACGGCAAAAAACTGTGGATATAACGCGGCTACCGCGCTTTAAGCCCGGTGACTTCCTCATTAAACATAAGCATAAATTGTGGTGAATTTTATTTATCCTGAAAATGCGGTGGAGGCATTATTTCCCCCACTGCTGCCGGTTACTTATCGGTGATAACTAAATCAGGAAAGTGCTCTTTAACGCACTGGGTATAGTCCCCTTTCTTAAATGCGGTAAAAGGTGTCTGATAACTCACCAGCTGGCAGGCGTAGCTTTTTCCTCCGGGGTTGTTCTGGTTATAGTCCCAGATTTGTTCCCAATAGATAGGTAATGAACCAGCCCCACCTTCTGAAAACTGTTTCATATTTTTACAACCCGGCACTTCTTCTGGTGAAACAGGCACATTTAACTCTTTGGCGAAGGTTTCGTAATATTTGATACGGTTCAATGACTGGGCAATTTCAACGCTGTCGCTACCTTCCATATCACCATTAATAATTTGTGTGGTGACGCCAAAGCTCGGAACCAGACCATCTGCATTATCATATAAATTAGGCTGCCAGGTGCCATCAATGACAAACTGCATGCTGGGTTTGTGCGGTTGCGGATAAACATAGAAAAAGATTGCGCTGGCAAGATTAATTAAGTCCAGCCCGGTTTTGTTGGGCAGGACGCTTACATCGCCAGACATTGCTTCCGAGAAAGGGCCGTGGTTGTAATTATAACTAAGCTGTTTTGCACCACGCCCGAAATAGCTCAGATAGCATCCCTGGCGGTCTTTTCCGCAAGGCCAGGCTTTGCCCTGCCAGGTATCGGGATTACATTCGCCATTGTAACCATTTGGCTGTCCTTCAGCCTGGCCCATTTCACGAACTCAATGCAACCCCTGTCGCCATTCAGGAACATCACTGTGTACATTATGTTCGCCAGTTTCCTGGGCAAAATGGGCAAACATTGTGGCCAGCGTTTTGCGACAGATTTGGTCGGCATCGCGCCTGTCGCGATAGCTGCCACAGATATAAGGAAATTTACCGACGGTCTTGAGGAAACTATTATAAGTCTAGGTGGGATTGCGCTGAGGGAAGAGATGCTCCCAACGTTGGGCGTCGATGATATTTTCCACTCTCCGTACATTCTCTGGATTAGTTGACGACCCAGCCGTGATTTTTTCAACGGTGGCGTTATCAAGCGTGGCAATCAATACTTTTACTTCACCCATTAAACCGCCGCTGGTTAGCTTTGCTTCTGTTTGATCAAGTTCACTTTGCGGTAGAGTCATTACCGCTTCTGGTTGGCAGCCCTGACCTCCATCACTGCTGTCATGATAAACGGGCCATGCGGATTCCCAACTGTGACCAACTCCAGGTTCATAGGCGAGGGAGCTGCCGTTACACTATGCCGCAACGCCTTCTTTGCAGATAAAATTGCTGCCCGCATTACTGATAATATCACCTGATTTATACGCGGTGCCTGCGATATAAGGAGGGTGATCTGAAGGTTTGACTTCCGGCTCTGGTATGATCTCCGGCGCTGGCGTCACACCTGGGGCAGCGCTGTCACTGGCCTGCTCCCACGGTGAATCACACGGGTTTGCGACAACTTTATCAGGGCGTTGCCCTGCTGAAACTCATCATTTAGCGATATAAGTTTTACCGTCAAGGGTAGACAGGAGCCTGCCGGGTAACTCTGTTGTGGATTATATAATTCGTGAGCAAAGGCATCAAAAAACAGCGCAATACAGCCAACCAGAAGCCGCCTTTTTACCATCATCTTTTCTTTCTTCATGTTAAATTTTCCGCATCTACAGTTTGCTATCCCCACAGTTAACAATACCGATTTAACTTATTAGCGTGTTGCACTTGCAGGTGGGGTGCGAAGAGATTCTTTGATTTTTTGAAAAAGTTAGTAAATCAATAATGTTTAAAAAGCGGGTGGTGATTATTTTATATATCATCACTGAGTGATATTTATCCCTGCATGAACACCACCTCCTGTGGAGGTGGTCAGCAATAAGTTGGCTCTGCCAGTCATGCTACTCATGGGAAAATCCGAATCTGTTATCCCCATAACTGCCAGGGATTTAACCATGAGCAGATTCCAGAAAGCATCTCATGTGCTCTGGTGTTGTCAATATCATATCGTATGCACACCCAGGTACCGGTTTCGCATCCTCAGGAACAATGTTGGTAAAGAGGTCTGTAAGCAGATAAGGATCTCAGGTGAGCAGCCCGGGATAGAAGTAGTGGAGCTGAATGTCCAGAAAGACCATGTCCGTTTGCGGGTAAAAGTGCCTCCATGGCTTTCGATTTCCCATGTAACAGGCGACTTAAAGGGTAAAACAGCCCTTCGATTGTTCAGTAAATTTCCCTGCTTGCGTAAGAACAAGCAGTGGGGAATGATTTTTGGGCAAGAGGTTATTGTGTCGATACCGTAGGTACAAACGAAGAAATGATAAGAAAGTACGTGAAGCATCAGGAAAAACATGAAGTTGAAGAAAGCCAGCTTCCACTGAAAGAAGTGTGAAGGGAAGGCTCTCTGAGTCTGGACTTAGTGCGCCCCTGTGGGGCGAAATCAATGGCACCTGCTATGCAGGTGGTTTTTTACAGAAAACATTCAGTGCCATTCTCAGTTACAGATTGAGGAAATAATAATCTGCTATCATTGTTATCGAAATTTAGAAAATATAGCTTATTGTTTTATGATGGCTTATCTGTAGGTGTTTATTGTGTTATCAGTCGCTAAAGTTTGTTTTTTATTTTCCGATAGGTATAAATAAGGTAGATGCTATTGGTTAATCAGTTTTTTATTAAGTATGATTGAAATTAAATTAATCGTCTCTGCTAATTGTTTGAGGGAAGCTAACTGACTGATTAAGAACCAGGATTTTTATTGGTCATTACTCTGGTGTGGCTGAATATAAATTCTGTTGATTAATCCAGTCAATAACGTTATCAGGGAGTAAGTCATCACAAGGAAGACCTGCATGACGGCGTGCGCGTATTTCCGTTGCAGAAATTGGGAGCAGGGACGTTTCGGCTAAAAAAATGCAGCCTGAAGGCGACTGGTGCAAACGGGGGATGTCCGTAGTTTGATGCGATTGCAGCCAGTTATCCAGCGCCGGTGTGGGCATCTGATCAGAACATCCTGGACGTTTCAGAACGAGCAAATGGCAATAATAAAGTAACTCCTGCCAGCGGTACCACCTGTGGAGGTTGAGCAAGGAATCCTGCCCGATAATAAACCCCAGAGGCTGCTGCTCGCCTCGTTCTTTCCTCAATGCGATAAGCGTTTCGAGAGTATAGGAGGGGGTGTTACGCTGCATTTCGCGCAAATCGATATCAAACAGTGCATCGCCGGAAATGGCAAGCTCCAGCATTTTTACTCGTTGCGCGGGCGAGGCAATGGGTTGAGTGCGATGAGGTGGAATATTGTTTGGCATCAGCGTTATTTTTTGCAGATCAACCTGCGTGGCCAGCATTTTAACGGGTTTCAGATGTCCATAATGAACAGGATCAAAGGTGCCGCCAAACAATGCCTCTATCTGGCTGCTGTTTTCAGGCATGGTTAAATCCTGCCGTAACTAAGGAACTGCACAGCAATAATGTCAGCGTCTCCAGTTCCGGCCAGATATTCTGACCATAATCCTTCTTGAGGCTGATTTCCGTCTGTGCCAGCAGATGAATCGATTGAGTTACTTGCTTTGCTGAGAGGCGTTGCAGTGCTTCGCTGAACAGCGGCCGCCGATTTTGCCAGACGCGGTGTTGATCAAACAGTGTGCGCAGTGGAGCGTTATTCATTTGTCGCTGAAGGGTCAGTAACAACATCAATTCTCGCTGAAGCGTACGCATTAAAATAATCGGTTCGCAATCCTCAGACCGTAGCTGTCGCAGAATATGTTGTGACCGTTTACTTTTTCCTGCCAGAAGTGCATCAACCCAATGAAATGGCGAAAAATGTGCAGCATCGTTTACCGCCTGCTCTACGCGCGGTAGGGTCAGTTTGCCGTCAGGCCAGAGCAGCGAAAGGCGTTCCAGAGCCTGAGCCAGGGCTAACAGATTGCCCTCGTAGCAGTAGCAAAGTAACTGAATAGCGGCATCGTCCAGTGAGAGCTTCATACTTTTTGCTCTTGCTGAAATCCAGCGAGGCAGCTGGGCTTTCTCCGGCGTCTGGCACGGCACCTGCACAGCATTCAGACTAAGTGTTTTAAACCAGGCGCTGTTTTCCTGTGCTTTGCTGAGTTTGGGCAGGCACAGCATGAGCAAAATATCACTGTGTAGCAGAGTTGAAAGGGTTGTTAGCTGTTCTGCCATCGCGGCATTAGGGCCGTTTTCGGAAAATGACAGGGTCATTATTTGGCGACTGGCAAACAGACTTAAGGACTGGCAGGTGGCGAAGATTGACTGCCAGTCGGTATTCGCGTCGATCTCACTAGTGAAATGCTCGGCAAATCCCTGTGGTCGTGCGGCTAAACGCACAGCAGCCTGGCATTCCTGCAACAAAAAAGGTTCGTTACCGGTAAAGAGATAACAGGTGCGTAACCCTTCGTTAAGCTGTGCACTCAGTTGTTCAGGATAGGTTCTGATCATTTGGCGTAAGAAGTGCCCGGTATTGCGGAGCGTGGAGAGATAACGTCAGGTGCGGCGGGCGTTGAACTCAGCGTATTGACCGAGGTATCGTTCTCCGCGATATGCACTGTAAGCAGTTTACGAACCAGCTGCTGCGCTGCCTGTGTGCGCATTTCACTAACAATAATCGACTGTTCCGAGTCTTTTGCCAGTGCAGCGAGTGGGTTGTCGAAAAATGCCCGGTACACCGTTGTGCTGATGGGATAGATGCCCTTATTTGGCACCAGCACCTGTGCATTGACGGTCATCATTAGTGAATACTCGGCGGTTTTTCCATCTTGGAAAATGGTTGCCGTATCCTGATGCTGGGTTTCTGTTCCCAAACGCAGTGACGGCAGGTCTTTACGCAAACCGGGTTTATCAAGAATGGTCACGTTGTTAAGACGTAACTCTTCACGTACTGCGCGTGCCAGTGGTCCGTAAGGATCGCCGGAATCGACAATCAGGGTTTTCATTTCAGGAGGGACCGAGCTGGTCCCGCGTAAATGAAAACCACACCCTGCGGTGATCAACACCGCCATACTGACCAGCAATAACATTATCGGGTGTCGCACATTTCCTCCTGACATCAGCCCACGACCAGGTTCAGCAATTTGCCGGGTACGTAAATCACTTTGCGGATGGTGACGCCAGCAAGATATTTGGCGACCAGGTGCTCCTGTGCAGCCCGAGCCTGAACCTGCTCCTGCGTACTGTCTGCTGCAACGGTAATTTTGCCACGTACCTTACCATTAACCTGAACCACTACCAGCACAGAATCTTCAACAAGGGCGGTTTCGTCGGTTTCTGGCCATGCTGCATTATCAGCATCGCCGTTGCCGCCCAGCGCCTGCCACAGTACAAAGCTTGCATGTGGCGTGAAGGGGTAAAGCATGCGCACGACCGCCAGCAGTGCTTCCTGCATCAGTGCGCGATCCTGCTCGCTCTCCTGGGAGGCGCGCGTCAGTTTGTTCATCAGTTCCATAATGGCTGCGATGGCGGTATTGAAAGTCTGACGACGGCCAATATCGTCAGAGACTTTAGCAATGGTTTTATGCAGATCGCGGCGCAACGCTTTCTGATCTTCATTGAGCGTGGCGATGTTAAGGGCGACAGTTTCACCTTTATCAGTATGCTCAAAAACCAGCCTCCACACGCGCTTCAGGAAGCGGTTAGCGCCTTCAACGCCTGACTCCTGCCATTCCAGCGTCATTTCTGCCGGAGAGGCAAACATCATAAACAACCGCACCGTATCCGCGCCGTAGCGTTCAACCATGACCTGTGGGTCGATGCCGTTATTTTTCGACTTGGACATCTTGCTCATGCCGGCATAAATCAGTTCGTGTCCGGTCGCATCGGTGGCCTTAATGATTCGACCTTTCTCATCGCGTTCAACGGTCACATCAACCGGAGAAACCCAGTTACGTTCACCATTTAAGCCCTGATAGTAAAAGGCATCGGCCAGCACCATACCCTGACACAACAGGCGTTTGGCCGGCTCGCTTGAGTTAACCAGGCCAGCGTCCCGCAGCAGCTTGTGGAAGAAACGGAAGTAAAGCAAATGCATGATGGCGTGTTCAATGCCGCCTACATACTGGTCGACCGGCAGCCAGTAGTTCGCGGCTGCCGGGTCGAGCATACCCTTATCAAAACCCGTGCAGGTGTAGCGCGCGTAATACCAGGATGATTCCATAAATGTGTCAAAGGTATCCGTCTCACGCAGTGCAGGCTGTCCGTTTACTGTGGTTTTCGCCCATTCAGGATCGGCTTTAATTGGACTGTTAATGCCATCCATCACCACATCTTCTGGCAGAATCACTGGTAGCTGATCCTCTGGCGTTGGCATCACGGTGCCATCTTCCAGCGTCACCATCGGGATGGGAGCACCCCAGTAGCGCTGACGCGACACGCCCCAGTCGCGCAGGCGGTAGTTAACCTTGCGTTCACCAGCACCCTGTTCGGCCAGTTTGCTAGCAATCGCATTAAAACCATCCTCATAAGACAGGCCGTCGAATTCACCTGAGTTGAACAGCGTCCCTTTTTCGGTCATGGCTGATTCACGCAGGTCTGGTTCACTGCCATCGGCATTAAGAATGACAGGGACGACGGGCAATGCATATTTTGTGGCGAACTCCCAGTCGCGCTGATCGTGGCCGGGGACGGCCATAACAGCACCGGTGCCGTATTCCATCAGTACAAAGTTAGCAACCCATACCGGCAGCTTTTCACCGCTCAGTGGATGAACGGCAAACACGCCTGTCGCCACGCCTTTTTTCTCCATGGTGGCCATGTCCGCTTCAGCCACCTTGGTATTACGACATTCAGCGATAAAGTCTGCCAGCGCAGGGTTGCTGGCAGACGCCTGAGCGGCCAGATGATGTCCTGCTGCGACCGCCAGGCAAGTTGCCCCCATAAAGGTATCCGGGCGAGTGGTATAAACGGTCAGCGTTTCATGGCTGTCAGCTATGTTAAAGGTGATTTCTACACCCTCAGAACGGCCTATCCAGTTACGCTGCATGGTCTTGACCTGTTCTGGCCAGTTTTCCAGCGTATCCAAATCGTTCAGCAACTCATCGGCATAGGCGGTGATTTTGATAAACCACTGTGGAATTTCTTTGCGCTCAACTTTACTGTCACAGCGCCAGCAGCATCCTTCTATGACCTGTTCATTGGCCAGAACGGTCTGGTCATTTGGGCACCAGTTGACCGCAGACGTTTTTTTGTAAACCAGACCTTTTTCATAGAGCCGGGTAAAAAACCATTGTTCCCAGCGATAATACTCTGGCTGACAGGTTGCCAGTTCCCGGCTCCAGTCATAGCCAAAGCCCAGCAGTTTTAGCTGGTTCTTCATATAAGCAATATTGTCGTAGGTCCAGGGTGCTGGGGCCGTCTTGTTTTTTACCGCTGCACCTTCTGCGGGCAAGCCAAACGCATCCCAGCCAATTGGCTGCAATACATTTTTACCCAGCATTCGCTGATAGCGAGAGATGACGTCACCGATGGTGTAGTTACGGACATGGCCCATATGTAGGCGGCCAGAAGGATAGGGTAGCATGGAGAGGCAGTAGTACTTCTCTTTTCCTTCCTCTTCGACGACTTTAAACGTTTGCTTCTGGTCCCAGTGTTGTTGAACCTGGGATTCTATCTCTTCCGGGCGGTATTGCTCTTGCATGGCAGCCAGTGGTCCTTTGTAAACTTTAAACATTCGTTCAGATCGGCATAGCATAGCTGATCCCGCCCCGGCGCAACAACTGTATCCGGCCTGTCGACAGGCATTTCTCTGCAGGCTGTAAGGTAACTGGCAAAATTCATCGTTATCGCTTCGTCCTGGCGTGGCAGGCGCTAAACTAAAAATGTGATCAACAGGCTGCTGCCGGAGGAATAATGAACAAGGTTGCTCAGTATTACCGGGAATTAGTGTCTTCGCTGACTGAAAGAATTAATCAAGGGGAGCACGATATTGATGCACTGGTGGAAAATGCCCGCCAACGTATGAATAACCGCGGTGAGCTGACTCGTCATCAGATTGACGATGTTGCCAGGGCGGTACGCCGCGATCTGGAAGAGTTTGCCCGGAGCTATACGGAAAATCAGAGTGACAGCGACGGTAGTGTTTTTATGCGCATCATTCGTGAAAGCGTATGGAAAGAGCTGGCTGATATTACGGATAAAAGCCAGCTGGAGTGGCGTGAAGTTTTCCAGGATCTGAACCATCACGGTGTCTATCAGAGTGGTGAAGTTGTGGGACTGGGTAATCTGGTGTGTGAAAAATGCCAGTTTACCCGAGCGATTTACACGCCTGAAACGCTTACGCGCTGCCCGGAATGTGGCAACGACCAGTTTCATCGGCAGGCATTTATGCCCTAATGAAAATATCACTCGCAGTGATGCTGACAGGTAACAGGTGCCTGGAATGAACGGATTAAAAACGCCAGTGGTGAAATACCGGCGTTTTTAATAACGTTATCGGCGTTGATACAGACGGCTGAATATCGCCGTCACGCCACAAAGTATGGTGATTATCCACACCGGCCAGTTTCCGAAACGCGCATACGGAGTCATCCCCTTGGTGGGTATGACGTGTGCTGCCAGAACATCGGTTTTAAACTGTGGGATCATCTCTTTTGCATTGCCATCAGCATTCACCACCGCAGTCACGCCGTTATTGGTTCCGCGCAACAGCGGGCGTCCCAGTTCCAGTGCTCGCATGCGCGCCATCTGGAAATGTTGCCACGGTCCGATGGAATGACCAAACCAGGCATCGTTGGAGATAGTCAGCAAAAAGTCGGTATCAGAACGAAAGTTATCCCGCACCTGCTGGCCCAGCACTATTTCATAACAGATTGCGGCGGTCAGGTTATAACCAGCGACCTTAAGCTGTGGCTGAATATAAGCTCCCCTGCTGAAAGAGGACATTGGCAAATCAAAGAAAGGTGCCAACGGGCGTAACAAACTTTCCAGGGGTACAAATTCGCCAAAAGGCACCAGGTGGTTTTTCTGATAACGATTGTTGCTGTTGTGGTCGTAGGGTTCGTCACCCCCCAACACGATGATGGAGTTGTAATCGTGATAGCGATTATTTTCCAGCCTCGAATCAACGATACCGGTAACCAGTCCGGTCCCGCTGGCGCGTAAGGCTTCATCCAGTGACTTCAGGAAGGACTGCTGATTGGTTTCCAAATCTGATATAGCCGACTCAGGCCAGATAACCAGCTGTGCCTTTCCGGTGTAAGGGCGACTGAGGGCACTGTAAGTACGTAGCGTATTAAGCAACTGTTCAGGGTCCCACTTCATTGACTGCGGGATATTACCCTGAACCAGTGCGACCTTAACTTCGCGCTCTGGCTGCGGGTGATACCAACCGATCTGGCGAAGCGGCCATGGTAGTAGTAGCAATGCCAGGGCAGCAACGCCAGCAACCCAGTTTCGCCTGGCCGCTGCAAAAACAGCGAGGCCGCATACCATCACTAAAACATAGGTGATGCCTTCAACACCGGTAATCGCCCCCAGTCCTTTTAGTGGGCCATCAATCTGGCTGTAGCCAAACTGTAGCCAGGGAAAACCGGTCAGAATCCATCCGCGTAAAAACTCAGTAAACTGCCACAGCGCCGGGGCCGCGACCACAAGACGTATCAGCGATGTTTGCGGAAATAAACGGTTAAGCAGCGCAGTAAACAGCATGGTAAATAGCGACAGGTAGGCTGCAAGCAGCATCACCAGAAATACATTTACCTCAGTAGGCATCCCGCCGAAGGTGGCAATACTGACGTAGACCCAGTTAACGCCAGTGCCAAACAGGCCAAAGCCCCAAACGAACCCGATAGCGGTTGCCTGGCGTGTGGAACGATTCAGGGGTAAAGCCAGCAGCCCAAAAAGCGAAATCAGCGCAGCCGGCCAGAAATCATAGGGTGAAAAAGCCAGGGTGCCAGCGGCACCCGTGAGTAGCGCTAATAGCAGGCGAACTCGCTGGCGCTGATACAGAGAGGCAATGGCCATCAGGGATTATTCTTCCAAAATCGGTTGTGGCGAGTTTTCCGGTATTCTGACATGGACCTGTATAATACGTCGGCTGTCAGACATCGCGACTTTGAACTGATAGCCATCGATCCCGATACTTTCTCCTCTGGCGGGCAGGTGGCCAAATGCCTGCATAACCAGACCACCAATAGTATCGACTTCTTCGTCACTAAAGTGGGTACCGAACACGTCATTGAAGTCTTCGACTGGCGTCAGCGCACGGATGGTATAGGTGTGACGATTCAGCTGACGAATATCGCGATCTTCTTCATCATCATATTCGTCCTCAATTTCGCCCACGATCAGCTCAAGAATATCTTCGATGGTCACAAGACCAGACACACCGCCAAACTCATCTATGACGATAGCCATATGATACCGCTGAGAGCGAAACTCCTTCAGCATGCGGTCAACACGTTTACTTTCTGGTACCACCACCGCAGGGCGCAGCACTTTTTCAATACTAAAAGGCGCAGAGGTACTGCTCATAAAGGGCAGTAGATCCTTCGCCATCAAAATACCCTCAACGTGGTCTTTATCTTCGCTGATCACCGGAAAACGCGAATGGGCAGACTCGATAATGGTATCCAGACAGGCTTCCAGCGTTTGGTTTCGCTTCAATGTGACCATTTGTGAACGGGGGATCATGATATCGCGCACCCGCTGTTCAGCAATATCCATGACGCCTTCAAGCATGTCGCGAGTGTCCGGGTCAATCAGATCTTTTTGCTCTGAGTCGCGGATTAACTCCAGAAGATCGTCACGGTTCTTAGGCTCACCGTGAAAAAGCTGGTTGAGGATAAGGGTGAAAAATCCCTTTTTAGTACCGGGAGTATCGTTGTTCTGTGGATGGTCATCGCTCATGGCGTTATTATTTAGTCGCTCATCGTCATAATTAAAATTCCTGTTCACCGTGAAGGCAGAACAGGGGGTAAAGAGCAGGTTCGCTGCTCAGGATAATGCTTTCTCCGAAATGTACGGGTCGTCATAACCAAGAGCAAGCATTATCTCTGTCTCTATCGACTCCATCTCTTCTGCTTCATCGTCTTCGATATGGTCATATCCCAACAGATGCAGGCTACCGTGAACAACCATATGTGCCCAGTGGGCCAGCAGTGGTTTCTCCTGTTCTCCTGCTTCCTGCTCGACAACCTGGCGGCAGATGACCAGATCACCAAGCAGCGGTAACGCTATGCCTGGAGGGGCTTCAAAGGGAAAAGAGAGCACGTTGGTAGGTTTATCTTTACCGCGGTAGGTGTGATTTAACTGCTGGCTTTCAGTCTCGTCCACTATCCTGATCGTCACTTCGCTCTCCTCTTGGAACTGAGGTAGCACGGCTTCCAGCCAGTGGTGAAATTCAGATTCAGTGGGCAGGCCCTCCAGTGGTTCACAGGCCAGCTGGAGATCCAGGATTACATTACTCATTCGGACTCCTTCGGCATAGCAGACTGTATTGCCAGTGTTTCATGTTTACGTTGTTCAGCTGCAGCCGCCCGGCGTTTCTTGTCAGCGGCTTCCCAGATTTCATAGGCGATAACCACGCGCGCAACCACAGGGTGGCGCACGACGTCTTCACTATGGAAGAAATTAAAGCTTAATTCTTCTACTTCAGAAAGCACTTCGATAGCGTGGCGCAGGCCTGATTTAAGATTGCGCGGCAAGTCTGTTTGCGTGACGTCACCGGTAATAACCGCCTTTGAGTTAAAACCGATACGCGTCAGAAACATCTTCATTTGTTCAATGGTGGTGTTCTGACTTTCATCAAGGATGATGAACGCATCGTTGAGCGTACGGCCGCGCATATAGGCCAGCGGGGCGACCTCAATGACGTTGCGTTCAATCAGTTTCTCCACGCGTTCAAAACCAAGCATTTCAAACAGGGCGTCATACAGTGGGCGCAGGTAGGGATCGACTTTTTGGCTGAGATCGCCGGGTAAAAAACCCAGCTTTTCGCCGGCTTCAACTGCCGGGCGAGTCAACAGGATGCGGCGCACTTCCTGGCGTTCCAGCGCATCTATCGCAGCGGCGACGGCAAGATAGGTTTTTCCCGTGCCAGCGGGTCCGATACCAAAGGTGATGTCATGATCGAGAATATGAGCAACATACTGTGCCTGATTCGGCGTACGCGGTTTAATCATGCCACGTTTGGTTTTAATATTTACGGTTTTGCCATATTCAGGAACGCTGTCCGCGGTTTGCTCCAGAACTCGACTCTCTTTGATTGCAAGGTGGATCTGCTCGGGATCGATATCTGAAATAGTTCCCCGCACCGGCGCGGTTTCGACATACAGATTGCGAAGGATGTGGGCGACGGAATCAATAATCAGCGTTTTGCCCACCAGCTTAAAAGCATTATCACGGCGGTTGATTTCGATCCCCAGGCGGCGCTCAAGTTGCCTGATATTATCGTCGAACGGGCCGCAGAGGCTTAACAGGCGTTGATTGTCAGCGGGCTCTAAGGTGATTTCGCGTGTATCAATATTCAAACTAATCCTTTGGGTCGCACAGGGCCAGGTTGAGAATGTTTTTCATGGACTTACCGTTGTGGCCATGAGACCGGTGCCACAAGGAAATTATTTATGGCGGTGCGTCAATCCGCAAGCGTAGAGAATGATATTTGGGTGAGGACGTGATAAAACAAGGGTAACTTGCCGTTTTGCAGCGGCGAACCTGCGAGGCCCGCCGCACATTGTTGTCTCAAGGCTGGAAGGTGCCGACGCCCAGTTCATTTTCCTTGCGCGTACGCGCAATCACTGAAGCAGGCGTTTGCATGACGCGCAGGTCCATTTGATCTTCAGTACGAATCACTTTGCCACGCAGTGAGTTCGTATAGACATCGACGATCTCCACATCCACAAACTTGCCGATCATTTCCGGTGTGCCTTCGAAATTCACGACGCGGTTGTTTTCGGTTCGACCAGACAGTTCCATCACATTTTTACGCGATGTACCTTCAACCAGAATGCGCTGAACCGTACCCAGCATGCGGCGGCTCCACGCCATGGCCTGCTGAGTGATGCGATCCTGCAGGATCCACAAACGTTGCTTTTTCTCTTCTTCTGAAACATCATCCGGCAGATCGGCTGCTGGCGTGCCTGGCCGCGCTGAATAGATAAAGCTATAGCTGGTGTCGAAATTGATGTCACCCACCAGTTTCATGGTCTGCTCGAAATCCTGCTGCGTTTCACCCGGAAAGCCAATAATAAAGTCTGAACTGATTTGAATATTGGGACGTGCGGCAATTACTTTACGAATAATGGCTTTATATTCCAGCGCGGTGTGCGCACGTTTCATCAGTGTCAGGATGCGGTCTGCACCACTTTGCACCGGAAGATGCAGGAAGCTGACCAGTTCAGGTGTATCGCGATAGACAGCAATAATGTCATCGGTGAATTCAATCGGATGGCTGGTGGTGAAACGAATACGGTCAATGCCGTCAATGGCTGCCACGAGGCGCAGCAAATCGGCAAATGAACATATTTCACCGTTATAATCTGCGCCGCGATACGCATTGACATTCTGACCCAGCAGATTCACTTCACGCACGCCCTGTTCCGCGAGCTGCGCGATTTCGAACAGGATATCGTCACAGGGGCGGCTGACTTCTTCGCCGCGGGTGTAGGGCACTACGCAGAACGTACAGTATTTATTGCAGCCTTCCATTATTGAGACGAAAGCGCTCGGCCCATCCGCCCGTGGTTCCGGCAGCCGGTCAAATTTTTCAATTTCCGGGAAGCTGATATCCACAACCGGACTTTTTGAACCGCGGACGGTATTGATCATTTCTGGCAGTCGGTGCAGCGTCTGTGGGCCAAATACGATATCAACAAAATTTGCACGCTGGCAGATGTGATCGCCTTCCTGGGAGGCCACGCAGCCGCCTACACCAATAATCACATCGGGATTGGTCTGCTTGAGCGTTTTCCAGCGGCCTAACTGGTGGAACACTTTTTCCTGCGCCTTTTCACGGATGGAACAGGTATTCAGCAGCAGAACGTCGGCTTCTTCTGCTACATCGGTCAGAGTAAAGCCGTGGGTGCTGTTTAACAGGTCAGCCATCTTGGATGAATCGTACTCATTCATCTGACAGCCCCAGGTTTTGATATGCAATTTTTTGGTCATCTGGTTGCCATTAATCATGCAGAAGTGAGTGCAGGGCGCGTATTGTAATGCTTTGCTGCGGTTGTGACCAGTGTATGAGGCTTTTGAAACTGTTCCGCGAAATTCCGGTACACTAGGGGTAACAGAATAAACCTTCTCAGATGCAGGGACACGACGATCCGCATGTTCGCAGGACGGAAAAATTATGATTGAAACAACACATCGTTGGGACGTTGCCGTGGTAGGCGGTGGGATGGTTGGCGCAGCGTTGGCCAGCGGGCTTTCCGCTCAGGGTTTCAGGGTTGTGGTGCTTGAGCAGACCCGCCCGACTGGTTTTGACAGGGAAAGGGAGCCAGACGTCAGAATTTCCGCTATTGGCGCAGCATCGGTGGGTTTACTAAAGCGTTTGCAAGTCTGGCCAATGCTGGAGGCGATGCGTTGTAAACCCTACAGCAAACTGGAAACCTGGGAGTGGCAGAGTGCGAAGGTTGGTTTTGATGCTCAGTCGCTGGGTTTACCTGAACTGGGATACATGGTTGAAAACAGCGTGCTGAAACTGGCTTTGTGGCAGCGTCTTGAGCAGCAGGGCGTAACATTGATTTCACCCACTACGCTGAAAGGCTTGCAATCAGTAAACGGTGGCTGGCAGCTAACGCTGGAGAATGAGGAAATCCTTCACGCACGCCTTGTTGTCGGTGCTGACGGGGCGAATTCTCAGGTTCGTCAACTTGCGGGGATTGGTATCAGGGGCTGGCAATATGCACAGTCATGTATGCTGATCAGCGTGCGTGGAGAGCAAGATGCAGGTGATTGCACCTGGCAGCAATTTACCCCCCAGGGACCACGCGCATTTTTACCGCTGTTTGATCGCTGGGCATCGCTGGTGTGGTATGACAGCCCGGCAAGAATCCGCCAGTTACAGGCAATGACTATGGCTCAGTTGCAGCAGGAGATTGCAACGCATTTTCCTCATCGTGTCGGAAAGGTCACACCGGTGGCAGCAGGTTCTTTTCCTCTGACGCGGCGTCACGCCAGCCGCTATGTGTTACCGGGGCTGGCTCTGGTTGGCGATGCTGCGCATACTATTAATCCGCTGGCCGGGCAGGGGGTTAATTTAGGTTACCGCGATGTGGATGCGCTTATTACAACTCTTGTGGCTGCACGGGAGCAGGCTGAAGACTGGTCGTCAGAGAGAATCCTGTTACGTTACAAGCGCCAACGGCGGAAAGATAACCTGTTAATGCAAAGCGGGATGGATCTGTTTTATTTCGCTTTCAGCTCATCCGTTGTACCTATTCGTATCGTGCGTAATTTAGGTTTAATGGTTGCTGAACGCGCTGGTGCTCTGAAACGTCAGGCTTTGCGTTATGCATTAGGTCTGACAAAAATGGAATGATGAGTGGCTGATGCAGGACAGGCGACATAATACTTTGGTTATGACGCTTTCGGCTTTATATGAGGCATAAAAAAACCACTTATGAGCGGTTTTTTACTTTTTGGCTGGGGTGCAGGGATTCGAACCCCGGAATGCTGGTATCAGAAACCAGAGCCTTACCGCTTGGCGACACCCCAGTAATACTGTTGCAGTTTATGAAAACCGACTTTATATCTGGCTGGGGTACGAGGATTCGAACCTCGGAATGCCGGAATCAGAATCCGGTGCCTTACCGCTTGGCGATACCCCAAGAAAATTGGTGGCTACTACGGGAATCGAACCTGTGACCCCAGCATTATGAGTGCTGTGCTCTAACCAGCTGAACTAAGTAGCCAGAATTTCTGGTACAAGACGTAATGCTTTTTACTAAGAAAAAATGGCTGGGGTACCTGGATTCGAACCAGGGAATGCCGGTATCAAAAACCGGTGCCTTACCGCTTGGCGATACCCCATCCGTGCAAATCATTTATGGAAATGGTGCGGGAGGCGAGACTTGAACTCGCACACCTTGCGGCGCCAGAACCTAAATCTGGTGCGTCTACCAATTTCGCCACTCCCGCAAAAATATGGTGGCTACGACGGGAATCGAACCTGTGACCCCAGCATTATGAGTGCTGTGCTCTAACCAGCTGAGCTACGTAGCCATTTTTTTTCGCGTTACCTTCAACGGCGTTGCGGGGCGCATTATGCGGAGTTGACCTGGAAGCGTCAACAAATTTTTTCCTGTTTTTGTCCCAAACCGATTCGTTTGTCTGGCTTATAACCACCCTGGCGATTAAACCAGCAATTAAAGACGGTTTCGCACCATTTCTAAGCACCTGACCAAAGGTAAAAGACATGCACAAACTCTTTAATTGTTTGATAGCTCGACCTTAATGACCGCTACTTTTTATGGTAGTCAGGTGCTTGTGAGAGTGCTGCAACGATTAATATAACAGTGATGAAGCACAATAGATGCGCGGTGATAAACGGCGACTTGTTTTATTGGCGAAGGACGATAACCGACAGGGTTATCTCATCGAAGTAAGATAACCCTGCCGTAACTATTTCACTGCATAGGCTGACTGGTGCACACCAACAGCGCGGCCTGATGGATCGTCCATCGTTTTAAAAGCTTCGTCCCATTCAATGGCCTTGGCCGATGAGCAGGCGACAGAAGGGCCACCCGGTACACACTCTGCTGCGCTGGCAAGAGGGAACAGCTGCTCAAACATTTCACGATACAGATAGCCTTCTTTAGATGTCGGCGTATTATACGGAAAACGAAAATGGGCTGTCTGAAGCTGTTGATCGCTTACCTGTTGCGCGGCAACTTCTTTTAAGGTGTCGATCCAACTGTAGCCCACGCCGTCGGAGAACTGTTCTTTCTGACGCCAGACCACGCTTTCTGGCAGGTAGGAGGAAAAGCACTCGCGCAAAATGTGCTTTTCCATTTTACCGTTTGCACCACACATCTTGTCTGCTGGATTGATACGCATTGCCACATCCAGGAACTTTTTATCCAGGAACGGCACCCTGGCTTCGACTCCCCAGGCAGACATCGCTTTGTTGGCTCTTGCACAGTCAAACATATGTAATGCCAGCAATTTACGGACGTTTTCTTCGTGAAATTCTTTGGCGTTTGGCGCTTTATGAAAGTACAGATAGCCGCCAAATACTTCATCTGCACCTTCACCAGACAGGACCATTTTAATGCCCATCGCTTTGATCTTACGGGACATCAGATACATTGGTGTGGAAGCTCGTATCGTGGTGACATCGTAGGTTTCAATGTGATAGATAACATCGCGAATAGCATCGAGGCCTTCCTGTACCGTAAAGTGGATCTCGTGATGAACGGTTCCCAAATGGTCGGCAACGGATTTTGCGGCTTTCAGATCGGGAGAACCTTCCAGACCCACTGCAAATGAGTGAAGCTGTGGCCACCAGGCTTCGCTCTTATCCTGATCTTCAATGCGCATGGCGGCAAATTTTTTCGTGATTGCCGAAATAATGGAAGAATCCAGCCCACCAGAGAGTAAAACACCATAAGGAACGTCCGACATCAGATGGCTTTTAACAGAATCTTCGAGCGCGTCCTTCAGAGCAACGGCATCGGTAACATTGTGCTCAACGGCTTCATAGCTGAACCAGTCTCTCTGCCAGTAACGGTGTATTTCACCATCGGTGCTGGACATATAGCTGCCCGGAGGAAATTCTTTCAGCGTTTTGCAGGCCGGAACCAGCGCTTTCATTTCAGAAGCCACGAACAGGTTGCCGTGTTCATCATTGCCCATATAAAGCGGGATGATGCCGATATGGTCACGACCGATTAGCCAGGTTTTCTTAATGGTGTCGTAAAGAATAAAGGCAAACATACCCTGTAATTCATCAAGGAAATCGACGCCTTTTTCCTGGTATAAGGCCAGAATTACCTCGCAATCGGATTCTGTCTGGAATTCATAGCGGTCACTGAGACGGGCACGCAATGCCTGGTGGTTGTAGATTTCACCATTCACTGCCAGAACATGAGTGCGGTCGGCGTTATAGAGGGGTTGTGCGCCATTGTTGACGTCAACAATAGACAGGCGTTCATGAGCCAGAATTGCATGGTCGTCAGCATAAATACCTGACCAGTCAGGGCCACGGTGGCGCATCAAACGCGAAAGCTCCAGGGCTTTTTTGCGCAGCTCAACTGAATCGCTTTTAAGATCCAATACTCCAAATATAGAACACATACTTAACTCCTGACGACATCCCTGAACGGTGATGATAATAAGGTGAATATGACTGACGAAGCGTTCGTCCGGTGCCTAAGAACATGCGCTATCTTGCTATGTTGATGCAAGCAATTTAGTTTTTTTATGAGAAATAGTCTGTTCAGATGTTCACTGAATTAACGTTTATTCAATAAATGGCGGCATAAATTGAATAAACGATATTTATGGGGCGGTAAGAGTCGGAAAGTGTGCGGCAAAAGCGGTTAACCCGGCTCAATGCCGGGCGCTGTTCAGAGGATATCGATATCCGCAACGGAGGGGAAAATCCAGCTTGGCCTGAAAGGCATTGCATCGACATCACTTAACGTAGACACGCCAGACAGCACCAGAATCGTTTCCAGGCCAGCCTGAAAACCCGCCAGAATATCGGTACGCAAGTTATCACCGACAATCACTGTGTCTTCTGAATGAGCCTGCATTTTGTTTAACGCCGCCCGAATTATCCACGGGCTGGGCTTGCCAACGTAAAAAGGTTTACGGCCTGAAATAGTCTCAATACCGGCACAAAGCGCACCGCAGGCAGGTACGAAACCGCGTACGTGAGTATCAGGGTTGGTGGCAATGAAGCGTGCGCCATTGGCGACAAAAAAAGCGGCTTTATGCATCATTTCCCAATTATAGGAGCGCGTTTCGCCGACAATCACAAAATCGGGATTAATGTCGGTGATGGTAAAACCTGCTTTATACATTTCATGAATCAACGCGCCTTCTCCCACGACATAGGCTTTTTTACCTTCCTGACGTCGAAGAAAATCAGCCGTGGCCATTGCTGAGGTGTAAAAGACGGTTTCAGGCAAGTCTATTCCGGCAGAGGCAAAACGATTGGCAAGATCGGGGGGGGTTTGCGAAGGATAGTTGGTCAGAACAACCAGCGGCATTTCCTTTGCCATAATACCTTGCAGAAATTCTTTTGCTCCCGGCACTGGAGTGTTGTCGTGCATCAGCACTCCATCGATATCACAAATCACATTTTTGATAGTCATTATTTGCTGTCCATACTGGCTAACACATCTGTTAACTTTCAAGTAAATGTTGCAATAAAATCCCATTGAGCATGGCGCGTTTTGCCAGCGCAAAGGCACCAATAGCAGAGCGATGATCGATTTCCGAACGCACCACGGGCAAATTATTGCGGAAGGATTTCAGTGTTTGCGTGTTAATACAGCCTTCGATAGCGGCCAGCAGAATTTTATCTGCTTCAGTGATTTCTCCGGCAATGACCACTTTTTGTGGGTTAAACAGGTTGATGGCAATGGCAACCGCTTTACCTAAATGGCGACCAACATAGTCAATCACCTCTGTTGCCAGCGCATCACCATGGTTAGCCGCTTTACAGATATCCGTTATCAGGCACGCTTCCTGAGTCAAAGAACTGGCATGGCCTTGCCTGAGCAAATTGCTCACGCGCTTTTCAATAGCTGTGTTTGCAGCAATGGTTTCCAGACAACCAAAATTGCCGCAGTGACAGCGCTCGCCAAGTGGATCAACCTGAATGTGTCCCAGTTCCCCTACGTTGCCATTACTCCCCAGAAAGACTTTGCCGTTGGTTATAATGCCAGCACCGGTTCCGCGGTGAACGCGTACCAGAATAGAGTCAGCGCAATCGCGCGATGCCCCAAAATAGTGCTCGGCAAGCGCCAGACTTCGAATATCATGCCCAACAAAGCTGGAAACGTTAAAGCGTTTTTGCAAATTGGCAACCAAAGGCCAGTGATTCACTTCAATGTGAGGCATATAGCGAATGACGCCATTATTCGGATCCACCAGACCTGGTAATATGACTGAAATGGCTATTAGTTCACGTAATTTACGCTGATGCAGCTCAGAAAAGTCAGTAATTGCATCAAATAATGCGTTTTCCAGCGCCTGCTGTGATTCTTCCGGTAGGGAATAGTCTTCCTGCGCAAGAGGTTTACCGCTCAGGTCAAATAAAGTCAGCGTTGCATCACTGCGCCCCAGCCGAACGCCAATAGTATTGAAGCCGCGGGTTTCAGTGATAATTGAGATAGCGCGGCGACCGCCAGTCGAGGCCTGCTGGTTCACTTCTTTTATTAAACCGCGCTCTATTAACTGACGAGTAATTTTAGTAACGCTGGCGGGAGCAAGTTGGCTTTGCTCGGCAATCTGAATACGTGAGATCGGACCTTGCTGGTCGATCAGCCGATAAACGGCTGCGCTGTTGAGTTGTTTAACTAAATCGATATTACCTATTTGAGACTGCCCGCCAGTGGTCATTCAATATCTGCTCGCTTTAGACCTCGTTACCATTAACGATGGTCTTGATTATTTTATAGTCCCGGGTAAAAACCGTCAGGTTCGCGATTTTTCCTGCTTCGACAGAACCTAACTTATGATCCACACCGATTGCGCGGGCCGGATAAAGCGTGGCCATTCTTAACGTTTCATCCAAGGCGATCCCTGCATATTCGACGCTGTTAGCAACAGCTTCAATCATAGTCAGGGCCGATCCACTCAGCGTACCATTTTCATCAACGCAAAGCCCATCTTGATAGTATATTGTTTTTCCAGCGAAAATGAACTGCTCAATATCAGCGCCTGCAGGTGCGGTGGCATCAGTGACCAGGATTAGCCTGTCTCTTTTAATACGTTTGGCATTACGAATGTTTGCATAGTGCACATGTAAACCATCAGCAATGATACCGCACCAGACATCCGGCGAATCAAACAATGCGCCGATCAGCCCCGGTTCACGACCGCTAATGCCCGGCATAGCATTATACAGGTGTGTTGCAAAGGTGACGCCGGCAGCAATACTGCGGCGTGCTTCATCATGACTGGCGTGCGAGTGTCCGGCCGAAATGACAATGCCCGCCTCGTACAATTGTCGGATAACCGCGCTATCCACTTGCTCAGGAGCCAACGTGATTTTGCTGATAACATCCGCGTTATCACAGAGGAAGTCTACCATTTCCGGTGTCGGGAGACGGATTAAAGCAGGGTTGTGCGTTCCGGGTTTACGTGGGCTCAACCACGGCCCTTCAAGGTGCAGCCCAAGTGCCTGATGACTATTTTGTGCCAGATAGGCGCGCATTACCTCAACCGCGCGCTTCATCATTTCATCGCTGCTGGTTATCAGTGTGGGCAAAAAGCTGGTGCAACCCGATTTCTCATTCGCTTTCTGCATAATATGCAGAGTTTCTGCAGTGATGGCCTCAAGGCTGTCATTAAACTGTACGCCGCCACAACCATTCAACTGCAAATCGATAAAACCGGGAGCAATAAGTGCACCTTTAACATCGCGTGTTGAAATGCTTTCTGAAAGATCGTTCATTTTACATATGCGTTCTATCAGGCCATTGGCAATGATAACAGCATGATCGTCAAGTATTTCATGGCCGGTATAAATGCGGCCATTGGTTAAAGCGTACATAAAGTTCTCCCGGTATTACCCGCTTTCTGCGGTTAATCATGTGCTAATGAATTACAGATTTTTCATGTTTTCCGCTTCCAGTTCGCGGAAATATTTTATGGTTTTGACCTTAAGTTCCATTGTGGAAGGCTCATCACAGACCACGACGGATTTTGCGTGCAGCTGCAGGCAGCTGATTGTCCACATATGATTTACGTTTCCTTCCACTGCTGCCCTCAGCGCATGGGCTTTAGCATGCCCGGTGACCAGAATCATCACCTCTTCAGCATCCAGCAACGTACCCACGCCGACTGTAAGCGCGTATTTGGGAACCTGATCGATATCGCCGTCAAAAAAGCGCGAATTTGCCACGCGGGTCTCATGGGTCAGGGTCTTGATGCGCGTACGGGAGGCCAGTGAAGACGCCGGTTCATTGAAAGCGATGTGACCGTCATTGCCCACGCCGCCCATAAACAAGTTAATTTTGCCATAAGCGCGGATCTTGTCTTCGTATTGGCGACATTCTGTGTCAATATTCAGTGCATTACCATTAAGAAGGTTAATATTTTCGCTTTTAATATCAATATGATCGAAAAAGTTACGGTGCATAAAACTGTGATAGCTTTCTGGATGTTCTTCAGGCAGGCCAACATACTCATCCATATTGAACGTGACCACATGTCTGAAGCTAACATGGCCCGCTTTGTGCATGTCAATCAGGTGTTTATAGGCTTCCAGCGGTGTGCCGCCTGTGGGCAGTCCCAGTACAAATGGCCGTTCAGCGGAAGGATTAAATGCATTGATACGATTCACAATATGGCGTGCTGCCCATTTACCGACCTGAGTAGGGCTGGTAAGAGGAATTAGTCTCATGTTATGACCTCACTATAAGCTTAATTTTAAAAAGTCTGGATAATTCTGTTACTGTCCCTGAGCATAAAAGCACGGGCAGCTGGTTTCAAAAAATTAAAGGTGCTAAGTTTTTTTTAATCATAAAATAAGTAACCCTTACTCACCAGATGCTGCAAAGTGTAATACTTATTTTTAATGATAAAAGTCACATTAGCTGCGGTTTTAATTTGCAGAGCGAATTATTTTCTTTTTACACTCGACCCTATCAAATTTGTGTCATCCATAAAATAGTTTACCATTGAGATAATGTCGTTAGATTATAAATGCTCTAACGCGCCTCACAAGGGGAAAAGAACATGCTAGGTTATTTACAAAAAGTAGGTCGGGCACTTATGGTGCCGGTAGCAACGCTACCGGCAGCCGCTATTCTGATGGGCATAGGCTACTGGCTTGACCCGGATGCCTGGGGAGCGGGCAACGCCTTTGCAGCATTATTGCTCAAGTCGGGTTCCGCTATTATTGAACACATGTCGGTCCTCTTCGCGATTGGCGTTGCTTATGGTATGTCGAAAGACAAAGATGGTGCTGCAGCGTTAACCGGGTTTGTGGGTTTTTTAGTCGTGACGACGCTGTGTTCTCCGGCGGCTGTTGCGATGATTCAAAAAATTCCTGTCGATCAGGTGCCAGCGGCGTTTGGGAAAATTGAAAACCAGTTCGTTGGCATTATGGTCGGGATCATTTCGGCAGAAATGTACAATCGCTTCAGCCATGTTGAACTCCCAAGAGCACTCTCATTCTTTAGCGGTCGCCGCCTGGTTCCTATCCTCGTCTCGTTTTTGATGATTCTGATCGCCTTTATTCTGATGTACATCTGGCCGGTTATCTTCGGAAGCCTGGTGAGCTTTGGTGAACATATTCAGAAGCTGGGCTCTGCAGGTGCTGGTGTTTACGCTTTCTTTAACCGCATGTTAATTCCGGTCGGATTGCATCATGCATTGAACTCGGTGTTCTGGTTCGATGTGGCAGGCATTAATGACATTCCTAACTTCCTTGGTGGTGCACAATCGCTGGAAAATGGCAAAGCTGTTTTAGGAATAACCGGGCGTTATCAGGCTGGTTTTTTCCCAATTATGATGTTTGGCCTGCCCGGTGCCGCAGTGGCAATTTACCATTGCGCACGTCCTGAAAATCGCGCCAAAGTAGGAGGGATCATGATGGCTGCAGCGTTCGCCGCTTTCTTCACTGGCATCACTGAACCACTTGAATTCTCCTTTATGTTTGTGGCTCCGGTGCTTTATTTCCTCCACGCTGTGCTGACGGGTATCTCTGTGTTTATCGCCGCAAGCATGCATTGGATTTCCGGTTTTGGTTTCAGCGCGGGGCTGGTTGATATGGCATTACAGAGTCGTAATCCGCTGGCGATGCACTGGTATATGCTGATCCCTCAAGGACTGGTTTTCTTTGTGGCCTATTATGTCATTTTCCGTTTTACCATAAAAAAATTCAATCTGTTAACGCCAGGCCGTGAACTTACAGTGGAAGGTGACGAAAGCGATGGCTACGATGCCAATGTGGACAGCCAGCGCCACGACGAGTCTGATACCGAGTCACTGGCGCGTCGTTATCTTGCTGCCGTGGGCGGTTCTGAAAATCTGACTGGAATTGATGCTTGTATTACCCGCCTCCGCCTCAGCGTGAAGGACAGCAGTGTTGTGAATGAGCCTGTGGCCCGTAGCCTCGGTGCTTCTGGCGTAATTCGTCTGAACAAAGAAAGTGTTCAAATTATTGTTGGCACCCAGGCTGAAACCATCGCCTCGGCCATGAAAACCGTGCTGGCCAGAGGTCCCGTTGCGGCCGCATCGGTTAAACCCGAATCCCCTTTAGCAGCGATAACGAAAGCTGAAAAATCAGCAACAACAGGATCCACAGTTGAAACGCTGGTTGCACCGGTGAGTGGTGAGGTCATTGCCCTGGAAGATGTACCGGACGACGCCTTTGCCAGTAAAGCCGTGGGTGAAGGACTGGCAATTAAGCCAACCAGCAGCACCGTTGTTTCTCCGGCAAACGGGACCGTGATGAAAATTTTCAACACTAACCATGCTTTTTGTCTGGAAACGGAGAAAGGTCTTGAAGTTGTGGTACACATGGGGCTGGATACGGTAGCACTGGACGGTAAAGGCTTCTCCCGACTGGTGGAAGAGGGCGCTGTTGTTGCTGCAGGTCAGCCTGTACTGGAGATGGACCTGGATTTCCTGAATGCTCATGCCCGCTCGATGATAAGCCCGATAGTAGTCAGTAATATGGACGAGTTTACGGGGATAAACCTGCTGGCGGGAGCTAACGTCGTCGCGGGAGAAAGCCCGATGTATGAGGTTAAAGGTTAAAACCTGATAACGTGAAAATTTAAAGGGTGGAAAGCAATTTCTGCCCTTTTTTATTGGATTGCAGTAAGTAACGGTTGTTTCCCTGAAGCGCTTTGTGGATGATACTCGGTAATTTCACGCGCATACCCATTATGCTTCGAGTGGCAGGAGCGCTGGTCGCGTTCAGTTGCCCGAGTCACTTATCGCACATGCTCACTGTGATTCCTTTATCTGCTGCCCTCCTGAAGCTCGAATTTATCAGGGTATATTTACCATAGTATTATTGAGGAAATTAAGATGAGTGAGGCAGAAGCCCGCCCAACTAACTTTATTCGTCAGATTATCGACGAAGATTTGGCATCTGGTAAGCATAAAAACATACATACTCGCTTTCCGCCGGAACCAAATGGTTATCTGCATATCGGTCATGCCAAATCAATCTGTCTCAATTTTGGTATCGCACAAGATTATCAGGGGCAATGTAACCTGCGTTTCGACGATACAAACCCGGTGAAAGAAGATATCGAGTATGTTGAGTCAATCAAGCAGGATGTTCAGTGGCTGGGCTTTAGCTGGACGGACAATGTTCGTTACTCTTCAGATTACTTTGATCAGCTTCATCACTATGCCCTCGAGCTGATTAATAAGGGACTGGCCTATGTTGATGAACTTACGCCGGATCAAATTCGTGAATACCGTGGCACCTTGACGTCGCCGGGCAAACACAGCCCATATCGTGATCGAAGCGTGGCGGAAAACCTTGCGCTATTTGAAAAAATGCGTAATGGCGAGTTTGCTGAGGGTGCTGCCTGTCTGCGTGCCAAAATTGATATGGCGTCAAGTTTCATTGTGATGCGTGATCCAGTCCTGTACCGAATCAAGTTTGCCAGCCATCATCAAACCGGAAAGAAATGGTGCATTTACCCAATGTATGACTTTACCCATTGTATCTCTGATGCGCTTGAGGGCATTACGCACTCGCTTTGTACCCTGGAGTTTCAGGATAATCGCCGTCTCTACGACTGGGTTCTGGACAATATTTCTATTCCGGCTCATCCGCGTCAATACGAGTTTTCTCGTTTGAATCTGGAATACGCCGTTATGTCAAAACGTAAGTTGAACCTGCTTGTGACCGAAAAGGTTGTCGAAGGTTGGGACGATCCCCGGATGTTAACAGTGTCTGGCTTACGTCGGCGTGGTTATTCTGCAGCATCCATTCGTGAATTCTGTCGTCGTATTGGTGTGACTAAGCAAGACAATATTGTCGAAATGGCATCGCTTGAATCCTGTATTCGGGACGATCTTAACGACAGCGCGCCTCGTGCTATGGCGGTTCTTGATCCGGTTAAGCTGGTTATTGAAAACCTGCCATCGAATCACGAAGAAATTCTCACCATGCCAAATCATCCTGCTAAACCAGAAATGGGAACGCGTGAGGTGCCTTTCAGCCGTGAAATTTACATTGACCGTGCTGATTTTCGTGAAGAAGCCAACAAGCAGTACAAGCGTCTGGTGTTGGGGAAAGAAGTGCGATTGCGCAACGCCTACGTGATCAAAGCTGAACGTGTGGCAAAGGATGAGCAGGGCAATATTACCTGCCTGTTTTGTACCTGTGATATGGATACCCTGAGCAAAGACCCTGCCGATGGACGTAAGGTGAAAGGCGTTATCCATTGGGTATCTGCTGTACATGCGCATCCGGCTGAGTTTCGCCTTTATGATCGTCTTTTCAGCGTGCCAAATCCGGGAGCGGCTGAGGATTTCCTTGCGACCATCAATCCTGAATCCCTGGTAATTCGCCATGGATTTGTTGAGCCTGGTTTACAACAGGCGCAGCATGACAGTCCATATCAGTTCGAGCGTGAAGGCTATTTCTGTGCTGACAGTGTCTACTCTGCGCCTGGCCAGTTGGTTTTCAACCGTACCGTAGGCTTACGTGACACCTGGACAAAAACGGGTGAATGATCCCGAATAACGAATACATTACGCAGCCTGTGGCTGCGTTTTTTTGTAAATTGTAAACCGACAGTTTTTATATGGTTATTTTCAACCTGCTAACTGCTAACTGCTAACTGCTAACTGCTAACTGCTAACTGCTAACTGCTAACTGCTAACTGCTAACTTAAGAAAGCGGTAAATCAGTCGTTGATCTTTTATCAAAATACCTTGTCAAAAGCTGTGCGGAGTAGTGTCCAACTTTTGGCTAACTCTTACAGCTAAGGTGTTGGCACTGTTTTCTCTGCCATGTTTCGCTCCATGAGATATTGTCCTTGCGTAAGATGACACATGCTAAATAGCTGCACGGAATAGTGCTACACGTTTTGCCAGCCTTTGTGGACAAGGAATTGGGGCTGTTACCTGTGCTAAGTGTCGCTATCGCATGTCAGTAAATGGCGGGTCTAACAGTGTTGTATGTTTAATAAGGGATTTTTTTGAGAACAAGGTTGACGGACGTTTACCTTTCAATATTTTCCTTGCAATATATCCATATTCATTATTTTCATCATCGAAATTATTCTGGTTACGCCTTTAACCAATACAGCGCATGCATTGATTCGTTCAGCGTTGTCGATATGTCCCGATCAGGACGAGAAAAAAATGCAGAACACTTTCAGTCCTAATTCATGAGTTTCATAGAGGGCTGAAAGTGAAGAGGAAACACTGACAGATTTATATCAATCAACTATTTGTATAATTTATATGTTGCAATGTTAATTTCTCAAAAAAAGTGATGTCATACCAAACAGATGAATTAATGTAAATAAATATGCCTGCTTTGTAAGCTTAATGCTATTTTTTAGAAAATTAAAAAATGTTGTTGTGCATTAATCGCGAAATAAATTGGATTGTAGAGTGGTGCCTATTACCTGTCTGCATTTATAATAAATGAAGATAAAATTAATTTTCTTTTGACGTTTTTTTAAATAAAAAATAAATGGATTTTTCATTTGCATTATCTAAATTTAATATTTAATTAACATCTTTCGTGCTTATGTGTTCTGAGTCATGGTTTTGTCCCGTAAAACACACATTTAATTGATAATTCGTGGCGCAAAAAATATTATTACTGACGTAATTTACGATGTGTAAAAAATCCAAACACCATTCATTACAACATTATTTTAACTTTAAAATAGCTTTTAGGAAAAGAGGCTGACTTATGTCCGGGATTATTATCAATCAAAAAACCTTAGTACTTGCTGTTGCCATTTGCACCGCTATTAGCGGGAGTTTCTGTTTACCCACGGCAACTGCCGCTGGTTTTGTTGATGACTCATCCTTGACCGGTGGGATATATTACTGGCAGCGTCACCGTGATCGAAAAAATATGAATGTGACGTCGGAAAAATACGGTCAGTACGAACATAATCTCCACCATTCTACGTTTAATGCTAATCTTGATTTTTCATCCGGTTATCTGGCTGATTTCATCGGCTTTGATTTAGCAGCATTCAGTGCCGTTGAATTGGGGCAAACAGGCCCGGCGTCGCCTAATGAAATTGGTTTCAGTAAAACCAAAAGTCGTTGGGGAGAACGATGGGATGGCGACACGGGTGGCGTTAATTTATATAAAGCTGCTGTGAAAATGAAATATAATAACTACTGGTTGCGTGGTGGCTATTTACAGCCAACTGGACAGAGTTTATTAGCACCTCAGTGGAGTTTTATGCCCGGCACTTATCGTGGGGTTGAAATTGGCAGTGTTTATGATTTTGCTGACGCGGGTGAACTGTCTCTTTCTTATTTCTGGGCTAACGAATATAAATCACCCTGGTACCGCAATATGTATAATTTTCGTAAAGCGGATGGCATAACAGGAATCAATTATCTACATTCCGTTGGTGCTAAATACGACTTTAAAAATAACCTGATAGTAGAAGGTGCTTTTGGCCAGGCTGCGGATTATATGGACCAGTACTTTACGAAAGTATCCTATTCATTTCCGGTTGCAGGAAACAGCCTGAGAACCAGCTGGCAGTTTTATGGTGCCAAAGATAAAGAAAGCGGTGGTGCCTCTAATATTAATGATGCCTACGATGGACTCGCATGGTTACAGGCATTAACGCTTGGCTACACTACCGGGCCTTTTGACTTCCGTCTGGAGGGAACTTGGGTAAAAGCTGAGGGCAATCAGGGCTTCTTCTTGCAGCGTATGACACCGGGTTATGCCACCTCTAATGGTCGACTGGATGTATGGTGGAATTCACGTTCGGACTTTAATGCTAATGGGGAAAAGGCGCTTTTTGCTGGCGTAATGTATGACCTTAAAAACTGGCAGCTCCCCGGCTGGGCGGTAGGGGCCTCTTATGCATATGGCTGGGATGCGAGGCCATCCACTAATCCAGAATTCAATCAAAACCAACGTCTGCGTGAATCAACATGGAATTTAGATCTGCTTTATACCGTTCAGGAAGGTGCAGCAAAAGGGACCTTATTCAAATTGCACTATAGCCGTTATGACAATCACTCTGATCTCCCAAGCGGAAGCGGTGGCTTCAGAAACATATTCCAGGATGAGAAAGACGTGAGGTTTATCGTGATTGCGCCATTTACGATTTTCTGAGCAGTGAAATAACCTGCAGCATTAAATGAGGATCAAGCATGAAATATATATTGCCCGTTATTGCCATGTTACTGACTGGCGCATGTGCACAAAAAAATGTTGTTCAGCAGCAAGAAAAAATACCAGCACTGGATTACCAACGTTGTCTCGATGCCGAAAAAATGGGCGGTGCGGAAGGTATTGCAAAGGAGTGCGGTGCGTTACGGCAAGAAATTGAGCAAAACCATAACTGACAGATTAAGGAAAAGAAATGAATAAATTCAGAGCGAGTCTTATAGCTACTGCTTTGCTTTCTTCGTTGGCAAGTGGGAGTGTGCTGGCAAATCAGCAAATTGTCGATCAAATCAGCCAGTTTGGTGTGCAGTATAAAGTCACGGATAATCATGCAGCACTGAACGGTGTTGACTGTGCTGCACTTGGTGCCGACTGGGCTTCCTGCAACCGGGCGACGATCACTTTGACCAATCCAGGTGCGGCAATCACCAGTAAGAATTGGGCGATTTATATGTCTAACGTCCATGAAGCCATAAAGGTCGAAAGCGATCAGTTCCGTCTGGTGCATATTGTTGGTGATTTGGCACGGCTGGAGCCCACGGAAAATTTCCAGGGTTTTGCTGCCGGTGAGTCGGTAGAAATTCCGATCATCCTCGAGTTCGGGCAGTTGTTTATTACCGATGTAATGCCTCGCTGGTATGTGACTTCTGAGGATTCGACACCAGAAGTTATCAAAAGCACGGATACTGAAGATTTGACCGCTTTTGTGGCACCTTTTGGCGAACAGTGGAAACGCACGCCTGACGATCAAAATGTATTAATGATGCCGGCCAGCCGCTTTGATAAAAACAGCGATGTACAGCAGTTGCCCCCATTTGAGCTACGTGGACAGATCGTTCCCACACCGAAGCATGTAAAGGTGCTGCCAGACGATGCCGATCTGTCTAAAGGTGTGGCGCTGGATCTCGCCAGTTTGCCTGCAGAAAAAGCGGAGGCGGTGAAACAACGTTTCTTGTTACTGGGCGTCCAGGAAAAAGCCGATGGTTATCAGATTTCAACGCATATTGACCGTAAGGCTTTTAAAAAAGGCGAAGCAGTTTCCGGCGGATACCAATTAATTATCGGTAAAGATAAAGCCAGAGTGACAGGCTACGATCAGCATGGCGTATTTTATGGTCTGCAGTCCATTATCTCGCTGCTTCCCGCCGATGGCAGTGCCAAAATTGCCACTCTGAAAGCCAGCGATGCCCCACGTTTTGCTTATCGAGGCGTGTTCCTTGATGTGGCCCGTAATTTCCATAGCAAGGATGCCGTGATGCGCATGCTGGATCAGTTAGCATCATGGAAAATTAACGTTTTCCATTTCCATCTGAGTGATGATGAAGGCTGGCGAATTGAGATCCCCGGCCTGTCGGAACTCACCGAGATTGGAGGCAAACGTTGTCACGATCTCAGTGAACAGCGCTGCTTGCTACCGCAGCTCGGTTCCGGCCCAGACAGTGATAATATGGGGTCCGGCTATTTCAGCCGCGAGGACTATATCGAAATTGTCAAATATGCCGATGCGCGTGGTATTGAAGTGATACCAGAGATCGACATGCCCGCACATGCACGTGCTGCCGTTATTTCGATGGAAGCACGTTATAACCGATTGATGAAAGAAGGCAAAACCACTGAGGCAAATGAGTACAGGCTTGTCGATCCGACCGATGATTCCAATACGACCTCTGTACAGTTATACGATCGCACCAGCTATCTTAATCCCTGCCTGGACTCTTCCCTGCGTTTCACCGATAAAGTGATGAGTGAAATTCAAGCCATGCACCGTGAAGCCGGACAGCCAATCAAAACGTGGCATTTTGGCGGCGACGAAGCGAAAAATATTCGTTTAGGTGCGGGTTATTCCGATAAAAATAATCCTCAACCAGGTACTGGCCTGATTGATATGAGTAAGCAGGATAAACCCTGGGCGAAATCTCAGGTTTGTCAAAAATTGGTGGAAGATGGAAAAGTAGAGGATCTTGAACATCTGCCAAGCTATTTTGCCCAGCAGGTCAGTAAACATGTGAGAGACCATGGCATTGACAGAATGCACGCATGGCAGGATGGCCTGAAAGATACTGAGAACGCTAGCGTATTTGCCACCAAACGAATGGGTGTCAACTTCTGGGATACGTTGTTCTGGGGTGGCTTTGATACAGCCAACGACTGGGCAAGAAAAGGTTATGAGGTGATCATTTCCAACCCGGATTACGTGTATATGGATTTCCCTTACGAGGTCAATCCGCTTGAGCGCGGCTATTATTGGGGAACTCGCTTCAATGATGAGCGCAAAATGTTTAGTTTCGCGCCGGATAATTTGCCGCAAAATGCGGAAACTTCCCTGGATCGTGATGGTAAAACTTTCTCTGCTAAATCAGACAAGGCCTGGCCTGGTGCTTATGGCCTGTCAGCGCAGCTCTGGAGTGAAACCACGCGAACCGATGAACAAATGGAATACATGATTTTCCCGCGTATGTTATCAGTGGCTGAACGTGCATGGCACAGAGCAGCATGGGAGCAGGATTACCAGGCTGGCAAAGAATATATCGGCGGAAAAACGCAGTATGTCGATAAGCAAACCCTGCTGAAAGACTGGCAGCGTTTTGCTAACCTGCTTGGCCAGCGTGAACTGTCTAAACTCGATAAAACCGGGATTCATTACCGTCTGCCTGTTCCCGGTGCAAAAGTGGTTGATGGCAAACTGGAAGCTAACATCGCTTTGCCTGGCCTGACTATCGAGTACAGCCAGGATGCGGGCAAAAGCTGGCAAAAATACGATGCCAAAGCCCAACCTACAATAACCGGTGAGGTAATGATTCGCTCTGCCAGCCCGGATGGAAAACGTTTTAGTCGTTCCGAGAAACTCTGATGTGACCGGCCCGTGTGAAGCGGGCCTTTTTATCGGAGTAGATAGTGCTGTGTTGTGCATTTTTCTCATCATTGCTTTTCTTTCTGGGGGCGCCGGGGCTTTTCAAATCCCAACTTTAAGTCTCTATCTTTCAGCAGAATTACAGGCCAATCCAACTGCAATTAGTTTTTTCTATGCCGTTAACGCAGCCATTGACATTGATGTCAGCTTTTGGTTGGCAGTGATGTCAGGTTGCTTTAGTGGACGGCGACATTTACTGATGTTTTGTTACCTGATGGCTATTTTAAATAGTCTGGCTTTTGCCTTCAGTCGTCATTGTTTATTTTTATTAACCGCGGGGGTGTTTATTGCTGCTGTGGCTAATGCTGGTATACCTCAACTCTTTGCACTGGCAGGAGAATATTGTGAGAAACCAATATTCAATGCGCTTATGCGTACCCAGTTATCACTGGCGTGGGTGCTCGCTCACCTCTGGCTTTTAGTATTACCGCCAAAGCGGGCTTTATCTCAATGTACCTGATTACTGCTGGCATCTTCACCGCGATATTGCTGATGACGTTTGTACTGCAGGGAAATAAACATCCTGCCATATGTGCTGCCGCCGTCAGCTGTTACAGGCTGTCGCTATGAACTGAGTTTGTTATTTATTGTCTCGGTGCTCATGTGGAGTTGCAGTGCAATTTATCTTATCGATATTCCAATTTTTATTACGAAACAGCTGGCGTTGCCCCGGCAAAGTGTCGGGCTGATGATGGGGTTGGCTGCCGCTATTGAAATTCCTGTGATGTTACTGGCCTGTCCCGCCTTTCTGGCAAATTCTTTGGGTCTGGCATGAAGAACAGGCACGGCTCGATAGCCGTTTCAGACGCGCGCTGGGCAAAGATAACTGTATGCTGGGTGAGATGGCGCTTGAGAAAGGGACTTTGCAGGTTAACTCATTGCTCAGGCTGTTAAATAAAGTAGTAGGTTATGACGGGCAGTTTTTAGGCCAGCTTTACCAGCAGGGTTACTACGCCACCTTGTCGGACTACTTCAGATTGTTAATCCTGATCGAATATGGTGCGTGTACATGGATGCAAATAACTTGCATTACAAACCGATAGGTTAATTTTACTAAGGTCAGAACTTCCGGCAATAAAGCATGTCCCCGGAGGAGGTAAAAATGCCGTATTCCTGAGCTGGCTGAACTGATCATGGCGATGAAGGATGAACCCGCTCTCAGAGAGATATTTAGATGCCTGAACGAAGCTTATGCAAGGCTGCGAAAGATGTGTCACAAAAAATAAGCCGTGGGAACGGGAGATATTCGCGCTCTTTTATCATTTGTGGTGTAAACACTGGAAAGTGACTTTTATCATTCATGATGAATTTTCTCAGCGCTATGCTGTATTTTCCTGGGGAGAAAAAGAGGAAATTCTTTTTGGTGTCAGTGGAATGTGACTGCTTGACGATATTATCAGTGGTGAATATTGCCCGTTATCGGAAAAGGAAATGCTAAGTTACCGGCAGAGCGTGAGCAGACTTGAAGAAATTGAATGGACGCTGAAAAAAACACTGGGACTGGCGGAGCTAACCGAAGTCTATAGCGTGTTGGAAGTCCCGCGCATCGCTTCTTCATTACAAATATGTTCAGATATTGAGCATTTTCATTATTACAACGTGCTGTCGGAGGATGCCTTGCGGGATAAAGTCAACGTGCTTTTCGGACGCTATTTCCTGGAAAAAATCGTATCAGCATTGCTGGTGGACACTTCTGGCAGCCTGTGGGTCAATGGCAGGATCAGGCAACGTGTGATTGTGGCCCGGGCGCTTCTCTCCCACCAATTATTTTCCCCCGGAGTGGAAAGTACCGACGATGTCCGCCAAAAAATTGTCCGTCTGATTTTTAGTGCCAGCTGTCTGGAGTATTGTTCAGTGGCTAATTCACAGCAGATTGACATTGTTTCACTTCAGCTAGCTCAAAGCATTGAGGCATGGTTGGATTTTATCACTTTAGTTTCTGACCGATGCGGTAACTTTGCTGGTTTTTTACTGCGGGTAGGGTGGGGGGAGTTTAAGCAGATAAAGGTTGAATCCCTTTATCGCCAGGAATGACACATACTCAACAGTGACTACGACAGTTTTGTCGAGAAAAACAGCCTTGAATCGGATTATTTTATTGCCACTCTGGCACTGGAACCGGCAGCACGGGGGAAAAGGCTATTTCAGGTTAATAATGCAAGAGGCGGAGTGACAGGCAAGCCGTCAGCATGCGCTCAGACTTACACTTTGAGTATGGGGAAGCAGTGATGCAGTTGTTTTATACAAAAAGTGGGGGGGGGAGGTAGCGAGTGCGGCTGCTGTGAACCTTGACAGCACATTTTCGCTGACAGACTTTATTTTCTTGCAAAAGAAATTGCCGTCCCCTGAAAAAAACCAGTGAAATTCACCGGTTTTTAATCTGGTCATGCGTTATTGATTGTCGTGAAGTGTTTCATCTTCACGACAATCACCCGTTTCGCAGTGGCCATAAAGATAAAGGCTGTGGTTGCTTAACTTGATGCCGTGACGTGAGGCAATATCTCGCTGGCGTGTTTCAATAGACTCATCGCTGAATTCGATAACTTTACCGCAGTCAAGGCATATCAGATGATCGTGATGCTGCTGCTGAGTCAGTTCAAAGACGGACTTTCCACCTTCAAAATTGTGTCGTGTCACGATGCCTGCATCATCAAACTGGTTGAGCACGCGGTAGACCGTTGCCAGTCCAATTTCTTCGCCCATATCTATCAGGCGCTTATATAAATCTTCCGCACTGACGTGATGGCACTCTGGTTCCTGAAGTACTTCCAGAATCTTTAGTCGTGGAAGCGTAACTTTCAGGCCTGCCTTCTTTAATGCGATGTTATTGTCAGTCATGCGGATATTGTCCTGTTACTTTGCTAATCACTAAGTGGCTGAAAAACCCTGAACATCGGCCCTGATTAACGAAGCAGTATAGAACCGATGTGCTGAAATGAAAACTGCTGGAAAGCCAGCCGCAGGGCACTCAGGGAGGTAAGAAAACGGCATTACATCCGGAAAAAGCATTGGCCCTGCATACGGAATTTACATTTCGAACTGACTCTCAGTTGTTGCTTACGGGCAACGTTGCTGACAGGTCGGGGTGGCTAATGGCGACATTGTACAGTGTCGCAGCTAAAAGTTAAAAAAATGTTCCTGCAGAGCTATAGAAAAAATCATTGCGCTGTCAGGCGATTAATTGCACCGTAATACACAGAATTAAGCATTGAGGATATCGTCGAGCTGCAACTCTTCGTAAATCTGCTTTACCCACTTTTCGGTGCGTTCATTTGTCAGTTCTGGCTGGCGGTCTTCATCAATGGCGAGGCCGAGAAAATGGGTGTCGTCTGCAAGCCCTTTCGATGCTTCAAAATGATAGCCTTCTGTTGGCCAATGTCCGACAATAACTGCGCCGTTTGGCTCAATGATGTCGCGAATGGTGCCCATCGCATCACAGAAATATTCAGCATAATCCTCCTGGTCACCACAGCCGAACAGCGCAACCAGTTTGCCATTGAAATCGATTTCTTGCAGTGTGGGGAAAAAATCATCCCAGTCACACTGTGCTTCGCCGTAATACCAGGTAGGGATGCCCAACAGCAATATATCAAAGGCTTCCAGATCTTCTTTGCTACTTTTAGCGATATCATGAACTTCGGCAACTTCTTTACCCAGCTGCTTCTGAATCATTTTTGCAATATTTTCCGTATTGCCAGTATCGCTGCCAAAGAAAATGCCTACGATTGCCATGCGTTTAAAACCTCTTAAAATTCAATGATTGAGATGCTGAACCTACAATATTAACGGTAATGATAACAGACCGTATCGGACTGATAAATGAGGAATGCTCCTGCATTTGTCGCTTTGTGCTCTTGTTTCCATTAAGCGATATTTCAGGCAGGGGACTTAGTGTTCTGCATTGTCGAGCTGGACCATAATCATTTCTTCGATCAGTTCACTACGGCTGATTTTACGCTCTTCTGCCAACCTGTTGAGCGCATCAACAGCATCACTGCTTATTTTTAGCTCCACACGGCGAAGTCCGCGCACTTTATCGCGTTTAAGCTGATTGCGTTTATTTATACGTAGCTGCTCACCACGTGCCAGCGGATTAGTTTTAGGACGACCAGGACGACGTTCATCTGCGAACAAATCGATAGTGGTGCGGTCCGTGTTTTCTTTAGCCATAGAATCGTGATACTGGAGGGCTGAAGTTCAGGTAGTTTGGACTGTTATGCTGTTCGAATCGCAATCCAACCAGCAAAATTTAAGCCGATAATCATACCCTGGCAAAACACATGACGACAATAATTTAGCTTTTTCAGCAACTATTTGTTTTTACTGTGCAAAAAAACGACGCATTGCACGAAGAACAGGCTCTGGTTTTTCAGCATGTACCCAGTGACCGGCCCCTGCAATGATATGAGCACGCGCTGTTGGAAATTGTTGCAGCAGCGTATCCCGATATTCATCAGCGAGATAGGGCGACAATTCTCCCCGTATAAAGAGTGCTGGCCCCTTCCAGGCTGGCAACAACTGCCAGCTAATCAAATTCTCATATTGCGCCTGTAAAACAGGGACATTGAAACGCCATCTGCCATCGTGAAAAGACTTAAGTAAAAATTGAATTATGCTTTCATCTTCAATTTCAATGCTGTCACGCATTATTATCGCGGCTTCGCTGCGTAATGCCGCAGATGACTGACTGACTGCATTAAGCGCTGTGAATATGGCATCGTGGTGGCGTTGTGTATACGCCACAGGTGCTATATCGATCACCACTAATTTTTTTACGCGATCGGGAGCGGCCGCGGTAACTGCCATGCCTATTTTTCCGCCCATTGAGTGGCCCACGATGTCGCACTCACCAATACCGAGGTTATCCAGTGTTTCCAAAACATCCCGGGCCATCGCGGCATAATGCATTTCAGATGAATGGGGTGACAATCCATGGTTGCGCACATCAAGCATGATGATTTGCCGCTCTTTCACCAGCCCTCTTGCCAGCACAGCAAGATTATCCAGGCTCCCAAACAGGCCGTGAATCAGTACCAACGGCAGGCCAACCTCATCAGATTGCTCAGATTGCAAGCGGACATTCAATTTCATGGCAAAGTTCTTACAGTGTAAAAGAATAGTTAGGGTATCATAGTCGTAATATTTCCTGCTTGTGCAAGCAGGTAGTTTATCATCACCGTTTTGCGGTATTATCTGACTTTTATCGGCATTAAGTGCTGGCGCTACAACCCGGCAGGATTTAACTTTATAATCCTCGTGTTAGGACAGGATTTTTCAACGCGTTTATCGACTGTTTGAAAGGCATGACGCAATCCTGCTCTTATCAGGCAACAACTGTACTGGATCAAGATGAAAACTATCGACGTTGATGAAGAGCTTTATCGTTATATCGCCAGCCATACTCAGCATATAGGGGAAAGCGCCTCTGATATTCTGCGCAGAATGCTCAACTTTACTGCAGGACAAGATGCATCAGCATTGCAAGGAACGGCGTCATCTTCAACTACGGTGGTGAAAGACGTTGTCAAAGGACAGGACCCGTCTCGCCCACAGGATCGGGTTCGTGCCATCCGGGAGTTACTCCTCTCGGACGAATATGCTGAACAGAAGAAAGCGATTAATCGGTTTATGTTAATTCTTTCAACATTATATCGTCTCGAACCCGGCGCGTTTGGTGCTGCTACCGAGTCTCTGTTGGGGCGCACGCGCGTTTATTTTGCTGGCAATCAACAGACTCTGATACAAAATGGCACCCATACCAAGCCACAGCATATTCCTGGCACACCGTACTGGGTGATAACCAACACCAACACAGGTCGCAAACGAAGCATGATCGAACACATCATGCTGTCAATGCAGTTCCCTCATGAACTGACTGAAAAAGTTTGCGGCACCCTCTAACTGATAAATAAGCGTCAGGGAGAAGCCCCAATGGCCAATCACCCCCGTGCCGGGCAACCTGCCCGGCAGAGCGATTTGATTAACGTTGCACAATTAACTTCACAGTATTATGTCCTGCAACCTGATCCAGGTAATGCGGAACATGCGGTGAAATTTGGCACATCTGGCCATCGTGGCAGCGCAGGGCGTCACAGTTTTAATGAAACGCATATCCTGGCAATCGTGCAGGCCATTGCTGAGGAGCGTAAAAAGAACGGTATCACCGGCCCCTGTTACGTGGGGAAAGACACCCACGCGTTGTCTGAACCCGCCATTATCTCCGTGCTGGAAGTGCTGGCGGCAAATGGGGTTGATGTGATTGTGCAGCAGGATAATGGTTATACACCGACGCCTGCTATCTCCAACGCTATTCTTGAGCATAATAAAGCGGGGGGCATGCAGGCTGACGGCATTGTTATCACCCCCTCTCACAATCCGCCAGAAGATGGTGGCATCAAATACAATCCCCCTAATGGCGGTCCTGCCGACACTAACGTAACGAAAGTTGTGGAGGAACGCGCTAATGCTCTGATAAAAGAGGGTCTTCAGGGCGTCAGGCGCATTGCTCTGGATAAAGCCTGGGCCAGTGGCCACTTAACAGAGCAGGATTTGGTGCAGCCATACATTGAAGGCTTGACTCAAGTTATTGATATTCAAGCAATTAAGAAAGCTGGGCTTAAAATTGGCGTTGATCCGCTTGGCGGCTCTGGCATCGCTTACTGGCAGCGCATCGCAGAGTTTTACAATCTGGATCTGACCATCGTCAACGACTCTATTGACCAGACATTTCGCTTTATGCATCTGGACAAAGATGGCGTCATCCGTATGGATTGCTCCTCGGAGAGCGCAATGGCTGGCTTGCTGGCACTGCGCGATCAATTCGATCTGGCGTTTGCTAACGATCCGGATTACGACCGTCACGGCATTGTTACCCCCTCGGGGCTCATGAACCCGAACCACTATCTGGCGGTGGCGATCAATTATCTGTTTCAGAACCGCCCGCAGTGGGGCAAAGATGTGGCTGTTGGTAAAACCCTGGTATCCAGTGCGATGATTGACCGCGTAGTGAAGGCTATCGATCGTAAGCTGGTGGAAGTACCGGTTGGTTTTAAATGGTTTGTTGATGGCCTGTTTGATGGCAGCTTCGGGTTTGGTGGTGAAGAGAGTGCAGGTGCGTCCTTTCTGCGTTTTGACGGCACGCCATGGTCAACCGATAAAGACGGTATCATCCTGTGTCTGTTAGCCGCAGAGATCACCGCGGTTACCGGAAAAAATCCTCAGCAACATTATGATGAACTGGCAGAGCGCTTCGGTGCGCCAAGCTACAACCGCCAGCAGGCTTCTGCTACCTCGGCCCAGAAAGCCGCACTGTCCAGGCTTTCACCTGAGATGGTCAGCGCTGATATCCTGGCTGGCGATCCAATCACCGCGCGCCTGACTTCGGCTCCGGGTAATGGCGCATCCATCGGTGGTCTGAAGGTGATGACGGAAAACGGCTGGTTTGCGGCACGCCCCTCTGGTACTGAAGATGCCTATAAAATCTACTGCGAAAGTTTCCTGGGTGCAGAGCACCGTGAAAAAATCGAAAAAGAAGCGGTAGAGATAGTCAGTGAAGTGTTGAAAAATGCCTGAGAACACGAAGCCGGCCCCTGATGCCCGTTTCCGTCCTTAATAAGCGGTCCTGCCTTCCCGGCAGGGCTTTTTTCGGTTCGATGAAATTTGCCTGAAGGTTCTTTTTTACCGTCCCGGCTTCTGCTGATTTATTTTTTACGGGCTTGTTCGAATTTTCATTCTCCACCAGCCTGCGGTATAGGTTATGTCTTGTTGACGCTTCCTGCATATTGCGACCAGCGTTTTCACAGGAACAATTACCCAGTTGAATGCTACACCCTGCCGGAAGTATTATCTGATCTCTTTGGCGTTGCTGACTGAATAAGCGCTCAGGGCACGAAACGATAGCCGACGCCGGTTTCAGTAATGAGGTGGCGAGGTTGAGCAGGATCGACCTCCAGCTTTTGCCGCAAATGCCCCATGTAAATACGTAAATAATGGCTGTGTTCGACTGCATTTGGCCCCCACACCTGATTGAGCAACTGACGTTGCGTCATCACTTTACCGGCATTATTCAACAGGCTCACCAGCAGTCGAAACTCAATCGGGGTCAGATGGAGTTCCTCTCCGCTTTTGAGGACGCGGCGGGCGGCAATATCGACCTGGACATTGCTGAAGCTGACTTCCGCTTTTGGCTCCGAGCCATCCCCCCGGCTATATCGCAACGCGACGCGTACGCGTGCTAACAGCTCACCCACTCCAAATGGCTTACTCAAGAAGTCATCTGCGCCGGCATCCAGTGCGGTGATTTTATCCTGCTCATCGCAGCGTGCGGATAATACAATCACCGGAATAGCGGTCCACTGACGAATTTCACGAATAAATTCAATGCCATCGCCATCTGGTAACCCCAGGTCAAGGATCACTAAATCGGGTTTCCTGGTTGCGGCCTCAATCAGGCCGCGCTGCAGCGATTCTGCATCAAACACGCGCAGATTTCCGTCTTCCAGCGCAACACGTAAAAAACGGCGGATTTCTTTTTCATCTTCAACAATCAGAACTCGAGTTACCATACTTCGCTCTTTACTTATCCGTGGCCGGAGACAGCCCTCAGCGAAACGCTTATCTGCCAGATGTTGTCAATTTAGCAAATAAAGGCTGGTCGTGCTTGCCGGGAATAGTGCGGTGATTTTTAAGTTAGCAGATTACCGATATTTTAACTTTTTAGTAACCTGATTATGTTTCAGACAAGAAAAGCGGTGAAATTTCCCGCAAATTAGTGGTCGGATGAGTATTGACATCCTCCCCGCCCTGAAGGACGGGGATATAAGGCGCATTGGGTAAAGAGACAGCACGATTTTTACTTGCCATCGTTTCATCTTATCGGGGCTGCCCGCTCCGTCGCTTTTCCCGAAGCCTCGCTTTATATACTGTCAGGCAATGATCTACTGCATCGGCGCTGCACTGAATAACATGCCTTTATCAAACCGCCTTAATGAGGCAAAGGTCATGACGAACTAACAATCACGTCTTATGGTCATCAGCTTACCTGTTGAACTTTATTGCACAAATCAGAACTTCTTTTCAGGGCTGTTGCTATACGTCAGTGGGGTGCCATTAAATCCGCGTTCACATAAGGCCATTTTATTGCCGGGTTGTGTGCGTGCTCATCAACGTATTTTGGCTCTGCCTTATTGCTTTCGGCACGGGAAGCGACTTCTTTTAACGGTTTTTAGCTGGCTGCTGTCAGGCGTTAAAGCGAAGCCGCCTTCTTTGAAAGCAGTTTTTTACTTATCAACCGTGACATTTTCGAAGCCGACACGCGCGTTGAAGTTAAAATTCAGCTAAACTTAAAACCTATACAGGAAAAAAGAGATCGTACAACTATGAATGATAAAATTCCTGTTGGCATCGGTGCCTGTCTGCTTGGGGATAATGTTCGTTTTGATGGCGGCCATAAGCGCTGCGCATTTGCTGCGCTGGAGCTTGCGCCCTTTATGCGCTACCAGCCCGTTTACCCTGAAATGGCGATTGGCCTGCCAGCGCCCTGTCCGGCACTGCGTCTTGTGGAAATACAAGAGGGAGCCGTGGAGCTAAGGTTCAGCAACGGCGAGGGCAGCCCGGTGACGGAGGCGATGCAAAATTTCGCCGAAAAAAGAATAGCTTCCTTACACCATCTTTGCGGTTACATAGTCTGCACGAAATCCCCCAGCTGTGGTATGGAGCGTGTGAGGGTTTATCAGCCGGAAAACAATAACAATCGTAAAGAGGGTGTGGGTATCTTTACCCGGGAACTTATGGCGCAAATGCCCTGGCTACCGGTCGAGGAAGATGGTCGCCTGCACGCTCCGCTACTGCGGGAGAACTTTATTGAACGCGTTTACACGCTTCATGAATTCAATGAAATGTGGCGGAGCGGGCTCACGCGGGGCAAGCTGATTGCCTTCCACAGCCGTTACAAATTGCTGCTGCTGGCACATTCACAACCTGAATATCGCAAAATAGGCCGTTTTGTGGCAGCAATTGAAGAATGGCCATCGCTGGAAGCTTACGCTTTTGAATACCGCCAGAGGCTAATGGATTTGCTTAAAAAGCAGGCGTCAAGAGGTAACCACACCAACGTGCTGTCCCATGTTCAGGGTTACTTTAGCCCGCGACTGACCTCAAAACAACGCCAGGAGATGGCCTCGCTGATAGATAACTATCGCCAGGGATTACAGCCACTGCTGGTCCCAATCACCTTGCTGAAGCATTACATGGCGGAATATCCCGACCCTTACCTGACGCAGCAGCGCTACTTCGAACCCTATCCGGAAGCGCTGCGCCTGCGTTACGGTCACTGATTAACGATTTCAGGGAGCGTTATGGCCACTCATTTGGTCTGGCTGCGCAACGATCTGCGCATCCACGATAATACAGCACTTCACGCCGCCTGCCGGGACAGCGACGCCAGGGTGCTGGCACTGTTTATTGCCACGCCGCAGCAGTGGCATTCACATGTGATGGCCCCCAGGCAGGCAGCGTTTATTTATCAAAGTTTGCAGGATGTTCAACAATCTCTTGCGGAAAAGGGGATTCCGCTACATTTCCTGCAGTGCCGGGATTTCGATGCCTCGGTTTCTGAGCTGGCATCGTTTTGTCAGGCGCATAATATTGAGCGGATGTTTTATAACTATCAGTATGAAGTGAATGAACGCCAGCGCGACGCGAGGGTGGAACGCGCCCTTTCCGAACTTGATATTATCTCACAGGGGTTTGACGACAGCCTGCTGCTGGCACCGGGCAGCGTGCTGACCGGCAGCGGTGAGATGTATAAAGTATTTACGCCCTTTAGTAAGGCGCTCGTGCGGCGTCTTAAGGAAGGCGTGCCGGAATGTCTGCCTGTGCCTAAAGCACGGGAGAACGCACCGCTGAAAAAAACGCCGACGCTTAAACCCTTCGATTACCCCAGTGAAGCCTTTGACGACCAGCTTTTCCCCGCTGGTGAAGCTGCGGCACTGAAACGACTGCGGGCATTTTGCCAGCAGCCTGCTGCTGATTATCCTCAGCAACGCGACATCCCGGCCGTGGATGGCACCAGTCGTCTTTCCGTTTATCTGGCCACTGGGGTACTTTCACCGCGCCAGTGCCTGAATCGCTTACTGCGTGAGCATGCTGACGGGCTGGATAACAGCCGTATTTTTGTCTGGCTTAACGAGCTGATTTGGCGCGAGTTCTATCGACACTTACTGGTTGCCTGGCCGTCACTGTGCCGCCATCAGCCGTTTATCGGCTGGACGGAAAAAGTGAAATGGCAGCAGAATGGACGTCACCTTGAGGCCTGGCAACAGGGAAAAACCGGATACCCTGTTGTTGATGCTGCCATGCGTCAGCTTAATGCGCTTGGCTGGATGCATAACCGTTTACGGATGATCGTCGCCAGTTTTCTGGTCAAAGACCTGCTGATTGACTGGCGCGAAGGCGAACGCTATTTCATGTCGCAGTTAATTGATGGCGATTTGGCGGCTAACAACGGCGGATGGCAATGGGCCGCCTCCTGCGGTACCGATGCCGCACCTTACTTTCGCATTTTCAACCCCACCACGCAGGGCGAGCGTTTTGATGAAGAAGGGGCGTTTATCCGCCAGTGGCTACCGGAACTGAAAGCGGTGCCGAAACAGCATATTCATCAGCCGCAGGCATGGGCAAAAAAACACGGGGTCTCGCTGGATTATCCACAACCGATTGTCGATCACAAAGAAGCGCGAAAGACCACTCTGGCGGCGTTTGAAGCAGCCAGAAAATAGCCCCTCGTTAACGGGCGGTCACCGCCGCCCGTTCTCATCATTTGCCTCGTCTGCTATTGTTGCCACAACCGCCACGAGCCGGTCCGCTTAAGGCCGCCCACTGTCAGGAGAAATCATGCGAAATACCGAGTTGGAGCACCTTGTTAACCAGCAACTCAATACTCAGGCTTTCAGCGACTATGCGCCCAACGGACTGCAGGTCGAAGGGCGTAGTGAAGTGCAAAAAATTGTCACCGGCGTCACCGCCTGTCAGGCGCTGCTGGACGAAGCGGTGCGCCTTGAAGCCGATGCGGTGTTAGTCCATCACGGCTACTTCTGGAAGAATGAAGCGCAAACAATAAAAGGAATGAAACGCAACCGGCTAAAAACGTTGCTGGCTAACGACATCAATCTTTTTGGCTGGCATTTGCCCCTTGACGCACACCCCCAGTTGGGAAATAACGCACAGCTGGCGAAAGATTTAGGCATCAAGGTCGTTGGTGAAGTGATGCCGCTTGTACCCTGGGGCGAGCTGGCGGAGCCAGTATCCGGCGCATGGCTGGCGGCAAAACTCACCGATGTTCTGGGGCGCGAGCCATTGCACTGCGGCGAGAACGGCCCGCAGCGGATTAAGCGCATTGCATGGTGTTCGGGGGGGGGGCAGGGTTTTATCGATGCGGCGGCGGACTTTGGCGTCGATGCTTTTATCACCGGAGAAGTGTCGGAACAAACCATTCACAGCGCCCGTGAACAGGGCTTGCATTTCTTTGCGGCAGGACATCATGCGACTGAACGTGGCGGGATAAGGGCATTGGGGGAATGGCTGGCAGAACATTATTCGCTGGACGTTACCTTTATCGATATCGCTAACCCTGCCTGACTGGCTGGACGGCCGCCCAGGCCGTCCGCACCTTGTGTTGACACATTAATAACATTTCCGCATAACTATTACCCTCTGAATACGCTGCTCCGAAACCCGTCTGGAGGTTTATTTTGCAACAAGCGCGTTGTTACCTGCTGGGCGAGCGTGCGGTCGTGCTGGAGCTTTCTCCCCCTGTCACCCTGCACACCCAGCAACGAATCTGGGGCTTAACTGCACAACTGCTGGACTGCGTTGAGGTGTCAGAAGCCATCCCCGGCATGAATAACATTACCGTCATTCTCCGCGAACCACAGCAGATGACGTTGCAGGCCGTGGCGTGGTTGCAGGAATGGTGGGAAAAAAGCGAGGTGCAGGAAATCCTCCCGCGTCAGGCAGAGATCCCAGTGGTCTATGGTGGTGGTGCCGGGCCTGATTTACAGGAGGTTGCCCGGCACAGCGGATTAACCCCACAGCAGGTGGTGGAGGCCCATGCCAGTGCGTGCTACCAGGTTTATTTTATTGGTTTCCAGCCTGACTTTCCCTATTTCGCTGGACTTAATCCTCACTTACATACGCCGCGCCGGGCCGAGCCGCGGGTCAGGGTACCCGCGGGTTCTGTCGGTATTGGCGGCAGTCAGACCGGCATTTATCCGTTCTCTGCTCCGGGGGGGTGGCAGCTCATTGGGCAAACTGATCAGGTGCTATTCAATGCTGATAACCGGCCTCCAGCGTATCTCCGGCCCGGTGACAGCGTGCGCTTTTTGCCGCAGAAGGGGGGCGTATGCTGAAAATCATTCGTGCGGGTATCAGCACAACCTTACAGGATGCGGGGCGCTGTGGCTGGCGGCTGTATGGCGTTGGTAGCAGTGGCGTGCTGGACAGACCGGCGATGGAAACGGCCAATCTGCTGGTGGGCAATGCGCCAGGCAGCGCCGTCTTGGAAATTACGCTGGGGCAATTCTGTGCTGAATTTACGCGAGACGGCTGGATTGCCCTGACGGGCGCGCACTGCGATGCAGTGCTCAACGAACAACCAGTGTGGACCGGTTGGCGTAGCGCAGTGAAAAAAGGGCAGCGACTGACCCTGAAAATGCCCCTGCGCGGCATGCGCAGCTATCTGGCGCTGGATAGCGGTTTTGCTGTTGAACCTGTGCTGGATTCGTGCAGCACGCATGTAAAAGCCGGTTTTGGTGGCTTTGCCGGTCGCCGGATAGAAGATGGCGATTGTTTGCCGCAGAGTCAGCCAGAAAGACGGTTTACCCGGGCCGCAGGGGTACGGCAGCTGCTTTTCAGTAACCGCGTACGTGCCGTGGTGGGGCCGGAATACACTGAGTTCAGCCCGGAAAGTCGGGCACTATTCTGGCGCTCTGCGTGGCAGCTCAATCCGCAAAGCAACAGGATGGGGTATCGGCTTCAGGGCAGTCCGCTGATACGGGAAAATCCGCGTGAAATGCTGTCGCACGGATTATTGCCCGGCGTGGTTCAGGTACCCCCGAACGGTCAACCCATAGTGCTGATAGCCGATGCGCAAACCACGGGTGGTTATCCGCGTATCGCCTGCGTGATTGAAGCCGACCTTTATCATCTTGCCCAGCTTCGGCTCGGTGAGCCGGTTCACTTTATGCGTTGCTCAACGCAAGAGGCGCTGCTGGCAATGCGTAACCAGCGAGGCAGCCTGCAACAGATAGCCTGGGGGCTGCAAAATGAAAATCGATCTTAATGCCGATCTGGGTGAAGGCGGCGAAAATGACCATGCACTGCTGAAGCTGGTTTCTTCAGCGAATATCGCCTGTGGTTATCATGCCGGAGACGCGATAACCATGCGGCAAAGTGTGATTTGGGCGCTGGAGTCGGGCGTGGCTATCGGTGCACATCCTGGCTTTCCCGATCGTGAAAACTTCGGCCGCACGGCCATGCAGCTTTCCCCGGAAACCGTCTGTAGCCAGGTGATTGCTCAGATTGGCGCACTGCAGGCGATTGCCCGAAGCGAAGGTGGCCAGCTGATCCACGTGAAACCCCATGGCATGCTGTACAACCAGTCGGCTCAGGAACCTGCACTGGCCGCTGCCATTGCGCGAGCGGTGTGCGCTGTCGATCCGGCGCTGATTCTGGTAGGCCTTGCAGGCAGTCAGTCAATCCGCGCGGCCAGAGTGCTGGGGCTGAGGACACGGCAGGAGGTCTTTGCCGATCTGCAGTTATCAGGATGATGGAACACTGGTTCCCCGTTCACATCCGGGGGCGTTGCTGGAAAGTGCGGACCAGGCAATTGCGCAGACGCTATCAATGATCCAGACCGGAAAAGTCCGCAGTCATCACGGTAATCCGGTGAACGTTACTGCTGAAACGGTTTGTCTGCACGGTGACGGTGCGCACGCGCTAAACTTTGCCGTGCAGCTATGTGACGCCTTTGCGCAACACGACATCATGGTGACCAGCGGCTGACCCTTAGCAGGCGTTATCAGCCTGATTGTTGCGGGCTGAACATTCTCTCTGACAGGAATAACTTAGTTAAATTCTGCTTTTCAGAATGCCGCAGTGGAAGTTCTCCAGATCGTGCCGTTGCCAGATGGCGCGCACGCCGCTGCCGGAGATAAACACGCCTTTTTTACGCAGCTCATTACTGGTCCGGTGCTGCCCTGGGGCCGGGAACTCAACGGCATATTCAACAACCGCGCATTCAGTCGCTTCATCGGCGCGGTTTTTCAGGCCGGGCACCCGGCGGTTCTGGTTAACCAGTGCGTCAATGCCACCTTCTGTCGCCAGTTCCTGATAGCGGTAGAAGGTGTCGCGTGACACGCCCATGATTTCACAGGCTGTTGAGACGTTACCGGGTTATTCGGCGAGATTGAGCAGGCCGGCTTTGTGTTTGATGACAGGATTGTGAGTATCAAGCATGAGAGTGACCTCGTGTTTTGTATAAGGATTCGACACCCATATCAAAACCGGTAGCTCTCAACCTTTCAGAGTCCGGTGTCAGATCACGTCGTGACTAATACATCTTAAAAAGCACAAAGCTAAAGTGCGGTGCGATGGTTTTATCCATATTCCTTATCTGCCCGGACAGGTTATCAGGCAGGTTGTGTTGCCAGCATGTCCTTACCGACGGTGACGCTGCCGCTGGAAATGGTGCTAAGTATTGCCCTGAGCGTGGAACATGATATACGCCAGGAAGGCGGCGCAACACATTAACCGTAAAAGGATGAGATAAATGCCAGAAGGGCCGGAAATCCGCCGTGCGGCGGACAAACTGAAAAAAGCGATCAAAGGAAAAACGCTGACGGCGGTCTGGTTTGCTTTTCCGCAGCTAAAAACCGATGAACCTTCGCCGGGCGGCGAACGGATTGAGGCGATTGAAACGCGTGGAAAAGCCATGCTGACTCATTTTTCTAACGGGTTAGTTCTTTACACCCATAACCAGCTTTACGGCGTCTGGCGCGTGGTCAGCACCGGTAAAGAGCCTGAGACAAATCGCGTACTGCGCCTGCGGCTGACGACGAAGGACAAAACGTTACTGCTTTACAGCGCGTCGGATATTGAGCTACTGAATGCCGATACGCTGGTGGCCCATCTGTTTCTGTTGCGTGCAGGCCCGGACGTGCTGGATATGACCTTAACCAGAGAAGAGGTGGCCGAACGACTGCTGCCTTCCCGTTCCCGGCGGCACCAGTTTAGCAGTTTGCTGCTCGAACAGTCCTTCCTCGCCGGGTTGGGCAATATCTGCGGGTGGAGATTCTCTGGCAGGCAGGTTTGGCACCCCGGCACCATGCGCAGGACCTGACTCCCCGGCAGCTGGCAGCACTGTCGGATACGCTAGGTGATATTCCACGTTTGTCTTACCAGACGCGCGGGAAGGGAAAGGAAAATAAACACCACAGGGTGTTATTCAGTTTTAAGGTTGTTCATCGGGCAGGTAAGGGGTGTGAGCGATGCGGGGGAAACATTGAGAAAACGACACACGCACGTTTTACCGGTGTCCGGGCTGCCAGAAATAAAAAAAGCGCCGCAGGTGCGGCGCGATAGCAGAGTTACTTCGCTATATTGGATTTAAAATCACGCTTGTCGTAACCGGTATAAAGTTGACGCGGACGGGCAATTTTAACGCCGTCATCGTGCATCTCTTTCCAGTGTGCAATCCAGCCTACGGTGCGGGCCATGGCGAAGATGACGGTAAACATCGAGGAAGGAATCCCCATTGCTTTCAGAATCAGTCCTGAATAGAAATCAACGTTCGGGTAGAGTTTGCGTTCAATAAAGTAGGGATCGTTAAGCGCAATATACTCCAGTTCCATGGCGACTTCCAGCAGGTCATCTTTCATACCCAGCTCTTTCAACACTTCGTGACAGGTTTCACGCATTACGGTCGCACGCGGATCGTAGTTCTTATACACGCGGTGGCCGAAGCCCATCAGGCGGAAGGAATCATTCTTGTCTTTGGCACGACGCAGGAACTCAGGAATGTGATCAACCGTGCTAATTTCTTCCAGCATACGCAGGCAGGCTTCGTTGGCACCACCATGTGCAGGCCCCCACAGCGAAGCGATACCTGCCGCGATACAGGCAAACGGGTTTGCGCCAGAAGAACCCGCGGTACGCACGGTAGAGGTGGATGCATTCTGTTCGTGATCGGCGTGCAGGATCAGGATACGGTCCATGGCGCGCTCAAGCACCGGGTTCACCACATAGTTTTCACATGGCGTGGAGAACATCATGTTGAGGAAGTTACCGGCATAAGAAAGATCGTTGCGCGGATAAACGAACGGCTGACCAATTGAATATTTGTAACACATTGCGGCAACCGTCGGCATTTTAGACAGCAGGCGGAAGGCGGCAATTTCGCGATGACGTTCGATGTTGACGTCCATGGCGTCATGGTAGAAAGCTGCCAGTGCGCCAGTCACGCCGCACATAACCGCCATCGGGTGTGAGTCACGTCGGAAGCCACGAAACAGATGATGTATCTGCTCATGGATCATGGTGTGGCGGGTTACGATAGTTTTGAATTCATCAAACTGTTCTTTAGTTGGCGCTTCACCATTGAGCAGGATATAGCACACTTCCAGGTAGTTAGAGTGAAGGGCAAGCTGATCAATAGGAAAACCACGATGAAGCAGAATACCCTCGTCACCGTCAATATAGGTGATTTTGGATTCGCAGGACGCAGTGGAGGTGAATCCTGGATCGAAAGTGAAATAGCCTTTAGAACCCAAAGCTCGGACATCAATTTCTTGCTGGCCTAATGTGCCACTCAGCACATCAAGTTCAATAGCCGCTTCGCCGGGTAGGTTAAGCGTTGCCTTTTTATCAGCCATTTACAGTCTCCTTAGCGCCTTATCGGTGGATCTTTCACACCTTCATAAGCCAGTTTGTCTGCGGTTGTGTTCAGGGGCACATATTCCACTCTGAGGCATCTTTATAATGTGCAGGGTACAGAGTGAAGGGCTCACGCCTCGGAGGGCAGAACTGACATCATTACGCGGTTGTTAAAGATCCGGTCTGGTCTTAACGGGCAGGTAACCATTACCTGATACTTATTATGTGCGATTTACCAATGTTACATAACTTGTGCTTACGGGAAAGTGTATACTCATAACTTTTGTAAATCATGAGATCTTATCGTCAACTTGTAACACTTATGTTGAACTTTTGTCAAATCAGTTGATTTAATTTGTATTAAATATGAAAATGTGAGAGTGATCACTGTTCGGGGCAAATGTTCCCAAGATGTTTGTAGGGGAATTGTAATGGGTTTGTGAACCCCCTATACTTCCGCAAGGTTTCCGGAACACCCTGCCGTAGGAGCCATCCAGCGTTTTTTGCGCGGCGTTTTGACACTGGACGTTGTCGTTTTAGTGCCTGGCGCACTGTATAACGCTGCCTGACCTGCCCTCAGGACCGGAGGAAGCAAAAATAAGAAAGGCTGTGTGGGCAAAACCGTGAAAAAACAAAGACCTGTCAATTTGGATCTCTCAACGATCTGGTTTCCTGTTACTGCAATTGCGTCAATTCTCCACCGTGTATCTGGCGTGATTACCTTTGTGGCCGTGGGCATACTTCTCTGGTTACTGGGTTTATCTCTCTCTTCACCCGAAGGCTTTCTCCAGGCCTCTGCCGTTATGAACAGCTTTATTGTTAAATTCATCTTCTGGGGCATTCTGACCGCACTGGCGTATCACATCGTCGGCGGCATACGTCACCTGCTGATGGACGTCGGCTGGCTGGGTGAGACATTGCCAACGGGTGCGTACTCGGCGCAAATTTCTTTTGGTATCACTGTCGTGCTTTCAATTCTGGCTGGAGTCCTCGTATGGTAAGCAATGCTTCTGCACTGGGTCGCAATGGCGTTCATGACTGGCTGCTGTTGCGTGCCGCTGCCATGATCATGACCCTATATGTTCTTTATATCCTCGGTTTTATTGCGATGTCAGATCATCTTACCTGGCATATCTGGCGCGGATTTTTTTCCTCTTCCTTTACTAAGGTATTCACCCTGCTGACGTTGTTCTCCATTCTGGTACACGGCTGGATTGGCACCTGGCAGGTACTGACAGATTACATTAAGCCGCTGGCGTTGCGTTTGTTGCTGCAGTTCGCGGTGGTGGTTGTGCTGTTAGTCTATGCAATTTATGGAACTATTGTGGTGTGGGGAGCGTAACATGAAGTTGCCAGTCAGAGAATTTGACGCCGTTGTTATCGGCGCAGGCGGTGCAGGTATGCGAGCCGCACTGCAAATTTCCCAATCGGGCCAGAGCTGCGCCCTGTTATCAAAAGTTTTTCCAACCCGTTCTCACACCGTATCTGCGCAGGGTGGCATTACCGTGGCGCTGGGCAATTCCCATGACGATAACTGGGAATGGCACATGTACGATACAGTGAAAGGTTCCGACTATATCGGTGACCAGGACGCCATTGAATATATGTGTAAAACTGGCCCGGAGGCGATTCTGGAGCTGGAACATATGGGCCTGCCTTTCTCCCGACTGGACGATGGGCGCATTTATCAGCGTCCCTTTGGTGGCCAGTCGAAAAACTTTGGCGGCGAACAGGCGGCACGCACGGCGGCGGCGGCTGACCGTACCGGTCATGCGCTGCTGCATACGCTTTATCAGCAAAACCTGAAAAATAAAACCACCATTTTCTCTGAATGGTGCGCGCTGGACTTGGTGAAAAATGCCGATGGTGCCATTGTTGGCTGTACTGCACTGAATATTGAAAATGGCGAAGTGGTCTACTTTAAGGCCCGCGCCACGGTGCTGGCGACCGGTGGTGCAGGCCGTATCTACCAGTCCACCACCAATGCTCATATCAATACCGGTGATGGTGTTGGCATGGCGCTGCGCGCGGGCGTACCAGTGCAGGATATGGAAATGTGGCAGTTTCACCCAACCGGTATCGCTGGCGCTGGTGTGCTGGTGACCGAAGGCTGCCGTGGGGAAGGGGGCTACCTGCTGAACAAACACGGTGAGCGCTTTATGGAACGCTATGCGCCAAATGCCAAAGACCTTGCTGGTCGTGACGTGGTGGCCCGTTCGATGATGATCGAAATCCGTGAAGGCCGGGGCTGTGAAGGCCCGTGGGGACCGCATATCAAGCTGAAACTGGATCATCTCGGCCACGAAGTGCTGGAAGCACGTCTGCCGGGGATCCTTGAGCTGTCCCGCACCTTTGCTCACGTCGATCCGGTGAAAGAGCCGATTCCGGTTATCCCAACCTGCCACTATATGATGGGCGGTATTCCAACCAAAGTCACCGGACAGGCAATCACCCTTAATGAACAGGGTGAAGATGTGGTGGTGCCGGGCCTGTTTGCCGTGGGTGAAATTGCGTGCGTTTCCGTACATGGTTCTAACCGTTTGGGTGGCAACTCATTACTTGACCTGGTGGTATTTGGTCGCGCTGCTGGCCTGCACCTGCAAGAGTCTATTCAGGGGCAGGGTGAACTTCTGGACGCCACTGATGAGGAGATCGCGGCTTCTCTGGCGCGGATGAATCGCTGGAACAATAACGTTGAAGGTGAAGATCCTGCCGAACTGCGTAAAGCCTTGCAAACCTGCATGCAAAACAACTTTTCGGTCTTCCGCGAAGGTGACGCAATGGCCAAGGGTCTTGCCGAGCTGAAAGTGCTGCGTGAACGCCTGAAAAAAGCCCGTCTGGATGATCGTTCACCGGATTTCAACACGCAGCGTATTGAATGTCTGGAACTGGACAACCTGATGGAAACGGCCTATGCCACAGCGGTCGCGGCTAACTTCCGTACTGAAAGTCGTGGCGCACACAGCCGCTTCGACTATCCCGAGCGTGACGATGCAAACTGGTTATGTCACAGCCTGTACCTGCCGCAAAGCGAAAGCATGACGCGCCGCGAGGTAAACATGCAGCCTAAACTGCGCGCGGCCTTCCCGCCGAAAGCGCGTACCTACTAGTTTGCGGAGAAAAAGACGATGAAACTCGAATTTTCTATCTATCGTTACAACCCGGACGTAGACGACGCGCCCCGTATGCAGGATTACAGCCTGGAGTCCGAGGACGGACGTGACATGATGCTGCTGGATGCGCTGATTCGCCTGAAAGAGAAAGATCCTACCCTGGCCTTTCGTCGTTCCTGCCGTGAAGGCGTTTGCGGCTCAGACGGTTTCAATATGAATGGTAAAAATGGCCTTGCCTGCATCACGCCGATTTCGGTCCTTGGCGGGGGAAAACGTAAAATTGTGATCCGTCCGTTACCAGGCCTGCCGGTTATCCGTGATTTGGTGGTGGACATGGGGCAATTCTACACTCAGTATGAGAAGATTAAGCCTTACCTGTTGAATAATGGAGAAAATCCTCCAGCACGTGAACACCTTCAACAGCCTGAACAGCGTGAAAAACTGGATGGGTTATATGAATGTATTTTGTGTGCGTGCTGTTCAACATCCTGCCCGTCATTCTGGTGGAATCCGGATAAATTCATCGGGCCTGCCGGACTACTGGCCGCTTACCGTTTTCTGATTGACAGTCGCGACACCGAAACCAGTGCGCGTCTGGATAATCTTAACGATGCTTTCAGCGTATTCCGCTGCCACAGCATTATGAACTGTGTGAGCGTATGTCCAAAAGGGTTGAACCCGACGCGTGCAATTGGCCATATTAAGTCGATGCTGTTACAGCGCGGTGCCTAGCATGACCCATCCGGGAACCTTCAGGTTCCCGGATGTTTAAGATGTTTAAACGGGAAATCCTGGCAAGATATTGGGCAGTTAATTAACGATGCCTTGCCAGGGTTCCCTTACGGGCCGGATCGCCAGCAGCGCGTACTGTGCTCGTATCGATGAACTTTCAGGCTGCGTTTCGTTTTTGCGAAATACAGTCGAGGGCAAGCCGCTTATGCGGTGCGGAACGGTGACTTCGTTCCTTTAAATAACCATGGCGAAAAAAGCACAAAATGCTTAAGGGCTCACAATGCAGAACAGCGCGATGAAACCCTGGCTGGACTCCTCTTGGCTGGCTGGCGCGAATCAGACCTACATCGAGCAACTCTATGAGGATTATTTAACCGATCCTGACTCTGTTGATAACGCTTGGAGATCCTTGTTTCAGCGGCTTCCGGGGCAAGGTGTTAAGCCCGAACAGTTCCACTCTTCCACCCGCGAATACTTCAGACGCCTGGCGAAAGATGCCACTCGCTACACGGCTACCGTCAGCGATCCCGAGATCAATGCCAAACAGGTCAAAGTTCTCCAGTTAATCAATGCCTTCCGCTTTCGTGGCCATCAACAGGCTAATCTCGACCCGTTAGGACTGTGGAAGCAGGAAACAGTGGCGGATCTCGACCCGGCATTTCACGAGCTGACACAGGACGATTTCGAGGAAACCTTTAACGTAGGCTCCTTCGCGTTCGGTAGAGATACTATGAAGCTGTCGGATCTCTACAGCCTGCTCAAGCAGACATACTGTGGCTCCATTGGCGCGGAATATATGCATATCACCAATACCGACGAGAAGCGCTGGATCCAGCAGCGCATCGAATCGGTCGCGGGCCAGGCATCGTTTTCCGACGCGGAGAAAAAGGGGTTCCTGAAACAGCTCACCGCAGCAGAAGGTCTGGAACGATATCTGGGCGCGAAATTCCCCGGCGCAAAACGTTTCTCTCTGGAAGGCGGTGATGCGCTGGTGCCGATGCTCAATGAAATGATCCGGCACGCGGGCAATAACGGCATTCGCGAAGTAGTACTGGGCATGGCCCACCGTGGTCGTTTGAACGTGTTGATCAATGTGTTGGGTAAAAAGCCGCAGGATCTGTTTGACGAGTTCTCCGGTAAGCACAAAGAACATCTTGGAACTGGTGACGTTAAATATCACATGGGTTTTTCATCCGATGTCGAAACCGATGGCGGCATGGTGCATCTGGCGCTGGCGTTTAACCCGTCACATCTTGAGATTGTCAGCCCGGTAGTGATGGGGTCTGTGCGTGCCCGCCAGGACAGGCTCGACGAGCAGGACAGTCGTGAGGTTCTGCCGATAACCATTCACGGTGATGCAGCAGTGATCGGACAGGGTGTGGTACAGGAAACCCTGAATATGTCACAGGCCCGGGGTTACGAAGTGGGCGGCACCGTGCGTATCGTCATTAACAACCAGATTGGTTTTACCACGTCGAATCCAAAAGATGCCCGGTCAACACAATACTGCACTGACATTGGCAAAATGGTGTTGGCCCCCATTTTCCACGTCAATGCTGACGACCCTGAAGCGGTTGCTTTTGTTACCCGCCTGGCGCTGGATTTCCGTAACACCTTTAAACGCGATGTTTTTATCGATCTGGTGTGTTACCGCCGTCATGGTCATAACGAAGCCGATGAGCCAAGTGCGACTCAGCCGGTGATGTACCAGAAAATCAAAAAGCATCCTACGCCGCGTAAGCTTTATGCTGACCGCCTCGAACAGGAAAAGGTAGCCAGCCTGGAAGATGCCACGGAAATGGTCAACCTGTATCGTGATGCGCTGGATAGGGGCGAATGCGTGGTGTCGGAATGTCGTCCACTCAGTCTGCATTCTTCCACCTGGTCGCCGTTCCTTAATCACGAATGGGATGAGAGCTATCCGTCCACCCTTGACCCGAAACGTTTGCAGGAGCTGGCAAAACGTATCAGCCAGGTCCCTGATGCCATCGAAATGCAGTCACGCGTGGCAAAAATTTATAACGACCGTGCTGAAATGGCGGCGGGAAATAAGCTTTTCGACTGGGGTGCCGCGGAAAATCTCGCCTATGCCACGCTGGTGGATGAGGGGGTCTCGTGCCGACTTTCTGGTGAAGATATGGGGCGTGGCACGTTCTTCCATCGCCACGCGGTCATTCACAATCAGTCAAACGGCTCGACTTACACCCCGCTACAGCACGTCCACAATGGTCAGGGCACTTTTAAAGTGTGGGATTCTGTGCTGTCGGAAGAGGCGGTACTGGCTTTTGAATATGGTTATGCCACCGCTGAACCGCGTACCCTGACTATTTGGGAAGCGCAGTTTGGTGATTTTGCCAACGGCGCGCAGGTCGTTATCGATCAGTTCATCAGCTCCGGCGAGCAGAAATGGGGCCGGATGTGTGGCCTGGTGATGTTGCTGCCGCATGGCTACGAAGGGCAGGGGCCGGAACACTCTTCCGCACGCCTTGAGCGCTATCTGCAACTCTGCGCGGAACAGAACATGCAGGTCTGCGTGCCATCGACGCCCGCGCAGGTTTACCACATGCTGCGTCGCCAGGCGCTGCGCGGGATGCGCCGTCCGCTGGTGGTGATGTCACCGAAATCACTGCTGCGTCATCCGCTGGCCGTCTCTTCCCTCGATGATCTGGCAACTGGTGACTTCCAGCCCGCAATCGGCGAGATCGACGATATTGATCCGCAGGGTGTTAAGCGTGTGGTGCTTTGCTCCGGCAAAGTCTATTACGACCTGCTGGAAAAGCGTCGTAAAAACGAGCAAACCGATGTGGCTATTGTGCGCATTGAACAGCTTTATCCGTTCCCGCACAAAGCAGTACAGGAAAAGCTGCAGCCTTTCTCGCACGTACACGATTTTGTCTGGTGCCAGGAAGAGCCGCTTAATCAGGGTGCCTGGTACTGTAGTCAGCATCATTTCCGCGAAGTGGTGCCATTCGGCGCTTCATTACGTTATGCCGGTCGTCCTGCTTCCGCTTCCCCGGCAGTAGGCTATATGTCCGTTCACCAGCAACAGCAGCAAGATCTGGTCAGCGACGCGCTGAACGTTAATTAATTAAAGGAAAAATAATGAGTAGCGTAGATATCCTCGTTCCCGACCTGCCTGAATCCGTTGCCGATGCCACCGTGGCAACCTGGCGCAAGAAACCAGGTGATACCGTCCAGCGTGATGAAGTGCTGGTTGAGGTTGAAACCGATAAAGTGGTGCTGGAAGTTCCGGCATCTGCTGACGGCGTGCTGGAAGCCATCCTGGAAGATGAAGGTGCGACCGTCATGTCACGTCATAAACTGGGACGTCTGAAAGAGGGTAACAGCGGCGGTAAAGAAAGTTCTGCCAAAGCTCAACAAAAAGAATCCACGCCAGCTCAACGCCAGACCGCCTCGCTGTCTGATGAAAGCAACGAGGCGCTCAGTCCGGCGACCCGTCGTCTGATTGCCGAACATAGTCTTGATCCGCAAGCAATTAAAGGCACCGGTGTCGGCGGTCGTCTGACCCGCGAAGATGTTGAAAATCACCTGGCGAAAAAACCAGAAAGCGCTGCTAATCAGTCAGCAAAGGCTATTGCCGCGCCGGCGTCTTCTCTGGCGGGCCGCAGTGAAAAACGTGTGCCAATGACCCGCCTGCGCAAGCGCGTGGCCGAGCGTCTGCTGGAAGCGAAAAACAGCACTGCGATGTTGACGACTTTCAATGAAGTCAATATGCAGCCGATCATGAGCCTGCGTAAGCAGTATGGCGAAGCGTTCGAAAAGCGTCACGGCGTGCGTTTGGGTTTTATGTCTTTCTACCTGAAAGCGGTGGTTGAAGCACTGAAACGCTTCCCAGAAGTGAATGCTTCTATTGATGGTGATGATGTGGTTTACCACAACTACTTCGATGTCAGCATTGCGGTATCCACTCCGCGTGGTTTGGTGACGCCGGTACTGAAAGATGTTGATGCGCTGGGTATGGCCGACATTGAGAAAAAAATCAAAGAGATGGCAATAAAAGGCCGTGACGGGAAGCTGACCGTCGAGGAGCTGACCGGCGGTAACTTTACTATTACCAACGGTGGCGTATTTGGTTCGCTGATGTCCACGCCAATCATCAACCCGCCACAGAGTGCCATTCTGGGTATGCATGCGATCAAAGACCGTCCGATGGCCGTCAACGGTAAGGTGGAAATCCTGCCGATGATGTATCTGGCGTTGTCTTATGATCACCGCCTGATTGACGGCAAAGAATCGGTCAGCTATCTGGTGGCAATAAAAGAGCTGCTGGAAGACCCGTCTCGCTTGCTGCTGGACGTTTAATTCCTGTCAGATGCGGCAGAAACCGCATTTGTTCCTGTGTATGGTCGACCATTTTTCCCTGATGGCATCGGCCACGTTTTCCGATCTTAATGGACAGAACACCATGAACTTACACGAATATCAGGCAAAACAGTTGTTTGTACGGTACGGCTTACCGGCACCAACTGGTTATGCCTGCACCACGCCACGTGAAGCAGAAGAAGCCGCCTCCAAGATTGGTGCCGGTCCGTGGGTAGTGAAATGTCAGGTTCATGCCGGAGGCCGCGGCAAAGCGGGCGGTGTGAAAGTGGTTAAAAGCAAAGAAGAAATCCGTGCGTTTGCCGAACACTGGTTGGGCAAACGCCTGACCACTTACCAGACCGATGCCAACGGCCAGCCGGTTAACCAGATTCTGGTGGAAGCGGCAACCGATATCGACCAGGAACTGTATCTGGGAGCGGTAGTCGATCGCAGCACGCGCCGCGTGGTGTTTATGGCTTCGACGGAAGGTGGCGTTGAGATTGAAAAAGTTGCGGAAGAAACCCCGCATCTGATTCATAAAATGGTGCTGGACCCGCTGGCCGGTCCTCAACCTTATCAGGGTCGTGAGCTGGCCTTTAGGCTGGGTCTGAGCGGCAAGCAGGTTGGGCAGTTCACCAAAATCTTTATGGGACTGGCAACGCTGTTCCTGGAGCGCGATCTGGCACTGGTTGAGATAAACCCACTGGTGATCACCAAACAGGGCGATCTGATTTGCCTAGACGGCAAACTGGGTGTCGATGGCAATGCCTTGTTCCGCCAGCCTGAACTGCGTGAAATGCGCGATCCAAGCCAGGAAGATTCCCGTGAAGCGCATGCGGCACAGTGGGAACTGAACTATGTGGCACTGGAAGGCAATATCGGCTGTATGGTCAACGGTGCGGGCCTGGCGATGGGTACCATGGATATCGTTAAGTTGAGTGGTGGCCAGCCGGCGAACTTCCTCGACGTGGGCGGCGGTGCGACCAAAGAGCGCGTAACAGAAGCATTTAAGATCATCCTGTCGGATGATGCGGTAAAAGCGGTATTTGTAAACATCTTCGGCGGCATCGTACGCTGCGATCTGATTGCCGATGGCATTATCGGCGCGGTGGCGGAGGTTGGTGTTAACGTACCGGTAGTGGTGCGTCTGGAAGGAAACAATGCCGAGCTGGGTGCCAAAAACCTGGCGGACAGCGGTCTGAATATTATTGCAGCAACCAGCCTGAGCGACGCGGCGCAGCGCGTTGTTGCCGCAGCGGAGGGGAAATAATGTCCATTTTGATCGATAAAAATACCAAGGTAATTTGCCAGGGCTTCACCGGTGGCCAGGGAACGTTTCACTCTGAGCAGGCGCTGGCTTACGGGACGCAGTTGGTTGGCGGCGTAACACCGGGCAAAGGCGGTACCGAGCATCTGGGCCTCCCGGTGTTCAATACCGTGCGCGAGGCTGTGGAAGCGACCGGCGCAACGGCATCGGTTATCTACGTTCCGGCACCGTTCTGCAAAGACGGTATTCTGGAAGCCATTGATGCGGGTATCAAGCTGATTATCACCATTACTGAAGGCATTCCGACGCTGGATATGCTGACCGTGAAAGTTAAGCTGGATGAAGCGGGTGTGCGAATGATTGGGCCGAACTGTCCTGGCGTTATCACGCCGGGCGAATGTAAAATCGGCATTATGCCGGGTCACATCCATAAACCCGGCCGTATCGGTATCGTTTCCCGTTCTGGTACCCTGACCTATGAAGCCGTTAAGCAGACCACGGATATTGGCTACGGCCAGTCTACCTGTGTTGGTATCGGCGGTGACCCGATCCCAGGCTCCAACTTTATCGATATCCTGAAATTATTCCAGGACGATCCACAAACCGAAGCGATTGTGATGATTGGCGAAATCGGCGGCAGCGCAGAAGAAGAAGCGGCCGCCTTTATCAAAGAGCATGTCACTAAGCCAGTTGTGGGTTACATCGCGGGTGTGACCGCGCCGAAAGGTAAGCGTATGGGCCATGCCGGGGCGATCATCGCCGGTGGCAAAGGTACAGCAGACGAGAAGTTTGTTGCACTGGAGGCCGCAGGGGTGAAAACTGTGCGTAGCCTGGCAGATATTGGCGATGCGGTGAAAGCAGTCCTTCCACCCAGGTGATATTACATTGACTGTCTCACGGCCACCTTCGGGTGGCTTTTTTTTGGGGCGATTAAATTTTTGGAAGGGAAGGAAATAAATAGTTCAGCGGTATTTTCGTTCAAAATCTGGTCGTGACGCAGACTTGCTGATCACGTATGCTTTGCGCTTTGGATGTAACATATGGCTAAAGTTGATGTCGTCTGCCCTCAGTGCAATGAAACTCATGCTGTACGATGTAACGGACATTCAGCATCCGGTGCCCAACGTTACATCTGCAAGCATTGTTCAAAGACCTTTCTGCTCAACTTTAGCTACTCCGGTGCCAAACCAGACACACACCAGACCATTGTTAATATGGCCATGAATGGTTACGGATGTCGCGATACCGCACGGGTTCTCGGTATCAGCCTCAATACGGTTCTGCGGCACGTAAAAAAATTTCGCCAAAGCAGGTAGCTGAGAATATCGACCCCGAAACGGAGATTGTTATCTGCTGTGAAGCCGGTGAACAATGGTCTTACGTGCGGTGTAAAAGCAATCCCCGGTGGTTGTTCTATGCTTATGACCGTATCCGCAAACGTGCTCTGGCCCACGTCTTCGGCCCGAGAAATGCCCCGCCCCTGCGACGATTGCTGGCCCTGTTAAGCAAATTTAACATTGCCTTTTATATGACAGATGCGTGGCCGGTTTATAAAGTTCTGTTAAGTGCAACAAGCCACGTGGTGAGCAAGAAATATACCCAACGGACAGAACGACATAATCTTAATCTTCGCACACATATCAAACGACTGACCCGCAGAACAATTTGCTTTTCGAAGTCAGAGGAAATGCACGATAAGATCATCGGTTGGTATCTTACTCTTCATCATTATCAATAAATCTGCGTCACGACCCAAAATCTGCCTGTTTAGTGTTTTAATTAAATTTAAATAACTTGGTAAGTTATTTAATTAAAATTTTCATATATACTTTATAAATTAATAGCATTTCACGCTAATTTAGAGCCATGTTTTAACAATGGTATTTTCAGTTTTCTTTTGGATCTGCTTGCATTGTTCATAAATAGAAAATAATCCAGAATGAATTATTACTGCTGGATTAGAAATGCAATTTTCGATTTAATTGTCTTCTATCAAAAAATACTGCTGCCATGCTCGTTAGAGATTTTTTTGATAAAAAATCGATAAAATGATGGTGAGTTATTTGTTAAATAACCGCGTTTATATGCTCTTTATTATAAGTAATTCTGTAAATTTAAATTTTTTGTTAAATACAATAGCGCATTTATTTAATTAACACGATGACGGGATCTATTTCTGAAAAATACTGGCACTGACCGGTGTATTTCCTGCGAGTGGGAACACTGAGTTATGGCCCTCATGCGAGGAGCAAGGAGTTAAGATGTTTGATGTTGTCGAGCTGTCGCGATTACAGTTTGCGCTTACAGCGATGTACCACTTCCTGTTTGTCCCGTTAACGCTGGGTATGGCGTTTCTGCTGGCGATAATGGAAACAGTCTACGTGCTGTCAGGGAAACAAATTTATAAAGATATGACCAAATTCTGGGGGAAGTTATTTGCGATTAACTTTGCTCTTGGAGTGGCAACCGGGCTGACCATGGAGTTTCAGTTTGGCACTAACTGGTCTTATTATTCTCATTACGTCGGCGATATTTTTGGTGCACCACTGGCGATTGAAGGTCTGATGGCCTTTTTCCTCGAGTCGACATTTGTTGGCCTGTTCTTTTTTGGCTGGGACCGGTTGAGTAAAGTGCAGCATCTGGCGGTGACCTGGCTGGTTGCTCTGGGGTCGAACCTTTCTGCGTTGTGGATTCTGGTGGCCAACGGCTGGATGCAAAACCCGGTGGCCTCGGAATTCAACTTTGAAACGATGCGGATGGAAATGCTCAGTTTTTCCGAGCTGGTTCTTAATCCGGTTGCTCAGGTTAAATTTGTCCATACCGTTGCGGCGGGCTATACCACGGGAGCCATGTTTATCCTGGGCATTAGTGCTTATTACCTGCTGCGTGGGCGCGATATGGCGTTTGCCAAACGTTCTTTTGCAATTGCAGCAAGTTTTGGCATGGCGGCTGTGCTCTCAGTGATCGTGCTGGGCGATGAATCCGGCTACGAAATAGGAGATGTGCAGAAAACCAAACTGGCGGCGATTGAAGCTGAATGGGAAACACAACCTGCACCGGCCGCATTCACCCTTTTTGGGATCCCCGATCAGGAGAGTCAGCAAAACCATTATGCGGTTCAGGTTCCCTGGCTGTTGGGGCTGATTGCCACCCGCTCAGTTGATAAGCCAGTTATCGGCCTGAAAGACCTGATGGCAAATCATAAAGTGCGTATACGTAACGGAATGGAGGCGTATCAGCTTCTCGAAGAGTTACGTACTGGCAGCACCGGGCCTGACGTACGCGCGGCTTTCAATGAGAAAAAGCAGGACCTGGGTTACGGGCTGCTGTTGAAGCGTTATACCCCTAATGTGACCGATGCCAGCGAAGCGCAAATCTTTCAGGCGACAAAAGATTCCATTCCGCGCGTTGCTCCGCTCTATTTTGCTTTCCGCATTATGGTGGGGGCAGGGATAGTAATGTTATTGATCGTTGGCTGTTGCTTCTGGACGGTGCTCCGTAAACGCATAGGTAAAAATCGGTTCCTGCTGAAATGTGCCCTTTATGGCATCCCGCTTCCCTGGATCGCCGCAGAGGCTGGCTGGTTTGTGGCCGAATATGGCCGGCAGCCGTGGGCAATTGGTGAAGTGTTGCCCACTGCAGTGGCAAGTTCATCATTGACAGCAGGTCAACTGCTGTTTTCATTGGTACTGATTTGTGGCCTGTACATGCTGTTTCTGATTGCTGAAATGTATTTGATGTTCAAATTTGCACGGCTGGGGCCGAGCAGTCTGGAAACGGGCCGTTACCACTTTGAACAGTCTGACCTGGCAACGAATCACAGTGCTGGCACAGGAGCGTTAAAATGATTTCGTATGAGCTACTGCGTTTTGTCTGGTGGGTACTGGTGGGCGTTTTGCTTATCGGATTTGCGGTCACCGACGGGTTTGATATGGGGGTCGGTATGTTGAGCCGCATTCTTGGTCGTACCGATAACGAACGTCGCGTAATGATCAACAGTATTGCCCCTCACTGGGATGGTAATCAGGTCTGGCTCATCACCGCGGGTGGTGCACTGTTTGCTGCATGGCCGATGGTTTATGCCGCTGCTTTTTCCGGTTTTTATGTTGCGATGATCCTCGTCCTTTCATCCTTGTTCTTCCGCCCTATAGGTTTTGATTATCGCTCAAAGATTGCTGACAAACGCTGGCGTGGGATGTGGGATCTGGGCATTTTCGTTGGTAGCGCTGTGCCTCCTCTGGTGTTTGGCGTGGCATTTGGCAACCTCTTACAGGGCGTTCCTTTCCATGCTGATGCGTATTTGCGGTTGTTTTACACCGGCAGTTTCTTTCAGTTGCTGAATCCGTTTGCATTACTGGTAGGGGTTATCAGCCTGACCATGATCCTGACCCAGGGGGCTACCTACCTACAGATGCGCACCGTGGGAGAACTGCATATGCGTTCTCGTGCGGCGGCGCAAATCTCTGCGCTGGTGATGATGGTTTGCTTTGTACTGGCTGGTGTCTGGGTGGTGTATGGCATAGAGGGTTACGTTGTGGTTTCCACCCTGGATCACAATGCAGCGTCAAACCCCCTGAACAAACAGGTTGTACGTCAGACCGGTGCCTGGCTGGTCAACTTTAATCAGACACCCCTGCTGTGGAGCATTCCTGCACTTGGCGTGGTTCTGCCGCTGTTGACCGTGTTCTGTTCACGTTTTGAAAAAGGTGCACTGGCCTTTGTTTTTTCTTCCCTGACGCTGGCTTGTGTCATCGCCACGGCGGGAGTGGCCATGTTTCCGTTCATCATGCCGTCCAGTACCGTACCTGACATCAGCCTGACCATGTGGGATACGACATCCAGTTTTCTGACGCTAAAAATTATGGCCGTAACGGCAATTATTTTTGTGCCCATTATCCTGGCTTACACCGCCTGGTGTTACTACAAAATGGCCGGTCGTCTGACCAAAGAGCAGATTGAGGCCAACACCCATTCTCTTTACTGACAGAGGAGCTTGACCATGTGGTATTTTGCCTGGATTCTCGGGACGTTAATGGCTTGTGCTATCGCGATTATCACTGCACTGGTGATCGAACATGTCGAAGACAGCGAAATTAAAGAAAAATCGTGATGGGCCGCTCGGCCTACCTGCTTCTCGTCACATGATTAGCAAGAATCTGTTGAGGGTACTTTCCTGATTCTGGCCCCCTCACTGGCAAGATGTATTCTGCTGCCCACGTCTTTGCCAACATGCGGCAGGGCGCTTGAAATCTGGTGAGAACTACTGCTTGCCCGCGCTCACTGCTTCAGGATCGCTTATGGCAATGGGGAGTAGTTGTGCAGGCAGACCATTTTTCTTTTTACTCGCAGACTACTTGCTGCAAATGGGTTCTTTTTTATTTTATTCTTTCTGGCCGGGCTGACTTCCCGGCTTTTTTATGCCCGTAACACCTTTTTCCACTTCTATTTTTGTCAATATTTGTTTAAGAACTATCCTGGTATCTGCAAAGTTGTTTCGAAAGGATAATTATTTACTTTAGCGTCTGGCAATCCATTCCAAAGGCGTATTCTCTTGCGTATAGTAGCAACGTTTAAAAGCATTGCCGGGATGTAAAGTGAGTACAACGCTGTTTCGATGGCCGGTTCGTGTCTATTACGAAGATACCGATGCTGGTGGTGTGGTTTATCATGCCAGCTATGTTGCTTTTTATGAGCGAGCACGTACTGAGATGTTGCGCGAGCACCATCTCAATCAAAGCGTCCTGCTGGAACAGCGGATTGTGTTTGTCGTGCGTCGGATTACGGTTGATTATCTTGCCCCAGCCCGCCTTGATGACTTTCTCGAGGTGCAGAGTGAGGTAATTAAAATGACCAGAACGACCATGACCTTTGCACAACGTATAGTTAATGCACAGGGCCGACTCCTGAACGAAGCAGAAGTTCTTATCGCCTGCATCAATCCACATCTGATGAAGCCTGTTGTGCTTCCCAAGTCTATTGTCGCGGAGTTCAAGCAGTGACTGACATGAATGTTCTTGATTTGTTTCTGAAGGCCAGCCTTCTGGTTAAACTTATCATGTTGATTTTGATCGGCTTTTCAATTGTCTCCTGGGCTGTAATTATCCAGCGTACGCGCATTCTCAATGCTGCAGGGCGCGAGGCCGATGCGTTCGAAGACAAATTCTGGTCGGGTATTGAGCTTTCACGTCTTTATCAGGAAAGTCAGGCCCGCCGCGACGAACTTGCCGGTTCAGAACAAATTTTCTACGCGGGCTTTAAAGAGTTTGCCCGATTGCATCGCGCGAACAGCCATGCGCCGGAAGCCGTGGTGGAAGGGGCGACACGCGCCATGCGGATCTCTTTCAACCGCGAACTGGAAACGCTGGAAACACATATTCCGTTTTTGGGTACCGTGGGTTCAATCAGTCCCTATATTGGCCTTTTCGGTACCGTATGGGGGATTATGCATGCTTTTATCGCGCTGGGTGCGGTAAAACAGGCAACCTTGCAGATGGTTGCCCCGGGCATTGCAGAAGCGCTGATTGCTACGGCTATCGGGCTGTTTGCTGCCATTCCTGCGGTCATGGCCTATAATCGGCTGAATCAGCGGGTCAATAAGCTTGAGCAGAATTACGATAACTTTATGGAAGAGTTTACGGCTATTCTCCATCGTCAGGCCTTCTCCAGCGAGTCAAGGTAGGGGGTTGCATGGACAGAAAACGTGGTCGCGGTCGCCGCGAGCTGAAGTCCGAAATAAATATTGTTCCTTTACTGGACGTACTATTGGTGCTGCTGCTTATTTTTATGGCAACAGCGCCGATTATCACTCAAAGCGTGGAAGTCGATCTGCCGGACGCAACGGATTCAAAAACCGTTTCCAGCGATGATAATCCGCCTGTTATCGTTGAGGTGGCAGGCGTGGGACAATACAGTCTGGTGGTCGATCACTATCGGATGACGCAGCTGCCACCTGAGCAGGTTGTTGCTGAGGCACAGCGTCGCATAGAAGCCAATCCTAAGGCGGTATTTCTCATCGGCGGCGCGAAAGATGTCCCTTATGATGAAATTATTAAGGCGCTGAACCTGCTACATCAGGCAGGCGTGAAGTCTGTCGGCTTGATGACGCAGCCGATTTAAATTATTCGAACCGTTTTTGGGAACTGAGAGTGTCGAAGGTAGCCGAGCAAAACGATAAGTTAAAGCGCGCCATCATTATTTCAGTTATTTTGCATATCGTCCTGATTGCATTGCTGATTTGGAGCTCATTTGACGAGCACATCGACGCCAGTAGCGGCGGTGGCGGTGGTGATATTAATGCCGTCATGGTCGATCCGGGTGCGGTGGTTGAACAGTACAACCGGCAGCAAAATCAGCAGAGTGACAGTAAACGTGCTGAACAACAGCGGCAGAAACAGGCGCAACAGCAGGCAGAAGAGCTGCAGCAGAAACAGGCGGCAGAACAACAGCGCTTGAAAGCGCTGGAAAAAGAGCGTTTACAGGCCCTGCAGGAAGCTAAAGAACAGGCGGCACAACAGGCTCAGGAGCAGAAACAGGCTCAGGAAGCGGCACAGCAGGCACGTGAGCAGCAAAAGCAGGCCGAAGAGGCTGCGGCAAAAGCCAAAGCTGATGCGAAAGCCCTGGCGGATGCTCAGGCCAGTGCTGCTGCCGAAGCCAAAAAACAGGCTGAGGCCGGGGCGAAAAAAGCCGCTGCTGAAGCTAAGAAACAGGCTGTCGCCGAGGCCAAAAAACAGGCCGCAGCCGAGGCTGCGAAAGTAAAAGCCGCTCAGGAAGCTAAAGAGGCCAAAGAACAGGCTACTCTTGAAGCAAAAGAAAAAGCAGAAGCCGCCGCGCAAGCAAAAGCTGATGCGGCGGCTAAGGCGAAAGCAGCCGCTGCTGCCAGGGCAAAAGCGGCGGCACAAGCCGCGAAAGAAAGTAGCGATGTTGACGATCTGCTGGGCGGTCTTGCTTCTGGCAAAAACGCGCCGAAAGAAGGTAAGGCCGGGGGAGCCGCAGCAGGTCAGGGCAACCAGAAGAAATCGGGTGCCTCTGGTGCCGCTATCGACAGCTATCTTGGTCAGGTGCAGGGAGCTATTCAGAGCAAATTTTATGATGCTGATACCTTCAGAGGCCGCACCTGTGATGTTCACATTAAACTGGCACCGGATGGGTTATTGATTTCAGCAACGCCAGCCGGTGGGGATGCCGCATTATGTCAGGCAGCAATTAATGCAGCGCGCATGGCAAAAATTCCCAAACCGCCAAGTACTGAGGTTTATCAGGCAGTCAAAGATACAACGTTAGAATTTAAGCCCCAGTAATTCGGCATTATTCGGGATGTTGAACTAAGGTCAACATCCCGTACTCTATACATGCGTTATTGATTCGTTGAGACACTGCTAATTATCGTGAACATTGCGTTCAGATAAGGGAGAAAACATGAAGCAGGCATTTCGTGTAGCACTGAGTTTTTTACTGCTGTTTGTCGCCGTTGCGCAGGCAGAAGTTCGTATTGAAATTACCCAGGGTGTGAATACCGCACGCCCTATTGGCGTGGTGCCATTCAAATGGGATGGGCCAGGTGTAGCGCCGGAAGACATCGGTGGTATTGTCGCGGCTGACTTGCGTAACAGCGGTAAATTCAACCCTCTGGATCGTGCGCGTTTGCCACAGCAGCCAACCTCTGCGGCTGAAGTGCAGCCTGCAGCCTGGACAGCGCTGGGTATCGATGCAGTCGTTGTTGGTCAGGTTCAGCCGGGTGCTGACGGTAGCTATCTGGTTTCTTATCAGCTGGTGGACACATCGGGTAATCCGGGTGCCGTACTGGCACAAAACCAGTACAAAGTGACTAAACAGTGGCTGCGCTATGCGGCACATACTGCCAGCGATGAGGCTTTTGAGAAGCTGACCGGTATTAAAGGCGCATTCCGTACCCGTATTGCCTATGTAGTACAGACCAATGGCGGCCAGTTCCCGTATGAGCTTCGGGTTTCAGATTACGATGGCTACAACCAGTTTGTTGTTCACCGTTCTCCACAGCCATTAATGTCCCCTGCCTGGTCAAAGGATGGCAGTAAACTGGCATATGTCACCTTTGAGAGCGGCAAATCTGCGCTGGTGGTGCAGACGTTAGCAAATGGTGCTATCAGGCAAGTTGCTTCATTCCCCCGGCATAACGGCGCACCTTCGTTTTCTCCCGACGGCAGCAAACTGGCTTTTGCCCTGTCGAAAAGTGGTAGCCTGAATCTTTATGTCATGGATCTTGCGTCAGGTCAGATTAATCAGATCACCGACGGTCGCTACAACAGTACCGAGCCAACATGGTTCCCGGACAGCCAGAGCCTGGCTTACACCTCGGATCAGGCTGGTCGTCCACAAATATACAAAATCAGTGCTAACGGCGGTGCGCCACAACGTCTGACCTGGGAAGGTTCTCAGAATCAGGATTCTGACGTCAGCTTTGATGGTAAATCAATGGTGATGATTAGCACTAATGGCGGTGCACAGCACGTCGCCAGACAGGATCTGGAAACGGGAGCCGTTCAACAATTAACGGATACGTTCCTGGATGAAACGCCAAGCCTCGCGCCAAACGGCACCATGGTAATCTACAGCTCGACTCAGGGCATGGGTTCCGTATTGCAGCTGGTATCGACGGACGGGCGTTTCAAAGCGCGTCTTCCGGCGACCGATGGACAGGTCAAATTTCCTGCCTGGTCGCCGTATCTGTGATGCATGTGTAAATATGTATGGCAAACAATAATAGGATTGTAGAAATGCAACTGAATAAAGTGCTGAAAGGCTTAATGCTGGCACTGCCAGTAATCGCAGTAGCTGCATGTAGCTCACACAAAAACAACAACAACGATCAGACCAATGGTATGGGCGATGGCTCTGCTAACAGTGGAATGAACAGTGGTAACATGTCTTCTGACGACCAGGCTCGCCTGCAAATGCAGGAACTGCAGAAAAACAACATCGTTTACTTTGGCCTGGACAAATTTGATATCCAGTCTGAATTCGCTCAGATGCTGGATGCGCATGCTACGTTCCTGCGTAACAACCCCTCTTACAAAGTGACGGTTGAAGGTCATGCGGATGAGCGTGGTACGCCTGAGTACAACATTGCACTGGGCGAGCGCCGTGCTACCGCAGTCAAAATGTACCTGCAGGGTAAAGGCGTTTCTGCTGACCAGATCTCTATCGTTTCTTACGGTAAAGAGAAGCCAGCAGTTCTGGGCCACGACGAAGCGGCTTATGCCAAAAACCGTCGTGCTGTACTGGTTTACTAAGAGAATCACATGATTAGTAACTTCAGACTTCATCTGTTGAGTCTGTCGTTACTGGTTGGCGTAGCGGCCCCCTGGGTCGCTAGTGCCCAGGCGTCAATCAGTAACGTTGGCTCTGGCTCGGTCGAAGACCGTGTCACTACCCTTGAGCGTATCTCAAATGCTCAGGGGCAACTCGTTCAGCAGCTTCAGCAACAGCTCTCCGATACTCAGCGTGATATAGACTCCCTCCGTGGTCAAATTCAGGAGAATCAGTATCAACTGAATCAGTTAACCGAGCGCCAGAAAAATATCTACCAGCAGCTGGACACCCTCAGCAGCAGTGGCGCGAATGCTCAGTCTCAGCCAGCGGCAGGTGGCATAGGCGATAGCACACCTTCAGAAAGCAGTACGCCAGCTGCGCCGGTGCAAAGCGGAGATGCCAACACTGATTACAATGCGGCTGTGGCGCTGGTGCTGGAGAAAAAGCAAAACGATCAGGCTATAGCTGCTTTTCAGGCTTTTGTTAAGAAGTATCCCGATTCAACCTATCAGCCTAATGCCAACTACTGGTTAGGGCAGTTGCATTACAACAAAGGCAAAAAAGACGATGCCGCTTTTTATTTTGCAACGGTGGTGAAAAATTATCCTAAGTCGTCTAAAAGCGCCGATGCCCTTTACAAGGTTGGGGTGATCATGCAGGAGAAAGGCGACAGTGCTAAAGCGAAGGCGGTTTTCCAGCAGGTGATAAAGCAGTACCCAAATAGCGATGTTGCTAAACAGGCCCAAAAGCGCGCTGCTTCGTTGTAAAAGCAGAAACATCGTGATCGAATTGGGTGTTTTATGCACCGCCTGGATGAAAGTCAGTCAGTTGAACGGCTTATGTAAAAATAGTGGTTGCGCTGGGACGTCAAATCAGTAATATATGCCGCCGTTGCCGGGATATCTATTAAATCGTTCTGATAGCGTTTAAGTGGGTCGTTAGCTCAGTTGGTAGAGCAGTTGACTTTTAATCAATTGGTCGCAGGTTCGAATCCTGCACGACCCACCAATCCGCGTCTGATGTCAGTATCAGCGCACAAAATTGTCAGGCAGATAAAGCACCACTTCGGGTCGTTAGCTCAGTTGGTAGAGCAGTTGACTTTTAATCAATTGGTCGCAGGTTCGAATCCTGCACGACCCACCAATGCAAAAATCAGGACTATGCTTGGATCTGCTAATCTTCTGTGCCTCAACCCGTGAACAAATATTATCAGCAAGTGTGACAAGAAAAGGACAGGATGCGATTATTCTGCACAATTAATCAGCCCCTGTGTCATCCTGAGTTCAGATAAGCGGGGGATTGTGCCCGACTATTCATTCTTGCCTGGGGGCAGATTTTTCCAGATGTGCATCACCGCATAGCTGCACCAGGGACGCCACGATAGCGATCTTTCCTCTGCCTCATGGGCGCTTAACCCGCCAGGATTTTTTCTTATCACAACATCTTCTTTTGGAAAGGCATCCGGCCAGCGCATGGCGATGTAATGGGCGATCCATTCACCAATGCCGGACTGCGCGGTCAGCTGTACTATCGCGTCAGGAGGATCCAATACCGGTTCAAGCGGCAGCATGCTGCGGCTGCATGCACCAGCCATGTTTAAAATGGTACTGGCACGCACTCTGACGATACCTAGGTTTGCGATTTCATCGACGGTTGCCTCTGCCTCGCGGGCTGGCTCTGGAGAGAGAGACGTTAGTCCGGGGAAAAGTGTACCCAGCGGTTCTCCAAAGGCCGCGGCAAAGCATCCACCTGCTGTTGTTGCGGTTTTAACCGTAATTTGCTGACCAGATACTGCGCGGACAAGCATCTCAAAACCACCGAATGCTCCCGGTACACGCAGGCCAGGATGGACGTTCAGGCTTTTTTGTAACAGTGCATCCTGTTGCAGATGGTCGGCAATCAGCTGCGGATGGGCATCCAGATCGAACAGGTTCCTTACCCTACGCAGTAATGCAGGCAACACTGGCGTAAGGGAATGACTAACTTCCACCCGCAGTGCGTGCTTGCTGCTGGCCTGCATAATCTGAATCCGCTCTTTGTGCTTTCCCAGAGAAACGGTGCGCGTATAGCGGCTGCCATCAACGGCCTTCAGCACACGCAGTTTCAAAAAGTCGAGCATTGCGACCCAGTTATAAGGCGTGCAGTAGCTGAGTAGCAGCACGGGACTCTCTTTGGTGCCTGAAAGGCTTCGGTCAGGATTTCTGCGTAGATCGCCCGGACAAAGACGATAGCGGCTGCGGAAGACAGCATTGAAGCGTCTCAGGCTACCAAAACCACTGGCATAGGCTATTTCTGTTATCGACAAAGAAGTCTCTGTTAAAAGCTTTTTGCCAGTAACTGGCGACTGCTTAATGATAGCTGTGCGGCCATTTCATTCAGCGTAGTCAGTTCATCTGTCAGGTTACGCCCTATTTTTTGCAGTAATAAACCCACGATACGATGGCTGCTATCAAGCGACCCATTACCCGGCGCAAGTTCCGGGGGGTATTGCAGGCAGGGGCGAAAGGCGGTTTTTTCAGCCGCTTCTGCGCGGGAAAAAACAGGTAATTCTCTTCACGCGGAGCTCTTGCCGGGCAAACCGGCCGATAGTAAATACCGGTTGGGGTCACGCCTACATAGAAAACACCATCGAAGCGGCTGTCACGGGAGGTTAAGGCCCGGTATGCGACTTTCCCATCGATCATCCTCAGTTCCTCTGTGCTTTTTTCTGGCAGAGTAAGCACAATTAAGCAGCGCTGCCAGCCGTTTTCGGATAGCAATATAAAATCTTTCAGCGTCCGAAAACGGCTGGCATCATTAAACGATTAACGGATAATAACGGCTACATGGGCAACGGCATGGTACAGAGAGAACAATGATGCGTTACTTTTTTAAAATGATGTCTTCACCCGTCGGAGAACTGAAACTGATCGCCAGCGACAGTGGGCTGGCGGCGGTACTTTGGGAAAACGATCGTCCTGGTCGCGTCAGGTTACTCAATCCTCAGGAGAGCGACCACCCCCCTGTGCTGCTGGAAGCAGAAAAGCAACTGAGGGAATATTTTTCCGGTGCACGCCAGAGCTTTACGCTGAATCTTGAGTTCCACGGCACAGAGTTTCAGAAAAAAGTCTGGCATGCGTTGCTCACTATCCCCTATGGTCAAACCCGCAGTTATGGCGACATTGCGCGACAAATTGGGCATCCCAGGGCAGTCAGAGCGGTGGGGGCGGCCAATGGCAAAAACCCGGTTTCTATTATTGCACCCTGTCACAGGGTTATTGGTGCGAATGGCAAATTGACGGGTTTTGCCGGTGGGCTGGAAATAAAAGCATTTTTACTGAAAGCAGAAACAGTTCTGCCAGCGAGTATCACTCAGCCAGCGGCCCAGACGAACAATGAAAATTAAGCGACGTAAACGGTCAATTAGCGTATCTTGTTTAGCATATAAAACAAAGTGGTGGCTGGATTGCAGATTAAAGCTGGCCGTTTGCTGAATATGTTAATTGGAAAAAACAAGAATCGCATTATGAGCCAGATGTACGCCGACGACACATCCGTGTATTCCTTTCCGCCAAAGCCCACGGCATTAAGCCAGAGCAAAAAACAATTTTACCTGTTAAAAATCAAAAAATTACTCAAATTACGCAACGCAGTATTAGTGGCTCACTATTACACCGAACCTGATATTCAGGCGCTGGCCGAGGAAACCGGAGGCTGTGTGGCTGATTCGCTGGAGATGGCACGATTTGGCAGCCAGCATAGCGCATCAACGCTGCTGGTAGCTGGCGTGCGGTTTATGGGCGAAACCGCTAAAATCCTCAGCCCTGAAAAAACCGTTCTCATGCCGACTTTACAGGCACAGTGCTCCCTTGACCTGGGGTGTCCCGCCGATGAATTCAACCAGTTTTGTGACAGTCACCCAGAGCGCACCGTGGTGGTCTATGCCAATACCTCAGCTGTGGTTAAAGCGTGTGCCGACTGGGTGGTAACGTCCAGTATCGCGGTCGAATTAATTGAACATCTCGACAGTCTTGGAGAAAAAATTATCTGGGCACCGGACCGTCATCTTGGACGTTATGTAACACGTCAAACCGGTGCTGATATTTTGTGCTGGCAAGGTGCCTGCATTGTGCATGATGAATTCAAAACTCAGGCACTGCAGCGTATGAAAACACTTTTTCCTGGCGCGTCAGTGCTGGTGCACCCGGAATCACCACAGCCTGTTGTCGACCTTGCTGATGCAGTGGGTTCTACCAGCCAGCTGATTCAGGCAGCGAAAAACCTGCCACATCGACAGATGATTGTGGCAACCGACCGGGGATTTTTTTACAAAATGCAACAAGCCTGTCCTGACAAAGAACTGCTGGCTGCGCCTGCGGCGGGCGAGGGCGCATCTTGCCGCACCTTCGCCCATTGCCCGTGGATGTCATTAAAGCCATCGCAGCAGGGCTGGAAAAGGGCGGCTGCGCACATGAAATTGAGGTGGATAGCGTACTGCGTGAAAGCGCATTGCGACCGCTTAATCGTATGTTAACCTTTGCTGCCAGTTTGCAAAGGTGATACCTGTTCCTGTTTGTTCACGACAATGGAGTTGCTATGGATTTTTTCAGTACGCATAATATTTTGGTTCATATTCCACTTGGTGCTGGCGGCTATGATCTTTCATGGATAGAAGCTATCGGCACCTTTGCTGGCCTGCTCTGCATCTGGCTTGCCAGCCTGGAGAAAATCAGTAACTATGTGTTCGGCCTGATTAACGTCACGTTGTTTGCCGTTATCTTTTTTCAAATTCACCTTTATGCCAGTCTGCTATTGCAGATGTTTTTCTTTGCGGCCAATATTTATGGCTGGTATGCCTGGAGCCGCCAAACGGTGGACAGCCAGAACCTGTTGCACATTCGCTGGATGAGCCTGCCGAAAGCCCTGAGCTGCGCGGTGATAAGTATCGTCGCCATTGCGCTGATGACGCTGTATATCAATCCGGTATTTGGCTGGCTGACCTGTGTGGCGGTGACGCTTATGCAGGCGATGGGGCTGGTGGTGATCATGCCCGAACTGCAGCCGGATGCGTTTCCATTCTGGGATGCCTGCATGCTGGTTCTGTCGGTGGTGGCAATGATTCTGATGACGCGAAAATACGTTGAAAACTGGTTGCTGTGGGTGGTCATCAACGTAATCAGCGTAATGATTTTTGCGCGTCAGGGAGTCTGGGCCATGTCACTGGAGTACGCCATTCTGACTCTGATTGCGCTGAATGGCTGCTGGCTATGGATAAAAAACGCCCGAAAGAGCGCTTGTCATCTTTAATGGTGATGATGGTGGGTATGCGCCGACCCACCATCAATTTGCTCACAGCACTAATATTCCATCTGCACTGTGGCATGCTCAATTTGATAATGGTCGTGCAAAAAGCAATGAATACGCCGAAGCAGAGCGTCATGATCGTAAGTCGGGACGACCTGCACATGCAGCGTAATAACCGGTTTTTCACCCACCTGCCACAGATGCAGGTGATGAACATTTCGCACTTCAGGAATTCCACGAATCAATGCGCACTGGATTTTACTTGCATCTACTAAACCTGGCGCACCTTCCAATAGTTCATGAAGACTTTCTTTCAGTAAACCCCATGCGCTACGTAACACCAGAAGGGAGGTCAGTATTGACAGCACAGGGTCGACAAGCATCCGGTCGGTAAAAATAATAAGCGCCGCGGCCACCGTCCCAACAGAACCCAGCACATGCAGTGCAGCTGCGCGAATGTTGAGGTTTTTTTCTTCGCTTCCATGATGGAGCAACCAGAAGGAAAGTAAATTGGCGAACAGCCCGGCAACAGCGATCCCCAGCATACCCGCTTATGCACTCAGGCTGGTTTGCTGATTTGCCCGGCACCGAACGCGACCAGGAAAAGTATTTACAGCTGTAATCAGGCAGGGCAAAAATACATTAAACATCCTGCCGACGGAAAGGAGGCTGGTGCAGCTCTGGCCTCACGCAAATCGGCTGTGATTTTGTCCCGCAAGAGCGGACTAAAACTCTTAAAATAGACGCCTCTACCTGGCCTGCCAGCGTTAACTCTGGAAACAGTAAGGCGCGTCAACAGAGGTTTACGCCCACGTTTGCAAAACGTAGTGTTTTTAATAAAAAACCACCTGCATAGCAGGTGGCATTGATTTCGCCCCATAGGGGCGCGCTAAGTCCAGACTCAGAGAGCCTTCCCTTCACACTTCTTTCAGTGGAAGCTGGCTCTCTTCAACTTCATGTTTTTCCTGATACTTCACGTACTTTATTATCATTTCTTCGTTTATACCTACGGTATCGACACAATAACCTCTTGCCCAAAAATCATTCCCCCTGTAGTGGTCAACAAAAGCTGTCCACAGTTTTAGAGTTTTTCCAGAACCGCTGTTCTGATTCGTTCGGTGTCATTCCACCATTATATTGATGGGGCCGGAGATGACTGTAATAACCTGTTATGTAATTCGTGATGCTGCGTTGTGCTTCACTGGAATGACTGTAGCCGGTGTCTGGTATCCATTCCGTTTTAAGGCTGCGGAAGAAGCGTTCCATCGGGCTGTTATCCCAGCAGCTACCCCGTCGGCTCAAACTTTGTTTAATCTGGTATCGCCATAATAGTTGTCTGAGATGAGTGCTTGTATAATGGCTTCCCTGATCCGAATGGAACATGACGTTTGCCGGTTTATTTCTTCGCTCCCATGCCATTGATAATGCTTTGCCAGTCAGCGATGAATCGGGGAAAGATGACATTGCCCAGCCAACAGGATTACGTGCAAATAAGTCCGGAACAACGGACAGATATGCCCAACGTGTCCCCGTCCAGATGTAAGTCACATCGCCGCACCAGACCTGATTTGGTTCATTCACGGCAAACTGACGTTGCAGGTGGTTCGGGATCTCAACATGTTCTTTTGATGTCTTTTTATAGCGGTGTCCGGGCTGCTGGCAACTGATAATATTCAGTTCTTTCATCAGTTTTCCTGCGCGCCAGCGGCTAAGACGCGTACCTTTCGCCGTGACCATGGCAGCGATATTACGTGCACCCGCAGAGCCATTGCTGGCGTGGTGAGCTTCCCGAACAAGACTCAGTAATGCCACACGTGAGGCATCGGGAGTTTTCGGCTTACGCCAGTATTTATAACTGCTGCGATGAACCCCGAACACGTTGCATAAAATGGCAACAGGAAACCGCTTCCTGAGTTTCTCAACTAACGAGAATTTTTCAGGGAGTCTGACATCAAGAGAGCGGTAGCCTTTTTTAAGATATCGTTTTCCATTGCAATGCGTTGTATCTGTTTTTTTAGCTCACGCATCTCGAGTTGTTCCGGTGTCATGGGCATTGCATCAGGCGATTTCCCTGCCCGTTCGTCCTTGAGCTGGCGAACCCATTTATCCATCGTGGAAACACCGACGTTCATAGCTCTGGCAGCATTGGCAACAGAATAATTTTGGTCGAGTACGAGCTGTGCAGCTTCAGGACGGTACTCAGGACTGAAAGTTCTTCTGGTTCGTCCGGTCATAATGTCACCTGTTCTGACTGTGAGGTGATGATATCACCTCTTTTCAGGTGGACAGTTTTAGTGTGCCACTACACCCGACAGCTTGTTCTTACGCAAGCAGGGAAATTTACTGAACAATCGAAGGGCTGTTTTACCCTTTAAGTCGCCTGTTACATGGGAAATCGAAAGCCGTGGAGGCACTTTTACCCGCAAAGGGACATGGTCTGTCTGGACATTCAGCTCCACTACTTCTATCCCGGGCTGCTCACCTGAGATCCTTATCTGCTTACAGACCTCTTTACCAACATTGTTCCTGAGGATGCGAAACCGGTACCTGGGTGTCCATACGATATGATATTGACAACACCAGAGCACATGAGATGCTTTCTGGAATCTGCTCATGGTTAAATCCCTGGCAGTTATGGGGATAACAGATTCGGATTTTCCCATGAGTAGCATGACTGGCAGAGCCAGCTTATTGCTGACCACCTCCACAGGAGGTGGTGTTCATGCAGGGATAAAAAAGGAGAGCTGAGGCTCTCCTGTGCAATCAACTTGAGGTTATTACTGCGTGGTGCCATCGGTTTTGGTATTGGCATCAGAGCCAACTTTTTTATTCACACCCGGTCACTTGCCTTCTTTACACACGTTGTTTTTATGCGTCTCAGTGGCAGATGATTTTTTAGCATGGTGGTGATACTTCACTTTTTGGCATGAGCGGTGGCGTTGCCCGTGTTATTGATTTTGCTGTTATCCACGCCGTTTGGCGCAATTTTCTGGGTGCCGCCGCCAGATACTCCGCCAGCATCCGCTGGCTGATTTGATGTGCCGTGCATGACTTATTGTTAATGTCAGCCATTGCGGCACCGCTACCCAGAGTCATTGCTGCAGTCAAAAATACCATTACAAACTTATTCATTACTCTTCTCCATCGATTTGCATTCCGCAGAACCAAACTCTTCTCAAAGCAGTTCGGTTAAAAGTTGAAGAGGATATGCTATCCCCATCGATCATGTCTGAAACAGATTAATAACAAGGATGTATTTTTTAACTAATTGATAAATTTTGGTTAACAACCATAAAATAGCAAATCAGGCTGGTAAGTATTTGCACAAAGTTGATTTACACGCTTCGGCCTGCACGATAAATTGAACGGGATGCGCCCGGTGTGCAGTACGACCTGGAAAATACCTGGAAAAATTATGAATTATCAGAACGATGACCTAAGAATCAAAGAAATAAAAGAACTCCTTCCCCCTGTTGCTTTGCTGGAAAAATTCCCTGCCACAGAAAGATCGGCAGCAACTGTGGCTCACTGCCGCCAGGCTATTCATCATATTCTGCAAAAAGAAGACGATCGTTTACTCGTGGTAATAGGCCCCTGTTCCATTCACGATCCCGCCGCGGCAAAAGACTATGCCGGGCGTTTGCTTCGTCTGCGCGAAGAACTAAAAGATTCACTTGAAGTGGTAATGCGCGTTTATTTTGAAAAACCACGAACCACCGTCGGCTGGAAAGGCCTGATTAACGACCCGCATATGGATGGCAGTTACCAGATTAACGATGGTTTGCGTATTGCCCGCAAGCTGCTGTTGGAGATCAATGATATGGGATTACCCGCCGCCGGCGAATTTCTGGATATGATTTCCCCCCAGTATCTGGCCGATCTGATGAGCTGGGGTGCCATCGGGGCGAGAACCACAGAATCTCAGGTACACCGTGAGCTTTCGTCCGGTTTGTCTTGCCCGGTGGGTTTTAAAAATGGAACTGACGGAACGATCAAGGTTGCCATTGATGCGATTAACGCCGCCAGTGCGCCACACTGTTTCCTGTCCGTAACGAAATACGGGCATTCCGCTATTGTTGAAACCAGCGGCAACAGCGACTGTCATATTATCCTGCGCGGTGGAAAAGATCCAAACTATAGTGCACATCATGTCAATCTGGTGAAAGAAGGCCTGTCGCAAGCGGGGCTTGAACCGCAGGTGATGATTGACTTTAGCCATGCCAACAGCAGCAAGCAGTTCAAAAAACAGATGATGGTTGCTGACGATGTGGCGCAGCAGATAGCCGGCGGCGAAAAAGCGATAATCGGTGTTATGATCGAAAGCCACCTTGTAGAGGGAAATCAGAGTCTCGAAAGCGGTGAACCTCTCGTTTATGGTAAAAGTGTGACCGATGCCTGTATTGGTTGGGAAAATACGGAACACATACTTCGCCAGCTGGCTCAGGCAGTGAAAGCGCGTCGTGCATAAAAAAATCCGCCTTCAGGCGGATTTTTTTATCGCTGCATTCACACTCCGGCAGAATTACTTCGCTTTGCCCTGGTTAGCAACGGCGGCGGCTTTCGCTGCGATCTCGTCAGCATCACCCAGATAGTAGTGTTTCACCGGCCTGAAGTTTTCGTCGAACTCATAAACCAGCGGTACGCCGGTAGGAATATTCAGTTCAAGAATTTCTTCTTCACTCATGTCGTCGAGGTATTTCACCAGCGCACGCAGCGAGTTACCGTGAGCAGCGATGATAACTTTTTCACCTTTCTTCATGCGTGGGAGGATCGACTCGTTCCAGTACGGCAGCACGCGATCAATGGTTAGCGCCAGGCTTTCAGTGGTTGGCAGCTGTTCTGCCGTCAGTGACGTATAACGCGGGTCGTGGCCTGGGAAACGCTCATCGGCGCGGTCCAGCTCTGGAGGCGTTACGGCAAATCCACGGCGCCATTGTTTAACCTGATCGTCACCGTATTTTTGCGCGGTTTCCGCTTTATCCAGCCCTTGCAGAGCACCGTAGTGACGCTCATTCAGACGCCATGATTTTTCAACCGGCAGCCAGACCTGATCCACTTCATCAAGAATATTCCACAGCGTGTGGATGGCACGTTTCAGTACGGAGGTGTAAGCAAAATCGAAGGTAAAACCTTCTTTTTTCAGCAACTGACCTGCTGCTTTTGCTTCGGTACGCCCTTTATCGGAGAGGTCCACATCGTACCAACCGGTAAAGCGGTTTTCATTGTTCCATTGGCTTTCGCCATGACGTACCAGAACCAGCTTTGTTACAGCCATTGCTTAACTCCTTAATAATCTGACGTTTCTAAGACAAGGGTAAACTGAAAATTGCGTGTACGGCCCACCGCAATTTTTTGCTGGTTAATACCATAGCCGAAATCTTCACGTCAGGTAAGCCTGAAGCGTTCGGCATGCGTGATTTTCATGCGCTCAGTCAAACGGCGTCAGGCAATAATGGCTTAATTGCTGATACGATTCACCCGGCTTTAACCAGCAATCAGGTTGAGGCCACTCGGGATGGTTTGGCGAGTCGGGCAAAAATCCGCTTTCCAGTGCGATTCCGTGAAAGGCAGCATATACGCCCTGTTCCCGCGCGGGCGTACCTTGTAAAAAGTTGCCTGAGTAAAATTGCAGGGCAGGGGCGCTGGTATGCACCCTGAGCCTGAGTTTACCGTCTGCAGACCAAAGTTCAGCTGCAGGCCGGATTGCGGAGCCTTTGCACAGTAAAAAAGCATGATCGTACCCTTTAACCGCGCGCTGATCGTCATCCTGCAGGAAATCTTGCGCCACGGTCTTAGGCTGGCGGAAATCGAAGCTGGTTCCTTCCACTGCCTTAAAGGGGCCATAGGGAATGCCCTCGCTGTCCACAGGCAGATAGCGTTCGGCATGTAGCTGCAGACGGTGTTGGCGGGCATCCCCCTGTTCAGCATCCAGATTGAAATAGGCGTGATTAGTGAGGTTAATCGGGCAGGGACGATCCACCGCTGCCTGAAAGCTAATGGACAGCGTATTGTCATCCCCAAGGCGGTAGCGCAAGGTTACCTGCAAATTTCCGGGAAAGCCCTGTTCGCCGTCGGCGGAATTGAGCCGATATTCCACTTCCTGCTCTGCCTGACGCACGATCTGCCAGCGACGCTGATGAAAGCCGCCTGAACCGCCGTGGAGTTGGTGTATACCCTGATTAGCTTCAAGCTGCCAGGTCTGACCGTTAGCATGGAGGTTTGCACGGGCAATACGATTGGCATAGCGGCCAATGGTTGCGCCCAGATAGGACGATTGTTGCAAATAATCTGACGGCGTGGAGCAACCCAGCAGCGCCTCACGCACCGTGCCATCCTTCATTGGCACGCGGGCGGAGAGCCAGGTGGCTCCCCAGTCCATAAACGTTGTGACCATTCCTCCGGCGTTGCGCAAGGTAGTGATGCGCAACGGCTGGCCGTCCGGGGCCAGAGAGGTCTGCTGTGTCAGCATTGCCCCGCTCCTGCTGAAGCCTGGCAGACGTAAAAAGTTTCTTTAATACCGCAGCGGGTTTCATATTGCTCTGCTACCGCGGCCCGTACCTGTTCAACCAACTCCAACGGCATCAATGCCACAATGCAGCCACCGAAGCCACCGCCGGTCATGCGCACGCCACCACGTTCGCCCAGCGTGTTCTTCACTATCTCAACCAGCGTATCAATCGGTGGAACGGTGATTTCAAAGTCATCGCGCATCGAAGCATGGGACTCGGCCATCAGTACCCCCATCCGTGTCAGATCGCCTTTTGCCAGTGCTTCTGCGGCTTGCTGCGTGCGGGCATTCTCGGTCAGCACATGGCGCACCCGTTTTGCCACCAAAGGATCGAGCTGATGCTCAACGGCGTTAAACTGATTGAGATCGACATCGCGCAGTGACGACTGGCTGAAAAAGCGAGCGCCGGTTTCGCATTGTTGACGACGGGTGTTGTATTCACTGCCCACCAGACTACGCCGGAAATTGGAATTGATGATAACCACGGCAATGTCTTGCGGCATGGGCACCGGGCGGGTACCCAGCGTCCGGCAGTCCAGCAGCATGGCATGGTCTTTTTTCCCCAGCGCGGAGATTAACTGGTCCATAATGCCGCAGTTGCAGCCAACGAACTGGTTTTCCGCTTCCTGCCCGTTGAGGGCAATTTGGGCACCGTCCAGCGGCAAATGGTAAAGCTGCTGAATTGCCGTACCAATCGCCACTTCCAGCGAAGCTGAGGAGCTTAACCCCGCCCCCTGCGGAACATCGCCGGTAATCACCATATCCACGCCGCCAAAATGCTTATTGCGCTTTTGCAGGTGTTTCACCACGCCACGCACATAGTTTGACCACATTTGATCGGGATGGCTGAGGATTGGCTCATCCAGTGAAAAGAGGTCCTGTTGATTGTCATAATCAACGGCAATCACCCGGATCTGGCGGTCATCACGTTTTGCGCAGGCGATAACCGTCTGATAATTGATGGCGCAGGGCAGCACAAAACCGTCGTTATAATCGGTGTGTTCGCCGATCAGATTCACCCGGCCTGGTGCCTGGAAAGTATGCTCGGCCTGGTAGCCAAATTTATCGGCGAAAATGTGCCGGACAGAGGTTTTTAAAGTCATTGTTATGCTCCCGTCTCGCGGAAATGAATATCACTGACGGAACGCAGCCGCTCGGCTGCCTGCTCCGCCGTTAAGTCGCGCTGGGTCTCTGCCAGCATCTCGTATCCCACCATAAATTTCCGTACTGAAGCGGAGCGCAATAGCGGAGGATAAAAATGGGCGTGAAGCTGCCAGTGATCGTTGTTTTCACCATTAAATGGCGCACTGTGCCAGCCCATTGAATAGGGGAATGAGCACTGAAAGAGGTTGTCATAGCGGCTGGTGAGTTTTTTTAAGGCCAGTGCTAGGTCAGTACGCTGGGCATCGTTCAAATCAATAATGCGTTTTACGTGCGCTTTTGGCAGCAGCAAGGTTTCAAACGGCCAGGCCGCCCACCAGGGAACCACGGCCAGCCAGTGTTCAGTTTCCACCACGGTCCGGCTGCCGTCTGCACGTTCACGTGCGCTGTAGTCCAGCAGCATGGGCGACTGATGTTGTGCAAAATAAGTGCGTTGTAAGTCATCTTCACGTTTCGCTTCATTCGGCAGGAAGCTGTTAGCCCAAACCTGACCATGCGGATGGGGGTTTGAACATCCCATCGCTGCCCCTTTATTCTCAAACACCTGCACCCAGGGGTAGCGCTGTCCCAGCTCGGCGGTCTGCGCCTGCCAGGTCGTGATGATTTGCTCCAAAGCAGCAAGAGAAAGTTCCGGCAGGGTTTTACTGTGATCCGGCGAGAAGCAGATTACCCGACTGGTTCCACGTGCGCTTTCGTAACGCATCAGGTTATCTTCACTGGCTTTTGCATCCGGCGTATCAGTCATCAGGGCGGCAAAATCGTTAGTAAACACCCAGGTGCCGGTATAGCTGGGGTTATTGTCACCGGTCACGCGGCGATTGCCCGGACAGAGAAAACAGTCAGGATCGTGAGTGGGTAGCTGTTGTTGTGAAGGGATCTCCTGCGCACCCTGCCAGGGACGTTTTGCGCGGTGCGGTGAAACAAGAATCCACTGATCGGATAAAGGATTATAGCGGCGGTGAGGATGGTCGACCGGGTTGAATGTTTGCATGGTAAATCCTGATGACCTTCTTATGTTACAGGTGATTCACAGAAAAATAGCACAGTGCCAAAACAGAAAGCGTGATCGAGTTTGGATAAATGGAATCGTTTACATAAGTTGAAAATTCATGAATAAGGCGATTAAGCAAGTAATTAGCCTCTAAGAAAAATCATAAATGGTAATCATTTGGTAACGGTTACATTTGCAGATTGCCTTTCGAATAGGCAGATGCGTCTGACTGGTGAGCTGCAAATCTGGCCGCTCCTTGCGGGGTATTCCCTACAGGCGTCATGGGGCCATAACAATCGCACCGTGGCTTTGAGCATTCCCTGTGGTGATAGCGATAACCACCGTGTTGAATACCGGGAGAGGGTGCGGACGCCAATCCCTACCTGGTGGTGGCTGCGGTACTCGCCGGGATCCCGCATGGAGTTGACAACCCACTGTCACTGGATGTGAAAGGCAGCTGTCATGAAGTGGAGGGCAACCCTCTGCCAACCCGTCAAAGTGGTGCGCTGTATGAATTTGAGCAGAGCCATGCCTTACAAAAACTGTTGGTTGAGCGTTTCAGCTTTGTCTGGCACAGCTGTAAACATCATGAACTGATGCATTTTGAGCGGCTGATTACCGCCACGTAAATCGACTGGATGCTGAAAAACACCTGAATGTGCTGCGATGTTTTTCTTTCAGCACGCGAAGTACGTTTGCGGCCGGATGACCCCCTTGTTTTCGTGCTCCTGAATGGTGCAGAATATCCCCCTGCAAAATACACAGATAACCGATGCGATTTCATTGCGTCGGTTATTTTTTGCCGACGATTCAGGTCTTCCGTCGCGGGCCAGACGCCGGATGTAAAATTACGTTAATACACACTTTGTGTCTGATTGAGGAATGAAAGATGGGTCAGCATTTGATCACGTCGGCCGCTGCCGGTAAACGTCTGCGCGACGACTACGGCGCAACAGCAGGTTTTTCTTTTACCGCTACTTTTCCGCTTATTACTATTACGAAGAAAAACGCTCGCCTGATGCGAAGTTTCCCTGTGGTTCAATCCGGAAAGGTTGAAACTCATGGGAGGCTCAATAATGTTGCATAATCCTCAGACCTCTGCCGCCCAGCCGCGTGCGCAGCTCAAAAAGTCACTGACTTTGTTACCGGTGGTGATGATGGGACTGGCCTATATGCAGCCGATGACCCTGTTCGACACGTTCGGTATCGTCTCCGGCCTGACCGACGGTCACGTGGCCACCGCTTATGCTTTCGCCTTGATTGCTATCCTTTTTACCGCATTAAGCTATGGCAAGCTGGTTCGCCGCTTCCCCTCTGCGGGTTCTGCTTATACCTACGCGCAGAAAGCGATCAGCCCGCATGTGGGCTTTATGGTGGGCTGGTCATCCCTGCTGGACTATTTGTTCATGCCGATGATCAATATCCTGCTGGCTAAAATTTATTTTGAAGCGCTGCTTCCCGGTATTCCCGCATGGATTTTCGTGGTGTTGCTGGTGGGCTTTATGACGCTCTCTAATCTGAAGGGCATTAAAACCGTTGCCAACTTCAACAGCGTTATCGTGGTGTTGCAGGTCGTGGTGATGGTGGTCATTATGTCGATGGTCATTTACGGCGTTGCGCACGGTGAAGGTGCCGGAACCCTGGCTAGCAGCCGGCCATTTTGGTCTGAAAGCGCCCATGTCGTGCCAATGATTACGGGCGCAACCATTTTGTGCTTCTCGTTTCTCGGTTTTGACGGTATCAGTTCGCTTTCAGAAGAAACCAAAGATGCCGGGCGCGTTATTCCAAAGGCTATCTTTTTGACCGCACTCATTGGCGGCGTTATTTTTATTGTCGTTTCCTATTTCCTGCAGCTCTATTTCCCGGATATTTCTCGCTTTAAAAACCCCGATGCGTCACAGCCGGAAATTATGCTCTATGTAGCGGGTAAGGCATTCCAGTTTGGTATCCTGATCTTCTCCTGCGTCACGGTGCTGGCGTCGGGGATGGCGGCTCATGCGGGCGTTTCTCGCCTCATGTACGTCATGGGGCGTGATGGCGTTTTTCCAGAGCGTTTCTTTGGCTACATCCATCCAAAATGGCGAACGCCAGCGCTGAATGTGGTGCTGGTGGGGGGGATTGCCCTTAGCGCGATTACCTTTGATCTGGTGACGGCAACAGCGCTGATCAACTTTGGGGCGCTGGTGGCGTTTACCTTTGTGAATCTCTCGGTTATTTCTCAGTTCTGGATCCGCGAAGGACGTAACAAAACGCTCAAGGATAACGTCAATTTCCTGTTACTGCCGCTGTGTGGTGCGCTGACGGTGGGAGCACTTTGGGTAAGTCTGGAAGCAAGCTCCATGACCCTCGGTCTGATTTGGGCTGGCATTGGCTTGATTTATCTTGCCGTTGTTACCCGAAGCTTCCGTCATCCCGTGCCGCAATGTACTGAAGAGCCAATGTAGCAAAGCTGCTTAAAGGCCCCGTAAATTACGGGGCCTTTTTTATCCCTGCATGAACACCACCTCCTGTGGAGGTGGTCAGCAATAAGCTGGCTCTGCCAGTCATGCTACTCATGGGAAAATCCGAATCTGTTATCCCCATAACTGCCAGGGATTTAACCATGAGCAGATACCAGAAAGCATCTCATGTGCTCTGGTGTTGTCAATATCATATCGTATGCACACCCAGGTACCGGTTTCGCATCCTTAGTAACAATGTTGGTAAAGAGGTCTGTAAGCAGATAAGGATCTCAGGTGAGCAGCCCGGGATAGAAGTAGTGGAGCTGAATGACCAGACAGACCATGTCCATTTGCGGGTAAAAGTGCCTCCACGGCTTTCGATTTCCCATGTAACAGGCGACTTAAAGGGTAAAACAGCCCTTCGATTGTTCAGTAAATTTCCCTGCCTGCGTAAGAACAAGCAGTGGGGGAATGATTTTTGGGCAAGAGGTTATTGTGTCGATACCGTAGGTATAAACGAAGAAATGATAATAAAGTACGTGAAGTATCAGGAAAAACATGAAGTTGAAGAGAGCCAGCTTCCACTGAAAGAAGTGTGAAGGGAAGGCTCTCTGAGTCTGGACTTAGTGAGACTGTAATTAAAATTGTGTAATTGCCTGTTTTTGATATGTTCACTCCAACAATGGAGACAGGCAAATTATGGACGAGAAGAAACTTAAGGCCCTTGCTGCTGAACTGGCCAAAGGCCTCAAAACTGAGGCCGACCTTAATCAGTTTTCCCGCATGCTCACGAAGCTGACCGTTGAAACGGCACTCAATGCAGAACTGACTGACCACCTCGGGCATGAGAAAAATGCCCCTAAAACCGGCACCAATACCCGCAACGGCTACTCTTCGAAAACGCTGCTGTGCGACGACGGTGAAATCGGGCTAAACACGCCGCGCGACCGGGAAAATACCTTTGAACCTCAGCTGATTAAGAAGAATCAGACGCGTATCACGCAGATGGACAGCCAGATTTTATCCTTGTATGCCAAATGCGTATTCCGACCCAAACCGACCATTGATTCCGATTTAATCCGATCGCACTTTCCGATTTAATTCGACCACGAATTCCGATTTGTTCCGGCCAGATTTGGCCATCCGTCGGAATCCGTGATCCTGTCGTCGGAATCCCGCGCTTTTCACTTTTAAAACAATGGACAACACTTTCTCCTGATAACCCATCTTCCGGAGACGTGTCGCCATGGCAAGACTGAGAACGCGGATGAGTAAAATTAAAGAACTGCTGCGCCTTAAATTTGACTGTCACCTGCCCAACAGGAGCATCTCAGCCTGTCTGAATATCGGGTGCAGCACCGTATCTGATGTGGTCACCCGCTTCAGGGGAAGCCAGCTGGCGTGGCCCCTGCCGGAGGAGATGACGGAATCACAGCTCGAAACGTTGCTCTATACCGGACGCGCCCGCGACAGCCATAAACGGATGCCGGACTTCCCGCTGTGCCATCAGGAACTGAAGCGTAAGGGGATGACCAAAATCCTGCTCTGGCAGGAATATCAACAGGACGCTGGCGAAAATGCCTACGGCTACAGCCAGTTCTGCAACCTCTACAACGACTGGCTGAAGCTACAGAAGCATAGCATGCGTCAGCATCATGTCGCCGGTGAGAAACTGTTCCTCGACTTCTGCGGGCCGACGATCCCTGTTATCAACCCGGATACGGGTGAGGTCCGGCAGGCTCACATCTTCGTGGCCACATTCGGTGCCTCAAACTACACCTATGTTGAGGCCTGTGAAAACCAGCGGCAGGAAAGCTGGCTGATGGCCCACGTCAGGGCGTTCGAGTTCTTCGGCGGTGTTCCCCAGCTTCTTGTGCCGGATAATCTGAAAGCAGCGGTCAGCCGCGCAGACCGCTACGAGCCGGTGCTGAACGAGAACTATCGCAAGCTGGCCCGGCACTATAACACGGCGATGATCCCGGCCCGGCCCCGCAAACCGAAAGACAAACCCAAAGTCGAAAATGCCGTTCTGGTCGTGGAGCGCTGGATCCTGATGCGGTTGCGGCATGAAGTGTTCCATACGCTGGCCGCGCTGAATCTGGCCATCAGTGAGCTACTGCAGGAACTGAATGAGCGGCCGTTCCGTCGGTTGCCGGGTTGCAGGAAAAGCCTGTATGAACAACTGGATAAACCCGCCCTGAAGGCTCTCCCGCCATACTGGTATGAATACGTTGATATCCGCCGGGCAAAGGTCGGCCCGGACTATCACGTGCTGTACAGCAAACATGCGTACTCTGTGCCCCATGCGCTGGTCGGCAGTCATATCGATATCGAAGCCGGTGCCAGGCTCATCTGCCTCTATCACCGTGGAACACTGGTAGCCCGGCATCCACGGGCACAGCAACAGGGTGGCTTCACCACGCAAGCAGAGCATATGCCGGAATCCCATCGCCGACAGCGATGGAGCCCGGAAAGGCTGGTGTCGTGGGGCGAGAGCATCGGCAGCACCACCCGTGCCGTGGTGGCATGGCACCTGCACCATCGCGCACATCCGGAACAGGCTTACCGGACCTGCCTGGGTCTGCTCAATCTCAGCCGTGAATATGGCGATACCCGGCTGGAAAACGCCTGCCAGCAGGCGCTGTTACTGGAGCGCCCATGGCGTCAGGTGATCCTGAACCTGCTGACAAACCACCGGGACCGGCTGAAAGACGAAGTGCCGGATGAGTCCCCTGTAGAGCACAGCAACGTACGCGGTGCCGGGTACTACCACTGAGGAGAAAATAATGCACAACAACCTGCTGGAACAGATACGCGCCCTGCGGCTGGGGCACATGAGCAACGCGCTGGAGTTGCAATGGTCGCAGCCGATGACCTACACCTCGCTGAGCTTCGAGGAACGGCTGGGCCTCCTGCTGGAGCACGAACTGCTGCAGCAGGAGGTCTCGAAGGTCAACCGTCTGCGAAGACAGTCGAAACTGAGACTGGATGCGCAGCCTTCACAGCTTGACTACCGGCCGGAACGGGGCCTGAACCGGCAGTTGCTGGTACAGCTGCTGACAGGCACCTATGTTCACCGTCATGAAAATGTGCTGATCACCGGCCCCACGGGATGCGGAAAAACGTACGTTGCCTGTGCCCTGGGTGAGCAGGCCTGCCAGCAGCATATCCAGGTGGTGTACTACCGGCTGACACGACTGCTTGATGACCTGAATATCGGGCATGCCGACGGGAGTTACCAGAAGCAACTGCTGCATCTGTCGAAAAAGGACCTGCTCATCCTTGATGACTGGGGCCTTTAAAAGCTGAACACCCGCCAGGCCTCAGATCTGCTGGAAGTGATGGAGGACAGATACCAGCGGGGAAGCACCATCATCATCAGTCAGCTACCGGTGAGTGAATGGTACAAGCTGGTAGGCAACCCGACGGTAGCCGATGCCCTGATGGACCGGCTACTGCACAACGGACATCGCGTTGAGCTCAGGGGCGAATCAATGCGTAACCTGGCGCAAACCGATCAGACGGGTTAAAAACTAAAGGAAGAAATAACCAGCGCGGGAAGCGCGATCGAAATCGTCGGAATCACTGACCGGAATCATCGGAATACGCACCAAAGGCATGACCACGCGGGAAATCGTCGATACGTTCAAAGAGATGTACGATGCTGATGTGTCACCGGCCCTGATATCAAAAGTCACGGATGCCGTTAAAGAGCAGGTCGCCGAATGGCAGAATCGCCAGCTGGATGCGCTCTATCCCATTGTTTATCTGGACTGTATTGTTGTTAAGGTTCGTCAGAATGGCAGCGTGATTAACAAAGCGGTGTTCCTGGCACCGGGCATCAATACCGAAGGCCGGAAAGAGCTTCCGGGGATGCGGCTGGCTGAAAATGAAGGTGCAAAGTTCTGGCTGAACGTGCTGACGGAACTTAAAAATCGCGGCCTTCAGGACATCCTGATTGCCTGCGTGGATGGCCTGAAGGGCTTCCCGGATGCGATAAACAGCGTCTATCTGCAGACTCACATCCAGCTGTGCATCATCCACATGGTGCGTAACCGCCTGAAATACGTGGCGTGGAAGGACTACAAAGCGGTCACGGGCGGGCTGAAAACCGTTTATCAGGCACCAACAGAAGCGGCCGCACGGATGGCGCTGGCTGCGTTCGCCGAAGAATGGGATGACAAATATCCACAAATCAGCTGTACTAGCTCAGACCTGATCTGACAGTTACCGGTTATTTATACAGGTGTCTGTCAGATTACATCTGGTTCAGATTTTTTTCTGCCCAGACTCGTTTACCATCAAGTAACGTGGCCATTGGCGTACGCCCGCAGCACATTTTTCCCTGATGAGTTCGCTCATTATTGTAATGCCACAACCAGTTGTCCAGATCCGTTTGCAGGCTCTCCAGGTCTTCGTATAACTTCTTACGGAACGTAACCTGATAAAAATCCTGCAAAATAGTTTTATGGAAGCGCTCGCAGATGCCGTTCGTCTGCGGAGACATCGCCTTCGTTTTTGTATGGTCGATATCGTTGATGGCCAGATACAGCTGGTAATCATGCTGCTCCACCTTACCACAGTACTCCGTTCCCCTGTCGGTCAGGATCCTCAGCATCGGCAGTCCCTGAGCCTCGTAGAACGGCAGTACGCGATCATTGAGCAGGTCTGCGGCGGTGATCGGCGTTTTACTCGTATACAGTTTGCAGTGTGCCACTTTCGAGTACGTATCCACGAACGTCTGCTGGTAGATACGACCCACACCTTTCAGATTGCCCACGTAGAAGGTGTCCTGCGACCCGAGATAACCCGGGTGAGCAGTTTCGATTTCTCCGCTGGCCTCGTCATCGTGGGCCTTCTTCTCCAGCGCTGCGATTTGAGCGTCGGTAAGCACGATGCCTTCTCTGGCGACCTTTTCCTCAAGTGCCTTCAGGCGTTTACGGAAGTTCTCCAGGTCGTGCCGTTGCCAGATGGAGCGCACGCCGCTACCGGAGATAAACACGCCTTTTTTACGCAGCTCATTACTGGTCCGGTGTTGCCCGTGGGCCGGGAACTCAACGGCATATTCAACAACAGCGCGTTCAGTGGCTTCGTCGGCGCGGTTCTTCAGGTTGGGGACGCGGCGGTTCTGGTTAATCAGCGCATCGATGCCGCCTTCAGCAGCCAGTTCCTGATAACGGTAAAACGTGTCGCGTGACACGCCCATGATCTTGCAGGCTTTTGATACGTTACCGAGTTCTTCGGCGAGATTGAGCAGGCCGGCTTTGTGTTTGATGATGGGATTGTTAGTATGAATCATGAGAGTTACCTCGCGTTTTGTTTAAGGATTAGACACCCATATCAAAACCGGTAACTCTCAACCTTTCAAGGTCCAGTGTCAGATCAAGTCGCGACTAATACAAATCAGCAAAAGCTGGCGTGCGCACGGGGAAAACCTCAATACGTTCTTCGGCTATCCGTCTGACATCCGAAAAGCTATCTACACCACGAATGCCATTGAGTCGCTGAACAGCGTGATCCGTGCCGCCATTAAGAAACGCAAGGTATTCCCGACGGATGACTCAGTGCGAAAGGTTATTTACCTGGCAATCCAGTCGGCATCGAAAAAATGGAGTATGCCGATCCAGAACTGTCGGCTGGCGATGAGCCGCTTTATTATTGAGTTCGGTGACCGCCTGAGCGTTCACCTTTGACGTGGCGGCAGTTACACAGAATTATTTACAGGGTCAGTCCGAGCTGTATTTGCCTTTCTTCTTCCTCTTTGGCAACCTTGCCCTGGTACCGTACATACCTTCGAATTACTTCTTCTTTTGCACCCACCGAATCCACAAAATACCCTCTTTGCCAAAAGTGGTTACACCAAAGCTTGTGCTTCCTGAGATAAGGAAACTTCTCGAACAGCCTGATGGCCGTTCGCCCTTTCACAAATCCCATCAACTCAGAAACACTCAAGCCCGGCTGCGTCCTCACCACCAGATGTATATGATCTATCTGCACATTTAGCTCAACTACTGTGCATTTTTTCATATTGCTGTAAATGTAGATGCTGCGGTAAACCTCTTTACCGAGATGACCTTTGAGGGTTTTGTATCTGTACTTCGGTGTCCATACGAGATGATACTGACAGCGATAGGATACGTGGGAAGCGGATTCATATCTGCTCATGCTATTTACTCCTTGATTTGCTGGTAACAAACCGGGACAGTATTTAACATGGGCATTCTACGGGCAAAGCCCCACATGAACGATCACCACCTCCACAGGAGGTGGTTTAGTGTTGATAATAAAAAAAGAACGGCTGGCTGCTCTTTTTTGTTTTCACCGCCGGGTGACCGGCCGTTCTGCCTTTGGCTGTGGAACTTACAGCCAAAGGCAGAGAGGGGGAGCGTCCTTATAAGGGTGCCTGGTACTGCCCAATTCAATCCACGCGTTGTCAACCTGTCTGCTGTGGCTTTGCCAGAGGGAGCGCATAGTAAAAATACTGCGGCCTCAGACCAGAGAATAGGGGTTTCAGGACAAGCCAGAGATGCCGTTCAACGTGATTGTTATTCTTATGAAACCAGCTCCCTGGCATAGTCAAATAACGCCTTTAACTGAACTATTCTGCTTTTATCCCCTTCATACTGCACAAACAGGCTTTCAAGCCGTTCAACATAATCCCGTACCCGTTCAGGGCTGAGCATGTCACGGCGATGCTGCAGCCAGCGAAGTTGTTCTGCCTCATCCAGCGTGCCGGGGAAATTACGTGCGCGATAGCGAAAAAGCAGCTTTGCAATCCGTGGATCGTTGAAGGTGAGATCCAGCGCGGGCAAATGCTCCGGCGTAGTCTGCTGAATAATATTCATTGCGGTGCGGTCTGCGTCGCTGAAAAAACCGTCATAAAGCTGCGCGTCCACATTATTTGAAGGGGTGAATGGCTCTGTACCGACAAATACAGCCACTACCTTTTCACGAATCTCCGGGTGCTTCCGTAATAAAGCAAGGTTGTCCAGACAGCGCTGACGGGAAATCCCAAGCCGTTTGGCATCGTCCGGGCGCAGGGTATTAGCAGGCGCGACCACCGGGCATTTGTTGATGTGGAGCAGCTTAACAGGTACCGGAGACGAGTCTGCCAGCTGCTCGCGTCGCGTATACAGACGCGTCCGCAACGCGTCGGAGTCCAGCTCCAGCAGTGGGGTCATATCACCGGCTAAATCACAGACAATCAGGGCATTTTTATTCACCGGATGCCAGGCCAGTGGAGCGATCCAGCTGGTGTTGCCGCGAAATACGCCGAACATACCTGAGATATGAACCAGCGGCTTCATCTGTGGAATATCCACCAGATGCATGATTTTTTGCTTGTTGCGATGGCTAAAAAGAAAGTCGTAAAGGCGGGGCTGTTTCTCTTTCACCAATTTTGCCATGGCGATGGTGGCCCAGACGTCAGACATGGCATCGTGCGCGTTCTGATGTGCAACACCATTAGCGTTAGTGAGATGCTCCAGACGGAAACTGGGAAAACCATCATCATTTTCTGGCCATTCAATGCCATCAGGGCGAAGAGCATAACAGGCGCGCATAACGTCCAGCAGGTCCCAACGGCTGTTGCCATGTTGCCAACTCCAGCCATAAGGGTCGTGGAAATTGCGGTACATCAGATTCCGCGTGACTTCATCATCGAAGCGAACATTGTTATAGCCGACAATGCAGGTTCCCGGTTTACTAAAGAGCTGGTGGATACGTCGAGCGAAGGCGGCTTCGGTTATTCCTTTTGCCCGTGCGGCCTGAGGCGTAATACCTGTGATCATTACCGCTTCAGGCTGCGGGAGATAGTCATCCCCAGGCTGACAGTAAAATACTTCCGGCTCACCGATAATGTTGAAGTCCATATCCGTACGAACAGCCGCGAACTGGGCAGGGCGGTCCAGAGACGGGCTTTGGCCGAAAGTCTCATAATCGTGGAAGAGGAAGCTTGGCTGTATTTGCTGGTCTTTCACTGTATTTAATTGCCCACGATAGTTGATTTATGTTTTTGTTTTATATTGTTTTTTTATTGTTTTATCTGTTTTTAGATATTATTGTATAAGCATGATTGTCGATATATTCGTTAGTACATGGCACGTTGAGTACATAAAATCAGGGGAGTACAAAATATTATTATGGCTATCAGCGACACCAGGCTACGTTCTATCTATGGTAAACCATATTCTGGCGCACTGGAAATAACAGATTCAGACGGGCCGGGAGCAAGGATTACGCCACGAGGTGTGATTAACTTTCAGTTCCGGTACAGATGGGTGAACCGCCGATGAGAATATATGGTGCCTGAATCTCTTCATTATTCAGTCTGGCTGCCAGTGTGTTCATGTCGCCATAATCAGGTGTTAAAGGCCAGTGTGTGGCCAGGACGCAGCATGGGAACGGCTCAATTTTACTGAACCATACCCCTTTGAAGCCCGGGGCACCCAGGCGACACCTGCCGCTTCAATACCGGAACATACAGAGCCGAAGGTAACATTATTGCTGGTCTTTTATGGGACTTCCCCGATCATGGTGGGAGACTCAGAACGCCGTGTTCAGCTTCCCGTAGTGGAACATTACGCCCAGCTTGAACCGTTCTTTATTCCTGAAGCCCCGTGACTTGATCCTCAGCAACCGTATTTTACTGTTCAGAGACTCCGCATTGCCGTTCGATACCCGGTTTTTCATCGCATTCAGAATGCCGTAAAGCCGCTTTGCCACCATGCGGGCAATGCTGACCATGAGTGTGGTATGCCGGTGTCTTTAGCCATCGCCATCCATTCCTGCCACAACTTACGGCTATGGTCGTCATAGCGGCGGTGCCACAGATCGCGGGCAAGCTCTTTCATTACCCAGCACTGGTTCGTTTGCGGTAACACCAGCCGGGCAACTTCTAACCTCTCAGCGCGGCGCCCAAAGCGATTTTGTTTGCTGTAAAACCATAAGTAGCGTGAGCGGTGGGCGTCTTTCCTGTCTGACGACGGGATCTGTTTCATCTCAGCCTGACGGGTTTTATCAACGATGGCGCACAACATTTTTGCCACATGGAAGTGATCGAAGGCGATTTTATCCACGGCATTGGGGAGATGGATGCGTGCAGCACTGATATAGGCCGTGTTCATGTCCATAGACAGCGTTTTTATCTCTTCAAGCTGGTGATCTCTCAGGCTACGCAGATAACTGGCAAGACTTTCTACACCGCGATCGTCGGTCAGTTGCAAAGCGCGTCCCTGCCTGTCAGAGATAACGGTGACGTACTGGTGTCCTTTTTTGAACCCGACTTCATCCACGCAGAGATGACGGGCCGATAAGGGTTGTTTTATCCGGGCCAGGCCTCGTTTTACTGCGCGCATCATGATGCCGTCCACGGCATTCCAACTGAGTTTGAGCTGCTTTCTGACAGCATCCACGGTGCTAATTTTCAGCCATGAAAGAACAAAGGCTTCGAACAACAGGGTGTAGCGGCTGCCTGGCCCCGCCCACGGAACCGGCAGTGTCTGGCAACCGTGCTCGGGGCAGTCAATGCGGGGTACATCAGCTTCAACCAGCGTGGTGAATTGACAGGTATCGAGGTGACGCCATTTGCGACGCCGGTGGTCATGTATGGGGCAGGATTTACCGCATGTTGGACAGGTCAGTTGAGTGTGCCCGACAATGCCGACAATCACAGTCACTGAACCAGATTTTTCATCAAGAGAAAGGGATTTTACCTGCCACGGTGCGGACAGGTTAAGGATATGGGCATAGAGGGACTTTTCGTCCATGGCAGACTCCTCAGAAAATCAAGACTGCCATCATAATGCCCTTAGCCACCACAACAGGGGAAGACCCTCTTTTATACAGTAATCCTTTAAGGTGTATCCACCAGCTGGCGGAATGGGCCCGGGTTTACTTCATGACCTTATCCATGGGGTGAATGGCTGCTGGCAGTGTGCAAGCTGTCAGCAGTCGCCCATTTTCAGAAGTGCAGAAACTAAAAAGCCACCTCGAAACGGGTGGCTGTTTTTTTGCCCCTAAAAAGCAAAAATCCCCGCCGACTGGCGAGACTTTAATGTTAAGCGGTGTGTCGTAGTAACCACTCTTAGCAGGTTACAACACTTTTTGCGGACCGCAGCGGAATTATTTATATTTATCCCGGTTTTTTACAGCTCTGGTACTGCCACTTGTGGTAATCATCATGTCCAGTTAACAACGAACAGAGAAAGGACTCATGTCACGTAGCATTGCACCCGGATACTGTACGTTGAAAGACAGGGATCGCTGGAGAGTCAGGCACGGGAACTCTTCAGGGATACCCGCTCCCCTGCCACCAGTCTGTTTATGAAACTCAATGCGGATACACCTATTCAGCTGACAATGCACATGCTTAACAGTCTCAGGCAGTTGAAGAACAAAACCAGTGCTGCTTTTACCGACGTTAATGGCGACGATGCCAGCTTTATGCAGAAACATTACGGACTGATTGCTGCGCTGATCGACGCCGGAGGCAAGATTTTCAGCACCGCTGGCGATGCAGGTGAAAAGTACTTCAGGGCTATTGAGCAGACACTGAAGAAATTGAGGCCAGCTACCAGAATCAGTTTCGCACTCAGGGAACGCTGATCGGCCAGCAGTTTTACGTTGAGCGCAATCAGCTGTTGAATCAGTTAAAAGAGTGGGTCAATAAACCGCTGTTAAAATCGCTGGCCCGCTATACCGTGAAATTCCGCCAGTATGAAAGCATGAAGCGGGCGTTAAACCTCTCCAGCCGCTCGATGGTGCATGAGTGGTCAACTGTGGGGCTGGGTGGCATTCCCGGTTATTCTTACTATGTCGGTAATGCGGACAGAGCAGCGCGTTTCCTTAAGGCCGGAGGGTATATTGGCACTGGATTTTCGTTTGCCGGAACGGCGAATGATGTGGTGAATGCCTGTACGACAGGGCGGAAAGAGGAATGCGGGAAAATAGCTGTGCGGAAATATTCAAAATTTGCGCCTGGTACCGCTGGAGGCATTGCAGGGGGGCATATGGAGGTGCTTTTATGGTCGGCGCTTGTACCGCTATTCTTAAATTATGCTGAAAAGGACTCAGGCATTAAAATTAATTCGATTAATATTGATAATTATTTATCTGAGTATCATCAGTGGCCGGTGAATAATAAAAGGAATTATACCACCAGATTATGGTCTCCTCAACTGCCAGGAGCCATGAGCATTTTTGAAAAAATGGAATAAATGTAAAAAACGGACAAAACACTCAGTCTCAAAGTCCGGGGGCTGGCAACTGAATATGCAGAAATAAAAGAAAAATATGTACCCAAAATAGTCCCACCGGGGTTTATTGAAAAACGTTACTATGAATTAAATCCTGATGTCGCGGTGGCGGGGGTGGATGCAGTCAGGCACTACCTTGATTTCGGCCGGCATGAAGATCGGAAATGGAAATAGCCATAATCCAAAAAGGTTGTCTTATGGCTGACAGATTCAGCGCTAAAGCACTGGTGGCCTTAGTGTGCTTAACCTGTCCGATTCCGGCGCAATTCAGCAGAGGCCAGCACCTTTTTGCCTGTTAAAATTACTGGTTTCTCAACGAACTTAAACAGCAGGGCGGCCAGCACATAGACTGGTGGAATTGTGATGGCGCAGACGGTGGCAAAACGAACCAGGTCGCTGCTGGCAGGCAGATTGCTGTGAGTGAGCAGCAACGCGATAGTCGGTGTGACAATCAGCAGATGCAAAAGATACACCGAGAAAGAGACGTCACCCAGCCAGGTGCTGAGACGGTTATTCAGCATTTTTCGATGTATTGCCACAAGCCGTGCCGCCGCGCTCCGTTCAGTGTGTTGCCAGAGGATAGCAGGCATACCCACGATCATCAGTGTTTCCATGGCAATCTGCAGAGGGATAGGTTGAGGGTCAATAATCACCCTGACCACCGGGCCAGGCAGGGCAAAGACAACATACAGCACTGACTTGCGCCGCACGTCTTCGGCTAGCAGCATCCCTGCAATAAACATATTCAACTTAATCAGGATCATTGAGGGCATTTCAAAAGCCATATAATAATACGCCAGCACAAAACGCGCTGCACAGCACAGCAGGATAATGCCCGTCAGAGCGGTAGCGTAGCCGAAACGCATCACCGCCAGCATGATAAAGGGGAACAGCAGATAAAACTGCATTTCAAGGCCAGTACTCCAGTCGGGCAATACGGTGTTAAAGCTATAGGCAGGGAGCATACCGAAAAGGAAACTGAAGTGTGTCAGAATATTTGCCAAAGACTGGTCACTGTAACGTGAACTCTGCGTTGCGGTTGCGGAATAAAAATGGGCAATGGTCTCGCGCATTTCACCAAACCATGGGCTAATGCCGATCATTTAAGGATCGGTTGACCGATCCGGTTTATGCGGTAAAAAGGGTTCTATGTTCATCATGGAACCCTTTTTAAATGGAACTTTCCCAGGCCCTCGGCATCATCAATGCCGCCACTCCTGAGCGCGCCCGTAGTCTCGCCGACCTTATTCCTCCCGAGCTTATTCAGCAGGCGCTCACCCTGACCGATACCGTTACTTTGCGTAAACGTAAACTTTCCCTCGAATCCATGATTTGGCTTGTCGTTGGGATGTCCATTTTTTGCGATCGTCCGATGACCGAAATCGTCAATCTGATGGATATTACTGACCGGACCGGAGCTCCTTTTACCGCACGCAGCGCTGTCATTCAGCGCCGTAAGACTCTGGGTGAAAATGCAGTGCGGGAGCTTTTTGATATCACACAGCAGCACTGGAATCAGCAGGCTGCACATCCAAAATGGCACGGTCTGAATCTGTTTGCTGTCGACGGCGTGGTCTGGCGTACCGCCGATACGCCGGAAAACAGAGCCGTCTTCAGTAAACACAGCAGCCAGTACGGCGAAGGCGGCTATCCTCAGGTGCGAATGGTTTGTCTGATGGAGCTGAGCAGCCATCTGATCGCCGCCAGTGCATTCGACAGTGAAAAAGTCAGTGAAATGCGGCTGGCTGAGCACCTGACGGAGAAAACCCCGAATAACAGTATCACCCTGTTCGATAAGGGATTTTATTCGATGGGTCTGCTTCATCACTGGCAGACAGCAGGAGAACACCGTCACTGGTTGTTGCCGTTGAAAAAACACGTACAGTATCAGGTGGTTCGCCGTTTGGGGCGTGGAGATGAACTGATATGCCTGAAAACCAGTCCACGAGCCAGGAAGCAATGGCCAGGGGTCCCGGAAGAAATGGTGGCAAGACTGCTGACCCGCAGGGTAGACGGTAAAGAGAGGCAGGTGCTGACGTCACTGACAGACCCGAATCGCTATCCGGGTAAAGATATCAGCGAGCTATATCGCCACCGCTGGGAAATAGAACTGGGCTACCGGGAAGCAAAGCAGGGTATGCTGGACAGCCGGTGGACATTACGCAGTCGCCTGCCGGAGCTGGTGAGACAGGAGCTATGGGGGGTACTGCTGGCTTATAACCTGGTGCGATATCAGATGGTGCAGATGGCGTTCCATCTGAAAGGAGATTACCTGCCTTACCAGCTGAGCTTCAGTGGAGCGATAAGCGAAATAATCCGGATGCTGATAACCCTGCCCTGGGCTTCGCCGGGAAAAATGCCGGGAGAACTGAGAACCCTGTATGAACAGGCGAAATGGCTTGTGTTACCGGGTAGAAGAGAGCGAAGTTACCCGAGAGAGTTGAGGGTAAAGAGCAGGAAATATCCGGATAAAAAGGTTGCTGGTCACCTTAAGTGACCAGCATTAAACCATGGGCCAGCGATCAGTGCCACGATGAGCAATAGATAATAAAGCGGTGCAATACGAAAAAAACGTCGTGTCCAGAATTTGCGGATAGTGTTAACACTTTGCCACGGCTCTTTATGCTGGCGTTCAACATAATTCTTTGCCATGAGATAGCCCGAAAGCAAAATAAACAAATCGACACCGATACCCGGTGATGAAACCAGCACGATGTGACAGTGCGTCAGCAGGCTGATATGGCCTACCAATACCCAGAGCGACGCAACACCTCACAGCCCTTCCAGTTCAGGCGACCAGCCCCTTGCAGATGACATATTCAATCCCTCATCGTTCGTTTTTTGTCGTGAAGTGTAAATATGAAGTAACAATTGGAAATACCATTAATAACTAAAGTAGAAATTATCAGAATTTCCCTGGATGCTGATGGCAGGTGGACGAAAAAAATGACTGCAGGAAATAAAAAATTTCAGTCTGATATGCTAAAAATAAATATTTTATTTAAATTTAATGCTGATATTTGTTCAGGATTAACGTAAATGTCACACCTGCCACATGAAGCACTTTCCTGAACTCCCACTCCGCCGTAACATACTGAGCCAGTATACACTCCGCTACCCGTCGCCGTTGCACGCTCTGAAGGCGTCCTTGTTGGACACCTCCCCGGGCTGGCAATGCGCCGTATCGCCGACTTACACGCCGGTGAAGCCAAAACCGATGCCCGCGATGCGGTCATCATCGCCGAAGCAGCCCGTACCCTGCCTCACGCGCTACGCACGCTAAAGCTGACCGACGAGCAAATCGCAGAACCCTCCATGCTCTGTGGCTTCGATGATGATCTTGCCGCGCAGACAACGCAGGCCAGCAACCGTATCCGCGGCCTGTTGACCCAGATAAACTCCTCAAATGTGCGCTGTTCCTGTCGGCCTTCGCGGTGTTCAGCGATCCGATCTCCAGGGCTTAGTACACACGCACAATGAGCCAGAGGAAACGACATAGCCAGGCGGTTATAGCCCTGTCAAGGGGGCGCTGTGGTGTTCTATGCGCCATGATGCGCGATATACCCCTACGACGTCATAAACATGCCTGACAACTTAATAGGGGCACGTTCCATGCTATTCTGGTGCCACCGGGTTGAGTGCATCATCACGCATCCGCATAATGGTCTGCCAGGAAGTGCCGAATTCCCGCGCCACAGAGCTGATACCGGCACCCGCTTTCAGGCGTTTAAGTGCGATCTGCCGTTTTTCTGACATCCTGTTATTTTCAGAAGACAACTGCACGAAATGTCAGAGGCGGAGTGCGCGGGTTACCGCAATGATAACCCGGGACTGACTGAATGGTTTCTTTTCTTCCGGTTGTCAGGCGACATGTTCTGACCAGATGACGCTCACAAAAATCAGCAAAACTGACTCCTGGCTGGCATTCCGTTTCTCTTTTGTTTACTCATGCGGGAAGTTAATGAATGAACTCCACCTGAAGAAGGTAATCTTATGCAAAACAGGAAAATGCGGGCCACTTGGGTATCCGGCGTTATCAATCTGGATTGGCCTTCCGCCTCCTCACTCACTATCCGGGATGATGTTGAGCGTATTAAATGGCAGAAAGAAGAACTGACCGGTATTCTTGACGATATCGTGGCCATGAACATGAACGCCGTGATATTTCAGGTGGTTCCCTGTGCCGATGTGCTCTATGCATCAGACTTACTGCCCTGGTCGAAATACCTGACCGGGACGCTGGGCAAAAATCCCGGCTTCGACCGCCTTGCCTGGGCGGTTGAACAGGCTCATACCAGAAACATTGAGCTTCACGCCCGGGTTAATCCGTACCGCCTCTCAATGAATACCCGCGATGCCACCGTCGATGAACTGAATAACTCATTTCCGGATTCTGCTTCCGGCGTTTACAGAACACATCCTGAATGGACCCGCGTCGACTATAATCGCTTCGCGCTTGCTCCGGTATTCCAAAGGTTCAGGCCTGGCTCGCCGGTATCGTTGAGGAAATTGTCACCCGGTACGATGTCGACGGTATTCAGTTCGATGATTACTTCTATTACGAATCCGCGGACTCCTCGCTGGACGACGACGCCACCTGGCAGAAGTCCGTCAGGGCTTCAACAGTAAAGGTGACTGGCGAAGAAACAATACGTATTCCTTGGTGGATGCCTGTCACTGGCGGATTAAGGCCATCAAACCCGGCGTCCGCCCTGCACGCGTATGGCGGAACAGGGTCGATGACCCGCTGGGGTCAGACATGCAGGCCGGGGGCCCAAACTATGATTCGGTGTATGCGGACACGCAGAAGTGGGTACCTGACGGCATCATTGATTATATCGTGCCCCAGGTTTACTGGCCCTTTGCCCGCAAAGTCGCCCGGTATAATGTGATAACCCGGTGGTGGGCCGACACCATCAGAGGCACTGTTAGTGCACTGTATATCTGCATGGTGCTTTACAAGGTCGGTATCCCGTCAGCCGCTGAACCTGACTGGACGGTCGAAGGCGGGGTGCCCGAAATCACCCGGCAGTTTGACCGGAATGATTCCCTGAATGACGTGGACGGATGCATGCTGTTCCGCCACATGTTTCTGAGAGAGCCGCAGACGCAGCAGGCTGTTGAGTATCTGAAAGCGCGCCGGGCGGCAGCCGGATGTCAGGCACAGGAAGAGGAGAAATAAAAATGTACCCCATCGATTATAACAGCTACCGCTCTGTAAAGGGTTTTAACCGGCGCGTGCGCTTTCTTGTCATGCATTACACCGCCGTTGATTTTGCCGCATCGGTGCGTGCACTTGCCGGTGACGGCACCGTGAGTGCGCATTACCTGGTCCCGGACCCGGACGACAAAATGTACATTGCAGCCGGTTTTAACGATATGCGTGTTTTTAACCTGGTTGATGAAAACGAACGGGCCTGGCATGCCGGGGCCAGCTCCTGGGCAGGGTGGAGTAATCTTAACGACACCGCCATCGGAATTGAGGTGGTTAATCTGGCCAGTGATAATGACGGCGTGTTTGTCTTTCCTCCCTATAACCCGGTTCAGATTGACGCAATCAAAGAGCTGGCAATAAATATCCTCCAGCGGTATCCGGACATCAGCCCTGTGAATGTCGTGGGGCATTCCGATATTGCGCCGTGCAGGAAAAGTGACCCCGGGGCCGCGTTCCCCTGGAAAACGCTTTATGAGGCCGGAGTCGGGGCATGGTATGACGATAACACCCGGTCAGCTTATCTGGCGGAGTTTGCCGCCGGGGGACTTCCGTCTGATGAGGATATCATTGCCAGGCTGAAAACCTGGGGCTATGACGTTTCCGGCACAACAACCGCTTCGGTGTTTCAGCTGCTTGTCCGGGCCTTCCAGCTACATTTTCGTCAGGAAAACTACGACGGCGTCATTGATGCAGATACGGCGGCCATTCTTTATGCCCTGACGGATAAATACAGCACCTTCAACTAAACTAAAACTGACTCTGACCCTCGTTCGCCTGGTTTCAGTGAGGGTTTGCAGTTGTCATATTTCATAAATGGTATAAGGAGTTTTAATGTCTATTCCTGAAAAGTTTTATATCCGCGAGTCTTCCGGGCAGATGAAGTATCTCAATTATCTGTTCAATTTCGATGCTTTGACTCCCTCATACTCCGGCATTCATACGTTTACCCTTGTTCCTTCTGAGGAAGGCTATTTTATTTGTGGTTTTGAAGGTCTTATGTGTGCCCGTTATGACAGCACCCAGGAAAGAATAGTGAACCTGAATCTTGCAGACAAAAGTAAGATTGCCGATGAAGATTCTGCGTTGTGGCTGATTGATGAAAATTCTGATGGCACAGTGATTATCAGGAACAAAAAAAATCCTGACCTGGTCTGGATGTCATTCAGGGGAGAATTGCCTTTCAGCAGGGCTGTAGTAGCTCCTGCGGATTCAGGCGATGTAAACCAGTTGTTACGCATTGAGGCTGCTGACTAACACAGCAGCACACATCTCTGCTATACATGCATGACGCAACAGCCCGGAGGTAAGGTCGGATGTGCAGGTGGCTTCTGACAGCAGAATATCAGAAGTCATCTTAACCCCTCTCGACTATGCTCAATACTCGTGTGTACCAAAGCGAGGTCTGGGCATTGTGTCGGAAACATCGCAAATTATTGAGCGGGGAGTGTCCACCCTTCCCGACGAAACATGGGAGCAAACCCGCCGAAGGACGGAGATTATCAGCCCTCTGGCTGCGCTTGAAGTCGTTGGATACAGGGCCGCCGACGTGGCAGTGTTAGCGCCAATGATATAAGACTGTAATTCGCCATTTGAATTGTCCGCTCCCCCCAACATGTTGTTTCCTTGAGGTTCAGGTTATCACACCAGAAAGGACATCGACATGCCGGGCAGAGAGGACCTTTTACATGATAAAGCAAATGAGCAAGCAGGGTGCGTACATTGTCGATATTGCGACTCAGGCTGGTTGCTCTGAGCGTACTGTCAGGCGATATCTTAAATACCCTGAACCACCGGCCAGAAAAACACGCCACAAATTGAAGCCGTTCATGGACGATATTGACACGCGCCTGGCTGAGAATGTCTGAAATGGCGATGTTATCCCCGCAGAAATCAAAGCAATGGGGTACATCGGCGTGCGCTCCATGTTGCGCTATTACATCCAGCCCAAACGCAAAATGCGACCATCAAAAAACGGAGCGCTTCGAAACCCAGCCCGGTTACCAGTTGCAGTACGATCGGTGCGAAATCGAAGCGGAGGTCGCGGGACAGCGATGCAAAGTTAACCGCGCGGTAAATACGCTGCGGTTCTCCCGTCGCTTCCGTGTCTTCGCCGTGCTAAAACCGGATGCTGAATACACCTGCAGCCGTTGCCGGATAAGGATCTCGATACCAGCTACTTCTACATCCGCCATGTGTCCTGGGACCGCTATATCGAGGTTGGCGGCAATCGTTACAGTGTTCCCGAAACCTTGTGTGGGCAGCCGGTCTCGATACGAATATCACTGGATGACGAGTTGCGGATCTACAGTAATGAGCAGCAGGTAGCATTACACCGGCCCTGTTCAGCATCATCTGGATGGCAGACGGTGCCTGGGCACCATGCTCCGCTCTGGCAGCAGGTCAGCATGGTGGAACATCGTCCACTGAGTGCTTATGAGGAGCCGCTGTGTTGATCCTGGACGAAATCGGCTACCTTCCGATGACCAGGGAGGAAGCCAGTCTGTTCTTCCGCCTGCTGAACCGGCGGTATGAAAAAGCGGGCATCATCCTGACGTTAAACAAAAGCTTCGCAGACTGAGGAGAGATGTCCGGAGATAACGTGCTGGCAACGGCGATCTTGGATCGGTTGCTGCATCACTCAACCACGCTGAACATCAAAGGAGAAAGTTAGCGGCTGAAGGAAAAACGCAAAGCCGGGGTGCTGGCCAAAAGCGCGATGCCAGTCAGTGATGATGAAATGGCGGAAAGCGGACAGCAGAAGTGATCAAATAGCGGACATTAAAAATGGCGAAAAACGACCATAAATCCTGGCGTTGACACCGTGGACGTGGCTGAATGCGGGTAGACCCTGTAAATAATTCTGTGTATCTGCCACCGTATTAAAGGTGATCGCTCAGGCGGTCACCAAACTCGATAATAAAGTGTATTAGTCGCGACTTGATCTGACAATGGGCCTTGAAAGGTTGAGAGTTACCGGTTTTGATATGGGTGTCGAATCCTTATACAAAACGCGAGGTAACTCTCATGCTTCATACTAACAATCCCATCATCAAACACAAAGCCGGTTTACTCAATCTGGACGAAGAGCTCGGTAACGTATCAAAAGCCTGTAAGATCATGGGCGTGTCGCGAGACACGTTTTACCGTTATCAGGAACTGGCTGAAGAAGGCGGTATTGATGCGCTGGTTAATCAAAGTCGTAGGGTACCCAACCTGAAGAACCGCGCCGATGAGGCCACGGAACGTGCGGTTGTTGAGTACGCCGTTGAGTTCCCGGCTCATGGTCAGCATCGGACTAGCAATGAACTTCGTAAAAAAGGCGTGTTTATCTCCGGCAGCGGCGTGCGCTCCATCTGGCAACGACACGACCTGGAGAACTTCCGTAAACGCCTGAAGGCGCTTGAGGAGAAAGTCGCTAAAGAAGGCATTGTGCTTACCGATGCCCAAATCGCAGCGCTGGAGAAAAAGGCGCATGATGATGAGGCCAGCGGCGAAATCGAGACGGCACATCCGGGTTATCTGGGCTCGCAGGACACCTTCTACGTTGGCAATCTGAAAGGTGTTGGCCGTATCTACCAGCAGACGTTTGTGGATACGTACTCAAAAGTGGCACACTGCAAGCTGTATACAAGTAAAACGCCGATCACCGCCGCCGACCTGCTCAATGATCGCGTATTGCCGTTCTACGAGGCTCAGGGACTGCCGATGCTGAGAATACTGACCGACAGGGGTACGGAGTACTGTGGTAAAGTGGAGCAGCATGATTATCAGCTTTATCTGGCCATCAACGATATCGACCATACGAAAACGAAGGCGATGTCTCCACAGACGAACGGTATCTGCGAGCGCTTCCATAAAACCATTTTGCAGGATTTTTATCAGGTTACGTTCCGCAAGAAGTTATATGGAGACCTGGAAAGCCTGCAGGCAGATCTGGACAACTGGTTGTGGCATTACAATAATGAGCGAACTCATCAGGGTAAAATGTGCTGCGGGCGTACGCCAATGGCAACTTTACTTGATGGTAAACGGGTCTGGGCAGAAAAAAATCTGAACCAGATTTAATCTGACAGACACCTGTATAAATAACCGGTAACTGTCAGATCAGGTCTGAGCTAGTACAGATAACTGTATGTTTTATCCACAGAGATCATCATGGACGAGAAGTCACTCTATGCTCACATTCTGAATCTGCCTGCTCCGTGGCAGGTCCAATCCCTTTCTCTTGATGAAAGCGCTGGTGCTGTCACCGTTGTTGTCGGGATCGCTAAAAATACTCAATTACTCTGCCCGACATGTGGACAGCAATGCCCTGTTCACGATCATCGCCACCGCAAATGGTGTCATCTTGATACCTGCCAGTTCATGACTGTCGTTGAGGCGAATGTCCCTCGGGTCATGTGCCCAAACCATGGATGCCAGACGTTACCTGTTCCGTGGGCCGGACCGTGTAGCCGGTACACGTTATTGTTCGGATCATTCGTCCTTTCCTGGCTGAAAATTAGCACGGTTGATGCGGTAAGAAAGCAGCTTCAGCTTCAGCTTAACTGGAATGCCGTTGACGGCATTATGACCCGGGCAGTTAAATGTGGTCTTGCCCGAATAAAAAAGCTGCTATCAGCCCGGCATATGAATGTGGATGAAGTTGCATTCAAAAAAGGGCACAGGTACATCACCGTGATATCCGATCGTGAGGGACGAGCGCTGGCGTTAACGGATGATCGGGGAACAGAAAGTCCTGCCAGCTATCTTCGCACCCTCACCGACAGCCAACTGGAAGCTGTCAAAACATTCTCAATGGATATGAATGCCGGATATATCAGAGTAGAGCGGCTCCCTCTTCCGGGAGCAGCAGGAAAAATCGCCTTTTACCGCTTTCATGTGGCAAAAAATTGGCTAACTCGTTGATAATAGACGGAAAAATTAACACCCCCAGCTTCCGGTGGACAGTCGCCGCCAGGCAAAAGGAACCCGCTTCCTGTGGCAATACAGCGAAAAATGGATGACAGAACCCCGACAGGAAAAACTGGCATGACTGAGAGAGCAGATGCAACTGACCAGCCAGTGTCGGGCCCTGAAAGAACTGGCGAAAGATATCTGGAACCGTCCATGGAGTGATAAACGCCGTGCAGACTGGCAGCAGTGGATAGCGCTGGCAAGAACTTGCGATATGCCGGCAATGAGAAACATGGCAGGAACCATCGCGAAAAGGCTGTACGGAATACTTAACGCAATGCGGTACAGCGTCTCAAACGGTAATGCCGAAGCACTCAACAGTAAAATAAGGCTGTTGAGGATAAAGGCCAGAGGTTATCGAAACCGGGAGCGATTTAAGCTGGGAGTGATGTTCCACTACGGGAAGCTGGATATGGACCCTGTAAATAATTCTGTGTAACTGCCACCACGTCAAAGGTGAACGCTCAGGCGGTCACCGAACTCAATAATAAAGCGGCTCATCGCCAGCCGACAGTTCTGGATCGGCATACTCCATTTTTTCGATGCCGACTGGATTGCCAGGTAAATAACCTTTCGCACTGAGTCATCCGTCGGGAATACCTTGCGTTTCTTAATGGCGGCACGGATCACGCTGTTCAGCGACTCAATGGCATTCGTGGTGTAGATAGCTTTTCGGATGTCAGACGGATAGCCGAAGAACGTATTGAGGTTTTCCCCGTGCGCACGCCAGCTTTTGCTGATTTGTGGATATTTGTCATCCCATTCTTCGGCGAACGCAGCCAGCGCCATCCGTGCGGCCGCTTCTGTTGGTGCCTGATAAACGGTTTTCAGCCCGCCCGTGACCGCTTTGTAGTCCTTCCACGCCACGTATTTCAGGCGGTTACGCACCATGTGGATGATGCACAGCTGGATGTGAGTCTGCGGATAGACGCTGTTTATCGCATCCGGGAAGCCCTTCAGGCCATCCACGCAGGCAATCAGGATGTCCTGAAGGCCGCGATTTTTAAGTTCCGTCAGCACGTTCAGCCAGAACTTTGCACCTTCATTTTCAGCCAGCCGCATCCCCGGAAGCTCTTTCCGGCCTTCGGTATTGATGCCCGGTGCCAGGAACACCGCTTTGTTAATCACGCTGCCATTCTGACGAACCTTAACAACAATACAGTCCAGATAAACAATGGGATAGAGCGCATCCAGCTGGCGATTCTGCCATTCGGCGACCTGCTCTTTAACGGCATCCGTGACTTTTGATATCAGGGCCGGTGACACATCAGCATCGTACATCTCTTTGAACGTATCGACGATTTCCCGCGTGGTCATGCCTTTGGCATACAAGGATAAAATCTGGCTGTCCATCTGCGTGATACGCGTCTGATTCTTCTTAATCAGCTGAGGTTCAAAGGTATTTTCCCGGTCGCGCGGCGTGTTTAGCCCGATTTCACCGTCGTCGCACAGCAGCGTTTTCGAAGAGTAGCCGTTGCGGGTATTGGTGCCGGTTTTAGGGGCATTTTTCTCATGCCCGAGGTGGTCAGTCAGTTCTGCATTGAGTGCCGTTTCAACGGTCAGCTTCGTGAGCATGCGGGAAAACTGATTAAGGCCGGCCTCAGTTTTGAGGCCTTTGGCCAGTTCAGCAGCAAGGGCCTTAAGTTTCTTCTCGTCCATAATTTGCCTGTCTCCATTGTTGGAGTGAACATATCAAAAACAGGCAATTACACAATTTTAATTACAGTCTCTGGATATGGCGTTCTGAGTCTTCCCACCATTAAGGGGAAGACTCTTATCATTTCTGTATGCACTGCGAGGCGGGAACAGCCCGGCTCCCGGAAACGCTTCATTTGGCATCTATACCTTGATTACTCCGCCAGTGATCGAAGTAAATGTGGTCTGCCTGAAAATCGGCGGTTTCGGTATCACCAGTTAAACGCCATGCCAGTTGGAAAGCGAATTCAAAGCTTTTTCCTAAGCCCTTACCACTGATCAGGTTGCCATCCTCCACGACGTTCTCGTTGCTCCAGATACCATCTGTTACCGCCTTATACAGCTCGCCTGAGCAGGTATAACGCCGTCCCTTAAGCAGGTGATTATTACCAAGAACCCGTGCTGCGGCAGAACAGATTGGTGCTATCAATTTGCCGGCTTCGTCATGCCGTGTAATAAACCTTTTGACCTCTGGATTCGCCGCAAGATTTACCGTGCCTTCCGGCCCTCCCGGAATCACCACCGCATCAAATATGTTGTACTGAACGTCACTTAATAGCGTATCGGCACATACCCTGATGGCATGATAGCTGGCAACTTCATGTCGATCATGGCAGGCAACAGTGGTCACTTTCACCTTCAGCCGATTCAAAATATCAATGATAATAAAGGCTTCAGCTTCTTCAAATCCCGGAGCCAGCAGTATGGCTGCATGTTTAGTCATCATCCCTCCTGATAACAAAATCCATGATTACTATTATTGAAATATCGTTTTATTTAAATTAAGTCAATTTAAATGTGGTGATTTGCGCGGCTATGCTGTGTGAAGTGGGAAACGAATTGTTCTGTTATACCTTTACATAACATCTGCTTTTCTTGCTGTTGGGCTATGCCTTAACGTAAGCACTAATTTTATTATGCTGTAGGTACCTGATGCGTTATTTAGTTTCGCTTTTATTACCCTTGATTTTACTCCCGGCCTGCAGTAGCGGTAAACTGCTTCAGCATGAAGCACATCATGGTAATCCGTTCAGAGGGGGCAATAACTTTCTGAACGCCGACTCGCATACTGTTGCGCCACTGGACGGTGATTTTTCCGATAACCCTGCTGTTGACGCCTTTATTGATAAAATGGTGCGGGAGCATAATTTTAATCGTCAGCAGCTGCATGATGTGCTGGCACAGGCAAAACGGCTGGACTGGGTGCTGAGATTAATGGAGCGTCAGGCTCCGTCTTATCAGCCGCCTTCCGGGCCTAATGGGGCGTGGATACGCTATCGCAATAAATTCATTGTGCCGGACAACGTTCAAAATGGTGTGCAGTTCTGGAATCAATATCAGGACGCGCTTAATCGTGCCTGGCTGAAGTATGGTGTTCCACCTGAGATTATTGTCGGTATTATCGGTGTGGAAACCCGCTGGGGCCGTGTGATGGGTAAGACCCGTATTATTGATGCGCTGACGACACTTTCCTTTGCTTATCCGCGCAGGGCCGACTATTTCAGCGGTGAGCTGGAAACTTTCCTGCTGATGTCCAGGAAAGAGAATGATGATCCCCTGGCGCTTCGTGGTTCATTTGCTGGCGCAATGGGATATGGGCAGTTTATGCCTTCTTCCTATAAACAATATGCGGTGGATTTTAACAACGACGGACACATCAATCTGTGGGATCCGGAAGATGCTATTGGCAGTATTGCACATTATTTCAGTGCACATGGCTGGCAAAAAGAGGGGACAGTTGCTGTGCCAGCTAACGGTCAGGTGTCGCCGCTGGAAAATGGTTTCAAAACGCGTTATACGCCTGAGCAGCTTTCCGCTGCCGGCCTGTCGCCACAGGTACCACTGAATGACCAGCAGCAGGTCAGTCTGCTACGTTTTGATATGGGACAGTATTATCAATACTGGTATGGCTTGCCGAATTTTTATGTCATTACTCGTTATAATAACAATAACCATTATGCAATGGCGGTGTGGCAGTTGGGTGAAGCAGTACGGGATGCTGGCCGTTTCTGAATCCTTTGATTACCTTTAAGCAGGGTTTATTGACAGGTAACCTTGCCATATTATCTGCTCATGGCTGCTTTATCTGGGCCTGCTTTTTGCAGCCTTTTGCGCTTTATTTTTTGCTATTTAAGCTTAATCTGCCTGGTGGCAAATTATTCTTTTCACTGATGTAATCAACTTCCCAGTGAATGAAATTATCACAATTGTGGTGAGATCTCATTGAATGTTGCCCGTAACGTTACTTTTTTACGTTAAAATATCCGCTTAGTTCGCCAATCAATCAACGGCCGATAGGCAAACAGAAAGAAAAATTATGTCGTAGCGCAGATATCAGCCGCGATAAATATTATGGACTGCTGTGCTTAAGCTTATGCGTTTTTTACTTAATCTGGCTGCTTATGGTTTTGTAACAAGCGATAGCATTATTATGCTATCGCTTGTTCTGGCTCACCAGCATTGGTCTCTGGCAGGGGGATAAACTGGTCTGATTTTTTTATTACCTGCATAAATTAAATCCAGTGTGGCTGTGTGCTGATGTTTCTCTTCGCTATGTTAAATGCCTGCTGATAGCTAATTATTATCTTTCCTGAAGCCGTCTCGCAAAGCGGGTAATCCTTTCCTTGTCTGGGTTAAAAAATGCTAATCTTTCTGTTTCTTACGGTAAGGGAAGGAAATGGCAATGACGGACGATGATTTGAATAAATTAAGCAGTGAGATTGGCCAGCGGTTGCAGTCTCTGAAAGCCACAATGACCACAGCCGAATCCTGTACTGGTGGCTGGATTGCCAAAGTTATAACCGATATACCCGGTAGTTCGTGCTGGTTTGAGCGCGGGTTTGTCACTTACAGCAATCAGTCCAAGCAGGAAATGGTTGGTGTTACCCCTGATTCGTTGACGCAATATGGTGCTGTCAGTGAGCAGGTTGTGCGGGAAATGGCAGAGGGAGCACGCGCCGCTGCGGGGGCTGACTTTTCCATTTCTGTCAGTGGGATCGCCGGACCTGATGGCGGTTCGGAAGAGAAACCTGTGGGTACGGTCTGGTTCGGCTTTGCAGCAGCAAATCAAGAAACGCTTACGCAGCGTCAGGTTTTTTCTGGCGATCGCGAGGCTGTCCGACGTCAGGCAACGGCCTGGGGCCTGTTAACGCTGTACAGGCATTTTCTCAAAAAATAAACTTGATACTGTATGACCGTACAGTATAATCATCGTCATTCGAATACGGTAAAGATCCACGTATGTGTGTTTCCCCCGCGTGATGAGGAGTTGAAATGGCTATTGACGAAAACAAGCAAAAAGCACTGGCAGCCGCGCTGGGCCAGATTGAAAAGCAATTTGGTAAAGGCTCTATCATGCGTCTGGGCGAAGATCGCACTATGGATGTGGAAACCATATCTACGGGTTCTCTCTCGCTGGATATTGCGTTGGGCGCAGGCGGGCTTCCCATGGGCCGTATTGTTGAAATTTATGGACCTGAATCTTCTGGTAAAACCACGCTGACTTTGCAGGTTATCGCTGCCGCCCAGCGTAAGGGAAAAACCTGTGCATTTATTGATGCCGAACATGCGTTGGATCCGGTTTACGCGAAGAAACTCGGTGTTGATATTGATAATCTGCTGTGCTCCCAGCCTGATACGGGTGAGCAGGCTCTGGAAATCTGTGATGCGCTGGCTCGATCTGGGGCTGTCGACGTCATTATTGTCGACTCCGTCGCTGCGCTAACGCCTAAAGCCGAAATTGAAGGCGAAATTGGCGACTCGCACATGGGGCTGGCAGCACGCATGATGAGCCAGGCGATGCGTAAGCTGGCGGGTAACCTGAAACAGTCCAACACACTATTGATTTTTATTAACCAGATTCGTATGAAAATTGGTGTGATGTTCGGAAATCCGGAAACCACTACGGGTGGTAATGCCCTGAAGTTTTATGCTTCTGTTCGTCTTGATATCCGTCGTATCGGCGCGATTAAAGAGGGAGATGAAGTGGTGGGCAGCGAAACTCGGGTAAAAGTGGTGAAAAACAAAGTTGCTGCACCCTTTAAACAAGCTGAATTCCAGATCATGTATGGTGAAGGCATCAACGTTCTGGGTGAGCTGGTAGATCTCGGTGTCAAACACAAACTGATTGAAAAGGCCGGCGCCTGGTATAGCTATAACGGTGACAAAATTGGTCAGGGTAAAGCCAATGCGGGTAATTTCCTGAAAGAAAATCCGGCGATTGCCAGTGAAATAGAAAGTAAATTACGCGCTATGCTGCTAAACAATCCAGACAGTAAGCCCGATTTCTCTGCTGATGATGCAGATAGCCATCCCATCAGCGAAGCAGATGAGAGCTTCTGAGCGCTAAACTCAGAGCGGTGGTTATAGAGACTAAAGAAAGGAACAGCCTGTTGCCGTTCCTTTTTTGTTTCTTATATTTTTTTCCTGTTACTCTGGATTTTCACCATTTTATTGAGCTAAAAGTTGTGGGGGCCGATGCCAGATACAAAAGAACGTAGTGTGATCTCCCGCCTGTCAGAGCGTGCCGTACGCATTCTTGCTGTACGCGATCATAGTGAGGTTGAATTGCGCCGCAAGCTTTCTTTACCTGCTACCCTTCTAACTGCAAGCCGAGTACCCGAATTTGACGCTCCTTCCCAGGAGCAAATCGACCAGATTGTAGCCTGGTGCTATGAGCATTGTTACCTTGATGATGCCCATTTCGCGGAACGTTACGTTGCCAGCTACAGTCGCAAAGGCTATGGTCGCCAGCGCATACGCAGGGGGCTAAGTGAAAAGGGTATTAGCCAGGAGACAAGCAATGAGGTTCTGGCAACGGCAGAGATTGACTGGTGCAGGAAGGCTTATGAAGTTGCTGAAAGAAAATTTGGCCTGCCGCTACCATCGCTCTGGAAAGAGAGGGTAAAAGTACAGCGTTATCTGATGATGAAAGGGTATCTTACTGAAGATATCCATGGCATTTATTCAAATTTTGAAAATTGAGCGACGATGGGATTTTACTTCCCATCGAAGAAAATTTATCTTATTCACCACTTTTTGTTCGTGCGCTATCGGCGAGAGGTTTATCCTGCCGGTATCTTAAACCCACGAAATATTCCTTAGCGTAATTCCAGGATATTTATGAGCAAGAGCACTGCGGAGATTCGCCAGGCGTTTCTCGACTTTTTCCACAGCAAGGGACATCAGGTTGTAGCCAGTAGCTCCCTCGTTCCGAATAATGATCCTACTCTGCTGTTCACCAATGCTGGCATGAATCAGTTTAAGGATGTTTTTCTTGGCCAGGATGTGCGCAATTACTCCCGTGCTACAACTTCACAACGCTGTGTGCGCGCGGGTGGCAAACATAACGACCTGGAAAACGTGGGCTACACCGCTCGTCATCACACCTTTTTTGAAATGCTGGGTAATTTCAGTTTTGGTGATTACTTTAAGCGCGAAGCGATTGAATATGCATGGGAACTGCTGACCAGCGAACAATGGTTCAATCTGCCGAAAGAGAAACTGTGGGTGACCGTTTACGAAACCGATGATGAGGCTTTTGGCATCTGGGCGGAAAATATTGGTGTTCCACGTGAGCGTATCATCCGTATCGGTGATAACAAAGGCGGCGCCTATGCTTCCGATAATTTCTGGCAGATGGGTGATACCGGACCTTGTGGACCCTGCACGGAGATATTTTACGATCATGGCGATCATATTTGGGGAGGACCTCCGGGCAGTCCTGAAGAAGATGGCGATCGTTATATTGAAATTTGGAATCTCGTTTTTATGCAGTTTAACAGGCAGTCTGATGGCACCATGCTGCCCTTGCCTAAGCCTTCAGTAGACACAGGGATGGGACTGGAGCGTATTACTGCCGTGTTGCAGCACGTAAACTCTAATTATGAAATTGACCTGTTCGAAACCCTGATTAAATCTGTCGCAGCAGTAACCGGCACCAACGATTTGACTAATCAATCTTTGCGCGTCGTGGCCGATCACATTCGTTCCTGCGCTTTTCTGATCGCTGATGGTGTTATCCCATCGAATGAAAACCGTGGCTATGTGCTACGTCGTATCATTCGTCGTGCAATTCGCCACGGTAATATGCTTGGTGCAAAAGCAACATTTTTCTGGAAACTTGTTGCCCCGTTGATAGAGGTGATGGGTAATGCTGGGGATGAGGTAAAAAGGCAGCAATCTCAGGTTGAGCAGGTGCTGAAGACTGAAGAGGAGCAGTTCGCGAAAACGCTTGAACGTGGTCTGGCGCTTCTGGATGAGGAACTGGCGAAGTTGCAGGACGATACACTCGATGGCGAGACAGTTTTCCGTCTGTATGACACCTTCGGCTTTCCGGCCGATCTGACTGCGGATGTTTGTCGTGAGCGCAATCTGAAAATTGACGAAGCGGGTTTTGAGAATGCCATGAATCAGCAGCGTCAGCGTGCACGTAGCGCCAGTGGTTTTGGCAGTGATTACAACAGTGTTATTCAAACTGATGCTGCTTCCGTATTCAAAGGCTATGACCAGACAGAAATCACGTCAGTAGTGACAGCCATATTTGTTGATGGTCAGCCGGTAGAACAAATTGATAGCGATCGGGAATGTGTGATCGTTCTGGATGAAACACCATTTTATGGTGAATCAGGTGGTCAGGTAGGTGATACGGGTGAGCTGAGAGGAAGCCACGCATTATTTACCGTTAATGATACACAAAAATACGGCCAAGCCATTGGACATATGGGCAAGCTGAAGTCAGGCTCAATAAGGTCTGGAAACCGCCTGACAGCACATATTGACGATGCACGGCGTGGTCGCATCAGGCTGAATCACTCTGCAACGCATTTAATGCACGCAGCATTGCGCCAGGTTCTAGGCAATCATGTTGTGCAGAAAGGTTCGTTAGTTAATGACAAATATCTGCGTTTTGATTTTTCACATTTTGAAGCGATGAAGCCGCAGGAGATTCGCGAGGTCGAAAATATCGTCAATGCGCAGATCCGCCGTAATCTTGTCGTTGACACCAATATTATGGAGCTGGGTGCAGCACAAGCGCTCGGTGCTATGGCGCTTTTCGGTGAAAAGTATGATGAACGGGTGCGTGTGCTGACCATGGGTGATTTTTCTACCGAACTTTGCGGTGGAACACACGTTGGTCGTACCGGCGACATTGGCTTATTCAGAATCTCTTCCGAGTCAGGTACTGCTGCAGGTGTTCGACGTATCGAAGCTGTTACTGGCGAAGGCGCTCTTCAGCAGGTGTATGCACAAAGTGAGCAGTTGCAGGATATTGCTGAATTAATGAAGGCAAATCAGGCTAATTTGCACGAAAAAGTGCGATCAATGCTTGATAACGTTCGCGGACTGGAAAAGGAGTTGCAGCAGCTTAAAGAGCAGCAGGCAGCCCAGGAAAGTGCTTTACTCAGCAGTAAGGCTGTTGATGTGAAAGGTGTAAAACTACTGGTAAGCGAACTAAAAGATGTTGAACCTAAGATGTTGCGTACTATAGTTGACGATCTGAAAAATCAGTTGAAGTCGGCGATTATTGTGTTAGCGACCGTCGATGAAGGTAAAGTGTCGTTGATCGCTGGCGTCACGAAAGATGTCACCGAACACGTGAAAGCGGGAGAGTTGGTTGGACAGTTAGCACAGCAAATTGGCGGTAAGGGTGGAGGACGTCCGGATATGGCCCAAGCGGGCGGTAGTGATGTTCAGGCACTATCTGGTGCACTTGCTGGTGTTGAAAGCTGGGTTGTTGCAAAACTGTAATACTACAAGAGAGCATCTGAAGGGACGTCATGGAGAGTGTCTGTGGCGTACCCGGACCAGGTGTAATCCCAATAATACATAAAGTCAGGTTACTGGTGCGTATTTCGGCTAAACTAAGTATCGGCAGAATGTATTGGTATGATGATGCACTTGTAGTGTTTTTGTCATAGTCTACATTTAACGTTGTATGATGGATAATGCCGGGAGAGATAGCTAACCCGACTCTTTTAATCTTTCAAGGAGCAAAGAATGCTTATTCTAACTCGTCGAGTTGGTGAAACCCTCATGATTGGCGATGAGGTGACTGTAACGGTGCTGGGAGTGAAAGGAAACCAGATTCGCATTGGTGTCAACGCTCCTAAAGAAGTATCGGTTCATCGCGAAGAGATTTATCAGCGTATTCAGGCCGAAAAAACTCAGCAAACGAGTTACTAACGGATCAGGTGCCTCGCTTTTAAAGCGAGGCACCGCTGGCTTTCCCGATTTTTTCTTCCTTCTTTTTATACTGTCACCTTCTTTTACGACCAGAACGCATATGGCTTGTTGGATCCGAATGCGAGAACTCTTGTTGAAAAATCACTCCTTTTGCCGCTAAAACATTCTTATTGCGTGTGAAATGTGCAATCAATCAGATGAAGGGAAAAATTGTTTGACTTATAAGTCCGGGAAAGTAATATGTGCGCCACGCAGTGCCGATGAGCAGAAACAACGTTCTGAAGCACAATTCAACAGAGTGCGTATGGTGAGGTGGCCGAGAGGCTGAAGGCGCTCCCCTGCTAAGGGAGTATGCGGTCAAAAGCTGCATCCGGGGTTCGAATCCCCGCCTCACCGCCATTTGCACCCGTAGCTCAGCTGGATAGAGTACTCGGCTACGAACCGAGCGGTCGGAGGTTCGAATCCTCCCGGGTGCACCATTATTAATGCGGTTGTTATCTGAATAATCAGGTCATAACTAGTTAATAACCGTATGTATACACATGCGCTATAGTTTGGTCGTTCTTACATAATGATTTATTCATGCATCCGTAGCTCAGCTGGATAGAGTACTCGGCTACGAACCGAGCGGTCGGAGGTTCGAATCCTCCCGGATGCACCATATTAATCAATTCATTTCCTGCATACCTCATGCATTTTCTTATCCTTCATTTATTTCCTTAGCTTTTATTGAGTCCTCACTAATGTTTTCAATAAAATAATTTGTCCTTAAGAATTGCAAGGTTAACCTATTAAATCCTTTAATGTAAAATAATCTTCTGTCAATTCAATGATTTTTGACTCAATCCAGAAACAGTCGAAAAAGTAGTGTAGGCTACATTATCCGCTTTAACTCCGCAGGTGAGGGAAAAGGTATGTATGATAGCTACGACGCACTGATATTTGATATGGATGGGACTATTCTCGATACCGAGTCCACGCATCGCAAATCATGGCGAGCGGTTCTTACGCCTTATGGTGTAAATTTTGATCACAATATGCTGACAGGTATGAATGGTTCACCTACATGGCGAATTGCTGAAGCGATACTTGCTGCTAACCGCCTTAACCTTGATCCCCGTGCGTTAGCGGCGGAGAAAACGGCAAAATTAAAAGAAATACTTTTTGATGAAGTGCGACCATTACCATTGGTAGAAGTCGTTAAATCCTATAAAGGTCGCCGTCCAATGGCTGTGGGAACTGGCAGTGAGCACGCGATGGCAGAAGGATTGTTGCGACATCTTGGCCTGCTGGAATGCTTCGATGTCATCGTAGGCGCTGATGATGTCAGTCAGCACAAGCCCTCTCCAGAAACTTTTCTGCGCTGCGCTAAACTAATGGGAGTGAACCCGTCCCGGTGCGTGGTATTTGAAGACGCTGATTTTGGTATACGCGCTGCGCAAGCGGCAGGTATGGATGTTGTTGATGTTCGCCTGTTGTGAATGACTGGTTTTCCCGTGGGACAATATTTGCCAGTAGTTTTTTAAGTGCCACGTTGTTACCGGGCAGTTCGGAGGTGCTACTGGTTGCTCTCCTTATAGCAGGTAACGTTTCTGTACCTGGCATCATTTTTTGCGCAGCACTTGCGAACACCCTCGGTGGACTGACAAATATTATCATTGGTCGCATTTTGCCGCAGGGTCGCTGGCAGGGTACAGCGCAAGCATGGTTGTCCCGTTGGGGAGCGGCCGTATTGTTGATGAGCTGGCTACCCGTTATTGGTGATGTACTGTGTGTATTAGCTGGTTGGCTGCGTTTATCCTGGCTGGCAATGGTGTTTTTCCTCGCCGCAGGGAAAACGCTACGCTACGTTGTGGTCGCTTTTGTAACACTTCATGGCATGGCATGGAATAGTGGCATTAATTAGCGAAGAATTTGTGCTGCGATTAACATTATGCTTAACAATAATAAATTTTCCCCGAGCGGGAGGTCGATTTGTTTCCGGACGTATCACAGGCGCTTTCATGGCTGGAAGCGCACCCTGACGCAATGAAAGGTATTGGTCGCGGTATTGAACGCGAAACGTTGCGTGTCAGGCCCAATGGTCATGTAGCAACGACCGGGCATCCTGAATCGTTAGGCTCTGCATTGACTCACAAGTGGATTACCACAGATTTTGCTGAAACGCTACTTGAGTTTATCACCCCCGTTAATGACAACATTGAGCAGCTTCTGTCTTTTCTTCGAGACATTCACCGACATGCATCGCGTGAACTGGGTGAAGAGAGAATGTGGCCGATGAGCATGCCCTGCTTGATTGACGATGTTGAGCAGATTGAGCTGGCACAATACGGCAGTTCTAATATCGGTAAGATGAAAACACTGTACCGTGAAGGGCTGAAAAATCGTTATGGTGCACTGATGCAGTTGATTTCTGGTGTGCATTATAATTTTTCGCTGCCGTTAACATTTTGGCAGGTATGGGCTGGCGTTGATGATGCAACAAGCGGCCAGGAGGTTATTTCTGACGGCTATCTTCGTCTGATCCGTAATTATTATCGATTTGGCTGGGTCATACCTTACCTGTTTGGCGCCTCCCCGGCGATTTGCTCCTCGTTTTTGCAAGGAAAGGAGACAACATTGCCCTTTGAACGAAGTGAGAAAGGGATGTTATGGTTGCCTTATGCCACCTCTTTGCGGCTGAGTGATTTAGGCTATACTAATAAGTCGCAAAGCGGTCTGGGCATTACGTTTAACAACCTGACGGACTATGTTCGGGCGCTGAAAGCTGCGATCAAAACGCCGTCTGCGAATTATGCAGAACTGGGGATTAAAGATGATAAAGGGCACTGGCTGCAGCTCAACACTAACGTATTACAGATCGAAAATGAGTTCTATGCGCCGATTCGACCCAAACGTGTGATGCGCTCAGGTGAAAATCCGTCAGATGCGCTGCTGCGGGGGGGCATTGAATATATTGAAGTGCGCTCTCTTGATATCAACCCGTTCTCGCCAATTGGTGTTGATGAAGATCAGGTTCGTTTTCTTGATTTGTTTCTTATCTGGTGTGTACTGGCTGATGCGCCAGAAATGAGTAGTGAAGAGCTGGCTTGTACGCGTAAGAACTGGAACAGGGTCATTCTGGAAGGACGCAACCCGGAGTTAATGTTAGGGCTGGGGTGCGAGGAAACGTTGTATCCACTTAAGGACGTGGGAAAAACGTTGTTTAAGGATTTGCGTCGCGTGGCTGAAGTGCTGGATAAGCAGCATAGTGATAGCGAGTACCAGCAGGTATGTGAGCATTTGGTTGCATCCTTTGATCATCCCGAACTGACTTTTTCAGCGCGTTTCCTTGCTACGTTACAGGAAAATGGTATTGTGGCGACCGGCGTGGCTTTATCGGAAAAGTATCAACGCCAGCTGAGAGAAGAAACGCTGGAGATATTAACCGCGTCAGAAATGGAGCAGGAATCGGTTCGTTCAAAGCGTGAGCAGCAACGAATTGAAGAAAATGATACGCTCAGTTTCGAAGATTTTCTGCGAAGCAGAAGCTGAAAAAGAAAAGGCCACATTACTGTGGCCGAATTAGCATCTCTGTTAACAGGGATGACGATAACAAAATGCGCGTCTTTCAAATATTCAGACCCTGCATGACAGATAAAGTTTCATTAATCGCAAAATAAATTCAATTCTTGAGGTAACAATATGCCATTGTTGGATAGCTTTACCGTCGATCACACCATCATGGCGGCACCTGCGGTTCGCGTAGCTAAGATCATGATAACACCTCATGGTGACACTATCACTGTTTTTGATCTGCGCTTTTGCAGGCCAAATAAAGAAGTCATGCCTGAGCGTGGTATTCACACGTTGGAACACCTTTTTGCCGGATTTATGCGCAATCATCTCAACGGTGGGGGGGTGGAGATTATCGATATTTCGCCAATGGGATGTCGTACCGGTTTCTACATGAGCCTTATTGGCACACCGGACGAGCAACGTGTGGCAAAATCATGGAAGGAAGCGATGCAGGATGTTCTTAAAGTTTCCGATCAGTGCAAAATTCCTGAGCTGAACGAATACCAGTGTGGAACCTTCGAAATGCATTCTCTGGATGAAGCGCAGGAGATAGCACGCCATATCATCGACAATGAAATTCGCGTTAACCACAACGACGAACTGGCGCTACCGAAAGAAAAATTACAGGAATTACACATTTAGATTTCTGCTGCTGTGTCACCGTCCCGGCTTACGGGACGGCAACGCTTATCCGAAACCGTTACGATCCTACCGATTCCTTCAGCGATTTTTGCGGGGTGATGCGAACCTGTTTGATCATATTTTCCTGAACGTCCAGAATATCTATGGAGTAATGGCTGATATGGATAGTGGTATCAGGTAACGGAATATCCTCAATGGCTTCGAGGATCATGCCATTGACCGTTCTGGCTTCATCCTCTGGAAGCTTCCAGTTGAATGCTTTATTTAGCTCGCGCACATTAGCACTGCCCTCAATCAGCACTGAGCCATCATTTTGTGGCACAACTTCTTCGGCAAGGTTTGATGACATTGAGGTAGTGAAATCTCCAACGATCTCCTCAAGGATATCTTCAATTGTTACCAAACCTTTGATGTCACCGTATTCATCCACCACCAGACCGGCCTTCTTCTTGTTACGTTGGAATTTTACCAGCTGAACATTTAGCGGCGTGCCTTCCGGAACGTAGTAAATTTCGTCAGCCGAGCGCAGCATAACTTCTTTGGTAAACTCTTTTTTCTCCGTCATCAGACGGTAGGCTTCGCGCACCCGTAACATGCTAATAGTATCATCCAGAGAATCACGATAAAGCACTATACGGCCATGTGGCGTATGGGTCAGCTGGCGAACGATGGACTTCCAGTCATCGTTGATATTGATGCCAACAATATCATTGCGCGGCACCATAATGTCATCAACATTAACTTTTTCCAGGTCTAAAACTGACAGCAGCATGTCCTGATTGCGGCGAGACATCAGCGAACGGGATTCATAAACGATGGTGCGCAGCTCTTCTTTGCTCAACGCTGAATTAGCTGCGCCTTCCGTCCTCATCCCGACCAGACGCATCAGAATGCGGGTTATAGTGTTTAACAGCCAGACCAGCGGCATCATAATCAGCTGCAGTGGCCCCAGCAGAATACTGCTGGGAAACGCGACTTTTTCTGGATAGAGCGCTGCAATGGTTTTGGGTAAGACCTCGGCAAAAACCAGCACGCAAAAAGTCAGAATGCCAGTGGCAATAGCAACGCCTTCATCGCCGTGAATTCGCATGCCAACAATCGTTGCCAGTGCAGAAGCCAGAATATTGACCAGGTTATTTCCAATCAGCACCAGACTCAGCAGACGATCAGGGCGACGTAACATCTTTTCTACCCGACGTGCGGCACGATCGCCGTTTTTAGCCTGATGGCGCAATTTGTAACGATTCAGAGTCATCATGCCAGTTTCAGAACCCGCGAACCAGGCTGAGACCAGCACCATGCAGATCAAAATAATAATCAGAGTGGTGGTTGAAACTTTTTCCAACGAATCAATTCCTTATGGTTGATGTTCAGGAAGTCAGAAAATGTTGCAACATCCTGCTGCCAAAATAGGCCATGGTAAGCAGGAATGCTCCACCAAAATTAAACCAGGCGACACGACGACCACGCCAGCCTTCATGATAATGACCCCAAAGCAGAACGATATAGATAAACCATGCCAGAATGGACAGTACCGCTTTATCAACATTTTCAGGACTAAACAGGTTATGCATATAGAACAAACCCGTGCACAACACCAGTGTTAAGAGGACTACACCAACCTGGGTAATATGAAACATTTTGCGCTCAATCGTCATCAACGGCGGGATGTCATTACTGAGCGTTAGTTTTTTATTTTTTAGTAACCAGTCTATCCATGCTAGTTGCAGGGCATAAAGTGCAGCGATAATTAATGTGACGTAGGCGAACAAGGCAAGCCCGATATGCATCATCATGCCTGGCGTAGTTTCAAGATGAGTGATGAACGCATTTGGTACAAAGGTGGCGAAGGCCAGGTTAATTAGCGCAAAGCCATAGACGATTGGCAGCAGCATCCAGCCCCGATTACGGGAAGCCACAATGGTCATAATGGCACAAATCAGCAGGCTCACTAGGGAGCCAATATTTAGCAGGCTGAGATTGAGGCCGCCCGGCATGGCGAAAATGCGCTGATATAACGCTGTAGCATGGAAGATAAGCGCAGCAGTGGCGGAAACTACGGCAAGCTTTCGCCATGTACTTTGCTTTCGCAACAGGCCCGGAACGATTAAAGCAAGGCAAAAGGAGTAGGCGAGCAGCGCCAGAATAGCAAATACGGACATAGAAAGTTTTCTGGTACCGGTGAGCAAAAATACAGTATAACGCCAGCGGCGGTCGGCTCCAAACGATCTCAATGCATTAGGCTGAGATCGCCATGCCTTCATGATATAATCCGCGCCATTGTGTCGCCTGGCGACCTCTCATTACGTGAGCGAGAGACGATGTTTGATAATTTAACTGACAGATTGTCGCAAACCCTGCGCAATATTAGCGGCCGTGGACGGCTGACAGAAGACAACATAAAAGACACACTGCGTGAAGTTCGCATGGCATTACTGGAGGCCGATGTTGCGCTACCGGTAGTTCGTGAATTTATAAATCGCGTTAAAGAGCGTGCGTTAGGCCAGGACGTTAACAAGAGTCTGACGCCGGGGCAGGAATTTATAAAAATTGTGCAAAATGAGCTAGTTGCCGCAATGGGTGCGGAAAACAACACGCTTAATCTGGCCGCACAGCCTCCCGCCGTCATCCTGATGGCCGGTTTGCAGGGAGCAGGTAAAACGACCAGCGTGGGTAAGCTGGGTAAATTTCTGCGTGAAAAGCATAAGAAAAAAGTGCTGGTTGTTTCCGCCGACGTTTACCGTCCTGCTGCAATTAAACAGTTAGAAAAACTGGCCGAACAGGTTGGTGTGGATTTTTGTCCGTCTGACTTAAGTCAACAACCTGTTTATATCGTTAAAAATGCCCTACAGCAGGCGAAGTTAAAGTTTTACGATGTGTTACTGGTGGACACCGCCGGTCGTCTTCACGTTGATGAAGCGATGATGGACGAAATTAAACAGGTCCATGCAGTAATTAATCCGGTTGAGACACTGTTTGTTGTGGATGCAATGACTGGCCAGGATGCGGCGAACACAGCCAAAGCATTTAATGAAGCGCTGCCGCTGACTGGCGTGATCCTGACCAAGGTTGATGGCGATGCTCGTGGCGGGGCCGCTCTCTCAATCCGTCATATCACCGACAGACCGATAAAATTCATGGGCGTTGGTGAAAAAACAGACGCCCTTGAACCCTTTTATCCTGACCGTATTGCTTCGCGCATTCTCGGCATGGGCGATGTGTTGTCGCTGATTGAAGATATCGAAAGTAAAGTCGACCGTGTGCAGGCGGAAAAACTGGCCAGTAAGCTGAAAAAAGGCGATGGCTTTGATCTGAACGATTTTCTTCAGCAGCTGAAACAGATGCGCAATATGGGGGGCATGGCCAGCCTGATGGGTAAACTGCCCGGAATGGGGCAGTTACCGGATAACGTTAAATCGCAAATGGACGACAAAGTGTTGGTTCGTATGGAAGCGATGATCAACTCGATGACCCGCAAAGAGCGTGAAAAACCAGAAATCATCAAAGGTTCCCGCAAGCGTCGTGTTGCCACTGGTTCCGGCATGCAGGTGCAGGACGTCAATCGCTTGTTAAAGCAGTTCGACGATATGCAACGTATGATGAAGAAAATGAAAAAAGGTGGGATGGCCAAAATGATGCGTGGCATGAAAGGTATGATGCCGCCCGGATTTCCCGGCCGCTAACGTTCCCTGGAAACATTACGGGCGAATTAGATTGCTTTTTTCGCCTGAATGAGTAAAATTTTCGGGCTTTTTATATTGCAACCTGGCCCCGTTCCCTCAATGGGGCCAGGTTGTTTTATTAACTAAAGAGGATGTTATGGTAACAATTCGTTTGGCACGTCACGGCGCAAAAAAGCGCCCGTTCTATCAGGTAGTCGTTACTGACAGCCGTAATGCTCGTAACGGTCGCTTCATTGAGCGCGTTGGCTTCTTCAATCCGATCGCATCTGGTCAGGCTGAAGCGCTGCGTCTGGATATGGACCGCATTGAGCACTGGGTTGGCCAGGGTGCAACTCTCTCTGATCGCGTTGGTGCGCTGATCAAAGAAGCTAAGAAAGCAGCTTAATCTGTCACGGTGGTCAACATGAGCAAACAACTCGCCGCGTCGTCTCCTGCTAACCCATTAATTATGGGAAAGATGGGGTCGGCCTACGGGATCCGTGGTTGGCTCAAAGTGTTTTCCTCCACCGAAGATGCCGAAAGCATTTTTGACTATCAACCGTGGTTTATTCAACGGGCGAGTCAATGGGAGCTTATCGAGCTGGAAGGCTGGAAGCGCCACAATCAGGATATGATCATCAAAGTCAAAGGCATTGACGATCGTGATGCTGCAACTCTGCTGACTAATTGCGAAATTGTCGTGGATTCTGAGCAGCTGCCTGCGCTGGATAATGGCGACTATTACTGGAAAGATCTAATCGGTTGCCAGGTCGTCACCACCCAGGGCTATGAACTTGGTAGAATCACAGATCTGATGGAAACAGGTTCAAACGACGTTCTCGTCGTCAAGGCAAACCTGAAGGATGCATTCGGTGCGAAGGAGCGGCTGATTCCGTTCCTTGATGGAGAGGTTATCAAGAATGTCGATCTCACTACCGGCACTATTGAAGTGGATTGGGATCCTGGTTTTTGAGCTCCGGACAACGCGGTAAAACAGCAGCGCAATCAATGTGGATAGGCATAATCAGTTTATTCCCGGAGATGTTTCGTGCGATTACCGATTACGGAGTGACTGGCCGGGCAGTAAAAAATGGCCTGCTCAACATCCAGAGCTGGAGTCCACGTGATTTCGCTCATGACCGGCACCGTACCGTTGACGAACGTCCTTACGGCGGCGGTCCTGGAATGTTAATGATGGTTCAGCCCTTACGGGATGCTATCCACGCAGCAAAAGCAGCGGCAGGAGAAGGCGCTAAGGTGATTTATCTTTCACCTCAGGGACGCAAACTCGATCAGTATGGGGTTTGCGAGCTGGCGGCTAATCAGAAGTTAATTTTGGTTTGTGGCCGTTATGAAGGAATTGATGAGCGCGTAATCAAAACCGAAATCGACGAGGAATGGTCGATTGGCGATTATGTTCTCAGCGGTGGGGAACTTCCAGCGATGACGCTGATTGACTCGGTCGCCCGGTTTATCCCCGGCGTACTGGGAAAGCAGGCGTCAGCCGAGGAAGATTCTTTTTCCTGTGGGCTGCTGGATTGCCCGCACTATACCCGACCTGAAGTGTTAGAAGGGACGGAAGTTCCGTCAGTTCTTTTGTCGGGAAACCATGCTGAAATACGTCGTTGGCGTTTGAAACAGTCGCTGGGCCGTACCTGGCTAAGAAGACCTGAACTTCTGGAAAACCTGGCTCTGACTGAAGAGCAAGCAAGGTTGCTGGATGAATTTCGTTATGAATTCAGGCAGCAACAAAATGATGATGGGCAACCCGACGTGAGTCGCGGTACCTGAATATCAGTTTACCCAGGATAAGAGATAAAATTATGAGCAACATTATCAAGCAAATTGAACAAGAGCAGATGAAGCAGGACGTACCTTCCTTCCGTCCGGGTGATTCCGTGGAAGTGAAAGTATGGGTCGTTGAAGGTTCTAAGAAACGTCTGCAGGCATTCGAGGGCGTGGTTATCGCTATTCGTAACCGCGGTCTGCATTCTGCATTCACTGTTCGTAAAATTTCTAACGGTGAAGGTGTTGAGCGTGTGTTCCAGACTCACTCACCTGTTATTGACAGTATCACTGTCAAACGCCGTGGTGCCGTACGTAAGGCCAAACTGTACTACCTGCGTGAGCGCACCGGTAAGTCTGCACGCATCAAAGAACGTCTGGGCGCTTAAGCAACATCTGAAAGTTAATAGTAAAAATATCCACCTTTGTAAGAAGTGGATTAAAAACAAGCCCCTGAATAGGGGCTTTTTTCGTTTTAACTCTCCCAAAATAACATTCTGTCAAGCCAGACAAGAATATACCGCAAGCACTGGGTGCTGATATTGTCGCAGCTTCGCCCGTATCATATTGCGCATAACAAGGTATGGTTAGATTTATATATGGTTAGATTTATACATGGTGGTGGGTAAAAAGCCCAGCCAGGTGGCCGGGCTTGGTCCGTCAGTATTTCGCCATTGTGGGCTGCAATTTGTCCCTGCTGTACTCATCAGACATCTGTATTCTCCTCACTCAAGCAGAGGTGGGGTCAGGCTTTCAGCCAGAGAGAAAGTGCTTCGACTCGATTCCAGTTGGGAGACAGTGCGGTGTGCGTTACCCGGCAAATCCACACCTCGTTATTATACATAGCTTCTTCGCCAGACTGATAAGTATCACCCAGCGTCCAGACACGTCAATCTGCAGCGGCAGGTGTCGTGAGGGTCAGCGTGTTACTCTGGACTGACAGCCGGCCCAGGGCGTCACGAGCGATAACAAAATAGCGGTAGCACGTATCAGATGAAACCCCGACGTCATGATAAGTGAGTTGTGAGGCTGGGATTCTCGCCAGCGCACTAATGATATTATTGTTAACTCCCCTATAAATACTGTATTCGTGTAGCGGACTGCTCCCTGAGGATGCTTCCCATGCGAGGCTAATGCTGTCACTGGTTACTGACGTACTATGTAAATTGCCTGGTGCGGTTGGTGGATGGTTAGGGTTTTCAGGGAGGGTTGTTCTCGCTGCAATGCTTGCGTTTCTTCCTGATTCCTGATTGTTGTCGCCAACTGCGCTCACGGCATAGAGGTGCTGGGTATTTGCCGAAAGTCCGGCATCGGTATAGCGGGGTTCGATGCTGGTTGTCAGTAAATTCCCGTCACGATAGATACGGTAGTTTATGACGGGCGTGTTCAGCCTGTTCCAGACCAGAGAAATACTGTTTGCAGTAGCATTCGTTACCTGAAGTCCCTCCGGTGAGGCAGGGACAACCGGACTTTCATCGTCAGCAGTTTCACCATTAATTGTATAGGTGAGTGGTGTGTGAATCGGCTCAATAGTTTTGCTGGAGATGGTCTGACCGTTATATATCAATCTGACCGTTCGTATTTGATCGGACTGTGCAATGTTAATGTGGAATTTATTCATGGCGTTATGAGCAAGCCGGGTATTGCCAAGTTTAAAACGCTGAATATGGGCGCCTGTTTCTACCCACAATTGGCAGTCAGACTCTTTCAGCGTGTTGCTGTCATCGGAATAAAGGAAACCATAGGCACCGTGCAGGGCAGGGTAAATATAGCCTGGCAGTTCGCCTTGTGGGTCGTAATAGCCAACCAGCGTGGTGACAGGGACACCAAAGGATTTGGGTTGGCGGTTAGCGGTAATATCTTTTATGAGTGCTATTTCGCGCCAGCCATGACCCTCTGAAATATAGTGTTTATTTTCCCCAATCTGTATTTGCATATTCAGTCCGTTAACATGCACTGTTGTAGGAAGCATCGCAGTATTTTCAATGGTAATGACACGTCCCTTGTTAAGCTGTGACGAAACAGGAAAGTAAATATCCCCCGCCCAGTCATTTTCTGTCATTACTATGCTGACAACGTGGAAGTTAGCAATATAACTTGCTAACTCTGTCTGGCTCAGAGAATGATTAGATGCAACTGTGCGGTCCATATTCATGTCGATAACTATGCACTCATTCCAGACTGAAGCATTTGACAGATAACTTCTGTCAAAACCCCGGGGTACAGAAACAGACTCATCGTTGATGTGCAACTGACTGCTCCAGGTAGCATTGTTTTTCACCCTAATAATATGCTGATTGTTCGCCCGTGAGGCTTGCGGAACATCAATGGTACTGGACCAGTTGCCATCGTGCATTTCTACCTGAATCATTTCCTCCTGCCTGAACAATTCAGACAGTGCATTTGCACTCAAATCGCTGTTCGCGGCTGTCACCGCATTGATGGTATTTTGCTTAAGGGCATAGGGTTCCATACGCTGGGTACTGCTATTCCATTTTTTAAAACCCGTGGTTGAATTTGGGGAAAATACGACTTTTTTTTCCAAAAATCTCTGAATAATTTCAGCGACATGAGGAGTATAGAGAGTAAAGCGGTTAAGTAAGCTCATCGGCTCGCCACCAGCCATGGCATCAAACCCGAACGATCTTCCATGAAAAGGTGCCTGGCAGTGTTCTTCCAGACACGATGCCTGGTGATTAATTACCGGCCGGAAATTGGGTATAAACCGGTTCAAATCTTTGTCCCAGCCCCAGGTTGAGTTAAGGGAACCAGCGGCATGGTGAACAGAGCCATTAAACCCGCCCACATAATGTCCCAAACCGTAATTATGACCAACTTCATGACTGAATTCATTGCCCAGAGACTGGTCAAGTGTCACCATACCTGCACCACCGGAACCGCCATGCACCTGAACACCATTGCTGTAGTTGCCGCGGCTATTGTGAGCGGTAAGTTGAGCAGCGGTATAAGGTGTCCATTCACCGATGCCCGTTGAGCTGTTGATCCCATAGTTCGCATGATTAATGCCAAGAGAAATAAGCTCTTTGCCAATCTTTTCCCGCATTGTTCCTTGATGCCATCCCCCAACGCTGGGATCTGAATCGGTCAGCAAGGTTCCATTGGGCAGCATGACTTCCTTCAAATGAAGCGACTGATAATTACTGACTATCAGCCTGGATATCGGGACTGTCTGGAAATATTCCCGATGCGCTTGTGGATCCTTTGCAAAAGCATAAGCATCACGCGGAGGGGTTAACATACCAATGTCGATAGTGTGAATAAGCAACTCAGAAGGGGCGCCAACTTTTATGTCGTTTAGTTTTCCGCTTCGGTTATTACTGTCAAATTGCATCCTGATACCGGGTTTGATCCATCGGGCAGGGATCGTTGCGCTCCAGGTATTTTCAGCATAGATAATATTCTGATTAAGTAATTCACCATCCCAAACCCACTGTCCAGAAATGAATTTAAATTGGCCTGATTCGCCATTTGAGATGGTGGCGCGCCGGCCGCTGAAAATGATATTTGAAGTCAAAGTTGCATGAGAAATGACATGCACGACTCTTCCTTCCTTAGCAAGGTTATCCGGTAAATAAATATCCCGTGTCCAGCTACCATCGAAGGTGCTAATTGCTATAAGCGTATATCGCTGCAACAGCTCACGCAAATATGAAGCAGAAGGGTTATTTAATTCATTAATTTCACTGTTAGTAGTAATAGTGTGAGTGCTGCCGGGTAAGGGAAGGAAATCAAAATTATCCGGTATACCATCAATATGGTAGGCCGTATTGGGCAAGTCCTCAGGTTTTTGCAAAGGGAGAATACCGATGATTTTCCCTTCTGTATCAGTGACCCTCAGGGTTATTGCATCTAGGTTGTCTTGCGGTTTCACCAGGACCAACGTTTCCCGGAAGGCTACCAGATGGGGCTGTGGATCGCCAGGTACAGGTCTTGCGGGAATGATCTGGCTTTGTGCAAATTTAATATTGGCTGACAGAGAGCCTTGCAAATTATTGGTATTATCACTGTTATTGAAAACCAGTTTCTCACTGTTGGTTTTATGTGGTTTGCTGGCTGCATTTTCGTTCGGTATCATGACCAATCCTTAATATAAAAACAGGCTGCATTTCCGTCTTATATACGGACGCAAACTGGGAGGTTGTAGGATTAATTAATCCATTAGGAGAGTGCGAATGTATTCTCCAACCCTGTTCACAGATGAGCAATTACAATAATTTCGATGAGGTTTCAAAAAAAAGCATTTCAATGAAAATGAAAGATTATTTTTTCTGAAAAAGATTGATGTTTTTCTGGTGGTGTAAAAGTGTGATGAAAAATAAGCTATCTGGCCGATAGTGGCAATGCTCTGCTTCACTCTGCTAAACAATCACAGCAGGACAGGCACCAGAAAATTAGCTAATAGCGTTGGATAAAAATGCCCGAAAGCAGGAATGGTTGAGTTTAATGGTGAGGATTGATAATAAACGGAGTCGACAGTGCCGCAGGCTGGAATATCACATCTTTTTTTAGCGCCACATTTCTCGGCAATGTGGCTATCACCATGTTGGGTTTGCAGGAATGGCTACGATTTTGCTTCCAGGGCATTGCTAAACCTGAATAACCTTGGGCGATGGTCTGGCTGACAATTGTCTGCCACAGTTTGTTACTCCGTAGCTCATTGGACAGAAGCTTTTTAAGGAAGTGAATAATGCAGGCTGATTCTTTCCGGTAATTTACAGTCTCCATCAGACAGCCCCGGTTGGTTGTTCTGCATGGTATGCGCGACTTCAAACAATGGCATTGTTGGTAAGAGAGACTGCGTTGCCAGCACCTCTCTGAAAGTACATCGCCCGGTACACGCAGTAACTGTTGAAAATCCCATTGTTCAGTTATAAAGCCGTCAGTCTTCGCGTAAAAGTGAATTGTGTGGTGCTCAGTGTCTGGCAACCGTGCACGGTGAGAAAGAATTGTCTGTCTACAGCTCATCTGGTTAAAAGTAACTCAGCAATCCTGTAATCATCATTGACGGCAGGCCATCGACAATCAGTGTAGTAGAGTAAATCGTTAATTCGAAGATTGCGCTGCTATAAAAGAAGGACGTCTCTTTTCGGTGTTAACCATAATGAGTTCCTGCTGGTTACCTGCACTCTACGGAAAAAGTCCGCTCATTAACCATTGTGTTTAAACAGAAAGCTGTATTCTTAGACACATTAATCCGTAAATATATATATACAAATTACTTCTTTCATTTCAGTGGGTTTATTTATAACTAATTGTTTTTAATCAAATAAATATAATTTATTATTTATCGGTAATAAAAGTGTACAGTTAAGACTTTACATCTGTGTTTTTTTGATACAGTATCTGTCAACTTACTAGAGTTGACCTGCGTATATCGATATAAAAGAGAGATGACCATGCAAAGAGACGCGCTCAACAATGTGCATATCGCAGAAGAACAGATTCTGATCACCCCAGAAGAACTCAAAAAAACGTTCCCACTCAGTGCAACTCAGGCCAGTCAAATTGCTGCCTCACGGCAGATTATCGCCAATATCATCAGTGGTAAGGATCATCGCTTTCTGGTGGTGTGCGGCCCCTGTTCGATTCATGATACTGAAGCCGCGCTTGACTATGCACGCCGTCTGAAAACTCTTTCAGAACAGTTACAAGATCAGCTCTATATCGTTATGCGCGTCTATTTTGAAAAGCCCCGTACCACTGTTGGCTGGAAAGGACTCATTAACGATCCCTACATGGATAATTCATTTGATATGCAGGCGGGCCTGCACATAGCGCGTCGGCTGCTGCTCGACCTCGTCGAAATGGGCCTGCCGCTGGCTACTGAGGCCCTCGACCCTAACAGCCCACAATATCTTGGTGATCTTTTTAGCTGGTCCGCGATTGGTGCACGCACCACGGAGTCGCAGACTCACCGTGAAATGGCTTCTGGTTTATCGATGCCGGTAGGCTTTAAAAATGGCACTGACGGCAGTCTTGGTACCGCAATCAATGCCATGAGAGCCGCTGCAATGCCACACCGTTTTGTGGGGATAAATCAGGGTGGCCAGGTGTGTCTGCTGCAAACGCAGGGTAACCCTGATGGACATGTTATTCTGCGCGGAGGAAAACAGCCCAACTATGGCCCAGCGGATGTAGTGCAATGTGAAAAAGAAATGGCCAAGGCGGGACTCCGTCCTGCCTTGATGATAGATTGCAGCCATGGCAATTCTAACAAAGACTTCCGCCGCCAGTCCGGCGTAGCTGAATCGGCTGTGGCACAGATCAAAGATGGTAACCGCTCAATCATTGGTCTTATGCTGGAAAGCCATCTCCACGAGGGCAATCAGACTTCTGAACAGCCACGTAGTGAAATGCGTTATGGCGTTTCCGTTACTGATTCCTGCATTAATTGGGAAACGACAGAAAATCTATTGCGTGAAATTAACCAGAATCTGGATGGAGTGCTGGTGGCGCGTCTGCCACAAGAGGATTAATTATGGTGGCTGAACTGACCGCGCTTCGCGATCAAATTGATGAAGTTGATAAGGCGTTGCTCGATCTGTTGTCCCGGCGGCTACAACTGGTAGCCGGTGTGGGCGAAGTAAAAAGTCGGTATGGACTGCCGGTTTATGTACCTGAACGTGAAGCCTCAATGCTTGCTTCCCGCCGCAAAGAGGCGGAGCTATTAGGCGTACCGCCCGATCTGATTGAAGATGTGCTCCGCCGTATCATGCGCGAGTCCTATTCCAGTGAAAATGACAAGGGCTTTAAAACGCTTTGTCCTGAGCTGCGTCCGGTGGTCATTGTGGGTGGGAAAGGACAGATGGGGCGTCTGTTTGAAAAGATGCTGAAGCTGTCGGGATATCAGGTGAAGATCCTTGATAAAGAGGAATGGGTGCAGCGAGATGCGCTGCTGAAGGATGCCGGCATGGTGATTATCAGCGTACCAATACATTCGACGGAAGAGGTGATTGCCGCACTGCCGACACTACCCGATGACTGTATTCTGGTCGATCTGGCGTCGGTTAAAAATAGCCCCATGCAGGCGATGCTGGCAGCACATGCTGGCCCGGTGCTCGGTCTGCACCCGATGTTTGGCCCTGACAGCGGTAGTCTGGCAAAACAGGTCGTGGTCTGGTGCGATGGGCGACAGCCCGAGGCCAGCCAGTGGTTTCTTGAACAAATTCAGGTATGGGGCGCACGGTTACACCGAATCAGCGCAGTTGAGCACGATCAAAACATGGCTTTTATTCAGGCCCTGCGCCATTTTGCGACTTTCGCTTATGGCTTGCATCTGGCTGAAGAAAATGTGCAGCTTGAACAGCTTCTGGCTCTTTCATCACCGATTTATCGTCTGGAACTGGCGATGGTCGGCAGGTTATTCGCACAAGATCCGCAGCTGTACGCAGATATTATTATGTCTTCAGAAAATAATCTGGCGCTGATCAAGCGTTACTATCAACGTTTTGGTGAAGCTATAAAATTACTGGAAACAGGTGACAAGCAGGCGTTTATAAACAGCTTCCGTAAGGTTGAAGATTGGTTCGGCGATCATGCTCGTCGTTTTTTACTGGAGAGCCGAGCGCTGCTGCGTCAGGCTAATGACAGCAGGCAATAAAAGTCCTTGAATAAAAGCCTGATGTGGCGGGGATGCTTTCTTGAAAGCTGCCCATGATTCAGCCCCCGATTGCGGGGCCTGTGAAACGGCAAGCCACAGGTTACGTAACTTATTACGGAGTAGTGCGGCTATTCTGCGCTGGTTGTTCCGCTTGGCTTGCGGCGTTTACCGATATTTTTAGTATCGCGGTGCCGTTTTTTCACCCGTGGTTTCGCTGCCTCGCTGTCCTTTTCTTTCTTCTCTTTGCGTTTAGCCAGCACTTTCCTGGACGGCTTTCCATTCTGTTTTTCACTGGGGGCGCGGGTGGTTGGGCGCAGTTCCTCAATGATTCGCGCCTTTAGCGGCTCATTAACATAACGGCTGATTTTCCCCAACAGCATATGATCGTGAGCTTCAACCAACGAGATAGCGATGCCCTTTTTACCCGCCCGACCCGTACGACCAATACGATGAAGATAGGTGTCCGCCGTGCGTGGAAGGTCAAAATTAAACACGTGACTGACATCGTCAATATCAATACCGCGAGCGGCTACATCGGTAGCAACCAGAACATTGACGCGCCCATCGTCAACCCGTTTGATTGCCTCATTGCGTCTGTATTGTTCAAGTTCTCCTTCCAGATAGCTGGTATTAATTCCTGCCTCGCGCAGCCAGCCGCACAGCTCGTGAACCCGTTCGCGTTTGCGTACAAAAATGACCGAGCGGCTGACTTCAGGTTGTTTTAGCAGATGAACCAGCAAAGCGGTCTTGTGGGTGATGTCATCAGCACGGTAATACCACTGTTGGATTTTTTTTCGTTCGCGACGCGCTGGATCTGCTTCAACCTCAACAGGATCGTTTAGCAGACGCTCGGAGAAATCTTTAATGGCCCCTCCTTCCAGGGTGGCAGAAAAAAGCAGCGTTTGCTTACGCCACCGCGTTTCGGCGGCAATTGTTTCAATATCCTGGGCAAAGCCCATATCCAGCATACGGTCTGCTTCGTCGAGGATCAGTGTTTCGATTGCCCGACAGTCGAAATTTTCTTCTTTAATATATTGCAGCAGGCGTCCGGTGGTGGCGACCACCACATCCTGATTCTTGCTAAAGACTTCGGCATGATTCATGTAAGCGACACCGCCCGTGATGGTCGCAATATCGAGATGCGTATGTCTGGCAAGCTCCCTCGCTTGATCTGCGACCTGCATCGCCAGTTCGCGGGTAGGCGTCAGCACCAAAATGCGCGGTGGGCCAGATTTTTTTCTCGGAAAATCAAGCAGGTGCTGCAGTACGGGAAGTAAATAGGCGGCCGTTTTGCCTGTACCTGTTGGTGCCGAACCGAGAATGTCACGGCCCTCCAGTGCAGGCGGAATTGCAGCAGCCTGAATGGCCGTAGGGCGTGAAAACCCCTTCTCCTGCAGGGCATTCAGCAGGTTTTCATCAAGTTCTAGTTCGGAAAAAGTGGTTACAGTCATGCTCTACCTCAGCTTGGGGCGCTGATTATAGACATAATTAACGGGATCTTCATCTGTTTGTATTACCGAAATGACTTTTCCTTGTTTAGCGATTGCCCTATGCTGGCGGCGTTTTTTCTCAGGTCAGTTAAATGTCTCAACATAAAATTTCTCTTCGCTCTGATGGTTTTACCTTTAAACAATTTTTTGTGGCCCACGATCGCTGTGCAATGAAAGTGGGTACCGATGGCGTATTGCTGGGTGCCTGGGCACCTGTTGCTGGGGTGCGGCGAATACTGGATATTGGCACTGGTAGTGGTCTGATTGCGTTAATGCTCGCACAGCGAACCGCACAAAATGTTCTGATTGATGCCATTGAGCTGGATGCCTCTGCGGCCGTTCAGGCTCAGGAAAATGCTGCCGCTTCTCCCTGGACCGAACGCATTAATGTCTGTCGGGGAGACATTTTGCAGTGGGCAAAGCATAGTACGCACCGTTACTCGCTTATTGTGAGCAATCCGCCTTATTTTGCGGCGGGTGTGGCGTGCTTAACACCTGAACGGGAAGCGGCCCGTTACACCAGTGACCTGACGCACGAAGCCTTGCTGAAATGCGCTGAAGAGCTGATCGCGGAAGACGGCTACTTTGCCGTTATTTTGCCAGAACCAGCAGGCAATGCATTGGTCGCACTGTCACAACACAGAGGGTGGCATTTGCATTTACGTACGGATATTTCCGACAATGAACAGCGTCCACCAAATCGTGTCATGCTTGCCTTTTCTCCGCAGCCTGGGGAGCTGTTTATCGATCATATGACCATTCGCGGCCCAGACCAGCGTTATTCTGAAGCGCATTGCAGTCTGACACGTGATTTTTATCTGTTCCGTTGATCACGGCACCAGTATGGTTGGCGTCGCCTGAGGCAACGTCTTCGGATAATCCACAATATAATGTAGACCACGGCTTTCTTTCTCTGGCCATTGCGCACCTGATGATAAGTTCGGCAACCTGAACCAGGTTACGAACTTCCAGCAAATCATCTGATATACAAAAGCGATGGTAATATTCATCGATTTCCTGCCGCACCAGAGTTATCTGAGTCCTCGCCTACTCAAGGTGTTTGGTGGTGCGAACTATTACTGCGTAATCCCACATTAAACGCCGCAGTGTGTGCCGATGAGCTTGGATCATCGCTGGTTCGCCTGCCTCATTTCCTTCAGGCAGGCGCAATTCAGTCAGTGGATGGGATATTTTGGCACCTTGCAAATAACGTTGAATATCTTCCGCTGCCAACCATGCATAAGACCAGACATTCCAGTAATGAATTAGACGCTAAACGGTTTGCACCGTGTAAACCGGTGTAGCTCACCTCATCAATGGCATAAACACCATCAACATCAGTGCGGCAATGCTGGTTAACCATTACGCCACCACAAGTATAATGGGCCGCGGGCACGACCGGGACGGGGCCTTTTGTTATATCTGCACCTGGAACCTGTAGTTTCTCCATTATTGTGGGGAAATGGCCACGAATAAAGTCGGCGGGTTTATGACTGATATCCAGAAATATGCACTCGGCATCAAGCCGTTTCATCTCATGATCAATCGCACGCGCAACAATGTCGCGTGGTGCTAGTTCAGCACGTGGATCAAAATCAGGCATAAACCGGGAGCCATCTGGGCACCTGAGCAGTGCTCCTTCGCCGCGAAGTGCTTCCGTTAACAAGAAAATTATGTGCATCGGGGTGGAACAGGCTGGTGGGATAGAATTGATTGAATTCGAGATTTGCCATCCGGCATCCCGCGCGCCAGGCCATGGCAACGCCATCACCTGAGGCGACATCTGGATTGGTATTATATTGATAAACCTTTGCCGCCCCACCGATTGCCAGTACAACCACAGGTGCACTGCAGGTTTCAACCTTTTTATTTTTCCTGTTCCAGATATACGCACTCACAGCATGGCGGTGCTGTGACAGGACTGTTTTGTCGGAATCGGTAGTAATCAGGTCGATTGCATTACAGTATTCCAGCAGACGGATATTGGGATGACGCAATGCCTGATTAACCAGCATGTTTTCCACTGCGCGACCCGTTTCATCAGCGTAATGCAAAATACGTCGATGGCTATGGCCACCTTCACGAGTGAGATGAAAAAAACGGGTGTTGCTTTTTGACGGGCGTTGGTCGAAATGCATTCCGTTATCAATCAGCCATTGTACACAGTGTCTTGCGTTACTGATGATAAAGGAAACGGTGTGGCGATCGCACAGGCCATCGCCTGCAATCAGCGTGTCTGTGACGTGGGATTCAATGTTGTCGCTTTCATCAAAGATGGCGGCAATGCCTCCCTGGGCATAGAAGGTCGAGCCATCATTCACCGCACCCTTACTCAATACGGTGATCTGGAGGTGGTCAGCCAGCCGTAGCGCCAGTGAGAGGCCTGCTGCACCGTTGCCAATAATCAAAACGTCGCAGGCTGAAGAGGAACCAGAGAACACGTTGTTTAGTTTATTAAACAGGTTGTTTGTTGAGCATATCACTCAATGTTATTAATCAAAATAAATTTCCATTATTTTTAATGCATTATCTGTGTTGAAAAAAGACTGAATTTAAGCAAAATAATCTATTTTTTATTGATTAATAAGTTCAATATGTAAAACAATTGGACGTGGGCGTGATTTAAAGATGAAAAAACAGGCTTCATGCGGTAACCTGCGGCGTTACCAGAATGCGGTATGTCAGAAGAGCGTATATCATTCAGAGCAGTTGTCAGCGGGCCTGCATCTTAAAAAATGATGCGTTTTTTAATCTCATCCAGTACCAACAACACAAAGACAACCGTGTAACGGAACTTCACATATGATAATTACTCTAAGCGCATGCTTGCTCGACAGATATGAGTTGTTGCAGGGTATTGGGAGTTGCGTGGAAATATATTTGGGGAGACATTACCTCGGATGAGCGAGCAGTTAACGGATCAGGTTCTCGTAGAGCGAGTTCAGAAGGGAGATCAGAAGTCATTCAATTTACTGGTCGTGCGGTACCAGCATAAAGTGGCGAGCTTGGTTTCTCGTTATGTCCCATCAGGAGACGTGCCTGATATAGTACAGGAATCATTTATCAAGGCGTATCGCGCACTCGAATCGTTCCGTGGCGACAGCGCTTTCTATACGTGGCTCTATCGCATTGCCGTAAATACGGCCAAAAATCACCTTGTTGCTCAGGGGCGTCGTCCACCTTCAAGCGATGTCGATGCTATTGATGCTGAAAACTTCGAAAGTGCGGGTGGATTAAAAGAAATTTCGAACCCTGAGAACTTAATGTTGTCGGAAGAGTTGAAACAAATGGTTTTTCGCACCATTGAGACATTGCCTGAGGATCTTCGTATGGCAATCACTCTGCGGGAGCTGGACGGACTGAGCTATGAAGAAATAGCCGCTATTATGGATTGTCCGGTAGGCACGGTGCGTTCACGCATATTCCGTGCTCGCGAAGCTATTGATAGCAAAATTCAACCACTTATCCAGCGCTAATTTCAGCGGATACAGGAAGGGTACTGAGGCATGCAGAAAGAACGACTTTCCGCTTTGATGGACGGCGAAACTCTGGACAATGAAGTTTTGTCGACGCTGTCTGGAGATGTCGCGTTACAGCAGTGTTGGGAAAACTATCATCTTATTCGTGATACTTTGCGTGGCGATATAGGGCAGGTTCTCCATTTTGACATCTCAGCGCGCGTAGCCGCAGCTATTGATAACGAGACGTTCAATAAGACCTCGCCGCTCATTCCTGAGCGGCTGCCAACACCTGAGCGTTACGTCAATATGCCATTCTGGCATAAAGTCCGTCCTTGGGCAGCGCAAATTATCCAGATAGGCGTCGCTGCCTGCGTTTCTCTGGCCGTCATTGTTGGCGTGCAGCATTACAATCAGCCGCAGAATGTGCAGCAGCAGTCAGACTCACCGGTATTCAATACGCTGCCAATGATGGGGCAGGCTTCACCTGTGAGTCTTGGCGTGCCGCCAGAGAACGCGAACAACAGCAATGCACCTCAGCAAGTTCAGGAACAGCGTCGCAGGGTTAATGCGATGCTTCAGGATTATGAATTGCAACGTCGCCTGCATTCGGATCGGCTTCATTTTGATCAAAATCCAGGGCAACAGGCTGTGGTTCAGGTTCCAGGTAACCAGTCTTTAGGAATTCAGCAGCAGTAATGAAGCAGTTATGGTGTGCAGTCAGTCTGATGACTGGCAGTTTGATTTACTCCAGCATTGCCCCGGCTGAAACAACCCCCGGGGCGTTGTTGCAGCAGATGGAGCAGGCCAGCCAGTCTCTTAGCTATGAACTGGCGTATATAAACGTATCCAGGTCAGGCATCGAATCGCTGCGTTATCGACATGCTGTTCTGAATAATAAAGTTTACGCGCAACTTTTGCCGATGGATGGTCCACGGCGTGAGATTATCCAGCGTGGGAATGAAATCAGCTACTTTGAACCTGGACTGTCACCTTTTACTCTGGCTGGAGAGCATATTGTTGATGCGCTCCCTTCTCTGGTATACGCAAACTTTCCAAAACTTGCCGCTTTTTATGATTTTGTGCCCGTAGGGCGGACCCGAATTGCCGATCAACTTTGTGACATCATACGTGTGGTTCCCCGTGATGGCACACGCTATAGCTTTATCGTTTGGCTTGATTCGGATACGCGTCTGCCGCTGCGCATTGATTTGCTCGATCGTGATGGTGAGACGTTGGAACAGTACAGGGTAATTAGTTTTGCAGTTGATGATGGTGTACAAAAAATAATGCAGGGACTTGAGAAGGCAAATCTTCCTCTTGGCATGCCTTTGCCCGCCAGTGAAAAAAAGGATTTCAACTGGATGCCCGGCTGGCTTCCTGATGGTATGAAAGAGGTGATGCAAAGTCGCAGGCAGATCCCATCAATCAACAAACCGGTTGAATCACGTCTTTATTCGGACGGGCTGTTTAGCTTTTCAATCAATGTTACAGCAGCCGATAAAAACAGCAGCCCGCAGCTTGTGCGCACCGGACGACGAACGGTTCAGACTGCGATTCGTAATAACACCGAAATTACGGTGATTGGCGAGTTGCCGCCATCAACGGCTAAACTCATTGCAGATGGCGTTAACCTGAGATCGACACCATGATGAGAGAATGGGCGACGGTAGTTTCCTGGCAGAACGGTATCGCAACACTCCATAGCGAAATGAAAACTTCCTGCAACAGCTGTTCCGCGCGCAAAGGTTGTGGTAGCCAGATGCTGAACAAGCTGGGACCCAAAAATGCTCATGTGATGAAAATCGCAAGTGCTGACCCACTTAAACCGGGACAGCGTATTGAACTGGGTATTACAGAGAAAAGCCTGCTTGGTTCAGCTGTATTAATATACATGACGCCGTTGGCAGGATTGTTTTCGATTGCGGGTCTGTTTCAAATGCTGTTTCACAGCGATCTTGCGGCGGCGATGGGGGCTGCGCTAGGTGGTGTGGGTGGATTTATCGTGGCAAAAGGGATCTCAACGCTGTTGAGCAAATCATCATCCTTCCAGCCAGTAATCCTGAATGTTTCATTACCTCCAGATGTTTTACAAGTTAAATCCTGAACTCCCCCTTAGCTGCTGCATAGCTGGCAGTTAAGCCTCTTTCAATATACTCATTATTCCTTCAGTGACAGCAGTGCGGGTTCTGTCGCATTAAGCCGGGGTCAGGTAACATGCTGTTTTTTTTATAATGTTGCCGACTATGTCCCTGATCCGAAAATCTTTCCGACGCCTCCATTACCCCACTGATGTTATCGCCCGGTGTGTCCGCTGGTACCTGGCGTATTCACTCAGCCTGTGCAACCTCGAAGAGATGATGGTTGAGCGGGGCATTATTGTTGATCACTCCACGCTTCACCGCCGGGTCATCCGCCTGGTGCCGGTGCTGGATAAGGCGTTCCGACTGCCTGAACGCCCGACGGGTCGCCGCTGGTGAATGGACGAAACCTACATCAGAGTCAGAGGGCAGTGGAAATACCTGTAGCAGACCGTCGATATTACAGGGCAGAGCATTGATTTCCTGCTGACTGCCAGACGGGATGCCGCCGCAGCGCTGTGTTTCTTTCGTAAGGCCGTTCGCCACCACGGTGAGCCGGAAATGGTAACCATCGATAAAAGTTGGTGCCAGTACGGCAGCGCGGACCACACTCAATGCCGACAAACCCGCAGAGGAAAGTATCACTATCAGGCAGAACAAATATCTGAACAACCTTGTAGAGCAGGCTCACCGGAACATCAAACGACGGACGCGTGCGATGCCGGGATTCAAATCATTCCGGCGGGCACAGACCATACTTGCGGGTATTGAACTGGTAAACATGATCCGTAAAGGACAGCTTCATCATCCAGTTGGTGAAGGATTGTCGTCTGCAGAACCATTTTATCTGCTGGCTGCCTGAAAAACAGGCAGCGCAGATTTCATCATCTTCACTCCGTTAACGCGACAGAGCCTTTCAGCCATCCTTCAACCTGTTGCTCCCCCTCCCCTAAGGCTATGACCTTCGTTGGCAGCAAAAGCCCTCCGCTTCACCTTTCACGCCAGCATTAACATTCAACGGTTGCCAGGAGCGATGACTCTGCATGTACAAGGGTAATAGGCGTGATGGTTCAGTGAAAGGAGAAAACATCTATGTTTCAGCTCGGTATCGATGTCAGCAAGAAAACCCTGGATTTATGTCTGCTGCGGGAAGGTGTCAAAGGCAAGGTAAAAACCCGCAAGCTTAAAAACGATTTCAATGCAGCCGATGCCGTGATCGGCTGGCTCAGTAAACAGCACTGTGAACCTGCCAATGTCCATATCATCATGGAGGCCACCGGGGTTTATCATGAATCGCTTGCATACGGCCTCTACAAGGCCGGAGCTAAAGTTTCGCTCGCCAACCCACATCGCAGCAGAGAATTTGCGCGTGGCATGGACATTCTGACAAAAAACGACCAGGTTGATGCTTATATGCTCGCCTGCTACGGTGCACTTAAGGTGCCGGAACCGTGGGTCCCCCCGCCTGAGAATGTCCGCCATCTCAGCGCACTTCTCCGCCGACGTGATGCACCTGTCACCGACAGCACCCGCGAAAAAAACAGGCTGGAAAAATGTCGGGCAACGGACACACCTCTTGCTGTCACTGAATCCATCGAAAATGTGCTTCGTAACCTGAGCGCAGAGCCTGAGCATCTGGACGCTCTGATCCTGACCCACCTCGACCAGCATCCTGAATTAAAAAAGGATTTTGACCTGCTGACATCAATAAAATCCGTGGGTTATCAGTTAGGTCTGAATATGCTGGTTATCCTGCGGGGTCATCATTTCGATACAGCAGAGCAGGTTGCTGCATTTCTGGGCGTGGTCCGTGTTGAAAAATACTCCGGCACATCGGTCAGAGGGAAACCGAAATTATCCAAAATCGGCCCGCCGGAAATCCGCGCGAAACTGTATCTGGCTTCGTTGTGTGGCCTGAGATTTAACCCGGTGATGAAAGCGATGTATGAGCGGTTATGCCTGCGTGGCAAGGCAAAAATGTGTGCCATTGGCGCACTGATGCGGAAACTCGTCCACTGGTGCTATGGCGTTCTGAAAACACAAAAGCCGTTCGATGCTGAATACCTGTCTTCAGATGCGCGTAGCGCATGTAAGGCGGCATAACGTTGTTTTATATGACTCTGTAGTTAACCCGCCGAAGCCCGGCGCAGGCCGGTGGAGGACTGTCAGAGAGTGGTATCCCCCTCCCGCCCTGAACAGCCATGCGGGCTTATAGCGATGATTATGCTGATATAAGCCCTTTTAACCCTGTTAGCGCGGCGTAGCCGCGATGTATCGGGAACTTAGTGCTGACAGCGCTTAGGGGGCTGTATCCCTAAAATTAAAGCGATTTTTTCTTGACGAAACACAGTAGCTGACACGTTCTGATGTATGTGAATTCTTTCGTGACGCGGGCTAACAGTGTAAGATGCGTGCTCATTGACGGCAGGTGGATGGAAAGCTGAAGTTAATTGCTGTGTCCCTCGCCAGAATCAAACCGTACTTCTAAGCGAAAAATTCATATAAATGAAGCACATAAGAAACTTTTCCATCATTGCTCATATCGACCATGGCAAATCGACTCTTTCTGATCGTTTGATCCAGATTTGTGGTGGACTGACCGAACGTGAAATGGCTGCGCAGGTTCTGGATTCAATGGATTTAGAACGTGAACGCGGGATTACTATCAAGGCACAGAGTGTAACGCTCGATTATCATGCGCCAGACGGTGAAACTTACCAGCTCAATTTTATTGATACTCCAGGGCATGTGGATTTCTCCTACGAGGTTTCCCGTTCGCTGGCAGCGTGTGAAGGTGCCTTGCTGGTGGTCGACGCGGGGCAGGGGGTTGAAGCACAAACACTGGCAAACTGCTATACCGCGATGGAAATGGATCTGGAAGTTGTGCCGGTGCTTAACAAAATTGATCTTCCGGCAGCCGATCCCGACCGTGTATCTCAGGAGATCGAAGACATTGTCGGTATTGATGCTACTGACGCCGTGCGCTGTTCGGCGAAGACTGGCACAGGCGTACCCGATGTGCTTGAAAGACTGGTTCGCGAAATTCCTGCACCGGCAGGCGATCCCGAAGGACCACTGCAGGCGCTGATTATCGATTCATGGTTTGATAACTATCTTGGTGTGGTATCTCTGGTGCGCATCAAGAATGGTAGCCTGCGTAAAGGTGACAAGGTCAAAGTGATGAGCACTGGGCAAACCTATAACGCTGACCGTCTGGGTATCTTTACGCCCAAGCGCGTTGACCGTGATATGCTTAACTGCGGTGAAGTGGGCTGGTTAGTGTGCGCCATTAAAGATATTTTGGGCGCACCAGTAGGGGATACGCTGACTCTGGCTCGTCATCCTGCGGAAAAAGCCTTGCCGGGCTTTAAAAAAGTAAAACCTCAGGTTTATGCCGGGTTATTCCCCATCAGTTCTGATGATTATGAAGCTTTTCGTGATGCGTTAGGCAAACTCAGCCTTAACGATGCGTCGCTGTTTTATGAGCCTGAGAGCTCTACTGCATTAGGGTTTGGTTTCCGCTGTGGCTTTCTTGGCCTGCTGCACATGGAGATTATTCAGGAAAGGCTTGAGCGCGAATACGATCTCGATCTCATCACCACTGCGCCAACCGTGGTTTACGAAGTACTGACCACTTCGCGTGAAACACTTTACGTCGACAGTCCTGCAAAATTGCCCCCCCTGAATAACATTGAAGAATTACGCGAGCCTGTCGCGGAGTGTCATATGTTATTACCTCAGGAGTATTTGGGGAATGTGATTACGCTCTGTATCGAAAAACGGGGTGTGCAAACCAATATGGTTTATCACGGCAATCAGGTTGCCCTGACTTATGAAATACCTATGGCAGAAGTGGTTCTCGACTTTTTTGACAGGTTGAAATCCACTTCACGCGGATATGCCTCTCTTGATTACAATTTTAAGCGTTTCCAGACTTCTGATATGGTGCGCGTGGATGTGTTGATCAACGGTGAGCGCGTGGACGCTCTGGCATTAATTACCCACCGTGATAATTCACAGTATCGTGGCAGAGATCTCGTGGAGAAGATGAAGGACTTAATTCCGCGTCAGCAATTTGATATTGCGATACAGGCGGCGATTGGTAATCACATTATTGCTCGCTCTACCGTCAAACAGCTGCGTAAAAACGTTTTGGCTAAATGTTATGGCGGCGATGTCAGCCGTAAGAAAAAGCTGTTGCAGAAACAGAAAGACGGTAAGAAGCGCATGAAACAAGTGGGTAACGTTGAGCTGCCGCAGGAGGCGTTCCTTGCTATTCTTCATGTTGGTAAAGACAGTAAATAGAGCCTGAGGGCTGCGAGGGAACTGGAATGGCTAATATGTTCGCCCTGATTCTGGCGATAGCAACATTAATAACGGGCATTATATGGTGTCTGGATAAAATCAAGTGGGCACCAGCCCGCCGCGCTAAGGCTGGCAATGTTGCCGGAAGTGCTGATAGTGACGAAGATAATGTCAACGTAAAGCAGCCTGGATGGGTTGAAACTACCGCTTCTGTTTTCCCGGTGCTGCTGGTGGTTTTTGTTGTTCGATCGTTTATTTACGAGCCTTTCCAGATTCCATCCGGCTCAATGATGCCGACATTACTGATCGGGGACTTTATTCTTGTTGAAAAATTCGCCTATGGCATAAAAGATCCCATCACCCAAACCACGTTGGTTCAGACCGGTCATCCTAAACGTGGTGATATTGCTGTGTTTAAATATCCAAAAGATCCCAGCGTCGATTATATTAAACGCGTTGTTGGTCTGCCCGGAGACCGCGTAACGTACAATCCGCAGAGTAAAACGGTGACCATTAATCCAGGCTGTGGGGCGGCAGCGAACTGCAACAATGCTTTGCCTGTCACTTACTCTGACGTACAACCCAGTGACTTTATCCAGACATTCAGCGGATTTGATGGCAATGAAGTTGGAAACGGCTTCTACAATGTGCCACAGGGAGAATCCATACAGGGCGGGCTGCGTCTTGCCATCCGTGATGAGACCCTGGATAACATGACTCATCGAATTTTGCTGGTAACGCATGTACAAAACCAGGCCAGCGCTTACTATCAGCAGCCGGGGCAACCTGTATCAAGCTGGGTGGTTCCTGCTGGCATGTATTTTATGATGGGTGATAATCGCGACAACAGTGCAGACAGCCGCTACTGGGGTTTTGTTCCTGAAAAAAATCTGGTTGGCCGTGCAACAGCCATCTGGATGAGTTTTGAGAAGCAGGAAGGACAATGGCCAACGGGTATTCGCCTGAACCGTATTGGCAGTATCCACTGATAGCCTTACGAGGCTGCGGTAAATAATAGTGGCCCTTGTGGGGCCACTGCACATTAAACAGTTTTGTGTTGGTCACTCCAGCACTGTTCCGTATGCAGAACAATTTACGCATTCAGACACTGGTAACACATGAACCCCATTGTAATTAACAGGCTCCAGCGAAAGTTGGGCTACAATTTTACTCAGCAAGAACTGTTGCAGCAGGCATTGACGCATCGCAGTGCCAGCAGCAAGCACAATGAAAGACTGGAATTTCTCGGCGATTCTATTCTCAGCTATGTCATTGCAAATGCGCTCTATCACCGTTTTCCTCGTGTAGACGAAGGCGATATGAGTCGTATGCGTGCGACGCTGGTACGGGGAAATACCTTGGCGGAAATGGCCCGGGAATTTGATCTGGGAGAATGTCTGCGTCTTGGCCCAGGAGAACTGAAAAGCGGTGGCTTCCGTCGGGAATCGATTCTCGCTGACACCGTTGAAGCCCTCATTGGCGGTGTGTTCCTCGACAGTGATATTGAAACGGTTGAAAGACTTATTCTTAACTGGTACGCCAGTCGTCTGGAGCAGATTAGCCCGGGTGACAAGCAAAAAGATCCAAAAACGCGTTTGCAAGAATATTTGCAGGGACGCCATCTGCCACTGCCATCCTATCTGGTCGTGCAGGTGCGCGGTGAAGCACACGATCAGGAATTCACAATACATTGTCATGTCAGCGGCATGGTGGAACCAGTGGTAGGAACGGGTTCAAGTCGACGTAAGGCCGAGCAGGCAGCAGCTGAACAGGCGTTGATGAAGTTGGGGCTTGAATGAGCGAAAAGATGACTCACTGCGGCTTTATTGCCATCGTCGGACGACCAAATGTCGGAAAATCTACGCTCCTGAACCAGCTTTTGGGGCGGAAAGTATCAATTACCTCGCGTAAGGCGCAGACGACACGCCACCGTATCATGGGTATTCACTCTGAGGGTGAATATCAGGCAATTTACGTGGATACGCCCGGCTTACATATGGAAGAGAAACGTGCAATAAACCGCCTGATGAATCGCGCTGCCAGTAGTTCAATTGGTGACGTTGAGCTGGTGATTTTTGTGGTGGAAGGCACACGCTGGACGCCCGACGATGAAATGGTACTGCACAAGCTTAAGGACAGTAAGTCACCCGTGTTGTTGGCCATTAATAAGGTTGACAACATCACTGATAAATCCATTTTGTTACCGCACATTCAGTTTCTCAGCCAGAAAATGTCTTTTATTGATATTGTGCCGATTTCAGCTGAAAGCGGTAAAAACGTTGATAGTATCGCCACCATTGCGCGCAGGTACCTGCCTGAAGCGGAACATCATTTTCCCGAAGACTACATCACCGATCGCTCTCAGCGTTTTATGGCTTCAGAAATCATCCGTGAAAAACTCATGCGGTTTCTTGGTGCCGAGCTGCCTTATTCCGTGACGGTTGAAATTGAGCAGTTTGTCACTAATGAGCGTGGTGGCTATGACATTCATGGCCTCATTCTGGTAGAGCGCGAGGGCCAGAAAAAAATGGTTATTGGTAATAAAGGTGCTAAAATCAAAACCATTGGTATTGAAGCGCGTAAAGACATGGAAGAGATGTTTGAAGCCAAAGTACACCTCGAACTCTGGGTCAAAGTCAAATCCGGCTGGGCGGATGATGAGCGTGCTCTACGCAGTCTGGGCTATGTAGACGATCTCTAAGCTGATGGATGGATGGCAGCGAGCGTTTGTCCTGCATGGACGTCCATACAGTGAAACCAGCTTGCTGTTGGACATTTTTTCGGAAAATTATGGTCGTGTGCGGATTCTTGCTAAAGGGGCGCGCGGTAAGCGTTCTGCTTTGAAGGGTGCGCTCCAGCCTTTCACACCGCTGTTGGTTCGGTGGGGCGGACGTGGGGAAGTCAAAACCCTGCGCGCTGCCGAGCCTATATCCCTTGCTCTGCCGCTTTCCGGTACAACTCTCTATTGTGGGCTCTATGTGAATGAGCTGTTGTCCAGAGTGCTGGAACAGGAAACGGCTTTCACCGCGTTATTCTTTGACTACCTTTACTGCATTCAGACGCTGGCTGCGGCAACCTCTTCACCTGAACCTGTTTTACGACGTTTCGAACTTGCGATGCTGGGTCATCTCGGTTACGGCGTTGATTTTTTGCATTGTGCCGGAAGCGGAGACGCTATCTGTGATGCAATGACCTACAGCTATCGCGAAGAAAAAGGTTTTATCGCCAGTATAGTGATAAATCATAAGACTTTTTCTGGTCGCCAGTTGCGTGCACTGGCGGAGCGGGATTTCCCGGATGCGGACACGCTCAGTGCAGCGAAAAGATTTACCCGAATGGTACTTAAACCCTATTTGGGAGGAAGACCATTAAAAAGTCAGGAACTGTTTCGCCAGTTTCTACCCAAAAAAAAGACAGATGCACCTCCCGGACCGGATTAATTGCCTGAAATATCTGGCGTGATGTGAAAAAATGTAACCCATCAAAACAAAGTTTAATTCTGAGGTATGTCATGGCCGACTTATTACTGGGCGTCAATATCGATCACATTGCAACCGTTCGCAATGCTCGCGGTACAAACTATCCTGATCCCGTGCAGGCAGCATTTGTTTCCGAACAGGCGGGAGCTGACGGCATCACGGTACATCTTCGTGAGGATCGTCGTCATATCACTGACCGGGATGTGCGTATTCTTCGTCAGACTATACAGACCCGAATGAACCTTGAGATGGCAGTAACGGATGAGATGCTGGACATTGCCTGCGATATTAAGCCACATTTTTGCTGTCTGGTACCGGAAAAACGTGAAGAGGTCACCACTGAAGGCGGGCTGGATGTGGCTGGGCAGCTCGACAAGATTACTGTTGCCGTGTCGCGTTTGTCAGAAGCAGGAATATTAGTCTCACTTTTTATTGATGCAAATCACCAACAGATCGATGCGGCCATGGCTTCCGGCGCTCCTTACATTGAAATTCACACGGGTGCTTATGCCGACGCGCCAGAGGGCCGCGAGCGTGATGCTGAATTCAGACGGATCAGGGATGCAGCTGCATATGCTCATGGCAAAGGACTGAAGGTGAATGCGGGCCACGGCCTGACCTATCACAATGTTCAGCCTGTTGCGGCCCTGCCTCAGATTCACGAACTGAATATTGGACACGCCATTATTGGCCGAGCGGTGATGAGTGGTTTGGCCAGTGCTGTGCAAGACATGAAACAGCTGATGCAGGAAGCCAGACGCTGATGGCAATTCTCGGTCTGGGTACTGACATTGTGGAAATCGCCCGTATTGAAGGCATGGTGTCTCGTTCCGGTGACCGACTGGCCAGACGCATACTTAGTGAAAATGAGTATGCGCAATACAGTGCTCACAGGCAGCCCATACGTTTTATTGCTAAACGGTTTGCGGTAAAAGAAGCGGCAGCGAAAGCTTTTGGTACGGGCATTAGCGGCGGCCTGGCTTTTAATCAGTTTGAAGTTTACAACAATGCATTTGGAAAACCGGGGCTTCGTTTTTTACAGTATGCTGCTGAACTGGCAGAACGATTGGGCGTTACGCATGCGCACGTTACCCTGACAGACGAACGTTGTTATGCCTGCGCAACAGTAATTCTTGAAAGCCTGTCTCCTGTGTAACCATCCTTTGTCCTGGCCTCTGTTAAGACCCGATATGGTGCATTAATACGTATTTTTCCCACAGCAACGCATTGCTTTCGATATGGTTCGGGTCAGTAATAATGGTGTTCACGATAGGGCAGACCTGCTGACAGGTAGGCGCATCATAATGCCCTACGCATTCTGTGCAGCGGTTAATATCGATCTGATAAATGCTATCGCCCATTGAAATCGCCTGATTGGGACATTCTGGTTCGCACATGTCGCAATTGATACAGCGTTTTGTAATTAGTAAAGCCACTTCAATCACTTGCCTTTTTTATCTTATATAATCAACTGGTTATATGATGTTTGTATTCCTTATCATGATTAACTATCTGTGTATTTGTGGGTCTTCCCCAATCATGGTGGGAGGATCAGAACGTCATATCCAGCTTCCCGTAATGGAACATCACCCCCAGTTTAAATCGCTCCCGGTTTCGATAGCCTCTGGCCTTTATCCTCAGCAGCCTTATTTTGCTGTTCAGCGCTTCGGCATTACCATTTGAGACGCTGTACCGCATGGCGTTAAGTATTCCGTACAGCCTTTTTGTGATGGTTCCTGCCATATTTCTCATTACCGGCACATCGCAACTTTTCGCCAGTGCTATCCACTGCAACCAGTCTGCACGTCGTTTGTCACTCCAGGGGCGGTTCCAGATATCTTTCGCCAGCTCTTTCAGTGTCCAGCACTGGCTGGTCAGTTGCATCTGTTCTCTCAGCCATGCCAGTTTTTCCTGTCGGGGCTCTGTCATCCATTTGTCACTGTATTGCCACAGGAAGCGGGTTCCTTTTGCCTGACGGCGGCTGTCAACCGGAAGTCGGGGATGTTCGTTCTGCCGTGTCTTATCAACGATTTCACCCAGCTGTTTTGCCACATGGAAGCGGTCAAAGGCTATTTTCTCTACGGCGCCCGGAAGATGGATGCGTGCCGCTCTGATATATCCGGCATTCATATCCATTGAGAACGTTTTGACTGCCTGCAGCTGACTGTCGGTGAGGGTGCGAAGATAGCTGGCAAGACTTTCTGTTCCCCGATCATCCGTTAATGCCAGCGCTCGTCCCTCACGATCTGATATCACTGTGATGTACCGGTGCCCTTTTTTGAACGCAACTTCGTCCACATTCATATGCCGGGCTGATAGCGGCTTTTTTATTCGCGCAAGACCACGTTTAACTGCCCGGGTCATAATGCCGTCAACGGCATTCCAGCTAAGCTTAAGTTGCTTTCTTACCGCATCAACCGTGCTAATTTTCAGCCAGGAAAGGATGAATGATTCGAACAATAACGTATATCGGCTACCAGCTCCGGCCCACGGAACAGGTAACGTCTGGCATCCATGGTCTGGACACATGACCCGGGGGACATTCGCCTCAACGACAGTCATGAACTGGCAGGTATCAAGATGACGCCATTTGCGGTGGCGGTGATCGTGAACAGGGCATTGCTGCCTGCATGTCGGGCAGATTAGCAGTGAATTTTTGGCGATCCCGACAACAACGGTGACAGAGCCAGTATTTTCATCAAGGGAAAGTGATTCAACCTGCCACGGGGCGGACAGGTTGAGAATGTGGGCGTATAGCGATTTTTCATCCATATATGCAGATGAGTCCTCATATAAGCAACGTAGCTAAAGTAACGGATGTAGTTTTTTCCGCTGGAATCCCTGAGTCACTGTATTGTCATCATGAATGAGAGATGAATCGTGCGGGTAGAATGTTCTGCGGGGCATCCCAATCTCTTCACGAAATTTATTTTCTGAAAGAACTTCTTCAGAAAAAGCACCCAACCCAACAGTCCTGGCTTCTTCGAGTAAAAGTGGGGAGTGTGTTTGTAATTCTGGTTGAGAACTCTCAACTTTCAGGCGCTCTCCATTTAAATTGTGGAAAACGTGGAGAAGTTCATGGAAAACAATGCACGCATGAAAGTCTACCAGGCTAATTCCTTGCGCGCAGGGATATTCAACTGCATTCAGATTACAGTGAAAGTCGGAGCCAGTTCCTCGGGAGTTTTCAGCATCCGTATTGCAGTGTGCTATCACCCCTAACTCAGCAGAATCGAGATGTATTGCCAGTTTTTCTGATTTGAGTCGGGATGTTAATTCAATACAGTTCAAAAGAGTACGTCCAGTGTCTGTGGATTCGATCTTATCGAGAGCAGCTTCAAGATGCTTGTAGATTTTAAGGTCAGTCCCGTGGAAACAGAGTTGTTGGTTGTTTTTCACCCAGCGCACACCCGACATTTTTACAAGAGATTGAATGTCTGTGGCTGAAATTGAATTCGAAGATGAGGGTAGAGGTAACGAAGGTAATGTCAGGTTAAGGGATGTAGGGCGCATTAAGACCTCCTGAGGATAAGCGCAAGTCAAGAGGATTATACTTGATTGGCAGTGTGCGCCACCACAACAGGGGAAGACCCGTATTTGTACAGTATAAAAAACACTGATACACTCACTTGCGTAACACAAAACCGCAACACAGACCGAAAATCATCACCCTAAAAACCCTCATGTGCGAGCCTGTCTCGCGATGGGCCATAGGATAAGGAATTTCAATGCCGCGCACTGTAACACAGAGCCCCGAAAAGCCCAATAATGACGATTTTTTGAGCGTTTTAGAGTATTGGGAGGGATGCAAGCCACCATACACAAACTCACACATACGAATCTGTGTTACGGCAGCAAAAACTATACCCAAGCACCAGCGACAATTCCGGCGATCTAAGTACGAAAAAGAGAGCTATTTACGCATCGATTTCATTAAGGTCGGTAAGGTTACATTTTATGCGGAGCTCCCTAAGAAAATGGGGCTGAAAGGGCGTAAATTGGGTGAATGGCCGGAACTGGCGATTCAACTTGCGCGTGAGAAAGCGGTGGAAATGGGGGGAAGGTCTGAGAGCTGAGTCTGTACATTTGGCTCTGGAGAGTTATCGTGCTGACCTTGAAGCGAAAGTACAACGCCAGAAATTAAGTGACCACAGCTACCGGACATAAAGCATATCGACTTAGCGTTTGGTGATTGTGAAGTGTTCGGTGATGTAACTTATGGAAGAATCATTGCGGCGCTGGACACCTGGATAGCGACAAAATCTAATAACCATGCGCTTGACGTATAGGAAATTGAAACTATTTCTGCCCCAGTATGAGGTGGTTGAAATTTAACCATGCCCTGCTTTGTATAGCATCGGATAAGTCGGTGAGCTGCGCGCTGTTGATAATTCAGGCTTTTTCTGGTCGTTTTTCAGGCTGACAGCGAATAACACGCGGATCTTCCCTGCATCAGCCCGTGATGTACCTCATCAGGCCGATCTCCCGCGCGTGGGTTTTCAGCCCCTGTACGCTCAGGACTGCCACCGCGCGGCGGTACTCCATACGCCCTCCACACAACACGCATTCAAACGGGTCACGCCGCATGAACTGCTTACTCATCTGCGCGTAGCACACCTTTGCCACCGGCTCCGGCTTTTCCATCCCCGGCGCGCTGCAGACCACCGGCAGCTTTTCTCCGCACACCCTGTTGGCCAGAAAACCAAAATAGCGCACCATCCGGAAGAACTTCTCCGGGATGTGCTGTTACAGCCGTGCCACTATGTCATGCCGCGTCAGCGTTTCCGTCGCCTGCTCACCGGTGTTGTGGTCATGGTGGCGGAAGCTCAGCGTGGCTCCGCCGGCGTAGTGTGCCAGCCGGGAGCCCGCTACAGGCGGTTCTTTCAGGTGGCGGCCCGGGTATTTCACGGTGTTTTTGCCACCGGCCGTCTTTTTTGACATGTACACGTGCCAGTAATCGCCTCCGGCGGTCAGCACCAGGCTGTGCCACTGTGATTCGGTGGTGATGTGGCTCAGGGAAGGCGGCAGCGCAACGCCTTCATACCAGACGTCCGGCAACAGCTGCCGGATATTCCACATCCAGCGGGCGCGCATGGCATTCTTACGGAAGCTGATTTTTTTCCACTTTCCGTGCTCGTTGATACCGCCGCAGGTGACGGAGACGTGCACATGGGGATGCCAGTTGAGTCGCCGGCCGTACGTATGGATGGCGCAGAAGATACCGATATCCCGCCCGCGTTTTCCGGCAGCAAACAGCAGGTTATCGACGGCCAGCCGGCAGAGGTCGTTGAGCAGCCCGCGGTTAACCTCAAACAGGGGCCACAGCGAATCGGGGAGGGTGAAGACGAGATGTATCCAGTCGCAGTCCGGCAGACGGTTAAGCCGGGCGGCAATCCACAGGACGGTGGCCTTTTTCCCGCAGGAGGGGCAGGCCCGGCTGTGGCAGGCGTTGGTGATGTATCTGACATGCCGGCACCCGGGATTATCGCAGCCATATTCCTTCACGCCGCTGATACGGGTGCCGCAGGCGAGCATTTTGGTGACGTGCCCGACCTCGATATCACACAGCCCGCCGGCATCCAGGAAGGAGGTCCAGCACGGGACAGATTGAGCTTCAGTTGTCTGCAGACGGGCAAGCGCGGCGGTGTCGCCCCGGCGCTCCAGTATAGGCCTGGCGACCATAACAGGCGGCGGGTCCATGGGTTTGAGCATCTTCATCCAGTCCCATTCACGCTTAGAGAGCTTATCCGCGGCAACGGAGAGCAGGATGGTATCGATGCTTTTACGGGTCATCATGGGGAAGGCTCTGAGCAAAACATACCCCCACCTGTGCTAAAAGCAAAGTTTGAATATTCTTTGAAAGCCACTTTTCTACACTCGCCTTCACGCCCTGTCGAACAGGCATTGACCACATCATTCGTCGTTCCGGCAAATGAAAAGCCAATACCAATATACCCCCCGACCTTAAGGAAACGCGCTGCTTTTGCCGCATTACCGACATAATATGAATAGCCCGGAATACCACTCATCCCGGCCGTTGACCATTCATGCACAATAGACTTGCTGGAGAGGTTTAACGCCCGTTTCATGCTTTCATACTGTCGGAACTTAACCGTATGGCGAGCCAGCGATTTTAACAGCGGTTTGTTAACCAGCTCCTTCAGCTGATTGAGCAGCTGATTACGTTCAACGAAAAACTGCTGGCTGATCAGCGTTCCCTGTGTGCGGAACTGGTTCTGATATCTGGCCTCAATTTTTTTAAGCGTCTGCTCAATGCTGTTGAAGTATTTTTCACCGGCGTCCCCGGCGGTGCTGAAGACTTTTTCCCCGATGCCGGTCAGCGCGGCAATGGTGCCGTAGTGTCTTTGCATAAACCCGGCGTCATCAGCGTCCACCCCGATAAGGGCCGCACTGGTGGCATTTTTGGCCTGCCGCAGCGTGGTAAGCATATGCGCGGTCAGGGGGGTGTCGGGGTCGGCCACAATCAGAATCTGTCCCGGCTTCAGATAAGGCGTATCCGCATTGAGTTTCATAAAGAGGCTGGCAGCAGGGGAACAAACATTCCTGAACAGTTGCCGCGCCTGGGTATCCAGCGATCCCTGCCTTTCAACGATACAGTATCCGGGGGCAATATTACGGGCCATGAGTCCTTTCTCCGTCCGGGTGGATGTCAGTGATGATTGCCGTGAGTGTGGTTGCCACGGGCACGGGTTTAATCAAAACCGCGATAAATATAAATAATTCTGCTGCGTTACGCAAAACGTGTTGTAACTCTGCTAAGTCGTGGTTAAAGTTTCAGATGGCTGAAGGGTTTATCGATGGGTGTCTGTCGATGCTTGATGTACGGTTAGAGATGGATGAGGGAATTTAGAACAACTGCCCACATATCGGTGGGCAGTTGTTCTAAACTAATACCATAATCTGGTGAAATACAAGATAACGGAAAGTAATAGACTAATCAGGTAAAGAAAACCTGCAGCCATCCACATTAACGACAAATATCTCATCCATGATTGAATCTTTAAATCATTCTCTTTAAAAAAATCATAAGCAGGATCATTCCGTTCGAGGAGGAAAATTTTCTTTTTCTTGCTTAACTGGATAAAAAATCTGCTAACCTGAAATACACCAAAGAAACCAATCATATGATTAAATGAGTTGGGTGCAGGGAATATATATTTTTTCTTGAAAAGTGAAACTAATTTCTCATAATTCTTTTTATTAGGAAGATAGAGAAAAAATGATAAAAAAATAAGCGCACTGCCAAACAATCCAAAGAATAACCCTGTCCTGGCTAATATAAGTTCAATCACCGATTTACTCCAAAAACAGGTTGACTGCTTTTTCACCAACTACGCTACCAACGTAGCCTCCGGCTATAGATCCGACTGCCGCACATGCTACACCGCCAACTCCTACTGTAGCAACACCGACTGCGGCACAAATCCCGATCATAGTGCTGCTGCCCCAGGCACCACCAACCATACCCCCACCTGTGCTAAAAGCAAAGTTTGAATATTCTTTGAAAGCCACTTTTCTACACTCGCCTTCACGCCCTGTCGAACAGGCATTGACCACATCATTCGTCGTTCCGGCAAATGAAAAGCCAATACCAATATACCCCCCTGCCTTAAGGAAACGCGCTGCTTTTGCCGCATTACCGACATAATATGAATAGCCCGGAATACCACTCATCCCGGCCGTTGACCATTCATGCACAATAGACTTGCTGGAGAGGTTTAACGCCCGTTTCATGCTTTCATACTGTCGGAACTTAACCGTATGGCGAGCCAGCGATTTTAACAGCGGTTTGTTAACCAGCTCCTTCAGCTGATTGAGCAGCTGATTACGTTCAACGAAAAACTGCTGGCTGATCAGCGTTCCCTGTGTGCGGAACTGGTTCTGATAGCTGGCCTCAATTTTTTTAAGCGTCTGCTCAATGCTGTTGAAGTATTTTTCACCGGCGTCCCCGGCGGTGCTGAAGACTTTTTCCCCGATGCCGGTCAGCGCGGCAATGGTGCCGTAGTGTCTTTGCATAAACCCGGCGTCATCAGCGTCCACCCCGATAAGGGCCGCACTGGTGGCATTTTTGGCCTGCCGCAGCGTGGTAAGCATATGCGCGGTCAGGGGGGTGTCGGGGTCGGCCACAATCAGAATCTGTCCCGGCTTCAGATAAGGCGTATCCGCATTGAGTTTCATAAAGAGGCTGGCAGCAGGGGAACGAACATCCCTGAACAGTTGCCGCGCCTGGGTATCCAGCGATCCCTGCCTTTCAACGATACAGTATCCGGGGGCAATATTACGGGCCATGAGTCCTTTCTCCGTCCGGGTGGATGTCAGTGATGATTGCCGTGAGTGTGGTTGCCACGGGCACGGGTTTAATCAAAACCGCGGTAAATATAAATAATTCTGCTGCGTTACGCAAAACGTGTTGTAATTCTGCTAAGTCGTGGTTAGAGTTTCAGATGGCTGAAGGGTTTATCGATGGGTGTCTGTCGATGCTTGATGTTGAGCTGGAGATGGATAAAAAGTTCTGATAGAAGTGGCCCTTCCTGTAAGGGCTATCAGGATAATTATGGTAAAAGCAAACCTAGGGCTACCGCAAAAATAAAAAAAACAGTCGCTGTAAGCCACAGATAAAAATAAATTCTCATCCATGTTTTTAATTGAATGTCCGTATCATCAAAAAAAGAATATGCCGGGTCATCATGTCTCATAAATAAAATGTTTTTTTTATGAGATAGCTTAATAAAGAAACGTATTACAATAAAAGCACCAAAGAAACCAATCATATGATGAAATGAGCTTGGGACAGGAAACTGAAATCGCTTCTTGTAGCACGCTATCAAGTCATAATAGTCTTTTATTTTAACTGCATATATTAAGAAAGACAAAAATATCATTGCACTACCAGAAAGCGCGAAATATAAACCCAGGCTAGCTATAATTTTATTAGTTATCATAAAAATCTATAAATTTATTGACTACAGTGCCAAGGCCCGCACTTCCTAAAGAGCCACCAGCTACTCCACCGACAGTTGCACATGCAACACCCCCAACACCAGCAGTCACTATACCTATGCCGGCACAAATACCCATAGCAAATGCTCCGCCGTAGGCACCACCCACCATCCCTCCAGCAGTTCCCGCCGCAAACGTTGAATACTTCCTGAACGCGATTTTCCCGCATTCTCCTTCACGTCCTTTCGAACAGGCATTAGCCACTTCATTTGTGGTGTCTAAAAATGAAAAGCCAATACCAATATACCCCCCTGCCTTAAGGAAACGCGCTGCTTTTGCCGCATTACCGACATAATATGAATAGCCCGGAATACCACTCATCCCGGCCGTTGACCATTCATGCACAATAGACTTGCTGGAGAGGTTTAACGCCCGTTTCATGCTTTCATACTGTCGGAACTTAACCGTATGGCGAGCCAGCGATTTTAACAGCGGTTTGTTAACCAGCTCCTTCAGCTGATTGAGCAGCTGATTACGTTCAACGAAAAACTGCTGGCTGATCAGCGTTCCCTGTGTGCGGAACTGGTTCTGATAGCTGGCCTCAATTTTTTTAAGCGTCTGCTCAATGCTGTTGAAGTATTTTTCACCGGCGTCCCCGGCGGTGCTGAAGACTTTTTCCCCGATGCCGGTCAGCGCGGCAATGGTGCCGTCATGTCTTTGCATAAACCCGGCGTCATCAGCGTCCACCCCGATAAGGGTCGCACTGGTGGCATTTTTGGTCTGTCGCAGCGTGGTAAGCATATGCGCGGTCAGGGAGGCGGGGGTGTCGGGGTCGGCCACAATCAGAATCTGTCCCGGCTTCAGATAAGGTGTATCCGCATTGAGTTTCATAAAGAGGCTGGCAGCAGGGGAACGAACATCCCTGAACAGTTGCCGCGCCTGATTATCCAGCGATCCCTGCCTTTCAACGATACAGTATCCGGGTGCAATATTACGGGCCATGAGTCCTTTCTCCGTCCGGGTGGATGTCAGTGATGATTGCCGTGAGTGTGGTTGCCACGGGCACGGGTTTAATCAAAACCGCGGTAAATATAAATAATTCTGCTGCGTTACGCAAAACGTGTTGTAATTCTGCTAAGTCGTGGTGAACTAAAACTGGCCACTGCGTTAGCGTTTTCCCAGTATCGGTTTTCTGATTCGTTTGGTGGCAACCCACCGTTATATTCATGCGGCCTGAGCGCGCTGTAATACTCAACGATATAGTCCCTTATTGCGTTGGCTGCATCGCTGAAATTTATTTAACACGCCACCAGCACCCATTCGTTCTTCAGACTCCTGAAGAAGCGCTCCATCGGACTATTATCCCGGCAGTTTCCACGTCGACTCATACTCTGCTTGATCTGGTATCGCCACAGTACCTGACGGTACTGCCTGCTCGTATAATGACTGCCCCGATCGCTGTGGAACATCACTCCGGCTGGCTTGCCGCGCGTTTCCCATGCCATTTCCAGCGCTTTCATGGTGGGTCGGCTGTCTGGTGAGAACGACATTGCCCAGCCTGCTGGCTTTCTCGCGAACAGGTCGGGAACAACGGCGAGATATACCCGGCATTTTCCTGTCCGCATATACGTCGCCACACCACAACTGATTTGGCTCTGTCACTGCGAACTGCCGTTCAAGGTGGTCAGGGGTAGCAACATGTTCATGACCACCACGTTTATATCGGTGAGTCGGCCGCTGGCAACTGACCAGTCCCAGTTCTTTCATGAGCCTCCCGGCAAGCCAGCGTCCCATCTGATAGCCTCTGTGGGTTGCCATGGTGGCAATGCTTCTTGCTCCAGCCGAACCGTGGCTGATGCTATGCAGCTCAATCACCTGGCCTGGTAATACAGTCCGTCTGCCGTCTGGTTTATCAGGACGATTTTTCCAGTATTTATAGCTGCTGCGATGAATCCCGAACACATGGCAGAGAATAACCACAGGGTAACGCGTCCTGAGTTTCCCGATTATCGAGAACTGTTCAGGGAGTCTGACATCAGGAGCGCGGTAGCCTTTTTTAAAATTTCATTTTCCATGTCAATACGTTGTATTTTTTCCTCAGCTCGCGTATTTCGATTTGTTCTGGTGTTATCGGAGTGGCTTTTTGGTGTTTTGCCCTGACGCTCATCACGCAATTGTTTTACCCATTTTGTCATCGTGGAAAGAAGCACATCCATAGCTGCGTCAGAGACGGTGTAATTTTGATCGACAACCAGCTGAACGGATTCGCGTTAGAATTCAGGCCTGAAGTTTCTTCTTTTCATTGGAGTACCTGTGCTGTTCTGAGGTGAGCATATCACCTCTGCCCAGGTGGACAAATTCAGTGTGCCACTACACTTTACTCAGGCGTATTGCCTCGCTGGCTGGTGAAACAGTTTGGACATCAGCTGTTATGTGAATTACCAATCGAGGGCTGGCCACAACGCATTCCGGTGGATGTTATCTGGTCTCGCAGAAGTTCACCGGGACCTGCCGGATGCTGGATGATCGACAGGCTGTTGGCAATGACGGGCAACCCGGAGCCGGGCAGGAGTTCAATGTTGCCTGGATACAGTGGCAAAGGTGGCATTCAACTGTTGCGACAGGACCAGCGGTGCCAGCTCTATTTCCAGACCCCGCTTGCCGCCAGAAATGAAAATAGTTGGAAACCCTAACGCAGAGTCATCAATGACCGTGGGTAAACGTTTTTTCTGTCCGAGTGGGCTTATCCCATCGAGCAAATAGCCGGTGGTTCGCTGTGCGATTTTCGGATCGGCCATATCAACCTTTTTCACCGCCAGCGCCTTTGCAACCTGCTTAAGATCTAACTGCCCGTCCACCGGCGTCATCGCCACCGCCAGCGTTTTATTATCCCCGTTCAGCGCCACTAATAGCGTCTTATACACGCGCCTCGCATCCTGATTTAACTTTGATATGACTTCGTCGCCAAAATGTGTTTCACTGGCGTCATGTTCATACGTATACAGTCGGAAACTGACTTTCTGTTCTTCAAGGAGTTTTACAGCTGGTGTCATAAGGCGGGTCCTGGTGAATATCTCTCTGTAAGCGGATGACTGCGAATGAAAAAGCGCTGGCCTGAATGCAGTCTGCCTAACACAATCTTGCAGCATCGGCAGGATAACTGTTACACTTTCTATTGACAGGCTGACGATGTTGGCGGCTTTTTTAAAGCGCTAGCCGCACCGTTCGTCGTCCTGATAAACCTTACTACCTTTTCTTCCATTAACGCTAACCATAATCTATCCGAATGTCGATATCCCAGTATGCTGTGTGGAGTTTGTTGGTATTGCAAATACGGCATCAGTTAAGGTTTCATTGCTTAATGTTGTCAGTATTGACCATTTATAACGTGAAAAAATAGCAGCTCCCACGCCTTATCGATACAGGCAGAATGCTGATATTCAGGCTCGCGCTACTCAAAAATGCGGCGTGTTACCTTCCAGATGTTCAACTAAACAGTGGAATAATATTATCGAATGCGGTCATGGCAAATTGAAACTGTAACCATCAGCACGTTGAGATGTGAATCGTTACGCCACCATGCAGGGAACAGCCACGCTGCGCAAAGGTTTGGTGAAGTTATTCTCTGGCAGACCAGCCGCAGATGAACCGCGTTTGCTAAAGAGATGGGCAACAGGAGGATGGCTTCTCCGCAGGCATATCTGCAACGGTGCTTTTTCATCCTTTCCTTAACAAGGTGGGCAGATTACCTTCACCATAAAGATGCAGTGCACCTACGGCCAGGACATAGTTACCCGGTGGCAAATGAGACAGTTGCTGGCACCAGCGCTGGTTACGTTGCAACATCAGTACATCGTTAAGCGATTTATTAAACGTTGTCGGCATTGTATTTTGGCTGTGCGACGGTGGGCTTTCCAGCCACCAGCCGATCATAGTTTGCAGCAGGCGTGCATTGGTATGCCAGTGTGTAAGCGTGTCTTCCAGTAGCGAAAGCCCGTTATCCGGCAGCGCCTTTAACAATGCCAGCTGGGTTTCCGGGCCTTCCAGTTCGATGATTTTCTTCTGCTGTGAGTGCGCTGCCGTTAACAGTTGATAATCGATCCCACAGCTGGCGTTAAGCCCGAGACGTTGTGCCTGTTGTGCCTGAAGCATGAGTGCAATTTGCCAGGCGGGAAGGGTATCTATTCCTTCTCCGTCTATTTCCATTTCATCACAGCGACGGTAAAGCTCGTCGATATGCTCCTTTGAAAAGCGTTCTGCCAGCGGGATACAGAATTCAGTTGCGCCAAAAGGTGAAACGCCGGAGGTGATGTCTGCTTCAACAATAAGCGCATCGGCCAGCTCCAGCTTTGACAACAGCCTGGCTGGCAACGGGCGCATGTCGGGTGTGCCCATGTGAATACTGCCGACCATGTGAAAGTGTCGCTGGCCCAGAGTGATGTCTTCAGCAGGCCAGGCGTAGTGGGTCGGCGAGATTTTGTGCAGCAGGCTTGCCAGTTTTTCAAATAATTTTGCCATACTTTCCGCCTTAGTCATGATTACATCATGCTAGCGCTAAAGCTGACAGAGGACCAGGCGAAACGCACTTAAGCAATGGCTGGGGGCCGGTAGCGGAGAAGCCGGTTAGCATTGCTTACCACGGTCACTGACGACAACGCCATTGCGGCCGCTGCAACAACCGGACTGAGTAATGTGCCGGTGAAAGGCCAGAGCACCCCGGCTGCAACGGGAATGCTCAGAGCGTTATAAATAAAAGCGCCCAGCAAATTTTGTTTCATGTTACGCAACGTTGCTTTCGCTATCGCCAAACCATCAGCAAGCGCGGTCAAATCGTGGCGCATCAGCGTCATACCAGCCGTTTCAATGGCTACGTCACTGCCTCCACCCATAGCAATACCTACATCAGCCTGGGCCAGCGCAGGTGAATCGTTAATACCATCACCAATCATTGCCACCCGAAACCCCTGCTGTTGCAATCTGCGAATGGCCTCAGCCTTACCTTCAGGAAGAACATCAGCAATGACCTTTTCAATTCCGGCTTCCTGCGCGACAGCAAGAGCAGTGGCCCTGTTATCACCGGTTAACATCATCAGTTGATAACCACGATTTTTCAGTCGTTTCAACGTTGTTATGCTGCTGTCTCGTAGCGGATCGCGCACTGAAAACACCGCTTTTATTTTGCCGTTTGCAGCCAGTAACACAGGCGTAATACCTTTGGCTGACTGGGTGGCTATCTGTGCGGCTGCTTCCGTAATAGCAATATTCTGTTGTGACAGCAGCATACTGTTGCCAAGCAGCAGGGCTGTTTCACCAATATTACCGCTCACACCCTGACCGGGCAGGGTGCGGAACTGACTGATTTCAGGCAGGTCAATGCCCTCTGCGCGATGACATATGGCGCAGGCCAGCGGATGCTGTGAGCCTTGCTCCAGCGCGGCAGCCCAACTGAGCGCCTGCGATTCAGTCATATCGTCAAACAGGGTGATATCGACAATGTGCGGCGCGCCCTCGGTTAAGGTGCCCGTCTTATCAAAAACCAATACATCGAGGCTGCTGGCGCGTTGCAACGCATCCGCATCACGAATCAAAATACCGGCCTCCGCAGCCCGCCCGACTCCCGCGATGATCGACATCGGAGTGGCAAGGCCCAGTGCGCAGGGACAGGCAATCATTAAAACCGTCATGGCAACCATCAGCGTGTAAACAAGCTGAGGTGCGGGACCAAGCAGATACCAGATTAATGCGCTACACATGGCGATGATTAACACGCCCGGCACGAAAACAGCGGCTATCCTGTCGGCCAGCCTGCCTGTTTCGGGTTTACTGCTCTGCGCCTGGCGCACCAGATTGATGATGCGCGACAGGGTGGTGTTTTTGCCGACAGCGCTGGCGATAAATAATACGCTACCGTCCTGCACAACGGTGCCTGCATGTATATTTTCGCCCGTGGATTTCTCTTGTGGCATAGGTTCGCCGGTTAACATGGCTTCATCCAGCCATGCCCGACCCTGAACGATCATACCATCCACAGGAACCCTGTCGCCGGTGGCCAGTCGCAGCGTCATGCCGGGCGTGACGTCACTTAATCTGATTATGTTCTCGCCGCCCTCGGTGACCACTCTCGCGGTTGCCGGGGTCAGATCCAGCAAATGTTCAAGCGCCTGCGAGGAGCGCTGCCGCGCCCGCTGCTCCAGCATATGACCGAGATTAATTAATCCAATAATCATTGCGCTGGCTTCGTAGTAAAGATGGCGGGATGCTGGCGGAAAAGCGGCAGGCCACAAGGTGACTATCGTTGAATAAACCCATGCGGCAGTGGTTCCCAGCGTCACCAGAGTATCCATGGTCGTGGTTTTTTTCAGCAGGCTGCGCCAGGCATTACGATAAAAATGTCCCCCTGAAACCACCATCACCAACAGCGTCAAAAAGCCTGACAGCAGCCAGTGGGTACGATTACTCTCGGTCAGTACCATACCATCGCCGACCATTCCCCAGATCATAAGAGGAACGCCCAGCGCCAGTGCCAGCGCAGTCTGCCAGCGGAAACGACGTATGGCCTTGTCAGCGGCCTGCTGCTGTTTTTTACGGCGCTGTCGATCGTCTTCAACGATCTCTGCATCGTAGCCCGCACGTTGTATGGACTCAATTAATGCGCCTGCTCCGGCATCACCCGTGACCAGAGCCGTGCGTTCAGCCAGGTTCACTCGCACACGGCTAACGCCGGGCACAGCAGTCAGGGCTTGTTCGACACGCGTCACGCAGCTGGCACAACTCATGCCGTCAATAATTAAATTAGCGCTGTTTTCTGACTGTGCCGGAAGCTTATTAAGGTCCACTTCCAGCGCTTCCGGCGCGACGTCTGGTACCGTCAGTGGCTCAGACTTTGGGAGCGGGTTTTCTTCTGTCTGAGAAGCGTGATAGCCAGCTTGCTCAACCACGGCAATCAGGGCTTGTGCACTTGCCGTACTAAGGATGCGTGCTTCACTGAAGCTGACCTCAGCGTGTCCTACATCGTCTCGCTTTTCGAGAAATTCTTTGACTCTTTTAATGCAGTGGCCGCAGGACAGGCCTGTGAGCGTAAGGACGGTAGTATGTGACATAAATCCCCCATTCTTTGGTCTGTACTCTGACAGACATAAAATTAAACCTTCCCGTAAGGGGAGGGTCAATATGCTGTTTTCCCCGCCGATCCCTGCGTGTCGGCTTTTTTATATTTTTTTATTCAGATACCATGAGACCGAACTGGTTTTTGCTATTTTATTTTTTATCAAAGGGTGCTTTTTTATTACGTTTTAATGTGATTTCTTTAAATGAAATTTTATGCTTTTAAACTTGATTGCTTGATTGCTTGATTGCTTGATTGCTTGATTGCTTGATTGCTTGATTGCTTTTGGGCGTAAAGCAATCTGTGAATTCTTTCGATTTCACAATAAATAGCTGGGCGAAATAGCACTCCACTATTGATCGTCCATGAATGTTCAAGTGTTGAAGCTGTTTTCTCTGCCTTAACGTGCATCGTTATTATTGTGACCGCTGCCAGTTTTCAGAATACCCGGTTTACCGTCTCTCATCTCTGGACTGGGATTTTATCGGCAGAGTGCCGCGCCTTGTTATGTAAAGTGACATCTGGCTGAAACGGGAATTAAGGGCCAGCCACTGCATGGAGTCTCCGGGAGCAGGTACGCTGTCACGGACAACCAGGTGTCAAAGTCATTTTATCTGCATTACAACGCGCCATCGAAACGTAAAAACAGATGCCCACATGAAAGAGCGTTCAGCCAGAAAATAGGCGGGGGAGCCTGGTTGATATTTACCAATGCGTGGCGCTTTCAGTCACAAGAAATCATGAGGCTGCATGGGGGAGAATGCAGATCGAGCAAAACTTCCCTGATGAAAAAGTGAGCATGACGGATTCGGGCTCCGCGCCAGTTACCGTCATTCAGCAGGCCGCATACTGGTGCTGAACCTGTTTTCCACTTTTGCGATAGTTGTGGTGTGGCTGTCATGCTGAAAATAAATAGCTTTACCTGAAGTATCAGGCTAACAGTATGATATAACGAAATATTATTCCGTATTGGATGTTAGCGGAGAATGTCTGAGACAGCGTTCGCTAATGGTCAAATTAACTGAAGCGGATACAATACGTAATCGCCTGCCAAAACCTGACGAAACAGGGTGATGATATAGTAGCGATGGTTTTGTGGGGTTTCATCACCTGGCATGGGGGTTATGAAAGCTCATCTGTTTAACGTAAGGGGGTAATATGAATATCAGCGATGTGGCTCGTAAAACCGGGCTGACCAGCAAAACGATTCGTTTTTACGAAGAAAAAGGGTTGGTTACTGCTCCGCAAAGAAGTGAAAACGGTTATCGCTGCTACACTGAAAAACATCTTGAGGAACTCATACTACTACGTCAGGCACGACAGATTGGATTTAATCTTGAAGAGTGCAGGGAAATGGTTTCTTTATTTAAAAACCCGCGACGTCACAGCTCAGATGTTAAAGCGCACGCCCTGAATAAAGTGGCTGATATTGAAAAACAAATCAACGGACTAATACAAATGCGCGAGCGTCTGCTGGCACTGGTTGATCTTTGTCCCGGTGATGATAGTGCTGACTGTCCGATAATTAACAGCCTGAAAGCAGACTGAGAGTAAGTAATAAAAATATTGTCTGAACGGGTTTTCTGCGTCGCGTGCGTTGTTATTTGCGGACATATCGTTTACTGCGGGTTTAGCCGCCTGCTTAAGGGTGCTGATATCGTTCCTTATGTTGCAAGGTCATCACGATTTGAAAGATGGACTCAGGTAATTTGCCTGGCGGCAGTACAGACGTAAATTTTTTGACCCAGAGATTCAGGCGTTGCGGTCAGTACTGATTCTGTGTGATCTTACTCGTCCACGCAGCAGTTCTGCATATGTCGATATAGTGATTTTTACAGGGGTGTTCCGCCCTGCATAATCCATAACAGTCTGTCTAAGCTGAATGCCCTTATCTCCCCTTTGTAATAAGGCTGCTCAATCTGCATTGGTGAGTTTCATGTTGTACCTTGCAGGTTTATGACGTAAATAAATCCCTGGTGAAATTAGTAATGCCCCGTCGCAGATAATCTGCCTGATTAAGTGAATGCCGTATGTGTATTAATGCAGGGCGGGTCAATGTTATCAGGCGGTGTTCCGTAATCGTTTTGATACAACACCGCCGGGTGATGATTTGTGCAAAAACGTTTTTGAAGATAAATGTGCTCTCAGGCGCTTTGTGCTCCACCAGAGATGATATTTCACCGGGATTAACTTCGGTATACGCAGAGGGGCTTAAGGGGCATATACCTGCCCCGATAATAACAAACCTTACGGCGAGAACATGCTCAGGCAGGATTTATATACTTCTTTCAATCTGCAAGGTTATTCCTTCAACCGTGACCACAACCACCTTAGTACCTGCGGGATAATCTTCCTTTGCCTGTACTCTCCAGCTGCCATCGTCAATTTTGACGTGGCCAATTCCGTCGATCAGGGCATGTTCCAGCGTGAATTTTCTTCCGCTGTACTGATGACCACGCTGATTAAGACTGGCGCGTGGTTCAAAGTGATAACGGCGTTTAAGCCAGTGATACCAGGCGAGGGCCGAGATGATAGTAAGCAACGCAAAGCTGATACCCTGCCATTCCCATGTGACTGGCAGCAGCCATACCAGAAAGCTGACCAACAGGGCCGCCACGCCGCTCCACAGCAAATAGCCGCCAGCTCCCAGCATCTCAGCGGCCAGTAACAGGCAGCCCAACGCCAACCAGAGTAGCCAGGGATTTGCTAATAATTCGCCCGTCATTTTTGTCGATCTTTTTTTGTTTCGTTGAGTAACTCGGAAATCCCGGCAATGGAACCCAGCAGACTACTGGCATCCAGCGGCATCATCACCATTTTGCTGCTGCTGGCGGTACCGATATGCTGCAGGGCGTCAGTGTATTTTTGTGCCACAAAGTAATTAATGGCCTGTATATCACCAGCCGCAATGGCATCTGAGACCATTTTCGTTGCCGCCGCTTCCGCCTCTGCACTGCGTTCCCGCGCCTCTGCCTGCAGGAATGCTGATTGTCTTTCTCCTTCTGCCTTAAGGATCTGCGCCTGTTTATCTCCCTCTGCACGCAAAATTGCTGCCTGACGGACGCCCTCCGCTTCCAGAATATCTGCACGTTTAGTGCGTTCCGCTTTCATCTGAGCATTCATTGAGGCCGTCAGCTCGGCCGGAGGACGGACATCGCGTATTTCAATACGGGTAATCTTCACACCCCAGGGATTCGTTGCCTCGTCAACTATACGTAGCAGCCGGGTATTAATGTTGTCGCGCTGGGACAGCATTTCATCAAGTTCCATCGAGCCCAACACGGTGCGCATGTTGGTCATGGTCAAATTAACGATGGCCAGCTCCAGATCGCTCACTTCATAGGCAGCGCGCGCCGAATCGACAACCTGAGTGAAACAAACGGCATCAATCGTTACGCTGGCATTGTCTTTGGAAATAATCTCCTGCGAAGGAATATCAAGCACCTGTTCCATCATGCTGATCTTACGGCCAATACGATCCATAAGAGGCACCAGTAAATTCAGTCCGGGTTGCAGTGTTTTGGTATAACGCCCAAAGCGTTCTACCGTCCACTGATAGCCCTGCGGCACGATTTTGACGCCCGACCAGACGACGATAAGGGCAAGGATGATAATGACGGGAATGACAGTCAGCATATAACCTCCAGATTGTTGATGTAATTGGCCGAAAAATTCCCTTCGGCTATCGTGCATATTGCTGTTTCTGGCAATGCAGTGCAGCAACTGCACTGCTATTCATGTTGCTAATTTAGTTAGTAAAGTAACGCATAGAGTTTTCTGCGATATTGCGATGCCAGTGCGTCCCCGGTTCCCAGCGCGGCGAGAATTTCCTGTAAAATTTTACGGGCCTGCCCGTCAGCTGCACTCAAATCGTTCTTTAAAAAGCCAAAGAGCAGCGCCAGCGCTTCCTCGTTACGGCCAACCTGGTGCAATTGTAAAGCCAGCTTTGTCGCCAGTTCAGCATTGTCCGGATCCGCGTCAATTTGCTGCTGAAGTTGCTGAATTTCAGGGGTGTCAGCAGCCTGTTTTAACAAGTCAATCTGTGCGATAAGGCCATGATAGCGTGTATCTTTATCCTGTAACGGCACCACATCCAGCACAGCCTGCGCTTCATCACTCCGGTTGAGTGTAATCAGCGCTTCAGCCAGCAGGAAACCCATTTCGCTGCTTTGTTTACTCAACTGCCAGGCTTCTTTCAACAGTGGCAACGCCTCCAGCATTTTGCCTTCCTGCATCAGCTGCATACCCTGTTGTGCTTTAAGCTCTTCCTCTTTTGGCAGGACTTTGTGCAGCAGCGTGCGGATAGCCTCTTCCGGTTGCGGCCCCTGGAAACCATCTACTGGCTGGCCGTTCTGGAAAAGATACACGGTTGGAATTGAACGTAAGCCAAACTGTTGTGCGACAGCAGGTTCAGCATCGCAATCCAGTTCTGCCAGAACAAACTGGCCAGCATACTCCTGTGCCAGCCGCTCAAGCAGCGGGGTGAGTTCCTGACAATGTTGGCTGCGGGCAGACCAGAAATAAAACAGGACCGGAACCTGCATGGACTGTTCCAGGGTCTGGTGCAAATTGCTTTCGTTAATGCTGATAATGGCAGCTTGTGATGACATGGATTCTTCTCTTCAACAGGGGTTCTTACTTTATTGGGGCGCTCACAGAGGCTTCAAGGTTTATCGACGTTATCAGCCGGTTTACCGCGCAAAATTCGATCCAGCATCCAGCCGGGAAGTAAACGCCGCAACAACGTCATTGCATGAGCGACCAGCGTCACGGGATAGCGTAAACGCGGGTGGCGGCTTTCAAGAGCATGATGTAGTTTAGGTAAAATTACGTCCGGTGTCAGGGCAAATCGGGCCGCAATGCCAGGGTTCTTTACTGGCCGCGCCCGTTGTGTCTGATGCACATTATCTGTAAAAAAGGTTTTAATCGGGCCGGGTTCAATCAGGCTGACACGCACGCCGCTGCCGTACAGTTCCATACGCAAGGCATCTGACCAAGCCTCAAGCGCATATTTGCTCGCTGCATAAGCCCCCCGGCCCGGCGTCGAGATCACTCCCAGAACTGAACTGGTGTTGATAATGCGTGCATTGCCGCTTGCCCGTAATGCAGGGAGCAGCAGAATAGTGAGTTGATGAGTGCCAAACAGGTTGGTAGCGAACTGCTGTTCTATTTGTTCGCGGCTGATGCACTCCAACTGCCCGTAAACACCGTATCCGCCGTTATTAAACAGCGCGAACAGCCTGTTATTACTTAAGTTAATAATCTGTTCGGCCGCCCGGGCAACGCTGTTACGATCGTTAAGATCCAGTTCGATGCCGATAAAACCGAGTTGATTCATGCGCCCGACATCTTGTGGCTTGCGGCACGTAGCGAAAACGCGATATCCCCGCTGCAGCAAATCGTTAGCGGCGGTCAGTCCGATACCGCTCGAACAGCCAGTGATGACAATGTTTTTTTGCATAACTTTACCTGTGGATAATCGGTGAAGCCCGTTACTCATGCTTTACTAGCGGTACCAACGCTTTTGCCATGAAGTCAGCAATAAAGGGTTGAGCGTCGGGGGCGGGGTGAATGCCATCCTGCTGCATCCATTCAGGTTTCAGGTAAACCTGCTCCATAAAAAAAGGCACCAGCGGAACCGCAAATTCTTTAGCCAGCCTAGGGTAAATGTCGCTAAAAGACTGAGTATAACGTCTGCCATAGTTGGCGGGTAACCGAATTTGCATTAGCAGAGGCTGTGCGTCTGCTGCCTTGATTTGCATAATGATTTTACTGAGATCTTCTGCAATGTCCTGTGGTGGAAAACCACGTAAACCGTCATTGCCCCCAAGCTCAATCAGGACCCAACGCGGTTGATGCTGCTTAAGCAAGGGAGGTAAACGCGCCAGCCCCTGCGTCGCAGTATCGCCGCTTATGCTACCGTTAACGATTACGGGAGATTTTTGCCATTTATCGTTAAGCAGGGCAGGCCATGCAGCGGTTGCAGACATCTGATAACCGGCGCTGAGACTGTCGCCAAGAACCAGTAACGTATCCGCTGCCGTTGCACGGAACGTCATCAGTAACATGACAATCAGGAAAGGATAATGCCAGCGGAAAACATTGTTGAAGTTCATCGTCTTAGTAAGTCCGTCGGTGAGGGTGAGCATCAGCTTTCTATCCTTACCGGAGTTGAGCTTGTTGTCAAACCAGCGGAAACCATTGCCCTGATTGGCGAGTCAGGTTCGGGTAAATCCACCCTGCTGGGTATTCTTGCCGGTCTGGATGATGGCAGTGATGGTGAGGTTTTTCTGCTGGGTGCTCCTTTGCATCAAATGGATGAGGAGCAGCGGGCGGAACTGCGGGCGAAAAATATCGGTTTCGTTTTTCAGTCGTTTATGCTGGTGCCCACCCTGAACGCGCTGGAAAATGTACAGCTTCCGGCGCTGTTGCGTGGGGACAATGACCGGCAATGCCTTGAACAGGCACGCAATTTACTGACCCAGCTTGGGCTGGCTGAACGTCTGCATCATTTGCCATCGCAGCTTTCCGGCGGCGAACAACAGAGGGTTGCGCTTGCCAGAGCCTTTAGTGGTCGCCCGGCACTTTTGTTTGCCGATGAACCAACCGGTAACCTCGACAGAAAAACGGGCGATCGTATTGCTGATTTGCTGTTTTCTCTCAATCGTGATTTTTCCACCACGTTGATTCTGGTCACGCACGATGAACATCTGGCGGCGCGATGCGACCGGCGGCTGCGGGTTCGGGATGGCAAACTCTGGGAGGAAGCATGATCTGGCGTTGGTTCTGGCGCGAGTGGAAATCTCCTTCGCTGCTGATTGTCTGGCTGGCATTAACGCTGGCTGTCGCCTGTGTACTGGCACTGGGTTCTCTGAGCGACAGGATGGAGAAAGGGCTTACCCAGCAGAGTCGTGACTTTATGGCAGGTGACCGGACATTACAAAGTTCGCGTGAAGTGCCGCAGGCATGGCTGGATAAAGCCCGTGAGGCTGGATTGCAGGTTGGGCGTCAGTTGACGTTTATGACCATGACGTTTTCGGGTGATGTGCCGCAACTGGCCGCGGTAAAGGCGGTGGATGACCTTTATCCCATGTTCGGTAAGCTGGTGACCCGTCCTCCAGAACTGAAACCCGCGGAAGGAACGGTGCTGGCAGCACCACGCCTGTTGGCATTGCTCAATCTGAAAGTGGGCGACAATATTGACGTTGGGGATACGACACTACGCATCGTCGGTGAAGTTATTCAGGAGCCGGATAGCGGCTTTAACCCTTTTCAGACTGTACCAGGGCTGCTGATGAATCTGGCCGACGTGCAAAAAACCGGTGCGGTGCAGCCCGGCAGCCGCCTGACCTGGCGTTATAAATTTTCCGGTACGCCCGTGCAGCTGGCAGGCTATGACCGCTTTATCGAATCCAATATTAGGCCGGATCAGCGCTGGATCAGCATTGATAATTCAGACGATGCGTTGGGTAAGTCTGTGCAGCGGGCCCAGCAGTTTTTGCTGCTGTCCTCCCTGTTAACGTTGATGCTGGCCATTGCCGCGCTGACTGTGGCAATGAGCCATTACTGTCGAAGTCGTTACGATCTGATCGCCGTACTGAAAACGCTGGGTGCTAACCGAGCGGCCTTAAGTAAGTTGATTGTCGGGCAGTGGCTGGCGGTATTACTGCTGGCGGGCGTGTCTGGCAGCCTGATGGGGGTAGGTTTTGAGCGGGTTTTGCTGAAAATGCTGCAGCCGGTTCTGCCCGGCGTATTACCGGCTGCAAGCGCGTGGCCCTGGCTGTCGGCAATGGGGGCGCTGTTTATTATTTCATTTATGGTGGGAGTGCGCCCCTATCGTTTACTGCTGGCAACGCAGCCTTTGCGGGTGTTGAGAAGAGATGCCGTCGCCAATATCTGGCCGCTTAAGTATTACCTTCCGGCGATGGCGCTGTTGGTGGTTGCAATGCTGTCCTTGCTGGTAGGAGGCAGCAAGCTGCTGTGGGTGTTGGTGGGGGGGATTGTGTTGCTTTCATTACTCTTAGGTGGTATCGGCTGGCTGGGACTAAAGATGCTACGGCGTCTCTCCATACGCAGCCTGCCCTTTCGTCTGGCGGCCATGCGCTTGCTGTGTCAACCCTGGACCACTCTCAGCCAGCTGGCGGCGTTTTCTTTTTCTTTTATGCTGCTGGCGCTGCTGCTGGTCATGCGTGGCGATCTGCTCGAACGCTGGCAACAGCAGCTTCCTTCGGACAGCCCAAATTACTTTTTGCTGAATCTGACCCGGGATCAGGTGCCCCAGGTTAACAGTTTTTTGCAGCAACACCATGTTGAACCACAAAGTTTTTATCCTGTCGTCAGGGCGCGACTGACGGAAATCAATCATCAACAGGCTGATCCCTCACGCGATAATGCACTTAATCGGGAACTGAATCTGACCTGGCAGGACAGACTGCCAGACCATAACCCACTGACTGCGGGCAATTGGCCACCGCAAAAAGGCGAAGTGTCAATGGAGGTGACCCTGGCAGAGCGGCTTGGCGTCGGACCTGGGGACACCCTGACGTTTACTGCTGATACGCAGACATTTTCGGCAAAAGTGACCAGTCTGCGCAAAGTGGACTGGGAGAGTCTGAAGCCGAATTTTTTGTTTATTTTTCCGTCTCACGTGCTGGACGATCAACCCCAGGCCTGGCTGACCAGTTTTCGACTTGAGGGTAATAGTGAACTGCTGGCCCAGCTCAATCGACGGTTTCCGACCCTGAACCTGCTGGATATTGGCGCGATCCTGCGGCAGATAGACCAGGTGCTGGCCCAGATTAGCCGGGCAATGGAGATTATGGTGGTATTGGTGACGGCCTGCGGGGGGCTGCTGTTGCTGGCTCAGGTGCAGGTTGGCATGCGTCAGCGCAGGCAGGAGCTGGTGGTCTGGCGCACGCTGGGAGCCAGTAAAAAGCTGCTACGGGCAACTCTATGGTACGAATTCGCCTTGTTGGGACTGGTTTCCGGCGTTGCGGCGGCCATTGGCACAGAGGTTGCACTGTGGGGACTACAGCGTAAGGTTTTTGATTTTCCGTGGCAGCCGGATTTTCTGCTGTGGATTACTTTGCCGTTGGCTGGCGCAGTGCTGTTGTCGCTGTGTGGTGGCTGGCTGGGTGTCCGGTTGCTGAAGGGAAAAGCATTGTTCCGACACTATCACTCCGACTGACAGGAAAATCGGCATGGGTCGCACCGCCTGCCACTCAGGATGATGCAGAAAAAAGAAACCGCCTCTGGCAGAAGAGTATCCAAAAATGTCGATCTTTGTCGATAAGGATATCGTTCACCGACGGGCGGTTTTTTCGATCAGTGACGCTGACCGTTTTGCAATCTTTCTGCTGCCCAGGCAATGCCGCTGGTATACTCTTCCGGTAGTATGGGCACCAGCGCACTGAGCGCAGATTGCAGAGCTGGCGTACTGACATCTGACAGATTCAGATGGCCAACTTTACGGCCAGGGCGCACCTCTTTTTCATACCAGTGCAGGTGTACCAGCGGCTGGTTTAGCCAGTCGATATTGACCGCCGTCCCGATCAAATTAACCATGACTGAAGGGACACTGACTACCGGCTCAGGCAGTGGCAAATTCAGAATAGCGCGCAAATGAAGCTCGAACTGGCTAATGGATGCGCCGTTTTGTGTCCAGTGACCGCTGTTATGCACGCGAGGAGCCAGTTCATTGATCAGCAATCCCTGCGGTATAACAAAACATTCCATTGCCATCACGCCAACATAGTTAAGCTCATTCATAATTGCCGACAGCATGGTTTCAGCCTGCTGTTGCTGGGTCCTGTCGGGGGTGGGCAGTGCCACGCTGGTGCGCAGAATGCCTTCCTGGTGCAGATTGTGCGTAAGCGGATAGAACACCGTATTACCATTTTTTCCACGGGCGCCAACCAGCGATACTTCCCCTGAAAAATGAATACCTTGCTCAACAATGCACTCCCCGTAACACTCTGCGGGTAGTGTCCCGGTTTCATCCGCATGTAAACGCCATTGCCCACGTCCGTCGTAGCCACCCGTACGTCGTTTGACGATGGCCAGCTCCCCCAGCGTGGCAAATACCTGTGCCCAATCATCAGCATGCGTCAGCAATTGCCAGGGTGCCGTGGGCAAATTCAGCTGATCCAACAGCTGTTTTTGCGTCAGGCGGTCTGCCAGTAGTGGAAAAATATCACGGTTCACAAAGGCATCATGATCTGCCAGTTCACGCGTCAGCGCAGTTTCCGGCCAACGTTCAATTTCTGCGGTGATCACGCTTTGCGCGATGGGCAATGCTTCTGGCTCGGCATCAAGCCCTACGGGCCAGACGGCAATGCCCAGCGGCTCACCTGCCTGACGCAGCATCCGACCCAGCTGGCCGTTCCCTAATACACAAACTGGCTTCATGCATCCTCCCTGGGGTCCGAATTATTAAGCACTTCGTCTGTCTGCGTCTGGCGCCAGCTGGCAAGACGTGAAGCCAGTTGCTTATCGTGCAGAGCCAGAATTTGCGCGGCCAGCAGTGCAGCATTGGCCGCACCGGCTTTGCCAATCGCCAATGTACCAACTGGAATACCGCGCGGCATCTGCACGATAGAGTAAAGGCTATCCACGCCGCTCAGTGCCGCGCTTTGTACGGGCACGCCCAACACGGGCAGCAAGGTTTTTGCTGCCAGCATACCCGGCAGGTGTGCTGCTCCCCCGGCACCGGCAATGATCACCTGAAAGCCATTTTCCAGCGCCCCTTCGGCAAAACTAAACAGTTTATCTGGCGTACGGTGTGCTGAAACCACTTCGCAATGAAAAGGGACGTCAAGGCAGGTGAGAATTTCCGCGGCAAATTGCATGGTTGCCCAGTCACTTTGGGAGCCCATAACAATAGCGATGCGGGCCGGTGCGGCATTGGAAGACATGCGGGTGAGACTCCTGTGATTGTGCAAATATCATCTGTCAGCCTGACAGGCCATCAGACGGGGAGGGCAGAGAGAATATCATGACTGCACGATGAGGAAAACGGTTGCGTGGGTCGAAATCCGCCAGCATGCATGAACGAGCGACATGCCTGATATTGCGTAATAACGGGAAAACAGCCAGGGATGTTTTATCTGAACCAGTCATTGGTTGTGGGCGTCTCACCTTTTAGAACGGCATAATCACCGTTTTGCCACGGCTAAAAGGACAAGTTAAAAGGCGCATTTTCGCTCTGAAAATTGCAGCGACAAAGCTCTGTTATGGTTTTATGCAGCGTAGCTTCATATCGACTTAAAGTGGATACCCCTGTGAATAATGACAACATTCCAGCCGGGAAGCTATTTTGAAAAAAACATCAAAGGCGCCAGACAAAAAAAGGAAAAGTCACGGGGAGACAGATCTCATCTTGCCGGAGAAAACCGTATTTTTTGATGATTAACCCACCACCGGTGAACCTGTTGAGGATAAAAACAGCCTGAGGAGAGACGGGCATTTTCACTTCTGCTGCTGTTTGATTCGAGGGGGTAGCTCTGATCGATAATACGTCTATTCAGCGCGATGTTGGCACAGGGGTCGCCAGCGATAAACAGCGGTACGATCAGGTAATTTTGCGAATTAAGACGATCAGACTAAATTTGCAGCTGACATTCTTTTACGAGCTGGCGCAGCGCATATCATCATCCAGATGAAAAAATACGGCATCCCGCGAATCCTGGCCGGCCACCCGGTTGGATGATGTGACAGGCTGAAAATCATTTTTCCATCACGAGAAGTGTTTAATGATTCCAGATTGGCCAATTGCCTGACGACTATCCCTCTGCCAGTCAGTTTTCTCTCCCGCTGCCGAAGGGTACGTTTTTTCCCGCAGTGACGACAGGACGCAGATTGGGGAAAACATCTCGCCAAACGATATCTTCACTCTCCAGAATGGCCGGGTTGGCGGCGTAAAAAATCACGATGTTGCAAACGAGACTGAAACCGTGTCAGTTCAGATGTAGTCAATGACGCAGGAAAAAGATGTGGTTGAGGCTAAAAGGCGAACGTAATAAGTTCAGCGCCTGCCGGTGTCACATGGATCATTGAGCCTTGCGTATGCCATGCTCCCAATACCAGACGTTCTGCAGGGTGTCCATTGACTGTCAGCTGATGAATGGCCGGACGATGCGTGTGGCCGTGGATAAGACAGCAGGCATCATGACGTGTCATGGCCTCTACCACTGCATTTTGATTGACGTCCATAATCGCCATAGTCTTGTCGCGATTAGCCTGCTTGCTGTCAGCGCGCATTCGGGAAGCAATTCGCTTACGCACAAAAAGCGGCAAAGCAAGAAACAGCCTCTGAAGCCACGGCTGGTGAACCTTGTGGCGAAAACGCTGGTAGGCGTCGTCGTCCGTACACAGTGTGTCGCCATGCAGGATTAATATACGCTCGCCGTAAAGCTCCAGCGTTTGCTCCTCTGGCAACATCGTCATCCCACAGGCATCGGCATAGGCTTTTCCCAGCAGAAAATCACGGTTTCCGTGAATAAAATAACAGGGGACGCCCGAACGGGTTAAGGCCAGCAGACCGTTGGCGATTGCAGTGTGCAAAGGCTGTGGCTCGTCATCGCCGATCCAGGCTTCAAACAGGTCACCCAGGATATACAGCGCATCTGCCTGACGGGCCTCGCCTTGTAAAAAAGCAAGAAAACCGGCAGTAATAGCCGGTTCTTCCACACACAGATGGACATCTGCGATAAACAGCGTATAAGACATTATTCGCTGACGGTCACTTTCTGAATAACCACATCTTCTTTAGGAACATCTTGGTGCATTCCGCTGCGGCCTGTTGCGACTGCTTTGATCTTTTCCACTACGTCCATGCCTTCAACCACTTCGGCAAACACGCAGTAGCCCCAACCCTGCAGGCTTTCATCACGGAAGTTCAGAAAGTCATTGTCAGCTACGTTGATAAAGAACTGTGCAGTAGCGGAGTGCGGAGCCTGAGTGCGCGCCATCGCCAGCGTGCCTTTGGTATTTTTCAGACCGTTATTGGCTTCGTTACGGATTTCTTCTTTTGTCAACTTCTGGTTCATGCCGGGTTCGAAGCCGCCGCCCTGAATCATAAATCCATTAATAACGCGGTGGAAAATGGTGTTGTCATAGAAACCTTCACGACAATAATCCAGGAAGTTTTTAACGGTAGCAGGCGCTTTATCATCAAAGGTTTTAACAACGATATCGCCATGATTCGTCTGGAAAGTGATCATAATTTCATCCTATGAGGGTGGAGATAATTAAACAATGCGCCAGTGCCGCCACATTACGGCTTTGCAGGCGTAAGCAGTGCGCTTTTATATCATAAAAAGCGAGGCAGAGTCAGTATGACCGACGGGTATTGCCCTGTTTGGCATGGCGCTCTGCTTAACAATACGTCAGAATAAGCGTTTAACCTGAAATCCCCACGTACACGATAAAAACGGAACGTTTCAATGCTTAAGATTTTCAACACCCTGAGTCGTCAGAAAGAGGAATTTAAACCGATTAATGCCGGACAAATCGGTATGTACGTGTGTGGCATTACCGTTTACGACCTTTGTCATATTGGCCATGGACGCACTTTTGTTGCCTTTGATGTGGTGGCTCGTTACCTGCGTTTTCTCGGGTATTCTTTGAAATATGTCCGCAACATCACCGACATTGACGACAAAATCATTAAGCGCGCCAATGAAAACCAGCAAAGCATCCAGCAATTGACCGACACCATGATTGCCGAAATGCACAGGGATTTTGCGGCGTTAAATATTTTGCCGCCGGATGCTGAACCTCGGGCAACCCAACATATTGACGATATTATCGCCCTGGTGAGCAAGTTGATTGAACATCAGCATGCCTATGTTGCCAGTAACGGTGACGTGATGTTTTCAGTGGAAAGCGATGCAGATTATGGCTTGTTATCCCGCCAGGATCTGGAGCAATTGCAGGCGGGAGCACGCGTGGAAGTGGCTGCGGATGTGAAGCGCAATCCGATGGATTTCGTACTGTGGAAAATGTCAAAAGCGCATGAGCCGGGCTGGCCTTCTCCCTGGGGAGAGGGTCGACCGGGCTGGCATATTGAATGTTCAGCCATGAACTATAAACAGCTGGGTGAGCATTTTGACATTCATGGCGGTGGCTCAGACCTGATGTTTCCTCATCATGAAAATGAGATTGCCCAGTCATCCTGCGCCCACGACGGGCCTTATGTGAATTACTGGATGCACTCCGGCATGGTAATGGTTGATCGTGAGAAAATGTCGAAATCGCTCAATAATTTCTTCACGGTGCGTGATGTGCTTGCGCATTATGACCCGGAGACGGTGCGTTATTTCCTGATGTCCGGGCACTATCGCAGCCAGTTGAACTATGGCGAGGATAATCTTAAGCAGGCCCGTGCTGGTCTTGAGCGTCTCTATACTGCGCTTCGCAATACGGATGTCTCTGTGGAGGCCTGCGGTGGTGAAAGCTTTGAAGCCCGCTTTCGCGAGGCAATGAATGACGATTTTAATACGCCAGAAGCGTATTCCGTGCTTTTTGATATGGCACGGGAGGTCAACAGGCTTAAGATGGAGGACGCTGTTTCTGCTAATGGTCTGGCGGCAAAAATGCGGCAGCTGGCAGGGGTATTGGGACTGCTGAAACAAGATCCGGCTTCATTTCTGCAGAACACAGGATCGGATGGTGCTAATGATGAAGTCGCTGAAATCGAAGCGCTGATTAAAATGCGTAACGACGCGCGTAAAGAGAAAAACTGGTCTCAGGCCGATGTGGCAAGAGATAAGCTAAACGCGTTAGGTATTATTTTGGAAGATGGCCCACAGGGAAGCATCTGGCGACGTAAATAAGGTTATGCAGGGCAGTTTTCCAGGGTGAAAGGATAATGCCGGAATTTTTTTCCGGCGTTTTATTTGTATTAGTCGCGACTTGATCTGACACTGGACCTTGAAAGGTTGAGAGTTACCGGTTTTGATATGGGTGTCTAATCCTTAAACAAAACGCGAGGTAACTCTCATGATTCATACTAACAATCCCATCATCAAACACAAAGCCGGCCTGCTCAATCTCGCCGAAGAACTCGGTAACGTATCAAAAGCCTGCAAGATCATGGGCGTGTCACGCGACACGTTTTACCGTTATCAGGAACTGGCTGCTGAAGGCGGCATCGATGCGCTGATTAACCAGAACCGCCGCGTCCCCAACCTGAAGAACCGCGCCGACGAAGCCACTGAACGCGCTGTTGTTGAATATGCCGTTGAGTTCCCGGCCCACGGGCAACACCGGACCAGTAATGAGCTGCGTAAAAAAGGCGTGTTTATCTCCGGTAGCGGCGTGCGCTCCATCTGGCAACGGCACGACCTGGAGAACTTCCGTAAACGCCTGAAGGCACTTGAGGAAAAGGTCGCCAGAGAAGGCATCGTGCTTACCGACGCTCAAATCGCAGCGCTGGAGAAGAAGGCCCACGATGACGAGGCCAGCGGAGAAATCGAAACTGCTCACCCGGGTTATCTCGGGTCGCAGGACACCTTCTACGTGGGCAATCTGAAAGGTGTGGGTCGTATCTACCAGCAGACGTTCGTGGATACGTACTCGAAAGTGGCACACTGCAAGCTGTATACGAGTAAAACGCCGATCACCGCCGCAGACCTGCTCAATGATCGCGTACTGCCGTTCTACGAGGCTCAGGGACTGCCGATGCTGAGGATCCTGACCGACAGGGGAACGGAGTACTGTGGTAAGGTGGAGCAGCATGATTACCAGCTGTATCTGGCCATCAACGATATCGACCATACAAAAACGAAGGCGATGTCTCCGCAGACGAACGGCATCTGCGAGCGCTTCCATAAAACTATTTTGCAGGATTTTTATCAGGTTACGTTCCGTAAGAAGTTATACGAAGACCTGGAGAGCCTGCAAACGGATCTGGACAACTGGTTGTGGCATTACAATAATGAGCGAACTCATCAGGGAAAAATGTGCTGCGGGCGTACGCCAATGGCCACGTTACTTGATGGTAAACGAGTCTGGGCAGAAAAAAATCTGAACCAGATGTAATCTGACAGACACCTGTATAAATAACCGGTAACTGTCAGATCAGGTCTGAGCTAGTACATTTTATTGCTGACAAAAATCACGTCCCGTGTGCGTGTGCGTCAACTGCTTTCGGTACGGCCTTATTGTTTTTTATTTGAATTGGGCAGTAAATAGCTGCGCCTGATACCGCTACACTTTTGCCAGACCATGTTTCCCGCCGGGGAAGGAGCTTGCCGTTTCCATAAAGTGACGAACTTTTTTCAGCAGTGGCCACATTGAACGGCACTGATCATTCCCGGTTATCGTGTCGTGAAGCGCCTGCCATAACCGTTCAACGCGGTTCACCCACAGCGGGTAAATCACGCTGAACTTCACGGTTCTTGTGGATGATGCCGTTATCAACGATCAGTGTAACTGTTTTTGCACACCGGTAACCTGCCTCCAGGTGCTTAAACAGGCTGATAAACAGCGCCGAACTTTTGCTATTACCGCCAACGTAGCTGACTTTACCTGTGCCACTATGCCGTGCGCCTGCCAGAGAGTATTTTTTTGTTACCACCCGTTTTTGTTGTCCGAGGACCTGCCAGTCTGCACCGATTTTTGGGCTGAGATGGATATCCACCTCATCTTCGTAAAACACAGGATGCTCCCGGCTGCGCTTCACCCGCGCCGTGTTTATTGCCGCCATTTTCTCTTCTTTGTGTGGGGTGCGGACCTGCGCCACACCACACCGCCTGTCGGCAGCCAGCGACGGACTGTCCCGGCATGTAACTGACAGCCGGTTATCTCGTTGATTTTTATTGCCAGAAGCGCAGTGCTCCAGTGTGAACGCTGATAACCAGAATCACCGGGAAAGTGCTTTATCAGTTCACGTAACAATGTGCAGATATGTTCGTAAGGCCAGCGGCGGGAACGCCCGGCGGATAAAGATTTCAGACCTTCAACGCCCGGCCGGGTAAACCAGTTAATCCGGCGTCCGGCAGATGAACGGGGCAGCAGAGTGTTCTGGTGGCATCGCTGACACGGTCTCCCCGGTGCAACATCAGCATGGCGATCAGTCTGCGGGCATAATTTTTATCGCGGGTTTTATGGATGGTTTTCTGCATCAGGCGTCGTTCACTGCGGGGCAGTGGTGCGATGACCTGCATCGCTCAGTCCGGTTGGTGATTTGTTTTGGTTTGGCGATTGCTCAGATCGCACAATCCGGGCTGAGTTCCTTCAAAGTGATCGACTATCCGGCGTTGCTATTCAGAATGTATGAGATTTACCGGGCATTTACAGACAGCATTAAACCAAGCTATCGCCGCGGACGGAGCGTGCAGCTGTCTGGTTTTTTGCGAAACCTGACGAGATATAACCATCACTGGACTATGAATCAGGCAGCGGTATGGATGCAGTTGATACCAGCCATTTTTCGATCATTCGCAGAGTATGATAATGGTGACCAGGATTATTTTTTGATGAGCATGGGTCGCGCGATGGGAGGGAGATGATGGAATTTCCAGGCCTGACACAGGATTATGTTGAAGATACGCTTAATCTGAGCATTATTTGTAAGGTCAGGCCCAGAACCCGACTGTATGAATTCGGCGGCAGAATTCACGTTTGATAGTGAACTGACGCCTAAACCCGGTAACGAGTTCACTTATGAAATGTAAGGGTTGTCGGCCTGGGCAGGAGGAGAGGCCGGACGCTAATAACGTTTGATGGTGAAGCGATTGAAGGTAGCATGCTGATGCCTGGGGCCGTGACATATACGATAACCCCATTGCATGAGGACAGCAGGCCGATTATTTGAATTATTCGTTCGAGATGGTCAGGTGACTTATTGGTTATAACAGCGTGGAATATAGTGGTTTGTTGGCTCTTTTTGTCTACTTATTATCCTGTAAAATTCATAATAAATTTAGATGTATAAGTTTTGTAAGTATTTAGACGCTGTCCCAAAAGGCGTCATCGTATAATGCATCCCGGTCATATCTGAGGGCAAAGTATGGCAGGCGGTAAAGGGCAGATTAGCGATGAACTCCGGGACAAAATCGCTCCGCTTATCCCGGAACACAAAACCCGCCATCCTCCGGGTACGCGCCGAAAACGTGTTGATAATCGGGCCGCAATGAACGCCATTTTCTTCGTCCCCAGCACAGCCTGTCAGTGGAATGCACTCAATGCCACAGGGATAGGTTCATCAGCTTCTGCACCCCGGCGCTTCCGGGAACGGAGAGACGCAGGTGTCTTCGGGCGTTTCTGGCAGAACGGATCACTGGCCTGTGGACACCCCGGACTGCTCATGGATGGCGGTATGACAACATCACCGCTGCCCGGGACAAAAAAAACAGGACGCAACCCCACGTACACAGGGAAACAGGGCGTAAAGCCCAGTCTGATGACAGATACCGGGGGCTTCCTCTGCCACGGGTCGTCGCAGCAGCAGACAGGCATGACATCAAACTGGTGGCGGACACACCCGGTGCTCTTCAGACGGGATGCCCGGGGCAAAAACCCGGACTCTGCCCGGACAAAGGCGACGAAGCGCCCGGGCAAAACAGACCGGTTGAGCCGTCGTGACGAGCCTTATATCCCGCCCCGTAAAGAGGAATGAGATGCCAGTAAAACCACGAACTTCAGGGCCCGTCGCCGGGTCGTCGGGAGGAGGCACAGCCGGATGAACCGGTTTCGCCGGGTCCTGACCCGACAGGAAAAGACGCCTGAGAATGACGGGGCCTTTTGCGTTTTTCCTGTGGTCTTATTGTCTGGAATAACGTTCTGTTGAGGCAGGCTTTTAGTCCACTGTTTTTAGTTACCCCTAAAAGTGCAATAAAAATCGCCTTTGGCAACGGCGGCTTTTAACTTAGCGTATGTTTAATAGCGAAAATATTAAAAATTTTGGTTTATTGTATTATCCAGGGTTTAAATAGCAGGCAGGCGTTTATTTTCACCGTAACAGCGCCTTCTTTTATGAAAGAGTCATTTTATCATTACAATAAAATAACGTTCTGGTGAAGGTTTGTTTTCTCTGAATCTATAGAAAACGGATATGCGTTTATTTTTGGGTTTTTAATCCACCTTCAGAGACAAAAAACCACCCTCTATTATGAAGGTGGAGTCTTGCTTTCACGCTATAACCTTAACGGACATTCCTTCAAACCCTACCTGCTGCCCTGCAATAATTTTACAGCGTTTACGGGTTTCAACATGTCCATCGACCTTAACCTGACCGGCGGCAATAACTTCTTTTGCTGCTCCACCGCTCTCCACCCAACCCTCCAGCTTGAGAAGGTCGCACAGGTCGACGTGGTGATGCTTACCCAAAGAGAATATTGCCATTAATGCGCTCCTTTATCGTTAAGTTCTTCACAGGCTTGCAACGTATTTTGAATCAGTGTCGCCACAGTCATGGGGCCTACGCCTCCTGGCACTGGCGTAATAAAGGCAGCGCGCTTCACCGCTTCATCAAAATCCACATCTCCGACCACCTTGCCGTTGTCCAGCCGGTTGATACCCACATCAATGACGATTGCACCGGGTTTAATCCACTCACCAAGGATAAAGCCCGGCTTTCCAACGGCTACAACCAAAAGATCGGCATGTTCTACGTGGTGGCGCAGATCTTTGGTAAAGCGGTGTGTTACGGTGGTGGTACAACCTGCGAGAAGCAGTTCCATACTCATTGGCCGACCAACAATATTGGATGCCCCAATGACTACTGCGTTGAGGCCATAGGTATCGATATTGTATCGTTCCAGTAGAGTAATTATGCCTTTTGGCGTACATGGGCGAAGTTTAGGGGCGCGTTGACAGAGTCGGCCAACATTATAAGGATGGAAGCCGTCTACATCCTTAGAGGGCGAGATATGTTCCAGTACCTTAACGTAATCGATATTGGCCGGAAGAGGTAACTGCACTAAAACTCCGTCAATGGTGTCGTCATGATTTAACTGATCAATCAGTGAGAGAAGTTCCATTTCGCTGGTCGAGTCGGGCAGGTCGTAAGAATGGGATAGAAACCCTACCTCTTCGCAGGCGCGCCTTTTACTGCCAACGTAAATCTGCGACGCGGGGTCTGCACCGACCAGCACAACGGCCAAGCCTGGAGCTCGTTTCCCCCTGGCGAGGCGCTGCTGTACTTTTTCTGCAATCTCTTGTCGTACCTGCTGCGCAATCGTCTTACCGTCAATAATCTTAGCTACCATTAGAGCGTGGATCCATCTGTGTTGAGTTGAAACGGGCAATGGTGCCTATTTTGTCAGAAGCACAAGCAACTGTCAGGTACAGTTTCAGGGGGCGATGCTCAATAGTGCAGCAACAGAATGATTGACCGGGTAAAATCGTTGACTCCTGGGGATCGCACCGTATAATCTGACGACATAATGCGCCCTTAGCTCAGCTGGATAGAGCACCGGCCTTCTAAGCCGTAGGTCACAGGTTCGAATCCTGTAGGGCGTACCATCTTTTCTTCTATCAACATCCTTTCTAGTCTACTTTTTCCTTTTAAATCAGAATATAACACTTCTCGATGGTCCAGTTTGGTCCAAGGTCACCTATTGCGTTCTTGTTTCAATTGGGGGCAGGATGGGGGGCATTGCCAGGTTCAATCAAATGGATGCCCCCAAATGAAGCTGACAGCCCGACAAATTGACTCTGCTAAGCCGAAAGAAAAGTCATACAAACTTGCCGATGGTGCGGTATGTATCTGGAAATTTTTCCCAATGGAACAAAAAGTTGGAGGCTTAAGTATCGGATTGCAGGTAAAGAAAAACGTGTAGTGTTTGGCACCTATCCATTGCTTACCCTTGCTGAAGCCAGGATTAAACGATCTGAAGCTAAGAAACTCTTGTCAGAAGGTGGTGACCCAAGTCAGCAAAAACAGGATATCAAGGCCGCGAAAATTATGGCTGTCAGCAACAGCTTTGAGCTTATCGCTCTTGAATGGCATGAACATAAGAAACCTTTCTGGTCTGAGGGCTATGCTGATGACATTCTTGAATACCTTAAGAAAGATGTTTTTCCCTACATAGGCAGAAGACCTGTTGCTGAAATCAATGCTAAGGAGATGCTCGATGTTCTTCGTAAAATGGAAAATCGTGGTGTTCTTGATAAGCTGAAGAAAACTCGCCAGGCATGTCGTCAAATCTTCACATATGCAGTAATTTCTGGCAGAGCAGAGCATAATTCAGTCTCAGATCTGGTAGGTGTTCTGAAAGCACCAAAACAAAAACATTTTCCTCATCTTTCAGTAAATGAACTGGGTGAGTTCCAAAGGCAACTGGAGACCTGCTCCCCGTTGATTAATACAGCGCGATGTTAGTAATGTCTTCATAAGTCACATGAGGACATCCCCATGAAGAAGCGATTTTCCGACGAACAGATCATCAGTATTCTCCGCGAGGCCGAAGCCGGGGTTTCGGCCCGGGAACTCTGCCGCAAGCATGCTATTTCAGACGCTACCTTCTACACCGGGCGCAAGAAGTTTGGCGGCATGGAAGTCCCCGAAGTGAAGCGGCTCAAGTCACTTGAAGAGGAGAACGCCCGCCTCAAGAAGCTGCTCGCTGAAGCCATGCTGGATAAGGAGGCGCTTAAGGTGGCTCTGGGCCGAAAGTTCTGACGACAGACCAGAAGCGGGAAGCCGTGGAAGTCATGTGTGAGATAACGGGTCTGTCGCAACGTCGTGCCTGCAGGCTGGCCGGTCTGTCCCTTTCAACCTGCCGTTATTCGGTTCAGCGTCCGGCTGCTGACGCGCAACTATCTCTGCGTATCACAGAGCTGGCACTTGAACGTCGCCGATTTGGTTACCGGCGCATCTGGCAGTTATTGCGTCGGGAGGGCCTTCACGTCAACCACAAGAGGGTTTACCGCATCTATCACCTTAACGGTCTCGGTGTAAAACGCAGGCGACGCCGTAAGGGTCTGGCGACTGAGCGGCTTCCGCTTCTCCGCCCGGATGCGCCGAACCTGACATGGTCGATGGATTTTGTCATGGATTCACTTGCCAGCGGCCGCCGGATTAAGTGCCTGACCTGCGTGGATGATTTCACGAAGGAGTGTCTGACGATCACCGCCGCTTTCGGTATTTCAGGCGTTCAGGTCGCACGTATTCTGGACGGCCTCGCGCTGTTTCGCGGCTATCCGGCAACGATAAGAACCGATCAGGGCCCGGAATTTACCTGCTGTGCGCTCGAACAGTGGGCTTTTGAGCATGGTGTAGAACTGCGACTTATCCAGCCGGGTAAGCCAACACAGAACGGATTTATTGAGAGTTTTAACGGACGCTTTCGGGATGAATGCCTGAATGAGCACTGGTTCAGCGATATTCTTCATGCCCGGAAAATCATTAATGACTGGCGGCAGGATTATAACGAGTCCAGACCTCATTCATCGCTGAATTACCAGACGCCGCTTGAATTTGCAGCATGCTGGCGAAACGGGAAACATGAAGAAAAACCAACCGACATTACTAACTGAAGGTTGTATCTAATACTGGGGGCAGGTCAATACAAAGAAATGTATGGGAGTTTTACATATCCAATACTATGATGGTTTAGAGAATGATATTGCCAGCTTTAAAAAAGACGAATTGATTATTGTTACCGCAAAAATCGGTAGTTTTTCGGATTTAAGTAACTGGTCGCAGTATACTGAAAACCAGAACTTTACTACCGTAATTGATTTAACTGGTGTTGTTTCCAAGCTATAAGGCATATAATTAAATGCGGGATTTTACATCCCGCCAATTCCTCTTGATTTCCTTCTTCAGCATAAAAAAACCTTTATAAAAGATGAATTCCTTAACTGATTCTCATAGGTTATAATCAGAGTAAGTGATGAAGGAGATGAGCTATGAAAGAAACAATTACGAGAGAAGAACTTAAAAATTATGGATTTACGGATAACCAAATAAATATCTTACAGGAATACTCTGACAAAGATGACAAGCCTTTTATAACTCTTCTGGAAGAACTAAAAAAACGATTTTATGCCGGAGTGCTTTTAGTATCTTTGATGACTATCGCTTTATTGGTATCCGTCCTCAACTATGACAATGGTCATCTTATTGGTTTCGTCATAGTTTCTATTATTTTATATACATCCGTAATATTTTTGATCCCAATGCAATTTGGGTACAAAGCAATGAAATACTTAAAGATAAAGAAAAATTCTCTTTAATTATTTTCATTTCTTCCTGTATGAAGGTCATACATCAGCTTCAATTTAGGCCCATTACTGACAATTTTTAGAGCAAGAGAAACTTTGCTTATATTGTTAAAGTGACGGGCATAATCGCTTGGTATGTTTCTGAACAATCTCCAGGCATCGGGCTTAACAGTAAACTTCAATAGTCCGTATGCTGAAAGTCCTACATCCATTGCTGTGTAAGCTTCCCTGCCTGTAGTTGCATCGAAACCAAGGAATTCAGCAGAAGCAATATAGCCCTCTTTAACCAATCCAGTATGTTCTTTCTCGCCTATTAGCGAGTAAACACTTTCCTCAACAGAGTTGGCCCCGTGCATAACCAGGAACAGCCCTGCTCCGGCACCAACAACATTTCCGCTGACAAAGGAAGCTACAAAGATTCCAACACCTGTTACAACCTGAAAAGCTCCAGTTACCACCCCTATACCGTTGATGATGTAACCCAGTTCGTTTTGATAACCTTTGACCAATTCTACTGAAGCATGAACTACGGCTTCACCGCTTCTGAGCATCCGGTCCTGAATTGACAAGTAATCTTGCTCAATCTTTAGATTTTGAACACATACCTGGCACTCATTTTCAGATTTTGAATTACGTATTGTATGAATCTGATTATCAATAAATTTCTGGATCTCATTTTGAAACTGCAATCTGGCAAAACCATCCTTAAGATGGATCGCTGAGATAAAATTTGCTTGGCTAATTAACTGATTAGCCTCGGCATTTGCCATGACTAAAAAGTAATTTAGGAATCTGTTTTTATCGAGGTAGTTGTCCATGCATTTGCCCTGTGCGATTATAGATCCAGTAATATATTTAAACAGATTCAGTTGAAAACGAAAAGAGGAAGCTCGAATGAACACGGATATCTACCTGAAAATCGATGGCATCAGTGGCGAGGCTAAAGACAGTAATCATGCTGGATGGATTAACATTGACTCATTCACATGGGGTGCAAGCCAGCCCGGAAACATGTCCGTTGGCGGTGGTGGCGGAGCTGGTAAAGTGAGATATCTTGACCTCAGTGCACAAGCAGCGATTGACAAGGCAACTCCAGCTATCATGCGGTATGTATCTAACGGAAAACATATAGCAAAAGTCGAATTATCTGTCTGCAAAGCAGGAGGTAGTCAGATTGAATACTGTCGTATCACCCTTGAAGATGTGCTCATTACCAATGCAATTTTCAATGGCTCGTCTCAAAGAGATGCTGTTGGTATGACTTACCAGTTCCAAGCTTCTAAGGTCAAAACACAACACTGGGAGCAGTCCTCTACTGGCGGTAAGGGAGCTGAGTCCCAATCGGCATGGAACATTAAAGAGAATAAAGAAAGCTAATTTCCGATTAGTAATCTTCAAAGCACTCTTTGGATTGCTACAGATGAATAACTAATAAAAGTCAGAAAATGCTTGATAACAAAGAAACCACGCTTAAATTAAATTCTCCGATAGTAATGAAATTATTAAGTTTAGTTCCTTTGGCTGGAATAATTTACTGTTTAGGGGCATCAAGTCTTTGGATATATCTAAACAGATTAGGCCGTCTTGATGTCTTTTCTTTGGTTTTAGAGAGTGAAAGAACGTTTGATATCATCGCCTTCTTTTTAATCATGTCGATAATATTATTCATGCTTTTATTTTATAATCCATCCGCATTAATGATTCTGTTCTTCAACAACAAATTTTACAAGAGTGAACGTTACCCTGAAACAATAGAATATTCGAGCAAAGCGATATTAATAACATCTATACTTTCAACAACGGCAATTTTTTTCATAGCATTTTATTCATTATTTTAACTAACTTCGAAAAACATATGGGCCTTATTCGCAATAACGACTTTAGTGAATATTTTTTGCTTGTATTTCTTCAATAGAAATTTTTTGAAAGGTGGGGTTTTATATAACAGAGTAGCTTTATATAAATAAAAATGGTATTTGATATTCACATCGTTGTTAATTGGAGTGATAGCTATAACTCCTATGACTGCCCTATCCTTATTTATCTCTTTAATTGAAATTAATGATGACTCATCTCCTGAAAGTCTCGCAAGTGTAGCTCTTGTTTCATTAACTATTATAATTATATCGCAAATTCCGGCAACACTATTTCTTCGAAAAAAAGACATGCCTTCATCGTTTAAAAGATCATGTTTATCGATTGGATTATCTCTTGTTTTATTAATTCCGACTTCTTTTGTAATTAAACCAATCCCCATAATGATAATAGAAATTTCAATGAAATTATCAGGAGTTACAGACTTTAGAGTGCATAACTATACAATCAAGTCTGATGATTATCCTATAGAAATTTTTGATTATGCAAATTGAAATATACAAAAAAATTTCGCAAATAACAAATACACTATCAAAGGCGTCACTTTTTTTTCATACAAAAACATAAGCTTGGCTTGCTCAGTCGATATCAAAAAATATATAAGGAAGCAAGAAAATCTTCAATATTCAACAAGGATTTCGATGAGAACACCTTAAATAATCTAGATAAAAGAATACAATTATGTTTCGTTTTCGATAAAAGTAAGATCATTCAGTGGAATAGCCCAACTTAAAAATAAGGATCGTAATTTTAATTTCTGTAATTACGGTCCTTAGTATTTAAATTTGCTTTAGTTTACTTTTTGTTGCTTTTACTTTCGCCGAAAATGAGTGTTGGTCAAAACTAACTTTCTGTTGCTTAAATATCGTTTCAACATCGTGATCATTCCATATTATATATTCAACAATGAATTTATAAAAATAGAGAACTCTTTCCAAACTAATTGTATCAGGTATTATATGAAAGTTTGGGCTTAGTAAAGCAGAGGTGAGAACCGCGATAATATTACTTGATCCGGTTAAATGAGGATTGTCATAATCTTGCTGATACTTCAAAAAGTATCCTACACAGAACAGGTAGGCATCTTTTACGATTTTTTCTTTATTGCAGTCTGATTCGTCGTATCTAAGAATAAAGCGATTAAGTAGTATCAAAAACTTCTGGTCTGGTAAATATCTGTTTAATTTATTCATAGTAGCATCCTTGCTGTTGTGAATGTCATCCTGACTCTAAAAGAATTACCACAATATTTAATCATGTCAATAGCTAAAATCTATCAAATATTTATTTAAATATCTTTTTTAGGTAAAGGATAATTTAGATCATCAACTGTTATTTGCTTTAAATGAGCATTATATAGCCATATCTTGAACTGCTCTAAATATTTATTATTCAAGGCCATGAGTGCTTTGTTCTCAGTTTCGAGTCTTTTAATCCTTTCGCAGGCAATTTGTAAATTAGCAGGTTTAACCACATTTGTTTCCATCACACCTGCTTTGAGAAGCTTCTTTTTTGAATTAAAACAATCAGCAACTTTGATATGACTACTTAATGATTGCCTTGAAGGTCTTTTACCAATGTTCTTCACCAACTTGTCACATAATGCATCCCAGGTTAGTTTCTCATCTTTATTCCAGGTATTTATAACATTTGACCTGCCCCCAGTATTAGATACAACCTTCAGTTAGTAATGTCGGTTGGTTTTTCTTCATGTTTCCCGTTTCGCCAGCATGCTGCAAATTCAAGCGGCGTCTGGTAATTCAGCGATGAATGAGGTCTGGACTCGTTATAATCCTGCCGCCAGTCATTAATGATTTTCCGGGCATGAAGAATATCGCTGAACCAGTGCTCATTCAGGCATTCATCCCGAAAGCGTCCGTTAAAACTCTCAATAAATCCGTTCTGTGTTGGCTTACCCGGCTGGATAAGTCGCAGTTCTACACCATGCTCAAAAGCCCACTGTTCGAGCGCACGGCTGGTAAATTCCGGGCCCTGATCGGTTCTTATCGTTGCCGGATAGCCGCGAAACAGCGCGAGGCCGTCCAGAATACGTGCGACCTGAACGCCTGAAATACCGAAAGCGGCGGTGATCGTCAGACACTCCTTCGTGAAATCATCCACGCAGGTCAGGCACTTAATCCGGCGGCCGCTGGAAAGTGCATCCATGACAAAATCCATCGACCATGTCAGGTTCGGCGCATCCGGGCGGAGAAGCGGAAGCCGCTCAGTCGCCAGACCCTTACGGCGTCGCCTGCGTTTTACACCGAGACCGTTAAGGTGATAGATGCGGTAAACCCTCTTGTGGTTGACGTGAAGGCCCTCCCGACGCAATAACTGCCAGATGCGCCGGTAACCAAATCGGCGACGTTCAAGTGCCAGCTCTGTGATACGCAGAGATAGTTGCGCGTCAGCAGCCGGACGCTGAACCGAATAACGGCAGGTTGAAAGGGACAGACCGGCCAGCCTGCAGGCACGACGTTGCGACAGACCCGTTATCTCACACATGACTTCCACGGCTTCCCGCTTCTGGTCTGTCGTCAGAACTTTCGGCCCAGAGCCACCTTAAGCGCCTCCTTATCCAGCATGGCTTCAGCGAGCAGCTTCTTGAGGCGGGCGTTCTCCTCTTCAAGTGACTTGAGCCGCTTCACTTCGGGGACTTCCATGCCGCCAAACTTCTTGCGCCCGGTGTAGAAGGTAGCGTCTGAAATAGCATGCTTGCGGCAGAGTTCCCGGGCCGAAACCCCGGCTTCGGCCTCGCGGAGAATACTGATGATCTGTTCGTCGGAAAATCGCTTCTTCATGGGGATGTCCTCATGTGACTTATGAAGACATTACTAACATCGCGCTGTATTAATCAACGGGGAGCAGGTTAATGCCGATCATTTAAGGATCGGTTGACCGATCCGGTTTATGCGGTAAAAAGGGTTCTATGTTCATCATGGAACCCTTTTTAAATGGAACTTTCCCAGGCCCTCGGCATCATCAATGCCGCCACTCCTGAGCGCGCCCGTAGTCTCGCCGACCTTATTCCTCCCGAGCTTATTCAGCAGGCGCTCACCCTGACCGATACCGTTACTTTGCGTAAACGTAAACTTTCCCTCGAATCCATGATTTGGCTTGTCGTTGGGATGTCCATTTTTTGCGATCGTCCGATGACCGAAATCGTCAATCTGATGGATATTACTGACCGGACCGGAGCTCCTTTTACCGCACGCAGCGCTGTCATTCAGCGCCGTAAGACTCTGGGTGAAAATGCAGTGCGGGAGCTTTTTGATATCACACAGCAGCACTGGAATCAGCAGGCTGCACATCCAAAATGGCACGGTCTGAATCTGTTTGCTGTCGACGGCGTGGTCTGGCGTACCGCCGATACGCCGGAAAACAGAGCCGTCTTCAGTAAACACAGCAGCCAGTACGGCGAAGGCGGCTATCCTCAGGTGCGAATGGTTTGTCTGATGGAGCTGAGCAGCCATCTGATCGCCGCCAGTGCATTCGACAGTGAAAAAGTCAGTGAAATGCGGCTGGCTGAGCACCTGACGGAGAAAACCCCGAATAACAGTATCACCCTGTTCGATAAGGGATTTTATTCGATGGGTCTGCTTCATCACTGGCAGACAGCAGGAGAACACCGTCACTGGTTGTTGCCGTTGAAAAAACACGTACAGTATCAGGTGGTTCGCCGTTTGGGGCGTGGAGATGAACTGATATGCCTGAAAACCAGTCCACGAGCCAGGAAGCAATGGCCAGGGGTCCCGGAAGAAATGGTGGCAAGACTGCTGACCCGCAGGGTAGACGGTAAAGAGAGGCAGGTGCTGACGTCACTGACAGACCCGAATCGCTATCCGGGTAAAGATATCAGCGAGCTATATCGCCACCGCTGGGAAATAGAACTGGGCTACCGGGAAGCAAAGCAGGGTATGCTGGACAGCCGGTGGACATTACGCAGTCGCCTGCCGGAGCTGGTGAGACAGGAGCTATGGGGGGTACTGCTGGCTTATAACCTGGTGCGATATCAGATGGTGCAGATGGCGTTCCATCTGAAAGGAGATTACCTGCCTTACCAGCTGAGCTTCAGTGGAGCGATAAGCGAAATAATCCGGATGCTGATAACCCTGCCCTGGGCTTCGCCGGGAAAAATGCCGGGAGAACTGAGAACCCTGTATGAACAGGCGAAATGGCTTGTGTTACCGGGTAGAAGAGAGCGAAGTTACCCGAGAGAGTTGAGGGTAAAGAGCAGGAAATATCCGGATAAAAAGGTTGCTGGTCACCTTAAGTGACCAGCATTAGGGAGCAGGTCAAAGAAAGTATTACTTGTTACCGTGGCTCTCTTTGCTATGAGCGGATGCGGGGATAAAGAGTATGACGCATCTTATTATCAGGCTAATCACGAAAAAGCTGAAGAGACACTTAAAAAGTGTGAAGCAGGTGAGATAAGTGGTAGAAGCTGTGATAACGCGAGAGTTGGCTTTGATAATTATAAAGCAGAGAAGCTTGAGCAACACCTGCTTGGCAAGAGCCTGTAATTTAAATTGTGTATCTGCCTGTTTTTGATATCTTCATTTCGATAACGGAGACAGGTAATTATGGACGAAAAAAGACTCAAAGCCCTTGCGGCTGAACTGGCTAAGGGGCTGAAAACCGAAGCCGATCTCAACCAGTTTTCCCGCATGCTGACGAAGCTTACAGTTGAAACTGCGCTCAATGCTGAGCTGACTGACCACATCGGACACGAAAAGAACGCACCCAAAACAGGCTCAAATACCCGCAATGGTTATTCGTCAAAAACGTTGTTGTGCGACGATGGTGAGATTGAAATCAGTACACCACGTGATCGTGAAAGCACCTTCGAACCTCAGCTTATTAAGAAAAATCAGACACGTATTACGCAGATGGACAGTCAGATCCTGTCGTTGTATGCAAAAGGCATGACCACCCGGGAGATTGTCGCCACCTTCAAAGAAATGTACGATGCGGACGTCTCACCCACGCTGATATCGAAAGTCACTGATGCGGTGAAAGAGCAGGTATCTGAGTGGCAAAACCGTCCGCTGGATGCTCTGTATCCCATTGTTTATCTTGACTGTATTGTCGTAAAAGTTCGCCACAGTGGCACTGTAATTAACAAAGCCGTATTCCTTGCTCTGGGTATTAACACCGAAGGCCAGAAAGAATTACTGGGCATGTGGCTCGCAGAAAATGAAGGTGCGAAGTTCTGGCTCAGCGTGCTGACTGAGCTGAAGAATCGAGGTCTCCAGGATATCCTGATTGCCTGCGTGGATGGCCTTAAGGGCTTTCCGGATGCGATAAACAGCGTGTACCCGCAGACGCATATCCAGTTGTGCATTATTCACATGGTACGCAACAGCCTGAAATACGTGTCATGGAAGGACTATAAAGCCGTTACTGGCGGTCTGAAAGCGGTTTATCAGGCTCCGACAGAAGCAGCAGCGCTGATGGCCCTGGATAAGTTCGCTGATGTCTGGGACGACAAATATCCGCAAATCAGCAAAAGCTGGCGTGCACACTGGGAAAATCTCAATACGTTCTTTGGTTATCCACCAGATATACGTAAGGCTATCTACACCACGAATGCCATCGAGTCGCTGAACAGCGTTATCCGGGCAGCGATAAAGAAACGCAAAGTGTTCCCGACAGATGACTCAGTGCGCAAGGTGATATATCTGGCAATCCAGTCGGCCTCGAAAAAATGGAGTATGCCGATCCAGAACTGGCGGCTGGCAATGAGTCGCTTTATTATCGAGTTTGGTGACCGCCTGAGCCTTCACCTTTGACGTGGTGGCAGTTACACAGAATTATTTACAGGGTCGTCCTGTGGTGTGAATCAGTCATACAACCAGCGGCCAGCTCTGGCGTTAAACTGTACTAGCTCAGGCCTGATCTGACAGTTACCGGTTATTTATACAGGTGTCTGTCAGATTACATCCGGTTCAGATCCTTTTCTGCCCAGACCCGTTTTCCATCAAGTAACGTGGCCATTGGCGTTCGCCCGCAGCACATTTTTCCCTGATGAGTTCGCTCATTATTGTCATGCCACAACCCGTTGTCCAGATCTGCCTGCAGGCTCTCCAGGTCCCCATATCACTTCTTGCGGAACGTAACCTGATAAAAATCCTGCAAAATCGTTTTATGGAAGCGCTCGCAGATGCCGTTGGTCTGTGGGGACATCGCCTTTGTTTTCGTATGGTCGATATCGTTGATGGCCAGATACAACTGGTAATCATGCTGCTCCACCTTACCACAGTACTCCGTTCCCCTGTCGGTCAGTATTCTCAGCATCGGCAGCCCCTGAGCCTCACAGAACGGCAGTACCCGATCATTTAGCAGGTCGGCGGCAGTGATCGGCGTTTTACTCGTATACCGCTTGCAGTGTGCCACTTTCGGGTACGTATCCACGAACGTCTGCGGGCAGATACGGCCCCCCTTTCAGATTGCCAGCACAGAAGGTGTCCTGCGACCCGGGATAACCCGGATGAGCCGTCTCGATTTCGCCGCTGGCCTCATCATCATGCGCCTTTTTCTCCAGCGCGGCGATTGGGGCATCGGTAAGCACGATGGCTTCTCTGGCGAGCTTTTCCTCTGGTGCCTTCAGGCGTTTACGGAAGTTCTCCAGGTCGTGTCGTTGCCAGATGGCGCGCACGCCGCTGCCGGAGGTAAACACGCTTTTTTACGCAGCTCATCACTGGTCCGGTGCTGCCCGGGGGCCGGGAACTCAACGGCATATTCAACAACCGCGCGTTCAGTGGCTTCGTCGGCGCGGTTCTTCAGGTTGGGAACCCGGCGGTTCTGGTTAACCAGTGCATCGATGCCACCTTCAGCAGCCAGTTCCTGATAACGGTAAAACGTGTCGCGCGACACGCCCATAATCTTGCAGGCTTTTGATACGTTACCAAGTTCTTCGGCGAGATTGAGCAGGCCGGCTTTGTGTTTGATGATGGGATTGTGAGTATGCAGCATGAGAGTTAACTCGCGTTTTGTTTAAGGATTAGACACCCATATCAAAACCGGTAACTCTCAACCTTTCAAGGTCCAGTGTCAGATCAAGTCGCGACTAATACAATTTATGGTTAGGAGATTGAATCGCTTCTTTTGATATCGCCTGACCATGAAAAATGACACTGTCTACTCCATTGCTGCTGCTGATCTGTGTGGGTCTTGATATAAAAATGCCATCTTCGCTGTATTTTCAACCTGAAACCCATTTTTCAGGTGCACCGATCCAGTTCCGGCATCCGTAGCCATCGTTTTTTCGCCATCTGATGCAGCCTGTCAGAGAGCATTTTTGTGGCGTGTTCACCCGCCACGGCTCCGGAAAAATGCAACCGGCCTTTACAGAGGATGCACTGATACGGATCTGTGCCCGGGAAGCCTTTCATCAGTACCGCGAACCCGGGGCGTTTAGGTTTTTCCCGTACCGTCATCTCCAGCGCTTCGTAAACCTTCGGCAGCAGCGTGCCCCGCTTTCGGTTGGCCAGAAAGCCGGAGTAGCGCACCATCTTAAAATGCCGCGCCGGAATGTGGCTGATATAGCGCCCGATCATCTCTTCCTGACTCAGCGTCTGGCGTTTATGTTTTCCCGTGCGGTGATCGAGGTAGTGGTGGACTACCGCGCCTCCGCCGTAGTGTCGCAGACGGGAAGCCGACACCGGCGGGCGCTTCAGGTAGCGGCCGAGGTATTTCACGCTGTGCCAGGCTCCCCGGGTCTTCTTCGCGAAGTGTACCTTCCAGTGTCGGCCATATTGTGCCTTCAGGTAACGCCGCCACTGGCGCTCATCGCGGATGTGGCCCAGACCCGGCAGCATGCCGGGCATGATCCGGGCGTAGCTGTCGCGCAGCAGTCGGATAACAGCACCACGCCAGATTTCCTCAACGGCCTTCTTTTTAAAGAAGAGGCTGCGCCAGACGCGGTGCTTAACGTCGAGACCGCCCCGCATGACGGAGACGTGGATATGCGGATGCTGATTGAGCTGGCGACCATAGGAATGCAGGGCGCAGAATATGCCGACCTCAATGCCCTGTGTACGTGCCCACTTCAGCATGGCGCGGGTGGCGCAGCGGAACAGGTCGTTGAGCAGCGGCCTGTTATAGTTAAAGAACGGCCAGAGCAGGTGTGGCATAGTAAAAGTGATGTGTTGCCATTCGCAGTCGGGCAGAATGTGCTGCTGCTCAGCAATCCACTGCCCAGTGGACTTCATGCCGCAGGCGCTGCATGCCTTTGACTTGCAGCTCTGGCAGAAGAAGCGGGAGTGGGTACAGCCCGACGAGGCACAGCAGTAGCGGCGAACGCCCATTGCGCAGGTTCCACAGGCGAGCATGCGCTCAACACAGAGGCGGGTCCACTGGCTGACGCTGTCACCGTGCTTCCCGAGGTAGTAGTTCCAGCCGTCATAGACGGTGAACAGGAGTTTGGCGGGACGCGGGATATACATGATGCTGAGTATAAAGCGGTGCTCCGGCCATGCAAAGCATCGGAACGGCGAAGCCGTGACGCTCGCCCTGTAAGGGCGCTACGTTCAAAACCAGACACACACCAGACCATTGTTAATATGGCCATGAATGGTTCCGGATGTCGCGATACCGCACGGGCTCTCGGTATCAGCCTCAATACAGTTCTGCGGCACGTAAAAAAATTTCGCCAAAGCAGGTAGCTGAGAATATCGACCCCGAAACGGAGGTTGTTATCTGCTGTGAAGCCGATGAACAATGGTCTTACGTGCGGTGTAAAAGCAATCCCCGGTGGTTGTTCTATGCTTATGACCGTATCCGCAAACGTGCTCTGGCCCACGTCTTCGGCCCGAGAAATGCCCCGACCCTGCGACGATTGCTGGCCCTGTTAAGCAAATTTAGCATTGCCTTTTATATGACAGATGCCTGGCCGGTTTATAAAGTTCTGTTAAGTGCAACAGGCCACGTGGTGAGCAAGAAATATACCCAACGGACAGAACGGCATAATCTTAATCTTCGCACACATATCAAACGACTGACCCGCAGAACAATTTGCTTTTCGAAGTCAGAGGAAATGCACGATAAGATCATCGGTTGGTATCTTACTCTTCATCATTATCAATAAATCTGCGTCACGACCCATTTTTAGCCATACCTTTTACGACAGCCAAATTACCTATAATCATTTTGTCTACCTTAAATGAAAATTTTTCGCATCTATTAAAGAGCCAGTACATCAGAGCAGGAGCTGACTCGCCAGGCTGACATCGAAAAAACGGCCATTGCCAGTAGTTTCTATATCGCCGGTATTTATCGGGAAAAAGCATCGGGTGTCAGGGCTGACAGGCCTCAGCTTCTCCGAATGATCGTCGACCTTCAACCGGGTGATGTGGTAATAGCCGAAAAAATTGACCGTATCAGTCGCCTCCCTCTTCATAAAGCTGAAAAACTGGGGTCAGTATGGAGATCGGAAATTATTGTACGTTTAGATCATTATTTGACCATACCAGCCCGTAAGGGATTGATTTAGAGCCAGTGGTTATCGCTTTTAAATTAATCGCCTTAGCGCTATCGCATTTAGGTTATCCGATTAGGGAAAATCCACGACAGGCGACATATATAGTGAGGGAGTACACCTCATTGCTATAAGTAGGACTGTTCAAAAAACAGGCTTACCGTACAATAATTCTCTATATCCAAACTGATAGCTATTTGCAGTACCAGCGAACCACTCACAGGATGATGTCACGCTGAAAATATCAGCCTTTGAATGGGGTCATGTGCTGCTCCGTCAGCAAAAAGTGGCGGTAAGTTTATCACCCCCACATTTTTGCAACAGTGCCCAATTTCCTATATGTGAACCCATATCAGTTATGACAGCGCAGACTATCAAGTAAGGCATGGTCGGCATACCCATCTGCAGGCACTCTTTTCTGCTGCTGATAGGTGCGTATCGCCTGCGTTGTAGCAGGACCAATTTTTCCATCAATGGGTCCCTGATAAAGCTGTTTTTCCTGTAGCAGGATCTGCAGAGCCAGGCGATCTTTACGTGTTAACGGTGTATCCTGAAGAGGCCAGTGCTTCAGTATAGGTGTATCGCGTTGATAGTTATCCGACAGAAGGCCAACAGTAAGTGCATAGGATATCTCGTTGTTGTACCTCAGAATGGCGCGAAAATTATCCGTCACCAGAAACGCCGGACCATTTTTCCCGGCTGGAAGTAAGAGAGAAGCATTCTCAGAAGAGAACGAAAGTGGCTCTCTGGCAGTCGCGATCTTCACACCCAGCGTTTGCCAGTCGGCGATGCTTTTCTTATTATCCATGCCGGAAAGCGCATAATTAAAATCGGCGGGCAGATTCACTTCAAATCCCCAAGGTACACCTGCTTTCCATCTGGCTTGTTGCATATAGTTCGCCACAGAAGCCAAGGTATCAGGGAAAGACTTCCAGATATCGGGATGATTATCACCGTCAAAATCTACGGCATATGTCAGATAAGAATCCGGAATAAACTGGGGAATTCCCATCGCGCCGGCCCATGAACCCTTCATTTGCTGAGGTTGTACATCACCGTTCTGGATAATTCTCAGTGCCGCAATCAGGTTCTGTCGGTTAAAATTCCTACGATAATTGTAGTAATCCAGCGTAGCAAGCGAACGAATAACCGACTTGTCACCAATATTCGTGCCATAACTGCTTTCAATGGCGGTGAAGGCGAACAAAATTGATGTATCTACCTGATAACGCTGATATATTCTCTGGGTTACTTTCCTGTATTGATTAATCAGTTTTTTACCCTCAGCAATATTCTCCGGCGTTACCCGTTTTTCGATATAGGTCCACACTGGTAAAACAATTTCCGGCTGATTTTGTATATTAGTAATGATATCGATGTCTGGGGTCAGTCCAGAAAATGCCTTGTCAAAGATATTGGCTCGTATTCCTTGGGAAAGCGCTTCCTGACGCACAGTGTTTTTCCATTGTTCAAAACTTTTATCTGGTGCAGGTGGCGGTGCTGTGTTGTCGGTTATCCCGTGCGATTTCAGCAAACTATCAATATTCTGGCATTTATCTGTAGCAGAGGCGCATGAGCTTAAAAAACTGATACCAAGCAGTAATAGTGTCAGCTTTGCTACCGACCTCATTGATGATACTCGCGTTTTTGTATTGGGCATTTTATGGTTCTCTTGAGTTTTCTTAAAAAAAACAAGTATGTAACATAAACATTGATCGATGCAGCTATGAAATAGTGCAACATCAATATATATTTCCACGCTCAAGGCGTATGAGTTCTACAGTATAGTGAAACATGTTTTTATCTAACCTGCCTCCGGCGAGTCCAACTTTCAGACAACACTCATATTTTCGGCACTGTTGCAAATATCAGGCAATGGTCATCTTATGACCCTATTTAGGGTTCTTCCGCATTAAGAAATAGTTACATAATATACTGTTTTTTATTTATATTTTTCCTGAAAATGAACCTGATTATAAAATCGGTTAAATGCCTGAATTACTCCACTGATATTATTGCGCAGTGCGTCCGCTGATATCTGGCGTACTCACTCAGCCTGCGTAATCTGGAGGATATAATGGCAGAGCGCTGATCACCCCACACTCCACTGGTGAGTCATCCGGCTCTGCCGCATTAACACAGACAGCTTAGCCAAAATTGTGCTGCCGGTTTTTCAGGCAGCCAACAGATAAACTGTTCAGCCGGAGATAATCCAGCACCGTGTGGATACTAATATTGCCCTTTGCGCATCATCTGGATTAATTCAATGCCTGCAAGTATCGTCTGAGCACGCCGTAATGATTTGAACCCCGGCATCGGTCGCATCCGTCGTTTGATGTTCCGGTGAACCTGCTCCACAAGGTTGTTAAGATACTTACTCTGTCTGACTCTGATGCTTTACTCCTCTGATTTACCTGCGTTGAGCGCGACTATATTCGCGCCGCTTTTATCGATGGTCATCACATCCGGTTCACCTTGGTGGTGGATGGCTTTGCGGAAAAAACGCAGGCCGGTTGCCGCATACCGCTTCACCGTCAGCAGGAAGTCAATGGTCTGACCATCAGTATCGACCGCCCGGTACAGATATTTCCAGCGGCACCATGCGGATGACCCACCGGTGAAAGGGGAATGGTCAACCATAATGCCCCGTTCAGACATTATCTCCTCCCGATTACACAGGCTGTTGCGCACCATATGCACAATACACAGCGGGATACGTGCCTGCGGATACACCTCGTTGATGGCGTCCGGGAAGCCCTTCAGGCCATCAACGCAGGAGATGAGGATATCGTTCAGACCGCGGTTTTTCAGCTCCGCCAGCACGTTCAACCAGAACTCCACGCTTTCATTTTCAGCCAGCCACATACCCGGTGCCAGGAACACGGATTTGTTGATGATGCGGCTGTCCTGCCGGACTTTCAGGACGATACAGCCAGCATAAACAATGGGACAGACCGCATCCAGTGGACGATTTTGCTATTCCACAACCAGCTCTATGGTGGCATCGGTGCCCTTTGAGATCCGCGCCGGTGAGACATCCGCGTCATAAAGTTCTTTGAACGCGGCAGCGATCTCACGGGTGGTCATGCCTTTGGCGTACAACGACAGAATTTGGTTATCCATCCCGGTGATGCAGGTCTGGTTTTTTCTTCACCAGTAATGGTTCGAAGGTGGTTTCGCGATCATGAGGAGTACGCAGCTCCGGTGGGCCATCAACACTCTGTCGAGTAGCAGTTGCGGGGATTGGAACCCGATTTAGCCTGATTTTTATCGTAGCCCGGATGGTGGGGCATTTCGGTGTTGAGAGCCGCCTCTGCGCTGATTTTTTCAGCAGGTGATCGAACTGACTGAGATCGTCAGGGTTTTGAGATTTCTGGCCAGTTCGTTGGTCAGAGCCTGCACTGTTTTTTGTCCATAAATTAACCTGTTTTTGATGTTGGATTGAACATATCAAAATCAGGCAATGACACAAATTTATGTACAGGCTCTTCCGTTGCTCCCCAAACCCCTGTATCAGTTTTCTTTGATTTGTAAGGGAATGAATTTACATTCAGTAGCAGATTTTATACACTCATAACCCTGTATTCCTATTGCACCGCTTTCTTTACGCCAGTAAGGTTGCTTTTTTATGGACACAATCAATGTTTTTAACCCACTCTCTTCACCATTCTTGTGATACTCCAGATCAACGACGTCACTTCCTTCTCTTAATTTATAAGTGCAATTCGTTAGCGTTCCTTCTGTTCTCTTATCATTTTCAGAAAAATATTCAGCAATAGAAAACTTTTCAATTTCACCTTGTTTGTGCGGTCGGGAAACCCAGCGTCCCTCCCACCCCTTATGTGTCTCTTTAGCCTCATATCTGCTGCTAACATATTTTACGCTTTCTGGGGCAGGGCAACTCATTTCCTCAGTATTGTTAGCTATTACACTGGATGAGAAACCTAATATCGATAACATCAAACTGACTTTTTTAATATTATTCATTACATTCTCCTTTAGGGGGCTGAAGCCCAACCGTACGAAAACGTACACCAAGTACGTTTTTTAACCAATTCGGTATTTTGTTGCCCTTTACGGTTTTTTATCATCAAATGCCGTGATACTTAATAGAAATATAATTCCCTCTAATAAAAATTGTTTACAGAGGCAACCCAGCAGCCAGCATTTCCCCGGCAAGTTCATTTGTGCGCTGAGAGTTCAGGGTGCCTCGCATCAGCTGTATGATTTCAGATAGACGGGCATCAAATTGTGCGCACAGTGCGCGGCTATCATAGCCATTGCGGGTCAGCTGAGGTTTGAGGTCATCCATCCGGCGGGACATCACCGTCTCCACCGTCGTGGCGTCAACCGGCTTTACGCCCATCTCAAACCCGGCCTCAAAAACCCGCACCAGATGACGCCCAATCTGAAGAGGGGTCTTCAGGCAGGGGCAAGCAGGTTCACAGCATCCTCTGTGATCACATCGCCGACGTTTGCTCCCTCCGGGAGCACGCCCTGCATCACCCAGTCGATATAGTCCCGTTGACGATCCCTGAGGCCGCCAAACTCAAACACTGTTATCCGGTCACCCACTTCCTCCATGTAGGGGCGTCGTGAACAGGGCAGTCGGCCGGCCGCAAACTGAAAACTGCGCCATCTGCCGGACTCTGAGTTGTCATACAGTGATTTGAATATGTATGATCTGACTACATATTTTGCTCAGAGCCTTCCCCATGCTGACCCGTAAAAGCATCGATACCATCCTGCTCTCCGTTGCCGCGGATAAGCTCTCTCAGCGTGAATGGGACTGGATGAAGATGCTCAAACCCATGGACCCGCCGCCTGTTATGGTCGCCAGGTCTATACTGGAGCGCCGGGGCGACACCGCCGCGCTTGCCCGTCTGCAGACAACTGAAGCTCAATCTGTCCCGTGCTGGACCTCCTTCCTGGATGCCGGCGGGCTGTGTGATATCGAGGTCGGGCACGTCACCAAAATGCTCGCCTGCGGCACCCGTATCAGCGGCGTGAAGGAATATGGCTGCGATAATCCCGGGTGCCGGCATGTCAGATACATCACCAACGCCTGCCACAGCCGGGCCTGCCCCTCCTGCGGGAAAAAGGCCACCGTCCTGTGGATTGCCGCCCGGCTTAACCGTCTGCCGGACTGCGACTGGATACATCTCGTCTTCACCCTCCCCGATTCGCTGTGGCCCCTGTTTGAGGTTAACCGCGGGCTGCTCAACGACCTCTGCCGGCTGGCCGTCGATAACCTACTGTTTGCTGCCGGAAAACGCGGGCGGGATATCGGTATCTTCTGCGCCATCCATACGTACGGCCGGCGACTCAACTGGCATCTCCATGTGCACGTCTCCGTCACCTGCGGCGGTATCAACGAGCACAGAAAGTGGAAAAAAATCAGCTTCCGTAAGGATGCCATGCGCGCCCGCTGGATGTGGAATATCCGGCAGCTGTTGCCGGACGTCTGGTATGAAGGCGTTGCGCTGCCGCCTTCCCTGAGCCACATCACCACCGAATCACAGTGGCACAGCCTGGTGCTGACCGCCGGAGGCGATTACTGGCACGTGTACATGTCAAAAAAGACGGCCGGTGGCAAAAACACCGTGAAATACCCGGGCCGCCACCTGAAAGAACCGCCTGTAGCGGGCTCCCGGCTGGCGCACTACGCCGGCGGTACCACGCTGGGCTTCCGCCACCATGACCACAACACCGGTGAGCAGGCGACGGAAACGCTGACGCGGCGTGACATAGTGGCACGGCTGAAACAGCACATCCCGGAGAAGTTCTTCCGGATGGTGCGCTATTTTGGTTTTCTGGCCAACAGGGTGTGCGGAGAAAAGCTGCCGGTGGTCTGCAGCGCGCCGGGGGTGGGTAACCCGGCACCGGTACCAAAGGTGTGCTACGCGCAGATGAGTAAGCAGTTCATGCGGCGTGACCCGTTTGAATGCGTGTTGTGTGGAGGGCGTATGGAGTACCGCCGCGCGGTGGCAGGCCTGAGCGTACAGGGGCTGAAAACCCACGCGCGGGAGATCGGCCTGATGAGGTACATCCCCGGCTGATGCAGGGAAGATCTGTCTGCAATCCTGAATTAGTCTAAAACATGGTCTGGTAAATCTTTAATTATTATTAAATTACGCAATGTTTGCTTACCAACTGATTCGGGGATTGAGGGTTGACTGAATTTTAATCACTACATCCCGGGGAAAAAAGGTTTCAATTTCCTATACGTGAACTACCAGTGTAACCCGTATTTCTGGCAAATATCACTGACTCCGATTACAGTAGTCATACGTATTACATATAACTACAAAGGTGATTTTATGTCAGCAGCAACATCCATCAGGCTTGATGATGAACTCAAAGACCGCCTGAAAACTCTTGCCGATGATCGCCACCGTTCCGCTCATGCTTTGATGCTGGAAGCGATCACCGAATACATCGACCGCGAAGAAAAGCGCAGCCAGTACCTCCGGGATGGGCAGGCCGCATGGCAGCACTATCAGGAAACCGGTCTGCACCTGAGCGCCGAAGAAGTGGAATCCTGGATAGATACCTGGGGAACTGAGAATGAGCAGGATGCTCCGTCATGCCACAGGTAATCGTCTCCGCACTGGCGCAGCGGGATTTACAGCGCCTGCAAGACTTTCTCAAAACCAAAAACCGGCTGGCAGCCAGAAAAGCCGGTGAGGTAATCGTCCGGGCTATACAGCAGCTGAAGACACAGCCGGATATGGGTCGCCCGGTTTCGCTTCTCCCGCTGGAATACCAGGAACTGGTGATCGGATTTGGCGACAGTGGTTATGTCATGCTCTATCGCCACGACCGGGAAACAGACCAGATAGTGATCCTGACAGCCCTACACCAGAAAGAAGCCGGCTATCGCGGCCTGCAGGAATAATCACCCTGAACGATGGTCTGTTCCGCCTTTTTCCCTTCGGGAAGCGTGGCGTTTTCTCATGGCTTACGCTGCTGGTATCTCGGCTCAGTGTAGGTCGTTCGCTCCAAGCTGTGCTGCATGCACGCCCCCGCTACGGATTTAAGCAGCTTTTTCAGGTGCTTCGCAGGCAGGGCCACGTCCGGAACCACAGGCATGTACACCGGATTTATTGTCTGCTAAAACTCAATTTTCGTCGTCAGGGTAAACAACGCCTGCCGGTGCGCAATCCGGCCCCCCTGGCCACGCCGGAAGCCCTTAACCAGAGCTGGTCGACTGATTTTATGCACGACGCGCTGACATGCGGCCGACGTTTTCGGACTTTCAACGTCGTTGATGATTTTAACCGCGAGGCTCTCGCCATCGAAATTGACCTGAATATCCCGTCGCCGCACGTTGTACGGGTTCTGGACAGAATAGTGGCAAACCGTGGATATCCGCTGAAAATGCGGATGGATAACGAACCGGAACTGGTATCACTGGCGCTGGCGCAATGGGCTGAGGACCATGGCGTAATGCTGGAATTGACGTCTAGAAATTTCAAACTTTTTGAGGCCGCCTGACACAGGGGGCTCAGAGGTGAAAAACTGACCTTTTCTGTTTCGGGGACGAAATTCAGTGGTTGTTTATTGGGCTGAACGGTGGTTTTTTGCCCGGAATGCCTGCCGCCGGGCGGTTCTTCCCTGCGTCAGCCCACAAACCGCATTCGCGCGATATCCCTGGCATTATCCACCAGAGTGGCCAGTGGCACCGCCGCCAGCGCACGACGGTATACCATCCTCCCTCCGCACAGGATGCACCTGAACGGATCCACATTCAGCAGACCCTGACTCAGAGCCGCGAAGGTGATTTGTTTCACCGCCGGGCTTTCTTCCTGTTCCAGTGCTTTTTTCACTAACGGCAGCAACTTTCCCACCACACGGTTCGCCAGAAAGCCAAAATACCGTATCATCCTGAAATGCTTCTCCGGGATGTGCTGTATCAGCCGTAATATCATTTCCCGCTGACTTAACTCCAGCGTCCCGTAATGCCCTGTTCTGTGATCCAGGAAGCGCAGGCTGATACGGCTTCCTCCGTCATAATGCGCCAGCCGGGCACCCGCCACCGGCGGTTTCTTCAGATAACGGCCCAGGTACTTCGCCGTCTGACGCGCATTTTTCGTCGGTTTCGCAAAATAGACGTGCCAGTAATCCTCTCCCTGTGCATTTTTCCCCAGGCTGAGTATCAGGCGTTTCCATTCATCATAATCCCGGATGTGGGCCAGCGACGGCGGCAGGGACAGGGCCCCCCAGGCCGACAGCAGGAACTGACGCACGTTCCATATCCACCTCTCCCTGACCTTCGGCAGCGCGAACGACATCTTTTTCCAGTCCACATGCGAGTTTATCCCTCCCGTGGTCCACGACAGGTGCAGATGGCAGTTCCAGTTAAACTGGCGACCGTAGGTGTGCAGTGCGCCAAAAATGCCGATGGGGAGTCCGCGTTTCTCTGCGGCGTACAGCAGGTTGTCGGCCGCCAGAGCAAACAGATGGTCCGTGAGCCAGCGGTTGACGGCAAACAGTGGCCACAGGGTGTCCGGGAGCGTGAAGGTGCCGTGCTGGCAGGGCGTGTCGGGCAGACGAGCCATCATCGTCGCAATCCAGATATCGGTGGCCTTTTTGCCACAGGTCGGGCATCCCCTCCCGTTACAGCTCTGGTGCACATAGCGGTGATGCGTAAAGCCGCCGTTCTCACAGCAAAACTCCCGGCTGCCCATCAGCGGCGTGCCGCAGGCCAGCATCTTTGTGACGACCTCCACCTCCACGTCCCGGAGCGGGTACGTCTCTATGATGTCAGCCCGTGTCCCGTTGCGCTGGAACAGCGATTTCATTGGCCGGGGCTGGAAGGCGGGATCAGAACCAGCCATGCTCACCAGGCATGAATGGCTCATCTTCGTACAGTTCAAACGACCGGGTGAAATAGCGGTAAGCGGTATAGCGGTAAGGGGAGTCGGGGTACAGGCGAAAGAAGGTGGTCCAGAACAAATCAATACACAAGGGCTCTTCCTCGATAAAACGACGAAAGAGCACCTGGTAAGAAATCTGTGACTCACTGGCCAGCGTTCTGAGAACATGCTTAACCATTTTTGTGTGAGTGAGCTGATGCTCTGAGGAATGCGATACGGGATCACCTTCGGCTGATGGGATTCAGAATAACGCTATTCTGCCACACATCGATTTGCAGCCGCCAGGCTGCTTCGTTCTGAGGCCAGGCAAACCGACGCAAAACGCATTTATCGAACGGTTTAACCGAACGTACCGGACAGAAATACTGGATTTTTATCTGTTCAGAACACTGAACGAGGCACGGGAAATCCCGGAGCGCTGGCTGACGGAATACAACAGCGAGCGGCCTCATGAATGCCTGAATAACCTGACACCAGAAGAGTACCGGCTAATGGCTGAAAAAGCGGAACTCTCAAAAATTGCATGGACCTAGAGCTGGGATACTTACATTTGGGTCGTGACGCAGACTTGCTGATCGCGTATGCTTTGCGCTTTGGATGTAACATATGGCTAAAGTTGATGCCGTCTGCCCTCAGTGCAATGAAACTCATGCTGTACGATGTAACGGACATTCAGCATCCGGTGCCCAACGTTACATCTGCAAGCATTGTTCAAAGACCTTTCAGCTCAACTTTAGCTACTCCGGTGCCAAACCAGACACACACCAGACCATTGTTAATATGGCCATGAATGGTTCCGGATGTCGCGATACCGCACGGGTCCCCGGTATCAGCCTCAATACGGTTCTGCGGCACGTAAAAAAATTTCCCCAAAGCAGGTAGCTGAGAATATCGACCCCGAAACGGAGGTTGTTATCTGCTGTGAAGCCGGTGAACAATGGTCTTACGTGCGGTGTAAAAGCAATCCCCGGTGGTTGTTCTATGCTTATGACCGTATCCGCAAACGTGCTCTGGCCCACGTCTTCGGCCCGAGAAATGCCCCGACCCTGCGACGATTGCTGGCCCTGTTAAGCAAATTTAACCTTGCCTTTTATATGACAGATGCCTGGCCGGTTTATAAAGTTCTGTTAAGTGCAACAGGCCACGTGGTGAGCAAGAAATATACCCAACGGACAGAACGACATAATCTTAATCTTCGCACACATATCAAACGACTGACCCGCAGAACAATTTGCTTTTCGAAGTCAGAGGAAATGCATGATAAGATCATCGGTTGGTATCTTACTCTTCATCATTATCAATAAATCTGCGTCACGACCTACATTTGCAGCAAAAAGATTTGATCCTTTATGCCGAAAAGTGACATTACTATATTGGTGCTACAACAATCGGGACGGGTAAGACCAATTATGTTAAAAATCTTGAAATCGAGAAATGTCTATGTTTATTAATCACATTAAATTTCGACCGATCACCTGTGATTATTTCAGATAATATAATACCTACTGCCGGAGCTATTGTTAACCCTGAACCTGAAAATCCTGTTGCAATTAATATGTGGTCATTATCAATAATGTCTATTATTGGATTTTCGTCTGGCATAATATCCATTAGAGCTGTGCATGTCTGGATGCATTCTATATTGTCGTTAAACAGCCTGCTGGCTGCGGAAACAATTCTCCTATATTCAATAGAATTGAATAACCATTTATTATATTTATGTTGTGAGAGATTGCTTTCTCTCCAGAAGAACTTTTTTCTTATGTTGGGGTTTATTAATTTATTATACTTTAAATATGAAGATATATTATATCTATTTAATATAATCCCGATACTGGAATTATCTCCTATCATAATATTATTTGTATTTTTTTAATGATGAGGCCATTTTTTACAAAGTTTTCGTTAAAAGAATACTTGTTATTTGCATATATAGAAGATATCAGGCATGTCATCATTGGAATATCTATTCCTAACTCATATAAAATCGAACGCGATCCACTGCCTGCACTGATAATTAAATATTTTGAATTAAATCTTTCTTTTTTTGTTTGTATCAAATACGAATTATTCATACGGGATAAGTTATAATCATCATATATTATTGGTATCTTACGTCTTATAATTTCTCTATTTAAAAACTCATACACCCCAAAAGGGTTTACTGTTCCATCATTCATAGTGGTTAGCCTAAATACATCACAACCACTTTCAGGATGCAACAATATATTATTACAAGAGAATGATTTCGATGAATTATTCCAATCTGTTACAGCCTTTAATTCATCACTTTTGAAAAAATATGATAATCCTGGCTTCTTGTATTTTATTTCGTTATTAGATTTATAATTCAAAATATTCCATTCATTCAAAGATATTAAGGAAAGGTAAAGTTGTTCTTTTTTTCTTAATTGCTGTCTAATAAACCCCCATGAATTTATTGTTTGTTTTGACTGTTCATTCTTATCAAAAATACAAACATTCACACCTTTATCTGAGAGATAATATGCGGCCATTAATCCGATAACGCCACCACCTATAATCACAACATCGTAATTATGCATTAATCCACCAAATAGAAATTATGCAAAGTTGGCTACTGGAAGTATTTAGGATTGTATGCTTAGAGTTTGGTTTAAAATAAAGAAAATCACCCATTCTCGCTATTTTATCTTCACCATCCAAAGTTAATAATCCTTCTCCTTCATGAATAAACCAAATCTCATGGTCATCATGAACATCTACAGGAGTGCAGGTATTTTTATCTACTGAAAATTTTGATACACCAATGTTTGTTCCTAATTTTTCCAAGCCTAACATTGGAACTAGCATTTTTATTCCATCTAATGATAGATTAATTTCGGTCATAGGTATTTTCATTTTTTAATATCCAAATAACGGGGCTGACCGTTTAGGTTTAATTTAGTCCATAACTTCTGAGCAAATGATGGACATATAGGATATATAAAGGCAGACAAAAATATAATTTGATTCCTGTCATTGACATTGATGACATTTAGCAACGAGATAACTCTATCTGCGACCTTTTTAAGGTTTAAGCACCCTGGGGATAAATCAATATAATTTTCAAAGAAGTAATTATACATATCTAATGCGGGTATATCCGCATCATTTTTGTTATATTCGCCAAATGAATATATTTTATTAAAGATGATTGAAATATTTTTAGAAAAGCATTTGAATTCATTCTCATCAAAATTAGTAGATGTATTTTCGTCAGGACATGTGTGACATAAATATAATCTAATTATATCAACAGAAGAGCCTAACGTTTCAACACAATCTCTAGCCCAAATGACATTTCTCCTGCTTGTTGAAAATTTTGAATTATTCAGATGATAAAACCTATTGACAAGGCAGTGACTATAATCTTTGTACTCACCTAATATTTTACTGAACATTGGGGGGTATATTAATAATGGAATAGTATTATCAAAACCAAATGAGAATATTATTTCAAATTTACTATTATGTTCAAATGGGTTTTTTTCTAAACTAAATTCTATTTTTAATAACTCACCTAAAAATAATGAATAAAAGTAAGATGAGCTATATGAATATATAACGTGCTCATTATTTAAAGTTGCATCTTTTATTCCCCAACTTCCAAGCTCAGTTAGTCTTGCATAATCATTTTTTAATATATATTTATATGCTAGTCGTAATGTATCTCTCCCTAATGATTTTTTTTTAGCACTATCTATTATATGTTTTTTATCCAAAATCAAATAATAGTCATCCGTTTTAACTAATGCTAATTGATCTTTCGGATGATACTTGTCATAGCTGCTTTTAAGTGTATCAGCAGGGTTATCCATACCGCACACTTCGCAATAGTAACCAGAGCCATTATTATTACACTCAGGGCACTTTCCAATTAGAGAAGAGCCTGTTATGTAGTTTTTTGTATTGCTGTTGTATGGAACTAAATGCTCAATTTTACATGTGAAATTGCTTTTTATCAGTTTTGTATGCATTCTTACCAAAAAAGATGTGTAATCATCTTTAATCTTATTATCACTCGGATTAATGAATAAATCGACATCAATAGATAGTTTTTCTAGGCTTATTTGTATACATTTTTTATTAGTTAAGCAAGTTTCCTCAATAGTGCAGGAATTACGTAATGCCTCTGGAATAACATGAGATTCATAAGAGTCAGTGCCGGTTGCAATATATATCTCATTTCCTAATTGTTTGTTAAATCTTTTTAAAATATCCATTTTTAAAAATGGACCAGCTATATGGCCTAAGTGTAGATCACCATTAGGTGTAGGCATTGCTGCAATCCCAAAATATCTTTCTCTTTTGTTATTTTTAATAAATCTATGTATTTTATTCATGGTTATACTCTAATCAAAATTTTGAAATATATTATTTTTTTGTTCTATATAGTAGTGCTTACCAATAATGTCATTTGCAATAATAGAAGCGCGGATAGCACCATATCCCAGATCTGGTGATGTTAAACCATGCGTGTTGATTTCCATATTTTGTACATAAATAGTTCCATCCCCATTGTATTTAACTTTGTAATTAAAATCCAAATCTATAGTTTCTTTATCTGTAAGTTTTATTTTGTTCTTTAATTTATCCAGGAAAGCGGGTATTTCGTATTTGTAACCTGTGCAACATATTAGATAATCTGTTAATATAGTTTTATTTTGTTCAGTTCGAGTATTTTTGAACTTCATGATAATATTATTTTTTTGTTCTATTTCTATCAAGTCTAAAAATGGGTGTATTAGAACATAATTATCAATGTCATTATTAATATCACGATGATAAAGAGCATTGTATATGTCTGATATTGTGCTATAGCTTATTCCTTTGTATATAAAAGCCTGAGATTTTACTAATTTTTTTTTATCGCCATGCCCATGATAAAAAAACTTCGTGTGATCCAATGAACTAAATTCAAGGCCAAATTTAGAATACTCCATTTGAAATAATCCCTGGCTCCTTGTCAGCCAATTTAAAAAATATTTTTTCTTACCATTCTCCATTTGTTCATTGAATAAAAATTTAAAAATTTCTGCTGAAGATTGCCCCGATCCCAAAATTGTTATGTTAGCATTTTTCTTTATTTTACATTGATTTTTATAAAAATCAGAACTATGAATAATATTTTTATTTTGTTTAACACATTCTGGCGTGTAGGGTACGGTGCCAATACCAATAACAATTTTTCTAGTATATATCTTTCCTTTTGATGTTTGTATAGCAAAGCCTGTTTTTGTTTCTTTAATAGATATTGCAGCACAATCAAAAATTATTTTTTCTTTAATCTTTTCACAAGCCCATTGACAATAGTTATTGTATTCTCTTCTTGGTACTTTGAAGTCTTCAAAGAAGAAAAATTTTTGTAATCTATTTTTTTCATGTAAATAATTCAAATAGGTAAACTCACTTCTTGGGTTTACCATTGTACTTAAATCAGCTAAAAAAGGAACCTGTAATGTTGTGCCCTCTAGTAGCATACCTTCATGCCAGCTAAAACTCTCTTTTTGCTCAATAGCTATATAGTTTTCAAACCCAGCTTCGTGTAGTAAAACGGATAAACTTAAATTAAAAGGGCCTAATCCTATACATACTACGTCCGTCTCTTTAAAAAAATCACCCATCATTTTATGTCCTTATTATATGCAAAAAAGATGTCATCACGCACATAGCTATTATTTTTTATATAATTTCTGGCCGACATAATTATCTTTGACTGTACTCAATGTGATAAATTCTGATTCTGTTTCTTTTGCCAGTTCCTCCGCTTTATTTAGTAGCATTGTACCTGTTCCTTGACATCTCGATTCCGCCATTGTATGTAAATCATATAACAGCCATATTTGTTTCATTTCCAGAGAAAATAATAACGGATGCAGATTTGTAAGATCTAATGTTTTTTTATTCTCATCCTCTACATAATAGATAACAGATTCATTTTTTTTTACTCTATCTAATAGATAATTTTTAATATCATTAATATTCGATGTTGCATGGTAAAATTCATGATCTTTCTTAAAGAGAGGAACTATTTTATCAACATCGTTTATATTCATTTTATTTGTCTTTTGTAATTATGTTATTTCCTATATTAGCTTATAATTGACAATTATATGTGATGAATGTCACAACCTGTGGCTTTAGTGCATAGATGGCTAATAACGTATCATTAACGCCTGCTCACTCTAAAGTCTGTTAACGATGCCACATAAGCATAACACCAAAAAGCGTCATCACATTCCCAAAGCAAAATATACCATCACTAACTGGTCGCAATACGAAGCGGGATTGAAACAACGTGGCAGCCTGGCGCTCTGGTTTATCCCTGAGGCCATTACGCACCGAAAGGCTGCAGTCCGTACCTCTCCGGGTGAACAGCCGCGTTATTCCGACCTCGCCATCCAAACCTGTCTGATGCTCCGTACCGCTTTCAGTATACCCTTGCGTCAGACCGAATGCATGATGCCGTCGGTTTTCAGTATTATGGCAGTGAGTCTCTCTGTGCCGGACCATACCACCGTCAGCCGACGGGTCGTGAGATTGCCGCCACTTCCTCGCATCTCCGCTGAAGGGGCGGCCCACATCCTTATCGACCACTACTGGGCTAAAGGCCTATGGCGTGGGCAATGGCTGGAGGATAAACACGGAGCTAAATCCCGATAAGGCTCGTCACGGCGGCTCAACCGGTCTGTTTTCAGCCCGGGCGCTTCGTCGCCTTTGTTCGGGCAGAGTCCGGGTTTTTGCCCCGGGTGCCCCGTCTGAAGAGCACCGGGTGTGCCCGCCACCAGTTTGATGTCATGCCTGTTTGCTGCTGCGACGACCCGTGACAGAGGAAGCACGCCAGCATCTGTCATCAGACTGCGCTTTACGCCCTGTTTCCCTTTACTGCCTGCCATACTTTGCCCTCAGATATTACCGTGATGCATTATACGATAACGCCTTTTGGGACAGGCTCTAAGGCGCGTGTCCACTATTGGTGGGTAAGATAAAATTTCATCAGCCTGCACGGGGGCTCGAATGGTTTGAATTTCCTATACGTCAAGAAGTGGTATTCAAGACCCTCCCGGAACCTGATAGCAAAGTGCGATTTGATAGCCTGCGGAATATTTATGTATTCACTTGCCCCACATTTTTACATCGCGTTAGCGGTGATGAGTTATAGATGATGTAAGTATTCCTTAGTCAACATCAGTAATGCACACAAAAGCTAATGGATTAAATGGAAGATAAAACACTTAAATTTAAAGATTACATATTCATTAGTTCTTGTGTCGAAATTAATAAGCATAAAAATCATGATCTTAACATTATTTAAATTTTATCTAAACATTTATTAAAATTTGTTTACATTTTTTCTACATTGAGGTTGTATAAGATTCCTAAATAATTAAAAAGGAATAACTGGCCATGTACGATGTTGCCATTGTTGGACTTGGCGCAACAGGCGTAAGCCTGCTCAGTCAGATTCAGGATGAAATATATAAAGTCAGGACAGTGAAACCTCGTATTGCTGTTTTTAATCCTCCCTGCAGTTTCGCTAAGGGCAAAGCGTTTGGTGATGCCGATGCCGTGCATAAAGTGAATACCCCTCCGGCAGTGATGGCGGTAACGTCGACAGAGCCTGAACAGTTCATTCACTGGATGTATTCGGCCTTCAGTACACATGAGCAATGGCCATCTCGTCTAAAATACTCAGATTTTATCAGTCAAACCTACCGTGATATCAGGCATGCAGGGATACTTCACATAGATGAGTGGCGAAACAGCGTAACGGAAATGTGCCGGAATGCCGGTGGATTTGCATTAAAAGATGATAAAGGTGATGTCATTTATGCCCGAAAAGTAGTGATGTGTCTGGGGTCACTGGCTGCGGATATTTTTCCTGATTTTAAAAGCCACCACGGCTTTATTACACACTATACGCAATTTGATCAGTTTTCAGAAAAGCCGTTGCTCATTGCCGGAAGCGGACTTACCGCCATTGATGCATTCCGCTATGCACGCAGTAAAAGCCCCGTCGATATTCATCTTTACTCCCGCAGTGGCTACGCTCCTACCTGCCTGACGACGCGGAATACTTACATTCCGGTTCATCTGACGTGGCGTAATCTTATAGCTGCCAGTGCGGGATCAGACGATGTCCTCAGCGTCTTCTTGTGCCTGCTTCGCCGGGAATTTAATCTGCTTCTCCAGCACTGCGAGTTCAGACCTGCAATGAAATTGCTACGTGAGGGAAGACAGGTGGACTATTTTCGTTTACTGCTGTCACGGGCTGAGAAGGGAGACCTTCCCTGGCAGGATGTCCTAGTTTCAACAAGACCCTACATGCATAAATTATGGATTGCATTCACCCCCGGACAGAAGCAGCGGTTTATGAAAATGTATGGTGCCGTGTGGGCGGCATGGCAGCATCCGGTTCCACAGGAAGTTTATAGTGAACTACTGGAAGCCTCTGCCGCAGGAAAGCTCAAATTTCATCAGGCCCTGTCTTCTCCAGAGTGTGAGGGGGGGTTATTCCTGTTGAAAACCAGGTCTCAGATGCTCTCATTCACGCGTCTGTGGGATGCAACAGGGGGGCGGCTGCATATTGAATCCATGGAGCATCCTCTGTTGCGTCACCTGCTGAACCAGCAGTTGATTGAGGGGCATCCGTGTGGAGGAATCGATACCGATCCTCTCACTTGCCAGTGCAGAGTTAATAACCGCAATGTTCCGGGTCTTTATAATATTGGTCCACTCAGCAAAGGAAGCCTCTTCTCGACGAATTCCATCTGGTTCAATGCGCGGTGCACTGAAAGCTGGGCAAAGAAGTGGGCTGTCGAGTTTTGCGAAAACGTTGTTAAGGAAACACTTTGACAATATTTGTACCGTTAATTTATCTTTTTGCCGGCTGGCTGGCTGGCTGGCTGGCAAAACGGCTTGGAATTTTAAAACAACTGCCTCATTGATTTTAACGCGCGTGGCAATTCCGGTTGTCATCACCTTTAACATAGCCACGCGCTCTGGCAGCATGAGTACCATTATCATCGTGACGGCCATCAGTATGCTCGTAATGCTGATGGTGTCCAGGTATGTTCTTCGTGATCCTGTTAAAAGCCTGTGCTTCAGTTACCTGAATATAGGATGGCTGGGGCTGCCGATGGCAACAGCCCTGTTTGGCAATGAAGCCGCAACCATTGTTATCGCTGCCTACGTGGGTAGCTCTATCGTGGGCAACTCGGTCGGTGCTGCTATGCTCTCCGGTCACCGGTTTAATCTGTTCAAATTAGCGCAGACTCCGCCTGTGTTGGCACTGATTGTTGGGGCTGCGCTCATTCCATTCAGCCAACAGTTACCTCTGTGGTTTGACGGTCTTTATAATGTCGCGAAGTTCCTTATGAGCTTTCTTGGCATGGCGGTGCTTGGAATATGGCTGTCAAAAACTGAGCTAACGCTAAAAGATCTCCGACAGGAAATTCACCCGTATATGTTTAAATCAGCTGTGATGTTGATTCTGATCTCGCTGATATTATGGCTTGCCAGAACGTTAGACTTCAGACTGGTAACAGACAATTTCGCGACGCTTTATCTCTTTTGCTTTCTCCCTCCGGCAGCGAATATCATCGTTCTTGAAACACATTATCTGGGGACTGGTCGGTCGGCCAAGATCATAACCTGTGGAACCTGCATCAGTATTATAGCAATAGGCTTATTTGCAGCAGCTATCGCTATAAGCAGAACGATGGGCCTCGTCTCCTGAGGTTACACTGTCCCATTCCAGGAAGTGATTTGAACAGTTCTGCATCCGGAAGCGTATCGAATAAGGATTCAATACGCTCGTCGTAGGTTCTGATTGCCGTGATAACATTCAATGACGTTATTCAGGCTCTTAATCTGTCGGTGTTCAACATCGGGCGGACACCGGCCCTCCCGTTTCAGTCACGCCAGCGCCCGGCCATAAGTGGGAGCCTTATCTGTGTTGATGAGACAGGGGGCCTGCCAGCCTTTCACGTTATTTAAAATCTTCCCGGGAAAACGATATGCCGCTTTGCTGTTACGACGCTAAGAGAGATAAAAATCGATGGTGCGTCCTTTGCTGTCAACAGCCCGGCACAGGTAAGTCCATCTGCCGTTAACTGTGATATAAGTTTCACTGGGGTGCAAGAACGAAGCAGCCTGGATTGCCATTTTGCTTGAGTCTGCCAGCAATGAATCCTTTATCCGGAGGTGCATTAATGCGTTCCGATAATGTGGTAGTAAAAGAGAGCGGTATTGATAACGATGAGATAAATAATCAGGACGACAGAATATTTCCGGTTTTCTTTATGTTTATCTCGCTTGTCAACCTGATTTTTTGTCTTGGTTTTATCTTTTTTATCGATCTGAAAATTGCTTTTATGATTGCGTTGTCGTGTTACCTGTTAATCGTTGCTCTTGAACTGAAGCATGACATCAGGTCACCTGTCTCGATCTTTATGCTGATGATGTATGTGGTATTAACAATATTGTCATGGTTCGACGTTTATATCGGTCATCGCACTGGGATTATTATATTTACTTCGCTGGCGCTGCTGGTTGGAGGGTTTTTACTTTTACTGGCGAATAAACCATTTACAGCATTCTACTCTACCGGGCGGGGATTGCAATCGCTGCACTACACCAATTCTGCCCTGTGGTTGCTGGCGTATCTGCTGTCACTCTTTTTCAGTATCTGGTTTGTTCCGGAAATTGAATTTATCCTGGTTCCCTACGCGGTCTGCATTACGGCTGGCGTGGTCACTATATTGTTGAGCCTGGTGTGGTTTGGCAATGCCAATATCAGAAAAGACGCCTTTTCTATCAATAATTTTGATTTCAAAAGAATCAGGTCGTGACGCAGACTTGCTGATCACGTATGCTTTGCGATTTGGATGTAACATATGGCTAAAGTTGATGTCGTCTGCCCTCAGTGCAATGAAACTCATGCTGTACGATGTAACGGACATTCAGCATCCGGTGCCCAACGTTAGATCTGCAAGCATTGTTCAAAGACCTTTCTGCTCAACTTTAGCTACTCCGGTGCCAAACCAGACACACACCAGACCATTGTTAATATGGCCATGAATGGTTACGGATGTCGCGATACCGCACGGGTTCTCGGTATCAGCCTCAATACGGTTCTGCGGCACGTAAAAAAATTTCGCCAAAGCAGGTAGCTGAGAATATCGACCCCGAAACGGAGGTTGTTATCTGCTGTGAAGCCGGTGAACAATGGTCTTACGTGCGGTGTAAAAGCAATCCCCGGTGGTTGTTCTATGCTTATGACCGTATCCGCAAACGTGCTCTGGCCCACGTCTTCGGCCCGAGAAATGCCCCGACCCTGCGACGATTGCTGGCCCTGTTAAGCAAATTTAACCTTGCCTTTTATATGACAGATGCCTGGCCGGTTTATAAAGTTCTGTTAAGTGCAACAGGCCACGTGGTGAGCAAGAAATATACCCAACGGACAGAACGGCATAATCTTAATCTTCGCACACATATCAAACGACTGACCCGCAGAACAATTTGCTTTTCGAAGTCAGAGGAAATGCACGATAAGATCATCGGTTGGTATCTTACTCTTCATCATTATCAATAAATCTGCGTCACGACCCTTTTTTGTAGAAGCTTTAACACTTCAAGGTTATCACCCTCGATCATCAGATTCTTGGTGTTATCCCAATCAACGCTTTCATCTTTACATGGGCGTAAGGTGCCACGGGAAGGGGTAAGAGCAAGCTGACGAGCCTGACGCTTACCATGCCAGTTCAGGCCATAGCGTTCTTCTTTTTCGTCTACATTTTCACCCAAAAGATGTTTTAAAACGTCAAAATCAATGCCGTTTTCATTAAAGGCTTCAGGAAACAAAGAGTTAAGTTTGCTGATATTATCTTCAGTGATATTCATTGATTGTAGTTCTGTCATATCAGAAGTTATTTTTTTTCATAAAAAGTATCCGTCATGAGGTCACGGGAAAGCAGTGTCCGAAATTGGTAAGCATTTTACGGTATGAAGTGATAGCCATCAACCAGTGGTGGTTATTCAAATACATTCAAAACAAAGGGTTACATGCGGTTATGTGATGGGTTATCAAGCAGTTAGCCGTAATTTTCTAACTCAAAGTGTTCACCTCTGGGCAAACTCAAACGGTCTGACCATACCGTTGATGTTGGCATCAAGGAAATCAGCCTACCACTGCAACATCAGGCGGCGCTGGTCAGGGTGCCTGGCTTTATGTGTATTAGTCGCGACTTGATCTGACACTGGACCTTGAAAGGTTGAGAGTTACCGGTTTTGATATGGGTGTCTAATCCTTAAACAAAACGCGAGGTAACTCTCATGATTCATACTAACAATCCCATCATCAAACACAAAGCCGGCCTGCTCAATCTCGCCGAAGAACTCGGTAACGTATCAAAAGCCTGCAAGATCATGGGCGTGTCACGCGACACGTTTTACCGTTATCAGGAACTGGCTGCTGAAGGCGGCATCGATGCGCTGATTAACCAGAACCGCCGCGTCCCCAACCTGAAGAACCGCGCCGACGAAGCCACTGAACGCGCTGTTGTTGAATATGCCGTTGAGTTCCCGGCCCACGGGCAACACCGGACCAGTAATGAGCTGCGTAAAAAAGGCGTGTTTATCTCCGGTAGCGGCGTGCGCTCCATCTGGCAACGGCACGACCTGGAGAACTTCCGTAAACGCCTGAAGGCACTTGAGGAAAAGGTCGCCAGAGAAGGCATCGTGCTTACCGACGCTCAAATCGCAGCGCTGGAGAAGAAGGCCCACGATGACGAGGCCAGCGGAGAAATCGAAACTGCTCACCCGGGTTATCTCGGGTCGCAGGACACCTTCTACGTGGGCAATCTGAAAGGTGTGGGTCGTATCTACCAGCAGACGTTCGTGGATACGTACTCGAAAGTGGCACACTGCAAGCTGTATACGAGTAAAACGCCGATCACCGCCGCAGACCTGCTCAATGATCGCGTACTGCCGTTCTACGAGGCTCAGGGACTGCCGATGCTGAGGATCCTGACCGACAGGGGAACGGAGTACTGTGGTAAGGTGGAGCAGCATGATTACCAGCTGTATCTGGCCATCAACGATATCGACCATACAAAAACGAAGGCGATGTCTCCGCAGACGAACGGCATCTGCGAGCGCTTCCATAAAACTATTTTGCAGGATTTTTATCAGGTTACGTTCCGTAAGAAGTTATACGAAGACCTGGAGAGCCTGCAAACGGATCTGGACAACGGGTTGTGGCATTACAATAATGAGCGAACTCATCAGGGAAAAATGTGCTGCGGGCGTACGCCAATGGCCACGTTACTTGATGGTAAACGAGTCTGGGCAGAAAAAAATCTGAACCAGATGTAATCTGACAGACACCTGTATAAATAACCGGTAACTGTCAGATCAGGTCTGAGCTAGTACACTTTATGGGTATAAGCTGCACGGACACTGTTGCTTTCCTTATGGCTCATCTGAAGCTCTACAGCGTCTTCTGACCATAGCCCGGACTCAATTAAGGCAACTACATCCAGTGTTCGGAAACCGTGTCCACAGATGTCCTGCTTCGTGTCATAGCCCATATTGCGAAGCGCTTTGTTGATGGTGTTTTCACTCATGGGCTTAAACGAGTCATAACAGCCAGTAAAGATTAATCCGTCATCATGACCTTCTTCATAAGTCAGTTGTCGGATCTCTTTCAATATCTTCATGGCCTGCTTACAAAGGGGAACGAAGTGCTTACGCTTCATTTTGGCCCCACGAGTCGAATGTTTGACGTTTTCAATTGCTTCCCGCTGTTCGGGTATCACCCATAACTTACTTTTGACATCAATTTCAGACCAGCGAGCGAAACGTAGTTCACTGGAACGAATGAAAATCATCAGATTGAGCTGAATAGCCAGTATGGTTAACCTGCGACCTTTGTATCCGGCAATTTTTTTCAGTAGTTGGGGTATTTCTTCCAGTTCCAGCGCAGGGCGGTGTTCAGTATGAGGTTTCTGAACAGCACCTTCCATATCATAGGCTGGGTTATGGCGTATCAGTTTTTGCTGTACGGCATGACGGAGGATCGCGGTAATATATTGCTGAATGCGCATGGCGACTTCAAGATAACCAAGAGCCTCCACCTTTTTCACCGGAACCAGCAGATTACCCGTATCCAGTTCGGCAACATCTTTATCTCCAGTCGCCGGGAAGACATAGGTTTCAAGGCGCTTCCATACGGAATCACCATAATCTTCTGACCATTTTGTTTTCGTGGAGAACCAAGCTTTAGCTACAATACTGAAAGAGCGTGTCTTATCACGCTTGGCCTTTAGTTCTTTAACTTCGGCTTGTTTCCTGGCGTTAGGATCAATGCCCTGAGCAAGAAGCCTTCTGGCCTCATCACGCCGTTGTCTCGCATCAGCAAGTGAAACAGCAGGGTAGACACCGATGGAGAAGATTTTTTGCTTTCCTTCGAAGCGATAAGCCATCTGCCAGTATTTGTAACCCTTCGGGGTAACGCGAAGGAACATACCAAAGCCGTCGGTCAGCTTGTATTCCTTCTCGAGGGGTTTTGCATTTTTTGCTTTACTATCAGTCAGTGACATGCCCTCCCCTCGTTTGTTGGTAAAAGCGCAATCGAACTACCATTACCAACATATTTACCAGCAAATGGGTATGGCTTCGAGTGGTTTTTGGTGAACGAGGGTGAATGACTGAAGAGAGATAACCAACGGATAGAAATGAAGAAAGCAGACGTTAGTGAACGTCTGCTTTCTTGAATATGGCTCCTCTGACTGGACTCGAACTTCATCTGTAACTCCTTCTGTTATTGGGTTTTAAAAAGTTAACTGACTTTTTACCAGCATTTTTACCAACATTATTTAATCTGTATGGGTGAAAAGTCAATAATATTCAATTATTTATCTCATTTTACGTCAGTAGACATCACAAGAATTGTTACCTAAGAAAATCAAACCTGTCAACTTTTGGAAACCGCTATCGTATAGTAACAGCCTGTTTATAAGAGGGATTACTGATGGCAACCGTAGCTAAAAAAGTTGAGTTAACAAAATGGTTTAAGCCTGAAAATTATAATGTTTTAAAAGATATAACCGTAATGCAACTTTGCCAGGAGATCCGCAAACGAAAGGCAATGTTCGAAGAACTGGAAGAAGAACTGGAAGAAGAACTGGAAGAAGCGCTGGAAAGCGATGAACCTGAATGGTGTGTGAGTCAGGCTAACCTTGAAGAAAGGGAGTTAATATTCTCAGGGAAGCCCTTGTGAGCCTCTGGGCCAACAGAATACGATGCAGAGTCTTATGAAAGTGATCAACATGTCAGGCTTATGACTGCTGGTAAGCTTTATCAGTTGGAAGGGTACATCAAAGAGACCGGATTGCTTGACTACGGAGAAAAAACGGTAACATTCCACACAGAAAAAACAGGTACGGGTTGCAGCTACCTATCCTGCGATACAAACAGATACGTGTTCAGCAACTGATTGAATCTCGGAATCTTACTGACGAGCAGAAAAAGAGCCTGGTTCGAAGGGCAATAAGTGTGATCAATCTTGAGATTGATATGAGTCTGTCAACGGATGATCAAATCATTGAATCAATGCGCTATCTGTTAGACCGATGGCGTAAGCAAATTGGCATCAAGCCGAAACCAAGCCAGTATATTTATGGTTTCGGGGAAGCGATGGTTCAAAAAATAGTTGATTTTCGAGTCATTCCTCTTTTAGACCTTCTTTATCACGCAAAATTAAATAATTACAAACTCAGTGACAAGGATCTGGAACAGCTTCTCTACCATTGGGGCATGGAGGATTGCCGTGATCAGGTGCAAATCAAAGAAACAGACAGGCCACTTGCCAAGAAAGCACTTACCAACGAATTTGATAATCTCTTCACGATGTTTTTGTATAAAAACATACACTTAATGGATATGAAGGTAAGCGAAGTGTACGAGCTGAATGAGAAGAAAAAAACATAATGTGAAAGTCAAGGGATAAGAGAAATAGTCTTATCCTTGTAAACAAGCTTCTCAGAGATCCCCAGAAACATCTCGTTAATTCCATCAATTTTTTCATACCCCCAAATCTCCGATAATTCTCCTCGTCGAAACAAACAGGAGAAAACAACATGAATAAAAAATTAATAAGAATGCACGAAGTCCTTAACAGAACAGGATTTTGTAGGGCATGGATTTACAAGCTTATTAAACAGAAACGGTTTCCTGAACCAATAAAGATCGGTGAAAGAGCTATTGCCTTTATAGAAAGTGAAGTTGATAACTGGATAGATAATTTAGTTAACAGTGCAAGATCTTAAATTTGAAAATTAAAAAATAACAGAGGAATGAAACATGAATAAAGATAAATATTACGAAATGCTCCATACGACTGCTTACATCATCAAGAAAGGACACGATGAAGCTAAAAAATCACTGTCATTAACAGATGAAGGATTAAAAGACTGCATGGATTTAATAAATCCTATTCTTGAACTTATGATCACCAGATCATTAGAAGAAGAATATGGCATAGAAGAAACCAATGAGTTTTTAGAATTATTTTCTAATGCGTCAGGTGAAGATTTTGAAAATCATATTCAAAATATGATTATTAATGGCGATGCAGTCGAATTAAAAAATAACAAATAACATTCAAGTAAGGGTAAGTATCCCGTTCAACGGGATACTTACATTGCAACCATGTGAGATTTTTAATCTCACCAATGGGTTTCGATCGGAAAATGTTACTAAAACTGGACGTGCCGTCAGTTTGTATAACTATTAAGAATGATTTTCTTAATTTTTTTTATGTATAGAACCCCGCACAACCTTATGTTGTGCCTGTGAGGTTCATGATGGTTGAAGATCTTCATCATTAACTCAGTAGAAAAATAATATGTACTAGCTCAGACCTGATCTGACAGTTACCGGTTATTTATACAGGTGTCTGTCAGATTAAATCTGGTTCAGATTTTTTTCTGCCCAGACCCGTTTACCATCAAGTAAAGTTGCCATTGGCGTACGCCCGCAGCACATTTTACCCTGATGAGTTCGCTCATTATTGTAATGCCACAACCAGTTGTCCAGACCTGCCTGCAGGCTTTCCAGGTCTCCATATAACTTCTTGCGGAACGTAACCTGATAAAAATCCTGCAAAATGGTTTTATGGAAGCGCTCGCAGATACCGTTCGTCTGTGGAGACATCGCCTTCGTTTTCGTATGGTCGATATCGTTGATGGCCAGATAAAGCTGATAATCATGCTGCTCCACTTTACCACAGTACTCCGTACCCCTGTCGGTCAGTATTCTCAGCATCGGCAGTCCCTGAGCCTCGTAGAACGGCAATACGCGATCATTGAGCAGGTCGGCGGCGGTGATCGGCGTTTTACTTGTATACAGCTTGCAGTGTGCCACTTTTGAGTACGTATCCACAAACGTCTGCTGGTAGATACGGCCAACCCCTTTCAGATTGCCAACGTAGAAGGTGTCCTGCGAGCCCAGATAACCCGGATGTGCCGTCTCGATTTCTCCGCTGGCCTCGTCATCGTGGGCCTTCTTCTCCAGCGCTGCGATTTGGGCATCGGTAAGCACAATGCCTTCTTTAGCGACTTTCTCCTCAAGCGCCTTCAGGCGTTTACGGAAGTTCTCCAGGTCGTGTCGTTGCCAGATGGAGCGCACGCCGCTGCCGGAGATAAACACGCCTTTTTTACGAAGTTCATTGCTAGTCCGATGCTGACCATGAGCCGGGAACTCAACGGCGTACTCAACAACCGCACGTTCCGTGGCCTCATCGGCGCGGTTCTTCAGGTTGGGTACCCTACGACTTTGATTAACCAGCGCATCAATACCGCCTTCTTCAGCCAGTTCCTGATAACGGTAAAACGTGTCTCGCGACACGCCCATGATCTTACAGGCTTTTGATACGTTACCGAGCTCTTCGGCCAGATTGAGTAAACCGGCTTTGTGTTTGATGATGGGATTGTTAGTATGAAGCATGAGAGTTACCTCGCGTTTTGTATAAGGATTCGACACCCATATCAAAACCGGTAACTCTCAACCTTTCAAGGCCCATTGTCAGATCAAGTCGCGACTAATACAAATAATAACAAGGCATCTGCTTCTATGCCTTTTTGGGGCAACCAGCAATCCCTGTATGAGCTGATAGCCATTGGTGACTTTTTTCTTCGCTACATACTCGCTTGCTCGCATTACGCAAAAATAAAAAATTGGGTAAATAGCTTGTCTTGATTTCGCTAACGCGCTCAATCGCTAAAATCCATGCAAATGTTCTAACGAACGTTTGCTGATTCTCGCCCTTTTGATTTAAATTTTAAAGTAGATTTTCTTCATCTGATGAAGTGATTTACTTCATTTTTCACACTTGAAACGAAGAAAAGTCTTCAAGCGATGAAAAAAATGGTTTTGGCAGAAAACCTATACTTTTTAAGTCGTCAGTGCGCGTGAGCGCATAGCGGTTTTGCTGACAGTAGGAAGCAAAAACAAGACAGCTTCTGTATCAAAGGTTTTAATTTTAAAGCAGTATATGAGCAGGCGAATATGCTGCACAGGAAAACTAATAAAAAAGATAATAGTTACGTCCTGACCTGCTGGTTGCCCTTTCAAAGGGCAAAGAAGCATGAGTCAGGGATTATGTGTGTTTTAGTTAAAGAAGAATTATGATCAAATCCTTTAAACCCAATGACGCAACCTAAAAGTTGCGTAGCTTCTTTAATTAAAAAATGAAACCTAATGACGCGGAATAAAATCCGTGTAGGGTTACATAAAATGAACGAAGATCATAAGGTATTTTTATCTCATAAAAAAAATGACGATCATCTGACGCTTCGCTATATATTAATAATGAAGAAGGAAACTGCCCTCAGACCAGATATAGACTTAAACAAAGTTCGCGATCCGGTGACTTAAAGTCCGTGGTTTGGTGACTTTAATCGATTATTATTCTCATTCAAACTCTTCGAGTTCATTTTTGAATAATATTTTGATACTTCAAGTGTCAGTCTTTGATACTTGAAATTCTATTTATTTAAAAATAAATGTACTTTAAGTATTGACTAATAAAATAAATATGTTAATTAAAATATAATAACAATAATAAAAGGAAAATAAAATGTCACAACAGATAACGAATAAATCAAGAAGAGGATTACAGCGCCATGTGAAAAACCCATTTATAATTTCTGCGAGCAACAATACAAAAGGCGGGGTCAAAAGAATATCAACAGGGAAAGACAGACTTATGGTCGTCAATGAGAATACGGGAGAATATTTAGGTGGGGCCGGTTTTTTTCAATACCAGGAAGTGGATAAAACTCAGTTTTTAAAACTCTATGTTAATGGCGTCAGAGCGATCACTGAGTTATCTTCGGCAGGAACAAAGGTCTTCGAAATACTGTACAGAGCAATGCAGGAGCAGAAGGACACTGACACAATTTTAATGTCGTATGATATTGTAGATAAAACGATTGTTAAAATATCCAGAACGACTTATTTTAAAGGTATGAAAGAGTTGGTGGAAAAGAGTTTCATTGCTGAAACTATGATCCAGAATTATTACTTCATTAATCCTGATTTTATATTTAATGGTGATCGCCTGTCATTTGTTAAATCTTATATTAAATGCGAATCAAAAAATTTCAACTTAAACAAAAGCCGTTGTTAATGTAAAAACTGTACCTTAATATATTGTCTGTATTAAGGTACAGTTCAATTCACTACGGCAGTTTATTTGAGCCTGTAATTTAATATTCAGTATTAACATTTTTTGCTTGAATGTCATTGCAGGATTTTATTATTAATTTTTTCTTTACCATTTAGCCCCTTATAGAGGGGCCTTCCCGTTATCGTTATTCTAATGATTTTTATTAGTTGCGAAATCAAACGGTCTTACCATAGAATTCTTATTTGCATCGAGAAAATCAGCCCACCATTGTAACATTAAGCGGCGCTGTTCAAGATGTTTGGCCTTATGTGTGTAGGCTGCACGGACATTGTTCTTTTCCATATGGCTCATTTGAAGTTCAACAACATCTTCTGACCAGATACCTGATTCAATCAGAGCACTACAAGCTAGGGTACGGAAACCATGACCGCACAAGTCGGTTTTGGTGTTATAGCCCATTTTACGTAGCGCCTTGTTGATTGTGTTTTCACTCATAGGCTTCATCGCGTCATAACAGCCCGTAAAGATAAAATCGTTATCATTGTTTACGCCATAAGTCAGCGTCTTTATCTCTTCAATAATGATTAGAGCCTGATTACACAGTGGCACGTAATGTTTCCTTCGCATTTTAGCACCACGAGCAGAATGCTTAATGCCCTCAATTGCTTCACGCTGTTCCGGGATGACCCAAAGCCCACTCTTAAAATCGATTTCTGACCATCTGGCGAAGCGTAGTTCACTGGAACGCACAAACGTCAGGAGATTGAGCTTGATCGCCAGTAACGTGAGCCTGCTACGTCCCTGATAACCATCAATACGTTCCAGAAGTGCTGGTATATCTTCCAGTTCAATTGCAGGTCGATGTTCTGTCTGTGGCTTCTGTACAGCACATTCCAGATCATAGGCAGGATTGAAGCGGATTATCTTTTGCTGAACAGCATATCGCAGGATAGCGGTAGCGTACTGTTTTACCCGCATAGCGATTTCAAGATAACCGAGTGTTTCAATCTTCTTGATTGGAACCAAAAGATCACCCGTATCTAACTCACCTATATCTTTGTTGCCGATATCAGGAAACAGGTAAGTTTCAAGACGAGTCCAGACTGAGCGCTGATAATCTTCTGACCAGGCAGTTTTGGTTGCAAACCAGCTTTTAGCAACGGTTTTAAAAGCGCGTGTATTGTTACGCTTTTCCATCTTGGTTTTGTTGTCAGCCAGTTTTTTAGCGCTGGGATCAATTCCGGATGCTAAAAGTTTTTTGGCCTCGTCTCGGCGTTGTCTTGCATCTGCCAGAGAAACGGTAGGGTATACACCGATGGAAAACACCTTTTGTTTCGCTTCAAAACAATAACCCAACTGCCAGTACTTTGAACCGTTAGGGTGTACCAGCAGGTAGAGGCCGAACCCGTCAGTGAGCTTGATAGCCTTTTCAGAAGGCTTGGCATTTTTTACTTTTGTATCAGTGAGTGGCATGACGGTATCCTCTATTTGCTGGTAAAAAGAAAACCGAACCAGCTTTACCAGCATTTTTACCGGCAAGAGGGTGTAGCTTCGAGTATTTTTTAATAGACGTGAGTAGACAAGCTAGAAGGGTTAACCAATTGATAGAAAGCAAAAAACCAGACGTCAGTAGACATCTGGTTTCTTTAAATTGGCTCCTCTGACTGGACTCGAACCAGTGACATACGGATTAACAGTCCGCCGTTCTACCGACTGAACTACAGAGGAATCGTTTGAACGGGGCGCATCATATCCAGCATGCTCAGAGATGTCAAAGTCTGTTTTTATATAAACCGTTCGATTGCTGAATAAAACAGCATTTTTATGCATTTATTATTTCAGTCCATAGGATCACGGCATTGCCTGGCCATATGCCATGCTCCAGACCGAACCTCTCTGGTACATCGCGTGGGGCATTTTCCATGAAATTTTTATGGGGATCGTTATAACTTGCTATTGTTCCAGAACGTTATTTGTAAAAGTGCTGACTGAAGGTTTTTATTGCCTGTGCGACGAAAACCCGCATGTCGACGACTTCTCATCCTGGCCGGGTGAGTCAGCGGGATGACAGAGCGCTCTCTGATGCGATTGCAGTGATCCAGCCTGGCAAATCGATTTAATCCGGCAGGCTTGCCTGCCGTGAATTTTATCTGAATGGGGGTTCGTCAAAGGTACGTAGTTTGCGGGAATGAAGCCTGTCGCCCTCAGCCCGAAGCAGGTTGATGGCACAAATGCCAATTTGCAAATGTTCCGATATTGCCCCTTCATAGAAGCGATTGGCCTGGCCCGGTAACTTGATTTCACCATGCAACGGTTTGTCAGAAACACACAGTAACGTACCGTAAGGTACTCGAAAACGGTAGCCCTGGGCAGCAATGGTGGCACTCTCCATATCTACCGCCACCGCACGGCTGAGATTAAAACGCAATGCCGAAGCCGCATAGCGAAGCTCCCAGTTACGATCGTCCGTGGTCACCACCGTGCCTGTGCGTAAGCGCTGTTTAATCTGCTCACCGTGCATGCCGCTCACCTCACGGGTGGCATCAAACAGTGCGCGCTGGACTTCGGCAATGCTGGGAACCGGAATACCCGGCGGTAGTAGGGCATCAAGCACATGATCGTCGCGCAGATAAGCATGTGCCAGCACGTAATCACCAATGCCCTGACTTTCACGCAGTCCGCCGCAGTGGCCTATCATCAGCCAGGTATGCGGGCGCAGTACCGCAAGATGGTCGCAAATGGTTTTCGCGTTGGATGGGCCAACGCCGATATTGATGAGCGTAATGCCCTGGACATCTTTAGCAATCAGGTGCCAGGCTGGCATCTGGTGATTTTTCCAGGCAAGCCCGGAAATGGTTTCCTGTGGATTTGGTGTATCTGCATTAACGTAGATACTCCCCGCGCAGGAGAGCGCTTCATAGGGTGAGTGAGGATCGGCAATTTGCTCACAGCCCCAGCGGACAAATTCATCGACATACCGGGTGTAGTTGGTGAACAGAACATAAGACTGAAAATGTTCTACCGGAGTGCCGGTGTAATGGCGCAGTCGTGCTAATGAGAAATCAGTGCGCAGGGCATCAAAGTGCGACAGTGGCAGCGCGATACCCGGCTGATAAATACCGTCGGCATTTTCATCGCCAATTTGTGCCAGTTCAGTGGTGGGAAAATGTCTGGCCAGTCCGGAGCTTATGCTGCGATCCAGACTAAAACTAGCCCCGTCAATGACATAAGGAAAGGGAATTTCCTGGTGTGAGGGGCCGACTTCAAGCTTAATGGGGTATTCACTGCTCAATATCTCCAGCTGTTCGGCCAGATAATGACGGAAAAGAGCGGGGTGGGTCACGGTGGTAGCATAGCTGCCAGGACGGGTGAAACGACCAAATGCGCGCGACGTTTTATGGTGGGTATCATCACCTTCCCAGCTTACGCGTAGCTCAGGATAGACAAACAACCCTTTCTCACGCAGCGTTTCATCCGGCAATAAACCATTCTCGGTATAGTCAGTGATGGCTTTGCGCAGCGCATCAACGGCATTTTCATAATATGACTCCAGCTGATCCAGAGCTTCCATTACCGATAAGTGTGCAGATTGCGTCATCTTATATCCTCATTCCTGTTTGTTCGTGGACATGTTAGCCGAAAGTTAAGGGCGGCGTCTGCCAGGAGCGAAATTTAACACTGGCGGTCATGTGCCGATAAAAAGCGGGTGCTGTGCAGGAAGAATGCCGCAAGCGATGCGCGCCTGCCTGCCGTGTTTTCTGGCTGCGTTAAAGCAGATCTGACGTGGCTTTCAGCCCACATCGATCGGTGCGCCAACAAAGCGGGTTTTAGTTGCCAGACGAAATCCACCTGAGTTGCGCGGAATTTGCGGGCCAGTAGAGTCATCGTAATCAGAGAAGGCCGCACTGTTATCATCGGCACCTTCTGTAAGTGCGGGGGTTACTCCAGGGATCGTGATTCAAGCAGTTTTCTGATACTGAATGACAATATTGCGGCGAATACCATCAGTCCTGTGACAAGAATAAAACCATGTGTAACAGAACTGTGATGAGCGATATAGCCAATTATTGCTGGGCCGGCCAGCACACCGATGTAGCCCAGCGTCGTCACCGCTGGCACGGCAACCATCTGTGGCATGCTGGTTTGTTTGCCAATCTGCGTGAACATAATGGGTACCACGTTGGCACAGCCAGCGCCAATCAGCAGATAACCCAAAAGCACTACGGGTAGCGTCTCAGCATTGATCACCAGCAGAAATCCTGTTATGGCGGTACTGCTACCTGCCATGACTACCTTCAGCGAGCCATATTTCGCGACGATCCTGTCACCGCTCAGTCTGCCAATGGTCATTGCCGTGGCAAACGCAGCAAAGCCCAGACCTCCAAGGGTATCCGGAAGATGGCGGCTTTCCACCAGATAGAGCGCGCTCCAGTCAAGTACCGTGCCTTCTGCCATAAAAAAAATGAAGCAAATCAGCCCCAGGATTAATACGGTGCCCCTTGGGATTGCGAATACCGGGCCTTCCGCAGGGTTTGCGTATGGCAGCATGCCTTTATAACTGAGCAACAGCAGCAGCGAAACCGTTGCGACGACAGCCAGAGTGGCACTAACAACACTCAGTCCACTGCTCATTAATCCCGTCATTATCCCCGCACCCGCAATGCCGCCTGCACTGAACATACCGTGAAAACTTGACATCACGGGCTTATCCGACAATTTCTCCACCAGAATAGCCTGCACATTCATCGCGCAGTCAGTGATGCCGACGCCGACACCAAAAATTAACAGGCTCAATGCCAGTAAAATTGGACTGCTGACTACCGCCAGAAAAGGGATGGAAAAAAGAATAATGCAGGTTGCAGCGGTAATAACCGCCCTGCATCCCCATCTGGAGGTCAGGGTTCCGGTTAGCGGCATAGCAACAATCGCGCCGAAGCCCAGGCAAAGTAGCAGTGTGCCCAGCAACGCTTCATTGACGCCAGTGTTTATCCTGGCAAAAGGAACAATCACCGCCCAGGCAGCGGTAACAATCCCGGCAATAAAGAAAACGATCCGTGTGGATAATGTTTCACTCATTCTTATGTCCGTCAAAAGTGGCTAAAAAGAAGATAGCGCCAGCATCATTTTCTACAGGTTGTAAGTGGATATAGCCCGGTAAGGTAATCAGGTTTTGTATGAGAATAATAAGTGTGGTCATATCAGGCCAGCAAGACGCCGCCGCGCAGAATGGCTCTATATCATAAATGAAGAGGGATGATCAGAACATTGATAAAAAGCAAAAAACCAGGCGTCGGTAGACATCTGGTTTCTTTAATTTGGCTCCTTTGACTGGAGAGTTGATTTCTAATAACATCATGTATTATATGGATTTTTTATTCATAATAAAAATACCGAAAAAGACCCAAAAGTTAAAAAATAATTTTTTTGTATTATATTTTTGAGGTGGTGGTTAATAAATGAATACTTGTACATGAACCATTTCAAAATTTTTGTTAACAGATGACCTGGAACAATACACTTAGCGATACCTGCGGCTCAGGCAGTAAAAAATGTTTTGTTATAATTGCTAAATAACCCGTCACATGAGGTGCGTGAACTGATGCTGGTTGGCTAAAGGTGCGCTGAGAAGCCACCATGCTGTTATCACTAAAAAGCATATAAGACCTCTTTTTATTATTTGTTGCTATCGATTTGCATCCTTAACATGATGCGAACCGAACGATAAGAAAAAGAGGAATCTGCGTGAATTTCCAGCAGCTTAAGATTATCCGTGAAGCAGCACGCTGCGATTTCAATCTTACCGATGTCGCTAACACGCTGTTTACTTCTCAGTCCGGTGTCAGCCGCCATATCCGCGATCTGGAAGAAGAACTGGGCGTGGAGATATTCATTCGTCGTGGCAAACGGTTACTCGGCATGACCGAGCCGGGTAAAGCACTGCTTACCATTGCTGAACGCATTCTTGATGAGGCTGGGAAAATTCGTCGCCTTGCCGATGTGTTCACCAACGAATCCAGCGGTGTGTTAACCATTGCCACCACGCATACGCAGGCCCGTTACAGTCTGCCTGAGATCATCAAAGCTTTCCGTACCCTTTACCCGAGTGTACGACTGGTACTTAATCAGTGCTCACCGCAGGAGATTGCTTCCATGTTGCTGTCGGGAGAGGCGGACATCGGCATTGCCAGCGAGCAGGTGATGAGTGTACCTTCGCTGGCGGCATTTCCCTGGTTCAACTGGCATCACGCTCTGCTGGTGCCGAACGACCATCCGCTGGAATCTGAACAGCCGGTTTCTCTGGCTGCTCTTAGCCGCTATCCGCTGGTTACCTATCGACAGGGTATTACTGGCCGTTCGCGGGTTGATCGTGCTTTCCAGGCCGCAGGGCTGACCCCGGATATTGTACTTAGCGCACAGGACAGTGATGTGGTGAAAACCTATGTCAGTCTGGAGTTGGGCGTCGGCATCTTGGCGGACCAGGCCTGTCAACCAGATGAGCATTCCGGTATGACCAGACTGGAGGCGAAACATCTGTTTGAATCTAATACGGTGTGGCTGGGGCTGAAGCGTGGTCAGCTCCAGCGTAATTACGTCTGGCAGTTTCTTGAGTTGTGCAACGCCAATCTGTCGTTGGAGGAGATCAAACGCCAGGCATTGTCGCCTGAGCCCGACGACACGCCGCCCGCGATTGATTTTCAAATCTGAAACACAGCGTGGTACTTCATTGTGGGCGGTGGTAAGGCGATCTCCGATGCCCGGTAAAGTCTGTCGCTTCGGAACGAAAGATGGGTTTAATGCATCGGAAATGGGTAAAGCGCTCTATAAGAAGCTGGGCTTTGTGGAAACTGGTATGGTTGAACAGCATCAGTGCCGTGAGCTTCCCTCGGTGATGGTGGTTGCGCCAGTGCATAACGTAGCGATGCGCGTGGCCCGGCGTGAGGATACCTATGTGCTGGTGGCGCTGGAACGACAGGCACACGGGCAGTATCGCCCGGAGCTGATTGCCAGCCTGTTTGACAGCGCACAGCGTTTTCTGCTGCTGGAGCGTGCAGGGCGTATCACGGGTTTTGCCTGCCAGCGTTCTTTTGGTCATGGACAGGCTATCGGCCCGGTGATAGCAGAAGATCTGGCTGGGGCGAAAGTACTGGTCAGTGAATTACTCAGCGGCCTTGACGACTGTCTGAATGCTCTGGGGATAGCGCAGGTAGACAGTTCCACTACCATGGTCAGAGGTATGGCATGGCAGCCTGACGGCGTGCAGTCATTCTGGCTGATGACCCAAGCGATGGCTTGATGGCGCTGCTGTGTAATATGCCAGCTTTGCTGGCAACATGGGCAGCGGATTTATCTTTTCTCTAATGGTGAGATCTCGGCCGTTCCCATTTAGCGCAGGTATCTTGTGGCGAGCCTGGCGGTGTAAAGGGGCGGAAGTGGGGGGACCCTGTACACGATTCTGTGTAAATGCCTTTTCTCAGTAGTGACCGCCTGAGCGTTCACCTTTGACGTGGTGGCAGTTACACAGAATTATTTACAGGGTCTAGCAGGTGGCATTGATTTCGCCCCACAGGGGCGCACTAAGTCCAGACTCAGAGAGCCTTCCCTTCACACTTCTTTCAGTGGAAGCTGGCTCTCTTCAACTTCATGTTTTTCCTGATACTTCACGTACTTTATTATCATTTCTTCGTTTATACCTACGGTATCGACACAATAACCTCTTGCCCAAAAATCATTCCCCCACTGCTTGTTCTTACGCAGGCAGGGAAATTTACTGAACAATCGAAGGACTGCTTTACCCTTTAAGTCGCCTGTTACATGGGAAATCGAAAGCCATGGAGGCACTTTTACCCGCAAATGGACATGGTCTGTCTGGACATTCAGCTCCACTACTTCTATCCCGGGCTGCTCACCTGAGATCCTTATCGGCTTACAGACCTCTTTACCAACATTGTTCCTGAGAATGCGAAACCTGTACCTGGGTGTCCATACGATATGATATTGACAACACCAGAGCACATGAGATGCTTTCTGGTATCTGCTCATGGTTAAATCCCTGGCAGTTATGGGGATAACAGATTCGGATTTTCCCATGAGTAGCATGACTGGCACAGCCAGCTTATTGCTGACCACCTCCACAGGAGGTGGTGTTCATGCAGGGATAAAAAGCCCTGGTCTTGCCGGGGCTGTTACATTCAGGTCCGCAGATGTTAGTGCGGTCGCGTTGCTGGTGCTGTTGCTTTGTGGGTGGCGGAATGCCCACCTGCCGAGCCTTTCCCGGCAAAGTTAAACATCGGCCGCACCCAGTCGCTGTGACGAACCGATTCCGGCTGCCAGTCCGGGGCGGGCGCTTTGGTTATCGGTGCCATTGCGTGATGTTTAAAGGCTGGTTGGGCAATCGCAGCGTCAGTTTCCGTCTGCTCAGTGTGAGTTGGGAATGATGCAGCTTGTTCAGGCTGCTCTTCTGCAACATGCACTGGCTCCGTTGGATGGGCAACCGCCTGATCCCGCGCCGGAACTGGTGCGTGAGGCTCTGTTACCTCAACTGGCGCAGCATTTTGCACTGCGTCAACGTCAGCGATCGTTTTTGTACTGGTGTCTGACACGATCGCCGTCGCAGTATTTTCCCTTTCTTCGACGTGCTTTACGACAGCTTTTGTTTCTGTCGGTGCCTCGTTAGCTGGCTGTGTTTCAGCCAAGATCTCACGGGCGGTAGCCTGGTCGGCGACAGAAATAACGGCAGGCTCTTGGTTAACCGATACAGCAATGGCCTCACTTTCACAGTTGTGAACCGACGTGATTTGCGGCTGGTGTTCCGGCATCGTCGCAGAGTGCTGAACAGACCCGGCGTCGACCTGCGCTTTTTCCTCAGGGATGTTTTCATCCATGACGGTTGCCGCCATTGCGTCAGCGGTTTCCTCATGGCCATAATCCGGGACAACAGAGCGTTCGATCTCACTCTCTTCGGCCACCTGTGCGACAGGATAGGAAATCCAGACTTTGCCAGACGCCATTTCTGGCGATGCAGCAGCAAACGTCAGCGGCATTGGCGACTGAGCTGGATAACGCTCATCACGATAACGGCGGCGGCGTTGTCCACTGACGCGCAGGTGGCGCGGTGAACGACGCGAGCGGCGCGGCATGCTGTTAGTATCCGTCTCTTCTGGCTCTGCCACACTTTCAGCCGTGTGTGTAGTCGGTTGAGTGTCAGGTGTCTCGGTGGCAAACGCGCGGGCAGCCGTTTGCTCTGCCGTTTCGATGCGGATTTTTTGACTCAGCTGGCGCGGTTTACGGCGAGGCATCACCTGAATCTGCTCTTCGCTGTTATCAACGATCGGCTCGGCCTGAGGGATTTCGCTGACTTTTGCTTCCTGTATCGCAGGCCGTTCAGTTCGGTGCTTACGATCGTTACGGCGTCCAGGCTGAGTGTCATCGCGCTGTTGGCTATGGTTTTCTTCGGCTACCTGTTGCTCGTCGCGAATTTCGCTTTGAGCAGCATTGCTACGTTTGTTACGGCGGCTGTCTTCCGCTGTGGTATCGCGGTCACGCACCATACGTTGGTTGCGGTTGCTGTTACGTTCATTCCGAGCACTTTTGTTGCGTTCGGTATTACGCTCGTTGTGTTCACTGCTATTACGCTCGCGGCGATTATTCTGACGACGGCTGTTGCGCTGTTCATTACGCGGCGCACTGCTGTCCTCGGATTTCGTCGTTTCACCTGAGGCTGCCTGTACTTGCGCTTCCGGTTGGCTGTCCGCACTGAAAAGACGCTTTAAACCTCGCGCAAGGCGACTCAGTAGCCCGGGTTTATCGCTTTGTTCTGTGCTGTCTGTCTGTGGTTGTGCTGAATGGGCGCTGCCCTGTTGCTGTACTGGAGGCGCGTCCGTCATCACAAAGGCGGAAAGGGCGGGTTGTTCAGAGCGTTTACGCTCCGCATGCTCTTCTTCAGAAGAAGGTAATGCCATTTCGGCTTCATGCAGCTTAGGAAGATGGTAGCTTAACGTCTGGGTTTCTTCGCCACTGCGTACGCGCAGAACGGAATAATGTGGGGTTTCCATCAGATCGTTTGGTACGATAATAGCCCGTACGCCACCCTGACGTTTTTCAATCGCACTCACAGATTCACGTTTCTCATTCAGCAGATACGATGCAATCTGTACCGGAACGATAGCGTGTACTTCTTTAGTGTTCTCCTTCAGCGCCTCTTCTTCAATTAAGCGCAGGATGGAAAGCGACAGCGATTCGTTATCACGAATGGTGCCTGTGCCGCTACAGCGCGGGCAGACATGATGGCTTGATTCACCCAGCGAAGGGCTGAGGCGCTGACGTGACATTTCCAGCAGGCCAAAACGGGAAATATGGCTGATTTGAATGCGCGCCCGGTCCTGGCGTACCGCATCACGCAGGCGATTCTCCACCGCGCGCTGATGACGGACCGGCGTCATATCAATAAAGTCGATCACGATCAGGCCACCAAGATCGCGCAGGCGTAACTGACGGGCGATTTCATCGGCCGCTTCAAGATTGGTGTTAAAAGCGGTTTCTTCAATGTCGCCCCCACGCGTGGCACGGGCGGAGTTGATATCGATTGCGGTCAGCGCTTCGGTAGTATCAATAACAATGGAGCCGCCGGAAGGCAAGCTCACTTCACGTTGGAAGGCTGATTCAATTTGCGATTCAATCTGGTAGTGGCTGAATAGCGGGATTTCACCCGTGTAAAGCTTAATTTTGCTGCTAAAGTCGGGGCGCCCCAGCGCAGCGATATGCTGACGGGCCAGTTCCAGAATTTTTGGGTTATCAATCAGGATTTCACCGATATCCTGGCGAAGATAATCGCGGAATGCGCGCACGATAACGTTGCTTTCCTGATGGATCAGGAAAGGTGCAGGGCGGCTTTCGGCGGCTTTCTTAATGGCTTCCCAATGCTTAATGCGAAAGCTCAGGTCCCACTGCAATGCTTCCGCTGATTTACCCACGCCAGCGGTTCGAACAATCAGCCCCATACCTTCAGGAAGTTCCAGTGCGGACAGCGCTTCTTTTAATTCAGTGCGGTCATCACCTTCAATCCGACGTGAAATCCCCCCCGCGCGAGGATTATTGGGCATTAATACCAGATAGCTACCCGCCAGGCTGATAAATGTGGTCAGGGCTGCACCTTTGTTACCGCGTTCTTCTTTATCAATCTGAACAATAACTTCCTGACCTTCACGCAGCACGTCTTTGATATTGGGACGACCGTGGGAAGAATAATTAGCGGGAAAGTATTCGCGTGAGATTTCTTTCAGGGGAAGGAAGCCATGTCTTTCAGCACCATAATCGACGAAGGCAGCTTCAAGGCTGGGTTCAATGCGGGTGATTTTGCCTTTATAGATGTTGGCTTTCTTTTGTTCGTATCCGGGACTCTCGATATCCAGATCGTACAGGCGCTGTCCGTCCACAAGTGCGACACGCAGCTCCTCCTGCTGAGTTGCGTTTATTAACATTCTTTTCATCGTAACTTACTCATTATTCTTGCATTAGTGACAAAGCTACGGGCAGTAGTAACGCTGGACGTGGTCAACCGATGACCCCAGGTCTCATGGCAAAGCCGTCAACCTCCCGGATGTCGGTAGCTACAGGGGCGCAAATTCTCGGCAGCCTGTTTTTCAGCTGGAAAAACAGCACTTTTAAAAGGGGGGAACCGCCAGTGTGAACCTGAATGAACCAATCCCGTCTTTCGTCCAGGCTGCAACCCGCAGCCCGTTAAATGCCTGATTACACAAAACGTCTTATGCCATTGCTGCGTGTATGGGTTATCAGGCAAAATTTTTTAAGCAATTTTCTTGTTTACCCGGGGTTAACATGGGAAACCGAAACATTATTCCATTGCTAACGTTGTGATAGCAAGGTGACTTTTCTTGCTCCGCCAACTTTATGCCAGCTTTTATCACTATTTCGCTCAGTTTGTTCTACAAACTGATTGAAAACTGTACGAATAACGTTTCTGGCTTAACGCCGCCAATGAGTAAAGCACAGAAAAAGAGGTGGCGCTATTCACAGCCTCTATTTAGAATCCCCGACCATGAAAACCAATACTCCAGTCGTACAGAAGGTGACAATTTCTGCTGATGAAGCAGGTCAACGCATCGATAACTTTTTACGCACGCAGCTTAAAGGCGTACCTAAAAGTATGATTTATCGCATCCTGCGTAAGGGAGAGTTGCGCGTTAATAAAGGCCGAGTTAAACCAGAATATAAACTGGAAGCGGGGGACGAAGTGCGTATTCCCCCGTTGCGTGTGGCTGAACGTGAAGAAGAAGCCGTTTCCCCTAAGCTTGCAAAGGTTGCAGCACTGGACGGGGCAATTTTATTTGAGGATGATCACCTGCTGGTGCTGAATAAACCTTCCGGCACAGCGGTACATGGCGGGAGTGGACTTAGCTTTGGTGTTATTGAAGGATTAAGGGCGCTGCGGCCCGATGCGCGATTCCTGGAACTGGTGCACCGGCTTGACCGCGATACATCCGGTATTTTGCTGGTGGCGAAAAAGCGCTCTGCTTTGCGTTCGCTTCACGAACAGCTCCGTGAGAAAGGAATGCAAAAGGATTATCTGGCATTGGTAAAGGGACAGTGGCCCTCACATCTCAAAACGGTGCAGACACCGCTGCTGAAAAATATTTTGCAAAGTGGTGAGCGGGTGGTCCGGGTCAGCTCCGAGGGAAAACCTTCAGAGACCCGTTTTAAAGTTGAAGAGCGCTACGCATACGCGACGCTGGTTAAAGCCAGTCCTGTGACCGGACGCACTCACCAGATTCGTGTACATACCCTGCACGCTGGACATCCAATTGCTTTTGACGATCGCTATGGAGAGAAATCCTTTGATATGCAGCTGGCAGGCAGCGGGTTGAAACGGCTTTTTTTGCACGCGCTGGCCTTACGCTTTACCCATCCTGCAACGGGCGAAGTGATGCGTGTAAAAGCCCCATTGGATGATGAACTCAAAGGATGTCTGCAGGCGCTACGTAAAAATGCGCCGATGAAGTAGTCAGGGTTGTAATGGCGAATTAACGGTTCGACGCCAGCATATTTACTGCATCAAAGGATTGATTCCTGCTTCACGCAGCATCTCGCACAGGGCAATAAGTGGCAACCCCACTAGCGTGTTGGGGTCCCGGCCTGTCAATGTGTCAAACAGTGTTATCCCAAGCCCCTCGCTTTTAAAGCTGCCGGCACAATTCAGTGGTTGTTCTTTGCGCACATAATGGATGATTTCGGCCTCGGTAAGCTGGCGAAATGTCACGCTAAAGGGTTCACAGATCACATTAAGGCGATCGAAACGGGTGTCCAGCAGGGCCAGCCCAGTATAAAAAATGACGGACTGACCGCTGGCAAGGCGTAATTGTTCATACGCATCTGCTTGCGTGTGAGGTTTGCCGGTTATTTTCTCGTTTACCATGCATACCTGATCGGAGCCGATAATAACGTGTTGAGAATAGCGCGTTGCCAGTGCACGGGCTTTTTCTTCCGCCAGACGCATAACTAACTCGGTGGCAGATTCGTCGGGAAGGAGCGTTTCATCGACCTCGGGTGCCGCTGTCATGAAGGGCATTCCCAGTTTTTCTAAAAGTGATTTTCTGAATGGTGAAGTCGAGGCAAGGATAAGCAGCGTCATTTTTTTCCTGATTGAGATAGCAAGCCAATAGTGGACATTCTGGATAGTGTGCCTCATCCGTTGCGACATTTCAGGAGAAAGATGCTGTAAAACAGCCTTTTTCTTTGACTCTGTGTCATGACAAAGTTAATATTCGCGCCCTATGCAAAAAGTAAAATTACCTCTGACTCTCGAGCCGGTACACGCCGCTCAAAAACGTCTTGATTATCAGGGCGTTTATACTTGCCAGCAGGTGGAGCGTCTTGCTGAATCGGTAGTCAGCGTGGATACAGATGTGGAATGTTCCATGTCTTTTGCGATTGATAATCAGCGTCTGGCTGTGCTTAAGGGTACTGCTACTGTTTCCGTTACGCTGTGTTGTCAACGCTGTGAGCAGTCTTTTCCCCATGCCGTCCATGTAAAGTATTGTTTCAGTCCGGTTGTCAATGACGATCAGGCTGAGGCTCTGCCGGAAGCGTACGAACCGGTCGAAGTCAATGAATTTGGCGAAATCGATCTGTTAGCAGTAGTGGAAGATGAGATCATCCTCGCTCTGCCTGTCGTTCCGGTTCATGATTCTGAACACTGTGAAGTGTCCGAGGCGGACATGGTCTTTGGTAAACTGCCTGAAGAGGCGGAAAAACCAAATCCATTTGCCGTATTAGCCAGTTTAAAGCGTAAGTAACAGGAGTAAGGTCCATGGCCGTACAACAGAACAAACCAACCCGTTCCAAACGTGGTATGCGTCGCTCTCACGATGCATTAACCACCACCACTCTTTCCGTAGATAAAGTTTCTGGTGAAACACATCTGCGACATCACATCACTGCGGATGGTTATTACCGCGGCCGCAAGGTCATCACTAAGTAATTTCTGGCCCAGCCGGCGATACTTTGACACGATTGACCTTGGCGATAGATGTGATGGGCGGGGACTTCGGTCCTTGCGTAACAGTGCCTGCGGCAATGCAGGCACTGGCTTCTGATTCGCAGCTGTATCTCCTTCTTGTCGGCGATCCCGATGCTATCTCGACATCACTTACAACAGCGGATTCTGCCTTGACGGCACGTTTGCAGATTATTCCTGCCGAATCAGTTATTGCCAGTGATGCCAGGCCTTCTCAGGCTATTCGTCAGAGCAAAGGCTCTTCGATGCGCGTGGCGCTTGAGCTGGTAAAGGCAGGAAGAGCAGATGCCTGCATTAGCGCGGGTAACACCGGTGCCCTGATGGGACTGGCAAAGCTATTACTTAAACCGTTGGACGGTATTGAACGACCGGCATTAATGACGGTGTTGCCTAATCAACAGCAGGGCAAGACCGTGCTGCTCGATCTGGGTGCAAATGTGGTGTCTGATAGCGCAATGCTGGTGCAGTTTGCTGTGATGGGCACTGTCGTTGCGGAAGAAATTCTTGCCATTATGACCCCAAGAGTGGCTTTACTGAATATTGGTGAAGAAGAAAGTAAGGGCCTGGACAGCATTCGTGAGGCTGCGGCTGTCCTTCGTAACTTGCCAGACGTCAACTATATTGGATACCTCGAAGGCAACGATCTTCTGACTGGAAAAACTGATGTGCTTGTCTGTGATGGCTTTATCGGTAACGTAACGCTGAAAACGATGGAAGGCGTGGTCAGAATGTTTCTTTCTCTGTTTAAGTCGCAGCCTGAAGGGACAAAAAGGCGCTGGTGGCTGACTCTGGCCGGGCGGTTGCTGAAAAAGCGTCTGGCGAAGCGTTTTGGTCATCTTAATCCAGACCAGTACAATGGTGCCTGTCTGTTAGGGTTGCGCGGAACGGTGATCAAAAGTCACGGCGGTGCCAGTCAGGCAGCGTTTACTGCGGCAATAAAACAGGCAGAGCAGGCGGTGCGGCGGCAGGTTCCTTGGCGGATTGCCACGCGCCTTCAGGCTGTATTACCTAAGAGTGACTGAGCGTACATGTATACGAAGATTATCGGTACCGGCAGCTATTTGCCCGAAAAGGTGCGGACTAACGCCGATCTGGAAAAAATGGTGGATACCTCTGATGAGTGGATTGTCACTCGAACCGGTATCTGTGAGCGGCGCATTGCGGCTGCCGATGAAACTGTTGCATCAATGGGTTTCCAGGCGGCAGAGCGCGCACTGGACATGGCGGGTATAGAACAGAATGAGATTGAGCTGATCGTGGTCGCAACCACCTCTTCCAGCCATGCTTTTCCAAGTTCTGCCTGCATCATTCAGCAAATGCTCGGTATTAACGATGCCACTGCGTTTGATCTCGCAGCAGCCTGTGCTGGTTTCGCTTATGCCTTAAGCGTTGCCGACCAGTATATTAAAAACGGCACGGTCAAACACGCGTTGGTTATTGGGGCAGATGTGTTAGCGCGCACGCTTGATCCGGATGACCGCAGCACCTTGATTTTGTTTGGTGACGGTGCAGGTGCGGTTGTGCTGGGTGCAAGTGAACAACCCGGTATTATTTCGACTCATCTTCACGCAGATGGTCGTTATTCACAATTACTGACGCTTCCCTACCAGGATCGTCAGCATCAGGAACAACCTGCCTATCTGACCATGGCGGGCAATGAAGTTTTCAAAGTCGCCGTAACTGAACTTGCACATATCGTGGATGAAACGCTACAGGCTAACAACCTCGATCGCGAGGCAATTGACTGGCTGGTGCCTCATCAGGCTAACTTGCGTATTATCAGCGCGACCGCTCGTAAGTTGGGGATAGGCATGGAAAAAGTGGTGGTGACGTTGGATCGCCATGGTAACACGTCCGCAGCTTCTGTACCTTCGGCGCTGGACGAGGCGGTGCGTGATGGCCGTATTCAGCGAGGCCAACTGATTTTGCTGGAAGCGTTCGGTGGCGGTTTTACCTGGGGCTCGGCACTGGTCCGTTTTTGATTATCAGGATAGAAGAATGACGCAATTCGCAATGATTTTTCCCGGACAGGGTTCGCAAGCCGTCGGCATGTTGGCCGAACTGGCCCTAGAGAACGAGCTGATCGAGCAAACATTCCAGGAAGCATCCGATGCGCTCGGTTACGATCTCTGGGCGTTGGTGCAGCAGGGGCCTGCGGAAGAACTGAATAAAACCTGGCAAACACAGCCTGCCCTGCTGGCCGCCTCCGTGGCTATTTTTCGCGTCTGGCAGGAAAAAGGCGGCAAGCCTCCGGCAATGCTGGCAGGGCACAGCCTTGGCGAGTATAGCGCACTGGTTTGTGCTGGCGTGATTGATTTTAGCGACGCCATCAAACTGGTGGAATTGCGCGGCAAGCTGATGCAGGAAGCTGTGCCAGCGGGTACCGGGGCGATGCAGGCCATTATCGGTCTGGATGATGCGGCCATTGCAAAAGCCTGTGAAGACTCTGCTCAGGGGCAGGTGGTTTCTCCGGTTAACTTTAACTCGCCTGGCCAGGTGGTTATTGCAGGCAATAAAGAAGCCGTTGAGCGAGCTGGCGCGGCCTGCAAAGCAGCCGGTGCGAAGCGTGCGCTCCCTTTGCCGGTCAGCGTGCCATCACATTGTGCGCTGATGAAACCCGCCGCTGAAAAACTGGCCATTGCTCTGGAAGCGCTAACCTTCAACGTTCCTTCCATTCCGGTTATTAATAATGTCGACGTAAAATGTGAAACGTCACCAGAGGCAATCAAAAGTGCACTTATTCGTCAATTATACAGTCCTGTGCGCTGGACAGAGTGCGTGACATCTATGGCCGATCAGGGTGTAGTATCGCTGATTGAAGCAGGGCCAGGTAAGGTGCTCACCGGTCTGACCAAACGCATTGTTGACGCCCTGACTGCGACAGCGATAAATGATCCCGCCAGCCTTTCAGCGGCGGTTTAACTGACAGACGAGGAGGATGCTATGAACTTTGAAGGAAAAGTCGCACTGGTAACCGGTGCCAGCCGTGGTATTGGCCGTGCTATCGCCGAAACCTTGTCCGCGCGTGGTGCTAAAGTGGTCGGAACGGCTACCAGCCAGAATGGTGCTGACGCAATAAGTGATTATCTTAGCGGTAACGGTAAGGGCTTGCTGTTCAATGTTAATGACAGCGCTTCTATTGACAGCGTGCTCCAAAATATCCGTACTGAATTTGGCGAAGTCGATATTTTAGTTAATAATGCCGGCATTACGCGTGATAATTTGCTGATGCGTATGAAAGATGATGAGTGGCAGGATATTTTGGACACAAATCTGACGTCGGTTTTTCGCCTGTCAAAGGCAGTATTACGCGCTATGATGAAGAAGCGCACAGGCCGAATTATTACTATCGGTTCCGTTGTGGGAACCATGGGTAATGCAGGACAGGCAAATTATGCGGCAGCGAAAGCAGGCTTGATCGGTTTTAGCAAATCGCTTGCGCGTGAGATCGCGTCGCGTGGCATCACTGTAAACGTTGTTGCTCCGGGTTTTATCGAAACAGATATGACTCGTGCGCTGAATGAAGAACAGCGTGCGGGCATTCTGGCGGAAGTGCCTGCGGGACGCCTTGGCGGTGCGCAGGAAATCGCCAGCGCAGTTGCATTTTTAGCTTCTGACGAAGCGGCGTACATTACAGGTGAAACGCTGCACGTCAACGGCGGAATGTATATGGTCTGACATTCACGAAAATTATTTGCGTTATTTGCGGTTATGCCCGCAAAATAGCGTTAAATCGTGGTTGGACCAGCCGGGATTTAGTTGCATCTTTTTCAACATTTTATACACTACGAAAACCATCGCGAAAGCGAGTTTTGATAGGAAATTTAATAGTATGAACACTATCGAAGAACGTGTTAAGAAAATCATTGGTGAGCAGCTTGGCGTTAAGCAGGAAGAAGTTGTGAATGCTGCCTCTTTTGTAGAAGACCTGGGCGCTGATTCTCTTGATACCGTTGAGTTGGTCATGGCTCTGGAAGAAGAGTTTGACACCGAGATTCCGGACGAAAAAGCTGAGAAAATCACAACAGTCCAGGACGCTATTAATTACATCAATGATCACCAGGCATAAGTGAGCGTCTCCAGGCGGTCATAATGACCGCCTGAGTTTTATCCGTAGCAGATCTTTCTTTTTACCCTCCCTGGAGGATGAACGTGTCTAAGCGTCGTGTGGTTGTGACCGGTCTTGGCATGTTGTCTCCTGTCGGCAATACCGTAGAGTCTACCTGGAATGCTCTTGTTGCCGGTCAGAGTGGCATCAGCCTGATCGATCATTTTGATACTAGTGCCTACGCAACGCATTTTGCTGGCTTAGTAAAGGATTTTAACTGTGAAGCGTTTATCTCGCGCAAAGATCAGCGCAAGATGGATGCTTTTATTCAGTATGGTGTTGTTGCTGGTGTTAAGGCTATGCAGGATTCCGGGCTGGTTGTTACCGATGAAAACGCTGCCCGAATTGGTGCGGCTATTGGTTCTGGAATCGGTGGCCTCGGTCTAATTGAGGATAATCACTCTGCGCTTCTCAACGGCGGCCCGAGGAAAATGAGCCCCTTCTTTGTTCCTTCCACTATCATAAACATGATAGCCGGGCATCTGACTATCATGTTTGGTATGCGTGGGCCAAGCATCGCTATCTCTACCGCCTGTACAACGGGTGTGCATAATATCGGTCTGGCTGCGCGTATGATCGCCTGCAATGATGCGGATGTCATGCTGGCAGGTGGTGCTGAAAAGGGTAGTACGCCACTGGGCATCGGTGGATTTGGTGCCGCACGCGCGCTTTCTACCCGTAATGATGATCCACAAGCGGCAAGCCGCCCGTGGGATAAAGATCGTGATGGTTTTGTTTTGGGAGATGGTGCCGGCATCATGATGCTCGAAGAGTACGAACACGCGAAAAAACGTGGAGCAAAAATCTACGCCGAACTGGTAGGTTTTGGCATGAGTAGTGATGCCTATCATATGACCTCACCGCCTGAAAATGGCGCGGGCGCGGCCTTGGCAATGGAAAATGCATTGAAAGATGCGCGGGTTTCTCCCGAAAAAATTGGTTACGTTAACGCCCACGGTACTTCCACGCCTGCCGGGGACAAAGCAGAAGCGCAGGCAGTGAAGTCTGTTTTTGGTGCCAGTGCCAACCGGATTATGGTGAGTTCAACAAAATCTATGATCGGGCATCTGTTAGGGGCTGCGGGTGCAGTTGAGTCAATTATCTCAATTCTTGCATTACGTGACCAGGTTATTCCACCGACGATCAATCTGGACAACCCGGATGAAGGTTGCGATCTGGACTTCGTGCCCCATACGTCGCGGCAGATCAAGGGACTGGACTATGTCCTGTGTAACTCCTTTGGTTTTGGCGGCATTAATGGCTCACTGATTTTCCGTAAAATCTGATGTTTTTTTCGTACGAGTCAGTTCGGTCAGCAATGCCAGTCAGCTAATCCCTGACTGGCATTTTTGTATGGTGAATTTTCAGATAAGCTTTTCTGTAAAGCCGCGTTGAGCTGCATTGAAGATATAATTCACCAGCTCGTTTGATAAAAAACCACTCGTTGCAAACGCGGGATGAATCTGTCAGGTATTACAGGTAATCTTTACGTTCAAATAACAACCTGCAGGGAGCCTGTACGGTGTGGGTAAACGGTCAACTTCAGGATAACGTTGCAATTGGCGATCGTGCAGTACAGTTTGGAGATGGTTGCTTCACCACTGCTCACATTAGTCAAAGTGAGGTGAAAGCGCTGGATGCCCATTTGATGCGTCTTCAGCTTGGCTGTGAACGCCTGCTGATTGAATCGGTAGATTGGCAGCGACTGCGCGAGGAAATGCTTAATGCTGCTGTCGGCCATAGTGAGGCGGTGCTTAAAGTGATTATTTCGCGAGGAAAAGGAGGGCGAGGGTACAGTGCTTCAGGCTGCGGACAGCCCACGCGGATACTGACGGTATCTGATTACCCTGGCCATTATTACCATTTGAAGGTCACGGGGGTCAGTCTGCAACTCAGTAGCATCAGACTGGCGAGAAACCCCTTTCTGGCAGGTATTAAACATCTCAATCGGCTGGAACAGGTGCTTATTCGTGCAGAGCTTGAGCAGACCGATGCTGACGAGGCGCTGGTGCTTGATACCGAAGGTATGCTGGTGGAATGCTGTGCGGCGAATTTATTCTGGCGCAAGGGGAATGACGTTTTCACCCCTTGCCTGAGTGATTCAGGCGTAAATGGCATTCAGCGCCAGCAGGTCATTAAGCTATTACGCGAAACGGGAACAATCGTCTCTGAAGTCAGGAACTCACCTGATGTACTGCAAGAGGCTGATGAAGTGTTGATCACGAATGCATTGATGCCCGTTCTGCCAGTCCGTCAGATAAGCCAGCATTTTTATCATGACCGAAATCTTTATAATTTCCTTATCTCCCGGATTTAATAAGGGATTTTATGGCTTTAAAAAGAAAAATTTTCACCGGGATAATCGTTATCGTCGTCGCGTCAGTGCTTTTCAGCTACTGGCAGGTCAGACAGTTTGCGCAGTCACCGCTATCCATTAACAATGAAACCCTCTTTACGTTACCCGCCGGGTCGGGGCGGGTGGTGCTTGAAGCCGAACTCAACCGACAAAAGATCGTGCCACAAACGATTTGGTTCGGCTGGCTTCTGAAGCTGCATCCTGAACTGGCGAAATTCAAAGCAGGCACCTATCGCCTGACACCGGGTATGACTGTTCGGCAGATGCTGACGCTACTAGCCAGTGGTAAGGAAGCCCAGTTTCCCATGCGCTTCGTGGAAGGGACCCGTATGAGGGACTGGCTGGCTGAATTACGGGCTGCCCCCTACATAAAGCATACCCTTGCCGATGATAATCTGGCGACGGTTGCTTCGGCGCTGGGTTTACAGGCACAAAATGTTGAGGGGTGGTTCTGGCCGGATACCTATTCCTATACCGCTAATACCGCCGATGTGGTCATTCTTAAACGAGCCCATCAGCGAATGACAACGCTGGTGGCGAGTGTGTGGGCGGGTAAAGCGGAAGGACTGCCCTATAAGGATCAGAACGATTTGCTGACCATGGCCTCAATCATTGAAAAAGAAACGGCCGTGCATGAGGAACGTAGCAAAGTGGCCTCGGTGTTTATTAATCGTCTGCGCTCAGGAATGCGCCTGCAAACCGATCCTACCGTCATTTATGGCCTGGGAGACGGCTACACCGGCACACTGACCCGCAGGGATCTTGAAACGCCCACGGCATATAACACCTACACTATCGCCGGGATGCCGCCGGGGCCAATAGCCATGCCGGGGAAAGCATCGCTGGAGGCTGCAGCGCATCCGTCAAAAACCGACTTTTTATATTTTGTTGCAGATGGTCAGGGCGGACATACCTTTACCACTAATCTTGCCAGCCATAATCGGGCGGTGCAGGCGTGGCGCCAGGCGCGGAAGGAAAAAAATGCACAGTAAATTTATCGTTATCGAAGGTCTGGAAGGCGCGGGCAAAACCACGGCGCGTGACGTGGTGGTTGCTGTCCTGAAAGAAGAGGGTGTGAGCGAGGTTGTATTCACTCGTGAGCCTGGCGGTACGCCGCTGGCAGAAAAACTGCGTGAGCTGATCAAGCAGGGTATGGCAAGCGAAGTGGTCAGCGATAAAGCGGAGCTGCTCATACTTTATGCTGCGCGAGTACAGCTGGTCGAAAATGTGATTAAACCGGCGCTGCAACAGGGCTGCTGGGTGGTGGGTGATCGGCACGATCTCTCTTCGCAGGCCTATCAGGGCGGTGGCAGAGGAATGAACAGTCAACTTATGCAGCAGCTGAAGCAGAGTGTGCTGGGCGATTTTGCCCCCGATCTGACGCTCTATCTTGATGTAATGCCAGAAACGGGCCTGGGGCGTGCCAGAGCGCGAGGGGAACTGGACCGTATCGAACGTGAGTCGCTCGAATTTTTCAACCGCACGCGTGAACGCTACCTGGCGCTGGTAGCGGCTGACGACAGCATCAAAACGATAGATGCCAGTCAGCCGATAGAGCAGGTTTCCTCGGCTATCAGAGAAACGGTGCGGCAGTGGCTGCGGGAACAGCAGTGAACTGGTATCCATGGCTTAATCATCCCTACCGGCAAATTATTGCACAGCACCAGACTAATCGTGCGCATCACGCGCTGCTTGTGCATGGTCTGCCTGGAATGGGTGACGAATCGTTGTTGTGGGGGATTAGCCGCTGGCTGATGTGCCAGCAGCGAGAGGGGTTAAAAAGCTGCGGTCACTGTCACGCTTGTCAACTGATGCAGGCGCATACCCACCCGGACTGGCATCTGCTGGGTGTTGAAAAAGGTAAGAGTTCGCTCGGTGTTGACGCTGTGCGTGCCGTAACAGAAACGCTTTTTCATCACGCGCAACAGGGAGGGGCTAAAATTGTCACTGTGCCAGACGCCTCATTGTTGACCGAGGCTGCAGCTAATGCGCTCCTGAAAACGCTGGAAGAGCCACCCAAAAACTGCTGGTTTTTGCTTTTTAGCCAGCAGCCCTCGCGTTTGCCAGCAACTCTGCGTAGCCGATGTTTTCGCTACCATCTTGCTGTTCCTGATGAAGAACAAGGGCTGGCATGGTTGCAAAAGCAAATTTCCGTGACGGAGTCGGAGGCTCTTAGCGCACTGCGTCTAAGTGGTGGTGCCCCGGCTGCGGCACAATCGCTGCTGGAAGCGTCTGTCTGGAGATCTCGCCATGCGCTTTGTCAGGTCCTGCCACTGGCATTACGTGGCGATATACTCACCCTTATCGGTGAATTAAATGATGACAATGTGCAACGTCGTACTGGGTGGTTGTATTCATTGCTGGTTGATGCACTGAAATGGCAACAGGGTGGTGGCGAGTTTATCGCCAATGTCGATCAGCAAGCACTGATTGCGGATATCGCTGTTTTATTGCCTGCTAACGCACTTAACGAAAGCCTCCGGCTATGGATAAATTGCCGTGAACAACTCGGGATAGCATCTGTTAATCGCGAACTTATCCTGACAGACCAGTTATTAACCTGGGAGCAGGCACTGCGTGGCTTGCAGACTGGCTCACCCAATTAGAGACGTATTTATGTTTTTAGTCGATTCCCACTGTCATCTTGATGGCCTGGATTATGAAAATTTGCATCAGGATGTCGATGATTTATTAGCGAAAGCTGCTGCGCGAGGCGTTAAATTTATGCTGGCTGTGGCGACCACGCTGCCGGGATATCAGGCTATGGTTGGCTTGATCGGCGAGCGGCACAATGTGGTGTATTCATGCGGCGTTCATCCATTAAATCAGCAGGAGCCGTATGATTTTGCTGAACTGCGCAGGTTGGCGGCTGACGTGCGCGTAGTGGCGATGGGGGAGACGGGCCTTGATTATCATTATCAGAAGGAAACCAAAGAACAACAGCAGGCGTCCTTTCGTGAACATATTCGCATTGGGCGCGAACTGAACAAGCCTGTTATCGTCCATACCCGGGATGCACGTGAAGATACGCTGGCACTGCTTAGGGAAGAAAAGGTTGAGGAGTGTGGCGGGGTGCTGCACTGTTTTACTGAAGATCGCAAAACGGCAAAAAAAATACTGGATTCAGGAATGTATATCTCCTTTTCCGGCATTGTTACCTTCCGCAATGCTGAAGCAATCCGGGAAGCCGCACGCTATGTCCCGCTGGACCGTATCTTAGTGGAAACAGATTCACCTTATCTGGCGCCCGTCCCTCATCGTGGTAAAGAAAATCAGCCTGCTTATACCCGTGATGTAGCAGAATATATGGCTGTACTGAAAGGGGTGAGTATTGAAAAGCTGGCGGATGTGACCACGAAGAATTTCTCCCGTCTTTTTCATATCACTTTGGATCGCCTGACCGAGATTTAATTTTCAGCCCGTAATTAGTCCACATTAGACGTAAAGTGCACCGCTTTATCGAGATATAAGAGGCTTATATTGGCTCAGGAAAAGCACAATATCCCGATATTTTGTGAAACGTGATAGTCATCAAACAAATATTCTCTGATTTATTTTACAGTTCGTAATAAATACGAGAGCGACATAAATGCTCCATCATAATGGGTTCTCCCCTTGTTATGACGCGCCCTGCGCGAAACAGCACCTTTACTCAGGAGTGTATTGTTATGTTCAAAAATGCTTTTGCAAATCTGCAAAAGGTTGGCAAATCGCTGATGCTACCGGTTTCGGTGCTGCCGATTGCCGGTATTTTGTTGGGCGTCGGTTCGGCAAATTTCAGCTGGCTGCCCGCTGTTGTTTCTCAGGTGATGGCCGAGGCGGGAGGGTCTGTTTTTGCTAATATGCCGCTGATCTTTGCTATCGGCGTCGCGTTGGGTTTCACCAATAATGACGGTGTTTCTGCACTGGCCGCGGTTGTGGCCTATGGCATTATGGTAAAAACGATGGCCGTCGTGGCACCGATGGTTCTGCATCTGCCCGCAGGCGAGATTCAAACGAAGCATCTGGCCGACACGGGTGTATTAGGAGGCATCATCGCAGGTTCAATTGCGGCATGGATGTTTAATCGTTTTTACCGTATTCAGCTGCCTGAATATCTCGGCTTCTTTGCTGGTAAACGTTTTGTTCCGATTATTTCTGGTTTTACCGCGATTTTCGTTGGGATTGTCCTGTCCTTTATCTGGCCACCAATAGGAAGTGCTATTCAGGAATTTTCACAGTGGGCAGCGTACCAGAATCCGGTGTTAGCCTTTGGTTTATACGGCGTGGTTGAACGTTCTCTGGTGCCGTTCGGTCTGCATCATATCTGGAATGTACCTTTCCAGATGCAAATCGGTGAATTTACCAATGCCGCAGGGCAGGTGTTCCACGGCGATATTCCTCGCTATATGGCGGGTGATCCAACGGCGGGTAAACTTTCCGGTGGCTTCCTGTTCAAAATGTATGGCCTTCCTGCCGCCTCCATTGCTATATGGCATTCTGCTAAACCAGAAAACAGGGCGAAAGTCGCCGGTATCATGATTTCTGCCGCGCTGACCTCTTTCCTGACCGGCATTACCGAGCCAATTGAGTTCTCCTTTATGTTTGTGGCGCCAATTCTCTACGGCATCCATATCCTTCTGGCGGGTCTGGCTTTCCCAATCTGTATTCTTCTGGGCATGCGCGATGGCACCAGCTTCTCGCACGGTCTGATCGACTTCGTGGTGCTAAGTGGTAACAGCAGTAAAATCTGGTTGTTCCCGATAGTGGGTATTGTTTACGGGCTGGTTTATTACACCGTGTTCCGCGTATTAATTGCGAAGCTGAATCTTAAAACGCCCGGACGGGAAGAAGCCAGTGCTGAACAGTCTTCTGCTTCATCAAATGAAATGGCCGCCAGCCTGGTCACCGCGTTCGGTGGTAAGGATAACATCACGAACCTTGATGCCTGTATCACCCGTTTGCGCGTCAGCGTGGCCGATGTGGCGAAAGTGGATCAGGCAGGACTGAAAAAACTGGGCGCTGCGGGGGTGGTCATCGCGGGTTCAGGCGTCCAGGCCATCTTTGGTACGAAATCAGATAACCTGAAAACTGATATGGATGATTACATCCGTAAAATGTAATCTTTTGGGTTGATGAACTGGCGAAGGCGATCCTTCTCTGTTCTGCTAACAAAGTCCCGAACACATACTCGGGACTTTGTTGTTTTTGAACGAAAACCCACTGAAAAGAAAAATCACCGAAAGGTTGAAAGAAAACAAATATCTCGCTCATAATGCGATAACTCAATTTTTTCTCTCAAGGAGTTGTGCAATGGCTGAAGAAACCATTTTCAGTAAGATTATTCGCCGTGAAATCCCGGCTGATATTCTTTATCAGGACGAGCTGGTTACCGCGTTTCGTGATATTTCTCCGCAAGCCCCCACGCACATTCTGATAATACCAAATATTCTTATTCCGACTGCCAACGATACGGTGCCAGGCCACGAAGCGGCTTTGGGAAGGATGATGGTGGTTGCGGCAAAAATCGCCAAACAGGAAGGAATTGCGGAAGATGGCTACCGTGTGATTATGAACTGTAACCAGCACGGCGGGCAGGAAGTTTACCATATCCACCTGCATCTGATCGGTGGCCGCCCTCTGGGACCGATGCTGGTTCGCTGAAAATTACGTGGATACGGACAACGATGAGAGGCGCATAACAGTTATCGTGATGGCTCTGATTGCTTTTCTGAGCTGATGCAGCAATGACCACACTACCATCAACACATCACAGTCGCTGGTGATGGACGTGCCCGTATTGTCAGCAGGTATTATCACGGACGGGCCAACCATATCAGAGCATGACGGGCAACAGCGTGCGTCAACGCTGCTGGTCAATCAGCAGGAGAAGGCAGTTGACGTTAATTATCGTTTCTACTGGTATGATGGCAAAGGACTGGAAATCCTGCCTTTTGAGCAGCCTCGTGCGGTCAGTGTTCCGCCACACGGCAAAGTTGAAATATCATCGCAAACGGGTAACCTGACGGCAAGTAAGGTCCCGCTGTATCTGTATCTTTAGGAGGTGAGTGCGTGGAACGGCAGAGTAAACTTTCTGGCGTCATGTTACTGACGCTGGTTCTGACTGGCTGTATCAGTCAGCAGCAAGGGCAACAGCCCGCAAAAACGACGGAATCTGAACCTGCCCAGCCGGTTCAAAATCCGGTTGCGCCGCCCGCTCACCCAGCACAAACTCTACCGCAACCCCCCAAAATGCAATCCATTAACTGGGATGCCAGCGTTACGCCACTGGTGGCGCAAATGCTGAAAGCTCAGGGCATTACGCCGGGCAGCGTCTTGCTGGTGGATGGGGTGAAAAACAGCACTAACGGTAGCCTGCAACGATCAAAAGCAACGGATGCGTTGAACAATGCACTGCAAAATAACACCGAGTTCACCCTCGTGAAGCCGGAACAGCTGGCTGCTGCGAAGCAGACACTGGGGCTTTCCGCCAGTGACAGTCTGGGTTCCCGCAGTAAAGCGGTGGGGCTTGCCCGTTATCTGGGCGCACAGTACGTGCTCTATACTAATGTCCGTGGCGACGTGAAATCCCCCACGCTTCAGATGCAACTGATGCTGGTGCAGACCGGTGAACTTATCTGGTCTGGTGATGGTGTCGTTCAGTTCTGAATCTTCCCTGCAGCGACTGATTGCAAGACAGTTTCCGGCGGCGAACGCCGCCGGCTCACTTATATCACTTCCCGGCTTGTCGGGTAACACCAGAAAAATAACGCTGGAAAACACTATGCTGGTGGCCCGTTATCAGCATCCCGATGCGTTTATTCCGGGGGTCGATCGCCGACGGGAATACCGCATATTACGCAAAATCTGCCATGCGGAACTGTCTCCAGACGTTTTCGGTTATGCCGATCGCTGGCTGTTACTCGGCTGGCAGCCTGGGCAACCGTTGTCACAGAATGAATTTACTCAGCAGTTAAGGGCGATATCGGCATGCATGGTGTCGCTGCATCGACAGAGACTTAGCGGTTATCGTCTGCAAATGCGCAAAATGCTGGAACGATACTGGCAGATCATCCATCCGCACAGGCGGCACTGTGGCTGGCTGAAAGCGCTGCGACGCCTGCAGAAACAGGGAGAGCCTGAACCGCTGCGCCTGTGCCTGCTGCACATGGATATTCATGCTGGCAACGTTATAAATGACGCTGGCGACCTGAAGCTGATCGACTGGGAATATGCCGGGGATGGTGATGTGGCACTGGAACTGGCTTCGGTTATCATAAGCAATGCATTTTCTGCTGAACAGCAATGGACGCTGGTCAGCCATTATGCAGGAATGCAGAATATCAATCCTGACGTACTGCATCGTCAAATACGCCGCTGGCAACCCTGGCTTCGTCTTCTGGTTGCCTGCTGGTATGAACTTCGCTGGCAACAAAGCGGCGAAACCCTTTTTAAGCAGTTGGCGGGACAAAGCTGGCAACGGATGCGATCAGAATAAGAGGTGTGTGTGGGACCGGGACCGGTAATATTAGATGTGCACGGCTATGAGCTGGATAGGGAAGAACGTGAGATTTTAGAGCATCCACTGGTAGGTGGCCTTATTCTTTTCAGCCGTAATTATGACAATCCTCAGCAGCTTGCTGAACTGATAAGACAGATCCGCGATGCCTCACGCAACCGACTGGTACTGGCAGTCGATCAGGAGGGCGGGCGCGTGCAGCGTTTTCGTGAAGGCTTTACGCGTTTGCCCGCAATGCAGTCCTTTGCCGCGTTGCACGATGAAACTTCGGCGCTGGCGCTGGCAGAACAGGCCGGCTGGCTGATGGCAGCCGAAATACTGGCGATGGATATTGATATCAGTTTTGCACCGGTGCTAGACATTGGTCATCACAGTGCTGCCATAGGCGAACGCAGCTTTCATCATGAACCTGGCGTGGCATTGAAAATGGCGCGTCAGTTTATTAGCGGCATGCGCCAGGCAGGAATGAAAACCACGGGCAAACATTTTCCAGGTCACGGTGCGGTCAGTGCGGACTCCCATAAAGAGACGCCGCGGGACGACAGGAGCGAGGAAGACATTCGCAGGCACGACATGGCTATTTTCAAACAGCTGATTACGGAAAATGCGCTGGATGCGGTGATGCCTGCACATGTTATCTATACTAAGGTGGATACGAAACCGGCCAGCGGGTCTCCTCACTGGCTTAAACAGGTATTGCGAAAAGAGTTAGGTTTCAACGGCGTCATCTTCTCCGACGATCTGTCAATGGAAGGTGCGGCCATTATGGGCAGCTATGCAGAACGTGGCCAGGCATCACTGGATGCGGGTTGTGACATGATTCTGGTTTGCAATAACCGCCAGGGTGCAGTCAGCGTGCTTGATAATCTGTCGCTGATCAATGCCGAACGGGTAACCAGCTTGTATCATCGCCGAACGTTCACCCGTCAGCAGTTGCTGGCATCCCCTCGCTGGCAGGAAGCTCATCAGGCACTCACCGCGTTACACGCGCGCTGGGAGGGGCGCAAAGGCAACTGACCGGCGATAAAAACTGAAGAGGATAGCAATGATAATCTATCTGCATGGTTTTGATTCAAACAGCCCCGGCAATCATGAAAAAGTGCTGCAATTACAGTTTATCGATCCTGATGTACGTTTGCTTAGTTACAGTGCGCTGCACCCAAAGCATGATATGCAACATTTGTTAAAGGAAACCGATAAGCTTCTGCGCAGCAGTCAGGGCGCGCTTCCGCTGATTTGCGGCGTCGGATTAGGTGGATTCTGGGCCGAGCGTATTGGTTTTCTTAACGGTATTCCTCAGGTTATTTTCAATCCCAATCTCTGGCCTGAAGAAAATATGCATGGAAAAATCGATCGCCCGGAAGAGTATGTTGATATTGCCAGCAAATGCGTCACGCATTTTCGCGATAAAAACCGCCAGCGCTGTCTGGCAATCCTTTCACGCCATGATGAAATGCTGGATATGAAGCGTGCAGCGTTGGTTTTACAGGCGTTTTATCCGGTTATATGGGATGAAGCTGAAGGACACAAATTTAAAAATATTTCTCCTCACCTGCCACGAATTAAACTTTTTAAATCTCAATATCATGAGGAGAGGCGGATCTAAAAGCCTGTCCCAAAAGGCGTTATCGTATAATGCATCCCGGTCATATCTGAGGGCAAAGTATGGCAGGCGGTAAAGGGCAGATTAGCGATGAACTCCGGGCCAAAATCGCTCCGCTTATCCCGGAACACAAAACCCGCCACCCTCCGGGTACACGCCGAAAACGTGTTGATAATCGGGCCGCAATGAACGCCATTTTCTTCGTCCTCAGCACAGCCTGTCAGTGGAATGCACTCAATGCCACCGTGATATGTTCATCGGGTTCTGCACACCGGCGCTTTCAGGAGTGGCGCGATGCAGGCGTCTTTGAGCGCTTCTGGCAGAACGGTTTGCTGGCCTGCGAGCATCCGGACAGCATTGACTGGTCCTCGTTGTCGATGGACGGCTGTATGACCAAATCGCCGCTGTCGGGAACAAAAAAACAGGCCGCAAGCCCACGGACAGAGGGAAACAGGGCGTAAAGCGCAGCCTGCTGACGGACGCCAACGGTCTTCCTCTGTCGCTGGTCGCCGCACCAGCAAATACGCACGACATCAACCTGGTTGTGGATACGCCCGGTGCCCTCCGGACGGGGCGTCCGGGGGAAAAACCTGGACAAAGGTTACGAAGCTGGATAGCTGAAAACGTATCTACAGAGTCGCCGTTACGAGCCACATATTCAGTCCCGTAAAGAGGGGTCTGACGCCAGTAAAAACAGGGACTTTAAAGCCCATCATTGGGTCGTCGGGAGGACACATAGCTGGATGAATCGCTTTCGTCGGGTTCTGACCCGATGGGAAAAGAAGGCCGAAAATGACGAGGCTATGTTGCATTTTTCCTGTGGTCTTATTGTCTGGAATAAAGTTCTGTTGAGACAGGCGCTAAGTTGCCATTACGAAGAGTCTGAAATTGGCAGTATATTGATGTTATGACTTTTTTTACTTATTTTACGGTTATCAAAGCCAGCGATTTAATTTAAATAAATATGCTTACTAAATAAAAATAATCAATCAGTTGGTCTGGTAGTAAATTTTTTCGGGCGAACAGACGAAGAATAACAATAAAAACCGTGAGGAATAAGGCTGCGTTAATTAAAACACTGGCTGTAAAATTGATATTAATCAATTTTAACAGGACTGAGGTAGCACCTCATGTTATTCTGCCCGTAGACAGTAATTAAAAGCCAACCCTATGTTAATTAAGGATATTAGTTTAACCTCTAGTTAACGATTGGTTCACATATTGAGGGGTCATTTGACGAAAGGTATGAAGAGAATTGTAATTGTAGGCGGAGGTGCCGGTGGACTTGAACTGGCCACACAGCTGGGGCGTAAATTAGGACGCAGAAAAAAAGCGGAAATTATTCTGGTTGACCGCAATCACAGTCATTTGTGGAAACCTTTATTACATGAAGTGGCGACCGGATCGCTGGATGAAGGAATTGATGCACTTAGCTATCTTGCGCACGCGCGCAATCATCATTTTCAGTTTCAGCTCGGTACGTTGACAGATATTGACCGTAAAAATAAAACCCTGCAGCTGGCTGAAATTCGTAATGTCGCAGGAGAGTCACTGGTTCCCGCTCGCGAACTGGGCTACGACACGCTGGTGATGGCGCTGGGCAGCATGTCGAACGACTTTGGTACCCCGGGTGTGAAAGATCACTGTATATTCCTTGATAATCCGCATCAGGCACGCCGCTTTCACAACGAAATGTTGAATTTGTTCCTGAAATTCTCTGCCAGCCCGGGCATGCAGGAAAAGGTCAATATTGCTATTGTTGGTGCGGGTGCAACGGGCGTTGAGCTTTCTGCAGAATTGCACAATGCGGTGAAGCAACTGCACAGCTACGGCTATGAGGGGCTGGATAATCAGGCGCTGAACGTAACGCTGGTGGAGGCGGGTGAGCGAATTTTGCCTGCGCTTCCACCGCGTATCTCTTCTGCGGCCCACCAGGAGCTGACGAAACTGGGTGTTCGTGTGTTAACGCAGACTATGGTCACCAGCGCGGACAGCAAGGGCCTTAATACCAAATCCGGCGAGTTTATTGAAGCCGATTTGATGGTATGGGCGGCGGGCATTAAAGCGCCTGATTTTATGAAAGAGATTGGTGGCCTGGAAACTAACCGTATTAATCAACTGGTGGTATTGCCAACGCTGCGGACAACCCACGATGCGGATATTTATGCTATTGGCGATTGCGCCTCCTGTCCGCTGCCTGCGGGCGGATTTGTGCCGCCTCGCGCTCAGTCTGCACACCAAATGGCGAGCCTGGTACTTGGCAATATTCTTGCCGATATGAAAGGACAAAAACTGAAGCCTTATGTTTATAAAGATCACGGCTCGCTGGTATCACTTTCCCGCTTCAGTACCGTTGGCAGTCTGATGGGTAATTTGATGCGCGGATCGATGATGGTTGAGGGGCGTATTGCTCGCATGGTCTATATATCGCTGTACCGTATGCACCAGGTTGCGCTGCATGGCTACTTCAAAACCGGACTAATGATGCTGGTGGGCAGTATAAACCGGGTGATCCGTCCTCGTTTAAAACTGCACTGAATCGATTAATCTGGCAAATCCACCTGACCGGGCTTATATTGCCACTATCGATATAAGCCGTTTTTCTCTGCTGCTGACAGCTTAGTCGCTAAGAAGACTCTTAAAGACAGGCCGTCAGCACCATGAAACTTCATTTCTTCCAGTTTTCTTATTGTCACATTTGACCCTACTGCGCAAAACTTGCCTTAACCAAATACGGCGCTTCACGCACGCTGGGTAACTGTCTCCACAGATTAAATAAGGTCGGGACGCTGATGCGTGGTAACAATTTCCGGAGGACATCCTGTGAATAAATCAATGTTGGCAGGTGTGGGTATTGGTGTAGTGGCAGCACTCGGGGTTGCTGGCGTGGCAAGTATGAACGTGTTTGACCGCGGACCACAGTTTGCACAGGTGGTGTCTGCCACGCCAATCAAAGAAATAAGTAAAAATCCGCGTCAGGATTGCCGTAACATCACCCTGACGCATCGCCGCCCGGTACAGGATGAAAACCGTATCGCCGGATCGGTGCTGGGTGCGGTAGCCGGGGGCGTAATCGGCCACCAGTTTGGTGGCGGTCGGGGCCGCAGCGTCGCGACGGTAGCAGGCGCACTGGCAGGTGGATACGGTGGTAACCAGGTGCAGGGTGCATTGCAGGAGCGTGATACCTATACCACTACTGAAAAGCGTTGTAAGACCGTCTATGAAAAGCAGGAAAAAATGATGGGCTACGATGTCACTTATAAAATTGGTAATCAGCAGGGCAAAATCCGTATGGATCACGACCCCGGCAGCCGTATTCCGCTGGACAGCAACGGACAGCTGATACTGGATAATCAGGCATAGTCAGCCTGGTGAATAAAAAAGCGGCCCTGGCAGCTTTTTTATTGCCTAATTAACCCCGATCTGTGGGCGTGGTTATCAACATATTTTGGTGCGCCCTTGTAATCTTTGAATTTAAATCTGCAAGCATAAGCTTCTTTTGAGGATCACCGTGAGTAGTGTCAAAGCACGCTTATGTGGAAGCGGATTTCATTGGTAACAAAAAACACGTCCTTTAATTACGCCCACCAACAGGTATTAGGCACTGTCTTACTTATAATCTTATATAGACAGACCAGAACTTCTTTCTAAGTGGGCAGCTCTACTTTATGCGCGGTAACCAAAGGGGGATTTTACCGTTCGTGTAAAACTTCGTGATCTGTCTGTGATGATGCCTGGAAGTTTTTTAATTTTGCTGACGAGCAAGGCAGCTTTCCTGACTGTTCTGTAAAGCCCGTTAAGCTGCCACCACGCTGTCCTTAGCAAAAGTGGCTTTTTTAATGGTCAGGGTGAATAGGGATAATTTGCCATCATGACTGCAACGTCTTCCCTCAGTCTGACCGATTACGACGGTAACAAAACGCTGTGCGGAATGAGGTTTTTAATACAATCAGGCGGCATTGGTCAGCAGCTGATTCATAAAATCCCTCACCCAGTTTATACGAATTTTGCGTTCGGTCAGATCGCGCATAAACCTCAGTCTGGTTGGGCCATCCAGACGCCAGTGCTGTGGTTCTTTCTGCAACAGGCCAATCATCCAGCCCGGATCAGCGCTGTTTTTGGCGGCAAACTCAATAAATCCGCCTTTGTCATTGGCTTCTACCCGGCGAATACCAATTTTCTTTGCGGTCAGCCTCAGGGCCGCAATATCCAGCAGGTTTCGCACGGCGTCCGGCAGCGAGCCAAAGCGGTCTATCAGCTCGACTTTCAGCTCATCCAGTTCGCCATCTTTTTCAGCGCTGGCGATTCGCTTGTAAAAGGAAAGGCGAGTATTGACGTCCTGGATGAAATCATCCGGCAGAAGCGAGGGCATGCGCAGTTCAATTTCAGTCTGGCTGCTGGTCAAATCCTCCAGTGAAGGTTCACGACCTGCTTTCAGCGCATCCACCGCATTCTCCAGCAGTTCCATATACAGTGAAAAACCAATGGACTCCATCTGTCCGCTCTGGTCCTCGCCCAACAGTTCACCGGCGCCACGGATTTCCAAATCGTGGGTTGCCAGTGCGAAACCTGCGCCTAAATCTTCCAGAGAGGCAACTGCCTCCAGCCGCTTATGGGCATCGGTGGTCATTGCTTTTGGGTGCGGTGTAAGCAGCCAGGCATAGGCCTGGTGGTGCGAACGGCCAACGCGCCCCCTTAGCTGGTGTAACTGGGCCAGACCGAAATGGTCAGCACGCTCAATGATTATGGTATTCGCCGTGGGAATATCAATGCCGGTTTCGATAATGGTGGTACAGACCAGCACGTTAAAACGCTGGTGATGGAAATCATTCATCACTCGCTCCAGCTCACGCTCGCGCATTTGTCCGTGACCGATGGCGATGCGTGCTTCAGGTACCAGCTCGGCCAGACGCCTGGTCGCCTTTTCGATATTTTCCACATCGTTATACAGATAGTACACCTGGCCCCCGCGCAGTACCTCGCGCAGAATGGCCTCCCGTACCACCAGGTCATCAAACTCACGAACAAAGGTTTTAACCGCCAGACGGCGGGTGGGTGGGGTGGCAATAATTGACAGATCGCGCATGCCACTCATCGCCATATTCAGCGTACGGGGGATTGGCGTGGCAGTCAGCGTCAGAATATCCACATCGGCGCGCATCGCCTTGATACGTTCTTTGTGTCTTACGCCAAAGCGATGCTCTTCATCGACGATCAACAGCCCCAGATCGCGCCATTTGATTTCACTCTGCAACAGCTTATGAGTGCCAATTAAAATATCAACCTTACCTTCCTGAGTATCATTGAGCACCTGCGCCTGTTCTTTCGCGGTGCGGAAGCGAGAGAGCACCTCAATGCGCACTGGCCAGTTGGCAAAACGATCGCGGAAATTGTCGTAGTGCTGCTGTGCCAGCAGGGTGGTTGGCACCAGCACTGCCACCTGTTTATTGTTTTCTACCGCAAGAAAAGCTGCGCGCATTGCCACTTCTGTTTTGCCGAAGCCGACGTCACCGCACACCAGCCGATCCATTGCCAGCGGCTGGCACATGTCGCTCAGAACCGCGTTAATAGCCTGTGCCTGGTCAGGGGTGGTTTCGTAAGGAAAGCTTTGACAGAACGACTGATACTGTTCCCAGTCGTGTTTGAATGCAAAGCCGACTTTTGCCGCACGCTGCGCATAAATATCCAGCAGTTCGGCTGCCACATCCCGCACTTTTTCCGCGGCTTTTTGCCTGGCGCGGACCCATACATCGCTACCCAGTTTATGCAGCGGCGCATTATCGTCTGCACCGCCGACATAGCGGCTGATCAGGTGTAATGAGGACACGGGAACATAGAGTTTGGCATCGCCAGCGTAGGCCAGCATCAGGTATTCAGCAGTAATGCCCCCGGTCTCCAGCGTGGTCAGGCCAATATAGCGGCCCACGCCGTGTTCCAGGTGGACAACCGGCTGACCCGGATGCAGCTCTGCGAGATTGCGGATAAGCACATCAGGATTGATGGTGCGTCGGCTGTCCTGTCTGGGGCGGCTAATGCGTTCACCCAGTAAATCACTTTCGCATATCAACGCACGGTTGCGCTGGCTGTCGATAAAACCATGCTCGCTGGCGCCAATCATCAGATAGTGAGAAGGCTTTTCCGCCTCCTGAAGGCGGGTAATGGCCTTAGGTAAAATTTTAATGCGGGCCAGCAGCTCCTGTAATGCTTCGCGACGGCCTTCACTCTCCACGGAAAAGATGACCGGGCCGGAAAAAGACTCAAGAAAGCGGCGAAGGGTATCGAGCGGTGTTTTAGCCTGGGCCTGCACCGCCAGATCGGGCAGCGGTTGATAGCCGAGATTGCTATTACTGGCTTTTTCAGCCAGCGCGTCGTGCTTAAATTGTACGCGTGGCCATTTTTTCAGTTCGCTAAACAATTGATCGGTGCGCAGCCACAGCGTATCAGGGGCAAGCAAAGGACGCATCGGATCAACACGGCGATTTTCAAAACGACGGTTCACGTCCTGCCAGAAGCGATCGGCACTGGTTTCCACATTACCGCAGGTCACCAGCAGACTGTTTGCCGGCAAATAACTGAAAAGCGGCACCAGCGGTTGGTCGAAAAACAGCGGCTGCCAGTATTCAATCCCCGCAGGCAACGTGCCCTTGCTGACCTGCTGATAAATATGTTCTGGCTCACGGCGCACGTCAAAATGCTCGCGCCACCGCGTGCGAAACAGTTCAATCGCGGTTTTATCTGTTGGAAATTCGTGGGCAGGGAGCAAATTGATCGCCGATACTTCTTCCAGTGTGCGCTGGCTGTCAACGTCGAAAAGGCGCAGGCTGTCTATTTCTTCATCAAATAAATCAATGCGATAAGGTTGCAGGCTGCCCATCGGAAAAATATCCAGTAGCGCACCGCGCGTGGCATATTCGCCGTGTTCCATCACCTGGTCAACATGACGATAGCCTGCCTGCTCCAGTTGAGAACGTAAAGTATCACGTGACAGATGCTGACCTTTTTTCATTACCAGCGCGTGGCCGTGCAGAAAACTGTGTGGGCACACCAGCTGCATCAGCGTGTTAACTGGCAGGATCAGCACGCCATGCGCCATGTAAGGCAGAGCGTGAAGTGTCGATAAACGGGAAGAGATAATTTCCTGGTGAGGAGAGAAGCTGTCAAAGGGCAGCGTTTCCCAATCGGCCAGGTTTATCACCGTCTCGCAGGTGAACTGTTTAATTTCATCGTGCAGGCGCAGAGCATTTTGCATATCCGGGGTAATTAACACTACCGGACCCTGATGACGTGCGATAATTTCTGCGGATTCGACCGCGCAGGCGGCACCAGTGAGCTGCCCAAGCTGGCGCTGATCGCCTGCTTTGCTGGGAAGGGTATAACGGGATTGTTCAGGCATAATTAGTCAGGCTGTCTCTTCGTGATAAGGAGAGCAGGGAACCTGTGGTTGTGGTTCCCTTTCGGCTTACCCGAGTATACCTCTATTTTGCCGATTGTTGCGTGTAGTGCAAGTCCGGTGCGGTCAATGTTTGCCCACCTCAGCTCTTTTTCCGCGTGGTAGCTGTGGTTTTCGTCGTCCCACGTAATAGCCGGTGTCAGAGTGATCCTGTTCGAAAATATTCAGCACTATTTCTTCCTTTTATATGAACCCACTGTAACATATCCTTTTTGTATCAGTGATATAGGGTGGAAAGTTCGAAATAAGTCTAAATTAATTTAAAATAATATCCCACTCATTACCCCTTGAATCCCTGTACCTGTCAGTTATTTGGGCGGATTTATACCCCAACAATCGTTGTGCAAATTTCGATCCATTTTCTGCGGTATGTAGTCTCGCGGACAGGCACCGGAGTTCGTGGAATGAGGGGGATTACCTTTCCATGATAAGCTGCACCTATCTCTAAGCCGGGCAAATTCTCCAGATATTCTTTTGGGAAGAATGCGAGTCCCTTTCTTCGTACCGATAACATATTCACCAGGAGAGGATACCGGTACAGTGGAAAACGCTATTTATATCTGGACACTCAGTGGCTGGGTGCTGGGTGCAGAAGTTGTTCCTGGCTTGGAGGGTGAGTTTTGCAACATCCGGGAATCGACTGCAAACATGGGAATCAGGCGCATGACAAACCTTATCGAATACTCAACGGCCTGGGCAGTCGGTAACGGTGTGCGGCTGCGTGAAGTTCTCACTAAACCTGAATGCGGCGCTGAACCTAAAGCTCGCCGGAGGAATAAGGAGTGAGTCTTCGAATCTCATAGTGGCCCGCAGCTCTGACTGCAATAAGGCCGGATAGCCTCTTATGCTGATTTACTTACTGTTCATAGGCAATAAATCGTGACCTGGCTAACCAAAATCCTCAGTCACTTCCGTCCGATCATCCCCGTTATACAGTCAGCACACTGACAATCCTGGGATTTGCAGCCAAAGAGGAAAAAGCGATGAGAGATATTGAGCAGGTTTTAGAGCGCTGGGGCGCGCGGGCTGGATAATCAGGAGGATGTCTTCTGGCCTCCGTCGCTGCCGGATTTTACGGTCTGATCCCGTCAAAGGTTAGCCGTCGTGTCCAGTGTTGTATCGAAGGGGAAAGCATGAAACTAGAAACCGCAGTAAAATACTTCAGCCCTAACAGTCAGATGGTTACGGACAGTTCTCGCACCACGTCGTCAGTCAGTCTGATCGGTACGAATTTGATGGGGGCAATTGGTTACTGCCAGTCGAAAGCTGAATTTGGAGTATCGGCGTTCCTGGCTAAGACCGGCTGTAACGGAACAGGCCGTATGCGTGACCTTGCAGAATCAGCACGGCAGGGCGCGCCGGTAGACAGGGAGTGTGATCGCTGTTCAGGGCGATGCTTTAAACGACTGCCAGCCAGCAGGTCAGTTACGCTGCTGCTACCAGAATTAACCCAATCATCATGGTCTCGTAACTGGAAGCTATTTTTTGAAATGCTGGTGACCCGGTGTGAGATTAAAGAAAATTACGCTGACTCAGTATTTCGTGGGATGACCAGATAATTAGAGCCTATAAATAATTCTGTGTAACTGCCACCATATTAAAGGTGAGCACTCAGGCGGTCACCAAACCCGATAATAAAACGACTTATCGCCAGCCGCCAGTTCTGGATCGGCATACTCCATTTTTTCGACGCATCCCTGATTGCCAGATAAATCACCTTACGCACCGAGTCGTCTGTCGGGAATACTTTGCTTCTGTTTATTGCAAATTATTTTTAACTAATTGTTTATTATGCACTTTAATGAATCTTTAATGATAAAAGATCAGCATTTGCAATACACAGGATTAACGCAACCCTGTATCTGGGAGAGAAACACTTCTAAAATATGATGCCCGGATGGACTGCAAGCACGAAAACAAACATGGGGCTTTTGGCGGTTTTGCTGTCCCACCTGTACCACTATCGGCGGCGAAGATTGACGGGTTTAGTCCATGTGTAAGTGCTGCTGGCTGAACGCTCATGATCCGCCCTGCGGCGCTGTGCGGCCAGTGCTCCAGCAATGTTTTTGTGCTGCATCGATAATCCTCAAATCCCGGTGAATGTCGCCAGGCGTTGCTTATGGGCCTCGGACATATCAAAACTGAAATCTTCATGCTCGGCCTGCCAGGTGCCGAACGCCATTAATCCCGCTATCGCCGGGTCTATCTTGTTGGCCAATTTCTTTTTGTTCGGCTTAATGTTTGCGTTGGCGTCAGACTCCATCACCACGTTACCAATCGCCCAGGCCAGAACCGGATCGCCGTTGCGCCGTATAACCCCGCGGTTTACGAACACCTCCAGCGACTTCGCTACCGGGCTGAATTTAAGGTTGGTCTGCGGGAACGGCTCAACATCGAGACCCGCGCCCTGTAGCTGGGTGCGTAAGTGCGTGGCGTTCCAGGTATCGAAGCCCACCAGCTTGATTCCGAACACCTCAGCATCACGCAGAATATTGTCACGGATGCGGTCATAGTCGATGCAGTCACCCGGCGTGGTGCGCATCCAGCCCGATTTAGCCCACTGGCGGTAAATGGCGCGGTTTTTATTGGCTACGTTGTTCAGCTGCGCTTCTGGCAGGTAGTGACGGGTCAGCAGCCGGATTTCCCGGTCAGACGGGAACGCATAGCAGACGCTGGTAATGTCCCCGGCAGAGGACAGGGCAGGCCCGGCGTAGCACTCCATGCCGTACAGGTCAGACTCGCTGTAATCGTCCTTGCAGGCATCCCATGCGCCGGAACCCATTCACGGCGTGGCACCCTGGCACCAGATATTAAAACGCTTTGTAAGCATTTCCACCCACTGCGAGGGTATGCCCCTGGCCTTCTGGATGGTGTCAGCCAGCGCCGCACCGTCAACGGAAATATTCAGGTTGGGATTGGCCTTTACCCACAGCGCCGGGGAGTCTAACTCGCTTTCGTCGTCCAGCTCGTAAATCAGGGCAAGAAGGGACTCGTTGGTTTCTTCCCCGGACAGAATCTGGCAGCAGTAATCATAGTGCTGCTTACAGGCCGATACCACGTTGCTCCCGGAGGTGGTTATAGCGAACAGCAGCCCTTCAGGCCGTGCGCCCATGCCCAGCTCAAGTGCGGAGTAAACACCGTTATCCGGGTGCAGGTGGTACTCGTCCACAATCGACAGGCTGGGGTTGGTTCCCTCAATAGTCGCTGCTTTGGCGGCCAGTAGCTTCAGCAGGCTGTTGGATTTTGCGAAAATCATTTTGTGCTGCTGAATGGTCAGGCGCTTTTTCAGCGGCTTTGATAAAAGGCACATCTGGCGGGCATCATCAAAAACGATACGGGCCTGATCCCGGCTCACGGCGGCGGTGTAAATGTCCTGCTGGCCGTGCTCCATCACCAGAAACCAGTTAGCCAGCATTGCGGCCACGGTAGATTTGGCGTTCTTGCGCGGCACCTGAATATAGGCGCTCTTGTATTTCCGGCGTCCGGTGGCCTTCACCCTGAAGCCCAGCAGGCAAAGGCGAACTGCTGCCACGGCTCCAGCACAATCGACTGACCACACAGCGGGCCTTTAACGTGAGGACAGAGGCGGGAGAATGTGATAAACCGCTCTACCGTTGCGATGTCGAAACAGTACAGCGGATTATTCAGGTCATTAAAGTAACGCTCTACGGCCTGTTTCACGCGCTTACAGGCGGGTATGGCACCTGATTTTATGGCGCTGGCATAATCATTCCAGACGGTCAAGCTCGTCTTCCTCTACAGGCGTTTTGCGGCGGCTGACCGGATCGAAGCCCAGCAGCGAAGACATTTTAATCATGATCTTCTCGGCATCGGCTTTAGCGCTCAGTGAAGGGTTGCGGCTCTCTCCGCCCTGGCTGTTCACAATGCTGAACCCGCGCCGGGCAAGGTCTTCTACTGCTTTGCGGTACATGGCGTAATTGACGCAGTACAGCTCAAGATTGTTCCAGTCGGCGGGGTGCAGATCGCCCCGTTCGGCCAGCTGTTTCGCTTTGGCCTTCCATTGCTGCCGGGCAATGTCATCAAGGTAAGCGGGCGGTTACCCTCGTCGGCGTTCAGATCGCGTTTTTCCTCAGTGGCTTTATCCATGATGGAACGCATCTGAGTTTTGAGGGCGTTTTTCTCCTGGCGGAGTTCAGGCAATTTTTTCATATCGTGGTTTCTCGTAACGTTAAATGTTGAGACGTGAAACCAGTCCGGGAATGGGGAGGCCGTCAGTAGTGAGGAACGCTATGTCAGGAGCGAGGCAAACCTGACGGCCGGTGGCGGCTCACGTCTGAGTGCCACACACCAGGATATAGATGAAAAACAGAAAGAAAACCCCCGTCAGAGACGGGGGTAAGCACGGGTAATCATGGGTACGAATAATTTACAAAATTTGATACAGTGAGCAGGAAAAATAGGTCTTGACGCAGATTTATTGATAATGATGAAGAGTAAGATACCAACCGATGATCTTATCGTGCATTTCCTCTGACTTCGAAAAGCAAATTGTTCTGCGGGTCAGTCGTTTGATATGTGTGCGAAGATTAAGATTATGTCGTTCTGTCCGTTGGGTATATTTCTTGCTCACCACGTGGCTTGTTGCACTTAACAGAACTTTATAAACTGGCCACGCATCTGTCATATAAAAGGCAAGGTTAAATTTGCTTAACAGGGCCAGCAATCGTCGCAGGGTCGGGGCATTTCTCGGGCCGAAGACGTGGGCCAGAGCACGTTTGCGGATACGGTCATAAGCATAGAACAACCACCGGGGATTGCTTTTACACCGCACGTAAGACCATTGTTCACCGGCTTCACAGCAGATAACAACCTCCGTTTCGGGGTCGATATTTTCAGCTACCTGCTTTGGCGAAATTTTTTTACGTGCTGCAGAACCGTATTGAGGCTGATACCGAGGACCCGTGCGGTATCGCGACATCCGGAACCATTCATGGCCATATTAACAATGGTCTGGTGTGTGTCTGGTTTGGCACCGGAGTAGCTAAAGTTGAGCAGAAAGGTCTTTGAACAATGCTTGCAGATGTAACGTTGGGCACCGGATGCTGAATGTCCGTTACATCGTACAGCATGAGTTTCATTGCACTGAGGGCAGACGACATCAACTTTAGCCATATGTTACATCCAAAGCGCAAAGCATACGTGATCAGCAAGTCTGCGTCACGACCGCTTTTAGAGATGGAAGCCCACTTTTTTGTGGGCTGTAATGATAATTAAGAGGGAAAAAATATTTTTAATTTTATCATTAGTCCAATAAAACAAATAATAAAAGCAAATCCTATTCCTGTCAGAAATGTATAATAAAAAGGTGCGACTGTGTAAATTAGATCTTTGTTTTTATCAGGGAAGTTGTACATTATGTTGTCCCTGTTCAGAAATGGTAATTTTTTTTTGCGTTGTAATCCAAAAAATAAATAAGCTATCACTGGTGCCCCAATAAATCCCATATTTGCATGATATGCATAAAACGTCGGAAGAATATTTTCTTTTTGTAATTTATCCAGTAAATGATGATAATTTTTGCGATTTAATCCGTATAAAAAAATACAGGTAATCAAACAAATGAGAGGAATTATAGCTATAAACATTGTGATGGATTTCATTTTTTATTTCTCGAAATAATCAAAAAAATATCGACTAATGAATCGCTTGCCTGACTTCCAGCATAGCCAACGGCTAGCGAACCGACAGCAGCACAAGCTACTCCCCCCACACCTACTGTGGCGATACCGATGGCAGCACATACTCCCAGTCCGGCAGCTGAACCGATTGCTCCTGTTCCTAGTCCTACCAGCGTTCCAGCGCCAAATTTTGAATATTGTCTGTAAGCTACTTTCCTGCATTGCCCCTCCCGTCCTGTCGTACAGGCATCAACCACATCATTCGTTGTACCCGCAAAAGAAAACCCAATACCAATATATCCCCCGGCCTTAAGGAATCGCGCCGCTCTGGCGGCATTACCGACATAATACGAATAGCCCGGAATACCACTCATTCCTACCGTAGACCATTCATGCACAATAGACTTGCTGGATAGATTTAACGCCCGCTTCATGCTTTCATACTGTCGAAATTTCACGGTATTCCGGGCAAGGGATTTTAACAGCGGTTTGTTAACCAGCTCCTTCAGCTGATTGAGCAGCTGATTACGTTCAACGAAAAACTGCTGGCTGATCAGCGTTCCCTGTGTGCGGAACTGGTTCTGATAGCTGGCCTCAATTTTTTTAAGCGTCTGCCCGATGCTGTTGAAGTATTTTTCACCGGCGTCCCCGGCGGTGCTGAAGACTTTTTCCCCGATGCCGGTCAGCGCGGCAATGGTGCCGTAGTGTCTTTGCATAAACCCGGCGTCATCAGCGTCCACCCCGATAAGGGCCGCACTGGTGGCATTTTTGGTCTGTCGCAGCGTGGTAAGCATATGCGCGGTCAGGGAGGCGGGGGTGTCGGGGTCGGCCACAATCAGAATCTGTCCCGGCTTCAGATAAGGTGTATCCGCATTGAGTTTCATAAAGAGGCTGGCAGCAGGGGAACGAACATCCCTGAACAGTTGCCGCGCCTGAGTATCCAGCGATCCCTGCCTTTCAACGATACAGTATCCGGGGGCAATATTACGGGCCATGAGTCCTTTCTCCGTCCGGGTGGATGTCAGTGATGATTGCCGTGGGTGGGTCCTGCCACGGGTTTAATCAAAACCGCGGTAAATATAAATAATTCTGCTGCGTTACGCAAAACGTGTTGTAATTCTGCCAGGAGTGGTTACCATGACACACCGCTTAACATTAAAACGCCGCCAGTCGGCGGGGTTTTTTGCTTTCTGGGGGCGTAATCCCATTACATGTAACCCCTGGCAGCACCACTCCTGTTCTTAATTTGATAATAGTGGGATAGCAGCTACAAAAATCGTTATACCTCCTGTCAGGTTAGCTGGTCCGATCCGCAGAATCATTGCAGCGACACGGTGGAGGGTGTTTACGATTCTGACCTGGTTAACCGCTACAGCGTGAATGAAACCTCACTGAGCGCGATTGGTTGTACCTCGCAGAGTGAAGCGCACCGGCGTGGGCACCGGGCAATTCTGTCCAATGCCAAAGACGGCACCGTTTCTTTTGGCGTGGGGCTGGAGCACCCCATCCGGGATATTTCAACGCGGGCGACAGGCAGAAAGCTGAAGCTGCCAGAGGACATGATCCGCATAAAGTTTCAGATGGCTGAGGGGTTTATAGATGGGTGTCTGGCAATGCTCGATGTTGAGCTGGAGATGGGCAGTTAATCCAATGGAGAAAACAGCCCACACAGTGGGCTTTTAGATTTGCGTGATTACCGCTTTTATCAAGCTAATTACAACAAAAACTGCATACAAAAACAGCGCGGAAATTGAAAGATAATAATAATTATCAATCCACTTCGTAAGGCTTATATCGATACCTTTTAGGAATTCTGAAACAGTAATCTGTTCTTTTGGTTGGAAGATTATTTTTTTACCTTTTTTAAGTCTTGAGAAAAAATAAGACATTCCAAAAGAACCCAAAAAACCCATAGACCCGTAAAATTTATAAAGTGGTGGTAGTTCAAATTTACTATTGTGATACATGGATAACAAAGTGTTGTATTTCTCGTTATTGATAGAAAAAATCACAAACTGTAGAACAGTAATAAAGAAAGGGACGATGGCACATCCCATAGCTATATAAAAAAGAATATTTTTCATGCTATTTTAACCAAAGGTTCATAAGATAATCGCTTGCTGAACTTGCAACAGCCCCACCGACTAACGAACCCACAGCAGCGCAAGCAACTCCTCCCGCACCAGCGGTGGCTATTCCGACCGCAACGCAAACGCCCATACCAGCAGATGCACCCAGAGCGCCTCCAGCCATGCCAGCGAATGTACCACTTGTGAATTTAGCATATTCTTTAAATGCATATTTGCCACACTCTCCCTCTCGCCCTGTTGTACAGTTATTAATAACCTTATTGGTGGTTCCTGCAAAAGAAAACCCAATACCAATATATCCCCCGGCCTTAAGGAATCGCGCCGCTCTGGCGGCATTACCGACATAATACGAATAGCCCGGAATACCACTCATCCCGCCCGTTGACCATTCATGCACAATAGACTTGCTGGATAGATTTAACGCCCGCTTCATGCTTTCATACTGCCGAAATTTCACGGTATTCCGGGCAAGGGATTTTAACAGCGGTTTGTTAACCAGCTCCTTCAGCTGATTGAGCAGCTGATTACGTTCAACGAAAAACTGCTGGCTGATCAGCGTTCCCTGTGTGCGGAACTGGTTCTGATAGCTGGCCTCAATTTTTTTAAGCGTCTGCCCGATGCTGTTGAAGTATTTTTCACCGGCGTCCCCGGCGGTGCTGAAGACTTTTTCCCCGATGCCGGTCAGCGCGGCAATAGTACCGTAATGTCTTTGCATAAACCCGGCGTCATCAGCGTCCACCCCGATAAGGGCCGCACTGGTGGCATTTTTGGCCTGCCGCAGCGTGGTAAGCATATGCGCGGTCAGGGAGGCGGGGGTGTCGGGGTCGGCCACAATCAGAATCTGTCCCGGCTTCAGATAAGGCGTATCCGCATTGAGTTTCATAAAGAGGCTGGCAGCAGGGGAACGAACATCCCTGAACAGTTGCCGCGCCTGGGTATCCAGCGATCCCTGCCTTTCAACGATACAGTATCCGGGGGCAATATTACGGGCCATGAGTCCTTTCTCCGTCCGGGTGGATGTCAGTGATGATTGCCGTGGGTGGGTCCTTCCACGGGTTTAATCAAAACCGCGGTAAATATAAATAATTCTGCTGCGTTACGCAAAACGTGTTGTAACTCTGCCAGGAGTGGTTACCACGACACACCGCTTAACATTAAAACGCCGCCAGTCGGCGGGGTTTTTTGCTTTCTGGGGGCGTAATCCCATTACATGTAACCCCTGGCAGCACCACTCCTGTTCTTAATTTGATAATAGTGGGATAGCAGCTACAAAAATCGTTATACCTCCTGTCAGGTCAGCTGGTCCGATCCGCAGAATCATTGCAGCGACACGGTGGAGGGTGTTTACGATTCTGACCTGGTTAACCGCTACAGCGTGAATGAAACTTCACTGAGCGCGATTGGTTGTACCTCGCAGAGTGAAGCGCACCGGCGTGGGCACCGGGCAATTCTGTCCAATGCCAAAGACGGCACCGTTTCTTTTGGCGTGGGGCTGGATGGCTATATTCCGCTGCCTGCTGAAATCATTGGCGTGGCCGATCCGTTCAGGGCTGGCAAACAAAACGGTGGGCGCGTCAGTGCGGTAAATAATCTCAACATCATGCCGGACCGTGCCGTTGACAACGATGACGGCACGTTTAAAACAGGACGCAACCCCACGGACAGAGGAAAACAGGGCGTAAAGCGCACTGATGACAGATGCCGGGGGGCTTCCTCTGTCACGGGTCGCAGCAGCAAACATGCATGACATCAAACTGGTAGCGGACACACCCGATGCTCTTAAGGCAGGACGCCCGGGGCAAAAAAACGGACTCTGCCCGGACAAAGGCGCCGAAGCGCCCGGGCTGAAAACAGACCGGTTGAGCTGTCTTGACGAGCCTTATATCCCGTCGCGTAAAGAGGGATCAGATGCCAGTAAAACCACGAACTTCAGGTCCTGTCGCCGGGCCGTCAGGAGGAGGCACAGCCGGATGAACCGGTTTCGCCGGGTCCTGACCCGACGGGAAAAGACGTCTGAGAATGACGGGACCCTGTTGCATTTTTCCTGTGGTCTGATTGTCTGGAATAAAGTCCTGTTGAGACAGGCTATTAGGCTGTGTCCCTTAATCTCCTGAGCTATAGTAACTGTCTGTTTCCACAAAACATTGAACTATGGCTCGCTACGACCTCCCCGATGAAGCATGGGCTCTCATCCAGCCACTATTACCTACTGAACCAGCAATACCAGAGGCCGGACGTCCATGGGCAGAACATCGTATGATCATCAACGGCATGTTCTGGGTGCTGTGTTCAGGCGCACCCTGGCGTGATTTGCCTGAGCGATATGGTTCATGGAAGACCGTTTACAACCGTTTTAACCGGTGGTCAAAGTCAGGAGTGATTAACATTATTTTCAATAAGTTACTATCGTTTCTTGACGCTCATGGCCTTGTTGACTGGTCAGCGACGGCGCTGGATGGCAGTAATATCCGGGCGCTCAGATGTGCCGCCTGCGCGCAAAAAAACATCCCGATATCACCGGAGATAACAGCCCGGGTCGCTCTCGCGGTGGTTTTGGCACCAAAATCCATCTGGCGACAGACGGAAGCAGCCTTCCATTAAACATCGTGCTGAGTCCCGGCCAGGCCCATGAAAGCCAGTTCGCACAACGTCTTCTGGATGGCATTGGTGTTCAGCGGCAGAACGGCAGCATGAAGCGACGTGGTCATGCCGTACTGGCTGATAAAGCCTGCTCCGGACATGCGTTACGTAACGAGCTGAAAAGCAAAGGTATAAAAACTGTCATCCCTCGCAAATCAAATGAGAAAATGGCCTCGGATGGTTGCTCACAACCCGACCGTGATGCTTACCGCAATAGCAACGTAGTTGAACGTTGCTTTGGTCGCCTGAAAGAATATCGTCGCATTGCCACACGCTACGATAAAACGGCGAGGAATTATCTGGCGATGGTGAAGCTGGGCTGCATACGATTGTTTTACAAAAGGTTATGCAATTAAGGGACACAGCCTAGAAACCAGTTCCTTTGATATCCCCCGTCTTATGCCTGACGATGCTGCCTTCAGGGTATCTGGCCATGTTTATCACTCCCGCGTCGATAACCTGGCATGCAGGTCATGGCATAGTTTGCTGTGTTGTGGCGTCGTGCGCCGATAAAACAGGTTACGCCCGTCAACGATGAACAAGCGCACAATAATCGCGTGTTTTCTATTCGATGATGGCATTTTTGCCCTGACAACCTGTTTACTGACAAAACAATCGTGCAGAGTCTGTAGTCTGGAGGTTCCATAACGCCGGGCTTCCCTTTATCATCTTCGATCACTTTTTGACTTTATCCACGCCAGAAGACGGATTACATGTATCAACCTGTCGCGTTATTTATCGGCCTGCGCTATATGCGTGGACGAGCATCGGACCGTTTTGGGCGGTTTGTATCCTGGCTGTCGGCCATTGGCATTACGCTCGGCGTGCTGGCCCTGGTCACCGTATTATCGGTGATGAACGGTTTTGAGCATGAACTGGAAAAAAGCACCCTTAACCTGATGCCCCAGGCGCTGGTGACCAGCGATAAAGGTTCCGTTAATCCTCAGCAGGTTCCGGCCAGCTCGCTGCAACTGCGCGGTGTCAATCGTCTCACTCCACTGACTACCGCCGATGTTGTGCTGCAAAGCGCACACAGCGTCGGTGTGGGCGTGATGCTCGGTATCATGCCCGATGAACCCGATCCGCTTGGACCCTATCTCAGCAATGTCAGCCAGCAAACGCTTCAGTCCGGGCAGTACAACGTTATTCTTGGAGAGCAGCTGGCGCAGCAGCTGGGTGTTAAAAGAGGCGATGAACTGCGTTTAATGGTGCCTTCTGCCAGCCAGTTTACGCCGATGGGGCGACTGCCCAGTCAGCGTCTGTTCACTGTCGCAGGGACTTTTGCCGCTAACAGTGAAGTGGATGGCTACCAGATTCTGGTTAACCAACAGGATGCCTCCCGTCTGATGCGCTACCCGGCCGGGAATATTACCGGCTGGCGCTTATGGCTGGACAAGCCATTACAGGTCGATGCACTGAGCGAGCAAAAGCTGCCGCAGGGGCTGGTCTGGAAAGACTGGCGAGAGCGCAAAGGCGAATTGTTCCAGGCGGTGCGAATGGAGAAAAATATGATGGGCCTGCTGCTGAGTCTGATTGTTGCGGTGGCCGCTTTTAACATCATTACTTCGTTGGGACTGCTGATTATGGAGAAACAGGGTGAGGTCGCTATCCTGCAAACCCAGGGGCTGACGCGTCGCCAGATTGTGTTGGTATTTATGGTTCAGGGTGCCACTGCCGGTATCGTTGGCTCAGTACTGGGCGCATTGCTGGGGGTGCTGCTTGCCAGCCAGTTGAACAATCTGATGCCGCTGATTGGCACGTTACTTGACGGTGCGGCACTGCCCGTGGATATCTCCGTGCCGCAGGTATTGACCATCGTCATTACCGCTATGGTGTTGTCGCTTCTCTCGACGCTTTATCCTTCCTGGCGAGCTGCCGCCGTTCAACCTGCTGAGGCTTTACGTTATGAGTAATACCACCTTGTTACAGTGCAATAACCTTTGCAGGCGTTATAAAGAAGGCAGCGTACAGACGGATGTGCTGCGCAACGTCTCTTTTAGCGTTGCTCCCGGCGAGATGATGGCGATTGTTGGCAGTTCAGGGTCTGGTAAAAGCACCCTGATGCATCTGCTGGGGGGGCTGGATACGCCGACATCTGGGGAGGTGGTGTTCGATTGTCAGTCTCTGAACCGTATGTCAGCGGCGGCAAGAGCCGGATTACGCAACCGCGAGCTGGGTTTTATCTACCAGTTCCACCACCTGCTGCCGGATTTTAACGCGCTGGAAAACGTCGCCATGCCGTTGTTAATTGGTAAGGTCGGCAAAAATGAAGCACGGGATAAGGCGCAGGACATGCTCAGTGCGGTTGGGCTGTCAAAACGCGCGCATCACCGTCCTTCTGAACTCTCTGGCGGAGAGCGCCAGCGTGTGGCAATTGCCCGTGCGCTGGTGAACAATCCACGGCTTGTGCTGGCCGATGAGCCGACCGGTAATCTGGATGCGCGTAATGCCGATGCGATTTTCGATCTGCTTGGAGAACTGAATGTGCGACAGGGGACCGCTTTTCTGGTCGTCACTCACGATCTCAACCTAGCGAAACGCCTGCGCCGCCAGATGGAAATGCGCGATGGTGAACTGAGCGACGCACTGACCCTGACAGGACTGGCGTAATGGCAAACTCTCTTTCTCTTTTGCTTGGCCTGCGCTTTAGCCGTGGGCGTCGCCGTGGCGGTATGGTGTCGCTGATTTCGGTTATCTCTACGCTGGGGATTGCGCTGGGGGTGATGGTGCTTATCATTGGTCTCAGCGCAATGAACGGTTTTGAGCGTGAGCTGAATAACCGTATTCTCGCGGTGGTGCCGCACGGAGAAATCGAGCTGGTGCAGCAGCCGTTCACTAGCTGGCAGTCGCTGCTGCCCAAAGTGGAGCAGGTTAAAGGCATTGCGGCGGCGGCACCCTATATCAACTTTACCGGTCTTATTGAAAGCGGCGTGAAGCTGCAGGCAATTCAGGTAAAAGGTGTCGATCCGCAGCAGGAAATCCGGTTGAGTGCGTTACCTGCATACGTGCAGAACCGGGCATGGCAAAGCTTCAGCGCGGGTAAGCAGCAGATTATCCTGGGGCAGGGCGTGGCTAACAGCCTGAACCTGAAGCAGGGCGACTGGCTGACCATTTTGATACCTGACAGTAGCGAGGGACAAAAATTACTTCAACCTAAGCGCGTCCGTCTTCAGGTCAGCGGCATCCTGGCGTTAAGCGGCATGCTTGATCACAGTCTGGCGCTGGTGCCGCTGGCTGATGCGCAACAGTACCTTAATATGGGTGACAACGTCACGGGCATTGCCCTGAAAATGACCGATCCCTTTGCCGCCCAAAAACTGGTGCGCGATGCCGGTGAAGTTACCCATGCCTACGTTTATATCCGCAGCTGGATTGGCAGCTATGGCTATATGTATCGGGATATTCAGATGATTCGTGCCATTATGTATCTGGCAATGGTGCTGGTAATTGGTGTGGCCTGTTTCAATATCGTTTCCACCCTGGTGATGGCGGTAAAAGATAAAAGTAGCGATATCGCAGTGTTGCGCACCCTTGGTGCCAGAGACGGTCTGATCCGCGCGATTTTTGTCTGGTACGGGTTGATGGCCGGATTAGTGGGCAGCGTCAGCGGCGTGGTCACCGGCGTACTCGCGGCGTTCAACTTAACCACGCTGATTAAAGGTATTGAAACACTGACTGGCTACCATTTCCTCTCTGGCGATATCTATTTTATCGACTTTTTACCCTCAGAAGTTCACTGGCTGGACGTGGTGATTGTGCTGCTCACCTCGTTGGTTCTGAGCCTGATTGCCAGCTGGTATCCGGCGAGAAGAGCAAGCCGTATCGATCCGGCCCGCGTCCTCAGCGGCCAGTAAACAGAGATTGGCATTCCCTTTCCGGCACGTTAAGGAGTAGAGAAGTTATGATGCGTAACCCCCGTCGTCGCCTGAGACTGGCACGTTACAAAAAAAACCGACGTCAGGTGCATCAGCGCTTTCGTCAGCGCATTTTTGAACGCGACCGTAATATTGAAATAGCCCAAAATCCACTACCCCGCGTGGTGGTGCTGACTGGCGCGGGTATTTCTGCGGAATCCGGTATTCGCACCTTCCGCGCAGAAGATGGCCTGTGGGAAGACCATAAGGTCGAGGATGTTGCCACACCTGAGGGCTTTACCCGCGACCCCGAAAGGGTACAGGTCTTTTACAATGCGCGTCGGCGTCAGCTACAACAGCCTGACATTGCCCCCAACGCGGCACATCTTGCCCTCGCAAAGCTGGAAGCCGCACTGGGCGATCATTTTCTGCTGGTGACGCAAAATATCGACAACCTCCATGAGCGGGCGGGCAACCACAACATCATTCATATGCACGGCGAACTGCTAAAAGTACGCTGTACGGGTAGTGGTCAGGTGGTGAGCTGGCAGGATGATGTCAACCCTGGCGACCGCTGTCACTGCTGTCAGTTTCCATCGACGCTCCGCCCGCACATTGTCTGGTTTGGCGAGATGCCGTTACAAATGGATGAGATTTATACGGCGCTGTCGCAGGCTGATTATTTTGTTGCCATTGGCACCTCCGGCCATGTTTATCCTGCGGCGGGCTTTGTTCATGAAGCAAAATTGCAAGGTGCGTATACGGTGGAGCTGAACCTGCAACCGAGTCAGGTAGGCAGTGAATTTGAAGAAAATGATTACGGCCCGGCAAGTGAGGTGGTGCCGAGGTTTGTGCAAAGTCTGCTGCGAAAAACCCGGCAGTAGTTTCTGTTCAGGATGTAGCAGCCGTGTGCGGTGACGTGCGCGGCCACAGGTCAGGGGGCTAATTCAGTTTCGCCTGGCGGGCTACTATGATGGTGCCGTTCTTTCAGGCTGACCAGCGTAAAGACGCTGACAAATACCAGTGTGAACAGTACCACGATGGTGGGTGCTGGCGCGCTGTCGATAAAAAACGACAGATAAACGCCGCTAAAAGCAACCGTTATTGACACACCAGCGGCCACCAGCAGCATGCGGACAAACGTCCGGGTCAGCAACAGTGCAATGGCACCTGGCGCAATCAGCAGCGAGACGGTCAGTATAATGCCAACTGCTTTCAATGTTGCGACAATAGTCAGCGCGATCATACACAGCAGTCCGTAATGCAGCAGCCTGATATGTAGCCCGCTGGCGCTGGCCTGAACCGGGTCAAAAGCATAAAGCAAAAAGTCGCGCCATTTGATGACAAAAATCAATACAATCAGCAGTGCAATCAGCCCCGTTTGCTGCAAATCCCTGACGTTAATGCCCAGCATGTCGCCAAACAGAATGTGATCGAGGTGAATTTCGGACTTCACCGCAACGGCGAGGATCAGGCCAATAGCGAACATTGCGGAAAAAACGATGCCCATTAGCGCATCCTGCTTTATCCGGGTGTTTTCCTTCAGAAAACCTGTCGCCAGCGCACAAAAAAGACCGGCAAAAAAAGCACCAATGGAAAATGGCAAACCTGCCATATACGCCAGCACAACCCCTGGAAATACAGCATGGCTCATGGCATCGCCCAGTAGCGCCCAGCCTTTTAGCACCAGCAAACAGGAAATCAATGCTGCAGGCACAGCCAGCAACACGGCAACGATCAGCGCATTGTTCATAAAGCTGAACTGGAACGGTTGCAGTAAAAGCGTCAGCAGACTCATGGCGTCCTTCCGTCCCGGTCGGGTGCATATATACTGCGCCTGTGCCGCATCAGCCAGCCATATTTGGGTGAAAAAAGAAAAGCCAGCAAGAACAGCACTGCCTGTGCGACCACAATGATACCGCCGGTTGCGCCATCCAGAAAAAAGCTTATCCAGGCACCGAAAAAGCTGGTTGCCGCACCTATTATCACCGCAAGAGTCAGCATGCGTGGAAAGCGGTCAGTAAGCAGATAAGCCGTGGCACCGGGAGCAACCACCATGCAAATGACCAGAAAAGCCCCGACGGTTTGCAGCGCGGCGATAGTGGTAACCGAGAGCAACACAAAAAACAGGCTTTTCATAAGAAGCGGATTGAGGCCAACGGTGCGTGCATGGTTCTCGTCGAAAAAAGTGACCATCAGATCTTTCCATTTCAGCAATAAAATGCTCAGGGAAATCACGCTGCTGAGGGCCAGCTGCCAGATATCACCAGGGGCGATCGCCAGAATATTACCGGAAACAATAGTCTGGATATTCACCGGGGTTGGGTTAAGCGACATGATAAACAGCCCAAAACCAAAGAACGATGAGAAGATTAGCCCGATAATGACATCTTCACGCAGTCGCGTTCGCTGATGGAGAAACAACATTGCCGCTGCCGCGAGGCCTCCTGAGAAAAATGCCCCCACTGAAAAAGGTAATCCCAGCATCCAGGCACCCGCCACGCCGGGAACGATCGCGTGCGAAAGCGCATCGCCAATCAGCGACCAGCCTTTTAACATCAGGTAACAGGAAAGGAAAGCGCACACGCCGCCTACCAGCGCGGAAACCCACATGGCATTTAGCATATATTGATAGCTAAACGGTTCCAGAAGCAGACGCAGCATCTTAATCTTTTTCCTGCGCTGGTTTTTTATCCGCTATCGGCAGGTTGCCTGACATCATCGGATGTAAAATACCATCAAAGGTGTTGTTCAGGTTTGATGCGGTAAATGTCTCTTTGGTCGGCCCACAGGCGAGCACTGTGTTTTTTACCAGCACGGTATAATCACAAAAACTGCTTACCGTGGAGAGATTATGAGTGGAAACGAGTAATGTGCAGCCCTCATCGCGCATTTGCTGAAGCAGAGAAATAATTTGTCGCTCTGTATTGACATCGATACCGGTAAACGGTTCGTCCAGCAGCACAATTTTCCCGCCCTGGGCGATGGCCCGGGCGAGAAAAACGCGTTTCTTTTGCCCCCCGGACAGCTCACCAATTTGTCGGTGGCGAAAATCACGCATTCCCACCCGGTCAAGTGCTGCCGCCACCGCATTGTGGTCGGCCTTTCGTGGAATGCGTAATGCGCCCATATGGCCATAACGGCCCATCATCACCACATCTTCGGCCAGTACCGGAAAGTGCCAGTCAACATCCTCCGCCTGTGGAACGTAAGCGACCTGACTTTGTCGCAGGGCCAGGCAGGGAGGCATTCCCATCATTGTGATGTCGCCCTCCGCCAGCGGCACTAACCCCATCAACGCTTTGAACAGCGTTGATTTCCCGGAACCATTCACCCCAAGTAATGCCGCAAGCGTCCCGGATGGGACGGCAAAGCTCGCCTTTCTTAGTGCGGTATGACCGTTGCGGTAGGTGACTGTTACCCCATTCGCGCGGATGCCGTCATCATGAAAGCCATTATCGGGAAGGGCTTTCATGGTTTAAGTCCATCATTAATGCCTTTTACCACCGTCGCAGTGGTAACGTGCAGCAGATCAATATAGGTGGGTACAGGACCTTCGGCGCTGCTCAGTGAATCCACATAAAGTACGCCGCCATAGTGTGCGCCGGTTTCTCTGGCAACTTGTCGGGCGGGTTTATCAGAAACAGTGCTTTCGCTAAACAGGGTAGGAACAGCTTTTTTCTTCATTGCATCAATAACCTGCCGCACCTGCTGCGGTATACCCTGCTGGTCGGCATTAATCGGCCACAGGTAAAGTTCTGTTAAGCCAAGATCGCGAGCCAGATAAGAGAACGCTCCTTCACTGGTGACCAGCCAGCGCTTATCGTGCGGAATTTTTGCGATTTGGTCGCGCAGAGGTTGCAGCGTGTCGGCAATCTTCTGCTGATAAATTTCTGCATTCTTACGGTAAATTGCGGCATTTTCCGGGTCGTATTTCATCAGAGCATCGCGAATATTATTGACGTAAATACGTGCATTGTCGGGTGACATCCAGGCGTGGGGATTCGGCTTGCCGTTATAGGGCCCGGTGGTAATACCCATCGGTACAATGCCTGTCGAGACTTCCACTTCGGGCACGGAAGGCAGGTGCTGGTAAAACTTCTTAAACCACAGTTCAAGATTAAGACCGTTGGAGAGGATCAGCTGTGCGCCCTGAGCGCGGCGGATATCGCCGGGCGTGGGTTGATACTGATGTATTTCCGCGCCAGGTTTGGTGATTGATTCAACGATGGCCTTGTCGCCCGCGACGTTTCTGGTCATATCAGCAATAATGGTAAAGGTGGTGATCACCTTGAATTTATCCTGAGCCAGTGCAGACGATATATTGAGCAGCAGAATCAGGCATGAAATGCCTGAAGCAAATAGAACAGGGGACAGCCATTTTTTCATTATATTCTCCCGAAACCCTGATAAATAGGTGACGCTATAAAACATAGCACTTGCTATAATTTAATGGCAATAATTCTCATTTGATCAAAAACAAACTTTGATGCAGAAATTCAAATTGATCGGTAATTTTAACCGCTATATGACATCTGATAATTACCGTGCTGATGAGCTGCGTAGCGAAGATGAGAGGATTAGTGAGGTAAGGGGCCTGCCAGCCCCCAAAATTCTGTGCCAATGCCCGGCAGCGACAAGCCTGAAGCTGTATAAGAAAGGTGATGTTGTGGCTTCACGTTGTTTTTCATCGGTCAGGGCGCGCTGCAGGCTGGCAGTGAGCCTCCCTAATAATGCCAGACCGGCGACAGCATGCATAAGCGCAGGTGGTAGCGCAATAAATAATTGCCCAATCATGCCGCGAATACCCCGGCGACAAGATAAAACAGCCCCTCACAGACTGTGACTCAATATCGGCGTTGCGGATCGGGATGAACATCATGTCCCATACAGATAGCGGAGGTAATTGCCGCGATGCACACTGAAAATCCACCAAAGGGTGTCAGTAGTAACGAAGTGAGGCCAGTCCAGCCTATCAGCGGGGAGTCAGATACCTGAAAGCCACCCGCTCTCAGCGCGACGATACCCGGTGAGTTCTGGGAAGCCATAGTGACGACAAAAAAAGACAGATCGGTATCGGCCAGCCTGGCAAGGTTAAAGTGTGGGGCGACGAACGTCAGCATGGCAGAATTAACCGTTTGTTGCGCAAGGTATATATCCCCTCTGAGCATTACCACTGTCAGTCCCGTTACCAGCGCGATCAAAATTGCATAGAGCGGAAGAAAACGCTTTGCAGCAAGATAGATCAGGCTCATACCGGCAGTCAGTGAGAAATCAACTGGTAAAGAGGTTAAAGCCTCTGTATCAAAGTGAAGCAAAATACCCGCCAGTATTGCAGAGGACATTGCCTGTGGAATAAAGCACATGAGTCTGGCGAACAGGCCAGTGACGCCAGAAAGGAAAATCAGTGCGGATGTAAAGACAAACATACCGATGGCATCCGCAAGAGATGTACAGGTGAGCGTAGTCACCAGCAGAGCAGCGCCAGGCGTCGACCATGCGGTAAGGACAGGAGCACGATAATAAAGCAACAAGCCAACAGAGGTCAGCCCCATGGCCAGTCCCGGCATGCTTAACCAGCCAGCGACCTGTAATTCTGAGGTACCAGCAGCGCTGGCAGCCTGGAAAACGATTGCTGCAGAACTGGCATAGCCCACCAGCACCGCGACAAAACCCGCGACCAGCGCAGGTAATGTGAGATGAGAGAAAGGTGGGCGCATTATTGTATCCGCATGTACGTTATAGCGTACAAACTAACATCGTGCGCTATAACGTACGAATTGCCAATCTGCCCTTCATCAGGAGATGATATGACCAATCCCAGTTTTTAACCCGGACTGACCCTGAAATCTCTGCGCCTGTCCCGGGCGTGGAGTTTAGTGCGCACCACGCAAGAAACTGGCGTGAGTAAGGCCATGCTGGGGCAAATCGAACGGCGAGAGTCCAGCCCCGCCGTGGCAACCTTGTGGAAAATCGCTACGGGTTTTAATGTCCCCTTCTCACACTTTGTTCCCGTATCTGAGCCAGATGAAGCGGAAAAAGTGCTGTGCAACGATAGGTGTAGGACTCGACGGCAGCGCACAGACGCGATGCAGGTTACGCCTTTGTTTCCCTTCGATACTCAGTTGCGCTTTGATGTTCTGGCGGTCGAGCTGGCAGTGGGGGCGTTAGTGAGTCTTCAGCCCATGAGGCCTGTGTGATTGAGCATGTGGTGGTGACGGAAGGGGAGCTGCAGCTGGCGGTAAACGGAAAATGGCATACTCTGCGTGTGGGGGAAGGATTGCGTTTTCAGGCAGACTACCCTCACAGCTATCTTAATGTGAGCCTTAAGTCGGTAAAGTTTCACACCCTCATTCACTATCCGCAGAAGATGTAGCGACATGCGTAAGCCTGTCCCTTATCTGACCTGAAGCAATACTTACCACCAAAAAGTTACTGATAATGAAAATCTGCCATATCAGAGGGAATGAAGATGAATAACCTACTCGACCGCTTTTTGGAATACGTTTCTTACGATACGCAGTCAAAAGATCATGTTCGCCAAATCCCCAGCACTGAAGGCCAATTAAGGCTGGCGAAGGTGCTCTGTAATGAGCTGAACTCGTTGGGGTTTAGCGATGTCTCGCTCAGTAAAAACGGGATTGTCATGGCAACGCTTCCCTCCAATGTAGACTGGCCTGTGCCCGCCATAGGCTTTATTTCTCATATGGATACCTCTCCCGATTTCACCGCTAAAAATGTTGCTCCACAAATCGTCGAAAACTACCGGGGTGGAGATATTGCCCTGGGGATAGGGGATGAAGTGCTTTCACCGGTTATGTTCCCTGTCCTGCACAGCCTGATTGGGCATACGTTGGTGACCACCGATGGCAGAACGCTGCTGGGGGCTGATGACAAAGCGGGTATTGCAGAAATCATTACGGCGATGGTCAGACTCAAAAATGAAAATATTCCTCACGGCAATATTCGTATTGCTTTCACGCCGGATGAGGAGATAGGTAAAGGCACCCGCTGTTTTGACGTTGACGGGTTTGATGCTGAGTGGGCCTATACCGTTGATGGCAGCGGCCTGGGTGAATTTGAATATGAAAACTTTAATGTTGCTTTAGCCACAGTAAGAATCTCCGGTAACAATGTTCACTCGGGTACGGCTAAGGGGGTTATGGTGAATGCTCTTGAACTGGCTCTGCGTTTTCAGGCAGCTCTGTCAGAAAATGAAGTGCCTGAGCGCACGGAAGGTTCTGAGGGTTTTTATCATTTACACACGATGAAAGGCAGCGTGGATAAGGCTGAACTTAACTATATTATCCGGGATTTTGATGCCAGCCGTTTCGAGGAACGCAAAAACGTCTTGAGTAAAACAGCTGCTCTGCTGTCCGCTACCTTGCCAGCCTGTTCAGCAATTCAGGTGCAGATTGAAGACAGCTATTTCAATATGCGAAAGAAAATTGAAGCCCATCCTCACATCATTGAATTTGCGTTGGAAGCAATGCGGGAGTGTGGAATTGAACCGAAAGTAAAACCCCTTCGCGGCGGTACCGATGGGGGGCTGCTCTCTTTCAAAGGGTTACCCTGTCCGAATCTGTTTACCGGAGGATACAATTATCACGGCAGGCATGAATTTGTTTCGCTGGAAAATATGGAAAAGGCCGTTACGGTCATTATGCGTATTGCCGCGTTGACGGCACGGAAAGCGGAGAAGTGTTGAAGGGCGGCTCTTTTTCAATTATGCCCGCCGAGGTGCGGCGGGTTACACGCTTTCAGCCTGTTTGACGCTTACCGGGCCATAGCATCGCCCGATCATCGTTTACTCTTCTTCCCCAAAATACCAGTAACCGCTGTTGACCAGCCCAGCCAGCTGGGCGAGAAACGCAGGATCGTCCAGCACAGCGCCCAGTTGCTCTGCATCCAGCGAAGGCTTATTAGCTAACAGAGTGAGGGCTTCTCGATGCGGTGATGCAATCTGTTCACCATTGATAAACACGGTATCGCCAATGGACAGCACCCGCAGTCCGCCCAAACGCTTCAGACGGTCGCCCTGTTGCAGCGCATCATAAATCTCATCCGGCTGATAGGGAGGTTCAGGTGGTGCGATATCCAGCTCATGACGTGATTGCGAAATAAACTCGCCGAACCACTGAGTGAAATGTTCGGGCTGATTCACCACGTCAAGGATCATTTCCCGCATACTGGCCAGTTCCTCTGGCAGAATGTCAGCGCTGTTTTTACGTGCAGGAATATCCGGGTCACTAAAGCGATAGCTGCCAAGTTCGTGCGAAAGGACATAATCAGCAAAGCTGCTTAATAGTTCGCGGCCGTTCGGTGCACGTAAGCCCACAGAAAAGCTGAGTGAATTTTCCAGAGAGTAGCCTTCGTGTGGAAACCCCGGCGGGATGTAGAGAATATCCCCTGCCTCGACCTCCTCATCGATAATGGCCTCAAAAGGCTCTACCTGTAACAGGTCCGGGTGGGGACAATGCTGTTTCATAGTCACTTTTTCACCGACACGCCAGCGACGGCGGCCAGTGCCCTGGATAATAAATACATCATACTGATCGAGATGGGGGCCAACGCCCCCCCCCGGAACTGAGAAGGAGATCATCAGGTCGTCTATGCGCCAGTCGGGCAGATGGCGGAAAGGATGCATGAGCGCAGCAGAGGCTTCGTGCCAGTGATCAACGGCCTGAACCAGTAGCGACCAGTTAGTTTCACCCAGGTGATCAAAACTCTCGAATGGGCCATGATTAACCTGCCATTTACCGTCCTGATGACTGACCAGGCGGCTGTCGACTTCGTTTTCCATTGCCAGCCCGGCAAGTTCGTCCGGGGAAATAGGGTCAACAAAGTTCTTAAAGCCGCGCTTCAACAGTACCGGGCGTTTTTGCCAGTAGCGCTGCATAAAGTCGGGCCAGTTAAATTCAAGATGGTAAGCCATAAGGTGTTCCTGAGTCGCTGATTTGCGTCGATTATAACAGCGGGAGAGAAACCGGTGGTAACCTCATTATGTGGATAGCCATGGTTCAGCCATTATTCGTCGCTGTGTAGCACTTCCTGGCGCTTAAAAATCACCTCCATACGCGCACCGCCTAACTCGCTGGTGGTCGCAATAATATCCCCGGTATATTGCTCCAGAATATCTCGGGCTACGGCAAGCCCAAGGCCCTGACCTGGTCGCAGTGTGTCAGCACGCTGCCCACGAATAAAGATTAGATCGCGTTTACTGACGGGGATGCCCGGGCCATCGTCATCCACAATAAGGTGCAGCTCGTTATCAGTTTGGCGGGCGGAGATCTCCACAAACTCCAGGCAATATTTACATGCGTTATCCAGCACGTTGCCCATGACTTCCATAAAGTCGTTCTGTTCGCCGATAAACGTCAGCTCTGGTGAAATGTCCAGCGTCAGAGACACGCCTTTGCGCTGATAGACCTTATTCAACGCGGAACACAGACTGTCAAGCAAGCCGGGAACGGAATGCAGATCGCGTTTCAGTGCGTTGTGATCGGCTTGCATGCTGGCGCGATGCAGATAGTAACCAATTTGCTGTGAGATTCGGCTAATTTGTTCCAGCATAATCGGTTCTGCCTGCTCTATGGACAGACTCTGACCACTGCGAAGGGAACGCAATGTCGTCTGCAATACCGCCAGTGGTGTTTTCAAACTGTGAGTGAGGTCGCTCAACGTGGTGAGATAGCGCGTGTAACGCTGTCGCTCGTTATCCAGCAGCAGATTAAGGTTACGCACCAGGCTTTGCAGCTCATGAGGCGGTTGTGGATCAAGCGCTTCCCGCGTTCCGTTTTCCAGCTCGTGGACCTGACTGGCCAGCGAGCCAATAGGGCGAAGGCTCCAGTGTGCGGCAAGCCACAGCAGAGGGATAACCAGCAGCAGGTTTACCAGCAACACATAACTAAACCATGACCAGACCACATCTGAATGTTGCAGCTCTTGTGGAATGGAGTCGACAACGACAATGGTTAACGCAGGCAGGGTTGGTGTGGCACCATAATGGTTAACCGCCACCGAGTGGGTAAACGTATCATTGTTGTCATCATCATAGGCGGTAAGCTTATTCTGGGCATCTGAATCATTGCCCAGCGCCTTGCGGCTGGTGCTGTTGTCGGTGTTTATCTCATAAAAACCCGCGCGTTTCAGCCAGTCGCGATTGATCTTTTCACGAATGTCCGGCACATCGCGCAGCTGCCACAGCAACTTGCCTTTTTCATTGTAGATAAACACCAGAGTGGGGAAGTTAAGCGACAGGCTACCCGGCTGAATGATACTGAGTTTGCCGTTTTGCCATTGCGCCAGCGTAAAAAATAAATTGCTTTCACCACGCATTACCCGATAAGTATTTTTATCAAAACTCACCACATAGCCCACAACCGCAACCATACCGTAGGAAAGTGACAGGATAAGCACTACTACAGCAGTCGCCAGCAGAAAGCGGGCTCGGAGTGAAAATGGCGTTTTGGGTTTTAGCTTAAGCATCTGATCAGAGATCGAACCTGTAACCCTGACCACGTACAGTAGCGATCACCTCTTTTGGATAAAGCGCCTGAATTTTTTTGCGCAGCCGACCCATAAGAACATCAATCGTGTGGCTTTCACGCAGTTCTGCATCCGGGTAAAGCTGTAACATCAACGAGTCCTTACTCACCACCTTACCGACGTTGCGAATCAGCGTTTCAATAATGGTATATTCAAATGCGGTCAGTTTAATCTGCTGCTCATTAATGGCCAGTTCACGGCGTGAAAAGTCCACCTGAAAGGGGGCGAGGGTAATAACCTGTGAAGCCAGTCCGCTGTTACGACGCATCAGCGCCTGCATGCGGGCAACCACTTCTTCGATATGGAATGGCTTGGTCACATAATCATCAGCGCCTGCTTCCAACGCTTCCACCTTCGCCTGCCAGCCCTCGCGGGCAGTCAGCACAAGAATAGGCTGTTTGACTTCCTGCGTTCGCCAGCGGCGAATCAGCGTCATGCCATCTTCATCCGGCAGTCCTAAATCGACCAGGGTGATATCCGGTGTATGTTCATCCAGAAAATAATCTGCTTCTTTAGCATCTTCCGCGGTGTCGACCTGGTGACCCATTTCACGAAGTTGTACAGCGAGATGATGACGTAGCAGAGGGTTATCTTCCACAATCAATACACGCATAATGCTAATCCTTTCTGTCTGATTCGAGGGCCGAAGGTATGATGGTCGTTTTGAGAAAGTATAGGTGAAAGCAGATAAACAGCAGGTTAACGCAGGCTGACTTATATCAGCCTGCGAAGCAGGTTACTTCAAATCGTCGACCATTTGAACCGCACGGCCAAGATAATTAGCTGGGGTTAATAATTTCAGCCGTGACTTTTCTTCTTCAGGCAGGTCCAGCCCGTCAATAAAGTTTTTCATGCCGATGGCATCGACACGCTTGCCGCGAGTCAGTTCTTTCAACTTCTCATAGGGTTTTTCAATGCCGTAGCGACGCATTACCGTCTGGATCGGTTCAGCCAGCACTTCCCAGTTATTATTCAGTTCGTCGAGCAGCCGCTCACGATTCACTTCCAGTTTTGAAATACCTTTCAGCGTTGCCTGATAGGCAATCAGTGCATAGCCTGTGCCAACGCCCAGGTTGCGTAACATGGTGGAATCGGTCAGATCGCGCTGCCAGCGTGAAACCGGAAGTTTGCTGGACAGATGTTGCATAACGGCGTTTGCCAGGCCAAGGTTGCCCTCAGAGTTTTCAAAGTCAATTGGGTTAACTTTGTGTGGCATGGTGGAGGAACCAGTTTCGCCTGCGATGGTTTTCTGCCTGAAATGGTTTAGTGCAATATAGCCCCATACGTCACGATCAAAGTCGATCAGGATGGTATTGAAACGTGCGATGCAGTCAAACAGTTCTGCAATGTAGTCGTGCGGTTCGATCTGGGTGGTATATGGATTCCAGGTGATGCCCAGCGACGTCACAAAGTCTTCACTCAGCTGGTGCCAGTCAACTTGCGAATAGGCTACCATGTGCGCATTATAGTTACCTACTGCGCCATTCATTTTGCCAAGGATCTCTATTTTCTGCAGCTGGCGCAGCTGGCGCTCAAAGCGACAGACCACGTTCGCCATTTCTTTGCCAAGCGTTGACGGCGTTGCTGGTTGACCGTGGGTGCGCGAAAGCAGTGGAATATCGCGATACTCTACGGCCAGGTTTTTAACTGCCGCGATAATCTTATTCCAGTAGGGCAGAATCACCTCGCGGCGGGCTGTGTCCAGCATCAGCGCGTGAGAAAGATTGTTGATATCTTCAGAAGTGCAGGCGAAATGTATAAATTCTGACACGGCATGTAGTGAAGCATAGTCAGCCACTTTTTCTTTCAGAAAGTATTCCACTGCTTTGACATCGTGGTTGGTGGCGCGCTCAATAATTTTGATTCGCGCCGCGTCATTTTCGTTAAAATTAGCGACAATCGCATCAAGGAAAGTGTTTGCGTCGCTATCAAATGCAGGAACTTCCCTTATCTCTGCGCAGGCAGCCAGTTTTTGTAACCAGCGAACCTCCACTTCAACGCGAAACTTCAGCAAACCATATTCACTGAAAATGCCGCGCAGAGGGCTGACTTTGTCACCGTAACGACCGTCAACCGGTGAGATGGCTGTCAGAGAGGATAATTCCATTGGTGCAACTCCTGAAGAGGTTAACATTTGGACGATCCGGTTGCCCGGGATAAAATTTGCTTTGCCTCATTGGCGAAGCGATTGCGGGAGAACATCAGCTGCAGGCGACCACCGCCGACCTGCTGCCACAGCACGGCAGCGCGAATGCCCGCCAGCAACGTGGCGCGAATTTTACTCTGAATTTGCGTGTTTTGCAGCACGGCCGGAGACCCGGTCACCTGAATCCGTGGGCCAAGCGGACTTATGATATCAACATAAATCGTTGCCATTGCACTGAGTAGCGTATCAGAGTCTAAATCAAAGTGAAGCAGTTGTCGGTCAAGCTGGCGGACGCGCTGTGCCAGCGCGTCCAGCGCACTTTGTTTCGCATTGAGCTTGCGCTCCAGCGTCATCAGGCTAAGGGTATAGCGGGTCAGTTCAGCCACGGTGCCGTGACGATTGCTGTGCAGCACGGCGAGTAGTGCTTCCAGCCCAAAACGCAGATTTGCTTCATTATTACCAAATACTGCCAGCGTGGAGGACGGGTTCAGATCCACTACACTGTGTAAGGATATTTTCAATACTTCAGTGGGGCAATGCCCCTGGTGTGCAAGCTGTTGCGCAAGATGTGCCGACTGGCAGATGCCAGCAAGAGCCAGCGTTATGTCATAAAAACTCTTCGCCACGTTAACTCCTTTAGGAGACTGTGTGCAGTCACTAATCCAATATAAAGCGGCCGATAAAAACTAAAGAAGTGGCAACCTTTGTTCAATAATGCCGCCACCCAGGCAAATATCCCCCTGGTAAAACACGGCGGACTGACCGGGTGTGACGGCTGAGACAGGCTCATCGAAACGTACTTCGAGGCGGTCGTTGCTAACCAGCGTGAGGAGGCAAGGGATATCCTCCTGGCGATAACGGGTTTTAACCGTACAGCGCATCGGTTGAGACAGAACGTCGCGGTCAACCCAATCAAGTTGCTGTGCAATCAGTCCGACTGACATCAGCCGCGGATGATCGTGACCCTGTGCTACCACCAGCTGGTTTTTTTCTACGTTTTTATCGACCACGTACCATGGTTCTTCGCAGCCTCCTCTGATGCCGCCGATTCCAAGCCCTTTGCGCTGTCCTAAGGTGTGATACATCAGGCCCTGATGTTCTCCAATCACTTCACCCTCAACGCTGATGATTGCACCGGGTTGAGCAGGCAGATAGCGGCCAAGAAAATCGCGGAATTTACGTTCGCCAATAAAACAAATTCCGGTGGAGTCCTTTTTCTTCGCGGTTACCAGCTCCAGCTGTTCAGCAAGGCGGCGCACTTCGGGTTTTGCCAGTTCCCCCAAGGGAAACAGGCTACGGGCTATCTGTTGATGGTCCAATGTATAGAGAAAGTAGCTCTGATCTTTATTCGCATCGAGGCCCCGCAACAGGCGACTTTTGCCGTCGATATCTTCGCGGCGAACGTAGTGGCCTGTGGCAATAAAATCGGCGTTCAGATCTTCTACGGCAAACTCAAGAAAGGCTTTAAATTTTATTTCTTTATTACAGAGAATATCGGGATTGGGCGTACGACCCGCTTTGTATTCTTGCAGGAAGTGCTCAAAAACGTTGTCCCAGTATTCCGCCGCGAAATTTATTGTGTGCAGGACAATACCCAGTGTGTCGCATACGGTCTGGGCATCTGCCAGGTCCTCTGCCGCTGTACAATATTCCTCGCCATCATCTTCCTCCCAGTTTTTCATAAATAAACCTTCAACCTGATAGCCTTGCTGTTGCAGCAACCAGGCGGAAACGGAAGAATCCACACCGCCGGACATACCGACGATTACTTTTTTTTGACTTGATGACATGAGGAATACCTGACTTTGAGTGGCAGTTAAAGGCTGCCCTTTAAAATTGCGACCTAGTCTACCACGCGTCCGGTGCGTGCGCATCTTCACTGAACGGCCACTGAAATGCGCTGAGTAGCGCCAGTGGATAACGCGGACCCTGCTGATAAATCCGCAGACTTTCGGCCACCAGCGGCGAGCGCAATTTTTTTGACGTCAGTATGGCATCCGGCGTTAACCACCAGCAGCGATCGATGTCGCGATCCTGCGGCCAGGTTGGCAGCATTTTGGGTAAATCCAGCACAAAAAGAAAACGCAAAAACGGTGTATTATCCGGTGCTATCCACTGATGCAGTCGTAAAAAAGCCTGAGGTACGCCTTCAAGGCCCGTTTCTTCGTAAAGTTCCCGTGAGGCCGCTTGCAAAAGCGTCTCATTGGCTTCGAGATGGCCTGCGGGCTGATTCCACGTTGCCCGGCCACGCACCATCTCTTCTACCACAAGAAAATGGCCCTCTGTCTGTACCACGGTTGCGACAGTAACGTGTGGTTTAAACATGTCTGACTCCTTAATATTGCCGGTATTGTTTTAGCGGGGAAATTCACTGGTAATATCACGCCATGCACCCGGTGGTAAATCCTGCAGCGTCACTTCCCCCAGAGCAAAGCGAATCAGGCGAAGTGTTGGAAAGCCAATGTGTGCGGTCATTCGCCGGACCTGACGATTGCGTCCTTCAAACAGCATAATCTTAAGCCAGCTGGTCGCAATAGTTTTACGCTCGCGTATCGCCGGGGTGCGCGGCCACAGCCAGTGTGGCTCGCTGGCGCGTTCTACCCCTGCGGGGAGCGTAAAACCATCTTTGAGAACAACGCCCTCACGCAGCGGCTGAAGATCTTTTTCTGTCGGCTCGCCATCAACTTGGACATAGTAAATTTTACCGATTTTCTTGCCTGGCTGCGTGAGTCTGGCCTGAAGCACACCATCGTTCGTCAGCAACATCAACCCCTCGCTATCGCGGTCCAGACGCCCGGCTGCATAAATTCCTGGTACAGGAATAAAATCTTTCAAGGTGGTGCGGCCTCTTTCATCTGTGAACTGAGGGAGAACATCAAAAGGTTTATTAAAGGCGATAACCCGCCGTTGCCCTTTTTTGATTTTGTTTGCCGTGAAGGATGAACTGGAACGTTTATTGTGGTGATTTTTAAAAGAAATTTTAAGCATGTTCTTTGCACTTGTTAAGGATGAGCGCATTATAACGCAAACTGGTGAGGATTGGCGCGGGGGGAATATTGCAGTAGTATTGTCCCGCATCTTACAAATCATTAACAAGAAAGCGCCCGAAGGAGAGGTTAATGGAAAGCAAAGTAGTTGTTCCGGCGGAAGGTCAAAAAATTACTCTGGAAAAGGGCAAACTCAGCGTGCCTGACAATCCCATCATTCCCTTTATCGAAGGTGACGGAATTGGCGTTGATGTTTCCCCAGTTATGATCAAGGTTGTCGATGCCGCCGTACAGAAAGCTTATAACGGTGAGCGTAAAATTTCCTGGATGGAAATTTACACCGGTGAGAAATCGGTAGCGCTTTATGGCCAGGATGTTTGGCTGCCGCAGGAAACCCTCGACCTCATTAAAGAGTATCGCGTGGCTATTAAAGGCCCACTGACCACGCCGGTCGGCGGCGGTATTCGCTCATTGAATGTTGCCCTCCGTCAGCAGCTCGATCTTTATATTTGTCTTCGTCCTGTTCGCTACTACACGGGAACTCCCAGCCCGGTAAAACGTCCGGAAGACACTGATATGGTGATTTTCCGTGAGAACTCAGAAGATATTTATGCCGGTATTGAGTGGAAAGCAGGCACAGCAGAAGCCGATAAAGTCATTAAGTTTCTGCGCGATGAAATGGGCGTTAAGAAAATTCGCTTCCCTGAACAGTGTGGCATCGGCGTCAAGCCGTGTTCTGAAGCGGGGACCAAACGCCTGGTGCGCGCGGCGATTGACTACGCGATCGTAAATGATCGTGATTCGGTCACGCTGGTTCACAAAGGTAACATCATGAAATTTACCGAAGGTGCATTCAAAGACTGGGGCTACCAGTTGGCGAAAGAGGAATTCGGCGGCGAATTGATCGATGGCGGCCCCTGGATTCGGATCAAAAATCCGAATAACGCTAAAGAAATCATTATCAAAGACGTGATTGCCGATGCCTTCCTGCAACAGATCTTGCTGCGTCCGGCTGAGTACGACGTCATTGCCTGTATGAATCTGAACGGTGACTACATTTCTGATGCGCTGGCAGCACAGGTTGGCGGCATTGGCATTGCGCCCGGAGCCAATATCGGCGACGAATGTGCGTTATTTGAGGCGACACACGGTACGGCACCTAAATATGCGGGCCAGGATAAAGTGAATCCCGGCTCCGTGATTCTTTCCGCTGAAATGATGCTGCGTCACATGGGCTGGACAGAAGCCGCTGACTTAATTGTTAAAGGAATGGAAGGGGCTATCGCTGCCAAAACCGTTACTTATGACTTTGAGCGCCTGATGGATGGCTCTAAGTTGCTGAAATGTTCAGAATTTGGCGATGCTATCGTTAAGCACATGTAAGTATTTTTGTTAACATGTAGCCAACATAATTTGTTAATTTTATGTTGGCTTTTTGATCTCCCAATCTTTCCCCAAAACTTCCCCAAAACTCTTCCCCAAAACTGTATAGAAAAAGTACGGTTTAAACTGCGATTACCATCCACTCTTTCCCTCGATCATCGTTATATTTATCCGTCATTTTTTGTGATTTATGCCCCAGCAGTTTTTGTGTTTCCAGCCCCTGTTCCCGATACAGGCGTTCAGACAGAGAACGCTGTTCATGGAACGTTGGCGCTGTTCCCTCCGGCCACGTTATGCCGCACCGGTTTCTGGCCTTTTTGAATGTGGTTGTGATGGAATTAGCCGAAACCCTGCCCCCCCGAATCGCCTGTGATGTAGTGTGTCGAAAATGTACCAGGTACTGGCTTAATACCGCATCCCGACACTTAGCCACGGCTTCCCTCAGTGAAATATTAATTGCCCCACAGATCAGGTCCAGTGGGATAGCCAGACGTGAACCGGTTTTCTCCTGGGTAACGTGCAGCATGTCGTCCCATATATCAGAAAACTTCATATTAGAAATGTCACCTATCCGCTGGCCAGTCACTAAAGCCAATAGCATTGCACACTGTAGGTAGGGCGGATGTTGTTCAGCGGCGGCATAAATGGTTTTCCACTCATTAAGCGACAAGCGCTGGCGTGTCACTCTGTTTCGGGGCTGTTTTGTAGCCTGTGCCGGATTGTAGCCTGGCGGTACGTGTCCGGCGTGTTGCGCCTCTCTGAAAACGTCAATGATAGCCATCCTGACGACCTGAGCCATACGGTTATGCCCCTGTGCTTTCACTGTATCAATGATTTCTGCCACTTCCAGCGCAGTAACATCTTTCAGATAAAGCATCCCTGAATGCTGGCGAAGCAGTTCAACGGGTTTTTTCTTCTGTTTTACTGAGTTCAATTTAATATCTCCTGTTTCAAGTCGTTCCTGCTGGATAACAAGGTAGCGATCCAGCCAGGTTGTGACGGTGATAAATTCTCCGGACTCACGCATACGGGCGATTTTTTCGTTAACGCTGAGGATCTGCCGGGTGCGCTGCTCCGCGATAATGTCGTTGGCCTCACTGGCGACCTGTCTGGCTTCTTCAGCATCAGTGCCGAGGCTGTGAAATTTACCCGTTACAGGGTGTTTGTATTGCCAGTAAACACGCCCGGTACGCTTGTCCAGTTTTGAGTACAGATTAGGGATGGTGATTTTATGGGTTCGTGGTCTGGCAGCCATCTTCAATAATCCTTCTCAGCATGGGGTTTGCGGTCGGTGCGATTTTTGGTTCAGCTAAAATGCCGATAAATCGGGCTTCACGATCAATCATCCACTCTCTGCCTACTTTTCTGGCTGGTGGTGCCATCATGTGGCCCTTGGCATATTTTTTTAATGTGCGAAGGCTGGGGGCTAAACTTCCAAATTCTTCCGCCGCCCATTCTTCTAAGCTCACCATTCTGGCCATACTCGTACCTCATACAGCCGGTCAGTAATTTAGCGCCAACCGGGCTTTAAAACTGATTATCAAAAATCACTTGCGATAGGCTTTCAGCATGACAACTGAAACGCCGGTACCGTCAAACTCGTTATCAATTAATCCAGACCAGCTACATGACCAGCCGGGCAAAATATCTTTTTTCCGCATACTTCCGGGCAGGATGGCCACAAGACGGCCGCCGGGTTTAACCAGGCTGGCAGCAGATTCCACATGCGCTTTGGCCCGTCCTTCGCTGAACGGTGGGTTCATTACCACTTTGTCAAAGCGACTGCTGGTGGCTTCGGCCCACTGGATGAAATCAGCCTGTTCGACGGCGTAACCTTTCGCCTCCAGTACCCGACAGTGCAGCGCTGATATTTCTACACATTGGGTCTGGTCTGCCGGCATCAGTACGGCAAGGTTCCCGGTGCCGGCACTCGGCTCCAGACATCTATCACTGGGTTGAATATCAGCTTCGGATACGGCCCACTCAGCCAGCGATTCAGGGGTAGGGTAAAACTGGTGCGACTGATGATCCGGAATACACCCGGACGCGATAATTTCACCCAGCACCCGGGCGGGGTCATAGTCGAACTCCCAGATGTTGATATTTTTATTTGGACCCGCTTTAATCAGCACGCCGCCGATGGTTTCCAGTATTTTCCCCGCCTGGCCCCGGATCGCTTTGTCTTCGTCGCGCCAGTCAAATCGGCGGTTGTACGGATTTGTAGTCAGGGGCTGTGTCGGCTCATCCCAGCGGTTGCGGTGAATCGGGGTGTGCCGCTCTGCCTTTAATCCCGCCAGCACTTCCAGAACGGCGAAGGGGAGTGGCTTGCTCATCAGCACGAAATCTTTCAGCTTTCTCTTTGGCTTCTGGCGGAATTGTGGAGGGATTGCCAGCGGGTACAGGTGTGCCAGAATGCAGTTGAGCCGCCAGGCCATATCCGGGTGGACTTCGAGGTGTGCTGTACCTTTCAGATAAGCCCGGACACGCAATGCTCCACCGTCCAGCACCAACCATTCACCGTGGCGACAGCGGGCTTCCTGTAATGCGTCGTCGGTTACACGCCAGCGGGGTTCATCGCGGCCCATAAATTTAGCAATCACCTGCCGTAGATCCTGGATATAGCCGCTCATATTGTGATTTGTCATGCCGTAATCGGTGAACACCCGGGCAAGGATCATGCGCTTGCCGAAGCCTTCCGGTCGGTTGGTAACGTGGTCGCCGGAAAGCGCGCGGAAAATACCATCCACACGCTCGGAGAAGAATTTCTGGCGTGAGTTAAGCAGTTCCATGATTGTTGGTCGCACGGTCTCTTCTTCGAAGCCGGGTGTTTTCATTTCCCTGATCTGCTCGTTCCACTCGGTACGCCGGTTGTTCGGCATGTACTCGTATACGTCGGTCATATTCAGTGCTTTTTGCCAGAATGTTGCATTCAGACTGGCGATAGCGCCTTCGAGTTTAAATAGATTACTGACGCCGCCGAAATAATGCCGCCGATCATGGTCCTGATTTCCCTCCAGAAAATGGTGAACCGATACATGGTGCGAGTTAATTAACCCGGACATCATTTCTATATTGGCCCGGAGTTGCTTGTACTGGCCGATAAGAGAGTCAACCATGTCGGAAGATGCAGGGGCGAAAAACGCCCCGTCCGACAGCTCTCCATACAGGGTTTCTGTCACTTCACTCATAATCCACCAACATTTTTTAGCTCTGGCAACAACACGTAATCGCAAATTTCCTCAATGTGGGATTTGCACTTAATCCATTCGCCATGTGCGTGATAATGTGCGACAACCGTTGTTTCATGTCCGCTGTCCGGGTCAAACCCGTCAGGCATTGCTGGTGCTGTGGTGTACACAGGAATCCTTGCTTCTCCGCTTAACTCATCGTGACTTCCAGTCCAGCACCTACCGCAACTTCTGGCTTTATATTTTAAATCCTCTAGCATCTGAGGGTGGATAAAAGCAAAACTCTCAGCCTGCAGCGAGGCGAGGGCGATTTCTGCTATCTGTTTTGCCTCCAGCGCTGGCAGCATAACGTTTGCATTGTCGCCGTATTTTTCCCGCCATGCTGCAATAGTTTTGCATCGCTCAACCAACGACAGCCGTTCTTCATTCGTCATCGCTCTTACTCCTGCTGTTGATGCGCAGCACTTCTGCTTTCTCTTCCAGCGCCTGGCGAATGTCGTTGATACTGTCCTGGGCCTCAAGGTCACCTGATGCGTTTTAACAGCGCATGCAATGAGATTCATGTTATCCAAGGAAACATTCACGCACGGCACCTCGTCTACAGCCTTGAATGCATGAATTACATCGCCATCCTTGCCGCTGGCGCTACTCAAACGAGCCATGCTATTGCTGGTAGCCCAGCGCCACGGCATGGGGGAAGCGAATTTAATCAGGCCCCGAAGATTTGCTAATTCCTCAAGCGGTAGTGTTTTGTCGTATGGGCGCTGGTTCATGCGTCACCCCCGATGCGCTTCACTTCAATATTTCGCAGGTACATTTTTGCACCTCTGTCACTACTACCGGTTAGAGCCAGGGCAAACTCATGGGGTAATATTTCCAGAGTGATTGTTTTCCCTCGCTCAACGCGGATAATCATCCTGATTGGGTTTTCTAAATCACCCCCTGGGCGAACGATGCTCAACTGCACATCCGATGGGGTGGGGAGTTCACGCATGGTCGCCTCCCTGCTCACCTTCAACTTCTGCCAGCCTCAACTTAATAACCAGAATCAGGGCGCGATAAATATCGCCGTGCTGGTTGTCGCTGTGCGTATCGTTAACAGCTGACTCAAACTCGTCAATCGTGCCAGAGAAACATCCGCGTCTGACCATGATGCTGTTATCACGCTGCCGGAACGCTGTCAGGAAATCATTCTCTGAACCAATTGGCCCGATAGAGATCCAGTGCGCATTGCCGTACACCCATGCATCGCCGGACTGTTCTACATTACTCTCGCTCTCAACCCAGCCACCCAAATCACCAGTTTGAACATTACCAAACGAAATCATGGCGCGAATGCGGAACAGTTTTCTACCGAAAAACTCTAATAACTGCCTGACTCTCTCCGTTTTCATTCCGCTCGTAGAGCGTCCAGAATTGCGCCTCTGCGTCATCACAGATTTCACAGTGGCCTTTAGCGTCGGCTTTGACGCCCGATACGTAGTATTTGGTCATTTTATAGCTCCGGTAGTGGCCAGACGGTGCTGGCCGGGGAGGGTTATTTGATATCGAGTTTGTTAAGGTCAGCAGTGCCGCTTTTTGAAGGGGCTGAAACCTCAAACCAGCCAGACGCTGTAGACATGCCATCTTTTATGCTGGTCTGAATTTTTTTCAGCTGAACAACCTGCGCCGGCCTGATGGCTTCGGCCCTGCACTGAATGCGCTTCTCCAGCTGCTCTTTTGTCACGCCCAGCTTTTCGAATGAGGAAATAAGCGACTGAATAAACTCGGGGGTGATCTCAAAATTGGTCGCCATCGTGGTTTCACACTGCCGCTGGGCGGATTCAACCACATCTCCCGGAACAACGCCGAGGATACAGGCGCGAAGGCGTCTGGCCCCCTGACTTGCAACGAGTTCGTAGATGTCGCGGGGATCCACAAGTTTCTGCGTTCCTTTTCTGGTGTACCTGATATGTGGAACGGTAAAGGTTTTGATCTGCCGGGTGTTCGTTTCCACATCCCAGGCGAAAGCCTCAACGATGGATTCACCGTTACGCTGTTCCAGCTCCCTGACGCCAAACTGAAGGTTGCCCCAGTTCTGTGCGATCGCTTCCGCAAGCCTGATGCTGGGTCCGGTCACATCGGTACCACCGCGGGCGTAAGAATAGAGTGCGCCCTCTGCCAGCGTGGGGCGGGTACAGGCGGTAAGGATCCTGTCCATCGCCGCCACCGGGTCGCGGGGGAATTTTTTTGCAACAACCAGCGCGGCCTGCACCTCCTGCATAGCCCGGTGCTGTTCGATGGCTACCACACCTGCCTGCTGGTTTTGCACTGCTGGCTGCCCGAAGGGATTCATGACTGAATTGTTCATCCTGATTATCCTCTTGCCCAGTAAGGGCGCTGAATTTCTTCAAATCCCCAGCCCCATTCGCCGCTTTCGTTGCAACGGTGCCAGGAATCCAGATCCCGCCTGAAAAGGCGGCAACCTTCCTCCATGCCTTCACTGTCGAGGATGTAGGTGTGAACGGGATAGCGTCCGCACTCAATACTCTCGCTGACGGCCAGAAAGACGAAGCGAGGCATTTCACCGGTGTGAGCCCGCCAGCCCTCGGAATACATCGCGGCCTGAACGTGGTAGCGGAACTCTTCGATGTGGCGGGCAAAGCGGCTCATGTCAGCCACTTTTTTTACGTCAACAATAAAAGGCATATTTACCAGGTGTTTGTCCGGACGAATGCGGCACAGCTCGCCAGTTTCCGGGTCATTCCAGTACAGGGATGATTCGCAGTGGCCCTCCGCTTCTAACAGCGCCCTTGCTCCGGGGTGGGCCATAGCGCTGTCACGCATCAGATGAAGCTTGCGGTTATCATCATGGCTGATAATAATTTTCCCGCTCTGCTGGCAACTTTCGATGAAGGCTTTCTCTTCATTCTTGCCCTCGGTAGTGCGGCGGTTGAACTCTGGCGCGATGATGAACCGTTGCTCATATTCGTCGGGTTCCAGCAGCAGGCAGTGAAGCGCAGTACCCTTGTCCAGCGCTGCGGTTTTCTCGGTGTCAACCGGCGCTGCCTTGCGCCAGCGGAAAATTGCCGGATCCACGGCGATATCATCCAGCTGCGATTTGCTGACGCCCGGACCTGCATGGTAATCAGCATTTGAAATCTGGTAATAGATCCCCGGACCTGCGTAAGCTTCACGAGGTTCTGCTGTCGATTCAGGCGTGGCCGTACCGGTCTCTTCCGTTTTTTCGCCTCCGGATGAGTCCGCTGGTGTCAGAAATGCCCCGACGCTGAATTTTCCCGGTTCAGCCTCTGCTATCTGAACGCCGTTAATATTTGCGGCCAGCTTTTCTTCATGTTCCAGGCTTTCAACGGCGCTGCCGGTTGACGGAACCGCGTTTTCACGAAGAGATTCGGTAGACGAATTCTGATTTTCCCGAAAAGTGTCTTTTTCCGCTGGCGGTGGATTTTTCAGCCGGAGGTATTCTTCTTTATCAATTTCGGTGTAACCCTGCGCCTTCAGGTCTTCCAGTCCTTTCAGTTTATTGGCACGCTTAACTTCACCCGCTTCATTGCGCACATAAAACGGACCGGTACGCTCTGCTACAGATGGCGTAGTTTCCACGCCCTCCGCTGATCCTGGCTGCTCTGTTGTATCCTGCGCCACTGCATCATCCGGCATCGCTGCATCTGCCAGTGTGCTATCTGCGCTCTCCGCGCTCTGTTGGGTTTCATCATGGCTTTCAGTGTCCTCAATCGGATAATCAGGCAGCAGGGGGTGTCCTGCAAAATGTTCACGGATATACTGGCGGCGACCCGCGCTGTCCCTGATTAATTTCAGGTTTTTCATGCCTTCAAACGTCAGTTCGTAAAGCAGCGCTTCCGGGAACACCGGGATGCCCGGGACCAGCTGCAGGGATGTATGCCAGGCCCGCCAGGCTTCCTCCCTCATCGCCACGAGCTCTTTGGCCTTTGTGACATCGCCACTTTTTGCACCTACGGGATTTTTACCCATCACGAGCAGGGCAACCACGATATTGAACCGATCGGGGTCGGTCTTGCCTGAGTCCTGCCCAAGCAGGTTCAGGCAGAATTTGCGGATGTTGGCAAAAGTTGCCTCAGCATCACCACGCTCAAAGCGGCGGCCAACCCCGGCGATAAATGCGGCGAATCGTGGTGCGTTAAAGGCGCTCAGTTCAGGCAGGCGAACGCCGTAAAGGAAATCTGCAAGGTACTTATCTTCATCGCCCGCATTCAGGGCTTTTTTTGAGAACTCGCTGGTTTCCTGCTCGGTGAGTTCCTGATCAATGACGTAGAAACCCCGCTCCAGGACGGCCACAACGCGGGTGTCGCGACTCAGCCGCATAAATCTTTCGCGGGTATTGAGTGGGGTGGCTGGGATGGCAACAACGTTTGATGCATCCTCATCAGTACCCTCACTGGCGGATCCTTCATCCAGAGCGGGGTTAACGGGGAACCAGATGCGGCCAAAGCTACCCAGCAGTTCGAAATGCTCAAGCCACTCAGTCGAGAATGTGTCAGGTTCTGGTAAATCAGCATGCCAGTTTGTTGAAGGGTATTCGGTCAGGATCGGTTTTTCATAACCATCCAGATCAATATCCGCTTCATCCGCGAGAAAATTAATTTTATTGATGGCTTTCTTTTCATTTTCAGCAGAAACCTGAATAACCATTTCTGGTTTTTTAATTCCGGCCTCAGGCCTCAGTAAATAAAAACTCAGGTTGTTCACGTCATTCCTCCTCATTTAATTTATCCGGCTGGACACTCTGAAAATGCCCATGCGGATAAAAAGCCCCGCGCTGTAGCTGCGGGAAAGCACTACACAGAGCAATGGATGATGGTTATTCTGAATAAAAACTGGCTGTCAGTGCGGCTGTGGATCCGGTCCGGGTTTATTACTTACGGTCGGCACGGAAATGCTTATGGCAGGTTCGGATGAATCATCTGTGTCCATATCAACCAGGTCGAGAGGAATGCCCGCCCACACAGAAAAAAGTTCCTTCCCTGCGCAGGCTACACAATGTGCTTCTCTGAATTCACCCGCCGGGGTCAGAGGGGTGATGATGGTTTCCCGCCCGGTCTTATTAACGGCAATATAGCCAATAACCTCATCGCCCACTTTAATCTTGTCGATGGTGCGGTCGGTGAAATTAACGATTCGTTCTATTTTACATTCTACAGTGAAAGCAAAGTTTTCCATGGTAGTTCCTTTGGTTAAGTTGAGTGTTGTCCTGCCGGATTAGCGACATTGTTAACAGGCGTGGTTTAAATTAATTTATTAGCGGCAGGCCGCGTTGATTTAGCATTACTTCGATAGTGTCACTGTTTATTCTGGTTACTTCCGAAGGTGTCAATGCGTATAAACCTTTTTCCAGATTTGCAGAGGCACGCCAGTATTTACCTTTATGCTTAATCATCGTGCCCGGAACTACGGCATGACGTGGCATTAATGCTGTACCGTACATGTTATTCTCCATTATTAATGGTTGCCGGTTACGTTTCCGGCGTTCTCAGGGAGAACCGTTCCCCCTGGTGAGGGCATGAAAAATCACTTTTGGTTTAGCTGGCTGTGAGCAGTAATCATGGATGGTCGCGTTGAGCGCATCGGTTCTCTGTCATCACAGCCAGCTAAATTAGTTGTTTAAAATGCCGGGATTTTTAGCCACGCCCGGCGCGTGATATCCTTATGGTTCGTATACCTATAAGGAAATAAAAATGGCTTTAACTACAAAATGTCCAAAATGCTTCATCTTCATTTGAGTTGAACAGCAATACCAAAGTACGGAACTGTCAGCACAAACTTCATTTTATTCAGTGTGCTATGTGTGTTGCCGCCATAGGCATTGTTAGCGACAGGCGCAATGGCATTCTTGAAGCCCTTGCCGGAAAGCCTGGGATCCGTTAGTTGTTGCGGCAAATCCTGGAAAATCGAGTTCAGCCGATTTAAGGAGTGCCTCTTTAGCAATCCAGATGCGGGCTTCGGTGCCTGCATCTGGCTCCAACTGCTGCAAACGTTTTGCATCTTCCAGTAGCAGTGCAATTACGTGCTTTAATTCTTCCATCTCACATCTCCTGTGTTGTGCCCTTGTCGCCAGGATGGCGGAACGTGTTATCTGAGAAATCACTGTGTGGTTTCGATGTGACTAAGTTAACCAAAGCTAACGATTAGATCAAGAGAATGTTAGTCAAAACTAACGATTGGGGCGTAAAAAATAGCTAATGCGTTGTTAGCTAAGAGATTATTTTTTACTTGCGCGTTGGCGGGCTTTGAGGAGTTCTTCTAGACGAATTTTATTATTTTCTACGCGTGCTCTAAGTTCATTGAGCAGTTCATCTTGCTCCGAGTCAGTTATAGCGATAAATAGCTCGATCAACTCGCGCTGTTTGTCGTCAAGTTCTGATGGTGTATCCGTAGGCTCTTGGGGGGATTGATCTTCATCTCCGAAAAGTATCCAGGTAGGAGTGCACTGGAGAACCTTCGTTAAGGCAAAAAGATTCTTCCCGGTAGGTTCACTATCGTCCCGTTCCCACTGAGATACGGACACATGCGAAATCTTCAACGCCTTAGCTAAAGAGCGCTGCGTAAACTTCATTTCTTTCCGGCGGTTCCGGATGCGTTCGCCAATGGTTAAATTTTTCATAGTTAGCTAATGCTAATTCTTCTTTACTCTGTTTGTGTTAACTTCTATATTGTTAGCTATGGCTAACAAATGGAGTTCATAAAGTGTACAAAGAAGATGCGATCAAATTCTTTGGTAGTAAAAGTAAGCTGGCGGCGGCTGCGAATGTAAGCAGGCCTTCAGTTACTCGTTGGGGGAAAATTATTCCCAAACTGCGTGCTATGGAGTTGGCGGCCCTTACTAATGGCGCTTTGCAGTATGAGGCTGGTTTGTATGCAGCACAGGATAACGGAGGGACAGAAGAGGAACTGAATCATGAAAATCAGTCCTCCGATTGATGTTGTTGCATCCGAACTGGAAGCTTGGGCGCTTGAAGCTGGCTGGAAAGCGGTCGGGATGGCCATAGCGGATCAATATCACGCCGATGGTGGTGGCGATATTCTTCCGGCGGTCAATACCGGCGATGGGCTTAGAAATGCAATCCAGCGTGTTAAGCGGATTTTCAGGGGATTTGATGGCCCCCGTTATGCATCGCTAGCGGTCGAATTAAAGCCTATTGCGTTGTCCGTATTGCCTGCCGAACGGAGAGCCCGTATTGAGTCACCTCGGGATCCTGCGCTGTTGGCTACGGTCGCAGCAAAAGAAAGTATCGAGGCGGTAAATGCCGTTCATCTTCGCGCTGCGCCAGCCGTTGCACTGAAAGAAATTAACGAAGCGATATCCGCGTTTTTGGCGATTAAATCGGTTATCGAACCGCTTTGCTGTGCCGATGCGCGGGAAGTATACCGGGGAAGTTATGCATAACCATATTCAGGATTTAGCTGCTTCCTGTAGGCCAATTATCAAAAACTCCAGGTCGGTTTTATGTACTCGAATGGTGTTGAGGTTGTCATCTTCCATTGAGCCGTCACTTTGGGAAATTTCGACAAAGCCTTCATCGTCGATTTCGATACTGATTTCATTACGTTGAGGCACGGTGAATGCAAATGCTCCCATGTGATAACTCCCTGAGAAAATTATGTTTTATGAAAATTCTTGGCATGTTCTTAGCCAAGAGACAAGGTGAAGTATATGGCAAACGCTATGCCTAAGACAAAGGCTAACAATGAGCCTTATCGCAAGGTAAAGATAACTATGTGGGATGACCCGAAATTTCGGGCGCTATCTCCATTGCCGCCAAGTGGGCAGAGTCTGTTTATTTACCTGCTAACTGGCCCCTTCACGGGCATTATCCCCGGCCTGTTTAAGGCAGGTAGAGCTGCATTGGCCGAGGAGCTGGATTGGGATGTCGAAGCCTTCGACTTAGCCTTAGACGAAGCCATAACTTTAGGCTTGGTGAAAGCCGACCTGCAAGCCAGAGTATTTTGGTTGCCGAATGCAGCTAAACACAACCCGCCCGGTTCGATAAACGTTGTGAAATCTTGGGCGAAAGCTTTCGAATATATACCTGAATGCTCCCTTAAATGGGAAGCATGGATTTCCCTTAAAGCCGCATGCTACGGGGTTTCCGAGGCTATGGGTAAGTCTTTCGATATGGCAATGCCTTTGCCTAAGGATAAGCCTACGCCTTTGCCATCAGGTATCCAGAAAGCAGTAAGCAGTAAACAGGTTTTAAAAGATCAAAACATATTGCCTGAAGCTGAAAAAAATCAGCATCAGGCAGCAGAAGAAATTTTTATATCGTTACCGCTTTCTGACGGAAAAAGTTTTTTCGATGTAACCGAAAGTTATTTGCACGAGCAGGTGAATTTATATCCCGGTGTGAATATCGAGCAGGAGTTGCGAAATATGCGCGGCTGGTTGGATAGCAATCCTACCAAGCGAAAAACTCCGCGTGGAATTAAGCGATTTATCACTACGTGGCTGCAAAACAGCCAGGATAAACCGAGAGGCTGGCAGTCTGATAGACCTGCGCCAAGAGACGTTAACCAGATTTCTCAGCCAAATAAAACCATCCCACCAGGCTTCAGGGGGTAGGCATGAAAAACATTTCGGCAGGTAGCGCACTGGAGCGGCTAAAAAAACTTATCCCGGCGGGTGTCCAGCCGAAGTTTTCCAACGCTGAAGAATGGCGACGCTGGCAGGACGAGGAAGGTCGCAAAAGGGCTGCTGAAGTTGACCGACTTAACCAGAAAGTTCGGGCCGATAAAATTCTCGGGCGTTCAGGGATCCAGAACCTGCACCGAAATTGCACGTTCAAAAATTACGAAGTGAAAGGTGATGGCCAGCGCCATGCACTCAGTCTGGCGAAGAGCTATGCGATGAACTTTGGCAACGGCTTTACGAGCTTCGTGTTCAGCGGCAGCCCTGGTACCGGGAAAAACCATCTTGCAGCGGCGATAGGTAATTACCTGCTGGCACAAAACCGCTCTGTGCTCATTGTCACTGTAGCAGACCTGATGTTGCGCGTACGTGCTTGTTATGACGGAGGGCAATCTGAGGCCGCGTTACTCGACGAATTGGATCGTGTAGACCTGCTGGTGCTGGATGAAGTCGGGATCCAGAAGGGTTCGCAGCACGAGAAAGTTTTGCTGAATCAAGTTGTGGATCGCCGCCTAGCTGCGATGAAGCCTGTCGGGGTACTAACCAACCTGAATTATGACGAGCTGGCTGCCACGCTGGGCGAGCGCGTCGTAGACCGTCTGAAGATGGACAAAGGCATGTGGGTGAATTTCGCGTGGGAGAGCTACCGCAACAAAGTAACTCACCTGCGCTTAGTAAAATAAATTGAGGAAATATAGATAGATGGCTAATTCTTTTAAAAAAATGACCACCTCCGGTGCAATCAAGCGCCTGCATTCCGGCATGTTTATTCGTCTGGAAGATATTCACGTCAAAGACGGCTTCAACAAGCGTGAGAACGACGAACGGACGCAGCAGGCCGATGATGAGCTGTTTGAGTTTCTCGCCGCTGGTGGCCGCGTACCTGCGCTGGAGGTGATCCCGCGTGATGAGGGCGGTGTATGGATTGTTGAGGGCCATCGCCGCAGCAGGTGCTACCAGCGGTGCCGTGATGCGGGGAAACCGGTTGAGTTTATCAGCATCGTACCGTTCGAGGGGAACGACGTTGACCGCGTAGCGCGGATCATGACATCGAATAGCCAATTGCCGCTGACTGCAATTGAACAGGCCGCTGTTGTGAAAGAATTGGCTGCGTTCAACCTGACGAAACAGGAAATAGCCCAGAAGGTGCATAAATCAGTAGCAACCATCGAGAAGCTATTAACGCTGGCGATGGCTAATCACGATGTTCAGCAGAGCGTGAAAGCCGGAGCAGTATCTGTGGATGTTGCCGTTGACCGTGTGAAAGAGCACGGAGAAAAAGCGGGTGAAGTACTGGAACAGGATAAAGCCATTGCCGCCGCAGCCGGAAAGAAAAAAGTTACCCGCAGCATCATCGCGCCCGAAATCAGTGTCAAGAAGGCTCGCCGGGCTGTTGAGCTATTGGCACTTGCGCTGATCAGTGACGATGGTGTGATCAAACTCGATGGGTTAGCGCTTGCCGAAGTCCTGGAAATAATCGACGAACAGAAAAAAATTGCTGCCGACCGAAGCAGGCTTGCTGCTTAAACGAGCATCGGATTACCGTTCATTACTATTGGTCATAAGAGGTTTACGTGAAAAATTCTTTATCTGATCTGAATAACCACCTGTTTGCACAGATGGAACGCCTGAGCGACGAGTCGCTTACTGGAGATAAGCTACAAGAGGAAATCAACCGCGCCAAAGCTGTGACGGGTATTTCCACACAAATTATCAGTAATGCCCGTCTGGTGCTCGATGCTGAAGAGTATAGCCGCGGGCTGAAGCCGGGCGATACTCCTGAAGTCCTGAGAGTGGGTAAATCACATGGCGCATAAATATAGCGAGATCGAACTGAACTGGGTTAAATGGCACGCTGCGCTGGAACGGCAGGAGCTTGCCGATAAATTTAACGAACGCTTTGGTACCGAGCTAACTGCCGGGCAGCTTAGTTCCCTCAGGAAACGCAAAGGCTGGTTGACAGGCCGTGATGGTCGATTCAAAAAAGGCCAGGCCAAAGTACCAGGCTCTGGCGCCAAAACACCGAATGCGACATCGTTCAAAAAAGGTAACCGCCCGGCGAACTATGTCCCCGTGGGTACCGAGATCACAGATGGCGATGGTTATCGGCGCGTGAAGGTTGGCGACCCCAACGAGTGGGAATTTGTCCATCTTCGCGTATGGGAGCAACACAATGGACCAATCCCGCCAGGAATGGTAATTCGCTTTCTCGATGGTGACAGACAGAATCTTGATCCTGCCAATCTGGTGAAAGTCAGCAAGGCCGAGCACATACACCTGAATCGCCGGGAATACAACGCGGCACCGGCTGATGTCAAACCAGTGTTGTTTAATCTATCTAAGCTGGAGGTAAAACTCTTTGAGGTTCAGCGGAATGGCGATCCAAAAGAAAAAGCCCCGAGCTGATGAATCAACCCGAGGCCTCTCGTATGCTCGACACATGCTAGGATAGCCTCTCATAGCTGGAAAGGTCAATCGCACATACAAAAAACCCCGGGTTGGTAGCCCGAGGTTTTTTGATGGTTTCAGCTAAGTTGTTCAACAACCGCTTCCAACCGCTTACAGATGCTTATCTAAGCAAGCAATCTCCAACGAGGTTAGGATTACCTAATATCAGGGAGATTTCAAGAAATAATTAGCTTTTGCTAACTGCCTGCATAATGTAGAATCTAACCCGTTGAAGTTATTGCCCCAAACTCAGGATTAGCGGACAGTTTTTCCCCGCTGAAACAGGTGGTGCTGTCAGGGTTCTAACCTGGGAAGCGGCAAGCAATCTCCAACGATAGCATGGTTTGGCTCGGGGAAATTTAAGGGCCAGTCAATCCTGCCAATTCCTTACGTAAGGAAAAACGGATGATAACGATCCTGACCATCATCAAACTGGTCATCGAAATCATCGTCGCAGTGATGCGACTGATCACCGAGACAAAATAATCGGTGAAACGTAGCTAAGGCGCGGTGGTCACCAGCTACCGCGTCTTTAATAACCTCCAGCATTCATTCCCGTCTTTTCCTGCCGTTCACCTACTTTCAATAAAGCCATTGCTTGAAAAACACTCAATCAATTGATTTTTATCGATATGATCAAAAATAACGCGATAGACACTGGAGAATTGCACTGGTTTTATATGGGACTTCCCCGATCATGGTGGGAGACTCAGAACGCCATGTTCAGCTTCCCGTAGTGGAACATTACGCCCAGCTTGAACCGTTCTTTATTCCTGAAGCCCCGTGACTTGATCCTCAGCAACCGTATTTTACTGTTCAGAGACTCCGCATTGCCGTTCGATACCCGGTTTTTCATCGCATTCAGAATGCCGTAAAGCCGCTTTGCCACCATGCGGGCAATGCTGACCATGAGTGGTATGCCGGTGTCTTTAGCCATCGCCATCCATTCCTGCCACAACTTACGGCTATGGTCGTCATAGCGGCGGTGCCACAGATCGCGGGCAAGCTCTTTCATTACCCAGCACTGGTTCGTTTGCGGTAACACCAGCCGGGCAACTTCTAACCTCTCAGCGCGGCGCCCAAAGCGATTTTGTTTGCTGTAAAACCATAAGTAGCGTGAGCGGTGGGCGTCTTTCCTGTCTGACGACGGGATCTGTTTCATCTCAGCCTGACGGGTTTTATCAACGATGGCGCACAACATTTTTGCCACATGGAAGTGATCGAAGGCGATTTTATCCACGGCATTGGGGAGATGGATGCGTGCAGCACTGATATAGGCCGTGTTCATGTCCATAGACAGCGTTTTTATCTCTTCAAGCTGGTGATCTCTCAGGCTACGCAGATAACTGGCAAGACTTTCTACACCGCGATCGTCGGTCAGTTGCAAAGCGCGTCCCTGCCTGTCAGAGATAACGGTGACGTACTGGTGTCCTTTTTTGAACCCGACTTCATCCACGCAGAGATGACGGGCCGATAAGGGTTGTTTTATCCGGGCCAGGCCTCGTTTTACTGCGCGCATCATGATGCCGTCCACGGCATTCCAACTGAGTTTGAGCTGCTTTCTGACAGCATCCACGGTGCTAATTTTCAGCCATGAAAGAACAAAGGCTTCGAACAACAGGGTGTAGCGGCTGCCTGGCCCCGCCCACGGAACCGGCAGTGTCTGGCAACCGTGCTCGGGGCAGTCAATGCGGGGTACATCAGCTTCAACCAGCGTGGTGAATTGACAGGTATCGAGGTGACGCCATTTGCGACGCCGGTGGTCATGTATGGGGCAGGATTTACCGCATGTTGGACAGGTCAGTTGAGTGTGCCCGACAATGCCGACAATCACAGTCACTGAACCAGATTTTTCATCAAGAGAAAGGGATTTTACCTGCCACGGTGCGGACAGGTTAAGGATATGGGCATAGAGGGACTTTTCGTCCATGGCAGACTCCTCAGAAAATCAAGACTGCCATCATAATGCCCTTAGCCACCACAACAGGGGAAGACCCTTTTATATACAGTATATTAATGCCACTTATCTCAAACAGCTCTGACATGTTGATTGAGATAAGTGTATGCATCGGCTTAACTATCGGGACGCGCGAAGGAAAGTAAAGGATTCCCAAAAACATGCTGGAGCAAAGTGATGATCATACCTGACCACTTAATTCGTGGCCTGAACAACAGCACAAGACCTGTTGTGCTTTACAGGAACGAATACGGCGATGTTGTTTATGGCTTTGTGCTGCGCCCTGATGAATTTGTAACCAGTGTGCAGCAGATGGCTGAAGCGCGGAAAACTGCCGGAATATCGGCTGTTGATGATGCTGATAATCCACTATAATCTATACACAGGTCTGAACAACCTGCTGAGAAAACACTGTGTCACCGGAGAAAACCGATGGCACAGATCCAACTACAAAAAGTTAGCCCCGAAACCCTGACCCCGGCAACACCCGAGGCCAGCGAATTTCTGCAACGCATCAAAATCGGTGAGTGGATCCACGCCGACTTTAAGCGTGTCCGCAACTACCAGTTTCACAAACGCTTTTTCAAGCTCCTTCAACTTGGCTTTGATTACTGGACGCCTACCGGCGGCGCTATTCTTCCAGAAGAGCAAAAACTGGTTAACGGCTTCGTCGATTTTCTTTGCCGGCAGGTGGGCCAGCAACATAGTGTTGCGCTTTCCGACGCCGCAGAGCAGTACCTTGCCGATGCCGCACACACGCGAACGCGTGACATTGCCCTGCTTAAATCCTTCGAAGCTTACCGTGAATGGGTGACCATTCAGGCCGGTTATTACACCGAGCACATTTATCCTGATGGCAGCCGCAACCGTCGGGCAAAGTCGATTTCCTTTGCCAAAATGGACGAGATTGAATTCCAGCAATTCTATAAATCAACACTAAATGTGCTCTGGAACTGGATCCTGTTCCGTAAATTTTCATCACCAGCCGAAGTCGAAAACGTTGCTGCTCAGTTACTGGAGTATGCCGCGTGAACCTGAATCCATACTGCAAATCACTCGAAGCGCTGCGTAACCGTCAGTCTCACAAATTGAAAGAAGTCGGCGATCAGTGGCGTACACCAGATGCGATTTGGTGGGGAATAAACGCCAAATTTGGCCCGTTTTCACTTGACCTGTTTGCCGACGACCACAACACCAAATGTGATAACTACTACACCGCCGAAGATAATGCGCTGGCGCAGGACTGGTCCGCTCGCCTCGGAGTCCTCGGTGGTGCCGCGTACGCTAACCCGCCGTACAGCCGTGCTCAACAATTCGAAGGCGAGTACATCACTGGGATGGTGCCGATCATGCAGCACGCCGCCTCGATGCGGGAACTGGGCGGGAGGTATGTTTTTTTCATCAAGTCTGCGACAAGCGAAAGCTGGTGGCCTGAGAATGCAGATCACATCGCCTTCGTTCGAGGGCGTATCAGCTTTGATCTTCCAGACTGGTATATCCCCGCAGAAGGTGAACCGTCAGAATCCTCTGCTGGTTTCGGTATGGCGATCGCTATATTCGATAAAACATGGGCAGGCTCGGCGACAAGCTACATCAGCCGCGAAGAACTTGATACCACAGGTCGCATGATCCTGACTCAAATCCAGCGAGCAGCAATGAAGTTGGTCGGGGTGGCAGCATGAGCCGTTCCGTTAATCTCCGAAAAGAGGCGCATGGCCGCGAATGCCAGATGAGGATTCCTGGCATCTGTAATTTTAACCCGGAAACTACGGTACTGGCTCATTACCGGCTTGCTGGCACGTGTGGAACAGGATGTAAACCTGATGATGCACAGGGTGCATGGGGCTGCGACGCCTGTCATTCCGCTGTCGATGGCCGCATAAAAACACCTTATTCCCGCGATGAGCTTCGCTTATTTCACGCCGAAGCTGTTTTCCGCACGCAATCAATTCTCAGAAGTGAAGGCAAGCTATGAGCACTGAAACAGAAACCGAACTGCTGAACGTCGTGGCATTCCCGGCGAAAGAAGGGATGGAAAAAAGCGATCTGCAATTTTTGCCGGAGGGTGAAAAAGTCCGGTGCTTTCACCCCGGCGTCTTTGTTAATGAGTTTGAGCGACAGGTTCGTTGCCGCCGATGCGATGCCGTTCTGGATCCGTTCGATTATCTGCTGTCGATAGCACGGCGAGAGGTACAACTGGCAGACACCGTTGGTTATCTCCGACGTGAAGAAAAGCAGCGACGCCAGAATATCGAAAGGCTTATCCAGATTGAGCGAAACGCGAAGTCGCGAATCCGTCGGACTGGATGTAAAGCGCCTTTACCCCTCTGGCAAAATGAGGTGATCTCGAAATGACTCCTCAATTACTCGAGTACGCCCGTATAGAATTAACCCGCGCATTGATGGATAACTCAGGTAAAACGAAAGGGCAGTTGCAGGCGTTTTGTGAGCATCCACCAGCGGAGAAAGACCGCTGCCCACGCAAACACATCCACATGGTTGAGTTTGAGGATGGTCGAAGGGTAAAGGCACAGAACACTTCTCTGTATGTACTGGAGACGCGCAGCCGCCGCAGGCCATTACCACCGATTAACGATTATGAGTTTGCCGGAGCACCGTGGCGCCGCGCAGTTAATTTCCTGCCAGAGCATGAGCAGGCGTGGCTAAAGTATTGTTACGGCTTCGATCTGACGTTTAGGTATCAGACCATCATCTGTGAGGTAATCTGGAACGGACATCAAAAATATCTGCCGCCAGGCCTACTGAATAAAACTAAGAAGCGTTTAATTTCGTTGATCTGGCTTGCTGCGCAAGACATCGCAGCCACTAGAAACAATGACACATACAAAGAGTACGCCGGGGCGGCGTTGGCCAGATTAATGAGCGTGAATCCTTCAACATGGCTTCGCGTTTACGCGCCTCATTGGGCCCACTTCAAACGTGCGTTCAACGAGCTGGACACAGAGGCGTTGCAGCACACGCTTGACCACCATTGTGAAGCACCTCCTGAAGAGATTGAATGGACGCTATTGCAAAATGCAACGAAATAAGCCATATTTAGAGCAATTCTGATATGTTGCCAAAGTTGTACAAACCCGCTTAATTGCGGGTTTTTTGCTTTGGATCTACATTCGCGCTAATTTCTGAAGGTACTATCGCCAAAATAGCTAAAAAGGTGAAATTATGTACGGTGAAGAATCAGAGGCGCTCTATAACGAGATGTGTCGGATAGTTGGAGATGCGGTATTTGTCCTTTGTGATACTGACATAGAAACGAAGAAGTACAATATTGCTAATGCACTCAGAACGGCTTTATCTGGTGATAACGGACATACTGAATACATGCGTAAAGCGATGGAAGCTGCAATAACTGTCCTGGAACGATAAATACCCCATCAAAAAATTCTAGCCCTGGCAATTGCCGGGGCTTTTTCATATCAAAGGCCGCTGACAGGTCAAATTAGTGCAACGCCTTTCCCCGTTGCCGCTCCTGGATTTTCGGGGATTTTTTATTCTCACACGGCGCCCCGTTCCGGAGGTGACTATGGAAAAACACGGAATAATTGAGCAAACAATGAAATGGTTGGCTGTATACCTGCCGTTGGTTTATGCCGGGCTGACGGCTTTAGGGATTTCGGCATTAATGGATATAAGGGCCGGAAAGCCCAAAATCTATACAGCTACCGGGGCGCTGGTTTGCGGAATTGCAGCATTAGCAGTATCAGCGATTCTGGAATATTTGGGCCTTCCTGCAAATTCCGGCGCATTCGTTGGCGGCATGATTGGTTTTATTGGCGCTGACCGATTGCGTGATATTGCCGTGGCGTTATTTACCAAGCGAACCGGTATCAGTACAGAGAAAAGCGAATGAATAAATCACAGTTTCAGAAGGCGGCTAATATCAGCGCCGAGTTAGCTGCGCGTTGGTTTCAGCCAATTGCTACGGCGATGGCTGAATTTGGCATAACCTCCGCCGATGATCAGGCGATGTTTATCGCTCAGGTGGGGCATGAGTCTGGTGGTTTCACGCGTATTGTGGAAAACCTGAATTATTCTGCCGATGGCTTGAAAGCAACTTTCGGGAAGTATTTCCCTGGCGATACCGCTCAGCGATACGGACGCACCCCTGATCATCCGGCGGATCAAAAAGCAATTGCTAATATTGTTTACGCCCACCGCATGGGGAATATCGGAGAAAACGACGGCTGGAATTATCGCGGTCGCGGCCTGATTCAGATTACCGGACACGACAATTACCGGGATTGTGGCGCTGGCCTGGGTGTCGATTTACTACTGGTTCCGCAGTTGCTGGAGCAGGACGAATATGCGGCTCGTTCGGCAACGTGGTTCTTTGCCTCGAAAGGCTGCCTGAAACGCAGTGGGGATATTACGGCAATAACAAAAATCATCAATGGTGGTACCAACGGCCTTGATGACCGTAAAGCTCGCTACGAAATAGCGAAATCGGTACTGGTATGAGTGCGCTGCTTGCCATAGCCGAGAAATACTGGAAGCCACTGGTGATCACGTTGCTGGTGGCTTTTTCGTTATGGCGTGCCTACAGCTTCGGTGTCGATTCGACAAATAGCACATGGAACCTGAAATGGTCGCAGCGTGACCTGGTTGATTCGACCGCGGCGCTGCATGCTGAAGTCGCCGAACGAACCGAAGAACGGCGGCGCCAGCAGGCGGCAGACGAGGAACGGAAACGTGCAGATGAAGAACTGGCAAAAGTACAGGCTGATGCTGACGCTGCTCAGCGGGCTGGGAGAAAAAAGTGGCTAATGGATTTTCAGTACCCCCGGTGCAGAAAAGGATCTCAGCGCCTGCACATCCAACAGAACCAACACCCGCGCAGAAGATGCACGAAGAATTTTTGCGTCGCAGGGCAGGCAGAATCTGATTAATTCACCCGATGAGGACATATATCTGATGGAAACAGTAACTGAAATTTTGAATCGTACCGGCAAGGCGAGTACCGGTGAGATTGCCGCCATACTGAAAATAGACAGGCGTGATGCGCAGGCGCTGCTGAACGAACTGCTGGAGGCAGGGGTCGTCGAAAAAGGCGGGGCGCACTGGACACTGACAGAGGCTGCGCCAGCACCGGGCGGTTCACGTCCGCTCAGGCTGGTCTTGAGTTCGCCGGACGACGTGCAGGAATTCCCCACGCTGGGCTGGGTTCGCCAGCGGCGTAAAGAACTCAGAAACGAAATGCGCTGGTTGGCCCAGATAGAGAATATTGCGCGTCAGATCAGCCGTAAAAAGGCTGCCGTGGCGTATTTCAGCGAGCGTGTCTAATCGTAAGACTGACCGCCGTGATAGATACCAGCAATCAGTATTTGCTCATCATCAACGGCAAAGGCAATAACCGTCCGGTGGCGGAAGTGAGTAATTCTCAGCCCCGGACGGATGTCATCGCGGCGATTGCCTCGCTCAGGGAAAATGATAAAGCCGTCAAGGTAGTCCAGCAGCTCACTAATAAAACGGTCGGCAATCATCTGGCTACCGTGAACGGCAATGTAATCGTGTAGATCGGTAATTTGCCGTTCTGCCGCTGGAGAAAAAATAACAGTGTAAGCCATGGGCGATTACTTATTTTTTTTCACGGCTGCGCGAACCTGTTCTGTGGAGCGCCCTGAATCTGGTTTTTTCCGAAGAGCATCGAGCGCTGGTGCGGCGGTGTTCATAAGCCAGGCTTCAATCGCATTGTCGCGATCGGAGAGCGCACGCAGACCTTCGCGGATCACTTCGCTTTCGGAGGCATAATTACCGGAAGCCACGCGTGCGCGAACCATTTCGGCCATCTCGTTGGTCAGGGTGATGCTGAACTGTTGTGTAGAGCGCATAGATTTATCTCACTCAGTAGGATTAAACACCATTCAATAATAGCACAGTCGTCACCTGTTGACGACATGGATATCCGGGGCTATATTCCCTGTGCAGCCGAAAAATCGGTTGTCGGGACTGGCATCCCGGATATCTGAAAAGGCGCATACCACGCCAGACGTGGTTTTTTTATGCGTAAGCACAGTCACATCTCAATGGTGGGGCGTGTGGGGGAGCCGAAAGGCTCGCCGGGTCCTTTTCAGCCGGTCATGCCAGCCCTGTACGTCTCGCCACCAATGACTGGCATCATATGGTGGTGATTAACCTAACTGAAAAGGTAAATCCCATGACAACTCAAATTTCTGTCGAAACTCTTTCCCCAATTACTCACAACCAGATTCCTGTTATCACCACCGAACTGCTTGCACAACTCTACGGCGCGGACGTTAAAAATATCCAAAATAACTATGCTAGAAATGCGGATCGCTTTGTGGTGGGAAAACACTTCTTCAAGATTGAAGGCGAAGAGTTACGTGATTTGAAGCACAGACCATCTTTTAGTGGGTCTGTGAAAATCGCCCGCAATGTCCGCTCCCTCATCCTCTGGACAGAACGCGGCGCTGCCCGTCACGCCAAAATGCTCGAGACCGATCAGGCGTGGGAAGTTTTCGAAAAGCTGGAAGATTGCTACTTTACCCGTAAACCTGTTGCCCCCTCAGAAGACAAAAGCAATATTATTCACGGCGGCCCACGCACATTGGTAGTTCGTTTTGACGAAAGCGGTAATATACGTTTCACTGAGCAGGCCCCTGCTGGGTCAATAGTTGCAACCCTGGGTAAAGTAAAATGGTGGCTCGAAAAAGATGGCTGGCTGGTAATGCGACGGGACAGCTTAACCAGCATGACGCTACAGGATTTTTTCAGGATGGGAAGCGGGAAATAACGCACTGACGACTGGAAAATGTCGGATGGCGTCACAACTAACAATGTTGCGGAGGTGATAATGCTCTACGGAATAATCGTTGTTCTTTTCGTCGCTGCAGTAATCAGTTTCGCGCTTTTTATGCTGCGATACATTAAAGACTGAGAGGAACCTATGTCCGAACTTGATGATTTTCAGTCGTTAACTGTGCGTCAGTTTCTTGAGGAGCACTGGGATCAGTTTGTGGCTCATTGCCATGCTGATTACTCAGATGGTGAAGAACTTGCGGAGGAAATCTTCATGGCACTTGGCGGAGAATCGTAACGCTGTGCCACTGGCCAGGAGATGAGGTATACTCGCCGTGGGTGCTTGAGGCTTTCTGCCTTAAGCATTAGCCGATGGCAGAAAGAGAAAAGCCCCGGAAACATTATGCGTCTTGCTGGACGCTTAACATTAACCGAGGCCACTTCTAATGCTGAACACATTCAGAATAGCCTCTTACTGGCCTCCGGGTCAAGGAGAAGCAGGCTATGAAGCAGCAAAAAGCGATCTTAATCGCCCTGATCGTCATCTGTATCACCGTCATTATGGCGGTACTGGTTACGAGGAAAGACCTCTGCGAGGTACGAATTCGAACCGGCCAGACGGAGGTCGCTGTCTTCACAGTCTACGAACCTGAGTAAGAGAGCACGGCAGGGGAGCGATCCCCTGCCACCCTTCAGGTGGTCAGGCATCCTCAACGCACCCACACCAACAACCCGTTACGGCGGGTTTTTCTTTTTCCCGTCACTGATTTATAATAATCACGTCAGCCTGAACAACTGGCAAACCATTGCTGTGCATCAGATGCGAGATACCTGATGGCACAGATTATACAACTTTTTAAATCTTCACCGACGACACTGACCACGGCCACCACCGAGGCCAGAGACTTTTTGCAGCGCATCAAAATTGGTGTGTGGCTTAACTGCGACGTCAGGCAAGCCCGAAACTATCTCTTTCACAAACGCTTCTTTGCTCTGCTGAATCTTGGGTTCGAATACTGGACACCGGGCGGTGGTGCGATAACCCAATCCGAAAAAGATTATCTGCATGGTTACGTGAGGTATCTGATTTCCATTGCTGGTAACGAAGATACCCTCCTGGAAACGGAACAGCTATACCACGATAGACAGGAGCAATGGCGCACAAAAGAAGTCGCGATCACCAAATCTTTTGAATCCTTCAGAAAATGGGCCATCGTTGAGGCTGGTTTTTACGATACGTTTATCCTGCCAGGTAACACCGTTCGCCGTGAGGCTAAATCAATCTCTTTTGCCAACATGAGCGAAGCTGAATTTTTTCAGGTTTACAAAGCTGTTTTCAACGTTCTTTGGAACACAATCCTCTTTAAAAAATTTCGCAATTACCAGGAAGCAGACAATGTGGCCATGCAGCTACTGGAGTTTGCCGCGTGAACCAGAATCCATACTGCAAAGCACTTGAAGCACTGCGTAACCGCCAGTCACACAAATTGAAAGAAGTCGGTGACCAGTGGCGCACACCCGACGCAATCTGGTGGGGCATAAACGCCAGGTTTGGCCCGTTTTCACTTGACCTGTTTGCCGACGACCACAACACCAAATGTGATAACTATTACACCGCCGAAGATAATGCGATGGCGCAGGACTGGTCCGCTCGCCTCGGAGTCCTCGGTGGTGCCGCGTACGCTAACCCGCCATACAGCCGTGCTCAACAATTCGAAGGTGAGTACATCACCGGAATGGTGCCGATCATGCAGCATGCCGCAGCGATGCGGGAACAGGGCGGGAGGTATGTCTTTTTCATCAAGTCTGCGACAAGCGAAAGCTGGTGGCCTGAGAATGCAGATCACATCGCCTTCGTTCGAGGGCGTATCAGCTTTGACCTTCCTGACTGGTATATCCCCGCTGAAGGTGAACAGTCGGAATCCTCTGCCGGTTTCGGTATGGCGATCGCGATATTCGATAAAGCATGGGCTGGCCCGGCGACGAGCTACATCAGTCGCGAAGAACTTGAAACCACAGGCCGCATGATCCTGACTCAAATACAGCGATCAGCGATGAAGTTAGTCGGGGTAGCTGGATGAAAACCATCACTTACGGATCTGTGTGCAGTGGTATTGAAGCGGCTTCGGTAGCATGGGGATATTTGGGCTGGCGGCCATCGTGGTTTGCTGAAATTGAACCTTTCCCATGCGCTGTGCTGGCAGAACGCTGGCCCAATGTACCGAATTTGGGCGATATGACGAAAATAGCCAGTTTTGTGCGTGTTGGTGTTGTTGCCCCTGAAATAGTAGTCGGGGGCACACCTTGTCAGGCTTTCAGTATTGCCGGTTTACGAAATGGTCTTGCTGATAAGCGTGGTCAGTTAACACTTTCTTATGTGGAATTAGCGAATGGAATTGATGCAAAACGAATCGAGCGTGGAGAAGATGAAGCGATTTATGTATGGGAAAACGTGCCGGGAGTCCTTACCTCAAAAGATAATGCCTTTGGATGTTTTCTGGCAGGACTTGCCGGAGAAAGCCGTGAGCTACAACCAGCAGGGCGAAAATGGTCGAACGCTGGTTGTGTGTATGGACCCCAAAGGACTATCGCATGGCGAGTCCTTGACGCTCAATTTTTCGGAGTGGCCCAACGCCGCCGACGTGTGTTCGTTGTCGCAAGTGCTCGAAAAGGATTCGATCCCGCCGCGGTACTTTTTGAGTTCGAAAGCGTGCGCCGGGATACTCCGCCGCGCAGAGAACCGCAAACGACAGTTGCCGCCCTTACTGCAAACGGCGTTGGAACGTGTGGTGCAGACGACAACTAGGGACAAGCTGGACATTTAGTAGCTGAAACCCAATATGGCGAGGGAGTGGCTGGTACCCTTACTGCTCGCCACGACTCATCACCATGTGCCGACAGAGGGATGAACGTACTGGCTTATGGCGGCGGCAATACCAGCGGAAACATTGATGTTGCTGCATGTCTGACGGCCAAAGGTCAGCGCATTGATTTTGATGTTGAAACGTTCGCCGTTCACGGTACACAGGATCCGGATATAAATCGCGAACTGGCGCACACGCTGGGACGTAACAACGGTCAGGAAAATGCCTGCATAGCTTTTAGTTACAAAGACAACGGTGCTGATGCAACGGTAGATATGGCACCAACCTTGCGTGCCGGAAACCATGACACCAGTCATGCCAATAGCGGGCAGCCTCCAGCTATTGCGTATGAGCAGTACACACTTGCAATTCGTGGACGTGCTGAAGGTTCATCTGTTGAGGTGCGTAACGACGGAACAGCAAATGCTTTGTTGACTCCGAACGGCGGTCGGGCCGGGATGGGGGTAGGGGCCATAAGTTGGGGGCCTCAAGTTCGTCGCTTAACTCCAGTTGAATGTGAACGCTTACAGGGCTTTCCCGATAACCATACTCTGATTAATTGGCGTGGAAAGGAGGCAACGGATTGTCCCGACGGACCTCGCTATAAAGCAATCGGTAATAGCATGGCAGTACCGGTAATGCGCTGGATTGGTGAACGCATTGCGGAGGCCATTCGATGAAAAAGGTTGATCTCAGAAAGCAAGCGCGTGGGCGAGACTGCCAAATGAGAATTCCCGGTATCTGTAATTTCACCCCGGACACTACCGTGCTGGCTCATTACCGACTGGCCGGCACCTGTGGCACAGGATGTAAACCTGATGACGCACAGGGCGCGTGGGGCTGTGATGCCTGTCATTCCGCTGTCGATGGACGCATAAAAACACCTTATTCCCGCGATGAGCTTCGCTTATTTCACGCCGAAGCTGTTTTCCGCACGCAATCAATTCTCAGAAGTGAAGGCAAGTTATGAGCACTGAAACAGAAACCGAACTGCTGAACGTCGTGGCATTCCCGGCGAAAGAAGGGATGGAAAAAAGCGATCTGCAATTTTTGCCGGAGGGTGAAAAAGTCCGGTGCTTTCACTCTGGTGTCTTTGTTAATGAGTTTGAGCGACAGGTTCGTTGCCGCCGATGCGGTGCCGTTCTGGACCCGTTCGATTATCTGCTGTCGATAGCACGGCGGGAGGTACAACTGGCAGACACCGTTGATTATCTCCGCCGTGAGGAAAAGCAGCGACGCCAGAATATCGAAAGGCTTATCCAGATTGAGCGTAACGCGAAGTCGCGAATCCGCCGGACTGGAAGTGAAGTAAAGCGCCGTTACCCCGCTGGCAGAATGAGGTGATTGCGAAATGACTCCTCAATTACTCGAGTACGCCCGTATAGAATTAACCCGCGCATTGATGGACAACTCAGGTAAAACGAAAGGGCAGTTGCAGGCATTTAGTGAGCATCCACCCGCGGAGAAAGACCGCTGTCCACGCAAACACATCCACATGGTTGAGTTTGAGGATGGTAGAAGGGTGAAGGCACGGAACACTTCTCTGTATGTACTGGAGACGCGCCGCCGCCGCAGGCCGTTGCCACCGATAAATGATTATGAGTTTGCCGCCGCACCGTGGCGCCGCGCGGTGAACATGCTGCCTGAGCATGAACAGGCCTGGCTGCGTTACTGCTACGGTTTCGATCTGACGTTCCGTTATCAGACACTGATTTGCCAGTCTGTTTGGACCGCTCACCAGCAGCATTTTCCACCAGTCTTACTGAAAAAAACACAGAAACGGTTGATCGCCCTCGTCTGGTTGGCGGCTCAGGATGTCGCAGCTTCTAACAACAACGACACCTATAAAGAATATGCCGGTGCAGCTTTGGGACGGCTAATCGGCTCTACACAGCAGGGGTGGTCAAAAACATATGCGCCTCACTGGGCACTAATGAAAACTGCATTCAGAGAAATGGATTTGTCAGCACTGTCTGGGGTGCTGAATTGTCGTGGTGAATCACATCCTGAAGAGGACAACTGCTTGCAAAAGTTGTGAAAATCAGCCATATTTAGCGCAATTCTGATATATTGCCGAAATTTTAAAAAAAAACCGCTTAATTGCGGGGTTTTTGCTTTGGATCCACATTCGCGCTAATCGCCAAAACAGCTAAAAAGGTGAAATTATGTACGGTGAAGAATCAGAAGCGCTCTATAACGAGATGTGTCGGATAGTGGGGGATGCGGTATTTGTCCTTTGTGATACTGAACATAGAAACGAAGAAGTACAAGATTGCCAGTGCACTCAGAACGGCTTCAACTGGTGATAACGGCCATACTGAATACATGCGTAAAGCGATGGAAGCTGCGATAACTGTCCTGGAACGATAAATACCCCGTCAAAAAATTCCAGCCCTGGCAATTGCCGGGGCTTTTTCATATTAAAGACCGCTGACAGGTCAGGTTAGTGCAACGCCTTTCCCCGTTGCCGCTCCTGGATATTCGGGGATTTTTTATTCTCACACGGCGCCCCGTTCCGGAGGTGACTATGGAAAAACACGGAATAATTGAGCAAACAATGAAATGGTTGGCTGTATACCTGCCGTCGGTTTATGCTGGATTGACGGCGCTCAACATTTCGGCATTGGCGCTCAACATTTCGGCATTGGCGCTCAACATTTCGGCATTGGCGCTCAACATTTCGGCATTGATAGATATCAGGGACGGGAAACCAAAGATATATACAGCAACAGGGTCGTTGGCTTGTGGAATCTTCGCGCTAACCGTCTCTGCGATGATGGAATATCTTGGCCTTCCCGCTAATGCAGGTGCATTTGTAGGGGGGATGATTGACTTCATCGGAGCAGACTGAATGAGAACGATAGCTCTGGGGTTGTTCTCCAAACGCACTGGCATAACTACTTATACCGGAACAGAAAAATGAATAAATCACAGTTTCAGAAGGCGGCTAATATCAGCGCCGAATTAGCTGCGCGTTGGTTTCAGCCAATTGATGCGGCGATGGCTGAATTTGGCATTACGTCAACTGACGATCAGGCAATGTTTATCGCTCAGGTGGGGCATGAGTCTGGAGGTTTCACACGTATTGTGGAAAACCTGAATTATTCGGCTGATGGCCTGAAAGCAACTTTCGGGAAGTATTTCCCCGGTAATACCGCAGAGCAATATGGTCGCACAGCCACCCAACCAGCAAATCAAAAAGCGATCGCAAATATCGTGTACGCCCACCGCATGGGGAATATCGGAGAAAACGACGGCTGGAATTATCGAGGTCGCGGTCTGATTCAGATAACCGGTCACGACAATTACCGGGATTGTGGCGCTGGCCTGGGTACTGATTTGCTGTTGGTTCCGCAGTTGCTGGAGCAGGACGAATATGCGGCTCGTTCGGCAACGTGGTTCTTTGCCTCCAGGGGCTGCCTGAAACGCAGTGGCGATATTACGGCAGTAACAAAAATCATCAATGGCGGTACCAATGGCCTTGATGACCGTAAAGCTCGCTACGAAAAAGCGAAATCGGTGCTGGTATGACGGCCTGATAAAATGCCATCGCAGCGAAATTGATATACATGATTGTGAGCGATGGTTCACCAATGTTGGTGTGCTTTAGCTGGGTGTTCGAAGGGATAAGGAATGAAGCAGCACTACCGACATGTCGTGCTGCTTTGTGAAGAAGGGGGGAATCTACCCACAAAGGGCTGAAGTTGGGAGAAAAGTTATTTTTTTACCATTTCGAGCCTATAAATAATTTGTACCCGCTCAGACCTGATCTGACCGTTACCGGTTATTTATACAGGTGTCTGTCAGATTACATCCGGTTCATGGTTAGGAAACTGAATCATCGTTTTAAAAATTTCCTGACCATGAGCAGCAGTGTCTGTAATGCAGTAATGATGTGCCATCGGGAACGTTATGGTCATAAAATGGCATTTGCGGCGCGTTTTTAACCTGAAAGCTGTTTTTCAGACGCACTTATCCCGCAGTCTGTGCCAGAAGCCATCGTTTCCGGTCGATGTTATGCAGTCTTTCTGCCACCAACTCCGACGCGTGCCTCCCGGCCTGCGCACTGCTGAAGCGCAGTCGGTTGCCGCACAGAATGCATTTGTACGGATCCGTGCGCAGAAATTCTTTCATCAGCGCGGCGAAGCCGGGCTTCTCCGGTTTTTTCCGCGCTTCCATCTCCAGGGCTTCATACACCTTCGGCAGCAGGCTACCCCGTTTACGGTTTGATAAAAAACCGTAATAACGCACCATCTTAAAATGCTTCGCCGGGATATGGCTGATATAACGTCCGATCATATCTTCCTGCGTCAGCGTCTGCTGCCGGTACTGCTGCGTACGGTGGTCGTAATAGTGGTGCACCACCGCGCCGCCGCTGTAGTGCCTCAGCTTCGCCGCCGACACGGGGGGCCGTTTCAGGTACCGGCCCAGATATTTGACGCTCCGCCAGGCCCCCCGGGTCTTCTTCGCGAAGTGGACCTTCCAGCGGCGCCCGTACTGCGCCTGCAGATAGCGCAGCCACTGTTTTTTGTCGTGGATATACCCCAGCCCCGGCAGCCTGCCGGGGTTAATCAGGTCATAGCTGTGGCGCAGCAGCCGGATGACGGCTCCGCGCCAGATTTCCTCCACGGCATGCTTTTTAAAGAAGAGGTCGCGCCATACGCCGTGTTTAATATCAAGCCCGCCGCGGGTGACGGAGAGATGAATGTGGGGATGCTGGTTGAGCTGGCGACCGTAGGTGTGCAGGGCGCAGAAGATACCGACTTCCACACCCTGTTTTCTGGCCCAGCGGAGCATGGCGCGGGTGGCTGCGCGGAACAGGGCATTGAGCAGAGGCCAGTTATTGTTGAAAAAGGGCCACAGCAGATGGGGCATGGTGAAGGTGATATGCTGCCAGTCGCAGTCGGGCAGAATTTGCTGTTGCTCTGTAATCCACTGCTCCGTGGCCTTATGTCCGCAGGAGCTGCAGCCTTTTGATTTACAGGTCTGGCAGAAGAAGCGGGTGTGGGTGCAGTCCGGGGAGGCGCAGCAGTATCGCTTCACCCCCATGGCAGCAGTGCCGCAGGCGAGCATGCGCTCGACGCAGAGTACGGTCCAGGGGCTGAGGGTGTCCCCGTGTTTATCCATATACCGGTTCCAGGCGTCATCAGTGGTGAACAGCAGTTTTGCCGGGCGCGGGATATACATGCGGCGGATTATCGCTCTGCAGTGGCACCGGTATTATAGTGCCAGTCGTCACAGTCATCGGCCCAGTTGTCGGTGTGTTTATCCCAGGGAGCGAAGGTCACCGGCAGCATGCCGGATTCTGTGGCGATAATAAACACATCGGCTGGCATGGACTCAAGGACGACATCGCCGTCGGGTGAGTCAGGCGGCTCAAAGCCGCGGATGATGCAGACGAGAGGCGGGTCGAAGTGTGTATCGAGGAAAAACTGTGGCCCCAGGTGGACACAGTGACGAATGGCATCCTGCGGAGTGTCGTAAAAAACTCGTCGGGGTCGTCATAATCGCTCCGGGGCGGAATGGACACCAGAAAACGCTTAGGATATCCGGGTATAGCGCGTCGGGACGAGGGCGTGGGTTTACGCTTTCTGGGGGCTTTGCTACGGGCAATGTGAATGATTTCCTGAGAAATTAACTGTACTAGCTCAGACCTGATCTGACAGTTACCGGTTATTTATACAGGTGTCTGTCAGATTACATCTGGTTCAGATTTTTTTCTGCCCAGACCCGTTTTCCATCAGGTAACGTGGCCATTGGCGTACGCCCGCAGCACATTTTTCCCTGATGAGTTCGCTCATTATTGTAATGCCACAACCAGTTGTCCAGATCCGTTTGCAGGCTCTCCAGGTCTTCGTATAACTTCTTACGGAACGTAACCTGATAAAAATCCTGCAAAATAGTTTTATGGAAGCGCTCGCAGATGCCGTTCGTCTGCGGAGACATCGCCTTCGTTTTTGTATGGTCGATATCGTTGATGGCCAGATACAGCTGGTAATCATGCTGCTCCACCTTACCACAGTACTCCGTTCCCCTGTCGGTCAGGATCCTCAGCATCGGCAGTCCCTGAGCCTCGTAGAACGGCAGTACGCGATCATTGAGCAGGTCTGCGGCGGTGATCGGCGTTTTACTCGTATACAGCTTGCAGTGTGCCACTTTCGAGTACGTATCCACGAACGTCTGCTGGTAGATACGACCCACACCTTTCAGATTGCCCACGTAGAAGGTGTCCTGCGACCCGAGATAACCCGGGTGAGCAGTTTCGATTTCTCCGCTGGCCTCGTCATCGTGGGCCTTCTTCTCCAGCGCTGCGATTTGAGCGTCGGTAAGCACGATGCCTTCTCTGGCGACCTTTTCCTCAAGTGCCTTCAGGCGTTTACGGAAGTTCTCCAGGTCGTGCCGTTGCCAGATGGAGCGCACGCCGCTACCGGAGATAAACACGCCTTTTTTACGCAGCTCATTACTGGTCCGGTGTTGCCCGTGGGCCGGGAACTCAACGGCATATTCAACAACAGCGCGTTCAGTGGCTTCGTCGGCGCGGTTCTTCAGGTTGGGGACGCGGCGGTTCTGGTTAATCAGCGCATCGATGCCGCCTTCAGCAGCCAGTTCCTGATAACGGTAAAACGTGTCGCGTGACACGCCCATGATCTTGCAGGCTTTTGATACGTTACCGAGTTCTTCGGCGAGATTGAGCAGGCCGGCTTTGTGTTTGATGATGGGATTGTTAGTATGAATCATGAGAGTTACCTCGCGTTTTGTTTAAGGATTAGACACCCATATCAAAACCGGTAACTCTCAACCTTTCAAGGTCCAGTGTCAGATCAAGTCGCGACTAATACAAATTAACATACCGCAGAGTATAAAGCTGTGAGCCGGTCATGAACACCCTCGGAACGGCAGAGCCGTGACGCTCGCCCTGTAAGGGCGCTATGTTCAGATCCTTTTCTGCACAGACACGTTTTCCATCAGGTAACCTGGCCACTGGCGTTCGCCCGCCGCACATTTTCCCCTGATGAGTCCGCTCATTATTGTCATGCCATAATCCGTTGTCCGGATCCGTTTGCAGGCTCTCCCGCTCCCCATATGACTTCTTGCGGAACGTGACCTGATAAAAGTCCTGCAAAATCGTTTTATGGAAGCGCTCACCGATGCCGTTGGTCTGTGGGGACATCGCCTTCGTTTTTGTATGGGCGATATCGTTGATGGACAGATAAAGCTGGTAATCATGCGGCTCCACCTTACCACAGCACTCCGTTCCCCTGTCGGTCAGTCTTCTCAGCACCGGCAGCCCCTGAGCCTCACAGAACGGCAGTACCCGATCATTTAGCAGGCCGGCGGCGGTGTTCGGCGTTTTACTCGTATACCGCTTGCAGTGTGCCACTTTCGGGTACGTATCCACGAACGGCTGCGGGCAGATACGGCCCACACCGTTCAGATCGCCAGCACAGAAGGTGTCCTGCGACCCGGGATAGCCCGGGTGTGCGGTCTCGATTTCGCCACTGGCCTCATCATCATGCGCCTTTTTTCTCCAGCGCGGCGATTGGGGCACCGGTAAGCACGATGGCTTCTCTGGTGAGCTTTTCCTCAGGCGCCTTCAGGCGTTTACGGAAGTTCTCCAGGTCGTGTCGTTGCCATATGGCGCGCACGCCGCTGCCGGAGGTAAACACGCCTTTTTTACGCAGCTCATCACTGGTCCGGTGCTGCCCGGGGGCCGGGAACTCAACGGCATATTCAACAACCGCGCGTTCAGTGGCTTCGTCGGCGCGGTTCGTCAGGTTTGGACCCCGGCGGTTCTGGTTAACCAGCGCGTCAATGCCGCCTTCAGCAGCCAGTTCCTGATAACGATAGAAGGTGTCGCGTGACACGCCCGTGCTCTTGCAGGCTGTTGAGACGTTACCGGGTTATTCGGCGAGATTGAGCAGGCCGGCTTTGTGTTTGATGATGGGATTGTGAGTATGGAGCATCAGGGTGACCTCGTGTTTTGTATAAGGATTCGACACCCATATCAAAACCGGTAACCCCCAACCTTTCAGGGCCCGGTGTCAGATCACGTCGCGACTAATACACATGAGGCACGGAAATCGAGTTGGTTTAATTCAAAAGATAAAAAGAAAGGGCCTCTTGGCCTCCTTCCTTATATGCTGCTCACAACCTCATTTATATTGGTAGAGCGCATGTATCTAGCAGGATTAATCATCTGCTCTTTGAGTGAGATAAAATGCGCATTGCCACAAGTTATTTTCGCATCTTCTTCATTACCAAGACCAATGTGTTTACTTTTTGTCTCAACAAAGTAAATATGGTTTTCACCATTGTCTTCAATAACTAAGGCCCAGTCAGGATTGTAGGTTCCCAGTGGCGTCGGGATTTTGAACCAGCTGGGAAGTTTTACATAAAGCTTAACTTCATCCTGTTCTTCGAGTTCCTGAGCGAAATGGCTTTCGACTTCAGAATCTTTAGGAACGTATTCGTAAACTGATTTAGACGAGGTTTCGAAAAGATTACGGGCATATCCAGTTAGCTCTTTATCCATAAAGAGATTTTGTGCATATACGTCACTTTTTAGTGGATAATATTTAATACCATCAACAATAGACAGGCGTTTGCAATAGTTGATTCTGCCTATAGCTTCACTGATAAATTGTTGTGGATTTTTAGCAAAATCAGCGAGTCTTCCGCTCTCTTTCAGTATGGTGCTTAAGCTGCGTCTTGTCAGTCCGGTTTTTTCCTGCAGAACACCAAGAATATCTGGCAGCGGTTGTTCAGCAACATCAATAACAGAGCTTGTTGTCCCATTAACCTGAGCTTTAACATCAAGACCTGACTGGCTTTGTTTGATTGTTGCTTTGCTGAAACTGACCATTGCTTTTGCTACAGGCTGCATTTCAGAAAGTGATTTCGTACAGGATTTCATCAATTCATCTTCATCAAATGACAGTCGGTAGCGTGTTTTTTGACTTATTCTCTGCCATAACGCTTCGAATTCCGGGCTATTTAAGACTTCTTTCCGGTATTGGATTGTTTTGCGCTCATCAGCATTATTAATGTTTAGTCGTCCTGCTGATTTACGTAGAATGATTTCAATTTGCTCCTGAAGGGGAAGGAACCTTTCGCTAACAGCAAAAGTGCCATCGAAAAGAGTTTCTTTCAGGGTTTTGGTGATTTTTCCCGATTTTTCCAGATAACCTTCAGTCTGTAGTTCAGACCAGATATCATGTGAACCGGAAATACCTACACTTTGCGAGGAATCAGAGAAGATCAGATGGGCAAACGCATCTTTTTCGATAATACCAAAACGGATACCTGTTTCGTTCTCAATTTCGCTCTGTAGTCGTTCGGCATAGGCTTCATAATTTTCACTGGCAACGACTGTCAGAATGTTAATGCTGTCATCACGAACACGTTCACCCTCTTGGTTAACGCACAGGCGAAGACCACGGCCTAATGTTTGACGACGTTCTCGTTCACTTCCCATTTCTCGAAGGCTACAGATCTGGAATACATTGGGGTTATCCCAGCCTTCTTTCAAAGCAGAGTGTGAAAAAATGAACCTCACCGGATTGGAGAAACTCAAAAGCTTCTCTTTATTTTTCATTATGAGGTTATAACCGCGCTCTGCATTTTCGCGGCCTGCATTATTGCTTTCGCTTGTTTCAGCCCATGCACCTTTTTTATCAATGGAGAAATAACCATCGTGAACGTCTTTAGCTTGTTCTGGATGAGAAGGGAGCAAATCTTTATAAGCGGGGCTTTTGATGGCTTTGAGATATTCTTCTTCAAAGATACGGGCATATTCACCCGGTTCACGCAGTCCTTCTTCATTGGTCTTGCGATAGAAATCAACCTTATCAATGAAAAACAGGGTAAGGACCTTGATTTGCTGAGTATTCAGGCGAAGTTCTTTATCGAGATGTTCACGGATTGTACGTCTAATCATATGTCGCTGGATGAGCATTGGGTCAATATCACCGACGACATCACCGACTCTCATGTAGTAAGTATCAGAAGGCGTTTCCAGTGTAAGGTAACCTTTCTTGCCCGTACGGATCTCGCTTATCCGGTATCCCTGATAAATATCACGTCCTGTTTCGTCATCAAGTGTCATACCGTCATATACGATAATCTCAGAACGATTAACGTTCCCTTTTTTATCAGCTATATCAACAAGAACAGTACCACTGATAATGTTTTTCTTACTGTTAATACTAACCAGCTTCACATAGGGGCTGTTGCTTGCATTCTGTACTTCAAGCCCGGCAACTTCGATCTGTTTGACCAGTTTTTGATTGTAAGCGTCAATGGCATCGAGACGATACACCATATGATGTTTATGCACATGTGTTGCTGAATAACGTAAGGTGAACATGGGATACATAGCATCAAGTGCGGTTTTACCCGCACCATTCAAGCCACCATCAACACTTTGTGGCTCATCGACGATAATAATCGGACGTGTAGCCCGGATCAGGTCAATTGGCTTATCCAGATCATCAACGGTCGTTTTTTCACTGGACTGATAGAGCTTGTTAACGTCTTTTTTGTTAATCGCACCCACCGTCATTACCATGATCTGCATAACAGAACTGGTTGCAAAATTTCTGACATCGGCAGGTTTTGCAGAATCATACAGGTAGTATTCGTATGGAATGCCCGCATAGAGACTTTTGAAGTGTTCTTCAGTGATTTGTAGCGTTTTATAAACGCCTTCCTTGATGGCAACGGAAGGAACCACAATGATAAATTTACTCATGCCATAGCGTTTGTTCAGCTCCAGCATGGTGCGGAGATAAACATACGTTTTACCTGTCCCTGTTTCCATTTCAACAGTAAAATCATGACTGTCAAGCACAGATGAAGGAGGAAGCTGATTTTTCAACTGAACACTGTTTAAGTTTTTCAGCAGAACATCATCTTCGGGTATTTGTGGGTTAACACGCATTGGACCTGTTGCGCCTTCAAATGAGAGTGCGCCCTGAGCTGGGGCCAGCACAGTCATTTCACTTTCTCATTTCTCCTGGCCTTCAAACAAATCGCATACCGATTTTATAGCGTTTTTCTGATATTTAAGGTCAGATTCAAAATGTAGTTTCATCTCATTCCCTTACAGGCTGTGCAGGTTAGTCAGACCATGTTGTTCAAGAATGGCGCAAAGATTTGTTTTAGCAACGTTATTTTCAAATGCGTTATCAAGGAAATAGCAGACCGTATCTTTGCCAGCCTTCAAGCTCTTATGCCAGTCGATGATCCCCCCGGTCAGTTCTTCGACTGAAGATGCAGAGATTTGATTAGCAAAGCAGGTAAACAATTTGCCAGCGTCAACACAAGAAACGGTCAACCCATCAAATTGTCGGGTTTCAATGTTTACACTCAGGTCAATGCCACGCTTAAGCATTAACTCTGTAAGCAAATCTTCTTCACTACGGTCTTCAAGGATTGGGCTTACATAGGCATCAAGCTGTTCAGAGAGGGTTTCTGCTGTGGCTTCCCACGGTCGGATGTTAGATGTATCAAGTTTGAATACGCGAAAACCAACATCTCCATACCATTCTGGATTATGACCCTGTAAATAATTCTGTGTATCTGCCACCGTATTAAAGGTGATCGCTCAGGCGGTCACCAAACTCGATAATAAAGCGACTCATTGCCAGCCGCCAGTTCTGGATCGGCATACTCCATTTTTTCGAGGCCGACTGGATTGCCAGATATATCACCTTGCGCACTGAGTCATCTGTCGGGAACACTTTGCGTTTCTTTATCGCTGCCCGGATAACGCTGTTCAGCGACTCGATGGCATTCGTGGTGTAGATAGCCTTACGTATATCTGGTGGATAACCAAAGAACGTATTGAGATTTTCCCAGTGTGCACGCCAGCTTTTGCTGATTTGCGGATATTTGTCGTCCCAGACATCAGCGAACTTATCCAGGGCCATCAGCGCTGCTGCTTCTGTCGGAGCCTGATAAACCGCTTTCAGACCGCCAGTAACGGCTTTATAGTCCTTCCATGACACGTATTTCAGGCTGTTGCGTACCATGTGAATAATGCACAACTGGATATGCGTCTGCGGGTACACGCTGTTTATCGCATCCGGAAAGCCCTTAAGGCCATCCACGCAGGCAATCAGGATATCCTGGAGACCTCGATTCTTCAGCTCAGTCAGCACGCTGAGCCAGAACTTCGCACCTTCATTTTCTGCGAGCCACATGCCCAGTAATTCTTTCTGGCCTTCGGTGTTAATACCCAGAGCAAGGAATACGGCTTTGTTAATTACAGTGCCACTGTGGCGAACTTTTACGACAATACAGTCAAGATAAACAATGGGATACAGAGCATCCAGCGGACGGTTTTGCCACTCAGATACCTGCTCTTTCACCGCATCAGTGACTTTCGATATCAGCGTGGGTGAGACGTCCGCATCGTACATTTCTTTGAAGGTGGCGACAATCTCCCGGGTGGTCATGCCTTTTGCATACAACGACAGGATCTGACTGTCCATCTGCGTAATACGTGTCTGATTTTTCTTAATAAGCTGAGGTTCGAAGGTGCTTTCACGATCACGTGGTGTACTGATTTCAATCTCACCATCGTCGCACAACAACGTTTTTGACGAATAACCATTGCGGGTATTTGAGCCTGTTTTGGGTGCGTTCTTTTCGTGTCCGATGTGGTCAGTCAGCTCAGCATTGAGCGCAGTTTCAACTGTAAGCTTCGTCAGCATGCGGGAAAACTGGTTGAGATCGGCTTCGGTTTTCAGCCCCTTAGCCAGTTCAGCCGCAAGGGCTTTGAGTCTTTTTTCGTCCATAATTACCTGTCTCCGTTATCGAAATGAAGATATCAAAAACAGGCAGATACACAATTTAAATTACAGGCTCTGGATTATCTTTACGAACTTTTTTACCTGCACGGCGAAGGCGTTCTTTTGTTATTTCATTTATCTTAGCTGGCTTTTTAAGATCATTTAAAAACGCAATGGCTGGTTTTACACCTTCTGATTTAGGATCAATAGTCTCTGGTAATTGAACGAGAATGAAACGGATGTTCTTATTTTCCTTAACATTCAAATCATATACGGCATGTCCCGTACTTCCAGAACCAGCAAAAAAATCTAGGATGATGTCGTCTGATTTTACATTGATATATGAAAACCATCTAATAAGTGTTTCTTTATCTTTAGGATTATTAAAAACCTTACTTCCAAATAAAGAACTTAACTCCTTGGACGCTTGTAATGCACTTCGATAGAAGTAGCTTCCAGCTACCTGAATAGGCAAATCTTCGTTTTGCTCATCGGAGCCATCTCCATCATCCTCTGGTAGATCATCAATCTCTACAAGATAGGTTTTTCTGATTGGTGGTTCAGAATGATCATCCCGGAATACAACTTTGCCGAGTTTTATCATTTCAAGCATTTTATCGAGTGTACTATAACGCCAGCCGTCTTCAGGAACAGCACATGGTAATTCTGTCTTAGGGTGTATTAGATCATACTTCGGACCATCACCGCCGGGCCATGACATATTATCATCTCGCCATACACCACGGTCATCTACTTTATTGTAGCGCATATGTTTTTTCGATGGATGGTTCGAGGGAAGACTCTCGTAAAAATTACGAATTCCACTCTCAACAGCATCATTATCAGTACCATATTTTTTTCTAAGTTTTAAGTACTCGTCAAGAATCTCTTGTGCTCCGGGTTTTGCTTCTCGCCATCTTACTTCTTTTTTAAGAAGATATGATTTATTTCTTGCATAAGCCAGAATGTATTCATGACCTAAAGAAATAAGTTTGGCATCGTTTTTACGTCCTTTCTCCCAAATTAATGTTGCAATGAAATTTTCACTTCCAAATATTTCATCACATATTTCTTTCAGGTTGTATAGCTCTGAGTCATCTATGGAGATAAATATTACGCCATCTTTAACGAGCAAGTTATGAGCGATTTTTAATCGTGGGTAGATCATATTTAACCAGTCAGTATGATAACGTCCGCTGGTTTCAGTATTTGTGCTTAAACGCGTACCTTCTTCTGTTTGTCCTGTGATTTCAAGATAATTTTTCATATTATCTTGGAATTTATCAGAATAAAAAAAATCTTTCCCGGTGTTATAAGGCGGATCGATGTAAATAAGCTTAACTTTTCCCGCGTAGCTTTTTTGTAGAAGCTTTAACACTTCAAGGTTATCACCCTCGATCATCAGGTTCTTGGTGTTATCCCAATCAACGCTTTCATCTTTACATGGGCGTAAGGTGCCACGGGAAGGGGTAAGAGCAAGCTGACGGGCCTGACGCTTACCATGCCAGTTCAGGCCATAGCGTTCTTCTTTTTCGTCTACATTTTCACCCAAAAGATGTTTTAAAACGTCAAAATCAATGCCGTTTTCATTAAAGGCTTCAGGAAACAAAGAGTTAAGTTTGCTGATATTATCTTCAGTGATATTCATTGATTGTAGTTCTGTCATATCAGAAGTTATTTTTTTCATAAAAAGTATCCGTCATGAGGTCACGGGAAAGCAGTGTCCGAAATTGGTAAGCATTTTACGGTATGAAGTGATAGCCATCAACCAGTGGTGGCTATTCAAACACATTCAAAACAAAGGGTTACATGCGGTTATGTGATGGGTTATCAAGCAGTTAGCCGTAATTTTCTAACTCAAAGTGTTCACCTCTGGGCAAACTCAAACGGTCTGACCATACCGTTGATGTTGGCATCAAGGAAATCAGCCCACCACTGCAACATCAGGCGGCGCTGGTCAGGGTGCCTGGCTTTATGGGTATAAGCTGCACGGACGCTGTTGCTTTCTTTGTGGCTCATCTGAAGCTCTACAGCGTCTTCTGACCATAAACCGGACTCAATTAAGGCACTACAGGCCAGTGTGCGGAAACCGTGACCACAAATGTCCTGCCGGGTATCGTAGCCCATCTTACGTAGTGCCTTGTTTATGGTGTTTTCACTCATTGGCTTGAAGCTGTCATAGCTGCCTGTGAAGATGAAACCATCATCATTGCCATCTTCACAGGTGAGCTGTTTAATTTCTTTCAGCAACACGATTGCCTGACGGCAGAGAGGGATGAAATGCTTACGCTTCATCTTGGTGCCACGACCTGAATATTTCACGCCGTCGATGACTTCCCGCTGTTCGGGGATAACCCACAGTTTGCTTTTGAAATCGATCTCTGACCATCTGGCGAAACGCAGCTCGCTGGAACGAACAAACACCAGCAGGTTAAGTTGAATCGCCAGTGTGGTCAGTCTGCGGCTTTTGTAGGCATCAATACGTTCAAGTAGCAATGGGATCTCTTCAAGCTCCAGCGCCGGGCGGTGTTCAGTTTCTGATTTCTGAATGGAACCTTCCAGATCGTAAGCCGGATTATAACGTATGAGCTGCTGTTGGACGGCATAGCGTAGAATGGACGTCACGTATTGCTTAACCCGCGTGGCAACTTCGAGATAGCCAAGTGCTTCTACTTTTTTTATGGGGACTAACAGATCGCCAGTGGCAAGCTCGGTAACGTCTCTGTTGCCAATATCCGGGAAGATATAGGTTTCAAGGCGGGTCAATACGCTATGACGATAATCTTCAGACCATTTCTTCTTGGTAGCAAACCACGCTTTGGCAACGACCCTGAAATAACGGGTGTTGTCGCGTTTGGTTTTCAGCTCTTTAACTTCGGCCTGTTTCTTGGCGTTAGGAGCGACTCCCTGAGCAAGAAGTCTTTTAGCTTCATCACGGCGCTGTCTTGCATCAGCAAGTGAAACAGCAGGGTAAACACCGATAGAGAAAAGTTTTTGCTTCCCTTCGAAGCGGTAAGCCATCTGCCAGTATTTAGAACCCTTAGGGGTAACGCGAAGGAACATACCAAAGCCATCAGTCAGCTTGTATTCCTTATCGAGAGGTTTGGCGTTTTTTACTTTGGTATCAGTAAGTGGCATAACGGCATCCCCCGCTTGTTGGTAAAAACGCAATCGAACTACCATTACCAACATTTTTACCAGCAAATGGGTATGGCTTCGAGTGGTTTTTAGTGAACCTGAAGAAGAGGGTAACCAACTGATATAAATGCAGAAAACAGACTTTATGAAACGTCTGCTGACCTAAATATGGCTCCTCTGACTGGACTCGAACCAGTGACATACGGATTAACAGTCCGCCGTTCTACCGACTGAACTACAGAGGAATTGCGTTGATGGGCGCATAATAACGGTAGTTTTTAGTGCTGTCAACCCCGTAAACACGTTAGCATTCAATTGCCTATCTTTAAAACATTACTGGGTAAATAGTGAGCATAAGAATGTTTATTACTTTGCTTTCCGGCAGGCCAGAACAATTAACGTTATGTTTCAAATGGCAGCATCCTGTACTAATAAGCACGGAATGCCGCAACTTATCATTATGCTTTAATGACTTAAGCAAAATGGCAGGTGAGTTTGCAATCCAGAAGGAGAACGTGGACCTGCCACACAGGCTTTATTTTAAAGCCTGTGTCCTGTCACATCTTTCAGGTAACAGGGTCGTTTTCACACCCGGGCGAATTCAATTACCCATACCCACGGATTGACTTCCCAACTGGTTCCCCCGTATTGCTGCGACCAGTGCTGGCGGTAAGCTTCTTTCGGGCACGGGGCTGTATACCTTCTGCAGCGATATCATCATTGCTAATCTCTTGTATCCTTTCCAGACGAATATCACAAATCTGCAGATTTATCCGGCTGGCCCAGCGAGGCATATGAATACCGGCCTGCCAGCCAAATTGCTCCTCGTCATTGGGGTCAAACTGGTTGCTGTCAGCACGATATTGGCAATAGCTGGCTGATTTAAACCGTGACGGTGTACGCTCATATTCTGTTATGTCCTGCTGAGAGATCATTGGCCCACGCTAGGTTTCTCTGACCCAGAGACGATCGCCCGGTTGCCCATAGGGACAGTGGTTATAGATATTTCCCATATCAATTACACGGTTGCCCAGTAACTGATTATTCAGCACGTCAATACCATAGCAACCTTCGTGATTATCGTGGCCGGGACCAAAAAGTTGTGACTTCATGATACGCCGGGTTTGACTCTGTTGTCCTGAGAGCAGCGCTCGCACCCGTTGGCTGTTAAATAGAATCGGGCGCTATTTCATGTTAAAACCTCTGTTACTTTTTTAATGGTGATGTTTTTAGTCTCAGAGCCAGCACGGGCTGGAGTGTTTCATTACCATACTGCTGTTGAACTTATCTGGCTTAGTATGGACCTGCCCGGGCTGGCTAATAACCATCAGGAGAGTATGAGATTATCCAGAAAAATATCATGAGTTCGGATGGCAGTCTGATTAATAGAATCAGCAAATTTGATTTAAACGATTTAAGGTCTCATAAACATTTAAATGAATCGCATAAAAAAGCCTGTGCTAATTTAATTACATTCGGTGCGCCATTTTCTAACATTCTCAATATTTCATGGTAATTAAATCTCGTAAAAGCGGGTATGCCAGTATTTACAATAAATTACAAATATGAAGTGCAGGCCAACGGCCGTCTTTTTTGACGTGTACACGTGACAGATTAATCCCCGGCGTCCCGCAGGCGGGTGAGCGCAGCCGTATCGTGGCGGTGCTCCAGTATGGCGCTGGCGACCATTGCCGGAGGTGGGTCCATGGGTTTGAGCATCTTCATCCAGTCCCATTCACGCTGTGAAAGCTTGTCCGCGGCAACGGAGAGCAGGATGGTATCGATGCTTTTACGGGTCATCATGGGGAAGACTCTGAGCAAAATATGTAGTCAGATCATACATATTCAAATCACTGTGTGACAACTCAGAGTCAGGCAGATGGCGCAGTTTTCAGTTCGCGGCCGGCCGGCTGCCCTGTTCATACAATACAGCATGATTATCAGCTTTATCTGGCCATCAACGATATCGGCCATACAAAAACGAAGGCGATGTCCCCGCAGACCAACGGTATTTGCGGGCGGTTCCATAAAACCATTTTGCAGGAATTTTATCAGGTTGCGTGCCGCAAGACGTTATACGGGGGCCTGGAAAGCCTGCGGTCAGATCCGGATAAGTGGTTGTGGCATGACAATAATGAGCGAACTCATCAGGGAAAAATGTGCTGCGGGCGAACACCGATGGTCAGGTTACCTGATGGAAAACGGGTCCGGGCAGAAAAGGAGCTGAACCAGATGTAATCTGACAGACACCTGTATAAATAACCGGTAACTGTCAGATCAGGTCTGAGCGGGTACATTTTACCGCCTCAAAATTACCACCAATCCGGTAAAATCAACTGACTTTTGCCTTGCTCAATCGGGCAAGGCACCTTCAGCATGGCCTATTTTTGTTCATCACCGTAGTAAAGCTTCCCCAGCTTTATTAAAGGTCGTCCCTGACTTTTACGATGCAGGTTGGTGTCGCGCAGAGAATAAACGCAGCCACAGTATTCCTGCTGATAAAACCGCTCACGTTTACTGATTTCCACCATCCGCGCGGAACCGCCATTTTTGCGCCAGTTGAAATCCCAGTAGCTGAGTCCCGGATACGGTGATGTTGCCCGAATGCCGCACTCATTAATCTGCTGCATGTTTTTCCAGCGTGAAATGCCAAGGCAGCTGGTCATCACCGGGAAACCGTGTTCATGCGCATACAGTGCGGTGCGTTCGAAACGCATGTCAAAACACATTGTACAACGAACCCCACGCTCCGGCTCCCATTCCATACCTTTTGCGCGCTCAAACCAGTTATCGGTATCGTAATCGGCATCAACGAAGGGCACGTTATGCTTTTCGGCAAAGCGAATATTTTCTTCTTTGCGCAGCATGTACTCTTTTTGCGGGTGGATGTTTGGGTTGTAGAAAAAAATCGTGTATTCAATACCCCCAGCCTGGATAGCCTCCATCACTTCACCGGAGCAGGGTGCACAGCAGGAATGGAGCAGTAATTTATCGGCCCCGCCAGGCAGGGTGAGCAGTGGACGTGAGATTTCGCTCATGGCGTCAGATTCCATTAATCAGTTAAAACCGGGACAGTGTAAGAGGCGCGGAAGCCATTGTCACGGCAAGGATAACGCAATGGTTATGCCAACCCGCGAGTAGAACGCCTGGCACAACAGAAATGAGATGATAGACTACATCGGTCTATTTCTGATAACCGGATGATTATGAGCGAGTTAAAGCACATTGCCGTACCGCCAGCCAATATGATTAATCAACAGGAGACGCGTTCTGAACAGCATCACCAGCTGATGTTACAGGTGCTGGAAATCTATGATGCGAAAACGGTTGCTGCGATGCTCTCAGAGGTAAGCGGGTGTAAATGGAATCGTGAAACAGTAAATCGCTGGCTGAAAGAAGACGCGATCCCGGAGCGGTTGACCCAACAAGAGATGCGTTCGCTAAAAAACCTGTTGCCTGCTCCACCAGCGTATCATCCGCATTATGCTTTTCGTTTTATCGATCTTTTTGCCGGTATTGGCGGTATTCGCAGTGGTTTTGATGCGATCGGTGGTCAATGCGTATTTACCAGCGAATGGAACAAATATTCTCTGAAAACCTATCGGGCGAATTGGTATTGCGACCCAGACACTCACATTTTTAATAGTGATATTCGTGACGTTACCCTGAGCAACAATCCTGCAATTGATGAGCAGCAAGCCTATCATCACATCCAGCAGGGGATTCCCGATCATGATGTGCTGCTGGCAGGTTTTCCCTGCCAGCCGTTTTCTCTGGCAGGCGTGTCAAAAAAAAATGCGCTGGGTCGTGCGCATGGTTTTGAATGTGAAGCACAGGGTACGCTGTTTTTTGATGTCGCGCGGATTATTACCGCGAAAAAACCGGCAATCTTCGTCCTTGAAAACGTGAAAAATCTTAAGAGTCACGATCGGGGAAAAACGTTCCGTGTCATCATGGATACCCTTGGTGAACTCGGATACGACGTGGCGGATGCCAATCATCACGGTACGCCAGACCCAAAAATCATCGAGGGGAAATATTTTCTGCCGCAGCATCGTGAGCGCATTGTGCTGGTGGGTTTTCGCCGTGATTTGCAACTGCCGACATTCAGTCTGAGCGCGCTTGCCGGTTTGTATCCGCAGCAACGCATACCGCTACGGGATTTGCTTGAGCCAGCGGTGGAAGAGAAATATATCCTCACGCCGACGCTATGGAAGTACCTTTATAGCTATGCAAAAAAGCATCAGGCAAAAGGCAATGGTTTTGGCTATGGTCTGGTGGACCCCCAAAAAGAAAATAGTGTTGCGCGCACGCTGTCAGCCCGCTATTACAAAGATGGCTCGGAAATTTTGATTGACCGCGGGTGGGACCGGGCTCTGGGTGAAGCTGACTTTGATAATCCACAAAATCAGCAAAGACGACCTCGCCGCCTGACGCCAAAAGAGTGCGCACGTTTAATGGGCTTTGAAACTCCAGGCGGCATTCCTTTTCGCATTCCGGTTTCTGATACTCAGGCATATCGTCAGTTTGGCAATTCTGTTGTCGTCCCTGCATTTGCCGCTGTGGCAACGCTTTTACGCCCATGGATTGAGCAAGCGGTGCGCGCGCGTCAATAAAATCAGGCTAAAACCTTTGGGCAACGTTATCCAGATGCAGAACGGGATGGGCGCGTTTTTATCCGAATAATCCTTGGTCTGGTATGTCGCGGCACTATACTTAGCCAAAAAGGATGATGATATGGCTGATGTACATTCTTCTGCCACTCGTAGTAAAAACATGCGTGCCATTCGTACCCGCGATACCGCTATTGAAAATCGACTGGCGGCATTGCTGGCGGCGCTGGGCTTCAGCTATGGTGCCCAGGATAAGACGCTGCCGGGCACGCCGGATTTTGTGCTGACACAATATCAGAGCGTTATTTTTGCGCATGGCTGTTTCTGGCATCACCATAACTGTCATCTGTTCAAAGTGCCGGCAACGCGCACAGATTTCTGGATGAATAAAATTGACGGTAATGTTGCGCGGGATCGGTGTGATATGGCTGCGCTCAGTGCGGCAGGTTGGAAAGTGCTGGTAGTATGGGAATGTGCCCTGCGGGGCAAAATGCGCCTTAATGAGGCTGAAATGAGCACAAGGATTGAAGAGTGGGTTTGTGCCGGAGAGGGCAATAGTGAAATCGATTGTGCGGGCATAAGGCAGCGTCTGTAAGTGACCGTGCAGGCTGGGCCATCAGTGACTGAAACGGTATGATAATTTAACATTTTTACATATTACGTTCATAATTGTTCCACTCCTCTTTTTACACTGAGGTGCCACGTAAGCATGGCCAGCATCAAACTTACAGTCAGGCGGCTTTACAAAATCAGCGGTGAGCACATGGTAAGCACCGAGGCCGTTGCGCGCATTTACGTGGGTGACAAGCTGGTGGCAACCGAGGAGATTTCAGGTATGACCGAAAGTCCGGTTAGCAAGTACCTGCACCACAGTGAAGCTCAAGGGCAGTCGGTAACAGTGCAATGGCAGTGCGACGGCATTGCGGATATGGCAGTGGCAGAAATGCAGATATGCCCCTGCTGCCAACATGATTAAGTAAAAGGAACACAATTTTGGCAGGAAGTAGTTTACTTACGTTACCTGATGACATTGCTACTTTACTGTATGATATTTCAGTCATGGGGAAAGTGGCGGTAAAGAAAACTGCCGATGTTCCTGGAGACGATCTGTCGTTTAACGCCCGACAGGTCAGCGGGGTGAACGCTAATCGTGAACTGCCGGTGGTATGGGGGGCGAAAGGCTCCTTTCTGAATAAGTTGATTCTGGTACCGCTTGCTCTGGTGAACAGTGCTTTGGCCCCCCTGGGGAATTACGCCACTGCTGATGATTGATGGGGCTTATCTTTGTTATGAGGGTATGGAAAAAGTGGTTCACAGCCTGCAAAGACAGATTGCAGAAAACCGAGGAGGTGAGGTAGCAGCGACTGTACAATCTCGGTAACGAGCAGGCTGCCGCTTATGAAAAAAAGAAAATCAAAGGTGTTGTTCGCACCGATTTCATTGACCCTGTACACGATTCTGTGTAAATGCCTTTTCTCAGTAGTGGCCGTCCGGGCGGTCACCGAACCCGATAATAAAACGGCTCATCGCCATACGCCAGTCCCTCAGTGGCATCCTCCATTTCTGTGATGCGGCCTGGATTGCCAGCCACACCTCCTTTTTCACTGCGTCGTCCGTCGGGAACACCTTCCGTTTCTTGATGGCATCCCGGATCACGCTGTTCAGCGACTCGATGGCGCTGGTCGTGTCGAGCGTCTTGCGGATGTCTGCCGGGTAAGCGAAGAACGTCAACAGGCTGGCCCGGTTTGCCTGCCAGCTCCGGCTTATCTGCGGGTAGCGGCTGTCCCGGGCACCGGCGAACGCTTCCCGCGCCCGCTGATCTGCTTCTTCCGTGGTGGCCTGACAGATGGCTTTCAGGTCACGGGTGACGGCTTTGTAGTCCTCCCAGGAGACGAACCGCAGACTGTTGCGCACCATATGCACGACGCACAGCTGGACGCGGGCCTGCGGATACACCGCGTTGATAGCGTCCGGGAAGCCCTTCAGATCATCAACACAGGCGATGAGGATATCGTTCAGGCCGCGATTTTTTAATTCGGTCAGCACATGGAGCCAGAACTTCGCGCCCTCGTTTTCGGCCAGCCACATACCCGGCAGTTCTTTCTGGCCTTCGATGTTGATACCCGGGGCAAGGAACACGGATTTATTGATGACGCGACTGTCCTGCCGGACCTTCAGGACGATACAGTCAGGGTAAACGATGGGACAAACGGCATCCAGTGGCCGGTTTTGCCATCCGGTGACCTGCTCCATGACGGCATCAGCTACCTTTGAGACCAGCGCTGGCGAGGCATCGGCGTCATACAGCTCTTTGAACGCGGACGCTATCTCGCCGGTGGTCATCCCTTTGGCGTACAACGATAAGATCGGGTTATCCATCCCGGTGCTCCGGGTCTGGTTTTTCTTCACCCGTTGCGGTTCAAAGGAGCCATCACGATCGCGCGGTGTACGCAGCTCCGGCGGGCCATCGCCGGTGGTCACTGTCTTTGTGGAATAGCCGTTGCAGGCGTTGGTCGCCGGTTCTGGCTGATTTTTATCGTCGCCGGGGGGACGGGTCATTTCGGCGTTGAGCGCCGCCCCGACACTGATTTTTTTCAGCAGGCGCTCAAACTGGCTGAGATCGTCAGGGGTTTTGAGATTTTTGTCCAGTTCGTTAGCCAGGGCCTGCGACTGTTTTTCGTCCATAAATTAACCTGCTTTTGATGCTGGATTGAACATATCAAAATCAGGCAATTACACAAATCTATGTACTGGCTCATTTCATTTTGTCTGCGGAGATCGTGGCGATTACTCTGTGTATTGTTTCTGAAGCCCCACTATTGAATCAGGTGTTAATTCTTTCCGGGATAGCCATCCTCGTCACTATCGGTGTCTACGGGATTGTTGACTGTATAGTCAAGATTGACGATCTTGGTCTGTGGCTCCAGCAAAAATCCTCTTATCTTGTCAAAGCCGTCGGTGGCGGACTGCTATCTGTTGCACCTTGGCTGGTACGTACCTTGTCTGTTGTGGGCAGGCTGGGGATGTTTTTAGTCGGTAGCGGAATGATTGCTCATGGTATTCCTTTGCTTCATCACGGTATGGCTCAGTTCATTGCCAATGACAGTGAGCTGATACGTTCATTTATGAATGACCTTTCCAGCCTGGCAACAGGCATGATCGTGGGGATGATTGTGCTATTACTGGTAAAAGTGATTGCTAAGGTGCGTGAAAAATCAGTATAAAAACGGCCGCGGATCCGAAGACGTTTGCCATTAAGATACCGCCTGTACCGACAAAGTGTTATGCAGGCTGAATGAATCCGTTCAGCCTGCATAACACTTTACACAGCATCTCAATACCACTAAGGAATGAAGCGATGAAAGACGATATTTTTGAATTTGATATTGATGCCCAGCTGGCACAGGCTGAAGCGAATGCGGAAAAAAAAGCCAGTGAAGTGCCTGATACACTGAGTGATGAAGACGACTGTGAAGGGTGTAAAATCTGATTGCGATAAGTCACTATCGCACCAGCGTATTTACAGGCATTTCATCGATTACCGCAATATCGCTTTTACGAGATATATGCGGTAATCGCTTCTTTTTTGAGGTTTTTACATTTTATATGCTGAAATACTGTCACCGTTAGAACTCTGATTAATGATAACGGGGTTTATGTTGCGGTTAGTTGAAATGATTTTTATAAAAAGAACCCATTTTTATTTTAGATAATTGGAGGGGCAGCCTTATTTATTGATGGTAACAGGGCTGTTTATCCTGCGATTACACTTTTTACAGACGATGTCAGTGATTTCTAATTGTTAAAACTAAACTAATCGGCAGCCTAGCTTTTTTCAGGCAAAGTGTGAAATATCATTAAACAGGGGTTTGTTAGCGGGTTTTACGGATAGAGTACAGAGAATTAATGTTCGTCTGTGATACGTTTCTTTGCACTAAATAATCTAAGTAAAGCACTTCTCTTTATTACCTTGCTGTTAGCACGTGTTCTCCCCCTGGAATAGTGTTCCGGTCTGTGTCCCAGACACGGTTTATGGCTGAAAATCCATCAGGTATTAAGCGTTCTGCAAAAATGAATATATGCACAACCAACCTTATTCTGCTATTCATCTTTAGTTATTATTTTTACAGGATAAGAAATATTTATTCTCTGATTAACTGAATAAATCAGGTTCTGCTGCTATAACTAAATTTCACCAGCCAGTATTTTCAAATCCGAAACAGGAGGTAAGGCATGATTGTGGTTAGCGAAGAGCTTCAGCTCAAAGAGGGCGATCCGACAATGATTGTTACAGGAACTGCTAGTGGTATGGTTGAATGCCGCGGGCATGATGGTTAACGTCAGACGTCTGCATAATTCTACCAGTGCACGTACTGCAGCAAGTATGGGCAAGCAACGAAAAACAAATTGAGGTTATCAAATGATGAAAACAATCTTGTCACTTTTTATTTTTCTCCCGTTTGCAGTACTGGTAAAAAAAACTGACTGCCAGTCATGGCCGCACAACATGGCTGAAGCATGGATGAAAAATGCCGGTATCGTCGATATAACTAAACTCGATTAAGCAAAAACAGAAATTAAACGCCTGGCATCTGAAAAAAAGTAAAGACTTTTACACCCAGATTTATCACTTTGTATTTCACGATAAAAACGGTGGGCGCTATGAAGTGATTACTCAACACGATGCTTCCGACAATGAATGCTCGATGAGTGAGGTTAACAGCTTTCTCATCTCTCGCAGTGATGTGAACCACTAAGACACCGTATCCGTCGGTAAAATAATTATGTCAGTGCAGCACGGATAGCTTTCTCTGCCCATAGCTTTACCATCGTACTGGCTTTTACGGCAAAAAAGATAACGGACTTTTCTGTGCTACTGATGTGCGTTTTTATTGATTGGCAAATCCCACGCTGGTCAAAATCGCTTATCTGGATAAATTGATTTTATCATTTGACCGTATGGATTATCATTCTGCATGAGCCGCTTAGGGGTAAGGTTACCTTTAAGCGTCGATATTTTATTCGTATTGATAACATGACTCAAATAATGAGTTAACTCATGGCCTGTTTTTGTAACGGTGAAAAGAGGAAGGATAGTATGAATTTTACCTGCGGTTGAGAACAGGCTATTATAGCGATAATTTAAACCCATATGGTATAGTTCGATCGAACTGGTTGTATTTTAATTTCACTTACGGGAACGAATTTTTAATCCTGTTTGATTAATGTTGTGCGCAACGGTGAGAATTAAGGTGTTTTATATCAATAATACGGAGGGTATGTTAAAAGCCTTTGCGCTGTAGAATAAATAAAGCAACATCATAAATCAAATACTCAATCCTGTTTAATAAATGAACCGATGTGGTGGCAAAGAAAAGAGATCCAGCCAGAATAAGAATAATAAAAAAGTACAGGATTTTCCGAAGCATGGCTTACCCTTTTCAATTATCATTTTATTTTAATATATTTCTCAACAGACAATGTCATCTCTGTTCCGGTCTGTCGTTACCTGTCGTTGCTCACATCGATCAGAGCTGCTCGGGTGTTGACAGAGTATACGCATATTTTGCCGCTTTGTGCTGTTGGTCATTATCATTGAATTTTGTCAGGACACGCCTCTATGCAACCAGCCAGTTTCAACGGCTTCACATTAAGTTCACCAAATGGAGGAGATGTCATGAGTCAGATCGTTGCGCTGTTGAAATTTGAAGAGGACTATCGTGATATGCCATTTATCGATACGCAAGGGCATCCCACGGTGGGATGTGGGATCAAAATTGACCCGAAAGGTGCCTCGTTAGCCATCTATATCTTTAAAGTACCGGGCGTGGTGGGGGATCTTTGGATGCAAGCGCTGGTCATGAGTAAAATCTATGACATGAAGCAGAAGCTTCAACTGGCAGAGGTGCTGAATAAATGCAACCTGCCTCGTGCGGACATCCTTTACAGCATGGCTTATCATCATTGGAATTGAAGGGCTTATTGCATTCCGACAGATGCTGGACGCTATCAGCGGCGCAGATTTTTCAGTAGCTTCAGACAATATACTTAACAGTCTGTGGGCAAAGCAGACTCCTGAAAGAGCGAAACGCCATGCCGAGGTGATGCGCACCGGAAACCGGGATACTTATCGGGGGTTATTATCATTTTTTATCTCTGCGTAATTGTTATCGTCATTTTGCGACTCATACTTAGCCGACGGTACAGCTCACTCGAATTTGTGCATCACGTAAATTGGGACCGGCTCCCGGTGCCTGGGTTCAGTTATTTCCTGATTCAGCAATGTGCGCCTGGCAGCAGTTTCCCTCCGATGTGAAAGCGATTATTCCGCAAAATTGCCTTGGAATGATCGGTGCATTTATGGTGGCTATGGCGGTTATCGCACAGTTTGTCCGGCAGCCAGCACTCGCCGGGCAGCGACATAAACTGGAGCAGGAAACCTGATTCTGTTTATCCGTCATCAGAACGCAATCCGGCTCTGTACGCCGGATCGTATTCCGGTTGCTGCGTTGCGCTGACGCGGTGACATACCCGCCCTGTGTGGTTTATTGCGTCATTTGTTGTTCATCTGGAGGTCATCATGATCGAAGTAAATTGCTTTGCTGACTTGAGAACCACCGCACCAACAAAGCGGGGGATATCGCCGCCCTCAAACGTTATTACGATAAAGATGCCAGTTTTCACGGCGGTGGTGATTTTGTGGACTTTCCGGCCACTGCCACTCTGAGCGATAACAGCGGCACGCTGGCGAAAGGAAACGGTTTTTATTGGAAAAGAATCATCAATGATACTGAGCAGGTCAATATCTGTCATTTTGGTGCGAAGGGTGGCGGCATAACCGATGACAGCGATGCGTTTAAAAGGATGCTGGCCTGGCCACAAAGCTATGGCACCAGCGCGAAAGATATTGGTGTATAGTTTCCGGCAGGTAAATTTTTAATTTTACCGATTGACCTCAGCGCCAGTGAGTTTCTCTGTTTCGCATTGTATGGATATGACTCTTCCTGTGACATATTGTTGCGAACCACAATTGTTTCCGAAAAATCCGCTAATACGGTATTTAAAGTCAATGCAAGGCGTAGCGTGATTCGGGGGAACGCCTGGAATGGGCAGAGCTCGGCGGATACGACCACTAATACTGGAGCAATCACCGCCGCTATGTTGTCCAACGTGCAGCTTTTTTTGAAAATACGACCATTGAGGGTGAATTCGTTAATTTGCACTGTTTTCGTGCTCAGTATACGGGCGGGACCGTTATCAAGTTGCTTGACACACTGGACACGCATTTTGACCAGATTTATACTCAAAACACTTACGGAAGAGTTTTTGATGTCATCTGCTCCAATTCCCCTGGCGGGGTCTGGGATCACACCACGGCGATTGAGTTGTCCAACGCAAATTTTCAGTATGGCTATGGTGATGCCACACTGATGATGCCCCGTCTGACGCAGGGTATTATCAGGAATGTATGGATTGAACATACACGCTTTCCAGGAGATTTAAGTAATGATCAGTGGATAGTCGACGCGTTCAGCGTGGAGGACTGCGACAATGCTTTTTCAATGAACAACAGCAGGGTACTGATACGTCAGCTTAATCTTCAGGACGGCGCAAAAGTCACGAATGATTCAACGGCTGATAGCTGGCTTTCCGGCTACGAGCGTGGCTGGCGGCGGGATGAAAATTTTGGCACGGTAATGACAGGTTCGCTCAAAGTTGGCTGATACAGCGGACTCAGGTTGAGCAATACGTCGACGGTGGATAAATGGTTCCGCATCGGAAAGTTCTGTTCTCCGAAAGCCAGTCAGCAATGGGCGCTGGAAATGATCAGTAAACTCTCTTCGGCTAATCCACTGCAAACGGTTTCATCCGGGGTGACTTATCTGAACTTGCAGCGTTGCACTATCGCGGTATATGCCAATATGTTTCATCGCGGTCTTACTGCGGTCGTGGATGTGAAATATAAACCCGTCTATACCGATATTGTTGAACTGTGGGTGAAGCTGAAAGCGAGGAGTGGGGACACGATGTTCAACCTCAGGTCGACCGGGCCGACCCGTTTTGAATCCGGTTCCTGTTCCTGTTCTTTATTCTCACCCGATCTCTCTGAGGTGAATGATGAAACCACCATTGGTACTTATACGCCCTCTGCCCGACTCAGCCTACCCAATGATGTCGCCTGATTCGGCGCAAATGAAAATAGTATTGTTACGCTGGCAAAAAGCGAGGCGGTAGCGCCTTCAGCCATCACCCCCGCGGTGTATATCACACTCAACATCAATGGTGGCGATCGTAAGTTTCCCGACTACCTGTGGTTAAGACAGGTGATAAAGCCGCCTGCCTGAACGAAAGTTAAACCTCAGCTGATTCAGGTCCAGTCCACGTGCAGGGCGGCTTTTCATAAAAAAGCCCTTAAATCCATCTTTTACTGAAGTCATTCTGGTTGCAGTATGATTTAATTATGGGAAAAAAAGTGAATTATTAAGAAATTAACTTTAGCCGGGGTTAATAAAAAGGGTATACAGTTTGGGGTATTGAATTAATCTGTACTGTGCCTCTGTTCGGCGGATTATGTTGTTTGACTGATGTCTTTTTCAGCAAACAGGGTCAAAAACATTGAAGTTAACGGCAGGGGAAGATCACAGTTGAGATGCTGCGTAGTTGGTCCTTAAAATAGGTATGAAATCTAAATCAGGAGAATTTTGTGTCACAAGCCGCGTGCTCAGAGCATCACACTGACCGACTGGAAGAAGCCAAAAACATCGCATTAGGATGGCGCATTATCGGCCAGATCACACCTGATACGCTGGAAGATGCTATAACGCTGCTGCGGGACTGTTCCGCTCATGCAGCTGCCATTTATGAACTGTTGTCGGTTGAAATTAACGAAAACGCTAAATACAAATAGCCCTTGCCCTGCAAGCCTCCGCAGACAGCAAACGTCGTTTCATTGTTATGACGGGTAAAATGTCATTGTCCCAGTTTAGCAATCAGGGACAGAAGTTTGCCTGCCATGGCGCTAAAACCAGTGACCAGAACAGGATGTACCTGAAAAGAAAATTACCGCATTATCCATTCACTGGGAGCCAGTACATAGATTTGTGTCATTGCCTGATTTTGATATGTTCAATCCAGCATCAAAAGCAGGTTAATTTATGGACGAAAAACAGTCGCAGGCCCTGGCTAACGAACTGGACAAAAATCTCAAAACCCCTGACGATATCAGTCAGTTTGAGCGCCTGCTGAAAAAAATCAGTGTCGGGGCGGCGCTCAACGCCGAAATGACCCGTCACCCCGGCGACGATAAAAATCAGCCAGAACCGGCGACCAACGCCCGCAACGGCCACACCCAAAAGACGGTTATCACTGGCGATGGCCCGCCGGAGCTGCGTATACCGCGCGATCGTGATGGCCCCTTTGAACCGCAACGGGTAAAGAAAAACCAGACCCGGAGCACCGGGATGGATAACCCGATCTTATCGTTGTACGCCAAAGGGATGACCACCGGCGAGATAGCGGCCGCATTCAAAGAGCCGTATGACGCCGATGCCTCGCCAGCGCGGGTCTCAAAGGTAGCTGATGCCGTCATGGAGCAGATCACCGGATGGCAAAACCGGCCACTGGATGCCGTTTGTCCCATCGTTTACCCTGACTGTATCGTCCTGAAGGTCCGGCAGGACAGTCGCGTCATCAATAAATCCGTGTTCCTTGCCCCGGGTATCAACATCGAAGGCCAGAAAGAACTGCCGGGTATGTGGCTGGCCGAAAACGAGGGCGCGAAGTTCTGGCTCCATGTGCTGACCGAATTAAAAAATCGCGGCCTGAACGATATCCTCATCACCTGTGTTGATGGTCTGAAGGGCTTCCCGGACGCTATCAACGCGGTGTATCCGCAGGCCCGCGTCCAGCTGTGCGTCGTGCATATGGTGCGCAACAGTCTGCGGTTCGTCTCCTGGGAGGACTACAAAGCCGTCACCCGTGACCTGAAAGCCATCTGTCAGGCCACCACGGAAGAAGCAGGCGCGGGAAGCGTTCGCCGGCACCCGGGACAGCCGCTACCCGCAGATAAGCCGGAGCTGGCAGGCAAACCGGGCCAGCCTGTTGACGTTCTTCGCTTACCCGGCAGACATCCGCAAGACGCTCGACACGACCAGCGCCATCGAGTCGCTGAACAGCGTGATCCGTGCCGCCATTAAGAAACGCAAGGTATTCCCGACGGATGACTCAGTGCGAAAGGTTATTTACCTGGCAATCCAGTCGGCATCGAAAAAATGGAATATGCCGGTCCAGAACTGGCGGCTGGCGATGAGCCGCTTTATTATTGAGTTCGGTGGCCGCCTGAGCCTTCACCTTTGACGTGGTGGCAGTTACACAGAATTATTTACAGGGTCGTCCTGTGGTGTGAATCAGTCATACAACCAGCGGCCAGCTCTGGCGTTAAACTGTACTAGCTCAGGCCTGATCTGACAGTTACCGGTTATTTATACAGGTATCTGTCAGATTACATCCGGTTCAGATCCTTTTCTGCCCAGACCCGTTTTCCATCAAGTAACGTGGCCATTGGCGTTCGCCCGCAGCACATTTTTCCCTGATGAGTTCGCTCATTATTGTCATGCCACAACCCGTTGTCCAGATCTGCCTGCAGGCTCTCCAGGTCCCCATATCACTTCTTGCGGAACGTAACCTGATAAAAATCCTGCAAAATCGTTTTATGGAAGCGCTCGCAGATGCCGTTGGTCTGTGGGGACATCGCCTTTGTTTTCGTATGGTCGATATCGTTGATGGCCAGATACAACTGGTAATCATGCGGCTCCACCTTACCACAGTACTCCGTTCCCCTGTCGGTCAGTATTCTCAGCATCGGCAGCCCCTGAGCCTCACAGAACGGCAGTACCCGATCATTTAGCAGGTCGGCGGCAGTGATCGGCGTTTTACTCGTATACCGCTTGCAGTGTGCCACTTTCGGGTACGTATCCACGAACGTCTGCGGGCAGATACGGCCCCCCTTTCAGATTGCCAGCACAGAAGGTGTCCTGCGACCCGAGATAACCCGGATGAGCCGTCTCGATTTCGCCGCTTGCCTCATCATCATGCGCCTTTTTCTCCAGCGCGGCGATTGGGGCATCGGTAAGCACGATGCCTTCTCTGGCAACTTTTTCCTCAAGCACCTTCAGGCGTTTACGGAAGTTCTCCAGATCGTGCCGTTGCCAGATGGACCGCACGCCGCTGCCGGAGATAAACACGCCTTTTTTACGCAGCTCATTACTGGTCCGGTGCTGCCCGTGGGCCGGGAACTCAACGGCATATTCAACAACCGCGCGTTCAGTGGCTTCGTCGGCGCGGTTCTTCAGGTTGGGAACCCGGCGGTTCTGGTTAACCAGTGCATCGATGCCACCTTCAGCAGCCAGTTCCTGATAACGGTAAAACGTGTCGCGCGACACGCCCATAATCTTGCAGGCTTTTGATACGTTACCAAGTTCTTCGGCGAGATTGAGCAGGCCGGCTTTGTGTTTGATGATGGGATTGTGAGTATGAAGCATGAGAGTTAACTCGCGTTTTGTTTAAGGATTAGACACCCATATCAAAACCGGTAACCCCCAACCTTGCAGGGTCCGGTGTCAGATCACGTCGCGACGAATACAAATCAGCAAAAGCTGGCGTGCGCACGGGGAAAACCTCAATACGTTCTTCGGCTATCCGTCTGACATCCGAAAAGCTATCTACACCACGAATGCCATTGAGTCGCTGAACAGCGTGATCCGTGCCGCCATTAAGAAACGCAAGGTATTCCCGACGGATGACTCAGTGCGAAAGGTTATTTACCTGGCAATCCAGTCGGCATCGAAAAAATGGAGTATGCCGATCCAGAACTGTCGGCTGGCGATGAGCCGCTTTATTATTGAGTTCGGTGACCGCCTGAGCGTTCACCTTTGACGTGGTGGCAGTTACACAGAATTATTTACAGGGTCCATCACAACCGCCTTTGATTAGTGCTCCACCATCGTCATAGAGCCACATATTACCCGGAATAGCTATGTTCTTTTTTCCTTACGTCGTTGTAAATCCCTGTAAATACTGTATCTATTGTCTGGAGGTGAGTAAACAACCAATGTGTGGTTTTTTTGCTCCGTAGAAAGGTTAGTTATCTGTTTCTATCAAACCGCACTCACATTCCCAAAAATGTATGCCACCAGTAAGCTGGAACCTACTTAGCAATTACTTTCTTCCTCTACTTCAACAAGTTAATTACTGAAAAAAAGTACTGCTGCATCATACTGATGGCTTGGGTAATGTGACCTCCTGAATCCAGAAGGTCCGGGCAGGACACGCCGATTGCCTCTGTTAGCGACCTGTCATGGCAATGTAGGGTGACCGGAGACCAGCAGCTTGCAGTTACCCTCGCTGATTTTCAGATGGCCCTGCGCACCCAGCGGTAGCGTGACCGTATCCCGGTGGTGACCGAATTGCAAACCGGTAAGCACGGGCACGCCGGTTATTTCACTGATTCGCGCCCAGACGTTGTCGAAATCATACCCACGATCGTAATCAGTCAGCGTCACCCCTGTAAAACTGCCGGTAATAATGGCTTTTTGCTTCGCCAGCACGCCAGAATAGGCCAGTTGCAGCAGCATCCTTTCAATTCTGAAGGGGGGCTCGTTGACATCTTCAATGACCAGTATTCCATCATGAATCTGCGGCAGCCAGGGGGTACCGGTCAGCGAAGCCAGCATCGCCAGATTGCCCCCCCAAATCGTGCCTTTTAGCTCAGTCGCCTGCGATGATTGCGTTGACCATTCCAGCGTAAAGCGTGGTGAGGTCAGTGCGAGCCAGAAATGGTTAACGGTAAAATCAGACAGGTTCCCGGCACCAAAATTACCGGCAAGCATTGGACCGCTAAACGTGATAGCACCCTGCTGGAGGAGTGCCATTTGCAATACGGTGAAGTCGCTATGGCCACAAATGGCCAGCGGACGGGATTGCAGTCGGTCTGCCAGTGCCCGTGCCTGAAAGAACGGCAGCAGGCGGCTGGCACCATAGCCTCCGCGCACCACCAGCGCGATATCTGCCTGACACTTGGGTTGAATAAGCTGATGCAAGTCTGCCAGTCGTTCCTTATCACTCCCGGCAAAGCGTTGTTCACGACGGCAGATAACGGTTGTATTTTCCACCCGATGTCCTTCGGAACGGAGCCTTTCAACCGCCAGAGAAGCAGCCTGCTGGTTATGGCAATAGCCTGAAGGTGCGATTAAATGAAATGAGCGGGGAACGACAGACATAGTTTTCACGTTTACCTTCAACAGTGCGCAGAGATACCCTTTTCAAATAAAGCAGGCTGCGTGTGGATAAAAAAGTCGCTTTTTAAAGCAGGTTGTGTGATTTTTGTGCGGACTGAAAACCCCTTAACCTGGACAGGCATGGCAGATGGGATCATGTCGAAAAGCCATCGGTCTTTCCAGCTAAATTCAGATTGACGGTAATTTTCATTGTTAAGACAGCCGCCCAGATAAAATCTGGGGTTAATTTTCACAGGAAGAAATATAGCATGAGAAGCATGAAAACAGCTGCGCTGATGGGTGTTCTGGTGCTTGCAGGCTGCGCCAGCGAACCTCATAAGCAGGCGATGACTCAGCAGCAAACGCCTTTAATAAAAGCGCCACCGGAAAAAGTGGCACAGGACTGGTCTTTGTTTACCGATTACGCGGCCCATAATTACGGTATTGACCAAAAGCTGATTGACGCAATTATTTCAGTGGAATCGGGCGGCAATCCAACGTTAGTCAGCAAATCGAATGCCATTGGATTGATGCAGATTAAAGCTGCCACGGCAGGTCGGGAAGTTTATCACGCCAAGGGGCTTCACGGACAACCCAGCAGTTCAGAGTTGCGCGATCCTGTTAAGAACATCGATATTGGCACAGCCTATCTGAAAATTTTGCAGGACCGCTCTCTTGCGGGTATTCACAATCCGGAAACCTTACGCTATGCAACAATTGTGTCATATGCTAATGGCGCGGGAGCGTTACTCAGGACGTTCTCCAGTGATCGGGATCGTGCTATTGCGATGATCAATGCCATGACGCCAAATCAGTTCTACCAGCATGTACAGAATAAACATCCGGCTGCTCAGGCACCGCGTTATTTATGGAAAGTGACGACCGCTTATCGCACAATCTGACATCCCCGTACCGCTGTCTTCGGGTGACAGCGGTACTTTTCAACCCGTTTTTTTCTGTCCAGCCGCAACAGCCACTCACGCGTATGCCGCTTAAGGTTTTCCTGTTCCAGCGGGGAGGTAAAGTCTACTGAAAACGATTAGCCTTATCGCGAGCCAGTCTTTCCAGCTGAAAGATCACCTGCTGTAATTGCCGTTCCTGTCCTACGTTAAGTTTGGCAAAGCTAAATCTCAGGCAAGGGGTAACGATAGTTTCATTTTTAGCGGTCACCACGCTATGTTTGCCGATATTAATCAGTCTTGCGTCCACCTCAAACCGACCATATTCACCCAGTTCCACGCGTAACTTTTTAAAATCTTCACCGCCTGTCAGGTTTTCAGGCAGTGTGGTCTCCCCAAGTACTGCTATGCCTCCCAGTGAAAGATCCTGCAGACGCATCCGATCTTCGCCCGAGCCATCGGGCCAGTGGACATAGCAGTAAAAAATGGGATCCAGTGGCGCATTAACACGGAAAAACTCGCGACGCTGAATCATCCACAGCTCTTCCGGCACATTGGCAAAAAAAGCTGGGAGTCCTTCATGGCTACCCGAATGTGGCTCACTGAGTGTGAACTCAACCTTGGCACCTTGCGTTTCAGCCCAGAGATTCAGCTCACTTGCCTCCAGCACTAACTGGTTATCGTAATCGTTACTGCCATAGTCGATGATAATTTGGTCATGATCGGCATACAGTAATTTAGTTATAAACTGTCCCCGTGCGTGAGAGACCAACACTGGCGTCTGATTTTTTAACAGGTTTTTCAATACCGCCAGAACGGCCAGAGGGCCACGTTTAAGATACTGCTCTTTTTCCTTCACATTCCTACCTCTGCTGGATGCCAATAACCTGGTGTCTGTAGTGCCAGGTGAGATTATCGGCATGCAGTTCACTGTCTTTATGGTGTATTGAAAAAAGGTTGGATTTAAATCACAGAGTTAGAATCTCTGTCTTATACTTAAGGTGTTTCAATAACCAAAACAAAGGGGTAGCAGATGGGTATTTTGTCATGGATCATCTTCGGTTTGATTGCTGGCATCATTGCCAAGTGGATTATGCCGGGGCGTGATGGCGGTGGTTTCATTATCACGGTGATCCTGGGAATTGTTGGTGCAGTGGTGGGGGGCTGGATCAGCACTTTCTTTGGTTTCGGTAAAGTTGACGGTTTCAACTTCGGTAGTTTCGTGGTTGCTGTGATTGGTGCCATTGCGGTGCTGTGGATTTATCGTAAAGTCAAAAGTTAGCGCGGATGGCATTCCTGCCTGAATGGCGGTGATGACCGCTATTCAGGTAACAGGTGACTTGCGTGAAGTTGCTGCCAATATTATCTAATGCAGGTGCCAAAAAATATCTGAAGAAGACCCGACTTTCTCAATGGCAGTCTCATTACATCTAATCTAATTCGCAATAAAAATATTCTGATGCAGTGTTTAACATTTTTATCATAACCATACATTAAACCAATAATAATCCTGCCAGTATTTCAGTCATGTAATGTTCAGTGATACTGCGCTGTACGGTGGCGCTACCGTCGACGAAATATATCAAAGCGGTCTGCTGGATATTTACGTCCTTTTTGCGGTCGTGACGCAGACTTGCTGAACACGTATGCTTTGCGCTTTGGATGTAACATATGGCTAAAGTTGATGTCGTCTGCCCTCAGTGCAATGAAACTCATGCTGTACGATGTAACGGACATTCAGCATCCGGTGCCCAACGTTACATCTGCAAGCATTGTTCAAAGACCTTTCAGCTCAACTTTAGCTACTCCGGTGCCAAATCAGACACACACCAGACCATTGTTAATATGGCCATGAATGGTTACAGATGTCGCGATACCGCACGGGTTCTCGGTATCAGCCTCAATACGGTTCTGCGGCACGTAAAAAAATTTCGCCAAAGCAGGTAGCTGAGAATATCGACCCCGACACGGAGGTTGTTATCTGCTGTGAAGCCGGTGAACAATGGTCTTACGTGCGGTGTAAAAGCAATCCCCGATGGTTGTTCTATGCTTATGACCGTATCCGCAAACGTGCTCTGGCCCACGTCTTCGGCCCGAGAAATGCCCCGACCCTGCGACGATTGCTGGCCCTGTTAAGCAAATTTAACATTGCCTTTTATATGACAGATGCCTGGCCGGTTTATAAAGTTCTGTTAAGTGCAACAGGCCACGTGGTGAGCAAGAAATATACCCAACGGACAGAACGACATAATCTTAATCTTCGTACACATATCAAACGACTGACCCGCAGAACAATTTGCTTTTCGAATTCAGAGGAAATGCACGATAAGATCATCGGTTGGTAGCTTACTCTTCATCATTATCAATAAATCTGCGTCACGACCCTTTTTGCCGGGTGTTATTCTGGAAATAAAAGAGCCTGGTGCAGTCTACCGCTCCGGGCTTTTTTGAGCGCTTGAAAAAATGCGCTTAATCAGAAGTCATAGCCACGGTAGCAATAATGATCCGCTCCGCGCCCCAGTAGCAGTAGCCAGTGCCGTAACAGGCCGCGACGTAATCACGATCGGTCAGGTTATTGGCATTTACCTGCACAAAGGCCCCTTTCAGGCTACTGTTCCAGACTCCGAGATCGGCACGGACGGAAGCATCAAACAGTGTGACAGAAGGCAACCGTGTGGTGTTTTCATTGTCAGCCCACTGTTTGCCAATATAGCGAACGCCCGCGCCAACGCTGATACCGTAATCAAACTGGTACTTCGCCCACGCTGAGGCCATGGCGTTCGGGGTGATATAAGGCGTGTGTCCGTCGTTGCCATCAACCGAATCTTTGTAGCGCACGCGATTAAGTGTGTAGCTGGCAAGGGTACTCAGACGCGGCGTCAGCTGATTGTGCGCTTCCAGTTCAATTCCCTGCGAATGTACTTTTCCTGCGGGTTCATAGTAAGAGTCGACGATGACGCGGTTACCGACATCTTTTTGAGTCAGGTCGTACAGGGCTACTGAATACAGGTCTGAAGTGCTGACCGGCTGATATTTCACGCTGGTTTCATACTGCTCGGATGTGGTAGGCTCCAGGAGATTGCCATCCTCCCCAGAAAGAGACTGTGGCGTAATAGCCTGGCTGTAGCTGACATAGGATGAAATGCCATTATCAAAGGCATAGAGCAGCGCAGCGCGACCGCTGACGTGATCGTCCTGACGGCGATACCGGGTGTCAAAATCGTAATTATCCGTCTCTGAGACAATGTGATCATAGCGACCGACGTATCCAGATGCCATTTCTGCCACTGCATCTCATCCTGCAAATAGACCCCAGTCTGATAGTAACGACGCTGTGAATCATAGAAGGTATAGCTCTGACGGGCATCCAGGCTTTCACCGTTCAGGGCATTAAGTTGGCTGGCATAACCGCTGGCATCGCTTAAATCATTTTTATACTGATGATATTCAGCGCCAGGCACCACCTTATGGCGGACTTCACTGGTGGCAAAATCCGCTTCCAACTGATTGTCCAGAGCAAAGGCATCTAGTGATGAACGGGAGCCAGAATAGTAGCGGTTCAGCAGGTTCGGATTGCTGGTATCCCAGCCAATCTGATAGACCTGATCCAGGTCAACATCGGAATGGGCGTAGCTGGCTGTGGAACGAAAAGCCCAGGTATCGTTAAAACGATGTGCAAACTCGGAACTGTAAATCTGCTCGCGACGCTTGAACTGATCCAGTGAACTGTCACCGTCATAGAACCCCGTGCTCAATTTTCGGCCGTTATGTTCGGTAATGCTGCCGTCGCCCGGTACGGAACTATGATAGCCACCAGAGGGGTCTTTTTGCAGGTAAGCGCGCAGCAAAAGAGAGGTGTTTTCGTCAGGCTGCCAGAGAAACGAAGGTGAAATTGCGTATTTTTCTTCCCTGGTATGGTCGTATTGCGTATTGCGTATTGCGTATTGCGTATTGCGTATTGCGTATTGCTGTTGCGAGTAATCCCGGTCAGGCGGAATGCCCACTGGTCGTTAATCGTATTGGTGTAATCAAACGCCGCGCTGTTAGTGCTGTTAGTGGCGGTGGAGACGTGGAAATGGCCTTCCTGAATAAATTGAGGGCGTTTGGACGTTTCCATGACCAGACCACCCGGCACGGTCTGGCCGTAGAGGGCTGAAGACGGCCCTTTAATCACGTCAATACGTTCAAGAAACCACGGATCGACCTGCAGTATGTTATAGCTGCCCGGATCGCTCATCAGACGCAGCCCATCAAGAAAAATATTGTCGACGTCACCGCCGTGGAAGCCGCGCAGCGAAACGGTATCATAGCGACTGGCGGCACCGGCAAAGTTAGTGAATGCCCCGGCGGTGTAATTCAGCGCCTGATTGACGTTCAACGTACCCTGATCTTCCATTTGCTGGCGGGTCACTACCGAAACGGACTGCGCTGTCGTGATCAGTGGACGATCGGTTTTTGTTGCGCCTTTGGTGGTGTTAGCACGGTATCCGATTGTCGGTGCGGTTGCCGTTTCAGCAGGCCGGGCGGTGACGGTCAACGTATCAGTCGCAAAAGAGAGAGGAGGGTAGTCAGTGCGATGGAACAAAGCAGGACAGAACGCTTTAGAACAAAAGGCACTCTCATTGTCAATTACATTAGAAAATGGGTGGTCAGGTAGAATCCGTTTGCGCTGAACAACAGAAAAAGAATCACAGTGGCAGTAATGTAAATATTTATAGTAATCTCAATGAGAATTGTTATCTTTTCTGCATTAAGATTCAAGTAATTATTTATATATCAATAGCCTGCAAAAAATGCGGATTTAACAGGCGGCACCAAAGTGCCGCATAGGGTCAGGGTTTTTTAGAAATATCACTGACGTTGTTACAAACAACATTTTTGGGGCAATAAAGATCCAGCAGCTTCAATGTTACGCCATTTGTCCATCCGAAACCGTCCTGTAAAGGGTATTCACCGCCGCCGCCGATACCTTTGCCTTCAACCACATACTTTTCCACCAGTTTATGCTGTTTATCGTAAGTGGCCTGCACATTGTTGAGAAAGCGTACACCGATCTCTTTTGCCAGCGCTGATTTACCGTAATTGTTAAGTCCCTCAACGGCTGCCCACTGCAATGGTGCCCAGCCGTTAGGTGCATCCCACTGCTGGCCAGTATGAATAGTAGTAGTGACCAGGCCGCCCTCTTTGAGCAGCTGTTTTTCAACGGCGACACTGGTTTTATCTGCCTGGGGTGCATTCGCCACCTTTAACCACAGCGGAAACAGGCTTGCTGCTGTGAGCTGGGGACGGATTGTGCCACTTTGCCAGTCGTAATCAGCGTACCAGCCCTGTTTTTCATTCCACAAGTAATGGTTAATCGCCTGCCTGCGCCTCTCGGCAAGTTGTGTGAAATGCTGGCTGGCCTGCCGATCCCCGTTGAGCAGCGTCGCATGAGCCAGCGTGGTTTCGAGATGGAACAGCAGAGAATTAAGATCAACTGGCAGTATGCGGGTGGTTTGAATTGTGTCCAGCTTTCCGGGATTGGCAAACCAGCGGGAGCTGAAATCCCAGCCGGACGCGGCACCCGCACGCAAATCGCGCCAGAGTTCGCTCTTGTTGCGTGTGCCAGCCTGTTTAGCGGTCGAAATATCATCCATCCATGACTCTGTACGGGGCACATCGCGATCGTCCCAGTAGCGGTTAAGCAGCGTGCCGTCTTTTAATTTTACCGCACGCTGACTGCTTTCTCCTGCCTTAAGCGTTTCAAAACCCGCCATCCAATAGTCATACTCTTTCTGTAATTCAGGCAGATACTTACGATATGCCGTATCGCCCTGATGTTGTGCCAGCAGATCGACCATCATGCTGAAGAAAGGGGGCTGTGATCGGCTCAGATAATAGCTGCGGTTACCATTGGGAATATGACCGTACTTTTCCAGCAGTGACGCAAAATTATCGACCATATCCTGCATGCGATCCCAGTAGCCGCTCTCGGCCAGTCCTAGCAGGGTAAAATAACTGTCCCAGTAATAAATCTCGCGGAAACGGCCACCTGGCACTACATAAGGTGCGGGAAGAGGCAGCAGCGAATCCCATGTATTGACCTGGTGAGCCGTTCTGGTTAGTACCGGCCACAGGCCATCGATATGCTGACGCAGACTTTCTCCGGCAGGAGGGGAATACTGCTTACTTTCGACAGGTAGCATAAAATTCTCGTTAACAAAACGGTGCAGATCAAAGCCGCGCTGGTTTTTCTGCATTTGCCAGTCGGCCAGAATTGAAGAGGGATCGCTTTTAGGCACGGCATCGGCGAAGGTTTTTTGATCGGAGAAAATCCCGGCCGTCTGAACCTCCTGATACAAGGAGCCAAAACGGACATCCGGGGGCTGCACAGCAGCCTCAGGGTCACCTTGAGGCTTATCGGTCGTTCTGGCATAGCCAGCCTGAGAGAGGGCCGCGAACAGCAGGGACAGTACCAGCATTTTTTTCCACGGTTTCTTTTCAACTCTGTGCATGAGGTTCTCCATATTTGAATCCGGCGATCCATAACTTATTGACTGTACATCAAACTTTAGACGTTTTTTTACAGAACGTCAGGGGGACTTTGTGAAGTGTGAAGTCGTCAGGGTTTCAGATGTCAAGGCACAATTTCATTTTACGAAATTTGGAACTGTGTAATGCTTTCATGTCACTATTATTACTCAGTGGGTATATTTAACTGCATGTCTGCATATATTCAGGATAAAATAATGGATAATTTATTATGCGTTGATATTACGCTTATCAGTTATTTTCTGGCTGTTATTTGGTTATGTCTTCCCTGTTTTATCGATATTATTTATGTTTTTCCAGTGCCTGTATATTTTCAAGTTTATGAGGGAAAATCATTTGCTATAAAATCTGAAATACTCTGATATTAAAATAACCCTGCCTGACTTTTTCCTTCATAAGATAATATAAATTTAAAAGTACCCTGGATTTATTACCTTCAAAAGGACTTGTTCAACTCATGACCACTTCAAGACAAAATATCCTTCATACAGGGAGTGACCCTCGTGTCTTACCCGAGTTTATTCAGCTTCGTCATGAAACGGGGAAAAAAAGTCGATCTGACGATAAAAACGTAGACTGGCAGCGGGTGGAGGAACTGTCAATCGCCTTATTTCGCCGCAACGGTATGGATTTGCAAAGCGTTGCCTGGTACAGCATGGCAAGAGCATGGCGAGCCGGGCTGGCTGGGCTGTGTGAAGGCCTGGAGATAATCACGGCGATGTTAAAATATCAATGGCCAACGCTGTGGCCTCATCCTCTGCCAGCCCGACTGGCCATTATCACCTGGTTAAGTAACAGCATTCAGCAGTTTATGCGTACTCTAACCTTGAATCAGACAGATCTCCCTTTAGTGCTAAGGCTACGATCCGCACTGGACGAAAGTGTTGAATTGCTCGAAAAACTGGCGCAAAGACACCTTTCACAACTAGACTGGCTCAATATTCAGGTAAGCGATTTAATCAGGGGTTTACTGCCGACCCGGCCGTCATTGGAGCAACTTAATCAGCATGTATCACAGGAACATGCCCGAGGCGCAGATGATCAGCTGCAACCTCCTGATGACAATTTTACGCCGCTAGTGTACGTGCCACACGACCTCAGTGAGCCAAACACACTCAAGGTATCCTTCAGTTTTTGGGAACGCAGTCGTGGATTTATAACCGGAATGATTGCTATGCTGCTGTGTGGAACCATGGCAATATGGGCGTGGCATCTTATGCAGCCCCTACCCAACAGGGCACAGAGAATGACGCTGCTGGCTCAACAGATTGTGCCCCAGCAGGTCAGGCAAGAGATACACTGGCGAAAGTATGCAGAAGACGCCGCGCTGCCAGATAAGCAGATGCTGCTATGGCAGACGGTACAATACCGTCTGCAAAAGCTCAGTCAGGATCTTGATACACTGGAGAAAGCCAATCCGCAGAGTAAAATGTGGCCTGAACTTAAAGCCAGAGTGGTGACTATCCAGCAGCCGTTTGAGGAGCTGACGCCACTCGAAGATCTGCTACTCAAACTGCAAAAAAACAATGCTTCGCCAGTGCTACGAGGAAAAATCGAGCAGCGGATGAAGCAGCTGCTGGCGCGTTATGCGTTGATCCTCGGAGAAGATCCGCACTATGAAAAACTCTATTAAAGCCTGCTGAGGCATGGACAAAGCCAAAAAAAGTGCGGTTCAGAACATCATTACCATCCAGGGATAGGCAATCAACATCATTCCGCCCAGGAAAATGGTGCCGAAAAGCGTACCCAGTCGCCAGTAATCTTTGGTCGGCAGATAGCCACTGCCATAATAGATGGGGCTGGGGCCTGTTCCGTAAGGTGTAATGATACCCATAACGCCCAAAGAAGTGACCATCATCAGGCAGAAAACGGGCATATTAATACCGGGTATTGAGGCGGCAATGGTGAGCGTGGCAGGCAGCAGGGCGGTGGTGTGTGCGGTGGTGCTGGCAAACAGATAGTGCAAAAGGAAAAAGGCCACTAACAGCACCACTGCGGAAACCTGTGGATCGTAACCTTGTAACAGCTGGCTGCCTTCTTTTCCCAGCCAGGCAATAAAGCCGACTCTGGCCAGGCCGTCCGCCAGGGCGACCAGTGTGGCAAACCAGGCAAACGTGTTCCAGGCAGGCTTGTTGCTGGTGATATCGTTCCAGCTTAATACCCCCGTCCAGAGCATCACCACCACCACCACCAGTGCTGCCATCGCAGGTTCAATCCAAGGGGCGGCAAAAATCCACATCAGCAGCGCTGTACAAACAAAAAGCAGCAGCAAAATTTCATTACGCGACAGTTTTCCTAGTTTTTCCAGCTCGCTGTTCGCCCAGCGCGGCACCTCGTCATTGATTTTTACTTCGGGTGGGTAAAACCAGTAAGCCAGCAACGGCATGGTCAGAATCAACAGCAGGCCCAGAGGCAGAAAAGCGAGAAACCACATCCCCCAGGAGATATCAAAACCCGTAATGCTCTTTACCAGCGACAGCGCCAGCAGATTGGGTGCCAGTGCAGATAAGAACATCGAACTGGTGATACAGGCTGCGGTAATCGCTACCCACATCAGATAAGAGCCAATTTTACGGGCGCTGGGATGGTCAGGTCTTGAACCGTATAGCGGTGGCAGATTAGCAATCACGGGATAGATAGTCCCCCCGCTGCGTGCGGTATTAGAGGGGGTGAACGGGGCCAGCAGCAGATCGGCAAAAGTAATGGCATAGCCCAGTGTCAGGCTGCGGCGTCCAAGGAACTTCACCAGAATTAATGCCAGCCTGCGACCAAACTGCGTTTTGTCATAGCCTGCTGCAAACATAAATGCGCCAAAAATCAACCATACCGTTGAATTTCCGAAGCCGCTGACCGCCCACTTAAAGGCTTCCGTCGGCATATTAAACCGGGGACTGGCCATTTCAGACGGGCTGAACAACAGCCACTGGCTAAACAGCGCAATAGTGACCACGCCGGTTAAACCGATAACTGCGCCGGGCAGCGGTTCAAAAATCAGGCCAACAATCACGCCGACAAAAACGGCAAAGAAATGCCATGCATAAGGTTCCAGACCTGAAGGCACCGGTATCAGCAGCAGTAAAAGGGTCACTGCCAGCGGCAATAACTTCATCATGGCATCTTTCTTACAGCCTGCTTTAGCAGGAGCCAAACCGTTCGATAAGTTCATAGCAAAAAATGATTCCGTCGTTTTAGCTAATTCACAGAGCGATGAGCATCGCATGCTGCAAGTGGTAAGGGCGATGTCATGACTCCCACGGGTGTCCCGGCCCCTTGTTTCTGCCACGCTGTTGGGGGGCAACCGGGTGGCATTGACTTTGCGGAGACCGCTTTTTTAATTTCTCATCCGCATCGCACCATTATTATTACTCTGTTAATAAATGGCGCGTAAATATATCTATCTGCTGGCGCTAGTTGCCAGAAATATAGGGTGAAACTGTAATGAAAATAAGTCCGTAATTTCACCATACCCATAACAAGGCGTCACTATTGTTGTATGAAAATAACACGTTTCATTCTGCAGGAAGTGAATATAAATTATTGATGTTGAACATTTGCTATGCGTCAGTTACTTTAGTTTAAAATTCAGTAAACGCCAAATAATATAAATAATCATCTTATTTCCATCGCGTTAACTTATTCTATTTATAGGTTGATTTTTGGAAATAAATAGCTAAAAATGTCACAGGTACTTTTCTGAATAAATTATTTTCTAACCCGTTTTCCCCGATAAAAATGTTATTACCGACGAACTTTACTCTGTTTACAGGAATGAACCGACGTTAACTCAATTAAATATTGGTTTGTCAAATCAGCGTGCAGGTATTGCGTCGTCAGCACTCAGAACATCAACCCTGGAGTTGTGCCGCTATGAACACGCTGACCCCGATTCTTAATCCACTGACATTGCCCAACGGCGCTGTACTGAAAAACCGCCTTCTGATGGCGCCCATGACCACCTGTACGGGATTTCACGATGGTTCCGTTACCAGTGAAGTGGTGGAGTATTACCGCGCAAGGGCGGGCAGCATGGGCACGGTCATCGTTGAATGCTGCTTTGTCGACCCTGAAGGGCCTGCTTTTCCGGGTGCACTGGGCATTGACAGCGATAACAAAATCCCCGGCCTGAAAAGAATTGCGGACGCAGTCAAGTTGGAAGGTTCGACGGCTATTCTGCAAATCTATCATGGAGGCAGGATGGTGGAGTCGGAGCTGATTGGCGGCAGAACCCCGGTCGCACCCAGCGCCGTCGCGGCACCCCGCGACGGCGCCACTATACCGCAGGCGCTGACTGCAGAAGACGTCGAGGGAATGGTTGGCAAATTCGGCGATGCGGTAAACCGGGCGATCAAAGCGGGATTCGATGGTGTGGAAATTCACGGTGCCAATACTTACCTGATCCAGCAGTTCTTTTCTCCCAACTCCAATCAGCGTCAGGATAAATGGGGCGGCAGCCGTGAAAAGCGCGCTGCTTTCCCACTGGCGGTTCTCGACATCACACAAAAAATGGCGAAGCGCTTTGCCCATGACGGTTTTATCATCGGCTATCGTTTCTCGCCGGAAGAACTGGAAGTACCGGGCATCCGCTTTGATGACACCTTATTTTTACTGGAAAAACTCGCCCATCAAGGGCTGGACTATGTGCATTTTTCACTGGGTCAACTTCTGCGGTCTTCTATCATAGAAACCGACGACTCCACGCCGCTTATTACCAAATTTTTGGCGATGCGCTCGCCTGAGCTGGCCAGAATACCGGTGATTGGCGTCGGTGGCGTGGTCAATAAAGCCGATGCTGAAAACGCGCTGGCGCACGGATTCGATTTAGTGGCCGTGGGCAAAGCCTGCATTGCTTACCCTGACTGGGCCGACCGCATCATCAATAATGAATGCCTCGAGCTGTTTATCGACAGTCAGCAGCGCGAAGCGCTAAAGATACCGGAGCCGCTATGGCGCTTCTCGCTGGTGGACGCCATGATCCGCGACGCAAGCGTGGCCGGGCGTAAATACAAAGCGGGCGTCTGGCAGGAAAAAGTCGAATCGGAAGCGCTTAAGCTTAAAATTAATGTCACCCTGGACACTGACCGTATTACCGACATCAGCCTGGTGCCGGACGATTCCCTCGACGTGGATTTCACTACCACCTTTGACAGTCTGCGTTCGCGCATTCTGGTGGCAAACAGCCCACATGTTGATGCGGTCACTGGCGCGACCACGCAAAGTGAAGCGCTGAAAAAAGCCGTGTCCCGCGCGCTCACCTCCTCCAGTAAAGAACAGGTGATAGAAGAGGGTGGGAACCCGCAGGCACCGCAAAACTATGATGTGGTGATCGTCGGCAGCGGCGGGGCAGGGCTGGCAGCGGCCATACAGGCGCACGATGAAGGGGCCCATGTGGCGATCATCGAAAAAATGCCTGCCATTGGCGGCAATACCATTAAAGCCTCGGTCGGCATGAACGCGGCACAAAGCCGTTTCCAGCAGCAAAAAGGCATTGAAGACAGTAAAGCGCTGTTCTACAACGAAACGCTGAAAGGGGGAAAATTTAAAAATAATCCTGATTTACTGCACGAGTTTGTAAACCTGGCACCGGAAGCCATCGAGTGGCTGGCGGCAAAAGGCATTGAGCTTAACGAGTTAACCATTACCGGCGGCATGAGCATTGAGCGAACTCATCGCCCGGCCGATCACTCTGCGGTGGGTGGCTTTCTTATCAGCGGCCTGGTGAAAAACATCAATAAACGCAATATTGAGGTGCTGCTGGAAACGTCGGCAGATGAAATCCTGTTTACCGACGGCGCGGTCAGTGGTGTGCGGGTGGTGGACGAATATAACGACAGTCGTGTACTCAATGCCAAAAGCGTTATCGTTGCTACGGGGGGCTTCAGCGCCAACCGCGAGATGGTGGTGAAGTATCGGCCAGACCTTGAGGGATTTGTCACCACCAATCATAAAGGCGCTACGGGCAGTGGTATCGCCATGCTGAAAAAAATCGGTGCGGATACGGTCGATATGGGGGAAATCCAGATCCATCCCACCGTTGAACAAACTACCTCATATCTCATTTCTGAAGCCATTCGCGGTGGCGGGGCCATCCTGATTAGCCAGGCCGGGCAGCGCTTTTATAACGAGATGGAAACCCGTGATAAGGTCTCGGCGGCCATTATCGCGCTGCCGGAGAAGAGCGCCTGGATTATTTTTGACGACGAAGTCCGGCGTAATAACAAGGCTGCCGATGAATATATCGCCAGGGGATTTGTGGTCAGCGCACCGTCGCCTCAGGCGCTGGCGGTGAAATTGAATATGGATTTTCATGCGCTGCTGTCCGCGCTGGAGCGTTACAACCTGTTTGTGGAAAAACAGGATGACGAGGATTTTGGCCGAACAACCGCCCTGCGGCACCCACTTAAAACTGCCCCGTTTTACGCGATTCGTATTGCGCCGGGCGTGCATCACACTATGGGGGGCGTCACCATTAACACCGAGACCGCCGTGCTGGATAGCAAAAAACAGGCCATTCCAGGAGCCTGGGCGGCGGGTGAAGTGGTTGGGGGAATTCACGGTGCAAATCGTATCGGAGGGAATGCGATAGCGGACATTATCATCTTCGGCATCCTTGCCGGGCGGCATGCCGCGGCGTTCTCCTGCCAGTAAGGTTGATTTCCGGCTGCGGCCTGCCGCGCCGGACGAGGCCGAAGGGTGAGATTCCGTTGGGCGGCCCGCCCTGTCACATTTGCTCCCGGTCCCGTCCTCCTCTCCGTTTGTCATTCCTGCGTCATATGATGCTTAACCTTTTCCGGCGGCAATTTTCCCGTTGCCACAGTTTTTTCTCCGCCTGGTCTGCGAATAGCATGGCGTGCCATAAAGATAATGCCCTTATCCCCTCACTTTTTCTCGCTCTGAATTAAACTGGATGCTGACACTAACTTTATGTTAGCGGAGCATAAGATGAAAAATAAGTTAAGCAAACTGATACTGGCCGCGGCGACGCCGCGAGCGCTGGCGTTATAAACGTTCAGGCGGCACTGCCTGCGAGTGCTAAAGCACCTGATTTTGAGCTGCAGGGCGCGCTCGGCGGCAAACCCATCACTTTCTCATTGCAGCAGGCATTGCAAAAAGGCCCGGTAGTGCTCTACTTCTTTCCGGCCGCCTTCAGCGCGGGCTGTACTGTGGAAGCACACGACTTTGCGGAAGCCACCGACAGCTTCACCAAACTGGGTGCCACGGTTTTGTTGGCGTCACTGCAGGCAATACCGGGCAGGTCAGCGCGTTTTCCCGGTCAGAGTGCCGGGATAAATTTGCCGTAACAGCCGATCCGTGGGCAAAGATTGCCTCGCAGTACCAGATCACCATGCAGATGAAAGGTAAACACCGTCCGAACGCACTTCCTACGTGATAGCACCTGACCACAGCATTCTTCTGAGCTACACCGATCGTAACCCCGACAGCCATATCCAGAAAGCGCTGGACGCGGTCAAAACTTGGGATAAAGCCCATCCGACCACCCAATGATGCCCCGCGAGGCACGCCATGTTGACCGCCCTTTTTACCGTTGAGTTTAAACCGATAGCGCCATGCCTTTTTGCCGTCGGGTTTCACTTCGAGGTAGAGACCGTTGAAGTCGTTGAGCCGATAAAGTTTTTCTTTTGACCTGGCAGTGCGGCATAGCGGGTCTTTGTCTATTCCCTGCAACGTTATTGTACTTAGCTAAAATGATAATGGAAACGGTTTGTACTCATCTATATACTCGTTTTAGATTGCACTTTCATGAAATTATGTGAGACAGTGTGGATTTTATAGGGTTATGTGATTTTCATGAGATGTTCTGAAGCTTCATGAGACAACACATTTTTATTTAGACGTTAAACAAGAAATTCATCACATCGCCATCTTTAACGATATAATCCTTTCCTTCTGAACGCATTTTCCCGGCTTCTTTTGCGCCCTGTTCACCTCTATATGTGATGTAATCTTCAAACCCGATAGTCTGCGCACGGATAAAGCCCTTTTCAAAATCGGTATGAATTTTACCTGCAGCCTGCGGTGCGGTAGCGCCCACAGGAATTGTCCATGCGCGAACTTCTTTCACGCCTGCAGTGAAATAGGTTTGCAGGTTCAGCAGCGCGTAACCCGCGCGGATAACGCGGTTCAGGCCTGGCTCTTCAAGACCGAGTTCAGCCATAAACTCTGCGCGATCTTCATCTTCCAGCTCGGCAATATCGGATTCCACAGCAGCACACACCGGGACAACCACGGAACCTTCTTTTTCAGCAATTGCGCGCACCTGATCGAGATAGGGGTTATTTTCAAAGCCATCTTCATTGACGTTGGCAATGTACATGGTCGGCTTAAGGGTCAGGAAACTCAGGTAACGAATAGCGGTTTTTTCTTCCTCACTCAGGTTCAGTGAACGCAGCATGCCGGCATTTTCCAGATGGGGCAGACATTTTTCCAGTGCTGCCTGTTCCGCTTTCGCATCTTTATCGCCGCCTTTGGCCCGTTTTTGAACACGTTGCAGGGCGCGTTCACAGGTATCCAGATCGGACAAGGCCAGTTCAGTGTTGATCACGTCAATATCATCCGCCGGGTCAACTTTGTTGTTAACGTGAATGATATTGTCGTTTTCAAAACAGCGTACCACATGACCGATAGCCTCTGTTTCGCGGATGTTGGTCAGAAACTGGTTGCCTAGACCTTCGCCTTTTGATGCGCCTTTTACCAGACCGGCAATGTCCACGAATTCCATGGTGGTGGGCAGGATGCGTTGTGGTTTGACGATCTCGGCCAGCTGGTCCAGACGGGAATCAGGCATGGGAACCACGCCGGTATTAGGCTCAATGGTACAGAACGGGAAGTTCGCAGCCTCAATACCCGCTTTGGTTAACGCATTGAACAGGGTGGATTTACCGACGTTGGGCAGGCCCACAATACCGCATTTGAATCCCATGATTAAATCACCTTAATTTCTTGATAATCAGCAAGTTGAATGTTTTTCTGCTGTGTCTGAGCGTGTTGTTACCGCCTGTTTGGCGCATTATACACGTTATTGACTTTTATATGGCGTGGAATTCCTGTGGCAGGTCGGGATTGATGTTGAGATCTGGCTCACATTCCCGGATAATGACATAACTTGGCAACCGACGGAGTTCTCGCAGATGTCATCGCGCTGGCGCAGTTCCCAATGATGAAACATCAGGGGCTGTTGATGTACGGGCCTGTTGCGTTGGTGATGCTGATTGTCTGGCTCTTTCCGAAATTCACTAAAGTGCTCCCCGGCTCGCTGGCCGATATTTCGGGGACGCTGCCCATGTTTCATCTGCCGGATGCACCGTTAAGCGTGGAAACGCTAACAATTGTGCTGCCTTATTCGCTGATTATCGCACTGGTGGGACTGATAGAATCGTTACTCACCCTGGCCGTACTGGATGAAATGTACAGCAAAAAGGACGATTGCAATAAGGAATGTGTAGCGCAGGGGGTTGGCAATACGATTTGTGGTTTTTTTGGCAGCTTTACCGGGTGTGCGATGATTGGTCAGTCTGTCGAAATATATTGCCCTGTTACCTTTGGCGGTACTGGTGGGCATTATGTTTGTGGTGTGCATCAACACCTTTGAATGGACTTCACTTCGCCGTCTGAAGCGGATGCCGAAGCCCGACGCGGCGATCATGATTGCTGTTACGGTCGTCACTATCTTTACCGGCCTTGCTGTGGCGGTAATCTGTGGGGTTATTATTTCGGCGCTGGTTTTGCGTGGCAACATGCGCGTATTACCCTGGCAAGCCTGGAAGAGAGAGTGAAGGGCAAAAGACTTATCGACTGGAGGAGCTGCTCTTTTTTGGTTCCGTTGCCAGCTTCCATGAATTGTTCGATCCGGAGAATGACCCGGAAAATGTGGTTATCGACTTTGCCCGCACACGGGTCATGGACTCCAGCTGTGTTGAGACGATTGATAAGCTCACGGCTCGTTACCTTTCGGCAGGAAAAAATCTGCGTTTGCGCCATCTCAGCCCTGATTGTGTCAGCCTGCTGAAGCAGGCGGGACCATTTTGCAGCGTTGATACAGATGACTCTGACTACAAAGTTGCTGCTGATGAAGGTTAATGCTTAAAGCTTAAAGCCGTGAGTGCCTATAAGATAAAAAATCGTCGTATTGATCCTCGAATTACGGTCGTGACGCAGATTTATTGATAATGATGAAGAGTAAGATACCAACCGATGATCTTATCGTGCATTTCCTCTGACTTAGAAAAGCAAATTGTTCTGCGGGTCAGTCGTTTGATATGTGTGCGAAGATTAAGATTATGTCGTTCTGTCCGTTGGGTATATTTCTTGCTCACCACGTGGCTTGTTGCACTTAACAGAACTTTATAAACCGGCCAGGCATCTGTCATATAAAAGGCAAGGTTAAATTTGCTTAACAGGGCCAGCAATCGTCGCAGGGTCGGGGCATTTCTCGGGCCGAAGACGTGGGCCAGAGCACGTTTGCGGATACGGTCATAAGCATAGAACAACCACCGGGGATTGCTTTTACACCGCACGTAAGACCATTGTTCATCGGCTTCACAGCAGATAACAACCTCCGTTTCGGGGTCGATATTCTCAGCTACCTGCTTTGGCGAAATTTTTTTAAGTGCCGCAGAATCGTATTGAGGCTGATACCGAGAACCCGTGCGGTATCGCGACATCCGTAACCATTCATGGCCATATTAACAATGGTCTGGTGTGTGTCTGGTTTGGCACCGGAGTAGCTAAAGTTGAGCTGAAAGGTCTTTGAACAATGCTTGCAGATGTAACGTTGGGCACCGGATGCTGAATGTCCGTTACATCGTACAGCATGAGTTTCATTGCACTGAGGGCAGACGACATCAACTTTAGCCATATGTTACATCCAAAGCGCAAAGCATACGTGATCAGCAAGTCTGCGTCACGACCCGAATTACAGAATGAAAGACTGAAATTAATTTGTACGACGATTTTTATAACTGGCAGGAAGCTCATAAAACTGGCATTTAAAGCATGATAAATAACTTATTTTGCGTTCCGATTCACACCCTTGACGGGGAGTTGATCGCGCTTGATTTCACACAGAATAATCATGCGTCGATGAAGACCGTATCTGAAGCTGCGCAGATTGCTGAAAGCCATTTGCTGAATCAGCTGCTTGCTATAGAGCAGTATGCTGACTATTTCCGGCTTAACAATCTATTGTGCTGTGTGACGATAAATTTTCAGCTGGCAAAGGTGGTGATTGAGTCCGTGCTTATCCAGCATATACTCAGTCATTTACCCTTTATTCGGTTGAAGTTGACGGAGGATTTTCCCAATCTGCACGACGGCCCGAATAACCCTATTTTGCGCACGCTGGTTGAACAGCTAAATATTTTGTGGCTCGACGATCTCGGGGCTGGTGCGGCGAATCTGAATGCACTTCAGTCAAAGATGTTTGAAGCGGTGAAGCTGGACAGGCAGTTTTATCTGAAGAATGCCGGAAAGCCATTCTTCAACGTATTGATGGCGCATATTCGTCAGTATACCAGTCGGGTGATTGTGGATGGGGCTGAGAACCCGCTCGGGCTCAATAAGCTGGCAGATCACAAAATTTGGGGCGTACAGGGGTATTATTTGCCCGTGGTGCCGCTTTCAGATTTTAACGATCAGTAACCGCAGGTGGATGAGTAATACCGATGGCATTACGGCCATCGTGACCCTGTACATGATTCTGTGTAAATGCCTTTTCTCAGTAGTGACCGTCCGGGCGGTCACCGAACCCGATAATAAAACGGCTCATCGCCATACGCCAGACCCTCCGTGGCATCGTCCATTTCTGTGATGCGGCCTGGATTGCCAGCCACACCTCCTTCTTCACTGCGTCGTCAGTCGGGAGCACCTTCCGCTTCTTGATGGTTAGGAAACTGAATCATCGTTTTAAAAATTTCCTGACCATGAGCAGCAGTGTCTGTAATGCAGTAATGATGTGCCATCGGGAACGTTATGGTCATAAAATGGCATTTGCGGCGCGTTTTTAACCTGAAAGCTGTTTTTCAGACGCACTTATCCCGCAGTCTGTGCCAGAAGCCATCGTTTCCGGTCGATGTTATGCAGTCTTTCTGCCACCAACTCCGACGCGTGCCTCCCGGCCTGCGCACTGCTGAAGCGCAGTCGGTTGCCGCACAGAATGCATTTGTACGGATCCGTGCGCAGAAATTCTTTCATCAGCGCGGCGAAGCCGGGCTTCTCCGGTTTTTTCCGCGCTTCCATCTCCAGGGCTTCATACACCTTCGGCAGCAGGCTACCCCGTTTACGGTTTGATAAAAAACCGTAATAACGCACCATCTTAAAATGCTTCGCCGGGATATGGCTGATATAACGTCCGATCATATCTTCCTGCGTCAGCGTCTGCTGCCGGTACTGCTGCGTACGGTGGTCGTAATAGTGGTGCACCACCGCGCCGCCGCTGTAGTGCCTCAGCTTCGCCGCCGACACGGGGGCCGTTTCAGGTACCGGCCCAGATATTTGACGCTCCGCCAGGCCCCCCGGGTCTTCTTCGCGAAGTGGACCTTCCAGCGGCGCCCGTACTGCGCCTGCAGATAGCGCAGCCACTGTTTTTTGTCGTGGATATGCCCCAGCCCCGGCAGCCTGCCGGGGTTAATCAGGTCATAGCTGTGGCGCAGCAGCCGGATGACGGCTCCGCGCCAGATTTCCTCCACGGCATGCTTTTTAAAGAAGAGGTCGCGCCATACGCCGTGTTTAATATCAAGCCCGCCGCGGGTGACGGAGAGATGAATGTGGGGATGCTGGTTGAGCTGGCGACCGTAGGTGTGCAGGGCGCAGAAGATACCGACTTCCACACCCTGTTTTCTGGCCCAGCGGAGCATGGCGCGGGTGGCTGCGCGGAACAGGGCATTGAGCAGAGGCCAGTTATTGTTGAAAAAGGGCCACAGCAGATGGGGCATGGTGAAGGTGATATGCTGCCAGTCGCAGTCGGGCAGAATTTGCTGTTGCTCTGTAATCCACTGCTCCGTGGCCTTATGTCCGCAGGAGCTGCAGCCTTTTGATTTACAGGTCTGGCAGAAGAAGCGGGTGTGGGTGCAGTCCGGGGAGGCGCAGCAGTATCGCTTCACCCCCATGGCAGCAGTGCCGCAGGCGAGCATGCGCTCGACGCAGAGTACGGTCCAGGGGCTGAGGGTGTCCCCGTGTTTATCCATATACCGGTTCCAGGCGTCATCAGTGGTGAACAGCAGTTTTGCCGGGCGCGGGATATACATGCGGCGGATTATCGCTCTGCAGTGGCACCGGTATTATAGTGCCAGTCGTCACAGTCATCGGCCCAGTTGTCGGTGTGTTTATCCCAGGGAGCGAAGGTCACCGGCAGCATGCCGGATTCTGTGGCGATAATAAACACATCGGCTGGCATGGACTCAAGGACGACATCGCCGTCGGGTGAGTCAGGCGGCTCAAAGCCGCGGATGATGCAGACGAGAGGCGGGTCGAAGTGTGTATCGAGGAAAAACTGTGGCCCCAGGTGGACACAGTGACGAATGGCATCCTGCGGAGTGTCGTAAAAAACTCGTCGGGGTCGTCATAATCGCTCCGGGGCGGAATGGACACCAGAAAACGCTTAGGATATCCGGGTATAGCGCGTCGGGACGAGGGCGTGGGTTTACGCTTTCTGGGGGCTTTGCTACGGGCCATGTGAATGATTTCCTGAGAAATTAACATACCGCAGAGTATAAAGCTGTGAGCCGGTCATGAACACCCTCGGAACGGCAGAGCCGTGACGCTCGCCCTGTAAGGGCGCTATGTTCATGGCACCCTGGATCACGCTGTTCAGCGACTCGATGGCGCTGGTCGTGTCGAGCGTCTTGCGGATGTCTGCCGGGTAAGCGAAGAACGTCGACAGTCTGGCCCAGTTTGCCTGCCTTGTTTTTGATCAGCTCTTTACTCGTTCTGAAAATTCCAAAACCACATTATGAATATACAAGTCTGGTGTAGTAAGTTTATGATTAAATAGGATATAACTACATGGACTCTTTGTCGTGGCACGCATGTAGCACAAACTTGTTTAATTTGGCGTTCATCAACGTCAGTTGCCGGGTGTTCTCCTCCTCCATCCAGGTGCCATATATCCGGTATACCATTTGTGCATCAGCGTGTCCCATTTGAGAGGCGACAAAGTTTGGATTTGCTCCGGCTGATAAAGACCAGCAGGTACAGGTTGCCTGCACTGGTATGGCTTCCTGTATTTAATTCCAGCCCTCTTAAATTGCGGCTCTCCATGTTTGCGGCAGTGAAGATACGGTGTAATAGCTATCACTTTTTAAGTTGATGGCATTCACCTTTGGGTTAAAAACAAACATCAGCTCTTGTTGTTCCATCCTGCCCTGGCCACGGGAGATAAAGCTCGCCTCCTTTTGCTTGCTGCTCTGAAGGTTAAATTCCATGATTCCTGGTGTGATTATTAGTGGAACAGAATATGAAAACCGAAAGAAATGATGATGCAGCAAGCGCTGTCGGGCATAAGGTGAGTGGGCAGAATTGGATCATAAGCCTGCCGTCATCGTTGTGATGAAAGAGAAAAGGATTTATCTGCCAAAACCAGTACATCATCCTGGCGTTCGCGCTCAATCATCAAATGTAGTCATGCATGAAGGCAACGCGCATAAATCCTTTATAAAAATGTTTACCCGCAGTCCTAGAAGAAATCAGCTGGCTGAACGCTTCCACTTCTTGTTTATCGTGAAGTAATTTCGTGATTTTAAACATATCATGCATGCCTAAATAACCGCGATAAAATAAATCAAGTTTGACCAACGGCAGCCCCATTTTTTTTAAAATTATGGCGTTGAGGTGAATTTGTGACCCTTCAACACAGAACTCCAGACATCTGCCTTTCAGGGCATGGATTAATGCTTTATCCGGCTGTGGTGAGGATGTCTTAAGATGGTTAAGCCACTGCATAAACAGCATGGAATGAAGGTTTTTCTCTGGAGTATTCCCTCCTTTTTTTTCAGCAGACTGACTATGTTGATAACCAGCAGGCAACATCTCTTTGCTGTATTTTTTAAAATAAGAAGCAATGAATTTATCCTGACAAAATTTATCTTTCAGCAGAGTAGTCTGTTCACAGCTATGTTTTCCCATACTGACAGCGAAAGCCAAATCGACAATACTGGTGATATCATTGTGCGATCTTTCAATACCGGAGATATTATAAAGAGAAACAAAATCCTTATTTCCCATACTAATGGATTGCAGGACCTGTGACAGATGAATTTCCCCCTCGCTTTTTATTTTATGCTTTGAGTCGGTTTTTTTGTACTTTCGCCAGTATGCTATGAATTTCTCATTGTTAATTATCCCCCCGGAAAAGCTGATGAAATAAGAGTCAAGATATTTATCACAGGCGTGATTTTCAGTTGCTCCCAGCACGTTTTTTTCAGTGGTAATCATGGTGTCAACAAAATCATTTAGCCCATGTGAACTGTAAAAAACGCTGTCATTGCACATAATCAGTCGCTTGCAATGCTGATTCATTTGGTTTTTATAGATATAGTCAAAGCATTCTTTATAGCTTGCAAAGCTGCGACCGATATCATCGGTTTCAATATAAATATCGATAAGTGCTGATATTCTTTTTATTTCTTTTTTTTCCAGCGAGCAGGCATTGACTGCGATAATGCCTGCACCTTTTTCTTTCATTTTTTTCAAAAAACCTTCAATATCTTTTCGTAAGGATCCTTTTTTATTCAATGCAATGATCAGAAGGAGTTTTGTTGAATTTTTGTTTTCTAAGATAATATCTTTTTTACTTTTTGTTTTAACTGCTTTGATTAATGATACGCAGAGAAAGTGGTTTCTTAGGTAAAAATTTATAAGAGGATTTATACATTTTTTATTAATTATTGGCATGGCCACTATCCTTGGTTAACTAAAGGTGTTTTATAGCATTTTTTCTGATGCACAAGCAAACGCAAGCAATATAATGTGTCTTTTAGTGAATTTATATATGTATTTATTTTTTATTAATGTAATTTTTCTGTAATTATATGTTACACCCTTTTAGAGTCACGACAATGGCTGGCATCAATAATTCGGTATGCTGACTTATAAAACAGTATGGTGGTTCTTGCCTGAGTTAAGAAAGTTTGTACTTTATAGCGCCATTTTGGGTCGTGACGCAGATTTATTGATAATGATGAAGAGTAAGATACCAACCGATGATCTTATCGTGCATTTCCTCTGACTTCGAAAAGCAAATTGTTCTGCGGGTCAGTCGTTTGATATGTGTGCGAAGATTAAGATTATGCCGTTCTGTCCGTTGGGTATATTTCTTGCTCACCACGTGGCCTGTTGCACTTAACAGAACTTTATAAACCGGCCAGGCATCTGTCATATAAAAGGCAAGGTTAAATTTGCTTAACAGGGCCAGCAATCGTCGCAGGGTCGGGGCATTTCTCGGGCCGAAGACGTGGGCCAGAGCACGTTTGCGGATACGGTCATAAGCATAGAACAACCACCGGGGATTGCTTTTACACCGCACGTAAGACCATTGTTCACCGGCTTCACAGCAGATAACAACCTCCGTTTCGGGGTCGATATTCTCAGCTACCTGCTTTGGCGAAATTTTTTTACGTGCCGCAGAACCGTATTGAGGCTGATGCCGAGAACCCGTGCGGTATCGCGACATCCGTAACCATTCATGGCCATATTAACAATGGTCTGGTGTGTGTCTGGTTTGGCACCGGAGTAGCTAAAGTTGAGCAGAAAGGTCTTTGAACAATGCTTGCAGATGTAACGTTGGGCGCCGGATGCTGAATGTCCGTTACATCGTACAGCATGAGTTTCATTGCACTGAGGGCAGACGACATCAACTTTAGCCATATGTTACATCCAAAGCGCAAAGCATACGTAATCAGCAAGTCTGCGTCACGACCGCTCAACCTGTCATACTCATCAGTAGCTCAGGAACTTTCCAGGCTACGACATAACATAGACACAGCAGGCTATATGTCAGGACCTGTGTTATCAGATTCTTAACGATATAGCGACTGAATAACTGTCCGCAATAGTGCTCACTTTTGGCTAAATAATGGCGTCTGATATCGCTACAATTGCCCTTTACTAAGATGTGGCATCCTGCGTCAGGACAACACATGCCAGGAATCATGCAGTGAGAGCAGGCAGAGAATACAGTCCCAATACCTTACTCTGTACGGATTGGTCGAAAGTGGCACACCATTATGCGCAGTTATTCAGGGTAGAGAGGTTGATTACATCATCTTCTGTGATAAACCGGTCTTTTAAAGTGGCTATTTTATACTTTACGCAGAATGTTTCTGTTGAACTCAGTATCTGTTTTTTTATCCATCCAGATAACAATGGTCGACATTCTTATTTTGCCGTTGTTAAAGAAATGTGGTGAGAATAATTAACCAAATACAGCCTGAGAAAGTAAATGCTATCATCCATGGTCTGCGTTTCAAAATATGAAGAACAGTACTATCGATTAATATGATTTTTATGTTTTTCAGCAGTGGATTGATCGTCATGCCGTTAAACCTCATCAACTAAATACAGAATCGAGTGTCAAATATAACCAGCCGGACGTATACGAATAATAAACTGCCTTTTTTATTTTTCTATCATGCCGCTAATCTTGATCAAAAACACAAAAGTTATACTGGCTGCTACAAACATGGGCATTTATATTTGACAAAATCAGGAATCTGAACATTATCGGCGGTGGGGATTTTCACAGCGCTAATGACAAGGTTATGGCTGCGTTCAGCATTCTCTTAATACCGTGAACATTATGGGACATCAGCCGGAGAGTGACAGACCACGCGTCAAGGCTAAATAGCTGCGCCTGATACCGTTATACCTGGCATTGATGGCTATCTTGCAGGCCCGGCAGAGCGAAGTATGATATGATGTAACGCCAAATGGCAGCGAAAACGCCTCAATTCCCTATTCCTCAAGGGCTGACCAACCATGATGTACTATTCCGGGCAACTATTTAGTGTGGCTCTGGGGTCTGCTGAAGCGATGAAGCAGAAACCATCTTTGTGTTAGCGCAGGTTAATACCGCCGCGACGTCACCGCCAGGCAACACGACTGCGGCTGAATACGTAGGTGAACGAAGCCTGTTTCGACAGTCTTGTGACCACGCGATATTAACAGTCGTTGCCTGTGGCTATCATGAAAGAAACACGTAACGAAAAGCCCGTTCAGCATGTTTTTTTGCATCCGTTTTCCACCAACGGCTGATTGCCATTGTTACGGCTGAGTATCTGAAATACATAAGCTGACAGCCATCTGAATAAAGCCTGAAGGATTGAATCAGTAAAATGATGGCGTTGTGTGACAAAAAGATAGCAAACGGTGAACGATATGCCAGAAGCGTCCGGCACGGTCTGACGTATCAGAGTTCATTTTTGATGCAAAATGCTTCCCAGCTCATCCCTAAGGCCGCGGCGTGCTCTCGCAGATAAGCTTCGATGGCTTGTGCGGCGATCACCTTGTCAGGCTCCGCCAGCTGGATAGCAAAGATCATACCATCCAGCTTCTTTTCACGGATAAACGCTGCCCAGGCGCGATCCGCCTGCACAGACTGCAACTGTGCTAGCGTCATGCCCAACGGTGCCGCATCCTCAGCACTAAGTGCAGTAATGGCGGCGTTAATCTCGGGATAGGTGTCAAGGAACAGTTTTTTAGCGATGGCATAGTACTCTTCAACGGTTTTCATAACGGACCTGATATAGAAAAATGAGTGGCAGTTTACCTTCAGTAAGGCCGAAGTGAAATGTCAGGATAATACTGCGTAGCTTGCGATGGACCTGAAGACATTATAAGTTAGCGCCTGGTCGATGAGTCAGGAATAAAAAAATGAAAAAGTGGATGTTAGCCGCAGCCGCAGCGGTGGTGCTGTCTGGCTGTGCCCACGTACCGAGCTACCAAAGCGCAGTAAAAGCGCCACCACCTGCCAGTCTGGTAGGGTACTGGCAGAGCGTTGGGCCACAGCGCGGTCTGGTGAGTAAAGAGGCAATAGCCAGCCTGATTATCAATGCCGACGGCGATACGCTGGACTGCCGTCAGTGGCAGCGAGTCATTGCCAAACCGGGGAGGGTAACGCAATTCAGTGACGACTGGGTAAACATCAATATTGCATCGCGGATGATGCCGCTGACGTTGAAAGGTGGCGATCTGCATTACGATAAGCTGGTGCTGCAGCGGGTTAAACAACCCACGACAGAGTGCCAGGATGCGCTTGCCCACCTGACGGACGCCCCTGCGGTCACACCCGTTCAGGCGGCCTCCGTAGGAGGCAAACCACACCATAAATCGACGCTCAGAAACAGTAAATTTTAATGCCCGAGCATCTCCATGTAGAACCAGATTCTGCATGGAGCCGCCTTTAGTTCTGCAACCCCCATACGCTAACGCTGCCTGCATCACAACGAAACAGCGCATTTCCTTCATCATCTGAACTGACCGTTTCCTTGCGATGCCCCAGAAAATCCCGCCAGTTTTTATCGGCAAAGCGGGCACCGAGCGGCAGATTTTTCTCTCCCTCATCACCGTTGGACATAATAACCACGCAGACCGGAAGCTTCTCTGCTCCGCTGTGGGCGAAGGCAGCGCAATTGGTGTGATCGAACCATTCGGTCTGAATCCCGTGAGCATAAAGCTGACGGGCACGGATTAGTGCTTCCAGCTCGCGGATTGCCGGCATGTCAATGTGGTAAGTCTCACCATCGCCACCTTCATCTTCGGAGCTTGCGCCAAACAGGTCGGGATAAAACACCGCTGGAAGGCCCTGTTCACGCAACAGGATAAGTGCACAGGCCAGCGGTTTAAACCAGGCTTCTACCGGCGCTTCCAGCAACTGCAGCGGCCGGGTGTTATGATTCACAACGATAGTCACCGCGTGCCAGGAATCGGCCGCGAGCAGCGTGTCATTGAAAATTGTGCTGAGGTCATAGTCAGCGCCCTCGCGGGAGGCATGATGAAAATTCATCTGCAGCGGCACGTCAAACAGCATGGTTTTACCGTTTACCTGGTCAATATAGTGTTGCAGCTTATCAACATCATGGGACCAGTATTCCGCGACGATAAAAAGCGGCGGTTCTGCCACCTGTTGAATATGGTCTATCCATTCTTTATAAAACCAGGCAGGAATGTGTTTGACCGCATCAAGGCGAAAGCCAGTTCAGGGAATCTGTTCGGGCATCCAGCGCGCCCAGTATTTCAGTTCTTCAGTGACCGCATGATGGCGAAAGTCGATATTGGCACCCATCAAATAATCGAAGTTGCCCAGTTCGTCATCCACCTGAACGTTCCAGTCTTCGCCAGTATAATAATCATTGACGATTTTAAAGACGCCATTTTCATCGGGGTTTTCGATATGATCGATGCCGCTAAAGCATTTGAAACCCCAGACGAACTGTGAATATTCGCCGTTCCGCACAGGGAAAGTAAAGCGTGTCCATGCTTCTGCCTCAATCACCTCAGGGTCTGTCTCCCCCGGTTATCGGGATTTGCGTATTCCGACCTAAACCGACCATTGATTCCGACCCAAACCGACCATTGATTCCGATTTAATCCGATCGCACTTTCCGATTTAATTCGACCACGAATTCCGATTTGTTCCGGCCAGATTTGGCCATCCGTCGGAATCCCGCGCTTTTCACTTTTAAAACAATGGACAACACTTTCTCCTGATAACCCATCTTCCGGAGACGTGTCGCCATCGCAAGACTGAGAACGCGGATGAGTAAAATTAAAGAACTGCTGCGCCTTAAATTTGACTGTCACCTGCCCAACAGGAGCATCTCAGCCTGTCTGAATATCGGGTGCAGCACCGTATCTGATGTGGTCACCCGCTTCAGGGGGAGCCAGCTGGCGTGGCCCCTGCCGGAGGAGATGACGGAATCACAGCTCGAAGCGTTGCTCTATACCGGACGCGCCAGCGACAGCCATAAACGGATGCCGGACTTCCCGCTGTGCCACCAGGAACTGAAGCGTAAGGGGATGACCAAAATCCTGCTCTGGCAGGAATATCAACAGGACGCTGGCGAAAATGCCTACGGCTACAGCCAGTTCTGCAACCTCTACAACGACTGGCTGAAGCTACAGAAGCATAGCATGCGTCAGCATCATGTCGCCGGTGAGAAACTGTTCCTCGACTTCTGCGGGCCGACGATCCCTGTTATCAACCCGGATACGGGTGAGGTCCGGCAGGCTCACATCTTCGTGGCCACATTCGGTGCCTCAAACTACACCTATGTTGAGGCCTGTGAAAACCAGCGGCAGGAAAGCTGGCTGATGGCCCACGTCAGGGCGTTCGAGTTCTTCGGCGGTGTTCCCCAGCTTCTTGTGCCGGATAATCTGAAAGCAGCGGTCAGCCGCGCAGACCGCTACGAGCCGGTGCTGAACGAGAACTATCGCAAGCTGGCCCGGCACTATAACACGGCGATGATCCCGGCCCGGCCCCGCAAACCGAAAGACAAACCCAAAGTCGAAAATGCCGTTCTGGTCGTGGAGCGCTGGATCCTGATGTGGTTGCGGCATGAGGTGTTCCATACGCTGGCCGCGCTGAATCTGGCCATCAGTGAGCTACTGCAGGAACTGAATGAGCGGCCGTTCCGTCGGTTGCCGGGTTGCAGGAAAAGCCTGTATGAACAACTGGATAAACCCGCCCTGAAGGCTCTCCCGCCATACTGGTATGAATACGTTGATATCCGCCGGGCAAAGGTCGGCCCGGACTATCACGTGCTGTACAGCAAACATGCGTACTCCGTCTCTCACGCGCTGGTTGGCAGCCATATCGATATCGAGGCAGGAGCCCGACTGGTCCGCCTCTATCACCGTGGAACACTGGTAGCCCGGCATCCACGGGCACAGCAACAGGGTGGCTTCACCACGCAAGCAGAGCATATGCCGGAATCCCATCGCCGACAGCGATGGAGCCCGGAGCGGCTGGTGTCGTGGGGCGAGAGCATCGGCAGCACCACCCGTGCCGTGGTGGCATGGCACCTGCACCATCGCGCACATCCGGAACAGGCTTACCGGACCTGCCTGGGTCTGCTCAATCTCAGCCGTGAATATGGCGATACCCGGCTGGAAAACGCCTGCCAGCAGGCGTTGTTACTGGAGCGCCCATGGCGTCAGGTGATCCTGAATCTGCTGACAAACCACCGGGACCGGCTGAAAGACGAAGTGCCGGATGAGTCCCCTGTAGAGCACAGCAACGTACGCGGTGCCGGGTACTACCACTGAGGAGAAAATAATGCACAACAACCTGCTGGAACAGATACGCGCCCTGCGGCTGGGGCACATGAGCAACGCGCTGGAGTTGCAATGGTCGCAGCCGATGACCTACACCTCGCTGAGCTTCGAGGAACGGCTGGGCCTCCTGCTGGAGCACGAACTGCTGCAGCAGGAGGTCTCGAAGGTCAACCGTCTGCGAAGACAGTCGAAACTGAGACTGGATGCGCAGCCTTCACAGCTTGACTACCGGCCGGAACGGGGGCTGAACCGGCAGTTGCTGGTACAGCTGCTGACAGGCACCTATGTTCACCGTCATGAAAATGTGCTGATCACCGGCCCCACGGGATGCGGAAAAACGTACGTTGCCTGTGCCCTGGGTGAGCAGGCCTGCCAGCAGCATATCCAGGTGGTGTATTATCGGCTGACGCGGCTGCTTGATGACCTGAATATCGGGCATGCCGACGGGAGTTACCAGAAGCAACTGCTGCATCTGTCGAAAAAGGACCTGCTCATCCTTGATGACTGGGGTCTTGAGAAGCTGAACACCCGCCAGGCCTCAGAGCTGCTGGAAGTGATGGAGGACAGATACCAGCGGGGAAGCACCATCATCATCAGTCAGCTACCGGTGAGTGAATGGTACAAGCTGGTAGGCAACCCGACGGTAGCCGATGCCCTGATGGACCGGCTACTGCACAACGGACATCGCGTTGAGCTCAGGGGCGAATCAATGCGTAAACTGGCGCAAACCGATCAGACGGGTTAAAAACTAAAGGAAGAAATAACCAGCGCGGGAAGCGCGATCGAAATCGCCGGAATCACTGACCGGAATCATCGGAATACGCAGGATTGACGTGGTTGACCTGGACGTTTTCTTTCTCATCCGCACCATATCCATAATCACCCCAACGCCCGCAGCGCATCCACGGCGGTCTGCAGCTGCGTTTTATCACCGTATTTGGTGGCACGGGAACCTTTTTGATCGAACTCGACAAGATCGAAGAGATCGTAAGTATCATAACCCACCGAATATCCCTCTGATCCGCCTTTATGAGCGGGAGGAAGCCAGGCGTCGGTGATGTCAGTTTCTGCCAGCCATGCCGTGTGTTCGGGGGCTTCCGACCAGAGTTTGCTGCTGTCAGGGTAATTCCAGTGGAAGAATTGCAACAGGCTGGGGTTGTGCATCTCCGTGCCCCAGTTTTTAGCGGGTGAATCTGCAGTATGGAACAGGCGGGGAAAAAAGCGCGGACCGGCACGGATATTTTATAACGTACTGGTCCTCTTAAAGAAATGAGTGATATTCATACTGCGGTATCTGTCAGATGCCGCCCGGTCCGTGTGCAAACAGCACTACTCCCTGTACCCGGGTATAGGCTTTATTAACGGATTTTTGCCGACTTGCCTGACCGATCAGTGAGGAGAGTTCGGTCATCCTTGCTTGCAGCAGATTTTTCACTTCAGCTTCATTGTCCAGAATATGGCGCAGAACAGGGCGTAACTGATCTTGCACCTGTGCCGGTATCGGATTTTGTTTGGTGCTTTCCGCCAGTTTTTCTACCGCGCTGACATAAACGACTTCCATTTCAATCAACTCTTCCCAGCTTCCCTCGGTAGCGAGACGCAGCATCGTCTGACTGAGCACTAACAATTGTTGGTAAATCGTAAGTATGTGCGGCGCAATATTCATTTAAACGGCATCCTGAAGAGCAGTGGTTCCAGAAACTTCTTTCCAGGCGTCGGCGATGTTGCGCAGCAACGTTTCGACTTCCTGAATCGCTTCGCTGTCATTGTGCAAATTAGCCTGTAACAGGCGATGCACCATATAGCGATATAACGAGGTGAGATTATCAGCCAGCGAATCACCGCTGTTTTCATCCAGCCCTTTTTTTAAGCCATTTTCAATAATGTTAATGGCTTTGGAGAGAGATTCTCCCTTACCTGCAATATTGCCATCGAGTAAAAATAACCGGCTGCGGACCAGGGCACTGAGTGCCCCATCAAACAGCAGAGTGACCAGTTGGTCAGGGCTGGCACTCATCACCGCGCTTTCAACCCCGATTTTTGCATAGGCTTTGGTCCCGCTTGCGCTATACATGTTTTCTCCTTAATTACGATGAACTGTTTGTAGAGCTGTTTGATGTACTGAACTGAGTGGTCAGATAGCTACTGGTGCTGTTTAATTTGCTCATCAGCACATCAAGTGCGGTGAATTGGGTCTTGTAGCGTGCGACCATCGCATCAATTCGGGTACTTTGATCATTGTACTGCTTGGTCAGATTATTCAGGGTCTTACTGACGCCATCCGTTGCCGCCTGCAAAATGCCGGTAGTGGATAACCAGCCGGTGAGGTTACTGGCGATAGTGGTGGAGATACCGGTCGTTTTGCCATCACCGATAATCATCGCTTTTACCCCGTCAGAATTGCTGGTGAGCGCGCTGTCCAGCGTGGTGGAGTCCACTGACAGTTGACCTGAGGTCGGGTTGCTGGTGATGCCAATCTGCGACAGCGACTTAAAGGTTGAGGTACTGGCCGCGTTGGTCAACAGGCTTTTCAGCTGTGACTGAATAGTACGCAGCGTGCTATCGCCCACCAGGGCGCCATTGCTGGAATCCTGAGTCGAGGTACCAACATCTACCACCGTATACTTTGTCAGGCTGGCAAACTGATCCTGCAAATCATTATAAGCATTTACCCAGTTAGTAATGGCAGATGAGGCCCCAGAGGTATCTTTGGTGATGGTCAGGCTCTGGTTGCCTGATGTGGTATCACTCAGGTTAAGCGTAGTGCCTTCCAGCGCATCGCTGATGGTATTACTGCTGTTCTCAATCGCAACGTTATTCACCGTCAGTTTGACGTTCTGCGCCGTGACGCTTTCGGTCATATTGCTGCTTGAGGTGCCATCGTAGGCAAGAAAACTTTGCAGCGTGCTGTCACCGCTGACGGCGACGGTCATCGCATTATCTGTACCGGTATTGTCAGAGGTCATCGAGAGACGATAGCTCCCGTCACCGGTCTTGATAATACTTGCGGTAACGCCGGCATCTGCCTTATTGATGGCGTCACGAATACCGGTCAGCGACGAGTTGGCAGCAGTCAGCGAAATCTTCACGGCGGCAGAACCATCGGCTTTCTGCAACGTAATGGTGCTGTCCGAGCTGGCGATGGCGGTGGAGTTAGTGCTCTGTGCGCCAGAGGTCAGCGTCTGGGCGGTAGCCAGCTGCGATACGCTAATAGTGTATTTACCTGCCACTGCACCGCTGGTTGTCGTCGCGCTCACCGCGCTGGTGGTGCTGGTCGCTTTCGTGGAGGAGAACAAATCGGCATTATTCAGCGTGGTATTGGCGGTTTGGAACGTGGTCAGCGCGCTTTTCAGGGTGCCGTAAGCGCTTAACTTAGCTGTATAAGACGTCTGCTGCGTGGAAATTGGCGTCAGCGTGGCTTTTTCAGCCGTCTGAAGGCTGTCCAGAATAGTACTTAAGTCGAGGCCCGAGCCGATTCCCAGGGTAGATATAGTGGTCATAATGTTTCCTTTTATAGTCAACACGTAAAGTGAACTACATGGTTATCGTCCAGACACAGGGAAAGTTTATGATTATTTGCAACGGGACAATGGCGAGAATAGCGCTAACAGAAGGGGGTATTTCGTCGGCCAGGGTTTGTGGAGAAAATTTTGATACGGCGCTAAAAAAATTCTAAAGGTTCGAAAAGGGCAGACGATAACAACATTGACGGCGATGAAGCCGGGGTGAAAACAAGCCCAACCACCTTAAACCCGATTCAATTTAACAGGAAACTTTATCATGGCACAAGTCATCAATACCAACAGCCTCTCGCTGATCACCCAGAACAACATCAACAAAAACCAGTCTGCTCTGTCCAGTTCTATTGAGCGTCTGTCATCCGGTCTGCGTATCACCAGCGCAAAAGCTGACGCAGCGGGCCAGGCGATTGCTAACCGTTTCACTTCTAACATCAACGGTTTGACTCAGGCATCTCGTAACGCTAACGATGGTATCTCTGCTGCGCAGACAACGGAAGGCGCACTGTCTGAAATCAACAATAACTTACAGCGTGTTCGTGAACTGACCGTACAGGCACAGAACGGTACCAACTCTGATTCCGACCTGACCTCAATCCAGGACGAAATCAAATCTCGTCTGGACGAAATTGACCGCGTATCTGGTCAGACTCAGTTCAACGGCGTGAACGTGCTGGCAAAAGACGGCACCATGAAAATCCAGGTTGGCTCTAACGATGGCGAAACCATCTCTATCGACCTGCAGAAAATTGACTCTTCTACTTTGGGTCTGAAAGGCTTCTCCGTAGACAAAAATGCACTGAGCCTCGGTGATTCCATTACTCAGGTAGGTTCAGCAGCTTCCGGTACCATGTCTACCGTTGACCTGAGCGCTGTGGCATCTGGTCTGGGCATGGCTGCTTCTGGTCTGTCACTGCACAGCGTGCTGGACAGCAGCGGCAAAGCCACCAGCACCTACGTGGTATCTTCCGGTAGCGACAACTACTCTGTATCTGTCGGTTCAAGCGGTAAAGTTGAACTGAACAAAACTGAAGTTGACTACAGCGACAGCACCAACGGCGTCACCTCTGGTGTGATGACTGGCCAGGCGATCAAAGTTGGTGCAGACGCCAGCGGTAACGCAGTGGGCTTCGTCACCGTACAGGGCAAAGAGTACACCGTTGCATCAAGCGGCATTGCCAACGGCGGCGACACTGCAACTTCAGGCAGCAGCAACATCAACGATATCGCTAACACCGGCAACACCAGCTTGTACACCGGTACTTCAACATCTGACCCGCTGGCCCTGTTGGACAAAGCGATTGCACAGATTGATAAGTTCCGTTCAAGCCTGGGTGCGGTACAAAACCGGTTGGATTCAGCTATCACCAACCTGAGCAATACCACCACTAACCTGTCAGAGGCGCAGTCGCGAATCCAGGATGCTGACTATGCGACGGAAGTGTCGAATATGTCTAAAGCACAGATTATCCAGCAGGCAGGTAACTCCGTGTTGGCGAAAGCGAACCAGGTTCCACAGCAGGTTCTGTCACTGCTGCAGGGCTAATAACCTTGCATCGCTCCCCGACTGAACGGGCGGGGAGCAGGTAAAACCCCAAACGGGCATGGCGGCAATCCTCTGAATTCGTTCAGGTAGATTGTTTCCGGCCCGTTTTTTATTGCCTGCTGAAAACCATATCCTCAACGCTGCTGGACATACAGCCAGACAAAACGGGCAGAGAGCTGCTGTTAATCTGATGGTGCTCTCCGCTGGCAGGTCATCGCTGTAACCTGCTGTGCGGTTTATTGACTGCCGGATAAAAACCCTCTGTGTAGCGCGTCGCGTAAAATGAGAAATTGCGCCACTTAAATTGATAAATCGGTAACAGTGGTTTTTTTCTCATTATACGCGATTTGTTTTGATTGAAATTTAAACTGGCCGGACTGGCCAGATGATATCCGGCGCTTTCGATGTATCCACTGCCTGCACTGCTTTAATGTACCTCAGCCACACAACCAGACTTGCCTTGTCTTCGTCGCTGATAATGCCTAACTGGAGTTCCGTCTGCCACAAGCTAATTGTGGCCTGCGCTTCAGCCAGTAACACCGCTTTCTGCTGCTCTGCTGCTTTCACGTCCGCAATATGCTGTGTTTCATAATCTGTTATCCATTCGCTACCGTTCCACCTGTCGTATGGTGTGGCTGGTGCCAGCGTGGTGGTGCCTTCCGGGTAATCGCCCGGCACAGTAACAGCGACCTCTTCGCCTGTTTTAATGTTGTAAACGGTTTCCCCACGATGATCTGCTACGTATTCCCATGCAGTAAAATCCACAGTCCGACAGATGGTAAAGCCATCTTTACTTTTGCCCGGTGCGTCAGTACATGAGTTAGCAGGAACACCCACCCCCGGGGCAAGATACTCAACAGACGTTGAAAGATATTCACGGGTCCCGCCAGCGTAGTTAAATACGGTAATATCTCCCGCCTCAATGGAAATCAGTTCGCTGTTCAGTTTTGCCGTTGCCATTATGCGGCCCTCACAATGTAGTTAAACGCAATGTTTCGCGGGCGGGTTTCATTTGCTGATCGAACAGACAGACGAGCGGAGGAAGTTTGCCCACCGTCAGTGAATGCGTCCCCGGCTGCCAGGCCATCAATGGCATCGGCTCCCGAACCTGTACGATTAGTCAGTACAAGAATGTTTTTTACCGTCAACCCGTTAGAGGCATAGCTCACACCCATTGCATCATTCTGTGCGGAAAGAACAGACCTGCCAGCATCCATGCCCCGACCATCGTCCGTGCCACGGATAAACTCACCTCGCAGATCGGGCAAACTGCCTGAGGGGTACGCCACCGCCAGTGCGGGATATTTGGCTTTATCAAACGCCGCACCGTTGCATTTAAGCCAGCCTGCGGGGGCTGTCGCTGTCGCTGTCGGCCACGGCAGGGGTATACCGACAGGGATAACGTTAGCGCTGGCGGCAATAATTTGTGAGATCGCTCTGGAAAGTTGAGTGTTATCCGCTTTGTCGGGGGCGATACCGGCTTCTGTCAGTACATTCAGAAGCTCTGCCTGAACCTGGTTAAACCAGTCCTGTCCGGGATAGCTGGGCGACTGATTTGCCCCTCCTTCAGTAAACCATAACGGTGTTGCGCTGGATGTGGGCGCAATAGCAGGCATCACGCTGACACCGCTGTTGTTATCCAGTCCGTACATAATCAGTCCTCATAAATAAAGATAAATTCAGTTTCAGCAGGGGTATAGCGTTCAAGCAGGCACTCAAGGTCAGCCGCATCGGCAACCCGTAAACGCTGCGTGCAGTTATCCAGCACCGTTGAGTAATGTGTGACCGTCGATGCCACATATACAAAGACGCGAAACCAGTTAGTTTCCGGATGAATGGGGTAAATGCAGCTCCGCAGGCAATGGTGCGGATAACGCTCAACCAGCCTTATGCTGTAACCACGGGAAGCAGCCAGCTGCTCGTAAAACGGGATACACAGGCTCCCGGCCATCGTCAGCCTGGTCTTCAGAGCGCTACGGCGGTTCTCAATCGGCGCGTCCCTGTCGATGCTGCAATCGGGTAGCCCGGCAAAATCTTCCCAGCTGTCCAGCAACAGAAATGCCCGGTCAGGATGCATCTCATTCAGCAATGCGTCGTTGATGCTGTCAACCCGGGCAAATTCTTCGCCAGTGGCCAGCATCAGTCGTGCCAGCTGGCTGTCCGGTTTTTTTGTCCAGGCTTTACCATTCGGCAGCAGTTTCAGACCTGACTGTTGATAGTCCTGCGCGGTCATCGCCATACGATATCACCCAGGACAAACAGCTCATTTTCGGCCGCATACTGGTCAGAAACAGGAGAAATAACGGTGTTATCCGTCTCCCCGGGGGCACTGGATATGGTGGCCCGCAGCTGGGACAACAGCATTGTGCCACCACGAGGAAGGGTGGCAAGCCAGGCTTTAAGGTTGTCACTGACTGCCGTTCTGACGTCCTGAGTATCAGGCACCAGCCGGATAACGGGGTTAAGGGGTAAGGGGTTCGGGCTTTCAACAATCAGTTCAGCCCCAACGGTCTTACCTTCAACCTGATTTGTTACCGGGTTGATATGTGCGGTCAGATACTCTTTGACGCGGGCAAGATCGTTTGGCGTCGGGAATATATCAACTTCCTCATCCAGTACAAACATCACTCCCACCGTGCCATAGCCCCGATAGCGTGGAATACACCAGGCACGGGTAACACCAGCGCATTCCAGCGCCCATCGGACATAATCGAACTGATTACCACCAGATGGCGGATACTGCACGCGAAACAGTAATCGTACGCACAGTGAATCAATACTTTCCAGTTCAGCACCGCCACTGATTGTGGTCTGGCTGACAACGGCACTGCTCTGGACAAAATCAACGGGTGAGATGAGTTCCACCGTTACATTTTCGGCGGTATTGCTGTTTTTACCCGTCTCAATGGCCACAACGTAAACAGCGACACGCCCGGCTCTGGCTCTGATTTCAGCAACTGACTCAAACATCGTGCCATCAGGCCGCTGCCAGCGGGTGCCCTCAGGGATTACGGTGTCACCGTTCACCGTTACCAACAGTTCCCCACTGGCACTGGCGGCAGGTTTACGCCATACCCCCCAGAATTCACAGTGTTCCAGCAGCTTATCTTCATCCGCCAGATGCGGAACTATCTGGCGCGATGTCCAGGCTAAATGGTCATGCAGCGCTGCGGCGTTACCGGCATTGGCAAATGCAACAGCTCCTGCAACGCTGAAGCGGGGGCGGGCGTACGTACCGGGTAACCGGCTTTCAATGTCTGCCTGGCCACGGGCCAGCAGTAGTGATAATGCAGGAGGGGTATAAGCCATTTAAATACCGTTTAAAGTGGTGTTAAACGCCAGCGGGACGGTGCTGCCGTCCGGGAGCGTCAGCATTACCGTAAGCAACAGAAATCCCGTGCGGGGAGCCGATGCCGTCACATCAACATGCCTGATATGACCGTCATCAACCAGCCAGGCCAGCGCCTCGCAGGCGTAGGTTCTGGCCCGTATCAGCACGGATGCCATCTGTTTTTCACGGGAAAGCAACCACAGTCGGCTTCCCATCTGACGGGACTGAAAGGCGTCTCCCCACCAACCGCGTTTATCTGTATCCGGCCCGGCGGGTAATTCATCAGAATCCAGCGCCCGCCGGTCAGTAAATAATGAAATAATGACGGCGGTACTCAGTGAATCATCCAGCAGAATATCCGCATTGCCCACGGCTATATCAGCGCCGTTGGTTTGCCAGATTAGTGCGATATCTGTCATGCCTTCGGCCCTCCGGAGCTGTAGCCATCATGTTCAGGGTGGATGTGGTTCGCGCCGCTAATCCCGCCAGACAGATGGTCACTGGCCTGACTGATGCCAACGATATCAACATCACCGGTAAAGCGGGTTTGGGGTGAGTCAAACAGGATTTCATCCTCCGCCACGACCTCAAGGCGCTTGCAGGCAATCTTAATAACTCCATCTTTGGTAAGCACGATACGGTGTCCCTCAAGGTGATAGACGGCGCTGTCACCAGGTTCAAGGTTGCCCAGTCGTGAGTTTTTGTCATCAACGGCGATGGCCACCAGATGCTGCCGGATACCGCCCACCGATAAAACGATGGCTTCACTGCCCACCGGGGGCACGCTGCTGTGGCCGTAGTTCTGGAAGCGCTCGACATCATCTGCTGTCTCATCGGCCAGCATGGTGACCTGTAGGTTCTGCGTCCTGAGACTGTCATTGGCCATATTGACCACACCACGGGAAATCAACAGGCGCAGACGACGTTGTAAACCGGCGGTGATTTTATTTATCTGTCTGATCATCGCCATACACCATCATAAAATTTCGCGTCTGGCTGCGCCGGTTCCTCGAAACCTTCACGGGGCATCAGTTCCAGTTCGGTGACCGTGCCTCCCTCCTGCGTCAAATTAAAGGTGACGGTTGTGATTAGTAAATCCCGTTCAGGAAATCCCGCCGCCCTGGCCCTGACGGTTACAAGCTGGTTGGGTGACCAGAGCTTACCCTGCGGATTAAACCAGTCCTGTACCGTTGCAATGGCGGTGGTGGCATGGGCCATTGAGCGCTTCTGCTCCCAGCTTCCCCGCGCATTACCTTTAGCTTTGGTGAAGTTGTCATCAGCAATAATAATGGTCGGGCGATAGCGGGTGATATCAGGGTCTGCCACATCAACATACACTGACGTTGCCTGGCTGGCCGTTTGGGTCTCTCCCCATAGCCCGCCGCCACTGCAACCACCTTTGACGCGAAACAGGCTGAAGCGCTCGGCCCATGACTGGTGGGTTTTAACCGATAACATTCGGGTGCCTGACGCATCTTTATCACTGCCGTCAGGCCCTAAAATCAGTGTGCCCGCACGGTTTTTACTGGCTGTCGTAAAGACAAGGTCGCCCTGTGCGTTGCTGGTGATCAGCACACCGCGATGGCGTGCTGCCCGTGACAGCATATCAAAGACGGTCTCCCCGGGTTCAATCTGCCAGACCCGGAATTTTGCGGCAGCAGCAGGCAGTTCAATCTGCCAGATGACCTCAACACCAAAGGGCTGACAGACGTCTCTGGCAATCGTGGCCAGCGTGACGTCACGCCACTGGCCCCGGACATGAATTGCCGTACAATCCACCAGATCACCGGTCTTATCGCGTCCGGTCAACGTAATGGTGCGGTTTTTGCTGTCGACATCGGTATCCATCGTATCCACATAGCCGGTAATCACACGCTGACCATTGATCTCCAGCTTACAGGCCATACCGGCTTCTGATACCAGTGGTGAATCACCGCCTGTAACCGTGACGCCCAGCGTGAACTGTCCGGCGATTTCCTCAAGGCTGCGAGTAACGCTCAGTTCTTTCCAGCCGCTGTAAATCCGGTTACCCAGATACAGTTCAATACGATGTGTCATTGATGATCTCCACGTCTGTGCTACCGGTGACAAAGGCCGGGTGACGGATACCGTTACGGCGGATAAAGCGGTCAAGATGGTGGACGTCACCGGTGTGACGGTACAGCGCGACTAACGCGGGTTCTGTTCCGGTGAGCTGTATCGTTCTGGCAGCAGGCAGGTTTTGCGCGACAGATTTCATGTACTGAATAAAGGTCAGTCGGAAAATTCGCACCTGAATGGATGTCTGAAACCAGCCCATATCGCCGGTATCTGTCAGTGCGTCCAGCAGGATGTCCCCCAGTTCAGTCATCGCGGCGTTGCAGTCTTCCAGCGTTTCTATAGCTGAGGTACAGGCCTGCGTCTTTGCAGGTGAAGTTAATGACAGACTGTCATTGCTGCCGGTTAATACCACTGAACGGGAAGATGACATGATGCTTTCTTTCGCGGCCGTCAGGGTTACTTTAGCCAGTTCAGCCGCTGTAAATGTGGTAACGGTGGTATTCATCACCGTCTGGATGCGGGCAACCGTCGGATCATTCGACGTGAACTGAGTCTGTATGCCGCCCCGTGTTTTCTGCAACGCCCGAACCGATACCGCAGAGGTGCCGGTTTGTACCACACCGCTGATAAGAGCGAACATTTCCGAAAAAAGCTGCCCGGGGGTATTGATAAGATTTTTGACAGAGCCTTTTAATGCCAGTGCTGCCGCCAGTAATGAGGCACCGCCAGAACTGGAGGTCAGTCCGCGGATCCCGTTGGTAATGGTATTAAGCGTTTTTTCCACTTCATTTATCGCCGCCGTAGCATCAGCCATTGTTTGGGTAACCGTGGCCCAGCCCGACTGAACATCGTTTAGCAGGCTGACGGCAAGACTGTCACTGTTGAGCAGGGTATCTTCAGCCTCAGTCGGTGCCGTGTCATCCTCTGCTGGCGAGAAGGTAATGGAAAAAATGGCGTTGCCCTGTGCCCCACAGGATTCACGTACCGTATAGGTTTCAATCCGGACGTTTAAAGTGCCCCAGTTCGGGTGAACAAGTTCCCCCACATCCCTGGCCTCAAGCGCGTTAATCAGCGCATCACGCTGGTCAAAGTAGTCATCCCCCACAACAACAGCGGTAAAAGCATACTGACGCAGGGCGCGGCCCATATCTTCGGTCAGCCCCTCATCACGCAGGGGGTATTCATGGCGCACAATCCGGCGTCCTCCGGTCAGCGTCGTGTCTTCAATCATCCGGAACGGCACACCCCGAAAAGAGCCTTTACCATCAGCCAGACGGCCACGCCATGAGGTATCGTTAAACAGTGCGTTAATATCCATTATATGCCCCCGCCCCATGTGTAACCGGTGTTAACCCGCAGCCCGATATTACGTGATTTGACCTCGGTGGCTTTTACCTTCAGGTCAGGGTTAGCTGAAGAAACTTCTATGGTAATTTTGCCATCCGGCGGCTGTATTGCCTTACGGAAATCACGGGCCTCAGTGGGTGCGGTGGCTTGTGCCTGCTCCCACTGTTCGCCCATCGTCCCCCCACGCAAATAAGGGGAAATTGCCGGGCCACGCTCACTCAGCCGTTTATCCCTGTCCTGTAACCAGTTATCAATAGGGGCAGGAAGCCAGGCATATTTCGGCTGGCGTCCATCAGGATATTGCTCCTTCCGCAACTGTTCGAGCCGCTGTTTTAACTCATCCTCTGTAGGCAAAAGCCCCATGATTTGGATGGTGCTATTCATGGCGGAAGCACGCGGCCCGACTTTATTAAAGGGGGTATCACTTCCAGGTCCCGCGCCATTACCGTTGCCGCCATCCTGCCAGTTGGTGACATAGACAGGAACGACCGAACCGTCGCCCCCCAGTTCACCCCTGCCTGCCCCCTTTTTACCGGGTCCCATAAGGAGGTCTTTACCCCATTTACCGGCTCGCCAGGTATAGCGGGCAGCAACGGCTGCACCGATGGCCCAGGTGGCCTTTTCCAGAATACCGGTGTATTTATCGAGTTCTTCAGCGGACAGGTCATTAATGGCGTCAGCCAGGTCTTGCACTGGCTTTGCCAGTTTAAGCTGGGCGAATTTATCACCGGCATTGGCCAGTGATGTTAATGCGCTATTTAACGTCTGGATATTCCTGGTGGCTTTCTCGTCGGTAAAGCCATCTTTAACATTAGCCGGATTGATTAAGCTTTTAAGTTGTTGCTGCTTATCTTTACTGGTAAATCCCATCATCATTTGCAGGGCATTGCCGTTAAATATATCCCTGAAATTATGTTCTTTCTGTTTTGCTGCTTTACCTATTTCCAGAGCCAGTTCCGGTGCTGACTTATAAATCCCTCTTTTTCTGTCCTTATAAACCTCGACGTGATTACGCCTCAGTATTTTTTGATTGTCTTTATTTTTAACTGATTCAAAAAAATCGTTTACCGCGCTGGCAGCCTGAGATGGATCGGTAAACTGTTCATTGGCCAGCCTCTGCATACCCACAATCTGCGCGATATCCTCAGGCGTTTTCCATGAGGTGCTTTTGATCATGCCGGGCACCGATTTAACCTGTTCAGATAAATTGCCGGTGCCGGTCAGCGAGACGGATGATAACCCATCTAACGCCCGCGTCATTGCCCTGGCATCCCTGGTGCCACTCAGCCAGAATGCGCTGACCAGATCACCGGCATCCTCAGCACTTAATCCGATGCCTTTCATGGCCAGAGCGATGTTATCCATCTGCGTGACAGCGCCATCAAGATCGTTCGTCCGCTCCAGAAATTTCCCGGTGGCATTAATCAGGTCGGTATAGTTTGTCTTGCGGTTACCCGCGTTCTGCCACACCGCCTGATTAAATGCATTAACCTGGTCAGCCGTCAGGTTATAGCGCGTGCCAAGTTCGGTAAGCAACTGGCTCTGCTCACCAACCCGTTTACCCGCCATCACCAGACCACCGCCTGTGGCAAATCCGACCAGCCTGTTATCAAACTTGTCCAGAATGCCGTTAGCGCCGCTGACTGAACGGGAAAGCAACCGCATTGACAGACTGCCGTCCCTGCCTAACTGGCGGATGCTGCTGCCAAAGTTACGGGCACGCTGAGAAACGTTACCCACCAGATCAATAATGAATTTCGCGCGATTCTCAGTGGCCATTTATTTCTTCTTCGTCCAGTGCTGATAAAGAATAAGTTTTGACAGAGGCAGCCCCAGCGCCCAGACCGGGCCACCTTTCAAAATAATACCGATATGGAGTGCAGTGCGTTCGATGTCCCTGACGCACCGCAAACTATCGCCCCTCGTCAGTCACCCGATTTACCGTGGTGATGGCAGCATCGCTTTGCAGGTTAGTTGCCTTCAGCAACAGTTCAAGATCGTCCTGATGCAGGGTTTTCAGCAGCGCCATCGACAGTGGCCCCTGAATGACACCAATACGTGCAATGCTGCGACGAACCATTTCATAACCCATCATGGCCGGGCTGGAGAGCAGCGCCGGACCCTTCGGGGTCATTACCATTTTTTCGCTGGCCTGTTCTGCTTCAATCAGGTCACCGGCATTCAGCTCCCTTAACTCGACGTCAAACTGCCTGACCATATCATCGCCCTGGCCATAGCACAGACCGTGTATCAGCTGGATTTGCATGACTTAAATTTCCCTGCATTCAATGGCATCAAAAGCCGCTGCGATATCACCCGAATCCGTTAATGTGGATTCGCCTGTACTCCAGGCATTGGCCATCAGAAACCGTTCGCCGGTATCGCTTTCAAACTCGACAGTTACATCGGTGAGATTATTGATATAAAAAAGAGAGATCCCCGGCCCCTGTGGAATGGTGCAACTGAGTTTGGCCTCCCTCGGCTTTCCCTGCCAGCCGTAGACGCGGGCACCCACCACAGGCTGGCGACTGATGCCACCCGGTGTCAGGGTGGCCCCCTCTTTGGTCGGGTATTCCTTACCGTTCAGGCGGACGTAGGCCACCCCGGTATACTGATATGGACTGGTCATCTGTTGTCCTTACAAAATAAACTGAATAGCGTGCGCGTATATTCTGAACTGATTCACCAGGTCAGGGTTGTCACGCACGTTAAGTCGGTTACGGTCATTTTCGTCACGCTCAACGATCAGCGTGGCTTTGTAGTCATCAAATCCTTCAACCAGCCCTGCCCACTCATGTTCGGTAAACAGGGCAAGCAGCTCCGTTTTAACCACTGCCGGGGTCACGATGGCTTGTCCGGGGCTGACCCGGATACCGTCGCTGGCCAGCTTATGGCGGGGGAACTTTTGTGTGATGCGGGTGCGGGTGGAATAGCGCAGATATGACAGGGTGGCGATGGTTTCCACATCAAGATAACTCGGGTCAGTATCGCCAAAGCTGTTTTCACGGTACATGGTGATAAGCCGTTCAATCTGCACCACATTGCCCGCCGCCACGCTGTAGGTTGAAATGCCGTCATAGAGCAGCACATTACGTTCATTCAACGCCCAGCGTTCACCTATGGTGGGTGGCAACAATCCGGGCAGTTGCAGGGTTTGCAAAGGTCGTGCCGGGTCAGTGCTCAGGGAAGCGACGGCTGCACCGGCTACGGTTGCGGCCCAGATATACGGGGGCTGTGGCACCAGACCGGTGCCGGTGGTCGAAAACAGGTAATCATTGCGCCGGATACCAAAGGTACTGGTGGCGGCATGGGTGCCCCTGAATCCCATAAAGCACTGACCATCAATCTGGCGCAGTGGCCCCCAGCGGTTCACCAGCTCCAGTTTGAGCAGGTCAAGGTTGGCTGTATCGGTGAACGGGTTCACCAGGTAATTCCACCATGTATCGCCAAAAGCGGCGATGGCATCAGACAGGTCAGGATTACCCACACCGCCGGTCATGACGCTACAGGTACATCCGACCCCGGCTGGCAGCATATCGCCGTCGTAATAGTTCACCCGGATATCAATATCATTGCCGGTTACGCCGCTCCACCTGGCGGTCAGCGTCACTTTGTCCTCTGCTGAAGTGGCCGTTACCGGCAGTGTTTTGAGAGCATTGACGGCGGCGGCAATTTTCCGGGCCATAGCGGTGGCAGTGTCCCCGGCCAGTGCAGTCACCCGCACAGAGGTTCCGGCTATCATCAATGCAATCTGACCTGATGTTTTGCAGGGGCCTGACAGCGTAACGGTTCCGGTTGCCCTGATGCCGTTCTCATCGTCATCAACGGCAACAGCCCACAGATCGCTGTAGGTATTGGCCTTAATAAAAGCACCGGCCATCGTGGATAACATTGACCCCCGACCAAATGCCGATTCGGCAGCACTGGCTGAGGTGATACGAAACGGCTGACCTGCCGGGACGCTGCCGGTATTGAGGCGCAGACCCAGCAGCAGCGTTTTGTGCAGCGTCTGAGGAGTACCTTTTACTGCCGCACTGTTATCAAACTCAATATAACAGAGGGGGACACGAATATTGTCCGGGATATCCTGGAATGAAATCGCCATTATTTATCGGCTCCTTTCTTTGATGTGCCAGCCGTAACTGCAACCACGTCGCCATCCTTCAGCCTGCGCAACCAGAAGCCGGTACACGGTTTCTTTTCGCCATTGACAGCCAGTGGTTCGTAAGTATCAGGGTCCCGAACTGTCAGCCCGGGGACCGGTTTGATATATAACTCAGTCATGTGGTTTATCCTGGACAGGGAGAGAAATCAGCGCCTCCTGCTCCGGTGTACCGACAGGTACAGCCCATTTCTGGTAGTGGGTGGTGTAGTCACCGATATCATCGTCATTGAGGTCAGGCGCATCCGGCAATTGCTGTGGTGCTTCAAAATACAGGCCGTAGACCGCCACGCCGCCCGCACTCTGGATATCACTCCACAGATTGCCCGCCTGAGTCAGCATAAAGCGACCTGCCGGGGCAAGGCGTCTCCCGTGTAGCCAGGCGGTCAGGCGCTCAACGATTTGATAAATACCGGGCGAATCACTGGTACGGCCATTCAGTACCTGAGCACTGATAAATATTCCCCAGGTACTGACCATCGTCTGCCGTACCGTGCCAGGACGCCCACCCAGCCAGGCGACATAAACGGCTGGGGCGGTGTTGATAATGGTTTTCACCGCGCTGTCACTCCACTGGCCCGGGTGCGTATCTACTCTGCGCAGGGTACTGGCAAACAGATGTCTGATCCCTGCAAGCAGCGCGTCAGAGATTTCAGTCGTAACAGAAGATGGGATCGTCATATCAGATAAACCCCCTGGATTTGCTGCGACTGAAGACACTGCCCGCACTGCTCATCATGGCGACATCACCACCGTCAGGCCGTTCTGCCTCCTTACTGAGGCCAAGGCTGATATCACCGGTGGCGACTTTTTCCAGCAGTCGCAACACATCTTCATTGTCTTTGGTTGCTTTTTCCGTGGCCGCACCGTCTTCGAGGGCAACGCGGGCCAGCACACACGCCACCCTGATCAGCACCTGTGGAACGGTTCTTAACGGCAGGGTTGCCCGGCTGTCGATATAGCCATCAATGGTGGCCGATGCATCATCCAGAGCGATCTGTAGTAACTGTTTCCGTGCGGTAGTAAGTTCCGCAGCATCCAGCTGGTGCCAGTCAGCAATTTTGGCATCCACCAGAGTATGCAGAGCATCCGTGCTGTAACGGCTGTACAGGTCGGTCAGGGTGGCGTAACTCATGGTTGTGAACCTCCGTCCAGTGCCTGAGTGATTTCTTCTGCCGTCAGATCGTCACCCACAATTGATCGCCAGTGTTCCAGACGGGGACTGCCGCTTTTGGTCCAGAAAATCAGCGGATCTGACTCCAGCTCTGAGCACATTACCGCCCCCAGCAGCAGCTCGGCACGGGTGGGTTTGACTGACTGTGGATCACCGGGTTTCAGAGCGTTGTCGTCTACCGCGTCAGATAACGGGGTATTACCCAGCCCCCGCGACGGCAAATCATCCGTAGCTGCCGAAATAATCGTGACAGACAGACGCGGGTCATCGGCCAGGGTCTGCCATTGCTGCGCAGTGACCGGCGGTAAAATATTGTCACCCCGGGCGAAAACAAAACCCGCCCGGCGATACCCGTCATGTGCCGTATTGACCACGCTAATGCCGACCATATCGACATATTCCATATTTGCATTCTGATTTGGCATGACATTCACTTTCCTTTGGCTGAGGTTTAAACAGGATTCACACCCTGTTTAAAGGGAGATAAAAAAACGTCCCGGGCTTACAGGTAGTCGCCCACGATCAGTTCCAGACGGCCTTTCATTTCATTGCTGACCGTGCCACCGTCGCTGTCGATAGTGAGTTCACGCTCAAGCAATTGTGTTGCCTGTTTTTCCATTGACGGCGGAACAACCAGATGTGTCGGACGAATGGCCAGCGGGCGGCCACCATCAGCACGCACTGAGCGCATTGACTGAATGACCTGCCATACGTTGTCGGCATTGAGGGGAGCTTTAGCAGCATAAGCCAGTTGCCAGAAGGAATAACCCGCTTCGCAACGGGCATCGACCCCATAGCGGATAAGCTTGCGCATAAAGTTATCTTCATCATCAACCTTGTCCATCGCCACCAGTTCCGGCGACTTGCGGTTCTGAAAGATGACCGGTTTAATGGCGCGGGAACAGTCCAGGACAAACCAGGGCTGACCTTTATAGCCTTCTGCCGCCAGAATATTACTGACGCTGGCCGCCGTGCCGGTGCCATCCACGGCGGGATAAACAGGATGATCGGTATCAAAGAAGTTCTGGCGGTCATAACACAGGGTGTCAAAGCCCTGCGACAGTGCGCCGAACGTCAGTTCGTCAGGCTGGACACCAGCGGCGCGGCCCATTTCGGTAAACAGCGGAGAGTAAATGCCCACGTTGTCATCGTCGATATCATCACGATTAACGCCTACGGTACTTTCGAACGGACGGTTAACCAGCTGGTAGCCGTGTGCCTGCATATCTTTAATGACGCGATCGCCAATCCATTCACGCATTCCCGGGAACTGTCCCAGCCAGCCGTAGGTGTTGGATTTTGTGGTGCTTGGCACAATGGTGGCAATTTTCTCATACTGACTGTCGGCCTGCTCAAGACCGTTCTGAAAATCACCATTCCAGCCGGTAAACAGCGCCTTGATAAGTGCGGGGGTAACGATAGCCATTATTTGGCGGCTCCTTTTTTACGTTTCAGATATTCCGCCTCAGTCAGTCCCTGAAGACGGGCAGCGTCTTTTTCAGCCACAGAGAGAACGGCCAGGCGGGTGGGCCTGTTGAGACCACGGGTCTGACGGGCGGTCAGTGCCACGACGGGCTTCCGGCCCTGAATAGCGGCGTTCAGCTCGGCCACGCCGTGCTGTTTACCCAGCGCACGCAGATAAGGCACTTCCGCTGCCGTCACGCGCCCGGAACGACGCGCATTCTGGATAACCGATTCCACATTACTCCCCTGACTACGGGCAGACAGCACTGCCGCACGACGCGCCAGCAGTTGATACGCTTTAGCCGGGACAAACCGGGTCAGATCCACACCGTTCAGTGCCGCGTCTTCGAGGATTTGTTCAGCTTCAACAATATCCGCCGCCGCTCCGTCAACCACGTCCATCACCTCAGTGAGGGCATCATCCGGACTGGTGGCATCTTCAATAGCACTCTGTGCATCTACTGCCACATCAGCCGCCGATAACAGAGTATCCAGCGCACTGAGTGCCTGCTGCCACAGTTCACCCAGGTCCTCTTCGGTGAGAGAGTCCGGGTTTTCGGGTAGTTCTATGCCAAGCCGTTCTAACAGCTGGCGAATGTAGTCATTCATTACCGTTACCTTTTGGGGAGAAACATCGGTTAATTGCGCCGCAAGTGCGACAAGGGATGACATACCGGTCAGGCCCGGGTCATTGGTGAGGGCACCCATTCGCAGAAAGAGTGGGTGGCCCTGTTCGTCATAGGGGAAAACGGCAGAAAGATAGCCCCACTCACGGGCATCAACGGCCGCCTGTGCGGCAGGGGTCAGCTCAGGACGCACGTACAACCCGTCACCCTCACGCCACTGCATGTTTTCCCGCGGATTGCGTAACCAGGCGGCAGCTACAGCCTCGCGGGCCGCTTTGGCATCGGTATCCTGTTTCAGGGTGACGTGGTTGTAATCAAACAGTACCGGCTGATTGACAGCGGCAGTGGCTTCAATAAACGCCCGGGCGATATCTGCATCCATAAACCAGGTGCCGCTGGCAACATCCTCCGGGCGACCATCCCGGGCGCTGAAATGGCCGGCGGGTAGTAACTGATACCAGCCGTCATTCGGGTCCGCTAAGGTCGAATTGAGGATGGCTAAACGTGGGTGGGCGGGCTTTTTCGTTTTCATACCGTCATTGTCGGCGGTACGGTACTGAAGGTGGGTTTGTGATGGGTCACACCATCACGGGGAGTTGTTGCGGAGGCGGGGGCACTATACCCCCTTTAAACCCCGTTTAAAAACGCCGTGGCGCGTTTAACAATTTTTACTGTGAATCTGTTCCGGTTACGCCTTTGACGCCCTGGCGTGCTGTTCATTGATGATGGTGAGGATATCCTTAACCCCTTGCGGAGAAAGCCCCATGTACTCACGCGCCGGAACGGCCGCCGGGGCGGGTGGCATATTTGGTAAGCCGCCCCACTGGTGAATGGGTCCATACACTTTACTGGTGCCAATGGCGGCACTGACTGCATCATAATCGACAGACAGTGACATCGCCAGCCCACCCTGACTGCGCTGGAGCATACCGCCGGTTTTACCCTTCTTCGCCAGCCGGGCTTTGTAACCCTCTGTTAACGGTGCCCACTTTTTACCGGTTGTCGGGTCAGTCTCCGTGGCAAAGGCGTCTTCGCTCTCGCTGGCCAGTACTGCCGCAATCGCGCGGGTAATTGGGGTGGTATCTCGCCCCAGCTTTTCCAGCCGTTTAAACGCCCTGACGATACCGCGGTCATCAAACTTGTGGTCAATCTGCATTTACAGTGCTCCCTGTAACAGTTCGTATTGCCCGATGTCCATGCCTTTCTTCAGCGCCGACAGAGGAACACGTTGTGGCATCACCGCCACGTCCAGCGTATCCGCTCGGGCCATTTGCCACGGCGCACTGACCACGGTTTTCAGCGTGCTGTCCTCGTTATTGCTGATATAAAGCAGGCGCTGACTTTGCGAGTCCCACAGTACCGCCGATGGCCTGGCGACCACATGTGGTAAAGCCTGAGACTCCGCCAGCGTCAGGGCCAGTCCTTTCGATTTGCGCTTCAGGCTGTCGGCCTTCACCAGTTCTTTTTCACTGATGGTCAGCAGCAGTGCCGCCGGTTTGCCGGTACGGGCTTCAATCGCTGCGGCAATATCCTCTGCAATAAAGCCCACTGGTTGCACGCTGTTGCCAGGGCTGCGGGTGGTCAGCACATTGCCCACCCACTGCGAAAACGCATTCTGTCGGGCCGGGGCATTATTCAGAGACTGGATCACCTGCTGACGCAGTTCCCGGTTTTGCAGCCCTGTCAGCTTACGCGTCATAGCCACATCACTGCCCACCGCCAGTTGTCCGGCGTTGTGCGCCCAGCCCGCACCGGTGGTCATCCGCTGCTGACCCCGACTGAAGGTGGTAACGTCAGCGTCGTACACTTCACCGGTTCGCTTATCAACGCCGGTTTCCACCGTCCGGGTGGTAATGGCCCCGGTACCGGATTCAACCGTCAGCCCCATACGTTTGACCTGTGCGGCGGTCAGTGTCCGGACGCGACAACGGCATCCCCAGTCGTTTGGCGGATAAAAAGTATCCCAGATGGGATCGTCAAAGCGGAACACCCGGCCATGCATGGCCGCATGACTTTTACGGGTATTGCCATCCAGGATGGCGAGATATTGCCAGTACGGGAAGCTTTTGCACTGGCAAGCTGCTGCTGATAACGTCCCGCCTGGTAGGATGTGGCCAGATTGGTGCGGTAAATAGTGGACAGACGTGCCGGGCTGCCCAGCTGTGCCTCTTCGATTTCCCCATTGCTGTCAGCGATCATCTGTTTTCCCCACCAACCCTGTGCCTGAAGGCGTGGAGTAAGGGTTTTGATAAAGTCGCGTTCTGTGGTGCCTTCACTCAACGCCCGATCAACCTCGCTGTTGATGGACGTCAGGACATCCATGCGCACCGCTTTAGCCACGGTAAACGCCCGTGCATGGGTCACCGCACTGGCTTCCTGCCAGTTCCACGTAATGTCATAGCCTTTCGAGCGGAAATAGTCGACGGCAAGTTTTGGCTCAAGCGTTGCTGCATAGCCCAGGTCAACCGGCTGTGGCATTCAGTCGCCCCCACGTCTCGGCAACAAACATAGCCCGGTGCAGCATATCCGCAATTTGTGCGTCATCCATATCCAGATACAGCTCTGCTGCTTTGTTTCTGGCCGCTGCGTAACCACCCGTTTTCAGCGCCTCAATAACCGGTGTTAACAACGGGTCGATGGCTGCCTGCCACTGCTCGCCGCTCACGGCATCCGGCATAGCATCCGTCGGCTGGGGTATGGCTGACAGCAGTGCGTAACCGGGGCGAACGTCACGGGCACTGAGCAATGCCTGAGAGAAATCAGGGGATGGTGCTACGGCCTTGAGACAATCCTCATCCTTCGCGGCAATCGGGATTTGCAGCTTGTCGTGCGCCCACTGCAACGGGATTTTCATCCCCATACTCACCAGGGCTGGCAGAGCTGTCGCATAGGCACTGACGTCTTCCGGTTCGGAGAGATCAAACTCAAAACGGGGATGGCGGCGCTGATTGTTATACGACTGACAGTTCAGCACATACAGCGGAAAGACCAGGTCACGGGTCAGCGTGGCCGCGACCTGGGTCGCATCGCTGGATCGCACCTCAAACCGCACCTCATTATGCACGTTGCCCAGGGCGTTGGTGCTGCTGGCTCCGTCAGCCTGGCTGGTTAGCGTGCCACCCAGAATGGCTTTTGACATACTGAGTTCTGCCCATGACATCATCGACAGAAAAGGGTCAGCCGTGCCGTCAGCGGCGTTTTTAAAGTCAATCATCATTGAGCGGGGAATAATCCCCCCGGCATTGTGGCCAATGGACATTACCGCCTGCAACAGAGTCTGTTTCTCTTTATCGGTGGCCCCGGCAGGATATTGCCCCACCCGGATAGGCAGGCCGTAAATTTCCAGAAACTCAGCCAGGTCACGGACCGAATAATTTTTAAAGATAAACGGCCAGACCAGCGTGCGGATCAACCCGGTGCGGGCCAGATAGCCGGACTTTGATTTGGCATAATGTTGTATCCAGCCAAAAGGTTGCAGATCGGCTCCGTGGTAGCTGCCATCCCGGAGGCGAAGAAGATTCCGATCATCGGGGTGAGTCTGGAACCACGCCGGATCGCGCCACTCGACTTCACGCGGTATCAGCAGTCCTTCAACGTTCTCCCATTCAATTTCCTGACATGAGAAGCCTTTCAGGATGGCATCGGTGGCATCAAAGATGCAATCGGGTAACCATGAGGCATCCAGCAGGATCTCCGTCAGCAGTTCGGCGTCTTTGATTTCTTCGCGACTGGCGTTCGGCGGTGGTTTAATGGTCCATTTGAGTGACTGGATAGCCCGGCGGCGTTTCCCAAGCTCTGACTGAAGGTGAGAGTCTTTCTCTTCCATGTCTTCGGCCAGATCGCACTGGTCAGGTAACAGCCCCCGTTCAGCATCCACCAGGATCTCAGCGGCACGGGCAGGCGTCAGCCCGCTGACGGGGTGGTCACTGTAGTGGCGGCGCAGCTGACCCAGACGTGAATCACCCGACCCGGTTTGCGACTCATTTTGAAACCAGAAACGACGCCCAAAGGCGTCAACCAGTCTAGTGAGCATTTTCACCAGCATCCCCTCTCAAAAGCAGGTAAATTATCATCCTCGCTGGCAATCGTGTGTTTGCCTGGCAAAGGGGTAAATTCAATAATCTGACCATCCATATAGCTGGCCCTGACGGCCATCATGTAAGACACACAACTGTCGCCATGTCGCTTGTTTCCGTCCGCGCTGGTACTGCGATTTTTGTCAATTTTAGGCACACCGCGTATCACCTGAAGGTGACGCTGGTCGGTGATGATGTCCTCATCCTTTGGAATTTCGATATAGCCGGACTCAAACAGGGCTTTGTATTTGGGTGCCCATTCCCGATACCAGTTCTCACTTAACTGGACAGCCGCTACCATGTCTTCGCCCCAGTGAAGCAAAACGGCTTCAGCCAGATAGCCACCGTTCCCCCCGGCATCCAGCGCTACCCCGACCAGTCGGGGCGTACCGTGCAGAATAAAGAAGATGATCTCCCGCTGCTGGTTGTAGGGAACGCTGCGCAACTCCACGGTCAGGCGCAAACGGCGGCGGGTGTCCTGCTCGATGCTGGATATGCTGAAAATGGACAGATCGGCGATACGCGCAAAGTCGCCTCCGACGCTGTGACGGGTATCGGGGTCAAGCAGCATCAGCAGTGGGGCTAACGCCTCCTCGTACCAGGTGGCTACCGTCCGGTGCCGTTCCTCTTCGGTCCATTCCATATGGCCATCCGGCATGGTAAAGCGCAGAACCGGATGTTCTTCGCGGGTGGCACGGTCAATCAGCACGCGGGGAATATAGGCACCGGAACCCTGTTTCGGTACACAATAATATTCCTCAAGAGCATCTTCTTCGGTGGCGGTATCTTTGAGCAGATTGGCTTTCCACTCATCCTCTTTCGCCTGTGACCAGACCTGTTTTGATACCTGGCAGATACGGCGGTACAGCCCGTCATTACAGGCATCATCCAGCGTGATCGTATGAACAGAATAGCGTTTTCTCCCGGCGCGGGAGTCCTGGATCAACTCGTTGAACAGGTTTTCATTGCCATTGTGGGTGGAAATAATACGAACCTTAGCCCCCCACATGGTCAGCGCCAGCGCGGATTTAAGCACCTCCGCAAGCCGATCATGGTGACCGGCCTCATCAATGGTGACGTTACCCTGCATACCGCGCAGGTTCCTGGGGTTACTGGACAGCGCCTGCACTTTATAGCCACTGGCGAAGTAGATGATAAAGGTGAGGATGTCTTTGTCTTCGTCCTCAAAGACTTCCTCACCCACTTCACCCGCCGCCAGTCCGTAGGCTCTGGCCCACATGGCGGCAGCATCAATAAACTCCCGCGCCATCTCTTTATTAGAGCCGATATAAAAATGGTTCGTCCCGCCCGCTTCACGGGACTTCGCGGCGGTTAACGAGGCGTCAGCGGCTTCCGCCCATGTCAACCCGGTACGGCGCGACTTCTCGGCAATTTTTAACGGAGAATCGTCGGCTATCCACCTTTTCTGATAGGCCAGCAGAACATCGTTATTGTCGGCCCCACCCCCCTGGACGGCATCGATAATAAACTCTGCGGCGGGGGAGATTTCGGCAGTCAGCATCAGACGATCCCCAGAATCTGGCGACGAATATCAGCAGCGGCATCGGCGGTCAGCCCCGCCTGTTTAACGATTTTCTCGGCTTTATCCGCCGCTTCAGCCGCGAACGCGGCGCGGATCTCTTTCTCACGCTTAGGGCTGGTCATCGCAGCCTGCTCAACCCGCTGGATGGCAAGGGCAAGCTGGCTGATGGCTTTAGGTTCAACGGGTTCCCCGTTTTCACTCATGGCCATACCGGTTTCAAACGCCAGCGTTCTGACCACTTCCTGCAACAGCTTACCAACATCGGAGGTCGGCGCATCGCCCAGTTTTGCACACCACACTTCCGCCACTTCACGCGACTGGCGGATTTTAGAGCCAATTTCTTCCATCCGGCTGGCATAGCGATTTAATCCGGTACGGCTGAGTTTCATGTCATCGCCCAGGCCATGACCGTCAATCAGCTCATTTACCGCCGCCCGGATATCTTCCTGGGTATGTCGTTTATCCCGCAGTAACCCGTGCAGTTGATCGCGAATAACGGACGGCAGGAGATCGATTTTAGACGGGCGGCCACGGGTGCGCTTATCCTGCATGTTATCCCCTCGGGCGTGGACGTTTTACGCCAGGTACGGTACTGCGTCCCTCGGCCACATCGGCACCGCGCTCTGATAACGTCACCACCAGACATCCGGAAACATCTTTGACAGACACCAGTCCCTGCTCTGTCAGCCAGTGACAGTGGGTACGCACCATATCGCGGCTGACACGGTGCCCCCAGGCATCCAGGCAGGTCTGCAACACCGACTCGTTAGCGTCACCACCACACTCAACCAGCGTGCGCAAGACCACCAGTCGCTGGTCTGCGTTTAAAATCTCCCGCATATTCACCCCTTTTCTTTCAGTTCGTTTTGTAACAGCAGGTCGCTCATATGCCGTAACTGTCGCAGTTCCGGCAGTGCCGCTTTCAGGTCTCCGCGCAGGTTCGCCATATCCAGTTGCAGGGCGTGCAGCTCTTTCTGATTCGGCAACGTGGAGAAAGCATTCTCCAGCAGGCTGACCCGGTTTTTCAGGACTTCAACCTCATCACGTCTGGCGTAGGTTTTGGCCAGGATAAAAATGAGGATGTTGAAAACAATCGTGGCAACCGCACACAGAATGGCCCAGTGTTCTTTAATCATGTCCAGCAAGGCGGGCCTCCCGTTTTTCTGTCAATGTCTGACACCGGACACAGCGGGTAAAGCCAGGGTCAATGGTTAACCTCTGGGGTGCTATATCCTCACCACAATCAATACATATGCCATCACCATGCAGCACGGGGCGGCCAATGTGTGCTGCGATAATGTGATCACGCGTCCGTTGTTCCAGAACGCTGGCATAATCTGCTTCGTCAGCCATTATTCGGTTCCTGATTGATTTCCTGCCAGCGCCGGATGGCTTTCAGCCTGCTCTCCAGATTCTGGCTCCATTCCCCGTAGCGGCTGGCGTGTATCAGCAGTGCTTGGGGACTTCCCGATGTCGGCGGTGGAGGCTTGAGAGGAATTTGAGTCATGGCGTTCGGTAGTCGGGGACAGACGGTTATTACCGGTAGCGGTTTCGTAGCCAAAGGCGGTGATATAGACCCGCAGGCTGTCAGGGCCAAGGCCGGTATAAGTTTTGCCATCATTTTTAATCGCATCGGGAATACTCCGGTCATACTGCTGTTTTGCCTCTGCCAGCACCTGAGTGGTGGCATACAAATCAGCGGTAAGTTGCTCATTGGCTGTATCCAGCGCCTTCAGTCTGTCCGTTGCCTCACGCAGCGTCCGGTTATGCAGTTCGGCTGCATTTTTCTGGTCTTCAGAAAAGGCATACCGGGCGTCACTTAATGCGCGTTCAGCGGCTGAAATCTGCGGCATCAGCCTGGCGGTGGTCATGGTGTTACCCAGCTTAAAACCGGATATCAGACAGATAATGCCTGCGACGATATAGCCACCGCAGGAGCGTAAGAGACTAATCATCAAGGCCGACCTCACGATGACGTTTAATGGAGGCCTGCTTTGATGCCTGAGTGTTGATGACCCAGGCGGTGAGATAGCCAATATAGAGCCATTCATCCAGGTTCCCCTGCCATGCAGAACACAGCAGCACGGCAGTGCTGGCTATAAAGGCTCCGCACAGCATGGTGTCTGAGGTTGAAAGGTGGCCGTCAGGGTTACTGATAAGCTGTTTAAGATTAGTCAGCATGTTGTTCCCGAATGAGTTTTTCAATTTTCTGTCGGGCCACTTCAGCGCTTATTCCCACCGTTTTAGCCAGGCGGATATCCTGAGCGGTCACGCTCTGCCAGCCCTGACGATAAAAAGACTGGTAAGTGGCGTTATGGCTGTAGAGCGGCACCACGTCAATAGACTCGCCCGCCAGTGCGAGATGCAGGCAGCGTTCACGCGCTTCAAAATAGGTGCGGCGATAGCGCGGATTACGCAGTTCGGGGAGCAGCTTTTGCAGCAGGCAGACCGACATGGTGGGCGAGGTCATTAAAGCACCTCCAGAACGGACGCTGTCAGCTTGTCCAGGCGGTTAAACCAGCCGTTCATAAAGCGGATCTGAACCGGTGAATGCGCAATAATGCGGGCATAGGTTTGTGAACGCTGGTTCATCAGGCGGACGAACAGTAACAAAGGCTGGATAGCTTCTGTCGCCGCCAGCGTTCGGGCACCGATAATGCCATCGTCAGCCACGCGCAGGGCACGCTGTAGCTGCTGGATAGCGGTTTTGTACCCGTGCTGTACGGCACCATCAAACACGGCAAGGGAAATACCGGCGGGTAGCCGATCACATCCGGTTTTTAGCCAGTAATCACGATAGTAAATTTCACTCGCCTGCTCTTGTGTCAGTTCGGCGATATTCAGTGCGGGATAGCTGCGTTTACTGATGCCGAATTTTGTTTCTCCGCCACGGTCAGCAGGGTCATTAACATAGCCGCCTTCCGCCGTGAGCATATAATCAATGGCATGAATAAATGTAACGCTGTAGGGGATCATAATCGCTACCTGTTGATAATCGGTAGCTCATCATTACGCGGGGGGATGGTCAGGTGGGTTTGTGGCGGGTCAAACAAAACCCGCCAGGATAAGCGTGTTTTAATTGCCGGGGAATTTATTTTCATTCCGGATCGGAAGTAAACAGATCCCTCTGATATCGTTTACGGTGCAGGGCCAGCTGCTGACGCAGGATAGCATACACGGTGGAATGCGTTAGCGTGTGTTTTTTGGCCAGAACATCCACATTCCCCCGCGAACGGCTCCATTCATCGAACAGCTGATTATCGCGTAATGCTGCGCGAAGTGCGTCACCGGTTGGCAGATAAACCGCCCGGCCCCCATAATAATTTGCCAGCGCCCCCACCAGTTTACCGGCTGACAGGCGGGCGGCCACCTCGTCATATCCCTGTCGTTGCAGCTCGGCACAGAAGAGATCAACCATATCGGCCAGCAACTGGGGCCAGCGTGCGTGCAGCTCCCCTGTTGGGATCGTGTCCATCCGGTCAAGCAGTTGCCCCAGTTCAGCATGGTCATCATCAAACAGTTGTAGATTATCGTTCATACATCCTCCTGACGTCTGAGCCACTCGCTGCCGCCGGGCAGCGTGCTGACATCAACGCCCATCCTTTCCATTTGCCTGAACCAGGCTTCATTGCTGTCAGAACCGTTGCCGGGCTGCTGTTTTTCCCGGGCGCTGACGCTACTGCTTTGCGCAAACACCTGCTCTGATGACTGATAGACGGTTTTCAGATAGTTATGGTTTGACAGCGGTTTCTTATCTCCCTGTAGCCGTTTCTCTCTGATACGGTCTACCGTTTCACTCAACGCATGTGAGAGCACCCGCCCGGGCTTGTAAAGCGCCAGTACCTCAGTGGCCAGTTTCAATGCGCGGCTGTTGCTCAGATTGGCTTTCTCACGGCGAAACAGCCCGATATAGGCCACCAGATGGCGGGCACAGCTTCCGGGCAGGTCAGCCAGCGTTTTAAGCAACTGGCGGCTGGCATCATCTTCACACAACGCCTCAAGGTGCCAGTCAGTGTGGCAGACAGGACAGCGGGACAGTTTCATAAGCTGGCCTCGTAAGCATCGGTAATGATGTCGTAATCACGCGATGCATTCCCGGTAACCGGATTCACCGGATGAGCCACGCGGCGTGCTGTCAGAAACGCCAGCATCAGCCGGATATGCCATTGTTTAAGGCACTCCAGTACCCGGTACGCCAGCCAGCCATCAAGCCAGCCCACCTCGGCAACGCCTTCACCGTTGTTGAGCTGAGAGGTCATGCGCTTAACGTAAGCATTTAACGCCAGTTCGCCGTCGCTGCTGACGAAACCGTGACGAAACATGGTGCCCCAGATGGCGCGGATTTTAGCAATCTCCTCAGTGCGTGGTTTTCCCTTTGAATTGGGTTTAACCCGCACTGAACTCTTTTTAAAAGAGCGTTTAAATCCCCGCTGTTGCAGTTCCGAATAAACATTTAATAATTCGCCGTGACTCATTTTACTGCAACTGGATTTACCGTTAGCCGTATTAGACAGCAATAAACAATAGGTTTCATCATCCAGTTTCAGCTTTCCTTTGGCTACATGGATTAGCCTGATTAATTGTGGTTTATCCATTAATAAATACCTCTTGATGTCTGATTCTGGCGTAAGTGTGCCCGACGCGATTACGCCAATAAAAACTCAGGGTGATAAGAATTAAGTCGCTAGCGTGGAAACTTTAAAGGCTAATATGAGCCGTTCTTTGTGTAATCGGCAATAATATTCCCTTCTGCGTCAAAATACTTAACTCCACAGGTCGGATGGCAGTTGTGTTTTTTCTTTCCGTATTTCAACTGATTAACGAAAACAACATCCAGATTAGCACTGCCATTCATGCCAACAATAGTTCCCGGTTCGCCGTACACTTCAACCATCATGCCAAGTCGGGCAAAATCTATGCCACGGCATCGGATCATATCTTCAACAAATTGCTTTTCCTTACTCATGCTAAACCCCCGATATATCCAGACTGATTTGTTCATATTTACCACTGGGCTGGCGCAGATAGATACGCAGGTACTGACTGGTTCCCGTCACCTGAATGGCATCGGCAATGGCTGACATGGCTTCGTTCCAGCGTGGGTCGTCAATAGCCAGCTGGCGCAATCCAAGAACCTGATTGATATCAATACGCCCCTGCTTGTTGACGCGGAAAGCATGATCGACCATCGCTATCAGATTGACGTTAGCCCCGTCAGACCATTCAACCACGCACTCATCGATCAGTTTTTTAGCCGCCTGGATACGCTCGTCAAAGACCCTGTGATCGCCAATCGCACGCATAATTTTGAACTGGCCATCAAAGCTTGGCAGGGTGACGTTTCCCTTTGTACCGCCATATTCAACGCCGTACTCTCTGGATGACAAATCAATAAAGTCCCCGATTTGCTTCATGGATGCGGCTTTGAAATCTGCCATAGCCTGACGCAATGCCCTGGCAGCCTCGACAATATTCATCACGACATCATCACGCAGCATATCAATCGGACGGATCAGGTTTTGCGGCACCAGATGGCCCTGAGCGTTCTGGCGGTAGCCAGTCTGTTCAGTGTCTTTATTCATAATGACTCTCCTTACTCCAGTAAATAATGCAGCCCTGCACCATAGCGGTATACGCTTTGCTCATGCAGCCATTGCGGGTAACAGTCAGTTCCTTAGACCGTCGGATAAGGTCCAGACACGGGAGCACAATTTCCAGTAGTGGTCTGGCGCGTTCGGTACTGACCCGTCTGATTTGAACGTTACGGCGTTCCAGCCATCCCACCGCGTTAACCAACTGTGTTGCTTTACGTCTCATGCGTGTACTCCTTCCAGGTCTTTGACGGCGGCGCGAATATGCTTCTCCGTCAGGGCTTCGTTGCTCCCTCTGGCAAACATGGTGGCCAGACGGAGCGTATGGGAAACGGTGCGTAATGCGCCCGGGCGTTCTGACAGCGTATGGATCAGTGCGCGTTCGGCCTTACCCGTCAGTCCCCAGGCATCGGCAATCGCCGTGATGTCATCCCGTTTTGTCTTCAGGATGGCCACTTTTTTGGCGATTCGGCTGAACAGGCGGGCAAAATCAACGCTGCGGGAACTGCCGCCCGTCAGCCTGGCGTACACCTGATGATTGCCCACCAGAGCCAGCCCGATACCGGTTTCTTCCTGAAGGATGCGCAGCTCTTCCAGTACCGGATAATCAAGGTGGTCGGCCTCGTCAATAATCAGCAGGCCCTGCGTTCCGCGCAGCTTCCTGCGTACAGCCCGGCCCAGCTGCCCGGCGCGGCGCGTCACCGACACCCAGCTCCAGCGCCATCTCATACAGTGCTTCACTGATGCTGGCGCGGGAAGGCGAGACGGTGATTAACCAGACGTTCGGACGCTCTGCCGCAAACTGCTGTAAGGAACGGGTCTTGCCCACGCCGGGGCTGCCATAGATAACGGTGATGCACTGGGCCAGCTGGGCGTATTGCAGCGCACTCCATATCTGTCGGACGGTTCTGGTCTTTACAAAATCAGGCGCTTCCGGCATTTCATTTGCCCGGCGGCTGCGATTCTCCAGCCAGACGGAGAGCTGACCGGCAATCTTGCTGTTATCACCCGGATAACTTTCATTCATAAACTGCGAGAGTGCCGTTGATGAAATCGCGCTTTCACGGGCGATGGTGCTGTAGGTCACATCGTCACGCTCAACCGTCCCGCGTATTGCGGCGCGGACATCCGCCATCGCGGTCTGTGCGTGAGCTGAATCCAGTACGTTACTCATGGTTATACTCCCAGATTATTTTTCTGCTGCTGCTCGTGTAAGCAGGCAACGGCATTTTCAAAGGCATGGTCGTAGCCGGTCTCAGGCTGTTCCTCTGCCCATTCACGGCGCACGGTATTACCGGCAGGACGACAGATTTCTACAACACGGCTTTCAGGGGGTTCCGGTGGCAAGGTATCGGGCATCCGCTCTGCCACTTCCAGCGCGGTCATGCGGCGCTGTGCAGCCGTTGCTTCTTTGGTACGCTTAACAAAACGGTTACGGTTACGGTGATGCTCACGGGCGGCCTGAGTGTCACCAAATCCGGCTTTCTCAATGCAGGCGGCTTCACAGATAAAGCGTCCGTCCAGGGTGTAACACAACACGCTGGCGTGTAACTGCGCCGGGTCAAAGCGCACCACAATCTTATTGGGCCTGATACTCAGTAGCTGCTCGTTGTGGTAGCGATTCTCGCGGCCCTGCAATTTCCCGCCCGCTTTCAGGACAAAGATGCCATTGTTTACGGTGACGGCCTCGGACGGCAGCAGTAACAGGTGCCGCTGCTCTGCGGTGGCCTTACGCACGGCGCTTTCCTGATAGCTCTGCTCAAAAGCGGCATCAAAAGAAAGAATGCCCCGGCAGACTTCGGTATCGCGCCCCGGGCGTCGATTCCAGAAAGCGATCCCCTCAGCCAGCGCTTTTAAAAACACCCGGGCTTCAACGACCCGTTCACCATAATTATCCGGCTTGGCCATCGGGCTGACGCCCGTGTACGCCCCGGCCAGCAGGGGATGTTTATCCACCACCTCACCCAGTCCGCCGTGAGAGAAAGCACGTTCAACCGGCTTGGCCTGACCGTGCCCCTGACCAAACAGCACGCTGGTCCAGTGCAGTTTGATACCCAGCAGGGGAATAATGCCCTTCGGATCATCCTCCTTTACCTTAAAGCGGTAACGGTTCGGCACACCGCCGGTCATCCATTTATTGGCGGCGGCGCGGGTGTTATCGATGGTGATATGTTTCGGGATGCCGTACTGCCCGACCACATCGGCCAGTGCCAGGCGAATCGAATCGCTGTTCTCTGACACATCGGTACGCCAGCCCAGAATTTTACGGCTACGAATATCCTGCCAGACCCACGTTTTAGGCCGGATAACTTCGCCATTGAACCAGCGAACGAATACGTTGTGCTGGTAGCCATCGCCGTTTATCCATTCCATTGCATCCAGTTCCAGCACGCTGCGTTCCTGAGCCGGATAAAGCTGCATCAGGGCGTGTTCTCCTTCGCGTAATAAGACCATTTGCTCTGTTGGTACTTCACGCTCCAGCTTGCGCCTCAGTGATGACAGGCTCGGTATGGTCCACCCATGTGCTGTGGCGGCTTCTTTCAGTCGGGCATAGCAGGTGCGTAATGCCGGTTGTTCCGGGCGAAGGTAATCAGCAAGAAGGAAGTCCCAGGCGTCAGGGGAGCATTCAGCCTCTTTCTTTTTACGGGTGGCGAGATTGCGGCCATGTTTACCAACCAGTGCCGCCAGCCAGTCAGTCCGGTCAAACGGTCTGGCAAGGTAGTACCAGCGCCGAACGCTGGCGGGGGCAATATGCAGGGCTTTCCCCACAGAATCGAACGCCGTCAGGGTATCAATGCCGGAGTCAATCAGTCCGGCCACCGCCATGACGGCTTCGCATTTTGCGCGTGCTTTTTCACGCTGTCTGTTGCTGGCGTTATTCCAGTGTTGCCACAGTGACTCGCGGCAGTAAAATTCAATGGAACTCTTTTTAACTTTATAAAATTTCTCGCCGATTTTTATGCTTTCAGCTTTTTTTAGTAATGCAACACGTGCTTCGATGGGAAAGGACTCAATTGGATACTCAATGGCTTTAGAACTACCTCTTTTTCGGCCATTCCAAGACGATGAGGATGCTAATTTTCGAATTCCTCTTTCGGTGGTAGGTAATCCAGGTAAACCAGCCAACTCTTGAGCTGTATACCAGTCATTTCTGTCCATTGATATTCCTCCTGATTCCAGAGGCCTCTATCAATCTCTCCCTAACTTTAGCTCCTTTCAACCCATCCTAGGAGCCAATAAGTGTTTGTCTGGCATTGGGATACAGAATTCCATTTTCAAGACACCAGCGATGCAAATTCGAGCCGTTGGATATAAGTCCCGCTCTAACTTGGCTAAGCAGAGTGGTGCCAGGGGTTAGATCTTTAACCATCTTTGATATACTCCACGCAGCATTTAAACAATTCAAATAAATACTATGCCAACAAATGTTGGATGTCAACGGGTGTTTACATGGTTAATGATCGTGCAGATATAGCAACTCGGTTAATCGAAGAAAGGGCTAAAATTGGTTATTCACAAGCAGATTTTGCGAGACAGCTTGATATTTCCAGGGAGGGATTAAGGCTTTATGAGATGGGACAACGTAGTCTAAATGCAGAATTTCTAGCCAGAGCTGCTGGATTTGGTATTGATGTGCAATATATTTTAACAGGTATAAAATCTAAAAATTCAGAGGAAGTTCTTCAGGCAATACAACCAGCTATACATGTTGAGTCTGGCGGAAGCGCCAATGTAATTCAATTCGCCCAACTTGGCTCTACGGTAAACATGGTCACAACACAGAAACATGTAACTAACGTTAAGGCCGATATAAAACCTGGAGTTGAGCATATCACAGAAGAACAGGCAGCCAAACTCACTAAAATGGTATCTACGATAGCAGAATTAGAACAAAAAGTACGCAAGACTCCAAGAACATATAAGGCCATTTGGGCCGCAGTAAATTCCCATTGCCGTGTCACTCGGTACAGATTGATTCCATTAGCCTCTTATGCAAAAGCAGAAAAATATCTCAGGACATGGATAGGACGGCTTAACTCGCAAGCCTCTGCACCAATCGTTGATAACGATGAATGGCGAAAAAGAAAATACGCATACATAAAAATAAACATTAAAAATAATGAATTATGGCTTGATGAGTATATATCTAAAAGATTTGGCGCAACATCACTAAGAGATCTAAGTGATGCTGAATTAGATAAAACATACAAGGCTGTAGCAGCAAAAAAAAAGGCAAGTAGATAGTTCCTTTTTTCTTGTGAACGCGAATTAATCTAACGTGGAGTTTTTTACTTATAATCAATTGGTTACAAATAATATGTACTAGCTCAGACCTGATCTGACAGTTACCGGTTATTTATACAGGTGTCTGTCAGATTACATCTGGTTCAGATTTTTTTCTGCCCAGACTCGTTTACCATCAAGTAACGTGGCCATTGGCGTACGCCCGCAGCACATTTTTCCCTGATGAGTTCGCTCATTATTGTAATGCCACAACCCGTTGTCCAGATCCGTTTGCAGGCTCTCCAGGTCTTCGTATAACTTCTTACGGAACGTAACCTGATAAAAATCCTGCAAAATAGTTTTATGGAAGCGCTCGCAGATGCCGTTCGTCTGCGGAGACATCGCCTTCGTTTTTGTATGGTCGATATCGTTGATGGCCAGATACAGCTGGTAATCATGCTGCTCCACCTTACCACAGTACTCCGTTCCCCTGTCGGTCAGGATCCTCAGCATCGGCAGTCCCTGAGCCTCGTAGAACGGCAGTACGCGATCATTGAGCAGGTCTGCGGCGGTGATCGGCGTTTTACTCGTATACAGCTTGCAGTGTGCCACTTTCGAGTACGTATCCACGAACGTCTGCTGGTAGATACGACCCACACCTTTCAGATTGCCCACGTAGAAGGTGTCCTGCGACCCGAGATAACCCGGGTGAGCAGTTTCGATTTCTCCGCTGGCCTCGTCATCGTGGGCCTTCTTCTCCAGCGCTGCGATTTGAGCGTCGGTAAGCACGATGCCTTCTCTGGCGACCTTTTCCTCAAGTGCCTTCAGGCGTTTACGGAAGTTCTCCAGGTCGTGCCGTTGCCAGATGGAGCGCACGCCGCTACCGGAGATAAACACGCCTTTTTTACGCAGCTCATTACTGGTCCGGTGTTGCCCGTGGGCCGGGAACTCAACGGCATATTCAACAACAGCGCGTTCAGTGGCTTCGTCGGCGCGGTTCTTCAGGTTGGGGACGCGGCGGTTCTGGTTAATCAGCGCATCGATGCCGCCTTCAGCAGCCAGTTCCTGATAACGGTAAAACGTGTCGCGTGACACGCCCATGATCTTGCAGGCTTTTGATACGTTACCGAGTTCTTCGGCGAGATTGAGCAGGCCGGCTTTGTGTTTGATGATGGGATTGTTAGTATGAATCATGAGAGTTACCTCGCGTTTTGTTTAAGGATTAGACACCCATATCAAAACCGGTAACTCTCAACCTTTCAAGGTCCAGTGTCAGATCAAGTCGCGACTAATACAAATAATAGGAACTACTTAACACCAAAAGGAACTGAGATCCTTTTTTTCATGAGTTATAGGATCTCCCTTGCTATTTGGTATCTGTCTGTAAAAGTGCAGAATGCTAATTATATCAATGCATTAAACATTTTTTAAATGCTTTCCGAACTAATCCCCTTGTTTATCACAATAAATGATGCAAATAGCAATCTATCTGTCTTTTTCTCATTTTGCTTTTTTCGACTAAACTCTAATTAAATAGCTCTTGCTTTCACTACGAACCGTGCCAGACAAGGCTTATCAATATCAACTTGATCCCGTTAAATCCCACCAATTTCCTAATATCTGTTTTTTCATTCTTTCTGAATCACTTCACTCTGCTGTTGATACAATCGTCTTACTTATGGTTCTGTCCGTACGTGACTCATGGCACAGGGACCAGCACCATCCGCTTTTTTAACCTCTGCCAAGAGGCTGCAACTGCGTTCTCTGTGGGGATGCGATTTTTATCTGCTATCTGAAACGCGGGAATAACGCGCTTTTAGGTTCTTCTTCTGGCGATTGGAATCTTCGTTTGTCGATAACATAAAAATCATCATCCATTTCCAGTACATTCATTTTACTGGGATTGTCGATTTCCCGGAGCAGACCAGCCATGTCCAGTCCACCCTTAGTCAGCATAATTATTATTGCCCGCATTCCCACCTATTTCGCTCAGGCAGTGCAAAGCGCAGTTGCTCAGGATTATGTGCATTGCGAAATTCTGATCGCAGACTGCAGCAGTGAAAACTTCATTGCCGAGATTGTCGCCCCTTTTCTTAATCAGCCGGGCCACCCGGTACGCATATTTAAACATCCGAAAGAGAAAGAAGGGGCGTTTGAAAACGCGTTGCAAGAGGTGCAGGGAGAATACATTCGCTATCTCGCGGATGCGGACTGGCTGGCGGAAAATGCCACGGCACAGGCGGTTGGCATTATGGAAAATAACCAGCAGGTATCGGTAGTGGCGACGCGGCGCACCCGCACCAACTGTCTGAATATCCGCCAGCCGGACATTTTGTCTAACGCGCCGCTGGTCAATGGCGATGTACTGATTAACGGCGAAGATCTGTTACGTTTCCAGTCGACCTTAAGTTTTAACGTTATTGGTGAAATGAGTGTGGCGCTGTTTCGCCGCGAAGACCTCCAGTCGTTGATTGAGCAGCAGGGCGCGCTGTTCAGCATCAATGATGAAAAAATGCTGGAGGTGGAAGCACTGGTTCTCTATGCCCGAGTGCTACCCGGAAAATGGCTGGGCTGGTTAAACACATCGCTGTGTACTATCCGCGTTTCCAGCGTCTATCAACAGCCGGGCCAGCGCGATAACGAAGAAAAAGTGGTGCAAAATCGCGATAAGGTTTTTTATTTTCTTCGCCAGCAAAGCTGGTTTAGTCAGTTTCAAAAGCCACAAAACATGGTGCGGGTTGCGCCGATATATGCACCGGATGAGGCGCAATATCAGAACTTCAGCCAGCAGCACCACAACAACTTTATCCGCTCTGAGCTGGCGACCTGGCTTGACCATCGCCAGCTGCGGGATTTTGAGCGAAATTATCTTGCCAGGCTGGCGCACGAAAGGGGCGGGCCAGTAAGCGTGGCGGTGGTTATTACCGCCAGTGATGACAACCGCCACGGTATCAGCGTCACGCTGGCGAGCCTGGCGGGGGTAGATCCCAGCCTGCTGGCTCTTACGCCGCTGCTGGTTGGCTGTGCGGAAGGCGTGCCAGCGGATGTGAGCTGTTATCCGGCAACGCCGCAAAATCGCCTGGAGGTGATTAACCATGTGCTGCAGGGGCGCAGTGAAGCGTGGTTTATTTTTGTCGATGCAGGCAGCCTCTTCCTGTCTTCAGGGCTTATTTCCCTGGCCAGTGCGCTGCCCGGCGCGGGCGGCACGCTGGCGCTCTATGCGGATGAATTTTTTGCCATCGAAGGGGATCCGGGCGGTGTCGCTTTCCGTCCTGATTTTAACCTCGACCTGTTTCTTAGCTCGCCAAAAACCATGGCGCAGCACTGGCTGTTCCGACGTGAACTGCTGGCAGCCTCGGAAGGATTTGACCTGGCCTGCCCCAATGCCAGTGAATTTGATCTTATCACCCGGCTTATCGAAAACCAGGGATTTGGCGTTATCGGTCATATCGCAGAACCCTTGATGACAACGACGCTCAGAAAGCGCGACGTTGTGGAAGATGCAGCGATCCTGCGACGTCATCTGACTAACCGGGGTTATCCGCAAGGCGAAGTGGCGATGGACCACTACGGCAATTATCGTCTGCGTTACCAACATCCTCACCAGCCGCTGGTTTCACTGATTATCCTGGCGAACTGGCATCTGCCCTCGCTGATTACGTCAGTGACCACCGTGCTGGAAAAAACCCGCTATCTTAACTACGAAATGATTATCGTGGCGGACAATCAGCAAAGCCCCGAGCGCGAAAAATGGCTGGCAAGTATTGCCAGCGTCGATCCGCAAAGGATTAAAGTACTGCATCACCGCGAGGACTGGCAGCGGGCTGCCATGACTAATCTGGGGGCCAGCGCCGTGCGCGGTGAATATCTGGTGCTTCTGCATTGCGAACTGGCGGTGATGGATGGTGAATGGCTGGATAACCTGCTCAACCACGGGCAGCGTCCCGAAGTCGGTGTCGTTGGCGGCAAGCAGCTCAACTCAGAGCATCGTATTCGTCACGCTGGTTACCTGCTTGGAGTGGATGGCGCGGTAGGTGATGCGTTTCGTGGCATGGCGGACGACCAGGCGAGCTATCTTGGACGGCTGCATACCGACCAAAACTACAGCGCCGTATCCGGCGATTTCATGCTTATTCGCCGGACGGTTTTTGATGCCCTTGGCGGGTTCGACACCCGCAGCCAGCTCTATGATGACGTGGATTTTTGCCTGCGCGCCCGTGAGCAGGGTTACCTGACCGTCTGGACGCCCTATGCCCGTATTCTGCGTTCGGCCGCACGGCAGCCGCCGCTTAAAGGTGAAAACAGTCAGGCGGTTAAAATACAAAAACAGGATGAAGACACCTGGCTCTACCGACGCTGGTTGCCGACCATTGCTAACGATCCGGCATTCAATGCCAATCTGTCGCTAAAAAGTCGCCAGTTTGACGTTAACAGCGACAGCGCCCTGTGCTGGACGCCAGTGACCCGCCCCGGCGTGCCAACTATTCTTGCAAATCACGCGGACAGTGCCGGATGTGGACACTACCGTATTATCGGCCCGTTCCAGGCTATGGAGCGGGAAGGAATGGCGAACGGCAAGCTTTACAGCCGTCTGTTGTCTATTGCGGAAATCGGTCAGCAGAAGCCGGACAGCATGATTATTCAGCGTCGCTATTCTGACATTTTCCAGAACTGGATGGCACCCGTGGTGGCGGCAACGGATATCTTTCGGGTCTATGAGTTGGATGACTATATTCTCAACGTGCCGCTAAAAAATCATCACCACAAAGATTTTAAGCAGGATATGTGGAAAAAAATGCGTAAAAGTCTGGGCTTTTTCGACCGCTTCGTGGTGTCAACAGCACCGCTGGCCGAAGCCTTTAAAGGTATGCATGATCAGATTGTGGTGGTGAACAATCGTCTGCCGGTGCAGTGGTGGGGGAATTTACAGGGACAGCGCCGCCAGGGGAAAAAGCCGCGCGTGGGTTGGGCAGGCGGCTCCAGTCATACTGGCGATCTGGAAATGATTGTCGATGTGGTCAAAGAGTTTACCAATGAGGTTGAATGGGTGTTTATGGGCATGTGTCCGCACAAGCTGCGCCCTTATATTCACGAGCTGCATTATGGCGTTGATATTGAAATATATCCGGCCACGCTGGCGGCGCTGAATCTCGATCTGGCGCTGGCCCCGGTGGAAGATAATATTTTCAACGCCTGTAAAAGCAATTTGCGCCTGATGGAATACGGTGCCTGCGGCGTCCCGGTTATTTGCAGCGATGTGGAATGTTATCGCGGTGATTTACCGGTGACCCGCGCGCGCAATCGCTTTAAAGACTGGTGTGATGCTATCCGCAGACACCTGAACGATATGGATGCCACTGCCAGGATGGGCGATGAGCTGCAGGCGCGGCTGCGCCGCGACTGGATGCTGAGTGGAGACAATGTCACGGAGTGGCTAAAAGCATGGACAGGGTAAGCCGCGTGCCATGAGTATTTATCCGTTGTTTCTGGCTTTGTCGTAAGGTATCGGGCAGGAACGGGCAGGGGACGCGGTACGAAACAAAAAAGCCACCTTTGTTAAGGCGGCTTTTCACCCTTTGCACCAGTCATCTTCAAGATAAGATGGCCGCTTCCTCAAGGATAACCGTGCGCCGCAGGCTTAGTCAAGGGTGATGTAATTGAAACGCTGCCCCGTCATCTGCTTAATTTCTGCCAGATAACCGGAATTCATCACGTAGATATTTTCACCGTCGGCTAACTGTGGCAGTACATCATCCGGTGATTCGACCTTAATGCCGGTCGCCGCCAAAAAGCGATTCTGTTTCTTCGGGTTAATATCAATAACGTGATCGACCTCAATGCCCAGCCGGGCAAGATTCATGGCAAAAATAACCCCTTTTGAGGCCCCTCCCCACAATGTGATTTTTTTGCTGCGATCGACTTTCTCGGCAATCAGCTGGTCGATGGGGAAAGAAGCATCAATGCTCTGTTGGTCAACCTCAATGCGTTCGCACAGGTCTGCCAGGTTCGCAATCACATAAATATATTGCTGATTAAAAACGTAGCCCCCTTCAATCACCGTGCTAAACAGACGTTTGAAATCATCCAAGCGGAAATAGTTAACGTGCTCATAGAAAATATCGTACCAGGCATTATTCGCGGCAATCCATTCAAAGGCAGGTACTTCAATATAAATTTTGCAGTGCTCAGGGGCGGCTTTTTTAAGAAAATGCAGAAAATCAGCCGGGTCTTTAATATGTTCAAGCACGTGACGCAAAATAATACCATCACAGGATATCGGCGTGTCCTGAGTAAAGTATTCCGGGCGAATTCTGGGGTTATCGCCGCTGTAAGTGGGGTCAAAACCGGTGATGTCAACGCCCTGGGCACTAAGCATATCGAGGAATAATCCCTTACCGCAGCCGACTTCAACAAGGTTTTCCTTGCCCATTGCCTGAATAATACGCCTGGCAACATCATTTAAATGCTGTGAAAAGGCATGGCTCAGTCCCTGTTCATTGTGATAATCCTTATCGTATTGCACTCGCGATTCATCAAACTGGCAGTTGAATATAATGCCGGTCTTCTGGTCAACGATCAGATCGATATTGCCTTTCGGGCAGTGAATCCCTGCCTCGCGCGAGGAATACATTTTATTTTGAAATATCGGATAGTTTTCACGATAAAAAAGCGACTTAGCGGCTGTCATGATGTTTATCTCTTAAATTGCACACGCCAATGATTTTTAAGGGTGTGGATTCAGAAGGGGTAACCTCACCCAGTTGCACAAGGTGGGTGGCGTGATGCAGAGCGGCTATGCGCAGGGCCAGGTCGCCAATTGTCGTACCGATACCGGAGCAGACGTTAAATGTACCGGTGTTTGTCGCCATTACGCTTTCTGTGATTTTTTCCGCCGCGCAATCCACATCAAGATAATCCCGAATAAGATTGGCCTGATTCAATACCGCAATTTTGTTGCGGGTGAACATATCTTGCAGATAGGGAACCAGGCGTCCTGCTTTTTCATGGGCGCCAAACAGATAAAACAGGCGATACCAGCCAAACTGAACCGGGGTGTTTTTGAACAGCGCACTCAGCAGAGTAAAGGTGGCCACCTTGCTGGCGGCGTATAGCGATTGTGGTTTTAGCGGGGTATCCACGCTTAAAAAATCATCGCCGTGCTGGTATTCAAAGCAGGTGCCGATTCCGGCGAAATAGCTGACATCACTGGCAATGCAGGCCTGTGCCAGGGTCAGGGTGCCGTTCAGGCAGACCAGATTCTCGTCTGAGGTGAGATAGTCCAGGAGGTTGACGTACCAGGCGGCATGAATAACGGTATCAATACCTTTGAGGGGGGCCTGCCACCACGCGACATCTTTATTAAAAATCGAATCCGTTACTATCACCCGGTGGATATTTTCCTGAGCAGGCAGGCTGTGACGGCTCGCGTCGCGGCAGATAACGGTAATGGCAACGTCATAAGCGGCAAGCCGTTGTAGCAGCGCCCGCCCCACAAAACCACTCGCTCCGGTGAGCAGAATATTTTTTATCATCAGCGGGCCTGACGGGCGTCATAGTCAGGATAAGCGCGGTCCTTATCGCTGAGTGTGGCGGGCTGCAATGGCCACTCAATGCCAAAGGCCGCATCATCCCAGCGATATCCCTGCTCATGACCGGGCGCATAGTGACTGGACACCTGATAAAAAACGTCGCTGTGGTCTTCAAGGGTGATAAAACCGTGCGCGCAGCCGCGCGGAATATAAAACGTATTCTGGCGCGCCGCGCTGAGTTCGACACCGAACCACTGCCTGTACGACGCCGATTCCGGGCGTAAATCCAGCGCGACGTCAAAAATTCGTCCCGTCATCGCTCTGACCAGTTTCACTTCGGCATGTTCGCCCGTTTGCATATGTAATCCGCGCAGCGTGGCTTTTGCACGGTTCCGCGACAGATTGCACTGGACAAAGACGGTTTCCAGACCCGCGTCACCAAAGGTTTTCTGGCAAAAGGTGCGGCTGAATGAGCCGCGCTCATCGACAAATGGCGTCGCCTCGATATGCCATGCACCGACAATCGGCGTTGCGGTTATTTTCATGATACGTTCTCCTGTTGTTCCCTCACCCGGCTTTCATAGTCAGCAATTTGTTGCAGGCTGAATGCGGCCATATCGAGGCCACGGCGGCTGGCCTGATACCAGTCGCTGGTAAAACGCAGCGTGGCGTCAATATCCAGAGCCGGAAACCAGCGCAATGCTTCACGGGCTTTTGCGGAGTTAAGCGACAGGTTAATGGCTTCCCGATTTTGTGGGGCAACTGCAGAGGTAGCGGGGACCTGCGCCTGTTCGGTAAAGGCCGACAGCCGCTGCAGCAGATCGCGCACGGTAATGGTATTGCGGCTGTCCGGGCCGAAATTCAGCGCGGTCAGCGAGCTGTCACGATGATACGTCAGATATTGCGCATAAAGCAGATAGCCGCGCAGCGACTCTAGCACATGCTGCCAGGGACGAACCGCATCGGGATAGCGCACGCTAAACGGCTGCTGCTGGTTGACGGCGCGGAAATAGTCAGGAACCAGTCGGTCAGCAGACCAGTCGCCGCCGCCGATCACGTTCCCGGCACGGGCCGTGGCCAGCACAATCCCTTGTTTGCGCAAAAAACTTTCCCGGTACGCGGCGCACAGCAGTTCGGTCATCGCTTTAGAGGCGCTGTAAGGATCGTTGCCACCCAGCGCGTCGTGCTCATCAAAAACGTTATCCGGCGCGTCATTATTGGCGTAAACCTTGTCGGTAGTGATGACGATAACCGTTTTAATAGTTTTTGAAGAACGGACAGCATTAAGCAGATTCAGCGTGCCATCGACATTGCTGGTGAAAGTCGTTAGCGGGTCGAGATACGAAGCGTTAACCAACGCCTGCGCGGCCAGATGAAAAACGATTTCTGCGTCAGACTGCGCAATGATGTCACTCAGCGCCTGTCGTTCACGGATATCTAGCAGATGTTCGGTTATTTGCCGGCGCAGGTTGACCGCGTGATAGTGTGATGAAGGCTGGTCATTGGCCAGCGAGATTGCCTCGACCTGCGCGCCCAATTTTAGCAGCCACAGGGTCAGCCACGAGCCTTTAAAACCGCTATGGCCGGTTACCAACACTTTTCGCCCTGACCAGAAAGCGGGCGTTACCATATTTTCCATGGCGCCTCACCGCTGTGCCACAGTTCTTCCAGCAGGACTTTTTCTCGCAGGGTATCCATAGGCTGCCAGAAACCGTCGTGCATAAACCCGGCAAGCTGGCCACTTCTTGCCAGTTGTTCGAGCGGGCCGGTTTCCCAGACGGTGCTGTCACCGTCGATCAGATTCAGTACCGAGGGCTGCAAAATAAAAAAGCCGCCGTTGATGCGCGCCGAGTGGTCGACTGGCTTTTCCGAAAAGTCAGTAATACGATAGCCATCGGAGTGGATCGTGCCGAAGCGGGCAGGGGGTACCACGGTGCACATGGTGGCCTGAAGGCCATGAGAACGATGAAAAGCCAGTTCTTCGGTAATATTAATGTCACCCAGGCCGTCGCCATAGGTCATCATAAAAGGCTCATGCGGGTCCAGATACTCTTTGATCCGCTTTAACCGACCGCCGGTCATGGAGCTGTTACCGGTGTCCACCAGCGTCACCTTCCAGTCCGGCGAGCTGCCGTGGTGATATTCAACCTTATTACTCTGTAAATCGACGGTAATATCGTTATGGTGCAGCACGATATTGGCAAAATACTCTTTCAGTAAATACCCTTTGTAGCCCACGCAGACGATAAAATCTTTAAAGCCATGATGAGCGTAAATACTCATAATGTGCCAAATAATCGGTTTATCACCGATTTCAACCAGCGGTTTCGGGCGCACAACCGTTTCTTCTGAAAGGCGGGAGCCAAGCCCCCCTGCTAAAATGATTACTTTCATCATGTTATCCTTTATCAGCACCTTCAGGTACCGCGGGTATAAGCGCCTTTTTCCGTGACCGTATGCACGGTGCCAAACAGGCCCACGGGAAGATTATTGTTATGCGTACTGCTTAATTCTTTTAAAAGCAGATAGCTGCCCAGCCTTTCCTGACAGAACGCCACCGCGCGTTTTTGATAGGGATCCTCAGGGGAAAATGGCGTAAAGTTTTCAATAAACGCCAGCGAGACCGACTGAAGATGGCCAAACGCGTTTTGCCACCAGGCCACCGGGTAGGTGCCCAGTTCAATACCACCAATAATCAGATGGGCGCAGTTGAGAAACAAAAAGCTTTCCTGCTCGGTGATTACGCCGAGATCGACCGCCAGCGCGGTATATTTCAGCAGATCGCTGATGTGATGAAAGGCGGCATATTGCTGATATAAATTTCCCAGCTGCATAGGCGCGGAAACAATATAGCTGCGGCCCTCTGCGGGCTGCGGAATAATGGCGGTGCCGGCGACTTCCTTGATATCCACATCGTGCGTGCCGCCGTAATCAACCGACGGCGCGCCAAATTTCTCGCGGGTGACAAATTTGCGGTATTGCCAGAGAGTGACATTGCCTTCGGTCAGCTTCATCTGGTTAACGATATTGCGAATCACCATTGGACCAATGGCCCCGGAAAGTTGCTGGTGCAATTCCGCCGCATTATCAATAAATTCATACCCGGGGATAATATTCAGCCCCTGCGGGTTTTCCGGCAGCGTATTGTTTAGCCAGACAATACTGGCGTTGGATCGCACCTGGTAACAGGGAAGATTCTGGTGGCAGATAATGAATGTATTCATTGCGTGTTCCGAAAGGGAATGCCTGAAGCGATACTAGCCTAAGGCTTTTCTTTCAATCAGCAGAATAAACGCACTTTTATATTGCTTATCACTGACAGTGACCGGGCAGCAGATTCCCTCTCGATGAAAACAAATTCTTCGCCCCTGTTGTGGTAAATCTTTACAGAAACCTTACACCGTGCCGATAATTCTCTCAGATAGTCACCGCATGCTGCAAACACACGGCATGCGGGGCATGGCATAACCCTTTTACCGTCCGGAGTGTCCGATGCGCTTCAATTATGACCTGTTACCGGGGACACTGCTGTCGTTTGATGAAATAAGCGAACGCTACAGCCAGCGCTACCCTGACAATAAATCGCTGACCAGCCGGGGTTTGCTCAGTCCGTCAACCTCAAGCAAAAACTGGACCATCCGCGCGGTTTTTGCCAGCAAAGACAGTCAGATTCCGCTGGAGGATGTGCTGTTTATCACCAGCGATAACGAAAGGAAGAATTATCTGTCGCGATTTGAATATTATTTGCGGCAGCAGGAAAGCTTTCTTTATTTTCGGCGTCCGACCGAACCGTCGCCGTGGAATACCTGGAAAGTGATGGGGGAAAGCAAAGTGCTGGCGATGCTCGATCCTGCATCCATCATGGCGCAAACCTTGCTGCAACAGCGTGGCTATACCCTGACGCTGCTGCGTACCGAGGATGAAGAGGAGTACTGGCAGCTTTATAACAGTCAGTCACAGCCCTGCTTCGAACATGCGCGCCAGCTCCAGTTCATTGTGGTACTGACCTCGCCGTTATTGCCGCCCGCCACCGGCGTGATACAGGGAACTCAGGTGGGCCGTCGGGTGAAAGCCCGGCTGTGGCAACGGGCCAGCCAGCAGGACTTCACCCGTTCAGTCCGCGCCCGCTATGGCGCCTGCGTCATTACCGGAACCTTGCTCAGTGATGAAGAGAGCTGGCCCTGGGTCGAAGCCTGCCATATCGATATGCGGGAAAACGAGCTGGGTGCTGTGCTGGATAACCACACTGACAACGGCCTTTTTCTGCGTAGCGATTTGCAGCGTCTGTTTGCCAGCCGTCGCCTTAGCATTGATGCGGTCAGCGGCGTGGTGCGGTTCCGTAGTGCGCTGCCGCAGGATAAAACCCTGGCATCGTTTTATCCCGAGCTGGAAGGAAAAGTGTGTGCATTGTGGTCGCAGGTGCCTGACGCTACCCGCGCCAGATTAAAGAAATTTCGTTAACGGATTGGCAAGCAGCGGGCCATCCACCCGCAACACAAAATTGAAATAACCTGCGTTTTTCACTGTTATTCTGCCAATCAATCTGGGCTACGGAAACTGATAATCGTGCCGATAACTTAACTAACGCAGGATAGTCAGAGTGAACGATCTATATACCGCCGGTGGCGTGATGGATAAAAACTCGCTGTGGCAGCGATACGTGCCATTGGTGCGCCATGAAGCGCTTCGCTTACAGGTGAGGTTACCTGCCAGCGTTGAACTTGATGATCTGTTACAGGCAGGAGGCATCGGGCTGCTGAATGCCGTGGAGCGTTACGATGCGCTGCAGGGAACGGCCTTTACCACCTATGCGGTGCAACGTATCCGCGGCGCAATGTTGGATGAATTGCGTAGCCGGGACTGGGCACCACGTAGCGTACGGCGCAATGCGCGTGAAGTTGCCGCTGCGATGCATCAGGTGGAGCAGGCGTTGGGGCGTTCTGCCAGCGAACAGGAAGTGGCAGCGCAGCTTGATGTATCGCTGGAGGAATACCGGCAGATCCTGCTGGATACCAACAACAGTCAGCTGTTTTCTTACGACGAGTTTCGTGAAGAACACGGTGACAGCGCGGAGCTGGTGACGGAAGGCCATGAAGAAGCTAATCCGTTGCACCAGTTGATGGAAGAGAATCTGCGTGAGCGCGTCATTGAAGCGATCGAGACTCTGCCTGAACGCGAGAAAATGGTGCTGACACTTTATTATCAGGAGGAACTGAACCTGAAAGAGATTGGCGCAGTCCTGGAAGTCGGTGAATCCCGCGTCAGCCAACTGCACAGTCAGGCGATCAAACGCCTGCGTACCCGTTTAACGGCGGTGCGCTAGAGGGGGCAGTTTTATGCATACTTAACAGCAATTGAGGACTCCATAATGGAATCCAAAACAAAACTTAGGCCGTTGAGCCGTTATTTAAAAGACTATAAACACAGCCAGAGTAACTGTCCCCATTGCAGCAAAGTACTGGATCGAATGGCGCTTGTCTTTCGCGGACAAATCATTAATAAAGAAGCCATCTCGAGGATGGACCAGTTAATTGACGATCAGATCTGGTTAAAGTTACAGAATGAGCTAACCGCGCTGTGCCGCTTTTGTAGCGATATATATTGCAATACGCATCCGAATTACTTCGACATCATGGCGTTCAAACAATATTTATTTGAGCAGACTGAAATGAGTCACAGCACCATTCGTGAATATGTTGTTCGCCTTCGTCGCCTTGACGATATGCTGTCGGCCCGCAATTTCCCGGCGGAAAAACTTAGCGGCGCCAGCTGGCATGCCTGTCTGGAAAACGATTTGCCTGATGCCGGTAATAACAATTATCGCATTGCTCTGCGCAAATATGACCAGTTTTTAGGCTGGCAGCGGAGTTAATTGCTCTCTTCAAGCCTTTTTACGTTACCTTTCTGCTTACTTCTGTAACACTGTAAGGACAAATGATTGCGCCCGTTCAGGAGGCTGTCTTGTTCTTACATCTTTTACATTCCTTTCCTCGTCTGGAACTGCTTGGTGCGCCCACGCCGCTGGAGCGACTGCCACGACTGTCCGATTATCTTGGCCAGGATATTTTTATTAAGCGTGACGACGTTACGCCAGTTGCGCTCGGCGGTAACAAATTGAGAAAGCTGGAGTTTCTCGTGGCCGACGCGTTGCGTCAGGGCGCAGATGTTTTGTTGACCGCAGGCGCCATTCAGTCCAACCATGTACGCCAGACCGCGGCTGTTGCGGCAAAGCTGGGTTTGAAGTGCGTGGCCCTGCTGGAAAATCCTACCGGGACTGGCGCGGAAAACTATCTCTCCAATGGCAATCGCCTGCTGCTTGAGCTGATGGATGTTGAAGTGATCATGGTGGATGCCCTGCATCATCCCGATGAGCAGCTGGAGGAACAGGCCACGCGTCTGGAAGCGCAGGGATTTCGCCCCTGTATCATTCCAGTGGGTGGCTCCAGCGCACTGGGGGCGCTGGGCTATGTGGAGTGCGCGCAGGAGATTGCCCATCAGAGCGAGGGCGGGGTGGATTTCGCGGCGGCGGTGGTTGCTTCGGGCAGCGCGGGTACCCACGCCGGGCTGGCGGTGGGGCTGGAGCAATTATTGCCCGACTGCGAGCTGGTGGGCGTGACCGTCTCGCGCCCTGCGCAACAACAGCATGCTAAAGTGGTTGCCCTTCGTGATGAGCTTGCTGCCTCGCTGGCGCTGTCTGCCAGTGCGCCGATCACGCTGTGGGATGAGTATTATGCACCGGGCTATGGTGAGCCGAACACCGGGGCAAAGGAAGCGATTAGCCTGCTGGCGCGGCTGGAAGGCATTTTTCTCGATCCGGTTTATACCGGTAAAGCCATGGCGGGCTTGCTGGACGGTATCGGGCAAAAGCGCTTTCGCCGTGAAGGGCCGCTGCTGTTTATTCACACGGGGGGAGCGCCCGCGCTCTTTGCTTATCACCCTTTGTTCTGAATTAGTGCTGATTGTTCTTAATACACCGCTGGTATTAATTTGCCAGTCCACATAAATTCCCCTGGCATCTGCCTGAAATTATGGAGCATTAAATGAAATTTACTTTTGTCCGCCGTCAGTTGGTTATGGGGGTCATGTCGCTGGCGCTGCTGGCCGGTTTTGCCAGCAGCGCTTCAGCCGCTGATGACACTCTGCTCAATAAAGTCAAACAGCGTGGCACACTGCTGGTTGGTCTGGAAGGCACCTATCCACCGTTCAGCTTTCAGGATAACAACGGTAAACTGGCGGGTTTTGAAGTTGATTTTGCCAAAGCGCTGGCGCAGCACCTTGGGGTAAAAGCGGCGTTAAAGCCGACAAAATGGGATGGCATGCTGGCATCGCTGGATTCCGGCCGCATTGACGTGGTGATCAATCAGGTGACCATTTCCGACGAGCGCAAGAAAAAATATGACTTTTCCTCGCCTTATACGGTTTCAGGCATTCAGGTGCTGACCCTGCGTAAAAACGCAGAAGGTATTGCCAAACCGGAGGATCTCAGCGGTAAAAAAGTTGGCGTGGGCCTCGGCACCAATTACGAGCAGTGGCTTAAAAACAATGTGAAAAATGTTGATATCCGTACCTACGATGACGATCCGACCAAGTATCAGGATCTGCGGATAGGGCGGATTGATGCTATCCTGGTGGATCGTCTGGCCGCCCTGGATTTGGTGAAGAAAACCGGGGCGGTCATGGCGTCAGCCGGTCCGGCTTTTTCTCGTCAGACCTCCGGCGTGGCACTGCGTAAAGGTAATCCTGAACTGTTGCAGGCTATCGACCAGGCCATTAACGCAATGCAGAAAGATGGCACTCTGATAACGCTGTCTGATAAATGGTTTGGTGTGGATGTGACGAAATAATGCAGGAAAGCTTTCAACTGGTGCTGGGTTCAGCACCTTTTTTGCTGAAAGGGGCGCTTTTCACGCTGCAACTGAGTGTTGGCGGCATGTTTTTCGGTCTGCTGCTGGGTTTTATGCTGGCAATAATGCGTCTGTCATCCTTCAGGCCGCTAAACTGGGCATCCCGCTTTTATGTCTCGGTTTTCCGTGGTACCCCGCTGATTGCGCAGCTTTTTATGATTTACTACGGACTGCCCCAGTTTGGCATTGAGCTGGACCCAATCCCTTCCGCGATGATTGGCCTGTCGTTAAACACCGCCGCCTATACCTCTGAATCCCTGCGCGGGGCGATTGCCGCTATTGAGCGTGGACAGTGGGAAGCGGCCGCCAGTATCGGCATGACGCGCTGGCAGACATTACGTCGTGTGGTGTTGCCACAGGCGGCACGCACTGCACTGCCGCCGCTGGGCAACAGCTTTATCAGCCTGGTGAAAGACACCTCGCTGGCCGCGACCATTCAGGTGCCCGAACTGTTTCGTCAGGCGCAGCTTATTACCTCGCGCACGCTGGAAGTGTTCACCATGTATCTTGCCATCTCGGTCATTTACTGGCTGATGGCCACGCTACTGTCAGTGCTGCAAAGCAGGCTGGAGTCGAGCGTAAATCGCCAGGAACAGGAGGCAAAATGAGTGCTATTTCGGTTCGCAACCTGGTTAAACAGTTTGCGGGTCATACCGTCCTGCACGGTATCGACCTGGAGGTGGTGCGCGGCGAGGTGGTGGCAATTATCGGGCCTAGCGGCTCCGGCAAAACCACGCTGTTACGCAGCATCAACCTGCTGGAAACACCGGATAGCGGCACCATACAGGTAGGTGAAATCCGTATCGATGCCACAGAAGCGTCGCGGCAACGTGAACAGGTGCGACAGCTGCGCCAGCAGGTTGGTTTTGTCTTCCAGAATTTCAATCTTTTTCCACACCGTACCGTGCTGGAAAATATTATTGAAGGGCCGGTTATCGTGGGTAAAGAGTCAAAAGCTCAGGCGATAGCCCACGCGAGGCAGCTTTTGGAGAAAGTCGGACTGCAGGGACTGGAAGCGCGTTTTCCTCGCCGTTTGTCAGGTGGGCAGCAGCAGCGGGTGGCGATTGCGCGTGCGCTGGCAATGCGCCCCCGGGCGATTCTTTTTGATGAGCCAACGTCGGCGTTGGACCCGGAGCTGGTGGCGGAGGTGCTTAATACTATTCGTGCGCTGGCGGATGAAAAACGCACCATGGTGATTGTCACACACGAAATGCGGTTTGCCCGTGACGTTGCCGACAGGGCTATTTTTATGGACCAGGGTCGAATCGTCGAGCAGGGACCGGCTGAAACGTTATTCACCTCCCCACAGCATCCGCGTACCCGTCAGTTCCTCGAAGGTTAGCTCTTTCAACTTCTTCCCGGACGCTGTTGTGACCCCGCTCATGGCTGCGTCCGGCCTTTTACCGACATCGCCGTTAAAAAGCGCAATACTGATACAATATTACATCTGTGTTCAGTATCAGGCGCTGCTTTCCAACATTAATTATACTTGCGCAATCGGGGCTGGAATTTGAGCGGTTAAGATATATAAATATTAGCTCAATGAGATGGGTAAATTTTTTGTTGCAATTATTTTTCATTACATTTACTTAACATCTGCCAAAGGCGTTTTTTTAGAAAGTTTTTTTTATCGGTGATTTAAAACTGTTTTTTTTTAAAAAAACAGCATCTGAATGCACTTGTTAATTATCTGGATTATTTTTGTTTTTTTATTGGTAAAGATCGTCAGTAAATGATGTTGGCTTGCCAAAAAGTGATAATTGGACCATATTATTAGTCATAATTAGCAGTATGAAAGAGAAGGCATTTGCGGACTTTATGCACGTAGCGCATCAGATATAAAATTACGTTACATGTATGCCAGCCATTAATTGGCTGTATTCCAGCAAAACAGAGTGTGGAAAGATACATTATTTAATTATTGACACCCTCCGGTCGCGATCATCTACAGGTTTGCCCTGTACTTTATTGTTTTGGGCTGAATCAGAAAAAATAGCCAGAGCCTTGTTCTGGAAGCGATTAGATTAATGAAGGCTGACTTCTGTGGAGGTGTTTTTGTTCGTTACTAAATTTACATTCAATTTAACCTAATGTTTATTATGATAATATCAAGAATACTAATGTGACATATGGTGCAGTAGTCTGGTTTCGTTATTGCTCTCTTAATCCTGATTTTTTACTTATGTAACTCTGCGTGTTAGCTAAATGTTTCTCTTAATGAATCTTGCAAATAGATGTACTTATATAAGTTGACCTTAAAATAAGGGGGAATATCGATGTTAATGTTAAGCATTCATTTTAGTTCCGAAATTAATTAATGTTTAATTGGCTTCTGTCAAAATTGCTACGCAAGCAGGAGTATGAACCTGCCATTTTATTTTTTCATCAAAATGAAAAATTAGTCCAGCCAATAACATAGTTTTTTACTTTTCTGCTGCTGGCTAATACCGATCAATTTTCCTTTTTTATCTGCCATCTGCGGATGGTTTTCAATGGGGCTAGTTTGTGAACGTAATATCCAGAAATGTTGTTCCGCTTCGTATAAAATTTTTTGCATGGCTCAACATAGCCGTGCAGGCTGCCTTTCCCCTTGCGGCAGCCTTCTCACCGGCTATTGCTGGCACGGGCAGCAATAGCCGCCTGCTGAATGCACCAACACAGTCCATTTTGCAAACCCAACCTTATAGATTGGTTGCGGGCGAAACCGCCGCCACTGTGGCAAAAAAATACAATATGACGCCTGAGGCGCTTAAAAAACTCAATCAATTCAGAACATTTTCCCGCGGATTTGAGGGGATACAGCCAGGAGACGAGCTGGAAGTGCCGCTCAAACCGTTCCCGGAGATTCAATGGCATGAGCATTCTGAGGATGTTTCAGCAACATCCCAGACGAGTCAGCCTGGACAGACCGAAGAAAAAGTCGCCCGACATGTTTCTCAGGTCGGAACGTTTCTGGCAAATCAGCCGAACAGTCAGGCGGCTTCTTCGCTGGCGCGAAGTATGGTTTCCAGCGCGGCCAGTGCAGAAATCCAACAGTGGATGAGTGGTTTCGGCACCGCACGGGTGCAGCTGGAAACGGATAAAAATTTATCTCTGAAAAACTCTCAGGTGGATTTGCTGCTTCCTTTGCATGAACAAAATAATCGCCTGGTGTTCTCGCAAAGCAGCCTGCACCGTACTGATGACCGCACACAGATTAATCTCGGCGCAGGCGTGCGGCACTTTTACGACAAGTGGATGTTCGGGATGAATACTTTCTTCGATCACGACCTTTCCCAGCGGCATTCTCGGGTGGGCGGTGGCATTGAGTACTGGCGTGATTTTGTCAGGGTCGCGGTGAATGGCTATTTACGCCTGACCAACTGGCAAGATGCTCCGCACCTGACAGATTACGAGGCGCGCCCGGCAAACGGCTGGGATATTCGCACCCAGGGCTGGCTGCCAACATATCCGCAACTGGGCGGAAAACTCACTCTGGAGCAATATTACGGCAATGAAGTTGCCCTGTTTGGCAAAGACAACCGCCAACGTAATCCCTATGCCGTGACCGCTGGGATGAACTATACCCCGGTACCACTGCTTACCTTCAGAGCCGAGCAGCGTCAGGGGGCCGCAGGTCAAAGCGAAACGCTATTTGGCCTGAGTATGAACTATCAGCCTGGCGTGCCGTGGCGTCTTCAGACCGATCCAAAAGCTGTGGCGGGCATGCGTAGTTTGATGAACAGCCGCTACGATTTGGTTGAGCGCAATAACAATATCGTGCTGGAATACCGAAAAAAAGAGGTGATTAGCCTAAGAACCGCGCCGTTGCTAACAGGTTACGCCGGACAGTATAAATCACTGGGCGCATCGGTGAACAGTAAATACGCGTTTTCCCATATCAACTGGACGGCACCTTCGTTGATTGCTGCAGGCGGTAAAATTGTTGACAACAATGGCGATTATGGGGTGGTGTTACCGGATTATCAGTCGGCGCAAAATGGTATAAACACCTATTCCGTTGATGGTGTGGCGGTTGATCAACAGGGTAATCATTCGAAACGTGCCAGCACCACCATCACCGTCACGCAGGCTGCGATCGCTACCCATCTCAGTTCACTCACTCCGTCCGAAATTCAACTGCCAGCCGATGGTAAAACTCAGCAACGGCTTGTGCTGAAAGTTAACGACAGTGAAGGTAACCCTGTTGATATTGATGGCGATGAAATTAGCGTGACCAGAACGGCGATGCTTCGCAGGGCAAGTGATACCGTTGTGTCGGCATTCGTTCGTCAGGCACCGGGAGAATATGTCACCACAGTAACCGCGGGTACAGTGCCCGAAGCCTTTACCCTGACTCCTGGGGCGCGTAATGCAGACTTCGCCCCGGCGAGGGTTGTGCTTACCGCCGATAAAACGACTGCGCTAATTGACACTGTTGAGGTGGTGTCGGATAACGCCATTGCAGATGGTCAGGCGCAAAATGTTATTAAAATAACCGTGGTCGATGCGCATAACAACCCCGTTGCCGGAAAGGTTGTGACGCTCAGGGCAAATAATGAAACCTCGGTCGTCGGTGAGGTGGAAACCAGCGACGATGGTTCAGTGAACGTGCCTGTTACCAGTCTTCGTGCCGGGGAAACTATCCTTACCGCCAGCGTCAGCAGCGCAGGCAGCAAAGAAGTCAAACTGACTTTCCTGTCTGACCAACATACCGCGCGGGTCATCGACAGTAATCTGAGTATTCTGCCTGCGGTCTCTCTGGCGGATGGCAAAGAATCCAAAACGATAAGCGCTATTGTGACTGACGCCAACGGTAATCCCGTGCCGGGGCTGCCGGTTGCTTTCAGCGCGGATAACGGTGCGCTAACGGCGGATAATTCGGTGCTGAGTGATGCGCAGGGGCGTGCCACAACCTTACTGAGCAGTAAGGTTGCCGGGCTTTCCCGCGTAAGCGCCAGCGTCAATAACACCACGACGGTTAAAGAAACCACCTTTATCGCCAACAGTGCAACCGCGCTGGTCACATCTGTTGAGGCTGTACAGGCATCCGGCATTGCTGATGGTAAAACGGCGGTGACGTTCAGGGCGCTGATTAAAGATGAGAACGGCAATCCATTACCTGATATTCCCGTTGACTGGAAGTCCAATAAAGATGACGGCATCGTGACCTTTGCTCAGGCGCAGACGCAGACTAACAGCCAGGGTGTGGCGGAAATCGCTGTTGCCAGCATCCGCGCCTTTACGGATGTTGTGGTGACCGCTTCGACAAACGCGTCGTCTAAGGCCGCCTCGCCATTTACTTTTATCGCGGATAAGGCCAGTGCGCAGGTGGCGCAGCTTGGCAGCGACAAGCTGACGCTGACAGCGAACGGTACTGATTCGGTGCGTCTCAGCGTGCGGGTTGAAGATAGCTACGGCAATCCCCTGCCTGATATGAACGTGACGTTAAGCAGCGATCGCGGCGGGACGGTGAGTCCTTCCGCGCTGGTGTCAGGAGGAGATGGCTTTGCTTATGCCACGCTCACCGGGACCGAGGCGGGTGTGATGACCGTTACCGCGCGCCTGGATAACGCGGCCAGTAAAACCCTGCCTTTAACCGCGCTGGCGGACACGCAGACGGCATCCGTTAAGGTGAAGTCTGATTCAGCTACCGCGGCAGCAGGACAAAGCCAGCCAGTCACGCTCACGGCTACCGTCGTGGATTCACACAATAATCCTGTGGCGGATCTCAGCGTAGCCTGGCAATCAACCCATAATCAATTGAGCCTGCCAATGAGCGTGACTAACGCGCAGGGGGAGGCGCTGGTTCACCTTACCGGCACTACGGCACAACTGACCACGATAACTGCTGCACTTCATAACGGGAATAAAGGCACGGCACAGGTGACCTTTACGCCGGGCGTGCCTGCTCAGGAAAATAGCGTACTGACGGTATCGCCCCAGACCATTACCGCTGACGGGCATACCAGCGCAGTGGCAACGCTGATTCTGAAAGATCGCTGGAATAATCCGGTACTCAATCAGCCAGTAAACTGGGCTGCTGATAGTGCGTCCGGTATTACCCTTGCCGCAGCAGAAACAGGCAATGGCCTCTATCAGGCCACCGTCACCGGCACCCGCGAGGGTACCTGGCCGCTAACGGCAAACAGCGGCAGCCTCAGTCTGCAAACGCCAATTGGTATGCTTGCCAGCCAGGACTCAGCGGAAATCGACAGCGTCACGATTTCCGGCAGCCAAATCGCCAAAGCGGACGGCGTGGAAACGGTGACCTTTCGTGCCCAGGTCAAAGATAAGAATGGCAATACAAAACTGAGCGGTGTGGCGGTGGGCTGGGATACCAATCTGGGTAATCTTTCATCGCGTATCAGCAGCTCGGATGAAAATGGTATAGCGGAAATCACCCTGAGCAGCCGTGCAGCTGGTCAGGCACGGGTGAGCGCTATGCTGGGCGGTGGAGTACCAGTCAGTGCCTCCAGGGTTGCCACCTTTACTGCCGGCACCGTTGATGCAGGGCGGTCGTCGCTCAACGTATTGCCTGCCAGTATCGTGGCAGAAACGGAGAACGCGACGGCCACTGTCACTGCCAGAGATGCAGAAGGCAATCTGCTGACGGGCCTGAAAAATAAACTGGGCCTGACTTTCTCAACTGCACTCGACACGACGCTTTCGGGCTTTACTGAGGTGTCATCGGGGGTGTATCAGGCGAAAGTGACTGGCACAACAGCGGGCAGAACCAATATCACCGCCGTGGTGGATGGTGTGACCGTGACGGAGAAAGCCAGCCTTACCATTGTGGCTGATAACACCGCAGCGGTGGTCAAAGGCAACATCACGGTATCGTCGACCTCTGCTTCAGTGGGGGAAACGGTGACCTATTCGGCCACTCTCACAGATAAAAACGGTAATGCACTCGGCGCTGGTATCCCTGTAACCTGGAGTGCCAATGAGGGGAGTACCTTACAGGCGCAGGTCACCCGGACGGATGATTCAGGTACGGCCAGAGTCGCCCTCACCCGACTGATTGTCGGTACCGCAACCGTGCAGCTGATTTTGCCATCGGGGAGCACCTCTGCCCCGGATGTGACGTTTAGCACAGGGGCAGCAGATGAAAGCCGTTCAGCGTTAACGCTTTCGCCATCGGTTATCGTCGCCGGCAAAGAAACGGCGGAGCTTGTGCTGATTTTGCGCGATAAGCACGGCAACCTGCTGTCAGGACAGAGCGTGAGAGGCGTCAGCAGCAACGCCGATGTCAGCGTGGCTGCGAGTCAGCAAAGCAGCGATGCGCCGGGTCGTTACACCATGACTGTCAGTGGTAACAAGACGGGTACCGCTTTACTTTCGGTGACGGTGGGCAGCCAAACTTTCAGCCAGACGCGAACATTAACCATCAATGGGGACACCGACAGCTGGAAAATTTCACAAGTCATCCCGGACAGAACCCATTTTAACGCGGGCGACAGTCAGGGAGTGACCTATAGCGCCACCGTAGTGGACAGCCACGGCAACGTGTTACCTGGTGTAGTGGTGTCGTGGCAGCTGCGTGAACATGTTGGCACATTTATGCCGACCTCAAGGACGGACAGTAATGGTATTGCAACAACCACGGTATTAAGTAATACCGCAGGTCAGCTGCATATGACTGCCTGGTTGGACAGCAATAATTCACTGCAGGCAGCAACGGTTAACGTGGCGGCGGGGAACATTAAGCAGGCAAGCCTGACAGCTGACAAGACCATGATTGGTTCAGATGGCAAAGATACGGTGACGTTCACCACCTACCTTGAGGACAGGTACGGTAACCCCGTTACCGGCAAGACTGTGGTACTCCGGGGGGCAAACACCTTGTCTGGCTTCACACTGAGTGCGGTGGCAGACAAGGGTAATGGTCTGTACATGGCAACTGCCACCGCAACGACTAAAGGGGAGGTGACGATTTCTGCACAGGTAGACAACCAAACCGTCGGCAATTCTGTCAAGGTTATCGTCGGTGCAATCATCCCGGATCTACGTTTTCCCAATGCGCAGCAGAACACGGTGTGGACCAGTAATTTCACTGAATCCCAGTCTGTAACTGGCATGCCGAAAGGTGTTACGCAGATCTGGACGGTGTCGGATGAAAGTGTGGTACGCATTGATAACAACGGAAGGCTCACCTTGCTGAAGGCGGGAGAGGCCAGCGTTTCAGTCTATACGCCCGGTAATGCACAATACACCGCCGCGATGGCCAATTATTACATCAGAGTTGCCAAAGCGGACCCACAGCTAAAAGCAGGAAGCGGTGAGCCGGTTATTGCGATGTGGCGAGACGGTGTGGATCGCACCATTGCCGCCAGTTACGGCAACAGCGATGCCCGGCGACTGCTGACGCCGGTGTATGCCAGCCGGGCTTCCTCCGTCGTCACTGTTGATAGCAGTGGCAGACTGACGGCAGTGAAGCCTGGTACCACTGTGGTCAGCGTCAGCACACCGGAAACGGACCAGTTCCTGCCGGGATTATCGGAGGTCACTTACGTGCTGAACAAAGCATCCCTGGACATTAACTTTGCTCACCCTGAGGTAAAAACGACGGACCAGGTTGCTTTCAGCTTGCAAAATCCGACATCAACATTTGGCCCGGAGGCGGCGCTAAGTTGGGCTTCCAGTAATACAAGCGTGGTGAATGTTTCCGCCGCGGGCGAGGTGCAGGGTAGCGTCAGTCATGGACAGACGCGGCTGACGCTGACGGTGGAAGCGAATGACTATTACAGTGCCAGCGCGGGTTACTATGACGTGCAGGTGTATACCAAACCCGCGATTAGCCTCGGCAATGTAACCTATATCAGCAGAGGCACAAACGGCAACTCAGGGACGTGGACGCCGGTCTTTACTGACGATACGCTCACGGTTAACTGGAGTGCGGGGCTGACGAATGAATTCAGCAGGCCGAACAGTGCGGTGGTTTATATTAAAGACACCAACGATAACATACTGAGTGAGTTTGCGGTTTCATCTCCTGTGGCCAGCAACGTGGTGACTTTCAATCCTGATACTCATTTCTGGGGAAAAACAGTGCGCGTGGAGGTGGTTGCGAAAGGTTACGGCAATCTCGAAACCACCGCGTCGTCGCCCGATATATCTGTCAGAAATCTTGAGCCTGGTCAGATTTGGAACTCAATGACCGTTAATCATTTTCTGACAGCCCGCAGCAGTGCGGGGAACTCGGGTTCATGTCAAGAAACTTTCTTGGGTCGCGAGCACTGGAATGTGGCCATTGCTGACGGGGGCAGTATCAATTTTGGTGGTAAGCGGCTGCTTTCGCCAATGCGCCTTAGTGCCAGGGCACGGGCAACTCAAAATGGCGGTAATACATCAAGAGATTTCCCTGGCACGTTTGATTCGGTCACCACTAATCAGTATGTTGTTTTTGGAGCGACAACGGTCGCAACCAAGTGCTGGACCGATCATATAGGTGGGTACGCTGTGATTCTTACCGTAGGTTATGCCGGGCAGACCTATACTTACGATGCACCAAGTCGCGGATGGGGCGGTAATGGCGATGGAATGAATGTACGCAGGGTTGAAAACTATCCGCGATGAATCTGCCAGCCATATTTGTGAGGCCCATATTACTGCGTAAGCGTCAGGCCTGAACAGGTTCCAGACAGAATCCCCCTGAATTAGGGGGATTTTTTATCTCTGTCGTCAGCCAATGGTCATCAGGCTGGCATTGCCTCCCGCCGCCGCCGTATTGACGCTGATCACCCGTTCAACCAGCAGACGCTCCAGCAGCAGATCGGTTTCACCACGGTCAAATCCCTGTACCGATACAATGGCACCGTCACGTGCTGCCACCTTCTGGCATATTTCAAGCAACCTGTCGGCATCGCCGTGAAAGATGACCGCATCAAAAGCCTGCTGTAACGGGTCGACCGCGAGATCAATACATGCCTGTACCGCGGCAGGAAGCATGCTGACCAGCGTGCTGTGCAGCGGATCGTCCGGCCACGCTACCCGGCTGCCAGTGGCGGTCACCGCCGCAAGCTGAACCAGCGCATCCTGCTCGTTATCGGCAAGACAAAGCACCTGCTCGCGCGGCAACAGCGCATAGCTGTTACGCTCGCCGGTCGGGCCTGGCAACAGGCGTACCGAGCCACTTTGGGTAAGCAATGCATAGCGGGCGCACAATGCCGCCAGATCCGGTTTTTCTGCTGCCCATGCGGTGAGCGCGTGGTGTGCCACCAGCAAGGACGGGCGCAGAGATACATCCGGTGGGAACTGGGTATCCTGGCGATCCAGCGTTACGCGCAGCGCATCATCGGGGCGGCTGGCCAGCAGTCGGTAAAGATAGAGTGGCCCTCCGGCTTTTGATCCGGTTCCTGATAATCCTTCACCGCCGAACGGCTGGACACCGACCACGGCCCCCACCATATTGCGGTTAACGTAGAGGTTGCCAACCCGTGCACGCTGGCTTATCTGAGCGATGGTCTCATCAATACGCGTATGCACGCCCATGGTCAGGCCATAGCCGGTGGCGTTAATCTGTTCAATCACCTGCTGGCAGGGCGCTGCGGCTAAAGCGCACCATGTGCAGCACGGGACCAAACACCTCTTTCTCCAGGTCGCTGATCTGCTGCAGTTCAATTAGCGTGGGTGGCACAAAGGTCCCGCTTTGCCACTCTCTGCTGTCTTCCTGGCAGTTCAGCGCGGACTGATACACTGCCATACCTTTGCCGCGTAATACGGCGATATGGCGCTCAATATTGTGCTTCGCTTCGCGATCGATGACCGGCCCGATATCCGTGGAGAGTCGTTCCGGGTTCCCCATCCGACACTGGTCCATCGCGCCGCGCAGCATCCTCAGGGTGTGATCCGCCACGTCTTCCTGAACGCACAGCAGGCGCAGTGCCGAGCAGCGCTGTCAAACGCGGAAGCGACAATATCATTCACCACCTGTTCGGTGAGTGCTGACGAATCAACGATCATTGCGTTGAGTCCACCGGTTTCGGCAATCAGGGGGACAGGGTGTCCCTGAGGGTCCAGACGGCTGGCGAGGGTGCGCTGCAGCCGCGTGGCCACGGCGGTCGAGCCAGTAAACATCACGCCGCGCACGCGGGGATCGGCACTGAGCCGGGAGCCAACCGTTTCGCCGTCACCCGGCAGCAGTTGCAGCGCACCTCTGGGTATGCCTGCCTCGAATAATATGCCGACGGCAATGGCGGCAATGAGCGGAGTCTGTTCCGCCGGTTTTGCCAGCACGGTGTTACCGGCCGCCAGCGCCGCAGCAATTTGCCCGGTAAAGATAGCCAGTGGGAAATTCCACGGGCTGATACAGACCACCGGACCCAGCGGGCGGTGCGTTTCGTTATCAAAATCCGCTTCCACCTGGCTGGCATAGTAATGCAGAAAATCCACCGCCTCGCGCACTTCAGCAATCGCATTGCTGAAGGTTTTTCCCGCCTCCCGCACCAGTACACCCAGCAGGCGCTGTAGCTGATTTTCCATCAGCACGGCGGCGCGATGCAGAATAGCGGCACGTTCCTGTGGCGGTGTGGCAAACCAGACAGGCGCGGCGTTCACGGCGGCAACGAGCGCGTTGTCCACATCGATCAGGCTGGCGTGGCGTACCCAGCCCACCACGTCAGCGGGTTCTGCCGGATTGATAACCGGCAACGCGTCTGTGGCTGTGGCCTCGCCCTCCAGCATGGGGGCAGCCTGCCAGGGCTGAATGGCACTGTTGAGCGTGGCGCTGGACAGCGATGCCAGCCGATGCTCATTTGCCAGATCCAGCCCGGCTGAGTTTGACCGTGCGCGACCATAAAGCTGGCGCGGCAACGGAATTTTAGGATGCGGCAGGCCAACCATACCCTCGGCACGGGCGAGCTTTTCAACATCCTCTACCGGGTCTGCCACCAGGTCTTCCACCGCCAGGCTGGTATCGGCAATACGATTCACAAAGGAGGTATTCGCGCCATTTTCAAGCAGCCGACGCACCAGATAAGCCAGCAACGTTTTATGGGTGCCCACTGGCGCATAGATGCGACACGGACGGTTAAGCTTGCCGTCAGAAACGCTGCCCACCACCTGTTCATACAAGGGTTCACCCATGCCGTGCAGGCACTGGAACTCATACTGGCCTGGATAATAGTTATTGCCTGCCAGCTGATAGATGGCGGCCAGCGTGTGGGCATTGTGGGTGGCGAACTGCGGGTAAATCAGATTCGGTATTGCCAGCAGCTTGCGTGCGCAGGCAAGGTAGGCGATATCGGTGTAAACCTTACGGGTCCAGACGGGATAACCTTCCAGCCCGTCCTGCTGCGCCCGTTTAATTTCGCTGTCCCAGTATGCGCCTTTGACCAGCCGCACCATCAACCGACGGCGGCTGCGCTGCGCGAGGTCCGCCAGCGCGTCAACCACCATTGGACAGCGTTTCTGATAGGCCTGAATAACAAATCCGATGCCGTTCCAGCCTTCCAGTTCCGGTTCAAAACACAGTTTTTCCAGAAGATCCAGCGACAGCTCAAGGCGATCCGCTTCTTCCGCATCAATATTAATGCCGATATCGTAGCCACGCGCCAGCAGCGTCAGCGACTTAAGCACCGGCCAGAGTTCACTCATTACTCGATCGTATTGCGCCCGACTGTAGCGAGGGTGCAGCGCAGAAAGTTTGATGGAAATCCCCGGCCCTTCATAAATTCCGCGTCCGTTGGAAGCTTTACCGATAGCATGGATCGCCTGCTGATAAGAGAGCAGACAGGCTTTTGCATCGCTGGCGGTGAGTGCTGCTTCGCCCAGCATATCGTAAGAGTAACGAAACCCTTTCTCTTCCAGCCGTCGCGCGTTGGCCAGCGCTTCGGCAATGGTCTCACCAGTGACAAACTGCTCACCCATCAGGCGCATCGCCATATCCACGCCTTTACGGACCAGCGGCTCACCGCGTTTACCAATAATGCGGTTGAGTGAGCGGGAAAGGTTAGCTTCATTGTGGGTGGCGACCAGCCGCCCGGTAAACAGCAGTCCCCAGGCCGCAGCGTTGACGAACAGCGATCGGCTGCGTCCCAGATGCGACTGCCAGTTTCCATTGCTGATTTTGTCGCGGATAAGCGCATCACGCGTGGGCTTATCTGGAATACGCAGCAGGGCTTCCGCCAGACACATCAGTGCCACCCCTTCCTGAGACGACAAAGAGAATTCCTGCAACAGATCCTGCACCATGCCGGTGCGTCCGCCTGCACTTTTTTGGTGCCGCAGGCGGGTCGCAAGCTGGAGGGCAAGACGGAAGGTTTGCTGCGCGGCCTTCTCCGGCAGGCGGGCCTGCTCCAACAGCAAGGGGATGGCTTCAATTTCAGGCCGCCGCCAGGCCGCGGTGATGGCGGCGCGGATAACGGACTGTGGCAGGATGGATTCCGCAAAATGCAAAAAGGGCTGATGCGAATCTTCAGCAGCCTGAAGTGAATTGTCTTCAGTTACTGGCGAGGAAGCCATTTCAGGCAGGGTTTCTCCACGCTCCAGCAGTTCCAGATAGTTGAAAATGGCCTGTTTAATCAACCAGTGCGGTGTGCGATCGATCTGGCTGGCCGCCAGCTTAATACGCTCACGGGTGGCTCCATCCAGCTTAACTCCCATGGTGGTAGTACCCATAGCTGAAACTCCTGTTGTGATAAATGTTAACGACAATATCAGCCATGCTGCAACTTTGTTCAACCTTGTTAACTGTGATGCAGAAAGCATAATTTTTAATTTATTTATAACTCATAGGATGATTGTGGCTTAGAGTCTCAGGGGTGTCAGGGATATTCTTAACATCTCGTTTTATATGGTTTTTACAGGTAAACTCAGTGATTGTAATCGGGTGCAACTTATTGACCCTAAGCTTAAAAGCATTAGTGAAATTATTGTTTAAATTGTGTTAAACCTCTTAGCCGCAACGCACCTTTAAGGCAGGATAGCCTGCCCCGATGCCGGGGCAGGTGCCAGCCGCATGACAGGGGATTGTCCTGGCGTCCGCCAGGTGCCTGCACTAACAATGACAATGGAGAACCTGAATGACAGCAAGCACACCGATGGTGGTGACTTTTTGCGTGTATATAACCGGCATGTTACTGATTGGATTTATTGCCTGGCGGTCAACCACAAGTTTTGATGACTACATTCTGGGGGGACGCAGTCTGGGGAGTCTGGTTACCGCTCTGTCAGCGGGCGCATCGGATATGAGTGGCTGGTTGTTAATGGGCTTGCCCGGCGCGATTTTCCTTTCGGGAATATCAGAAAGCTGGATAGCCATTGGCCTGATTGCCGGGGCGTGGCTCAACTGGAAAATTGTTGCCGGACGTCTGCGAGTGCAAACCGAACACCATGATAATGCGCTGACGTTACCGGACTATTTCTCCAGCCGCTTTGAGGACAGCAGTAAGCTGCTGCGGGTTATTTCGGCAGTGGTTATTTTAATGTTCTTCACCATTTACTGCTCATCCGGCATTGTTGCCGGTGCGCGACTGTTTGAAAGCACCTTTGGCATGAGCTATCAGACCGCGCTGTGGGCGGGTGCCGCTGCCACAATCATTTATACCTTTGTGGGCGGTTTTTTGGCCATCAGCTGGACCGATACCGTGCAGGCCAGCCTGATGATTTTCGCCCTGATCCTGATGCCGGTGATGGTCGTGGTGAGCGTCGGTGGCGTGGGTGATTCACTGTCAGTTATTCAGGCGAAAAGCATTGAAAATCTCAATATGCTCAAGGGGCTTAACCTGGTGGCGGTATTGTCGCTGCTGGGCTGGGCTGGGCTGGGCTGGGCTGGGCTGGGCTATTTTGGCCAGCCGCATATTCTGGCACGCTTTATGGCTGCAGATTCTCATCACTCCATTCGTGCCGCCCGCCGGATTGGTATGACCTGGATGATCCTCTGTCTGGGCGGAGCAGTGGCGGTGGGGTTCTTTGGTATCGCCTATTTTCAGAACCATCCGGGCGAGGCCTACGGAGTGTCGCAAAATGCGGAACGCATATTTATTGAGCTGGCACGATTGCTGTTTAATCCGTGGATTGCGGGCGTGCTGTTGTCGGCAATTCTGGCGGCAGTGATGTCGACGCTGAGTTGCCAGCTGCTGGTTTGTTCTTCTGCGCTGACGGAGGATCTTTATAAAAATTATCTGCGCAAGCACGCCAGCCAGCATGAGCTGGTGTGGGTGGGCCGGGGAATGGTATTGCTGGTGGCGGCGATCGCCATTCTGTTAGCCGCGAACCCGGAAAACAGGGTGTTGGGGCTGGTCAGCTATGCCTGGGCGGGCTTCGGGGCTGCCTTTGGCCCGGTCGTGCTGCTTTCACTGCTCTGGAAACGCATGACGCGCAACGGTGCGCTTGCCGGGATGATTGTGGGGGCCGCGACCGTGCTGATATGGAAACAGTATGCATGGCTGGGACTGTATGAAATCATTCCGGGTTTTCTGTTTGCCAGCCTGGCCATTGTGCTGATCAGTCTGCTGGGTGGACAACCTTCTGCCGCTGCACAGCAGCGTTTTCTCGTCGCAGAAGCGGAATTCAGACAGCGCTGATTTTTGCATGCCGCCGGATGCGGCCCGGTTATGGCGACCAGTACATTATATAAGGGTTTCGTAAAGGCGTTTTTTATGTAATGTGCCACAGGGGGCAGGCTGCATCGGTTTTGCCGGATTCCTGCCTCAGCAGAGCCGAAACAGATTATTGAGCCTGCCGACAGGACGTATTTTTCAGTCAGCAATAATGTCATTTTTCACTGAAGGTCAATGTGACGCCTCCGTCGTGCTGTAGCCACAATCCTGAAAACAATGGCTGCTCGTTGGTGAAATTGCAATTCAAACGGCGCAGAGGGAACCAGAATTTTTTGCTCATTCCATACAGAGGATGCGTTTTTTCAGTCGGTCAACATCATTTTCCTTGAGGGCGGATTTGATTCCGCAGCCGGGATATAGCAAAACCCCGATGATAATCGCTGCCCAATCGGTGTGATTACAATTCAAACGGCGCAGCTAAGAAGTAAAACTGACTTAAATCCGCATACCGAAAATAAGGTTGCTGCGATGTAATAAAATGACCGCGCAAGACTTGTTTTTTTCTTTCCGATAATGATAATCTGTATCGTTTATATTTACCTTTCTTTACTCTGTTTGAAATTTTTTTGACACTCGAGGCTCCTGCATGTTTGTCCCGTTTCTTATCATGTTACGCGAAGGGCTTGAAGCTGCACTGATCGTCAGCCTGATAGCTGGATATCTGAAGCGCGCCGGGCGCGGTGAGTGGTTTCCTGCCATGTGGATTGGGGTGGTTGCCGCTGCTGCGCTCTGCCTGGGGGTGGGCTGGTTTATTAACGAAACCACCGGAGAGTTTCCCCAGAAACAGCAGGAGCTGTTTGAAGGCATGGTGGCGATGGTTGCCGTCGCTATCCTGACCTACATGGTTTTCTGGATGTGTAAGGTGTCACGCAACGTCAAGGCGCAGTTGGAAGGTGCGATTGAGAATGCGTTACAAAAAGGCAACGGCAGCGGCTGGGCGCTGATTGTGATGGTGTTTCTTGCCATGATGCGTGAGGGGCTTGAATCCGTCTTTTTCCTGCTGGCGGCGTTTCAGCAGGATGTGGGCATTGCTCCACCGTTCGGCGCCCTGCTGGGCCTTACCGCGGCAATTGTACTTGGCGTCTTAATTTACTGGGGAGGTGTGCGTTTGAATCTCGCGGTGTTCTTTCGCTGGACCAGCCTGTTTATTCTGTTTGTCGCAGCCGGACTGGCGGCAGGGGCAATCCGCGCCTTTCATGAAGCGGGGTTATGGAATCATTTCCAGGCAGTGGCCTTTGATTTAAGCAACGCTCTGTCAACCGCGACGCTGGTGGGTACGCTGCTGGAGGGGATCTTCGGCTATCAGGAGGCCCCGAGCGTCAGTGAAGTGGCGGTATGGTTACTCTATTTAGTCCCTGCGCTGCTGCTGTTCTTTATGCCAGCGCGTCCCCAGACGACAACGCTACGCACGCCGCGTTGAAGCGTCTTTATGATGAACTTTTCACAGGTATTCACTATGAATTTTCGTTTTCGTCAGTCTGCGTTGACTGCTGCACTTCTTACCCTGCTGACCGGCACGTCTGCGGCAATGGCGGCAGACGTGCCACAGGTTAAAATCACTGTTACCGACAAGCAGTGCGATCCGATGGCGATCAGCGTCAGCGCCGGTAAAACCCAGTTCGTTGTTCAAAACAACAGCCAGAAAGCGCTGGAGTGGGAAATTCTTAAAGGGGTGATGGTGGTGGAAGAGCGCGAAAATATCGCGCCTGGCTTTACCCAGAAACTGACGGCCAATCTTGAAGCGGGTGAATACGAAATGACCTGCGGCCTGTTGAATAATCCGAAAGGCAAGCTGACCGTGAAGGGCGGCAATGCCCCGGCAAGGCCGGATGTAGTGCAGCTGGCCGGACCGCTGGGTGAATACAAAACTTACGTGACAAAAGAAGTGGCCGACCTGGTCGCCGGTACTAAAGCCTTTACTGACGCAGTGAAAGCGGGCGACGTGGATAAGGCCAAAGCGCTTTATGCACCCACTCGCCATCATTATGAGCGCATAGAGCCGATTGCCGAGCTGTTCTCCGATCTCGACAGCAGCATTGACGCCCGTGAAGATGATTACGAGAAAAAAGCGGCCGATCCTAAATTCACCGGCTGGCACCGTCTGGAGAAAGCGCTGTTTGCTGATAACAGCACCAAAGGCATGAATGATTATGCTGATAAGTTGAACAGTGATACCGTCGAGTTACAAAAACGTGTCAGCAATCTGGTTTTCCAGCCGGGCAAGGTGGTGGGGGGTGCCGCATCATTGATTGAAGAGGTGGCGGCCACCAAGATTTCTGGCGAAGAAGATCGCTACAGCCGCAGCGATTTGTCTGATTTCCAGGCGAACGTCGATGGTGCGAAGAAAATTGTTGATCTGCTGCGGCCCATGTTGAAGAAGACCGATGCGGCATTGCTGACCAAAATTGATGTCAACTTCAAAAAAGTGGACGCGATTTTGGGCAAATATCGCACTAAAGCAGGCTTTGAGTCTTATGATAAACTGACCGATGCAGACCGTACCGCGCTGAAAGGGCCGATTACCACCCTTGCGGAAGATTTATCTAAACTGCGCGGCACACTGGGGTTGGATTAACGGGTTATGGCAAGACACTCTTCTGACGATGCGGCGTTGCCAGAACGCCGCCGTTTACTGAAAGGCATGGGCATCCTTGGTGGTGCCTTTGCGATTAGCGGCGGATGTCCGGTTCACGCCGGCGAGAATAACGCTCCTTTTTCACCGGGTGTGCTGCCGCCCAATGCCCGCCAGGAAGCACAGCCTTATTACGGCGCGCATCAGGCAGGTATTGTTACCCCGCAGCAGGCGTCAATGATGCTGGTAGCCTTTGACGTGCTGGCCTCGGATAAAGCCGAGTTGAAACGCCTTTTTCAGCTGCTTGACAGCCGCATTGCCTTTCTGACCAAAGGCGGTAAAGCGCCACAGACTGACAATCCACAGCTGCCACCACTGGATTCCGGCATACTTGGTGAGATGATTTACCCTGATAATCTGACTGTCACCGCCTCTGTCGGCCATTCGCTGTTTGATTCGCGTTTTGGCTTACAAAAGCAGAAACCCCTCAAGCTGCAGCCAATGAGCCGCTTTCCTAACGATGCGCTTGACAGCAGCCTGTGTCACGGCGACCTGCTGTTGCAAATTTGTGCAAATACGAACGACACGGTGATCCACGCGTTGCGCGATATTATCAAGCACACGCCGGATCTGCTGAGTGTGCGCTGGCGGCGGGAAGGCTTTATTTCTGACCATGCCGCGCGCAGTAAAGGCAAGGAAACGCCGGTCAACCTGTTGGGGTTCAAGGACGGCACCGCAAATCCTGACAGCAGCAATCAGGCGCTGATGGACTCTGTGGTGTGGGTATCGGCAGATCAGGGCGAACCGACATGGGCGTACAATGGCAGCTACCAGGCGGCGCGCATTATTCAGTTTCACGTGGAGTTCTGGGATCGCACGCCGCTGCAGGAGCAGCAAACTATCTTTGGCCGGGTGAAGCAGAGTGGCGCACCGCTTGGCATGCAGCATGAGCATGATGTGCCGGATTACAGCCGCGACCCTGATGGTGCGGTTATCCCGCTCGATGCGCATATCCGTCTGGCTAATCCACGCACGCCAGAGACGCAAAGTAGCCTGATGCTGCGTCGCGGCTACAGCTATTCGTTGGGTGTTTCCCATGCGGGTCAGCTGGAAATGGGGCTGCTGTTTGTTTGTTATCAGCACGATTTGGAAAAGGGATTTCTTACGGTACAAAAAAGGCTCAATGGCGAAGCCCTTGAGGAATATGTCAAGCCGGTTGGCGGGGGCTACTTTTTTGTTTTGCCGGGTGTGCCCGATGAGAAACACTATCTTGGGCAATCTTTGCTTGAGGCTTAATAAAACAGCCTTTCCACTCTTTGGTGTGAAAGGCTTTTTTAATCAAACACCCCTCTTTTTTTAACCTGATATTTACATTGTTTCACTACGGTCTTCTAATATTGAATATAATTTATCGCTATGATTTTCATTAATTTTTAATTTCATAGCTGATAACGTCAGCTGCATTAATCGCTTTATTAGCGCTGCCCTGTAAAAATTGATGTTGCATTTTGGTTGGAATTTGTTGCAATTTATTCACATCATGTCTGAGCAGTGTTTATAGCGGAGAGGGCAAATGGTAAAACCCTGTTGCATTCGACAGTTTCCAAAAATAACCATCGTATCTCTTCGCGAAAGTCTCTTTGTCGCAATGACATTTTCCCTTGTTTATTTCCTGGTACCAGAACGAACTGAATCCGATGTCATCCGGTACGCCAACGGCGTCGATGCCCGGTACGTATCTTTTCAACGGCTTTACCAGGTTTACAAGGGAGCCACCAAAACCTCTAAAGCGTTCACGTAATCGCGTCGATGAAAATGATGCGGGAAATGAAACCAACTGTAAGGTGCCACTATGGGAAGACAGAAAGCAGTGATCAAAGCGCGTCGTGAAGCAAAACGTTTGCTTCGTAGCGATTCACGCAGTCACCGTCAGCGTGAAGAAGAGTCGGTCACCTCACTGGTGCAGATGGGCGGGCTGGACTCAATTGGTATGGCGCGGGACAGCCGCGATCATTCACCGATTGAAGCCCGCAATGAAGCACAGGCGCACTATCTTAAAGCCATAGAAAGCAAACAGCTTATTTTCGCCACCGGTGAAGCGGGCTGCGGTAAAACCTGGATAAGCGCCGCAAAAGCGGCAGAGGCCCTGATCAATAAGGATGTCGACAGGATTATCGTGACGCGACCGGTATTACAGGCAGACGAAGATTTAGGTTTTCTGCCCGGGGATATTTCTGAGAAGTTTGCCCCTTATTTCCGGCCCGTCTATGACATTCTGGTTAAACGTCTTGGTTCGTCGTTTATGCAATATTGTCTGCGTCCCGAAATTGGCAAGGTGGAAATTGCACCTTTTGCCTATATGCGCGGGCGTACCTTCGAAAATGCTGTGGTGATCCTTGATGAGGCCCAGAACGTTACCGCGGCGCAAATGAAGATGTTTCTGACCCGACTCGGGGAAAACGTTACGGTGATCGTAAATGGTGATATTACCCAGTGCGATTTGCCGTCCCATGTCCAGTCCGGCCTTGGCGATGCGCTGGCCCGTTTCCAGGAGGACGACATGATTGGCGTGGTGCGTTTCGCGAAAGAAGACTGCGTGCGCTCACAGCTGTGTCAGCGTACGTTGCTGGCCTACGGTTGAAGTGCATTAAGAGAAAAGCCCGGATGCCAGTCCGGGCTTTTTTATCCCTGCATGAACACCACCTCCTGTGGAGGTGGTCAGCAATAAGCTGGCTCTGCCAGTCATGCTACTCATGGAAAAATCCGAATCTGTTATCCCCATAACTGCCAGGGATTTAACCATGAGTAGATTCCAGAAAGCATCTCATGTGCTCTGGTGTTGTCAATATCATATCGTATGGACACCCAGGTACCGGTTTCGCATCCTCAGGAACAATGTTGGTAAAGAGGTCTGTAAGCAGATAAGGATCTCAGGTGAGCAGCCCGGGATAGAAGTAGTGGAGCTGAATGACCAGACAGACCATGCCCATTTGCGGGTAAAAGTGCCTCCACGGCTTTCGATTTCCCATGTAACAGGCGACTTAAAGGGTAAAACAGCCCTTCGATTGTTCAGTAAATTTCCCTGCCTGCGTAAGAACAAGCAGTGGGGGAATGATTTTTGGGCAAGAGGTTATTGTGTCGATACCGTAGGTATAAACGAAGAAATGATAATAAAGTACGTGAAGTATCAGGAAAAACATGAAGTTGAAGATAGCCAGCTTCCACTGAAAGAAGTGTGAAGGGAAGGCTCTCTGAGTCTGGACTTAGTGCGCCCCTGTGGGGCGAAATCAATGGCACCTGCTATGCAGGTGGTTTTTTACTATCAAATTTCCTGTGGCCGTGGTGATCAACAGCTTTGGCTCCGCCTTGTTGTTGCAGGATATTAAATCTGTCAATGCAGGCAAAGACGCCTTTTCAGAGCGTTAGCAGGCACCTGCACGCTCAACGCTGTCGTGTGTGAATGCGGATTTTTTACTGATATTAAACCGCTATTTTTAGCGATAAATGAGGGGCGGTCCCGACCTGTTATTGGCGCAAGCACGTTTTCAGACCATAACCTGATACGGTCATGACGAGGATAATATACGCAGATCATTGGCCAGACCATTCTGGCAGTGCCGGGTAACTCCCCATGATTAAAGGGGATGGGGTTTAACGTTGAAAAGTGAACAAGTTGTGTTTGGCGGCGGTTGCTTCTGGTGTAACCGAAGCAATATTCGGCCTCTGATAAATAACCGTTTGTTACGCGATTTCAACAACGCTATATGTTTGTCAGCGCAAAGGGCAACTTGACGGGCTGCCAGTACTCTGTGTGCGCTGCTGACGTCGCATCAGATGAGAGGTAATCCCCCTTTCTGCATCTGGCAATGTAACAAAAAAGTCTGAACGTAAGTTCATACTCTTCTTAAAATTATGGCGGTGAGGGGGGGATTCGAACCCCCGATACGTTACCGTATACACACTTTCCAGGCGTGCTCCTTCAGCCACTCGGACACCTCACCACATTTTAACTGCATTACCCCGGGGGGGGTGATGCGGCGCTACTATAGGCAGTCGTCTTATTACGGTCAAGGAAAATATTCTTTTTATTCTGAATGGTTAAGCGTTGACCGCAGGCATGCCGCTTTTATGAACTCGGCCTGCGATCAACAGGACCTGACTCCTCAAGGTATCAATGTGCCCGGAACCTGTTGTTGCGCTATGCGCCAGTGTTTTCCTTCTGTCCATTGTGTTCGTCGGTCGGCAGGCAAAAAAGTCTCTGCAGCACTGCAGGTGTTTTACCGGGAGGGTGAGGGCAGGGGGATTGACTGGCAGCATCGGTCTTGCGGTTGATCCATCCGGGCGGTGATGCTTCCCGGAAAATACGACGGGAGGGTTTCTGCTGTGCGACAGATAAAAAAGTCCGAGCGTGCGTTCGGACTCTCTTTTTGCATGATGGCGGTGAGGGGGGATTCGAACCCCCGATACGTTGCCGTATACACACTTTCCAGGCGTGTTCCTTCAGCCACTCGGACACCTCACCACATTGTTGCCATTAAGTGTCAGACAACGCCGGTAATGTAGAAAAGCGCTGTTATGGTCAACATCATTCCCGCGTTTTGACATGCATTTAGCCAGTTTTAAACCAGTTTTTTTGAAATCGCCAACAGTGGTGGGTATTGCTGCAAAAGGTCTGGCCGGGCGTGGTGTTTATGCCGGCAGAGAAGCACATGCGGGTGCTTGTTTTTATAAAGATAATAAAGTGCCAGCCTGCGCCCGGCTGAAAACCAGATTAATGTGGTTGAATGGGTTATTCTTTCTGGGCTGCTAAAAATGAAGATATACCTGCCGCGTAGCTGGGAAGTTGACGGCGGCCGCTGGCATTTTTTGCTGGTCAGACCGGTCTTTTTACCTGAGTCTGAAGAAAATACAGGAGCGCAACAGTGGATATCATTTTCTGTCATCCTTCTTTTAATGCGGAAAAATGGTGCCAGGGCCTTGCAACAGCGGTTAAACAATGCCCGCTGCGTGCCTGGACAGCGGGTGATGATGCCGCTGCTGATTATGCGCTGGTGCGCCAGCCGCCCGTGGCGATATTGCAGGGACGCCGCGGCTTGAAAGGCGTTTTTGAGCTGGGGCCGGTGTCGATGATATTCTTAACCAGTTACGTCAACATCCGAATATGCTGTCGCCAGATGTGCCGCTGTTCCGTCCGGAAGATACCGGAATGGGGCGCCAGATGCAGGAATATGCGGTATATCACGTCCCTGGCTGGTTTCGTCGTTTTACCGAATACCAGCAGCAGAAGAATGAGGCTCGCTGGCATCATCTTGATGGTTAGGAAACTGAATCATCGTTTTAAAAATTTCCTGACCATGAGCAGCAGTGTCTGTAATGCAGTAATGATGTGCCATCGGGAACGTTATGGTCATAAAATGGCATTTGCGGCGCGTTTTTAACCTGAAAGCTGTTTTTCAGACGCACTTATCCCGCAGTCTGTGCCAGAAGCCATCGTTTCCGGTCGATGTTATGCAGTCTTTCTGCCACCAACTCCGACGCGTGCCTCCCGGCCTGCGCACTGCTGAAGCGCAGTCGGTTGCCGCACAGAATGCATTTGTACGGATCCGTGCGCAGAAATTCTTTCATCAGCGCGGCGAAGCCGGGCTTCTCCGGTTTTTTCCGCGCTTCCATCTCCAGGGCTTCATACACCTTCGGCAGCAGGCTACCCCGTTTACGGTTTGATAAAAAACCGTAATAACGCACCATCTTAAAATGCTTCGCCGGGATATGGCTGATATAACGTCCGATCATATCTTCCTGCGTCAGCGTCTGCTGCCGGTACTGCTGCGTACGGTGGTCGTAATAGTGGTGCACCACCGCGCCGCCGCTGTAGTGCCTCAGCTTCGCCGCCGACACGGGGGGCCGTTTCAGGTACCGGCCCAGATATTTGACGCTCCGCCAGGCCCCCCGGGTCTTCTTCGCGAAGTGGACCTTCCAGCGGCGCCCGTACTGCGCCTGCAGATAGCGCAGCCACTGTTTTTTGTCGTGGATATACCCCAGCCCCGGCAGCCTGCCGGGGTTAATCAGGTCATAGCTGTGGCGCAGCAGCCGGATGACGGCTCCGCGCCAGATTTCCTCCACGGCATGCTTTTTAAAGAAGAGGTCGCGCCATACGCCGTGTTTAATATCAAGCCCGCCGCGGGTGACGGAGAGATGAATGTGGGGATGCTGGTTGAGCTGGCGACCGTAGGTGTGCAGGGCGCAGAAGATACCGACTTCCACACCCTGTTTTCTGGCCCAGCGGAGCATGGCGCGGGTGGCTGCGCGGAACAGGGCATTGAGCAGAGGCCAGTTATTGTTGAAAAAGGGCCACAGCAGATGGGGCATGGTGAAGGTGATATGCTGCCAGTCGCAGTCGGGCAGAATTTGCTGTTGCTCTGTAATCCACTGCTCCGTGGCCTTATGTCCGCAGGAGCTGCAGCCTTTTGATTTACAGGTCTGGCAGAAGAAGCGGGTGTGGGTGCAGTCCGGGGAGGCGCAGCAGTATCGCTTCACCCCCATGGCAGCAGTGCCGCAGGCGAGCATGCGCTCGACGCAGAGTACGGTCCAGGGGCTGAGGGTGTCCCCGTGTTTATCCATATACCGGTTCCAGGCGTCATCAGTGGTGAACAGCAGTTTTGCCGGGCGCGGGATATACATGCGGCGGATTATCGCTCTGCAGTGGCACCGGTATTATAGTGCCAGTCGTCACAGTCATCGGCCCAGTTGTCGGTGTGTTTATCCCAGGGAGCGAAGGTCACCGGCAGCATGCCGGATTCTGTGGCGATAATAAACACATCGGCTGGCATGGACTCAAGGACGACATCGCCGTCGGGTGAGTCAGGCGGCTCAAAGCCGCGGATGATGCAGACGAGAGGCGGGTCGAAGTGTGTATCGAGGAAAAACTGTGGCCCCAGGTGGACACAGTGACGAATGGCATCCTGCGGAGTGTCGTAAAAAACTCGTCGGGGTCGTCATAATCGCTCCGGGGCGGAATGGACACCAGAAAACGCTTAGGATATCCGGGTATAGCGCGTCGGGACGAGGGCGTGGGTTTACGCTTTCTGGGGGCTTTGCTACGGGCCATGTGAATGATTTCCTGAGAAATTAACATACCGCAGAGTATAAAGCTGTGAGCCGGTCATGAACACCCTCGGAACGGCAGAGCCGTGACGCTCGCCCTGTAAGGGCGCTATGTTCAGAAATTATTCCCGCGAGGCGTTTAGCATTGGTATTCTTGGTGCTGGCGTGCTGGGACAATGCGTCGCAGAAAGTCTTAGGGTGTGGGGATTCCCGGTACGTTGTTGGAGCCGGCCGCCAAAAAATTTGCCCGACGTAACCTGCTTTCATGGTGATGACCAGCTTACCGACTTCCTTTCCGGCACGCAGGTCCTGATTAATCTGTTGCCCTAATACACCACAGACGAAAGGTATTCTTAATCGCACGCTGTTAGGCCAGCTAAAACCGCAGGCGTATCTGCTGAATCTTGCGCACGGAGCGCACCTGGTTGAAGCCGATTTACTGACGCCGGAGAAATTAAAGCGGCTGCACTGAACGTTTTTGTTCAGGAGCCGCTGGTGCAGGACCACCCGTTCTGGCACCACCCGACTATTACCATTACGCCGCACAATGCTGCGGTCCCGCTTCGGGAAGACGTGCCTGACGCCATCGCCCGCGCGATTATGCAGTGCGAAGTGGGCGATCAGCCTGGCGGACGTGTGGATTTAGGTCGTGGTTATTGATAAAGCTTAATGAGCGTTATAAGCGCCCATTAAGCTTCCAGGAGAATATTATGTATCCCGTAGATTTACATATGCATACCGTTGTCAGCACTCATGCTTAGTACATTGCGTGATTATGTTCAGCAGGTGCAACAGTGCTGTATAACGCTGCTGGTAATTACTGATCACGGTCCTGATATGGCCATGCGCCACATTACTGGATGCGTGTCTGGCCACGCGGGGTTGAAGGGGGGGTATTTTATGCGGCATTGAAGCCAATATTAAAAACATTGACTGCAGTGGCCCAATGCTGGCGGTGATAGATCTTGTTGTCGCGGGCTTTCATGAACCCCTATTTGCGCCTCAGGACAAAGCCACCAACACCGCAGCGATGATTGCCGCCATGGCCAGCGCTAACATGAATATCATCAGCTATCCAGATAATCCGAAGTTATTTTAGATGACAATATGGTGTGCTCTTGTAAAAAACTTAGGATGCCATCTATATGAGTAGTAAATCTCGACTTTATTCATACATACGCTGGTCAAGTCAGCACCAGGCGAGCGGTACAACATTAGAGCGTCAAACCAGCGCCGTCCGTTAATTTGCTCTTGAGCATAATTTAGATTTCGATGATTCTTTTCGCGATGAAGGGGGCAGTGCCTTCAAAGGGCGGAATAGTTCTCAGGGAGCATTAGCAGATTTTATCGCAGCCGTTGAGAATGGCGACATACCGTCTTACTCTTGGTTGTACGTGGAAAAATTGGATAGGCTATCGCGTGACTACGCCATGATGGCAAATGAACTGTTACGCCGTCTGCTGACGCTTGGGTTAACTGTTGTCACCGGGCAGGACAGAGAAATACAGAGGCCAGGCAGCGATAGAGACATCATGTCCATGATCTTCTCTACCCTCGCCTTTGAACGGGCGCACGAGGAATCCTTGACCAAACAAAAGCGCGTTTTTTGTAATGTTGCCGCTCTAGTGGAACGTCACAATCGCTGCCAGTCTGTTAATATTAAAAGCGCAGGTAGTTCTCCTTGGTGGATAGATGACACTGGTTCACGATATGAGGAAACCAAACCCCATCTGTACACTGGTCAGCAGCGAAGAAGATAATTGAATTATTATTGCAGGGCTGGGGTTCGTTTCGGGGGTCGTGACGCAGATTTATTGATAATGATGCAGAGTAAGATACCAACCGATGATCTTATCGTGCATTTCCTCTGACTTCGAAAAGCAAATTGTTCTGCGGGTCAGTCGTTTGATATGTGTACGAAGATTAAGATTATGTCGTTCTGTCGGTTGGGTATATTTCTTGCTCACCACGTGGCTTGTTGCACTTAACAGAACTTTATAAACCGGCCAGGCATCTGTCATATAAAAGGCAATGTTAAATTTGCTTAACAGGGCCAGCAATCGTCGCAGGGTCGGGGCATTTCTCGGGCCGAAGACATGGGCCAGAGCACGTTTGCGGATACGGTCATAAGCATAGAACAACCACCGGGGATTGCTTTTACACCGCACGTAAGGCCATTGTTCACCGGCTTCACAGCAGATAACAACCTCCGTTTCGGGGTCGATATTCTCAGCTACCTGCTTTTTGGCGAAATTTTTTTACGTGCCGCAGAACCGTATTGAGGCTGATACCGAGAACCCGTGCGGTATCGCGACATCCGGAACCATTCATGGCCATATTAACAATGGTCTGGTGTGTGTCTGGTTTGGCACCGGAGTAGCTAAAATTGAGCTGAAAGGTCTTTGAACAATGCTTGCAGATGTAACGTTGGGCACCGGATGCTGAATGTCCGTTACATCGTACAGCATGAGTTTCATTGCACTGAGGGCAGACGACATCAACTTTAGCCATATGTTACATCCAAAGCGCAAAGCATACGTGATCAGCAAGTCTGCGTCACGACCTAATATAGATACAACAAGGGGTGATACTCCAGGAGTTATAGCTTCACCCGTCGACGAGAAAAAAACAGCATACATAAATAATAAAAACTGGAGACTGTAATTAAAATTGTGTAATTGCCTGTTTTTGATATGTTCACTCCAACAATGGAGACAGGCAAATTATGGACGAGAAGAAACTTAAGGCCCTTGCTGCTGAACTGGCCAAAGGCCTCAAAACTGAGGCCGGCCTTAATCAGTTTTTCCGCATGCTCACGAAGCTGACCGTTGAAACGGCACTCAATGCAGAACTGACTGACCACCTCGGGCATGAGAAAAATGCCCCTAAAACCGGCACCAATACCCGCAACGGCTACTCTTCGAAAACGCTGCTGTGCGACGGCGGTGAAATCGGGCTAAACACGCCGCGCGACCGGGAAAATACCTTTGAACCTCAGCTGATTAAGAAGAATCAGACGCGTATCACGCAGATGGACAGCCAGATTTTATCCTTGTATGCCAAAGGCATGACCACGCGGGAAATCGTCGATACGTTCAAAGAGATGTACGATGCTGATGTGTCACCGGCCCTGATATCAAAAGTCACGGATGCCGTTAAAGAGCAGGTCGCCGAATGGCAGAATCGCCAGCTGTATGCGCTCTATCCCATTGTTTATCTGGACTGTATTGTTGTTAAGGTTCGTCAGAATGGCAGCGTGATTAACAAAGCGGTGTTCCTGGCGCCGGGCATCAATACCGAAGGCCGGAAAGAGCTTCCGGGGATGTGGCTGGCTGAAAATGAAGGTGCAAAGTTCTGGCTGAACGTGCTGACGGAACTTAAAAATCGCGGCCTTCAGGACATCCTGATTGCCTGCGTGGATGGCCTGAAGGGCTTCCCGGATGCGATAAACAGCGTCTATCCGCAGACTCACATCCAGCTGTGCATCATCCACATGGTGCGTAACCGCCTGAAATACGTGGCGTGGAAGGACTACAAAGCGGTCACAGGCGGGCTGAAAACCGTTTATCAGGCACTAACAGAAGCGGCCGCACGGATGGCGCTGGATGCGTTCGCCGAAGAATGGGATGACAAATATCCACAAATCAGCAAAAGCTGGCGTGCGCACGGGGAAAACCTCGATACGTTCTTCGGCTATCCGTCTGACATCCGAAAAGCTATCTACACCACGAATGCCATTGAGTCGCTGAACAGGGTGATCCGTGCCGCCATTAAGAAACGCAAGGTATTCCCGACGGATGACTCAGTGCGAAAGGTTATTTACCTGGCAATCCAGTCGGCATCGAAAAAATGGAGTATACCGGTCCAGAACTGGCGGCTGGCGATGAGCCGCTTTATTATTGAGTTCGGTGACCGCCTGAGCGATCACCTTTGACGTGGTGGCAGTTACACAGAATTATTTACAGGGTCAAAAACTGTGAAAAAAATCCTTTTAAACCTCTTAGCCAAATCCCTGACAATGCCCTCAAGCGTACCACCAAAGTTATCGATATTATTCTGAAGTTTCCGTAATTCCTTCACCGTAAAACCTGATGCAAGAAGACGATTTTTACTAAAATCCATAGCCATTTAATCAAATTCCTTATCCTAATCAACCCGGCACTTATTCTTCAATTTTTTTTATACCATCCTTACTGGATCCTGATTCCGGTAATTTTTCTTCGCTTACTTTCATCCCTAAATCGCCAATGTACCGTTGGTCATCATATCAATAATCGATCCCTGGGTACACGTATTCAACATCCTTATCCATTATGCCGCAGTACGCAAGCGTGACAGCCTGTGACGAATGCCCATAAAGTTTCGTGAGAGTTGGCTGGCTCACTCCTCTCTGTAGTGCCTGATAGCCCATAGTTTTTCGGGGCGTATGTGCAGCAATTGTCAGATTTAAACGCTCACCTGCTTCCTTGAATTTTGTTGAAACGCTCACTCTACTGATGGGCTTGCCTTTGGCCCGGTTGCTCTCCACCTCAAACAGAAACGTATGAGCGGGATTACCTGCCCTGCGTTGTGCTACCAATTCCAGTGCTTTGGGTGTGCGCAAAATTGCCCGGATTTTGCCAGTTTTCTTATCCTTCACATTACAGCACAGAAATTTAAACAGTTCGGCGCTGTAAGAAAGCTTTCTGAAGAGTACAAAAATGGAAATCTGGATTTGCGTGAGATGAATCAATCCATGCGTCATTTATTAGCTGATACTAAACGCCTGGCGGCGGCTAACCGTGCTAATAACAGAGAGGTAGCACGAGCAAATAAAAAATCACATCGACCAGAACGGGGCATTGGCGTTGGTGGTGCTGGCCTTGCACTGGCAGGAGTTGCGGGATTAGGTGCTTTAGGTCTGTCAATGGCTTCAGGTGCAACTGAACGGGCTATCCAGTTGCAGGCAGAACGCCAGGAAATACAACAGCGCAGGGATAAATTTCGGGGATAACGAAGCGGCTGCATTACAGATGGTTGTGGCGCAGAATACTGGTTTCAATTTATTGTTTGAAAAACCGGGAGACATCCAGAAAGATTTATCTGATCGGCAGGGTGAATTGGCACAGGGCCAGTTTACCAGGAATAAAAAAACTGGAAAAACTTCCTTCACTGGAGGCGGCGAAATGGGGGATTGGGTTAATGCTGCGATGACGGCAGGCATTAACGGTCAATCAGCATTAAAACAGATTCAAAACCTACGTGGACCAGTAGACGCAGCTGCATGGCTAAAAAACCTGCAGAAAACCGGAAAACTGGCCTCAGAGCAGCTAACTTTCCTGTCTGAAAAGGTGAATGATTTTAGCTATGTGGTTAATTCTGTTTCTGGGAACGGGCAGAACGTCATAGAGAGGGAGCTAACTGTCAGGAGATTGTCACTGCCGTTAGCGATGCTGGCGGCTGGATTGTCTTTGTATCGGATTCCCAGACGGCGTTTACGCTCGGAAATTTTGAACACTGTCTGCGTATTGTTAATGCAGTGGATTTTCCCAAAGATCGCATATTAAATGTTACGCCGCGTAGGCTGCTGAATTTCCTGCAGCGGCGCACGGGTAAAGAAATTACTGAATCCGCTTGTCTGTGACGCTGTCACTTTTAATTGCCTGGATGGATATCCTGACATGAATGAATTTTCCGTTATCTGCCGTATTTTAGGATCGTTATTTCATCGACAGCCTCAGGACCCACTGCTGCTGCCTCTTTTTACCATGCTGCGTGAAGGCAAACTCCAGCCACAGTGGCCGCTGGAGCAGGATGAACTGTTGATCCGGCTCCAGCTCAACAGCGATCCACAGGCGTTGGCAGCCGATTACAATGCGCTGTTTGTTGGCAGCGATTGTCGCGTTTCGCCTTTTGGATCCCATTGGGAGAACGGGCCTAAGGAAATTGAGATCCGGGATTTTTTACAGAGTCGGGGAATGCCACTTACCGATTCGCCTGCTGACCATTTTGGCGCTTTACTGCTTGCATCCTCCTGGCTTGAGGATCGGTCGCAGGAAGATGAGAGCGAGGCGCAGATTGCTCTGTTTGACCGCTACATGTTGCCCTGGTGTGGCGCTTTCCTCGGCAAGGTGGAAGCACATGCGAAGACGGCATTTTATCGCACCCTCTCCCTGTTAACCCGGGAAGCGCTACAGGCAATGCGTGACGAGCTGGCTGAGGAAACAGACACAGGTGCCTGAGTCTGGCAGATAACGCTGCCATAAGTATGGCGCATATTTTCTATGGTGGATGCTTTATGCGTCAGCAACAGAAAAGATGCTGCTGCATTAGCATAGCAGCGAATATCTATGTGAAAAAAAGTGATATGACAGAGCATTGACTGCGTGTCATTCTGCCCGCTAAAAGCAGATTAATGATGAGGATACACTAATAATGGTCAGTTCTTCTCTTCCCTTAGCTATTATCCAGCTTGAATCGCCGCCCGAGGCGGTGTTAGCCCGCGCAGGAGAACAGTATCACTGGTTTGTAGCGGCGCTGGGGCTTAAAGAGGGCGAATTTATCGTGGTTCGTCCCGATCTTGGTGAAACCTTACCCGATCCAGCCTGCGTTACGGCAGCGATCCTGACAGGTTCCTGGGCGATGGTGACCGACCATGCAGACTGGAGTGAGCGCACCGCTGCCTGGATACGCAGTGCGGTGGACAACGGTCTTCCTTTGCTGGGCGTTTGCTACGGACACCAGCTTATGGCCTATGCGTTAGGGGGGCAGGTGGCAGACAATCCTAAAGGCTGGGAGCGCGGGCAGCAGCGCCTTGAGACGCAGCCGGGCTGCCAGTACGATCCTTTACTGAGTCAGCTACCGGGACAGTTCAATGCCTGGCTTTCACACCGCCAGTCGGTACTTAAGCCACCGGCGGGCGCAACGGTACTGGCCACCTCGGCACTGGATGCGTGCCAGATCATCCGCTACAGCCCGTCAGCTCTGTCTTTCCAGTTCCATCCTGAGTTTACCGCAGAAATTATGATGGCCTGTTTACCTGACAGACCGCAGGAAAACGGCGTTATGCAAGAAAGCGAGCCGGTCTGGCCACGTCGCTTGCTGCAGGCTTTTCTTCAGCAGCGAAGTCCGCTGAGTCAGACGGGCTGATTCTTTTTCGCCGTCGGCAGCGCGCTGACGGCTTGCATTGCCTTTCCTCATGGAGCGTATTCGCCCGGTTCAGCCGTTTTACACCACAGGTCTGAGCTGGCTGCACGCTCCCGTTAACCATCGGGCTACGATCTGCGAACAACCCCGCCCGCGTATTGTCGACGCTTTCAGGAAATATACGACGCCTGTTGAGGGAACTTACCGGATGAAATCATCGTTATTGATGACGGTTCTGACGACGGCTCGGATCGGCTGATTGAGCAATACAGCGAGCTGCATCCGCATATAACCTTACTGCGTAACAACCACAGTGACGTGAACGCTGCCCGTAACAAAGGGCTGGGCGTGGCGACGGGGCAGTTCATCTATTTTATGGATTCGGATGATTTTATTGCGCCGGGACTGTTTACCGATTTTCTCCGCGAACTGCGTGTCTGTCCGCAGCTGGAGCGTTACGGCTTCTCAGCAGAAATATTCCCTGACGTTCCGGTGGAACAGAGAAAATACACCCGCAGCCATATGTGTACGGTGCAGGGGGAATTTGCGGGCGGCCCGGAAATGCCACGTAACCTGATTGCTAACCATTCCGCGCACAGCGTATTGTGGTCAGGCATCATTTCCAGAGCGCTTATTGACCGTACCCACAGCGAGTTTCTGCCAGTGCAGAACCATGAAGACGCGCCTTTTATGTTCACGCTGTACCTGCAGGCCACTCGGGTGTTCTTTACCAGAAACAGCTATTATTTCAAGCGCTACACGCTAAACTCGCGGTCGGTGAATACCCGTGATTTTTCCTGGGTCAGGAACTATTTTATCGTTCGCGAGGGAACAGAAAGGACACTGCGTGCGGCCGGGCAGCCTCTGGATCGTCAGCTTTTGGATAGCTATTATTTTCCGGTGATGCCTGGCTGCCTGATGATGGTCAGAAAGCATCGCATGGAAGCGCCAAAAGAGTACCAACTGCCGTTCAACATGCTGGCGTGCCAGATGACCCGCAATAGCGTGAAGATGAGTCTGGTATGGTATTGTCATCCACTTTATAACACCCTGATGTTGTTCAAAAAGAAGCTTTCAGGCTTCACCGCCTGACACAGCCAGCCGGAAAGAGTGACAGCATGATGCGGGCAGATTGCGTCAGAGCAGTTTTCCAGCCATGCCACTGACGCCTGGGCAGTCGGGAGAGTTGCCCGGCACAATATAAGGATTACATGTGGTTATGCGAGGCGTTGGTCGGCAGATATTGCCAGCAGACACGCAGACGTATAGTGTTAGCAGATTGTCTTTTCCTCCGGCGTTTGCTTCGCCGGAGCCAGGTTCCCAGAACGAGGTTCTTTTGTCCAGTTATTCGCCAAATTTACGTCCACGTCGTCTACGCCAGTCCTCATCCCTTCGCTCACTCCTTCAGGAAACCACTCTCAGCCTGAACGATCTTGCGCTGCCGATTTTTGTTGAGGAAGAACTGGATGATTATAAAGCTATTCAGGCGATGCCCGGTGTGTTGCGCATACCGGAAAAACGTCTGGCTTTTGAAATTGAACGTATTGCAAAAGCGGGCATTCTTGCGGTCATGACTTTTGGCATTTCTCACCATACGGATGCCGATGGAAGCAATACCTGGCAGAAGGATGGCCTGGTTTCCCGCATGGCGCGGATCTGCAAAGAAACCGTCCCTGAAATAATTGTGATGTCAGATACCTGCTTTTGTGAATATACCAGCCACGGCCATTGCGGTGTGCTGCACGAAAATGGTGTTGATAATGATGCCACCCTGGTGAATCTGGGCCGACAGGCGGTGGCGGCAGCGCAGGCCGGTGCGGATTTTATTGCTCCCTCGGCAGCAATGGACGGTCAGGTCGCAGCCATTCGCCACGCGCTGGATAATGCAGGATTTACCGATACTGCGATCATGTCTTACTCGACAAAGTTTGCCTCTTCCTTTTATGGTCCGTTTCGTGAAGCGGCGGGGACTTCCCTGAAGGGAGATCGCAAAACCTATCAGATGAATCCAATGAATCGTCGGGAAGCACTCCGTGAATCATTGATCGATCAGGCGGAAGGGGCCGATGCATTGATGGTAAAACCCGCCGGAGCCTACCTGGATATTATTCGTGAAGTGCGTGAACGCACTGAACTTCCTCTTGCTGCCTATCAGGTCAGCGGTGAGTATGCGATGATTAAATTTGCGGCTCAGGCCGGGGCGATCGATGAAAGGGATGTGTTTCTGGAAAGCCTTGGAAGCATTAAACGTGCCGGGGCCGATCTTATTTTCAGCTATTTTGCCCTGGAACTGGCGGAAAAAAATCTGCTGTAGCGTGCTGGTGCAATGTATTTCAACGCCTTTGACCGCCCGAAACGTTCTTACAGGCACTCAGTGACGGGCGGTCTTACCTGCGTTAGCTGGCCCGATTAAGAGGCGGTAGGCCGTGTCGAGCAAGCGTTCGGTTATCTGTTTGGCTCACAGGATGAGAAAATTTCTGAACTGGCCCGGATGGCGGCAGTATGTGATGTCTATGATGTGATAACCTCTGACAGAGCGTACAAGGCAGGCTGGAATCCGTCCAGCACCATGCGTAAAATGGCCAGCTGGGAAGGGTATTTGGGCCGGATAATTTTTATACTGTTGTTAAGGCGGTAGGAATCTATCCGGTGGGTTCATTGGTGCCTGGCTTCGGGGCGGGTGGTGGTGGCTGAACCCGGAGAGTTGTCGTTATTGCAGCCTAAAGTCTGCGTTTTTTAGTCCATGAGGACCAGACAATACCTGAGACGTGAGATAGTTAATCTTTCTGATAGCGACTGTCCCGACAGTATCGCCGGTCCGGAGGATGTCACCGACTGGTGTGGCATCAATATTAATGATTTGTGGATGCGATCCGTTGCCTGACTGCACTCGTTGTTCGCTGATTTCATGACCTCTTTTTTCATGTCGGCTCTGAATTTATGCCGCCGCTGTACCAGCTTAAACCCTGGTTCTGGCAGTTCGAAGCCTGGCAACTATACTAATAATGATGTTGTTACCTGAGTAACAACGGGGTGAGGTCAGAGGTGAACCTGCTGTAAAGACCCGCGAGGAAGGGACGTTCACAACACTGAAATCTGCCCGTAAGTACTCTTCATCTTCTGCAGATAGCCCTTTGGGCGTTATTTGCTGTCGCTGTTTCCGGGCATACGGTGTCTGGTGCTTTCCGAGTCCTTCTCACCCCTTATCAACATACCGCCATGAGACATACCATCAGGAGAAAACGTGTGAATTCACAAAATATACCCGGCCCCGTGCTATCTCAGGCACAGCGTTACGCCTTCTTCTTTGATGTTGACGGAACGCTGGCTGACATTCAGCTGCGCCCGGATGACGTGTCTGTTTCGGAAGAGGTTATTGTCAACCTTAAGGATCTTGCCCGTATCTGTGGTGGTGCAGTGGCGCTGGTATCAGGCCGCCCGATAAGTGAACTGGACGCACTGGTCTCGCCGTTACAGCTGCCTCTGGCTGGTGTGCATGGTGCCGAGCGGCGCGATCTGGAAGGAAACCTCGAACAGCATGCGTTACCAGAAGAGATCGTTTCTGCACTTTCTTCTTTATTACAGCAACGCATGGCTGCTCTCCCTGGTACCCAGCTGGAAATGAAGGGCATGGCCTTTGCCCTGCATTATCGGGGTGCGCAGCACTTTCAAACTCAGGTGATGCAACTGGCTGAATCTGTTATTGAGCAGTTTAGCGGGCTGGCGCTTCAGCCCGGAAAATGCGTGGTGGAAATCAAGCCGCAGGGTATCAATAAAGGGGCTGCTGTTGCGGCATTTATGCAGCAGGCGCCTTTTTCCGGTAAAACACCGGTATTTCTTGGCGATGATGTGACCGATGAGGCAGCATTTTCCACGGTTAATGCCATGCAGGGAATCTCAGTCAAAGTCGGCGAGGGCTGCACGGAAGCCGCGCATCGTCTGCCGGATGTCGCCGCAGTCAACAAATGGCTGGCAGAAACACTATTACAATTAGATCAAGACGAAAAAATGTCGGTAAGGAGTTAAGGTTATGAGTCGCTTAGTAGTTGTATCTAACCGCATCGCAGTACCTGATGGGTCAAAAGTCAGCGCAGGTGGCTTAACGGTTGGCATTATGGATGCGCTTAAAACCACCGGGGGAATATGGTTTGGCTGGAATGGCGAAATCAATGAGATTGGGGAAGATGAGGAAGAGATGAACCTGTTCGAACAGGATGGCATCTCCTATGCTTCTTTTGGACTGAACCAGAACGATTATGATTTGTACTATCTGCAGTTCTCCAACGGCGTGCTCTGGCCCGCTTTTCATTATCGTCTTGACCTGGTTAATTTTCAGCGTGAGGCCTGGGAGGGGTATCGCAAGGTCAACAACCAGCTGGCCGACCGACTGATGCTGCTACTGGAGCCGGACGATGTTATCTGGATCCATGACTATCATCTGCTGCCTTTTGCCGCCGCGCTTCGTAAGTTGGGTGTTCAGAACCGCATCGGTTTCTTCCTGCATATTCCTTTTCCTACACCGGAAGTCTTTAACGCGCTGCCGCCGCATCGCGAACTCCTGGCGATGATGTGCGAATATGACCTGCTGGGCTTCCAGGCGGAAAATGATCGTACTGCTTTTCTGGAGTGTGTTTCGCTGTGTACTGAGTTACAGGGTGAAGGCAAGAAACATCAGGCATTTGATCAACATTTTATCACTGAGGTTTATCCCATCGGGATTGAGCCGGACAATATCCGCGAGATGGCGGAAGGGCCGTTGCCGCCTAAAATGGCCGCCATGAAGAAGGCTCTCGGCGATGCCAAAAATATCATCGCCTGTGAGCGGCTGGACTATTCTAAAGGGCTTCCCGAGCGCTTTTTGGCTTATGAGGCTCTGCTGGAAAATTACCCTGAGCATCGTGGAAAAATACGCTATTCCCAGATAGCGCCGACCTCCCGGGGTGACGTGCAGGCTTACCAGGATATTCGTCATCAGCTTGAAACCGAAGCGGGAAGAATAAATGGTAAATATGGCACGCTGGGGTGGACCCCCCTTTATTACCTTAACCAGCATTTTGACAGACGGCTGTTAATGAAAATATTTCGCCTGACGGACATTGGCCTGGTTACGCCGTTACGCGATGGTATGAATCTTGTCGCGAAAGAATATATCGCTGCTCAGGACCCAAAAGACCCCGGTGTGCTGGTTTTGTCCCGTTTTGCCGGTGCGGCCAATGAACTGACCTCCGCGCTGATTGTGAATCCCTACGACCGCGATGAGGTCGCAGCGGCGCTTAATCAGGCGCTAACCATGCCGTTGGATGAGCGTATTTCACGCTATAACGAAATGATGGACGTTCTTCGTAAGCATGACATTACCCACTGGCGAAAAACCTACTTAACGGATTTACAGGCACTTCCCGCGCGTGGCGATGTCGATCATGCTGTAAACAGATAGCCCCATTCCACTGCCGGGCATAATTTGTACCCGCCTCATAAAAAGAGCGAGTGTTAATCGCTCTTTTTTACCCTTTAGAGCTTATCAGAACGTTTATTTAAAAAAAAACGCTAAAAAAGCACATTTTTATTAAAGAAAATGGTTCCTCTGCCGATATGTAGCGTGCAGTATTGAAATTATGGAATACATTCAATTTATTAATGTAATTATTGGTTACATCTGCTGCCGTCCGCTGAACATCAATACCCTCACTCCTTACATCACACCAACATTTCCAGATAAAAAACCTATCACAGATCACATTTTTTCTATTCAGCCAGCTTCGTGATAGTAGCTTCATTTCACTAATTAGCGCGTCATTTTTTCATCTAAAATAATATAAAAATCTTAATTATAAAAATTAATTAGTTTTTAATTCTATTTAATTCATTAATTATTTAATTTTAAGGTTATATATCTTGTTTATATTACGGTTCCATCTGAATGTAATAAAAAAGGTAAAAAATTAATAAAAAGAGCCAAAAATGATTGGTTAGTGAACTAATGAGCAGCTCTGCTTTAGCTTTTTTTAACCAAAACAAGCCAAAAAATGTGACATAGATCACATTTTATCTAAAATTAAACTTGGCTCACGTTGTATCCGGAAAAAAGAGGATATAAAGTTGTTTTGTTTTCAGAATAGTCTTAATAGCGTTCAAGACTCAGAAAGGTGATGCCAGGGAAAAGCACGAAAACATCGGAGCAGTAACTGGCAAAATGAGTTTATGACTACTTCCTGTATGGACTTCCATTTTCTGGTCGCCCTCAGCCTTGCAAGCGTTTGGCTTTAGCCACTAAATTTTTTGCCATCTTCAGATGTACAGTCAGCAATCAGGTAGCGGCGAAATCCGTAAACGTTAAAGTCGTGACAGTTATGATGGGAAAAAATGGGCACATCAGAATTACTAAAACATATTTATGACATTAATCTGTCTTATTTGCTGCTTGCACAGCGCCTGATTAATCAGGAAAAAGCCTCCGCTATGTTTCGCCTCGGTATCGATGAAGCAATGGCCGATGCGCTGTCTCAGTTGACCCTGCCTGAGATGGTGAAACTGGCCGAAACCAATCAGCTGATTTGTCAGTTTCGTTTCACCGATCACAACACAATTAACCGCCTGACTCAGGAATCACGCGTGGATGATTTACAACAAATTCACACGGGGATTTTGTTATCCAGCCGTTTATTGCGTAACGCCATTGATAAAAAAGACGGACAGCCTAAAAAGAGGGCGAGTTAATGAGCGAAAAAAGTATCGTGCAGGAAGCGCGTGACATTCAGTTAGCCATGGAATTAATTTCCCTCGGCGCACGCCTGCAAATGTTGGAAAGCGAGACCCAGTTAAGCCGTGGCCGCTTAATCAAACTGTATAAAGAACTGCGCGGTAGCCCGCCACCTAAAGGCATGCTGCCATTCTCTACCGACTGGTTTATGACATGGGAGCAGAATATCCATGCGTCCATGTTCTGTAATGCCTGGCAGTTCTTACTGAAAAGTGACATGTGTAAAGGCGTCGATGCCGTTATTAAGGCCTATCGGCTGTATCTTGAGCAGTGTCCGCAGCAGGAAAACGGTCCGCTACTGGCGTTGACCCGTGCATGGACGCTGGTCCGCTTTGTGGAGAGCGGTATGCTTGAGCTTTCCGACTGCAAATGCTGTGGTGGAAGCTTTATTAATCATGCACATCAGCCTGTCGGCAGCTTTGTTTGCAGCCTCTGCCAGCCGCCTTCGCGCGCGGTAAAAAGGCGTAAACTTATTTCAGATTCTGCCGATAATATTTCACAACTGCTGGATGAACAGATTAAACAAGCCGTTTAATGGTGTTAGCCACGTGGAATGACTCCAGCAGCGGTTTTTAACCGCTGCTTTTTTTTGTCCATGCGTGATGCAATCCGTTTACCGCTATCTGGACGTCTTACTCCCACGCGTCAGCAGACGTAAGGATCAATCGTGTTAATTATTTTGGGTTATATCCTGGTTTTGGGATCGGTATTAGGTGGCTTCGCGATGGTTGGTGGCGAACTTGGCGCGCTTTACCAACCCTCTGAACTGTTGATTATTGGTGGGGCTGCTGTCGGCGCCTTTATCGTTGGAAATAACGGCAAAGCCATTAAAGCCACCATGAAATCCTTTCCCCTCCTGATGCGTGGCGCGAAGTATAACAAATCCGTTTATATGGATTTGATGGCGCTGCTCTATCGCCTGATGGCTAAATCCCGTCAGCAGGGCATGTTGTCCCTTGAGGCCGATATTGATAACCCGCAGGAAAGTGAAATTTTTGCTAATTACCCGCGCATTTCTGCCGATAAAAGATTAGTGGACTTCATTACCGACTATTTACGCCTGATGATCAGCGGCAATATGAATGCGTTCGAAATCGAAGCCTTGATGGATGAAGAAATTGAAACCTACGAACATGAATGTGAGGTGCCTGCGACGGCACTGCAATCCATGGGTGATTCCCTTCCTGCATTTGGTATCGTCGCAGCGGTAATGGGGGTGGTTCATACGCTGGCAGCGGCTGACAGGCCAGCAGCGGAGTTGGGTGCCTCGGTGGCGCATGCGATGGTAGGAACATTTTTAGGCATTTTACTGGCATACGGCTTTATTTCTCCCCTGGGGAGTGTGTTGCGGCAGAAGTGTGCAGAAACCACGAAAATGATGCAGTGCATTAAGGTTACGCTGCTTTCCAGCCTGAATGGATATGCGCCACAAATTGCCGTTGAGTTTGGCCGTAAAACCCTTTACTCGACGGACAGACCATCTTTCATCGAGTTGGAGGAACACGTCCGCAATGCGAAAGCATCGGCGAAACAGACTTCGGATCAGGGCGCATGAAACATAACACTCATCCTATCATTGTGGTCAGGAAGAAGAAGCACAAAGGCAATGAGGGCGGGCATGGTTCATGGAAGATTGCCTATGCGGATTTTATGACGGCTCTGATGGCTTTCTTTATGGTGATGTGGCTGATTTCGATTTCCACGCCCGCACAGCGCGAAAGTATTGCGGAATATTTTAAAACGCCCCTGAAGGTTGCAATAACGGGCGGGACACGTACCAGTGAAAGCGTAAGCGTTATCCCGGGTGGCGGTCAGGACCCGACGCAAAAAATAGGTGAAGTTCACAAAGTTGTCGATATGGATGCAGAGAAACGCAATATGGATAAGATTCGACTTAACCGCCTGCGAGAAAAGCTGGATCAGCTGATAGAAGCCGATCCGCGCCTGAAGGCGCTCAGGCAGCATCTGATTATCAACATGGTGGAAGAGGGGTTACGTATCCAGATTATCGACAGTCAGAACCGCCCGATGTTTAAAACCGGGAGTGCGGAAGTGGAACCCTATATGCGCGATATCCTCAGAGCCATCGCGCCGATTCTGAATGATATACCGAATAAAATCAGTCTGGCGGGGCACACGGATGATTTTCAGTATGCCACGGGCGACAGGGGTTACAGTAACTGGGAGCTGTCAACTGATCGTGCCAATGCATCACGTCGCGAGTTGGTGATAGGCGGGCTGGATGCAGGCAAGATGCTACGGGTGCTCGGCATGGCCGATACCATGAAGTTGAATAATCGCGGTGCAAATGATGCGGTCAATCGTCGAATCAGTTTGCTGGTGTTGAATCATGACACGGAAATGCAGATTGAGAAGGAAAATTCGGAAAGTGATGCTGTGCAAATCGACAACAGTGATCCGGCAAATCTTAAACAAATAGTGGCACCGCCGATCCCATCGGCTGCCAACAATAACCCGGCCCCTCAACCATCACAGGCTGAGTCGGCAGGAAGTAAGAATGTACCGAAGGCGTTTTCTTCGGGACAGCCTGCGACCCCGGCACAGACCGAGCGCGACTCACAGCAGAGGTGATACCGTGAGCATGGATATCAGCGATTTTTATCAAACGTTTTTCGATGAGGCCGATGAATTGCTGGCCGACATGGAACAACACCTGCTGGGCCTTGACCCGCAGGAACCAGATGCGGAACAGATGAACGCAATTTTCCGCGCAGCCCACTCAATCAAAGGTGGTGCGGGAACATTTGGTTTTACTGTTCTGCAGGAAACTACGCACATTCTGGAAAATATTCTCGACGGTGCTCGTCGCGGTGAAATGCAATTGAGCACCAATATCATCAACCTGTTTTTGGAAACGAAAGATATCATGCAAGAACAGCTGGATGCCTACAAAACCGCCTCGGAGCCGGATGCTGCAACCTTCGAATATATCTGTCAGGCGCTGCGTCAGCTGGCACTCGAAGCCAAAGGTGAAATTATCGCGCCACAGCCTGTCGTTGTTGAGACGCCTGAACGGGGGGGGCTGCGTCTGACTCTGGTTGACCTGAAACCTGCTGAAATTCCGCTTATGCTGGAAGAATTGGGCAACCTGGGCAGCGTCTCCAACGTCATTAAAGGGGAAACCTCGGTAGAGTTAACCCTGGATTCTTCCGTCAGCCCGGATGATATCGTGGCGGTACTCTGCTTCGTTATTGATGAGTCTCAGATCAAATTCCTTAACGAAGGCAGTGAAACACCACAGAAAAAGGTCGCGGCGGTCGAGGTTGAAACGCTGGTGGCCGATGTGGAAACAGAAGCCGAACCGGAGCCGATACTGGCGTCCGTCAGCGATATTTCACCGGCGAAGCGTGAGTCGACTAAAAAAACGTCTGTGCCTAAGGCCAGCGAATCAACCAGTATTCGTGTAGCGGTTGAGAAAGTTGACCAGCTAATCAACCTTGTGGGTGAGCTGGTTATCACCCAGTCGATGCTGGCCCAGCGTTCTGGCGAGCTTGACCCGGTTGCTCACGGCGATTTGCTTAACAGCATGGGCCAACTTGAACGTAACGCCCGGGACCTGCAGGAATCGGTGATGTCGATCCGTATGATGCCGATGGAATATGTCTTCAGCCGCTTTCCGCGTCTGGTTCGCGACCTGGCCAGCAAACTGGGCAAAGAAGTGGAACTGACCCTGCTGGGGAGTTCGACCGAACTGGATAAGAGCCTGATTGAACGTATTATCGATCCACTGACCCACCTGGTACGAAACAGTCTTGACCACGGAATTGAAGCACCGGCAAAACGTCTGGCAGAGGGTAAGGCTGCCGTGGGCAACCTTACCCTCTCTGCAGAACACCAGGGTGGCAATATTTGTATTGAAGTGGTTGATGACGGTGCAGGACTCAACCGCGAACGTATCCTGGCGAAGGCGCTTTCCTCCGGACTCCCGGTCAGTGATTCCATGAGCGATGAAGAAGTCGGCATGCTGATTTTCGCCCCAGGGTTCTCCACCGCAGAACAGGTTACCGACGTTTCCGGGCGCGGCGTTGGCATGGATGTGGTGAAACGTAACATTCAGGAGATGGGCGGCCATGTTGAAATTGCCTCGAAACAGGGCAAAGGCACAACCATCCGTATCCTGCTGCCGCTGACGCTGGCCATTCTCGACGGCATGTCTGTCCGCGTAGCTGATGAAGTCTTTATCCTGCCGCTCAATGCTGTGATGGAATCCCTCCAGCCACTGGCAAACGATCTGCATCCGTTGGCTGGTGGGGAGCGTGTGCTGGAAGTGCGGGGCGAATACTTGCCGCTGGTTGAGCTGTGGAATGTATTTGATGTGCAGGATGCTAAAACAGAGGCGACGCAGGGAATAGTGGTCATTCTGCAAAGTGCCGGTAAACGCTACGCCTTGCTGGTTGATCAGCTGATTGGTCAGCACCAGGTGGTGGTGAAAAACCTGGAAAGCAACTATCGCAAAATTCCGGGCATTTCGGCAGCAACCATTCTTGGCGATGGTAGCGTGGCGTTGATTGTCGATGTCTCGGCTCTGCAATCTCTCAACCGTGAAAAGCGTGTGGCGGGAGCCGCAGCCTGACTTAAACCGATTAAGGGTATAACTATGACTGGAATGGCAGCTGTCACTAAACTTGCTGGCGAAACGGTAGGCCAGGAATTTTTGGTCTTTACACTGGGAAATGAAGAATACGGTATCGACATCCTCAAGGTCCAGGAGATCCGGGGATACGATCAGGTCACCCGTATCGCCAATACGCCGCCTTTTATTAAAGGCGTGACCAATCTGCGCGGTGTAATCGTGCCAATTATCGATTTACGGCTTAAGTTCGAACAGCCGAACGTCCACTATAACGATAATACCGTGGTGATTGTTCTCAACCTCAAACATCGGGTAGTAGGTATTGTCGTGGATGGCGTATCTGATGTTCTGTCGTTGACGCAGGACCAGATTCGCCCCTCCCCGGAATTTGCGGTCACCATGTCCACAGAGTATCTGACAGGCCTGGGCGCCCTGGGTGAACGTATGTTGATTCTGGTGGATATTGAAAAGCTGTTAAACAGTGAAGAAATGGCGCTGGTAGACACACTGCGTAGCGCATAAGACACGGATAAGAATCTTTATTTCGGGGCAGTCCTTTGCGGGACGCTTCGAATTTCTTTTATTGAGGGTTTCTTTCTTTTTTTTCTGCGCAATTGTCCTCGCTGCCTGACTGCCCGTCGACCGCACTGTTTCCCGGTGGCTAATGATTCGGTACGTTCATTTATTGCCAACCGAAACCTGCATTACACATTTTCAGTTGTGCACAGGGCGTCACCAGATAGACATAAACGTGTGCGTCAAGGCGAGTCCGGGAAGCTTTCCAGGTTGTTACCGGAGTGAAATATCATTGCAGGAAATCAATACAACTCATTAAAAAATCTTGATAATAATTAAATTTAATCAGGCAGAGAGTCATTAAATAAGCCCCTTTACTCTGTTTAAATCATGTGGGAATAACACTCATGCTCTGTCAGATGATTCTGACATAACGGATTGTCCTGATACTGCTCATGAAAGCAGCAACCGAAAATCATTCTCGTAAAGATCGCAGCGCTGATGCCGATATAGAGGATAATTAGCCCTGTACAGAGGTAGTCATGTTCAAACGTATCAAAGTTGTCACTGGCCTGGTGGGAATACTTGTATTGTTTGCCTTATTACAGTCAGGAACCAGCGTACTCTTTTTTAACACGGTACATAATGATAAGGAAAACTATCAGTTCAACCAGCGACTGCGAATCCAGCAGCAGGCGATGGGAGGGGCGTGGATTTCCTTAATCCAGGCATGTAACACCCTGAATCGTGCCGGTACCCGCTTTCTGCTTGATGCTACCTATACAGGCTCAGGCACTACGGTAAACGAGTTGCTGACACAGGCCCGGCAGAGTATGGATGCCGCTGACAAATTCTTTGCAGTATTTAACGCAAATCTGTCTGAACAGGGCAAAACGGTGAAACACGTCAAGGCGCTTCAGGTTGGTTATCAGCAGTATCGTGCCTCTCTGTCTGCTTTGATCGCTATGCTGGACGTCGGCCGTTTTAACGATTTTCTTTCCCAGCCTCCGCAGCGCGATCAGGACGATTTCGAAAAAATTTATAACGCCTGGCTTGAAAGAAACAGCCAGTTGGCTGAACAGGGAAACCAGATGAACCGCGATGCCTATCAGCAAACCATCTGGACGTTGGTCTTGGTGCTGGTGACTTTCCTGGTGGCAACCGCGTTCATCTGGAATGGCATCCAAAAAATCCTGCTGCAGCCATTGAAAATGAATATTGCGCATATCCGCCGTATCTCAGAAGGCGATCTGACTCAGCCCGTGCTGGTGGAGGGGCGAAATGAAATGGCGCAGCTTGCCGAAAATTTGCGGGATATGCAGCAGTCGCTGGTCCGCACGGTGAGCGATGTTCGCGACGGTTCCGACGCTATTTACACCCGTGCCAGTGAAATCTCTGCCGGTAATAACGATCTCTCTTCACGCACCGAGCAGCAGGCAGCGTCGCTGGAGCAAACTGCCGCCAGCATGGAACAGTTAACGGCCACCGTGAAGCAGAATGCTGAAAACGCTCGCCAGGCATCGCAGCTGGCACTTAGCGCGTCTGAAACGGCAGGGAAAGGCGGTAGCGTGGTGGACAGCGTGGTGAAAACTATGAGCGAAATTGCCGACAGTTCGAAAAAAATTGCCGATATTACCAGCGTAATAGACGGTATTGCTTTCCAGACCAATATTCTGGCCCTTAACGCCGCTGTTGAAGCAGCGAGGGCAGGTGAGCAGGGACGCGGTTTCGCCGTGGTGGCGGGAGAAGTACGTAACCTGGCGCAGCGCAGCGCCCAGGCGGCGAAAGAAATCAAAGTGCTGATTGAGAATTCCGTGGCGCGGGTAAACAGCGGCTCTGCGCTGGTCGGCACGGCGGGCGAAACTATGAAGGATATTGTCAGTGCAGTGACCCGTGTCACTGACATCATGGGTGAAATTGTCTCGGCATCCGATGAACAAAGCCGCGGTATTGAACAGGTGGGGACGGCGGTAACGGAAATGGACCGCGTTACGCATCAGAATGCCTCACTGGTAGGCGAGTCCGCCTCCGCTGCCGCTGCACTGGAAGAACAGTCTCGCCGGCTGTCCCAGGCGGTTAGTGTATTTCGAATTCGTAAAGAAAATGTCATCCAGGCTGTTAATAGCAGTAGACGTGACGAAAAGATCCTGCTGTCTCCCACAGCGCCTCAGCCTGAAAGGCTTGCTGCCCCGATTTCCAATGATAACTGGGAAACTTTTTAACTTATTATCCAGCTGCCGTGGGCGGCTATGCAGGAGATTTACATGTTCAGCCGGATCCGTATCGCCACCGTCATTTTGTTTTTGCTGGGGCTATTTTGCGTAATGCAAATTGTGGGTAGTGGCCTTTCTTTCAACTCGTTTCGTCTGGATGCGCGCAATATGCACGCCGTTGAAGTTAGCAGCAACCAGCGCGAAACCCTGGGGCAGACCTGGGCGGCCCTCCTAAGCGCCTGCGTAACACTGAGCCGTGCTGGCACGCTGGCTGCACTGAGCAAACCGCGCGAGCAAATAATAAGTTTAATGACAAGAACTCAGGAAGATCTGAATGCTGCCGATAAAGCCTACAGAGAGTTTGATGCCATCGGAGTGGTTTCACCTGAGGGGCAGCAGTTAAAGCAGGTGATGGCGGTGGAATATCACAATTATTATCAGGAACTGGCGCAACTGATTACTTATCTGCAAAACAATCAGCTGCAAAATTTCCTGGATTCCCCTACTCAGGGCAAGCAGGACAAATTCCAGGGGCAGTACAACCTGTGGATGGCGCATATCGACAAGATGCGTGAGCATGCCAGCCAGGCAGGGGAAGGTTTTTACCGGCAGTCAAAGGTGATTTTTATCGCTGCGGTGCTGACGTCATTACTGGTCACGCTGGCAGGCATTGTCTGGGTAAGGAAAGTGGTCATTGCGCCCCTGACCCTGATGCGTGGTCATTTTGAACGTATTGCGGCCGGCGATCTTGGTGGCCACATTTCGGCCAATGGCCGCAATGAACTGAGCCAGTTGTTTAACAGCCTGCATGTGATGCAAACCGCGCTGGCCAGTACGGTGAGCAGCGTTCGTGATGGTAGCCACGAAATGCATACAGGGATCCATGAAATGGCATCGGGTAATAACGATTTGTCGGCACGCACCGAGCAGCAGGCGGCTTCACTGACAGAAACGGCGGCGAGTATGGAACAACTGACCGCAACGGTAAGCGGCAATGCGGAAAACGCACGGCTGGCCTCTCAGCTGGCAAAAGACGCCTCAAACACTGCGAATCGCGGGGGAACGCTGACCGACAAGGTTGTCACCACCATGAATGATATTGCCGCCAGCTCGAAAAAAATTGGTGATATTACCAGCGTGATCGACGGTATCGCGTTCCAGACCAACATACTGGCGCTGAACGCCGCGGTTGAAGCGGCGCGTGCAGGTGAACAGGGCAGAGGGTTTGCGGTGGTTGCCGGGGAAGTTCGCAGCCTTGCACAGCGCAGCGCGCAGGCGGCAAGAGAGATTAAAGTGTTGATTGAAGAGTCGGTCAACCGTGTGGAGCAGGGTTCGGCACTGGTGGCCTCTGCCGGAGAAACCATGGATGAAATAGTCCAGAGCGTCACCCGAGTTAACGACATCATGGGGGAAATCGCCTCGGCTTCAGATGAGCAGCGTCGCGGTATAGAACAGGTTGCGCGGGCAGTCAGCCAGATGGACCAGGTCACGCAGCAGAATGCCGCATTAGTGGAACAGGCCGCCGCCGCGACCGAAGCACTTGAAGCGCAGGCCGATCATCTGACGCAGGCGGTGAAGAAATTTACCCTTTCTTCTGCGGATGAAATGGGTCAACCGCTGGCGCTGGATGTATTCAGGAAAAATAGCCTGGTTTTAACCCCTTAATCTGTACTTTGCTGGGTGGCAATACATGAAAAAATCGACGTCATTAGCACCGCAGGAAAATCAAACAATGCTGTCCCAGATGGTGCAGCGTCTCCCGCTCTCTGATGCGCATTTTAAACGTATCAGTCAGCTGATTTATCAGCGGGCGGGCATTGTTCTGGCCGATCACAAGCGCGAGATGGTTTACAACCGTCTGGTGCGCAGGCTGCGGATGCTGGACCTGGACGATTTTGGTCGCTATCTGGCGCTGCTGGAAAATGATATTAACAGCCCGGAATGGCAGGCGTTTATTAACTCGCTGACCACCAACCTGACGGCGTTTTTCCGCGAGGCGCACCACTTTCCGATTCTGGCGGAACATGCCAAAAAGCGCGGTGGCAGTTTTAACGTCTGGTGTGCCGCAGCGTCAACCGGCGAAGAACCCTACTCGCTGGCGATAACCCTGGCGGAAATCCTGGGTACCGGGCCGGGTAAATTTCAGGTATACGCCAGCGATATCGATACGCAGGTGTTGGAAAAGGCGCTGGCCGGGGTCTATCGCCAGGAGGAATTACGCACGCTTTCTCCACAGCAAATGCAGCGTTTTTTTTTCCGTGGTACCGGACCACATGCTGGCATGGTGCGGGTACGACCCGAGCTGGCGAATACCGTGACCTTTGCCCGGCTCAATTTGCTGGCTAATGAGTGGGTCTTACCTGGACCGTTTGATGCTATTTTTTGTCGTAATGTGATGATTTATTTTGATAAAGAAACGCAGGAGAAAATTCTGAGGCGCTTTGTCACGCAGCTTAAGCCAGGGGGAATTCTGTTTGCCGGCCATTCCGAGAATTTCAGCCAGATCAGCAAAGAATTTTATTTGCGCGGCCAGACGGTCTACGGACTGACTAAGGAAAGATAATGGGCAAAATCAGAGTGTTATGCGTAGATGATTCCGCGCTTATGCGTCAGCTAATGACTGAAATCATCAACAGCCATCCCGACCTTGAGATGGTCGCTTCCGCCCCCGACCCGCTGGTAGCGCGGGAGCTGATTAAAGAATACAACCCGGACGTGCTGACGCTGGATGTGGAAATGCCGCGGATGGACGGCCTGGATTTTCTTGAGAAATTGATGCGTCTGCGGCCAATGCCAGTGGTGATGGTCTCCTCTTTGACCGGGAAAGGGTCGGAAGTCACCCTGAGAGCGTTGGAGCTAGGCGCGGTGGACTTTGTGACTAAACCATCGCTGGGTATTCGCGAGGGAATGCTGGCCTACAGCCAGATGATTGGCGACAAGGTGCGTGCGGCAGCAAAAGCCAGGCTGCACACACGAGGGCTGCTGCCTGCTCCCGTTATGCTAAAAGCCGGACCGCTGCTGAGTAGCGAAAAGCTGATTGCTATTGGCGCATCAACGGGCGGCACTGAGGCAATCAGGCACGTCCTGCAACCGCTTCCGATAACCAGCCCGGCATTGCTTATTACTCAGCATATGCCGGCGGGCTTCACCCGCTCTTTCGCCGACCGCTTAAACAAGCTGTGCCAGATTACGGTGAAAGAAGCGGAAGATGGTGAACGTATTCTGCCCGGTCATGCTTACATTGCACCCGGTGCGATGCATCTGGAGCTGGCCCGCAGTGGTGCTAACTATCAGGTTAAACTGAATGATGGACCACCGGTAAATCGTCATAAACCGTCGGTCGATGTGTTGTTTAAATCAGTGGCACAGTTTGCAGGCCGGAATGCGGTGGGAGTGATCCTGACCGGGATGGGTAACGACGGTGCAGCGGGCCTGCTGGCAATGAATAAAGCGGGAGCCTGGACCATTGCGCAGAATGAAGAAAGCTGTGTGGTATTTGGCATGCCCCGCGAGGCCATTACCCTCGGGGGGGCCAGTGAAGTGGTGGATTTGCACCAGGTTAGCCAGCATATGCTGGCAAAAATTAGCGCCGGACAGGCATTACGAATCTAACGTATAACACAGCGCCCGTCCTGAGGGGCTACATAAAACAGGAGTAACTATGGCTGATAAGAATATGCGGTTTCTGGTGGTGGACGACTTTAACACTATGCGCCGCATCGTCCGTAACCTGCTGAAAGAACTCGGCTTCAACAATGTTGAAGAAGCCGAGGATGGCGTCGATGCGCTGGCCAAACTGCGTGCGGGGGGCTTCGACTTTGTGATTTCCGACTGGAACATGCCCAACATGGACGGATTGCAGCTGCTGCAAACCATCCGTGCTGACACCACCCTGGGCAAGCTGCCGGTGCTGATGGTCACGGCAGAAGCCAAAAAAGAAAACATTGTTGCGGCTGCCCAGGCAGGTGCCAGTGGCTACGTTGTTAAACCCTTTACTGCAGCCACGCTTGAAGAGAAGTTAGGTAAAATCTTCGAAAAGCTGGGTATGTAAGGAGCCGAGATGAGCAATATTCCGAAACCAAGTGTTGATGCTGCCTCGGCGCAAGACATCATCTCCCGAATCGGTTCACTGACGCGCATGCTGCGTGACAGCCTGCGTGAGCTGGGTCTGGATCAGGCGATTGCCGAAGCGGCGGAAGCCATTCCCGACGCACGCGATCGTCTGGATTACGTAGTACAAATGACCGCGCAGGCGGCGGAACGCGCACTAAACTGCGTGGAAGCGTCGCAGCCTCGCCAGACACTGATGGAGAACGGAGCGAAAGCACTGAAAGGACGCTGGGATGAGTGGTTTGAAAATCCTATTGAACTGGCAGATGCCCGCTCGCTGGTTTCGGATACCCGTAGCTATCTGGAATCCGTACCGGAGCATACCGGTTTTACCAACGCCCAGCTGATGGAAATCATGATGGCGCAGGATTTCCAGGATCTTACCGGCCAGGTCATCAAGCGCATGATGGATGTAATCCAGGAAATTGAGCGTCAGCTACTGATGGTGCTGTTGGAAAACATACCGGATCAGCCTGACAGGCCGAAAAAAGATGCCAACAGCCTGCTCAATGGCCCACAGATCAACGGCACCGCACCCGGTGTGGTGGCGAACCAGGACCAGGTTGACGACCTGCTGGACAGTCTCGGGTTCTGACATCTGTGCCACGTCTGCCTGACACGCCTGCAAAGCGGGCGCTGATTTTCAGCAACAGGACACCCGTGCAGCAACCTGCCTGACCGGGTGCCTGACCATCGCGTCGTTTATCAGTGAAATAACCCCTTTTTTACGCCGTTACTCGCGGCATCATTCCTGCGCCATTCTGGCATGCTGTACAAAATTTCTGTTGTGAAGGTGAGCTGTCGTGTCCGGTGAAAGCGAAGAGGAAAAGACCGAAGCCGCAACGGCCCACCGACTTGAAAAAGCGCGTGAAGAGGGCCAGATACCGCGATCGCGCGAGCTGACGTCGGTACTGATGCTGGTCGCAGGACTGACTATTCTGTGGGCTGGCGGCGCGTTAATGTCCCGCAAAATTGCTCTGTTGCTGGCGGAGGGACTGCATTTCGATCACTCCGTAGTGAGCGATACCAGCCAAATGCTGCGCCAAATGAGTAACCTGCTGCTGGAGGCAGTGTTTGTGCTGCTGCCGATGATGGGTGGGCTGGTGCTGGTCGCTATTGCTGCACCTATGCTGCTTGGTGGGGTGATGATCAACGGTAAAGCGATTAAAGTTGATTTTGGCAAGATGAACCCGATTAAAGGACTGGGACGACTGGTTTCCGGCCAGACCGCTGCGGAGTTGCTCAAATCAGTGCTTAAGGCTGTGCTGGTTGGCGTAGTTACCTGGATTTATATCCGGCATCACTGGCCCGATATGCTCAGGCTGATCGGCGAATCGCCGTATACCGCGCTGGCCAGTTCGCTGAACATGATTGCGCTGTGCTGCATTCTGGTGGTGCTGGGGCTGGCCCCGATGGTGGGATTTGACGTGTTCTGGCAGCTTTACAGCTACTTTAAAGGGTTACGCATGACCCGCCAGGATATCCGCGATGAATATAAACAGCAGGAAGGTGACCCCCACGTAAAAGGGCGCATTCGCCAGCAAATGCGCGCCGCGGCACGTCGTCGCATGATGACTGATATTCCCAAAGCAGATGTGATTGTCACCAACCCAACGCATTTCTCTGTGGCACTGCAATATGACGAACGAAAAATGAGTGCGCCAAAGGTGCTTGCCAAAGGAGCGGGTGATATTGCTCTGCGCATTCGTGAACTGGGCAAAGAACACCGTATCCCGGTGTTGGAAGCACCCTCACTGGCCCGTGCGCTCTACCGGCACACAGAAATAGGCCAGCATATTCCCGGCACGCTTTATGCGGCGGTCGCTGAAGTGTTAGCCTGGGTCTGGCAGCTCCGTCGCTGGAAAATCGAAGGCGGCCTGGCTCCGAAGAAACCCAATAATTTACCGGTGCCGGAAGCACTTGATTTTGATCCAGGAGAAAAAGAGTAATGGCTTCTTTGTCGACGTTATTACGGTTACCGAATATTAAGGATACCCAGTGGCAGGTGATGGCCGGTCCGGTATTGATTCTGATGATCCTGTCAATGATGGTGCTGCCGCTGCCGTCGTTTGTCCTCGATCTACTTTTTACCTTTAATATCGCGCTGTCGATTATGGTGTTGCTGGTGGCCATGTTCACCCAGCGTACGCTGGAGTTTGCCGCGTTTCCCACCATTCTGCTGTTTTCAACGTTGCTGCGTCTGGCGCTGAACGTCGCATCCACCCGTATCATTCTGTTGGAAGGCCATACCGGTGCCAGTGCTGCCGGTCATGTGGTAGAAGCCTTTGGCCACTTTCTGGTAGGCGGTAACTTCGCTATCGGTATCGTGGTGTTTATCATCCTCGTCATCATTAATTTTATGGTTATCACCAAGGGTGCCGGACGTATCGCGGAAGTCGGCGCACGTTTTGTTCTGGACGGAATGCCGGGTAAACAGATGGCGATTGATGCCGATCTGAACGCCGGGCTTATCGGCGAAGAAGTGGCGAAGAAACGCCGTTCTGAAGTGACTCAGGAAGCCGATTTTTATGGTTCCATGGATGGTGCCAGTAAGTTTGTGCGTGGGGACGCCATCGCCGGGATTATGATCATGGTGATTAACGTGATCGGCGGCCTGCTGGTGGGTGTTGTTCAGCATGGTATGGACGTTGGCCACGCGGCGGAAAGTTACACGCTGCTGACCATTGGTGATGGTCTGGTGGCGCAGATCCCCGCGCTGGTTATCTCCACTGCGGCGGGCGTTATTGTTACTCGCGTCAGCACCGAGCAGGACGTGGGTGAGCAGATGGTCAGGCAGTTGTTTACCAACCCGCGGGTAATGATGCTCAGTGCCGGAGTACTGGGGATGCTGGGATTGGTACCCGGCATGCCTAATTTTGTTTTTCTGCTGTTCACCGCTGCGCTGCTTGGCCTCGCATGGTATCTGCGCGGTAAACAAGCTAAACCGAAGGTGGAACCGCAGGGTGGCGTGGTGAAAACCACCGAAACACCGGCCAACGTTGAGGCGTCCTGGACCGATGTGCAACTGGAAGATTCACTGGGTATGGAAGTGGGTTACCGTCTGATCCCCATGGTCGACCATTTACAGGATGGCGAACTGCTGGGACGTATCCGCAGTATCCGTAAGAAATTTGCTCAGGAGATGGGCTTTCTGCCGCCGGTGGTGCACATTCGGGATAATATGGAATTACCGCCCGCGCGCTACCGGATTTTGATGAAAGGCGTCGAAATAGGCAGTGGTGATGCCTATCCGGGTCGCTGGATGGCGATTAACCCCGGCACTGCTGCCGGAACGTTACCCGGAGAAGCCACAGTCGATCCCGCCTTTGGTCTGGCGGCTATCTGGATTGACAGCGCCCTGAAAGAGCAGGCGCAGATTCAGGGCTATACCGTGGTGGAAGCCAGTACCGTGGTGGCAACGCACCTGAATCATCTGATTGGTCAGCACGCCAGTGAGCTGTTTGGTCGCCAGGAAGCACAGCAGCTGCTGGATCGTGTGACGCAGGAAATGCCAAAACTGACGGAGGATTTAATCCCTGGCGTGATCACCCTGACCACGCTGCACAAAGTGCTGCAAAATTTGCTGGCAGAGCGGGTTTCTATCCGCGATATGCGAACGATTATTGAGACGCTGGCGGAACATGCACCGGTTCAGAACGATCCGCAGGAACTGACCGCTGTGGTGCGTGTCGCGCTGGGCCGGGCGATTACGCAACAGTGGTTTCCCGGGACGGGGGAAGCGCAGGTTATCGGGCTGGACACCACGCTGGAGCGTTTGCTGCTTCAGGCATTGCAGGGCGGTGGTGGACTGGAGCCGGGCCTTGCCGATCGTCTTCTGGCGCAGGCGCAGAGCGCACTGGCCCATCAGGAATCGCTTGGCGCACCACCGGTACTGCTGGTTAACCATCCACTGCGCGCGCTTCTTGCCCGCTTCCTGCGTCGTAATCTGCCGCAGCTGATGGTGATTTCAAATCTTGAGATGACCGATAATCGTCAGATCCGCATGACCTCGACCATTGGTGGATATTGATGAAGCGGCTTTTCTTTCTGCTGGCGGCGCTTCTGCCCGCCGCCGCCGCCGCCGCCGCCGGCGGGGGCTGGCAGGCGAGCAGCAGTGGTCCGGGACTGCAAATTCGTGGTCAGCAGATGTTTTCGCCAGCACTGAGTGCCCCTGAGAAGAGCAGCGGCGTCATTACCCAGATTTCCTGGCGCTACAGGTTAAACGCGCCGCCGCCGTCGGGACTGATAGTCCATCTCTGTACTCAGACGCGCTGTGTGGTGCTTGAAGGTGCCAGCGGTAGCACGCGCGGACTGACCGACGTCAATGCAGCGGAAAATTTACATTTTGTTTACAGCGTTCAGGGCAAGGGCAAACTACCGCAAACGCTACGGGTGCTCAGTAATGAAGTGATGGTCAATTACCGCTGATTATTGTCTGACGCGGCTGCGGTCTATGCGTACAGCAAAGGAACAAGCACTCAGTGGCTGCATAACAGCGACTACGGCGTTTTTACTCACGCAATACCATGCCCGGTGCAAGGAAAGATACCCAGCTTCTGGCCGGGTTTTTAGGACGTTGAATCTGAAAGAGCAGGCAGAGGGGCGGCCTGAGAGGGTTGCCCCCTTATGGAGGGCGTCAAAAGCCACCGTTGGCGGCTTTTGACTTACATTCTTTCCACCGTGCCAATACCGAGTGTTTCCAGCCCCAGCTTGAGGGTTTTCGCCGTCAGCAGCGCCAGCTTCAGGCGACTGTGTCGGGTGGTTTCGTCTTCGGCTGTCAGAATCGGACAGTGTTCGTAAAATCCTGAGAACAGCCCGGCCAGATCGTACAAATAAGCACACATTACGTGTGGCGTACCGTCACGTGCGACTTGCATGATGGTTTCTTCGAACTGCAACAGACGCACGGCCAGCGCAGCTTCGCGCGCGTCACCGATGACGGTGTTTGCGGTCAGTGCGCTTTCATCAATCCCTGCCTTACGAAACACCGACAACACGCGAGTGTAGGCATATTGCATGTAAGGCGCGGTGTTACCTTCAAAGGTCAGCATATTATCCCAGTCGAAGACGTAATCGGTGGTCCGATTCTTGGACAGGTCTGCGTATTTCACCGCACCGATAGCCACGATGTTTGCCAGCTTTGCCAGCTCATCAGCAGGCATGCCAGGATTTTTCTCCCTGACCAGCCGAGTTGCACGCTCTACTGCTTCATCCAGCAGATCCGACAGCTTGATGGTGCCACCGGAACGGGTTTTGAAAGGCTTGCCGTCTTTACCGAGCATCATGCCGAACGCATGGTGCTCAAGCGTAACGGACGCCGGCACGTAGCCTGCTTTGCGCACGATGGCCCATACCTGTTGCAGATGCTGGTGCTGGCGGGAATCAATGTAGTAGAGCACGCGGTCCGCATGCAGGGTTTCGTAGCGATATTTCGCGCAGGCGATATCGGTAGTGGTGTACAGGTAGCCGCCATCCTTTTTCTGGATGATGACGCCCATCGATTCTCCCTCCTTGTTCTGGTACTCATCAAGGAAAACCACGGTCGCACCTTCGCTTTCCACCGCCATGCCTTTTGCTTTCAGGTCGGTGACGATCTGCGGTAACATGGAGTTATAAAGGCTTTCACCCATAACGTCGTTACGGGTGAGGGTGACATTCATGCGGTCATAGATTAACTGATTCTGCGACATGGTAATGTCGACCAGTTTTTTCCACTGGGTGCGACAATACGCATCGCCGTTCTGCAATTTCACCACGTAGCTGCGTGCGCGTTTAGCAAATTCCGCGTTTTCATCATAGGTGCGCTTCGCTTGCCGGTAAAAGGCTTCCAGGTCTGCCAGCGCAATGTCCTCATGATGTTCATTCTGCTGTTTCTCAAGATAGGCAATCAGCATACCAAACTGGGTGCCCCAGTCGCCGACGTGGTTAGCGCGAATAACATTATGGCCGAGAAATGACAGCGTTCGCACGGCTGCATCGCCAATAATGGTTGAGCGCACATGCCCCACATGCATTTCTTTGGCCACGTTAGGCGCAGAATAGTCGACAACAATGGTTTGTTTTTCAACGGTCGCCAAGCCCACGCGCGGATCGGTAATCACGTTATCTACCTGCGCGGCAACCCAGATCGGGTCGAGAAACAGGTTAATGAAGCCCGGGCCAGCAATTTCAACATTGCTGACGATGCCTTGTAAATCAAGGTGTGTCAGCACTTCTTCCGCCAGCTGCCGCGGAGCCTTACCCAGTTTTTTTGCCACGGCCATGATGCCGTTTGCCTGATAATTCCCAAACTGGTCCCTGGCTGATTGCCGTAGTTGCGGTTCGCAATCGACGGGTGCGCCTGCCGCAATCATCGCCTGACTGACTTTTTCTGAAAGAAGAGCCTGAATGTTCAACTGGTTACCTTCGTGATCTGTTGGCCATGCGCCTGTTGCCGACCGATAAAGCCTCAAGCTGCAAGCTGCATGGTCACAGGGCGTTGCCGTTAAAAATAAGGGGAAAAGTATACTGCATTTCTCATGCGGTTAGCCAGGTGGCATGGAGGGGGATGCTGGGTGGCGGGAAGTGACGTAACGGCACGGCCCGCCGAAAAAATTAAAGGCGACGGTTATGATTACGATAAGGGCTTGTAAAGTTTTTTTTATATTTTCGTGTTTTCCAGTGACGTAATAAGGCAAAGCCAAGCACGGAGATCAGTGTGACACTCAGTATCAGAAAGAGCATGTTTCCATTCCTTATGGGTAAACAGAGGGGTGTGGAGGAACAAAATACCTTATCTCAGCGCATGATGAATTTAAGATTCTTCGTAATTAATGCGATAAAAAACATAAAAGAAACGAATCTAATTTGGCTTTTATCAAAGCAAATGCATAAAAGGGGCTTTTGTGCGGTTCTTTTTAAAAAACTTTATTGCACGTGATCTTCTTTGTTAGAACTAACAAGTTATTTTTTGTCGCGAATAACGGGTTTAGCATTTTTTCATAAAATATGTCTTTAAAATAATGGAGCTGAAATGTCCCACTATCAATTCGTTGAAGAATTAACCGATCTGGCCAGTGATTTTCCCGATTTTTTACACGCTGTTTTTAAACTTGCGGATTTGTTAGGGCTTCAACCCGGCGGACTCCATGCCGATCACATAGCGGTGAGGTGTTTCCAGAAGGAAACCGCTGAACGATGGAAAAAAGGTTTTTTGCAACACGGCGTGTTGCTGTCAGAAAAGATGATTAACGGCCGGCCGGTAGCACTGTTTGAGTTTGATACGCCTTTGCCAGTAGGGCCCTGGTTGATACCCGTGGTGGAGCTGCCGTGGCCCGGTGAAAAACGCTATCGCCATGAAGGCTGGGAGCACGTGGAAATTGTGCTGCGCTGTCCGGAGGAGGAGTTAATCAGTCAGGCACTGGCGCTGTGTATGGGCGAAGGGCTTGGCCGCCCTGGTATCTCTGTCAGACACAGCTCACCTGAAGGCGAGGGCGAACGCCTTGCCAACCCAACGCTGGCTATTTCAGACGGACGTGTGACCATCAAGTTCCATCCCTGGAGCCTTAAAGAGATTGTGCAGAGTGAGTTATAACACATTCTGCTGCGCGTGGTGCCTGACCGCATTTTCCATTCTTCTCAGTGCTTCTTTCAACAGGTCTGTCTGACACCCGAAGTTTAGGCGAACAAAGCTGCTGTTGCCAAAATCTGCTCCGGATGAAAAACCCAGTCCATGGTGCTCGAAAAACACTGCCGGATTGGCAACGTTTAATTCGCTGGCATCTATCCAGGAGAGATAGGATGCCTCAGGCGCGACGGTTGAAAGGCCGCTGATGGCATTGACCTTTTCCGTCACCAGATCGCGGTTTTTACGCAGATAATCAAGCTGTTGATCAAGCCAGTGCTGACCGTGCTGCCATGCGGCGGTAGCGGCGGTGAGCGCAAGGATATCAACCGGCGGAACAATGCCCTGTCGCACCGCGTTGAAGCGGGTGCGTAACTCCCTGTCAGGAATGATCGCCAGTGAAGCACCCAGCCCAGCGATATTAAAGGTTTTCGAAGGTGACAGCAGCGTGACCGAACGCTGCTGCGCATCTTCACTAAGGCTGGCGAAGGGGATATGCGTAACGCCCGGTTCCAGCACTAAATCGCAGTGAATTTCGTCAGAGCAAACGATGAGATCGTGCTGCCGGGCAAAACGTAGCTGTTGCTCAAGTTCATCCCGTCGATAGGCGGTTCCCCCTGGATTCTGAGGGTTGCACAGCATTAACAGTTTTTCGCCGCCGGTTAGCTGCGGCACCAGCGCATCCAGATCTAACACCCAGCGCTGATCTTCCAGCCGCAGTGGGGCATTGAGCTGCGTTCGGTTAGCCAGCTTTGCGGCTGAACGGAAATGGGGGTGGGCGCAATGGTTCCCTGATGCGCTTCACTCAGGGCGCGAACGGCGATATTCAGGCCGCTTACCACGCCGGGAAGAAACACCAGCCACTCTGGTTGTATCTGCCACTGATATCGTTCAGCCATTCTGTTAACGACCACGTCGGTCAGATCGGCGGGTGATTTTCCATAGCCAAAGATACCGTGTTCCACCCTTTTTTTCAGCGCCTCAATAATGCAGTCCGGTGAACGAAAATCCGTATCAGCGACCCATAAAGGTAATATGTCGCTGTCACCGTATTTTTGCCATTTAAGGCTGTCACTGTGGCGGCGATCGATGCGCTGGTCAAAATTGCATATCATATATATTATTCCCGCTAATATTTTTGCTGAAAATTATTGGCAATTTTAATAATATTTTCACCGGATTGATCGGGCGATGACGTTAGCCATCGCAACGAACAGGAGCCCTGGACAGAATGCACCAGTTGATGATTAAAGATTCTTAACAGACTCAAAATGGTGAAAAAGCCCGAGGCAAGAGGCTTTCATTCAGATTAAACATCGTCACTCATTTACACAACCAGACAGCACTGATTAACAGGAGAAGAGGATGCTAAAACTGGAGGTATGCTGCTATGGTGTTGAATGCGCCGTCGCGGCAGAAAACGCTGGAGCCGATCGTATCGAATTATGTGCTGCTCCATCTGAGGGCGGTCTGACGCCTTCTGCGGGAAGCCTGATGCAGGTTCGCGAAACCGTAGCTATCCCTGTCCATCCTATCGTTCGTCCCCGCAGCGGGGATTTCTGTTTCAGTGCGACTGAATTTAACGAAATGAAGTCTGATATTGCGTTGATTAGAGAGCTGGGTTTTAGTGGACTGGTCGTCGGTGTGCTGGATGTTGACGGGCATATTGATTTGACGCGCATGCGCCAGGTGATGTTGCTCTGCGAAGGGATGTCGGTAACATTCCATCGCGCATTCGATCTTTGTCACAGCCCATTGATGGCGCTGCGACAGTTAACCGATCTTGGTGTGACAAGAATCCTGACCTCGGGCCAGCAGCAAAGCGCTGAAAGTGGTTTATCTCTGCTTAAAGAACTTAATCGTCTTACCCGGGGCCCTATCATCATGGCAGGATCAGGCGTGCGGCTGGGTAATTTGCAAAAATTTATTGATGCGGGTATTACTGAGTTTCACAGCTCTGCCAGTCAGCGCATTGCGTCCCCGATGCGCTATCGTAAAGCGGGTGTCTCAATGAGTTCGATTTTAGAGCAGGATGAGTTCAGCCGTTTGTGTGTTGACAGTGATATGGTTGAAGCCATGAAGGCGGCTATTTCTCAACACGCTCCCGTCAGGATGGTCTGACACCAGTTTTGCCGCGCAGCACGCCAAACTATCGACGTGGTGTTTGCAAGTACCATACCCCATCGTGTTGATGGGTTTTTTTCATTATAATTAATAAGTTATTCATTAAACAGGCTACAGGAGAGCTTTATATCAAGATCGTGCAATGTGCGGGTGACCAGTCAGCTGCTGCAAAATTCGCTTTTCGCTATTCCCCTATGTTTTTCAACCTGTGGCTTTTGGCTTTGTCTGGACAAATTGCCTTGCACCTGGCAACTATCTTTACTGATAGCGTCGAATTTTTCAGGGCTGCCTTCTAAAAAAACCAGTGGTATAAGTTGCGCTGAAAATAATGATGTATTAATGACAGATTCCTCACTGTGCTGACTTAAACGGAAATGCCTGAAGAGTATATTTTCTGGTTGATCATTACATAAAAGACAGGTCTAAGCGGGAGGAGGCAATTGCAGCGTATAATAGGGATAATCTTTCAGATGGCGGATAGGGTTTGCATACATTTGTTTGTAAATACGGGATATGTGCCTTAAGCGGGAGAGTTATATGTAGCGTTTCAGACCGGGTGTCGGCTACTAATTATAAACTGTCTGGCTTAATTATTAATATCTGAATCGTTGCCATCAACATAAATAATGAGTATAGAATGAATAGAATTTTGGATAATTTATAATATTTCTTAAACCATTGAACTACATCAGATTCGATGGTATTTGCAAAATCATAGATATTGATGCTGGTTGTTGACATAAATGCAACTCTTTTTTTCTCTATGATTCTGCAAAAGAAATATGGAACTCCGAAAGAGCCAAAGAATCCAGCGTGAAAGAAAAGGCTGTACGGAGCAGGCAGAAGGGGATTTCTCTTAATGTAATTACTCAATATTCTGTCATATTTTTTTATTGAATAAGAAGGAAAAAAACAAAAAATAATAATTATGAAACCTGTCCAGGCACAGGCAATTGCCATAATGGCAAGAGACTTATCCACGTGGAACTCCTTCGTTGTCCTGCGTAATTAATTTTATAAATGTGTCTGAGGAAGCACTACCCAGGCTACCAGCCACTGTGGCACCAACAACTCCTCCCACGCCAACAGTGGCAATACCAATTACTGTGCAGATTCCTGTCCCGGCTAACGCGCCTAAATATCCTGTACCCATGCCAGCAAAAGTTCCTGCCACAAACTTTGTATATTCTTTAAATGCAGATTCTTTACACTCACCTTCTCTTCCTGTCGTACAGGCATTGACCACATCATTCGTCGTTCCGGCAAATGAAAAGCCAATACCAATATACCCCCCTGCCTTAAGGAAACGCGCTGCTTTTGCCGCATTACCGACATAATATGAATAGCCCGGAATACCACTCATCCCGGCCGTTGACCATTCATGCACAATAGACTTGCTGGAGAGGTTTAACGCCCGTTTCATGCTTTCATACTGTCGGAACTTAACCGTATGGCGAGCCAGCGATTTTAACAGCGGTTTGTTAACCAGCTCCTTCAGCTGATTGAGCAGCTGATTACGTTCAACGAAAAACTGCTGGCTGATCAGCGTTCCCTGTGTGCGGAACTGGTTCTGATAGCTGGCCTCAATTTTTTTAAGCGTCTGCTCAATGCTGTTGAAGTATTTTTCACCGGCGTCCCCGGCGGTGCTGAAGACTTTTTCCCCGATGCCGGTCAGCGCGGCAATAGTGCCGTAGTGTTTCTGCATAAACCCGGCGGCGTCAGCGTCCACCCCGTACCGGACCCGCAGCTGGCCTCAACCCTGATGGAGTGGTATGTAATCCTTGCCCCATTAGGTTACTGGCTAATTGGAGTGCACGTGCTGCCGGCGCTTGTGCATCATTAGCTGATGAAAGACAACACATTGCGCAGGATGATGCCCTAACCGCGCGCGGCTGAAGCGCTATCGTAGAGGAACAGGCGTCCTGAGAAATTATTGATGGGAATAAAGGGACTCAGCCAGAGGGTATTGCGCTGCTGGTTCTTGTTGAGGAAAAAATCTCTCCTGCTTATTCAGTGTGTCAGTATGATGGGTATTACTATTCGCCGCCAATCTCAGGCTGGTTGCTGCGACGATCAATCGGATATTAAGGCTTAACAGGTAACAGAAGAATCGGCGCTATCCCGATGAAAACAAACCTGCAGTGAATGCCTGGCATAATGATTTTATTTGCATAAACAGGCCTTGCCATCAGGCATGACGGGCTTTACGGTCAACGTCATGCCCGCCGGTTGTGACCTTAATCGTTCACTGCCTGAATATGCCATATGAGAGCATGCTTGCATTGTGGCGGCCTCTGAGCCAGACATACTGTTGCTGGCCTACCTGGCTTAGATCGCGTGTTTTTGTCCAGGCATCCGCGCGCCGGATTGTTATTGAAAACGTACTCAGGCTGCCCCTCAGGGTTTGCGGGCGACCAGCACAGCCCGAAGCGGCGCGGGATAGCCTTCTACCGTCTTGCTGTTGTCCTGTGGATCGAGAAACTCTGCCAGTGATTCGCTGGCCATCCAGCTGGTCCGGCGCTGTTCTTCCGTGCTGGTCAGGGAATAATCTGCGATACGAACATCGACAAAACCGCATTTTTCCAGCCAGCTTTTTAGCGCGGCGGTGGAGGGGATGAACCAGACATTACGCATCTGGGCGTAACGTTCACCTGGAACCAGCACCGCGCGCTCATCACCCTCAACCACCAGCGTTTCCAGCACCAGTTCACCGCCGCTGACCAGCTGATTCCTTAGCTGTAACAAATGGTCAAAGGGTGAGCGGCGATGATAAAGCACGCCCATCGAAAACACGGTATCGAATACCTTAAGCTCGGGTAACTGCTCAATGCCCAGCGGCAGCAAATGTGCACGCTGATCGTTACCAAGTAGTTTGCGGACGGCTTCAAACTGGCACAGAAACAGCTGCATCGGGTCGATACCCACCGCCAGATGGGCGCCTGCCCCGATCATCCGCCACATATGATAACCGCTGCCACAGCCGACATCGAGAATGGTGCGCCCGGCCAGCGGGGAGATGTGGGGCAATACGCGCTCCCATTTCCAGTCTGAACGCCACTCGGTATCAATATGCACGCCATACAGTGAATAGGGGCCTTTACGCCAGGGCATCAGGTTTCGTAACAGCTTTTCGATGCCGTCGCGTTGACGCTCACTGAGCTGGCTGCTCTCTGCGCTAACACTGTGAAGCAGGTCCAGCGTTTCCGGCTGCATTAGCGGCAGATATTCCACCGCGCGATCCCAGTTTTTAAAATGACCATGTAACTGTTCACGTTGCCAGGCGGCAAGCTGTGCCGGTAAGATTTCCAGCCAGTAGGCCAGCGGGCCTTTGGCAATCAGCTGATAAAAGTTGCCAAAGTCCATCAGACAGACCCTGCTTTAAGTGCAATGAGTGAGCCAAAATTAAAGCACTGAAACCACAGTTCCACATGCTTAAACCCGGCGGTTTGCAGGCGCGCTTTGTGGGTTTCCACGCTGTCAGTCAGCATGACATTTTCCAGCATGCTGCGTTTCTGGCTGATTTCCAGCTCGCTATAGCCGTTAGCGCGTTTAAAGTCATGATGCATATCGAACAGCAGCGCACCGACCTTTTCATCGGCAAAACTGAACTTCTCCGAGAGCACCAGTGCACCGCCCGGACGCAGACCGGACAGAATACGTGCGATCAGCGCCTGGCGTTCTTCTGGCGCAAGAAATTGCAGGGTGAAATTCAGCACTACCAATGAGGCGTTCTCAATAGTGATATTCCGGATATCTGCCTCAACAACCTCTACGGGCGTTTCGGCACGGAAGGCATCAATATGGCGACGGCAGCGTTCGATCATTGCCGGGGAATTATCAACAGAGATGATTTTGCAGCCGCTGGCCTGAATATTTCGGCGTACCGAGAGCGTTGCCGCACCCAGTGAACAGCCTAAATCGTAGACCTGTGAGTCGGGTTGAACAAAACGCCTGGCGAGCATGCCAATCATCGAAATAATGTTAGAATAGCCCGGTACCGAGCGCTGGATCATATCGGGAAATACTTCAGCCACGCGTTCATCAAATGTCCAGTCGCCCAAACTGGCAATTGGAGCAGCGAAAAGCGTATCGCGGTTAGACATAGTGATAGTCCGAAAGAAAACGCAAAGGCGCTATTCTGGCAGAAAGTGGTGCAGGGTGCATCCTTTCTGCCAGCAGCAGATCCCAGGGCAGAAACACCAGATTAAGTACAACCATCGCCAGCAGAGAGAGTCAGGTGATCAGCATTGCATTTTTACGCCACAGTAAGGTACGGGTGTACATTCCATAGCAGTGGAAGCCGCAGCCCAGATAGAAAGCAGCACCGCCAACACCCAGACTTGTGCGCCGTTAATCTCCATCATCACCGACAGCAGCAGGGCAATCGGGATGGTTTCTACCGAATTGCCGTGGATGCGGATCGCCACCTGCAAAGCAGAAAAGCCGCCGTCACCAAGCGGCACACGATAATGGTGGCGTAAACGGACAACCTGGAGATACAGTGCAATAAGAAACAGGACCCCAATCACAACCTACAGTGCGCTAATCATAATCACTCCGAAAAACCACGCGAAAATCAGTGGTGATGATAGCGGTGAAAACGAAACCAGTCATATTCTGCAAAGCGCTGATTGACACTGCCGGTATATGCTCAGAACAGCGCGTTCTGCCTGGGCCAGTCCGGCATGGTCCCCAGCTGCGGCAGGGCCTTCTGAAGCGCGGGCCAGAGAGACTGTACCAGCTGAGGTGAAAACGCGACGTCAGGGGTGTGAATAAACAGCCAGGGCTTGCCCTGTTCGCACCACTGCGGCAACTTGTTCAGCCATGCCTGAAACCAGCGCAGATTTGCCGCCTCATCGTCTCCGCCGATAAAACGAATCATTGGCCTGTCGGCGGTCATTACCGCATGCACGGGTAAACGTGGTTTCTTGCGCTGGGCCTCTATGATTTCAGCGTTGCCCGGCACGGCGGCATGCACGCCGCGGGTGTCCAGAATCACCCGGTTGGCACCGCGCTGGTGTAACCCCCGGTTCAGCGCCTGTTCCGCTTCGCCCTTGGCAAAAAACTGGGGATGGCGAACCTCCACGCCGTAACTGAAGTCGGCGGGCAGCCCGTCAAGAAATGCCCAGAGCGTGGGCAAATCAGCCGGGCTGAACGCGGCGGGCAGCTGTAACCAGTATTGCCCGATACGCCCGGCAAGCGGCTCAAGCAATTCAAAAAAGCTGCGGGTCAGTGCGTCACACTGACGCAGCGCAGCCTGATGGCTGATGGTGGCAGGAAATTTGAAACAGAAGCGAAAATCGTCGTGGGTCATATCCCGCCAGCGCTGAACAATATCAGGGCGTGGCAGGGCGTAAAGGGTGGTATTGCCCTCAACGCAGTTAAAGTAGCGGGCGTAATCGGCAAGTGTGGACATCCCCAGTTTTTTCCATTGCGGATGCTGCCACTGAGGTAGTCCAAGATAAAAAGGCTTCACGCAAAGTTCCTGTGGTTAACGGCACGAAAATGTAACCAATCTGCTGCACCGGACGCAACCGATCATCGCAAGGCTACCGTTACCAGAAACGATTACAGTGCGGCTATCACCTGTTCGCTGCTGCGAACGCGACCAAGGCGGGGGAAAATAGAGTTAAAACTGCCGGGATGTTCCGCCGCGCTGCAAATATCTTCCACTATCACCAGGTTAAAGCCCAGCTCCCAGGCGTTACGCGCAGTGGATTCCACGCCGATATTAGTGGAGATGCCGCCGAGTACAAGGGTGTCCACGCCGCGGCGACGCAGCTGCAGCTCAAGGTCAGTGCCGTAAAACGCGCCCCACTGACGTTTAGTCACCAGAATATCGCTCTGCTGGTGATCCAGGGTCGGTGGCCATGCCCACCAGTTTTCCGGCAGTGCGCCGTTGCTGGCTGAATCCACTGGCTGCTTCGGCGCATCGGCAAAATCACTGGCCCAGACAACGCGCACCAGTACCACGGGTGCCTGAACCGCACGGAAGGCATCGGCCAGCCTGGCTGCCCGTAACACCACCTGTGCAGCAGTGTGCGGGCCTTTGGCAAAAGGCAGTATGCCTTCCTGCAAATCGATCAACACCAGTGCAGCAGATGCGGCATGTAATTTCAGCATGATGACTCCGGTCATATAAGAAAAGTCAGTGAGGTTAGGCTTAATTCAACAAACAAACGACAGGCACCGTGTGAGAGCGCTGCAAAATTTGTTAACTTTTTTGATTAAGCATGCGCCTGTCACTGCGGGTGAGGATGGCCTGCAACAGAGTGCGCATGAGCACTTATCGTATCAGGGTTTTTACATTATAATAGCCGCCTTTTTTCACGGCAGCATGGCCGGATTGTGGCTGGAAACAATGGCTGCATGTGAGCGGCGAAGTTTAAAGGATATCGTTATGCGTACTGAGTATTGCGGACAGATCAACCTGTCTCACGTCGGACAGCAGGTCACATTATGTGGTTGGGTCAATCGCCGTCGTGACCTGGGCAGCCTGATCTTTATTGATATGCGTGACCGTGAGGGTATCGTGCAGGTTTTTTTCGATCCTGACCGCCAGGAAGCATTCAAACTGGCTTCTGAGCTGCGTAATGAGTTTTGTATCCAGCTGACAGGCACGGTACGCGCGCGCGATGAGAAAAATAAAAACGGTGAGATGGCAACCGGCGACGTGGAAGTGTTCGCCACCGGGCTGACCATTATCAACCGCGCGGAACCCCTGCCGCTGGACGCCAACCAGGCCAACAGTGAAGAAGCCCGCCTGAAATATCGTTATCTCGATCTTCGCCGACCTGACATGGTGCAGCGTCTGAAAACCCGCGCGGCTATCACCAGCTTTGTTCGACGCTTTATGGATGACAACGGTTTCCTGGATATTGAAACGCCAATGCTCACCAGGGCGACGCCGGAAGGGGCGCGTGATTATCTGGTGCCGAGCCGCGTACACAAAGGCAAGTTTTATGCGCTGCCGCAGTCCCCACAGCTTTTCAAACAGCTGCTGATGATGTCCGGTTTTGACCGCTATTATCAGATTGTAAAATGCTTCCGCGACGAAGACTTACGTGCTGACCGTCAGCCAGAATTTACCCAGATTGATGTTGAAACCTCCTTTATGACCGCGCCGCAGGTGCGCGCACTGATGGAGAAAATGGTGCGCCAGCTCTGGCAGAGTCAGATCAACATTGATTTAGGCGATTTCCCGGTTATGACCTATGCGGAAGCCATGCACCGTTATGGTTCTGACAAGCCCGACCTGCGCAATCCGATGGAGCTGGTGGACGTTGGGGATCTGTTAAAACAGGTAGAATTCAAGGTGTTCTCCGGTCCGGCTAACGATGCTAAAGGCCGCGTTGCTGCTTTGCGCGTACCGGGCGGTGCGCAGCTGTGTCGTAAACAAATCGATGAGTACGGCAAGTTCGTTGAAATCTATGGCGCAAAAGGTCTGACCTGGATGAAGGTGAATCACCGTGCAGTCGGCCCTGATGGTATCAGCAGCCCGGTGGCGAAATTTCTCAGCGCTGAAATTATTGAGGAAATCCTGTTTCGCACCGATGCCGCCGACGGCGACTGCATTTTCTTTGGTGCCGATTGCGCCAGTGTGGTAGCTGATGCGCTGGGTGCACTGCGACTGAAGGTGGGGTGCGATCTGGCAATCGTCAAAGCCGATAGTTGGGCACCGCTGTGGGTCGTGGATTTCCCGATGTTCGAAGAAAACGGCGAAGGCGGCCTGAGCGCGATGCATCATCCGTTCACCGCGCCCCGGGATATGACGCCGAAAGAGCTGCAAAAGGCCCCTGAGACGGCCATCGCCAATGCCTACGATATGGTGATTAATGGTTACGAAGTCGGCGGCGGTTCGGTTCGCATCCATAATGGAGAAATGCAGCAGACGGTCTTTGGCATTCTCGGCATCAATCAGCAGGAGCAGCGCGAAAAATTTGGTTTTCTGCTGGACGCGCTGAAATTTGGTGCGCCACCTCATGCCGGACTGGCTTTCGGTCTTGACCGTCTGGTGATGCTGCTCACTGGCACCGATAATATTCGTGACGTTATTGCCTTTCCGAAAACAACGGCGGCCGCCTGCCTGATGACGGAGGCCCCCAGTTTTGCCAATCCGGCTTCACTGGGCGAGCTGGGCATTGAGGTGGCAAAAAAATATCAGCCCTCTGCGACTGGCGAAGCGCCAGAGCGCAACTGATGCTTTACAAGTATCCCGTGTCGGTGCTGGTGGTGGTTTCTGCCCGTGATACCGGCAGGGTGCTGATGCTGCAGCGGCGTGACGATCCCGGTTTCTGGCAGTCCGTTACGGGTAGCCAGGAGTTGGGCGAAAGCCTGTTAAGCACCGCGCAGCGTGAGGTGTGCGAAGAAACTGGCATCGACGTGATTACCGAAGGGCTGGAGTTGGTGGATTGTCGGCGGCAGATTGAGTTTGAAATCTTCGCGCATTTCCGCCACCGCTATGCGCCTGGCGTGACGCACAACCGGGAACACTGGTTTTGTCTGGAACTGCCCGCTGAACGCCAGGTCAACCTGCGTGAGCATCTGGCATTTCGCTGGCTGTCCCCGTCAGAGGCGGCGAAGCTGACCTGCTCATGGAGCAATCGCCAGGCAATTGAAGCGTTCCTGCAGTAAAATATTTTGAATAACCGTTTCTGCCGCTGGCAGGAGAGTATCAGCTGAAACGCCAGTCAGGACTCACGCGAGGTGCGTGTTCACATTATGCTGAATACGTTTTGTGTTAAATCTGCCTGTGCGCGATCGAGGAGAAAATTGTACAAATGGCCGGTCACAGTAAATGGGCAAACACCAAACACCGTAAAGCCGCGCAGGATGCAAAGCGTGGAAAAATCTTTACTAAAATTATCCGCGAGTTAGTGACGGCGGCGAAACTGGGCGGTGGTGATGCCGCTTCTAACCCGCGCCTGCGCGCCGCGATGGATAAAGCCCTGTCTAACAACATGACGCGCGATACGATGAATCGCGCAATTGCTCGTGGCGTGGGTGGTGATGATGACAGCAACATGGAAACCATCATTTATGAAGGTTACGGTCCCGGCGGCACCGCCGTGATGGTTGAGTGTCTGAGTGATAACCGTAACCGCACCGTGTCTGAAGTGCGTCATGCTTTCACCAAAACCGGGGGCAATCTCGGCACAGACGGCTCGGTTTCTTATCTTTTTACCCGTAAAGGCGTGGTTTCTTTTGCACCCGGTCTTGAAGAAGATACGGTGATGGACGCGGCGCTGGAAGCCGGTGCTGATGATGTGGTGACGTACGATGATGGCGCGATTGATGTGTTTACCCCGTGGGAATCGCTTGGCGATGTCAAAGATGAGCTGGCGGCGGCGGGTCTGACGCCGGAGTCGGCTGAAGTCACCATGATCCCTTCCACCAAATCGGATATGGATGAGGACACCGCACCGAAACTGCTGCGTCTTATCGATATGCTGGAAGACTGCGATGATGTGCAGGAGGTCTACCATAACGGTGAGATCTCCGATGAGGTGGCGGCAACCCTGTAATGCTGTTGCGCTGCCAGCATGGAGAAAGGTGATGGCGATTATTCTTGGTATCGATCCGGGGTCGCGCATCACCGGTTATGGTGTGATTCGCCAGGTCGGGCGACAGTTGACCTGGCTTGGTAGCGGATGTATTCGCACCAATGTCACCGACTTACCGTCGCGCCTGAAACTGATTTATGCGGGCGTCAGTGAAATTATCACCCAGTTTCAGCCCGATTTTTTCGCCATCGAACAGGTGTTTATGGCGAAAAATGCTGATTCCGCGCTAAAACTGGGTCAGGCGCGCGGCTGTGCCATTGTGGCGGCGGTGAACCATGAGCTTCCGGTGTTTGAATACGCTGCGCGTCAGGTCAAGCAGACGTTAGCAGGCACTGGCGGGGCGGAAAAAAGTCAGATTCAACATATGGTGAAAACGCTATTGAAGCTGTCAGTCAGCCCCCAGGCCGATGCCGCAGATGCACTGGCGATTGCCATCACCCATTGTCATCTCAGTCAGAATATTGACCGTATTGGCAAAGGAAAGCTCAATCTGGCTCGTGCCCGGCTGCACCAGTGATGTGCCGTACCGTGACGCAAAACGCGGTTGTCTCCGGGTTAAAGGGGATTGTCTTCTAAGCTGGATATTCATCCAGCTTTTTTTATGTTATAACCCGCACACTAACTTTTCTGGAGGAAGCTAACGTGATTGGTCGTCTGAGAGGCAATATTCTGGAGAAGCAACCGCCGCTGGTGGTACTGGAAGCCAGTGGCGTGGGTTATGAAGTGCATATTCCGATGACATGCTTTTATGCGCTGCCTGAATTGCATCACGAAGCGATACTCTTTACTCATTTCGTGGTGCGTGAAGACGCGCAGTTGCTTTTTGGTTTCAACAGTAAGCAGGAGCGCGCTCTGTTCCGCGAGCTAATCAAAGTTAATGGTGTCGGCCCCAAGCTGGCACTGGCGATTCTTTCCGGGATGTCGGCACAGCAGTTTGTTACCGCAGTCGAACGTGAGGAAATTTCGGCACTGGTGAGACTACCTGGCGTCGGCAAAAAAACCGCGGAACGTCTGGTCGTGGAAATGAAGGACCGCTTTAAGGGGATGCACGGTGATTTGTTCGCCGCCGATGTTCCTTACGCACTGACCAGCGAAGTGCAGCCTGTGGCGCAGGTTAACGACAGCGAAGGAGAAGCGGTTGCCGCTCTGGTTTCGCTGGGATATAAACCTCAGGAAGCCAGTCGCATGATCAGCAAGGTGGGTCGTCCTGATGCGGATTGTGAAACACTTATTCGTGAAGCCCTGCGCACAGCCATTTGAGGTAAAGCATGATTGAAGCCGATCGCCTGGTGTCGCCGGGAACGATATCCGAAGAAGAGGTTATTGACCGCGCTATTCGGCCAAAAAAGCTGGCTGAATACGTTGGTCAGTCGGTGGTGCGTGAGCAGATGGATATCTTTATCCGCGCCGCAAAAATGCGTGGCGATGCGCTGGACCACCTGCTGATCTTTGGGCCACCGGGGCTGGGCAAAACCACCCTTGCGAATATCGTCGCCAATGAAATGGGCGTAAATCTGCGAACCACTTCCGGTCCGGTGCTGGAAAAAGCAGGCGATCTGGCCGCGATGCTGACTAACCTTGAACCCCATGACGTGTTATTTATTGACGAAATTCATCGCCTGTCTTCCATTGTGGAAGAGATGCTTTACCCGGCGATGGAAGATTATCAGCTGGATATTATGATTGGTGATGGGCCAGCAGCCCGTTCAATAAAACTGGATTTACCGCCTTTTACCCTGATAGGTGCGACTACCCGCGCCGGTTCGCTGACATCCCCTTTGCGTGATCGTTTTGGCATTGTCCAGCGGCTGGAATTTTATAAGGTGGAGGATCTGCAACATATTGTAGCGCGAAGTGCGACCTGCCTGGGGTTGTCGTTAAGCACAGAGGGTGCGCTGGAAATAGCCCGGCGCTCACGCGGTACACCACGCATTGCCAACCGTTTGCTGCGTCGCGTCAGGGATTTCTCTGAGGTGCGTGCGGCAGGGGACCTGAGCGGTGAAGTGGCGGCGCGGGCGCTGGACATGCTTAACGTCGATACGGAAGGCTTTGATTATATGGACCGTAAACTGTTGCTGGCAATCATTGACAAATTCACCGGAGGGCCGGTAGGTCTTGACAACCTGGCCGCGGCCATTGGTGAAGAGCGTGAAACCATTGAAGATGTACTTGAGCCTTATCTGATTCAACAGGGATTTATTCAGCGAACGCCGCGTGGCCGCATCGCGACGCAGCATGCCTGGCGCCATTTTGGACTCAGCCCGGAGGCGTAACCCTTTCAGGCAAAGCGGCCCGCTGCCAAAGCTTCATCTATTATTCGGTCATGGTGAGCCGTTCTGTTCAAACAGCACGGTACTATGCCAGTCCTGGCAGTCTGGCCATCCTGACTGGCTCCACCAGCGAGGGGCCGTCAGGATCGATAAGACAGACGAGTTCTCCTTCGCCCGTGTTCTCTTTCCGTTCCCGCATACCCACGTCCTGTCCCCGTTTTCTGAACGCGAAAAGAACTTGCGAACGATGCACAAAGTAAAGTGGCTTTAATCGTGGCCATCCAGAGACAGAGTTTGCCGGGGAACAGATAAGCCCCGCGTTGCCATTTGGTCCTGGGGGAAAACCGAGAAGGCTGACATAGAAATCGAAACTGACATTAACGATGCTAAGTACAAGGGGAGGTGGTTAAAACCCGGACCCATTTTTCTACCTGACAAAAGAGAAAGATTCAGCCTGTGGCAAATTGCGTTGAGGAGTAGAGGCCGGTGCAACTCGGCGATTTCCTGGGATCTTTAAGTCGGTGTTTTTTTCAGGGTACTCAGCATAAACAGCAGGGCCGCTGCCAGCACTACCGATGGGCCAGCCGGCGTGTCGTAAGCGGCCGAGAAGAGCAGGCCAGCGGTGACCGAGACCATGCCAGTCAGCACGGCAAAGAGCGCCATCTGTTCCGGTGAACGGGCAAAATGCCGTGCGGTTGCGGCAGGGATTATCAGCAGGGAGGTGATAATCAGTGCACCAACAAATTTCATCGCCACTCCGATGGTAAGGGTCGTGACCAGCATCAACACAATTCTTGCCTGCTGCATATTCACGCCATCCACCTGCGCCAGTTCCGGGCTGATGGTCATCGATAGCAGTGAACGCCAGTTGGCGATAAGCACCGCTAACACCAGCGTCACCCCGCCTGCGATTATCCAGAGGTCAGCCGGGGTGACTGAAAGCAGATCGCCAAAAAGATACGCCATTAAATCTATTCGTACGCCGGACATCAGGCTGACCACCACCAGACCCAGCGACAGGGCGCTGTGCGCCAGAATGCCCAACAGCGTATCTATTGCCAGATGTGGACGTCGTTCCAGCCAGATCAGCAGCAATGACAGCAGCAGGGTGACAGCAATTATCGCGTAGTAAGGGGTAATGTTGAGCAGCAGACCAAAAGCAACCCCCAGCAGTGAAGCATGTGCCAGCGTATCGCCAAAATAGGACATCCTGCGCCAGACGACAAAGGAACCCAGAGGGCCGGCTGCCAGCGTCAGTAAAAAGCCGGCAAGCCAGCCGGGCAATAATAATTCAATCACTGTCCCTGTCCTTTGCGTAAAATAATACGTCCGCGAAGATCGTGGCGATGGTTGTGATGATGCCGGTAAATTGCCAGCTGACCTGCCGTACGTGGACCGAACATTGAGATAAATTCCGGGTGTTGGGAAACCACTTCCGGCGTCCCGGAACAGCAGATATGCTGGTTAAGGCAAAGCACCTCGTCAGTTTTAGCCATGACCAGGTGCAGATCGTGAGAAACCATCAGCACGCCGCAGTTCAGTTCATGGCGAAGCCGGTCTGTCATGTCGTACAGTGCCATCTGGCCATTGACGTCCACGCCCTGCGTCGGCTCATCCAGTACCAGCAGCTGAGGCTGGTTCAGCAGTGCGCGCGCCAGAAGGACCCGCTGCATTTCGCCCCCGGAAAGCTTTTGCAGGGGGTAATCAAGCAGCTGGGCGGCATCCACCCGCTTAAGTGCAGGAAGGATGTCGGCGCGTTTTACGCCAGTCCGCAGTCGCATAAAACGCTCAACAGTCAGCGGCAGCGTAACGTCCAGGTGTATTTTTTGCGGCACATAGCCGATGCGCAACGGACTGCCACGGGTAATCTTGCCCTGAGTGGGGGGGGTTAGCCCAAGCACAACCCTTACCAGGGTAGATTTGCCGGCACCGTTTGGACCCAGCAAGGTGAGGATCTTGCCCGGCTGCAATTTCATGGAGACACTGGACAACACGGTACGCTGCCCAAAGCTGACAGAGACTTTTTCAAGATTAATCAGAGGTAACATAATGATTATGGGTTGCAGAAGTTTTCTAATGTTATAATATCACATTCCATCGACCTGTCACGATGGAATGTATTATTATGTTACAGAATAAAAAACGATTGTTTGCCCTGGTATCCAGTCTTGCCGTCGCCGCAGCGTCACTTGTGCCTGCACAGGCTGCCGTTGTCGCCTCCGTTAAACCTTTAGGCTTTATTGCCGCTGCCATTGCAGAAGGCGTGACCCCGGTAGAGGTATTGCTTCCGGACGGTGTTTCTGAACATGATTATTCCCTGCGCCCCTCTGACCTGAAACGCTTGCGCAGCGCGGAGCTGATTCTTTGGGTCGGGCCGGAAATGGAAGCGTTTATGCCAAAAATCGTCGCGCAGCTTCCTGCACAAAAATCCATTGCGCTGGCGAATTTACCCACGGTAAAACCGCTGTTACTGCGTGGTCAGGATGACGAGGATGAGGCCGGGGAAGAGGCAATCGCAGGTGATGCAGAATCCGCACATCACCATCATCACGGCGAATACAATATGCATCTGTGGATGTCCCCCGATATTGCTTTGCAATCTGCGGTTGCAATCCATGAAAAATTATTGGAACTTATGCCGCAAAGCAGAGACAAACTAGACGCGAACCTGCGACATTTTGAGGCAGAATTGGCGAGCGCCAATACGCAAATAGGGGCTCAGCTTGCACCGGTTAGAGGAAAGGGCTATTTTGTTTTTCATGATGCCTATACCTATTTTGAGAAACATTTCGGTTTGACCCCAACGGGACATTTTACTGTCAACCCTGAAATTCAACCTGGCGCACAACGTCTACATAAGATTCGAACACAGCTGGTTGAGCAAAAGGCGGTTTGCGTTTTTGCTGAACCACAATTCAGGCCAGCGGTTATCGATGCTGTTGCCAGAGGGTTCAGTGTGCGCACTGGAACGCTGGACCCGCTTGGAACCGACATCACTGTCAGCAAGGACAGCTACGTGAAATTCCTCTCACAGCTGTCGAACCAGTATACAAGCTGCCTGAAAGGAGACTAGAGGAATAACAAGTGCAGCACATCGCCCGCGCTGTCGCCATAGCGTTCAATACATTGCCACGAACCCACCGCATTATGCTGGGTTTACTGAGCGTAGCTACTCTGGCCGTTTCTGTCTGGCGGCCTTACGTCTATACTCCTTCAACTGTTGCAGAAAATACCGTCGTCAGAAATATCGAGCTTGATGGCAAACGACTGAGAACACTGTTGCCTGACGCCAGTGAACCGCTCGATCAGGATACGGTCACTCCGGATGATGATGTTCCCCAGGATGAAATCGATCAGGATGTTCCCAATGAAACAGGAACGCATGAGTACGTTGTTTCCTCAGGTGACACCCTAAGCAGTATCCTTAACCAATACGGTATTGATGTTGGCGTTATCCACCACCTGGGACAGGCTGATAAAGACTTGGCCAACCTGAAAGTCGGCCAGCAACTTTCCTGGACGCTGACCAGCGATGGTCAGCTACAGCGACTGAATTGGGAAGTTTCCCGACGGGAAAAACGCACTTATGACCGATCCGGTGACACCTTTAAAGTGTCGTCAGAAATTCAAAAAGGGGAATGGAGCAACAGCGTTCTTTCCGGTACGGTGAACGGAAGCTTTGTGGACAGCGCCCGCAGCGTCGGTCTGTCAGGCGGCGAAATCAATGCGGTGATCAAGGCACTGCAGTGGCAGATGGATTTCAGAAAACTGCGCAGCGGTGACAAATTTGCGGTGCTGCTGTCCCGTGAAGCGCTGGACAACAAAACGCAGCAAAGTCAGCTTATTGGTGTTCGGCTGCACACTGGCGGTAAGGATTATTATGCCATCCGTGCTGAAGACGGTAAGTTCTATGACCGCAATGGTTCCGGACTGGCGCAGGCTTTTATGCGTTTTCCCACCACCCGCCAGTATCGCGTCTCTTCTGAATTTAATCCACGCCGCCTTAACCCGGTTACCGGACGTATCGCGCCACACAAAGGCGTTGATTTTGCTATGCCCCCGGGGACGCCGGTGCTTGCCATTGGCGATGGCGAAGTGGTTGTTGCCAAACACGATGGTGCAGCCGGTAACTATGTCACCCTGCGGCATGGTCGTCAGTATATGACACGCTACATGCATATGAAAAAACTGTTAGTTCAGCCAGGTGACAAAGTGAAACGCGGCGACCGTATCGGTCTTTCCGGCAGCACCGGGCGTTCTACCGGCCCACACCTGCATTTTGAAATTTGGATTAATAATCAGGCAGTCAATCCATTAACGGCCAGATTACCAAGAATGGAAGGCCTGACCGGCAAAGATCGCACCGACTTTATGGCGCAGGTGCGCCAGGTGCTACCGCAGCTTCACTTCTGATTAACGCACAAGTGCGTTCTCGCTTTAGCCGGTGGGCGCTCCTGCCGGCTTTTTTCTGGAAAAAGCACACACAGCAGACGTGGTTATCAAAATATTTCGACTCTGTTTTATTGTCCCAGGAATTAAATATGGCAGCGCAAGCAGAGACTTGTTTTCAGGTTTTGAACTGTCGAGGGTGGAGTTAGAGCAACGCTGCTTTCTGTAAGGGGATATTTTTACTGTATACAGCAGGCTCTGCCCTGGATGCCTCGCCATCCGTGGGCTTTGACTCAATTTTACTGTCTTTGTCCGTCAATTTCACTGTACCAGTCGAGAGATCTTTTTAGAGAGATAACCGCGATATTGCGCAGGTAAAAGCACTTTTTGTGGCAGCAGATTTTTTGTTAACGAACCAACGCGTGCCGTTAGTCCGAACATTAATCTGTATTGGCTTTGTTGTCTTTGTTCATCATTCTTACATAACAAGCTTCGGTTTTTTTAGGATTATGGACACTTCCTGATGGGTTGCTATCAACGCTGCCTTTAATGCACATGCTTTTTAACTGGCCCGAAGAACAGGTCGGGCATTGCAAAATCGTGTGCCAGCACTATCATTAGTCGGTTATTGTTTGGGGCAAGTGCATGGATACCAGCAAAAAAAGCAACATTGAATTTATTCCCGTTTTTCAGCGATCTTTCCTGCTGCCGCGTTACTGGGGGAGCTGGCTTGCCCTGGGGGCATGTGTGGCCATGGCCTGGGTTCCGGGCAGCGTACGTGACCCACTGCTGGGTGCTATGGGCCGTCTGGCCGGTAAATTTGCCAAAAGCGCCCGTCGACGGGCGCAGATAAACTTGTTTTACTGTATGCCTGACGTGCCTGAAGCAGCGCGCGAAAGCATTATCGATCAGATGTTTGCCGTCGCTCCGCAGTCAATGGTGATGATGGCTGAGATGGCGATGCGCCCGGAGCGTACCCGCTCACGTATCATCTGGCATAACAGGGAAATTATCGATGAGCTACAGGCGAGCGGGCAGAACGTAATTTTTCTGGTTCCTCATGGCTGGGCCGTGGATATTCCTGCGATGCTGCTGGCATCCGAAGGCCAGAAAATGGCCGCCATGTTTCATAATCAACGCAATCCGCTGTTGGATTACCTGTGGAATGCCGCCCGCCGCCGTTTTGGTGGTCGGTTGCACGCCAGAAATGACGGTATTAAACCCTTTATCAGTTCAGTGCGTCAGGGCTTCTGGGGTTACTACCTGCCGGATCAGGACCACGGTGCCGAACACAGCGAATTTGTTGATTTCTTCTCAACGTACAAGGCAACACTTCCGGCGGTAGGCCGTCTGATGAAAGTTTGCCGGGCGAGAGTGGTGCCGCTATTTCCTGTCTACAATGACAAAACGCACCAGCTTGAGGTGCATATTCGCCCGCCGATGGATGACCTGTTTGACGCGGACGACCGCACACTGGCGCGACGTATGAATGAGGAAGTGGAAATTTTTGTTGGTCCTAATCCTGAACAGTACACCTGGATATTAAAGCTGCTGAAAACCCGTAAAGACGGTGAAATTGAACCTTACCGACGCAAAGATCTGTTTCGCAAAAAGTAAGCAGGGTAAAATCAGGCAGGCGGAAGGATTTTCCGCCGCCATTTTTTGTTCATTAAAAAACCACGATTGGACCGTGGTTTTTTAATGCCTGTGGTTTTGCCTGATTATTTTTAGTTGTCGATCTCATCAAATACACAGGCGTGTTTTTAAGATCGTTGGACAATCACGGCAGCTGGTTTTTATTCGATGGACGTGAGTCTTGTCAGGCATTTCCTCTCCTTTAAAAAGGCCCGCACCAGCCAGAACCACAGAAGACCACAAAACAAATTCACCACACTAAACCAGCCGCTACCACCGCTGAAATAGCCAGCCTTACTCAGTTCAATACCGAGGGCAAAGACGATGATACTGACCATCCCTAACATCGCTGCAACGCTGCCTCTGCCCGCCTCGCTGGAAAACAGGGTCAGCCGGTAAAGACTGGCATTGACCAGCCCGGTGCCAAAACCATACAGGCTCAGTCCGGCAGTGAGCCACAGATAGCTTTGCGGGTTGAACAATGTGAAGACTGCTGACAGCAGCAGTCCGCCTAACACAGGCCAGGCGGCAATTCGCAGGGGCTGCTCAAGGGGAAAGCGCCCGGTGATCCGTACCAGCGTGAGATTACCGGCGATCATTGCGACAAATACCGGCAGCTGAAGCAGGGCATAGTTCATTTTGTTTAACCCGGCATCGTGGATCAGAATTACGGGTGACAGCGCCACCCAGGCGAGACACGGAATGGTTGCCAGGCCGATAGCCAGGGAACCACGCATGACCTGGCGATCAGCCAGCAGCCTGGCGTAGCCTTTGCCCAGAGACTTCAGGGAAATAGAGGCATTTTTGTCGCCCGATGTTTCTGGCATGGTAAACCACAGGCCGACCAGTGCGACAGCAGTGATCGAACCGAACAGCCAGAACATCGTGCGCCAGTCGCTGACGGCAAGAAACGCCGCGCCTGCCAGCGGACCCGCCAGCGGTGCGAGCAGCGCAATATTGGCCATCAGCGCCATCATTTTCACGCTTAATGCTTCATCAAATGCTTCCTGAATGGCGGCATAGCCCACTGCACCAATAAAACAAAGACTGATACCCTGTAAAAACCGCATCAAAATAAACTGCTCGATATTTTGAACCGCGGGCATGGCAAAACAGATCACCATGAAAAAAGCCACGCCTGCCAGCATGACCGGCCGACGACCCACCTTATCGGAAAGCGGGCCAAGCAGCCATTGCAGCACGATACCGCCGATCAGATAGGCGGTTAGCGAGGCAGAAACCCACCCTGGTCCCACGTTAAATTCACGGGTGACCAGCAGCATGCCCGGTTGGATCATATCGTGGGCGATATAGGTAGCGAACTCGAAAAGTACCAGGGAAAAAGGAAAAATCAGATGGCGGCGGGTCAGCACCGACACCGGAATAAACGAGGCCATGCAGGCTCCTTCCAGCAATAAGAATGAAAAAAACGTGGTCGCCAGGTGGCCGCGTCAACATACACCAGTTTGATGTTGTTTCAATGACATTTTTAACGCAGTGCAGCAATCTCCGACAGGGTGCCAGATTCATCGAGGATCGCGCTGATAAAACGGAATATGCAGTCAAACACGTCGGTAAACACTGACAGCAGTTTGAGAGGCTCCGGCACGTCTACGGCCAGACGCTGCACTTTTTCAGTAAGAAGGGTGTCAGGTGGGGAATTATTTCGGAGAGGTAAAATTTTCAGGGTGAGGAACAATCGCCATTACGAAGAATGGCGATATTATGGATGGGGGTATGACTTATGACTTAATCAACACGAAGAACACGGCTGGTATTGGTGGTGCCAGTGGTGCTCATCACGTCCCCCTGTGTCACGATCACCAGATCGCCAGACATCAGAAAACCCTTATCACGTAGAAGGTTAATAGCATCGTGAGCCGCCCTGACGCCATCGTTGTTGCTGTCGAAATAAACCGGCGTTACACCACGATAAAGCGCGGTCAGATTCAGCGTGCGCTCGTGACGTGACATGGCAAAAATCGGTAAACCTGAAGTAATGCGCGACGTCATTAGCGCAGTGCGGCCGGATTCCGTCATGGTGATAATTGCCGTTACGCCTTGCAAATGGTTAGCGGCGTACATGGCTGACATGGCGATGGCTTCTTCGATGTTATCGAACTGTACATCCAGTCGGTGTTTTGAGACATTGATACTGGGAATTTTTTCTGCACCCAGGCACACTTTCGCCATGGCGGTAACAGTCTCTGCCGGGTACTGGCCGGCCGCCGTTTCTGCCGACAACATCACGGCGTCGGTGCCGTCGAGAACCGCGTTAGCCACGTCCATGACTTCAGCTCGTGTCGGCATGGGATTGGTTATCATGGATTCCATCATCTGCGTTGCCGTGATTACCGAACGATTTAGCTGACGGGCGCGACGAATCAGGGCTTTCTGAATTCCCACAAGCTCAGGATCGCCGATTTCTACTCCCAGATCGCCCCTGGCAACCATCACCACGTCTGAGGCAAGAATAATGTCGTCCATTGCTTCCTGCGTGGCAACGGCTTCAGCGCGTTCTACTTTGGAAACAATCATTGCCTCGCAGCCGGCCTCACGCGCCAGCCTGCGGGCGTAATTGAGGTCCTCACCGCAGCGCGGAAAAGAAACGGCCAGGTAATCACAATTAATTTTTGCCGCAGTGAGAATGTCAGCTTTATCTTTCTCGGTCAGAGCTTCTGCGGAAAGGCCACCGCCGAGTTTGTTGATACCTTTATTGTTAGAAAGCGGACCACCGACCGTGACCTCGGTAAACACTTTCATCCCCTGAACTTCCAACACGTTTAACTGCACGCGACCATCGTCCAGCAGCAGGATATCGCCGGGCACAACGTCAGCGGGCAGTCCCTTATAATCAATGCCCACTTTGTCCTTGTCGCCTTCGCCTTTGCCCAGGCTGGCATCGAGCAGGAAGCGATCACCGTGGCTAAGGAATATTTTGCCTTCTTTAAACGTGGAGACGCGGATTTTCGGTCCCTGTAAATCGCCAAGGATAGCGACGTGACGCCCAAGCTTTGCGGCAATGCTGCGTACGTTATTGGCGCGCTGCATGTGATCTTCCGGGGTGCCATGGGAGAAGTTAAGACGAACGACATTGGCGCCGGCAGCGATGATTTTTTCGAGGTTATTATCACGATCGGTTGCCGGACCTAAGGTAGTGACGATCTTGGTTCTTCTGAGACGTCTGGACATGTATGACTCCGTTGGCTAAAAAGTGAGTAATGCTGGAGCAATCCCTGTGTAAAATTCAGTCAGTTAACAGTAAATATACGTTGACAAGCCGTGGCGGTCGCGGTCATGACAAAAGCTCCGTTTGCGCGGGGGGATCGTCTTTATCAAATCGTGACCCTTTCAGTGCAGCCTTGACTTGTCTGAGATTGTCGCGAAATTTTGCACCGCGTCGCAAAGTGAAGCTCGTTGCAAGCACATCAATGAGCGTTAACTGCGCGAGCCGCGACACCATAGGTATATAGATATCGGTATCTTCCGGGACTTCCACGGTCAGCGCCAGCGTGGCTTCACATGCCAGCAGCGAGCCGGGAGAGGTAATGGCCAGCACGGTGGCATTATTTTCTCGCGCAAGCTGGGCCAGTTCGACGACATTTTTTGTGCGTCCCGTGTGAGAAATCAGCACGATAACATCGCCTTCCGTACAGTTAATGCAGTGCATTCGTTGCATCACAATATCATCGGAACAGATGATTGCCACATTGAAGCGAAAAAATTTATTCATTGCGTCATGTGCAACGGCGGCGGATGCCCCTAAACCAAAAAAAGCAATCTTTTGAGCCTGCGTCAGCGGGTCGACGGCGTGGTTAATGGCTACCGTGTCAAGATATTGTCGGACGAGATTCAAACCGGCCATGGCCGATTCAAATATTTTGCCGGAATAAACTGCCACACTGTCATTTTCTTCAATGTCGCGACTGACCCAGGGCGTACCCTTTATGGCGATGCTTTGCGCCAGCTGCAATTTAAAATCAGGAAAACCCTTTGTGTGCAAGCGATGACAGAATCGATTAACGGTGGGTTCGCTGACGCCTGCTTCACGCGCCAGAAGGGCGATATTGGTCTGGATGGTAGCACCCGGTGCGGCAAGAATGGCTTGCGCCACTTTTCGTTCAGATTTGCTCAGATTTTCCAGCTGAGACTGGATTTTTTCCAGCATGGTCATGATGGTGCCTGTTAATACGTTCTGGCGATTTCAATCAAAGGAGAAATCGATGTCAATTTGTAGAGAATATACAAGCGCTAATAAGTCAGGGTCAGAGGCCACGCCTGCAACAACGCCGTTTTTTGCCATAATTTGAACTCGGTCTGATTTTCACCTGTGTAAGTTTAAAACAGAAACGTTGAAAAGTTACGCATTCACTGATGATTTACCGCGGGCAGACTCAGCACGTTAGCGTTTCCCTGCGTACTTCAGTTTACGTGGACCGGGAAAAAGCAGTACATTGTAGCGAAAGAAAATTACAATAAGAGCCTGAATGTTACGGGTTATGCAGGTCAGGCTTATCCTGCAACGAGGAGAATATATGGCGGTTACACAAACGGCCCTGGCATGCGATCTGGTTATTTTCGGTGCCAAAGGCGATCTTGCTCGCCGGAAACTGTTACCTTCCCTTTATCAGCTGGAAAAAGCCGGCCAGATCCATGAGGAATCGCGCATTATCGGCGTGGGACGTGCGGATTGGGATAAAGCGACCTGGACCAGGATGGTGCAGGAAGCGCTGGAGACCTTTATGAAGGAGAAGATTGACGAGGCGCTCTGGGACAAACTGAGCAGCCGGCTCGACTTCTGTAATCTGGACGTCAACGACACCGGTCACTTCAGCAAGCTGGGTAAAATGCTGGATCAGAAGAATCGCGTGACGATTAACTACTTCGCCATGCCACCTGGAACATTTGGCGCGATTTGCAAAGGGCTGGGGACGGCAAAACTGAATGCGCCGCCCGCGCGCGTGGTGATGGAGAAGCCGTTAGGTACCTCCCTTGATACCTCGCAGGAAATTAACGATCAGGTCGGTGAGTTCTTTGAAGAAAACCAGGTGTTCCGCATCGATCACTATCTTGGTAAAGAGACGGTGCTCAATTTACTGGCCCTGCGCTTTGCCAACTCGTTGTTCGCTTCAAACTGGGATAATCGTACTATCGACCATGTGCAAATTACCGTGGCAGAAGAAGTGGGTATTGAAGGACGCTGGGGCTATTTTGATAAAGCAGGACAGATGAGGGATATGATCCAGAACCATCTTTTACAGGTTCTGACCATGATTGCTATGTCGCCGCCAGCTGACCTCTCTGCGGACCGCATTCGCGATGAAAAAGTAAAAGTGCTGCGCTCACTGCGTTGTATCGACCATACTAACGTACGCGATAAAACCGTGCGTGGTCAGTACACGGCGGGATTTGTGCAGGGTAAAAAAGTCCCTGGCTACCTGGAAGAAGAAGACGCTAATAAATCAAGCAACACAGAAACGTTTGTGGCCATCCGGGTTGATATAGACGACTGGCGTTGGGCAGGGGTGCCGTTCTATCTGCGCACGGGCAAACGGCTACCAACGAAATGTTCTGAAGTCGTAGTCTATTTCAAAAATCCCGCGCTGAACCTGTTTAAAGATTCCTGGCAGGAATTACCGCAGAACAAACTGACCATTCGTCTGCAGCCGGACGAAGGCGTCGATATCCAAATTCTGAATAAGGTGCCGGGACTCGATCACAAGCATAATCTGCAAACCACCAAGCTGGATTTAAGCTTCTCTGAAACCTTCAATCAGTCACACCTGGCGGATGCCTACGAACGCCTGTTGCTGGAAACGATGCGCGGCATTCAGGCGCTGTTTGTGCGCCGTGATGAAGTGGAAGAAGCATGGAAATGGGTGGATTCTATTATGGAAGCCTGGGCGGCAGATAAAGAAGCGCCCAAGCCATACCAGGCGGGCACCTGGGGGCCAGTCGCCTCAGTTGCTATGATTACCCGTGATGGTCGCTCATGGAATGAATTTGAATGATCGTCCGTCACCCAATCAATCCCCTGCACAGTCTGTGAGTTAACAGAGTGAAAAACTAACGTCACCGCAAACAGACGTTTTAATGAATCCTGCTTGTGCAGCTAACTAAAGGAACAGGTGATTAAAATAAATGAACTTGTGTTTTAAAAATAGAAAAGAGGAGTGGACGTATTTCCTCGTTATCCTGTAAAGTGGCTGACAATTGAGCGGTATAGAATAAGGCATGCCGATCAAACAAGCCCTTGCAGCAGTGGAATGCTGGCTGAACAGACAGGAGAATCAGGTTAATGAATCACTGGAAAACGAGTGCTGAACAGATCCTTGGCAGCGGTCCGGTCGTGCCGGTAATGGTGATTAACAAACTGGAATATGCGGTGCCGATGGCAAGAGCACTGGTGGCGGGTGGTGTTCATGTGTTGGAAATTACGCTGCGCACCCCCTGCGCGATGGATGCCATTACAGCGATAATTAAAGAAGTGCCGGAGGCGGTTGTCGGTGCCGGAACGGTTATTAACGCTGAACAGCTCAATGCGGTAACGGATGCTGGTGTGCAATTTGCAATTAGCCCAGGTATAACCCCCTCGTTGCTAAAGGCAGCGGTCGCCGGAAGCGTGCCGTTGATTCCGGGTATCAGCACGGTTTCTGAATTGATGGAGGGTATGGACTACGGCCTGTGTGAGTTTAAGTTCTTTCCTGCAGAAGCCAACGGCGGTGTACAGGCATTACAGGCTATTTCCGGCCCTTTTCCCCAGGTACGCTTCTGTCCGACAGGTGGAATTACATCGGCAAACTACCGTGACTATCTGGCGCTGAAAAACGTACTCTGTATTGGCGGATCGTGGCTGGTGCCGGGTGATGCACTGGAAAGCGGGGATTACTCCCGTATTACCAGACTGGCGAAAGAAGCCGTAACGGGTGCGGTATGAGTATCCCGCATCATCGATGACAGAGACGGTAACAGTTTGCCCTATACCAGAAGTTGTTGCTCTAGCCCCACTGACAGACGAAAAAAACCGTAATGGCTAACTCTGATTATGCTGGTAGATTCGAATCCAAAGAAAATAAAGCAGAGCGATAAAACCTGTTAATAATCCCGCCAGCAGAATGCGGTTTTTTCGAGCAATAAAAGAAGAATGGCATCTGCCATTCTTCTTTTGCGATGAGGCAATGTTATCCGCTGATTTTTACACCCGCAGCGCAATGAATAGCACGCTGCACGGCATCAGTGACAGTGTCACTTATTGCCAGCGCAACACCCAGACGGCGTTTGCCGTTGATTTCCGGCTTACCAAACAGGCACAGCTGCAGCCCCGCGCCCAGAACTTTCTCCAGCTGCGTAAACTGAACGTTTTCGCTGCTTAACTCAGGCAGAATAACGGCTGAAGCAGAAGGGCCGTATTGACGGATCCTGCCGACTGGCAGACCAAGGAATGCGCGAACGTGCAGGGCGAATTCTGATAAATCCTGGGAGACAAGCGTTACCAGACCGGTGTCGTGCGGGCGCGGTGAGACTTCGCTAAACACCACGTCATCACCGCAAACAAAGAGTTCAACGCCAAACAGACCGTAACCACCTAATGCGGTTACCACTTTTCTGGCAATTTCTTCAGCACGTTGCAGGGCGAGGGCGCTCATCTGCTGTGGCTGCCAGGATTCACGGTAGTCGCCATCTTCCTGTCGATGGCCAATGGGCGCACAAAAGTGGATGCCGTCCACCGCACTGATGGTCAGTAAGGTGATTTCGAAATCAAATTTAACAACACCCTCAATAATCACCCGGCCAGCGCCGGCACGTCCACCCTGCTGCGCATAGCGCCAGGCCGCATCAAGCTGCGCTGCCTCACGAATAAAACTCTGTCCTTTACCCGATGAACTCATCACCGGCTTAATAATGCACGGGAAACCAACTACATCCACGGCCCGCCGAAAACCAGGTTCATCGTCGGCAAACTGATAGGTTGAGGTAGGCAGTGACAATTCTTCAGCGGCAAGCCTGCGAATGCCTTCACGATGCATCGTCAGACGGGCGGCGCGGGCAGTCGGAACAACACGCTGCCCGTTGCTTTCCAGTTCAATCAGCATGTCGGTAGCGATGGCTTCAATTTCAGGAACGATGTAGTCGGGACGCTCCTGTGCCACCAGCGCTTTCAGCGCTTCACCATCGAGCATATTGATGATATGGCTGCGATGTGCAACATGCATTGCAGGTGCATCGGCGTAGCGATCTACCGCGATGACTTCCACGCCCAGACGTTGGCACTCAAGCGCAACTTCTTTACCCAGTTCGCCCGACCCTAACAGCATCACACGCGTTGCGGCAGGGCGCAGCGCAGTACCCAGAGTTGTCATAATATCTACCTGAAAGAATGGAAAAAATGTGCGCGAAGTATAAACGAAAACGATTGCGTATACATCTGCTTCGCCCGTTGAGATAGAAAATTATTACTGATATACTGTATGAAAATGGGTCTTCCCCAATCATGGTGGGAGGATCAGAACGTCATATCCAGCTTCCCGTAATGGAACATCACCCCCAGTTTAAATCGCTCCCGGTTTCGATAGCCTCTGGCCTTTATCCTCAGCAGCCTTATTTTGCTGTTCAGCGCTTCGGCATTACCATTTGAGACGCTGTACCGCATGGCGTTAAGTATTCCGTACAGCCTTTTTGTGATGGTTCCTGCCATATTTCTCATTACCGGCACATCGCAACTTTTCGCCAGTGCTATCCACTGCAACCAGTCTGCACGTCGTTTGTCACTCCAGGGGCGGTTCCAGATATCTTTCGCCAGCTCTTTCAGTGTCCAGCACTGGCTGGTCAGTTGCATCTGTTCTCTCAGCCATGCCAGTTTTTCCTGTCGGGGCTCTGTCATCCATTTGTCACTGTATTGCCACAGGAAGCGGGTTCCTTTTGCCTGACGGCGGCTGTCAACCGGAAGTCGGGGATGTTCGTTCTGCCGTGTCTTATCAACGATTTCACCCAGCTGTTTTGCCACATGGAAGCGGTCAAAGGCTATTTTCTCTACGGCGCCCGGAAGATGGATGCGTGCCGCTCTGATATATCCGGCATTCATATCCATTGAGAACGTTTTGACTGCCTGCAGCTGACTGTCGGTGAGGGTGCGAAGATAGCTGGCAAGACTTTCTGTTCCCCGATCATCCGTTAATGCCAGCGCTCGTCCCTCACGATCTGATATCACTGTGATGTACCGGTGCCCTTTTTTGAACGCAACTTCGTCCACATTCATATGCCGGGCTGATAGCGGCTTTTTTATTCGCGCAAGACCACGTTTAACTGCCCGGGTCATAATGCCGTCAACGGCATTCCAGCTAAGCTTAAGTTGCTTTCTTACCGCATCAACCGTGCTAATTTTCAGCCAGGAAAGGATGAATGATTCGAACAATAACGTATATCGGCTACCAGCTCCGGCCCACGGAACAGGTAACGTCTGGCATCCATGGTCTGGACACATGACCCGGGGGACATTCGCCTCAACGACAGTCATGAACTGGCAGGTATCAAGATGACGCCATTTGCGGTGGCGGTGATCGTGAACAGGGCATTGCTGCCTGCATGTCGGGCAGATTAGCAGTGAATTTTTGGCGATCCCGACAACAACGGTGACAGAGCCAGTATTTTCATCAAGGGAAAGTGATTCAACCTGCCACGGGGCGGACAGGTTGAGAATGTGGGCGTATAGCGATTTTTCATCCATATATGCAGATGAGTCCTCATATAAGCAACGTAGCTAAAGTAACGGATGTAGTTTTTTCCGCTGGAATCCCTGAGTCACTGTATTGTCATCATGAATGAGAGATGAATCGTGCGGGTAGAATGTTCTGCGGGGCATCCCAATCTCTTCACGAAATTTATTTTCTGAAAGAACTTCTTCAGAAAAAGCACCCAACCCAACAGTCCTGGCTTCTTCGAGTAAAAGTGGGGAGTGTGTTTGTAATTCTGGTTGAGAACTCTCAACTTTCAGGCGCTCTCCATTTAAATTGTGGAAAACGTGGAGAAGTTCATGGAAAACAATGCACGCATGAAAGTCTACCAGGCTAATTCCTTGCGCGCAGGGATATTCAACTGCATTCAGATTACAGTGAAAGTCGGAGCCAGTTCCTCGGGAGTTTTCAGCATCCGTATTGCAGTGTGCTATCACCCCTAACTCAGCAGAATCGAGATGTATTGCCAGTTTTTCTGATTTGAGTCGGGATGTTAATTCAATACAGTTCAAAAGAGTACGTCCAGTGTCTGTGGATTCGATCTTATCGAGAGCAGCTTCAAGATGCTTGTAGATTTTAAGGTCAGTCCCGTGGAAACAGAGTTGTTGGTTGTTTTTCACCCAGCGCACACCCGATATTTTTACAAGAGATTGAATGTCTGTGGCTGAAATTGAATTCGAAGATGAGGGTAGAGGTAACGAAGGTAATGTCAGGTTAAGGGATGTAGGGCGCATTAAGACCTCCTGAGGATAAGCGCAAGTCAAGAGGATTATACTTGATTGGCAGTGTGCGCCACCACAACAGGGGAAGACCCATGAAAATACAGTTAACTTAAGGTGTGTATCATGGCTGTTGAAATTAAATATGTTGTGGTCAGAAAAGGTGAGGAAAAAATGACGTTCGCCAGCAAAAAAGAAGCCGATGCGTACGACAAAATGCTGGATATGGCTGAGGTTTTCTCCGACTGGCTGTCCGTTGCACCGTTGACATTGGATGAGCAGCATTATGAGGCGCTCGGCCTCTATCTTGCGGAAAATAAAGAGGTGCTCCAGCATATCCTGCGTACAAGCAAATTGCCGGATTCAGGCGAAAGCACAGAGGAGCCAACCTGCGAAAGCGAGCTGCAGCCCGACGCCGGGGACAGCATGAGCACGGAATCTGAGGTTGTTCGCCCGGTAAAAACGACACGCGCAGGCAAAGCAGCCTGATTGCCACAGCGGCCTGATCGTTTCGACGGTGTCGCTGTTATCGATTGTGCCGGGGGCCGAATGATTATCAGCTCGTTGTGGTTCCTTGCGGCGGCCCGGACAGGCAGTTTTGCAGTGCAGACATCGCCTGCTTTGCCACTTCCACAGGTGGTTGCTGGTGGAGAGCATCATTGAACACTTCCAGTCCTATCGGCCTGTGATAGCCCCTACTGGCCAGGTAATCGAACAGGGTATTGAGCGGGAAAGTGCCCTGGCCTTGTAACAGTCGTTTATGGCGTGTGGTTTCAATAAGTTCTGCCTGCGTGGGCACAACAGCAAGCTTTGAAAACTGCCCCAGAAAAATTTTCTCCATGGGGATATCAAGAAGATCGTCAACTGTACGGTTGCAGGCAAAGATATGGAATGCGTCGATAACCAGTCCGAGGTTGGGTTGATCTATGCGCTGTACTATTTGCCATGTGGCGGTGCGTCGCTGATATGTCTGCTTCAGGCCATCGCCTCAAACGCTACTTTCAGCCCCCGCTTTGCCGCCTCAGCCACCAGCCAGCGGATATCTTCTTCTTCGCGTGCGGCAATACATTGGCTTGCGGTTGACGCAGGCGTTAACAACGTGCTGTCACCGAGTGCAACAGCCGTATTGGGCATTATCAATGCTTTGCTGCTTGCTTTGACCTGTCAGGGGTGCCATCAAAATCGAGCAGTAGCTGATAGTCGGTTAATGCCAGATGCTGTTTTTCCCGCAACTGAGCGCCCCCTGTAGCATCGCAGCGTGGCTGCCGGACATCCTGGTGCCATAGCTCAATCTGCTGGAAACCTGCCTGTGCAGCGGCATGGACCTTTTCTTCAGGCATACCGCCAAAAATGACCATGTTAATAAACAAGGCGTTCTCTGCGAAGCGCGTTATTTTCCTCTGAGCCAATCCTGCTGTTGCCTGTTTCAGGTAAGGATGGCATTAAACGGTCTGAGCCAGTAATGGTGGTAATGGTGGCGAGGATGTCAGCAATCCCTAGGATGATTGTGAGTGAGTTAAGTATAGTGCGATTTTATTGTTAGTATGCTGTTATCTGTTGTTTTCGGGTTTTTTCCAGAACTGACTGTTCTTGACACAGTGCGCTCTATTCTGTGATTTTTCTTTCACAGAAGGTAAAGATGATGTCTGACTGGTTAAAACAGCTTAAACATGTTCTGGGCAACAACAAGCCGGGCAGCACTGGTGCTCAAGGGTTAAGTAAAATGCTGGCACCGGGCGCATTGGGTGGTCTGGCTTGCTTGCTTATTGCCAGTAAATCCTCCCGCAAGTTGCTGAGTAAGTATGGGAAAAATGCGCTGATTATTGGCGGTAGCGCCGCCGCCGGCGCACTGTTGTGGAATAAATATAAACACCGCCTCAGTGAAGCGCATGCCAGTCGTTCGGGCAGTGAGTCGCGGCAGTCCTCCATTGATCGTCGTGCAGAGCGCCTTGTTCTGGCGCTGGTCTTTGCCGCCAAAAGCGATGGACATATTGACAGCAACGAAAGGCAGGTGATCGATCAGCATATCCAGCAGGCAGGTCTCGGCACCGAAGGGGAGCGGCTAATTCAGCAGGCAATTGATATGCCCCTCGCCCCGGAAAAACTGGTGCAGGACATCAACGATGAGGAAGAGGCACTTGAGGTTTACTTCCTGAGCAATCTGGTCATCGACGTTGATCATTTTATGGAACGAAGCTATCTGCAGGCTCTGGGCGATGCCCTGAATATTCCTGAAGATGTGCGTGACAGCATTGCAAAGGACATTCAAACGGAAAAGCAAAAATTATCTGCATGAGGGTAATGCGGGGGCTGCGGCCCCCTACAGCCTGATTATTCATTTGTTAATGCCTTAACACAGCTGACATTTCCTCTGTCAGCTGTCACACTTAGCTAAAATCACTGAGAAAGCAGGTGCGAGCAATGACAAAACCGCCCATTGCCAGAAAGATCCTCTTTAATATGACGCTGCATGGTGAAACCCGTTGTGATAACTATTATTGGCTGCGGGATGACCAGCGTGAGAATCCTGACGTGCTCGACTATCTTAACGCCGAGAATGAATACGTCAGAAAGGTCATGGAACCGCATCAGCAGCTGCAGCAGACGGTATTGAACGAAATTATCGGGCGCATTCCACAGCATGATTTTTCAGTGCCCTACGTCAAAAGGGGCTGGCGTTATCAGAGCCGCTATGAAGAAGGAAAAGAGTACGCAATTTATACTCGCCAGCGGGAAGATACCACAGCGCCTGAACAGTGGGACATTCTGCTCGACTGTAATCTTCGTGCGGCTGAAGCGGACTTTTATACCCTCGGGGGAATTGGCATCAGCCCTGATAACCAGACTATGGCAGTGGCTGAGGATTATTTGTCCCGTCGGCAATACGCTATCCGTCTCTGTGATTTGGCAACCGGGAACTGGTATGCTGAAACCCTGGAAAACGTCTCTTCCAGCTTTAGCTGGGGCAGCGACTGCCACACTTTCTATTATGTGTTGAAAGATAAACAAACGCTTTTACCCTGGTAGGTGTGGCGTCACCAGCCAGGCACGCCGCAGCAGGATGATGTACTGATATATGAAGAGCAGGATGACACCTTTTACGTCAGCCTGTATAAAACGACCTCAGAAGACTTCGTGGTGATTAGACTGAACAGTACCACCACCAGCGAGGTGCTGCTGCTGTATGTGCATTCAGCTTCGGCACAGCCGCAACGATTCTGCCCGCGCCGTAAAGATCACGAATACTCGGTGGATCACTATCAAGAGCGTTTTTATATTCGCTCCAATCGTAAAGGCAAAAATTTTGCACTCTATGGCAGCGACGTACCGGATGAGGAACAGTGGCAGACGATTATTCCTGCGCGTACGCCCGTGCTGCTGGAAGATTTTAGCCTGTTCAGAGACTGGCTGGTCGTGCAGGAGCGTGAACGTGGACAAACCCGGCTGCGTCAAATTTGCCGTAAAACCGGCCGTGACTCTGTCATTACGTTTGACGCCCCGGCTTGTGTTACCAGGCTTTCCTGGCAACCCTCACCGGAAACAGCGCTGCTGCGCTATGGCTATTCCTCAATGACCACGCCGGATACGCTGTTTGAGCTGGATATGGACAGCAGTAGCCGCCAGATCCTCAAACAGACCGACGTCAACGGGTTTAACGCCAGTGATTACCGTAGTGAACGTCACTGGATCACCGTGCGTGATGGCGCGGAAGTGCGGGTATCGCTGGTTTATCACCGTGAACATTTCAGGCCGGGCGACAACCCTATGTTGGTTTACGGCTATGGCTCCTATGGCAGCAGCATGGACGCCGTTTTCAGTGCGAGCCGACTGAGTCTGCTGGATCGTGGATTTATCTTTGCCCTTGCCCATATTCGCGGCGGTGGAGAACTCGGCCAGCAATGGTATGAAGATGGAAAATTGCTCAATAAAATGAACACGTTACACGATTTTATTGATGTAACCGATGCGATGGTCAAAAAGGGGTATTGCGATGCCCGCAAGCTCTATGCCATGGGCGGCAGTGCAGGAGGACTGTTAATGGGCGCGGTGATTAACATGGCACCTGCGCTTTTTCACGGCGTGGTGGCCCAGGTGCCGTTTGTGGATGTGGTCACCACCATGCTGGATGAATCCGTTCATTTAACTACCGGGGAATATGACGAATGGGGCAATCCCGCCGAAGCGCAGTTTTATCACTATATTCGCCAGTACAGCCCTTATGATTGCGTCACTGCACAAGATTATCCCCATATACTGGTCACCACCGGACTACATGATTCTCAGGTGCAATACTGGGAGCCGGCAAAATGGGTCGCCCGACTTCGCGACCTGAAAACCGATGATAATCTTTTGTTACTGTTGACCGATATGGAGTCGGGCCACGGTGGCAAGTCAGGTCGGTTCACCTTTTATGAGAGCGTGGCAGAGGAATATACCTTCCTGCTTATGTTGGCAAATGCCCTGCAGGGGCCGACAGCCGATAATACAGGCGATTTGTAACGGCCAGATCTTGCCTGCCACAGGCAAGCCGGGGAACTACAGGCTGATATTAAATTACGTTGACAGTACGTTATGGCGAGGCTGACAGGTCATCGTCAGTCGCGGACACGGCTCGTTCCAGAGCGCTACGTAAATTGGCTTTCAGGTCGGGAATATTTTTCAACATCCACTTCAGATAGCCAGGATCGCGCCTGGCTACGTCGTCGATTTTGTTCCCCCGGTATTTGCCAAACGGAAAGGTTGTCGTTGAACCTTGTACCTGCATTCGTCGCACCATTTCCGGTGCGTCCCAGCCCGTAAATGTCATGATGCGAATAAGAAGTGACGCCGTCACGTGGCAGTCGTATAAAGCACGGTGTGCATGCAGACCGGGCGGCGGAGTAACCTCAAGCTGCAGGGACTCCCGCAGTGCCTGATTGCCATATTTTCTGCCGGGCCAAAGACTTTGTGCCAGGGTCATGGTACAAATCCATTCGCCAGACATCTCCGGCAGCATCCGACGGTCAAAACGGGCATTGTGTGCAACGTAGTACGCACTACCCTGATAGCGGCCAATAGCGTCTTCGATGCGAGGTTTTCCAACCACCATTGCTTCAGTAATGCGATGAATCGCCATTGCCTGGGGGCTGATTGGACGATCAGGACATATCAAATCACTGAGAGGATTGGTTATGGTGCCATCAATCACATCCACTGAGGCCACTTCAACAATGCCGCCCTGCAATCCACAAGTTTCGGTATCAATTACGCGCAGCATAGGATTATTTCTGTCCGGCCAGAGTGAACGCATGTACTTCGCCTTGCCAGTTGTTCGCTTGGCGCCTTGCAATTACCAGTTCCTCTTTTCCTGAACTCCCCACCACGATTTGTTGTCCGGCATTGTTCCATACTGCGCTCTTGACCACGCTGTTGACCCCGCCCGTAGGCAGAGCGTGGTTCGCCATCAGCACCGCCATCTTGTACTCCGCTGACCAGCGTGCAAGGAGATAGCACACTTGCTCATAGCTTTTTTCGCAGGAGAGGACGCCTGTGGCATAAAGGTGGGCACCGCGTTCGGCGGCGTCCCTTGCATACTCTTCAACACGAATGTCTGCACAGACCGCCAGCGCAATATGATGTTGTCGATAACCAAAAAGCGGTACCCCTGTGCCGGGTTGGAAAAAAAGATTTTCATCGCCGAACAGATTACGTTTGCCATAAGCGAGGCGGGTAGCATCCGGGAGAACCGCCAGTGCGCAAAGCAGTGGGCGGGTGTCGTCGAGGAGCGGTAAGCCGATGACAATGGTCATCTGATGTCGTGATGCAGCCTCAGCAAAGGGTTCCAGCCTCGCATCGTTTATGTGCATCGCCAGTTGTTGAGCCAGGGTCAGTTCATAGCCGGTGAGCGATAATTCAGGGAAGATCAGAACATTAACATGGTGTTCAGCTGCCTGATGGATAAATTCAAGATGCCGCGAGATATTCCAGTCAATATCTCCGGGGCGGGAGCCTGACTGTGCCGCAGCAACACTCCAGACGGACATAATTTCTCCTGCGGGGCATTTTCAGAATTCGTATCTCATCCCAGACTGAAGGGAAATACAAGGAAATAACACCAAGGATACCGACTATTTTTGCTTTGGTTCATAAGGCAGTCGTGAAAAATGTAGCGAAGCCTGACGATAGTGCATCAACCGTTGACGAAACCAGTCGCGGAGCGCTTCAGGCTGTTCACGCTCTACCACCTCGGCGATAACCGGCATATTGTATCGTTCTTTAAAAGCGACGCCAGCGGCGGCAAGATCGACATTAACCCTGTCTTTTTCGTCCTGGGACAGTCGGGCAAGATTATGCATCATTTATTCCTCTTCACGGTGGTGGCAAAAATAAAGCACCCGTGCATATTTCGCAAGTATGGCCGACCGGCATGGCCCCGATCTGCTCGACACCCTATTTTAAGGGGAGTATCCTTGCCGCCTGACCGCAGCCGTTGGGGCTGCTCCGCTTCAGGATGATACGATGTCAATGCGTAAATTCTCCGCCTTTTTCATCTCTGCTCTCGCCGCGAGCCTTTTCTCTCAGCAGGCCCTGGCGCACGCTCATCTCAAAGATCAGTATCCGGCTGCGAATGCCAGCATGGACGCTTCGCCACAGGCGCTGACCTTAACTTTTTCCGAGGATATAGAACCCGCATTTAGTGGTGTTGAGGTCAGGGACGGCGGTCAAAAAACGGTACCGCTGGCGAAAGCGCAACGTGCGCCTGAACAGCATAACCAGATGATCGTTCCGCTGGAAAAGCCGCTGACGAGTGGGACTTATCAGGTCAGCTGGCACGTGCTATCGACGGATGGACATAAAACCAGCGGGACTTATAGTTTCAGCGTTAAATGATATGTCTTTCAGCCTGTTTTATATGTTTTGCCGCTGGATGCATTTTTCAGCGCTAATAGCGCTGATAGGTTGTAGTACCTTCACTGTCCTGCTCGCGCCATGCAGATTTCGGGAACACCTGCGGAAAAAGTTTCATATTGTACTGGTTTGTGCAGCGGCACTGACATTGTTGAGTACGATAATGTTATTGGCAGGACATACTGCGCTGTTGGTCGGTAGCTGGCAGGATTTAAAAAATGTTACACTTTGGCAGGCTGTGCTGCAAACACACGTTGGCCTTGTCTGGCAGTGGCAGCTGTTTGCCGCTGGCGCAGGAGCCGCCGCGGTGCTGGCCAGCAACAGGCGCAGGCACACACTGTGGTTATTGAGTGGGATTGCGCAGCTTGTCGGGCTTGCGTTAATTGGCCATGCTGCGATGAGCGAAGACCTTACCGGAGCCTTTCATCGCGCTAATCAGATGGTACATCTGATTAGCGCTGCCTTTTGGGCGGGGGGGTTAATTCCGGTGGTATTGCTGTTGCAGGATGTCAGGCGCGCTGATACCCGCTTTGATGCTTTAAAAACGCTGATGCGCTATTCGCGCTATGGCCATATTGCTGTCGCGCTGGTAGTGCTGACCGGTGTGCTGAACGTGCTGTTAATCCTCGGATGGCCTCCCGAAAGTTTTCATCTTTATACCCGACTTCTGTTGCTGAAAAGTGTGCTGGTTGCCGCGATGTGCCTGATGGCGTTGTTCAATCGTTACTGGCTGGTGCCGCGTTTTCAGTGCGGTGATAATACCCGTAATCTTTTTATGCTGACCACGTTGATGGAAATTCTGTTTTCCGTTGTGGTATTGCTGCTGGTCAGCGTCTTTGCCACGCTTGAACCCGCATAGACAGAAAGTTTTTACCGCCTTGTAAAGCCCTTATTCAGAGAGGTTTGCTTAATCATGAAAAAACTGGCCAGTTTGATCGTTGTGCTGTGTTTTTGTGCCAATGCCACGGCTGCTGAAATCATTACCGTCAGCCGCTTCGAAGTGGGAAAAGATAACTGGGCATTTGACAGGGAAGAGGTGATGCTGACCTGTGCCAGAGGTAACGCGCTGCTGGTGATCAATCCCAGCACCCTGATGCAGTACCCGTTAAACGATATTGCAGAGCAGATGATGAAAAACGGCCAGATGAAGGGGCAGCCCGTCAGCGTTATTCAGATTGACGATCCGCAACACCCCGGTCAAAAGAAAAGCCTTGGGCCTTTTGTTGAACGGGCACAGAAATTATGTGGCCAGCCCGGGCATTGAGTCGTGGCGTTTGCAACGTGGCTGGCCTGCATGTGTCGTGATGCCCGCAGGGTGGAAAATCTACGTAATCCGACTATCTTTAAATGGCAGACCACCCAAAGCCTGCATTAATGCCAACTTTTAGCGCATGGCTCTGAACAGAGCCATTTCCCTGGACTGAAGACAGGAGTTGTCTTCAGTCTTTTTTTAATTAATTGTTTTTATAGGGTTTATTTTCCTTTCCCCGAAAAACCCCCGAAATTAGACCTTTGGTCTTTTATATCATCACGTACTCCTTTCCGCGTGTATTGAGATATTTTTCCGTCATTGCCTCCGTTTTATGGCCCGGTAATTTACGGGCAAATTCTTTTCCCTTACCGGCTACACCTCTTTTACTGAAAAAATGCGTGCTCATGCTGTGGTAACGGAAGAGTCGGCCTGGAAACAGAAAAAATCGGCAGGAACCTGGGTAACAATCATCAAACAGCCTCTGGCTATCGCCTCAATGCCGGGAGTTTAAACAATGGCTAAACTAATACAACTGAATACACAGCGCCTGCTTTTGCCGGCGTTTTGCCGTTCAGTAAAGCCAGCGGCCTGCTTTAGCAGATTCAATCAACATAGCGATGGTTAATGGTTCCGCATTTTTCTCTTCCACACGCATGGATTTCGGGCGAATAAAATTGGGTATGAATCCTTTGCTAATGGGCCAGTATTTAAGGAAAGCAAAGTTGGAATTATCGACATCAAAATGGGCAAAATATTCTTCCATAATATCGCCACCGATTTCCCTGGCCAACGGGTAATCTCCGGTGGAAAGACTGGTATCCAGAGTCAGTTGCCGCTTTTTACTGAAAGGGGGTGGCAAATTCCATTTTTCGTCATACCAGTCAAAAACCTTCATTGCCTGCTCGTCATTTAATTCCACAATCTATCCTCTTTACGCACGATATGATTGTAAGTTACTGTTGCCTTCCAGGCCGCAGTTGCTATATCACTGAACATAAATGCAATGCCTGATATAGGTATCCAGCGTGCACCTTTCGTTGCTCCTCGCGTCGATTTAATATGCTGGCCGAGGATAATCAAACCCGGCGCGATAACATCACTCACGGCGAGTTTTTCCTGAAACTCCTCCAGACAAACCCAGAAAAAAGCTCACCAACAGTAAGATTATAAAAATACGTCCGGTTCAATTGCTCTGTCGTATCCATATCATTCCCTTGATTAAGTGGCATTATTGTTTAAAACCTTATCATACCATTTTACGCCAACGCCATCAGACGTTTCCTGCCGAGCCTGCCCAACTATCTTCCCTTCAGCATTGCGCCCGCTTTGTGGGGCGCTTTTTATCCCTGCATGAACACCACCTCCTGTGGAGGTGGTCAGCAATAAGCTGGCTCTGCCAGTCATGCTACTCATGGGAAAATCCGAATCTGTTGTCCCCATAACTGCCACTTCAGGTTATAGCCAGAGGCCAGCCAGAACACCGAGTTATTGCGTACCAGATGCTGGTATTTTTTACTTATACGCAAGGTAATCTGCACACGGTCGGCCATTGCGCCAGGTGACGTGCCTGCAACCGTACCGACTTCAGCACCGCAGAACAGAACCGGCGTTCCCACTGAAAGTGAGCCGCCCTCAGGGGCATCCATCAGCACATTCAGTCCGTCAGGGCAGCGTGCGTCGGTGAGCGTGGATTCCTGCAGCTCGAAGCTACGCTGTCCACGCCCGTTCCCCGGATCGACGTTGATATAGGGTTGTAGCAGTGTATCAAGGTGGTTAACCCCTGCTGCAGAGATCTCTGGTGATACTACCGAGAAACGGCTCCCCTGCCGTGCAAAGTCCTCAACGTATTCCGGATACAGCACCGCTTTGGCGATAACCTGCTTTTTATCCGGGCTAAGAGCCAGCGATTGCAACTGACCAATGGTGATGCCCGGATAGCGAATGGGTAACCCGTGTGAGAGCTTGCTGGCATCAAAGGTACGCAGCGTTATCTGACTGCCCACCGCGAGAGCGGCAGTTTCGGAGTCATACAGCACGCGTTTATCTTTACTGGTCAGTCCGGCGCTGGCACCGGGTAGGTTGTCAAAACCGATCCCCCCTTTCAAAATCCGACTAAGTGGTGAAGCTTGCACGGTCAGGCCACCACCGTTCAGCTGAATGCGAGCGCCACATTCAGACCAGAATACGCTGTTTGGCGTGAGCAATTTACGGTATTGCAGTTTGATATGAACCCGTACTTCAAACTGGTTGACCTGCGGTGTCACCTCGACAATTTCACCCATCTGAAATTTACGGTAAAGCACCACAGAACCTGTCTGAATATCAGGCAGGCTCTGTGCCGTGAGCGTCAGGGGGCAACTGATTGGTGGTAATACCTTCGGCCGCTTTCTCCGCATTGGCATACAGTGGATAAACATTTTTAGCCGTGCTTTTGCTACCGTGATCGAGGCGAATGCCGCCATCAACCCATTCGCGTGCGCTGGCACCAATCACTTCCATGCCATCAATGCCAAACTTCACATCAAGGCGGTTATTGATAATAAATTTACTGTCATCATGGACCAGATTTCGATAATCCGGGCTGATGGCGACGGTAAAGCTGACGCCTTGTTCATGCAACTGACGGTTAACCACCTGACCAATCTGCATACCGTGCAGCACAACCGGCTGCCCGGCATCAATGCCGTAACTTTCATGCGCCGTAAGGGTGAGGGCAGGCATGGCGGGTTTCATGTCACTTTTTATGCTGGTTTTTAAGTATTTTTGCATTGCAGCATTGGCAATGGGTCGACTGATTGGATTTAACATCTGGTAAGGAAAAAAGGGTATCGCATTGGGGACAACGCTGATAACGTGCCTGAGGCAAAGCATGGCTGATGGCGTACAGCTTCATAATAATGAGCAAAGTACTTCAGGCCCAGACAACACAAGTGCGGGGCAGGGTTAAGTTTTTCCGGTCGTCATGGCGATAAACTGATCCACCCTGGTCATGTCCATGCAATCCTCCCGGATAAGGTTATATTAACTAAAGGGATCATTCACCTTGTCTGGTCGTAAATTTGTGCTTATTTTACTGCGAGAATCAAAACTGCTGCAGAAAGGTATTTTTAAAATGGTTAAACGATGACAAAAGCAGAATTTTATTCGGATCTGAATCGTGATTTGCACACGCTTATTGCCGGGGAAACCAGCTTTCTGGCGGCCATAAGTAACTGCAGCGCGCTTTTATACGAGCGTCTGGACGGTGTTAACTGGGCGGGATTTTATCTGCTGGCTGAACCTGAAACATTAGTGCTTGGTCCTTTTCAGGGAAAAGTTGCCTGTGTACGTATTGCTGTTGGCAAAGGTGTTTGCGGTACGGCAGTAGCAGAGAACCGTATTATGCGGGTTGTTGATGTGCACGCTTTTCCCGGTCACATTGCTTGCGACGCGGCCAGCAACGCGGAAATCGTATTACCGCTGGAAGTTAACGGCCAGGTCATTGGTGTCCTGGATATTGATAGCGTGGAATACAGCCGTTTTGACAGCGAAGATGAAGCGGGGCTGTCAACGCTCATCGCCGGGCTGTGTGAGGTGATTGCGGGTTCTGATGTGGAAAAATTTATTCACATGAAACGCAGCTAAAGTGCTGGATCACGTAGCAATTGCCGATGGTGTCATTATAATGACGCCTGTTCATGCCTTCGGCTTGTTGGCAACCCGTTGTAATCAGGAAATTTCATGGAAAATCAACCCAAGTTGAATAGCAGCAAAGAAGTTATTACCTTTCTGGCCGAACGCTTTCCCCAGTGTTTTAGTGCTGAAGGTGAAGCACGTCCGCTTAAAATCGGTATCTTTCAGGATCTGGTTGAGCGTGTTCAGGGTGAGATGGGTCTTAGTAAAACTCAGCTTCGCTCTGCACTCAGGCTCTATACATCAAGCTGGCGTTACCTCTACGGTATCAAAGCTGGTGCTTCTCGCGTTGACCTCGACGGAAACGCCTGTGGTGTGCTTGATGAGCAGCATGTGGAACATGCACGTAAGCAGCTGGAAGAAGCAAAAGCGCGAGTTCAGGCACATCGTGAGCAACTGCAGGCAAAAAAACGTGAGGCCGCTGTGGAAGCCGCTCCTCGTCGTCCGCGTAAGCCAGCGAATAAACCTGCTAGCGACGGTGATGCGTCGCGGCGGACACGTAGCAGACCGCCGCGCAATACGTCAGAGTCCAAGCCCGCAGTCTCAGCGACTCCATCACCACGCAGTGCGCCTGTACCAGACACTGCATCACTGCAGGTTGGGCAGAATATAAAAGTCACAGCGGGAAAAAATGCAATGGAGGCGACAATTCTTGAGATCACTAAAGATGGTGTCCGGGTCCAGTTGGTTTCCGGCCTTGCAATGATCGTACGCGCAGAACACTTGCAGTTCTGAGACGGAGGCCAATCAGGGCATGAACAATTTTTTTAAAATAACCGTTATCGCCGCAGCACTCCTGACGGGTAACGTTTTCTCTGCGGAAACGATTACGCACGCCGATCAAATTCCCCAGCTTCATCAGGAACCACAGCATGCCACCGTCAGTGAGCGCGTAACGTCACGCTTTACCCGTTCTCACTATCGTCAGTTCGACCTTGACCAGGGCTTTTCAGAGAAAATATTTACCCGCTATCTTAACCTTCTCGATTACAACCATAACGTCCTGCTGACCTCTGATGTTGAACGCTTCGCCAGTAAAAAAACGACGCTGGGCGATGAGCTGAAAAGCGGCAAACTGGATGTGTTTTATGAACTGTACAACCTTGCCCAGCAACGTCGTTTTGAGCGCTTTCATTATGCGCTGACTGTGCTCGATCGCCCGATGAATTTCACCGGCCACGACACAATCGATATTGACCGCAGCAAGTCCCCATGGCCTACCAGTACGGATGAACTCAACCAGCTGTGGGATGCCAAAGTAAAATTTGACCAGCTCAGTCTTAAACTTGCCGGCAAGAATGAAAAAGAAATTCGTGACGTATTGTCACGACGTTATCAGTTCGCGATTCGTCGTCTTGCACAAAGTAACAGCGAAGATGTTTTCCAACTGGCAATGACGTCCTTCGCCCGCGAAATCGATCCTCATACCAGCTATCTTTCGCCGCGTAACACCGACCAGTTCAATACTGAAATGAGTCTCTCACTTGAAGGGATTGGGGCGGTGTTGCAGATGGATGATGATTACACGGTGATCAACTCGATAGTGGCAGGTGGTCCTGCAGCAAAAAGTAAATCTATTACCGTGGGTGACCGCATCGTGGGTGTAGGTCAACCGGGTAAGCCGATGGTGGATGTAATTGGCTGGCGGCTTGATGATGTCGTTGCGCAAATTAAAGGCCCAAAGGGCAGTAAGGTTCGGCTTGAGATATTGCCTGCAGGCAAGGGTACAAAAACACGCACTGTTACCCTGAAGCGCGAAAAAATCCGTCTCGAAGACCGTGCCGTGAAGATGAGCGTGCATAATGTCGGTAAGGAAAAAGTCGGCGTACTTGATATTCCCGGCTTTTACGTTGGCCTCACTGATGATGTGAAAGTCCAGCTGCAAAAACTGCAAAAACAGAATGTCGAGAGTGTGGTCATCGATCTGCGTACCAACGGTGGTGGTGCGTTAACTGAAGCGGTTTCGCTGTCCGGCTTATTCATCCCGTCCGGACCGATTGTACAGGTTCGCGACAATAACGGCAAAGTACGTGAAGACAGTGATACTGATGGTATTGTTTATTACGAAGGCCCCCTGGTAGTATTAGTTGATCGCTTTAGCGCTTCGGCATCGGAAATTTTTGCCGCTGCAATGCAGGATTATGGACGTGCATTGATTGTTGGTGAGCCTACCTTTGGTAAAGGTACTGTTCAACAATATCGTTCACTGAATCGCATCTACGACCAAATGCTGCGCCCGGAATGGCCTGCGCTGGGTTCGATTACTTATACTATTCAGAAGTTTTATCGGATTAATGGAGGCAGCACGCAGCGTAAAGGTGTCACGCCAGATCTCCTGATGCCTACCGGTGTGGAAGCCGTTGATACGGGTGAGAAGTTTGAAGATAACGCGCTCCCCTGGGACAGTATTAATGCGGCAAGCTACAGCAAAGCGCGTGATTTAAAACCGCTGGAAGCGCAGTTGTTGAAATTGCACGATGCGCGAATTGCCCAGGAACCTGAGTTCCGGTACATAATTAAAGACATTGCTCGTTTCAACGCGAACAAAGATAAACGTAATATTGTTTCCCTGAATCTGGTCGAACGTGAAAAAGAGAATCATGAAGATGACGCTCTGCGACTTGAGCGTATCAATGCCAGAATGCAGCGGGAGGGGAAAAAACTGCTGGCTAAACTTGACGATCTTCCAAAGGATTATAAAGAACCCGATCCTTACATGGATGAAACTGTTAAGATTGCCAGCGATCTGGCGCAACTTGAAAAATCGCAGCCTTCACCAGCTGCTGCAAAATAGTCAAAGCCACCTTCACAGAAGGTGGCTTGAGGCCCATCCCACAGAGATGAACTACCATGTTTAACAAGGCGTTGTGTCTGGTGGATTCAAAACTGCGAGATGTAAGATAAATCCAGAATGTAATAATGACCACGCCTACTTATCTGGTGGTTTCCGGCGGCAATAAAAAAAGCACAGCACAGGCTGTGCTTTTTTTATCCCTGCATGAACACCACCTCCTGTGGAGGTGGTCAGCAATAAGCTGGCTCTGCCAGTCATGCTACTCATGGAAAAATCCGAATCTGTTATACACATAATTGCCAGGGATTTAACCATGAGTAGATTCCAGAAAGCATCTCATGTGCCCTGATGTTGTCAATATCATATCGTATGGACACCCAGGTACCGGTTTCGAATCCTTAGTAACAATGTTGGTAAAGAGGTCTGTAAGCCGATAAGGATCTCAGGTGAGCAGCCCGGGATAGAAGTAGTGTAGCTGAATGACCAGACAGACCATGCCCATTTGCGGGTAAAAGTGCCTCCACGGCTTTCGATTTCCCATGTAACAGGCGACTTAAAGGGTAAAACAGCCCTTCGATTGTTCAGTAAATTTCCCTGCTTGCGTAAGAACAAGCAGTGGGGGAATGATTTTTGGGCAAGAGGTTATTGTGTCGATACCGTAGGTATAAACGAAGAAATGATAATAAAGTACGTGAAGTATCAGGAAAAACATGAAGTTGAAGATAGCCAGCTTCCACTGAAAGAAGTGTGAAGGGAAGGCTCTCTGAGTCTGGACTTAGTGCGCCCCTGTGCGGCGAAATCAATGGCACCTGCTATGCAGGTGGTTTTTTACTTTTTTATTTAAACGTGCGTCTGCTCATTACCAGAAAGTGTAAAGTTATGTTTTTTTAATGAGTTATCGAGTGATGCAGCTTGAAATGTTTTGCTGTGCAAATAGGATAGTGTCTGCTTTGAGCATTTTTTGTTAATTGAGGAAGAAGATAATCTATGATGCGTATTGCGCTTTTCCTGTTAACCAATCTGGGGGTTATGTTGGTTTTCGGGCTGATACTCAGCCTGACAGGAATTCAGTCAAGCAGTGTACAGGGCCTGATGATTATGGCAGGTCTGTTTGGCTTCGGCGGTGCGTTTGTCTCACTGCTGATGTCAAAATGGATGGCGTTACGTTCCGTTGGCGGTGAAGTTATTGAACAGCCACGGAATGAAACTGAGCGCTGGTTGATACAGACCATCGCACAGCAGGCGCAGCAGGCAGGCATAGCCATGCCCCAGGTGGCCGTCTATCATGCACCTGATATTAACGCTTTTGCAACGGGGGCACGCCGCGATGCCTCACTGGTAGCTGTGTCTACCGGACTATTGCAAAACATGAGTCGCGATGAAGCAGAGGCCGTGCTTGCCCATGAGGTCAGTCACATCGCTAATGGTGATATGGTTACCATGACGCTAATCCAGGGTATCGTTAATACCTTCGTGATTTTCATATCGCGAATCATTGCTCAACTGGCTGCAGGCTTTATGTCAGGCGATCGTGACGAGGGAGAGAGCAGTAACGGTAACCCGCTGGTCTACTTTGCGGTCTCAATGTTGCTTGAACTGGTTTTTGGCATCATTGCCAGCATTATTACCATGTGGTTTTCACGGCATCGCGAGTTTCATGCAGACGCGGGTTCTGCCCGGCTGGTGGGTCGTGAAAAAATGATCGCGGCATTACAACGCCTGAAAACCAGCTATGAGCCGCAGGAAGCCAGCACTATGATGGCATTCTGCATCAATGGTAAATCTAAATCTTTAAGTGAACTGTTTATGTCTCACCCACCGCTCGATAAGCGTATTGAAGCGTTGAGAAGCGGACAATATCTGAAATAGGGCCACCGTTTCAGTGCCTGAGTATTACCGCACCCTGCCAGGTTTTTACTGGCAGGGTGTTTTTATCAGGGAATATTTCTGGTTTGCATAATGCCTAGTGCGCTGACAACTGCAGCAACTGCAGCAAAGCCGGCAGCAGTTAACAAAGACGCATAAGTGCCTTTACTATCAAACAGATTAAACATAAGCGCTACCAGCGCAGCACCACTGCTCTGCCCCAGCAGACGTGCAGTACCGAGCATACCGCTGGCACCTCCGCTTCGATGCCGTGGGGCTGAAGATATAATTGTATGGTTGTTAGGGGATTGAAATAAACCAAAGCCTGCGCCACACAGCGCCATTCGCCAGATAATATTCAGATCTTCCGGTGAAGAAGGCAGCAGTGCCAGGGAAAACAACCCGCAGGAAAACATAAGAAGCCCAACTGCGCCCAGCAGGCCAGCATGACAGTTTTCAATTAATCGACCTGCGACTGGGGCCATCACCATTGTTGCCAGCGGCCACGGAGTTAGCAGTAAACCGGTTGCGACCTCATCACGCTGAAGGATTTTTTGCAAAAAAAATGGTAATGACACCATAGCCAGCATCTGTGCACAAAAAGAGCAAACGGAGGTGCCGATTGAAAGTGAGAATACAGGCAGGCGCAGTAAATCCACCGGCAATAATGGAAAGGGCAGACGCAGCTGTCGCCGTAAAAAGAAAAAGCCTGCCGTGAAAAGCCCAATTAATTCTGCCATGGTCAGCCAGCTGCACTGCCGTTGTGCAAAGCTACTTAGCGCCGCAATCAGCAGGCCAAAAGTCAGGGCGTTCATGACAGCGCCTGGGATGTCAAAACGTTGTTCCTTATTCCGTTGCGTATTGTCAGGCAAAAAACGACATGCTAAAAATAGCGCCAGTAATCCAACTGGAATGTTGATAAGAAACAGCCATTTCCACGACGCTACGGATAACACACCCGCAGCCACCGTAGGCCCCGCTGCTGTAGAAACAGCCACGATAAGTGAATTGATACCCATGCCCCGACCAAGGTAGCGTTGTGGATAGATGATCCTGATCAATGCTGTATTGACGCTCATCAGGGCTGCTCCGCCGAAACCTTGCAGAACCCTGGCCAGCGTAAGCATGCCTAAAGAATCGGACAGCGCACAAAACAGAGATGTGAAGGTAAACAGAACCAGTCCACACTGATAAATACGTCGGTAGCCTATGATGTCTCCGAGAAAAGAAAGCGACAGCAGCGATGTAATAATAGCCAGCTGATAAGCATTAACTATCCAGATTGATTCGGCCGGACTGGCATGCAATTCGCGTGAAATGGTTGGGAGTGCAACGTTCGCTATAGCACCGTCCAGTACAGCGACAATAATGCCAAGGGCTATTGCCATAATAGCACCGTAGCGGTGTGGAACGGGAAGGCCATCCTGTTGAGTAGTTTGCAGCATAATTTAGGATAATAAGAGAAGTGAATATTATTATGCTAAAGGTTTTTAACAACAATAGCAGTGTTAATGCGTTAATAACTTCAAAATCATATGAAATGGCTTCTCAGATTGCATGGATTGCAACATTCTTTTTGCCGATCGTATAATAAAAACACTGTTCCATTTTTTATAAAACAACATATAAGGACCTGCAATGACAAAGGAAGATATAGACAAGCAGCCGGATGCGGTTTCATCAGTAATGAAAGTCTTTGGTATCCTTCAGGCGCTGGGTGAGGGCAGGGAGCATGGCATCACTGACCTTTCACAGCGCCTGATGATGTCAAAAAGCACGGTGTATCGTTTTTTACAGACGATGAAGTCACTCGGCTATATCGCTCAGGAAGGTGAATCAGAGAAATATACCCTGACATTAAAACTGTTTGAACTTGGTGCGAAAGCACTACAAAATATCGATCTGATTCGCTTGGCTGATGTACAAATGCGTGAAATTTCGCGTCAGACTCGTGAAACCATTCATCTTGGTGCACTTGAAGAAAACAGTATTGTATACATCCACAAAATTGATTCGCTGTACAACCTGCGAATGTATTCCCGTATTGGTCGCCGTAATCCGCTACACAGCACGGCAATAGGCAAAGTGCTGCTTGCATGGCGGGATCGGCAAGAAGTGGTAAAGATGTTTGACGGTGTCGAATTTACCCGTAGTACTGCAAGGACGATTGCCAGCGCTGAAGCCCTTATGCATCAACTGGATATTGTGCGCATCAGTGGTTTTGCTGAAGATAATGAAGAGCAGGAAGAGGGACTGCGTTGCCTGGCTGTGCCAGTATTTGACCGCTTTGGGGTTGTCGTTGCGGGCATGAGTGTTTCTTTTCCAACGTTGCGCTTTGCGCATGATAAAAAAAGTGAATATGTAAAACTTCTGCAACAGGCAGGAAGCGCTATTTCTGAACAAATGGGTTACCACGATTACCCGGTTTGACAAGCCTGGCCAGCAGGGTGCTGGCCAAGTTTTATTTAGTTATCTATAACTTTACCGCTCTTTTTTAACAGCGGGCAATCCGAAACGCCCACTATTCCACTATCGCTGTGGAGATATTGTGCGGTAAGCGTTCCGCGTGCGGTCAGGTACTGGCACTGAAGCCCCATTCCTGCGACGTTTTTAGTGCTTCCTGTCAGAACACCGTAACCTGTCAACAGCATTGCTAACCAGATAATGACCAGCAATGTCGCAATGCGAACTAAAAATTTCATATACATCCTTATTTCAGAAAGACGCCTGTGCTACTTATTCAGCATGATTCTTACTGGCTGATATAACAGTATGTTGCGATATAGTACGCATCCTTGGCTGAGAATACACATTTCAATACGTTTTGCCTGCGCGAACGTTCTTAAAATTTCGCAATCCGGCTGTCATTTTCCATGTTAGCGGGTAAAATCTTTTTCCGGTGTCAGATTAGAGAAAAACGTTTTCAATTTGAGGCGGTTATGAACGAAATAGTGAATGGTGCAATGAGCTTTACATCAATGGGCATCATGCTGACTCTGGTGGTAGTTGGATTGTTCGTCTGGTTTTTTATTAATCGCGCCAGCGTTAAAGCCACACAACAGGTATGTTTGCTTGAGGCGCTGCTTGAAGAGCAAAAGAGGCAAAATGCGCTGTTGAGAAAAATAGCTGAATCTTCATCGGTTACTGATAAGGCGCATAGTGAAACTAAAGATTTCACTCGTCTTGTGCCTGAACGTTGAACACCATACTTAAGGTTATTTATGGGCTGGCTAAACCTCTGGTTTGATCCTGATAAATATCATCACTCTCGCGATGGTTTTCGTAATACCGAACCATACATCCGCAGAAAAGATGATCTTAAACGCTGGCGTAAAGCTAAGGGATTACCAACTCCCTTGCTCATGGTTATCAGAATTTTATTCAGCAGTGATGGCAGCATGCCGATTTGCCCGGGAAGGGCGATACGATTTGGTGGTTAGGGCATGCCTGTTTGTTGCTGCGCTGCTCTGGGCGATACACGTTGATAGACCCGGCTTTTTTTTCACGAGCGTCTCCTGTCAGTTTTTATGGTCCCCGGTGCAAAACCTCTGCGGCACTTAGCATTGATAATTTACCCTCACTGTACAGCGTCCTGATTTCTCATAACCACGATGATCACCTTGATAAAATGACGATAAAAAATTCTCAGGCGATTCCCTCAGACTGAGTTTATCGTGCCGTTGGGGTTGAAAAAGTGGTTTAGCGCATTGGTGCCAGCAACGTGGTAGAGCTGGACAGGTGTGAACATACAGAATCTGCCGGAATGATGGTTTATGCAGTGCCTGCTCGTCATTGGAGTATGAGAACCTTGTGGGACAGAAATCGTTCTCTCTGGTGCGGTTGGGTGATTCGCTATAAGCAGCTTAATTTTTTAGTTTAGTGGGGACAGCGGTTATTCTGAGAATCTGATGGAATCCCTGCGAGGCTGGGTTCTTTTAACCTTACAGCGCTGCCAACAGGTGCCTATGCACCACGATGGTTCGTGAGGGAGCACCATATGGATCCCAGGCGCGCCGTTTTGTTGCATGGATACCTTGAGCAGCCCACCACTATTCCCATTCATTGGGGAGTATTTGAGCGGGGTGATGAGTCTCTTGACGAGTTACCTGAAGTCCTTTCAGTTGAAATGAAGGCTGCCGGAATGGATGAGAACTGCTTTCATGCATGAAAAATTGGGGAATGTATCTTGTTTAATACTGATGGCTAGGAATAATCCTAATTTATTATTTGAAGATAATTAAAATTGAGATTTTGATATAAAAATTCCTACGCGATTCCGTTAATTAATACAGCAGCAGGTGCGATTAAATGGGGCAGGAATAAATGCACTTTCCTGATTTTGGTACAGTTTAAATTCATCCTGCTCCGGTAATTTTTTTAAATCTTACAGCATGACTTTAGTCGTTGATGGCAGGAGGCTTAAAATGACGTTTTTACCTAACCTTTTCAATAATTGTGCAATCAATTCAGGTTAAATATAAACAGCTTGCACTATTAATGAGCTGCATGTCTCATGCTGAAAGCACGCGCCTGCTGTGCCCGCAAGGCTTGCGGGCACTTTTCATCTCTGTTTTACTGTATGAATGTAAACGACAATCACCGAATTGAATTATCAAAAATCGCTTTGTTTCAATTCTGTGCATAGCCTTGTTCCTTGTTTAAAAATAGCTTGCCATTAATTAACAAATATGTAATAAAACATCTGGGTAACCGAGGTACAGTTCTGTTTAAGTGAGGCATCTTCAGTAAAGAAGTTTTGAGCAAAGACGTTATGTTGAATACCGCTTCCTTGCCGAGAATTAATTTGTGCCCCATGCAGTAGTGTCTCTGTTTTTTCTGTACATAAGCCTTTGGGCGAATAAACATTCTAAGGAATTTGTAAAATGGCAAAGATTAAAGGTCAGGTTAAGTGGTTCAACGAGTCTAAAGGTTTTGGTTTTATTACCCCTGCTGACGGTAGCAAAGATGTATTTGTACATTTCTCCGCTATCCAGGGTAATGGTTTCAAAACTCTTGCTGAAGGTCAGAACGTTGAGTTCGAAATTCAGGATGGACAGAAAGGCCCCGCTGCTGTGAACGTCACCGCAATCTAATTCCGGTTTTGGCCTGCCAGCTGTTCGCATAGCGTGTGGTTCAGGTACGAATCTGAGTAAAAAAGCCAGACCTTAATCGGTCCGGCTTTTTTCATTGTCTGGTAGTTCAGGCATTGGGTATGCCAGTGTGTCAGATTGTTTGCTGTCTTGATTTTTGTTCTGTTAGCGGCGACAGAATGACCAGAATTTGTTGTGGGATTGGTAATCTGCCACAGAGGAACCGCACCGGCCTTGTGAAAAATCGCACAATCATTAAAGCAGTATTTGATGAAGTTTTTTATCAGCATCCATCGTTGGTCTTGTTGCCTTTGAATATAAACCTGACAAAATCCCCGAGCACTTCAGCCCTTGAGTTGTCATGGCCTCCTCTTGATAATGTGAACAACATTACTGCTTATAATGGCCGTTTTACTGCCGTGTGAATAAAAGCTGCCTCGCGCCAATGGATTCCGTTACACTGCCGCCGTTAATTCTGCCGGAGAAGTGTCATGCCATACCAGTGCCCACTTTGTCATCAGCCTTTGCTGGCGGAAGCCGCTGTTTTGCGATGTGAAAACCGGCACCAGTTCGATCGGGCGAGAGAAGGGTATGTTAATCTGCTTCCGGTGCAGCATAAACGTTCACGCCAGCCCGGTGATAGTGCTGATATGATCCTTGCAAGGCGTGAGTTCCTTGACAGCGGACACTATCAGCCACTGCAACATAAAGTTTGTGAACTACTTGAACAGCATTTACCGTCCACCGGGCTTCATCTTCTGGATATTGGCTGTGGAGAAGGATATTACACGCAGGCAGTCGCCATGCAGCTTCAGGCACGTAGTGAAGCATTAGTTTACGGGCTGGATGTTTCAAAAGCTGCCGTGCGCTTTGCAGCCAAACGTTATCACAATGTCGAATTTTGCGTGGCTTCAAGTCATCGCCTGCCTTTTACCTCCGCTGCTTTTGATGCTGTGTTGAGAATTTATGCTCCCTGCAATGCAGAAGAACTGGAACGGGTGGTGAAGGACCGGGGAATTGTACTGACCGTCACGCCGGGCCCGCGCCATTTAATCCAGTTTAAGGAACTGATTTATCAGGATGTGAGACTGCATGACGACACACCTGAACAGATGAAATGCTTCACTCTTGTTGAGCAGCATTCACTTAATTATCCATTGAGCTTAAACAGCGAAGAGTCGGCGCAATTGCTACAAATGACCCCTTTTGCCTGGCGCGCTCGCCCGGAAGTATGGGGCGTACTGGCAACCTCCAGTGAGTTTAACTGCGAAACTGATTTCACGCTGCGCGTGTGGCAGCGTAACATTATGTGTCAGTAGCATCTCCCAAAGTATGGGGCCGATGCTGGCATCATTATTATTCTTATCAACATGTATTCTGGTAGAACGCTGTCTCATCAGGTCGACGGGGATAAGCACGTTGCTGCGAATTTCTGTCGGGGCAGCGGTCCTGAATTTAGATTTCGACGTTTTCACCCTGTGTGAAATTCACTCTTTAGCATCTCACTGTTCTGTACACAGCTTCTCAGTGTTTTTATTGGTTTTTCCGCAATCCGATCATGTATCGATATAAATACCCGCCAGCGTTTTGTGCCTGAACCTGCGTTCTCTACAAAAGCCGGGATGCATAAACTTTCAGCACATACTGCGAGATGATTTGAGTCGGTCACGCGGCCTGTCTTTTTTAGTAATCTGTCAGGGAGCCGGATGGGATAACGCATTAAGAGGAAATATAAATTGCTGATTCCGCCACCGGACAAAATTGTTTTCTGTCTGGTAAGCCAGGGCCAAAACTATTTTATTCAGCGTGTAAATAATGCCCGTAGTCCTGTTCCAGTATTCAGAGGTGAATGGATGTTTTTTGTTTTGATGACGGTGCCAGTGTGGTTAAGACAATGTAAATGTAAGAAAATATTTTGACGTACAGAGCATGTCTTATTACAGTAGCCTTTCTTATTTAACACAGGAGTAACGGGCATCAGCCCTCCCTATGGATCGTCACCGACGTCGCTTAATCACCTCTCCGGGTTTATCGGCCAGTATCATCCCGTCATCTGACGAACTTCCCCATTTATCCAGCGTTGCCTTATGCTATGCGAGTTTGTGCACAATTATCGCATCTGGCCTTACCCTTTTTCGGAGTCTCTGATGGAATTTCTTTTAGACCCTTCAATCTGGGCAGGCCTGCTTACGCTGGTTGTTCTTGAGATTGTGCTTGGGATCGATAATCTGGTTTTTATTGCCATTCTTGCTGACAAATTACCGCCTAAACAGCGTGATAACGCACGGCTTATTGGTCTTTCACTGGCGCTGATTATGCGCCTGGGGCTGTTATCGCTTATCTCATGGATGGTGACCTTAACCCGGACACTTTTCAGCGTGGGCGAGTTTAGTTTTTCTGGTCGCGATCTGATTCTGCTTGTGGGTGGTCTGTTTCTGCTTTTCAAAGCCACGATGGAACTGCATGAAAGACTGGAAAACCGCGATCATTCAGGGGGGGGCAATAAGGGTTACGCCAGTTTCTGGGCGGTGGTATTACAAATTGTGGTACTGGATGCCGTTTTCTCACTGGATGCTGTAATTACCGCTGTCGGTATGGTAAACAATCTGGCGGTGATGATGACGGCAGTTATTATTGCGATGGGCGTGATGTTTCTGGCGTCAAAACCGTTAACTCACTTTGTTAATGCGCATCCTACTGCCGTGGTGTTGTGCCTGAGCTTCCTGTTGATGATTGGTCTGAGCCTGGTTGCAGAGGGTTTTGGTTTCCACATTCCTAAAGGGTATCTCTACGCAGCGATTGGTTTTTCGATTCTTATTGAGCTGTTTAATCAGATTGCGCGCGTTAATTTTATGCGTAATCAGGCCCGCAAGCCGATGCGTGAGCGCACCGCAGAGGCGATACTTCGCCTGATGGGCGGAGATCGTGACGCGGAAGAACAGTCTGCTGAAGGAAAAGACAGAGCGTTCAGCCCACCAAAGGAAGCGTTCAAAGATGAAGAGCGTTACATGATAAACGGCGTGTTAACACTGGCCTCTCGTTCCGTGCGCAGTATCATGACGCCGCGCGGGGATATCTCTTGGGTTGATGCTGCACGTCCGGTCGATGAGATTCGTATTCAGCTGTTAGATACGCCCCACAGTCTTTTTCCGGTTTGTCGCGGAGAACTGGATGAGATTATTGGTGTGGTACGCGCTAAAGAGTTACTTGTTGCACTGGAGCACGGCATGGACGTGGCCACCTTTGCGGCATCCACTCCGCCTGTCATTATTCCTGATACCCTGGATCCCATTAATCTTTTGGGCGTACTGCGCCGCGCTAAGGGTAGTTTCGTTATGGTGACCAGTGAATTTGGTGTGGTGCAGGGGCTTATTACGCCGCTGGACGTGCTGGAGGCAATCGCGGGGGAATTCCCGGATGAGGATGAAACACCGGATATCGTTGCCGATGGTGAGGGCTGGCTGGTGAAAGGCGGGACTGATTTGCATTCGTTACAGCAATGTCTCAATACGCATGTGCTGGTAAATCCAGGTGACAATCATGCCACGCTGGCCGGGCTGCTGATTGCTCAGACAGGTCAACTGCCGTTGGTTGGCGAAACCATTCAACTGCCACCACTAGAATTCCTGATTGTAGAGGCGACGGACTATCGTATCGACCTGGTTCGGGTTACTCGTGACCGCGATCCTGAAGATGACCAGAGCGAAGAATAAAACCCAACGGGTCGTTAAGGACGGCCCATTTTATACTGGTAAATTAAAACCACGTCCAGTGGGCGTGTTCAACACCTGATTAACCCAATGGCTTTATGCGAATGAATAATTTGCAGAGATGTGTGATGCAGGTAAGAGAAGAGTGTCAGATATAACCGCAGCCCAGGCGCGGTGTTGTGGTTCTCGTTAAGAGGGCTGTACTAATAACTCTTGTTGCACAGGGCGAATACTTACTGTCTTGGCGTCGTTTTGTACTGATTCAACCATTCCGGGAAATCACCGAGCGGCATAGGTCGGGCGTAAAAGTATCCCTGCAACACGTCAACACCTCTCTCGCGCAGATATTCTGCCTGTTCCGCTGTTTCGACGCCCTCAGCTACCAGACTGATATTCAGACGCTGTGCCAGAGAAATAACCATATCTGTTACCGTGGCATTAATAGCATCTGTGCCGATGGCGGCGGTGAAGACCTTGTCAATTTTCAGCACGTCAGGATTCAGCGTTTTTAAATAGGAAAGAGAACTATGACCGGTGCCAAAGTCATCAATCGCCAGCTTCACGCCAATTTTGTGCAAATGAGACACCACACGCTGATCCACCAGGGGGAGGGCGTCGCGCTCTGTTAGCTCAACGATTAATTGTGGGCGCGGGCTGGCAGGCCACCATAATTCTTGCAGGTCATCAATAATTTCACGCTCGTGAAAATGCCCGGAAGCGACATTGATTGCGATGTGAAAATTAGGGCTGGTTGGCAGCATGGGCAGCTGACGAACGACTTCACTGAGCACAAAACGAGTCAGTGCCGCAATAAGATTGTGCTGTTCGGCAAGTGGAATAAATACGTCCGGCGGAACCCAGCCCTGCCGGGGATTATGCCAGCGAAGCAGTAATTCGATGCCATCGCACTCACGGCTTCGGGAGTTAATCAGCGGTTGGCAGTAAACCATGAATTCCCGAGTGGAAATGCCGTAACTAATCTGCCAGGCGAGACTCATCCGGTTTGCGGTCGCCAGCCAGATGATATATCCGGTTAGCAAACTTAGCAGTAATGCCAGCGGCAGTTGGGAAGGCAGAGTGATCAGCGCCAGTCGTGCGGGTGCCGGGCCAAATAAGGTGATGCTGAATGGGTAACGCAGCGATGCTTCCTGATAGCTGATTTCGTTATTTGAGGGGACCGTCTGTTCAAGTCGCTGGCTACCATATTCTAGGCTTTTACCGGCAACGTTAATAATCGCGCGCTCAACCCAGGGCAACGTCGGTTCAAGCAGATAGTTGCTTATCATCTCGATATTAATGACTTGCAAAATACCAGCATGGTTGTCGGTATCCTGGGGCGTCCAGAGTAGCAAAATGGGTGAACCTTTCAGAATACGATCGTCAATACTGAGCATCATTCGTTGATTATTGACGGCCAGTTCAGGATAGCGACTACTGAACGTTGTGGCACCGTGGCCAAATATGCTTGAGCAATACAGGATATCTTTATCAACCAGAATGATTGAGCGCACCGTTTGCAACATAGCCAGCTTTTCAATAAGAGGAAAACGCACTTCATCACAGGGCAGCCCGACCAGGCGAAGCGTATTGCTGGCAGCCACTTCAAGTGGTGAAAAAAGGCGATCAAATCGTTGAATGGCATTTCCGGCGAAGGTGTGCGATTGTTTTTCAATCCGACTTTTTTCTTCAAAAAAACGTTGGGATAATGTCAGGATAAGCACTAAAGCTGAAACCGCTAAAGCGATCAATAAGCGCTTGCGGCGATACTGTCCGAAAACCTCCTGGGACACTTGCATCGGTCATCACCCTGTGATTGAAGTAATAATTTAGAAATCAAACCCCTGATATCGGCAAAATCAGCGTTAAGTTTAGTCTTAATTGGCCTGAGTGCGGATTCAGCGTAAAGCGTGGCTAACTCACTGTTGACAGAAAATACCGTGGTTTTGTCACGATGAACAGCGACTTGATCATCGGATGACAGGACAAAAAGGAGGGGCCGCCGTTATAGGCAGGGGGGATTAAAACGACGGCGGTTAATGTTTAATCACATTGAACTTTAATTGCCAGCCCTCCGCGTGATGTTTCCCGGTATTTTGCATTCATATCCTTTCCCGTCTCGTACATGGTCTCAATCACTTTATCCAGCGAAACTCTTGCTTCGCTGGTGCGGCGCATGGCCATTCTTGCGGCGTTGATCGCTTTCACGGATGCAATAGCATTGCGTTCGATACAGGGGACCTGCACCTGGCCCGCGACAGGATCGCATGTCAGCCCAAGATTATGCTCCATTCCAATCTCTGCAGCGACACAGACCTGCTCAGGGCTGGCACCGAGAAGTTCAGCCAGACCTGCCGCTGCCATGGAGCAGGCTACACCTACTTCACCCTGACAACCCACCTCCGCACCGGAGATAGACGCATTCATCTTGTAAAGAATGCCCACCGCACCAGAGGCGAGAAAATAGCGGATAAAGATATCCGGGCTGACTGACTGAATAAAATGATCGTAGTAAGCCAGTACTGCAGGGACGATACCACAGGCACCATTGGTTGGTGCAGTCACCACACGTCCTCCGGCCGCATTCTCTTCGTTGACGGCCAGTGCAAACATGTTGACCCAATCGATTACATTCATTGGATCGCTGGAGAGTTTGTCAGAAGAAACAAGCAGGCGACGTAAGGCTGAAGCACGGCGCGGGACGCGCAACGGACCGGGTAAAACACCTTCGGTATTCATACCGCGGTCGATACAATCCCGCATACTCTGCCATACATCGGCGAAATAGCGCTCAATCTCCGCTTTGCTGTGCAGCGCAAGCTCATTTTTCATCACCATCCCGGACAGTGACAGTCCGGTCTGCTGGCAATGAGCCAGCATTTCTTTGGCTGAATTGAAAGGATAGGGCACGGAAACGGCGTTCAACACCGACTGACCAAAGTGTGCCTCATCAACGATAAAGCCGCCGCCAATGGAATAATACACTTTACTGAATAACAGGCTGTCACCGCAAAAGGCGCTGATGCGCATGCCGTTTTCATGCAGCGGCAGGTTATCGCTGCGAAAAATCATGCCGCCCTCACGCGGAAAATCGACCTCATGGCTGCCATTTGCCAGCAGCAGACGCTGCTGCTGTTCGACATCACGAATAAATGCCGGAATGCCATCAATATCGACTGTTTCCGGTGCAGCACCAGATAATCCCATAATGATTGCAATATCCGTGTGATGGCCTTTACCTGTCAGGGAAAGTGAACCATAGACATCCACGGCAATGCGGGAGACGTCAGTGAGAATGCCTTTACTGCACAGTTCGTCGACAAACTGCTTACCTGCTTTCATCGGCCCCACCGTATGGGAACTTGACGGGCCTATGCCGATCTTGAACATGTCGAAAACACTAATCACGCTTTTGATCCTCGGTAAACCTTAACTATTCGGAAACTGATGGGGTAATAGTAATCATCCAGCGAAAGAACATCGCGTGAAATAAACTAATCGATTTCCGATAAAAATTATCGCAGGTGTTTATCGTGTAACTTAACGAGTCCGTTGTTTATTCTTTGCTGCATCAGGGAAAAAGACACGTTGTAAAATGTACTGCAAGCCTTGTTTAAAAATGGTGACGAAATGTTAAGTATTCATTTATTGTAGTCATTACAGGCGCTGATTAACATTAATATCAACAGATACCGTTAAAGACAGGCAAAAAAACTTTTCTGCCGACGGGAAGAGGTTGAAACAGCGATTCTTCAGACGTTGGGTAAAGTCTGTCAGGGAGCCACCTGCAGACCCAGTTGTCGAATGATACCGGCCGTCATACCCCAGACAAAATAGTCGCCAGACCAGGAGAGCGAGACGCGGTGGGATAAGCCATTGCGCCAGACGTCCACTGAGGAATAGCGTGCCAGTGCAAAAGCTTCCCGTAAGGGGAGGGTCAAGTGTTTATTTTATTGATATAAAAGGATTTATATCATCACTGTCCACAATGTGACCACACTTCGAGCTAAAGCCCCGTCGCCGGGGCTTTAGGAATTGATTAAATTATTGAATTAATAGTGGTTTTTCTTCAGAACATCAGATTTAACTGTTCCCTGCCATAGTGTGAAGCCGGAAACGCATCGCGCGGGATAAAGCCAGGCGGCAACGGCGCGTTGCCTGCTCGCTTTGTGACTTCCCTTTCCACGCTGTTTAGCGTGGTAAATGATCGGCTACATTCCAGATTCTGACACTGGTGATATTGCCGGATGGTCATATCAGTAATTTTACGGCTGGTACGGGTGCGGGCCATAGCGCCGCAAAATGGACATCTGAACATAATGATGGCTCCCCTGGGGAGTTGAACTCCATGACATTCTATTCAGTTTCCGCTATCCAGTCAGGGATTTTTGCCTCCAGTTCCAGCCGGGTGGTAAATCCACTGTCATCCACTGCATGATCGGCACGGGCGATAATCCAGTCCTGATTATCAATTTCATCCTTAAAACCGCTCACCGTGACGTGCATTTCCGGGTAAAGCTCCGCGCGGCCACGCGCCAGCGTGATCGAAAACTCTGCCGCACCACGCTGAAGCTGCTGCCACTTTGCCGCCGCCGCGCGTTTTGCCGCTTCCTCATTCTGGTAAGTCTTACGCAGGACATAAACGTTACCGTCTGCGCCCTCCATGTAATCGCCCTCACGGCTGCTGCTCTTCTCTTTTTTGGGCTTTGCAGGTCTGCGGCGCTTAACGCTGACCTTTTTCTTTTTGCCAAAATTCAGATCCAGCCAGTATGCGCGCACGCCGGTATACGCATCCCTGTCGGCAATACGGAAACGATGACGGTCCCCGCTGCTGCGGGTGATACTGGCGGAGGGTAGCGCGCGGCCTGTAGCTGTGACTCCGCCGCCCGGCAGGATAAACAGCAGACTGCCGTTCTTGACGGTGGCGATTGCGCCCAGCATTTCCGCCATGCGGGTAAGGAAAGACATGTCGCTTTCCTGCGTCTGATCGGCGTGGTCTATCTCAATCTCCATCAGCATGTCACTGATCTGTGCCGTCAGCCCGTAGCGCTTTGCAATAGCCGATACAACCCGCTCAACGGTCACGTCATGCCAGGATACCTCCCGTTTTACGTTGAACTCGTCACGAAAATCCGCGCTGCGTGCCGTCACGGTGATCACGTCCGGCGGGCCTTCATGTGAGACTTCATCGACCGTATACAGTCCCTTATAAATCAGCGCTTCGCCCAGCCAGCCGAATGATACGGCCAGCTCTGCGCCGCGTGGCGGCAGTGCGGTCAGTCCGTCACTGTCATCAACGGAAATGGTCAGCTGATCGGCATTGAAGCCCCGGTTATCCGTCAGCGACAGCGACATGATTCGTTCATCAAGCTGCGTCAGCGCCCTGCCGCCCATCGTGACGCTGAAGCCCGGACTTTTTACCGCTTCAGTCAGCGAATCGTCATAACTGCCGATAGCGTTGTTCAGTGATTCGGCCAGGTCTGTCAGTGCCATATCCTCTCCTTTTCTGGCGACGATCTCACGCGCGCGTTCGATCCCAAACCGGTTTTTGTTGTCACCGTCCGGCCAGATCCGCAATGGCGTGAGTGGACGGCAGAACTGAGGGATTATGACGCTGAACTCAACAACATAGTGGCGGTGAACATGTCAGAGACACGTTTCCACGGCGTACGCGTCCGGGAGAATACCGACCTGGTGACGGCTATCAATGACATTGATTCCAGTGTCATTGGCGTTGTCGCCGTGGCGGATGATGCCGATGCGGAAACCTTTCCCCTGAATACCCCCGTGCTATTGACGCGGGTGAACAACGTGCTGGGTAAGGCGGGTAAAACCGGCTCCCTGTACAAAACGCTGAAAGCCATCGCTGACCAGACCAGCCCGAAGGTGATCGTTGTGCGCGTGGCGGCAGCAACGGATGAGGAAGGCAGCAAAACACAGTCGCAGCTCATCATGGGCGGCACGGCAGAAGACGGCAGCTATACCGGCATGTACGCTTTTCTGACGGCGGAACAGAAGGTGGGGTATCGTCCGCGCATTCTGGCAGCGCCGGGGTATGACACGGAAGAGGTCACCTCCGCGCTGTGCGTGATTGCCCAGAACCTGCGGGCGTTTGTCTATGCCGGGTGCCATGACTGCAAAACGATGAAAGAGGCCATCGCGTACCGGGCAAAATTTGCATACCGCGAACTGATGCTTATCTGGCCGGATTTTATCGCCTACAACCCGCTCACCGGCGTGAATGAAGCCTTCCCGGCACCGGCCTATGCGTGCGGCCTGCGGGCGCTGATTGATAACGATCGGGGCTGGCATAAATCGCTGTCTAACGTGGCAGTCAGCAACGTGCTGGGTATTTCACAGGACGTTTTCTGGTCGCTTCAGGCTGAAGACAGCGACGCGAACGAGCTGAACAACAAGGAGGTAACGACGCTTATCAAGCGTAACGGTTTCCGGTTCTGGGGCAACAGGACCACAGAAAGCAGTGATTACCTCTTTGAGGTTTATACCCGCACCGCACAGATTCTGGCTGACAGCATTGCAGAAGCGCAGTTTGAAGCCGTTGATGAGCCGCTGACCCCGGCCAATGTCAGGGACGTGGTTAGCGGCATCAGTGGAAAACTCAGCTCGCTGGTGACGCAGGGACGGCTAATCGGCGCTGAATGCTGGTTTGATATCCTGGATAACCCGACAACCGGGCTTCGCCAGGGTCAGGTGCGCATTCGCTATAAATATACGCCAGTTCCGCCGATGGAGGATCTGACGATGTACCAAACCTTCACCGATGAATACTTTGAATCGGCGTTCTCTTCGCTGGGAGGTGCATAAATGGCGGTTCCTCACAAACTGCGCCTGTTCACCTGCTTTGTGAACGGCAGCAACTGCATTGGCAAAGTCTCTTCCGTGACGCTGCCAAAACTGACCCGTAAGACTGAAGACTTTCAGGGCGGCGGGATGATTGGATCTGCTGCGGTAGATCTCGGTCTGGACAGTGGCGCACTGGACACCACGATGGTGGTTGGCGGTCTGGTTCAGTCGCTGCTGCTGAACTACTGCGGGGATATCGATGAAACCCGTTTCCGCTTCGCTGGTGAGTATTACACCGATGGCGAAAGCCTGCTGGTTGAGGTTGAACTACGCGGCCGCATCACCGAAATGGACGGCGGCGAAAGTAAGCAGGGAGAAGACACCTCCGTCAGTTACACCATGAAGAACACCTATTACAAGCTTACTATCGACGACAAGCCGGTGTTTGAGTTTGATCTGCTGAACTTCATCTACAAGAAAGATGGCAAGAATATCTACCCTGACCGCATCACGTCTGCGCTGGGAATGGGTAACTGATTAACCTGATAAGTGGCGGTACACCCGTGCCGCCCGGAGCATTCAACAATGAGCAAAAAAAACGATAACGCCATTACGCTGGCAAAACCCGTTATTCGCGGCGATGAGAAAATTACTCAGGTAACGATCACAGATGAGATCAAACAGGCTGGTTCACTGCGTGGACTAAAGCTGGTCAACGTGATGAATATGGATGTGGATTCGGTGGCGGTACTGCTGACCCGCGTCACGTCACCGCGCCTCAAACAGACTGAGATTAACGAAATGGATACCCGCGATTTCGTCAGCCTGTCAGAAGCGCTCGTCCCTTTTTTGACACCTGCGGGGTCTGGAGCATCGAACGAGGCGGAGACGGAGAATCAGTAACACTCCTGCGGTTCGACCTGATCGACGATCTGGTTGCTGATATCGCCGTTGTTTTCAACTGGCCGCCCTCTGAAGTCTTCGCGATGGAGCTGGGCGAAGTCATAGCCTGGCGTGAGCGGGCGGCTGTCCGAAGTGGAGCCAGTGACAGTGAAAAGCCTTAATATCCGCGTCGCGTTCAGCGCGATCGATAAACTTACCCGCCCGGTCAATGCCGCCCGCCAGAGTGCGGGCGGTTTGTCTGAATCCCTCAAAAAAACGCAGTCCGGCATTAAAGACCTGGACAGTCAGTCCCGCACGTTCAATCGCCTGCGCGACAGCGTACAGAAAACGTCACGAAAAATTGATGAAACCAGCCGCGCATTTAACGGGTTGAATCAGGCGCAGCGGGATGGTGCACAGCTTACAGACAAGCAAAAAGCCCATATGGCAGCACTGGCCGCAAAGCTGGAGCGGCTTAACGCCACACGTACTCAGGAAATGGTAAAACTGCGCGCCGCCTCGCAGGCGCTGAAGGGCCACGGCGTTTCGCTGGTCGGCAGCGACAGGACTATTCAGAGCGCCATTCGCCGCACCGAACAGTATAACCAGACGCTGGAGCGCCAGCGCCGCCAGCTGGCAGCGGTTACGCAGGCACGCGCACGTTATGACCGGTTGCAGCAAACGGCGGGTAAGCTGCGCGCAGGCGGCACGATGGCCGTTGCGGGTGCTTCCGCTGCCGGTTACGCAGGCGGGCGTTTTCTGGCTCCGGCGCTGAGTTTCAACAAGGAAATGTCGCGTGTTCAGGCGCTGACCCGGATCGATAAAAACTCGTCTGATTTCTCGGCACTGCGCGAGCAGGCCAAAAAACTGGGTGCTGAAACCGCGTTTACCACTACGGACGCCGCGCGCGGACAGTCCTTTCTTGCAATGGCAGGGTTTACGCCAGCATCCGTTCGTGCAGCTTTGCCTGGTGTGCTTGATATGGCGCTGGCGGGCGATCTGGATCTGGGCGAAACGGCGGATATCGGTACCAATATCCTCTCACAGTTTGGGCTTGCCGCCTCAGAAATGGATCGCGTCAGCGACGTGCTGACGGGGGCATTCACCCGCACCAATACCAACCTGCGTGAGCTTGGCGAAACCATGAAGTACACCGGGCCGGTGGCAAAGGCGATGGGGTTCAGCCTGGAGGAAACCGCCACGCTGACCGGCGCACTGGCACGTATGGGGATCAAAGGTGGCGATGCAGGTACGGCGCTGAGGCGCAGCCTGTCACGGCTGGCGGTGCAAACCCCGGCAGGCAAAAAGGCGATGCATGAGCTGGGCGTTGAGTCAGTGAATGCAATGGGTGAAATGAAGAAGCCTTTTGAACTGCTGCTGGAGCTACAGCAGAAAATGGCGAAATATACCGGGCCTGCAAAAATCAGTTTCCTCAAGGATATTGCGGGTGAACAGGGCTTTGTTGGTCTTCAGGCTATCATTGAGGGCGCGGGTGACGGCTATCTTAGTGACCTGTATGAAGGGATATCAGGAGCGCATAAAAATAAAGAGAGTCAGAAAGTTGCGCGGACCATGACTGACAATCTGCCGGGCGATCTGATGCAGCTGACCAGCGCCTGGGAGGGTTTTCGTATTGCGGTCAGTGATACGCTTGACGGGCCGCTGCGTCAGCTGGCGAAATCATTCACTTCCGCCATAACGACCATGAAGGGCTGGGTTGATAAAAATCCTGAACTGACCAAATCACTGGTGCTCGTTGGTGGCAGCGTTCTGGCCCTGACCGTCGCCATTGGCGGCACATCGCTGGCGACTGGCCTGCTGCTGGGGCCGCTGGCGAAACTTCAGCTGGGCTTTACCCTGCTGACGGGCGGCAGAGGCATAACCGGAACGATTGCCGCCTTCCGGACACTCGGAACCACCTCCGGCCCGGCAATGGCAAGCGTGCGCGGATGGGGGCCAGTTCTCGGCTCGTTAGCAGGGAAAATGCGGGGAGTTTCAGCCATCATGCCCGCTATGCGCGTTGCGCTGATGGGGGCTGTCCTCGCGCCCGGTGCTGCGCTGGGATCGCTGGCTAAGCGGGCTGGGATGCTGGCCCTGCGCCTGACGGGTTTACCGGCCATATGGAGCATGGTCACTGCTGCGGTGTCTGTGCTGGGTACTGCGCTGTCACTGCTGTTGAGTCCGATTGGCCTGATAGTGGCGGCGTTTGTTGCTGCCGGGGTTCTCATCTGGCGTTATTGGGAGCCTCTTAAAGCATTTTTTGCAGGTGTATTTACCGGCATCATGGAAAGACTGGCCCCGCTACGTGAGGCCTTCGCGCAGTTCAGTCCTATCTTTGATGCGATAAGCGGCGCTGTTAGCCAGGTCTTTAACTGGTTCAAATCTCTACTTTCCCCAATGGAATCCAGCAAAGAAACGCTGGATAAATGCGCCAGCGCCGGTGAGGTGTTCGGCAATGTCCTGGGTGGTGCGCTCCAGCTTGTCCTGGCTCCCGCAAAAATGCTGCTGGATACATTAGCCTGGATCCTTGAAAAGCTCGGCGTTCTGCCTGATGAGGCTGAGAAGGCAAGGAAGAAGATCGAAGATGCACAACGCATGGCGGTGCTTCAGGACAAAGTAGCCCTTCTTCAGGGAGATATCGCTAAGGTTGCGCCGAAAAAAGTTGAGGTGAATAACGTTCCGTCCGGAGCACAACAAACCACATCCCCCCTGACCGACGATAACGGCACTCTGCGTCGGTTACAGAATATCGACAGCAATACCAAAGTGACAGCCGATAACACGAAGAAAATCGGCCCCGGCGATATCGTGTTTAAAAACCTGCCGCGTGCGCTGGCCGTCCGTGGGGGGTGGCAGGAATCGCAACTGGCCAGCACGGTCAGAAATAGCAGGTTAAGCGCACGGCCTGCCGTGGCGGTGGCATCGCTGCCTGTCAAACAGGCGCCGCTTCCGCCCGTCAGCCGCAGCGCCAGCAGTACACCGGTTAACACGGGCGGTTTTACGGGGGAAATCCACGTACACCTTCACGGCGTTGAACGACAGGACGCCCGCGAAATTGGCCGGATTGCCGCCGATGCGGTCAACGCGGAGCTGGCCCGGCGTGAACGACTCAGCCGCGGAAGCTTCAGAGACAGGGATTAAGGAGGTAACATTATGATGATGATATTTGGGATGTTTGTTTTTGAACTGAAAACGCTGCCGTATCAGCAGTTGCGGCACTCACTGAACTGGCGGCATGTGAAAAATGACCGCATTAACCGGTCGGCAAAATGGCAGTACATCGGCGTCGGGGAGACGCAGATCAACCTTGACGGGGTGCTTTACCCTGAAATTACGGGTGGTGACGTGTCGCTCTCCGTGCTGGCAACGCAGGCATACACCGGGCGTCCCTGGCCACTCATCAGCGGTGCGGGGCAGATTTACGGGATGTATGTACTGACCGGGCTACAGGCCACGCATACGGAGTTTGACCGCTACGGGAAAGCGAAAAAAATAACATTCTCGATCAGCTTTCAGCGCTGCGATGAAGACTTACGCGAACGACTGCAAGCCTCGTCCGTTGGCGATCTGCTTTTGGGCCTGAAGGATAAGGCAACAACCGTTTATAACTCTGCCAGTAGTACGCTGTCTGGCCTGTTCTGACGGCATCCACATAAAACTAAAGCGGGCATTTGCCCGCTTTGTCTTTCTTGATACTCCGCCATCACTGACTGTACTGCAGCACCGTTAAAAATGACTGTACTCGATACACATGGCCAGCACGGTTGAAAATGGTGGTGCGTGCCGGAATGAGAATCTACTCCGGCTTTTCCGGCCAGGTGATATCCGGCACCTTCGGCGCATCCACCGCCTGCACAGCTTTTATGTATTTCACCCAGGCGATCAGACTGGCTTTGTCTTCATCGCTGATAATGCCTAACTGTAGCTCCGTCTGCCAAAGGCCGATCGTTGCCTGACCCTCACTCAATAACGCTGTTTTCTGTTGCTCCGCCGCTTCCACGTCCGCCGCGTGCTGCGCTTCGGTATCCGTCACCCACTCGCTGCCGTTCCACGTATCGTATGGCGTAGATGGTGCCGGCGTAGTGGTTTTTTCCGGATAATCACCCGGCGCAGTAATGGAAACTTCGTCACCTGTTTCAGTGCTGTATACCGTTTCGCCACGATGATCGGCAACGTATTCCCACGCTTTCAAATCGGCGGTACGGCAAATAGCAAATTTTTTTTTGCTTTCACCCGGTGCGTCAGTACATGAGTTGGCAGGGATACCCACCCCCGGGGCAAGACACTCAACAGACGTTGAAAGATATTCACGGGTCCCGCCATCGTAGTTAAATACGGTAATATCTCCCGCCTCAATGGAAATCAGTTCGCTGTTCAGTTTTGCCGTTGCCATTATGCGGCCCTCACAATGTAGTTAAACGCAATGTTTCGCGGGCGGGTTTCATTTGCTGATCGAACAGACAGACGAGCGGAGGAAGTTTGCCCACCGTCAGCGAATGCGTCCCCGGCTGCCAGGCCATCAATGGCATCGGCTCCCGAACCTGTACGATTAGTCAGTACAAGAATGTTTTTTACCGTCAACCCGTTAGAGGCATAGCTCACACCCATTGCATCATTCTGTGCGGAAAGAACAGACCTGCCAGCATCCATGCCCCGACCATCGTCCGCGCCACGGATAAACTCACCTCGCAGATCGGGCAAACTGCCTGAGGGGTACGCCACCGCCAGTGCGGGATATTTGGCTTTATCAAACGCCGCACCGTTGCATTTAAGCCAGCCTGCGGGGGCTGTCGCTGTCGGCCACGGTAGCGGGAAGCCCACAGGGATATATTTATCAATATCTGACTCAAGCAAATATTGCGTATGGGGATCAACGGCAGCAATATGGGCTGCCAGTTGTTGATCAACATATGCCTTCACTTCAATGACAGCATCATCTGCATATTTACGGGTTGCCAGCACCACAGACGGATCGATTTTTAACGTTACCGCGTCTGTGCTGCTGACGATCAGGATCATACGAATAACCTGAACACGTCCGCTGCCTTCCTGTAACTGCGGTTTGTAGGTTTCCGCACAGTTGGCTATGGCAATCAGATCGCCCGATGAATCAAACAGGCCAATTTCGCGTATCCACCACCCTCCGGCGCTCTCCGGGATCACCTGTTCTGCAATAAGCTGGCTGATATTGTCCGGATCAACGCTCAGTGCATTAAGCGGACCGCGCCGTAGTTCATTTAGCAGCGCGGTTTGCGCCGGGTTCGGCGTCGGCAGCGCGCCATTGCCATCACCCACGGCCATTTGAGTGATCTCAACCTGCACCCCCAATGCCGTGGCGTTTGCCAGTTTTGCCGCCCCGATATTGGTTAACAGGGCAAAATATTTAGTCGCCACTTGCGATCTCCACGGTATCAATTAAATGGACTGCCGCGCCGGTATAACTGTGACCGCCCACGGCTGTAGCTTCAGGAAAGTACGGGTACACGGTCAGCGTATCGCCCAGGCAGCACCCGGCACCTGCATTAACCACCCCCGACGATTGCAGCGAAAGGGACAGCCCTTTCAGGTGCCGGCTGCAGGGTTTGGCATCATCAATCAGCCGCTCCAGTTCAGACCAGGTTTCTTCAGTAATTCCCTGCTCCTGCACGCCGATTTCAAGCCGGAAGGTGCCCGGCTCTTCGCCACTCTGCCACCACTCGATTACCCTCAGCAGATAGCCAAAAGGTTCCACAACCCGCCTCAGTGCCGTGATGGTGCCCTTCTGACGGTGAACCAGCCAGGCCATCTCGGTTACCTGACGTTTGGTCTGTTCGGGCCAGTTTTTATCCCAGCGGTCAACGGACAGCGCCCATGCAAGATACGGCAGCAGATCGACAGGACAATCTTTCGTATTCCACAGCTTGCGCAGATCGACGGGGATATCGGTGAGCCGTTCCGTGGCCTGAGTGGTGCAACGCATAAAGTCGCTGGATGAAGGCGGCAGTATCTGACTATTCATCGGTGCCACCTTCCGTAATCGTGAATGACTCACAGCGCGCCGCCTGAGTATCGTCAATCACAATATCGCTGGCAGGCTCCAGCAGCTCCACGCGCTGCACGCCCTGAACATGCAGTGCTGCGATGATGGCAGAGCGCGCAACGTTGCGGCCAATCCTGCCCTGCTGACTCAGCCAGGACTGAAGCACGGCCTGCGCGGCGGCATGGATGGGTTCAGACTCCGGGCCGGGGTAGAAATACAGCAGCGCGTCTATCTTATAATTCACGATTTCCGCAGATTGTACGATCAGGCGATCACCGACAGGACGCCGGTCATCAGCAGAAAGCGCCTGATTTACCGTTGCCAGCAGCTCATCACTGGCCGTACCGTCACCTTCGGTGGACAGCACGGAAACTATCACCACGGCGGGTGACGGACTGGTTGCTTTCGCATCCGCCGCCTGGCCGCTGGCGCTGCGGGCAAAATATTCATATGCGCCAGTTGGCCCGGCCACGCTCAGTCCGTCAAACGCCGCCTGCGCGCGCAATCGTAATGCGCTGTCATTTTCCGTTACCGCATCGGTGGTTGCCGTTGCCGGGGTGATAATCAGACGTTCGGTGCCAAGGTTGCCCGCGAGGTTATCGAGATCGGATGAAACCGCGTGGCTCAACATGCACGCCGCTGCGCCGTCATTAATCCGTTGCATGAGCACCATTACGCGGTAGGCGATCACCTGCGCTATGATGTTCAGCGGTTCAGATTCCAGCTCCAGCGCGGCAGTAACAGATGCCTGCTGTGCCTGCGGAAATGCTGCAACCATCGCTGCTTTTACCTCGCTGAGAATGGCTTCAAAATCCATTGCCTCAATAATCTGCGGTTGCGGTAGCTGCGATAAATCAACCGTTGCCATTGCTGCCACTCCTGAGCGTCAACACGCCGCCCGCCGCCTGCATGGTTTCGGTAATGATGCCGGTCAGTTCAGCGGTAACAGCGCCATCTTTTGAATAGTTAATACTGATACCGCTCAGGGCGATGCGCGGTTCCCACTGCGTCAGCGCAATCGCGGCGGCGCTCATACATTGCAGGCGTGTCACTTCATTCTGAGGGGCATCCAGCAAATCGGGGATCAGACTGCCGTAATCCCGGCGCATTACCCTGCTTGCCAGCGGCGTGGTCAGGATGTCGCGCACGGAATTCCACAGCTGATCGCTGTCGGTAAGCAGGCCGGTGCCATCCGGGTTCATGCCGGTATAACGAACAGTCATAGCGGTGCCTCTGTAGTGCCGCCGCTGTCACCTGGGTGTTTGTGCGTATGCAGCACCTTGCCGTTAGACGAAAGCGATCCGTCAGAATGGGCCACATTGCCTTTCATCGTGCCGCCTTCCGTCAGTTCGAACGTCCGCACTTTCAGAAGGTCGGTGCATTCCACCACCGGCGTTTCAAGCGTGACGCGGGCAGAAGCTTTGATATGTGCGGTCTTCATGCCCTGCGCTTCCAGCGCACCGGTCTGTGCGTCATAGCGGAAAGAGGCACCGTCCGGTGCCGTCAGCACCATCTCTTTCAGGCTGCTGCCCGGTGCAGGGTGATCGTTGCTGTACAAACTGCCGATAATGACTGCCGTTTCGGGGTTGCCACCAATACAGCCCAGCAAGACCTGCTCACCCACTGAAGGCGGCACCCAGAGACTGAATGCCCCGGCACGCGTGGCGCTCCAGCGCAGCCAGTCGGTCTGAAGTTCGCCGCTTTGCACGCGCACGCGCCAGCTCTCTTCATCAACGGCATTGACGACACCCACTCGGAGGATATTTTCCAGCAGGCGGATCAGTTCAGCGTTCATCGCGCGACGCTCCCCAGGCTGTTAATCACCCGTTCCGTAATCATCCGGTCATCGCCAGCGGTAAAGCCCAGCAGTTCACGCACCGGATATTTAGCAAAAGCACCCGGCCCGACCTGATCGCGCTGGCCGTACTGGTGGACACGGGCAATACGTGCGGCCACGCCGTCATAGCCTACAGAAGTGCCGCCACCGTCAGCGCGCATTTTGAGAAAGCGATAACCTCGTAACCGCTGAAACATCGGCACCTTCTTCGCAGTGCTGCGGCGCACTGACCGCGTGTTTATCTCAATGTAACGTTCAATATCACTGCGGTAGAAGGTGCGGATGGCGTTACGTTCTTCATCAAAGCCGGTCAGGGTGCGCCCGTACTTTCCCTGGCCGCCGTGCCAGTTTTTCAGGCGTCGGATCTCACCCTGCCAGACAAATACAATACCCTGCTGGGATCGCAGCACCCTGCGGCGGCGGGCAGCCCAGGGGGAACCATCAGGATTTTTCTGCGCTTTGATGCGCTGTTGCTGGCTGCGTTTCAGCGCCTGCCCGACAGCACGCGCGGTGAGGGTACGTCCGGCCTGCGAGGTACCTGACAGGATGCCGCTGAACACCTGATCCAGCTCACGAAAACGTTCCTGATTCATGCAGCCTCCCATGTGGCATCGTCAAAGACGGTGCTCCAGTCTCCATCCGCTGATGGGATGCGCGGCCTGGGTTCCGGCAAATGCTCCGCGCGGGGTATGCCGTCTTCATCCAGTGAGACTTTCACCCGCTCGCGAAGCGGCATTTCAAACAGAATATCGGCGGTGTCATCGTTGTTAATGAGCGTCGTAAATTTAATGTCCCGGTTCTTATCCGGGTTCAACAGCAGGCAGGGCTGGTTGTGCCAGAGCCATGCCATCAGCGGCAGGGTGAAATCATCAATATCACCGGCAAAGTTCATCACAAACAACACCAGGTTATAACGGTACATGAATGACGGTGTTTCGCCGGTCGTTTCAATGTTTCCCTCTTCCACAAACACGGTGAAGGCTTCAGGGTTGGCCCTGCACCACGTGTTTGCGCGGGTCAGCATTTCGCGCAGCGAATCTGCTTTCAGCATGGTATTACCTCAGTCGGCTGATTGAATCATAGGCAGCTTCGCAGGCCAGCCCTCTGGCTCTTGCCTCGTCAGCCTCTCCTGCCAGCTCTCCCGCGCGCTTATCAGCGCGGCGGAACAGGTCGGCGAGCAATATGGCTCCGCTGGTTTCTGCCTCGCTTCTGCCGGGAGTACCGGCACCGCAGGTGCGTTCACGTTCTGCCAGCTGCCTGGCGAGTTTACCGGCCCTGTCGTGCAGCCCACGAGAAGCAGTACGGGCACGATCAACATCAGCCTGAACGGCAGCAAGCTGCTGGCTGGTCTGTTTTCTGATCTCATCAATTTCACCCTGTCGGCGTTGTTCTTCTTTTCTGGCCTCTGCCTGGCGTTCAGCCAGCGCTGTCGCATCATCCGCATCACGCTGTTTCCATTTCAGTGACCACTCAGCATCAGCCCTGCTGTACCCAGCCATATAACGCTGCTGGCTGAACCACCAGACGGCCAGACCACAGAGCACTACGGCTACCGTCAGTGTCGGTTTCACCGGGTGTTCTCCATATCACGCAGGCACCAGGCTTTGAAATCCGTTCTGCGGTTAACCAACCCCTGACTGCGCTGACCTGCGCTGTTAACAAAGTCTGTCAGGCGGTTGCACATCGCCTGCCAGTCATGTAACCGGGCATTTTTCCAGATAGTGGTGCGCTGTTTTCGGCCCTGCCCGTTGGTGAACCACATCAGGCCGGTACAACCTACGTTAAGCGCCGCATCGGTCATCGCCTCAAACGCTGACTGTGGCATATACGCCGCCTCAAAATTCTGGTTAATACAGTTTTCTGCCCGCGTCAGATCGTTAATCCAGCGACCGGCAATTTCACTGTCGCTGTATTCGCGGTTTTCAACCCCACCTGTTGAGCCAATCCCGACCGTCAGCACGCCGGAGGGGCAGTAGTAGGGGGTTTTACGGCAGTCTTCCCAGTCCGCTATCTTTTGCTGGGTTTCCTGTGAGGTGCGCAACGTGGCGGGGCTGAACGTGGCACCCAGCGCGACGATGACCGCAATCGCACATTTTCTAACAGGCTTTTTCATCTTCAGGGGCATCCTGTTGCAGCAGTGAAAGTGCGCGACTGTCGGCAGCGCTGAGCGGATGGCGTTCCGCCTGTAACAGGATCTGATTAATCAGATCGTTGCGACGCTGCTGGCCGCGCTCGATGCGCGTGCGATAAAGCCAGCCACGGAGACCAAAAACGATCCCGATCAGCAGCCCGGCCAGCGCTATTTTTTCGCTTAATGTCATCACACCGATGCCCGTTACCAACGCTGACATGGTGAACGTCAGCCAGTCATTCAGGCGCTGAAAAAAACCTAATCCCATAGCTGTACTGTCTCCCGTTGTGTACTGCGGGTGATTTCCGGCAGCTCAATCTCCTGACCGGCATCCAGAAAAACCTGCTGGCTCAGTCCGGGATTGGCAGATAACACGTTTTCGGTCACGCCCTGCGTGGTGCCGTAGTGACGCCAGCAAAGCAAATCCACCGTATCCCCCTGTAACGCTTTAACCTTCATCAGCACAGCTCCGCATAGAGTCGCGGCGCGCCGCGAATATCAGCAATACTCCAGCGGGCATCCCGCCAGAGATCGTCCCGTTGCAGGTCAAGCGCGGCGGCGTCTTTGTCGCCTTTCGCCGTGGTGTCAACGTCGCGATAGCCCTCAAGGACCAGCGCCCTGGCAATCGAATAAACTGCACGGCGGAAGCGGTACACCTTCACGTTTTCACCGTTGATCATCAGCTTTTCCATCTCACCTGATGGCAGGGCTGAAGGTACATCTTCCAGCGAGTAAAAGCCTGCGCTGACCTGACCGGCACGCCAGTCCAGCAACTGCGCGGTGACATGAGCTACCGCTTCCGTGGTGACGTGCATCAGTCTGGACGTGGTGATACCCCCGGTGATGCGCGCGGCCAGACGGAGATCGGTCAGTTTAATGACCGGCCAGAATTCCCCGGCGCTGACGGTGGCATCACCATCATCAACATCGGGCGTATCACTCCCGGCAGGCAACACGCGCTTATTTGCCACAAGGCTGCTCATGCTTATCTCCCATAAATCAGGCGGTGGGCGGGTGGTTAAAAGACCGTAAACGGGCAGATATCCACCCGCGCCGCCTGTCGGACGGGGCCGAAGTCGTTAATTCTTTTTCTGGCTGGCAGGCTTGCGGGTTGCCGCCTTGCCTGTTGCCGCCCTGGTCGTGGTTTTACGCGCCGTCGCTTTACCTGCTGCGCTGGCGGCGGTGGTCTTTTCCGTAACAGGCTCTGCAGCACCGTCAGTTTTGTCGGTGCTGGCCGCGTCGCTTTCACCCGTGCCGCCATCGGCAGACAGCTTCTTAACGTCACGGGCAAGCGTGGCGATCTCTTTTTTTACCCCGGCGTTGGGGTTGCGCGTCAGCGCCTCACGGAACAACGCCAGCGCTTCCGCTTTGGTCGTGATATCAGTCGCACTACGGCGGGCAAGCGCACGGGTCTTGCACAACTTGGCGCGCACCACATCCGGCATATCACTGTCGGCGACAATCTCCGCCACTTCGTCAAGCACAGCGATGCCGGACGATAAATCAGCGTCAGCATCAGCAGCCGCGAGCGTCAACAGTGGTTTACTCATTTCTTCGGTCAGGAATGTTGCTGCCGTGCGGTTAAAGTTATCCGGCAGTGTCAGCCCGTGGCGCACCACATAGCGCCCCAGCCTCAACGCAAGCGCATAATCACGACAGTCAATCGCCCAGACCATCAGCCGGGTAATGACTTCATCCTGTCGTCCGCTGTCGCCGTCGAGCGTGCCTTCAATCCATCCCTCATATTCAGGCAGCATGGATTTTTTCATTTCAGCTTTGGTTTCTTCGGACTGCACGCCGCTAAGGCGGGACAATTCCATACGCAGGCGATGCAGAATTTGCTCATGCGCAGTGCGCTGGATATCGGATTCTTCATCCGCCTGGCCCCGGCGTTCTGCCATGACCTTCTGAAAATGTCGTTGTGCCGGTGTTAACATCGTCACTTCTCCCCGCCGCTTCTGTCACTCGCCTGCCGGTTCGGCCTGGGCGAACTGAATACCGTCAATGAACGCAACATTGCCGTAGTCTTCAATGACAAAATCGTCGTTTGAAGACTGATACGTTGCGACACGGTTGTACTCCGGCTCTTCCTTGATCGTCCGGCGCAGGCCGCCACGATGGTAGTAGATCGACAGGTTTTTGAACGGCGTGATCAGTACGCCATTTACAGGGAAGTAAGGCGCGATGAAGGTCGGCATGTTGCCTACGCGCTCCTGCGCGACAATCAGCTGACCGGCCAGCATTTCGGTATTCGGGTTGGTCTGGCTTAACGCGTTGATGGCTGAGAAATTGCTGGTAGTCAGCAGGTCGCCCGCCAGAATCACCACGTTATCCGGGTTACGCTTGTGCCACTCATCCATCAGGGTGTTTTTGGCGTCGTACACCGCAGCGCCAATGTTGCCGTAGGTGCCTTTCGCTACAACCTTGTTATCTTCATCGCGAGAGGTGATCGTCACATCAGAAATAACCCGGTGCGGCGCTTCCTGACGGATTTTTTCCAGCCAGCCAGTGCCACAGTCCTGCAACAGCGGGTTAGCAGCGCGGTCAGACGGATCGCTGTACTTCACGCCGTTAAAGCCAATCATGATGCGATCAAGCGACATCTGACGGGCCATCGCCTTGCTGATCAGCGGCTGGAACTCCGGCATATGCGCCCACGCATCAAGCTGTTCGTAGCTGATGCCGTAGTCATAGTTGACCTTGCGGCACATGTAGTCGAGCGGCTCCATTGAATGATTAGAGCCAGGGTTGCGGCGACTGGTGACGCTGTTGTTTACGCCAGCCATCGGGCCTTTACTGCCGATCAGGACTTTCTGTCCGATCTGCTGGTTGACGCCAAACACGTTAATTTTTCTCAGGAAAGAATCATCCTGCTGCGCGGCCTGCTCAAGGCGCTGCTGACGCGTCGGATCTACGGCAAATTTTGCAGCAACAGCGGCGGTTGATATGCCGTTAAGCTGTGCCTGCCGGGCGATGTACCGATCAAACAGCTGGCGGGTATTGTTATCCATGTTCTCTGCTCTCGTTGTGAATATCAGAAATCAGCCAGCTGCTCGCTGGTGCCGCCGTTCGCGGGTTCCCGCTGGCTGAAACTGGCATCGGTGCTGCCCAGCTGGCTTCTCAGCGTGACAAGGTCAGCGGTCAGTTTCTGGATGGTCTTGCTGTCCTGCTGGCAGGCGCGATGAAGGTCGTTGAAGCTGTCCAGCAGATCGGCATGGGATTGAGCGACGTTCTCCACGGCGTCACGCACCTGGCTGAACTGCTCACCGTCAGATTTACGGCCTTTGCCGATAATCCCCATAACGCGCCCGAACCACTGTTTGCCCTCATCGTTTCGCTGTTCAGCCAGTTCGATAATTTCAGCCTCAATGGCATCGGTGAACAGCGGGGCTTCACCCTGCTGATTGTTGAAAGACATAACCTGCTGACGCTGCTGCGCGGCAAACTTCAGGCGCTCGGTGCCGAGGCTCGCCGGAGTATCGGTCATCGCCAGCCCCATGACATAAGCCCTGCCGTTAAGCGCAAACTGCGGGTGCAGCTCAATGCTGGAGTAAATTTTCTTACCTTCATCCGTCAGCTTCTTCATGCGCTCAGAAGGTTCGATTTCGGCGTAAAGCGCGGTGCGTCCGGCAAGCGGGCCTTCGCTGATATCTTCCGCACTCAGCGCCGTCACATCCCCCATTGCACCGAAATCACTGCCGGGAAACGGCGAAAGATAGTGCTCCACGTTGACGCGTGCGCCGTACACGTCCGGGCTGTAGTTTGCTGCTGCATCACGAAGGTGCTCAGGGCGAATTTCGCGCCCGTCAACGGTGGCACCGGAGACGGCAACGCGGAATTTCTTACGGGCGGGTTTAGCAGAGCTTGCCATGTCGATAATCCTGTTGAGTGGTTTCTGTACGGCCATGATGGCAGAGCGTAACCAGCTGTCTCAACGAGGTTTTGTTGTCGGAGGAAGGCCAGGCCATAAAGGGGGGGATAGCGGGATCGCGTGCGGGGTAATCTTCACTCCATAAACGGTGGAGGGCAGATGATACAGGACGCGTTTGTACGTCAGAGGGCAAAACAACTTTACTGGCAGGGCTACCCGCCAGCGGAGATCGCGCGCCTGATGGGGATAAATCAGAACACAATTTACGCCTGGAAGAAACGCGATGAATGGGATGAAACGCCGCCCGTCCAGCGCGTCAGCCAGTCTATGGATGCCCGCCTTATCCAGCTTACGGACAAGAAAGACAAGACCGGGGGAGACTTCAAAGAGATTGATCTGCTTACCCGGCAACTGAAAAAGCTGTCTGACGGACAACCGGCAGGGGCTGGCACGGGCAAAAAGCCGCGCCAGCGCAAGCTGAAAAATCACTTCACCGAAGAACAGATCGTCGCACTGCGGGAGAAAATAACGGCATCACTGGCGCAGCACCAGCGCAAATGGCAGGAACAGCAGGACCAGCGCAACCGCATGCTACTGAAAACCCGTCAGTGCGGCGCGACCTGGTATTTTGCCCGCGAGGCACTGTTGCGCGCCCTGCGGGATGATGTGGAATATTCGTACCAGCGTAACCAGATATTTCTGTCGGCATCCCGCCGTCAGGCGCACCAGTTCAGAGGCTTCATCCAGAAGGTGGCGGGCGAGGTGGACGTTGAGCTGAAGGGTGGTGACAAAATCGTACTGAGTAACGGTGCAGAGCTGCATTTTCTCGGTACATCGGCGGCAACAGCGCAGTCTTACACCGGCAACCTGTATTTCGATGAGTTTTTCTGGGTCAGCCACTTCACAAAGTTGCGTAAAGTGGCGGGCGCTATGGCAACGATGAAAGGGCTGACGCGCACCTATTTTTCAACACCATCAAGTGAAACGCATGAGGCTTACCCGTTCTGGACGGGTGACCGCTGGAATGAGAAACGCCCGAAGGTGCAGCGCAAAGCGTTTGATGTGGGCTGGAAAACGCTGAACAGCGGGCTGTTATGCCCGGATAAAACCTGGCGACAGATAGTCACATTGAAAGACATTATCGATCAGGGCTGGGAATATACCAATCTTGAAGAAATCCAGGATGAAAACAGCGAGGATGAATTCCGCAACCTGTACATGTGCGAGTTTGTTCGCGATGGCGAGTCAGCCTTCAATCTTAACGCCCTGATTGGTTGCGGGGCAGATGGTTACGACGAATGGCCGGACTGGAAACCCTTTGCGTCCAGGCCGATGGGGAATCGCCCGGTATGGATTGGCTATGACGCCAACGGCAGCAGCGGCAATGGTGACAGCGGTGCGATTTGTGTTGTGGTGCCGCCGCTGGTGCCGGGCGGCAGATTCCGCACGGTGGAAACGGAACAGGTGCGCGGCTTTGAGTTTGAAGAGCAGGCGAAAGTTATCGAAAACTTCACCTTCAAATACAACGTTCAGCATGTCGGCATCGACGTGACGGGCGGTAACGGTGAAGCCGTGTATCAGATAGTGAAGAAGTTTTTCCCGATGGCGATGCCCTGGACCATGTCAATGACGTCAAAGCGCACCCTGGTGCTGAAAATGCTACAGCTAATCCGCGCCGGGCGCTGGGAGTATGACCGCAGCGAGCGCGCCCTGATCAACGCCTTTAACTCGGTTCGCAAGGTAAAGACGCCGGGCGGATTCATCACCTATGACACCGATCGGTCACGCGGCGTCAGCCACGGTGATTTAGCCTGGGCGAACATGCTCGCCATTATTAACGAACCGCTGGGCCAGGAGAGTGGCAACGGCGGGTTTGCTATGGAGTTCTGATGAAGAAGCGCACCTACAAAAACAAACACACTGCCAGTAGTGGCAGTGCCGGACAGCCTGATATCTCTGACGCGCTCAGAGGCGATCCGTCGCTCAGCGCCTTCACATTCGACGGCCCGTACCCGGTAACGGACGGTTATGATCTGCTGGATAATATGTATTGCGCCGATAATGGCCGCTGGTTTGAGACGCCGGTTGACTGGTACGGGCTGGCCCGTTCTTTCGGTCAGGCGTCATGGCATCAGTCAGCGCTTTACTTCAAACGCAATGCGCTGACCGGCTGCTATATTCCCCATCCGCTGCTGAACCGTCAGGCATTCTCCGCCTTCGTGCTTGACTGGTTTGTCTTTGGCAACTGCTATCTGGAGTGCCGCCGTAATCGCCTGAATGGGCCGCTGACGTTGCGCCATGTTCCTGCGAAATACACACGTCGCGGCAGCGATCTGGACACGTACTGGTTTATCCGTCAGTGGAAGGATGAGTACATGTTTAAAGCGGGTGAGGTCTGCCACGTAATGAATCCTGATATTCACCAGGAGATCTACGGAATGCCGGAATATATGGGTGCACTGCTCTCCGCCAGCCTGTCACACTCCGCCGATAAGTTCCGCAAACTCTATTACGATAATGGCTCACATGCTGGCTGCATACTCTACGTCGGCGCGACGCAGGTTGACCAGGAAAGCATAAAGGTGGTGCAAAAAACCCTGTCAGAGGCCAGAGGAAAAGGCGCATTCAAAAACGTGCTGATCAATGCGCCGGGCGGTGGTAAGGATGGTGTGCAGCTGATACCGTTCAGTCAGATCTCTGCAAAAGATGAGTTTCTGAATATCAAATCTGTTACGCGTGACGATATTCTTGCCGCCCACCGCGTGCCGCCGCAACTGATGGGTGCCATGCCTGGTGAGAAAGGATCGTTTGGCGACGTTGAAAAAGCCGCGCGCGTCTTTGCCATCAATGAACTGATGCCGGTTATGGAAGCACTGAAGCATGTCAACGACTGGCTCGGCCAGGACGTGATCCGCTTCAATCCTTACGCGCTACTTGAGCAGAAGTGACTCACTGCCGCACTTCGCCTGCCCTTCCCGTGCGGAGCATAAAAGCGTTATGCCCGCACGGGATCGCCGATCAGAGGTATGCAGGAGGGTAACGTTTTTTTAGTGCGCTCCCGATGTGTCGCTTTATGCTTTCCACCACATCCTCCCAGACGTTCTCATCAGATTTACCGATAAGCACCCTGACAGGTCTGTCCTGTTCGACCTGGACGTCAATACTGACGCGGTTATCACCCACAGAAGCGAGCTGAAGGTTCAGAACCACACTGACATGCAGACCTGATGGTTCGTTTTCGACCCACGTTCTTACTGCCATGCGAATTGCTCCGTCAGGGGTGACGCCAATCTGTCGAACGGAGAGCGCAGAAAAACCTTCTGGTTCGTTGCATGGCAGACCGGTCTCAACATAGGGGTGGAGATCCCCGGCACTGTCCACCCAATGACGGGCAGGCAGGCCCAGCCATTCCTCATAGTATTCGATCAGCCTTATCGCCTCATTCCTCAGTATTCTTGCGGCATCGGCTCGCCTTTCTTCGACCGTCTCATTGAGACGGCATAAATCACGGAAGTGGCTCATTGCTCACCTCTTTTCTTTCTGGTTGTACTCACCGCTATTGTGCTGACTCATCCGATGATGAGCAATGCGAATTTCAGTGCTCACCGTCAGATTTTTCAATACCCGCATGACCGCCCGGTGCCTGATACCGGAGGCGAGAAAACGCGCTGAGAAGGCGAAAAAGGCCGGAGAATGCCAATTAAAGGCATCACCTCCCGACCCTCCGTCGCGTGGGCTGTTCCCCCGTCACCTGCGCGCGACATTTGCTTCGTTTTTTGTGCATTTGCCGATCCGGGGCCAGACCGCGCCGCCACAGGGCGGAAAGGGTATAAACAGCGTCAAAAAAATTGTGCAAATTTGTGCACTATTGTGCAACAGAGAATGAAGGCCAGGAAAGAAGAAAAGCCGCCTCAAAAGGCAGCTTCTCAGATTAGTGGGGATTGATGGATAATCGGCGCAAAACTCAAAAAGAAGATTGGAACTCTTCTGCTCTGCGCTCAATTTCTGCCATGTAGGATGTACGGGCTAACTCATGCGCATTGGGTGTCATGATGCTGATCAACTGATACTTATCTGGATATAAGAAATGGCGGGAGTAAACGAGATAGCTGTTTGATTTACGCGAAGCAGCAGGCAATTTTGCAGGCCACGGCTTTTCATCAGGTAAACGGATATGGATCTTAAAAACAAAAGAATCGCGGAGACGCCCGCTATCTTCCCATTGCCCTTCATTGCCAAAAACTGAGGGTAAAGATCCGCCGTTCTTCCATGACTGCAAAGCATGTGCATATTTACGAGCAACTGCGGGAAGTTCTATATCGTTGTGGACAGAGACTTTAATCATGGCTCTGCCTTAATGGAACGTTGGATCTTCAAGGCCCAGCTTTTTATGTTCACTGCGGATAAGTGCATGAACCTGATCGGCAGTAACACCCAGATCAGCATCTGAAGTTTTCTTAGGAACATGCGTGCTTTCAATGAAGGATAAAATATCTTCAATCGTATAGCGAAGCGTCGCAGCGGAACGAGCAAAAGCGACAATCTCTTTTCTCAGTCCCGCGTTACTTTCAGGTACGCTTTTCAGCGCAACCCTTGCAGCCTCGACAAAACTTGCACATACCGCAATATGACGGAAAAGGCTTTCAAACCCTTCCTGAGTCTCTTTTTTCTGATTTTTCAGAATAATAGGGATCTGCTTCTCTTCCCATTCAATGCGGAGGTTTGCTCTGTGTGTCTTCATCCTGTCAGCCAGGTTAAGCATATAACTGGTGGCCTCATCAATAGGAAGGTATGCCACAGAATCCTTTACGTCCTGGAGGGATAGCGTAGACGTACTATGCCGGGAGATTGATACGTCATGATGCACAATACTACTGGCAGGAACAGGGGCAAGAGCCACCGCCAGCGCTGCGGCCATAGATGATATTTTATTTTTCTTACTGCCCATAATTTCCTTTCCTGCCAATAATCGTGAACCACTGCCGGAATGATAGCGCAAAAAAATCACCCGCTGAAACGAATTATCCTCGCGGCAAAACTAGCCCGCATCAACCTCATTGAGCGCCACGTTGTGGCGCTGGCGGACTCTTTGCCGCCCGCACCCGCAGAATCGCTATTTCCGGCGTAACGCATTACGCCAGCCATACCGATTGCCATGAAAACACGGTATTAAGCCCCGCCGAACTTAGAGATAAATGCCTGCCCTGCGGGGTCAGGCATGCTTCATGCGCTCGTTTAACGTCTCAACAATGAACGCATTCACCGATACTTCATTTTCTGCGGCTGCCTGATTCAGGCGTTCGCCGAAAGATTCAGGGTAGCGAAGCGTGAATGTCCTGGTTTTTTCCTGGCGGGCGTAAGGTTCTATACCTTCCGCACTACAATCTTCCAGATACTCACGAAGCGAAATATCGCCTTCTTTGTTCAGTCCCTGAATACTGTCAGAAACAAAGTCACAGTAGCCTGTCAGCCCCAGAAAGCGCCCGCGAAACATATTAATTTCCGGCACGTAGCTGACAACCGCTGGCTGCCCGGCAATAACGATCATATTTGGGGTGGCTGGTTTTGTCATGGTTTCACTCCGGTGCTTTCTAACCATTCGCGCAGGCTGACGACTGCGCCTTTAGTAAAATGCAGCTTCCGGCATATTGCCCCCTTACTTCCCGGCCATTTTTCCACATCAGTATTACCACTTCGCCTGGATTGAATCGTGCACCATTGATGCATATATATTGCCTGAAAGAGAAGATCACATGCTGATCATCGTAGGGCAAAAAGTAGTCGGTCGCATCATCAATGCTCACCTCAATATAACCGGGTGGTTTAGTTTTTAATGGTTGTGCATTTCTGGCATCCATCCGGGGTATCCTCATTGTTTTTGCTGACTTCATGTGAGCATTTTTTACAATAGCGGAGCAGATTAACAAATCTGATGCTGCCGTTCCTGTCCATAAACATTTTTCGCGTCTTATCAGTATGTACAGACGAACCCCGCGATAACGCTTCAACCAGTCGTTCACTTACATATATTCCCAGAATGTCCAGCACCTTGCTGGCCCTGGCTGCAAGCTGGGGCGGTGGAGGGGATGAATGCACCGGTTGCGAGTATTTTGTTGGTGGCGAACTCTCTTTACTTCCTGGTGGTGGGCTACTGCGCAGGCGTTTTAATAATTCCCGTCTTTCGTGGCGTGTCATCTGCCCGAAATCCTTAATTTCCTGCGTAGCAATATCTGTACTTTTGTCTGAATTTTGCTCAGGCGGACAGTTATTGCCACGAGTCCAAGGGGCGTCAGGGCCGCCCCGAAGGTCAGGGTCAACCCCCTTAAGGGCTTCTTCTGACGCGGATTTTATTCTTTTTCTGACCATTACCCAGTTGTCGGGGTGCGTGCAGACGCGCGACTCTTCACCAAGGGCGGGGGCCCAGATACCGAAAATCTGTATTCCGGCTTCGCCGTAATCGTTGAGTTTGTCGGCGACATCGTAGGCGGTGCGGATCAGATAGTCTTTGCGGGGGATCAGCACGCCGCCCTGACTGTTGATATAGCTGGCAAAGCATCCGGCATCGGCGGCAACCAGTACGTTATCCATTGACTTGTCAGGCAATTCTGCGGGGCCATCCTTCTGGCGCGACATCTGGACGGCCAGCCTTCGCAGTTCACGGTAAGCCTGGCGGGAGGGAATGCCGAAGAACTGGAACTGGCGCACACCGTGTAAACCCGTCCAGCCAATAGCGTGCTCCACGCTATCGGCCATGCTTTTTCCGCTGTCATTATCCACGCGCGGCTGACCTGTTTTTGGGTCAATGCCGCCTACTGCTGCGCCATCAACGTTTTTACCTATATAGGTTGCGATATAGCTTGTTGGGGTGCCTTTTTCTTTGGTGATAAGTTCGCTTTCAAAGCGGGGGGTAATATCGTCGCCCAGCTCCGCCCTGTCTTCGCGGATCGCAAATTCGCGCACAATATCAACAATGGCCTCGCGTTCGTCCGGGCGCGCAAAAATCATCATGTGCCAGTGGACGGTACCGTCATGATGCGGTTCGGCAACCCTTACCCCATACCAGCGCAGCTTTTTGCGATTAAGTTTCTTTCGTACCCCGGCAAAAAATACGTTAACCAGATAATCGCTGCTGTCGCGTACCGTTGAACCGTCCCATTTGGGATTGAGTGGGCCGCTCTCCAGCGTGGCATGGAAGCGCGAAGGGCAGGTGACCGTCAGAAAAACGGCCTCATCGCCGCGTGCCTCGGCGATATTTTCCATACCCTTCATGGTGGTCATCATTTCAAAACGGCGGTGCTTTGGGTTGCTGTTACCGGCGTAATACGCATCTTCCAGATCGATGGTGAAACCATCCTCATTCACCAGTTCGTAAGATTTAAGGAAGTCGCGCATGCGGCGGCGCTGGTCGCGATGTTCTGTGAGAGCATCCCGACTGAGGTATACCGATGTGGTTTTCGACACCATCCCGGCAGCCCTGAGCTGTTCTTCCCGCCAGATGCGCCGGAGTCGCCAGAGTTTGCGCTGCCACCAGTTGGCGCAGGTCAGGCGGGCTATGGCACCCGGAAGCTGCTCAAGGTCTGGTTCACTCCGTCGATCGTTGTCTGTTCTGAGTGCTTCCCACCCTGCAGGTGTGACGTTCAGTTTAAATACCGTGCGGGCCAGATTCTGGTAAGCCTCAAGGGCGTCATTCAGCGAGAAATTAACGCCGTACAGATCACACAGGCGGTTAAACTCACCTTCTATCGCGCCCGCCGTCAGGGTTGCAGCTGTCTGGATCTCGCGTTTGGTCAGTCGGGGAAGGTCGAGTAATGCATCCAGTCGCTCTTTTGCCGTCACATACTGATAAGCAGGCGTCCTGAAGCGGGTATCGATGCGTTCCACGCGTTTAAAAATGCGGTTAAGCTGGCCGTGCAGGAATGCGCTGGCTGGGCGCTCCTTCTTTCCGCCCTGTTCCGCGTCATGTTGTTTTTTGCGCAAAAAGCGCAGGCGCTGCATGAGCGGTTCGCGCAGATAATCTGGCATTGCCAGAAGCGCAACCACCTGATTATTGTCCCTGTCCCGTCTCGCTGCCCGCCTGTCTTCTTCGGTTCTTTTCAGCTCCTTATCACGAATAAGATCGCGTTCGAGGGCGCGATTAATCATGATCTCACAGGCTGAGGGGGGCTGCCCTGCCCGGCGCAACGCCTCGGCCCGTTGATCACTACGGGTGTAGTAGGCTATTTGTCTGGCAAGCTCTGTAATCCGGGGGGCTTTGCCGAAGGTGGACGGATCGGGTGCCGGTCGGGGAGCATTCCAGTACCAGGCGTAAGGTGCGCTCATTACTTCCCGCCCCCGAACTCAGCCCAGGCAACCTGACATGCTTTCAGCAACCGTGCGGACTCGGCGATAAAATCCCCGGCGTCCAGGTGTCCTGATCGCCGGATACTGTGAGCAATGAGATCGGCAAAAAGCGGTCCGGGTGAATGATAGATGGCCAGTGGCCCCTCATTGCGTTCCATCAGGCTGTAAAGCGCCAGTCCGTACTTTTCAGAGATGATCCGGTAGCGGCCATCAATAATGCATTGTCCGCCGATCGTTTCCTGCTGGCTCTCATGATGGTGGGTCAGTAATTTGTGCCAGCTGTCGTGGTAATCCTGAGTGCGAACGGCCAGACGTGGATCACGTCCCCACAACCAGTCAATAAAGGCGTAAAAATCGGTCATGCGCGATTCTCCCGTTTTACAGGCGTGAGCAGGCACCCCGGTATTGCTGCGGGGTGCGCGTTTGCGGGCGGGTTAAGCTGAAGTGAAGTCTTTGAAGATCGCCTGTATATCGCTGACGTCATCGGCGATATAGCTGAGGGCTGATTGCAAATAAAGTGGCATCGGGTCGTAATCCCGTCTGAGTATTTCAGCGGACAGGAAAAACGCCATTGCGCGGGCGCGGTGCAGTTTTCGGTTGATTTCGGTGGTCTGATGCGTGCGAACGACGTCGCGGGCACTCGGTTTGTTGCAGGTAGAACTATTGCGGGTTGCCATGATTGGGCATCCTCCGTGCTGAGAGTTAAAAACTCACCACGAGAGTTGCTACGCTCAAGGGTGGTGAGGCGTACAGGGGTAGCAATACCGGTCAGCACAGAACCCGGCCCAGCCGAAGCTGGCCCTGCACGCCCCACCATAATGCTGATGTGGCCGTGCTTCGCACACAAAAAAACCGCGTTAGCGCGGTTGTGCGCTGTACTGATTACCGGGTTGCTACACCCGGCAGCCGATTTTGCGGCTGCACGGGGAATATAGCCTCCGGTAATCAGAATATGCAAGGTTTTTTTGTGGGCGCTGCTGCGGGGGAGCATTCGACTGAATCCCGTCATCATCCCGCAACCTGTTCGCCAAAGATAACGTATGGAAGCTCCCCATCCTGTTCGTCAGTGATCTGACGCACCCGGATGATTGCCCCCGGCTTGATGCCACATGCCTCTCTGGCACTGCCACAGATTATCGAGTCGCCGATATGGACATGCGCATCAGGGATGAACGTCTGATGGCGGGCGACCATTTCTTTGCGAGATTCACTCATACCTGACTCTCCGCGTGGGTGCCCAGAGTGCCGATCACCTCTCTGGCCCTCTGGCGGTTACTGGCGTCAGTGCTGACGGAACGCTGCACGCTGATTTCGTGCATCCTGAACGACTGGTAAATCTCGCGGGTGGTTTCGGTGTCACTGTTGGAAATGACAACCGGCGCGCCATATTTGCGGTTAACCTCCAGCAGCTCCGCCACTAACTGGCGGTGGTGCTTCCCGGTGAATGGCTCGGTGTGGTATTGAGTGAAACTGGCGGTTTCGCTGACAGGCAGGTACGGCGGATCGCAGTAGATGGCTTCATCCGTTCCAGCCATCACTTTGAGGGTGTTTTGAAACGAGCTGCACAGGAAAATGGCTTTGGTGTCGTTGGCCTTCTCGGCAAACTGGCGGATCTCCGTTTCCGGGAAGTAAGGCGCGGTTTTGTGCTGACCAAAGGGTACGTTATAGCCACCACGCTGGTTATAACGCACCACGCCGTTGTAACCGTGTCGATTGAGATAGAGAAACAGCGCAGCCCTGTAAACATCAGGCAACCCCTTCACGCTGTTGAATATGTGACGGTTGCGCAAATAAGCTTCCTTTGAATTCCCCTCAGCGAACAGCTGACGCGCCATACCAGTCAGCAGATCGGGGTTACCCTTAACCTCGCGATAAAGGCGGATCAGATCCGGGTTGATATCGGCGAGGATATAGCGGCGATAATCGGTATTGAGGAACACTGACGCGCCGCCCACAAAAGGCTCAACGAGGCAATTGGCCTTTGGAAGGTATGGCAGTAATTCAGGTATAACGCGGGTTTTTCCTCCCGGCCATTTGAGAAGGGAGCGGATCATAATGCCGCCCCCGTAGCGCCTTTGGCTGCGAGGCTTTTCAGGTTGTCTGAGAGCTGGGCGATCTGATTCCACACATCAGCGGCAGCGTTATGTTTTTCAGGGTCAACAAGCCGATTTGAGGCATACCCACAGACAGTAAGCGTAACCTCTTCAACCGTTCTGACATCGCGGACATTCCAGAAATTCCAGACCGGTTTTAACTCTACAGCGCGCATTGCGTTATAGATAATCGGCATATCGTAATCAGTACCGCGCGCCCAGACTTTCACGCTCGCCTGATCACAATTTCTCAGGATAAACCTATTTAATTCACTGAGAGCTACAGGGAGGGAGCCAGCCCCTTCTTTCGTTACCTCCGCTCGTACTTCTCCCGACTGCTTAAACCACCATCTGATTGTTTCAGCACCCAACGTTCCGCCGAATGCTTCACTGCTTTCAATAGCAATAGCCCGGTACATTGAGGCGAAAACCTTACCTGACATAGGATCAAAGATTGCCGCAGCTACAGACGCAATAGCGGCAGTTGGCTTGTTATCCATGGCTTCAATATCAATCATTACGTGTTTCATCTTGCTTTCCTCGGGGTGCAGGAAGCCCGGCGCGATGATGCGCCTGACTGCCGGTTAATCATTCAGTGGTTAATTCGCTGCGCCGTCCGGTGCGGGTGGTGGTGATCCGCGTGACGCCTGAATTTCAGGGCGCGGCGCAGCATGATCGAGAAACTCCCACGGCAACGCCGCAGCCAGCTCCGCCAGGCGCTTGATGCCCAGCATCAAAGATCCGCGTTCCTGCTCACTCAAATCGTCAAAGTCTGCTCTCAGGCGTTCCCGCGTCAGCTGCGGCAATCCCTGAAACCGCGCAGCAGCTTCGTTAGCAAGAATAAAAATAACCTCACGCTGGTCTTCTCCCAGCAGGTCATAACGATTGGCTGTTTTGCAGGTGCGGGAGACCTTAAGCTCCGACTGCAAACGGGCGCACTGTTCAAGAAATATCTGACGGCCCGATAACGTTTTATCCTGTCCGGTACGCATGGTTTTACCTCCATCACTGCTGCTTATCCGGGGCACAACTCGTAAGTAGTGCCCCGGATAAGTGCCGGGTTTTAACCATTCCCGGCGCATGGTTTTGTGGTAATTTCGTTATGCCGCCTTCGACCAGGAAGTGAGCGGCATAACTACCCACCAACAAGGAGAATTCATGTCACAAAACGAGACTGTTCCAATCCTCATTCCCGGTGAAATTTAGTGCTACATAGCCAATCACCTGGCATGTCTTCGTTTTCATTACCGCCTTCCTGACGGTGAGGTCATCCCTCAGGCTGATAAGCTCTTTACGGGTCTCACTCCAGAACAAGCCATAGATGCCATTGCTTTTCTGAAGAGCTATGTAGAAAAGATGGCCGCTATTGGCGCTTCTGAAACTGGCAAATCCCGCCACTAGTCACGATAAAACCGGCAACAGATCCGCTGTCGTAATATCTCTTTCTCAGGCCGCATAACTTCGCGGCCTCTTTTATCTTGTTTTTAAGTTTTCTTTTCATTGCTGGCCTCCTTCAGAGGGGTTTCGGCGCAGGTCTTCGATAATTAGCTGACTTTTAGGTTATGCAAGGCGGGGTACGTCGATTTATCAGTCATAGCTACCTCAACTTTGCGGGTGTAATTAAAAATTCTTGTTTTTTTCACACATTCCACGACTTCAATTAGTTCTGGCTATTAAAGGAATGGCATCGTCTAAATACGTATAAATGCCGGTGCGGCCTTTGCTTCCTTGCGTTTCATGACGCCATATCCGCTATTGCCGGGGATGGCACCTCACCATTCATTACGGAATTGACAAATGGACGAAGCACGATCAATGCTTCATCGTCATTCGTGAAAAAGGCCGCGCCGTAGAGATGCTGAAGACCACTAACCAACACACCGTAATGTGATTCGCGCCCTTGGGGATTATTTTCAAAATTAAAATAATAGTCCTGAAGTAATTTATTTATCTGTTCTGCGTAGAAGCTTTTCATTTTCCATGCCTCCTGATTTGAATTTATTTTTCAGATTAACGTGGTGGCAATGGTCACGAATTATTGCCTGTGCGGATGTTAAAAATACCCAGGAAAAAACCAGCAGCCAGAAAGCCAGTAGTAAATCATCAAAAAGAAATGAGTCGTCCATGTTTTATAATCCTGCGCACGGTATTACGGGCTTCAGACAGCGAAAAGTCACGCCCATAATAGTTATTGCTGTTTTCAGCATACTTTGTGATTAAATAAGCGCCGCGATTGTTCAGTGCGTTTCGTGGCGATTTTCGGATCGTGAAACCGGAACAGATATAAATATTCCTGCTGACCTGAATTACACCCGGAATAATTTCCGCAAACTTATCCGGATGCGCCATTAAATGTTTCATGCTGGTGACCTTCCGTTTACCGTGCGACCTGACTTAATTGAACTACGGCGGTAGGTTGCTTTATCACGCATGAGGCGATCTATGTGATAGCGCTCGTCGGCGGTGATGATGGCGCGGCAGTGGCGCAAAGCGTCTAAATATTCCTGCATCATGATGAAGCGCTTAGGGCGCTTTGAACCTGGCATCCCTTCGCGATGAACGGGAATCTGATTTCTGTCCATAAGGTGTTGCACCGATTTAAGGGTGCGACCAGTGACATAAGCGAACTCCTCCGCACTAACAAAAATCTGATTTGCAAGCTCGTCTGTTGGCATATCCCGCAGCTTCGCGGCCTGCTTTGCGGTCATCCTGCAAACTCGCAATGCACGTCCTGTATCAACAGGGAATTGCCTTGCATATTGTGTGTCAATTTCGCTGATGTTTTTCATTGTGCTAAAATCCCTAGTTGAACCCCAATGGGGTTTATTTGGTTCAGAGTTAGCTTTGCTTGCTCTGGTTTGATTTCATTATAATATATGGAGAAGTTGAACATATGTCAATAACACAAGGTGAGAAATTAAGATTAATCAGGTTTTCTGAACAACTAAACAAGAAGGAACTATCTGATTTAGTTGATATTAATTACACCACTTATCATGGGTATGAGAATGATAAATCCAGAATGACTTTAGATTCGGCGGTAAAAATTTTTGGGCACCCCCGTTTTAGCAAGTATCAAGACTGGTTTTTATATGACCGAACAGATCCTGCGAAGGGGCAAATTGCTCCGGCTCTCGCACACTCTATGCAAGACGAAACAACCTCACCCCGTTAAGGAGGGAGAACTGGCTAGATATTTATTACCTTTGGGCTGAAGAACTGAGGGTAAGAGTTGCGCAGTACATCGGAGGGTTATCTTATGTCAATTAAGAAACTCGAAGATGGTCGCTTTGAAGTGGATGTAAGACCGCGGGGCCGCAATGGAAAGCGTATCCGTAAAAAGTTTGACCGTAAAGCTGATGCACATTGCTATGAACGCAGCATCATTGCCAGGTACCAGAACAATGATTATCTCAACCGGCCAGCGGATAAGCGTCGCCTGAGTGAGTTCATTGAAACCTGGTGGATGTTGCTGGGCCGGAATCTGCCCTATGCAAAGTACAGGCTGAGTACTGTCAATGGAATCTGTCGGGACATGAACGACCCCATGATGTACCAGATTGACTCCAGATGTTTAATCGACTATCGGTGCTTGCGCCTGGAGAACGGGATCAAAGCATCGACTATCAATCACGATCTGTTTGCGTTAAGCGGCATTTTTAAAGCAATGGGGGCGATTGATGAGTTCTATGGGGAAAACCATGTTGCCACGCTGGCACCACTCCGGGAAGTAAAATCCGAAATGTCATACCTTACTGAGAACGAGATTAACACTCTTCTTGGCTCAGTAAAGGGTGATTATTACAGGATAGCCGTTCTTTGTTTAGCGACAGGGGCGCGATGGGGGGAGGCTTACGGACTCAAGGCAGAACATATCATCCACAACAACGTTATGTTTCCTCATACCAAAAACGGGAAAAAGCGCGTTGTTCCAGTCTCGCAGGAGGTGGCTGATATTGTTAAAACGCACGAGTCAGGGCGGTTGTTCAAAGTCAGTTACAGCCGTTTTCGCAAAATGATGAAGGCTGCGAAACCTAATCTGCCAAAGGGACAGGCGGCCCATGCACTACGGCATACCTTTGCCACTCACTTTATGATGAAGGGCGGGAACATCATAACCCTGCAAAGAATACTTGGTCATGCAGACGTATCGCAGACCATGACCTATGCACATTTTTCCCCGGACTATTTAGCAGATGCGGTAAGCTTTAACCCGTTATCTGAAGTGTCCACATTGCGACCACAGTTATCAGGTCAAAAGGGGGTAAGTGGGGGGTAATGGGGTTATAACTTATTGATTTACCGTAGTCACTTAGGTGGCTACGGGGTTACTAATCCCACCCGTAAGGGCATTTCAAATACCGACTCAACTTCATCATCGCTGGCCCGCCATTGCAGGTCCTGTGGCAAAATACCGACCACGGGTGTGACCTGAAAACCGCTGCTGCTGGTCACGGCAGGCAGCACACCCAGCATACGTTACTGTGTCAGGATAGATGGCAACTTCCTCGTGTGTTTCGCGCAGCGCCGTGGCGATTAACGAGCCATCATCGCGGTCTTTCATCCCACCGGGAAAGGCCACCTGACCGGGAGGCTTTCGTAGTGTGGTGGCACGCTGTGCCAGCAGCAGTGAAGGACGCGGGCGATTAATAACCGGCACCAGCACGGCTGCCTGACGGCCTGAGCACAATAACGCAGCAGGTTCAGGAGGTTGCAACATAAAACGGCTAATAAAGTGATCGATTGTCAGATTGGTGTCAGTCATCGTGAGCTTCCAGACAGGGAAGAATTCGGTTAACTTTATCAAAAGTCTCCTGATATTCCGCCTGTTCATCGCTGTCCGCAACAATTCCTCCGCCTGCCGTGCAATAAAGCTGGCCCTTCTCCGCGGTCAGTGTGCGAATAGTAATACTGGTATCCATTCTGCCGCAAACGCTGAGATAACCAATGCTGCCACACCAGGCATTGCGTCTTTGGGGTTCCAGTTCGTCGATAATTTCCATTGCGCGTACCTTTGGCGCACCGGTTATGGAACCGCCGGGGAAGCAGGCGCGCAGTAAATCGCAGGCGCCGAGTTCAGATTTAAGCTCGGCGGTGATGGTGCTGACAAGGTGATGGACTGCAGGAAAAGGCTCGACAACGAACAGTTCCGGTACCGTCACGCTGCCCGGTTTTGCCACCCTGCCAATATCGTTGCGCAGCAGATCGACAATCATCACATTTTCTGCGCGATCCTTCGTTGAGTGTGCCAGTTTAACCGCCTGTGCGCGGTCGGCGTCAGGATCCGCAAGACGTGGAAGCGTGCCTTTGATGGGCCGGGTTTCAACGATCCCCCCAGTAAGATTTAAAAAACGCTCTGGTGAGAGGCTGAGAATGGCGCTTTGTGGCAGGCGGATAAAGGCACTAAAAGGAGCGCGGTTTTGTTGATTTAATCGTCTGAATGCCTGCCACTCATCGCCGCTGAAGCTTGCCTGAAATCGTTGCGCAAGATTGATTTGATAACAATCACCGCTGCGAAGCCACTGCTGAACCTGACGAAACTTCGCACCGTACTGCTCCCGGGTCATATTGGAAACCCACGGACTGGTCAATCTGAAAGGATGTTCAGGCAGCTCTGATTGCAGGTTTTCCAGCCAGATAAGTCGTGAAGAGCCATTATCCTGCATTACCAGGGTAAGCTTTTTTAGATGGTGATCGGCAATTAACGCCCAGTCGTATATGCCAATGGCCATATCGGGCGTATGCAGATCCTGCGTTGCCCGCTGCGGAAGATTTTCAAAGCGCCGTCCCAGATCATAGCCAAACAGGCCAAGGGCGCCGCCCTGGAACGGATAATCCTTATGCTCATCGGCATTGAAGGGGCAGGTTTGCAGGGTTTTTTGCAGTAAATACAGCGGATCTTCACGACTTTCGATAACATGACCGCCCTGACAAACGGAGGTGATTTCACCGTGAGTAGTCAGGGTGATCAGCGGGTCGGCCACCATAATATCAAAACGATTGTCGCTGTGGTCAGCAAAGCCAGAGTGAAGCAGTATTGACCATGGCTCTGAGGAAACGGCAGTAAACAGCCGTTCAATCGCGCCCGGGGTATAGCTGAGAGGATAATAAACAGGTGACATAGGGTTTTAAGATTCGACACAGTATTTTCCGGCAAGCCTGACATATTTTTCTGCTATTGGCATCACTTTGTTCGGCGTATGATAATTTCCACAACCTGAAAGGAACAGACAATGATTACTGGTTTACCCGCGCTTTCCCATGAGCAACAGCAACAGGCTGTTGAGTGCATCCAACAACTTATCGCGCAAGGCATGAGCAGCGGCCAGGCTATTCAGCTGGTGGCGGCACAAATTCGTGAGAACCATACCGGTGCGATGATTGCTGCCCGTTTTGACGATGAAGATGAAGAGGATTAACGGCTTTAAAAGTCCATTCAGACTGTTTTTTCTCATTTTGAGCAATCTGTTATTAAGCTGGAGCGCTCCCCCTTCTTTTGCCGGTGCCCGTTCACCGCAATGGCCGCAGGATATGATTGAGCAAATCATTAAGCTCGATTCCGGCCAGCGCTTTCACTATTTTCTAAGTAACCAGCACATAAGTGACGATGTCACTTATGTGCTGGTTGTGATGCACGGACATCCGCGCGACGGGGGGTAAAACGCTGGCTGCAGCGTTGCGCACTGCCAGCGGCAACCCTGTCGCAGATAATTTTCCTGCCGTCGTGTCGTTGTTTCAGGTGTCTGACATGGTTCCGGCACAGTGTTATTCACCCGGTTTGCATGCCGCTATACCAAAAGGAGGCGCTGTGGAACGGTCATTTCTGGGTCGACGGCTTGCCTGATACGTTAGGTCAAGTAAGCGCATTCTCCGCAATAGATCGGTTACTGGTTGAGTTAAAACAGCGCTGGCCATCCCTTCAGCAAATCACGCTGGCCGGTTTTTCCACCGGTGGACAGTTTGTGCAGCATTATGTGGCATTCGTACGCCATCCTGCCGGGATACGAATATGCTATGTTATCGCCGATCCTGGGTCATGGCTGTGGTTTGACGCATGTCAGGCAACGTCCTGCCTACCAATAAACCGCTGGAAATACGGTATCGAAAGCGTGTCGACATGTTTGCATGATCGTGCTGCCGGCGCACATGAGCACTATCGCACGGCAGAAATAACTTACCTTGGAGGGAGTGACGATCACGGCAGTGGACTGGGCAGTGCTGAACACATCCTTGATAAATCCTGTGCTGCCATAAGTCAGGGGCGCTGGCGGTTAGACCGGGGCATCAATTTTTCCCGGTATGACCGCGAAGCGCTTAAACTGCAGGCGGCACACAGGCTCCATGTGGTGGCAGGATGTCATCATGAAGTGCTTTGTGTTTTTACTTCCTACGAAAGCAAAAGGGCACTTTTTACCTTGTTACGCTGAAGTAACGCACTATCTGGCAGCGACAATCTTAATTTCTACGCGATAGTTTGGGTTCATTAATCCTGCCTGAACGGTGCAGCGCACCGGTGCGTTGCCGGGGGAAACCCAAGTATCCCAGGCGCGATTCATTGCCGGGAAATCGTCTTTATCAACCAGAAAAATAGTGGCGTCAAGGATGCGGCTTTTATCTGAGCCTAAACGAGCCAGTGTGCGGTCAATCACGGCAAGGGCGTTGGCGGTTTGCGCGTGGGCATCTTCATCAAGGTTTTCCGGCACGCTGGTGTAATAGATGGTGTCATTGTGTACCACTGCTTCCGACATACGATGTTCAGGATCGAGACGTTCAATACTCATTATTTTCCCTTGAACGATTTGGGGGCCAGGCTACAAGCCTGCCATAAATGCCCGGCGTTTGCTAATACGCAGGGTTCGGATAGCCTGACGAAAAAATGCTGGCGATGCGTGAGGTGAACACAGTAATAACAGAAAATTAGTCACGATACACGATAAAGGACATAAACATTATTTATCAGAAAATTACAGTGATTATGATGCTGTTCACTCGATTTTAACGACTTTGCTTCGTTCGGTCGGACTGACATAATGGCGGCGTTTTTTTCGTGGCGGTGAGGATAAATTGGCAGACGATTTTGCAGCAGATGGCGCACTGGCGCAGGCGATTAACGGATTCAGACCGCGCGAGCCTCAGGGCCTGATGGCAGATGCGGTGCGTCAGGCGATCGAGAATAAACAGGAGTTGGTTGTTGAAGCAGGAACCGGCACAGGTAAAACCTATGCCTATCTTGCCCCGGCGTTGCGCTCTGGTAAAAAAGTCATCGTTTCCACCGGTTCTAAAGCGTTGCAGGATCAACTCTACAATCGTGATTTACCCACCGTTGCAGCTGCGCTGAAATTTAAGGGCAGGCTGGCGTTGCTTAAAGGACGCGCTAACTATTTGTGCCTGGAGCGACTTGAGCAACAGTCAATGGCGGGAGGCGAGCTGGTCGCTCAGGCGATGAGCGATCTGGTGCATCTGCGCAGTTGGTCGGCAGAAACGCAAGATGGCGATATCAGTACCTGTGGCGGTGTCACTGAGGACAGCCTGTTGTGGCCGCTGGTGACCAGTACTAACGACAACTGTCTGGGCAGCGATTGCCCACAATATCAGGATTGTTTTGTCGTCAAAGCGCGTCGCAGAGCGATGGATGCCGATGTGGTGGTGGTGAATCACCACCTGTTCCTGGCGGATATGGTGGTAAAGGAGAGCGGTTTTGCCGAGCTTATCCCCCAGGCCGACGTGATGATCTTCGATGAGGCCCACCAGGTGCCGGATATTGCCAGCCAGTATTTCGGACAGCAAATTTCTAGCAAGCAGCTGTTGGACCTTGCCAAAGATATTACCATTGCCTACCGAACTGAAATTCGCGATATGCAACAGCTACTGAAGTCTGCAGACCGTCTGGCACAAAGTACGCAGGATTTCAGACTGGCGTTAGGGGAACCGGGTTTTCGCGGCAACCTGCGCGATCTGTTGAATAATCCCGCTATTCAGCGCACGCTGCTATTGCTGGATGATGCGCTGGAACTGTGTTACGACGTGGCAAAAATGGCGCTGGGGCGCTCCGCATTGCTGGATGCCGCCTTTGAGCGCGCCGCACTCTACCGCAGCAGACTACGCCGGCTCAAGGACGTGGCGCAGCCGGGATTCAGCTACTGGTATGAATGCCATGTGCGCCATTTTGTATTGGCGCTGACGCCGCTGTCGGTTGCTGAACGCTTTCGTGAAGTCATGGATGAGCGTCCTGCCAGTTGGATCTTCACTTCCGCCACGCTGTCGGTCAATGAACAAATGACTCATTTTGTTGAGCGACTTGGCGTGCGCCAGGCAGCAACACTTATTCTCAGCAGCCCTTTTGATTTTTCCCGACAGGCCCTGCTGTACGTGCCAAGAAATTTGCCGGCGCTGAATCAGGCCGGAGGTGTGCAGCAGATGGCCAGAATGCTTTTACCATTGATCGAGGCCAACAATGGTCGTTGCTTCCTGCTGTGTACCTCCCGTCAGATGATGAGAGATCTGGCAGAGCAGTTCAGAGCTTTACTCACTTTACCCGTATTGTTACAGGGCGAAACCAGTAAAGGACAGCTGCTCAAACAGTTTGTGGCCGCCGGGAATGCGCTGCTGGTGGCGACCAGCAGTTTCTGGGAGGGGGTTGACGTGCGGGGGGATGTGTTATCTCTGGTGATTATTGACAAACTACCGTTCGCGTCACCAGACGATCCACTGCTGAAAGCCAGGATGGAAGATTGCAAACTGCGTGGCGGCGATCCCTTTGACGATGTGCAGTTGCCTGACGCCGTCATTACATTAAAACAAGGAGTGGGACGCTTAATTCGTGACGTTGATGACAGAGGCGTACTGGTTATATGTGATAACCGTCTGGTGATGCGCCCTTACGGGGCTGTCTTCCTTAACAGCCTGCCGCCAGCACCCCGCACCCGCGATCTCGAACGGGCAATCGCTTTTTTGACCTCATCACCTCAACAGTAATTTGCAGGACAGTGTGCTATGCTGCGCGGCGAATTTTTCCTTCCTGAGGTATCTACTTCCATGCGGATTTTGGCTATTGATACGGCAACAGAGGCCTGTTCGGTCGCGCTGCTGATTGATAAAAAAGTCACGGCACACTTTGAGTTGTGCGCTCGTGAGCATACCCAGCGGATTTTGCCTGTGGTTCAACATATCCTCAGTGAATGCCAAATCTCGCTTACCGACCTTGATGCTCTTGCTTTTGGCCGTGGGCCGGGAAGTTTTACCGGTGTGCGAATTGCCGTCGGTATTGGGCAGGGCCTGGCGTTTGGCGCCGGGTTGCCCATGATCGGTGTGTCAACGCTGAAAACGATGGCACAAAGCGCCTGGCGACTGCATGGTACAAGCCGGGTGCTGGCTGCTATTGATGCACGAATGGGTGAAGTTTATTGGGCAGAATATATTCGTGATGAACAGGGTAACTGGCAGGGCGAAGAGACCGAGGCGGTGCTGAAGCCGGAAACGGCACGGCAGCGTATGGCAAAGCTGACAGGTGACTGGGCAAGGGTGGGAACCGGTTGGGCTGCCTGGCCTTCTCTTACAGAAAGCAGATCGGAACTGACGTTAAACGCTACGGAGGTGATATTACCCTGTGCGGAAGATATGCTGCCGCTTGCTGCTGCTACCCTCGCGGCGGGAAAAACGATTGAGGCTGCACAAGCAGAGCCGACGTATCTGCGCAATGAGGTTACATGGAAGAAATTACCGGGTCGGGAATAAGTCGCGGGCTGTGTATAAAAATGGTATCAATTTATGCTGTGTTGGTACTGATGATGTGCTACGCAACTAATTATCTGTGCCACAGCCAAAGCTTTCGCTAACAGGGAAAATACTATGCGTAAACGTATGTCATTGCAGTTTGGAAGTTTAGTTTTGCTTGCGGTCTTGCTGGCTGGCTGCGCCAGCGTACCGGATTCTGTTCGGGGAACGTCGCCGACACCACAGCAGGATTTAGTCAGGGTCATGAATGCACCGCAGCTTTATATCGGTCAGGAATCCCGCTTTGGCGGTAAAGTGGTGAAAGTCACTAACAAAAATGGCGTCACCCGACTTGAAATCGCGGGGATGCCGCTTGATGACACGGCGCGACCAGTCCTGGGCAGTCCATCGACGGGCAGAATTTATGCTGATATTAAAGGCTTTGCTGACCCGGTGGACTTCAATGGACAGATGGTTACTGTGGTAGGGATTATTACGGGTACGGAAAAAGGACAGATCGGTGAAGCATCCTATAATTTTGTTACCATCAAGGTTAATGGTTATCAGCGCTGGCATTTGACTCAACAAATTATTACGCCGCCGCAGCCTGTTGACCCCTGGATTTGGTACGGCCCTCGGCCCGGGCATCATCATGGTGGATACTGGGGGCCACCACCGGGCGGTTTTTACACTCAGGTACCTGCTCAGGTTCAGACAATTCTGACAGAGTAAGCAGAGATGGCGGGATGAAAACCCGGCAGTTGTTGTTAAACTGCCGGGTTTATTTTTACAGACTGAGTCTGACATACAATAAAATTAGTGATGTGCTTCGCAACCTTAATTACAGATAAACAGGCGAACGGTTACGCTGCGTTAAAGTAATGTTAATAGTGATGCCGGAAGACGATTGTGATGACAGTAAATAATCATTTCCGAGGTGTATTCTTGAATAAGGTTTGGTTAAACCGCTACCCCTCAGATGTTCCGGCAGAAATCAGTGCTGACCGTTATATATCTCTTGTTGATTTGTTTGAGCAAGCTACAAAACGTTACGGTGATAAACCTGCTTTCATCAATATGGGCCAGACCCTGAGTTATCGTGAGCTTGAGGGGCGAAGCCGGGCTTTTGCTACCTATCTGCAACAGACGCTGAAGCTGAAAAAAGGTGACACGGTTGCTTTGATGATGCCAAACCTGTTGCAGTGCCCGGTTGCCCGGTTGCCCGGTTGGGGGTGCTACGGGCGGGCCTGATTGTCGTCAATGTGAATCCTCTCTACACGCCACGTGAACTTGAACACCAGCTAAATGACAGCGGTGCCTGTGTGATCGTTATCGTGTCAAATTTTGCCCACACGCTGGAAAAAGTGGTGGAAAGAACCCAGTTAAAACATGTAATTGTTACCCGTCTGGGGGACCAACTCTCACTTGCCAGGGCATCGCTTCTTAACTTTGTCGTGAAGTATATCAAGCGCATGGTTCCTCACTATCATTTGCCTGATGCCATTTCTTTTCGCAACGTCTTACGTTTGGGTGCTCAGTTAGTCTATCAGCGGCCAGAAATAATCAGCGATGATTTGGCTTTCCTGCAATATACCGGCGGAACAACCGGCGTGGCGAAAGGGGCAAAGCTTACCCATCGTAATATGCAGGCCAATATTGAGCAAACCAGAGCAATTTATGGACCGTTGCTAAGAGAGGGGGGCGAAACGATAGTGACGCTTCTGCCGCTTTACCATATTTTTGCGCTTACCGTTAACTTCCTGTTATTTATTGGTCTTGGCGGTGCTAACCTGTTGATTACCAACCCACGTGATATTCTTGGGATGGTGAGGGAGATGGCGAAGGCCCGCTTTACCGCCATCACCGGTGTGAATACGCTCTTTAATGCGCTGCTGAATAACAAAGATTTTCAGCAGCTCGATTTTTCTCACCTGAACTTTTCGGCTGCCGGGGGAATGGCGGTGCATAAAGTCGTGGCCGAACGGTGGGAAAAACTGACCGGGCACTATTTACTTGAGGGCTATGGGCTGACTGAATGTGCTACGCTGGTCTCGGTCAATCCTTATGATATTCGCCATCACGATGGCAGCATTGGCTTGTCGGTACCGTCAACGGATATCAAACTGGTCAACGATCGGGATGAAGAAGTGGCTGAAGGCGAACCGGGGGAACTCTGTATTAAAGGAACCCAGGTGATGTCAGGCTACTGGCAACGTCCTGATGCGACTGATGAAGTATTAAAAAATGGATGGCTTCACAGCGGTGATATTGTTAACGTTGACTCCGCAGGTTTTATTCGGATTGTAGACCGCAAGAAGGATATGATCCTGGTCTCCGGTTTTAACGTTTATCCTAATGAGATTGAAGACGTTTTGATGTCACATCCGAAAGTTCGTGAGGCCGCGGCAATCGGTGTTCCCAGTGACGTGGCAGGTGAAATCGTTAAAGTTTGCGTGGTAAAAAAATGCTTCGCTGACCGCTGAAGAATTACTGGTACAGTGCAAGAAAAATCTGACCGGCTATAAGGTTCCGAAGGTTGTTGAGTTTCGCGATGATTTACCCAAGACCAACGTTGGTAAAATTTTGCGACGCGAATTACGTGAAGAGGCGATAAAGTCGTTAAGAGCAGTGTGACACACTCTGTTATTTAAGTTTATAAAAACGCCGGTGATACACCGGCGTTTTTACTGAGTCATGCAGAGAGATGCAGACGTTGTAGCGAGAGGACCATGTTGAATTACACTTTAATAACCACTAATGAAGCGCTGGCCGAATGTTGCCTGGTGGCGAGCCGGGTAACTGCTGTGGCGCTGGACACGGAGTTTGTTCGCACACGTACTTATTATCCCGGCCCAGGACTGATCCAACTTTTTGACGGTGAGCACATCTCGCTAATTGATCCATTAACTATTACGGAGTGGGCACCCTTTCGCCATTTGCTGGCTAACCATAATATCACCAAGTTTCTGCATGCAGCGAGTGAAGATCTGGAACTTTTTCTGCATGAATTTGGTTTGCTGCCAGAGCCGATGATTGATACGCAAATCCTCGCTGCCTTTAACGGGCGACCGCTTTCATGTGGTTTTGCTACCCTGGTGGAATCATTTACCGGCATTGTGCTGGATAAAAGCGAATCCCGTACTGACTGGTTGGCGCGCCCGCTGACGGAAAAACAGTGTCAGTATGCGGCGGCCGATGTCTGGTATTTGTTGCCGATAGCGCATAGCCTGATAAAAGAAGCACAGGCTTCCGGCAGCCTGGGTTCTGCCCTTAACGAATGCGAATTGCTTTGTGTGCGTCGTCAGAGGATTGTCGAACCTGGGGAGGCATGGCGCGATATTACCAATGCCTGGCAGCTAAGGCCCCGTCAGCTGGCAGCGTTAAGATTGCTGGCCGCCTGGCGCCTTGAGCTGGCTCGTGAAAAAGATATGGCCGTTAATTTCGTTGTGCGCGAAGAAAACTTATGGAAAGTGGCTCGATTTATGCCTGGAACGCTGGGTGAGCTGGATCATCTGGGACTGTCAGGACAGGAGATTCGCCTGCATGGCAAAACGCTGGTAGCGATGGTTAACGAGGCGAATGCGCTGGATGAAAGTCAGTTACCCGCTGCGCTCAATAATCTGATAGACCATCCGGGTTATAAGCAAATTTTTAAATCATTGAAAGGATTGGTAGTGGAAGTGGCAGAAAAGAAGGGAATCAGTCCGGAACTACTGGCTTCACGCAGGCAAATCAATCAGTTACTAAGTTGGCACTGGGCACTGAAGCCATGCGATAACAGACCTGAACTGCTTGATGGCTGGCGCGGAGAACTGTTGCAAAATGGCATTCGTGAAATTCTGCCAGAATAAAAAACGGGTTCCCCTGCGTATTTGCAGGGGAAAATTAAAACAGAAAAGGGATCATTTTGGCGTTTCTTCCGCCTCGGGAAGTGTGACGTTCAGTTCAAGAATCGAAATATCATCGTCTTTTTGATCCAGTTTGACACTGAGCATCTCTGGATCGATCTTCACGTATTTACAGATAACCTCAAGAAGATCTTTTTTCAACTGTGGCAGATAATGGGGTTCGCTGTCACCCCGTCTGCGCTCTGCCACAATGATTTGCAGCCGTTCCTTGGCAATGTTAGCTGTGTTCTTTTTACGGGATAAAAAGAAATCAAGTAGGGCCATGGTTTATCCCCCAAACAGACGTTTCAGGAAACCCTTCTTTTCTTCCTCAATGAAGCGGAAGGGGCGTTCTTCTCCAAGAAGACGGTCAACGGTATCAGCATAGGCTTTACCTGCGTCAGATTCAGCATCGAGGATAACAGGCTCTCCCTGATTCGATGCACGCAGCACCGACTGATCTTCAGGAATAACGCCAGCCAGAGGGATGCGTAGGATCTCCAGTACATCTTCCATGCTTAACATATCGCCACGGTTTACGCGTCCGGGATTGTAGCGTGTAAGCAACAAGTGTTCTTTAATGGGGTCTTGTCCATTTTCGGCGCGGCGGGATTTGGAAGAAAGAATGCCCAGAATGCGATCAGAGTCGCGAACAGAAGAGACTTCAGGATTGGTGGTGATAATTGCCTCATCGGCAAAATAGAGCGCCATCAGCGCGCCTGTTTCAATGCCTGCTGGCGAATCACAAACAATAAAGTCGAAATCCATCTTGTCAAGTTCATTCAGCACTTTCTCCACGCCATCACGCGTCAGTGCATCTTTATCGCGTGTCTGAGAAGCGGGAAGAATGTAGAGATTTTCAGTGCGTTTGTCTTTGATTAAAGCCTGATTAAGCGTGACATCACCCTGGATAACGTTGACAAAATCATAGACGACGCGGCGCTCACAACCCATTATTAAATCAAGATTACGCAGACCGATATCAAAATCGATCACCACGGTTTTTTTACCTTTCTGGGCTAAACCGGTAGCGATGGCCGCGCTGGACGTGGTTTTGCCCACGCCTCCTTTACCTGAAGTCACTACAATAATGCGTGCCATAAAATAATTTCCTTAAGAAAATAGGGCGGGTAAACCTGTTCAGTTCAGTGGCTGTATTGACAGGTTGCCGTCTTTTAAGCAAAGACGCGACGCTTTTCCGAAAAATTCACCAGGAATTTGATCCATAATCCAGTATTCACCGGCTATAGAAACTAACTCTGCTGACAGGCTTGTACAAAAAATCTGACTATCGTGTTCACCGCTGGCTCCTGCCAGTGCCCGGCCACGCATCGTGCCATAAATATGAATATTACCATCGGCAACCAGTTCGGCACCGGCGCTGACGCTATTGGTGACGATCAGGTCGCTGTTTTTAGCATAAATCTGCTGGCCGGAACGGACCGGTGTGTTGACAATCCGGGTTTTGACGGCGAATGGGGTAGGGTGGTTAACAGGTTCGACAGTATCAGCGCTTTTTTTCTGCTCTTTGCCTTCCGCCAGAATGGGCAGGCCGGCACGGATTATGTCACTCTTGAGCTGTTCATTTTTACATCCGCTGACGCCAACAATGTGAAGTCCGGTGGACGTAACCGCCTGCTGTAGTTGCAGCCAGTTTGACTCACCGTTCAATGAGGCAACATTGAGCACTACCGGGGCATTTTTCAAAAAAGCCGGAGCCTGACTGATTTTGTCCGCTAATGCCTGTTGAACTAAAGTCGGGTCATTATGGTGTAAATGAACAACAGACAGGGTAAAGCTGCTGCCTTTCAACTCAATTGGCGTTTGTGACATCTGTTGCGCTCAGTCCTGTTATTTTATATCCCCGCTAAATTATTTTACCACTAAGGCTGTTAATCGCGATGGGACAATATTCTTAAGTTCTGCAAGCATGTTATAGTTACTGTTATATTCAGGCAAGTGACCATCCAGGGTTAGTTCGGATAAAAATATGTATTGTGCAATCTACAGAAGCACCAGACGCGACCAGACTTATCTGTATGTTGAAAAAAAAGACGATTTCAGCCGTGTACCGACTGAGCTTCTGCAGGGTTTTGGCCAGCCAGAGTTAGTGATGTTGTTACCTCTTGACGGCTCTAAAAGCCTTGCCAAGGCTGATTTAAGCAAAGTAAAAATGGCGATCAATGAGCAGGGCTATTATTTGCAGGTGCCACCACCCGTTGAAAATCTACTCAAGCTTCATACGGGAAAAGATAAAAATAATTAATCGTGAAATGTCAGCCGACATATTTTCTATCTGGCCTGTTTCGCACACAATCGCAAACTATTTTATCTGCCAGCTGCGAACATAATTACAATTTCGGCCAGGACTCATCTCAAAAGGTATCATTGCTGTTGGGGTCGGGGGTAGTATACTGACTTTTTTATCATGCTGACGTATAAATGATTTCAGCCGCGTCTGCAAAGTAATTTTATTGAGCGACCATCCACTCTTATCACAGGCAGGATAACGGTATGTATCAGCATCATAACTGGCAGGGCGCGTTGTTAGACTATCCGGTAAGTAAGGTAGTTTGCGTTGGCAGTAATTACGCAAAGCATATTCTTGAGATGGGCAATGCCACACCTGTTGAACCCGTCATATTCATCAAACCCGAAACCGCGCTTTGTGATATACGCCAGCCGCTGTCAATTCCAAAGGATTTAGGTGCTGTACACCATGAAGTCGAACTGGCGGTGTTAATTGGTTCGCCACTGAAACAAGCGACAGAAGAGAGTATTGCAAAAGCCATTGCTGGCTATGGCGTTGCGCTGGATTTGACGCTGCGCGATATTCAGGCAGGGTGCAAGAAAGCTGGCCAGCCATGGGAAAAAGCAAAAGCATTTGATAATTCATGTCCGGTATCCGGCTTTATTCCCGCCAGCGAATTTGGCTCTAACCTGCAGAATACCGAGCTTAAGCTGGTAGTGAATGGTGAAGTCCGTCAGCACGGTAATACTCAGGATATGATCCACAAAATTCTTCCTCTTATTGCCTATATGAATCGGTTCTTCACGCTGCGCGCCGGAGATGTTGTGCTAACAGGGACGCCCGGAGGTGTCGGCCCGATGGTTTCGGGTGATAAACTTGAAATCTCATTCGGCGACCATGGCGTTGCAACCCGCGTTTTATAGAGAACTTGCATGTTATGCCCGAATTGTTTACGAGGTGCGGGCTTTTATCAACGGGACACAAGCATGACTGAAACCCCTTTCTGGCAGTGGAAAACACTGGAACAAATGAGCGATAAGGAATGGGAATCCTTATGTGATGGCTGCGGTCAGTGCTGTCTTAATAAATTACAGGATGCGCACACGGATGAAATCTATTTCACCAACGTTGCCTGCAACCAGCTGAACATAAAAACCTGTCAATGTCGCAACTATGAGCGTCGCTTTGAGTATGAAGAAGACTGCATCAAGTTAACCCGTGAAAACTTGCCGACATTTTCCTGGTTACCGCCAAGTTGTGCCTATCGGGTATTAGCAGAAGGAAAAAATTTACCGACCTGGCATCCGCTTCGAACAGGTTCGAAAGCAGCAATGCATGCCGGGCGTATTTCTGTCAGGCATATTGCTGTGAGGGAAAGTGAGGTCGTCGACTGGGAAGAACACATCATTAACCGTCCTGGACGTGGGTAAAATTTACTCACGGTGTTTTTTCAATTCTCATTAAGGCACTTACCAGCGGTAGTCCGCCAGCGCAGACCGTCTCATATCATTGGCCGAACGGTTCTTTAAAATCGATGCTGGCGCTGCCCGTAAAGGTGGCCTTATTCCGAGAGCGCACAAAATAATTAAATACGTTGCGCTTATTAACCCGTTGTCTTGCCGTCTTAGTGCCTGTCTCAACAGGGCTTTATTCCAGACAATAAGACCACACGAAAAACGGGTCGTGACGCAGATTTATTGATAATGATGAAGAGTAAGATACCAACCGATGATCTTATCGTGCATTTCCTCTGACTTCGAAAAGCAAATTGTTCTACGAGTCAGTCGTTTGATATGTGTGCGAAGATTAAGATTATGTCGTTCTGTCCGTTGGGTATATTTCTTGCTCACCACGTGGCCTGTTGCACTTAACAGAACTTTATAAACCGGCCAGGCATCTGTCATATAAAAGGCAATGTTAAATTTGCTTAACAGGGCCAGCAATCGTCGCAGGGTCGGGGCATTTCTCGGGCCGAAGACATGGGCCAGAGCACGTTTGCGGATACGGTCATAAGCATAGAACAACCACCGGGGATTGCTTTTACACCGCACGTAAGACCATTGTTCACCGGCTTCACAGCAGATAACAACCTCCGTTTCGGGGTCGATATTCTCAGCTACCTGCTTTGGCGAAATTTTTTTACGTGTCGCAGAACCGTATTGAGGCTGATACCGAGAACCCGTGCGGTATCGCGACATCCGTAACCATTCATGGCCATATTAACAATGGTCTGGTGTGTGTCTGGTTTGGCACCGGAGTAGCTAAAGTTGAGCTGAAAGGTCTTTGAACAATGCTTGCAGATGTAACGTTGGGCACCGGATGCTGAATGTCCGTTACATCGTACAGCATGAGTTTCATTGCACTGAGGGCAGACGACATCAACTTTAGCCATATGTTACATCCAAAGCGCAAAGCATACGTGATCAGCAAGTCTGCGTCACGACCGGAAAAACGCAACAGGACCCCGTCATTCTCAGGCGTCTTTTCCCGTCGGGTCAGGAGCCGGCGAAACCGGTTCATCCGGCTGTGCGTCCTCCCGACGGCCCGGCGACGGGCCCTGAAGCTCGTGGTTTTGCTGGCATCTCATTCCTCTTTACGGGGCGGGATATAAGGCTCGTCACGACGGCCCAGCTGGTCTGTTTTGCCCGGGTGCTTCGTCGCCTTTGTCCGGGCAGAGTACGGTTTTTTGCCCCCGGACGCCCCGTCTGAAGAGCACCGGGTGTGTCCGCCACCAGTTTGATGTCATGCCTGTCTGCTGCTGCGGCGCCCCGTGACAGAGGAAGCCCTCCGGTATCTGTCATCAGAGTGGGCTTTACGCCCTGTTTCCCTCTGTCCGTGGTGTTGCGTCCTGTTTTTTTGTCCCGGCAGCGGTGATGTTGTCATACCGCCATCCACCGACAACCATGAGCAGTCCGTGCCGTCCGGGTGTTCACAGGCCAGTAATCCGTTCTGCCAGAAACGCCCGAAGACACCTGCGTCTCTCCGTTCCCGGAAGCGCCGGTGCGCAGAATCTGATGAACCTATCCCTGTGGCATTGAGTGCATTCCACTGACAGGCTGTTCTGGGGATGAAGAAAATGGCGTTCATTGCGGCCCGATTATCAACACGTTTTCGGCGCGTACCCGGAGGGTGGCGGGTTTTGTGTTCCGGGATAAGCGGAGCGATTTTGTCCCGGAGTTAATCGCTAATCTGCCCTTTACTGCCTGCCATACTTTGCCCTCAGATATGACCGGGATGCATTATACGATGACGCCTTTTGGGACAGGCTTTTATATGCTTCGTATCATTTTGTATGCTTGCCTGAGTGGCGTTTTAGCAATGCTAAATTTCAATCTGGCCGTGAAGCAGGCTGTATGAATGGAAGTACACGACAGGTAAGGTTTGAAAGAAAATATGACGAGTGCCATAACATGTTCGTATCTCGGTTCAATACTCAGCCTGAGTCCTGCCTCGTTAACCACGACTGATTTTTCAATCCGGTTCAGCAGCCGGGTTCCATACACGTATTTCAGCAAAGATGTTGAATAAATCTCCTCCAGTGGGGACGGCATTTATATCAAGCTCGCGATCTGGTATTAAGTTGTAATCCTATGAATATTATATAAATTAAGAGAAAATCCTGTTGTCTGATGTGGCAGAAAGGAATTCTTGGGCGGGTGCCATTGATGATGTGATGAAAGCCGCCCTCATTGTAAGCGTCTTGTTAGACGGCAGATTTTCAGGTCCGGGACTGCCATCCTGGAGGGGAGAAGGAGCTCTGTGAAAGTACCAGATGTTGCCTGACAAAACTGTTCAAGACATGGTCAGACAAACAAGTAAAAGCAGTTTTTTATATAACGCATTTTTATGGCGATATAAAATGTAAACTCCGTGGCTTAATGAGCGTCATTCCATCATCAACGAGTAAAAAGCGCGCGTTTCTTCTCCCTGAAACACTGTGACACCAGCACCAGTAAACCTGTGACGATACATACAGTAAAAATAACGATTAGCCACTGAGGCATTTCCAGCGATAAGAAAGACCACTGTTTGGCCGCACAGTCACCTGTGGCAACAAAAACAGATGGAAGCCACTTATCAAGCGGCAACCATGTTGGGAAGCTGGCGGCAAAATCGCATGTGGTAAATGGGTTTGGATGTAGCCGGATCATCGTGTGTTCCCATGCCAGACGTAACCCTTCACAGGCGCTGTAAAGCCAAATCACTATGGCTAACCATCGCAGCGGTGTTTTGGGCGCGATAGCTCCTACCAATCCCGCACCCATGATCCCGAAGAGGGCGCAGCGCTGGTAAATACACATTACGCAGGGTTTCAACATCATCACATGCTGGAAGTAGATCGCAATCATCTCAAGACAAAAGGCAGTAAAAGCCAGCAGCAACCAGGCAGCACGACCACGGGAACAATTGTTAAGGTATCGCAGCATAATCAATCCATGTATTGAGCGTCAGACGGGCAGTGTAAACCAAAAGCGGCAGAGTGCCAGCCTGGCAGTGCAAAATTTTCATTTCAGGGATATTAGAAAGAAACTTGTAATAAAATTAGGGTGTTTTTATTAAAATTGTTAATAGAAATTAACTGTCAATCGACAGAAGTTAAGGCACCGCTCATTTCTGGAAATTTTGCTCTGAGAAAGTGTTTTTAGCGATTCACCAGTCTATGTGATGCCGGGAGCATCTGATATTATGAGCGGAATTTTTGTACTCGTGAACGTAACGGAAACAGGATCTTATGGTTATCAAGGCGCAGAGCCCCGCCGGTTTCGCGGAAGAATACCTCATTGAAAGTATCTGGAATAACCGCTTTCCGCCAGGCACAATCCTGCCTGCTGAACGGGAGCTTTCAGAGCTGATAGGCGTGACCCGCACCACGCTGCGTGAAGTATTGCAACGGCTTGCCCGGGACGGTTGGCTGACTATCCAGCATGGTAAACCGACTCGTGTGAATAATTTTTGGGAAACATCAGGACTTAACATTCTGGAGACGCTGGCTCGCCTTGATCACGACAGCGTGCCTCAGCTTATTGATAACCTGCTTTCTGTGCGCACCAATATCTCATCAATTTTTATCCGCAGGGCTATCCGAAGTTATCCTGACAAAGCGAAAGAAGTGCTTTTTATCGCACGAGACGTGGAAGATAAGGCCGATGCTTATACCGAGCTGGATTATAATATTTTCCGCGGGCTGGCTTTTGCTTCAGGCAATCCTATTTACGGATTAATTCTTAACGGCCTGAAAGGGCTTTATACCCGGGTCGGTCGTCATTACTTCTCTAACCCTGAAGCGCGTCAGCTTGCGCATGACTTTTATCGACAGTTGCTGGGTATTTGCCAGCAGGAACAGTTTGATAAAATTGTCGATACCGTCAGGGACTATGGTCGCCGCAGTGGCGAGATCTGGCATAGTATGCAAAAAAGTATGCCCGCTGACCTGTCAGCCTGATTACCTTGATCAGAGGCCGGCTCAGAATGAACCGGCGATGTAAACGTGCAGGCTAGAGGGCTGAGGGACGGGGTGGGCAGCGGTCAAGTATTTCCGTGCTGCCGTCTTCATTCTGCTGCTCAAGATGCACATCAAAGCCCCAAAGTCGATGAACATGTTTTAGGACTTCTCGTCTGCTCTTATCCAGTGGTACGCGATTTTGCGGCACGTAGCGGAGTGTCAGTGAGCGATCGCCACGCAAATCCACACCATAAACCTGAATGTTTGGTTCCAGATTGCTGAGATTATATTGAGCAGAAAGCTGTTGCCGGACTGTCCTGTAGCCTGCTTCATCATGGATTGCGGCAATCTCCAGAAAATTATTGCGATCATCGTCCATAACCGTAAACAGACGGAAATCCCGCATGACCTTTGGTGACAGGAACTGGCTGATAAAGCTTTCATCTTTAAATTCACGCATCGCGAAATGCAGCGTCTCAAGCCAGTCACTTCCGGCAATATCTGGAAACCAATGGTGGTCTTCATCCGTTGGCGTCTGACAAATACGCTTGATATCCTGGAACATATCAAACCCCAGAGCATAGGGGTTGATGCCGTTGTACCACTTGCTGTTATAAGGAGGCTGGTACACCACATTGGTATGACTGTGCAAAAACTCCATCATAAAGCGCTCTGACACCTTTCCCTCGTCATAAAGGCGATTGAGGATGGTGTAATGCCAGAAGGTTGCCCAACCTTCATTCATCACCTGCGTCTGCTTTTGTGGATAAAAATACTGGCTGACCTTTCGCACAATGCGCAGGATCTCACGCTGCCATGACTCCAGTAGTGGAGCATTTTTTTCCATAAAGTAAAGCAGGTTCTCCTGAGGCTCGGAAGGGTAACGCGCAGCTTTTGCCTGAGTTAGCTCAGGCTCCCGACGTGGAAGGGTTCGCCACAGCATGTTGACCTGACTTTGCAGATATTCTTCCCGGGTTTTCTGGCGGGCCTTCTCTTCCTGTAACGAGATTTTCTGTGGTCGTTTATACCGATCAACCCCGTAGTTCATAAGCGCATGGCAGGAGTCCAGCAGCTTTTCTACTTCTTCAACGCCAAAACGCTCTTCACAGCTGCTGATATAGTTACGGGCGAATATCAGGTAATCGACGATTGAACTGGCGTCGGTCCAACTGCGAAACAGGTAGTTATTCTTGAAAAAAGAGTTATGGCCGTAACAGGCATGTGCCATCACCAACGCCTGCATGGTTATCGTGTTTTCCTCCATCAGATAAGCAATACAGGGATTGGAATTAATGACAATTTCATAGGCAAGGCCCTGCTGCCCATGCTTATAACGCTGCTCGGTTTCAATGAATTTCTTACCGAATGACCAGTGTGCATAATTAATCGGCATGCCGACGCTGGAATAGGCGTCCATCATTTGTTCAGAGGTGATCACTTCGATTTGATGGGGGTAGGTATTCAGCCGATAAAGCTTAGCCACCCGATCAATTTCGCTCAGATACGCATCAAGCAGTTCGAAAGTCCAGTCGGGTCCATCACTCAGGCATTTACCCGTGGTCATGGCATCATCAGAGATAGTTGTCATCGCACCCCCTTTTTTTTAAAACCGGTTTCGACGTTACGTTACGCAGCGGCAAACATCCGTTTTCATTTTGACCCGCACGACAGGTCTGGAATAGAAAGCCAATCTTTCAATGATAGTTTACTCTGTCCGATTGCTCTGATGAATACAATGGAAATCTCTGACAGAAAATAGAGTAGCCAGTGGAAATACATTTTGAATGATTGTTAAATGCAAAAAATCGCCTTTCATTCAGAATAATATATTTTTTATAAGTTAACTATATGACTCTATTATAATTTTACTTAAAAAGAGAAAAATGCCTGCTTTCTAATAATATGATTCCTGATAACTGTATTTGTTAGCACATTACTCTAAACTTAAAGGGTAATATTATTTTTATTCGCTTCTTCAGTAAAAAAAGTGAAGTATATTCACGCGATTGAGGTGGAGCTGTGCTGGTTATATCGTCTGCCTCATTGTCTGGTCAGTGGTTTTTTCTTCTTTTGATTGTTGCGGGGCAGATATGCGAGTTGTCATTCTGGGGAGTGGGGTGGTTGGCGTAGCCAGCGCCTGGTATCTGGCGAAAGCGGGACATGATGTCACGGTGATTGATCGTCAGCCCGGTGTTGCGATGGAAACCAGCGCAGGAAATGCCGGGCAAATCTCGCCGGGGTACGCCGCGCCCTGGGCAGCGCCGGGCGTACCGTTAAAGGCGATTAAATGGATGTTTCAGCGTCATGCGCCGCTGGCAATCCGCCCGGATGGCAGCCTTTTCCAGCTGGAATGGATGTGGCAAATGCTTAAAAACTGCAATATGCAGCACTACCAACAAAACAAAAGTCGTATGGTGCGCATCGCCGAATACAGTCGCGACTGCATCAAAGCATTACGTGATGAAACCGGCATCGCCTATGAAGGGCGTCAGCAGGGTACTCTGCAATTGTTTCGTACCGCGCAGCAATTTGAAAGTGCCGGCAAAGATATTGCCGTACTGAAAGATGCTGATGTCCCCTATCAGCTGCTTGAAGCCAGTCAGCTGGCTGATGCCGAACCCGCACTGGCTTGTGTACAGCATAAGCTTACGGGCGGACTGCGTTTTCCAAATGATGAAACCGGTGACTGTCATCTGTTTACCCTGCGTCTGGCTGAAATGGCAGTCGCGGAAGGTGTTAATTTTAAATTTAATATGCCGGTGAATGCATTGCTGCGTGAGGATAACAAGATTGTTGGTGTGATGTGTGGTGGGGCCACGGTCACTGCAGACGCCTATGTTGTTGCTGCGGGGGTGTTTTCAACGAGTCTGCTGCAGGATATCGTCGCTGTCCCGGTCTACCCCCTGAAGGGTTACTCATTGACTATTCCAATAAAGAACAGAACGATAGCCCCACTTTCCACCGTGCTCGATGAAACGTACAAGGTGGCAATTACACGCTTTGATGATCGTATTCGTGTGGGGGGTATGGCAGAGATTGTGGGTTATGACACCGCACTGTGTGAGGCGCGTCGTAAAACATTGGAAATGGTGGTTGGCGATCTCTTTCCGCATGCGGGAGCGATTGAACAGGCCAACTTCTGGACCGGTTTACGTCCAATGACGCCGGATGGTGCGCCCATTGTAGGGAGAACGCCGTTAAAAAATCTTTATCTTAATACGGGACATGGAACGCTGGGATGGACGATGACCTGCGGTTCAGGGCAGCTTATCTCTGATATTATCTCGGGGCGAAATACGGCCATTGACGCAGACGATCTTTCGGTGATGCGTTATTTACCAGGTTTTGAATTGGGTGTTGATCAGTCGTTTTCTTTGGCCCGTTAGTTTTGGTTTTAATCACCAGGAGAAGTTATGTCTCGTCCAATTGTTGCGACCATTGATACTCGTGCGTTGCGACACAATCTGGCTGTCGTTCGCCAGACTGCCTGCCATTCCCGTGTCTGGTCTGTGGTTAAGGCCAATGCTTATGGCCACGGTATTGAGCGGGTATGGCACAGTCTGGCCAATACAGACGGATTTGCTTTATTGAACATTGAAGAAGCCATTTTGCTTCGTGAGTGTGGCTGGGAAAACCCCATTTTACTGCTGGAGGGTTTTTTTCATGCCGATGAACTGCCCGTTCTCGACCAGTATCGGCTGACAACCAGCGTGCACAGCGAGTGGCAGATCGACGCGCTGGCAAAGGTGAAGCTCTCTGCGCCGCTGAATATTTATCTCAAAATGAACAGCGGCATGAATCGCCTTGGTTTTCAACCAGAAAAGGTTCACACGGCCTGGCAACGTCTACGTGCGTTGCAAAATGTAGGTGAAATAACGCTGATGGCGCATTTTGCCGAAGCGGATAAGCTGACCGGTGTTTCGCAGCCTATGCAGCGCATCAAATTGGCCGCAGAGGGGCTGGCGTGTTCACGATCTTTCGCCAATTCTGCAGCAACACTATGGCACCCTGAGACACATGGTGACTGGGTTCGTCCCGGCATTATCCTTTATGGTGCATCCCCCAGCGGATGCTGGCAGGATATTTCCAAAATCGGGGTGCGCCCCGTCATGACGCTGCAAAGTGAGATCATCGCTGTGCAACAACTTAAAGCAGGTGATGCAGTCGGCTATGGCAGCCACTATCGTGCGGATATGGAGCAGCGCATCGGTGTTGTTGCCTGTGGTTATGCGGATGGATATCCTCGCCATGCTTCCACCGGTACACCCGTGTGGGTAGACGGAGTAAAAACCCGTACCGTGGGAGCAATCTCAATGGATATGATTACGGTAGACCTCACGCCCTGTAGTCAGGTTCAAATTGGTAGCCGGGTTGAACTGTGGGGAAATAACATCAAAATTGATGATGTTGCTCAGGCTGCCGGTACTGTGGGTTATGAGCTAATGTGCGCACTGGCACCACGCGTCTCGGTTCAGATTTGCTAAACCTTAAGCGCGGTCAAAGTACCGTGTACTTTTATTATCAACACTAAACCACCTCCTGTGAAGGTGGTGATCGTTCATGTGGGGCTTTGCCGGTAGAATGCCCATGCTAAATACTGCCCCGGTTTGTTACCAGCAAATCAAGGAGTAAATAGCATGAGCAGATATGAATCCGCTTCCCACGTATCCTATCGCTGTCAGTATCATCTTGTATGGACACCGAAGTACAGATACAAAATCCTCAAAGGTAATCTCGGTAAAGAGGTTTACCGCAGCATCTACATTTACAGCAATATGAAAAAATGCACAGTAGTTGAGCTAAATGTGCAGATAGATCATATACATCTGGTGGTGAGGACGCAGCCGGGCTTGGGTGTTTCTGAGTTGATGGAATTTGTGAAAGGGCGAACGGCCATCAGGCTGTTCGAGAAGTTTCCTTATCTCAGGAAGCACAAGCTTTGGTGTGACCACTTTTGGCAAAGAGGGTATTTTGTGGATTCGGTGGGTGCAAAAGAAGAAGTAATTCGAAGGTATGTGCGGTACCAGGACAAAGTTGCCAAAGAGGAAGAAGAAAGGCACATACAGCTCGGACTGGAAAGGTGGTGTTAAGCCCCCTTTTAGGGGGCGGTGTCAAAGCCACCTGCTATGCAGGTGGCTTTTTACTGTACATCCAGGCCAGGCCGCTAAGGATTGTCCCCATTATCATCATCAGCGAGAGTGCGGTTTTTTCTGCGAGGGGCAGCGCCATTAGCAGCAGGCCTGCCGACGAGCCTCCTGCCATTTGAATAAAACCAGCTAACGCAGAGGCCACGCCAGCCTGCTGCTGGTAAGGCTCCAGCGCATAGCTGCTAGCAGGACCCACGGTGAACGCCAGTCCGGCGAGCGAGATGGCCACCGGAAATATATACAGCGTCCAGTGATCCTGCCAGTCGCCCGGTAGCAGCCATACCCCTCCCATCAACGTCAGTGCGCCCAACGCCATCGCCAGACTGCCGGCTGCCAGGCAAAATGGACGGCCCAGCTTGCGGATTATTTTATTTACCGCCACGCTGACCAGCATGATCCAAAAGCCGTTTGCGCCAACAGCAATGGAAAACTGTAGTGCATTAAGTTTGCCTTCCGTCATTAGCACTTGGGGAGCCAGTGAAACATAAGTCAGCACCATCCCCATAGCGCCAGCATTTGCAAAGGCAAAAGCAAGAAAGCGGGATTGGCGCAGGATTGCGTAATATTGCCTGAAAGGAATACCTTTTACGGCAAGGGTGTCTGCAGACCGGGTCTCCGGCAAAAAGGCGATGACTAGCACACCAATGAGTCCGCCGTAGCCTGCCAGGAACCAGAATGGTGCACGCCAGCCAAAGTCATCCGCCAAAAAACCGCCCAACATTGGCGCCAGTGCTGGAACAATATTCAATGCACCATTAAGAAAACCGTAGGCTTTTGCTGCCTCATCGCCATCCAGTCGGTCACGAACCCCGCTGAACGCCACGACGGCAGTACAGCAAACTGCCGCCCCTTGGATGAGGCGTGCCAGTAAAAATTGCGGCCAGTCAGCGGCACTGGCAGCGAGAATGCTGCCCAGCAGATAAAGCACAAGGCCCGCCAGAGCAACAGGTTTTCGCCCCAACTTATCCACCAGCGGCCCTGCTAACAGTTGTCCCAGTCCAATCACCAGCAGAAACAGTGGAATGGTGGTCTGAATTTTATTGACCGGAGTATTAAGCCCTAAGGCAATTTCAGGCAAGGTGGGAAGATAGAGATCGACACCTAATGGTGCAAGCAGCACAAGACCGAGAAGGAGCAGGGTAAACTTTTGCATCGAATGGGGTCGCGTCCTTTAAAAAGCAAGCAGGGCAGGATAATGATTATTGGGGGAAAAGAAAAGAAGATTGTGGTACTGAACCCGCAAGCCCGATCGCCTGGCGACAGAACTTGCGTAATTTGCTGTCAATAAGCGCCGTCGCGACGTAGAACGACACAGGCTGTTTTAAACAGGATGGCGATATCAGCCCAAAGCGCCCGGTTTTTTACATACCATGAATCGAAATACATGCGGGTATCATAGTCAATATCATTGCATCCACTCATCTGCCAAAGCCCTGACATTCCCGGTTTAGCCATCAGATAATAGTCGACGTCACCTGCATAGCGCTCCCGTTCACGTACAGGAAATTGAAACTATTTCTGCGCGTTATAAGGCGGCTGAAATTTAATCACTATCCGATTAGTATGCTGCAGGGGCAGCCTGCGCTACGCAGGCTGGTGATGATTTGTGCGTTTTCAGGTTCTTTTGTGTGCTTTCTGCGAGCGAAATGCGGATCTTCGCTGTGTCAGGCCGCGATGTACCTCATCAGGCTGATTTCCCGGGCGCGGATTTTAAGCCCCTGCACACTCAGGCCAGTCACTGCCAGACGGTACACCATCTGTCCACCGCACAGCACGCATTCTCACGGGGCACGCCGCAGGAACTGCTGACCCATCTGCGCATACCATACCTTCGACACCGGCTCCGTTTTTTCCATCCCCGGCGCACTGTAGACCACCGGCAGCTTCTCTCCGCACACCCGGCTGGACAGAAAACCAACATAACGCACCATCCGGAAGAACTTCTCCGGGATATGCTGTTTCAGCTGCGCCAGACTCTCACGCTGAGTCAGCGTTTCCGTCGCCTGCTCACCGGTATTGTGGTCGTGGTAGCGGAAGTTCAGCGTCGCGCCCCCGGCGTAGTGCGCCAGCCGTGAGGCCGCTATCGGCGGCTTTTTCAGGTAACGGCCCGGGTATTTCACGGTGTTTTTGCCCCCTGCAGTCTTTTTTGACATGCACATATGCCAGTAATCGCCGCCAGCAGTCAGTATGAGGCCGCGCCACTGTACTTCGGTGGTGATATGTGACAGGGACGGCGGCAGGTCCACGCCACCAGACCAGACGCTCAGGAGTAACTGGCGGATATTCCACATCCAGTGGGCGCGCATGGCATCCTTACGGAAACTGATTTTTTCCACTTCCCGTGCGCATCGATACCGCCGCAGGTGACGGAGACGTGGATATGAGGGTGCCAGTTGAGTCGCTGGCCGTAAGTATGAATGGCCCAGAAAATACCGCTATCGAGTCCACGCCTGCTGGCGGCATAGAGCAGGTTATCGACGGCCAGGCGGCAGAGGTCGTTAAGCAGCCATCGGTTGACTTCAAAGAGTGGCCAGAGCGAAGCGGGGAGGGTGAAGACCGGGTGTATCCAGTTGCATTCCGGCAGGCTGGTTAAGCCGGGCGGCAATCCACAGGTCGGTGGCTTTTTTACCACAGGACGGTCAGGCCCGGCTGTGGCAGGCGTTGTTGATATACCTGACGTGGGAATACTGCGCGTTGTCGCAGGCATACTCTTTCACACCGCTGATGCGGGTGCCGCAGGCGAGCATTTTGGTGACGGCTTCGACTTCGATATCGCACAGACCACAGCGTCGAGGAAAGACGTCCAGCACGGGCTAGCCGTGAACAGTTTTTTGAGTGGGTGGGGGCTGAAACCGGAAAGCACGTGGCAGATTCAAAAACCTGACTTGGTTAATACGGGTAATTCCTAAAATTATCAATATGCTTATATCAGGAAAATAATAAAACTTACGGGTAAATAGGTATAAAAATAACGATATTTTCATTTTATAAAATGAAGAAATATTTTCTGCCCAATAATCAGGGAGTCACCGGCAAGCGTATCCGGGTATAAAGTCGGGCAGGTTTCTTAGCCAGCCAGTGTTGATGCTGCCAGATGAACTCTTTAACAAGGTCGACCATCTGAGCGCCATTCCGGGCGGGAAAAATGATTGCGTTGTCCCAACCATCTTGCTGCCAGTCAGCAGACTTTTGTAAGGAATACGGCACATTTTTTCCCTTCCGTTCCGCATTGATAATCTTATAGAGGCTAACCCTGATGATATGAATCAGGGTATCTTCCTGTCTGAAAAGAAGAAACCTTAAGCCCAGTTGTTATTTTGCAGAGATTGAATCTATCATTACCAAGATTATTCTTTATTATCAGCGACCCGCAAACCAATCTTCATAATCTGATTCCCTTCTTTTTCGGCGATCGTCCAAATCATATTTTGCCATTCGACCTGATCACCTACCACGGGTGTACCTCCAATCATGCCTGCAATATGATGACCAAGTGTTTGTTGAACATTCATATTCTCTGCAATCTCAATGCCGTAAATTTCCGAAATAGCGAGAAGGCGTGTATCGGCCTGTAAAATAAAGTCGCCAAAAAATCGCTGGTCCAGCGCCACAGGTGGAGATTCACTAAACAGCTTACCTAATTCGGGAAGATCTCTTTCACGGCCGATAACGCAAAGCACATCGCCCTCTCTCAGGCGGGTGTTGCCAGTGGGATGTAATAGCTGGTTATTGCGAAATAACGCGGCAATGCGCGTTTCTCTTGGCATATGCAGGTCGCGCAGGACTGCGCCGACACACCATTTGTCAGCCCCCAACTGATAAACAAACTGCTCCCAGGGGTTTTCGGGATGTATATCTAGGCCAACCCGTGAAATCGGCGAAGCGGTAGGTGGAATAATGACCCGCGCTTTTCGTGCTGCCAGACCCAGCGATGTTCCCTGTATCATCAGAGAAACCAGAACTACAAAGAAGGCGATATTAAAGAAAAGCGTTGCATGAGGTAGCCCTGCCATCATAGGAAACACGGCGAGAATAATTGGTACCGCACCGCGCAGGCCAACCCAACTTATAAATAATCGCTCTCGCAGATTGAAGCCACGGAAGGGCAGCAGACCAGCCAAAACAGATAGCGGGCGGGCAACCAGAATCAACCAGACAGAAAGCAGCATGGCAGGCAGGGCGATATTCCAGAGATCGGTGGGCGTAACAAGCAGGCCAAGTACCAGGAACATGCCAATCTGACTGAGCCATGCCATGCCGTCAAAGGTTTGCAAGATGCCATATCGATTACGGATTGGGCGGTTACCCAGCACAAAACCGCACAGATAAACGGCTAAAATGCCGCTGCCTTCCAGCACGGTGGTCAGTGCAAAAACTAAAATCCCCCCGCTTACTGCCAGCAGAGGGTAAAGCCCGGCTGGAAGTGATACGCGGTTGATCAGTTGCAGCAATGCCCAGCCGCCTCCGATACCCAGCACAATACCCAAACCAAATTGCTGAACAAGGTGCACCACAAACATCCAGCTTAATCCGGTTTGCCCCTGCTGAATCATATCGATAAGGGTGATAGTGAGAAACACTGCCATGGGATCGTTGCTGCCCGATTCAATCTCCAGCGTTGCGCTGACGCGTTCGTTCAGGCCTTTTCCTCCCAGAAGGGAAAAAACCGCGGCGGCATCGGTAGAACCAATGATTGCACCAATCAGAAACCCATTCATTATATTCAGATTGAATAGCCATGCCGCTGCCATGCCGGTCAGACCTGCCGTGATTAACACACCGACCGTTGCCAGCGACAGCGCTGGTCCCAGCGCCACTTTGAATGAGCTGGCCTGCGTCCGCATTCCGCCGTCCAGTAAAATCACGGCAAGCGCAAGGTTGCTGACCAGATAAGCAGCAGGGTAATTATCGAATGCGATGCCACCAATGCCGTCAATGCCCGCCAACATCCCAAGTGCCAGAAAAATGACCAGAATGGGGATACCCAGTTTCGACGAAAAGGAACTTAGCAGAATACTCGCTGAAACCAGCACGGCACCGATGATAAACAGACTGTAGATTGCGCTGGCGTCCAATGGGGCAGTCTCCTGTTTGCGGCAAAAATGACACTTCAACAGTGTGTTGTAAAAGTGTCCTAAATGTCAAAGTTAATGCGATCATATTACGAGTTTATTGTTTGTGAGTTATTCGCAAAATTTTCGAAGGCAAGTTAATGATAATACGTATGTTATGTCCGGTGATTAACCAAAAAACGATAAAAAACAGGGTTACTCAGGGTATTGAAAGGAATGTTGAATAAGGTAAACCTGAAGTGGAGGTCGCAGTGGGTTCAATATTGCGGTCGTCTGAGACGTGCGAGCCATGAGCACCGTTTTAAAATGCGGTGAGTGTTGGTAAAAAACCACCTGCATAGCAGGTGGCATTGATTTCGCCCCACAGGGGCGCACTAAGTCGAGACTGTAATTAAAATTGTGTAATTGCCTGTTTTTGATATGTTCACTCCAACAATGGAGACAGGCAAATTATGGACGAGAAGAAACTTAAGGCCCTTGCTGCTGAACTGGCCAAAGGCCTCAAAACTGAGGCCGGCCTTAATCAGTTTTTCCGCATGCTCACGAAGCTGACCGTTGAAACGGCACTCAATGCAGAACTGACTGACCACCTCGGGCATGAGAAAAATGCCCCTAAAACCGGCACCAATACCCGCAACGGCTACTCTTCGAAAACGCTGCTGTGCGACGGCGGTGAAATCGGGCTAAACACGCCGCGCGACCGGGAAAATACCTTTGAACCTCAGCTGATTAAGAAGAATCAGACGCGTATCACGCAGATGGACAGCCAGATTTTATCCTTGTATGCCAAAGGCATGACCACGCGGGAAATCGTCGATACGTTCAAAGAGATGTACGATGCTGATGTCTCACCCACCCTGATATCTAAAGTCACCGATGCCGTTAAAGAGCAGGTCGCCGAATGGCAGAATCGCCAGCTGGATGCGCTCTATACAATTGTTTATCTGGACTGTATTGTTGTTAAGGTTCGTCAGAATGGCGGCGTGATTAACAAAGCGGTGTTCCTGGCACCGGTAAGCACGATGGCTTCTCTGGCGAGCTTTTCCTCAGGCACCTTCAGGCGTTTACGGAAGTTCTCCAGATCGTGCCGTTACCAGATGGCGCGCACGCCGCTGCCGGAGGTAAACACGCCTTTTTTACGCAGCTCATCACTGGTCCGGTGCTGCCCGGGGGCCGGGAACTCAACGGCATATTCAACAACCGCGCGTTCAGTGGCTTCGTCGGCGCGGTTCTTCAGGTTGGGAACCCGGCGGTTCTGGTTAACCAGTGCATCGATGCCACCTTCAGCAGCCAGTTCCTGATAACGGTAAAACGTGTCGCGCGACACGCCCATGATCTTGCAGGCTTTTGATACGTTACCAAGTTCTTCGGCGAGATTGAGCAGGCCGGCTTTGTGTTTGATGATGGGATTGTGAGTATGGAGCATGAGGGTGACCTCGCGTTTTGTTTAAGGATTAGACACCCATATCAAAACCGGTAACTCTCAACCTTGCAGGGTCCAGTGTCAGATCAAGTCGCGACTAATACAAATCAGCAAAAGCTGGCGTGCGCACGGGGAAAACCTCAATACGTTCTTCGGCTATCCGTCTGACATCCGAAAAGCTATCTACACCACGAATGCCATTGAGTCGCTGAACAGCGTGATCCGTGCCGCCATTAAGAAACGCAAGGTATTCCCGATGGATGACTCAGTGCGAAAGGTTATTTACCTGGCAATCCAGTCGGCATCGAAAAAATGGAATATGCCGATCCAGAACTGGCGGCTGGCGATGAGCCGCTTTATTATTGAGTTCGGTGACCGCCTGAGCGTTCACCTTTGACGTGGTGGCAGTTACACAGAATTATTTACAGGGTCACTAAGTCCAGACTCAGAGAGCCTTCCCTTCACACTGCTTTCAGTGGAGGCTAGCTCTCTTCAACTTCATGTTTTTCCTGATACTTCACGTACTTTCTTATCATTTCTTCATTTATACCTACGGTATCGACACAATAACCTCTTGCCCAAAAACCATTCCCCCGCTGCTTGTTCTTACGCAGACAGGTAAATTTACTGAACAATCGAAGGGCTGTTTTACCCTTTAAGTCGCCTGTTACATGGGAAATCGAAAGCCGTGGAGGCACTTTTACCCGCAAATGGACATGGTCTGTCTGGACATTCAGCTACACTACTTCTATCCCGGGCTGCTCACCTGAGATCCTTATCGGCTTACAGACCTCTTTACCAACATTGTTCCTGAGGATGCGAAACCGGTACCTGGGTGTCCATACGATATGATATTGACAACACCAGAGCACATGAGATGCTTTCTGGAGTCTACTCATGGTTAAATCCCTGACAGTTATGGGGACAACAGATTCGGATTTTCCCATGAGTAGTATGACTGGCAGAGCCAACTTATTGCTGACCACCTCCACAGGAGGTGGTGTTCATGCAGGGATAAAAAGCCAGCGGAGTGGCTGGCTTGTCCGTTGATTCAGCTTTCCACCTGTTTGTGAAAGAGCGCACGAAACACGGGATAAATATCTTCAGGCTCACGGATATGCTCAATAGCAAAGTTATCAAACGTTGCCTGTAAATATTCGTATTCCCGCCACAGCATCTGGTGAGCACGACGGGTTATTTCAATATAGCTGTAATAGCGTACAACGGGCAGAATGTTTTTTGCCAAAATCTCATAGCATAATGGTGAGTCATCCGCCCAGTTGTCACCATCGGACGCCTGTGCAGCATAGATATTCCACTGCGCAGGGTTATATCGTTCTTTAATAACATCATCCATCATCTTCAGCGCGCTGGAAACGATGGTTCCCCCCGTTTCCTGTGAATAGAAAAACTCCTGTTCATCCACTTCTTTTGCCTGCGTATGATGACGAATATAGACCACGTCGACGTTTTTATAAGTCCGGCTGAGAAAGAGATACAGCAGGATGTAAAACCGCTTTGCCATATCCTTTGTCGCCTGGTCCATTGAACCGGACACGTCCATCAGACAAAACATCACCGCCTGGCTTGACGGCTCTGGTCGTTTTTCAAAGTTTTTATAGCGCAGATCGAAAGTATCAATAAATGGCACGCGCTTAATGCTTGCCCAAAGTTCTGCGATTTCCTTTTTAAGTTGCTTCTCTTCCAAAAGTTGTGCGGGTTCAGTTTTCTGCACCGCATCAAGTTCATTTTCAAGCTCATGCAACCTGCGCCGTTTCCCTGCGGTCATCGCAGTGCGTCTGGCCAGTGAATTTTGCAGCGAACGCACGACGCTGATATTAGCTGGCACCCCATTTGCGGTATATCCGGCACGATGCGTTTTATATTCATTAAGCTGGCGATGCTGGTTTTTTTTCAGGTTTGGCAAAGCCAGGTCTTCAAACAGCATATCCAGGTATTCATCTTTAGATATATTGAAAACAAACCCGTCCTGGCCTTCACCATCCTGACGGGCATTACCCTGACCACTTCCGCTCCCTCCTCCATTTTGAGGGCGTTCAACGCGATCATTTTGTACAAAGTGATCGTTGCCTGGATGAACGCGATGACGATGGCCGCCGCGACCCTGATGAAAAACAGGCTCGTTGATATCGTCAATCGGAATAGAAACGAACTCACCGCTGCTGACGTCGGTAACCGAACGCTTATTGATGGCCTCGGAGATCGACTGTTTGATTTGCGACTTGTAACGGCGTAAAAAGCGCTGTCGATTCACCGCGCTTTTATTTTTACCATTGAGCCGCCGATCGATAAAATAGGCCATAACTCTCCCCCAACTATCGTTGCAAGCCGGGCCAGGTTTTCCTAGCCCCCACAGTATTTATGAGGCTGGCATCAGGGCGATTTGCGTACCCGCAGATACCATTCACACAGCAGGCGCACCTGCTTGCGGGTATAGCCTTTTTCCATCATACGATCGACAAAATCATCATGCTTTTTCTGCTCATCCGTGGACGTTTTTGCATTGAACGAGATGACCGGCAGCAGTTCCTCTGTATTGGAGAACATTTTTTTCTCGATAACCGTGCGCAATTTTTCATAGCTGGTCCAGTTAGGATTACGGCCATTATTGTGCGCACGGGCGCGCAGCACAAAATTGACAATCTCGTTGCGGAAATCTTTAGGATTGCTGATGCCAGCCGGTTTTTCGATCTTCTCAAGTTCGGCATTAAGGGATTCGCGATCGAATAACTGCCCCGTATCCGGATCGCGGTATTCCTGGTCCTGAATCCAAAAATCAGCGTAGGTCACATAGCGATCAAAGATGTTTTGTCCGTATTCCGAATAAGACTCAAGGTAGGCGGTCTGGATTTCTTTACCGATAAATTCGGCGTATTTAGGGATCAGATAGCCTTTGAGGTGCTCGAGATATTTCTCTGCTTGTTCCTGAGGGAACTGTTCACGCTCAATCTGCTGCTCAAGTACATAAAAAAGATGAACGGGGTTAGCAGCCACCTCAGCATGATCGAAGTTAAATACGCGAGAAAGTATTTTAAACGCAAAACGTGTGGAAAGACCGTTCATTCCCTCATCCACGCCTGCGTAATCCCGGTATTCCTGATAAGGCTTGGCTTTAGGGTCGGTGTCTTTCAAGCTTTCACCGTCATAAACCCGCATTTTGGAATAGGTGCTGGAGTTTTCCGGCTCTTTAAGCCTGGAAAGAATAGAAAAGCGGGCCAGCGTTTCCAGCGTGCCGGGTGCGCAAGGCGCATGAGTCAGTTCACTGTGGTCGAGCAGTTTGTCGTAGATTTTTATTTCTTCCGAGACGCGCAGGCAGTAAGGCACTTTTACGATGTAAACACGGTCAAGAAAGGCTTCATTATTTTTGTTGTTGCGGAAGCTGACCCATTCTGACTCGTTTGAGTGCGCCAGAATAATTCCATTGAAGGGAAGGGCGGAAATACCTTCTGTGCCGTTGTAATTGCCTTCCTGTGTGGCGGTAAGGAGTGGATGCAGCACTTTTATCGGTGCTTTGAACATCTCAACGAATTCCATAATTCCCTGGTTAGCACGGCAGAGTGCACCGGAATATCCATAGGCGTCAGGATCGTTCTGTGCGAAGTTTTCCAGCTTGCGGATATCCACTTTACCTACCAGAGCGGAAATATCCTGATTGTTTTCATCGCCCGGCTCTGTTTTGGCAATCGCCAGCTGTTCGAGAATGGACGGCCAGACTTTGACGACTTTGAAACGCGTTATATCCCCCCCAAACTCATGCAGGCGTTTGGCTGCCCACGGCGACATAATGGTATCCAGATAGCGGCGAGGTACAGCATACTCTTTATCGAGGATGGCAGCATCTTCCTGTGGATTGAAGAGACAGAGAGGATGGTCGTTGACCGGGCTGCGTTCGCCATCGGCACTTAATACGTAAATGGGCACGCGTTGCATCAAAGACTTGAGTCGTTCAGCCAGAGAGGATTTGCCTCCGCCAACCGGCCCCAGTAAATAAAGAATCTGTTTCTTCTCTTCCAGCCCCTGGGCAGCATGCTTCAGATAGGAGACGATTTGTTCAATTGCGTCTTCCATACCGTAAAACTCTTCAAAGGCGGGATAGCGTGCCACAACCCGATTGGAGAACAGTCTTGAGAGACGAGGTTCCTGAGCGGTGTCAACCATAACAGGTTCACCGATTGCCATTAATAGTCTCTCCGCGGCATTAGCATAGGCACTGCGATCTTGCCGGCAGACGGTCAGAAATTCCTGAAGTGTAAATTCTTCATCCTTGGCAGCTTCATAACGCTGACGATAGTGATCGAATATATTCATAGCGATGCCCGTCCTTTCGTTTTTAGCACAGGTAACAAGAGCTTTATAATTACAGCCCCTGAAGGAACTTATATTGAGTCCAGCAACGGTTGTGCCAACTTTACGTTTTACCGGGATAAACAACGCCCGGGATTGCTGGACTGATAAAAATCTGTCTTGTGTAGTAAGCTTAGTTGGCATTCAAAGAATTTCCTGACAACTTTATCTTTTTCAATGAAAATTCAATAACAAAGTTACAAGATGACTTAACTATGCCCATTACTGGTGCGGTCTGCCATACCGATGTTAAAGCAGCGGGCATAAACCTGAAGCCGGTATTATCGGGGGGATTACTATCTGATCGGTCGAGGTATAAACTTTCTTCTATAAAGTGAATCTTTGTTAAACCGCATCCCCCTGTTTTTATATTTATGGAATGAATTAATTGTGAACTATTTCAAAATTAGTGCGCTAGCTCTGGCTGCCACTGCTGGTTTTTTCGCTGCTATCATTCAGGCCACTACATTATCTGTTGGTGCTGGCGGGTTATATGGTTAAAAAATCTATAATTATGATGATTTTCGCCATTATCAGCTAAATATTATTAATTACTAAGGTGCTATTTTCTATTTTTGCACGGCTCAGGCAGGGTATTATTTGTGGAAAGATTCGCAGAATCAGCTTTCGCTCACGACTATGGCCTCTCCGCAGCGTTTTGATACTGACCATACCTCTGATAAGCAGCTGGAGAACCTCCGTGTTTCATACGCGGTATACGCTGCAGCCACTGCATCGGTGTGTCCGGTAACCTGTCAGCGAAGCACTTTTCTACTGATCTTAACATCACATCCTGTAAGGTCGGGCTGTCGTAGACTCCCGTGCTCGCTGCCCAGTCTATGGCCTCGCGGTCACAGCAGTCCAGCGCGAACGTGACCCGCGCAGTTTTTCGCCATTGTCACATCTGAACACCCAGCGCATATCGCTTTCTGCAACCGCGATTTTGCCCTTATGTTCACGCTTCGGCTGCTCCGGTTTGTCATGCAGTAACAACAGGTTGTGTTCGCTCATTATCCTGTAAAGCCGTCTGGCATTGACTGGCGACAGCCCCTCTGTGCAACGCTGCTTACGCAGGATGCCCCACACGCGTCGGTAGCCGTAGCCGGGCATATCCCTGATGATGTCGATAATGTTCGACAGTATTTCAGCGTCCGCTTCGTCATCACGCCGGTTACCGCGCCTGCCCTGCCAGTCGGCAGCATGCTTATCCGCAGTGACAGCTGCGCCCGCGACACGCTCACGGCGCAGCTGACCTGTGCTATTCAACAGGGGCGCATGCGCTATCCATTGTTCGCGACTGACCGTACTCCACTGCCTCTTTGAGGATTTCAACTTCCATCGTCTTTTTACCCGGAAGGCGCTGTAGTTCCCGAACCTGCTTGAGTGCAGCAGCCAACTCTGATGAGGAACAACTTCCCGTGATGGCGTCCTTGCAGCGGTCTGGCAAGATTTTACGCTGGGGCGTGTCAGATTTTGGCTGGATGATATGGCTGAACTGCTTGCACAGCAGGGGGCAGAGCCTGTGCTGCCAGTCAGGTGCTTCATTAATAAGAGAGGGGACAGTAGTATGGCCCCTCTTTATTGCCGCTTTAACTCTGGCTGCGTAGCCGGAAGGTCGCTGCAAGTCTGGCCGGTATTTCGCCTGCACTTTGCATTGGCGAGGAGATATGTGCCGTCTCCACGCATACCATCGTTTTGTATCCTTCATTAGCCATATCACTCATTGCACATGAAAGCTCCGGCCCTGGGTTCCATGTGACAACGTCACTGTGATGATGATGATAAATCTCAATGGTGCGGCTGGTTGAACTGTCCCGAATCAGGGTGCAATCTTCTGGTTGCGTGTAAATACGATCAACACGGTCTGGATAGGTTTGTTTGCCATCACCGGATTGACTGACGATGCCATTATTGACCTTATCAGTAAACGTGTTACCCAGACCGCTGACTTCCACCTGGCTGATATCCTCTACGCAGAAATAGCTGTGTAACGCGGCTGTGGCAATAAAATCGCCATGAGCTTCCAGTTCAATTTCACACTGCTCACTGAATCGAAAGCGGGCGAACAGTGTGAATTCGTGCTGCCAAATTTTCAGCGTCTGCGGCGTACTTTTCAACATCAGCGTAAGCGTTACGCTCTGGTCGTTTCCATCGTGGGCGGACAGGGTCCAGGGCTGTGTACGCGCAAATCCGTGGGCGGGTTCGCCGCCTGGACCAAACCACGGCCAGCACACAGGAACACCACCACGAATGGCTTTTCCCTGGGTCCACGATGTTTTCTCACTCACCCAGATCACGGGTTTTCCCCCTGAGGGTTGCCATGCGATAAGGTGCGCACCCTGCAGTGTTACCGCCGCCCGAACTGAAGGATGGATAATAACCAGCACAGGCAGCTCACCAATTTTACGTAATGAAATCCATGGGGTAATTTGCTCTGTGACTGGCAACGAAAAAAGAGCCTCGTTCATGAAAAGTCCTTTCTTTCAGTAAGGGAAGACAGGGTTTAATCTTCTTGAATTTAATACCCACTAAATCGCTTTTCGGCCGATGCGTGATTTGGTCATTCTACAGTATATAACTGCACCCAACAGCAATGGTCAGGGAATTTGTGCCTGATAAGGCAGGTCAGTTGCAAACTGTTAAGACTGATGAAAGCAGACAATCGGTGAGTGCGTAGTAATAACTGGAGGGCGGTAGAGGAACAGGGAAAGAAAATTTTTAACTGCTTTTTGCGGGAGAGAATGAGTCAGCTTTGTACATTCATGTTATTAATTTTAATGTGAGTGCGTATAGGGACAGGATTGGTAAATTGAAAATCAGTTTATTACAAAAAAAAAGAGCGACTGTAGTCGCTCTCAAGGTATAAAGACCGCACTTATTTAGCGATATGTGCAATCAAATCAAGAACCTTGTTGGAATAACCGGTTTCATTGTCATACCAGGAAACCAGTTTCACAAAGGTATCACTCAGGGCAATACCTGCTTTGGCATCGAAAACAGAAGTCAGTTTCTCGCCGTTAAAATCGGTAGAAACTACTTCACCTTCTGTGTAACCAAGCACGCCTTTCAGTTCACCTTCAGAAGCGGATTTGATCGCTTCACATATTTCTTTGTATGAAGCTGGTTTGGCAAGACGAGCAGTCAGGTCAACAACGGACACGTTTGGTGTTGGGACGCGGAACGCCATACCAGTCAGTTTACCGTTAAGCTCAGGGATAACTTTACCTACGGCCTTAGCTGCACCAGTGGAAGAAGGGATAATGTTCTGAGCTGCACCGCGTCCACCACGCCAGTCTTTGTGGGATGGGCCATCAACAGTTTTCTGAGTGGCAGTGGTTGCGTGGACGGTGGTCATCAGGGCTTCAACGATACCGAATTTGTCATTGATGACTTTAGCCAGCGGTGCCAGGCAGTTGGTGGTGCAGGACGCGTTGGAGACGATTTCCTGACCAGCGTAGGTTTTGTGGTTTACGCCCATAACGAACATCGGGGTATCATCTTTTGAAGGACCCGTCAGTACGACTTTCTTTGCGCCAGCTTCGATGTGCTTGCGAGCGGTTTCGTCAGTGAGGAAGATACCGGTTGCCTCAGCAACGACGTCAACGCCAATTTCGTTCCACTTAAGATTTGCCGGATCGCGCTCAGAGGTAACACGGATAGTTTTACCGTTGACAACCAGATGCCCGTTTTTGACTTCAACAGTACCTTCGAAGCGGCCATGAGTTGAGTCGTACTTCAGCATGTAAGCCATGTACTCGGCATCCAGCAGATCGTTGATACCGACGATTTCGATGTCAGAACGCTGCTGTGCAGCACGGAAAACGATGCGACCGATGCGGCCAAAACCGTTGATACCTACTTTGATAGTCATATATTCCACCAGCTGTTGTTAGTGAATAAAAGGTTGGCTGTAAAATTACAAAAACCTTATCAGGCGTCAAGCGGAATCGGTTCAATAGTTGCTACAAATCAAACCGAAGAGGAGGAATTATCACGCATTTGTACCTTCTCTGACCGCTAATAAGCCCCTTATTTTGGGGCACCCCGCGCGAATATAAAGGGGGAATAAATTCAAAGAGAGATCTTGATCACAATTTTATACCTAAAGCACTTTCATACTTTTGAATGATACAAAAAGAACACTGATTATGTTAACTTTTTGTTATGGCTTGCGTTTGTAACTGCCTGATAAACCCTACACAGAGTAACGCTATGGTTAATCACCTGAAATCATCTGAGATTGAAACTGACCTGACTGAGATGCAACGCTATGTTACCCAGCAGCGCGGTACTGAGCCGCCTTTTTCAGGTAAGCTGCTGCAAAACAAAGGTGAAGGCATTTATCGTTGTCTGGTCTGCACGTCTCCGCTGTTTTATTCCGACAGTAAATATGACTCCGGCTGTGGCTGGCCAAGCTTTTATCAGCCTTGCTCGGATGATGCCATCAAATATCTCGAAGATAATTCACACGGTATGCAGCGCGTTGAAATTCGCTGTGATCACTGTGATGCTCATTTGGGACATGTTTTTCCTGATGGACCGGAACCCACGGGTGAACGTTACTGTATTAACTCTGCCTCATTACGTTTTATCGATAATGATGGCAATAGCATTGCAGGATAACTGTTATGGTACTGGATGAGATTATTGCGGCAATGACGCCTGACCTTTACCAACGCCTTGCTACCGCGGTGGAAACGGGAAAATGGACTGACGGGGTGGCACTGACACCAGAACAAAAAGAGAACAGCTTGCACCTGGTGCTGCTGTGGCAGGCCCGGCATAATGATTCTCCTCAGCATATGACGGTTGCAAAGGGAGGGGAGCTGGTCATCAAAAGTAAAAAGCAACTGAAAGATGAGTTTAATATAGCGGACGATAACCTGACGCACATCCGCCTGCAATAATTATTCTGCCACAATGATGGCACCGCTCGCAGCCATTTCATTCAGCGCACGCTCACTGTCTGCTGGCTGCAAATTAACGCCGCGGCAGCCAGCAGCAATGACGGTGGTTGCATAACCCAGCGTGAGTGCATCCATTACGCTGTACTTTACGCAGTAATCCGTGGCCAGGCCCATGATGGTGAGTGCTGTTACCTGTTGCTGCTTTAACCAGCTGTCAAGCAACGTTTTTTGTCGGTGTCCGTTATCATAAAAAGCGCTGTAGCTGTCTACATTAACATCCTGTCCCTTACAGATCCGTTTATCGATCAAATCCTGTTGAAGTGAGGGATGAAACTTTGCACCTTCTGAACATTGTACGCAATGATCAGGCCACCAGACCTGTGGCAGACCGTTCAATTCTCCCTCCGTCCAGGCTGGCTTACCCGCAACAGAGGCAAAACTGCCATGATTAGGCGGATGCCAGTCGAGAGTTGCCACCACTGGCTGGTCCCGTTGATGAAATTCAGCCGCATAGCGATTGGCGATGGCAATCACCTGATCGCCATCTGGTACCGCGAGTGCACCGCCCTCGCAAAAATCATTTTGTAAATCAATCAGTAAAAGTGCATTGCGGGGCGACATTTTCGACTCCTCTACTCATTCGGCGTAAGTTCACCGCGCAGGTTAATCTGCATTTGCTGGCGGACCTGCTCACTGGAAAGATCCTGGCTTAATAGAAAATGCAGTTTGGTTAGCGTGGCTTCCACCGTCATATCTGCACCGCTGATCACGCCAGCATGGGCAAGTGCATTACCCGTTGCATAACCACCCATATTTACCTTGCCAGACATGCATTGTGTCAGGTTGATAACTACCGTCCCGCGCGCGGAAGCTTGCTGTAACTCTTGCAAAAATGCTGGATTCTGTGGCGCATTACCCACCCCGTAGGAGCGGAGTATCAGTGCTTTTACTGGCTGACGTAGAAAGTTGCTGACCACATCGGCAGAAATTCCCGGATACAGTGTTACAACGCCAATAGGCTGTGGGGTGACCTGCCGGACGCTCAGTGTGCCATGACCAACGGGTGCAGGAGGGGTGTTCAGCCTGCGGATATGAATACCTGCCTCCAGAAGCGGTGGCAGATTGGGAGAAGCAAATGCGCTGAAACCGTCAGCATGTGCCTTGGTACTACGATTGCCGCGATACAAGGTATTATTAAAAAATAACCCCACTTCATTTACCGGGTAGTTGGCAGCCACAAATAACGCGTTAAGCAGATTTTGCTGGCCGTCAGATCGCAGTTCAGCGAGCGGGATTTGTGAGCCTGTCACAATCACCGGTTTGGCGAGATTCTCCAGCATAAACGATAAGGCGGATGCGGTGAACGCCATGGTGTCCGTACCGTGTAGAATAACAAAACCGTCATAGCGGTCATAATTAGCCTGAATATCATCCGCAATGCATTGCCAGTCCTGAGGAGTCATATCAGATGAATCAATTAACGGCTGATATTCGTGGATAGTGAAATCCGGCATTTCCGGGCGATGAAATTCTGGCATTTTAGCCAGCTGATTTTGCAGGTGGCCGGAGGCCGGAATATAACCATGGCTGGAGCGCTGCATGCCAATGGTGCCGCCTGTATAGGCAACGTAAATAGATTTCTTTTGCATTTAATAACTCAGGCTAACCAAAGAATAAATTTCAGGAAAAATCAGCCCGGCCTGTGCCGGGCTGAAGGTTATTTCACCTGGCTACACGTCAGGCAGATGGCATAGCGATTTTGTGGATCGTTCAGGTTATCGAACAGACCCGGCTGGTTTTTCATGGTGGTCATAACGTCAGCAACAGGCGCAGGAAGCAGGGCTTTAAGCGCGCCCGGCAGTGCAGACTGCACCGAGATGTTCATCTGATTAAACAGCAGATCGAAAAAACCAGGCTCGTCCTGATACCAGCTCAGTTGCCAATTTTGCAACTTCGCCAGTGCAGCAGCCTTAGCCATCGCGTCGTCGAAGTCACCCATGGCGTCAACCAGTCCATTGTTTTTAGCATCGCTTCCGGTCCAGACATGGCCCTGAGCTATCTGGTCAACCTGTTCGGGCGTTTTACTGCGGGCAGCGGCTACCAGGCCAATGAAGTTTTTATAGCCGTTAGCAATACTCAGTTGCATCATTTGCTGGGCTTCGGGCGGTAAGGCGCGGGTGGTGGCCACATTGGCGAGTGGAGAAGTAGATACGCCATCCGTGTGCACGCCAATTGAATCCAGCGTGTTTTCAATGGTGTTGATCACACCAAAGATACCGATAGAGCCTGTCAGAGTGGTTGGGCTGGCAATAATGTAATTCGCCGGGGTGGAAATCCAGTAACCACCAGATGCCGCCATTCCTCCCATTGATACCACCACCGGTTTGCCAGCTTCTTTCGCGGCAGCAAGCTCTTCCCGGATGGTCTCTGAGGCCGTCACGCTGCCACCTGGAGAATTCACACGGAAAACAATTGCTTTGATTTTCGGATCCAGACGCGCCTGACGGATTGCCATCGCCGTGGTGTCGCCACCGACGTTACCCGGTGTTTCTTCACCATCAAGGATGGCGCCATTGGCGAGTATAACCGCAATATTGCCATCAGCCGAACTGTTGTCTTTCACCTGGTAATCGTAAATGCTGGTGCCTTTAAAATCATTGGTCTGTTTGTCCCAGCCAAAAATTTTGCTCATCTGCTGGTTAACCACGGCGCGGGAAGCAAGCTCATCAACCAGCTTGTTCTCTTTAGCATAAGCTGCCGTATCCCCCCCGACTTTATTCAGCCCATCCAGTATTCCCTGAGCACCCGGAAAGATTTGTTCAGGGGTAAGCTGACGATTGGCTGCCAGCGTATTCAGGTAATTTTGCCACAGCTCGCCAATCCAGCGGCTGTCAGCATCGCGAGCTGCCGGGGACATATCATCGCGCAGATAAGGTTCCACGGCCGATTTATACGTGCCGACACGGAATACGTGAGAAGTCACTTTCAGCTTATCGAGCAGCGTTTTGTAATAAAGACCGTTGGTGGCAAAACCATGCAGGTCTACCGTACCCTGGGGAGAAAGGTAAATTTTGTTAGCAAAGCTGGCAAGATAGTATTGTGCCTGGCTGTAACTATCGCCGGTGGCATAAACAGGTTTCCCACTATCGCGAAATTCACGTAGCGCTTTGCCAATGTATTGCAGGGACGGCTGGTCAGCCCCGGCGAAGTCGCGCAAATCCATTACCATACCGGTAATATTGGCGTCGCTCTTCGCCTGACGAATGGCATCCACCACATCAAACAAGGAGTTTTCTTTAAGGCGATCACTGCTGGTGCCCAGAAGCTGTCGACCAATTCGACTGAGTTTGTTACTGACTGAAGGCTTATCAACCACCGTACCGCTGAGATTGACAACCAGCGCACCTTTCTGTGCTTCAGCCGGTGCATTCGCCTTTGTGTATTGAAACCAGATACCGGCACAAATCAGGATCAGAAATATCAGGAACAGGTTGAGGATAAATTCCCGGACGAAATTTAGCAGTCGCCATGTCCATTTGAAAACACCCGCGATTGCTCGCCACAAAATCCGCATAGATTCTCCATAATTGCCATATAAAGCCGATGGTGCCACTAAGATGACGCCAGCCGGATGTGATGCTGACATCCTAATTACCGGGGGGCCAATTGTCAGCAGGAAAAAGCACGATGCTGTAACAAATCATCATCCTGTGCTAGTTTTCAGCCGAATAAAATGGTTATCAGGAGACAATTATGGATGCACTGGATTTGCTGGTTAATCGGCGCTCTGCATCACGTTTGAGCGACCCCGCCCCTGAAGGCGAAGCCCTGCAAAATATTTTGCACGCAGGTATGCGTGTGCCCGATCACAAAGGCTTACAGCCGTGGCGCTTTATTATCATAGAAAATGACGGGAGAACCCGCTTCAGCGAGCTTTTAGAAAAGGTTGCACACGAGGAGGGGATGGATGAGAAAGCCGTCGAAAAAGCAAAAAAATCCCCTTTTCGTGCGCCAATGATTATTACCGTGGTTGCCCATTGTGAGGCACATCACAAGGTCCCTCGTTGGGAGCAGATTATTTCTGCCGGATGCGCCGTTATGTCCATGCAAATGACGGCGGTGGCGCAGGGCTTTAACGGTATCTGGCGCAGCGGCCCATGGACAGAGCATCCGAGCGTACGTGAAGCCTTCCTGTGCCGTGATCAGGACGCGATTGTTGGCTTCCTTTACCTTGGCACCCCGCAGCTCAAATCTGCTACCAGGTTCATTGCACCAGACACCTCACCTTTTGTCAGCTACTTCTGACATTCCGTCGTTCAGTATGCAGAGGCACCCACAACCTTGCATACTGACGTGATTATGAGCGACTGCATCGCTTCAGCCTTACTACTCGCGATTATACGCGCTACCATACGGCCGGTAAAACGTGCCGCCTGATTGTCCGGGGTATTTTGTTGGTTACCGCGTAGTGGTTTACCAGCAGGTGAGCATTGTCCGCAGGCCCGATCCGTTTGCGTAACGGCGATTTATCGCTTGCTATTGTTAAGACCGTATTCATGAGGATCACCCAACCCGATGCGTCTGTTTATTGCTGAAAAGCCCAGTCTCGCTCGTGCGATTGCTGATGTGTTACCCAAACCTCACCGTCGGGGGGATGGCTTTATCGCCTGTGGTAACGATAATACGGTGACCTGGTGTGTTGGCCATTTGCTGGAACAGGCACAGCCCGACAGCTATAACAGCCGCTTTGCCCGCTGGTCTCTGGCTGATCTACCCATAGTGCCGGAGAAATGGCAGCTACAGCCGCGTCCCTCCGTGGCAAAACAGCTTGGTGTAATCAAAGGCTTACTGGCACAGGCCAGCGAAGTGATCCATGCCGGTGACCCCGACCGCGAAGGGCAATTACTGGTAGATGAAGTGCTGGATTACCTTACGCTTTCGCCAGAAAAACGCGGAAAAGTATTGCGCTGTTTAATTAACGATCTCAACCCTGCTGCGGTGGAACGTGCCGTTGCCCGACTGCGGGAGAATCGGGAGTTTATTCCGCTGTGTGTTTCTGCACTGGCCCGGGCGAGGGCCGACTGGCTCTATGGCATCAATATGACCAGAGCCTATACCTTGTTGGGCCGCAATGCCGGATATGATGGGGTGCTTTCCGTGGGGCGCGTGCAGACGCCCGTCCTGGGGCTGGTGGTCCGGCGTGATGAAGATATTGAAAACTTTATTGCGAAAGACTTCTTTGAGGTCAAAGCACACATTGTCACGCCGCAAAATGAACGCTTTGTCGCACTCTGGCAACCCAGTGAGTCCTGTGAACCTTATCAGGATGAGGAGGGAAGGTTGCTGCATCGTCCGCTGGCAGAACATGTAGTAACCCGTATTAATGGGCAGCCAGCCTGGGTGATCAGCTATAACGACAGGCGGGAAAATGAAACGCCGCCGTTGCCGTTCTCACTTTCTGGTCTGCAAATTGAGGCGGCCAAACGATTTGGGCTGAGTGCGCAAACGGTGCTGGACACCTGCCAGAAACTGTATGAAACACATAAACTGATTACGTATCCACGTTCCGACAGCCGTTATTTACCGGAAGAGCATTATGCTGGCAGGCATGCGGTACTCAATGCGATTAGTGCTCATCAGCCCGAACTGACATACCCAGCTGACTTTGATGGGGATCGTAAAAATCGCTGTTGGGATGATAAAAAGGTCGATGCTCATCACGCTATTATTCCCACCGCGCGCAGTAATCCGGCCAGGCTCTCCGAAAACGAACGCAATATTTATTACCTGATTGCCCGGCAATATCTGATGCAGTTTTGCCAGGAGGCAGTTTACCGCAAGTGTGTTATCGGGCTGGATATTGCAGGGGGCAAGTTTGTCGCAAAAGCGCGCTTTTTGGCAGAAGCAGGATGGCGAGCGCTGCTTGGCGGTAAAGAGCGGGATGAAGAAAATGATGGTACACCACTGCCAGTGGTTGCGAAGGGCGATGAGTTGCTTTGTGAACGCGGCGAGGTTGCTGCAAAGCAGACACAGCCACCCCGACCCTTTACCGATGCCTCGTTATTATCTGCAATGACAGGTATTGCGCGTTTTGTTCAGGATAAAGAATTAAAGAAAGTGCTGCGTGCGACCGATGGTTTAGGGACAGAAGCCACGCGTGCAGGAATTATTGAATTACTTTTTAAACGCACCTTCCTCTTTAAGAAAGGGCGCTATATTCATTCCAGTCCTGCCGGACGTGCTTTGATCCACTCGTTGCCCGAAATGGCGGCCAGACCAGACATGACCGCCCACTGGGAATCAACACTGACTAAAATCAGTGAAAAAGAATGTAGTTACCAGGGGTTTATGCAGCCGCTGGTGGAAACGCTGCACCAGCTGATGTCTCAGGTGCGCCAGAAGCCTGCGGCACAGGCTTTCCGGGGTTTGAATGCGGTTCAGAAGAAAAAAACGGCACGTAAGTCAACGAAAGTAAAGGACACGTAATGATGAATAAAAGTATGATCTCTGCAAGTCTGTTATTGCTGTGTACCCAGCCACTGCTGGCAGCAGGGCAGTATACCGACCCTGGCACAGTTCAAAATAGCGTTGTCAGTGAAAATGGTTATAATGCCGGGAGCAGGGTGGTAGTAGATATGCCGCCTCAGGCATGGACACAAGGCCAGAGCAACACCAGCCAGCCCCCTTGTCAGCGCTGCTGCACCTATGAAAATCGCAGTTATACTGAGGGAGCGGTGGTTAAAATGGAAGGAGTACTGTTACAGTGCGTCCGTGATGAACACTCCTACGGCACCAACAATTTAATCTGGAAACTATTAAAACAGTAAGACTGCCCCGGGGATAAACCGGGCGCATTGCAAATTACAGGTCGAACTGTGCCCAGACTGGCGCATGGTCAGAAGGTTTTTCCATACTGCGAATGGCATAATCAATACCGGTTGCCACACATCGGTCGGCCAGCGGTTTAGTGGCGAGGAGCAGATCGATACGCAGTCCGCGATTGTCGTCAAATCCTTTAGAGCGATAGTCAAACCAGGAAAAACGATCGCTGGCCTCAGGATTCTGTGCTCGCCATGTATCCACCAGTCCCCAGCCCATCAATTTATCCATCCATTCCCGTTCTTCCGGCAGAAAAGAACACTTGCCGGTGCGCAGCCAGCGTTTGCGATTCTCCTCGCCGATACCGATATCCTGGTCTGAGGCGCTGATATTCATATCCCCCATGATAAGTACAGGCTGGTCGGCCTTGAGTTGAGTTTCAAGGTACGTTTGCAGGTCAAGATAAAACTTTGCCTTAGCCGGAAATTTGGTGAGATGGTCACGGCTTTCACCCTGAGGAAAATAGCCGTTGATAACGATAATGTTACCTGTCGGGCCTGGCACCTCTGCCATGATCAGGCGGCGTTGCGCGTCTTCATCGTCCTCAGGGAATCCGCACATCACCTTCACGGGTTGCGCTTTGGTGAGCAGGGCAACGCCATAATGACCTTTCTGTCCATGATAAAAGACGTGATAGCCCAGTTTCGTCACCTCTTCCAAAGGAAACATATCATCATGAACTTTGGTTTCCTGCAGGCCAATAACTTCTGGCTGATGCTGGTTAACAATAGCTTCAAGCTGGTGAGGACGGGCGCGCAGCCCATTGATATTAAAAGAAACAAATTTCATTTCAGCGGTCGCTTCGCGATAAAAAGAAGCAGGATGTTAGCAGAGTAAGTCGCTAAATGTCATCCTGAACGCTGTCGATAAGCAATACAGGCGTTTTAAAGCATATAACAGGCCTTTCAGCTGGATATGCTATTTTCTCAAAAAAGTCGGATATGCATTGGTCAGTTTCAGTTGATGACGGGGCCGGGAAAAAGTCGACAGTGTATTGCCTCCCTGAACATAAAATTGCAGGAAAATATTCAGGATTGAGGATGTCGGGAATTCTTTTGATGATGGTGGGGGAAGGATTCGAACCTTCGAAGTCGATGACGGCAGATTTACAGTCTGCTCCCTTTGGCCGCTCGGGACCCCCACCGTGGAGAAATACTCATCAACAAACAAATCGTTGTTTTTAATTCATATTTTTTGAACGGGCGCATCATGTCAGATAAAATAGCGGTGTAAGGTCTGCGTTCAACAAAAAATCGGTTGCCGTTTTTTTACGCGGCGTGCTGCTCTGGCACTCAAAGCAGCACGGTGAGGATAATTACAAAATAATGGTACGGTTACCATAAACAAACACGCGCTGTGCCAAAACCTCATAAAGCGCTCTGCTAAGGGCATTTTTTTCAACGTCACGCCCTGCACGCATCATATCTTCAGCGCTGTAAGTATGATCGACGTGAATCACGTCCTGCATAATGATTGGGCCTTCATCAAGATTATCATTAACGTAATGCGCGGTCGCACCGATGATTTTCACCCCGCGCTCGTATGCTTGATGATATGGCCGTGCGCCAACAAATGCGGGCAGAAATGAATGATGAATGTTGATGATTTGATTGGGATAACGTTGTACAAATCTAGGGGTCAGTACCCGCATATATTTAGCCAGCACGACGTAATCGGGCTGATAACGGTCGATTTCGACTGCCATATTGTTATCGTGCTGTTCGCGGCTTGAGCCTTCATGACTGACTAAAACAAACGGAATATTGAAGCGTTCAACCAGCGAGCGTAGCGTTTCATGATTTCCTATAACTGCCGCGATCTCGACATCCAGACCGCCATAAGCGCTTTTCATCAGCAGGTCGCCCAGACAGTGTGCTTCTTTAGTGACTAAAATAACAATTCGGCGATTTCCTGAAGCGTTAAGCTCACGCACCGAGCCGTCGGGCAGAGCACTGTCAAGATCTGCCAGAAGCGTAGTGTCGTTGAAGATGCCCTCCAGTTCGGTGCGCATAAAAAAACGCCCGGTGTGGTGATCGACAAATTCGTTATTTTGCACAATGTTAAGCTCGTGCTTATAACAAATATTGGTGATTTTAGCGATCAGACCTTTTGCATCCGGGCAAATCGTCCGTAAAACTTTTCGTTGCGGTGTTTGAGCTTGCATTGCGATAGTAATCCTGTTGAAGCCACTCTTGTACGGAGGTGTGCCATTACTGGCTACAGCATTTTTTGAATTTTTTACCGGAGCCGCACGGGCACCGAACGTTTCGTCCTGTTTCAGGGTATGAGCCGTCGACATAATACCAGCGTTGATCCAGCTGAATAAAGCGAGAACGTTCGTGCAGAAAATGTTCCTGATGATTTTCAGAGTAGCGAGCAAAAAACGTCACGTATCCTTCGCTATTTTCAGCATTTACGTCCGCCGAAATGATTGTGAGACCCAGCCATGTTGTTGCGTCAATACTTTGTTGCAGACTGGTACGCAGATGCTCGGTCTGACGGGATGGATGCCATGTTGCCACAAGATAGTTTGTGTCCCTATATACATAGGCGGTATAACGTGAGCGCATTAAAGATTCTGGTTTCGGTGGCAGTGCTGCGCCAGTCAGCCAGGGCTGGCAACATACGCTATACTGCAATCCGCTACAGCATGGGCAGGGTTCTGACACATTGACTCCATGAGCATGTTTTAAAGATCGAAGACGTTTGGCATCATGGTAACGGAGTGGCACGTATGATGCCATGTGTTAGTTAAGTGAACACCCGAGATTCAATAAGGCAGACAAAAATAGGATTGGCAATGGAGTCGGGTGCAGCCAGGGGATGGACACCACCTTGGTGTAATTAATGCGCTTGAACGATGTGGAATCAAAGTCGATTTAGTTGCGGGTTGCTCTGTTGGTGGGGCAGTGTATGTCAGTAAACAGATGCCATTACTGGAATCATGGGTACGCTCATTCAGCTACTGTGATGTGATTCGCCTGATGGACGTCTCCTGGCACCGTAGTGGATTGCTCAGAGGAGAACGCATTTTTAACCATATTCAACGGCTGATCGGCCACGACCTCATAGAACAGTGCACTCTGCCATTTGGTGCGGTAACCACTAACCTGAGCAAGGGACGTGAACTCTGGCTGATTCAGGGTGATATACGCCAGGCGGTGAGGGTTTCATGCAGCATTCCGGGTTTACTGGAACCGGTGGCCTGGAATGGCTGGTTGATGGTGCAGTGGTGAATCCTGTTTCTCTCACCAGGGCGCTGGAGGCCGATATTGTTATCGCTGTTGATCTTCAGCACGATGCCCATCTGACGCAGCAGGATTTGATGTCTGCTTCTTCATTATACTGAAGAAGAGGACGCGCTCACGGCTGCAACCGGTTGGGCAGGCAGGTTGCGATAAAGCTTCTCACGGGGAAGGCATCGAAAAATGAATCAGGTCCCCGGCACGATGCAAATAATGTCCACCTCCATTCAGGTTCTGGAGAACCGTGTCAAACGCAATCGTATGGCTGGCGATCCGTCTGATGTGCTTATTCAACCTCTGTGTCCGCAGATATCAACGCTTGATTTTCACCGTACTGAAGAGGCGATCGAAGCAGGCGAACTGGCTGTTGATAAGAGGATAGATGAACTACTCCCGCTGGTGCGTTAGTGCGCATTGCCGAATCATATATAAAGTCACCATTGAAAAATCGGAGAGGCGTAATCGTGGTTTATGAGCCACTATTGATGGAGTTGGCGTACAAGGGGGGAGAATGGAGAAGCCATTAAATGGGAAACAAATTCTGATCGTTGAAGACGAAATCGTTTTCCGTTCTCTGCTTGACAATTTCCTGGCTGCTCTTGGTGCAGTCATTACATTGGCAGATGACGGGCTTCAGGCATTGGATATTTTGCAACACCACCAGCAGGAACTGATTATCTGTGATTTAGCCATGCCGCGAATGAACGGAATCAAACTGGTTGAGCACCTTCGAAGCCGGGGAAATGACGTGCCGATTTTGGTGATTTCTGCAACCGAAAATATGTCTGATATTGCACAGGTATTACGTCTGGGCGTGCAGGATATTTTACTTAAACCCCTTAAGGATTTGGGGCGAGTGCGTGATGCGGTTTATGAATGCCTGTATCCCTCAATGTTTACCTCCAAAGTAGAAGAAGATGAGCAGCTTTTTCAGGATTGGGATGCGTTAGTGAGCGATCCGCTGGCAGCAGCGGCACTCCTTAAGCAGTTACAGCCTCCGGTTCAACAAACTATTGCCCACTGTCGGGTCAATTATCGTCAGTTAACGATGGCTGAACAGCCGGGCCTGGTGTTGGATGTGGCAGCATTATCAGAGCACGATTTGGTTTTTTATTGTCTGGATGCGACAAGGGCTGGTAATAATGGTGTGTTGGCCGCATTGTTACTGCGGACATTATTTAATGGTTTGTTACAGGATCAATTATCTGGACAGGCGCAAGAATTACCGGAATTAACGTCATTGTTGAAACAAGTCAATCAGCTTTTACGGCAGGCTAATTTGCAAGGGCAATTTCCTTTACTGGTTGGTTATTACCACCAGGGAATTAAAAATTTAATCCTGGTTTCCGCAGGATTAAACGCCACGCTTAATATTAACACCCACCAAATACAACTCAGTAATGGTATGCCGCTTGGTACAACAGGTAGCCCCTACCTGAATCAAATCAGTCAAAAATGCGATGCCTGGCAGTGTCAGGTTTGGGGCGCTGGGGGTAGGCTACGCCTGATGTTGTCCACGAATTAATCAATCAATTTGTCTTTATTCCTGAGTGTTACAGGCAGGGCCATAAAATGACTTTACACTTGGGTAATAATCTTAATTTATGATCAAAATGTTTATCCAGGATAAATCCGCCCAGATTGAACTGTTATACTGACTTTGTTTTTTAACTCGACATATCAAGTAATAACCTGAACGGCCTAAAGAGAGGTACTTTGATGTCTGCCTATAAGTCCAAAGTAAAAAAAGCGGTTATCCCAGTAGCAGGTTTGGGGACCCGCATGCTGCCAGCTACGAAGGCAATTCCAAAAGAGATGTTGCCGCTGGTTGATAAGCCGTTAATTCAGTATGTCGTTAATGAGTGCATCTCAGCCGGAATTAATGAAATCGTGCTGGTTACGCACTCCTCAAAAAACTCCATCGAAAACCACTTCGACACCAGTTTCGAGCTCGAAGCCATGCTGGAGAAACGTGTTAAGCGTCAGCTACTGGAGGAAATTCAGTCTATCTGTCCTCCTCACGTAACTATCATGCAGGTACGTCAGGGGCTGGCTAAAGGTCTGGGCCACGCTGTAATGTGCGCTTATCCGGTTGTGGGCAATGAACCCGTTGCCGTTATCCTGCCAGACGTCATCATCGACGAGTACGAATCGAACCTGACTAAAGATAACCTGGCTGATATGATGCGTCGCTTCGATGAAACCGGACACAGCCAAATCATGGTTGAACCAGTGGACGATGTTACTGCCTATGGCGTTGCTGATTGTCAGGGCGCTGCTTTAAGTGCTGGCCAAGGCACACCAATGGTCGGGGTTGTTGAGAAGCCTAAAGCAGACAAAGCACCCTCTAATCTGGCCGTAGTTGGACGCTATGTTCTTTCTGCGGGCATCTGGCCTTTGCTGGCTAAGACGCCCCCCGGTGCCGGTGATGAAATTCAACTGACTGACTCCATTGCAATGCTAATGGAAAAAGAGACCGTTGAAGCTTATCACCTGAAAGGTATCAGCCACGACTGTGGTAATAAACTGGGTTATATGCAGGCTTTCGTTGAGTATGGCGTTCGTCACAACACCTTGGGTGGCGATTTTAAAGCCTGGCTGGAAAGCACCGTAGGTAATAAAAAGTAATTTTCAATTTCTAACCGGGACAATTCAATGAAAGTCACCGTATTTGGTATCGGCTATGTCGGTCTGGTTCAGGCTGCAGTTTTGGCCGAAGTCGGACATGACGTTCTTTGTATCGATGTTGATCAGAAAAAAGTCGACAACTTAAAAAAAGGGATCATTCCTATCTTCGAACCAGGGCTTACACCTTTGGTGATGCAGAACTATGAGTCGGGCCGACTCAAGTTTTCCACTAATGCGCAAGAGGGTGTGCATCATGGTGTCATGCAGTTTATTGCTGTGGGTACGCCACCGGATGAAGATGGCTCTGCCGATCTGAAATACGTCACGGCTGTTGCCCGCACCATCGCCCAGCACATGTCAGACAGCAAAGTTGTTATTGATAAATCCACTGTGCCTGTAGGTACTGCAGATCGCGTCCGTGCAGTGATGGAAGAAACCCTTAAGGGGCGTGGTATGGATATCAATTTTGACGTTGTATCCAACCCGGAATTCCTGAAGGAAGGGGCGGCTGTTGCAGACTGCATGCGTCCTGAACGCATCGTTGTTGGCACGGATAATGATGACGTTGTTGAACTGCTTCGTGAACTTTACGAACCTTTCAACCGCAATCACGATCGAATGATTTTGATGGATATCCGTAGCGCTGAACTGACAAAATATGCTGCCAACTGCATGCTTGCCACGAAAATCAGCTTCATGAATGAGATGTCGAACCTGGCTGAACGTCTGGGTGCTGACATTGAGAAAGTCCGTCAGGGAATAGGTTCAGATTCACGTATTGGATACTCATTTATCTATCCCGGTTGTGGTTACGGTGGCTCATGCTTCCCGAAAGATGTTCAGGCACTGATTCGCACCGCACAGCAGATTGGTTACCAGCCGCGTTTGCTGCAGGCTGTAGAAGATGTTAACGACTCGCAGAAAAATAAGTTGCCAACCTTCATTAAGCGCCACTTTGGCGAGAATCTTCAAGGAAAAACCTTCGCCCTGTGGGGACTGTCTTTCAAACCAAATACGGATGATATGCGTGAAGCATCGAGCCGCGTTTTGATGGAAGCGTTATGGCAGGCTGGTGCCACTATTCAGGCTTTTGATCCTGAGGCGATGGACGAAGCGCAACGCATCTATGGACATCGCGACGATCTCAAGCTGATGGGCACCAAAGAAGCTGCTCTGCAAAGCGCCGATGGTCTCGTTATTTGTACTGAGTGGCAGAACTTCCGGGCACCGGATTTTGATGTGATCAAAAAAGCTTTGAAAGACCCCGTGATTTTTGATGGTCGTAACCTGTATGATCCGGAAAGACTTAGCAAGCGCGGTTTTGTTTATTATGCAATCGGCCGCGGAGCTTCTATACAAATCGCATAATTAACGAGGGTAGTATGAAATATCTGGTTACCGGTGCAGCAGGCTTTATTGGTTTTCATGTTGCGCAGCGTCTGCTAAACACCGGTCACCAGGTTGTCGGTCTTGACAATCTGAATGATTACTACGACGTTAAACTTAAACTTGCCCGCCTTAATATCCTTCGTTCATATTCTGCATTTTCTTTTGCCAAACTCGATCTTGCCGACCGGGAGAAAATCCCCGCCTTATTCGGAAAAGAAGCTTTTGAACGCGTAATCCATCTTGGTGCCCAGGCTGGCGTTCGCTATTCACTGGAAAACCCTTTAGCCTATATGGATTCAAATCTGAATGGCTATTTGAATATACTTGAAGGTTGTCGTTACCATAATGTAGGACACCTGCTTTATGCCTCATCAAGTTCAGTTTATGGTCTGAACCAAAAACTCCCTTTTTCAACGAATGATTCTGTAGACCATCCCGTTTCACTTTACGCCGCGACTAAAAAAGCGAATGAGCTCATGTCACATACGTACTCCTACCTTTATGGGGTGCCAACTACCGGCTTGCGCTTTTTCACTGTTTATGGCCCTTGGGGCCGGCCTGATATGGCACTGTTTAAGTTTACCCGCGCGATGATTGCGGGTGAAAAAATAGATGTATACAATAACGGTCAGATGCAGCGTGACTTTACCTATATTGATGATATTACCGAGTCCATTTACAGACTTCAGAATGTCATTCCGCAGCTTAATCCAGACTGGACGGTTGAGAAGGGCAATGCAGCAAATAGTTCAGCGCCGTATTGTGTTTACAATATTGGAAATAGCAGTCCGGTTAAGTTGATGACCTATATTAACGCTTTGGAAAAGGCCCTGAGCATTACGGCTCACAAGAATATGTTGCCAATGCAGCGCGGCGATGTTCTTGAAACAAGTGCGGACACTTCTGACTTGTATGATGTAATTGGCTTCAGGCCTGAGACCTGTATTGATGAAGGGATTGCGGAATTTGTCGGTTGGTATCGTTCGTTCTACCGGGTTTGATGTCTGGTGCCCCACACGACAGTGGGGCACCAGCAACTCACTAATCAGCAGGATTACAGTACGAAATCTTCCAGCTGCTTACCGTCTTCGAGGGCTTTTTTGATTACTGCAGGGGTACGACCCTGACCTGTCCATGTTTTAGTTTCGCCATTTTCATCGACATATTTATATTTGGCAGGGCGAGCTGCTCGTTTTGATTTCCCGGCTGCTTTAGTAGTGGAAAGAGCCGAGAGCAATTCATTAGGATCAATACCGTCTGCTATTAGCATTTCACGATATTGCTGCAATTTACGCGTACGCTCCTCGATTTCAGCCTGAGCTTGATTTTCTTCATCACGACGTTCGGTGACTACAACTTCAAGTTTCTCCAGCATTTCTTCCAGAGTTTCGAGTGAACACTCTCGTGCCTGCGCGCGCAGAGTACGAATGTTGTTCAAAATTTTAAGTGCTTCGCTCATTTTCCTGATCTCAAATTATAATGGATGGGGTAGTTCTGCCGATTAATAATAGAGCGCTGTAAAACGAACTGCAATAGCAAATTTTGTTATTCAATAAGAATAAACGGTCTAAACGAACTGGCGGGATGATTATTAACGATACGGAATAACTATATTTCCCTGAATATCATTCTTTTTTCCTGAGTCAGGCGTTTTGATTAAGTCCTTAACTGAGTTGATTGTGGGGTATTTAATCTCGTGATGGCTGGTGTTATTTGGTGAGCTGAGTAAGTTCAGGATAAATCAGAGAATACATGCAATATGATTTACTTTTTTAAAGTGTAATCTGCGATGAATGTAACAGATAAAACTATTTACTTATGAAGTATATTCCCATCCATGCCAGCATTTGATCCAGATGACAGGGCGAAAAAAATGTGCATATAGAAAACATATAGCGATAATGACTCAAAACAGACTGTGCTAACATCATGCGCATTAAGCTTTTTTTTACCGGAGCACAACCTGATGGCCCAACTATATTTCTATTACTCTGCCATGAATGCGGGCAAATCAACGGCTTTACTTCAATCATCTTATAACTACGTTGAACGCGGGATGCGAACACTGGTATATACAGCAGAGATTGATAACCGTTTTGGTTTCGCTAAAGTCAGTTCTCGCATTGGCCTTTCTTCTCCAGCAAAACTGTATAATAACGGGACGGAATTTTTTAATGAAATTAACTCTGAACTTAAATTGGAGCCTGTGCACTGTATCTTAATTGACGAATGCCAGTTTTTGACACGTGAACAAGTTAAGGCCTTATCTGATGTGGTGGATTTTTTGGATATACCTGTACTTTGTTATGGGCTACGTACAGATTTTCGTGGTGAATTATTTAGCGGAAGTCAGTATTTATTGGCGTGGTCGGATAAACTCGTTGAATTAAAAACCGTCTGTAATTGCGGCAGAAAAGCAGGTATGGTTTTAAGACTCGATGAAAAAAGTGTGCCTTATAAAGAAGGTGAAAAGATTGTTATTGGTGGAAATGAAAGTTATCTATCCGTTTGCCGCAAGCATTATAAAGCTGCTATTGAACAGAATTGCTTACATTCTGTTGATGAAAAATCGTATTGTAATTAACCAGTACTAATCAGCTCAACCATATTTCAAAGGCAATCAGCCCTGTTACAGGTTAACTGATATTCTTATCAATAAAGCCATATGTGGCCCGCTTCATTATGATTTTAAGTGGGCACCGACAGAGGCCGGTACCCAGGTTTTGAAGTACGACTATCGCTTAATTTTCTTTTCTGTATTCTTTTTCTCTTCGGGCCGGTCAGCATTGCTGGTTACGTTTAATGACTCTGTGAATGCGCGACCATAAAACGAATCGAGCATAATCTGCTTCAGTTCACTGATCAGCGGGTAGCGTGGGTTAGCTCCGGTACACTGATCGTCGAATGCATCTTCAGCAAGTTTATCCACTTTGGCCAGAAAGTCTGCTTCCTGCACACCCGCTTCACGTATTGACTTGGGAATGCCCAGCTCAGCTTTCATGCCTTCCAGCCACAACAATAACTTCTCAATCTTTTGTGCGGTACGATCGCCTGCTGTACTAAGGCGAAGATGATCAGCTATTTCTGCATAACGCCGGCGTGCCTGAGGACGATCGTACTGACTAAATGCTGTTTGCTTAGTTGGATTATCGTTAGCGTTATAACGAATGACATTGCTGATAAGCAGTGCATTAGCCAGGCCGTGTGGAATATGGAATTCAGACCCTAACTTATGGGCCATTGAATGACATACACCAAGAAAAGCATTAGCAAATGCGATCCCGGCAATAGTTGCAGCATTATGAACGCGCTCACGTGCAACCGGATTTTTAGCCCCCTCATGATAACTGGCAGGAAGATTTTCCTGGAGCAATTTCAACGACTGTAATGCCTGACCGTCAGAATATTCGTTGGCCAGCACTGAGACATAGGCTTCAAGTGAGTGGGTTACTGCATCAAGGCCACCGAATGCACAAAGCGACTTAGGCATATTCATGACCAGGTTGGCATCAACAATGGCCATGTCTGGCGTTAACGCGTAATCCGCAAGGGGATATTTTTGTCCGGTTGTATCATCTGTCACCACAGCAAACGGTGTTACCTCTGAACCCGTTCCCGATGTAGTCGTAATAGCAATCATTTTGGCTTTTACGCCCATTTTGGGAAATTTATAGATGCGTTTACGGATATCCATAAAACGAAGAGCCAGTTCTTCAAAGGCTGTTTCGGGATGCTCATACATAACCCACATTATTTTGGCTGCGTCCATTGGAGAGCCTCCGCCCAAAGCAATGATGACATCAGGTTTAAACGAATTCATCTGCTCTGTGCCCTTACGTACGATACTTAGCGTTGGATCCGCTTCAACTTCAAAAAATATCTCTGTTTCAATACCGTGCGTTTTTAAAACTGAAACAATCTGGTCGGCATAGCCGTTGTTAAAGAGGAAACGGTCAGTAACGATAAAAGCACGTTTGGCACCATCGGTAGCCACTTCTTCCATGGCTATGGGAAGTGAACCACGACGGAAGTAGATAGACCCAGGAAGTTTGTGCCACAACATATTTTCAGCTCGCTTTGCCACGGTTTTCTTATTAATAAGATGCTTCGGCCCGACGTTTTCGGAAATGGAGTTACCGCCCCATGAACCGCAACCAAGCGTCAGCGATGGTGCAAGTTTGAAATTATAGAGGTCGCCAATGCCACCCTGAGAAGCAGGCGTGTTAATCAGAATGCGTGCAGTTTTCATTTTGTCGCCAAAATAGTTAACGCGTTCGCGTTCGTTATCCTGATCAGTGTAAAGGCAGGAGGTATGGCCGATGCCTCCCATCGCAACCAGTTTTTCTGCTTTACTAACCGCATCTTCAAAATCTTTGGCACGGTACATGGCCAGGGAAGGTGAAAGCTTTTCGTGTGCGAAAGGCTCTGATTCGTCCACGAGCGTAACTTCACCGATAAGAATTTTTGTATTCACAGGGACGTTAATGCCCGCAATTTCGGCAATTTTTACCGCAGGCTGACCTACAATGGCTGCATTCAACGCGCCGTTTTTCAGGATAACATCCTGAACAGCTTTTAATTCCTTGCCCTGAAGTAGATGTCCACCGTGGCTGGCGAAACGTTCTTTTACAGCATCATAAACTTCGTCCACGACGATAACTGATTGCTCAGAGGCGCAGATAACGCCGTTATCGAAGGTTTTTGACATCAAAATTGATGCGACGGCACGTTTAATATCTGCCGTTTCATCAATTACAACCGGCGTATTGCCTGCTCCTACACCAATAGCAGGTTTTCCAGAACTGTAGGCCGCTTTAACCATTCCGGGCCCGCCAGTCGCAAGTATCAGGTTGATATCGGGATGGTGCATTAGCTGGTTTGAAAGTTCGACTGAAGGAACATCAATCCATCCAATAATATCTTTGGGTGCACCAGCTGCAATTGCTGCCTGAAGTACAATATCTGCTGCTTTATTTGTGGCATTTTTCGCCCTTGGGTGTGGCGAAAAAATAATTCCATTTCGGGTTTTCAGGCTGATAAGCGCTTTAAAAATGGCTGTTGATGTAGGGTTAGTGGTAGGTACAATTCCACAGATAAGACCAGTTGGTTCAGCGATGGTGATTGTGCCAAACGTTTCATCTGTGCTCAGAATGCCGCACGTTTTTTCATCTTTATAAGCGTTATAAATATACTCTGAAGCAAAATGGTTTTTGATAACTTTATCTTCGACAATGCCCATTCCTGATTCTGCCACCGCCATTTTTGCCAGCGGGATACGTGCATCGGCGGCTGCAAGCGCTGCGGCCCGAAAAATCTTGTCAACCTGCTCTTGAGTGAAATTGGTATATTCACGCTGTGCTTTTTTAACACGTTCAACCAGTGCGTTAAGTTCAGCAACATTAGTAACGGGCATAGTGCGCTCCTGATGGAAGTTTAAACTCTATTAGTAAACAAGTCAGAATCAGGGAGTATAGCCACCGGAAATGAATTTGCTGAGGGAAAACGAGTGGCTACATTGTGCTAAATAAGCTTTAGTTCCAATGGTTTACTGAGAAAGTCTACTATTAAAACGGTTGATAAATATGCTTCGGCTTTTTGCCTGTCTGGAGTTAGATCTTACTCACAACGGGTAAGGTCAATTTTGATCTGAGTCATGTCATGCGCAAGCTGACTTCTTTCAGCTCTAATCTTTAGCGGTTTTAGGGTGTGTCTGCATAACCTGTTATTATTTATAGTTTAATCAATACTATTACCTGACTTATAGTCTTATCTGTTGTTTATAAATACCAGATAAAAACATATTCATTGAGCATGGAAAGAGGGCGGATTTTACATTAAATTAGGCGCCAGCAAATCAGTCTGCTCAGGAGCGCCGCGTGAATTCGATATTTATTGATATTTCTATTTATATAAAATTTTTTGTGGGGCTGTTTGCCCTGGTAAATCCATTCGGCATTATTCCTGTTTTTATTAGCATGACCAGCTATCAGGTGCCTGCTGCAAGAAATAAAACTAATCTGACTGCAAATCTTTCTGTGGCGATTATTTTGTGGATCTCCCTGTTTCTTGGAAAGATTATTTTGCATTTTTTTGGTATTTCCATCGATTCTTTCCGTATTGCTGGTGGGATTCTGGTGGTAACCATTGCGATGTCAATGATCAGCGGCAAGCTGGGTGAGGATAAGCAAAATAAACAGGAAAAATCAGAAACCGCTATAAGAGAAAGTATTGGCGTGGTGCCGCTTGCTTTACCTTTAATGGCTGGACCAGGTGCAATCAGTTCAACCATTGTCTGGAGTTCGCGTTACCACAGCTGGCATAACCTGATAGGTTTTAGCATTTCAGTTGCTCTTTTTTCAATCTGCTGCTGGCTGGTGTTTCGTGCTGCGCCGTTAATGGTTCGTTTACTTGGGCAAACGGGTATCAATGTTATTACCCGAATTATGGGGTTGTTGCTCATGGCGCTTGGGATAGAGTTTGTTGTCACGGGGATCAAAGCGTTGTTTCCTGGTTTGGCTGGTTGAATATACTCCTGCGAAACCTCTCTAAAAGCGCAGAATCTGCGCTTTTTTTTGTCTGAAATTAATAATTGCACTTAATCTGTACATTTTGTTTTTTTTTGCACTAAAGTGGTGCAATTATGTTTTTTTCTTAAGGCAGGAAAAAATTATTAGTGTAATTACTGCAATAATTTTGATGCAGAAAAATATTTTACAACTTAAATGACATTTTTTGAATTTTAAATCTATTTATATGCTTTTTATTAGTTCAATAAACCTATAAAAAATTAAAGAAGAATAAAAATTCTAAAATACTCTTTCCTGTCCCAAATTGTGCACTATGTAGCCATAATGAATTTTTAACGTGTGCATTGTAGCGGTGATTTTATAAGTTATTGTAATTTTTAGTTTAAATGTTATTTTTTAATATAAAATAACGCTTCACCTGTAAAAAATCTCATGATAGAAAGAAGGTTGTTTAACAACTTCATCATTATGCCGAAGTTGATCAAACCAGGTTCTGCGCGTTGTTGAAAGAAAAGGGTAATACCTGGCATCACTTGTGCAGTGAATGACGTTCCGCAGCCAGCGATGTCGGGATTATGGCTTGATGATAACTAACACAAGTTGCTTACGATCAATGATAAGTTCTTTTATGCGCAGTCGCACTGTTTGTCAGCTCGCTTTACTTAGTTTTGTTGCCGTCACAGGTAATACATTTGCCGATACCGTACCAGCAAATATTGCGCTGGCCTCACAGCAGCACATTGTTATTAACAACGGTGGTGAGGTGTCTTCACTCGACCCTCAAAAAACCGAAGGCGTGCCGGAAAGTAACGTAATAATGAATTTGCTTGAAGGTTTGGTGACAACCGATAATTTTGGGCAGATTGTGCCGGGGGTGGCGGAAAGTTGGCAGAGTGAGCAGGGCAGAGTCTGGACGTTTACTTTGAGAAAAGATGCAACGTGGAGTAATGGCGAGTTGGTTACTGCAGCAGACTTCGTCTACAGCTGGCAGCGGCTTGCCGATCCTGCAACCGCATCACCTTATTCCAGTTATTTGCAGTACGCGCATATTGAAAACATTGACGATATTCTTGCCGGTAAGAAGCCACCGCAGGCACTTGGAGTCAGGGCTCTTGACCCACACCATTTGCAGGTCACGCTGACCGCAATGGTTCCCTATTTCATTACGCTTGTTACGCATACGTCAATGATGCCGGTGAATCGTCATGCACTGGAAAAATGGGGAGACCGATGGACGCTTCCCGGGCAGTATATTGGCAACGGTGCTTACACACTCAGCAACTGGGTAATTAACGAAAAGATTGAAGTGAAGCGCAACCCGCTTTACTGGAACAACAGCAAAACCATTATTACCAGGGGTACCTTACTGCCGATCACTTCCACGACTGGTGATGTTAACCGTTACCGTAGTGGTGAAATTGATATTACTGACAGCGTGTTACCGCCGGAACAATTTCCGATGTTAAAAAAAACACTGGGAAAAGAGTTACATATTAATCCATTACTTTGCACGTTCTATTATGAACTAAACAACAGACGCCCGCCCTTTGATGATCCGCGTGTTCGCACCGCAGTCAAACTCACTCTTGATCGCAGCATCATTACTGAAAAAATTATGGCGCAGGGACAAATACCTGCGGGCACCTTCACCCCTCCGTTTATTCATGGTGCTGAACTCAGACAACCCGACTGGATGAGCCTCACCCAGGCACAGCGCAATCAGCAGGCAAAAAATCTGCTGAAGGAAGCAGGTTACAGTACCGATAAACCATTGCGTTTTTCACTGTTGTATAACACTTCAGATATCAATCAGAAGCAGGCGATTGTTGCCGCTTCAATGTGGAAGAAAAATCTGGGTGCGGATGTAACCTTAAATAATCAGGAATGGAAAACCATGTTGGATACTCGCCATCAGGGCAGTTTCGACGTGGCACGCGCCACATGGTGTTCGGATTATAACGAGCCATCGACGTTTCTGAATGCGATGCTCAGTAATTCTTCAAACAACACGGTTTTCTACCGCAGTGAGAAATTTGATGCGCTGATGGCGAAAACGCTGACTGCAGGTAACGATGCAGAAAGAGCAGAATACTATCAGCAGGCTGAACAGCAGCTTGATAGCGACTCTCCTGTTGTACCTGTTTACTATCGCGTCAGTACACGCCTGGTAAAACCCTGGGTAGGGGGTTTTACCGGTAAAGACCCGCAGGACCTGACGGCACTGAAGTATTACTACATCATAAGGCATTGAGTTTAATTTTTTCTCTGGCAAGGACACCGGACGCGACATTTTATGGCAAGGCTAAAGCAGCAAATGACTCAGAATCCAATCGTTCTGGCACCTGAGAAACCCGATTAACGGGGATCGCTGATGTGTCCTGTGCGCATCGGCAAAAATATAACTGGAGTTAATAACGACATGACCAACATCACTAAAAAAAGCCTGGTTGCATTAGGCATACTGACTGCACTGGCTGGAAATTCGGTAATGGCAGCAACGGTACCAGCAGGTGTCGAGCTGGCAGCAAAACAGGAGCTGGTAAAAGGAAATGGCAGCGAGGTCCAGTCACTTGACCCACACAAAATTGAAGGTACGCCAGAATCTAATGTGAGTCGCGATCTGCTGGAAGGCCTGGTTATCAGCGATTTGCAGGGTCATCCGATTCCCGGCGTGGCAGAAAGTTGGGAAAATAAAGACGGTAAAGTATGGATCTTCCACCTGCGTCAAAACGCGAAATGGTCAAATGGTCAGCCTGTGACGGCTCAGGACTTTGTCTACAGCTGGCAGCGCCTTGCCGATCCTAAAACGGCGTCTCCGTATGCCAGTTATTTGCAGTATGGTCATCTGGAAAATGTTGATGACATTATTGCCGGTAAAAAGTCACCGGACACGCTTGGTGTAAAAGCCCTGGATGACCATACATTGCAGGTCACCCTGACCGAATCGGTACCGTATTTTTACAAGTTGCTTATTCATGCCTCAATGTCCCCGGTCTATAAGCCAGCTGTTGATAAATTCGGCGACAAGTGGACACAGCCTGAGAACTGGGTTGGCAACGGCGCATTTAAGCTTCAGAGCCACATCATCAATGAAAGCATCGTGGTGGTTCGCAATCCGGATTACTGGGACAACGTCAATACCAGACTCGATAAAGTGACTTTCCTGCCTATCTCATCGGAAGTCGGTGATGTGAATCGTTATTTCAGTAACGGCGGTAGCGATCTGACTTATAACAACATGCCAATTGAGCTGTTTAAAAAGTTACAGCGTGAAAACCCGAAAGAAATGCATGTTGATCCTTATCTGTGCACCTATTACTACGAAATCAACAACCAGAAGCCGCCATTTGACGACGTTCGTGTACGTACCGCCCTAAAACTGGGTCTCGATCAGGACATCATGGTGAACAAAGTGCTGGCACAGGGACAGTTACCAGCATGGAGCTACACGCCGCCTGCCACAGATGGTGCTGCGTTGATCAAACCAGAATGGGCTACCTGGTCACAGGAAAAACGTAACGAAGAAGCGAAAAAACTTCTTGCCCAGGCTGGTTATACCGCTGACAAGCCTCTCAGTTTCGAACTGCTTTATAACACGTCCGATCTGCACAAAAAGCTGGCTATTGCAGCTTCATCAATCTGGAAGAAAAATCTGGGCGTGAATATCAAGTTGAACAATCAGGAGTGGAAAACGTTCCTGGATACCCGTCATCAGGGGACCTTTGATGTTGCCCGCGCTGCATGGTGTGCGGACTACAATGAACCTACCTCATTCCTTAATACCATGTTGACCGGCAGCAGTAATAATACGTCTCATTATTCCTCTGCGGAATTTGATAAGGCGATTGCAGATGCAGGCAAGGCTGCTGATGAGAAAGGCCGTAGCGATCTTTACGCCAAAGCCGAGCAGATACTGGATAAAGATTCAGTTATTGCACCGGTTTACTACTACGTGAATGCCCGTCTGGTGAAAACTTATGTCGGTGGCTATACGGGTAAAGATGCGCTCGATAACGTTTATGATAAAAATCTCTATATCATCAAACACTAATGACAAGGCGAGGGAAGGGGAACCTTCCCTCTGTGTCTATTTTTAAGCAGTGCTGAGGCACAAGCCAGCAGGTACGGGCAATGTTAAAGTTTATTTTACGTCGTGTTCTGGAAGCGATTCCGACGTTACTCATTTTAATTACTATCTCATTTTTTATGATGCGGCTGGCACCAGGCAGCCCTTTTACTGGTGAACGAACGCTTGCGCCAGAGGTGATGGCGAATATTGAAGCGAAATATCACCTTAATGATCCCATCTGGAAACAGTACACCGACTACCTTGTACAGCTGGCTCACGGTGATTTCGGACCGTCATTTAAATATAAAGATTATTCAGTCAATTACCTGGTAGGGCATGCCTTTCCGGTATCCGCCAAACTGGGACTGGCTGCCTTTATCCTGGCGATAATTTTAGGCGTGGCGGCAGGGGTGATTGCTGCCCTTAAGCAGAACAGTAAATGGGATTTTGTGGTGATGGGTGTGGCGATGACAGGGGTTGTCATTCCCAGCTTCGTCGTGGCCCCGCTGCTGGTGCTGATATTTGCTATTGCGCTCAAATGGTTGCCCGGAGGGGGATGGAATGGTGGACAACTGAAATTTATGATTCTGCCGATGGTTGCACTGTCATTATCCTACATCGCCAGCATTGCTCGCATCACCCGTGGGTCCATGATTGAAGTACTGCATTCCAACTTTATCCGCACTGCGCGGGCGAAGGGATTACCGATGCGCCTGATTGTGTTACGGCATGCGCTGAAACCGGCAATGTTACCGGTTCTCTCTTATCTTGGTCCGGCCTTTGTCGGCATTATCACCGGTTCAATGGTAATTGAAAGCATTTATGGCCTGCCGGGAATAGGGCAGCTATTTGTCAATGGTGCGCTTAACCGAGACTATTCTCTGGTGTTGAGCCTGACCATTCTGGTGGGATTTTTAACCATTCTTTTCAATGCGATCGTTGACGTGCTCTACGCCGTTATCGATCCCAAAATTCGTTACTGATTGGGAGCAGTCCATGATGTTGAGTAAAAAAAATAGCGCTGCTCTTGACGCTTTCAGCGAAAAGCTTGAAATCGAGGGTCGCAGCCTCTGGCAGGATGCACGACGACGCTTTATACATAATCGCGCTGCGCTGGCAAGCCTGCTGGTTCTGCTGTTGATTGGCCTGTTTGTTGTTATTGCACCGGTGATTTCTTCATTTACCTATGATGACACCGACTGGGGAATGATGTCTGCTGCGCCGGATTTAGCGACAAAACACTATTTCGGAACGGATTCGTCAGGCCGAGATCTACTGGTCAGAGTGGCAATAGGCGGTCGCATTTCCTTAATGGTGGGAATCGCTTCTGCACTGGTTGCTGTCATTGTGGGAACCCTCTACGGTTCGCTGGCAGGATACCTTGGGGGTAAAACCGATTCGGTGATGATGCGACTGCTGGAAATCCTCAACTCCTTCCCGTTTATGTTCTTTGTCATCCTGCTGGTGACCTTTTTTGGTCGTAATATTCTGCTGATTTTTGTTGCTATTGGCCTGGTTTCCTGGCTTGACATGGCGCGTATTGTTCGCGGGCAGACATTGAGCCTTAAGCGTAAAGAGTTTATCGAAGCTGCGCATGTTGGTGGCGTATCCACCTCCAGCATTGTGATAAGGCATATTGTGCCAAACGTGCTGGGTGTAGTCGTAGTGTACGCGTCACTGTTGGTGCCGAGCATGATCCTGTTCGAATCTTTTCTCAGTTTTCTCGGTCTGGGTACGCAAGAGCCGCTGAGTAGTTGGGGGGCGTTGCTCAGTGATGGTGCGAATTCAATGGAGGTTTCTCTGTGGCTGTTATTGTTTCCGGCTGGATTTCTGGTGGTAACGCTTTTCTGTTTCAACTTTATCGGTGATGGCCTCCGTGATGCCCTCGACCCGAAAGATCGCTAAGGAGTTCCCGATGAGTGTGACTGAATTACAGCCAGCAATGATAAAAAAAGGCCAGTCTGTGCCTTTGCTCGACGTCAGGGATTTACGGGTTACATTTAACACGCCGGATGGTAGCGTCACGGCGGTGAACGATTTGAACTTCAGCCTGCAGGCGGGTGAAACCTTAGGCATCGTCGGCGAGTCAGGTTCGGGTAAATCCCAAACCGCTTTTGCGCTGATGGGCTTACTGGCCCGCAACGGGCGAATTGGAGGTTCTGCGCTATTTAATGGAAATGAAATTCTTAACCTTCCTGAAAAGCAGTTAAACCGACTGCGGGCAGAGCAAATTGCCATGATTTTTCAGGATCCCATGACGTCCTTAAATCCCTATATGCGCGTGGGTGAACAGCTAATGGAAGTGCTCAGGCTGCACAAAGGCATGAGCAACGCTCAGGCGTTTGAAGAATCGGTGAAAATGCTTGATGCAGTGAAAATGCCGGAAGCGCGTAAGCGGATGAAAATGTTTCCCCATGAGTTTTCCGGTGGCATGCGCCAGCGAGTAATGATAGCGATGGCGCTGCTGTGCCAGCCAAAACTGCTGATAGCGGATGAGCCCACTACAGCACTTGATGTAACCGTTCAGGCGCAGATTATGATGCTCCTGAACGATCTTAAAAGAGAGTTTAACACGGCAATCATTATGATCACCCACGATCTTGGCGTTGTTGCCGGGATCTGTGATCGTGTGTTGGTAATGTATGCAGGTAGAACCATGGAGTATGGCAGGGCGAGAGATGTATTTTATCAGCCAACGCACCCTTATTCAATTGGCCTGCTCAATGCCGTGCCCCGGCTTGATACGGAGGGTGAATCCCTCACCACTATTCCCGGGAATCCACCTAATCTTTTACGTTTGCCGTCGGGGTGCCCTTTCCAGCCACGCTGTCCCCATGCGATGGCGGAGTGCTCCACTACGCCACCGTTGGTGTCATTTAGTGAAGGTCGTCAGCGTGCCTGCTTTAAACCCATGGAGGAACTGGTATGAATACCCTGGCAGAGAAACGGGTTTTACTGGAAATTGCCGATCTTAAAGTTCATTTTCCTGTTAAGGATGGCCGTCAGTGGTTCTGGCAGCCGCCAAAAAGTCTCAAAGCGGTGGATGGTGTTAGCCTGCGCTTATACGAAGGTGAAACTCTGGGGGTCGTCGGTGAGTCAGGCTGCGGTAAATCCACCCTGGCGCGCGCCATTATTGGTCTGGTTAAGGCAACAGAGGGGCGCGTTGCCTGGCTGGGACGCGATTTACTGGGGCAAAGCGAGGAAGAGTGGCGTAAAGCACGCAGTGATATCCAGATGATTTTTCAGGACCCACTGGCATCGCTGAATCCACGTATGACCATCGGTGAAATCATTGCGGAACCATTGCGCACGTATCACCCCAACATGCCGCGTGGAGAAGTGAAAGAGTGGGTGAAAAACATGATGATGAAGGTTGGGTTGTTGCCAAACCTCATCAACCGTTATCCTCATGAATTCTCTGGTGGTCAGTGCCAGCGTATCGGTATTGCCCGTGCGCTGATCCTTGAGCCTAAGCTGATTATTTGTGATGAGCCAGTTTCGGCTCTTGACGTATCAATACAGGCTCAGGTGGTCAACCTGCTACAAAAATTGCAGCGTGAAATGGGGCTGTCGCTGATATTTATCGCTCACGACCTCGCAGTTGTTAAACACATTTCCGATCGTGTGCTGGTGATGTATTTGGGACATGCGGTAGAGCTGGGTACCTACAATGAGGTTTATCATAATCCACAGCATCCTTATACGCGGGCTTTAATGTCCGCGGTGCCTGTTCCTGACCCGGATGTGGAAAAAAACAAGGTTATACAGCTGCTGGAAGGGGAGCTTCCATCACCTGTTAATCCTCCTTCAGGTTGTGTTTTTCGTACACGCTGCCCGATTGCAGGGCCGGAATGCGCAAAAACAAGGCCGCTACTCGAAGGCAGTTTCCGTCATGCGGTTTCCTGTCTCAAAGTGGATCCCATGTAACCTGTTCTTAACCACGTTTACCTGAGGTGAAGGCCTGCTCCAGGGATGGAGCAGGACAAAAGATAACCGTCACGCTTTTATCAGCATAGTATTAAGAAAGGGTCTGTCATTCCCTGCCTGAAAGTACGCTGAACAGCCATGGTCTGTATGGCTTCACATTTTCAGGTTGGATGTTTCCAGAATGTACAAAGGTTTTTCAGGAATGCCGATGGTTGCGAGATATGTTTTTATTCGCGCCACAGAATGTGACAAAGCTTATGGTCTTTCTCGCGGCACAACAGCACGCGCGCAAAGACATCGGTAATGGGTTCACCATCTGCTTCACCCAGCCCAATGACTACTTCTGCGAAGAAATCCGGGTTCAGCTCGAAATCAACGTGATCTTCCCAGTCTTCTGAAGGGGCAAAGAGTTCTGCGCCACCGCGCTCTTCAAACTGAAGATTGAAAAGGATAATATCAGCCGGATCGAGATTATCTCCAGCCAGTTCAAGAAAGATATCGTAGGCTTGTTCAAGCGTTTCGTCTTCGGTAAGGCGATTATTCAAATCCATAGCATTTCCTAAAGGGTCCGCAGGGGCTGTGCAATCCCGCTCGTTTTACAGTAAAGGGCTGAAGAAGTAAAACAATCGTTCTACAATTCGCTGCCAATAGGCACGACGTGACCAGCGTGTTGCATCCATCAGGCGTGAGCGGGCGATATAATCGTCCTGAATACGCGCCAGATCGCTGCCAAAACCGTCATCATCAATCACCAGCATGATTTCGAAGTTTAGCCACAGACTGCGCATATCAAGATTAACCGTACCGACCAGACTCAGCTGACCATCGACCAGCACGCTTTTAGCATGCAGCAAACCGTCTTCGAACTGATAAATCTTCACTCCTGCGTCCAGCAACTCCGCAAAAAAAGCCCGACTTGCCCAACCCACCAGTACGGAATCATTGCGCCGCGGGACAATAATGCTGACGTCCACACCGCGGTGGGAAGCCGTGCAGATGGCATGCAGCAGGTCGTCACTGGGGACGAAATAAGGCGTGGTCATAGTTAACTGCTCGCGCGCCGAATAAACGGCGGTGAGCAAAGCCTGGTGGATCAGGTCTTCAGGAAAACCAGGGCCAGAAGCGATGACTTGTATGGTATGCCCACTCTCTTCTTCGAAGGGCATGATATTTCCATCTGGAGGTGGCGGCAGAATGCGTTTACCGGTTTCAATCTCCCAGTCACAGGAATAAATAATCCCCATTGTTGTGGCAACCGGCCCTTCCATTCTTGCCATCAAATCGATCCACTGACCGACGCCTGCATTCTGCTTAAAATAACGAGGATCAACCAGATTCATGCTGCCTGTATAGGCTATGTAATTATCAATCAACACCACTTTCCGGTGCTGACGCAAATCCATCCGACGCAGAAAAACACGCAGCAGGCTGACTTTTAGCGATTCAACCACATCAATGCCGGCATTGCGCATCATTGTGCCCCAGGGACTGCGGAAAAATTGTACGCTCCCCGCCGAGTCCAGCATCAGTCGGCAGTGAACGCCACGCCTTGAGGCCGCCATTAGGGATTCTGCAACCTCATCAGCCAGTCCACCCGGCTGCCAGATATAAAAAACCATTTCGATGTTATGACGGGCCAGCTGAATGTCTCTGATTAGTGCATGCATTGTGTCATCAGTCGAAGTAAGCAACTGTAGCTGATTGCCCTTAACGCCGGCAATACCCTGCCGATTTTCACATAGCTGAAAAAGGGGGAGGGCGACATCGCTGTTTTGCTGGCTAAAGATGTGATGACAGGATTTAAGTTCATTCAGCCAGCGCGCGGTCGATGGCCACATGGTGCGCGCACGCTCGGCGCGGCGCTTTCCTAAATGCAATTCGCCAAATGACAGGTAGGCAATGATACCGACCAGAGGCAGAATATAAATGATCAGCAACCAGGCCATGGCAGAAGTGACTGCACGCCGCTTCATTAAAATGCGTAATGTTATGCCAGCAATCAGCAACCAGTAGCCGAAAACCAGTAGCCAGCTGAATACGGTATAAAAAGTTGACATGTTAGTGGACGTCCCGTTCACTTTTGGATAAAGAGAGTTTACGTGCAGGGGACTGCTTTCGAAACCTTTTCCGTGCAGAAGTCATCGGAATATGGCGATGTGGTGAGCGGTTTATCATTCTGTGCAATGTCTCTCAACAGGATAGGCTAATGGCAGAGAAGCAAAATGCGCTTGTACATGCTGCCACAGGCCTGGTAACGTAAAACATGCTGAGGTAAGGTGAGCCTGCCATGCTGTCCGCCACCGCCCGGGCTGACAATAACTGCCGATGTTAACCAGCAGTATTGAATAGCCTGGCGAACTGATTTAACATCTGAAAAATGCGACGCCTTTTGCTGGCAATCGTCAGCAGTTTGTGATGTTTATAAAACCCGACACAAGACTCCTGATTGAGCGCTGTGGTGACAGGGTTTTAAAGTATTATTGGCTTCACTGAAAGGGAGTGCCTGTTGGTTATCCAACAGACGTTTTATGGCTGAACATGCATGCAGTGAAACTTATTGCTGCCAGTGAAGCGCGTGCGAGCCTATAAATAATTCTGTGTAACTGCCACCATATTAAAGGTGAGTGCTCAGGCGGTCACCAAACCCGATAATAAAACGATTCATCGCCAGCCGCCAGTTCTGGACCGGCATACTCCATTTTTTCGATGCCGACTGGATTGCCAGGTAAATAACCTTTCGCACTGAGTCATCCGTCGGGAATACCTTGCGTTTCTTAATGGCGGCACGGATCACGCTGTTCAGCGACTCAATGGCATTCGTGGTGTAGATAGCTTTTCGGATGTCAGACGGATAGCCGAAGAACGTATTGAGGTTTTCCCCGTGCGCACGCCAGCTTTTGCTGATTTGTGGATATTTGTCATCCCATTCTTCGGCGAACGCAGCCAGCGCCATCCGTGCGGCCGCTTCTGTTGGTGCCTGATAAACGGTTTTCAGCCCGCCCGTGACCGCTTTGTAGTCCTTCCACGCCACGTATTTCAGGCGGTTACGCACCATGTGGATGATGCACAGCTGGATGTGAGTCTGCGGATAGACGCTGTTTATCGCATCCGGGAAGCCCTTCAGGCCATCCACGCAGGCAATCAGGATGTCCTGAAGGCCGCGATTTTTAAGTTGCGTCAGCACGTTCAGCCAGAACTTTGCACCTTCATTTTCAGCCAGCCACATCCCCGGAAGCTCTTTCCGGCCTTCGGTATTGATGCCCGGTGCCAGGAACACCGCTTTGTTAATCACGCTGCCATTCTGACGAACCTTAACAACAATACAGTCCAGATAAACAATGGGATAGAGCGCATACAGCTGGCGATTCTGCCATTCGGCGACCTGCTCTTTAACGGCATCCGTGACTTTTGATATCAGGGCCGGTGACACATCAGCATCGTACATCTCTTTGAACGTATCGACGATTTCCCGCGTGGTCATGCCTTTGGCATACAAGGATAAAATCTGGCTGTCCATCTGCGTGATACGCGTCTGATTCTTCTTAATCAGCTGAGGTTCAAAGGTATTTTCCCGGTCGCGCGGCGTGTTTAGCCCGATTTCACCGTCGTCGCACAGCAGCGTTTTCGAAGAGTAGCCGTTGCGGGTATTGGTGCCGGTTTTAGGGGCATTTTTCTCATGCCCGAGGTGGTCAGTCAGTTCTGCATTGCGTGCCGTTTCAACGGTCAGCTTCGTGAGCATGCGGGAAAACTGATTAAGGCCGGCCTCAGTTTTGAGGCCTTTGGCCAGTTCAGCAGCAAGAGCCTTAAGTTTCTTCTCGTCCATAATTTGCCTGTCTCCATTGTTGGAGTGAACATATTAAAAACAGGCAATTACACAATTTTAATTACAGTCTCGCGCGTGCAGAGATTTTGTTCCCCGCCCATGGTTTAAATATATCCTAGTTTGAATGCTGCCTTTCTGAACCCAAAATGGAACTTATCGCCGGAAAGTCTGCAAAATAATATTTTTTTAAGTTCAGCTCTTTCCTTTGCATTTTGAATCATATCAGTCAGCAGCAAAATATCACAAAAGCTCAATGCCGAGCGGTAAAGTAAATCAAGTTTTATAATGGGCATACCCATCATTTTAAAAATCACGGCATTAAGGTGAATCTGGGACCCCTGTGTGAAGATCTCTAGGCACACAGATTTTATTGCAGCAAGCAATGTATCGGGTATAGATGTGACGTCTGATTTTAAAAAATCAATCCATTGAATAAATGTCAGATAACCAACCCGTTCATCAATTTCTTGCTTCATCAGCTCTTTACTTGTCTTTATTTCTGGCGAACTGATACCTTCCTTAAGGTACAATCGGTAATAGCTATCGATAATAAGGTTTTTGCAAAAATTTTCCTGTAGATTAACGAAGCTTCCGGATGTAACTTCACCATTTCTTATCAGAGAGGGAAGGTCTAAAATTTTATCTTTGCTATCAGCCCACACATCGATTTTACTGGCATTATAGAGTGAAGAAAAATCAATGTCTCCATGAGAGGCGGAGAACAGCATTGCAGAAAGCGCCAGCTCCCCTTTTTTGATAATATGCGGTCTGACATTCGTTTTTTTATAGTTTTTCCAGAATGCTAAAAATGCTTTATTATTAAATATGTTACTGGAAATACTTAAGAAAAACGAACCAAGATGCCTGAAGAAATCATGATTCTCTGTCGAGCCAAGAACATTTTTTTTTGACTTTATCATTTCATCAACAAAGGCATCAATTCCATCTGTACAATAGAATACGCTGTCGTTGCAGATTAATAGTCGTTTGCATATGTTGTTGATTCCTTTATCAAAAAAATACAGAACGCATTCTTTGTAACTGCCGAAATCACGGCCTATATTATCTTTTTCAATATAGACATCCACAATGCCTGATATTAGTTTTACATCTTCCACTGACAGTTCGCATGTATTTGCTGCAATAATATAGGCACCCTTTTTTTTGAGCGTTTCCAGATATCTTCGTACATCACTCCTCAGCATCGTTTTTTCATACAACGCAATGATTACAACAATATCCGTATTACCCATTCGTTCGCTCAAAATGTTTGAATATTTCTTAGTTCTTGCCGTTTCAATACTGGAAACAGTAGAAAAATATGCCTCAAGTCCCATCCTGAGCACTATTTCTTTCATTTTTCTTAGTAATCTTGCCATTTTTCCCATATTTCATTGCTGTGTTGCCTTAATGATGGGTAAAAATTCTAATATTTTTAAGGAAAAACTCAAGACTAATTTGTCATTTCGCAACAGATGTAATCAGAAAGTTTAGTGGCCAGATGATCGCGTGTGAAGCATTGCCATGGCAGAAAGGCTGTGTGACGAGAGTACATAGAAGGTGAGCAGAAAAAATTTGTCTGTGAAAAACCTGTATGTCAAATTTTAACTACTCAAAATAAAATTGATTAAGGGGCGTTATCAGTCGGGCACTGACTCAGAAGACGCGTTTAAAAGGTTTGATGGCCACATTTTTATAGACACCTGCAGCAACATATGGATCGTCCTGTGCCCATGTGCGGGCGGTTTCGAGAGACGAAAATTCGGCAATAATCACAGAACCGCTGAAACCGGCAGTGCCTGGATCGTTGTTGTCAACCGCGGGCAGTGGGCCGGCAATAATCAGCCTGCCTTCATCCTGAAGTATCTGAAGGCGCGCAAGATGAGCAGGGCGAGCCGCGGTTCGCTTGCTGAGTGAATCGTGACTGTCTTCTGCATAAATTACATAGAGCACAATGACAACTCCTGTTACTTGGGTGATATTCGTTCCCAACGGTAAGTTATTGCGAATTATTCTGCAAATGGAATGGTGTTCTGGCTATAAACTGCACAATATTGACAATGCTCCGGGCCAATATTTTCAGTGGGTGGCGATGTTATTGAAACTGATTGCTATTTGCATTTAAACTGACGGTCCACTACTTATAACAGACAGATTATGACGACGCTGACCGAAGACTCCTCACCTCGACGCAACTCACTGCCCGTGCTGTTCTCGCTTACGCTTCATGCGGCTGTGGTTGGCGCAATTCTGTATGCTTCCTGTCACCAGACTGTGGCGGTACCGCAGGCATCCCAGCCCATCAGCGTTTCTATGGTTGCACCCGAAGTCCAGGCTGAACCTCATTCCGCACCACGGCCGGTTTCACAGCCCGAACCTGAGCCGGAACCCAAACCGGCCCCCCTGATGCCAGTACCCGTAGTCGTACCCCAGTCAAAGCCTAAACCCAGGCCAGTGAAAAAAGAAGCGGCGAAACATAAGGAACAGTTAAAACCGCATACGGAAGCGAAACAGTCATCGCCGTTCAACGATGATAAGAATGCCACAGCGTTTAAACCTGCTACTGCGCCAAAAGTGTCGCCAGCGCCGGCTACATCTACCTCTATTGCTGCATCCGAGGGGCCAAAACCTATAAGTGTGACAAAACCGGGGTATCCCGTTCGGGCCCAGACTCTGGGTATTGAAGGGAGCGTGCGTGTCCAGTTCGACGTGAATGAAGGCGGTGAAGTAACCAATATCCGTATTATCTCCGCTGAACCTCGTAATATATTTGAAAGGGATGTACGGATTGCGATGAGGAAATGGCGTTATCAGTCCGGTGCACCAGGAAAAGACTTAACGATGAATATAGTCTTCAAGTTGAAAGGGGGGGCCACAATTGAGTAAGTGTAAAACACTCGTGGTATGCTTGGAGAGAAACAGCATCCGTGCCGGGTAAACTGGCTGAGTTATGGCCTTTTATTCGGCCTGGAAATGAATTTTGTCTGTGGGCAGTTGACGAGGTTTCCCTTTGTCGTCAACTGCAACATAAATGAAAACAGCCTAGGTTGTGCAGTAGCGAAGCCCAATTGGTTCAGAGGATACTTTTTTAATCCAGACTTCCACATTTATCGTGACAGAACTGCTGCCAGTACGAATACAGCGTGCATGACAACTCACCACGTTGCCGACGGCAACGGGTTTGAGAAATGTCATACCGTCCACCCGGACGGTCACTACCGAGCCAGTACATAGATTTGTGTAATTGCCTGATTTTGATATGTTCAATCCAGCATTAAAAGCAGGCTAATTTATGGACGAAAAACAGTCGCAGGCCCTGGCTAACGAACTGGCCAAAAATCTCAAAACCCCTGACGATATCAGTCAGTTTGAGCGCCTGCTGAAAAAAAATCAGTGTCGGGGCGGTGCCCAACGCCGAAATGACCCGTCACCCCGGCGACGATAAAAATCAGCCAGAACCGGCGACCAACGCCCGCAACGGCCACACCCAAAAGACGGTTATCACCGGCGATGGCCCGCCGGAGCTGCGTATACCGCGCGATCGTGATGGCTCTTTCGAACCGCAACGGGTGAAGAAAAACCAGACCCGGAGCACCGGGGTGGATAACCCGATCCTATCGTTGTACGCCAAAGGGATGACCACCGGCGAGATAGCGGCCGCATTCAAAGAGCCGTATGACGCCGATGCCTCGTCAGCGCTGGTCTCAAAGGTAGCTGATGCCGTCATGGAGCAGGTCACCGGATGGCAAAACCGGCCACTGGATGCGGTCTGTCCCATCGTTTACCCTGACTGCATCGTCCTGAAAGTCCGGCAGGACAGTCGCGTCATCAATAAATCCGTGTTCCTTGCCCCGGGTATCAACATCGAAGGCCAGAAAGAACTGCCGGGTATGTAGCTGGCTGAAAATGAAGGCGCGGAGTTCTGGTTGAACGTGCTGGCGGGGCTGAAAAACCGTGGCCTGAACGATATCCTCATCGCCTGTGTTGATGGTCTGAAGGGCTCCCCGGACGCTATCAACGCGGTGTATCCGCAGGCCTGCGTCCAGCTGTGCGTCGTGCATATGGTGCGCAACAGTCTGCGGTTCGTCTCCTGGGAGGGCTATAAAGCCGTCACCCGTGGCCTGAAAGCCATTGTCAGGCCCCCACGGAAGAAGCAGGCGCGGGAAGCGTTCGCCGGTACCCGGGACAGCCGCTACCCGCAGATAAGCCGGAGCTGGCAGGCAAACCGGGCCAGCCTGTTGACGTTCTTCGCTTACCCGGCAGACATCCGCAAGACGCTCGACACGACCAGCGCCATCGAGTCGCTGAACAGCGTGATCCGGGATGCCATCAAGAAACGGAAGGTGTTCCCGACTGACGACGCAGTGAAAAAAGAGGTGTGGCTGGCAATCCAGGCCGCATCACAGAAATGGAGGATGCCACAGAGGGACTGGCGTATGGCGATGAGCCGTTTTATTATCGGGTTCGGTGACCGCCCGGACGGCCACTACTGAGAAAAGGCATTTACACAGAATCATGTACAGGGTCGAAAGCCACTGGCTGATATCTATCATATATTCAGCCGTTGAATGTCATTGCTCTGAGTCGTTAGCCATTTTATGAGCACTGACGAGAAACTCCTGAGCTGTTATACCCCAAAGGGAAGGTTCAAAGTCAGCTGAATATAGTTCCCTGAATTTTCGGTCGTGACGCAGACTTGCTGATCACGTATGCTTTGCGCTTTGGATGTAACATATGGCTAAAGTTGATGTCGTCTGCCCTCAGTGCAATGAAACTCATGCTGTACGATGTAACGGACATTCAGCATCCGGTGCCCAACGTTACATCTGCAAGCATTGTTCAAAGACCTTTCAGCTCAACTTTAGCTACTCCGGTGCCAAACCAGACACACACCAGACCATTGTTAATATGACCATGAATGGTTACGGATGTCGCGATACCGCATGGGTTCTCGGTATCAGCCTCAATACGGTTCTGCGGCACGTAAAAAAATTTCGCCAAAGCAGGTAGCTGAGAATATCGACCCCGAAACGGAGGTTGTTATCTGCTGTGAAGCCGGCGAACAATGGTCTTACGTGCGGTGTAAAAGCAATCCCCGGTGGTTGTTCTATGCTTATGACCGTATCCGCAAACGTGCTCTGGCCCACGTCTTCGGCCCGAGAAATGCCCCGCCCCTGCGACAATTGCCGGCCCTGTTAAGCAAATTTAACCTTGCCTTTTATATGACAGATGCCTGGCCGGTTTATAAAGTTCTGTTAAGTGCAACAGGCCACGTGGTGAGCAAGAAATATACCCAACGGACAGAACGGCATAATCTTAATCTTCGCACACATATCAAACGACTGACCCGCAGAACAATTTGCTTTTCGAAGTCAGAGGAAATGCACGATAAGATCATCGGTTGGTATCTTACTCTTCATCATTATCAATAAATCTGCGTCACGACCGAATTTTCCCTCAACATCAACTTCTTTAAGAAAATTCATACAGTCCGATGCCAGCCCTGATGATTTATCAGGGCCTTCGCTGTCAATATAGCATTGAACAACTTCATTAATAGTCTCACCTGACAGGTCATAATCCTGATTGAAGTATGCCCCCATCAAATGATCAAGATACGAATAAATCATTTTATCTAATCCAGTTTAGGGAATGCAGTAAGCACATAATAGGGCTTTCAATTATAACTTTGCAAAACAAGAACTATTCTGAGCTTGTGTGATTTGATAATTGGCCCTGATGCTGTTTTTATCCCAAAACCTATTTCATTACCGGCAAAAAAATCTATTTCGAGCGTTGAACCGTTCCTGCCTGTGCTCGCCCAATTCCTGATGTATCTGGAGTTGAATTTTAACGCGCGTGAAATCGCATCTTCTGCCACGCTCAATTTATAAAATGTGCTGATGCCCGTCATTGTTGGAGGATTAGTCAGGCGTTGCCTCAGTTCTGCCTTGGTCTGACCAACATGCCTTTCAATCGTATGTCCACCGGGTTTTAGCCCTGTAACGGACTCATGTTTTATCAGTTTGATTCGCCCCGAGCGCACAGCTGCAATGCGAGATGCACTCGCTGCTAATGCAAGCCCCATAGACACGGCGACATCAACTGTCAGACCAATTTTCCATGCCGTATCATCATCTGCACCAAACTGTTTTGCCAGTGCTGCCGCTGCCCTGTATGTTGCGGTACGAGTATGTGTTCCCAGACCTCATCAATACAATGGTGGCTTGACGCCGAATGAATCAGAGCGACTGTTCTGGGAAAACTCTGAAGCCGTGGACAGTTTTGTTTGACGACTACACTTGGCAACGCAGAAGGGAGATCAAAAATTAAATGTGTACATAAAAGTGTATTTTTTCATTGAAAAAGAAGGTGCTATTATTCATTTTATTGATTAATAACAGCTTCTTTATTTATTACTCTTTTTCTTCTTGCGGCATCAGGCGGTAAATATACAGGCCGCTAATAAGGGTGAACAACAATGTCAGGCCGGTGAGACCAAATACTTTAAAGTTAACCCAAAATGCCTGAGATAACCAAAATGCTACATAAATATTGGCAAGGCCGCAGGCGAGGAAAAAAACTGCCCAGGCTATATTTAGTTTTTTCCACGCAAAATCAGGCAGTTTTAGCTCTTTACCCAGCATGCTTTGGATAAGCGGTTGCTTCATCCAGAATTGGCTAAACAGGAGCGACAGCGCGAACAAAGAATAAATCACCGTCACTTTCCATTTGATGAATTCATCATTATGGAAAACCAGCGTCAGCGAACCAAACACGGCAACCAGTATGAAGGTGAAGATTGTCATCTTTTCAACTTTGCGGTAAATCACCCAGCCGGCGATCAGAGCCACAGCCGTTGCCACGATTAACGCGCCTGAGGCGACATAAATGTCATACAGCTTGTAAAAAATGAAAAAAACGACCAGTGGCAGAAAATCAAGTAGCTGCTTCATAAGAGTTTCCAGATACCAAATCAATGCAGAGCATCATATTAATCGAAAGCTTCGCCTGTCACGTACGCGACGCAAATTATCGTAACAGCATGTAAAGACGATAAAGATAAATTATCAGTATGGCGGAAACCAGGTTGCTGAGGGCGTTTAAAAGCACGGAAGCAACATTGGCGGGAAGCACTGTCAATGAGGATGCCAGCAACAAAACCACAAGTTTTGCCAGAAGCCAGAGCGCGACGGCAGGTGCAACCACTTTCATTTGACGCCAGACCAAACGCATACTGGTACGCATAGCGCTAAAAATGCCGCTCTTCTCTGTGGCAAGCACAATCGGCGAGAGTGCCAACACGATGCTCAGAATGACGCCGGGAACGACCAGCACCATAAAACCCAGTTGCACCACTAAGGTCACTACAAATACCAGCAAAAGCAGACGAGGCAACAAAGTTGCAGAGCAGCCAATGGCGCGAAGGGCGCTGATACGGTGACCCGCCGAGACCATTGGGATCAGCATCAGCATCGCGCCTAAAAGCAATGTATTGCCCACCAGAGAAGCCAGCGTTCCGGCAGCAGAAGCACGAAGTAAAATACGTTGCTGATCGGGTGACATGTTTTGCACCATTTCGAGCAGGCTTCCTGAACCATTGTTACCGTCGGTCATAATCGACAGTTGCTCCACGCCGGGTGTCAGTGCGTGGCCAATGATAACGGTGATAAAAGAAGCCAGCAGCGAAATTAACGCAATGGTAATGAACTGATTGCGGAAAAAATTCCCCGTGTCACGGTATAAAGAACCAGCCGTGAAAGACATGTAATCTCCTTGAAAAGCCAGTATTAGCGAGCGGGGGATTGTACATGGTCCGGCGCCAACCTGGCACCCTGACTTACATAACTTTCTGTTAGTGTGGGGGCCATCGGTGTAAATAACGGTGGCAGGCCATAGCGTGCCCGAGCACGATCGCAGGCTTCGTTGTGTTGCCCGTCTTCGCCAGATTGAGTGAATTCACGACACGGGCCGGGACGGTTTTCATAAATGCTGCAGGAAACACAGCGGCTAATTTCCCCCTGCAGCGCCACGCAACGGGGTGAAGTCTGGTTGGTACCACGCATATTGCGCATCAAAAGATTCAGCGGCTCGGTGAGTTCCACGGGAACCACTCCACCACCATCATCGGCTTCTGACCAGTAAAACGACACGCGAAAGTGTGCGCAACAGGCGCCACAATTAACACAGGGATTAAGATTATTGCTCATCTGATTGCCCGCCCTCCTGAGGCTTCGAACAAAAATCACCGGGATCGAGATCAGCAAAATATAGGGGTAATTTCTTTTCCATAAGCCTTTTCTGCCGCTTGAATTTCAGAAGTAGAGTGCAGCAATTTGTTGTTTTTAATTGCTTTTATCGTAGATTAACGCATGATGTTATTGATACACAGCCCGTGCGGCTTGCCACGAAACTACCCGGGCAAGGCCCGTTCATCAGAGCACGGGCTTCCAGTGCATAATCAGATCCTCGCGTAACATACCGAGCGCTGTTTTTTGTGTCTTTGTGTCAGAAGCAAAAAAAGCAGCGTCAAAAATGTCACCCATCCTTTTTTTACTTTCGCTGGCCTGCTGTTGCATTAGCACAGCCTTATCCTTCGGAATATCAGCGTAGTTTAACACTGGCAGCATGTTTTTAGTCCAGCTGTGGGGCAGGGGCTGCCCGGCTGAGAGCAAGGCTCCCGCATAACATTCCGCCAGCTGCTGGCTGCCGCGCATTTGTCCGACTAACCACATCTGTGATTCTGTCTGCTGTGAGGCAACCTGCGGATAAACCTGAGCGGCTGCGGTAGACACTTTTCTGATGGCATCATCGTCACCACTGAAAAAGGCGCGGAGTAATGTTTCTTCGCCAACTTTATTTTCTACATCACTGGCTGCCTGGGTCCATGATTTGCCTGAAGACAGCGTAAACGTGTGGTAGGCATCTTTTTTACCTGAATGCCAGAATTTACCTGTTGTGGGGACTTTGTCTGTCAGACGTGAAGTGAGTCCTTCATTCATTGCGCGCCAGGAAGGATTGTTTTTATTACTCGCTTTAAAATTCGGGTGGGTGTAGCAATGAATAAATTCATGTGCGGCGACATCCCCTGGTGGTATTTGCAGCTGAATATTATTACTCAGTTCCACCAGTGACTTGTTGGGGTTCCAGCGGCCCTGAACATTGGGAGGAAGATTGTGGCTTATTTCCATCCGGGCGCTAAAACACGGGCTGTTTTCCGGGATATAGCGGCCAAAGTGATTGATTACCGATTGGTTACCTGCCTGCAAATGCTCAGGTGTTGCGCGTTGAGCAAGGTTGATGGCTGCCCAGAGCGTACCACCCGGATCTTTCGCAAAATCGCCAGGATAGCTGGCGACACGATGACCAGCGAGCAACGCCAGCGTTCCGGTCATCATTTTTGCAAACAGGGTTATTGGATTTACAGATTCAGGTTGATTTTGCTGGGGGGCAGTGGCTGCTGGCACGGAGGGAGTCGCATCGCCAAGTGCTGCAACCGGGGCATCAGGTGCTGCACGCAGTCGTAAATTTGATGGTGAGTCCAGCGGGGGACGAGCCTGTTGACCGTGGGCGGCATCCATACGCATTGGTTCAGGCTCGCTGCCGCTGACGCGGTGTGCGGCAGCAACATTACCGACCGAATTAATTTTATTTACCATAATGACCCTTTTAGCTAGATTTTAGCTGTTGAACTGCCTGACGCAGTTCCATCGCAGTTGTGGAGAAATTGGCCAACAGGCTTTCAAAGCGCATTTTGCTGAGGGTGTTTAAGAGCTGCTCATAAGAATACACCAGCGCTTTTTCGTTCGGATTGATGGTCAGCGCACCGCCGCGCAAACGCAAGCCGGGGAAAGCGTAAACCATCATTTTACGCAGTAGTTTGTCGCCCTGGGACGTTTCTTCCAAAGGGGTGATTTCTGCCAGAAAGGTCAGCGACGGACCATTTACATACAGGGTAATCTGCGCGCCATTCGGGGAATCCAAAGCGTGTACGCCGACGTTTTCAGCGTCGGTGCGTTGTAGATCGTTAAAAAGATTTGGAGATGTGAAATATTTTGTCATCTTTTCCGTCGCTGTTTTAAATCTCAATCAGGCAGAAGGGCAGGGTATGTTGCCAGGACTGCGTGACTAACATCGTTTAAAAGGAACAGGAATTGCGTTTAAAACATGCCTTGCCTGAGCGGTGGCGTGTCATTGTAGGTGACAATCAGTGCAGGAAGAGTTCCCTGACACATCTGTTTCGATTGCTACATCACACGTTTTACCTGTTTCCTAAGGGCAGGCTACTAAAAATCAGCACTGAAAATAGCCGCAGATATTTTCCTCTCCGACACCAGTGGCAGATGGAGCAAAAATTAAATGGATGTCTGTCAGTGAACTTACGTAAGCATAAATTTGGGGGAAACCATTTTTGTGCCAGGGGTTCCTGCGTGGATAGCGTAGGTGTGAATGCACAGATGATGCGTAAATGCGTTAAGTATCAGGAAAAACATGAGCTGAAAGATAAACAACTCTCGCTTTATCAAGTATGAGCAGAGGGTTCAGTGAGTCCGAACTTAACACGCTCTGGGGGGCGTAATCAAAGCCGCCTTCTATGAAGGCGGGCAATAAAAAGGCACAAAAATTTGCGTCTTTTCCTGAAGATTAAGGTTTATTTAATCTGCATTTTGTTAGTAACTGACGTTACGCCTTTAACACTACGGGCAACTGAAACTGCGCGGTTGGCCATCTGAGGAGAGCTGACAAATCCGCTAAGTTGCACGCGACCTTTAAAAGTTTCAACATTGATTTCAGTGGATTTTAGTGAATTGTCTTTCAGGAACTCACTTTTTACCTTAGCGGTAATGACCGTGTCATCAAAGTAGCCACCCGTACCTTCCTGCGTTTTTGTTGGTGCACAGGCGCTGACGGAAAGTGCCACAACCACTGCAATAATCATACCTGTAAAAATTTTCATTAATTTCATTATTTTTCTCCCTACCATTTAGCTCTGGCCTTCGCCGTGTTTACAGATTTACTCTGTAAAGCAAGCTTAGTCCTGAAGAGAAAATACGCAATGTCAGAGCCACAAAAATCACCGAAAAAGAGTGTCTTACCCCAACTGATAAGGCACCTGGAAACGATCAGCGCGTGGCGGCTTTAAGGCTTGCAACAAACGACTTTAACTCAGCCAACATTACAGAGGGGGTGGCGTGATTTTTTTCGATAATTTTGACAATGGCCGAACCGGAGATTGCTCCTGCCGCACCCGCAGCCAGTGCGTCTTTAACCTGAGAGGGTTCAGAAATGCCAAACCCCTGAATGGGGGGGGCGGCATTGAATTCCCGCAGCCTGGCGATCAGATGTTGTAGCGACTGACTTTCACCGCGCTTTTCAGAACCCGTCACGCCTGCGCGCGACAGGAGGTAGGTATAGCCGCGACCATGCGAGGAAATTTCGAGCAGAAGATCGTCATCAGCATTTGGCGGACAGATAAAAATGGGGGCCACATTGTGACGCATCGCTGACTGACGAAAGGGCGCTGATTCCTCCACGGGAACATCCGCTACCAGTACGGAATCCACCCCTGCCGCTTCACTGCGTGCATAGAAATTATCAATGCCGTTGGAAAAAACCAGGTTAGCGTACATCAGCAGCCCGACAGGTATTTCCGGATATTTATGGCGCGTCATGCTGAGTAATTCGAAGCATTGTGACGGTGTCACTCCAGCAGCAAAGGCTCTCAGCGTGGCATTCTGGATAGTTGGGCCGTCTGCCAGCGGGTCAGAGAAAGGTATACCCAATTCCAGCGCGTCGGCGCCGCCTTCTATCAGCGCATCAATGATCTGCAGGGAAAGCTCCGGCGTGGGATCGCCCAGGGTAACAAAGGGAACGAAGGCCCCTTCTTTACGGACAGCCAGACGTTTAAATAGCTGGTTATAACGCTCCATCATATTTCTCCTCGGGCGGTCAAAATATCGTGAACGGTAAATATATCTTTATCGCCGCGCCCGGAAAGATTAACTACAAGAAGCTGTTCTTTTTCCGGTGCCTCACGCATCATTCGTAACGCATGGGCCAACGCATGTGAGGACTCCAGTGCCGGAATGATTCCTTCGCTGCGGCACAGCGTTTTAAAAGCATCCAGTGCTTCTTCATCGGTTACTGAAACATAATCTGCCCGGCCGCTGCTGTTAAGATGGGCATGTTGTGGCCCCACCGATGGGAAGTCCAGGCCTGCAGAGATGGAGTAAGACTCTTCAATCTGTCCATCCTCTGTCTGCATCATGGGTGCTTTCATACCAAAGTAGATACCAACCCGACCGTGTTTGAGCGGGGCGCCGTGTTCACCGCTTTCAATACCATGTCCGGCTGGTTCAACGCCAATCAATCCGACAGCAGGTTCATCAATAAAATCAGCAAACATGCCAATGGCATTCGATCCTCCGCCCACGCAGGCGATCACCGCGTCCGGCAAACGTCCTTCTTTTTCCAGAATTTGTGTTTTGGTTTCTTCGCCGATCATTCGCTGGAATTCACGCACGATAGTGGGGAACGGATGCGGCCCCGCAGCGGTTCCCAGCATATAGTGTGCGGTTTCATAGCTCCCGGACCAGTCGCGTAAAGCCTCATTACAGGCATCTTTCAGGGTGGATGAGCCGCTGTGCACCGGGATAACCTCGGCACCCATCAGCTTCATCCTGAATACATTTGGCGACTGACGCTCAATGTCTTTGGCACCCATATAAATACGGCATTTCAGACCAAGCAGCGCACTGGCCAGCGCGGAAGCCACACCGTGCTGGCCCGCCCCCGTTTCTGCAATGATTTCATTTTTGCCCATACGCTTTGCCAGAAGGGCCTGACCCAGCACCTGGTTTGTTTTGTGTGCGCCTCCGTGAAGCAGATCTTCGCGCTTAAGATAGAGCCGAGTCCTGGTGCCTTTTGTCAGGTTCTGGCACAGGGTGAGGGCAGTTGGACGGCCTGCGTAATTCTTCAGCAGGTCGTTAAATTCTGTTTGAAATGCCGGATCGCGTTGGGCGCTGACAAAAGCTTCTTCCAGTTGACGCAGGGCGGGCATCAGGATTTGTGGCACGTACATGCCGCCAAATTCGCCAAAATAAGGGTTTAATAAGGTCATCGCGTTTCTCTTTTTTCACTATACGGAGCAGCCTTCACTGCTCCTTACCTTCAGTACGCCTCCAGCGTTTGAAAAACTGAGGCAATTTTCATAGGATCTTTAATCCCTGGGGCACTTTCCACACCGGAATTGAAATCCAGCCCGGCACACCCCAACTGAGCTGCTTCAATGCAGTTATCAGCGCCCAGCCCGCCAGCCAGCAAAACGTTGTCAAGGGATTGCCCTGCCAGCAGGCTCCAGTCAAAGCGTTTCCCGCTGCCGCCGTTACCACTGTCAAAAACATAGCGATCAACGTCTGTCCAGTCACGTGCGGGCAGGGCATTGTTAATACTGAATGCTTTCCATATTTTTATGTCTTCGTGTAGCTGGCTGCGTAATTCCTGTACCCATTGCCGGTCTTCATCGCCGTGAAGCTGGACGGCTGCAAGTCCCAGGGTTGTTGCTTTTGTGACAATGTCACTCATGTCGTTGTTGCGAAAAACTCCAACGTACTTAAGTGCGGCACCCGTCATCACTTCTCTGGCAGTATCCAGCGAAACCTTGCGTGGAGAACTTTCGGCAAAAATCAGGCCACCATAGATGGCACCTGACTCCAGAGCGCTACGCGCATCTTCTGGACGAGTCAGGCCACACACTTTATTTTCTCCGATAATTACGCGACGCACGGCGGCGGTAAGGTTATCTTCGGCCATCAGCGACGAACCAATCAGAAAACCATTGGCGAAGTGACTCAGTTCCCGTACCTGAGCATAGCTGTTAATGCCCGATTCACTGATCACGGTAATACCATGCGGTACCTGAGGTGCCAGATGACGGGTACGATCAAGGTCAATCGACAAATTCCGCAAATCGCGATTGTTGATGCCAATGACTTTCGCACCCAGTGCACTGGCACGTTGCAGCTCTACTTCGGAGATCACTTCAGTCAGTATCCCCATATTCAGGCTATGTGCCACGGCGGCAAGCTGGCGATATTGCTCATCCGTTACCACCGAAAGCATTAGCAGGATGGCATCCGCCTGATAATAGCGGGCGAGATAGATTTGCCAGGTATCGATAATAAAATCTTTGCACAGCACCGGTTGTGGTATGGCAGCACTGACAATGGGAAGGAAGTCAAAACTTCCCTGAAAATACTTCTCATCAGTCAGCACGGAAACGGCGGATGCATAATGCCGATAGACGCCCGCTATCGATGTCAGGTCAAAGTTTTCACGAATCAGTCCTTTTGACGGCGATGCTTTTTTACACTCCAGAATAAATACGGTTCGTGCGCCCTGCAATGCAGCATAAAAACTGCGGGAGGAAGGGACAATATCATTTTGAAAGTCAGAAAGTGGCTGTTGCCGCCGCCGCTCTGCCACCCAGATGGCTTTATCCTGAATAATTTGGGTAAGTACAGTTTCCTGCATGGTCATCCTCTTGCTGCCAGGTCGACAACGCGTTGGTAAGCCCCGCCGCTGCGAATAGCGTCCAGCGCCTGCCGGGCATTTTGTCGCAGATCGTCATGGCCAAAAATTTTCAGCAACAGCGCCACGTTTGCGGCAACGGTCTCTTCGTGCGCGCGCTCGCCTTTACCCTGAAGTAAACGTGTCAGAATGTCACGGTTTTCTTCGGGAGAGCCGCCAGCAATGGCCTCCTGAGGCCAGGCACTGAGGCCAAAATCATCCGGCGTCAGCGAATAGCTGGTGATGTCACCGCCGTGGAGTTCGGCTACCCGGGTGGTGCTGTGCAGAGCAACCTCATCCATTCCGTCGCTGTGGACCACCGCTGCGCGCTGATAGCCCAGAATTTTTAGCGTTTGTGCAACAGGAAGCACCAGTTCCGGGCTGTAAACACCAATAACCGCAAGCGGCGGGCGTGCCGGGTTTATCAGCGGACCCAGAACATTAAACAGTGTACGGGTTTTCAACTGTTGCCTCACCGGGATAGCATGGCGAAAGCCGGTATGATACTGGGGCGCAAACAGGAAGCAGACGTTAAGTTGGTCAAGCGCCTGCCGCGCCTCTTCTGCAGGCAAATCCAGCCGAATTCCAAACGCGGCCAGCAGGTCGGATGAACCCGATTTGCAAGAAACGCTGCGGTTGCCATGTTTGGCCACTTTCAGGCCACAGCTGGCCGCAACAAAGGCACTGGCAGTGGAGATATTAATACTGTTGCTGCCATCACCACCGGTACCAACAATATCGGCAAAGGGGTAATCCGGGCGAGGAAACGGCAGGGCATCCGCCAGCAGGGCGGCGGCTGCTCCGGCGATTTCTTCCGGGTGTTCGCTGCGTACTTTCATCGCGATTAACGCGGCGGCCAGCTGCGCCGGCTCAAGCTGGCCCTTCACTATGGCTGAGAATAACTGTTCGCTTTCGTTACGTGATAAAGTATGACCCTGGTAAAGTTTTTCGAGAATGATATTCATCATTTTTCCTTATTATCTGGAAAGCGCCCAGGCCAGCGTCTGCTCAAGCAGGCGAGCGCCCTGAGTTGTCAGAATTGATTCAGGGTGGAACTGAAAACCACACACTCTGTCTGCATCATGACGCACCGCCATCACCATACCGTTGAAAGTGGCGTTCACCATAAGTTCACTGGGTACATTGCTTCCCACCAGAGAATGATAGCGGGCAACAGGCAGTGGATTGTTCAATCCCGCAAACATACCTACGTCATCATGCATGATGGATGAGGCCTTGCCATGCAGGATTTCACCCGCCTGGCCGACATAGCCTCCATATGCTTCAACTATGGCCTGATGACCGAGACAAATACCGATAATCGGCAGCTGTCCTCGCAGACGTTTGAGTAGTTCGGGCATGCAGCCTGCTTCAGAAGGCGTTCCCGGTCCGGGGGACAGCATTAAGATCGCTTGTTCCATGCTTTGCAGGCGTTCAATCAGAATCTCAATGGGAGTGCTGTTGCGGTAAATAACCACGTTATGGCCAGAAGCGCGTAACTGGTCGACCAGGTTGTAGGCAAAGGAATCAATATTGTCGAGCAGCAGAATATCAGCCATCAGAAAATATCCTTGCAGTGGTGAGCGGTGGCGATGGCGCGAAGTACCGCACGGGCTTTATTACGACTTTCATCCGCTTCAGCCTGTGGCACTGAATCCAACACCACACCTGCGCCAGCCTGCACGGTAGCTACGCCATCTTCAACATACGCCGAACGAATGACAATGCAGGTATCCAGATCGCCCGATGCGGTAAAGTACCCTATAGCACCGCCATAACTACCGCGGCGTGTACCTTCTGCTGCCGCAATCAGCTGCATCGCACGGACTTTAGGTGCGCCACTCAGCGTACCCATATTCATGCAAGCCTGATAAGCGTGCAGCACGTCAAGATCCTGACGCAATGTCCCAACCACGCGAGAAACCAGGTGCATGACAAATGAATAACGGTCAACTTTCGTCAGGTCGGCCACATAACGGCTTCCCGGCTCGCAGATCCGTGCCAGATCATTACGGGCAAGATCGACCAGCATTAAATGTTCAGCCAGCTCTTTATGGTCGGTGCGCATTTCAAGCTCGATGCGGCTGTCAAGATCGCGGTCAGGCGTACCGTCTGCATGACGACCGCGGGGGCGGGTACCTGCAATGGGATAAATTTCAATTTGCCGTGTTGTCGCGTCGTATTTCAACGAGCTTTCTGGTGAGGCCCCAAACAGGCTGAAATCCCGATCCTGCATAAAAAACATATAGGGGCTGGGATTGCTGTTTTTCAGTGTTTCGTAGGCAGCCAGCGGGGAGGGGCATGGCAGTGAGAAGCGACGGGAAGGCACGACCTGGAAAATCTCGCCAGCGCGAATGTCTTGCTGTAATTGTGCCACCACCTTGCAATACTCGTCATCGCTCTGGCTACAGCCTAGAGACATTGTTTCAATGGGTTGTACTGGCAGCGGATGGACGGGTTGAAGCATCCGGGCATGCAATTGTTCAATCCGTTTTTGCAGACGTAAAAATTCCGCTGGTGCAGTGGTAAACAGGCTCGCCTGTAAGTGCGCGGTCTGGCTCTGGTGATCGATAACCAGCAGCGTTTCAGCCAGATAAAAGCAGTAATCCGGACAGGATTGCTCATTATTTAAGGTGGGCAAATCTTCAAAACTGGCGACCAGATCGTAGGCAAAGAGTCCCCCCAGCAGCATGGTTTCACGTTCATCTTTCGGGCAGGTGAAAAGCTGTGGAATAACTCGCAGGGCATCAAATACCGAGACAGACTTGAGGCGTGAATCTTCATCTTGGACCTCAGTATTAGCAGGAAACGTCAGCGCCACACCATCTGGTTGCGGTGTACTGACAACGTTTGCAGGGAGTGCGGCGATCAACAGTGGCAATATAGCGCGTCCATTCTCTGTTAGTGCCTGCACAGTGACCAAAGAGCCCTGTGCGGTAATCCGCAGTGCACTGTCAACGATAAGCAGGCTTTTGAGATTACGTTTACTGTCAATATCGGCGGATTCCAACAGTAATGTGGCCGAACGCGCGCCGCACAGCTGATGAAAAACAGCAACCGGATCGTCACGGTAGGGAGCGTTACCGGTAATCAGTTTCATTTCAGTTTTGGTATTTTGCATCAGTTAACTCTATGAATTTGATAAAAACCGCGGTTGGCGGGTTGGGGATCTGCATTCTCGCGGGTAGCGTGCATTACTCGCTCGCCTTTTCAGGGAGAGATGCGCCACCAGACTGTCATCATTGAATATAGCGCGGTCATGATTGGGATACTCATGCGTAAATTAAATGAACTTGCGTACTAGTTAACTGGTTCAAGCTGAAAATGTCAATACTCTTTTCCCTCATAATAAAATACAGTTATCATGCCACAACTTTTTTGTTGACATGGGAGCTGTTTTGACCGATTCCACTACGACAAGTCTCTGGTCATTATACGATTTGCACAGCCATACTAAGGCTTCCGATGGCTTACTTACACCAGAAGAACTGGTGAAACGAGCCGTTGAGCAACGCGTATCTGTGTTGGCTATCACCGACCATGACACTATTGATGGCATTGAACCTGCCATTAGTGCCATAGCGGAGCACAGTTTGCCACTTAAGCTGATTGCGGGCGTTGAGATATCGACCCTGTGGGAAAACCATGAAATTCATGTCGTGGGAATTGGCGTCGACTGGCGGCATCCCTTACTCATCGACTTTCTTCAGCAGCAAAGCCAGCGCCGTTTAGCCCGTGCAGAACTCATCTCGGCGCGTCTGGAAAAAGCGCATATTGCTGATGCCCTTTCAGGGGCGCTGGCCTTGGCTGAAGGCGGTGCCGTCACGCGCGGACATTTTGCTCGTTTTCTTATTGCCCAGGGTAAAGCCGGCAATATGGCGCAGGTATTCAAGAAATACCTGGCCAAAGGTAAAACCGGCTACGCAGCGCCTCAATGGTCCACAATGAAGCAAGCCGTTGATGTAATTCATCATTCCGGCGGACGAGCCGTACTCGCTCATCCGGGCCGTTATGGATTGTCGGCTAAGTGGCTTAGGCGTCTCTTAACCTGTTTCAGTGAATACGGTGGTGATGCAATGGAGGTGGCACAGTGTCAGCAGGCATCAAATGAGCGTAACCAACTTGCGCGTTATGCCCTGGCCTTCCAACTGGCCGCCTCGCAAGGTTCTGATTTTCATCAGCCTTGTGCGTGGATAGAGTTAGGAAAAAATCTATGGCTTCCGGGTGGGGTTGAGGCAGTCTGGCAGCGTTTCCCTGAAATTACAGAGGCTTGTTCGCCCGTTACGCGGTAAGCAAGAGGTTAATTATGAGCCAGTTTTTTTATATGCATGCGGAGAATCCGCAACCACGCCTGATAAAACAGGCGGTTGAAATCCTCAATAAAGGTGGTGTGATTGTTTATCCCACCGATTCCGGTTATGCATTAGGTTGCAGACAGGAAGATAAAAATGCTATGGAACGCATCTGTCGTATCAGACAGTTGGAAGGGGATCATAACTTCACACTTGTATGTCGTGACCTGTCAGAGTTATCGACCTATGCGCACGTTGATAATACGGCGTTCCGTCTGATCAAAAACAACACGCCGGGTAACTACACCTTTATTCTGAAAGCAACCAAAGAAGTTCCTCGCCGTCTGATGAGCGAGAAAAGAAAAACAATTGGTCTGCGGGTTCCTTCTAATCAAATATCTCTGGCCCTCCTCGAAGCGCTCAATGAACCTTTGATGTCCACATCGTTGATGCTCCCCGGAAATGATTTTACGGAGTCCGATCCGGAAGCGATACAGGATGTCATTGGTAAGCTGGTGGATTTAATTATTCATGGTGGTTATCTGGGTCAACAACCCACAACGGTTGTTGACCTGACTGAGGGTACGCCGATTGTTGTAAGGGAAGGGGGGGGGGACGTGCAGCCTTTTCTTTAAGCCAGTTTACAACCATTGCGATGTTTAAACAGGGGAAATATCCCCTGTTTTCAATTTTACCAATACGGAACGGTTAATCTTACCCCACCATTGCGGACCGATAAAAGGTGTTTAGCTGTTGTTTAAAGTTAACAGAATTGTGTTCGCGTTTAATTCTTTCCAGTGACCGCGCGGATTTACTGACGACGGCTTCACGATTATCAAGTGCAGAAATGATATGTGTCTTTAACTGTTCGACAATCGCTGTTCTCAGGGTATTTTTTGCATTTTCACTGTCAATGACGAACTCATACATATCGTTCAATGGACAGGTTATTAACCATCCGGCGGACTCCGGGTTAATTTCGGGTAATGCACGAACATTGGTAGTGATAACAGGACAACCGCTTGCCTGCATTTCCAGAACAGAGAAACCGTAAGTATCCTGCCAGGTGGGTAATAGTCCGACGTCGCTGGTGGCTATGAGTTTCATTACCTCCGTATTAGGCAGGCTGGCATGGTGTGTAATAAACGGATATTTTGCAATGCACGCTTCTACGTGGCGATGGAAGTCCGCGTTGTCTTGCCAGTCGCGATGAGCGATGTTGTGCTTTCGTGATAAATCGCCAATCAGATTGACCTGGACATCACCATAGTTAATCAGCCCTGCCTCCGCTAAGTCTGCAAAAGCAAGCACGGCCTCGGCACCGCCTTTACGGTAGAATTCATTACCAACAAAAGTGAAGTTAAGCGTGCCTCCAGTTTTACGAGGCGTTTCAGACAGTGGGGCTTGTGGAGGATGCAAAACGCATAACTTCTGGTTTATGGTCTTTTCCAGAGCAGGAAAAGAGAGCAAAAGTTTTTTCTGAATCTGCCGGGTTGCTTCTGATATAGCGATGAGCTTTACGCAGGATGGAGCAGCGGCCAACTGTAGCAAATCATGAAGTTCCGGGTTGTCTGTTTTAGCCATACCATCAACCGGCAGTACCCTTGGGATTTCCGTTTCAAAGGACGCTATCCAGGGTTTTGATGTGCTTGCAACTTCATTGAACAGGTGGATGGCCTGCGTATTCGACGGTAACGTGCCGGGCAATGTGCGGAAGAGGAATTTTTTATTTTTCTTAAAAAGTCTACTTCTCAACGCATTGATATAAAGATAGATATTCTTTTTTTGCAATCCAGATAATCGTTCTCCGGGTCAACGATAATGTTTCTTTGCTCAGGATAACCGGTGCTACTAATTGCAATTTTCATAATTTTTCCGACGCTGAATGGGGTTTGTTAAATTATTTTTCGACAGAGTTAACGCTAATAATCATTGCGTTAAATACTTACATCAAATTTATTATTTTGATAGTGGGATTTATCTTTTCTTTGCTGGTTGTCTGAGTTTCAGATTTTGGCTAATCAGCGCCGCCACCGATCTTTCCTGCGAACAAACCCGTTGCCGCAATCCCGCCAGTTCATCCCGGAAGCATCGCAAGGTGCAAGTCCGGCCTGGGGCAGCAGTCAACGGCAGGTAATTCTGGCGATGACAGGGTGGAACATGATGATTTATCGCCGCCCGGCTTATGATTGTGAGCAAACGGGTCGTGACGCAGATTTATTGATAATGATGAAGAGTAAGATACCAACCGATGATCTTATCGTGCATTTCCTCTGACTTCGAAAAGCAAATTGTTCTGCGGGTCAGTCGTTTGATATGTGTGCGAAGATTAAGATTATGTCGTTCTGTCCGTTGGGTATATTTCTTGCTCACCACGTGGCCTGTTGCACTTAACAGAACTTTATAAACCGGCCAGGCATCTGTCATATAAAAGGCAAGGTTAAATTTGCTTAACAGGGCCGGCAATCGTCGCAGGGTCGGGGCATTTCTCGGGCCGAAGACGTGGGCCAGAGCACGTTTGCGGATACGGTCATAAGCATAGAACAACCACCGGGGATTGCTTTTACACCGCACGTAAGACCATTTTTCACCGGCTTCACAGCAGATAACAACCTCCGTTTCGGGGTCGATATTCTCAGCTACCTGCTTTGGCGAAATTTTTTTAAGTGCCGCAGAACCGTATTGAGGCTGATACCGAGAACCCGTGCGGTATCGCGACATCTGGAATCATTCATGGCCATATTAACAATGGTCTGGTGTGTATCTGGTTTGGCACCGGAGTAGCTAAAGTTGAGCTGAAAGGTCTTTGAACAATGCTTGCAGATGTAACGTTGGGCACCGGATGCTGAATGTCCGTTACATCGTACAGCATGAGTTTCATTGCACTGAGGGCAGACGACATCAACTTTAGCCATATATTACATCCAAAGCGCAAAACATACGTGATCAGCAAGTCTGCGTCACGACCAGCAAACGCAAAGCGACGCGGTAACTTACCATTCCTCATTATTTGTACCGAAGCTGAAGAGATTGCAGCATTTCTTCAGCGTTCGCAGACATGATGTTCTGGCAGGACGTCAATGCAATAAACGTTATCGCGTTTTTTGCTCAGTTAAATTTGATATAATGGCTTCGCTGCTGGTTTCCGCAGTGCTTTGCATTCTGTGTCAGACTTAACGGGGTGTCACCTGGGGGTACCCAGGATATTTGCTGGTTATCTTCATCGTGATGAAAAATCATATGGTGCATTATTGTATAATCCCTTCCGGCATAGTTTGATGCCAGCCTGCCGCGGCTGGAAGGGAATCTTATTTCTCGGTGGTATCATGATGCCGTTCAGCACCAGATACTTCAGCACACCTGCTGGCCGGCTAACGTATTCATTAGCCCACCTCGACAGGCGACAATTACCTATATTGAAGAGCACAACGTTGACGCGACGTTTTCCTCAGGGCTTTTTTTCATAATGGAGCGCATCGGGGTTCAGGACGGTTTTTCGATGATGCCTCTATGTCGGCGTTTTCCCTGACGATAAATATTCTTTTAAAGAAAATCGTCTTCAGCGAACTAACCCAAGATTTTTAAATGGTTATATGCGCTTAAGAAGACACGCACCACTCAGTCTGAAATTCGTGTAGTATGTATGCTGGCATAACATCATGTATGCCTTATTGCTGCCATGTTGTGTGTCGACAAGTGATGACATATCAGCAGGTGAGCTAAGTATCATCACCTGCTGTTCTTAAAGACTAAAATGACGCCTGGGAAGGCGACAACGAGGTAGCGCGATGAGTGAAAAGTTGCAAAAAGTCCTGGCGCGTGCCGGGCACGGTTCCCGCCGTGAAATTGAAACGATGATTTCGGCAGGACGAGTGAGTGTGGACGGTAAGCTGGCGGGATTGGGTGATCGCATTGAGCCCAGCAAGGCATTGAAAATCCGTATTGACGGCCACCTTGTCTCTATTGCGGAATCGACGGAAGACGTTTGTCGTGTTCTGGCTTATTACAAACCTGAAGGTGAGTTGTGTACGCGTAACGATCCTGAGGGGCGTCCTACCGTGTTTGACCGCCTGCCAAAATTGCGCGGTGCCCGCTGGATTGCCGTTGGCCGTCTGGATGTTAATACCTGTGGCCTGTTGCTGTTCACCACTGACGGTGAGTTGGCCAATCGCCTGATGCATCCTGGTCGCGAAGTGGAGAGAGAGTACGCGGTAAGGGTGTTTGGCCAGATTGATGATGAAAAACTCAAGCAACTGAGCCGCGGGGTTCAACTTGAAGATGGCCCGGCAGCCTTTAAAACACTCAAATTCAGCGGTGGCGAAGGGATTAACCAGTGGTATAACGTCACCCTGACGGAAGGGCGAAACCGCGAAGTGCGTCGGCTTTGGGAATCAGTTGGCGTGCAGGTAAGTCGGCTGATCCGCACCCGTTATGGTGATATTGATTTACCCAAAGGATTACCACGCGGTGGTTGGACAGAACTGGACCTGACGCCTGTTAATTATCTGCGTGAGCTGGTTGGCCTGCAGCCGGAAACCGTCAGTAAAGTACCTGTTGAAAAAGATCGCCGCCGCACTAAAGCAAATCAAATTCGTCGTGCCGTCAAACGTCACTCTCAGGTTACCAGCCGTCGGCCCGCAAATAAGCGTTAATTCTGTTTGCAGGCGAATTTCAGGAGGCGAAGCTTAACCTCTCTTCGTTTATGAAGCCTTAAGAATCTGACCAGTCAATGTTCTGCGATGACGGTACACTATTATCTACAGCATCTGTAGCCGGGTGTATCTCAGCTGCGCATTCGGCATTACTATCCTGTGAGATCGTCTCCCTGAGATGATGGCATTCTGCGTGCACAGCTTGTGCAGGCAGACTTCAGGGGAGCACTGTGCTGCTGCCAGTTCGCATACGTTTTGCCTGTCGCTTGAGGAGCCGGCAGGCTTTGCGTCTGTGTCAGTAAGGCTCAGTCTGACAGATATAACCCTGTAAGCAATGTCTGAATATTTAAGCAAGTTATGTCTGCGCTTGGGCCATTTCCCCTGTGTCAATTAAACAAAGTCAACAATGTTTTGTGTCCTGTTATAAGGGGCAGGCACGGGTAAAGCAGAAGAAATAGACATCAAAAACCATAAAATGTCACGTTTTTTGGGGACCGCTTTTTTCGTCTTTACTGGGGGCATTAGCAACGATGTACAGACATTATTCTGCTGGCCCGGGTTTTCTGCCTGGCTGGGCATCGAAACTCATACCGGTTTTACCTTTGCTGTCATCCCCCATCAGATAAAGATAGAGCGGCATTATTTCAGCGGGCGTTTTGAGTCTGGCTGCATCTTCCTCAGGGAAGGCACTGGCACGCATTTTCGTGCGGGTCCCTCCGGGGTTGATGCAATTCACCCGCAGCTGGTCAATATGATACTCCTCTGCCAGCACCTGCATCATGCCTTCGGTAGCAAATTTTGACACCGAATAGGCCCCCCATCCTGCACGACCTTTGCGTCCAACGCTGGATGTGGTGAAAACCAGTGACGCGCTGGTGGATTTAAGTAGTAGCGGAAGAAGAGACTGAGTCAGAAAAAAAGTGTTATCAACATTAACCCGCATTACCTGCTGCCAGATACAGGGGCTTTGTTGCTCCATAGAGACAATATCACCCAGCAGCCCTGCATTATGCAGCACGCCATCCAGTCGCGAAACGCGCTCTGCAACGTCCTTAGCTAACTGCTGGCAGTCGGCTGCTGTCGCACTATCCAGGTCAAGAATAAATTTATGGGCGGCTGGCAGCGCCCCGGCGGTAATCTCATCAACAACCGCCTGTAGCTTCTTTGAATTGCGGCCAAGCAGTAGGACACTGGCACCATAACGTGCACAGGTGAGGGCGACTTCACGTCCGATGCCATCACTGGCCCCGGTAATCAGAATAATGCGATCGGTCAGCAAATTGCTTCTGGGTTGGTAATCCATAAAAAGCTCCTCAGGTATTCATCAGCCGGAAAGGGGGGGCGTTAAGGTGGCGGTACCCTGAAGCACGTTTTCTGCCTGAAAATGCGGATGTGTTCAACGTGGATGCTGAGGCAAAAAAGCAGGAACGGGGCGACGCGGCACGCTGTCTAAGCTACACTAGCCGCTTTGCTTAAACGATGATAATTAAGGCGGATTGAGTGGAACTACTCTCTTATTATGGGCTTTTCCTGGCAAAAATACTCACGATTATTGTGGCGATTATTGCTGTGGTTATTGTAATAACGAACCTTGCCGTGCGCAAACGGGGACGGGGAGGTCAGCTTGAACTGACAAACCTGGGCGAATGTTATCGGGAAATGAAAGATGAAATGGTACTGGCCCAAATGAAACATACCGAGCAGAAACAATGGCATAAAGAGCGTAAGAAAAATCAAAAATCTGACGCCAAAAACGCCAAACAGCTGGCGAAACAAGGATTAAATCAGAGTAACAAGAAATCCTGCCTCTATGTGATTGACTTCCGTGGCAGCATGGATGCACATGAGGTCTCATCCCTTCGTGAGGAAGTCTCAGCAATACTTTCGGTAGCAAAACCGGGAGAAGAAGTATTGCTACGTCTGGAAAGTCCTGGCGGTGTTGTACACGGTTATGGTTTGGCCTCGTCACAATTACAGCGTTTACGTGACAGGGGGATCCGGCTGACGGTCGCCGTTGATAAAGTGGCTGCCAGTGGGGGATATATGATGGCCTGTGTTGCTGATCGCATTATTTCAGCACCCTTTGCCATTATCGGTTCGATTGGCGTAGTGGCACAAATCCCCAACTTTAATCGGCTACTCAAAAAGAATGAAATCGATTTGGAATTACACACGGCAGGGGAATACAAACGTACGCTGACGTTGTTTGGTGAAAACACCCCGGAAGGGCGTGAAAAATTCCGGGAAGATTTGAATGAAACGCATCTGCTTTTCAAACAATTTGTGCATCAAATGCGCCCCACTTTGGATATCGATAACGTTGCGACGGGCGAGCACTGGTTTGGAACTCAGGCACTTGAAAAAGGGCTGGTTGATGCAATTGGAACCAGTGACGATCTGATAATAGAACAGATTGAGAGTCATGAAGTTATCGCTGTACGCTACACAAGGAGAAAGAAGCTCCTCGAACGTTTCACACAGAGCGCGGCCCATAGCGCCGAACGCTCGCTCCTGCGCCTGTGGCAGCGCAGTGAGAAGCCGCTGTTATAATTTTAATTAACGCCTGTTTCGCCACGGGCGTTAATTCTCTAAACGACAGTGGCAAGAATAGAGTGTTGCCAGATATTTAAAGACATTAAATTGTACTAGCTCAGACCTGATCTGACAGTTACCGGTTATTTATACAAGTGTCTGTCAGATTACATCCGGTTCAGATCCTTTTCTGCCCAGACCCGTTTTCCATCAGGTAACGTGGCCATTGGCGTTCGCCCGCAGCACATTTTTCCCTGATGAGTTCGCTCATTATTGTCATGCCACAACCCGTTGTCCAGATCTGCCTGCAGGCTCTCCAGGTCCCCATATCACTTCTTGCGGAACGTAACCTGATAAAAATCCTGCAAAATCGTTTTATGGAAGCGCTCGCAGATGCCGTTCGTCTGCGGAGACATCGCCTTCGTTTTCGTATGGTCGATATCGTTGATGGCCAGATACAACTGGTAATCATGCTGCTCCACCTTACCACAGTACTCCGTTCCCCTGTCGGTCAGTATTCTCAGCATCGGCAGTCCCTGAGCCTCACAGAACGGCAGTACCCGATCATTTAGCAGGTCGGTGGCAGTGATCGGTGTTTTACTCGTATACAGCTTGCAGTGTGCCACTTTCGAGTACGTATCCACGAACGTCTGCAGGCAGATACGGCCCACCCCTTTCAGATTGCCAACGTAGAAGGTGTCCTGCGACCCGGGATAACCCGGATGAGCCGTCTCGATTTCGCCGCTGGCCTCATCATCATGCGCCTCTGGCAACTTTTTCCTCAGGCGCCTTCAGGCGTTTACGGAAGTTCTCCAGATCGTGCCGTTGCCAGATGGACCGCACGCCGCTGCCGGAGATAAACACGCCTTTTTTACGCAGCTCATTACTGGTCCGGTGCTGCCCGTGGGCCGGGAACTCAACGGCATATTCAACAACCGCGCGTTCAGTGGCTTCGTCGGCGCGGTTCTTCAGGTTGGGAACCCGGCGGTTCTGGTTAACCAGTGCATCGATGCCACCTTCAGCAGCCAGTTCCTGATAACGGTAAAACGTGTCGCGCGACACGCCCATGATCTTGCAGGCTTTTGATACGTTACCAAGTTCTTCGGCGAGATTGAGCAGGCCGGCTTTGTGTTTGATGATGGGATTGTGAGTATGGAGCATGAGGGTGACCTCGCGTTTTGTTTAAGGATTAGACACCCATATCAAAACCGGTAACTCTCAACCTTTCAAGGTCCAGTGTCAGATCAAGTCGCGACTAATACAATTAAATACAAGGGTTGTTTTTTCGCCCGGCAAACCCTGTTTATCCAAAAAATAGTCTCCCCTGAACACTAAATAACTGTCCGGAATAGTAGATCACTTTGGGGGAACTCAGTCCGGTTTATGCGAACTGATCAATCGCTGAATATCCCAAATCACCAGCCGGACTGAGCAATGCCGATCATAGCAACAATACTCAGAACCGGACGATGTCTGATGCAGAAAACGATCCACAAAACAAAGGACAAAAACCACGCCCGGCGACTTAGTGTAGTGGTCAACAAAAGCTGTCCACAGTTTTAGAGTTTTTCCAGAACCGCTGTTCTGATTCGTTCGGTGCCATTCCACCATTATATTGATGGGGCCGGAGATGACTGTAATAACCTGTTATGTAATTCGTGATGCTGCGTTGTGCTTCACTGGAATGACTGTAGCCGGTGTCTGGTATCCATTCCGTTTTAAGGCTGCGGAAGAAGCGTTCCATCGGGCTGTTATCCCAGCAGCTACCCCGTCGGCTCAAACTTTGTTTAATCTGGTATCGCCATAATAGTTGTCTGAGATGAGTGCTTGTATAATGGCTTCCCTGATCCGAATGGAACATGACGTTTGCCGGTTTATTTCTTCGCTCCCATGCCATTAATAATGCTTTGCCAGTCAGCGATGAATCGGGGAAAGATGACATCGCCCAGCCAACAGGATTACGTGCAAATAAGTCCGGAACAACGGCCAGATATGCCCAACGTGTCCCCGTCCAGATGTAAGTCACATCGCCGCACCAGACCTGATTTGGTTCATTCACGGCAAACTGACGTTGCAGGTGGTTCGGGATCTCAACATGTTCTTTTGATGTCTTTTTATAGCGGTGTCCGGGCTGCTGGCAACTGATAATATTCAGTTCTTTCATCAGTTTTCCTGCGCGCCAGCGGCTAAGATGCGTACCTTTCGCCGTGACCATGGCAGCGATATTACGTGCACCCGCAGAGCCATTGCTGGCGTGGTGAACTTCCCGGACAAGACTCAGTAATGCCACACGTGAGGCATCGGGAGTTTTCGGCTTACGCCAGTATTTATAACTGCTGCGATGAACCCCGAACACGTTGCATAAAATGGCAACAGGAAACCGCTTCCTGAGTTTCTCAACTAACGAGAATTTTTCAGGGAGTCTGACATCAAGAGAGCGGTAGCCTTTTTTAAGATATCGTTTTCCATTGCAATGCGTTGTATCTGTTTTTTTAGCTCACGCATCTCGAGTTGTTCCGGTGTCATGGGCATTGCATCAGGCGATTTCCCTGCCCGTTCGTCCTTGAGCTGGCGAACCCATTTATCCATCGTGGAAACACCGACGTTCATAGCTCTGGCAGCATTGGCAACAGAATAATTTTGGTCGAGTACGAGCTGTGCAGCTTCAGGACGGTACTCAGGGCTGAAAGTTCTTCTGGTTCGTCCGGTCATAATGTCACCTGTTCTGACTGTGAGGTGATGATATCACCTCTTTTCAGGTGGACAGGTTTAGTGTGCCACTACAATGTGCCCTCAAAAGGATCTACCCATTTTTAATTATTATAAAATAATGTTACCACATCACCAGTATCCCATCGTAGTGTTCCTCCTCCAATGGAGGATATTTTCCATTTACCTCTTGTATTGTTGCTAAACTCGATAGTTCCTTTAGCGTAACAGGGAGAATAACGCTCATGAATATTGAAATTTAAAGGCACAGGATATGCCTCAGAAAAGAAACCTCTCACATCTTTCTCTGTTATTTTAAATGCCAGCCAGCCATTTTTTACATTTCCTGATCCATCTTTACTTTTTCCTGTTTCATTAATTTTTACCTCTGTAATTTTTCTGATTGAAACCTGATCTGCAAAAGCCATGCTTATAGAAAAAATATACACATTATGGTAGATGTTTTTTTTGCCATTCTGCCGTACCTGCTTCTGTCTTAACTTTATATGATGCTTCAGGGTGTCTGAAAAGATACTTTCAATGTGTCAGCAAGTTCAGCTATAAGCCATTTTAGTGAATTGTTTTGTGCATCATTTACTTTCTCATAAACAGCATTTTCGCTTTCACCTGAAACAGGCTTCCCAACAATCTCTATCCCCAGAGGGTCAAAGTCTGCAGGATAACTTTCTGGGTAAGTTTTCTTCTGTTCTAAACGCGAGAGTTGTTTATACTTATTCAATAAAGGTTTTATTGTGGTAATTTCTGAAAGCTTACATGTCTTTTCCATGTAGCATCTGGATCTTATATTTCCAGCATGATTAGTAACTTTAAAAAATGAAGCTGTCTGATAGATGGTTTCGTTTTTATTTATCAGAAAATGAGCACCATTTGCGCCTGTATTTTTATAACTATTAAAAGAGCTGCACGCTGTAGAGCCTCCGGTTTGATGCACCACAATCCCATTTACCTTATCCAGCTTACCGCGCTCTATTGTACTGAATCGCTTTACAACAATACATTCCGCATCAACCACACCATCGTCATCGACAAATAACATAGTTTTATTTCCTTATAACATCTTTGTTTAAATGACTGAATTGGCTTTAATGTCATAACCCATAGCAACCGTATCCGCGGTATTTCCCTCTGCATTCTGCAAAACATACTCCATTTTTACTCGCGAGAAAGCCATACTGATTGCCTCACTCAGCCACCGCTTCTGGCGAATAAGCCGGAACGCGGATAACGTTAATCCCCAGCTCACGCGCAGCTGCCAGGTCAACATTGTTATACCCGGCACAGCGCAGCGCCAAAAAACGCCCCCATTTCGGCTAACTCTTCCAATACAATACGGTTATCATATCGTTAATGAAAATACATACGGCTTCACAGCCTACCGCTGTTTTAGCGGTTTTTTCAGTAAACAGGAAATCAAAAAACTCCAGCTTATAGCCATAACGGATATTGACTTACCCAAAGTATTTCCTGTCGTACTGTTTGGCGCTGTAAACGGCAAGTTTCATTTTCATCTCCTGAAAACTCCGATCATAAAGGGACGGGGCTTATCATAACAATATTCGCCATTTTACAGCGTCCCTGCTTTGCGCATCAGATAATTTCTCTGTCCATTCACTGTGTAAGGCTTCTCGCATGCAGGATAACATGCCATTATTCAACCCTATGACTTTAACGGAAGTATTGGAAACCTGCCATGACCCGCAGCTGGAAGCTGTTCATAACAACAATCGCACTGCTGCTGTTTACCAGCGTGACCTTATTATTGACCATGACCCACTGGTTGCCCCGTCTGGCAGGCGTATGGTTGCCGGTTAATACCACGGTCAGATTAGATAATAACCTGACATGGAATAACGGAGGCTTATGGCTTCCCGTTATTCGCTACCGTGCTGGTGAATGCCAACTGGCAGCCGTGCGTGGTTTATCATTAAAAAGAGAAAAGGGGCGCTGGAAGCTGGCAGCCGAAAAGGTGCAGGTAGACAGCGCTTGTTTTCACAATTTGACCGCAGGTTATCCTGATACCACGCTCAAAACACTGGCTGAGTGGCAGGCTATGTTACCTGCGACCGACGTTACCCTCGCTCAACTTACCATCCTTCCCTGGCAAGAGTGGGCAGGTGTTTTGCACCTTGGGCTGGACAATCAGCAACAGCAGATTTGCTATCAGGGAAAAAATCTTAATCTTATTGCCTCATTACGCAAGCGGCAACTTAATATCACATCATTATCTTTCAATGTGCCAGGCTTACCACAGCCCCTCCATTTTTCAGGTGAATTAACTTTGCCGGTAACACTAAACGCGATACCAGAAGCCGGTACCCTGCACACTACCTTGACTACGGACGTCATTCCGCATGCACTGAATGCCAGTCTTCGCTGGCAGAAGGGGCATGGGGAGTTCAATGTGGCCCGGCAGGATGAAGATCTACCGTTGTTGCGATTGCCGTGGCAGGTTACACCAACAGAAATCGCCATAGAGCAAGGTGAATGGTATATGCCCTATGGCAATCAACGGCTGTCGGGCGCAGTCTCGCTCTCTTTAAAAAACTGGCAGCAGGGATTGGCCGCTACGGAAATTAATGGCCGTATAAATATGTTAACAGAGGGAAAAGGAGGAAAAGGTAATGTGGTCATGGCACTTGGCCCGGGACACCTGGACTGGCGCAACAGTGCGTTGCCTTTCAGGCTGACGGGTGACAGTAAAATCGCTCAATTAATATTTTTTGCGGCCGTTCCGGGAGAAATACGGGGGGCGTTATCCGATCCTGTTTTGGCGTTAAAACCCGGCGCATTGCTGCGGATGCGTGGACAATTACTGTCCACAATTGAAGTAAACGAAGCACGCTGGCCGCTGTCCGGGGTGATGGTCTCATCGCAAGGCATAAATGGCCGTTTGCAGGCCATTCTTAGCGCACATCAGCCTGACAAGGGTCAGTTTCGTTTGCATCTGGATGGCCGTGCCAGCAATTTCTGGCCAGACAAGGGGCAGTGGCAATGGCGTTACTGGGGAGAAGGCGAACTGGCGTCGCTCAAAGCCAGATGTGATGTGCGTGGTAGGGGACGCTGGCAGGATAAGCTGATCGAGCTGCAATCGCTGTCGACGGGTTTTGACCAGATCGCTTATGGTAGCATGACCGTTCATGCTCCGCTGCTACTTCTTGAAACACCACTGCGCTGGAAGCGTGACCCGCTCGCACCGTCTTTTAACGGAATCTTAAAACTTAACGCGAAAAAAATCCTGTTCAGCAGCGGCGGATATTTACCGCCAGCCACGCTGTTGATGAAGTTTGAAGGACGCGATCCTGATGCCTTTTTATTAAAAGGTTTCCTTGAAGCACACCCTGTTGGACCTGTACAACTTCAGGGACGTTGGGACGGACAACGTTTGCGGGGGCAGGCATGGTGGCCTGAACAGCCGCTGACTGTATTTCAGTCCCTGCTTAGTGATGATTTAAAATTAAAAATTCTTGGCGGCTCGCTCAAGGCTCAGGTTGCCTTTTCGGCTGCCAGCACTCAGGGTTTTGAGGCAGGAGGACACTGGGTTGTTGCCAATGGCAGCGCACGTACGCCAGATAATCAAATCACGGGTACAGACTTTTCTTTGCCGTTCAGATTCAAAGCCCATCAATGGTATTTTGGTCAAAAAGGGCCGGTATCGCTGCGAATCAAAGAAGTAAAGAACCAGTTTATCTTAAGAAATATCACGGCTGACTTACAGGGGTGGTATCCCTGGAACACAGGCCAGCCTTTGCATCTGAGTAATGTTGGCATCGACCTGTTGGGCGGAACAATGCGGATGGAAAATTTGTCGATGCCTCAGACGCAGGCCGCCACACTTTGTATCAAAGGTATCAGTATGAGTGAGCTGATCACTGCCATACAGCCAAAACAGATTGCCATATCGGGGCATATTAACGCGGTACTACCGCTCTGGCTGGATAATGCCCGCTGGCTGGTAAAAGGTGGATGGATTACCAATAGTGGTCTGCTTACCGTGCGCCTTGATAAAAACTTCGCTGATACAATTGCCGACAATAATATCGCGGCAGGCGCGGCTATTGACTGGCTTCGCTATATGGAAATATCCCGCAGCTGGGCCACTGTGGATATCGATAATCTTGGTCAAATGACCATGAAAGCGCAGGTTAACGGCACAAGTCGCTTCAGCGACAAAAATCAGCGTGTCTCACTTAATTACACCCAACAGGAAAACCTGTTTCAGCTGTGGCGCAGTCTGCGCTTTGGTGACAATTTACAATCCTGGCTGGAACAAAACACGTCGCTGCCAACCCACAAGGAAAATCTGAATGAAACGCATTAGCCTGCTGGTACCAGCCGCAATATTGCTGCTTAACGGCTGTGTACCGCGCATTGAGGTGGCGGCGCCGAAAGAACCAATCACTATTAATATGAATGTCAAAATCGAGCATGAAATCCATATTAAAGTAGATAAAGATGTTGAAGTGCTGTTGAAAAGCCAAAGCGGCCTGTTCTGAGGATAAACGGATGAAAAAAATATATGCTCTGTGGCTAACGCTTTGCCTGATTTCTCCCTCACTGATGGCCCTTACACTGGACGAGGCGAGGGCAAAGGGGCGCGTGGGGGAAACATTATCAGGCTACATTGCCGCACTGGCTCAGGAAAAAGAGACGCGCGCTCTGGTTACGCAAATTAATCAAAAGCGGCAGGAGAAATATGAAACACTGGCGAAGAAAAACAATTTGAGCACGGTTGAAGTGGCTCGGATTGCAGGCCAAAAGCTGGTTGAACGGGCTGCCCCTGGTGAGTATGTTCGTGGAATCAATGGGCAGTGGCTGCAAAAGAACCCTTAAACGTCGGGGAAAACTGCTCAGGGCGGAACGGCGTGTGTCGGCACTGTGTCCACTGCCCCTTATATCCCCGCCCAATGCGGGCGGGGATATAAGGGGAGCTATTCAGGGGTTCCCTGCGATCTAACATAATCTTTCAGCGTTTCGGTTGTTGCGCAGCCAGCGCTACAGGCGAAATAGGAGTGTGACCAGAGCACCCCGCTATTACTCTGCTTTCGTAGGTGCGTATTCAACTGGCGCACATAGCGGCGGCTGAACGACTTTAGGTTATTCACCAGCACGCTAACAGGCAATTTGGGTGGGTACGCTACCAGTAGATGAACGTGATCCGCTTCGCCGTCTACCTCCATTATTTCCACTTCCAAACGTTCGGCGGCAGATAAAAATGCTTCGCGCATTTGTGCAATCATCGCACCATCTAACAGCTTGCGGCGGTACTTCGTTACAAATATCAAATGGACAACCAATTTACTGACGCTATGGCGGCGCTTTAGATACCCCGCAAAATTTTCTTACTGCATACCCATTTTTAAAACCTTATTTGGCACCATATAATACATGCAATAATACTATTGAGCACCAATTATGTATAGAGCGACTAAGGTACGCATTTACCCAACACCAGAACAAGCTGAATTGCTGGAAAAGCAGTTCGGCGCGGTGCGATTTGCGTACAATAAAGCCTTGCATATCCGCTCGCATTGGTACAAACGCCATGGCGTTTCACTGAATAATGTAAAGCACATTCAGCCACTGCTACCCATCGCCAAAAAATCACGCCGCTATAGCTGGATCAAGGCGGCAGACTCAAACTCGCTACAGGTGGCATTGCAAAATCTGGATCAGGCTTTCAAAAACTTCTTTGAAAAGAGAGCTAAATACCCCGCTTCAGGCGCAGGCACGGATCGCAGTCCAGCTATCATTGCTCAAACCTGAAAATCACCGCCGACACAATCAAGATCCCGAAAATCCCGCCTATCAGGGCAAATATTCACAGGGAGCGAATCGGCAAAGTAAAAAGCATTACCGTTAGCCGTTCTGCTACAGGTAAATACTATGCTTCCATACTTTGCGATGATGGAATCGAAGCGCCTGCGAAGCCCGCACTGGTAAGCACGGTTACCGGTCTGGATATGGGGTTATCCCACTACGCCATAAAATCGGATGGCGATAAAGTTGCTAACCCACGCCACCTTATCAACGCCAGCCGGAATTTACGGCGCAAACAGAAGGCCTTGTCACGCAAGAAAAAAGGTAGTGCAAATCGCCGTAAATCCCGCATACGGCTTGCTGGCGTACACGAACGGGTAGCCAGTGCCCGCGCTGATTTTCAGCACAAACTCTCACGTATAATTATTGACGAAAACCAGGCGATAATTGCAGAGACGCTGAAATCGGCAAATATGATGAAGAACCACCATCTGGCACGAGCGACAGGCGATGCAGGATGGAGCGGATTTATTTCAAAACTGGAATACAAAGCAGCAGAGAAAGGTGTTCACGTGGTGAAGCTGTATCAATGGTTCGCCAGTTCGAAAACCTGCCACTGCTGTGGTCACAAAATGCCGGAAATGCTGCTGAACAAGCGTATATGGCAATGCCCTGAATGCGGAGTTGAGGATGACCGCGATATCAATGCAGCCATCAATACCCGGCAGAAAGGCATACTGGAATTACAGGCGGCGGATCTCGTCGTCTCTGCCCATGGAGGCCAGCGTAAATCCGTCACACAGACGGTTGCGGCCTGAGACGTGGGAAGCCTCGCCGTTTACGGCGAGGAGTAGTCACTAAAATGAAAACATGGGCGCTGACCGCATGGGCTGGCAACGCAGTTTTCAGGCCGAAAAAATTGAAACGTTAACACTAAGAGCCTATCTCAACAGGACTTTATTCCAGACAATAAGACCACAGGAAAAATGCAACAGGACCCCGTAATTCTCAGACTTCTTTTCCCGTCAGGTCAGGATCCGGAGAAACCGGTTCATCCAGCTATAACGCCTTTTGGGACAGACTCTAAGCCTGTCCTGTTTTTCCTCAGGTGCTTTCAGCCGCTTACGGAAGTTATCCAGGTCATGTCATTGCCAGATGGTGCGCACGCCGCTGCCGGAGATAAACACACCTTTTTTAGGTCGTGACGCAGACTTGCTGATCACGTATGCTTTGCGCTTTGGATGTAACATATGGCTAAAGTTGATGTCGTCTGCCCTCAGTGCAATGAAACTCATGCTGTACGATGTAACGGACATTCAGCATCCGGTGCCCAACGTTACATCTGCAAGCATTGTTCAAAGACCTTTCAGCTCAACTTTAGCTACTCCGGTGCCAAACCAGATACACACCAGACCATTGTTAATATGGCCATGAATGATTCCAGATGTCGCGATACCGCACGGGTTCTCGGTATCAGCCTCAATACGGTTCTGCGGCACTTAAAAAAATTTCGCCAAAGCAGGTAGCTGAGAATATCGACCCCGAAACGGAGGTTGTTATCTGCTGTGAAGCCGGTGAACAATGGTCTTACGTGCGGTGTAAAAGCAATCCCCGGTGGTTGTTCTATGCTTATGACCGTATCCGCAAACGTGCTCTGGCCCATGTCTTCGGCCCGAGAAATGCCCCGACCCTGCGACAATTGCTGGCCCTGTTAAGCAAATTTAACATTGCCTTTTATATGACAGATGCGTGGCCGGTTTATAAAGTTCTGTTAAGTGCAACAGGCCACGTGGTGAGCAAGAAATATACCCAACGGACAGAACGACATAATCTTAATCTTCGCACACATATCAAACGACTGACCCGCAGAACAATTTGCTTTTCGAAGTCAGAGGAAATGCACGATAAGATCATCGGTTGGTATCTTACTCTTCATCATTATCAATAAATATGCGTCACGACCGGATTGTGAGTATGAAGCATGAGAGTTACCTTGTGTTTTGTATAAGGATTCGACACCCATATCAAAACCGGTAACTCTCAATCTTTCAGGGTCCAGTGTCAGATCAAGTCGCGACTAATACATTTAATTAAATCTCATCCGCAAAACTCACACAGTCACTGTGTCGGACTATTACTCAGGACGCCGCAATATCTTTCAGCACTGCTTTCGCTTCACTGGTGGCCTTTTGTGCAACTTCCGGGCCGTAAGCGATACCTTCAGCAAAAACGAATTTCACATCTGACATTCCAAGGAAATCCAAGAATAATTTAAGATAAGGCGTGAGCAAATCGCTCGGCGTATCTTTATGAATGCCGCCACGGCTGGAAATAACCACCACTTTTTTACCCGTTATCAACCCTTCCGGTCCGTTTTCGCTGTAGCGGAAAGTGACACCAGCGCGGGCGACCAGATCGAAATAATTTTTCAGCTGCGTAGGAATGTTGAAATTGTACATTGGCGCGGCGATAACAACGATGTCATGTGCTTTTAACTCTGCGATCAGTTCATCGGATAAATTCAATGCTTCCTGCTGGCGGGGCGTTAATGCCGCATCGGAAGGGCGTAGCGCACCAACCAGTTCACCATCAAGTACGGGCAGCGGATTGGCCGCCAGGTCGCGAACGGTAATGCCGTCGCTACCGTGTGCCGCTTTCCATTCATCAACAAAGCTATCGGCCAGCTGGCTCGACTGGGAATAGCCGGCAAGGATACTGGATTTGAGTACTAAAACGTTGCTCATGATAATCATGTCCTGTTAGTTATGCAGAGGTCTCACGGCCTGGTGACTGACACTTTAAGGGCAATCAACACTCAGTGATAGTGCAATATTCTGAGGCCAGTGTTCAAATTTACTGAACAAATATAGCGGGTAAAAAGGCAGGCTAAGTGATTGTCTGTGCTACACTACGCAAAATTTTTCCAGTCTGTCCATGATAAACCGGCCTGATAGCCTGCGATTAGCGAGTTCTTTTATGTCTGATACTCCCCATAAACCATTGACGGCGCTATTTCAGCGCGTTGAAACGTTGATGCTGCGTGATCGCCAACGTTTGCTGAAGCGTTTGCACGGTGCAAAAAAAGTAAAAAATCCACATGCTCAGGAAGCAATAGCGTCTGAATTAAATCGCGAGATTGACCTGGCTGAACAGCGTGTGAATCAACGCCGTGCGGCCATACCAGGCATCAGATATCCTGATAATTTGCCTGTCAGCCAGAAAAAGCAGGAGATAGCCGACGCAATTCAGGCTCATCAGGTTGTTATTGTGGCTGGCGAAACCGGCTCCGGCAAAACCACACAGCTGCCAAAAATTTGCATGGAGTTGGGTAGGGGGATAACCGGACTAATTGGTCACACGCAGCCACGAAGGCTTGCCGCGCGAACCGTCGCCGATCGCATTGCTGAAGAACTGGAGACAACGCCGGGCGGCTGTGTTGGCTACAAAGTCCGCTTCAACGATCGGGTTAGTGACATCACTCAGGTTAAACTCATGACCGATGGTATTCTGCTGGCAGAGATTCAGCAGGACCGACTGCTTTTGCAATATGACACAATCATTATTGATGAAGCCCATGAACGCAGCCTGAATATCGATTTTCTGCTGGGTTATCTGCGAGAGCTGTTGCCGCGGCGACCCGACCTGAAAGTGATTATCACTTCAGCAACCATTGATCCCCAGCGTTTTTCCAGACACTTCCACAATGCGCCCGTTATTGAGGTTTCCGGCAGAACCTATCCGGTTGAAGTGCGCTATCGCCCCGTGGTTGAAGAGGCGGATGACAGCGAGCGGGATCAGCTGCAAGCGATTTTCGATGCCGTGGATGAACTGGGCAAAGAAGGGCATGGAGATATTCTTATTTTCATGAGTGGTGAACGTGAAATACGGGATACCGCAGATGCCCTGAATCGTCGTGAACTGCCGCACACCGACGTTTTGCCACTGTATGCGCGTTTATCAAATGCGGAGCAAAACTGGGTATTTCAGCCGCACACTGGCAGGCGCATCGTGTTGGCTACTAACGTGGCCGAAACCTCGCTCACCGTACCGGGCATTAAATACGTGATCGATCCTGGCACCGCGCGCATCAGTCGTTACAGTTTCCGCACCAAGGTACAGCGCCTGCCGATTGAGCCGATCTCTCAGGCATCAGCCAACCAGCGTAAAGGACGCTGTGGCAGGGTTTCCGAAGGTATTTGTATACGCCTTTATTCAGAAGATGATTTCCTGAGCCGCCCCGCCTTTACTGACCCGGAAATCCTGCGCACTAATCTGGCCTCAGTTATCCTGCAAATGACGGCGCTGGGGCTCGGCGATATCAGCGCGTTTCCTTTTGTGGAAGCGCCGGATAAGCGTAATATTCAGGACGGTGTACGGTTGCTCGAAGAGCTGGGTGCGATTACATATCATGACGACGGTCGCTATCGGCTGACCTCTTCCGGTCGAACCCTGTCGCAGCTGCCGGTGGACCCGCGTCTGGCAAAGATGGTGTTGGCAGCAAAAGATTATGCTTGTACGCGTGAAGTAATGATTATTGCTGCTGCCCTTTCGATTCAGGACCCGCGCGAGCGCCCTGCAGACAGACAGCAGGCATCGGATGAAAAACATCGGCGATTTGTTGATAAATCGTCTGATTTTTCGTTATTCGTTAATCTGTGGGATTATCTGCAAGAACAGCAAAAAGCCCTTTCTTCCAGCCAGTTTCGCCGCATGTGTAAAATGGATTATCTCAATTACTTGCGCGTACGTGAATGGCAGGATATCTACACACAGCTGCGTCAGATCGTGCGCGAGCAGGGTATCCCGCTTAACAGCGAAGCCGCTGACTTCATAGGGCTACATACCGCGTTGCTGACGGGCTTGCTCTCGCATATTGGTCAAAAGGATGCCGAGAAGCAGGAATTCACCGGGGCACGGAACGCGCGCTTTGCCCTTTTTCCAGGCTCCGCGCTATTTAAAAAACCGCCAAAATGGACCATGGTGGCAGAACTGGTCGAAACCAGCCGACTCTGGGGGCGTATTGCTGCGCGCATTGAACCTGAATGGATTGAGCCGATAGCCCAGCATCTCATCAAACGCAGCTACAGCGAACCACACTGGGAAAAAAGCCAGGGGACGGTAATGGCCACTGAAAAAGTCACCCTGTATGGGTTACCTATTGTGGCAGCGCGTAAAGTTAATTATAGCCGTATTGACCCGGTATTATCGCGCGAACTGTTTATCCGCCACGCACTGGTTGAAGGGGAATGGCAGACGCGGCATGCATTTTTTCGTGACAATTTTCGCCTGCGTGAAGAAGTTGAAGAGCTTGAGCATAAATCGCGTCGCCGCGACATTCTGGTAGACGATGAGATGCTATTCAATTTCTACGATGGGCGTATTCCTTCTCAGACGATCTCTGCAGGGCATTTTGACACCTGGTGGGAGCAGGCCCGACGCGAACAGCCGGATCTGCTCAATTTTGCGAAAGAGATGCTGATAAAAAAGGGGGCGGAAGACGTCAGCAAACTCGATTACCCGAATTTCTGGCAGCAGGGCAATGTGAAATTGCGTCTGAGTTACCAGTTTGAACCGGGAACGGATGCCGATGGCGTGACGGTACACATTCCATTACCGCTGCTCAATCAAATTGAAGGCGAGGGCTTTGAGTGGCAAATTCCAGGCGTCAGACGAGAGCTGGTTATTTCGCTGATAAAATCGTTACCAAAGCCCCTGCGGCGTAATTTTGTTCCGGCACCGAACTATGCGGAAGCGTTTCTGGCTCGCGTCACACCGTTTGAACGTCCGCTGCTTGATTCCCTCGAACGTGAATTTCGCCGGATGAGCGGGGTGACGCTTGAACGGGAGAACTGGCAGTGGGAGCAGGTGCCCGATCATCTCAAAATGACGTTTCGTGTTGTGGATGAGCAAAATCGCAAGCTGGGTGAAGGCCGTGACCTTGCCGGGTTGAGATTACAATTAAAGGGAAAAGTGCAGGAAACCCTGTCTCAGGTTGTCGATGATGGATTAGTGCAGCGTGGCCTTAGTACATGGAGCTTTGGCGATTTGCCCGATCACTTTGAGCAGAAGCGAGGAAACTATCATGTTAAAGCGTGGCCCGCACTGGTTGATGAAAAAGACAGCGTGGCGATCCGCCTTTTTGACTCACAGCATGAGCAGCAAAAAGCCATGTGGCTGGGACAGCGAAGATTGCTGTTGTTGAATATTCCCTCACCGATCAAATACCTGCACGAAAAACTTCCCAATAAAGCCAAACTGGGCCTTTATTTCAATCCCTATGGAAAAGTGCTTGATTTAATTGATGATTGCATCACCAGCGCGATCGACAAACTGATTGAGGAACAGGGTGGGCCGGGTTGGCAGGCACAGGCGTTCACTGCACTGCATGAAAAAGTGCGCGCAGAGCTTAATGACACTGTAGTGGATATAGCCAGTAAGGTTGAGCAGGTATTGACCACCGTATTCAATATTAATAAACGTCTGAAAGGGCGCGTGGATATGTCCATGGCGCTGGCATTGTCGGATATAAAAACACAAATGGGCAGGCTGGTTTATCGCGGATTTGTTACGCAAAGTGGCTGGCGGCGTCTGCCTGATACATTGCGTTACCTGCAGGCAATTGAGCGCAGGTTGGATAAGTTACCGGTCGATCCTCACAGCGATCGTGCACGAATGATAAAAGTACAAAGCCTGGAACAGATATGGAGTAGTTGGTTAACTAAACTGCCGCCTACGCGCAGGGACGATGCAGAAGTACAGGATATACGCTGGATGATTGAGGAATTGCGGGTAAGTTATTTCGCCCAGCAGCTGGGGACACCTTATCCGGTATCTGAAAAACGTATTCAGCAGGCAATGGAGGCGTTGCTTTAAAATATTTAGCAGAGAAAAAACGATATTTAATTGCCCGACTGCTGGCTGTCTCGTTATTTATTAAATAATCATAATAAATATTACCTCTCTGAATGTAAGGGAGGTAATATTTTGTATGTAAACTAAAAAAAATGTAAAATAATGTGTTGAATTTCAGCTCTGCCACTTTTAATTTAATTTGCAAAACTGTGTTTATTGGATGTCAAGTAAATGCTTTTACAGCCGATATAGCTTAGGTATGCAGGCAATATCGGCACAGCAATCGCATCCTGCGGACATAGTTATAAAGATAATTTTTTTGTTTAATAGGCACTTATGAAAAAATGGTCAGTTAAAAAGAAGCTCATCGTGATGATTTCGACAATCATACTATTTTTTGTATTACTGGCCGTGTTTTTACTTTCACGTCTTTCAGCTGCCACAGCAGAATTACAAATTCTTTATGAGAAAGATTACAACGCCGCTTCCATCATAGGGCAGGTGGATGGCTTACTGACGCGCATTGACATCAATACGCTCAGGATGATTGCAATCGGCGATCCTGCGTCTATTGCAATCTGGAAAAAACAGAATACGGATAACTTCACCGGCGTGGAAAATCTCTTGATTGAACTTAAGCCGATCGTTGATTCATCAATGCGTTCATCCTATGACAGCCTTATTTCGTCCTATGCAATGATGAGAAAAGGGATGGAACACCAGGTTGTATCAATTGAGAAAGGGGATCTGGCCGGGGCAAGGGCAATAAATAAAGAAGAAGTGAAACCCTATGCCGATACCACATTTCACGAGCTGGTGACGTTGAAAACGTCTCAAGACAAACTTGCCAGTGAAAAAGTCAGCAATCAAAAAAATACAGCGGCGGCGACAAAGATGATTTCATTTGTCACCGTTGCGTTGGTGGCGATGGTTTCGATCATGCTGGGTGGATTGCTGTTGCGCAGCTTGCTTCAACAACTGGGTGGGGAGCCGTTGGAAGCGATGCGGGAAGTTAATCTGATGGCGAAAGGCGATCTGTCACATCACATTGAGCTGAAATATCAAAACCAGATGAGCCTGCTCGCTCAGTTAAAAGATATGCAGTCATCGCTGTCGGCGTTGGTTACCAATGTGCGCAGTAATGCGGAAAACCTGGCGACAGCCAGCATGCAAATATCGCAGGGAAATCAGGATCTGAGCCAGCGTACCGAGGAGCAGGCCAGTGCATTACAACAAACGTCTGCTACGATGGAAGAGCTGGGTGTGACCGTGAGTAATAATGCCGAGAATGCCCGTCAGGCGAATTATCTGGCATCCGGCGCATCAGAACTGGCCACCAAAGGTGGTCAGATAGTCGACCGCGTGATAGCGACCATGAAGGGTATTAATCACAGCTCGAAAAAAATATCCGATATTATCAATATGATTGACAGTATCGCTTTCCAGACTAATATACTGGCGCTCAATGCTGCGGTAGAGTCGGCACGCGCCGGTGAGCAGGGGCGTGGATTTGCCGTAGTGGCTTCAGAAGTGCGCAATCTGGCCCAGCGAAGCGCGAATGCCGCTAAAGAGATTAACGCGTTGATTACCGATAGCGTAGTGCAGGTGGAGCAAGGTTCATTACTGGTCGATGAGACCGGTGAAACGATGGTACAGATTATCTCCGCTATTCAGCAGGTCACAAATATCGTGTCAGAAATCAGCATTTCCAGCGTTGAGCAAAGCTCTGGCGTTAAGCAGGTAGGCCAGGCTATAACGCAGATTGACACCGTTACGCAGCGTAATGCTGCTTTGGTTGAAGAGAGTGCTGCGGCCGCAGACAATCTTAAAAACCAGGCGCATAAGCTGGTTGAAACGGTTGCGTTGTTCTAGGTTATGCGAAGCGCGAGCTAAAGGCTTTATTTGAGCGGGCCAGAAACAATAGCGGTCAGCCGGATCTGAACGCTTTCTTCACTTCATCGCATTTTGCCGGACAGTCAGTTCGGCAAAATGGCGAGCATTGATCTCTTGGCAATGTTACCAGCCATGCTTAACCACTCCAGCATTATGACTGAACGAGCCTCGTTGATGAAATGTTCTGAAGAGCTTTTCAATGAACATGATTTCGATGCACAGGGTCAAATCATTGACCGCCAGCGGCGGTTAATGAATGGAATTGATCATCAGCTTTCAACAAAGATCGTTAAAGAGCAGACAAGGTCAGGAAATCTGGCCGTGGATGCACAGTTTTGGCTGGTCATCCGTATGATACTACTGCCGTCATCCCTTTAATGCGCCATCAGATAATGTGGTACCCAAAGCCTGCTGCAGTCTGTTGCACCAGTTTGCCACCGCGGTTTGCAGGATCACATCAAAAATAACCTGAGGCGATAAACCAGCATCATTTAACGGTTTTATGTGAGCAGCACTGAAACGTTCGGGCGATCGGGTGAGTTGAGCAGCAGCTTGAATAACTGCCTGTCCTGATTGCGTCGCCACCTTCAGCGCGTGCGCCACGCTTTTTCGCAGCGCATCACCCAGGCTTTTATCATCAAAGTGCTGTAAGCAGGCGGCACTACCGTTAATTCTTGCAACAACCGCCGCGGCCAGCGCCCCTTCCGATGTCGCGCCGTTTTCCTGAAGTCGATTAATTAGCATCCCCCAGCCTTGCAGCGCGGATGCATCATGTGCAAGTAGCCATGCGCAGTCATTTAACATCGGCTGTGGCTGGCACCAGGTCAACACCTCAAGCTGGCTGGCTGAAGCATAGCGCAGCTCGACAGGGGGCAAAAGGGGGCGCCACGGCGCTGTATCGGCAAAACATTCCGCCGCCGCATCTTCTCGTTCGGGAAAGCCCGGTATCCAACGTGCCGGCAGGGATAGAAGGGCGTGTATTCCCGCCATCACGCGTGCCTGATAGCTGATAAAGCCAATCAACTGGCTGTAAGTAATAATATCCGGTGTGGTCAGTCCGACATCATCAAGACGGCGCAATGCAAGTGGGGTGATTAAGTCGGGCTGGCTGGCAAGTTGACGTGCATATTCCGTCATTTGAGTCAAACGATGATTACTTTCCCTTGATGAGTCCAGGCTGGTAAGAGGGTTAAGCCGCGCGGCATAGTGATTACAAAGGCGCTGAACGCCGGCAACCTGTGCCACCGTTAATGCTGCACTCAGCCTGTCATACAGCGTCAGTGTATGCGTCATCGAATTAGTTATTTTCTGGGGAAACAATAGATGATAAAAATCACGCGAGGCCTGTAGCAGAGGTTGTAGGCAATCGAGCATATTTTTTAGCTCCGCAGAGCAGAGTGCGTCTATGCCAGGAAGAAAATGATCCTCAACCTCTGCGGCTTCAGGAACCAGTGCGGCAGAGGGTACCCGAAGCGTGCATTGCGTTTCATGATACCAGTGGCTGTAGCCGGAAAAACGGCGCTGTTCCATGATAATTCCTTGTCAGCGAGGATAGGCTATCCTTACCCAGGCAACGTGTTGGCACAAAATAACGTTGAGTGCTAATCAATTACGGAAAAGCATAACACCCACAGATCAACCCGGGTAGTCACGGCACCTGGCATCTGCCGTCAGCACCTCACCGAAATGGCTGTTAATTAACCGCCGGGTCAGGTCATGTAAAGGGCTGGAGAGCACCCCTGCCGTACTGCCTCTCTCTACCACTTCGCCCTGATGCATGACCAGCAGCTGGTCACTGATATGTTTCATCATCCCGAGATGTTGAGTAACATAGATATAAGCGATGCCATGTTTGTCCTGTAGCTCAAGCATCAAATTAACCAGCTGTGAACGCATTGACATATCCAGCGAAGCTAGTGCTTCGTCGGCCACAATGACTCGGGGTTGCAGAATGAGCGCCCGCGCCAGCCCGACGCGCTGCTTCTGTCCGGGAGCCAGCATGTGCGGGTAATAACTGGCATGGTCGTGACGCAGGCCTACCTGGCGCAGTGTAGCAATAATCCGTTTTTCACGCGCCACCGGTGACAAATCGGTATTGAGTCGCAGGGGGAAATCGAGGGTCTGACTGATGCGCTGACGTGGATTAAGGGCAGTGGAAGAGTCCTGGAAAATCATTCGAATATGCTGGCTACGATAGCCGTAGTCGCCATATTCCAGTGGATGATCGTCAATGACAATATCTCCTGACGTGGGGGCCACCATACCACTGAGCATTTTTGCCAGCGTGGATTTGCCCGATCCATTTTCGCCAATGATTGCCAACGTTTGCCGTTCACGAAGCATAAAACTTACCTCTTTGACGGCTTCAACATGTTGTCGACGGAACAGTCCGGTGCGATAACGATAGGTTTTGCTCAGATTACGCACTTCCAGCAGCGTTTCAATCATCACTGACTCTCCAGGTTAAGTGGGAAGTGGCAGGCAAAAATATGCATTTTGGTTCCGGTCAGACGGGGCCGTTCAATGCAGGTTTTTTGTGCGTAGGGACAGCGAGGTCCCAGGCGACAGCCCATTGGCAAGTGCTCCAGTGAAGGAATCGCACCGGGAAGTGTGTTCAGTTGGCTTTTATGGGGGAGCGGGCGACCAAAATCCAGCATGGCGCGAATCAGTGCCTGCGTGTAAGGATGATGTGGGGCAGCGATCAGCTCCTCACTGGGTGCGGTCTCCACCGTTTGTCCGCAGTACATCACATTGATGCGGTCGGCCCATTTGGCCAGCATCTGCAAATCGTGGCTGATCAGCAAAATGGTGGTGTTGTTGTTTTGATTCAGTCGTGTCAGCAGGCGGAATATCTGCGCCTGGGTGGTGGGTTCCATTGCATTAGTGGGTTCGTCGGCAATCAGCAGGCGCGGCTGGTTGGCAAGTGCGATAGCAATCATGACTTTCTGGCATTCCCCTTCCGTTAGCTCGTAGGGGAAGCTGCTCATGGTGTTTTTATGATCTTTGATGCCAACGCGATGCAGCAGATCGATGGCCCGACGACGACGCCAGCGAAAGCGCTGATACCAACGCCCTTTCCAGGTCCAGCCTGGAATCGCCTGCATCAACTGGCGACCAATATTTGCTGAAGGGTCGAGGCAGGATTGCGGCTCCTGAAAAATCATTGATACGTTATGCCCAACCAGCTTGCGCCGTTCACGAGGCGTAAGGCGGAGTAAATCAATATCATCAAACCGCATGCGGTCAGCGGTAACGAGCCAGTTATCCTTGGTCACGCCGCATATGGTTTTGGCGATAAGGCTTTTCCCGGAGCCGGACTCGCCAACCAGCCCGCGTATTTCACCTTCGCTCAGAGTCATGTTGACCCGATCGACCGCCTTCACCGGGCCTTCAGCGGTCATAAATTCAATGGTCAAATTACGGATATCGAGCAGCGGCATTTATTCCACTCCCGCAACGATAGCGCGACGGATGCCATCGCCTAACAGATTAACAATCAGCACGCTCAACATAATAGCCGCGCCTGGCAGCATCACAGTCCAGGGCGCGACATAGATCAGCTCAAGCGCATCCCCTAACATCGTCCCCCATTCAGGCGACGGTAGCTGTGCGCCCAGATCGAGGAAACCTAATGCGGCAATATCAAGAATGGCGATGGATAAGGCACGGGTGAACTCACTTACCAGCAGCGCCAGAATATTGGGAAAAACAGCATGGCGCAGAATGTTCCCGCTGCTGGCACCGTCCAGCCTGGCGGCTACCACGTAATCTTTTTCCAGCTCGTCATGAACGGCACTATAAACAGCTCGCACCAGGCGTGGAATTATTGACAGAAAAATCGCCAGAAGGGCATGTGCCAGCGTTGGGCCGAGAAAGGCCACTACAATAATCGCCAGCAGCAGTGAAGGAATGGAAAGTAGGGTATCGAGAATATGGTTCATCACCGCTGAACGCAGACCGCGCGTGAGTCCGGCAAAAATGCCCAGTACCGTGGCAAACAAAGCAGCAACCAGCGTGACCAGTATGGCCGAACCCACAGTTGGCGCTGCACCACTCAGTAATCTGCTGAGTAGATCATGACCAAGATCGTCAGTGCCTAAGAAGAACGAGACTTCACCGTAGCGCGACCAGGAAGGAGGCAACAGCTGAAACCCCATAAACTGTTGATCCAGACTGTATGGTGCCAGCATACGACCAAAAAGACAGATGAAAATTAGCGCGATAAAAGCATAAAAACCCACCATCGCGGCAGTATCGCGGTAGAAAAGCCGCCAGGTACGGCGAAACGGGCTGGGAAGCCGTTTTTCGGCGTAAATATTAACGGAGGGCATACAGCACCGTTTTATTGTTATCGGATTTGCATGAGTTTAATTGAATTTTTCCATCTATTTCAATGAATTGTTTCATGACATTGCTTTGACCTGTTTTACTACAATTTACCTGTCGCTTCCAGTTTAATGATTTTGTGTACACATGCGTTCACCGACATCAAACGAAGAAAATCCCCCAGGCAGGCAGTTGAAAGAATGTCTGGTGCACAGGATCTGAACGCCAGGCTCACTGGCACTATTACATTCATTTATCGCTACCGATGAGAAAATAAACCAGCATGACACAGGTGATTGTCCTTCGTTAACACTGCTTCAGGCAAAGGAACGCGCCAGCGATTTAGACGGTGGATTTTTAAAAGCCATGATCCGCGCCGTCAGCCGATTTCTAAAAGAAAGCAAAAATATCGTAAAAAATGTTTTTAACTGCTGGGAAACTTACTATGGCAAACCGGAAGAGTTGATTAAATTACCACAAAACAGGCGTAAAGATGAGGATCATATTAAACCTGCCCCTGGCCAAATGACAACGATGAGCCGCGTACTCGAAGCAGGTCGGCGGCAGAGTTCGGCGTTTTACTCGTATACCGCTTGCAGTGTGCCACTTTCGGGTACGTATCCACGAACGTCTGCGGGCAGATACGGCCCACACCGTTTAGATCGCCAGCACAGAAGGTGTCCTGCGACCCGGGATAGCCCGGGTGAGCGGTCTCGATTTCGCCGCTGGCCTCATCATCATGCGCCTTTTTCTCCAGCGCGGCGATTGGGGCACCGGTAAGCACGATACCTTCTCTGGCGAGCTTTTCCTCAGGTGCCTTCAGGCGTTTACGGAAGTTCTCCAGGTCGTGTCGTTGCCATATGGCGCGCACGCCGCTGCCGGAGGTAAACACGCCTTTTTTACGCAGCTCATCACTGGTCCGGTGCTGCCCGGGGGCCGGGAACTCAACGGCGTACTCAACAACCCAACAACCGCGCGTTCAGTGGCTTCGTCGGCGCGGTTCGTCAGGTTGGGACCCCGGCGGTTCTGGTTAACCAGCGCGTCAATGCCGCCTTCAGCAGCCAGTTCCTGATAACGGTAGAAGGTGTCGCGTGACACGCCCGTGCTCTTGCAGGCTGTTGAGACGTTACCGGGCTCTTCGGCGAGCTTGAGCAGGCCGGCGTTGTGTTTGATGATGGGATTGTGAGTATGGAGCATGATGGGATTGTGAGTATGGAGCATGAGAGTTACCTCGCGTTAGAGCCAGTACATAGATTTGTGTCATTGCCTGATTTTGATATGTTCAATCCAGCATCAAAAGCAGGTTAATTTATGGACGAAAAACAGTCGCAGGCCCTGGCTAACGAACTGGCCAAAAATCTCAAAACCCCTGACGATATCAGTCAGTTTGAGCGCCTGCTGAAAAAAATCAGTGTCGGGGCGGCGCTCAACGCCGAAATGACCCGTCACCCCGGCGACGATAAAAATCAGCCAGAACCGGCGACCAACGCCCGCAACGGCCACACCCAAAAGACGGTTATCACCGGCGATGGACCGCCGGAGCTGCGTACACCGCGCGATCGTGATGGCTCCTTTGAACCACAACGGGTGAAGAAAAACCAGACCCGGAGCACCGGGTAGATAACCCGATCTTATCGTTGTACGCCAAAGGGATGACCACCCGCGAGATAGCGGTCGCGTTCAAAGAGCTGTATGACGCCGATGTCTCGCCAGCGCGGGTCTCAAAGGTAGCTGATGCCGTCATGGAGCAGATCACCGGATGGCAAAACCGGCCACTGGATGCCGTTTGTCCCATCGTTTACCCTGACTGTATCGTCCTGAAGGTCCGGCAGGACAGTCGCGTCATCAATAAATCCGTGTTCCTTGCCCCGGGTATCAACATCGAAGGCCAGAAAGAACTGCCGGGTATGTGGCTGGCCGAAAACGAGGGCGCGAAGTTCTGGCTCCATGTGCTGACCGAATTAAAAAATCGCGGCCTGAACGATATCCTCATCGCCTGTGTTGATGGTCTGAAGGGCTTCCCGGACGCTATCAACGCAGTGTATCCGCAGGCCCGCGTCCAGCTGTGCGTCGTGCATATGGTGCGCAACAGTCTGCGGTTCGTCTCCTGGGAGGGCTACAAAGCCGTCACCCGCGGCCTGAAAGCCATCTGTCAGGCCACCACGGAAGAAGCAGGCGCGGGAAGCGTTCACCGGCACCCGGGACAGCCGCTACCCGCAGATAAGCCGGAGCTGGCAGGCAAACCGGGCCAGCCTGTTGACGTTCTTCGCTTACCCGGCAGACATCCGCAAGACGCTCGACACGACCAGCGCCATCGAGCCGCTGAACAGCGTGATCCGGGATGCCATCAAGAAACGGAAGGTGTTCCCGACTGACGACGCAGTGAAAAAGGAGGTGTGGCTGGCAATCCAGGCCGCATCACAGAAATGGAGGATGCCACTGAGGGACTGGCGTATGGCGATGAGCCGTTTTATTATCGGGTTCGGTGACCGCCCGGACGGTCACTACTGAGAAAAGGCATTTACACAGAATCGTGTACAGGGTCATGAGAAAGGACAAAGAAACTCTAAGAGTTGCTTGAACAGAAACAGACTCGTGCGGCTGTCTTAAAGGTCAAACCTTTCGGAACACTCCGGCAAAGCCGGGGAAGCGGTGAATTTAATGACGGCCAGCCGTATTATTTCTCATCCTCAGATATCAGAAACGCCAGGTAGCTGAAAGATTACCTATGATCGAGTCATAGCCAGAATGAAACAATTCGCTTTCAATCCCGATGCCCAATTCGACATCAGTGTTGATTTTATAGCTCATTCCAGCCTTAACACCCAGAGTGTCACGTCCAGTCACCTGATTCCTGGAACTAAACCCTGTGCTGCGATAGTGGGCGAAAGAAGCTTGTTGCACTACATTGCCATCCAGCAGTTCATGATCCCAGGTAAGCTGCAACTCCGCTGCGATCGACGCTCCTGAAGCGAGCGGCACATTCCAGTTGCCATTCACCCCGATACTTGATCGCAGAGTATTGAAGGTCTCTGAACCTAGCACCAGTCGGCTGCCGTCATTGCCATTTTCCTTCACGCCAGGGCGATGTAATATGGTGTAATTTAATGAAGTTATCGGTCCGGCGTTTACATTATCATTCAGCGCCCACCGATAGCCCCCGCCAGCCGTAACAGAGCCTGACAATCCGGTCCAGGTGGCATGGTGGCTTGCTTCGTAAGTTTCTACATGAATGTTTCTATCAAGCCAGCTTTCTTCAATACCAAATCGGCCAGTGCCGAATAAATACATGCCTTCGGACCTTTCAGCGCCGTAACGAGCATGAATACCCAGATCGAAAGCAGTGGTTTTCCCGGTCGCGGTTTCTGGTGATTTCACTGTCACCGACTGGCCGCTGACCGCACCATGAAAGCCATAAATCCAGTTGTGATTCTGATCGTTTTGTTTTTCGGCACCGAATACCATACCATAACTGCTGGCTTCGTACCCTACACTGTCCCCCTGGCGCTGTTGCCAGAAGCCGCCGCCAAAGGGTATGGCAAAGCTGCGCCATTCGCCTTCCACCAGTTGTTTCGGCATAACCACAGGATCAGGCCCGCCAATGATCCGCGTTATCTGCTGTTCACGGTGAAGGGAACTTGCGAACATGGCGCTGTAGGCTCCCGCAGAAAGTTGCGGCAAGGCATTGCTGATACTCCCGCCATCAGTGGCTGAGAAATCCAGAGTACGGTACAGCGGTTGTATATCCGAATTAGCTTCTGCCACAATTTTATCCAGCGCTTGCCCCACCTGCAGCGCATTATCGTCCTGCGCATACTGGCTGTACGCGTTGGAAGCGCGCCGTATCGAGAGCTGCCAGCTGTTCTCTCCCTGATGCATTGTCTGCAGCGTTAGCGTGGGTGAGCGGAGCAAGCTGTTCACCGTACTGAATTCGCCGCTGTACGAATCCGTTTTTAGCAAATCTTGCGAATCCAGCCGCCAGTTTGCCGTATACCAGTCCGGCTGCGGCACAAACGTCAGTTGACCGCTGAATTGTGCGTGACCATCCACTCGTAGAGTATCATGCCTGCCGCGCCCGTCGACTTCTAACAACAACTGCCCGGTATCCGTCTGTTGATAAGCGCCTGATATATTGATTTGCCCAAGTGAATTACCTGGCGCGAGGATCCCGCTATTTACAAAGCGGCCTTCCTCGTTCAGGGTGTAGCTGCCGTTGCCGGATAGTATGGCACCCGGCGCGATAGTCATGCTGTAAATCTGAAAATCGCCATTAAGCGAGGTTTTCCCTCCGTGCGCGTTCAGTACCAGATTATTGATACCTTCAATGTTTCCACGGTAAGTAAAGCTGAAATCAGAATCAGCAGCTTCCGTCGCCTGCCCATACGCATTGGCCTTCCGACCGAAGGTAAGCTGTGTCAACCGCTGTTGGCCGTAGGCATCTCGCTGGGCATAGTCCGCGTAAATATCACCTTCCAGCCGGGCACCATTTAATATATTTATATTACTGACCAGCGCATTTGGCGAAATATAAATCGCCGCGCCTTTACCGGCAACGCGTCCGCTAATGTCGGCATTATCTACCAGGGCTCCCTGTAACTCGGGTAATAATGCCTCGTTATACCCGTCTACGATATGGAGCCAGGATCCACGATAATCCACTTCGTTACCCAGGAGGTTATTGCCAAAATTAAAGCTGATAGCGACGCCATTAGCTCCTAACGCCTGAATGTCGCCACGTTGAATAAGGTTATGCTGTTTACCATAGGAAAACATCACCCCACGGCCATTGAGACCATCGGCGTAAACCCGTGTTCCGGGTTCGATGCTCAGGGTGTTATTTTGCCCATCAATGCGGACACCCGCGCCGCCAGCCCCTTGTGTCAACAGATCCGCTTGCTGAAAGATATGGTTATTGCTGCCATACACATGCAGGCCAACCCCCAGCGTTGCGGTGTTATATTGCCCTGCCAGGTAGCCATCCCCCTGCTGATTACGCAGAAAATAACCATTACGGTTAATAAGCGTTTGCCCATTGCCATATAGCGAAAAACCGAAAAAGTTACGTCGGTCAATCTGATACCCCATGTCCTGCAGCAACGCCAGCCCCGCTTCCATAAAAGTTGTGTAATTGCGGTAGTTCTGGTGGCTCATCATGCTGTTCTTCAGCTCGATATGGCTCATGTAGTTATCATCGACCGAACCGTCATCCCCTAACATTTTCACCGGCACGCCAGGCATGGTGCCTGCAAGCACTTCATCTACGTGCCTGCCAGTGAAATAGCCTTTATCGAGCCGTACATCAAAGCCTTGTGGATCCCATGGGTTATTGCATCCATTACACAGTATTACTTGCCCTGGTCGCGCAGGATTACCACGATTGTCGCGCAAATGGCTGGTCCAGGAACCAAAAGGCTCGGTATTAAAAGTGGGTGTGAATGTGCCACTTCCTTGCAGATCGGTAACCATATTGGATATTCCCAGACCATGGGCCAGCTCATGAACAGCGACGCTGACCAGATCAGTCTTTCCTGTACGCGGCAATTGCGCAGGCACATAGGGAACGTCGTCAAAATCCATTTTGCCCATGATGAACTGGGCATGAGAGCCGAAGGTCAACTCTCCGGTATCAATGCTGTTCAGCGCTCCCTGCAACTGCGTCAGACTTATGATGCTATCGGTAACTGAATCGCTGGAACCTTCGGCATTCTCGTCATTAAACGTCCCCACATTGATAATGGCGGGCAATTGCCCTGGTCTGGGAGTGATAACTTCAGCCCAGTAACGCATGGCATCGAGTATTTTTTCTTTCTGTTGCTGACCCAAATCCCAGGTTGACTCATAAGCTCCCGGCCAGTCCGGCATAAAGGGGCCGTCGCCAACATTAAAGAAACGCACTTGAAACACAGCAATATTTTGTGGGTTATAGACCAGATAGCTTTCTCCTGCATACGAATTATTACTGGCTAATAAACCAATTAATGCAGTCGTCATAAAAAACCTTTTCATATCAACCATCCTTGTGTGAAAAAGTAATCTTCTACGTCCGTCAATATAAGTTCACACCTGAACTCAATAAATCATAAAAAATATAATAATTATCGATATGACTTGATAATTTATAACAACAGGTGTCTTTGCTCTGCGATAGCCTCATCTTCCATTATTTTATAAACGATCGGGTACTGTTGCAAAGATTGCTGCGCTGATAAACTTTGCTGATATTTTCATCAGTAACGCTACCCATGATCGTATTTAAAGGCCGACATTTCAGTCGTGACATTATTCTGTGGGCGGTACGCGGGTACTGCAAATACGGCATCAGCTACTGTGAAAGCGGCATATCGTTTTCCCGGGAAGATTTTAAATAACGTGAAAGGCTGGCAGGTCCCCCGTCTCATCAACATAGATAAGGCTCCCACTTATGGCCGGGCGCTGGCGTGACTGAAACGGGCCGCCCGATGTTGAACACCGACAGATTAAGAGCCTGAATAACGTCATTGAATGTGATCACGGAAAGCTGAGAAGGATAATCAGCGCCATGTCAGGATTTAAATCCATGAAGACAGCCTGTGCTACAATCAAAGGGATTGAAGTGATGTGTGCGCTACGTAAAGGTCAGGCCGGGTCATTTTATTGTGGGCATCCCCCGGGCGAGATGCGTCTGGTGAGAAGGGTGTTTGAAATATAACACTTTTCAATAATGCCAAAGGTTACCTCATCACGAACTTTGCAACAGAGCCGACACAACTAATACCAGGAAGAAGTATTAGTGCGATCTTTTCAATGGCTGAGACACTGGGAGTGCAAAGTGTTCGTTTCTGGCGGGAGGTGGAACTCGATATACTTAAAGCGGACTATCCCCGGATGGGAATGTTGGTAACTGCGCGTCTGCCTGGAAGGAATGCAATGTCAGTTAAAATAATGGCGAGAAGGCTGGGGATGAAGAAGTCCCGCAGTAGTGAAGCTGATTTTCGTCCCGGGAGTGATGAGGATGGAGTCTTCTGGAAAAGAATATGCATCTTAGTGTGACTGAACAGAAGGCAACGCTGTTTCGGACTCGAAATCGAAAAATCCATTAACTACATAAATATTGTTGATAATTTTCATAATTACCTGTTTTATACTAACCTTTACACCATCAATTTATAGATATCAAGAAAATAAAAGTCAATTTCATTCAATTAGTTACGTAAAAATCTTCTATGAACTGCACTGAGCAACAAGAATGTTTAACCTGAATGCCTGCAACCTTCCCCTTATCCTGTTCAATAGATTGGCTTCATTAAATACGGTAAGGTAAGGTTATGGATAAGACACCCGCCAGATAAGTAAAGCCATCAGGAATATCATGATTAAAGCTGAGATTGAAAAAGCGGTGCAGGCCTGGTTCTGCATGGACAACTATGGACAACTATAGCGTGCTCCATGGCCTGACGGTTGAACAGCTTTTTACCCGGATGGACAACCGGGTTGTGGCCTGGCGGATGATGAAACTCTGGGATGAAATCGGTGACCTGCTCCATGACGGCATCAGCTACCTTTGAGACCCGCGCTGGCGAGACATCGGCGTCATACAGCTCTTTGAACGCGACCGCTATCTCGCGGGTGGTCATCCCTTTGGCGTACAACGATAAGATCGGGTTATCTACCCGGTGCTCCGGGTCTGGTTTTTCTTCACCCGTTGTGGTTCAAAGGAGCCATCACGATCGCGCGGTGTACGCAGCTCCGGCGGTCCATCGCCGGTGATAACCGTCTTTTGGGTGTGGCCGTTGCGGGCGTTGGTCGCCGGTTCTGGCTGATTTTTATCGTCGCCGGGGTGACGGGTCATTTCGGCGTTGAGCGCCGCCCCGACACTGATTTTTTTCAGCAGGCGCTCAAACTGACTGATATCGTCAGGGGTTTTGAGATTTTTGGCCAGTTCGTTAGCCAGGGCCTGCGACTGTTTTTCGTCCATAAATTAACCTGCTTTTGATGCTGGATTGAACATATCAAAATCAGGCAATGACACAAATCTATGTACTGGCTCAACATATTTGCGCATTACTGCGTGAACTTGTTAAGCATTCTCCCGGCGATTTTGGTTATCAGCGTTCCCGCTGGAATACCGAACTGCTGGCGATAAAAATCTGTGATTTCACCGGTTGTCCTCTACATGCCTCAACCATCCGGCGGTGGTTATCTGCGGCCGGACTCGTATGGCGCAGGGCCGCGCCAACACTCTGTATCCGCGACCCGCAACAAAGAAGAAAAAATGGCAGCGATTAATGTGGCATTAGCCAGTTGTCGCGCTGAACACCCAGTGTTTTACGAAGATGAGGTGGATATCCATCTCAATCCCAAAATCGGTGCGGACTGGCAGTTGCGCGGGCAGCAAAAGCGCGTGGTTACGCCGGGACAGAATGAAAAATACTGTCTGACCGGAGCGTTACACAGTCGCACGGAAAAAGTCAGCTACATTGGTGTAAGCAGTAAAAGTTACTACTTATTTATCCGTGTCTTAGTGCATATGAAGGCGACATGCCGGCGGGTAAAAACGATTACGCTCATTGTCGATAACCACATCATTCACAAAAGCCGTGAAACATTGCGCTGGCTGAAAGCAAACCCAAAGTTCAGGGTGATTTATCAGCCGGGTTACTCCGCGCGGGTCAGTCATGTGGAACGGTTGTGGCAGGCGCTTCATGAGGCACAATAACCCGAAATCATCAGTGCCGTTCAATGTGGCAACTGCTGAAAAAGATTCGTCACTTTATGGATACCGTCAGCCCATTCCCTAATGCTGGTCACTTAAGGTGACCAGCAACCTTTTTATCCGGATATTTCCTGCTCTTTACCCTCAACTCTCTCGGGTAACTTCGCTCTCTTCTACCCGGTAACACAAGCCATTTCGCCTGTTCATACAGGGTTCTCAGTTCTCCCGGCATTTTTCCCGGCGAAGCCCAGGGCAGGGTTATCAGCATCCGGATTATTTCGCTTATCGCTCCACTGAAGCTCAGCTGGTAAGGCAGGTAATCTCCTTTCAGATGGAACGCCATCTGCACCATCTGATATCGCACCAGGTTATAAGCCAGCAGTACCCCCCATAGCTCCTGTCTCACCAGCTCCGGCAGGCGACTGCGTAATGTCCACCGGCTGTCCAGCATACCCTGCTTTGCTTCCCGGTAGCCCAGTTCTGTTTCCCAGCGGTGGCGATATAGCTCGCTGATATCTTTACCCGGATAGCGATTCGGGTCTGTCAGTGACGTCAGCACCTGCCTCTCTTTACCGTCTACCCTGCGGGTCAGCAGTCTTGCCACCATTTCTTCCGGGACCCCTGGCCATTGCTTCCTGGCTCGTGGACTGGTTTTCAGGCATATCAGTTCATCTCCACGCCCCAAACGGCGAACCACCTGATACTGTACGTGTTTTTTCAACGGCAACAACCAGTGACGGTGTTCTCCTGCTGTCTGCCAGTGATGAAGCAGACCCATCGAATAAAATCCCTTATCGAACAGGGTGATACTGTTATTCGGGGTTTTCTCCGTCAGGTGTTCAGCCAGCCGCATTTCACTGACTTTTTCACTGTCGAATGCACTGGCGGCGATCAGATGGCTGCTCAGCTCCATCAGACAAACCATTCGCACCTGAGGATAGCCGCCTTCGCCGTACTGGCTGCTGTGTTTACTGAAGACGGCTCTGTTTTCCGGCGTATCGGCGGTACGCCAGACCACGCCGTCGACAGCAAACAGATTCAGACCGTGCCATTTTGGATGTGCAGCCTGCTGATTCCAGTGCTGCTGTGTGATATCAAAAAGCTCCCGCACTGCATTTTCACCCAGAGTCTTACGGCGCTGAATGACAGCGCTGCGTGCGGTAAAAGGAGCTCCGGTCCGGTCAGTAATATCCATCAGATTGACGATTTCGGTCATCGGATGATCGCAAAAAATGGACATCCCAACGACAAGCCAAATCATGGATTCGAGGGAAAGTTTACGTTTACGCAAAGTAACGGTATCGGTCAGGGTGAGCGCCTGCTGAATAAGCTCGGGAGGAATAAGGTCGGCGAGACTACGGGCGCGCTCAGGAGTGGCGGCATTGATGATGCCGAGGGCCTGGGAAAGTTCCATTTAAAAAGGGTTCCATGATGAACATAGAACCCTTTTTACCGCATAAACCGGATCGGTCAACCGATCCTTAAATGATCGGCATTAGCCCATTCCCCGGTGGAAAACATGGGCTGGCTAAAGTGTAGCGATATTAGGATCAGTTAGTTAGTACCCCTGCTTTTGTTCAACGCCAGTTGCGGAAAGGGCCGGGAAATAGCATTCATGCTGCGCGATCGTTTCGTTTGTTTTTTGTAACAAACTGGCCTTATCGATTACTTCAGTCTGATTCATATCATTCCTCTCTGATAATTGTTGCCAACTGCGATCCTGCTACGTTTATGCTAAACCAAACCTCAATTTGTATGAAGTTCGTCTGGCTGCGGCCTTTTTTTGCCTGCTATGGCACAAACGGCTGGCAGGTGCTAATTAAGTTGCGTATCAGATTTTATCAGGTAGAGTGTGGGCGTTTCGGGTTCCGGATGTAAAACTGTCATTACGCCTTGTGGATACACTGTGCTGCTGTTTAAAAAAAGTTTTTTCAATCAATAAATTAGCCTGTTGACTGGCAGGAGCTTAAATGCAAAATACAGCAGGAATGAAAAAGGCAGTCTCGGCGATGATTTTGTAAATGCGTCGGTTTTCTTTGCTAAACGGCACATTTTACTCTCCGATCTTTCAATCAGGTAAAGGTAAATATGGGTAAAGCTCTCGTAATAGTTGAGTCCCCGGCAAAAGCCAAAACGATCAATAAATATCTGGGAAATGACTACGTGGTGAAATCCAGCGTCGGTCATATTCGGGATTTGCCGACCAGTGGTTCAACGGTTAAAAAGAGCACTGACTCTACAACCAGTAAAACGACTAAAAAAGTTAAGAAAGATGAGAAAGCGGCACTGGTTAGCCGCATGGGCGTTGACCCCTACAATGGCTGGGACGCTAACTATCAGATTCTGCCCGGGAAAGAGAAAGTGGTCTCGGAGCTTAAGGCATTGGCGGAAAATGCTGACCATATCTATCTCGCCACCGATCTTGACCGCGAAGGGGAAGCTATTGCATGGCATTTGCGGGAAGTCATCGGCGGTGATGATTCACGCTTCAGCCGGGTGGTCTTTAATGAAATTACCAAAAATGCGATTCGCCAGGCGTTTGACAAACCAGGTGAGTTGAATATCAGTCGGGTCAATGCCCAGCAGGCGCGTCGGTTTATGGACCGCGTGGTGGGTTATATGGTTTCTCCGCTGCTCTGGAAGAAAATCGCCCGAGGGTTATCTGCGGGTCGTGTGCAGTCGGTTGCTGTCCGTCTGGTTGTTGAGCGTGAACATGAAATCAAGGCTTTTGTCCCGGAAGAATATTGGGAGCTACATGCCAACCTGAACACGCCTCGGGGTAACGATCTTTTGATGGAGGTTACCCATCACCATGACAGTCCTTTTAAACCCGTTAACAGTGAACAGACTCAGGCCGCGGTCAGCCTTCTGGAAAATGCCTTGTATCGGGTTGCTGAACGTGAAGATAAGCCAACCAGTAGCAAGCCAGGAGCACCGTTTATTACCTCAACGTTGCAACAGGCTGCCAGTACCCGTTTAGGTTATGGGGTGAAGAAAACCATGATGATGGCCCAGCGTCTTTACGAAGCTGGACATATCACTTATATGCGTACTGACTCGACGAACATCAGTCAGGATGCGCTCAGTATGGTTCGTGATTATATTGATAACGCATTTGGTACTCAGTATTTACCGAAAGATCCCAATGTGTATGCCAGCAAAGATAACTCACAGGAAGCGCACGAAGCTATCCGCCCTTCTGATGTTGACGTACTGTCTGAGCAGCTTAAAGACATGGAAGCGGATGCCCAAAAACTTTACCAGCTGATCTGGCGGCAATTTGTCGCCTGTCAGATGGTGCCAGCTAAATATGATGCAACCACCTTGACCGTTAATGCTGGTGATTTCAAACTTAAAGCCAGGGGGCGCACCCTTCGTTTTGACGGCTGGACCAGGGTCATGCCAGCGTTGAGAAAAGGAGATGAAGACCGTTCCCTGCCACTCATTGAGGTGGGGGAAGCGTTGACTTTGCTGCAACTGAAACCCAGTCAGCATTTTACCAAACCTCCGGCCCGGTTTAGCGAGGCATCGCTGGTCCGTGAGCTTGAAAAACGGGGGATTGGGCGACCTTCCACCTACGCGTCCATTATCTCGACCATTCAGGATCGCGGCTATGTCCGGGTTGACAGCCGTCGTTTTTATGCCGAAAAGATGGGAGAGATTGTCACCAATCGCCTCGAGGAAAACTTTCGTGAGCTAATGAACTACGATTTCACTGCGCATATGGAAAATAATCTCGATCTGGTGGCCAATAATGAAGCCCAGTGGAAAAGTGTGCTGGATACCTTTTTCACCGATTTTAGCCAGCAGCTGGAAAAAGCCGATAAGGATCCGGAAGAGGGCGGTATGCAGCCTAATCAAATGATCCTCACCTCGATTGACTGTCCTACCTGCGGACGGAAAATGGGAATTCGTACTGCCAGCACGGGCGTGTTTCTTGGCTGTTCCGGCTATGCGTTACCTCCAAAAGAGCGCTGTAAACAAACCATCAATCTTATTCCTGAAAATGAAGTGCTTAATGTGCTCGAGGGAGAAGATGCAGAGACTAATGCGCTTCGTGCTCGTCGTCGCTGTGGGAAATGTGGTACGGCGATGGACAGTTATCTGATTGATAATCAGAGCAAGCTTCACGTTTGCGGTAACAATCCAGGTTGTGATGGTTACGAGATTGAACAGGGCGAATTTCGTATCAAAGGCTATGACGGTCCAATTGTAGAGTGCGAAAAGTGCGGTTCTGAGATGCACCTGAAAATGGGGCGTTTTGGAAAATACATGGCTTGCATCAATGACGAATGTAAAAACACACGTAAGATTCTGCGTAATGGTGACATTGCTCCACCCAAAGAGGATCCAGTTCCGCTGCCAGAACTAGCATGTGAAAAGTCCGATGCTCATTTTGTGTTGCGTGACGGCGCTGCTGGTGTCTTTCTGGCTGCCAGCACCTTTCCTAAATCCCGGGAAACGCGTGCTCCTCTGGTTGAAGAACTGCTTCGTTTTCGCGAACGCCTGCCTGAAAAACTACGTTATCTTGCTGATGCGCCTGTCGCCGACGATCAGGGCAACAAAACTGTCGTTCGATACAGTCGCAAAACCAAGCAGCAATATGTCAGTACGGATAAGGACGGAAAAGCAACAGGATGGTCTGCTTTCTATGTTGATGGTAAATGGCAGATAACCAGTAAAACCGCTGCAAAAAAATAATCGTTATGGCCAGACTGTGCTGGCCATAACTTTTTGTACTTTTCTCTGCTTCACATCATTCCTGGTTTTGATATATTTGTTATAGAAATAACTTTTCTTATTATCAAATCGCATTAATCTGACATCCCCTTAAATCTCATGCTGTTGTGCTCTGCATCTGACAGTAAAGCGAGGGAGCGTGGCTTAAAACCTTTAGATGGAATCAACATGAAATTGCAACAGCTGCGTTACATTGTTGAGGTAGTTAATCACAACCTCAATGTCTCATCGACGGCCGAAGGACTTTATACTTCCCAACCGGGTATCAGCAAACAGGTGCGTATGTTGGAAGATGAACTTGGCATTCAGATTTTTGCCCGAAGCGGAAAGCATCTGACGCAAGTTACTCCAGCGGGACAGGAAATTATCCGCATCGCTCGCGAAGTGCTTTCTAAAGTGGATGCTATAAAATCAGTCGCCGGGGAACATACCTGGCCTGATAAAGGTTCTCTCTATGTTGCCACAACCCATACACAGGCCCGCTACGCACTACCTGGCGTAATCAAAGGTTTCATTGAACGTTATCCACGAGTTTCTCTGCATATGCATCAGGGATCGCCAACCCAGATTGCGGAAGCCGTATCAAAGGGGAATGCGGATTTTGCTATTGCCACTGAGGCGCTCCATTTATACGACGATTTAATTATGCTGCCTTGCTATCACTGGAACAGATCTATTGTGGTCACGCCGGATCACCCTTTGGCATCAAAAGAAAAAGTCTCAATAGAGGAGCTTGCCGAGTTTCCTTTAGTCACTTATACCTTTGGTTTTACGGGCCGCTCAGAACTCGATACTGCGTTTAACCGGGCAGGGCTGACGCCCAGAATTGTCTTTACTGCTACTGACGCTGATGTGATTAAAACATACGTTCGTTTGGGTTTGGGGGTAGGGGTCATTGCCAGCATGGCGGTTGATCCAGTGTCTGACCCTGATTTGGTCAGAATTGAAGCAACGGATGTTTTCAGCTTTAGCACTACAAAAATAGGCTTTCGTCGCAGCACGTTTCTACGCAGCTATATGTATGACTTCATACAACGCTTTGCTCCCCATTTGACCCGCGATGTGGTTGATACTGCAGTGGGATTACGATCCAACGACGATATTGAAGCCATGTTTAAAGACATTAAGCTACCCGCAAAATAAATAACCATGCCGGATTTTAGGTCGTGATGCAGACTTGCTGATCACGTATGTTTTGCGCTTTGGATGTAACATATGGCTAAAGTTGATGTCGTCTGCCCTCAGTGCAATGAAACTCATGCTGTACGATGTAACGGACATTCAGCATCCGGTGCCCAACGTTACATCTGCAAGCATTGTTCAAAGACCTTTCAGCTCAATTTTAGCTACTCCGGTGCCAAACCAGACACACACCAGACCATTGTTAATATGGCCATGAATGGTTACGGATGTCGCGATACCGCACGGGTTCTCGGTATCAGCCTCAATACGGTTCTGCGACACGTAAAAAAATTTCGCCAAAGCAGGTAGCTGAGAATATCGACCCCGAAACGGAGGTTGTTATCTGCTGTGAAGCCGGTGAACAATGGTCTTACGTGCGGTGTAAAAGCAATCCCCGGTGGTTGTTCTATGCTTATGACCGTATCCGCAAACGTGCTCTGGCCCATGTCTTCGGCCCGAGAAATGCCCCGACCCTGCGACGATTGCTGGCCCTGTTAAGCAAATTTAACATTGCCTTTTATATGACAGATGCCTGGCCGGTTTATAAAGTTCTGTTAAGTGCAACAGGCCACGTGGTGAGCAAGAAATATACCCAACGGACAGAACGACATAATCTTAATCTTCGCACACATATCAAACGACTGACCCGCAGAACAATTTGCTTTTCGAAGTCAGAGGAAATGCACGATAAGATCATCGGTTGGTATCTTACTCTTCATCATTATCAATAAATCTGCGTCACGACCGGATTTTATGTTATTCATCCGGCCACTCTGGTAAAGACTGGTCTGGTTTATAAATTCGGGTAACAAATTTTTATTATTAAAACCCGTATTGCAGGTTTTTTCTTTTTTATTCCTTAAATGAGAAACAGTGCACACTTTTGAATGCGTGCTTTTGCAGTATACCAGGAGTATTCTTATAATTCTATTATAAGAATACATGAAAAGTATCTTTCTAAAGAGTTTTAAACAAGATGATAGTTATTAGTTAAATCAGCTAATTTAGTTGAAATACAGATTTTAGTTACGTTCTGATAAGTTTAGCTCGTTTTTAATTTAATAAAATTGATTGGTTTTGATAAATGTCCTTAATCGTTTAGTTCAATAAAAATAACTGGATTTGATATTAAAAAATGCTTAGGATTCATCCTAGATTCTGATTGACCTGGTCAATCCTTCCCAACGAGAGTGATTATTGATAACTATGACTACCAGACTATCTGTAGAACCCAACTTTGGACATGAAATCGTTCCGGTTCAGCGTAAAAAAAACCTGAAACGCAAAGCGTGGATGGCAGTTTTCGCTGTTTCAGTACTGTTCTGGCTGTCTGTTGCGCTGATGGTTTGGCACATGTGGGGAAAATAATGCAGCTTGAGACGTTTAATCAGAAACCACAGCTGCAAACTAAAGTTAAGCAGCGCTTTTATAAGAGTAATGATGCTGAAGTCGTTAAGATTCCTGATTCGTGGAATCTTAACGAACTTCAGCTCAGTTTTATTGATTCGATCATAGATAAAAAAAGTAAATCGCAGAGTTAAGCATCAGGTATATTGTTTGCCACTGTTACACTCTCTTATTTCTTTGACTCCGTTTATCAAAATGTAAATTACATTTTGAATGTCAAAAGTCTTCATGGCAATGTTGTTTGTGTAGAACCTGCAAAGAAATGTAAATTTGACTTATTTTAATTACATTAAATAATTTTTATATTTAGCTGAATTTGATACTTAACGTCAATAATTGCTTCATTTCCCATAGCGCAGTTTTCCATCGCAATTCTCTCTGATTATGCATAAAGTTTGCATAGCTCACCAGCTTTTATGAAAACGCATCCACTGCCATTAACAGTGAGCGTTTTTTTAATCAAAGATCCCTGCACCTGTAAGTATCCCCGCTCTAACTTCCGGGTTTCCAGCTATCAGCCGTTATTCTTCCGGCATAAGGTTATTCAGGGAGCCAGCGCTCTGTGATTTCCCGTGCATCCTTCAGCGTTCTGAACAGGTAAAAATCCAGTATTTCTGTCCGGTACGTTCGGTTAAACCGTTCGATAAAGCCGTTCTGCGTTGGCTTACCCGGCCTGATAAATTCCAGCATCACGCCATGGTCCTCAGCCCATTGCGCCAGGGCCAGTGATATCAGCTCTGGCCCCTTGTCCATCCGCATTTTCAGCGGGTATCCACGCTGTGCCACAATCCTGTCCGGCACACGCACGACCCGCTGCGCCGGGATATTAAGGTCAATTTCTATCGCCAGAGCCTCGCGGTTAAAATCATCCACGACGTTGAAGGTCCGAAAACGTCGGCCACATGTCAGCGCGTCGTGCATAAAATCAGTCGACCAGCTCTGGTTGAGCGCTTCCAGCGTAGCTGGATTGCGCACCGGCAGGCGCTGTTTACCCTGACGACGAAAATTGAGTTTTAGCAGACAATAAATCCGGTGTACACGCCTGTGGTTCCGGACGTGACCCTGCCTGCAAAGCACCTGAAAAAGCTGCTTAAATCCGTAGAGGGGATAGCGTTCAGCCGCCTCAGTCAGGCTCTGGATCACCGGTTCATCACGTCACGTGTCCGGCTGATAATGAAACACAATCCTGTTCAGCGATAACGTCCTGCATGCCTGGCGTATGCCCATCGTAAACTGTGTGGTCAGATAGCTGACGGGCTCACGCTTCATCGCTGGTTTTAACACTTTTTTTCGATAACGTCCTTCAGCGCCCGGCATTCCGGACCCAGGTCGGCAAACATCAGCTTCGGGCGGCGATTCCCGTCTTCAAGGTCTTTTATCTTTTTGGTATCTGCGGCTTCCATCCCGCCATATTCAGCCTTCCGGTTGTAGTCGCTGGCTTCGGATATAGCGGTCTCACGGCAGACATTTTTGACGGTTCGACCAGCTTCTACCGATTTCAGAACGGCGATGCTCTGGTGCTCAGAGAATCGGGCTTTACGCATGGCGATCTCCTCAGAGGAGATAATCAGTATGTCGGAAGATCTCTAAAAGTGAATGGGCCGTTTTGAGGGGATACTTACACTATAGCGAGGCATTTTCTGAGGCGATATTTTACAGATATGCATTACGGGGGTGTTGGAGTATAAAATATGCAATTGAATAATCATGCGTGAGAGTAGCCTGTCTACGCATGATAAATAAATCTTATGATTTCCGGCAGCATCAGGACAAATAAGTGCAGCGGTTCAAGGCAACAGATGCCCCATCCTGGCTGCTTTAGTGTCAAGGTAATTTGCATTTGCCGGGTTTCTCCCTACAACAAGCGGAACCCGTTCAATGATATTGATCCCGGCTTCACTGAGAGTTTCAACTTTATGAGGATTGTTTGTCAGTAAACGAATCTCGTCCACGCCGAGTAATTTGAACATATCAGCACATAGAGTAAAATCGCGTTCGTCAGCGGCAAAGCCCAGCTTATGGTTTGCTTCCACCGTATCAAGGCCTTCATCTTGTAATGCATAAGCGCGAATTTTATTTAACAGGCCAATATTACGTCCTTCCTGCCGATGATAAAGCAACACTCCCCGACCTTCTTCTGCAATACAACTAAGGGCGGCTTCGAGTTGAAATCCACAATCACAACGCAAACTGAATAAGGCATCACCTGTCAGACATTCTGAATGGACACGGGCGAGAACGGCTTGACTATCATTAATATCACCATAAACCAGTGCCAGATGTTCGCGACCAGTTGACAGTTCTTCAAATCCAACCATGAGGAAATCTCCCCACGGTGTGGGCAGATTGGCTTCTGCCACGCGTTTAAGCTGCATGCAACTCTCCAGATTAACGTTTATTGCGCCAGCATCCTGAAAAGGGTTCGCAGGCGTGCTGAAAAAAGTAATAGTCAGTATATTGCCACAATCCCTCCAGTGTCAGTTAACAACTTGGATCGATTGTTGTAATACTGCAGAATTATCATCCTTTTCCAGTATATGTTATTATTTTATTTATATCATTATCTTAAAGTTGCCAAAATATTAATTTCAGCTAGGGGATGGTATGTTTGATATCCTTATACGCACGACGTCAGGCGCTTTAGTGCTGCTCATTATGCCCATTATTGTCTGGCTTTCGGGTTGGCAATGGCAACCCGGCACTGTGGGACCCTGGCAAAGAATATTATTTGGGGTAACAGAAACGGTGAGCAGTCCTTGGGGGACAGTGACCAGCGGCCTCTTCTGCGTATGGTTCATCTGGTGCCTGCGATTAAGATTGAAACCCGGTTTGGTCCTGCTGATTATTATGATTCTGGCGATAGCTTCCGGACAATACGTTACAACCGTTATCAAAGAACACGTTCAGGAACCTCGGCCCTATGTAATTTGGTTGGAAAAGAATCATCTGCTGGAAGAAAAGTCGTTTTATCAAAAAAATCGTCAAGAGCGCAGTGAACTGGTCGAGCGGGGCGTTGCCAATGAAAATCGTATCCCTGCCTGGTTAAAATCACACTGGGCATTTGAAACGGACTATGCTTTTCCCTCCGGGCACACTATGTTTGCTGCAAGTTGGGCTTTACTGGCGGTTAGTTTATTGTGGCCACGGCGTCGTACTGTAACTGTCGTGCTGATATTTATGTGGGCCATTGGCGTTATGGGCAGCAGGTTGGTACTGGGAATGCATTGGCCCCGCGATCTGGTTGCCTCAACACTGATCGGATGGTTTTTAATCACTCTCGCGATGTGGCTGGTACAAAAATGGCGCGTTCCGCTCAGAGTAGAATCAACGGATCAAAAGAAGTTTGAAAAACGCAAAAAGGGATGATTGTTATTTTCATGGATGACACCATAGCATGGATACCAATGCGGGGTGATGATCTTTCTGCGTTAAAGTTTGTTGTTTCATCACACAAGCAACGAGCAAGCTTTTTTGGCATAATTCGTCTGGTTATCACCAGACTACGGGACGGACTGTGAAATACTTGCTTATTTTTTTACTCATCCTGGCAATTTTTATTATCTCAATCACTCTTGGCGCACATAACGATCAGGTAATCTCATTTAACTACCTGCTTGCGCAAGGGGAGTTCAGAATATCTACATTAGTGGCAACCCTGTTTGCCGTTGGTTTTATTCTTGGCTGGGCGATTTGCGGTTTATTTTGGCTACGCCTGTGGGTTTCATTAGCTCATACGCAGCGCAAGCTTAAACGTTAGCTCATACGCAGCGCAAGCTTAAACGTTTGCAGCAGCAAACGCAGACTGAAGAAAATGTGACAATGTCACCTGTCTGTATTGCAAAGGAATAATCTCTTATGCTGGAACTGCTGTTTCTGTTATTACCCGTAGCCGCTGCATATGGCTGGTATATGGGGCGCAGAAGTGCACAACAGGACAAGCAGCAGGAAGCAAGCCGGCTGTCGCGTGATTATGTCACGGGAGTTAACTTCCTCCTTTCTAATCAGCAGGATAAAGCAGTAGATTTATTCCTCGATATGCTTAAAGAAGACAGCGGAACAGTTGAAGCCCACCTTACGCTGGGTAATCTGTTTCGCTCTCGTGGCGAAGTGGATCGTGCCATCAGAATTCATCAGGCACTCATGGAAAGTGCCTCACTTACTTATGACCAGCGCCTGCTTGCCATTCAGCAGCTTGGTCGGGATTATATGGTGGCCGGTTTCTACGATCGGGCAGAAAGCATGTTCAGCCAACTCATCGATGAAACGGACTTTCGTGTCAGCTCCCTGCAACAGCTATTAGCTATTCATCAGGCAACCAGCGACTGGCCGAAAGCCATTGAGGTTGCCGAACGCCTTGTTAAACTCGGCAAAGAACGGCAGCGCATGGAAATTGCCCACTTTTATTGCGAACTTGCCTTACAGTCTATGGGCAGTGACGACCTTGAGCGTGCCATGAGTTTGCTCAAAAAAGCTGAAGTGGCGGATCGTCAGAGTGCGCGTGTTTCAATCATGATGGGACGCATTGCCATGGCAAAAGGGGATTACCCGTGTGTCGTCGACGTTCTTCTGCGGGTTATTGAACAGGATAAGGATCTTGTCAGTGAAACACTGGAAATGCTGGAAAGTTGTTATGCACAGTTACAGCAGCCTGACGACTGGGCTGCCTATCTTCGCCGTTGCGTTGAAGAAAACACAGGGGCTGCTGCCGAGCTTTACCTCTCTGATATTATTGAACGCGAAGAGGGCGGCGAATCCGCACAGCTCTATATTAACCGGCAGTTACAACGTAACCCCACCATGCGGGTTTTTCATCGTTTGATCGACTTCCATCTTAATGAGGCCGAAGATGGTAGGGCCAAAGAGAGCCTGATGGTACTCAGGGATATGGTAGGAGAACAAATTCGGACAAAACCCCGCTATCGATGTCTGAAATGTGGTTTTACCGCACATGCTCTGTATTGGCATTGCCCCTCATGCCGTACATGGTCGTCGGTTAAACCGATTAAAGGATTAGATGGGCAGTAAATTTTGTACGCAGTCATTGCTCTCTGATGTCATTTTTTAGTTACAACATACTGTTTATTTAACCTATAATATTTCCTGCAACATTAACATATAGAGTAAAACGCTGACGTTAAACTGTGAATTTACCGAAGCCACAGGTAAAATGCCTGCCGTTTATCTACTGCACCTGAAGGTGCTTTATTTTATGAAGGTTTTTTCATGCATTCATCCCAGGCAGGCGATTCCCCCATTCTGATTGCACTAGATTATGCTGACCTTAACCGTGCCCTGTCTTTCGTAGACCAAATTGATCCTCGTCAATGTCGTCTGAAAGTGGGCAAGGAAATGTTCACACGCTTTGGTCCACAGCTGGTGCGCGACTTGCAAGCGCGTGGATTTGAACTGTTTCTTGATCTGAAATTTCATGATATTCCCAATACTACAGCTAGAGCCATTGCAGCCGCGGCGGATTTGGGTGTCTGGATGGTCAATGTCCATGCCAGCGGTGGGGCAAGAATGATGAATGCTGCGCGCGAGGCCCTGATCCCTTTCGGTGATGATGCTCCTTTACTGATCGCAGTAACTGTCCTTACCAGCATGGAAGCGGAAGATCTTAAAGGAAAAGGTATCGATACTACTCCAGCAGAACACACTGAACGACTTGCGTTGCTTACTCATCAATGTGGGTTAAACGGCGTAGTTTGTTCTGCACATGAAGCAGAGAGGCTGAAACAGATAATTGGAAGCGATTTTTGCCTTGTTACTCCAGGTATTCGTCCATACGGAAGTAACGCTGGCGATCAACGGCGAATCATGACGCCTCAGAAAGCGATACAGGCTGGTGTGAATTATATGGTAATAGGGCGACCGATTACTCAATCCAGCGACCCGGCGGCAGCCCTTAACGATATTCTGAAATCTTTGCAGGAGCCGTAATGTCTGATAATAACAGTTGTCTTGTTTATTCTACAGAAAGCGGTCGAATCAACGAACCTTCTCCTGTTGTCAGGCGACCCGTTGGTGATGGTATCGTGCGTATTCAACGGCAGACCAGTGGAAGAAAAGGGAAAGGGGTTTGCGTTGTTACCGGTATCGATCTACCCGATGATGATCTGAGCAAACTTACAGCAGAATTAAAGAAAAAGTGTGGATGCGGTGGCGCTTTAAAGGATGGTGTGATTGAAATTCAGGGAAACAAGCGCGAATTGATTAAATCGCTACTTGAAACCAGAGGTTTTAAGGTGAAATTGGCAGGTGGGTGAATAAGGTGTACCCACTCAGACGACCCTGTACACGATTCTGTGTAAATGCCTTTTCTCAGTAGTGGCCGTCCGGGCGGTCACCGAACCCGATAATAAAACGGCTCATCGCCATACGCCAGTCCCTCAGTGGCATCCTCTATTTCTGTGATGCGGCCTGGATTGCCAGCCACACCTCCTTTTTCACTGCGTCGTCAGTCGGGAACACCTTCCGCTTCTTAATGGCATCCCGGATCACGCTGTTCAGCGACTCGATGGCGCTGGTTGTGTCGAGCATCTTGCGGATGTCTGCCGGGTAAGCGAAGAACGTCGACAGGCTGGCCCGGTTTGCCTGCCAGCTCCGGCTTATCTGCGGGTAGCGGCTGTCCCGGGGGCTGGCGAACGCTTCCCGCGCCCGCTGACCGGCTTCTTCCCTGGGGGTCTGACAATGCTTTCAGGCTACGGGTGACGGCTTTGTAGCCCTCCCAGGAGACGAACCGCAGACTGTTGCGCACCATATGCACGACGCACAGCTGGACGCGGGCCTGCGGATACACCGCGTTGATAGCGTCCGGGAAGCCCTTCAGACCATCAACACAGGCGATGAGGATATCGTTCAGTCCACGGTTTTTTAGTTCGGTCAGCACATAGAGCCAGAACTTCGCGCCCTCGTTTTCGGCCAGCCACATACCCGGCAGTTCTTTCTGGCCTTCGATGTTGATACCCGGGGCAAGGAACACGGATTTATTGATGACGCGACTGTCCTGCCGGACTTTCAGGACGATGCAGTCAGGGTAAACGATGGGACAAACGGCATCCAGTGGCCGGTTTTGCCATCCGGTGACCTGCTCCATGACGGCATCAGCTACCTTTGAGACCAGCGCTGGCGAGTCATCGGCGTCATACGGCTCTTTGAATGTGGCCGCTATCTCGCGGGTGGTCATCCCTTTGGCGTACAACGATAAGATCGGGTTATCTACCCCGGTGCTCCGGGTCTGGTTTTTCTTCACCCGTTGCGGTTCAAAGGAGCCATCACGATCGCGCGGTGTACGCAGCTCCGGCGGACCATCGCCGGTGGTCACTGTCTTTGTGGAATAGCCGTTGCGGGCGTTGGTCGCCGGTCTGGGCTGATTTTTATCGTCGCCGGGGTGACGGGTCATTTCGGCGTTGAGCGCCGCCCCGACACTGATTTTTTTCAGCAGGCGCTCAAACTGACTGAGATCGTCAGGGGTTTTGAGATTTTTGGCCAGTTCGTTAGCCAGGGCCTGCGACTGTTTTTCGTCCATAAATTAACCTGCTTTTGATGCTGGATTGAACATATCAAAATCAGGCAATGACACAAATCTATGTACTGGCTCCTCAGTGAGCCTTCCCTTCATTCTTATCATTTCTTCGTTTATACCTACGGTATCGACACAATAACCTCTTGCCCAAAAACCATTCCCCCACTGCTTGTTCTTACGCAGGCAGGGAAATTTACTGAACAATCGAAGGGCTGTTTTACCCTTTAAGTCGCCTGTTACATGGGAAATCGAAAGCCGTGAAGGCACTTTTACCCGCAAATGGACATGGTCTGTCTGGACATTCAGCTCCACTACTTCTATCCCGGGCTGCTCACCTGAGATCCTTATCGGCTTACAGACCTCTTTACCAACATTGTTCCTGAGGATGCGAAACCGGTACCTGGGTGTCCATACGATATGATATTGACAACACCAGAGCACATGAGATGCTTTCTGGAATCTGCTCATGGTTAAATCCCTGGCAGTTATGGGGATAACAGATTCGGATTTTCCCATGAGTAGCATGACTGGCAGAGCCAACTTATTGCTGACCACCTCCACAGGAGGTGGTGTTCATGCAGGGATAAAAAATGGCTCTCTGAAGCCGTGCGGTTTTTAAGGTTAATCAGGTGCGGAACTCATCGGGACGCGGGCCTCCATGCCCATAGTGACCCCGGACAACTTCCTGAATATGTCTGCTACGTGCCTGATGGCTTCTTACTGCTTAATAAGAGGGAAATTGTTTCTTAAAAAGCTGGCAGGAAGGGGAACAGCAGCTTGACCACTCGATTCGACTTGCTGACTACCGCTGTAAACTGATTATGCCGGGGTTTGTTGACACCCATATTCATTATCCGCAAACGGAAATGACAGGTGCCTTTGGTGAACAATTGTTGCAGTGGCTGGAACATTATGTTTTTCCGGTAGAAAGCCAGTATCGCGGTCCTGCCCATGCGGACAGAATGTGGTCTTTCTTTTTGCATCAGCTGCTCAGTAATGGCACAACCACCGCGCTATTTTTTGGCACCGTCCATTCTCAGCTTGTTGAGGCGCTGTTCAGTACGGCAGAAAAGCAGGGAATGCGCCTGATCGCCGGGAAGGTGATGATGGACCGAAACGCGCCAGATGACCTGATTGAGATGCCCGAAGAAAGCTATCAGCAAACACATGAGTTCATCGAACGCCGGCACAACCGAGGCCATCTTGTATGCACTGCCCCTCGTTTTGCCCCAACCTGTTCTGGCGCTCTGCTGGAAAAGGTTTGTCAGTTAAAAAACGCCTTTCCCGGTATCTGAATGCAAACCCGTCTGAGCGAAAACAAAGAGGAAATTGCGTGGGTGAAAGCGCTTTTTCCCGACCATAATGGCTTCCTTGATGTCTGTCACCAGTACGGGCTGACGGGGCAGCGCAGCGTTGTTTGCATCTTGAGGAACAGGAATGGGACTGTTTACAGCATACTCATTCAGCTGCCGCATTCTGCCCGACCTCAAATATGTTTCTTGGCAGCGGTTTATTTGCTTTGCACACCTGCTGGACAAAAAAGTCAAACTTGGAATGGGTGCCGATATCGGTACGGGAACCACCTTAGTATGCTGTAACCCCTTGGAGAAGCTTATAAAGTAAGGCAGTTGAAACAAAATATAGGTTGAGCGCCTGTGAAGCTTTTTACCACGCCACGCTGGGTGGCGCTCATGCGCTTGATTTGCACGTGCGTATTGGTAACTTTATGCCGGGTAAAGAGGCCGATTTTGTGGTGCTGGATCTGGCCGTTTCTCCGTTACAAAAGCTGCGTTACGCCAACAGTTGCGATATCTGGGAGAAACAGTGAGCTGTTTGCCCATGTCAGCAGGACTGGCAGGGCGTGCAGCGAGGTTGCCGGGAGCACGTGGCAGATGACACACTGTTTAGCAAACCTGTGTTGCGTGTTGATGTGAAATGGACGCACAATATGCAGGTCAGATTACGGTGCTATGCGCCGCGCCTGAAACAATGGCTTCAACCCGGGGGCTGTTCAGCGCATTTATCGATGAACATCGTCTTTCGGTTATGCTGATTCCCGGTGCGTGGCAGCGTTTTATGCAGCAGGATATTGCCGCTTATGTCCGCCAGCCTGTATTGTCCTGGCACAAAGTTCAATGACGGGCGCAGAACACCTGATCGACACCACTGTGTCGGTACTGACCGTGCCATCGGTGAGCCTGCTCTCAGCGATTGGCAGGGTTAAGATGAAAAAAACCAGAGAGACATGATAAAAGGTTTTAATCCTCATTCTCAATTAGTTAACTGCCATTGTGGAAAAATCATGTTTGATCTTACCCTGTTTATATTGCTTTTACTGGTTGGCCTCAGTTATTTCAGCCACAACCTGACCGTTGCCATTGCCCTGTTAGTGCTAATTATTATCAGGATGACACCGCTTAACACCTTCTTTCCCTGGATTGAAAAACAGGGCGTGACTGTAGGCATTATTATTCTGACTATCGGCGTGATGGCGCCCATTGCCAGCGGCACCCTGTCTGGCAGCACACTTATGCACTCTTTCCTGCACTGGAAATCACTGCTGGCGATCGCCATTGGTATATTTGTTTCCTGGGTGGGAGGAAGGGGAGTGTCACTGATGAGCGCACAGCCTTCCGTCGTCGGTGGATTATTGATCGGTACGATTATCGGTGTTTCACTGTTTCGTGGCGTGCCGGTAGGCCCACTTATCGCCGCCGGGCTGGTTTCATTATTTATTGGTAAAATGTAGTCGTGATGATCGCGTAAACTTGAGGTATGACATTGACAGAAACCCGCAGGCAGGCGCGAATTTGCCCCGTGGCTGAAATAAATCGTGGATCGTCGTGGTAGGGCAATATGATTTTTTCGGTCAGGATGTGGCTGTTTTAGTTGGGTAAATTATAAAATGGCTGCTGATTTTATTACCCTTTTTCTTTTTTTAGTGCCAAATTTTTCTCTGGATTAAAACTTCATTGATTAGTCAGAATCACCCAATTTTATTTAATTCACTGTTCACGTAACGTTTACTTTGCCTGTGATGGACAGGTGCTCTTAACCGACGCGGCAGGGATATAAATTTAATCGTTCATCCACAGAGTTAACTGGCTGAAAAATAAGTGTTATTTTATGCTAATCATATTAAAATAATTTTTCCAGCGTTAAATAGTGCTCTGGTCATTACAGAAAGGGATTAACCCCGCCTGTTTTCGAGACGGGGGTGGGGGGTTAGCCGGGGTAGATACCGCGATCCTTCCTCGCCATTAAAATACGTTCACAGGCGACAATATATGCAGCAGTGCGAAGGCTGCATTCTTTCTCTCTGGCTTTGTCCCAAACGTGAGTCATGGCATCGATCATAATCCTGTCCATGCGATCGTTAATTTCGTTTTCACTCCAGAAAAAGCTTGCCATATCCTGTACCCATTCAAAATAACTGACGGTCACGCCGCCTGCGTTACAAATAACGTCCGGGACCACCGTTATACCGCGTGAACTGAGTACATCGTCAGCATCAGGGTAGGTAGGGCCGTTGGCCCCTTCAAGTACCAGTTTGCAGCGGAGTTTTTCCGCACGTTCCCTGGTAATTTGCCCTTCCAGCGCTGCGGGGATCAATATATCCATCTGCACATCCCAGAACGCTTCGCTGTCAATCTCTTCAGCGCCGCTAAAACCGGCTATTACTTTGTTGCGGGTCTGCCAGTCGCTCAATGCAGTCAAATCAATACCGTCATGATTGAACAGGGTGGCGGAATGATCCTGGACCACCACCACTTTCGCGCCGGCGTCAGCAAAGAGCCGTGCTGCTTCACTGCCTACGTTACCAAACCCCTGGACGGCAATGCGGGCACCGCTGATTTCAATATTGCGGCGGTTTGCCACTTCACGTCCGGTGATAAATACGCCGCGACCCGTGGCTTTTTCACGCCCCAGCGAGCCACCCAGATGGATGGGTTTTCCAGTGACCACACCCGTAATTGTGGTGCCATGATTCATGGAGTAGGTATCCATCATCCATGCCATCACCCGGGCATTTGTGCCAACATCTGGTGCCGGGATATCTTTCTGTGGGCCAATAATCAGACCGATTTCACTGGTGTAGCGTCGGGTCAGACGTTCCAGCTCACCTTCTGATAATTTGAATGGATCGACGCGAATCCCCCCTTTGGCACCGCCATAGGGCAGATTTACTGCGGCACATTTGATGGTCATCCATGCGGAAAGGGCCATAACTTCGTTCAGGTCAACATTCGGGTGAAAACGGATGCCGCCTTTGCCTGGTCCGCGCGAGAGATTATGCTGCACCCTGAACCCTTCGAAATGGCGAATAGTGCCATCATCCATCTGTAACGGGATATCAACAATTAATGCCCGTTTCGGATGACGCAGGGTGTCGATCCAGCGGTTCAGTTCACCAAGATAAGGCGCGACGCGATCGATTTGTGCAAGATAAGTAGACCAGGCGGTTGTGCTGCCTTCAGAAACATAAGATAGCTTATCCATAAAAAACCTTATCCATAAAAAACTTTAGTGAGATTAGATAAATATTCTGAGTAGAGGCTTAAAAATCAGTTTATGTATATCGAACGCGACCGAATCTACCACTAAATTTATGTTCTTGTGTTTTTGAATTAATGTGAAATTTATATTTACGGATGCTTTATGTGCAAAATAATGAATTAATATTCATTAATTATTGCTTAAAAACGCTTGAGTGAATTTATTTGCAATAAAAATGATTTTTTATTTTTGGGTCGTTATTTCACAGAACTTTGAATGCGATCAAATTATGTCAAAGGTGAGTGCAGCGCAATGCCACGCTTTATAAGGAATTACCTGCTAATCCACAGGTGAAAAAATCGACTTTATGCCCCTGAATATCGCTGTCATCGTGTTTTCAGGCTGGCTTATCACAATACCAATACATTCATAACACTTTTTGTTACAAATTAAGGTTACGGTTTCTTTTATTGACAGTAAACCCCCTGCCCCTGGCCTTGTCTACCTTTGACGTGGCAGTATGCAGAGCAAATCTGGTCTGTTTTCTGACATCACATTCACCTGCAATAACAACGAAGACTCAGATGAAAAAACTGCATTTTCTGACCCAGTATCGGGTTTGTTGTTTTATCGCCTTTTACGTCGGAATTCTTTTAAATCTGCCGATCTTTTTTCGCCGTTTTCTCCAGTTACGCTACGATGCTGTACTGTCAACGGCCATTGAAGTGGTTGCCGCCTTTTCGCTGGTCCTTTTTATCACTCTCCTGGTCTCCTTAACTGGCCGCTTGCTATTTCGCGTTTTACTCACACTACTGGTGCTTATCTCCATAACGGCCAGTTATTACATGATTTTTTTCAATATTAATATCGGTTACGGCATCATCGCTGCAGCGATGGCCACTGACAGCCTGGATTTATCAAAAGAGTCCGTTGGTTGGAATTTTACGCTTTGGTTCATCCTTGTCAGCCTGTTACCGTTGCTGATGCTCTGGCTGACACCATTACCTGAGGCAGCCCTTCATCGCCGAAATCGTCTTGCATTTCTTTGCCGTGGTGGGGTGATGATTATGGCAGGACTCTGCTGCTGGCTGCCGCTGGAAGTGATGGGTAATCACCAGCAGGATCTTGATAAGCAGCATAACCGGATGATGGCCAGCTATGGCGGCGTGGTTGCCGGAAGTTATTCTCCGTCAAACTGGCTCTCCGGCATGGGTCTCCTTGCTTACAGTAACTGGAGTCAGGCCGAAGACAACCGGCATCTTTTTGACCCCGCAGCTCATTTTACCTATACCCCACCGAAAGATGTTAACGATCTTTACGTCGTTTTCGTGATTGGTGAAAGCGCACGACGCGACCATATGGGCGTTTACGGGTACAGTCGCGATAATACGCCTTACCTTGATAAAGAACCGCATCTTGCAGCACTGCAGGGGTACTCCTGCGATACTTCCACCAAGCTGTCATTACGCTGTATGTTTGTTCGTGAAGGCGGTGCCTCCGAAGCGCCTGAGCGTACACTGAAAGAGATGAATGTTTTCTCGGTGATGAAAAAAAAGGGCTTCTCTTCTGAGCTGTTTTCCATGCAGAGCGAGGCCTGGTTTTACAACAAAGTGATGGCCGATGACTACGCGCTGCGTGAAACCATTCAGTCTGAGAAGCGCAACGTGGGTAAACCCATTGACGATATGGCGCTGGTCAGCGAACTGAAGGACTCGTTGGACCGCCATCCGCAGGGAAAACATCTGGTCGTGCTGCATACCAAAGGTTCGCATTACCTGTATACCGAACGCTATCCGCGTGAATTTGCCCGTTATCAGCCTGAGTGCAAAGGTATTGACAACAGCTGTTCAGCCGAGGAGATGATTAACGCCTACGATAACAGCCTGCTTTACACTGATTATATGCTTGAGCAAGTGTTTAATCAGCTCAGAGATCGTAATGCCATTGTATTTTATGCCTCCGATCATGGCGAATCAATCTCAGAAAACACGCATTTTCACGGTACGCCGCGCAATCAGGCACCCGTCGAACAAAGATCGATACCAATTATGGTGTGGGCCTCGGATAAATTTTTGCAGCAGCCAGAGAACGCGGCGGCATTCAACCAGCTGCAAACCCTGGCAAAGAATAAAACGCCGGTATTCCATGAAAAGTTGTTTGACAGCATCCTGGGCTGTAGCGGTTTTACCTCACCTGATGGCGGCATAAATCCGCTGCGTAGCTGGTGTCACGTTAGCAAATAAAAACGGCGGGTACGTTACAGCAAGCTGGCGGATTTCACCGTGCGCAAGAGGCGATCATCATGGGTGAACAGAGAGCAAAACAGGCTGACTTGAGGCATTAAGCGACTGTCATCTTTGCCTCCGTCGTGACAAGCAGGTATTCTGTTTGCCGAATTTACCAAGACAGCTTCCATTGAGGTCGAGATGATTATTAAACCACGCATCCGTGGCTTTATCTGTGTTACTGCCCATCCGGCGGGTTGCAAAGCCAATGTTGAGAAACAAATCGATTACGTTGCCCGCCACGGTCAGATTAGCGGTGGTCCGAAAAAAGTTCTGGTGATTGGCGCTTCAACTGGTTATGGCCTTGCGGCGCGTATTTCTGCCGCGTTTGGCTGTGACGCCGCTACTCTGGGTGTGTTTTTCGAGCGCCCTGGCGAAGAAAGCAAGCCGGCAACCGCTGGCTGGTATAATTCTGCTGCATTTGAAGCCGCGGCGCGGGCAAAAGGTCTGTATGCGACCAGTATCAATGGTGATGCCTACTCCAATGAAGTCAAAGAAAAGACCATTGAGCTGATTAAACAAGATCTGGGACAGGTCGACCTGGTCGTATACAGCCTGGCGGCCCCGCGACGCATCCATCCTGTCACGGGTGAAGTGTTCAATTCTACCCTTAAGCCAGTAGGCAAAACGTTGGTTACCCGCGGCTTAAACACCGATAAAGAAACCATTACCGACATCACGCTTGAGCCTGCTTCAGAAGAAGAGATTGCGGGTACAGTGGCGGTAATGGGCGGCGAAGACTGGCAGATGTGGATTGATGCCCTTAAATCAGCGGGTGTGCTGGTCGACGGTGCAAAAACCACCGCCTTTACCTACTTGGGTGAGCAGATTACCCATGATATTTATTGGAACGGTTCGATTGGCGAGGCCAAGAAAGACCTCGATAAGCGCGTACTGAGCATTCGTGAGTCGCTGGCGGAAATCGCTGGCGATGCCCGTGTGTCGGTACTGAAAGCGGTGGTGACCCAAGCTAGCTCCGCTATCCCGGTCATGCCACTTTATCTGTCACTGCTTTTCAAAGTAATGAAAGAAAAAGGCACTCACGAAGGCTGTATTGAACAGGTCTATGGCCTGTTCAAAGACAGTTTATATGGTGCTTCGCCGATCGTCGATGACGTTGGTCGCCTGCGTGCTGATTACAAAGAGCTTGAGCCAGAGGTTCAGGACGAAGTCGTGCGGTTGTGGCCGACCGTCACCAACGAAAATCTCAATGAGCTGACCGATTTCGCAGGTTATAAAAAAGAGTTCATGCATCTGTTTGGCTTCGGCCTTGAGGGGGTTGATTACGACGCAGACGTCAATGCAGATGTGAAGATCAACAATCTGGTCCAGATGTAATCTTTATCGCTTTCGTGAATAAATGGACGACGGCCAGCTGTTCGTCACCTGCAAACGACAGGCACCGCACGATGACGAACAGTTTTTATCTGTATTAGTCGCGACGTGATCTGATACCGGACCCTGAAAGATTGAGAGTTACCGGTTTTGATATGGGTGTCGAATCCTTATACAAAACACAAGGTTACTCTCATGCTTCATACTCACAATCCCATCATCAAACACAAAGCCGGCCTGCTCAATCTGGCCGAAGAACCCGGTAACGTCTCAACAGCCTGCAAGAGCATGGGCGTGTCACGTGACACCTTATACCGCTACCAGGAGCTGGCTGAAGAAGGTGGCATTGACGCGCTGGTTGATCAAAACCGTCGGGGCACAACCTGAAAAACTGCCCCGACGAAACCACTAAACGGGCGGTTGTTGAGTACGCCGTTGAGTTCCCGGCCCCCGGTCAGCACCGGACCAGTGATGAGCTGCGTAAAAAAGGCGTGTTTATCTCCGGCAGCGCTGTGCGTGCCATCTGGCAACGACATGACCTGGAGAACTTCCGTAACCGCATGAAGGGGATCGCCCACCTGCAACGCTTTTACCACCACGATATATCTTTGCTTTCGCCACATCATGCAGTTGCGTTTTGATTATGTATCCATACGTTGATTGAAATTTTGTACCGTCATTTTTGGGGTTAATCTTTTATGAATACTGGCAGGGCGATTTAAAATAAGATCAGGTCCATTTGTGAATAGTAATAATAACTTCATCCTTATGCAGGTTATTGTTAATTCTGATAAACAGGAGATGAAGCATCTTTTGGGGCCAGGAGAATGAAAAAATCAACACGGCTATTTGCACAGCAGCTGACCCATGCCATTTACTGCCTGCCATACTTTGCCCTCAGATATTACCATGATGCATTATAAGGTCGTGACGCAGACTTGCTGATTACGTATGCTTTGCGCTTTGGATGTAACATATGGCTAAAGTTGATGTCGTCTGCCCTCAGTGCAATGAAACTCATGCTGTACGATGTAACGGACATTCAGCATCCGGCGCCCAACGTTACATCTGCAAGCATTGTTCAAAGACCTTTCTGCTCAACTTTAGCTACTCCGGTGCCAAACCAGACACACACCAGACCATTGTTAATATGGCCATGAATGATTCCGGATGTCGCGATACCGCACGGGTTCTCGGCATCAGCCTCAATACGGTTCTGCGGCACGTAAAAAAATTTCGCCAAAGCAGGTAGCTGAGAATATCGACCCCGAAACGGAGGTTGTTATCTGCTGTGAAGCCGGTGAACAATGGTCTTACGTGCGGTGTAAAAGCAATCCCCGGTGGTTGTTCTATGCTTATGACCGTATCCGCAAACGTGCTCTGGCCCACGTCTTCGGCCCGAGAAATGCCCCGACCCTGCGACGATTGCTGGCCCTGTTAAGCAAATTTAACCTTGCCTTTTATATGACAGATGCCTGGCCGGTTTATAAAGTTCTGTTAAGTGCAACAGGCCACGTGGTGAGCAAGAAATATACCCAACGGACAGAACGGCATAATCTTAATCTTCGCACACATATCAAACGACTGACCCGCAGAACAATTTGCTTTTCGAAGTCAGAGGAAATGCACGATAAGATCATCGGTTGGTATCTTACTCTTCATCATTATCAATAAATTTGCGTCACGACCCATTATACGATAACGCCTTTTGGGACAGAGTCTTAATTTTTCTTGTGGTGGTGTTTATATCTTTAAAAATATTTTGCACATGGAAATGAAACAAAATATTTCCTATCTTGATTGGTTTTTTCATATTAAGGGTTTGCTTTTATAATTAATTATGGCATGCATGTTCTTGCAGAAAAAAACTATCACCAAGTTTCTTTTTTCTGATTATGTTGTTTTTTACTCCTGATACAAACCACTCATTATTATAATTCTGTGCCATGTATTAATACGGTGTTTTCCTGTTGATAAAATTAACAAATAAAAAAGATGAAAAAATATAATTTTTCCCTGATTTTTAATTCCCCTGAACTATGATTTGAACTAACATTATGCTTTCACACGCGCAGCTGTACATCTTCGGGCAAGGATTAATAATATATCCTCACAGTCAATAAGGAAGCAGGCTGTCCGGTGAGTTACATTATTCAACTTTATTGTGCTCATCATTATTAACTTAATCAACATGAGGTGTTCATGGAGTCTGAAAGAAGACTCTTCATTAAGAAAGCCACGCTTTTTTCAACAGTCATTGCCACCAGTTTGCTCACGGGGCTTCCTTTTTCTGCAGAGGCGAGGTCTGAACTGTTCAGTAAACAAGAGCGCGATGAGCTTTCTCCTGCCGAAGTGATTGAAATGATTAAAAGCGGTAATGATCGTTTCCGGAAATGTGAAAAGCCTGAACATGACTTTCTCTCTCAGACTCAGAAGCGAATCAGTACCGGCGGCCAGTATCCCGTTGCAGTGATCCTGGGCTGCATTGATTCCAGAACGCCCGCTGAAACAGCTCATCGATACGGGCATCGGTGAGCTGTTTAACTGCCGCCTGGCCGGGAATATTGAGAATGATGATATCATGGGAAGTCCGGAATTTTCCTGTTCGCTTTCTGGCGCTAAATTGGTGATGGGGCATACTAAATGTGGTGCCATCAAAGGTGCTGCCTCGGATGCAAAATTAGGTAATCTGACTTCCCTGTTAGAAAAAATAAAACCAGCAATTGAAAAAACAAACTTTTCTGGTGAGAAAGATGTCAATGGCTATAAATATATCGATGCCGTTGCCCGGACCAATGTGCAACTGACAATGGATAATATCAGAAATAAAAACGCGATTCTGAATAAACTTGAAAAAGATGGAAAAGTTAAAATAGTCGGCACAATGTATCACCTTTAGGGTGGCCGACTGGAATTTCTTTAGTGGCCGGCATAAGCGGACGCTAGAGAGCAATCGCTAGCAGGTAGTTAAATCAAACCTGCCATTCCCTGTCAACCCCATATCTGAGGCGAGTTATTTGTATGTAGCGACACATCGTTAATAACGTGGTAAAGGGAATGACTTCGTTATTATCTGCACCATCGCCGACCCCTTTCCGGGTCGGCGATTTATTTTATATTCTTCTGAGAGGATTAATTCATCTTGACACGTCGCTTTCAAGCAAGTTTATCATTGCCTGTAAATTGGCCGACGCGTAACCCTTACGCCATACCAGCCAGATAGAAATCTTTCCCATTTGTTCAGCGACGGGCCATGCCTGAACGCTGTCTCTGCCGGGCATACTTAGCGGGATCATCGCCAATCCAGCTCCGGCGCTGACGCAGGCAACAATGCCGTTCGAATATTTTGCCCGGTGCCGAACCGACCCGTGCGAACCAGTTCTCGAACAACCTCCGATAAGAGCAATTGGCCCGGAAAGCGTACACTGTCGCACCTGAAATCACTTTTGCACTGGTGACCGGCTGATGGCTAAGTGCGGAGATAATGACCATTTCCTCAGGGAAAACCGACACGCCTTCCAGCCGCGGGGGCTTAGGCGGCCCGTCAATAAAGATCGCACTATAAGAACCGGCCAACAATCCGTCTATCATATCCCCTGATGGTCCGGTGGACAGGTCCAGCTCCACGTCCGACCATGTCTGATGATAGCGGGTGATCAGTGGCGGCAGATGGACAGCTGCGGCGCTTTCAATCGCACCAAGTGTGAAGATCCCCGCCGGTTGCTGGTCAGAAACACGCTGCCGTGCCTCTTCGGTAAGCACCAGAATACGGCAGGCATAATCCAGAAGGGTTTTTCCGGCATCAGTAATGTGTAGTCGAAGTTTCTCGCGGGTAAACAGCTTGGTGTCCAACTCTTCCTCAAGCTGACGAAGCCGGGTAGAAATATTCGATGGCACACGGTGAAGCCGCTCTGCCGCCGCCGTAACGCTACCCTGTTCGGCGATAACGCGGAAAATTTCAAGCTGAGTCAAGTCCATAGTTATTCTCATTTTGAGCAGATCATTTTCATTATTATTGGACGAGTGCTATGCCTGGCTTGACCTTGTGGCCGAGAAGTACGGCAGAACGCGCGGCGGTGCTCAGCAGATCACCATCCGCGTGCAGGAAACCCTGACGTTCGGGCCAGAGCTGCAGATTGCCAAAGACCTGATTGACGAGTGTGCCACCGAGTGGTCGGAAGGCGCGAACGCCAACCAGCGGGCCATCATTAGCGATGCTTTCCAGGTGGACAAAGAGGGGCAGCTCAATACCGGGCGAATCCTGTCCCTGCGCCGCGTCAAGATTCAGGATGAGTGCTGGAACCGGGCAATGGAGGCCATATCGGAATCACTGCAGGTGGCAATGTCCAAAACCTATATTAATTTCCGGGAGAAAGATAAACACGGAAAGCTGATTAATATTCCGTTAGATATCGCTGCCATTTAATTTTATATCAATTTCTTTTTATTTCGGCGTCAGCGCCGTGGGCTTCCGCACGCCGAAAACAGTATTGAGGAATAATTATGCCCATCAAATGTATTAACTGCCAGAAAGGTATCACCACTCTGAAGTTCAGCGACGCCAGCGTCATTAACTCTGGCAAATACCATGTGCCAGCCGTTCTCATCACGCTGGTATGCCCGCACTGCAGCCAGCACTACTACACGGAAGTCCCTGCCATTGAGTTCATCCCCTGCGAGGCAAAACAATGAAAGGCATGAAATTATATAACCGTTCGACGATCTACAATCTGGTCCTGAAAACCTTTGGCCCTGAAGTACAGGCGCTGAAACTGATGGAGGAAGCCGCCCGCAACATGAACGGACTGGGCAATGAAGTTGATCTGGCTGGTGAGCTGGCTGATGTTGAAATCATGATTGAACAGTTCCGCCTCAACGGGATGGGCCTGATGATTGACTTTCATAAGCAGAAAAAGCTGGAACGTCTGGGGGTGACTTATGTCGCAGGATAATGAAAAGCTGCTAGAAAAGTTAAAAAAGCTGCTGGCGCTGGCCCTGCAACGCGCCCAGAAACTGATGCAGGCCTATAACATCACCCAGGCTGACCTCGCACTCAGTGATATTGATGAAAGCGTCAGTAACTACTGGGCTGCAGGTAGCGTTAATCCGCCGTGTTACATGCTGGGTCTGCTGGATATTATCCAGGTGACATTTGGCGTTAAGTCTATTATTCACTCCGGCTTTAAACCCAGCGTTGGTTTTTACGGTAATAAAGACCGGATTGAACTGGCCTCATATACATGGGAAGTACTGGCCAGATAATTAATCGTGGCCCGTAAAAACTATATCCGCCAGCAGAATAAAAGAATTAAAAGCACGACCAGGACCAGCCGTGGTGACAAATTTGCCGAAGGCTGGGTGCTGGCTGTGCGCAGTGAGATTCATTTATTTGCTATGTCCCGCGAAGAACGGGAGCTGGCAAGCCTCTGGCTTGAACAAAAATACCCTGACTCAGGCACAACAACGGGCCGTGGAGCCGGGAAATCACTTGACGCAGGCATGTCCCGCTACATCGGTTACAGGGAAGGGGAAAACGTCCGCCTGCATCAGCCCGTCGGCGGGCAGGAACAGCGGAAGCTGGGGAGTGGCTGAATCTATTGTATGTGCCCTGTTCTGGTATGGTCTCGTGGGGTGGTGTACTGCTGAACTGCACCGCCGTTCAGAGTTTTACTCACATTACAGCGGTGCCGGACACTGGATCAGTTGGGCCGTTATGTTCCTGTGCTGGCCTGTCGCGCGTCGATTATATCGTTGGCGCAGGTAAACGGAGTGGCGATGATGACTAAACAGCGTCTTATTCAACTTATTCATATTGCCCGCAGCGATCTCCAGATGGATGAGGACACCTACCGCCAGATGCTACAGGGTCTGACCGGCAAAGCCTCAACTAAAGGGATGGATACCCCACAGCTAAACCGCGCGCGGGAATCCATGAAAAAGAAAGGCTTTCGCATTACGCCTGCCGGGAAAGCCAGGTCCAGCTTACCGCTGGATAGCTATCCGCAGTCAAAGAAAATCCGTGCACTATGGCTTGAAATGGCTGCGGCAGGCGTCGTCCGTGACTGTTCAGAGCAGGCGCTGGCACTGTGGGTTAAACGGGAAACGGGCATCAGCGCGTTACGCTGGCTTAGCAATGAGCAGGGAAGTAGCGTTATTGAGAAACTGAAGAAGTGGCAGCGCAGAGTTGCGGGAGTGAAACAATGAGCGACCTGAATCAGTTTCGTAGTAAAGGGCCGGAACTGTTGGTGGAACTGGCACAGCACACTTCTGAGACCGTCCGCGAGATTATTGATATCGAACCCGCAGTTGCCGACCAGATTGGTCAGGCTGTCGCGAACCGCATGATGCAGGTCTGGGGTGGGCAGAACGTCTATTTCCCGATGGGGATGGTCTGGAAGGTCAGCCAGTGCGACCGGGAAATCTTCCACGAGTTTGACGGGCGTAACCATCACGAACTAGCCCGCAAATTTGGTGTTTCGCTGCATTGGGTCTACAGCATCGTTAAACGGGTCAGAAAAAAAGAACTGGATCGGATGCAGGGTAAGCTGTTTGATGGTGAACCCAATGCAGATACGGGGAAAAAGGAGTAATATCTGCAATCGACCCTGTAAATAATTCTGTGTAACTGCCACCACGTCAAAGGTGAACGCTCAGGCGGTCACCGAACTCAATAATAAAGCGGCTCATCGCCAGCCGACAGTTCTGGATCGGCATACTCCATTTTTTCGATGCCGACTGGATTGCCAGGTAAATAACCTTTCGCACTGAGTCATCCGTCGGGAATACCTTGCGTTTCTTAATGGCGGCACGGATCACGCTGTTCAGCGACTCAATGGCATTCGTGGTGTAGATAGCTTTTCGGATGTCAGACGGATAGCCGAAGAACGTATTGAGGTTTTCCCCGTGCGCACGCCAGCTTTTGCTGATTTGTATTCGTCGCGACGTGATCTGACACCGGACCCTGCAAGGTTGGGGGTTACCGGTTTTGATATGGGTGTCTAATCCTTAAACAAAACGCGAGTTAACTCTCATGCTGCATACTCACAATCCCATCATCAAACACAAAGCCGGCCTGCTCAATCTCGCCGAAGAACTTGGTAACGTATCAAAAGCCTGCAAGATTATGGGCGTGTCGCGCGACACGTTTTACCGTTATCAGGAACTGGCTGCTGAAGGTGGCATCGATGCACTGGTTAACCAGAACCGCCGGGTTCCCAACCTGAAGAACCGCGCCGACGAAGCCACTGAACGCGCGGTTGTTGAATATGCCGTTGAGTTCCCGGCCCCCGGGCAGCACCGGACCAGTGATGAGCTGCGTAAAAAAGCGTGTTTACCTCCGGCAGCGGCGTGCGCGCCATCTGGCAACGACACGACCTGGAGAACTTCCGTAAACGCCTGAAGGCACCAGAGGAAAAGCTCGCCAGAGAAGCCATCGTGCTTACCGATGCCCCAATCGCCGCGCTGGAGAAAAAGGCGCATGATGATGAGGCCAGCGGCGAAATCGAGACGGCTCATCCGGGTTATCCCGGGTCGCAGGACACCTTCTGTGCTGGCAATCTGAAAGGGGGGCCGTATCTGCCCGCAGACGTTCGTGGATACGTACCCGAAAGTGGCACACTGCAAGCGGTATACGAGTAAAACGCCGATCACTGCCGCCGACCTGCTAAATGATCGGGTACTGCCGTTCTGTGAGGCTCAGGGGCTGCCGATGCTGAGAATACTGACCGACAGGGGAACGGAGTACTGTGGTAAGGTGGAGCCGCATGATTACCAGTTGTATCTGGCCATCAACGATATCGACCATACGAAAACAAAGGCGATGTCCCCACAGACCAACGGCATCTGCGAGCGCTTCCATAAAACGATTTTGCAGGATTTTTATCAGGTTACGTTCCGCAAGAAGTGATATGGGGACCTGGAGAGCCTGCAGGCAGATCTGGACAACGGGTTGTGGCATGACAATAATGAGCGAACTCATCAGGGAAAAATGTGCTGCGGGCGAACGCCAATGGCCACGTTACTTGATGGAAAACGGGTCTGGGCAGAAAAGGATCTGAACCGGATGTAATCTGACAGACACCTGTATAAATAACCGGTAACTGTCAGATCAGGCCTGAGCTAGTACAGTTTAACGCCAGAGCTGGCCGCTGGTTGTATGACTGATTCACACCACAGGACGACCCTGTAAATAATTCTGTGTAACTGCCACCACGTCAAAGGTGAAGGCTCAGGCGGCCACCGAACTCAATAATAAAGCGGCTCATCGCCAGCCGACAGATCTGGACCGGCATATTCCATTTTTTCGATGCCGACTGGATTGCCAGGTAAATAACCTTTCGCACTGAGTCATCCGTCGGGAATACCTTGCGTTTCTTAATGGCGGCACGGATCACGCTGTTCAGCGACTCAATGGCATTCGTGGTGTAGATAGCTTTTCGGATGTCAGACGGATAGCCGAAGAACGTATTGAGGTTTTCCCCGTGCGCACGCCAGCTTTTGCTGATTTGTACTAGCTCAGACCTGATCTGACAGTTACCGGTTATTTATACAGGTGTCTGTCAGATTACATCTGGTTCAGATTTTTTTCTGCCCAGACTCGTTTACCATCAAGTAACGTGGCCATTGGCGTACGCCCGCAGCACATTTTTCCCTGATGAGTTCGCTCATTATTGTAATGCCACAACCAGTTGTCCAGATCCGTTTGCAGGCTCTCCAGGTCTTCGTATAACTTCTTACGGAACGTAACCTGATAAAAATCCTGCAAAATAGTTTTATGGAAGCGCTCGCAGATGCCGTTCGTCTGCGGAGACATCGCCTTCGTTTTTGTATGGTCGATATCGTTGATGGCCAGATACAGCTGGTAATCATGCTGCTCCACCTTACCACAGTACTCCGTTCCCCTGTCGGTCAGGATCCTCAGCATCGGCAGTCCCTGAGCCTCGTAGAACGGCAGTACGCGATCATTGAGCAGGTCTGCGGCGGTGATCGGCGTTTTACTCGTATACAGCTTGCAGTGTGCCACTTTCGAGTACGTATCCACGAACGTCTGCTGGTAGATACGACCCACACCTTTCAGATTGCCCACGTAGAAGGTGTCCTGCGACCCGAGATAACCCGGGTGAGCAGTTTCGATTTCTCCGCTGGCCTCGTCATCGTGGGCCTTCTTCTCCAGCGCTGCGATTTGAGCGTCGGTAAGCACGATGCCTTCTCTGGCGACCTTTTCCTCAAGTGCCTTCAGGCGTTTACGGAAGTTCTCCAGGTCGTGCCGTTGCCAGATGGAGCGCACGCCGCTACCGGAGATAAACACGCCTTTTTTACGCAGCTCATTACTGGTCCGGTGTTGCCCGTGGGCCGGGAACTCAACGGCATATTCAACAACAGCGCGTTCAGTGGCTTCGTCGGCGCGGTTCTTCAGGTTGGGGACGCGGCGGTTCTGGTTAATCAGCGCATCGATGCCGCCTTCAGCAGCCAGTTCCTGATAACGGTAAAACGTGTCGCGTGACACGCCCATGATCTTGCAGGCTTTTGATACGTTACCGAGTTCTTCGGCGAGATTGAGCAGGCCGGCTTTGTGTTTGATGATGGGATTGTTAGTATGAAGCATGAGAGTTACCTCGCGTTTTGTTTAAGGATTAGACACCCATATCAAAACCGGTAACTCTCAACCTTTCAAGGTCCAGTGTCAGATCAAGTCGCGACTAATACAGCTGATTTGTGGATATTTGTCATCCCATTCTTCGGCGAACGCATCCAGCGCCATCCGTGCGGCCGCTTCTGTTGGTGCCTGATAAACGGTTTTCAGCCCGCCCGTGACCGCTTTGTAGTCCTTCCACGCCACGTATTTCAGGCGGTTACGCACCATGTGGATGATGCACAGCTGGATGTGAGTCTGCGGATAGACGCTGTTTATCGCATCCGGGAAGCCCTTCAGGCCATCCACGCAGGCAATCAGGATGTCCTGAAGGCCGCGATTTTTAAGTTGCGTCAGCACGTTCAGCCAGAACTTTGCACCTTCATTTTCAGCCAGCCACATCCCCGGAAGCTCTTTCCGGCCTTCGGTATTGATGCCCGGCGCCAGGAACACCGCTTTGTTAATCACGCTGCCATTCTGACGAACCTTAACAACAATACAGTCCAGATAAACAATGGGAGTATCGACGATTTCCCGCGTGGTCATGCCTTTGGCATACAAGGATAAAATCTGGCTGTCCATCTGCGTGATACGCGTCTGATTCTTCTTAATCAGCTGAGGTTCAAAGGTATTTTCCCGGTCGCGCGGCGTGTTTAGCCCGATTTCACCGTCGTCGCACAGCAGCGTTTTCGAAGAGCACTCACAATCGCTCATTTGTGGCGTCTTCAGTGTTTAATTATCTTTGCATCGTAGCGCGACGCGTGTGAGAGACGGCTTTGCATCAGGCTTAATCCTTATCATGGGCAGTCAGGTATCCGTGTGCCAATCTATTCAACAGGGTGCACGTTTGTAGTAACCAGCGAGTTGTGTCAGAGAAATGCAGATTTTCATCTGCTTAGGTTCAGTTATGCAATGATGTAGCATCGGTCGAAGATCCCTTTATCTGGCTGGCAGAGCCGAGTGCGCTTACCTGAAGATAATCTGAAAAAAATGCTCACATTTTTCGCAGTAACCCATGTCCTGCTTCGCTGAATTTGTGCTCTCATCGTTGTCCCAACTGCTCAATGTGCTTTCAAATCCGCTCTGTTGTGGCTTTTTTTGTAAGATTTGTGTTAAAAAATCTGCAGGCAATTTAACCTGGAGCCGCTGACGTGGAAAAAAATCAAGTCGAATGCCGTTTAGTTACCCCGCAACCCGTAGCTGAAGGGGTACAGGGGCTGATTTATCAGCAGGGAATCTCGCGCCATACCACCGGTGCCCAGGGAATTCATATGCAACTGGCGCTGATCCCGCCGCATTCTCAGGCGCGGGCGCACAAGCATGAGCATCATGAAACGTCTATCTACGCGCTAAAAGGCACGACCCGCGTTCGCTATGGTGAAAATTTACAGCATGATCTGGAGGTGCCGGAAGGCAGCTTTTTGTATATCCCGGCTAATCTGCCGCATCTTCCTTATAACAACACCGATACCCAGGCGACGGTGGTGATTTCCCGAACCGATGCCTGTGACCCGGAAAGCGTTGTAATGCTGCCGATGCTGGACAGGGATGTACTGGCTGGTGGTTGAGTGAAAAGCAACGGGAACGTTAGCTTAATCAGCCCACAACAGCTTTTTATCTGTTGTGGGACTGGGTCCTCAGAATAATGAAATAGATAAGCGTCGTGATTAATAACAAACGGTGTCCTCTCCGGGCTTGATTGGGTGCGCGTTATGCCTGGAGAGGGAATCAATTCTGCACTGATTGAATAAAGCGCTGAACTATCGTCAGCGTTTGAGCGACGGAAAAATATGGAAAATTGATGGATTTCGCATTACCCAGCCATTGTTAAGGGTGTTTTCCTGTTACATTTTTTTAACGTCATCTGCTATTATTGCTTTTGCTTCGTGTGGGCGCGCAGCGTGCCAACCTCAATGATCTGCTGGTCCGTTCAGACTGTCTTATTTCGTCAGTTATCGGTTTACCCGGAATAACATTCCATCAAAGGAATACGAACCATGTGGAAGCGTTCGCTGTTACTTCTCTTTGTTTTTGCAGGCATGAACACCAGCGCCCGCGCAGTGCCCCTCACAGTAGGGTTTGCTCAGGTTGGTTCGGAGTCTGGCTGGCGGGCGGCAGAAACCCGTGAAGCCAGTATTCAGGCCAGCAGGCGGGGCATCAGGTTAAAAATAGATGACGCGCAGCAGAAGCAGGAAAACCAGATCAATGCGGTGCGTTCCTTTATCACTCAACACGTTGATGCGATATTTATCGCGCCTGTTGGGCAATCCGGCTGGGACGGCGTACTGACGCAGGCCAAAAAAGCCAGGATTCCGGTTTTTCTGCTTGGGCGTCCCGTTGTGGTTCAGGATAAATCCCTTTATCTGTCTCTGGTAACCGCTGATAACGTCTACGAAGGCAAGCTGATAGGCGACTGGCTGGAGAAAACGCGGTCTGGCAAGCCCTGTAATGTGGTGGAATTGCAGGGTACGGCAGGTGCCAGTGCGGTGACTGATCGCCAGAAAGGTTTTGCCGATGCTATTGCCTCCGCACCTCATCTCAGGATTATTCGAAGTGAATCCGGCGACTATACCCGAAGCGGCGGTAAAGCGGTGATGGCGCGTTTTATTCACGCAGAAAATAACGGCAAAAATATCTGTATGGTGTTTGCGCATAACGATGATATGGCACTGGGCGCCATTGAAGCGATAAAAGAAGCAGGGCTGACGCCAGGCAAAGATATCCTTATCGGTTCCATTGACGGCGTACCGGATATCTATCGGGCAATGCTGGCAGGGGAAGCTAATGCTACCGTTGAACTGACCACCAATATGGCTGGGCCAGCTTTTGATGCGCTGGAGAAATTCAAAAAAGACGGCACGCAACCCGCCAGAATCATTAAGACTGATTCACGCCTTGATTTGCCTGCCGATGCTCAGTTCCAGCTAAACCGCCGATCGGGAATGGGTTACTGACCTGTTGACCCCCTGGCAATTTAACATACGTATGTCACCGCTGTCTGGAGACGCTGCCCCGCGTGCTGACTGACAGCGTGGCCTGACGATGTGCCAGGCTATAAGATTGCTGACCGGAAGTCTGATGGGCTTTTCATGCGGGGTGGCTTTCAGACACGGCGTTATAGCAGGTGGCACCGGACGACAACCCTGCTGCGTTGGTCAACAGGGTTCACAGAATTGCCCGCTCGCATGGCAGGCAATGCCAGGCACCGTCAGCCACCGCGCTGATTGAGCCGACAAAAGGCGTCGTTCCAGCGCAGTGCATCTCTAAAACCGTGCAGCGTGGTCGTATCGTCAATCACCAGAACCTCAATGACGTGCATCTCACCGTACCGACGCATATCGTCCGTGGTCAGCGCCTGGCTGAACACGGACGATATGCGCCGCCTGCCAATATCCAGCTTTCCGATGCGGTTGCCAGCCGAGGGCTGTGCCTTCCACAGCGCACGGGCCACCGGCAGTTTGGGCAATGCCCCTGGTTGCTCAATCGCATCGACCACATTGACCAGCAGCCGGAAACGATCCCCCATATCGATGACGCTGGCGTGGAGAAAATCAATCTTGCCGGGTCTGCTTTACCGCCGATCCCCAGATACTGGACGTCAATCAGTGTGTGCTTAATGATCGGGTACTGCCGTGTGAGGCTCAGGGGCTGCCGATGCTGAGAAGACTGACCGACAGGAGCACAGAGTACTGCGGTAAAACAGAGCAACATGATTATCAGCTCTGCCCGGCCATCAACGATATCGACCATACGAAAACGAAGGCGATGTCACCGCAGACGGACGATATCTGCTAGTGCGTCCATAAAACCATTTTGCAGGAATCTTATCAGGTTACGTTCCGCAAGAAGCGATATACAGACCTGGAGAGCCTGCAAATGGATCCGGACAACGGGTTGTGGCATGACAATAATGAGTGAACTCATCAGGGGAAAATGTGCTGTGGGTGTACGCCAGTGGCCAGGTTACCTGATGGAAAACGGGTCCGGGCAGAAAAGGAGCTGAACCAGATGTAATCTGACAGACACCTGTATAAATAACCGGTAACGGTCAGATCAGGTCTGAGCGGGTACACTCAACATTTGCTGCTTTTGCTAAGGCAGTGTGATCCGACCTCAGTTACGGCAAACGTTTTCAGGCTATCTTGTCAGTGCCCCATCTTGCACGCACTAACGCTGGTTTGCGGATTTATGGCGAGAAACTTATCGCACTTTTCACTGGTCAGTCTCTGTTAGCCTGGTATTTGACAGATTTACCCTGGTCAGATCCACATTGAAAAGATCAGCACCGATTAGATTTGCATCTGAAAGGTCTGCTTCTGTCATACAGACATTAAAAAGAATCGCATCGCGCAAATTGGCATCGCTAAACTTTGCTCTTGTTAAGTTAGCATCTTGAAGGTTTGCTCCAGCAAGGTCTGCGCCTGCCAGGTTTGCCTCAGCAAGTTCTGCACCTGAAAGGTTTGCTCTTGCGAGGTTTGCCCCAAACAAATTTGCACTTTCCATAATGCATGGATATAGTTTGCCAGATGTTTTTATAGAGAAATAAATATGTTATGTTGTTAGTGTTTGGGTATTTTAATTTTTAACATTTTCTTCCTGAACAGGATTGGTAAAAAATGATTTTAAAATTAACTGTTATGTTTAGTAACGACTGCACTATTACAGAGGAAATGTCCTGAGCGCAGGAGGCTTCTCAGTAATATAAGTTGTCTATAAAATTACTTTCGAATTAACGCTATATGACCATTTGCTGATTTAAATTGTAATCAGAAAATTAATTTCATTAACATGCTTGCATGATAGATGGTGAAATATAATGTTAATTTATTTTTATTCTCCGATAAACGAGTTTACTATGATGGTTAATAAAAAACAATGTCTGTTCGGTATTAAAAAACCTGTTTTGATTTGAAACACTACACGAAGAATATTTTTAAGCAATCGTGGATTTATGGGTTTATTCACTATGGCCTCAGCTTCATGGCCTCAGCTTCGTTATTCTGCTGCACAAAAAAACTGCCGCGCAGGCGGCAGTTTTTTACGTTGCTGTGTGGCAGTGATGACTATCCGTATTGCTTTCATCTGCGTGTGGATGATTGTGTCTCGCAGAATGGTGCCATCTGGAATTTATATCAGCCCGCTACTTTGGCGCGGATTGCCTGCTTTTCTTTTTCGCTCAGAAAAGCAATTTTCAGTCCGTTGTCCTGTACTGTGTGGATCTGAGCCCGGCAGAATCCCGCAGCCGGGGTCACGACCTGATATTCATGCGCCAGTTCGATGCCTTGAATCGCCGGATCGCTGGTATTAATGGTGGCGAGGATGCCGTGATTGAGGAAGGCTGCAGGCGGGTGGTAGGCGAGAGAGGCGACAGTGCTGGTCTGAATATTAGAGATCAGGCAGGAAGTCCATCAGCGCCGGATCTTCAACCGCATTTACGCCATGACCAATGCGTTCGGCACCCAGCTTGCGGAGCGGCGGCCAGACGCTGTCCGGCCTGGCTGCTTCCGCAGCATGGACGGTAATACGGGAACCTGCATCTCACCCGTGGTTGAAGTGGCTGAGAAACTGGCTTCCCGGAAAACCCCGCTCATCACCAGCCAGATCCAGCGCGGTGATGCCGTCACGGTGCGCCAGCAGTGCTTCCAGCCTACGCAGGCAGGCTTCTTCACCAAAGGTGCGGCTCATAATGCCAGTCAGACGCACATCAATATCATGCTGCTGGCAGCCAGCACGGATGCCATCAATGACCGCTTCAACCACGCCCGCTATCGGCAGATGATGAGCCATCGCCATATAGCTGGGGGAAAACCGCGGTTCTGTGTAGTGAATTCCCGTGAGGGCGGCGTCCTCAAGGCTTTCCAGCGACACGCGGTGGAATACATCCAGAGAACCCGGTATGTTAACGCCAAAGTCCAGTTTGTGCAGGAAGTTAACCAGATCCGGTTCGTTTTCAGTGACCTGAACATGTGGAAGCAGTGTTTCCAGCGTGCTGGCAGGGAGAGTAACTTGTACTGACGGCCCAGTTCTAAAATGGTTTGCGCACGAATGTTGTCATCAAGATGGCGATGAATATCGGCAAGGGAAAGCTGGCTGTCAATCATGCGGAGGCACCCGGTTGTTCTCGGTAAAGTGCATAAGAGTATAAAAACATTCTGGGCTGATCTGCCAGAACATTGCGCGATCGGTGGGTTAACTGCGGGTTATTTGAACCGGTTGTTGTGGGTATAAAGAGCAAACAAAATCAGTGTGCATAGCACAACATACTTTATACAAACCGCTTTTTATCTCCTGTGGTCATACAGCTGATTGACTGTTGGTATGCAATATCTCAAAATTTTGTCGAGCCGCGCACATTTACGGTACTGAGAGGCAGCGCCTTAGCGGTATCCGAACGGAACGCCCTGCAGAATATGCCGCTGGTACGAAGATGCTTCAGGATCTGCGCTATACGTATGATCCGGTGGCCAATGTGCTGAAAATTAACAACGATGCCGAAGAACCCCGTTTATTGCACAACCAGAAAGTGGTGCCTGAAATCTATGTTTGTGACAGCCTCTAGCTACTGGTCAACGCTATAGCGTCTGAGAGGGGAAATGTCGGACAACTTTTTTTCCTAAGACGTCAAAGCTGTGTCTTGACTGGGCACAACAGCGGGAAAATATCGATATTGCCTTTATAGAAGGGACATTTACCCCTGCTGTTAAAGCAGATTCTGGACTCTCCTCAGACCGAAGTACCAGGATGGATTTTGGTGAAAGCAAGAGGAAGTTAATGGCAGAAAAAACTACAAAGCAAAAAAGAGTGGCTTCCTGTCTGCCAATTACCTTCTCAGAAATGAAGCATTTTCAAAGAAAAAATATCTCTGTCAATACTATTAAAATAAGTTCTTTGAAGTAATTCTCTGGTTTTAGATAACCGCTTTCTCTCAGAGGTGTCCGTCCAGGCGGTCATCAGTCCGATAACAGTTACCCGGTTGGCTTTCCGTCAAAGTCGCTTCGTGCAGACCGCAAAGCGAGGGCCTCAATATCAGGGAAGTCTTTACCCCTTCGGTAAATTGAATTATAGCCTGAACCTGTTTATGCCCTTGTCGGCGGGACGAGGCATCCTGTTAACCTCAGCAGAAGATGGCGTTGACCGGGCAGCACTGTGATGTACTGACTCCCCTATTTATGCTGTCAGATTTAAATCGAACGAGATTAAGGCAGGGCCAAAACAGGGTGATGGCAGGTATACAGGATGTGATTTTCATTGGCAATAAAAAAGGCGCAAACGTTGCGCCCTGATAAGTTTAAAATCTGTCAACGGTATGGTCTATTGTGCTGGTGCTGGTGCTGGTGCTGGTGCTGGTGCTGGTGCTGGTGCTGGTGCTGGTGCTTGCCCTGGAGTAACGCCACCCAGCATATAGCGGGCGAAGAACTGGTCAGGCGTCATTTTTTCACCGTTCATTGTTACCTGGTCGTCAGCATATTGCAGTGTGGTGGTAATGTTATTGTCCTTCTGCGTGGCCAGTCGGAACATCTGCCCCATTGCAGCGATGCCTTTAACCTGCTGATCTGCCAGTTTGGCCGCTTCATCTTTTTGATGCCCCTCAGCCAGTGCCACATGTGTCATCAGTTCGGTGGCCATATCCATGGAGACAGACAATTTACCGTCCAGTGTTTTGAGGAATTTATTTACCGCCTCAGTGGTATTTTGCGGCCGGGCAGGGCCGGTTGCCGGATCCTTAAACTGTACGGCCAGATTCAAACTGCTCTCACCCCTGGCATTTTTCCAACTGAGCGGCGCAATGTCCACATGGGGATTACCCTTCAGCAGCAGCGGCAAGTTGGCACTGAATACCTGACTGGCGCGCTGTTGATAGAGAATGGGATCGTTTCTTAATGTCGGATCCGTCATTAATGCCTGAGTCTGACGATTGTAGTTTTCTGAAAAAGCTTTCATCGCATTAGCATCGAATTTAGCCAGCTTCAAAACCAGTTTGCCCTGGCCAAAATTCTGATCCTGTACGTTGAGAGAGTTTACGGAATAGTTGATCATACCGGAGATCAAACTATTTTGAGCGTTAAAAGAAGAGCTGCCGTTGATCCCTTGCATATCAAATGCGCGAATATCGCTTACTGTGGCCGCCAGATTTCTCAGCGTGATACTTTGTTCGCCAATGCGCACGCCTTCCGGACTGAGTCGCGTGTCGGCTTTGATATCAAGTCCGTTACCGGTAAAGACGACCGGGATATCGAACTGGTTTTTTAAGGTAAGTGTCACACTGTCGAGTTTGCCGCTGAAATCAACTTTGTTCCCCTGGCTGTCGGCCCTGATGTTAATGGTGCCGCCGCTGGAGGCAAAACGTTCGCTGGTCTGAGGATTATTATAATCAATCGGGAGCAGCGTGATGTCTGAGTGGGTGCCACCATCATAGCCTACACGCGTTTCTATCTGCGCAATCGACCGCTCTTTGGTAATTTCAAAAAGCTTTTTTACCGCATCGGTATTTTCCAGCTGACTGTGCACGGAAGCCATCGCAGGGATCAGATTAAATTTCTTCAGCTGTGCAAAGGGAAAGGGACCATGGTCAATTTTTTCTTCCAGTACGATGCTCTGTCCGGGTTTGATCAGGCTGTTATCTTCTGTCTGGGAACTGGACTGTAGCACGGCACGTAAACGGCTACTGAACACGCCACGCTGGTAATCCTGATAGCTTAGATGCAGGCGACCCTCCGGCACTATTTCGTTGATGCGTGCATTCGCATCCTGAATCACCTGTCCCATATTTTGTTCTAACTGTTTGCCGGTGTACCATGCGGTACCCGTCCATACCACCCCAAGCGCAATCACTACGCCAATCGCTATTTTCGTTTTTTTCATCTGTAACGTTATCCTTTATTAAAAGTCGCGTATACCGGAGCAGGAAAACCGCCGATCATATTTCACGAAGCAAAAACGCCATACTCATGTTTCAGACGTTATCCCTGTCCCTCTCTGAATAAGTCTTTGTGCGTCCCTGTACGGTAAAAATGAGATGCAGAAGTATTCTGCATTTTTTTTAACATCGACGCCGAATAAACGGGCATGCAAAATGACCAAAATGGTTTCTTTCCTCCACAAGGAGGGGCCGTATCACCCTCTGGCGGAACAGCAAGCATAATAACCTGATTGATAATAGCAATTGTGGCTATTTACGTCAGCCGCAATCTCCGGGCAGGCCGTGAGCACCTTTCAACAGATCATGTCGGGTAAGTTGCCCGAGGAAACATAACATAATTTAACCGGCACGAGCGTTAGCTGTTGCCGGTTGTTGCGCATTATATGCCTGCCCATCAGTACACATGATAATAGCGACATGTTGTTCAGGCAGTCTCGTACAGATTGTCCCTTAAAAGAGCAAAATCCGTTACCGACAATGGAAAAAAGGTGATTTCCTCGTGCAGGGTCTTTTTTAACAGGCGACAAAAAGGCGGGTACCAGCCACATTACCTGTCAGTGGCAGGGTTGCTCAGGCCTGCAGATATTTACACCAATAGCGCTGCGCATCATGATAAAAAACTGACCAGTGTGCTTTTCGCTAAACTCAGAAGTTGGCATTCTGGCTGCATTTTCCCGCTAACCCGCGCCCAGAAAACCGTCGTTGCTTAACGCTTTCAACAGAAAGTGTCATTTATCAAAATCGCTTTACTAAATAAGCGTTCCTGATTGTGCTTCACTTCGTATCCGGCCTTGCCAGGTCAGGCGCTGCTCATGACTGGCAGGGAATGCAGGCATACCATGGCCTTATATTCAGCAGACCAAACAGGTTGATTTCTAATAAGCTTGTTCAGGTGTAGCGGTATTCTGAACAGTTATTTAATGCCTCGTATTCCCGCGAGAGGATCAGCAATAATTTTATGCGGCATGTAGTCAGGACAGGATGGTTGTCCTGTATATAATTTCGTTATGAATTAATTTTACACAACAACGCATTATTAATTCGGTGACGGCCGCGGTTATTTAAGCAGATAGCCGCGATACAATCGGACGGTGAACATAGCGCCCTTACAGGGCGAGCGTCACGGCTCTGCCGTTCCGAGGGTGTTCATGACCGGCTCACAGCTTTATACTCTGCGGTATGTTAATTTCTCAGGAAATCATTCACATGGCCCGTAGCAAAGCCCCCAGAAAGCGTAAACCCACGCCCTCGTCCCGACGCGCTATACCCGGATATCCTAAGCGTTTTCTGGTGTCCATTCCACCCCGGAGCGATTATGACGACCCCGACGAGTTTTTTTACGACACTCCGCAGGATGCCATTCGTCACTGTGTCCACCTGGGGCCACAGTTTTTCCTCGATACACACTTCGACCCGCCTCTCGTCTGCATCATCCGCGGCTTTGAGCCGCCTGACTCACCCGACGGCGATGTCGTCCTTGAGTCCATGCCAGCCGATGTGTTTATTATCGCCACAGAATCCGGCATGCTGCCGGTGACCTTCGCTCCCTGGGATAAACACACCGACAACTGGGCCGATGACTGTGACGACTGGCACTATAATACCGGTGCCACTGCAGAGCGATAATCCGCCGCATGTATATCCCGCGCCCGGCAAAACTGCTGTTCACCACTGATGACGCCTGGAACCGGTATATGGATAAACACGGGGACACCCTCAGCCCCTGGACCGTACTCTGCGTCGAGCGCATGCTCGCCTGCGGCACTGCTGCCATGGGGGTGAAGCGATACTGCTGCGCCTCCCCGGACTGCACCCACACCCGCTTCTTCTGCCAGACCTGTAAATCAAAAGGCTGCAGCTCCTGCGGACATAAGGCCACGGAGCAGTGGATTACAGAGCAACAGCAAATTCTGCCCGACTGCGACTGGCAGCATATCACCTTCACCATGCCCCATCTGCTGTGGCCCTTTTTCAACAATAACTGGCCTTTGCTCAATGCCCTGTTCCGCGCAGCCACCCGCGCCATGCTCCGCTGGGCCAGAAAACAGGGTGTGGAAGTCGGTATCTTCTGCGCCCTGCACACCTACGGTCGCCAGCTCAACCAGCATCCCCACATTCATCTCTCCGTCACCCGCGGCGGGCTTGATATTAAACACGGCGTATGGCGCGACCTCTTCTTTAAAAAGCATGCCATGGAGGAAATCTGGCGCGGAGCCGTCATCCGGCTGCTGCGCCACAGCTATGACCTGATTAACCCCGGCAGGCTGCCGGGGCTGGGGCATATCCACGACAAAAAACAGTGGCTGCGCTATCTGCAGGCGCAGTACGGGCGCCGCTGGAAGGTCCACTTCGCGAAGAAGACCCGGGGGGCCTGGCGGAGCGTCAAATATCTGGGCCGGTACCTGAAACGGCCCCCCGTGTCGGCGGCGAAGCTGAGGCACTACAGCGGCGGCGCGGTGGTGCACCACTATTACGACCACCGTACGCAGCAGTACCGGCAGCAGACGCTGACGCAGGAAGATATGATCGGACGTTATATCAGCCATATCCCGGCGAAGCATTTTAAGATGGTGCGTTATTACGGTTTTTTATCAAACCGTAAACGGGGTAGCCTGCTGCCGAAGGTGTATGAAGCCCTGGAGATGGAAGCGCGGAAAAAACCGGAGAAGCCCGGCTTCGCCGCGCTGATGAAAGAATTTCTGCGCACGGATCCGTACAAATGCATTCTGTGCGGCAACCGACTGCGCTTCAGCAGTGCGCAGGCCGGGAGGCACGCGTCGGAGTTGGTGGCAGAAAGACTGCATAACATCGACCGGAAACGATGGCTTCTGGCACAGACTGCGGGATAAGTGCGTCTGAAAAACAGCTTTCAGGTTAAAAACGCGCCGCAAATGCCATTTTATGACCATAACGTTCCCGATGGCACATCATTACTGCATTACAGACACTGCTGCTCATGGTCAGGAAATTTTTAAAACGATGATTCAGTTTCCTAACCATGAACGCCAGAAAAAGTTGTACAGATCGCATAATGTTAAATTATTGTATGCAAAACTACTACCCGAATTGGTCAGCCAGCGGCATGGTTAAAAATATTATTCCTGCCAATTTATAAGAGGAGAGATTTATGGCAGTTAATCGTGTTGAAAAAGATTCAATGGGCCCGATTGATGTACCCGCGGAAAAGCTTTGGGGGGCACAGACTCAGCGATCGCTGGAACATTTTCGTATTTCAACGGAAAAAATGCCTGCCGAACTGATTAATGCGCTGGCTCTGACTAAGCGTGCAGCTGCTAAGGTCAATCAGGACTTAGGCTTACTTCCACAAGAGCGGGTCGCTGCCATTATTACTGCCGCTGACGAAGTACTGGCTGAAAAACACAGCAGTGAATTTCCACTGGCTGTCTGGCAGACGGGGTCCGGCACGCAGAGCAACATGAATATGAATGAAGTTCTCGCCAACCGTGCCAGTGAGCTTTTAGGTGGCGAGCGTGGCATGGCACGGCGGGTTCACCCAAACGATGATGTAAATAAAAGTCAGAGTTCTAATGACGTTTTCCCGACAGCTATGCATGTTGCCGCGGTTATTGCGGTTCAGTCGCGTTTACTACCCGCATTGCGTGAACTGGACAAAACGCTTAACCATAAAGCGGAAGCGTTTATGGATATCGTCAAAATTGGCCGTACCCATCTTCAGGATGCGACACCGCTAACCCTTGGCCAGGAGATTTCCGGCTGGGTGGCGATGTTGAGCCATAACCTGAAGCATATTGAACAAAGCATCCCCCATCTTGCTGAACTGGCGCTGGGTGGCACAGCGGTGGGAACCGGGCTGAACACGCATTCTGAATATGCGGTGCGGGTAGCGAAAGAACTTGCAGAAATTACAGGGCAGCCGTTTGTGACGGCACCTAACAAATTTGAAGCGCTGGCAACCTGTGATGCGCTGGTACATGCACATGGTGCGCTCAAAGGGCTTGCTGCCTCCTTAATGAAGATAGCTAATGATATCCGCTGGCTGTCATCGGGGCCACGCTGCGGTATTGGAGAAATCGCAATTCCGGAAAACGAACCGGGCAGCTCAATTATGCCGGGCAAAGTGAATCCCACGCAGTGTGAAGCAATCACGATGCTTTGTTGTCAGGTTTTAGGCAATGATGTTGCGATTAATATGGGTGGTGCTTCCGGTAATTTTGAACTGAATGTTTATCGTCCAATGATTATTCATAATTTTTTACAGACCGTAAGAATGTTAGCTGACGGTATTGAAAGTTTTAATCATCACTGCGCCACGGGAATTGAGCCTGTCCGCGATCGTATTTCACAATTGCTGAACGAATCGCTGATGCTGGTGACCGCATTAAATACACATATTGGTTATGATAAAGCAGCGGAGATTGCTAAAAAAGCGCATAAAGAAGGGCTGACGTTGAAAGCATCGGCGTTGAAATTAGGGTATCTCTCGGAAGAAGAGTTTGATGCCTGGGTACGCCCTGAAGATATGGTTGGCAGCATGAAGTTGTAATACGTTCACATTAAGAGCGGAAAATATTTCGCTCATTCTACGTTTCAGGTATGCCGCAGCGGTCTCAACCTAACGTGTCGCTATAAAGATGCATACGCGGAATAACAGAATACAGAGTTTCTGCTTCAGGTCTGAAACGATGTACTACACGTATTGCATCATAATTTAATAACTCGCCTAATTTTGGTAACGCACGTTCATCGGCGCAAAGCACCAGCAAGGGGGAAGGGCAGGCGAGCTGTGTTTGTTTTTGTTGTTGCTTATTCCATACTCGTGCTATGGGTTGTACTTTTACCGGTCTTTTAATCTTCAGTCGGGCTTTTTCAGGTAAAGAATTAATCGTTGCTATCTCGTCCTGTAATTTCGCAACCCACTGTTCATGTGTCCAGCTGGCTGACCCTCTGCCAGTCTGAATGCTCTTTTTAAGTTTTTCAAGAATGGCTTGCCGAGAAACATTTTTAATGATGTTTTTATTTGCCCAGCCAAATCGAACAGAGTCGACGTTATCCAACAATGTTATTGTGCGGTAAGCGTTAAGGGTAATCAGACCACGCAGTTGTTGATGCACAAACTCAAATCTTTCTTCACTGTTCACGCCAGACTCAACGGTTATTATCTTTTCTAGCTTTTGCTTGAGATTATTGATGTAAATGACCTGTTTTTTGATAAGCACCGCCTGTTCAACACCGGCCTTAATACAAATTGCGCCGGGAAGACGAACCGCCGACTTAGTACTGAGTGTTTCTGACTGATGTTGCGTAAACAGGCGACCATAATGTGCCAGCGCCATGATTAACGCCTGTCCACCCTGATGCGTAACAACGTTAATTCCGGTCACTTTCTGATGATCTTCTCCTTTTTTAACCGGCGGTAATTCGAATACTCTTGCTGCGAGAAGATCACACTGTTGTATCTCTTTAGCGAATGAAAGTAGGGCATCTTCCAGGTCTGCCATGCAGCAGCGGAGATTCTCGACGGTTTCATATTTTCTAATGATCTATTTCCTTAGTTACGACATGTCAAAAAGTTCAAATTAACGTGTCAAAACACTGACAGGAACGGCGTAAGGACAGGGGGAATTACCACGCTGAATAATTGCAGCGTGGCTTATCGTTAATCTGTTAGATCAGGAAATCGTCCAGAGGCTTACCCTGATTAAGTGCCTGTTTAATGACGGCAGGAGTACGTCCCTGTCCCGTCCAGGATTTGACTTCACCATTTTCATCGGTGTACTGATATTTCGCCGGACGCGGCGCACGTTTTGCCCGTGTTTTACCAGAAGTGCTTTCAGCAGAGGTGAGTTCGCTTAAATCAATACCATCGTCTAACAGCATCTGACGATATTTCGCCAGCTTTTCTTCTTTTTCCTTGATTTCAGAAGCGATAGCTGCTTCAGCTTCACGGCGCTCATTAACAATCGCTTCGAGTTTCTCCAGCATATCTTCGAGTTCTGTTAAAGAAACCTCACGAGCCTGAGCACGAAGAGTTCGAATGTTATTTAATACTTTCAGTGTTTCGCTCATATAAGGAGTCCGTAGCGTAATGGTTTAAAGTTAATCTGTGTATGAAACGATAAACAGTGTACATAGAAATTTAGCAGTTAAACATACCCATCGCAGAAAATATTTCTTTATTTACCCGCTTTTTCATATTTTTTGCGAATGCCAGAAGACTTTCGGGAATATAATTGCAATATTAAGATTAGTCCTAAGTGGCTTATGCTGAGGTTACTTCACCAATTGAGTGAAAATTCTGTGCCGGTATTAATACAACATCACGTAAGCAATTCGTAGGAAATTAACACAGGTAATCAATGTTCAGGTTGGTAATCAGTTAAATTACCTCTTTCCGGCAGGCAAACGTGTGGTGATTTTCTTTATCCTTATTTCACAGGCAATAAGCTTTTTGATGCATTAAATGAATAGCGGTAAAATATCTGAAGAATTCAGGCTGGGTGATAAGTAATATACTAATACGTTTTTAGTTACAACATACTAATGAATCGCTCAAGAAGTAGCATTAACAATAGCAATTTGACTGGCCCGGCGTAGCGGTAAGTGATGCATTCAAACTAAATAACCCGCCAGAATAGTACTCTACTTATGATCAGCCCTTATGAGATAGGGGATTAAGGTATTTTCGCTGCCATGTGGTGTTACATCAGGCTTGTCATACTCCGTTCTAATGTGCCTGTCAGATGTCCATAAATGGCATGTATAGCTATTTAGCATGCATAACCTGTGGAGATAGCGCACAAAATGCCTTACTGAATTTACGGTTTTTATTGGTAACAATGCCAGAAAAAAGGGCGTTACCCGATAAAAACAGTCAGCTTTTTTGCGTTATCAGCGGGGCGGCTTAAATCAGAAAAGAGTAAACCAATGGCAATATTAATGTGGCTGTGCTGGAATGATGAGTGTTCAACTGACTGAATCAGGTTACTTGCGCACGGGCAGATTAAAGAGGAAACACATATGACAATTGAGTATGCCATTATTGCAGGAGGCTGCTTCTGGTGCACGGAAGCCGTATTCAGGCAGATCAACGGTGTTGAATCAGTGGAAAGCGGCTATATTGGCGGCCAGTTGCCTAATCCCACTTACCGTCAAGTATGCAATGGTGATACTGGACATGCAGAAGCGATTCGCCTTCGTTTTGATTCGCAAAAAATCAGCTATGGCGAGTTACTGGATATCAGTTTTGCCACCCACGATCCCACCCAGCTTAACAGGCAAGGCAATGATATGGGCACACAGTACCGATCGGCCATTTTTCCACTAAATGAAGAGCAGGCTATCGAGGCTAAAGCGGCGATTGCCCGTGTACAGAGTGAATATCACAAGCCGGTTGTAACCACCCTTGAACGTGGAGAGTGGTATCCGGCTGAGGATTACCACCAAAATTATTGGATAGGTTAAAGGAAAAATCGTGCAGGCCAGATTTGCTGGTCTGCGCACAACAGGGGATTTCACCCTCAGAGATTTTTGTTTTTTTTATCTCGATGCAATCCACAACGCCAGCAGTAGCAGCGTATTTAGTAATGAACGTACTGATGCCGTACCAGCCATAGTAGTACCAGAATACACCGCCCGGTGTCCCGTCGAAGCTCGATCCCAGATAGTAGTTGAACAGAGGCCTGTCCTCTTGCACGTCGTGTGCGGGGCCCAATCCAGCCACTGGCCACAGCGTGCGCGGCAAAGAACCCTGCCGCGAACAGCATCATTCCCAACATGACCGCCCAGATTGAACTACACAAAGTGATCAATACGCCACACACCATTACGGCGGTTGAAAAAAGCAGTATTGCCGCGCGACCATATTTTGCCGTCATGACTCCTGCTCTGGGTGAACTCTACGACCCGGTGAGATAGACCAGCGATAATAATCCAACCGTGGCTTGTGAAAGCGAATAAGGCGGCCCCAGTAAACGATATCCGATGCAATTAAAGAGGGTAACAAAGGTACCCATTAGCAAAAAACCTTCTGCAAACAGCAGGGGTAGACTGGGATCTTGCCAGTGAAGACGAAAATTAATCATCAGGCAGCGTGGTTTCAGCGCGGCAGCAAGCGCCAGAAAGCCAATGGCGATGCGCCATGTAGTGAAGTCGGTGACCACCCCGTTTAGAAGGCGACCCGTCATGCCGCCGATGGAGTTGCCACTTATGTACAGCCCCCTTGAAAAGGTGATGACGCCAGGGTCACTTCTTCACTTAGCCTGGCCATGCCCACTGCCGCCACGTCACTAAGAGACAGCCCGGTCAATGCTCTTGTGATTAAAATTCCATGCCAGCTGCCCATGGTTGCCGAAGCCAGTGTACAAACCGATGCCAACAGCAGGCCAGTCACCATTCGGGTTTACGCCCAACGGTGTCTGAAACCAGCCCGGTTATCAGCCGCCCGAAAGCCAGCATTCCCGTTGCAACAGAAAGTGAGAGGCTGCTGGTTGCAGGGTCGACCTTAAATTCTTGAGAAAGCATTGGGAGTATGGGCTGCACACAATAAAGCAGTGCAAAAGTAGCCAGGCCGGCGGTAAAAAAGCGCCAGCGTTACCCGGATAAATTGCGGTGTTCCTTGTCGCTATCGGAGGCAACCTCAGAGGAAACCCGCAGATCACGAGCGCTAACGGGTGCAGTCTGTGACGGATTATTCAATCTAATTTACTGAAAAATAATAAGTTATTTGCCTGCATCTTTTCGTCGTGCAAGACTGGAAAATCTTAGCTGGCTTGCCCTGGATGAACAGGATGCCTTGTCAGAAGTCTGTCTGGCCTGGGCCAGACCGCGCGAGGCCAGCGCCGCATTAATAAATATGAAAAAATGGTTGCCTGGCGGATCATAATGAAAAAGCAGCACTTATATGTGCACTAAATCACATTGCTGGTCAAATAGTTGACGAAGTAAAGGAAGTGTTTCACCATGTTCCACGGATTTATTTAGAACCGCGAAAATAAATAACGAGGGCAGGGCGTGATAACGGACAGTCAACCTGGCCACATAGACCAGATCAAACAAATCAATGCAGGCGTCGTTTATCGGCTAATCGATCGCTATGGTCCGATTTCACGCATTGACCTTGCCAGAAAAGCGCATCTGGCACCTGCCAGCATCACCAAAATTGTGCGTGAAATGGTGGATGCGCATCTGGTTCAGGAAACCGAATTCCAGGAATTGGGTAGCCGTGGGCGGCCTGCCGTGGCCCTGACGCTTGACACCGTCGCATGGCACTATCTTTCGGTACGCATCGGTTATGGTACCATCACGCTGGCGCTGCGAGATTTGAGTAGCGTGTTGTTGGTGGAAGATGTCTTGCCGCTTCCGGTTACTGCCTCTGAGCCGCTGCTGATCAGAATTATCTCTGAGATTGATGGTTTTTTTAACCGTCATCAGGAAAAACTGGAGCGGCTTACCGCGATTGCCGTCACCCTGCCAGGTATTGTGGACGCTGAAAAAGGCATCATCCATCATCTGCCTTTTTATCAGGCCGACAATATACCACTTGGGCCTGAGCTGAAAAGTCGAACCGGCCTGCCCGTTTACCTGCAGCATGATGTCTGTGCATGGCTTTTGGCTGAATCATTTTTTGGCGCTGCAAAAGATACCAGCGAAGTTATTCAGGTGGTGATTGATCATCACGTCACGGCTGGCGCGATAGTCGGGGGACGCCTGTTGCACGGAGGAGGCAAACTGCTGGTTGAAATCGGCCATACGCAGGTTGAACCCTATGGCAAGCAATGCTACTGCGGTAACCAGGGCTGCCTCGAAACCGTGGCCAGTTGTGAAAGTATACTCGCAATGGCATCATCCAGAATACGCACATCAAACAGCCGTCAGGAGCCGTTAAACATCGTGACGATTGAAAGCTTATGTGAAGCCGCAGTCGCGGGAGAGCGCTGGGCAAAAGATATCATTACGGACGTGGGATATAATGTTGGTCGTATTCTTGCCGTCATGGTTAACCTGCTCAACCCTCAAAAGATTCTGATTGGCTCGCCGCTCAATGCGGCAAAGGCCGTTTTGTACCCCGCGATTACTGACTGCATTCGACGGCAGGCATTCCCTTCCTACAGCGCCGGGGTAGTCGTACAGGAAACCAGCTTCCAGAATGAGGGAACGTTGCCTGGCGCGGCGCTGATAAAAGACGCCCTTTACAATGGTTCGCTGTTGCTTCGTCTTTTGCAGGGCTGAAATTTTCTTACGCGGGTGCCAGTCCTGTTCACTTGCCCATACAGACATTAACAACTTTCTTCCCTGACCGTGTTTAGGCCTGTGGCTTTCGCGATAAACGCCAGTAACCCTGCGAGCTATTGCCAAAAATCTTGCGCTAACGCAAGCCGCTTTTGAGCGGCTTCTCCTAAGATATTTCCTCTTCTTTCTTTACCAATGCTTATTATTTCTGTTGAGGGCCTGACTGTGGAAAGCAGCATGTTAAAGCGTTTATTTGTCACCGGAACAGACACTGGCGTGGGGAAAACGGTAATCAGCCGCGCACTTTTACAAAAACTGTCTGGCGGGAACAGATGCGTAGCGGGTTTTAAACCCGTCGCAAAAGGCAGCCAGCGTACTGACAGAGGCTTGCGAAATAATGATGCATTAATTTTACAGGCCGCTTCATCGCTGGCGCTTCCTTATTCTGCTGTTAATCCCATCACGTTACAGGATGACGAAATTAGCATTAGCGAGCATGGCGGCGTTGATTACCGGCTGTTAAGCGCAAGTCTGAACGCCTTGAGTGAGCAGACAGACCATGTGGTGGTCGAAGGGACCGGGGGATGGCGTAGTCTGATGAATGACATGCGGCCTCTGTCTGAGTGGGTGGTGTCGGAAAAGCTGGCAGTCATCATGGTGGTAGGCATCAAACTGGGCTGTATCAGCCATGCGCTGTTGACCGCGCAGGCGATAGCGAATGATGGTCTGCCACTGATCGGCTGGGTGGCAAACCGTATTAATCCTGGTTTAGCTAATTACACGGAAATTATAGAGGTGTTGAGTAAAAGCATTCCCTCGCCATTAATGGCTGAACTGCCTTACTTACCGAAAATTGAGACGCGGGAGCTGGCAAACTATTTCGACCTTAGTCAGGTCGCGCATAACTGATTACGTATGGTTTCGGCAAAAGGCGGCGTCCCTGCCGTCTGTCATGCTTAGACCAGATTCAGCGCACGGCGTGTACGGCCAGAGCTGAGATAAGTGGCAATATAATCCTGGGAAATCTCGCTACTGTAACGGCCCTCTTCATCCACAATTGGCATCCAGGTGGTGTCATGTTCGTGGAGTTTTGACAGCACCACCCGCAGATTTTCTTCCGCTCGTCCCGTTACCTTAAAGGTATGCAGTATATCGCTACAGCTTCCGGCGATTGCGCGAGCTTCCCGACGTTTCACATAACCCAGCGGGCGTTGTTCCTGGCCCACAACGGTAATGGAGCGCATATCATTATCATCCATCATGCCAAAGGCTTCAGACCGCGGGGTAGACAGCTGCACGGTAATCGTAGGTTGTTGATCGGTAACATCACTGGCTGAAACCAGTAACAGACGCTTGAGAGTACGGTCCTGGCCGACAAAGGAACCGACGAAATCATTACGGGGCGTAGCCAGCAACTCATCAGGGCTGGCGCACTGTACAATTTTTTCCTGGTCGAAGACCGCAATCCGGTCACCCAGCTTGAGTGCTTCGTCAATGTCATGGCTGACCAGCATCACCGTTTTCTTCAGCTGGCGCTGCATATCAAGAAATTCATTCTGGATAACCTCACGGTTAATCTGGTCAACCGCACCAAAAGGTTCATCCATCAATAAAACTGGTGGATCTGCCGCCAGAGCACGGATCACACCGATACGCTGTTGCTGACCACCCGACATCTCTCTGGGGTAGCGGTGCAGGAAACTTTTCGGGTCCAGTGCGAACATGCTCATCAGTTCACTGGCACGTACATGGCAGTGCTTCTTATCCCAACCCAGCATTTTGGACACAACGGTAATATTTTCTTCGATGGCCATATTGGGAAAAAGACCAATCTGCTGAATGACGTAGCCAATATTGCGGCGCAGGGCCACCGTATCCAGTTCGCTGGTGTCTTCACCGTTAATTAGAATTTTACCGCTGGTTGAGAGAATAAGCCGGTTAATCATTTTAAGCGTAGTGGATTTACCACAGCCGGAAGGGCCAAGGAGTATGCACATTTCCCCTTCGGGTACGTTCAGACTGACGTTATCCACGGCATTTATCGTGGTGCCATTTTCCTGGGTAAACGTCCTGGTGAGGTTTTCCAATTTTATCATTATCTAATCCCCTTTGGTGTCATCGCCAGCTGCAGGCGGTGCAGCAGCCAGTCGAGAATTATCGCCATCAGGCAAATCATCACTGAGCCTGTAATCAGCAAACGAATATCGCTACCGCTGATTCCATCCAGCAGCAGAAGGCCAAGCCCGCCGGCACCAATTACCGCAGCAATGTCCATGACGCCGACGTCCATCACTACGGCGGCACGGATGCCACCAAAGATAACCGGCAGCGCCATTGGAATCTCTACCCAGCGTAAACGCTGCCAGAAGGTCATGCCGATGCCCCGTCCCGCCTCGCGCAGTTCGTCCGGCAGATTTTCAAGCGCGGTATGGGTATTGCGTACGACAGGCAGCAGGGAATAAAGAAACACGACCGTTACGGCGGGCAGAACCCCAATCCCCTGGCCGATCAGTGAAAAAAGTGGAATCATCATACCGAACAGTGCAATAGTCGGAATGGTGAGTATAATGGTGGCCAGACCGAGTACCGGGGTTTCCAGCCACTTATAACGGACAATCAGAATCCCTACCGGAACGCCAATCACAATCGGCATTCCTACGGCCAGACTAACCAACCACAGATGCTAAAAGGTGAGTGCGGCTAAATAACCCCAGTTATCAATGAAATAGTGGATAGTATCCATGCGGCCTCCTTAGAGTAAACCTTTTGATTTCAGGAAATCGCAGCCCACCTGTTGCGGTGACTGGTGGTCAATATCTACGCGCTTGTTCATTTCTGTGATTGCTTCATTGGTGATCAAGGGAGACAGCGCATTCAGCGCCTCTTCCAGCCCGGGGGGTGAATCCTGCGTTTCTTGCGTCAGTACTGGCGTTACGGCATAGCTTGGGAAAAAACCTTTATCATCCTTCAGCACTTTGAGATCGAATCCTTTAACCCTGCCGTCAGTGGTATACACCAGACCGGGGTCCATCTGGCGGATCTGGGGGCGATCCAGCGGCATATTATAAACTTTCTGCAATAGCTTAAGGCCATCAGCTCGCCCTGCAAACTCAAGATCAAGCCCCAGTGTCCAGTTATGATCCGGGTCTTCACGACGTACCTTTTCAATCTTAGCAACCAGCTGCGACAGGGTGTCGATGTGCTCTTTCTCGGCGCGCTTGCGCTGCATTGCAAACGCATAGGTGTCATTCATCGGTGCCGGATTCAGCCAGACCAGACCAAGTCGGGCATCAAGATTTTTAACCGTCTGCCAGTCTTCTTCAGACGACATCGGTTTATTGATATGGTTAAAAATAATCAGCGAGGTGCCGGTATATTCCCAGGTCATATTAATTTGTTTATTGATCATTGCATTACGGCTAATCGTGGTCGCGATGTTGGTTTTAGGTTCAATCTGAAACCCTTTTTTATTCAGATAAAGTGTGGTCATTGCTGACAGGGCGTGCTGTTCCGTATAGCTTTGCGTGGCCATTACTATGGGAGCGGCAGCACTGACAATGCTTGTCGAGCCTGCCAGCATACCAAGTACCAATGCCGTTTTAAAAACCCAACGGGTCAGATGAGTGGTCTGCGCCATAATCTATTCCTTATTTTTTTATGCTGTAACGTGCGGACTGAGTAAACGGTTCAGACCGGCCAGCAACATGTCAAGGATGAGCGCAAACAGGGCAGTTGCTACCGCACCCAAAATCAGCGTTGGAAAATCATTGAGATAGATGCCGGGAAAGATCAGTTCGCCATAGTTGCTTGCGCCAATTAAAAATGCCAGTGGCGCTGTTCCGACGTTGATAGCCGTAGCGATAAGAATACCCGACATAATCACAGGTGAAGCGTTTGGCAACTCTACTTTATACAGACGTTGGCTTTTGGTCATACCGATGCCGTTCGCGGCTTCGAGTAACGAGGCCGGAACCGCGCATAAACCCGAATACGTATTAGGGACAATGGGTAACAGTGACGCCAGAAAGAGTGTAATAATTGCTGCCCGTTCACCAATACCAATGATCACCATCGCCATAGCAAGCACTGCCAGCGGCGGGAGAGTATTGCCGATATTGAAGATTTGCATAACAAATTCAGCCCAGCGCCGGGCGAAAGGGCGGCTAAGAATGATCCCGCTGGGAACGCCAACAATAAGTGTTGCCAGCATCGACAAGAAAACCAGCAGCATGTGCTTTTTCCCGAGGTAAATCAGGTCAACCTGACGCGCCTTGATGGTATCGAGGCCCAGTCCGTAGATGAGCGGGCCGATCACCATGGCAATAAAGCATGGCAAGCAAAGCTCGCCGCATAAGCGATGCGTTTTGCATGTAATGCATTCTCCCTGATGGTCAATTAATACAACTTATGGCACTTTTGTTATTAAAAAGTAAAATAATCACTAAAAGCTATAGCAGTTCTCCCGTACAGATGCCAGTTTAAGGCTGGAAATCAGCAGGATAGAAATCAACCATATTTCGCTCCAGCCCCGACAAATACTGACCTGGTTACGATAAATGATATTTATCGTAATGTTTGTGACAGCGTCATATAACTGGAATTTTATGGTGTTAACTGGATTTACTTGTGATTATCAGCGCAATGTCTTTCAGTGGGGAAAGGTCTGGAAACAGTGGAAGTGCCTGAGGGGATGGAGGGCTGCCCAGACAGCCCTGTGCAAAGCGGAACGATCATCACGTCCAGGCGGCCTGGCCTTTATGACTAACGATAGCCCCATGATGCCAGTAATGCCTCAGGATGACGGGGCATCTTGTGACGAGCCAGCCCGGGCAGGAGAAGTGGTATCACTCTCGCCGTCGTTACGTTTATAAACAATTTTCTGCGTATCGCTATCGCAATGCCCGACAACCTGGCCGCTGGCGCGATCGGCCTGATCGTTTGGTACAATTTCAAGCGAAAAACTTCCCAAAGGAACGCCGTTGTTGATGATTTTCTGGTTAATATCAGCTTTTACCGATTCACACGACGCCTGTACCATGAGCGGAGCGGCAATAATTAAGGCACCGAGTGTCCACATAATATTTTTCATTATCTTTTCCTTTTGCATTTATCCGACAATAATTATAGCAGCATTCTGAATATCACGATGCGACAGGACGGCCGGTGCGGCGGTCCAGACAACGCTGGGTGCCAGGTTCCCAGTAAGCATTGACGTTAAGGCTCTGGTCACAGGCATCGCGGTTGTCAATCGCGCGGTCATTTTTGTCGAAATTCTTTTCATCGCGCAGATTTTCTTTACTGCGCAAACGCTGAGTCTGATTCCACTGAAGCTTCTGTTGACGGGCTTGTTCATTACTCAGCGCACTACTGCCATCCTGAATGATCAAGGTATCGCTTTTTGCCACGGCACTTTGCTCAAGGCCGAACAGCGCACCTGAGATAAACAGCGCCATAGCGCACTTTTTTTGCCATTTTTTCATTGTCACCATCATTATTGGTTCCTCAGAACAATTACGGTGTAGCCGTTGGCTACTATTGTGGCTTGCACTATATCATCCTATCGCAGCGGTGCGCACTCGGGTCAGTTGTCTCACCCGGTTTCAGAACACACGCTGCCATTGCCATTGCCATTGCCATTGCCATTGCCATTGCCATTGCCATTGCCGGGTCGTGAATCGTTGTTTTAGGGGGCGCAGGGTTTCGCATCCCGTTGATTCCGCTCTTACGGCTTTTTTGAAAAGCCAGGCGAGCCGAATTGACCTGCCCCCAGTATTAGATACAACCTTCAGTTAGTAATGTCGGTTGGTTTTTCTTCATGTTTCCCGTTTCGCCAGCATGCTGCAAATTCAAGCGGCGTCTGGTAATTCAGCGATGAATGAGGTCTGGACTCGTTATAATCCTGCCGCCAGTCATTAATGATTTTCCGGGCATGAAGAATATCGCTGAACCAGTGCTCATTCAGGCATTCATCCCGAAAGCGTCCGTTAAAACTCTCAATAAATCCGTTCTGTGTTGGCTTACCCGGCTGGATAAGTCGCAGTTCTACACCATGCTCAAAAGCCCACTGTTCGAGCGCACAGCAGGTAAATTCCGGGCCCTGATCGGTTCTTATCGTTGCCGGATAGCCGCGAAACAGCGCGAGGCCGTCCAGAATACGTGCGACCTGAACGCCTGAAATACCGAAAGCGGCGGTGATCGTCAGACACTCCTTCGTGAAATCATCCACGCAGGTCAGGCACTTAATCCGGCGGCCGCTGGAAAGTGCATCCATGACAAAATCCATCGACCATGTCAGGTTCGGCGCATCCGGGCGGAGAAGCGGAAGCCGCTCAGTCGCCAGACCCTTACGGCGTCGCCTGCGTTTTACACCGAGACCGTTAAGGTGATAGATGCGGTAAACCCTCTTGTGGTTGACGTGAAGGCCCTCCCGACGCAATAACTGCCAGATGCGCCGGTAACCAAATCGGCGACGTTCAAGTGCCAGCTCTGTGATACGCAGAGATAGTTGCGCGTCAGCAGCCGGACGCTGAACCGAATAACGGCAGGTTGAAAGGGACAGACCGGCCAGCCTGCAGGCACGACGTTGCGACAGACCCGTTATCTCACACATGACTTCCACGGCTTCCCGCTTCTGGTCTGTCGTCAGAACTTTCGGCCCAGAGCCACCTTAAGCGCCTCCTTATCCAGCATGGCTTCAGCGAGCAGCTTCTTGAGGCGGGCGTTCTCCTCTTCAAGTGACTTGAGCCGCTTCACTTCGGGGACTTCCATGCCGCCAAACTTCTTGCGCCCGGTGTAGAAGGTAGCGTCTGAAATAGCATGCTTGCGGCAGAGTTCCCGGGCCGAAACCCCGGCTTCGGCCTCGCGGAGAATACTGATGATCTGTTCGTCGGAAAATCGCTTCTTCATGGGGATGTCCTCATGTGACTTATGAAGACATTACTAACATCGCGCTGTATTAATCAATGGGGAGCAGGTTAATGCCGATCATTTAAGGATCGGTTGACCGATCCGGTTTATGCGGTAAAAAGGGTTCTATGTTCATCATGGAACCCTTTTTAAATGGAACTTTCCCAGGCCCTCGGCATCATCAATGCCGCCACTCCTGAGCGCGCCCGTAGTCTCGCCGACCTTATTCCTCCCGAGCTTATTCAGCAGGCGCTCACCCTGACCGATACCGTTACTTTGCGTAAACGTAAACTTTCCCTCGAATCCATGATTTGGCTTGTCGTTGGGATGTCCATTTTTTGCGATCGTCCGATGACCGAAATCGTCAATCTGATGGATATTACTGACCGGACCGGAGCTCCTTTTACCGCACGCAGCGCTGTCATTCAGCGCCGTAAGACTCTGGGTGAAAATGCAGTGCGGGAGCTTTTTGATATCACACAGCAGCACTGGAATCAGCAGGCTGCACATCCAAAATGGCACGGTCTGAATCTGTTTGCTGTCGACGGCGTGGTCTGGCGTACCGCCGATACGCCGGAAAACAGAGCCGTCTTCAGTAAACACAGCAGCCAGTACGGCGAAGGCGGCTATCCTCAGGTGCGAATGGTTTGTCTGATGGAGCTGAGCAGCCATCTGATCGCCGCCAGTGCATTCGACAGTGAAAAAGTCAGTGAAATGCGGCTGGCTGAACACCTGACGGAGAAAACCCCGAATAACAGTATCACCCTGTTCGATAAGGCATTTTATTCGATGGGTCTGCTTCATCACTGGCAGACAGCAGGAGAACACCGTCACTGGTTGTTGCCGTTGAAAAAACACGTACAGTATCAGGTGGTTCGCCGTTTGGGGCGTGGAGATGAACTGATATGCCTGAAAACCAGTCCACGAGCCAGGAAGCAATGGCCAGGGGTCCCGGAAGAAATGGTGGCAAGACTGCTGACCCGCAGGGTAGACGGTAAAGAGAGGCAGGTGCTGACGTCACTGACAGACCCGAATCGCTATCCGGGTAAAGATATCAGCGAGCTATATCGCCACCGCTGGGAAATAGAACTGGGCTACCGGGAAGCAAAGCAGGGTATGCTGGACAGCCGGTGGACATTACGCAGTCGCCTGCCGGAGCTGGTGAGACAGGAGCTATGGGGGGTACTGCTGGCTTATAACCTGGTGCGATATCAGATGGTGCAGATGGCGTTCCATCTGAAAGGAGATTACCTGCCTTACCAGCTGAGCTTCAGTGGAGCGATAAGCGAAATAATCCGGATGCTGATAACCCTGCCCTGGGCTTCGCCGGGAAAAATGCCGGGAGAACTGAGAACCCTGTATGAACAGGCGAAATGGCTTGTGTTACCGGGTAGAAGAGAGCGAAGTTACCCGAGAGAGTTGAGGGTAAAGAGCAGGAAATATCCGGATAAAAAGGTTGCTGGTCACCTTAAGTGACCAGCATTAGGGAGCAGGTCAGAGTTCTATGGGGAAAACCATGTTGCCACGCTGACACCACTCCGGGAAGTAAAATCCGAAATGTCATACCTTACTGAGAACGAGATTAACACTCTTCTTGGCTCAGTAAAGGGTGATTATTACAGGATAGCCGTTCTTTGTTTAGCGACAGGGGCGCGATGGGGGGAGGCTTACGGACTCAAGGCAGAACATATCATCCACAACAACGTTATGTTTCCTCATACCAAAAATGGGAAAAAGCGCGTTGTTCCAGTCTCGCAGGAGGTGGCTGATATTGTTAAAATGCACGAGTCAGGGCGGTTGTTCAAAGTCAGTTACAGCCGTTTTCGCAAAATGATGAAGGCAGCGAAACCTAATCTGCCAAAGGGACAGGCGGCCCATGCACTACGGCATACCTTTGCCACTCACTTTATGATGAAGGGCGGGAACATCATAACCCTGCAAAGAATACTTGGTCATGCAGACGTATCGCAGACCATGACCTATGCACATTTTTCCCCGGACTATTTAGCAGATGCGGTAAGCTTTAACCCGTTATCTGAAGTGTCCACATTGCGACCACAGTTATCAGGTCAAAAGGGGGTAAGTGGGGGGTAATGGGGTTATAACTTATTGATTTACCGTAGTCACTTAGGTGGCTACGGGGTTACTAATCCCACCATTAAGGGGAAGACCCAAAAAATAACGCCGTTTTGCGCGGCGTTATTTTTAAGTCATCGTTATATAATACAACACGGCTATCCAGCAAACGGCGTTTATGCAGCGGGACGCGCCACAATACTGCGGGTTTCAATTCTCACTTCAGCAACGGTGACATCAATGATGTCTGTCACGCGGTAAGCCACTTCACCTTTAATCTGCGCGGTGCCGTTTTCCTGACTACATACCAGCTCATCACGTACCGCATGAATGAACGGGGCAGGGACAAAGGCCACAGCGCCGTTATCAGTCAGACGTACACGCATTCCACCACGGGAAATATCAATAATTTCTGCGCTGAAACGTTGATCGGTCCCCGCCGCACTTTGCAGAAAACGGGAATAAAGCCAGTCACCCACATCGCGCTCTGCCATACGGTTGAGACGGCGACGCTCGCTCATTCTGATGGTGATGTCATCCTGTGGACGTTCTGCTTTTTCACCCCGAACAATCGATTTCAGCAGGCGATGGTTGATCATATCTCCATACTTGCGAATCGGTGATGTCCAGGTTGCATACGCCTCCAGCCCAAGGCCAAAGTGTGGCCTTGGCTCGGTGCCAATTTCTGCAAACGACTGAAAGCGACGGATGCGGCTGTCAAGGAACTGCGTGGGCTGTGCGTCCAGTTCGCGGCGTAATACCCGAAAACCGTCCAGCGTGGCAATCGCCAGCGGATCGGCCTGAACGCCGTGATTGGCCAGCACGGCGGCGGCCAGTTCGGCATTGGCGGCATCAAAGCCGGGATGAATGTTGTAAATCCCGAAGCCAAGTTGGTCACGCAATACGGATGCCGCGCAGATGTTGGCGGCGATCATCGCTTCTTCAACGATACGATTAGCAATACGTCGATGTTCAGCAATGATATCCAGTACTTCACCTTTTTCACCCAGCAGGAAGCGGAAGTCCGGGCGATCTTTAAATACCAGCGCGTGAGTCTGACGCCATGCAACGCGGCTGAGGCAGAGGCGATGCAGGAGTTCTATCTGTCTGGCGATGAACTCGGTTTCTGGCTGCCACTCGCCGCTGTTCTCCAGCCAGTCAGAAACGTTGTCATAAACCAGTTTGGCTTTTGATTCAATCCAGGCGGCAAAGAAATGAGGTTCGCCCATTGAGCCATCGTCGGCTACCGTGACGCGGCAGGCCATTACCGGTCTGCGTTGATGAGGACGCAGGGAGCAAACATCGTCAGAGAGCTGACGCGGCAACATTGGAATATTAAAACCGGGCAGGTAGTTGGTGAAAGCACGCTGTGCGGCGATATCGTCCAGTGGGCTACCCGCCGCAACATAAGCGGTCGGATCGGCTATAGCGATGGTCAGCGACAACTCACCGTCAGCGGTTTCCTCCACGTAAAGTGCGTCATCCATATCTTCGGTGCTGGCACTGTCAATCGTGACAAATTCCAGCGCGGTCAGGTCTTCACGCGTCAGATTTTCATCAATCATTTCAACCGCGACGCCTTCCGGGGCTTCCCGCTCCAGATTGTGACGTGACAGCGTCACCCACCAGGGTGCCAGATGGTCATCACCTTTGGTGACAAATGCAGTCAGCTCGGCGTAAAAAGTATGATCGCCTTGCAGAGGATGACGACGCATTTCAGCGACGGCCCAGTCCCCATTCTGAAAATCATGTTTAAGATTACGATCAGCACGGCACTGAATTGCATCTTTCAGTAGCGGATGATCGGGAACAATCGACAGGCGATCATCTTTTTTCTGTATACGCCCTACAAAGCGGCTTAGAAAAGGCTCAACCAGTGTCTCCGGATCGGCAACTTCACGATCTTTATCGGTTTGCAGCACCGCAACCACACGATCGCCATGCATCACTTTTTTCATAAACGGAGGGGGGATGAAGTAGCTTTTTTGCGGGTCGACTTCCAGAAAGCCAAAGCCTTTTTCAGTGCCCTTTACCACACCTTCAACACGCGGCGTTTGGGAGTGGAGTTTCTCTTTGAGCTGCGCAAGCAGCGGGTTATCCTGGAACATAATCTCAATCGTTTTCGTGGCCTGTAAACGGCAGACAGTTTTACGCGATTAACACGTCTGCGGCAAGTAAAAAGCCCGACAACCGAGGGTTGGAGGCAATGCCTGATTAGGTTTATCACCGTTGGATGCAGTGACGGGCGGGTTGTGGCAAGTGCTTTAGAGTGGGTGCCAACGACGCAGAAACAGAAAGTGTTGAGGCTGCCGGATACTTTTTTTTGCAACGTGCTTCCCTCTGAACCGCGAACGATGATGGTTCAGAGGTCAGGCAACATATATTCACAGCGATAATCTGTGATGACTGGCAAAACGCAGCGAGGCGTTTCCGGCAAAGCCGTTTAAGATTGCGTATGGCTGCAGGAAATGCGTGAGAAAGGGCCAGAAGCCAGCAAAACCGGACTCTCTGACCCTGCTGGCAATCAGTATATCGTTACTCAGGCGATACGCTGGCTCGCTTTAACCGCAGAAAGGACAATTTTCACCGGAATTGATTTTGACGTCGGCGTGCCGCTGTCGTCGCCGTAACTGGAGAGAGGCACCAGCGGATTGGTTTCCGGGTAATAAGCTGCCAGGTTCCCCCGTGGAATATTGTAGGGCACCAACTTGAAAGCGCTGACTTTACGTACGATGCCATCATTCCACAGCGTTTCGATATCCACTTTATCATCTGCTTCCAGGCCAAGCATTGCCATATCGTCGGCGTTGATAAACAGGACTTCGCGCTGACCATAAATGCCGCGATACCGGTCGTCCAGACCATAAATAGTGGTGTTGTACTGGTCGTGGGAGCGCAGCGTTTGCAGAGTAAAGGGAACACTGACATCGTTATCAAGTTGGGGAAACAGTGATGTCGGCAGGCAGGCATCGCTGAACTGGGCTTTGTTATTGCGCGTATTAAAACATAACTCTGCAGCGGCATTGCCCAGATAGAAGCCCCCTTTAATGTCACAGCGGGCATTAAAGTTGCTAAATCCTGGGATAGTTGCCGCAATATGATCGCGGATTTTGTTGTAATCACCCGTCAGCGCCAGCCAGTCAACTTTTTGACTGCCCAACACGGCGTTGCCAATACCGGCGACGATGGCTGTTTCTGAACGTTGTGTGTCGGCAATCGGCTTACCGATACCTTCAGAGGCGTGCACCATACTGAAGGAATCCTCCACCGTAATAAACTGCGGTCCGCCAGACTGGCAATCCTGTTCCGAGCGGCCCAGTGTCGGCAGGATCAGCGCGTCCACCGCACCGGGGCAGAGGTGGCTACGATTGAGCTTGGTGCTAATGTGTACGGTAAGCGCACAGCGGCGCAGCGCCTCTTCCGTGCGAGGGCTGTCCGGTGCAGCAGCAAGGTTGCCTCCCAGTGCTATCAGCACTTTTACCTCGTGACGTAGCATCGCTTCCAGTGCTTCAACCGTGTTATGGCCAGCTTTGCGAGGGGGTTCAAAGTCAAAATGGCGGGCCAGACTGTCAAGAAACTCGGCGGAGGGCTTTTCATAAATGCCCATGGTACGGTTTCCCTGAACATTACTGTGGCCGCGCACCGGGCAAAGCCCCGCACCTTTTTTGCCTAACTGACCAAACAGCAGCTGCAGATTGACGATTTCCCGTACGGTTGCCACAGAATGTTTATGCTGCGTAATGCCCATCGCCCAGGTGCAAATCACGCGATCTGCATGTTGATAAATAGCAGCCGCTTCACGAATCTGTATTTCACTCAAACCGGACTGTTGCGTAATGTTCTGCCAGCTGGTCGCGTCCACCACGTTAAGGTATGCATCCATTCCTTCCGTGTGCATCTCAATAAAATCCGTGTCGAAAATCCCATTTTCACCTTTTTCCAGGCTGGCACGATGCGCTTCCATTAATGCTTTTACCATGCCCCTGATTGCTGCCATATCGCCGCCCAGGTTTGGCTGATAGTAGCTTGAACTGATCGTTCCGGCTTTGCTGGTTACCACTTCCAGCAGCTTTTGTGGATCGGCAAATCGTTCCAGACCGCGTTCACGAAGCGTATTAAAGGTGACAATTTTTGCACCATGATCTGCCGCATGGCGCAGGCTGTGCAGCATTCTGGGATGGTTGGTACCGGGATTCTGACCAAAGACAAAAATGGCATCTGCATGATCAAAATCATCAAGACGCACCGTGCCTTTCCCCACACCGATACTGCGTTTCAACCCGGTGCCGCTGGCTTCGTGGCACATATTCGAGCAATCAGGAAAATTATTGCTACCGTTCATCCGCCCGAATAGCTGATAAAGCCATGATGCCTCGTTACTGGCGCGGCCGGAGGTATACAGCTCCATCTGGTCCGGACTCGCCATGGCGTGAATATGGCGGGCAATCAGCCGAAACGCGTCGTCCCAGCTAATAGGTTCGTAGTGATCGGTTTCGCGGTTATAGCGGAGGGGTTCGGTCAGGCGCCCCTGGTATTCGAGAAAATAATCACTTTGCTGATATAACGTTGTCACGCTATGTTTGGCAAAAAAAGCTGCGTCCACATAGCGGCGGGTGGCTTCCCAGGTGACGGCTTTTGCACCGTTTTCGCAAAAACTCAAGGTGCTTTTATTGTCATCACCCCATGCACAGCCGGGGCAATCAAAACCCCTGGCCTTATTCATGCGCATCAAATTACGCATATTTTTAATGACCTGTTTGCTGTCGAAAACGAAGCGCGTGGTGGCCTCAAGAGAACCCCAGCCACCCGCAGAGGCTTCATAGGGTTTGATTTTCATTTTAAATTTCATAGTGTTATGCTGACTGTGAAAGTGTTGGCTGTGACACACAGTGTATGCCTGATTTGATGAAATTGCTCAGTTATAAGCCAAAAATATCGTTGAATACGCCAGTTAACCTCCGCTGTGAAAACAGAAGCGCGCTGATACAGAGCACTTTGATTTTGTTAAGTTGCGATGTGTATTTGACCATAATCATTTCAACAACGCTTCCGTCTGTTTAGCTTGCGCAGCAAAGGATTTGTTGCGTAGCTTATTGACACTCTGGTTTTTAAATATAAACGGTACGAATGGGATATTGAGCCAGTGATTTCAGCGTAAATATTGAAAAATGGGTCGTGACGCAGACTTGCTGATCACGTATGCTTTGCGCTTTGGATGTAACATATGGCTAAAGTTGATGTCGTCTGCCCTCAGTGCAATGAAACTCATGCTGTACGATGTAACGGACATTCAGCATCCGGTGCCCAACGTTACATCTGCAAGCATTGTTCAAAGACCTTTCTGCTCAATTTTAGCTACTCCGGTGCCAAACCAGACACACACCAGACCATTGTTAATATGGCCATGAATGATTCCGGATGTCGCGATACCGCACGGGTTCTCGGTATCAGCCTCAATACGGTTCTGCGGCACGTAAAAAAATTTCGCCAAAGCAGGTAGCTGAGAATATCGACCCCGAAACGGAGGTTGTTATCTGCTGTGAAGCCGGTGAACAATGGTCTTACGTGCGGTGTAAAAGCAATCCCCGGTGGTTGTTCTATGCTTATGACCGTATCCGCAAACGTGCTCTGGCCCATGTCTTCGGCCCGAGAAATGCCCCGACCCTGCGACGATTGCTGGCCCTGTTAAGCAAATTTAACATTGCCTTTTATATGACAGATGCCTGGCCGGTTTATAAAGTTCTGTTAAGTGCAACAGGCCACGTGGTGAGCAAGAAATATACCCAACGGACAGAACGACATAATCTTAATCTTCGCACACATATCAAACGACTGACCCGCAGAACAATTTGCTTTTCGAAGTCAGAGGAAATGCACGATAAGATCATCGGTTGGTATCTTACTCTTCATCATTATCAATAAATCTGCGTCACGACCGAAAAAAGGCAGAAACAGTATTGGTATGGCATGCCGGATCACGCTGTTCAGCGACTCGATGGCGCTGGTCGTGTCGAGCGTCTTGCGGATGTCTGCCGGGTAAGCGAAGAACGTCGACAGGCTGGCCCGGTTTGCCTGCCAGCTCCGGCTTATCTGCGGGTAGCGGCTGTCCCGGGTGCCGGCGAACGCTTCCCGCTCCGTGGGGGGCCTGACAGATGGCTTTCAGGTCACGGGTGACGGCTTTGTAGTCCTCCCAGGAGACGAACCGCAGACTGTTGCGCACCATATGCACGACGCACAGCTGGACGCGGGCCTGCGGATACACCGCGTTGATAGCGTCCGGGAAGATCTTCAGACCATCAACACAGGCGATGAGGATATCGTTCAGGCCGCGATTTTTTAATTCGGTCAGCACATGGAGCCAGAACTTCGCGCCCTCGTTTTCGGCCAGCCACATACCCGGCAGTTCTTTCTGGCCTTCGATGTTGATACCCGGGGCAAGGAATACGGATTTATTGATGACGCGACTGTCCTGCCGGACCTTCAGGACGATACAGTCAGGGTAAACGATGGGACAAACGGCATCCAGTGGCCGGTTTTGCCATCCGGTGACCTGCTCCATGACGGCATCAGCTACAGCTACCTTTGAGACCCGCGCTGGCGAGACATCGGCGTCATACAGCTCTTTGAACGCGGCCGCTATCTCGCGGGTGGTCATCCCTTTGGCGTACAACGATAAGATCGGGTTATCTACCCCGGTGCTCCGGACCTGGTTTTTCTTCACCCGTTGCAGTTCAAAGGAGCCATCACGATCGCGCGGTGTACGCAGCTCCGGCGGGCCATCGCCGGTGGTCACTGTCTTTGTGGAATAGCCGTTGCGGGCGTTGGTCGCCGGTCTGGGCTGATTTTTATCGTCGCCCAGATGGTGGGACATCTCGGCGTTGAGCGCCGCCCCGACACTGATTTTTTTCAGCAGTCGATCAAACTGACTGAGATCGTCAGGGGTTTTGATATTTTTGACCAGTTCGTTAGCCAGGGCCTGCGACTGTTTTTCGTCCATAAATTAACCTGCTTTTGATGCTGGATTGAACATATCAAAATCAGGCAATTACACAAATCTATGTACTGGCTCTTTCCAGAACCTATTGACGGACGACCTAGACAATTTTATTACCGCATTACTTTGCGTATAAAAGAAAGCAGTAAGAGCAGGTTAGATTGCTATTGCTGAAAACAGTTTATTTTGTTAACGACGCACCGTTAGAATGAATGACCTGCTGAAACCACCAAAAGCTTTTTTTACGTTTGCGTTCAAGGGTTCCTTGCCCATCGTCATCACGATCAACATAAATAAAACCGTAGCGTTTAGAAAACTCGGCCTTTGAGGCACTGACCAAATCGATGGGTCCCCAACTGGTATAACCCCAGACCTCGATACCATCGTCAAGGGCTTCACTTACCTGTAACAAATGATCGTTGATGTAACTGATACGGTAGTCATCATTAATACTGCCATCGGATTCAACGATATCCCTTGCGCCCAATCCATTTTCAACTATGAACAAGGGTTTTTGGTAACGATCGTAGAGTGTGTTCATTAGCAGACGCAGCCCCTGAGGGTCGATCTGCCAGCCCCATTCTGAACTTTCCAGATAAGGATTAGGTATCATATCAAGGGCGTTGCCACGACGACGCGCCTGGTCAGCATCAGTGCTGACGCATCCGGTCATGTAATAACTAAATGAGATAAAATCAACGGACTGATTGAGGTCCACTTTATCCTGTTCGGTTATGGTCAGACGTATGCCCTGTTCGCGGAAAAAACGTGTCATATAGGCCGGATAATAACCGCGAACCTGTACGTCGCCGAAAAAAAGCCAGTCGCGATTCTTGTGCATTGCCTCGATCATATCGTCTGGTTTACACGTCATTGGATAAAGCATGCAACCCAGTAACATATTACCAATTTTTCCACCAGGCACAATCTGATGACACGCCTTAACCGCCAGCGCACTGGCAACAAGCTGATGATGAATGGCCTGATAGATTTCCTGGTTACTGCTATTTTCAGGCAGGCCGACGCCAGTTAATGGTGCGTGCAAGGACATATTAATTTCGTTAAAAGTCAGCCAGTATTTCACTTTATTTTTATAGCGGTTGAATACCGTTTCAGCATAGTTGGTAAAAAATTCGATCGTTTTACGATTACCCCAGCCGCCATACTTTTCTACCAGACCCATCGGCATTTCAAAATGGGAAAGGGTAACCAGCGGCTGGATATTGTACTTTGCCATCTCGTCAAAAAGACGGTCATAAAACGCCAGTCCCGCTTCGCTGGGGTGGCTCTCATCACCCTGCGGAAAAATGCGACTCCAAGCGACGGAAGTGCGTAACACGTTAAATCCCATTTCTGCGAAAAGCGCTATATCCTGAGGGTAGCGATGATAAAAATCGATTGCGACATCTTTAAGACTGGTGACACCGGGCTTACGCTCAACACGCTGGCCAAAGACGCCGTTGGGTAAAACATCTGACGTTGAAAGGCCTTTCCCCTGTTCCTGCCAGGCACCTTCCACCTGATTTGCTGCCACTGCACCACCCCATAAAAATGAATCGGGAAAAGGTTTTGACATAATTAACTCCTTGTCTTTGATTGCAAAAATACAGTCATTAACGGCATGTTTTCTTGAATGATTTCTTGTTCGGTTGCAGGTATTACATCCAGGTAATCATCACTGTTGCTGATAATAATGGGAGTGGTCAGGTCATAACCTGCCTGTTGGATAGCTGCAAGGTCAAACTCAACGAGTACATCACCACAGCGAATCCGCTGTAGCTCGCTGACATGGGGGATAAAGTATTTTCCTGCAAGCTTTACGGTATCCAGACCAATGTGGATCAGAAACTCCACCCCATCATCTGAAAGCAATCCAATCGCATGACCAGTATGAAACAGAGAGACGACCTTGCCATTGACAGGCGAAATAACTCTGCCACTGGCCGGAACAATACCGACGCCTTTACCTAACAGGCCACTGGCAAATGTCTGGCCTGGTACATTCTCCAGAGGAATTACCTTTCCTGCCATCGGGCTGTTTAACACTATTGTTTTCAGAAGTGGGGTGGTTGGGTGTGGACTCTCGGCACCAGCAACAGGGACCGATTTTTCGTCAGGCAAACCAAATAACCAGGTTGACACTGCGGCAAATACCAGGGCCACAAGCGCCCCTGCGAAAACAGCAATGACGGAAGCATCAATGCCCGTATCAGGAATCGTCTGAAACAGAGTAAATATATTAGCCAGCCCGAATGAGTACACTTTGGCCTGGTAATAACCGATGATGGCCGCGCCCAGAGCGCCGCCAATGCAACCCAAAATAAAAGGACGGCGTTTAGGTAAGTTAACACCATATACCGCCGGTTCAGTGATGCCGAACCAGCATGCGCTGAATGCTGAAGCAGCAATTCCTTTCAATTTACTGTCGCGGGTGCGCAATAAAACCCCCAGCGTTGCCCCGGTCTGACCAAGCACCGCCGCCGTCAGGAGTGGTAGCATCGAATCCTGCCCATAGATGCTAAGGTTATTAAGCATCAATGGAACCATTCCCCAGTGCAGGCCAAAGATAACGAGAACTTGCCATAAACTGCCAAGAAATAACCCGGCTACCAGTGGGCTGAGGGCGTAAATCCAGAGATAACCATTTGCTAACAGATGGCTGAACTTGATGGCAAGCGGCCCAATGATCAGAAAGGTCAGTGGGACAACCAGTACAAGGCAGCATAATGGCGTAATGAAATTACGCACCGCTCCTGGTAGTCTGGGGGTTAACCACCGCTCTGTCCGGCAAGAAACCCAGGAAGCAAGAATTATGGGAATAACTGAAGAAGCATAGTTTATCAAAATGACGGGGATACCCAAGAAACTCATGGCAGAATCCCCCGACTGCGCCTGCCTGAATGCTGCCAGTATGGTCGGATGAATTAATGCACCAGCAATGGTCATACAGATAAAAGGGTTACCGCCAAACTTTTTGCCCGCGCAATAACCCAGAACTATCGGAAGGAAATAAAATAAGGCATCACTGGCAACGAACAGTATTTTATAGTTGCCATCTTGTTCATCCATCAGCCCGAAAGCCAGTGAGATAGCCAACAGACCTTTTAAAATGCCTGAGGCGGCCATAACACCAATAAATGGTGTGAAAATACCGGAGACAATATCGATGAATTTTGCAAAAACAGTCTGTTTTTCCTGAGCATCATCGTTATCTTTCTCCGCATCGTCCAGATTACCTTCCTCTAGCAGCGCCTGATAAACTTCATTAACGTAGTTACCTATCACTACCTGAAACTGCCCACCGCTTTCCACGACAGCGATGATATCACCATTTTGTTTCAGTCCGGTCAGATCCGTTTTGTCCGGGGACGCTAAATGGAAGCGAAGCCGTGTGGCACAATGCACCACTGACTTAACATTTTCCCTGCCACCCACCCCGGCCAGTATCTGTCGTGCCAGCTGCTGATATTTCATCGCGTTCACTCCGTTGCTGCTTATTGAGAGAATGTTGCGCCCAAAAAAAACCTAAATCGTTTATTTCTGTTCAACCGTAACAGAGATTAATGCCGATCATTTAAGGATCGGTTGACCGATCCGGTTTATGCGGTAAAAAGGGTTCTATGTTCATCATGGAACCCTTTTTAAATGGAACTTTCCCAGGCCCTCGGCATCATCAATGCCGCCACTCCTGAGCGCGCCCGTAGTCTCGCCGACCTTATTCCTCCCGAGCTTATTCAGCAGGCGCTCACCCTGACCGATACCGTTACTTTGCGTAAACGTAAACTTTCCCTCGAATCCATGATTTGGCTTGTCGTTGGGATGTCCATTTTTTGCGATCATCCGATGACCGAAATCGTCAATCTGATGGATATTACTGACCGGACCGGAGCTCCTTTTACCGCACGCAGCGCTGTCATTCAGCGCCGTAAGACTCTGGGTGAAAATGCAGTGCGGGAGCTTTTTGATATCACACAGCAGCACTGGAATCAGCAGGCTGCACATCCAAAATGGCACGGTCTGAATCTGTTTGCTGTCGACGGCGTGGTCTGGCGTACCGCCGATACGCCGGAAAACAGAGCCGTCTTCAGTAAACACAGCAGCCAGTACGGCGAAGGCGGCTATCCTCAGGTGCGAATGGTTTGTCTGATGGAGCTGAGCAGCCATCTGATCGCCGCCAGTGCATTCGACAGTGAAAAAGTCAGTGAAATGCGGCTGGCTGAGCACCTGACGGAGAAAACCCCGAATAACAGTATCACCCTGTTCGATAAGGGATTTTATTCGATGGGTCTGCTTCATCACTGGCAGACAGCAGGAGAACACCGTCACTGGTTGTTGCCGTTGAAAAAACACGTACAGTATCAGGTGGTTCGCCGTTTGGGGCGTGGAGATGAACTGATATGCCTGAAAACCAGTCCACGAGCCAGGAAGCAATGGCCAGGGGTCCCGAAGAAATGGTGGCAAGACTGCTGACCCGCAGGGTAGACGGTAAAGAGAGGCAGGTGCTGACGTCACTGACAGACCCGAATCGCTATCCGGGTAAAGATATCAGCGAGCTATATCGCCACCGCTGGGAAATAGAACTGGGCTACCGGGAAGCAAAGCAGGGTATGCTGGACAGCCGGTGGACATTACGCAGTCGCCTGCCGGAGCTGGTGAGACAGGAGCTATGGGGGGTACTGCTGGCTTATAACCTGGTGCGATATCAGATGGTGCAGATGGCGTTCCATCTGAAAGGAGATTACCTGCCTTACCAGCTGAGCTTCAGTGGAGCGATAAGCGAAATAATCCGGATGCTGATAACCCTGCCCTGGGCTTCGCCGGGAAAAATGCCGGGAGAACTGAGAACCCTGTATGAACAGGCGAAATGGCTTGTGTTACCGGGTAGAAGAGAGCGAAGTTACCCGAGAGAGTTGAGGGTAAAGAGCAGGAAATATCCGGATAAAAAGGTTGCTGGTCACCTTAAGTGACCAGCATTAGTAACAGAGATAAACGATTTAGGTTTTGCCTGATTTAACAGTAACAATCCTGAAGCTCTGCAGAGAATAGTTTATCAATCACCCATAAATGGCAAGATAAGGTGTTCGGATGATTTCAGTTACGTGAAGCAGATCGAACTTTCCAGATGCGCTGACACGTTTCTTAACGTTTGTATTCAGGTTCGTTGTATTGCATCAATTGTATTAGTCGCGACTTGATCTGACACTGGACCTTGAAAGGTTGAGAGTTACCGGTTTTGATATGGGTGTCTAATCCTTAAACAAAACGCGAGGTAACTCTCATGATTCATACTAACAATCCCATCATCAAACACAAAGCCGGCCTGCTCAATCTCGCCGAAGAACTCGGTAACGTATCAAAAGCCTGCAAGATCATGGGCGTGTCACGCGACACGTTTTACCGTTATCAGGAACTGGCTGCTGAAGGCGGCATCGATGCGCTGATTAACCAGAACCGCCGCGTCCCCAACCTGAAGAACCGCGCCGACGAAGCCACTGAACGCGCTGTTGTTGAATATGCCGTTGAGTTCCCGGCCCACGGGCAACACCGGACCAGTAATGAGCTGCGTAAAAAAGGCGTGTTTATCTCCGGTAGCGGCGTGCGCTCCATCTGGCAACGGCACGACCTGGAGAACTTCCGTAAACGCCTGAAGGCACTTGAGGAAAAGGTCGCCAGAGAAGGCATCGTGCTTACCGACGCTCAAATCGCAGCGCTGGAGAAGAAGGCCCACGATGACGAGGCCAGCGGAGAAATCGAAACTGCTCACCCGGGTTATCTCGGGTCGCAGGACACCTTCTACGTGGGCAATCTGAAAGGTGTGGGTCGTATCTACCAGCAGACGTTCGTGGATACGTACTCGAAAGTGGCACACTGCAAGCTGTATACGAGTAAAACGCCGATCACCGCCGCAGACCTGCTCAATGATCGCGTACTGCCGTTCTACGAGGCTCAGGGACTGCCGATGCTGAGGATCCTGACCGACAGGGGAACGGAGTACTGTGGTAAGGTGGAGCAGCATGATTACCAGCTGTATCTGGCCATCAACGATATCGACCATACAAAAACGAAGGCGATGTCTCCGCAGACGAACGGCATCTGCGAGCGCTTCCATAAAACTATTTTGCAGGATTTTTATCAGGTTACGTTCCGTAAGAAGTTATACGAAGACCTGGAGAGCCTGCAAACGGATCTGGACAACTGGTTGTGGCATTACAATAATGAGCGAACTCATCAGGGAAAAATGTGCTGCGGGCGTACGCCAATGGCCACGTTACTTGATGGTAAACGAGTCTGGGCAGAAAAAAATCTGAACCAGATGTAATCTGACAGACACCTGTATAAATAACCGGTAACTGTCAGATCAGGTCTGAGCTAGTACACATCAATGATGGCTCACGCTAGACTGTTTCGCACTGATTGATCTGAATATGGAGTGATTGTGGACGTCATTGAAGGCAAAACATTACAGATTTCCGACGCCATTATTTCCTGTCAACTCGATGGTAAAGGTGGGTTAACCCCCATTGAGGATAAAGATGTTATTCATTGTGATAAACCCTGCTGGTTACATCTGAATTATACCCACCGTGAAAGTGCCGACTGGCTGGTATCAACTCCTTTGATCCCCGACTCAGTAAGGGATGCGCTCGGGGGAGACAGTTTGCGACCCCGGGTTAACCGTCTTGGTGATGGCACTATGATCACCCTGCGCAGCGTAAACCTGAACAGTGAGTCACGGCCAGATCAACTGGTCGTGGTAAGAGTATTTATTAACGAGAAGCTGATTGTTTCTACCAGACAACGAAAGGTCTTCGCTATCGATGAAGTGTTGACCGATTTACAAAATGGAAACGGGCCTGTTAATGCAGGCAGCTGGCTGGTTGACGTTTGTGATGCCTTGACCGATCACACCAGCGAATTTATTGAGCAGCTACACGATAATATTATTGAGCTGGAAGATGCGGTCGTCGACCAGAAAGTCCCGCCGCGTGGAGAGCTGGCATTAATTCGTAAGCAGCTGATCATCATGCGCCGTTATATGGCTCCTCAGCGCGATGTGTTCTCGCGCATTGCCAGCGAACGGCTGCCGTGGATGAATGATGACGATCGCCGAAGAATGCAGGATATCTCCGATAGGCTGGGACGCGGACTGGATGATCTCGATGCCAGCGTTTCCAGAACGGCTGTACTGGCTGATGAGATAAGCTCGATGATGGCAGAAGCAATGAACCGAAGGACCTATACCATGTCAATGATGGCGGTAATTTTCCTGCCGACAACCTTTCTGACGGGATTATTTGGTGTAAACCTGGGCGGAATTCCGGGGGGAAGCTGGCGCTATGGTTTTGGTTTTTTTTGTTTATTGTTGATATGTCTGGTGCTAGGTGTTGCCTGGTGGTTGCGGCGACGTAAATGGTTGTAATCAGGCCCGATAAAGGTCATGAAAGGAATGAAAAAGCTGATCGGCATCAATAAATCCCCTCGCTGGTTGGGGGAAAATTCTTTCCGCAGGTGAATGCAACGTCAAGCGATGGGCGTTGCGCTCCATATTGTCTTACTTCCTTTTTTGAATTATTGCATAGCATATTTGATTCATACAAGCCGGTTTTTACCGGCTTTTTTTATCCCTGCATGAACACCACCTCCTATGCAGGTGGTCAGCAATAAGTTGGCTCTGCCAGTAATGCTACTCATGGGAATATGCAGATCTGGTGTGGTAAGTTTATGATTAAATAGGATATAACTACATAGCTTCCTTGTCGTAGCACGCATGTGGCACAAACTCATTTAATTTGGCGTTCATCAACGTCAGTTGTTGGGTGTTGTTTTCCACCATCCATGTGCCGTATATCCGGTACACCATTTGGGCGTCTGCGTGTCCCATTTGAGAGGCAACAAAGTTTGGGTTTGCTCCGGCCGACAAAGACCAGCAGGCATAGGTGTGCCGCGATTGGTAGGCCTTCCTGTGCCTCAATCCGGCTTTTCTTATAGCTGCGTCCCATGTTTGCCCTATAGAGTCAACAGCGTAGTGAGATCCACATCGCCCGTTTGTGGCGTTTACAGACGGGTTAAAGACAAATGTTTTCTCATCAGGGAAAGTTTGCCCATACTCCCTGGTATGAAATTCAATTCTTGATTGAGGTAGCATTCGGGTAAGAGCAAGCAGGTCGCGTAATACTGCAATGGCCGCATCAACCAAGCTCACAACTCTGTTGTTTCCCGCTTCAGTCTTTGGAGGAGTGAACAGCCCTTGAGATGTCAGATTACGTGTTACTGTAATAGTCTTTGCAGCAAGATTGATATCTTGCCCATGCCAGTGCGCAAAGCTCAACGTGGCGCAGCCCTGTCATTATTACTAATGACCAGAGGTTTGCTATCTGGCGGCTTTTACACGCACTTATGAGCCTGGGAAATTCCTCCCTCAGTATTGGATCAGGTTTTTTGCTCACCTTTTTCAGAGGGCTGATATTTTCCATCGGATTTATGTCAATATAAGGGTCTTCCCCTGTTGTGGTGGCTAAGGGCATTATGATGGCAGTCTTGATTTTCTGAGGAGTCTGCCATGGACGAAAAGTCCCTCTATGCCCATATCCTTAACCTGTCCGCACCGTGGCAGGTAAAATCCCTTTCTCTTGATGAAAAATCTGGTTCAGTGACTGTGATTGTCGGCATTGTCGGGCACACTCAACTGACCTGTCCAACATGCGGTAAATCCTGCCCCATACATGACCACCGGCGTCGCAAATGGCGTCACCTCGATACCTGTCAATTCACCACGCTGGTTGAAGCTGATGTACCCCGCATTGACTGCCCCGAGCACGGTTGCCAGACACTGCCGGTTCCGTGGGCGGGGCCAGGCAGCCGCTACACCCTGTTGTTCGAAGCCTTTGTTCTTTCATGGCTGAAAATTAGCACCGTGGATGCTGTCAGAAAGCAGCTCAAACTCAGTTGGAATGCCGTGGACGGCATCATGATGCGCGCAGTAAAACGAGGCCTGGCCCGGATAAAACAACCCTTATCGGCCCGTCATCTCTGCGTGGATGAAGTCGGGTTCAAAAAAGGACACCAGTACGTCACCGTTATCTCTGACAGGCAGGGACGCGCTTTGCAACTGACCGACGATCGCGGTGTAGAAAGTCTTGCCAGTTATCTGCGTAGCCTGAGAGATCACCAGCTTGAAGAGATAAAAACGCTGTCTATGGACATGAACACGGCCTATATCAGTGCTGCACGCATCCATCTCCCCAATGCCGTGGATAAAATCGCCTTCGATCACTTCCATGTGGCAAAAATGTTGTGCGCCATCGTTGATAAAACCCGTCAGGCTGAGATGAAACAGATCCCGTCGTCAGACAGGAAAGACGCCCACCGCTCACGCTACTTATGGTTTTACAGCAAACAAAATCGCTTTGGGCGCCGCGCTGAGAGGTTAGAAGTTGCCCGGCTGGTGTTACCGCAAACGAACCAGTGCTGGGTAATGAAAGAGCTTGCCCGCGATCTGTGGCACCGCCGCTATGACGACCATAGCCGTAAGTTGTGGCAGGAATGGATGGCGATGGCTAAAGACACCGGCATACCACTCATGGTCAGCATTGCCCGCATGGTGGCAAAGCGGCTTTACGGCATTCTGAATGCGATGAAAAACCGGGTATCGAACGGCAATGCGGAGTCTCTGAACAGTAAAATACGGTTGCTGAGGATCAAGTCACGGGGCTTCAGGAATAAAGAACGGTTCAAGCTGGGCGTAATGTTCCACTACGGGAAGCTGAACATGGCGTTCTGAGTCTCCCACCATGATCGGGGAAGTCCCCAATATAACCATTACTCTGAGCGAACTTCATAACGGCATAAAGGTCACCCATGCAGGTGTTCACCTGTATTAGTCGCGACTTGATCTGACACTGGACCTTGAAAGGTTGAGAGTTACCGGTTTTGATATGGGTGTCTAATCCTTAAACAAAACGCGAGGTAACTCTCATGATTCATACTAACAATCCCATCATCAAACACAAAGCCGGCCTGCTCAATCTCGCCGAAGAACTCGGTAACGTATCAAAAGCCTGCAAGATCATGGGCGTGTCACGCGACACGTTTTACCGTTATCAGGAACTGGCTGCTGAAGGCGGCATCGATGCGCTGATTAACCAGAACCGCCGCGTCCCCAACCTGAAGAACCGCGCCGACGAAGCCACTGAACGCGCTGTTGTTGAATATGCCGTTGAGTTCCCGGCCCACGGGCAACACCGGACCAGTAATGAGCTGCGTAAAAAAGGCGTGTTTATCTCCGGTAGCGGCGTGCGCTCCATCTGGCAACGGCACGACCTGGAGAACTTCCGTAAACGCCTGAAGGCACTTGAGGAAAAGGTCGCCAGAGAAGGCATCGTGCTTACCGACGCTCAAATCGCAGCGCTGGAGAAGAAGGCCCACGATGACGAGGCCAGCGGAGAAATCGAAACTGCTCACCCGGGTTATCTCGGGTCGCAGGACACCTTCTACGTGGGCAATCTGAAAGGTGTGGGTCGTATCTACCAGCAGACGTTCGTGGATACGTACTCGAAAGTGGCACACTGCAAGCTGTATACGAGTAAAACGCCGATCACCGCCGCAGACCTGCTCAATGATCGCGTACTGCCGTTCTACGAGGCTCAGGGACTGCCGATGCTGAGGATCCTGACCGACAGGGGAACGGAGTACTGTGGTAAGGTGGAGCAGCATGATTACCAGCTGTATCTGGCCATCAACGATATCGACCATACAAAAACGAAGGCGATGTCTCCGCAGACGAACGGCATCTGCGAGCGCTTCCATAAAACTATTTTGCAGGATTTTTATCAGGTTACGTTCCGTAAGAAGTTATACGAAGACCTGGAGAGCCTGCAAACGGATCTGGACAACGGGTTGTGGCATTACAATAATGAGCGAACTCATCAGGGAAAAATGTGCTGCGGGCGTACGCCAATGGCCACGTTACTTGATGGTAAACGAGTCTGGGCAGAAAAAAATCTGAACCAGATGTAATCTGACAGACACCTGTATAAATAACCGGTAACTGTCAGATCAGGTCTGAGCTAGTACAGTTCACCGTTGCAGCGGTGCGCCCCTTCTTCTCTATATTCCGCTTCCTGCCGACAAAATAGCTCCCGGTCAGAAGCTCAACTCTCAGGCTTAATAAGTCCTGATGCCTGATTGTTCGTATGTTTTTTGATTCCCCAATTTTTTCAATAGTCGCTCTCAGTCTTCTTGCTGTAACTGTGTAAGTGTTGTTAGCAAGTTCTGGTTTTTTTAGCCTGAGCCAGAGATCGGCAACCTCACGGATAGCTACCTTAAAGCTACAAGCCAATTCATTTTTAAATACGGGTGAATCAGGAAATTGTGACCGGTAATCAAAATTTCCTATTTTTATGCGATAGACAATATTATCGCGCAACTCTCCCGCCATTTTGCGATTCTTGGGTGTGTCCGGCACACCTAAAGCTTCCCACATCCTCTTTCCCTGATACATGAACCATATTCGTAGATGATTCTTGTTTGGAGCCACTCCCGTTGGGTACTTAGCCATATCATTAACTCCTGTTGAAAGGGATAAGCATTTAAGCAGATTTCTTACGGGGGATCGCTGCCGGCTGTCGTTCAATCCACTTTTCAATCAGCTTCCAGTCGTAAAAACACATGCTGTTGTCGTATGGCTGACCGTTTGCCGAAACATGCTTGTACTCCCGACCCTCCATCCATGAATGATCGCGAGCGGCTTTAATGGTGTTCTTCTTAAGGCCGGTGATTGCTATGAGCAATGATTCAGCGACCCATTTGCTCGGAACGAGCTGGATTACATTATCCATATTTACTTCTGTATTAATTCAGGCGAATAACACCCATACGATGATTGCGATTGGGATTTCAGGGAGGGTGATCATAGTTTTCCGGCACGATACTCCGTCTCAATAAAGGACTCCTTTCCTGCCGCTTCGATAACGTTAGAGAGTAGCTCTCTGTTCGCTTTACCAATAACTGTATCAGGGCTAATGTCCAGATGTTTAAGTGACTTTAAACGTGCTTGTTCTCGATAAATTAAATCTTGTCGCTTGGCATCTACCTTTTTAATTACCTGGGGTCAGTTTGGATATCGAAAATTATTGTACGTTAAGGTTATTTTTTGACCTTTCTACTTTAGCAGGCCTCAGCCGACGAAACTTACCGGAAGCCGGTATCCGGTTACTCTTCCAGATATAATCGCCTGTCAGATTGATGTGTTCCCAGCCTAGCGGGGACAAATGTGACAACAGTTGCTCGTTGATCTTCAGCCCCTTACGCTTCAAGGCCTCGACCGCTCTTTCCATATAGACGGTATTCCACAGCGAGATAGCTGCCGTCAGCAGCGTTAGTCCACTGGCGCGGTAGCTCTGATTTTCCGGTTTTCGGTCCCTGATTTCACCCAGCCGGTGTAGGAATACCGCACGCGCCAGCGCGTTACGGGCTTCTCCTTTATTCAGTCCCGCCTGTACCCGCCGACGAAGTGCCGGATCGCGGAACCAGTCGAGCATAAACAGCGTTCGTTCAATACGGCCAATTTCTCTCAGTGCTTTGGCAAGTCCGTTTTGCTTAGGGTAGCTGGCAAGCTTTTTCAGCATCAGGGATGCCGTCACGGTTCCCTGCTTTATCGAGGTCGCCAGACGTAGCACTTCACGCCAGTGAATTTCAATTTCTTTCAGATTCAGGCTGGTTGTTGATATCAGTGACTGAAGCGCCGGATATTGGTCCGCTTTCCCTTTGATAAATAGCTTCTTGTCGTGGAGATCCCGAATTCGTGGACAGAACGCAAATCCCAGCAGATGCATCAGGGCAAAGACATGATCGGTGAAACCCGCTGTATCGGTGTAATGCTCCCTGATTTCCAGGTCGCTTTCGTGGTACAGCAAGCCATCGAGCACATGTGTTGAATCCCTGACCCGACTGATTATGCAGGTGTAAAACGGGCTGTATTGGTCCGAAATATGGATATAAAACTGACGTCCGGGCTCCTCCTGACCTGCGTAGCGGCCTGCGCTGCCTGTTCTGAAATTCTGTCCATCTGATGATGATGTTGTCCCGTCTCCCCAGAATGCCGCCAGCGGCCTTTTTCCCTGTGCGTTTACCAGCTCTGCAAGGGCGGCTGAATAAGTTTCATCATGGATGTACCATGCCTGAATATCTTCGAGTGATGATTTGGTGCTCCCGGGGCAGGCTTCTGCCATTTTGGTCAGGCCAAGATTGATGCCATCCGCAAGAATGGTGGTGAGGAGCAGGCGGGTATCGGGACGGGTAATGTCATTTTTTATATGCGAAAAATGTCGGGTAAACGTCGTCCACCTGTTTACCTCATCGAGAATTTCCGTAATTTTGGGGCGCGGTAGCATGCTGTAAACCAGCTCCGCCAGCGGTGAAACTTGCACCGGAACGCAGTTATCCAGCGGAGAGACTTTTACTCCCCTGTCGGAAATCTCCACATCAGGCAGTTCACCAAGGGCAGCCATGGCATTGACCTCTTCAAGTCTGGACTGAAGCAGGGTCATACGGCTGGTAATGTAATCATGATAATCAGCAGATACGGGCAGGGGCAGCGCCGGTATGAGTTTGTCAAAGTCCTTTTCGGGAATGAGGTAATCATCAAAATTTTTGTAGCGGCGTGAGCCTTTAACCCAGATATCCCCGGAGCGCAACGCCCCCTTAAGCTCGCTGAGCGCACAAAATTCATAGTACTGCCGGTCAATACCCGCAGGTGTAATCACAACCTTGCGCCAGCTTTCGGGAACAAACTCAAGTGGCGCTGTCGCCGGAACTTTACGTGACTGCTTCTGGTACATATCCTTGATCACAACCAGCGCATCAGCCAGTGGTTGCGCTGCCGGAGTTGCGACCAACTGTAAAGCGGACAACATGCGCGGGGCATATTTCCGTAATGTGCTGTATTTCTCGGTAATAATATGCAGCGGTTCAAAATTATTTTTTCTGGCGAGATGGCGTGTTTCCTCCAGACTGGCGACAAATTCCGGCCATGAGAGTATGTTTTCTATTGTAAGCTAGGGATCGCCACCGGAATCACGGGCATCAGATAGCGCCTGACCGACATCGATGTACTGCCTCATTTTTGACTGGATCAGCTTTCCGGTCTGCTGAAAGCGCTCGGCCTGGGTTCTTTTGACTTTGCTGAAAAGACTGTTCAGCATGCGCTCATGCAGCTCAATCACTTCGTCTGTCAGTGTGGCCCTGGCTTCTTCCAGTACGCACACAAGGATCGCATGGCGCCGTGTTGCTGAAAATCGGGTCAAATCCCGGCTGCTCATCTTGCGGCCTTCCCGCGCCAGTTTAAGCAATCGGTTCTGGTGAATGGTACGATCTATACCTTCAGGTAATGCCAGCGATTCAATGCTACTGAGCCGATCAAGATGCTGCAGCACGTTCTTACCATTGATTTTACCCGGCGGTTGCAGAAGCCATGTCAGCCTGGAAGACTGATTATCTGAGGACTCAAGTAAACGATCCAGAGCATCCCTGTGAGCCGGAGTTAACGGGGCATTCAGGGTCTGAAATACGATTTTATCGCCGCCAGCCATGGCCTCAGCACAGGTACGCTCCACGACATCAATCGCGGGGATCATCACGTTGTTCTGCCAGAGCCAGGCCAGTAACTCTTCGGCCAGGAGAATACCCTTATCGGTGCGCGTCGCCATCGGCAGCAGGTGTGTAATACAGTCCTGCTGTATTTTGCCGGTGAACGCCTTTACGCCAAGATAGCGGTACAATTCGGTTAAATGCTCGCGTCGAGTGGTATCCCTGCCGGAAAGGTAAGCAGGCCAGAGATCTCCGGTAAGTTTTAGCCTGCTGGCGATATGCTTCAGCAGCGCATCAGAGGGCGGGACTTTTTTATCCGGGGCAAAGCCGACATTTTTCAGATAGCAAAGAAGGACGGCAAAACCAAAACGGCTGGCGGGTTTACTGTGGGCACAAATAAGTGCCAGATCATGTTCACTGAAATACGCCATTCGGGTCAACGTTAATTCATCGTCCGGTAGTGCCAGTAATGATTCTCTTTCCGACAGCGAAAGAATCTGCCTCCTTGCCATATAGTTTCCCTCGTAAATTATTTGATTCGGTATTTTTAACAAAAATGGTTATCGCATAAGGGTACACCCTGACGCCAGACCTAAAACGTGACGCCACACGATGAATGACATAACCTATATGCGATAGAATAAATGCAATAATCTAAATGCGATAACGTGGTGAAAAAATGTTCATCAGAGCTTATTTAAGGGCATCGACGGAAGATCAGTTTGCCGATCGGGCAAAAGAGATGCTGGAGCAGTTTGTTCAGGAGCGGGGACATAAAATAGCCAGTTGCTACCGGGAGAACATCAGCGGTACAAAGCTTGACCGCCCGGAACTGGGACGCCTACTGATAGACAGTCACCGCAATGATATTTTACTGGTCGAGCAGATAGACCGCCTGACCCGTCTGAGTAACAGCGACTGGATGACGCTGAAAAAGCAGATAGAACAACACGAGCTGCGGATTGTCAGCCTGGATGTACCTACATCATGGCAGGCACTGTCAGATAAAGACCCTTCGCAGGCGGATCCGATCACCCGCGCCGTGATAACCGCCATCAACAATATGCTTATCGACCTGATGGCCGCAATGTCGCATAAGGACTGGCTGAGCCGTCGCCAGCGACAAAAACAGGGTATTGAACGGGCGCATACGCTGGGTAAATACCGGGGCAAACAGGCCGATCATGAGCGGCACCAAAAAGTGCTGTACTACCGGCAGGTAAAAAAGCTCAGTATCCGTGAAACCGCAGAGGCAACGGGGTACAGTTTGTCTCAGGTATGCCGTATTCAGGCACAGTATCAAAGGCAGTAAAGAACATAGCGCCCTTACAGGGCGAGCGTCACGGCTCTGCCGTTCCGAGGGTGTTCATGACCGGCTCACAGCTTTATACTCTGCGGTATGTTAATTTCTCAGGAAATCATTCACATGGCCCGTAGCAAAGCCCCCAGAAAGCGTAAACCCACGCCCTCGTCCCGACGCGCTATACCCGGATATCCTAAGCGTTTTCTGGTGTCCATTCCGCCCCGGAGCGATTATGACGACCCCGACGAGTTTTTTACGACACTCCGCAGGATGCCATTCGTCACTGTGTCCACCTGGGGCCACAGTTTTTCCTCGATACACACTTCGACCCGCCTCTCGTCTGCATCATCCGCGGCTTTGAGCCGCCTGACTCACCCGACGGCGATGTCGTCCTTGAGTCCATGCCAGCCGATGTGTTTATTATCGCCACAGAATCCGGCATGCTGCCGGTGACCTTCGCTCCCTGGGATAAACACACCGACAACTGGGCCGATGACTGTGACGACTGGCACTATAATACCGGTGCCACTGCAGAGCGATAATCCGCCGCATGTATATCCCGCGCCCGGCAAAACTGCTGTTCACCACTGATGACGCCTGGAACCGGTATATGGATAAACACGGGGACACCCTCAGCCCCTGGACCGTACTCTGCGTCGAGCGCATGCTCGCCTGCGGCACTGCTGCCATGGGGGTGAAGCGATACTGCTGCGCCTCCCCGGACTGCACCCACACCCGCTTCTTCTGCCAGACCTGTAAATCAAAAGGCTGCAGCTCCTGCGGACATAAGGCCACGGAGCAGTGGATTACAGAGCAACAGCAAATTCTGCCCGACTGCGACTGGCAGCATATCACCTTCACCATGCCCCATCTGCTGTGGCCCTTTTTCAACAATAACTGGCCTCTGCTCAATGCCCTGTTCCGCGCAGCCACCCGCGCCATGCTCCGCTGGGCCAGAAAACAGGGTGTGGAAGTCGGTATCTTCTGCGCCCTGCACACCTACGGTCGCCAGCTCAACCAGCATCCCCACATTCATCTCTCCGTCACCCGCGGCGGGCTTGATATTAAACACGGCGTATGGCGCGACCTCTTCTTTAAAAAGCATGCCGTGGAGGAAATCTGGCGCGGAGCCGTCATCCGGCTGCTGCGCCACAGCTATGACCTGATTAACCCCGGCAGGCTGCCGGGGCTGGGGCATATCCACGACAAAAAACAGTGGCTGCGCTATCTGCAGGCGCAGTACGGGCGCCGCTGGAAGGTCCACTTCGCGAAGAAGACCCGGGGGGCCTGGCGGAGCGTCAAATATCTGGGCCGGTACCTGAAACGGCCCCCCGTGTCGGCGGCGAAGCTGAGGCACTACAGCGGCGGCGCGGTGGTGCACCACTATTACGACCACCGTACGCAGCAGTACCGGCAGCAGACGCTGACGCAGGAAGATATGATCGGACGTTATATCAGCCATATCCCGGCGAAGCATTTTAAGATGGTGCGTTATTACGGTTTTTTATCAAACCGTAAACGGGGTAGCCTGCTGCCGAAGGTGTATGAAGCCCTGGAGATGGAAGCGCGGAAAAAACCGGAGAAGCCCGGCTTCGCCGCGCTGATGAAAGAATTTCTGCGCACGGATCCGTACAAATGCATTCTGTGCGGCAACCGACTGCGCTTCAGCAGTGCGCAGGCCGGGAGGCACGCGTCGGAGTTGGTGGCAGAAAGACTGCATAACATCGACCGGAAACGATGGCTTCTGGCACAGACTGCGGGATAAGTGTGTCTGAAAAACAGCTTTCAGGTTAAAAACGCGCCGCAAATGCCATTTTATGACCATAACGTTCCCGATGGCACATCATTACTGCATTACAGACACTGCTGCTCATGGTCAGGAAATTTTTAAAACGATGATTCAGTTTCCTAACCATGAACGAAAGGCAGGCTTTTTATTGCAGTGAATACTGATAATTCAGCAATACTTTTTTTGCATGAGTAACAGAAAATATAATAGGTTTTAAAACAGGAAAGGATACAAAATATGAGATACTTACATATCTGCCTGACAGGTGGTTTTTTTATGATTTCAGCAGTAACAGGGGCGATAGCTTCCGATAGAAATAACCTCCCGGGATACGTTCAGGGCGCAGATGTTATTCAGGTAAATACCAATAAAAGTCAGATAGATAACATCGGTTATGTGGTCTACGAGCAGGTCAAAAGCATACGCTCAGTCAGACCGCTACATATGTCTGTTCTCGTTCCCCGAAACAATGATTTGAAGCCGGCCATCATCTATTTCCCCGGTGGAGGTTTCACCACGGCTGAACACGACAAGTTCATTGAGATGCGTATGGCTCTGGCCAGTGCCGGCTATGTCGTTGCAGCAGCAGAATACCGGACAATTCCCGACACCTTTCCGGCACCAGTTGTGGATGCCAAAGCGGCGGTAAGGTACCTTCGTCAGCATGCGACTGACTATGGTATTGACCCCGGACGTATCGGAGTACTTGGCGATTCTGCCGGAGGATGGCTGGTTCAGATGCTGGGGACAACCAATGGCGATAAATCTTTTGATAAAGGTGATTTTCTCAGTCAGTCCTCTGATGTTCAGGCCGTCGCCACACTTTATGGAATTTCTGACCTGCGCAACATAGGTGAGGGATTCCCGGAGGACATACAGAAAGTTCATCAGTCCCCGGCTGCAACTGAAGCTCTGCTGGTTAATGGTGCGGCCTTCAGAAACTTTGCTGGCGCCCCCATCACATCCACACCGCAGAAGGCCCTCAGTGCGAGCCCCGTCGGACATCTTGGCGGAAGCAAGTCCCCTTTCCTGATTATGCACGGCAGTAAGGATACTCTGGTATCACCTGAGCAGAGTGCTCAGCTTTATGACGCTCTCAGGAAATCGGGGGTTCGCGCAGACTATGTGCTAGTTGAAGGGGCTGAACATGGCGATTATCACTGGTACCAGCCGGAGATCATCAACAGGGTTGTTGACTGGTTCCGCCAGACGCTGGGCACTCCGGAAAAACAAAAGGCTAAAACAACAGCAGATCCTGACGCAAATCTCTGACACACGTGCGTGTCAGCAGTGTTCAGTCTCCCGCACGCGCGAGAGACTGAAACGTACTATGTGGTCGGTATCATTTACCATCAAAAAAATCATCAGGTAATTGTCCCGGCGGCATGTTTATCACCGCATCGTTATCGGGGCCTTCATTTTTCATGTAAGTGACTCTGGCAAACTCAGGAATGACGACATAAGGATAGGCCGGGCCTTCATCGCGAAATTTATGCATATCCTCGATGAATTCATTCTGATAACAAATCGTTTTCTCAGGATGCTGCCCTTCACCTGCAATCCACTGTGGAAAGAAAATTGTCCCGTGGATCAGCTTCCTTTTCAGATCGAATAACAGACTTACGCAGGTACCCGTGGGTTCATGCCAGTCAACTTTGTAAATTCCGGGAGCGAATTGTACGGCGTTCATCTTCTGGTTTGTCACCCAACTGCCACCAACAAGCCCCTGATGAATACGATAATCGCAGGTATTATCGTTGCGGGCATACCATTCGTACTTCCATCCATTGTCGTAAGTATAAACGAAATGTGTACCGATGAACTCAGAAAGATAGAGAGTATGATCAGCTTGTGTAATGTCAGTCATAACATCTCCGATATTATGTTTAAATAACCAATATACGCTTATATATTATATGTCTTTTGACAGAAAATGGCGGTACGCATAAAGAATCTTCGCGCTAACAATGTTCAAAAAACAGCCTTAACGTACAATAATTTTCGATATCCAAACTGACCCCTACCTCATCAAAATGCTCATCACAAGATGTAAATCCCCGGTATTCATACGCCTCGATACCATTGATAGCTTTCTTGCACAGGCAGCATATATATTCGCTCACGCTCGAATCTCCTTATCCACCACGCGCACGAAGTAGACAAGCCAATTCCGGGGGCGGAATTGGCCAGGCGGCAGCGCGGTGATTTGTTTTGTGTATTTTTCTAACAGAAGGGTGGTTATGCGGTCGTGCTCAGATTTAGGCTTGCCTTTCGTGGCGCTGATGATTTCCGATCGACATTTCCCGGCAACTGACCGCAACGCGGACCCTGCACATGATTCTGTGTAAATGCCTTTTCTCAGTAGTGGCCGTCCGGGCGGTCACCGAACCCGATAATAAAACGGCTCATCGCCATACGCCAGTCCCTCAGTGGCATCGTCCATTTCTGTGATGCGGCCTGGATTGCCAGCCACACCTCTTTTTTCACTACGTCGTCAGTCGGGAACACCTTACGTTTCTTAATGGCATCCCGGATCACGCTGTTCAGCGACTCGATGGCGCTGGTTGTGTCGAGCATCTTGCGGATGTCTGCCGGGTAAGCGAAGAACGTCGACAGGCTGGCCCGGTTTGCCTGCCAGCTCCGGCTTATCTGCGGATATCGTCTGTCCCGGGCAGTGGCGAACACTTCCAGCGCCTGCTACCTGCTGCGTCCGCAGGAGTCTGACAGATGGCTTTCAGGCCGCGGGTGACGCCTTTGTAGTCCTTCCACGAGACAAACCGCAGGCTGTTACGCACATGTGTACGATGCATAACTGGATGCGGGCCTGCGCATACACCGCGTTGAGAGCCGACCCGACACTGATTTTTTTCAGCAGGCTAACGAACTGGCTGAGATCCTCAGGAGTTTTGAGATTTTTGGCCAGTTCGTTAGCCAGAGCCTGCAACTGTTTGTCGTCCATAAAATTAACCTGCTTTTGATGCTGGATTGAACATATCAAAATCAGGCAATTACACAAATTCATGTACAGAGTCCATTCCCGAATTTACCACCATCCCGGCTTATGCCTGCCCTTGTATGTTTTGAACCAGTGTGTTACGCGGCACAAAAACGGCAGGGAGATCACTCCGCGGAAACTGTACTTTCGCAATGACGCATCTTATTTAAATGTCTTTTGAAAAACCGTATACTCGTCGTAACCACGTCACACAGGCCGTCAGTACGGTCTTCGAATTGAAGATGATGAACCAGGGAAATATCAGAAAAGAGACATTGGAGTTCAATAAACTTCAGAAACGATTAAGAAGAAATGTCGGTCGTGCCATCGCAGATTACGGCATGATAGAAGAGGACGATGTCGTTATGGCCTGCATGAGTGGCGGCAAGGACTCTTTTGTCATGCTTGATATTTTGTTAAACCTCAAAAAAACTGCTCCAGTCAATTTTGAGGTTATTGCGGTCAACCTGGATCAAAAGCAGCCGGGGTTCCCCGGGCACGTCTTGCCTGACTGGTTAGGGAAACTTGATATCCCTTACTACATTGTGGATAAAGACACGTATTCAGTGGTGAAAGAAAAAATTCCTGAAGGCAAAACCACTTGCGGATTATGTTCACGGCTTCGTCGCGGTACGCTGTACTCATTCGCTGAAAAAATTGGCGCGACCAAAATTGCCCTTGGCCACCATATGGATGACATTGTTGAAACACTGTTTCTCAATATGTTTCATGGTGCAAAAATGAAAGCAATGCCACCAAAACTTCGATCTGATGATGGACGAAATGTGGTAATCAGGCCACTTGCCTACTGCCGTGAAAAAGATTTAATTCGCTATGCACAGCATAAAAATTACCCAATTATTCCATGTAACTTATGCGGTTCGCAGGAAAACCTGCAGCGCCAGTCGGTAAAAGCAATGCTGGCAGAATGGGATAAAAAAGATCCTGGCCGTGTGGAAAGCGTGTTTAAATCTTTGCAAAACGTTATTCCCAGCCAATTAGCCGACAAAAATTTATTTAATTTTGTTGAACTACCGCTGGATCGCACAGGAGAGCGGGCTGAATATGCCTTTAGTGAAGCGACAGTATCCTCAAGTAATATCGATGCGTCGTTATATATTGATATAACAAATATTGCTTAGAGTCTGCCCCAAAAGAGGTTAGCGTATAATGCATCCCGGTAATTTCTGAGGGCAAAGTATGGCAAGCAGTAAAGGGCAGATTAGCGATGAACTCCGGGACAAAATGGCCCCGCTTATCCCGGAACACAAAACCCGCCATCCTCCGGGTATGCACCGAAAACGTGTCGATAATCGGGCCGCAATGAACGCCATTTTCTTCGTCCTCAGACCTGCGTCTCTCCATTCCTGGAAGCGCCGGGGCGCAGAACCTGATGAACATATCCCTGTGGCATTGAGTGCATTCCACTGACAACCAGGTATCTTTGGGCGTTTCTGGCAGAACGGATTACTGGCCTGTGAACACCCGGGCGGCCCTGACTGTTCATGGTTAAAACCCGGACTCTGCCTGGACAAAGGAGACGAAGCGAGCGGGCTGAAAACAGACCGGTTGAGACGTCGTGACGAGCCTTATATCCCGTCGATCAGATGCCAGTAAAACCACGAACTTCAGTGCCCGTCGCCGGGTCGTCGGAAGGACGCACAGCCGGATGAACCGGTTTCGCCGGACCCTGAGCCGACGGGAAAAGAAGTCTGAAAATTACGAGGCCCTGTTGCATTTTTCCTGTGGTCTTATTGTCTGGAATAAACGCCTGTTGATACAGGCTTTTAATATTCAAATCCTTTCTTTGTTTCGCGGATGAATACCCGCGTTTCTTATATCGTCAAAGCATTACTTTTTACGGATATAGTGGAACGTCACTGCGGACATTTAAAATAATGTCGTTTATTTCACGGGATTTCTTATTGTCATGCACTTTTCTGCATAGTAGAGCGACCTCTTACACTGAGTAATAACAGGACCCACTATGATATTTCTGATATTCAGCACTCAATTATTTTTGCGAATTCAAAAGTATTATATGAAAAGTTACTGAAAGTCTGCAATGAAAACGAAGCCGCTTTAATATCTTGAATAAAAGTACACAGACCGTCTGGAATGAGTGATTCAGAACGAAGAAAAATAAATGTTCTTTAGTAATGTCCACGCATAACAAAAACGAATTTTAAGAGCCGGAAGCCACTAAGGTAAAAAATACACTGCGCATACAAATAATTGGCAGTAGTCTGAATGTTATAATAAGTCTGGCATATAATTAAGTGTATTCGTCGCGACGTGATCTGACACCGGACCTTGCAAGGTTGAGGGTTACCGGTTTTGATATGGGTGTCGAATCCTTAAACAAAACACGAGGTCACCCTCATGATCCATACTCACAATCCCATCATCAAACACAAAGCCGGCCTGCTCAATCTCGCCGAATAACCCGGTAACGTCTCAACAGCCTGCAAGAGCACGGGCGTGTCACGCGACACCTACTATCGTTATCAGGAACTGGCTGCTGAAGGCGGCATTGACGCGCTGGTTAACCAGAACCGCCGGGGTCCAAACCTGACGAACCGCGCCGACGAAGCCACTGAACGCGCGGTTGTTGAATATGCCGTTGAGTTCCCGGCCCCCGGGCAGCACCGGACCAGTGATGAGCTGCGTAAAAAAGGCGTGTTTACCTCCGGCAGCGGCGTGCGCGCCATATGGCAACGACACGACCTGGAGAACTTCCGTAAACGCCTGAAGGCGCCTGAGGAAAAGCTCACCAGAGAAGCCATCGTGCTTACCGGTGCCCCAATCGCCGCGCTGGAGAAAAAAGGCGCATGATGATGAGGCCAGTGGCGAAATCGAGACCGCACACCCGGGCTATCCCGGGTCGCAGGACACCTTCTGTGCTGGCGATCTGAACGGTGTGGGCCGTATCTGCCCGCAGCCGTTCGTGGATACGTACCCGAAAGTGGCACACTGCAAGCGGTATACGAGTAAAACGCCGAACACCGCCGCCGGCCTGCTAAATGATCGGGTACTGCCGTTCTGTGAGGCTCAGGGGCTGCCGGTGCTGAGAAGACTGACCGACAGGGGAACGGAGTGCTGTGGTAAGGTGGAGCCGCATGATTACCAGCTTTATCTGGCCATCAACGATATCGCCCATACAAAAACGAAGGCGATGTCCCCACAGACCAACGGCATCGGTGAGCGCTTCCATAAAACGATTTTGCAGGACTTTTATCAGGTCACGTTCCGCAAGAAGTCATATAGGGAGCGGGAGAGCCTGCAAACGGATCCGGACAACCGATTATGGCATGACAATAATGAGCGGACTCATCAGGGGAAAATGTGCGGCGGGCGAACGCCAGTGGCCAGGTTATCTGATGGAAAACGTGTCCGGGCAGAAAAGGAGCTGAACCGGATGTAATCCGACAGACACCTGTATAAATAACCGGTAACGGTCAGATCAGGTCTGAGCTAGTACAAATTAAGGGTGATACAGGAAAGATCTGATAGTCGTTTACACCAACTGGACAGAGTAAAAATTCCCGAAATCTTTTTTCAGGTTGAAAGTTAATAAAAACTTTGCTCTCTCGCAATCTCAGCGATGGTACCATTGCGTTCACCAGTTTTTCTTACCAGCCTGGATTAGCTGGTTATTAATCTGAACGGTTGTATATTAGTAACGAAAGAAAATGCTATCTGGGGTTGTAAGCGGGAACCCGCCAAAATTTTGTGGGATTCTTGAAGAAAAAAATTTAATTGGTGGTGATGCCGCTGCTGCCAAGGTTTCCGAGCCAGTACATAGATTTGTGTAATTGCCTGATTTTGACATGTTCAATCCAGCATCAAAAGCAGGTTAATTTATGGACGAAAAACAGTCGCAGGCCCTGGCTAACGAACTGGCCAAAAATCTCAAAACCCCTGACGATCTCAGCCAGTTTGAGCGCCTGCTGAAAAAAATCAGTGTCGGGGCGGCGCTCAACGCCGAAATGACCCGTCACCCCGGCGACGATAAAAATCAGCCAGAACCGGCGACCAACGCCCGCAACGGCTATTCTACAAAGACAGTGACCACCGGCGATGGCCCGCCGGAGCTGCTTACACCGCGCGATCGTGATGGCTCTTTCGAACCGCAACGGGTGAAGAAAAACCAGACCCGGAGCACCGGGATGGATAACCCGATCTTATCGTTGTATGCCAAAGGTATGACCACCCGCGAGATAGCGGCCGCATTCAAAGAGCCGTATGACGCCGATGTCTCGCCAGCGCGGGTCTCGAAGGTAGCTGATGCCGGTCACCGGATGGCAAAACCGGCCACTGGATGCGGTCTGTACCATCGTTTACCCTGACTGTATCGTCCTGAAAGTCCGGCAGGACAGTCGCGTCATCAATAAATCCGTGTTCCTTGCCCCGGGTATCAACATCGAAGGCCAGAAAGAACTGCCGGGTATGTGGCTGGCCGAAAACGAGGGCGCGAAGTTCTGGCTCCATGTGCTGACCGAATTAAAAAATCGCGGCCTGAACGATATCCTCATCGCCTGTGTTGATGGTCTGAAGGGCTTCCCGGACGCTATCAACGCGGTGTATCCGCAGGCCCGCGTCCAGCTGTGCGTCGTGCATATGGTGCGCAACAGTCTGCAGTCTGCGGTTCGTCTCCTGGAAGGGCTACAAAGCCGTCACCCGTAACCTGAAAGCCATCTGTCAGGCCCCCACGGAAGAAGCAGGGCGCGGGAAGCGTTCGCCGGCACCCGGGGCAGCCGCTACCCGCAGATAAGCCGGGGCTGGCAGGCAAACCGGGCCAGCCTGTCGACGTTCTTCGCTTACCCGGCAGACATCCGCAAGACGCTCGACACGACCAGCGCCATCGAGCCGCTGAACAGCGTGATCCGGGATGCCATCAAGAAGCGGAAGGTGTTCCCGACTGACGACGCAGTGAAAAAGGAGGTGTGGCTGGCAATCCAGGCCGCATCACAGCAATGGACAATGCCGCTGAGAGACTGGCGCATGGCAATGAGCCGCTTTATTATCGGGTTCGGTGTCCGCCCGGACGGCCACTACTGAGAAAAGGCATTTACACAGAATCATGTACAGGGTCTCGCGTTTTGTTTAAGGATTGGACACCCATATCAAAACCGGTAACTCTCAACCTTGCAAGGTCCAGTGTCAGATCAAGTCGCGACCAATACAAGTGAGCCATTTTCGGGTACGTATCCACAAACGTCTGCTGATAGATGCGGCCCACGCCTTTCAGATTGCCAACGTAGATTCACTCTTCCGTCAAATTACCCCACAGGCTACACGTATACCTCCACCACCAAGGGGATGTGGTTTATCCGAGTGATTGTCACCCCCTGCATGGACCATCAGCGCTTTTCCTGTGATCTGGTGAATGGACTTTAATCGCGGGGCGACTACAGGGTAAGTGGCCTGGCCATCGGCAGCCACATACAGAGCAGGTAAATCACCTAAGTGTCCTTCACCATAAGGGCCGAGATGCTGACCTGTGCCTTCCGGGTCAAAATGCCCTCCGGCTGTTCCCGCCGCGATATTTTTTGAACCGGATTTAGCAGGCTCACAGCTACCGTTAGCGTGAACATGAAAACCGTGAATACCGGATTCCAACCCTGTTAATTCAGGTGAAAATTTCAGTCCATAAGGGGTTTCGCTAATCGTGACCTTACCGATGGCATTGCCAATACCTTGATCGTTCACTTCATGTAACGTCACAACTTTTGAAGCCGCTTGTGTACTTCCTGCTAATGTCATCAGCAAGATAAAAATAAGTTTTTTTTTCATACGTTATCTCCTTTTATGTCTGTGCATGTTGTAAAGCTGGGATCGTTAGAAGCCAGAAACAAAGCCACCTTAGTTACTTCATTATTATTGCCTGCTTTCCCACAGGCATACCGCCAATCATCATTTGAACCTTATCTTTCTTAAGTAGATGCATCATCGATGTTTCAATCGGCCCCGGACTAATGACATTAGCACGAATGTTTCGGTTCGCCAGCGCAGGCCAGGGTGCGAACCAACGATCATTCTGCGATCTCTGTTGCGCCATAATTAATTATTCCAGCTGTCCTTTTGCAGCCTCAGCTGAACCTGTTCACACCAAGGGTAGCCTCGTGAAGAGAGATAAGCTCCCCCTGACAGTGATATCAAAAGGCTTTTCGAAAAAATATTCATCAACGTATTAAAAATGTGAGGCGTCACAATATGGTATTATAAACAAAAATATCAATGCTATTTCTCCTATCGTTTCAAAAGGCGTTGTAACGCTCCTTCGCTGGTAATGTCGCTTTGTACCTGTCACACCAGCTCCGGTCCTGAAGTATCCTCTCACCACAATCAGTAATAAAAACAGAAATGCCTCTGCATCGTTCTCGGTGGGTTCTGATGTGCCGGTGCTGGGCAGTGTCACGGTGAATAATAATGTCACCACGCAATCGGTAGAGTATCGCTCCAGCGGGGTGCTGTTTAACGTGACGCCGTCACTAAAAAGCCGGACAATGGACCTTAAAATTGAGCAACAGCTTTCAAACTTTGTCACCACGGAAACCGGCGTCAATAACTCACCCACGCTTATCAAGCGTGATGTCACGACAGAAGTGAGCCTCGCTGATGGTGATATTATTATGCTGGGTGGTCTGGCTGAACAGAAAGACAGTACTGCCCGTTCCGGCTGGAGCTTTTTCGGTTCCCGCCCCCGTGAGAACAGCAAGACAGATATTATGGTCATGCTTCAGGTCAGAAAGGTTGACCGGAGCAGGGCGGCGCCCCACAGCGCCGCGAGGAGCGGAGACCTGTTCCGGGGCAACCTGAACTGATTCAGGGGGGGGTAATTTAACGTACTATAAGATTGTCCGGTATCATATTGATGGTACTGAAGAAATTGTTTTTGATTCGCACGCATCAGGTACAGATTTACCAAAGTTAACGGGTGAGTGGCGGGTATTAGACGGGATTGAACAGGTCTGACTGGTGAGGTCAGGCCTGTTCATTTACTGCGGATTGACGTTTGATTCTGATTCGTTATGGAGTAAACGGATGGTTATGAATCAGCACCAATAGTAGCCAGTTGACGGCCAGTGTCAACGGGTGGTGTCGTGTTGAAGAAAGTGTTATATGATTTCTCTGGAGCTGATTAACCAGAAGGGAATATTTTATGACAACAGGATTTGCAGCCAGAGAAGAACCCGGTCGATATTATACATTTCAGTCCCGGTTGCCCCGGGGGGAATTTTTTGAAATCCGTCCGCGACTTTTACCCCACAATGCCAAACCCATAACCGATGACGAAAGCGGGATGTGTATCGGTTATTCCGTGTCACAGGCTCCCGGTCTTTGGCGAATTTATGACACCGATGGACTTTTTGTCAGACTGGAAGAAGCACCGCTGGAATCACCGCTGATTGACCCGATTGATATTGCGTTACTCGCAGCAGGTGTTTTTCGCATTTTTTTTGCGGGCAGGGCACTGTTGCAAAGCGGAGTCAGAACGGCCATCACGGTAAAACTCAGTCAGGGAACGGTCAGTTTCTTACGAAGCCAGTTAAAATTGGGTCTTTCAGCCCGTAATCTTAAAATGACAGAAACCGCTGCGAAGCATATGTATAACCCCGGACGCTATGTGCCTTTGCAGCTTCAGGAGAAAGCTATCCGCTATGGCAAACGAATGCCTGATCCAAAGAAAAAAACGGGGCTTTTTCGCTATGAAATTGAAATGTATAGGCTTGTTGAGAATAAGCAGGAAAAAAGAACATATTATTATAAAAAATATATTCTTGAGGTCCTTGTCCGAGAAAAAGACTGGACAATTAGTCATTTTCAGTATTTTTAGAGATTATTATGGTAAATATAGAAGTTGGTACATTGCAATTTCAATTGTCACCATATGAAAGAGAAATTGCAGAAGAAGATCTAACAGATGACTCAATAATAACGTTTATAGAATACAAGTTGCCAGTATTAACGACACAGTATAGCACTACATTTACTGTTCCTGAACTTATTGATTTAAAAAGAGAACTGCAATCTCTTTATGAGAGTGTACTTAAACAAACCCCTCATTCTGATATTGTTTTTGACAGTTTAGAGCATAATTTCAGTTTGCAAATAAGGCAGGTTGGCCTTCATGATATTGCGGAAATAAATATCGTGATGAAACCTGAAGATAATGCAGATAGCGTCAAAATCACTGACACATTTTACCTTGACCAGAGCTACTTTCCGGCGTTGCTGTCCGGTATTGACGAGATGATTAACTGGCCTGAATGACGACACCAGAGGGCTGATTTAGCCCTCTTGACCTGCCCCGAGTATTAGATACAACCTTCAGTTAGTAATGTCGGTTGGTTTTTCTTCATGTTTCCCGTTTCGCCAGCATGCTGCAAATTCAAGCGGCGTCTGGTAATTCAGCGATGAATGAGGTCTGGACTCGTTATAATCCTGCCGCCAGTCATTAATGATTTTCCGGGCATGAAGAATATCGCTGAACCAGTGCTCATTCAGGCATTCATCCCGAAAGCGCCCGTTAAAACTCTCAATAAATCCGTTCTGTGTTGGCTTACCCGGCTGGATAAGTCGCAGTTCTACACCATGCTCAAAAGCCCACTGTTCGAGCGCACGGCAGGTAAATTCCGGGCCCTGATCGGTTCTTATCGTTGCCGGATAGCCGCGAAACAGCGCGAGGCCGTCCAGAATACGTGCGACCTGAACGCCTGAAATACCGAAAGCGGCGGTGATCGTCAGACACTCCTTCGTGAAATCATCCACGCAGGTCAGGCACTTAATCCGGCGGCCGCTGGCAAGTGCATCCATGACAAAATCCATCGACCATGTCAGGTTCGGCGCATCCGGGCGGAGAAGCGGAAGCCGCTCAGTCGCCAGACCCTTACGGCGTCGCCTGCGTTTTACACCGAGACCGTTAAGGTGATAGATGCGGTAAACCCTCTTGTGGTTGACGTGAAGGCCCTCCCGACGCAATAACTGCCAGATGCGCCGGTAACCAAATCGGCGACGTTCAAGTGCCAGCTCTGTGATACGCAGAGATAGTTGCGCGTCAGCAGCCGGACGCTGAACCGAATAACGGCAGGTTGAAAGGGACAGACCGGCCAGCCTGCAGGCACGACGTTGCGACAGACCCGTTATCTCACACATGACTTCCACGGCTTCCCGCTTCTGGTCTGTCGTCAGAACTTTCGGCCCAGAGCCACCTTAAGCGCCTCCTTATCCAGCATGGCTTCAGCGAGCAGCTTCTTGAGGCGGGCGTTCTCCTCTTCAAGTGACTTGAGCCGCTTCACTTCGGGGACTTCCATGCCGCCAAACTTCTTGCGCCCGGTGTAGAAGGTAGCGTCTGAAATAGCATGCTTGCGGCAGAGTTCCCGGGCCGAAACCCCGGCTTCGGCCTCGCGGAGAATACTGATGATCTGTTCGTCGGAAAATCGCTTCTTCATGGGGATGTCCTCATGTGACTTATGAAGACATTACTAACATCGCGCTGTATTAATCAACGGGGAGCAGGTCACTCTGGCTTCCTGTGGCGCAGGTGCGCATTTCGGTAGCCTCTGACCAGTGACGCAAGAAAATAATGAAGAAACTAACAAACTTACGTGGTCCGAAGCTTTCTGTTTTGATGCCGCAAGGCATGGAGGCGCTTCGCGCCGGAGGCCCCGCAGCGAAGCGAGGATTCAGAAAGCATTATGGCGCTGCCATAATATTCCCGGCGGTTGCAAGGTCGGCTTTTGCGGTTCCGGCAATTGCGTGATTCGTCACGATAATCCTGTATCGGTCATGGCAAAGGTGCGCATAATGTACGACTCGTTATGTTGAAAAGGCCGCTGCGAAAATCGAATCCCGCAGCGGCCTCTTTAGCATAACGTGTACTAGCTCAGACCTGATCTGACAGTTACCGGTTATTTATACAGGTGTCTGTCAGATTACATCTGGTTCAGATTTTTTTCTGCCCAGACTCGTTTACCATCAAGTAACGTGGCCATTGGCGTACGCCCGCAGCACATTTTTCCCTGATGAGTTCGCTCATTATTGTAATGCCACAACCAGTTGTCCAGATCCGTTTGCAGGCTCTCCAGGTCTTCGTATAACTTCTTACGGAACGTAACCTGATAAAAATCCTGCAAAATAGTTTTATGGAAGCGCTCGCAGATGCCGTTCGTCTGCGGAGACATCGCCTTCGTTTTTGTATGGTCGATATCGTTGATGGCCAGATACAGCTGGTAATCATGCTGCTCCACCTTACCACAGTACTCCGTTCCCCTGTCGGTCAGGATCCTCAGCATCGGCAGTCCCTGAGCCTCGTAGAACGGCAGTACGCGATCATTGAGCAGGTCTGCGGCGGTGATCGGCGTTTTACTCGTATACAGCTTGCAGTGTGCCACTTTCGAGTACGTATCCACGAACGTCTGCTGGTAGATACGACCCACACCTTTCAGATTGCCCACGTAGAAGGTGTCCTGCGACCCGAGATAACCCGGGTGAGCAGTTTCGATTTCTCCGCTGGCCTCGTCATCGTGGGCCTTCTTCTCCAGCGCTGCGATTTGAGCGTCGGTAAGCACGATGCCTTCTCTGGCGACCTTTTCCTCAAGTGCCTTCAGGCGTTTACGGAAGTTCTCCAGGTCGTGCCGTTGCCAGATGGAGCGCACGCCGCTACCGGAGATAAACACGCCTTTTTTACGCAGCTCATTACTGGTCCGGTGTTGCCCGTGGGCCGGGAACTCAACGGCATATTCAACAACAGCGCGTTCAGTGGCTTCGTCGGCGCGGTTCTTCAGGTTGGGGACGCGGCGGTTCTGGTTAATCAGCGCATCGATGCCGCCTTCAGCAGCCAGTTCCTGATAACGGTAAAACGTGTCGCGTGACACGCCCATGATCTTGCAGGCTTTTGATACGTTACCGAGTTCTTCGGCGAGATTGAGCAGGCCGGCTTTGTGTTTGATGATGGGATTGTTAGTATGAATCATGAGAGTTACCTCGCGTTTTGTTTAAGGATTAGACACCCATATCAAAACCGGTAACTCTCAACCTTTCAAGGCCCATTGTCAGATCAAGTCGCGACTAATACACATAACGTCATTGTGCGAACCAGTTTTATTTCAAAGCCCTATAAGTTTACCAACAATCACAAGCAAGATAATTATAGCCACCCCTATTTCCATGCTCATGTTATTTTCCTCTATAATTGTTTCTCAGCTTTTGAATGATAATAGTAGAGATATATTAATCCAACTGGCGCTATGAATATTGAAAATATCCAACATAAGCACATTGTGATGACCTTAGCCATTAACATCACTATCGCATTGATGAAGAAGATATTTTCACCCATTATGAACGAAATAATCTGCTCATATACGAATCTTGCATATGGGTAAAGTAACGCATTGATAACAAAGAATATTTGTATTAGTCGCGACTTGATCTGACAATGGGCCTTGAAAGGTTGAGAGTTACCGGTTTTGATATGGGTGTCGAATCCTTATACAAAACGCGAGGTAACTCTCATGCTTCATACTAACAATCCCATCATCAAACACAAAGCCGGTTTACTCAATCTGGACGAAGAGCTCGGTAACGTATCAAAAGCCTGTAAGATCATGGGCGTGTCGCGAGACACGTTTTACCGTTATCAGGAACTGGCTGAAGAAGGCGGTATTGATGCGCTGGTTAATCAAAGTCGTAGGGTACCCAACCTGAAGAACCGCGCCGATGAGGCCACGGAACGTGCGGTTGTTGAGTACGCCGTTGAGTTCCCGGCTCATGGTCAGCATCGGACTAGCAATGAACTTCGTAAAAAAGGCGTGTTTATCTCCGGCAGCGGCGTGCGCTCCATCTGGCAACGACACGACCTGGAGAACTTCCGTAAACGCCTGAAGGCGCTTGAGGAGAAAGTCGCTAAAGAAGGCATTGTGCTTACCGATGCCCAAATCGCAGCGCTGGAGAAGAAGGCCCACGATGACGAGGCCAGCGGAGAAATCGAGACGGCACATCCGGGTTATCTGGGCTCGCAGGACACCTTCTACGTTGGCAATCTGAAAGGGGTTGGCCGTATCTACCAGCAGACGTTTGTGGATACGTACTCAAAAGTGGCACACTGCAAGCTGTATACAAGTAAAACGCCGATCACCGCCGCCGACCTGCTCAATGATCGCGTATTGCCGTTCTACGAGGCTCAGGGACTGCCGATGCTGAGAATACTGACCGACAGGGGTACGGAGTACTGTGGTAAAGTGGAGCAGCATGATTATCAGCTTTATCTGGCCATCAACGATATCGACCATACGAAAACGAAGGCGATGTCTCCACAGACGAACGGTATCTGCGAGCGCTTCCATAAAACCATTTTGCAGGATTTTTATCAGGTTACGTTCCGCAAGAAGTTATATGGAGACCTGGAAAGCCTGCAGGCAGGTCTGGACAACTGGTTGTGGCATTACAATAATGAGCGAACTCATCAGGGTAAAATGTGCTGCGGGCGTACGCCAATGGCAACTTTACTTGATGGTAAACGGGTCTGGGCAGAAAAAAATCTGAACCAGATTTAATCTGACAGACACCTGTATAAATAACCGGTAACTGTCAGATCAGGTCTGAGCTAGTACAGAATATTACATTCCCAACCTTCATCCCGGAAGGATTCTGCATAGAGATGTAAATAAAGAACGCTGAAATTATCACGCCAAAAATGAAATGACGAATATAATAACTTGCTTTTAAACCCCCTAAGGTTTTTCGCAAAAACTCCATATTAATTAGCTCCCTTTTCCTTTGCGACGATTAAAACACCTTCGGTATAAGAGTAACCATATCCGTAACCATACCCACCTCTGCCGGTTCCATTGTTGATAGACCCTGAGTCATATTTAAATCCCCAGTTCCCGGATGTTACTGGCGTTATGCTAATAACTTCAAATCCGTCTTGGTTGAGCTTATCTACTGCGCGTGTAACATCTTCATTCAATCTTTCGCCGTCAATCTGGCAATCTGACCATCCTTCCTGTACTACTTCTTTTTTGCGGATTTTTTCTTCAATATCAATAAATCCAAGAAATCGTTTTGTATTTCCGGTGGGAACTTTGACCGTTACCTCTTTGTAGATAGGTTGGAAGTAGCTTGGTACATACACGGTTTTGTTCATAATTTAACCTTTTCCTTGTGTTTAAAAATCGCACAATCCAGAACGTGCAGTGTTGGTAATACTGCACGTTTGTCTCATTCCTGAGACTCAGCCTTTCTTCTTCCCGAAAAGCTCATCCCATTTTCTTGACGTTGTTGCTGTTTGCAGGGCGCTCGAAACTCTCCCCAGACAAAGAATGTCCTCATCATCGAGGGTACGAAGGTTGTAGATGATAAAGTGAGCAGCCTGAGCTGCATCTTTGCTTCTCGTCTCAAAGAAGCGCTTGCTGGAATCGTAGATATCGCTGTTACTGGAGCCAAAAATCAGTTCGAAGATGTCCGTCTGAGTGATTTCAGCAATTTTTTCCAGCTCACTGATTTTCGCATCCCTCTGTGCGTTTGCGATCCTTTTCAGTGTACCTATGTTGATGCCAGACAGCTCTTCCATCCTTTCGTATGTGAACTTTCCCAGGATCGCTTTTTTTATCCTTTCGGCCCGCTGTAAGTCTATGTCTTCTGCCATTTCTTCCGGGTAGCCATTGCTATTGAGGTTATTGCTCATTCTATCTCCTACTTTTTTGACCCATTTCAAAAGAACAAATATGTCACTTATTCAGTACAAAATCACTTGAGAGGCAAGATCTTGGGTGGTACATTTATGCAACTGAATTGGTACTAATAAGCTCTTGACACGCTTCCTGGTCACAAAATTGTTCTCTGAGGCGATACATGATTGACTGGTTTACCGGAATCCTACCTTGCACACACCGACCGTTACTGGCCGGTAGTGTCGTCAGCGTTGATGCTGACGGGGCGATTGAGTGGGAAACGGTAAAACGGTTAACGGTGAGAGGCTCGTATGAGTCAACAATGAAAGTCAGGTCTGTAGGTTCTGACGGGGAAGGCCGGGCAACCCATATTTATATTGACGGCAATCCATCAAAGTTTTTACAGGGTCACTCTGTTATCGGTTCTGATGATTTACAAGGGTTGGTATTAACGGCCTACGCCAGAATACTGGCCTTACTGCATATTCCTCACGACCTTCCATCCTATCGTCAGGTTATGGCAGGGCAATTTAAGATCTCGCGCATTGATATTAACTACATGTATTCACTATCAACTCTGGAAAATGTCCGCGCATGGCTTTATGCCGCAGAATTTAAGGCTAAAACTCGCCACGGTCGTGCCTGTGGCAAAGGTGGTACCGTTTACTTAGGAAAAACTCCCGGCGATGGAGCCTGAAATTTTATTCAAAATATGATGAACATACTTCTGGTAAAAAAGGGCACCAGATAGCTGAAGAATTCGTTAAGGCTGGCTTGCTTGACTGGTCTAAAGACAAGTTACGAATTGAATTAACACTAAGAACAACTGAATTAATTGACTTAAATCTTACGCTTGGCAGTAACTGGAATATCGAGACTCCCAATAAATTATTCTCTGACTATGTAGGCAGAATAGAAATGAATCAAAATGCCATTTTAACTGATGAAAAAATAATTAAGCTGCCGAGAAAAATACAATCCACCTATTTATTGTGGAAGCAGGGCGAAAATATGAAAGAAATGCTTCCCAAGCCAACATTCTACAGGCACCGAAAAGAACTCCTGTCTTTTGGGATAGATATTAATTTTTATTGTGAATCACCTAATTCAAATAACGTTGTTCCATTAGTGAGAACCCTTGAGGCCAAACCAGCCCAAATTCCTGCATGGGTTTATGAGAAAGGGTTTATTTTTGATTACAACCGTATTTCACATGCCAGCAACTGGCATTAAAGGAGTGTGATATGTCTAATTATGGTCTTTTCGTAAAAGGTAATTTCCTCAGATGGCGGAATTGTTGAAATCAAAGGCTGACTATGGATACGTCAAAATTTGATATTCAGTTTGATAATCATATTCCTGAATCCGGTTATCAGATTGTCCGGCATCATGATGATGGTACAGAAGAAGTCGTGTTTGATTCAGACAACCTGAACGACCAATGACAGCACCGGGAACGCCAGTTCCCGCCATCCCCACCATTGGTGCGCATAATCATAATTATGTTAAATTAAACCTGAATGTCGTTCAGTGCATAACCATGTGCAGATAACGACCAAACATATGTTTACCCTTCCCTTAATGCTGGTCACTTAAGGTGACCAGCAACCTTTTTATCCGGATATTTCCTGCTCTTTACCCTCAACTCTCTCGGGTAACTTCGCTCTCTTCTACCCGGTAACACAAGCCATTTCGCCTGTTCATACAGGGTTCTCAGTTCTCCCGGCATTTTTCCCGGCGAAGCCCAGGGCAGGGTTATCAGCATCCGGATTATTTCGCTTATCGCTCCACTGAAGCTCAGCTGGTAAGGCAGGTAATCTCCTTTCAGATGGAACGCCATCTGCACCATCTGATATCGCACCAGGTTATAAGCCAGCAGTACCCCCCATAGCTCCTGTCTCACCAGCTCCGGCAGGCGACTGCGTAATGTCCACCGGCTGTCCAGCATACCCTGCTTTGCTTCCCGGTAGCCCAGTTCTGTTTCCCAGCGGTGGCGATATAGCTCGCTGATATCTTTACCCGGATAGCGATTCGGGTCTGTCAGTGACGTCAGCACCTGCCTCTCTTTACCGTCTACCCTGCGGGTCAGCAGTCTTGCCACCATTTCTTCCGGGACCCCTGGCCATTGCTTCCTGGCTCGTGGACTGGTTTTCAGGCATATCAGTTCATCTCCACGCCCCAAACGGCGAACCACCTGATACTGTACGTGTTTTTTCAACGGCAACAACCAGTGACGGTGTTCTCCTGCTGTCTGCCAGTGATGAAGCAGACCCATCGAATAAAATCCCTTATCGAACAGGGTGATACTGTTATTCGGGGTTTTCTCCGTCAGGTGCTCAGCCAGCCGCATTTCACTGACTTTTTCACTGTCGAATGCACTGGCGGCGATCAGATGGCTGCTCAGCTCCATCAGACAAACCATTCGCACCTGAGGATAGCCGCCTTCGCCGTACTGGCTGCTGTGTTTACTGAAGACGGCTCTGTTTTCCGGCGTATCGGCGGTACGCCAGACCACGCCGTCGACAGCAAACAGATTCAGACCGTGCCATTTTGGATGTGCAGCCTGCTGATTCCAGTGCTGCTGTGTGATATCAAAAAGCTCCCGCACTGCATTTTCACCCAGAGTCTTACGGCGCTGAATGACAGCGCTGCGTGCGGTAAAAGGAGCTCCGGTCCGGTCAGTAATATCCATCAGATTGACGATTTCGGTCATCGGATGATCGCAAAAAATGGACATCCCAACGACAAGCCAAATCATGGATTCGAGGGAAAGTTTACGTTTACGCAAAGTAACGGTATCGGTCAGGGTGAGCGCCTGCTGAATAAGCTCGGGAGGAATAAGGTCGGCGAGACTACGGGCGCGCTCAGGAGTGGCGGCATTGATGATGCCGAGGGCCTGGGAAAGTTCCATTTAAAAAGGGTTCCATGATGAACATAGAACCCTTTTTACCGCATAAACCGGATCGGTCAACCGATCCTTAAATGATCGGCATTAACCCTTCCCTCATCTTTTTCTTGTAAGACATTAAGACTCTGTCCCAAAAGGCGTTATCGTATAATGCATCCCGGTCATATCTGAGGACAAAGTATGGCAGGCGGTAAAGGGCAGATTAGCGATGAACTCCGGGACAAAATCGCTCCGCTTATCCCGGAACACAAAACCCGCCATCCTCCGGGTACACGCCGAAAACGTGTTGATAATCGGGCCGCAATGAACGCCATTTTCTTCGTCCTCAGCACAGCCTGTCAGTGGAATGCACTCAATGCCACCGGGATAGGTTCATCAGCTTCTGCGCCCCGGCGCTTCAAGGAACGGAGAGGCGCAGGTGTCTTCGGGCGTTTCTGGCAGAACGGATCACTGGCCTGTGAGCACCCGGACGGCACGGACTGCTCATGGTTGTCGAGCGCAGTCTGATGACAGATGCCGGCGGGCTTCCTCTGCCACGGGTCGTCGCAGCAGCAGACAGGCATGACATCAAACTGGTGGCGGACACACCCGGTGCTCTTCAGACGGGGCGTCCGGGGTAAAAAAACGGACCCTGCCCGGACAAAGGCGACGAAGCGCCCGGGCAAAACAGACCGGTTGAGCCGTCGTGACGAGCCTTATATCCCGCCCCGTAAAGAGGAATGAGATGCCAGTAAAACCACGAACTTCAGTGCCCGTCGCCGGACCCTGACCCGACGGGGAAAGACGACTGAGAATTACGGGAGTCTGTTGCCTGTCCTGCCGCTCAGATAAGCTTCGCATGACATAATTCTGATTTGAAATAGGCGTAATACACGGGCGCAGCCACAACACCCGTCAGACCGAAGGCTGATTCAAATACCAGCATTGCCAGCAGTATTTCCCACGTTTTGGCATTAATTCGGGTACCGAAAATTCTGGCATTGATAAAATATTCAAGTTTGTGCACCAGAATAAGAAATATTAGCGCTATAGATGCCGCTTCAAGTGATATTGAGAGGCCAATTAGTACTATGATCGTGTTAGAAATAAGATTGCCAATAACAGGCAGAAGTCCGGCAATAAATGTCACCGCCACAATTGTCTTTGCAAACGGGAAATGCAGATTGAACAAGGGTAAAATGCCGAATAAAAAGCCTGCGCTGAGTACGGTATTTACCAGAGATATTTTAATTTGGGCAAAAACCACATCATGAAAAGATGCGGCAAGCCTGCTGAGTCGCTCAAGCAATTCATGCTTTAATGGCGCATTATGTTGGTCGCTACCGCTAACACGTAATGAAATAATCGCACCAAGCAACATGCCAATAAGCATAGTTGCAAAAGTATGGGCTGCACTTTTTCCAAACGTTTGCACCACCACCAGATGCTCCCGCAACCACATTACCAACTGATGCTGTAATTCATCGATATCTGCTGGCAAATAGCGTGTGATTACAGGGGATAACGTTCGTTGAGCGTCTTCAAGTAGCTTGCTTGCCGCGGCGTGAAACGCCGCAGGATTTTGAAAGTCATTAAGCAAAAAGCCGATAACTTTGGTTATTCCTAAAACTAGCGATACCACCACTAACAAAGTAAGAAAGAAAATGATAATCCAACGTGCCAGCGGTCCTTTAACCCACTTTTCAACCCAGGGAGTCAGAGCAAGAATGGTTTCATAAACGATAAAGCCTGCCAAAAAACATGGTAGCAGTCGCAGAGGAAAGATTGAAAATAAGGCAAGAGCAATTAATAAATAACTGGTCAACTCACAAACCCGTTGCCTGTTGAGCGATTGTAGCGACATGACATTTCCTGACCGAGAAGTAAAAACGCATTGTAATTCATAGTGTACTCATTGCGAGGCTCTTTTTAGCATCCGCAGCAGAATCATTTAACGATTACCCTGCCCTGCATCCGTCGTCAGATGGCGCAGCGTCAGGATGATAAAGTCATACAAGACACATTTTGTTGGAAAAAATGATTAAACATGATTGCCGGGCGGACGTTTAAGGCCATCAACAACATGTCTGGAATTGCCGTTGCTCCGGGAGGCTTGCCAAACTGTCGCTTGAAGCTGCGATTGTAAGATTGCTGTGAATCGAAACCGAATGAAATTGCTACATCAATTGTACATAGATTTGTGTAATTGCCTGATTTTGATATGTTCAATCCAGCATCAAAAGCAGGTTAATTTATGTGTATTAGTCGCGACTTGATCTGACACTGGACCTTGAAAGGTTGAGAGTTACCGGTTTTGATATGGGTGTCTAATCCTTAAACAAAACGCGAGGTAACTCTCATGATTCATACTAACAATCCCATCATCAAACACAAAGCCGGCCTGCTCAATCTCGCCGAAGAACTCGGTAACGTATCAAAAGCCTGCAAGATCATGGGCGTGTCACGCGACACGTTTTACCGTTATCAGGAACTGGCTGCTGAAGGCGGCATCGATGCGCTGATTAACCAGAACCGCCGCGTCCCCAACCTGAAGAACCGCGCCGACGAAGCCACTGAACGCGCTGTTGTTGAATATGCCGTTGAGTTCCCGGCCCACGGGCAACACCGGACCAGTAATGAGCTGCGTAAAAAAGGCGTGTTTATCTCCGGTAGCGGCGTGCGCTCCATCTGGCAACGGCACGACCTGGAGAACTTCCGTAAACGCCTGAAGGCACTTGAGGAAAAGGTCGCCAGAGAAGGCATCGTGCTTACCGACGCTCAAATCGCAGCGCTGGAGAAGAAGGCCCACGATGACGAGGCCAGCGGAGAAATCGAAACTGCTCACCCGGGTTATCTCGGGTCGCAGGACACCTTCTACGTGGGCAATCTGAAAGGTGTGGGTCGTATCTACCAGCAGACGTTCGTGGATACGTACTCGAAAGTGGCACACTGCAAGCTGTATACGAGTAAAACGCCGATCACCGCCGCAGACCTGCTCAATGATCGCGTACTGCCGTTCTACGAGGCTCAGGGACTGCCGATGCTGAGGATCCTGACCGACAGGGGAACGGAGTACTGTGGTAAGGTGGAGCAGCATGATTACCAGCTGTATCTGGCCATCAACGATATCGACCATACAAAAACGAAGGCGATGTCTCCGCAGACGAACGGCATCTGCGAGCGCTTCCATAAAACTATTTTGCAGGATTTTTATCAGGTTACGTTCCGTAAGAAGTTATACGAAGACCTGGAGAGCCTGCAAACGGATCTGGACAACGGGTTGTGGCATTACAATAATGAGCGAACTCATCAGGGAAAAATGTGCTGCGGGCGTACGCCAATGGCCACGTTACTTGATGGTAAACGAGTCTGGGCAGAAAAAAATCTGAACCAGATGTAATCTGACAGACACCTGTATAAATAACCGGTAACTGTCAGATCAGGTCTGAGCTAGTACAATTTATGGACGAAAAACAGTCGCAGGCCCTGACTCACGAACTGGCCAAAAATCTCAAAACCCCTGACGATCTCAGTCAGTTTGAGCGCCTCATGCGCGGTAAACGTACAACAACCCCCCGGAGACAGGGCTGACATCCCGCCTTTGCATACGGCACTTTCTTCGTGTGCAGGACGGTGCTGAGGTACCTCTTGCCTTCATTATTATCCCATGATGATAATAACCGTCGTTCAGATAGCATTCTTTTTATGCCAGTAGGCGACGGCACGAACAAAATCTGGCTGCAGCTGACGTTCAACAATAAAGTAGTCACTGAGCTGTTTTACCACTGCACCTTCCCCCGTCAGCCAGATGAAATAATCCTTTGCTGGTAACGCCAGGTTATTCAGTTCAGTCATCAGTGTCTTCATCCTTTCGCCGTACATTGTGCCACTACCCAGCCAGAAAATTTCAATATCAGGTCGTTCACCCAGATAGCAGCGTCCCATGTTCTCTTCAGCAAAAGCGTAGAGCCTGATTGACTTTCCCTTCATGGTCTGACAACGGCGCAGAAAAGCAGGTAATCCACTTTCATCGCAAACGTAAAGCTGAAATTGATAGTCGTCCGGAACGATCAGAGAACCACGCGGTCCCCCAATGGCCAGCAGATCGCCCGGTCTGGCTTTCACCGCCCAGTCGCTGGCAAGGCCTGATTTATGTATATAGAAATCGACAGTGAGACGGTCAATGCCATTAAAAAACAGTGGGGTATAATCGCGAGCAGCAGGCCTGGCACCCTCTTTCCACACCACGCCTCCGCCGGTGATCTCGGGCAGGTTACAAATACCGGTTTCCGCATCCGGGAAAAACACTTTGATATGGTCGTCGAACCCATGTGAAGCGAAGCCATTCAGCGCATCGCCACCCAGTTCAACACGGTAAAAACTATTGGCTATGAATGTTTTGGATATCACTTCAACCGGACGAAAATGCAGTTCGTTTCTTACACGGCGTGGTATGTGATCGATTTGTTCAGACAATGTTATTTTCCTTTTTAAAACTGGGGCGTTTCGCTGAATTCTTGATAATGACTGCTTAGAATATATTTTCGATATAACTTACTCACAAGTCAGCAGCGCAAGTAATCGAGGCGTCATGTCAAAAATGACACATAATGTTAAAAATCATACCGTCTCTTATCGTTACCGATACAATCCCAGTACCAGACTGAGTATGGCTCCGAATATTCCGCTTTATCGCCCGTCCTTATCCTTCGTTTTGATGAAGTCAGTCCCGCTCGGGTTGAAATGCTAATTATTGCTGATGAACTTCCAGTTTATACCGTTAACTTATTGCTGGTATTGGGTTTTTTAAGCACCTCCCCCCAGTTATAATCAGCCTGCATAATTAATAATGAGGGTATGATCATGACACCAACCGTCCTGACAGGAAATACGCCAAGCGCAGTCTTCACATTAAAGAATGTTGTTGAATTACGTGCTCATGAGCCGAAAGAACACGGCGAAATTGTCATTTTGTTGGAATATAATACAGGCACCATGGCGGGTGGAGGCTTATTTGTTTATGACATGACTGACAGGACCTCCCGTGATGACGGTGGTTATGTGTTCATTACTCGTGGAGGGAAGCGCTGGCGACGCTACGTAAGCGATCTCAACCATCTGAATATCGTGCATTTTGGTGCCGTTCCCGATGGTAAAACCGACTGCCTTGCAGCCGTAACCAGGATGTGGCGCTGGTCACGTATTGTACAGGACGGCGTGCGCATCAATGAGGATATTGGCATCAAATTTCCTGCCGGTCGCTTCTTTATTTCCTCATTCGATGTTGTGAGTGAATTTCCCACGTGGGATGCCACAAAATTCCGTCTGGTCGGTGAAAACGTTTATTTTGGTTACCACAATAATACCTTCCTGGTATCCAACAATGACAGCAACTACATGTTCAGAGTGAGAGCTCGATTCGTTGAGATCACCGGACTGGCGATTGACGGGCGCAGCAACGTTAATGGTCAGCGTAACAGAAAAGGCTTTTATGAAAATACCAACCCCGGAGGTCAGTTTTTACGTGTATCCTGCGTGACATTCGCCAATATGGGGGGGCGTGGCCTGAGCCTGCTGGATACCCTCGACTGTAAAATTGACCAGTGGTATGCAAGAGATTGCCATGAAACAGTGGTTTACGCTAAGTGGTCCGATCAGGTTATTGGCGTATGGGACCATGTGACTGCGGTAGAACTGAGTAACTTTAATATTCAGAATGGTCGTGAGCACCCGATGATTGACTTGCCGCGTTCAACACAGTCACTTATCTGGAATGGCTGGATTGAACACACGGAATTCCCCGGCGATATCTCCAACGGCCAGTGGACAATTAACGCGTTAAGTATTGAAAATTGCCAGAACCCACTCAAAGCGCACTATTGTCGGATAGTGTCAACGCAACTAAACCTGCAGTCGGGCAGCCGTATAGACACCAGCGATCAGGGTGAAAGATGGCTGAATGAATGGGAAATGGGCCGGGGGTGGTATGAAAACTATGGCGCGCGTATCGAAGGGTCGCTGAGTTATGACTATATCTCGTCAACTGAGTATATGCATAACGAAAAGGAGAATGGAGCCTGGTTCTTCCTCGGCCATATGCATATGGAGAGATGGCAGTCGCAGACGTTAATTAAAATAGTGGGCACGTCCGAGTGGGCATCTGTCCCCCCCACTCAGGTCGACTTTAGTCCCCATACGCCAGAAGGGCGCGCTGACCTGTTTCTGCATAATGTGCAGGGAACAGTAAGGGGATGCTGGTCGTGTGTGGGTTCCTCGCCTGTTACTCGTGTTCATGTTGAAAAAGCCGGCAACAACAGGGTGAATATATATATTAAGATCAACAAATTTACCTCATGGGCCAAAGCGTTTGTTACCACCACCTCGCCAGACCGCTTCAACTCTGGGGTGACCTTCCGCTTCGACAAAAAATATGAGCTGGTAACCGACCAAACTAAGCTAAATGAACTGGAAAATGCGCCGGTGAACTGTTTCAACCAGACGTGGATGGGAAATGCCCGGGTTGGATTTGGTTACAATAATGATAATGAACTGCTGTTCCGCGGTAGAATTGAGAATAATCAACTGATGGTCAGGATTAACGGACAGCGCTTCGGCATTCCGATAAATCGCCTTTAACGTGCACTGAGACCCGACGACGCGCCGTCGGGCTTCCGCCGTAAGCCTGTACATAGATTTGTGTAATTGCCTGATTTTGATATGTTCAATCCAGCATCAAAAGCAGGTTAATTTATGGACGAAAAACAGTCGCAGGCCCTGGCTAACGAACTGGCCAAAATTCTGGCACAGGCGGAACCCCCACTGGCGTTCCAGACCTCGCTGACCAGACGGCGTTTAACGGCACGGTCAGCATCAGGCTCAGTACTGTTTTTACGTGTGTAGCGATAACTGCTGCGGTGAACACCGAACAGTCGGCACAATGAGGCAACCGGGTACTGCGCCCTCAGACTGTCGATTATCGAGAACTGTTGAGGGAGTCCGACATCAAGAGCGCTGTAGCCTTTTTTAGGATTTCGTTTTCCATTTCAAGGCGCTGTATACGTTTTCTCATTTCCCTGAGTTCAGTTTGCTCAGGAGTGACAGGCAGCCCCGATGTTTTTTTCCCTGACGCTGCAGACGTAACGATTTTACCCACCGGTTGATGGCAGAAAGACTGACATTCATCGTCTTAGCAGCTTCACCGTGTGTGTAGTGCTGGTCGAGGCCCCGCTTTGCCGCTTCAAGTTTAAATTCAGCAGTAAATACCTTGCTCATTGGTTCACCTGTGAAATTTTGAGGTGGGCATATCACCTCAACTCAGATGGCCAAATTCAGTGTGCCACTACAACCTTCCAACATGTTCGCACAATGACGTTATATTAAAGAGGCCGCTGCGGGATTCGATTTTCGCAGCGGCCTCTTTAACATAACGTGTGGCACATTATGCGCACCAATATGACAGATGGAGAAAAACAGTCCTGTGGAGACTGTAATTAAAATTGTGTAATTGCCTGTTTTTGATATGTTCACTCCAACAATGGAGACAGGCAAATTATGGACGAGAAGAAACTTAAGGCCCTTGCTGCTGAACTGGCCAAAGGCCTCAAAACTGAGGCCGGCCTTAATCAGTTTTTCCGCATGCTCACGAAGCTGACCGTTGAAACGGCACTCAATGCAGAACTGACTGACCACCTCGGGCATGAGAAAAATGCCCCTAAAACCAGCACCAATACCCGCAACGGCTACTCTTCGAAAACGCTGCTGTGCGACGACGGTGAAATCGGGCTAAACACGCCGCGCGACCGGGAAAATACCTTTGAACCTCAGCTGATTAAGAAGAATCAGACGCGTATCGCGCAGATGGACAGCCAGATTTTATCCTTGTATGCCAAAGGCATGACCACGCGGGAAATCGTCGATACGTTCAAAGAGATGTACGATGCTGATGTGTCACCGGCCCTGATATCAAAAGTCACGGATGCCGTTAAAGAGCAGGTCGCCGAATGGCAGCGTGATTAACAAAGCGGTGTTCCTGGTGCCGGGCATCAATACCGAAGGCCGGAAAGAGCTTCCGGGGATGTGGCTGGCTGAAAATGAAGGTGCAAAGTTCTGGCTGAACGTGCTGACGCAACTTAAAAATCGCGGCCTTCAGGACATCCTGATTGCCTGCGTGGATGGCCTGAAGGGCTTCCCGGATGCGATAAACAGCGTCTATCCGCAGACTCACATCCAGCTGTGCATCATCCACAAAGCGGTCACGGGCAGGCTGAAAACCGTTTATCAGGCACCAACAGAAGCGGCCGCACGGATGGCGCTGGCTGCGTTCGCCGAAGATTGGGATGACAAATATCCACAAATCAGCTGTACTAGCTCAGACCTGATCTGACAGTTACCGGTTATTTATACAGGTGTCTGTCAGATTACATCCGGTTCAGCTCCTTTTCTGCCCAGACCCGTTTTCCATCAAGTAACGTGGCCATTGGCGTTCGCCCGCAGCACATTTTTCCCTGATGAGTTCGCTCATTATTGTCATGCCATAATCCGTTGTCCGGATCCGTTTGCAGGCTCTCCAGGTCCCCATATCACTTCTTGCGGAACGTGACCTGATAAAAATCCTGCAAAATCGTTTTATGGAAGCGCTCGCAGATGCCGTTCGTCTGTGGGGACATCGCCTTCGTTTTCGTATGGTCGATATCGTTGATGGCCAGATAAAGCTGGTAATCATGCGGCTCCACCTTACCACAGTACTCCGTTCCCCTGTCGGTCAGTATTCTCAGCACCGACAGCCCCTGGGCCTCACAGAACGGCAGTACCCGATCATTTAGCAGGTCGGCGGCAGTGATCGGTGTTTTACTCGTATACCGCTTGCAGTGTGCCACTTTCGGGTACGTATCCACGAACGTCTGCGGGTAGATACGGCCCACCCCTTTCAGATTGCCAACGTAGAAGGTGTCCTGCGACCCGAGATAACCCGGATGAGCCGTCTCGATTTCGCCGCTGGCCTCATCATCATGCGCCTTTTTTCTCCAGCGCGGCGATTGGGGCACCGGTAAGCACGATGGCTTCTCTGGTGAGCTTTTCCTCAGGCGCCTTCAGGCGTTTACGGAAGTTCTCCAGGTCGTGTCGTTGCCATATGGCGCGCACGCCGCTGCCGGAGATAAACACGCCTTTTTTACGCAGCTCATTACTGGTCCGGTGCTGCCCGTGGGCCGGGAACTCAACGGCATATTCAACAACCGCGCGTTCAGTGGCTTCGTCGGCGCGGTTCTTCAGGTTGGGAACCCGGCGGTTCTGGTTAACCAGTGCATCGATGCCACCTTCAGCAGCCAGTTCCTGATAACGGTAAAACGTGTCGCGCGACACGCCCATGATCTTGCAGGCTTTTGATACGTTACCAAGTTCTTCGGCGAGATTGAGCAGGCCGGCTTTGTGTTTGATGATGGGATTGTGAGTATGAAGCATGAGAGTGACCTCGCGTTTTGTTTAAGGATTAGACACCCATATCAAAACCGGTAACTCTCAACCTTTCAAGGTCCAGTGTCAGATCAAGTCGCGACTAATACAGTTAAACTGTTTCATTCAGGCCAGTTAATCATCTCGTCAAGGCCGGACAGCAACGCCGGAAAGTAGCTCTCATCTATGCAAAAAAAATCTTTAACCTCTGCACTATCTGCATTATCTTCGGGTCTGAGCAGAAGATTAACCACAACAGCTTCGCCAAATTCGGTTTTATGAAACTCAAGTATCACCTGATTTTCTCTGCTATTAAAAAAAACCGCATGGCTTTTTTTTGGTGAAGAATGGATTCATAGAGAGTCTGTAACCGGTCTTTAAGACGCCGAAGTTCGACAATAGTAAAGGATGCTGAAAAAGCTGTATTTAGCCCCGGTAGTAAAAACTCCACCCAGACTTTTATCCAGTCATATAATGGTTCTTCTGGCGTTGGTAACCTTTCATAAGGAGCAAGTTTAAATCGTCTGGCTCCACTAATTATATCAAACATGACGAAGTTCTCTCACGGCTTGTACTGGAAATGGTGAATTGTCCAATCTTTTTCCCGAACAAGTATTTCCAGTCTGTATTCTTTATAAAGATACCTCCCTTTACGGCTCTTATCCTCTACGGCTCTTATCCTCGACAAGTCTGAACATCTTTGTCTCATATTGGTATAAGCCAGGTACTTTGTCGGGATCAGCCATTCTTCGACCATAGCGAATAGCTTTCTCCTGAAGCTGCAAAGGCACATAGCGTCCAGGGTTATACATATGCTTCGCAGCCGTTTCTGTCATTTTAAGATTACGGGCTGACAGACCCATTTTTAACCGGCTTCGCAAGAAACTGACCGTTCCCTGACTGAGCTTTACCGTGATGGACGTTCTGACTCCGCTTTGCAGCAGTGCCCTGCCCGCAAAGAAGATGCGAAAAACACCTACTGCGAGTAACGCAATATCAATCGGGTCAATCAGCGGTGATTCCAGCGGTACTTCTTCCAGTCTGACAAAAATTCCATCGGTGTCATAAATTCGCCAAAGACCGGGAGCATGTGAAACGGAATAACCGATACACATCCCGCTTTCGTCATCGGTTATGGGTTTAGCATTGTGGGGTAAAAGTCGGGGACGGATTTCAAAATATTCCCCTTGTGGTAATCGCGACTGAAAAATGCAATGGTGCCTTGGTTCTTCCGTTACTGCAAATCCTGTTGTCATAAAGCAAATCCCTCATATCAGAATTAATAGCTGGCCGTTCATCCTGAACACCGACGATTATCATTCTTTCACACACGCTGTAAGGCTTCAATTTCATCAACTGTCCATGTCGATTGCCTGAATGACCTGCGGCCGCAAAAAACAGGCTTTGCAGTGACATATTATGGCTGACGCCATAACACTTTCTGAGTCCTCGCTTCGCTACGGTGCTTCCGCCGCAAAGCACCTCCCATGCCTGACGGCATCAAAAAAAGAATAACCAGCGATGGCAGTAGCTGAAAAATAAAGATTCGTCCGGATTGGATGGCCTGATGGATCTCCGGCAGCAAATGAAAAATCAAAACCGTCAGAAGCAGATGTTTCGAAAATAACTGACTCAACAAGAACCTGAATCCTGGATACATCAACCGAAGAGAAAAATTCTTTCAATTGTTTATGTTGTGAAGCCGATGCAGTCACTGCAAGTATATTGGCTCCATCAAAAGGGAATACTTTTGTACCTACGATGTTATCCCCTTTAAGGAATACATCAATCACCGGGGCAAGGTCTTTAGCTCTTACCTCATTAACAGGATAATTGAGGCTAAGTTCTGGAAGACTGATATGGGATTTCCCGCTTACGGGCTTCAGCAGTCTGGTCTGCCTGGCCCTGTTAGAGGTGGAGCTTTAAGTATTTTGGAGATGTATAAAGCTCTTAAAGAGGGACGTGTCAAAAATGAGTGATTTGCGCCTTATCTTGATTTTAGTACCTTTTTTTGTTTTTTTGGACTTTTAATCCTTTGGAGGATATTTAAAATGAAACGTCATCGTATGTCTCGTCGTAGTTTTCAAAAACATGCTCATTCACCCGTCCTCACCGTATTACATGTGGCGGCTCCCGTCTTTAGCCTTAATATAGATTATGTTATCGTGTTCCGGCAGGGATTTTACTTATGTGACTTAATTTGAGATAATTGTTGCAATCAGGCCAACAATTCCATTACCTTACAGAGACAAAAAACACAGATGATTATTAAGGGAAAAGGATGCGTGTTGATAGCGCAAGAGGTTCTCAGGTATATACTCCACTCACACTCAAGCTGTATGACTGGTGGGTTTTAAGTATATCCAATCGATTTGTCTGGCGCTGCCCGACAGAACAGATACTGTTGCCCCATTTTCAGCGTTATCTTGCTACTAATCATCTCGACATCGGCGTAGGTACGGGATATTACCCGGCTCAATCGTCTGATTTATTAAAAAAAATCACGTTGTTGGACCTCAATTCTTTCAGTCTCCACTCAGCAGCTCAACGTATCGGAACGGCGCGCCTGACTGAATCTATTCGACATGATGTGTTTGTCCCCTTTCCTGCTGAAATGGCAGACCGCTATGATTCGGTCTCGATTTTTTACCTTTTGCACTGCCTTCCAGGTGACATGGCGCTTAAGGCAAAGGTGCTGGAGAATATCAAATCAGCCGTTACGCAAAACGGAACAGTTTATGGTGCCACTATTCTTGGCCGCGGTGTGGAACATAATACGTTTGGACGCAGGCTAATGACCGTTTATAACAAAAAGGGGATTTTTAGCAATCAGAGTGATTCGCTGCCAGACTTGAAAGCAGCGCTGCAACGCCATTTTCGCGAGGTAGACATCCAGCTTCACGGTACAGTAGCGCTCTTTGCCGCGCGGAATAAGAATTAAGATTGCGAATTCCTTTTCGTCTTTTCGCTCATCACATTGTTTACGCTCACTTGCTAAGGAACACCTATGTTTTCTGCAATCAACAGCAGTTTTACCCGTCTTTTCGATCGCCCGGATTTTGGCAAACTTCTGTTACGCCTGACGCTGGGTGGTCTGCTTCTGTTTCACGGCGAATTCAAAGTGATCCATGGTACGGACTGGATTACGGCCTTGTTAAAAGCGCATAGCATTCCGGGGTTCGTTGCCTGGGGCGCTTATATCGGTGAAGTGATTGCCCCAGTCATGCTTATTATTGGCTTAATGACGCGCCCGGCTGCATTTGTTATTGCGATAAATCTGGCATTTGCCATCCTACTGGTGAAAACTGGTGCCGCATGGGACAGAAACAGCGTTGGTGCCTGGGCGTTAGAAAGTGAAGCATTCTACTTCTTTTGCGCATTTGCCATTATGCTGCTGGGGCCAGGAAAATACGTTTTAGTGCGCAACAGCAGCCTGCATTAGCCGTTAAGGTCCACGCCCTGGTTGGTATTTTTATTATCCTGTGACGGCAGAACACGGTACTTAGATTTTATCTTTAGCAAGGAAATACACCTCAGCTACTACGATGATACGCGTACCTGTACTTAACTAACAACATTAACGAAGTGAGTGTGGCTGGTATTGCCAGGCTGGTAAAAACTTGGGTGATATTCCAGCCCATAGATAACATTTCCGCACCCGCGAACGCGCTAAGAATAGCCCCGATACGACCAACCCCATGCATCCAGCTTGAACCTGTTGCACGAGCATGGGTGGGATAATAGCTTGCGGAAAGCGCATTCATACCCGTATTTGCGCCATTGAGACAGAACCCGCTGCTGAAGGCAACCAGACTAAGTGTCAGCGTATGCGCAGGTGCATACCCGATAGAAACTGTTGCAATAGCACCGACAAAGTAGATCGAAGCCAGGGCAAGATTGGCATTGAAACGGTCCATCATCCAGCCTGCGAAAAGCGAACCGACTGTGCCGCCAGCCTGATACATTGCAGTAATTAGCGCGGCCTGGGTCACGGTCATTCCCATATCTTTAATCAGCGATGGCAGCCAGCTGCCGATCAGATACACGAGAAAAAGCCCCATAAAGTAACCACCCCAGAGCATGGTGCTGCCCAGTAAATAAGGGCGGGTTGTTACCAGGCGTACTGAACTGTGGCGCTCAGACCTTTCAGACAGCGTAAATTCGCAGCCTGGTCTGACTTTACCAGGTGCCATTTTTTCAACAATACGATGGATTTGTGCGGACGAGGCATTGTGAGCAAGCAGAAAACGCACTGACTCCGGTAACCATGAGATCAGTACTGGCACAATGAGTAGCGGTAACAGCCCGCCCACGATCAACACGGCATGCCAGCCAAATGTTGGAATAAGCCATGATGCCGCGAATCCACCACCTGCCGCACCAAGAGTAAAACCGCAAAAAACCACGGTAATAATAAAAGCCCGTTTGCGCGCCGGGGAATACTCCGCAATCAGTGTGCCAACATTTGGCATGGCGGCACCCAGCCCTAATCCCGTAAGAAAGCGGAATAACACCATCTGGTCAATGTCTTGTGAAAATGCGGATATCAGGGTCCACAGGCCAAAGAAAAAAACGCTACTGATGATAATCATCCTGCGGCCAAAACGATCTGCCAGCGGGCCTGCCAGCATGGCCCCTAAGGCAAGACCAATTAGCGCTGCGCTGATCACCACCCCCAGCTGTTGCATAGTGACGCCCCACATCGCTTTCAGAGAAGGAGCAATAAATCCCATTACGGCAATATCTATCCCATCCATTGCCACAACGGCAAAACAGAGAATAATAATTCGAAGCTGGTAACGGCTGATACTCCCCTCATTAATTAGGGTTCTCACATCCGCCGCGGCTAGACTTTCCACAATAATGCTCCACAGGCCACTGTCATCTGGCAGGCTGGCGTCGGTTTTAAACGTGACGGCTATGATAACGGATTGTAAGGAAGTTCACTTGCTAAATTACAGCCCTCAAATGCAGTAAAAATCACTGGCAGGACAGCAGCATCCCTGATTAAAAAGAAAGAATTTTTAGCTATGGTGAGTTTGACCTGCCACGTTATCAGATGTTGGTCGCAGGTCCACCGCAACAAACAGTCAGAGGGAACCAAAAATAAATCAATGATGTTGACAATAAGCAGACGCTTTGATGATGACAGTAAGTTGAGAACATTGTCCTGCATTAGAAACAGGCTGGGGATAGTTCAACCGGTGTAACTGGATGTTACATGTAGACAAGTAAATAGTGGCAAGTCTCCGCCCCAAAAAATATCGCACTATTGCCGTTGATGCCGATTGTACAACAGATAACACATCTGCCATGTCTGTGATATTTTGTGACAACGTCACAAAATATAATATAAAAACGCTTGTTGAATGCCCTCTGCTTTGAACGCAATCGGCATGGTAAGAGGCACGATATCGATACAACCGCTTACCAGGGGATTATCTGAGTGTTTATCTTCCATCTCATTATTGAAAGGTTTGGTTAGAGGCGTTTTTGACCAGTTAGTAAGTACACTATCCTTCAGTGGCACCGCATCTTTCATTTCTTTTCTGAATAGCTTTTTATCTTCGTAATTCATTTCGCCTCTCCCAACGCTGACATACAAAACACGTGTATAACAATATTATTTGGCCCAGTGGAAGCGAAGCTACAAAATACGACATTTGACGTCTATTATAGCGGCGGGCTCTGTTGAACCCGCCGTTAATCGTCATCTAAAATTACAGGTGCGTTTTAAACCATTCTGTCTGAATGCTGATAACCTGCTTAAAGTGCTCTCCTGCATAAATGTCGTAATGACGGGCGCTGCTTTCCTCATATAACCTTTTCTCTTTGGCCCCTGCTGCGTCAAATAATGCCCGTCCCTGTTCCGGGAGATTAACAGTATCCTGACCAGCAATAACGACCAGAGTGGGGCACGTCACCTGTGAGTCATTCAATGCAGGTTTGTACAGAAGGGTTTCCCTCACCGTAAGAAACGGTATTTTGATGTCCATCTTTGGATACTGCGCTCTGTTTTCTTCGAAAAATGATTTTGATTCTGCATCGCTCAGTACCCGGTTGACCCCCACGAACATTTCTTTGCCAGTACTCTTCTGCTTTTCAGCCATCTTATCCAGGGTTAAAAGAAAAGCCTCTTTCTCTGCATCATTCATCTTGCCGGTGACGATTTCTTCACCGTCTGCAAAAGCCAGCTGACTGACGATACATTTTATTCCCGGGTCTCTGACCGCTGCACCAAATACGTGGCATCCCCCAAATGATGTTCCCCACAGGCCAATACGCTGCGCATCTAGGGATGACTGTTCTCTTGCCCAGTTAACAACAGAAATAATATCGTCAATTTGCATAGCAGGAACTAAACGACCGCGTTCGCCTTCGCTGTCCCCGAAACCACGGTAATCAAACGTGATGGTGGTAAATCCGGACCGGGTAAATGCTTCAGCAAAATCAGGTAGCAGAATTTCTCTGATACCACAGAAGCCATGGCACAAAATGATCGCCGGGCTTTTTGTACTCTCGGCGGGAGAGCGAAGCGTCAGAACGATGCCGTCAGAAAGCTTATGCGTTGAAATTTCCATCAATATATATGTCCTTTTAAGCTTAACGTGCGCGAAGCGATAATATGAAAAAATGTAAACCCGGCAGCTGTGGCTACCGGGTTTACAAACGTGAATTGTGGTTGTGACATTACTGTTTCACAGATGTGGGATCAGTCCCCGACCAGGAAGAGTCTGACAGGCAGCCCCTGTCGACGGGGGCGCAGTTTCCGGATATTTTCCGTCTGGCGTGATATACACCTGTGTTGTGGCAACATACCCATCGCTGAAAGTTGCTTCAACGTAGGTTGCCTGCCATCCGCTGTCTGGGATTATCAGCGGGATGCTGAACTTCTCACCGCCGCCAGTCGGACTGACGGGGGCTGAACTGTATTTAACATCGCACGCATAGCGAAAATCCCTTGCCGCTGGATTCTTAGCTGTCCACTGTAAAACGGCTGCCGGCTTCTCTGAGAAACTGACCGTCAGCTCTTTTCCGCCGTTTTCGCCGTTCTGTATTTTTTCTGTAATCTCAGGAAGCTTTTGCTGCCCCTGAAAACGGTTAACAAAGATGATCAGCGACTGCTCCGCAACGGCCAGAATTCCGTTATGTGTGGAGTTCGGTACAACCCGCAGGGATTTCGAGCCGGGTAACCGATCATAATAAAAATGACTGTTGTCAGGCACATAGAAATCATCACCGCTGGCATTAATAATATATTTATCAATATTAAGGCGGTTGCCCATATCAGTATTCAGATAAGTAAGCGGGTCTTCCAGCGTCATCAGACTTGCAAATCCATCCGTATCAATCTGCTGGTCAACACCCTGTTTATAATAGGGATAAAAGGCTACTGGCCAGTTTTTACCGTACGACTGATACATGTGTTCAAGAGATTTTTTAGTATCCAGCAGGTCCATAACGAAAGGGACAACCGCATCGACGTCAGGGTCCGACAGCGCTGTCAGCCATGCGGCCCATCCACGTTTGGAGACGCCGGTGACAATGAATTTAGTGATGTTCTGGTGTGTCAGTTCTTTCTTTGCCAGCCTGAAAGCCTGCGACACCGACGCAGCCATTGGAATATGGAGGGATGCGTTCTGATATTTCTGAGTATCTCCGATAAACAGTTTCCAGGAATATGCCACACTGTCATCTTCGGCCAGCGGTGTTGTAACCCCCTGATAACTGAGAACCTGATTAGGAACGTTACTGACAGATATCACAACAGTTCGTGTAGCGATCGCAATACGTGAAAGTTCTTCCTCACTGAAGTTTGTGGGTATCACAGGACTGCCTGAACCATTATTGTTGCTGCCGTTATTGATAACAACAAGTGCATTATTTTCTCTGGCTGAATCAGGAATATATATATCCACCCCGTTCTGCCAGCGTTCCGGAGATACGACGCCTTGCGGGGACCACACCTGTGAATTCAGGTTATACCTTTGCAGCATAACCCCGGGGAGTTGTTTTTTTTCCAGGAGAGAATAATCGAGAGGAAGTGCCGCAAGTGATATCCGGTAATCAGAAATGACGTGAGTCAGATTTGTATTTTTATACTTTTCTCCAGAAGACAACGCCAGACAGGCTGGCGAGATAAACAACATGGCAAGACATAATTTTCTGATTTTCATCATTGAATCCTTTTATGGAAAAATAAAATTCATTCATCACATGTATTAGTCGCGACTTGATCTGACACTGGACCTTGAAAGGTTGAGAGTTACCGGTTTTGATATGGGTGTCTAATCCTTAAACAAAACGCGAGGTAACTCTCATGATTCATACTAACAATCCCATCATCAAACACAAAGCCGGCCTGCTCAATCTCGCCGAAGAACTCGGTAACGTATCAAAAGCCTGCAAGATCATGGGCGTGTCACGCGACACGTTTTACCGTTATCAGGAACTGGCTGCTGAAGGCGGCATCGATGCGCTGATTAACCAGAACCGCCGCGTCCCCAACCTGAAGAACCGCGCCGACGAAGCCACTGAACGCGCTGTTGTTGAATATGCCGTTGAGTTCCCGGCCCACGGGCAACACCGGACCAGTAATGAGCTGCGTAAAAAAGGCGTGTTTATCTCCGGTAGCGGCGTGCGCTCCATCTGGCAACGGCACGACCTGGAGAACTTCCGTAAACGCCTGAAGGCACTTGAGGAAAAGGTCGCCAGAGAAGGCATCGTGCTTACCGACGCTCAAATCGCAGCGCTGGAGAAGAAGGCCCACGATGACGAGGCCAGCGGAGAAATCGAAACTGCTCACCCGGGTTATCTCGGGTCGCAGGACACCTTCTACGTGGGCAATCTGAAAGGTGTGGGTCGTATCTACCAGCAGACGTTCGTGGATACGTACTCGAAAGTGGCACACTGCAAGCTGTATACGAGTAAAACGCCGATCACCGCCGCAGACCTGCTCAATGATCGCGTACTGCCGTTCTACGAGGCTCAGGGACTGCCGATGCTGAGGATCCTGACCGACAGGGGAACGGAGTACTGTGGTAAGGTGGAGCAGCATGATTACCAGCTGTATCTGGCCATCAACGATATCGACCATACAAAAACGAAGGCGATGTCTCCGCAGACGAACGGCATCTGCGAGCGCTTCCATAAAACTATTTTGCAGGATTTTTATCAGGTTACGTTCCGTAAGAAGTTATACGAAGACCTGGAGAGCCTGCAAACGGATCTGGACAACTGGTTGTGGCATTACAATAATGAGCGAACTCATCAGGGAAAAATGTGCTGCGGGCGTACGCCAATGGCCACGTTACTTGATGGTAAACGAGTCTGGGCAGAAAAAAATCTGAACCAGATGTAATCTGACAGACACCTGTATAAATAACCGGTAACTGTCAGATCAGGTCTGAGCTAGTACACATCACAGGCTACTAACCATCATGCCTCATATTAACCCTGGCCTTATCCCGCAAACGAATAACAGTTTGCCGTGAGGTGCCGAACTCTCTGGCAACAGCGCTAATGCTTGCTCCTGCGTTAATACGTTCCAGCACAGCCGGTTTCTGCTCTTCATTGAAGGTCGAAGGACGTCCGAAGCGTTTTCCTGAAGCTCTGGCTCGTGCAATACCTGAATGTGTGCGTTCAAGAAGCAAGTCACGTTCGAACTCGGCCACCGCTGAAATCACCTGCATGGTCATTTTTCCAGCCGGGCTGGTCAGGTCCACGCCGCCCAATGCCAGGCAGTGAACCCGAATGTCTAATGCCGCCAGTTGCTCCACCGTTTTTCTTATATCCATCGCATTACGTCCCAGGCGATCCAGTTTGGTGACAATCAGCACGTCACCATTTTCCATACGATCAAGCAGCCGGATAAATCCAGCCCGCTCACTGGCCGCCACCGATCCACTAATGTGTTCCTCAACCAATCGCTGAGGATTGACGGCAAAACCAGCCACCTCAATTTCCCGGCGCTGGTTTTCAGTAGTCTGTTCAAGCGTGGAGACCCGGCAGTAGGCAAAAACTCGTGACATAGTGAAAATTTCTGTACGGAATGGATGTACGAATCATAATGCATGTCCGAAACTAATTTCACTAACTTTCGTACACCATCAGGCGGCCAATGCCAGCCGCTGATCCATGTTCAACTCGATACGGCCATACGGATTAACATGGTGGTATATCAATGGCGTCAGACCACGCCAGTCTTCTTCGGTCATTCGCTGACGCCAGGTCGGCTCCGAGAGCACATTCTGGATCAACAACGTATTGATGTAGACCAGACTGATTTGCAACAGGTGTAATGAGAGCATAGATAGCTCCTGATCCGCAGTCCGGTTGCTGGTGAATTCTCCGTGTTCGCCATAAAAAATAAAATTATTGGCGCTGTTCCAGTTTTCCACAACATTGAGACCCGCATTAATTTCGCAACGTAGCGACTCATCATGCAAATAACGGCAGAGGAAGATGGTCTTAATCGCTTTGCCCAACTCAGCCAGTGCCTTATAGGTTGGATGCTGGATGTTATTGCGGGTGAATCGCCTCAATATTGCCTCGGGTTCGGCTGTTCCGACTTTAAGTGCCGCTGTATATTTGATTATTTCGTCATACTGCTGTGCAATCAGTTCGCAGTCGATCCCCCGGGTTAAAATCGGGGTAAGTTGCGGGTACAACGATGCATCCTCCTTTTCACACACATACAGTTTCTGTCGGGCGATAGCTTTCAGGCGCGGCAATAAATCGAACCCCAAAACATCGCTGAACATAGCGCCCTTACAGGGCGAGCGTCACGGCTCTGCCGTTCCGAGGGTGTTCATGACCGGCTCACAGCTTTATACTCTGCGGTATGTTAATTTCTCAGGAAATCATTCACATTGCCCGTAGCAAAGCCCCCAGAAAGCGTAAACCCACGCCCTCGTCCCGACGCGCTATACCCGGATATCCTAAGCGTTTTCTGGTGTCCATTCCGCCCCGGAGCGATTATGACGACCCCGACGAGTTTTTTTACGACACTCCGCAGGATGCCATTCGTCACTGTGTCCACCTGGGGCCACAGTTTTTCCTCGATACACACTTCGACCCGCCTCTCGTCTGCATCATCCGCGGCTTTGAGCCGCCTGACTCACCCGACGGCGATGTCGTCCTTGAGTCCATGCCAGCCGATGTGTTTATTATCGCCACAGAATCCGGCATGCTGCCGGTGACCTTCGCTCCCTGGGATAAACACACCGACAACTGGGCCGATGACTGTGACGACTGGCACTATAATACCGGTGCCACTGCAGAGCGATAATCCGCCGCATGTATATCCCGCGCCCGGCAAAACTGCTGTTCACCACTGATGACGCCTGGAACCGGTATATGGATAAACACGGGGACACCCTCAGCCCCTGGACCGTACTCTGCGTCGAGCGCATGCTCGCCTGCGGCACTGCTGCCATGGGGGTGAAGCGATACTGCTGCGCCTCCCCGGACTGCACCCACACCCGCTTCTTCTGCCAGACCTGTAAATCAAAAGGCTGCAGCTCCTGCGGACATAAGGCCACGGAGCAGTGGATTACAGAGCAACAGCAAATTCTGCCCGACTGCGACTGGCAGCATATCACCTTCACCATGCCCCATCTGCTGTGGCCCTTTTTCAACAATAACTGGCCTCTGCTCAATGCCCTGTTCCGCGCAGCCACCCGCGCCATGCTCCGCTGGGCCAGAAAACAGGGTGTGGAAGTCGGTATCTTCTGCGCCCTGCACACCTACGGTCGCCAGCTCAACCAGCATCCCCACATTCATCTCTCCGTCACCCGCGGCGGGCTTGATATTAAACACGGCGTATGGCGCGACCTCTTCTTTAAAAAGCATGCCGTGGAGGAAATCTGGCGCGGAGCCGTCATCCGGCTGCTGCGCCACAGCTATGACCTGATTAACCCCGGCAGGCTGCCGGGGCTGGGGCATATCCACGACAAAAAACAGTGGCTGCGCTATCTGCAGGCGCAGTACGGGCGCCGCTGGAAGGTCCACTTCGCGAAGAAGACCCGGGGGCCTGGCGGAGCGTCAAATATCTGGGCCGGTACCTGAAACGGCCCCCCGTGTCGGCGGCGAAGCTGAGGCACTACAGCGGCGGCGCGGTGGTGCACCACTATTACGACCACCGTACGCAGCAGTACCGGCAGCAGACGCTGACGCAGGAAGATATGATCGGACGTTATATCAGCCATATCCCGGCGAAGCATTTTAAGATGGTGCGTTATTACGGTTTTTTATCAAACCGTAAACGGGGTAGCCTGCTGCCGAAGGTGTATGAAGCCCTGGAGATGGAAGCGCGGAAAAAACCGGAGAAGCCCGGCTTCGCCGCGCTGATGAAAGAATTTCTGCGCACGGATCCGTACAAATGCATTCTGTGCGGCAACCGACTGCGCTTCAGCAGTGCGCAGGCCGGGAGGCACGCGTCGGAGTTGGTGGCAGAAAGACTGCATAACATCGACCGGAAACGGTCGGTATCGGACAGCCATAACGGTGCCGTCCGAAACTAAGCAAAATGACTTTCGGACGCGTCATCCCATTCGTACACCATTTTCGGACAATTAAGTGTCTCAAACGAAATGCGGTTAAAATTTAGTTATAACAATGAGTTATTATAGATGTCGCATTTTTCAGCTTCGCTCCCACTAGGCCTATTTGTTACTGATTTCCTGGAAAGAAGCGATTCTCACAATATTTTTTACAGCAGCAATGCAAAGAGTTTATGTAATTGCGATGCAATATTATTGCAAAAAAACCGAAATGTTAATTTTCTGATAAAATTTAAAAAGAATGGCACTAAGTTCGATATAAATAATTTGCCAGAGACCAAAATTATACCGTGACGTTTCCTTCAATCAGGAAAAAGTGATAAAATTGACTTTAATCAATAATCAATAATCAATCGAGTCCATTACTATGATCACTGAAAAACGAGTTTTTAGCAGGCGTATTCAGTCAGGCGGTTGTGCTATTCACTGTCAGGATTGCAGCATTAGTCAGCTTTGTATTCCCTTCACGCTGAACGAGCATGAACTTGATCAGCTGGACAATATCATTGAGCGTAAAAAGCCCATCCAGAAAGGTCAGACATTGTTTAAAGCAGGCGATGATCTAAAATCACTTTATGCCATTCGTGCCGGTACAATTAAAAGCTATACCATCACCGAGCAAGGAGACGAGCAAATTACCGGATTTCATCTGGCTGGCGACCTGATTGGTTTTGATGCTATCAGTGCAGGTGTTCACCCCAGTTTCTCTCAGGCACTTGAAACCGCAATGGTTTGCGAGATCCCATTTGAAACGCTGGACGATTTATCCGGAAAAATGCCAAGCCTGCGCCAACAAATGATGCGCTTAATGAGCAGTGAAATTAAAGGTGATCAGGAGATGATCCTGCTGCTTTCTAAGAAAAATGCTGAAGAACGCCTGGCGGCATTTATTTATGGCCTGTCCCGCCGTTTTGGCGAGCGAGGTTTCTCCCAGCGTGAGTTTCGTTTAACCATGACACGGGGTGATATTGGTAATTATCTTGGTCTTACCGTAGAAACCATTAGTCGCCTGCTTGGGCGTTTTCAAAAAAGTGGAATGCTTGCTGTAAAAGGTAAATATATTACTATTGAAGATCATGCTGTTTTATCTCAGCTGGCTGGTCAGAGTCGTGCCATCGCATGATGCAGCATTAAAATGATATTTTATTAATATCTGTCCATATTGAAATTCTCGAAGCACTATTTACCCTCCTCATTTGAGAAAGGTTTCATACTGAGTTTGTTTCCACGCAGGCTCAGCCTTTTTATAAGCGATTTGAGCGTATTTATTTAAAATACTTTCTGAATAAAAACCATTATCTAGTGTACTGCCAAATATTAAATATAAATAATCGATTAATTTTAAAACTCACTACCTAAAAGTAACTAAATGAATCTGTTATGCCAAAGTTGGCATTCGGTATTGTTCAGCAGCGCGACACCGCCGGATTCTCAATAATTTTTTCCTTCTGCCCGGCCTGTGATTGCGCTATCTTAAAGCAGTCTGCCTATGGAGAATCTGTTATGGCCAAATATCAGAACATTCTTGTGGTTGTCGATCCTGAACAAGACGATCAGCCAGCACTTCGCCGCGCCGTTTATCTGAATCAACGACTTGGTGGACGTATTACTGCGTTTCTGCCTGTTTATGATTTTTCTTATGAAATGACCACCCTGCTTTCGCCCGGAGAGCGCTCGACGATGCGCAAAGGCGTGGTAAGCCAGCGTACAGAGTGGATTCGCGACCAGGCTAAAGCCTACCTTGAAGCTGGAATTGCCATTGATATTAACGTTATCTGGCACAATCGCCCGTACGAAGCGATTATTCAGGAAGTGCTAAATGGTCAATACGATTTGCTGTTAAAGATGGCTCATCAGCACGATCGATTACAGGCGGTGGTGTTTACCCCTACAGACTGGCATCTCCTGCGCAAATGTCCTTGTCCGGTATGGATGGTTAAGGACCAGCCCTGGCCAGAGGGTGGTAAAGCAGTGGTCGCTGTTAAACTCGCGAGTGGAGAGCCCCATCACGATCCGCTCAATGTAAAACTGGTTCAGGAAACGCTTGAACTGGCTGAACTGGTAAATCACACAGAGGTCCATCTGGTGGGTTCCTATCCTCCGACACCGTTTAATATTGCTATTGAGTTGCCTGATTTTGACCCCAGCGTGTATAATGATGCGATACGCGGTCAGCATCTGTTAGCCATGAAGGCACTCAGGCAGAAATTCGCCATTGATGAAAAGTTCACGCATGTAGACAAAGGGTTGCCTGAAGAGGTCATACCCGATCAGGCTGCACAGCTTGACGCAGGCATCGTGGTATTAGGAACAATAGGCCGCACCGGCCTGTCCGCTGCTTTTTTGGGTAACACGGCGGAACAGGTTATCGACCATCTTCGCTGCGACCTGCTGGCTATAAAGCCCGATGGGTTTGTTTCCCCCATCGATCTTGATCAGGAAGATAACTGAAGCGCGTCTAATACGGACTTTTAATCTGAAACCAGGATTGTTCTGCAATAAAGGCCCCGATACAAACAGGGGCCTTACCTCATTTCGAATCGTCAAAAGTAGTCGTTATAATGCTTTCAAAATAGCCTCGACGGTTGCCTTTGCATCACCAAACAGCATTTGTGTATTTTCTTTGAAAAACAGTGGATTTTGCACACCGGCATAGCCGGTATTCATTGAGCGTTTAAACACCACAACATTTTGCGCTTTCCACACCTCAAGTACTGGCATACCCGCAATCGGGCTGTGTGGATCGTCCTGCGCAGCCGGGTTGACAGTATCATTCGCCCCAATGACAAGCACGGTATCAGTCCCGGAGAAATCATCATTGATTTCATCCATTTCTAACACGATATCGTAAGGGACGTGCGCTTCTGCCAACAGTACGTTCATATGCCCCGGTAAACGTCCTGCAACCGGATGGATGCCAAATCTGACCTTCACGCCATATTTGCGTAGTTTCTCGGTGATTTCAGCAACAGGATATTGGGCCTGCGCCACAGCCATACCATAACCGGGAGTGATAATAACCGTCTCAGAATTCTTGAGCAGTTCAGCTGTGTCCTGAATGTCAATTTCACGAAACTCACCTGTTTCTGCATGTTCGCTGCTTACACCGCTTTCAGTGCCAAAGCCACCTGCGATGACGCTGATAAATGAGCGATTCATCGCCTTACACATAATGTAAGAGAGGATCGCACCACTTGAACCGACCAGCGCCCCCGTGACGATAAGCAAATCATTACTCAGCATAAAACCTGCCGCTGCCGCTGCCCATCCAGAATAAGAGTTAAGCATCGATACCACTACTGGCATATCCGCCCCCCCGATCGAAGCCACAAGATGCCAGCCGAAAGCCAGGGCAATAAGCGTCATGACGATGAGCGCAAAAAATTCTGTCCCCCCGTTCTCCGTGCGAACAAAAATAATTAACAGGCAGAGCGAAACTACCAGTGCAGCAAGATTAAGCTTGTGACCATGGGGCAACATCAGTGGCGTGGACGAAATTTTGCCACAGAGCTTGCCAAAGGCGACCAGCGAGCCAGTAAAGGTGACGGCACCAATGAAAATACCGAGAAAGACTTCTGTAAAATGAATATTTTCAAGCACTGAATCCAGACCTGGAGCGTGAGCAAGATAGCTGTTGAAACCAACCAGCACTGCAGCAAGCCCTACAAAACTGTGCAAAACGGCAACCAGCTCCGGCATTTCGGTCATTTCAACTTTTTTTGCCAACCTGATTCCGATCGCAGCACCGATCACCATTGCCACTATCACCCAACTGATATTGCCGCTGTCAGGACCCAAAATGGTTGCCAGCAGCGCAATGGTCATCCCGCTAATGCCGAATAAATTACCTTGTTTAGCCGTTTCGTGCTTCGACAAACCCGCCAGACTGCAAATGAAAAGAATTGCGGCAACAATGTATGCTGCTGTTACTAATCCACCAGACATTCATTACCCCTTATTTTTTGCGAAACATTTTCAGCATGCGTTGAGTGACGGTGAATCCGCCAAAGATATTGATGCTGGCAATCAGTACGGCGATAAAGGACAGGAAAGTGACCCAGCCACCGTCATCGATTTGCAGCACTGCGCCGACAACGATAATGCCGGAAATGGCATTCGTTACGGACATCAACGGCGTATGCAGTGCATGACTGACGTTCCAGACAACGTAGTAGCCAACTACGCAGGAAAGCGCGAATACGGTGAAGTGCGATAAAAAAGCGGGTGGCGCGACATTGGCTAACCAACCAAACAGCACTATTCCCAGCGCAATCAGTACGTATTTTTGTAAAGTCGGCATTGGTTTTTTATGCGGTTTTTCCGGCGGCGTTACCGCAGCAGAGGCGGCTTTTGACGCAGCGGATACCTGAACAGGGGGCGAAGGCCAGGTTATTTCGCCCTCGCGAACCACTGTGACAGCGCGAATCACCACATCATCAAAATCAACGACTATTTCGCCGTTTTTCTCTTTACAAAGCAGCCTGAACAGATTGACAAGGTTAGTGCCATAAAGCTGGGAAGCCTGAGTGGACAAACGGCTTGGTAAATCGGTATAGCCGATTATCCTGACGCCATTATCAGAAGTAACCACGCGATCTGCTACGGTCAATTCACAGTTGCCGCCGTTTTGTGCTGCAAGGTCAACAATGACGCTGCCTGGCTTCATACTGGAAACCATTTCGGATGTGATGAGCGTTGGCGCCGGACGACCGGGGATTAAGGCCGTAGTGACGATGATGTCTACATCTTCAGCCTGAGCGGCAAAAAGATCCATCTCAGACTTGATAAAGGCGTCGGACATCTCTTTAGCGTAGCCGTCACCACTGCCTGCCTCCTCCTCAAAATCAAGCTCAAGAAATTCGGCACCCATACTTTGAACCTGTTCTTTCACTTCAGGACGGGTATCAAATGCGCGGACAACAGCGCCAAGGCTGCCCGCAGCACCAATGGCCGCCAGACCAGCCACGCCAGCACCGATAACCATTACTTTTGCAGGAGGAACCTTTCCTGCGGCGGTAATCTGTCCGGTAAAAAAACGGCCAAATTCGTGCGCGGCTTCCACGATGGCCCGGTAGCCAGCAATATTGGCCATCGAACTCAGTGCATCCAGAGACTGGGCACGGGAAATACGTGGTACTGAGTCCATCGCCATCACGGTAATGTTACGCGCGGCGAGTTTTTCAAGTAAATCCGCATTTTGTGCAGGCCAGATAAAACTAATCAATAAACTGCCTTCACGAATGCGCGCTATTTCATCGTCTGCTGGAGCATTCACCTTCATTATAATTTCGGACTGCCATATGCTGGTGTCGTCAGAAATCGTTGCTCCGGCAGCAAGGTAAGCAGCATCTTCAAAGTTCGCCAGCTTTCCTGCCCCGCTTTCAATAGTGACCTCGAAGCCCAGCGCCAGTAGCTGCTCAACCGTTTTGGGCGTTGCAGCAACTCGCGCTTCATTGGGCAGTCGCTCTTTGGTTATTCCAATTAGCATAATATTCCCTTCATCAGAGATGAGATGATAGTGGTCTTCACTGTCCAGACCATTGGCCCGGCAGGACTAAAATAATCTGTTATAAACTACTTAAAATATGAATAGCGATCCAGCTATTGCAGCTTTGGGTTTTCATTTTCTTATTTAAACAACAATTTAAACACAATTAATAAGCCAAATTATTATTAAATAGTTAATTTTTCATATTTAAAATGTTAGATGATATTTTTATTGATTATAATTAAGAGCCTGTCTCAATATGACTTTATTCCAGACAATAAGACCACAGGAAAAATGCAACAGGGCCCCGTCATTCTCAGACGTCTTTTCCCGTCGGGTCAGGGGCCGGCGAAACCGGTTCATCCGGCTGTGCGTCCTCCCGATGACCCGGCGACGGGCACTGAAGTTCGTGGTTTTACTGGCATCTCATTCCTCTTTACGGGGCGGGATATAAGGCTCGTCACGACGGCTCAACCGGTCTGTTTTGCCCGGGTACCCAGTCTGAAGAGCACCGGGTGTGTCCGCCACCAGTTTGATGTCATGCCTGTCTGCTGCTGCAACGACCCGTGGCAGAGGAAGCCCCCCGGCATCTGTCATCAGACTGGGCTTTACGCCCTGTTTCCCTCTGTCCGTGGGGTTGCGTCCTGTTTTTTGTCCCTGACAGCGGTGATGTTGTCATACCCCCATCCATGAGCAGTCCGTGCCGTCCGGGTGCTCACAGGCCAGTGATCCGTTCTGCCAGAAACGCCCGAAGACACCTGCGCCTCTCCGTTCCTTGAAGCGCCGGGGCGCAGAAGCTGATGAACCTATCCCGGTGGCATTGAGTGCATTCCACTGACAGGCTGTGCTGGGGACGAAGAAAATGGCGTTCATTGCGGCCCGATTATCAACACGTTTTCGGCGTGTACCCGGAGGATGGCGGGTTTTGTGTTCCGGGATAAGCGGAGCGATTTTGTCCCGGAGTTCATCGCTAATCTGCCCTTTACCGCCTGCCATACTTTGCCCTCAGATATGACCGGGATGCATTATACGATAACGCCTTTTGGGACAGAATCTAAATTTAAAGATTTTAAATAACAACAGGTTGAGTCTTTAGATGTGTAAATATGAAGACCTGATAATGTTAATATTAATAAAACCTTATATTTAATATTTTTTAAAAAAATAATAGCTATTTTTTACCATCCATTAACCCTTGACCAAAATGGCTGAGACAGAAGACATTGTTACATGCAATAATCGGCAGCTAATCCGTTACACATCAACAATCCAGAACGTTTTCGTACCCATTTTTGCGTAAGGCAAAGGATTATTTTATGAAGCTGAAGATTACCATTCTGGCATCGGTACTGTTGTCGCTTACATCAATAACCGCGCATACAGCTCAGGAACTGCCCCCTGAAAAAGCATCTGCCCTTGAACCGTTTGATCGTATCGCTGTTTCAGGCCGCTTCAACTCTATTGGTGATGCGGCGGCGGCAGTTTCGAAACGTGCCGATGAGCTGGGTGCTGCCGCCTACTATATCCAGGGAATCAATGATACGAATGGTAATGGTGGAAACTGGCGTGTGGTTGCCGATCTTTATCATACCAACGCACCCGCAGCGCCAAAAAACAAAGATCGTGTGATTAATGGTGTTCGCGAATTGTTAAAAAATGAAGCCTTTAGCCTGGAACCCTACGATACCGTCAGCCTGAGTGGTTTTTATCGCAGCCAGCCAGATGTGAATGATGCTGTCACTAAATTGGCGAAATCTAAAGGCGCCGCTTCTTTTTATATCATCCGCCAGGTTGATGCCAACAGCGGTGGTGGCAATCAGTACATTACCGCCTACATATACAAAGCGGATGCGCCCAAACGTAAAGTTCAGTCACCTGATCTGATTCCGGCTGATTCTGAGGCAGGAAAAACGGCGCTGGCAACGGGTGGCGCTGCCTCTAAAACAGTGCAAATTCCCGGCGTGGCTTCGTCTGAATCACCCAGCACCAAAGTCGGACGTTTCTTTGAAACCCAGACGACAAACGTTGAGCGCTATACGGTTAAAACGCCGGGCGGAAAAAGCGTGCAGGAGCTTAATGCCGTCACTGCCGCACAGATGCAGCCATTTGACAGTGTGACCTTCACCGGTCATTTCGGTACGCCCACTGAGGTATCGGAAGCGGTTGGCCGTGCCGCGATTGCCAAAGGAGCGAAGTATTATCACATCACCCGTCAGTGGTCGAATCAGAGCGGTGGCAACATCACGATTTCTGCCGATCTTTTCAAATAAAAATGAGCCCGGAGGTGCAGGCCTCCGGCTTTTGAGTTTTATGCTGTAACGGTACTTCTTGCTGAAGTAATTGTTTCTGACCACACTACATCTGCTGTAAATTCGTATACTTGTCATGTGGTTAGGCCGTCTTTCCGCACCAGATATATTTCGGCTATAGAGAGCGTTTCAAATTATCGTTCACACAGGCGCTGTTAAAGATTATTTGAATAATTCAATGAGATAAACTAAAGGTCTTCACAGATAAAATATCATTAGCCTGTCTGAGTTCGAGGGGGCGACTGTATTCCTGACGAATAGCTTCAAGCTGAAACTCTGATAGTGGATAAGGTAATAAAATATCGAATTGATTAATGTGCTGTTGTTCAGCAAGGATTATCAATCGGGAAATATTGATCTCATCACTGACCTGTGTAGAAATGATTTGCAAAGCGAGAGCCTTAAGTCTCTCTGACGTCGCATCAGACAGATTTGATGCGCTTTTAGTCACCATGCCGAAGATGGGCATCACACCGTAAATTGCATCAACAAAGCTCCAACGTTTTTTGCAGGATGCGGAAAGAAAATCGATGTAATTCAGGCATATGACCTCACTCTCCAACGTTGAAGCCAGTTTTTTCTCAGACACCTGTGCATCCTCCCCACATCGTTACAGCACTTACAGGACAACCAAAATCGGCACATTAACCATAATGGCATATTTTACTTATCTTATACTATCTGTCAGGAATTAATTAGCGCCGAATCATAGTAGTATGGGTTAACAAAGGGTAGTCTGGTGTTTCCTCTACAGATAAATAGCGCTATGAATAAAATTGTATTTGTTGAAGACGATTGTGATGTAGGTGAACTGATCGCAGCCTATCTGAGCCGTCATGATATTGAAGTTATTATAGAAAGTCGCGGTGACCGCGCGGAAGCTACTATTGCAACAACCAGTCCCGATCTGGTTATGCTGGATATCATGCTGCCAGGAAAAGACGGGATGACGCTGTGCCGGGATTTGCGCGCTAATAATATCTGGTCAGGGCCAATTGTTTTGCTGACCTCTCTCGACAGCGATATGAATCATATTCTTTCACTTGAAATGGGCGCCAATGATTACATTCTTAAAACCACGCCCCCTGCCGTTCTGCTGGCCCGCCTTCGTCTGCATTTACGGCAGGCTGGCACGCAGAATCAAAGCGAAGAAATTGCTCCGGCCATTTCGGCTCAAAAAGCTTTGACATTCGGCACACTCAGCGTCGACCCCGTCAACAGGCAGGTTACTCTCGGCAAAGAAATTATCGCACTGTCCACTGCCGACTTTGATCTTTTATGGGAACTTTCCACCCATGCTGGCTCCATCTTGAATCGTGATGCCCTGTTAAAAACGCTGCGAGGTGTCAGCTACGATGGCATGGATCGCAGTATAGATGTCGCTATCTCTCGACTGAGAAAAAAGTTGCTCGATAACGCAACCGAACCCTATCGCATTAAAACAATACGCAATAAAGGTTATCTTTTCGCCCCGCACGCATGGGATGAAAAATGAAGAAGTTATTTATTCAGTTTTATCTGATGCTGTTCGTCTGCTTTTTGGTCATGGCGATGCTGGTGGGACTGGTTTATAAGTTCACCGCGGAGCGTGCCGGACGACAATCAATGGACGATCTGATGAAAAGTTCGCTGTATCTGATGCGCAGTGAACTAAGAGAGATTCCACCGCGTGACTGGGATAAAACCATTGATAACCTTGAACTGAACCTATCTTTCAAGCTTCACATTGAGCCGATGAGTAAGTATCAACTCGATCCTGTGACTTTTCGACGCCTGCGTGCCGGGGAAATCGTTGCATTGGATAATGAATATACCTTTATTCAGCACATTCCGCGCAGTCACTATGTTCTGGCCGTCGGCCCTATTCCCTACCTCTTCTTTCTGCATGAAATGCGCATTCTTGATATTGCACTGCTGGCCGTGATTGGCATTTCACTGGCGCTGCCCGTATTTATCTGGATGCGACCACACTGGAAAGATATGCTGCGGCTGGAATCTGCCGCCCAGCGGCTTGGGCAGGGGCATTTGGACGAGCGAATTCACTTTGATAACGCCTCAGGCCTGCTCAGACTTGGGGTGGCTTTCAATCAAATGGCGGATAATATCCACACTCTGGTTGTGAGCAAAAAACAGCTGATAGACAGTATTGCCCACGAATTACGGACGCCGCTGGTACGACTGCGTTATCGCCTTGAAATAAGTGACAACATCAGCGATACCGAAGCAGTGACTCTTAATCGGGATATTGAACAGCTGGAATCATTGATTGAAGAATTGCTGACCTATGCACGGCTTGACCGTCCCAAAGTTGAACTTAACTTACAGTCCATGGATCTGGCCGGTTGGCTGGCTGAAAGACTGGATGATATTCGCTCGGTTCACACCGATTTTTTAATCGAACTCAACACGCCGCAGCGCCACAATATTGGTATGGTTGATTCAAGATTGATGGAACGGGTTCTGGATAATCTCGTCAACAATGCGTTACGGTATGGCGGTCAACGACTGCGTGTTGGTTTATGGTTTGATGGCAGCCTCGCCTGTCTGCAGGTTGAGGATGATGGGCCTGGCATTCCGGTTGCAGAAAGGGAACGGGTATTTGAACCTTTCGTGCGACTCGATCCCAGTCGCGATCGTGCGACCGGTGGATGTGGTCTGGGCTTGGCCATTGTTCACTCCGTGGCGCAGGCCTTTGGCGGACATGTGCTGATTGATACCAGCCCACTGGGAGGTGCAAGCGTTCGCTTTTGCTGGCCAGTTGACGTTGATTTACCGCCTCACGTAGCCTAATTTTAACCCGTTAATTTAAGGATCTTCATGTCATCTGCTTATACAAATCTTACCCGGATGTTTACCCGCCTCTCACGATTTGGACATCTCGCAGCCATTGCCGGCTGGGATATGATGACCATGATGCCACTGGGCGGAAGTCAGGCCCGTGGGGCTGCACTGGCAGAATTAAGCGTGTTGAGGCACGAAATCCTCACCGGTAAAAATGTTGCTCTGTGGCTTGATGAGGCTGCGCAACTGCCTCTCAACGATATTGAGTGTGCTAACCTGTCTGAAATGCATCGCAGCTGGCAACAGGCATCTTTATTGCCTGCCTCGCTGGTGGAAGCGAAATCCGTCGCAGGTTCACGCTGCGAACATGCATGGCGGCAACAGCGTCCGGCTAACGACTGGGCAGGCTTCTCTGCCAATCTGAAAGAAGTGGTCAAACTAAGCCGACAGGAAGCCGAAATTCGTTCCCAGGCGGAGGGGTGCTCCCGCTACGATGCCCTGCTGGACCTGTACGAACCGGGAATGACCAGTGCCAGACTTGATGCCACATTTGGCGAGGTTAAACAGTGGCTACCCTCTTTGCTGCAGCAAATTGTTGATAAGCAGTCTCAGGAAAAGATCGCAATACCGGTTGGCCCCTTCGCGGTTGAATCACAAAAACAGCTGGGACTGGCAGTAATGAAACTGTTGGGTTTTGATTTCAATGCGGGGCGTCTTGATGTTAGCGCTCATCCCTTTTGCGGTGGCGTACCGGAAGATGTGCGTATCACCACGCGCTACAATCAAAATGAATTTATCAGCGCCATGATGGGCGTAATTCACGAAACCGGCCACGCACGCTATGAACAAAATTTGCCGAAACAATGGGCTGGCCAGCCGGTTGCACTGGCCCGTTCGACGGCGGTCCATGAGTCTCAAAGTCTGTTTTTTGAAAAACAGCTTGGTCGTAACGCTAGCTTTTTAATGCTGCTTTTGCCTCACGTCAGGGCATTATTTGGCGATCTGCCTGAATTCGAGGAGCGTAACTTTATCAGACTTAATCAGCGCGTTAAGCCTGGGTTGATCCGCGTTGATGCCGATGAAGTCAGCTATCCTGCGCACGTTATTCTTCGATATGAAATAGAAAAAGCGCTGATTGTCGGTGATATTGAAGTTGATGATATTCCAGCGCTGTGGCAGGAAAAGATGCAAACACTATTAGGTATTGATACCAGTGGAAACTATCGTGATGGCTGCATGCAGGATATCCACTGGACAGACGGCTCTTTTGGTTACTTTCCTACCTATACCCTGGGTGCGATGTATGCCGCACAGCTTTTTCAGGCTGTTAAAAAAACGCTTCCCGATGTGGAAAACCTGTTGTGCCAGGGTAATTTGCAACCTGTATTTGACTGGCTGCAACAAAATATCTGGCAACATGGCAGTCGCTTCACTACCCGACAGCTTTTTGAAAATGCAACGGGTGAGGATCTCAACCCATTGTTTTTTAAAAAGCATCTTGAAAATCGCTATTTGCACAACTGCTGATTAAGTAGCAATGCCGTCATAAGAATATGGCGGCAGTATCAATTCCCGGCCCGTTGCTTATCCGCTTTGTACAATCCGTTACATGCCGATACCAATCACTCACGGAAACTACTGACGCCATCTCATATAGTTGTTTCATCGGCCCCGCAGTGGGCTGACACGTGAAATAAACTTTGAGGATTTTGCAATGAAAAAATTATTTGCTCTGGTTGTAGCCGCTGCTATGGGTATGTCTTCAGTTGCTTTTGCCGCTGATACCACTACTGCTCCGGCTGCGGCACCTGCCGCTTCTGCAACAACTGCTGCACCGGCTAAAACTGAAACAGCTAAAAAGCACCATAAAAAAGTTGCCAAGAAATCTGCTGCTCAGAAAGCGCAGGCTGCTAAAAAAGTTCACCACAAAAAAGCAGCCGCTCAGAAAGCACAGGCTGCTAAAAAAGTTCACCACAAAAAAGCAGCTGCACCAAAAGCGTAATTAATGAAGCGGGAAACACTCCCCTCTCATACTGACAACTTAAACACCCGGACGAACCGGGTGTTTCTTTCTGGAGTATCGGATGATGGTACGTCGCTATTTATTCGAAATTATTCTAGGATTAATGATTATTTGTGGCGTCGTCACGGTCAGCTTTTATCTTTAATCTTGTGAGTGGTAAACATTCCAAGTTGTGCTCCCTTTTTTCCTACTGAACGACTATAGTTAGCCTCACTGCTGGTTCCAGAACTTCTGATATTTCTCCACGCTGAGAGTAACATGCGCCTGACTGCTTTCGTTTTAATGAGCTGTGTAACCTTTTCACTTCAAACCTACGCTGCTGCTGACGGTCCCGATCCGGCAGAAGTAAAAGCCTTGTTTTTTGGAAAGGATGATCGTAAACCTGTTACGACAACTGCCAGACAACCCTGGGAAGCTATCGGCCAACTTGAAACAACCAGCGGTAATCTGTGTACGGCAACGCTTATTTCAGCACATCTGGCGCTCACAGCTGGACATTGTCTGTTTGCTCCTCCGGGTAAACCGGATAAAGCCACTGCTCTTCGTTTTATTTCCAATGGCAAGGGTGGTTGGCACTATGAAATCCACGATATTGAAAGCCGGGTTGACCCGGAACTCGGTAAAAAACTAAAAGTGGACGGCGATGGCTGGATTATCCCTGCTTCTGCTGCCCCCTATGATTATGGCCTGATCATTTTACATAATCCCCCTGCTGGTATTGTGCCGATCCCGATTTTTAGTGGCAATCGTGACGATCTCACCGCCGCACTGAAAAATGTCGACCAAAAAGTAACTCAGGCAGGCTATCCTCTCGATCATCTTGATTCGCTTTATGCGCATAATGACTGTATCGTCACTGGCTGGGCGCAAAAAGACGTGCTTTCACATCAGTGCGATACGTTGTCCGGTGACAGCGGCTCGCCTTTGTTAATGAAAGTGGATAATGCATGGCAGTTAATTGCTGTTCAGAGTTCGGCACCAGCAGCAAAAGATCGATATCTTGCCGATAATCGAGCCATTGCCGTGAACGCTTTCCGCGATAACCTGCAGGCATTGTCCTCAGAAAATCATTAATTCCGACCGTTGCACGCAGTGTCTGCTATTACCCTGGCATCCGGCGACCCACACCAAAATGGGCATACTATGGAGCGTAGAGTCTCCCATTTAGTCCCTTCAATAAGTCCTGCCCGTGGTTTGGCATAACACCCGCTGGGCGTGGCATAAATATCCCGTTTCTTTAGCGTAAGCTGAAGCTTTTTGAGTGCACAAAATGCGTTCGCATGGAAAAGGCGTTTTTTCGTTTACAGAGCAAGAGATTACTCGCAGACTGAAAGGATCCCAAGAAGATCATTTATGGGATATGATCCAAGGCAAAGTAAGTCATCATATGGATAGTTTTATCGGCGCGGCCTGTTTCGGCTATAGCCTGCGCCAGGCGGGTTGGCCCGTCACCAGTTTGCCGTGTTTTCATGATGGACATAACGTTCAGTCGCCCAGGTTTGAGGGACACAATCAGCCGCAGGATATCATCCCAGTGTGGCTCTGTTTTTTCCAAAAATTAAGACGGTGAGAAGATATCGCGTTAAATGACCCTGTACATGATTCTGTGTAAATGCCTTTTCTCAGTAGTGGCCGTCCGGGCGGTCACCGAACCCGATAATAAAGCGGCTCATTGCCATGCGCCAGTCCCTCCGTGGCATCGTCCATTTCTGTGATGCGGCCTGGATTGCCAGCCACACCTCCTTTTTCACTGCGTCGTCAGTCGGGAACACCTTCCGCTTCTTGATGGCATCCCGGATCACGCTGTTCAGCGACTCGATGGCGCTGGTCGTGTCGAGCGTCTTGCGGATGTCTGCCGGGTAAGCGAAGAACGTCGACAGGCTGGCCCGGTTTGCCTTCCAGCTCCGGCTTATTTGGGGGTAGCGGCTGTCCCGGGCACCGGCGAACGCTTCCCGCGCCCGCTGACCTGCTTCTTCCGTGCGGGCCTGACAGATGGCTTTCAGGTCACGGGTGACGGCCCCGACCTCGATATCACGCAGCCCGCCGGCATCCAGGAAGGAGGTCCAGCACGGGTTGGCCGTAAAGAGTTTTTTAAGTGGTCGCGGGGTAAAACCGGACAGCACGGGACAGATTGAGCTTCAGTTGTCTGCAGACGGGCAAGCGCGGCGGTGTCGCCCCGGCGCTCCAGTATAGACCTGGCGACCATAACAGGCGGCGGGTCCATGGGTTTGAGCATCTTCATCCAGTCCCATTCACGCTGAGAGAGCTTATCCGCGGCAACGGAGAGCAGGATGGTATCGATGCTTTTACGGGTCATCATGGGGAAGGCTCTGAGCAAAATATGTAGTCAGATCATACATATTTCACTCAGCGTATGGCAACTACGGGCCTGGCAGACGGTCATGTTTTTCAATTTGCAGCCGTCAGGCTGCCCTGTTCAGAGCCTTTTCTGCACAGACACGTTTTCCATCAGGTAACCTGGCCACTGGCGTTCGCCCGCCGCACATTTTCCCCTGACGAGTCCGCTCATTATTGTCATGCCATAATCCGTTGTCCGGATCCGTTTGCAGGCTCTCCCGCTCCCCATATGACTTCTTGCGGAACGTGACCTGATAAAAGTCCTGCAAAATCGTTTTATGGAAGCGCTCACCGATGCCGTTGGTCTGTGGGGACATCGCCTTCGTTTTTGTATGGGCGATATCGTTGATGGACAGATAAAGCTGGTAATCATGCGGCTCCACCTTACCACAGTACTCCGTTCCCCTGTCGGTCAGTCTTCTCAGCACTGGCAGCTCCTGAGCCTCACAGAACGGCAGTCGGCGGCAGTGCTCGGCGTTTTACTCGTATACCGCTTGCAGTGTGCCACTTTCGGGTACGTATCCACGAACGTCTGCGGGCAGATACGGCCCACACCGTTCAGATCGCCAGCACAGAAGGTGTCCTGCGACCCGGGATAGCCCGGGTGAGCGGTCTCGATTTCGCCGCTGGCCTCATCATCATGCGCCTTTTTCTCCAGCGCGGCGATTGGGGCACCGGTAAGCACGATACCTTCTCTGGCGAACTTTTCCTCAGGCGCCTTCAGGCGTTTACGGAAGTTCTCCAGGTCGTGTCGTTGCCATATGGCGCGCACGCCGCTGCCGGAGGTAAACACGCCTTTTTTACGCAGCTCATCACTGGTCCGGTGCTGCACAGGCGCCGGGAACTCAACGGCGTATTCAACAACCGCGCGTTCAGTGGCTTCGTCGGCGCGGTTCGTCAGGTTGGGAACCCGGCGGTTCTGGTTAACCAGCGCGTCAATGCCGCCTTCAGCAGCCAGTTCCTGATAACAGTAGAAGGTGTCGCGTGACACGCCCGTGCTCTTGCAGGCTGTTGAGACGTTACCGGGTTATTCGGCGAGATTGAGCAGGCCGGCTTTGTGTTTGATGATGGGATTGTGAGTATGGAGCATGAGGGTGACCTCGCGTTTTGTTTAAGGATTCGACACCCATATCAGAACCGGTAACCCTCAACCTTGCAAGGTCCGGTGTCAGATCACGTCGCGACTAATACAAATTATACGATAACGCCTTTTGAGACAGAGTCTTAGTTGATTATACCCTGAGCTCAAGCCTGATGATGAAGTTATATGAACCATCCCGGAATTTGCACAATCTCATCCCTGTTGCGCTACCTTGCAACGCATTTGCTCGAGTTGTTTAAGCCCGGTCATTCGCTGAACGGCATGTTTTTGCGCCTGATTTTTCGCTATACCATTGCCGATGCCAAAGTCCCCCATAAAACCTAGAACCGTCAGGTCATCAAATTCGCCTGTCCTGTCAATTCTGTTCTGAACCTGTTGCTGATCAACAATCGCTTTTCTGACACCCTCACAGTCCAGCTGCGTGCTCTCAACCGCGCTGACCGGCAGAGAGGAAGGGTAATGTTTCACCGCACAGGCTGAGAATAATACAACAACGGCAATAACAAACGGCAGCTTTATCATAGGATACCCTGACGATGACGGGACAACCCCATAAAACGGAATGACAGCCTGTTCAGGAAATGGGCCATATTCCAGGGCGGATGTGTTCACATCCGACTGATATTATTAATGTTTCAGAATATACATCATCCGGCTGTAAGCCATATCCTCCGGATTGGTTATAGGATAACCTTTCACCCAGGGTTTAATCAAACGACCATTGGTAAATTGATAAAGCGGCGCGATGGGTGCCCGATCCGCAATGATTTGCTCTGCGCGATTATAATCATCATTACGTTTCGTATTATTCGTTTCCAAGCTTGCTTTTTCCAGTAACGCATCATAATTTTTGTCTTTAAACTGCGCGATATTGCCGCTGTGCGTTGAAGTCAGCAGACTAAGAAAAGTAGATGACTCATTATAGTCTCCAACCCATGAAGCACGGATTACATCAAAATTGCCGCTGGTGCGACTGTCGATGTAGGTTTTCCACTCCTGATTTTGCAACTGAACATTTACCCCAAGATTTTTTTTCCACATAGACGCCACTGCAATAGCAATTTTCTGGTTATTTTCAGAGTTGTTATACAGCAGCGTAAGATTCAGCGGGTGACCCGGACCATAGCCAGCCGAATTCAGTAACGCTCTGGCCTGCGTATTCAATTCATCCTGGCTGTGCTGCTGCAAAAAGTCAGCCTGGGGCGTGAACCCGGCGGTCACATCTGGCGTAAAGTGCCAGGCCGGTTTTTCACCGGTTCCTAACACCTTTTCAGCAATAATTTTCCGGTCAATACTCCATGAGAGTGCCTGACGTATGCGTACGTCTGCTGTTGGACCTTTCTGAGTATTAAAGGCGTAATAGTAGGTACCCAGCTGATCTGGCGTATAAACCTGATCCGGAATCTGCTTTTTCAGCATTTCATACATATTTTTCGGGAAAGATTCAGTTATGTCGATATCACCGGCCCGGTAACGTTTCGTTGCGCTGGACTCCTCACTGATGGGTAAAAATGTGACCTTATTGAGCACGCTGTGTGCGTTATCCCAATAGTGTTCATTACGTGTCAGTACCAGCTTTTCATTGACCACTCTCTCCTGCAACTTATAGGCACCATTACCGACAAGATTACCGGGGCGCGTCCATTCCTTGCCATATTTTTCAATAATCTTTGCCAGAATGGGATAGAGGCTAAAGCTCGCGGTCAAACGAGCAAAATAAGGCACGGGACGATCTAACGTCACCTTCAGATGATAATCATCCAGCGCTGTTACCCCAAGTTTGTCCGGTGCCATTTCACCTTTAGTGATGGCCGTGGCATTTTCAATTCCGGCAAGTGCAGCGAACCAGGCAAACGTTGAGCCTGTCTGCGGGTCCACCAATCTCCGCCAGCTTGATACAAAATCATTCGACGTGACAGTGTCACCATTTGCCCAGTGAGCATCTTTACGCAGGGTAAAAATCCAGGTTCTGTTGTCACTGGTTTGCCAATGTGTGGCCACGCCGGGCACGATATCCCCTTCGGCATCCTGATTAGTCAGTCCCTCAAACAGATCGCGAATAACCGGGATCTCGGGCAAGCCCACCGCTTTGGCGGGATCGAGTGAGGCTGGCTCGTCTTTAATATGACGAACAATCTCCTGTCTGGCTGCAAGCTGTGTGCCTGGAGGGATATCTGCGGCAAAGACGGACGAACTGACAGTCAGAAACAATGCAGCCAGCCTGAAATGTGATTTCATCATCGGTATACCTAGCCTGCTGTAAACAAAATAAATTTATAGCAGGAACTTTAGCGCAAATTATTGAAATGGATTAGTCATTTTTCCTTTAATTGACGGCCCTGCCACAATGCGTTAAGAAGAAAATCGCTCATGACTTACGATAAAACAGGTTGATTTATGTAAGGTAACAGTCCGTGCAGACGGCGTATCAACCCGTTAAAAACGCATCATCAGCCACTTTTTTCTCTGATGTTTTATGTCAACCTGGATAAAATCTCCCGGAGAAAAACGATATGTCATTGACCCACCACCGCTCACAGCATGGCACACTCACGGCAACAGGTCAGATCTACGGCTACAGTGTGCCATGAGCACCTCTTTTATGGTTTCCGGCTCCAGCTACCGATGAAACACGTGGACTGATTCTCGCCGGCACCCACGGTGATGAAACCGCGTCGGTAGTGGCACTTTCCTGTGCCATGCGCACGCTGAAGGATGAACATCGTCGTCGTCATGTCGTGCTGGCAATGAACCCGGATGGCTGCAGCTCGGCCTGCGGGCGAATGTTCGTGGTGTGGATTTAAATCGTAATTTCCTGGTTGATGACTGGCAACCCAGCGATACTCTATACCGCTGGAACAGCAGAGCCGAAAAGCAAGATGTTGTGCTGTCATCTGGAGCACAACCTGCATCGGAGCCGGAAACCCGTGCATTGTGCGATCTGATTGAACAACCGCGGCCGGCATGGATTGCCACTTTTCATGGGCCACTGGCCTGTATTGACGATGATCCGCAGTGCAGTTCGCTGGGGCACTGGCTTGCCGACAGAATGAACCTGCCACGGGTAAGCTCGCCGGGTTACGACACACCCGGATCGTTTGGCAGCTGGCGTGTGCAATACGGCAGGCTGTTCATCACCGCTGAATTACCGCCTGTCTCTGCCGATGAAGCCAGCGAAAAATATCTGGCAACGCAGGTCGCTCTACTCCGTTGGCAACCCGGTCAGGGCTAGCGTGCCACAGCTGAACGCCAGGGCAGGTCCGACATTGACAGCAAGCCATACGGGACCGTCGATGTCGATGTACCGGGCGACGTTGACCAGTAGTAAAGTTGCGCGGATAGCCCGTGAGGTGCAAAGCATACAGCATAACATTATGTCTAACCCCGATTTTTAACCTCTGACGCCAGCAGCAGCGCTTCCACCAGTCCCCCCGTTTTGTCGGGCTTAATATTCACCATGTCATAACGGCCCATCAGACCCGGCAGACGTTCCCTGGTGTGGCAACTCTCATCGCCGCAAATTGGCAGCGGATGGATAAAGTTTTCCAGCACAGCATCATTACCCCCTGGCAGGGGCTGTTCAGCATGGCTATACCTAGGTCAGCCAAAAACTGGCAGCATACAGTCAGGCAGTGGTGGTGGATGAGAAAGATAGCGTACTTTACAGCCAGTTGGTGGAAGAAGTCACCACTGAACCTGATTATGACGCCGCTCTGGCTGCACTCAAATAACAGCGCGTTAAACTCAGTCCAGCATGTCGCTGCTGGCCTTTTTCCCCAACTACCCTTGTTCTTCCGCGTCGTTTTTCTTCTGACCCAGCCCGTATTCACGCAGCTTATTGGCAATGGCGGTATGAGAGACGTTCAGCCGTTTTGCCAGCTTGCGCGTGCTGGGATAAGAGAGATAAAGCCGCATCAGAATGGAACGCTCAAAGCGACTGGTGATCTCATCAAGCGATCCCTCCAGCACGTCTTCATCCATTGGCATATCAACAGAAAATTCTGGCAGCACAATATCCTGAGGCCGCAGCTCCTCTCCTTCAAGCTGCGTTAATGCGCAATAGAGAACATTCTTTAACTGACGCACATTGCCCGGCCAGTTATATCGGCAGAGAAAAACATTGAGCAGTGGCGAGAGTCGGGGACGCACCAGCCCCTGCTCATAGGCAAAGCGAGCAACAAACAGGCTGGTTAACGGCATAATATCCTGAGGACGATCGCGCAACGGCGGAAGGTTCAAGGTCAATACATTAAGCCGGTAGAAGAGGTCCTCACGGAACTCGCCGCGTTGCACCAGCGCTGTCAGGTTTTTTTGCGTGGCGCAAATGACACGGACATCAACATGCACTTCGTGCTCTTCGCCTACCCGACGAAAGGTGCCATCGTTAAGAAACCGCAGCAGCTTTGTCTGCATTCGCGGCGACATCTCACCAATTTCATCCAACAATACCGAACCGCCATTGGCCTGCTCAAAGAAGCCTTTTTTCCCCTCCAACGCATTTGGATAAGCGCCTGCTGCATGGCCGAACAGCTCACTTTCAGCCACATCATCGGGAAGTGAAGCACAATTTAACGCCAGAAACGGATTTTTACCGCGTGCGCTTCGCAGATGGCAGGCCCGTGCCAGCATATCCTTACCGGTGCCGGTATCACCTGTAATCAGCAAAGGCGCATCCAGCATAGCCAGCTTGCGCGCCTGTTCGACAAGCTGACGCATTTTTGGGTTTACCGCCACAATATGCTGAAACTCACTGTCATCATTCACCGCGACATTTTGCAACTGCTGCCCCATTCTGGCGGTAGATTTCAACATCACCACGGCCCCAACTGCGCTTCCAGGCGCATCCTGAGTCTCCTCATCATAAATTGGGGTGATCTCCATAAGAAAATCACCGCCCTGAATAACAACGTGATGGATCTGCGGCGTAAGCTGTCCGCTCTCAACCCAGCGCTGAAAATTAAAATGAGCGATCAATGCGTCAGGGTTAGTGTGCCGCATTTTTTCTTCGTCGAGGGAAAACAGCATCTGTGCGGCCGGATTTGCCAGCTCGATTTTACATTTCAGATCGATGGAGAATACAGGCTCCGGTAGCGCCACCATCAAAGCACTCAACGCCCGGTGTTCCCGTTCGGAAGGTAAAAATGCCACTGTCCTGACATCTGTCACGTCAGGTATACGGCGTATTTCTGCCATTAGCAGGCTGAACTGTTCGAAATTCACAGTGGAGAAATTGAGGTAGATACGCCCGGTGGCCGCAATTTCAATACCCCGTAAATCAATGCCACGTGCCACCAGTAAATCAAGCAGCTCACGGGTAAGACCCAGTCGATCCTGGCAATACACTTCCAGACGCATACGTTGTAACCTTCATCATAGCGGGCGGTCCACGATGATACTCTATTCGTGCCGTGGCCAGAAGCAGTATGGAAGGAATTGTTGACAGCCGCCTATTTCTGCAGCGTTTCCCTTAATCTGGCGATCAGATCCCGTCGAAAGTCACCTAAACGAGGCTTATCATCTTCCAGCCATGGTAACGGACGACAGAGTTCCATGGTCTTAATTCCGAGGCGCACCGTCAGTAAACCAGCACCAATACCCTGTGCTGCCCTGGCTGAAAAACGGGCCGCAAGATCCTGTGACATCCAGTCAATTCCCACTTCCCGCGCCAGTTCGGAGGCACCGGCAAAGGCAATATTCATCATCACCATACGAAACAGTCTGAGACGACTTAAATAACCCAGCTGGATGCCGTACAGCATGGCAATTCGGTTAATCAGACGTAAATTACGCCAGGCGATAAACGCCATATCCACCAACACCAGCGGACTGACCGCAATCATTAGTGTCGATTCAGCGGCACTTCGCCCAATCTCATAGCGAGCCTGTTTGTCCAATATGGGCTGAACCAGCTGTGCATAAAGAACAATGACCTCACGATCGTTTTGCGTTTCATGCAGCGAAGCATGCCAGCGTTGCAAAGCCAGATTACTGCGATCGATTCCTGCCCGCTCCGCCAGTTTTTCACAAAAGGCGCGGCCTTTATCCCTCTCCTGACCACTCATTAAGGCACGCGCCAGATCGCGCTCCTCAGCACGTTCACGCAGGCGCCAGAGTCGTCGCAACTCGGCAATCAGTGAAACCGCGCCCGCACACACAATCAATCCACCCGCTGCACAGCCCACCAATGCAATCCAGTCCTGTTGAAGCCAGGCGCTGTGCGCCCACTGCACGCCCTGTGCAGCCACGCTGACACCCACGATGGCCAGTCCGGCCTTGACCATATTTCGCCACAGGCTGCGCTGGGGTCGCAGAGCGGCTTCAACCGCCTGCTCGCCAGCTCCCTCCCCGACCACATTGTTTTCTTCCGCGTCGACAGCGATAAACTGGCTTTGCTCGTGGTCAAAAAACTGTGTCGTCTTCAGGGAAGGTACGTTATCCGCTTCCAGCGGTTCAGTAAAATCTATGCGTGGCTTTAACGGTTCGCTCATCGCAGCTTATCCCCCAGTAAAAATTCCAGTGCAGCATCCAGGCGGATGTGTGGTAATGGATGTTCGATTTCCGGCTGCTGTGGCCGGAACTGTTCAAAATGAAAGCCCTGCTGCTGCCAAAAGACCCGATCAGGCAGGCGTGGCGGCACTTCTCCGGGGTAGACTGTTAGCGGCTGATTATCTGCCAGCCTGTGCCCACGCAGCGCGGGTAGTTTATTGCCCTGATGATCAACGAAACCACTTTGGGTTGCCTGCACCGAAGCCAGCCCGACGCAGTCCATATTGATGCCTTCAAATGCAGCGTTTTGCCAGGCATCCTGAATCAGCTGTTGCAGCAGAGAAACCAGGCTGGCGTGCTGGTCGCTGGTAACGTGATCGCACTTGGTGGCCGCAAACAGCAATTTATCAATAACCGGTGAAAACAGGCGGCGGAACAGCGTTCGCTGTCCGTAAGAGAAGCTTTGCATCAGTTGTGTCAGCGCGAGTCGCATATCGTTGAAAGCCTGAGGTCCGCTATTGAGTGGCTGCAGGCAGTCAACCAGCACAATTTGCCGATCAAAACGCAGGAAATAGTTTTTATAGAAATCCTTTACCACATGCTGACAGTAATAGCGGTAGCGGGCGCGAAGCACACCTATATTGCTGGTATCAGCAGCCTGTACCAGCCGGACTTCTGCTGGCGTCTCCACCTGCGGCCAGGGGAAAAACTGTAGCACCGGAGCCCCTGCCATTTCGCCGGGCAGCACAAAGCGACCGGGCTGAATAAAATGCATTCCCTCTTCTTTGCATTTCAACAGGTAATCGGTCCAGGCTGCCGCGATACCGGCGAGCCGGTTTTCATCTGCCGGAGCAAAAGGATCAAGCCCCTCAAAGCTCTGCTGCCACTCAAGCGCCCATTGGGCACGCGTACCCTGAAGCAGACTGGTCATCTGACGTGACCAGCTAAAGTAATCCTGCGCCAGCATCGGTAAATCAAGCAGCCACTCCCCCGGATAATCGACAATATCGAGATAAAGCGTGGCGATGTCCTTAAAATACCGTAGCAGCGATTTACGTGAGCGATAGCGTAAAGCGAGACACATTTCACTGACGCCACGCGTCGGTGTTGGCCAGGCTGGCGGCGTGCCGTAAAGCTGCACCAGTCCTTCATCGTAGGTGAAGCGAGGAATGCCAAGATCCCGCTGTGGCATGCGCTTAACCCCCAGAAGACGATCCTCGCGCACCACCGAAAACATCGGCAGGCGAGCACCGGCATGGACGTTAAGCAACTGATTAACCAAAGAGGTGATAAAAGCGGTTTTACCACTGCGACTGAGGCCGGTTACCGCAAGCCGTAAATGGCGATCAGTACCCCGATTGACCAGCGACAAGAGTTCATTCTGCAGTCGTTTCATCACCCGCTGTCCTTGTTATACATCCGTGTTCTGTCTCCACCAAACCAGCTATAACGCGATTCAGGATTTATGCCAGCGTGAGATCGCACCGCGCATGGTACGTCGAATTAATGGCTCCAGCGCCCAGGCCAGTGCGATTTTCAACGGCTGGCGCGTAACCGACTTCACCAGCAGACCTGTCAGGCCTGCCGGAGCGTATGTAAGCACGCCGATTAAAACAAATTTACCGGTCTTTTTCAGCACGGGTTTGATGTGACGCCTGACTGCCGAATAACCGTTACGCATGGCTGTTCTCCAGAAAAGAAACAGGACCCGCAGGTGGGCCGCTCATCATAGCTGACGGAAACGACGGCGCACGCTAAAGGTTTCTGACGTGACATAACGCTCCATATTGCGCAGGCTGTGCTCTCCGCTTTGCAGTTCGCGACTTAACTGTTCAAGCCGTTGATGTACTGACGGTTCGCTGCCATGCCGTGCGACAACCTCTTCCGGCTGTTCATCAAGCACAAACGCCAGTACAAAGTAAACGATAAGAGTGAACATAAATAAGCCGAAAAACATCGACAGCACCACAATCACCCGCAGCAGTTGCACCGGAATATCGAGATAATCAGCAATTCCCGCACAAACGCCTTTCAGTTTCCCGCGCACCGGAATGCGGTACAGCTTTTTACCTCCTTTCATTGTTGCCTCCAGTTTGGATGTTCAGCATCCAGAATCTCTTCCAGCGCCTGAATACGCTCACGCATCTGGCCTGCATCCGTAGTTAACTGTTGCAACCGCTGGCGTTCTCCGGGTGACAACTCATCGCTGTTACTTTGGCGATTGCTGTAGTGAAGCCATAACCAGACCGGTGCCACAAACAACACAAATATGGTCAGTGGAATGGTCAGAAATAACGCGCTCATTGACTCTCCTTGAAATTTAGCCCTGCCTGTATGAAATCGTATTACTCACTGCAGTTCATTTTGGTTTTTAACGCTGCCAGCTGTTCACCGATATCATCGTCCGCCTGCAAATCAGCAAATTGCTGATTCAATGTTTTATGTTTGCCAAAACGCTGGCTTTCCGCTTCGGCTTCCATATGATCAATACGGCGTTCAAACGATTCGAAACGTGCCATTGCCTGGTCGATTTTACCGCTGTCAAGCTGGCGACGAACATCACGTGAAGATGAGGCCGCCTGATGACGCAAAGATAAAGTCTGCTGACGGGCCCGGGTTTCACTGAGTTTTTTCTCCAGCTCAACTATTTCTCCCTTCATGCGGGTCAGCGTCTCTTCCACCTGATCCACTTCACTTTTCAGCGATGTGGTCAGTTCAGTCAGCTTTTGTTTTTCAATCAGCGCGGCGCGTGCCAAATCATCTTTTTCACGGCGCAGGGCCAGTTCCGCTTTTTCCTGCCATTCCGCCTGCTGGGTCTCTGCCTGAGCGATGCGACGCATCAACTGTTTCTTTTCCGCCAGCGCTCTGGCGGAAGTGGAGCGAACTTCAACCAGCGTGTCTTCCATTTCCTGAATCATCAGGCGCACCAGTTTTTGTGGATCTTCAGCCTTTTCAAGCAGGGAATTAATATTGGCGTTAACAATATCGGCAAAGCGAGAAAAAATACCCATAATCATAATCCTCATTGGTTAAGTCTGATTGCACACCGTGCTGGCTGTTATTAGGCAAATTACATGCCATTTTTTATCGCAATGATTTTATTGTTAAATAATGACTTTACCTTAGTGAAATGCTGCGTTAACGTGGTTTTATTCACTAACTTTTGATTAATTTGATGAGCGAATTTAACGACAGTTTGCTGGGCGAAGCGAATAATTTTCTGGAAGTGTTGGAACAGGTATCGCGCGTCGCGGTACTGGATAAGCCAGTGCTGGTGATTGGCGAACGCGGAACGGGAAAAGAGTTGATTGCCAGCCGGCTTCACTATCTTTCTGAACGCTGGCAGGGGCCGTTTATCTCACTGAACTGCGCCGCGCTGAATGAAAGTCTGCTCGACTCAGAACTTTTCGGCCATGAAGCCGGGGCGTTTACCGGCGCGCAAAAACGCCATTTAGGTCGCTTTGAGCGGGCTGACAGTGGCACCCTGTTTCTTGATGAACTGGCAACCGCACCAATGTTGGTGCAGGAAAAACTGCTGCGCGTCATTGAGTACGGGCAACTTGAACGCGTTGGCGGCAGCCAGCCGTTACAGGTCAGCGTCAGGCTGGTTTGTGCAACCAATGATGATCTTCCGCTGCTGGCAAGGCAAGGGAAGTTTCGCGCCGACCTGCTTGATCGTCTGGCTTTCGATGTGGTGCAACTGCCCCCACTGCGCAAGCGTCGCAGCGATATTCTGCTGCTTGCTGAACACTTTGCCATTCAGATGTGTCGCGAACTGACACTGCCACTGTTTCCCGGTTTTTCAACCACGGCACGTCAGAAGCTGCTGGAATATGACTGGCCTGGTAATGTGCGCGAGTTGAAAAATGTGGTCGAACGTTCGCTGTATCGCCATGGCGTCACGGATCGGCCCGTGGATCGTATCATTATCAATCCTTTTCAGCAGGAGCCTTATACACAAAACACGGAGAGCGATGTGCATGAGGTGCAATTACCTGCATTGCCTTTCGATCTACGCCACTGGCAAAATCAGCAGGAGAAAGCGTTGTTATTAAAAAGCCTTCAACAGTCGCGCTTTAATCAGCGTCGAGCCGCTGCATTGCTTGGGCTGACCTATCACCAGCTGCGGGCCATGATGAAAAAGCATAACGTCGATGTGAAAACCAGCGAGGAGTGACCAAACGCTGATGAAAGGAAGAATCTGCGTGTCGCCTGATGCTCAAGGTTGTGATATTACACGCTCAACATTCCATTCAATTAAAACAGCTCCGGTTTTCCTTTGCGGTGGCTGATTGACTCAGCATTTCGTGAAGGAGGCCGCGTGAAATGCACTTCAAAGCTTTACAGAGGTTGAGAGCAGCCATTTTGGAACCGTGAAAAATAATACCGGTCAATAAATTGCGTCCCTACGATGGGATATGCCTTTGATAAAAAAAAGCCCGCGCAAGGCGGGCCGAAAAATACTGGAAGCAATGTGAGCAATGTCGCGCTCTTCTTCGGTAGAGCCACCGTCGAAGTGCAGGTGAATAGTAATCATTCTCAATATCACTTGTAAAGTATTTTGTTGAGAATTTTTCTCATTTCCACAGCGTAATCGGGGGCATTTTGCACACTTTTCATTGCCGCCGCGGATAATCCGGGTTAAAAACAGGCAGTCTGCTGGCCAATTTGGGGTGCAACCAGAGAGTAAGGTATACTCTGGTAATTGCCTGCAATCCCAGATAACTCAATGCGCACATACCTGATTCCCCTTCTGATGGGCCTGAGCATCGTCAATATGTCAGCCTGGTCATCCTCACCGGGTGATATCCGCCAAAGCGGCTTTGTCTATTGCGTGAATGGTACTGTGACCACTTTTAACCCGCAGATGGTTAGTGGCGGGCTGGTGGTTGATACGCTGGCTGTTCAGTTGTACGATCGGCTGCTCGATGTCGACCCCTACACCTATCGGTTAATTCCTGAGCTAGCTGAAAGCTGGGAGGTGCTGGATAATGGGGCGACCTATCGTTTTCATCTGCGGCGCGAGGTTGCTTTTCAGAAAACAAACTGGTTCACTCCCGGCCGTTTGATGAATGCAGACGATGTGGTATTCAGTTTTCAACGCATTTTTGACCGTCATTCTGCCTGGCATAACGTTAATGGCGGCAGCTATCCCTATTTTGACAGCCTGCAGTTTACCGACACGGTGCAGAGCGTCAGAAAGCGAGATAACTACACCGTTGATATTCGGTTAAAGAGTTCGGACGCATCCTTTCTCTGGCATCTGGCAACACACTATGCCCCAGTGCTGTCGGCAGAATATGCCGCGCAACTCACCAAAGCCGGGCGCCAGGAACAGCTGGACCACCAGCCTGTCGGTACCGGCCCTTTTCAGCTGAGTCAGTACCGTACTGGCCAGTATATTCGTCTGGCTCGTAATCCAGACTACTGGAAAGGATTACCCCGGATGCCGCAGGTGGTGATCGATATGGGCGCTGGCGGAACGGGTCGCTTGTCCAAACTGCTTACCGGCGAGTGCGATGTACTGGCCTATCCGGCAGCCAGTCAGCTGGCTGTTCTTCGTAACGATCCGCGGCTGCGTCTGACGCTGCGTGCTGGAATGAATATTGCCTATCTGGCTTTTAATACCCGCAAGGCACCGCTGGATCTGCCTGAGGTACGCCACGCACTGGCGCTGGCTATCAATAATGAACGCCTGATGGCGGCAATTTATTACGGCACGTCAGAAACGGCAGCCTCGATTTTGCCCCGCGCGTCATGGGCATACAATAATAATGCGAAAGTGACTGAATATAATCCGCAAAAATCGCGTCAGCAATTGCGGGCGCTGGGGATCGCTAATCTTCACCTGACACTTTGGGTTCCCAGCGCGTCTCAGTCCTGGAATCCCAGCCCGCTTAAGACGGCAGAATTACTTCAGGCCGACTTAGCACAGGTCGGTGTTCGGGTCACCATCGTTCCGGTGGAGGGGCGTTTCCAGGAGGCACGACTGATGGCGATGAATCATGATTTAACGCTAACCGGCTGGGCCACCGACAGTAACGATCCGGACAGTTTTTTCCGGCCGCTATTGAGCTGTGCCGCAATTGGCTCACAAACCAATTTTGCTCACTGGTGCGATGCCGCTTTTGATGAAACCTTATACAAGGCGCTGCTTTCTCAACAACTCTCCTCGCGCATCGACTATTACAATCAAGCTCAGATGCTGCTGGCAGAATCGTTGCCGGTTTTACCGCTGGCGTCATCTTTGCGGCTACAGGCTTACCGTTACGATATTCACGGTCTTGTACTGAGTCCGTTTGGTAATGCCTCATTTGCCGGGGTCTGGCGTGACAATAATGGGGATAAATCATCATGGTAATTTATGCGCTGCGCCGTCTGGTACTGTGGCTGGTGACGATTCTGATGCTGACACTGGTTGGTTTTAGCCTGTGTTTTTTCACGCCCCATGCGCCGTTACAAGGTGTGTCGGCGGTTGATGCAATGTTGTTCTGGTACAAGGGGCTGTTTCAGCTCGATTTCGGTGTTTCAACGATCAATGGCGAGCCGATTGGTGCGCAAATCAGAGAGGTTTTTCCCGCAACGCTGGAGTTGTGCATCATGGCTTTCACCCTGGCGATGCTGGCGGGTATTCCGCTCGGCATCGCGGCAGGCGTAATGCACAATCGCTGGCCGGACCGGCTGATCAGTGGTTTTGCCCTGCTGGGATTCTCTATGCCGGTATTCTGGCTGGCGCTGCTGCTGACGCTTTTTTTCTCGCTGACGCTCGGTTGGCTGCCGGTTTCCGGTCGTTTCGACCTGCTTTATCCTGTCCAGAATATGACTGGTTTTTCACTGATTGATGCCTGGCTCAGTCATTCACCGTGGCGATATGAAATGCTTATCAGCGCCCTGCGCCATTTGATTCTGCCGGTGATCACCCTTGCCCTGGCGCCGACCACTGAAGTGGTACGACTGCTGCGTATCAGCACGCGGGAAGTGATGGAACAGAATTATATTAAGGCGGCGGCGACCCGAGGCCTTTCCCTGCCAGTTATTATTCGCCGCCATGTGGCTCACAACGCGCTGCCCCCGGTCATTCCTCGCCTCGGGTTACAGTTCTCTACCATGCTGACGCTGGCAATCATAACGGAAGTGGTGTTCAGCTGGCCCGGTCTGGGGCGCTGGCTGGTGGATGCCATTCGCCAGCAGGATTACGCGGCAATTTCAGCTGGAGTGATGGTGGTCGGCGGGCTGGTTATCAGCGTGAACGTGCTGGCTGATATTCTTGGTGCCATGACCAATCCGCTTAAGCATAAAGAATGGTATGCACTCCACTAGGGTTTACTTATAAAATTTAAAATAATTTACATTCAATAAGTTATAAACATCAATGTAAAAGTTTTTGCAAAAATAACACTTTTATGTACACATAAAAATCATTTTGGATACTTAATAATAAACTGGTTTTCTCGGTCGTGACGCAGACTTGCTGATCACGTATGCTTTGCGCTTTGGATGTAACATATGGCTAAAGTTGATGTCGTCTGCCCTCAGTGCAATGAAACTCATGCTGTACGATGTAACGGACATTCAGCATCCGGTGCCCAACGTTACATCTGCAAGCATTGTTCAAAGACCTTTCTGCTCAATTTTAGCTACTCCGGTGCCAAACCAGACACACACCAGACCATTGTTAATATGGCCATGAATGATTCCGGATGTCGCGATACCGCACGGGTTCTCGGTATCAGCCTCAATACGGTTCTGCGGCACGTAAAAAAATTTCGCCAAAGCAGGTAGCTGAGAATATCGACCCCGAAACGGAGGTTGTTATCTGCTGTGAAGCCGGTGAACAATGGTCTTACGTGCGGTGTAAAAGCAATCCCCGGTGGTTGTTCTATGCTTATGACCGTATCCGCAAACGTGCTCTGGCCCATGTCTTCGGCCCGAGAAATGCCCCGACCCTGCGACGATTGCTGGCCCTGTTAAGCAAATTTAACATTGCCTTTTATATGACAGATGCGTGGCCGGTTTATAAAGTTCATGGTTAGGAAACTGAATCATCGTTTTAAAAATTTCCTGACCATGAGCAGCAGTGTCTGTAATGCAGTAATGATGTGCCATCGGGAACGTTATGGTCATAAAATGGCATTTGCGGCGCGTTTTTAACCTGAAAGCTGTTTTTCAGACGCACTTATCCCGCAGTCTGTGCCAGAAGCCATCGTTTCCGGTCGATGTTATGCAGTCTTTCTGCCACCAACTCCGACGCGTGCCTCCCGGCCTGCGCACTGCTGAAGCGCAGTCGGTTGCCGCACAGAATGCATTTGTACGGATCCGTGCGCAGAAATTCTTTCATCAGCGCGGCGAAGTCGGGCTTCTCCGGTTTTTTCCGCGCTTCCATCTCCAGGGCTTCATACACCTTCGGCAGCAGGCTACCCCGTTTACGGTTTGATAAAAAACCGTAATAACGCACCATCTTAAAATGCTTCGCCGGGATATGGCTGATATAACGTCCGATCATATCTTCCTGCGTCAGCGTCTGCTGCCGGTACTGCTGCGTACGGTGGTCGTAATAGTGGTGCACCACCGCGCCGCCGCTGTAGTGCCTCAGCTTCGCCGCCGACACGGGGGGCCGTTTCAGGTACCGGCCCAGATATTTGACGCTCCGCCAGGCCCCCCGGGTCTTCTTCGCGAAGTGGACCTTCCAGCGGCGCCCGTACTGCGCCTGCAGATAGCGCAGCCACTGTTTTTTGTCGTGGATATGCCCCAGCCCCGGCAGCCTGCCGGGGTTAATCAGGTCATAGCTGTGGCGCAGCAGCCGGATGACGGCTCCGCGCCAGATTTCCTCCACGGCATGCTTTTTAAAGAAGCGGTCGCGCCATACGCCGTGTTTAATATCAAGCCCGCCGCGGGTGACGGAGAGATGAATGTGGGGATGCTGGTTGAGCTGGCGACCGTAGGTGTGCAGGGCGCAGAAGATACCGACTTCCACACCCTGTTTTCTGGCCCAGCGGAGCATGGCGCGGGTGGCTGCGCGGAACAGGGCATTGAGCAGAGGCCAGTTATTGTTGAAAAAGGGCCACAGCAGATGGGGCATGGTGAAGGTGATATGCTGCCAGTCGCAGTCGGGCAGAATTTGCTGTTGCTCTGTAATCCACTGCTCCGTGGCCTTATGTCCGCAGGAGCTGCAGCCTTTTGATTTACAGGTCTGGCAGAAGAAGCGGGTGTGGGTGCAGTCCGGGGAGGCGCAGCAGTATCGCTTCACCCCCATGGCAGCAGTGCCGCAGGCGAGCATGCGCTCGACGCAGAGTACGGTCCAGGGGCTGAGGGTGTCCCCGTGTTTATCCATATACCGGTTCCAGGCGTCATCAGTGGTGAACAGCAGTTTTGCCGGGCGCGGGATATACATGCGGCGGATTATCGCTCTGCAGTGGCACCGGTATTATAGTGCCAGTCGTCACAGTCATCGGCCCAGTTGTCGGTGTGTTTATCCCAGGGAGCGAAGGTCACCGGCAGCATGCCGGATTCTGTGGCGATAATAAACACATCGGCTGGCATGGACTCAAGGACGACATCGCCGTCGGGTGAGTCAGGCGGCTCAAAGCCGCGGATGATGCAGACGAGAGGCGGGTCGAAGTGTGTATCGAGGAAAAACTGTGGCCCCAGGTGGACACAGTGACGAATGGCATCCTGCGGAGTGTCGTAAAAAAACTCGTCGGGGTCGTCATAATCGCTCCGGGGCGGAATGGACACCAGAAAACGCTTAGGATATCCGGGTATAGCGCGTCGGGACGAGGGCGTGGGTTTACGCTTTCTGGGGGCTTTGCTACGGGCCATGTGAATGATTTCCTGAGAAATTAACATACCGCAGAGTATAAAGCTGTGAGCCGGTCATGAACACCCTCGGAACGGCAGAGCCGTGACGCTCGCCCTGTAAGGGCGCTATGTTCTGTTAAGTGCAACAAGCCACGTGGTGAGCAAGAAATATACCCAACGGACAGAACGACATAATCTTAATCTTCGCACACATATCAAACGACTGACCCGCATGACCTGCTCCCCGTTGATTAATACAGCGCGATGTTAGTAATGTCTTCATAAGTCACATGAGGACATCCCCATGAAGAAGCGATTTTCCGACGAACAGATCATCAGTATTCTCCGCGAGGCCGAAGCCGGGGTTTCGGCCCGGGAACTCTGCCGCAAGCATGCTATTTCAGACGCTACCTTCTACACCGGGCGCAAGAAGTTTGGCGGCATGGAAGTCCCCGAAGTGAAGCGGCTCAAGTCACTTGAAGAGGAGAACGCCCGCCTCAAGAAGCTGCTCGCTGAAGCCATGCTGGATAAGGAGGCGCTTAAGGTGGCTCTGGGCCGAAAGTTCTGACGACAGACCAGAAGCGGGAAGCCGTGGAAGTCATGTGTGAGATAACGGGTCTGTCGCAACGTCGTGCCTGCAGGCTGGCCGGTCTGTCCCTTTCAACCTGCCGTTATTCGGTTCAGCGTCCGGCTGCTGACGCGCAACTATCTCTGCGTATCACAGAGCTGGCACTTGAACGTCGCCGATTTGGTTACCGGCGCATCTGGCAGTTATTGCGTCGGGAGGGCCTTCACGTCAACCACAAGAGGGTTTACCGCATCTATCACCTTAACGGTCTCGGTGTAAAACGCAGGCGACGCCGTAAGGGTCTGGCGACTGAGCGGCTTCCGCTTCTCCGCCCGGATGCGCCGAACCTGACATGGTCGATGGATTTTGTCATGGATGCACTTTCCAGCGGCCGCCGGATTAAGTGCCTGACCTGCGTGGATGATTTCACGAAGGAGTGTCTGACGATCACCGCCGCTTTCGGTATTTCAGGCGTTCAGGTCGCACGTATTCTGGACGGCCTCGCGCTGTTTCGCGGCTATCCGGCAACGATAAGAACCGATCAGGGCCCGGAATTTACCAGCCGTGCGCTCGAACAGTGGGCTTTTGAGCATGGTGTAGAACTGCGACTTATCCAGCCGGGTAAGCCAACACAGAACGGATTTATTGAGAGTTTTAACGGACGCTTTCGGGATGAATGCCTGAATGAGCACTGGTTCAGCGATATTCTTCATGCCCGGAAAATCATTAATGACTGGCGGCAGGATTATAACGAGTCCAGACCTCATTCATCGCTGAATTACCAGACGCCGCTTGAATTTGCAGCATGCTGGCGAAACGGGAAACATGAAGAAAAACCAACCGACATTACTAACTGAAGGTTGTATCTAATACTGGGGGCAGGTCACGCAGAACAATTTGCTTTTCGAAGTCAGAGGAAATGCACGATAAGATCATCGGTTGGTATCTTACCCTTCATCATTATCAATAAATCTGCGTCACGACCAGTTAGAGCTGGGATACTTACAGTTAGATTTTAGATAGTTTGCAGCGATCATATTATGAGTTGTGATAGTTTTTTACTATCAACGATAAATCACTAATCATTAATATCCATTATTAATATCAAGTTATTTGGAATATGGTCTGATTCTAGTTACATTATGAATGTAGCACCGCCATTCGGATATTTATTCCGTAGCTATTTCCATTGTTTATATAGGGGCTGAATACGCTTTTTTTATGGAGCCATCAGATATTACAGTAATGCTTTCCTCGGCAACAGGTTCTTATCTTTTATTATAAGTTGTCGTAATACAAAAAAAGTAACAAAATTTATTTCACCATATCCTCTTTTATGGGGTTCACTGGCACCGATACAACGATGGACATCATAAGATTTTTTCTTCCTGAAGGAATTCATGGTGAGCGTGCTGTTAGCCCTTTTGCGTGTAGTATGTTTGTGATTACGGTCATGAGTCATGATTATGAAAGCAATAAAAAATATTTTAGAGATGTACAGGAAGAAAAAAATGATAATTATAATGTTAAGGATGCATCGACAACAATATAAAGAAATAAATAGACCATAAGGGGGCATAACTTTACGTTGATATAGAATATTCTGGCATTTTAGTTTTGTCATGGTCTGGATATTTTTATTATCTGCCTTCTCAACTAATGAAGGTTAAATAGTTTATAAATTAATAGAGGTTAATATATGAATAACTTAGTAAAAAATGGGGATTTTTCATTGGGTCTTCAATACTGGACACTCACATATGAGTCGTCCGTAAGCGTTCTCACGGAAAATGGTTTGAACTTCGCAAGAATCGCTTATAATGGTTATTTTTTTCATCAGAATATTAATGTTGATCCTGATGCTACATACGAGTTTTCTTGCCTGGCAAGGACTAGTAGTAACCTATTGAGAGTCTATGTTGGTGGAAGATTTCTAGATAATACTTATGATACTGATGTAATGCCCAGTATGCAATTTAGAGAATATAATATATCCATCGAAACCAAATTACATACATTAATAGATGTATTTATCTTGATCGAGCCGAATGAAACGAACCCGGAAGATGCATATGCAGATATGACAGATGTTTATTTAATTAAGAAATAAATTATTTGTTCAATGTATGGAGGAAAAAATCATGACAAAAAACCTTGTAACAAACGGTGATTTTGAAAATGGACTGACTGGATGGGGGTATTCAGGTGAACCACCTGTTGTATTGAAAGAAGATGGAATTTCGTTTATTCGAATTCCGGCAGGCACATTCCTAACTCAGGATATTTCGCCGCTGACTATTGGGGGGAAATATACTTTCTCCATTAAGGCCAAAGCAAGTGGGGGCTTTGATCCTAACGGGGTTATGTCTACCAGAAGTTATAATGATAGTACTAATCATGAAATTGAACCAATTACTGGAGAATTTAATGTGTTTTCTTCAATTCATAGTGCCAAAGTTGATATAAAGACACAGATTTTCATGTTGAACCAAGGGGTAGACCAGATAGATGGTGTTTATCTTGATATTACAAACATCCAATTCTACGAAAACTGATTTTTTTAGCTCAATTTTATTTTGATAGTGTGATAATCAGCGCCAGCGGGTAAAAATTTTGTCCCCGCTGGCGACAGCTGATACGATTATCCCATTTGACGAATATAAGTATAAAGCCAAAATTAGTGGCGAATCTGCGCCAGGTCGTCTTCAGTCAGACCGGTCATTTTCATGACGGTACTGCGGTCGATGCCGTTCTGCAGCATGGTACGGGCAATTTTCAGAGTGGCCTGACGCTCCCCTTCTGAACGGCCTTTTTCAATACCACGTTGTTCACCCAGCTGGATGCCCTTCTCGATACCCTTCTGTTCGAGCTGTTGTGCGATGGTCATAAGTGCGTCTCCGTGTTGCAGCACACGCTGTGCCAGTTCGCGTACAAAGGCTTCGGCGTCGGCTGTCTCGCCTGCCTGCACTATATAGTGTACCAGCGAAATCATCTGCGATGAAGACAGATAACCGGCCAGTAAAATTGGCGCAAGCCGGTCAACCAGCTCTGCCAGATCTCCCTGATGAATATGTTTCTGAAGCAGCGTCAGGGCGGCCATGCTGCGATGGCCAGCAATTTCATCATCCGGAATGACGGTAACATCAACCAGCGGGAAGGCACTGCTTTAGAGTTTGTCTGCCAGCACCGGAGCGTCAAACTCATCCAGCCATCTTTAGCGCTGCATTTTCAGGAGCCTATGCCGTCCCCGTTCAGGACATACTTAACAGTATGGCCGTCGGGGGGATTATAGAGGCGGTTACATACCTTTCGTGTATAGCCATGCGCAAAAAGGGTGATGCCTCTAATTAGTTCAATCGGCACTGTTGCAAGTTTCACGATGAGGCAGCTTTTTGTATTACTGAAAGGTCTTAATTTCCAAATACTCTGTTTACCAGACGCATCTCGCCCGGGAGATGCCCACAATAAAATGACCCGGCCTGACCTTTACGTAGCGCACACATCACTTCAATCCCTTTGATTGTAGCACAGGCTGTCTTTATGGATTTAAATCCTGACATGGCGCTGATTATCCTTCTCAGCTTGCCGTGATCACATTCAATGACGTTATTCAGGCTCTTAATCTGTCGGTGTTCAACATCGGGCGGGCACCGGCCCTCCCGTTTCAGTCACGCCAGCGCCCGGCCATAAGTGGGAGCCTTATCTGTGTTGATGAGACGGGGGACCTGCCAGCCTTTCACGTTATTTAAAATCTTCCCGGGAAAACGATATACCGCTTTGCTGTTACGACGCGAAGAGAGATAAAAATCGATGGTGCGTCCTTTGCTGTCAACATCCCGGCACAGGTAAGTCCATCTGTCGTTAACTGTGATATAAGTTTCACCGGGGTGCCATGAACAGAAGCCGGAAGGCTGACGCCAGCACCATCGCCGTCGTTTTTCTATTTCAGGCGCGTAGCGCTGGACCCGGCGGTAAATTGTGGAGTGATCGACACTGACGCCGCGTTCAGCCAGCATCTCCTGTCGTTCACGGTAGCTGATGCCGTATTTGCAGTACCCGCGTACCGCCCACAGAATAATGTCACGACTGAAATGTCGGCCTTTTAATACGGTCATGGGGAGCGTTACTGATGAAAATATCAGCAAAGTTTATCAGCGCAGCAATCTTTGCAACTGTGCCATTATTCTTTCGAAGATCGAGTTGCGATCACGAGTCTGGACAGTCTTCTGGAGGATGCAGATCCACTAAGCGATGAAGATGACACTGAGTACGAATAAAACCATTAACGATATGATAAATAATCTTTTTATGTGAAACATGGGACTTTTGGAGGAAACGGGCACGGCCCCCAGGATCGGTTCCCTTGGAATGGATGTTTATGAAAACGAGCAAGCACTGTTCTTTGAGGATAAATAAAACGATGTTATTCAGGATGATATATTTCGCCGCCTGTCTGCATATCATAATGTCCTTTTCATCGGCCACCAGGCATTTCTCACGGCAGAGGCACTGACCAGCATCGCACAAACAACTCTGGAAAACCTGAAGATGCTGGTATCGGGACAATATTGCCCAAATGAACTGCCCCTCTGATAACGCTCTGGCAGGGCTGACGTCCTGCTTTCCTGTTCACACTTAAAGTCTGCAGCTACCACTGGTTAATGCATCTTCACCACAGCGACGACCATTAGCCAACTGACACATTCCTACTGAAGTGCCGTCTAACTGCCGCGATAATGCAATAACGCCCCAGGCATTGGTACAGGCGCTTTCCGCAATATTGGAGATTTCAATGCGCAGTGGAACATGAGCTGCCGTGGCTTGTTGTGGCGGTTCGTTGTCGGCGTTAGTACTACAGCCAGACAGCAATATTACAACCCCTGCAAAAAGAAAGGCCGCAGCGTTCATCCGGAACTCAATTGATAGTAATCAGACAGTAAGCGTGTCAGCATAATCGACGTTCTGCCCCTGGTCGAGCACTGTCATTAAGTTTTACACAATTAAAATAAGCTGAATATATAATGCAGGATCTCGATTATTCTTTCCGATGCAAGACTAACCAGCAGAAAGTATAAAAATATTAAAAATGGCTGAAAAGAGATATTATCTTCTGTTTGTTTCAGCTCGACCAATTCAGGACTAGTTATATCAACAGCTTCGTGCCACATCTGAATATGTCATTATCGCCTTGTACTGGGTGTATCAGGCAGTTTTCAATGTCATTGAGTCATCTGAATAGTTTATGCAGGAGAAAAGCATGTCAGATAAAAATATTCGTATTGTCGCAAAATTTATCTCGGCGGCGGGTAAGGCTGATGAATTAAAGAAAGTACTGAGTGCTGGCATTAAGCCCGCCAGGGCAGAAGAAGGCTGCCTTCATTATGATCTCTATCGCAGTGTTGAAGATGGCAACGTTTTTCTGTTCCATGAGACATGGAAAGATGCTCAATCCGTCGATATCCACGGCGGTCAGCCGCACACCACCAGAAGTAATCCGGGTGTAATCTCATATCAAGGTCAGAAATTCTGACCTTGATATGAGAGGTGCAGACGACGCAATACTTTTTGGTGAAATTGTTTGTATTCGTCGCGACGTAATCTGACAGCGGACCCTGCAAGGTTGAGGGTTACCGGTTTTGATATGGGTGTCGAAACCTTATACAAAACACGAGGTCACCCTGATGCTCCATACTCACAATCCCATCATCAAACACAAAGCCGGCCTGCTCAATCTCGCCGAATAACCCGGTAACGTCTCAACAGCCTGCAAGAGCACGGGCGTGTCACGCGACACCTTCTACTGTTATCAGGAACTGGCTGCTGAAGGCGGCATTGACGCGCTGGTTAACCAGAACCGCCGGGGTCCAAACCTGACGAACCGCGCCGACGAAGCCACTGAACGCGCGGTTGTTGAATACGCCGTTGAGTTCCCGGCCCCCGTGCAGCACCGGACCAGTGATGAGCTGCGTAAAAAAGGCGTGTTTACCTCCGGCAGCGGCGTGCGCGCCATCTGGCAACGACACGACCTGGAGAACTTCCGTAAACGCCTGAAGGCGCCTGAGGAAAAGTTCGCCAGAGAAGGTATCGTGCTTACCGGTGCCCCAATCGCCGCGCTGGAGAAAAAAGGCGCATGATGATGAGGCCAGTGGCGAAATCGAGACCGCACACCCGGGCTATCCCGGGTCGCAGGACACCTTCTGTGCTGGCGATCTAAACGGTGTGGGCCGTATCTGCCCGCAGACGTTCGTGGATACGTACCCGAAAGTGGCACACTGCAAGCGGTATACGAGTAAAACGCCGAACTCTGCCGCCGACCTGCTAAATGATCGGGTACTGCCGTTCTGTGAGGCTCAGGGGCTGCCGGTGCTGAGAAGACTGACCGACAGGGGAACGGAGTGCTGTGGTAAGGTGGAGCCGCATGATTACCAGCTTTATCTGGCCATCAACGATATCGCCCATACAAAAACGAAGGCGATGTCCCCACAGACCAACGGCATCGGTGAGCGCTTCCATAAAACGATTTTGCAGGACTTTTATCAGGTCACGTTCCGCAAGAAGTCATATAGGGAGCGGGAGAGCCTGCAAACGGATCCGGACAACCGATTATGGCATGACAATAATGAGCGGACTCATCAGGGGAAAATGTGCGGCGGGCGAACGCCAGTGGCCAGGTTATCTGATGGAAAACGTGTCCGGGCAGAAAAGGAGCTGAACCGGATGTAATCCGACAGACACCTGTATAAATAACCGGTAACGGTCAGATCAGGTCTGAGCTAGTACAAATTAAGGGTGATACAGGAAAGATATGATAGTCGTTTACACCAACTGGACAGAGTAAAAATTCCCGAAATCTTTTTTCAGGTTGAAAGTTAATAAAAACTTTGCTCTCTCGCAATCTCAGCGATGGTACCATTGCGTTCACCAGTTTTTCTTACCAGCCTGGATTAGCTGGTTATTAATCTGAACGGTTGTATATTAGTAACGAAAGAAAATGCTATCTGGGGTTGTAAGCGGGAACCCGCCAAAATTTTGTGGGATTCTTGAAGAAAAAAATTTAATTGGTGGTGATGCCGCTGCTGCCAAGGTTTCCGAGCCAGTACATAGATTTGTGTAATTGCCTGATTTTGACATGTTCAATCCAGCATCAAAAGCAGGTTAATTTATGGACGAAAAACAGTCGCAGGCCCTGGCTAACGAACTGGCCAAAAATCTCAAAACCCCTGACGATCTCAGCCAGTTTGAGCGCCTGCTGAAAAAAATCAGTGTCGGGGCGGCGCTCAACGCCGAAATGACCCGTCACCCCGGCGACGATAAAAATCAGCCAGAACCGGCGACCAACGCCCGCAACGGCTATTCTACAAAGACAGTGACCACCGGCGATGGCCCGCCGGAGCTGCTTACACCGCGCGATCGTGATGGCTCTTTCGAACCGCAACGGGTGAAGAAAAACCAGACCCGGAGCACCGGGATGGATAACCCGATCTTATCGTTGTATGCCAAAGGTATGACCACCCGCGAGATAGCGGCCGCATTCAAAGAGCCGTATGACGCCGATGTCTCGCCAGCGCGGGTCTCGAAGGTAGCTGATGCCGTCATGGAGCAGGTCACCGGATGGCAAAACCGGCCACTGGATGCGGTCTGTACCATCGTTTACCCTGACTGTATCGTCCTGAAGGTCCGGCAGGACAGTCGCGTCATCAATAAATCCGTGTTCCTTGCCCCGGGTATCAACATCGAAGGCCAGAAAGAACTGCCGGGTATGTGGCTGGCCGAAAACGAGGGCGCGAAGTTCTGGCTCCATGTGCTGACCGAATTAAAAAATCGCGGCCTGAACGATATCCTCATCGCCTGTGTTGATGGTCTGAAGGGCTTCCCGGACGCTATCAACGCGGTGTATCCGCAGGCCCGCGTCCAGCTGTGCGTCGTGCATATGGTGCGCAACAGTCTGCGGTTCGTCTCCTGGGAGGGCTACAAAGCCGTCACCCGTGACCTGAAAGCCATCTGTCAGGCCCCCACGGAAGAAGCAGGTCAGCAGGCGCGGGAAGCGTTCGCCGGTGCCCGGGACAGCCGCTACCCGCAGATAAGCCGGGGCTGGCAGGCAAACCGGGCCAGCCTGTCGACGTTCTTCGCTTACCCGGCAGACATCCGCAAGACGCTCGACACGACCAGCGCCATCGAGCCGCTGAACAGCGTGATCCGGGATGCCATCAAGAAGCGGAAGGTGTTCCCGACTGACGACTCAGTGAAAAAGGAGGTGTGGCTGGCAATCCAGGCCGCATCACAGCAATGGACGATGCCACTGAGGGACTGGCATATGGCGATGAGCCGTTTTATTATCGGGCTCGGTGACCGCCCGGACGGCCACTACTGAGAAAAGGCATTTACACAGAATCATGTACAGGGTCCGTTCGGCCGATTTTTTCATGTAGCTCACACGGATATATTCACCCAACGCATAGCCAGTGTGTTGTTTGAACATTCTTTGCAGATGCCATTTTGAATAGCCAACCCGATGAGTAACAGTATCCAGATTCATTTTTCCTTCGACATGACTATCTATTTAACAAGATCGTTAATAAAATCATCATAGCTCACTTTGATTATATCTGGCTGTGGGCCTTGTCGTCCCCTGGTTTACTGGCATCTGATTCCTCTTTTCGGGACTATATCTCATTTTTTTCTGGTGTTACTTCGGTGTTCAATATTCCGGGAGACAACTTAGCGCCCCTGCGGATAACGCTGGTCTCGCACTGAAATTTCTTTCAAGGCATCTGCCACCGTGCATTTAGATAAAACGCCCCTGGTGGCCTGCTCTGCTTCACGCGCCAGCTCTTTAAAAAACCAACAGGTATTAGCACTGACCAGACAACGTGGCAGAACTTGAGGTCGTCCAGCCAACAGCGGCTTATCCTCAAGAGCGGAGGTGTATATATCACATAGCGTAATTTTTTCCGCTGGCCTGCCCAATCTGATCGTCCCAGCACGACCAAGCGTTGAGACAATAATGCCATCACGAGTAAGCGGTACCATCATTTTGCGAACAAAGCTGGGATTAGCTTCCAGCCCGGCTGCCAGAATTTTGCTGGTACTACGCTTACCCTCCTGTTCTGACTGGGCTATACAGAGCACCATTTGCAGTGCCGTAGGAAAACGGATATCAAGCATTTTTTATCCTTGCTTTCAAATGTAATTAACTACGGCCATTGAATTTATTAAAATCAGTGAGTTGAATCTTCATATGCCATTTAATATAACAAATACTGTTGCAATTTAGAAGGTGATGTGAAGACCTTAAATGGTGTTCCCCTGCTCTTCTCAGAAGAGTAAAATTCATCGATAGCTATTCATCCGACAGGTTCAGGTCGCCCTCGTTTCAAACCAGTAACGTAAAAAAAGATGAATTTTGTATGTCATCCTTGAGCCAGATCACACACAATATGCTTTCTTTTGTGTGATTTCGTTTGTGCGAAATTAATTCAAACTCAGTGAGTCGTTAACGCTAATGCATCAACTACTGTTTCACGCAAAGTTGCATGGTTACGTGTCATTATGTTATCCATCGCTGCGTTTATTTTTAATACCACTGAATTTGTCCCGGCTGGTCTGTTATTTGACATTGCGGTAAGTTTTTCCATGCAGACAGCTCAAGCTCAGGTCGGGCTGATGCTAACAATTTATGTATGGTTGGTTGGCTGTACAGATGCGGGTGTTAGCCCTGTCCCTGATGCAACAGACGTTGCCATGCGCTGCTGTCAGGTATCTACAACATCGGTATCGGGGGCACTGTTATGCAATCAGGTCAGCTTGTCGTTGGATATGGCCAGCATCGGCTATGTTGGCGCAGCGATTGGCTTAATTTCTCTGATATGGTGTGTATGGAGCATGCGCCGTTACCCTCAGCTACAAGTCAATGGCTGATCGATAAAAGCGCCGTTGCACAACATAATATTTTGCAACGGTGCTTGTTTTGCGGTAACCGCTTTTTATGCCAGATAGAATACCGACGTCAGCTCGGTGCTGACCGGGCTAAAATCTGGATTCGATGGCATAAGTTCACACATTGAACGCCACCATTTTTGACACACTTCCGTATGTGCAATGGCGTTCCAGCGAAGCTCTGACTCGATCTCTACCACAGCAAACAGCAGGTTACGCGGCGCATCAAGAAAAATACTGTAATGATGCGCCCCGTGCTCCTTCAGTACGCAGGCCAGTTCCGGCCAGATCGGATTATGACGTTGTTGATACTCCTGATGCTTATCCGGATGGATCTGCATGACGAAAGCTTTACGCAACATAAGGATGTCTTGCCTCGAGCGCTGCCTGCCACGGTTTGACGCCAAAGCGCTCACCGAGCGCAATCAACTCTTCAGTGGTAATACTTTGTTTCATTCCGCCCATCGACAGCACTTTCACCACGACTTCCGAGGATTTTTCAGCGGTATCAATAAGTCCAAAGGTTTCATCCAGACCAGGACCTGCGCCAAAAATGCCGTGGAAAGGCCACATAACCAGACTGTGTGAAGCCATGCTGTCTGCGGTTGCGTCACCAATGCCATCGGTGCCCGGCACCATCCACGGCACGATGCCAACGCCATCTGGAAACACGACCAGACACTCCGTGCTCCCTTCCCATAAAAGACGCGTGAAACGCGCCGGGTCCAGGTCCACCACATAACTGAGCGACATAAAATTTGTGGCATGGCAGTGCATGATTACCCGATCAGCCCCATTACTCACTTTCATCCGCACCGCGTGGGACTGAAAGTGTGAAGCCAGTTCGGAGGTCGGCAGTCCACCGTTGCTCAGGCCCCAGTATATGCGGTAAGCCCGTCCATCTTGACTGACGCGCAGCAGAACCAGACTGTCCGCCGGATCGAGTTGCACGTTACGAAAAAACTTTCCAGAGCCGGTAACCAGAAACCAGCAGTTAGCCAGCGAGGGAGCGGGCTGAGTTAACTCGACGATGCGGTGTTCAGGATAGAAATCGCTGGCAAAAGGTTGCACCTCTTCATCCAGCAGACGCAGGCTAACGTTACCGCCATTACGCTCATCCCATCCTTTAAGCCACATATCACTGGTCGCTTTGACCATTCCCTGAACAAACCAGGAAGTCAGAATGTGTTGCATATTCAATCCTTAACGTTTACTGAGAATCTGTTGTTCATAATGACGTACTTCACTCAGCCAGTGGGCATCAGCCGGGACATCGTGCTGCAGGCAGTATGCTTCCCACACCGCCTGCCAGGGCAAAGACTTCTGTTCTTCCAGCAGTGCAAGCCGTGCGGTGTAATCACCTTCAATCTCCAGTTGTTTCAAACGATTGACCGGCTCAAGTAGTGCTCGCAGTAGCGCTTTCTTCGCGTTACGAGTCCCAATTACCCAGGCAGCAATACGGTTGATGGAGGCATCAAAAAAATCCAGGCCGATATGCACTTTCCCGAACAGATCCTGACGGACAATTTCGCTGGCAATGGCCTGCGTTTCATCATCCAGTAGCACCACATGATCGCTGTCCCAACGAACCGGACGGCTGACATGCAGTAAAAGTCGCGGTACATAGAGCATGGCCGTGGAGATTTTGTCGGAAATTACTTCGGTCGGATGGAAATGACCGGCATCAAGCGTCAGCGCAATCTGGCGGCTGGCGGCATAGCCGAAACAAAACTCATTCGAGCCTACGGTGTAACTTTCTGCGCCAATACCAAAGAGTTTGCTTTCCACGGCATCGATATGTTGATCGGGATGAAATTTTTCACTGATTACTTCATCCAGTGACATCATAAGGCGCTCCCTGGGGGCAAAACGGTCAATGGTTAAATCCTTCATTCCGTCTGGCACCCAAATATTCATTACGGATGCTGTGCCCAACTGTTCGCCGAAATAAGCAGAAATCCTGCGGCTGGCTTTACAATGCTCGATCCAGAACTGTCGAATTGACTCACTGGAGTTGGAAAGGGTAAAACCACTTTCGCTCATGGGATGAGAAAAGCATGACGGATTGAAATCAAGCCCTAACTGATTTTCTTTCGCCCATTCAACCCAGTGTGAAAAGTGCTCAGGCCGGATATCACTTCGCTTAACGGCACGATCACTTTCCAGATAGATTGCGTGTAAATTTACTCTTTTCGTGCCGGGAATTAATGACATCGCTTTGTCGAGATCGGCACGAAGCTCTGTGGCATTGCGCGCACCACCGGGATAATTCCCGGTAGTCTGAATACCGCCGGTCAAAGCAGCTTGCGGATTCTCGAAGCCACGCACATCGTCACCTTGCCAGCAATGCATGGAAACAGGCACGTTATCCAACCGGGTCATCGCGGCATTAACATCAATACCGATTGCGGCAAAACGCTGCTTTGCCAGATCGAACGCCTGTTCAATTGCTCGGGTCATATACATAGCTCCTTAGCCGTATTCGTCAGTGACTCAAAACGAGACCAGTTTCGTCGGTACATGTCACTAACCTGTGGGATATAGGTTTTTAAGGGGAAATTTTGTTTAATTATTTCGCGAAGATGAGTGACATCGCGTAAATCACCACGGGCAATAAGCTGGTAGCCAATATTACCGAGTGTTGATGCCTCGACGGGGCCAGCAACCACCGGGATACCGCAAGCATCTGCGCAAAGTTGATTCAGTAATGCGTTCTGGCAACCGCCACCGACAATATGCAAACGCCTGAAAGGGGCCCCGCAGATCTGCTCCAGTTCGTACAATACCTGACGATAAAACAGAGCAAGACTGTCAAAAATGCATCTGGCCAGCGCAGCGGGCGTGCTGGGTTGTGCCATGCCCTGCTCCACGCACGCATTCTGAATTTCACAAACCATACTGACTGGATTGATAAAGCGTTGGTCATTGGGATTGATCAGCGCAAGGCAGGCAGGCTGATCCTTTGCCGCCTGAACCAGCGGGTGAAAATCGTTAATTAGCAGCTCACTACAGATGCGTTGTAACAACCACAGTCCCATGATGTTTTTCAACACCCGAAAACGCCCTTCAGCGCCACCTTCGTTGGTTATGTTGGCTGCCAGTGCCTTATCATCGTTGTAGGGTTCAACACTTTCGAAGCCCATCAGAGACCATGTACCTGAACTCAGCCACGCAGAATCAGGGCCAGTAAGCGGAGCCGCCAGCACGGCACTGGCGGTATCATGCGTCGCCACCGCAACGACAGGCACGTTTTTTCCTGAAGGGCTTCGCCAGCATCCGACTTGCGTTCCCGGTTGTGATGTTTTACCAAACCAGTTGGCATCGACGCCTGCCCACTGCAGCAGATCGCGATCCCACTGGCCTGTTTTGATATTCAGAAGTTGCGTCGTGGTGGCATTAGTATACTCCCAATTAAACTGTCCAGTCAGCCGGTAATGAAAATAATCGGGTACCAGCAGCGCACGATGCACGTGCTGCAACCAGCCTGGCTGGCTGGCGGCCAGTGCCCGCAGCTGATAAAGCGTATTAAATGGCAAAAACTGGATACCGGTACGGGAGTAGATGTTTTCCCGACCCAGTTCTTTGATTGCATGCTGCTGAATGCCCTGGGTTCGGTCATCGCGATAAGATACGGGCAGACCGATGCGACAACCCTGTTTATCCAGTAGCACAAAATCCACTCCCCAGCTGTCGATGCCAATGCTGTCAGCCATGATATCTTCCGCATCCAGGCCATTGAGAGCGGAAACAATAAATGCCTCCAGTGCATCGATATCCCAGCACTGCTGGTCATCAACCGTGAAAAGGCGATTTTTTGTTCGGGAAATCTCCCGTAACTCCAGTTGTCCACTGTGGGCATCAAAGCCCCCCAACATGACGCGACCACTGGATGCACCCAAATCAATGGCAACGCAATTTCGCATACTCATGCTTTAGCTTCCTGTTAATTCAATGACTAACAGTGTAAAAGTCGAGTCTTTTTGTACCTTCCCTTTACTGCCAGTCATGCCAGTAAAAATGGCAGCGCGGCAAAGATGAACGTGAACAGTCTCACAGTTTTATTTTTAGATAGTCGATGATGTGATACGGTGCGCAATTCTGGATTCAACCCAGCTGGTTCTTTAATAATCAGCGTTGGGAAAGGTATTTTCTGTTGGAAATTAAAGGTAAGCAGCCGTTCAGGTCAGTAAGATTTACCAACCGTGATGAATCATAAATAAGGGCGCGTCGTGACCGTATTACACAGTGTGGATTTCTTTCCAGACGCTGGGTTCCCAATAGCCATTGAACCCCGCGCACCACAGGATGCATTTCCAGAACACCATCACGATGACTTTCATGAAATAGTGATCGTTGAGCAAGGTGCGGGCATTCATATTTTTAACGGTGAACCTAAACCACTTTGCAGCGGCTGCGTTTGTTTTGTACGAAGCCATGATCGGCATCTTTATGAAAAAACAGACCGTCTGATACTGACGAACGTCTTATACAAAGAGCCTGAAGCATTCCGCTTTATAACGGGCTTCCAGCATCTGCTTCCGCAAGAATGTGATGGGGATTACCCTTATCATTACAGGATCAACAGCAATATGATGGAGCAGGTCAGGTTGCTTATCTCTGAGCTGAAAACGGGGAGCGGCTCTTTCACCCTTGAGGCACAGGCAGCTCAGGAAATGCGGTTTATGCAACTGCTGTTGTTGCTGCGTAGTGGTAAAAATGAACGGCACGGTGATGATCGGCCGGGTAAAATGCATGACCTGTTGGAATGGCTGGCAGAACATTACAGTGAAGACGTGAACTGGGGGGTATTAGCAGAGCAGTTTTCCCTTTCGTTGCGTACACTACATCGGCAGTTGAAACAGCAAACGGGCAGCACCCCACAGCGCTATCTGAATCGTCTGCGGCTGCTTCAGGCACGGCATTTACTGCGGCACAGTGAAATGCGTATCACCGATATTGCCTTTCAATGTGGATTTGGTGACAGCAATCACTTTTCCACATTATTTAAGCGGGAATTTGGTGTATCTCCGCGTAATATCAGGCAAAAAAACCTGTGAGGTGAATTTTGAACCCGCCACTTCGTCTTGTAAAAGCCGACTATTTTCCTTCAGACCTGATGCCCGTAGTGGTTGTGGATCGCAGTCCACAGCCCTCCTTTCCCCTTCATAATCATGAATTTAATGAACTAGTGATTGTCTGGCGCGGTAATGGCCTTCATGTGATGAATGACAAGCCCTGGCTTATTACCTGTGGCGATCTTTTTTATATTGGCACGGACGATTGCCATAGTTATGAATCGGTGCACGATTTGGTTCTGGACAATATCATTTACTGTCCTGAGCGTTTTCAGTTGGGTGTCGATCTTAGGCATTTTTTCCCGTATGAACAGGTGGCCTGGCGTTTGACCATACGCGGCATGTCACTTGTAAGAGGGGTTATTTTGCAGTTGTCTCAGGAAGGACATAAAAGCGATCAACTTTCACGTCAGCTTGCAGAAACGCTTTTTTTACAGCTTTTGCTTATTTTGCAGCGCCACCGTTACCGTGCGGATTGCGCATGGCAATTACCTGGAGGAGAACAGCTGGATCTGCTTATGTCAGCTATTGGGGGGCAGATTTCACACCATTTTGACCTGAGCATGTTTTGCGAGACGCATCAACTGTCCGAACGAGCGCTGAAACAATTGTTTCGGCAGCAGACTGGCATGATGCCCGCGCAGTACCTTCGTCAGCTCAGACTGTGTAAGGCAAAATTTCTCCTGCGCAGCACGACATGTTTAATAGGAGAAGTTGCTGCTCGCTGTGGTTTTGATGACAGCAACTATTTCTCCGTTGTGTTCACGCGTGAAACAGGCATGACACCAAGCGCATTCCGTCAACAATTTGAACAGCATGCCCACAGGGCAAAAATTACCCATGCCTGAAATAACGTTGGGGTCATAACATCATTCCCATTCAAATAAAAAATCGGTATAAGTTGAGACAGGGAAAATGTGCTGTAATAACCCCAAAAACTGGGGAGCAGAATGACGCTGACCGTCCAGGGCAGGACGATTCCACGACATAATGCCGCCAACCGACCACATGGTTTCCCAGGAACATTGACGGGCTTTCTTGAACAGTGCATAAAAACATGCGGCACTTGCAGCGCCGACAAGGTGCCAAAGAATGCCTGATAAAATAGCCTTGCTCATATTTACTTCCTTTCGGTAAAAGTAAGAGCCAGGTCTATGAAGTAAGCGTTTTTCTGAACCTTATGCTGGCTGCCTCAGGACGAAAAAAAAGATGGCAAAATCAGGCAGTTTGGCAATGCCACCATCACAAATACTATCTTTATTACCAACTGATAATAAAGGATTATCTTAAATGTGCCGTGTGATGTCGGTTAGCCTTGACGCCAGACCGACACGGTAATCGGTTGGCCTGCTTCAAAAGCTTAGTCAGAATGAAACCCACTCATCGTCCGCGCCGGAGGATTTTGCCTCTGGCGAACACGTCAGCAAACGAGCGGGAGCAATCTCGACCGGTATGAGTTGGGCCACTTTGTTTGCGGCTGGCGACAGGCGGAATTTGGAGACAGATAGTGTCAATTCCTCCGTCTGGCGCTCAAGTGTGCTGGCTGCAGCGGAAACCTGCTCAACCAGCGAGGCATTCTGTTGAGTCACACTGTCCATTTCCGTGATAGCCGTACCCACCTGAGAGATTCCTTTGCTTTGCTCATCAGAGGCTGCCGCTATCTGCTTCATTATTTGCGTAACTTCACCCACCGCACTCACAATTTCGTCCATGGTGCTGCCAGCTTGACTTACCAGACGTGCACCATTGTCCACTCTGCTCACCGAATCACCGATCAGTGCTTCGATCTCTTTTGCGGCATTGGCACTTCGTTGTGCGAGATTACGCACTTCACTGGCCACGACGGCAAAGCCACGGCCCTGTTCACCTGCTCTTGCTGCTTCCACGGCAGCATTCAGTGCCAGAATATTGGTCTGAAATGCAATGCTGTTAATGACGCTGGTGATCTCACCGATTTTTTGAGAACTCCCGGCGATACCTTGCATGGTTGTGACAACGTCACTAACAAGCTTGCCACCTTTACTGGCCGTCAGGGATGCCACCTCAGCCATCTTACTGGCATGAGCAGCGTTATCCGCATTTAATTTAACCGTCACCGTAAGCTGCTCCATACTGGCCGCGGTTTGTTCAAGCGCCGCAGCCTGCTCTTCGGTTCGTGATGAAAGGTCGTTATTGCCGGAAGAAATCTCTGCTGCTCCACGGTAAATATTGTCTGTTCCGTTACGGATTGCCGTCACTGCTTCACACAAGCTGTCCTGCATGGCCTGTAAAAGCGGAACCAACTTACCAACACAGTTACGACCAATTTCATGCAACGGCTGGCTGAGATCGCCATCCGCTATTAAACGAAAATGCTGACGCATTATTTCCAGCGGGCGAACCAGCATGTTGACCAGATAACGATCGGTGAATAACAGAATCAGCAGTCCGGCAATCACGGCCAGAACAATGACGATTTTCGTCACGTTGGTCAGGCGATCAACATTTACCCGTGTGGTATCCAGCTTATCACTGGCAGCAGCGTCAAACTTCTCTACGGTGGCACCGAACTCACGACTCAACGCCGGGGTGACATTTGCAGCATGGCGGCGATATTCATCAAGCACCGGCTGTTGTGCCAGTTTCATCTGAGGCAGCACGCCCTCGTTGATGAGTTTTTCCCAGATATTGATTACTGCGGAGGAATAGCTGGCATCCAGTGGTCCAGGTACACTGGCTTTGAAATCAGCCAGCAAAGTGGTCATGTTATCCAGTGCTTTTTGAACAGAAGCCATGTCAATTGCGGCATTTGGACTGCCAGCCTGACGAGAATCTGTCGCACGGCTCAGTCGGGTGATAAAGCGGAAATATTGATCGTTACCTTTACTAAGAAGTGTCATCTGGTTGACTAACTTCCGATTAACTTCGTTCCCTTTACCCAATGCGTTGAGTGAATAAACGCTGTACATGCCCACGGCTGACCACAGCAGGCAGAACAGCCCGAGGATCCAGAGCATAACGCTGCGGATGGTAAAATTTCTGAATATATTCATAACAACTCCGTGACGGATGAAAAACATGTCAACTTTGTCCTGACAGTGTGACGCTTATATGTGTTATCGACACGTTGTCGTTTTACCTGAGTATTAATTTCTTTCGATTCATAATGTTAAGGATAGCGGTGTGGGGGTAAGTGTCTGCAAGGGCAGTTTTTTTCTTGCAGGCTAATAAGCAAAGCCTGCAAGAAAAAATTGCTTTGTTGTAAATGAATTCTGCACCTCATTTTAGGCTCTTTAAGAAAATAAGGAATGGAGGCGAATTAAGCGCAGAGACACTATGAAATAAGGTGTTTTTAATAAAGGATTTCTACACCGGAGCCTGTACATAAATTTGTGTAATCACCTGATTTTGATATGTTCATTCCGACAACGGAGACAGGAAAATTATGGACGAAAAGAAACTCAAAGCGCTGGCTGCTGAACGGGCTAAAGGTCTTAAAACCGAAGCCGATATTAGCCAGTTTTCCCGGATGCTGACGAAGCTTACCGTCGAAACCGCACTCAATACTGAGCTGACCGACCATCTCGGGCATGAGAAAAATGCACCCAAAAAAGGCTCTAATACCCGTAATGGTTACTCATCAAAAACCTTGCTTTGCGATGACGGCGGGATTGAGCTGAGCACACCGCGTGATCGTGAAAATACCTTTTAACCTCAGCTAATTAAGAAAAAACAGACGCATATCACGCAGATGGACAGCCAGATTTGACCCTGTACATGATTCTGTGTAAATACCTTTTCTCAGTAGTGGCCGTCCGGGCACCGGCGAACGCTTCCCGCAGATAAACCGGAGCTGGCAGGCAAACCGGCCCAGCCTGTCGACGTTCTTCGCTTACCCGGCAGACATCCGCAAGACGCTCGACACGACCAGCGCCATCGAGTCGCTGAACAGCGTGATCCGGGATGCCATCAAGAAGCGGAAGGTGTTCCCGACTGACGACGCAGTGAAAAAGGAGGTGTGGCTGGCAATCCAGGTCGCATCACAGAAATGGACGATGCCACGGAGGGACTGGCGTATGGCGATGAGCCGTTTTATTATCGGGTTCGGTGACCGCCCGGACGGCCACTACTGAGAAAAGGTATTTACACAGAATCATGTACAGGGTCTCAATAATCCGTCTTCGCAAAACCAGACTGGGAACTACTTAAATTAACGATTCACCTGCCAGTCAGGCTGGCGTCATCATTACTTTTCGAACACGGTCTGCCGTGTCGTGATTGCCCACGCTATCCGGGCTAATTTGTCGGCCAGTCCACAACACACTACGCAGGGGTGTTTTTTTGCCAGCAGCGCCCTGACCCGGCCAGCTAGCCTGACTGATAAGCTCTTCTCTGAATAAAGACTCTGGCGCACCGCGCAAGTAACCGGCGCAGGTTTTTGTCTCCGCGTTTACTTATCCCTAAAAGCGTATTTTTTCCGCCGTGCTGTACTGCCGTGGCACCAGACCAGCTGAGGCAGCAAAATCCCGGCTACAGGCATGTTGTTTACCGTCGCCCGGTTGCGATGGCAGGACGCTGGCGGTTACTGGCACAACACCGGATATTGCCTGAAGACGTTGTCCTGTTTCATCACAACTCAGTTCCTGCTCCAGGGCCGTTTCAGGCCCGGTGATCTGTTCGACAAGGTAAAGATAATGAGCATGTAAGCGCATCAGCAACTGTGCCAGATAGTGTGGAAGTTCATTCTCTGCAAGGACGGTTGAAAGCTGTTTTATCACTGCGGCTCCGATTGGGAATACTGCTGCCAAATTCCAGTAAAAAAGCATGCATCTTATTGTTTGTTTTGACTTTATCTCTGAGAAGCGATTCCCTGGCGCGGTGAAGTGCCCGCATGGCCTGCCGGGCTTCAGTTCGTGGTTGCACAAATCGCATTGAGGGACGGGGTTCTGCTTCGCATATGGCTTTCGCATCAACAAAATCGTTCCTGTTGCTCTTAACAAAAGGGCGGACGAACTGCGGAGAAATCAATTTTGCTTCATGGACTAAATCAGCGAGCCGGCGAGCCATAAAATGGGCGCCGGCGCTGGCTTCCATCACAACGGTAGCCGATGTGCAGCCAGCGAGAAACTCAATAAGTTTGGTACGGGCAACCTTTTTACGTAGTAATGCCTTGCCTGATTTATCCTGGCAGTGAATGTGGAAGGAATGCTTGCCGAGAACGGATACCAATACACGTAACGTTTTGCATGATGGCCTTCCCCAGAAAGAAAAACCCCCTGTCAGCGTAGCGCTCACAGGGGATGGGGACCATGCCGCATAAGGCCTGAGTAACAGCGAGTGGCATAGCGATTCCTTCTCAATGACTTACCGACAATGACGGTGACTTGAGATATCCGGGCAATTTCCATACCAGTCTGGTTTTTTATATTATTGACAATAATTAATTAGTTATCTTTCTCTGTAAAAAAGTTAAGCATACCATTGTCGCTTATAATGAATAGCAATCGATTGCCACACATTGCATTACAGTATTACTGAGAGTGTGGAACGCTCAATCGCGCCATTAAGCAGCAATGGTGCATTGTGGCGCATCCGGAACGTGCATCAGCATAGTCCGGCAACCTCACTTATCAGACTCAGGGGAAAGTGCTATGGTGAAAAAAATATATTGAGGAGCAGTGAGATGATTGTTTTTGTTACGGGCGCCACCGCTGGCTGCGGTGAGAGCATTACACGCCGCTTTGTCGCAGCGGGTCATAAAGTCATCGCTACCGGTCGCCGTCAGGAACGTTTACAGATGCTCAGGAACGAGATGGGTGACGCGGTTTACACACTGCAACTGGATGTCAGAAATCGCACCGGAATTGAATCCGCTCTTAACAACCTGCCGGCCGACTGGCGTAACATTGATGTGCTGGTCAACAATGCCGGACTGGCGCTGGGCATGGCACCCGCCCATCAGGCCAGTGCAGAAGACTGGGAAGCGATGATCGATACGAATAATAAAGGGCTGGTCTTTATGACGCGCGCCGTGTTACCAGCCATGGTTGAGCGCAATATTGGGCACATCATTAATATCGGATCTACGGCAGGCAGCTGGCCCTATGCTGGGGGTAACGTGTATGGCGCTACCAAAGCATTTGTTCGTCAGTTCAGCCTGAATTTACGTACTGACCTTCATGGTACGGCGTTGCGGGTGACGGATATTGAACCGGGACTGGTTGCAGGCACCGAATTCTCAACCGTTCGTTTTAAAGGGGATGCTACTCAGGCAGAGAACGTCTATGCCGGAACCAAGCCGTTAACTGCCGAAGATGTTACGGAAGCCGTTTTCTGGGTGACTACGCTGCCAAAGCATGTCAACATCAACACGCTGGAAATGATGCCGGTCGGACAAGCCCTGGCTGGTCTCAAAGTACATAAGGCCGGCCAGTAATTTTCACCCCGTCACACCGTCACCAAACCGCAACGCGGATGCTTTTGTGACGGGTACGTTTACCTGCTAACAGCAAAGTTTTGCGTCGGTGAACCGCCGTTTACCAGCACAGGCAGACGTAACACCAGATTGGCGGCAGTGACATACAGCCATTTGTGCTTACTGGCATCCGTACACAATGCCAGATTGCCGGTATTTTCTGACGGTATCAGTATTCTGCCAAGCATCAATCCCTCCGATGAGTAAATCCGCACCCCCTCTTTGCTGGAGCTCCAGACATTGCCTTTTTCGTCCACTTTGATCCCGTCTGGAATGCCCACAGGGATTTCCGCGAAAACTTTACCGTCCAGAAGCCTGTTATTGCTCACACGATAGCTAATGATGTGTTCAGCAAGCGCTGTATTATTAAAATCATGCGCCTGTTCAGAATCCGCGACATATAAACGTTTTCCGTCAGCAGAAAATGCAAGTCCATTCGGCGAGTGAGTCTCCGGTGCGTTGAGGCGTGACAGCGTTTTCGAGACAGTATCATAGCGATAAATAAACTCACCACCCTGTTCTGGCGTACCGCCATAACTTTCTTTTTTATTCAGCACACCGAAGGTTGGATCGGTAAACCAGATTGCGCCATCGGGTGCGATGGTGACGTCATTGGGACTGTTTAGCGGTTTTCCCTGCCAGGCGTCTGCCAGAATCTCCCAACTTCCGTCCTTATTCTGGCGTAGCAAAGCGCGTTTGCCGTGCGATGCGGCAATGACACGTCCTTGTAAATCCAGGGCATGACAATTTTGAAAATCTGAAGGTGACAGCCATTCTTTCAGTCCTTGTTTTTCGGACCAGATCATAACTTTATTTTGTTTTACATCACTAAAGAGCACGCTGCCATCTGGCAGGCAGAGCGGCCCTTCGGCCCAGACCGCATTACTGGTGATAAGTTGTGAACGACTGTGTTTATTGACCAGGATGGAAAATAGCGGCTTATCCGCCTCGATTTCTACCTCTGTCAAACTTTCAGCAGCCCCGACGTTATTGGATAACATCACTCCCCAAAACAGCATCACAACAGATTTTTTCGTGCTAAAGCGCATGGTCATTCCTCTTCAACTGGCACAAATGCCTTTAATCCGGGCACTGTTGGCACCGGGTTTAAGTTTTATAATGAGCTGGACGTTAGGTTGATCGCCCACCGTTTTGGTCATGTGGCTAATCCTCAGATCGCCGGGGCGAGCGAGGTACGGGGTACCCGTGTTGAACTGAACTTCACCTGGCCCCGGCACAAGGGTTGTGCCATCTGTCGCTTCCACTAACCATCTGCCCAAAGGATGGCGTATTTTATCTCAGGTTGTTTTTTCCCTGACTTACCGTGGGCGCTGCAACTTCTGCGACAGCTCCGCGCAGTGGGCTGTCTGCACAGGCCAGCGTGGATATGTGGTACAACACCGCAAACATCATAAGTTTACTTTATGTCATTTTTTCTTATTAACATTCCGTTAGCCCTGTAAGGCTGGTAACAGAGCTATAGAATATGCAATTTTTTGTAACTGTTATCAGAGTTACTGTACATAAAAGGGGCTTCCCTTGTTGTTGGCGGCTGGCTGACTGACTGCATGATAACAGTAGGTTTTATCGTCAGAGGTTACCGCCATGGACGAGAAATCCCTCTCCTTAACCTGACCGCTCCATGGCAGGTTCAATCCATTTCTCTTGATAAGAATGCAGGCTCCGTAACCGTTACTGTTGGGATTGCTGAAAATTCTCAATTAGCCTGTCCGGCAGGCGGTAAATTTTGCACTGTCCACGGCCATCGACATGTAGCCGCGAAAATTGTTTGATACTGATTTGAAGGGTATTTGATTCGCGGTGATACCCCTCCGGCGCATATCAAATACCTTCCAAACCAGCGCAATTTTCAACCTAAAAACATCTCTAACCTTCCATGTTTCCTTCCACTGGACTGTCCGATCCCACCGAGTTAGTGTGCGTCGCACTACAGGCCTGTAGGTTTCTTAGTCGCCTGGAAGGAATTGACCATGAACTTTTATCAGATTCGCCAGACCATGACTGACGATGCGTATGACGTTATCTCAGCTTTCGGTCAGACGGCCTCACTGACCCTACAGGCCATCGCCTACATAACTGGACAACGTGAACACGCCACCCGCTTCATACTTGAGCAGATGGCGGTGTTTGATGTAGTCGTCGAAAATAACGGCCTGTGGTGCCTTTCAGAAGGGTTTAAAGCCTCGATGCATCAACCTCAAGCCTGAAGTTGCATATCACCAGCTCAGACGCCTTATGGCCGTTATTACTGCCTACTGAGTATGTTGTATTAACCGCTACCATCTCCAGCCCTTCAAACACCCGGTGCATGTCCGGGTGATCGTTAACTGAGATAATCATCTTCCCCTGGCATCTGCGTGCCAGTTCTGCCATTGCGGCATACTCTTCAAGACCGAACGGTACGCCGTAACCCTGCGTTTGCCAGTACGGCGGGTCAAGGTAAAACAGCGTGTCTGGCCTGTCGTAACGGGTTATACATGTTTTCCAGTCCAGATGTTCTATTGTTACCCGATGCAGACGCAGCCAGGCCTCTGACAGCGTTTCTCCCAGCCGCAGCAGATTTAACTTCGAGGGGCCGGTAGCACTGGTGCCAAATGTTCGTCCCTCTGTTTTGGCCCCAAAGGATAATTTTTGCAGATAGTAGAATCTGGCCGCTCGCTGAATATCAGTCAGCGTTTCAGGGGGCGTATCCTTGAGCCACTGGAATATTTCGCGGCTGGTTAAAGCCCATTTAAACTGCTTTATAAACTCTTCGAGGTGATTCTGGATCACCCGGTAAAGGTTAACGATGTCGCTATTAATATCGTTCAGTACTTCGGCCTTCGATGGCTCTTTCATAAAGAAAAACGCAGCACCGCCACAGAACGGCTCAACGTAGCAGGTATGCGCGGGGAGCATGGGTAAGAGAGACTTAGCCAGTTTACGCTTACCTCCAACCCAGGGAATGACTGTTGTAACCATTGAACTAACTCCATTATCAGAATTGCTGATCAATTTGAATTTATTGATCGCTAAACCCGATGATATGCATAGTTATAGTTCATGGCCTGCTATGCTCAGGTAGCTCTCATCCTGTGCTTTGCCTGAGTGGGGGGTAAACTCTTTGATTACAGTGCAGCAATGTATTACCGTTTGCTTTCTTCAATTGAAAGGTGCCGGTTAAATGTTAGACTATTTGTTTCTTCTTTTTTCAAGGCATATCTCTGTAAGAAGAGCAAGAGCCTTCTTCAACAGCAGCCACATGGCAGAAAAAAAGAAAAATAAAATATTGTTAAAAACAGGTATTGTCTTTGAAGGGAAGTCTACTATTGTCGCTCCGTTTTATTATGAATTCGGAAAGATATCCATCGGGAAAAATGTTTACATTAATTCAGGCTGCACTTTTCTTGACAATGCTTCAATAAATATTGGGGATAATACACTAATTGGCCATAATGTTAGTATTTGCACTGTTACTCACGGCGTTAATCCATGCGAGAGGCATATTAATTTTATTAAGCCTATTTGTATAGGGGGGTAATGTCTGGATTGGTGCGGGAACAGTAATTTTACCAAGCGTATCCATTGGTGATAACAGCGTTATTGGTGCCAATAGTGTAGTCAATTGCGATGTTCCAGCAAACTCCCTTTATGCTGGCTCGCCTGCTAAATTAATACGGTCGCTTGCTTACTAAATTTAGAAAAAACGCCAGTAAACTGGCGTTTTTTTGTAATCCCAGCGCCATCAGAAAACATATGGCTGCTTAAATAAATTTTTCCGGCACGGTTTTCTCTTCAACTGCTTGGTCGATTTTCTTACTGATATAAGCCCGGATAGTTTTATAACCATCGGAAATCAGATAGATCGCACAAACAGCAGCGCTGCCATACAACAACATGGTCAGAATCAGAGTCATTTTTTATTCCTGAGTTTTATGTTTATGTAAAAGAGGAAGTACCCCCTATGCAGAACAACATTATTGTTCGGGTTTTTCCGGCCACTCTGGCTTACTGAGGTCGACATTTTTCAGTACTTCGATATAGTCTAGCCAAATCTGTAATTTGGTTTTGTTAACGTCAGAGATGGACCCCAGCATCAGCGCGGTCTGCCACTCACCTATAACTTGGCGGGCATCCGTGATTAACTGGCTTTGCCTTAACGTGGACTCAGTCAATAAAGCCTTTTTCTCTGCCTCTGCATCCTTAACCCAGGCTTTCCCGTCCCACTTCTCGTACTGCCCGGAGGGCGCTGTCGTCACCACGTTCTCCGGTAGTGGCCCCAGCGAGTCGATGATAGTAGATGCCCCGGAGGCAATATCATAGACGGTGACGCCGCGATGGTCTTCAGCAAGTAACCGCGACTGCTTCGTTTCATCAAAAATAGCGGCATGGTCGACAGGAATAGTCGGTGGTGCTATTTCAGTGCAGTTAGCCGGTAATCCCGTGTGTGGTGCAATATAAGCATCACCGACACCAATAAACTCATTGGTATCTGCACGTAAATTAAAAACCTTAATGGTCTGTGCGTTGTCGGACATTTTAAAAGTCATGCGAGCCTCACAATATAATTAAATGCAATGTTCTTTACAGTATTTTCAGTATTACCCGATGACGTAATAGTCAGTCCATGAGTATGACTACCAAGTGAAATAGTATGACTATGTGCGCCTATTGGAACTGTATGGTTATGAGCGCCAATGCCTACCCAATGGTCATGAGCGCCTATATAAACACTATGAGCATGATTACCTGCGGCTGAAGTAGCCGCTGTAACAGTGCCCATATTGGTGTTTCCTGAAGGCCATCCCCAGCCCGCTTGCCATTGAAGGAAATTGTATTCATGTTGATGTTGTCCCTGTACATCAGTTGATTTTGAACCGTAATCAAAACCAGTTGTTTGTTTTGAACCATAATCGTAGGTGCTGGTGGTAGGTGAGCCATGATCATATGATGAAGTTGCTTTAGCTCCCAGATCGACTTCAGTTACTGAACCACCGTGCGCATGAGATTTAATACCATCTTGCTCAACTGAAAGTATTGTTCTACCATTTTCAGGTTTCCCTTTATCGTCCAGCCGCGCATATCCGGTAATTTACCGGAAGGGTAAGCCATTGCCAATTTAGGGTATTTTATTGTGTCAAATAGCTGTCCTTGCATTATGACATAACCATCAGGAGGTGTTGCGTATTCCGACCCAAACCGACCATTGATTCCGATTTAATCCGATCGCACTTTCCGATTTAATTCGACCACGAATTCCGATTTGTTCCGGCCAGATTTGGCCATCCGTCGGAATCCCGCGCTTTTCACTTTTAAAACAATGGACAACACTTTCTCCTGATAACCCATCTTCCGGAGACGTGTCGCCATCGCAAGACTGAGAACGCGGATGAGTAAAATTAAAGAACTGCTGCGCCTTAAATTTGACTGTCACCTGCCCAACAGGAGCATCTCAGCCTGTCTGAATATCGGGTGCAGCACCGTATCTGATGTGGTCACCCGCTTCAGGGGGAGCCAGCTGGCGTGGCCCCTGCCGGAGGAGATGACGGAATCACAGCTCGAAGCGTTGCTCTATACCGGACGCGCCAGCGACAGCCATAAACGGATGCCGGACTTCCCGCTGTGCCACCAGGAACTGAAGCGTAAGGGGATGACCAAAATCCTGCTCTGGCAGGAATATCAACAGGACGCTGGCGAAAATGCCTACGGCTACAGCCAGTTCTGCAACCTCTACAACGACTGGCTGAAGCTACAGAAGCATAGCATGCGTCAGCATCATGTCGCCGGTGAGAAACTGTTCCTCGACTTCTGCGGGCCGACGATCCCTGTTATCAACCCGGATACGGGTGAGGTCCGGCAGGCTCACATCTTCGTGGCCACATTCGGTGCCTCAAACTACACCTATGTTGAGGCCTGTGAAAACCAGCGGCAGGAAAGCTGGCTGATGGCCCACGTCAGGGCGTTCGAGTTCTTCGGCGGTGTTCCCCAGCTTCTTGTGCCGGATAATCTGAAAGCAGCGGTCAGCCGCGCAGACCGCTACGAGCCGGTGCTGAACGAGAACTATCGCAAGCTGGCCCGGCACTATAACACGGCGATGATCCCGGCCCGGCCCCGCAAACCGAAAGACAAACCCAAAGTCGAAAATGCCGTTCTGGTCGTGGAGCGCTGGATCCTGATGTGGTTGCGGCATGAGGTGTTCCATACGCTGGCCGCGCTGAATCTGGCCATCAGTGAGCTACTGCAGGAACTGAATGAGCGGCCGTTCCGTCGGTTGCCGGGTTGCAGGAAAAGCCTGTATGAACAACTGGATAAACCCGCCCTGAAGGCTCTCCCGCCATACTGGTATGAATACGTTGATATCCGCCGGGCAAAGGTCGGCCCGGACTATCACGTGCTGTACAGCAAACATGCGTACTCCGTCTCTCACGCGCTGGTTGGCAGCCATATCGATATCGAGGCAGGAGCCCGACTGGTCCGCCTCTATCACCGTGGAACACTGGTAGCCCGGCATCCACGGGCACAGCAACAGGGTGGCTTCACCACGCAAGCAGAGCATATGCCGGAATCCCATCGCCGACAGCGATGGAGCCCGGAGCGGCTGGTGTCGTGGGGCGAGAGCATCGGCAGCACCACCCGTGCCGTGGTGGCATGGCACCTGCACCATCGCGCACATCCGGAACAGGCTTACCGGACCTGCCTGGGTCTGCTCAATCTCAGCCGTGAATATGGCGATACCCGGCTGGAAAACGCCTGCCAGCAGGCGCTGTAGCACGAACTGCTGCAGCGTGAGGTCTCGAAGGTCAACCGTCTGCGAAGACAGTCGAAACTGAGACTGGATGCGCAGCCTTCACAGCTTGACTACCGGCCGGAACGGGGGCTGAACCGGCAGTTGCTGGTACAGCTGCTGACCCGCGCTTATGTCCACCGTCATGAGAATGTGCTGAACACCGGGCCAACGGGATGTGGCAAAACGTACGTTGCCTGCGCACTGGGTGAGCAGGCCTGCCAGCAGCATATCCAGGTGGTGTACTACCGGCTGACACGACTGCTTGATGACCTGAATATCGGTCATGCCGACGGGAGTTACCAGAAGCAACTGCTGCATCTGTCGAAAAAGGACCTGCTGATCCTTGATGACTGGGGCCTTTAAAAGCTGAACACCCGCCAGGCCTCAGAGCTGCTGGAAGTGATGGAGGACAGATACCAGCGGGGAAGCACCATCATCATCAGTCAGCTACCGGTGAGTGAATGGTACAAGCTGGTAGGCAACCCGACTGTAGCCGATGCCCTGATGGACCGGCTACTGCACAACGGACATCGCGTTGAGCTCAGGGGCGAATCAATGCGTAAACTGGCGCAAACCGATCAGACGGGTTAAAAACTAAAGGAAGAAATAACCAGCGCGGGAAGCGTAATCGAAATCGTCGGAATCACTGACCGGAATCATCGGAATACGCAGGTGTATCAGAAGGCCACGGAAGAGGCACTCCTGTAGGAACAGCTGAAGCCATTGCAGAGGCTGCTATTCCAGCTGCTATGCTTTTTATAGCTACCACCAGTTGGTTATTCTTCGATGGGTCAGGCGTCATCTGAGCTTCAGCCAGAATATTTTTATTCTCGGTCTGAATATCAATAATGCCGCCCTGAAGCGCATTAATTATTTTGGCGTAAACGATGGTGCCTTCCGCGCCGGTTGACGGGTCGCCATCGTGAAATAAACCATCGTCGGTATCGACCGGCTCAACAATATCTTTCATTACGTCTTATTCTCCACGTAATTAAATACAACCTGCGTGTGCGCGGGTTTTAAATCGCGGAATATGCTCTCCAGCATATTCTGGCCAAATGACATCAGACGCTCACCTGTAGCCGAGCTGCCGCAGCGGAAGCGGTACACCGGCACCTGACCATCCTGAATATTCACGATCCAGACCCAGACAATTTCCGGTATCCACACACGGTCCCCGCAGCGATTACGGCCACAGCGGAATGGTTCCGGTTCGTCGATGGTGACGTCATAGCCCAGCAACTCCGGCTCAAGGCCATCAGCGTTTCGGGCAAGCGTAACCACGCTGTAACCGGCTAAATCCTCCACCACCATCAGCAGCGACTCGCCGCGCTGCAGCACGGCCACCGGGTAATGAAGTGCCGACGCCAGACGCCCCAGCCACGACGCACCGGCCTCCCGCAGACTGACCGCCGTCTGTGCCGGTAAGGTGATCACCGGCGATGGTAACGTTGCACTGTCGCTGATTGCCGCCAGTACTATCGGTGACAGTACGCCGGTGCGGCGAAAATCCTTACCGGGACGTGCAGGCAGTGAGCGCACCCAGCGATCGAGGTCGCGGTTCATCGCCGAGGCCAGTCGGTTGTTGTGCAGCGTTTCATACACGGCCTGCGCGGCAAGGCGTGGAGGGGCGTCCACGCTTTTCTCCAGAAGCGACTGGCCCAGCCCCGCCAGATACCCGCGCCCTGGATTGAGGTGAAAGCCCGCATCCGGCACCATCATCCGCCCGGTCTTCGGGTCACGAAACGCTGTCACTGAGCGCATCTCCCCGTCAGTGCCGTAAGGCTGCTGGATTGTGGTCATGTACGCTTCCGAGGATTCAACACCAACCGGATGCGCATCAACCTGAGCCTGCGTGAGCGCCCTGACAAAGCACCGGCAGTTATAGCCATTCGGCGGGAACAGCTCATTCCAGATGGGGTCGTCCCAGCGAAAGATACGCCCGTGCAGGGCTGCATGCGCAGGCCGGGTGCGACCGTCCATGATGGCGTTGTACTGCCAGTAGGGGCGCTCTTTCGCATTCGCCACCATCCACTGCCAGCGACCCGCTGCATGCGCCGACTGGATATTGGTGCGGAAAATGGTGTCAAGGCGGTACGGCATCAGCTTTTTGCCCTGCAGCACACCATCGTCATCGGCAACCAGCCCGCGCCCCAGCCAGCCCTTACGCTGCAGCAGTGGCTCCAGTTCATCCTGGAACTGGCGGAAGCTCATCCCCTCCGTGAGCGAGCGCGTCAGGCTGTTCTGGATATCACTGAGGACGTCCAGCTTCGTGATACCGGCCACCGTAAACTCCACCGCGTGAGCCTCGTCCTGCATATCCTTCCAGCTCATGGTGGGCGTTAAGCCTTTTGACTGGAAGTAAGCTATCGCCCGCGCCGGTGGCAGGGTCATGGCAAAGCCTGCGTTGATATCAGGCATCCTGCTGCCCCATAAAGTCTGCGACAAAGACCGCCTGACCGACCAGCTCGCGCAGGGCCATATCGTCCAGCGCTGGATAGCTGGCTGCAAGAAGTTCGTAAACCTCATCCGGGCTTCGGGCGGCTTTTACCTTCGTAATAAGCGGTTTCAACATTGCTTCAGCAGCGGCAGTAGCCTGAATGGACAGAAGCTGCGGAGCGGCATCCAGCTGCAGCTGTACGTTGTCAGTTCCACTCTGCGGCACAGAGAGGGCCGCAAGACGGGCCTGCATCGCCTGAGACAGCGCAGCGTCACCTGCCTGCTGGCTGGCCAGGGGCTTCAGGATGGTCTGGCCTTCCTGCGGCAGCGGAATACCGCTTTTCTCCGAGACCCAGTCAGCGGTAATGTCAAAGCCCGCCTGCTGGGCTGTGTTCACTACCGTCATCAGACGCTCAAGGTCAACGGACTCGCGGGCGTCAAACTCCAGATACGGTGCACGCTCCGGATTAAAACGCCCGTTCATCGCCAGCACTGGCCACAGCAGCTGCTGCGTCAGCGTTTCCGCCGACACCCAGGCATCACCGACCAGCAGGTCGTGGCGCACTTCGTTATGAACCTCACCCAGTGAACGGTTTCCATTCGACTCCGTCTGGCTGGTCAATGTCCCGCCCAGGATCACCTTCGATTGCACTTTCTCGCACCAGTCGATCATGCTGAGGAAAGGTGCGCTCTGACCCGCAGCCGGAGACTCCAGCTTGATATCCGCGTTAGACGGAATGATGCCGCCGCCCTCGCGGGCCAGCATGCGGATACCGCGCAGCAGGTTCAGGCGCTCTTTGTCAGTCATAGATGCATCATACTTACCGATGCGGAACGGCAGGCCGTAGAGGTTCAGGAACTGCGCCCAGTCGCGGGCAGACAGGTTTTTGAACAGGTACGTCCAGACCAGCACGCGGAAGAGACCACTCTGTGCGACCGGGCCGGATTTGGACTTGTGCTTATGCACTATCCAGCCCATATCCCACAACTCCTCGCCACCCACACCACCCCGGTTCAGCCGGATACTGTCAAGGTCGTGCTGTGGCATGGTAAAGGCCCGCGCCGGTCGCTTGTGAAAAGCCCCCGGAAGCCACAGCGAGCCTTTCTGGCTCCACTCGATTTCGATACAGGAAAAACCGTGGCCGATAGCATCGAGCATATCCATCAGCATTTCGCGGAATCCCGGCAAATGACGCAGCCACCAGTCGGCCTCCGCCGCGACTTTCTTTTCCGCCTCGGTCGCATCCGGGGGCGGCTTGACGGAGAACGGCAGCGTCAGCAGCGCACGTTTACGCTTGGACAGCTCGGCGAACAGGTGGCCGTCGCGTTCCTCCATATCGGTAAACAGGTCGCTCTGCGCCTGAATGTCGCCCTGTTCGGCAGCGCTGAACAATGCATACACTCGCTGAATATCCAGCCCCGTAGAGGGGTGAGTGGCGGTATCGCTATAAAGAAAATCATCGCCACTGCTCTGCATGTCCTGAGTCTTATCGCGGCTGAAAAAGCGTTTAAACGCGGTTTTAATGTCCATTTACCATCCTCCCGATCCGAACCCGTCAGAGCCGTAGTCGTCATCATCGTCATGCCTGCGGCGCGTGGGTGAGTCAGACTCCACGGCCTCCAGCTGGCTGACTGAAATAAATTCAAAGTTGCCCACGCTGGTTGACGCGATGGCAAACAGCATATGCAGCGCATCCGGGCCGTCATCATGATCGGCCATCGGGAAATGCATCAGCTGTTCGCGTAACGTGGCCAGCGCACGGGCGATCAGAATGTGCTCGCTCTCCATAAAGGGCTGCAGGGACTCAATACGTCCGGCCTTATCTGTCGAGGGAATGACCGAGCGGGCCGGAACGGGCACACCGGCTTTCAGTGACTCCTCTATCAGCGTCTCGCGCAGGAAGTCCTGGAACTGCACCGACTCAAACGCCCAGGCGACGCAGCCGAACTCGCGCTGCAGCTGGATAACATCGGTAATAATCTTTTTGGGGCGGCGCACGCGGATATCAGCGCGTACAACCTTCAGCACTTTTTTTATGCGGTGCCAGCCGCCAATCAGCAACGCGCTGGGGTCGTTGCCCCGGCTGTTATGTTTGCCGAGCGACGGGTCGCAGGCACCGAAGTAAATCAGGTCAGGCTCCAGCTCCCGCCACTCATGGATACAGCCGTGGAAGATGGCATGCTCGCCGCTGACGGGGTCATTCTGGTATTCGGCGTCGAAGGCGCGGGTGCCGACGCGCACACGGATCAACATCAGCGCCAGCAGTGGACGAGCGGCCCACGAAACGCGGGAGCCTTTCAGCAGCGCTTTTTCATGGCGGTTATAGAACGCCTTCGCGGCATTCTTGCCCTTACCACGCATCACCGCTTCCCACTCATCCCACAGCGCCAGATTCTCTGGCCAGGCCAGGCGAGGATGGCCTGAAAGCGCTTCGCGTTCCACAACGGATTTTTCATGGTGCGGGCCAGCACGGAATCGTAGTGCAGGATTGACCCGACATAGATAACATCAAGCTTGACCCCGGCCCCACCCAGTGGCAGTACCGTGCTGTTGAGCCACTTCTCCAGCTTGTCACGCTGCTTTGGCGTCACCACGTTCTCGTCGTTTTCGAGGTCATCGAGGTGAACCAGGTCAGGACGATATGCGCCGTGCTTACGGCCACGCAGACTCTGCCCCTGACCAGCCGATTCAATTTTGATGCCCGACGCAGTCAAAATGCAGCCGATACGCCACACCCGGCCCTGTCCGCAGGCCTCAGGGAAGTCCAGCGCCAGACCGGCGTTATAGAGCAGCTCGGCCTTGATAACCTCCAGAGACTCCGCCGACTGAGCGGACGTGTCGAAGGCGATAATGATGAATTTCTTCAGCTCAAGGAAGACGCACCACAGGTCGAACAGCTGCTGACCGAGGGTGGTTTTTGCTTCACCACGCGGGGCTGCAATAACGTCATTCTCGCTCTCAGGGCTGGTGACAATCTGCGGCAGGCGCTCATACAGATACTCGTGCAGCGCACTGGTTTCCGGGTGATGGAGGTGATGCTTAAAGTAGGTGTTGACGAAGTAGCGAAACCCGGTCACCGGGTCGCTGACCTGTGACCGGCGAGCCTGTATTGCCTCCGGGCTGCTGTCCAGACCACAGCTTGCGCTCTCTATGCGGTCGCGCAGCTCACCCTGAATGCGGGGAATCTTCTCGCGGAAGGCTTTAAGCGATGATTTGGACGACACTTATCTGCCCTCAGCCCTGGCTGCGGTTCGCCAGCGCCGCCTCAATCTGCTCCAGCAACGCGGATTTTGCGTGCCACACCGATTTGCCATAAAGACCATCGGCCTGGTGAATCTCGCCATCTTCAGTCTGTACCATCAGATAATCGCTTTGCACGTATACGCGAACGATGGTATCGGCCCGCACAGCATTGCGATCGTTCAGGGTAATAAACTGCTTAACGGGTTTGATAACTTCAGCCATATTTTTTCTCCACTATCTGCTGAAACTCAGGTAACACGTCCAGAAAGCCCGCCATCAGCGCCGGGTGCTTATCGCTGAGAAAGGCCGCTAAATCTTCCACCACGCCCGCCGCGACGATCAGACGGTCGGTCTCCGGCAGAATGCGCTTGCTGGCGGCGATCATCTTGTTGAAGCCGTCCTGCAGCTTTGCCAGCAGGCTGGCGTAATCATCGGCTGGCAGTGCGGCCTGACCGTCTGCGCCTTCACGGGCCTTGCGCAGCTGTTCCATCGCATGCTTATGGTGCTCAAGGAACTCCAGCAGCAGGTCACGGGTGATATCCTCCGGCACACCGGACGACAGGCGACGGGCCGCACGCTGCTTGTCCCAGTCGTCGCCGCTCTCCCGCGACTCACGACGCCAGCGGATAACTGACGCTACGCTGACCCCGTGCATCGGCCCCAGCACTTCGGGGGCGATCCCCTGGGCGATGTAATCGCGCCTGACGGCATCCCTGACCGCTTTCGGGTGCGCCATCAGCGGCCCCCCGTGGCATCGGTGCGGCGATCTATACGGTCATTCATGCGCTCAATCGACTGCTTAATTTCCGAGAGCATGGCCATAATCTGCTCCTGATCGCGCAGGGCATCGGATTTGAGCTGAAACACGGTGTACATCTGGCGGTTCTCTTCCCACAGACGGTTAATCGTGGAGTGGAGCGTTTTGATCCAGAAGGTAAAACCGAATGAAAACACCCCAAGCAGAGCGGTCTGCCAGAAATCAGCGAGAGGGTTTGCGTCCATTTCTATTTGTCCTTATCCGGCACGGGCCAGAAAAATGCCTCAAGGGCGTGAAGTTTTGCGGCGTTCGTCTGGCACCAGGCTCCGTAGTCGGTGGCATGCCGCAGCAGGGCGTCCGGGGGGAGGCCCGGACTGTTACCGGCATACGCGCCGGGCGCGGGTGGCATCGGGGCCACCGTGACCATCGCCCGTGGGGGCTTACTGTCCTGAACGACTACCGGCGCGGGTGTTACCACCACCGACGTATCCGAGGGCTTTGGTATAGAGCTGCAGGCTGTGAGGCCCAAGCCCGTTATAGCCACAGCCAGAAGTCTGATTGTCATCGCTGACCGCCTTGTTGATACCCAGCTGCAGCAGGCGGTTCGTCTGCGTCAGCTCAAATTCTTTATCAGCTAGCCGCTGGGCGAGCTGGTCAGCCCGCTCACGCTGCTGGCGCTCGTCATCCCTTGCCTGCAACAGTGCCTGCTGCCCGGCCTGTGCCAGTTGCTGGCGTTCATCCGCACGGGCTTTTTGCTCACTGGCCAGCGCGGCGTTGCCATCAGCGCTGGCGTCTTTATGACCGGAGTCATACCCGATGCTGTAAAGCCGCCAGCCGGTGACGAGCAGCACCGCACTCAGCAGAACGCCGGACAGGAGGCGGGTTAAAAACCATTTAATGACTGCGCTGTTCATCATCACCTCCGCGCGCCGGTCCCTTCAGCTTCTGGTGAACCTGCACCCCGGCGTGCGTCACCCAGGCACCGAGGTAAAGCCCCAGCGCGGTATCCGGCTCCCGGTTCATCACCACGCAGACAAGCAGTGCCAGCGAGCTGACAACCAGTGCCACCATCGTGGCGGCGTCGGTGGTGGACAGACGGCCCTGCGGGTTGGTGATCAACTCGCCCAGGCGGTTAAGGAGTGCCATCAGTACGATCCCCCGAATCATTCGGGAATCGTCTGGAACAGTGTGGACTCAGCCTTCCTGCGCGTGACCAGTCCTGGCAGGACTTTGCCGCCAGCTTTATTCCAGCGAAGAAACTCAGCTGCTGCGACGTCCATATCCCCGGTATTAAGTTTTTTCAGCAGTGTGGAGTGCTCAAAGGCTCCCGGGCCAATATTCCAGGCGAGACTGACCAGCGCATCAAACTGGTTCTGATTGAGTGTTGCCGTGACAAGTTGGTTTACTGCTCGCTCATACTGCTGCAACCCGTCTCGTAGCAGGATTTCAGCAGTATCATCGGAAATGACCATACCTCCGTGGACAGGAATACCTTCAACTTCCCCAGTCCAGCCATAGCCGATCATCCAGACGCCGACCGCGTCCTGATAGGCTTCAAGCCGTAATGCTCCGAAGCCTTTAATCAGCGAAATGCCATTCTCACTGGTTTTAAGTGACATAAAAAAACCTCACATAGTTTGTGAGGGTTATTGTGATGGGTGGCGTAACTCAGGGCATGATACGGGGGTGAAGCGGTATACCATCAGAAGAGTGCCCCCTGAGCCGGGGGAGAAACAGCCTGACGGCGGCTTGCCACAATGGCCCATGCGCGGGTGTTACCGATGCCGAACTTAGGGCCAAGCACGGTGAGCGCCATGCGTAATGATTCGCCATCAGCCAGCATGCTGTCAACCTCAGCGAGAAAACAGCGGTTGCGCCACTCGCGCAGTGCGTCAGCGCAACGGGGGATCACCAGCGAGCTGTCACCGCCGAAACGCTTCACCAGCTGGCGGGTATTCTCGTCGCCGATAACCTCCCGCAGCATGGACAGACGACGCTCGCCAGTGCCGCGCAGACCGCGACCGACAGGGAAACAGGCACCGCCAAAGCGCTCAATCAACCGCTGCGTGGCGGGAAAACCAATCACATCGGCTATCTGACGGGCGGTGTCCGGCAGCAGCTCTTCGAGGGATTCAAGGTCAAATTCGCGCATTACAGCCTCCCGTGACGCTTCGCGTCAACAATCAGCATTTGCATCAGCTTACGCACCTGATCGTCATTCAGCCACTCCACCGGCTTTTTCTCGCCCAGCATGCGCTCCACGATACCATCCAGATAACCCCACGGACGACCTGCCTCTGCCAGCATAGCCTCTACTTTGCTTAACATGGCTTTACGGCCTGCTGCCACGCGGGGACGGCGACCACGTGAAGATGGCGCAAAGCCCTGAGTGCGCATGTGCAGCACCACTTTTTCCAGTTCGGCGCTGGTACAGTCACGCGCCGAACGCTTACCGGTCTGGCATGCCAGCACGTCGCGATAGGTTTCATCATCCCAGCCGAGGGATGATTTGCCTGTGTGAACGATACGGATCAGATTCGCTTTCATTAGTCCGCCTCAGATGGAGGTGAAAAACAGGAAGTGCCAGAACGAAAAAGCCCCGCACAGGGCGGGGCTTGAGCCATAAACAAATTTTGGTGAAGCAGATTGAGAATAATTGGATCATATAACTGCCTCTCAGGCAATCATTTTTAGTCAAACTGGCTGCCACTCAGCCTGCTTTCTGATATACAGACAGCATTATTTACTTTATGCGGATGCTGGTAATTATGTGTCAACCAGGAGGATTAACATGGCGTTACAGGGACGATTTGTAATTAACAACGAGTCAGTATCCCAACTCATTATGTATGGTATGGGTTCCTTCTCAGCTTATTCAGGCTCAGGCGAATTCAGAAATCAGACCGGATGTGTCGACGTTCCCAAAGCAGGACCTCTACCACCGGGAAGATACCATATTGTGGATCGTCCCACTGGAGGATGGAAAGGCGTCATTCGTACCGATCTCCACGATTTTTATTCCTGGGTCACATCTTACCCGGTTATCAAGGGTGAATGGTTCGCGCTTTACAGAATGACGGTACAATTGATGATTACACATTCATCAACGGTGTAAGGCGGGGTAATTTCAGGTTACACCCGCGAGGCCCGATGGGAGTATCTGAAGGATGCATAACTTGTACTAGCTCAGACCTGATCTGACAGTTACCGGTTATTTATACAGGTGTCTGTCAGATTACATCTGGTTCAGATTTTTTTCTGCCCAGACTCGTTTACCATCAAGTAACGTGGCCATTGGCGTACGCCCGCAGCACATTTTTCCCTGATGAGTTCGCTCATTATTGTAATGCCACAACCAGTTGTCCAGATCCGTTTGCAGGCTCTCCAGGTCTTCGTATAACTTCTTACGGAACGTAACCTGATAAAAATCCTGCAAAATAGTTTTATGGAAGCGCTCGCAGATGCCGTTCGTCTGCGGAGACATCGCCTTCGTTTTTGTATGGTCGATATCGTTGATGGCCAGATACAGCTGGTAATCATGCTGCTCCACCTTACCACAGTACTCCGTTCCCCTGTCGGTCAGGATCCTCAGCATCGGCAGTCCCTGAGCCTCGTAGAACGGCAGTACGCGATCATTGAGCAGGTCTGCGGCGGTGATCGGCGTTTTACTCGTATACAGCTTGCAGTGTGCCACTTTCGAGTACGTATCCACGAACGTCTGCTGGTAGATACGACCCACACCTTTCAGATTGCCCACGTAGAAGGTGTCCTGCGACCCGAGATAACCCGGGTGAGCAGTTTCGATTTCTCCGCTGGCCTCGTCATCGTGGGCCTTCTTCTCCAGCGCTGCGATTTGAGCGTCGGTAAGCACGATGCCTTCTCTGGCGACCTTTTCCTCAAGTGCCTTCAGGCGTTTACGGAAGTTCTCCAGGTCGTGCCGTTGCCAGATGGAGCGCACGCCGCTACCGGAGATAAACACGCCTTTTTTACGCAGCTCATTACTGGTCCGGTGTTGCCCGTGGGCCGGGAACTCAACGGCATATTCAACAACAGCGCGTTCAGTGGCTTCGTCGGCGCGGTTCTTCAGGTTGGGGACGCGGCGGTTCTGGTTAATCAGCGCATCGATGCCGCCTTCAGCAGCCAGTTCCTGATAACGGTAAAACGTGTCGCGTGACACGCCCATGATCTTGCAGGCTTTTGATACGTTACCGAGTTCTTCGGCGAGATTGAGCAGGCCGGCTTTGTGTTTGATGATGGGATTGTTAGTATGAATCATGAGAGTTACCTCGCGTTTTGTTTAAGGATTAGACACCCATATCAAAACCGGTAACTCTCAACCTTTCAAGGTCCAGTGTCAGATCAAGTCGCGACTAATACACATAACTTTTGTGAACAGATCAGATTTTCTTCAGATTCGCCAGGCCTTACTGGCTACAAGCCCCGTTATGTTACGCAACAGATTAAGATCCTACGGAACCATTGAGGTGGTAGCAAATGGAAGCAAAGCGTGTCCCGGTCGGATTTAAGTTGATAATCTTCTCCGGAATTTTTGCAGTTATCTGCTTTATACTCCAGCCAGGAGGTCCGGTCAGTAACGGGCAGTTAACCCTGTGGCGTAAGGCGGCGGATCTGTTTGGCGATGATGATCTGGAAGGGTTTATGCTGTTTTCAACATTTCTGGTGAATCTGATACTGGCGGTTATTGGTTATAAGGTTCTTGTCCGCTATATTGAAAAGCGCATAAATAAACCGGGCTGATGCCCGGTTTACCGTGTGAAAGGCGGTTACTGTTGCAGGGTAATGATGCCTTTGACCGTATCCAGCGACTGCCCGTAAAACATCAACCCCAGCTCACGCGCTCTGATAGCCTCAGCTCTGGCTCCTTTGCTTGTTTCCCATTCATTCAGCAGATAGATGGCGTCAGCCTGTTTCAGCATGGCCAGCGTCATTTTCATATACTGCCCGTGCCGAAGACCGTCCGGGAATATTGCCGGATTAAGGACAATAAAATCCAGATCGTCCAGCTGCTTTGCTGCGAAGTAAAATTCATCGCGGTTAAAGTAAGGCTTTCCTGCCATGGGTCCGGCAATAAAGATGACCGGACGACGATTAACCGGCACTTTTTCTGCAGGATGCATTGGATTATTCATTGATACCTGAACCTCTTTTTATGCCGTTCTGCCGCTTGTTTCATTGCGGCCTGCGTGGATTTTTTATAAACGCGGTGATTATGGCTGTCCCAGCACTGCCAGCGAGCCACATCGGGCAAATCACAACGCTCTAACACGGTGCTGCCATCATTGAGGTGATAGAACCGCTCTTGTCCATTACGGCGATGCTCGCAACCAGAAACGCAGAGATACATTAGCGACCTCCGATTGCCAGCACTTCAGAGGCACCACCATCTACACCGTGATGGAGACGTGCATTCTTACCGGACAGATACCCGGCACACGCTGCATCATCATCCCCCTGACACGCAGATGCTTCGCGGGTTGTGGTGTCGCGGAAGTCATGTTCCTCATGAAGTTTGCGGGTGTAGCGCTGGAGCAGTTTTTTTCCTCTGGTTTCATACTGAAAGCCTCAAGTACGCCCGCAGCACCGCCGCCCCACCCCTCGCAGAACTGATCGCCACGCGCCACGCGAGTTGAAGGCTTACAGCGTTTACAGTATCGCTGCTGATAACCCCTGCGGGCTGCTCTCAGTTGCCGGGTCAGCACGTCGAAAGCATAAGAAGCGATTTCTCCCCGTTCACCGGGGCCATAGAAAACGACGATACGTTTCCATGAGCCTGAGCGACGCCACTGACGTGTATAATAAGCATCAACACCAAAAGTTCTGCAGACCACGTTACACAGATGGTTCATATAGTCCGGCATGTTCTCGGCGTTGCTGGGTGCCCCTGCCGAACGAGCTTCTCTGACGTCAGACAGTTCAACCTCATTTTCACTGAGACCATATTCACGCATGAAAGCCTGCGCTTTTGACATTGCGCTGGCCGCTTCTTCCGGATTAGATGTACCACGGGCCAGTCGCATTAATTTTTTAATTTTGGCGAGGTATTTTGCGTTGCTCATAATCAGCACTCCGTACCTTTGACAAGATGGGTAATCGCCACACAGCCTGATACACCTTCGACACGCACCACCGCTTCACCATGACCCAGCGCCCAGGCTTCGCCGGGGATGGTACATGGAATGCCTTTCTCATCTGTTTTACGTGAGTAATAAGTAAATTTACTACCCGATGGATAGAGAGTATTAAACTGGTCCACGCTGAGGCGTTTAAGAAATTTTTGCACTGTAATTCTCCCGAATCAGGCGCAAAGCCACCCCTGACGGTTTACGCCATATTTAAATGATGATTGATTTTTTAAATTCAGCCCGCAGGCGTCAGTGATTTAATATTTGCGTAATAAGGTTTCACGCTGATTTCAACTATTGTCGATGTTTTTAAATCACGGGCGACATCTTTCGTCTTTATCACCGCCCCGCCTCTTAAGGCAGCGCAGGGCTGATAAATAAAATGTGTACCGACCGGATATTTCCGGTTAAATTCCCTTGCGCGCATTTGTCCTCCCCTGCAGCCGTTTGGCCGATGCGGCACAAAATTCGTTACGGATTTCGGCCCACATTCTGTTTTTGGCATTGCAGGGGCACCACATCGCACTGAACCAGAGTTTTGCCGCGTCACTGTAACGAAATTCACGCTCGGCTTTCACCGCACCAATTGCATACGCCGCAAACTTATTCATCGGGCGGCCTTTCGCCGGATTCATAGACATTTCACACCCCCGCGATATCCAGTGGAATATTAACCAGTTTCCCGCTTTCATCCTGCTCTTTGAAATTGATATAAGTGGATGTAACGGAAACGACCAGCACTTTATTTAATGCATCCATTGCCTGCTGCCAGAGGTCGTCCTGAATATTAAGCTGGCGCAGGGAAATAATACGCCCCGTGTTCAGCTTACCTTCTTTGTCCACGTCGAACGCATCGGTAGCGCGGCACGCCTTGCGGTGGTCATAATCAGCCGGAACTCGCGGCAGGAACGAATTACTCCCCAAAAAACAACACACTTTCCTTTTTCCCACTGGTCAACATCCCAGCCAGCAGCTTTTCGTGTACAATCAAGCACCATCTGATAACCGTCGATAAAGATATAAAGCCTCAGTTCATCACCGAAATATGCCTTCCACGCTGAAACATAACCTGCAGTTAATAGGCTACTATTTCTTACATAAATACGTTTTAAAGCTGAGACTTCTTTATTTAATAAGCTGCTCATTAATATTCCCTCAGTGAATTAACAGCTGTGCGTAAGTCTCAATTAACTTGACGCTGATACCGGTCGTGACGCAGACTTGCTGATCACGTATGCTTTGCGCTTTGGATGTAACATATGGCTAAAGTTGATGTCGTCTGCCCTCAGTGCAATGAAACTCATGCTGTACGATGTAACGGACATTCAGCATCCGGTGCCCAACGTTACATCTGCAAGCATTGTTCAAAGACCTTTCAGCTCAACTTTAGCTACTCCGGTGCCAAACCAGACACACACCAGACCATTGTTAATATGGCCATGAATGGTTCCGGATGTCGCGATACCGCACGGGTCCCCGGTATCAGCCTCAATACGGTTCTGCGGCACGTAAAAAAATTTCCCCAAAGCAGGTAGCTGAGAATATCGACCCCGAAACGGAGGTTGTTATCTGCTGTGAAGCCGGTGAACAATGGTCTTACGTGCGGTGTAAAAGCAATCCCCGGTGGTTGTTCTATGCTTATGACCGTATCCGCAAACGTGCTCTGGCCCACGTCTTCGGCCCGAGAAATGCCCCGACCCTGCGACGATTGCTGGCCCTGTTAAGCAAATTTAACCTTGCCTTTTATATGACAGATGCCTGGCCGGTTTATAAAGTTCTGTTAAGTGCAACAGGCCACGTGGTGAGCAAGAAATATACCCAACGGACAGAACGACATAATCTTAATCTTCGCACACATATCAAACGACTGACCCGCAGAACAATTTGCTTTTCGAAGTCAGAGGAAATGCACGATAAGATCATCGGTTGGTATCTTACTCTTCATCATTATCAATAAATCTGCGTCACGACCGTTCTTTGGAATATATATAAATGAAACGTCATCATATATCTGAAAAATTCCTGCCGTAATTTCCGTAAGCATTCCCGGATACATAAATTAAACCATCATCTCCGTATTACGCGGGGTGGTTTCCGTCTATAACTTAAAGGGCACTGGAAAAACAAGATATATTGGGCTTGCAAGGCAAATTTCCATCTTAAGTTCATACAATTACAGTGCTAAAATGTCTATGGAAAAAGCATTGTCATAAGCATCCAGGATAAACTTAGATTGCCATATGATGAATTTAATAGAGTACCAGTGGCAGGTGTAACTAACATAACACGGGTTTACAAAATGCCGTTATGCTAAAGAGGCCGCTGCGTGATTCGATTTTTGCAGCGACCTTTTCAATATAACATTTTGACATTATGCGCACTGTGGTTGTGATAACCATTTAGTAATGTCATTTTGTATCCAGATAGAAACGCTACCTTAGAGTAAGCTAAACCAAGTGCAATTCTGAGGAACTCTATAACTGAATACACCCATGTCACTATTCCGGTTATAGCGCCATGATAAGTGTGGATTGAATGTCTAACAAAAATTTAGCCCATCACGGCAGTTATATATTTAAAACAGATTGCGAATGAGAAAATATATTATTAGGGTCTATTTGCGCTTTAATTTCTTTCAGTCGATAAGAAACTGACTCACCGAAATAGATCTCCAGAAAGTTACCATAGGAAACCCCGGGGTCAGCAGCATAGCCATTGTTCACCCCAAGTTGTCGATCGGGATAATTAAAGTAACAGCCCTGATATTTATTCCCCCAAACCGGAAATGATGAAACCCCACCAGTCCCACTGGAATGGATGTTGTTGTATCCCAGATTAAACCAGGTAACAATATCGCTTTCATTTTGAAGCGCTTGTGCTGGCGTGGTGCCTTCAAATGTTTTCCAGTACGTTTGATACTGAGCTTTTAACAGGGAACTTCTGGCTGCGATCGCAGTACCTGGCACAGACCCGCCATCCATATTATTTATTTGCAACCCATAGCTGTCAATCTGTATCAGCGTTTGTGATTTATCCGCTACTGCAGGTGCAACATTGCCAGCCTGTTTGTCGGTTAAAAACTGATAAATTGATGTTGCTTCATTATTTGTAAAGTTAGTGATCATATAACTGCTTTTGTATTTCCCTTTCTGGTTTTCGCCAGAACCATTAAGCAATTGTGTCATATCAATCCACGGTAAGTTATAAACCGTATCAAGTGATATCTGTGCAGAAACAGGATGCCCAATCAGGTTGAAAAGTTGCTTATGCCATTGGGAAGTTCCGGGCTCCACTATCCATTCATTGAGTTCAGACCAGAAGCTTCTGATCACGCCCAAAGCCTCTGCCTCAGTACTGATTGGAGCAATATCAATACCGCCCATTGTTGAGCTATGGCCTGAGTTATCACCGTAGACTACCTGCATAACGATGGACATCACATCCGTTGCTGCTGTCATAAAGGTAAACTTGCCTAACGTGAAAGCCTGGCCCGGAAGTTTAGTGGTGGCGGTATAGTAAGCCTGCATAAACCGGGCAAAATTTTCTGCACCTGCTCCATTAGTATTATCAGCAAACAGACTCCATGGAACAGGTAGAGCAACAAATAGCGCTCTTTCCGGTGCAGCAGGCATCCTATCTTTACGGAAATAATATTTCGTAATGACGCCAAAGTGCCCTGCCCCACCTCCGCGGCTTGCCCAGTTCAGGCCATCTGAATCCGATTCATCAAATGCCCTGATAACGAACCCCGCAGTTTTATCTGGAATAACCATTTCGACGCCAGCGAGATAATCAACGGTGAGGCCATGAAGCCGGGAGAGTAAACCATAGCCCCCACCCGAAATATGTCCGCCAGCGCAGACAGAATAGCAGGATCCCCCCGGAAGTGCAGCTCCATATTTAGAATGTAAGGTTTGTTGAATGAGCCAGTTAGAAGCACCGGGTTCAACGGTAATATAGTCTGTACCATTTATAGTGACTTCATCGATATTTCGCATATTACTTAAATCAATGACAAAGCGAGTTTTATTACTTGTTGAAGACGTAACCCGTCGATTAAAAGTGAAATCTTCATAGCAATGGCCTCCGGAAATCACTCTTATTTCACCTGATAACGGAGAATGACTATTATTAATATCAACAAGAGCGTTCAAAACATCGTTTGTGCTTGATGCCAAATAAACGCCTTCCCCTTTTGTTTCAGTCAGGTCATTTTCGAGTGTAAATCGCTGATTAAAACCACGATCAAGACCTGGGTAGTTATTGGCTTTAGGTGAAACGTAAATATATCCAGACATAACATTCTCCTTTTTTACATTATGGACTCTCTGATGATTCTGTATGCAAGCGTTATTACTCTTATTATTCACGAGTAAATATTACATCTAATAAACATGCCAGATTTAAAAATCATATAATCGTTAGCGTAAAAATACGCCAGCACTTCAATTTAGTGAAGAAATTTTATGTATATTTTTCCACAAGTGAATAAAGTATTGCCGCTGTTTCAGCATCCAGCTTGCCACTGTAATTGCATGGCCGGAAATGCAACTGGAATGCCCGAATTAACTGGGCATAATTGAAGTGATTTTCCGAACCCGATGTATCATAGCCATATCTGTTGAGCATGGTAGTTATCTCGTCTTTTGAAGGCAATGCATGGCAGAACTGTCGGATATATCTATCCTTAGTTTCTTCATCAAACCATGCCCCTATACCTGCTTCATAGAGAGTTTTCCATGGGAAAGCCGGCCCAGGGTCGTTTTTTCTGCCCGGTGCAATATCCGAGTGCCCTACAACATTCACCGGAGTAATATTCGGATAGCGCTGGATGATATTGAATGTCAGTTCTTTTATTACATCGATTTGGGCCTGGCTGTAGGGTGGAAAAATGAATACGCCGTTATTATCACTGGCCAGGTTAACCACCTCAATTCCTATAGAGGTATCGTTAAGGTTGCTGCGCCCTGCCCATGAACTCCCCCCTGCATGCCAGGCTCGCTCATTTTCATCCACCAGATTAAAGACGCGCATGTCATTAAAACCTGCGGCAATATAGGTCTGATCATCCGTGTCAGGGACAAGGTAATGCGCACTAGCGACACCATCACCGGCAAGCATCCTTATCGATGTAGCAAAATCAACCGCAGTGTAATGCATAACAAGAAAACGCACGCGCCGGTTAAAGCCCTTCACAGAACGGTAGCTATTATAATCGATAGGATACATATTCCGTACCGGAGCCGGAGCCCATCTTTTTTTCAGATACTTAATAACCCTCTGCGTCTGAGGCTCGTTCAGGAACAGATGTCGAAACAACATACATCCGCTCACATCTGTAAGAGAATCATTCAGATTAAGCTGTCGGGTGATTTCGGGGACCCCTCCCTCAATTGTCCAGTCAGGCTCGATAGATGACGGAATACCGACCTTATAAAGTGCCATACCGATGTACAATTCAGTCTTTGTTCCTCTAACGGTATCAGCCCACCATCGGGTAATTACATCATATCGGGCGACCTGGCGGGCGAAAGGCCAATAAACCTGTGGCACGATATAATCAATGATGCCGTCAAGTACCCATTTCCGAGTGTCCGCGTACGCCGAATCATAATTTGGTGCACCTGCCTGCGTGTCTGAGCCAAGAGGATCATCAGCTTTGTTCCGCCATACTCCGGCAGGGCTGATACCAAATCTCACAGTGGGCCTGATAAACTTAATGCGCCGATGACAGGCATCGACCAGGGAATAAGTATTGTTTCTTCGCCAGTCTCCCTTGCTGTAAAAACATTGACCAAACTTATGCCAGGTTGCATCGTCATTTAGCGGAGAATCGGCTGATTCATAATAGAAGTAATCATCAAACTGAATGCCGTCAACATCGTACCTGGAAACAATTTCCTCAACGATTCCGGTAACCCATGCCTGAACCTCTGGAATACCGGGATCAAGAACATAGCGGTTATAGGCAACGCCCGTCCACTCGGGGTGGGTTTTGAAAATGCTTTGAGGCGAGTCATGGGACGAGTTATTCAGCTCATCCACGGTAGCAGCGCTTGTATTTGTTGATATACGGTACGGGTTAATCCAGGCGTGCAGCTCAATATTTCTGGCGTGAGCCTGCTCTACTGCCCATTCAAGAGGATCAAATCCCGGATTTTTTCCGAGTGATCCTGTCAGATATTTTGACCATGGCAGCAATTTTGAAGAATAAAGTGCATCGGCGCAGGGAACAACCTGAAAAATAACGGTGTTCATATTTACTGCTGCAAGATCATCCAAAATTCTGGTAAGTTCGTCTTTCTGTTTTTTAACTCGTTCATCGTCATCGGTAATGGCGAGTGTTGAAGAAGAAGGCCAGTCCAGATTAAAAACGCTGGCTACCCACATGGCACGCATTTTTCTGTTTTGCATTGTATTTCTCCATATCCAGCTGTCATGTTTTCTTTCTTATTAACCATTCTTCGAGTAAACAAAAGTGAAACGGGCTGATTTCCAACTGACCCTGCGGTTTATTTTGTGAGCACTCTCTGATTGTCAAATGTAGACATGCAACAAAGGCACTCATTTATGTCTATCGTCTCTTTCACATCATTATGAGAAACACTATTTCAGTGAAAAATAATGATAATATAATTGATAATTAAAATGCATTTCAGTTGAGTTACAAAGATCCACCTTAAGTTTTCATTCTTTTAATGAAGTTCAGGAGCGATGAAAAGTCCGACGTTAAAAAGACTATTCAGCCTTTTTGTATGAACAGCAAAACGCCATTACGCATGAGCAATTAACTTAAACGCTTACTTCACTCATCTTATATTTTCTTCTGGCTTCCATTCCGATATTTAAATCATAATCACGGCTTGCGGCAGAACTTGAGATAAGCTTATTCAATAGTGCGTCAATTGGTATTGCGAGCTTTTTAATTTCTACTGACGTATTTTTATCTCGTAATGATTTCTTTCAGGCTGAGTGGTTAATATTAACAGTTATTCTTCTCGCTGCTCTTGCAAAATACAGTATAGAAAGCGCAAAAATTAAAGCGTATATCAACAAAAAAATAAAATCATAAACGGTAAACTAGCACCTTTACGGCTGCAATCTTTATAAAAAACAATCAAAAAGTGTTTGATACAGATTAAGGGGTCGTGACGCAGACTTGCTGATCACGTATGCTTTGCGCTTTGAATGTAACATATGGCTAAAGTTGATGTCGTCTGCCCTCAGTGCAATGAAACTCATGCTGTACGATGTAACGGACATTCAGCATCCGGTGCCCAACGTTACATCTGCAAGCATTGTTCAAAGACCTTTCAGCTCAATTTTAGCTACTCCGGTGCCAAACCAGACACACACCAGACCATTGTTAATATGGCCATGAATGGTTACGGATGTCGCGATACCGCACGGGTTCTCGGTATCAGCCTCAATACGGTTCTGCGGCACGTAAAAAAATTTCGCCAAAGCAGGTAGCTGAGGATATAGACCCCGAAACGGAGGTTGTTATCTGCTGTGAAGCCGGTGAACAATGGTCTTACGTGCGGTGTAAAAGCAATCCCCGGTGGTTGTTCTATGCTTATGACCGTATCCGCAAACGTGCTCTGGCCCATGTCTTCGGCCCGAGAAATGCCCCGACCCTGCGACGATTGCTGGCCCTGTTAAGCAAATTTAACCTTGCCTTTTATATGACAGATGCCTGGCCAGTTTATAAAGTTCTGTTAAGTGCAACAAGCCACGTGGTGAGCAAGAAATATACCCAACGGACAGAACGACATAATCTTAATCTTCGCACACATATCAAACGACTGACCCGCAGAACAATTTGCTTTTCGAAGTCAGAGGAAATGCACGATAAGATCACTGGTTGGTATCTTACTCTTCATCATTATCAATAAATATGCGTCACGACCGATTAAGGGATACGACACGTTCTTCGCTAAATCTGCCTGCAATGCAGGCAGATTTTTTCGGAAATGAAATTTAGAATTGAAATGATAACAATCAGAAATCAACTTTCAGCACGACACGATAGTTGGCCTTACCAGCATGAACGTGTTCCAAAGCATCGTTGATTTTGACATTGGGAAATATTCCACCTTAGGAGCAATGTCTGCACGTGAGGCCAGCGTAAGCAGATTACGCAACTGGCCAGGAAAGCCAGCAGAAGAACCTGCAATGGCTTTGTCCCCCATAATTAGATCAAAGGCCGAAACCTGGAATGGCTTCATCACTGCGCCAACAGCATGGAATTTTCCAGACGGTGCCAGCGCGTCGAAATAAGGTTTCTACGCTAAGAGCCTGTCTCAACAGGGCTTTATTCCAGACAATAAGACCACAGGAAAAATGCAACAGGACCCTGTCATTCTCAGACGTCTTTTCCCGTCGGGTCAGAGGCCGGCGAAACCGGTTCATCCGGCTGTGCGCCCTCCCGACTGCCCGGCGACAGGCACTGAAGTTCGTGATTTTACAGTTAACCTGATGCAGTGTTCGCAGTGGTGACAGCTTTTTGCCATCCAGCCGATACCTACACGCTGCCCGGTGGATAATCCTTTGTTTTTTGCCGCCTCCCCCAGAGCCCAAAATGCGGCCAATGACTTCATGTGCGGCGACAGTGGGATAGCGTGAAATACCCCTCTCATTATCAATCATGGACAGGTCCGAATGGCAGACGCCGCAATACTCGACTTCATTCGGCAGCAAGGGGGCGGGGGCCGCATCGTATTCATATAGTTCAAGAAGCTGACCGGGCTGCATAGCGGCGTAGCTTTTGATTTTCATCCTTTACCTCAGCTTTTGTTAACAGTGTAGTAAACTCCCTTCTTGCTGAGTTAACGCGCTGAGGTATTTGTCCCCCCGCGGTATCCCTCACTCCGCCAGATGTTCAGTGACGTGACCGATGGCTTCAACAACCTGAGCAGAATTGTTCTGAATGCTTAAAATGACGTTTCCAGCTTCCCGAACCAGCGATACACCCTGATCGGCGCGTGAAAGGTTGGCAGAGATATTTTTCTGTGCCAACGCGGCCAGTTCCTGATTGCGCTTCACGACCTCGGAAATTTCCAGGCTGGCACTGTTGATATTAGACGCAAGGCTACGAACTTCATTGGCCACGACCGCAAAGCTGCGACCATGAGTGCCGGCCCTGGCGGCTTCTACGGCCGCATTGAGTGCCAGCAAATTGGTCTGATTCGCGATTCGCTGAATGGTCTCTACAATAGTGCCAATCAGCGCCGACTGGGAGCTTAAATCGTTAATACCGCCGGAAACATTACTCAGTTCCACGGCAATTTCATTCATTTTTGCCACACTGTTTTCAATAACGCCGACGCCAGTGCGCGTATTCTGACTGGTTTCAATTGCTGCATTGTACGCATGCTCGGCGGCTTCGCGTTCTTTCTGGTTTTTGATCACCTGGGACGTCACATCGGTGGCAAATTTCACTACTTCGTACAGTCGGTTATTTTCGTCAAATACCGGGTTGTAAGTCGCACGCAGCCAGATAGTGCGCCCCCGGCTGTCAACACGCTCAAACTGACCGGAGACGTAATCACCCTGACACAATTTTTGCCAGAACTGGCTGTATTCGGCGCTGTTGTAAACCTCAGGCGAACAAAACATGCGATGATGATGCCCCAATATCTCTTCCTTCTGGTAGCCGGTGATTTTCAGAAAGTTATCATTAACGCGCAGAACTTCACCGTTAAGGTTGAATGCAATAATCGCCATGGAGCGATCGATGGCGTTGGTCATTGCTTTCTGTTCCTGAGCAGCAATCGTCCGCGCCGTAATGTCCGAGGCCAGCCCAACGATTTTTATGACCTTTCCTTTACGATTGCGTATCGGGACATAACTCGCCTCAAACCAGATTTTTTTACCCTGTTTGGTCAGGCGTAAAAACTTATCGCTGAAGCTCTCACCGCGTGCCAGCCGCTGCCAGAATTGGGTATATTCAGGAGAAGCAAGCAGCTGTTCCGGGCAAAACATACGGTGATGTTGCCCGACAATTTCTTCCAGCCTGTACCCCATTTTCTGTAAAAAAAGGGGATTAGCATTAAGGATTTTCCCCTCAGGAGTCAGTTCCATTATCGCCACCGCGCCGTGGATCGAACTCTGCGTGGTACGGCAGAGTTTTTCAGACCTAAAAAATTTATTCAGGAAACCTAACCCTAACCGTTTTAAAATACGCATATCGTAACCTTTCAGTCATGTTTTTTGTCATCTCCGCACTGCTTATCGGCAGGCAATAAGAAAAAATTATGATGCTTTAAGTACGTAAAAAATTAACCCCGTTCGAAGAACGTAGAATCGAGGGGGCGGCTCGGCAAAAAGTATTGGTAATTTTAAGCAGTAATGATTGGTGCTGCTATTTTGTGCCGGGGCAGGGTGGTTTCTGAGAGTGTCCTGACTGCGTTGAGAATTGTCAGACCGCAGCATTGACACAGACGACTGGTCAAGTAAAAGCCCCCTATTGGCGGCTGGCATAAAAAGCTACGGCGCTGAGTAAATAGCGGCACCTGATACCGTTACACATGCTATTTATGTGCATCTGACAGGTGCGTCAGAACGAAGCATGACGAGCCTGATGGCAGTGAAAATACCCCGACCTCTTATCCCACAAGAACTGACCCGAAGCGGAGCACTGTTTCGCAAAGTGATCGGAGTGCTTATGCTACCTTCAGAGCAACCCTCCATCCTGTTTCTTTTCTCGGTTAACATGACAAACGACTTTCCGCTATTCCATTGAGGAAGTAATCACCTGTTTACCCTCTTATTTCTCCATTTGATTTAAGTCCATTCGACTACAGTAAAAAGACATTTACAGTACATTGTCTTTAACTCTGATATCTGAAAAAAGGTCATTTGCGTGGCTAAACTCTTTTTACGCAGCGGAAGTCTGGATGCCGTTCTGCCCCTTGGCGAAAACGGGCAGCCTGTTTACCTTTCGGCCCTGCAATTGCGCGAAACGCTGCGCCTGCGAAAACAGCAACAAATAGCTGACTGCCTTGCGATCCCTCAACCTAACGATACCGGAACCCGCCTGGACTGGTATGCCCCCATCAATGGTAAAGTTATCTCCTGGGCGGCAGCCAGCGAGAGCGTCCGCAGCCATGCCCTGAACCAGCTGATTGCCTGCCAGCAGGTGCTGGCTGAAATGAGTCATCGCGCGTTGCAGGCGGAAAAAAGTGGTCAGAAATTATTCGGCGCATTGCTGGCGAAGGCCTTACAGTTTCCCGATCAAAACTTTGTTTATCTGGTTGGTGGCAAACCGGTACTGACCTTTTGGGGGTTTGTCAGCCTGGATAAAAAATCACGACAGGATTCACTGGACTGCCTGCGTAAGGTTGAAGACGACCCGGTACCGCTGAATTTGTCCAAAATGGGGGAGGTTTCCCCGCCTGCTATCCCGGTGTCTGATCCGCTGACTGTCTCACTCCCCTTGCCTGCTGTACCTCCAGAACCCACAGTCATCGCCAGCGAACCCCCTTCTGACATTGCACAAAGCGAATCTGCGCTAACGCCAGTCGATGCATCCCGTGTAGCGTCACGCGCGTCGCGCCCCCTGCTACGCTATGGCTGGATGCTCCCGGCAGCAGCCTTACTTATCGCGTTTGGCATGCAAATTAAAAGTTATGTTTTCGTGGCGGGTGAAGCACCCGCACCGCAGGAAAATCATGCCAGCACCTCAGGCGAAACAGAGCATATTGAAAAAGCACCTCAGTCTGTACCCGCCATACCTGCTGTTGTTAGCGAAAAAACAACGCTGCCAGTGGCTCCCGCCAGCGTTGTGCCGATTCAGCAACAGGCTGCCGTCACGCCGCCTGTGGAAGCAGACAAAACCGGAGAAAGCGCCACCTTCATGCCAGCGGCCAAAGACGATCTGACACTGCCTTCTGATGCGGTAAAACTCGGCTCAACCCGATTCCTTAACGGTAGCTGGCGGGCAATTATCGGTGGCAAAAATCCCCTGTTCGGTAATCCGCCCAGCCTGCTTTTTCAGATAAAAAACGGCAAAGGAATCGCGAAGATAACGCAGGGTGACGGTATTGTCTGTAAAGTGGATGTTTATGCCGGATTGATGAAGTCAGGTAACCTGGTCATTAACAGCCGCACCAAAGCGAAATGCAGCGATGGTTCACGCTATCAGATGCCCGACCTGACCTGTAAGCAAGGGACCAACGGTGCTGCCGAATGTAGCGGTCAATACGATGCCAATACGGTATTACCGATGACAATGAAGCGCGAGAGTAAATGATTATGCTGGCGACTATCACTGATATTAAACCGAACATGAGACTGGTTCAGAACAGCGGGATACAGTTTCTGGACTTTGCACTGACGCCTGAGCTGGAGGCTGACTTACCGGGAAAATTTGTCCGACAGACGGCTAATGGCCCACTTCTGCGGCTCAATTTCAATGCCCTTAGTGGAAAATACATGCTGCCCGTGTCGACAGACGGTGCGCCAGAAGTGGTTAAGCCAGAATTTAGCTTCCCTCTGGCACAGTCTCTGCTGCTGCTGGACAGCGTCTGGCTGCCTCTGCCTTTCTTCCGCTTCAATCCTCCACGCACCTTTATTGGTGGCCCGGATAACTGGGCGCGCCTGCGCATTACTGCGCTGGACAAGCCCGACGCCAATGGCCACACGCACCGCGTTTGCATGGCATTTGAAACCCGTGTCTGGCCCGAAGGTGAAGATGAATCGCTGGCCCTGAATATCAGCGACGCGCAATCCGGGGTAAGTTTTGCGCTGGCGCATCACAGTGATGAACTGGGTGAGTTTCTCGACCATACCTGGGTTGACGGCTGGCTGCGTGAAGTATTCAGCGAACGCGCTGCAGATGTTGAGCAGCGTCCACAGGTGAATGTCCGCACGGCGCTACGCGAATTTGAATATCAGGCTCACTATCTGAACCTCCTGCATATGCTTGGCCATCAGCTGTTGCTACCGGAGCTGAAAATCAGCGCCGCGACGCCTGCGGCGCCTGTTATCCCGGTCGACCTCATCCTTGACGTAGGGAATTCTCACACCTGCGGTATTATGGTTGAAGATCATGCCGACGATCATCACGGGCTTCGGCACACCTATGAACTGCATTTACGTAACCTGAGTGCGCCGGAGCAGGTTTACAACGAACTGTTTGAAAGCCGTGTGGAATTTGCTCAGGCCAGCTTTGGTAAACAAAATTTTTCAGTGGAAAGCGGACGGGATGATGCCTTTATCTGGCCATCCATCGCGCGCGTGGGCCGAGAGGCCAGCCAGCTTGCGGTGCAACGTCTTGGCACGGAAGGAACCACGGGTATCTCAAGCCCGCGCCGCTATCTGTGGGATGAAGAGAGCTACGCGCCCGGGTGGCGCTTCAGCGCCACACCGGGCAATAGCACTGAAGAGCCGATTGCTACCGCCCTGCCGCTGACAAACCTGGTCAATGATGAAGGGCAGCCGTTGTATAATCAGCCCCTTGAGGAACGCCTGCCTGTCTTTTCGGCCAACTACAGCCGCAGCTCAGTGATGAGCTTTATGCTTTCTGAGATGCTGGCCCAGGCCCTGATGCAAATGAACAGCCCGACACAACGGCAAAAAATGCTGCACAGCAGTGCGCCACGACAGCTGCGCAACATTATTCTGACGCTACCCTCTGCCATGCCAAAACCCGAGAGGGAGATTTTCCGTCGCCGGATGCATGAGGCGATTGCGCTGGTATGGAAAGCGATGGCCTGGCATCCGGCCGACGATGACTTCACTACGGATAAAGACAAAGCCAAAAGCCTGGTTCCGGTACCGGCGGTGCAAATGGAATGGGATGAAGCGACCTGTGGCCAGATGGTTTATCTCTACAACGAAACGCAGGTGAACTTCGGCGGCCGCGCCGAGGCCTTTTTCAGCAGTATGGCGCGCCCGGACAGACCCCGTGCTGCCGATGAGACGCCGGGTAAAACCTTACGGATCGCCTCGATTGATATTGGCGGCGGCACTACCGACCTGGCGATAACCCAATACCGGCTGGATGACGGTATGGGCAACAATGTTAAAATTATGCCTCGCCTGCTGTTTCGCGAAGGTTTTAAGCTGGCAGGTGATGACATATTGCTGGATGTGATCCAGCAATATATTCTGCCTGCTCTGCAGGCGGCATTTAAACTGGCGGGGATGGGCAATCCTGAAGGCGTGATGGCCCGCCTGTTTGGCAATGAAGGGCGCATTGACGGTCAGTCCACGCTGCGTCAGCAAGCCACCCTGCAGATTTTTATCCCTCTCGGTCAGGCGATACTCGAGGTCTACGAGCGTTTCGATCCGCTGGAACTGAACGCCGAGGTTGAAGCCAGTTTCGCGGAACTGCTGCCCCGGCCCCCGACACAAAAGCTGCTTAAATACCTTAACCGTGAAATCCAACGCGAGCTGCCGGGAGACGCAGAGCCATTTGATATCCTGCATGTGCCGTTACTTGCCAGTCTGAGTAAACTTCATGCCGGGTTCCTTTCACCCGGCATGAATATCACGCACAGCCTGCGCTCCATGTCAGAGGTGGTGGCTGTTTATGACTGCGACGTGCTGTTGCTGACCGGGCGTCCGTCCCGTTTCCCCGGCGTGCAGGCGTTGTTTCGCCATTTGCAGCCATTGCCCGTCAGCCGCATTTTGTCACTGGACGGCTATCACACCAATGACTGGTATCCGTTCAATAAACAGGGGCGTATCGAGAATCCAAAATCCACCGCTGTCGTCGGTGCTATGCTGTGCCTGCTATCGCTGGATCTGCGTCTGGCAAACTTCTGGTTTAAAGCTGGTGATTTTCAGCCCTATTCCACTATTCGCTATCTTGGCATGTTAGATGCCAGTGGCTTACTGAGTAACGACAATGTCTGGTACAGCGATATCGATCTTGACGATGACCGATTTAGTCTCGATCACGGTCAGCGTTTTCAGGTACGCGGGGCGTTAACTCTCGGCTTCCGGCAGTTAGATAACGACCGCTGGCCTGCCTCACCGCTGTACAGCCTCTCTGTTGCCGACCCGCAGCTGGCACGCCGGGTTGCCGGGGACAAAGTGCTGAAGATCAGGCTGACCGTGACGAACACCAGTGAGTCAGGGCCGGAACGATTTGAAATTGCAGAAGCAAGCCTTGATGATGGTACGCGGGTTCCGCTGGAACATCTGCGACTTAAACTCAATACTTTAGCCAGCAGCGGATCGGGACTTACCCATTACTGGATCGACAGTGGGAGCGTATACAAGAAATGAAAGCGTTGACGCCTAAGCAATTATCAGGTCAGTTTGGCAAAAAGCTGGATACGCTAATCAAAAGTATCGTCGCGTCAATTGACTGGCTGGACAGCGCCCGCATTACGGCCCCCTCGCTGGACAGGGAAGCGGACCGTCTGCGCATCAGACTCCTCCGCCAGCGCAATAAGGCCGACTACCTGACCGATGCCGCAGCGAAAGAGTGTGCAATCGGTTTTTTTGGTCTTTCTCAGGCGGGGAAGTCTTATCTGATCTCCGCTCTGGCTGCCAGTGAGAAAGGCCGGATGGAAATTGCCCTTGGCGGCGCAACGCTGGATTATCGCCAGTTCAATCCGCAGCAGCAAACCAGCACCATGGTGCTCCGCATCAGCAGCCAGCAGACGCGGGTTGATAATGAATGGCCGGTACGGCTGGCATTATTGAGTGAAAGTGAACTGATTGCGATTATCGCTGAAATGTACGCACTGCGTGATGCTAACGCCAGCAGTGTGGTGGACGAGCAGCAAATCACAGAACGGCTTAACACCACAGCGATGTACAGGCAAAACCAGCCAACCGGCGGCATCAGCGACAGTGATGTGGTGACGCTGTGGGACAGGCTTGTCACCGCACACCTCTGCTGTGATGAGGCACTGGAGAGCCACTTCTGGCCACAGGCGGTGGCGACAGCCCCGCTGCTCGGCGTCGATGACCGCGCCCGCCTGTTTTCATTACTGTGGGGGGATGACCGGGATCTCAGCAATTTGTACCGTCAGCTGGCGCATGTACTGCACCATGTTTCCTGCGCATCCGTGGTGTTCGCGCCCTATTCTGTGGTGGACGATCCCGCGCTAAACGTGATCACCAGCCACGGCCTGCGTTATTTTAATGCAGCGGCAGACCGGGTTATTCAGGTGGTTCCACAACAGAACAACCGCAGTCTCAAGTCGGTTAATCTGACGCTTGCGGAGCTGACGCTACTTAGTCGGGAAATGTTGTTGCCTCTCTATCGCGCCCCGCGAGAAGAGCTGTTCGAGCAGGTCGATCTGCTGGATTATCCCGGATATGAGCAACCAAACGTCGTGCCCAATGATACGCAACATGAGCTGGCTTTGCGCTTTCTGACCGCCAAACGTCCTTTTCTGCTTACCCGCGCTGCTGACAGCTACGATATCAGTTTGCTGATGGTGTGCAGTGCCGCCTGCCAGCGTGCAGATACACGGGTGACAGGACGGCTGCTGGAAAACTGGGTGAAAAAAACGCAGGGCGAAAGCAGTCAAATTCGCAGCCAGCGTAAACCAGGACTTATTTGGGCGCTCACTCCCTTCGACCAGCGTATTACGCAGGGACACAATCATGATGCGGCCGTTCAGCGTTTTGTCGGCACACCGGGTGAGGCCTGGGGAACCATGCTGGCCATGGACGATAAGGGGGTGAAACGAATGGCGGGCTGGTTGACCAACGAAGTCAAACGTGAAGTGAAACTGGCTCGCCTTCAGGAACTGGGAAGCGAAATCCGCCGGGAACTGACGGATAACCTGCTGGGCCACTGGTATCTGGTTTCAGAAAAAGAACAACCACAGGAGCGTTTACGTATCGCCACGGCGCTACTGAAAGCGTTACAGGCGCGCACGAGCGTCCACGGCGAGCTGCTCGAACGTCTGCTGCCGGAAAGAGAGAGGCTGCGCCAGCTTTTTCTGCAACGTGCACCTGCGGGTGTTGTTCAGGGTGCAGAACATGTGCTCACGGAAGACGATCCCTTTGGCATCGGTATGCATATCGATTTGTTAAGTGATCAACCTTTGCCCGGCCTGCTTAACCCTGAAGAGAATCTGCCCGGGGAGAAAGCCGAAACCGAGTTTCCTCGTCAGGTTTATCACTACTGGATTAACCTGCTACGACAGTTACCCGATCGTTCGGCGCTGCTGGAACTGCTCGGCGTCAGTAAACCTACCCTTGAAATGCTGACGGAAGAGCTGGTGACAGCCAGCATTCGTCTTGATATTGAGGGGGCGCTGGTGAAGATGCTGAATGATCACGAACTACAGGGTACGCCTGCCGAAATGATCGCCGACCGTCAGGTAACGCGGGCACTGAGCGTTTTAGGCGATTTTGTCGCATGGCTTGGCTTTCAGCACATACCGGAAAGCCAGCGGCCAGAGAGTAAAATTCATCGGGGAAAGCCTGTTTTTGCCAGACCCGAATCACAAAGTGCCAGCCTGGGACCGGCCCAGCGTTTAACCAGGCTGTCGCTGAAACCCAACAATCACGCAGCCTGTTACATCTATGACTGGTTAGTTGCCCTGAATGAGATGATTTTACTGAACGCGGGGTATTCAGTGGCAGGAGAGATTGATAGCGATCACCGCGAACGCCTTGGAACCCTGCTCAGGCAGATTGGCCGATAAAATTTGCGCCGTAATCCGCTTACGGGTTACAGCGTTGATTGCTGAACACTCCGGTTTTGCCGATGATGATATCTGCGTGTTTTGATTTAGCATGAGTTCGAATCTGTTTTTTTATTATCAGCCCTTCCCCTTGTCGTGTCGCAGAATCCTGCTGGCGGCGTGGCCCTGTTCATCACCACAGATTGCTCGTCACAGCGCGAAGACCGCTCGTTTTCATGCCGTAAATCCGCTTTTCGTGCCGCAGGAATGACCAGCTATTGTGCTGATGACAATATACTGAGCTGCACTACAATCAAAATATTGATTATATTGATAAAATTATAAGAATTATTGAGCAAAATTAATCATTGAGATACAGAGTGAAAAACAATATATTGGGCGCGTTTTTTACAAGGGTAGTTTTTCATTCATTTATTCAACTGCGGCGTTAGTGAAAACCTGCGGTTGTAGGAGAGATATGATGACGGATAAAGTCCGTATTAATACTTTAGGTGCGATTTCCTCAAATGGTAACAACGAAACTTATTTAACCAGACAGGCTGAATTCGAATCGAATGTCCGAAGCTATCCACGTAAATTGCCGTTAGCGATTGCGAAAGCACAAGGCGCATGGATCACCGACGTTGAGAATAATCAATATCTTGACTGCCTTGCCGGTGCCGGAACGCTGGCGCTTGGACATAACCATCCTGATGTACTCGAAAGCATCCAGAGTGTCATTACCAGCGGCTTGCCGTTACATACTCTCGACCTGACCACGCCCTTAAAAGATCGGTTCTCCGAATACCTGCTTTCTTTGCTTCCGGGTGAAGGCAAAGCGTATTGCCTGCAGTTCACCGGGCCTTCCGGCGCTGATGCGGTAGAAGCCGCGCTGAAACTGGCAAAAAAATACACCGGGCGTTCCGGTGTGATCAGTTTCTCCGGTGGTTACCATGGTATGACCCACGGTGCGCTGGCGGTGACCGGTAATCTGGGCCCCAAAGAGGCGGTTAATGGCATGATGCCGGAAGTGCAGTTTATGCCTTATCCGCATCAGTATCGTTGCCCATTGGGTATTGGCGGCGAAGCTGGCGTGCAGGCCCTTTCCTACTACTTCGAAAACCTGATTAATGACGTGGAAAGCGGCGTGCGCAAACCTGCGGCTGTCATTCTTGAAGCACTTCAGGGTGAAGGCGGCGCGAATCCGGCACCGGCAGAATGGCTGCAGCGCATCCGTAAAGTAACCAAAGAACACGGTATTGTGCTGATCCTTGACGAAGTTCAGGCTGGATTCTGCCGGACGGGCAAACAGTTCGCTTATGAGCATGCGGGTATTGAGCCAGACATTATTGTGATGTCCAAGGCAGTGGGTGGTAGCCTGCCACTGGCTGTTCTGGGCATCAAGAAAGAAATCGATGTCTGGTTGCCGGGCCATCATACCGGGACTTTCCGTGGCAACCAGCTTGCTATGGCAACCGGTCTGACTACCATCAAGTATCTGAAAGAAAATAATATTGCCGATAAAGTGGCGGCTCAGGGTGAGTGGTTAAAAAGCCAACTGGCTGAAATGCAGAAGCGTTTCCCGGTGCTGGGGCATGTGCGCGGCCTAGGTCTGATGATCGGCATTGAGATCGTCAAGCCGCACGAAGCACCCGATCATATGGGCAGCTATCCTGGCGATCCTGAGCTGTCCGTGCTGTTGCAGAAAAAATGCTTCGAAGTCGGCTTAATTCTGGAGCGCGGCGGACGTAACGGCAATGTTTTACGTTTGCTCCCTTCCCTGCTGATCACCAACGAAGAGCTGGGAATTTTCATGGATAAGCTGGAGCAGGCTCTCAATGCTGCTGGCATCAAACCTGTGTGAATGGAGTAAGTTTGATGTCACAGCCTAACCCAATTCTTGCCGCTTGCGCGCAAAGCACGCAAGCCTATCAGCACGCCATCCTGCAGACCAGCGAGGCGGTAGTGCAGTGGCTACAACAGCCTGAGATGTATCAGGGTAAATCTGTTGCAGAACTGCGCGAGCGCATTCAACTTAATTTCACCACCGGGGGCCTGGGCAACCAGGCTGCTGTGGAACGTGCCGTCGAGTATTTTTTAAAAGACAGTCTCTCGGTGCATCACCCACAGTGCGTGGCACATCTGCACTGCCCAAGCCTGGTGATTAGCCAGGCGGCAGAAGTGCTGATCAACGCCACTAATCAGAGCATGGACAGCTGGGATCAGAGTCCGTCCGCGACCATTATTGAGATGAAACTGATCGAATGGCTGCGCGCACAGGTTGGCTATCACTCTGGCGACGCGGGCGTTTTCACCAGCGGCGGAACACAGAGTAACCTGATGGGGCTGATGCTGGCCCGTGATGCTTTCTTCGCACGTCAGGGTCACTCCGTGCAGCAGGATGGTATTCCAGGTGATCTGAGAAAAATTAGAGTGTTATGCTCTGAAAATGCCCATTTCTCCGTTCAAAAAAATATGGCGTTGATGGGGCTGGGATATCAGTCTGTCACGCAGGTGAAGACCGATCGTTTCGCCAGAATGGACGTGAAGGATCTGGAAGAAAAAGTGGCACAGGCAGAATCACGCGGTGAGCAGATTCTGGCTATCGTCGCAACAGCAGGCACAACCGACGCAGGTGCTATCGATCCACTGTGTGAAATTGCCGCACTGACCGAAAAACATGCTATCTGGCTCCACGTTGATGCGGCCTGGGGCGGCGCGCTACTCCTGTCTGAGCAATATCGTCACTACCTGGACGGCATTGAGCTGGTGGACTCAATCACCCTTGATTTTCATAAGCAATTTTTCCAGACCATCAGCTGTGGCGCGTTTTTGCTGAAGGAAGCCCGTCACTATGAGCTAATGCGCTACCAGGCGGCGTACCTTAACTCTGAGTTTGATGAGGCACAGGGCGTCCCTAATCTGGTGTCGAAATCGCTGCAAACTACCCGCCGTTTTGATGCGCTGAAGCTGTGGATGAGTCTGGAAGCGCTGGGGCAAAAACAGTATGCCAGAATTATCGATCACGGCGTGACGCTGGCCCGACAGGTTGCTGAGTATGTAAACAGCCAGGTATCGCTGGAGCTGGTTATGGAGCCTCAGTTAGCCAGCGTACTGTTCCGCTATCGTCCCGTTGAGCAAGCCGAACTGGATGAGACCGCTATCGCGTTGCTCAACCAGAGAATTGGTGATGCGCTGCTGGAATCAGGTCGGGCCAACGTCGGCGTTACCGAGCATCATGGTGTAACCTGCCTCAAGATGACACTGCTCAATCCGATAGTGACTTTAGACGATATTAAATTGCTATTAAAACTGGTGGAAACAACCGCCGGGCGCTTGCCAAACAGTATGATTGCCCCGATGGCATAAGTGTAAAAACCGCCTCTTTAACGTGAACCCCGAAAGTTGAATACCCAACGATTAGGGGTTTTCTGTTTTATGGCTAAGAAAAATTCACACCAGAACTTGAAGAGTTTAAAAATCCAACCGCACGCCAGATACATTTTTAACCATAATGGCATTTTTAAAAGATAACGATAAAGGTTGTTCCTGGTTTTCTGTACTTGCTTAAGTGGCCTCAGTTATTCTTTTGTCACCTGTTCGGCAAGCTGCCCCGGCATATTTGGGGCCTGAAGCTCAATCGCACGAAAATGTACGTTAAGTATTTTTTTAATCAAATAGTGATTCAGATAGCAGCTGTGGTCGTGTACTTCATATTCTTCTTCTTTGAAAGAAACCTACGAAAAACACATTATTATGGATGGAAGGTACATAGCACCATATGTACTAGCTCAGACCTGATCTGACAGTTACCGGTTATTTATACAGGTGTCTGTCAGATTACATCTGGTTCAGATTTTTTTCTGCCCAGACTCGTTTACCATCAAGTAACGTGGCCATTGGCGTACGCCCGCAGCACATTTTTCCCTGATGAGTTCGCTCATTATTGTAATGCCACAACCCGTTGTCCAGATCCGTTTGCAGGCTCTCCAGGTCTTCGTATAACTTCTTACGGAACGTAACCTGATAAAAATCCTGCAAAATAGTTTTATGGAAGCGCTCGCAGATGCCGTTCGTCTGCGGAGACATCGCCTTCGTTTTTGTATGGTCGATATCGTTGATGGCCAGATACAGCTGGTAATCATGCTGCTCCACCTTACCACAGTACTCCGTTCCCCTGTCGGTCAGGATCCTCAGCATCGGCAGTCCCTGAGCCTCGTAGAACGGCAGTACGCGATCATTGAGCAGGTCTGCGGCGGTGATCGGCGTTTTACTCGTATACAGCTTGCAGTGTGCCACTTTCGAGTACGTATCCACGAACGTCTGCTGGTAGATACGACCCACACCTTTCAGATTGCCCACGTAGAAGGTGTCCTGCGACCCGAGATAACCCGGGTGAGCAGTTTCGATTTCTCCGCTGGCCTCGTCATCGTGGGCCTTCTTCTCCAGCGCTGCGATTTGAGCGTCGGTAAGCACGATGCCTTCTCTGGCGACCTTTTCCTCAAGTGCCTTCAGGCGTTTACGGAAGTTCTCCAGGTCGTGCCGTTGCCAGATGGAGCGCACGCCGCTACCGGAGATAAACACGCCTTTTTTACGCAGCTCATTACTGGTCCGGTGTTGCCCGTGGGCCGGGAACTCAACGGCATATTCAACAACAGCGCGTTCAGTGGCTTCGTCGGCGCGGTTCTTCAGGTTGGGGACGCGGCGGTTCTGGTTAATCAGCGCATCGATGCCGCCTTCAGCAGCCAGTTCCTGATAACGGTAAAACGTGTCGCGTGACACGCCCATGATCTTGCAGGCTTTTGATACGTTACCGAGTTCTTCGGCGAGATTGAGCAGGCCGGCTTTGTGTTTGATGATGGGATTGTTAGTATGAATCATGAGAGTTACCTCGCGTTTTGTTTAAGGATTAGACACCCATATCAAAACCGGTAACTCTCAACCTTTCAAGGTCCAGTGTCAGATCAAGTCGCGACTAATACACACCATATTAATCCGTACGGTCGTATCGAACTGGATATGAGTAGCCGCTTACAACATATAGCATATTGTAGTCGTCAAACAAAACTGACCACGGCTTCAGAGTTTTCCCAGAACAGTCGCTCTGATTCATTCGGCGTCAAGCCACCATTGTATTGATGAGGTCTGAGCTTAATGCTGGTCACTTAAGGTGACCAGCAACCTTTTTATCCGGATATTTCCTGCTCTTTACCCTCAACTCTCTCGGGTAACTTCGCTCTCTTCTACCCGGTAACACAAGCCATTTCGCCTGTTCATACAGGGTTCTCAGTTCTCCCGGCATTTTTCCCGGCGAAGCCCAGGGCAGGGTTATCAGCATCCGGATTATTTCGCTTATCGCTCCACTGAAGCTCAGCTGGTAAGGCAGGTAATCTCCTTTCAGATGGAACGCCATCTGCACCATCTGATATCGCACCAGGTTATAAGCCAGCAGTACCCCCCATAGCTCCTGTCTCACCAGCTCCGGCAGGCGACTGCGTAATGTCCACCGGCTGTCCAGCATACCCTGCTTTGCTTCCCGGTAGCCCAGTTCTGTTTCCCAGCGGTGGCGATATAGCTCGCTGATATCTTTACCCGGATAGCGATTCGGGTCTGTCAGTGACGTCAGCACCTGCCTCTCTTTACCGTCTACCCTGCGGGTCAGCAGTCTTGCCACCATTTCTTCCGGGACCCCTGGCCATTGCTTCCTGGCTCGTGGACTGGTTTTCAGGCATATCAGTTCATCTCCACGCCCCAAACGGCGAACCACCTGATACTGTACGTGTTTTTTCAACGGCAACAACCAGTGACGGTGTTCTCCTGCTGTCTGCCAGTGATGAAGCAGACCCATCGAATAAAATCCCTTATCGAACAGGGTGATACTGTTATTCGGGGTTTTCTCCGTCAGGTGTTCAGCCAGCCGCATTTCACTGACTTTTTCACTGTCGAATGCACTGGCGGCGATCAGATGGCTGCTCAGCTCCATCAGACAAACCATTCGCACCTGAGGATAGCCGCCTTCGCCGTACTGGCTGCTGTGTTTACTGAAGACGGCTCTGTTTTCCGGCGTATCGGCGGTACGCCAGACCACGCCGTCGACAGCAAACAGATTCAGACCGTGCCATTTTGGATGTGCAGCCTGCTGATTCCAGTGCTGCTGTGTGATATCAAAAAGCTCCCGCACTGCATTTTCACCCAGAGTCTTACGGCGCTGAATGACAGCGCTGCGTGCGGTAAAAGGAGCTCCGGTCCGGTCAGTAATATCCATCAGATTGACGATTTCGGTCATCGGATGATCGCAAAAAATGGACATCCCAACGACAAGCCAAATCATGGATTCGAGGGAAAGTTTACGTTTACGCAAAGTAACGGTATCGGTCAGGGTGAGCGCCTGCTGAATAAGCTCGGGAGGAATAAGGTCGGCGAGACTACGGGCGCGCTCAGGAGTGGCGGCATTGATGATGCCGAGGGCCTGGGAAAGTTCCATTTAAAAAGGGTTCCATGATGAACATAGAACCCTTTTTACCGCATAAACCGGATCGGTCAACCGATCCTTAAATCATCGGCATTAAGGTCTGAGCTGGCTGTAATATCCTGTTATGTAATTCGTTATCGCTGTGCTGGCTTCGCTAAAATTAGCGTATCCATTATTCGGTATCCACTCCGTTTTCAGGCTCCTGAAGAATCGCTCCACTGGACTGTTATCACAACAATTCCCCCGGCGAATCAGGCTTTGTTTTATTGGGTATCGCCACAGTAACTGCCTGAATTTCCTGCTGGTATAGTGGCTACCCTGATCTGAGTGATACAGCAAATTAGTGGGGGTTCCTCGCGCTTCCCGGGCCATGGACAGCGCTTTTGCTGCCAGCGCAGAGTCCGGGAAAAATGACATCGCCCAGCCAACCGGTTTACGGGAAAACAAATCAGGCACAACGGCTAAATAAGCCCGGCGTTTCCCTGCCCGGATAAACGTTACGTCGCCCCACCACACCTGATTAGGCTCTGTTACAGCAAACTGCCGCTCCAGATAATTGGGGAGTTCAACGTGTTCCCTGGATGCCTTCTTATATTGGTGACCTGGTTGCTGGCAACTGATGAGATGGCGCTCTTTCATCAGTGTTGTTGCCCGCCAGCGGCTCAGTTTTACGCCTTTGGTGGTAACCATCAATGAAAAAATAACGGATGACGATATCAATAAGTTTCGTTTCCCTGTCCATAATATTACATAGCGATAGTAGTATTAAATATTATATACGGAGCCGAGCGGTTTCGTACACCTCCTGCAAAAGATGCACAAGAGTAAATTTAATTCGTTTCGCACATTCGTACATCTGTTACGTACAGAAAATCACGCTATGCCATGACCAGGGGTAATGCATTCAATCAGCAGAACATGTATTTTTCAATGAAGGAGCCAATGACCTTTTCGTGGACCGCTATTGAGAGAAAGAAGCAAATTGTTTTTCGAACTAACTGCCTGACACGAATACGAAGTGTCAGGTTGTTACGTTCAATACGCTGAGTAAACCGGAAGCGTAGCTGGAGCGCCCTAAATAGCTGCGCCTAATACCGCTACACCTGCCGTTTACTGATGAGGGGATGTTGCGTATGGGCAACACATCTCAATTCCGATATAACACCATCAGGCAAAGAAAACAGCCCTGATACCTTGCACAGCATGGGCTGGCCAACAGTGGAGCACTATTCCGCGCAGCTATTTAATACAGAGAATACTTACCTAAAAAAGCGGCATCAGTCTCATGGCAAAAATGATGACCGTTCACCGCTAATCAGGCTTGACGATTTACTCCAACAGGCGTGCCCGACAGGCTTTACCTTTTATCTTCACCTGCTGCAATTGTCTCACCGCTTTACGAGCGACATCAAGGCGCACAGCCACGAAGGCATGGCTGGAAGTGACGGTAATTTTTCCAATGGATTCGCTTTGCAGTCCCGCTTCACCCGTGAGCGCCCCGAGAATATCTCCCGGACGAATTTTTGCCTTTTTACCGCCATCAATGCTAAGTGTGGCATTTTCCGCCAGCAAGGGATAAGGCGTAAAAGATTTCAGCAAGTTAACGTCACGCCAGAGCATTTTTTGTTGTAAAAAGTCTTCCAGCGCAAGGGCGCGGGTCATCTCACCCGGTGCGACAAAACTGATTGCAATCCCCTTTTCTCCTGCCCTGGCGGTACGGCCAATGCGATGCACATGCACTTCGGGATCAAATGACAGTTGATAGTTCACCACCATTGCCAGTAGCTTGATATCCAGCCCGCGAGCGGCGACATCTGTTGCAATCAGCACGCGGCAACTTCCATTCACAAAGCGAATCAACACATGCTCCCGTTCGCGTTGTTCTAAATCGCCATTCAGTGCCAGCGAACTGATCTGGCAGCTTTCTAACGCATCGGCGATTTCATTACATTCCCTTTTAGTATTGCAAAACACCACGCAGGAAGACGGCTGGCGCTCGCTCAGTAGTCCGATTAGTGCCGCAGGCTTTTCTCTGGGAGATACCTCATAAAAAAATTGTTCAATATTCGATAAATCAGGTGTTGTTTCCGTTTCAACGGTGGTGGGATCGCACTGAAGATGCCGACTGATCTGTTTTATATCATGTGGCCAGGTCGCGGAGAAAAGCAGCGTCTGCCGACGAGAGGGACAATAGTTAATGAGCGATTCAATTTCATCACGAAAGCCCATTTCTAACATCCGGTCGGCTTCATCCAGCACCAGCGTTTTCAACTGGTCAAGTTTCAACGTCTCCCGTTTCAGATGATCGACAATCCGTCCCGGCGTGCCAACCACGATATGAGGTGCGCGAGCCAGTGAATCACGTTGTGCGGAAGCGGGCTGGCCGCCACACAACGTGAGAACTTTCATATTCGCTGTCGCTCTGGCCAAACGACGCATTTCTTCAGCGACCTGTTCGGCCAGCTCGCGCGTGGGACAAATGATCAGGCCCTGTGTCGCAAATTGAGCAGCATTAATATGCTGCATGACGCCCAGTCCGAAAGCGACCGTTTTACCGCTTCCGGTTTTAGCCTGAGCGCGCACATCCCTGCCTGCAAGGATGGCGGGCAGGGATGCAGCCTGAACAGGGGTCATATTGTAGTAGCCAAGTTCATTAAGGTTGGCAATCTGGCTGATGGAAAGCAAAGTCAGGGTGGAAAAACTGGTCACGGGGTGCTCTCTGATAAAACGACGTAAGAATTTGCCGCAGTGTAGCAGAAAACAGATAGTAAACGGTGGTGACACAGTAGTGTCACTGAAATTTCTGGCGCTGGAATTTAAGAAATAATGGAACAGTAAACGCCCTGCTTCGCAGTCAGTCAGCTCTGCAACTTGCGGCAGCCGAGTCCCGATGGCGAAATATTTGCAGGGTAGTCCTGCGCTTTGCCGAAAGCAAAAAGATCGGACCACTGATCGACTATCCTGGTATCATCGCTCTGGCCGAACGTATGTCTGTGGTTGCAAACAGAACAAAGATTTACGCCGCCCTCATGTTGAGGGCGGCATCTGATATAACTACAGTTCATGTTTAAACTTGCATGTAATTGAGAGAAAACCATCGGCGCAAAAGCACACTATTTTGTACAAATCTGCACTAAAGACAGCAGCTACACAAAAGGTGATGAATTCAGCGCCTCTCATCATTTTTATATCAGTAGCGGTTCTCTCATAATAAAGTTATTCACCCGATATTATTGATCTTGCCCGCCAATAGTGGGCACATGACTAAGTGAGTAAACACTCAACCAGAGGTGACTCACATGACAAAATCAGCAACAACCGATAAGAAAACACGCAAACAATACACGCCCGAATTTCGTGATGAAGCACTGAAGCTGGCTGAACGCATCGGTATCACTGCTGCTGCACGCCAACTCAGCCTGTATGAATCCCGGCTCTACAACTGGCGCAGCAAACAGCAGAATCAGACAACGGCTTCTGAACGCGAGAGCGAACAGACGACCGAGATCGCCCGCCTTAAACGCCAGCTCGCGGGGCAGACTGAGGAACCCGCCATTCTCCAAAAGGCCGCAACACACTTCGCGAAACGCCTGAAATGAAGTATGTCTTTATCGAACAACACCATGCCGAATCAGCATTAAAGCCATGTGTCGGGTGCTATGTGTGGCCCGAAGCGGCTGGTACGCCTGGCGGAACCGTTACACAGTAATCAACGCACGCAAGCGGTTACGCCATGATTGCGACAGCATCGTCAGTAACGCTTTCAGCCAGGCTAAACAGCGCTACGGTGCACCCCGCCTGGCAGAGGAGTGCAGCGCAGGACCTGATATACAGTGTGAAAACGATAGCCTTCAGCCTGCGACGTCAGGGTCTGAGGGCAAAAGCGTCACATCGGTTCAGCCCGGTGAACTACCGTAAACACGACCTGCCGATGTCAGAAAATCTTCTTAAGCAGAATTTTTATGCCAACGGTCCGAACCAGAAATGGGCAGGTGACATCACGTATCTTCGCGCGGATGAAGGCTGGCTTTATCTGGCCGTGGTTATCAACCTGTGGTCACGGGCGGTTATTGGCTGGTCAATGTCATCGCGGATGACAGCACAACTGACCTGCTATGCCATGCAGATGGCATTGTGGCGACGTAAGCCCGGAACAATTTGAAAAACAGAACCTCGCTTAGGAGGCTGTCCACATTACGCGGGTAGGATCACATCGGTCGTGACGCAGATTTATTGATAATGATGAAGAGTAAGATACCAACCGATGATCTTATCGTGCATTTCCTCTGACTTCGAAAAGCAAATTGTTCTGCGGGTCAGTCGTTTGATATGTGTGCGAAGATTAAGATTATGTCGTTCTGTCCGTTGGGTATATTTCTTGCTCACCACGTGGCCTGTTGCACTTAACAGAACTTTATAAACCGGCCACGCATCTGTCATATAAAAGGCAATGTTAAATTTGCTTAACAGGGCCAGCAATCGTCGCAGGGTCGGGGCATTTCTCGGGCCGAAGACGTGGGCCAGAGCACGTTTGCGGATACGGTCATAAGCATAGAACAACCACCGGGGATTGCTTTTACACCGCACGTAAGACCATTGTTCACCGGCTTCACAGCAGATAACAATCTCCGTTTCGGGGTCGATATTCTCAGCTACCTGCTTTGGCGAAATTTTTTTACGTGCCGCAGAACCGTATTGAGGCTGATACCGAGAACCCGTGCGGTATCGCGACATCCGTAACCATTCATGGCCATATTAACAATGGTCTGGTGTGTGTCTGGTTTGGCACCGGAGTAGCTAAAGTTGAGCTGAAAGGTCTTTGAACATAGCGCCCTTACAGGGCGAGCGTCACGGCTCTGCCGTTCCGAGGGTGTTCATGACCGGCTCACAGCTTTATACTCTGCGGTATGTTAATTTCTCAGGAAATCATTCACATGGCCCGTAGCAAAGCCCCCAGAAAGCGTAAACCCACGCCCTCGTCCCGACGCGCTATACCCGGATATCCTAAGCGTTTTCTGGTGTCCATTCCGCCCCGGAGCGATTATGACGACCCCGACGAGTTTTTTACGACACTCCGCAGGATGCCATTCGTCACTGTGTCCACCTGGGGCCACAGTTTTTCCTCGATACACACTTCGACCCGCCTCTCGTCTGCATCATCCGCGGCTTTGAGCCGCCTGACTCACCCGACGGCGATGTCGTCCTTGAGTCCATGCCAGCCGATGTGTTTATTATCGCCACAGAATCCGGCATGCTGCCGGTGACCTTCGCTCCCTGGGATAAACACACCGACAACTGGGCCGATGACTGTGACGACTGGCACTATAATACCGGTGCCACTGCAGAGCGATAATCCGCCGCATGTATATCCCGCGCCCGGCAAAACTGCTGTTCACCACTGATGACGCCTGGAACCGGTATATGGATAAACACGGGGACACCCTCAGCCCCTGGACCGTACTCTGCGTCGAGCGCATGCTCGCCTGCGGCACTGCTGCCATGGGGGTGAAGCGATACTGCTGCGCCTCCCCGGACTGCACCCACACCCGCTTCTTCTGCCAGACCTGTAAATCAAAAGGCTGCAGCTCCTGCGGACATAAGGCCACGGAGCAGTGGATTACAGAGCAACAGCAAATTCTGCCCGACTGCGACTGGCAGCATATCACCTTCACCATGCCCCATCTGCTGTGGCCCTTTTTCAACAATAACTGGCCTCTGCTCAATGCCCTGTTCCGCGCAGCCACCCGCGCCATGCTCCGCTGGGCCAGAAAACAGGGTGTGGAAGTCGGTATCTTCTGCGCCCTGCACACCTACGGTCGCCAGCTCAACCAGCATCCCCACATTCATCTCTCCGTCACCCGCGGCGGGCTTGATATTAAACACGGCGTATGGCGCGACCTCTTCTTTAAAAAGCATGCCGTGGAGGAAATCTGGCGCGGAGCCGTCATCCGGCTGCTGCGCCACAGCTATGACCTGATTAACCCCGGCAGGCTGCCGGGGCTGGGGCATATCCACGACAAAAAACAGTGGCTGCGCTATCTGCAGGCGCAGTACGGGCGCCGCTGGAAGGTCCACTTCGCGAAGAAGACCCGGGGGGCCTGGCGGAGCGTCAAATATCTGGGCCGGTACCTGAAACGGCCCCCCGTGTCGGCGGCGAAGCTGAGGCACTACAGCGGCGGCGCGGTGGTGCACCACTATTACGACCACCGTACGCAGCAGTACCGGCAGCAGACGCTGACGCAGGAAGATATGATCGGACGTTATATCAGCCATATCCCGGCGAAGCATTTTAAGATGGTGCGTTATTACGGTTTTTTATCAAACCGTAAACGGGGTAGCCTGCTGCCGAAGGTGTATGAAGCCCTGGAGATGGAAGCGCGGAAAAAACCGGAGAAGCCCGGCTTCGCCGCGCTGATGAAAGAATTTCTGCGCACGGATCCGTACAAATGCATTCTGTGCGGCAACCGACTGCGCTTCAGCAGTGCGCAGGCCGGGAGGCACGCGTCGGAGTTGGTGGCAGAAAGACTGCATAACATCGACCGGAAACGATGGCTTCTGGCACAGACTGCGGGATAAGTGCGTCTGAAAAACAGCTTTCAGGTTAAAAACGCGCCGCAAATGCCATTTTATGACCATAACGTTCCCGATGGCACATCATTACTGCATTACAGACACTGCTGCTCATGGTCAGGAAATTTTTAAAACGATGATTCAGTTTCCTAACCATGAACAATGCTTGCAGATGTAACGTTGGGCACCGGATGCTGAATGTCCGTTACATCGTACAGCATGAGTTTCATTGCACTGAGGGCAGACGACATCAACTTTAGCCATATGTTACATCCAAAGCGCAAAGCATACGTGATCAGCAAGTCTGCGTCACGACCGATCACATCACTCAGGCTGTAGCAACCATTTTAAAACGTGGTTTCTGGCTATATATCAATACATTGAGGAGGCTTATCGACATATATATCGATTTTACAGAATGATGAGAATGAAGTGTTGCTGTTATAATTGAGCCTGTAATTTAAATTGTGTATCTGCCTGTTTTTGATATCTTCATTTCGATAACGGAGACAGGTAATTATGGACGAAAAAAGACTCAAAGCCCTTGCGGCTGAACTGGCTAAGGGGCTGAAAACCGAAGCCGATCTCAACCAGTTTTCCCGCATGCTGACGAAGCTTACAGTTGAAACTGCGCTCAATGCTGAGCTGACTGACCACATCGGACACGAAAAGAACGCACCCAAAACAGGCTCAAATACCCGCAATGGTTATTCGTCAAAAACGTTGTTGTGCGACGATGGTGAGATTGAAATCAGTACACCACGTGATCGTGAAAGCACCTTCGAACCTCAGCTTATTAAGAAAAATCAGACACGTATTACGCAGATGGACAGTCAGATCCTGTCGTTGTATGCAAAAGGCATGACCACCCGGGAGATTGTCGCCACCTTCAAAGAAATGTACGATGCGGACGTCTCACCCACGCTGATATCGAAAGTCACTGATGCGGTGAAAGAGCAGGTATCTGAGTGGCAAAACCGTCCGCTGGATGCTCTGTATCCCATTGTTTATCTTGACTGTATTGTCGTAAAAGTTCGCCACAGTGGCACTGTAATTAACAAAGCCGTATTCCTTGCTCTGGGTATTAACACCGAAGGCCAGAAAGAATTACTGGGCATGTGGCTCGCAGAAAATGAAGGTGCGAAGTTCTGGCTCAGCGTGCTGACTGAGCTGAAGAATCGAGGTCTCCAGGATATCCTGATTGCCTGCGTGGATGGCCTTAAGGGCTTTCCGGATGCGATAAACAGCGTGTACCCGCAGACGCATATCCAGTTGTGCATTATTCACATGGTACGCAACAGCCTGAAATACGTGTCATGGAAGGACTATAAAGCCGTTACTGGCGGTCTGAAAGCGGTTTATCAGGCTCCGACAGAAGCAGCAGCGCTGATGGCCCTGGATAAGTTCGCTGATGTCTGGGACGACAAATATCCGCAAATCAGCAAAAGCTGGCGTGCACACTGGGAAAATCTCAATACGTTCTTTGGTTATCCACCAGATATACGTAAGGCTATCTACACCACGAATGCCATCGAGTCGCTGAACAGCGTTATCCGGGCAGCGATAAAGAAACGCAAAGTGTTCCCGACAGATGACTCAGTGCGCAAGGTGATATATCTGGCAATCCAGTCGGCCTCGAAAAAATGGAGTATGCCGATCCAGAACTGGCGGCTGGCAATGAGTCGCTTTATTATCGAGTTTGGTGACCGCCTGAGCGATCACCTTTAATACGGTGGCAGATACACAGAATTATTTACAGGGTCTTATAATTATTACAAGATATGCCCTAAGCGTGCAGAATGGCTTAATAAACGAGGTGTTAACTCAACAACGCATCCCATTTCCATGACGATGGAATACAGGGAAATTCTCTTTCCTGCCACAGCGCGTGTTGATAATATTCATCGGAAATCATTTTTATCAACGTTTTCTCATCTTTGAGAGTTAATTTATTAATATCATCAAATTCAATCTGGTTATCCCGGAGATAGGATATTATCACACGATAACCATCTATATCTTCCAGCGGAGTAACTGTGTTATTTTCTCTGAAAAAGCGGCTAACTTCGTCAAGGATAGACATCCTCCCATCTTGTGGATGAAACATATCGTAAATCCTTTTTTCTGCCTTACTAAGGTAAACTTCTTTGTAGGGTAGCGTAAACTTTTTTATAATCCAGTGAAAACCAGACCAGTAATCATCATTTACCATTTCTTTCAGTAATGAAACTGACCCACCTTCAATGATGGCACCTGAGTGAGCGGATAAAAGAGATGCTGCTGTGTTTTTGAGAATAATGTGACACTCTCTGGAAGAAGCAACCCCCCTATTCATAGATGATGAGGGTGTGACATATACTCTCTCCGTGCTTTGTAACTCATCTTTAGTCGGCGATCCACTTCCCGTTGCTATTTCGTTATAGCCCTGAAATCGATCAAGTGCTATCACAGGCAAGTTTTTTTCTTTAGCCAACACGGTCGAATCGGATGTTTTCCCCGTTGTTGTTGCACCCCACAGAAGGTAGATTTTTGCGCTCATATATCTGTTCCTCTTTACTCTAAATAGAATTGATTCTCACACGCCAACATTGGTCGTGACGCAAAGTTGCTGATCACGTATGCTTTGCGCTTTGGATGTAACATATGGCTAAAGTTGATGTCGTCTGCCCTCAGTGCAATGAAACTCATGCTGTACGATGTAACGGACATTCAGCATCCGGTGCCCAACGTTACATCTGCAAGCATTGTTCAAAGACCCTCCAGCTCAAATTTAGCTACTCCGGTGCCAAACCAGACACACACCAGACCATTGTTAATATGGCCATGAATGGTTACGGATGTCGCGATACCGCACGGGTTCTCGGTATCAGCCTCAATACGGTTCTGCGACACGTAAAAAAATTTCGCCAAAGCAGGTAGCTGAGAATATCGACCCCGAAACGGCGGTTGTTATCTGCTGTGAAGCCGGTGAACAATGGTCTTACGTGCGGTGTAAAAGCAATCCCCGGTGGTTGTTCTATGCTTATGACCGTATCCGCAAACGTGCTCTGGCCCACGTCTTCGACCCGAGAAATGCCCCGACCCTGCGACGATTGCCGGCCCTGTTAAGCAAATTTAACATTGCCTTTTATATGACAGATGCCTGGCCGGTTTATAAAGTTCTGTTAAGTGCAACAGGCCACGTGGTGAGCAAGAAATATACCCAACGGACAGAACGGCATAATCTTAATCTTCGCACACATATCAAACGACTGACCCGCAGAACAATTTGCTTTTCGAAGTCAGAGGAAATGCACGATAAGATCATCGGTTGGTATCTTACTCTTCATCATTATCAATAAATCTGCGTCACGACCCCAACATTAATAACATTAATAACATTAATAACATTAATAACATTAATAACATTAATTTTCTCATTATGCTAGTTAAATGGTTAAAAAGACCTTTACGCTGTTTAGCGTATATGCTATACTAAATTCAATGGTTTAGTTATAAATAAAACCATTGAATTGAAGAAAACTGTAAGTATGTTTTTTCGTAAAAAAGTAAATTTCCATCAAGGACGATGCTTTCAATATTCAGGAAAGATAAGTTTTTATATAAAATGTCTCGCCTATCATCATCCCCCTCAAGAAGGCCTTAAATGCCATATCATTATTACATTCATAATTAATGAAAAGCCGCAACTCATTAATAATAAAGAATGTTCTTAGCACCCTGAGTTATTTCTTTCATCCCCAGCGTGGCGACAATCTGGTCCAGGTGAGGTTTTTCATTGATGATAACTTTCTGATTTATCTGACCTGCAGGCAGGATAAGACATTTTTATAACGCTCCGGATCGCCCGCGCAGTATGGCTCTTTCAGCATGTCCTCTGTCGAGGTAAAGCGGAGGTCAAAACGCAGACCAGTGAAGAATGGCAAAATTAGCCCGGTTAATACTGTGCATGTCACCGGTTATCGCCGTTGGTACAATCCCGCTGGTATTCCATTACCAGATATCGAAGACGTGATGTACTTCATATTCATGGGCACCGATGAGATCACCATTTAGTGGAATATGGTTGCACAGCAGAGTGTAGGCCACCACGCCCTTCCCAAGTCCAAAATATTTTTTTGATGCCCGGGTTTTGATCGTCGGACGCTCGACGCTGAATTTTTGTCCATCGACAGCGCCATACAGTTCTCCCAACTCCAGTGAATAATACGGGAAGACAGGAAGCGTCTTAATGCCGTCACCAATACAGTCATATGCAGCCTTCAGCGTGGAGAGACGCAGATATTGCTAGTAGGAATCGTTGAGCGCATGGTAGGGAATATCACTGGTCTGGGACATCGTCAGATTACCGTGATTAATGGCCTGTGCCATTATTACCGCCATCAGACTGTCTGCATCAGCTCCCGTTTTCACATACAGGGGTTGTAGCAGTGTAAGTGCCGACAGAAACTGACACCGCTGATTCACGAAGCGAAAAATATCCGCCAGTTCACACAGGGGTAACTGTGAATAAAAATCCATCACACTGTCCAATTGCCCGGTCATGTCCGACTTACGCCAGCTAAGTTTTTGTGTATCATGATCAAATTCAATATGTGACAACTTACCCTGCTTAAGCTCCCTGTTGAACGCTATCCACTGTTCATGCAGTTCGCGGGTCAGTTCATCCAGCTGCTGTTCGACCGGGGTACGTAAAAACTGGATACCCATCTGGGCCAGAATGTCGGCTTTTTCCTCTACCGAGACCAGCTCATCTGAAAGGTGGCGGTGCTGCAGGCTGTCATCAAGATAAAGCTCCCTAACCTCAAGTCGTTTTCTTATTTGTCGGTACAACCAGAATTCATAACGGCTGGCATGCAGCCCGTTTGGTGTATCGTTTTCATCAACGCTCAATAACCAAGTTCGCAGTCGTGGCAGTAGCGTGGTCGGTAGGCATTCTGCCAGCGGCCGCTGCGTCAACCGCAACTACCTGAAGAACGCCGCCATGACCCATGCCAACGCAGCAAGCCAGGGGCATTCAGGCGTCACGCTGGAAAAGTTCAGAGTACAAAACATCGGGCGTAAATGGCGTCTTATGTGAGCAGTCTGAGTGTCAACCGCCTCTCATCGTCGAGCCATCCGGCTGGCAGGTTTAATCCGCATTCGCTGCGCAGTGTTCTGCAGAACCTCTCGGGGCATGATTTTCCAGGCCCTCTGGCGCATATCTCCAAAGGGGATGCTATCCATCACATCATCATCATCGATAAACAGGGATAACAGACGGCCGACTTTATTATTCTCCTGTTGCCGCTGCAGAACATCTGCTCCAAAGTTTTTTCTGGCCTCTTCCTTGCAGCGCTCTTCTGTCTGCTTCATGTGCCATATCATGATACTGGTGAGGTTATCTGACAGTTGCCAGTAGCGAAGCCAGATATAGCACATCATATACAACCAGGTTTGCTCTGTTTTGAGGTTCCGCAGATCGTGGATGGTATAAAAATTGACCAGGCTGGCGAAATACAGCAAATTTTGTTGCGAGATCCCGGGTTCGGGCAGCAACTATCGTGCCTTCTGATATATCGGTTCCAGCTGGTTTCGTTTCTCCCTTTACCTGGACATCTGTCGCCGCCGAAAATCTTTCGCCTCCTGCTTCAACACGGCCAGTCCGGACAGTGCATCATCTTTCTTCAGGAGTGAATCCAGCGCACTCTGTGTTTCTGTATCGAGGAAAGACAGCAGCATGTCCGCCAGGCGCTGTCGTTCCGTTGACAGCGCTTTACTGATGATTTTCTGAAGCGTGGAATATACTGGCCGAACGATTTTCTTCTTATTCAGCCAGCAGATAAGTTCGGTGGCAACAAATCCAGGAGTAATATCACGACGCACAATCTGTGCTGCGCGGGCATCCAGCTGCGGACCAACGGTGCCGGATCACTGATGATATCCAAAGAAGTCGGTAATAAGCTTGCGCCGGGCATAATATTCATGATCGGTAATGGTCTGGTCGGTGAGGGATATCTCACGAAAGTAACGCTGAACCACAAAATCGAAATCACTTTCCACACCCTTCAGTGAAAAATGAAAGAAGGCATGTTTGGCTTTAAAATAACCCGTCTGCAGGATGCAATAAATCTGCGCCAGTATTCCGGGGCGGCTGGTTGCCAGCGCCAGCTCCTCTGCCGTAAGCGACAAATACTCCAGTTGCTGGCCTTCATCAAAATCAGGCAGACCATACAGTGCGAATTTTTCTGCATCCGTTAAAACGGAGAGCCTTTTGCCTTTATCTTTACGACGGGGTGTCATCCTGACATCGCACTGAATATATCCGTAAGAGGATAGTTCTGCGGACATTCAAAAATGTTTATGGTATCCGCAGAAAATCAAGCATAAAATTATCTCATATAGATAGTACGTTATCAATCTCTTTCATGGCCCCTTAATCGTACATATTATGACTGAAATACGCATAGGCTATGCACGCTGCTCCACCGACAGCCAGGATTTGGCTGCACAACAGGAAGCCCTGACCAGACTGTGCGTTTCCCCTGATCGGATTTACACCGATAAAGGACTTACAGGTTCACATCGCCAGCGACCGGGACCAGGCCCTAGCAGCGGTGCGTCGTTGTGCCAAAGCTGGACCGGCTGGACCGTTCAGTCCCGGACGCCAGAGCGATTGCGGACGCTCTCCAGGCGCGGGGTGGTGAAACTGGCGCTCGGAAACAGCGTTTATGACCCGGCAGATCCGATGGGGAAAATGTTTTTTAATGTACTGGCCACTTTCGCGGAATTTGAGGGGGACATTATACGACTCAGGATCCGCGAACGAATGGCCATCACACGGACAAAAGGAAAACTGAAAGGTAAACAACCAAAGCTTTCAGACAGGCAACAACAGGAGCTGTGCCGTATGTACGGCTGAGGGGAACACTAAATCAGTGACCTGGCAGAGCTGTTTTCGGTATCGCGCCCGACTGTTTACCGAACGCTTATACGAGGCAGAGAAAAGCTGTAAATTATTTTACTCATAAAAGGGAGAATTATGGCTCAGGATATTTTTATAAAAATTGATGGTATCGGGGGGAGTCACAAGATTCCACCCATAAAGGAGAGATTGAGGTTTTAAGATGGCGCTGGTCAGTTGGCCAGCCCGGTAATATACACTCGGGCAGCGGCGGTGGTGGTACCGGAAAGTGCACTGTAGACGATTTGCATTTTGAACACTATATCGAGAACAGGGCAGCCTGCCGGCCGCGAACTGAAAACTGCGCCATCTGCCGGACTCTGAGTTGTCATACAGTGATTTGAATATGTATGATCTGACTACATATTTTGCTCAGAGCCTTCCCCATGATGACCCGTAAAAGCATCGATACCATCCTGCTCTCCGTTGCCGCGGATAAGCTCTCTCAGCGTGAATGGGACTGGATGAAGATGCTCAAACCCATGGACCCGCCGCCTGTTATGGTCGCCAGGTCTATACTGGAGCGCCGGGGCGACACCGCCGCGCTTGCCCGTCTGCAGACAACTGAAGCTCAATCTGTCCCGTGCTGGACCTCCTTCCTGGATGCCGGCGGGCTGTGTGATATCGAGGTCGAAGCCGTCACCAAAATGCTCGCCTGCGGCACCCGCATCACTGGCGTGAAGGAATATGGCTGCGATAATCCCGGTTGCCGGCATGCCAGATACATCAGCAACGCCTGCCACAGCCGGGTCTGCCCCTCCTCATAGTGGCGCGGCTGAAACAGCATATTCCGGAGAAGTTCTTCCGGATGGTGCGCTATTTTGGTTTTCTGGCCAACAGGGTGCGCGGAGAAAAGCTGCCGGTGGTTTGCCGCGCGCCGGGGATGGAAAAGCCGGATCCGCTACCGAAGGTCTGCTACGTACAGATGAGTAAGTAGTTCATGCGGCGTGACCCGTTCGAATGCGTGCTGTGCGGCGGACGTATGGAGTACCGCCGCGCGGTGGCGGGTCTGAATGTGCAGGGGCTGAAAACGCATGCGCGGGAAATCAGCCTGATGAGGTACATCCCGGGCTGACGCAGGAAAGATCCGTTTCGCGCACGCTGGCAGCCTGAAAAACAACCTGGAAAAGCACAAATTTTCACCAGGTTTCGGGGAGCAGGAACACGGATTTATTGATGACACGACTGTCCTGCCGGACCTTCAGGACGATACAGTCAGGGTAAACGATGGGACAAACGGCATCCAGTGGCCGGTTTTGCCATCCGGTGACCTGCTCCATGACGGCATCAGTACCTTTGAGACCCGCGCTGGCGAGACATCGGCGTCATACAGCTCTTTGAATGCGGCCGCTATCTCGCGGGTGGTCATACCTTTGGCATACAACGATAAGATCGGGTTATCCATCCCGGTGCTCCGGGTCTGGTTTTTCTTCACCCGTTGCGGTTCGAAAGAGCCATCACGATCACGCGGAGTACGTAGTTCCAGCGGGTCATCACCGGTGGTCACTGTCTTTGTGGAATAGCCGTTGCGGGCGTTGAGCGCCGGTTCTGGCTGATTTTTATCGTCGCCGGGGTGACGGGTCATTTCAGCGTTGAGCGCCGCCCCGACACTGATTTTTTTTCAGCAGGCGCTCAAACTGACTGAGATCGTCAGGGGTTTTGAGATTTTTGGTCAGTTCGTTAGTCAGGGCCTGCGACTGTTTTTCGTCCATAAATTAACCTGCTTTTGATGCTGGATTGAACATATCAAAAACAGGCAATTACACAATTTTAATTACAGTCTCTGGAAGATTGCTCCCAGCTTAAAGCACTCCCGGTTGCGCTATCCCCTCGCTTTTATCCTCAGCAGCCTGATCTTACTGTTAAGCGCCTCTGCATTTCCGTTTGAGACACAGTGTCGCATGGCATTCAGGATCCCATAGAGCCTTTTTCTGATCGTTTTCGCGGCGTTTTTCATCACAGGAACGTCACTGTGGACCGCCAGCGCCAGTCATCTCCCCCAGTCATTACGTCTTTCCTCGTTCCATGGCCTGTTCCAGATATCCTTTGCCCGCTCTTTCAGCGCCCAGCACTGACTCGTCAGCTTCATCTGTGCACGCAGCCATATCAGCTTTTCCTGCCTGGATTCGGTCATCCACTTATCGCTGTACTGTCACAGGAAGCGGGTCCCCTTTGCCTGACGCCGACTTTCCACAGGGAGGTGCGGATGTTCATTCTGCCGGGTTTTATCCACTACTTCGCCCGGTTGCTTTGCCACATGGAAGCGGTCGAAGGCGATTTTCTCAACCGCACAAGCTAAGTGGATACGTGCTGCTCTGATATATTCTGCATTCATGTCCATTGAGAGCGTTTTGATAGCCAGTAACTGCCCATCAGTGAGCGTGCGAAGATAGCCGCAAGACTCTCTGTGCTGCGATCATCCGTTAAGGCCAGCGCCCGGCCATCGCGATCAGAGATCACCGTTATGTAACGATGTCCTTTTTTAAAGGAGGCCTCATCCACATTCATATGACGGGCGTATAATGGCTTTTTTATCCGGGCAAGACCTCGCTTAACTGCCCGGGTCATAATGCCGTCAACCGCATTCCAGCTGAACTTTAGCGGTTTCCTGACAGCATCAACGGTGTTGATTTTCAGCCATAAGAGCACGAACGATTCGAACAGCAGCGTATACCGGCTGCCAGTCCATGCCCACGGAACAGACAACATCTGGCAGCCATGTTCCGGACACATAATGCTGGGAACATTTGCTTCGACAATCGTGGTGAACTGGCAGGTATCAAGATGGCGCCATTTACGATGGCGGTGGTCGTGAACAAAACTGGACTGACCGCAGGTCGGACAGGCTAACCGGGTGTTTTCAGCGATCCCGACAGTGACGATAACAGAACAGGCATTTTCATCGAGATAAAGGGAGTTTACCTGCCACAGAGCGGACAGGTTGAGAATATGAGCTGTATTAGTCGCGACTTGATCTGACACTGGACCTTGAAAGGTTGAGAGTTACCGGTTTTGATATGGGTGTCTAATCCTTAAACAAAACGCGAGGTAACTCTCATGCTTCATACTAACAATCCCATCATCAAACACAAAGCCGGCCTGCTCAATCTCGCCGAAGAACTCGGTAACGTATCAAAAGCCTGCAAGATCATGGGCGTGTCACGCGACACGTTTTACCGTTATCAGGAACTGGCTGCTGAAGGCGGCATCGATGCGCTGATTAACCAGAACCGCCGCGTCCCCAACCTGAAGAACCGCGCCGACGAAGCCACTGAACGCGCTGTTGTTGAATATGCCGTTGAGTTCCCGGCCCACGGGCAACACCGGACCAGTAATGAGCTGCGTAAAAAAGGCGTGTTTATCTCCGGTAGCGGCGTGCGCTCCATCTGGCAACGGCACGACCTGGAGAACTTCCGTAAACGCCTGAAGGCACTTGAGGAAAAGGTCGCCAGAGAAGGCATCGTGCTTACCGACGCTCAAATCGCAGCGCTGGAGAAGAAGGCCCACGATGACGAGGCCAGCGGAGAAATCGAAACTGCTCACCCGGGTTATCTCGGGTCGCAGGACACCTTCTACGTGGGCAATCTGAAAGGTGTGGGTCGTATCTACCAGCAGACGTTCGTGGATACGTACTCGAAAGTGGCACACTGCAAGCTGTATACGAGTAAAACGCCGATCACCGCCGCAGACCTGCTCAATGATCGCGTACTGCCGTTCTACGAGGCTCAGGGACTGCCGATGCTGAGGATCCTGACCGACAGGGGAACGGAGTACTGTGGTAAGGTGGAGCAGCATGATTACCAGCTGTATCTGGCCATCAACGATATCGACCATACAAAAACGAAGGCGATGTCTCCGCAGACGAACGGCATCTGCGAGCGCTTCCATAAAACTATTTTGCAGGATTTTTATCAGGTTACGTTCCGTAAGAAGTTATACGAAGACCTGGAGAGCCTGCAAACGGATCTGGACAACTGGTTGTGGCATTACAATAATGAGCGAACTCATCAGGGAAAAATGTGCTGCGGGCGTACGCCAATGGCCACGTTACTTGATGGTAAACGAGTCTGGGCAGAAAAAAATCTGAACCAGATGTAATCTGACAGACACCTGTATAAATAACCGGTAACTGTCAGATCAGGTCTGAGCTAGTACATATGAGCGTAGAGGGACTTTTCGTCCATGACAGCGGCCTCTTATTGACATGACTGTAAGAGATAGCGCCCAAACCGCTGTCAGGATAAAAGTCTCCTTCAGGTGTTACTTAAGCACATGAAGGTTTTTGACGTCAATCTCAACACTGTTCCAGTCTTTGTCAACCTCCCCTTCAATACGTACTTTTTTGTCAGGGGAAACGGTTTGCCCCATCCAGCGTTTGTCATCAATATCAACATAGATGGTGCCGCTTGTGTCCCGGAACTCATAGAGTTCATGACCAATCTGCTTGATGATATTACCCTCAAGAACGACCCAAGCATCATTACGTAGCGTTTTGGCCTGCTCCACGGATGACAATCCCGGGGTGGGGCCACTGAAGCCTCCCTGAGAGTATCCCTGGCCTGGAGGGGCTACAAAACCCTGTTGTTGTGCAAAAGCACCAAACGTCAGTCCGGTTAATAAGACGGCCAAAAGTGTTTTTTTCATGCTTCATCTCCTTGTGAAAGCGTATCGGGTTAACTGACAGGATAGATCTTAACAAAATCTTAAGGAAATTGATTAAAGTTACCAGCCACCATGATCGGGGAAGACCCTATTTTTTGCCCATATCTGTCATGGTCGCCATGTTTACGCAAATAATGGCAGTCCAGCAGCGGTTGTCCGATAGCGAATAATTGCGGTGTTAGCTGCCGCGAGAAAATCCCCATATACGCCACTTCCTCCAGTACTACCGCCGAGTGCACGGCTTCTTACAGGGTTTTCCCCCAGCAAAATGGTCCGTGTGCATGAACAAGGATAGCCTGAATAGTGAATGGGCCCAACCCTTTCTCCCGAAAGGTTTCAATGATGACCTGCCCGGTCTGTCATTCATAATTTCTGTAGCCTCCATGGGGTGGCTGCAGGGAACCACACCATAAAAATCATCGGTATGCGTGGTTCCCCAGACCGGAAGCTCGCTCCCAGCCTGTGCCCAGATGGTAGCATGCCGGGAATGCGTATGGACAATACTGCCTGTTTCAGGCCATGTAAGATAAAGCGCCTGGTGGGTTTCAGTATCGGAAGAGGGACGCAGTTTTCCTTCAACAACATTGCCTGTGGCAAGTTCCACCACCATATCGTCCTGCTGCATTTCCTCGTAGCGGACACCGGAAGGCTTGATCACCATCAGCCCGCTGGCGCGATCAATAGTACTGACATTACCCCAGGTAAACACGACCAGCCCATATGGCGGCAGCGCAATATGGGCTGCCAGTACCTGCTCTTTTAACGTTTCCAGTATGCTTACCTCCTGGTTTTTGGTGCTATTGTCGCCCGCATTGTGATGACAGAGTATGGAGATGTTGGCTGGATAAGCGGCAAGTTCTGGCTATGGCGCACCAAATAGTACTGGAAATAAGATTTTTTACCTGTCACAGCAAGTAAAAAAATATAGAATGCAGGCAAACCGAAGGGATGCGTTAAGAAACTGCGATTTTTTCTCTAAATGAGAGGTATCCCAGTAATAATGCGGTGAAAGCGGTCAGGTACGCAGAGAATCTCTCTATACTTTTTTGAGAAAGTTCTGTAACAGCAATGATGGAGAAACGAAAATGATAATAACTGCAAAACGCATTACCGCTGGCCTGCTGGCAGCAACATTAGTGCTTTCCCTGAGCGCCTGTTCACACTGGTCTAAACGTGACCGCAATACGGCAATCGGTGCGGGTGCCGGTGCCATTGGTGGATCAATTCTGACCAACGGTAGCGGCCTGGGCACCATTGGCGGTGCTGCCGTTGGGGGTATTATCGGACATCAGATTAGCCGTTAAACTGCCGTTACCTGAAGGATGGTCACACCACGGCGAGGTATCTGCTTTTTCATATTTCTCTCAACGAATGGCCCCTGAATTAGGGGCCATTTTAGTTGTGGTCATTCCAGCGCGAGTTTTTTACGATGAAATAACGTGCGCCAGCCAGATAAAGATGCCTTATTTTACAGGCGTAGCCATGTTGATAAGGGCATTGCCATTTATAACCAGCACTGTAGGCCGTATGCAGTTAACATCGAACGTCCATGGCATATTATTTTGCCTCTACTCTGACTGCGTATTAATTTCACTGAATGACGGCGTGGAAAAGAGCCTGCACTTAGCATAAGGACGTGTCCTCTACAGAGGAAGCATCATGTCAATTTATGAAATCGCTGGCCTTTGCCCCTGCCCAGACCGGTTTTGTCTAAAAATCAGCAGTTCTGACGATATTTGACACGGCTAATTGGCATAAAAATTAACAGCCGACAATAAAGTGTATTTAATGGTAAATGCCCTGAAACAATATGCCAATGATATGAATGACAGGCGTAACAAGTTGATGTTTCAATAAAACCGCCTTCTTTAAAAAATTACCGTGCATATAAGATGGCCAAAACTATTGATACCGTAGTAGCTACGTGAATATTAGCCCTGTACCATCATTGATGATGATACAGGGCTAACTTACTTATTATTGTCGAGACTGTAATTAAAATTGTGTAATTTCCTGTTTTTGATATGTTCACTCCAACAACGAGGACAGGCAAATTATGGACGAAAAGAAACTTAAAGCCCTTGCGGCTGAACGGGCTAAAGGTCTTAAAACCGAAGCTGACCTTAACCAGTTTTCCCGAATGCTGACGAAGCTCACCGTCGAAACGGCGCTCAATGCTGAACTGACCGACCACCTCGGGCATGAGAAAAACGCGCCCAAAAAAGACTCTGACACCCGCAATGGCTACGCATCAAAAACGCTGCTTTGCGATGATGGCGAGATTGAGCTGAACACACCGCGTGACCGCGAAAACACCTTCAACCTCAGCTGATTAAGAAGAGCCAGACGCGTATCACGCAGATGGACAGCCAGATTTTACCCCTGTACGCCAAAGGAATGGCCATGCGTGAAATTGTTGCCACGTCCAAAGAGATGTATGACGCCGATGTCTCACCCACCCTGATATCTAAAGTCACCGATGCCGTAAAAGAACAGGTTGCTGAGTGGCAAAACCGGCAGCTGGATGCACTTTATCCCATTGTTTATATGGACTGTATTGTCGTAAAAGTTCGTCAGAATGGCAGCGTGATAAACAGAGCCGTTTTCCTTGCGCCGGGCATTAATACCGAAGGTCAGAAAGAACTGCCGGGGATGTGGCTGGCTGAAAATGAAGGCGCGAAGTTCTGGCTGAACATCCTGACAGAGCTGAAAAATCGCGGCCTTCAGGATATCCTGATTGCCTGCGTGGACGGACTGAAGGGCTTCCCGAATGCGATAAACAGCGTTTATCCCGAGACACATATCCAGCTGTGCATCATTCATATGGTGCGTAACCGCCTGAAATACGTGGCGTGGAAGGACTACAAAGCGGTCACGGGCGGGCTGAAAACCGTTTATCAGGCACCAACAGAAGCGGCCGCACGGATGGCGCTGGCTGCGTTCGCCGAAGAATGGGATGACAAATATCCACAAATCAGCAAAAGCTGGCGTGCGCACGGGGAAAACCTCAATACGTTCTTCGGCTATCCGTCTGACATCCGAAAAGCTATCTACACCACGAATGCCATTGAGTCGCTGAACAGCGTGATCCGTGCCGCCATTAAGAAACTCAAGGTATTCCCGACGGATGACTCAGTGCGAAAGGTTATTTACCTGGCAATCCAGTCGGCATCGAAAAAATGGAGTATGCCGATCCAGAACTGGCGGCTGGCGATGAGCCGCTTTATTATTGAGTTCGGTGACCGCCTGAGCGTTCACCTTTGACGTGGTGGCAGTTACACAGAATTATTTACAGGGTAGGTGTCAATCTGACTATTCCATTGTCAGAGCAATATTCAATTATTTTATTAATTGTACTAGCTCAGACCTGATCTGACAGTTACCGGTTATTTATACAGGTGTCTGTCAGATTACATCTGGTTCAGATTTTTTTCTGCCCAGACTCGTTTACCATCAAGTAACGTGGCCATTGGCGTACGCCCGCAGCACATTTTTCCCTGATGAGTTCGCTCATTATTGTAATGCCACAACCCGTTGTCCAGATCCGTTTGCAGGCTCTCCAGGTCTTCGTATAACTTCTTACGGAACGTAACCTGATAAAAATCCTGCAAAATAGTTTTATGGAAGCGCTCGCAGATGCCGTTCGTCTGCGGAGACATCGCCTTCGTTTTTGTATGGTCGATATCGTTGATGGCCAGATACAGCTGGTAATCATGCTGCTCCACCTTACCACAGTACTCCGTTCCCCTGTCGGTCAGGATCCTCAGCATCGGCAGTCCCTGAGCCTCGTAGAACGGCAGTACGCGATCATTGAGCAGGTCTGCGGCGGTGATCGGCGTTTTACTCGTATACAGCTTGCAGTGTGCCACTTTCGAGTACGTATCCACGAACGTCTGCTGGTAGATACGACCCACACCTTTCAGATTGCCCACGTAGAAGGTGTCCTGCGACCCGAGATAACCCGGGTGAGCAGTTTCGATTTCTCCGCTGGCCTCGTCATCGTGGGCCTTCTTCTCCAGCGCTGCGATTTGAGCGTCGGTAAGCACGATGCCTTCTCTGGCGACCTTTTCCTCAAGTGCCTTCAGGCGTTTACGGAAGTTCTCCAGGTCGTGCCGTTGCCAGATGGAGCGCACGCCGCTACCGGAGATAAACACGCCTTTTTTACGCAGCTCATTACTGGTCCGGTGTTGCCCGTGGGCCGGGAACTCAACGGCATATTCAACAACAGCGCGTTCAGTGGCTTCGTCGGCGCGGTTCTTCAGGTTGGGGACGCGGCGGTTCTGGTTAATCAGCGCATCGATGCCGCCTTCAGCAGCCAGTTCCTGATAACGGTAAAACGTGTCGCGTGACACGCCCATGATCTTGCAGGCTTTTGATACGTTACCGAGTTCTTCGGCGAGATTGAGCAGGCCGGCTTTGTGTTTGATGATGGGATTGTTAGTATGAATCATGAGAGTTACCTCGCGTTTTGTTTAAGGATTAGACACCCATATCAAAACCGGTAACTCTCAACCTTTCAAGGTCCAGTGTCAGATCAAGTCGCGACTAATACATATTAATGTAATTGTGTTCTTTAGAGCTTTCACCAAATTTTGATTTTATTTTTTGTAATGAATGTAATGTAAGCTCATGTGCCTTGTTATATACGGTTGGATAAATAAGACTCGCATTTCCTTTTTTTGATAACCAGTCTACAGACTTACCATTGCTGTGAAGACACGGAACGCTATTCCTGTATGGTAATGTAGATAAGCCAGATATATAAGCATCCTCATTATCTTTCCCAACAGAACGATTCGAAGTAATATGCACTTCTCTGATACACGCTCCATCAGCGACCATTGAAACCGATTCATTTTCTTTTCCCTTTCTTTTCCCTGCCGGGGCATCAGGCGAGTACATTTAGTAAAAACGGGTAAACCAAGTGAAGTAAGGATCTCGTTATAAACAGCAACGCAGGCATCAACACTTTTAAGCCCAAAAAGATTATCGAGCCTCCCCCACCGTGACGGATTCCCTGATACCTTCAACGATGAACCCCGTATCGAGATTGAAATTACATCACAGAAAGATCCTTTATGCTGAAAGGTAGGCTGGCTGAGTGCTGAAGCCTCACCGCTTTCAAGATGTATACGCTGATAAGCTACATCGCTCAGTATCGGCAACTGATAGCCGAAATCCTGTTCGATAGTTAGCCAGTCGTAAAACATAGAATCTCTCAATCATTCAGGATGAACCGCAAGGCTCAATATAGAAACGTCAATGGTATTGACACCAGTAAATATCAAAACTGACCCTATGAGTTCAGCCATGAAAAATGGAGGTTAAAATTGAGACTTTGCAATCAGCATGAGAAGGCAGCAGATATGGCAGTAGACAAAGAGTGTGCAGAACGTATACGTCTGTCTATCATCCAAAATTTCACATATTACGATATCGAGAATGAAACAGGTATCAGCGTCAGTACCCTTAAACGGCTGGCTTCTGGAGAAAGAGAACCAAAATTAATATAAATCAGTAAAATAGCTAAAGCGACAGGGAAAAACCCGGTATGGTTAGCATTCGGTGAGTCAACCCTTCCTCTACCTGAGAGCCTTGGCGAAGATATGACTGCTTTTGGTTACGGTGTGGATTTTAAGTTACAAGGCCATGAAGCAGGTGAAGCGGCGGCGAAGATCCGCCTGATGGCCGCGATCCGAGACATAGATAAAGATCATGTTGTTTTTCTTGAATAAAATTTATAGACTTACTGAATCTGGATCGCACAATAAACAGTGTCAAAACCAAACGTTACAGCTACACAGAAGAAGAAACGCTGAAAATGCTAAACCTTCCCCAGCCGAAGGGGAAAAAGTAAAAATACCGTGGGAAACCACGGTAAAGTTCGGGTGTCACTGAACCCCGAACCGCTACGCGGTCAGAATGTGTACAGGAGTTAAGGCATGCGAAAATTATACGATTACATTTTAGATCTAAAAAGATACACAAGATTAAATACCAATATAAAAATAGCAGAATATCTGGATGTAAGCCGTCAATATATAACAACGTTAAAATACGGGAAATGCTGGTTAGCCAGTGATAAATGTCTAAGAGTTGCTGAAGCATTAGGTATTGATGCGGATGAAATAATATTAGCCATAAATGCAGAAAAAAGTGACGACGACAATATAAAAAGGCAATGGGTTAAGCTTGTAAGTCAGAAAAAACAGGAAATTAATGTTCCTGATAGATTCAAACCAGATGGTTCTCGCAGAAGAAGAATGGTAGCAAAAAAGTAAAAGGAAATCAATATGTTAGTATTAAGCACGGATACATTACCATCCAACATGAAAGTCATTGAAATTCATGGGTTTATTGAAAATAACCTACCCTATCGAAATTTCTGATAAAGGTTTAATTCGTGGATTTATGGAACGAAAAAGAAATGAACATCAGGAAGCGTATGATGCTTTCGTAAATTCGGCAGGAAGGCAAGGGAATGTCATATATGGAGTGAAAGTCTCTACATCAGCAGGACAATTCAAAAATGGAAGTTTTCTTTATATTACTTATTACGGGACAGTTGCCACAGTAGAGTGCATTGATTGAATATTGGTTCGTACAATGACGTTATGCTAAAGAGGCCGCTGCGGGATTCGATTTTCGCAGCGGCCTTTTCAACATAACGAGTCGTACATTATGCGCACCTTCGCCACAGGAAGGCGGTCCCGGTCAGTTCTGCCAGTGAATCATCTCGTCAAGGCCGGACAGCAACGCTGGAAAGTAGCTCTCATCTATGCCAAAAAAATCTTTTATGATGACGCTTTCAGCCGGATTTTCAGGCCTGAGAGTCAACTCTACAGCAACGGAATTATCAGTCATTGGAATAAAATGAATATTTAGTTGATTCTCCATGCTATCAAAATTCACATCAGACGGTTTTATCCCATTGAGTAAACTTTGATGCATGTAGTTTATTTTTTGTTTTAAATCAGTTAGTTCCCCAGAATTAAAGGATGCCTGATACTGAGTATTTAGCTCAGGGAGATTATATTCAATATACGTTCTTATCCAGTCATATTCAGGAGCTTCTGGCGTATTTTGTCTTTCAAATGGAGAAACACGTAATATCCTCGCACCACTTACGATTTCTATCATAATAAACTCCGTCACTTGTATAAAAAATGAGTGACCGTCCAGTCTTTTTCACGAACTACAACTTCAAGTATAAAACGTTTATAGAAGTAATATCCTTTTCGGGATTTATCTTCAACTAACCTGTACATCTCTGTTTCATAACGAAAAAGGCCAGGGGATTTCCTGGGGTCTGGTGTTCTCCTGCCATAGCGGATAGCTTTCTCCTGAAGCTGCAAAGGCACATAGCGTCCGGGGTTATACATATGCTTCGCAGCGGTTTCTGTCATTTTAAGATTACGGGCTGAAAGACCCAATTTTAACTGGCTTCGTAAGAAACTGACCGTTCCCTGACTGAGTTTTACCGTGATGGCCGTTCTGACTCCGCTTTGCAACAGTGCCCTGCCCGCAAAAAAAATGCGAAAAACACCTGCTGCGAGTAACGCAATATCAATCGGGTCAATCAGCGGTGATTCCAGCGGTGCTTCTTCCAGTCTGACAAAAAGTCCATCGGTGTCATAAATTCGCCAAAGACCGGGAGCCTGTGACACGGAATAACCGATACACATCCCGCTTTCGTCATCGGTTATGGGTTTGGCATTGTGGGGTAAAAGTCGCGGACGGATTTCAAAAAATTCCCCCCGGGGCAACCGGGACTGAAATGTATAATATCGACCGGGTTCTTCTCTGGCTGCAAATCCTGTTGTCATAAAATATTCCCTTCTGGTTAATCAGCTCCAGAGAAATCATATAACACTTTCTTCAACACGACACCACCCGTTGACACTGGCCGTCAACTGGCTACTATTGGTGCTGATTCATAACCATCCGTTTACTCCATAACGAATCAGAATCAAACGTCAATCCGCAGTAAATGAACAGGCCTGACCTCACCAGTCAGACCTGTTCAATCCCGTCTAATACCCGCCACTCACCCGTTAACTTTGGTAAATCTGTACCTGATGCGTGCGAATCAAAAACAATTTCTTCAGTACCATCAATATGATACCGGACAATCTTATAGTACGTTAAATTACCCCCCCCCTGAATCAGTTCAGGTTGCCCCGGAACAGGTCTCCGCTCCTCGCGGCGCTGTGGGGCGCCGCCCTGCTCCGGTCAACCTTTCTGACCTGAAGCATGACCATAATATCTGTCTTGCTGTTCTCACGGGGGCGGGAACCGAAAAAGCTCCAGCCGGAACGGGCAGTACTGTCTTTCTGTTCAGCCAGACCACCCAGCATAATAATATCACCATCAGCGAGGCTCACTTCTGTCGTGACATCACGCTTGATAAGCGTGGGTGAGTTATTGACGCCGGTTTCCGTGGTGACAAAGTTTGAAAGCTGTTGCTCAATTTTAAGGTCCATTGTCCGGCTTTTTAGTGACGGCGTCACGTTAAACAGCACCCCGCTGGAGCGATACTCTACCGATTGCGTGGTGACATTATTATTCACCGTGACACTGCCCAGCACCGGCACATCAGAACCCACCGAGAACGATGCAGAGGCATTATTTTTTACCCGCAACCTTGGCGCACTGACCACGGTAAAGCGGCTGTCCGTTTTCAGCAGGTTAAAAATGGCATCCACAGAGCCGGTTCTGATGTTGATGAAGTTATCCAGTCCGGCAGCACCGAGCGATACACTGAACTTATCAGACAGGATTTTAGCCGCTAAAAGAATACCGGAGCCGTCAGACTGCGCCGTCTGCACCTCAAAGACATAGCCGGACACCACCACTTCGTCACTGATGGTATCCGGCGGAGGTTACCAGCGTTTTCAGAATGGCGATATCCTCTTTTGTGCCGTAATAAACGAGAATATCCCCGGAACGGTTAATCTAGTTGCTGGCCCCGGACGAGCCTTTCAGCGCACCATCAGAACTCACCGCGCCGCTGTTATTAAACGGGCCTGAAACATAACCAGCAAGAATATCAGACAGATAAGCTACTGAACGGCACTGTGGCGTATAAGTCCATGTGTAGCGCGGTTTAACCGGCTCTTTCGGTGTGTAAGGCGCGATGAAGTCAACACCCTTCTTCGACCATATGCGGATATTCATGTTTTCAAAATAACGGGTTATGAATTCCCGTTCATCAATATCCGGCGTCAGCCTGAACGTCAGCATCCGCTCATCATTCACAAGCTGTGGGTCAAGCATATAAGGCACTTTCAGCACTTCGGTATATATCAGCGAAATGGCTTCCAATAGAAAAACTTACAACATAACCGCAGACAGACAGATAAGACTTGAAAGGCTTGCTGTAGACGTAAGCCACAAGGTGGGAAAAACTTTCAAATGGACAGGGTTGTTTACTTATATTATTGATAAGTATCATAAAGATGCAGCAGCCGAACTTTTATCTGAAGAAAAAGTAAAAAATAAGCAGAATGGAAAAAAATAAATAGTATCTTTGTCTGCAAGATTATGATTCAAATTGAGCTATCTGAGCTGGAATGGTCTGATAGCCCGTAGTTATCCTGAGACTACCCCCCGTTTTACAGGACGGGGATTTTCCTCCACCGCCAGATAAGCCAGAAAAATGAATACCAGATAAGTTACCCTCCCTCTCAGAAAAGAGACAGAAAAAAAGAAAAGGATATCAACATTTTAGTGTTAATTACCGATACATTACCTGTAGTGGTCAACTAATTTTGGCCACACGACCTGACTGTTCGTGGAACAGCCGCTCTGATTCATTTGGCGTTAAGCCGCCGTTATTCCAGTGAGGCCTGAGAGCACTGTAGTACCCCGTGATATATCGGATTATCGATAACCGTGCTTCCCCTAAGCTTTCGTAGCCCGTCGTTGGTACCCATTCACTCTTCAGTCTACGGAAGAACCGCTCCATCGGACTGTTATCCCGGCAGTTTCCCCGGCGACTCATGCTCTGTGTGCTCCGGTAGCCCCACAGCATCTGTCGGTACTGACGACTGGTATAATGACTCCCCTGAACACTGTGGAACATCACGCCTGATGGCCGCCCCCGTAGCTCCCATGCCATCTGAAGTGCTTTTATAGTGAGGTCTGAGTCTGGTGAGTACGACAGCGCCCAGCCCACCGGTTTACGGGCAAACAGAGCCAGCACCACGGCCAGATAAGCCCACCGTTTGCCCGTCCAGATGTAGGTCACATCACCGCACCAGACCTGATTCGGTTCTGTCACTGCAAACTGCCGGGCAAGAAGATTCGGGATTTCAACATGCTCATTGCCCCCACGTTTGTATTTATGCCCCGGTATCTGACAACTGGTGATACCCAGCTCTTTCATCAGTCGACCAGCCAGCCATCGACCGAGTTGTACGCCCTTTGTCGTGACCATCGTGGCGATACTTCTGGCACAGGCGGAACCCCCACTGGCGTTCCAGACCTCGCTGACCAGACGGCGTTTAACGGCACGGTCAGCATCAGGCTCAGTACTGTTTTTACGTGTGTAGCGATAACTGCTGCGGTGAACACCGAACAGTCGGCACAATGAGGCAACCGGGTAATGCGCCCTCAGACTGTCGATTATCGAGAACTGTTGAGGGAGTCCGACATCAAGAGCGCTGTAGCCTTTTTTAGGATTTCGTTTTCCATTTCAAGGCGCTGTATACGTTTTCTCATTTCCCTGAGTTCAGTTTGCTCAGGAGTGACAGGCAGCCCCGATGTTTTTTTCCCTGACGCTGCAGACGTAACGATTTTACCCACCGGTTGATGGCAGAAAGACTGACATTCATCGCCTTAGCAGCTTCACCGTGTGTGTAGTGCTGGTCGAGGCCCCGCTTTGCCGCTTCAAGTTTAAATTCAGCAGTAAATACCTTGCTCATTGGTTCACCTGTGAAATTTTGAGGTGGGCATATCACCTCAACTCAGGTGGACAAATTCAGTGTGCCACTACAACCTTCCAACATGAAAGTCGTTGAAATACATGGGTTCATTGAAAAAACCTATCCCATTGAAATTTCTGATAAAGGTTTAATTCGTGGATTTATGGAACGCAAAAGAAATGAACATCAGGAAGTGTATGATGCTTTCGTCAGTTCAGCAGGAAGACAAGTAAATGTTATATATGGAGTAAAAGTATCCACGTCTGTTGGACAATTCAAAAATGGAAGTTTTCTTTACATTACTTATTACGGAACAGTAGCAACAGTGGAATGCACTGATTAAGCACAGGTTCGCACAATGACGTTATATTAAAGAGGCCGCTGCGGGATTCGATTTTCGCAGCGGCCTCTTTAACATAACGTGTGGCACATTATGCGCACCAATATGACAGATGGAGAAAAACAGTCCTGTGGAGACTGTAATTAAAATTGTGTAATTGCCTGTTTTTGATATGTTCACTCCAACAATAGAGACAGGCAAATTATGGACGAGAAGAAACTTAAGGCCCTTGCTGCTGAACTGGCCAAAGGTCTCAAAACTGAGGCCGACCTTAATCAGTTTTTCCGCATGCTCACGAAGCTGACCGTTGAAACGGCACGCAATGCAGAACTCACTGACCACCTCGGGCATGAGAAAAATGCCCCTAAAACCGGCACCAATACCCGCAACGGCTACTCTCCGAAAACGCTGCTGTGCGACGACGGTGAAATCGGGCTAAACACGCCGCGCGACCGGGAAAATACCTTTGAACCTCAGCTGATTAAGAAGAATCAGACGCGTATCACGCAGATGGACAGCCAGATTTTATCCTTGTATGCCAAAGGCATGACCACGCGGGAAATCGTCGATACGTTCAAAGAGATGTACGATGCTGATGTGTCACCGCCCCTGATATCAAAAGTCACGGATGCCGTTAAAGAGCAGGTCGCCGAATGGCAGAATCGCCAGCTGGATGCGCTCTATCCCATTGTTTATCTGGACTGTATTGTTGTTAAGGTTCGTCAGAATGGCAGCGTGATTAACAAAGCGGTGTTCCTGGCACCGGGCATCAATACCGAAGGCCGGAAAGAGCTTCCGGGGATGTGGCTGGCTGAAAATGAAGGTGCAAAGTTCTGGCTGAACGTGCTGACGCAACTTAAAAATCGCGGCCTTCAGGACATCCTGATTGCCTGCGTGGATGGACTGAAGGGCTTCCCGGATGCGATAAACAGCGTCTATCCACAGACTCACATCCAGCTGTGCATCATCCACATGGTGCGTAACCGCCTGAAATACGTGGCGTGGAAGGACTACAAAGCGGTCACGGGCGGGCTGAAAACCGTTTATCAGGCACCAACAGAAGCGGCCGAACGGATGGCGCTGGATGCGTTCGCCGAAGAATGGGATGACAAATATCCACAAATCAGCAAAAGCTGGCGTGCGCACGGGGAAAACCTCAATACGTTCTTCGGCTATCCGTCTGACATCCGAAAAGCTATCTACACCACGAATGCCATTGAGTCGCTGAACAGCGTGATCCGTGCCGCCATTAAGAAACGCAAGGTATTCCCGACGGATGACTCAGTGCGAAAGGTTATTTACCTGGCAATCCAGTCGGCATCGAAAAAATGGAGTATGCCGATCCAGAACTGTCGGCTGGCGATGAGCCGCTTTATTATTGAGTTCGGTGACCGCCTGATCGTTCACCTTTGACGTGGTGGCAGTTACACAGAATTATTTACAGGGTCTAATCTGTATTAGTCGCGACTTGATCTGACAATGGGCCTTGAAAGGTTGAGAGTTACCGGTTTTGATATGGGTGTCGAATCCTTATACAAAACGCGAGGTAACTCTCATGCTTCATACTAACAATCCCATCATCAAACACAAAGCCGGTTTACTCAATCTGGCCGAAGAGCTCGGTAACGTATCAAAAGCCTGTAAGATCATGGGCGTGTCGCGAGACACGTTTTACCGTTATCAGGAACTGGCTGAAGAAGGCGGTATTGATGCGCTGGTTAATCAAAGTCGTAGGGTACCCAACCTGAAGAACCGCGCCGATGAGGCCACGGAACGTGCGGTTGTTGAGTACGCCGTTGAGTTCCCGGCTCATGGTCAGCATCGGACTAGCAATGAACTTCGTAAAAAAGGCGTGTTTATCTCCGGCAGCGGCGTGCGCTCCATCTGGCAACGACACGACCTGGAGAACTTCCGTAAACGCCTGAAGGCGCTTGAGGAGAAAGTCGCTAAAGAAGGCATTGTGCTTACCGATACCCAAATCGCAGCGCTGGAGAAGAAGGCCCACGATGACGAGGCCAGCGGAGAAATCGAGACGGCACATCCGGGTTATCTGGGCTCGCAGGACACCTTCTACGTTGGCAATCTGAAAGGTGTTGGCCGTATCTACCAGCAGACGTTTGTGGATACGTACTCAAAAGTGGCACACTGCAAGCTGTATACAAGTAAAACGCCGATCACCGCCGCCGACCTGCTCAATGATCGCGTATTGCCGTTCTACGAGGCTCAGGGACTGCCGATGCTGAGAATACTGACCGACAGGGGTACGGAGTACTGTGGTAAAGTGGAGCAGCATGATTATCAGCTTTATCTGGCCATCAACGATATCGACCATACGAAAACGAAGGCGATGTCTCCACAGACGAACGGTATCTGCGAGCGCTTCCATAAAACCATTTTGCAGGATTTTTATCAGGTTACGTTCCGCAAGAAGTTATATGGAGACCTGGAAAGCCTGCAGGCAGGTCTGGACAACTGGTTGTGGCATTACAATAATGAGCGAACTCATCAGGGTAAAATGTGCTGCGGGCGTACGCCAATGGCAACTTTACTTGATGGTAAACGGGTCTGGGCAGAAAAAAATCTGAACCAGATTTAATCTGACAGACACCTGTATAAATAACCGGTAACTGTCAGATCAGGTCTGAGCTAGTACATCTAATCATTGTTATTTACCACCCTCATCAAGAATACAGGTCGATGAGTAACTCCCCGATTTCACCATTCAGTGTCCTATATTCGACCTGATACAGGAGACATTCAGGCCCATCAACATAACATCCAACAAGACCCTACATACCAAGCTCAGGACCTACAGATAATCCAACAAGTTGGCCCATTGTCATCTTTCTGGCCTCCGGTCCATCCACAATAAGAAGGACCCCAGCAGCGTCAGTGTGTGTAATTACTTTGTTAGCTTTACGGATTGCATGAGTGAATACAGGGCAGTTACTAACGGTCTTCTTTACGTTAAACATTTGGTATAACTTATGATGTGATTACTTGTGGCGTTCTTTGGGTCAGCTTTGGGTCAGCCTTGTGTCACTTACTGTCTTCACTTAGTGAGTCACTTGAGGTGTGACTAACAGATAAGGACACAATAGAATGAATAGATAGTCATCTAAAATCACATAAATATTCACTTAAAGCCAACTAAAATGAATAACAAGCCAGTTAACACCAAAGGACAACCCTCTATGACTCGACGTCTCAGAAGGACGTCCTGTGACAGATTCAAAACCACGCATCGCCGGACTGCTGCTCGTTCCCCTTGCCTGGCTGTTCATAATCTTACTGACCAGCGCCCTGGTGAGAAGATCTCCTTAGTATTGATATGTTGTCGTCGGGCGACGAATCCCCGATAATAGGTCGCTCTCATTTTTGTCAGGCGGAATAATGACCGATTACCTGCTTCTTTTTATTGGCACAGTGCTGGTGAACAACTTCGTTCTGGTGAAGTTTCTCGGCCTTTGCCCCTTTATGGGCGTTTCCAAAAAACTGGAAACGGCTATAGGCATGGGGCTTGCCACTACTTTCGTCATTACGCTGGCCTCAATATGTGCATGGCTGGTGAATCATCTAATCCTGCTGCCGTTGGATCTGATCTACCTGCGCACCATGGCCTATATCCTGGTGATCGCAGTAGTGGTGCAGTTTACCGAAATGGTGGTGCGTAAAACCAGCCCCGACCTTTATCGTCTGCTGGGTATTTTTCTGCCGTTGATCACCACCAACTGCGCCGTACTTGGCGTGCCACTGTTAAGCGTCAATCTTAACCACTCTTTTTTGCAGGCCGCACTGTATGGTTTCAGCGCATCCCTGGGCTTCTCGCTGGTGATGGTGCTGTTTGCCGGCATTCGCGAGCGGCTGGTGCTGGCCGACGTGCCTGCGCCCTTTAAAGGATCGTCCATTGCGCTGGTCACGGCCGGACTGATGGCACTGGCATTTATGGGCTTCAGCGGACTGGTGAAATTCTGATGAGCGCGGTGTGGATTGCTATTGCAGTATTAAGCCTGCTGGGGCTGTTATTTGGCGGTCTGCTGGGCTACGCCTCACGCCGGTTCAAAGTGGAAGATGACCCCATCGTCGAGCAGATTGACGCGATCCTGCCGCAAAGCCAGTGCGGTCAGTGCGGCTATCCCGGCTGTCGGCCCTATGCGGATGCGGTTGGCAACAACGGTGAAATGATCAACAAATGTGCACCCGGCGGGAAGCAGACCATGCTCAAGCTGGCCACGCTGCTCAACATTGAACCGCAGCCGCTAGGCGATGAAGCGGCCCGCGAGCCTGAACGCAAAGTCGCCTGGATTGATGAGGCGAACTGTATCGGCTGCACCAAATGTATTCAGGCCTGCCCGGTTGATGCCATTGTTGGCGCGACACGTGCCATGCACACCGTATTGAGCGACGTCTGCACGGGCTGCGATCTTTGCATTACCCCCTGCCCGACCGACTGTATTGAAATGCGTCCGGTCGCAACCACGACCGACAACTGGAAGTGGGACCTGAAAACCATCCCGGTCAGAGTTATCCCAGTGGAACACCATGCGTAATCTGTTCAGGCTGTTTAAAAAAGATCAATTATGGGATTTCGATGGCGGTATTCATCCGCCTGAGATGAAAACCCAGTCCAACGGCACGTCACTACGTCAGCTGCCGCTCCCGACACACTTTATTATTCCGGTCAAACAGCATATCGGCCATGAAGGCGAGCTGCTGGTCAGCTCCGGCGATAAGGTCTTGCGTGGTCAGCCACTTACCTTTGGCCGGGGACGAATGCTGCCGGTTCATGCGCCAACGTCCGGCACGGTATCGCGTATTGCACCACACACCATTGCCCATCCGTCAGCGCTGGCCGAAATGTGCGTGTTTATCACGCCTGACGGCGAAGATCGCTGGTGCGAGCGCCAGCCGCTGGCGGACTATCAGCAGCGCGAACGTAGCGACATTATCAACCTTATCCATCAGGCAGGCGTGGCAGGACTGGGTGGCGCAGGCTTTCCTACCGCAACCAAGCTGAAAAGCGGTATTCGCGGCGTGAATACGCTGATCATTAACGCGGCAGAATGCGAACCTTATATCACCGCCGACGATCGTTTAATGCAGGATTGCGCGCAGGAGGTGCTGGAAGGCAGCCGGATTCTGGCGTGGTTGCTGCAGTCCGAACGCGTGCTGATTGGCATTGAAGATAACAAACCGCAGGCTATCACCGCGCTGAAAAAAGCGCTTGGCAAGGCAACTGATCTGCAAATACGCGTGATCCCCACCAAGTACCCGTCCGGCGGGGCTAAACAGCTGACCAAAATCCTGACCGGGCTGGAGGTGCCACACGGCGGCCGTTCGACGGATATCGGCGTGCTCATGCAGAACGTCGGTACCGCCTATGCGGTAAAGCGCGCCGTCATTGATGGCGAGCCGCTAACAGAGCGCGTGGTCACGCTCACCGGAGAATCGGTGGGTCAGCCTGGTAATGTCTGGGGGCGTATTGGTACACCTGTCAGTCACCTGCTTCGCCATGCGAATTTCACGCCCGCCAGTGAGCAAATGGTGATAATGGGCGGGCCGCTAATGGGCTTCACGCTGCCAACGCTGGACGTGCCGGTGGTCAAAATCACCAACTGTATTCTGGCACCGTCCGCCAGCGAAACGGGCGAACAGCCTGCTGAAAAATCCTGTATTCGCTGTAGCGCCTGCGCCGATGCGTGTCCGGCTGCCCTGCTGCCGCAGCAGCTTTACTGGTACAGCCGCGGCGGCGATCATGATAAGGCACGGGAACATAATATTGCCGACTGTATTGAATGCGGTGCCTGCGCCTGGGTCTGTCCCAGTAATATCCCGCTGGTGCAGTATTATCGTCAGGAGAAAGCCGAACTGCACGCGATCGATCTCGAAACCGAACGCACCGCGCAGGCTAAAGCCCGTTTTGAGGCGCGTCAGCAGCGACTTGAACGTGAAAAAACCGCCCGAGAATCCCGTTATCAGCAGGCCAAACACAGCGTAAGTCATAAAGAGAGCGGTGAGATTGCCGCTGCGCTGGCGCGAGTTAAAGCAAAACAGCAGTCAAGCGGAACAGACGGCAATTTAACGTCGGAAAATCTGACTGCTGCTGCACATCAGGCCGAAGCACTGGCGCAAAGCACGTGGCAGCAGCCAGTGGCTGAAACATCAACGCGCCTGGCAGACGACCCGCGCAAAGCGGTGGTGGAAGCCGCTATCGCCCGAGTTAAAGCGAAAAAAGCTGCACAGACCGCGACGCCAACTACCGATGCATTAACGTATGTGGCAGAAGCAGCACCGCCCACAGACGACCCGCGCAAAGCGCAGCATTCCATGCAAGAGGACTAAATGGCTTTTCGTATCGCGAGTTCGCCCTACACTCATAATCATCGCAGCACCAGCACCATTATGCTGCTGGTGCTTATCGCGTCCATCCCTGGTATAGCCGCCCAGTGGTACTTTTTTGGCTGGGGTAATCTGATTCAGGTTGGCATCGCGGCCATCGCCGGAATCGGTGCTGAAGCGCTAATTCTGAAGCTGCGTAAGTTGCCGCTGGCCAAAACGCTGGGTGATAACTCCGCCCTGCTTACTGCGTTGCTGTTAGGCATCAGCATTCCACCGCTGGCACCGTGGTGGCTGATCGTGATTGGCACGCTGTTTGCCGTCGTCATTTCCAAACAGCTCTATGGTGGACTGGGACAGAACCCGTTCAACCCTGCGATGGTTGGCTATGTGGTGCTGCTAATCTCGTTCCCGGTACAGATGACCAGCTGGCTGCCGCCAGAAGCACTGCAAACACTGACGCCAGGTTTCATTGATTCCCTCGGGGTGATTTTCCACGGTCATACTGCCGACGGCCACACCATGCAACAATTGCAGATGGATGTTGATGGCGTCAGCCAGGCCACGCCGCTGGATACCTTTAAGACCGGCTTACGGGCCGGACACAGCGCTGAACAGCTCCTTGCCGGGCCGATTTACTCCGGGGTCATTGCTGGTGCAGGCTGGCAATGGATCAATCTGGGGTATCTGGCTGGCGGCCTGTTTTTACTGTTTACCCGCAGCATTCGCTGGCATATTCCGGTCAGCTTCCTGCTGTCGCTGGCACTGTTTTCGACAATTGGCTGGTTGATTTCGCCCACGTCGCTGCTGTCGCCACTGCTTCATCTGTTCTCCGGTGCCACCATGCTCGGTGCCTTTTTCATCGTCACAGACCCGGTTACCGCTTCCACCACTAATAAGGGTCGGCTGGTTTACGGCGTGCTGATCGGTTTGCTGGTGTGGCTGATCCGCAGTTATGGCGGCTATCCAGACGGCGTAGCCTTTGCCGTGCTGCTGGCGAATATTACCGTGCCCTTAATTGATTACTATACGCAGCCGCGCGTTTACGGCCACCGTAAGGAGAAGTGATGCTGGATGCGATTCGTAAAAATGGCGTGACTCTGGCTATCTTTGCTGCGGTAACCACTGGCGTAACCGCCGTGATCAACACAGTGACCAGGCCAACCATTGAACACCAGACGGCGCTACAGCAGAAAATCCTGCTGGATCAGGTGGTTCCGCCAGAGCTATACAATAATGCCATTCAGAAAGAATGTTACCGCGTCACTGACCCGGCGCTGGGCAATGCCAGCCCGCACCGTCTCTATCTGGCGCGTAAAGACGATCAGCCCGTGGCCGTCGCCATTGAGACCACTGCGCCCGACGGCTATTCTGGTGCAATTCAGATGATTGTCGGCGCTGATTTTAAAGGTAAAGTGCTCGGCGTACGCGTGGTTGAACACCATGAGACACCGGGACTGGGTGACAAAATCGAACTGCGTATTTCCGATTGGATTAATTCGTTTAACGGCGTGCAGATTAAAAGCCAGCACGCCCCCCATTTCGCGGTAAAGAAGGACGGCGGCAACTTTGATCAGTTTACCGGTGCGACCATTACGCCAAGGGCGGTGGTGAATGCTGCAAAGCGCACCACCCTGTTTGTCGAAACCCTACCGCAGCGACTTAATTTGCTGCCTGACTGTGGAGAAACCAATGAGTGAAGCTAAAACGCTGCTGGTCGGCGGACTGTGGAAAAACAACTCGGCGCTGGTTCAGCTGCTGGGACTGTGCCCGCTGCTGGCAGTGACCTCAACCGCCACCAACGCGCTGGGTCTGGGCCTGGCCACCACCATGGTGTTGACCTGCACTAACAGTGCCATTTCCGCCTCGCGCCGCTGGGTACCCGCCGATATCCGTATTCCAATTTACGTGATGATTATTGCGGCGGTGGTCAGCTGCGTGGAGATGCTGATTAATGCCTATGCACACGGTCTTTATCAGTCGCTGGGCATTTTTATTCCGCTGATCGTCACTAACTGCATTGTGGTGGGACGCGCTGAAGCGGTCGCCTCACGCAGTAGCGTTCCGCTCTCCGCGCTGGACGGTATGGCAATTGGACTGGGTGCCACCAGCGTGATGGTAGTGCTCGGTTCGCTACGCGAAATTATCGGTAACGGCACGGTGTTTAACGGCGCCGATCAGCTACTTGGCCCCTGGGCGAAAGTGATGCGCATCCAGGTGGTGCATTTCGATTCGCCGATGCTGCTGGCCATGCTGCCGCCGGGTGCCTTTATCGGGCTGGGTATGCTGCTGGCAGCAAAATACCTGATTGATAATCGGATGCGCGCGGCCCGCAAGGCTGAACAGACCGCACAGCGTGAGCTGGATGGTAAAGCAGGTGCTCTATGAATAAAGATAAACGTCAGCAAATTTTGCTGCGGCTGCGGGATAATAATCCCCATCCCACCACCGAGCTAAATTTTACCACGCCATTTGAACTGCTGATTGCGGTGTTACTCTCCGCGCAGGCAACCGACGTCAGCGTCAATAAAGCTACCGCAAAGCTTTATCCGGTGGCGAACACACCAGCGGCAATGCTGGCACTTGGGGTTGACGGCGTAAAAGAGTACATCAAGACTATTGGCTTGTTTAACAGCAAAGCGGAAAATGTCATTAAAACCTGCCGTATCCTGCTGGACAAACATCAGGGCGAGATCCCGGAAAATCGGGAGGCACTGGAGGCCCTGCCCGGTGTGGGTCGTAAAACAGCTAACGTGGTACTCAACACCGCTTTTGGCTGGCCAACCATCGCGGTGGATACCCATATTTTTCGTGTCAGTAACCGCACCGGCTTTGCCCCGGGTAAAAACGTTGAGCAGGTGGAGGAAAAGCTGCTGAAAGTGGTGCCAAAGGCATTTAAGGTCGACTGCCACCACTGGCTAATCCTGCACGGACGTTATACCTGCATTGCCCGTAAGCCCCGCTGTAGCTCATGCCTGATTGAAGATTTGTGTGAATATGGCGATAAGGCGGAATGATTGCGCAATAGTGTCACAGGGTTCTTCTTCTCTCTTTACCAGGTAACCATTTAACGACGCCTGCTGGCCGTCTGCGTCATAAAACGGGCCCGCCTCCGCGCATACTGAAAAACCGCACGTCTGATAATCTGCCCCGCCAGCAGGCGCAGTCATATTCCCCGCTACAATGCCGGGGTGTCGGTCAACAACCCCGCTGGCCTTGAGTTAGTGTCAGGGCATTTCACATTTACTTATGATTTTAAGAACAACCTGAATATTTCCCCTCTGTTATCAGCCGCCCTGCATCTTTAAAATAGGATTTACTGACCGTTAAGGAGTATGAGTTACAATGATTTTTCGCTTTACGCTTGCTGCCATTACGGCGGCGCTGACGCTGACGGGCTGTGCGCAGCGAACCACTTCGCAGGTACAGGATTTTGCCAGCGGTTCGTCGCTGGTGACCTTCTCCCACGTTGACAGCCTTACCGATGACGGTTCTTTAATTATGGTGACGGTTGATGGTAAGGATGCCGAACCGCTGGTGCGCGGTGAAACCGCCGAATTACATATGGCTTCAGGAAAGCATAAAGTCGGCGGCTATGTTTCGACTCTGTTAGGCTATGGTCGCGTGACGATTCAGGCTATCGACGTGACTGCGGTACCGGGTCAGATTAAGCATGTTACCTATTCCGTGGTAAAAAATAAGCCAACATTTACAGAAACCGCACCCACTGCGGTGCCGCCACCCGCCAAAAAACCGGATGAGACTGTGCCAGTACAGGGTGGTCAGACGCAGGTGTCCGCCAGTGCCAAAAGCACCAGCGATACCGCTGCCGCCAGCCCCAATACCAGCTCGTCTGCTGCTGACAGCACTAAAACCACCAGCGACACCGCTGCCGCCAGTACCAATACCAGCTCGTCTGCTGCTGACAGCACTAAAACCACCAGCGACACCGCTGCCGCCAGCCCCAATACCAGCTCGTCTTCTGCTGACAGCACTAAAACCACCAGCAACACCGCTGCCGCCAGTACCAATACCAGCTCGTCTGCTACTGACAGCAATAAAACCACCAGCGATACCGCTGCCGCCAGTACCAATACCAGCTCGTCTGCTGCTGACAGCACTAAAACCACCAGCGACACCGCTGCCGTCTCTACGGGAATCTAACCCCCTGCTCAATGGCAGGAACCCTTGGTTTGCTTCTTAACTCAGGCAGGATGCGACATCACCCGCGCACAGAATAATCCGGTACTCCGTTGCCGGATTAAACAATGTCAGAGGTTTTCAGCCGCGAGATTGCGCTGAAGCCGGTAGTAATCGACCCCAGAGGCGGGCAGTGGGGTTCGGCTACGAAGGATGTCGGCCATTTTTTCAGCAATCATCACTGTTGGCGCGTTCAGGTTTCCGGTGGTGATCTGCGGCATAATCGATGCATCCACCACCCGCCGGCCTGCTATTCCATGGACCCGCCCTTCAGCATCCACAACTGCCATGTCATCGTAGCCCATCGCGCAGCTGCCGCAGGGATGATAGGCCGTTTCTGCATGCTCACGCACGAAGGCGTCAATTTGCTCGTCGCTCTGCACCGCGACACCGGGCTGGATTTCCTCGCCGCAATATTCCGCCAGTGCAGGCTGTTTCATGATTTCCCGCGTCAGGCGCACCGCGCTTCTGAATTCCTCCCAGTCGCGCGGCTCAGACATGTAGTTGAAGAAGATTGACAGCGCAGCATAGGGGTGTTTCGAGGTGAGTTTAACCCGTCCCCGACTGCGCGAGCGCATTGGTCCGACGTGAGCCTTAAAACCATGCTCTTTTACCGGGTTGCTACCGTTGTAATTAATGGCAACTGGCAAAAAGTGATATTGCAGGTCCGGCCAGTCCGGCCGATCATCACTGCGGATGAATCCCCCTGCCTCAAACTGGTTGCTGGCTCCGATGCCGGTGCCTTTAAACGGGGTTGTCCGCCTGAACCCCAGAAAATTCCGTCACCAAAGCTAAAGACCATATGATTTGCATGGCGTTGAATAAATTACGGGTTATGTGACGACTTTCAGCATCAGAATCGTTGTTTTCATGATTGTCACTCAACCGGTCGTTTACGTGACAACCCCCGCCGTTACTGGTTGCGGAAATATCCAGGTTTGCGGCGTAGACCCCCTAAACAACCATTCCGCGCCGATAGCCAGCTGGTTCCACCATTGCAGCGAAGGGTAAAGACTGACCGGCTTTTTACAGCGAAATTGCATATAAACTTCGAGGTGATCCTGAAGGTTTCGACCAACGCCGGGCAAAGCGTGTACCACGTTGATATCAAGCTCTCGCAGCCACTCTTCCGGTCCAACCCCAGAACGCTGAAGGATCTGCGGCGAAGCAATCGCACCCGCACAGAGCAACTTCACGGCTGGCGTTTGCCTGGTACGCTTTACCATTACGCATCCAGCACACGGCAGTGGCGGTTTTACCGCTGAACAGAATACGATCGGTTTGCGCATGGGTAATGATGGTCAGGTTCGGGCGCTGTTTTGCCACGTCCAGATAGCCTCTGGCGGTGCTGGAACAACACCCCTGCGGCGTAACGGTGCGATCCATCAGGCCAAAACCGTCCTGACGATAGCCGTTCAGATCGTCCGTTTCATTATGACCCGCCTGTTTTGCCGCATCAATAAAGGCACGAAACAGCGGGTTGTTTCCCGCTTTCGGCGTGGTAACACTCAGGTAGCCGTCTCCACCGTGCCAGTCATTTTCGCCGATATCACGCTTTTCAGCTTTGCGAAAGTAAGGGAGGCAATTGAGATAAGACCAACTTTCCAGCCCCGCTTTTTTCGCCCAGTTATCGTAGTCCATAGCGTTACCGCGTATATAACACATGCCATTGATCAGCGAGGAGTCGCCCAGACCTTACTGCAATCCCTGCATGTGTACAGCGATGTTTTCCTGAAAATTGGTATTGTTACCGCCGCGATAGCGCTGATTATGCTGCTGACGGCACCCAAACTAAATCGGATGGCGCAGGACGACCACTCAATGGCGAAGGGTAATGCGTAGCAGGTTCTGACGCTGTCATTCACAGGGCTGCAGCGATGTAGCCCTGTATTATCAAGGACGGCACCCCGCCCAAAACGCCGCTGGCTGTTCAAATAGTGCTTTGCTTCACAGATTATTCGACAGATCCGCCTGCCCGCTGCTGACTTTTCCACCCACCGACACTAAGCTGAAGACTGTGTTAGTCGTGCAATTGAAGGAGCAATTCAATGAAGCTTTACTACAAGCCGGGGGCCTGTTCACTTTCACCCCATATCGTTTTACGTGAGACCGGCATTGATTTCACGCTGATCAAAGTCGATTTGCAAAACAAAAAGACCGAGCAGGAAGAGGACTTTTTATTAGTTAATCCAAAAGGACAGGTGCCAACGTTGCAGTTCGATGATGGCAGTATCCTTACTGAAGGCGTTGCAATCGTACAGTATCTGGCCGATTGCAAGCCGGATCGCCAGCTGCTGGCACCAGTGGGCAGCCCGGCCCGATACCACACCATTGAGTGGCTGAATTTCATCGCCACCGAGTTGCACAAGGGTTTCGCACCTTTGTTCCGGCCCGATACGCCTGAAGAGTTAAAAGCTGGCCTGCGAAATCAGCTCGCGCAAAAATTCAGCTGGGTTGAAGATCAGCTACAGGATAAACAGTGGCTGACCGGTTCGCATTTCACCGTGGCAGATGCGTATCTGTTCACCGTATTGCGCTGGGCTGCGGTTGTCGGGCTGGATTTATCCGCTCACACATCACTCAATACGTGGTCTGACCGGGTGGCAGAACGCCCTGCGGTGTCAGAGGCGTTAAAGGCGGAAGGAATATAACACATTAGCACCGACCGCCGGGTGTCAATTCCTGCCCGGCGGCATTTTTTCCGGTGCGAGCATATTCAGCAATCGGTAATGTCAGGGCGTTTTTAAATTTTATTCACGGCTTAATCGATAACAAAATCCTTGCCATACTCGTCAATCCACGCATGCATAGTGTGATTTACTGCCAGGTTATTTTCTTTATGCATAAAAACCAGCTTATTCTTTAGCGATAATTCAAACACACCGTGTCCACTCCAGGAGTCAACGATGGCACCACGGTGAAAGAGTTCACCGGGTTTGATCACTACATAGTTGTGACTTAACGCCTTATTGCTGTAGATCGTGAAATCATTAATGCCCAGACAGTGTTTTATATGCAGTCCCATCTCAAGCGCCTGCATGTCACAATTCGCAAACCCTGTCTTACGGCATTTTTCCAGAGATTCAGTAAGCTGCTGCATATTCATTTCTATGCCACCCTTAAGCTTACCGTCAGAAGTACGGTAAATACTGTCATGTTGAAGAGCGGCAAGACTTGCCAGGGTATTTTGAGGAAAGCGCTTTTTGGCACACTGAATATATTGCTGGGCACGACGCATGGTTATACCTGAGTTAGCATCAAGTTTCTGCGGGTTATTAACCCTTGCCATGGCAAACTGATAACCCGTTGTCGTCAATGTTGTCCGGCTTTCAATCCTTCTGGATAAATCATTCAGCCTTTCATGCATCCCCCAGCCATTAATGTTTCTGGCCACTTCGGAAGCCGTTGCTGCATGAGATGACGTGCCTGCTGATGATTCAGGTTGGTTGTCATGATCGGAATGGTAAACGGCGTAAGGAGTATGATAGCGGCTGTTTACGTTCACGGTGAGTTCCTGAAAAATTAATGTATTTCCAGTCTGGGTGGCTTTTTTAATAACCTGGTTCTCATGTGGGTATAAATAAATCAACCCAAAAACGCCTGCTATTCCAGCGAGCAGGCGTCGGCATATTTCTAAAGAGTAAAAATCCGCCTTCATTGAAGTCGGCATCGATTGCGCCCTAAAAGGGCGTACCCAACCCCTTAAAAAGAAGTTTCTGGCAGTCCTGTTAGATTTCAATCAAAGACAATAAGGCAGAGCCAAAACCTGCTGATGACCACGCCTACAGGAGGTGGTTTTCAATTTGGAATAAATCAAACAGGAGATAACTTAACCGCTGAAAAGTGGTTAAGTGGTTGTGCAATGCTCTGCTGCGCCGCCACCAGCTGCAATTCATACTCACCCATTTCATGGGTTTTCAACATAACTTCATAAACGGCTGCGGTAACATGCTCCAGCGCCTGAGCTAACGGCATGCCATGCAATAAATCCACCAACAGCAACCCACTGGTTAAATCCCCGACGCCCACCGGCTGACGCACGCCGAAATCCACAAGAGGGCGGCTGATATGCCAGGCTTCGTCGCCCGTAACCAGCAGCATTTCAAAGCGGTCGCTACCTTGCCCTGCACGGGACAGATGCTTAACCAGTACAATCTTTGGTCCCCGGGCAATCAGCTCTCGTGCGCTGAACACCGCCTGTTCCACACTGTTGACGGCATGTCCGCTGAGGATCTCCAGCTCCAGCAGGTTCGGTGCAACGATGTCGCTGGCTGGCAGCGCAGCTTGTGTGTGAAATTTGGCAACGCCGGGCGCAACGATACAGCCCTTTTCTGGGTGCCCCATCACCGGATCGCAAAAATACCAGGCATCGGGATTCGCCTGCTTAACCTGACGCACGATGTCCGGGATCTGTTCACCCTGCTCTGCCGAACCGAGATAACCACTTAACACCGCGCTACAGATTTTCAGGCGATCGATACTGGCAATCCCCTGGACGATCTCACTCAGGTGGCTGGCAGGCATCACCATCCCGGTCCAGTGGCCATATTGCGTATGATTAGAAAACTGCACCGTGTTTAATGCCCAGACATTGGCCCCCATCCGCCGCATGGGGAACTCAGATGCGCTGTTTCCCGCATGCCCATAAACGGTATGCGACTGCACAGAAAGAATATTTTTCATTATACCCTGTGAGAAAAAGAGGCCGGTTAGACCGACCTTAAGCCAGGTGTTATTTCCAGACGATCAGGCAGTAATTTTTCTTGCCACGACGCAGAAGAGTGTAACGTCCATGCAAACGTTCAGCCGCATTGAAAACATATTCACTGTCAGGCTGCACAACACCATTGATGCTAACCGCGCTGGCTTCAATCAGCTTACGAGCCTGGCCGCGCGATGGGGCCAGCTCGCCATCGACCATCGCCTGCTGCAGATCCTGCCCCTGCGTCAGTTCAACGAACGGCACGCCATCCTGCGCCAGCTGTTGAAAGTCCGCTTCGGTCATTTCATCCAGGCTACCGGAGAAGAGGCTGTTAGTGATACGCTCTGCCGCTGCCAGACCTGCTGCACCATGTACCAGTCGGGTGACCTGCTGCGCAAGGACATATTGCGCACGCGGCGCTTTGCCACTTTTTTTATCTTCTTCTTCCAGCGCATTGATCTCGTCTAGGCTCATGAAAGTAAAGAACCTGAGGAAGCGGTAGACATCTGCATCCGCAGTGTTGATCCAGAACTGGTAGAATTTGTAAGGGCTGGTTTTTTTTGCATCAAGCCAGACCGCACCACCCTCGGTTTTGCCAAATTTAGTTCCATCTGATTTGGTGATCAGCGGCACGGTGAGGCCGAAAACCTGGTTTTGATGCAAACGGCGCGTCAGATCGATGCCGGAGGTGATGTTACCCCACTGATCGGAGCCACCAATCTGCAATACCACGCCATGACGCTCATTAAGGCAGGCAAAATCATAGCCCTGTAACAGGTTATAGGAGAATTCGGTGAAGGAGATGCCCTGGTCGTCGCGATTCAGTCGTTGCTTAACGGCTTCTTTATTGATCATCTGGTTAACTGAAAAGTGCTTACCGATATCGCGCAGAAAGGTTAGCACGTTCATTTGCCCAAACCAGTCGTAGTTGTTAGCCGCGATTGCGCTGTTGCTCCCGCATTCAAAATCAAGGAATGGCGCAACCTGACGGCGGATTTTTTCCACCCACTCGCCAACAGTTTCTGCGGTGTTAAGCTTGCGTTCATCTGCTTTAAAGCTGGGGTCGCCAATCATGCCGGTGGCACCGCCGACCAGCGCGACCGGACGGTGCCCCGCATCCTGAAAACGCTTGAGACACAGTAAGGGCACCAGATGTCCCAAATGCAGGCTGTCGGCCGTTGGATCGAAACCGCAATAGAGTGCGACTGGCCCCTGCGCCAGTCGTTCTGCTAACGCGTTTTCATCCGTAACCTGGGCTACCAGGCCCCGCTCCTGCAATTGTTTAATCAGACTACTGCTGGCCATCTGTGACTCCATGTAAAAATAAGTCTGCACCTTTACTGATTACTGATAAATCACTTTCCGACGAGGCACGGACGAAAAAAATGAGGTGTACAGGATAAAGCGCTGACGCACTCTGCACCAGCGCTTAACAGGATTATTTCGCGGGTTCAGGGAGCCAGACGATCAATTTTCCAGCTATCACCTTCACGCTGGTAGAAAAAACGGTCGTGTAAACGATGTTCTCCCCCCTGCCAAAACTCTATTGACTCAGGTTTAATGCGAAAGCCGCCCCAAAAACTGGGCAACGGAATCTCTCCCTGCTGGAACTTTTGTTTAAGTTCGAGAAATTTACCTTCGAGCACGCCCCTGGCAGAGATCCGGCTGGACTGTTTTGACACCCACGCGCCAATCTGGCTGTCACGGGGGCGGCTGTGGAAATATTTCACCACGTCGACAACAGAGAGTTTTTCAACAGCTCCCAGCACCATTACCTGCCGCTCAAGCATGTGCCACGGAAACAGCAGGCTAATGCGGGAATTTTCATCCAACTGCTGTGCCTTGCGGCTGCCAAGATTGGTATAAAACACCAGGCCACGCTGATCAAAATATTTCAGCAGAACAATGCGTTGGTAAGGCTGACCATGACGATCAACGGTTGCCACGCTCATCGCCGTGGGATCGGGTAACTGAGCTGCAACCGCCTGGCTCAACCAGTGTTCAAACAGGGTTAACGGATCGGCGGGCAGGTCTTTGCGTCGCAGTCCCCCGCGCGTGTACTCACGACGCAGGTGGGCAATCTGTTGCAGGCTATCGGTTTCGTTCATTATTCCGGCTTCGGCTAAAAGAGGGAAAAGCGCATTGTGCGCTCTGTACAGCAGGATTTCAACGGAGTAGCCCCGGCGGATAGCGCCATCATCCATACCCCACTGTGCTTATGTATGTTTGCCGCTTATCCAGTCAGAGGGTGACAATATCCGCGCCATTACCCGGAAAAGCTGCAGTGTGCATATCGTTGTGCTTCGACAAAACCGGGTTGAGATTTCTCGCTGCGCTTTGTTATTAAATGATATGCCGTTCTTGACAATCACGCATGCAAAAAGGATGTGGTATGGCCTGACGGCAATATCAGGCCAAAAAATCATCGAATTTTTAACTGCCCCCCGCAATAGCCATTCAGCGATGGCAGCCATTATTGGCTGGATAAATCACGCCCAGAATGGTTGCTTCCCGTGCGCCGGTCACCGAGGGCATGTTACCTGCTTCGCCTGAGAGTGTTTTGTAAGCCAGCCAGGCAAAAGCCAGTGCTTCCATATCATCAGCGCTTATGCCAACGCTGTCAGTTGAGGCGACTGCGGTGCCTGCTAACAGATGGGTCAACCTCGACATCAGCAGCCGATTTCGGCTACCGCCACCGCACACCAGCAACCGTTCACAGCCGCCATTTATCACGATCTGATCCACGATGGTCGTGGCAGTAAGTTCCACCAGCGTGGCCTGCACGTCCTGAGCAGACAAGTCAGGAAAGGATGCCAGCTGTTGTTCGATCCAGCCACGGTTAAAGTATTCCCTACCAGTGGATTTAGGCCCGGCGAGTGCAAACCAGGGATCGGCGAGCATCTTTTGTAATAGCGGATAACTTACATTTCCGCCACTGGCCCATCGACCACCACGATCATAGGATTCTTTTTTATACTGCCAAATCCAGGCATCCATCAACATATTCCCCGGTCCGGTGTCATAGCCACCCGGAGGTTGCCCGGGTAACAACAATGAAAGATTAGCAATGCCACCAACATTCAGTACCATCCTTCGCTCCAGCGGATGCATTAAAATGGCGTGGTGAAAAGCCGGAACAAGGGGCGCTCCCTGCCCACCCAGTGCCATATCCCGACGGCGAAAATCGCCCACAACGGTTATGCCGGTCGCGGCGACAATCTGGTTGTTGTCGCCAATCTGCAAAGTATTGGGCGCATCACCTTGTGGTTCATGCCAGACGGTCTGACCATGGCAGCCTATAGCCGCGATATCGTCTTTCTCCAGTCCTTCCCGATGAAGTAACGTTTGCACCGCTTCTGCAAACAGTCGACCCAGTCGCGTATCAAGCTGCCCTAGCTGTGACAGCGTGAGAGGCTGCCCCTGGCATACAGCGAGAATGTCCTGACGTATCGCTGCTGGCATCGGATGGCAGTAGCTTGCCTGTTGCGCCACCATCTGCTGGTCAATAGCTGCCAGCACAACGTCCACACCGTCAAGGCTGGTCCCTGACATCACCCCAATATAACGCCCTGATTTCATTTTTTGCGCCTCAACCATTCATATTAATCATCGCTATTCCCGGAGAGTCGCAAAATCAATAACGCAATACCATGATTGAACGTGCATTTTTAAACACCGTTACGTTTTTTCTCATTTCCGGCTATCTTATTGCTGATTGATGACCGGTTTATCGATGCCGGGTTATTCTCAACGCCTGCGTTTTTTTCAACAAAAGCAAGTTACATGCATGACTTGTGCCATATAATAACGTTGTTGATCGCTGCACGATTCACTGCAGCATGTGAATAATAAAGGAGTTCTGACCATGTTTAAGCGTATAGCCATTGTAGCCCTGACAAGTGTAACCTTAGCAGGCTGTGCCAATAACAACACGTTGTCTGGCGATGTTTACAGTGCTTCGGAAGCCCGCCAGGTTCAAAGTGTTACCTATGGTACACTGGTATCTGTTCGCCCGGTTCAAATTCAGGGTGGCGATGAAAATAATGTCATCGGCGCTATTGGTGGTGCGGTTCTGGGTGGTTTCCTCGGCAATACAGTTGGTGGCGGTACAGGGCGCAGCCTGGCAACGGCTGCTGGTGCAGTTGCTGGCGGCGTTGCTGGACAGGGTGTACAGGGAGCGATGAACAAGTCACAAGGTGTTGAACTGGAAATCCGTAAGGATGATGGCAACACTATAATGGTGGTCCAGAAACAGGCCGCAAGCCGTTTCGCTCCTGGTATGCGCGTAGCGATTGCTTCGAATGGCAGTCAGGTGACAGTGTCACCTCGTTAATCTAAAATCAACCGGCTTACGCCTAATGCCGATCATTTAAGGATCGGTTGACCGATCCGGTTTATGCGGTAAAAAGGGTTCTATGTTCATCATGGAACCCTTTTTAAATGGAACTTTCCCAGGCCCTCGGCATCATCAATGCCGCCACTCCTGAGCGCGCCCGTAGTCTCGCCGACCTTATTCCTCCCGAGCTTATTCAGCAGGCGCTCACCCTGACCGATACCGTTACTTTGCGTAAACGTAAACTTTCCCTCGAATCCATGATTTGGCTTGTCGTTGGGATGTCCATTTTTTGCGATCGTCCGATGACCGAAATCGTCAATCTGATGGATATTACTGACCGGACCGGAGCTCCTTTTACCGCACGCAGCGCTGTCATTCAGCGCCGTAAGACTCTGGGTGAAAATGCAGTGCGGGAGCTTTTTGATATCACACAGCAGCACTGGAATCAGCAGGCTGCACATCCAAAATGGCACGGTCTGAATCTGTTTGCTGTCGACGGCGTGGTCTGGCGTACCGCCGATACGCCGGAAAACAGAGCCGTCTTCAGTAAACACAGCAGCCAGTACGGCGAAGGCGGCTATCCTCAGGTGCGAATGGTTTGTCTGATGGAGCTGAGCAGCCATCTGATCGCCGCCAGTGCATTCGACAGTGAAAAAGTCAGTGAAATGCGGCTGGCTGAACACCTGACGGAGAAAACCCCGAATAACAGTATCACCCTGTTCGATAAGGGATTTTATTCGATGGGTCTGCTTCATCACTGGCAGACAGCAGGAGAACACCGTCACTGGTTGTTGCCGTTGAAAAAACACGTACAGTATCAGGTGGTTCGCCGTTTGGGGCGTGGAGATGAACTGATATGCCTGAAAACCAGTCCACGAGCCAGGAAGCAATGGCCAGGGGTCCCGGAAGAAATGGTGGCAAGACTGCTGACCCGCAGGGTAGACGGTAAAGAGAGGCAGGTGCTGACGTCACTGACAGACCCGAATCGCTATCCGGGTAAAGATATCAGCGAGCTATATCGCCACCGCTGGGAAACAGAACTGGGCTACCGGGAAGCAAAGCAGGGTATGCTGGACAGCCGGTGGACATTACGCAGTCGCCTGCCGGAGCTGGTGAGACAGGAGCTATGGGGGGTACTGCTGGCTTATAACCTGGTGCGATATCAGATGGTGCAGATGGCGTTCCATCTGAAAGGAGATTACCTGCCTTACCAGCTGAGCTTCAGTGGAGCGATAAGCGAAATAATCCGGATGCTGATAACCCTGCCCTGGGCTTCGCCGGGAAAAATGCCGGGAGAACTGAGAACCCTGTATGAACAGGCGAAATGGCTTGTGTTACCGGGTAGAAGAGAGCGAAGTTACCCGAGAGAGTTGAGGGTAAAGAGCAGGAAATATCCGGATAAAAAGGTTGCTGGTCACCTTAAGTGACCAGCATTAGGGGTAGGTCCGTGCGAAAAGAGAACCTGTTGTCTCAGCAACTGTCCCACAGTATTTGCAGCGGGCTGCAGAGATAAGCACTCATCAAAGATACTGTGACCGCGCCATTGTCAATGGGTGTTCTGTGTTTCAGGCAGCGGCCAGCCGCCCAGTCGTTTCCAGCGATTGACCAGTTCACAAAAAAGATCTGCAGTCTGCATTGTATCGTAGAGCGCTGAGTGTGCCTGCGTGTCGTCAAACGCCATGCCGGCCGCCGCGCAGGCTTTGGCCAGAACTGTCTGGCCAAGTACCAGACCACTCATTGCTGCGGTGTCAAAAGTAACGAACGGATGAAATGGATTGCGTTTGAGGCCGCTTCTTTCTGCGGCGGCATTGATAAAACTCAGGTCAAACGTGGCGTTGTGGGCCACCATGATAGCGCGGCTGCAGCCAAAATCCTTGATGCCTTTACGAACGATTTTGAATATAGCATGCAGTGCTTCATATTCACTTACGGCACCACGTAAGAGATTATTTGGATCGATGCCGTTAAACGCCAGCGCTTCCGGCTGTAGAACTGAACCTTCAAAAGGCTCAACGTGGAAATGCATTGTCTGATCTTTCTCCAGCCAGCCATTACGATCCATTTTTAACGTTATGGCTGCCACTTCCAGCAATGCATTGGTTTTGGCGTCGAATCCTGCAGTTTCAACATCAATCACTACCGGATAATAGCCACGAAAACGGTCGCTGAGGGTATTCAGTTGGTTCGATTCAGACATCAGGATCTCACAGGTAAAAAAGGCAGCACACATTATGACAAATTTCATTGCCGGATGCAGCATGGGGAAGGGAGCAAGGGCACCTGCTGGTGCCCTGAAGGGTTATGCGCTAATACCATGACCCGCGTGTTTATTTTCAATGAGCTCGATTTTATACCCGTCTGGATCTTCAACAAACGCAATAACGGTTGTCCCACCTTTGACCGGACCGGCTTCACGCGTTACATTCGCGCCATCTTTGCGAATGCGTTCACAGGTTGCGGCCACGTCATCAACGCCCAGTGCAATGTGACCATAAGCGTTGCCCAGATCATAGCTATCAACACCCCAATTCCAGGTCAGCTCAATTACGGCGCCTTCGCTTTCCTCGGTATAGCCAACAAAGGCAAGATTGTACTTATATTCCTTGTTTTCACTGGTACGAAGCAGGCGCATACCTAGAACTTTGGTATAAAAATCAATGGAGCGCTGTAAATCACCAACGCGTAACATGGTATGAAGCAGACGCATAATATCCTCTGTAATAAAAGCGTCATCATTTGATGACGGAAAAAACAGTATAGCGCCGAGTGGGGCAGATAACTGCCCCACTTTATCTACTTAGCACCTAAAGCGGGATAATCCGTATAGCCATGCGCATCACAACCGTAGAAAAATGCAGGCCGGGATCCGTTCAGCGAGGCATTATACTGTAAACGTTCGACGAGGTCTGGATTTGTGATATAGGTGCGTCCAGGAGCTACGGCATCGGTTAATCCCTGCTCAATCAGGCTTTCTGCTTTTGCCGCCGTATACGAACCTGCACCAACGATTACGCCGGGGAAGGTAGCCCGGATGGCTTTACGGAATGCTTCACTATAAGGTTTGCCACCTGCCCAGTCTGGTTCGGAAATGTATAGATAAGCAAGGTTACGTTTTGCCAGTTCGCCAATGTAATAAAGCGCGGCTTCTTTCTGATCATCACCGTTGTCCGGACCATTAAATGGCCTACAGCGGTGAAATACGGATCCCATACGGTCGGCACCCCAACCCGAAATGGCGGTGTCCACCACTTCAAGGGCAAAACGCGTGCGTTTCTCTCGCCACCGTAACCCAGTGTGCGGCGACGGCACAACATGCTTGCTTCTTTATTTGCGTTTATCGAACAAGTCATAACTTTTTTGTAACATCCGTTAGGATGGATAATGGTGTATAAGATGCAATATCATTGCCCGTATATTTTATTTACGGTTTGCTGGTGAGGTTGCTTTCATTGCGGCGTGCCGTAAGAGCGTAATATCCAGATTGTCATTAATGCATCAGGAGTGACGGTGGCGGAGCAACTCGAATTTTTTCCGGTTCCAAGCCCATGTCGTGGGATCTGTCAAACCGATCCACGTGGCTATTGCCATGGCTGCATGCGCAGTCGTGACGAGCGTTTTAACTGGATGAAATACAGCGATACACAAAAACGTGATGTGTTACGGCTTTGCCGTCAGCGATTATTACGTCAGCAACGAAGCGAAAAAAACGACCTTCCGTCTGCGCCAGAGCAACCTTCATTATTTTAAATTTTTGTCAGCGTCAGCAGGTAGGCGTTACGGCTGCAATCAGGCAGTTATATCAGCCTGCCAGGCACGTTTCTTTCCGGCTTTGACCTCCCTCAGCACTCTGCCATTTCACTGTATTTTAAAATAACTTACTCAGTGAACGGGGCTTAATAACTGAATCTCCGATCGTTTGCTGCAATGTTTATCAGGCGTCGAATTAACTGTGCAATTTAGGTGTGGAGAGTGAGTTTTCCATCTTAACTGGCTAAAAATATCTTCAAAATATGTTAAAGTTATTGTGACAACGTCACAATGATGGGTTTATATAATAATGAATCCTCTCGAGTACGATCCTGGATTTTTGTGCAAAAACGCGCCAGTGAATCACTCATTGTCGAATGCAGAAAGTGGCCGTTAACGGCAAAGTAAACGGACTGCTTCTACAGAGTCTTTGCAAGTGCCATTGCTTCATAACGTTCTGCGCCTTTACGCCAGAAATTTCTGATAATTATCGCCGATCAGATTAGCGAAAGCGCCAGAAAAGAAATTTAAAGGTAAATTCTGACAAAGGCGTATAGCAAATTTTACCTTAATTAAGTTAATTTCAGGGCGTAAAAACAATAAATAGCATGATAAAAAATAGGGATATGCCTCTTAACCCTCCTGAAAGACGAAATGGTGTCGACGGCGGGGGCGGTATATATTGAGAGGCTGACGCGTCACTGGAGTTATGTTAATTCGTTCTTACCATTGACTTCTTCATCATAAGGAAGCCGTATCCTGAATTTGTATTTTGATCGTTAAACTCGCAGAATAGTTCAGATTGACGCATGACAGATAGCAAGCTAATTATAAGGAGATGAAATTGGATGCATCTTTAGGAACGTATCTCGCAAGATTAGTGCGTATCTGGCGGTCATTAATCGATCAACGCTTGAAACCGCTGGAATTAACCCAAACACACTGGGTAACTTTGCACAATATTCATCAATTGCCACCGGAACAGTCTCAAATCCAGCTGGCAAAAGCGATTGGAATAGAACAGCCTTCGCTGGTGCGCACCCTGGACCAGCTTGAGGATAAGGGCTTAATTGTTCGTACTACCTGTGCCAGTGACCGGCGCGCTAAACGAATCACACTGACTGAGCAAGCTGCATCGATTATTTGCCAGGTTGAGAATGTTATTAATGCTACGCGGGATGACATCCTCACGGGTATCTCCTCTGAGGACATCGACAGAATGGTCACGCTAGTTGCGCGGCTGGAAAAAAACATTCTGCAATTACAAAGCCGGGACGAATGAGAAAGAAGTGTCTGGTGTGAGAAGCAAGTTGGGCGAGTTCAGCTTTTACACTGAAGTCAAAAAAATCAACCGGCGTAAGCCTAATGTGTATTAGTCGCGACTTGATCTGACAATGGGCCTTGAAAGGTTGAGAGTTACCGGTTTTGATATGGGTGTCGAATCCTTATACAAAACGCGAGGTAACTCTCATGCTTCATACTAACAATCCCATCATCAAACACAAAGCCGGTTTACTCAATCTGGACGAAGAGCTCGGTAACGTATCAAAAGCCTGTAAGATCATGGGCGTGTCGCGAGACACGTTTTACCGTTATCAGGAACTGGCTGAAGAAGGCGGTATTGATGCGCTGGTTAATCAAAGTCGTAGGGTACCCAACCTGAAGAACCGCGCCGATGAGGCCACGGAACGTGCGGTTGTTGAGTACGCCGTTGAGTTCCCGGCTCATGGTCAGCATCGGACTAGCAATGAACTTCGTAAAAAAGGCGTGTTTATCTCCGGCAGCGGCGTGCGCTCCATCTGGCAACGACACGACCTGGAGAACTTCCGTAAACGCCTGAAGGCGCTTGAGGAGAAAGTCGCTAAAGAAGGCATTGTGCTTACCGATGCCCAAATCGCAGCGCTGGAGAAAAAGGCGCATGATGATGAGGCCAGCGGCGAAATCGAGACGGCACATCCGGGTTATCTGGGCTCGCAGGACACCTTCTACGTGGGCAATCTGAAAGGTGTTGGCCGTATCTACCAGCAGACGTTTGTGGATACGTACTCAAAAGTGGCACACTGCAAGCTGTATACAAGTAAAACGCCGATCACCGCCGCCGACCTGCTCAATGATCGCGTATTGCCGTTCTACGAGGCTCAGGGACTGCCGATGCTGAGAATACTGACCGACAGGGGTACGGAGTACTGTGGTAAAGTGGAGCAGCATGATTATCAGCTTTATCTGGCCATCAACGATATCGACCATACGAAAACGAAGGCGATGTCTCCACAGACGAACGGTATCTGCGAGCGCTTCCATAAAACCATTTTGCAGGATTTTTATCAGGTTACGTTCCGCAAGAAGTTATATGGAGACCTGGAAAGCCTGCAGGCAGATCTGGACAACTGGTTGTGGCATTACAATAATGAGCGAACTCATCAGGGTAAAATGTGCTGCGGGCGTACGCCAATGGCAACTTTACTTGATGGTAAACGGGTCTGGGCAGAAAAAAATCTGAACCAGATTTAATCTGACAGACACCTGTATAAATAACCGGTAACTGTCAGATCAGGTCTGAGCTAGTACACCTAATGCTGGTCACTTAAGGTGACCAGCAACCTTTTTATCCGGATATTTCCTGCTCTTTACCCTCAACTCTCTCGGGTAACTTCGCTCTCTTCTACCCGGTAACACAAGCCATTTCGCCTGTTCATACAGGGTTCTCAGTTCTCCCGGCATTTTTCCCGGCGAAGCCCAGGGCAGGGTTATCAGCATCCGGATTATTTCGCTTATCGCTCCACTGAAGCTCAGCTGGTAAGGCAGGTAATCTCCTTTCAGATGGAACGCCATCTGCACCATCTGATATCGCACCAGGTTATAAGCCAGCAGTACCCCCCATAGCTCCTGTCTCACCAGCTCCGGCAGGCGACTGCGTAATGTCCACCGGCTGTCCAGCATACCCTGCTTTGCTTCCCGGTAGCCCAGTTCTGTTTCCCAGCGGTGGCGATATAGCTCGCTGATATCTTTACCCGGATAGCGATTCGGGTCTGTCAGTGACGTCAGCACCTGCCTCTCTTTACCGTCTACCCTGCGGGTCAGCAGTCTTGCCACCATTTCTTCCGGGACCCCTGGCCATTGCTTCCTGGCTCGTGGACTGGTTTTCAGGCATATCAGTTCATCTCCACGCCCCAAACGGCGAACCACCTGATACTGTACGTGTTTTTTCAACGGCAACAACCAGTGACGGTGTTCTCCTGCTGTCTGCCAGTGATGAAGCAGACCCATCGAATAAAATCCCTTATCGAACAGGGTGATACTGTTATTCGGGGTTTTCTCCGTCAGGTGCTCAGCCAGCCGCATTTCACTGACTTTTTCACTGTCGAATGCACTGGCGGCGATCAGATGGCTGCTCAGCTCCATCAGACAAACCATTCGCACCTGAGGATAGCCGCCTTCGCCGTACTGGCTGCTGTGTTTACTGAAGACGGCTCTGTTTTCCGGCGTATCGGCGGTACGCCAGACCACGCCGTCGACAGCAAACAGATTCAGACCGTGCCATTTTGGATGTGCAGCCTGCTGATTCCAGTGCTGCTGTGTGATATCAAAAAGCTCCCGCACTGCATTTTCACCCAGAGTCTTACGGCGCTGAATGACAGCGCTGCGTGCGGTAAAAGGAGCTCCGGTCCGGTCAGTAATATCCATCAGATTGACGATTTCGGTCATCGGACGATCGCAAAAAATGGACATCCCAACGACAAGCCAAATCATGGATTCGAGGGAAAGTTTACGTTTACGCAAAGTAACGGTATCGGTCAGGGTGAGCGCCTGCTGAATAAGCTCGGGAGGAATAAGGTCGGCGAGACTACGGGCGCGCTCAGGAGTGGCGGCATTGATGATGCCGAGGGCCTGGGAAAGTTCCATTTAAAAAGGGTTCCATGATGAACATAGAACCCTTTTTACCGCATAAACCGGATCGGTCAACCGATCCTTAAATGATCGGCATTAGGACCTACCCCTGCTGATTTTTGTTTGACTCGCGCAGTGGGCGTCTTTTAACAGATCAAACAGGCTATACAACGCGGCTTGCCGCTTTAGGACATCTCTGGTCAGCAGAAGTTGGGAATTTGCCCGACAAAAAAGGCAGGTAACTTTCATTACCTGCCTTGCTAAAAGCCGAAATAACTTATTCAGCTGCGTCAGAAGGATATTTTTGCGCCGTCTCTTTAATAAGCGGTTGCAATTCACCACGCTGATACATTTCGATAATAATGTCGCACCCCCCAACTAACTCACCATCAACCCATAGTTGAGGAAATGTCGGCCAGTTGGCATATTTAGGCAATTCCGCGCGGATGTCCGGGTTTTGCAAGATATCAACATAAGCAAAACGCTCTCCGCAGGCCGAAAGCGCCTGCACGGCCTGAGCCGAGAAACCACAGCTTGGCAATTTTGGCGAGCCTTTCATGTACAGCAGGATAGGGTTTTCTGCTATCTGGCGCTCAATTTTTTCAACAGTACTCATCAATCACTTCCTCAAAGGGATACTTCGTGTCTGGTTATTGTAGCGATTCTGCACCGCGGGTAAAACGACATTTTCAGCGGGGTTAACATGCAGGGAAGATATTGCTTTTAATCCGACAGTTCCAAAAATTTCCGCAGGTTTCAATTTATCTGGCGGTTGTACAACATTAATACGTCAGCCGTCCGCTAATCTCTCTGATTATGAGCAAATAAAATCAACATTCTGATTTTTATTATAAAATAATAGTGAAAATATTATTTATGTGCTTGCCCATGTAATATCCAGTTTGACTTCTAACCTCCCCCTGCACAACACTGTATATAAAACCAGTTTAAATCAGGAGTGAAGTATAATTATTGAAATCACAATTGCTAAAGAAAAAGTTAAAGCTATGCCAAAAGGAATCTTTTGATGCACTTCGGGCAGAGCTGACTAATCGAATCAGCGGTCGTGACGCAGACTTGCTGATCACGTATGCTTTGCGCTTTGGATGTAACATATGGCTAAAGTTGATGTCGTCTGCCCTCAGTGCAATGAAACTCATGCTGTACGATGTAACGGACATTCAGCATCCGGTGCCCAACGTTACATCTGCAAGCATTGTTCAAAGACCTTTCAGCTCAACTTTAGCTACTCCGGTGCCAAACCAGACACACACCAGACCATTGTTAATATGGCCATGAATGGTTACGGATGTCGCGATACCGCACGGGTTCTCGGTATCAGCCTCAATACGGTTCTGCGGCACGTAAAAAAATTTCGCCAAAGCAGGTAGCTGAGAATATCGACCCCGAAACGGAGATTGTTATCTGCTGTGAAGCCGGTGAACAATGGTCTTACGTGCGGTGTAAAAGCAATCCCCGGTGGTTGTTCTATGCTTATGACCGTATCCGCAAACGTGCTCTGGCCCACGTCTTCGGCCCGAGAAATGCCCCGACCCTGCGACGATTGCTGGCCCTGTTAAGCAAATTTAACATTGCCTTTTATATGACAGATGCGTGGCCGGTTTATAAAGTTCTGTTAAGTGCAACAGGCCACGTGGTGAGCAAGAAATATACCCAACGGACAGAACGACATAATCTTAATCTTCGCACACATATCAAACGACTGACCCGCAGAACAATTTGCTTTTCGAAGTCAGAGGAAATGCACGATAAGATCATCGGTTGGTATCTTACTCTTCATCATTATCAATAAATCTGCGTCAAGACCCGAATCAGCCCGAAATATCCTGACATACAGGTGATAGTTAAGGGCGTCAGCAATGACGGACTGTCTGTGCTCCGCTCGCAGGACAAGGATAGTGATAAGGCATATGTGCAGGAAGTGCTCCAACAGACTTGGGAATCTACGGATGAGAGGTTTTATAAGTTATCTTCGCTGTGCAGGCAGTAATAAGACCCGGTTGCTGGCCAGGTTTTTTTGCCAGAGTCCTGCTAACCGGGCATAACAATGACCCTGTAAGTATCCGCCACCATGCTGCTGTGCAGCTGCACGGGCTGAATTTCCGGGGTTAACAATCTCAGACATAAAACATTCCTTATTTTGACTGTGGAAAGCAGGGAAAACACGCGCCGGGCGTGGCTAAACATCCCGGCACTAATTCAACAGGCCGCATAAGCGCTGAGGAACCCCCAGTAATGGGCGGGTAAATTAGATCGGGCATAGAAAGTATGATCTACTGATTGTGCAACCAATTCAGGGAGATAGCTCGCTACTCACAGGAGTGTGATGGACGTGAAGCAGAGAAGGACCCCGGGCTAATCTTCAGCAGCACGGATATCTATAAGCCACGGGAAATAATGAGGTTATACAGCAGAAGAATGCAGACTGAACAAAACTTTCGGAACGAAAAAAGTGAGCGCTTCGGCTTCGGTCTTCGTGCCAGTAATAGCGGTACAGAGGGACGAATGCTGGTGTTGAGTCTGCTGGCAACACTGGCCACCACGGTGATGTGTCTACTGGGGTATTACGCTGAAATTAAAGGATTACATCTGAGATATCAGGCGAACAGCCTGATATCGAGGCGGGTCATCCCGTTCCTGACGTTAGCGGAGAATGTCTTACGACACTCTCCGCTGATATTAAAACGAGCGGCACTGGATGCAGTTCTGTGTCACCTCGCCAAAACCTACCGAAATATGGTGTTGATTTATTAGCGCTGATTTAGTGGGGATCCCTCAGCGCATAAGCGGCTTTTTTTACGCCTTAATATCAGGAATAAATAAATGAACATGACAGATTTAAATGAAATACTGACAGAGCACAAAATATGGATTGAGTCGAGGCAAGGGAAAGGGGCAAGGGCTGACCTGATCGATGCCACCCTGCCAGATCGTACTTTTGTTTTAATGGGCCATGCAAATAACCAATGGTGAATATGTAAAAGCTGGGTGTCAGAATCACACGGTTGAGAAATGGCACAATTTCAGTCAACGCCAAATAGCAGAAATAGATGGACGAAAAGCTTTGAAGTTTTATCCACGCCCGCTGGATATTATTGACTTCAACCCTGGCAGGGGTAAGAGGCCGGACTGGTTAACCAGCAAAGAATATATTGATAAAGCCGCAGAATAGCGGCTTTTTTACGCCTTAATATCAGGAGGGGATATAAGTATTGAGTCGATAAAAATTATTTGCTCTGAGTAACAACCCAATGCCGCCACTTTGACGGCATGACGATGTTGCTCACCGATGGTTGACGGAAAGTACGGGTGCGTCAGAAAGGGAGTTTGATGTGTATTAGTCGCGACTTGATCTGACACTGGACCTTGAAAGGTTGAGAGTTACCGGTTTTGATATGGGTGTCTAATCCTTAAACAAAACGCGAGGTAACTCTCATGCTTCATACTAACAATCCCATCATCAAACACAAAGCCGGCCTGCTCAATCTCGCCGAAGAACTCGGTAACGTATCAAAAGCCTGCAAGATCATGGGCGTGTCACGCGACACGTTTTACCGTTATCAGGAACTGGCTGCTGAAGGCGGCATCGATGCGCTGATTAACCAGAACCGCCGCGTCCCCAACCTGAAGAACCGCGCCGACGAAGCCACTGAACGCGCTGTTGTTGAATATGCCGTTGAGTTCCCGGCCCACGGGCAACACCGGACCAGTAATGAGCTGCGTAAAAAAGGCGTGTTTATCTCCGGTAGCGGCGTGCGCTCCATCTGGCAACGGCACGACCTGGAGAACTTCCGTAAACGCCTGAAGGCACTTGAGGAAAAGGTCGCCAGAGAAGGCATCGTGCTTACCGACGCTCAAATCGCAGCGCTGGAGAAGAAGGCCCACGATGACGAGGCCAGCGGAGAAATCGAAACTGCTCACCCGGGTTATCTCGGGTCGCAGGACACCTTCTACGTGGGCAATCTGAAAGGTGTGGGTCGTATCTACCAGCAGACGTTCGTGGATACGTACTCGAAAGTGGCACACTGCAAGCTGTATACGAGTAAAACGCCGATCACCGCCGCAGACCTGCTCAATGATCGCGTACTGCCGTTCTACGAGGCTCAGGGACTGCCGATGCTGAGGATCCTGACCGACAGGGGAACGGAGTACTGTGGTAAGGTGGAGCAGCATGATTACCAGCTGTATCTGGCCATCAACGATATCGACCATACAAAAACGAAGGCGATGTCTCCGCAGACGAACGGCATCTGCGAGCGCTTCCATAAAACTATTTTGCAGGATTTTTATCAGGTTACGTTCCGTAAGAAGTTATACGAAGACCTGGAGAGCCTGCAAACGGATCTGGACAACTGGTTGTGGCATTACAATAATGAGCGAACTCATCAGGGAAAAATGTGCTGCGGGCGTACGCCAATGGCCACGTTACTTGATGGTAAACGAGTCTGGGCAGAAAAAAATCTGAACCAGATGTAATCTGACAGACACCTGTATAAATAACCGGTAACTGTCAGATCAGGTCTGAGCTAGTACATTTGATGAGTGCAGCGAGCACGCCAATGGCGGCGACAAGCATACCGCCGAGTCTGACAGTAAGCTGGAGGCTTAACTTATCGATTTTTGCTTCAAGGTCCTTGCGGACATCGGTGATTTCAGTACGCACCAGAGCAATATCAGACTTCAGCTCTTTGCGAACATCTTCAAGGTCGCGCTTAACGACTGTAACTTCGGATGAAAGCTCTTTTTTAGCATCGTCAAGATCGCGCCGGGTCGCAACATCAACTGCCTCGTGAGAATCACGCACAGCCAGTGAAATAGCCTTAGCCTGCTCCTTAGGCAGACCAGCGCCTTCGAGGGTTTCAACGAATTTCAGTGTGTCAAATGCAACCTGTGCCATAAATAAATCCTCCTGATGATGGGCGGGATTCTAACCCGGGTTGGGGATTGACGCCAGTGTACGGTTGCGGTAGAACGCGGGCAGGTGCTCAATACACCTTCTACGAGACACCTTCTACGAGCGGATCTCCGCACACGACAGTCTTGCGGTTCTTTTACGTCCATAGATTCCCTCCACTGATGGCTTAACACCAATATCCTTTGAGCTTATTTTCATCAGGCTGCAATCAGATATGCACTGACACCTGATACACCAGTTGATTGCAGAACGCATCTGTACAAGCAGTTGTCTGGCACGTCGTGGGTTAATTTTTTCTTCTTGTGTAAAAAGTTCAACCCAGTTACTGACCGGTATTTCTTCTGCTGGTAATCCTGGAAACACGTCAGCCATGTGCTTTATGACAGTAGATTCATAAAGCGCTTTAGTTTTCTCTCTGAGGCTTACATCAACATACGTTTGTTGCCAATACAATCAGCAATTGATGGTTTGGTACTGGCGTTGTTTCCCTGAACTATGGCCTTAGGGTCAATTCCTCTGTCCAGGCTCTCCCGCAAATCAGCCACTGTGTTTCTGGCATATCTTAAGATATGCCAGAATATTTGCCAATTCCGATACGGTGTTGCTTTCCCTGCCATCTGTACCGGAACTGAAAGTTAATCACACCTCGTGGCGTAATCCTTGCTCCCGGACCGTCTGAATCTGTTATTTCCGGTGCGCCAGAATATGGTTTACCATAGATGGAACTTAGCCTGGTGTCGCTGATAGCCATAATAATATTTTGTACTCACCTGATTTTATGTACTCAATGCGCCATGTACTAACGAATACATCAATAATCATGCTTGTACAATAATATCAAAAAGAAGACAAAAAACAGAAAAATCCATCAAAAAAACAATAACATAATTTAACTATCGTGGGCAATTAAATACAGTGAAAGACAAGCCCGTACAGCCAACATTCCTCCTCTCTGATTACATTCGTATTTGACGATTTTCTTCATTATGTATTCTTGAAACAAAAAATGCCTTAACTTTGGTCGAAGAGTTCGATTAGAATCGACCAATGACCCTGAGAGACATTTAAATTAAACCACGCTCTGGCCCTGGCGGGAGCACGAACAGTTAAATGGTAACGATGCGTTTACTTATCACGCTTATCACGCTGGCGATGGCGCAGCTGTTTCTGAACATGGCGCACGCATCGCCTCATAGCCCTGTTAATGCCAGTCACCATAAAGTCGATAATAATGCTTCTGCCCGTGAAGATCAGCGTCGCAAACGCCGTCCGGTTAAAACCAGTTCAGGCAAAGTGAAAGATTCCGGCAGCAAAAAATCACATCCCGCTACTGCCCAAAAATTTAAAATAAAAAAACGCAAACCCGCCAAAGAGACGGCACAGCCCCCCTCCGGAAAAAATTCGTTAACGGTATACAAAAGACGATATGGGCATCATCGGGGCGGCCATCTTAATGAATCAGATGAGCAGACTTCCGGTGAGGCACCGTTGAAACTGAGTGAAGCTCATCGTATTCGCTATCAGAAGGCACACGAGACAGCGATGAACAAGCTGATGGGGCAGCTGGGTAAACCTTATCAGTGGGGCGGCACTTCCCCCAAAACAGGCTTTGATTGCAGTGGCCTTGTCTGGTATGCATACAAAGGCCTGGTTAAGTTTAAAATCCCACGTACGGCAAATGAAATGTATCACCTGCGCGATGCTGCCTCGATTAAACGTGATGACCTTGAAAAAGGTGATCTGGTCTTCTTCCGCATAAATGGCCGCGGCACAGCCGACCACGTAGGTGTTTATCTTGGTAACGGTAAATTCATTCAGTCACTACGAACAGGCAAAGATATTCAGGTCAGTGCGTTAAGCGAGGACTACTGGCAGCGCCACTACATTGGCGCACGTCGTATGATAACGCTAAAGACAATTCGATAACGTGAAAACACAGGGCCGCATTAAAAAATGCGGCCCTGGCAACGCTAATGCATAACTGCGGTCAAACCGAATGCTGTTATGATTAATAAAGCACATGCGGATGTGAATAAGGCAAATTTCAGGTCGGTGTCCATTAACGCTTTCTCCCTCTCAGTGAATTGCGGATTTTCCCATAATTACCCGTAAAAATCTCGTCTTATCCTGGCTGGCTTGCTAGAATTTGCCGCCGGAAACGACGGACAACGTTTCACCCATGTGCAACACTCAACACGATACCCTTTTCCCTTTTTTAATTCCTGCGCCATGCAGCCTGAATGACGCGCAACGGACTGATTTTTATCTTTTCAGGCAATCGTTTAACCATTTATTTATTAAGATGTTACGAGACACTCAGGAGCAGTCAGTATGGCAACGATAAAAGATGTGGCAAAGCACGCGGGGGTATCCACCACCACCGTATCCCACGTCATCAATAAAACCCGCTTTGTCGCAGAAGAGACAAAGAATGCCGTATGGGCCGCCATTAAAGCATTACATTATTCTCCCAGCGCCGTTGCACGTAGCCTGAAGGTAAATAATACTAAAACTATTGGTCTGCTCGCCACCTCCAGCGAAGCGCCCTACTTTGCAGAAATTATTGAAGCCGTCGAAAACTGCTGTTTTGACAAAGGCTACACCCTGATTTTAGGCAATGCTCACAACAACCTGCAAAAGCAACAGGCTTACCTGTCAATGATGGCGCAAAAGCGTGTGGATGGGCTGTTAGTCATGTGTTCCGAATATCCCGATACACTTATCGCTATGCTGGAAGACAACCGCAATATCCCGATGGTGGTAATGGACTGGGGTGAACCACGTGGCGATTTTACTGACACCGTTCTGGATAACGCGTTCGAAGGGGGTTATCTTGCCGGGCGCTATTTAATCGAACGTGGTCACCGGGATATTGGCGTAATACCTGGTCAGATGGAACGAAATACGGGCGGTGGCCGTCATGCCGGGTTTCTGAAAGCCCTTGCCGAAGCGAATATTCCACTGAGCCAGGAGTGGCTGGTTCAGGGAGATTTCGAACCAGAATCTGGTTATCAGGCTATGCAAAAGATTCTTTCACAAAATGAGCGACCAACCGCCGTCTTCTGTGGTGGTGATGTGATGGCGATGGGCGCTATCTGTGCAGCAGATGAAATGGGGTTGCGCGTACCACAGGATATTTCGGTGATCGGGTATGATAATGTGCGAAACGCACGCTACTTTACCCCTTCGCTAACCACCATTCATCAGCCTAAAGAGCAGCTGGGGCAAACAGCATTCAGCATGTTGCTGGACCGTATTACCAGTAAGCGTGAAGAGTCTCAGACTATTGAAGTTTACCCCAGCCTCATTGAACGCCGTTCAGTAGCGGACGGGCCGTTTATCAATAGATGATGTGTACTAGCTCAGACCTGATCTGACAGTTACCGGTTATTTATACAGGTGTCTGTCAGATTACATCTGGTTCAGATTTTTTTCTGCCCAGACTCGTTTACCATCAAGTAACGTGGCCATTGGCGTACGCCCGCAGCACATTTTTCCCTGATGAGTTCGCTCATTATTGTAATGCCACAACCAGTTGTCCAGATCCGTTTGCAGGCTCTCCAGGTCTTCGTATAACTTCTTACGGAACGTAACCTGATAAAAATCCTGCAAAATAGTTTTATGGAAGCGCTCGCAGATGCCGTTCGTCTGCGGAGACATCGCCTTCGTTTTTGTATGGTCGATATCGTTGATGGCCAGATACAGCTGGTAATCATGCTGCTCCACCTTACCACAGTACTCCGTTCCCCTGTCGGTCAGGATCCTCAGCATCGGCAGTCCCTGAGCCTCGTAGAACGGCAGTACGCGATCATTGAGCAGGTCTGCGGCGGTGATCGGCGTTTTACTCGTATACAGCTTGCAGTGTGCCACTTTCGAGTACGTATCCACGAACGTCTGCTGGTAGATACGACCCACACCTTTCAGATTGCCCACGTAGAAGGTGTCCTGCGACCCGAGATAACCCGGGTGAGCAGTTTCGATTTCTCCGCTGGCCTCGTCATCGTGGGCCTTCTTCTCCAGCGCTGCGATTTGAGCGTCGGTAAGCACGATGCCTTCTCTGGCGACCTTTTCCTCAAGTGCCTTCAGGCGTTTACGGAAGTTCTCCAGGTCGTGCCGTTGCCAGATGGAGCGCACGCCGCTACCGGAGATAAACACGCCTTTTTTACGCAGCTCATTACTGGTCCGGTGTTGCCCGTGGGCCGGGAACTCAACGGCATATTCAACAACAGCGCGTTCAGTGGCTTCGTCGGCGCGGTTCTTCAGGTTGGGGACGCGGCGGTTCTGGTTAATCAGCGCATCGATGCCGCCTTCAGCAGCCAGTTCCTGATAACGGTAAAACGTGTCGCGTGACACGCCCATGATCTTGCAGGCTTTTGATACGTTACCGAGTTCTTCGGCGAGATTGAGCAGGCCGGCTTTGTGTTTGATGATGGGATTGTTAGTATGAATCATGAGAGTTACCTCGCGTTTTGTTTAAGGATTAGACACCCATATCAAAACCGGTAACTCTCAACCTTTCAAGGTCCAGTGTCAGATCAAGTCGCGACTAATACAGATGATGCTGATATTTCATCCATTCAGCCACACCAGACCCCGTTGAAATACTGCGGAGTCTGGTCGTTGATGGGACAGGAAGGAAACACGCCAGTGACTGGCGATGACCATGTTGCCACCCAGGCTGACGGCTTAACTATGCAGCCACTCACTGTTCAGCGTCGTCGTGTCCCCCAGATATTCAAGCAGCCAGTTTAGTGCGGGTGAAGTGAGCTGCTCTGCCCAGCTAACGCAACAGGGACTTTGCGGAAACATCACCGCCAGCTGCAGTTCCTTCAGTGCCCCGCTTTCGATATAGGTTTCTGCCAGATGCGCGGGTATCATGCCAACACAAATTCCGGCTAACAGGCAGTCAATACCGCTTTCCCAGTTGGGCACCACCATTCGACGTTGATTATCCAGTGTCCAGGTGGTTCTTTTAGTCAGAGCGCGGGAAGTATCTTCCAGCACGAGAGAAGGCCACGCCCTTATTGCCTCTTCGTCAACCACACCGCGCAGTTCCGCCAGTGGATGTCCTGCCTTTACCACGCAACGCCAACTGAGCATGCCCATATCCCGAAAAGCAAAGCGACCGCCAACCGGAATAGCCCGTGTCGCACCAATGGCGACCTCAACCCGATCATCTGCGAGCGCATCCCATACGCCGTTGAACACCTCCGCGAAAAGATGTAATTCCATATCGGGAAAGTGTCGATAGAAATCCACAACTAACTGACGAGTTCGGGCTGGTTTTACAATGCAGTCAACGGCAATATTGATTTGCCCACGCCAGCCATGGGCCAACTGCTGACACTGCCTTCTGGTAACGAGCATTTTTTTGATAAGAGCACGACCCTCCTGAACAAAATGCTTACCGGCTTCTGTTAGCGCAACATCCCGATGACGCCTTATAAACAATGGTACAGTCAGCCACTCTTCGAGCTGACGCACCGTGTAGCTGATAGCAGAGGGAACGCGGTGCAGCTCGCTCGCGGCTGCAGTGAAGCTCCCTGTTCGGGCCACCGTATCAATCACTTCCAAAGAGTGTTCCGACCACATATTACGCCTGCAATATTTTTGAATGGAGAAAGCAAATATTACCGTTTCACAAGCATTTTGCCAGTTCGGTAAACTCCGTAACCTTTATTTTTATTAATAATAGAGCCACAAAAATGCCATCAAAAAGATTTACCGTTTATCTGGCACTGCTGAGTATTATTGGTTTTCTTGCCACCGATATGTACCTCCCCGCATTTGGTGCAATGCAACACGAATTGGGTACTGCACCCGGAATGATTGGTGCCAGTCTCAGCCTGTTTCTCGCTGGCTTTGCCGCTGGACAGCTGTTTTGGGGAGCACTTTCCGACAGGGCAGGCCGTAAGCCCGTGCTGCTGATGGGACTCAGCGTGTTTGCGGTAAGCTGCGCGGCTATGTGGTGGGTAGAATCAGCGACAGCGTTGCTGGCGTGGCGTTTTTTGCAGGCGCTAGGCATTTGTGCAGCCGCAGTAAGCTGGCAGGCATTAGTGATTGACCGTTATCCTGCCGCGCAGGCAAAGCGGATTTTTGCCACTATCATGCCGCTGGTTGCGTTGTCTCCGGCGCTTGCTCCTTTACTCGGTGCATGGCTGCTCAATCATTTCAACTGGCGAGCCATTTTTATTGTGTTATTGCTGATTGCTCTTTGCCTGCTGATTTGTTCAATGCGCATCACCACTCCAGCCCGCAGGCAGGTTTCTGCCGGTGAAACCGTTCGCTTCAGCACGTTACTGAGATCGCCGATTTATAGCGGCAACGTGTTGATTTATGCTGCCTGTTCAGCCAGCTTTTTTACCTGGCTAACGGCATCACCTTTTATTCTGAACGAACTGGGAATGACAGCAGCGGATATTGGCCTGAGCTACCTGCCACAAACGCTGGCCTTTTTAATTGGGGGATACGGCTGCCGTACCTTGCTCAGATATATTGAAAGCGGCACACTTCTTCCCTGGCTTCTGGCGATTTACGCGCTCAGTATCCTGTGTTTTTTCATAGCTGCAAGGAGGGATGCGCCATCGTTAACGGGTTTGTTGACTCCTTTTTGTCTGATGGCGCTGGCAAACGGTGCAATTTATCCGTTGGTAGTCGCGAACGCATTACTGCCTTTTCCTCAGGCTAGCGGCAAAGCGGCTGCACTGCAAAATACTCTGCAACTTGGATTATGTTTTCTCGCCAGTCTGATGACATCAAGATTTATCAGTACACCACTTCTGACAACCTCACTTGTCATGTTAACAACCGTGTTTCTTGTTATTCCCGGTTATTTTCTGCAATGGGCAGGGGCAGATGATAAAAGATTTCCTGCAGAGGTGAAGTGAGCATGCTGAGGCAATATTCAGTCCACAAACGACGGCGCATTAAAGGCGCTGACAACCTGTTACGGTGCGGACAACGTTATTTCCGTCCCGATGCCCGGATGCATTATTTCAACATCAGCACGGAAGCTGTCATAACCTGCGATGCAGATATATTTTCCTGTTCTGGGTGAACGTGAATGTACAGGCCGACTTAGTTGACCGTCGGCCAGGATGGTCTTACACCTGCAGCGATCTTTCAACTCCTGCTGCAATCGCTGCCGCTTCACGCTGTGCCAGCACTCGCTCAACCGTATCAACAATGGTCTGAGTATGAGGGTCGATTTCAATGTTTACCCTGTCTCCCAGACGCTTACTGCCGAGTGTGGTTCTCGCCAACGTTTCCGGGATAAGATGCACGCAAAATTTCGTCGCAGTTACATCCCCTACGGTCAGGCTGATGCCATCAATGCCAACATACCCCTTGTGAAGGATATATTTCATTTGCTCCGCGTCCTGAGGTTTGAACCACAGCTCACGGTTGTTTTCTGAGATAAGAATTTTACTGATTTCCGCCGTAGTCATGATATGGCCGGACATAAGATGGCCACCGATCTCATCACTGAATTTTGCGGCGCGTTCAACATTGATTTTATCGCCCGGCTGTAAATCACCGAGATTAGTAATACGCAATGTCTCTTTAATCAGATCGAAACTGACACGATCGCCATCCACTTCCGTTACCGTTAAACAGCAGCCATTGTGAGAAACAGATGCGCCCAGCTCCAGTCCCGGTAACATTTCAGTGGGAAGGCGAACAAGGTGTGTCCGAAAATTGGGTTTATCCTCAATTGCCAGCACCTCTGCGGTGCCCTGCACAATACCGGTAAACATAGTTAAGGCCTCAGTTGTATTATTCCGCCAGTCAGTTTGCCCTGGCTGTTAAATAAAACCAAATGTCGGTTTTCTGATGATGCAGTCGGTTGGTTATTTATCTGCTCGACATTACACTACGCCCCTGTTCTGGAGATGATTTATTTTGCAATCTGTCTGGGGCAGAAATAGCAGCACGTACTTTCTTGCGGATAATATCAGCCAGCCCGTTTATAAAATGATAATGGTGCCTGCCGTAATTTGGATCTCCTCTTTCTTGATAAAAATAAGGTGTATTTGTGCAGAAGTATCTTACAGAAGCACGTCAGCTCTTAGCGCTGGCTATACCGATAATCCTCGCCCAGGTTGCTCAGACCGCAATGGGATTTGTCGATACGGTAATGGCAGGGGCAGTGAGCGCCACCGACATGGCCGCGGTTGCTGTGGGCACCTCGATCTGGTTGCCAGCTATTTTACTTGGTCATGGACTGTTGATTGCACTCACGCCAGTAATTGCACAATACAACGGTTCTGGTCGCCGCGATCACATCGCTTACCGGATCCGTCAGGCCTACTGGCTGGCCTTATTCAGCGCGTTACTGATTATGATCGTGCTTTACAATGCCGGGTTTATTATTCGCGCCATGCACAATATTGACCCACGTCTTGCCGACAAAGCCGTCGGCTATTTGCGCGCGTTGCTGTGGGGAGCGCCAGGCTATCTTTGCTTTCAGGTTGTCCGATGCCAGTGTGACGGGCTGTCTAAAACAAGGCCGGGAATGGTAATGGGATTCATTGGCCTGCTGGTCAATATTCCCGTGAATTACATTTTTATTTATGGTCATTTTGGTATGCCCGCCCTGGGCGGCGTCGGCTGTGGCGTGGCTACCGCATCGGTCTATTGGATCATGTTTATCGTGATGAAATACTGGGTAAGCCGCGCTGCCTCGATGCGCGATATCCGCTTAACCAATCGTTTTAGTCTTCCTGACGGCAAGGTATTATGGCGGCTTTTACAGCTTGGCCTGCCTGTTGCCCTTGCCTGGTTTTTTGAGGTCACGCTGTTTGCGGTCGTTGCGTTGCTGGTCTCCCCAATGGGCATTGTGGAGGTTGCCGGCCACCAGATAGCATTGAACTTTAGCTCACTGGTCTTTGTTCTGCCTCTTTCGCTGGGCGTTGCCACCACCATACGAATCGGTTTCAGATTAGGCGAGGGATCGGTTGACGGTGCGCGGGTCGCCGCATGGTCCGCGCAGGGCGTTGGCATGGCCGTGGCGTTGCTGACGGCATTGTTGACGATTATTTTTCGTGAGCCCATTGCACTTCTTTATAACAATGATCCCGCGGTGATTACGCTGGCAGCACAGCTGATGCTGCTTGCCGCCCTTTACCAATTTTCTGACTCTGTCCAGGTTATTGGGAGCGGTATTTTGCGTGGTTACAGAGAAACCCATTCTATTTTTTTTATTACCTTCATCGCTTACTGGCTGCTTGGCTTACCCACAGGATATCTTTTGGCAAAGACCGACTGGATTGTTCCTGCCATGGGGCCGGCTGGCTTCTGGATTGGTTTTATCATCGGACTGACCTCTTCCGCGCTGATGATGGTGTGGCGTATTAAGCACATTCAACGGTTACCCGCTGAACAGATTTTGCAGCGAGCAGAACACTGATTTTTGACCAGTTCAACCGCGCTGTGTTCAAAATTGCCGCACTTCGCACAGTTGATCGGCAGTCACCGTGAAAAAAGCGGATTTCTGCTTGCCAGCCGTCAAGGCTGTCGTTAATATTCTTCCCCGCTGTCATCAGGACAGTCAGAGTGCGTTCTTAGCTCAGTTGGTTAGAGCACCACCTTGACATGGTGGGGGTCGGAGGTTCGAGTCCTCTAGAACGCACCATAGTGCGTCCGTAGCTCAGTTGGTTAGAGCACCACCTTGACATGGTGGGGGTCGGTGGTTCGAGTCCACTCGGACGCACCAAGTTTTTGTGTTCTTAGCTCAGTTGGTTAGAGCATCACCTTAACATGGTGGGGATAGGAGGTCCGAGTTCTCCAGAACACACCAGACCTGATCATCGCTGTGGTCCCCTGCCCTTTAGTTTTATGCAACAATCTGATCTGAAACAAACTTTACCATTTCCATGAGTAACCTTTTTAATTGGTTTTAGCATTTTTAGCGACTATAATGCGAAACGTTGTTTCATCTGAATGGTTCCAGCGGATGATTTATCCTCTCAAAAAAACGATAGTGGGTTGTGCAAGACCATATTGTGTTCCCGTTAAAACCTTTCCCACACACTTATCAATTGTTATCCATTCTGTATCGAAGTTCGCCGCTAAGGCAAAAAATCTCTCCCGGCGTACATCCGGCACCGGAGCCCCATTTTTCTCATCCATCACAACTTAACAGATAACTCGTCATGAAAAAGACCAAGATTGTTTGTACCATCGGGCCCAAAACCGAATCTGAAGAAACGCTGACCAATCTGCTTGACGCAGGTATGAACGTTATGCGTCTGAATTTCTCCCACGGAGATTACGAAGAACATGGCAAACGCATCACTAATCTGCGTGCAGTGATGGCTAAAACAAATTACCAGGCCGCTGTTTTGCTGGACACTAAAGGCCCGGAAATACGCACCATGAAGCTTGAAGGTGGCGTTGATGCTGCGCTGAAAGCAGGTCAGACCTTTACCTTTACCACCGATCAATCGGTTATGGGCAACCACGAACGCGTTGCTGTTACCTATCCAGGTTTTGCTTACGACCTCAAGATTGGTAATACCGTGCTGGTCGACGATGGACTGATTGGTATGGAAGTGATTGACGTCACTGAAAACACCGTTGTCTGCAAGGTGTTAAATAACGGCGACCTGGGTGAAAACAAAGGTGTAAACCTGCCAGGTGTTTCAATCCAGCTTCCTGCTCTGGCTGAAAAAGATAAGCGTGATTTGATTTTTGGCTGTGAACAAGGTGTTGATTTTGTTGCGGCTTCGTTTATTCGTAAACGCTCTGACGTGCTTGAGATTCGTGAGCATCTCAAGCAGCATGGCGGTGAACATATTCAGATTATTTCCAAAATTGAAAACCAAGAAGGTCTGAACAACTTTGACGAGATTCTGGACGCATCTGACGGGATCATGGTAGCTCGCGGTGATCTGGGCGTTGAAATTCCGGTTGAAGAAGTCATTTTCGCGCAGAAAATGATGATTAAAAAATGTAACCGCGCCCGCAAAGTCGTTATCACCGCGACTCAGATGCTGGATTCCATGATTAAAAATCCGCGTCCTACGCGTGCGGAAGCCGGCGACGTAGCCAACGCCATCCTGGACGGTACTGATGCGGTTATGCTTTCAGGCGAAAGCGCCAAGGGGAAATATCCACTTGAATCGGTCACTATCATGGCGACCATCTGCGAACGAACCGACCGCGTGATGAAAAGTCGAATCGATTCTCAGCACGACAACCGTAAAATGCGCATTACCGAAGCAGTGTGCCGTGGTGCTGTCGAAACGGCAGAAAATCTTGAGGCTCCGTTAATTGTCGTTGCCACTGAAGGTGGAAAGTCAGCCAAGTCTGTGCGTAAATACTTCCCCAACGCCACAATACTTGCGCTCACCACCAATGAACTGACCGCACGTCAACTTATCCTTAGCAAAGGTATTGTCGCCACCGTAGTGAAAGAAATCGCCTCCACGGACGATTTTTATCGCCTTGGTAAAGAAGCGGCTATTGCCAGCGGATTTGCTCAGAAAGGAGATGTGGTTGTGATGGTTTCTGGTGCTCTGGTACCGAGCGGGACCACTAACACTGCGTCAGTACATCTGCTCTAGTCAGATTATGTGCCTCTCTTTCAAGCGCCCTTACGGGCGCTTTTTTATCCCTGCATGAACACCACCTCCTGTGGAGGTGGTCAGCAATAAGTTGACTCTGCCAGTCATGCTACTCATGGGAAAATCCGAATCTGTTATCCCTATAACTGTCAGGGATTTAACCATGAGTAGATTCCAGAAAGCATCTCATGTGTTCTGGTGTTGTCAATATCATATCGTATGGACACCCAGGTACCGGTTTCGCATCCTTAGTAACAATGTTGGTAAAGAGGTCTGTGGGCAGATAAGGATCTCAGGTGAGCAGCCCGGGATAGAAGTAGTGGAGCTGAATGTCCAGACAGACCATGTCCATTTGCGGGTAAAAGTGCCTCCACGGCTTTCGATTTCCCATGTAACAGGCGACTTAAAGGGTAAAACAGCCCTTCGATTGTTCAGTAAATTTCCCTGCCTGCGTAAGAACAAGCAGTGGGGAATGATTTTTGGGCAAGAGGTTATTGTGTCGATACCGTAGGTACAAACGAAGAAATGATAAGAAAGTACGTGAAGTATCAGGAAAAACATGAAGTTGAAGATAGCCAGCTTCCACTGAAATAAGTGTGAAGGGAAGGCTCTCTGAGTCTGGACTTAGCGCGCCCCTGTGGGGCGAAATCAATGCCACCTGCTATGCAGGTGGTTTTTTACGTATCCCTGCCTGAAAAGCAGTGCCACATGAACAGCAGAAAATCAGCAACAGAATGGCCTTGCGGGTTACTCAGGCGTCTAACAAACAGCACTGTTTCCATCGGGGACAACGCAGTCAATGGAAAACATTTCAGAGAAAGCGTGTATCCAGACCCTCTACATGATTCTATGTAAATGCCTTTTCTCAGTAGTGGCCGTCCGGGCGGTCACCGAACCCGATAATAAAACGGCTCATCGCCATACGCCAGTCCCTCCGTGGCATCGTCCATTTCTGTGATGCGGCCTGGATTGCCAGCCACACCTCCTTTTTCACTGCGTCGTCAGTCGGGAACACCTTCCGTTTCTTGATGGCATCCCGGATCACGCTGTTCAGCGGCTCGATGGCGCTGGTCGTGTCGAGCGTCTTGCGGATGTCTGCCGGGTAAGCGAAGAACGTCAACAGGCTGGCCCGGTTTGCCTGCCAGCTCCGGCTTATCTGCGGGTAGCGGCTGTCCCGGGTGCCGGCGAACGCTTCCCGCGCCCTGCTTCTTCCGTGGGGGCCTGACAGATGGCTTTCAGGTCACGGGTGACGGCTTTGTAGCCCTCCCAGGAGACGAACCGCAGACTGTTGCACACCATATGCACGACGCACAGCTGGACGCGGGCCTGCGGATACACCGCGTTGATAGCGTCCGGGAAGCCCTTCAGACCATCAACACAGGCGATGAGGATATCGTTCAGGCCACGGTTTTTCAGCCCCGCCAGCACGTTCAACCAGAACTCCGCGCCTTCATTTTCAGCCAGCCACATACCCGGCAGTTCTTTCTGGCCTTCGATGTTGATACCCGGGGCAAGGAACACGGATTTATTGATGACGCGACTGTCCTGCCGGACTTTCAGGACGATGCAGTCAGGGTAAACGATGGGACAAACGTCATCCAGTGGCCGGTTTTGCCATCCGGTGACCTGCACCATGACGGCATCAGTTACCTTTGAGACCCGCGCTGGCGAGACATCGGCGTCATACGGCTCTTTGAATGCGGCCGCTATCTCGCCGGTGGTCATCCCTTTGGCGTACAACGATAAGATCGGGTTATCCATCCCGGTGCTCCGGGTCTGGTTTTTCTTCACCCGTTGCGGTTCAAAGGAGCCATCACGATCGCGCGGTATACGCAGCTCCGGCGAGCCATCGCCGGTGATAACCGTCTTTTGGGTGTGGACGTTGCAGGCGTTGGTCGCCGGTCTGGGCTGATTTTTATCGTCGCCGGGGGGACGGGTCATTTCGGCGTTGAGCGCCGCCCCGACACTGATTTTTTTCAGCAGGCGCTCAAACTGACTGAGATCGTCAGGAGTTTTGAGATTTTTGGCCAGTTCGTTAGCCAGGGCCTGCGACTGTTTTTCGTCCATAAATTAACCTGCTTTTGATGCTGGATTGAACATATCAAAATCAGGCAATTACACAAATCTATGTACTGGCTCTTACTGCCAAATTTTAACCCTCTCCTGAGGCACTGCCATCAGGTTCAGCTCTGCCTCCTTGTTACTGATTTTGAGTCTTACACTACAGAGGGTGACTTCTTCTGAGGCTGTTGACGCATCCTCATGAGGTAAAGTCATCACTACCTTTCGGGAAATCAGCTTTACAGTAAATCCCTAAGAAGGGCATTCGACGTCTTCTGGCTAAGTTCCTGGCCTTTCATCTGTAGTGACACACTGAATTTGGCCACCTGAGTTGAGGTGATATGCTCACCTCAAAATTTCACAGGTGAACCAATGAGCAAGGTATTTACTGCTGAATTTAAACTTGAAGCGGCAAAGCGGGGCCTCGACCAGCACTACACACACGGTGAAGCTGCTAAGGCGATGAATGTCAGTCTTTCTGCCATCAACCGGTGGGTAAAATCGTTACGTCTGCAGCGTCAGGGAAAAAAACATCGGGGCTGCCTGTCACTCCTGAGCAAACTGAACTCAGGGAAATGAGAAAACGTATACAGCGCCTTGAAATGGAAAACGAAATCCTAAAAAAGGCTACAGCGCTCTTGATGTCGGACTCCCTCAACAGTTCTCGATAATCGACAGTCTGAGGGCGCATTACCCGGTTGCCTCATTGTGCCGACTGTTCGGTGTTCACCGCAGCAGTTATCGCTACACACGTAAAAACAGTACTGAGCCTGATGCTGACCGTGCCGTTAAACGCCGTCTGGTCAGCGAGGTCTGGAACGCCAGTGGGGGTTCCGCCTGTGCCAGAAGTATCGCCACGATGGTCACGACAAAGGGCGTACAACTCGGTCGATGGCTGGCTGGTCGACTGATGAAAGAGCTGGGTATCACCAGTTGTCAGATACCGGGGCATAAATACAAACGTGGGGGCAATGAGCATGTTGAAATCCCGAATCTTCTTGCCCGGCAGTTTGCAGTGACAGAACCGAATCAGGTCTGGTGCGGTGATGTGACCTACATCTGGACGGGCAAACGGTGGGCTTATCTGGCCGTGGTGCTGGCTCTGTTTGCCCGTAAACCGGTGGGCTGGGCGCTGTCGTACTCACCAGACTCAGACCTCACTATAAAAGCACTTCAGATGGCATGGGAGCTACGGGGGCGGCCATCAGGCGTGATGTTCCACAGTGTTCAGGGGAGTCATTATACCAGTCGTCAGTACCGACAGATGCTGTGGGGCTACCGGAGCACACAGAGCATGAGTCGCCGGGGAAACTGCCGGGATAACAGTCCGATGGAGCGGTTCTTCCGTAGACTGAAGAGTGAATGGGTACCAACGACGGGCTACGAAAGCTTAGGGGAAGCACGGTTATCGATAATCCGATATATCACGGGGTACTACAGTGCTCTCAGGCCTCACTGGAATAACGGCGGCTTAACGCCAAATGAATCAGAGCGGCTGTTCCACGAACGTAGCGCCCTTACAGGGCGAGCGTCACGGCTTTGCCGTTCCGATAGTGTTCATGGCCGTCACGCGGCTTTATACTCTGCGGTATGTTAATTTGTACTAGCTCAGACCTGATCTGACAGTTACCGGTTATTTATACAGGTGTCTGTCAGATTACATCTGGTTCAGATTTTTTTCTGCCCAGACTCGTTTACCATCAAGTAACGTGGCCATTGGCGTACGCCCGCAGCACATTTTTCCCTGATGAGTTCGCTCATTATTGTAATGCCACAACCCGTTGTCCAGATCCGTTTGCAGGCTCTCCAGGTCTTCGTATAACTTCTTACGGAACGTAACCTGATAAAAATCCTGCAAAATAGTTTTATGGAAGCGCTCGCAGATGCCGTTCGTCTGCGGAGACATCGCCTTCGTTTTTGTATGGTCGATATCGTTGATGGCCAGATACAGCTGGTAATCATGCTGCTCCACCTTACCACAGTACTCCGTTCCCCTGTCGGTCAGGATCCTCAGCATCGGCAGTCCCTGAGCCTCGTAGAACGGCAGTACGCGATCATTGAGCAGGTCTGCGGCGGTGATCGGCGTTTTACTCGTATACAGCTTGCAGTGTGCCACTTTCGAGTACGTATCCACGAACGTCTGCTGGTAGATACGACCCACACCTTTCAGATTGCCCACGTAGAAGGTGTCCTGCGACCCGAGATAACCCGGGTGAGCAGTTTCGATTTCTCCGCTGGCCTCGTCATCGTGGGCCTTCTTCTCCAGCGCTGCGATTTGAGCGTCGGTAAGCACGATGCCTTCTCTGGCGACCTTTTCCTCAAGTGCCTTCAGGCGTTTACGGAAGTTCTCCAGGTCGTGCCGTTGCCAGATGGAGCGCACGCCGCTACCGGAGATAAACACGCCTTTTTTACGCAGCTCATTACTGGTCCGGTGTTGCCCGTGGGCCGGGAACTCAACGGCATATTCAACAACAGCGCGTTCAGTGGCTTCGTCGGCGCGGTTCTTCAGGTTGGGGACGCGGCGGTTCTGGTTAATCAGCGCATCGATGCCGCCTTCAGCAGCCAGTTCCTGATAACGGTAAAACGTGTCGCGTGACACGCCCATGATCTTGCAGGCTTTTGATACGTTACCGAGTTCTTCGGCGAGATTGAGCAGGCCGGCTTTGTGTTTGATGATGGGATTGTTAGTATGAATCATGAGAGTTACCTCGCGTTTTGTTTAAGGATTAGACACCCATATCAAAACCGGTAACTCTCAACCTTTCAAGGTCCAGTGTCAGATCAAGTCGCGACTAATACAGTTAATTTCTCAGGAAATCATTCACATTGCCCGTAGCAAAGCCCCCAGAAAGCGTAAACCCACGCCCTCGTCCCGACGCGCTATACCCGGATATCCTAAGCGTTTTCTGGTGTCCATTCCGCCCCGGAGCGATTATGACGACCCCGACGAGTTTTTTTACGACACTCCGCAGGATGCCATTCGTCACTGTGTCCACCTGGGGCCACAGTTTTTCCTCGATACACACTTCGACCCGCCTCTCGTCTGCATCATCCGCGGCTTTGAGCCGCCTGACTCACCCGACGGCGATGTCGTCCTTGAGTCCATGCCAGCCGATGTGTTTATTATCGCCACAGAATCCGGCATGCTGCCGGTGACCTTCGCTCCCTGGGATAAACACACCGACAACTGGGCCGATGACTGTGACGACTGGCACTATAATACCGGTGCCACTGCAGAGCGATAATCCGCCGCATGTATATCCCGCGCCCGGCAAAACTGCTGTTCACCACTGATGACGCCTGGAACCGGTATATGGATAAACACGGGGACACCCTCAGCCCCTGGACCGTACTCTGCGTCGAGCGCATGCTCGCCTGCGGCACTGCTGCCATGGGGGTGAAGCGATACTGCTGCGCCTCCCCGGACTGCACCCACACCCGCTTCTTCTGCCAGACCTGTAAATCAAAAGGCTGCAGCTCCTGCGGACATAAGGCCACGGAGCAGTGGATTACAGAGCAACAGCAAATTCTGCCCGACTGCGACTGGCAGCATATCACCTTCACCATGCCCCATCTGCTGTGGCCCTTTTTCAACAATAACTGGCCTCTGCTCAATGCCCTGTTCCGCGCAGCCACCCGCGCCATGCTCCGCTGGGCCAGAAAACAGGGTGTGGAAGTCGGTATCTTCTGCGCCCTGCACACCTACGGTCGCCAGCTCAACCAGCATCCCCACATTCATCTCTCCGTCACCCGCGGCGGGCTTGATATTAAACACGGCGTATGGCGCGACCTCTTCTTTAAAAAGCATGCCGTGGAGGAAATCTGGCGCGGAGCCGTCATCCGGCTGCTGCGCCACAGCTATGACCTGATTAACCCCGGCAGGCTGCCGGGGCTGGGGCATATCCACGACAAAAAACAGTGGCTGCGCTATCTGCAGGCGCAGTACGGGCGCCGCTGGAAGGTCCACTTCGCGAAGAAGACCCGGGGGGCCTGGCGGAGCGTCAAATATCTGGGCCGGTACCTGAAACGGCCCCCCGTGTCGGCGGCGAAGCTGAGGCACTACAGCGGCGGCGCGGTGGTGCACCACTATTACGACCACCGTACGCAGCAGTACCGGCAGCAGACGCTGACGCAGGAAGATATGATCGGACGTTATATCAGCCATATCCCGGCGAAGCATTTTAAGATGGTGCGTTATTACGGTTTTTTATCAAACCGTAAACGGGGTAGCCTGCTGCCGAAGGTGTATGAAGCCCTGGAGATGGAAGCGCGGAAAAAACCGGAGAAGCCCGGCTTCGCCGCGCTGATGAAAGAATTTCTGCGCACGGATCCGTACAAATGCATTCTGTGCGGCAACCGACTGCGCTTCAGCAGTGCGCAGGCCGGGAGGCACGCGTCGGAGTTGGTGGCAGAAAGACTGCATAACATCGACCGGAAACGATGGCTTCTGGCACAGACTGCGGGATAAGTGCGTCTGAAAAACAGCTTTCAGGTTAAAAACGCGCCGCAAATGCCATTTTATGACCATAACGTTCCCGATGGCACATCATTACTGCATTACAGACACTGCTGCTCATGGTCAGGAAATTTTTAAAACGATGATTCAGTTTCCTAACCATGAACGCCGATTACGGCGGCGGATCTACTGAATGACCGTGTGTTGCCGTTTTATGAGTTTCATGGTTTGCCGATGCCGAGGATACTCACTGACAGAGGCACAGAGTACTGTGGCAAAGTGGAGCAGCATGACTACCCGCTTTATCTGGCAATAAATGATATCGACCACACGAAAACCAAAGCGATGTCACCGCAGACCAACGGTACCTGCGAGCGGTTCCACCGGACGATATTGCAGGCGTTTTATCAGGTGACGTTCCGCAAAAAACTGTATGGCGCTCTCGACGCACTACAATCAGGTCTTGATGAATGGTTGGCTCACTATAATAATGAGCGACCCCATCAGGGGAAAATGTGCTGTGGGCGAACGCCAATGGAAACATTACTTGATGGAAAGCGCATCCGGGCTGAGAAGAATTTAAGCCAGATGTAATCTGACAGATACCTGTATAAATAACCGGTAACTGTCAGATCAGGTCTGAGCTAGTACACGTAATAAAAACTCCATTTACCAGCAGAAATCAGGCGCTCAACTCACAGTCATCGGCAACTAAACTCAATTTAAATAACCTGTTTTCGCTAAAATTTTTGCCAGAATGGTTAAAGACGATGCTTCTTTGAGCGAACGAACAAATTTAACGAGATTATAACTAAATTTTATTCTCTTTAGAAAAAACTTTGTGTAATACTTGTAACGCTACATGGAGATTAACTCAATCTAGAGGGTATAAATAATGAATCGTACTAAACTGGTACTGGGCGCAGTGATACTGGGTTCAACTCTGCTGGCTGGTTGCTCAAGCAATGCTAAAATCGACCAGCTGTCTACCGACGTTCAGACTCTGAACGCGAAAGTTGACCAGCTGAGCAACGATGTGAACGCAATCCGTTCTGACGTTCAGGCTGCTAAAGATGACGCAGCTCGTGCTAACCAGCGTCTGGACAACCAGGCTCACTCTTACCGTAAGTAAGAGCTCTGATACTGAAAATGGCGCGCATTGTGCGCCATTTTTTACTCCTGTTCCCTCAGTTCTCTCTGCACATGCCCCTTTGCCAGCCTTACTCAGCCTCTCCGCTACGTATCAGAACTCTCCAGACCATTTTTAACTGTTATCACATTAGCAAAGATGACTGTGATAAAGCACTTAAGGCCGCCTGCGGGTAAACAGAAACGATAAAGATGAATTACTTACCCCGTGCCACTGAAATACCCATTTTAGTACCACTCAAGTATTGATACTTCGGCTGAACGTTCACTTTCGAGCTCTGCATGCTCAGGAGTCATTCGCACTTGCCCTGCTGTACTCGTTCAGTCATTTCCCGGCGACCTCGTATTTAAAACGCTTGTGGGAACCGCCACGCGGAAAGCATTGAACTGTTGCTAAAACACACTGAAAGTCGATCACATAAGTAAGCGGTCAGCTCGTACCGTATTGATGTTTATGCTGATGTCAGATCAACATTCCATGGGAGAAGTTCTTCAACACGGTTAGATGGCTAGTCTGGTAACACACCCAGTACATGACGCAACCAGGCTTCAGGATCTACGCCATTCAGCTTGCAGGTACCCAGCAGACTGTACAGCATGGCTCCTCGTTCACCACCTCGCGCCGAACCGAAGAACATCCAGTTTTTTCTGCCAACCGCGACGGCTCTGATGGCACGCTCTGCAGCATTATTGTCTATTTCCACATGTCCGTCGTGGCAGTAGCAACACAACGCATCCCAGTGGTTTTCTATATACGCGAACGCTTTGCTCAACCGTGATTTTTTCGACAGCGTCTTTTGTTTTTCATCTATCAGCGCTTTCAGCGACATCATTAGCGGCAGGTTTTTCTCCTGTCTGACTGCCTTCCGCCATTCTGCTCTTTGTCCGCGTATTTCTGCTTCTGTTGCATACAGCGCTCTGATTAGCGCCAGAGCCTGTATCAGCGTCAGGTTTTTCCGGGCATTTATCCAGATGTCATAGATCTTTCTACGGGCATGGGGCCATGCAACCCGCTCTTTTCAGAGGCGGGCCATTTTCTCTTTGCGTGGTGAACTGACTGTTGTATGCCGCATATCCATCAACCTGGAGCACCTTCCCCCCGAACCCGGCGAGATGCTCTTCAGCGTATTTGCCGTTACGCCCTACACTCCAGGCGAACCAGACCGCCGATGGTGAGTGAGTTCCGAAGAGGCGTTCATCCCTGACATACGCCCAGATGTGGCTCCTTTCTGTTTTTGTTTTTCCGGGTGACTGTACCTGTACCGGCATTTCGTCTGCATGAAGCGACCAGGCCCCCATAATATAGTTGTATAACGCTTCATCCAGCGGTTCGGGCAGACGACAGCTGGCTTCAACCCAGCCAGAGAGGAGTGAGCGGCTGAGCTGGCTCCCCTGGCGGGCTAACATCTCTGACAGCCAGTTCAGTGGCAGATGATCACAGTATTTTGAGATTAACATCCAGGCCAGCAGGCCTTTCCCGGCGATCCGCGCTCGATGGGGTGTGATGGTGCCGCTGCCTGCACGATACAGTCACACTTCATACAGACATATTTTTCGCGGATCGTACGGATAACTTTCAGTGCGGCACTCAGCATTTCCAGTTGCTCTGCACTGTCTTCTCCCAGACAGGCAAGACGCCCGCCACACTCAGGGCAACATTCATCCGGTGAGGACAACCTTTTTATTTCACGGGTAAGATGCTCCGGGAACGGTCTGAGCTGACGGGGAGTCGTGGATCATTCTCTCGCTCCACCTGTTCATCATTTTTCTGCACCAGAGAATCCAGCTTACTTTCAAGATCGGTTTTCTGTTGCTGTAGCTTCTCTGACCGGCTTCCGAACAACATCCGGCTGAGTTTATCCAGCTGTGAGCGAAGTTCTTCCGCCTCCTGCTCGTGCTCTGTCGCTTTGTTTTCTGCCTGTTTCAGGGCGTAGCGTAGCTCAGCCTCTGTTTTGCTGTTGAGGCTGAGCTGGATATTCTGTTGCCTGATAAGTGCTTCCAGCTCGGCAATATGGATTAGAGGATCCTGATGCATACTCATATTTATAATATGGGTATCTTTTTTACAACATGTTCAGCAGGTTAGTGCGTTTCTGACGAACGGGTTGTCGCCAGTCGAACCGCTCAGGCAGAAGAGCCAGCTGGCTGCGGGTAAGTGATATTTTTCCGTCCTGAGCTGAAGTCCAGACAAAGTGACCCTCTTCCAGGCGTTTGGTATACAGGTTCATCCCGTCGTGGTCGGCCCAGAGCACTTTCACCATATCGCCTTTACGCCCCCGGAAGATGAAGATGTGACCTGAGTGAGGATTTTCATCCAGAACACTTTGTATCTGTTCACCAGGGCCATTGAAGCTTCGTCGCATATCGGTTACACCAGCGACCAGCCAGATACGCATATCAGAAGGAACATTCGCCTGTTAAACCATTAATATCGATGACCACCCGATGTACTCAGGGCCAGTCATTGATGCCCTGCTTCTTCGCGCTATGGCCTCTGGCTCATGACCACACTGTGCATTTATTTGAACACGGAAAAGTTGTCGACGTTTTTGACACATCCCGGTTGTTCTTTCTCCGCGTGCGCCACCACCAGTATTGATACGGCAGGAATTCTTGATATTGTCGGCCAGAATGCACCGGGCGGCTGAAAACCGACACTTTTTTATAACCGTGAAGGAATATTCAGTGAGGAAAAGGATATGAGGATGAAGGATACGCAAAAAGTGCAGCCACTTCTCACCCACAGGGCAGGAAGTGGAGTAATTTAGTTTTCGATGACGGCCTGCGCTTTCTGGCGAATGGCGCGTATCATCGCTTCAAGTCCCTGTGAACGTGACGGTGTCAGATGCTGAACCAGGGCCAGTTGTTCAAACCACGGGCGAACATCAAAAGTAAGAATTTCGTCCGCGGTCATCTGTTGGTATAAGACAAAAACAACGGCAATAAGGCCCTTAACGATAGCAGCATCGCTGTCACCATTAAGTATCACCCGATGATTCTCATCGATGGTCATCAGGATCCAGACCTGGCTCTGGCAACCAGAAATGATGTTTTCATCGGTGTGTGCCCATTCAGGCAGTTCGGGTAAGAGTGCACCCAGTTCAATCACATACAGATACTTTTCTTCCCAGTCAGCGCAACGGCCAAAGTTGCGTACCAGTTTTTCTCTATCTGGCAGGCTTGCCATACTTTCTCCCTTGCTGCTGAGTTCAGCCCAGCAGGCGATGTATACGTGTCAGACCAGCCACCAGGCGGTCGACCTCTTCCTCGCTATTATACAAAACAAACGAGGCCCGACACATTGTCGACACGCCATAGTGGTTCATCAACGGCATGGCGCAATGGTGCCCGGTACGAATGGCAATACCATAGCGATCCAGGAAGCTGCCAACATCATAGGCGTGGTGCTGGCCCAGATTGAATGCAATCACCCCGGCCCGTTCACGTGGCCCATAAATCTGCAAATCTGGCACCCGGGAGAGCTTATCCATGGCATAACGCATTAATACCTGTTCGCGCTGCTGGATGACATCAAGGCCGAGTTCACTGACCCAGCGGAGCGCCGCACCCAGTCCGATAATGCCTCCGGTATTTGGTGAACCTGCTTCAAAACGCCAGGGGGCTGCTGCATAGGTGGTTCCTTCTGTCAGGCTAACGCAAGCAATCATTGATCCACCTCCTTCCCAGGGTGGCATCTGATCCAATAACGCTTTACGTCCGTACAAAATGCCAATGCCAGACGGACCATAAATTTTATGTCCTGAAAAGACATAAAAATCGCAGCCCAGCGACTGCACATCAACCTGTTCATGCATCACCGCCTGAGCACCATCAATTAGGGTGACGATGCCCGCCGCTTTTGCACAGGCTATCAGCTCTTTCACCGGGTTAACCGTTCCCAACACGTTTGAAACATGCGTTACCGCAAGCATGCGCGTGCGACTGTCGATAAGGGATGGCAAGGATGACAGATCCAGTTCACCCGTTTCGCTAAGGGGGATAAAACGGACTTCCGCACCGATTCGTTGGGCGACCATCTGCCAGGGAACGATATTAGCGTGATGCTCCATGGCAGTGATAAGAATATTATCTCCCGGCTGCAGCTGACTTCCCCCCCAGCTTGAAGCAACAAGGTTAATCGCTTCAGTAGTGCCTTTGGCGAAAACGATCTCTTCCGCTGAGGCGGCATTAAGAAAAGCAGCCGCCTGCACACGCACATTTTCCATCTCAGTTGTAGCTTCGCCACTTAACGTATGAATACCCCGATGAACCGCAGCGTACCCGTGCTGATAGAAATGGCTTTCTGCCTCGATAACCGCTAACGGTTTCTGGGCGCTGGCGGCACTGTCCAGATAAGCCAGAGGCTGACCATTGACTTCCCTTGCCAGTACGGGAAAATCATCCCTGATGCGCGCCAGGTCAAAACTCATTTAATGCCTCCGGGGAAGCGATGCGCGATGCGCTGCATCACGGCGTTCTTCAGCACTTCATCGGTAATGGCTTCCGTTAGCTCTGCGGCGAACGCATAAATGATCATGCGTTGGGCAGATGCTTCGCTGATACCGCGAGCACGCAGATAAAACATCTGCTCGTCGTCAATACGACCAATAGTCGCTCCGTGGCTACATTTCACATCGTCAGCGTAGATTTCCAGCTGGGGTTTGGTATCCACTTCAGCGAGCCGTCCTAACAACAGGTTGTTGTTAGTCATCTGCCCATCCGTTTTCAGCGCATATTTCGCCACTTTAATATGTCCATTGAACACAGCTCGCGCTTTATCACGCACGATGGTCTTATGCATCTGACGGCTCAGGCAGTGGCCCTTATTATGTTCAAGATAGGTGCGGCTGTCACACACCTCTTTTTCCACGGGCAGCATCAGGCTATTAATGCCCAGCTCGCTGCCCTCACCGTTAAGCTGCACGCTGGTGTTATGACGAGCCAAACCGCTACCAAGCAGGAAAGTATCGCTTTGCACTCGCGCATCACGACCAATAACCAGATCGTTATGCGAGAAGTGATAGCTGCTGGTATGTTCAAAAGCCAGTTTGTAGTGATTCAAAACGGCGTTATTACCCACGGCTGCGGTAAAACGCGCACCAGTGAAATGCGAGGCTTCGTCGAGGCTGACATAGTGCTCAATTACCGTGGCACTGGCTGCCTCACCCAGCTGCAAATGGTGACGATAATGTGACGTGTTCATCTGTGACGGAGCGCTACCGCTGCTGATATGCAAAAGATACAGCGCCCGCGCTGCTGTCTTTCCACGCGGCAGATGAATGGTGGTCACCTCGTCTGCCAGGCTTTCCGTCAGGTGCAAGAAAACTTCAGGCTGCACCGGCGTACTCAGCTCGCGCCGGTCAGACGTGCGAGAAACCTGGATATTAAAAAGATCGAGGGTTTTATCGCTTAATTCCGCATTGAAACGTCCATCAACAAACACCAACTTTACCGCGTCAATATTGAGCACCAGCCCGGCAACATCACTTGCGCTAAGGCCTGACGCAGCGGGCAAAACAAAGTGCTGCGCCAGCAGGCCATCAAGCGGCGTATATTTCCAGTTTTCATGCTTTCGCGTCGGCAAGCCTAAGCGCAACACCTGCTGCCAGTGCTGTTGGGCCTGCATTGAGCGATGCTCTCTGCTGCTCTCAAACAGGTGATGCCACTCCTGCAGAGCATTTTCATTACTCCTGGTCGGTAAGCCAGCCATAGCCTTGCTCCTCCAGTTGTTTCACCAACGTAAAGTCGCCCGACTTCACGATTTTTCCCTGATATAACACGTGGACGAAGTCAGGTTTGATGTAATCAAGAATGCGCTGGTAATGCGTAACAATGATAAATGAGCGCTTACCGTCACGCAGGGTATTTACGCCACCCGCAACGATTTTCAGGGCGTCGATATCCAGACCGGAGTCAGTTTCATCAAGAATACAAAGTTCAGGCTCCAGCGCCGCCATCTGCAAAATATCGTTGCGTTTTTTCTCACCACCGGAGAAACCAACGTTGACGGAACGCGTCAGCAAATCCTCAGGCATTTTCAGCAGCTGGATTTTATCCTCGATAAAATCCTGGAAATCGAAACGATCAAGCGCTTCACTGTTGCGATATTTGCGTACGGCGTTGACTGCCGTTTGCAGGAAAAACTGATTGCTCACGCCGGGGATTTCGACCGGATACTGGAAGGCCATGAAAATACCCTCACCGGCACGATCTTCCGGGGAAAGCTCCAGCAAATCTTTCCCTTTGAAATGCACCGAACCACCAGTGATTTCATACTCTTCACGTCCCGCTAACGTGGCTGAGAGGGTGCTTTTACCCGAACCATTTGGTCCCATAATCGCATGAACCTCGCCCGGCTTAACCTCAAGATTCAGTCCGCACAGGATCGCTTTATCTTCAATACTTACCTGTAGATCTTTAATACTTAACATAGTGTTTCCTGAGCAATACGTTGCAGCATTGCACTGAATGATCATATGCGTGGCGGTTAACCCACGCTGTGTTCGAGACTGATTGCCAGCAATTTTTGTGCCTCAACGGCGAATTCCAGCGGGAGTTCAGAAAAAACGTCCTTACAGAAACCATTCACAATCATTGAAATGGCGTCGTCTTCACTGATACCGCGTTGCAGACAATAAAATAACTGGTCTTCACCGATCCGTGATGTGGTTGCTTCATGTTCAAGCTGCGCCGTATTGTTGCGCGCCTCCACGTAAGGGAACGTGTGCGCACCACATTCAGCACCAATCAGCATGGAGTCACACTGGGTAAAATTGCGCGCATTTGTCGCGGTGGGCATAATTTTTACCAGGCCACGATAGGTATTCTGGCTTTTCCCGGCTGAGATGCCTTTAGAGATAATGGTTGATTTGGTATTTTTGCCGATGTGAATCATCTTGGTGCCGGTATCCGCCTGCTGATGACCGCTGGTCAGCGCCACCGAGAAAAACTCGCCAATCGAATTATCACCGCGCAGGATAACGCTTGGGTATTTCCAGGTAATCGCAGATCCGGTTTCCGACTGCGTCCACGACATCTTGCTGTTCTCGCCTTCGCACAGCGCACGCTTGGTAACGAAGTTCAGGATACCGCCTTCAGATTCACCACCGGAGAACCAGTTCTGTACGGTTGAATATTTCACTTCTGCATCTTTGTGAATAATAACTTCAACCACCGCCGCGTGAAGCTGATAGCTGTCGCGCACAGGCGCAGAGCAGCCTTCGATGTAACTGACGTAGCTACCTTCATCGGCGATTAAAATAGTGCGCTCAAACTGACCCGTTTTCGCCGCATTAATACGGAAATAGGTGGAGAGTTCCATTGGGCAGCGCACGCCCTTTGGAATGTAAACGAACGTGCCGTCCGAGGCTACCGCGGAGTTGAGTGCAGCAAAAAAGTTATCGTTAGCGGGCACCACGGTGCCGAGATACTGTTTAACCAGCTCAGGGTGATCGTGAATGGCTTCGCCAAATGAGCAAAAAATAATGCCCTGCTCGGCCAGCTTACTGCGGTAAGTTGTCGAAACAGAAACGGAGTCGAAAATTGCATCGACCGCAACTTCCTGGCCTTCACGAACCGGAACACCCAATTGCTTAAAGGCGTTTTCCACTTCTTCGGTGAGGTAGTTAGGAGTCTGAACACCAGAGGTTTGTTGAGCGCCCGGTTCTGAAGCACAACTGTCATCACAGTTTCCACAGGACGGCGCGGAATAATAACTGTAGTCCTGGTAGTTCAGTGATGTGTAGTTGGCTTTTAACCAGTGCGGCTCTTCCATTTCCAGCCAGGCCGCAAAGGCTCTCAGGCGGAAATCCAGCATCCACTCCGGCTCGTTGCGCTTTGCAGAAATTGCACGCACAACGTCTTCGCTGATGCCATGTTCAAACTCTTCAGTCTGCAGCTGAGTGAAGAAACCCTCTTTGTATTTCTGGTGGTTTCCTTCCCAGACCTGCACGTCGTCTGATGTTTCAGTGTTTCGGGACATAAATTTTACTCAACGCCAAAGCTCTCACCACAGCCACAGGCGTGTTGAGCTTTAGGATTATTAAATTTGAAAATCTGATTGAGGCCTTCACGAACGAAATCAACTTCCGTTCCGTCTATGAACGGCATAGCCTGCAAAGGCACATACAGTGTTGCTCCCTGATGGGTATACACCAGATCGTCATCTGCAGGATTTTTAATTAGATCCATGGTGTAGCCGAACCCGGCACAACCCGATGTTTTCACGCCCAGTTTAAGTCCCTTTATTTCTGGATCGCTTCCAGCCAGGGAAATAATTTGCCTTGCTGCGCTGTCAGTAATCGTAAGACCTTTCCAGATGAAATCATCAGGAGAAAAAGAATCTGTCGTTGCTGATGACATAATATTACCTCGCGAGTCGATAGCCCTGCGGGCTAATGCCCCTATGTTAGTGATATTGATTGTCTCTTCAACCTCTTGTTTTGCAGGGATTAGCGGAAGAAGGTGATTTTAAGGCCTTTTAATGTCGCGCTGAACCCGTTAAAAAGGCTGAGGTATTCAAGGCATATAAAATATATGGAATTATAACACACTGAAAAATAGTAAATAAATTTTACGCAAGCAACGCTAATCGGAAATAATACTTATTTTAACTTATCAGACAACGTCACGTATCGTTATTACCAATTTATCTGAAAGGAAGCATAAATCGGTAAATTTTTATTTTCTGAGATTGAATATTGCACTGGCTAATATATGATAATGATTATCATTAATACGTATAGGTCTGCCAATGAATCTCTCCATGAGCGCCTGGCTACAGCACAAGATTGATGAATATAAGTTCTCCATCCGTGATATTGCCGTCGACTTTTATATGGCTCAGGCAAAACTTAATAAGCCAGACTGCACGCCGGAACAGCTGCGCAACTTTAACAACACCTGCCTGGATATGGCTGAACTCTGCCAGATGAACGGCGACGACCATAGCTATCTGCATGTGCTTGGTAAATTACATCATCGCCTGCTTCAGGAATTGGGTAATACCGACAGGGACCGTCTTTTTCGCATGCAGGCATGGCAGCTTGCCCGAAATTCACTGACCCGCCTCTGCCACCAGCTGGCGATGAGCTGTGAATGGGAAAAAGCCACTGCGCTACAAAGCGATTTTGTCAAACATGCTTAGTGGATTATGTAACCATCGGCAAGTTTATCAGCACGGTGTAATTGACTCAGCCACTATCACAGCCGTAGTCAGGCGAGAAGAACAGCAGAGTCGCTGCGTTGGGTCTAAGATATCGATTTGCCAGACCTGATGCCTACGTCCAAGGTGTTGTGAACGGCATACGCCCCGTACCCACCCTTCACTGACCGCTCTGACATGGTTGGCGTTCACCTCCAGACCCACAATGTAATCTTCTCCTGAAGTACACAGCCAGCCTGCGACTGACCCCAGCGTTTCCGCCAGAACCACCGATGCACCACCATGCAGCAGGCCGAAAGGCTGTCGGGTACGGTTATCCACCGGCATGGTTGCTTCAAGGCTTTCATCATTGATGGCGATAAAGCGTATTCCAAGCACTGACAGGATATTTCCCTCTCCGCTCTGGTTTAACTGTTGCAAAGACGTTTCACGCCGCCAAATTGCCATTACACCAGCTCCAGTAAAGCCTGTAAGGGGTGTCGCATACCATTGCCTTCAACGCGTTTTACCTGGCTGCGGCAGGAATAGCCCGTGGCAAGACAGCGGCGTCGCGGCAGTTTTTGCAATGCCTGATGCCACGACAGTTCATAAATCCCCAACGAGTTGGACAAATTTTTTGCTTCGTGGCCATAGGTTCCCGCCATCCCGCAACAGCCCACGCTGATATTTTCCAGTTTTGCACCAAATCGCGCAAAAATAGCCTGCCATTGTTGACCCGAAGCAGGGAGTGCCGTGGTCTCGGTACAATGCCCGAAGAGATACCAGGCTTCGCCACTTTGCTCACAACTGTTCACTGTCGTTTCAGGCAGCACCTGCTGCAACCATTCATGTACCAGCTGAACATGGAAATCGCCACGCCGATCGGCAAGAACCTCTTGGTATTCGTGGCGATAGCAAAGCACCAGGGATGGGTCAACACCAACCATCGGCAGACCCAACGCGGCTACGCGGTTAAGAAAATCTGCTGTCTTTTGAGCCGTACGGGCGAAACGCTGCAAAAAGCCTTTGATATGTTGCGGCTTGCCGTTCGGTGAAAAAGGCAGCACCAGCGGCTGATACCCCAGCTTCTCAATCAGCCTGACAAAATCAGCCACCAGCTGCGCGTCGTAATAGCTGGTAAATGGGTCCTGCACTACCAAAACATAATCCCGGCGATGGCTTACGCTAAGATGTTCGAGTTGTTCCAATGTGGTGGTTATCGCCGGTTTTCCAGCCAGCTGCTGACGAAGGCCGGGCGACGACAGCAGCGGTAAATCAACCATCCCGACGTGCTGTTTACTTAACCGACTCACCAGCGGTTGTCGCATAAAAAAGTTAAAGAATCGAGGAGCGCGTGCCATGACGGGTGCATAACTCTCCACCGAGGCGACCAGATGATCGCTCAATGGACGAAGATAGCGCGTGTGATAAAGCTGCAGAAAACGTGCGCGGAATCCGGGAACGTCGATTTTAATTGGACATTGTGTTGAACAGGCTTTACAAGCCAGACAGCCAGACATCGCTTCTTTGACTTCATGAGAGAAATCATATTCTCCACGGCGGGCATACCAGCTGTTGCGCATACGCTCAACCAGCGTGCGCAGGCTCAGTTTTTTTTCCGGTAGCCGTTTTTCCAGTTCAAGTGGGTCAACGCCCTGCTCTGCCAGCAGCCGCAGCCATTCCCGGGTCAGGGTTGCGCGGCCTTTTGGTGAATGAATGCGATTACCGCTAATTTTCATTGAAGGACACATCGGGCTGCGCACATCAAAATTGAAACATAAGCCGTTACCATTACATTCCATCGCACCGCGCCAGTTGGTCCGAACATTAACCGGAATCTGGCGATCCCAGCTGCTGCGCCTGGGAGCATCTACGCGCATCACCGGCGCATCAAGCCCAAATGGTGCACAAATCTTTCCGGGATTCAGTCGATTTTGCGGATCGAACGCCGCTTTAATCAGGCGAAGGTCGTTGTACAATTCTTCACCGAAAAAAGACGGGCTGTATTCCGCACGAAAGCCTTTACCATGTTCGCCCCACAACAATCCCCCATAGCGCTCGGTCAATGCCACCACCTCATCGGAAATTCGTTTCACCAAAATCTCCTGCTGGGGATCACACATATCCAGCGCCGGACGCACATGTAATACACCGGCATCAACGTGACCAAACATTCCGTAACTCAGGTTATGTCTGTCGAGTAGCGCACGGAACTCAACAATGTAATCGGCCAGATGTTCAGGCGGAACGCAGGTATCCTCAACAAACGGGATTGGTTTGGCTCGCCCCTTTGCATTACCGAGCAGGCCAACCGCTTTCTTACGCATGGTGTAAATCCGTTCAATTCCGCTTACGTCATCACAAAGCTGATAGCCAATCATCCCCGCTGCTTTTGACGCCATCAGCGCATCAATTTGTCCACACAGTGAGGCTACCTGACTGTCGATCAGCGCTCGGTCATCTCCGGCAAATTCAACGATATTCAGTCCCAGCATGTCCTGACCGGGCACATCAACAATCAGTTCACTCACCGAGTGCCAGACAATATCTTCCCGCGCGAGATTGAGCACCTTAGAATCTACCGTTTCAACCGACAGCGCCCTTGCTTCAACCAGAAACGGCGCGCTACGCAGCGCTGAATCAAATGAATCGTATTTGATGTTAACCAGTCGACGTACCCTGGGAATTGGCGTGATATTAAGCTTCGCTTCGGTGATAAAGGCCAGTGTTCCTTCCGAGCCGCACAGCAGACGACTCAGATCCACCTGCTGTAAATCATCACTGATGACATGGCGCAAATCGTAACCTGTCAGAAAACGATTGAGTTTGGGGAATTTATCCATTATCAGCTGGCGACGATCGCGGCAACGTTCAAGAACGGTGCGATAAATATGGCCTTCCTGATTCTGCTCATTAGCCAGCTGCTCTGCCAGCATCATGGGTACAGGCCGCGTATCCAGCATATCGCCACCGGGCAGTACCGCTCGCAGTCCAAGGACATGATCGGAGGTTTTACCATAGAACAGCGAACCCTGCCCTGACGCATCAGTGTTGATCATGCCACCGAGCGTGGCACGGTTACTGGTGGACAACTCCGGTGAGAAAAAAAAGCCGTATGGTTTAAGAAATGCGTTGAGCTGATCCTTGATTACCCCGGCCTCAACCTTTACCCATCCCTGCTCGACGTTAATATCAATAATGCGTTTCATGTGGCGCGACATATCCACCACGATGCCCTGATTCAAAGACTGCCCGTTCGTGCCCGTACCACCGCCACGCGGTGTGAAGACCAGAGTCTGAAAGCGTCCTTCTCCAGCCAGTCGGGCAATCAACATTACATCGGCGGAGGAGCGGGGAAACAGTACGGCATCCGGCAGAAGCTGATAAATACTGTTGTCGGTGGACATGGTGAGACGGTCAGCATAGCTGGTGGCGGTATCGCCGGTAAAACCTTGCTGCTGCAGCGCCTGCAAAAAATCCAACACCAGTTGAACAAGTCCTGGTGTCTGAGAAATCTGTGGGATCATTTTCGGGTGACCAAAATGTTGTGTATAACGATGACTGTCTGGAAAAAGTTTTATCATATTTTTTTATGCGCTGTCGCGATTTCAAGAATTATGCAAAAAGAATCGCGTGCCGTTTTTATGGAAAATGCGTCTAATGAGGCCTGTCTGATGGCCGGGTAACAAACGGCTGTTTTCGGGCATCACCCCGCATAACGTGTTTATCTGAGGTAATTATCGATACATGAAAAATGTTCACAACGGATGGGACCTGCTACAAATTGTCTTTTCCCTGCTTTTTATCACACTGCTGATCGTCGCCAGTTTCTGGGTCGTCCAGCCTTTTGTGCTGGGCTTTGCCTGGGCCTGTATGGTGGTGATCGCCACATGGCCACTGATGCTAAAAATTCAGGAATGGCTGTGGGGAAAGCGTTCACTGGCCGTGATTGCCATGACACTGATCCTGCTACTGCTATTTATTATTCCCATTTCTATCCTGGTAAAAAGCCTCATTGAAAACAGTGGGCCCGTGGTGGCATGGCTGACATCCAAACATCTGCAGCTGCCCGAGTTGGAATGGCTGAGAAGCATTCCGCTTATCGGTAAAAAGTTGTCTTCTGGCTATCATAAGCTGGTTCAGGGTGGTGGCAGTGCACTGCTGACCAGCATCCAGCCCTATCTTGGCAGAACCAGCGGCTTTCTTTTCGCTCAGGCAGGGCACTTCGGGCGCTTCATGATGCATCTGGCTTTGATGTTATTGTTCAGCGTGCTGCTTTTCTGGCGCGGCGAACAGGTAGGACAGGGCATCCGTCACTTCGCCTACCGTCTGGCTTCACGCCGGGGTGATGCGGCGGTTCTGCTGGCTGGACAGGCCATTCGCGCAGTGGCATTAGGGGTGGTAGTGACAGCGCTGGTACAGGGGGTTCTGGGTGGCATCGGACTTGCTATTTGTGGCATTCCTTACGCGGCGGTACTGACGGTGGTAATGATATTTTCCTGTCTGGTTCAGCTTGGCCCTCTGGTTGTACTGATTCCGGCAATTATCTGGCTGTACTGGAGCGGAGACACTACCTGGGGAACAGTACTGGTGGTATGGAGTTGCGTGGTGGGCACGTTGGATAATGTGCTGCGTCCGATGCTGATTCGTATGGGAGCGGACCTGCCATTAATTCTGATCCTTTCCGGAGTAATTGGTGGCCTTGTCGCTTTCGGCATGATCGGGCTGTTTATTGGACCGGTGGTGCTGGCAGTTTCTTACCGGCTTATTGCCGTCTGGATCCACGAGACCCCCCCGCCCGATGAAGACCCTCATGAGGTGGTCGAAGAACTGGCAGAACTTGAACGAGAAAACCAGAGATAATCACCCGCTGAGAATGCGGTCAGTATACTGGCCGCACCAGTCTGCGTGAGGTTTTTCCTGTTTTTGTTAAGTTTTTTTATATGAAGATAGGAAATATTTGCATTAAGTTAGTTTTTAACGCAAAAAATGACTGCTTATTGCACAAAAATAATGCATACAAAGCGATGTTTACATCACAAAATATTATCCAGATTGAACTAATGAGAGGATTCTTAAAGACTCCCTCTCTCTCCCCGAATAGTATGAACCCACTGTTTTATATTCAGATTGTTTGCAAAGCAAACACTGATTTCCTTGGTCAAAGTAAAGAATTGCTGTGTGTAGTCTTTGCCCATCCCATGTGATGGGCTTTTTTTTGCTGAAAAACAGTAAAAAGGTCAGCAGTACTGCTGACCTTTTCGATAATTACTCAATCATCCGTTCGCGAGTAGCTGCGCAAGACTGAGCCAAGTTTGCACAACGGTATCCGGATTGAGCGAAAGGCTGTCAATACCCTCTTCCATTAACCATGCGGCAAAGTCCTCGTGATCTGACGGTCCCTGACCACAAATGCCGACATATTTACCCTGTTTTTTCGCTGCCTTGATCGCCATAGATAACAGAGCTTTGACCGCATCGTTACGCTCATCAAACAGCTCGGAAACCACACCAGAATCGCGATCCAACCCCAGTGTCAGCTGGGTCATGTCATTTGAACCAATTGAGAAGCCGTCAAAGTACTGCAGGAACTGTTCAGCCAGCAGCGCATTCGAGGGGATTTCACACATCATAATTAACTTCAGATCGTTCTCACCGCGCCTCAATCCTTGTTGCGCCAGTTCATCCACTACGGCTTTAGCCTGTGCCACCGTACGTACAAATGGCACCATGATTTCAACGTTAGTCAGCCCCATCTCATTACGCACGCGCTTTACTGCAGCGCACTCCAGCGCAAAGCAATCACGGAAGCTTTCCGCAACGTAGCGCCCGGCACCACGAAAGCCCAGCATGGGGTTTTCTTCTTCCGGTTCGTAACGATCGCCCCCAACCAGATTGGCATACTCATTCGTTTTGAAATCGGAGAGACGGACAATCACTCGCTTCGGTGCAAATGCCGCCCCTAACGTCGCAATCCCTTCGGTCAGACGGGCGACATAGAATTCGACCGGGTCGTCAAACCCTTTCATCATTGAACGGATGGTCTGCTGTAATTCCGGTGTCTGGCTGTTAAATTCAAGAAGGGCTTTAGGATGAACACCTATCATTCGGTTAATGATAAACTCCAGACGCGCCAGCCCCACGCCCTCGTTAGGCAAACAGGCGAAATCAAATGCCCGATCAGGATTACCGACGTTCATCATGATTTTGAGCGGCAGGGACGGCATCTCATCGACCTGTGAACTTTTCACCTCAAAATCCAGCAAATCGTCATACACATAGCCGGTATCCCCCTCCGCACAAGAAACAGTCACTTTATGTCCTTCCCGAATCTTCGCGATAGCATCACCACAGCCAACGACCGCAGGTATGCCCAGTTCGCGAGCGATAATCGCTGCATGGCAGGTTCGTCCCCCACGGTTGGTTACGATAGCCGCCGCCTTCTTCATGATCGGCTCCCAGTCAGGGTCGGTCATATCGGTGACCAGCACATCCCCTTTTTCAATGCGATTCATTTCGCTGATATCGTGAATGACTTTGACTGTGCCAGAGCCGATGCGATGGCCGATAGCACGACCTTCCACCACCACTTTTCCCTGTCCCTGTAATGTATAACGCTCCATCACCTGGCCATTGGACCGCACCGTTTCCGGGCGGGCCTGCACGATAAACAATTTTCCGGTGTGCCCGTCTTTTGCCCATTCAATATCCATCGGGCGCTGGTAATGTTTTTCAATCTGTATAGCCTGTGCCGCCAGCGCTTCCACTTCTTTATCGCTCAAACAGAAGTGATCACGATCGGCATCCGGCACCTCTTCTGTTCTTACCTGCTCACCATGCTGCTGTGAATCGCCATAAACCATGCGGATTTTTTTCGATCCCATGTTACGCCGGACGATGGCCGGTCTGCTCGCCGCGAGGGTAGGTTTGTGCACATAGAACTCGTCCGGGTTAACCGCCCCCTGTACCACCATTTCACCCAGGCCATAAGCCGCTGTAATAAACACCACCTGATCAAAACCCGATTCGGTATCAATGGTGAACATTACCCCGGCTGCCCCCACGTCCGAACGCACCATACGCTGAACGCCGGCTGATAACGCCACGCCGCGGTGGTCATAGCCCTGATGCACGCGGTACGAAATTGCCCGGTCATTAAACAAAGAGGCAAAAACATGTTTAACCGCCACCAGCACGGCTTCAAAGCCCTGCACGTTCAAAAAGGTTTCCTGCTGTCCGGCAAAAGAAGCATCAGGCATATCTTCCGCAGTAGCGGAGGAACGTACGGCAAAGGATGCTTCTGCATCATCGGCCGAAAGCTGTTGACAGGCATCACGAATTGCCCGCTCCAGCTCAGGCTGAAATGGTGTATCCACAATCCACTGGCGAATCTGTTTACCGGCTTTTGCCAGCTGATCAACATCATCAATATTGGTGGTATCAAGCAGCGCATGAATGCGCCGATTTACACCGCTTTGATCGAGAAACTGGTTAAATGCCTCTGACGTGGTGGCGAAGCCGTTAGGTACAGTCACCCCCAACGAAGACATATTTGTGATCATTTCACCAAGAGAAGCATTTTTACCTCCCACCCGATCAACATCATTCATGCCAAGCTGGTTATACCAGAGCACAAGCGGCAGGTCGCCTTTACTGGACATTGATTCAATCCTTTTAAGATGTAATTAACAAGATGAGGACAGAGTAACGCTCACTGAGCCTGGCACATCCGGTGAATGACAGAAACTGTTGAATCGTTCAAGCACGGCAAAAAAACATTTTAAGAAAACTTCGCGCCCTCAAAGTTTACATTACAATAAATTAAATATATAAATTATTGTTTTATATAATAATTTAAATTTCGACAACCTTTCCGTAAAATGCATTATCAGAATGGTATTCTTAATTAGGGATGTTTTTATGAATAAATAATAAAAACATTATTTCATTTCTTTCCCGAAGACATTTGTCTGCATGTTTAAAAAATTAATTACAGCGACAGCGTTATTATTCCTGAACTACTGGGTCGTGACGCAGACTTGCTGATAACGTATGCTTTGCGCTTTGGATGTAATATATGGCTAAAGTTGATGTCGTCTGCCCTCAGTGCAATGAAACTCATGCTGTACGATGTAACGGACATTCAGCATCCGGTGCCCAACGTTACATCTGCAAGCATTGTTCAAAGACCTTTCTGCTCAACTTTAGCTACTCCGGTGCCAAACCAGACACACACCAGACCATTGTTAATATGGCCATGAATGGTTACGGATGTCGCGATACCGCACGGGTTCTCGGTATCAGCCTCAATACGGTTCTGCGGCACGTAAAAAAATTTCGCCAAAGCAGGTAGCTGAGAATATCGACCCCGAAACGGAGGTTGTTATCTGCTGTAAAGCCGGTGAACAATGGTCTTACGTGCGGTGTAAAAGCAATCCCCGGTGGTTGTTCTATGCTTATGACCGTATCCGCAAACGTGCTCTGGCCCACGTCTTCGGCCCGAGAAATGCCCCGACCCTGCGACGATTGCTGGCTCTGTTAAGCAAATTTAACATTGCCTTTTATATGACAGATGCCTGGCCGGTTTATAAAGTTCGGTTAAATGCAACAGGCCACGTGGTGAGCAAGAAATATACCCAACGGACAGAACGACATAATCTTAATCTTCGCACACATATCAAACGACTGACCCGCAGAACAATTTGCTTTTCTAAGTCAGAGGAAATGCACGATAAGATCATCGGTTGGTATCTTACTCTTCATCATTATCAATAAATCTGCGTCACGACCAACTACTGGCTGAATATTTGCTTTGTCAGCACAAAGTCATTTAGTCTGCTGTCATCTCTTGTCTGGAGAACCTTATCCGTGAACAGCGAAAGAAGCGTTTTTTATATTTCAGACGGTACTGCAATCACTGCAGAAGTGCTGGGGCATGCCGTTCTCTCACAGTTTCCGGTCAACGTGAACAGCGTCACACTCCCTTTTGTGGAAAATATCCCGCGGGCACAGGGTGTCAAAGCCCAAATTAACACCCTGTATCAACAAAGTAGGGTACGCCCGCTGGTGTTTTTCTCTATTGTCGTGCCGGAAATACGCGACATCATCCTGCAAAGCGAGGGCTTTTGTCAGGATATCGTGCAGTCACTGGTGGCTCCCCTGCAGCAGGAGCTGGGCATCGAACCCGCGCCGGTCGCTAATCGCACCCACGGACTGACCGCCGGTAATCTCGGCAAATACGATGCGCGTATTGCCGCGATCGATTATACGCTGGCCCACGACGATGGTATTTCATTACGCGGACTGGAAGAGTCGCAGGTCATTCTTCTTGGCGTATCCCGCTGTGGAAAAACCCCCACCAGCCTTTACCTGGCCATGCAGTTTGGCATCCGCACGGCAAACTATCCTTTCATTGCCGATGACATGGATAACCTGAAATTGCCGCCAGCTCTGAAACCCTTCCAGCACAAATTGTTCGGGCTGACCATCGACCCGGAACGTCTGGCAGCGATCAGACAGGAACGCGCAGAAAACACCCGCTATGCCTCGCTCCGCCAGTGTCGCCTTGAAGTGGGTGAAGTGGAAGCCCTGTTTCGCACCCACCAGATCCGTTATCTGAACAGCACCAATTACTCAGTGGAAGAAATTGCCACTAAAATTCTCGACATCATGAACCTGAGCCGCCGGATGTACTAAACAGAGGCGCACAGTGCTTCAGAGCCGGTCGCTTTTTTCCTGCGACTGGGTGAAGGTGCTTTACGTTTGAAATCAGTGCTGATTGGTTTATTGTTGTCGCCATCACTTCCCGGCACTCCTGCCGCTTGGAAGAAACCCTTTCAGAGTGAACCATGCATAAAACAGATGAACTGCGGACCGCGCGCATCGCCAGCCTGATTACGCCCGATGAGCTGGCACAGCGCTACCCCATTACCCCGGAAATCGCCTCAGGCGTGACCGAATCCCGTCAGAGAATTGCCCGTATTCTTTCGGGTGAAGATCGCCGCCTGCTGGTTATTGCAGGTCCGTGCTCACTGCACTGTCCACAGGCAGCCATTGAATATGCACGTAAACTAAGCCACCTGCGGCAAAAACATCGGGCGCAGCTGGAAATTGTAATGCGTGCCTACTTTGAGAAACCCCGCACTGTTGTCGGCTGGAAGGGGCTTATCTCCGATCCGGATCTGAACGGCACCTGTCGGATAAACCAGGGACTGGCCACTGCCCGTAAACTGCTGTTGGATATCAATGCGCTCGGTATGCCCACCGCGACAGAGTTTCTCGACATGGTAGTTGGACAGTTTATTGCCGACCTGATCGGCTGGGGGGCGATTGGCGCGCGCACTACTGAAAGTCAGATCCACCGGGAAATGGCTTCCGCACTTTCCTGTCCGGTGGGCTTCAAGAACGGCACGGATGGTAATGTGCAGATCGCCGTTGATGCCATACGTGCTGCCCGCGCCAGCCATCTGTTTCTCTCGCCGGATAAGCACGGGCAGATGACCATTTATCAGACCAGCGGCAATCCATCAGGCCATGTGATTATGCGTGGAGGCAAACAGCCTAATTATCACCCCGATGATATTGCCGCCGCCGCCGCATGCCTGCGGCAGTTCAGACTACCGGAAAGACTGGTGATCGACTTCAGTCATGGTAACTGTCTAAAACAGTATCACCGGCAAAAGGACGTGGCGCAATCCGTTGCGGCACAAATTCGCGGCGGTTCTCAGGCTATTGCAGGCGTAATGATTGAAAGCTTTTTGCAGGAAGGAACGCAGAAAGTTGAAGCGGGCAAGCCACTGGTTTATGGTCAGTCAATCACCGATCCCTGTCTGGGCTGGGAAGATAGTGAAGAAGTTATCTCGCTGCTGGCTGACTCAGTGAAAGTCAGGGGCTGACGACTGCGTTCATGCATTTACCGGTCAGGCCGCTATAGCCAGACCGGTCAGGTGACAGGGTGATCAAACCCTGAATGTTGCTACCACGCTGCGAAGCGCATGTGCCTGTTCCGATAGCGATTGTGATGCGGAAGACGATTCTTCAACCAGTGCAGCGTTGTTTTGTGTCACACCATCCATCTGACTGACCGCAATACTGACCTGGGAAATACCCTGCATCTGCTCGGAAGAAGCCAGTGAAATATTATCCATGGCGTCCGCCAGCTCCCCAACCATACCTACCACGGTGAGAATACTTTGACAGGTTCCACTCGCCACCGTCACGCCATTACCCACCTGGTCGACCGTCTGTTCAATCAATGCCTTGATTTCTTTTGCCGCCGTGGCGCTACGCTGGGCCAGCGTTCTGACCTCGCCAGCAACGACCGCGAAGCCACGACCGCCCTCACCCGCACGCGCGGCTTCCACCGCCGCATTGAGGGCCAGGATATTCGTCTGAAAGGCAATGCTTTCAATCACACCAGTAATATCGCGGATTTTTTTAGCACTGTGCGAAATATCATGCATGGTGTCTGACATCCGGTGCACGTCAGCCTCGCCCGCCTGTGCCAACGCCGCCGTCTCACGCGCCGTTCTGGCTGTCTCATGGGCACCCGCAGTATTACTTTTCACGGTTGCAGTAAGCTGCTCCATGCTGGCAGCGGTTTCCTGCAGCGCTGCAGCCTGCTGTTCGGTACGCGACGATAATTCGGTATTACCCTGCGCAATTTCGTCCGCGGCCAACGCTACGTTAGATGAAGTATCTTTAATCTGGGAAACCAGTTCACGCAGTCTGGACTGCATAACCCCCAGCGACGCCAACAGGCTGTCCCGGTCATTTTTTCGCAGTGTTAATGGCGAGTTCAGATCACCCTCTGCAATAGCCGCCGCCAGTGCCTGCGCCTGAGCAGGCTCCCCACCAAGCTGACGCATCAGCAACCGCACAATCAGCACACCGGTTGCCACGGAAAGTAGTATCGACGTGGCAGCCAGAATAATCAGAATGATCGAAGAACGGCCAATTGAGCGACTGTTGTTTTCCAGGGCCTCCTGACTGTTTTGCATCAGCATATTGGTCATCTCATCAATTGCGTCCAGCAGGGCAAATTGTACCGTTCGGACCGTCGTCAATAAAAAGTCCGTCGCCTCTTTCTGGCGATTTTGTAAGCCTAGCTGGCCAGCCTGCTCCATCACGCCCAACACTTTTGACTCGTTTTCAATGACTTTAGCAAAAGTTACACGACCAGCGCCATCCGGCTCTTTCTGCACCATTTCAGCCAGTGATTCACGGTTGCTGATATACTGTGCTTTCATTGCGGTCAGACGCTGCCATTCCTGCTGCATTCTGTGCGGATCGGTAATCAGTATAATGTTTCTCACCACAACGGACATATCTCTCAGTCCGCCTCGCATGTTCAGTACCAGCTGGTATTTCCTCATTTTTACGTTCAGCGCATCATCCATTCCCTTGCGGGCATCGGTGAATGCTGTTAGTGCAACCAGAGTGCAGATAATAAACAGCATAATAAGCAGGCCGAAACCGATCGTCAGACGTGTTGATATTTTCATTGGTGGTCCCTGTAAATGTGTGTGAATGAGAAGTTATCGGCAGAAGATGAAAACAGATAAGGAATAATTGGCGTGCAGTGAGCGATTTGCAAAACGGTGAGTTTGCTCACCCAATTGTTCGCAACAATTTGAGAGAGTAACATGCCGTGCCGACATCCTTAAGATACCCTCCGGCAATGAAACACCCTGTCGCAGATACGCACGGCTTGACGTACCGCATCGGTCAGCCGCTGGATGCCGGAACCTGTTTTTTACTGGCACACCACCATAAAACTAATGCCGCAAGCGCAATCGCACCCATCACCATAAATGCCCTGCTCCAGCCATAATGGGTGGCGATAACGCCCGCCAGCGCCGGGCTGAATGCCGCACCCACACCTTGTAATAGCATGACAAAGGCCTGTCCAGCATTGGTATGCCCGCTCCCACTTAAGAGCTGGACGATATAGCCGGGAATAGCCACGCCCAGAATACCGGCAGCGACACCGTCCAGCACCTGCACAGGCAGAAGGATCAGCGGTGCCGCCGAGCCAGAGGCCAGTACGGCTCGTAACGGTAACACCATCAAGGCCAGCATAATCAGCCGACGGTAACCGAATTTACCGGCGTTGGACGCAGTCAACAAGGCAACCGGGATCATCACACATTGTGAAATCACAACTGTTGCGGCCGCATAAACGCCGGGGGGAATACCCTGGAGTGGCGCAAGTGCTGCTGCACGCATGCTTAATAACGGCAGTAAAGCCGCATTCGCCAGATGAAACAGCAACAGGGTGATACCCACCACCACCAACGCGGTATTACGCCGCAGCGCCCCTAATGGCAGAATCGGTGCAGAAGGCGCTGCGCTATCCAGCCCTCTGGCTGCGTGATTGTCGATGTCATCATGCCGAACCAACAACACGCTAAACGCCGTCAGAAGTGCCATGCAGGTCATCAAAACAAAAACCGAACCCGTTCCCCAGTACCAGGTAGCCACTCCCGCAATCACCGCAGCACTAAGATTTCCTGCATGGTTAAACGCTTCATTTTTGCCCATCTGTCGGTTAAACCCCGACCGCCCGGTCAGACCCAGCGTTATCCCCGCAACAACAGGCGCAATGCAAGCAGCAGAGATCCCGGTGACAATCTGTGACAGGGTTGTCGTTATCGTTTGCGGATAAAACCAGAGCAGGAGTGTGGCACCTGTTATCATCATACATCCACTAAACAGCCACAGACGTTTGCGCGATGTTGCATCGGTCAGCATCCCGGCAGGCAACGTGGCAGCCAGTCCTGCTAATCCACCAGCCGTCATAACAAAACCAATATCATCGGCTTTCCAGTGATGCTCAGTCAGAAAAATTCCCAGAAACGGCCCCAGTCCATCTCTTACATCAGCCAGAAAAAAGTTGACCAGGCACAGAGCCTGAAGTGAGCGAATCGGCATGTTATCTCCTCAGCAGTAAAGTTTATGATAGCTGGTGGTCGTCCGGTCGTTGGCTATGGAGCCTGTAGTGTAAAAATCCACTGCGGGAGTGGACTTTCATCCTCATCGCAATAAACGAAGAGGGAAATGCCACATACAGACCCTTTCATTTCGCTGCAAGCAGCCTGTCACGCTTTGGCACGGCTTATCCCGCCTCTGTACCCATATTCAGAAACGGCATTTCTGGCGTTCTGTTTTAAGTGTGCTGCGCGGGAGAAACGCTATGCTTCCGGGGTTTTAATCAGGCGGTAAATTTACCCGATCAACTAATCTGATTTAAGTATTGATTGTCATTGCTTTAAATAAAGTTAACCCTTTCTTCCAGCGATGGTAATTTATGTGAAAGCGATTGCCGATCGAAAAAAAAGTTGACGGTTGAATCACTTCAGTCACCTTTCAATGGCAATGAAATAGCATCATTACCCCAACGCTGCGTATCGTCTGCTAAATGGTTATTTGTCTTGTTTTTCAGATTACTCACCTTCTATTTTATATATTCGATGATTTTCTATTGGTAAATTATTATTTTCCCCTGTTCCAGACGTAGTGTGATTGTCAGGGATTTATTTAACTGATAAGCATTCTAATTTAATCAGAACAATGTCATGTCGAGGATTCAGATTGAACTGCCCGATAGAAGGAATATTTGAGTTAAATAATGATATCCGTTTTAAACGAATATCATTGTTTTTTAATCACGGCCAATTCTGTCCGCCAGAGACGCTTTTAAACGATTAAAATACACCAGCGTGTCCATACAAATGGCCATCAGCAGGCCATTGCAGGTCTGTGCGGCAGCAGATGATTCTCAGGTAAAGTGAAACGGCGGATGACGCTACCAAGTGATTCGGTTTGCCCACTCAGGCTACCTGCTGAAACAGAAACTTCCTGAACTAGCGCGGCATTTTGCTGGGTAACACGGTCAAGTTCTGCCACGGCCAGTGTGACTATGGAAATTCCATTGCTTTGCTCCTCTGACGCCATCGCTATCTGCCCAATCAGCTCCTTCACCCCGCTTACACCGCGCAGCACGTCATCCATAATCGCCCCGGCGTTCCCGGCAGCGTTTCGCCCATGATCAACCCGGGATACCGTATCAGCAATCAGTTGCTCAATTTCTTTTGCCGCCGCTGCGCCAGTGAACGAATCTCACTGGCGACAACGGCAAACCCGCGGCCCTGATCGCCAGCACGAGCGGCTTCCACCGCCGCATTCAGCGCCAGAATATTGGTTTGGAATGCAATGCCGTTAATCGTGGAGGTGAACTGACGGATTTTTTCTGAACCTTCAGCAATACCGGCTATTGCATCGCCAACGGTTTTGACCAGCTGCTCTCCCTTATGGGTACTGTCTGCCGTTTGCTCGGCAAGTTGTCGGGCATCGCGCGCATTACCTGCATTATGGCTCACGGTGACGGTGAGTTCTTCCATGCTGGCAGCCCTTTGTTCCAGTGCTGCAGCCTGTGTTGCCGTGCGTTCAGACAAATCGGCGTTACCTGCAGCGATGCCTCCGGCCTCGCGGTTCAGTAATGTAGCGTTATCGCGTATCGCCTGAACGATATCGAGCAGGCTGTGCTGCATTTCCCTGACCAGTGGAACCAGTCGCCCCACGCAGTTACGCCCCAGATCCTCCGGCTCCTTTGTCAAATCACCGCTGGTGATAACGCGAAGATGGGCGCGGATCTTGCCAACCGGCCTGACAAGATGCACAACCAGATAGTGATCGCAGAAAATTAAGAGAATAGCGGCCGCAATCAGCGCTGAAATAAAAATGAAATAAAGACGATGCCGTTCAACATTTACGCTGGCATTATCACGGCCAGTCTGTTCCTGTAACGAATTCAGTCGCTCTTTCACGGCGTTTATATAGATGATTTGCGGTGCGGTAAGAGCAATACGATAATTGTCCCACGCCGCATCAGCGGGAACGGCTGCCTGCAAAGCAGCAATTTCAGCCTGGTTGCCATTGCCTTTTATCGTGCTGGCCTGTGCCAGAAAAGCCAGCTGTTGGGTAATTTTCTGAGTCTGGTCAATATGATTATACATATTGCGTAGCACAAGTGAGCTGTATCCACCGGCAAGTGCGACTATGGTAAAAGAAATGATCATTATCCAGAGTACAACCCGGCGAATAGTAAAATGTCGAAGTAATTGCATTATATGTTCCTGGTGAATGTTATTTCGAAAAATAATAAACCGGATTATCATTTCCCTATTTATAGTCTTTTTCAGATAACCGATATTTTCTGATTACTATTTTGGCAGGCAATTAAAAAAAAGAAACCGCAGAACGATTAAATAAATATATCGACAGAACGTAAGGAATTGGTCGATGTGAAATAAATATGACAACAAGGTCAAAAAAGCCTACTGTGTTCGGTATACTAATACATTAATCGTTTTTACCTGTTTTAGAAATCGTCTTTTACCCTGGCCTTCCACAGTATATTATTTTTTTTAGTTTCGCCCCGGACGCAATCTGGTGCGGAGGACACACATGCTAACCCATCTCGCCGGCGATGTTGCCCGCCGCTTACAAGCGCTTCAAATATTGCGCAATTCCGACGAAAGCAGGGATGACGTACTCAGGAAATTTACTCTGCTGGCCAGCCATGCGCTGGGTATTCCTGCCAGTTTTATTTCCGTGCTGGATGATGAATACCAATATGTCCATGCTGGTTATAATTTTGCGCTTGAGAAATCTTCCCGCAGCGATTCACTCTGCCGCTACGTGGTTGACAGCGAAAATGCCGTTGTGGTTCCAGATACGTTACAGGATAGTCGGTTTGCCACTCACCCCTTTATCATAGGGGAACCTTTTATTCGCTTTTACGCTGGCGTTCCGCTAAAAAACGCTGAAAACATTATCCTTGGCACGCTTTGCGTTATCGACACCCTGCCGCACACTTTTTCTGCCGGGCAGCTTACCACGCTCAACCTGCTTGCCTCTCTGGTGATGTCCTTCCTTCAGGCATGGTATTCAGCGGGGTTTATCGACCCGGTGACCGGCCTGCCAGACCACCAGCGGCTGATCCACGACTTAAACTATCTGGCGGCCAGCAGCGATACTTCGCCACGCCGTCTGGTGCTCATTGACTGTATTGATATGCCACGCGCTTATGAGCTGGCTCGCGCAATGGGCATTGCGCCGGTCGAAAGCCTGCTAAAAGATATGGCTATTATGCTGCCTTTACGGCTGAAACCCTCCGCTGAAGATTCTCTCTATACCGTTGCTACCGGGCGCTTTGCACTGCTGACACGTCAGCAAAGCCTGCACAATGCCGAATGGGTGGCGGGCCGGCTGGAAGGAATCAGTGCCGACCTCGGCGATGGTCTGACCGTCGCCCTCACCACCTATGCCGGTGAGGAGAACTTCATTACCGGCGAGACCTCGCCACAAGAAGTACTGCGTCGCGCGGGCAGCGCACTGCATGAGGCTATCCGGCTTGGCGTCCCATCAAGGCAATTTAATCAGGCCAGCGATACCAACAGCACCCTGGGCTTTGTGTTAATGAACGATCTTGCCAGGGCGTTACGCGACGACACCGGGCTTTATCTCGCTTATCAACCCAAAATTTGCCTGGGTAACGGCAGACCCGTTGGCCTTGAAGCACTGATACGCTGGCGGCATCCGCAGAGAGGCGAGCTGTCACCCACAATGTTTATCCCTTTGGCAGAACAGACCGATCTGCTCGGTGCGATAACATCATGGGTAACCGACCGCGTAATTAAACGTCTTTCACGCCTGCGCAACCATTGCATCCAGCTGCCGGTAACCATAAACGTCAGCGGTAGTGACTTCGCCCGTGAGCATTTTGCCGAGCTGCTGGCAGAAAAAATGACAAAAGCCCACCTGCCCACCTCACTGTTGAGCATCGAATGTCTGGAGACTGAGCGACTGATTGAAAGCCCTGCCGCCCTGCGCGGTATGGAGAAGCTGAAAGTGCGGGGTTTTGGGATCTCGCTGGATGACTTTGGCACCGGATACAGCAACTTCAGCTACCTCCGGCATATGCCACTGGATATCATCAAGCTGGACCGTTCACTGATAAGCGGCCTCTCATCGAATGTTGCATCGCGCATTATTGCCCGCAGTATTATTACAATGCTGAAACAGCTCGACTATACGATACTGGCTGAAGGGATGGAAAATGAAGAAGCCGTCACGGTGATGACAGAGTATGGCTGCGATCAGGCACAGGGGTTCTTTTATTCAAAGCCGCTGCCCGAGGAAGAACTGGACAGCTGGCTTCAATGGAAATTTCGCAGCATCTGTTGATTGTGTGCCACCTTTCAAAGGTGGCTTTCACTGACGATGTGCGGTTCGAGGCGGCCAGAATGATAAACGACGACACGATTGCGGCCGACCTCTTTGGCAACATAAAGCGCCTCGTCACCCCCTTCATGACCGTACCAGTCGTTAATCTTTTTAAAATGGTCAATGGCGATGACAGATTGTGCAGGATCATCATTAAGATCTGCAGTCAGCATGTTAAACCCGCAGCGGTTGTGTAATCCAGTGAAAGGACGGTCATCGCTTCATCATTAAGGGCGGCTACCCTGGCCACGGCTCGCCGCTTTTCCTGCACCGCATCTTTCAGCCAATACGCTTCGTAATACCATGCATTGAACGAGGCAAGGGATTCCGGCGTCACATCGCTTCCGTCTTCGCGGACCATACCTGCAAGCTTTTCTAATGGCGACGCAATACGGATGGTCAGAAAAGCCATAATGACTGCCCGTAACGGTGATAATGGCGACAATGAACCACAGAACATTCCCTGTGGATACTTCCTGAACCTCAGCTGGAGCAACTAATTTCCAGCGTTTTTGCCCAGTCCGGAGGACGCCGCATTAAATCAGCGTACTCAGGCTTATCGGCAAAGGGCTTACTCAGGGCATGATGCAGCCGTTGCAAAAACGTAATATCTCCCTGTTCAGCATGCTCAATGGCTATCTGCGCCAGATAATTCCGCAGTACAATAGCGGGATTGACCTGCTTCATTTTCTGCTGACGCTCCGTATCGCTGGTTTGCTCCCGCAGCAGGCGCTGGCGATAAACCTTGTACCAGCCGTCAAAAGCATCACGATCAATAAATTCATCCCGCAGGGGAGAACACGATTGATGCTGTTCAGTATTACTGAGCTGGCGAAACGTCAGGGTATAGTCGCTTTTCTCATTGCTCATCAGCGTCAACAACCCGGTCAGAATGTCATTATCGTGCGCATCTGCAGTGAGCAACCCAAGTTTTGCCCTCATTCGCTCCCCCCAGGCACGCATCAGTTCAACCTCATATTCGGCCAGGGCCTGGCTGAGTTCTCTGCTGTCAAGCAAACCAGAAAGCGCGTGCGCCAGACAATTAAGGTTCCACAGCCCGACTGCAGGTTGGTTAGCAAAACTGTGGCGTCCCTGATAGTCAGAATGATTGCAGATAAAGTCCGGCTGGTAATTATCGAGAAAACCGTAAGGCCCATAATCCAGCGTCAGCCCTAAAATTGACATATTGTCGGTGTTCATCACACCGTGCGCAAAACCAATGCTTTGCCAGTAAGCGATCAAACGTGCAGTGCGTCTGACAACGTCGCTAAACCACAGCAGATAGCGCTGCGGATTTTGTTGCAAATGCGACCAGTGATGGCGAATAACATATTCGGCCAGCTCACGGACTTTCTCTGGCTGACGGGCATAAAAATAGTGCTCAAAATGCCCAAAGCGAACATGACTTTCTGCCACTCTCAGCAGCATTGCACCTTTTTCTGTCGTTTCCCGTCTAATCGGCTCATCGCTGGTCACGATAGTCAGTGCACGCGAAGTGGGTATACCCAATGCATGCATCGCTTCACAGGCAAGAAACTCACGTACGGTTGATCGCAGTACTGCACGTCCATCGCCCATGCGCGAATAAGGCGTGGGACCTGCTCCTTTCAAATGCCAGTCAACTTTACGTCCGTCAGGCAGCTGTTGCTCACCCAGCAGAAGACCTCGCCCGTCACCCAGTTGCCCCGCCCAGACGCCAAATTGATGACCGCTGTAGGCCTGAGCAAGCGGCTGCATGCCAGACAGCAGTGTTTCACCACTCCATATTGCGCAGTGCGGTTCGCGAAACAGGCTTTCTTCAAGATATAGCTCTTCTGCCAGCCCGACGCTGTGATAGAGCAACCGGGGATTTTTGAGCGGAACTGGCGGTAAGGCAGTGTAGAATCCCGGCAGTTCGTTATGCCAGGTATTGTTGAATTGCATAGGTAACCCTCAAAATGACCGTGCAGGCTGGGCTGGCAGGGCAATCAGTGTAAACCGCCGCAGAGAAGGAAAACACAGACTTAGTGAAGGGTTATTGTTGATGAATCGCGGGCAGGATTGCAGGGGATTCAATGAGAGAATGGAGTGCATCTTCATTCACCGATGAAAAAAGTAGGCTCTGAACGCCGTCAAAATCAAAATACCTTACTCTCTTCAGCGCAGATACATCATCCACGCCCTGTACAATAATGCTTTGGCAGTGTGGTTTAATGTTTTCAAGCAATGCAGTGATAAAAGGTTTGAATGACAGCCGTTTTATATTGTGTTGAACAAAGCCTTTATCCAGTTTTACCGAGGCAAACATATTGTCGTAAACCGCTTTAGACGAAACTTTTCCCGATCCATAATTTTCCAGGCTCAGGTCAAATCGCTCACTTAACGCCAACAGGGCAGGATCATTTGCCCCGTGTTTTATACCAGGAAATACTTCGTTAATTTCCAGTTCCAGAAACTCAAGGGCATCGAGTTTTCGCGCGATAAATTCATTTGTCATCACGGCCATCGCCAACATTTCATCCATTTTTAGTGAAACTTTTACGCAGTTAGAACGAAAGAAACCGTTATGTTTTTCCACAATATTGATCTGGGCTTGTAAAACGATAATACGTTGCGTTTGATCTAACTGCGGCAACAGCAAATCCAGTGGGGCCGCGACATTGGCGCTGCCATGCAAAAAATGTGTCGTCAGCCCAACCGACATCAGCTTACCGCCAAAACTGTAGACCGGGTTGAATGTGATGTGGATTTTATAATCCGCTGCCAGATGGATATTCATTTCATTACGCCGTGTTGAAGTGGCATTTTATGCAGTCCTGGCTGATCGAATAATCAACTTCAGCACCGTCTAATGTTTTAACTGTATTGTCAGCAGGCGTTAACAGGCAGGAAACTGCCCCAATTAACGCTTTAAGCTATCACAATTCAGAAATAATATATGTTTAACAGTTAAAGTAAAATAATGCCATTTATTCTGCCTGATCGCGTTACTTCAATTACCCCTTACAAAACCATGTCATAAATTCGCATATGAGTGCATAAAGGCAGCTTTATAACTCTTTACCCTTCAAAAAAGGATTTTTCATTTACTATTTAACCATAAATCAAATGAGCGACAAATGTACACTGACTAATAATTAATTCGCTAAATATATGCAAGCGTTAAATAGCCTTCCATAATGCCGTCTCAGCTGGCATTGTTGAACACTTCGCGCTGTCACACCTGATCATCGTTCCATACCGCAAAGAGCGACTGTCACTCTTTTACCCCGCAGGATGAGAAAAGGCAGACAGCGCCCGGCACCGATATTTAAAGGCGACGAGCCTGCCAGAACACTTTTTTCCAGTAAACATTATTTAAAGAAGACCGAATCACCCCCTGACTGGTTGAAGCATGGATAAACTGGCTGTCGGTATCATAAATTCCCACATGCAAACCATTTTCCCCTCGTCCTGTTTTAAAAAAAACCAGATCGCCAGGAAGTAAATCGCTACGGGAAATACGTGTGCCAACATCGGTTTGCGCAACGGTGGTTCGCGGTAGCAGCAGCTGAAAACGATCGCGAAAGGTAATATACACAAAGCCGGAGCAATCTATGCCCCCTCTTCCCATGCCACCATAGCGATAGGGCGTTCCCCGCCATTGACTTAACTGATCCTTAAGTTGAGCGATAACAGTAATGGAATCGGCCAGGCGCGCATCAGGCGGAGGTGCATGGCTGCTGCAACCTGAGAGAATGATAATGATCAGCAGTAGCCAGCAACGCATACAATATTCCCATATAAGATGCGACTACTTTACTCAAAAAGCTGGTTAAGGGGCAATGTTATCGGAAAAATCAGACATTATTTTCAGGAATAAATGGACATCTGACGCCAATTTGCCAAAGGAAGCATCATTAAGCAGCAAGGCTGTCCGATTATAAATGTCATCAGCTTACCCGTGATGCAGAGAGTGCTTTATTAAGCAGGGATATCATGGACGTGGCAACTCAGCGTTGCCTCCAGCCCACGTCATGAAGCATTTTAAGCCAGCAGGCAAATGCCAGAATCATCCTGTCTGGTGATGTAACCGACAATAATTGTTGGCCATCAGGCTTTGCTGCCGATATAAAATGACGACGGTCTATACCTGCTAAAAGGGTTTCCCGCTCACGGAAAGGCTTATCTGGCAGCCTGAAAACGTCGCAAATACTCATGGCCATTTTCATCCATCGATGCTTTCCCTCCACCGTTACACTTTCAGATAATGCCACCGTCGGTATCGTCTGCCGGAGCAGCAGGCTACGCCAGCGCTGAAGCTGTGCTCGATAAGACCAACCACTGGAGATATGTTGCGAGGCCCGCAATATGCTTTTCCCCCGCAACGTTCAGCCCCGGCAGATGAATTAGTTTTCCTTACATCATTTCAGCATTGACAGGTAAAAGGCACCAGCATCACAACAGCGTTGCAAAACTGACAGATATTTATTGGGTCAGCGCCTTGTTCAGGGCATTGGTCAGCAACGGATCTTCCGGTTTCATATCCGGCGAGAAACGCGCCAGTACTCGGCCATCCCGGCCAATCAGAAACTTTTCAAAGTTCCACAAAATATCACCATACTCTTTCGGTGCCCGCCCTTTGCTTTCCATCCGGGCGAGAAAACCGCTCGCCAACGGTGCAGTTGCGACCGGCTGCGCAGCCACCAGTTGCTGGTAAAGCGGGTGACGGTGAGGACCATTAACCTCTGTTTTGGTGAACATAGGGAATGTCACGCCGTACGTAGTGCTACAAAACGTTTTTATTTCTTCAGCAGTACCCGGTTCCTGCCCAAGGAAGGCATTACAAGGAAATCCAAGTACCGAAAAGCCCTGATTATTCAGGCTGCGATGCAGTTCTTCCAGCTGTTGGTATTGCGGCGTGAGTCCGCACTTTGAGGCCACATTAACGACCAGTAATACCTCACCCTGCCACCTCGCCAGCGTGGTATCTTCACCATCCAATGTGACCAGCTTTGTATCAAAAATATTCATCACTTTTTCCTGTTAAGTTGGGAATGACAAATCACTATACAATTAAGATCGGTTGCGCGGGAGTATCAGATACAAACCGACACGCCCACCGTTACAGTCATCTGGCAAATAGGCCGCCCCCTAAAGACATTACTCGCTGGCAAGGCTATCTGTCCTCAGCCTTCGCCCGAAGCACCTGCGCTTAAAATCAGGCGGTGAGCGCATATGACATCCAGGCGCAGAACATGCTGGAGAGTCACCCAAAAGCGCTCATTGCGGCTGGCACGCTGCTAATATTGAACCGGTCATTCAGGGGGATTGTGACATACCAACAGGGTAATCCTGGCCGGTAAGCCTTAAGAGACTAAGGATGCCAGGGTTTTAGTATGAACGATCGCTACACGCACGGTGCTGATTCCACCGCTCCCCTTAAAGGAGGAATGAATACAATTTGTGCATCCACATAATGTCCACACATAAACCGCCTGTGGCTGATAAACCCCGCTCCGCTGGGAACAGGCTGGCGGCAAGCTGCCACAGCAGGCATAAAAAAGGCCGCAAGGCACCTGAGTTGATGCAGACAACACCATGATAGTAATAAGTATTTTACTAATTACACCCACTCAATGACCACACTTCGAAACAAAGCCCTTTCGCCGGGGCTTTCATCTTAAAACCTTCTGGTTTTGATCAAATATGCTCAACCCCAACAGACTATCTATACATTTTGTAATATCCTCTCACACTCAATTTTAATCAGGAGGATTAATTACAATGGCAATGACAACATGCAAGGAATGCAAAAAGGAAGTTTCCAACATAGCTAAAGTCTGTCCGCAGTGTGGCGTAAAAAACCCAGGTGAACGTTGGTGGCATGCGTTGGCAGGTTTAGCTGTAATCGTCGTTATTGGCACAGCGGCCTATTGGTATTTTGATGTCGGTGGCGGTTCTGACGCTAATTCACCCACTGTGGCAGCAGCTAAGGCAGAGAAAGTTTGCGGCGCTACTGACGGTGAATGCCTGTTCAACAAACATATGGCAGACGCGGTATACCCATGTAAAAAACTGATCGAAAAAACGTCTAAATATGATTATGAATGGACGGATAGCATATTCAACCTGGCGTTCACGCATTATCGCAATGAGCCTGAGAAGGGTCGACTGGTTTTTATTGGTGACAAAGTAAAATTTACCAATGGATTTAATGCAAAAAACAACATGATCTACTCTTGCACCTACGATTTGAAGTCAAAATCAGTTGTTGATATTGACGTAAGGCAGTGCCGCTTATAAATAACTTTATGCAGACCAAGCATTTCATGCTGACCTACCTTTTTGCGAATAATTGCATAATCATCCAAGCCGTAAATTGCATCAATTCAGCCCTGGACGCAATTTTGCGCACAAATACCACATAAAAATAAAAGCCCTTCTCAGGGATTTTTTTTCACCAGTCGTCAGGGCTTTCATCATAGATTTTCCGCACTGCAAATTTAAAAATGTAGTACCCCAACACGAGGCCGGGCAGCATCAATACAGCCAGATAATATTTATATGGGCTATATGAAAAGAACACGAACCACCCAGCGTAGATAAATGATAATCCACAGATACCAATCCCAATTCCTTGAACTAAACGCGAAAGTACAGCCAGAAAAAATATTTTCATTTCAAACTTTCTCAAAAAAATAACAGCAGGTTTGATGAAATTTATCGCGATCCGTGTACCACAGTGCGGCCGCTTCTTCAATCAGCAGCATCACTTCCATTTTCATCCAGCAGTTGCAGATTAACGGCGTAGCGTGGCCGAAATGGATCGGACTGGTTGCCTAATGTTGCATTATCACTCGCACCTGTAACGCGGGTCGTGACACTGATTTAGTGTTGATGTATTCTTTTGTCTTTTGGGTCTGCTAATGGCAAAGATAGATGTGGTTTGTCCCCGCTGTTCTGAGACAAAGGATGTCATTCGAAATGCTCATTCCGGCTCAGGAGCGCAACTTTATCGCTGTAAACACTGCCTGAAAACCTTCCCGTTCAGCTATCGCTACAACGGCGCTAAACCTGAAACTCATCAGACCATTGTTGATATGGCGATGAACGGCTCCGGATACCGTGATACGGCAAGCGTATTGAAGATAAGCCTCAATACCGTTCTCCGTCATCTAAAAAACTTGCGCCGTACCAGGTAGCACAAAACGTTGAGCCGGGCGCAGAGGTCGTCATCTGTTGTGAAGCCGATGAACAATGGTCTTATGTGCGGTATAAGGGCAATCCTCGCTGGTTATTCTATGCTTATGACCGCATCCGGAAGCGAGTCCTTGCCCATGTATTCGGTCCACGCAATGCCCTGACTTTACGGCGACTTCTGGTTTTACTGAGCCAGTTTAACATCGCTTTCTACATGACTGACGCCTGGCCTGTGTACCGGACTTTACTGGCTTCAACCAGTCATGTTATCAGCAAAAAATACACCCAACGGATAGAGCGACATAATCTCAACCTGCGTACTCATCTTAAGCGGCTTGCCCGCAGGACTATCTGCTTCTCAAAGTCAGAGGTCATGCACGATAAGATCATCGGTTGGTATCTGACAATCCATCACTAACACTAAATCAGCGTCATGACCGGAAAACCAACGGCGGCGGGTGCGAGAACTAACAAAAAAAGGAATACGGCGACCTTTTATAAATTGAACCTCACTGGCTTTAGGTTGAAAAAAACGCCCATCGGGTGTTTCCAACCAACCACGCATGTGGTGGTGATGGGTGACTTGCTGACCATTAATCAGCAGACTGGCAAAATCAGGACATATTGTATTCATGATCAAATCTCTTATTTAAGAAAATGTACCAGACTACATCTTTATTTCCGGTTCATGTTTGTGTTGTTGGATACAACCTGAAAAATAATGCTTCAGATACTGCAACTTCCTGATCGCATGTCATTAATCTCGTTTTCAATTTGTCAAAAATCTGCTGATTGTTATTGTACTGTTTGTTAAGGTTCCCCCAGTTCTAACCATCTAAGCTATCCCTCACGAATCTCTTTCGGGCGGCATTCATATGCCAATTTCATTCCATCATTCCAGGCTGGAAGGTAAATCCAGACTTCCCCTGCCCTGCCTGAAGTCGATTGAGGATCGGTCATCTCAACAATTGGCAACTTTCCCTTTTCAATCATCCCTTTGACCGCAGCTGGTGTTTACCAATCAACCGCACGAACTCTTGGTATGGGAGAGCGTCTATGACAGAAGTTATTAACCTGTTCATGCCTTACTCCTATGGTATTATTTGATTGCCTTTAGTGGCTATTAACTGCCAATAGTGTTATTTCACTATGGTGACTTGATTATCCAATAGGAGAATATTTCTCCGTAAGGAAAATCATGTCAATCGATATTTCTGAGAAGCTAAAGTTGATCAGAGAGTCCGAAAGAATGAATCGTAAGCAATTCAGTGAATTAACTAAAGTTGCCTACAGTTCACTTTCCAGCTACGAGAATGGAACAAAAAGTATGGGAGTAGAAGCAATCATGAAAATTTTAAAGCACCCTCGATTTAACAAGTACACGCTCTGGTTTATAGCGGATCAGATTGCCCCAGATGCCGGTCAAATAACACCGGCCCTCGCACACTATGGGCATGGAGAAACAACCTCTCAGCAATCGGGGTAAAAGGTTGGTTAACATTACATTTACTATATTTATCAGATACAAAGCTCTATAAAAGTTGTAATTTTAAAGATCGTTTCAGAGGGCTTTCTAATGACTATTAAGAAGCTCGAAGGCGGTCAATATGAAGTGGACATTCGGCCAAATGGCCGCAACGGAAGGCGAATCCGTAGGAAATTCAGTAAAAAAGGCGAGGCTGTAGCGTTTGTACGCTACGTTTCAGCCAATCACAGAAACAAGGAATGGCTGCAAAAGCCAACTGATAAAAGGAAATTATCAGAATTGATCGATATCTGGTGGCAATTTCACGGACTGAACAGCGACCACGGTCAGAATTATCTACTCAAACTCAGGCGATTTTCTGAAATAACAGGCAATCCAGCAGCGTTTCAAATTAATCGAAACCTCATTGCTCGCTATAAGTCTGTCAGATTGCAGAGCGGTGTCAAAGCCTCAACGGTCAATCGTGAAATGACAACTATCAGCGGCGCATTCACTCAGTTAATTGAATCCGGCATATTTCACGGCGAGCACCCGATACGAGGTACAGGTTCACTCAAGGAGGCTGTGCCTGAAATGAGTTTTCTCTACGATCACGAAATACAAGCATTGCTTGCTAATCTGGATGGAGATAACAGACGGTTGGCCGTTCTTATGTTAAGCACCGGTGGGAATCTAAAAACCTCAAACAGTCCAACATTGTTCATCAACGCGTGACTTTCACGAAAACCAAAACCAGTAATCGTAGAACAGTTCCCATTTCTGAAGATGTAGAGCAAGAGATAACGAAAAACAAAACCGGGGCGCTGTTTCCTGGTGCTGACTACAGCGCATTCCGACTTGCGCTGAAAGCAGTGAAGCCTGATCTACCGTCTGGACAGGCCACGCATGTTTTACGCCACACCTTCGCCACACATTTTATGATGAACGGCGGTAACATTGTGACGCTTCTATGTGTTTTGGGGCATACGAAAATAGTCCAGACAATGGTCTACGCCCATTTTACCCCCGATTATCTGAACGATGTAATCAGAATGAACCCCCTTAAAGGAGGAGTGAATACAATTTGTGCGTCCACATAATATCCACACATGAACCGCCTGTGGCTGTTATCAGTGGCTGATAAACCCCGCTCTGCCGGGAACAGGCTGGCGGCAGGCTGCGACAGCAGGCGTAAAAAACCACCTGCTATGCAGGTGGTTTTTTACGTACAGAAATTAGCCTTCTTTCGGCGTGGCGCTTTCAACCCGGCTTTTAAGCTTCTGACCGGGACGAAAGGTTACCACGCGACGGGCAGTAATCGGAATATCCTCACCGGTTTTTGGATTACGCCCCGGACGCTGATTTTTGTCACGAAGGTCGAAATTGCCAAATCCTGACAGTTTAACCTGTTCGCCGTTTTCCAAAGCGCGACGTACCTCTTCAAAAAATAGTTCTACCAGTTCTTTAGAATCACGTTTACTCAGCCCCAGCTTTTCAAACAGGTATTCGGACATTTCAGCTTTTGTCAGCGCCATAGGTTCAATCCCTCAAGGTTGCCTGGAATCGCTCTTCTAATGCCGCAACACATTTGGCGACGGTTGCGGCAATCTCCTCTTCTTCGAGTGTCCGGCTGGTATCTTGCAAAATCAGGCTGATAGCAAGGCTTTTAAAACCTTCACTCACACCCTTACCGCGGTACACATCAAATAAGTTTACGCCAACTATCTGATTTACGCCAACTTTCTTACACTCTGAAATAATATCTGCTGCTGGCACGCTTTCAGCAACCACCACGGCGATATCACGGCGGTTTGCCGGGAAGCGAGAAATCTCAACGACATCAGGCAGAATACGGTTTGCAACCTTATCCCACTCCAGTTCAAACACCACGGTGCGCCCGTTAAGATCGAGCTTGCGTTCTAATTCAGGATGAATAACGCCAATAAAACCAATGCGGGAATTATGCAAATAGATGCCGGCGCTCTGCCCGGGATGAAGCGCTGAATGGCTTTCTGCCCGGAATGAAATATCAGATAATTTACCGGTAAGATCGAGTACTGACTCTAAATCACCTTTTAAATCATAGAAGTCAACCACCTGGCGCGCCAGGTCCCAGTGCTCTTCATAGCGTGTTCCGGCAATGACTCCGGCCAGCATAACATCCTGACGGATACCAAGGGTTGCCTCGCTATCAGGCACAAAACGCAGCCCGCTTTCAAACAGACGGATGCGGCTTTGCTGGCGATTCTGGTTATAAACTACCGCAGACAGCAAGCCGGTCCATAACGATAGTCGCATAGCTGACATGTCGGTAGAGATTGGGCTGGGCAGAATCAGCGGATCGATACCCGGATGCAGCAGTGCCTGAATTTTGGGATCGACGAAGCTGTAAGTGATCGCTTCCTGATAGCCTTTATCCACCAGCATTGCTTTTACGCGCGTCAGCGAAAGGCTCGCTTCACGGTGAGAGGTCATTTCCAGACCTGCCTGCACCGTCACATTCGGAATATTGTTATAGCCGTAAATGCGTGCCACCTCTTCCACCAGGTCTTCTTCGATAGCCATATCGAAACGCCATGATGGTGCGGTTGCCTGCCAGAAGCCGTCGCCTTCACTAACCTTGCATCCCAGTCGCTGAAGAATATCACTGACATCGCTGTCAGCGATGGCATGTCCAATAAGGCGATCCAGCTTTTCACGGTGTAACGTAATAGTTGCACAGGAAGGCAGCGTTGCTGCGTCGCTGACATCAATAACCGGCCCCGCTTCACCACCACAGATATCCAGCAGCAAGCGAGTCGCACGCTCCATCGCCTTATACTGCATCTCAGGATCAACACCGCGTTCGTAGCGATGAGACGCATCGGTATGCAGCCCGTGGCATCGTGCGCGTCCGGTAATTGACAGCGGCCTGAAGAATGCACACTCAAACAGCACGCTAGAGGTTTCTTCACTAACGCCAGAATGCGCACCGCCGAAGATACCCCCCATCGCCAGTGCCTGATGATTATCAGCAATCACTAAGGTATCAGCGCTGAGTTTCGCTTCAGTGCCATTAAGCAGCGTAAGGGCTTCACCCTCTTTCGCCATGCGCACGGTAATGCCACCTGCAATACGGTCAAGATCGAACGCATGCATCGGTTGCCCCAGTTCAAGCAGCACAAAATTGGTGATATCAACAACCGGATCGATGGAACGAATGCCGCAGCGACGCAATTTTTCTTTCATCCACAACGGTGTGGCAGCTTTAATGTTAATCCCTTTTATTATCCGGCCAAGATAGCGGGGACAGGCGTCCGGCGCCTCAACACAGATGGGCAATGTGTCCTGGATGGTGGGCCGCACTGGCACGATATCAGGCCCGATCAGTGGCATTTTATTCAATACGGAAACATCACGAGCAACACCAATGATCCCCAGGCAGTCAGCCCGGTTTGGCGTAACGCTAATTTCAATGGTGCTATCGTCAAGTTGAAGGAACTCACGAATATCCGTACCAACGGGCGCCTCCAGAGGCAATTCGATAATGCCATTGTGATCATCATCAATTCCCAGCTCGGAGAAAGAGCACAGCATGCCTTCTGACGGCTCACCACGCAGCTTCGCTGCTTTAATTTTAAAATCACCCGGCAGGACCGCACCCACCGTTGCTACGGCAACTTTCAGGCCCTGCCGACAATTTGGCGCACCGCAAACAATATCCAGCAGGCGATCGCCACCAATGTTAATCTTTGTGACCCGCAGCTTATCTGCGTTTGGATGCTGACCGCATTCCACCACTTCGCCTACCACGACACCATGAAAGGCACCAGCAACGGGTTCAACGCCGCCCACCTCCAGACCTGCCATAGTGATTTGCTCAGAAAGGGCGGCGCTATCGATGGCCGGGTTAACCCACTCACGTAGCCAGAGTTCGCTAAATTTCATTACTGTTAACCGCCCTTATTTAAACTGTTTGAGGAATCGTAAATCATTTTCGAAGAAGGCACGCAAATCGGTCACACCGTAGCGCAGCATGCTCAGACGTTCCATCCCCATGCCAAAAGCAAAACCGGAATAGACTTCAGGATCGATACCCACATTACGCAACACATTTGGATGCACCATGCCGCAGCCCAGCACTTCAAGCCACTTGCCATTTTTGCCCATCACATCCACTTCGGCAGAGGGTTCAGTGAACGGAAAATAGGAAGGACGAAAGCGAACCTGCAAATCTTCTTCAAAGAAGTTATTCAGAAAATCGTGTAGCGTGCCCTTCAGATTGGTAAAACTGATGTTTTTATCAACAATCAGCCCTTCCATCTGATGGAACATTGGCGTGTGCGTCTGATCATAATCGTTACGGTAAACGCGTCCGGGTGCGATGATGCGGATCGGCGGCTGCTGATTTTTCATGGTGCGGATCTGTACGCCAGAAGTCTGTGTGCGCAACAGACGGGTGGAATCAAACCAGAAAGTATCATGATCTGCACGGGCAGGATGGTGGCCGGGAATATTCAGCGCGTCAAAGTTGTGGTAGTCATCTTCAATCTCCGGGCCGGTCGCCACGGCAAAACCTAATTCACCAAAGAACGTTTCGATACGATTAATCGTGCGGGTAACGGGATGAAGTCCGCCATTTTCAATACGGCGTCCCGGCAGCGAAACATCTATGCTTTCATGGGCCAGACGTGCGTTCAGCGCTGCCGAATCCAGGCTATTCTTACGCTCGTTAAACGCTTCTTGTACCTGCTGTTTCGCTTCGTTGATAACGGCCCCAGCCGCCGGGCGCGCTTCGGCTGGTAGCTCCCGAAGCGTGGTCATCTGTAAGGTCAGATGCCCTTTTTTACCGAGATATTCAACGCGTACCGTGTCTAACGCGGCAACATCGTGTGCATCAGTAATGGCTGCTTTCGCATTTGCCACCAGTTCAGCGAGATGTGACATGCTTTCCTCTTCTTCTTCTTCCAGCCGCCGTGGCTGGTCTGTTTTTTATGGGGACGACTTCGCCCTGGATGTGCCACGCCAGGAATAAAAAAGCCTCCACAAGGGAGGCCTTCAGCGCGATTTTTCGTTTCTTCTCTTAGCGCAAGCCCCCTGTGGTCAGGTGCTAAAGTAAAAAAAGAAACGAAAATTCGCATTCATGTTGGAGTGACCTTACGGTAATGGTGAATTCTGCATCGCGCATGTTGATCGTAAAATGGCAGAAATATCAATTTTTTCAGGCTAATAGTACAGAAAATAAAAGAGGGAGCAAGCTCCCTCTTTCAACTGACTTACGCCAGCGCTGATTTTGCTTTTTCAACGAGTGCAGTAAAAGCCACTTTGTCGAAAACTGCGATATCAGCCAGAATCTTACGGTCAATTTCAATCGATGCCTTTTTCAGGCCATTGATGAAACGGCTGTAGGAAATACCGTTAGTGCGTGCCGCTGCGTTGATACGCGCGATCCACAGCTGACGGAACTGACGCTTACGCTGACGGCGGTCGCGGTAAGCATACTGACCAGCTTTGATAACAGCCTGAAAAGCAACACGGTAAACACGTGAACGTGCGCCGTAGTAGCCTTTAGCTTGTTTTAAGATTTTTTTGTGACGTGCGCGAGCAACTACACCACGTTTTACACGAGCCATTTAGCTCTCCTGTTTAATATTCTGTTAAAAAAAATGACTTATGCGTATGGCAGGCAGGCAACAACCAGACCCAGATCGCCTTTGGACACCATGCCTTTCGGGCGCAGATGACGCTTACGCTTGGTAGATTTTTTGGTCAGAATATGACGCAGGTTTGCGTGCTTACGCTTGAAGCCGCCAGAAGCAGTCTTCTTGAAGCGCTTGGCCGCACCACGTACAGTTTTAATCTTTGGCATTTAAAACATCCACTTCGCATTGTTAATAAAATGAACCAGACAGGCGAATAAAAAACACTGCGGCTAAAGCCGCCGCGATTCATATTACTTTATGGCCTACTGTTTCTTCTTAGGAGCGAGCACCATAATCATCTGACGACCTTCAATCTTTGAAGGAAAAGATTCGACAATAGCCAAATCCATATCGTCACACAGATCTTTACGGACGCGGTTAAGCACTTCCATACCGATCTGCTGGTGCGCCATTTCACGACCACGAAAACGCAGTGTGATTTTAGCTTTATCACCCTCTTCCAGAAAGCGAACCAGGTTGCGTAGTTTTACCTGATAGTCGCCATCATCGGTACCAGGACGGAACTTGATTTCCTTGACCTGGATAACTTTTTGTTTTTTCTTCTGCTCTTTAGAAGATTTGCTTTTTTCGTAGAGGAACTTGCCGTAATCCATGATACGACAAACGGGCGGCTCGGCGTTGGGGCTGATTTCAACTAAATCAACTCCTGCTTCTTCAGCTTTTTCTAAAGCCTCATTCAGACTGACAATACCAATTTGTTCGCCATCGACGCCGCTCAGACGAACCTCATTGGCGCGAATTTCTCTGTTTATACGATTAGGACGCGCCGGTTGAACTCGTTTTCCGCCTTTAATACCTTATTCCTCCAGTTGATGAAGATTGCGGCTGCGGATTTCATCCTGCAGCTTCGCGATCACTTCATTTACGTCCATGCTGCCCAGATCTTTACCACGGCGGGTGCGAACGGCAATTTTGCCAGCTTCCACCTCTTTATCACCACAGACCAACATATAAGGGACACGACGTAATGTGTGCTCGCGGATTTTAAAGCCAATCTTCTCGTTTCTCAAGTCCGCTTTTACACGAATGCCCGCATTCTGAAGTTTTCGGGTCAATTCTGCAACATATTCGGACTGACCATCGGTGATATTCATCACCACCACTTGTACCGGAGCGAGCCAGGTTGGAAAGAAACCGGCGTACTCTTCAGTAAGAATACCGATAAAGCGCTCCACAGAACCCAGAATCGCACGGTGAATCATGACCGGAACCTGACGATCGTTATTTTCACCGACGTAAGAAGCACCCAGGCGGCCCGGCAGTGAGAAATCAAGCTGTACCGTGCCACACTGCCATGCGCGATCAAGACAATCGTGCAGGGTAAATTCAATTTTAGGACCATAAAAAGCACCCTCGCCCGGCTGATATTCAAACGGGATTTGGTTCTCTTCCAGTGCGGCTGCAAGATCAGATTCTGCGCGATTCCACATGTCATCAGTGCCTATACGTTTTGCCGGCCGGGTGGACAATTTAACAACAATTTTTTCGAAACCAAAGGTGCTGTACATATCATAAACCATGCGAATACAGCTGTTAACTTCGGCCCGCACCTGTTCTTCGGTGCAGAAAATATGCGCGTCATCCTGAGTGAACCCCCTCACGCGCATCAGGCCATGCAGGGCACCGGACGGCTCATTCCGGTGACAGCTACCAAATTCAGCCATGCGTAGCGGAAGGTCGCGGTAAGACTTCAGTCCCTGATTAAAAATCTGCACATGTCCTGGGCAGTTCATTGGTTTGATGCAGTATTCACGGTTCTCAGATGAGGTGGTGAACATGGCTTCTTTATAGTTTTCCCAGTGACCGGTTTTTTCCCACAGCACGCGGTCCATCATCAGTGGACCTTTTACTTCCTGATAGCCATATTCCGTCAGTTTGCTGCGTACAAAAATCTCCAGCTCGCGGAAAATGGTCCAGCCATCGTTGTGCCAGAACACCATTCCCGGCGCTTCTTCCTGCATGTGATACAGATTGAGTTGCTTACCAATTTTGCGGTGATCGCGTTTGGCCGCCTCTTCAAGGCGCAGCAAATAAGCTGACAATTGTTTTTTATCTGCCCACGCAGTGCCGTAGATACGCTGCAACATTTTATTATTGCTGTCACCGCGCCAGTAAGCACCAGAAACTTTCTGCAATTTAAAATGGTGGCAGAAACGCATATTTGGCACGTGGGGACCGCGACACATATCAACATATTCTTGATGATGGTATAAACCAGGATGATCGTCATGGTTTATATTTTCATCGAGAATAGTCATTTTATAGATTTCGCCACGGGCAGCAAAAGCGTCACGCGCTTCCTGCCAGCTCACCTTTTTCTTGATAACGTCATAGTTAGTTTCAGCGAGTTGATGCATGCGCTTTTCAAGCAGCTCGATATCTTCCTGAGTCAGCGTACGGTCAATATCGACATCGTAATAAAAACCGTTATCGATAACCGGACCGATGGCCATTTTGGTGTCTGGCCACAGTTGCTTAATAGCGTGGCCCAGCAAATGAGCACAGGAGTGGCGAATGATATCCAGGCCGGCTTCATCTTTCGCAGTAATGATGGCAACGTTCGCATCGGTGCTGATAGGGTCAACTGCATCAACAAGTTCGCCGTTCACGCGACCAGCAATGCAGGCTTTTGCCAGGCCAGGACCGATGTCCTGAGCTATGTCCATCACGCTCACTGAACGTTCAAAAGTACGCTGACTTCCATCAGGAAGAGTAATTACAGGCATGTTACATCCTTAGCTGCAGTGGTAACCCATACGCAAGGCTACATACAAAATTAAATTTCAAATAAATAACAAGCAGTTAATACCTTAAATCAACTCACATTTGTTAATTTTCAGCCAAGTCTGATACATATCTTCAAGGGTTCATGCTCGTTACAGACCTTTAGAATGCAGCATTTTACACATGATGACCCGTGAATGCACGATACTGAAAAGAATCAAATAAAATCAACGATGATTACCCACCGATCACTTTGAGCAACACGATAGTGCTGGCCATAATTTGCTGGCGGCTGCTTTTCTTTTCCAACATGTCCGCATTAAGCAGATCGACTGCCTTCCGGCAGGCACAGAAATCCGACTGGCACATCTCAAACCACCCGGAGAACCTGACAAGATTTTTCTGGTGTACAATAATTTCAGTTCAGGATGAACTGAGAACATGCTGGTATGCTTCCGGTTTATTGGCTTTGATCTTAATATCTGTTTATCCGAGTGACCACTTCGCAATATTCAATGAAGGTGGCGTGCTTATGTGTAATTTAACGAGGCATAATTTTCAGGCAGGTTAAATCCTGGCAATATTACTGAGGATGTCAGCGCCCGGTCTTCCCTTAAATCATCTGATATAACTGAAAGTTTGGCGTATATATTATCCTTATGCAACCCAAACTTGCGCCTGATAAGAAATCGGCGGATTGGGATTAATTTTATTGGATTTTACTAAATGAATACCACTGACGCTTAATATGCCGAGATAAAGTCTGATACGTTCTTTTTTTCTCGCTGCAGCATCTTTACCAGGCAACCTGCACGCAAAGTGCTAAGGCCTGTTTCGCTGATCACACTTCACAAACCATCAGATGGCGACACCTGGCATCATACGTTGTGTCTCCCGCCATCAGATGCCGGTGCCAGCTAATTCCTTAAGGGTCTGTGAAGTTAATTCTGTTTTAGCGCCTGTCTCAACAGAACTTTATTCCAGACAATAAGGCCACAGGAAAAATGCAACAGGGCCCCGTCATTCTCAGACATCTTTTCCCGTCGGGTCAGGGTCCGGCGAACCGGTTCATCCGGCTGTGCCTCCTCCCGACGACCCGGCGACGGGCACTGAAGTTCGTGGTTTTACTGGCATCTGATCCCTCTTTACACGACGGGATATTAAGGCTCGTCACGACGGCTCAACCGGTCTGTTTTCAGCCCGGGCGCTTCGTCGCCTTTGTCCGGGCAGAGTCCGGGTTTTTGCCCCGGGCGTCCTGCCTTAAGAGCACCGGGTGTGTCCGCCACCAGTTTGATGTCATGCCTGTTTGCTGCTGCGACCCGTGACAGAGGAAGCCCCCCGGCATCTGTCATCAGTGCGCTTTACGCCCTGTTTCCCTCTGTCCGTGGGGTTGCGTCCTGTTTTTTTAGCAGTCCGTGCCGTCCGGGTGCTCACAGGCCAGTGATCCGTTCTGCCAGAAACGCCCGAAGACACCTGCGTCTCTCCGTTCCCGGACGCGCCGGTGCGCAGAGCCTGATGAACCTATCCCTGTGGCATTGAGTGCATTCCACTGACAGGCTGTGCTGGGGACGAAGAAAATAGCGTTCATTGCGGCCCGATTATTAACACGTTTTCGGCGCGTACCCGGAGGATGGCGGGTTTTGTGTTCCAGGATAAGCGGAGCGATTTTGTCCCGGAGTTCATCGCTAATCTGCCCTTTACCACCTGCCATGCTTTGTCCTCAGATATGACCGGGATACATTATACGATAACGCCTTTTGGGACAGGCTCTTAGTCACTGACAATTATTTCAAGCATAGAAATGACTGAAGATATCATTGGCAAAATTGCTGAAAAATAGAATAGTACACTTACTATAAAGGGTGAAATTTGCTGGTTCCAGGAATGATCGATAATGCCTGAAATATAAAGTCCATTTTATCTCATCATTAAATTCATGGATTACTGAAAACACAAAAATGCCTGACACGGAAGTCAGGCATTTTTATCAAACAATATAGCTAATGGAACGCTTACTTAAGTCCGTCTTACATAGCGTAAGATAACTGAACCGTAGTTTTGGTGTCAGTTTTATCCTGCGCGGAAGACGGAGGATTCTGGTTCCAGGTCACGTTGTAAGCCAGCTTAAGCGCGAAATGGCTGTTGATTGCCACCTGCAGGCCGGTTTCAGAGTTCACCGTGGTGTCGTCGCTACCCAACACCGATACACCCTGCACAAATTTGGTGTTATCGGTTAACTGCCACTGATAACTTACCGCACCGTAAGCCAGCGCCTGCGTTTCATGACCGCCATCGTGATAATCGTCATAACGTACGCCAGGACCCGCTTCCACACGTAATGAATGTACCGGGCCGCTGAGTAACTGGCGACCGTAACCGACAACCAGAGTGGAGCGCCCATCATAGCCGTTAAAACGATCGCTCAACCAGCTTGCCTGACCAAAAAGGTAATCGGCAGAATTAAGATTGTAGCGGGTACGGGCGCCAATCTGGTAGGTCTCAGAAGCGCGTACGTCATTCGAGGAAGTATTGCTGGCATTTCCCCACAAGCTATAAGCTGTAGAAGGCTGATACCAGGTCATGTTGGTATTGGCAGTCAGTGAGGAACTGGTGGTATTACCTGTTTGTGCCAGATATCCAGCAGCAGCGTTCCCCTCGAAAGTTTTTTTAGCAGTAGAAGGGTCGTCCATGACGGTAAATACGTTGTTGTCCGCCATGGCCTGATGACATAAGGCACCCCCGGAGAGCAAAAGTACAACAGACAGCTTGTTAAACGCTTTCATTAAATGTAACCCGTACGACAGTTTAAAGGCATAAGTCTGAAGCGTTTTGAATGACGATCAATGTTATTTAAGGTAATAATCGTAACATTTTATTAAATAGCAACAATTGATAGACTCACGGCAAAATAACAGCATAACTCAGAGTCATCTGATTAACACAGGAAAGTTCAGGAGTTGTACTAAACACTTGCGCCTGATACTACTACACTTTTGCAAGACCATGTTTCCCGCCAGGGAAGGGGCTGGCCGTTTCCATAAAGTGACGAACTTTTTTCAGCAGTGGCCACATTGAACGGCACTGATCATTCCCGGTTATCGTGTCGTGAAGCGCCTGCCATAACCGTTCAACGCGGTTCACCCACAGCGGGTAAATCACGCTGAACTTCACGGTTCTTGTGGATGATGCCGTTATCAACGATCAGTGTAACTGTTTTTGCACACCGGTAACCTGCCTCCAGGTGCTTAAACAGGCTGATAAACAGCGCCGAACTTTTGCTATTACCGCCAACGTAGCTGACTTTACCTGTGCCACTATGCCGTGCGCCTGCCAGAGAGTATTTTTTTGTTACCACCCGTTTTTGTTGTCCGAGGACCTGCCAGTCTGCACCGATTTTTGGGCTGAGATGGATATCCACCTCATCTTCGTAAAACACAGGATGCTCCCGGCTGCGCTTCACCCGCGCCGTGTTTATTGCCGCCATTTTCTCTTCTTTGTGTGGGGTGCGGACCTGCGCCACACCACACCGCCTGTCGGCAGCCAGCGACGGACTGTCCCGGCATGTAACTGACAGCCGGTTATCTCGTTGATTTTTATTGCCAGAAGCGCAGTGCTCCAGTGTGAACGCTGATAACCAGAATCACCGGGAAAGTGCTTTATCAGTTCACGTAACAATGTGCAGATATGTTCGTAAGGCCAGCGGCGGGAACGCCCGGCGGATAAAGATTTCAGACCTTCAACGCCCGACCGGGTAAACCAGTTAATCCGGCGTCCGGCAGATGAACGGGGCAGCAGAGTGTTCTGGTGGCATCGCTGACACGGTCTCCCCGGTGCAACATCAGCATGGCGATCAGTCTGCGGGCATAATTTTTATCGCGGGTTTTATGGATGGTTTTCTGCATCAGGCGTCGTTCACTGCGGGGCAGTGGTGCGATGACCTGCATCGCTCAGTCCGGTTGGTGATTTGTTTTGGTTTGGCGATTGCTCAGATCGCACAATCCGGGCTGAGTTCCTTCAAAGTGATCGACTATCCGGCGTTGCTATTCAGGCCATAGCGCGTAAAGCAGCTATAGCAATATTGTCAGTTAACATCAGGCCTACTTTCTTGAAACACTTTACCATCCTGACATTGAGTCACTGACTGTGTTCCGCTTTACCCCCTGTGATGATTCATCCGGCCTTTATGGCAGGATGCTGACGTTAATTCATTGAGCATCATGGTGGCCCTGTTTATGCAGACCAGGGGCGTTCTTTTTAGTCTTAACACAGGCGAGAAATAACGCGGAATCCGCGCTTGAGATTTGCGCCACATCCGGTAACTGTTTTTGCCTGTAACAATGGTGCTAATAACGTTTTACGCCCTCTGAGTACTCGCTATTTAACCAGAAATTGCCTGTCAAAAATGATGACCGGAGGATCTTTTGCATTATTCAGGGAGGTGAGTGGCGCAGTGCAGTAATGAACAACGCGGTTGCAGACAACCACAGAGCGGCCATACATTAATATGAGCAAACCCTTTACTTAATGCCTGTCGTAATGTCATGCGGTTAAACTAAGCGGAACAGCTGCTGCCCTTATGCTGCTTTTTATAAAGTGTCATCATGAACAATAATAATGTGTGCCGCTTATTTTAAAATAATTTACTGCCTGGCGGTGTTATAGCCCGCTTGAAGGACTGCATTATATCATAATCATTCCAGATAAAGAGCGATAACCTGATGTTGATGAAGCGTAACAGGCTGAATCAGAAATTTCCTTATCCAGCCTGATGTTTTCTTCAGCGCGGTTATCCAATAAGACCCAGTAATTTAAGAATAAAATAGCCTGCTACGATAATTGCTACTGGCAGAATATAAAGCGGGAAAAATTGCAGAAAAATAGTATGTCCAGGCAGAGCGAGTTTTTCTTCAAGCTGTTCACGCGTGCGCCCTTCCGTTCCTTTCGTTTTTTCCAGAATCAGCTGATCTTCAATCCCTTCTTTAATACGTCTTGACTGCCGCCACATACGGGCAGCGGAGGCCTGTAATGCAAGGCCAACGAAAATTGCAGCGTAGATAATCCAGAAGGTGATATTGCTCTCATGATTAAAATCCGGTACCGGAGAATTGTGCCAGAATCCATTGAGGAAACCAGTATTAAAACGAATCATATCAATCATTACATGTGAGAAATCCTGCATAACCGCATTGATGCTCTCATGCTTTTCACGGCTTTTTTCAAGGAAGCCCATTAGTGAGATCAATGTTGAAATGAGCGCCGGGATAAAGATAATCCAGCCAGTAATACGTTTCAGTATCGCAATCCGGCCAGCCTGCTGATATGTCATGCTTTCTTCCTGTCATCCTGATATGAAGCTATAAGTTTACCCTCAGGAAATAAAATGTGCCTGAAAAAATGGGCCAGCTATTTTCAACAGTACAGCCGGGCAGAAGGTGTGGATATCCATAACATTTGTTATGGTGTCGGTTATTTTTTTGATGGAAACAGCCATGCCCTACTCTCGCACCATTCTTGCCGCACTCTTTGATATGGATGGCCTGCTGATCGATTCAGAACCTTTGTGGGAACAGGCGGAGATGGAAATTCTGGTTCAGTTGAGCGTTGACCTCTCCGGTCGTGATGCGCTGCCTGACACCGTGGGTTTACGCATCGATCAGGTGGTGAGTTTGTGGCACGAGCGCCTTCCCTGGCAAGGCGCGGACCAGCATGAAGTCACGCGCCGTATTATTGTACATACTCAGGAACTGGTAGAGGAAACCCGCCCTTTGCTACCCGACGTTGAACAGGCCCTGCAACGGTGTCAGGCAGAAGGGCTGAAATTTGGTCTGGTATCCGCTCCGCCGATTTCCATGCTGAAACGCGTGCTGACAATGTTTAATCTGCATCACTCTTTCGATGTGCTGACTTCAGCAGAATCACTGCCGTTGTGTAAACCCACCCCCAGGAGCAAACTCGGTGTGGATCCCCTTCGCTGTGTGACGCCCGAAGGCTCATTCAACGGCATGATTGCAAGCAAAGCAGCCCGGATGCGGTCAATCGTGGTTCTGGCGACCCTCGCTGGACGCTGGCAGATGTGCAACTGGCCTCACTTTTTGAACTGACCGCGAGCGATTTACTGGGAAAATGATATGTCAAGCAGCGCTACGCTGTTGGTTTGACAAGGTGTTGTAACGGGAAAATCATTTTTCGTTACAACGTAACCTGTTTATTCTACTGTACAGATCCCCTATACTGGATTAATTTACAGTGAAATAATCAGGTATAATTATGACGGCTGAGGGCCATCTTATTTTTGCGATTGCCAGCGCCATTTTTGCCAGGAAGGCTGAACTTACGCCTGAACTGGCAAACGGCGACTGGTGGCATATTCTGCCCGCCGCGCTGCTAACCTGCCTGTTGCCTGACATCGATCATCCTAAATCATTTCTTGGCCAGCGTTTTAAATGGGTTTCACAACCCATAGCCCGCGTCTTTGGCCACCGCGGGTTTACGCACAGCTTCCTTGCCGTTCTTAGCGGCATGGCATTGCTGCAACTCAAACTCCCCTCGCAGTTGCTGATTCCCCCCGATGCTTTTCAGGGGCTGGTACTGGGCTATCTCAGCCATATCTTCGCCGATATGTTAACTCCCGCTGGCGTCCCTTTTTTATGGCCATGTCGCTGGCGTTTTCGCTTGCCATTGCTTAACAGCCAGAAGGGTAATCAGCTTGAACGCCTGTTCTGTATCGCGCTGGTCATTTATGCCATTTGGCTTCCTGCCGGTATGTCCCCTTTCGCAGAGAAAGGCTGGACGACACAAATATTTAATTCACTCCAGGAAAATCTTGGTCGTTTGTTACACCAGCAAGATGCGGGTTAAACCACCAATAAACAAGCTTTGGTTATAAGACATGCCCTTTGGATATATAGCGACACTTTGCCTGGCTGATACCATTCCCGAACTTAAGCACTGGTTGTGCAATAACAATAGCGTTGATTACGCAACGCAGTGTCATCTTCCGCAGCGACTGGAGACAAGGGATGAACTATCCATTACTGGCCAACCTGACGATATTTGTCGTTTTGTTGGTTATTCTCGCCAGAATTGGCAACACCAGCTGGAGTCTGTCTAAACGGGTATTAACGGGTCTGGTTATTGGCATCGTTTTCGGCCTCGGCCTGCAGGCTATTTATGGTTCGGGTAGCCCGGTGCTGAAAGAATCTGTCACGTGGTTTAACATTGTCGGTAACGGCTATGTTCAGCTACTGCAAATGATTGTCATGCCGTTGGTATTTGCGTCTATTCTCAGCGCGGTCGCTCGTCTGCATAACGCCTCTTCACTGGGCAAAATCAGTACGTTAACTATTGGTGTGCTGTTGTTTACCACCGCGATATCTGCGCTGGTTGGGGTGTTTGTTACCTGGCTGTTCGGCCTGAATGCCAGTGGCCTTGTGCAGGGCCCACAGGAAACGGCCCGCCTGGCCGCTATACAGTCGAACTACATGGGTAAAGTTGCCGATCTGTCACCGCCACAGCTGCTGCTCTCGTTTATCCCTAAAAACCCGTTTGCCGAGCTCACCGGCGCAAATCCTACGTCCATTATTAGCGTGGTAATATTTGCGGCTTTTCTCGGTGTGGCGTCGCTCCATCTGCTCAGAGATGATAAGCCTAAAGGTGAACGCGTGCTGGCAGCCATCGACGTATTGCAGGCCTGGGTAATGAAGCTGGTACGCCTCATTATGAAACTTACGCCCTATGGTGTATTGGCGCTGATGACCAAAGTCGTTGCCAGCTCTAACCTTAACGAAATCATTAAGCTCGGGGGCTTTGTGGTAGCTTCCTATCTGGGAATAGCCATTATGTTTGCCGTGCATGCGTTATTGCTGTCCATCAACGGTGTGAATCCCGCACACTTCTTCCGTAAGATATGGCCGGTTATCACATTTGCATTTACCAGCCGTTCCAGCGCGGCCACCATCCCCCTAAGTGTGGAAGCGCAAACGCGCCGCCTCGGCATTCCCGAATCCATCGCCAGCTTCGCTGCTTCATTTGGCGCCACTATCGGACAAAATGGCTGTGCCGGACTGTATCCTACAATGTTGGCCGTTATGGTCGCACCCAGCGTGGGTATTAATCCCTTCGAGCCGATGTGGATTGCCACGCTGGTTGGCATCGTTACGCTCAGTTCTGCTGGCGTCGCCGGCGTAGGGGGGGGCGCAACATTTGCGGCCCTGATCGTGCTTCCGACTCTTGGCCTGCCAGTCACGCTGGTCGCACTGCTCATTTCAATTGAACCGCTGATTGATATGGGCCGCACCGCACTGAACGTAAACGGTTCTATCACTGCCGGCACGCTGACCAGTCAGTGGCTAAAACAGACGGATACCTCACGTCTGCACAGCGATGCAGAAAACGATGCGACATTAATTCCGCGCTGATTTATACTTTAAGCATTTATTGCATCAAAGGGCGGATATTACCCCGCCCTTTTTACGTCCTGAATTAAACCCTGCTCTTTCCAGGCGTACTTGCCTGACTGAATCTATAGTCACTGAAGTCTGCAATGACCGCTACCGGAGCTATAAACATGTCGAAAGAAACCGATAATAAGGAAATCACTCATCAGACCCCGTTAACCGGGCCTGATTCCGCGAAGCTGGAATGGACTCGCTTGCTCCTGATGAGGGCAGCTGGAAAACCGTGGCTGAAAAACGGGGCCGGGCAAGCAGCCCACGGTACCCGTTAGCCTGAAGGCACCAGAAACCAGCAACGCAAAGATTGATTCACTGGAGATGTTTCGCAAGGGCAGTGAAAATTTTCCTCTGATGACAAATCAGGGAACGTGTATAACCAACGATAAAAATTCACTGCGCACCGGAACACATGGGCCAATATTGTTGGAAGATTTTATTCTGCGTGAAAAAATCACCCACTTCGATCATGAACGTACCCCGGAGCGAATTATCCACGCCCGGGGTTCCGCAGTTCACCATTATTTTCAGTCCTATCGCGATATGAGTGATATTACAAAAGCAGATTTCTTACGCTCTCCTGAGAAGACGCGCAGGTCTTCGTGCGCTTCTCAGCCGGCAAGGTGTGCCGGATGTGGATCCGCGAGCGCGTCGTTGACCATCTGGTGCATATTGATGTGTCACTTGCTAACAGCGTGGCAGAGAATCTGGGGATCGCGCGCTCAGAGGAAAAAATGCACACCGCCCCACCAAAGGACGTGAACGGCCTGAAAAAAGATGCAAACCTCAGTTTGTATGCAGTGTCAGGTGGCTCAATAAAGGGGCGGCAGATTGCGCTGTTGCTCAGTGATGGCGTGGCTGCTGCCTATGTGCTGGCGATTCTGCACGCGTTGAAAGCACATGGCGTACATGGCAAATTGCTGGCACCTCATATGAGGCAAGTACGCGCCGACGACGGCTCCCATTTACCCGTTGGTGCGACCTTCAGCGACCAGCCATCATTAACTTTTGACGCGGTCATTTTGCCTGACGGGAATATTGACGCACTGCTCTGCTGCTCAGTGGCGACGCACGATACTTCCTTCTGGAAGCCTACAAGCATCTTAACGTGACAGGCCTGAGCGGCGACGCCCGGCGTTTCAAATCGCAGTTTGGCCTGACAGATGAGCAGCAGGAGGAAGGTCTGATTGTTGAAATGAAAGCCGAGGGTGCGCCAATGAGTGAATTTCTGACCGCAGTGACAGCGCATCACATTTGGTCCCGCAGCCAAAAAGCGCTGAGTATTCCGGCTTAAGCCCGTATTAACTCGAGATGTCCAGGCACACAGAGCCGGTCAGGACAGCCAATGGGGAGGTAATCTGCGCGGGATAGTGCAGCGAGAGTTAAGAATACGTTAAGCTCTGTAAGAAACAGACAGCAGCAGCGCTTTCCTGCTTGTATTCTGGCTGGCCCGGAGTAATGTTTGAATCAGGAGAATGTATGAAAAAGGTGATAAGTTGTATTAGTCGCGACTTGATCTGACACTGGACCTTGAAAGGTTGAGAGTTACCGGTTTTGATATGGGTGTCTAATCCTTAAACAAAACGCGAGGTAACTCTCATGATTCATACTAACAATCCCATCATCAAACACAAAGCCGGCCTGCTCAATCTCGCCGAAGAACTCGGTAACGTATCAAAAGCCTGCAAGATCATGGGCGTGTCACGCGACACGTTTTACCGTTATCAGGAACTGGCTGCTGAAGGCGGCATCGATGCGCTGATTAACCAGAACCGCCGCGTCCCCAACCTGAAGAACCGCGCCGACGAAGCCACTGAACGCGCTGTTGTTGAATATGCCGTTGAGTTCCCGGCCCACGGGCAACACCGGACCAGTAATGAGCTGCGTAAAAAAGGCGTGTTTATCTCCGGTAGCGGCGTGCGCTCCATCTGGCAACGGCACGACCTGGAGAACTTCCGTAAACGCCTGAAGGCACTTGAGGAAAAGGTCGCCAGAGAAGGCATCGTGCTTACCGACGCTCAAATCGCAGCGCTGGAGAAGAAGGCCCACGATGACGAGGCCAGCGGAGAAATCGAAACTGCTCACCCGGGTTATCTCGGGTCGCAGGACACCTTCTACGTGGGCAATCTGAAAGGTGTGGGTCGTATCTACCAGCAGACGTTCGTGGATACGTACTCGAAAGTGGCACACTGCAAGCTGTATACGAGTAAAACGCCGATCACCGCCGCAGACCTGCTCAATGATCGCGTACTGCCGTTCTACGAGGCTCAGGGACTGCCGATGCTGAGGATCCTGACCGACAGGGGAACGGAGTACTGTGGTAAGGTGGAGCAGCATGATTACCAGCTGTATCTGGCCATCAACGATATCGACCATACAAAAACGAAGGCGATGTCTCCGCAGACGAACGGCATCTGCGAGCGCTTCCATAAAACTATTTTGCAGGATTTTTATCAGGTTACGTTCCGTAAGAAGTTATACGAAGACCTGGAGAGCCTGCAAACGGATCTGGACAACGGGTTGTGGCATTACAATAATGAGCGAACTCATCAGGGAAAAATGTGCTGCGGGCGTACGCCAATGGCCACGTTACTTGATGGTAAACGAGTCTGGGCAGAAAAAAATCTGAACCAGATGTAATCTGACAGACACCTGTATAAATAACCGGTAACTGTCAGATCAGGTCTGAGCTAGTACACTTAAGGTGACCAGCAACCTTTTTATCCGGATATTTCCTGCTCTTTACCCTCAACTCTCTCGGGTAACTTCGCTCTCTTCTACCCGGTAACACAAGCCATTTCGCCTGTTCATACAGGGTTCTCAGTTCTCCCGGCATTTTTCCCGGCGAAGCCCAGGGCAGGGTTATCAGCATCCGGATTATTTCGCTTATCGCTCCACTGAAGCTCAGCTGGTAAGGCAGGTAATCTCCTTTCAGATGGAACGCCATCTGCACCATCTGATATCGCACCAGGTTATAAGCCAGCAGTACCCCCCATAGCTCCTGTCTCACCAGCTCCGGCAGGCGACTGCGTAATGTCCACCGGCTGTCCAGCATACCCTGCTTTGCTTCCCGGTAGCCCAGTTCTGTTTCCCAGCGGTGGCGATATAGCTCGCTGATATCTTTACCCGGATAGCGATTCGGGTCTGTCAGTGACGTCAGCACCTGCCTCTCTTTACCGTCTACCCTGCGGGTCAGCAGTCTTGCCACCATTTCTTCCGGGACCCCTGGCCATTGCTTCCTGGCTCGTGGACTGGTTTTCAGGCATATCAGTTCATCTCCACGCCCCAAACGGCGAACCACCTGATACTGTACGTGTTTTTTCAACGGCAACAACCAGTGACGGTGTTCTCCTGCTGTCTGCCAGTGATGAAGCAGACCCATCGAATAAAATCCCTTATCGAACAGGGTGATACTGTTATTCGGGGTTTTCTCCGTCAGGTGTTCAGCCAGCCGCATTTCACTGACTTTTTCACTGTCGAATGCACTGGCGGCGATCAGATGGCTGCTCAGCTCCATCAGACAAACCATTCGCACCTGAGGATAGCCGCCTTCGCCGTACTGGCTGCTGTGTTTACTGAAGACGGCTCTGTTTTCCGGCGTATCGGCGGTACGCCAGACCACGCCGTCGACAGCAAACAGATTCAGACCGTGCCATTTTGGATGTGCAGCCTGCTGATTCCAGTGCTGCTGTGTGATATCAAAAAGCTCCCGCACTGCATTTTCACCCAGAGTCTTACGGCGCTGAATGACAGCGCTGCGTGCGGTAAAAGGAGCTCCGGTCCGGTCAGTAATATCCATCAGATTGACGATTTCGGTCATCGGACGATCGCAAAAAATGGACATCCCAACGACAAGCCAAATCATGGATTCGAGGGAAAGTTTACGTTTACGCAAAGTAACGGTATCGGTCAGGGTGAGCGCCTGCTGAATAAGCTCGGGAGGAATAAGGTCGGCGAGACTACGGGCGCGCTCAGGAGTGGCGGCATTGATGATGCCGAGGGCCTGGGAAAGTTCCATTTAAAAAGGGTTCCATGATGAACATAGAACCCTTTTTACCGCATAAACCGGATCGGTCAACCGATCCTTAAATGATCGGCATTAGTCACCAAGGTGACCGTTTTTTATCATCAGAAAACAGAATATTACTGCCCGGTCTGCGGGTCGGTATCGTAATCTTTGCAGCTCTGGAAACCGTAATTCATCACGCGACCGTTATCGCTATAGCTAACGAAGTAAGTCTGCAGTTTACCGTCACGTTCACCTAATACATAGGTCTGGCAGGTGCCACGAGCGTGAACCATAGTAATTTCAGTGGAAGGTGGGCCGGCGATGTCCCTGACCTGCTGACGTGTCATGCCTTTCTTCACATCCTGAACGACGGGTTTTGTCACATAGCTTTCCGCACGGTCATAGGCGGTACAGCCCGATAAAACAGCCAGCGCCACTGCTGCACAAATAAATCCTATTACTTTATTCACGTTTTTATTCCTCTGAGGTAATCCATATGGTCTTAAGCTTGGAACATAAAGGTAGATTAATCAACTTTATAGCGAAGAAAAACCACAGGATAGCGCCCACATTACAACATCATCATGGGCTTTAAACAATCAACGTCAGTTTCAAGCCAGGAACACCACCATGTCGTTCTTATGCAATAAAGCCGATCCTTGCTAACAAGTGCTGACAATATTGCAATTGTGTGCGGTGGAATAAAAATTCAGAGCAATATGCCGTTATTTCGGTGTGAAAGCGTTTACGACACAGAGCGCGGCAAAGGCAGAACTGCGTGTTGTGATATTTATTGCGCTTTTGCCAGCCAGGGCCTTATTAACAAAAATTACCCCGCATACCTTTGATAAAAGCCTGCCCCACAGGCGCGAGGCACCTCACCCTGTCGGGTTCAGCATAACGCCCGGTCCTCACAGGCAAGCCCCTTCCTGAAACGATTTATGTGATGCCCATAAAGCACTATGCCGGTCTTGCAAAACCCTGGCGGGCGGGTAAATTAATCCATTTTTTCATCAGCCCAACATAACAATCCTGGATTCGCTAACGCTATACTGGCTACAGGTAATTAACGTGCTTAACCAGCGCAAAATGGCTGATTTATCGGCGAAGCCCAGCAGCCATAAGGATTGAATCTTGTCGTTTAGGCGCTGGCGGGTTAACTTTACAACAGATCTTATTGTCACTGTCTGACTGACATGCACTGAATTTGAGGAGAGATAAATGGCTTTGCAACAGGAAATCATCGACGCACTGGGTGTGAAACCAACTATCGACGTGAAACAGGAAATCCGAACCAGTGTCGATTTTCTTAAGTCTTACCTGAAAGCGAATCCCTTTCTCAAAACACTGGTTCTGGGCCTGAGTGGTGGTCAGGATTCTACGTTGACCGGCAAGCTCTGTCAGACCGCTATCAATGAACTTCGTGCTGAGACTGGCGATCAGCGTCTGCAATTCATTGCCGTACGCCTGCCCTACGGCGTGCAGGCGGATGAGAAAGATTGCCAGGATGCCATTACTTTTATCCAGCCCGACCGCGTCCTGACGGTAAATATTAAAGAAGCGGTGCAGGCCAGCGAGAAAGCCCTGCGCGACGCCGGCATTGCACTTTCAGACTATATCCGGGGCAATGAAAAAGCCCGTGAACGCATGAAAGCGCAATACAGCATTGCTGGCATGACAGCCGGTGCCGTTGTGGGAACTGACCATGCGGCTGAAGCTGTGACCGGTTTTTTCACTAAATATGGCGATGGCGGCACCGACATTAACCCTATCTTTCGCCTGCACAAAGGTCAGGGAAAGCAACTGTTAAAAGAGCTTGGCTGCCCGGAGCACCTGTATCTGAAACATCCGACCGCTGACCTGGAAGATGATCGACCGGGATTACAGGATGAAGTGGCGTTAGGGGTGACCTATCAGCAAATCGATCGCTATCTCGAAGGACAGAGCATTGATGCCACAGCCAGCAAAATTATCGAAGGCTGGTATCTGAAAACCGAACATAAACGCCGACCGCCCGTCACTGTGTTTGATGACTTCTGGAAAAAATAGTTTTTCAGTACCTCGGCTTAATGACGCTTATAAACTGAAAAATTTCAGCAGCTTTAGTCTCCTGACTTGTACTAGCTCAGACCTGATCTGACCGTTACCGGTTATTTATACAGGTGTCTGTCGGATTACATCCGGTTCAGCTCCTTTTCTGCCCGGACACGTTTTCCATCAGGTAACCTGGCCACTGGCGTTCGCCCGCCGCACATTTTCCCCTGATGAGCCCGCTCATTATTGTCATGCCATAATCCGTTGTCCGGATCCGTTTGCAGGCTCTCCCGCTCCCCATATGACTTCTTACGGAACGTAACCTGATAAAAATCCTGCAAAATTGTTTTATGGAAGCGCTCACCGATGCCGTTGGTCTGTGGGGACATCGCCTTCGTTTTTGTATGGGCGATATCGTTGATGGCCAGATAAAGCTGGTAATCATGCGGCTCCACCTTACCACAGTACTCCGTTCCCCTGTCGGTCAGTCTTCTCAGCACCGACAGTCCCTGAGCCTCACAGAACGGCAGTCGGCGGCAGAGTTCGGCGTTTTACTCGTATACCGCTTGCAGTGCGCCACTTTCGGGTACGTATCCACGAACGTCTGCGGGCAGATACGGCCCACACCCTTTCAGATCGCCAGCACAGAAGGTGTCCTGCGACCCGGGATAGCCCGGGTGAGCGGTCTCGATTTCGCCACTGGCCTCATCATCATGCGCCTTTTTCTCCAGCGCGGCGATTGGGGCACCGGTAAGCACGATACCTTCTCTGGCGAACTTTTCCTCAGGCGCCTTCAGGCATTTACGGAAGTTCTCCAGGTCGTGTCGTTACCAGATGGCGCGCACGCCGCTGCCGGAGGTAAACACGCCTTTTTTACGCAGCTCATCACTGGTCCGGTGCTGCACGGGCGCCGGGAACTCAACGGCGTATTCAACAACCGCGCGTTCAGTGGCTTCGTCGGCGCGGTTCTTGAGGTTGGACCCCCGGCTGTTCTGGTTAACCAGCGCGTCAATGCCGCCTTCAGCAGCCAGTTCCTGATAACGGTAGAAGGTGTCGCGTGACACGCCCGTGCTCTTGCAGGCTGTTCAGACGTTACCGGGTTATTCGGCAAGATTGAGCAGGCCGGCTTTGTGTTTGATGATGGGATTGTGAGTATGGAGCATGAGGGTGACCTCGCGTTTTGTATAAAAATTCTACACCCATATCAGAACCGGTAACCCCCAACCTTGCAGGGTCCGGTGTCAGATCACGTCGCGACGAATACAAATAATTCTGTGTAACTGCCACCATATTAAAGGTGAGCGCTCAGGCGGTCACCAAACCCGATAATAAAACGACTCATCGCCAGCCGCCAGTTCTGGTTCGGCATACTCCATTTTTTCAACGCATCCCTGATTGCCAGATAAATCACCTTACGCACCGAGTCGTCTGTCGGGAACACTTTGCGTTTCTTTATCGCAGCACGGATCACGCTGTTCAGCGATTCGATGGCGTTCGTGGTGTAGATGGCCTTGCGGATATCCGCCGGGTAACTGAAGAACGTATTGAGGTTTTCCCAGTGGCCACGCCAGATTTTGCTGATTTGCGGGTACTTGTCGTCACAGATTTCTGCGAACGCATCCAGCCCTGTCAACGCCGCCTCTTCTGTCGGAGACTGATAAATCCTCTTCAGACCGCTGGTGACGGCCTTGTAGTCCTTCCATGCCACGTATTTCAGGCTGTTGCGCACCATATGAATGATGCACAGCTGGATATGTGTCTCGGGATAAACGCTGTTTATCGCATTCGGGAAGCCCTTCAGTCCGTCCACGCAGGCAATCAGGATATCCTGAAGGCCGCGATTTTTCAGCTCTGTCAGGATGTTCAGCCAGAACTTCGCGCCTTCATTTTCAGCCAGCCACATCCCCGGCAGTTCTTTCTGACCTTCGGTATTAATGCCCGGCGCAAGGAAAACGGCTCTGTTTATCACGCTGCCATTCTGACGAACTTTTACGACAATACAGTCCATATAAACAATGGGATAAAGTGCATCCAGCTGCCGGTTTTGCCACTCAGCAACCTGTTCTTTTACGGCATCGGTGACTTTAGATATCAGGGTGGGTGAGACATCGGCGTCATACATCTCTTTGGACGTGGCAACAATTTCACGCATGGCCATTCCTTTGGCGTACAGGGGTAAAATCTGGCTGTCCATCTGCGTGATACGCGTCTGGCTCTTCTTAATCAGCTGAGGTTGAAGGTGTTTTCGCGGTCACGCGGTGTGTTCAGCTCAATCTCGCCATCATCGCAAAGCAGCGTTTTTGATGCGTAGCCATTGCGGGTGTCAGAGTTTTTTTTGGGCGCGTTTTTCTCATGCCCGAGGTGGTCGGTCAGTTCAGCATTGAGCGCCGTTTCGACGGTGAGCTTCGTCAGCATTCGGGAAAACTGGTTAAGGTCAGCTTCGGTTTTAAGACCTTTAGCCCGTTCAGCCGCAAGGGCTTTAAGTTTCTTTTCGTCCATAATTTGCCTGTCCTCGTTGTTGGAGTGAACATATCAAAAACAGGAAATTACACAATTTTAATTACAGTCTCTAATAAATTTCTGTGACGCTCCCATTATGCCACTTTTTCGTTAATACAAAATCCGTGGGCTGTTTTAAAGCGGCATTAAAGTCGTTTTAAAACATGCCGTTTATCCCGGCACAGGGCGTTTAACTGGAAAATATTTCAGTCCGGGAGATTCGCCGCGCCAGAAAAATAACCTGTCTCACGCTAAGTTTCAGATAAAGGTATCATCCTGACCGGATTGGCACTTTCCCTGCGGGAAAGCGGGGAAATTTAGTATCTGTGAGTCAGCACGTAAACCAAACGCAATGGTAACAGAAAAATTCGGTGGTCAATCTGTCTCCCTGCCAGCAGCAACTGGTCCAAACGCAATGACACCACTATTATTCACGCTGCGACAAATCAGGTCAGACAGTCGACATCACAGGGCTGATTATTTTTTCGCTACAAAGCCAGGCTGGCCGCCGGAAGTCTCATAATGTTATATACAGACACTGACGCTCCCGGCGAACAGGAGTGTTTTGCCACCCCGGACGACCCCCTGCAGCATGATGGTGCTGTTTACCACGATATTTTTCAGGGCGCAATCAGATCAAAATGATTATCATCACTGCTTTCGAGCACCACCGGAGGTGACAGTTTCAGGGTAATCCAGTTTGACGACACGCACTGCCGTTGACTGTCCTCGAAAGTCACCGACAAATGATATTCACCAGTCACATCGGATGAATTGTCGCACTGCGGAATAATGGTGCTCCAACCCTGTGAACTGGCGTGGTTTGCCGGTGAAGTCAAACTGAGCGCCCGCGTGTCCCCCTGCCAGCTGATGGCTTTAATTAGGTTAACGTTGCGAACTTGCACTTTAAGCGGTAATACTTCACCAGGTCGAGCTTGCCACGGAAGGCTTACAAAAAACACTGACAACGTTTTGCGCTGACGAAACGCCATAACTGGCGTATCCCGCTGGCTGACAGGATCATAACGGTTGCCACTTAGTGATCGTGAGGTGCCAACATTGTCAGATGACAGCTGCTTACTGAGCGCCACGCCAATCTGATAATTCATTTTCAGGCCCAGCAGATCCTGCGTTTACCCGTATCAGCTGTTTTACGTGAAGCCGTTAGCGTAAGGAGTGTGGTTGATCCCAGGTCCAATAGCAGCAGGATTGTTGCAGTAAGTGCCACTGTTAAACAAATCAACATTACTGCCAAGATACTGTTCATAACTTAATGAAACGCCAGACTGTTGGTAGAAAGGAAGATACCCTTGCGTAGCCACATCATAACCATGTGCCATACGGCTCTGCATGCTGTCAGTATCATCATACCAGCCAGAAAGAGGCTGATAGTAATTTGCCGAAAAACGCAAAAACTGACCGGATACTTCAGCCCACAACGATCCCCGCTGCTGTCCTGATGTTAACAAACTGTCGATAAAGGCGTTATAGCCAAAGCGCCATTTTCCTGATAACTAACATTGACCCAGCCCGGCATTCCCCACAGGCCCATTATCTGTCTGTTGAATACCCACCTGACTGAAGGTGAGCCATGTGTAATTGTCCTGCCAGAGCGTGACCAGTTGTGCTGATGCCCATCAAAATTGCCCCGGCTATCCACTTCCAACGACAAACTGGCGCGGCCACAGGATGAAAGCAGCTGTTTACCTTCACTTTCTGCCCAATGCACTGCCTCATCACGATAAGTGGTTAAAGGCCCATTGTCCCGCAGAGTTGCCAGGCGATTTATCATCATCGCTGTTCATGCTGGCCTCACCAATACTTTTCATTACCAGGGCCACACGTTTTTCCAGCACCGCATCATCGGATGATGGTGTGCTGCCGAAATCAGGAAGTCTGCGACTAAAAAAGGAGGGTTAAGCAAAGGGGGCATTATCAATCCACTCTGCGGGAGTAAATGCCTCAGCAGCGGGCAGGCTGTGAAACGCCAACGTCATAAAAATCAATTTGTAATACACGAGGGAGATACGATGTACTCTTTTCATAACCTCATTAATTACCGCAATTACCGCCTGTCAGGGGACGGGCACGTTGAAAATGTCACTGGCTGATTGCTGTAAAAAACGATCAGCCTGACACTTTTACCCGTAAACGGGCAGCGCACAGCAATTTTTCCGGAAGTATACGCGAGTTAATCACTGGCACACCTGCAGATTATCGAACAAAATTCTGTTCACCCATTTCCAAAAGATTTGTTCGGATGAAAAAAAAGGCTGCTGTGCTGTGCCGGATTGAAGTGTGTATCAACTGCCTTTGCTGCGCCAATATTCAGGCTCAGTTCACCAGATTTCAGCGATAACGCCCTGATGGCAAAAAAGTTCGCCGGGACAACCAAAAGCAATGTCAACTGTACCGGAGAGAATGTTTCCCCTGCGTTGATCTGGCAACATTCACCCATGCAAACAAAAGTTATGCGCTGATTATCACCGCCCCTGCTGGCGCACTGAAACCCGGGCTACACCATGAAGAATTGCTCGATCAACTAAAAGGCCACACGCTGGCTGCCACAGGATTAGTTGCCGTTCTGGCAACAACCAAGGCCGTAAGCAATTTTGCGTCATGAATGTTACCTGTAACGGGGTGATACAACGGCGTATACCCCACCTTTCGCGCTATTCCTTCTGCCGCTTTTTCACTCTTCTGCCGACCGAAAACAATCAATATAACTAACCATTGTACTTCAATTAAAATAACATCAATCCATGTTAAGTGCCTTGCCACCGCCAATATGCAATAAGACATAGCTCAATTATTCCCTTAGCCTGGAGCCTGAGGTAAACTGGCACGAAAATTTGTCTTTAGTTAAATAAGTGTATTTTAGATGCGAACCCATTTTTTTATTTTAAATGTGCCGCACGGATGCAGATTCCAGATTTTAAAATATAAGGTTTATTAATGATGCTCGCCAGAAATGATGTAAAGTTCAGCGTTGCGTTTACGCTGCTGACGGTACTGCTTTTGACTGGTTGTCAAAAAAAACTGCAGGTCACCGATGACACACTGATTAGTACAGTTGTCGATGGCGTTACATTAATGCATCGCCATGCAATCGTGGCTCCTCTTTCCTTTACACCAGTCAATGAGACTTACCGGGCATTATACAGTGCCTCCGTAATGGATCGACCCGGTTATGGTGGACAGATTATTCGCCATCTGGAAAATGGCAAATCATTCACTGTTCTTGGCGAGGCTGAAAATCACTGGCTGGCTATCACAGATGATGATCTGCAGCTGCTTACAGGTTACGTTCCCTTTAAAGCAGGGGTGAAAAGTGAGCTTTATGACGCCACGCTGAAAAGTGATCGTCCAAAGGTTCGCAAAAACAATAAGAAAATCTGCGTCGACGTTGGCGATCAAAGTAAAGCATGCCGTAACAACGACACTGAAACCTGGATCCTGGAGTAGTTTTAACCAACCACTTAAGGATAAATTCAGTGTCTGCCCTTTCAAAAGCACCTGTACAGCAGGAGCCCTTACCACAGAGACAGCAAAGCTGATGAGCAAGGAAAACCACACTGACGTGTCTCTTTCAGCCGGTCGGGAAAATCTGTTGCTGGCAGCAGCCGCACCGCTACTTAATGCGATAGTGCAAATCCGCATGGCCGCAACCCATGACGACCCGATGATGCTGCGTCAGCAGCTTATTGATGAGATCCGTCAATTCGAACGACGCGGTAAACAGGTGGGTTTACCCTTCGACATGATTATTGGCGCACGCTATTGTCTGTGCAGCGCACTGGATGAAGCGGCAGCACAAACACCGTGGGGCAACCGAAGCGTCTGGTCCGGCAACGGACTGCTGGTGACCTTTCATGATGAAAGCTGGGGCGGGGAAAAAGTTTTTCAGCTACTTTCGCGTATTTCACAAACACCTGCTCAACATCTCTGGCTGCTGGAAGTGATTGACTATTGCCTGTTACTTGGCTATGAAGGCCGCTACCGGGCAATTGAACAGGGACGTGCTCAACGTGATGCCATGCGTGAGCGTCTGGCCAGATTAATTGATGACACGCGTAGTGCGGCAGAAAATACCCCTGCGCCTCAGGCGCTGACAGCGGTCAGCCAGAATACGATATGGTCTCCGCCCGTGCCACTGTGGGTGTGTGTCACCATGGTAGCGTTTATCGCCAGTCTTATTTATTCTGCGTTTAACTGGCAGCTGGGAAATACCGCAAGGCCACTGTTGCACGCTATCTGGCAAACGCCACTCCCCAAAACTGAAGCCAGCAAATCAATGCGCTCTTCACAAACATTGCTGGATATTCGTAAACGGCTTGATGACCTGATTGCCAGCCACCAGCTGGATGTCTCTGACGAAAGTAGCGGCAGTGTGGTTATCATTGCCGCTGATAAACTTTTCAGCGAGGACGGTACCGATTTGACGCCGCAAGGGCGCGCTATTATTACCCGCGTCTCCGCAGCGCTGGATGATATACCGGGAATGATCCTTGTCAGATCATTCACGGACGATCGACCTCTCCATGCATCCCATTACACGTCTAATTACGACTTTTCACTGGCTCGCGCACGAAACGTCAGCGCATTGATGATTCACTTACAAAAACCCTTGCACGTTATCCGCAGTGAGGGACGCGGCGACAGCAATCAATTGCTACCCAATGACAGCGATGAGAACCGGGCGCAAAATCGTCGTGTAGAGATTGTTCTGTATGCGGCACCACAAACAACGGGCCATCAAAAGGAGAAACCCTGATGCCGTTACTCTTCTCCTCGTTGATCTTTAACCGACTGCTGTGGAGCTTCTCAGGCATCACAGCCCTTGCTGCACTTATCTGGATAGTAGGGCCACAGATCTCATTTGGTGGTCAACACTGGGGAGAAAGCAGGCTCAACCGGCAGCTTGCCATTGGGCTATGTTATTTCTTGTGGATTTTATTGCAGCTGATCCCACAGCTTTACCGCGCCTGGTTTAACAGGCAACTCTTACATAATTTACAAAAGCACAGTGTCGATCATGCCGAGCAGGCGGCAACCACAGAGCTGCTGAGTACCCGCTTCAGTGAAGCAACGACGCTGTTGAAAAGAATGCAATTTACGTCTCCCAGGAAAAAAAAGCAGTATACCTGGCTGCAACGCATTAGCGCCCGGTATCTTTATCAATTGCCCTGGTACATGATTGTCGGTGCCCCCGGGGCGGGTAAAACCACGGCTTTAATTAATTCAGGACTGGAGTTTCCTCTTAGCGAAAGTCTGGGCAGGACAGCCCTGCGCGGTGTTGGCGGTACACGTCACTGCGACTGGTGGTTTACCCGGGAAGCCGTGTTGCTCGATACGGCAGGACGTTACACGCTGCAGGAGAGCCAGCGAGAGAGAGACGCCAGCGAATGGCAAACGTTTATCGCGCTTTTAAAACGTTACCGAGCCCGGCAACCAATAAATGGCGTCATTATGACCATTAGCGTTGCAGACTTACTGAGTGACTCAGCAGAGGTGCGCCATGCACAGGCCAGCGCACTTCGTCTGCGCATGGCAGAACTACACCAGCAAACGGTTATTCATTTTCCCGTCTATGTGATGGTCACCAAAACCGATCTGCTGAAGGGGTTTATGAGTTATCACGCAAATCTGGATAAAGTACAGCGTGACGCGATATGGGGATTTACCTTCGCATGGGAATCTGAAAGACAAAATAGCCCGCCGCACGAGAACAACTTCGAACATCAGTTCCGCTATCTTACACAATGCTTGCAGGACGCTCTGGCAGGCAAAATGGCGCGCGAGAAAGAACTGAATCAGCGCGCTGAGTGTTTCCTCTTTCCCCAGGAATTTGCCTCTCTTCGCCCCTTACTGGCTGAATATTTCGACGTCATCTTCAGCGCAGAAAATGGCAAAATGCCGTGGGCACCACGCGGACTCTTTTTTACCAGTGGAACCCAGGAAGGATTGCCTTTTGACCGCATTATGGGGGAGTTGTCGCGTAAATTACAGCTCCCTCAGGCATCCGACCATTCCATCGCCAACTGGAACCGGATTAGTCGCCGTACTCCGATTCCGGCAACAAAAGGCCAGAGCTTTTTTATTCACTCGCTGTTACGCGATTTGGTTTTTCAGGAGCGCTGCCTCGCAGGGAGCGATCGCATATGGGAGCGCCGCAACCGACAGATGCATTGGGCAAGCTACGCTGTGCTAATGCTGGCCCTTGCCGCGACAACATTTTTATGGGCCACCAGCTATTATAAAAATAAGCAGTATTTGCAGCAGGTAAATCACCGTCTGGCCCCGATTGAACTTCAGGCCAAAAAGCTGCAGGTCAGTAATCACGGTGAGATTATTGATTTGCTCCCCTTCCTGAACAATCTGGTTGCCCTGCCGCAAAGTCAGCAGTTTTCTCTTGATGCTCCGCCGTTAAGTATGCGCGGAGGGCTTTATCAGGGGGGGCAGATTGGTAAGGCTGCGTGGGGTTTATATCAAAACGCATTAAAAAGTTTGTTATTACCGCGTGTTGCGCAGACTATCACCCAGGCTTTAAGGAATGATCAGGGTGGCGATAGCGAGTTCAGCCGTAATGCGTTAAGAGCATATCAAATGCTGTATCAACCACGCAGTTATGATGGTGAATTCTTACGGGGATGGGTAATGCAAAATCTACAGCGCACGTTGCCAGGCAATGTGACAACCCGCGAGCTACAGCAGCTGGACTGGCATCTGAGTCAGCTGCTCGATCGACAAATTCAGACCTCGCCCTACGCCCGCGATAATTCACTGATGCGTAAGAAGTTAATCAAAAATAATATACCTGAGGATCCGCTGGGCAGTTTAGTTCCTATCCCAACTGTCTCTGATGATTATCCATCAAAAGAGGACTAATCATGGCAGAGAAAAATCAGCAGGGGTGGTATGGCAAACTACCGGGAGACGGCGATTTTTTACAACGCGATCTTTCTGAGCCTGTCGTTGCTTATTGGTCTAACTGGTTCCAGCTTGGACTGGCATACTGGCACCACCATGGCGGGGGTGACGGCGAACGTTTCAGTGAAGCTCCGGCATGGAATTTCGCTCTGCCTGCCACTCTGGGTTTACAGCAGGTACAGATTGGCTGTCTGGTGCCTTCAAAAGATCGCGTAGGCCGTTCATGGCCCCTGCTGGCACTTCAGCGAATCAGCCTTAACCACTGGCACCCGGCTCAACTAATCGTCTGCGGCGACTGGTTTCGCTTTCTGGGTACCACGCTGCATCAGGCGACAACGGCTCCACTCACGGCGGCACAACTTGATAATGCATTGAAAAACCAGCCATCGTTAGCGATTTCCTGCGCGGGCCGCTCGGATATTATGGAAGTTCTCGGTTATCAAAACTTACCCTCCACGCTCGCCTGGCCGGAAGTGGCGACGCATTTTGACCCAATGGGTTACACCAGCTATTGGTGGACAAATCAAAGTGATGGCTATCCTCTTACCAGCCACAAACATAGCGGTAACCTTACTGCTCAGTTGTTCTCGCAATTATTCAATCCGGCAGCTGCGGCACGGCCGGGTCGGCATGGGCTTTATCCCCCTATGTTTGAATAACGTTTTCTGGCCCTACACGGCCCCGGCTTCAGGAAAAGCGCATGCGATTTACCCTTGTTGAAAGCAAAAATGGTAAACCTCTTACCTGCTGTGATTTTGTCGCTCCTGGCGGCACAATTGGGCGCAGCCCCGATAACGATCTGGTGCTGCCAGATGAAGAACGTGCTATCTCACGTTTACAGGCGGTTGTGCATATTGCCAGTAATGGTGAGTGCCGGCTGACCAATCATGGTAGCGTCACCGCCGTTATTCATAATCGTACCCCGCTGGCCAGAGGCACGCAGATCCTGCTGCAACACAATGATATGCTGGGTATCGGTCATTACAGGATAAGGGTGAGTGACCCCTCCTGTCAGGATGAGCCGACTTTCAGCAATGTTGACCCGCTGGTCCTGTTTACGCAACCCGATCTCAGCACGCCCGATCCTCTGGGCATTTCGCCTGGCGAGGAGTCGGTTTCGACGCCGGCTCAGGAGCTTCACACCGCCGAACAGCTGTACGCCAGACAAACCCGACAGAAAGATGCCCGGTTAGGTATCAACCCGGTGAATCATGGAAATATGCATACGGAACGCACCGCCGCGCCGGAAAATGAACAACGGCTGCTCGCTGCGCTGATGGAAGGAATGGGGCTGGATCACATTAATAAGCCGCAGCTCACGGAAGATCAGATGCGCACAACCGGGCGAATGCTCAGTCTTTTTTCGCAGGGAACCGTCGCCCTGCTTTCATCGCGTTCAATCCTTAAACGCGGCGTGAAAGCCGAAATGACAATGATCCTGAATGAGGCGAATAATCCCTTTAAAATCCTGCCTTCCGGCAAAACGGTACTGATGCAGATTTATCAAAGCGAGATGCCCGGCTTTATGGGACCGGAGCAGGCCGTACGGGATGCGCTGGTCGATTTACAGGCGCATCAACTGGGAATGATTTCGGGGATCCGTGCCATTATTGCTGCCATGCTGCAATCCTTTCATCCGCAGCGTCTCGAAGAATTCGCACGCCGAGACGGTAATCTGCCACGTATCAGCCGCGGAATATTGAAAAAGGCAGCGTTGTGGGACTATTTTTTTCGTCACTATCAAAATATGTCAGGCGAGATTGAAGATGATTTCCACATGCTGTTTGGTAACGCTTTTTTGCAAGCTTACGATATGGAAGTCAATCAGTACAAAGATTCGCAAACCTTGCCGGAAGAAGAATGAATATTAATTACTCGGCTATGTCGCATAAGGGCCAGCGAGAGCATAATCAGGACAAAATGGGGGCAATACTGCAGGAACACTGTGCCTGTTTTCTGGTTTGTGATGGCGTGGCAGGCACTGCTGGGGGAGAAATAGCAGCGCGTATAACCAGGGATGCTTTGCTTTCGCGATTCACCGACGACGCGCCTGTTGAGCCTGCCGATACCGAACGTTGGGTAGCGGATGCTCAACAGGCCGTACGACAGGCACAACAGTCGATGGCGAACTTCAGCAATATGAGTACGACGCTGGCGGCGCTGTTTATCAATCGTGATACACAACAATCCTGGTGGATACACGCCGGAGACAGCCGGGTTTACCACTTTCGACGGGGCTATATTCACTCGCACACCCGCGATCACAGTCTTGTACAGCAATTAAAAGATGCCGGGGTTGATAATACGGGTATTAACAGTAATTTACTTTATAATGCGCTCGGTGCTGAAGTCCCGCATCCGTTCAGCTGCAGTGGTATACACCCTCTTGAGGACGGAGATGCTTTTCTGGTTTGCACAGACGGTTTCTGGTGCAATCTGACTCCTGAAGAAATGGAACAGGCACTTCGTATGGTTAACTCTCCTGAAGAGTGGCTGGCGCTCATGCACGCGGCGATTAGTCGTAGTAAAAAAGAAGATAATTTGAGCGCGGTAGCAATCTGGATTGGCTCACCCCAGGAAGCTACGTTGATACAATTGACGGCGGACTCAGCCCGGTTTCTGCCGCCGCGTAAATAACACCAAGGAACGCTATGAAATTTGGGTTGCCTGTCACTGCCACACTGTTGATAGCGACTGCCGTACAGGCGGAGGATTATCGCGTGGTTTACTCCCCCAGCATGGCGCTGGAGGTGTTTATTGATAATGTTGACAGCAGTGCGCCGCGTGACTGGTGTAATAAATCTATTCATTTACGCATTGTGTCAGGCAAAAGCACGACACCCGATACACTGGGTAGCTTTTTGCCACGGGTTGGAACGCTACTGCAAAAACAGTGCAATAATCTTGAAGAACTCCCCTGGCAGATGACAAGCGAAAAGGGTTTAGCGCTGGCCAACGGTACCGCATTGAAACAGCATAACTGGCGCCCGATTCTCCTTGCAGATGCGCCGATCTCCACCAGCAGTAGTGCCTCACCGTCAGATTTGTCCCCGCCTGCAAATCCTACGCCGTTACCCGTTTTCGCCCTGCCGGGTGGCTGCCACTTTCGCACGTCATGGGAAGGCAACGGTAAATCACTTTTTATTCCAGATGATAAAAATCTGAACTGTACCTCCGGGGGCTGGCTTGAGGGCAAAAGCACGTTAACCCTCTACGTGGAGGGTGAGCATCAGTCGGTTGTCGTACATTTTTACCAGGGCTTCCCTCTGCACAATGTGCACCCTGCCAGTGGAGAAATTAATATTGTCTCAGCCAATAACCAGCGCTTGGTCGCCACGCTGGCAGGCGCACCGGACAGCTGGCTGCTGCTGAGATTTAATCCTGCTCTTCATGTGTGGTCATTTGATGGCACTCTTTTAGTAAAAATAAACCATGCTGAGACTGCCGATCATCTTTTACTGAAAGAGCGAGCAGAGTCCATACGTCAGACATGGTATTCAGTGGTGGATCGGCAAATAAAGATTAATGTGCTGCTGGTTGATTATTTGCACGTGGATCTAGCTGATCCGTCCACCGGTGCCTGGCGCATCGTTAACTGAGCGGGTTACCACAGGCAACACAGGACATCAGCCCCAGGAGAGTGTTTATATGTCGGCAAAAGATAAAATAGATAAAATAACAGATGTACCTGATGCACTTCCGGCAGGCCACCGTTTTAATGAGTTTGAAATCGAAGAGGTCATTGGCGGAGGTGGGTTTGGCATTGTTTATCGTGCCTGGGACCATCTGCTTGAGCGTACCATTGCTATCAAAGAATACTTTCCTGTCTCGTTGGCTACGCGTCATGATCGGCAAAATATTGTGCTGCGTGGCGAACGCCATCAGAAACTATTTAATGCAGGCCTTAATAGTTTTATTCATGAAGCCAGACTGCTGGCGCGCTTTAATCATCCGGGACTACTGCACGTCCTGCGATTCTGGGAAGAAAACGGCACGGCTTATATGGGGACGCTCTACTATAGCGGCATAACCCTGAAAAAGTGGCACCAGAATAATCCACACAGGCTAAACGATACCTGGATTCGCCAGCTGTTACCCCCTCTTTTCGGTGCAATTGATACCATCCACCAGGCAGGTTATCTTCATCGGGATATTTCACTGGATAATATACAGATTCAGGATAACCATCTGCCAATTCTGCTCGATTTTGGTTCTGCCCGTAAAGAAATAGGCAATCTCAGTGATGAAACCGAAGTGATGCTTAAGCCGGGCTATGCACCCATTGAACAATACAATGAAGACAGCAATGCCGATCAGGGTCCGTGGACAGATATCTATGCGCTTGGCGCAGTATTACATGCCCTGATAATGGGTTCACCGCCTCCGGTAAGCGTGGTGCGCTGTATTGAGGATCGCTACCAACCGCTGACCACACTCCGCCCTGAGGGCTTTTCACTACCCCTGCTGAATGCCATCGATCGTTCACTGGCAATGAAACCACAGGATCGTCCGCAGAGCATCGATGAACTGGCTGCGCTGATCGAACTCCCGGTGAGAACCGTTGAGGAACTGGTGGCTAAAGCGGCCCCCTCCAGAGAAAAGGCGGCTACCACTGCACCTTTACACCACGAGGAAGTGATTAGCGTTAATGCCCGAACGGCTGAAAATACAGCTGAGTCGGTCACCTCAAGCCCCATTTTTGCAATGCAAAAGCCGTTAATAATAGCGGGAGGGGTAATAGCTTGTCTGATTGCAGCCACAGTGTCCGTAATAAGCTGGATTGATCAGACGGCAGACGATGCCGGAAATAGCCCGTCCCCGGCAAGAGTTTCTGAGCAAACACCCGATAGCGTTCAGGAAATAGCCAAAGTCTATCTGAAAATGAATCATGACGAGCGCTTATCCGTGGATGGCAGAACGCATGCAGTCACGCCGGACAGCAATGGTTTTGCTTCACTGAGCCTGCCTGCAGGCAGCCACCAAATTGAAGTCGCAAGCGCTACCGCGACGCGCCGACAACAGCTTGAAGTCACGCACGCGGGTACATGGTTAATTGACCCGCGTTAACGCGCCTGTTAGCCAGCAACGCCTTGATTAAAACACTGCTGTATTTCCCGAACGCGCTCGACAATATCGGTCAGACAGTCATCATAGAGACCACGTTTTTGCAGTTCCTGCTCCAGCGCAAAAAGATACTGTGCGTTGGTTCCCAACGGCCCGCTCGCTTGTGCAATCAGCGGGGCAATGGTTTTTGGACAGGAGTCACTTTCATACAATGGATGGCAAGGGTTCATAATAAAAGCAATAGCTGTTACTTTGCGTCCATCAACCAGCATAAGCTCACACCAGGTTGGCAAATAGCAGCCGGTAGGCATTTCACGCTTCCAGAGCAGTTCCAACTCTTCCTGCAGCTGATTTTCCGGTAGCCTGTAAGCCAGCCCGATCGTGCGCCCTCCTTCCTTCAGCGCCAGCATTCTGCCCGGCTGGGAAGCACTACCTCTCCCGGAAGTCAGACGCAGGCAAAACGCTCTGTGCCATCCCTCCAGCGTCCCTTCTGCAACATCGTCAGATTCAAATACCGGGTTCCACATCAGTGAACCATAACCAAAAATCCATACCGGACTGCAATCGGGTCGGGAAGCCAGGATGGCGGTCAGTGAAGTCGCTCGCTGCTCGCAGGTCCAAAGCAGAGAGTCCTCAACAGCACCAAATGCGGTGCGGCAGTCCGCTTTTTTCAGGAAATCTTTTGTTAACATAGAACCTCCTCTGCCACTACACACTTCCTGAAACAACCTGTCCAGCAGTTAATTATTATTGGGAAATTTGTTATTTCGTTGTCAGTTCATGAACATAAGCTATTTGAGACCGGACAATCAAGTTTGGCATCGGTCAAAAAAAATTTTTTCACAGGCTGGATATCGGCTCTGGATTAAAAAACTTAACGGCAGTAAAACGTGCTCAGTTGTTACCATTTATTTTTACAGGTTCTGACAGCCAGCCCCTTTAATAACCGTTTTTAACAACATAAATCTTTTTAATGTGCTTTAATTCCCCCAAATGCGTATTCCGCTCCGACAAAATTAAACTATCTGAGTCACGCAGACAGGAAAAAACCGGGTATTCAGACGGCAAATTTAAAAAAATCCTTATAGTAAATAAACGTAAAACACCCAATTTAATCATTTATTTACCATTACAATGTTACCGCATTTTAATAATGCTCGCCCACCCATCACGCTATTTTCCTGTTAATCTTTTAACAGGCGGATATCAGGCCCAGAAAGACGCAAGTAAGGAGAACAGCACCTGTGACTGAATCAGAAAGCATCAAAACCCGTCATAAAGAGACATCATTACTCTTGCCAATTGTTGCACTGATAATTTTGTGGTTCTGGGGACAAAGTAGTTCCTTGCCGATCATCATCAGTATTAATCTGGTCGCACTGGTGGCAATACTTTTTAGCGCATTCAGCGTGGTGCGCCATGCTGACGTATTGGCGCACCGATTAGGAGAACCCTATGGTTCACTGATCCTCAGCCTGTCGGTGGTGATCCTGGAAGTGAGCCTGATCTCTGCATTGATGGCCACTGGCGATGCTGCACCGGCTTTAATGCGCGATACCCTCTATTCAATCATTATGATTGTCACCTGCGGTCTGGTAGGGTTTGCTCTGCTGTTGGGCGGACGTAAATTTGCCACACAGTTTATTAACCTTGCCGGGGTAAAACAGTATCTGATTGCGCTCTTTCCGCTGGTGATCCTGGTGATGGTGTTTCCGAATGCTTTACCGGATGGCGATTTTACTAGGGCCCAGGCGCTACTTATTTCAGCCATTTCTGCCGCGATGTACGGCGTTTTTCTGCTTATTCAGACGAGAACCCACCAGAGTTTATTTGTATACCAGCATGAAGATGACAGTGATGACGGCAACCCCCATCACGGCAAACCTTCCGATCATTCCAGCCGGTGGCACAGCGCATGGCTGGTTGTACATTTGATTGCGGTGATTGCCGTAACCAAAACGGATGCCGCTCCGCTGGAAGCACTACTGCACAGAATGGAGGCCCCCGAAGGTTTTATCGGCTTTTTGGTGGCGTTTCTGATTCTCTCGCCTGAAGGGCTTGGTGCGATCAAAGCCGTTCTGGCAAACCAGGTACAAAGAGCGATGAACCTGTTTTTTGGCTCTGTGCTGGCCACCATATCGCTGACGGTTCCAACAGTAACCATTATCGCTACTCTGACCGGGCAACAACTCATTTTCGGGCTTGATTCACCGCACATGGTTCTGATGGTGGCTTCCCTGCTATTATGTCAAATCTCGTTCTCGACGGGCCGCACCAACGTGCTTAATGGTGCAGCGCATCTTGCCCTTTTTATCGGCTATCTCATCACCATCATGCTGTGAAAAAAACAGCCCCGCTGCGAGAACGCAACGGGGCTGTTTCAGACAGCTGGCTATCCGGCCAGTTATCTTTTCCATATACCAGGGTATGTCCCGCCCCTTTCAGCGTTAATGTTTGTTGATCCAGCTGGAGTTCAGCGCCCTCCACTAACATTTCTCCGATGAGAACCTCCCACTGATTAAGGGAAGGATCGGTACACATCATGCGCGTGGAAGCCAACTGTGGCACCCTCAGAACACCTTGTTGCAGAGCGCCCTGACCGAAGAAACGATTGCACATCACACCGCTCACCCGCATATTCTGTGCAAAACTGATGCCCAGCTTCATTCCCGCCAGAGGTGGCACGATCTGACCATCTACGCTTTTCAGCGTAAAGTTTTGATTTGTTAATATCGGTTGAATGGGTTTATCAGACTAGGAACTGCAGCCAGAAAGCAGCACGGCTGCCGGGATTAACGTGCCGTTTTTCTTCATAAGCTTACTCCATGTAAAAAAGCTGGCACCACGTGCCAGCTCCCAGCATTATCAGTGACTGGTATCCAGCTCAGGAAAGTTTTTAACCAGATCGTCAATCGCTTTGATTTGTCTGAGGAAGGGTTCCAGTTTTTCCAGCGGCAACGCTGAGGGACCATCACACAAAGCATGAGCAGGATCAGGATGCGCTTCAATAAAGAGTCCAGCCAGGCCAACGGCCATACCTGAACGAGCCAGTTCTGTCACCTGTCCACGGCGACCACCGGATGCAGCACCAAAGGGATCGCGGCACTGGAGAGCATGCGTCACGTCGAAAATCACCGGACTGCCTTTTGAAACCTGTTTCATCACGTTAAAGCCCAGCATGTCGACTACCAGGTTGTCGTAACCATAATTGGTGCCACGATCGCACAAGATGACATTTTCATTACCGCCTTCCGCAAATTTTTCAACAATGTTGCCCATCTGTCCGGGACTGACAAACTGGGGTTTTTTTACGTTGATTACCGCCCCGGTTTTTGCCATCGCCTCGACCAAATCGGTTTGTCGGGCAAGGAATGCCGGTAATTGAATGACGTCAACGATCTCAGATACCGGCTGTGCCTGAGACACCTCATGCACGTCAGTAATGACCTTTACGCCAAATGTTTGCTTCAGTTCCTGAAAGATTTTCATGCCTTCTTGCTGGCCTGGTCCACGATAAGAACGAATTGACGAACGGTTAGCTTTATCAAACGAGGCCTTAAACACGTAAGGAATACCCAGTTTGCTGGTCACAGTTACATAGTGTTCACAGATGCGCATCGCCAGATCGCGCGATTCCAGCACGTTCATACCGCCAAACAGCACGAACGGCAGATCATTTGCCACCCGGATATCACCAATGTTTACCACTTTCTGTTTCATGTCATCGCCTTATGTTCAGTGCAGCGTAATCTGTTTTTGTTCAATCGAATGGATTTGGATCTTAATCATTTCGCTGACGGGATCGTCAGGGCAGTGCTCAACAAAATAGTTTAAATCGCTGAGGGCCACGTGCTCACAATCTAACTGGGCAAAAATTAGCCCCCGGTCACGAATTTCATAGGGATCTTCAGGATCCATATTCACCAGCAGCTGGCTGACCGCCAGCGCAAGTTCCATCTGTTTTTCATCCACTAGTGCCGCTTTAAGCGTATCAAGCATTTTACTCAGCACCTGCTGCGATGTTGCTTCATGCAGATCATCTTCATACAGCTCCGCTATCGGGCCAATATTGCCTTTTAACCAGACTTCCAGCGTATGTTCATCCAACGTATCGCCATTGAAAGGGTTGATGAGCCACATCTCCTCGTCAAGCCAGTCGGCTCTAAGTATCAGCTGCGTAGGAAAGATGACTGGCATCAGTGGCAGCGACAGCTGCTCTGCAATATGCAGGAAAATAACCCCCAGTGACACCGCAGTACCCTGCCGGGAATTCAGGACGTTATCCAGCCATAAGGTGTCGGAAAGGCGGTAGACACCGCTGGCACCGCCAAACCCCCACTGCCTCCAGAACAGTTCAATCAGCTGCTCCAGCTGCAAATCCTGATCCTGATGCGACGGGATGGCAGCACGAGCCTCGGACACCAGCAAGGCTAACTGCCTCGCCACTGCTTCAGCAGGAAAATCCGGGCGGATAGCCTGCATGGCGGCTATTACAGCCTCAGATAGCGGTGCAACTGTGAAATCTGTGGTTACTTTCGATGTCATACCTTCCCCAACAATGACATTCTGATGTTGGCCATATTATGAATTCGCACCAGTTATCGCAGGCACGAATTTTAAGGCAACTACCCTTATTTTATGCACTCCGGATGCCCCTCTGAAGGTAGCAGTCCTGTGAACTGAAAAGATGATAACGCCAAACGCTTTTTCCGTCAGCCTGACTGGTTATGCTACAAAGAGTAAAAGCAGATGGCATGGGTAACAACGGGCCGTTGCCACCAATCAAGGGCGCTTATCTGATTAAGGTTTCCGGGCAAAAGTCACCCTCTCGTTTTCACCATAATCCTGACAGGTTGCCACATGCAAAAACCTGTTCTCGCTCAATATGTTGCGCACTTGTGCGCCCTGCTGCCAGCCGTGCTCTAACAGTAACCAGCCGCCGGAGAGTAAATGCGCACTGGCCGCTGTCGCAATATGCCGGATATCAGCCAAGCCATCATCGGCAGCAATTAACGCACTGGCCGGTTCAAAACGCACGTCTCCCCGGGAGAGGTGTTGATCATCGGCATCAATGTAAGGTGGATTGCTGACAATCATATTGAACTGCCCGCCCGCCAGGGCGCTAAACCAGTTACTCTGATAAAAACAAACGTTGTTTATTGCCAGACGATGCGCATTTTTCCGCGCCAGCTCTACCGCAGCCGCAATGCGATCAACCCCCGTGACCTCACAATCCGGTCGCTCACTGGCGACAGCCAGAGCGATAGCCCCCGTTCCTGTGCCCAGGTCAAGAACGCTGCAGGCTGTGGCGGGCAGCTGCAACAGTGCCTGCTCTACTAACAACTCGGTATCCGGACGAGGGATTAACGTATCGGGCGAGACGGTCAGCGATAATGACCAGAATTCGCGTTCGCCTGTAAGGTAAGCAATGGGTTCCCCCCGCGCGCGACGGGCCAGCAGCGGCGTCAGTGCCTCCAGATGTGCCGCGCTGAGAAGAGTATCGTCAAAAGCAACTAACCAGCTGCGGGTACGACCGGTTACAAAACTCAACAGAATTTCTGCATCTCGCTTTGGGCTATCACTTTCGGCAAGTTCACTTACTGCCTTTTGCAGCCACTGCCTTATTTCCATTACTCCTGCCCGGCCAGCGCCGCCAGCTGATCTGCCTGATGTTCCTGAACAACTGGCTCAATCAACATGTCCAGCTTGCCCTGCATCACCTCATCGAGCCGATAAACGGTCAGATTAATACGATGATCGGTAATACGTCCTTGGGGGTAATTATATGTACGGTTGCGATCTGAACGATCGCCACTGCCCAACAGGTTACGGCGCGTGGATGCTTCTTCCTGCTGGCGGCGCGCGATTTCAACGGCCCGAATCCGCGAACCCAGCACTGCAAGGGCTTTGGCCTTGTTTTTGTGCTGTGAGCGCTCATCCTGACATTCAACCACAATACCGGTCGGCAAGTGCGTAATACGAATCGCTGAGTCGGTGGTATTAACGTGCTGTCCTCCCGCGCCAGAGGAACGGAAGGTATCAATTTTCAGATCGCCAGGGTTGATGTCAGGGAGTTCGGCTTCCGGCACTTCCGGCATCACCGCAACAGTGCAGGCAGACGTGTGAATACGCCCCTGAGATTCGGTTTCCGGTACGCGCTGCACGCGATGCCCCCCCGATTCAAACTTAAGGCGGCCATAAGCGCCCTCACCGACCACCTTGGCGATGACCTCTTTATAACCACCGTGTTCACCTTCATTTGCGCTCATCACTTCGACTTTCCAGCGACGTGATTCCGCATAGCGGGTATACATACGAAACAAATCACCGGCAAAAATAGCGGCTTCATCTCCGCCGGTTCCGGCACGAACCTCAAGGTAGCAGTTACGCTCATCGTCAGGATCTTTCGGCAGCAGCAGAATTTCCAGCTCCTTCGCCAACATGTCGCTGGCTTCGCGCGCCTCTTTTAGTTCTGCCTGTGCCATTTCACGCATTTCACTATCGGCCAGCATCTCTTCTGCCGTGGCGATATCATCCTGGGTCTGCTGCCAACGCTGGAAACACTGGCTGACGTCGCTCAGTTGTGCATACTCACGCGAAAGCATGCGAAAACGCTCCTGATCGGCAATAACGCTTGCATCACCCAGCATCGCCTCAACTTCTTCATGACGCTCCTGCAAGGCTTCCAGTTTTTCAACAATAGAAGGCTTCATTAATGATTTTTTACCTTATGATTCTTAAGAGAAAACGCTAATCCAGCCCAAGGCTGTCGCGTAAAATTTGCAGGCGTTCAGTATCCCCGTCACGGGCAGCCTGCTGAAGAGATTTTGTTGGCGTGTGGATCAATCGCCTGGTCAGCTTATAGGCCATATCGCGTAAGACGGACTGAGGATCGTCGCCTTGTTGCAGCGCCGCCAGCGCACGCACCTCAAGCTCTTTGCGAACCAGATCCGCTTGCGAACGATAGTCGCGAATGGTTTCAACTGCGCTTTGCGCACGCAGCCATGACATAAATTCACTGCTTTCTTGCGCAACGATACTTTCAGCCTGAACCGCGGCGGCTTTACGCCGGGCCATATTACTCTCAAGAATGACCTGCAAATCATCCACGCTGTAAAGATAAGCATTGGCGAGCTTGCCCACTTCAGGTTCCACGTCACGCGGTACGGCAATATCAACCAGCAACATCGGCTGATTACGGCGTTTTTTTAACGCCCTCTCCACCATTCCCTTGCCGATAATGGGCAGCGGGCTGGCGGTAGAACTAATGATGATATCAGCCTCGGCCAGGCGATCGTCGATATCCGCAAGACCGATGACTTCAGCATCCACTTCTTCTGCCAGCTGCCGGGCACGGGCGTAGGTGCGGTTGGCAATCATCAACTTTTGTACACAATGTTCGTTCAGATGACGAGCCACCAGCTCAATGGTTTCTCCCGCCCCCACCAACAGGACGTTAACCGTCGAAAGTGATTCGAAAATTTTCCTGGCCAGCGTGCAGGCAGCAAAAGCAACAGAAACGGCACTGGTACCGATATCGGTTTCCGTACGCACTCGCTTCGCCACGGAAAACGATTTCTGGAACATTCTTTCCAGTTCACTGGCCAGGGGCAGGCCACGGTGGGAATCAGCAAAAGCTTTCTTTACCTGCCCGAGGATTTGTGGTTCCCCCAGCACCAGCGAATCCAGTCCACTGGCAACACGCATCAGGTGGCTGACTGCCTCATTGCCATGATGCCAGTAAAGGCTGGCACGAACGTCATCAGCACTCAGCCGGTGATAGTCGCACAGCCATTGCACCAGCTGCTCCTGCAAATTTTCCTGCTGCTCCACACTTAAGTACAATTCGGTCCGGTTGCAGGTAGACAGGACAACCCCCCCCTGCACCAGCGGCTGGGCGAGAAGGCTGTCAAGTGCTTGATCTAACGACTCCTGCGAGAACGCCACACGTTCACGCAGAGTAACAGGTGCCGTTTTGTGATTAATTCCGAGAGCCAGCAGCGTCATAAGGCGTGATTGGGTTTATCCCACTGTTGATAAGGTTTTGTGAGGCGCATTCTACAAGATGAACGGAAGCAATAAAAGCCGTCCATACAGGTTCGCTGCCATGAGTGGCAGACCAACCAGTCTAAATAAGATAAATTGTGCATTGACGTTACGCTGGCAGGCAGCTAGCGTGAAAAGTTAGTTTGGGCATCAACGCCCGGCCAGAGTTTCAGGAGCTGAACCCCCTATGTTTATACAGAAACACCGTCTGATGCGGTTTCTTCCGCTTGCTGGCCTGTTACTTGCGGCCTGTAGCATAAATAAACCCCAGGGACCCGGGCAAAGTATCCACTCGCCACAATGGCAACAGTACCAGAAACAGGTGCAAAAAATTACCCAGTATCAAACCCGTGGCGCTTTTGCCTATCTTTCCGATAGCCAAAAAATGTATGCGCGTTTCAACTGGCAGCAAACTGCGCCAGACAGGTATCGCTTATTGCTAACAAATCCGCTGGGCATTACCGAACTGCAACTGGACGCGCAGGGCAGCGTGGTGCAGATTGTCGACAGCAAGGGCAAGCGCTATGTCAGTAATGATGCCGAAAAAATGATTGCACAGCTTACCGGGATGGCTATTCCATTAACTAATCTGCGTCAGTGGATAATGGGCCTTCCGGGTGATGCCACCGATTATTCACTGGATGATCAATACCGCCTGCGTGAAGTGCGTTATACCCAGGACAACAGGCAGTGGACGGTCAATTATCTGAGCTATGACAGCGGCCAGAACCCTGTCCTGCCTGCCAGTCTTGAACTTCGTGAGGGCAGCCAGCGCATTAAACTGAAAATGGACAGTTGGACCGTGAAATGAGCGCCAGTAATGTCAGAACGAACGATTCGTCCCTGAACTGGCCTGCTCCCGCCAAGCTAAACCTTTTTCTTTACGTGACCGGAAAAAGATCTGACGGCTATCACAATTTGCAAACGCTGTTTCAGTTTCTGGATTTTGGTGATGAGCTGACCATTACCATAAATCACAGCGGAAACATCGAGTTGCTTAATGCCGTAGCAGGGGTGCCAGAGGAACAAAATCTCATTGTCCGCGCCGCAAAACTGCTACGTCAGCATGCGCTGAACCAGGGCAGGCTGTCAGAACAGGCAGGGGCAAAGCTGTCGGTAATCAAAAACCTGCCAATGGGAGGCGGGCTGGGAGGCGGCTCGTCAGATGCCGCCACGGTACTTGTGGCACTCAATCACAGCTGGAAAACGGGCTTCAGCCTTGATGAACTTGCCGCTTTCGGCCTGGCGCTTGGCGCGGATGTGCCGGTTTTTATCCACGGCTATGCAGCAATAGCGGAAGGCGTCGGTGAAAAATTGATCCCGGTAAATCCACCGGAAAAATGGTTTCTGGTGATCCATCCCGGCGTTCACATTCCCACACCGCTAATCTTTAACGATCCCGAACTGACGCGCGATACGCCACGGAGAAATATGACTGAATTATTACTGAGCGATTATCACAACGATTGTGAGCCAGTAGTAAGAAAACGTTTTCGCGAGGTTGAACAGCTCGTTTCCTGGCTGCTAGAATACGCGCCGTCACGCCTGACCGGTACTGGCGCTTGTGTGTTTGCCCAATTTGACACCGAGTCCACTGCCCGCCAGGTGTTTGCGGTTGTTCCGAAAAAGTGGCAAGGGTTTGTCGCGCGGGGTCTTAATGTTTCGCCGCTGCACGCCCACCTTTCGGTCCAATGCGAAAAAGAGCTGTGGTGACAGCGTCAACCTGTTTCAGACGTTGCATCGCACTCACAGATACTTCCGTATGAACCGATCAGCAGTATACCGCCCAGTGCTGCTGACTATGATGTTCATTCTCTGGACGCAAAGCCTGAGGTTCTTCTCGTGCCTGATATGAAGCTTTTTGCTGGTAACGCCACCCCGGAACTAGCACAACGTATTGCCAACCGACTCTATACCAGCCTGGGCGATGCCGCCGTTGGCCGATTCAGCGATGGTGAAGTAAGCGTACAAATCAATGAAAACGTACGCGGCGGTGATATTTTCATCATCCAGTCCACCTGCGCGCCCACCAATGACAACCTGATGGAGCTGGTGGTAATGGTGGATGCACTGCGTCGTGCTTCCGCTGGCCGTATCACTGCGGTCATCCCCTACTTTGGCTATGCCCGTCAGGATCGTCGAGTGCGTTCTGCTCGTGTGCCAATTACCGCGAAAGTGGTAGCCGATTTTCTGTCAAGCGTAGGCGTTGACCGGGTACTGACGGTTGATTTACACGCAGAGCAGATTCAGGGCTTCTTTGATGTCCCGGTTGATAACGTTTTTGGTAGTCCAATTCTGCTGGAAGATATGCTGCAGATTGGGCTTGAAAACCCGATCGTGGTTTCACCCGATATCGGCGGCGTAGTTCGCGCCCGTGCAATCGCTAAACTGCTGAACGACACGGATATGGCGATTATTGACAAACGTCGCCCTCGCGCCAATGTCTCTCAGGTGATGCATATCATTGGTGATGTTGCGGGACGTGACTGTGTGCTGGTGGACGACATGATCGACACAGGCGGCACACTATGCAAAGCTGCAGAAGCGCTTAAAGAACGTGGTGCAAAGCGCGTTTTTGCCTACGCCACTCACCCGATTTTTTCCGGCGACGCGGTAGAAAACCTGCGTCATTCGGTAATTGACGAAGTGGTAGTCTGTGACACCATTCCGCTACCGGAAGAGATCAACGCGCTGCCGAATGTGCGTACTCTCACACTCTCAGGCATGCTGGCCGAAGCCATCCGGCGTATCAGCAATGAAGAGTCCATTTCAGCGATGTTTGAGCATTAATCATAGCGTACCTTCAGCAAAAAGACGGGGTGACCCGTCTTTTTTTTACCCCTGCATGAACACCACCTCCTGTGGAGGTGGTCAGCAATAAGTTGGCTCTGTCAGTCATGCTACTCATGGGAAAATCCGAATCTGTTATCCCCATAACTGCCAGGGATTTAACCATGAGTAGATTCCAGAAAGCATCTCATGTGCCCTGATGTTGTCAATATCATATCGTATGGACACCCAGGTACCGGTTTCGCATCCTCAGGAACAATGTTGGTAAAGAGGTCTGTGAGCCGATAAGGATCTCAGGTGAGCAGCCCGGGATAGAAGTAGTGGAGCTGAATGTCCAGACAGACCATGTCCCTTTGCGGGTAAAAGTGCCTCCACGGCTTTCGATTTCCCATGTAACAGGCGACTTAAAGGGTAAAACAGCCCTTCGATTGTTCAGTAAATTTCCCTGCCTGCGTAAGAACAAGCAGTGGGGGAATGATTTTTGGGCAAGAGGTTATTGTGTCGATACCGTAGGTATAAACGAAGAAATGATAATAAAGTACGTGAAGTATCAGGAAAAACATGAAGTTGAAGAGAGCCAGCTTCCACTGAAATAAGTGTGAAGGGAAGGCTCTCTGAGTCTGGACTTAGTGCGCCCCTGTGGGGCGATATCAATGCCACCTGCTATGCAGGTGGTTTTTTTACTGCTGACTGAAACCTTGTCCCGCTGGCGCACTCATCAACCGGTTTTTAGCCCTACCTGATTGTCTTTGGATTTAAATCTGGCAGTACAGGCAAAAGCTTCATTTTTAGTATGCTGCGATGAAACGCGCTGAGAGCCACCTGCTGTGAACAAGATTTCTGCTGCTGATTCAGGCTGATGACAGGCTTTACTCTGTCACAGGTTTATTCGAAATGGCAGGCCGAAGGTTATTCCTGCCTTTTGCTCATCGACCATCGGCACTATCCATTTTTACCCGCATTATTGCATCTGAAATGCGCTATAGAATTACGCTCTGATTACCCTGCTTTCTTCGCCCGTTTCAGGAAAATACCCATGCGGCGACGAGGCCTTACTCAAAATTTCCGGGGCTTCAGCCACGGACAATGACGGACAGACGCAGAACCGACGTTGTGAAATTAACCCGCTAACATCAATGATGAGGGTGATTCGCCGTTCTGCGGCAACGCTTGTCCCCATAGTGGCGCACCCAATAGTAACGGTCAGTTATTTTTTCCCTGCCGCTGATACGGGCGCCAACCAGCCACATCAATGCACCAACAAAGATGCTGAAAATAGCCCCGAGAACCATCATTTCAGGTAACCGCAATTGGGGTAGCTGATTTAAAACCGCATATCCCACGCCAACCACCATCACAGCCAAGCCGAGCGCCATCAGCGCATTACCAGTTAAGCAGGCATGTTTACGTTTCATTATGCACCTCCAGATGAATAATCCGATACATTTCTGCTAATGATTCCAGGCAAGAGCGGTCCAATTCGTTGCGGGCACGATCACATTTTCAGCAGGTAAATTGACAAGTATTTACATTTAGCTCGCTGATTCATTTATAGAAAATACATTATCACCTGACTGAACCAATTTTTACGCGCGCGTTTTTGAGTTCTGCCGCCACTGTGAGTAAACTGGGTTCCCTTTTCCGCACTTTTCAGGAATTCAGATAAGTGAGCAGCATCAAACTGATTGTGGGCCTTGCCAATCCAGGGGCCGAATACGCAGACACACGCCATAATGCCGGTGCCTGGTACATTGATTTACTGGCAGATCGCCACAATCAGTTGTTGAAAGAAGAGAGTAAATTTTATGGTTTTACCGCCAGGCTAAATATCGAGAGTGCGGATATCCGGCTGCTGGTGCCATGTACCTTTATGAACCTGAGCGGTAAAGCGGTGGCGGCGATGGCAACGTTCTACCGTATCAGCCCGGAAGAGATTCTTGTGGCACATGATGAACTGGATTTGCCTCCGGGCGTGGCGAAATTTAAGCAGGGTGGCGGCCATGGTGGTCATAATGGTCTGAAAGACATCATCAGCAAACTGGGCAATAATCAGAACTTCCACCGCCTGCGCCTTGGCATTGGGCACCCGGGAGACAGAAACAAAGTGGTGGGATTTGTACTGGGTAAACCACCAGTCAGTGAGCAAAAGCGTATTGATGAAGCCGTGGACGAAGCGGCAAGATGTACTGAACTGTGGATAAAGGAAGGCAGCCTGAAAGCAATGAACCGCCTGCACAGCTTCAAGGCGGAATAATAGCGGGGCTCATCAGTGCAGCACCGATGGCGAGCCTGTACATAGATTTGTGTAATTGCCTGATTTTGATATGTTCAATCCAGCATCAAAAGCAGGTTAATTTATGGACGAAAAACAGTCGCAGGCCCTGGCTAACGAACTGACCAAAAATATCAAAACCCCTGACGATCTCAGTCAGTTTGAGCGCCTGCTGAAAAAAATCAGTGTCGGGGCGGCGCTCAACGCCGAAATGACCCGTCACCCCGGCGACGATAAAAATCAGCCAGAACTGGCGACCAACGCCCGCAACGGCCACACCCAAAAGACGGTTATCACTGGCGATGGCCCAAAGAAGGTGATAGCGAACATTGGGAGAAAAATATTTCAGCGTCCTCCAGCTACTATCTATGGGTCAACAGAGAAACGAATGAAGTTGGTCTTTCGAAAGTAACATACTGAGCAACAGTAAATCAGGAAAAATAAAATTTATACGTTTAAGTGTCCACCTATCTACCGCAGTGATATTTTTCATTTAATTCAGTGAGTTAAATGGTAGGGAGTTGACCTTTTAAGTGTCTACCTTTTGTATATAAAACAATCAAAAAGTAGACGCGGCAGACAGTTAACTGTTAAGTGTCTACCATGTTAATTAACTGATTTGTATATAGTTATTAGCATCGGCAGACAGGATAGACACTTAAACCAGTTATTTTAATTGGTCATACCTATTACGTGCAAATAACCAATGGTGAATATGTAAAAGCTGGGTGTCAGAATCACACAGTTGAGAAATGGCACAATTTCAGTCAACGTGAAATAGCAGAAATGGATGGACGAAAAGCTTTGAAGTTTTATCCACGCCCGCTGGATATTATTGACTTCAACCCTGGCAGGGGTGAGAGGCCGGACTGGTTAACCAGCAAAGAATATATTGATGAAGTCGCATAAGCGGCTTTTTTATTGCCTTAATATCAGGAGGGGAAATGAACTTTGATTTCGGAGATTACACTCTGATAGAGCAAAAACGATATTACGCTCCTAATGAGATGTTCTTTCACAAAGTAATTGGACGCTTGAGGCCAAATTCATGGGTGGATGTGCCTGTAAAAATACCTGCCACCAATGTGATTCACGAACAGATGGAAGAGGTTTGTCTTTGTATTTGCTGCGGCGTTGATGAAACGGAGGTGAGAAAATACCGAGTCAAAGACATGCAGAAATCACAAGCCCGCAAATAACCCGGTAAGGAGAGAAGATGAATCCACGTCCAGAAGATTAATTACGAGTAGCAACCGAATGCCACCACTTTGACAGCATGACGATGTTGCTCACCGATGGTTGACGGAAAGTACGGGTGCGTCAGAAAGGGAGTTTGGTGAGGGCAACGAGCACGCCAATGGCGGCGACAAGCATACCGCCGAGCCTGACAGTAAGCTGGAGGCTTAACTTATCGATTTTTGCTTCAAGGTCCTTGCGGACATCGGCTATCTGTGCATCACTTTTCTCGAAACGGGAAATCATCTCCTTGCGGACATCGGTGATTTCAGTGCGCACCAGAGCAATATCAGACTTCAGCTCTTTGCGGACATCGGTGATTTCAGTGCGCACCAGAGCAATATCAGACTTCAGCTCTTTGCGGACATCGGTGATTTCAGTGCGCACCAGAGCAATATCAGACTTCAGCTCTTTGCGGACATCTTCAAGGTCGCGCTTAACGACTGTAACTTCGGATGAAAGCTCTTTTTTAGCATCGCCAAGATCGCGCCGGGTCGCAACATCAACTGCCTCGTGAGAATCACGAACCGCAAGCGAAATAGCCTTAGCCTGCTCTTTAGGCAGGCCAGCACCTTCGAGGGTTTCAACGAATTTCAGTGTGTCAAATGCAACCTGTGCCATAAATAAATCCTCCTGATGATGGACGGGATTCTAACCCGGGTTGGGGATTGACGCCAGTGTATGGTTGCGGTAGATTGCGGGCAGGTGCTCAAAACACCTGTTAGAGCGGCAACCGCATCCGACAGACATGCGGATTTTTTACGTCCATATTTTGATATATGGTCGGGCGTGTGGCTAATACAAGGGGTCTGAAGCCCAACCGTACGAAAACGTACGCTAAGTATGTTTTTTGAATAGATGGTCATCAAGCCCCGCAACAATATGACCGTCATAGAGGCCATTCATCCGTTTCTTCCGCTTGCTTCAGTGGCCTTAGCTGGCCTTTTGTTGCCTGCTCCGCAAGTGTGAACGTGTAATGCCCCAGCATGTCGATATGCGCGTGCCTCAGTGGCGAAAGTCTGGTTTCATCCTCTTCAATTATGGTTTCCCCTTCATTACGTAAATGATCCTGTGCAGCCTGCATATAGATGGTATTCCAGAGAACGACTGCATTGGTCACCAGTCCCAGCGCACCCAGCTGATCCTCCTGCTCATCCTGATAGCGTTTCCTGATTTCACCTTTTTGTCCGTGGCAAATCGCTCTGGCTACAGCATGTCGGCTTTCTCCCCTGTTGAGTTGGGTCAGGATGCGGCGGCGATAATCTTCATCATCAATATAATTAAGCAGATATAACGTTTTATTTATTTTCCCCGCTTCGATAATCGCCTGCATCAAGCCGGAAGGTCGTTCACTGCTCAACAATGAACGGATCGCCACTGAAGCGCGTATTTTTCCCAATGTCAGGGAACCAGCCATACGCATCATGTCATCCCAGTGCTGCTCTATCTTCTGCGTATTGGCTGTGTTACGGGCAAGATCATTCAGTACGCCATAATCCGCATCTTTGTCCACGCGCCAGAACACTGAAGCACCTGCATCCGCCAGGCGCGGAGAAAACTGATAGCCCAGTAACCAGAAAAGGCCAAAAATCAGATCGCTGGAGCCTGCCGTATCGGTCATTATTTCCGTTGGGTTTAGCCCGGTTTGCTGCTCCAGTAACCCTTCCAGAACAAAGATAAAATCCCTTAGCGTACCTAGAACGACAACGCCATGAAATCCGGAATGCTGATCTGAAATAAAGTTGTACCAGGTAATCCCGCGGCTGGAGCCAAAATATTTTCGGTTTGGCTCTGCGTGCACTGTCCGGACAGGTGCAATAAATCGCATGCCATCCGCAGAGGCCACTTCGCCACCACCCCATTTCTGAGCCAGAGGCAGAGTAGACTGATAATCAACCAGTCGTGCATTGGCGCTGACCAGCGTTTCAGCACGGAGGTAATTCTGTCGGGTCCAGTTCAGCCGATGACGGGTCAGCGCCGAGATATTTGGGCGGATAAATGGCTCCAGCCCAATATTACAGGCCTCGGCCAGTAACACAGCACAGATACTGATGGTCAGGCCCTCCATTCGAGCGCCAGCCTCGCTTGCATGGGTAAATTCATCTGCAAATCCTGTATGTGCGTTAATTTCAAGAAGGAGTTCGGTCAGATCGACAACTGGCAGCAGGTCAGATATACGTTTAGATAGTAACTTTAGCGACGGCGGCTCATCCAGTCCGTTCAGATGAGCAATGGTCAGCTTTGTGCGTTTGCCGGTGAAATCAAGCGAAACGGCCCGATTATCGGCAAAATTTTTTGCAACCTGTCGGTATACCGTGTCGAGCTGCCGGGTCAGCGCGTTGACCGCCTTTCCGGCATTAAGAGGATGCCCGAGGGAGCGATACACCTGTACTCTGTTGGTGTGCCAGTCCTGACCCTGGAGAAGTTTAGCCCTCGGATCTCCCAGGCGTTCGCTCCGTGTGACGTAGATATCCCGTCGCCGCAGACTGTTCTGTAACTTATTCATAACACAAAGGGTATAACCCTGTCGGGATAAATGACCGTCTTTGCCATAACAGAGTCGCTTCCAGCGTGGTTTTACCTGCCGGAGCGGCGCTGAATTCAATATTTTCCAGCAAACAGGGAAGAAAGCGTCGGACCCTTCCATATTGTTCCACCATTTCATCGTGAAAGCTGGCATCAGGAAGCCGGGCAATAGCGTTTATAAATGTAATGGTGTCGGCCAGCCTGGCCGGAGGAAATTTTTCAAATATTGTCGAGCGGAGCAACTCACTGTCGACATTTTCATCCAGAAGCATCGAGCAGATATTTGCCAGTTCTAATGCCGATTTATCAAGATCTTTCAAAGTTCTCAGGCGTTTTTTCTGCCCAATTTTTTTCGCCTCCCGGCCGATATCAGCAATCACTCCATCCAGGACGTCCAGCGCGTCATCCAGAGCCGATATTTCGCAAGAACGGACAAAGGCAACCAGCATCGCTGTTCGTCTTGCGGGCAGCATACGGGCTATTTTGTACACTGAAATAATATCCGCATACCGGGCGAGGAGGAATACCGGTAAAGTCGAGCCCCTGGATACCAAATGCTTTCAGTTTCAGGTAGCGCGAGACGGCCTGATTAAATGCCGGGCCGCTGATGGCAACAGGCCCTTTTCTTAACTGATCAAAACGTGAAGTACACACTCCATCAGGCACCTGTAACAGTTCTTCAAGTAATGAGCATTGTTCTCCTGATGCCAGCCCGGAAAGACGTGACCAGAGTCTGTCTGCTGATTTTTCAAGAATTTCCGATATCAGACGGGTCAGTGTGGTTACGCCAGGCAACAGTATTTTGTTTTGCAGTAGCCAGATCGAAAAGCAACCCCAGTCGTTCATTGTTGAGCCAGCTGCGGGTGAACAGTAAACGGTTCAGCCTGAAGGTCCACGGCCAGGCAAAATCACGATAGCCATACTGCCGTCGTATCAGTGCCTGATGTTCGCGCAATGTGGTTTCTCTTCTGGAAATTCGGAAAGAACACCTGTATCAGATATTCCCAGTTGTCGTGCAACAAACAACTGTACGTTAGCCGGAATCGATGACAGGTTATGGGGCCATGTGCCAAGAAAGCGAACACATCCAATCAGCAACGCCACTGCAAGACGATTTGCCCTGCCGCGCCGGTTGTTAATGAACTCCATATCCGCTTCATCCAACAGAAAGAAGCGAGCCAGCTGAACATCATTAGGTTCGCCGGAAAACTGACCATAGCTGGCCCGTTGATCGGCATTTAAAAAATCGACGGGCAAAATAGCCTCCCTAGCATGAGTAAAGAAAACGGTAGTTTTCTTTACTCTGATTTATCGTTTCGGCTCTAAACGGAACGACTGAATAATTTTTAGTAATATACCCGGTAAATAAAACAATGTTAGCATTCATGCATTGCAGACGAGTATATTAACAATGTGTGAGTTAAATGATGTTAGTCGGGTATGCCCGGGTCTCAACCGATGACCAGAATCTGAACTTACAGAGGGATGCGCTTCAGCTGGCAGGATGCGAAAAAATATTTGAAGACCAAATCAGTGGAGCTAAAGCAGAACGGCAAGGGCTTCATGCTGTACTTCAGTTTGTCCGTACCAGGGATACACTGGTGATCTGGCGTCGGGATCGACTGAGCCGTTCACTAAAAGATCTAATTGAAATGGTCAAGCTTCTCGAATCGAATAGCATCGGCTTAAAAAGTCTTCAGGAATCCATCGACACCACTTCCAGTTCCGGGATGCTAATATTTCATCTGTTTGGTGCACTGGCAGAATTTGAACGTAACTTGACGCGTGAAAGGACTCAGGCCGGGCTTCAAGCGGCCCGGGCAAGAGGGCGCAAAGGTGGGTGTCCTAAGGCTCTGAATAAGGATAAACAGGCGTTGGCCGTTCGGCTGTACGATGAAAGAAAACATACTGTCGCACAGATATGTGAACTAATGGGGATTTGAACGGTAGCACGCCTGCGGCGTGAGCTCGTCTGCTGCGCAGCCGAAGTCCTTTCCACCCTCATCGCCGTATTTTATACTGTCTTTCATGTACATACCGCGACCTGCAAAGCTCCTGTTCCAGCACGATGACGGCTGGGAGCGCTTCCTTGATAAGAATGGCCATCAGCTCAGCGACTGGACCAAACTCTCTGTCGAGCGCATGCTTGCCTGCGGGACCTGCGCCATGGGCGTTCGCCGCTATTGCTGCAGTTCCCCTGACTGTACCCACTCGCGCTTTCTCTGCCAGAGCTGCAAGTCCAAGGCCTGCAGCAGCTGCGGCCTCAAGGGCACCGAGCAATGGATCGCCGGGCAGCAGCACATCCTGCCCGACTGCGACTGGCAGCACATCACCTTCACCATGCCGCACTTACTGTGGCCGTTCTTCAATAACAACTGGCCGCTGCTCAACGACCTTTTTCGCTGCGCCACCCGCGCCATGCTCAGGCACGCGCGCAAGCTGGGTATTGAAGTCGGTATTTTCTGCGCCCTGCACACCTACGGACGCCAGCTCAATCAGCATCCGCACATCCACGTCTCCATTACCCGCGGTGGCCTCGACGTCAGACACGGCGTCTGGCGCGATCTGTTCTTCAAAAAACAGCAGGTTGAAGTTATCTGGCGCGGTGCCGTTATCCGCCTGCTGCGTGACAGCTACGATCGAGTCAATCCCGGCAAGCTGCCCAACCTCGGGCATATCCGCGATGAGAAACAGTGGAAACGCTACCTGCAGGCGCAATATCAGCGCCACTGGAAGGTCCACTTCGCCAAAAAGACCCGCGGGGCCGGGCGCAGCGTAAAATACCTGGGCCGATACCTGAAACGGCCGCCGGTCGCGGCTTCGCAGTTGCGCCATTACCGCGGCGGCTCGGTGGTGCACCAGTACTACGACCACAACACGCAGCAGCACAAACGTCAGAAACTAAGCCAGGAGGAGATGCTGTGGCGTTACATCAGCCACATCCCGTCCCGACACTTTAAAATGGTGCGTTACTACGGTTTTCTGGCCAACCGGAAACGCGGCACGCTACTGCCAAAGGTCTACGAAGCGCTGGAGATGACACCGCGTGAGAAACCGCAGAAGCCGGGTTTCGCGGTGCTGATGAAAGCCTTCCTGGGTACCGACCCGTACCAGTGCATCCTGTGCAAGGGCCGGCTGCGTTTTGCCGGCGCTGTGGCGGGCGATCACGCTACAAAAATGCTCTCTGACAGGCTGTATCAGATGGCGAAAAAACGATGGCTTCAGACCCCGGACTTGGAAAAGTGCGCCTGAAAAATGGGTTTTAGATGAAAAACACAGCAAACACAGTGTTTTTGCGCATTATCCTGCGACAGCCATCCCCATATGGGGAATTCCTTCGCCATGGTTCATGGTTAGGAAACTCAAAAAGGGTCGATTGAGTTTCCTAACCATGAACGTAGCACGCCTTTGGCGTGAGCGGCCCTGCTGCGCAGCTTCGGGTGTTTGCATGACCGGCGCTCCGCTTTATACTCTGCAACCATGCATATCCCCCGCCCCGCCAAACTCCTCTTCACCGTCGATGACGGCTGGAACCGCTACCTCGAAAAACACGGCGACAACATCAGCGACTGGACCCGACTCTCCGTTGAGCGCATGCTCGCCTGTGGCACCTGCGCCATGGGCGTACGCCGCTACTGCTGTGCCTCGCCGGACTGCACGCACTCCCGCTTCTTCTGCCAGAGCTGCAAGTCAAAGGCCTGCAGCGCATGTGGCATGAAATCAACTGAGCAGTGGATAGCCGGGCAGCAGCACGTCCTGCCCGACTGCGAATGGCAGCACATCACCTTTACCATGCCCCACCTGCTGTGGCCCTTCTTCAGCAACAACTGGCCCCTGCTCAACGACCTGTTCCGCTGCGCCACCCGCGCCATGCTGAAGTGGGCGCGTCGGCAGGGTATAGAAGTCGGTATCTTCTGCGCCCTGCATACCTACGGCCGGCAGCTGAATCAGCATCCGCACATCCACGTGTCCGTCACCCGCGGTGGACTTGACGTAAAGCACGGCGTCTGGCGCAGCCTTTTCTTCAAAAAGAAGGCCGTGGAGGAAATCTGGCGGGGTGCCGTTATCCGCCTGCTGCGCAGCAGCTATGAGCGGGTCAGTCCCGGCACCCTGCCGGGACTGGGACATATCCGCGACGGGGAGCAGTGGCGGCGTTACCTGAAGGCACAGTATGGCCGGCACTGGAAGGTACACTTCGCGAAGAAGACCCGGGGAGCCTGGCACAGCGTGAAATACCTCGGCCGCTACCTGAAGCGCCCGCCGGTGTCGGCTTCCCGTCTGCGACACTACGGCGGAGGCGCGGTAGTCCACCACTACCTCGATCACCGCACGGGAAAGCATAAACGCCAGATGCTGAGCCAGGAAGAGATGATCGGGCGCTATATCAGCCACGTTCCGGCGCGGCATTTTAAGATGGTGCGCTACTCCGGCTTTCTGGCCAACCGCAAGCGGGGCACGCTGCTGCCGAAGGTTTACGAAGCGCTGGAGATGACGGTACGGGAAAAACCGAAGCGGCCCGGGTTTGCGGTGCTGATGAAAGGCTTCCTGGGCACGGATCCGTACCAGTGCATCCTCTGCAAAGGCCGGCTGCGTTTTGCCGGCGCCGTGGCGGGTGATCACGCCACAAAAATGCTCTCTGACAGGCTGTATCAGATGGCGAAAAAACGATGGCTGCGGATGCCTGAGCTGGATCGGTGCGCCTGAAAAACAGGTTTCAGGTTAAAAATACGGCGAAGATGGCATTTTCACATCAAAACCCACACAGATCAGCAGCAATGGAGTAGATCGTGCCACTTTTCATGGTCAGGCGATCTCAAAAGAGGCGATTCAATCTCCTAACCATCAAGGCCCACCATCTATAAATATATTGATGCTGAAAAAAAATAATTTTTCCTCATAATCATACCATGATTGGGTATATATTTAATTTGAAAAATTCTTATGGATGAAGACATAAGCATTTTTATGGTGGTAATTTAAAACCCTGCTTTTGAAAGTATTTTAATATTTATCTTTATTGTGGGGCTATCTTTCCCAAGAATATCATCTAATTTTAAAATGCATGAATGATATTTTTCCTTAATTTCGTTTGGAATGTATCTAAACCCACCTTTAATATAGTCGGAGATTATTTTTTCACTTAACCATCAATATACTCTAATGTATCATACTTAAATACAAGTCCGAAATCTATGGGTCCCGCGCTGCCTTCTGGAGTTTTCAAAAAGTTAGATGGTTTTGCGTCACCCATAAAAAATCCTTTTTTAAATAGATGATTAACTCCTGTTAATGTGTCTTGAAAACTTGGAGTTTCGCCGTTAACAAATGGCATTTTAATACAGTTATCTACTATGGTAGCTGCGTTTTGAAAACTCCTTTTTGTTATATTGTATTCATCGCACATATTTGCTTCATGAAAAATTTCATTTGGTGTTAAGTTTTTCGTTTTCTTTAGAACAGTCTCACCTTCTTTATATACAGTCCCTCTTGATCCCTTACCTAATAATTGTTTCACCTCGTCAGGGTTGTAATTTATTTTTAGCAATTCCTTCGCATTGACTTCCCACGAGTGAATTTGAGAATTGAATCATCTTTTACTGGTTTAAAACTTTTTATTTTCGTGATTAACTTGGAAACTTTTTTATAATTCACATTAGTACTGCATAGGGTGCCTTTGATTATAAAATCAGCCTCTCCATTTTTAAATTCATACTGAGTATTTGCTATACTCACTAATTTATCCAGCAATTTACCAGATAGTGATGTGTTGTTTTTTTAGCAATGACACTTTGTAAATTATCAGTGTGAATATTTATTTTTTCTTTAAAAAAACTAATCATATTAAGATCACCTAATTATAGATTTAGTGAGTGATAAGGATGCCAGCTTCCACCTATTATAATGTTTTTTCTGTATGTTCCTTTCAAAAAAGAGGCATATGAAGTGCGGGCACAGCTGTAATCTAAATCGCCAATTGATTAAAAAATGCACTTATCGTACGAAAACGTACGATTGGGCTTCAGACCCCTATAACCATAAAAACTGTATATAATCAAACACCTTTTTTGTACAGTATAAAATTTAAGTTATCTTGAATTCACTGACAAGTGATAAAATAATAAACCTTATAAATCTACTAATTTTTAGTAGATTTATATTTTTATCCCTGCATGAACATAGCGCCCTTACAGGGCGAGCGTCACGGCTCTGCCGTTCCGAGGGTGTTCATGACCGGCTCACAGCTTTATACTCTGCGGTATGTTAATTTCTCAGGAAATCATTCACATTGCCCGTAGCAAAGCCCCCAGAAAGCGTAAACCCACGCCCTCGTCCCGACGCGCTATACCCGGATATCCTAAGCGTTTTCTGGTGTCCATTCCGCCCCGGAGCGATTATGACGACCCCGACGAGTTTTTTTACGACACTCCGCAGGATGCCATTCGTCACTGTGTCCACCTGGGGCCACAGTTTTTCCTCGATACACACTTCGACCCGCCTCTCGTCTGCATCATCCGCGGCTTTGAGCCGCCTGACTCACCCGACGGCGATGTCGTCCTTGAGTCCATGCCAGCCGATGTGTTTATTATCGCCACAGAATCCGGCATGCTGCCGGTGACCTTCGCTCCCTGGGATAAACACACCGACAACTGGGCCGATGACTGTGACGACTGGCACTATAATACCGGTGCCACTGCAGAGCGATAATCCGCCGCATGTATATCCCGCGCCCGGCAAAACTGCTGTTCACCACTGATGACGCCTGGAACCGGTATATGGATAAACACGGGGACACCCTCAGCCCCTGGACCGTACTCTGCGTCGAGCGCATGCTCGCCTGCGGCACTGCTGCCATGGGGGTGAAGCGATACTGCTGCGCCTCCCCGGACTGCACCCACACCCGCTTCTTCTGCCAGACCTGTAAATCAAAAGGCTGCAGCTCCTGCGGACATAAGGCCACGGAGCAGTGGATTACAGAGCAACAGCAAATTCTGCCCGACTGCGACTGGCAGCATATCACCTTCACCATGCCCCATCTGCTGTGGCCCTTTTTCAACAATAACTGGCCTCTGCTCAATGCCCTGTTCCGCGCAGCCACCCGCGCCATGCTCCGCTGGGCCAGAAAACAGGGTGTGGAAGTCGGTATCTTCTGCGCCCTGCACACCTACGGTCGCCAGCTCAACCAGCATCCCCACATTCATCTCTCCGTCACCCGCGGCGGGCTTGATATTAAACACGGCGTATGGCGCGACCTCTTCTTTAAAAAGCATGCCGTGGAGGAAATCTGGCGCGGAGCCGTCATCCGGCTGCTGCGCCACAGCTATGACCTGATTAACCCCGGCAGGCTGCCGGGGCTGGGGCATATCCACGACAAAAAACAGTGGCTGCGCTATCTGCAGGCGCAGTACGGGCGCCGCTGGAAGGTCCACTTCGCGAAGAAGACCCGGGGGGCCTGGCGGAGCGTCAAATATCTGGGCCGGTACCTGAAACGGCCCCCCGTGTCGGCGGCGAAGCTGAGGCACTACAGCGGCGGCGTGGTGGTGCACCACTATTACGACCACCGTACGCAGCAGTACCGGCAGCAGACGCTGACGCAGGAAGATATGATCGGACGTTATATCAGCCATATCCCGGCGAAGCATTTTAAGATGGTGCGTTATTACGGTTTTTTATCAAACCGTAAACGGGGTAGCCTGCTGCCGAAGGTGTATGAAGCCCTGGAGATGGAAGCGCGGAAAAAACCGGAGAAGCCCGGCTTCGCCGCGCTGGTGAAAGAATTTCTGCGCACGGATCCGTACAAATGCATTCTGTGCGGCAACCGACTGCGCTTCAGCAGTGCGCAGGCCGGGAGGCACGCGTCGGAGTTGGTGGCAGAAAGACTGCATAACATCGACCGGAAACGATGGCTTCTGGCACAGACTGCGGGATAAGTGCGTCTGAAAAACAGCTTTCAGGTTAAAAACGCGCCGCAAATGCCATTTTATGACCATAACGTTCCCGATGGCACATCATTACTGCATTACAGACACTGCTGCTCATGGTCAGGAAATTTTTAAAACGATGATTCAGTTTCCTAACCATGAACACCACCTCCTGTGGAGGTGGTCAGCAATAAGTTGGCTCTGCCAGTCATGCTACTCATGGGAAAACCCGAACCTGTTGTCCCCATAACTGACAGGGATTTAACCATGAATAGATTCCAGAAATCATCTCATGTGCTCTGGTGTTGTCAATATCATATCGTATGGACACCCAGGTACCGGTTTCGCATCCTTAGGAACAATGTTGGTAAAGAGGTCTGTATGTAGTGGTCAACAAAAGCTGTCCACAGTTTTAGAGTTTTTCCAGAACCGCTGTTCTGATTCGTTCGGTGTCATTCCACCATTATATTGATGGGGCCGGAGATGACTGTAATAACCTGTTATGTAATTCGTGATGCTGCGTTGTGCTTCACTGGAATGACTGTAGCCGGTGTCTGGTATCCATTCCGTTTTAAGGCTGCGGAAGAAGCGTTCCATCGTGACCTGCTCCCCGTTGATTAATACAGCGCGATGTTAGTAATGTCTTCATAAGTCACATGAGGACATCCCCATGAAGAAGCGATTTTCCGACGAACAGATCATCAGTATTCTCCGCGAGGCCGAAGCCGGGGTTTCGGCCCGGGAACTCTGCCGCAAGCATGCTATTTCAGACGCTACCTTCTACACCGGGCGCAAGAAGTTTGGCGGCATGGAAGTCCCCGAAGTGAAGCGGCTCAAGTCACTTGAAGAGGAGAACGCCCGCCTCAAGAAGCTGCTCGCTGAAGCCATGCTGGATAAGGAGGCGCTTAAGGTGGCTCTGGGCCGAAAGTTCTGACGACAGACCAGAAGCGGGAAGCCGTGGAAGTCATGTGTGAGATAACGGGTCTGTCGCAACGTCGTGCCTGCAGGCTGGCCGGTCTGTCCCTTTCAACCTGCCGTTATTCGGTTCAGCGTCCGGCTGCTGACGCGCAACTATCTCTGCGTATCACAGAGCTGGCACTTGAACGTCGCCGATTTGGTTACCGGCGCATCTGGCAGTTATTGCGTCGGGAGGGCCTTCACGTCAACCACAAGAGGGTTTACCGCATCTATCACCTTAACAGTCTCGGTGTAAAACGCAGGCGACGCCGTAAGGGTCTGGCGACTGAGCGGCTTCCGCTTCTCCGCCCGGATGCGCCGAACCTGACATGGTCGATGGATTTTGTCATGGATGCACTTTCCAACGGCCGCCGGATTAAGTGCCTGACCTGCGTGGATGATTTCACGAAGGAGTGTCTGACGATCACCGCCGCTTTCGGTATTTCAGGCGTTCAGGTCGCACGTATTCTGGACGGCCTCGCGCTGTTTCGCGGCTATCCGGCAACGATAAGAACCGATCAGGGCCCGGAATTTACCTGCTGTGCGCTCGAACAGTGGGCTTTTGAGCATGGTGTAGAACTGCGACTTATCCAGTCGGGTAAGCCAACACAGAACGGATTTATTGAGAGTTTTAACGGACGCTTTCGGGATGAATGCCTGAATGAGCACTGGTTCAGCGATATTCTTCATGCCCGGAAAATCATTAATGACTGGCGGCAGGATTATAACGAGTCCAGACCTCATTCATCGCTGAATTACCAGACGCCGCTTGAATTTGCAGCATGCTGGCGAAACGGGAAACATGAAGAAAAACCAACCGACATTACTAACTGAAGGTTGTATCTAATACTGGGGGCAGGTCAATCGGGCTGTTATCCCAGCAGCTACCCCGTCGGCTCAAACTTTGTTTAATCTGGTATCGCCATAATAGTTGTCTGAGATGAGTGCTTGTATAATGGCTTCCCTGATCCGAATGGAACATGACGTTTGCCGGTTTATTTCTTCGCTCCCATGCCATTAATAATGCTTTGCCAGTCAGCGATGAATCGGGGAAAGATGACATCGCCCAGCCAACAGGATTACGTGCAAATAAGTCCGGAACAACGGCCAGATATGCCCAACGTGTCCCCGTCCAGATGTAAGTCACATCGCCGCACCAGACCTGATTTGGTTCATTCACGGCAAACTGACGTTGCAGGTGGTTCGGGATCTCAACATGTTCTTTTGATGTCTTTTTATAGCGGTGTCCGGGCTGCTGGCAACTGATAATATTCAGTTCTTTCATCAGTTTTCCTGCGCGCCAGCGGCTAAGATGCGTACCTTTCGCCGTGACCATGGCAGCGATATTACGTGCACCCGCAGAGCCATTGCTGGCGTGGTGAACTTCCCGGACAAGACTCAGTAATGCCACACGTGAGGCATCGGGAGTTTTCGGCTTACGCCAGTATTTATAACTGCTGCGATGAACCCCGAACACGTTGCATAAAATGGCAACAGGAAACCGCTTCCTGAGTTTCTCAACTAACGAGAATTTTTCAGGGAGTCTGACATCAAGAGAGCGGTAGCCTTTTTTAAGATATCGTTTTCCATTGCAATGCGTTGTATCTGTTTTTTTAGCTCACGCATCTCGAGTTGTTCCGGTGTCATGGGCATTGCATCAGGCGATTTCCCTGCCCGTTCGTCCTTGAGCTGGCGAACCCATTTATCCATCGTGGAAACACCGACGTTCATAGCTCTGGCAGCATTGGCAACAGAATAATTTTGGTCGAGTACGAGCTGTGCAGCTTCAGGACGGTACTCAGGGCTGAAAGTTCTTCTGGTTCGTCCGGTCATAATGTCACCTGTTCTGACTGTGAGGTGATGATATCACCTCTTTTCAGGTGGACAGGTTTAGTGTGCCACTATACTTGCAGGATTTTTTAATCCTGCGTCAGGTATGGTGACTACAGGAAAAGAAGCAGGCAATGATCTTTCATTGTGCATAATCCGGTTCACTACCTACCTGGAAATTGCGTTTCAGACATTTGACAGGGGGAGTTAAATTCCAGGGAAAAGGACAAAGAAAAAGCGGGACCCTGTAAATAATTCTGTGTAACTGCCACCACGTCAAAGGTGAACGCTCAGGCGGTCACCGAACTCAATAATAAAGCGGCTCATCGCCAGCCGACAGTTCTGGATCGGCATACTCCATTTTTTCGATGCCGACTGGATTGCCAGGTAAATAACCTTTCGCACTGAGTCATCCGTCGGGAATACCTTGCGTTTCTTAATGGCGGCACGGATCACGCTGTTCAGCGACTCAATGGCATTCGTGGTGTAGATAGCTTTTCGGATGTCAGACGGATAGCCGAAGAACGTATTGAGGTTTTCCCCGTGCGCACGCCAGCTTTTGCTGATTTGTGGATATTTGTCATCCCATTCTTTAATGCTGGTCACTTAAGGTGACCAGCAACCTTTTTATCCGGATATTTCCTGCTCTTTACCCTCAACTCTCTCGGGTAACTTCGCTCTCTTCTACCCGGTAACACAAGCCATTTCGCCTGTTCATACAGGGTTCTCAGTTCTCCCGGCATTTTTCCCGGCGAAGCCCAGGGCAGGGTTATCAGCATCCGGATTATTTCGCTTATCGCTCCACTGAAGCTCAGCTGGTAAGGCAGGTAATCTCCTTTCAGATGGAACGCCATCTGCACCATCTGATATCGCACCAGGTTATAAGCCAGCAGTACCCCCCATAGCTCCTGTCTCACCAGCTCCGGCAGGCGACTGCGTAATGTCCACCGGCTGTCCAGCATACCCTGCTTTGCTTCCCGGTAGCCCAGTTCTGTTTCCCAGCGGTGGCGATATAGCTCGCTGATATCTTTACCCGGATAGCGATTCGGGTCTGTCAGTGACGTCAGCACCTGCCTCTCTTTACCGTCTACCCTGCGGGTCAGCAGTCTTGCCACCATTTCTTCCGGGACCCCTGGCCATTGCTTCCTGGCTCGTGGACTGGTTTTCAGGCATATCAGTTCATCTCCACGCCCCAAACGGCGAACCACCTGATACTGTACGTGTTTTTTCAACGGCAACAACCAGTGACGGTGTTCTCCTGCTGTCTGCCAGTGATGAAGCAGACCCATCGAATAAAATCCCTTATCGAACAGGGTGGTACTGTTATTCGGGGTTTTCTCCGTCAGGTGCTCAGCCAGCCGCATTTCACTGACTTTTTCACTGTCGAATGCACTGGCGGCGATCAGATGGCTGCTCAGCTCCATCAGACAAACCATTCGCACCTGAGGATAGCCGCCTTCGCCGTACTGGCTGCTGTGTTTACTGAAGACGGCTCTGTTTTCCGGCGTATCGGCGGTACGCCAGACCACGCCGTCGACAGCAAACAGATTCAGACCGTGCCATTTTGGATGTGCAGCCTGCTGATTCCAGTGCTGCTGTGTGATATCAAAAAGCTCCCGCACTGCATTTTCACCCAGAGTCTTACGGCGCTGAATGACAGCGCTGCGTGCGGTAAAAGGAGCTCCGGTCCGGTCAGTAATATCCATCAGATTGACGATTTCGGTCATCGGACGATCGCAAAAAATGGACATCCCAACGACAAGCCAAATCATGGATTCGAGGGAAAGTTTACGTTTACGCAAAGTAACGGTATCGGTCAGGGTGAGCGCCTGCTGAATAAGCTCGGGAGGAATAAGGTCGGCGAGACTACGGGCGCGCTCAGGAGTGGCGGCATTGATGATGCCGAGGGCCTGGGAAAGTTCCATTTAAAAAGGGTTCCATGATGAACATAGAACCCTTTTTACCGCATAAACCGGATCGGTCAACCGATCCTTAAATGATCGGCATTATCCCATTCTTCGGCGAACGCATCCAGCGCCATCCGTGCGGCAGCTTCTGTTGGTGCCTGATAAACGGTTTTCAGCCCGCCCGTGACCGCTTTGTAGTCCTTCCACGCCACGTATTTCAGGCGGTTACGCACCATGTGGATGATGCACAGCTGGATGTGAGTCTGCGGATAGACGCTGTTTATCGCATCCGGGAAGCCCTTCAGGCCATCCACGCAGGCAATCAGGATGTCCTGAAGGCCGCGATTTTTAAGTTGCGTCAGCACGTTCAGCCAGAACTTTGCACCTTCATTTTCAGCCAGCCACATCCCCGGAAGCTCTTTCCGGCCTTCGGTATTGATGCCCGGTGCCAGGAACACCGCTTTGTTAATCACGCTGCCATTCGGCGACCTGCTCTTTAACGGCATCCGTGACTTTTGATATCAGGGCCGGTGACACATCAGCATCGTACATCTCTTTGAACGTATCGACGATTTCCCGCGTGGTCATGCCTTTGGCATACAAGGATAAAATCTGGCTGTCCATCTGCGCGATACGCGTCTGATTCTTCTTAATCAGCTGAGGTTCAAAGGTATTTTCCCGGTCGCGCGGCGTGTTTAGCCCGATTTCACCGTCGTCGCACAGCAGCGTTTTCGAAGAGTAGCCGCTGCGGGTATTGGTGCCGGTTTTAGGGGCATTTTTCTCATGCCCGAGGTGGTCAGTCAGTTCTGCATTGCGTGCCGTTTCAGCGGTCAGCTTCGTGAGCATGCGGGAAAACTGATTAAGGCCGGCCTCAGTTTTGAGGCCTTTGGCCAGTTCAGCCGCAAGGGCCTTAAGTTTCTTCTCGTCCATAATTTGCCTGTCTCCATTGTTGGAGTGAACATATCAAAAACAGGCAATTACACAATTTTAATTACAGTCTCAAAAGCGGGAAAAATCCCCGCTTTATTTAGATATCATAACCTTTTAAGTAACTTCCCAGATAATTGTGAAGATCAGGGGTAAAGTACGTCTCAACAGACGTACTTTAGATTATAGCGACGTGGATTTTTATTTTGAATCCGACTCATCTTCCGAAGAGTATGTACCCTCAAAAGGATCTGTCCACTTATAATTATTATAAAATAATGTTGCTACATCACCAGTATCCCATAAAAGGGTTGCCCCTCCACTGGAGGAAATTTTCCATTTACCACGAGTATTATCGCTGAATTCGATGAAACCTTTAGCATAACAAGGTGAATAGCGTTCATGGATATTGAAGTTTAAAGGTACAGAATATGATTTTGAAAAGTATTCTCTCACATCTTTATCTGTGATTTTAAATGCACGACAACCATCAATCACATTTACCGATTCATCGTCACTTTTCCCTGTTTCATTAATTTTTACTTCTACTATTGTCCTGGATGCAGTATGGTCTGCAAAAGCCACATTTATGGTTAACATCACACCCAATATAGAAAATATTTTTTTTACCATCGGGCTGTGCCTGCTTCTGTCTTAACTTTATATGATACTTCAGGGTGTCTGAATATTTCAGTCATTAATACTTTCAATGTATCAGTAAGTTCTGCTACAAGCCATCTTAAAGAGCTATTTTGTGCTTCATTTACTTCTTCATAAACAGCATTTTCCCCTTCGCCTGACGCGGGTTTCCCTACAATTTCTATACCCAGAGAGTCAAAGTTAGCAGGGTATCTTTCCGGGTATGGCTTCTTCTTTTCTAATCGAGAGAGTTGTTTATATTTATTCAGTAATGGTTTTATTGTGACAATTTCTGAAGGTGTGCATTTTTTTTCCATGTAACATCTGGATCTTATATTGCCGACATGATTTGTGACTTTGAAAACTGAGGCTGTCTGATAAATAGTGCCATCTTTATCTATTAGAAAATGAGCGCCGTTTGCGCCTATATCTTTATAACTATTAAAAGAACTTTTTGCTGTGGAGCCACCCGTCTGATGTACAACGATCCCGTTCACTTTATCCAGTTTACCGCGCTCTATTGTACTGAATCGCTTAACAATAATACGTTCCGCATCCACTAAACCATTTTTATCAACGAATAACATAGTTATACTTCCTTATATTAGCTATATTTAAATGACGGCATTGGCTTTAATGTCATATTCCATGGAAACCGTACCCGCTGAATTTCCCTCTGCATTCTGCAAAACGTAATCCGTTTTTACCCGTGAGAAAGCGAGGCTTACTGTTTCGCGCGGGACCCTCATTGTATTGAGGTAAACCGGATTAACTCGGGTAATGACTATTTCCTGAAGCGTAATACGCAGATACTCCAGCGGAGAGCCACCTGCTTTTCTTACTGTCAGAACTGCTTCAGGAATATGTTTGCCAGTCAGGCAATACTGAAGAAGGCCAGGACTGGATTTGTCGATATAATGGTCAAAATGGAAGTCCTCAACAGTGCATTTTCCCGCACCGCCACCACTACCGGAATGCATATTCGTTGCCTGACTAACAGACCAGTCCCAGTCAAGTACCTCAATCTCTCCTTTATGAGTGGAGTCCTGAGATTCACCTTCGATACCATCAAATTTTATAAAAATATCCTGAGCCATAATTCGTCCTTGTATGAATAAAATAATTACTACTTTTCTCTGCCTCGTATAAGCGTCCGGTAAACGGTCGGCCGCGATACTGAAAACAGCTCTGCCAGGTCACTGATTGAGTGTTCCCCCCTGCCGTGCATACGGCACAGCTCCTGTTGTTGACTCTTTGAAAGCTTTGGCTGTTTGCCTTTCAGTTTTCCTTTTGCTCTGGCTATTGCCATCCCTTCACGGGTTCTGAGCCGTATCAAGTCGCCCTCAAATTCCGCGAAGGTCGCCAGTACGTTGAAGAACATTTTTCCCATCGGGTCTGCCGGGTCATAGAGGCTGGTACCAAGAGCCAGCTTTACACCACGAGTCTGTAGCGCATCGGCTATTTCTCTTGCATCCGGAACTGAACAAGCCAGCCGCTCCAGTTTTGGTACGACCAGCGTATCTCCCTGGCGAACGGCTGCAAGTGCCTGATCCAGACCGGGCCGCTGGCGATTTGAACCGGTCACTCCCTTATCCGTATAAATTCGGCCCGGAGTGACGCCCAGGCTGACCAGAACTTCCTGCTGTGCGGCCAGATCCTGGTGGTCGGTTGAACATCGGGCATAACCAATGCGAATTTCAGTCATAAATATGTACGTATAAGAGGCTGTTAAAGAGATTGATATCGTACCAGTGATATGAGACAACGTCAGCAGTGATTTTCTCTGAAGCGCGAATTTAATTTTTTACCGTCCGTTGAGCGGCTGTCTTACGTACAGGCCAGAGAACACCAAATTTATGCGTCACGGAAATTTCGGCGGTTCCGGCGTACAACACCATATAGATAATTATTGTACGGTAAGCACTTTTTTGGACAGGCTTACCTGTTGCAATAGGATGTACTCCCACGCTATATGGCGCTTGGCTGGCATTTCTGGGTAAAAAACACGTTAAGGAGATAATTCATTGTTTAAATTGAAATTTAACGTCATCAACTCTCCTTTCAGGATATCCTCCGCCAAGGTAAACGCATAATGCCCGATACCCACCACAGTTGCGGACATGGCCCTAAATTTTCGTGTATACTAGCCATTATGTATATGCAGGTTTTAGGGATGAAAGGTGGAATGCTATGAAAGTGAGTGAAACTGCATTGATGAAGTCAGGATTTAGCCATACTGATCTTCAAAAAATCAAAAATAACGTGGAAAGCTATGGCGGAACTCTTGAGGAGGTGATCAATGATCTCGCTCGCCGATTCAGTACATTGCTCTGGGTCACAGCTGTATGTGTGGTTGTTTTTCTATTATTAGTCGTTTTCAGTTCACCCATCAGAGCAACGGCGGGAGGGCTGGCAATCATCGTTGGGATCACCATCATGTCATTTGCACAGCCCCCGATACTTTCATATAAATCATGGCGTTACCAAAAAATCGCCAAGGGTTAACTATTGCCATTGTCGGTTGTCAAAAGGTCGAAAATCACTTTTGCTTTTACACCATAACCAACAATCTTCATTGTTAATTTTGGACGGCTCATCGTTTCGACTTTGCGATAATAGTCCCGTGGCATCCACCTGAATAATCTCCATGCTCCCGCTTTTCGTGCAAGACCGAAAATACTGTAAGCACTGGCACCCAGAGTGATGCCGTTATAAAAAACCAGCCCTGTTTTCGGACTGAATCCCATAAACTGGGCTGTTTGCATCACGGATTCTGCAGCGATTCCCTGTGAAGATCTATAGCCCGTTGGCTGTGCAAAATCGATTACTTCCTTAGATAAACCGTTCATTCCGTCAACAATTAAGACCGCGCCAGCCAGCATTCCTATAGGACCCATTGTGGATAACATCACAAACCCACCAAAGATCACAACGCCTGATACCACTACATTCACAGCAGAAATCACATAACCCACAATTTTGTTATTTTCCCGGACGAACTCCACTTTGGCGTAAAGTTTCGCTGATTTCGTGCGCAGCATTCGACCCTGCTCTTCAAAATTTTCGGTCTCTGCCATGAGGTTTTTTACGCAGTCCATGCATTCTTCATCAGACTTTGCGCGTCGTGCTGCTGCAAACTGCTGCTCAATAACCTCTTTTATTTCCTGAACAAAATTCATCCGTGTGAGACCATCTCTGAGATGGAAAGCAGACAGCGTATTAGCTGTATTGATAAGCTTTCTGGCCTCAAGGTTAACCATTGTTTCAGTCCAGGCTTTATTTCTCCCGCCTGAGCGCATCATATCGAGTAATGCCGCGTCCATTCTGTTCTCCCTGTATATTACTTCACCGATAATACCTCTTTATTTTCAGCTGTAAACTGTCGTTTCAGCCGGAAATATGTTGGTCTTGATATGCCTGTTTTCTCTGATAGGGATGCGTTTGAATATCGGAAAATATTGTACGTTAAGCCTATTTTTTGAACAGGCTTAACTATCGCGGTAGGGTGTACTCCCGCGCTATATGGCACCTGGCTGGCATGTCTGTGTAATGAGATAACTTAAATGCGACGCCATGATTGCAATAACTTAAAAGCGATAGCCGATGAAGACAAATCAATCAGTTACCTTTCAGAAACCATTAAATTATGCTCTTAACGGGGTTTGACGCTCAACGGAACGGTTTCACACGTTAAGGACTTTTTGTCTGATAAATCAAAACATAATAGACAGTGAAACATGCGCCTAAAACGGTGTATTTTAAATCGGTAACATTGGTTTGCTCATAGCCCCAGGATGATGCAAATACATCACCGACAGAGACGGTATCATTTTTAAAAGTTAATACGTTCATTAAAAGCTCCCACCCAATTTGGGCTTTGGAAGAAAGAGAAACCATTTCCCTTTCAATGATCATATTACACCTTCACTTGCAGGCATGAAAACTGGAGCGCGTCGCGTAAAATGAGAAATTGCGCCACTTAAATTGATAAATCGGTAACAGTGGTTTTTTTCTCATTATACGCGATTTTTTTTGATTGAAATTTAAACTGGTCGGACTGGCCAGGTGATATCCGGCACTTTCGATGTATCCACTGCCTGCACTGCTTTAATGTACCTCAGCCACACAACCAGACTTGCCTTGTCTTCGTCGCTGATAATGCCTAACCTGTACTAGCTCAGACCTGATCTGACCGTTACCGGTTATTTATACAGGTGTCTGTCGGATTACATCCGGTTCAGCTCCTTTTCTGCCCGGACACGTTTTCCATCAGATAACCTGGCCACTGGCGTTCCCCCGCCGCACATTTTCCCCTGATGAGCCCGCTCATTATTGTCATGCCATAATCCGTTGTCCGGATCCGTTTGCAGGCTCTCCCGCTCCCCATATGACTTCTTGCGGAACGTGACCTGATAAAAGTCCTGCAAAATCGTTTTATGGAAGCGCTCACTGATGCCGTTGGTCTGTGGGGACATCGCCTTCGTTTTTGTATGGTCGATATCGTTGATGGCCAGATAAAGCTGGTAATCATGCGGCTCCACCTTACCACAGTACTCCGTTCCCCTGTCGGTCAGTCTTCTCAGCACCGGCAGCCCCTGAGCCTCACAGAACGGCAGTACCCGATCATTTAGCAGGCCGGCGGCGGTGTTCGGCGTTTTACTCGTATACCGCTTGCAGTGTGCCACTTTCGGGTACGTATCCACGAACGGCTGCGGGCAGATACGGCCCCCCTTTCAGATTGCCAGCACAGAAGGTGTCCTGCGACCCGGGATAGCCCGGGTGAGCGGTCTCGATTTCGCCACTGGCCTCATCATCATGCGCCTTTTTCTCCAGCGCGGCGATTGGGGCACCGGTAAGCACGATACCTTCTCTGGCGAGCTTTTCCTCAGGTGCCTTCAGGCGTTTACGGAAGTTCTCCAGGTCGTGTCGTTGCCAGATGGCGCGCACGCCGCTGCCGGAGGTAAACACGCCTTTTTTACGCAGCTCATCACTGGTCCGGTGCTGCCCGGGGGCCGGGAACTCAACGGCGTATTCAACAACCGCGCGTTCAGTGGCTTCGTCGGCGCGGTTCGTCAGGTTGGGAACCCGGCGGTTCTGGTTAACCAGCGCGTCAATGCCGCCTTCAGCAGCCAGTTCCTGATAACGGTAGAAGGTGTCGCGTGACACGCCCATGCTCTTGCAGGCTGTTGATACGTTACCGGGTTATTCGGCGAGATTGAGCAGGCCGGCTTTGTGTTTGATGATGGGATTGTGAGTATGGAGCATCAGGGTGACCTCGTGTTTTGTATAAGGTTTCGACACCCATATCAAAACCGGTAACCCTCAACCTTGCAGGGTCCGCTGTCAGATTACGTCGCGACGAATACACCTAATCGCATTCGCAATATGGGCGTTACTCGCCTGAACTAACACTGAGGTCAATATGGACAATGTCATCCATCTCGTTCCGAGGGACGCGAGTATCTGCTTTTTTCCCCGGTAGATGAGCCTAAGCACAACAGCGAATGCATGTATAACCGTAAGGCTATCGATGCATGGATTGGCAGACAGGCGGCGAAGCAGCCTGGTGCGGCTGTCCGTAAAAAAGCATAACCTGACGATCTGTTTCACTTATAGAGGTTAAATATGTCAAAAATTACTTACCCTAATCGGGCTTTCACGTCTCAAGAGGGACCGAAAAAAGCCCGATCCGATTGAACGCGATGAATTCCAACGATTGATCGCTGGGTGTAGTACACGGCAGCTGGCAAACTTCTGGGCCATCGCGATATACACGGGGCTGAAGCATGGCGAATTATGCGCTCTGACATGGGAAGATATTGATACGCATCGTTGGACCATAACCGTTATGAGAAATCTGACAAAACTGGGAGATTTCACACCACCCAAGACCGAAGCAGGTCGCCGGTGCGTTCATCTGATAGATGCTGCAAAGGACATTATCCGTGATCAGATGGAACTTACCAGGATGAGGAACAGCACAAGCGTAAATGTGCTAGGCCGTGAATATGCCTCTGGGGCTCAAGAAAACCTCACCTTCGTTTTTTGTCCAAAAGTCAACGCAATCAACAAAAGGAGCGAAGACTATTTTGCCGTCACGTCCATGGCGCAGACCTGGACTGCGGCGATGCGCAAAGCCGGTCTCAGGCAACGTAAACCTTACCAGTCCAGGCACACATACGCTTGCTGGTTTCTGTCAGCCGGAGCAAACCCGAATTTTATAGCCAGCCAAATGGGGCATGCCGACGCCCAGATGGTATACCAAGTATATGGCTCCTGAATGAAGGAAAATGACCAAGCCCAGCTGAACACCATGAACTCGAAACTGAACGACTTTGCCCCATGTATGCCCCACAATAAAACCGCCTGAATAAATTAGCCATATTAATCTTATAGTTAATTCCCCTAAACCTGCATATTCATGATATCAGTATAGGCGCTGACTAATTTGTTACGTACCTGAATACCCATTTGCATAGAGACGGATGACTTCTGCATATCCACCATCACGTCGTTCAGATTAACGCCTGATTTACCCATTTCGAAATCCTGCGCCTGAGTGCGCGCTTCATTTTGTGTATCACTGATTTTATCCAGGGCTGCTTTCAGCTCGCCGGCAAAGTCAGCATTGCTGCTTGTATCGATGCTCTTGCCACTGGCCTGAATCGCAGCGGTTTGCAACTGCTGAATCACACTTTCAATGCCCTGTATTGCCATTTTCTTCTCCGGTTATTACACAGCGGTGATTTTCACTGTTGCAAAACTTAACACAGTGTCAGCCAGACAAAGCCGCTAAATGAGAGCAAAAATCACGGCTTATCCACCCATCGAATTTCCTGTTTAAGAAAATAATGGCAGGTATCAGAAGTGAAAATTTTTCGTAAGTCGCCCAGGGAGTCAGTTTTGTTACGACACTACACGAAACAGTCCTGTCAACTGTCAGGCAGGAAAGAGTCATGAATGCAACTGTCACGCAGGATCAACCAGAGAAGAAAGGCCTGAACGACCTTTTCGCTCGCCTTCACGCTAATCCTCGCATTCCGATGATCGTTGCGGCAGCGGCGGCCATTGCCATCGTTATCGCGATGGTATTGTGGGCCAAACAGCCTGACTACCGGGCCCTTTACAATAACCTCAGCAATGAGGACGGCGGCGCAATCATCACTCAACTGACCCAGATGAACATTCCCTATCAGTTCGACGATAAGAGCGGCGCACTTACCGTACCTGCGGATAAGGTCTATGAACTGCGTCTGCGCCTTGCCCAGCAAGGATTGCCTAAAGGTGGCGCGGTCGGGTTCGAACTGCTGGACCAGGAAAAATTTGGTATCAGTCAGTTCAGTGAACAGGTGAACTACCAGCGTGCTCTGGAAGGAGAACTGTCGCGCACCATTGAAACACTGGGACCGGTTAAAAACGTTCGTGTCCATCTGGCGATGCCTAAGCCAACTCTGTTTGTCCGCGAGCAGAAATCTCCTACCGCCTCGGTGACGCTGAACCTGCAACCTGGCCGGGCGCTCGACGAGGGTCAGGTCAACGCCATCGTGCATATGGTTTCCAGCAGCGTTGCCGGTTTGCCACCAGGCAATGTGACCGTCGTTGACCAGGCGGGCCACCTGCTCACGCAATCTGATAATGCCGGGCGCGACCTGAACGATGCGCAACTAAAATACGCGACCGATGTTGAGAACCGTTACCAGCAGCGTATCGAAGCGATCCTCAACCCCATCGTCGGCAACGGTAATGTGCATGCACAGGTTACTGCACAGATCGATTTCAACAATCGTGAACAGACCGACGAAAAATATCAGCCTAACAGCGACCCTGCCAGTCAGACGATCCGTTCTCGCCAGACCAACAGCAGCGAGCAAATTGGTGGACAGTATCCGGGTGGTGTCCCCGGTGCACTGTCTAATCAGCCTGCGCCCGCTAACAGTGCCCCCGTCACTACGGCCGCTAACAGCAGCCAGACGAACGGCAATGCGACGAACAACACTGCAGCAAATAATAACGCTAATCAGAATAACAACAGCGGAAAAAGCAGCGTCCCGTCCAATACCAGTAACGCAAACACCACCAACTATGAATTAGACCGCACCATTCTTCACACCAAAATGAACGTGGGAGAGGTTCAGCGTCTTTCAGTGGCGGTGGTGGTTAACTATAAAACCGACGCGGCGGGCAAACCCATTGCCCTCACCGACGCGCAGATTAAACAAATTGAAAATCTGACCCGCGAAGCGATGGGCTTCTCCGATAAACGTGGTGACAGCCTGAATGTCGTCAACTCACCGTTTAATGATGCAGCAGAAACCGGTGACGATCTGCCCTTCTGGCAGCAGCAATCCTTTATTGATGAGCTGATGCAGGCCGGACGCTGGCTGCTGGTGCTGATTGTGGCCTGGGTGCTCTACCGCAAACTGGTGCGCCCACAGCTTCGTCGTAAAGCCGAACAGGAAAAAGCCGCCGCTGAAGCACTGGCTGTTGCCCAGCAAAATCGTGGCCCTGAAGAAGATGCCGTCTCCGTTAAGCTTTCTAAAGACGAGCTCGACCAGGAACGTAAATCTCAGCACCGCATGAGTGCTGAAGTCATGAGCCAGCGTATTCGTGAAATGTCGGAAAACGACCCACGCGTGGTGGCTCTGGTTATTCGCCAGTGGATGAAGGACGAACTATGAGCCTCAACGGTACTGAAAAAAGCGCCATCCTGATGATGACGATTGGCGAAGACCGCGCCGCCGAAGTGTTTAAGCACCTTGGTACCCGCGAAGTGCAGCACCTGAGTACCGCCATCTCGAATATGCGTCAGGTTTCTCATAAGCAGCTTACTGAAGTGCTGCGTGAATTCGAGGTGGACGCCGAACAGTTCGCTGCGCTAAGCGTTAACTCTAACGATTATCTGCGTACCGTGCTGGTGAAAGCGCTGGGCGAAGAGCGCGCGTCCAGCCTGCTGGAAGACATTCTCGAAACCCGCGAAACCACCAGCGGTATGGAAACCCTGAACTTTATGGAACCACAGGCCGCGGCCGATCTGATCCGCGACGAGCATCCGCAGATCATCGCCACCATCCTGGTACACCTTAAACGTGCCCAGGCGGCCGATATTCTCGCCCAGTTTGACGAGCGCCTGCGTCACGATGTCATGCTGCGTATCGCCACATTCGGCGGCGTTCAGCCTGCCGCGCTGGCAGAGCTGACTGAAGTGCTTAACGGCCTGTTGGATGGTCAGAATCTCAAGCGGGCGAAGATGGGCGGCGTGAGAACCGCAGCAGAAATTATCAACCTGATGAAAACACAGCAGGAAGAAGCCGTTATCGAAGCAGTTCGCGAATTCGACGGCGAGCTGGCTCAGAAAATCATCGACGAGATGTTCCTGTTCGAAAATCTGGTCGACGTGGACGATCGCAGCATCCAGCGCCTGCTGCAGGAAGTGGAATCCGAATCGCTGCTGGTTGCACTGAAAGGTTCCGATCAGCCACTGCGCGAGAAGTTCCTGCGCAACATGTCGCAGCGTGCGGCAGATATTCTGCGCGACGACCTCGCAAACCGTGGCCCGATGCGTATGTCTGCGGTAGAGAACGAGCAGAAAGCAATTCTACTGATCGTCCGCCGCCTGGCGGAAAGCGGCGAGATGGTGATTGGCGGCGGCGAGGAACAGTATGTCTGATAACGCTTCGATACCTTGGCAGCGCTGGCAACCTAACGATCTGGCGCAGCTTAACAAACCGCTGATTGAACTGCCGGTCGAGCCTGCCGAATTACCGGAGGACCCTTTCAGCCAGCAGCAGTTTGAACTGGAACAGTTGCAGACTCAGGTACGTAATGAGGCGCAGGGCTTGGGCTATGCGGAGGGCCAGCAGAAAGGCTACGGCGAAGGGCAGAAAGTAGGCTACGAGACCGGATACCAGCAGGGACTGATGGATGCCCAGCAGCAGCAGGCACCGCTGCAGTCAAGAATGCAGCAGCTGGTTTCTGAATTTTCCCAGACACTGGAAGCGCTGGACAGTGTGATTGCCGCGCGCCTGATGCAGATGGCACTGGAGGCAGCCCGCCAGGTGATTGGTCAGGCACCGCACGTAGACGGTACCGCCCTGCTACGGCAGATTCAAAATATGATCCAACAGGAACCCATGTTTAGCGGCAAACCGACGCTGCGTATTCATCCCGACGACCTGCCACGTATTGAGCAAAGCCTGGGTGCCACACTCAGCCTGCACAACTGGCGGCTGGTGGCCGACAGCACCATCCATCCGGGTGGTTGCAAAGTCAGCGCGGAAGATGGCGATCTGGATGCCAGTATTGCCACCCGATGGCATGAACTTTGCCGCCTGGCGGCACCGGGAGAACTGTAATGACCACCCGTCTTTCACGCTGGTTAGGCACGCTTGACGCCTTCGAACAGCGACTTGGTCAGCTTCCGGAGGTGCGCCGCTATGGCCGACTGACCCGCGCTACCGGGCTGGTGCTGGAAGCCACCGGCCTGCAGCTGCCGCTCGGGGCAACCTGCGTGATTGAACGTACCGATGCCAGCGGCATCGCCGAAGTCGAAAGCGAAGTGGTGGGCTTCAATGGTCAAAAACTCTTTCTGATGCCACTGGAAGAAGTAGAAGGGATTCTACCCGGCGCACGGGTTTATGCACGCGTCGCCGGAAACAGCCAGCAAAGCAGTAAGCAGTTGATGCTCGGACCGGAGCTGTTGGGACGGGTTCTGGACGGCAGCGGTCGCCCACTGGATGGTTTGCCCTCACCGGAAACCGGCTATCGCGCACCGCTAATTACGCCGCCATTTAATCCGCTGCAGCGCACGCCAATCACCGACGTGTTGGATACCGGCGTACGCGCAATCAACGCCCTGCTCACCGTCGGCCGCGGCCAGCGTATGGGTCTGTTTGCCGGTTCTGGTGTCGGTAAAAGTGTCCTGCTGGGAATGATGGCCCGCTACACCAAAGCCGATGTCATCGTGGTCGGCCTGATTGGCGAGCGCGGGCGTGAAGTAAAAGACTTTATTGAAAATATTCTTGGTAGCGAAGGCCGCGCCCGCGCGGTGGTGATTGCCGCCCCGGCCGACGTTTCGCCCCTGCTGCGCATGCAGGGTGCTGCTTACGCCACCCGCATTGCCGAAGATTTTCGCGATCGCGGTCAACATGTTCTGCTGATTATGGATTCCCTGACCCGCTACGCCATGGCGCAGCGTGAAATCGCCTTGGCGATCGGTGAACCTCCTGCCACCAAAGGCTATCCACCGTCGGTTTTCGCCAGGCTCCCCGCGCTGGTGGAACGTGCCGGGAACGGTATTGATGGCGGCGGTTCGATCACCGCCTTTTATACCGTGTTGACGGAAGGTGACGATCAGCAGGACCCGATTGCTGATTCGGCGCGCGCTATTCTCGACGGACATATTGTTCTGTCGCGCCGCCTGGCGGAATCCGGCCACTATCCGGCTATTGATATTGAAGCCTCGATTAGCCGCGTGATGGCACACCTGATCGATGAACAGCACTATGCGCGGGTGCGCCAGTTTAAGCAGCTGCTGTCGAGCTATCAGCGCAACCGCGATCTGGTCAGCGTCGGTGCCTATGCCGCAGGTAGCGATCCAATGTTGGATAAAGCGATTAAACTTTATCCAGAGCTGGAAGCATTTCTGCAACAAGGAATGTTTGAACGCAGCACCTTTGGCGATGCCTGCCTGCATTTACAGGCAATTTTTGGCTAACCGACGGAGTTGAGCATGAGCAAGCAAGCCTCACCCATCGCAACACTGTGCGATCTCGCGCAGAAGGATTTAGACCATGCGGCAACTCAGCTGGGCGAAGTGCGCAAGGCGCAAAAGCAGGCTGACGAACAGCTATCGATGCTGCTCAATTATCAAGATGAATATCGCAGAACCCTCAACAGCAATATGTCAGAGGGGATAAACAGTACGCGCTGGCACAACTATCACCAGTTTATCGCCACGCTGGAAGGGGCCATTGAGCAACACCGTCAGCAGCTGGCGCACTGGGATAGTCGACTGGAAAAAGCGCTGAATTACTGGCGCGACAAACAGAAGCGGCTGCACGCCTATGAAACTTTACAGGCGCGTGCGCTGGCAAACGAACTATTACAGGAAAACCGTCTCGATCAGAAACGGATGGATGAATTTGCCCAACGGGCATCATTGAGGAAAGGCGAATGAACACGTTGCCCATTGTTGTCAATGCCAGCAAAGTTACCACCACGTCGTCAGGATCGGCGGCTACCACTACCGATGTGGACAGCGATGTCAGCTTAGGAGACACCACGCGAACGGGTGGTGCTCAAGGCTTTTTGCGCCTGTTGGGCAGCAAATTGCTGACGGTAGCAAAGCAAGGGCAAACGGCATTACCCGCCACCGCGACCACCAGTGCGATTGCCACCGATGAGAGCACCGCAAGCACAGCGGGCAGTGATCAGACGGCTAAAACCAGGCTGAATAAACTGCTGGCCGCCTTAAACCAGCCGCAAAGCACGGACGGGCTTTTAGTATCGGCAACAACCACTACGAGCAGCGTCGCCGACGGAACTACAACCGATAACAGTACTGACAGCGCATCCCCCCCCGCCAGCGGCGATATGCAGGCTTTACAAGCATTGTTTGCCATGCTACCTCCGGCACAGCAGCAGGTTGCCTCACAGGTCAATAACACCACCAGCGCACAAGGGGATAGCAGCGGCATGCAGGGGGATAAGCAGGCCACACTTTCCTCCCTGTTATCAGACCATGATGTCAACACCACCTCCCAGCAAGATGCCAGTGCGGTGAAGGGCAGTGATAAAAGCGATCGGCGTTCCTCTGCACTTTCTCTGGCAAATGACACGGTGAGCAGTTCAGCGAAGAACAGCACAGACAGCAGCCAGCTGAATGCTGCCTTCCAGCAGGTGCTGAATCACATGACAAAAGATAGCGAGAAAGAAACTGCAAGCGCCACGTCCTCCAGCGCGATAACCACCGGTGTGACCAGTGCCGCATCGGCTGCGCTGACGCCCACCACAACCACCACGGTCACCGTGCCAGCCACCGCCCAGCTTAGTTCTCAGTTAGGTAGCCCGGAGTGGCAGCAGGCGCTCAGTCAGCAGATCGTGATGTTCAGCCGTAACGGCCGGCAAACCGCAGAGCTGCATTTACATCCGCAGGGCCTGGGCAGCATCCAGATCAGTCTGAAGCTGGATAATGACCAGGTGCAGCTGAATATGATATCCGGTCACAGTGAGGTTCGCGCAGCGCTGGAAGCGGCACTTCCTCAACTACGGACCGCGCTGGCGGACAGCGGCATCAGTCTTGGTCAGAGCAGCGTCAGCAGCGATGCTTTCCAGCAGAGCCAGGGTTTCAGCGGTCAGCAGGAACAGCAGCGCAATAACAGCGGCGGTAATACTTTTAGTCTCGCCAGTGAAAATGACAGTGACGTAACGGCTATTTCCGTGCCCGCCAGCTTGCAGGCACGCGCAGGCGGCAACAGCGCTGTTGATATTTTCGCCTGACGGCAACAAACGAAAAAGCTAACGGCAAAACCCGCGCTTTTTCAGCCAATTGTTTAGTGCAGGACGCGGGATAATCTGCCCATAATGCGGCGGGAAAGCGGATAACGTGGTAACGCTTTCCCCGAAAATAATCACAGGAAGTTATAGCTGATATGACCGATAAGAAAGCCAAAAGCGGCAAACGTAAGCTTCTGATACCGCTGATACTGCTGGTTTTAGTAATAGCAGGCAGCGCGGGAGGCTATTTCGTATGGCGCATGATGAAGGCTCCCACTGACACGGCCCAGGCGACAAAGCCTGCTGAACCGCCGCCAGCGCCGGTCTTTTTTGCTCTGGACACCTTTACCGTTAACCTGATTAATCCTGACAACGATCCAGATCGCGTGTTGTATGTCGGCTTCACGCTGCGCCTGCCCGACGAAGATACGCGTCGTAGAATGAATGATTATCTGCCGGAAGTGCGCAGTCGCCTGCTGCTGCTGCTGTCCCGTCAGAATGCCGCCACCCTTGGCAACGATCAGGGCAAACAGGATCTGGTCAATCAGATTAAAACCGTATTGGCTCCGCCGCTGGTTCCCGGCCAACCTCAGCAAACAGTGAATGATGTTCTGTTTACTGCCTTTATTCTGAGGTAAGAACATGGGCGACAGCATTCTTTCTCAGGCAGAAATTGACGCACTGCTCAACGGTGACAGCGACAGCGCGTCAGAAGAAAATGTCAGCAAGTCTGGCGACAATGATATTCGTCCCTACGATCCTAACACGCAGCGTCGTATGGTGCGTGAGCGCCTGCAGGCGCTGGAGATCATCAACGAACGTTTTGCTCGTTCCTATCGTATGGCGCTGTTTAACCTGCTGCGTCGCAGCCCGGATATTACCGTTGGTGCCATTAAAATTCAGCCATATCACGAGTTTGCCCGTAACTTGCCGGTGCCAACTAACCTCAACCTGATCCACCTCAAGCCGCTACGCGGTACGGCGCTGGTGGTTTTTTCACCAAGTCTGGTGTTCATTGCCGTTGATAACCTGTTTGGCGGCGACGGTCGCTTTCCGACCAAAGTTGAAGGACGCGAATTCACCGCTACCGAACAGCGCGTGATCCGCAGAATGCTCAAGCTGGCCATTGAGGGTTACAGTGAAGCGTGGAAACCAATTTATCCGCTGGACGTGGAGTACGTCCGTTCAGAGATGCAGGTCAAGTTCACCAATATCACCACCTCACCGAATGATATCGTGATTACCACGCCGTTCCAGGTGGAAATTGGCAACCTGCTTGGTGAATTCAATATCTGCATTCCCTTCAGCATGATTGAACCTCTGCGAGAAACGCTGGTAAACCCACCGCTGGAGAACTCGCGTCAGGAGGATAACTACTGGCGTGAAACCCTGGCGAAGCAGGTTCAGCACTCCGAACTGGAGCTGATTGCTAATTTTGCCGATGTGTCGATGCGTATCTCACGGCTGCTTGCCTTGAAACCTGGCGATGTATTACCCATCGAAAAACCGGAGCGCATTATCGCCCATGTCGATGGTGTACCGGTATTAACCAGCCAGTACGGCACCCTTAACGGACAATACGCTTTGCGCGTGGAACATCTGATTAACCCGATTTTGAATTCGATGAACGAGGAACAGCCCGATGAGTGACACCAAGAAGCCGTCCGAAGACGACATTTCCGCGGACGACCTGTGGGCTGACGCGCTGAATGAGCAGGCGACAACCAGCGCACCAACTGAAGGGGTGTTCAAATCGCTGGAAAGCAATGAAATTGCCGGGTCGCTACAGGATATCGACCTGATTATGGATATTCCGGTCAAGCTGACCGTGGAGCTGGGCCGCACCAAAATGACCATTAAAGAGCTGCTGCGTCTGACGCAAGGCTCGGTAGTGGCGCTGGATGGGCTGGCCGGCGAACCGCTGGATATTCTGATTAACGGTTACCTGATTGCCCAGGGAGAAGTGGTGGTGGTGGCGGATAAATACGGTGTGCGTATTACTGACATCATTACACCGTCAGAACGCATGCGTCGTTTGAGCCGTTAACATGAATAACAACACCGTCCAGACTCAGCCATCAACTGCGGTGGGACAACCGGTCATGTCCACGGCGTCGACGCTGACTCAGGTCAGCAGCGTATTGGCCATTATTATTTTGTTGATTCTAATCTGTGCCTGGATAGCGAAACGGCTTGGCTTCACCCCAAAACGCGGTAGTAGCGGGCACAGTTTATCAGTCAGCGCCAGCTGTCAGGTGGGACAACGTGAGCGTGTGGTCATTGTTGATGTGGAAGATACCCGACTGGTGCTGGGCGTGACCAGCCACAATATTTCGCTGCTACACGCCCTGCCGCCACAGGACAGCGCGACCGAGTCAAAGGCCGGAGTGGATTTCCGTCAGGCCATGCAACAATTAATTAAACGTCGCGGAAAGCCCGAATGAAGCGTACGTTGATCCTGCCTGGCTTATTGATGCTGCTGGCCCCAACAGTACATGCCCAGTTACCGGGCCTGATGAGTCATCCGTTAGCCAACGGCGGACAGAGTTGGTCGCTGCCGGTTCAGACACTGGTGTTTATCACCTCGTTGACCTTTCTTCCGGCAATTCTGTTAATGATGACCAGCTTCACCCGCATCATTATTGTGTTTGGCCTGCTGCGCAATGCGCTGGGCACCCCCTCCGCGCCGCCAAACCAGGTATTGCTCGGGCTGACACTGTTTCTGACCTTTTTTATTATGGGTCCGGTGTTCGACAAAATTTATCAGGATGCCTACCTGCCCTTCAGCCAGGATAAAATCAGTATGGAGGTGGCAATAGACAAGGGCGCCCAGCCTCTGCGCGAATTTATGATGCGTCAGACCCGTGAAGCCGATCTGGCCCTGTTTGCTCGCCTCGCTAACAGTCCCCCCTTACAGGGACCGGAAGCCGTACCCATGCGTATCTTGCTTCCTGCCTATGTCACCAGCGAACTGAAAACGGCTTTTCAGATTGGATTCACCGTTTTTATTCCGTTCCTGATCATTGATCTTGTGGTGGCCAGCGTCCTGATGGCCCTGGGAATGATGATGGTGCCGCCAGCCACTATATCACTTCCCTTTAAGTTGATGCTGTTCGTACTGGTGGATGGCTGGCAGTTACTTATTGGTTCTCTGGCCCAAAGTTTCTATTCATAAATAAAGTAGTGTTAAGGCTCTGTAAACGCTCCATAAAAGCAGAATCGCGTGCCTGTAATGAGACGGGCGGCTAATTAATTACAGCGGTAAACATTTTGTGTGGTTCGCCTGGTAAATTCACCTTTTTCTTTGGAGTCGCTGATGACGCCCGAATCGGTTATGGTTATAGGTCACGATGCAATGCAGGTTGCGCTGGCGCTGGCAGCACCATTATTGCTGGCGGCGCTGGTGAGCGGTTTGCTGATCAGTTTGTTGCAGGCAGCCACGCAAATAAACGAACAAACCCTGTCATTTATTCCTAAGGTGCTTGCCGTGATCGCTACTATTGTGGTGGCAGGCCCGTGGATGTTAAATCTGATTCTGGATTATATACGCACGCTGTTTAGTAACCTGCCGAACATGATTGGCTGATGTTAACTGTAGACAGCAACCAAATGCTGGCATGGGCGGGCCAGTTATTCTGGCCCTTTGCACGCATTATGGCGTTAATAATGACGGCCCCGCTTCTCAGCGAGAAATCTATTAGTAAAAAGGTCAAAATTGGCCTCGGCCTGATGATTACCTGTGTTTTACTTCCTTCCCTTCCGCAGGTTAACGTCACGCTATTTTCAGCCGGGGGCTTCTGGCTATTGCTGCAGCAAATACTGATCGGCGTGGCGATTGGTTTTACCATGCAGTTTGCTTTTGCAGCGGTGCGAACCGCAGGTGAAGTGATCGGGTTACAAATGGGCCTGTCCTTTGCCACCTTTTTTGATCCTGCCAGCCGATTGAATATGCCAGTTCTGGCACGCTTTCTTGATATTCTTGCCATGCTGTTATTTCTCACGTTTAACGGGCATCTCTGGCTTATCTCTATGGTGGCAGACAGTTTTCATACCTTGCCGATTGGCGGCGATCCGGTAAATGGCAACGCTTATCTGGCGCTGACCAGGGCAGCGGGGATGATTTTCCTTAACGGTTTGCGATTAGCCTTACCCCTGGTGACCTTGCTGCTCACGTTGAACCTGGCCCTGGGTTTGTTAAACCGTGTGACACCACAACTCTCTGTTTTTGCTATTGGCTTTCCGATTACCTTATCCTTTGGCATCATATTTATGAGCCTGATGATGCCGCTACTGGGCCCTTTCTGTGAACATCTCTTTAGTGAAGTATTTGATTTACTCGCGAGTATTCTCAGTGAACTTCCTTCCAGATAAATTAATGAATTTCGATTGGTGAATTTAACGATTGTTAAGTATATAGAATGTTTACTTGCATTTTTCACCCCCTCTTTATAAGAATCCTCTTAAGGAAATTCTGATAAATGAAACTTCACTATGAAAAACATTCTTATTAAATGCTGATTAGCGTATTTTGATTATGAAAAGGCTCGAAATGCTTCCCAAAGGTTACCAGAGGTGTCACTAACAACATTATGTTTTAAATGGAAATGTTCACTTTATAACCCTCTGTTATCGCAGAACGTTTTCTTTCCGCATTGTCAGCTTTCTCAAGTAATCATTCATTTTATGAATGCTGTTTAGGAATTATCCTATCAGATTTCTTTGTATTTTGCGGGATAGTGGCACTACTCACAAAAAGTGACCTTTGCTGTCCTGACAGAAATTCGTCGATAACTATTTCAGAAAGGTTATATTTTCAATGTTTGGTCTGATTAACACCATTATTAAGCTGAAACGGCAGACATCATACTGGTGCAGAAATCATGGTTTGAAGAGCTATTTAACTCAACACAGCAGTGTCAATAATGATATGAAATAAAAGCACCTACTTTTATCAATACTATAATCGTATAATTCATCGTCAATTCAGGCGGATAACAATTGGTGAGGGCCGTAACAATGCCAACAATTATAATGGACACGTGTAGTTATACCCGAATAGGGTTGACAGATTATTTGGTCTCAAAAGGTCTTAAGAAGAAAAACATCACATCCGTTACTGACATAGACCAGCTACAAACCAGATGTCAACAGATTCAGCCTGGCGTCGTGTTTATTAACGAAAATTGTTTTATCCATGAAGGAGATGCCAGTCAGCGAATAAGATCTATTATTATGCATAACCCTGATACATTATTTTTCATTTTTATGGCAATATCTAATATTCATTTCGAAGAATATCTCTATGTTCGCAAGAATCTGATTATCACTTCGAAATCAATAAAACCGGCCACATTGGATAATTTGTTAGACAGTTATTTTCAGAAAGAAATTAACAACTCCTCACGGTATACATCCGGATTAGATGCCAATCCACTTACGTTAAGTCAGACTGAATCAAATATGCTAAAAATGTGGATGTCAGGTCACGATACTATTCAGATATCGGATAAAATGAAAATTAAGGCTAAAACCGTGTCCTCCCATAAGGGAAATATCAAACGTAAAATAAAAACGCATAATAAACAGGTTATTTATCATGTTGTCCGTCTTACCGACAATGTAACCAGCGGCATTTACGTGAATGTAAGATAGACTCGTCTGCATGATAACGGCCGGTTGTATCCGGCTATTATCTTTCTGGTACAACGGGCTGCCTTTCACTGTTCTTTGTACAGTTTGTCAGCCAGATCGCACTTTTATGTTAATACTTTTTCTGGTTTTGCCGATGCTCTCATGAACCGCCGGAACGTCGATTCGACTTCCCTTACTGAGAGCAAAAGGACATGAAACCATCACAACCCCAGGCAGACCTGTCCCGGGTAAGTTTCTGGCAACACCTGCCCCTTGTACTCCTCTTCAGCGTTATTCCTGGCGAAATTTTATTACTTTTTGCGCTCTGTATTAGTTTTGCCAGCTATTTTCTGATGCAAAGCAATGGTTCATTAAATGACGTCACCGAAGAAATTCAGATTCGCATGGCACTTTCTGACAGCTCCAGCCAACTACGTAGCGCACGACTCAATATTATTCATGCCGCTACGGCAGCCCACATTGGAGAGATGGATACGTATGACAACGATCTTAAACAAACAGAAAAATGTATTCAGGCTGCCAAAGACAATTTTAATATCTATCTCAATAGTCCGGTAAAAACGCCCGATGACGCTGCCCTGAATGACGAACTGAAAATGCGTTTTGAACGCTATATTACTCAGGGGCTGCTGCCTATGGTAAAAAGCGCCCGAGACGGCAGCTTTGAAGGCGTTATCTCTCAGGAAACAGACTTTAGTCGTAAACTGGATGATGCTTACAGCGACTTCCTGCAAAAAGCTATCGCTATCCGTGTTCAGCGTTCGGATGCCATAAATAGCACAGTATGAAATGCGCCACAGCGTGGCGCTCATGGCCAGCGCGTTTGCTGTCGCCCTTCTGCTCACGCTTGCCACCTTTGTTTTTCTTCGTCGCGTGGTGATTCGCCCACTGCATCAGGTCGTAGAGCGAATCGGACATATTGCTCAGGGCGACCTTATCTCTATCTCTCCCGTTCAAACCTGGTGACGGGGTGAAATAGGTACGTTAGGAAATAACTTGCAAGTAATGCAGCAGGCACTGATCGATCAAAACGGTGAGCGCCGTACGCAAGGGTGCAATGGCCATTTATCAGGGTTCAGCAGAAATACCGACCTTTCTTCACGGACCGAGCAGCAGGCTTCCGCGCTGGAACAGACCGCCGCCAGTATGGAACAGCTGACCGCTATAGTGAAACAAAATGCCGACAATGCCCATCATGCAAGTCAGCTTGCAGCAGATGCTTCCGGTAAAGCGCATCAGGGCGGAGAGATTGTTAGTGATGCCATCGCTACCATGAATAATATTTCCGGGAGTTCAAAGAAAATTGCCGAGATTACGACGGTGATCAACAGTAGTGCCTTTCAAACCAATATTCTTGCATTAAATGCAGCGGTAGAAGCGGCGCGAGTAGGTGAGCAAGGACGTGGCTTCGCCGTCGTTGCCAGCGAGGTGAGAAATCTTGCGCAGCGCGGACACTGCTAAAGAGATTGAAATGCTGATTGCTGAACCGGCAGAACTGATTAGCAGGGGATCGTCCCAGGTTAGCAACACAGGTAAAACCATGACCGATATAGTTGAAGCCGTGCGTCGCGTGACTGATATCATGGCTGAAATTGCGACTGCCTCTGATGAACAAAGCAAAGGTATTCAGCAGGTCAGCACTGCAGTAACCGAGATGGATAATGTAACTCAGCAAAATGCCGCGCTGGTAGAAGAAGCGACTACGGCAGCCGCCTCGAGACTGTAATTAAAATTGTGTAATTGCCTGTTTTTGATATGTTCACTCCAACAATGGAGACAGGCAAATTATGGACGAGAAGAAACTTAAGGCCCTTGCTGCTGAACTGGCCAAAGGCCTCAAAACTGAGGCCGGCCTTAATCAGTTTTTCCGCATGCTCACGAAGCTGACCGTTGAAACGGCACTCAATGCAGAACTGACTGACCACCTCGGGCATGAGAAAAATGCCCCTAAAACCGGCACCAATACCCGCAACGGCTACTCTTCAAAAACGCTGCTGTGCAACGACGGTGAAATCGGGCTAAACACGCCGCGCGACCGGGAAAATACCTTTGAACCTCAGCTGATTAAGAAGAATCAGACGCGTATCACGCAGATGGACAGCCAGATTTTATCCTTGTATGCCAAAGGCATGACCACGCGGGAAATCGTCGATACGTTCAAAGAGATGTACGATGCTGATGTGTCACCGGCCCTGATATCAAAAGTCACGGATGCCGTTAAAGAGCAGGTCGCCGAATGGCAGAATCGCCAGCTGTATGCGCTCTATCCCATTGTTTATCTGGACTGTATTGTTGTTAAGGTTCGTCAGAATGGCAGCGTGATTAACAAAGCGGTGTTCCTGGCACCGGGCATCAATACCGAAGGCCGGAAAGAGCTTCCGGGGATGTGGCTGGCTGAAAATGAAGGTGCAAAGTTCTGGCTGAACGTGCTGACGCAACTTAAAAATCGCGGCCTTCAGGACATCCTGATTGCCTGCGTGGATGGACTGAAGGGCTTCCCGGATGCGATAAACAGCGTCTATCCACAGACTCACATCCAGCTGTGCATCATCCACATGGTGCGTAACCGCCTGAAATACGTGGCGTGGAAGGACTACAAAGCGGTCACGGGCGGGCTGAAAACCGTTTATCAGGCACCAACAGAAGCGGCCGCACGGATGGCGCTGGATGCGTTCGCCGAAGAATGGGATGACAAATATCCACAAATCAGCAAAAGCTGGCGTGCGCACGGGGAAAACCTCAATACGTTCTTCGGCTATCCGTCTGACATCCGAAAAGCTATCTACACCACGAATGCCATTGAGTCGCTGAACAGCGTGATCCGTGCCGCCATTAAGAAACGCAAGGTATTCCCGACGGATGACTCAGTGCGAAAGGTTATTTACCTGGCAATCCAGTCGGCATCGAAAAAATGGAGTATGCCGATCCAGAACTGTCGGCTGGCGATGAGCCGCTTTATTATTGAGTTCGGTGACCGCCTGATCGTTCACCTTTGACGTGGTGGCAGTTACACAGAATTATTTACAGGGTCGCCGCCTCGCTGGAGGAACAGGCAGCCCGACCCTGTAAACCTAGTTTTCAACTCAATAGTAAAAAGCCACCTGCATAGCAGGTGGCTTTGACACCGCCCCCTAAAAGGGGGCTTAAACTGTACTAGCTCAGACCTGATCTGACAGTTACCGGTTATTTATACAGGTGTCTGTCAGATTACATCCGGTTCAGATCCTTTTCTGCCCAGACCCGTTTTCCATCAAGTAACGTGGCCATTGGCGTTCGCCCGCAGCACATTTTTCCCTGATGAGTTCGCTCATTATTGTCATGCCACAACCCGTTGTCCGGATCCGTTTGCAGGCTCTCCAGGTCCCCATATCACTTCTTGCGGAACGTAACCTGATAAAAATCCTGCAAAATCGTTTTATGGAAGCGCTCGCAGATGCCGTTCGTCTGCGGAGACATCGCCTTCGTTTTCGTATGGTCGATATCGTTGATGGCCAGATACAACTGGTAATCATGCTGCTCCACCTTACCACAGTACTCCGTTCCCCTGTCGGTCAGTATTCTCAGCATCGGCAGTCCCTGAGCCTCACAGAACGGCAGTACCCGATCATTTAGCAGGCCGGCGGCAGTGATCGGTGTTTTACTCGTATACCGCTTGCAGTGTGCCACTTTCGAGTACGTATCCACGAACGTCTGCTGGTAGATACGACCCATCCCTTTCAGATTGCCAACGTAGAAGGTGTCCTGCGACCCGAGATAACCCGGATGAGCCGTCTCGATTTCGCCACTGGCCTCATCATCATGCGCCTTTTTCTCCAGCGCGGCGATTGGGGCACCGGTAAGCACGATACCTTCTCTGGCGAGCTTTTCCTCAGGCGCCTTCAGGCGTTTACGGAAGTTCTCCAGGTCGTGTCGTTGCCAGATGGCGCGCACGCCGCTGCCGGAGGTAAACACGCCTTTTTTACGCAGCTCATCACTGGTCCGGTGCTGCCCGGGGGCCGGGAACTCAACGGCATATTCAACAACCGCGCGTTCAGTGGCTTCGTCGGCGCGGTTCGTCAGGTTGGGACCCCGACGGCTCTGGTTAACCAGCGCGTCAATGCCGCCTTCAGCAGCCAGTTCCTGATAACGGTAGAAGGTGTCGCGTGACACGCCCGTGCTCTTGCAGGCTGTTGAGACGTTACCGGGTTATTCGGCGAGATTGAGCAGGCCGGCTTTGTGTTTGATGATGGGATTGTGAGTATGGAGCATGAGGGTGACCTCGCGTTTTGTATAAGGATTCGACACCCATATCAAAACCGGTAACTCTCAACCTTTCAAGGTCCAGTGTCAGATCAAGTCGCGACTAATACACTTAAACACTACCTTTCCAGTCCGAGCTGTATTTGCCTTTCTTCTTCCTCTTTGGCAACCTTGTCCTGGTACCGCACATACCTTCGAATTACTTCTTCTTTTGCACCCACCGAATCCACAAAATACCCTCTTTGCCAAAAGTGGTTACACCAAAGCTTGTGCTTCCTGAGATAAGGAAACTTCTCGAACAGCCTGATGGCCGTTCGCCCTTTCACAAATCCCATCAACTCAGAAACACTCAAGCCCGGCTGCGTCCTCACCACCAGATGTATATGATCTATCTGCACATTTAGCTCAACTACTGTGCATTTTTTCATATTGCTGTAAATGTAGATGCTGCGGTAAACCTCTTTACCGAGATTACCTTTGAGGATTTTGTATCTGTACTTCGGTGTCCATACAAGATGATACTGACAGCGATAGAATACGTGGGAAGCGGATTCATATCTGCTCATGCTATTTACTCCTTGATTTGCTGGTAACAAACCGGGGCAGTATTTAGCATGGGCATTCTACGGGCAAAGCCCCACATGAACGATCACCACCTCCACAGGAGATGGTTTAGTGTTGATAAAAAAACCCGGCCTTTGGCCGGGTATTAAAAGATATTCATGAAATTCGTTACACAGGAAATTCGCTAGCAAAAAGAGATTACGCTAATTGTCATTTATAGCAAATTTTTAGCGTGGAAAATTTGTACAAAAATTATTCCTACGTACAAAAAATCGCTCCCAGGGCATTAATGATGCGGGATGACGCACTTTTTCGAACCGATTCACACCCATTAATTTTAAGATTATTCCTTGGAACTGACCATTCTTTTTTGTTAAGTCGAATGTGCAAACACACCTTGCCCCCTGAGTGTGTGATATGAAAATCTGGCCGCGCACTATTAACTCTGCAAGGAAAACCGTGGAATAAGTGTGCTGGCAGAAAAGCAGGTACTGTTTCAGACAGCATGAAATGGGACTACCCTGCCAGTTGATCTTGCTGCAGATGAAAGGGGCTACCCTGAACAATGTTGTCGATAAGCTGGCAAATGTTCTCTGTTTTAAGGAGATGGTTATATAACACCGCGATCAGTGTCTTCTTGTGCGGGAGTTTTTCACAACGGTTCCGGCACTGGCATTATGGCACAGGGTAAAAACATTGCGGCCGGATGCTGGTGAAAGGGATCGGTATTACAGCAAGTCTGATTAAGGTAGCGAGGTCTGGTGTTGTGCCGCCTGTATTCTTGCCTCAGCTGGCGCTGCACACATTGCGCTATTTTCTCTGTAAGCGTGGAATGCTGGCTTATCTCTCCATCAATTGGCATCTGCCAGCGATCTGTCTGCGTATGGTTATCGTCGGGTGTGGGCACTGCTGCGCAGACAATCAGAAACTGACGACATGGCCATTATCAATGCCAAACACGTATACGCATCATGCGTCAGAATGCGCTGCTGCCCGAGCGTAAATCTGCAATACCACCCTCGAAACGGGCGCATACAGGTAAAGTGGTCATCGGTGAAAGTAACCCTCTGACGGCTTCGAGTTCACCTGTGATAATGGCGAAAAACTGTGGGTCACGTTCGCACTGGACTGCTGTGATCATGAAGCCCTGCACGGCCAGTACCGGTGGATATGACAGCGAAACCGTACAGGACGTCATGCCGGGTGCGGTGGAGCATCGCTTCGGCAGCAGCCTTCCGACGTCGCCTGTGGAGTGGTTGACAGGCAACGGTTCAGCCTGCCGGTCTCATCAGACACGGCAGTACGCAGCCCGGAAAGCAACGAGATGGCAGAGAGCTTCTTGAAAACGATGAAGCGCGACTACATCAGCATTATGCCGAAACCCGACGGATTAACAGCGGTAAAGAATCTTGCGGAGGCCTTCGAACATTACAACAAATGGCATCCGCACAGCGCACTGGGATATCGTTCGCCACGGGAATATCTGCAGCGGCGAACCAGTAATGGGTTAAGTGATAAAAAGTGTATGGAAATATAGGGGCCAATCCAGTAATAAAACCCGATCAGCACATGTTTGATAACATGATGCAACAGCTCGCTGCACAGGATAACCTGTCACGCTACCTATTTGCCGAACAGGATTTTCGGTCGTGACGCAGACTTGCTGATCTCGTATGCTTTGCGCTTTGGATGTAACATATGGCTAAAGTTGATGTCGTCTGCCCTCAGTGCAATGAAACTCATGCTGTACGATGTAACGGACATTCAGCATCCGGTGCCCAACGTTACATCTGCAAGCATTGTTCAAAGACCTTTCTGCTCAACTTTAGCTACTCCGGTGCCAAACCAGACACACACCAGACCATTGTTAATATGGCCATGAATGGTTACGGATGTCGCGATACCGCACGGGTTCTCGGTATCAGCCTCAATACGGTTCTGCAGCACGTAAAAAATTTCGCCAAAGCAGGTAGCTGAGAATATCGACCCCGAAACGGAGGTTGTTATCTGCTGTGAAGCCGGTGAACAATGGTCTTACGTGCGGTGTAAAAGCAATCCCCGGTGGTTGTTCTATGCTTATGACCGTATCCGCAAACGTGCTCTGGCCCACGTCTTCGGCCCGAGAAATGCCCCGACCCTGCGACGATTGCTGGCCCTGTTAAGCAAATTTAACCTTGCCTTTTATATGACAGATGCCTGGCCGGTTTATAAAGTTCTGTTAAGTGCAACAAGCCACGTGGTGAGCAAGAAATATACCCAACGGACAGAACGACATAATCTTAATCTTCGCACACATATCAAACGACTGACCCGCAGAACAATTTGCTTTTCTAAGACAGAGGAAATGCACGATAAGATCATCGGTTGGTATCTTACTCTTCATCATTATCAATAAATCTGCGTCAAGACCGGATTTTCTCAACGACTTTTTTCATGAACGCTGGCAACCCCTACCTTATATTTGCAATGCGTTAAAAACACTTCTCTTCCAGCATGCGAGACTGTGGGACTTTTCACAGGCGAAAAATATTCACTTCATCATCGATAAGTCCCGGGAAAAATCACCTGACCCGGCCACTCGCGACTATGCATTAAATAAACTTTAGTGGGAAACCGCTCTAAAATAACCGTGTTATTGTGATGGAAAAATCGAGGAGCGAAATTCACTGAGGGCCTGTATTTTTGGTAATCAGGCAAAAAAAACCCGTCAGTGACGGGGCTGGTAACAGAAGCGAAATAGCTTCTGAAAAACTTCATTTTGTTCTTCTTCTTTTTTCTTCTGCTTGTCTTTTCACAGGACTCGAGTTCAGGAAAGAAACAGCTCACGCTCCCTTTGCCGACGCGGCAGCAATATATCCAGATCCTTACCCGCTCGCTTCCACATCAGGAAAGCATCTGCTGCACCTTTATAATCCCACGCATTAAGTTTTCGTTTTACCGATGAGCCGGCAAACGCCCCCGAACCAATATTGAAAATAAGACTACACAGGGCATCATATTGGTTCTGTGAAAGCAGCGCTGTGATATTTTTCGCTATCGTGCTTTCAGTCATTTGTAAATCTTCTTTCAGTAGCGCTGTTGATTCCTCTGCGGTAATGCGGGTGTTTTTTGCTATTGGCATGCCATGCACTTCACCAGTATGACAAACGCCAATCGTCGGAATACCCACTGCACCAAGATAGGCATCAAGCCTCTCACCCTCTTCCTTCTTTATAAATGCGATACCGTTATCACTTATTTTCATTCGTCATTACTCCAGATCGACTAAATATTTTCCCTTCAACCAGATAGCGTAATTTATCAACACCAATCAAACCAATAACGCCGCCCACTATATTCATCGTATTATCAGGCAAACCGAGATATTCAAGCGAACCAGAAATTGCAAGCGTAAATATGGCGCAAACAAATGGACCTGCAAAAATTTCAGCTGAGTTTCTTTTATCGTATATTCCCATAAAGAACGCTATTATTAGCGCCGATAATGCTGAAAATAGCGTAGGCAAATAGTCAACAATCCACTTTTCGCAATGTTCCTGAATGATGTCAAACAGGGAAACCATCGTCACCTCTGTTATATTTACACTTAAAATATTTGTCTATTAATTACTAACATGATCCACTTTTAAAATTCCAGCAAGGTATTATTCACTGTGGAACTTTCGATATCTTTTATTAAAAAAATTATTATGGTTGTTTTTAATAAAATCACACTTAATGATAGTGTTAATTTATCCTGCATTATTATTTCGATTATATTACTTGCATGCCTGTATAAAGGGACATGGAAGTAATGATGGCCAGTTCCATTTGGCCATTAATTTATTTACTTACTGTCAACATAGGTTCAGAGGATTTCTGCCCACAATACCGTGCTCTGTCCCGGTGCCCAATCCGATACCCAGGCCGTGTGCCCCTGCAAACACATCCAGTGTTTGCCTACGTGGCTAACTTTGGCCCCGGTTGCATAGAAAGTCCCCAGCTCCCACTGTGGATAGCTATGTCCGCCGTCATTATTGCCCCCAGCACTGGAGCTGCTGGTAGCCACTGCCAGCACATTACTCGGCACAGAAAGCTGTCCCAGAGAATCCAGCGCCGAAACAAAGTAACGATGGAAACTGTCAGCATTCAGCCCACTGTCCAAATACCTGAGCTGTGAAGCCGGTACGCGAGCAATTTCATAACCGTCACGATAAATCAGATAGTTACTCAATGGATTACTGCTGCCTGATGATCCCCACATCAAATCAACGCTGCTCTCAGTTTCACCCATTGAATGCAGATTAAGCGGCGCTGAAGGCAGCACAGTGCCGGCAGAACCAGACGTGGTGGTAACTTTCACTGCCTGGCTCTTCGCCGACTCCACGCCCGCCGAATTAACGGCACTGACTGCGTAATGATACAAGGTGTTCTCCTGTAACCCGGTGTTAGTGAACGACAGTTCTGGACCCTGATGAATCCGAGTATTATCGCGATAGAGGCGGTAGGTCACCCCAGCAGTGGCGGATGCGTTCCAGCTCAATGCTACAGAGTTGCTGGTCACCTCTCCAGCGTGCAAACCTGCAGGTGAAACCGGTGTAGCGCTATCAGGATTACCTCCTCCCACGAAGTCAAGGTCAATAACCTGGTAGAACGCATTGCCGGTATCCGCTACCTCCCATACTGCCAGAAGAACGTGATAACCGCTGCGTACAGGCAGTGGCACATCATGTACCGTGGGGTTTGTCGGGCGCAGTGCCGGACCATGACTCCAGAAAGGCTGTTCGGTGAGTTCCACTTTAAAGAAAGGCTCACTTTCGAACTGAGCGCGACTCAGAGGCAGATTTGGATTCCATCCTTCACGCGTGATGAAATAATTGTAGCGACGGGTCGCATGGAATGCCGTGTAAGTCCAGATAAATTGCAGCACTGACGCCGATGAAACAGTGTGTTTTTCCCAATGCGTTCCCGGCTCATCAAGGAACAAACCGTCACCCTGATTGGCACTGGCAATCCTGCCGTCCGGTGGTGGCAGCGCGTTAGTTACATCCGTAGGTGCAACGGGATCTTGCAAACCGCGAGCGGTTTGTGGAAAAAATTTGCCCGCTTCACGCTGATTCAACTGTCCTGCATTAAGCTGGCCTTTTTGCCAGGCAAAATAAGCGCGAGAGGCCGGTGTGCCAATATGACCATGACGAAGCGAAGGTGCAGAAAAAACGTTGAAAGAAACCGCTTCAGTGTTTTCTTGCTTATAACGCCGCGCTGCGTCCTGCCAGAGGGAATGGGCTACATCTGGCGTCCAGAACATGTTGGAATCGTGTTCCATTACACAGTTATAGTGCTGTGAGTTCCAGCGAACCACATCATCATCGCTGTATCTGATGCCAGCACGCCATTGTGCCACTGGCTCAGGCTGCGGGGCTGGCTCAGGCTGCGGGGTTGGCTCAGGAACCGTACCTTCTCCGGCAAGATAGCCATAACGTTTAATAAATTCCCAGTCGTAGGGCTGACCATCGACAGTAAAACCCGCATCCCAGTTAACCGACCAGGTCATTAAACCCAGAATCGGCAAACCTGCTGCTTCCAGACGGTCCAGCGCACTATAAACATCTTCAGGATTGACAACGTAGCCTGTGGCCGCAGCATCATTATTCGTCGGTAAACCAATAATAAATTTATCGTGCGGAATCTTGATATAGTTACGTGTCCCGGTAACCAGGCTTTCAGTGAGATAATAGAGGAAGTCGGCTTTTTTGGAATCATTATTTTGTGCAAGCCAGCCTACACCATCGATCCACAATCCATCGCCACCCTGATTATAAAACTGCGGCGCAATATAATCATAATAACCTTCAAGGTTATTTATATAGGGGCCATAAGAACCACCCTGTGCAAGATAAGGAAACTCCGGTGCCATACTGATGATGAAGTATTTGTTTAACGTGCGGAAATGATCTTTAACCATCCTTAACGCGGCCGGAATAACGGTCTGATTATCAGCGGCAGTAATGGCTATCTGTTCAAGGTCAATATCCAGCCCGTCAAAATTATATCGATTAGTCAGTTCAATTATTCGGGCTGCCAATGCTGCTTCATCTCCATTATTCAGTTCGATGTGTGCGTCAGCACCACCAAGTGAAATAAGCACTTTACGTCCTTGAGCATGAACTAAATTAATCTGATGACGGAATTCAGCTTCAGAACCTTTGTAAGGTCTAAAGTCGGGAATACGATCGCTAAGATCCATAACCTTCATAAACGCAACCGCAATCACATTATATTGCACCGGAATCTCGGATAACGTCATTTCAGCAAAATTACCCCCCTTGTATCCCTGCCCTCCCGTTGCTGGCCAGTTATGCCAAAAGCCCAGAACGATTTTATTGTCACTATTTTTTGTCGACGTTTCTGTTACAGACATAATTACTCCAATTTTAATATGATTGAGTTAAATATCAGTCCGCCAGGCGTTCCCTGACGGTTTATCAGCGCATCTGGATAACATTAAGTTACGCTGTTGCTTTCCTGAAATTAATCTTAACTCTCATCGAATCGCATTCAATTGCAATAATTAAAACGCAGAATGATTTTTTTGATAAGTCGTTGAGTGAAAGGGAAATTGAACCGTTTTCGGCAGAACAAATACAATAAAAATACATCCATGGAGGCTGGCACATGGCAACAGGTGTTAATAAATCCTGGCATGACCGATGATTAATAAATATAAAAATTTTGGTGAGTTAACACCTGTCTGAAAAATGCTGAAACCCTGAGTAATGTCAGCAAACTGCATCAGGGAAAGACAGGTCTTAGCCAGCCACACGTCTTATACGCATGCAGACCGAAGATAATAAGAGAGGATGCTTATTGGATATGATGAAAAGAAAAAATCAGGTAATGATGATTTTTTCTATTTTCTCAAGTTGCGATTAAAAATTCTTTCCTCTGTAGCGATAATAATTTATTAACATTGCATATAACTTTATTATGCTGTGGTACGTTTCTATGTATTTCCCCGATAACATTTTATCAGCGAAAATATGACAAACGTTGACACTTCAATAGCCAGGATATTCATTTTAGCTGGAACGAAATTTTACCAGACGCTGGCCGCATTAAATTTTTGTTAAAAATTATCGTGACAAATTGATTATTGTCTCAACATACCTGTCTGCGTCGTAATATCTTTTTATATGTATTATTTCCAACACGAATCGGATAATGCGTTCAGCTTTATTTAATTAATAATCATTTTTCTTTATTTAGTTTCAATTAAGAACTATTTTTATCACTGGTACTAATTCTACACATTGATAAGGTTTAACCGTGAGCAAATCATATGGCACATGGTCAAAAGTACGCAAGATTAAAAATTAAAAATGTCATTTAAAAAATAGCATCATGATGAACACACTGAAAATTATAAGAAAATCTTAGGATTTTTCCCCTCCAGACAATTCTGTAGTGTGTTATATTTCACCTGATCTAAGTTGACGCTATATACCCCGACCAGGAGGCAGTATGTTTGTTTCATCTAACTTGAAATGCTTTATTGTTCTGGCGAGAGAAAAATCGCTCAAAAAAGCGTCCGAAATTCTTTTTGTTACTTCATCACCAATATCGAGAAGAATAAAACTCTTTGAAGATGAACTAGGATATAAACTTTTTTCGCGCTCCGACCATGATTTTACCCTCACCAAAAAAGGGCTGGAACTCTACGAAAAGATAATGCCTTACTACATGAAGATATCAGAAATCGAAGCCAGCTTTTCACAGAAAAATAACAGCCTGAGTATCAAACGAAGCCTGATGATCGGTGTTGAAAATCTTAATCATTTTCTGTTCAACATATTAATAAAGAAAAGAAAAAAAACAGAGTCCATTTCCTACTGTTCAAGCGATGCATCCCGCTCACTGGATTCACTGCTCTCTGGTGAGGTTCAGGCGGTGATATCGCACAGGGAAATTGATGAAAACGGTATCACAGCTATGGAATTCTACAGTGAACCGGTCTGTTATTTACAGGCAAACAGTACCGAGCGTTATAAGGTAAGTGATATGAAGAAAATACCTATTATCATCCCAAGAAACGGCTTTCACGAGCACTACATCAAAACAGCGCATATGAAGATCCTGAATGCCTGCCCGAATGCTCAGGTCGTTATTGTTGATGACATTGATAACTATCTCTTTCTGATTAAAAGTGGCGATGCGATAGGATTAATGAGTGAATCGATGGTTCTGTTTTATAAAAACAAAAATTGTTTTAATTCAGAGCTTAATTACACTATTGAACATTCTTTCCCAGCATTAAAAACCTATATCTACTGTCTGAAAGAGTGCGAAAAAAATCTTAAGATGGCGATGGACAGTATTCTCAGCGAAAGTGAGCACGGTGATGCCGGATGTGTAAGAGGAAATTAATGCCATCCTGACATAAATTCTCTTTATAAATTCCACCGCACCATTAATAATATCAATACCAGATAATAATAAACCTTATCTGAATATAAATCTATTACTGACAGGTCCATATTTAATTACATGGTTAAACTCAAAAAATTCGCAACATTAAATTTTTCCTCAAGTAATTTAAACAAAACCTGAGAGTTAATCATGGAAAACATCAAAAAAATTACAATATTTAATGGTATCAAAAATCTCATTATTTCCAACACTGAGCCGTCCTGCTCATATTTCTCATAATAAAGAATGGCGTCAGGCATCACTGTCAAAAAATGGCCTGTCGTGATTTATATACTAAGGTCAGTTCTGCAAGACAGTATTTCTAATTCAATAAGGTAGTATTAGTAAGTGAGCCTGCGCTCAGGCCGAAAAATTTATCGGGCGTTATTCACTACAATACAAAAGGTCGCTTACCGGGATCCCTCTTTCCAAACGTCATTATCTCGCTGGCTGAGTAAGGAAACTGCTGGGCTGATCGGCATGAATGAGAGCTAAAAAAACCCGTCAGTAGACAGTTTGAGCTAAAGACGGGTAAAATGAACATGCCCGGTTTAAGCACGCTCCAAAACGCAGATGGTTTAGCCGTTCAGTTTAAAGAGAGACATTGAAGACATATCTGTAAAGACTTTATAGGATGCCTGCAATGCGGTTTGTTGCATGGTGTAAGAAGAAATCGAACTGGTGTAATCCACATCCACCAGATTGCTCATTTGGGTAGCCTGATTCACCGCTGTATCATCGCCCTTTGAATCAAGATTGCTAAGTTCGTTCAACTGCGTTCCCAGCACGGAACGCACCGCCAGAACATTATTCAGCGAGTTGCTCAATCCACGGTTAGCCTTGTCAAGTGCGTCTTCAGAGGCCTGCACGGCATCATCATCCGCGCTGGCAATCGGCGTGTTCAGCGCGTTAATCGCCGTATTTAACGTGGTGAAGATGTTGGCTTCGCTGGTACTACCGTCCGGCTCGGCCCTGGCGTTACTGGTGAGCGCTATAAAAACCTGATCGCCCGTGTGGCTGGTTATCATGGTCCGGCTGGAGTCGACTTTCTGCGTGATTGCCGTGGTGCCACCGCTATAGGTTACATTGCCGGACGAATCCTGGGTAAAAGGCGCAGAGTCGGTTTTATAGCCGCCAAAAAGGTAGCGCCCGTTACCGTCTGTAGAGTTGGCAAGGTTAAGCAGCTGGTCTCGCATGCCTGTCAGCTGTTGGGCATAAGAAGCACGGTCATCGTCTGACAGCGTGCCGTTTGCCGCCGCCACGACTGCCGTTTGCGCACTTTGAATGACGCTGGTCACCTGCTGCAGATTAGTCTCTTCTTCAGAGATAATCGTGGTGGCAAAACTACGGGCGATTTTATACTGGCTGGTCTCGGCCTGAGCCTGGGACAGTACTACCGCCTGTGCGGCCGCCACCGGATCGTCCGAGGGATTGACTACACGTTTACCGGATGAGAGCTGCTCACCGACTTTCAGCCAGCTGGCCTGAGAGGTGGAGATGCCTCGCATCTGCTGATCGTAAATCATTGCGGTACTGAGACGCATCGTTAACTCCTTATCTTTTAGCTGACCGCAGTGATCAGCGCATTAAAAATGGCACTGGCGGTCTGGATAACCTGCGCGTTAGCCGTGTAATACTGCTGATAACGCGTCAGGTTGCCATATTCTTCATCCAGGTTGACGCCGGAAACAGACTGCTGCTGATTAGTCAGCTGCGTTACCACGTTAGTCTGGGTGGTGCTGGTCATTTCCAGCGTACTGGTTTTATTACCGATATTCGCGACCATGCTGGCATAGGCCTGGGTCAGGGTGCTGTCACCGCCAATCACTTTTTTGGTCTGTAAGTCGAGCAGCGACTGCGCATTGATGTTATCGCTTACACCACCATCCGAGCCAGCAGCAGCGAGTTTAGCCTCGTCGGTAATGTTAACGCTCATGCTACTAATCACGTTGCTGACTGGCTTGACCAGGAAGCTGTCTTTTGCATGTGCCGTACCACCCAGCGTCAGCTGTAAACCATCAAAACTGAGCGTCGAGTTGCCTGAACTGTCGGTAGAGGACGTGGTCGTTACCGAGGCGTTATCAGACAAACGGGTCACGTTCCAGTTAGTCCCGTCATAACTCACTTTATAGTTGGACGCCTCAACCGCACTGGCGTCGGCGACCATCGCCGTCATTGACGCCGTGCCTTTATTACTGGTGTTGGTGGTCACCGAGGGGCTGCCGTAATTGAAAAAAGCCTCACCCATATCTCCATTGCTGTCATAACCTGCTTCATGCTGGGTGTTAAAACTGCTGGCAAGCCCCAACGCAAGCTGTCCCAACTGATTGCGGGTATTGTCGAGATCGGTGCGGAAAGCCAGCAGGCCGCCAAGCGACCCGGTAGCGACCAGTTTCTCAGGAATTTCTGTTTTCGCACCGGTTGAGGCATCTACGGTAGCGATAGTGGTTCGACCTGGATCGGCACTGGAAGCCACCGCGGCAAGCTGGTTGTAGCTGTCACCCTGCACCAGGCTGATACCGTTGCCAATGCTGATGCTATAGCTGCCACCGTCCTGCTGGCTGACGGTAACCCCCACCAGATCGTTTAGTTTACTCACCAGCTGATCGCGCTGATCCAACAGATCATTTGGTGCCGTGCCGGCACCGGCCCCAGTGAGTTTGGTAATTTGCTGGTTAACATTGGCAATCTGTTTGGCATAACCGTTGATTTGATCAACCATTGAGCTGACCGAGGTATTCAGGCTGCTGTCGAGGTTTTTCAGGTAGGTATCCGTTACCTGAAACTGGTTTACCAGGCCGTCGGCTTTACCCAGCACCGCCTGACGCGCAGACGAATCATCTGCGTTGCTGACCAGGGTTTGCAGGGAAGAAAAGAAACCCTGCATGTTGGTCGACAATGTGTTGGTGGTACTGGAAAACATATTGTCGATGTTTGACAGCTGGGAATATTGCGTGGACAGGGCGCTGGAGCTGGTACTGGCCGCGCGCAGCTGGTTGGTGATAAAGACATCATATTCGCGGTTAACGCTGGATACCGATACCCCGTTGCCAATATAATTAGTGCCAGTCAGCGTGCTGTTAGACTGAGCAAGGATCGTAGTCTGACGTGAATAGCCCGCAACGCTGTAATTACTGATGTTATTACTGGTGGTGTTCAACGCAGCCGAGGCGGCGTTTATCCCGCTTAAGGCGGTATTAATTAAGTTAGACATGTCGCTTCCTTTTTAACCCTGACAGCGCGGGCCGCCATTAGCAATGGTTACCGGACTGCTTTAACACAAATCCGGCCTTAAACCTTTATCGGTTCATACGGCATAAACTTGAGTGATAAATCACAAATAATTAGCGCCTCAACAGGCCGCCAGGTACAGACATGTCATGGCACTTATGCAGGTTGCTGACCAGAGTAAAGGTACTTACAGAGCGTCCTTAACGCGTTGAAAAATGCAGGAATCAGAATAAGTCGCCAAGGTCTTTGGTATAGACCTTCACCGCTTTCTCACCCATGGATTTAAACTGCGCTATCATCCCCACCAGCTTGTGTGCATAGTTCGGATCGGTGGCATAGCCCGCCGCCTGCAAGGCTTTCGCCCCCTGCTCCGGTGTCGCGGCGGTGGTCACTGCGGCATAGCGTGGGTTGTTACCAATGAGCTTGACGTAATCATTCAGCGCCTCGAAATACGAGTCATAAACGCGGAATGTCGCTTTCACTTTTTTCGCCACGCCATTGTCATATTCCGTCGTGGTGATTTCGGTGGTTTTACCCTGCCAGTCACCCGACGCCTTAATGCCAAAAATGTTGTAACTGGGTCGGCCCCCGGCCGTGCGGATCTGACGCTGCCCCCAGCCAGATTCCAGCGCCGCCTGCGCAAGGATCAGATGATGAGGAATCCCGCTTTCCGCGCTGGCCTGCTGGGCCGGTTGTGAAAGTTGAGCAATAAAGTCGCTGCTGTCGCTGCTGAGTGGCACGTCAGATGCGGGCAATCGCGGCACGGCTTTGCGCACCAGCTGTTCCATCGCCAACGGCGGCAGCGTACTGATAAAGTTTTTATCCAGCAGCATCGGCACGGTGCCCGTCTTTTCATCGGGCGCAGTGGCCTGCTCCATCTGTTTGACCATCATGTCGGCCAGACCGAGTCCCTTCGCCGCAATCTGCTGCCCTATCTGCTGATCGTACATTGAGGTATACATACGCGTTTGCTCGGTACTGAGCAGGCCATTCTGCGGCAGCGCATCACGCATGCTTTTCAACATCATCTGTACAAACATTCCTTCCACCTGCTTTGCCACTTCCCGTGCGTGTGCTTTAGGGTCGCTGCTGGCCTGACGTTTCAAGTTGTTCAGTGAGCGGCTGTCATAAGCCGCACCCATCAGAGATTGCGCATCACTCATCAGATTATTTCCAGTTTGGCGTGCAGGCAGCCGGCACTCTGCATGGCCTGCAATATGGACATTAAATCGATAGGGGAAGCACCCAGCGCGTTAAGGGCGCGAACCACGCTGTTCAGATTGGCGCTGGCGTTCACCCGCTGCAGCGAACCGCCGCTCTGGCGCATATCAATTTGCGTTTGTGGCGTTACCACCGTCTGACCACCACCGAACGGCGTGTTGGGCTGACTGACGTTTTGCGACTGATTCACGGTGACCGAAAGGTTACCCTGCGCGATAGCACAGCTACTCAACATCACTTCGTGGTTCATTACTACCGAGCCGGTACGTGAGTTGATAATCACTTTGGCATCCTGAATCGGCACGGAAACATCGATATCCTGGATATCAGCCAACAGACGAACCTGAGAAGTGCCGCTGGCGGACGCCCTCACCTGCACGGTTCGCCCATCCAGCGCCTGAGCGGAACCGTAGCGCGCATTGATCGCATCGGCGATACGCTGGGCCATGCTGAAGTCTTCATCATTCAGAAACAGATTGATAACGTTACCAGTACCGAAGTTATTGGGTAACTCGCGCTCAATGGTTGCTCCACCGGTAATACGCCCACCATTAACCTGATTAACGGTGACGCTACTGCCTCCAGCGGACGCGCCCGCGCCGCCGACCAGAATGTTACCCTGTGCCAGCGCATACACCTGATTATCCACGCCCTTCAGCGGCGTCATCAGCAGCGTGCCGCCGCGCAGGCTTTTGGCATTACCCATTGAAGAAACCACCACATCTATCACCTGGCCCTGGCGACCAAAGGCGGGCAGTTTGGCGGTAACCATCACCGCCGCCACGTTTTTCAGCTGCATATTGGTGCCGCCAGGCACGGTGATCCCCAGCTGCGACAGCATGTTGTTCAAACTTTGAGTAGTGAACGGCGTCTGGGTAGTCTGGTCCCCTGAACCGTCCAGCCCCACCACCAGCCCGTAGCCGATAAGCTGGTTATCCCGTACGCCACCTACCGTGGTCAGATCGCGAATGCGATCAGCCCGGCAATAGCTGCTGACCATTGCCAGCATTAGCAGGGTGAGTTGTAAAATTCTGTACATGTTAACCTCTCAGAATGGTGACAGGTTCAGGAAGAACCGTTGCAGCCAGCCCATCGTCTGTGCCTCATTGATATAACCGTTGCCGATGTATTCAATGCGGGCATCCGCCACCTGGGTCGAAACGACCGTGTTGCTACCGCTAATGGTGCGCGGGTTAACCACACCCGAGAAGCGGATAAATTCGGTACCCTGGTTGATCTCAATTTGTTTTTCACCCACGACTTTCAGATTGCCGTTAGGCAAAACTTGGTTAACGGTCACGGTGATTGTTCCGGTAAAGGTATTGTTGGCGGTTGCGCCGCCTTTACCTGCGAAGGTGTTTTTACCGCTGCCGTCCACGGTGGCCTTGTCACCCCCCAACAGACCGGCCATGGCACCGGGAACCGCGGTGAGCGCTGCGGTTACACTAGCATCGCGTCCGGCTGACGCAGTGGAGCTTTTACTGGCGCTGACGTTTTCCTGCAGGGTAATAGTCAGGGTATCGCCAATGTTACGTGGGCGACGATCCTCAAACAACGGCTGGTAGCCATAGTTCATCGGCATCACGCCCTGAAAAATAGAGCCGTTTACCACCTGTGGCGAAGCAGGCAACGGCTCGGCCGTTGTAGAGCCTTCAACCAGGGGCTTACGGGGGATCAGCGCACAACCGTTAAGCGTCAGGAGCAATGTTGCTACCAACAAACGTCCAGGCATCGAGATTTGCTTCGCCATGGAATCACAACCTTAAATAAAGAAAGTTCTTGTAATTAGCGCCGGGCAAGCCCGGCTTTTTCTGTTACAGCTGGGTCAGTTTGGCCAGCATCTGATCGGAGGTGCTGATTGCTTTACTGTTGATCTCGTAAGCACGCTGAGTCTGGATCATACTGACCAGTTCCTCGGCCACGTTAACGTTAGAGGTTTCCACATAGCCCTGATAGAGCAGACCCGCGCCGTTATTGCCCGGTGCGCTGTCAGTGGGTGCCCCGGATGCCTGAGTTTCCTGGTAGAGGTTCTCACCCATGCTTTCAAGGCCCGCATCGTTAATAAAGGTACTCAACGTCAGCTGCCCCACCTGCACCGCCGCTGTCTGACCCTGCTGAGTGACGCTGACCACGCCGTCACGACCGATGGTCATACTCAGGGCGTTGGCAGGAATGGTAATCGCAGGCTGAACAGGAAAGCCTGCGTTGGTGACCAGCTGGCCATTCTGATCGGTCTGGAAAGAACCATCACGGGTATAGGCCGTCGTGCCGTCAGGCATTTGTACCTGGAAGTAGCCCTGACCGCTGATCGCCACATCTTTCGAGGAGTCGGTTTTGTTCAGGTTGCCCTGGGTGTGCAGGCGCTCGGTGGCCACCGGGCGCGTACCGGTTCCCAGCTGCATCCCCGAAGGTAGGGTCGTTTGCTCCGACGACTGCGCGCCAGGCTGGCGGATAGTCTGGTACATCAGGTCTTCGAATACCGCACGCTGGCGTTTAAAGCCGTTGGTACTGACGTTGGCCAGGTTGTTCGAAATGACGTCCATGTTGGTTTGCTGGGCGTCAAGACCGGTTTTGGCAATCCATAAAGAGCGGATCATAGAATGTTCCTCTGCACTCAGCTCATTGACAGTAGCTGATTTGCACGTTGTTCATTGTCGTCGACGCTGGAGATCACTTTCATTTGCATCTCGAAACGGCGTGCGTTAGCGATCATATCAACCATGGTTTGCGTTGAATTGACGTTACTGCCTTCCAGCACGCCGGGCATGACCTGGACGGTGGGATCGTTTTGTAAAACGGCACCGCGCTGCGCCTGGGCGCTGGCGGTGAGACGGAACAGACCGTCATCACCGCGCGTCACTTCGGTACTGGTGGCTTTGACCAGTTTCAGACGACCCAGCTGGACGGTGGCATTAGGGGCATCGCCTGGATTTAACGCGGTAATAGACCCGTCAGCCGCGATGGTAATCTGCGCCCCTTCCGGTACGGCAATCGGGCCGCCGTCACCCATCACCATGTTGCCCTGTATGGTGAGCTGTCCGTCCGGGTTAATCTCCATGTTACCGTTGCGGGTATAGGCTTCAGTGCCATCCGCCGCCTGCACCGCCAGCCAGCCATCCTGACGTAAGGCAACATCCAGCGGGCGCTCGGTGTAATCCATCGCTCCCGGCGTCATATCGGCACCGGGGGTCGACGCCGTCACCAGCGTACGGGTGGGCAGAGACAGCCCCTGCACCGGCACCGCACGCAGCGCATTAAGCTGCGCACGAAAGCCCGGCGTTGAAGCGTTGGCAAGGTTACTTGCCGTCACTGCCTGCTGATCGAGGGTCTGACTGGCAGCCCCCATTGCGGTATATATCGCGTGATCCATGTGACTCCCCTGTTAGCCAGGTTAACGCAGGTTGACCAAAGTGTTGAGGATCTGGTCCTGTGTCTTAATGGTCTGAGCGTTAGACTGATAGTTACGCTGCGCCACGATCATGTTGACCAGCTCTTTACTCAGGTCGACGTTGGAAGACTCAACCGCCCCCGCGGTCAGAGTACCGAGGTTACCGGTTCCCGCCAGTCCCACCAGGGCCTGACCCGATGATGCCGTTGCTGACCAGACGTTGTTACCTTCTGATTTCAGCCCTTCCGGGTTAGCAAAGTTAGCCAGTGTGATCTGCCCCAAAGTCTGGGTTTGCTCGTTGGAATAGTTGCCGACCACAGTACCGTCATCGTTAATCTGATAGCTGGTCAGATCGCCCGGCTTATAGCCGTTTTGCGTTGGGTTGCCAAAGGTGTCGGTGCCGGTGTTCTGCTGCTGGCTACCGGTCAGATTCAGTGAGAAAGTGCTCGGTGCAGAACCACTCAACGTTGCCATACTTATGGTCTGAGTGACGGTTGACGTCAGTTCACCACTGCTGTTGAAGGTCATATTCCAGCTTCCCGCGCTGGTACCGGTGCTGGAGTCAACAGCCTGCACATTCCAGGTGGTGGTCGGGTTGGTGGCATCGGTCGTGCTATCAGTGGCACCCTTGATAAAGTACAGGTTCATGGTGTGTGCGTTACCTAAAGAGTCGTAAGTGGTCATTGACGCCTTACTGTTATAGGTCTCGGTATTGGTTGAATCGAATGGCGTGGTGGCCGGCACCGTATCCGTCGAGTTCAGGTTAGCAGTGATCGCCGCCGTGGTGGTCGCTTTCGCTGGCATTGCCGTGGTAGGGATACTCAGGGCAACCGGGTTGGCACCGGTTTGCACGGTCGGCGGGGTGCCGGTTGCCGGGTAACCCGTCAGGTTCAGTCCATCAGAGTTAACGATATTACGATTGGCATCCAGCGTGAACTGCCCGTTACGGCTGTAGTAAACCGCACCGCTGGTGTCCGTTAAACGGAAAAAACCGGCCTGGCTGATCGCCACGTCAAGACCACGACTGGTTGACGTAGTGGTGCCGTCGCTGAAGTCCTGGGTTACCGCAGCGACTTTAGTACCCAACCCCACTTTTGAGTCTGCGAACATATCCGCAAAAGAGACTGTGGCGGATTTAAAACCAACTGTGGCGGAGTTGGCAATGTTGTTGCCGATAACGTCAAGATTGCTGGCAGCGGCGTTTAGGCCACTGACGGCCTGGGAAAATGCCATGTGTAGTCTCCTGAAAAATTTTTGTTATTAAAGAATCTGACGAACGTTAGCGACTGTGGAGTTACCCATAGTGCCAAGGTCAAGGATAGCGCCGTCGGTATTGGTGGTGACGCCGTTAACCAGCGCATAGTTCAGCGGTTGGGCGGTTAACTGCCCGGTCGCATTGCTGGCACTGATTGACAGCGTATATTTCCCGTCTGGTGCAGTGGTGCCATCAGTTTCAGTACCATCCCAGGAGAAAGTATGAACGCCCGCGCTGAGTGCACCGAGGTTAATGGTCTGCACTACTTTGCCGGACGAGTCGGTAATGGTGGCGGTGGTTGCTGTGGAAGCCTGCTCAAGACTCAAGCCAAATGGCGTGGTTGAGGTGCTGCCGCTGCTGGTACCGACCAGAATTTGCGCCCCATCAACCATCACGCCCTTGCCCACCAGCGCCGATGCCTGAAGTGACTGGCTGCTGTTGATTTGGCCGGAGATGGAGCCCAGCGTGGTATTCAGCTTTTCAATCCCACTGAGGGTGTTGATTTGCGCAAGCTGGGTGGTTAACTGGCTGTTATCCATCGGATTCGTCGGGTCCTGGTTCTTTAACTGAGTGACCAAAAGCGTCAAAAAGTTACTTTGCAGATTGGCCGCCGTGGTGTCGGTGGTCGACGACGTAGTGGTAATCGCCGTGTTGTCTGTGGATTCATTAACACCTACTGCAATGCTCATCAGGCCGCTCCTTATTGACCCATCGTCAGGGTTTTCATCATCATTTGTTTAACGGTGTTCAACACCTCGACGTTGGCCTGGTAACTGCGTGAAGCGGACATGGTATTGACCGTTTCGCTTACCACATCGACATTAGGCATTTTTACGTAGCCTTTTGCATCTGCCATCGGATTGCCCGGCTCGTAAACCAGTTTTGCCGGAGTAGGATCGTCCACCACCTGCGCAACGCGCACGCCGCCAGTGGCCGAACCAGACTCTGCTGCTGTCTGGAATACCACCTGCTTCGCCACGTAAGGCTGGCCGTCCGGGCCGGTCACGCTGTCAGCGTTCGCCAGATTACTGGCGGCAACGTTGAGACGCTGTGACTGGGCGTTCATCGCGGATCCAGCGATATCAAAGATACTCATCAGTGCCATAACTTATTACCCCTGTAGCACAGACATCATACTCTTGATCTGACCGGTGATAACGGTCAGGTCTGTCTGGTATTTCAAGCTGTTATCCGCAAACTGTGTACGCTCACGGTCCATATCGACGGTGTTACCGTCCGCTGACGGCTGATAGGGTACCCGGTACATCAGGTCCATCGATGCCGCCTGAGAGGCCTCCGCAGGAATATGGCGATCGGACGTGACCGCCAGTTGCAGGCCCGAACCCTGCGACCGTCCTTGTTCCATCACCTTGTTGAGCTGGCTGACGAAATCAATATCACGTGCCTGGTAGCCCGGCGTGTCGGCATTAGCAATATTTGACGCCAGAATCTCCTGCCGCTGGGCGCGCAGGTTCAACGCTTCGGTGTTGAACCGCAGTGCAGCGTCGAGTTTGTCGAGCATGCTTCCTCCGCATAGTGAATATTCTGAGTTGACAGCATAATCGCGGGAGGCAAACGGCTATCGAAGGAATAGCGCTAAAAAGCGTCGCTAATTTGCGCCTTGACCTCTTACCCCTGCGAGTAGAATCGATGTCATCTGATAAACAGGGCTAATACAATGAGTGGGTTAACGTTGCTGTTCGCCGGGCTACTGTGCCTGGCTACTCTGCCAGCCAGTGCTGCCTCACTGACCGCACAGCTGAATCAATTTTTTAAAGCACGCTATGGGGAAAGCAGCCAGCCAGCCGATACCCTTATGGTGGTGGTGAAAACGCCAAAGACGCAGTGGCCCACCTGCGAAACACCCCGGTTTTCATTGCCAGGAAATAGCCGAGTATGGGGCACCATGAGCGTGGCAGCCAACTGCGAGCAGAATCGCCGCTATCTGCAGGTTGAAGTGCAGGTAACCGGCAGCTATGTTGTAGCCGCTCGCCAGATCACGCGCGGTACAACCATTACCGCCGATGATCTAAAAATTGAACGAGGCCGTCTGGATACCCTGCCTGCACGCACGGTGATGAGCACAAAGGCAGTGACCGAGGCAGTGACGCTGCGTGACATTACGCCGGGACAGCCACTCACACTCATGATGGTTCGACAGCCATGGAGGGTTAAAGCGGGTCAGAACGTAACGGTCATTGCCCGTGGCGACGGCTTTAACGTCTCCAGTGAAGGACGTGCAATGAACAATGCCACGGCGACACAATCCGTGCGGGTCCGTATGAGTTCAGGTCAGATTGTCAGTGGAAAAGTGGCTGCGGATGGGAATATTCTTATAACGTTATAAAGGTCTAAAGATAGACCCAGTTCTGCCGATAGAATAATTAACAAACGCAATATACTTATTCGACAGGCCGACAGTTTGCCTGAGCTTACAGGAGTCAGATATGAGCATTGACAGAACTCAACCGTTGAACCCAGCCAGTACCGTGCAGAGTCGTGATACGTCAGATACGGCTGCACCGAAAGCGCGACAGGCTGAGACGACAAAAGCGACCAGCACCCCCACGGCCTCTCAGGTTGTGTTAAGCGACGCACAGTCACAACTGACCAAATCCAGCGCCCAGGACATTAACACCGAGCGCGTGGAGCAGTTAAAAACAGCCATCCGTAATGGTGGCCTGAAGATGGACACCGGTAAAATCGCCGATGCGCTGATTCAGCAGGCAAAAGATTCTTTAGAAGGTAACTGAGTAGATGAACAAGCTGCTGACCACGCTCGATAAGATGCTTGAAGTGCTGGCAAGTCTGGCGGACGTAATGGCCTCTGAGCAGCAACAGCTGTCAGGGGGGCAGATTAACAGCAGCTTACTGCAACGGATTACCGAGGATAAAAGTTCGCTTCTAGCCACGCTCAATTTTCTTGAACAGATGCGTCGCGATAATGAGAAAGATGCGGGTTTTCACGCACCTTACAGCCGCCATTCTGAACTCTCCCGTCGCTGGTCTGATATTCAGGAAAAGACCATAAGACTGCGCGATACCAATTTACATAATGGCTTGTTGCTCAGTCATCAGATCAGCTTTACCGATGGTGCGCTGGAAGTGCTACGTCCTCATCATACGCAAAAGTTCTATGGCCCGGATGGCCAGGCGACATCCAGCGCGTTTATTAATCGTAAAGTGTAAATGGCCTGAGCGTTGTAAAAAAACAGACCAATGCGCATGACCTTCGTTATTGACGTGTGTAATAAATACACAAACAGTAAATTTGATGATGCTTTGTAAGACCACAGTGCAGGGACAGAAAATCGTCAATTTTTTAGCCGAGCCTGTAATTTAAATTGTGTATCTGCCTGTTTTTGATATCTTCATTTCGATAACGGAGACAGGTAATTATGGACGAAAAAAGACTCAAAGCCCTTGCGGCTGAACTGGCTAAGGGGCTGAAAACCGAAGCCGATCTCAACCAGTTTTCCCGCATGCTGACGAAGCTTACAGTTGAAACTGCGCTCAATGCTGAGCTGACTGACCACATCGGACACGAAAAGAACGCACCCAAAACAGGCTCAAATACCCGCAATGGTTATTCGTCAAAAACGTTGTTGTGCGACGATGGTGAGATTGAAATCAGTACACCACGTGATCGTGAAAGCACCTTCGAACCTCAGCTTATTAAGAAAAATCAGACACGTATTACGCAGATGGACAGTCAGATCCTGTCGTTGTATGCAAAAGGCATGACCACCCGGGAGATTGTCGCCACCTTCAAAGAAATGTACGATGCGGACGTCTCACCCACGCTGATATCGAAAGTCACTGATGCGGTGAAAGAGCAGGTATCTGAGTGGCAAAACCGTCCGCTGGATGCTCTGTATCCCATTGTTTATCTTGACTGTATTGTCGTAAAAGTTCGCCACAGTGGCACTGTAATTAACAAAGCCGTATTCCTTGCTCTGGGTATTAACACCGAAGGCCAGAAAGAATTACTGGGCATGTGGCTCGCAGAAAATGAAGGTGCGAAGTTCTGGCTCAGCGTGCTGACTGAGCTGAAGAATCGAGGTCTCCAGGATATCCTGATTGCCTGCGTGGATGGCCTTAAGGGCTTTCCGGATGCGATAAACAGCGTGTACCCGCAGACGCATATCCAGTTGTGCATTATTCACATGGTACGCAACAGCCTGAAATACGTGTCATGGAAGGACTATAAAGCCGTTACTGGCGGTCTGAAAGCGGTTTATCAGGCTCCGACAGAAGCAGCAGCGCTGATGGCCCTGGATAAGTTCGCTGATGTCTGGGACGACAAATATCCGCAAATCAGCAAAAGCTGGCGTGCACACTGGGAAAATCTCAATACGTTCTTTGGTTATCCACCAGATATACGTAAGGCTATCTACACCACGAATGCCATCGAGTCGCTGAACAGCGTTATCCGGGCAGCGATAAAGAAACGCAAAGTGTTCCCGACAGATGACTCAGTGCGCAAGGTGATATATCTGGCAATCCAGTCGGCCTCGAAAAAATGGAGTATGCCGATCCAGAACTGGCGGCTGGCAATGAGTCGCTTTATTATCGAGTTTGGTGACCGCCTGAGCGATCACCTTTAATACGGTGGCAGATACACAGAATTATTTACAGGGTCTTTTAGCCCGTAAACCGGCCATCGCGATCATAATGACCTGTCCTGCTTGATCGTCCTTCTCTTCATTCCCCGCTATTTACACAACAGGTTATTTCTTCATCTTCTTATTATACAATGTTTCTTATTTTCAGCCACGGCGCAGCTCTTTATCTTTGAGCTAAAATGGTGAGCCCTGTAAACCACTACATTACTACACTACACCTGGCGATATCGCCCGAAGCATCTTTCGGCCACTGAAGATAAAACCTTTCTTTTTATCTAAGAACCTGTCCCAAAAGGCGTCATCGTATAATGCATCCCGGTCATATCTGAGGGCAAAGTATGGCAGGCGGTAAAGGGAAGATTAGCGATGAACTCCGGGACAAAATGGCCCCGCTTATCCCGGAACACAAAACCCGCCATCCTCCGGGTACGCGCCGAAAACGTGTTGATAATCTGGCCGCAATGAACGCCATTTTCTTCGTCCCCAGAACAGCCTGTCAGTGGAATGCACTCAATACCACAGGGATAGGTTCATCAGGCTCTGCGCACCGGCGCTTCCGGGAACGGAGAGACGCAGGTGTCTTCGGGCGTTTCTGGCAGAACGGATTACTGGCCTGTGAACACCCGGACGGCACGGACTGCTCATGGTTGTCGGTGGATGGCGGTATGACAACATCACCGCTGCCCAGGACAAAAAAACAGGACGCAACACCACGGACACAGGGAAACAGGGCGTAAAGCCCAGTCTGATGACAGATACCGGAGGGCTTCCTCTGCCACGGGTCGTCGCAGCAGCAGACAGGCATGACATCAAACTGGTGGCGGACACACCCGGTGCTCTTCAGACGGGGCGTCCGGGGGCAAAAACTCAGACTCTGCCCGGAAAAAGGCGACGAAGCGCCCGGGCTGAAAACAGACCGGTTAAGTAGTCGTGACGAGCCTTATATCCCGCCCCGTAAAGAGGAATGAGATGCCAGTAAAACCACGAACTTCAGTGCCTGTCACCGGGAGGAGGCAAGCCGGATGAACCGGTTTCGCCGGGTCCTGGCCCGACGGGAAAAGACGTCTGAGAATGACGGGGCCCTGTTGCATTTTTCCTGTGGTCTTATTGTCTGGAATAAAGCCCTGTTGAGACAGGCTCTTATTCATACTATTAATCTATGGAACCGAAAGAGGCCGCAGGACCAAGCGAAGATAATGATAGCAACAAACCTTAGCGACAATAAAGTTATTAAAAGATTGCCTTCCAGTCCCGCTGCCCTGGCCTTCTGGGACAAGGATTTTGCAGATAGCAGCAACAGGTTTCGCCTGGTTAAAACACCCGAAAAGGGGCAGGACGTTTATCAAATTGTTCATGCACAAGCTAATTAGGTCGTTGCCAGCGTTCCCCCTGAAAGAAATTCGGCATTCGTGCGTTTACAACAAAGTCAATTGCGGGATGAGCAGCACTGGTATTTCATCAACCAGCGTCAGGTGGGATATGTTATTGCAAATTACAGAAACCCAAACTTTGTTATGGATGTGCCGAATTCCGAAGTCCAAAAGGGAAGAGCCATACAGCTTTATCTTCGCAGTCAAACAAACGCTCAACGATTTCTACCGGAATACACCAGGGGGCCGCAAGACCAGAGTGTCCATCAATTAAGAACGACATTTGCTGTAGATAGAGTTATAACCGCAACCGGATATGACTCAACACTCGTTGTCGGAGATAAAAACAACACTGACCGCAAACAGAAGTTCCGTTTCATCAGGACTCCTGAGAAAGGCTTTAACGTTTATCAAATTATTTACTTTGCCAATAATCAAATTATTGCCTGGAATGTGCCTGGAGGCATACAGGTGTTCCGTCACCAAAATGAATGGAAAGATGAACATTACTGGCTTTTGGAACGCCAGGGTGAGGCAGCTATATTACTTCAAATTACAGAGATCCTGAGAGGTTTATCGGTGTATCCCATGCCACAATCCTTAACACTAATCACATTCAGCTTTTTTACGGAATCAGAATGCAGTACAGCGGTCCAGGCTCGAATAATCTAAGGGCTGCCTGTGGCAGCCTGCAGAACATTCAACGTGGTCAGTGATTTTATTCTCACGCCACCGGGAATTTAGCGACTTATCTATGGCAGAAATCAAGAGTCTATTCCACCGTGGTGCGTGAAAAGTCACGTACCCGGAATCCCAGCAGGGCCAGTACGGCGAAATATACCGCGCCGCCCACGGCGCACACGACCGCCAGACGCATTAACCGCCATAGCATACTGCCCTGCGCCCAGTCCGGCATAAACCATAACAGCCCGAGCAGCGCTGCCGCCATTACTGCTACCGCAAGCCCAAGGCGCAAAAGGAAACTGAACCAGCCTGGCTGTGGCTGGAAGATGTTTTGCTTACGAAGTTGCCAGAACAGCATCAACGCATTCAGGCAGGCCGCCAGACCAATAGAAAGTGACAGGCCGGCATGTTTGAGCGGGCCAATAAACACCAGATTCATCAGCTGGGTCATCAACAGCGTAAAAATAGCGATCCTGACCGGCGTTTTAATGTCCTGACGGGAATAGAACCCCGGCGCGAGGATCTTCACCACAATCAGTCCTACCAGTCCAACGGAATAAGCCACCAGCGCGCGCTGTGTCATCGCCGCATGAAAAGCGGTAAATTTACCGTACTGAAACAGTGAAACTACCAGTGGTTTTGACAGTATCCCCAACGCTACCGCGCTCGGCAGCGCCAGCAGGAAACTCAGGCGCAGGCCCCAGTCCATCAGACGGTTATATTCCGCATGATTGCCGCTGGCAAAGCTTTTGGCCAGCGCGGGTAAAAGGATAGTCCCCAGCGCGACGCCCAGCACGCCTGAGGGGAACTCCATCAGACGATCGGCGTAGTACATCCAGGAAACTGAACCTGAAACCAGGAATGACGCAAAAATAGTATTGATGATCAGCGAGATCTGACTCACCGACACACCGAGGATCGCAGGCCCCATCTGGCGCATTACCCGCCATACTCCCGCATCCTTGAGGTTAATACGTGGTAGCACCAGCATGCCAATTCTCTTCAAATGGGGTAACTGGTAAAACAGCTGCAGTCCCCCCCCCACCACCACCGCCCATGCCAGCGCCATCACCGAAGGATGAAAGTAGGGTGCCGCAAAGAGTGCGAAACCAATCATGCTGATGTTGAGCAACGTAGGGGCGAAAGCCGGAACGGAGAATCGGTTCCATGTGTTAAGAATAGCCCCGGTCAGCGACGCCAGCGAGATCAGCAAAATATAAGGAAAGGTGACCCGCAGCAGTGAAGAGGTCAGTGCGAATTTATCAGCCGTATCACTAAACCCCGGCGCTGTCAGCATAATCACCCATGGTGCCACGACGATACCTGCCAGGGTGATGACTGCCAGCACCAGCGTCAGCAGGCCGGAGACATAGGAGACAAACACCCGTGTCGCCTCTTCTCCCTGCTTACTTTTGTATTCTGCCAGAATGGGGACGAAAGCCTGAGAAAACGCGCCTTCCGCAAAAATTCGCCGCAGTAAATTGGGCAGTTTGAAAGCCACAAAGAAGGCATCCGTTGCCATCCCTGCGCCAAAAACTCGTGCCACGATGGCATCACGTGCAAATCCCAGCACGCGAGAAAACAGGGTCATTGAGCTGACCGCTGCCAGCGATTTTAACAGGTTCATGCGTTTCCTGATTTTTACGGGAATGTGGGGTCAATCCGGGTCATTGTCTGAACCGGGGTGCCGTTCGGCAACCGGCACAGTCTACTGATAATGCAGGAAATCACCAATCCGGATTGTTACAGTGTTATTCCTGATGGCTCGTGGAGCACTGTTTTTCCACGATGTGTGGGGCGGCAGGTGCCTCATCACCCGGGGTTTGCGGCATAGTCTGATTTTTGACGCCGTTGATACCGCGCAGACAGCAAATCCACACTGTTCCGGGGTCTTCTGCCCGTTTTCCGCCGCGCCGATAATCGGCCATTCTGCTGTTGCTTGCTAAAATCATATTGTTTTTCAAGCTGCCACTGTGTGCCGTTTCACGCTGAGGACTTGCACAGGGTTGCATGCTGGTTGTTTTGCGGGGACAAGGTGCCCCAATAAAGCACATTTTTTCCGAGGTCATTGGTCAGCACCATACCACTCTGTGACGCATCACGACCGCCGCCCAGCCAGAACAGGATATCAATTCATTTACCGGCTGATTGTGAAAAACCGATCCGTCGCTGTCGCGGCGGTGCTTCTGTTCGTTATAAAACAGGCTGCGCAAGGTAGTTTAACGTTGCAGTTTACACACCGGTTAACAGTAACCGTCAGTTTGTGGCCCCCGACACGAGTACCGCGTCAGCTCGGGCGGATGAGTGGCCAGAAGCTTATGGGCTACCCTTATGTCAGTGTAAGCAGTTTCTGGTATTGACTGAATAATACAGGGTGGCGTTGTGCATAACGACCGCCTCGCGGTTGAGAGCCAACGCGTCGCGCAGGGAAATAAGGCCGCTTTCGTACATCAGAAGGGTTTACTGTTCGCCGGCCAACAACACAGGTTCGACCTACCAGTCGTCGATTCAAGTGACGACGGGTAGTTACGGCTTTTGAACAACACTGCCCAGCCCGGCTGACTTTATCGCCAGTATTGAGCATATTGTTATACAGGATTCAGGATACCCGGCTTTGCAGTGCCGCAACCTGCTGTTTTAACGTCTGCATTTCTCGCTCCAGTTCGTTAATCCTGGCGGCCAGGTCGCTTTCATCCGCAGGGAGCATACTGTCGGTAAGCAGGGTTTCTGTTGTTTCACTGCCAAACAAATGCATATAGCGACTTTCGCGCTTACCCGGCTCACGCGCCAGCTGCACCACGAAGGGACCATCCTCCCGTGTTGCCAGCCTTTTCAGACTCTGTTCCACGTCAGCGACATCCGTAAATTCATGTAACCGGGCGCAACGGATCCTCAGCTCACCGGGCGTTTGTGCACCACGTAGCAACAGGGTGCACACCAGTGCCAGGTCGCCCGACGTCAGTTTTAACTGACCAAATTCCGTATTGCAAAAGCGATGTTCATATTTAATCACCCGATTACCCGCGCCACTGTTTGATTACAGGCCGTCACCACACCGTTCAGCGACATTGGGTATTGTTCAGGGGTGGTGACCTGCTTTTCCAGCAGGCAACCGATAACTCGTGCCTGAACGGTAGCACGCCTGCGGCGTGAGCTCGTCTGCTGCGCAGCCGAAGTCCTTTCCACCCTCATCGCCGTATTTTATACTGTCTTTCATGTACATACCGCGACCTGCAAAGCTCCTGTTCCAGCACGATGACGGCTGGGAGCGCTTCCTTGATAAGAATGGCCATCAGCTCAGCGACTGGACCAAACTCTCTGTCGAGCGCATGCTTGCCTGCGGGACCTGCGCCATGGGCGTTCGCCGCTATTGCTGCAGTTCCCCTGACTGTACCCACTCGCGCTTTCTCTGCCAGAGCTGCAAGTCCAAGGCCTGCAGCAGCTGCGGCCTCAAGGGCACCGAGCAATGGATCGCCGGGCAGCAGCACATCCTGCCCGACTGCGACTGGCAGCACATCACCTTCACCATGCCGCACTTACTGTGGCCGTTCTTCAATAACAACTGGCCGCTGCTCAACGACCTTTTTCGCTGCGCCACCCGCGCCATGCTCAGGCACGCGCGCAAGCTGGGTATTGAAGTCGGTATTTTCTGCGCCCTGCACACCTACGGACGCCAGCTCAATCAGCATCCGCACATCCACGTCTCCATTACCCGCGGTGGCCTCGACGTCAGACACGGCGTCTGGCGCGATCTGTTCTTCAAAAAACAGCAGGTTGAAGTTATCTGGCGCGGTGCCGTTATCCGCCTGCTGCGTGACAGCTACGATCGAGTCAATCCCGGCAAGCTGCCCAACCTCGGGCATATCCGCGATGAGAAACAGTGGAAACGCTACCTGCAGGCGCAATATCAGCGCCACTGGAAGGTCCACTTCGCCAAAAAGACCCGCGGGGCCGGGCGCAGCGTAAAATACCTGGGCCGATACCTGAAACGGCCGCCGGTCGCGGCTTCGCAGTTGCGCCATTACCGCGGCGGCTCGGTGGTGCACCAGTACTACGACCACAACACGCAGCAGCACAAACGTCAGAAACTAAGCCAGGAGGAGATGCTGTGGCGTTACATCAGCCACATCCCGTCCCGACACTTTAAAATGGTGCGTTACTACGGTTTTCTGGCCAACCGGAAACGCGGCACGCTACTGCCAAAGGTCTACGAAGCGCTGGAGATGACACCGCGTGAGAAACCGCAGAAGCCGGGTTTCGCGGTGCTGATGAAAGCCTTCCTGGGTACCGACCCGTACCAGTGCATCCTGTGCAAGGGCCGGCTGCGTTTTGCCGGCGCTGTGGCGGGCGATCACGCTACAAAAATGCTCTCTGACAGGCTGTATCAGATGGCGAAAAAACGATGGCTTCAGACCCCGGACTTGGAAAAGTGCGCCTGAAAAATGGGTTTTAGATGAAAAACACAGCAAACACAGTGTTTTTGCGCATTATCCTGCGACAGCCATCCCCATATGGGGAATTCCTTCGCCATGGTTCATGGTTAGGAAACTCAAAAAGGGTCGATTGAGTTTCCTAACCATCAAGGGCAGAAAGCGCTATTTTCGTCAGAATGTTTATCCACGTCGTTCGGGTTGCCACGCTGGCGAGGTGAGCACTGTCAGCACATGATCCTGCCATTGCCCGTCAATCAACAGATAGTCTTTGGCGTAGCCCTCTTTCTCAAACCCAAGCCGGGCCAGAAGATTGCCGCTGCGCTGATTGTGCGGCATGTAATTTGCCATAATTCGGTGCATACGCTGCTGGCGCTGCATATAGCGGATCGCTGACTGTAGCGCTTCAAACATCATCCCTTGTCCCTGCCATTTCTCAGCCAGCGAATAGCCGAGGTAGCAAGCATGGAAGGACCCGCGCACCACGTTGCTGAAATTCGCCACGCCGCGTATCTCAGTTTCATTCGGGTCCAGTAACACAAAATAGTAGGCGCTGCCTTGTTTATGCATTTCGCTAATCAGTCCAAGACGGACCTGCCAGCCAGAAGGATAGCCGTGGCTGTCGTCCCGAACAGGCTCCCACTGTTTCAGAAATGCACGATTCTCAGCATAGTAATCCGCTAAACGCCAGGCATCATGTTCACAGACCAGACGAACCACCAGCCGATCGGTTGTCAGGCGGGCTTTCGGTACTGCGGAACGATAGCCAAACATCTTCTCTCCGGGATCCTTTGGGCAAATATAAAAAACGACGTTATGCACGCCGTATCCTGTGATTCCAGTAAACGATTATAACTCGCCCTGCTCTTACCTGTGAAATAATCTGTTATATCAAAGCAGCAGCGACATAAAGTCATCTGAAAGCGCCGGTAACTTATTATTACCGTTGAAAAATACGTGATGATCTTACTCTGAGTGGTAATTCTGGTGACTCTTAGCAGAATATCGGGCAAGCTATTGTTTTCGGTCTGGGAGGGTTCAGACCTGTTGAGATGATGAGGACTACCATGAAAACATTTTTCGCCGGGCTGAGTGCCCTGCTGTTAGTGGGATTATTGGGCGGCTGTAATCAACTGACGAAATATACGATCAGCGAACAGGAAGTCAATCAAGCGCTGGCAAAACACAATGACTATGAGAAGCAGATCGGCGTATCCGGGCTGGTAGGTGCGCATATCGTGTTGAGCGATCTCAACAGTCAGATTGGCCGCGAAGAACCCAATAAAGTTACGCTGACCGGTAATGCGAAGGTGAATATTACTTCTTTGTTTGGCCCACAGGATGCCGATATGGAGCTGACCATGAAGGCGCAGCCGGTGTTTAACAAAGAACAGGGCGCTATCTATTTACAGGATTTGGAACTGGTTGATGTAAAGGTCCAACCTGAAAAAATGCAGGGAGTTCTGAAAACCCTGACGCCCTACCTTAACCAATCACTGAAAGAGTATTTTAATCAGAAGCCCGCTTATGTTTTAAGCGCTGACCGCAGTAAAGCCGAGTCACTGGCTAAACGGTTCGCTAAAGGTCTTGAAGTTCAACCCGGTAAACTGGTGATCCCTTTTACCGACTAAAAGTGACAGGTGCGCTCGTTGACAGCAGACAGAGCGCGCCTTTATGACTTTTTAACACCCCCCTGAATAAAGCAGGTGCAAACCTGCCGCTTTGTGCTTATGCTTTGACCCCGGCCCACTTTGCCACACCGTTTCCCTTCTGCCGGAGCCTGTTTATGACTGCTACCCCCCAGGAACTGCTGATCCGTCGCCCCGATGACTGGCATATTCATCTGCGTGATGATGACATGTTGCACACCGTGCTTCCTTTTACCAGCGAGGTCTCTGGTCGCGCCATTGTGATGCCAAATCTGGTTCCGCCTGTTACCAGTGTGGCGGCGGCCATTGCCTACCGCGAGCGAATTATGGCTGCCGTGCCAGCCGGGCACCGCTTTACCCCACTAATGACCTGTTATCTGACCGATTCGCTGGGTGCAGCCGAGGTGGAAAAAGGGTTTACTGAAGGCGTCTTTACCGCTGCCAAGCTATATCCTGCTCATGCCACCACTAACTCCAGCCACGGCGTAACCAATATTGCTGACATTGCTCAGGTGCTTGAACGAATGCAAAACATCGGCATGCCGCTGTTGATTCACGGTGAAATGACTGACGCACATATTGATATTTTCGATCGTGAAGCCCGTTTTATCGACACGGTTATGGAACCACTACGTAAACAGTATCCCAAACTAAAAGTGGTGTTTGAGCATATCACCACCAAAGAAGCCGCCGCTTATGTGATGGAGGGTAATCGTTTTATCGCCGCCACCATTACCCCACAACATCTTATGTTCAATCGCAATCATATGCTGGTTGGGGGGATTCGCCCGCACCTCTATTGCCTGCCCATTCTTAAACGTAATGTCCATCAGGAAGCCTTGCGTAATGCGGTGGCCAGCGGCAATGCACGTTTCTTCCTCGGTACCGATACCGCCCCGCATCTTCGCCATCGCAAGGAGGCAAGCTGTGGCTGCGCAGGGGTGTTCAATGCCCCGACGTCGCTACCCGCCTATGCCACGGTATTTGAGGAAATCGGTGCACTGCAACATTTTGAGGCTTTCTGCTCGCTAAACGGCCCGCGCTTTTATGGTCTGCCGCTCAATGAAGGCACACTCAGGCTGGTAAAGCAACCGTGGACCGTGCCGCAGAGTATCAAATTCGGCAATGACGCACTCGTGCCCTTTCTCGCAGGTGAAACCTTAAACTGGCAGGTAGTACGTTAAGCCTGAATAACAGTCCGCCTCTGTATAGCACGGCTGGCTGCCTCTCAGGAGGCAGCCACAACCTGAGAAAACTGAATAAGGTGTTCTTACAGGATTAAAACTAAAAATAATAAGGCAGAACCAAACCGTTAATAACCACATGAGTGGGTTCCAGTCGGTAATAAAAAAGTTACCTCCAGAAATATAACTGTATAAAAATGGGTCTTCCCCGGGCATGGTGGGAGACTCATAACGCCATGTTTAACCTGCAGTAATGGAACCTGCCCGCCACCTTGAAGCGCTCTTTGTTCCGGTGTCCTCCCGGCTTGATCCTCAGCAGCCTTATCTTACTGTTCAGTGATTCTGTGTTGCCGTTTGATACCCGATGTTTCATCGCATTCAGTATCCCATAAAGCCGTTTGTGTAACGTCCGGGCGGTGCTGGTCAGCAGAGGAACTCCCACATCTTTTGCCATCGCCATCCATTCCTGCCACAGCTGTCTGCTATTTGCTGTCTTTGTCGTACCACCGGTTCCGGAGTTCCCGCGCCAGTTCTTTCATTGCCCGGCAGCGACGGGTATCAGGCAGTACCATCTGTGCAGACTCCAGCTGACGCTTATGGCGGCCGTACAGCCATAGATAACGAGAACGATGTGCGCTTTTTCGCGCCTGTAACAGGATGGTTTTTATCCCCACCTGCCGCGTTTTATCCACGACGGCACAGTGCATTTTTGTCACATGGACGTGATCGAAGGCCATTTTCTCCACTGCGTTGGGCAGGTGGATGCAGGCAGCGCTGATATACGCCGGGTTCATATCCATCGACAGGGTTTTGATTGACGCTATCTGACGATAGCCCAGGGTTCTGTGATAACCCGACAGGCTTTCAACTCCGCGATCATCCGTTATCGCCAGAGCCTGTCCTTGTATATCAGAGATAACCGTGACGTACTTATGGCCCTTTTTAAAAGCAACTTCGTCAACACAGAGATGACGTGCCGATTGCGGCGCTTTTCGACGGGCAAGTCCGCGTTTTACCGCGCGCTGCATGGTGTTATCGACAGCCTTCCATTTCAGCCTAAGTTGCTTTCTGACCGCATCCACTGTGCTGATTTTTAGCCATGAGATAACGAACAACTCGAACAGTAATGTGTACCGGCTTCCGGGTCCTGTCCGGGGAACGGGCAGAGTCTGACAGCCATGTTCCGGGCACATAATGTGTGGAACATCGGCTTCAACTAATGTGGCGAACTGGCAGGTATCAGGGTGACGCCATTTACGGTGTCGGTGGTCGTGAACAGGACAGGATTTACCGCATGTTGGACAGGTTAACTGAGTGTTTTCAGCGATCCCAACAGTGACAGAACCAGTATTTTCACCGAGAGAAAGAGACTTTACCTGCCACGGAGCGGACAGGTTGACAATATGAGCGTCGAGGGACTTTTCGTCGATGGCAGTAACCTCTGGCGGTTAAATACACCATTATCATGCCCTCAGCCACCACAATAAGGGAAGACCCTTATTTTTACAGTATCCTATTTGGAGGCTTTTATGCGTGTTGAAGCCACTGCAGCAAAAATCTCACCCCTTCCAACCGGTGCTATCAATGTACTGACCGCAGCATTGAGTAAGCGAATTAATCAGCAGTTTCCCGAATCCATTCACCGCGTATCCGTTCGCTATGCTGCCGCCAATAATCTGACAGTGATGGGAGCTAATCATGTAGTGAAAAACCGTGTCACCGAGATTTTGCAGGACACCTGGGAAAGCGCGGATGACTGGCTCGTCGTCGACTGACTCTCACCTTTTTCTGTTGCTTGCCGGATTTCGCCGTCCGGCCTTTTTTATTTCTGACACTATAGCCATCAAATGTTGCCCTATGATACTCAGGCAATAAATGGTCACGGCAGAAATAATACTGTGTTCGCGTTTCGCGGACGCTTGTTATCGGCAGTTAATCAAATAAGCAGCAATTAAAAGTTTATTCCCCCGCGATAAAAATTTCACTGTGCGCGAATCTAAAAAACCCTGTTATAATTAGTTTGCTCTGAAAAAAAGGCCGCATTGAACCTCGATAAATCTCTTCGTTGTATTTACATATACGAATTATAAAGGGGGTTATAATGGACAGAAACAAAGACGTTATCCAGACACATCCCCTCATTGGCTGGGATATTAGTACCGTAGATAGCTACGATGCCATGATGATCCGCCTGCACTCGCTCTCTTCCAACGAGATGCAGGCTGATGAAGCTGAAGTTGGCCAGACCTACTGGTTAACTACGGATGTGGCCCGACAATTTATCTCTATCCTCGAAGCGGGCATTGCAAAGATTGAAGCAACCGATTACCAGGATCGTGATTATCGTAAACATTGATTTTTTTATTTCCCTTTAGCAAGGCACTCTTTCAGGAGTGCCTTTTTTAATTGTAACGCAGTTTGCTATCCTGCACCCCTGATTGAACAGAAAAGGATTCGGGCTGAGATGGTGTATGACTTAATAGTGGCCGGCAGTGGTTCTGTCGGCGCAGCAGCCGGATGGTATGCCAGCCGGGCAGGCCTGAAGGTACTGATGATTGACCGTGGGCATCCGCCTCATCGCGAAGGCAGCCATCACGGCGAATCGCGCCTGATCCGCCATGCATACGGCGAAGGTGCTGCTTACGTACCAATGGTGCTGAGAGCGCAAAAACTGTGGGATGAACTGGAAACCCAGTGTGGTGAACGCATAATGCAGCGCAGTGGCGTGGTGAATATCGCTCCTGAGACCTCGGAATTTATTACCAACATTCGTCAGAGCGCCTTGGCGTTCTCCCTGCCCGTTGAATTAATGTCCCAAACTGATATGGTCACGCGTTGGCCCCAGCTTGACATCCCGGAGGGGTACGCGGGCGTTTTTGAAGCCGGCGCTGGTTATCTCAGGTCCGACCTGGCCGTCCGTCACCTGATTAGGCTGGCGCGGGAAAGCGGTGCCGCCCAGTTATTTAATTGTAGCGTGGATTTTCTGGCAGAAAAAGATGGACTGCAACAGGTAGAGACTGCAGAGGGAACTTTCTACGGTCGTAAGCTGCTGATAAGCTGCGGCACCTGGGTAAAAACGTTGCTTCCGGCGTTGCCGATTGCTCCGGTGAGAAAAGTTTTTGCCTGGCACCAGGCTGATGGTCGCTACAGCGAAAACAATCGCTTTCCGGCATTTACCGTAGAAACGCCGGATGGCAGCCATTATTACGGATTTCCGGCAGAGAATAACGCCATCAAGATTGGCAAACACGACGGCGGTCAGTCTATTGCTTCTCCGCAGCAGCGCACACCTTTCGGCAGCGAGGCGGAAGATGGTCGCGAGATGTTTGCTTTCCTTCGCCAGTTTCTACCAGGCGTGGGCGTTTGTCTGCACGGTGAAGCATGCAGCTATGACAATACGACTGATAACAATTTTATTATCGACATACTGCCCGGCTCGCCAGACCGGCTGTTAATTAGCGGATTGAGCGGTCACGGTTTTAAATTTGCCACCGTACTGGGTGAAATTGCCGCTTATTTCGCGCAGGAGAAATCAGCCGACTTTGATTTATCACCGTTCTCGTTATCCCGATTTTGATTAATTAACTACGGCTCTTTTCAGAGTTGTAGTTAATTAACGTTCAGTTCAGTACTTAATATTGCGGAATAATCTGAGTGAGAATAACTTAATTGGCCAACTCAATGCTGGCAGGTGTTTTTCTTTGCTGATGCAAACGCAGTTTTTTAATCAAACGATGCGCTTTCGTCTGACTTGATATCGCAGAGGCAGAACCCGTAAGCGGTTTTCCGGCAGTCTCACGAGCGTAAAGGCCGTAATAACGCCGATAATACCGGCTGCCATCAGATAGCAGGCATAAGCAGGTTGCCAGTTTTTTCTACCAGTCAGGCCGTTACCAGCGGCGTGATCCCGCCCAAAAGGGGAAGGGAAACGGAAAGATTAAAATCCATAGCCAGCGTGCTGTAACAAATATCTGTCGCAAAGAGCGCGGCTGTGTGGCAGGCATCGAGCCAGTGAAACAGGTATGAATTGCCACCAGGACGACGACCAAGGCGATCGTTCCAGTGGCCCCATAGCAGCGTCAGTGGCATCATGACAAACATTATCACCAGAATCAGCAACAGACTGCTCATTTCTCACTCAAACCCAGTATGCCAGTGAGGCAATTCGACATATAAGAGATCAGCATGTAATTGGAAACATTGAATAACAGTACCAACACGATGCCATTTGAGCATTTGCGCCCGATACCTACCGAGCATCTGTAACAGGCTCAGGCGAGGCTTGCTGTGCTCCAGCGCCTCCTTTTTCTGCATGTGTTTCTGAAAGGCCAGCGTTTCTTCTAGCTTCAGGCGGATATACAATTCGAACAAACCGAGCGGTGCGGCAATAAAGAAAGGTATATGCCATCCCCAGTCAAGCAGTGTGGCTTCCGGCGTTGCAGCAGTAAGAACGGTAACCAGCAGGGCACCAGGGAAGTATCCACCCAGGGTTCCGAATTCCAGGAAACTCCCCACAAAACCACAGCGGTTATCAGTGGAATATTCCGCAATAAAGGTCGCAGCGCCCCGTATTCACCGCCAGTGGAAAAACTCTGCACCAATCGCGCCAGCAGCAGTACGGGTGCGAAAATTCCGATGGTGTTGTAATCAGGAATCAGTCCAATACAAAAAGTTCCCACCGCCATCATGATCATGTTGATCGCCAATACTTTCTGGCGGCCAATTTTGTCACCAAGAGTGCCAAACACCAGCCCCCACCAGGGGCGAACCAGGAATGCAGCGGCAAAGACGTGCTTAAGCATATCACCATCAACAATGGTGATATCGTCCACGGTAAGCTGTGATGGTTTTTTATGCCAGAAATGGAGCTTTTTCGATGTAGATGATTATTCTGAGGCAATGCCCATGCTGTCCCCTTCAATAGCGGAATGAATGAAACAGTGTTATAGCTTTCGTTGCCGGGTGTAAGAAGATCACGGGAATTAAAGCTAATAAGGCAGCAGATAATTACAATAAAGTGACGCAGGATCATGCTTTACAATTACTTGCTTTAAACGACAAACCATTTCCATCAAATTTGTGACACATATCGCCAATTTAAGTTAAAAGATCCAATTTAAAGCGCAGGAAAAAGAAAAAGCTAAAATAACACGCTATTCCACCAGGCGCATAAATAGCCACGTTAGAAATATTTTCTGCGGATAACTGTAAAGGACGATTGTACTGTTAACATCCGCCATTTAAGCCACCAAATTTTTAAGAGGACTTTTTTTCAGGGGGAAAGCCTCAAATAACACGAAATAACTCACTCGACAATTTCACTATTCCGCCCTGACATTATGGCGTCTTTTTATAAACCGAGAAATCATACGAATAAAATGTTCATATTTTAACAAATCATTCAATATTTTTGAAAAAAATATAATTTTGTTTACTGATGGTAATTAGTGGTTGATTTTATGTTTTATCACGTTCAGTCTGAGCAAAAATTGCTGACCGGACAATCTCAATGCAGTGGAAAAACACCCCCGGCCGCTATGGCTATATCACCCTACTACTACACTGGCTGGTAGCCCTGTCTGTTTATGGCATGTTTACTCTGGGCCTGTGGATGGTAACTTTAGGTGTATTAGTCGCGACTTGATCTGACACTGGACCTTGAAAGGTTGAGAGTTACCGGTTTTGATATGGGTGTCTAATCCTTAAACAAAACGCGAGGTAACTCTCATGATTCATACTAACAATCCCATCATCAAACACAAAGCCGGCCTGCTCAATCTCGCCGAAGAACTCGGTAACGTATCAAAAGCCTGCAAGATCATGGGCGTGTCACGCGACACGTTTTACCGTTATCAGGAACTGGCTGCTGAAGGCGGCATCGATGCGCTGATTAACCAGAACCGCCGCGTCCCCAACCTGAAGAACCGCGCCGACGAAGCCACTGAACGCGCTGTTGTTGAATATGCCGTTGAGTTCCCGGCCCACGGGCAACACCGGACCAGTAATGAGCTGCGTAAAAAAGGCGTGTTTATCTCCGGTAGCGGCGTGCGCTCCATCTGGCAACGGCACGACCTGGAGAACTTCCGTAAACGCCTGAAGGCACTTGAGGAAAAGGTCGCCAGAGAAGGCATCGTGCTTACCGACGCTCAAATCGCAGCGCTGGAGAAGAAGGCCCACGATGACGAGGCCAGCGGAGAAATCGAAACTGCTCACCCGGGTTATCTCGGGTCGCAGGACACCTTCTACGTGGGCAATCTGAAAGGTGTGGGTCGTATCTACCAGCAGACGTTCGTGGATACGTACTCGAAAGTGGCACACTGCAAGCTGTATACGAGTAAAACGCCGATCACCGCCGCAGACCTGCTCAATGATCGCGTACTGCCGTTCTACGAGGCTCAGGGACTGCCGATGCTGAGGATCCTGACCGACAGGGGAACGGAGTACTGTGGTAAGGTGGAGCAGCATGATTACCAGCTGTATCTGGCCATCAACGATATCGACCATACAAAAACGAAGGCGATGTCTCCGCAGACGAACGGCATCTGCGAGCGCTTCCATAAAACTATTTTGCAGGATTTTTATCAGGTTACGTTCCGTAAGAAGTTATACGAAGACCTGGAGAGCCTGCAAACGGATCTGGACAACGGGTTGTGGCATTACAATAATGAGCGAACTCATCAGGGAAAAATGTGCTGCGGGCGTACGCCAATGGCCACGTTACTTGATGGTAAACGAGTCTGGGCAGAAAAAAATCTGAACCAGATGTAATCTGACAGACACCTGTATAAATAACCGGTAACTGTCAGATCAGGTCTGAGCTAGTACACTTTAGGCTATTATGACAGCTGGTACCATCCGGCTCCTGAATTACATAAAAGCATTGGTATCATTCTGTTCGCTGTAATGATATTCAGGGTTGTCTGGCGATTTTTTTCACCACCGCCCAAATCTCTCGCCAGTTATTCACCCGCAACCAAACTTGGCGCACTGGCAGTACATCTTCTGCTATATGGCATCCTGTTTGCCATTTTTATCAGTGGCTACCTGATTTCCACCGCTGATGGCCAGCCCATTGTTGTCTTTGGCCTTTTTTCTGTCCCTGCCACACTGGACGGATTAGGCGAACAGGCTGATTTGGCAGGGAATATTCATCTGTGGCTTGCCTGGAGTGTGGTGGTTCTGTCCGCTCTTCATGCGCTTGCCGCACTGAAGCATCACTTTATCGACCGGGACAGTACGCTGAAACGGATGCTGGGTAAATCACCCGAATAACCTCTGGAAGAAGGGAAGAAGGGAAGAAGGGAAGAAGGAAGGAAAGATGATCAAGAAAAATCTGCTGGCAGTGACAACCACACTGATGCTGAGTATGGGTGCGGTGCACGCCGCTGACTACAAAATAGACAAGCAGGGCCAACACGCCTTTGTACAATTCCGTATTCAGCATCTGGGATACAGCTGGCTGTACGGTACATTTAAAGACTTCGACGGCAAATTCACCTATGACGAAGCCGATCCGACAAAAGATAAAGTGGATGTCACCATTAAAACGGCCAGTGTGGATACCAACCATGCTGAACGTGACAAACATTTGCGCAGCGCTGAATTTCTGAACGTTGCCAAATATCCCCTGGCCACATTTGTTTCCACTTCAGTTAAAAAAGACGGCAACGAAATGGCAATTGCTGGCAACCTGACGCTGAATGGCATAACCAAACCTGTTACCCTTGAAGCCAAAAAGATGGGTGAAGGAAAGGATCCTTGGGGCGGCTATCGCGCTGGTTTTACAGCTGAAACCACGCTGACGCTGAAGGACTTTAATATCACGACGGATCTGGGACCGGCTGCAAAGCAGGCCGAGTTGATCATTTCCGTTGAGGGGATTCGTCAGTAATATTATTCCCCGCCTGCAGGTGGGGAATTGCTTTGATGCCGTTCCTTAGCTATCCGCAGAAGGGATCCTGAGCGTAATATTCAGCAGGCCGCGGGACTTATTAAAGATTTTATTGCCATTTTCGCGGCCCGCGCGACGGGCGCGTTGCTCTTCCGGCGAAAGTGCCAGCTCTTCCATACAAACCGGGCTGCAACAATGATGATATTTTTCAGCACATTCCGGGCACTGAATAAACAGCAAATGGCAACCATCATTTTTGCAGTTAACGTGCGTATCGCAAGGTGCACCACACTGATGGCACTGGGCTATAACATCCTCTGAAATACGCTCCCCCATTCTTTCATCAAAGACAAAATTCTTGCCTTTAAAACGGACGGGCAACCCCTGCTCACGCGCACGGCGGGCATATTCAATAATCCCGCCCTCAATGTGATAGACATTTTCAAAGCCGTTGTGCCGCATCCAGGCACTGGCTTTTTCGCAGCGGATTCCACCTGTGCAGTACATCACAATTTTTTTATCTTTATTATCCTGCAGCATATCAACTGCCATTGGCAGCTGATCGCGGAACGTGTCAGCCGGTATCTCCAGCGCGTTTTCAAAGCGCCCAACTTCATATTCATAATGGTTGCGCATATCAACAAACACAACATCTGGATCGTCCAGCAGGACATTGACTTCACTGGCCTTCAGATAGCCACCAACATTACTGGCATCAAAAGTTTCATCAGCAATCCCGTCCGCCACGATGCGCTCACGCACTTTCAGGCGCAACACCCAGAATGATTTCCCGTCGTCATCCAGGGCAATATTCATACGCAGGTTATTGAGCGCAGGATCAAAACCGTAAAGCATCGTTTTCAAGGCTTCATAATGGCTGGCTGGTACACTGATTTGCGCGTTAATTCCCTCAGTAGCAACGTAGACACGCCCAAAAACCTTCAGTTGGGTGAACTGCACATAAAGTGCATCGCGAAAAGCTTTGGGGTCATCAATGGTAAAATACTTGTAGAAGGAGACCGTTGTGCGCGGTTCAGTTTCAGCCAACATCCGAGCCTTCAGCTCTTCATTGGAAACAAGGTTATGTAACACTGGCATGGTGTACTTTCCTTCATTTATAAGAAAATTTTGCGGACGCTATGATACCTGAATGCTTTCTGAAACAAAGAGATTACGCCAAAAATTGTTGACCTTCTTCGCGTGGGCAGAACCGTCGCAGTGCTGCCCTTAACTATCCTGCAACACGTCAATAGTCATACCACTCAACGCAGAGCGAACGCTCGCAAACCACGGTTGTTCAATATGGCAGTGTAAATGGCCAATATAGAATCGGTCTGCTGAGGGAACTCATAAATCTGGACCCGCGCGAAATCATCATCACAGAATGTAAATCACGCGGTTAAGTCGCGATCGACGTCTCCCATGCCGACACAATCATGGCTTGCAGGAAACGTTCAACATGTCCAAATCCCAAAATTAATTTCGTCGATCACGCCGATAAACATGCAGAAAGTCAGCGTGTTATTTCAGTTCAGCGTAAATAAATGGCACAATAGGTTATAAATATAATTCATCACGGGCAGCATAATGGTGCCCCTTTGTAACGAGCTGGACACACATGACTCCGTTGCCTCAATTTACACGTGCCCTGTTGCATCCCCGTTATTGGTTTACCTGGCTGGGTATCGGCCTGCTTTACCTGCTGGTGCTGCTGCCCTATCCGGTTCTGTATCGTCTGGGTTACATTCTGGGCCGTATTTCTATGCATTTTCTGAAACATCGTGTTCAGGTGGCCCGTCGTAATCTGCAGCTTTGCTTTCCCAACATGCCCGATGCAGAGCGTGAGGCAATGGTAAAGCGTAATTTTGAATCCGTTGGCATGGGACTTTTTGAAACCGGTATGGCCTGGTTCTGGCCAGACTGGCGCATCAACAAATGGTTTGAGGTCCGCGGCCTGGAACATATCGCTAAAGCACATCAGGAAGGTAAAGGGGTGCTGCTCATTGGCATGCATTTTCTCACTCTGGAACTGGGCGCACGTATTTTTGGCATCCATAATCCGGGAATTGGCGTCTATCGTCCAAACGACAACGCCCTGCTGGACTGGCTTCAAACCTGGGGACGAATGCGTTCCAATAAAAGCATGCTGGATCGTAAAGACTTAAAGGGCATGATTCGCGCCCTTAAAAATGGCGATATTATCTGGTATGCACCGGATCACGATTATGGCCCCAAAAGCAGCGTTTTTGCTCCGCTCTTTGCCGTGGACCAGGCCGCTTCCACAAAAGGCAGCTATTTGCTGATCCGCAGCGGCAATCCGGCCGTTATTCCTTTTGTTCCCCGTCGGCTGCCGTATGGTCAAGGGTATGAAATGGTGATCCTGCCTGAGGAACTCTCAATACCGCTTACCGATGAGACGGCCACCGCCACCCGCATGAATAAAGTTGTTGAACACGGTGTTTTGATGGCCCCGGAGCAGTATATGTGGCTGCATCGCCGCTTTAAAACCCGACCGCCCGGTGAGCGTTCTGTTTACTGACCACCTGGCAGGCAATCAGATTGCCTGCTGGTTTTCCCTTATCAGTCTTTCTGTAACCGTTCACTTTATGAGCTATACTCTTTGCTTCCGTTTCGCGGAAACATCCGTGGTCAAAAGCAGGGACGTTAATCCAGGCCGGGATATGGCAGTGAGGGGGCATGACATCCCTTTTTCGTTACCCTGGTTAATCTCCGCCCTCTGGCTCACCGTGCGCAACTGTCTCTCTGAATTTGAGAAATCAGCATAAGCAACCGCCGCAAATTGAGGGACAGGCTTGCGTGAAACACTATCTTTATACAAAGGACATATTATGAAAAGTGATTCGCTCAGGGACAAAATTGTATTGGCTGTGCTACTGGGGATTATTGCTGGCATCATCTGTGCCGTAACCAAGCTGGGCTGGGAAGTACCTTTCCCTGCCAGAACAGCATTGAGAGATGCAACGAACCCACCACAACAAATTCTGCAACAGCTTGGCTTCTCACATAATTTTACCCATCTGAGCTACTTCTACAGTGGTTTTCCTCGCCCGATTGTCAGTTTTATCATGCATTTTGGCTTTTCAGTCACTTTTACTGTTCTCTATTGCATTTTGGCGGAGTTCAAGTCAGGCATTACCTTATGGCAAGGCGCAATCTATGGCCTGGTTATCTGGTTTGTTTTTCATGTTGTTTTACTGCCCATTTGTGGCACAATCCCTGCCCCTTGGGACCAGCCTCTACATGAACATTTCTCTGAAATTACCGGCCATATGTTTTGTTTTTGGGCAGCGGAGCTGGCCCGATTTGCACTGCGGGTTAAGTTAACGGGTCAGCCTGTTCCAGCCCACTAAATAGCTATGCCTCTCCTGCCTTTGCCGTTACGGCTATGTGGCAGACCGGGGTAAAGGCAAAAGATCGCAGGCCATATGCAGTGCACTCAGACTAGAGAAAAAAGCCCCCACGCCCTGCTCTGCATGGACTGCGCAGAAGCAGATCACTATTCCCAGGCTGCCAGGAGTGACGGCATCGTAGTGCCGTCACCTTTACTCACCGTGCAAAGCTGCGAAAACGCTTTCTGAGCTAATCAATTGGTACCTTGACGTAATATGGTTTCCGTTCTTTTTAACCGCCGCCTTTCCTCTTGTCAGTCTTCGACTATCCTTTTTTCTGACGACAATATTTGTAACGGAGAAACCTGATGAACCTTTATGCAACGCTGGAGGAAGCCATTGATGCGGCACGGGAAGAGTTCCTCGCAGCGAATCCAGAAATGGAAGACGACGACGCTTTCGTCAGTCAGTTCAACCTGCAAAAATATGTGATGCAGGACGGCGATATTATGTGGCAGGCTGAATTTTTTGCTGATGAAGCTGATGAAGGGGAGTACCTTTCATTACGCAGCGGAGAAGCCGCTCAGGCCATTTTTGACGGCGACTTTGATGAAATTGAGATTCGTCAGGAATGGCTACCGGAGAATACACTGCACGAATGGGATGAAGGAGAGTTCCAGCTTGAGCCGCCAGCTGACAGTGAAGAAGGAAAAGCAGCCGCGTCGGAATGGGAAGACGATAATACTGACTCTGACAATTATGCCTGATAATTATTACTCATACGGACCGTGGTGAACATCCACCGGCAGCAAAAGCGTGTCCACCACCAGAGATAGCGGCAGATCGATAATAGTCAGAAAACGCCAGGGCGTGTCGCGGATATCCCACTGCACGCCAGGATAAAACTGGTTGCCATGCCCCTGCCCCGGCATTGTACGACTGATAATGCTGCCGCACCCACTTAATGCTATGACAGAAAGCCCCAGCAACATTCCGCGCAACAATAAAGTCATCATTTTTTCTCAATAAAAACGCGCCATTTTACTGCGAGCATTTGCAGCAAAAAAGGGAAACCGCAAAGTTCCTGTAAAACCGACAAAAAATTTGCATAAAAAACCGGGAGGTTAATCCCGGTTTTTAACAATTGATATCAGCGCTTTGCCGTCTGAATCGCTTCAGGATTCATTTTTAACGATTGATAATAGTCAAACCAGTCGTGGTACTTATCCGCATGTTGCCACAGCTGATAATGCATGCGTGACAGCGTAACCGGGTCACTAATCAGCGCCAGGCGGCGATCGCGATCGAGTTTAGTGGGTGATTCCCTCAGTGCCTGCTCGACACGACGATCGCGGGCGAATTCAAGAATGTCACTTTTAAGGTGCCGTGACGTTGCCATCGCACTGGCAAGCGCATTGAACGACGGGTTAAACATCGCGTGCATAAATCCGTCTTTCAACGCACGAGACCGGTTCAGCTCGTTGTATCTGTCAGTATCCAGCAGCTCCTTAGGCGGATCATACTCTTCCGGGATCAGGAACAACTTCGCCCTTTTTGAGGCCATTCCCGTAGTGGCACGACTGGAGAATACCGAGACGAACGGCGACAGAATCAGCGAGAATACGATAGGTGCCAGCCACCAGAGAAAGTTCAGATCGAGCCAGCCCATTCCTGCCGCCCAGACAATCCCTAACAACATCTGTAAGCCATGGCGTTTGAATGCCTCACTCCACGGCGTGGCATCGTCATCACGCTGCGGTGAGTTCCAGACCACTTCCCAGCCCAGAAATGCACTCACCACAAACACGGTGTGGAACAGCATTCTGACCGGTGCCAGTAACACTGAAAACAGCATTTCCAAAAAGAGTGAGATAAAGATACGGAAAGCACCACCATAGGGTTTTGCGCCTTTGCACCAAATCAGGATCACACTCAGCAGCTTTGGCAGGAACAGCAGCACCAGCGTCGTGGAGAACAGCGCGATAGCCAGTTCAGGACGCCACTGCGGCCAGACGGGAAACAGCTGCCGCGGCTGTAGGAAATAGGATGGCTCCATCAACGTATGCACCACCTGCAGCGCGGTAGAAAGCGCGAGGAACATAAACCACAGCGGCGCAGACAGATAGGACATCACCCCGGTCAGAAACACTGCACGGTGAACCGGATGCATTCCCTTCACCAAAAACAGCCGGAAGTTCATCAGGTTACCGTGGCACCAGCGGCGGTCGCGTTTAAGTTCATCGAGCAGATTTGGCGGCAGTTCCTCATAAGAACCGGGTAAATCATAGGCTATCCACACGCCCCACCCCGCACGACGCATCAGCGCAGCTTCCACGAAGTCATGGGAGAGAATAGAGCCAGCGAAAGAACCTTCACCCGGCAACGGCGCAAGTGCACAGTGCTCAATAAAGGGTTTAACACGAATAATCGCATTATGTCCCCAATAATGCGACTCGCCAAGCTGCCAGAAATGCAGGCCTGCGGTAAATAGTGGACCATACACGCGGGTAGCAAATTGCTGGCAGCGGGCATAAAGCGTGTCCATGCCGGAGGCTTTCGGTGACGACTGAATAATTCCGGCTTTCGGATTAGCTTCCATCATGCGCACCAGACTGGTGAGGCAATAACCACTCATCACGCTGTCGGCATCCAGCACCACCATATAGCTATACTGGCTTCCCCAGCGTCGGCAGAAATCATCTATGTTGCCGCTCTTACGCTTGACACGACGACGACGACGACGATAGAAAATACGGCCTTCACCCCCGACATCACGTACCAGCTCCATCCACGCCTTCTGCTCAGAAACAGCAATGTCCGGATTGTAACTGTCGCTGAGAATGTAAACATCGAAGTGCTGCTGTTCACCGGTTCTTACCACCGATTCCCAGGTTGCCCGCAGGCCAGCAAACACTCTGTCCACATCCTCGTTACAAATCGGCATGATAAGCGCAGTACGATGCTCAGGATTAACAGGCTCATCACCGTGTGAGGCATAGGAAATACTGTATTTATCCTTTCCAATCAGCAGCTGCAGGAATCCCATTAGTGCAGTCCAGAACCCTGCCGATACCCAGCAAAACAGCACGGCAAAAAGGAACAGAATGCCGGTTTGCAGCACATAAGGCAGGATTTGCAGCAGCGATTGCTGCCAGTTCTGATTGATCATTTCAACCGGATCGATCAGCGCCCAGCCCTGATAAGGCAGAATGGTTTTCATGTACCAGGTCGCCACAACGGTCTGGGCAATGGTCAGCAGCAACAGAATATAGCGGCGAATGGAGCCAACATGACGCCACTTCTCTTCGGAACGCTGCACCTCAGCATTGCTGCTGTATCGAGGCTTGCTCTTACGACCGCGCAGAGAGTCCCACGCGCGGGACACGGGATTAGTACGCCAGGCCTCCGGGTACATGGATGAGCGAGTGTGACAGGGCATCGCTTTAAGCGTGGTACGCTCCAGGGCATCTTTACCAAACTGTTTTCCCTCGCCGATGGAGTCAGGCCAGGTCATCCCGACACGCGCTTTCACTGAACTCATGGGTGCGTCATCCACACGCCCGGAGAGAGGCGATTCCTCTCCGCTCAGTGACTGGTGCAACTGGCTGAAGCTGTTTTCAGATTCAGCAGGCAACTGGGTGTTGAGCGCCTCTTTCCGCCCGGCAGAAAGAGGAAGCGCATCAATATATTCTGTGGGTATTGCAGTAGATTTATTCATTGGCAGGCAACTGATAGCTCCATGTTTCTGTCAGCGTCTTGTCACCGTTAAGCAGTGCAGCACGCATTTCTGTGGGCTGTTTGCTGTCTTTCACGCGCAGGCGCATAACTAATCGCCAGCCTTTAGTGACCGGATTATAACGCACGCTGCTTTCCACCAGCTCTCCGTTATTACCAATGCTAACCTGTGGTGTAACCGGAGTATTGTCGGGTAGCTGGCTCATCTGCTCGCCGGTGAAATCAACAATAAAAGCGACTGTGCCATCCGACTGACGCACCAGATTAGACTGCTTAATATCACCCGTTGAACGCAGCGTATCCTTAACATAGGCCATTTCTGGCAAATGCAGTTGATTCTCATCACGAGTGAAATGCAGACGATAGATGAAATACATCTCTTTACCTGCATCAGGCAGGCTTTCAGGCGTCCAGAAGGCAACAATGTTGTCATTGGTTTCATCCGTGGTTGGGATTTCAACCAGCTCGATATGACCTTTACCCCAGTCCCCCTGAGGTTCGATCCACGCACTGGGGCGCAAATCGTAACGGTCATCCAGATCCTGATATTGCGCAAAATCTCTGCCGCGCTGCAACAGGCCAAAGCCTTTTGGGCTCTCTACGGTAAAAGTACTGACCGCCAGATGTTTTGGATTATTCAGCGGACGCCAGATCCACTCGCCATTTCCAGCATGAATCGACAGACCGCTGGAATCATGCAGCGCCGGACGATAATTAACCTGGGGCGAAGGCTGGTTTGCACCGAACAGGAACATACTGGTTAACGGTGCCACGCCAAGCTTACCGACTTTGTCACGCAGATAGACTTTAGACTGAACGTCTACGGTGGTTTCTTTGCCCGGGGTAATCAGGAAACGGTAGGCTCCCGAGGCGCGCGGAGAATCCAGCAGCGCATAGATGACCAGATGCTTATCGGACGGTTTTGGCCGCTCAACCCAAAATTCCTTAAAACGCGGAAATTCTTCACCCGACGGCAGGGCCGTATCAATAGCAAGACCTCGTGCGGAAAGACCGTACACCTGTCCCGCACCAATTACGCGAAAATAGCTGGCACCGAGAAAGCTGGTGATTTCATCGTCTTTTTTATTTTTGTTGTTCAGCGGAAAAAGCACTTTAAAACCGGCAAAACCAAGGTTTTTGACCGTTTCCGGGTCATGCTTAACATTGCCAAAGTTAAAATAGTCCGGCGAGTATTTAATCTCCCGCGAGGTCGACGCCGTGACCTCATTAATTTTCACCGGCAGGTCGAAATACATTCCCTGGTGATAAAACTCCAGCTTAAATGGGGTTTTCAGTTTATTCCACCAGGCTTTATCATGATTAAACTGAATTTGCTGATAATCAGCATATTTCATATCACGCAGCGGGGCAGGTAAATTGCCTTTGGGTGCTTCGTACCCTTTAGCTGCTAACTCTTTCGCCTGTTTTGCAACATCATCAATACCGAAAGCCCAAACCGAACCGACATGCATTGACAACATAATGGAAACACCAAGCCAGCTTAATTTCTTTAGTTGTGGCTTGTTTTTAATTTTAATCAGCACATCCCCCCCTTTCGCGTGCCTGCATTGAACCCACTCATCTTAATGGATAAATTAGCTTTCGGACAGATCAAGTACACTTTTGTTCAGTACAAGAGCGGCTTTTAGCGCTCTGTTCTCAAGTAATTAGTGGATACAGATTCCCCTGATAGTATAAGTACGATTTCTCAACTACAGTGAGCGTTAAGCTTTCGCGCGGCTCAGGGTGAGCCCGTGCCGTAACATGTTAATTACTGGATAAATATGACCAGAAAAACACAGCAACGAGAGTATTTTTTTGACTCAATAAGAGCTTATCTGATGCTTTTAGGCGTGCCTTTTCACGTATCGCTAATTTATTCCACGCAATCCTGGTCAGTTAACAGCCCTGCGCCTTCAGAATGGCTAACTATTTTAAATGATTTTATTCATGCCTTTCGCATGCAGGTATTCTTCGTTATTTCCGGTTATTTTTCTTACATGTTGTTTCAACGCTATAGTCACCGGCACTGGCTGAAGGTACGGCTGGAGCGTGTAGGCATCCCCATGCTAGCTGCAATACCTCTGCTGACGCTGCCTCAGTTTTTTATGATTCAAGCCTGGACCACCAAAATTGGTGACTGGCACAGCCTGTCCCTTTACGACAAATTAAATGCGCTTAGTTGGGATCTGATTTCTCATTTATGGTTTTTATTGGTGCTGATGGTGCTGACCGTTGCCGGAGTCTGGATCTTTAAATGGCTCAATAACCGGCAGAGTTCAGAGAACTACTTCGCAAGCCCTGGCTGGATAAAACTTAGCTTTGCTGTTCTGGTGTACAGCGTTGTCTGGGGTGCCCTTCGTCGTCTGCTGGTGCTATTTACACCTCATCTTCTGGGAAATGGACTTTTTAACTATGGCGTCATGCAGTCGCTATTTTTTCTGCCCTTCTTCGTGCTTGGGGCAATGACGTGGAAGTACCCTGCAATAAAAACGCATTTTATTAAGCCGATCCCCTGGACATTTATCGGGTCCGCCGTAGCTTTCGCCGCCTATGTTGCTAACCAGACCTGGAATAAAGACGAAAGCTGGCTCTACGAAATTGATGCTGTGGTGTCGATGATGATGGGGCTGTGGATGGTGAACGTGGTCTTCTCTCTTGGGCATCGCTTGCTTAACACGCACTCACCGCGCGTGACTTATCTGGTGAATGCATCCCTGTTTATCTACCTTGTGCACCACCCGCTGACCATTTTGTACGGCATTTTTCTCGTACCTGACATCAGCAACAATGCCCTTGGTTTTTTTGCGGGCCTGCTTTTTGTGTTTGGCATTGCGTTTATTCTTTATGAAATTCATTTGCGCATACCACTACTACGCTTTCTCTTCTCAGGTAAACCCCAGCGTTAATCTTCACTTCAACGGTGCCGCCCGCCTAATCGCTGGTGGCAAAGTCGAATTACACAGCAGCCATTCAACAGGCAGACGCCAGACAAGCCGCACCAGCAGACGCTGAACAAAGCGCTGATGAATGCGGATGACCAGCAGAGTACTTTCGATGACAAAGTCCATTTCAGCATTAAGACTCTGTCCCAAAAGGGGTTATCGTATAATGCATTCCGGTCATATCTGAGGGCAAAGTATGGCAGGCGGTAAAGGGCAGATTAGCGATGAACTCCGGGACAAAATCGCTCCGCTTATCCCGGAACACAAAACCCGCCATCCTCCGGGTACGCGCCGAAAACGTGCTGATAATCGGGCCGCAATGAACGCCATTTTCTTCGTCCTCAGCACAGCCTGTCAGTGGAATGCACTCAATGCCACAGGGATAGGTTCATCAGGTTCTGCGCCCCGGCGCTTCCGGAAACGGAGAGACGCAGGTGTCTTCGGGCGTTTCTGGCAGAACGGATTACTGGCCTGTGAACACCCGGACGGCACTGAATAACAGGCGACCAGACAGATCATTTTTCCAGATATCATATTGAATATCAAGGGAGTATTCCGCCATTGGCAGCAACAGATAGCGGGCTGCAAAAGCGTCCAGCCCCTATTCCAGGGAATGAATCCCGCTGTGCTCAGGGTGGGGAACAGTCAGAGAAGAAACAGCACGCACCAGTCGCCCCCTCGTTAATGTCGTTCCATCCGTTTCCGGTGTAAAGGCCTCTGCCACGAGTATTCCGCTGCTTAAATGCCACAATCAACTGTCATCATTCCATACTTTCAGAAAAGTGACTTAACGGCAATAACATGAAAAATAGATTATCGCTGCAGCTATCGCTATTAATGCAGCCAGCGTCTCTGCCGATGATGAACACTGGCGCGGCAAAAAGACTCAAAACGTACCGAACAGTTTGGCAATTCTGACTTCTGGACAGGCCTACATTCAGTAACGCCGACATGATTAAGTAATGTCTGAATAATCTAATAATGTCCGTTATGCAGGCACAGTCCCCCATCATCAACGCAAATCACCGTTTTCAGTGAGTAAGGATAATATTACCTGGTTCGGAACGGCAATTTTGATAGCCCGGAGGAAAAACAAAGGGCGTAATTGCCAATAAATAATTTTTGTACACCGCCTTGCCGCCGCAGGCGTTATACCGAGATAGCTAATCCATACTTAATTGCATGCTTCGTATCACAGATATCCGTCAGGGGTACGGCGCTTTCACCGCCTGGCAGGGTTCGGGACTGGTATAATCAGCAGGCATACGTCGGACATCGGAAAGCCAGGTGAGAAGAAACAACACAACAATAGTAAACAGTACACCAGCCAGCAGCCCCACCAGGGCCAAAAGGCGATCGTCTTTCGTGTCCATACTTTTTACTTCTCCATTTGATGCTAAACAATCCCAAAGAGCGTGCTAGGTAATCAGTAAGGTAATGATGAGGACAAACGCTATTAACGTGAATGAGGTAACGGCCAATACCATAATAGCAAACTGTGCATCATTCAGCGGATGCTCTGTTTCTTCTGGGGGCTTATTTTCAGGAAAATCGCTCATGATAGCCATCATCGGCTGGCTGAACATCCTGTAAGCATTGCCAGTCTTATTCAGTTAACTCAACCCCGTGCCAATCCGGACGGAACATAGCAAATCTGAAATCTGCCAGAACCATAGCACAAGAATAAATTATGATTTGATCATCCTGGTGTCACCTGGCTCCATGCCATTAAATTTCAGAAGGCCGGAGTCTAACATAGTACCAGAGAAAAAACCTGTTACAGTCCATTATTAAACGCAATTTTCGACTAAAATAGCACTTTTTTTCGTCTAATTTTTGTTAATTATGTAATAAATATCAGGATATTATACTAATAAATCGTGAGCAAGTTGTGAGTGGGAAATGTTAAGGGCTGCTAAAACAGCCCTTAAGGTTAAAAATCGTAACTCATTGATAATTTTAGCGTACGCGGATCACCCTGGGTGATATAGGTGCCGTAGCTCTCAACGCCCGATCAGTATTTCTTGTTAGTCACGTTATCCAGTCCCAGGCGCCAGGTCAGGTCACTCTGTTGAACTCTTATCCGATAACGCATACCGATATCCAACACGCTATACTGATCGAGCTTTTTAGTGTTATCCTGGTCAGCATATTGCGAGCCAGAGTGAGTCACCCTGACCACCGCCGTCAGCCCCTCGACGGGTTTGATATCATACTCGGCACTCAATACGGTGTAGAAGTTCGCCACGCCGATCGCCTGTTTACCGTCATAGGTGCCGTTTTGCGTTTGCTTCATCGTCGGATCAAGCCAAGTCGCGCTACCGTTCAGACGCACACCGTAGATCGGCTCACCAAAGACATTCAGCTCAACACCACGGTTACGCTGCTCACCGTATAAGCCATAAATATTGGTTTGTGGATCGATAATGCCGATGGGCTTTTTGATTTCGAAAAGCGCAAGCATGCCGCCCAGACGACCACCATCCAGCTTCAAACCGACTTCATTTTGTTTTGACAGTAAAATACCTGTTACCTGCCCCGCATTGAGAGCCATACTGGACGCCGTTGAACCCGGCTGCAGCGCTTCAATATGATTAGCATAGACCGACAGCGCATCCGTCGCTTTCACCACCAGTCCATAGCCCGGCGTCCAGCGAGAGCGATCAAAGCGGGAAGCGGTGTCCTCTACCACCGTACCATAAGCATAGTTACGCACCGTCACTTTTTGATGGCGCGCGCCGACGGTTAATAACACCTTGTCATCAAGGAAACCCAGCGTATCGGCAAGCAATACACCTTCGGTACGCACGCGGCTGGTTGGCCGGGGGGCGTTCAAATCGCCACCAAAATAAGTATTAACCGGTTCGGGTACGGCCACGGTGTCATAAATATTGGTCGCTTCTGACGTCAGCGCCATACCATAAGCGGTTTTTTCACGACGGGTTTGCGCAGCATAGCTAACATTGATGCTATGGCTCACCACGCCAGTCGCAAACTTGCCGCGAATACCCCCCATTCCGCTGAACACATCTACATACTTAGCGGTGTCCATACGGCTAATAGTCGCAGAACCGTCCTCATCGATCAGTTTGGGTGCTGCATAAGCACCGGCCTCATGGGAATGCTGCCCACCTAACGCACCCCAGACGGTCCAGCCTGGAATAAAATCATACTCAGCACGCGCCATGCCAAACTTGCTTTCCAGATCGCTGTAAACCCACTTCTGGCTGTAGTTGCTGGTGGTACGCGGCACCGTAGGAATGAAATCGACGCTGCCAATATTAACGCCAGTGCGGCCACCATCGTATGCCTGCTTCTGGTAGCCCAGATCGAGCGAAGTACGCAGTTTATCACCACGATAATCCAGACCCAGTGAGGCCAGCGTCGCCCGCCGCTTTTCGTTATCCACAGCAGTCTCACCTTCGCGATGCAGAACGTTAACGCGCACGCCCCACTGGTTGTCATCGCCAAAACGGCACCCCGTATCCAGCGACATACCCACCTGCGAAGCCGGGCTGTAATCAAGGTCAATGCGCGTCAGCGGAATATCATCAGCATGTTTTGGTTCAAGGTTAATCATGCCACCCACGCCGCTGGAAGCCGCACCATTGATCAGCGCATTCGCCCCTTTAAAGACTTCAACCCGCTCAATCATCTGCGTGGAAACCACCTGGCGAGGCATAACACCGGACAATCCCCCCAGCGTCATATCATCGCCGTAGAGGTCAAAACCACGTATACGGTAAGTTTCCGCAAAATTGCCGTAGCCCTGAACGTTCTGTACGGAGGCATCATTGGCCACCACATCTTTAATGGTATTGGCCTGTCGGTCCTGAATCATTTTGCTGGTATAGCCGATAACACTGAAAGGGACAGCACGGGCGCTCTGCTCGCCCAGCATTCCCATGCGTCCACCATTGGCAATTTGCCCATCGAGGTAGGCGGGCGCCAGCCGATCACCACCCGGATTAAACTCATTGTTCGGCGTGGCCATTACGGTCATGGTTTGCTCGTTGCCGGAAGCAGCGCCCTCAGTGCAATGAAACTCATGCTGTACGATGTAACGGACATTCAGCATCCGGTGCCCAACGTTACATCTGCAAGCATTGTTCAAAGACCTTTCTGCTCAACTTTAGCTACTCCGGTGCCAAACCAGACACACACCAGACCATTGTTAATATGGCCATGAATGGTTACGGATGTCGCGATACCGCACGGGTTCTCGGTATCAGCCTCAATACGGTTCTGCGGCACGTAAAAAAATTTCGCCAAAGCAGGTAGCTGAGAATATCGACCCCGAAACGGAGGTTGTTATCTGCTGTGAAGCCGGTGAACAATGGTCTTACGTGCGGTGTAAAAGCAATCCCCGGTGGTTGTTCTATGCTTATGACCGTATCCGCAAACGTGCTCTGGCCCACGTCTTCGGCCCGAGAAATGCCCCGACCCTGCGACGATTGCTGGCCCTGTTAAGCAAATTTAACATTGCCTTTTATATGACAGATGCCTGGCCGGTTTATAAAGTTCTGTTAAGTGCAACAGGCCACATGGTGAGCAAGAAATATACCCAACGGACAGAACGACATAATCTTAATCTTCGCACACATATCAAACGACTGACCCGCAGAACAATTTGCTTTTCGAAGTCAGGGGAAATGCATGATAAGATCATCGGTTGGTATCTTACTCTTCATCATTATCAATAAATCTGCGTCACGACCAAGATAAAGATCTAAAAGAAAAAAACAAAAAACATACGTCTGGTTTTGAAAAATCGCCTGTGGATAAAAAACCGCCGCCGGTCAGAAACATTAAGCCCCAGAAATACCCGGAGGATTTCGAAACTCTCTGGCAGGAATACCCCAAACGTCAGGGAACCACCGGCAAGGCCGCCGCGTTCAAGGCCTAGCAGGTTCATATCCGACAGGGAACGCCGCACCAGACCATGCTTGATGCTGTACGGCGCTACGCGGCGCTCTGCGTCGCTGAACGGCTGGTGGGCACAAAATTTGTTCAGATGGCCCAGACGTTCCTCGGGTCAGGTCACGAATTCGATACCCCCTGGACACCGGGCCAGGACAGCGTAAAAATTAATAGAGGCTCTCAGGCAGATGGGCCTCTATATTGTTGACGGTAAGGGAAACAGACTATAATCAGCGTTGAAGTCTGAACAACCTGACTGTGTATCATCGTGCCGTTTTGAGAGAAAAAATGGCCCTTTTTTTAATTTATGACTTCATATTTGTTATTTTTTTACGACGTGGACCAACCATACCGCTTGCCGTTATCCTCGCGTACGCGCGCGTTGGGGGGGCAGAAATGCAGGTTGACTGGTTTCGCGTCATAACTGACCGGAACGCGCCGGATTCACACACCAGCGCATAGCACGTCACCTTGTCGCCGCTAAATCGACGGTCATGTACTGGAAAAACGGCAGTGAGCCACGATACAGCGACGGGGAGCGACTGATTCGACTATGGGAGCTGGTCACCAAAAAAAATCAGGATGAACTGCCGTTTACCCGGTGGGAAGCGGTCCGATACCGCAGGAGATGAAAAAGTAAGACGCAGGCCAGTCGTCTTAATCCTGTCTGGCCCGGTTGTGGAGAAACATGCAGATTGCTACTATGTTTTCCACGCCAGTGATGGGCGGAAAAAACAGGGAAGGAGTTTTTATCATGCTGGAACCAAAAGAAGGACTACTGACGTTCAGAGCCGAAGGGAATAACATTACCGGGAGTCGTTATTATTCAAGAAAACTGCACTGGCCCGGAATGGAATCTGACTGCAACTCATATGGATCGGGTGTTACCATCGGACGTGGTTATGACATGAAGCACAGAAGCACCGGAGAAATAATCTCTCATTTAACGCTGGCAGGCGTTCCCATTAATGAGGCGAAAAAAATAGCCGGCGGTGCTCATAAAAGCCATTGTGCCGCCAGTGACTTTGTTAAGAATAACAGAGGCTCAACGATTGAATTAACTGAGCAACAACAGTTGAGGCTATTTGAAAAAGTCTATGCCGGGTATGTTAAAGATTCCATCCGGTTTTATAATAAATATAAAAAACAGGATTCGGTTTCATGGGGTGAACTACATAAAGTGTTGAAGGAAGTGCTTATTGACATGAGATTTCAGGGAGCATTGAGGCATGAAATGATTTCTGTTTTTGGTAAAAAAAAAGCAAGACGTTATAAAGCTTATAAACGGAAATGCGTTTCTTGCGAATTATGAATCTGCCAGGAGGAGAGTCAGGTATATTCAGGAGTACATGAAATGAAAAAAACAACTTCTTTTATTATAATATTATTATCTCTGGCTGAGACTTCGTATGCTAGTAGTAAGGATGCAGTTAACAAAACCCCATGTATGGGGTTATCACATTCTGTTGAAATTTCAGAGTGCATGATTAACCTGGCTGAAAGTAAAAAGATAAATTATAAAAAAGAATACGAAAACTATCTCGAAACAGTTACAACAGAAGAAGAAAGACCTTTCGATAAAAAGGTTATAGCAAAACTGGTGAAAGAGGCAAGGGAAAATTGGGAAGTGTATATTGAAAAAGAATGCCTTGCTGAAGCATCTGTTTATGAAGAGGGTAATTCTCCTTATATTTTTAGTTATAATTATTGCCTGATAAAACATTACGAAGAACGAATAAAATACTACAGAGAAAATAAATTTTAGAAAATACGCCCCAACAAAAAAAGTTGGGGTAGGTTTATTTTTTCGAAAAGATAAATAAAATGAAAATTATTTTGACATTACCTGTCCTGCTGCTGTTTTCGTCTGTAGCAGCTGAAGATGATGATTATTTTAAAAATGAAATTCTTGAGAGCTGTTACAGTAAGCCGGTAACAGCAGCCGTACCCAACTGTATGATATACCTTGCTGACCAGAAAAAAACAGAATACGAAAATCAATTTAAATCCCTGTTAAAAAAAGTTGAGCTGCGCAAAGATGATTTTCACAACTACAAGGATTTTGTTCAGCATCTTAGAAAATCCAAAGACCAATGGGATTCTTTTATAGGTGAAGAGTGTATAACGGAGGCATATTTAGACGAATATGATAGTTTTGCTTTTCACACTGATAAAAATGCCTGCACGATAAAGGGTTATAGTGAAAGAATTAACTATTACGCAAACTATCAGTTTGAATAAAGATAAATTCCCCCTAGCTTATTCGAACCGTTTCAAATGAAAACAGTGAGATAAAACAAAAACAACTAATAAACGGTGGCTACAGTGCTGCCGTTTTTGCCTGTGGGCATCATGCATCATCCCCCCTTTTCCTCTCGCACGCGCACGTTTGTCCCGCCAGATAGTCAGGATTTCGACCCTGTAATCATCCACCCTTGCAGCACATCAACCGCGAGGGCAACACAATAGGCAGACCACGTAAAAACCCTGTAGAAGTTCCCGGGCAGGAGAAAGCATGCAGCACGCCTGCTGCTGAACCGGCTGACGCCAGCACGGAAACCACCACCGCAGAAACAACAATATCAACTGCAGCGGAGCCGGAGAGCACAATCACACCATCAGCTGAAGAAACCCTTACCTGCTTTGATATGGCCACTATCGCAAATGGTGTGCTGAATGGCGAGTTTGACGACAAACAGACACACGCGGTACGGAAAATGCTGCCGTTCCAGAACCTGTTTTTTGTCGCGCCATCCCTCAACATGATTTAGGAGCAACTTAAATAACCAGGTATTCAACTGGAAATATTAAGAAATTTAATATGGTGAAACCAATAAAAAACAGGTACCGTGAATCAGATGTATTACACAAAAGTTTGAAAATTCATGGCATTGTCTGAAAAGTTAAGCCTTAACGGTGCAGATTACTCGCCTTTTGAGCTTACGGGGTGGGCGTTTTTATGGCTTTCTCTGGTAATGAGGTTTACCGAAATAAAGGTGGGTGCGGGGCTATCCTTGGCGACGGGCCTTTACCGCCAGGTAAATACTGGAGCGGGGATCGGGCGGTTTAGATTCCTGGGTTAAAGCTAAATCTCAGGATTTATTCAATAAGATTTATTACGGTGCTGAATTTGGTCGGGATGAATGGTTTGCCTTGTACAGGGATGATTTGAGTATTGATGATCATACCTGGATTAGTGGGGTGCAGCGTGGTTTGTTCAGGCTTTATCCTAGCCGGATTTCCGAAGGATGCATAACGATCGCGCATAACTCTGATTATGCAATGATCAGAAACGCATTAATGAGAACAACACCCATGCAGATCCCATGTATGAAATCACTGATGTCGCGTGGCTGGGTAGAGGTGGTAGCTAATGAACCGAACGCTTGCCCCTAAGATTTGCAAAGTCATCTTTTATATCCTTCTTTCTGTGGTGGTAGGGCGCTTTTTAGGAAATCCGGAAGTATGGTTTAACCATAATCTGGCAATTCGTATTGGGCATTGGATTTATGGTACAGGCGAAACAGGCGCAGAGAATATTTATGACATCTATTTTTATGTCTCAGTTATCACAGTTTTTTCCATCACGATAGTGATTTACATGCTGGCTATGAGGCTGCTTAAGATCGGACTTTCCCGAATCAGATAACAACCGGGATTATCATTAGCAGGAGTACAGGAAGACGAAAGCCCCAATTGACTGATATATCAACCGAGGCCAACGCATGAACCTGGCAATTCAGATGTTAGCCTCTTACCCGCCGAAAGACCATTAAAACAGGTCAGAATGCGTTCCTGTTCGTTCAAAGCGAAGCAGATTGTCAGTGATTTTATAAATCAGTAACCAGTCAGGCTCAATATGAGCGTCCCTGTAACCTTTGTAATTACCCTGTAACGGATGGTCTTTGTATTCTGCCGGAAGCGGTAAGCTGCCATTAATCAGGAGTGTCATCAGAGTTTTGAGCTTACTGATATCTTTATGGCGTTTCTGAGCTTTTTTAACATCCTTTTGGAACTAGCCCGAGTATTCAATTTCCCTTTTTAGACTCATAAATAATCAGATGCCCAGTTTGTCAAAGAGATCGTCTGCATTTTTAGCTTGATGCACATCAACGCCTTTTTCACTGGCCGTGATGGTGTTTGCTGTGACTTCGTTAGGGATGCGCAGATCAAACGGTAACGCCTTCTCTCTGGCCACCTTAGTTAAAGTGATGCGAACCAGATCGGACACGGTTAAGCCCATTCCTGCAAGAACATCAGCAGCTTCTTTTTTTAATGTTTCGTCTATACGCGCACGGACTAATGCATTTGCGGCCATAATAAAGCTCCTTAAATCACCAAAAGTAAATTGTAGCTCAAGTGAGCAATAATATACATAATTAATGTGTCTCACTACAATCAACGGTCAGGATTTCAGCCTGCCGGTCGCAGGAAATAGCCTCTTCATTCGAAGAGGTTTTTTTATGCATGACGATTATAAAAACCGGCTTACAGAGCTGAGCGACAAACTCACAGAGGTAGTTATCAACGAAGCCAATCCGGATAACTGGCCCGGAGCCGAAAAACCCGTTAAACAACTTTCAAAGGACGAGCGTGGCGATCGCTACTGGAGCAAAAAAACGCGGCGGGTACGCTGACGCTGTTAATCAAAGTTCATTCGCTGATCGGTATGCATAGCCGCAGCGGTGCGCCCGTCGATGCCAAAAACCCCTCAGAGGAAACGTTCCTGCTTGGCCAGTAGGTGAATAAAGCAGAGAAGGAATCGGCGGAAATTATTGAAAGGATTATGAAAAAAGGCAAAAAATGAATGTCTCTTTTCCCGCCTTTTTCCATATGTGGGCAGAGCGTATGCGCTGGGACGTGCCAGACTGTCACTGGCTGGCCAACCGTGGCGATCTGGCCGTGCTACGCTGCTTTCGTGGCTTCGGAAAATCAACTATTCTTGCCGTTTATAACGCCTGGCGTTATCACCAGAACCGCGATTACCGCATTCTGCTCCAGTCAGAGTCTGACGGTACCGCTTATAAAACCAGCCGCGACACGCAGAATGTTATACGTAATCACCCGCTTACTCGGGGCATGTTGCCGGACCGACAGGGAACGATTGAGCAGTGGTGGAGGGAGCGGAAGATTTCCGAAATGCAGGCATGTACGCCAAAGGCATTCTGTCTAACGTCACGTCAGCGCGTGCAGATGAGTGCCAGAATGACGACGTTGAAGTGCCGAAAGATATCACCACACCGGAGGCTCGCGAGAAGTTGCGCTATCGCCTGGAGGAACAGACTCATATCCTTGTACCCGGCGGGCGAAAACTCTTTATCGGCACGCCGCACACGCAGGACAGTCTTTATGACGAGCAGGAAAGTATGGGCGCGGACTGCCTGACCATTCCCCTGTTTGCGCAAGCGCACCGCATCGAAGAAGACGCTGCCACGTGTACCCACTACGAATTGCCGTTTACCCCTGAATTCGTTTTCATCGGGGTCCATAAGGGCGCAAGGTTACTGCAACAGGACGTTGACTATCGGTTAAGCGGCGATGTGATCGTGTTTGCAGAGCCACCGGATACGCTGGTGGACTGTTATGCAGGCTGCGCATGGCTGGACAGATTCGACCGCGCAGAGCTGCTGAAACGCAGGCAGGAAACGCGCACGTTCAATGCCTGGGACAGGCAGTACCAGCTGCACAGTAAACCCGTTGGCCAGACAAGACTTAACCCGGAACGCATCCGGGAATACGCCGTTGAACCTGAAATCCGCTTTGGTAACGGCGTCTGTACGATGTGGCTGGACAACGTGCAGATTGTGGGCGCAGTGGCTTACTGGGACGTGGCGCTGGGTAAAATCAAAAGCGACGCCAGCGCGTTTTCGCTGATACTCACCGACGCACGAGGCCATTTATACTGGCACGTCTGCCGGGAATTGTCCGGAGAACTTGCAGAGTTCGACGGCGACGACAAAATCAGCGGCGGGCAGGTTATTGAGATTAAAGAGCTGGTGCTGAAATACCAGATCCCCCGCGTCATTGTCGAGGTCAACGGCCAGGGCGGATTTGCACCGAAATTGTTACGCCAGGCGCTGAAGGGGACCGACTGTGGCGTTACCGAAGAATTTTCCGTAGTGAACAAATAAAAGCGCATCCTGGACGCGTTTGAAGCGCCACTGTCTACCCGATTTTTGTGGGCGCATACGGAGGCGCTCGATGGCCCGATGTACGAGCAGATGCAGGACTTTAATCCGTTACTGAAAAACCAGCCTGACGACTACATAGACCCCGGGGCCGGTGGCATATCGCAAACGCCCGTGCGTATCGGAAAAATAGTCAGGATTTCGACCGGAGGCGGGCATCAGAATTGGCAACCGGGCGACGGTAATTATGAGGTCGCCGTGAATTATTAACGGAGGCCGCCTGCATGTCAGTACCCAGCCAGACACCCTACAACACGCATCAGGGTAACGGGGTAACAACGGTTTTTGCATTCCAGTTTTATATCCTGGCGGCAGGTGGTTTGCAGGTGTCAGTGGATGGTGAGGTGACTTCAGGTTACACGGTAAGCGGGGTGGGTAATGCAGCCGGCGGACAGGTGACTTTTCTGACACCGCCAGCGAGTGGGACCACCGTTTTGCTGTTGCGGGCAATGTCACTGTACAGAGACACCAACTATCAGGACAACGGCGACCTGCTGGCTCAGACCATTAACCTTGATTTTGACCGCATCTGGATGGCATTGCAGGGTCAGTCGCTTTATAACTCACTGGCTCTTTGTCGTCCGTGGTTCAATTACAACTATTATGATGTGCAGAACTACAGCATAAAAAATCTGGCCACGCCGACCAACGGGACAGACGCTGCGAATAAAAACTATGTTGATCTGCTGGTGGCGCGGGAAGCGGCAGCGAGGGAGGAGGCCATCGGCGTGGATATCACGCGAGCGCTTCGCCTTGCCCCGGGCCTTCAGTTTAATCAGCTGCCTGCACCTGCCAGCCTGCGCGGGCGTCTCCTGTATTTTGACGATCAGACCGGGCAACCTAACCCGATTGTTCCGGCAAACATCGTCAATCCTGACGTTCTCGATCTACAGTCATTCGACGGTGAAAAATACATTGGCCAGTGTTCCAACTATGCCACCCTGTCCGGGATCACCCCTGCTTGCGAAGGACAACGGATCACCCTGCGTGAGTATGCATCCGGCACCGGATACGGCGGTGGAAAGTTTGTTGCCCGCAATTTTACCGGCACGGAGGATGGCGGCATAACATGCGTAGTGAATACAGACTGGCACTGGGAGCGGATTGGAGAACCATCGACGTTTGATGTAACGATGTTCGGTGCAATACCGGACGGGGAAACGGACTGCATTGAGGCCATCAAACTGATGGAGGCATGGAGCAGAACGCAGACAGATAACAGGGCAAAGACAGGTGTCCAGTTTCCCTCAGGAAATTTTGCTGTTTCATCCTGGGATTCGGGTGGTACATACAAGCGCCTTTTTTCGCCTTGCTGGCGCGGGCAATCACGCATATGGCTACAATAACCCCACCAGGCTGATTTTGACAGGTGATGCCGGTTCTGTCGCTTTTACTGTTCAGGCCAGACAGAAATCATTAATCTGGAAATTTACGGACAGTATGATACTGACGGAACCGCCCGGGGTTTTTTCAAAAATAGTTGTACGGCAGGCCAGTATGTCAGCGTGACCAATTTCAGAGGCAGTTATATCGGCGGCGAGCATTTCAGTTGCTGGACACGCTTGATGCGAAATTTGACCAGTTTTACGGTCGTGACGCAGACTTGCTGATCACGTATGCTTTGCGCTTTGGATGTAACATATGGCTAAAGTTGATGTCGTCTGCCCTCAGTGCAATGAAACTCATGCTGTACGATGTAACGGACATTCAGCATCCGGTGCCCAACGTTACATCTGCAAGCATTGTTCAAAGACCTTTCTGCTCAACTTTAGCTACTCCGGCGCCAAACCAGACACACACCAGACCATTGTTAATATGGCCATGAATGGTTACGGATGTCGCGATACCGCACGGGTTCTCGGTATCAGCCTCAATACGGTTCTGCGGCACGTAAAAAAATTTCGCCAAAGCAGGTAGCTGAGAATATCGACCCCGAAACGGAGGTTGTTATCTGCTGTGAAGCCGGTGAACAATGGTCTTACGTGCGGTGTAAAAGCAATCCCCGGTGGTTGTTCTATGCTTATGACCGTATCCGCAAACGTGCTCTGGCCCACGTCTTCGGCCCGAGAAATGCCCCGACCCTGCGACGATTGCTGGCCTTGTTAAGCAAATTTAACCTTGCCTTTTATATGACAGATGCCTGGCCGGTTTATAAAGTTCTGTTAAGTGCAACAGGCCACATGGTGAGCAAGAAATATACCCAACGGACAGAACGACATAATCTTAATCTTCGCACACATATCAAACGACTGACCCGCAGAACAATTTGCTTTTCGAAGTCAGAGGAAATGCATGATAAGATCATCGGTTGGTATCTTACTCTTCATCATTATCAATAAATCTGCGTCAAGACCCTATTTACTGTATTTTCACTCATTACTTTTTTTGGATCATGATCGCTGGGAAATATAACCTCGCCTTTACCGCTCAATGCATGTAAACGTTTAAAAATATCAAATGCCTGTTTGCTAAGCGGAAAAATATGTTCAGTTTTCATCTTCATCCCACGCTCAGAGTGTTTTACGCCAGGAATAGGTGTACGAATTCCGGGTATCGTCCACTCGCTTCGTTCAAAGTTAACCTCACTCCAGCGAGCAAAACGCATCTCACTTGAACGAATAAATGTCAGTAGCGTTAATTCAACGGCAAGCCGTGTCATTAGTCGCCCTTTATAGCGTGATAGTCTTTCAAGGAACTCAGGGATTCTTTTTGGGGGTAGCTCTGGGTGATGGGTCGCCTTAACGCTTAAAAGCGCTCCAGCCATATCACTGGCAGGATTTGATTCAAGAAGGTCATTCTGCACACCGAAACGCATAATTGCGGTTACACGCTGCATCAGTCGCTGCGCAACATCATGTTTACCTGCCGTATCGACAGATTTGATCGGATTAAGAAGCTGGCTGGTTCTCAACGTTCTGGCATCAATTTGACCTATCGAGGGGAAAATATACTGTTCAAGCGTCAGCAGAACGCGACGGCTATGATCTTCGCTCCAAGTTAGGTTACGTGCGTGCCATTGCCTTGCGATAGTTTCAAATAAATATGCCCCCTCAATTTCAGCTTGTGCCCCCTTTTGCTCAGCTTTGGGGTCAATGCCCTGAGACAACAATTTCTTTGCTGCATCGCGCTTACCCCGAGCTTCAGCCAAAGTGATCGTCGGGTATACACCAAAAGCGAGCCGATCTTCCTTTTTGTCGGATGGGCGACGATATTTCATACGCCAGTACTTGGAACCTTTAGGGGAGACTTCAAGATACAAGCCGCCTCCATCAGCCATTTTATAGGCTTTCTCTTTCGGCTTTGCGGTCTCTATCTGGCGAGCGTTGAGTTTCATTTTGGGCGCACAAATCCTGGTCGAATTGACATGCCCCCGATTATGCCCCCAAAAGAGGGTAGCCCACAAGAGACCAAGAAATAAGGTAACTTGCTTTTTTTAAAGGATTTTTTCTGGATTTGTAGACTTCAAAAAACGTCAGAAGAAGTGTTAATGGTGCCCGGGGCGGGACTTGAACCCGCACAACCATAAGCCGAGGGATTTTAAATCCCTTGTGTCTACCGATTTCACCACCCGGGCATGGGTGTAAAGTGGAGGCGCGTCCCGGAGTCGAACCGAGGTCCACGGATTTGCAATCCGCTGCATAGCCACTCTGCCAACGCGCCTTAACGTTCAGGTCTTATCAGAGTGCATCTGATAACAAAATCTGGAGCGGGAAACGAGACTCGAACTCGCGACCCCGACCTTGGCAAGGTCGTGCTCTACCAACTGAGCTATTCCCGCTTTAGCCAATCTTTCAGAACATGCTGATTTTACTTATATTCTGGCAACCAAGTTGCTTCCGATGTGTTGCATTCTACTGACCTGAATGAATGAGTCAACACAATTATCCTCACTTTCTTTCTGTTTGCTGCTTTTTAAGTCGTATTGATCACCGTTCAAACAGATCGCCGCGAGCCGCCATTAAATACTGAAACATTGACCAAAAAGTAAGCACTGCCGCAATATACAAAGCAATCACACCCATGCCCTGAACAGCGTTGTCTGGACGCCAGAGCAAGGCAAACAACGCCAGCATTTGTGCTGTCGTTTTAACCTTACCAATCCAGGATACCGCCACACTGCTTCGTTTACCAATCTCCGCCATCCACTCACGCAAAGCGGAAATGATAATTTCACGGGCAATCATTGTCGCAGCAGGTAAGGTAATCCACCATGAATGAAAATATTCTGCAACCAGTACCAACGCTGTAGCAACCATAACTTTGTCAGCAACAGGATCGAGAAATGCACCAAAACGCGTCGTCTGCTTCCAGCGACGCGCCAGATAGCCATCAAACCAGTCGGTTATTGCGGCTGATATAAAAATGAGGGCACACGCCATCGGAGCCCATTGAAACGGCAAATAAAATGCCAGCACAAAGAAGGGAATCAAAACGACACGAAACAGGGTGAGTAACGTTGGAATGTTAAAATGCATAATTATGCTAACTGTCTGGGCAGAGTAGAATTTGTCCTTATGTTCCTACAATGCCAGCAGTGTTGCAATCCTTAGTGTTTTAGCGAATAGAATATTTTCTCCGCAAGAAGCTTTGAGATTCCAGGAACTTTTTCAATTTCATCAACGGTAGCGTTCATTAGCGGCTGCAGGCCCCCCATGTATTTAAGCAGCATCTGACGCCGTTTGGGGCCAATTCCTTCAATAGATTCGAGTGCGCTGGTGTTCTTGACTTTAGCGCGTTTGTTGCGATGTCCGGTTATTGCATAATTGTGAGAATCATCACGAATATGCTGAATGACATGCAAAGCTGGCGAATCTGGTGGCAGTGAAAAACCCTCACCTTCAGGCTCAAAAAACAGCGTTTCTAAACCCGCCTTACGAGCTGTACCCTTTGCCAAGCCTAACAATATCGGCCGCTCTTTATCCCAGTTAACATTGAGATCAGCAAAAACGTTTTTAGCCTGACCTAATTGCCCTTTTCCACCATCAATCAGAATCACATCGGGGATCTTACTGTCGATAAGATCTTTACCATAACGACGGCAAAGTACCTGATTCATCGCAGCATAATCGTCACCAGGCGTTATTCCAGTAATGTTGTAGCGGCGATATTCTGAACGCAACGGGCCGTTATTATCAAACACCACACAAGATGCTACCGTTTGTTCACCCATAGTATGACTAATATCAAAACATTCCATGCGATTTATCGTCGGTAAATCCAACAACTCTGCCAGCGCCTGTAATCTTTGATGAATAGTTGATTGTTGCGAGAGTCGGCTGAGTAAAGCCGTGCTGGCATTGGTGCAGGCAAGTTTAAGATAACGTGCTCTGTCACCACGGGGGTTACTCTGAATGGAGACGCGCCGTCCGACCATTTCTGTCAATGACGCTGCCAACAACTCTTTCTCAGGGAGGAAAAAGTCGAGCAAAATGTCGCCGGGCAAAGTGCGCGTCTGGCTACCTTGCAGATAAAATTGCCCCAGAAAAGTCTGCACGACTTCTGAAAGTTCAGTTCCCCCTGGCACTTTGGGAAAGTAACTGCGGCTGCCAAGTACTTTTCCCTGACGAATGAAAAGCACGTGCATACAAGCCATCCCGGCGTCAAAAGCCACACCAATAACATCCAAATCGTCTCCATTGTTGGATACAAACTGGCGTTCCGTTACGCGCCTGACGGCCTGAATTTGATCGCGCAGACGTGCCGCCTCCTCAAATTTTAACGCCTGGCTGGCTGCTTCCATTCTCCTGACTAACTGTTTTAAAACCTGATCATCTTTTCCCGAAAGAAACAACCGGACATATTCGGTTTGCTGTGCATATTCTTCCTCACTGACCAAACCTTTGACACAAGGCCCCAGACACCGTCCAATCTGGTACTGTAAGCAGGGCCGGGAGCGATTGTGGTAAACACTGTTTTCACATTGACGGACAGGGAAAATTTTCTGAAGTAAAGAGAGCGTTTCCCGAACCGCATAGCCGTTAGGAAAGGGGCCGAAATAGTCCCCTTTGGCATGTTTTGCACCGCGATGGCTGGCCAGCCGAGGATGTTTATCAGCACTAAGAAAAATAGAGGGGTAGGATTTGTCATCCCGCAACAATACGTTGTAGCGTGGCTGGTAAAGCTTGATGTAATTGTGCTCAAGTAGCAATGCTTCTGTTTCAGTATGTGTGACAGTTACGTCAATCTGATAGATGCTGCCCACCAGCGCTTCAGTTTTACGGCTGCCCTGAGTGCCACGAAAATAGCTTGAAAGACGCTTTTTGAGATCTTTAGCTTTACCAACGTAAATTACCGTACCTTCGGCATCATACATTCGATAAACGCCAGGCTGACTGGTTACGGACTGAAGGAAGGATTTGGCATCAAAAACGTCATTCACTGCTGATTAACGACTCCGCGTTCAAAAGACCATGTCGGATAGCCAGGTGTGTTAACTCAACGTCACCACTGATATTGAGCTTACTAAACATTCTGTAACGATAACTATTGACTGTTTTGGGACTAAGGCTAAGTTGCTCAGAGATATCCGCTACTTTTTGCCCCTTGGTTATCATCAGCATAATTTGCAATTCACGATCTGACAAACTGTCGAAGGGCGAATCTGCTTTTTGTGGTTCAATCTGACTGAGTGCCATCTGCTGCGCGATATCAGTGGCAATATAACGCTGGCCTGCATTAACCTGACGGATGGCGTTAACCATCTCTTGAGGCGCAGCCCCCTTACTCAAATAGCCCGCGGCCCCAGCCTGCATAACGCGCGCTGGCAGTGGGTTTTCAGTATGGATAGTCAACATAATAATTTTCACATCAGGATTGTAACGAACAATCTTTCGTGTTGCTTCAAGTCCGCCAATACCAGGCATGTTCATATCCATCAACACCACACTCACAGGGTTAGTCCGACACCATTTCACAGCATCTTCACCACAGTTTACTTCACCGACCACCTGAAAGCCTTTAATGTCTTCCAGTATACGGCGAATACCCGCGCGTACCAGTTCATGGTCATCAACAAGAAGAACACTTATCAAACAGGTCTCTCCAGAAGGGGGATACCATCTACCTTCAAGATGATATCTGAATAAGTCATTCTACCTCTTTTCCCTCCCTCTTAGCACTGAAAAAAACGCCATAGTGCTGGAATACAGAGCCACCTCACTCGCAGGGAAGATCCCTCATTTAAAAAAATGGAATATAGTATACTTTTAGCAAAAGATATATCTGCTTTAACAATCAACATTGAGAGGAAAAAAACATGAGTGATACTGATTTCTCTACCAGTAAAGAAATCCGGTCGTGAAAGCAGCAGAAAGCGGTGTCACTGGCTGAAGCGCAGGTCACAATTGGCTTGTGGCAGACTGAACCCCAGTTAGGCATTATCAGAGACGAAGGCAAGGCACGTCTGGTTGTGTGGCTGAAATACATTAAAGCAGTGCAGACAGTGGATACATCGACGGTGCCGGATATCACCTGGCCAGTCCGGGCAGTTTAAATTTCAATCAAAAAATCGCGTATAATGAGAAAAAAACACTGTTACAGATTTATCAATTTAAGTGGCGCAATTTCTCATTTTACGCGACGCGCTACAGCGGCATTTATGATGAAACGAAGATAATTTATTATATCAATACTCCAACCTTGCCTGATGTTTATTTATTGCATTTAATCTTAATGGGTAAGGAATTCCCTTCCGGTACATTTATCTCATAGCGAAATCATGCATGAAGCATATTCAACGGTTGCCTCCGGTCCATGTTGGGGAAACACCAAAAGTTGGCAACACTTCTTCAGGACTGAAACGACGCGCACCACAAAACCGGGAAGCCAGACGAGGCTGATTTGTCGATATCTTTACTGCAAAAAGGTTTTCTTCGGACTGAATAAAACCTGCCGATAACGGTTGATAATCAACGTGGTGCATGGCAAACATCTGCTCCAACATTGGCGTTGCCGCGCTGTAAAGGCAATCAATCCCGGCCTGTTCTGCCAGTTGAACACTGTGCCAAAGAATGGCTGGCGGTAAATCTGCATCAATATCGAGACGCGCTGAGAAACGCGACATTTCCCAGACGCGACCTTCCATCTCATTTACCGGACGAACGGTGCCTTCCATCAATCCCGTGTCCACCGGAATAGACCAGGGCATCAAACGCGCACAACCGCAGATCCCCATTTGTGCATTCCAGGCGATAATCCAGACCACATCAGAATGATCGTAACGATCATACTCCTGCCCGGGAGTGCTCAGGCGAGCTGGCAAAGGCCACCCATCCCCTCGAGCGAAGACGCTATAACGGTAACTGCCCAACTCCGCCAACAGAGAGGATGGCATATCTCTCAACTTGGTATAGATAATCTTCATTATTATTTGTCCCCAGGAGCATTCCGTCGTTAATTTAATCCTTTAATTTATTGAAGATTGACCAGCCCGAAGCAGGACAGACAACTAACTGTCAATCTGAAACTACCAAATCTGGCAGTCGCTTAACTAAATTAATCCAATGGCGGCTGCATAGGCAGCCACCTGCGTTTTGTTAGGTGCATTGAACTTTTTTTGCATATTTTTCTGGTATAAAATTAACCGTGTGCTCAGAAATAGACAGGATTAAGGGTATTTCTGATGACGTTTTTCCTTCAGCTATCCATTTGAGGATTTCTTGTTCTCGCTGACACAGCGCTATGTCCATCACCGACATGGCAATATCCTTAATTTGTTGTAAGGCATCCACAACCATAACCGCTATATATTGTATATTTAAGCTGACCATCCTGCGTTAACACAATATTTTCAAAGAATTTTACTGATGCCATTGGCAATATGCAAATGGAACAACTTTTTATCATTTTTGAACAGGAAAAACCGGAACAAATGCCATATTCTTTCGCTGCTTCGCACACCTGAAGTCCTTTACTGATGACAACATCATTCCATGTCAGTAGCGTGTCGGGAACCATACAGTGTTTGATAACGGGATCGAGTTCGGCAAAGTTTCTTTTTTGCCAGATTTTCACCCATCGGTCAGGATAATTGCTGTATAAGAATATTCGCGGTTGAGTAAAAGGAAGAAGATGACGAATATATAGAGCATAGAAATCCAGACCCATATCAAGGGATTGCAGTTCCAAGAGACGAATAACATCCGTAGTTTTTTACTAAACAAAAAGTCGATTTTATCTCATTACACCAATTAAAATAGTTCTCCACGTTCGTTCAGGTCTCATAACAAAATGCCCTGACTTGCTAAACGTTCAGGAGAAAAAACACCACGGTTTTGATATTCAACCTCAGGTTGTGGTCAAATATTGTATCATTCTATGCCACACTAAACGTCGCAATCAACAACAGGCAGCGTCTTTGACAATACATATAATAAATGCGGTAGAAAGAAAACATTGAAAATAAGAATTATCTTATAGAGATATAGTCAATTTGAGATTACAGGATGTTAAGAAGTTAATCAGGGGATTTTTTACACTTTGATTATTACAGGTCGCAAAAAATATTAAGCCAGTCCATAATGGATAACTTATTATATTTCAATGTGTTGTATTTTCTCATGAATTTTATTTTATGTGTAATGATTGATTTTTTGATAAAGTACATCTGAACATAAACTACTTTGCCACTGGCAAACATCCTGTGTCAACTTATCCATTCCTGATGCTTATAACCTTTATCTTTGCTAAGAACCTGTTCTGATCTGATAAGCATGAAGAAATTAGTCACGTACTTAACTATTTTAGTATTGGAGTGTGAAAGTGAGTTGGGCCATAAGGAAATGCTGGCCGTTTCTGAAAGAATCTTGCTCTGACTCAGTAGCCTTGCATATCAATATTTGAATTTTCGTCGCCACACGTCAGTGTCAGCATCGCTCCTCTCTTGTATGTAATAGACATATGGTGGTTAGCTACCATCACATGAAGCGGAGTGAGCTTGTCCCCTCCCGGAATGGCGAGAACCTTGATTGGCAGAAAAAGCCCTCCGCTTCACCTTTCACGCCAGCATTAACATTCAACGGTTGCCAGGAGCGATGACTCTGCATGTACAAGGGTAATAGGCGTGATGGTTCAGTGAAAGGAGAAAACATCTATGTTTCAGTTCGGTATCGATGTCAGCAAGAAAACCCTGGATTTATGTCTGCTGCGGGAAGGTGTCAAAGGCAAGGTAAAAACCCGCAAGCTTAAAAACGATTTCAATGCAGCCGATGCCGTGATCGGCTGGCTCAGTAAACAGCACTGTGAACCTGCCAATGTCCATATCATCATGGAGGCCACCGGGGTTTATCATGAATCGCTTGCATACGCCCTCTACAAGGCCGGAGCTCAAGTTTCGCTCGCCAACCCACATCGCAGCAGAGAATTTGCGCGTGGCATGGACATTCTGACAAAAAACGACCAGGTTGATGCTTATATGCTCGCCTGCTACGGTGCACTTAAGGTGCCGGAACCGTGGGTCCCCCCGCCTGAGAATGTCCGCCATCTCAGCGCACTTCTCCGCCGACGTGATGCACCTGTCACCGACAGCACCCGCGAAAAAAACAGGCTGGAAAAATGTCGGGCAACGGACACACCTCTTGCTGTCACTGAATCCATCGAAAATGTGCTTCGTAACCTGAGCGCAGAGCCTGAGCATCTGGACGCTCTGATCCTGACCCACCTCGACCAGCATCCTGAATTAAAAAAGGATTTTGACCTGCTGACATCAATAAAATCCGTGGGTTATCAGTTAGGTCTGAATATGCTGGTTATCCTGCGGGGTCATCATTTCGATACAGCAGAGCAGGTTGCTGCATTTCTGGGCGTGGTCCGTGTTGAAAAATACTCCGGCACATCGGTCAGAGGGAAACCGAAATTATCCAAAATCGGCCCGCCGGAAATCCGCGCGAAACTGTATCTGGCTTCGTTGTGTGGCCTGAGATTTAACCCGGTGATGAAAGCGATGTATGAGCGGTTATGCCTGCGTGGCAAGGCAAAAATGTGTGCCATTGGCGCACTGATGCGGAAACTCGTCCACTGGTGCTATGGCGTTCTGAAAACACAAAAGCCGTTCGATGCTGAATACCTGTCTTCAGATGCGCGTAGCGCATGTAAGGCGGCATAACGTTGTTTTATATGACTCTGTAGTTAACCCGCCGAAGCCCGGCGCAGGCCGGTGGAGGACTGTCAGAGAGTGGTATCCCCCTCCCGCCCTGAACAGCCATGCGGGCTTATAGTGATGATTATGCTGATATAAGCCCTTTTAACCCCGTTAGCGCGGCGTAGCCGCGATGTATCGGGGACTTAGTGCTGGCAGCTTGCTGACAGCGCTTAGGGGACTGTATTCCGAGGATTACAGCGATTTTTTCTTGACGAAACACGGCAGCTGCAAACGTAAAGCTATTATTCCAGACTCATTACTTTTCTTTGAAGAACCGCATGCGACATTAACCACATGTGTAAATGATTAAATCCAATCGGTACTCGGTACGGATATTCAACTCGTTAGCGGGTTAAATGGCCGAGCGGGTTTCTCAGTAAACTACCGCCATCTCCTGTGCAACTTCTTTTTTAAAAGTATCGACTTTTAACTAACACGATATTTTAACGGTTAGGTTATATAGATATGATATTATCACTACAGAAATTATTTATTCATGGAATTATCATATTATTAAATTTCCCCTACTATTCTGTATCAGATTTTTTAGAAAATTCATTGCCCGTTATTTTTAACAAGGCTTTAAATGGAAAGCATATTATTAATGATTTTTCTTACGCCCTCATTACCAGATAAAACGTTATTATGTTCAAGGAAAGTTTTTCAAGGTTGATGTGTTATTTAAGATTTTCCTTGCGCTTCATTTTCAATAATCAGACAGAATCGTTAGCTATTTGCTTTAAACCTGTAATGAAACTAAAACCATCAATCTGGCTGTATTGCCGCTAAAAAGATACCTTTTACAACAAGGAATTACTGCTCATTTCGAATCAGAATTCCCAGTCATAAATGTCTGAAGGTCATGCTTCTTATGAGAGTGAACCTTCATATAATTGCCACCTTAGCAGAACGTTTTGTACCTCTGGCATAGAGTATGTTCCCTCATTTATCTTTCAAGATAGTGGAACATACTTTTTGCACACCTGATGGCGCACGCAATCAATCCTGCAAACCGTTAAGTTTATCGCTCGTGACGATACCCCACGATCAATAAATATTATCAGACTAATTGTCAGGAAAGACGGGCGAAACAACGCATAAAAACCATTTTTTTCAAAAACTTAAAATATTAACTGGCTATCTGACATGCTCCCAACTGTTGCGTATGCCCCCAATAGCAAACAATCACACAGGCGGCTTCCCGTGTTTAAAATCACCCGTGCCATGCAAATGGTAACGGATGTAATCTGTCAATGAATTAAGGGGATCTATACGGGAAAAATAGCTGATCGACATCAGTACCGCCGATTACCTCAATATCGCAGAAACCGAGAGTACCTCTATCAATTCTATTAATCTTCGTCATTGGTTTGCCACCCTCTTCACCTGGTGTGATTAATAGCAAAATCAAGCAAAGCATTCATGAAGTTACCAAAAATATCGATTTATTCCTTAAAAAGCGTTGGCTGTTTACCGTTGAATTACATTATCTTATACCTGCAAACATCTTTTAAACCCGATCAAATAACAGCCTTTAGAGCTGAAACAATATTATTTGAGGACAGGAATTCCGTTATGATTGACCAATTAAACAAGACATCGTCAAGCAATGAGGCACCAGGTGAGCTGCGTCGTCATCTTCATAATCGACATATTCAGCTAATTGCCCTGGGCGGAGCCATTGGCACTGGACTTTTTATGGGTTCAGGAAAAACCATTAGTCTTGCCGGGCCTTCGATTATTTTTGTTTATATGATTATTGGCTTTATGCTTTTTTTTGTAATGCGGGCAATGGGTGAGTTACTGCTGTCCAATCTCGAGTACAAGTCGTTCAGTGACTTTGCCGCCGACCTGCTTGGCCCGTGGGCAGGTTATTTCACAGGCTGGACTTACTGGTTCTGCTGGGTGGCGACCGGCATTGCGGACGTGGTGGCAATAAGCTCCTATTTTCAGTTGTGGTTCCCGGATTTCTCCATCTGGATGAGTGCGCTGCTCTGTATCGTGGTGTTCCTGGCGCTGAATATTGCCACAGTTAAACTATTTGGCGAGATGGAGTTTTGGTTTGCCATCATCAAAATTGTTGCCATCGTGGCACTGATCGCGACCGGCATCGTGCTGGTTGCCATACACTATCCGTCAACTGATGGTAGTACAGCGGCAGTGAGTAATATCTGGAATCATGGCGGTATGTTTCCTAAAGGCCTGAGCGGTTTTTTCGCAGGGTTTCAGATTGCCGTATTCGCTTTTGTTGGCATTGAGTTGGTAGGCACCACGGCGGCTGAAACACACGATCCTAAAAACGTTTTGCCCCGCGCAATCAATGCCATTCCTCTACGCATTATCATGTTTTACGTCTTTGCCCTGCTGGTGATTATGGCCGTAACACCCTGGGACCAGGTTGTCGCCAGTCGCAGCCCTTTCGTAGAAATGTTTGTGTTGATTGGTCTGCCCGCTGCCGCCAGTATCGTCAATTTTGTTGTTCTCACCTCGGCGGCATCTTCAGCCAATAGCGGTATTTTCTCCACCAGCCGGATGTTGTACTGCATGGCTCAACAAGGTGTTGCCCATAAACGCTTTGGAAAATTGTCACCCCGTGCCGTCCCGACAACGGGCCTGTTTTTTTCCTGCCTGTGTCTGCTGAGTGGTGTCGCACTGATTTATCTGATCCCAAACGTCATGGAGGTGTTTACGCTGGTCACCACCGTTTCAGCGATCCTGTTTATGTTCGTCTGGACAATCATTGTTTGTTCTTATCTGGCATACCGCAAGAAACATCCTCAGCTACATCAGGCATCTCAATACAAAATGCCGTTAGGTAAACTTATGTGCTGGGTCTGCATCGCCTTTTTTGCTTTTGTACTGGTTCTGCTCTCACTGGAAGAAGATACCCGTAAGGCACTCATCGTTACGCCATTATGGTTTATCATGCTGGGCATTGGCTGGTGGCTGCGCCATCGCAAAATCGGACTCTAACCGCATAAACGGGCCTTACAGGCCCGTTTTTTCTTCAGCTATTTCGTCACGTATGCGGATCCCTTAAATCACCATACGCTGCACATTTTCCACCTTTTGTTGAAAGAAACCTTCATCATCGGGCATTTGCCCAGTAACCGCTTCGACCTGGCTGGCAAAATCAGCATAATGCTGTGTGGTCGCCCACAGCAGAAATATCAGATGGTGGTGTTCAACGGCAACCAGTTTCCCTGCGGCAATCCAGCTTTCAATGGCGGCTGGCTTTTCATCAACCAGATTACACAAATCGCCTTCCGGTTCACCTTTCAGTAGTGGTGCCCCCTGCAGCATTTCCAAGCAAAACCATCGTGAAGCCTGCGTATGGTCTCATGAAACTTCCAGTTTCAGACGGATATAATGGCGGGTAGCCAGATATCCAAAATATCTTTCAGCACGGCAATATAAAGCGCTTCTTTAGACGGAAAGTAATAGAGCAAATTTGTTTTTGAAACGTCGGACCTTCGGCGACCTTATCAAGACTGCTGCCATACATGCCGTAAAGGGAGAACAGCGCGAGTGCAAGCCTGAATAATCGCGGCTCGCGTTGCAGCAACGGTCTTTGAGCGTTGGGTGGAGGTTGTCAGGGTTTTTTCTGAGAGTTTAGCCAGAAGCCATATAGTGGCAGACCGTTTCTTTCACACTGCTGCTCAGGCCGCGCACTTAAATCGGCCACGATTGACTGATTATTGTGCACGCATTTTTTACCAAACAGTCTATTTCAGACCATTCACTCTACATTATTTTAACCTCGCTATCCCAACTAACTGAATATAAGTAATTTTTTGGTGTGGTACGGTAATTGTTAAAACCACCATGAACGCTGCCTCAAAGGAATGACAGTATGTATCGCAGCGCGGGAATAATAACCCTGACTTCAAATAAGGCCCTTTTATGAAAATTGGCGTATTTATCCCGATCGGTAATAACGGCTGGTTGATTTCAACCCATGCCCCGCAATATATGCCCACGTTCGAACTGAACAAAGCAATCGTGCTTAAGGCCGAGCATTATCATTTCGATTTTGCCCTGTCGATGATCAAACTGCGCGGTTTTGTCGGTAAAACTGAATTCTGGGACCATAACCTGTAATCTTTCACCCTTATGGTCGGCCTGGCGGCGGTAACCTCGCGTATTGAGATATACGCTACAGCCGCGACGCTCACCTTACCACCGGCTATAGTCGCACGGATGGCCTCAACGGTAGATTCTATTTCTGGCGGTCGCTTTGGCGTCAATCTGGTCACCGGCTGGCAAAAGCCGGAATACGATCAGATGGGCATGTGGCCTGGGGATGACTATTTTTCCTGCCGTTACGACTATCTGGCAGAGTACGTTACCGTGCTGCGCGACTTGTGGGGCACCGGTAAATCCGATCTAAAGGGTGAATTTTTTACTATGAACGATTGCCGCCTCAGCCTGCAACCGCACAAACCCATGAAGGTCATTTGCGCCGGGCAAAGTGATGCAGGCATTGCTTTTTCGGCAAAACATGCAGATTACAACTTTTGCTTTGGTGCAGGTATTAACACCCCCACCACGTTCGCGCCTACCGCTGCCCGCATGAAAAATGCCGCCGACCAGACCGGGCGCAACGTCGGCTCCTATGTCCTGTTTATGATTATTGCCGACGAAACGGATGATGCCGCCCGTGCTAAGTGGGAACACTATAAAGCCGGTGCAGATGAAGATGCGCTGGCCTGGCTGACCACGCAAAGTCAACAGGACACCCGTTCCGGTAGCGACACCAACGTTCGTCAGATGGCTGATCCGACGTCAGCGGTGAATATTAATATGGGTACGCTGGTGGGATCTTACGCCAGCATAGCCCGGATGCTGGATGAGGTCGCCACCGTTGAGGGCACCGAGGGCGTCTTATTGACCTTTGACGATTTCCTGCAGGGAATTGAGCATTTTGGCAAACGTATTCAACCGCTGATGAAGTGCCGTGCCGATATTATTGATATGGCAAAAGAGGTGGCATTATGAGCATGAAAGAGACTGTTGTTTGCACCACTGCCTCGACAAAAAATAGTCGCCAGACCGGAAGCGATCACATTTCCACTTGAGCAAACCGCGCTCATTGTTGTCGACATGCAGAATGCCTATGCTACTCCCGGGGCTACCTCGATCTGGCGGGATTTGATGTTTCAGCTACCCAACCAGTCATCGAAAAAATCACTATCGCCGTCAACGCAGCACGTGAAGCAGGAATTCAAATCGTCTGGTTTCAAAATGGTTTGGACTCGAAATATGTTGAAGCGGGTGGCCCTGGCTCACCCAACTGGCACAAATCTAACGCGCTGAAAGCAATGCACGCCCGACCGGTGCAGGAAGGAAAACTGCTTGCCAAAGGTAAGGGGATTACCAGCTGGTTGACAGGCTGCGCCCAGAATCGGTGATATAGTTCTGGAAAAATCGCGCTACAGCGGCTTTTACAATACCCCGCTCGACAGCATGTTGCACAGCCGCGGCATTCGCCACCTTATTTTCACCAGGATCGCCACAAATGTTTGCGTGGAATCTACCCTGCGCGACGGTTTTTTCCTTGAATATTTCGGCATCGTACTGGAGGACGCGACCTGTCAGGCTGATCTGGCTTTTGCCCGGCAGGCCGCCATTTTCAATATCGAAACGTTCTTCGGCTGGGTATCGGGTCAGCACCTTTTGTGCCACCGTACAGAGTAATGCGGCCGCAGAGCGGCAAACGGCGTGACTATCTATAATTAAAGGAGAAAACCGACCGGAAATAACACCACAGGCTGCCCGGACAGTTTAATAATAAAGCAAACGATTTCAGGTTTCACCAGCTTACGACAGTGACACGCTCAACTCCGGACCGAATCTTAAGTGCTGCGTGTCATTTCAAGTTATGCTAAAGGCGTTCTCTGACTGCCGCATCCCCTTAAGGCACTTATTCAATCTTCAGAAAAATTACTGAATTGATAGAACCATAGGATGAAAATAGTCCTGACTGGCCAGAGTAAACCGGATTAGCCTCGTCGCCATGTTGGCTTGTCACAATATTGTCAAGCAGCAGGCTAGATGTTTGTTATCTCCCTTGAGGTTTATATGCCAATGGGCCTCCCCCCAATTACTGCACAATTTAGCAGCATCTGTTGGTCTCATCTATACTCAAAACCGGGCTATGAATTGCGATGAGGAGCTATTCATTAGCAAAACAGGTAAATACCCAATCATGGAGTGACAAATGGCTAAGATTTTAGTGCTTTATTATTCAATGTATGGACATATCGAAACCATGGCGGAAGCCGTAGCAGAGGGGGCGCGCAAGGTCAAAGGTGCCAGCGTAACAATCAGGCGTGTTCCTGAAACAATGGATGCTGCACGTTTCGCCGAAGCAGGTGGTAAAACGAATCAGCGCGCGGCTGAAGCTACTCCCGAAGAATTGAAAGAATACGATGCGATTCTTCTCGGCACCCCCACCCGCTTCGGAAATATGGCCGGACAGATGCGCACTTTTCTTGATCGTACCGGTGGATTGTGGGCTTCTGGCACACTTTACGGCAAGCTTGCCAGCGTATTTTCCTCTACCGGTACCGGGGGCGGACAGGAACAAACGATAACCTCAACCTGGACTACGCTGGCGCATCACGGCATGGTTATCGTCCCGATTGGCTACGGTACCAAAGAAATGTTTGATATTTCTCATGTCCGTGGCGGAACGCCTTATGGTGCCACGACCATCGCAGGCGGCGACGGCTCACGTCAGCCCAGTGAAGAAGAATTGAACATCGCACGCTACCAGGGTGAATACGTCGCCGGGCTGGCGGTGCGTTTGAACGGATAACTTCATGTCAGGAGCACACAATGGCAACTCAACAGTCTAAAGCGCATCGTGTTGGGGAATGGGCCACTCTTCGGTCTACCTCCCCTGAAATTGCGGAAGCCATTTTTGAAGTGGCAAACTATGACGAACGGCAGGCTGAACAAATATGGCAGCAGCAAGGTAGTGATGATGTTTTGCTTCGTGCGTTTAATAAAACGGTGAGCAATGTGCTTGTCTGGGATAATAAAACCGTCGAGCGTAAAAACGTTTGAGATCCGCAGAACATAAAAGGGCATTGATTTTGCCCTTTTTTACTGATTGAAACCCATCACCTCCGACCCTGTAAATAATTCTGTGTAACTGCCACCACGTCAAAAGTGAACGCTCAGGCGGTCACCGAACTCAATAATAAAGCGGCTCATCGCCAGCCGACAGTTCTGGACCGGCATACTCCATTTTTTCGATGCCGACTGGATTGCCAGGTAAATAACCTTTCGCACTGAGTCATCCGTCGGGAATACCTTGCGTTTCTTAATGGCGGCACGGATCACGCTGTTCAGCGACTCAATGGCATTCGTGGTGTAGATAGCTTTTCGGATGTCAGACGGATAGCCGAAGAACGTATTGAGGTTTTCCCCGTGCGCACGCCAGCTTTTGCTGATTTGTGGATATTTGTCATCCCATTCTTCGGCGAACGCATCCAGCGCCATCCGTGCGGCCGCTTCTGTTGGTGCCTGATAAACGGTTTTCAGCCCGCCCGTGACCGCTTTGTAGTCCTTCCACGCCACGTATTTCAGGCGGTTACGCACCATGTGGATGGTGCACAGCTGGATGTGAGTCTGCGGATAGACGCTGTTTATCGCATCCGGGAAGCCCTTCAGGCCATCCACGCAGGCAATCAGGATGTCCTGAAGGCCGCGATTTTTAAGTTCCGTCAGCACGTTCAGCCAGAACTTTGCACCTTCATTTTCAGCCAGCCACATCCCCGGAAGCTCTTTCCGGCCTTCGGTATTGATGCCCGGCGCCAGGAACACCGCTTTGTTAATCACGCCGCCATTCTGACGAACCTTAACAACAATACAGTCCAGATAAACAATGGGATAGAGCGCATCCAGCTGGCGATTCTGCCATTCGGCGACCTGCTCTTTAACGGCATCCGTGACTTTTGATATCAGGGGCGGTGACACATCAGCATCGTACATCTCTTTGAACGTATCGACGATTTCCCGCGTGGTCATGCCTTTGGCATACAAGGATAAAATCTGGCTGTCCATCTGCGTGATACGCGTCTGATTCTTCTTAATCAGCTGAGGTTCAAAGGTATTTTCCCGGTCGCGCGGCGTGTTTAGCCCGATTTCACCGTCGTCGCACAGCAGCGTTTTCGGAGAGTAGCCGTTGCGGGTATTGGTGCCGGTTTTAGGGGCATTTTTCTCATGCCCGAGGTGGTCAGTCAGTTCTGCATTGAGTGCCGTTTCAACGGTCAGCTTCGTGAGCATGCGGAAAAACTGATTAAGGCCGGCCTCAGTTTTGAGGCCTTTGGCCAGTTCAGCAGCAAGGGCCTTAAGTTTCTTCTCGTCCATAATTTGCCTGTCTCCATTGTTGGAGTGAACATATCAAAAACAGGCAATTACACAATTTTAATTACAGTCTCTCACCTCCGTGCACAGTTTTTCGGCACATTATCTTACGTCCCTAATCTTGTACGCCAGGCAGAGAGTTACTTTAAGGTTATTGTCCCTTTAAGAGAGCGATCAGCGCTTCGGGCTGTGAATGTGGATTATCACTGCCAACGCCAGAGCCTTTTCTGAGCACGAAAGTCGGTGGGTTTTGTTTCGCTTAGTTATGATGCCAGGAATGCCGGACCAATCATAACTTATATGATCATTCTTATCTCCAGTGAAAACCATCAAGGCCGCTCTCTTAAACATGTATCTTACCCCCTGCTTTTAATCAGGGTCTGCGGGCATGATTATCCATAAGTCTATATGTGTCTTGTTGTGGCGTTAAGTACTACTGCCCGAAATAAAAAATTTTACAGGATCGTTAAAATCCGTCTCGATGAAGGCGAATTCATCTCACTTGATGAGTGATTTCTGTCACAACTATTCCACCCTGCCGCTGCGCCGAATATTGAAACCGTGTAAAGGACCTTTTACACCCTTGCCTCTTTACTTGGCTTTTAATTTTTGCGGAAAAATTGCAGATGCGTGGCAGCCCTGTTGGTAAAGAATCAATGTATTAACTACGCTTAATCCACACTAAACTGCCTGAACGCAGGGCAGATTTCACCATGAGGAGAATGATGTGGCTTATCAGACGATCAATCCCTGTACGAATAAATTGCTTAAATCATGGCCTGAGCACAGTGAGCAGCAGGTTGAGCAGGCTCTAACTGTCGCAGACAAGCTTTACCATTCAGAATGGTGTAAAGGTCCGATCCCACCACGTCTGCAAATTCTAAAAAACATGGCGGACCTGATTGATGATCGTGCAGAGGAACTGGCCAAAGCCGCCAGCGTAGAGATGGGTAAACTGATAAACCAAAGCCGTGCGGAAGTAAAAATCTGCGCACAGATTGCCCGTTATTACGCTGAAAATGCCGGGCGCTTTCTGGCTCCTGTCCGCTATCCCAGTGAATTGGGCGAAGCCTGGGTGGAAAATCATCCTGTTGGCGTGCTGGTCGCCGTCGAGCCGTGGAACTTTCCCTATTATCAATTAATGCGTGTGCTTGCTCCAAATCTGGCTGCGGGTAATCCGGTTCTGATAAAGCATGCCGCGAACGTACCACATTGTGCGACGCTTTTTGCCGAACTGGTTAGCGAAGCAGGTGCACCCGAGGGAACCTGCCAACCTTTTTATTAGCAACGATCAGGTGGCTGCCCTGATTGCAGATGACCGCGTGCAGGGCGCGGCGCTGACCGGCTCAGAACGTGCAGGTAGTGCAGTTGCAAAACAGGCAGGAAAATACCTGAAAAAAACCACCCTGGAACTGGGTGGCAACGATGTATTTGTGGTGCTTGACGACTGCGACCTGGATAAAGCGGTTAAGGCTGGCACAGTCGCCAAGCTCAGTAATTGTGGTCAGGTCTGTACCGCCGAAAAACGCTTTATCGTGCATGAAAAAGTCGCTGACAGCTTCCTGGAAAAATTCATACAGGCATTTCGTGATGTGAAAGTTGGCGATCCGCTGGATGAAACCACTACGCTTGGTCCACTCTCTTCTGCTTCAGCACGCGATACGCTGGTGAAGCAGGTTGATGATGCCGTGAGCAAAGGCGCAATCTTGCATCTTGGAGGAAAGGCAATTGAAGGTGAAGGTTGCTTCTATCAGCCCACGATTTTATCCGGGATCACCCGTGATAATCCCGCATACTTTGAAGAGTTTTTCGGGCCGGTAGCACAAGTGTACATCGTTAAAAATGATGATGAAGTAGTGCAGCTCGCCAATGACTCACACTATGGGCTGGGCGGGTCGGTTTTCACCAGCAATATGGATCGCGCCAGGAAACTGGCTTCGCAAATTGAAACAGGGATGGTTTTTATCAACTCCACCTGTGATACCTCTCCTGAACTCCCTTTTGGCGGCATTAAACGTTCTGGATATGGGCGAGAATTATCAGACTTGGGGATTAAGGAATTTGTAAACCAAAAACTGGTAGTTATCAGTAACGGTTAACATCGGGTCAAAGAAAGCCAGGTCGCCTCACGACCTGGCCTTATGCTGACACATCAGCAATCAGGAAGTCTTATCACTAACGGTTTGTTGAGTAGCGTTTGTCTTTGCTGGCTTGTCATCACTCACTTTCGACCTGGCGGCAGATTTTTCTTTCACATCTTTCTCTGCTGCAGTTTTATCGGCAGCCGCTTTCTCCGCAGAAGATTTGGCCGGTTCTGCGTTATCAGCGGCCCGATCAGCGTCTGCTTTTTCTGTCACCGTGTTGTGCTTATCAGCTGCCGGCGATGTCACGGCCGCTGACGTTCCCTGAAGCGCGTTATTCAGCACCTGCGTAAACTGATCCCACGGACAAAATCCATTTGCATCTGTTGGGCAACCCTTCATTTCCAATGTCACCCGCTTTGGGGGCGTCTCAAAGGTTAACGGCATGGCATTACGTAACTGATCGCTGCTCTGATAGACATATTCCACCTTGACCAGCTCCAGATCTTGTTTCTTATCGTGCCAACGTTGGAACTGGATGATGCCGCCAATCGGGGTTTTTTCATTTTGTTCGGGCAGCGTGTAAGGCTTGAAATCTAACGCCGCCAGCAATGATGCAATATTCGAATCATGACCAACCATAAGCGTTACTTTAGGTGCGCTGGCTTTATCTTCGTCCACCAGCAAACTGCGGATATAGTCCACTAACGGGGCGGCAACGTTACGCGCCACTTCCGGTGAAGTGAAGAGTGCATCCTGATAGGCGTTCTTAATAGATGACAGCTCTTTCCACTGTTCGGGCGTTTTAATCTGTCCCCATGCCACCTGTTCAAGCGGCAATCCTTCATAATACTGGAGAGTAAAGGCATCGATAAGAGAATTACCCACTTTCAGCGGACCTGTGACGCTGGGCTCTTTGCCTTCATCAGCAGAAAATTTATTTTGCTTGTCTCCTGAAAGATCGCACTGCTTCTTACCCTTACATGCCTCAGCGTTTTTATAGTCAATCATTTTTTCAAGACGCTGAAATGCCGGTTTTAAAGTCAACTTGTCAGCCGTGCTGTTCATCGCCGTTAACGCCTGTTTATTGAACGCCTCACTGCCGTCGGTGATAATTGGGTTAAATATCGGGTCCATTGTCCCCATTTCATTCTGGTGTGAAACCGGAATGTCACAGCCCGGAAATGCGCCAGTAATAAAAAATTGTGCAGTCGCGACGGTACGTTGCAGGCTGTTTGCATAGGCATAAATTTCATCACTGCCAGGGCACTGGCCGTCTTTTAGCACGCGCTGCTGTGCTAACCATTCCCGAGTGTAACGCCCCATATAGACTTCCAGAATACCGCCTTTAGTGGTTAGTTGCCCACCCGGAACATCCCACTGTGGCCAGTTTTTCCTTGTAGATTGTGCCAGCACACTCCCGTTATCCGCCAGCGGGGCGCGAAGATTATGGCGGCTCATCATTAACACCTGTTCAAGCTGGAAGTTGTCGTCAGCTGCATAAGCTGAGATTCCGCTTACTGCAGAACAAACTGCCAACGCGCAAAGACTAAACTTTTTAATCATGTGTTTTATCCATTGATTCTGTAGGGAAATCATCCGAACAGCGTTAAAGCTAACGGCTGGGCAAAAAACATTGCGACACGGATGATGATTGCAACAGTACGCCAGAAAAAAACGAGCGCCAACATGCAGAGTCGGTATATCTCCGTGTAAGCTGATGCAGTATACCTGAAGATGAACAGCCCGGAGACTACACGAAGTATGCCAGGATTTCGAGCGCTGCCTTAAGGCAAAATCAAGCGCGAAAAGCAGCATTTCGGCAAGAGTCACATTTATCTGCCTTGAGAATATAGCAAAGGATCATCTGTTGGGTTGAAAGGCACTGACAGATGAATCAAAAAGATAAAGGGAGTTTCAAAAAAGAACTGGAATAGCGTGGCAACGACATTTCGGCAAGGGGTAAAATAAAACAGGCCAGCATATGCTGACCTGTCTACTTTGATGGTGGAGGAGGAGAGATTCGAACTCTCGAACGGTTTCCCGTCGCCGGTTTTCAAGACCGGTGCCTTCAGCCACTCGGCCACTCCTCCGCAATGAGGCGCACTATAAACATCCCCCAGAACAATGTAAAGTCTGTTTTGATTCGGTTGCCTGAAAAAACGCCTTCCGAATTCCTTTTGTCCTAAAGCTCGCCACTTTGAGCAATAAAACAACAGATTGTCGCGTAAAGAAGGGTAAAAAATCTTTCCCCTCTGTATGGCGATCCTTATGCTCAGACTCAGTCTACTGACCCTGAGAGGTATTTTTATGGATCGTATTGTAACCAGCACAGCTCAAAGCTCATTAATATCCACTCACAAGGTTCTGCGTAATACCTACTTTTTGCTCGGATTGACGCTTGCTTTCTCTTCGCTAACTGCGACGCTCAGTACTGTTTTTGCCCTGCCCACCCCCGGACTCCTTTTTATGCTGGTTGGGTTCTATGGGCTGATGTTTCTGACTTATCGACTGGCTAACAGTCCTGCAGGCATTCTGGCCGCTTTTGCCTTTACCGGTTTTTTGGGCTATTGTCTGGGCCCACTGCTTAATAACCTGCTTTCGGCAGGAATGGGAGAGGTAATCGGCCTTGCGCTCGGCGGCACTGCGCTGGTTTTTTTCTGCTGTTCAGCCTATGTACTGACAACTCGTAAAGATATGTCTTTCCTTGGCGGGATGATGATGGCAGGTTTTGTGGTACTTTTAGTTGCCGTTATAGCAAACATATTTATGCAGATTCCAGCGCTACAACTGGCGATTAGTGTTATGTTTGTGCTGTTTTCATCAGGTGCCATCCTCTGGGAAACCAGTAATATCATTCATGGCGGCGAAACCAACTACATCCGCGCCACGGTGAACCTTTACGTCTCTGTTTATAACATTTTCGTCAGCCTGCTGAGTATCCTGGGAATGTCACGCAACAACTGACAAATCACTCTTCTTCAGGCTCCGCATGCGGAGCTTTTTTTTGCCTGCAGAAAATTCCCTGTGTATCTGTTAAGCCCGATTTTGCTAAACTACATTCTCAAAATAAATGAGGTATTACAGTGTATTTTAACGGCAAAGAGATTCAATGCGACGCTCAGGGATATCTGAAATCAGTGAATGACTGGAGTGAAGCCATTGCTCTTGCGCTGGCTGAAGAAGAAGAGATTGTGATGAGCGAAGCGCATTGGGAAGTGGTATTTTTCGTGCGGGAGTTCTATCTTGAGTTTAATACTTCACCCGCAGTACGTATGCTGGTGCAAGCGATCGCAAAAAAATATGGTGAAGAAAAAGGAAACAGCCGCTATCTGTTTCGCCTCTTCCCAAAGGGTCCGGCCAAACAAGCTACGAAAATAGCGGGTTTGCCAAAACCAGCCAAATGCCTTTGATTACAGATACTTTGTTAAAAGTCTGAGGTTCTCAGGAAGGATTCAACCAATTATGAACCCAGATAGCTGTTCAGATGTCTGACAGGGTTCGACTAATATTCGCTCAACTCTTGCACTGCGCGGTCCCCCGGAATTTAACCACTTAAGCAGCTTTGTAACGGCTTCCTTCTTGCCAATAATCAGCACTTCCACACCACCATCATCAAGATTATGTGCATAACCTTTCAGAGCAAGGCTTTTGCTTTGGACTGAGTTTGATAACGAAATTCTACTCTCTGAACCCTGCCGTAAACCCAGGCTCGCAGAGTGATTGTTGCCATTAAAGCCTTCTGAACAACCGCTGATTGCAATTTCATCGCCCAGACCGGACAATGATGTCCGTTTTTCTGACTGTAAGCATAGCAAATATGACTGTTCGTTTAATTCTTGCTAAAGGGCGAGAGAAATCTTTACTTCGTCGTCACCCCTGGGTCTTCTCCGGTGCTGTTGCACGACTGGAAGGTAAAGCGCAACGAGGCGAGACCATTGACGTGTGTGACAGCAATGGTAAGTGGCTGGCACGTGCAGCCTGGTCCCCTGACTCGCAAATTCATGCACGCGTCTGGAGCTGGCAACAGGATGAACCTGTTGATATTGCTTTCTTTATTAAGCGTATTCAAACCGCCCAACAGCTGCGAACATGGCTGGCTCTGAAAGATAATCTTGATAGTTACCGCCTCATTGCCGCTGAATCTGACGGCCTGCCGGGAATTACCATCGATCGCTTCGGGACTTTCCTGGTGCTGCAGCTGCTCTCGGCGGGTGCTGAATATCAACGGGCGGCACTGGTGACCGCTCTCCAGCAATGCTATCCGGAATGTGCAATTTATGATCGCTCCGATGTTGCTGTTCGTAAAAAAGAGGGGCTGGCGTTGATTCAGGGTGTGATATGCGGAGAGGCGCCACCAGAACTCCTGCCCATCACTGAGCATGGCATGAAGCTGTTAGTTGACATTCGTACCGGTCATAAAACAGGTTACTACCTCGACCAGCGTGACAGCCGTCTTGCCACCCGACGCTATGCCACTGGTGCTCGTATGCTTAACTGCTTTTCCTACACTGGAGGCTTCGCTGTCTCTGCTTTAATGGGCAACTGCGCACAGGTAATAAATGTTGATACATCGCAGGCCGCACTTGATGTAGCACGACAAAATATTGAATTGAACCGGCTTGACCTGTCAAAAGCTGAATTTATACGCGACGATGTTTTCAAACTGTTACGTCGCTATCGTGACAGCGGAGAAAAATTCGACCTGATTGTTATGGACCCGCCTAAGTTTGTTGAAAACAAAAATCAACTCGCCGGTGCGTGTCGGGGCTATAAAGATATAAATATGCTGGCGATTCAACTGCTGAATCCCGGCGGGTTTTTGCTCACCTTCTCATGCTCGGGGCTGATGAACAGCGATCTGTTCCAAAAAATTATCGCTGATGCCGCACTCGATGCACAAAGGGACGTGCAATTTCTTGAACAGTTCCGACAGGCAGCCGATCACCCTGTCATAACCAGTTATCCCGAAGGATTATATCTCAAAGGCTTTGCCTGTCGCGTAGTCTGACTTGAAAACTCATGTTCCGCCCCCAAATTGAAATAACATAAATCTTCAGGAGGTGGACATGATTGCCAGTAAATTTGGACTCGGTCAGCAGGTGCGACATACTTTGCTCGGTTTTGCAGGTGTGGTGGTCGATGTAGATCCAGAATATTCCCTTGGGCTTCAACATGCAGATTCAGAAGCCAATAATGAATCACTGCGATCCCATCCCTGGTATCATGTCGTTATGGAAAATGAAAATGGCGATACTGTGCATACGTATCTTGCTGAAGCACAACTGTCCTGGCAACCACCGGGGGATTTTGTCGAACATTCTTCTATGGAAGAACTTGCTACATCCATTCGCCAGCAATTAAGACACCACGGCTAAGAAATTAGGCCAGCAGTTCGCTATTTTTCCAGCCCGAGACGGGGTATCTCCAGTTTCGGGCAGCGATCCATAATAACTTTCAATCCATTTTTTCTGGCAAGCTCTGCTGCCTGATGATTAATAACCCCTTTTTGCAACCATATCGCTTTTGCTCCAATAGCAATGGCCTCACCGACGACGCCTAATGCAGCCTCGGCATTGCGAAAAATATCGACCATGTCGACAGGCTCGTGGATATCTTTCAACTGCGCATAAACGTTTTGCCCAAGCAGTGTTTGCCCTGCCAGCTTCGGGCTAACCGGGCTTACTTTATATCCCTGCGAAAGCAAATAGGCCATTACGCTATAACTGGGCCGACTGATTTTATCACTGGCTCCCACCAATGCAATGTGCTTCGTCGAGACCAGAATATGAGCGACGATATCATTTTCCATATATACCTCCTTAACAGGTTGGATTACTTTATATATTTTCCGAATATCGGTCGTGACGCAGATTTATTGGTAATAATGAAGAGTAAGATACCAACCGATGATCTTATCGCGCATTTCCTCTGACTTCGAAAAGCAAATTGTTCTGCGGGTCAGTCGTTTGATATGTGTGCGAAGATTAAGATTATGCCGTTCTGTCCGTTGGGTATATTTCTTGCTCACCACGTGGCTTGTTGCACTTAACAGAACTTTATAAACCGGCCAAGCATCTGTCATATAAAAGGCAATGTTAAATTTGCTTAACAGGGCCAGCAATCGTCGCAGGGTCGGGGCATTTCTCGGGCCGAAGACATGGGCCAGAGCACGTTTGCGGATACGGTCATAAGCATAGAACAACCACCGGGGATTGCTTTTACACCGCACGTAAGACCATTGTTCACCGGCTTCACAGCAGATAACAACCTCCGTTTCGGGGTCGATATTCTCAGCTACCTGCTTTGGCGAAATTTTTTTACGTGCCGCAGAACCGTATTGAGGCTGATACCGAGAACCCGTGCGGTATCGCGACATCCGTAACCATTCATGGTCATATTAACAATGGTCTGGTGTGTGTCTGGTTTGGCACCGGAGTAGCTAAAGTTGAGCTGAAAGGTCTTTGAACAATGCTTGCAGATGTAACGTTGGGCACCGGATGCTGAATGTCCGTTACATCGTACAGCATGAGTTTCATTGCACTGAGGGCAGACGACATCAACTTTAGCCATATATTACATCCAAAGCGTAAAGCATATGTGATCAGCAAGTCTGCGTCACGACCCGAATATCGACATAAAACCCGGATTTGTACTGAAAGTAATTTCATAAATTTAGCACAAACAAATATGTTTAAATGTTAATATGCTGTCATACTGAAAGACTTTGATACGCTCAATGCTTTTGCCATCTTTATCTGGAGGAAAAATGAAGCTGTGTCTGGTTATAACTGGACTTATTATTTTGTTAGCCTCAGCGACGGCATCGGCTACAACCCTGAAACTCCCCAATGAAATTAACTTATTAGTGCTTGATGGGCGTAAAATTTCTGGCTCATTATTAAAAGGGGCAGACGGCATTGAACTTGAACGAGGCCAGCATCAGGTACTTTTACGACGACCCTGTAAATAATTCTGTGTAACTGCCACCACGTCAAAGGTGAACGCTCAGGCGGTCACCGAACTCAATAATAAAGCAGCTCATCGCCAGCCGACAGTTCTGGATCGGCATACTCCATTTTTTCGATGCCGACTGGATTGCCAGGTAAATAACCTTTCGCACTGAGTCATCCGTCGGGAATACCTTGCGTTTCTTAATGGCGGCACGGATCACCCTGTTCAGCGACTCAATGGCATTCGTGGTGTAGATAGCTTTTCGGATGTCAGACGGATAGCCGAAGAACGTATTGAGGTTTTCCCCGTGCGCACGCCAGCTTTTGCTGATTTGTGGATATTTGTCATCCCATTCTTCGGCGAACGCATCCAGCGCCATCCGTGCGGCCGCTTCTGTTGGTGCCTGATAAACGGTTTTCAGCCCGCCCGTGACCGCTTTGTAGTCCTTCCACGCCACGTATTTCAGGCGGTTACGCACCATGTGGATGATGCACAGCTGGATGTGAGTCTGTGGATAGACGCTGTTTATCGCATCCGGGAAGCCCTTCAGTCCATCCACGCAGGCAATCAGGATGTCCTGAAGGCCGCGATTTTTAAGTTCCGTCAGCACGTTCAGCCAGAACTTTGCACCTTCATTTTCAGCCAGCCACATCCCCGGAAGCTCTTTCCGGCCTTCGGTATTGATGCCCGGTGCCAGGAACACCGCTTTGTTAATCACGCTGCCATTCTGACGAACCTTAACAACAATACAGTCCAGATAAACAATGGGATAGAGCGCATACAGCTGGCGATTCTGCCATTCGGCGACCTGCTCTTTAACGGCATCCGTGACTTTTGATATCAGGGCCGGTGACACATCAGCATCGTACATCTCTTTGAACGTATCGACGATTTCCCGCGTGGTCATGCCTTTGGCATACAAGGATAAAATCTGGCTGTCCATCTGCGTGATACGCGTCTGATTCTCCTTAATCAGCTGAGGTTCAAAGGTATTTTCCCGGTCGCGCGGCGTGTTTAGCCCGATTTCACCGTCGTTGCACAGCAGCGTTTTTGAAGAGTAGCCGTTGCGGGTATTGGTGCCGGTTTTAGGGGCATTTTTCTCATGCCCGAGGTGGTCAGTCAGTTCTGCATTGAGTGCCGTTTCAACGGTCAGCTTCGTGAGCATGCGGAAAAACTGATTAAGGCCGGCCTCAGTTTTGAGGCCTTTGGCCAGTTCAGCAGCAAGGGCCTTAAGTTTCTTCTCGTCCATAATTTGCCTGTCTCCATTGTTGGAGTGAACATATCAAAAACAGGCAATTACACAATTTTAATTACAGTCTCTTTACGACTTGAAAAAAGCGTTCAAACCGACTCCCATGGGACAGTCTTGTGGTCATCAACTCCACTGATAGTAACCTTTAATGCTCAGGCTAAGTCTGTTTCAATCAGTCTGCCACCTTTAGCTACCTTGCAACAGGCGATAAGTTTTAATCAGCAGCCTGAAATTCATCTTTATGATGAATGTAATAAACGACTGGATAATCAACAGGATCGACTTTTTAGTAATAAAGAAGAAAGCTTTGAGCGGGCGATGATGCATTACAACATTAAAGGTCATATTGCTTCCGTTCCTCGTTTTGCACACTTTCATTCACTGGAGCAAATTCCCTTCAGCAATAACAATTTATATTTTGCCAGCGAGGCTGATACCCAAAATTATTCGCACATGCGTATATTACAACTTTGGTATGCTAAGATGGGCTCTGCCACTCGCCAGAGGCTGGCACTGCTGCTAAGAGCATTGCATGCCAGTTGAAGCCATCGACCCGGCCTCATTCATAATCAGAGGTTGTTATTTACCTGTCCACACATAATACCTGCCAAAAAGTGCCTTGATTACACAACTACCGGGAGAAAGCACTTATGCATTACCCGGCAACCACGTCTGGCAAATGCGGCATAAATCATCAATAAAATTCTACTTTTAAAGTTAATTTCCACGCCCGCATTCAGCGGTGCAATGGATTGAAGCAAGCTGTCCGAATAATAAAACCGATGTGCTATTATCGAGAAAGTTATTTGATAACGATCTGAATTATTTCACTGTCTAAGTATCATGCCGTCTGACAGACATGCAAGAAGCCATCCTTACAACTACAGCTAACTTGATAATTTTGTCCCATTTTTTCTGGCGTAAGCCGGACACTCCAATTATTTATGTCCCCCGTATTCACAGCTACTACGCCAAATACGCCTCCCCCATCCCATAATTATTCAGGGCTTGCGCAGCGTCGGTACCCCCATCCCTTTGAATTCATCAACAAACACAGAAGGTGAGTTTGGATCGTACAGCATCCATACCTGTTTTTTAGCGCGCGTAATAGCAACATACGCCAGGCGTCTCTCCTCGGCATCTTCAAAATCTTCAGATTCAGGCAACAAAGCTTGCTCAATCACAGACTCACGGGCTACAGCCGGGAAGCCATTGTGCCCCGACTTTAACCCCAATAGAATCACGTAATCGGCCTGCTGACCTTTACTGGCATGTATTGTAGAAAAATCGATTTTAAGCTTTGGCCAACGCGTCTGGACTTTTTCAAGTAAAAGTGGACGCTGGTATTGGTACCGGGAAATTAGCAGCACTCGTTCATTTAGTTCTGCATAACCACTGATTTTATCCAGTAAGGCTTCCAGCTGATTTTCAGGCAACAAAGCTACTGACTTTTTATTACCCTTACTCAAGCTATTCAGCGTTTTTCTTAACTGGTACGGGTTTTTCTGTATAAAACTATTGGCTATTTTACCGATGCGGTCGTTAAAACGGTAAGTCGTGTCCAGCATAACGCACTCTCCTTCACCGAAATGGTGATTAAAAGCGGTTGTTAACGCCATTTCAGAACCACTAAAACGATATATAGCCTGCCAGTCGTCACCCACTGCAAATAATGTAATTTGCTTATTTTGCTTTCTCAACGCTGACAATAACGCAGCACGTTGCGGCGATATGTCCTGATATTCATCCACAAGAATATGCTTCCAGGGCGTGATAAAGCGGCCTTTTTCAATGATATTAATAGCCTGATGAATTAATCCCGAAAAATCGACGGTGCCCTCTTCTTTTAACGCACTTTTCCAGGCTTTCATTATTGGTGCCATGAGCTTTATGCGTTTAGCAAAGCGATCGCGTATTACATCCGGTGAGGAAGCAATCATCGCCGTCTGTGAGCCACCATGCATGCGCATAACGCAAAGCCAGCGTTCAAGCCGTATTACCAGTCTGCGGGCCAGTTGTTCATCCTGCCAAAAATCATTGTCGTTAAGCTCCCATCCCAGTTCATCCTTTAGCCACTGCCGCCAGCCATTGGCACAGGATTTTTTTTCACTGCACTGCTGACGCCACACGTTTATTAGCAGTTGATAGCGACGCTCACGGTCAAACTCAAGCTCACTGATAACGGGTGATTTCTTATTGCCCTCCTTAATAATGCTCAGGGCCAGTGAATGGAAAGTCCGCGCCTCAATGCCGTCAGTTCCTAACCGACCGATGATGCGGTCGTTCATTTCTTCCGCTGCGTTACGGCCATATGCCAGCAGCAGTATCTGTTCCGCTGTCGCCTCCTTACGCAGCAATAACCAGCCTGCACGCGCCACCAACACTGAGGTTTTGCCGCTACCGGCACCAGCCAACACCAGCACAGCATCTTCACCATTTACAACAGCTTTTGCCTGAGAGGGATTAAGAGGGGATGGTTCAACCGTATTAAAGAAATCAGAGTAAACCTCCATCATTCTCTGCGACCATTGTTCATTACATTGACGACGGTAGCGATCAATGTTTTCCAACCTGTGTCGGAGAAACTGGTAGGCTTCCCGGCAATTAACGAATTCTTCCAGACGCATAATCGGGAGTGGGATTGAAGAAAGAGCCAGTTCAATGGATTCAACCTGGCCAACCGTATCACTATATTTTAGCCATTTATCCTGTTGTTCTGAGTGACGAATTTTTATCACCTGCTCATCGAGCACCTGCGCTGATATAATGCTCATCTCCTCACTCCAGCCCTGCCAGCGCTGGTTAAGATGATGAAAGAATCGCTGTGTTTCCTGCCATTCCGTACCATGCAAGCGGACAACTTGCTTATCAGGAACGGTAAACTCTAATTCTCCCCAAACCAGTCCACGCTTGCATCTGATAGCAAGGAGCTGATTAAACGGAATGATATATTCATGCTTTTCACCAGTGACCTTCACACCAGCAGGCAATAATCTCACCCGATTGTAGGGGTGCTGCGCAAGATGCTTACCAATTGATGTCGCTTTCAGTTCCATGAGTTTTCCGGGTACATTATGCTTATCCACGCACCAGTTTAACGGGTCAAACTGTACCGCTCCACCCCCTAAACACGTTACAATCCTGGTATTGAGTCTGCTCTACTTTGAGTCTGAAGGAATAAGAACCTATGCGTGCTGTTTTGAATATTTTGAATTTCGTTTTGGGCGGTTTTCTCACAACTTTTTCCTGGCTTCTCGCAACACTGTTCAGCATTATTTTTATTTTTACACTGCCATTGACACGCTCCTGCTGGGAAATCACCAAATTATCTCTTCTTCCTTATGGTAATGAAGCAGTTCATGTTGACGAGCTCCACCCGGGAAAGAAAAGTGTGCTGATGAATTCTGGTGGAACTATTCTGAATATTTTATGGTTCATTTTTTTTGGCTGGTGGCTTTGTCTGATGCACATAATGACGGGCATTGCTCAGTGCATAACGTTGATCGGCATCCCAACCGGTATCGCTAACTTAAAGATCGCGGGCATTGCACTATGGCCCGTAGGCCGCAGAGTAGTTAGCGTTGAGGTAGCAAGAGCTTCCCGTGAGGTAAATGCACGCCAAATATTCAATTGAGGCCGCAATGCACTCGCTATTAACACCGCAATTAAGACACTACGTTTATAACAGCGCTTTGCTTTATAACCTGCGGATTTTTATTTCGCTTGCTGGCGCCACTGGCCTGCCATGGTGGTTGGGTCATATCACGTGGATTTGTAGTAGTCAACTAATTTTGGCCACACGACCTTGACTGTTCGTGGAACAGCCGCTCTGATTCATTTGGCGTTAAGCCGCCGTTATTCCAGTGAGGCCTGAGAGCACTGTAGTACCCCGTGATATATCGGATTATCGATAACCGTGCTTCCCCTAAGCTTTCGTAGCCCGTCGTTGGTACCCATTCACTCTTCAGTCTACGGAAGAACCGCTCCATCGGACTGTTATCCCGGCAGTTTCCCCGGCGACTCATGCTCTGTGTGCTCCGGTAGCCCCACAGCATCTGTCGGTACTGACGACTGGTATAATGACTCCCCTGAACACTGTGGAACATCACGCCTGATGGCCGCCCCCGTAGCTCCCATGCCATCTGAAGTGCTTTTATAGTGAGGTCTGAGTCTGGTGAGTACGACAGCGCCCAGCCCACCGGTTTACGGGCAAACAGAGCCAGCACCACGGCCAGATAAGCCCACCGTTTGCCCGTCCAGATGTAGGTCACATCACCGCACCAGACCTGATTCGGTTCTGTCACTGCAAACTGCCGGGCAAGAAGATTCGGGATTTCAACATGCTCATTGCCCCCACGTTTGTATTTATGCCCCGGTATCTGACAACTGGTGATACCCAGCTCTTTCATCAGTCGACCAGCCAGCCATCGACCGAGTTGTACGCCCTTTGTCGTGACCATCGTGGCGATACTTCTGGCACAGGCGGAACCCCCACTGGCGTTCCAGACCTCGCTGACCAGAAGGCGTTTAACGGCACGGTCAGCATCAGGCTCAGTACTGTTTTTACGTGTGTAGCGATAACTGCTGCGGTGAACACCGAACAGTCGGCACAATGAGGCAACCGGGTAATGCGCCCTCAGACTGTCGATTATCGAGAACTGTTGAGGGAGTCCGACATCAAGAGCGCTGTAGCCTTTTTTAGGATTTCGTTTTCCATTTCAAGGCGCTGTATACGTTTTCTCATTTCCCTGAGTTCAGTTTGCTCAGGAGTGACAGGCAGCCCCGATGTTTTTTTCCCTGACGCTGCAGACGTAACGATTTTACCCACCGGTTGATGGCAGAAAGACTGACATTCATCGCCTTAGCAGCTTCACCGTGTGTGTAGTGCTGGTCGAGGCCCCGCTTTGCCGCTTCAAGTTTAAATTCAGCAGTAAATACCTTGCTCATTGGTTCACCTGTGAAATTTTGAGGTGAGCATATCACCTCAACTCAGGTGGCCAAATTCAGTGTGCCACTACAATTATACCCCTCACCCTGGGTGTAGTTGCAGCAGCGCTCACCGATCTTGATGACAGGTTGGCTGGCAGATTACGTAATCTGTTGATCACTTTGCTCTGCTTCTGTGTCGTATCAATCTCGGTCGAGGTGCTATCGCCTTATCCGTGGCTTTTTATTATTGGATTAGCGGTCTCAACATGGGGTTTTATTCTGCTTGGCGCGCTTGGACAACGTTATGCAACCATCGCATTCGGTACGCTGCTCATCGCTATTTATACCTTGCTGGGAATTAACCTTTTTTCGCAATGGTATCTTCAACCTTTGCTACTTCTTGTTGGGGCAGCCTGGTACAATCTGTTGACTGTTACGGGGCACCTGATATTTCCTGTCCGACCATTACAAGAAAATATTGCAAGGTTCTTTGAGATCTTATCAGTTTATCTGGAAGCCAAAGCGGGTTTATTTGATCCCGATATTGAAGAACGGGCGGACAAGGTTTTAATTGATGTCGCAATGGCCAACAGCCAGCTTGTCGCCACACTCAATCAGGCTAAAACATCAATACAATCAAGATTGCGTGGAGACCGTGGACAACGAGGAACACGCCGCACGCTACACTATTATTTTGTCGCCCAGGATATCCATGAACGTGCCAGTTCATCCCACGCTCAGTATCATTCTTTACGTCATACTCATCGACATAGTGATATATTGTTCCGTTTCCAGCGCCTACTCTTTCTGCGGTCGTGACGCAGACTTGCTGATCACGTATGCTTTGCGCTTTGGATGCAATATATGGCTAAAGTTGATGTCGTCTGCCCTCAGTGCAATGAAACTCATGCTGTACGATGTAACGGACATTCAGCATCCGGTGCCCAACGTTACATCTGCAAGCATTGTTCAAAGACCTTTCAGCTCAATTTTAGCTACTCCGGTGCCAAACCAGACACACACCAGACCATTGTTAATATGGCCATGAATGATTCCAGATGTCGCGATACCGCACGGGTTCTCGGTATCAGCCTCAATACGGTTCTGCGGCACCGGTTCTGCGGCACGTAAAAAAATTTCGCCAAAGCAGGTAGCTGAGAATATCGACCCCGAAACGGAGGTTGCTATCTGCTGTGAAGCTGGTGAACAATGGTCTTACGTGCGGTGTAGAAGCAATCCCCGGTGGTTGTTCTATGCTTATGACCGTATCCGCAAACGTGCTCTGGCCCACGTCTTCGGCCCGAGAAATGCCCCGACCCTGCGACGATTGCTGGCCCTGTTAAGCAAATTTAACATTGCCTTTTATATGACAGATGCCTGGCCGGTTTATAAAGTTCGGTTAAGTGCAACAGGCCACGTGGTGAGCAAGAAATATACCCAACGGACAGAACGACATAATCTTAATCTTCGCACACATATCAAACGACTGACCCGCAGAACAATTTGCTTTTCGAAGTCAGAGGAAATGCACGATAAGATCATCGGTTGGTATCTTACTCTTCATCATTATCAATAAATCTGCGTCACGACCTCTTTCTGCAAGGAAAAGCTTGCCGTCAGCTGGCAAATTGTATTTTGTTGCGTGAAATATATCATCACGATGCCATCTTTGAACGTGCTTTCAAACATCTTAATGCTGCACTTGAACGTCTGAAAGCAACTATGGCATCAGGCAGTGACATACAAGCAATGACCTACCTCCTGAACAATTTAAAAGCAATTGATGCACAAATGGCTACGATTGAAATCGAGCAAAACCATAATCGTGACCCAGCAAGCCGTGACCAGACATTGTCGGATGATGGGCTCAATGGATGGGCTGATATCCGCTTACGTCTCAGTCAACATCTGACTCCACATTCTGCTTTATTTCGTCATGCAGTACGGCTTTCTCTCCTACTCTGCTGCGGCTATTCAATTATCAAATTAACCAGCTTGCAGCATGGCTATTGGATACTGCTAACCAGCCTGTTTGTTTGCCAGCCAAATTATAATGCAACAAAACGCAGACTGGCACTGCGTATAGCAGGGACTGTTTCAGGTATTATTGTTGGTCTTCCGCTACTATGGCTGGTGCCCTCTGTTCAGGGACAATTAATTTTAATTGTACTCAGTGGCGTACTCTTCTTCGCTTTCCGTCAGTAACATTATGCCAGCGCCACCTTGTTTATTACTCTTCTGGTATTAGGCTGCTTCAATCTGCTGGAGCAGGGATTTGATATTACCCTGCCACGTATTGTCGACACATTGATTGGTTTCGGTATTGCCTGGCTGGCTGTTGCTTTCATCTGGCCAGACTGGCGCTTTCGCAATGTTTCATCAGTAATTAAGCGTGCCTGTCATGCTAATTGCCGTTATCTGGACGCTATCCTTAAACAATATCACCAGGGTAAAGATAACGGACTGGATTACCGTGTTGCCCGTCGGGATGCTCACAATGCCGATGCTGAACTTGCTTCCGTTGTTTCGAGCCTGTCAGCTGAAAAAAATACAAACGAAACACTTAAAGAACACGCCTTCAGGCTGTTATGTCTCAATCATTCCTTGTTAGGCTATATCTCGGCTCTTGGTGCTCATCGTGAAAAGATCACCAGCCAACCATTGCTGCAACTGATGGATACTGCTGTTAGCTATATTGATGACATCCTTTTGTCAAACCAGGATGATGGGACTGACGCACTGCAGCTGGCGAATCTGTCTCAGCGCATCGAAGCGATGCAAACCACCAAAAAAGCTAAAGATCCCCTTGTCCTGCAACAGATTGGTCTGATGATTTCGCTACTTTTGGAAATAGCACAATTAAAAAAACAGATTATGAGCAAACAGGTTCGCGGCTCTCTGCACAGTGTGTGAGGCGCAGAGTTTCGCAATACCAATCGCGAAGATCTGCTTTCACAGCCTGTGATAACGCCTGATAATGCTGTCCCAGAATTGCACCTTCCAGAGCAAATAAAACGTTAATTCCCACATTCTGATTATTTGCGTGTAATTTTAACCAACAGCGTCTTGACCCTTGTTCTTTAAGCATTTTTACCGTACTAACTCCTACGCTGCGCAGTTGTACTTCAAGACGCATGCTGAGATTGGGCAAATCTTTCAGCCGTCGATTATTCCAGCTCCATACCCGCTGTTGTATAGCGCCCTGTAAGCAAAGTTTCGATAACGCTAATAATTGTTGTGACTCTCGCCACAGAAACTCATCAACTTTGTAGTATTCAAGAGAGACAGGCATGCCTCTTTTGTAAATTATTAAAGACTTCATCCTTCTTTCAGTAATATAGGGCATCACTTGCTCGCAGGCTCTGAGATACAGTTCACCGTCAGAAATAAGAGCAAATACAATGTGATTTACAGAAAGACTGTAGCCGCCAAACTGGCTTCGACAGGTAATCTCGCCCATCTCAGCAAGTTTATCTTTTGTACTTGTGATTCTTTTTTTTGTTTCTTCCATGATAATTTTCCTCAACTCTTATTATCTGAAGTTACTCTCCGCAAAGAAAAAGTATGCAATAGGAGTTACAGGTTCAATTACTAATTGCTGTTGTAGTCTTTTGCATTACGATTTTGCGAGACGTTTAGAAAAAATAAGGTTGATCTTTGCCCGGCACAGATATACTGTATATTCATACAGCAATCATGGAGGCAATGTTACTATGCAAACAAATTTCATTAAATCTCATCCAGTTAACAACAGGTTCAGTTCAGCACATACCTGTAAATCCTCCAGAAATGTCAAAGTAACAGGTTTAGTAAGTGAGCTGGTTTACAGTCTGGAAAAGCTGGATATAGCACAACTTCTGCTGCTGCCTTTGCTGCAGCAATTAGGCACTGAGTCGCGATGGCAGCTTTGGCTTACGCCACAAAAAAAGTTGAGCCGCAGCTGGCTGGTAGAATCTGGTTTGCCACCAGAGAAAGTGATGCATGTAAAAGCCTCTGATACCATCAATACAGTAGAAACAATGATTAAGGCAATGCAGACAGGAAACTACAGTGTGGTTTTGGGGTGGTTGCCTGAAAAAATCTCCTCAAAGGATCGTTGCAGACTGGAGGCAGCAGCTTTATCAGGGCAAACGCTAGGCCTTATAATGCGACCTCATATGCAAAATTTTGCCCAGCATAGACCTCTCAATGGATTAAAAATTCAGTCTGGATTGTATCATTAAGTAAAAATAAGAATATTCTTGCCACCGTATACGAGCTTTACCAATATAAGATCATGATTACATTATAACTTGATGTGACAATGAGTTAGCTGTATTTTCCTTAAATTGTTTCAACACACAACCTGCCGGAAAATGTGTAGGAATATGTATAATACTCTGTTTTTTTACAGACTAATGTCACATCATACTTGTAACTTTGCTGGTACGTTGTAGACTTTACGTCGCCAGGGTGCTCTAAAATCTTCCTTTCCCGGACGATAAACAATTGAGCGCCTTAACCCGGCGAAGGATTAATCAAAGAGCTCATTAAAGCTCATTGCCTATTTGGATGATAACGAGGCGCAAAAATGAAAAAGACAGCTATCGCAGTTGCAGTGGCACTGGCTGGTTTCACTACCCTAGCGCAGGCCGCCCCTAAAGATAATACCTGGTATACTGGTGCAAAACTGGGTTGGTCTCAGTATCACGACACCGGTTACTACGGTAACGGTTATGTTAACAATGATGGCCCAACTCACCAAAATCAGCTCGGTGCAGGTGCATTCGGAGGTTACCAGGCTAACCAGTATCTCGGCTTCGAGCTGGGTTACGACTGGTTAGGTCGTATGCCTTACAAAGGTAATAACGTAAATGGCGCGTTCAAAGCACAAGGCGTTCAGCTGGCTGCCAAACTGAGCTACCCGATTGCTGACGATCTTGACGTTTACACCCGCTTAGGTGGCATGGTGTGGCGCGCAGATTCAACTCAGAATAATAACGGTACTCGCATTGGCGATCACGACACAGGTGTTTCCCCTCTGGCAGCCATAGGTGCTGAGTATGCCCTGACCAAAAACTGGGCAACCCGTCTGGATTACCAGTGGGTCAACAACATTGGCGATGCAAACACTGTTGGCACGCGTCCTGATAACGGAATGTTGAGCTTAGGTGTTTCTTATCGTTTTGGCCAGGATGATGTTGCTGCCCCGGTCCCAGCTCCGGCTCCGGCTCCGGCTCCAGTCGTGGAAACCAAACGCTTCACTCTGCGTTCTGACGTTCTGTTCGCTTTCAACAAGGCTACTCTGAAGCCAGAAGGTCAGCAAGCTCTGGATCAGCTATATTCCCAGTTAAGCTCTCTGGATCCTAAAGATGGTTCCGTTGTAGTTCTGGGCTATACTGATCGTATTGGCTCCGAACAGTATAACCAGAAGCTGTCTGAAAAACGTGCGCAGTCTGTTGTTGACTACCTCGTATCCAAAGGCATTCCTTCTAACAAGATCTCTGCACGTGGCATGGGTAAATCTAACCCTGTAACCGGAAATACCTGTGACAGCGTTAAAGGTCGTAATGCCCTTATCGATTGCCTTGGCCCAGATCGTCGTGTAGAAATTCAGGTTAAAGGTATTAAAGACGTAGTAACCCAGCCTCAGGGTTAATTGCTTTAATATAAACAGCCCACAGTTTGAAGTTATTCTTTGAATGTGGGCTAACCGATATCAGGTGAAAATATATGCGCCCTTTTGATTCTTTTGCATTGGTCAATAAAAATTTACAATCATCAATCTGATATAAAATATTCTCTTTTAAAATACTCAGGCTTTAGCTTGAATTCATCCTTCTGGCTGGCTGCCCTGTTCTGGTTTACCTAATATCGCCTTTAGATCCTCCTTTAAGGAATCCATACGGATTGCATACTTTTCTTTGTGTTCTGCATCTTCAATTAATTGAACTATCGTTTCCGAGAGAGTGCTACTTCGTCGCTGTGCGAGACCTGCCAATCGTTGCCATACAAGATATTCCAAATCGATCGATTTTTTACGGGTATGCTGGTGTTCCGCATTGAAATGCCGCTTGCGTCTGGCACGAATCGTTTGATTCATGCGATTTTGCAGCGCTGGATTGATATGGCGTGTAATCCATTCCGCTACTTGCACAGGTCGGTTTTCCATTGCCAATAATTCATCTACTGCTACCTGTGCAGCACTGAACTCCAAATAACGTGTGATCATTTCACCTTCCCGGTGTTTTTTAACCAGGTACTTCCATTTCCACCCGCTTTCCAGATTTTCCAGCTGCTGATATTTCATCGGAATCTCATGTTTTTGACTAACTGATTTAGAATATCAGCTTTTCCAACGCTCTCGCATTGAAAAAAACCAATTAATTTTTACACGCCGTCCGGGCAAGATACACATCTCTGCGATGCTTAACATGCCTAAATCCAGTATAATGCTCCTTTTAACTTACACTCAGAAAAATGATAACTTGACCAATAATCGACTGGAATGGCGTGCCTTACAGCCTAAGACTGAAAATATAACCCCCTCTATCTCGCAGATACCCGAAGACAATTTAAGCTGTTTCGCTTCTGTACAGCCCCGCCTTTTTGATGGTGTGAATCTGTTGATGCAAACAACGGCCAGGTTTCCTCTCATGCTGGTCAGATCGTCTGAACATACTGACTATTTTTCCTTACTTGAAAAAATTATGGCGGGGATTTCAGCAGACTCCGCAGATAATGAGATCACAGTTTACGGTGGCCACTATCAAATTAATGGTACGAGTGTCAGCTGGCGTCCTGCAACTTCATCAGAGGATAATTTTGCAGGTCATGGTGGGGTTCATTTTGCCGACTGGATTGAAGTTGAACAACTTTTTGGCTGTGTACGTTGCTACAATCAAACAATTACCTTGCAACCAGGGTTGCTACATAAAGCAAATGGCGGTGCCCTGATTCTGTCTTTACGCACTTTGTTAGCACAGCCCTTGCTTTGGTTGAGGCTCAAAAAAATCCTTGCCACACAATATTTCGACTGGTACTCACCGGATGAAACTCGCCCGCTACCTGTAGCAATACCGTCAATGCCGTTACAACTGCGGTTGGTATTAATCGGTGAACGCGATGTCCTTGCCGAATTTCAGCAAATGGAACCCGATCTTGCCATGCAGGCACTTTATTCAGAATTTGAGGATAATTTGCAGATAAGTGATGGGGACGATTTAAGTCACTGGATTAAATGGGTGCAATTTTGGTCTATGGAACAGGACATAAACACCATCACTGATGATTTTTGGTCGGTCTTGATCTGCGAAGGCGCCAGATATACAGGCGATCAAGATACCCTGCCTCTTTGCCCGGCATGGCTAAATCGCCAGTTGCAAGAAGCCTTAATGTTCAGTCCCGATCAAAACCTCAGCGGCGAACACTTGCAAAATGCGCTTGAAACTCGTGAATGGCGGGAAAATTTCCTTGCAGAGCGCATGCTTGACGAAATATTACTCGATCAGGTTGTTATTGAAACTGAGGGAGAAATGATTGGGCAAATCAATGCCCTTTCAGTGATTGAAGTGCCGGGTCATCCCCGTGCCTTTGGCGAACCTTCACGTCTGAGCTGCGTCGTGCACATTGGTGACGGGGAGTTTACTGATGTTGAGCGTAAAGCTGAACTTGGCGGTAATATTCACGCCAAAGGCATGATGATTATGCAAGCCTGGTTGATTTCTGAACTGGATTTGGAACAGCAACTCCCCTTTTCGGCCTCATTAACCTTCGAGCAATCCTACACCGAATTAGATGGTGACAGCGCTTCGTTAGCTGAACTTTGCGTGTTGATTAGCGCACTGGCTTGCCAGCCTGTCAGCCAGCAAATTGCTATTACGGGGTCAGTAGATCAATTTGGTCGTGTGCAGGCTGTTGGTGGATTGAATGAGAAGATTGAAGGCTTTTTCCATATATGTAATCAACGTACACTCACTGGAAAACAAGGAGTAATCATCCCTGTGGCTAATATACGACATCTTTCACTAAACCAGGAGGTCGTTAATGCCGTTCGGGAAGACAGATTCCATATATGGGCAGTCAGTAATGTTGATGAGGCGTTGCTTTTGCTCACAGGTATTGAATGGAATAAAGAAGATGCGCCTTGCTTGCTTCGTACAATACAGGAACGCATTGCACAAATTAATCAGCAGGAACGACGCCAATTTGTATGGCCACTACGCTGGCTTAACTGGTTCAACCAGAATTAACCGGGCTTGTTCAGCTTATACCTGTAAGTTAATATCCCTGCTTCATTAAATAAGGCTTACTGAGAACATGGTAGATAAACGCGAATCCTATACGAAAGAAGACCTGATTGCCTCTGGTCAGGGTAAACTTTTCGGTGCCGGAGGCCCCCCCCTGCCAGCCGGAAATATGCTAATGATGGACCGTGTCATTAAAATGACCGAGGACGGTGGCAATTTCAATAAAGGCTTTGTGGAAGCTGAACTGGATATCAATCCGGACCTGTGGTTTTTTAGCTGCCATTTTGTGAACGATCCTGTTATGCCTGGTTGCCTGGGTCTTGATGCCATGTGGCAACTTGTGGGTTTCTATTTGGGTTGGTTAGGTGCAGAAGGCAAAGGTCGTGCCCTTGGCGTAGGTGAAGTCAAATTTAGTGGACAAGTGCTAACTGATGCTAAAAAAGTTTCATATCGCATTCATTTTAAACGCGTGATAAATCGCAAACTGGTGATGGGCGTGGCAGATGGTGAAGTGCTGGTTGACGGCAAGGTGATCTATACAGCTTCTGATCTGAAAGTCGGGCTGTTTAAAGATACAGCTGCATTCTGATTGCGCTATCAAATGCAAACCTCCGCAATGCGGAGGTTCTTACTCAATAATCCGCTCAAGGTGAAAACACAAGTACGGATCGTCTGAACTAAACAATCTGGTTACGCCGTAACCGTCCTGTCCTCCATGGCTTGTCGCCAACCTCCCAACCAGTGAGACCTCGCGTCTATCATTTGATAGGGACACATTTCTTTTGACCGCCCGGCAATACCGGCCTGATAGCCTCTTGAGTGTGCCCGTTCCAGTCGATCTCGTTTCTGTCTCTTCATCATGCCTGTAGTCCTCTCTTCAGGTCAGGTGGAATCTGGTGGAAAGAAATCAGTGACTGCAATATTTGCAGCCACGCGTTAATTTTTAACGTCATCCGCAGCAGAAATCAATGCGTAAGATTCACGTCATTGTCACATTTCTGTAGAAATATTGGCTATTTTTCACCCAAAAATTATTTCTTTCGCGCTAACGCATGATAATCAAACAAAAAAAACACGGAGACTTAAGATGATTTTGTAATAAGCAATGAGATTTTTAAGATTATTACTGCCATTTTTGTGCAATAACCGAGCTACCGAAGCACTCCTTTACACTAACCCGTCTGAAATCATAAAAGTCTGGAAGCATATCTACCAGTATTTAAAAACAAATATCCTCAGACAGCCTGATACTTTGGCTTATCCTTCATTCTGGCTGACAGCGTCAGAGGAGCGATCACGCTCATCTTGTCGATGGCTGGTCTCCCCTGTCTGTCGGATAACCTGAGCTATTTGCTGCGCCTCTTGCTGCCAGCCTGCAGCCAGAGACCGCACCAGAGCATCGTACCCGTCTTCCCTTAGTGGAACAGTCAAAATAAAAGAACGCTTAATAATCTGCCCCTGGTGTTCCAGTAGCCAGTCACCGCTAATCACCGCATGTCCATCGTAGCGTCCGTGGAAATCACTAATATTCACGTTCAGCGTGTCCTGCTGTTGAATAAGGGGCGAGCCTGAGACCAACCAGCTGGGCAACTCCCCAGACAAATTAGCAATCAGGGTTTGTTGCAATTGTTGATCGAGGGGGCTGGCCCAGAGATTATTGCTGGCAATGACGTATTTAACATCGCTACTCTGATAAACCAGACCATTACCTGCCAGGAAATCAGGCACAGAAATATGCTGTACAAACACAGCTGGCCGCTGAGTAACGCTGTTGCTAACAGCACCTCCCTTATGCGCTGAGGGCAGTTGATACCAGGTGGTTTCTGGCTTACTGCTACAGGCTGTCAAAATCAGCGTGAGTGCCACAGGAATCCATTTGATCATTAGTTGGCCCTTTTGGGTTGTGGATCTTGTCCGGATTTCGCTTCAAACACCAGCGCATTGCTTTTATTATTTAAAGTTCTCAGTACGGGCTGTAAATCACGAAGCACCTGATCAAGCCGCTGCATGTCGCCAACCATCTTGCTGTAGGCAGGTGAACCGGGCTGGAAAGCTTTCATGCTGGTATTCAGCTCACGCAGCGTTTTCTGCATATCCTCTGGTAACTGCTTCATTGACTGGCTGGAGGTGATCTGATTAATGTTGTCAAGCGTTTTCTGTAGCTCGCGTAGCGTTGCCTTACTTTGTTTTAGCGCTCCCGTTGCCTCACCAATCATCGGATCTAAAGGCAGGCTATTAATCTTATCAAGCGTTGCCATCAGCTTTTGCTGAATCTGCGCCAGTCCGGCACTGGTGGTTGGGATCAGTTCATAACCGGCGAACGCATCAGGTCCACGGTATGGCTTAACGTTGTCATAAAAATCCAGATCAATGTACAGCGAACCGGTAATCAGGTTGGCTGATTTTAATGACGCACGCAGTCCGGTTTTAATGCCATCTTTCAAATGCTGCTCCATGTCAAAATCCTTGCCCAACACGCTGGCGAAACGATCGGGTTCAATGCGAACCAATACAGGAATACGGTAATCGTTATTCAAATTCTGTGCGACTGCTTTCGACTGATAAGGCACCTGAGCCACTGTACCTAGTCGAATCCCGCGGAATTCAACTGGCGCGCCAGGTTGCAAACCACGGATTGAATCGTTAAAGAACATCAGGAAATCTTTATGCACGGTATACAGCGAATCCTGAATACTACGCTGGTCATCAAATAACGTGTATTCCGCCTCATTTTCGGCTACCTGACCAAGTTCCCACCCTTCCGGTACGTCAAAACTTACACCGCCGCTAAACAATGTGGTTAACGAACCCATTTCAACCCGCATACCGGAAGCAGACATGTCCACAGCGATGCCGCTGTCTTTCCAAAAACGCACATTGGTGGTGACCAGTCGATCGTAAGGTGCGCTGATAAACAGCTGATAGCTCATCAAACGTTTGTCAGGGTCGAAACGGCTGGTTTCCACCGAGCCAACGCGATAACTGCGAAACAATACCGGGTCACCTGCATTTAACTGGCCGGCACGGGAGCTGTCGAGAATGACATGGATCCCTTTTGCATCGGGTGGTGCGAGCGGCGGTGCATCAAGTAACTTGTACTGTTCAGGTTTGTCGCCTTTCGTCCCTGGCTGGAGTTCGATGTATGCGCCAGAGAGTAACGTTCCTAAACCCGTTACGCCTTCACGGCCAATAGCAGGTTTGACGACCCAGAAAGCCGTGTCACTTTTAAGCAATTTTTCCATGCCTGAATTGAGGCGGGCTTTAATTTCCACATGGTGAAGATCGTCAGTCAGCACCGCGCTCTCCACCACCCCAACATTGACACTGCGACTTTTAATGGTGGTTTTACCGCCCTCAATCCCTTCAGCATTGGTGGTAATGAGATTGACCTCCGGCCCCTGGTGGCTGAAGTGGTAGAATAAAATCCATGCGCCAATTAACACAGTGATGACTGGAATGATCCAGACAGGGGACCAGCGTTTAATTTGACTAACCGCCACCATACCGTGATTATTTTCCTTCAATGCTCGGCTCCTCAGGGCTTTTTTCACTTACGCGATCCCAGCATAATCGGGGATCAAATGTCATTGCAGCAAACATCGTCAGGATGACCACCAGGGCAAACAATAAAGCCCCGGGCGCGGGATAAATACTCATTAGCCGGCCCATGCGCACCAGCGCGGACAAAATTGCTATGACAAAAACATCAATCATCGACCAGCGGCCAACAAACTCGACCACCTCATAAATTTTGTGCATTTTATCACTGCCATAATGCTTTTTTCCGCTGCCACTGGCATCCCAGCACAACCAACTGATAGCCAACATTTTTAGCGACGGCACCATAATGCTGGCAATAAAAATAATCAGCGCAACAGGCCATGAGCCTTCGCTCCAGATCAGGATCACGCCCGCCATAATGGTTGAGGTAATCTTACTGCCCAGCGCCTCCGTCACCATGACCGGAAACAAGTTAGCCGGAATGTAAAGTAAAAGAGAGGTCAACAACAGCGCCAGCGTCCACTGCAGGCTGTGCCTGCGGCGTACATAACCACCGGTTGCACAGCGTGGACAGATAAACTGTTCTGCAGGTAACACAGCGGTACAGCAGCTACATGAGCGCAGGCCCTGACGAATTCCGCTGACAGCGGGCAACGGGGATGATGACAGCGGCGGCAAAGGGGATATGCGCGCCCAGAGCGAACGGCGATCGATACACTGAAAAACACGAATCTGCAAAAGACAAAAAAAACACCAGGGAACGAAACTGGTGCCAATACCAATGTCACCATAGGCCATCAGTTTAACAAAACTTACCAACACCCCGGCAAGAAAAATTTCCGCCATGCCCCAGCTTTTCATCTGAAAAAGCATTTTCGCCATCAGCTGCTTCACGGGTGAAGGCAGACTTACTGGATTCACTAACAGCAAAATGGCCACCATACAGATGGCCGGAACCGCCTGAACAAAAAGCATAAAAAGCGTTGCAAGACTGCTGTAATTCTCTGACGCCATCACCTGAGGGATGCGCATCAGCGTAATTTCACTGCTCAATCCGGCAACGCTCATACTGACGAAGGGGAAAAGATTAGCCAGCACCAACATAACCAATGCAGCAAGCGCATAGGCGGTCGGACGATTCTGCGGTTCATGCCAGTTGGCTAACAGAATTGTCCCACAGCGCGGGCAGTTGGCCTTGTTCCCGGGCTGCAGCTCCGGTAACTGTGACATCAGATCGCACTGTGGGCAAAGCATCCAGCTATCGGCGTGGTGTGATGAACACATAAATAACCTCTGCGTGATCCCCTTAGAATTAACCGTTTTTAAGCGATTCCAGGTATTCCCAGCGCTCGAATGCCGCTTCCAGCGCCTGTTCCGTTTGTGACAGCGCATCCAGCACAGGCTGTGTCACTTCACGAGGCTGGCTGAAGAATGCCGCATCCGCCACCTGAACCTGTAACGACGTTAAGTCAGCCTCTAAGGCTTCCATTTGTGCCGGCAGCTGTTCCAGCTCATGTTGCAGGTTGTAACTCATTTTGCCAGGCGGGCGTTTGACAGGCGCATTTTTTTTCGCTTCTACATCTGCACTCTCGGTGGTAGATTTTATTGGCGAACGATGTTGCTTATAGGCGGTCCGCTGCTGTTGTGCGTCATGATAGCCGCCAACGAAAGCACCGATTTCACCCGTGCCCTCGAAAATCCAGCACTCAGTGACTGTATTATCGACAAACTGACGATCGTGGCTTACCAACAGCACCGTTCCCTGGTAGCCGTCTATTAACTCTTCCAGCAGCTCCAGCGTTTCCACATCCAGATCGTTGGTCGGCTCATCGAGAATTAATAAATTGCTGGGCTTGAGGAACAGACGGGCGAGCAACAGTCGATTACGTTCGCCACCAGAGAGCGCCCGCACCGGCGTCATTGCCCGCCTGGGATGGAACAAGAAATCCTGCAAATAGCCCAGTACATGACGGGGTTTACCATTAACCATTACTTCCTGCTTGCCCTCGGCAAGGTTATCCATCACCGTGCGCTCGGGATCCAGATCGGCGCGGTGCTGGTCAAAATAGGCCACCTCCAGCTTAGTCCCGATATGCACGCGTCCGCTGTCAGGTTTGAGTTGATCGAGCATCAGTTTCAACAGCGTGGTCTTACCGCAGCCGTTGGCGCCGATCAGGGCAATTTTGTCACCGCGCTGTACCTGCACGCTGAAATTACGCACAAGCTGACACCCGGCCACCGCATAGCTGACATTCTCCAGTTCAAACACAATTTTGCCGGAACGACTGGCTTCCTCAACCTGCATGTTGGCTTTGCCCATTACCTCACGACGTTCCGAGCGTTCGCGCCGCAATGCTTTCAGCGCCCTCACCCGCCCTTCATTACGGGTGCGGCGAGCCTTGATTCCCTGGCGGATCCACACCTCCTCCTGCGCAAGTTTGCGATCAAACTCCGCATTCTGCATCTCTTCCACACGAAGCGCCTCTTCTTTGCCCAGCAGATATTGATCGTAATCGCCGGGCCAGGAAACCAGTTTGCCACGGTCAAGATCGACAATCCGCGTGGCCATATTGCGGATAAAAGAACGGTCATGGGAAATAAAAATAATGCTGCCCTGAAACGTCTTCAGAAACGTTTCCAGCCAGTCGATGGTTTCAATATCAAGGTGGTTAGTTGGCTCGTCGAGCATCAGCACACGAGGATTACTGACCAGCGATCTACCCAGCGCTGCTTTACGCAGCCAGCCGCCGGAAAGCGAGGAGAGATGCGCGTCACCATCGAGACCAATCTGTTTCAGCACGTCCTGAATACGCGTCTCCAGCTGCCATAAATTGTGGTGGTCAAGAATGCTCTGTAAACGAGCCATTTCATTGAGATTTTTATCACTAGGATCGTCCATAACCCGGTGTGAGATAGCGTGATAGGCCTTCAGATGACCGGCCTGCTCTTCAACGCCTTCCGCCACGAAGTCATATACTGAACCTCCCACATTACGAGGCGGGTCCTGTTGCAGGCGCGACACCACCAAGTCCTGCTCATAGATAATGCGGCCATCATCAAGCGGCTGCTCACGGTTGATGATCTTCATCAGCGTCGATTTACCCGCCCCATTTCGACCAACCAGGCAGACGCGCTCGTTTTCTTCGATATGTAGCTCGGTATTATCCAACAAAGGCGCGTCGCTAAACGACAGCCAGGCACCATGAATACTGATCAGTGACATGTAATTTATTCCTTACCGGCGTGAGTAATCAGCCAGCAGTTGTGAATCTGGCGGTTTCGGACAAAATCCTGCGATTGTGTGCCGACGGTAATATCTTGTGCGGAAAAGTGCAGCTCGCGCAAGCCGTCATGCTCCATTTTGAAACCACGTTTATTGTTGGAGAACATAATGGTGCCGCCCTTTCGCAACAGTCTGTGCAAATTTTTCAGCAACAGCAGATGATCGCGCTGTACGTCGAAACTCTCTTCCATTCTTTTCGAATTAGAAAAGGTAGGTGGGTCGATAAAGATAAGGTCGTAAATCTCGTCAGATTCATTCAACCAGCTCAGACAGTCGGCCTGGATTAGCCTGTGCTGGCGTCCGGTCAATCCATTCAGACGCAGATTGCGCTCCGCCCATTCGAGATAGGTACGCGACATATCCACCGTGGTGGTACTGCGTGCACCGCCCAGGCCGGCATGAACGCTGGCAGTGCCAGTGTAAGCAAATAGATTGAGGAAATCTTTTCCACGGCTCATCTCACCCAACATCTTTCTGGCTATGCGATGATCGAGAAACAGCCCGGTATCCAGATAATCCGTCAGATTCACCCACAGTTTCGCATTGAACTCTGCAACCTCGAAAAAGTCGCCTTTTTCACCTAACTTCTGATACTGGCTTTTGCCTTTCTGACGCTCGCGGGTTTTGAGCACCAGACGGTTGGCGGGCAATTCAAGCACGCTCAGGGTGGCGGCAATGACGTCGAACAGACGCTGGCGGGCTTTGGCTGCATCAATGGTTTTTGGTGGCGCATACTCCTGTACCACCACCCAGTCTGCGTAGCGATCAACAGCAACGTTATATTCTGGCAAATCAGCATCATAGAGGCGATAACATTCAATACCCGACTGGCTGGCCCATTTTCCCAGTTTTTTCAGGTTCTTGCGCAGGCGATTAGCATAGTCTTCCGCTATCTTCGCCTGTCCTGTGGACATGGTGCTGGCCGCCAGCTGATAATTTTTCTGCACGCAATCCAGTGGACCATTCTTTGCTTTAAACTGGCGTTCGGCGCGCAGTTGCAGGCAGCTTAACAGTTCAGGTGAAGCGCTAAACAGCGAAAGATTCCATCCTGCAAAATGCTGCTTCATAAGGCGTCCAAGCTGGCTGTATAGCGCAATCAGCGCTGGTTTACTCTCCAGACGCTCGCCGTAGGGCGGATTGCTGAGTAACGTTCCAACCGAGCCTTCCTGTTGCGGGTTTGTCAGTTTCAACACGTCCTGAGCGGTAAACCCGACAAGATCGGCCAGCCCTGCTTTGCGGGCATTAACGCGAGCGCGTTCAATCACTTTAGGATCATTGTCATAACCATAAAAACGTGAGGTCGTTGCGCGTAAACCACGACTGGCGCGTGCCTGGGCTTCGCTTTTCAATTCACGCCACAGCGTTGCATTAAACTGGCTCCAGCCATTGAAGCCCCAGTGGTTACGGTGCAGGCCCGGCGCACGATCACTGGCGATCATTGCCGCTTCAATCAGCAAAGTTCCGGAACCACACATTGGGTCAACCATAGTACTTCCGGGTTTCCAGCCAGAACGCAGCACCACAGCCGCCGCCAGATTCTCTTTCAGCGGCGCCTGCCCGGTCTGTTGACGATAGCCACGCTGGTGCAGACCATCACCGCTCAGATCGAGAGCAATGCTCGCTTTGTCATTGTACAACCAGACATTGATACGGATATCAGGCTGTTCGCGATCAACATCGGGGCGCGGAAGATTTTTACGGGTAAAGCTGTCGACGATGGCATCTTTTACCTTTAGTGCGCCGTACTGGCTGTTACGGATCACCTCATTCAGACCGCTAAAGTGAACGGCAAAGGTTTTGTCACTGCCAAACATTGCAGGCCAGTTAACCGCCTGCACGCCGAGATAGAGATCGAGATCGCTGTAAATGCCGCATTCGGTGAGGGGCAACAGAATACGCGAGGCAAGACGGCTCCAGAGGAGGCTTTGATACATCAGACGATCGTCACCCTTATAATGTACGCCGCCCTGAACGACCTGGCAGTCACTGGCCCCCAGCGCTTCCAGTTCACTTTTTAACAGCTCTTCGAGCCCACGCGCCGTACTGGCAAACAGAGAATTCATAGCGTCACTTATCGTCTTAAGAAAATTGTTGCGCATTATAGCTAATCACGGAAGCATGTCATAAAGATAGCGTGGTTTCGTTCAGATCCAGTTATTCAGCCCCAGCCAGATTGCGTACTCCCTGCTGATAACGTAGGCAGAATGGCGTAGTTAAATCAGGTTTCTCTGCGCTAAAACCCCGCATAACGCACTTTCAAACAGAGTCAGCACAACAGTGCCTGGTTATCGGCTCTCATTTACCCCGCATTGATACGCCCTGCACTGCTCTCACGTAAAGGCGGGAAAACCGGCTTTATGGTGGGAAGACAGGGTCGTGGCGTCAGCGTTTTATCTTTGCTCTTTCCGCTGTTCAATCTGACAGGTATACGAGCATTCACCGGAGGGCATTCTGGAATAAACGGCGTCATCGCGTTTTGCCAGCAAATCAGAACGCCACGAAGGAAAGGATCGAGAGACGCAGCAAGGAAGAATAAGACGCGCCAGGTAAAAACCTGAGGTTTTACCTGAGCGGCAAAGAAGAAAAGACAGGCGTTTTACTATCCTGCGCAATGAGGTCGGCATGCTCAATTATTGCCAGGTGAATAATATAAAACCGGAGCGGAAAAAGAATCAGGATTTTCAGTGAACATAGCGCCCTTACAGGGCGAGCGTCACGGCTCTGCCGTTCCGAGGGTGTTCATGACCGGCTCACAGCTTTATACTCTGCGGTATGTTAATTTGTACTAGCTCAGACCTGATCTGACAGTTACCGGTTATTTATACAGGTGTCTGTCAGATTAAATCTGGTTCAGATTTTTTTCTGCCCAGACCCGTTTACCATCAAGTAAAGTTGCCATTGGCGTACGCCCGCAGCACATTTTACCCTGATGAGTTCGCTCATTATTGTAATGCCACAACCAGTTGTCCAGATCTGCCTGCAGGCTTTCCAGGTCTCCATATAACTTCTTGCGGAACGTAACCTGATAAAAATCCTGCAAAATGGTTTTATGGAAGCGCTCGCAGATACCGTTCGTCTGTGGAGACATCGCCTTCGTTTTCGTATGGTCGATATCGTTGATGGCCAGATAAAGCTGATAATCATGCTGCTCCACTTTACCACAGTACTCCGTACCCCTGTCGGTCAGTATTCTCAGCATCGGCAGTCCCTGAGCCTCGTAGAACGGCAATACGCGATCATTGAGCAGGTCGGCGGCGGTGATCGGCGTTTTACTTGTATACAGCTTGCAGTGTGCCACTTTTGAGTACGTATCCACAAACGTCTGCTGGTAGATACGGCCAACACCTTTCAGATTGCCAACGTAGAAGGTGTCCTGCGAGCCCAGATAACCCGGATGTGCCGTCTCGATTTCGCCGCTGGCCTCATCATCGTGCGCCTTTTTCTCCAGCGCGGCGATTTGGGCATCGGTAAGCACAATGCCTTCTTTAGCGACTTTCTCCTCAAGCGCCTTCAGGCGTTTACGGAAGTTCTCCAGGTCGTGTCGTTGCCAGATGGAGCGCACGCCGCTGCCGGAGATAAACACGCCTTTTTTACGAAGTTCATTGCTAGTCCGATGCTGACCATGAGCCGGGAACTCAACGGCGTACTCAACAACCGCACGTTCCGTGGCCTCATCGGCGCGGTTCTTCAGGTTGGGTACCCTACGACTTTGATTAACCAGCGCATCAATACCGCCTTCTTCAGCCAGTTCCTGATAACGGTAAAACGTGTCTCGCGACACGCCCATGATCTTACAGGCTTTTGATACGTTACCGAGCTCTTCGGCCAGATTGAGTAAACCGGCTTTGTGTTTGATGATGGGATTGTTAGTATGAAGCATGAGAGTTACCTCGCGTTTTGTATAAGGATTCGACACCCATATCAAAACCGGTAACTCTCAACCTTTCAAGGCCCATTGTCAGATCAAGTCGCGACTAATACAGTTAATTTCTCAGGAAATCATTCACATTGCCCGTAGCAAAGCCCCCAGAAAGCGTAAACCCACGCCCTCGTCCCGACGCGCTATACCCGGATATCCTAAGCGTTTTCTGGTGTCCATTCCGCCCCGGAGCGATTATGACGACCCCGACGAGTTTTTTACGACACTCCGCAGGATGCCATTCGTCACTGTGTCCACCTGGGGCCACAGTTTTTCCTCGATACACACTTCGACCCGCCTCTCGTCTGCATCATCCGCGGCTTTGAGCCGCCTGACTCACCCGACGGCGATGTCGTCCTTGAGTCCATGCCAGCCGATGTGTTTATTATCGCCACAGAATCCGGCATGCTGCCGGTGACCTTCGCTCCCTGGGATAAACACACCGACAACTGGGCCGATGACTGTGACGACTGGCACTATAATACCGGTGCCACTGCAGAGCGATAATCCGCCGCATGTATATCCCGCGCCCGGCAAAACTGCTGTTCACCACTGATGACGCCTGGAACCGGTATATGGATAAACACGGGGACACCCTCAGCCCCTGGACCGTACTCTGCGTCGAGCGCATGCTCGCCTGCGGCACTGCTGCCATGGGGGTGAAGCGATACTGCTGCGCCTCCCCGGACTGCACCCACACCCGCTTCTTCTGCCAGACCTGTAAATCAAAAGGCTGCAGCTCCTGCGGACATAAGGCCACGGAGCAGTGGATTACAGAGCAACAGCAAATTCTGCCCGACTGCGACTGGCAGCATATCACCTTCACCATGCCCCATCTGCTGTGGCCCTTTTTCAACAATAACTGGCCTCTGCTCAATGCCCTGTTCCGCGCAGCCACCCGCGCCATGCTCCGCTGGGCCAGAAAACAGGGTGTGGAAGTCGGTATCTTCTGCGCCCTGCACACCTACGGTCGCCAGCTCAACCAGCATCCCCACATTCATCTCTCCGTCACCCGCGGCGGGCTTGATATTAAACACGGCGTATGGCGCGACCTCTTCTTTAAAAAGCATGCCGTGGAGGAAATCTGGCGCGGAGCCGTCATCCGGCTGCTGCGCCACAGCTATGACCTGATTAACCCCGGCAGGCTGCCGGGGCTGGGGCATATCCACGACAAAAAACAGTGGCTGCGCTATCTGCAGGCGCAGTACGGGCGCCGCTGGAAGGTCCACTTCGCGAAGAAGACCCGGGGGGCCTGGCGGAGCGTCAAATATCTGGGCCGGTACCTGAAACGGCCCCCCGTGTCGGCGGCGAAGCTGAGGCACTACAGCGGCGGCGCGGTGGTGCACCACTATTACGACCACCGTACGCAGCAGTACCGGCAGCAGACGCTGACGCAGGAAGATATGATCGGACGTTATATCAGCCATATCCCGGCGAAGCATTTTAAGATGGTGCGTTATTACGGTTTTTTATCAAACCGTAAACGGGGTAGCCTGCTGCCGAAGGTGTATGAAGCCCTGGAGATGGAAGCGCGGAAAAAACCGGAGAAGCCCGGCTTCGCCGCGCTGATGAAAGAATTTCTGCGCACGGATCCGTACAAATGCATTCTGTGCGGCAACCGACTGCGCTTCAGCAGTGCGCAGGCCGGGAGGCACGCGTCGGAGTTGGTGGCAGAAAGACTGCATAACATCGACCGGAAACGATGGCTTCTGGCACAGACTGCGGGATAAGTGCGTCTGAAAAACAGCTTTCAGGTTAAAAACGCGCCGCAAATGCCATTTTATGACCATAACGTTCCCGATGGCACATCATTACTGCATTACAGACACTGCTGCTCATGGTCAGGAAATTTTTAAAACGATGATTCAGTTTCCTAACCATGAACGGCCTGGGTGCTGAAGACAAGCTGTCGGGGCTGCTTCAGACTGCTCTGGCGAAGGTGGGATCGGCCTGTTGCGCATAAGGCCGTAAACGATCATGCATTATTTTAATGGCATCTCCCAGCAGCATACCTTTACCGGCCAGCGTCAGCGTTGGCTGAGCCAGCAGGCATAATGCAGCACTTTCACCTACTTCAACCACCAGCAAAACCGCCTCTTCACCGTTTTCACAGAGGCGAACGGCGACAAGCTCACCTTCGCGAGGCTGCAGCACCTGCTGTTCACTGGTCATAAAATGCCAACTCTTAGGCATAAGTGGCTTCAAAAACCGACTGGCTACCAGCGCATTCAACACCAGTTCGGCGCGCTGATCGTCGTTTATCGCACAGCGACGGCACTGCTCTTCGAAACTGAAAAACATTGCGGCATCGTCAACACAAAAACCTGACGCGTTAAAGGCATCGGGAGTCAACATCTTGCGGGAAAAACGTGAGCGAAACAGCATGCCATCAGCCAGATCTAACATCATACGATCATGCTTTGCATCAAAAAACCAGCGCCAGCTGTCGTCAGGTTTAATCCTCATGTTCTGTCCTGTTGAGAAAAATTAAAATCAACTATTCAATGAGCAATAAAGAAAATTCAAATCTTTACCATCAAAAAAGCGTATGTTGCCTGAACAGGACAAAATATAAACGAGCCAGGGGTGAAAATAAAGCCCCTGGCCTGTTTATATTAAGAAACGACTTAAAGGTGGGTGGCAATCTCTTTTATCAGCGGGGGACCTTTGTAAATAAAACCAGAATATATTTGTACCAGCGAAGCACCCGCCGCCATTTTTTCCCGTGCAGATATCAGGGAATCGATTCCGCCTACACCAATAATCGGCAGATGCCCATTAAACTCTGTTGCCAGCCGGCGTATCACTTCCGTACTGCGCAGCTGAACCGGACGCCCGCTCAGACCGCCTGATTCCTCGCTGTGTTTTAATCCCGTGACCAACGAACGATCCAGCGTAGTATTCGTCGCAATAACACCATCAATATTATGACGAACTAAACTATCGGCAATCTGGATCAATTCTTCTTCTGAAAGATCCGGCGCGATCTTTACCGCCAGTGGAACATATTTATGATGGCGTGTTTCAAGGTCTTTCTGTTTTTGTTTCAATGCCTGCAGAAGATCGTCCAGTGCCTCGCCGTATTGTAATGTGCGTAATCCTGGCGTATTGGGTGAAGAAATGTTTATCGCAATATAACCCGCATAAGGGTAAATTTTATCCATGCAGATTAAATAATCCTCTTTGCCCTGTTCGACCGACGTATCTTTATTTTTTCCGATATTGATCCCTAATATGCCATCGTAGTGTGACTTTTTGACGTTCCCCACCAGATTATCAACACCCAAATTATTAAATCCCATCCGGTTGATAATGCCTTCCGCCTCACGCAGACGGAACATCCTGGGTTTATTATTACCGGGCTGTGGACGCGGCGTTACCGTACCCACCTCGATAAAACCGAAGCCCATCGCTCCAAAGGCATCAATACATTCGCCATTTTTATCAAGGCCCGCCGCCAAACCCAACGCATTTTTAAAGGTCAACCCCATGCAGTTTACCGGTTTAAAAGGAAGCGTCTGACGAACAAGATGAATGAGAGGTGTACCCGCTATTCGATGCAGTTGCTGAAGAGTCAGTTCATGAGCACGTTCAGCATCAAGTTGAAACAACGCATGACGAACCAGGTTATACATGATCGCTCCTGAATGCCCGAACATGCGGGCATAAAAGTAATAGTAACCCTCCGCAGAGACGTCTCTGAGAACGGTGTTGTGCATTGCTACAGGATCCTTCCCACTTTTTAGTGGTGATAAGTGGTGTTGGAGCACAGCAAATCAAGCTGGCTGGGATGCAGACGGCGCTGGCATAGGGAAAAATGGTAAAGAGCTTTGGTCATAAAGTAAAATATTTAGCTGCAATTCAGGCGCTGTCTCCGGCATTTACCTGCTTATTTATGGGTCTTCCCCAATCATGGTGGGAGGATCAGAACGTCATATCCAGCTTCCCGTAATGGAACATCACCCCCAGTTTAAATCGCTCCCGGTTTCGATAGCCTCTGGCCTTTATCCTCAGCAGCCTTATTTTGCTGTTCAGCGCTTCGGCATTACCATTTGAGACGCTGTACCGCATGGCGTTAAGTATTCCGTACAGCCTTTTTGTGATGGTTCCTGCCATATTTCTCATTACCGGCACATCGCAACTTTTCGCCAGTGCTATCCACTGCAACCAGTCTGCACGTCGTTTGTCACTCCAGGGGCGGTTCCAGATATCTTTCGCCAGCTCTTTCAGTGTCCAGCACTGGCTGGTCAGTTGCATCTGTTCTCTCAGCCATGCCAGTTTTTCCTGTCGGGGCTCTGTCATCCATTTGTCACTGTATTGCCACAGGAAGCGGGTTCCTTTTGCCTGACGGCGGCTGTCAACCGGAAGTCGGGGATGTTCGTTCTGCCGTGTCTTATCAACGATTTCACCCAGCTGTTTTGCCACATGGAAGCGGTCAAAGGCTATTTTCTCTACGGCGCCCGGAAGATGGATGCGTGCCGCTCTGATATATCCGGCATTCATATCCATTGAGAACGTTTTGACTGCCTGCAGCTGACTGTCGGTGAGGGTGCGAAGATAGCTGGCAAGACTTTCTGTTCCCCGATCATCCGTTAATGCCAGCGCTCGTCCCTCACGATCTGATATCACTGTGATGTACCGGTGCCCTTTTTTGAACGCAACTTCGTCCACATTCATATGCCGGGCTGATAGCGGCTTTTTTATTCGCGCAAGACCACGTTTAACTGCCCGGGTCATAATGCCGTCAACGGCATTCCAGCTAAGCTTAAGTTGCTTTCTTACCGCATCAACCGTGCTAATTTTCAGCCAGGAAAGGATGAATGATTCGAACAATAACGTATATCGGCTACCAGCTCCGGCCCACGGAACAGGTAACGTCTGGCATCCATGGTCTGGACACATGACCCGGGGGACATTCGCCTCAACGACAGTCATGAACTGGCAGGTATCAAGATGACGCCATTTGCGGTGGCGGTGATCGTGAACAGGGCATTGCTGCCTGCATGTCGGGCAGATTAGCAGTGAATTTTTGGCGATCCCGACAACAACGGTGACAGAGCCAGTATTTTCATCAAGGGAAAGTGATTCAACCTGCCACGGGGCGGACAGGTTGAGAATGTGGGCGTATAGCGATTTTTCATCCATATATGCAGATGAGTCCTCATATAAGCAACGTAGCTAAAGTAACGGATGCAGTTTTTTCCGCTGGAATCCCTGAGTCACTGTATTGTCATCATGAATGAGAGATGAATCGTGCGGGTAGAATGTTCTGCGGGGCATCCCAATCTCTTCACGAAATTTATTTTCTGAAAGAACTTCTTCAGAAAAAGCACCCAACACAACAGTCCTGGCTTCTTCGAGTAAAAGTGGGGAGTGTGTTTGTAATTCTGGTTGAGAACTCTCAACTTTCAGGCGCTCTCCATTTAAATTGTGGAAAACGTGGAGAAGTTCATGGAAAACAATGCACGCATGAAAGTCTACCAGGCTAATTCCTTGCGCGCAGGGATATTCAACTGCATTCAGATTACAGTGAAAGTCGGAGCCAGTTCCTCGGGAGTTTTCAGCATCCGTATTGCAGTGTGCTATCACCCCTAACTCAGCAGAATCGAGATGTATTGCCAGTTTTTCTGATTTGAGTCGGGATGTTAATTCAATACAGTTCAAAAGAGTACGTCCAGTGTCTGTGGATTCGATCTTATCGAGAGCAGCTTCAAGATGCTTGTAGATTTTAAGGTCAGTCCCGTGGAAACAGAGTTGTTGGTTGTTTTTCACCCAGCGCACACCCGATATTTTTACAAGAGATTGAATGTCTGTGGCTGAAATTGAATTCGAAGATGAGGGTAGAGGTAACGAAGGTAATGTCAGGTTAAGGGATGTAGGGCGCATTAAGACCTCCTGAGGATAAGCGCAAGTCAAGAGGATTATACTTGATTGGCAGTGTGCGCCACCACAACAGGGGAAGACCCTTATTTATACAGGAACCGACTTAGTTCTGCCGGATAAATCATTTAAGGCTCACCTTTACCTCTGTCAGGATAGTTTAAAATATTTATAAAAAAATATTAATAAACTTAAAATTATAAGGAGTGATAATGAGCATTATTACACTGGTGGGCAGCCCCCGTTATCCTCCAGGCTCTGGCGCGTTGCTCACCCTTTGCCAGCAAACGCTGGAGCAGCAAAGCGTCGGGGCATTCCCTGGAGTTTATATAATTTCCATCCGACGGATTTACTGTATGCCCGTTTTGATTTCCCGACGCTGCTGGTGCTCAGGGCAGATCCTGAACGCGCGGACGGGTTAATTATCGCGACGCCAGTTTATAAAGCGTCTTTCTACGATACGCTAAAAACCCTGCTTCCTGAACGCGCTCTGGAACATAAAGTCTTACTGCCTCTGGCAACAAGGGGGGCCTCGCACATATGCTTGCAGTCGATTATGCCATGAAACCAGTGCTGAATGCGTTGAAAGGCGCAGAAAGCGCTGCAAGGCGTATTTGCCGACAACACACAGATTACACATTACGACCGTCAGCCACAGTTTTCTCCATTGCTGGCCTCACGGATTGAGGAGTCAGTCGACATCTTCCGGCACGCGCTGGCCCATCGCCATCAGCCGTTCGACACGGGGGTTTAAGGATTTCACCATGAATCTGTTTTCACGTTTTACCTCAGCATTTCTTATCGGCAACCTGCTGACCGGCAGCGCATTTTCTGCCGATTCCACTGCACCTGAAACCTTCCGCATCGGTTATCAGAAAGCTTCCGTCAGCATGGTGTTAGCCCGCGCTCATCATCTTCTTGAAACACGTTTTCCTGATACAAAAATTAAATGGGTAGAATTTCCGGTCGTGACGCAGACTTGCTGATCTCGTATGCTTTGCGCTTTGGATGTAACATATGGCTAAAGTTGATGTCGTCTGCCCTCAGTGCAATGAAACTCATGCTGTACGATGTAACGGACATTCAGCATCCGGTGCCCAACGTTACATCTGCAAGCATTGTTCAAAGACCTTTCTGCTCAACTTTAGCTACTCCGGTGCCAAACCAGACACACACCAGACCATTGTTAATATGGCCATGAATGGTTACGGATGTCGCGATACCGCACGGGTTCTCGGTATCAGCCTCAATACGGTTCTGCGGCACGTAAAAAAATTTCGCCAAAGCAGGTAGCTGAGAATATCGACCCCGAAACGGAGGTTGTTATCTGCTGTGAAGCCGGTGAACAATGGTCTTACGTGCGGTGTAAAAGCAATCCCCGGTGGTTGTTCTATGCTTATGACCGTATCCGCAAACGTGCTCTGGCCCACGTCTTCGGCCCGAGAAATGCCCCGACCCTGCGACGATTGCTGGCTCTGTTAAGCAAATTTAACATTGCCTTTTATATGACAGATGCCTGGCCGGTTTATAAAGTTCGGTTAAGTGCAACAGGCCACGTGGTGAGCAAGAAATATACCCAACGGACAGAACGACATAATCTTAATCTTCGCACACATATCAAACGACTGACCCGCAGAACAATTTGCTTTTCTAAGTCAGAGGAAATGCACGATAAGATCATCGGTTGGTATCTTACTCTTCATCATTATCAATAAATCTGCGTCACGACCGAATTTCCTGCTGGTCCATAGATGCCTGAAGCGCTCAATGTTAACAGCATCGATTTAGGCAACACGGGTGATATTGCTCCTATTTTCGCTCAGGCCGCCGGGGCCGATCTGCTTTATGTGAGATCTGAACCGCCAAAACCTAAATAAGGATTAGACAGGAAATGACTTACCCTGGAAAAAGGGCGATTAATATGTCGCCGTGGTTTCAATGTCGCGCTTAATTTGGTCCGTCAGTGGGGATTTTACGGGGCAGGAACCGTACCTGTTCTGGAAAACGGCGATTAACATGTCGTCCGGGTCTAAATTCAATTTGGCAGTGTGGCAGTTTACGCTCCCCGGTAAGGCTGACCATGAATAAGGGGCGATAGCGATCACCCCTTATTCATGGTCAGTTGTGCAGCAATCAGTCAGTCAATGCCTTACTGATTTTTTCGTAAAGATCGCCAGACAATTTTTCCAGTTTCTGCAACTGTTCCAGCGCACCGCGCATCAATACCTGACGTTGAGTATCATAGCGCCTGAAGCGAATAAGCGGCTCAATCATCCTTGCGGCAGCCTGCGGATTTCGTGCGTTGAGCTCGATCAGAATATCAACCAGGAAACGATAACCACTGCCGTCTGGCGCGTGGAACACCGACGGGTTAAACGATGCAAATCCACCAATTAGAGAACGAACACGATTGGGGTTATTGAGGTCAAATGAACGATGTTTAAGCAACTCACGGACACGACTCAGAACATCGTCAGACGGGCTGCTGGCCTGTAACATAAACCATTTGTCCATCACCAGCCCATCCTTGTGCCAGCGCTGGTCGAACGACTCAAGTAAACTTTTCTGGCACGGCAGCTGTGCCGCCACCGCAGCCGACAGGGCCGCCAGCGAATCCGTCATGTTGTCAGCCTGATGATACTGGGCAGTCACCAATTTCTCCGCCTGCACCCCGTCACCAAACGCCAGATAGCCCAGACAAACATTTTTCAGTGCGCGCCGGCCGATATCGGCATGATCCACCCGCCAGACCGAAGCATGACTGGCAAGGTACACCGCCAGCCATTCGTCCGCCAGCTCCGCCGCCAGCATCCGCACCAGTGCCTCACGCACTGCGGCAATGGCCGGGGGATCGATGGTGTCAAACAGCTCGGCAATTTCATTTTCAGCCGGCAGCGTGAGAATTTGCGCAATCAGTGCCGGATCGCTGTTTTCATCCAGCAGCACGCCGCGAAAGATATCTGCGAGATGCAGTGGCACCAACAGCGGTTGTCCCTGCTGATAGCGCACCACATTCAGTTTGATATGCATGGATAGCAGGCTTTGCCCGGCATCCCACCGGGCAAAATCGTTGCGGGCATGGCGCATCAGAAAAGTCAGCTGTGCGTCGCTCCAGTTATAATCAAGTTTTACCGGCGCAGAAAACTCGCGCAGTAGTGACGGCACGGGTTGGCACGTGACGTTATCAAACACAAAACTTTGAAATTCATCGGTCACGTTTAAAACATGATGGACAGTCTGACCATGACGCTGGAGCGGGATCACGCCGCCTTCGCTGTCGTAAAGCTCAATATCTAACGGAATATGCAGTGGCAGTTTTTCTTTCTGGTCGGCCGTGATGGGCGTCATCTGCGTGACATGCAGGGTATACTGTTGCAACTCTGGATTATAATCATCCCGCACCGAGACTACAGGCGTACCAGACTGGCTGTACCACCGTCTGAACAGGAGCAGGTCAACACCAGAGGCGTCTTCCATCGCCTTAACAAAATCATCACAGGTCGCCGCGCTGCCATCATGCCGCTCGAAATAGAACCGCATTCCTTTTTGGAAATTCACTTCACCCAACAGCGTATGCAGCATGCGAATGACTTCAGAGCCTTTCTCATACACCGTATGCGTATAGAAGTTATTCATTTCAATCACCCGATCCGGACGAATGGGGTGCGCCATCGGGCTGGCATCCTCTGCAAACTGCAGGCCACGCATTGTGCGAACGTTATTAATACGGTTTACCGCACGTGACCCCAAATCGGAGCTGAACTCCTGATCGCGGAATACCGTCAGTCCTTCTTTCAGGCTTAACTGGAACCAGTCACGACATGTCACCCGATTTCCTGTCCAGTTATGAAAATATTCATGGCCGATTACCGCTTCAATTCCCAGATAATCTTTATCCGTCGCGGTCTCTGCCTTCGCCAGAACGCATCTCGAGTTGAAAATGTTCAGCCCTTTGTTTTCCATCGCTCCCATATTGAAGAAATCGACCGCAACAATCATAAAGATGTCGAGATCGTATTCAAGACCAAAGCGCTCTTCATCCCATTTCATACTGTTTTTCAGCGAGGTCATCGCCCAGTCAGCGCGATCGAGATTGCCACGGTCAACAAAGATCTCCAGTGCCACCTCGCGGCCAGAACGGGTTTTGAAACTGTCACGCAGCACGTCAAAATCCCCGGCCACGAGGGCAAACAGGTAACAAGGTTTTGGAAAAGGATCGTGCCACTTCATCCAGTGGCGACCATCTTCCATTGGGCCGCCGTCGACACGGTTACCATTTGATAACAGGAAGGGATAAGTGGCCTGCTCGGCAATGATTGTCGTGGTAAAGCGTGCCAGCACATCCGGGCGATCAAGATACCAGGTAATATGACGAAAACCTTCCGCTTCACACTGCGTACACAGCGCCTTACCAGACTGGTACAGCCCTTCCAGGGCGGTGTTTATATCGGGATGAATATCATTGACGATGGTTAAGGTAAACGTCTCCGGCAATTGCCAGAGGATCAATATCCCCTCGTCGAGTCGGTAATGCGGCCAGGGCTGACCATTAATATCCAGGGAGATAAGCGTTAACTCTTCCCCATCAAGGTGTAATTCGCTACCGGGCGCACCCATGCGGCAAATACGGCTGACAGCAGTGACGCGGGTTCTGCTGGCGTCCAGAAGAAATGTCAGATCGATATCGGTAATAGTGTAATCGGCCGCCCGATAATCATGGCGATGTTTAGCTTGAGGAAGTTGTGTCATAAGTCACTCTTACGTCGATAATTAGTTAACCTTTGCCAGTCTATTCCTGTTGAGGCAATGTTGCCATGTGGAATGCGCGCGAACGTAGCACGCCTTTGGCGTGAGCGGCCCTGCTGCGCAGCTTCGGGTGTTTGCATGACCGGCGCTCCGCTTTATACTCTGCAACCATGCATATCCCCCGCCCCGCCAAACTCCTCTTCACCGTCGATGACGGCTGGAACCGCTACCTCGAAAAACACGGCGACAACATCAGCGACTGGACCCGACTCTCCGTTGAGCGCATGCTCGCCTGTGGCACCTGCGCCATGGGCGTACGCCGCTACTGCTGTGCCTCGCCGGACTGCACGCACTCCCGCTTCTTCTGCCAGAGCTGCAAGTCAAAGGCCTGCAGCGCATGTGGCATGAAATCAACTGAGCAGTGGATAGCCGGGCAGCAGCACGTCCTGCCCGACTGCGAATGGCAGCACATCACCTTTACCATGCCCCACCTGCTGTGGCCCTTCTTCAGCAACAACTGGCCCCTGCTCAACGACCTGTTCCGCTGCGCCACCCGCGCCATGCTGAAGTGGGCGCGTCGGCAGGGTATAGAAGTCGGTATCTTCTGCGCCCTGCATACCTACGGCCGGCAGCTGAATCAGCATCCGCACATCCACGTGTCCGTCACCCGCGGTGGACTTGACGTAAAGCACGGCGTCTGGCGCAGCCTTTTCTTCAAAAAGAAGGCCGTGGAGGAAATCTGGCGGGGTGCCGTTATCCGCCTGCTGCGCAGCAGCTATGAGCGGGCCAGTCCCGGCACCCTGCCGGGACTGGGACATATCCGCGACGGGGAGCAGTGGCGGCGTTACCTGAAGGCACAGTATGGCCGGCACTGGAAGGTACACTTCGCGAAGAAGACCCGGGGAGCCTGGCACAGCGTGAAATACCTCGGCCGCTACCTGAAGCGCCCGCCGGTGTCGGCTTCCCGTCTGCGACACTACGGCGGAGGCGCGGTAGTCCACCACTACCTCGATCACCGCACGGGAAAGCATAAACGCCAGATGCTGAGCCAGGAAGAGATGATCGGGCGCTATATCAGCCACGTTCCGGCGCGGCATTTTAAGATGGTGCGCTACTCCGGCTTTCTGGCCAACCGCAAGCGGGGCACGCTGCTGCCGAAGGTTTACGAAGCGCTGGAGATGACGGTACGGGAAAAACCGAAGCGGCCCGGGTTTGCGGTGCTGATGAAAGGCTTCCTGGGCACGGATCCGTACCAGTGCATCCTCTGCAAAGGCCGGCTGCGTTTTGCCGGCGCCGTGGCGGGTGATCACGCCACAAAAATGCTCTCTGACAGGCTGTATCAGATGGCGAAAAAACGATGGCTGCGGATGCCTGAGCTGGATCGGTGCGCCTGAAAAACAGGTTTCAGGTTAAAAATACGGCGAAGATGGCATTTTCACATCAAAACCCACACAGATCAGCAGCAGCAATGGAGTAGATCGTGCCACTTTTCATGGTCAGGCGATCTCAAAAGAGGCGATTCAATCTCCTAACCATCAAGATCATCGTTAGCCCGGTACATTCTACAGTATCGCCAGGACTTGTAAGACAGAACTGGCGGTTGCACGAATATTACGATGAGCATTGTAATTAACAAGCCTATACCCGTAGAAATAATGTAAACTTGGTTACTTGAAAGAATTATCCAGATAAATACAACCATACAGCCGAAAAGCACCCACAACACAATTTTAAAACGATTAGCAAGATCATGAATGGATTCACCCAAACTCCCTCCATAACTATCTACATTGTTTTTGATTTTTTGTAGATCAGCATGGCTAAAACCAGACTTCAGTAATGCTGCTTCACTCACTTTCATAGCATCTCACCTTCCATCCTTAAAATGTAGATACTTCTCTGGAGCAAAGTATACACAAAAAATTCGGGAAAATCTGGCTCATTCCATCCATCAGATGGTGATTTTTTGATAGATAAAACAGAATGATATTTTACTAGCGTGGTTTTTTACACGATTGGACCCCAACCCCCTATAATAAAAAAATTTATTCATAACTGCCTCAACTTATTATTGATTACTGAAGCAAACCATTTTGCAGGATGGTCGGGACTATCTGAAAATAAAATAGCGGCGTCAGCGCAGTTGTTCTGCTTAGTTATCCCCGCAGACATCCTGCCCGGCACACCCTGCGACAGGCCCAGGATAAGGCCTTCATTATCGCGATGCTGATTACCCGCTCCCCTGTCACAACGGCGGGAGGCCAGATCCCGGCCGGGTGATGCAGCGCAACTCCGGCAATCCACGGTATCAACAGCCCGGCGAAAATGACACCCGCCGTGAGCAGAAGCTGGCAGATAAATAACCGTATTCCGAATCCAGGCCGTTCACTTTTATAAAGAGCAAAAACGCTTTTAACGATACCAGATACAAACAACACAATGCCAAAAAGATTTTCTACATTCATCGAATCTCCGTTTTTTATTTTTTAAAATGCCTTTTCAACCTGGTTTCAGACGCACAGAGTTGCTCCGGCAAATTTTGCCAGAGAGTATCAATTTACGTTTTTATCGCCGCGCGCTGACGACTCTGTACACAGTATTTCGATGCTGCGTGACGTATGAGCCAAGTATATAAAGGAGGGATGAGAGCAAATTAAATTGCCTCTATATTATATTAACATAAATTAACAACTTAGTCAAAATTTTTATTGATTATGTAGGTTTTTTATGATAGTTAACTTTCCTGTCTGGCCTTGTTTCATAAAACTGTATGGGGAACCGGTCATCTTTTCCATCGTTGCGGTTTAGCGGTATTTCCCCTGGCGTTCCAGCCTGTTTTCCTGACGCGCCTTCATCAGCGTTGCTATCAGCCTGTCCAGCGGCATGAACAGCACCCGGTGGCCGGCATCCGCCGCCTTCACGCCCAGTGCTACCGCCAGATGGTTTTTACCCACGCCCGGAGGGCCCAGCAGGATCACGTTTTCGCTGCGCTCCATGAACGCCAGCCCGGCCAGCTCTCTCACCACCTTGCGGTCGATGCCCGGCTGGAAGCTGAAGTCGAACTGCTCCAGCGTCTTCACCCACGGCAGGCGGGCCTGCTTCAGCCGGGACTCCATCCCACGTTGATGGCGGCCACTCCATTCCTGTTGCAGTGCGCGGCACAGGAATTCGCGGTAGTTAAGTTCTTCCTTCGCTGCCTGTTCCAGCAGGCTTTCCACCTGGTATCCCAGATGCTCCATTTTCAGACGGCCCAGCAGCGTTTCCAGTTCATGCATCACAACAGCTCCTCATAAGTGCTCAGCGGCCGGTGTTCCACCATGCTGACCTGCTGCCACAGCGACGCATGGTGCTCCGGAAAGGTCTGCCATCCTGCACCGCGGTCCTTCAGACGATGAGTGGTCACAAGCTGTTCATTGCCGTAAATCCTCAGTTCATTATCCAGCGTGATACGGACAGACACCGGGCGGCCGCACCAGGTTTCCGGCACGGAGTAACGGTTACCCCGAACCTCGATATAGCTGTCCCAGGCCACGTGACGGATACCCGCGGACACACTGTGCGATAATATCAACGGGATAATGCAGGCGTTTAAAGGTTTTTCGGATCAGGGGCATGGTCAGGCAACATCATAAAAAAAACAGCAGGTTACCTGATTAACTGCTTAATGCGACAGAGCCTATGGATGCAATGCAGTATTGAATAATAGCCTTCATGCTAATTAAGCACTTGAGCTAATTAAGTATTTGAGCTAACATTAAATCAGGGAGGACAGCACATTGTTTACTGTCAGATTTCATGAAGAAGCGGAAACTGAGTTAGACGAGTTGCACCCGGTGATAGGTGCAAAAATGTTGAAGCTACTTGAGAAGCTGGAACAAAACCCACAGGCGCTCAGAGAGCCGCACTGTAAACCCATCGGAAATGGGCTGTTTGAGCTGACAACAAAGGGCGGTGACATTGCCCGTGGATTGTGGGTTTATCAGTCGGGTAAGCGAATTTTTGTATTGCGGATTTTTATCAAAAAAACACCCAAAACACCGCGCCCTGAAATAGATCTGGCATGGCGCAGGCTGGAGGATATGCAGAATGAAGAGTAAGACTCTTGCAGAAGTAAAAGCAAAAATGATGCAGCGTGAAGAGTTCCGCGCAGCATATGAAGCAGAAGAACGCAAAGAACGCCTGCAGGCGCTACTTGAAGAGTGGCGAAATCATGCGGGCCTCACCAGTTCCCAGGTTGCTGAACGGATGGGGGTCAAGCCGCCGACAGTGTCCCGGATGGAAAAAAACATAACGTCAGCAACGTTTGAAACTCTCGCACGTTATGCCAGGGCTTGCGGTATCAGTGACGCGAAACTTTATTTTTAAATACAGAGGGAAGAACAATGAGGGTACTTCTGGGAACGGCTGCGGCAGTTGCATTTTTTACGTTGTTAATGGCAGCAGGTATATTTGAAGCAGGTCAGACTGTAACTTCCGTGGGGATCGTGGTTGCCAGCGTCTGGCTCGGGAGCCAACTCAAAAACAGGGCGCTGGGTACGGTGATCGGGGCCGCGCTGGGAGTTATGATTGCCTGGGGGGTCGTTAACTACACGACAACGCTTAAACAGCAGGAATGTGCAGAGGCAACCGGACTGGCTAAAGCTGGGTGTCGGAGTCTCGGTGTTCAATGAGGGGGCAGTTTGGATATCGGAAATTATCGTACGGTAAGCCTGTTTTTTGAGCAAACCACGTTATCGCATAAGGGTGTACTCTTATGCTATACGGTGTTTTCAGGGCGTTTTGCCAGCCACTGTTGAAACTCATGATGCATTTAGAGAGGTGCAAATGATGGCACTGTTGCAAAAATCTGGAGGTGATAAACTCATCGTCACCTTTTGCTGACGGAGCAGCACATGAATCCATTCAAAGGACGGCATTTTCAGCGTGACATCATCCTGTGGGCAGTGCGCTGGTACTGTAAATACGGCATCAGCTATCGTGAGCTGCAGGAAATGCTGGCCGAGCGCGGTGTCAACGTTGATCACTCCACGATTTACCGCTGGGTTCAGCGTTATGCGCCTGAAATGGAAAAGCGGCTGCGCTGGTACTGGCGTAACCCTTCAGGGTTCTGCTCCTGGCATCTTGATGAAACGTATATCAGAGTTAACGGCCGATGGGCATACCTGTACCGTGCTGTTGACAGCAAAGGCCGCACCATCGATTTTTATCTTTCCCCGCGCCGTAACAGCAAAGCGGCATACCGTTTTCTGGGAAAGATTCTGAACAACGTGAAAGGCTGGCAGAGCCCCCGCCTCATCAACACCGATAAAACCCCCACCTATAGTCGCGCCCTGGCGTTACTGAAGCGGGAAGGCCGGTGTCCGCCTGATGTTGAACACCGGCAGATTAAGTACCGGAATAACGTCATTGAATGCGATCACGGCAAACTGAAACGGATAATCGGCGCCACGCTGGGATTTAAATCCATGAAAACGGCATATGCCACCATCAGGGGGATTGAAGTCATGCGGGCATTGCGTAAAGGACAGGCGGAAAACTTTTACTACGGCCATCCTCTGGGCGAGATGCGTCTGGTGAGCAGGGTTTTTGAAATTTAAGGCATTTCTGTAATACAAAAGGTACAGCATGAACGTAGCACGCCTTTGGCGTGAGCGGCCCTGCTGCGCAGCTTCGGGTGTTTGCATGACCGGCGCTCCGCTTTATACTCTGCAACCATGCATATCCCCCGCCCCGCCAAACTCCTCTTCACCGTCGATGACGGCTGGAACCGCTACCTCGAAAAACACGGCGACAACATCAGCGACTGGACCCGACTCTCCGTTGAGCGCATGCTCGCCTGTGGCACCTGCGCCATGGGCGTACGCCGCTACTGCTGTGCCTCGCCGGACTGCACGCACTCCCGCTTCTTCTGCCAGAGCTGCAAGTCAAAGGCCTGCAGCGCATGTGGCATGAAATCAACTGAGCAGTGGATAGCCGGGCAGCAGCACGTCCTGCCCGACTGCGAATGGCAGCACATCACCTTTACCATGCCCCACCTGCTGTGGCCCTTCTTCAGCAACAACTGGCCCCTGCTCAACGACCTGTTCCGCTGCGCCACCCGCGCCATGCTGAAGTGGGCGCGTCGGCAGGGTATAGAAGTCGGTATCTTCTGCGCCCTGCATACCTACGGCCGGCAGCTGAATCAGCATCCGCACATCCACGTGTCCGTCACCCGCGGTGGACTTGACGTAAAGCACGGCGTCTGGCGCAGCCTTTTCTTCAAAAAGAAGGCCGTGGAGGAAATCTGGCGGGGTGCCGTTATCCGCCTGCTGCGCAGCAGCTATGAGCGGGTCAGTCCCGGCACCCTGCCGGGACTGGGACATATCCGCGACGGGGAGCAGTGGCGGCGTTACCTGAAGGCACAGTATGGCCGGCACTGGAAGGTACACTTCGCGAAGAAGACCCGGGGAGCCTGGCACAGCGTTAAATACCTCGGACGCTACCTGAAACGGCCACCAGTGTCGGCTTCACGACTGCGACACTACGCCGGTGGCGCGGTGGTTCACCACTATCTCGATCACCGCACGGGAAAGCATAAACGCCAGATGCTGAGCCAGGAAGAGATGATCGGGCGCTATATCAGCCACGTTCCGGCGAGGCATTTTAAGATGGTGCGCTACTCCGGCTTTCTGGCCAACCGCAAGCGGGGCACGCTGCTGCCGAAGGTTTACGAAGCGCTGGAGATGACGGTACGGGAAAAACCGAAGCGGCCCGGGTTTGCGGTGCTGATGAAAGGCTTCCTGGGCACGGATCCGTACCAGTGCATCCTCTGCAAAGGCCGGCTGCATTTTGCCGGCGCCGTGGCGGGTGATCACGCCACAAAAATGCTCTCTGACAGGCTGTATCAGATGGCGAAAAAACGATGGCTGCGGATGCCTGAGCTGGATCGGTGCGCCTGAAAAACAGGTTTCAGGTTAAAAATACGGCGAAGATGGCATTTTCACATCAAAACCCACACAGATCAGCAGCAGCAATGGAGTAGATCGTGCCACTTTTCATGGTCAGGCGATCTCAAAAGAGGCGATTCAATCTCCTAACCATGAACGCGCATAAAGTTACTGCTGGCCGGTCAACTTCACGTTAATTGACCTGGATGCACTGTTTGCCGGGCTGAAACTGAGGTAAGGGAAATTTAGTCGATGCCGGCGTAGAACCTCTGCTCAATCCCCGGGCAGGGAAGCTTTTATTTTTTCCCTCAGCAATTCAAAAAAATCGCCCGGAGTCGTATCCCACAGCTCTGTCGAAAAATCATCCCCATAGCGGGCCTCAAAATCTTCATCAACATCATCACATTCCCGGCAGAACTGCTCTATATCACCGAGCATCCCCTCCCTGAAAGCGGCAGGAGTATCAGCAATCCACGCATCAATCTGGGCACTCACGCTCTCGCCGCTACCAAACAGATCGTAATCCTGCCCAAAATAAACAGCTATAAGGCTGTCCAGCCCGAACGTATTTAAATTTTTCATGCCTATACCATTGGGAAAGACGTCAGCACGAAATAGGGTTTCCCGTGCCAGTATTCAAACTTCAGAACCACACGGACCTTATAGCAATCTTTAACTTCTTCTGCCCCCCTGCTGACAGAAATACCTGTCTTTCTGGCAAAACTGCCGTCGAATATCATTTTAAGATTTTGTCCTTGTGGGACATTTTTAGCCAGAATGGCAATCTGATTTTTATTGTTCCTGAGTACTTTTGAAATAAGGATTTCTGCATCCTGCACAGAGATGAAACTGCTCGACTGCATGAGCCTCGGGGACGACCCGAGCCGTGTAAATAATTCATCTGCTGATTTGCCTGCGTGCTTTTCGATGGTGTGTCCACCAGAACGGCTTCCGGAAGGAGCCTCATAAGACGCCAATTTTATCCGGCCACTTCTGATCGAAATGACCCGCACGGCACCAATTGCGAGTGAGAATGCAACAGGGATGGCCAGATCGACCGTAAATCCCACCTTCATTGCCGTTTTTCTGTCAGCCCCCAGAGAGCTGGCCAGTGAAACCGCCACGTTATACGTATCACTGCGGATATCACGCCCGGACCAGACCTGACGGAGTGAGGACTGGATGGTATCGAGACCGTGAGTGCCCACGATGACGCATCCTGCTTTGGTCAGCATCGTAGGTTCCGGTACGATACACATCGCACCGGCCCCAAACATTTCAACAATGCCGCTGGCAAGTCCCAGACCACCATAGAGGCGGTTGCTCATGGTTTCTCCCTCGCTGACGCTTTTGTCAGATAAAAGCGCCGCCAGTTGTACCGGGGACATGACAATTTTCACACCTTCATCCGTATCCATGTGACATTCCTTTCTTCCTTAATTGAGTCACGATCATATCAGCAATGACATATTCGTTTCCGCAGAATAAATCACAAACAGGCCTAAGAGTATTTTATGCGCGTAAGCGCATGAAGGCGCCAGACGGTACTGAAGAGAACGTAGCACGCCTTTGGCGTGAGCGGCCCTGCTGCGCAGCTTCGGGTGTTTGCATGACCGGCGCTCCGCTTTATACTCTGCAACCATGCATATCCCCCGCCCCGCCAAACTCCTCTTCACCGTCGATGACGGCTGGAACCGCTACCTCGAAAAACACGGCGACAACATCAGCGACTGGACCCGACTCTCCGTTGAGCGCATGCTCGCCTGTGGCACCTGCGCCATGGGCGTACGCCGCTACTGCTGTGCCTCGCCGGACTGCACGCACTCCCGCTTCTTCTGCCAGAGCTGCAAGTCAAAGGCCTGCAGCGCATGTGGCATGAAATCAACTGAGCAGTGGATAGCCGGGCAGCAGCACGTCCTGCCCGACTGCGAATGGCAGCACATCACCTTTACCATGCCCCACCTGCTGTGGCCCTTCTTCAGCAACAACTGGCCCCTGCTCAACGACCTGTTCCGCTGCGCCACCCGCGCCATGCTGAAGTGGGCGCGTCGGCAGGGTATAGAAGTCGGTATCTTCTGCGCCCTGCATACCTACGGCCGGCAGCTGAATCAGCATCCGCACATCCACGTGTCCGTCACCCGCGGTGGACTTGACGTAAAGCACGGCGTCTGGCGCAGCCTTTTCTTCAAAAAGAAGGCCGTGGAGGAAATCTGGCGGGGTGCCGTTATCCGCCTGCTGCGCAGCAGCTATGAGCGGGTCAGTCCCGGCACCCTGCCGGGACTGGGACATATCCGCGACGGGGAGCAGTGGCGGCGTTACCTGAAGGCACAGTATGGCCGGCACTGGAAGGTACACTTCGCGAAGAAGACCCGGGGAGCCTGGCACAGCGTTAAATACCTCGGACGCTACCTGAAACGGCCACCAGTGTCGGCTTCACGACTGCGACACTACGCCGGTGGCGCGGTGGTTCACCACTATCTCGATCACCGCACGGGAAAGCATAAACGCCAGATGCTGAGCCAGGAAGAGATGATCGGGCGCTATATCAGCCACGTTCCGGCGAGGCATTTTAAGATGGTGCGCTACTCCGGCTTTCTGGCCAACCGCAAGCGGGGCACGCTGCTGCCGAAGGTTTACGAAGCGCTGGAGATGACGGTACGGGAAAAACCGAAGCGGCCCGGGTTTGCGGTGCTGATGAAAGGCTTCCTGGGCACGGATCCGTACCAGTGCATCCTCTGCAAAGGCCGGCTGCGTTTTGCCGGCGCCGTGGCGGGTGATCACGCCACAAAAATGCTCTCTGACAGGCTGTATCAGATGGCGAAAAAACGATGGCTGCGGATGCCTGAGCTGGATCGGTGCGCCTGAAAAACAGGTTTCAGGTTAAAAATACGGCGAAGATGGCATTTTCACATCAAAACCCACACAGATCAGCAGCAGCAATGGAGTAGATCGTGCCACTTTTCATGGTCAGGCGATCTCAAAAGAGGCGATTCAATCTCCTAACCATGAACGCCTGGTGCTTCTTCAGATAACAAACTGTGGGCAATGCCTGCGGTTGCCTTGTGGCGGCCAGCTGAATTGTGCTGCGATTGGCTTCAATAAATAAGTATTCCAGTTATACTCCTGAGACTTTTACTTTTTTTTATCCAGGGATAACGCTCTTCGCCAGAAGATGCTGACACGCACCATGACACAACATGCTTCCCCAATATTAACCACGTTGCTGGACACAGATGCCTATAAGCTGCACATGCAACAGGCGGTTTTTCATCGTTACCAGAACGTTTCCGTGGTTGCCGAATTTCGTTGCAGAAGCGATGACCTGCTGGGTTTGTATGCTGACGAGATTATCCAGCAGATTTCAGCCATGCAGTCACTGGCCCTCAGCGATGACGAGATGCATTATCTTTCTGACCTGCCTTTTTTTACCCAGGATTATCTCGACTGGCTGCGTCAGTTTCGTTATGACCCGACACAGGTTTGCGTGAGCCGTAATCAGGGCAAGCTGCATATTCGCATTTCTGGCCCCTGGCTTGAGGTGATTATGTGGGAAGTGCCACTGCTGGCGATGATCAGTGAAGTGGTGCATCGCCAGCGTTCGCCTTTGCTTCGCCCAGGTCAGGCGGTCGAACGGCTGCAGGGCAGGCTAACAGAATTCAGGCAGATGACCACCGATCTGGATATGTCCCGTTTTAAACTGTTGGATTTTGGTACGCGCAGACGCTTTTCCCGTGACGTTCAGATAGCCATAGTCAGCACATTGAAACAGGCATTCCCCTGGCTGGTGGGGACCAGCAACTATGATGTTGCTCGTCGCCTTAATATCACGCCCGTCGGCACGCAGGCCCATGAGTGGTTCCAGGCCCATCAGCAGATCAGTCCGGTGCTCGCGAACAGCCAGCGGGCTGCATTACAAGCCTGGCTGGATGAATATCCCGACTGCCTTGGCATCGCTCTCACCGATTGTATTTCGATGGATGCTTTTCTTCGTGATTTCCACCCGCATTTCGCCAGCGCTTATCAGGGCCTGCGCCATGATTCGGGCAATCCATTAGAGTGGGGAGAAAAAGCCATTGCCCACTATCAAAAGTTGGGTATCGATCCGCGCAGTAAAACGCTGGTGTTTTCCGATAATCTGGATTTGAGCAAGGCGCTTACTCTTTATCGCCATTTTGGGCAACGGACAAACGTTATTTTTGGTATTGGGACGCGTCTGACATGTGATATTCCTGACGTTAAGCCACTCAATATTGTTATAAAACTGGTGGAATGCAACGGCAGACCTGTAGCAAAGCTGTCCGACAGCCCGGGCAAAACCATCTGCCAGGATAAAGCTTTCGTTCACGCATTGCGCAAGGCTTTCTCTCTACCACGAGTCAAAAAAGCCAGCTGACTGCCACTGGAAAGAGGGGCATGGCCCTCTTTTCCTTATTTTTCGTGGTATTGGCTTAATTAATCTCCTGCCTCAGTACGAATTCTTCTTGTGTCTCGCTTCCCGGCAAGTAACATAGTGGAAGCCTTTTGAGGGTTATACATTCCAAATTCCGATCACAAAGAGAGACTTTTATGAGCGTTGTGCCTGTAGCGGATGTACTGCACGGCCGGGTCGCGGTTGACAGCGAAGTCACCGTGCGCGGCTGGGTCCGTACACGAAGAGATTCGAAAGCCGGTATTTCATTTATCGCCGTCTATGACGGTTCCTGCTTTAATCCGGTCCAGGCCGTCGTAAATAATTCGCTGAATAATTATCAGAATGAGGTGCTGCGCCTGACAACGGGTTGCTCAGTCATTGTGACCGGCAAGGTGGTGGAATCGCCGGGCGAGGGGCAAAGCTTCGAAATTCAGACCACGAATGTTCAGGTGGTTGGCTGGGTAGACGATCCTGATACTTATCCTATGGCTGCTAAACGCCACAGCATGGAGTATCTACGTGAAGTGGCGCATTTACGCCCTCGCACTAATCTGATTGGCGCAGTAGCGCGCGTTCGCCATACGCTGGCACAGGCGCTGCATCGCTTTTTCGATGAGCAGGGATTCTTTTGGGTTTCCACGCCACTTATTACCGCTTCTGATACCGAAGGTGCCGGAGAAATGTTTCGCGTTTCGACGCTTGACCTGGAAAACCTACCGCGTACCCCTGAGGGCAAAGTCAACTTCGAGGAAGATTTCTTTGGCAAAGAGGCTTTCCTGACGGTTTCCGGGCAGTTGAACGGCGAAACCTACGCCAGCGCAGTCTCGAAAATATACACTTTCGGGCCAACCTTCCGCGCAGAAAACTCCAATACCAGCCGCCATCTGGCTGAATTCTGGATGCTGGAGCCTGAAGTAGCCTTTGCCGATCTGGAAGACAACGCGGCCCTTGCGGAAGCCATGCTGAAATACGTGTTTAAAGCGGTGCTCAATGAGCGGGCAGACGATATGGCTTTCTTTGTTGAGCGCGTAGACAAGGATGCTATTTCTCGCCTGGAACGATTTGTAACGACAGATTTTGCACAGGTCGGCTACACCGATGCCATCGATATTCTGGTTAAGTGCGGTGAAAAATTCGAAAATCCCGTTTCATGGGGGATCGATCTCTCATCTGAACACGAGCGTTTCCTGGCTGAAAAACACTTTAAAGCGCCTGTCGTTGTAAAAAATTACCCTAAAGATATCAAAGCGTTTTATATGCGTCTTAACGATGATGGTAAAACCGTTGCGGCTATGGATGTACTGGCTCCGGGAATTGGCGAAATAATTGGTGGTTCTCAGCGTGAAGAGCGCCTGGACGTGCTGGATATGCGTCTTGCGGAAATGGGCCTGAATAAGGAAGACTACGGGTGGTATCGCGATCTTCGCCGCTACGGCACCGTGCCACATTCTGGTTTTGGTCTTGGCTTTGAAAGATTAATCGCTTATGTCACTGGCGTACAAAATGTAAGAGATGTTATTGCTTTCCCGCGTACGCCGCGCAACGCCAGTTTCTGATCTCCTCCATTATATAAGAAATTCATATAGATAAAAAGGGGCAGACTCGCTTGCCCTTTTATTTTTTGTAAATTATGAGCTGGTTCACAAAGCTCCGTTAAATTTACATTTTGATACATAAATTTTCACAAGGAAACCAGAATGAGCTATTTGTAGCATTTTCCAGCTAGATTAACCGCTCAGTGAATGGAAAGATGCGTGCAGACACAGAATGACACCAAACTCGCTTCAGAGTTCTGTAAAGAATGATTGACTGCAGTGGCGGGTGTCTGAATAACTCCAACGAGGGTAATAAAAATGATGAAGCGCAACATTCTGGCACTGGTGATTCCTGCCCTGTTAGCAACAGGCGCTGCTAATGCCGCAGAAGTTTATAATAAGAACGGCAATAAGCTGGATCTCTATGGCAAGGCTATAGGCCTGCACTATTTTTCTGATAACGACGGCAATAACGGTGATCAGTCCTACGTGCGCTTTGGTTTCAAAGGTGAAACGCAGATTAATGATCAGTTAACGGGTTATGGTCAGTGGGAATATAACTTCCAGACTAATAATTCAGAAGGCGCTGCCGATGCACAAAGCCAGAACAAAACCCGTCTGGGGTTTGCTGGTCTGAAGTTCAAAGACTTTGGTTCATTTGACTACGGCCGCAACTATGCTATTGGCTACGACGCACTGGCGTGGACAGATATGCTGCCAGAATTTGGCGGCGATTTCGGCCAATCAGATACACTGACAAGCCGTACCACTGGCGTCGCGACTTACCGTAACACCAACTTCTTTGGCCTGGTTGATGGTTGGAATTTTGCTCTGCAATATCAGGGTAAAAATAGTTCTGACACTAATAACAGCGGTCGTGACATTCTACGCCAGAATGGTGACGGTTATGGCGTGTCCACATCTTATGTCTCGCCGATTGGTGTGGGAATTGTAACCGCATACAGCGCACATGACCGCACTACCGACCAGAACACTCTGGTTGCTCTGGGTCGTGGTGACCGTGCTGAGTTCTGGGGTACCGGGCTGAAATACGATGCTAATAACGTGTATCTGGCCGCAACTTACGCAGAAGGACGTAATGCAACACGTATCCCACAGACCACAGATATTAACGGCAATACGGTTTCTGGTTTTGCTAATAAAACTCAGGATATCGAGTTCGTTGCTCAGTACCAGTTTGATTTTGGCCTGCGCCCATCCATTGCTTACGTGCAGACTAAAGGCAAGGATATCGAAAACTATGGCGATGTTGATTTAGTGAAATATGCTGAAGTGGGCGCAACCTACTACTTCAACAAAAATATGTATACCTATGTTGACTACCAGATTAACCTGCTCAACAGCAACAACGCACTGGGTCTGAACACAGACGACACAGTAGCGTTAGGTCTGGTTTATCAGTTCTAAGACGTATTGCTGAACGTTGTAAAAAGCCACCTGCATAGCAGGTGGCTTTGACACCGCCCCCTAAAAGGGGGCTTAAACACCACCTTTCCAGTCCGAGCTGTATTTGCCTTTCTTCTTCCTCTTTGGCAACTTTGTCCTGGTACCGCACATACCTTCGAATTACTTCTTCTTTTGCACCCACCGAATCCACAAAATACCCTCTTTGCCAAAAGTGGTTACACCAAAGCTTGTGCTTCCTGAGATAAGGAAACTTCTCGAACAGCCTGATGGCCGTTCGCCCTTTCACAAATCCCATCAACTCAGAAACACTCAAGCCAGGCGGCGTCCTCACCACCAGATGCATATGATATATCTGCACATTTAGCTCAACTACTGTGCATTTTTTCATATTGCTGTAAATGTAGATGCTGCGGTAAACCTCTTTACCGAGATGACCTTTGAGGATTTTGTATCTGTACTTCGGTGTCCATACAAGATGATACTGACAGCGATAGAATACGTGGGAAGCGGATTCATATCTGCTCATGCTATTTACTCCTTGATTTGCTGGTAACAAACCTGGGCAGTATTTAGCATGGACATGCTACGGGCAAAGCCCTACATGAACGATCACCACCTCCATAGGAGGAGGTTTAAAGTTGAGAATAAAAACGGGATCTCGGGTCCCGTTTTTATTCTCTCCTCATTTAATCCTTTACTCATCCTGCACTTTTTAACGCAAACGGTTGGCAATTTGGACCTCCCGGCGGTAACCTGAGTCCTCATTTCGCTTCAGTTAAAGTTAATGGACTTCGACTATGTTTGAACGTATTACTGCTGCACCTGCAGACCCCATTCTTGGTTTAGCCGACCTCTTTCGCGCTGACGAGCGCCTAAATAAGATCAATCTCGGTATTGGCGTTTACAAAGATGAAACCGGCAAAACCCCGGTACTTACCAGCGTGAAGAAAGCAGAGCAATTTCTGCTGGAAAACGAGAGCACGAAAAATTACCTGAGCATTGATGGCCTGGCTGATTTTGCGCGCTGTACTCAGGCTCTGCTGTTTGGTCCGGAGAATACCATCATCAGTTCGAAACGCGCCCGAACGGCACAAACGCCGGGTGGTACCGGAGCACTGCGCGTAGCCGCCGATTTTATCACTTCCCAGACCGACGCCAGACGTGTCTGGATCAGTAATCCAAGCTGGCCAAACCACAAAAATGTCTTCGAGTCCGCCGGTCTCGAAGTCTGCGAGTACCATTACTACGACGCAGCCAGCCGTTCGCTGGATTTCGCAGGCATGCAGCAGGCACTTTCTGACGCCAACGCAGGCGACATTGTCCTGTTCCACGGCTGCTGCCATAATCCAACCGGCATTGATCCAACCAGCGAACAGTGGGCACAGCTTGCTGAAATGTCCCTGAATAAAGGCTGGCTGCCGCTTTTTGATTTTGCTTACCAGGGCTTTGCACGTGGCCTGGAAGAAGATGCTGAAGGCCTGCGTATTTTCGCTGCCAGCCACCAGGAATTGATCGTAGCAAGCTCTTACTCGAAGAATTTTGGTCTGTACAACGAACGTGTTGGCGCACTGACGCTGGTCGCCAGTGAATCTGCTATTGCAGAGACCGCCTTTAGTCAGGTTAAGGCGACAATTCGTGCTAATTATTCTAACCCACCTTCACATGGCGCAGCCGTGGTGGCAACCATTCTCGGCAACGAAGCACTTCGGGCGCTTTGGCAACAGGAACTGACCGGCATGCGTCAGCGCATTCATCGTATGCGCCAGCTGTTTGTGAACATGCTTCAGGAAAAAGGAGCCAAGGGCGATTTCAGCTTTATTATCAACCAGAACGGCATGTTTTCATTCAGTGGGCTGACTAAAGACCAGGTCGTACGCTTACGGGAAGATTTCGGCGTTTACGCTATAAATTCCGGCAGGGTTAATGTCGCGGGCATGACGCCGGATAATATGGCTCCGCTTTGTGAAGCCATCGTAGCCGTCCTTTAGCGATCAACAAGTGCATCGTCCCTACCACGCGCAGAAAAAATTTTCAGAATAAATGGTTTCCGGTGCCGTGAAATTTCTTTGCCCTCACTGCAAAGCACTGCGTTAAAAATCCGCCTTTTTAAGGCGGATTAACCCGCTGTTGGAAGACCGCAATCTGAGAAAACGCTTATGCGTGGTGGATGATTCGAATTCAGGGTAGTGTAATCCGGTGACTCAGGCCCACTGGAAATATTTTCAGGTCAACCAACGTTTCGACATCTCTTAACGGGAGCAAAGAGCCATTCAGGAATAAATACTGCGTGTTACAGCAGGCTGAAGAAGAGCAGCCTTATGGCTGTGGGGCTGTGGAGGATATCCTGGTAAAAGTCATCAGCTAAAAAGGCCGCCCTCAATGCAGCGACATCAGCGAATTGAAGATCCCGATGTTGTATCACTATGGTGCCGGTATAATAATACAAGAGCCAAAACCGGGTGATACCACGTTCAAAAGGCCTTTTTGCCCGTAGATAATTCCATGCCTCGCTAACACAGTCAGCGAAAAGAGAGCCAGCACTGCGCTAAATATGTTTTATCTGCCGTTCGGCCTGATCTTTTGCTCCCTTGCCTGATATTACAGATGCTGGCGGATTGCTTCTTCGTTTGCTGTTCTGAGTCCACCTGATATCCGTTGCCAGAAATGATTTTTCTGTAGCTCAGGTTTGATAAAGAAACGTCGCAAGCCGCCCGGCTGCTGGTCCCCTCTCCTGAGGCCCTCTCACCGCTGGAATATGCATAGCCGATGGCATTATCAGCACCAGACGAACACGATTCTGTCTTCACGTTCACTTCTTTCGCCGTCAGGTCTTCTGTCACAGTAAATACATGTACTTGAGTAAAGCTATTTACCCAAGGTTTGCCGTGAGGATTGTTGCTTCGGCATGCAAACGAGGTGAGGCTAAAAGCGAAAGAATATGTGTAAGGAGATAGCTCTCTGTCCATACAGTACTGGCATATTTCCAGCAGAACTGCATTTAGCCTCCGTCTTCTGGGGCCAAAGCCATCAGCTGCACAGGAGGTGCTTCAGGGGGACAGCAAAAAAGCCTGCCAAAAAGTAGACCGTTACTTGAGACAGGTTACTGCAGAAACGGATTTGCGATGCTTTCCTGCCCTAAAGTGGATATCGGGCCGTGACCGGGTAAAAAGGTAACGTCATCCCCAAGGGGCAATAACCTGGTTTTAATGGATGTAATGAGATCGCTGTGACTACCCTGTGGAAAATCACTACGGCCCACCCCACCATTAAAAAGCACATCCCCTGAAATCAGCAGACGCTCTTTTCTGGCAAAAAAAACAACATGCCCCTGCGTATGACCCGGGCAATGCAGAATATCCAGGGTGATATTGCCAACCTGCACGGTTTCACCCTCTTCCAGCCAGTGATCGGGCCTGACAGGCGGACAATCAGGCAAACCAAACATCTGGCTTTGTACCATCAACGCTTCAAGACAGAAGGCATCAGCCCGATGCGGCCCTGTTAACGGTGCATGATAAAAGGCAGCCACATCAGTAGCGGCACCAACATGATCTAAATGACCATGCGTTAACAAAACCTGTATTACGGTCACACCGCGTTGTTTTACCGCAGTCTGAATCTTTTCAATATCCCCACCGGGGTCAACAACCGCAGCTTGTAAGGTAGAGGGACACCAGATTAGCGAACAATTCTGGGCAAAAGCAGTAACCGGGATGACTTGATAATGCATAACTCTCCCTATTTCCGGCATAAGCACCGGTTATTCCACTACCAGTGGCGGATCGGCCCGGTATCAATATGCACAAAATTACTGCGGGGGTAATAGCCTACCCCACCCGCTTTCATCGACAGCGCTGCTTTGCGAACGTTGCTTAAGGAAATCCCCTCAATATGGAAATCCATTGCCTGTCCCAACGTATGGTAACTGTGTTTTGCCACGCCGCTGGTACGTTCATGCATTAAATTATTGGTCGCCAGGGAACGATAGCCTGAAATCAGTTGCACTGGTTTGCGCGTCCCCAGCATGGTCTGTAAACGATAAAGCTGGTCAAATAAGTGAGGATCGATATTGCGCGTTTTATTCGCGCGGTAATCACGAAAGAAATGATTGAGCCGGGTAAGCTCATTTTTGTCATAGCCCTTTCCGTTAAAAAACTCCGTTTTCAGGCTTTCACCCGTATTGAGATTCTTTAATGTTAAAACACGTGGCCGTGAAGTGGAAAGTGAAGCGAATGATTGTCCGGGAAGCAACGTTAAACCCAACGCAGCACCGCCCAAAGCCAGCAATCTACGGCGATTAGGGTTAAAAGTTTTCATAGATCCGTATTACCAGGTATTGATTTGCACAAGATTGAAAAAACGTCACAGAGCAGAACCATAACCAGGTGAATTTGCTGAGTCAACCTCTGGAAGATGATGGGTGCGGCAATATAGCGTTTTATTACCTTATCCACGCGGTTGCCCCTCAAGGCCACCATAAACTAAATTCTCAATTATAAAAGATTAGAGCAATAATTGACCAGCAGCTGTCAGCGCTCCGGCACCTGAGCGCGCCGTCATATCATAATTGTAAATATCTGTACGATACCGTGGTTTGCCATCCTCCTCCACCCAGGCGGTCAGGTAATAAAGGTTGACCGGAATGCGGTGTCTGACAGGAATATATTGCGTGTTTCCCTCTTTAATAGTGCTGGATATACGCGAGTCATCCCATCCAGCATTCTGTAATAGCAGGCTTGCCAGATCTGAGGCCTTATTCACCCGTACACACCCGGAACTTAATGCACGAATTTCTTTCTGGAAGAGATTATGATTTGGCGTATCGTGCAAATAAATCGCATCAGAGCTGGGCATATTGAATTTATAACGGCCCAGTGAATTGTTGGCCCCCGGTGCCTGACGAACGCGATAGGGGAACGACGACGCAGAGATGGTGTGCCAGTCGATCATGGTTGGATCGACCACTTCTGCATCATTGCTCCAGCCAGAAAGCAGCGTGTAATTGTGTTTACTGAGATAGCCCGGGTCCTGTTTAACTTTAGGAATAATATCCTGACGTACCAGCGTGGTAGGGACATTCCACGGGGGGTTCAGCACCACATTGCTCAAAGCACTGCGCATCAAAGGCGTTTTTCTGTCGGGTCTGCCAACGATCACTCTCGAAGCAAGGATCTGATTGCCGTTAAGATAATAAATCAGCGAATAGTTGGGAATGTTAACCATGATACCGTTGTGCATATCATCGGGTAACAGACGCAAACGTTGAATATTCAGCGCCAGCAGCGAAGCACGAAGCTGCGGTGAAGCATTCAGCCACTCACGCGTACGCGTACCAATAGCCGCATCCGATTCAAGTCCCTGCCAGCGTTGAAAACGTTTTACTGCGTCAACCAGCTCATTTGAATAAACATGTGTGGGATCGGCTGGCACCACGTTTGCCTGTACCAAACCAGAAGGCTGTGGCGTATTGATACTGTCATTATCAGAAGGAGAAGCAGCAGAGGGGCTGACCACTGCATCTTCATCGACTACCGCTGCGGGGACGCTGGTCACAGGGACCGCATCGTCTGCAGGGCGTGGGGCATCGTTGCCCGGCATCATCATTCCGGTACGCTGCAGGATTTCTCTCAGTGCCGGAACATCCTCACTCAACTGACCTGGCCGCAGCGTTTTCGAACCTCTCAGCTGTGGCCACGGTCGGTTATCGGCAAGCAGGGTTTTCAGCGCCTGATGCATTAGGGCATATTGTGAGTGTTGAGGAGCCAACGAATGAACTAAAGCCGTGCTGCGGCCCTGATACACCGCCTGCTGCCACTGATTGATCAGCACGGCAGAAGGGGCAACAAGCTTATAAGGTACATTGCTGTAAAGCCAGCTTTCTCCCCTGCTCGGAACGGAAGAAACAAATTGCAGATAGCCCAGCATTGCGTCAGATAAAACCACATCGCGAGCCAAACCGGTTACGGTTGGATCGGTGAGCAATTTAACCCAATTGCTGAACTGCGGCTGGATACCGGAAATGGCGACTTCAGCCAGCTGCTGCTGAAACTGCTGCACTGCCTCGCGGTCCTGCCACATTAACCGCATGCCATGCGAAGCATACAGAGGTGCCAACGTGTCGAGAAAGAAAGGCCGGGAGCCATTCTGAAAAGCCGAGAGCAGCTGATGCTGTGTCTGTGAAATAGTATATTGCGGGATGGCAGGAGCAGATACAGGAGGAATACCCGCCACGGCGGGAAGCATCTGCCCCAGAACCAACGCCAGACAACTGCCTGTAAATGTTAACCTTGCGAGACGTGATTTTGTGAGCAACATCCCTTGCTTCCTGTTAAGTGTCGAATCAGACGATGACCGCATGATGAGCAGCTATCATTATAAATATATAAAATAAGCGAACGGCATCGATTGTAAAGAAACCGCATGCCGCCGCTCAGATTAATGTACTGACATCTTTTTTCTATCTTTGTCAGTGGATTATTTAAGAGATAGGGCTCAGGATGATGCCTGCCACTCCGGTGCTGAACCTGTGGCGCTCGCTGCCACAGGTTCAGCCGCAAAGCCACGCAGGCCAACCACATGCACATGCTCTGTATTGTTAATAACTTTACGCACCAGCTTGTAGGTGGTGCCTTTTTCTGGGCTGATATTTTCAGGTGCCGCAATAATCAGCTGCATCTGCAGGCGATCGCAAAGCTCAAACAACGTGGCGATAGATTTCGCATCCAGGCGCGCGGCTTCATCAAGAAACAGCAGGCGGCAGGGTGAAATATCTTTGCCACGCAAACGCCGTGATTCTTCTTCCCAGCTCTGTACCACCATCACCAGAATTGACATGCCGGTACCAATTGCTTCACCGGTAGACAGTGCGCCACTCTCCGCGCGCAGCCAACCGTCAGAACCACGGTTAACTTCCACTTCCATATCCAGATAGTTACGATAATCCAGCAGCTCCTCGCCGATAGTCTGTGGCAGGCGCTGCCCCATATCAACTTGCGGATTGAGGCGCTGATAAAGTTTTGCCAGTGCTTCTGAGAAAGTCAGACGTTGACTGTTAAACAGGTCCTGATGCTGCTCGTGCTGCTCAGATAACACATCCAGCAGCGTGGCATGGGATTCACGCACGTTAACATTGAGGCGCACGCTCTGTACCTGACCAAAGCTGACACTTTGCAGCCCCTGGTTCAACTGACGGATACGGTTTTGCTCACGCTGAATGGTCTTACGAATAATGTTCGAAACGCTGCGGGAACTGATAGCCAGCATTTGCTCGCGGGCAGTCAACTCTTCAGTCAGGCGGCCCAGCTCAATTTCCATCTGCTCGATAGCCTCAACCGGATCGTCCGTACGGATGATATCCTGCCGGATACGCTCGCGCAGATGCTGGTAAACCGCGATAAAGAACTGAATTTTACGCTCGGGCCGTTTGGGATCTTCCGAGAGGCGCAGAATATCGCGTAAATGTTCATTATCAGCAACGGCCAGGCGTAACGCCCCCAGCGCTTTATCCGACATGGAACGCAGTTCATCACCGCCCAAATAAGCCAGTTCGCGACGGTGCAGGCGACGTTCCACGCCATTGTCTTTTACCATGCGCAGGACAGCGACCCAACCAGCTTTAGCACTGACCACCTGCTCACGGCTCTGATGATAATCCCGCTCCACACGTTTTAGTTTTTTCTGCAGTGCATCCATTTCTGCTTCACAGAAAGTCAGCTGTTTTTCAAGCTGATTGCGGCGGGCACGATTATTACTCAGGGCGGAATAAAGCTCGTCACGACGCAAGCGAGCGCGCTCTTCAGCGCTGGCATCAGCCTGCACGCCAATGTCCTGCATTTCCTGACGCAGCTCTTTCAACATATCCTGCCTGGCATCGTGCGCACTCTTCAGTGAGGCAAGCACCTGAGAATACTGGGTCAGCTGCGCCTGATGAGCACGTAGCTGCTCACGGGCACGGGCGCGTTCAGATTCTGCCTGCTCAAGACGCTGCCGCAATTTTTCGTTCAGATCGCTGTTACCATCCAACATGCTGGCAGAGTCAACGTAGCCAAAGTGCGCACGACGCTGTACCACTTCTGTCACGGCAAAAGCCTGCTGACGCGCATCACGCTGGACTTGCTGTGCCTGCTGGTAATCCTGTTTCAGCTGATCGTGCTGCTGCGGGTCGCTCTGCAATACGCCAACCAGAGGTTCCAGCTTCGCCAGATGATTACCATGCTGTTGCAGGAAGCGTGCGGCTTCCTGCGCCTCATCCAGCCGCTCAAGGATCTCGTCATAGCGATCCTGCAGCGTTTCATCCCTTAACAGACTGAGACGTGGCAACAGCCTGTTAAGCTGAACAACGCCCTCTTTCGCCTGCTCAAACTGCTGGCGCTGCTGCTGGTTTTCATTTTCATGTGCACCCAGCGTCCTTTCAAGCTCGCCACGGCGGCTATTCAGGGTACGGATCTGTGCTTCCGGGTCTGCCTCGAACGCCACCGCAAGATGGCTGCCAATAAAACGGCTGAAGGACTGATGCAGACGCTGTGTTTTTTGCACGTCGAATGACAGCGTGGCATAGCGCTCTGCAAGAGTTTCCCGCTCGGCGTGCAGCTGTTCAAGCTGGTTCTCACGGGCTGCCCGACCAAAAAGCGGAACCTTAGGAAAACGCGAGTAACGCCACTGGCGGTCGCCTGCTTTGACCACCACCGCTTTTTGCAGTTCTTCAACATTAAACACACTGTCATCAAAGGATTGCGGATCGCCTTCGATCAGGTAGAGATCCTCCGGGCAATCCTCCAGTCCGTCCAGCAGGTCGCGCACCCGTGACAGCTCAGGCACCACGATAGCATGACGGGACGGGCCGTAGAGTGCGGAAAAGTAAGGCGCATCGTCAATGGTGACGTCATCATAGATTTCCGAAAGCAGCATGCCGCCAAACCGCTCCGCCAGCGTATTCAGACGCGAGTCTTCCGCGCCTCCCGGCTGACTGAAACGTTCAATTTTTTTCTCAACGTCACGCTTACGGGCGGAAACCTCATCACGTTCAACGGTGGTTTCACGCTCGCGCTCCAGCAGTTGCTGCATAAATTCAGTGACCTGCTGGCTGCTTTCCAGCGACTGGCCGGTTTGCTCACCAAGCTGAGTGAGAATTTCCTGAGCCGCAAGCCAGTGGGGAGCCTGGCGGGTGAGCCGAGCGATCTGTTCGCGTACCTGCTCCAGCTCCTGGCGCATAATCATCCGCCGTTCACCGGCTTCCGATACGCTTTCAGCCAGCTGTTCTATTTGCGCTTCCAGCTCGTGCTGCAACGCTTCCAGTTCCTCAGGATGATAGTGCTGGCCGTGGCGTTTATTAAATTCATTCAGCAGGCGTTCGGCATCCTGCTGCTCACGCAGACGCTGCTCCAGCTCTGACAGCCTGCCTCGCAGGGAGGGAACCTGTTCAGCATAATGACGCTGGTTACTGGCGTCATGCAGCAGGTCACGTCCGCGTTGCCAGGCTTCACTGCGGCTGACCGGCCCGCTGATGCGGTTCACCAAATCAAACGCTAAATCAAACTGACTGTGCGCTGCCTCGGCTACGCTCATTTTCTGCTCAAGCATCAGCAGCTTATCAGTGGCCTCCTGCTCTTTTACCCGAAGGGTTTCCTGCCAGTTTTCCGCATTGTCCACGCTCAGTTCGGGAATCTGGCAAACCTGCTGCGCGCGCTGCAGGGCGGCAAGCGCCTGCTGGTACTGAATGGCGCGCGTTTGCTGCACGTCCAGCGCCTGCTGGTAATCCGCCAGCTGGCTTTTTAATTCGTCAACTTCAAGCTCCGCCGTTTCAGAACGGGATTCGTTCTCTTCCTGGATCTCTTGTGCTTCCGCCACAACCTCGCTTTGCTCTTCCAGACGACAGGCTAATTCATCGATATCGCTTTCATAGCGCTCGATTTTCTCCTGATGGCGCATCGCGGTTTGCACCAGGTTAAGGTGGTCACTTGCGCTCTGGTAATCCGTTTCGAGATCGCTTTCTGCCCCGTTGTGTTCGCCCAATTCGCGTGACATTTCGACATGGCGATACTGCTCGGTGGCCAGCTGGCGGCGGCTGCCAAACAGTTCGCCACGATGGAGGATCGCACCATCAAGATGAATACGCCGCTCATTGGCGTGCCGCATATAGTCGGCGGCAACGTAGCTGGTCGCCTCAGAAATCAGATGCTTAAACAGGTCGCGGTCAGATTGGGTGACACGAATGGCTTCCAGCGTCATACGGTTTTCACGCAGCGCTGCTTCCATATCCTGAAAGGCTTTGCGCACTCCGCTGTTTTCCGGCAGCAGGTAATCACGCAGTGAGCGGGTGATAGCGCTGGAGATGCCGCCGTAGAGGGATGCCTCAATCAGGCGATAATATTTGCTGCGATCGGCAGCCGAACGCAGGCGTCGGGCCACAATGCCCAGCTCGAACATCAAGGAGTGATAATCGGTGATCGAATTGAACTGACGAAACTGGACGCTTTCCATGGTCTCAAACTTGTCTTTCAGTTCACTGAGTGGCAACACCCGTGCCTGACGGGCGTTAACTGCTTCAGTCAGAATCTCCGTCGGGTTAATTGACGCTGGCAACCCGTGAATACTAAAGGGTTTGATATCCACCTTACGATCGCGACCGGCAACCTGCTGCAAACGGACACCGACAATCACGCGCTGGTGCACAGAGTTAACCACGTCCAGCGCGGCGTAACAGACGCCAGGACGGAGTTTGCCGTGCAGGCCCTTGTCGCGGGAGCCGGAAGTGGCACCGGCTTCGGTGGTATTGCGGAAATGCAACAGCGTCAGATCGGGAATTAACGCCGTGATAAAGGCCGCCATCGTGGTGGATTTACCCGCGCCGTTGCCCCCGGACAGCGTGGTGACCAGCTCATCAAGGTCAAAGGTCCGGGCGAAAAAACCGTTCCAGTTAACCAGCGTCAACGAGCGAAATTTACCGCGTTCAATCATTCTCATTCTCCGCGTGATCGGACGTTGTACCGTCCTCATCGCTCTCATCGTTCAGTGGCAGCCCGCCTTCAATCGGCATGGCCTCGCCATCCCGGATCATTCTCAGCTGCGCTTCGCGGGCATCATCACCACTGCGGACATCTGCGCCAAAGCGGAACACCGACTCGATGATGCGAAATTTGCTGCTGTCATTGCCCATAAACCACACCATGCCCAGGCGGCGCAGGCGATTGAGCGATGCACGCATTTTTTCCTGGAGCTTCTGGCGGTCAAGATCGGAACCGGTTGAACGCTGATTGACCAGCTTTAACAGCTTGCTTTCATCGGCCAGCGACAGCAGCTCATCGTACAGCTCCTGCTGGGTAAAAATACCTTCATTGGCCAGCCTTTCCGGGCTGAGATAGAGGTAGCAGAGGATTTTCCCAACCATCATATCCAGCTCGGAAAGCACAGAACGCGGGATCAAGGTGGTGGAACGGGGGCGCAGATAAAAAAAGCCTTCCGGCGCACGGATAAGCTCAACGTTATAGCGCGCGTAAAACTCTTCCAGATACTCCTGGTAATCCATCAGGAAGGCGTGATTGTCCAGTTCTTCAATGCCAATATGGCGACCGGCACGAAGCTGGCTGTCCAGCGCCGGAAACAGCGAATTTGCCAGCGCCTGTGCCAGTTTTACCGGCATCACTTGTTCAATATTTATCGATGACATGCGCCTGTACCTTGGCTCCGTAATCATTAATGACCTGCCACTCTGCGGGCAGGCCGGAGAAATCAGCTTCGGCCACGCCTAATCGCACAGCCTGATCGACAACGATTCTTGCCACGTCAAAATGACGGGCGCGAGGATATTGCGCGAGGTATTCGCGCATTACCACGCCGAGATTGAGCGGCTTTTTCTGGGCTTTGTAAAATGCCAGCGCCTCTTCAATCATCGCCGCAAGCTGTTCACGAATTTCGTTGAATTCTTCATACTCCAGTTCGGACGGCAGCTCCCCGGTCACTTCTTCATTACGCAATGCCAGCTCTTCATCTCGTACGTCAAACAGACGGTCCGCGCTCGCGTAAGTTAACGCCCAGGGGGCCTCGAAGTAGCTCTGCACCGACTGGCGCAAACGCTGGGCAAACACGCGGTTCTTATCCATATCAATGGCGGTACGAATAAACTTATGCACGTGGCGGTCGTAGCCGATCCACAGGTCTATTGCCTGTTGGCCCCAGCTAATAATGCGGTCAAGTTTATTTTGCAGATCGAAGACCAGCTTATCGATAAAACCCAGGTCAGGGCTACTCAGGGTGGCGTCCTGAATACGCAGCAGGTTGGCCTGTAGTTTGTCGCCCGCCGCTTCCAGCGTATCCTGCAATTCACGCAGCGTACCGGACGTTTCACTGAGCAATTGTTCGCAGCTGGATATTGCCGCCCGCCAGTCCTTATTGAGCAACTGGCCAATATCGCCTTTCACCAGCTGCTGCTGTTCATCCATCACGCGCTGAGAAATATCAATGCTGTCAAAAATTTCCGCGACGGAATATTTCAGCGGCGCAAAAACGTTTCGATGCCAGTGAAACTCATCACCATCCTCTTCTGCCGCATCAGCGGCACGTTTCAGTTCACCCGCGACAATCGACAACTGCATGGAAAGGCGCAGTGTGGAAAATTCCCGCTGGCGAATGTAATAGTCGGTGATGCCAATCGCCAGCGGCGTCAGACGATAAATGGCATTGCCTTCCGCATGTTCGCTGGAAAAACGGTTAAGCAGGCGCTGGCGCACCATGTCGTTGATCGCATTGTTCGCGCGCACGACAACGGTTTCACTGGTTTGATCAAATCCTTCGCTAACGTGACGAAAGGCGTCGGTGAGTTCACCCTCGCTCATTTCGCCATCCATTCGCTCGCCGTTCAAGGTTGCTATCGCCAGCAGAAAGGTCAGACGTTCGCCAGGCAAGGTGACAGAAAAATCATTTTTTCGCGCCCAGGCAACCAGTTCCGGTAAAGTCTGGGAAAATTCACTCATGGTTGTTCCTGTTGATAGGTTTCCGTGCTGTCACGTGAATATAACGGCCCAGGCTTAAAAAAGGCTCCTGCCGGCAGAAGCGTTTTTCCAGCGCCAGAATTTCCTCAAAGCGCTCGGTTTGTTTGTGCCTGTCACGCATATAATCATGGAAAACGCGAATGCCGGTTTTGTTTTCCACAACAAAGCCAATATCTTCCAGCCAGCCATAGACCTGCTCAGGGTCGCGCGGGTGGTCCGGTGACAGCGTTTTTCGTTTTCTTTTGCGCAAATCGGCCTGCATATAACCAAAGTTGCCCAGTACCAGCGTCTGCATCATCAATCCGTTAACGTTGTAGAACATCAATGACAGCACACCGCCAGGGACAAGCGCGTCATATAACGCAGCGAGAACTGCCTCAGGATCCGCCACCCACTCAAGCACAGCATGAAACAATACCAGATCGGCGGGCTTATCCAAATCCTGACTAATCTGTTGCGCACTGATTTGTTTAAATTGCATGTTCTCGCTCACCCCTTTTTCTGCGGCATGGGTGCGGGCGCGGTTCAGCATTTCTTCTGAGAGATCGCAAAGTAAAACCCGATGGCCCAGCGCGGCAAGTTGACAACTGGTTCGCCCTTCACCGCCCCCCGCATCCAGAACACGAAGTGGCCCGGTGGGCAAACTGGCAAGGATGTCATCCAGCTCCTGTCGGACAATCGCCTGGCGGATACGGCCTTTGGTAGTACCGTAGATATTCTGCGAAAATTTTTCCGCGATATCATCGAAGTTGCGATCCTGCATGGTCAGGCTCCGGGATGTGCTGGGGATGAATCGGCGGCCTATTTTGGCATACACTGGTCGATAATGAACCTTTCAGCCACCGCATCGCTTTCGGGTGATGTTTTTTCATACAAAAGGAGTACGATTTCATGCTTTTTGTGCTTAAAAAAGTGATCGGTAGCCTGTTATTACCCTTTCCGCTGCTGCTGCTCACCATGGCTGTGGGCCTTTTACTGCTCTGGTGCAGTCGCTGGCAGAAAATCGGCAAAATCATTCTCTCCTGCGCCTGGCTGCTTCTGACGGCAATAAGCCTGCAGCCCATTGCCGATGCCCTGCTCAGACCAGCAGAGAGCCGCTATCCTACCTGGCAGCAGCAGCAAAAAATAGATTATGTGGTGGTTCTGGGCGGCGGGTACACCTGGGATGCAAACTGGGCGCCAAGTTCAAATATGCTAAATAACAGCCTGCCACGCCTGACAGAAGGGATCCGGCTGTGGCGTGAAAATCCCGGTTCAAAAATGATTTTTACCGGTGCAAAAGCGCAAAATAACCCGATGAGTTCTGCAGAGGTCACCTCACGCGTCGCACAGTCACTGGGCGTGCCAGCAAAAGATATCATTACGCTGGATAAACCCCGCGATACCGAACAGGAAGCGCATGAAGTCGCAAAGGTTGTTGGCGATCGTCCTTTCCTGCTGGTGACCTCGGCATCCCATTTACCCAGAGCCATGATTTTCTTCCGCCGTCAGGGGCTTGACCCTTTTCCCGCGCCAGCAAACCAGTTAGCAATTTCATCGCCCTTAAATTTGTGGGAAAAAATGGTGCCATCGCCACTATGGCTGAGTCACAGCGAAGGTGCAGCCTATGAAGCGCTGGGGCGGCTCTGGCAACGGGTAACGGGTAACGGCTCCCGCTTCAGTTAAACCAGGGAAGTAGCACCTGAAGGCATGTTTAAAACGGTTGTGGTTAAGTTTACTCGTTTGGATAAGCTGCCTGGGTTTATTGCAATAGATTTACAATCCATTGTTTATATTATGTTTTACATGGGCTATTTACGATGAAAAATTAGCATTTCTAATACACAGAATTACTGCTGCCCGGATGAGGGAGAAAAACACTTCTGAGACCAGGTGATCGGATGGGCTGCAAGCACGAGAACAAATCGGGACTTTTGGCGGTTTTGCTGTACCACCTGCATCCACGATAGAGCGCATCTGAGTTTTGAAGGCGGTTTTTTCGAGACTGAGTTCAGGCAATTTTTTCATGCCCTGGTTTCCAGGAACGTTAAATGTTGAAACGTGAAAACAGCCAGAGAATTGGGAGGCCGCATAATCTTTTTCTGCATCTCACAGGCTGCACTCGCTACAGCTTGATTTAGCGGCCAGTAGCGACTCACGTCTGCGTGCCACTGTTCATGGTTAGGAAACTGAATCATCGTTTTAAAAATTTCCTGACCATGAGCAGCAGTGTCTGTAATGCAGTAATGATGTGCCATCGGGAACGTTATGGTCATAAAATGGCATTTGCGGCGCGTTTTTAACCTGAAAGCTGTTTTTCAGACGCACTTATCCCGCAGTCTGTGCCAGAAGCCATCGTTTCCGGTCGATGTTATGCAGTCTTTCTGCCACCAACTCCGACGCGTGCCTCCCGGCCTGCGCACTGCTGAAGCGCAGTCGGTTGCCGCACAGAATGCATTTGTACGGATCCGTGCGCAGAAATTCTTTCATCAGCGCGGCGAAGCCGGGCTTCTCCGGTTTTTTCCGCGCTTCCATCTCCAGGGCTTCATACACCTTCGGCAGCAGGCTACCCCGTTTACGGTTTGATAAAAAACCGTAATAACGCACCATCTTAAAATGCTTCGCCGGGATATGGCTGATATAACGTCCGATCATATCTTCCTGCGTCAGCGTCTGCTGCCGGTACTGCTGCGTACGGTGGTCGTAATAGTGGTGCACCACCGCGCCGCCGCTGTAGTGCCTCAGCTTCGCCGCCGACACGGGGGGCCGTTTCAGGTACCGGCCCAGATATTTGACGCTCCGCCAGGCCCCCCGGGTCTTCTTCGCGAAGTGGACCTTCCAGCGGCGCCCGTACTGCGCCTGCAGATAGCGCAGCCACTGTTTTTTGTCGTGGATATGCCCCAGCCCCGGCAGCCTGCCGGGGTTAATCAGGTCATAGCTGTGGCGCAGCAGCCGGATGACGGCTCCGCGCCAGATTTCCTCCACGGCATGCTTTTTAAAGAAGAGGTCGCGCCATACGCCGTGTTTAATATCAAGCCCGCCGCGGGTGACGGAGAGATGAATGTGGGGATGCTGGTTGAGCTGGCGACCGTAGGTGTGCAGGGCGCAGAAGATACCGACTTCCACACCCTGTTTTCTGGCCCAGCGGAGCATGGCGCGGGTGGCTGCGCGGAACAGGGCATTGAGCAGAGGCCAGTTATTGTTGAAAAAGGGCCACAGCAGATGGGGCATGGTGAAGGTGATATGCTGCCAGTCGCAGTCGGGCAGAATTTGCTGTTGCTCTGTAATCCACTGCTCCGTGGCCTTATGTCCGCAGGAGCTGCAGCCTTTTGATTTACAGGTCTGGCAGAAGAAGCGGGTGTGGGTGCAGTCCGGGGAGGCGCAGCAGTATCGCTTCACCCCCATGGCAGCAGTGCCGCAGGCGAGCATGCGCTCGACGCAGAGTACGGTCCAGGGGCTGAGGGTGTCCCCGTGTTTATCCATATACCGGTTCCAGGCGTCATCAGTGGTGAACAGCAGTTTTGCCGGGCGCGGGATATACATGCGGCGGATTATCGCTCTGCAGTGGCACCGGTATTATAGTGCCAGTCGTCACAGTCATCGGCCCAGTTGTCGGTGTGTTTATCCCAGGGAGCGAAGGTCACCGGCAGCATGCCGGATTCTGTGGCGATAATAAACACATCGGCTGGCATGGACTCAAGGACGACATCGCCGTCGGGTGAGTCAGGCGGCTCAAAGCCGCGGATGATGCAGACGAGAGGCGGGTCGAAGTGTGTATCGAGGAAAAACTGTGGCCCCAGGTGGACACAGTGACGAATGGCATCCTGCGGAGTGTCGTAAAAAAACTCGTCGGGGTCGTCATAATCGCTCCGGGGCGGAATGGACACCAGAAAACGCTTAGGATATCCGGGTATAGCGCGTCGGGACGAGGGCGTGGGTTTACGCTTTCTGGGGGCTTTGCTACGGGCAATGTGAATGATTTCCTGAGAAATTAACATACCGCAGAGTATAAAGCTGTGAGCCGGTCATGAACACCCTCGGAACGGCAGAGCCGTGACGCTCGCCCTGTAAGGGCGCTATGTTCAGGATATACGTGAACCCACCACCCCACACCATCGGCATACGAATCATGCGGCCCCGCGCCAGCATTGAAAGCTTGTATGCTTCCTGTGCAGCAACACTCTTGATATTAAAGTATTTTACCACCAGCAAAATGAAATGGCCTCGATCATTGTAAAGCGATCAGAGTTTCCAGTATCCACTGATACATGCAAGACGGCTCACCAGCGATAATTCTGAACGACGTTGTTCCATTGTTAGCGTCCTGCCCATATCCATCGGTAGGGCGGTTTATCCCTGAAAAATGCGCGGAACAGGCAGGGGCCGGGACAGCCCCAAAACATTATTGCATTTCAGCACGAACCCGGACCAAATCTTCCGGCGTGTCAACACCAACGCCTGGAACCACTTTTGCAACATCCACATGGATCTTTTCGCCGTACCACAGCACGCGAAGCTGCTCCAGCAGTTCTGTCTGTTCCAGCGGGCTGGACTGCCAGCTGACATAACGACGAATAAAACCCGCACGGTAGGCATAAATACCAATATGGCGCAGGAAATGATCACCTATGGTCTGATGAGAAACAGCAAAACGCTCACGATCCCAGGGAATGGTTGCTCTGGAAAAGTACAGCGCATAGCCTTGCGCATCCCTGACAACTTTAACTGCGTTCGGGTTGAAGGCTTCCTCTGCTGAAGCAATGGGTACAGCAAGCGTAGCCATACCTGCGGTGCTTTTTGCCAGATTATCAGCGACCTGTCGGACGATGACAGGCGGGATGGTTGGCTCATCCCCCTGCACATTAACGATGACGGCATCATCTGCAAACTGGTAGAGCTCAATCACCTCAGCAAGGCGCTCAGTACCAGACTGATGGTCAGCCCGAGTCATGCAAACTTCGCCACCGGCTTTTTCCACCGCCCGCGCGACATCCTGATTGTCCGTTGCCACGATCACTCTGTCAGCACCCGACTCAAGCGCACGTGCCATCACATGCACTACCATCGGCTTACCGTGAATATCCAGCAGCGGTTTTCCGGGCAATCTTGTAGACGCAAAGCGGGCAGGAATAATGACGATAAAACTCATGGATGGCTCTCTTCAGGACGAAGTGAACGCGCTTGTGTTTCTAACAAAACAGGAATGCCGTCACGAACGGGATAAGCCAGACCGTCAGGTTTACAGATGAGTTCTTGCTGGTCTTTGATGTAATAAAGCTTTCCGTGACAAACAGGGCAGGCAACTATTTCGAGTAATCGGTGATCCATGGTATCTCCCTTGAGGAACCGTTCAGACAGGCGATTAGAATAGCATAGCTCGCGGCAGGAAAGTTACCCCGGAGCGCGCTGTGTCTATACTGCCCAGCTTTTATGCCACGCTTCTGCCAGCGCATCATTTCGCTTTTCCAGCAGCACGGACTCTGCCCCCTGCCAGCGGGCGAAACGGATAACAGCAAGACACACATCGTCCAGCAGACGCTTAATGCCGATCATTTAAGGATCGGTTGACCGATCCGGTTTATGCGGTAAAAAGGGTTCTATGTTCATCATGGAACCCTTTTTAAATGGAACTTTCCCAGGCCCTCGGCATCATCAATGCCGCCACTCCTGAGCGCGCCCGTAGTCTCGCCGACCTTATTCCTCCCGAGCTTATTCAGCAGGCGCTCACCCTGACCGATACCGTTACTTTGCGTAAACGTAAACTTTCCCTCGAATCCATGATTTGGCTTGTCGTTGGGATGTCCATTTTTTGCGATCGTCCGATGACCGAAATCGTCAATCTGATGGATATTACTGACCGGACCGGAGCTCCTTTTACCGCACGCAGCGCTGTCATTCAGCGCCGTAAGACTCTGGGTGAAAATGCAGTGCGGGAGCTTTTTGATATCACACAGCAGCACTGGAATCAGCAGGCTGCACATCCAAAATGGCACGGTCTGAATCTGTTTGCTGTCGACGGCGTGGTCTGGCGTACCGCCGATACGCCGGAAAACAGAGCCGTCTTCAGTAAACACAGCAGCCAGTACGGCGAAGGCGGCTATCCTCAGGTGCGAATGGTTTGTCTGATGGAGCTGAGCAGCCATCTGATCGCCGCCAGTGCATTCGACAGTGAAAAAGTCAGTGAAATGCGGCTGGCTGAACACCTGACGGAGAAAACCCCGAATAACAGTATCACCCTGTTCGATAAGGGATTTTATTCGATGGGTCTGCTTCATCACTGGCAGACAGCAGGAGAACACCGTCACTGGTTGTTGCCGTTGAAAAAACACGTACAGTATCAGGTGGTTCGCCGTTTGGGGCGTGGAGATGAACTGATATGCCTGAAAACCAGTCCACGAGCCAGGAAGCAATGGCCAGGGGTCCCGGAAGAAATGGTGGCAAGACTGCTGACCCGCAGGGTAGACGGTAAAGAGAGGCAGGTGCTGACGTCACTGACAGACCCGAATCGCTATCCGGGTAAAGATATCAGCGAGCTATATCGCCACCGCTGGGAAATAGAACTGGGCTACCGGGAAGCAAAGCAGGGTATGCTGGACAGCCGGTGGACATTACGCAGTCGCCTGCCGGAGCTGGTGAGACAGGAGCTATGGGGGGTACTGCTGGCTTATAACCTGGTGCGATATCAGATGGTGCAGATGGCGTTCCATCTGAAAGGAGATTACCTGCCTTACCAGCTGAGCTTCAGTGGAGCGATAAGCGAAATAATCCGGATGCTGATAACCCTGCCCTGGGCTTCGCCGGGAAAAATGCCGGGAGAACTGAGAACCCTGTATGAACAGGCGAAATGGCTTGTGTTACCGGGTAGAAGAGAGCGAAGTTACCCGAGAGAGTTGAGGGTAAAGAGCAGGAAATATCCGGATAAAAAGGTTGCTGGTCACCTTAAGTGTACTAGCTCAGACCTGATCTGACAGTTACCGGTTATTTATACAGGTGTCTGTCAGATTACATCTGGTTCAGATTTTTTTCTGCCCAGACTCGTTTACCATCAAGTAACGTGGCCATTGGCGTACGCCCGCAGCACATTTTTCCCTGATGAGTTCGCTCATTATTGTAATGCCACAACCCGTTGTCCAGATCCGTTTGCAGGCTCTCCAGGTCTTCGTATAACTTCTTACGGAACGTAACCTGATAAAAATCCTGCAAAATAGTTTTATGGAAGCGCTCGCAGATGCCGTTCGTCTGCGGAGACATCGCCTTCGTTTTTGTATGGTCGATATCGTTGATGGCCAGATACAGCTGGTAATCATGCTGCTCCACCTTACCACAGTACTCCGTTCCCCTGTCGGTCAGGATCCTCAGCATCGGCAGTCCCTGAGCCTCGTAGAACGGCAGTACGCGATCATTGAGCAGGTCTGCGGCGGTGATCGGCGTTTTACTCGTATACAGCTTGCAGTGTGCCACTTTCGAGTACGTATCCACGAACGTCTGCTGGTAGATACGACCCACACCTTTCAGATTGCCCACGTAGAAGGTGTCCTGCGACCCGAGATAACCCGGGTGAGCAGTTTCGATTTCTCCGCTGGCCTCGTCATCGTGGGCCTTCTTCTCCAGCGCTGCGATTTGAGCGTCGGTAAGCACGATGCCTTCTCTGGCGACCTTTTCCTCAAGTGCCTTCAGGCGTTTACGGAAGTTCTCCAGGTCGTGCCGTTGCCAGATGGAGCGCACGCCGCTACCGGAGATAAACACGCCTTTTTTACGCAGCTCATTACTGGTCCGGTGTTGCCCGTGGGCCGGGAACTCAACGGCATATTCAACAACAGCGCGTTCAGTGGCTTCGTCGGCGCGGTTCTTCAGGTTGGGGACGCGGCGGTTCTGGTTAATCAGCGCATCGATGCCGCCTTCAGCAGCCAGTTCCTGATAACGGTAAAACGTGTCGCGTGACACGCCCATGATCTTGCAGGCTTTTGATACGTTACCGAGTTCTTCGGCGAGATTGAGCAGGCCGGCTTTGTGTTTGATGATGGGATTGTTAGTATGAATCATGAGAGTTACCTCGCGTTTTGTTTAAGGATTAGACACCCATATCAAAACCGGTAACTCTCAACCTTTCAAGGTCCAGTGTCAGATCAAGTCGCGACTAATACACCTTAAGTGACCAGCATTAAGCAGACGCTGACCGATCTTTACCTCTGGTTGAAGCCAGAATTGCTTGATCAGCAATGTTTTTTCTTTACGCAGCATTTTTGCATCCAGCCACCCTCTCAATGCGCCACGGTGCAGTACGGGCAGAACAAAATAGCCATACTGACGTCTCTCTTCTGGCGTATAGCATTCCAGTCGGTAATCAAAATCGAACAACTCGCGCGCCCGTCTGCGGTCCCAGATCAGCGGGTCAAAAGTAGAAAGCAGCGCGGTGTACGTGTCGTGGAGGGTAGACTCAGGGTCTGTCGACTGAGGTTGATACAGATAACATTCACCCATTTTTTCGGCATCGACGCGCACGATCTCGCCAGATTCAAGCCAGTGGCAGAGGGTTTCTTTAACAAGTGCGTTTTTTAAGCGGTAATAGCCAGCAAGCCATTGAGGACGAAAAATGCGCAGACCTGCCGCGCTGTTACACAGCATCTGCTCAATGGCCGCTGCTTCATCCAGGGTATGCAGTACATCATTCCATTCCGGCATAATATTCTGGCGCAGATCGTATACACGCTGAAAATTCTGCCTCTCTTTGACCATCAGTTCTCCCGCGCTGAACAAATTTTCCAGATGACGCTTTTGCGGCTTCCAGGCCCACCATCCTGGCTTTTGCCCTGATGGCGCAGAAAAATCGGCGGACTTTACCGGTCCATTCCTGGCAATATGGTCGAGTAGCGCGCTAATTTCATGTTGCCAGGCGGCAATCCATTCCGTGTCATATTTCCAGCCGGGAAGGCGCGGGTTCAGCATCCGGTGGCGAAACAGGGCATAGTCTTCAATGGATATAAAACAGGCCTCATGCGCCCAATACTCAAACAGTCTGCCGCCTGAAAGGGCCTCGTCCAGCCAGTGTGGCGGATAATCGCCCAGCCGACTGAACAGCACCAGATATGGGCTGCGAGCCACGACGTTGATGCTATCAATTTGTAACAAAGACATTCGGCGAATGACCGCGTTCAGGTCATCAAAACAGGCTTTACGTCGGACGGGACGCAGCACCCCCTGGGCAGCAAGTTGCAGATGACGCGCATGACGAAGAGAAAGAGACAAAACAGGCATAACGCACCATCAAAGAAAGAAGCATTAAGTTGAGTGTTAACGACTATTTGACCCGAAGATCAACAATACGCTCAAGCAAATCATAAGCGGCTGGCTCGGGCAACTGCGCATCAACAGGCAAATACCACCAGTTGGCTAAGGCAAAAGGTCGTGCCTTTACCGCGTCCTTTTCCGTCATCAGCAATGTCTGATCGGGCGCAACCAGAGAAGCAAGCTGCGTTTGCGAGTAGTCCTGATGATCGGCAAAGGGCACTTCTTTTATCGGTATCAGCCCTTGCTGGTGCAGTGTGGAGAAAAAACGCGGGGGATGACCGATACCGGCCATCGCCACGACAGCGTTCAGCATATCAAGCGCGCAGGTTTCACCCGTTTTAAGATTAACCGCACGACCGGGAACCAGTCGCATTGGTATCTCACCCGCCAGGGCTTCGCCTCCATTGGTAATAATGCTATTCACGCTGCTTAGTCGCGATGCTCGTTCACGCATTGGCCCCGCAGGAAGCCACCAGCCATTGCCAAAACGGCGCTTGCCATCCACGACCACGATCTCAAAATCTCGCGCCAGAGCATAATGTTGCAGGCCATCATCAGTGATGATGACATCAATTTCCCCACCAGCCAGTAACGCCTGCACGGCATCTTTTCTGTGTGGAGAGACGGCAACCGCCGCGCCAGTGCGCTGATAAATCAGTACTGGCTCATCCCCTGCCTCCCGGGTGGAGGTCTGTTCGTTGAGCAACAATGGATAACGTTCAGCTTTGCCTCCGTAGCCGCGTGAAACCACGCCCGGCCGCAGGCCTCGCTGTTGCAACGCCTGAACCAACCAGATAACCACAGGAGTTTTACCGTTGCCGCCAGCGGTGAGATTTCCCACCACCACCACTGGCACCGCTGCCCGCCAGCTCTTACGTAAACCCAGCAGGTAACTGAAACGAATCAGATTAGAAACAAGTCCGTACAGCCAGCTCAACGGCAGCAAAAGCAGACAGAGTACTGAACGCCCACTCCAGAGTTTCTCAATCATTGCCAAACTGCATTTTGTGCAACTGCGCGTAGGCACCCTTGTGCGCCAGAAGCACCTTGTGGCTTCCCCGTTCGACGATGTGACCGTCTTCAACCACCACGATCTCATCTGCTTTCTCAATGGTGGAAAGGCGGTGAGCAATAACCAGCGAGGTGCGGTTTTTTTGCAATTCATCAAGCGCGGCCTGAATGGCGTGTTCCGATTCGGTATCTAACGCGGACGTCGCCTCATCAAGAATAAGGATTGGGCAATCACGTAACAATGCGCGTGCAATAGCAATACGCTGACGCTGACCACCAGAAAGTAACACGCCGTTTTCACCAATAACCGTGTCGAGGCCATTGTCCATTTTTTTAATAAAGTCCATGGCATGCGCCATTATCGCAGCTTTCTCAATGTCTTCACGGCTGTAGTGCTCTGCCCGTGCATAGGCAATATTGTTGGCGACGGTATCATTAAAAAGATGAACATTTTGCGAAACCAGCGCCACCTGGTTGCGTAATGAGCGCAGGGTATATTCCCGCAGGTCGTGGCCATCTATTAATATTTCACCCTGCTGTATATCGTAAAAGCGCGTCATCAGACTGGCGATTGTCGATTTCCCCGAGCCAGATCGCCCCACCAGCGCCACGGTTTTTCCTTCAGGGATAGACAGATTGATATTCTGCAGGGCCGGAACGTCGCGTCCCGGATAGGTGAAGGTGACCTGACGAAATTCGACGTCGCCTTTTGCACGTTCGATGGTTCGACTGCCACTGTCCGTTTCCTGCTTGCTGTCGAGAATGGAAAACAGCGTCTGACAGGCTGCCATACCGCGCTGAAATTGCGCATTGACGTTCGTCAGTGATTTTAACGGACGCATCAGCGCTATCATCGAGGAGAAAACGACCGTAATCGTACCTGCGGTCAGTGTCTGCATCACACTGGGGAAGCTTGCCGCATAAAGGATGAAAGCCAGCGCCAGTGAGGCAATAAGCTGAATGATCGGGTCGGAAATGGATGATGCGGAAACCAGTTTCATTCCCTGTTGGCGCATGCGGTTGCTCACGCGATCAAAGCGTTCGCTTTCGATCTCCTGTCCACCAAATATCAACACTTCTTTATGGCCTTTTAACATCTGCTCTGCACTGGTGGTGACTTGCCCCATCGTGTTTTGCATATTTTTGCTGATGTTACGAAATCTTTTAGAAACATAGCGGATGGCGAATGAGACAACTGGTGCCAGAACAATCAAAATAATTGATAACTGCCAGCTGTAATAAAACATCATGACGAACAGACCGACAATGGATGCACCTTCGCGTACCACGGTGACCAGCGCACTTGAAGAGGAGGAGGCGACCTGTTCAGAGTCATAAGTGATGCGTGAGAGCAGCGTCCCGGTTGATTGCTGATCGAAAAAAGCGACCGGCATTCCCATCATATGACTGAACAGACGACGACGCATCGACATCACCACGTTGCCTGAAACCCACGAAATAAAATAACTCGATATATAGCTTGTTACGCCTCGTACCAGCATTAAGCCGATGACTGCCAGCGGCATCCAGAGTAATACGGAAGGGTCTGCTTTGCCAAAACCATCATCAAGTAACGGTTTGAGCAATGACATCATTAATACATCACCCGCAGCGTTAATGACCAGTGCTACGGAAGATACGATTATCCCTGTCTTAAATGGCTTGATCATCGGCCAGAGACGGCGGAATGTCTGCCAGGTGGAAAGATCTTTATCCTGATGCATTATTTAACCAGTTTAATTGAAATAGCCGCATATTCTACCTGGAATAACGTGGCACGCCAAACCACTGATGATACCAACGGGGCAATATTTGCGCTCTTAAACCCTCTACCTGCCAGTAAGAGGAGAAAAATTGTACGCTAATCTGCCCGTCCCTTGCGGTATCAAACCAACGATAGCGATAATCCTTATAACGCTGAATAACGCGTTCAGCAGGCAGCTTCCACGCATTGTAACGTGCGACAGAGGCCAGCGCCACGCTTCCTTCCACTGCCCTTAGAAAAGGAGGTGAAGAAGACGTTCCACTGCCATGGTGAGGTACCTGCAGCACATCAGCTTTCAGATCAGAGCGGTAACGGCTAACCATTTTTAGTTCTGCAAGTGATTCCAGATCCCCTGTCAGTAATACGCGCCATTTCCCATCACTGACCATAATCACGCACGATTGATTGTTCACAGAGAGCGCTTCCCCTTGCACAGGCCAAAGCACTTCAAAATTTATCGACTGCCATCGCCATTTTATGCCGCGATGGCAGGGCAAATGCCCGCCCCTTCCTGTTTCACTTCGTAACAGCGTATCCGGAAACGCTTTCTGCAAACTTTCCAGCCCTCCCGTGTGATCAAGATGATTGTGGCTGAGAATGATTTGCTGCACTTCAAGTCCCTGCCATTTAAGCCATGGCAGGATTTGTCGGGTTGCCTCATCACCACCTTCCCAACGATTACCTGTGTCGTAAACGACCGCTTTCCCATCGCGCGAAATAATTACCGATAATCCGTGACCGATATCCAGCATATCTACCCGCCATTCAGGCAAACGAACGGATAAATGCCAGTAATAAAAAGCAATGCAAAGCGCCAGCAAGGATGCCGGAGAACTTCTTAGCCATCCCAGACGACCCGCTACCACCAGCATCCATACAAATGCGCTAAACCACAAAGCCTGATAACTTACCTGCAGCCAACCCGCAGGCAATGTAGCGAGCGGGGTAAAAACCAACAGCAGCGTTTTATCAGCCAGCCACCAAAAAAACTGGCTGACAGGCGTAAATAGAGTGAAGACTATGGCGCTGAGGATTAAGGGAACGGTAAGGAAGGTAACCAGAGGTACTGCCCATAAATTAGCAATAAGGGCGCTAATACTGATCCCATGGAATATTTGTATCTGTAATGGCATGAGCAGCAGGAATATAGCGAGCTGCAAATGAAGGAGCTGCAATAATAACCAGCGTTTTTTTGCGGCAAACCGTTGGGGGAGCGGAAACCAGTGATACCAGAACAACAATCCTGCCACCGCCATGGCCGACAACCATAAACTATCGGAAAGAATGCTCAATGGATCGAAGAAAAGGATAAACCCAATACAAATCCGCCATACCTGCCAATTGCTACAGCATATTCCGCGCAGTCGCAGAATGCCCCAGACGCTCAGAGCCACTATTGCTCGTACTGAAGGTGGCCCCCATCCTGAAAGCCAGGTGTAAGCCACTGCTACAAGGAGACCTGAAATAAGTGGAAAGCGGTAGCCAACCCAATGGACAGGAAAAAACAACTGGATAACACGGGTCAGTAGCCAGCCAAAACTGGCTGCCAGACTGATATGCATTCCAGATATGGCCATAAGGTGAGCCGTTCCTGTCTCTCTCAACAGCTGGTTCACTACAGCGTCTATATCACCTCGTTCACCAAATGCCAGAGCGGAGAGAATGGCATGCCACGCCAGATTGCCGTAGTTTTCTTTGCTTTTGACAATAATGTGATGACGCAAGCCACAATCTGTGTTTATCGATTGAAAAGTCAGTATTTTTCCATTCATCGGCACGGCATTAGCGACAGAAAACTTTTGTGAATCAAATCCGCCTTCATTCAGTCTGGCATGCACGACTCGCAGCTTCAGTCTCATTTTCCAGCGCTGCCTCGCACAAAATGATACATCATGGTCAGGCAGGCTGACCGTTGCACGCACTGGAGGAAATATCATCTTGTCTGATACACGAACAACGCGCAGCGTCATTCTTTCCGATTGAACATGCTCTATTTGTACGGTTGCTTCTAGTGGGCGAGCAGTGAAAGCCTCCGTTTGTTGCAGCAAAATTCTCGCTGGTGATACCACCCAGATAAACAGCAGCAGTGGTATAGCCAGCTCCCGTAACCATCTGGCACGGGCTGAACGTAAAACCATTGCTCCCGCGATGAACCACCAGTCATATTTAGCGTCTGGTAAATGGGGAAGCATATTGAGTGGCAGTGTCGCGATGATAACCCACATCGCTAATCTGCTAAGACTGTAGGGCATCGCAGACACTCCTTTTTATTTCAGAGAGTGTGCAGCAATCATTGCGGAGAAACAGTATGGAAAGTTGATAAGCCAGAGAAGAGCCGCAACAGTATTATGTAATCTTTCAAAACGTAATGTTTTTTGCGGGCCTGCTTGCGATTAGATCATTCCTATCCGGTAATTTTCTCAACCTTGTCTGATTGAAAACTCAGGTATAGCCGTGCCGGGAGGTTTATGTTCGCGTAAAAAACCACCTGCATAGCAGGTGCCATTGATTTCGCCCCACAGGGGCGCACTAAGTCCAGACTCAGAGAGCCTTCCCTTCACACTTATTTCAGTGGAAGCTGGCTCTCTTCAACTTCATGTTTTTCCTGATACTTCACGTACTTTCTTATCATTTCTTCGTTTGTACCTACGGTATCGACACAATAACCTCTTGCCCAAAAATCATTCCCCCACTGCTTGTTCTTACGCAGGCAGGGAAATTTACTGAACAATCGAAGGGCTGTTTTACCCTTTAAGTCGCCTGTTACATGGGAAATCGAAAGCCGTGGAGGCACTTTTACCCGCAAATGGACATGGTCTGTCTGGTCATTCAGCTACACTACTTCTATCCCGGGCTGCTCACCTGAGATCCTTATCTGCCCACCAACATTGTTCCTGAGGATGCGAAACCGGTACCTGGGTGTCCATACGATATGATATTGACAACACCAGAACACATGAGATGCTTTCTGGAATCTACTCATGGTTAAATCTCTGGCAGTTATAGGGATAACAGATTCGGATTTTCCCATGAGTAGCATGACTGGCAGAGTCAACTTATTGCTGACCACCTCCACAGAAGGTGGTGTTCATGCAGGGGTAAAAAACCACGCAAAAGCGTGGTTCTGCATGTTTAACATCACATTGTCAGCTGACAGCATTCATTAGCCGTAAATGTTTGCACGATCTCGTAACTCTTTACCTGGCTTGAAGTGAGGAACATACTTTCCTTCCAACTCCACTTTGTCACCCGTTTTAGGGTTACGACCAGTGCGAGGAGCACGGTAGTGTAAAGAAAAACTGCCGAAACCCCGGATTTCAATGCGTTCGCCCTGCGCTAACGTAGCCGCCATATGCTCCAGCATTTCTTTAACCGCATCCTCAACGAATTTCGTCGGTATATGAGAGTGCTGTCCAGCAAGTCTTTCAATCAATTCTGACTTGGTCATGAATCCTCCGGTTAATCCCTGTAATGGAAAAGGCTCGACAGTAACAGCCAATTAAGGACAACCTGCGCTGCCCTCGTTAAACACGCTATTACTCGCCTTTAGCTGCTTTGAATGCTTCAGCCATAGCGTTAGAGAAGTTACCTTCTTCCTGTTTAGCGTTCACAGTATTGATGGCTTCTTTCTCATCGGCCTGATCTTTAGCACGAACAGACAGGCTAACAAGGCGGTTTTTACGGTCAACGCCAGTGAATTTAGCTTCAACATCGTCGCCAACGTTCAGAACCAGTGTCGCGTCTTCTACACGATCAACTGATGCTTCTGAAGCACGCAGGTAACCTTCAACGCCATCAGCCAATTCAACTGTAGCGCCTTTAGCATCAACTGTAGTGACTTTACCGTTAACAATCGCACCTTTCTTATTCAAAGAGATGTAGTTGTTGAACGGGTCTTCTGCCAGTTGTTTGACGCCAAGGGAGATACGCTCACGCTCCGCGTCCACCTGCAGTACAACCGCGGCAATTTCGTCGCCTTTCTTATATTCACGTACCGCTTCTTCTCCGGTTGCATTCCAGGAGATATCAGACAGGTGAACCAGACCATCGATGCCACCATCCAGACCAATGAAGATACCGAAGTCAGTGATAGACTTGATTTTACCTTCAACGCGGTCGCCCTTGTTATGGGTTTCTGCGAACTGCTGCCATGGATTAGATTTGCACTGCTTCAGACCCAGAGAGATACGACGACGTTCTTCGTCGATGTCCAGAACCATAACTTCAACAACATCACCAACATTAACAACTTTAGATGGGTGAATGTTTTTGTTAGTCCAGTCCATTTCTGAAACGTGTACCAGACCTTCAACGCCTTCTTCGATTTCAACGAAGCAGCCGTAATCAGTCAGGTTAGTCACGCGGCCAGTCAGTCTGGTGCCTTCAGGATAACGTTTAGCAATAGCGACCCATGGATCTTCGCCCAGTTGTTTCAGGCCCAGAGATACGCGGGTACGTTCACGATCAAATTTTAGCACCTTAACAGTGATTTCATCGCCAACATTGACAATTTCGCTTGGATGCTTAACACGCTTCCATGCCATGTCAGTGATATGCAGCAGGCCATCAACGCCACCCAGATCGACAAATGCGCCGTAATCGGTAAGGTTCTTAACGATACCTTTGACTTCCATGCCTTCTTGCAGATTTTCCAGCAACTGATCGCGTTCTGCGCTATTTTCAGATTCAATAACCGCACGACGTGAAACCACGACGTTGTTACGTTTCTGATCCAGTTTGATTACTTTGAATTCCAGCTCTTTGCCTTCAAGGTGCAGAGTATCACGCACCGGACGCACATCCACCAGAGAACCAGGCAGGAAGGCGCGAATGCCGTTCAGCTCAACAGTGAAGCCGCCCTTGACTTTGCCGTTGATAACACCAGTAACAGTTTCAGCGTCTTCGTAAGCTTTTTCCAGCGTGATCCAGGCTTCGTGACGTTTAGCCTTTTCACGAGACAGAAGCGTTTCACCAAAGCCGTCTTCAACTGCATCCAGCGCTACGTCAACTTCGTCGCCGATCTGGATTTCCAGTTCGCCAGCTGTGTTCTTAAACTGCTCCGCAGGAATTGCAGATTCAGATTTCAGACCCGCATCAACCAGCACGACGTCTTTGTCGATAGCGACAACAACACCACGAACGATGGAACCCGGGCGGGTTTCGATTTCTTTCAGGGACTCTTCAAAGAGTTGAGCAAAAGATTCAGTCATATTGATAATCTTATGATTCTTCAATTTAACGTCCACCTGACATCCTGCCGGGTGGGGTTGTTTCACATACCCGATGACATCCATGTCACAGGGTTAAAATACATTATTTACTATCAAGCTTTTCGTGTAGGTATTCGAGCACAGTTTTAACCACCTGCTCAATTGACATACCCGTTGAATTCAATACCAGCGCATCAGCCGCCGGGCGCAATGGCGCTACCGCTCGATTGCGATCACGTTCATCGCGCTCTTTTATCTCGGATAAAAGGCGCTCAAAGTTAACACTAAAGCCTTTCTCCTGCAACTGCAGCACTCGTCGGTGGGCGCGTTCTTCTGAACTGGCGTCAAGAAAAATTTTAACCGGCGCATCCGGGAAAACGACGGTTCCCATATCACGCCCATCGGCGATCAGGCCAGGTGACTCACGAAACGCTCTTTGACGACGTAGCAATGCTTCACGAACACGAGGAAATACCGCAACTTTTGACGCGGTATTGCTGACATTCTGTGTACGAATCTCACCTGATACGTTTTCGCCCTCAAGGATTACTTCCATCTCACCTTTTTCTGAGACAAACCGCACGTCCAGGTGAGCTGCAACTGGCACCAGCGCTTCTTCTGAGGTGATATCAATTTGGTGGTGCAAGGCAGCGAGCGCAAGCACACGGTAAATCGCGCCAGAATCTAACAAATGCCACTGCAATGCTTCAGCTATCGCCTTACACAAAGTCCCTTTGCCTGCACCGCTCGGGCCATCAATGGTAATCACCGGGGCTAAAGCCGTCATGTCATTCTCCTGTCGGTGTGGATCCGATTAATCTGCTCAGACAAGTATCTACGCGCATTATACGCTTCAATAACCGCAATCGTTACCCCTAAGCATCAGCAGGGCTGAATTAATCGTCTTTTAATACCGGCCTGGAGAACATTTTTCAGACAGGCACACCGCTTACAGGCAGTGGGCTTACGGGTTCAGGCAAAATGACTGATACGCGCTAACTGTTCAAAGTAATCGGGAAAAGTTTTGGCCGTACATTTTGGATCGAGAATTGTCACCGGCGAATCGGACAGCGCCACCAGTGAAAAACACATTGCCATGCGATGATCGTTGTAGGTGCCAATCTCGGCATATTGAAGGTTTTCCGAGGGGGTTATGCATATGTAGTCATGCCCCTCTTCTACTTTTGCCCCTACCTTACGTAGTTCCGTAGCCATTGCGGCCAGACGATCGGTTTCCTTTACCCGCCAGTTGTAGATATTACGCAGCACCGTGGTACCCGTGGCAAAAAGTGCGGTTGTGGCAATAGTCATTGCGGCATCAGGAATATGGTTCATGTCAAAATCGACAGCATGGAGTACGTTACGTGAACAGGAGATATAGTCATCACCCCATTTCACCACGGCACCCATTTTCTCAAGAACTTCTGCAAAGCGAATATCCCCTTGCATACTATTACGTCCGATACCCGTTACTTTCACGGTACCGCCTTTAATAGCCGCCGCAGCGAGGAAATAAGAGGCAGAAGAAGCATCGCCCTCGACAAGGTACTCACCGGGAGCGATGTAATGTTGACGGGCAGTGATATTAAACGCACGGTAATTTTCATTCTCAACAGAAATACCGAAAGCTTTCATCATATTGAGGGTAATATCGATGTAGGGCTTCGAGACCAGTTCACCTTTGATAATTATTTTTGTGTCGTTTTGAGCAAGCGGTGCAGACATTAGCAATGCGGTGAGAAACTGGCTGGAAACGCTGCCATCAACGGAAACTTCACCGCCGTTGAAACCACCCTTAATGCGCAGCGGTGGATAATTCTGCTGTTCAAGATATTCTACTTTGGCCCCCCCCTGGCATAAAGCATCAACAAGGTGGCCAATCGGGCGTTCTTTCATTCGGGGTTCACCCGTCAGAACAATGTCATTATCGCCCAGGCAAAGCACAGCAGCCAAAGGGCGCATAGCCGTACCCGCATTACCTAAAAACAGTTCCAGAGGCTTGTCCGAATGCAACGGCGCGCCTTGTCCAATGACTTCACATACCGTGTGATCATCAGACAATCTGTAGCTCACACCCAATATCTTGAGCGCATTGAGCATATGCCGTACATCATCACTGTCCAGCAAATTTGTCAGGCGCGTTGTACCTTTAGCCAGTGCAGCCAGCAGTAACGCACGGTTAGAAACACTTTTGGAACCAGGCAAATTAACGGTGCCTTCTACCAATACTACAGGCTGTAACGTCAGAGATTCCTGCATGTAAAAATCATTCTCCAAATATAAAGCAATAAAACCTCGCAGCATCGCGAGGTTTCAGGTAAATCAGGATATTACTCCCGGCTTAACCATGACGACGTTCAAAGTCGATCATAAAATCGGTAAGCGCGCGTACACCTTCAATTGGCATAGCATTGTAGATTGAGGCACGCATGCCCCCGACAACACGATGCCCCTTGAGCGCGTGTAAACCCGAAGCGAGAGATTCTTCCAGAAAGAGCTTATCCAATGCAGAATCCGCTAACTGGAACGGCACATTCATTCGAGAGCGGTTAGGGACGGCAACGTCGTTCCTGTAGAAACTGCTTTTATCGATTACACCGTAAAGCAAGTCAGCTTTCGCCTGATTACGTTTGTCCAGCGCGGCCACCCCACCTTGCTGTTTCAGCCATTTAAATACCAAGCCCGAGAGGTACCAGGCAAATGTTGGTGGAGTATTGAACATTGAATCGTTATCACTCAAAACCTGATAATTCAGTATTGAAGGCAGCATGTTATGCACCCTGCCTAATAAGTCCTCACGTACTACAACCAGCGTAAGACCTGCAGGCCCAATGTTTTTCTGAGCCCCGGCATAAATCAAACCGTAACGATTAACATCAATTGGCTGGGAAAGTATTGTCGATGACAGGTCGACTACCACTACCTTGTCGCCGAAGTCAGGTTCTTCGTGAATAGCAATACCATCAATCGTTTCATTCGGACAGTAATGTACATAAGCCGCTTCAGCAGAGAGCGACCAACGGCTCATTGGCGCAATGGCACGAAGCCCATCAACTGTCGTTTTAGCATCAATGATATTTGGCGTGCAGTATTTAGCCGCCTCTTTTATTGCGCTTTGTGCCCAATACCCGCCATCAACATAATCTGCGACGGTATGGTTCCCTAGCAGGTTCATCGGAACCGCCGCAAATTGCGCCCTGGCACCACCATGACAGAACAGGACTTTGTAATTTTCTGGAATTTTTAGCAAATCGCGAAAGTCTTTTTCAGCCTCTTCAGCAACCTGAAGAAATTCTTCGCTACGGTGGCTGATTTCCATGACGGATGTTCCCAGCCTTTGCCAGTTACAAAGCTCCTGTTGAGCACGTTGTAATACTTCAACCGGCAGCATTGCCGGACCAGAGCTAAAATTGAAAACCTGACTCATTTACCCTCACCACTTTCAGAATAATCAATTTCGATTCTGCAATCGGTTTTATCACTGCCTTCGAAGAGCTGCAATATTTTATCCGATAAACCGACCAGTTACAGGTGAGCTTGCACAACAGTTTGCAACCTGACCTGCAATGTTCGCGATATTTTGCGAAACGGTTTCAGTTAACACACTATGTCCCCTGACAGAAATATAAAAACACGGTCAGAATAGCCCTGATCAATTTTTTGTACCGGATAGCACACCTCACCTAAACCCCGTATCATTACAGGTTTTCGGTATAACACTAACGAGTGAGCACTATGACGCAAACTTATATTCCAGGCAAAGATGCAGCGCTGGAAGATTCCATCGAACGCTTTCAGCAAAAACTACAAAATCTTGGCTTCAATATTGAAGAGGCTTCATGGTTAAACCCGGTCCCTCATGTGTGGTCAGTTCACATCCGCGATCGGGACTGCCCACTGTGTTTTACCAATGGTAAAGGTGCCAGTAAAAAAGCGGCACTGGCATCAGGGCTCGGTGAATACTTTGAGCGCCTGTCAACCAACTATTTTTTTGCCGATTTCTGGCTGGGTAAAACCATCGCCAACGGTGATTTTGTTCATTATCCTGACGAAAAATGGTTTCCACTCCCGGCAGACAACACACTGCCTGAAGGAATGCTCGATTCACGACTGAAAAAATTCTACGATCCTGAGCAGGAGCTGAATGCCAGCGATCTCATCGATCTACAGTCAGGCAATAGTGAACGTGGGATCTGTACTCTGCCGTTTATTCGTCAGTCCGATTTGAAAACGGTTTATATTCCAATGAATATTATCGGCAATCTGTATGTGTCAAACGGCATGTCTGCGGGTAATACTGCTAATGAAGCTCGCGTACAGGGTTTGTCTGAAGTTTTCGAGCGTTTCATTAAAAATCGTATTATTTCCGAGGCTATTAGCCTGCCGGCAATTCCCGATGACGTGCTCAATCGCTATCCCTCCGTAGTTGAATCGATAAAAAAATTGGAAGAAGAAGGCTTTCCGATCCTCTCTTACGATGCTTCACTCGGTGGCAAATACCCTGTTATTTGCGTCGTGTTGTTCAATCGTGAGAACGGAACCTGCTTTGCTTCTTTTGGGGCACATCCTGATTTTGGCGTAGCACTTGAACGCACCGTGACTGAACTGCTACAAGGGCGCAGTCTGAAAGACTTGGATGTTTTCACTCCGCCAACTTTTGATGATGAAGAAGTGGCAGAACATGCAAATCTGGAAACCCACTTTATTGATTCGAGCGGATTGATCTCCTGGGATATGTTTAAGGATGATGCTGATTATCCATTTGCAGACTGGAGCTTCGCCGGGACTACGGAAGAAGAATTCGCCACGCTGATGGCGATTTTCAATGCTGAAAACCAGGAGGTATATATTGCCGACTATCAGCATCTTGACGTTTACGCATGCCGCATTATCGTACCTGGTATGTCAGATATTTACCCGACTGAAGATTTACTTTTAGCTAATAACAACATGGGTGCGCCATTACGCCAGACAGTGCTTCAATTGCCTGATAGCAAGTGGAATAAGGAAGACTATCTGGCCTTAATGGAGCAACTGGATGAGGACGGCTACGATGATTTTGCCCGCGTCCGTGAACTGTACGGCATGGCCACAGGTAAGGATAATGGTTGGTACACGCTGCGCGTGGGTGAGCTAAAAGCCATGTTGGCTCTGGCTGGCGGCGATATCAATCAGGCACTGATCTGGACCGAATGGACCATGGAGTTCAACTCCTCCATTTTCAGTCCTCAACGGGCTAATTATTACCGTTGCCTGCAAACATTATTGCTTCTTAGCATGGAAGATGAGCGCGATCCTTTACAGTATCATCATGCTTTTGTACGCATGTACGGGCAGGAAGCTGTAGAAGCTGCGTCAGCAGCAATCTGTGGTGAAGCACCATTTTATGGTTTACAGCCGGTAGATGATGATTTATTGGCATTCCCGGCTCATCAGTCTCTCCTGTCAGCATACGAAAAACTTCAAAACGCCAAGCGTAACAACTGGAAATAATAATCTTTAAGGCGGCCTGTAAAATAATAAGGCCGCCAGTAATTAAAGTGCCATTATAAATAACAAAACAGGAATGAGTTTGGCTAATTAAAAAAATAAACCGATCCAGCCTCAAAAAGCACGATAATTGAAATAAATCATTTTAATTTTCTTACAAAAAAAGCACTACTAAAATTTAACAAAATAAAATCTTATCAAGAAAGTTAAAATAATTTTTATTCATATTATTCAAATGTTTATAAATAAAAAGCAATAAAAAACAGCATGTTAAATATCCACTTAATTATGTAACATGATCTAAGTCAATTTATCAAACCTGCTCCTCTGCTACTATTTCCATGTTAATTAATTTATGGAGTAGTTAGTGTGAAAGCTGGCAATCCGTTTAATTTGCTTTTACCCTCTGAAATGACCAAAGTTGCTGAAGAGGCCGGAGTCTATAAAGCACAGAAACATCCGTTCACTACATTCTTCCTGTCAATCACCGCTGGTGTATTTATTTCTATTGCATTTGTTTTCTATATCACCGCCACAACAGGTACAGAGGCAGTGCCTTTCGGACTGGCTAAATTGGTAGGTGGCATCTGCTTTTCATTAGGTCTGATGCTGGTTGTGGTATGCGGTGCCGATCTCTTCACCTCAACCGTGCTTACAATGGTCGCTAAAGCCAGCGGTCGCATCACCTGGGAGCAGCTTGCCGGTAACTGGCTAAATGTTTATGTCGGAAATTTTTTCGGTGCGATGTTCTTCGTCGGACTGCTCTGGTTTGCTGGCCAACATATGGCTGCAAATGGTGCATGGGGATTAAATGTTCTGCAAACGGCCGATCATAAAATGCACCATACTTTTTTTGAAGCGGTGTGCTTGGGAACACTGGCGAATTTAATGGTCTGTATGGCGGTTTGGATGAGTTACTCAGGGCGTAGCCTTACAGATAAGATGTTAGCGATGGTGCTGCCGGTGGCCATGTTTGTGGCCAGTGGGTTTGAACATAGTATTGCTAATATGTTTCTTATCCCTATGGCTATTCTGATTAAAGACTTCGCCTCTCCTGAGTTTTGGCAGGCAACAGGAACAACGGCTGCTCACTTTTCAAGTCTGACCACCAGCAATTTCATTACAGATAATCTCATCCCTGTAACTATCGGTAATATCATTGGAGGGCTGCTTGTCAGCCTCACTTACTGGGTTATTTATTTGCGTAGTGACGAGCATCACTAACTGATTAAAAAATTTGCCATCCGTTAGCTTTTGCCAGCTGCGGGAACGAAAGAATTTAACGTAATTGAGGTAGATTCATATGAGCGAGCACAATGAAAAACTGGCTGCGGCATGGAACGGCTTTACACAAGGTGAATGGCAGAAAAGCGTTAACGTTCGTGACTTTATCCAGAAAAACTACTCTCCCTATGAGGGCGATGAAACGTTTTTGACTGGAGCCACTGAAGCAACGACGTTGCTTTGGGATCAGGTGATGGAAGGCATCAAGCTCGAAAATCGTACCCATGCACCTGTAGATTTTGACACCGACCTCGCGGCCACAATCACTTCACATGATGCGGGCTATATTAATAAAAAACTGGAAACCATTGTTGGTTTGCAGACCGAAGCACCGTTGAAACGCGCCCTGATTCCTTTTGGCGGTATCAAAATGGTAGAGGGGTCCTGCAAGGTTTATGGTCGTGAACTGGATCCCGCTCTGAAAAAAATCTTTACCGACTTCCGCAAAACCCACAACCAGGGTGTATTTGATGTTTATACCCCAGATATTCTGCGCTGCAGAAAATCTGGGGTATTGACAGGATTGCCCGATGCATATGGGCGTGGTCGTATTATCGGTGACTATCGCCGTGTTGCGCTCTACGGTATCGACTTTTTGATGAAAGATAAATTTGCCCAGTTTACCTCCTTACAAAGCGATATGGAGAATGGCGTCAATCTCGAAGCGACTATCAGGCTACGAGAAGAAATTGCCGAACAACACCGCGCGCTTCAGCAAATTAAAGAGATGGCGGCCAAATATGGCTGTGATATTTCTGCGCCCGCTTCTACCGCACAGGAAGCAGTTCAGTGGACCTATTTTGGCTATCTGGCCGCGGTAAAATCGCAAAACGGCGCGGCTATGTCCTTCGGGCGCGTATCAACTTTCCTGGATATTTATATTGAGCGCGATCTTAAAGCAGGTAAGATCAACGAACTGCAGGCGCAGGAATTAATTGACCACCTGGTAATGAAACTGCGTATGGTGCGTTTCCTGCGTACGCCTGAATACGATGAGCTTTTTTCTGGCGATCCTATCTGGGCAACTGAGTCATTAGCAGGCATGGGGGTGGATGGCAGGACTCTGGTGACCAAAACCAGCTTCCGATTCCTGAATACGCTTTATACCATGGGGCCATCACCCGAACCAAACATGACCATTCTGTGGTCGGAAAAATTGCCGTTCAACTTCAAAAAATATGCTGCCAAAGTCTCCATTGATACCTCTTCAGTGCAGTATGAAAACGATGATCTGATGCGTCCTGACTTTGATAACGACGATTATGCTATCGCCTGCTGCGTTAGCCCCATGATCGTCGGCAAGCAGATGCAATTCTTCGGTGCCCGTGCAAACCTGGCAAAAACAATGCTGTATGCCATCAACGGTGGTATCGACGAAAAACTAAAAATGCAGGTTGGCCCTAAAGAAGAACCAATCATGGATGAGGTACTGGATTATGACAAAGTCATGGATCGCATGGACCACTTTATGGACTGGCTTGCAAAACAGTATATTACTGCTCTTAACATTATACATTACATGCATGATAAGTACAGTTATGAAGCATCGCTGATGGCACTGCATGACCGGGATATCTTTCGCACCATGGCATGTGGTATTGCAGGACTATCGGTAGCAGCTGACTCACTGTCAGCGATTAAATATGCCAAAGTGACTACTATCCGTGATGAAGATGGCCTGGCTGTTGATTTTAAAATCGACGGTGAATATCCACAATTCGGGAATAACGATCCTCTCGTCGATGATATCGCCTGCGACCTGGTTGAACGTTTTATGAAGAAAATTCAGAAACTGCAAACTTATCGCAACGCAACTCCTACACAATCGGTGCTGACCATTACTTCCAACGTGGTTTACGGTAAAAAAACGGGTAACACACCGGATGGTCGTCGTGCTGGTGCACCATTTGGGCCGGGTGCAAACCCAATGCATGGTCGGGATCAGAAAGGTGCTGTAGCTTCATTAACTTCTGTTGCAAAACTACCATTTGCCTACGCTAAGGACGGTATATCTTATACTTTCTCTATCGTACCGAATGCATTAGGTAAAGATGATGACGTGCGTAAGACCAACCTTGCTGGCCTGATGGATGGCTATTTTCATCACGAAGCAAGCATCGAAGGTGGTCAGCACCTCAATGTCAACGTCATGAATCGTGAGATGCTTTTGGATGCTATGGATAACCCTGAGAAATATCCACAATTGACCATTCGCGTGTCTGGTTACGCTGTTCGGTTTAACTCTTTGACTAAAGAACAGCAGAAGGATGTTATCACTCGTACCTTTACACAGACAATGTAAGTACGGCCCTTCCCTATAAAAACTGAAGGCTCCCTACGGGAGCCTTTTTATCAGCCAGATTTGTCAGACATCTGTTCAGTTTCTCAAGTGACTGATAAAAAACCAACGTAGCGAAAGACTACGGCAGATGGCGAACGTGGAGAATATATCGCAATGTCAGTTAAAGGCCGCATCCATTCATTTGAATCCTGCGGGACCGTTGACGGTCCTGGTATTCGCTTTATAACTTTCTTTCAGGGCTGCCTGATGCGTTGTCTTTACTGTCATAATCGTGACACCTGGGATACGCAGGGCGGTCGGGAGATAACCGTCGAAGAATTAATGAAAGATGTAGCCTCTTATCGCCATTTTATGAACGCATCCGGTGGAGGCGTAACAGCATCTGGCGGAGAAGCTATTTTACAGGCGGAATTTGTAAGAGACTGGTTTCGTGCATGCCGGGCTGAGGGGATCAATACCTGTCTGGACACCAATGGTTTTGTTCGTCGCTATGATCCGATTATTGATGATCTACTTGAGGTTACTGATTTAGTTATGTTGGACCTGAAGCAAATCAATAACGATGTCCATCAAATCCTTGTCGGTGTATCAAACCATCGTACGCTTGATTTTGCACGCTATCTGGCAAAGAAAAATATTCGGACATGGGTGCGCTATGTTATCGTGCCTGGCTATTCTGACGATGACGATTCCGCCCATCGCCTGGGGAAGTTCACGCGTGATATGGATAACGTAGAGAAAATCGAACTGTTACCCTACCACGAGCTTGGAAAACATAAATGGGTTGCGATGGGCCATGAATATAAGCTGCATAATGTGCATCCGCCCAAAACCGAGACCATTGAACGGATAAAGGATATTTTGTCCAGCTATGGTCATAAGGTAATATACTGATCTACATACTTAATGCAACAGATCTGCTTAAGCATGCGCAATCGGCGTAACATGATGATCGGCTTTACGCAGTAGCATCACCAGATACAGCAGCGACACGCCGGCAATCATGACAAACAGCATATGATCGGAATAATTCTGCATCAGTGCTGATGTCATTGCAGGGCCAGCAAGGCTGCCGATAGTGTAGCTAAGTAGCAGGGCCTGATTCATCGCAACCAGTTGATGATGCACCACTTTCTCACAAGCCCATAACATCGCAACAGGGTAAAGCGTGAACCCAGCCCCGCCGAGAATAAAGAGTGCTGGTGCCATTGCGGCGTTGCCCAGCATCGCGAGTGCACCAATAATAATGGCAAATACCTGAACCCGAAGTACAAGTAAGCGGCCGAACCGGTCCGCGAGACGTCCTGTTGGCCACTGACCAACGATGCCAGAGCTGATCAATAAAGCCATCCAGTAACCAACCGTTGAGTCGCTCATTCCCTGGTGAGAAAGATAAAGCGGCATGAGTCCATAAAGTGAACCCAATAAAATACCGGAAATAATGCAGCCATTAATCCCAAGACGTGCGCTACGTAAACGCAATATTGACCACATACGTGATGGCTGAGTCTCTTCATCATTGCTTTTTGCCATGATTTTCGTAAAGACCAGCGGCAGAATGGCTACCAGCACCAGTCCCGTTACCCAGGGAATGACCTGAATCAGTTCCGTTGACACTTTGCTGACAAGAATCTGGCCCACCACGGTGCCGAGGTAGTAAACCATCATATAGGCAGCGAGCAACTGCCCACGGTTGCGGATAGTGCCGCTGCAAAGTAAAGCGCTTTCAACAACCACCCAGAGTAATGCGCAACCGATACCAGCAACAAATCGCCACGCCGACCACGCCAGCAGACCGTTTTGAAAAATCAGTGCCATTGTACCCAGCGCAAAAATAATCGAGGCAATGTAATAGCTGCGGTTGAAACCTAAACGTTTTATCGCTGTACCCGCCAGTAACGTCCCGACCAGGTTACCGCTATACCACGAAGAACTGACCATACCCACCTGCCACGTCGGCAATGAACCGTGAGTAAGCCAAAGTGGTACCAGCGTATTGAGTACGGCAATGGAGATAGTAAGCAGCAGCAGACCACAAAGCAGGACAATTACGGGTCGGGACCAGGTAGACATTATTTAAAACAACCAAAAGGGCGGGGAAATTTCGCGCATCATGCCAGTAAAGAAATTATTGTCAACGGCTTAAAATCGACCACCGCACAATTTGCCCGACAAGGATTTAATTTTTTTATCTGCAATCGCAATACGGCGTGAAATTCATATTCAGAATAGAAGCTATCAAATTGAAATTTATCAATTTATTTTACTATACATTACGCTAATCGATGATATTTATTGCTTGTAGAATTCGCTGAAATATTAAGTTATTTACCTGTCAGGCCTCAAAACTGAAGCAGTAAAGAAAAAAGCCTGCTGGTTAACCAGCAGGCTTCAATGCATTAATTAGCCAATGTATTCCAGCCCTCTCATATATTTCTTCAGTACCTCAGGCACTGCAATTCGACCATCGGCCTGCTGATAGTTTTCCAGTACAGCAACCAGAGCACGACCTACCGCCAACCCTGAACCATTCAAGGTGTGAACCAGACGTGGTTTCTTCTCCGTTTTACTACGGCACCGGGCCTGCATACGACGGGCCTGAAAATCGCCCATATTTGAACAGGATGAGATTTCACGATAAGTGTCTTGTGCAGGCAACCACACTTCTAAATCGTAGGTTTTGCCAGAACCAAACCCCATGTCACCTGTGCACAGTAATACTTTGCGATAAGGCAACTGCAGCAATTGCAGTACTTTCTCTGCATGCCCCACCATTTCTTCGAGAGCCTGCATTGATTCCTCAGGTCGGGCTATCTGCACCATTTCAACTTTATCAAACTGGTGCATACGGATCAGACCTCGGGTATCCCTTCCATAAGCACCGGCTTCCGAACGGAAGCAAGGTGTATGCGCGGTAAATTTCAGCGGCAACGATTCCTCTTCAAGAATTTCATCACGGACCATATTGGTCAGTGGTACTTCTGAGGTTGGTATCAAGGCATAGTCGCTGCTGGAGGCTTCTTCCTCCAACGGTCGCGTATGGAAAAGATCCTCACCAAATTTAGGTAATTGCCCGGTTCCATACAGGGAGGCGTGATTCACCAGATAAGGTACGTAGGTTTCCAGGTAACCGTGCTGCTCCGTGTGCAGATCCAACATAAACTGGCTCAGTGCACGATGCATCAGAGCAATTTGCCCCTGCATAACCACAAAGCGGGAGCCAGTTAATTTGGCACCCATGGCAAAGTCGAGTCCATGGGCCATCTCGCCAAGTTCTACGTGATCGCGAACGGGAAAGTCAAAGTGCCGCGGCTCACCCCACCGGCTGATCTCCAGATTTTCACTGTCATCTTTTCCTGGAGGGACTTCATCTGCAGGTATATTTGGTATCGTCAATGCCAGGTCACGAATCTCGCTTTGTAATGTATCGAGCTCCGCTTTAGCCGCTTCCAGGCGCTCACCCAGCTGGTTAACTTCCTGCAGCAATGGCTCAATGTCTTCCCCACGCACTTTAGCCTGGCCGATAGTTTTGGATCGGGCATTACGTTCAGCCTGAAGTGTTTCCGTTTCAACCTGCAAAACCTTGCGACGTTCCTCTTGCAAACGCAACGTTTCAACATCCAGTTTAAAACCTCGCCGTGCCAGTTTTTCAGCGACTGCGTCTGGCTCATTACGCAGCAGATTGGGATCGAGCATGCTTATCCTGTGATTAATATATTGAAGTAATAAGAGGGTACATACAGTATGCGAATGCGTTGGATTTATTGCTAACCTTACCGCAACACTCTTATCTACGATAGCGTTTTATCGGGCTATTTTGATCCTGTTCTGTCAGCCAGGCCAGCTTTTCGCCGATCTTCGCTTCCAGCCCGCGTGAGGTCGGTTGATAGTATTGCGTTTGTGCCATTTGCGATGGGAAATAATTTTCCCCGGCGGCATAGGCATTTGGTTCATCATGCGCATAGCGATAGGCTTCTCCGAACCCCATCTCCTTCATCAATTTTGTTGGCGCATTACGAAGATGCTCAGGTACATCATAATCCGGGCTTTCACGGGCATCCCGCATGGCCGCCTTGAAAGCCGTGTACACGGCATTGCTTTTCGGGGCGCAGGCCAGGTAAATAATTGCCTGTGCAATTGCTCTTTCCCCTTCCGCTGGCCCGACACGGGTAAAACAATCCCACGCTGCGATCGCAATTTGCATAGCACGAGGATCGGCATTGCCGACATCTTCTGAAGCAATAGCAAGCAGCCTGCGAGCCACATAAAGTGGATCGCCCCCAGCGGTGATAATCCGGGCATACCAGTATAAAGCCGCATCAGGCGCAGAACCGCGAACAGACTTATGCAGTGCCGAAATCAAATCATAGTAGCGGTCACCCTTATTATCGAATCTGGCGCTACGTTCCCCTGAAACTTCATTGAGCAGCTGCAACGTCAGTTCACGTTCTCCAGTACTGTTGACTTCGGCCATATCGGCCATCATTTCCAGCGTGTTAAGCGCCCGACGTGCATCACCATTGACCAGAGCGGCAACTGTTTTGCAAGTTTCAGCAGGCAACCTGATATTTTCGTTGCCATAGCCTCTTTCCTTATCTTGCATTGCCTGTCCCAGCACTGCTTCAATTTCCTCGCTGGTTAATGATTTCAGCAGATAAACTCGGGCACGGGACAGCAAGGCAGAATTAAGTTCGAACGAAGGGTTTTCAGTGGTGGCACCAATAAATGTAATGGTGCCATCTTCGATGTGCGGCAGAAAGGCATCCTGCTGACTTTTATTAAAACGATGTACTTCATCAACAAAAAGGATAGTTCGATGCCCCGCATCACGATTTTGTCGGGCGCGTTCAATCGCCTCGCGAATTTCTTTAACACCAGAGGTAACCGCAGAAATTCTTTCGACACCGGCATAAGCATAATGCGCAATAATCTCAGCCAGCGTGGTTTTACCTGTACCCGGCGGCCCCCATAAGATCATCGAATGCAAATGCCCTGCTTCAATCGCCCGCGGCAGAGGTTTACCAGCAGCCAGCAGATGCTGTTGCCCAATATACTCAACCAGCGTGCGGGGCCGCATCCGCGCTGCAAGCGGTTGAAAACTGTTATGGGAAAAATCCAGTGACAGATTCACGCACGCTGACCTCACTGACGTTGATCGTCCACCGTGACACCTTTTGGTGGGGTAAACTGAAATTTATCGGCACTAATCGCGCCATTTTTCTGGCTTTTCAGCGCATAGCTACTGCGCTGCCCATCCTGCTCAACCGCGCTGAATTGATGAATAGTGCCATCAGACGATACATTAATCGTGAACTGCTTCAAATTGCCATCAGCTGACTCAGGGGTCAGTTCGAAACTGTCACCCTGCTGACGTATGTTGTATTGCTTCCAGTCACTATTTTGGTTGCGCGCAATCAAGATAAACGGCGTGTTGCTGGTGGCATCCTTCAGCCAGGTTGCGCTGACCTGCTCAACAAATGGATTGTAAAACCACAGAGTTTTCCCATCTGAAATCAGCACACTTTCGTCCGGTGCTGTCATATGCCAGTTAAAAAGGTCCGGGCGCTTAACCCATAGCTCACCTTGTCCCTCCTGAACTGACTGGCCACTGCCATCAGTTACTTTCTGGGTAAAACTGGCATGAAAACTGTTCACTTTATTAAGACGCTGTTGCAGATCGGAAGAGGCATCCGCTAATACGCTTACAGAAGTGAACGCCGCCAGCAGGCAGCAGGAAAGCACTATTTTTTTCATCACGGCATCCTTATTGAAAACTTTTATATCCCTGAACGTAGGGAAGCTCATGTGGATAACTGTACTCAGGCTGGAACAATAGCAACAGACGACTGTTCCGAATGCCATCAACCACCACTGTCTGATATGGCGTTTCAGTTCTGGGACTCAACGAGCCGCGGTTAATCCGGCCCGCCTGAATGTTAATAGTTTGGTGAAGTATTATTACATTTCATGAGGTGGTGGTGAAAGCACTTCACGATTACCATTATGACCAGGTGATGAGACAATGCCTTGCGCTTCCATCTGTTCAATAATGCGCGCAGCACGATTGTAACCAATTCGGAACTGGCGCTGCACACCGGATATTGATGCCCGGCGTTTTTCAACCACAAAACCCACGGCCTGATCAAACAGAGGATCAAGTTCTTCATCACCATCCATACCAGCTGCCCCCCCTTCGCTTTCCTCACCAGCCGTGATGCTGTCGATATACTGAGGAAGTCCGCGCGCTTTCCAGTCCTGTACCACGGCATGAACTTCCTGGTCACGCACAAAGGCGCCATGAACACGCACTGGCATTGAAGAGTTAGGGGGCATGTATAGCATATCGCCCATGCCAAGCAATGATTCAGCTCCCCCCTGATCGAGGATGGTGCGGGAATCAATTTTGCTCGACACGGTAAAGGCTATGCGCGTTGGAATATTTGCTTTAATAAGTCCCGTAATCACATCAACGGAAGGACGCTGGGTAGCCAGGACCAAGTGGATGCCGGCAGCGCGCGCTTTTTGTGCCAGTCGGGCAATCAGCTCTTCAACCTTTTTCCCGACCGCCATCATCAAATCGGCAAACTCATCCACCAGCACCACAATGAAAGGCAACTTTTCCAATACTGGAGGTATGCTATCCATGCTGTCGCCAGGCTTCCAGAATCGATCGGGAATAGGGCGTCCCATTGCCGCCGCCTGAGCAATTTTTTCATTGTAGCCAGCAAGATTACGCACGCCGAGCGCTGACATTAATTTGTAACGCCGCTCCATTTCGCCAACGCTCCAGCGCAGAGCATTTGCAGCGTCTTTCATGTCGGTCACTACTTCCGTGAGTAGATGGGGGATCCCCTCATAAACCGATAGCTCGAGCATTTTCGGATCGATCATGATAAATCGCACATCTTCCGGCGTGGCTTTGTACAACATGCTGATAATCATTGCATTGACGCCGACTGACTTACCTGAGCCTGTCGTACCTGCGACCAGCAGATGTGGCATTTTTGCCAGATCGGCGACCACAGGCTGCCCTGCAATATCCTTACCCAGCACAACGGAAAGGGGTGAAGGGTTATCCCGGAACTTATCGCACTCCAGAACTTCCCGCATATAGACCGTTTGACGGTGTTTGTTAGGCAACTCCAGCCCAACATAAGGTTTGCCCGGAATGACCTCAACAACACGTACCGCAACCGCAGAAAGGGAGCGCGCAAGGTCGCGAGACAAATTAGAAATACGCGCGGCCTTAACACCTGGTGCCAGGTCAAGTTCGAAACGAGTAATGACCGGACCAGGAGAGATGCCTACCACTTCCGCTTTCACCCGATAATCAGCCAGACGCGCCTCAACCAGACGAGCAGTTTGCTCAAGAGCAAACATATCCACCGGCTCGGCTTCTGCCGGAGGAGCACTCAGTAGGTCAAGAGTGGGTAACGGTGTGGTTGGCCTTTCCAATGGTTGCTCATGGCGTACCAAAAACGGATGGAACAGGCTGTCAGCAACGGACTGTGCAGATGCTTCAGGTTGAGCAGTGATGACAGTTTGCTGTTGCTCAACGGATGATATCTGTTGGGGCGGTATGGCAGGCTGTTGCCATACGGTATCCTGACTCTCAACAATCTCCGAGGGCGTAAACAATGGTTCACCTTGCCCGTCATCGACCAGGTCATTCATCGGCGAGAAATCGAAAGTGCCTGCCGTATTGAGTTGGAAAGTCGGACCTTCTTCCGGTTCTTGCGTATATTGATAACGCTGTTCCTGTTGCGCTGAAAACTGGCGCGCCAGTTCTGCCTGCTCGCGCTCTTCATCAGCATCATCAGCAAATTTTTCACCATAACGATCCTGCTGCTCTGCAAGGAAAGCCTCGCGCAACTGAGCCTGTTCACTTTCTTCCGCACCTTCATCAGTTTCGGCAGATGGCTGAGACAGATCCCTTTGCTGACGCAGTGCATCTTCTTTAGCTTTCTCTTCAGCCATTCGCTGCGAAGGTAATTTAATCCCCCACGAAGCAAGCTCCCGTCGAGTCGGCAGCCTGACCGGATTTGGGCGCGGTAGTTCAGGGCCAGCACCCTGCTTCACCTGCGTATTTACAGACCCACTGGCTGCTGTCAATCCAGGCATAAAGGGCATGGCGGCAGGTATTTCTGCTGGTTTTACATCTTCGGGCTGCGAAACGTCCTGCGAAGAAAAATCACATGATAAAGATACATCACGCCAGTTACCCATGCTCGGAGCATCATCCTGGCCAACCTGAGGCAAAGATATGGCTGGTACCTCTTCAGGCACGGTAAACTCAGACCATTCAGCCAGTGCGTTCTTGTCTGGTATAGACGCCGTTTGGAGAGGTTGCGGAATTGTGGTTTGGCCTTGAGCATCAGCAGATGCTGCCATCACTGGTGGTGTTGGCCTTGCAGAAAGCGATACAGGCTGCGGTACTATTTTTGAATCTTCGCCAGCCCTCACTGAAGCGGGCGGCATAGCTAAAAATGGAGCGTCATCTTCATTATTATGCTGAATAATTTCGTGACGTGCTTTTTTCGGGGCAGACAGGAGCACATCATCACTTTCATCAGATGGATGCGGCAGGGACTCAGAAGATGCTGACCTCTTGTACCACTCTTCTTCGTACTCATCATTCTGGTACTCTTCTTCTTGCCACCGATCATCTTTGCGTGAACGATTACTGGCAAATGTCAGGATGACCATTACCACACTGCCGATTTTTTCGGCAATTATCAGCCATGACCACCCCGTGTAAAGGGTCAAGCCCGCAGCCCATATAAACAGTAATGTCAGCGTTCCTCCTGGACCACTAAACCAGGGTGACATAGCATTACTTAGCAAGCTTCCTATCACACCACCAGAAGCGAAATACCCGATATCATCTGCATTCAGGGCCGCCAGTCCACAGGTTGTCACGACAAGAGCAAGTACACCTATAAGCCGCAATGCTACAGCAAAGTAGTCGATATACTCCTGCATGTTGCACTGACGAAAAACTATCCAGTAAAACCCCAATATTACTGGCGGGATAACATAAGCCATCACGCCAAAGATGAAAAACAGCGTATCCGCAAGCCAGGCCCCCACACCACCACCCAGGTTATGAATGGGTTCATGCCAGGCAGTCTGTGACCAACTGGGATCGGAAGGGTTGAAGCTCACCAGAGCAACCATTAAATAAACGGCGAGAAGAGCAACGATAATTAACAAGGCTTCCAGCAGACGTCGTCCGCTGCTCATCGGTTGTAACGAAACATCTTTATCTTCTGTATATTCCTGGCTCAAGCGCATCTCCAGGTGCTTGTAAACAATGAAAGCAGCAGCGCCGGGCTTACCCGACGCTGAACCTGTATGAATTCACAGGAGTGTACCGAAATCTGTCAGGATTTGCACCCGATGTGTGTTACCGCGTTTTAATCACCAGTCGGTTGCTTTGCTTCACTTCTTCCATGACCACGTAAGTACGCGTGTCGTTAACGCCCGGCAAGCGTAGCAGGGTTTCACCGAGCAATTTACGGTACGCCGACATGTCAGGAACGCGCGTTTTCAATAAATAGTCGAAATCACCTGAAACAAGATGACACTCTTGAGTTTCTTCAAGTTTTTGCACCGCAGCATTAAATTGCTCAAACACATCCGGGGCCCCACGATTAAGAGTAATCTCAACAAATACCAGCAGCGATGCATCAAGGTAGTGTGGATTCAGTTGAGCAGTATACCCAAGAATAAACCCCTGACGTTCAAGGCGACGAACGCGCTCAAGGCAGGGTGTCGGAGATAACCCTACCCGTTTGGATAGTTCAACATTCGAGATGCGCCCATCCTTTTGTAATTCATTCAGAATATTACGATCAATTCTGTCGAGATCTTTACCAGGCCGTTTTTTATTGTCTACCATTATTATTGTCTCTCTTAAAACCTTCCCTTTACCTGCCATCCCCTGCTCAATTTAAATTATCGCAGGGATGTTCTAAGTGAAGTCTGGAGCCTGCTGCGAGATTTACCGCCCATTCGCATGAAGCATGTTGTCTGTCCACACCATGCTTCATTACCAATGACAGACCGGGTATATCTGACCGAAAGCGCAAAATCAGCGAGTTATACTAATTCGCCAGCCGAAACACCCATTGCTTCCTATAATGTTTTCGCAAAAGCCCAGCCGATTGTCAAAGTAAAACAACCTAAATCAGTACAACATGCCGTATGTGTTGCTAACTGGCCATTTTTTAATAGATATTTTGGCCTTATTGCACCATCTGGCATCATCATTTGCTCTGTTTTTGCGCATTATTATCCAAAGTGGATCAGCTTAAATCGATTTAGCCTGTTATAACCATTGTGAACAAAATCGCTGAACGCTTTTTTTGCTCCGGTAAATTCCCTACAATCGCAAACAATCCTGAAAATAAAAACAGTTGAGGGTCTCATGAGCACCGTTAAACACAGTAAATTACTTATTCTGGGTTCTGGTCCGGCAGGCTATACCGCCGCCGTATATGCGGCTCGCGCCAATCTGAATCCGGTATTGATTACCGGTATGGAACAAGGAGGTCAGCTGACCACCACCACTGAAGTGGAAAACTGGCCCGGCGATCCGCACGATCTCACAGGACCGCGGCTTATGGAACGCATGCAGGAACATGCAGAAAAGTTCAACACGGAAATCATTTTCGACCATATCCACAGCGTTGATCTGCAAAATCGTCCGTTCAGATTGACAGGTGACAACGGGGAATACACCGCAGATGCGCTGATTATCGCAACAGGTGCATCAGCGCGCTATCTGGGACTGCCTTCAGAGGAAGAATTCAAAGGCCGCGGGGTTTCTGCCTGTGCCACCTGTGACGGTTTTTTCTATCGTAACCAAAAAGTTGCCGTTATTGGTGGAGGAAATACTGCGGTTGAAGAAGCGCTTTATCTGGCAAACATTGCTGCTGAAGTGCACCTTATTCATCGCAGGGATAGCTTCAGGGCCGAGAAAATCCTTATTGACCGCCTGATGGAAAAAGTTCGCAATGGCAACATTGTGCTGCATACCAATCAGACGCTGGACGAAGTCATCGGTGACCAGATGGGTGTCAGCTCTCTTCGTTTGCGTTCAGCGCTGGATAATACTGAGACGAAAGAACTTAATATTGCGGGCCTGTTTGTTGCAATTGGTCACAGCCCGAATACCGCCATATTCAAAGATCAGCTTGAGCTGGAAAATGGATATATAAAAGTTCAGTCTGGCCTCCAGGGTAATGCGACACAAACCAATATTCCAGGCGTATTCGCTGCGGGCGATGTCATGGATCATATTTATCGTCAGGCAATTACTTCTGCCGGCACGGGGTGTATGGCCGCACTGGATGCAGAACGCTATCTGGATGGGTTAGTTAAAAAGCCCCAGTAACTTGTTAATAAGTTGAGCTAACTTTCCTGCGGGCGACCATAACTGGTCGCCTTTTTAATTGCTGCACGGTACTATTTACCATAATTTTCCCGATTCATCACGGGCCGCGCCGACGGCTCACTCGCGGGCTTCCCAAAAGATATGAATAAATCACGGCAGCAACAACTATTGCGCTGGCTAAAATGCCAAAGCGTCCACGGTAAAGGCTGGCTGCGGCTTTCGCAGCTTCTCGGCATTTTTAGTGCGCTGTTTATACTGGCGCAGGCATGGCTGATGGCTGACATGTTTCAGTCGCTGATTGTCGATAACCTGCCCCGCGAGAACCTTTTTTCGCAGTTTATTATGCTGATCGGCTGCTTTTTTCTGCGCGCTCTTCTGGTTTGGTTACGAGAAAAAGCAGGATTTGAATATGGCAACGTTATTCGCAGAAACCTCCGTGAAAACGTGCTAAACCGACTGGAAGTGCTCGGCCCCGCGTGGATACAGGGAAAACCAGCGGGAACCTGGGCCACTTTGCTGCTCGAACAAATTGAAGATATGCAGGATTACTTTGCACGCTATTTGCCTCAGATGCTGCTGGCAACACTTATTCCCTGCTTAATTTTGCTGATTTTGTTGCCGATCAACTGGGTGGCAGCCGTCATTCTGTTTGTCACTGCGCCGTTGATTCCGTTATTTATGGCGCTGGCAGGAATGGGCGCTGCGGATGCCAACCGGCGCAATTTTAAAGCGCTGGCAAGACTTAGCGGTCACTTTCTTGACAGGTTACGCGGGCTTGATACGCTCAGACTCTTTTATCGCGCAGAAAAGGAGACGCAGGATATTCGCATGGCCTCAACGAATTTTCGCCAGCATACAATGGCCGTTTTGCGCCTCGCTTTTCTCTCATCCGCCGTGCTGGAATTTTTCGCTTCACTTTCCATCGCCGTGGTCGCGGTTTATTTTGGTTTTTCGTATCTGGGTGAACTCAACTTTGGCCACTATGGACATGGGGTGACACTTTTTGCAGGATTTTTGGCTCTGATTCTTGCACCTGAGTTTTTTCTCCCTTTGAGAGAGCTGGGTACATTTTATCATGCCAAAGCGCAGGCAATAGGTGGAGCCGATGCGCTGGAAGCGTTTCTGACGGAAACGGCAGAAATACCAGCTGAACGCGGCGAACAGGAACCGGACTTCAGCCATGAATTCAACGTGGTGGCTGAAGGACTCAGGATACTTTCACCACACAATACATTACTGGCAGGCCCTCTCAATTTTACCCTGAGTGCTGGCAAAAGAGTTGTGCTGATTGGTCAGAGCGGTGCCGGCAAAACATCATTACTGAATGTGCTACTAGGCAATCTTCCTTATCAAGGTTCGCTTCGCGTAAACGGTGTGGAGCTGCGTGATGTCCGACAGAAATACTGGCACCAGCACCTGGCATGGGTCGGGCAGAATCCTCACCTGCCAGCCAATACGCTGGCTGAAAATATTGCGCCTGATGGCAGCAGAGACCTGGCGAGACTGCAGCAGATTTGTGATACAGCGGCCGTGACAGAGTTCATCCCACATTTACCTGACGGCCTCGCAAGTGAAATCGGTGAACAGGCCGATAAACTTTCTGTTGGCCAGACACAGCGTGTCGCAGTAGCCAGAGCATTGTATAAATCCTGTAAAATGCTTTTGCTGGATGAACCGACAGCCAGCCTCGACAGCCGAAGTGAATATCATGTTAATAAAGCATTAATTGCAGCGTCTTACCAACATACCACCTTACTGGTAACTCACCATTTACACTTACTGCATCTGTGGGATGAAATCTGGCTTATGCACGAAGGCAGGCTGGTTCAACAAGGCAACGTCGAGCAACTTTCACAAGAGGGTGGCCTGTTTGCTCAACTCATTTCACGCGACAGGGGATAATTTATGAAGATTTTACGCCCTTTTCTTGCGCTGTATCGCCGTCACTTTTGGCGTCTGACTTTGGGCGTAGTGCTGGCGATGATTACGTTGCTGGCCAGTATTGGGCTGCTCACCCTGTCAGGTTGGTTTCTGGCGGCTTCTTCACTTGCTGGCATGGCAGGGTTGTTCAGCTTCAACTACATGTTACCCGCAGCAGGCGTTCGTGGCGCAGCGATCGTTCGCACCGCTGCTCGTTATTTTGAGCGGTTAGTAAGCCATGATGCTACGTTCAGAGTACTTGAACATTTGCGGGTGTTTTCCTTCAGCAAACTTTTTCCCCTCTCTCCGGCGAAGCTGACAGACTTTCGCCGTACCGATCTGCTGAACAGGTTGGTTGCGGATGTCGACACCCTGGATCATCTTTACCTGCGCATCCTTTCCCCCTTCGTTTGCGCACTTATAGTAATCCTTGCGATAACAGCGGGGTTAAGTTTTCTGGACTGGCAATTAGCACTGTTGCTGGGGGGCATACTGACGTTAACTTTACTGTTGCTTCCCCTGCTTTTTTATCGCCCGGGCCTTTCAGCAGGTCAGACGTTAACAGCCCTTCGGGCGCAGTACCGCGCACAGCTTACCGACTGGCTGCAAAGTCAGACGGAACTGAAATTGTATGGCGCAGCTCAACGCTTCAGAAATGATCTGCGGATGACCGAAGCAAAATGGCAGAATGTACAGCGCACACAAAGCAGTCTGACAGGTCTTTCACAGGCTTTATTGTTGTTGATTACTGGCACCAGCGTTGTGCTGGTTTTTTGGTTAAGCGCTGGTGGTATCGGGAATGAGACACACCCTGGGGCGCTAATTGCCCTTTTCGTTTTTTGCGCACTTGCCGCTTTTGAAGCAATTGCACCCGTCGGCGGCGCTTTCCTGCACCTCGGGCAGGTTATTGCTTCAGCAGAACGATTAACACAGATAATCAATCAGCCGCCCGCCGTTATTTTTCCCACCCGCCAGCAAGGCGGGGTGACTACGCCAGCGTTGAGTATACACAATGTCAATTTTTCTTACCCAAATGGCCGAAGTGTGCTGAATGACGTTTCACTGGACGTGAGCGCCGGTGAACATATTGCTCTGCTGGGGCGAACGGGCTGTGGCAAATCCACGCTATTGCAGCTGCTCACGCGCGCCTGGGATGTCGATAGCGGAGACATTGTTATTCATGGCCAGCCACTTAAAAAATGGGACGAAGCCTCGTTACGTAGCATGACCAGTGTGGTGACGCAGCGCGTTTATCTTTTTAGTGGAACCCTGAGGCAAAACCTTTGCCTGGCCGCATCAGAAAGCAGCGATGAACAATTAACCGATGTGTTATATCAGGTTGGACTGGATGGATTACTTCTCGACGGTCAGGGATTGAACAACTGGCTTGGTGAAGGAGGTCGCCAGCTTTCAGGTGGCGAACTTCGTCGTTTGGGACTCGCTCGCGCTCTGCTGCACGGCGGTTCTTTGCTGTTGCTGGATGAACCCACTGAAGGCCTTGATGCTGAAACCGAGCGGCAGATTCTCACCCTGCTGCATGAGGTGGCAAAAAATAAGACGTTGATCATGGTTACACATCGATTACGTGGGCTGGCGCATTTTGACCGGATTTGCGTTATGGAAGAGGGATGCCTGGTTGAACAGGGCAAACATCATGATTTAATCGCAAAGCGCGGATGCTACTGGTATTCTCATCAACAATTTACGTTATAGTCAGAGGCCTCGGTGCGGAAGAGATTATTTTCATGCGTCTGATCCAACTTTCCAGAGATTCACTCAGCTTTCCTCCGCCAGAAATGGCTCTGCGCGAACCTAACGGCCTGCTGGCAATAGGGGGCGATCTCAGCCCTCCCCGTTTACTAAGTGCTTATTATCGTGGGATTTTCCCGTGGTTTTCAGCGCGCGATCCTATCCTGTGGTGGTCACCGGATCCGCGCGCTGTACTTTACCCAGATAAATTTCATCTCAGCAGAAGCATGAAGCGTTTTCATCGGCATTCACCCTATCGCGTTACAATGAACCAAAACTTTTATGGTGTGCTTGAAGGCTGTGCCAGTGACCGCCAGGAAGGTACCTGGATCACTCACGAAGTTAAACGAGCATGGTTGAAACTATCAGAGGCCGGACATGCACAGTCCATCGAAGTCTGGCTGGGAGATGAGATGGTTGGCGGCATGTACGGCATGGCTCTGGGGCTAATTTTCTGCGGTGAGTCAATGTTCAGCTACCGGGAAAATGCTTCAAAAACTGCACTGCACGTCTTCAGCCAATATTTCGCACAACAGGGCGGAAAATTGATCGATTGTCAGGTACTGAACCCACATACCGCCTCGCTGGGTGCGGAGGAGATAAGCAGATCTCATTATCTGAGGCTTGTGGAGGAAATGGCGCATCATCCTTTGGCCGAAAGCTGCTGGCAGCAACAGACGCTTTTTTGATATGAATACACGATGTTTTCCACGCAAAAGTGGATAACAGTGATATACTGCGCCCGTTTGCAATGTCGTCCGCCCTTCGCTTCCTGTGGATCGCGAACCGGGTCTGGCTGGGAATATTAACGCATCTCGTCATCAGGTTTTCATTACGCTCAGAAGCGAATGCAAACCCACTCTTAGCCCGCAATTCTCCACGCTGACGTCATTATTTTACAGTTTATTCGTTGCCTCTCTGCCTGTTGGCAGAGGCGCTAATGCTGGTGAAATCACCAACAATTCTTTACATAATACCTGAAATTCGGCATTATCTTGCCGGTTAAAAATGAAGGTTGTAACCCCCAGAGGATTCGATGGCCAAAGAAGACAATATTGAAATGCAGGGTACCGTATTGGACACGTTGCCTAACACCATGTTTCGCGTTGAGTTAGAAAACGGACATGTGGTTACTGCTCATATCTCCGGTAAAATGCGCAAAAACTACATCCGCATCCTGACGGGCGACAAAGTTACCGTCGAGCTGACCCCGTACGACCTGAGCAAAGGCCGCATTGTCTTCCGTAGTCGCTAAATCGCTTTTCTGCTGCTGGTTGGCGTAATACAGTAAAAAGGCCGCACGATGTGCAGCCTTTCAATTTATAAACATTCATTAAAATTAATGAACTGTACCTTCAGTTTTACGCTTTTCAGCACTAAGGAAGTGGTAAGTCAGTTCATTTTTCGCCTTATCCAGTGCGACCGACACTGAACCACCGTCAACTAAAGAGCCAAACAGCAGCTCATTCGCAAGCGGTTTCTTAAGGTTTTCCTGGACGGTCCGCGCCATTGGACGAGCGCCCATGGCTTTGTCATAACCTTTCTCTGCCAGCCAGTCGCGGGCTTCATCGCTGACCTCCAGCGACACCCCCTTTGCATCAAGCTGCGCCTGCAATTCAACAATGAACTTATCAACAACCTGGTGGATAACCTCAAGATCAAGGTGTTTGAACCAGATTATATTGTCGAGGCGATTGCGGAACTCTGGGGTAAAGATCTTTTTGATCTCTTCCATTGCATCGGTGCTGTTGTCCTGCTGAATTAACCCAATTGACTTACGCTCTGTTTCACGCACTCCCGCGTTGGTCGTCATCACCACCACCACATTGCGAAAATCAGCTTTACGGCCGTTGTTATCGGTCAACATACCATTATCCATAACCTGCAGCAGGAGGTTGAAAACATCCGGGTGCGCTTTTTCGATCTCGTCAAGCAAGACCACCGCGTGAGGGTGCTTAATAACGGCATCGGTCAATAGCCCTCCCTGATCGAAACCAACGTAGCCAGGAGGAGCACCAATGAGTCGACTGACGGTATGTCGTTCCATATATTCAGACATATCAAAACGCAGTAGTTCAATACCCAGCGCCTTAGCCAGCTGTACGGTAACCTCCGTTTTACCGACGCCAGTAGGGCCAGCAAACAGAAAAGAACCCACCGGCTTACGATCCTGCCCTAAACCTGCACGGCTCATCTTAATCGCTTCAGTCAAGGTTTCAATGGCATTGTCCTGACCAAATACCAGCATTTTAAGACGGTCGCCAAGCGTTCTCAGCGTGTCCCGATCAGTGGCGGAAACGCTTTTCTCAGGGATACGGGCGATACGGGCAACAACAGATTCAATGTCAGAGACATTAACCGTTTTCTTACGCTTACTTACTGGTATCAGACGAGCACGGGCGCCCGCCTCATCGATGACATCAATTGCTTTATCAGGCAAATGACGGTCATTAATATATTTCACCGACAGTTCCACAGCGGCTCGTACGGCTTTAGCCGTATAACGGACTTCGTGATGGGTTTCATATTTTGGCTTAAGGCCGTTAATAATTTGTACCGTTTCATCCATTGAGGGCTCAGTAATATCGATTTTCTGAAAGCGACGTGCAAGCGCACGATCTTTTTCAAAAATATTGCTGAATTCCTGATAGGTGGTGGAACCCATCACGCGAATTTTTCCACCAGACAGTAAAGGCTTGATCAGATTAGCCGCATCAACCTGACCACCTGAAGCGGCACCAGCACCGATAATCGTATGAATTTCATCAATAAACAGAATACTGCTGTTATCCTGTTCAAGCTGTTTCAGTAGTGCTTTAAAGCGCTTCTCAAAATCACCACGATATTTAGTCCCGGCGAGTAATGAGCCGATATCCAGTGAGTAGATAGTTGCGTCCTTCATCACTTCAGGCACGTCGCCCTGCACAATCCGCCACGCCAAACCTTCTGCAATAGCAGTTTTACCGACGCCAGACTCCCCTACCAATAGCGGATTATTCTTACGACGGCGACACAATACCTGAACAGCGCGTTCGAGTTCTTTATCGCGCCCAATGAGCGGGTCAATTTCCCCTACGCGGGCAAGCTGATTAAGGTTGGTGGTGAAGTTCTCCATACGTTCCTCCCCGCCAGCCTGCTCTTCGTTTACCGGATTGTCAGATGACGCCGATGCGCCCGGTTCATCTTTACGCGTGCCATGTGAGATAAAATTCACCGCGTCGAGTCGGCTGATTTCATATTTACGCAGTAAATAGGCTGCCTGAGATTCCTGTTCACTAAAAATAGCGACCAGCACGTTGGCACCCGCAACTTCGCTGCGTCCGGAGGATTGCACATGAAAGACCGCGCGTTGCAATACACGTTGGAAACTGAGCGTTGGCTGCGTGTCTCGTTCTTCAGCACTGACCGGTAAAACCGGGGTAGTTTGTTCAATGAAGGCTTCAAGCTCCTGCCGGAGAGCCACGATATCAACGTTACAGGCTTCCAGCGTCTCTCTGGCTGACGAGTTACTGAGCAGAGCCAGCAATAGATGCTCGACGGTCATAAACTCATGACGGTGCTCGCGCGCTCTGGCGAAAGTCATGTTTAAACTGAGTTCCAGTTCTTGATTGAGCATAGGCACCTCCCCCAATAGATCGCCTTAATCAGGCTTTTTCCAGCGTACACAGCAACGGATGCTCGTTCTCCCTGGCGTACTTATTTACATGAGCGACTTTGGTTTCTGCCACTTCCATAGTAAAAACCCCGCAAATCGCCTTTCCCTGGTAATGGACCGCAAGCATCAGTTTCGTTGCACGTTCAACATCATAAGAAAAGAACTTTTGCAATACGTCAATAACAAATTCCATAGGCGTATAATCGTCATTGTTCAAAATAACTTTATACATCGAAGGCGGCTTCAGCTCTTCGTGAATCTTGTTGTCTGCAATCTGTTCAAAATTAAGCCAATCGCCAGTTTTTCCCATAACTATCCACTGTAAAACGTTGCTTGATTACGCCAGATTTATTTCATTCAGCAACCAGTTTAGCACGCCACGTATACCCGGCGACGTTGAAGGATTGCTTCCGCAGATTACTTGCATGCGACTCTCATCACAAAACTTTCAATAGCATTAACTGCTTCAAATTTTGATGATTTAATCCCGGCCCTGAAGTCCCAATTGCTTGACGCATTGTCCTGTTTCTCTACAATACTGGCTTGGTCTGTGTATATTTTAACCAGCCCTGACGCATCTACCTCATTCACCTCACTCAATTGAACGTCATCGCGAGGGATCCAGCCGTTGTATGGAGACAGGTACAGTTAAATGGTTCAACAACGCCAAAGGTTTTGGTTTCATCTGTCCGGTTGGAGGTGGCGATAATATTTTCGCGTACTATTCAACTATTCAAGATGGATGGATACAGGGCGCTAAAGGCCGGGCAGCAAGTCCAGTTCAATGTGCACCAGGGTGCGAAAGGCAATCATGCCAGCCTTATCGTCCTCTGTGGAATCCGTGATGGAAACCTGCGCCTGACCTTTTCTCATTCTGAACAATCCTTGTGTAAAATGCCAGTCACCTCCGCTGGCATTTTTTAGCGATACAAATCAAATTGGGACAGGTAACCGATTTTCAAGCATAGTTTGGCTTTATCCTGAAACATACTCTTTGGGCTTTCTGTTTCACTTCGGGCCGATGTCCGTGATTACCTGCTGAAATATGAACCGCTGCCAGAAACGAAGATAGCAACAAAGCAGCGTATTATTGCCTTAATCAGCAAGAGTACCGGTTACCTCTTCCGAACGGTTGAATATCATCCTGCTCTCGCAGGCAGGCTACGTTTAAGAAATATTATCTTCTAAAACAGTCTGATAATATATTGAGCCAGATAGCTTCCGTTATTCTGCCTGGGGTGGGAGTAACTCTGAAATTACCTGACTATCCTGGATATCGCCTGCTAACGATTGCCCGTTCAGTTTCGCGGGTAAACAGACAGGTACTCGAGTGACGTTGTGCCTGCACAAATCCTGCATCCCTGCCCGGCATCCAACTCATTGTGAAAAATTATCTTGCATGCTTATTTTTTGGCAATCTACTATGCTGGAAAAGTAGAGTAACAGCAGCCTTTCGACAAGAAGTGACCTGAACAAAAAAACAACATTCAAAAAAAGCGATGCCAGCAGCAATAAAAGGCACATCGACAGCGCGCTTAAACGGCAAAACCACATCCGCTTACCCTCATCATATCACTGCCCCCTCCCACGATTTATCGTACCCACCAGCTGTTAGCACCTGGCACACGGCTCTTTAAGCGCTCAGATAAAGCATTTTTTATATGGTGCTGCAACGGCAGAAGTTCAGGTGTAGCAACAAAATTTTCGCTGTGCATATCGCCTCGCGGGCTGAAACGTCATGGTACTCAACAATCGACCACCCTTAACGTAAAAGAAATGAGCAGATATTACATGGCATTTTTCTTGTTTATTGCTCTCAATACATCCAGCCCTTATGGTCAATCAGAGCAGTTATGCTTTATGCTAAAAAATGCCATCCAGAAACAATAAGGAAATCAAGATGAAATATCAGGTAATTGCCCTGCTGGCCCCCCTTTTATTGGTGAGCGCCTGTACATCGGTGCAACCGGCCTATATCGGTGCAACCGGCCTATATCGGTGCAACCGGCCTATAAGGACACCGGTACGCGCACCGGACCATGTGTTAGTGGTGGCCCGGATTCTGTCGCACAGCAGTTCTACGATCTGCGAACTGAACATCCAGCCCAGGGCTTACCGGACGCACAGCACCTAGCAACCTATCGTCCTTATTTCAGCGACAGGTTATATCAAACGTTATTAAAAGCAGGTAGCGATACGAAAAAAGAAGCTTCCCTGATGCGTGGCGATCTGTTCTCCAGTCTGGCTGACGGTCCTTCTTCCGCACGCGTGGCCGATGCATCCACTATTCCAAACAGCGATGCCCGAAATATTCCGCTGCGTGTTACCCTGAGTCGCGAAGGTGATAAATCGCAGAAGTGGCAGGATGAAGTGCTGCTGGTACGTGAAGGCACCTGCTCGACAATTGATGATATTCGCTATCTCAGCCCGGCGCCGCATCTTGACGGTGGTTCCCTTAGCCAGCGTTTGCTGAAATAAATATCTGGCTGCTGCCCTTATATCGGGTATGCAGCCCCCTGTAATCCTTTTGTGTACAGGATCACCCCACCTCAGGTGGCATAATATTGTGCTAGCATTTAGCTTTCGCACAACGCTTTCACGAATTTATCAGGGGAACATTGCATAATCATGCCGTCAAGGCTAAGATCCGCAGCATCAATTGCTATTCATTTTTCACGCATGAGTATTCAACTTAACGATATTAACTGCTTTTACGGTGCCCACCAGGCACTGTTCGACATTCAACTTACTTGCCCTGAGGGCGAGACGCTTGTGCTGCTTGGCCCAAGCGGTGCCGGTAAAAGTTCACTTCTTCGGGTGCTCAATCTCTTGGAAATGCCGCGTTCCGGGACGCTGGCGATTGCGGGTCATCATTTTGATTTCAGTAAAACGCCTTCCGATAACGCCATTCGCGAACTTCGGCAGAATGTCGGCATGGTTTTTCAGCAATACAATCTCTGGCCTCATCTGACAGTGAAACAAAATCTGATCGAAGCCCCCTGTCGTGTACTGGGAATAAGCAAAGATGTTGCCCATGCCCGTGCAGATAAGCTGCTGGAACGCCTGCGCCTGACCAAATTTGGCGATCGCTTTCCACTGCATCTTTCCGGGGGGCAGCAGCAGCGCGTGGCGATTGCCCGTGCGCTAATGATGGAGCCTGCCGTGTTGTTGTTTGACGAACCGACTGCCGCTCTCGATCCAGAGATAACCGCTCAGGTTGTTTCCATCATTCAGGAACTTGCCGAAACCCGAATTACTCAGGTAATCGTCACCCATGAAGTTGAAGTGGCGCGTAAAACCGCCAGTCGCGTGGTTTATATGGAAAATGGCTTCGTGGTCGAACAGGGTGATGCCAGCCGATTTACACAGCCGCAAACGGATGCGTTTGCACACTATCTGTCCCACTAATGCAGGACACTATGATGAAAAAAGCCTTACTCGCCGGACTACTCGCAAGTTTAAGCCTGAGCGTCAGCGCTGCACAAGCCCTACGTTTTGCCACCGAGGCTTCTTATCCTCCATTTGAATTTGTTGGTACGGATAACAAAATTCAGGGGTTTGATGTTGATCTGGCCAATGCACTTTGCCGTGAAATGAACGCAACCTGTACCTTTTCCAACCAGGCCTTTGACAGCCTGATCCCCAGCCTGAAATTCCGACGCTTCGATGCAGTTATGGCGGGTATGGACATCACCCCCGAGCGCGAAAAGCAGGTGCTTTTCACCAAAGCCTATTACGACAACTCGGCGCTGTTTATTGCCCAGAAAGGTAAAGTTGCCTCGGTTGAAGCATTAAAAGATAAACGTGTTGGTGTGCAAAATGGCACTACTCATCAGAAATACCTGTCCGAAAAAATGACCGGTATTAAAACCGTTCCTTATGACAGCTATCAGAATGCAATTCTCGATCTGAAAAACGGGCGTATTGATGCCGTCTTTGGTGACACTGCCGTGGTAAATGAATGGCTGAAGCAAAACGCCAACCTTGCGCCTGTGGGTGAAAAAGTGACGGACAAAGCCTACTTCGGCACTGGTTTGGGTCTTGCCGTGCGCCAGGGCAACAGTGAGTTACAAAATCAGTTCAATAACGCGTTGGATAAGGTGAAGGCAGATGGCACCTGGAAAACAATCTATGACAAATGGTTCCAGCAGTAATTTCTGAATGAACGAACTTTATCCTCTCTTAAGCGCCGCCAGCATCACCGTCTGCCTTGCCGTTGCCTCCCTGGTGGTGGGGCTGACGCTGGCAATAACGTTTGCTGCCTGGGAATCGGTACGCTGGCGTCCTGTGGCGTGGGCTGGCACAGGCATGGTTACCCTGTTTCGCGGACTGCCAGAAATTTTGGTGGTTCTGTTTGTCTATTTTGGTGCCTCGCAACTTTTGCTCACGCTTTCTGACGGCTTCACCCTCAACCTGTGGCTGGTCAAAATACCGGTACAGGTAACCATTGAAAACTTTGACGTCAGCCCGTTTCTTTGCGGCGTCATTGCCCTGTCGATTCTCTATGCCTCTTATGCCTCACAAACTCTGCGTGGCGCACTCAAGGCCGTATCGGTGGGCCAGTGGGAATCCGGCCAGGCATTGGGCATGAAAACCCCGGCCATTTTTTTTCGCCTGATTTTACCGCAAATGTGGCGTCATGCCCTCCCCGGTCTGGGCAATCAGTGGCTGGTTTTGCTTAAAGATACCGCGCTGGTCTCGCTGATCAGCGTCAATGACATTATGCTGCAGACGAAAAGTATTGCGACACGCACTCAGGAACCTTTCACCTGGTATATGATTGCTGCAGCTATCTATCTGCTTATTACCCTGTTGAGTCAGCAGATCCTTAAGTGGTTCGACGCACGTGCCACCCGATTCGAGCGGAAGAGTAACAAATGCTGAGTTACTTACCTGAACTCCTGAAAGGACTGCACACCAGCCTGACGCTTACCGCTGCGGCTCTGCTTCTGGCATTGCTGCTGTCTCTGATCTTTACTGTCATCCTGGCTTTGCGAATTCCGGTATTGCGACTGGTAGTGCGGGGTTATATTACGCTGTTTACCGGGACGCCACTGCTGGTACAAATCTTCCTGATTTACTATGGTCCGGGACAATTTCCTGCTATTCAGGCCGTGCCCTGGCTGTGGCATATTCTCTCTCAGCCGTGGCTTTGCGCACTGCTGGCATTATCATTGAACAGTGCCGCCTACACCACACAACTGTTTCACGGTGCAGTAAAGGCTATCCCTGCGGGACAATGGCAGTCCTGTGCCGCACTTGGCATGAATAACCTAAGCACTCTGCGCATTTTGCTGCCTTTCGCTTTCAGACGCGCCCTTTCATCCTATTCCAATGAAGTCGTACTGGTTTTTAAAAGTACATCGCTGGCTTACACCATTACTTTGATGGAAGTAATGGGCTATGGCCAGATGCTTTACGGCAGAACCTATGACGTGACGATTTTTGCCACCGCCGGTCTGATCTACCTTTGTGTTAACGGTTTGCTTACTTTGTTAATGCGTCTGATTGAACGTCGTGCTCTGGCCTTCGAACGCCGTAGCTGATTTATTCCCGGTGGTGAAAGCACCACCGGTATATCCCGGAAACAGCCCTTCTTTTGTGGTTAATCAGCGAATAGCCTGATAACCTTGACTGTCATAATGTCCTCGCCGATTAATCGCAAGGACGATAAGTAATGTGCAAGCTTTTCTATGCTGCTGGTCAGCCTGAGCATGAACGCACTGGCCAGTGGTTCGTTATGTTTTGCACCCCCCCCCACGGCTAATCCACCCTTTGAGTTTCTCAGTAAGGTTAACCAGTTGGTGGGATTAGATATCGATTTGGCCAAAGCAATCTGCCAGCGCCTGCGAACAGAATGTGTCTTTATCAGCAGTGATTTTTCTCTGCTGCTCTCATCGCTCAAATTTGGATGTTATGATGCAGCGATTTCCGGTATGGATATCACTGATGTACGTCTTAAGCAGGTGGATTTCATCCAGCCCTGTTTACTCAACGCTGGAGCCATCATTGCGGTTAAAAACTGCTACAGCAGTCTCGAACAGCTAAAAGGCAAACGCATGGGCTGTGAAACCACCCAGCAGGTATATCTGCAATCGGAATGGAGGGTATCACCCCGCTTGTTTACGATAATTACGATAACGCGCTACTCGATATTCATAATGGCAGGCTGGACGGAATTTTTGGCGACACGCCTGGGATAAGACAATTACTGAAACCCAACCATCAACTGGGAATAGTGGATCATGTCATTACCGACAGCAGGTATTTTGGTAACGGCCCGGGCATTGCCGTACGTAAAAATAACGCCCCTCTCCTGAGGCCTTTGCAAGGGCTGAAACAGGATGGCACCCTGCACCAGATCACCGAACGCTGGCTAAAAGCAGTCAGCTGTGCCTTAACAACGTCAGCACTTCGCTGTGGCCCGTGTGCGGAAATATATCAAACAGTTGCACTTTCTCCAGCTTATAATCGCTCATCAGAGCAATGTCAATGGCGAGAGTTTGTGCGTTACAGCTTGAATATAATATCCATTTTGGCCCCATAGAACTGAGCCACTGGCAAAGCTGTGCGCCAATTCCCCGCCGCGGTGGATTCACCAGCACCAGTTCAGGCGCTGCGTTTTCTCCAGAGGCAAAATCCGTTGAATCAAGCGCAGCAAAACTCACCTTATCCAGTTTCATTGCCGTTGCTGAACGCCGGGCGCAGTTGATCGCCTCCGCGCTGATTTCAATCCCGGTAAGCTGCATCTCGGGACTGGCACAGTGCAGCCCAAATCCCCCTACGCCACAGAATAAATCCCACATAGTCCGCACGCCCAACTCACTTACCCACTGCCGTGCAGTGGCATAAAGCAAGGCTGCCACCTCAGGATTGGTTTGGAAGAAACTCTGCGGTCGTATCCACAGCGGCACATCGTTGAGCTGTTCGGCAAGCGACTGGTTCTCCGTTATCGGGATCTCTTCATCCCCCTCCAGTATTGCCATCGGTACCGGCTGGATATTGGCGGAAACGACGCTAAGGTGCGGAAGCTGTTGCTGCAGTGCAGGCAATACCTGGGTTAACTGTGCAATCTTCTCTTTTGAACGCAGAACAAAGCGCAGCATCAACTGCCCCGTATGTCGACTTTCAGTGAGGAGGATAAACTTCAGCTCACCCCGCCGCTTCGCCACGTTATAGGGTGTCAGCCCCGCCTGAGCAATAAAAGGTTTAAGCCGGGCGAAGACGGCGGCAAAGCTGCCTGGGTAAAGTGGACACGCGCAGAGATCGACCGGATAGCCATCCCGATGCATCAGCCCCAGTACAGGCCGTTCCACGCTGCCGCTCACTACCATCTTGGCCTTATTACGAAAGCCCTGCTCAACAGAGGTGACTGAGGGCAACCATTGCGCCGATGACTGCCCGGCCAAAAGCTGGCGCAGCATCTCCTCTTTCCGCTCAATCTGGCTGGCGTAAGGTACTGACAGCCACTGGCATGAATGGCAGCGATCGGCATTGTAAAGTGCGCAGTACATCAGAGTGTGGTTATCCGTATGAAAAAAATCGGGCAGGAATTGTATCACCGCGCTTTCAGCGTTGGCGAAAAAATTCCCGGCTGGTTTCCGGGTCGTGACGCAGACTTGCTGATCACGTATGCTTTGCGCTTTGGATGTAACATATGGCTAAAGTTGATGTCGTCTGCCCTCAGTGCAATGAAACTCATGCTGTACGATGTAACGGACATTCAGCATCCGGTGCCCAACGTTACATCTGCAAGCATTGTTCAAAGACCTTTCTGCTCAATTTTAGCTACTCCGGTGCCAAACCAGACACACACCAGACCATTGTTAATATGGCCATGAATGGTTACGGATGTCGCGATACCGCACGGGTTCTCGGTATCAGCCTCAATACGGTTCTGCGGCACGTAAAAAAATTTCCCCAAAGCAGGTAGCTGAGAATATCGACCCCGAAACGGAGGTTGTTATCTGCTGTGAAGCCGGTGAACAATGGTCTTACGTGCGGTGTAAAAGCAATCCCCGGTGGTTGTTCTATGCTTATGACCGTATCCGCAAACGTGCTCTGGCCCACGTCTTCGGCCCGAGAAATGCCCCGACCCTGCGACGATTGCTGGCCCTGTTAAGCAAATTTAACATTGCCTTTTATATGGCAGATGCGTGGCCGGTTTATAAAGTTCTGTTAAGTGCAACAGGCCACGTGGTGAGCAAGAAATATACCCAACGGACAGAACGACATAATCTTAATCTTCGCACACATATCAAACGACTGACCCGCAGAACAATTTGCTTTTCTAAGTCAGAGGAAATGCATGATAAGATCATCGGTTGGTATCTTACTCTTCATCATTATCAATAAATCTGCGTCACGACCAGTTTCCGGGACAAAAAACAAAAACAGTATTGCCAAATCCGGTAACTTCACGGAAATTAATCGGGGGATGAGTGGCCCCAAACTGTTGCCGCTAATATTAAACAGCTCAGGGTAAACCCATCCCATTGAGGCAGAATACAGATACAGAACGACCACCGATTGTATCAGCATAGCACCACCTTCCCCAGCATCGCCCCCACAGTAATACCAGTGCACAGCGTAACTGCATAAAGAAAAGTAGCTGGCTGATAATAAAAATCAGCGTGGGGTCCCATGCCTGCGCACTGCGATGAATAAATCTCAGCAGCTCATTTATTCCGAACTCATGCACCTGGAGAACGACGCTAATGCAATAATGCCGATTCCCACAATCAGGACTGGGACCGATGACAGAACCGCTTTACCTGCTTTTAGCACTTCTGACATATCTTCTGCTTGTGGGGTGGTGATCAATTCTGGACCCCAGCTATAAGTAGATTTTAGCCCTCAACGCCAGTCTGGCGTGGGGCGGGGGGAATTTATGGATTCTGTGCAGGAAAACACTGAAAATTGATAGTTTTTTGCGAAAATTTTGAACTATTGTGATAAATTTCACGATGTTTTTGATTGGCTTTTAAAAAGTTATTGCAATTTAAAAATGTCACGCAATTCTCCAAAATAGAAATGTCACTTTTGTAGGCAATGGCTTAAATTCCATTTGAAAAAAATCTTCCTTCTGGCTGAAATTCTTAATAATTTGTCACTTCACACTCTCTTGCGAGGTTTGCCATGAACGTTAGTAAATCATCATCAACTCAGCATACTGCTTCTGATGGACGCATCTACAATGATTCAAAAGGGAGGACTGTCGGCCTTGAAGGTAAAGTAAACAGAGTTACAAATACCATTGATGTACCGAAACAATATCCACCACAAACTCCCGAAGATAAAATACATATGGATATGCTTTTTAATAAGTGCTTCAGTCATGCAGAAAAATACCTACAATCGAAAAAATAGATAACTGATTACTATCAATGGCTAATTAATTTTGTATTCAGTCTGGAGCATATCAGCCAACGTTATCTTTTAAGACTTGCTCTGAACTCTTCTGGATTGACCAGAACAGGGTTGATGGCTTTGCGTTGTTCCTGTACACGAAGCTGTGCCCGAAGTTTCGGCATACTTTTGTTTCGTACCCGTTTACCGTGACGATCCAGCTCATCCATTTTATCCTGTGCCAGTCTCAGTACGGCACCGGGGCGTTTGTTATCGACTATTTATCCCTGGTCAACGCAATTGAGTTTGTCGAAAACCTGATATCGCAGGCTGTGATGCCCCAATTTAAAAGACAGTGTACCATTCGAATAGTCGTAAACTTTAATTTTCTCTCCGAGTATACGGGTGTTTTCCTCTTTAGGTTCAAAAAGATAACCGGCAAATCACCGTGGAAACGGCCGCGACCTGTGATTAATGTAAATAAGCATCGATATATAAGGGATCGTCGGTCACAGTACTACTAGAAAAAAACATGCGAATAGCATTAGGTATCACTTAATATTTTGTCCGAAAAAATTCGTTCCTGGCATTAAAAACCTTCATTATTAATGAAATAATAAAACGAAATTTACATTTTACTGTGTATTTTTTTCACAAAAACAAGTAAATGTTGACGAATGTAGGTGATTATTGCATAAAAGAGACTCCTGTTAAGCACAGTTATACTGGAGAAAAAAATGAGAACCTTATCTTCCGATGAAATTAAATTTGTTTCTGGTGCTGGTACTCTTGCAGAAGCTGTTCATAACACAGCATCTGGCAGTGATGTCCCTGTATTAAGAGGAGAAACACAGAGGGGTAACCCTGGTAATAGTAGAGAGAGAAACTCTATATATTACAGGGGATAACCTAATTAATGGCCCCGCAAATGGTGTGGGGCCATTACTAACCCCTTCTAAATAAAGTTTAATGTTACCAGAAATCTCAATTCGCATTTCTTCCATTTTCATGCACCTTTCTGCTCTTGGGAAATATCACTTTCTGCCCGGCAAAAGCCATGCGTAATTTATTGTATACGGTGGCGGTGGATGCTGAGTCGCCGTTTTTCAGGAGAGTAAAAGAATGCTTTTCAGACAGGAAGCGCTCGTGCACAGAAAACGACGCTGGGCAGGAAAAGCCGTGCTTATTCCTCCTCTTTCCCCATTACTGGTCAGCGGATTTACCATCCTGTTTTTCCTGTGCCTGTTGATTTTGTTGATCTCTGGCACCTATACAAGGCGGGTTGCCGTCAGGAGCGAACTGGTCTCAGTGCCGCGGGCGATAACATTATTCTCAGAAGCCCGGGGAGTTATTGTTTCTCAGCGTGTCTGTAGACGTCTACCGTCTTATCAGCGGCCATCAGCACACCTGCTACCACACCTGACAACCATTTTTTACGTTGGTTAAACATGCTTTCAAAGAAATAAACACAGCATCTACAGGCCAGCCCAAACGCTCGCTGTTCTGCTAAGGCTATTACAATGAACGAATATTCATTTTGCTCTTATATAGAAAAAACCTATGCCCACCGCGACGTCACACACGAAATGCAGCCACGCAGACATAACCTCACCAATAAAAAACGTCTTTTATCGATTGTTAATGACCGTTTGCTCTATTTAACAGGCCAGACAGAGGATAACTAAAGATGAAAATCGGGATAATTTCGCCTGAAAGCAGCATAAAAGTCTGCACTATCGCAATAAAAATTGGCTTTATAACAACGGGGATGATACGAAGTAAGATGATCCGGGCTAAGACTGACTCACCCGGAACCGAAAAAGAGCAATCAATGCAGCATGGAATGAGGAAAAAGGTAGTCGCTTCGATCGTCGTCATCCCCGATCATCAGCAGATGGTTAGCAAATGCTTCCATAACCACCATAGAAATTTGTTCTTCACTTTGCTTAATAAAATGAACGAATTGTCCAAAAGTGATACCTGCGGCAGCACTGAGTGATTGCATAACAATCAATTTCGGCAGGTTATCATCCTGGATATCAACGAATGCTTTCACCGTCAAAGAACTGGCGTTAATTTGCGACAAATCGCCAACCAGAGGGATCAATGCGGTGGGTTTAACTTCCGCCAACGCAGAAAAAAGAATTACGTTGTCCACCAGATCAATTTTTGCATCATACACGCCATCAAAATTTTGCATGTGGGGAAGGTGCAGTGCCTGGCAGGTATCACATTCAAACCAGGTCACGTTTTGTTGATCCAGCCAGTATCGGATTAGATCAATATCCGGTATGACGAGTGAATCCATGAACTTTTCTCATTACTGCCCTAAAATTGCGTCATAGCTTACGCAAAAAGGCGGTTAAACACCACGACTGCGACATAAATAAGGCGTCAACAAAACGTTTTCAGATATAATCCCGGATTCTTCTGACAGTTGCAGCCCAGCCTCGAATGACGGTGAATTGATAGCGTATCGGGGCTGGTGTAACGTCACAACCCACGCTACAACGTAGCCAGATAACCTATCGGATTGCCCACCCCTGTTTATGCAAATAATCCAGTATAAAAGGTCGGTTTTCTTTAATAATGGTCTTCTGAATATGCTGACTCCAGCTTTCACGCCGGGGGTTACTTTCACGAGTCAGATAATATTCTGACTGCTGACGGTCATATTCAGCCAGCACCTGTGGATCGAGAGGTTGATAGCGATTTTCATGCATCAGCATGGTAACCGGCATGCGAGGTTTGTGCTGGGGGGACTGTGCAGGCCATCCGAGACAAAGCCCAAACAATGGCAAAACAAATTTCGGTAAATTCAACAGCGCGGTCACCTCCGCAATCCCGTTACGGATGCCGCCAATAAACACGCCGCCCAGCCCCAGCGACTCAGCAGCAATCATTGCGTTCTGTGCCATCAGTGCCGTATCGACGCACCCTAACAGGAGCTGTTCAGCCTGCCCCAGTTCGGCTTGCGGACAAATTTGCAGATGCCGGTTAAAGTCCGCGCAAAATACCCAGAATTCCGCCGCCTGAGCAACATATTGCTGTCCGCCACTGAGGGACACCAGCTTGTCGCGCATTCCGCGATCGGTAATACGCACAATCGAGGAACATTGTAAAAAGCTGGAACTGGATGCTGACTGGGCAGCCGCCAGAATGGCCTGACGTTCAGCATCACTGACCGGTCGATCAGTAAAAGCACGAATTGAACGGTGTGAACAGAGTAAATCGATTGTGGGATTCATGCTTATCTCCATGTAGCGCATCTCGCATGCAGCACCTTCCAGAGCCATTACCTGCGCAACGCGTTTTGCGGTGGTCAACACCGCAGTTAACAACTGAGCATGGCGGTATGAAAATTATCACTATCGCCACGGCACCGGAAAATCCAGTCATTAAGAGTAGCACCCGATCCCATGCACGCTCCATGTCATTGTACCTGTCACCTCCAGTCCAGATAATGGGCGCGGCATTTTGCTTAACACAGCTACAACGCCCTTCTTTTCTTATTCCACTGAAAGTTAGCGGCTGACGTATCCTGCTGCGTGGCTGTGGCTGTGGCTGTGGCTGTGGCTGTGGCTGTGGCTGTGGCTGTGGCTGTGGCTGTGGCAGAATATCTTTGATGTAAAAAATGCATCGCCTGGACAAATTGGATTAACAGGTAATTTCTTCTTTCTGCTACTCAATGAAACAGGCATGATGAGCGCCAATAAACAATATTTTGTGATTTAAATCACACCATTTTAACCATTAAGGGGAAACGTATGTTTGCAGTAATTTTCGGACGCCCGGGTTGCTCTTATTGCATACGAGCCAAAGAACTGGCTGAGAAACTGTCTGAAGAACGCGAGGATTTCAATTTTCGTTATATTGATATCTATGCGGAAGGGATCACTAAAGCAGACCTGGAAAAAACAGTCGGAAAACCTGTTGAAACAGTCCCGCAGATTTTTCTCGACCAGAACCACATTGGTGGCTGTACTGATTTCGAAGCTTACGCGAAAGAAAATCTCGGCCTGTTCCAGTAAAATCCGTTCGACCTGCTACCGACGTGATTGATTTTGTTATAAGTTCGTCACCAGTCCGGTGAGCGTGGTGACGAACAGATTATCCCTACCCTCTGGTCGCGCGACCCGAAAATGACAGGTCAGGATTTATTTCTGCCTGGTTGATTCTTACCAGGAAACAGCAGCAGTTCAGTCATCCTGAGCTGCTCCGACAAAGCGGGCTTTTTATTAACGCCAAAGATCCTGGGCAATTCAACCACCATGCTCAATATCAGCCCGCAAGTTCAGTCATGCGAGCGCCAGAATAACGTTCTTATTAGCATGATCAGCAGCGAACCCGATCCGCACCAGAAAATGGCACTGGCATCAAAAGCCAACTCCTGAATCGGGTCGTAACACATATCAGAGTAAAAATTCAGAATAAAAAGGCAAAAAAGCGTTGCAGACACTGCTGCCAGTAACGTAACCGTCAGTGGAGCCTCTTTCGAGGTCAACGCTGCAGCTGCACCGGGTAAGATCAACATCAGCAAACCGGGACGCGCCTGCATCACGGCACCACCTTCAGTGAACATGTCATACCTCAGCGCCATAAAAACGATGCTGTACAGGACAAAGCTGATTGCCACGCCTGTCCACGACATCCCCTTAAACACCATAGGTTTCTCTCTCAATAATTGATGTAAACATCACGCCAGACATACTTCAGACCTGTCGTTACAGTTGGAAAAAAGCAAAAAACGTTAAATTACATATGGCTTTCACTGGCTGAAAAAGAAGGTAGCGATTAAAATATCCACCGATTTATCTGGTGTGGGTTAATTTTGTTAAAACGCAGAATCTGTTAGTTATGCTTATTTTTTCATTCTGTTTCTGATATTACCGGGAAGTAAAATTAAGACTCCCTGTCATCTTCAGACAGAGGATCAGGAGCTTAATTTTCCACCGCATTTTTAATACGCAAAAATTTAGCGCAAAAAATCCATTATTTCAACGCGTTACTCGTGAATAAGAAGTTAAACCGTGAATATAAACGTCGCAGATTTGTTAAGCAAAAATAACATATTGTTATTATTTGTCGTACTGACCTTAGGGCTGTGTTTGGGAAAATTACGCCTTGGTTTTGTTCAGCTGGGTAATTCCATTGGTGTTTTGGTCGTTGCTCTTCTTTTAGGCCAACAACATTTTGCTATTAATCCGGACGCTTTGAATCTGGGTTTTATGTTATTTATTTTTTGCGTCGGTGTTGAAGCTGGCCCAAATTTTTTTCTATTTTCTTTCGGGATGGTAAGAATTATCTGATGCTGGCTGCGGTGATGGTGATCAGTGCAATGATGATTGCATTAGGTTTAGGTAAGCTTTTTAACTGGGATATTGGATTAACCGCAGGAATGTTGGCTGGTTCGATGACATCCACGCCGGTATTGGTCGGTGCAGGAGACACACTCCGGCAAACTTATCCGGGTAGCGCGCGTCTTACTCAGGCACAGTCTAACCTCAGTCTGGGGTATGCACTGACCTATTTGATAGGCCTGGTTAGCCTGATTTTTGGCGCTCGTTACCTGCCAAAATTACAGCATCAGGACCTCTCGACCAGCGCGCGCGAACGCGGCCTGGATCCCGACAGTAAGCGTAAAGTGTATCTCCCGGTAATACGCACCTATCGCGTTGGTCCAGAGCTGGTGGCATGGACCGATGGAAAAAAATCTGCGTGAGTTAGGTATTTACCGTCAAACCGGCTGCTACATAGAGCGAATTCGTCGCAACGGCATTCTGGCAAACCCCGATGGCTGATGCGGTGCTGCAACAGGGCGATGAGATTTCTCTGGTCGGCTACCCGGATGCACATTCACGCCTGGATGCCAGCTTCCGTAATGGTAAAGAAGTGTTTGACCGCGATCTGCTGGATATGCGGATTATCAATGAAGAGATTGTGGTTAAAAATAATAATGCGGTGAATAAAAGACTGAGTCAGCTAAAACTTACCGATCATGGCTGCTTTCTCAATCGGGTTATACGTAACCAGATTGAAATGCCTATTGATGACAGCATCATCCTTAATAAAGGGGATGTATTGCAGATCAGTGGCGAAGCGCGCCGGGTCAAGTCAGTGGCTGATCGCATCGGATTCACCTCAATTCACAGTCAGGTTACCGATCTTATCGCTTTCTGCGCATTTTTTATTATTGGCCTGATGACAGGTATGATCACCTTTCAGTTCAGCAACTTTAATTTCAGCATAGGTAATGCCGCAGGTTTATTATTTTCTGGCATCATGCTGGGTTTCCTGAGAGCGAATCATCCTACCTTTGGTTATATCCCACAGGGTGCACTTACCATGCTCAAATAATTTGGCCTGATGATTTTTATGGTGGGTGTCGGTTTAAATGCCGGTAGCGGCCTGTCGCACGGGCTTGGGGATACCGGCGTGTTAATGCTGGTGGCAGGTCTGTTGGTCAGCCTGTTCCCCGTCCTGCTGTGCTTTATGTTTGGGGCCTGGGCGCTTAAAATGAATCGGGCATTACTGTTTGGCGCTATTATGGGGGCCAGAACCTGTGCTCCGGCAATGGAAATTATTAGTGATACGGCACGAAGTAATATTCCGGCACTGGGCTATGCCGGAACCCTATGCCATTGCTAACGTTTTACTGACCCTGGGACCCTGTACATGATTCTGTGTAAATGCCTTTTCTCAGTAGTGGCCGTCCGGGCGGTCACCGAACCCGATAATAAAACGGCTCATCGCCATACGCCAGTCCCTCAGTGGCATCCTCCATTTCTGTGATGCGGCCTGGATTGCCAGCCACACCTCCTTTTTCACTGCGTCGTCAGTCGGGAACACCTTCCGCTTCTTGATGGCATCCCGGATCACGCTGTTCAGCGACTCGGTGGCGCTGGTCGTGTCGAGCGTCTTGCGGATGTCTGCCGGGTAAGCGAAGAACGTCAACAGGCTGGCCCGGTTTGCCTGCCAGCTCCGGCTTATCTGCGGGTAGCGGCTGTCCCGGGCGCCGGCGAACGCTTCCCGCGCCTGCTTCTTCCGTGGTGGCCTGACAGATGGCTTTCAGGTCACGGGTGACGGCTTTGTAGCCCTCCCAGGAGACGAACCGCAGACTGTTGCGCACCATATGCACGACGCACAGCTGGACGCAGGCCTGCGGATACACCGCGTTGATAGCGTCCGGGAAGCCCTTCAGACCATCAACACAGGCGATGAGGATATCGTTCAGGCCGCGATTTTTTAATTCGGCCAGCACATGGAGCCAGAACTTCGCGCCCTCGTTTTCGGCCAGCCACATACCCGGCAGTTCTTTCTGGCCTTCGATGTTGAGACCCGGGGCAAGGAACACGGATTTATTGATGACGCGACTGTCCTGCCGGACCTTCAGGACGATACAGTCAGGGTAAACGATGGGACAAACGGCATCCAGTGGCCGGTTTTGCCATCCGGTGACCTGCTCCATGACGGCATCAGCTACCTTTGAGACCAGCGCTGGCGAGACATCGGCGTCATACAGCTCTTTGAATGCGGGCGTTGGTCGCCGGTTCTGGCTGATTTTTATCGTCGCCGGGGTGACGGGTCATTTCGGCGTTGAGCGCCGCCCCGACACTGATTTTTTTCAGCAGGCGCTCAAACTGGCTGAGATCGTCAGGGGTTTTGAGATTTTTGTCCAGTTCGTTAGCCAGGGACTGCGACTGTTTTTCGTCCATAAATTAACCTGCTTTTGATGCTGGATTGAACATGTCAAAATCAGGCAATTACACAAATCTATGTACAGACTCGACCCTGGCGGCTACCCTCATCATTATCATCTGGTCCATGTTCGGTAATTAAAATAAATTTAAAAGATTCGAGAACTTTCTTTTAAAGCAGGGGTCATAATCATTGCCACTGCTTTTCTTTCAAATCCCAAATTGTGGAGCCCGCCAATTCTATTTTTAGCGGGTTTTTTATTACTTCACGCTTTGGCTGCCATAAATATGTCTCTTCCGTAACAATAAAAACGCCTTCTATTCTTAACGAAAGGACAACCATACATCGGTTGCAGAATTTATCTGTTTATCTTTACTTACCCCGCTTTTATTCTGTCATGCAATATTCTTGAGAAGAATCAGTCTCATATTGCCGCCCTTTGAATGACAATTGCCCTGAGCATCACTGAAAGCGAGGTAGTAAATAATGATGGAAGAGGTGAACCGACTCTGGTTTCTTTGGATCAATGCCACTCCACAATCTCCAGGCTGGTTAATTTCAGTAGCAAGGTTCATCGCACAAGATCTGATTGCCATTGTGCCTTTATTGATTGTCTCGCTGTGGCTGTGGGGCCGCAAAAGGCAGCTTGTTCTTCAGCGTCAGCTGGTGCTCAAAACCATTGTTGCTCTGGTTTATGCCATGACTATCTCATGGTGTATCGGAAAGCTGCTGCCTCATCCGCGCCCCTTTTTTATTGGCCACCAGTTCTTATCTCATGCTGCAGATGACTCCTATCCCAGCAACCACGGTACGGCTATCTTCACTTTTACTATTGCATTTTTGTGCTGGCATCGCATCTGGTCAGGCATATTAATCATGCTGACAGCGCTGGCTATTGCGTGGTCGCGTATCTATCTTGGCGTGCACTGGCCTATGGATATGCTGGGGGGATTACTGATTGGCATGCTTTCCTGTCTTTTTACACAGATTGCCTGGCATTTCTGCGGCAGATGTTTGTTGCAAAATATCACCGCACTGTATCGGTTACTGTTTGCCCTTCCCATTCGTAAAGGCTGGGTAACTTACTGAATCAAATAATCCTTTAGCGCATCCGTGCCGTTTGGCTTACCCATTCCATCCGGGCTCTGAATGAGTCCCGGGATTCGTGTAGCTTCCGCATGCATTCCCGATAAATCAGACACCTCTGCGGCATGCTGCGACACAGTGCGAATAACCAATCAATATAAAACGTTCAGACAGCAACCAACCTCCTCTCAGGGGAACCATTTTCCAAACCAGCTGTTCACCTTTATCATTACGTAATCAACAATACGACTGAACAGGCTGACCTGTTTTTCCGTCTCCATCACAACCAGCAGACGTTGCTCAATAATCTTGCCATTCAGTTGAAACTCAATAGTATCCACCACCTGATTTTTCTGCAGCGGGGCCAGTAGCTGCGGCTGTGACAGGGTGTAGATGGCTCTGAGATTTTTTACCTGCCCTTTCGGCAAGGTAACTGACGTATCTTCAACCACGCCAAGTTGGATCTCTTTATTTTCGCCATACCATACGTGATGGGTGACAAAAGGTTTTCCCGCTTTGACTGGTGTTATCGTCTTAAAAAAACGAAAACCCCACGTCAGCAGTTTTTCACTTTCACGCAACCGCATAACATCGGTTTCAGCTCCCAATACAACCGAAATCAATCGCTGATTGCCTTCATACGCAGAGGCAACCAGGTAATTCACGGTGCCGTGCGTATGTCCCGTTTTGATACCGTCAACATTAAGATTGCTGTTCCAGAGCAAACGATTACGGTTAGGTTGCCGGATATTATTCCTTTTCCTTGTGCAAGGCATATTCGTCCGGCACATCGCGTATTAGTGCCTGCCCCGGCAACGCCATATCGTGTGCGGTGCTGAATTGTCCCTCTGAGTCCAGCGCGTGTACCGTCTTAACATGAGTATTTTTCAATCCCGGCGACTGAGCGTAATTGTTCATCAGGCTGACAAACGAATCCTGACTTCCGGCGACATAATCCGCCAGAGCAATGCCTGGATAACGGCGCACCGATTCAATTCTGAAACCGGAATACGGTCGCCGGGCTTAAGAAACATCAAAGATGACCCTTGTAACACGGGAGAAACTGGCCTGGCACAAAGAGCGAGGCGACAAGGTAGTGGTTATCTCTGCCAGCTGCGAACATCTGGTTGGCTCGATTGCTGAACAACTTGTTGCTGATGTGGCACTGGCTATTGGCGTAGAGATTGTTGATGAGCGTTACAGCGGTAAAACATTTGGCACCATGACCTACAAAGAAGGCAAGATAACGCGGCTCAACAGCGGGTTATCAGAGACGACAGCGCCACGTTTCGCGCATACCTGGGCATAAGCGACTCAATAAACGAACTGCCCATGCCTGAGCATGCCGATCTCGCACAGGTTATCAATCCCGTAGAATCACTGCGACAGCTTGCACTGCAGCGTGGTTGGGAAATACACCACTGGCAGCGATAATCACTATTTTTTGCCAGTCAGCGGGCGCGCATTGCCGTAAGCCTGCTGATTATCTGGCAGCAGATAAACGTTTTGTGCCCCTTTCTGAACGTTAATATTCTTTGCAACATTAAAAGCAAAAGCCCCACCATTAACATTGCTGTATAAATTTAACCCGGACCCCGGTAGAATCCCGCGCAAAGAGCCGTACTGAACTGGAAATACGTCATGTCGCAAAATACCACAATGGCGCCCCGCGTTGGTTTTGTCTCGCTGGGTTGCCCAAAGAATCTTGTTGATTCAGAAAGGATCCTGACCGAATTACGCACCGAGGGATACGATGTCGTACCGCGCTATGACGATGCGGAAATTGTCATCGTCAACACCTGTGGCTTTATCGACAGCGCGGTGCAGGAGTCGCTGGAAGCCATCGGCGAAGCGTTGAATGAAAATGGCAAAGTGATTGTCACCGGCTGCCTGGGCGCAAAAGAAAACCAAATTCGTGAGGTGCATCCGCGGGTGCTGGAAATCACCGGGCCACACAGTTACGAACAGGTCCTTTCGCATGTCCATAAATATGTGCCTAAGCCTCAGCATAACCCGTTTCTGAGTCTGGTTCCTGAGCAGGGCGTAAAACTGACACCGCGCCACTATGCTTATCTGAAAATTTCTGAAGGCTGCAACCATCGCTGCACGTTCTGCATCATTCCCTCAATGCGTGGCGATCTGGACAGCCGTCCGATTGGCTCCGTCCTTGATGAGGCAAAACGTCTGGTGGAGGCCGGGGTAAAAGAGCTGCTGGTCATCTCACAGGATACGTCTGCATACGGTGTTGATGTGAAACACCGCACCGGATTCTGGAACGGTTCCCCGGTAAAAACCAGTATGGTCAGCCTGTGCGAACAGCTGGCGAAACTGGGTGTCTGGGTACGTTTACACTATGTCTACCCCTACCCGCACGTTGATGAGGTTATTCCGCTGATGGCAGAAGGAAAAATCCTGCCGTACCTGGATATTCCTCTGCAGCACGCCAGCCCGCGCATTCTGAAGCTGATGAAGCGACCGGGGGCGGTTGAGCGCACTCTGGAGCGCATCAGGCGCTGGCGGAAAATCTGCCCGGACCTGACCCTGCGTTCCACCTTTATCGTTGGCTTTCCGGGTGAAACCGAAGAAGACTTTCAGATGCTGCTCGACTTTCTGCGGGAAGCGCGGCTTGACAGGGTTGGCTGCTTCAAATACAGCCCGGTGGAAGGTGCAGGCGCTAACCAGCTGCCGGACCCGGTGCCAGAAGCAGTTAAAGAAGAACGTTACGACCGCTTTATGCAGCTTCAGCAGGCTATCTCTGCCAGCCGCCTCCAGGAAAAAGTGGGACGCGAAATTCTGGTGATTGTTGACGAAGTGGATGAAGAAGGCGCGATTGGGCGCAGTATGGCCGATGCTCCCGAGATCGACGGAGCGGTTTATCTCAATGGTGAGAAGCATGTCAAGCCAGGCGATGTAATCCGTGCGTGCGTCGACAACGCCGACGAATACGATTTGTGGGCCACAAAAATCTGATATTTACCCGCTTGCTTTTTTTCACCAGCAGGCATTTTACGATTAAGCGCTGCGCCTGACAGCGCATTTAACAGAGTCTGCCTCACGCCGCCGCCACAAATTACGCACCCGTAAGCGACTGTCACTGCAGGGCAGTGGTAACACCTCAGGCACTCTGTGAGCAGTCGTTTAGCCATCGCGTTTCTGGTGTTCTTTACGGCGTAGCAGGTAATCTTTGCCGGCACGAATGTTGTCCCGGTAACCTTTAAAAACCGCCGCCACGGCCTTTTCTGCGTTCAACGTTCGCGGTAAAACGCCACCCTGCGCGTCATACTTTTTTCCGCCCTGATGGTTGGCATAGCGACATGCGCGGGTGTACCCATCTGAATAAATTGTCTTGCCATATCCATCCCGACAAAATCGTCCGCGGCGCAATAATCTTCAAACAGTTGCATAATTTTTTCTGCCGACGCTTCAGCCACCGCCGTTGTCTTAAAGCGCCAATGGGGTAAAATCTCACTTTTATAAGGTTCGACCAGCAAAACACCCTGCTCCCCTCGTCCAACCTGATAGCTTTCGGGGTGCTGACGGAAATCAATTTTTTTAAAATCCTGCTGATATTTGAAAGCTTTCATCACGTCAGGTTTTCAATTTTGGGTCGAGCGCGTCACGCAGGCCATCACCCAGTAAATTAAACGCCAGAACGGTAAGAAAAATCGCCAGACTGGGAAAAATGGCAATGTGCGGTGCCATCACCATATCGGCACGCGCATCATTGAGCATCGCCCCCCATTCGGGGGTTGGCGGCTGTGCGCCCAGCCCCAGAAAAGACAGGCTGGCGGCGCTGATAATAGACGTGCCAATACGCATGGTGAAATAAACCACAATGGACGACAGCGTACCCGGCAGGATATGCCGCAAAATTATGGTCAGATCGGATGCGCCAATGCTACGGGCTGACTCAATATAGGTAAGATGCTTCAGCACCAGGGTATTGCCGCGCACCAGGCGGGCAAAGGCAGGAATGCTGAAAATTGCCACGGCAATAATCACGTTAGACATGCCGCTGCCGGTAATCGCCACCACCGCAATCGCTAACAGAATTCCCGGAAAGGCAAACAGCACATCGCTGATGCGCATAATAATTCTGTCCCACCAGCCTTCGTAATAACCCGCCAACAGCCCGAGGAAAGTGCCGGTCACCGCGCCCAGCACCACCGAAACAAAACCAGAAACGAGCGAAAACCGGGTGCCCAATAATACACGGCTGAAAATATCCCTCCCCAAAGAATCAACGCCAAACCAGTGCATTAACGACGGTCCCTGGGTCAACCGGCCATAATCAAAATAATTTTCTGCATCAAAGGGGGCAAGCCAGGGGGCAAACACGGCCAGAAAGATCAGCAACAGCACAAATCCTGCGGAAATTAGCGCTACCGTCTGCCGCCTGAAGCGGCACCAGAACTCGCGCCAGGGCGTGCGCACCGGGTGCTGAGTCAGGGTTGGCATAGCAGCGAGAGCCGCATTACGTCGCCAGTTTTTCATCAACCATCCTTATCTGTAGCGTATCGTCGGATTGATCGCGGCATACAACATATCAACCACTAAATTAATCAGGATAAACTCCAGCGAAAACAGCAATACCAGCGTCCGTACTACCGGATAATCACGCATTTCCACAGAGTCCACCAGCAGGCGGCCCAGTCCCGGCCAGTTAAATACCACTTCCACCACAATGGAGCCACCCAGAAGAAAACCGAACTGCAGCCCCATCATCGTCACCACCGGAATAAGTGCGTTACGCAGGCCATGTTTAATCACCACCCGCGTTTCACGCACCCCCTTGGCACGGGCCGTCCGCATATAATCTTCCTGCATGACTTCCACAAAAGAGACGCGGGTAAAACGTGCCATTACCGCCGTCACCGCGGCGCCTAACGTGACAGAAGGCAGAATATAGTGGCGCCAGCTGTCTGCGCCTACCGTCGGCAACCAGCCCAGTTCCACGGAGAAAATTTGCATGAGCAGCATGCCCAGAGCAAAAGCAGGAAAAGAGATCCCTGTCACCGCCAGCGCCATACCCAGGCGATCCGGCCAACGGTTCCGCCATACTGCTGAAATAATTCCCAGCGCCATGCCGAAGATCACTGACCACAGCATGCTGCTGACAGTCAACCCCAGCGTGGGCAAAAAGCGTTGAGCAATTTCTGAAGAGACCGTGCGCTTCGAGACAATTGACTGGCCAAAATCCCCCTGAACGGCACCAGAAATAAAATGCCAGAACTGAACCATCAGCGGCTTATCCAGCCCCAGCTGCTGTCTTAACATCGCCACCACCGTCGCATCCGCTTCGGGGCCGGCAATAACCCTGGCGGGATCGCCCGGCAAAAAATGAACAAACAGGAACACCAGCACCGCCACAATCAGCAGCGTTGGAATGAGTCCCAGCAAACGTTTTATAAAATAGTTAAGCATAAATTTTCCTGCGCCGGGGGAGGCCGCGCCCTCAAACAGCGCGGCTGAATTTCAGCGGGAGTTTACTGCAAATCGGCATCATCAAAGCTAAATGATGTATCCGGCATAACATAGAAACCCGACAGGCTTTTAGTTTTGGCAGAAACCAGTTTTTCAACCACCAGCGGTACCCAGGGTTTGTCCTGCCAGATTTGATCCTGCGCATCTTTATACAGTGCTGCCTTACGGCTGCTGTCTGTGGTTTTCAGCGCATCGGCTAAATCGTTATCCACTTTCGTATTGCTGTAAAATGCAGTGTTGAAAATGGTCGGTGGCCAGGACTGGGTGGCAAACAACGGCGTTAATGCCCAGTTGGCCTCGCCGGTGGAAGCCGACCAGCCGGTGTAGAACAGCCGCACGCCGCTTTCTTTCTGCCCTTTGCCTTCCACTTCAGCCGAACGCTGCCCAGCATCCATCGCGGTTACGGTGGCTTTGATGCCGACCTGCGCCAGTTGCTGCTGGGCAAACTGCAACACTTTCTGCGCGGTGGTGTGGTTATGCGAAGACCACAACGTGGTGGTAAAACCATTCGGGAAGCCCGCTTCTTTCAGCAGCTCGCGAGCCTTCGCCGGATTGTATTGTGCTGCCGGGTAGCTTTGTGAATACTGGATGGCGGGCGGTACCACACCACTCGCTGGCGTGGCATAGCCGGCAAAAGCCACTTTCACCAGGGCGTCACGGCTGATGGCATAATTGAGCGCCTCGCGCACTTTAACGTTATCAAACGGCTTCTGCGTCACGTTGATACTCAGATAACGCTGCATGATTGACGGTGACACAACTAAATCTAATTTGCTGTTTTTTTCCAGCAGTTTTGCCTGCTCATAGGGAACCGGGAAAGCCAGATTAGCCTCGCCGGTTTGCAGCATCGCCGCGCGGGTATTGTTATCCACCACCGGGCGCCAGGTCAGCGTATCCAGTTTTGGGTAGCCTTTTTTCCAGTAACCATCGAATTTTTTCACCTTAACAAAATCGGTCGGGTTCCAGGTTTCAAGTACGAATGGCCCCGTACCCACCGGATGGAAAGCAATATCCTTGCCGTATTTCTTAAGCGCTGTGGGGGAAATCATTGCCGCAGCCGGACTGGCGAGGGTATTAACAAAGGCGGAGAACGGCTGTTTCAGAGTGATTTTCACCGTAGTCGGATCGACAACCTCGGTGGTGGCAATCGACTTGAACAGGTTATAACGCTTCAGATGGTTGTCAGGATTGCTGGCGCGGTCCAGGTTAACCTTTACCGCCTCGGCGTTAAAATCCGTGCCGTCCTGAAATTTTATCCCGCTTTTTAGCTTGATGGTCCAGCTAAGGCCATCCTTACTGACATCATATCTTTCGGCCAGTACGTTAATCAGCTTCATATCCTTATCAAAGCCGAACAACCCCTGATAGAAGGATTTCGCCACCGCCTGCGACAGCGTATCGTTTGCGTCGTAAGGATCGAGGGTGGTGAAGTTGGAACCAACAGCAATCACCACGTCTTTTGCTGCAAAAGCCGGAACAGCAGCAAAGCTGCTCAATAACCCAGCAGTAAAGAGTGTACGTTTGGAAATGATCATCTTGCGTGTTTCTCCTGTCGTTCCTTGTTGTTTACAGCCTGTTCAGACGCCGCCCACGGCATGACGTGCCACGTAATGTCCTGCGCTCACCTCGACCAGCTTTGCCACGACGGGTTCATCATCCAGCGCGCGTACCGGGCTGGGTATTTCATCCACCAGCAGCGCGCGGTCACGTCGTCGGTGTCCAGGATCGGCCACCGGCACAGCCGCGAGTAGTTTGCGCGTATAGGGATGCTGCGGATGTTCAAATATCGCCTGGCGCGGGCCAATCTCAACAATTTGCCCCAGATACATCACCGCCACGCGATGGCTGATCCGCTCCACCACCGCTATATCATGTGAAATAAACAGAAAGGCAATACCGAATTCACGCTGTAAATCCAGCATCAGGTTCACTATCTGTGCGCGAACAGAGACATCCAGCGCGGAGACCGATTCATCGGCGATCACCACTTTTGGATTAAGCGCCAGCGCTCTGGCGATACAGATGCGCTGACGCTGACCGCCCGAAAATTCGTGGGGATAACGCCAGGCATGCTCTGGCAACAGGCCAACTTTTTCCAGCAGCCATGCCACGCGGTCTTCCGCTTCCTTACCGCGGGCGACACCATGCACCAGCAGCGGCTCCATAATTGAAAACCCTACCGTCAGCCGGGGATCGAGCGAGGCATAAGGGTCCTGAAAGATAAACTGAATATCCCGACGCAAATGAGACAGTGCCGCGCCCTTAAGCGTATCAATATACTGACCATCAAAGGTAATGGTGCCCGCCTGGCTTTCCACCAGGCGCAACAGCGCTCGCCCCGTCGTAGACTTACCGCAGCCGGACTCACCCACCAGCGCCAGCGTCTCACCCGGCCACAGGTCGAAACTGACTTTCTCTACCGCATGCACCCGGCGCGTCACGCGATTTAAAATGCCGCTGCGCAGATCGAAACGGGCAACCAGATCGCGGACCTGCAACACCGGGCCAGCGTCCGTCACCACGGTATCCTGGGGTGACGAAGATTGCTCGCTATTACCGGGATTCAGCATAGGGAAATGCACCGGGAGCGAGGTTCCCGTCATCTCACCCAGGCGCGGAACGGCCGCCAGCAGCGCTTTAGTGTAATCCTGCTGAGGCTGGTGAAAGATGCGTTCAACCGGGCCGGTTTCCACGACATCTCCGCGATACATCACCTGTACGTGATCGGCCATTTCCGCGACCACGCCCATGTCGTGAGTGATAAAAATCACCCCCATTTGCATCTCTTTTTGCAACACCCGAATCAGCTGCAGGATCTGCGCCTGGATGGTGACGTCGAGCGCGGTAGTAGGTTCATCAGCAATAAGCAGCGCGGGGCGACAGGAGAGCGCCATAGCAATCATTACCCGCTGCCGCATCCCGCCGGAGAGGTGATGCGGATAACGCGTCAGTACATCTTTTGCCACCGGGATACGCACCAGATCCAGCATACGTAGTGATTCATGCAGGGCGTCACGGTGGCTCTTGCCCTGATGCAGACGAATGGATTCCGCTATTTGCTCGCCGATAGTAAAAACCGGATTGAGTGAGGTCATCGGCTCCTGAAATATCATCGCCATATCCGCACCGCGGATCCTACGCAGTTGCGATTGCTGCGCCCGTGCCAGATTGACAACCTGATTATTGCGCTGCCGCAGTAGCATCTCACCACTGTCTATGCTGCCACCACCCAGCTCCACCAGCCGCATAAGTGCCAGAGACGTCACCGATTTTCCAGAACCGGACTCACCGACGATAGCCAGTGTCTCACCGCGGCTCACGTCCAGCGACAGATTTTTTACCGCCTGCACCACTTCGCCCTGTTGACGGAAGCTGACGCTCAAATTTTTAATGGCTAATACCTGATCGGCAGGCAAATCTGATTCTCTGGTCACCGTCATGCTTCCCTCTGGCTTTCACCATAAATACCCACCACAGGCGTTTCGCCCACGTAACCATAGCCACGGTACATACCTTCGCTGTTAAAGGGCAGCACGACATTGCCTTCACGGTCAATGGCAATAGCCCCGCCACTGCCGCCCAGCGCCACAATTTTATCTTTTATCACCCGCTCACTGGCTTCTTTCAGCGACAGGCTCGCGTATTCCATCAGCGCGGCGATATCATAGGCCACCAGCGCGCGCATAAACACTTCCCCGGTACCCGTGCAGGACACCGCTACATTGGCATTGTTCGCATAGCAGCCCGCACCGATCAGTGGCGAATCCCCTACCCTGCCCACCTGCTTATTGGTCATGCCGCCAGTGGACGTGGCTGCCGCCAGATTACCGTGCAGATCCAACGCTACGGCACCCACCGTGCCAAATTTACGATCCGCATCCAGCGGCGCGCCCTCTCCTGCACCATCATGATCCAGCGTCATACAATTGGCTGACAGCGCTCGCTGTAACTGATCACGCCGGAAAGGGGTTGAAAAAAAGTCCTCGTCAACCTGTTCCAGCCCCTGGCGAAAAGCAAAGGCTTCAGCACCTTCACCAATAAACATCACATGGGGGCTGTTTTCCAGCACAGCACGCGCCGCCAGCACCGGATTGCGCACGCGTCTGACACCGGCCACGGCACCTGCTTGCAGGGTACGACCATCCATTATGCTGGCATCCAGCTCGTGGGTGCCAGCATGGGTAAAAACGGCACCTTTTCCGGCGTTGAATAAAGGGCACTCTTCCAGCAGCCGCACCGCTTCAGTGACCGCATCGAGCGCCGTGCCGCTGGCGGACAAAATGGCCTGCCCGCTGGAAACGGTGGCTGAAAGCACCTGAATATAAAGCTGCTCCTGCTTCACGCTCATGTTCGCGCGGGCAATTGCACCCGCACCGCCGTGAATGGCAATGACTGCTCTGACCATAATCCGGTTACCCTGCGCGATAAATCAGCATGAAAAACACCAGGTTGGAATGATTTGGTTCAAATTAAACTCGTTTTCGACTATAGGCAGGCCGTAATGCGATGTAAAGCAGAATGTTGGTTCCCTGTTAATAACCAAAAGTTCTATCTCATGCGTCGCCCGCACATTGATGAAAAAGCATTCGCATACCCGCTCCCTGCTGGATGTCTTTCAGGGCAGTACACAGCACCGCAGCGCGACAGACTGCGAGGTTTTGGTGACCCTGGTCGCACTTCGCGCCATAATAACGACATCTGACCGTATGACCGCCCGCTAAATCGGGTATGCCGGAGACTCTATGGAAACTTTTACCGCCGGACTGATTTCACTTGATGACGCACTGTCAACCATGTTGTGCCGCATCGTCCCGTTGACGCAAACCGAGACCCTGCCGCTGACCGCCGCTGGCGGACGCATAACCGCGCGGCCAACCATTTCCCCCGTTCAGGTTCCTCCATTTGATAATGCCGCGATGGATGGCTATGCCGTGCGCCTGCACGATGTGCAATCTGGTCAGCCGCTTTCCGTCGCCGGGAAAACTTTCGCTGGCGCACCATGGCGAGACCTCTGGCCCGTCGGCAGCTGTATCCGCATCATGACCGGTGCGCCGCTGCCGGATGGCACGGAAGCGGTGGTGATGCAGGAAGAAACATGTCTGGTGAATGACCAGGTGAAGATAAATACCGACGTGGTTTATGGTCAGAATATTCGTCTGGCCGGTGAGGACATCGCGGCCGGTGCCAGAGTACTGGACAAGGGCGTGCGTCTCGGCACGGCGGAGTTACCCCTGCTGGCGTCACTGGGCGTGGCAGAAATTGAAGTGATACGCAGAGTGCGCGTGGCAATTTTCTCTACCGGTAATGAGCTGCAACCCATCGGCAAGGCATTAGCTGACGGTCAAATTTATGATACTAATCGCCTCGCGGTGCAGTTGATGCTCAACAAGCTCGGCTGCGAGGTTATCGATCTGGGCATCATTGCTGATGATCCGCAGACACTGCGCGCGGCTTTTCTTCAGGCTGACCGAGAAGCTGACGTGGTGATCAGCAGCGGCGGCGTTTCCGTTGGTGAAGCAGACTACACCAAAGCGATGCTGGAAGAACTGGGTGAGATTGCCTTCTGGAAACTGGCGATCAAACCTGGCAAGCCTTTCGCTTTCGGTCGCCTGAAACACAGCTGGTTTTGCGGCCTGCCCGGCAATCCTGTTTCTGCGACGCTCACCTTTTATCAGCTGGTGCAACCTGTACTGACCAGGCTGGCCGGACAAAAGGCATCTGCGCTGCCTGCACGCCAGCGAGTCAGAGCCGCAGATGCATTGAAGAAAAAGCTGGGACAACTGGATTTCCAACGTGGTTTGCTGCTACCTGACGCATCGGGTGAGCTGCAAGTCCATACTACCGGGCCACAAGGTTCCCATGTGTTTAGCTCTTTCAGCCAGGCTAACTGCTTTATTGTACTGGAACGCGAGCGCGGCAATGTTGCCGCCGGGGAATGGGTCGATGTCGAGCCGTTTAACAGTCTGCTGGCGGGCTATTAAGATGCAGGCTGAACTGAGCAATGATGAGATATTACGCTACAACCGCCAGATTGCGCTGCACGGCTTTGATTTCGACAGGCAGGAAAAGCTTAAAGTCGCCAGCGTTCTGATCGTGGGGCTGGGTGGGGTGGGGTGTGCCGCCAGTGCTTATTTGGCTGCTGCTGGTGCTGGTGCACTGACGCTGCTGGATTTCGATACGGTTTCACTCTCCAACCTGCAGCGGCAGATCCTGCATCATGATACTGCTATTGGCCAGTCGAAAGTGCGGTCAGCCCAGCGGCAGTTGCAAAGCATCAATCCCCATATTTCCATTGAAACCGTGGATGCACAACTTGATGATGCGGCACTCAATACGCTGATTAACCGGCAGCATGTCGTACTGGATTGCAGCGATAATCTTGCCACCCGCGAGCAACTTAATCGCCTTTGTTTTGCCAGTAAAATACCGCTGGTTTCCGGTGCAGCAATCCGCATGGAAGGGCAAATCAGCGTGTTCCGCTGGCAGGAAAATGCGCCCTGCTATCGCTGTATCAGTCGCCTGATGGGCAACAGCACGCCCGGTTGCGCAGAAACTGGCGTAATGGCACCGCTGGTTGGAGTAATCGGCGCACTGCAGGCAATGGAAGCCATCCGCCTGCTGACGTGCTACGGAGACGACGCAAGCGGGAAGCTGCTGCTGTACGACGCCATGACCCTGCAATTCCGCCAGATCAAGGTGCTGAAAGATTCCGCCTGCGAGGTGTGCGGGCGCACAATGCCAGCTAATTAAATGCCCCTTCGGGGAGCGCGACGTCGAATGCACGCCACCGGGCCAGGCCTGATATTGTAGATTGAGGATAATTATCAGCACCGCACATCAGGCAAGGTCAAAACGAACGCGTGGCTCAGGGTAGCGGGTTTAATCCGGTCATTGTGTGCCCACAATGCAAAATACGTCTCTTTCTGTGCGATTCTACCGATGCTGGCGACCCTGCTTAAGTCGATGAGTTTAAGTGAGCGCTACACACAGAAGGTGACGTTGATTGCACGCCCGACGGATCTGGCAATAGATTTAAAAAAACAGTTTCAGCATATGCGGTACAAACGACGGGCAGACAACTTCGCCCACTGCAGGCGTTTTAGTTGACAGTAAAATTCCACCTTCACAAAAAGCGACGTTGACCGCGCCGCGCTGGGGATGCACTAAAACCGCTGCCGCCAAGCTGCAGACAGCAAGCGCTACCTCACCCACGATACGGGGGTTAATTCGGCAACAAAAAGGGATCGTTCAATCCCCTTTTTCAATGGTGCAGAATGAAGTTAAACGATGCCCTGACTGCGCAGATAATCTTCGTAATTACCGGTAAAGTCATGCAGTTTCGTAGGTGTCATTTCAATCACGCGGGTGGCCAGGGAGCTGACAAACTCACGGTCATGGGAAACAAAGATCAACGTACCTTCGTACATTTCCAGCGCCATATTCAGCGCCTCGATCGACTCCATATCAAGATGGTTTGTAGGCTCATCCATAATCAACACGTTTGGCTTTTGCATCATCAACTTACCGAAAAGCATCCGCCCTTGCTCGCCACCCGACAGCACCTTAGCCGGTTTTTTAATATCATCCTGACTAAATAAAAGGCGCCCAAGAATGCTTCGCACCGCCTGCTCATCGTCATCTTCCTGTTTCCACTGGCTCATCCAGTCGAACACAGTGAGATCGTTAGCAAAATCATGGGCGTGATCCTGTGCATAGTAGCCGATGCGCGTATTCTCCGACCATTTCACCGTGCCCACATCAGGCGGCAGATCACCCACCAGCGTTTTCAACAGGGTGGTTTTACCGATACCGTTCGGTCCGAGAATGGCCAGCTTCTCTCCCACTTCCAGCAGCAGATTGAGATTTTTGAACAACGGCTCCTGATCGAAGCCTTTGGTCAGTGCTTCCAGTTCCAGCGCGTTGCGGAACAGCTTTTTATCCTGTTCAAAGCGGATAAACGGATTCTGACGGCTAGAGACTTTCACTTCTTCCAGTTTAATTTTGTCAATCTGTTTCGCACGGGAAGTCGCCTGACGCGATTTGGAGGCATTTGCGCTGAAACGGCTGACAAAGGATTGCAGTTCATTAATCTGTGCTTTTTTCTTCGCATTGTCTGCCAGCAAACGTTCGCGTGCCTGCGTCGCTGCCGTCATATATTCATCATAATTACCCGGATAAACGCGCAGTTCACCGTAATCCAGATCGGCCATATGGGTGCAAACCATATTCAGAAAGTGACGATCGTGGGAAATGATAATCATGGTGCTGTTGCGTTCGTTCAACACCTGCTCCAGCCAGCGAATGGTATCAATATCAAGGTTGTTGGTCGGTTCATCCAGCAGCAGCACTTCCGGGTTGGAAAACAGCGCCTGCGCCAGCAGAACACGCAGCTTCCAGCCGGGCGCCACTTCACTCATCGGGCCATAATGCTGTTCCAGCGGTATACCCACGCCCAGCAGCAGCTCGCCCGAGCGCGCTTCGGCGGTGTAACCATCCATTTCACCATATTGCACTTCCAGATCCGCCACGCGGTAGCCGTCTTCTTCACTCATTTCCGGCAGTGCATAAATGCGATCGCGCTCTTCTTTGACCTGCCAAAGCTCCGCGTGGCCCATAACAACCGTATCCAGCACGCTGTACTGTTCAAAGGCGAACTGGTCCTGACGCAGCTTACCAATGCGCTCATTAGGATCAAGAGAGACATTCCCGGCGCTGGGCACCAAATCGCCGCCGAGAATTTTCATAAAGGTGGATTTACCGCTACCGTTGGCACCAATCAGGCCATAGCGGTTACCGCCGCCAAATTTGACAGAGATATTTTCGAACAGCGGCTTACTGCCAAACTGCATGGTGACGTTGCTGGAAACTAGCACAAGATTGCCTTTCGTTTACGATGGGAGAATGTGAACCAGTGAGCATTATGCCAAAAAAAACAGGCAGCGAATATACCAGCGCGGCAACAGCAAAAATGGAGGGTGAGTGACATGACATTGTGCAGCCAGGATAACCTTTATCTGTTTCCGATATCCTCTGGCTGTGCCGCAGAATTTCAGTACACCCCACCAAAGCAGACTGCATTTTGCCAGCGCCACTCTGAACGAAGTGGCTGCCGGGAGAGACATCCAGTCACTGGTTTGCATTTTATCGGCGAACGCTAAAGGGGAATGTTCAGCAAATACAAACCCGCTTACCGCAGGTAACGGTGCCGGTGCCACGGATATTTCATAGCCTGGTTATTAAACCCAAAGTCGATAGCGGTTAAGAAACCCGGTCATTCAACCCACTCTCATGGCAGCCAGTTGAGCCAGACATCTTTCATAAAAGCTGCCGCAGTAAGGTATGTCGTGCCGCCTGCAAAACGCGCCTGTCGCTCCTCTGCGGGTGGCATTCACTACTAATCAACGCTGCCCGGTGGTCAATGGCTGTATCTGCGAGGTCTGACTTTTAGTCAGCAGATTTTGCATCACCGTCTGAAAACGCACATACAGATCCGTCCGTTTTAAACAGGTAAATATCCCGTGTTTATGTGGTATCCCTGAGTAAAAAACCACCTGCATAGCAGGTGGCATTGATTTCGCCCCACAGGGGCGCACTAAGTCCAGACTCAGAGAGCCTTCCCTTCACACTTCTTTCAGTGGAAGCTGGCTCTCTTCAACTTCATGTTTTCCTGATACTTCACGTACTTTATTATCATTTCTTCGTTTATACCTACGGTATCGACACAATAACCTCTTGCCCAAAAATCATTCCCCCACTGCTTGTTCTTACGCAGGCAGGGAAATTTATTGAACAATCGAAGGGCTGTTTTACCCTTTAAGTCGCCTGTTACATGGGAAATCGAAAGCCATGGAGGCACTTTTACCCGCAAAGGGACATGGTCTGTCTGGACATTCAGCTCCACTACTTCTATCCCGGGCTGCTCACCTGAGATCCTTATCGGCTTACAGACCTCTTTACCAACATTGTTACTAAGGATGCGAAACCGGTACCTGGGTGTCCATACGATATGATATTGACAACACCAGTGCACATGAGATGCTTTCTGGAATCTGCTCATGGTTAAATCCCTGGCAGTTATGGGGATAACAGATCCGGATTTTCCCATGAGTAGCATGACTGGCAGAGCCAGCTTATTGCTGACCACCTCCACAGGAGGTGGTGTTCATGCAGGGGTAAATATCCTCCGGCATAGCCGGAGGGACCCTGTAAATAATTCTGTGTAACTGCCACCACGTCAAAGGTTTTAGGGGCATTTTTCTCATGCCCGAGGTGGTCAGTCAGTTCTGCATTGAGTGCCGTTTCAACGGTCAGCTTCGTGAGCATGCGGGAAAACTGATTAAGGTCGGCCTCAGTTTTGAGGCCTTTAGCCAGTTCAGCAGCAAGGGCCTTAAGTTTCTTCTCGTCCATAATTTGCCTGTCTCCATTGTTGGAGTGAACATATCAAAAACAGGCAATTACACAATTTTAATTACAGTCTCGCCGGAGGTTTTCCTGATGCCCCTATAAGGCTCTCTTACCAGCCGCGTCCTGGCAGGCGCAAGACGACCTGACATTTGCATCAGACTTCTCTACTTACGGCCTGTAAACGGGCTACCCGGATATGGGACTGATAACTGCTCTCCCATTTTATCCTCTTCAAGCTGATGCTTTATGTATTACTGTATCTTCGTCTTGTTCTTACCCACCGTATCGACGTAGTACCCTCTGCACCACAACTCCCTGTTCCTGTATTTGAATTTCATATCTCCAGACTCCTCGTAAAGCACCAGGCTGCTTTTTCCCTTCAGATAAGACACGCTCATCTTTGGCGGGATCTCCAGAAGCATATGGATATGCTATGCACAGCATTCCGCTTCCAGAATTTTCACATTTTTCCACTCGCACAGTTAGAGGGAAGATTTGTCATTAACAACGAGTCAGTATCTCAGCTCACGCTGCGCGGCGTCGGAACCTTTCCGGCCTGTTCCGGATCTGGAGAATTCAGGAATCAGAGCGGCTGTGTTGACATACCCAAAGCAGAACCACTGCCACCCGGCAGATATCACATTGTGGATCGCCCGACAGGTGGCTGGAAGGTCGTTATTCGTACCGATCTCCACGATTTTGTTACCCGGCTGGCGTATGCCCGCTTTCCGTCTGGCCAAATAACGAATAGTCAGGCAGGTTGACGTTTTGATACAGTTCCCAGCCACCGCCCAGTGCTTTGTAAAGCGCCACAAGATCGAGGCTGCTTTGTACCCGCGCTGAAATCGCCTGCTGCTGCGCCTGACTGAGCTGGCGCTGCGCATCAAGTGCATCAATGAACGATGACTGTCCTTTAGCATAGCTATCGTTCGCCAGATTAAAGGCATTCTGGAAAGCACCCACCGTCTGATCCAATCCTTCCACCTGCTGTTGATCGGTACGATAGCTAATCAACGCATTTTCAACATCCTGCAAGGCACTCAGTACAGTCTGACGATAATACAGCGCCGCGCTGGCCTGTTCGGCACGCGCCATCTTCACCCCCGCAATCAGCCGTTCCCCCTGAAAGATGGGCACGGAAATCGACGGGCCCACGCTGTAAAAATGGCTACTCCAGTTGTCCAGATAGCTGATATCGGTATTGCGCATACCAAACTGGCCACTCAGGGAGATATCAGGGAAAAGCTGTGCCACGGAAACGCCAATGTTGGCCGTTGCTTCATGTAGCAGGGTTTCCGCCTGACGTATATCCGGTCGGCGACGCGCCAGGGTTGACGGCAGTCCGACCAGCACAATGTTGGGCAACGCAGGCATCGGGCGTGCAGCGCCCAGTTCCTTGTCCAGTGCACCGGGGGGCTGACCGGTCAGCACCGCCAGACCGTTCATCGCCTGGTGGATCTGTGCCTCGTATTGCGGCTGCTGGGCGCGTAAAGAACTAAGCTGGGCGCGGGCTTTTTCAACATCCAGCACGGGCACCAGACCATTTTTCTGTTGGCTCTCAGTAAGCGCCAGCGTCTGCTGCGCCATCTCAATCTGGTTCTGCAAAGTTTGGGTAATTGCCTGTGTACCGCGCAGTTGCAGCCAGGTACGAGCCACTTCTGCCTCAAGCGATACCAGCGCATCGTTACGACTTTCCAGAAAAGCCTGCTGCTGCGCGTCCGCCGCTTCAACCTGGCGGCGAACTTTGCCCCACAGATCCAATTCCCAGGACGCATCAAAACTGCTCTGATACAGTCCGACCGGTTTAGTCAGATCATACAGCGAGGAGCTTAACTGCGGGTTAGTCTGATTAACCTGTTGGTAGACACTTTGGGATTCCAGGATCCCTTTCAGCCCCATTTGCTGATGCTGTGCAGAAATTTTGTCGTTAATGGACGGCAGCCAGGCACCCCTTGCCTGGTTCAGCTGCTGGCGCGAGCCGGCAATACGTAATACCGCTTGTTGCAGACTCAGATTGCCTGCAATGGCTCGCTCAATCAGGTTGTCGAGTTGCGGATCGTTAAAAGATTTCCACCAGGCCGGGTTAACGGCCGTTGCCTGAGGTCTGGAGGCACGATCCAACGCCAGCGTGTTAAATGCTCCCGGCGTGGCGGGCGTCGGCGCGTGATAGTCAGGTCCAACCGAACAGGCCGACATCGCCAGGGTCGCGACCAGCAGCACGCTGATTCGCGAACACGCAATATAAGGAAAAACGTTCATGTCAGTGTGCTCCAGCACTGCCTTCGCTCTTGATTGGCGCAAGCAGTAAAAAAAAAGGAATAAGAATAAGTGCGATTATGCTGAAGCACATAAAAACATCGATATAGGCCAGAATGCGTGCCTGAGCGATCATCTGCTTGTAGATCTGCCCGGTGGCGATCGTCATCGGATCGCCCACTGCCGTAGTGAAGTCTCTGATGCCCTGCGCCCAACGCTCTACCGTCAGATTAAACGGCTCATTCAGCGGCGTCATATTGTGCACCATATGCGCACTGCGCACCTGCGCACGCTCGGTGAGCATCGCCGTGGAGAGTGAGATCCCAATGGAGCCCGCGACGTTACGACACATGGTGAACAGTGCTGACGCATCCGCATTCAGCCACTGCGGAATGGTCACAAAGGCAATGGTGGTCAGGGGCACAAATAAAAAACCCAGACCAATGGTTTGTGCACTGCGCATAAGGAGCAACGTGGTGAAATCGACATTTGGCGTCAGGGTCGCTGAGTACAGGAATGACAGAAACAGACAGGTGAAACCAAAGGCGATAATAAATCGCGTTTGCACCCATAGCATGAGTTTCAGCACCAGCGGGACAGACAGCACGATCAGCACCGCTCCGGGTGACAGCACCAGCCCTGACCAGGTGGCGGTATAGCCCAGGTCCTGCTGTGCCAGCTGTGGAATAACCACGGAGTTGCCGTAAAGAATCATCGCCATACCGGACATCAGGAGGCTGGCAACCCAGAAATTGCGGTCTTTCAGCACGTAGAGATCCACCACTGGTTTTTTGGCATACAGCAACCAGTAAATGGTGCCAATCAGACCCACCGCAGTGAGAACAGCAAAGGTGATAATAAACCGGGAATGAAACCAGTCATCATCCTCACCGCGATCCAACATCACCTGTAAGCAACCCAGTCCCAGCGTGATAAGACTGATGCCGATGTAATCAATCTTCAGTTTGCCTTTCGCCCATTTGCTCTCCCACGGCGGATCTTCCAGCAGCTGATAAATAGCGAGGACGCTGAAAATGCCCACGGGAATGTTGATAAAGAAAATCCAGCGCCAGCTGTAGTTATCGGTAATCCAGCCACCCAGCGTCGGACCGAGGATAGGCGCAACGATAATGGCAATGGAGGAGAGGCCAAAGGCTTTACCGCGATCTTCAGGTTTGAAATAGTCCAGCAGCACCGATTGCTGGACCGGCTGCAGACCGCCACCGAAGAACCCCTGAAGCACGCGGAACAGAATAATCTGCCAAAGCTCGGTGGCGATGCCACAGAGGAAAGAGCAGAGGGTAAACATTACAATACAGATCAGGAAAAATTGTTTACGGCCAAACAAACGACTGAAAAACGCCGAAATAGGCAGAACAATCCCATTCGCCACTAGGTAAGAGGTCAGAACCCAAGTTGATTCGTCGTAGCTGGCTGACAGCGAACCGGCAATGTGCGGCAGCACCACGTTAACAATAGTGGTGTCGAGGATCTCCATAAACACCGCCAGTGTGGCCGTCATGGCAACCAGCCACGGGTTGCTGGTCGACTGCCAGTTTTGGCTGTGACTCATTCAACCGCCACCTCAGGCTCGGCTGACAGCCCCAACGGCAATGGCCTGTTCGGGTCCAGTCCTTCATCAATAACGATTTTTACCGGTACGCGCTGCACAATTTTCACATAATTACCGGTAGCGTTTTCAGCGGGAAAAGTGGAAAAGCGCGAACCAGATCCCATCTGAATACTGTCAACATGGCCATGTAATTTTCTGTCAGGCCAGGCATCAATGGTTATCTCAACTTTGTTGCCCGGTTTCATACGAGAAAGCTGGGATTCTTTGAAGTTAGCGGTTATCCATGTGTCAGCAGAAACCAGTGAGAAAAGCGACGTACCGGCCTGTACCAGCGTTCCCATCTGCACATTGCGCCTGGTAACAAATCCGTCGTATGGCGCACGCACTTCCATCCAGGAAAGATTCAGATTTGCGATATTGAGCTGCGCCTGAGCCTGTTGAACCTGTGCCTGACGCGCTTCTACATTGGTTTTCTGCTGGCGAATTTGCAGCGCAATTTGTGAAGCCACTTCAACCCGGGCTTTCGCACTTTCCAGTTCGGCTTTCGCACTTCTTAACCGTGCGCTGGCAGCATCAATACTGCGTTGGGAAGTGGCGCGGGGATCAACACCACGCTGACGCTTGTAATCTTCCTGTGCATTAAGAAAGTCTGCCTCGGCTTTTGCCTGCTGTGCCAGCGCCTGATCTTTCTGTGCCGGATACTGCACTTCCGACAGGGACAGCTGCGACTCGGCCTGATGCCATTGTGACACTACGAGGGCGAGCTGCGCCTCGGCCTGGTCGCGCTGCGCCATAGCGTCGCGCGGATCGATGACCACCAGCAAATCACCCTTTTCCACCCGCTGGTTGTCGCGTACCAACAGTTGCGTAACGTAGCCAGAGGCCTTAGGTGCGATGGTAACCGCGTCGGCATCGGTAAACGCATCATCGGTGGATTCGATATTTCGGGTGCTCAACCAGAACCAGAGCGCAATAATCAAAACAATCACCACCACTATTGCCAGAATGACCAGCGGTTTTTTACCGGGACGTTGGCGTTCTGGTTGTTCAACATTGTCCTGCTGTTGCTGCTTATCATCAGGGTGGGAAGTTGATTGATTGTCCATAGTTCTCATTAGTTAGCTGTGGAGCCATGGCAGACCCGCAAATTTACACAGCAATAACAATAAGACGTAAACTGACAAAATCCAGCACTTCTTTACCGATCATCGGCATAATCCGGCTAGGCCGCATTCAATGCTAAAAGTAATCCCCATCCGACCAGCATCGCCCAGGCCAACATGGGTAAAGAATAGAGATGGAAATGCCACCAGATAGTACGGTCCTTCGCCATGCGTAGCGCAATCAGGTTCGCCAGCGATCCCGGTAGCAGGCCAAAACCACCAATGTTTACCGCCCAGGCCAGCAGTACACCAGCAGGCAGACTGTTTAATAGCAGAATGGTGGCCGGCACATTACTGATAACCTGTGAAAAACCAATAGCCACCAGGTAGTGTGCACCCGCCGATAATTGAGTAATTTGTTGTAGCAGATACACAAGCAGGGGTAATTTGGTCAGCAGATGTACATCCACGAACATGGCGATAAAGACCGCCAGCAGGCTCCAGTCAATTGTCAACAAGATGCGACGCGCCACAATAAACAATACGATAAATACCACCAGCAGCCCCCAGCCGGCGAATTGCAGCTCAAGAGCAGCAAGAAAAAGCACATACAGCAGCACGCTGACCAGCAGGAGTGGACGTTGCCAGGGTTGCGCAGAACCGTCGGAAGTACGCTCAATTGCACGGCGGGGGAAACAAACAAGGGTCAGCAGCAGCAGACTAATAACCAGTACTGCGGCCAGCGGCAGCATCTGCCAGATAAATCCGCCAAACCCGGTTCCCCCATGCTGCCACAGAAGAATATTTTGTGGGTTACCAACGGGTGTTAACAGCGAGCCCGCATTTACCGCGAGGGCTTCAAAGATAATTAAGCGGGAAAGCGGCAAGTCCGAATATTGCCGCAACGAAAGCGTCAACGGCACCAAAATAAACAGGGCAACATCATTGGTCAGAAAAGTGGAAAGCAACGCCGCAGCAGAAACAAAAAACAGCGCCAACCCGCGCTGAGAGTGAAAATGCTGAACCAGACGCTGCCCCAACACATCAAAGTAGCCGCTGGCTTCAATGCCCTTGGTAAGCATGAGTAGCCCACACAGCGTCATCATAGTCTGCCAGTCAACGGCACCGGGAAGCTCCGCCAGTGAAAATGGCGCAAAACAGGCCAGTAATAAGCCAAGTAACACTAATAAGTGCAGCAAACGGTCGTGTAGGAAGGATCTGAGCAATGTTGTCATACGGACTCACAAAAGTGGCGAACGTTATTGTCTGCTTTCATAAAACTGTTGAAAAATAGCGAGCGTTTCGTCACTGACGTGGTGCTCAAGCCCCTCAGCATCCCGACGGGCCGTATCCGGGCTGATGCCAAGGGCCAGCAAAAATGTTTCTACGATGTGATGGCGCTTGCGACTTTCTTCAGCCAGGGCTTCACCTTCGGCTGTTAAAAACACGCCACGGTAAGGCACCTGCTCAATCAATCCGCCGACAGCCAGCCTTTTCAGCATTTTCGCTACGGTAGGTTGGGAGACGCCAAGACGTGCCGCCATATCCACCTGACGCGCTTCGCCAAATTCGCGAATCAGGTCGGAAATAAGCTCAACATAATCATCAATCAGCTCCCGGCGATGCGCTTCACGCACCTGACGAAAACCTTCGACGTGTTCTTCTATGTCTTTAAGTGGTGTGGATACTACCGTTTTTGCGCGACGACTCATTCAGCTTCCTCATAATTTTCAATGACGTACAGACACAGCCGCATCAACCTGATGGTGCCACATTGTAAACGAAGCGCAAAGAAGCACAAATTTTCACACAATAGCACTGGCTATGAAATACAACCAGTGCTATACCTGTCGTTATAGTGAACGGAGGGTTTTGCCATGAACACGCCAATTTTACTGCAGCTGCTTTGCCGATCACCATTCACTCTGCGCCTTCAGCTGCTGGAGATGCTCACCAACAGGTCAGACAGGCCACAACGCAGCCATAAAAAAATCCGCCACTAAGAGCGGATTTTTTTGCCAGCAAAAGCTGGCAAATCGTCACAACTTAGAAGCTGTAACCTACGCCAGCGATCCAGGTGCCAACGTCAACACTGCGAATGCGGCTCTGCTCGTAACCAACGTCCAGAGCAACATTTTCGATGCCAGGATTAAACTGCAGGCCTGCACCATAGGAGAAGCCAACATCACTGGTGTCAGACTTGTTACGAGCGACACTGTTAGCCTGGAATTTACCGTAACCGATACCAACTACACCGTAGATGCTCGCCCAGTCATTCAGACGGAAAGCAGGGCCACCAGTCACACCGTAGTACTGAGCCTTGTTATAAACGCCAGCGTCAGTGTTGTTTTTTGCCGTATAGGTGAAAGAACCAATCCAACCCAGCGGGTTGCTGCCATCTTCGTAACGGTATTTCAGGTTGAAACCGTTGGCTTTGTTCATTTTACCCTGCATATCGCTCTGGGCATAGCCACCGGAAACAGTGCTCTGCGCCATTGCAGAACCAGCAGTCATAGCCAGTACACAGGCCAAAGCGGAAAGACATGCAATTTTTTTCATAACCACCTCAAATGTGAAAATACTTATTCTCCTGACAACTCTGAAAATATAACAAAACTCAGAAAGAAACTCTGCCCCGTTTTTGTTGTCCAAGGGAAAATTTCGTGTAACAGGACGTTAATGAAGTTTCGTATGTCATTATTTTAACTTATATTTTCAGTGTTCCCTTAAGGATTCCATTACAATGTAAAAAAATGTTCATCCAGATAATTCTTAATTATTACTGACACTTCTTTACGTTAAACGTTTCTTTTCTGACTTTTTTAACCGAACACTAAAAGTTTTGCTGTGCTCTCCGTTACACTGTAGACACTATTTCCGCTCGTGGACAAAAATAAGGTTGGTCTACAGGATGTTAACTTCTTCGCGCTCTCCGCTTTGGCTACCCGTGCTGGTTTTACTCATTTCCATGACCTCAATTCAGGGCGGCGCCGCACTGGCCAAGACGCTCTTTCCCCTGGTCGGCGCACCAGGCATCACCGCATTACGCCTGGGACTGGGCACTGCAATCCTTTGCGTTGTCTTCAAGCCCTGGCGCTTACGTTTTAGCCGCGAACAGTTTATTCCCCTTGTGTTGTATGGCGTTGCGCTGGGCAGCATGAATTACTCCTTTTATCTGTCAATACGCACGGTGCCGCTGGGCGTTGCTGTGGCACTCGAATTTTGCGGACCTTTGGCGCTGGCGCTGGCTGGTTCTCGCCGACCATTGGATTTTATCTGGATATTAATGGCGTTATCAGGATTATGGTTTTTACTGCCGCTGGGACAGAATATATACAGCGTTGACCCACAAGGCGCTTTTTTTGCCCTGCTCGCTGGCGGCTGTTGGGCGGTCTATATTCTGTGCGGCAAGCGTGCCGGCACCGGACACGGACCAGCAACTGTCGCTGCCGGCTCGCTGATCGCCTCGCTCATTTTTGTTCCCGTTGGATTGACCTGTGCCAACAGCAGCATCTGGAGCCTGTCGTTGCTTCCGACAGGAATAGCCATTGCATTGCTCTCCAGCGCACTGCCCTACTCGCTGGAAATGATCGCGCTTACCCGCCTGCCCGCCAGAATTTTCGGAATGTTAATGAGCCTTGAACCGGTGATGGCAGCGCTGTCAGGCATGCTGTTTTTGGGTGAGATGCTGTCAGCCGTTCAGTGGCTGGGACTACTGGGAGTAGTGATTGCCTCTGCAGGTTCAACGCTGACTATGCGCCCCTCAAAGAACAAAGTGGATTCTGTTAATCTGACACAGGGCTGACTCTGTGGTTTTACATAATCATCAGTAATGGGGCAGAAATTTAATTGCCTGATATTGATAATTAATCAAATTAACTACAATTTAAAAAAATCGGATTAACTGCCAAAAGTAGTGAAATAACGTTATCAATATTAAAATAATATTACTATTACGGCCCGCGAGGTGATAACCCTTATCATTACTGTTTTCGTCTGTAACCAATTCTCCTTTAATTTATAACATAAATGCGAAAATGGTTATTTGACTAATAGGCAGTAACTTTACGGCAATATTTTAGCGTGGTGCTATACTCTTCGCTCAGGTTTGAGGGCAACTTCTTTTTATGAGGAATAAATGATGAGTACCGCTAAACTGGTTAAAACGAAATCTTCTGATTTAATTTACACCCGTAACAACGTGGCAGATGACGAAAAACGCGCCACCATTGAGGTGCTCAACCGTCTGGTTACGGAATTTATCGATCTGTCCCTGATCACCAAGCAAGCCCACTGGAACATGCGTGGTGCCAATTTCATCGGCGTCCACGAAATGCTCGACGGCTTCCGCACCGCCATTACAGAACATCAGGACACCATCGCAGAACGAGTCGTTCAGCTGGGCGGCGTAGCGCTGGGAACCACTCAGGTCGTTAATGACAGAACACCGCTTAAAAGCTATCCACTGAATATTCATACCGTACAGGATCACCTTAAAGCACTGGCTGAACGTTATGCTGTTGTCGCAAACGATACTCGTAAGGCCATTAGCGAAGTGGAAGACGAAGACACCGCAGATATTTTTACCGCTGCATCGCGCGATCTGGACAAATTCCTGTGGTTTATTGAGTCCAATATTGAATAATATTTTTCATCCCGTTAAATCCGATACGTTTATCAGCAGCAGACGGTCCTTACCGTCTGTTTTTTTGTGGGTCATACTCCATTGTCCGGGCGTTTTATATCCCGCCCACGCTGATCCTATCCTCCTGTAATCAAGTTGTATTTATTCCCCCTCATGCTAAAACTTGATTGCGATGTAATAAACTTAGCCTGATACTTTTAGCTGCACATCGTTAGCCTTCATTAGAGACATTACGGTAAATTTGACTTAAAGTGCTGCTTTAAATATATTCCATAAACATGTCGTAAATTTTTCATATGGATGCTGATAGTTAATTGCCCACCGATCCTGCCCGTTATATAAGGATAAATAATGAGAACAATTGTTAAATTTTCTTTTGCTGCACTCACACTCGCTTTTGCCATTTCTTCCAGCGCAATAGAAAAAAAACTCGTCGTGGCGACCGATACGGCTTTTGTGCCTTTTGAATTTAAGCAGGAGGGTAAATATGTTGGTTTTGATATTGATTTGTGGGACGCAATTGCCCGGCAGCTCAATATCGACTATACGCTAAAACCAATGGACTTTAGCGGCATTATTCCTGCCCTGCAGACCCGCAATGTTGACGTGGCAATGGCTGGCATCACCATTACTGAACAGCGAAAAAAAGCGCTTGCGTTCTCAGACGGTTATTACAAAAGTGGCTTACAGGTAATGGTACAAGCTGATAACGATCAGATTAAAAGCATTGATGATTTGGATGACAAAGTCGTTGCCGTAAAAAGCGGTACCGGATCTGTTGACTATGCCAAACAACACATTAAAACGAAAGCGTTGCGTCAGTTCCCAAATATTGACAATGCCTATATGGAACTGGGAACGGGCCGCGCAGATGCCGTGCTGCATGATACGCCTAATATTCTCTATTTTATCCATACCGCAGGCAAAGGCCAGTTCAAGGCTGTTGGCAGTTCACTTGAGGCTCAGGAATACGGGATTGCGTTTTCTAAAGGTAGCGATGAGCTGCGTGAAAAAGTTAACGGCGCATTAAAAACTCTACGGGAAAACGGAACCTACGACACACTCTACAAAAAATGGTTCGGTGCTGAACCACAATAAAACAGTATCCCGATTTTGGCAGTGAAATAAACCAGCTTCTTACCCATAACGCAACAATTTTGAACCGGAGAAATAATAATGCAGTTTGACTGGAGCGCTATCTGGCCTTCGATTCCGGCCCTGCTAGAAGGTGCGAAGCTGACGCTGTGGATTTCAATCCTGGGCCTGATTGGTGGCTTGATTATTGGCCTGTTAGCCGGTTTTGCGCGCGCTTATGGTGGACGGATTTCCCGCAACGTCGCCCTGGTTTTTATCGAGTTAATTCGCGGCACACCAATTGTTGTTCAGGTTATGTTTATCTATTTTGCGCTGCCCATGGCATTTAACAACCTGAGAATAGATCCCTTCAGTGCCGCCGTGGTGACTATTATGATCAACTCCGGTGCTTATATAGCGGAAATCACCCGTGGTGCAGTTCTCTCCATAAACAGAGGTTTCAGCGAAGCTGGCCTGGCATTGGGCCTGTCCCGTCGTGAAACCCTTCGCTATGTGGTCATGCCATTAGCCTTACGCCGTATGTTGCCACCATTGGGTAATCAATGGATTGTCAGCATTAAAGACACCTCGCTGTTTATTGTGATCGGGGTAGCCGAGCTGACCCGTCAGGGTCAGGAAATTATCGCCGGTAACTTCCGTGCGCTCGAAATATGGAGCGCTGTCGCCGTTATCTATCTCATTATCACTCTGGTTTTGAGTTTTGTTCTCCGCCACATTGAAAGAAGGATGAAAATCCTGTGATTGAATTTAAAAATGTTTGTAAGCATTTTGGCCCAACTCAGGTGCTGCATAATATCGATCTGACCATCAACCAGGGTGAAGTGGTGGTGATTATCGGCCCATCGGGTTCCGGAAAATCCACATTATTGCGCTGCATTAACAAACTGGAAGAAATTACCAGCGGTGAACTGATTGTCGATGGACTGGTGGTTAACGATCCCAAGGTCGATGCGCGTCTTATCCGTCAGGAAGCCGGCATGGTGTTCCAGCAATTTCATCTTTTTCCGCAGATGACCGCTCTGGACAACGTGGCTTTTGGACCCATTCGCGTGCGTGGTACGAAGAAAGAGGACGCACACCGACTGGCGAAAGCGCTGCTGGGTAAAGTCGGTTTAGCTGAACGCGCCCATCATTTTCCCTACGAATTATCAGGTGGGCAGCAACAGCGTGTCGCCATTGCCAGAGCGCTGGCAGTGAAGCCAAAAATGATGTTGTTCGATGAACCCACGTCCGCCCTCGATCCCGAATTACGCCATGAAGTGCTAAAGGTGATGCAGGATCTGGCAGAAGAAGGCATGACGATGGTGATCGTCACTCATGAAGTTGGTTTTGCTAAGAAAGTTTCATCCAGGCTGATCTTTATCGATAAAGGGCGTATTGCAGAAGACGGCCACCCGGATCGATTGATTGACACTCCTACAAGTGATCGGCTACGCGAATTTTTACAGCACGTCTCTTAACCGGACAACATGACCGGACTTGAATCTGAAAATATTTCAGCAGGTCAGAACGTCAAACTATCAGCTCGAATAAAAAACGACAGATTATCTGTGTCCGCAGTGCGCCACAGATAACTGATTATCAAAATAAATGATGTACAACTTGTCAGGTACAAACACAAATCAGGCCGGCATTGCCCTGCAAGATAACACGGCCATTTTTTAAATGAGTTTTACAGGAAATGTTTTTGATCGCATCCCACAGGGCATTTCAATAAAAAGTTCCGCTTCGTGTTGTAATATTCAACATTAAAGAAAACAGGGCATACGACGATCTCGCCAGCAAAGAGTGGCGTTCATATTGCTGCTCGCCATAGCTCTGTTTGCCCGATAAATGCTCAGTGTTTCACTGAATGCCACCAGCCGTACCATCGCCAACCAGCAGGAATTATTGCTAAATGCCTTTGCGCTTATCGAGTTATTTAAAGCCATTTTGCGGCTACTGTTTTGCCCGCGCTACCCGCAACTGCGCTTCTTTCACCTGCCGGATAGCCGCGCCCGCTAATGGAACATAGCGCCCTTACAGGGCGAGCGTCACGGCTCTGCCGTTCCGAGGGTGTTCATGACCGGCTCACAGCTTTATACTCTGCGGTATGTTAATTTCTCAGGAAATCATTCACATGGCCCGTAGCAAAGCCCCCAGAAAGCGTAAACCCACGCCCTCGTCCCGACGCGCTATACCCGGATATCCTAAGCGTTTTCTGGTGTCCATTCCGCCCCGGAGCGATTATGACGACCCCGACGAGTTTTTTACGACACTCCGCAGGATGCCATTCGTCACTGTGTCCACCTGGGGCCACAGTTTTTCCTCGATACACACTTCGACCCGCCTCTCGTCTGCATCATCCGCGGCTTTGAGCCGCCTGACTCACCCGACGGCGATGTCGTCCTTGAGTCCATGCCAGCCGATGTGTTTATTATCGCCACAGAATCCGGCATGCTGCCGGTGACCTTCGCTCCCTGGGATAAACACACCGACAACTGGGCCGATGACTGTGACGACTGGCACTATAATACCGGTGCCACTGCAGAGCGATAATCCGCCGCATGTATATCCCGCGCCCGGCAAAACTGCTGTTCACCACTGATGACGCCTGGAACCGGTATATGGATAAACACGGGGACACCCTCAGCCCCTGGACCGTACTCTGCGTCGAGCGCATGCTCGCCTGCGGCACTGCTGCCATGGGGGTGAAGCGATACTGCTGCGCCTCCCCGGACTGCACCCACACCCGCTTCTTCTGCCAGACCTGTAAATCAAAAGGCTGCAGCTCCTGCGGACATAAGGCCACGGAGCAGTGGATTACAGAGCAACAGCAAATTCTGCCCGACTGCGACTGGCAGCATATCACCTTCACCATGCCCCATCTGCTGTGGCCCTTTTTCAACAATAACTGGCCTCTGCTCAATGCCCTGTTCCGCGCAGCCACCCGCGCCATGCTCCGCTGGGCCAGAAAACAGGGTGTGGAAGTCGGTATCTTCTGCGCCCTGCACACCTACGGTCGCCAGCTCAACCAGCATCCCCACATTCATCTCTCCGTCACCCGCGGCGGGCTTGATATTAAACACGGCGTATGGCGCGACCTCTTCTTTAAAAAGCATGCCGTGGAGGAAATCTGGCGCGGAGCCGTCATCCGGCTGCTGCGCCACAGCTATGACCTGATTAACCCCGGCAGGCTGCCGGGGCTGGGGCATATCCACGACAAAAAACAGTGGCTGCGCTATCTGCAGGCGCAGTACGGGCGCCGCTGGAAGGTCCACTTCGCGAAGAAGACCCGGGGGGCCTGGCGGAGCGTCAAATATCTGGGCCGGTACCTGAAACGGCCCCCCGTGTCGGCGGCGAAGCTGAGGCACTACAGCGGCGGCGCGGTGGTGCACCACTATTACGACCACCGTACGCAGCAGTACCGGCAGCAGACGCTGACGCAGGAAGATATGATCGGACGTTATATCAGCCATATCCCGGCGAAGCATTTTAAGATGGTGCGTTATTACGGTTTTTTATCAAACCGTAAACGGGGTAGCCTGCTGCCGAAGGTGTATGAAGCCCTGGAGATGGAAGCGCGGAAAAAACCGGAGAAGCCCGGCTTCGCCGCGCTGATGAAAGAATTTCTGCGCACGGATCCGTACAAATGCATTCTGTGCGGCAACCGACTGCGCTTCAGCAGTGCGCAGGCCGGGAGGCACGCGTCGGAGTTGGTGGCAGAAAGACTGCATAACATCGACCGGAAACGATGGCTTCTGGCACAGACTGCGGGATAAGTGCGTCTGAAAAACAGCTTTCAGGTTAAAAACGCGCCGCAAATGCCATTTTATGACCATAACGTTCCCGATGGCACATCATTACTGCATTACAGACACTGCTGCTCATGGTCAGGAAATTTTTAAAACGATGATTCAGTTTCCTAACCATGAACAACCGACTTAGCTGGCTGAACAATCTGATAGGATATGGCCTGTTAGTCATCGTACCCGTCGTTTCCAATCAGATTAATATGCAGGTAGTCTCGCCAGTTAACATGTTGCTAATGGCGCTGATCACTATTTGAGCACTCTGCTTAATTTTCAGCAATCGCCAGAGCATACAGCTCGAACTTAACCTTCAGGCAGGCCCCTCGATGCGCTTTTTTGCCCTGTTTATTCGGGCCTTTGCGATGGTCTGGCACTGGCTGGGCAGCGCCTGTCGCACTGTTTGTTTTATCGGTGTTTAACCCCGGCAACAACCTTAACTTTATGATGCTGGCTACCGTACACACGCTGGCTATTATCGGCATCGGCGCACGGGTATCAGGGATCCTTACGCGCCGGACTGGCAAAACCGTCCTTCTCTCGCCCGATTTTCGGCGTAATTACCCTGAGAGGCTTAACGGCTGGCTATCCGTCATACTTAAGATGGTAAGATCCCTCACCGTATTGGCCATTTATTTACTGTTGCTCAATGCATGGAAGCTGTTTAATTTATGGCAGTGGCTTACTCAAGGTGCCGGAGTGAAATTCGTCGATATTGTGATTTGCATTGTGGTTATCCTGTTCTTCTCCGCCGTGGGCTGGACGCTACTTGCCAGCCTGATTGAAAACGGCCTTGCTTCCGACTCCCACGGCAGGCCGATGCCCAGCGCACGCCCCCGCATGCTACTGACACTATTTTGCAATGCGCTGCTGGTCATTATCAGCAGCATTACCATCATGATTTTACTTTCTGAAATCGGGGTAAATATTGCGCCCCTGCTGGCCAAGGCCAGGGCCGGTGCGCTGGGGTGGCGGTTTCCTTTGGCTCACAGACGCTGGTCAAAGACATCATCAACGGCATTTTTATCCAGTTCGAGAACGGCATGAATACCGGCGATCTGGTCACCATTGGCGCAGTCACCGGCACGGTGGAACGCATGTCGATTTGATCGGTTGGCGTCCGGCAGGATACCGGCGCTTATCACATTATTCCGTGCTCTTCGATTACTACCTTTGCCAATTTTATGCGGAGAATTGGTTCCTGTGTCGCCAATTACGATGTGGAGCACAGCGAGGACAGCAGCAGAGTCAACACCACGATACAGGCAGCAGTGGATGAACTCATGCAGGACAGCGACATCCGTGGAATGGTCATCGGCGAGCCGTCGTTTGCAGGACTGGTCGGGCTGACCAACCAGGGTTTTACCGTACGCGTTTCCTTTACTACCCAGCCGCTGAAGCAGTGGACGGTACGTTTTGCGCTGGACAATATGGTGAAAAAGCGTTTTGACGCGGCAGGGATTAAAGCGCCTCACCAGACCGTACAGGTGATGCAGAGCGGCCAGGAGGTGGGCGGTGCCGCTGGCCGCACTGCCCGCCGCCAATTAGCACCGTGACATCTGCTGCTAACGCTGCGGCTGTTGCAGAAAGGTCCAGGCAATAAAACGGCTCTGCTTCTGGCCCTGTGCCATATCCACCGTGCGCACTGCGACAGCGCCAGCCTGTTCCAGCGCCCGCCATAAATCAGGCAGGTTTTCCCTGCGTGACACCAGCGAGGTGAACCAGATGCACTGGCGGGCAACGAGCACACTTTCAGCAATCATCCGGCTGATAAAGGCTTTTTCACCGCCTTCGCACCAGAGTTCATCCTGCTGGCCGCCGAAATTGAGTGGGGCGCGGCTGTCCAGCCCCAAATTGCGGACTTTACGCTGGCTCCCTTCTCTCGCATCGCTGGCGGAGGCGTGAAACGGCGGGTTGCACATGACCGCGTGATAATGCTCATTTTTATGAACAATGCCGTTGAATATTGCCTGTGGATCTTTTTGTCGGCGCAGGCGCACCTGACGAGCCAATCCGGGGTTGGCGGCGATAACCGAGGTGGCTGAACGCATCGCAGCCTCATTCACTTCGCTGCCTGTGAAACGCCAGCCATATTCATACTGGCCAATCAGCGGATAGATGCAGTTTGCGCCACAGCCAATATCCAGCACGTTAATGTTGCGTGGCACCTGCGATTTGTTATCTTCTGCAAGCAGATCGGCCAGATAATGAATATAATCAGCACGGCCCGGCACGGGCGGACAAAGAGAACCATCGGGAAGGGTCCAGTGTGCAATTTGATAGAAATGACGAAGCAGCGCCTGATTCAGCACCCTCACCGCGGCCGGATTGGCAAAGTCCACCGACTCATCGCCACAGGCATTGACTGAGACAAATTCCACTAGCGCCGGGTGGCTGGCGATAAGTGCAGCAAAGTCATAGCGACCGCGATGGCGGTTACGGGGATGGAGTTGCATTTTTTCGAGGGTGTTTTTCATGGGCGGCTCTCTTATCGGCAGGCACGTAAGATACCTGCTGCTCAGGCAATCGTAAATCATTGTGACTTCATCGTGCTCCGGCGGCAAACGCCGGGGTAAATCCACAGGCTCAGGAGCCGCTATGACTTCGTCTCGCTATGTTTATCAACCCCGTCTTGGTCACGGTCTCCCTCACGATCCGCTAAACGCTATTATTGGCCCGCGGCCAATTGGCTGGATCAGCTCACAGAACGACCGGGGCTGCCGTAATCTGGCTCCCTACAGCTTCTTCAACTGTTTCAACTATCAGCCACCAATTATCGGTTTCGCCAGCCAGGACTGGAAAGACAGCGTGGCAAACATTGCGCAAACCAAAGAGTTTGTCTGGAATCTGTCCACGCGCGATCTGGCAGTGGCGATGAACGAAAGTTCAGCGAGCGTACCTCATGACGAAGACGAGTTTTTACTGGCCGGGGTCACGCCTCTCCCCGCCAGCCTGATTAATGTCAGCATAGTGGCCGAAAGTCCGGTCAATTTTGAATGCCGTCTGAGCCAGCTTATTCAGTTACAGGATGCGGCTGGCAAGCAACTGGATCAATGGCTGGCACTGGGAGAAGTCGTGGTGGTTCACATTGATAACAGCCTGCTTGCAGAAGGAGTGTATCAGACGGCCAGGGCCAGACCGATTCTGCGTGCCGGTGGCCCCAGCGCCTACTACGGCATCAGCGAAGAACTGCGTTTCGATCTGGTACGCCCCGATGCACGACATTAAGCAATAATCACTTTTTTGCCAGGGTTGTACGCGGCTGCACCGGGCTTTTTTGCTATGATGTTCGTTCTTTCAAAACAGTCATGAAGCGATCAATGAAACGAATAGCCATCGATATGGATGAAGTCATTGCCGATTTTCATCCCAAAATGCTTGCCACCCTTAACCAACATTTTGGGGGTGAGCTGAACCCTGGCGATCTGAATGTGTTCAGTCTGCAGGGCCTGCAACCGGAAAAGGTACAGCAGATTCTGGCGCTGATTAGCCACCCGGATTTTTTTGCCGATCTTGCAGTCATGGCCGACAGCCAGAGAGTCATCAGCGCCCTGAGTGAACGATACGATATCTTTATCACCACCGCTGCCATGGAGATCCCCAGCTCGTTTAACGCCAAGTTTCAGTGGCTACAACAGCATTTCCCGGCAATAAAACCCGCGAACATCGTCTTTTGCGGCAACAAGGGAATTATCAATGCTGACTATATGATTGACGATAACATTATAAATTTTAAAGATTTTTGTGGTGAAGGCATCCTTTATTCAGCGCCACACAATCGACACATAACGGGTTATCAGCGGGTGGACAACTGGCAGGATATTGCCAGCCTGCTGCTGTAATCAGGCGGTCTCAGAACAGGTTTTCTGCTGGCTTTATCATGTAAAAGCCAGCCTCGTTTATGACGGCAGCGAGGTTAATTATTTGTCGCCTGGTTCGTGTATCCTTAAACAAACAGATAGCATAAAGCTATCCCGTCCCATCCCCACTCACCGCAAGCGTAATCAGACGTTTTTCCTGCACGCACGGTGCCAGAAAATTCAGGTAACACGCAGCCTGCCCTTAATGAAACCGCAGATCGATACAAGATATGGTGAGTGGATCATGAGCATCTTCAACGCTAACCAAAGTGGCGATGATCTCTCTGGCATTCCCGCCAGCCACCAGGGCGATGCAATTTTATGACTGCCCTGATTCGGTGCCAGCACCTGTGGAACAGCAGGTATCTTTTCCTGCGCCCCGCCCCCGCCTGCGACCCCCTGTCACAGCACGCATTGCTTTTTACCGCCCCAGCTGACTCTGACCGGGACTGGCATAACGGCATCTCGCCGGACTGCCTTTTTATAAAATGGTATGCGACGACAAGCTGAAACGCCCTGTGGCAGCTGGTCGATAACACCTGGACGGCGGTTCGGTCTCATCATTTGAACGTAAACATGATAAAGGAGACTAAATAACTGTTCCAAATACGCGACACCTGAACGAGCTGGTTATAAATTAACCGATTCGTTCAGGTGAATTTAATACCCTGGTATGCCTGCATTCCATGCCAGTCATGAGGAACGGCTTATATGGCAAGGCCAGATACAAAGTGAAGCACAATCAGGAACGCTTATTTAGTGCCGACTGGCCCTTGCGCTATATCGCTGGGGGCGCTATCCGAGCCAGCCTGAATGGGACGCGCAGCTGCCGTGGTACTGCTGACCATGCGTCGACTACGGCACGCAGGTTGTGATACTGCAAACGATGAAGGGGTGCCATACCACACGCTGCTAACGACAAAATAATCCTGCTGGCACGGCAACTCTCTTTTCATGCCCGTCGACCTGCAATCACTGCCACTTTCTATGCTATTTTATAACTCTTGTTGTCATCAACAGCCGCCCGAAAAGGAGAGGATATGACCATTCCCGTTTCGCTGATTGAAGAGGCTATCAGCTGGCGCAGAGCGTTTCATGCTCAACCCGAGCTAGGCTATCAGGAACATGTTACCTCGCGTCGGGTTGCCGAATTGCTGCACAGCTTTGGACTTCAGGTGCATACCGGGCTGGCCGGAACCGGCGTGGTGGGGGCACTGAAAAACGGTCCCGCCCCAACCATCGGTTTTCGTGCCGACATGGATGCCCTGCCAATCACAGAGCGAAGTGATGCACCGTGGCGCTCTTCTCAGCCCGGTGTAATGCATGCCTGCGGCCATGACGGCCATATGGCGATGCTGCTGGCTGCAGCCCGCCACCTTACTACCACCCGCTGTTTTAGCAGCACCCTGCAGTTTGTATTTCAGCCCGCCGAAGAGAATCTCGGCGGTGCGCAGAAAATGGTGGCTGACAGCCTGTTTGAACGTTTTCCTATGGATGCCATTTATGGCATCCACAACTGACCGGGGCTGCCAGTTGGCCATCTTGCTGTTAACAGCGGTGCGATGATGGCCTCGCTGGACGCTTTTTCCATCACCTTACGCGGTAAAAGCTGTCATGCGTCCATGCCGGAGAACGGTGCAGATCCTGTTGTTGCCGCCGCACAGCTGATGCTCGCGCTGCAAACCATTCCTGCACGACGCCTGTTTCCGCTGGCTTCTGCGGTGGTCAGCATTACGCAAATTAACGGCGGCGAAGCCATTAACGTTATCCCGGAAGACATGGTGTTGCGCGGCACGCTTCACTGCCTGCAAAGCGATGTGCGGGTGAAGGTCCGCAAAATGATTGACGAGTTTTTCACCGATCTGACCGCGCCGTTGGGGATCGTCGGTAATATCACTTACCTGACCGATTACCCGGTAACCTGCAACCACGCCGCAGAAGCAGAAAAGGTCAAAAACTGCGCACTGGCACTGTTGCCTGCCGGGCAGGTCCACTGGGAAGTTAATCCCTCTATGGCCTCAGAGGACTTTGCCTGTATGCTGGAAGCCTGCCATGGTGCTTATTTCTGGATAGTGCCGATAGCACAACCCCTTCCCGCCCGCTGCATAATGCCTATTACGATTTTAATGATGACATTATCGCAGAAGGCGTGGCCTTGTGGACAGGGCTGGCAGAACAGTTGTTACCTCTGAAACAAGCACCTCAGCCATGACGCGGCGAAAACATCACAGTATGAAATTGCAGGGATAACGCAATGAAGCAGCATTGCCCCGGTAGAACCAGAAAAAGCGTAGCGTCTGATCAACCACGGCCCCACTATTTTACTTTCCGCACGGCACGATGGCTGTGACAATGTGATGGCCGCTGCCTGGGCCAGCGGACTGGATTTCTCTCCGCCGAAACTCACCATGGTGATCGATAAAATCTCCAAAACCCGCCAGCTGGTTGAGGCCAGCGGTATGTTTGTTATTCAGGTGCGCCAGACAAGCTGACCGACTGCGGCGTGAAGCTGTTCAGTTTTGACAGTTTTGACTTGCCCTTTGTCGGCGGCTGCACGGCACGGCTGGCCTGCTGATTGCGGAACCCACAATCAGCAGGTGCACGACCTTTTTATTGGCGAGGTGTTGGGTGCCTGGGCAGATACTCGCGTGTTCAGCGGCGGCCACTGGCATTTTGAACGCACGGCCCCGCCGCTGCGCAGCCTGCACTATGTGGCAGGCGGGCAATTTTATGCCACGGATGAATCGGTGAACGTGCTGACGGTTTCTGAGGAAAAATTGAAATAAGCCGCGCGGAAAAGGCGTAAGCGGCGGCACCCTGTGGACCACAACGCGCCAGCGGTAAGGTAGAGAAAACATAAGGTGCAGCCCTTTCGGCGCTACACTTCTTCACGCCGCTTTAAGCACAGGTTTAATACCCCTGTGCCGACAGCATTGCCAACCCTGCTTCCACGCTTTGTACAAGGCCAGTGGACATGTAGCAACAGGCAATCTGCAAACGCAACGACTGAGGGACAGCCACCTCATGTCGCAGGCAGCGGGTAATCCATGCAGCGGTGGTCTGCGCATCTTTTGCTTCTGGCAAGCCGTCCGGGGGCAGAGTATCATCGGGCTGACGTGCCAGCAGAACCTGCGGTTCCGCACCAGCAATCAGACTAATGGAAGGACAGCGCTGCGGGCTGGCGTAAACCTCCCCCTCCGTACCGTTCAGCAGCAACGCCCGCCCACCAATACGCCGAAAGAACGCGCCTACGCGAGGAATATATTCGGGGTGAGACACGCAGGAAAGGCGCAGTGCTGCATCTTCTGCGAAGGGCGTAAGCAGTTTCGCCAGAGTGTGCGCACTGTTGCGCACCCCCATGCGCCAGCGCAGAGCCAGCTGTTTTTCCAGCGGCGGACAAAGTGAACCAACCGGGATAAACACCAGCTCACCGCGTTCAAGCCGGGCCTGTGCTTCTTCTGCAAAGGTCACCGGCGGTATACTGAGTTCAGCAAAAATCGTTTCGCTGGTCACCCGCGTGGGATCGTCACTGACGCCATGCACCAGCACCGGAAAACCTGATGTCGACAGCAGCAGCGCCAGCAGCGGAGTCAGATTTCCCTGCTTGCGCGCACCATTGTAACTGGGGATAACAATCGGCATTGGCAAACCAACAGGCGGGGTGAGCTGCAACACCCGTTCCTGCATCGCCTGGTAAAATCCCGGCATCTCCTCTTCCCCTTCGCCTTTTATGCGCAGAGCAATCAGGATGCTGCCCATTTCAAGTTCGGGGACGGCACCGTCCAGCAGGCAATGATAAAGCTGGTATGCGGTGTTGATATCCAGATCGCGTGCGTGATTTTTTCCGCGCCCGACTTCTTTGATAATTTTTTTGTATTCCATCATCTTACTCAGTTAGAAAATGCGTGACGGGTTTAGCGTCGTCGTTTCGTCGCAACTTTTTTTACTGCTGCAGCCTCTGACGCGACAGGCAGCTCGCCTTCCGGCAGCAGTGGCTGCTCGATGGGAAACACTGGCAGCGCACCCAGCAGCCTTGCGCCATAACCTTTGCTCAGTAAACGCCGATCATAAATCACTATTTCACCATAACATTCGTTGCTACGAATCAGCCTGCCGACCTGCTGAATCAAATTGAAAGAGGCGCTCGGCAGGCTTTGCACCTCAAAAGGATAGCGCTTCAGGCTTTTCAGCCATTCACCTTCGGTCAAAATCACCGGACTGTCCACCGGCGGAAAAGCAATTTTATGGATATGCACCTGCGAGAGCAGCTCACCTTTTAAATCCAGGCCTTCCGCAAAAGACTGAAGCCCTACCAGAATACTGGTTTCGCCCTGCTCCACCCTTTTTCGGTGCAGCACGATCAGCGCAGAGCGCGGCTTATCTCCCTGCACCAGCATAGCCAACCGCAGTTCGGGCAGGTAAGCGATAAACTGCTGCATCGCCCGACCGCTGGCAAACAGCACCAGAATACCTTTATGCGCCGCCATTCGCATTTGCGCACGAAAAAAATGTGCCATTTCAGCAAGATGAGAAGATTCACTTGCCAGTATTGGTTCATAACGCATCTGCGGAATAATCAGTTTGCCCTGTTTGATATGATTAAAAGGGGAATCCAGCGCCACAAAGCGATCCCCTGCTTTTTCACTCAGCCCGGACATTTCCTGCAGATGCTGGAAGCTGCTCAGGGAACGCAGCGTGGCCGAGGTCAGTACCACATGGGGGATTTTACGCCACAGCAGTTTTTCCAGCTGTTCGCTGACGCGGATCCCCGCGCAGTGTAAAGTCAGATGTTCCATTCCCTCCCGCATATCCCGTTTGACCCATTTGGAAACGGGTGCCCCAGAGGCCTGCTCCAGCGCCGCCAGTCGCCACAGCTTACTGCTGGCCTCAAACCAGCCTAAAGCACGGTTCATCTGTTGTAACAGCGTACGGTGCAGTCGGACCACGTCGAACTGACCGGACTTATCGCTCAGATCGTTAACCAGCGCTTCCGCCAAGCCGCGCAGCGCGTCAAAGTATTTGAACAAGGTGCCGCACAGCGGCTGTACCGCCTCCGGCAGTCGCCCCATTTCAAAGCGATGTTCCCCTTCCTGGTGCCCCGGCGGCAGAAGCTGTATAAGGATCTGCGACAGCTGCTGCATCTGTTCATGTACATCATCACAGTGCGCCTTTAGTCGCTCAGGCTGACTCAAGCCTGGGGGCCTTTTGGGCCGGAACTGCGCCATACACTGCTCCACCAGTTTAGCGAACAGATCCAGCTGGACGCCGATCCAGCCCGGGGTGATCTCCCCGCTGACCTCAAGGGCATCCCGCGCCACATCAGGCAGGTGATGCCCTTCATCCACCACCAGCAACAAATTTTTAGCCGGGGGCAGCACCGAGTCCGTTTCCAGCGCAGCCATCACCAGCGCATGATTAGCTACCACCACATCAGCCTGTTCAATTTCACGCCGCGCCACAAAGAACGGGCATTCACGAAACCAGTGACAGTTGCTGCCAAGACAGTTGGCTTTGTCGGTGCTGAGGCGCTGCCAGAGCGAATCTTCTATCGTCTCTTCGCAGTGATCGCGCAGACCATCCCACTGGTAACGATTGAGATCCTCTTCCAGACGCGTGCACCGCGCCCGTTCATCCTTGCTGGCCGTCATCGTGTCATCAAGAAACAGCAGGAAAACACCCTGTTTTTCTTCGTCCTTTGCCAGTGCGGAAAGGTTGCGTGGGCAAATATAGCGCCCACGACCAAAGGCAGCGGTAAAGCGTAAGTCAGGAATAATCTTCTGCAGCAGCGGCAGATCCTTGCGGTAAATCTGATCCTGCAATGCCACATTGGCGGTACTGACCACCAGCGGCTTTTCTTCAGCACGACAGACCGCAATGCCGGGAATCAGATAGGAGAGCGTTTTACCCACGCCAGTGGGTGCCTCAATCGCCAGATGGCGCCCCGCGTCCCCTGCCAGGGTTTTTGTCACTTCAGCAATCATCTGCCGCTGCGGTGAACGGGAAATAAAATCCGGGATCTGCTGCTGAAGAGCTTTGTACCAGCCAGCAATTTGCGCTTTCAACGCAGTATTCAGCGCCATACAAACCACTTTTCACTAAAATGGTTTGTATTTTTACACAGTATCTGGTCGACGTCAGCCTGTTACGTGTAATCTTTCGGGCTGATTCGCAATTTAGCCATAACGCAAAATACACAACTCAGCGTTTAACCATTGCGCTTAACAGAAATAACCAGAGCCTGCGGGGCTAATGCAGCTAACCACCGTTTTACTGGTTGCAAAATGGGGACAGTGTCACTTATATCGTTCCGAAAAGAATTGGCCAACAGCGTCATTACACCCAATCAGGCACACACCCAGCCACAGCGGTCAACCGGAGAGACAGCAGGCAATACAGACAGATATCACTGTGGTTAAATAAGCCATCAGAATTGGAAAAGCCGGCGCATGGGCCATTCTGCCGGGGCTGGTTTCATCCTGCCGCAGCGAACAGCATCGGAAGCAGCAGACCGCGCTCACAGAAATCACTGCGTTCAGGTCAGCAGTTGAAAGGGGCGCTGCCCGCTACAGTAATCAGAAGGAATATCCCATGCCGATAGTAAATCCGCTCATTGTGTAGTTCTTGCCCTGAATTTTTCCCCGGGTACCTTCGTAACCGAGATCGACAACCAGATAATCAACCGGGTTAATTTGCAGCCCTCCACCCCAGGCGAAATTGGTGGTGTGCTTCATCATGTAGAGATTATCGTCTCCGGCATAGGGACGCCTGAGCGAATCATCTCGTAAAGGCGAATAGCTTACCTGAGCATTATTCACCCCGACCAGACCATAGAGACTAACGTGACGATTGATACGGTAAGCCGGACCAACCAACATGCTGGTGGTTTTCACCCGGACACTGTTTTTAACCACAACACCATTGCTGCTGGTGGCATCGTAAGGATCGCTGCCTGAAACAAAACTAAAAGAGCTAATCAGACCGTATCTTTCATCGAATTCATAGCGGTATTTCAGGTTAATACCCGCAAAATGGTTAAATCCACTCACTTCCTGATAAGCATAACCCGCGGAAAGGGAATGGGTTTCCGCCTGTGCGAATCCCGAGAGCAAAGCGGCAACCAGCGCCGCCACTGAAAGCGTCTTCAACATATGCAATATCCTTATTCGTTCATCCATTCCTTCGGACTGCATTCAGCCCGAAATCTACCCGCCAGCACGTTAAACGCCGCGCGGGAACTTTAGGGAAGATACCTGCTTAACACAATGGCTTCCGGGCACTTTTCAGACAACAGCCCGCAACAGTAAACACCTCAAGCACACCGGGCCAGCTCCTCTTCTCACACCATGTCAATCGGGTCTTGTCACACATCACAGGGCAGAAACACGCTGTTACATTACCGTTGTTACATCAAGTTTACCTTCCGTCGAACGCACAAAATCGGAAATGGTGCCGCTAATCTGCCATCTCTCACGCAGATAAAGCTGCTCTGCCACATCACCGCGACGCGTGTCCAGTACCAGCAACGTTCTGCCCGCTTCTTTCGCCAGGGTTTCAGCCTGCGCTGGCAGCGCACTGACAATGCCCTGCAGCCGGGCGTCAGTATGGGCCAGCAATTTTGCAATTTCAGCACGGTGCTGCCCGTTTGACATCATACCCAGAACCACTATCACCGTGCCTACCACAGCGCCATCCTGACGGGCAACCAACAGTTTTTTATCACCACTGGCAAGACCGTCGACAACACTTAGCCAGAAACGGCTCATGAGCTGTGGGTCCATGCTGATAAACCCAACGCTGGCATCCTGCGCCATGCAGACACTGAGTACGTGGATCAGGGAAGGTAATTCGGCCTTTGCTTCATCAGCATTCAGACACTGGCAGGAAAGGTGCGCATTTTTTTGCCTCATCACAACTGATAAAATGTGGAGCGGAAACGGGGATTGTGACTACTGGATGCAACACCCTAGAATGATTGAGTTATATCCTGAAATACCGCGACTGATAAATTGTACAAAAAAATAATAGTTGTACACCTTAGCAGAGTCCGCTACGGTTAAATAAGAAAAGTAAGTTCAGAGGATTTTCATGGCACTTTACAGTATTGGCGACGTCGCCGAACGCTGTGGCATCAATCCCGTGACCCTTCGCGCCTGGCAGCGCCGCTACGGATTGCTGAAACCTCAGCGTACCGAAGCTGGGCACCGACAGTTTGATGATGAAGATATTCAACGCATTGAAGACATCAAGCGCTGGATCGAGAGTGGTGTACCCGTCGGTAAGGTGAAAGCCCTGATTGAGGGCGATAACATCAGTAATAATAATGAATGGGTTGCCATGCAGGACGAAATTATTGCCGTTTTGCGTCACGTTAAGCCTGCCAAATTACGCGCAAAAATCGCGGCCGCCTGTCGTGAAACCCCGGCAAATCTGCTTATCGACCACGTTTTTATTCCTGTCAGACAGCGTCTTGGGCTGGTTCAAAACACCGCGCGCATTATGTGTAGTCTGTTGGATGGGGTTTTAATTGATTATGTCGCATTTTGTTTAACCGGATGCAGGAAAAAGCCCGGTCAGGATGCGCTGATCGTTGGCTGGGGCACCGAGGACCGCACGCGGATTTGGCTTGAAGCATGGCGTCTCTCGCAGCAGGGCTGGCGAATGGACGTGCTGGCTGAACCGCTGGAATTACCGCGCCCGGATTTGTTTCCCGGCCAGCATGTTTTTCTGTTTACCGGTAAACCGCCGACCCGCCGTCAGCAGAAGCAGCTGGCACAATGGCAGGAGCAAGGTCTTCAGGTCGCATTTCAGGGTAATCACTGAGTAAAAAGATGAATCAGCAGGCAACATTAAACAAACTGGTGTCATTTTATCAGTCTCTGGACAATGTCAGTCTGCATCAGCTGGTAGATATTTATCACGATGATATCGTCCTTGTTGATCCCATCGCTGAACACAACGGCCTGCAGGTTGTGGAAACCTACTTCGCTTTACTCTTGAAAAACCTCCATTATTGTCGGTTTGAAGTAAATGAGTGCCACCTCTACAACGGAACTGCATTGTTAATATGGCAAATGATTTACGCCCATCCCGCATTACAGCGGGGAAAGGCGCTTCAGGTGGCTGGTAGCAGCCACTTACGCTTTGGTGGTGACAAAATTATTTTTCAACGGGATTACTACGATATGGGTGCTATGCTGTATGAGAAAATCCCGGTGCTGAGTGCGGTGATCAGGCAGCTTAAAAAGAGGCTAAGACCATGAAAAGATTGCTGATTACCGGTGCAAGTTCCGGGATTGGTTATCAACTGGCATTGGATTATGCCAGCGAGGGCTGGTATGTCACCGCCTGTGGACGTAACAGTGCTCAGTTACAAACACTGTGCGAAAAGTTCAGCAGTATCCAACTCTGCCAATTCGATATTACCGATCTTGCACAAACCCGCCGGGTGTTGAGCAGTAAAAGCGCAGACTTGGTTATTCTCTGCTCAGGCACCTGTGAATACATCGATCATGGCGAAGTGGAAGCAGAGAAAGTGCATCGTGTGATGGAAACCAATTTTAACGGGCCGATTAACTGCCTGGATGCACTGTTGCCACAGCTACCCGCGGGTAGCCGCGTCGCTCTGGTGGGCTCCATGGCAAGCTTGGTGCCGCTGCCCCGTGCAGAGGCCTACGGTGCTTCAAAAGCTGCGCTGGCCTATTTCGCCCGCAGTCTCGCCCAGGATTTGAAACGAAAACAGATTGCGATCAGTCTGGTCATGCCTGGCTTTGTTGATACGCCGCTGACCCGCCGCAATGATTTTGTTATGCCAATGATTGTCAACGTTGAGCAGGCCTCGCGCTATATACGACGCGGTCTGGCAAAAGGCAAAGCCGAGTTTGCCTTTCCCCGCCTGTTTTCAATTATTTTGCGCGTCACCTCACGGCTTCCCTATGCCATGCAACGTCTGCTTACCCAGCGGGTAGCGAGGTAATGGTGAAGATAGCTATTATCGGCAGCGGTATTGCCGGACTCAGTTCGGCATGGAAACTGGCGGAGCGGGCCGAGGTTCATCTGTTTGAAGCGGGCGACAGACTGGGTGGCCACACCGCCACGGTGGATGTCACGGTGCAGGGACAGCATTATGCCATTGACACTGGTTTTATCGTCTTTAATGACCGCACCTATCAGCATTTTCATGCGCTGTTGGCTGAACTGGAACTAGCAGGACAGCCCACTGAAATGAGTTTTTCTGTCAGGAACGTTCAGAGCGGGTTGGAATACAACGGCCACTCTCTTAACAGCCTGTTCGCCCAACGCGGTAACTTGCTACGGAAAAAATTCTGGCGATTCCTCGCCGATATTGTACGGTTCAATCGCCGGGCAAAGCAGTGGCTTAAGGCGCACGGCTGTGCTCTGTCACACCAGGACACTCTGGGAAATTTCCTGCAAAAACAGCGATTCAATGCATTTTTTAGTGACCACTATATTCTGCCAATGGGCGCGGCTATCTGGTCATGCTCGCTAAACGAAATCCGTCAAATGCCGCTCATATTCTTTTTGCAGTTCTTCAATCACCACGGCCTGCTGGATCTGAGTCAGCGCCCGCAATGGTATGTCATTCCGGGCGGCTCTCGTGAATATATCCGCAGACTGATGGCTAAAATCGAAGACCGACTGCACATTCACCTCAGCACCCCCGTTTTGCAGGTTCAACGGCATGCCAGCAGCTTAACGCTACACACACGGACGGGAAGTGATACCTTTGATCAGGTTATCTTTGCCTGCCACAGCGATCAAACGCTCGCATTACTGGACTATGCCACTGACGAAGAGCAACAAATGCTGTCTGGCGTTCCCTGGAGTGCCAGCGAAGTGGTACTCCACACGGATACCCGCCTGCTGCCCGAAAATCCTCGTGCCTGGGCCAGCTGGAACTACCGTCTGGACAGATCGCAATCGGATAGCGGGCACTCCGCCGCCACGGTGACCTACAACATGAATATCCTGCAGGGACTGAACGCCGGGGCCACTTTCTGTGTCACCCTCAACGATACCACCTTTATTGATCCCACTAAAATTCTGGGCCGCTATGTCTATCATCACCCCCAGTTCGGTCTGCAAAGCCTGCTGACACAACGCACGCGTCTGCTGTTAAACGGTGTTAATCGCAGCTGGTATTGCGGCGCATGGTGCTATAACGGTTTCCATGAGGATGGCATTCGCAGTGCGCTGGACGTGGTGGCCGGTATGGAACGGGCGACCCTGTTGTGAACAGCGCAATTTACCGCGGCCACGTTCGTCATCGCCGCTTTACCCCGGTTGATCACCAGTTCAGCTATGATCTTTTTATGTTGCTGATCGATCTCGATGAACTGCCATTGCTAAAAGAGGTGGGGATCAATGAAGGAAAATTTTCAGCGGCGTCGTTCTGTACGGCCGATTATCTCGGCGGTGGCGAGATCAAAATGCGTGCTCAGGCACGCATTGCCGCGCTGACCGGCGAACAACTCACCGGACGCGTGATGTTGTTAACTCAGCTACGTTATTTTGGCTGCTCGTTTAACCCGGTCAATTTTTACTATCTTTACGACGACCAGGATCGACTGCGCTGGATGCTGGCTGAAGTGCGCAATACCCCCTGGAATGAGCGCTACACCTATGCCGTTAAGCCGGAGGGCAGCGAGACCACTCAAAAATCGTTTCACGTTTCACCGTTTAATCCACTGGATATGGTTTATCACTGGCGGCTGTCAGCACCGGGTAAATCTCTTTCAGTACATATCGAGAACCACCGGACGGGTAAAGTTTTTGACGCCACGCTGCATCTTCGTTATCAGCCGCTGAACCAAAAAAATTTGCGTCACCATCTCTGGCGCTTCCCTCTGACAACCGTACGTACTGCGCTGGCCATATACTGGCAGGCATGGAAATTGTGGCGCAAGGGCACGCCGGTGTATCCTCATCCTGAATCGGAGAAATAACGGATGTACCAACCTGAACTGACTTACTCCCCTCGTCCGCGTAGCGGCAAACGTTTATCCACCTCGCGACGGATAGTCTTTGCGCTGTTAAAGCAGATTGAAGGGGCAGGTCTGCATCTGCACGACCCTCATCTGGGAAGTCGTTTTTTCGGTAATCCCCAGGCAGAACTCCAGGCTGAAATCCGGGTGAACCATTCACGGACGTACCGGCGGATCCTGCTTGGCGGCAGTATCGCCGCAGCGGAAACTTACATGGATGGGGAGTGGAACACGCCTGACCTGACGGCGGTTATTCAAACCCTGGCCATTAACGACAGCGTGCTGAATAAACTAGGTTCGCGTTTTAGCCGGGTGGCAGCCCTTCTGAACAAATGCAGGCACCTGCTGCACCGTAACAGCGTCAGTCAGGCTAAAAAAAATATTGCCGCGCATTACGACCTCGGTAACGATTTTTATCGTTCATTCCTCGACGAGTCGATGCTCTATTCCAGCGGCTGGTATGCACTGCCGGAAATGTCCCTGGCAGAAGCGCAGCAGGCGAAAATGCGTCGGTTGTGCGGCCGGCTTCAGCTCACCTCTCACGATCACCTGTTGGAAATTGGTACCGGCTGGGGTGCGATGGCCGAGTTTGCCGCACGGGAGTATGGCTGTCGCGTTACCACCACCACCATTTCGCAGGAGCAGTATGATTACAGCTGCCGCCGCATTGCCGCCGCCGGGCTGGCCGACCGCGTGACGGTGTTGAAGCAGGACTATCGGCAGCTTAATGGCCAGTATGACAAGTTGGTGTCGGTGGAGATGATCGAAGCGGTAGGCCAGCAGTATATTCCGCTGTTTTTTGCCCGCTGTCGCGACCTGTTAAAACCAGACGGTCGGCTGGCGTTGCAAGCGATAACCATCAGCGAAGCGCGATTTGCACGCTATGCACGTAGCGTCGATTTCATCCAGCGCTATATTTTCCCCGGGGGTTTTCTGCCCGCAGTCAGTATGCTGGAGGCAAATCTTACCGCCAGCAGGTTTACCTTGCACAACCTGTTTGAAATCGGACCGGATTATGCCCGTACCCTGCGGGCATGGCGGCTGCGCTATGAAGCCGCCATGCCACAGTTACAAAACGCACATTTCGATTCGCATTTTCACCGGATGTGGCGGTTTTACCTCTGCTACTGCGAGGCCGGTTTTCTTGCAGGAACTATTGGCACCGTCCAGCTTACCGCTCAAAAAAATGAGAATGCCTGATGTGCCGCTACCTGTTACTGGTCGCCAGCCTGCTGATTGCTGGCTGCGGGAATGACGTTGATACTTATCAGCACACTCAGCCGCAGCTGGACATCTTTCGCTGGTTCAACGGCGAATCACGGGCATGGGGGATGGTACAGGATTACCGTGGCAGGCAAATTCGTCGTTTTGAGGTGCGCATCCACGGCACGGTGACGGAAGACACGCTGACGCTGGATGAACGGTTTGCTTATGACGATGGCGAAACCCAGACCCGCCTCTGGCATATTCACAAGCGGGCAGACGGCCGCTACACTGGCACGGCGGCTGATATCATTGGCACGGCAACGGGAAAAAGTGCGGGCAATGCGTTCAACTGGCGCTACACGATGACGGTAAAAACCCGTTCAGACAGTTACAGGCTCAACTTTGACGACTGGATTTTTCAGCAGGACACGCACCATTTAATGAACGTGACCTCCATGAAAAAATTCGGCGTCGAAGTCGCGCACATCACGCTTTTCTTTAGCAAAGAGCCAGAAGCCTGGCAATAAAAACCGTCAAAAACTTAACCCCGCTGGCCAGTTTCCGCTATAATTCCCCCTCTTTCCACTTCAGATAAAACAGGCGATGATATGAACTGGCAAAAAATTGCGGTGACTTTTCTTTTCCTGATGATGGCGCTTGGCGGCATCGGCGGGGTCGTGCTTACGGGCTACACCATTCTGCTGCGTTCTTAAAGACACAGGGCGGAAAAGTTCGCCTCATATCCGACCACGCCGCGCCTTTCCCAGACTTATTCACTGCTTTAAGCGCACCCGGTTCTGATAAACGAACAGGTTCCTGTCAAGAAACCGAGATGTCGCACTGATGTCGCACTGTAGTGGTCAACTAATTTTGGCCACACGACCTGACTGTTCGTGGAACAGCCGCTCTGATTCATTTGGCGTTAAGCCGCCGTTATTCCAGTGAGGCCTGAGAGCACTGTAGTACCCCGTGATATATCGGATTATCGATAACCGTGCTTCCCCTAAGCTTTCGTAGCCCGTCGTTGGTACCCATTCACTCTTCAGTCTACGGAAGAACCGCTCCATCGGACTGTTATCCCGGCAGTTTCCCCGGCGACTCATGCTCTGTGTGCTCCGGTAGCCCCACAGCATCTGTCGGTACTGACGACTGGTATAATGACTCCCCTGAACACTGTGGAACATCACGCCTGATGGCCGCCCCCGTAGCTCCCATGCCATCTGAAGTGCTTTTATAGTGAGGTCTGAGTCTGGTGAGTACGACAGCGCCCAGCTCACCGGTTTACGGGCAAACAGAGCCAGCACCACGGCCAGATAAGCCCACCGTTTGCCCGTCCAGATGTAGGTCACATCACCGCACCAGACCTGATTCGGTTCTGTCACTGCAAACTGCCGGGCAAGAAGATTCGGGATTTCAACATGCTCATTGCCCCCACGTTTGTATTTATGCCCCGGTATCTGACAACTGGTGATACCCAGCTCTTTCAACAGTCGACCAGCCAGCCATCGACCGAGTTGTACGCCCTTTGTCGTGACCATCGTGGCGATACTTCTGGCACAGGCGGAACCCCCACTGGCGTTCCAGACCTCGCTGACCAGAAGGCGTTTAACGGCACGGTCAGCATCAGGCTCAGTACTGTTTTTACGTGTGTAGCGATAACTGCTGCGGTGAACACCGAACAGTCGGCACAATGAGGCAACCGGGTAATGCGCCCTCAGACTGTCGATTATCGAGAACTGTTGAGGGAGTCCGACATCAAGAGCGCTGTAGCCTTTTTTAGGATTTCGTTTTCCATTTCAAGGCGCTGTATACGTTTTCTCATTTCCCTGAGTTCAGTTTGCTCAGGAGTGACAGGCAGCCCCGATGTTTTTTTCCCTGACGCTGCAGACGTAACGATTTTACCCACCGGTTGATGGCAGAAAGACTGACATTCATCGCCTTAGCAGCTTCACCGTGTGTGTAGTGCTGGTCGAGGCCCCGCTTTGCCGCTTCAAGTTTAAATTCAGCAGTAAATACCTTGCTCATTGGTTCACCTGTGAAATTTTGAGGTGGGCATATCACCTCAACTCAGATGGCCAAATTCAGTGTGCCACTACACACCCACCGTCATTCCTCTTACGCAGATGATGACAAGTTCGCGTGACCTCGAGCGTTAAAACGCCCCAGCTCTGCAGAAATACCGGGAAAAGCGTGCAAAAACCAGGGAGTGAAATACGCAGGGTGCTGCTCAATTTCATGCTGAATATCTGGCAGAGACAGGTAACGCCACCCTCCCACCTCTTGCGGATTCGGCTCTGGCAGCGCATCGCTTCGGGCAAAGTAAACATGTCCGTACTCATGCTCCGTCAGGCCGTTACTCAGCGGCAAACGATAGCTCAGTTCAAACATCGGGCAAAGTGCAAGACGCAGCCCCATCTCCTCGCGCAGACGGCGCTCTGCTGCATACTGCGTGGATTCATGAGGATAGGGATGACCGCAGGTGGTGTTACTCCACAGGTGCCACAGTGATACTTAGAGCAGGCACGCTGCTCTAGCAACAGCTGGGTGACGTGAATTGAAAACATAAACGGTGATGGCACGGTGCAGCAGGTCTTTCCTGTGCACTTCAAGCTTTTCCATTCTGCCAATGGCGCGATCATTACCATCAACCAGAACCACTTCGATAGCAGACATGCAAACTCCTTCAGGGTTTATGGCAAATATTGTGGCACAGCTTGCCGCTGGCCTGAGGGATAAATTCGTTTGAGTTTGTGACAACCCGTGAGGGGCATTCATAGGTTGCCCGATCCTGCGTCACCGGATCGGGCGGGGTGTTAAAGTCTGAAACTACTGACCACCTGTGCCAGCTGAAGACTTTGTTCTTCCATTGCCTGAGCGGAAGCAGACACCTGCTCCACCAGCGAAGCGTTTTGCTGTGTGGTGCTGTCGAGCTGGTTTACAGCGCTGTTGATTTGATCGATACCCATACTTTGTTCACGACTGGCTGACATGATTTCTGCCATAAGCGTGGCAACGCTGCTGACGCCGGTCATCAATTCATCCATGGTGCTGCCCGCTTCCTGAACAAGCTGGCTACCGTGATCGATATTTGCAACTGACTCTTCAATCAGCTTCTTGATTTCACGGGCAGAGTTGGCCGAGCGCTGTGCCAGGTTTCGCACCTCTGAAGCCACCACGGCAAAGCCGCGCCCCTGCTCGCCAGCCCGCGCAGCCTCAACCGCGGCGTTAAGCGCCAGGATATTCGTCTGGAAGGCGATGCTGTCAATCACGCCGATGATATCGACCACTTTGTGTGATGATGCGTTAATTTCACCCATAGTAGTGACTAATGCCGATCATTTAAGGATCGGTTGACCGATCCGGTTTATGCGGTAAAAAGGGTTCTATGTTCATCATGGAACCCTTTTTAAATGGAACTTTCCCAGGCCCTCGGCATCATCAATGCCGCCACTCCTGAGCGCGCCCGTAGTCTCGCCGACCTTATTCCTCCCGAGCTTATTCAGCAGGCGCTCACCCTGACCGATACCGTTACTTTGCGTAAACGTAAACTTTCCCTCGAATCCATGATTTGGCTTGTCGTTGGGATGTCCATTTTTTGCGATCATCCGATGACCGAAATCGTCAATCTGATGGATATTACTGACCGGACCGGAGCTCCTTTTACCGCACGCAGCGCTGTCATTCAGCGCCGTAAGACTCTGGGTGAAAATGCAGTGCGGGAGCTTTTTGATATCACACAGCAGCACTGGAATCAGCAGGCTGCACATCCAAAATGGCACGGTCTGAATCTGTTTGCTGTCGACGGCGTGGTCTGGCGTACCGCCGATACGCCGGAAAACAGAGCCGTCTTCAGTAAACACAGCAGCCAGTACGGCGAAGGCGGCTATCCTCAGGTGCGAATGGTTTGTCTGATGGAGCTGAGCAGCCATCTGATCGCCGCCAGTGCATTCGACAGTGAAAAAGTCAGTGAAATGCGGCTGGCTGAACACCTGACGGAGAAAACCCCGAATAACAGTATCACCCTGTTCGATAAGGGATTTTATTCGATGGGTCTGCTTCATCACTGGCAGACAGCAGGAGAACACCGTCACTGGTTGTTGCCGTTGAAAAAACACGTACAGTATCAGGTGGTTCGCCGTTTGGGGCGTGGAGATGAACTGATATGCCTGAAAACCAGTCCACGAGCCAGGAAGCAATGGCCAGGGGTCCCGGAAGAAATGGTGGCAAGACTGCTGACCCGCAGGGTAGACGGTAAAGAGAGGCAGGTGCTGACGTCACTGACAGACCCGAATCGCTATCCGGGTAAAGATATCAGCGAGCTATATCGCCACCGCTGGGAAACAGAACTGGGCTACCGGGAAGCAAAGCAGGGTATGCTGGACAGCCGGTGGACATTACGCAGTCGCCTGCCGGAGCTGGTGAGACAGGAGCTATGGGGGGTACTGCTGGCTTATAACCTGGTGCGATATCAGATGGTGCAGATGGCGTTCCATCTGAAAGGAGATTACCTGCCTTACCAGCTGAGCTTCAGTGGAGCGATAAGCGAAATAATCCGGATGCTGATAACCCTGCCCTGGGCTTCGCCGGGAAAAATGCCGGGAGAACTGAGAACCCTGTATGAACAGGCGAAATGGCTTGTGTTACCGGGTAGAAGAGAGCGAAGTTACCCGAGAGAGTTGAGGGTAAAGAGCAGGAAATATCCGGATAAAAAGGTTGCTGGTCACCTTAAGTGACCAGCATTAATAGTAGTGACGACCTGTTTCACCACGTTGGAACCGCGTTCTGCCACGCGGGACGCATCGCCCACCAGCTGGTTAGCGTGGGTGGCATTATCAGCATTCTGTCGCACGGTACCGGTGAGCTGTTCCATTGACGCGGCGGTTTCCACAATAGAACTGGATTGATCTTCGGTACGGGCAGACAAATCGAGGTTGCCGCTGGCAATTTCTTTCGACGCCGAGGTGATAGCCAGTGCGCTGTCACCCACCTGGCGCAGCAGTCCTTGCAAATAGCCGATAAAGTTATTAAAACTCCGCGCAACCGCATCGAACTCAGGGCTACCGCTGGCAGGCAGACGCTGTGTCAAATCGGCACCGCCAGAAGACAGGGCCAGAATATTGTCGTTCAGTCCGTTCAGCCGTCTCAGCAGGCTACGCATAAAACCGAGCAGTACCAGCAGCAATAACACTGCCAGCGGTATCTGTACCAGTCCAAGGCGCATCAGGATGGCGTTACTTTGTTTTGACAACAGTGCGGTGGGGACATCACTGGCGATATACCACGGACTGCCGCTAATATGCTGAAGGAACACCGTATGCTCGCCATCTTTGTCGTCATAACGACTCTGTGATGATTCTGAACCTGCGTTGCTCAACAGTGCACGCAAAGGCACAGCCATAGGTGCGGAAAGTTCGCTCAGATTACGCAAGGTTGGCGCGGAATCCACCAGGCTGGCGTCTCCCACAACTTTACCATCAGCTTCGACAATCAGTACCTGGCCCTGTACAGCACGCCCCATATCTTTTGCAAGGTGGTTAAAGAAACCGAGAGTTACATCAATGGTGGCAACGCCCCACGCCGTGCCGTTTCGATAAATTCCCATTGCACAGTTGGTACGGGGCTGCGGACTGGCGGAATCCTGATAGACGTTCGCCCAGGCGCACTGCCCTTTCGACGCTGCCATACCGTCTTTGTACCAAGGCTGTTCATAATAATTCGGCGCTTCTGCGGAGTTCCAGAAGGTGTTGACCTCAAGGACGTTACTGCTGTCACGGACAAAAAAGGTACTGAATTTATCTTTGGCCGGATCGCGCTGTTTTGGCAAAGGCCAGATACCGCCGCCAAACACATTGGCATCCTGATACTGGTTAACCAGCGCAGGCAAAACTTTATCAATGCTGTCGCTGTCCAGCACCGCAACCGTTTCCGTAATGCTGCGCTGTTGGGCCTGAATACGATTCATCATATCAGTGATACGTGAGCTAATCGTATCCACTTCATAGCGCACTAACCGACTCTCACTGGTCATCAGCTGAGGCGCTACAAATATTTTTATTACCACGACAGTGATCAACAGCAGCAGCAGAAAGAAGCTGATGATCAACAGGGTAAATCTGCCCTGGGTTGTTTTTAACATGAAGAGCCTCGCCAGACACACTAAGGCACAATTGCCTGATCGAATTAACGGCTTACCCGGCAGAAACTTGAGGTGATCCCGATCACAAAGCAGAAATTAATGCGGGTACTGGTGTGACGATCCGGCTAGCGCCCCATCCGCTGCATTGCACGATGATACGCGCCCTGGCGAATACAGGCACGCAGCGCCACCGCCAGCAGATCAAGACGAAGATGGATAAAACGGCGATGCAACGGTGAGAAAGTAAAACCAAACTGCTGCTGCGCCCATTCAGGTAACAGCGCTATCCCGGCCATCATCATCACATGCATAGCGGGGCGCGCCTGCCAGCTGGGAGCGGGCGCATTAAGCAACATATCCAGTACCGCTCTGGTGCGCTGGTCACAGCGCAACGTCGGTTGTATCGCCAGCAGATAATCGACAACGTCCCCCACGGTTTTGGGGACACGCTCCGCGCCGAGCATTTCCGCTACCCGCGCCGCTTCGGCGTAGTAACGATCCTGCTCTGCCAGACTGAGCTGTGGATTTTTGTAGCGTAAATGGGCAGCAAGAAAGCGGCTGGTTTCCGCAACATGAACCCAGGTGAGCAGCGCCGGATCGCTGGCGGCATAAGGCATGCCCTGCGCATCCACCCCGGATACCTGTGAATGAATGCGTTTGACTTTCGCGATCAGGCTGTTCGCATCCGCGCTATTACCAAAAGTGGTGACTGCAACAAACTGGCTGGTTCGCCGTAGCCGTCCCAGCATATCCTCGCGAAAAGAAGAATGGTCCCAGACGCCTGCCAGCGCCAGCGGGTGCAGCATTTGTAGTAACAGCGCAGAAATGCCGCCGCATAGCATTGAAGAAAAATCACCGTGCACGCGCCAGATGATACTTTCAGGACCGAATAAACCGGGATCGCCCGCCGGGACGGAAAGGTCAAAATCATTACTGGCCAGCCCGTTGAGTCGAAAAATCTGTTGCTGTATACGATCGCGCAACGAAAACATACCGGTTCCTGTTACCTGTTGCAGAAAAGTAAAGGGATAAAAATTGTCCCGGCAGAGCATCCTGAATGACATAGAAAACCGCCATTTAAGAATGACAGCCACTCTGGCCGTAGAATGATACGCATCCTCGCGGCAATTTTCGACGGTAAAATCAGGCATATCTTTCGGGTAACACGCTGCACTTCGCCAGAAATGCTTACGACGAATAAAAGGTCAGGGGTAAACACCAGGGAAAATAATATGCGCGCTCAGGTCAATTACTTGAGGGCAAAAAACCACTATTACTGCCCGCCAGACGCAATGCATTACCAGAATCTTTTGCAACGGATTAAAACTTTAACACGCCAGCACAGGAAAAAACCATGGTTTTGCCAACAGGATTAACCGGACTTAGCCACGCACTTGCGTAACTCTTCAGTCACCCCGCCCGAAAGCCGGGTGACTGCAGGGTAAGCATAAGCCTGTCAGCTTACAGGTAGTCGAACTCCGCGCTGTTAGTGCGGGCAGAATCAAGGCCAATCATCACCTTAAATTTACCGGGTTCGGCCACCTGCTGCATCTTCGCATTCCAGAATGTCAGCGCCTTCACCTCTATTGGGAAAGTGACGGTTTGCGTCTCACCCGCCTTCAGCATAATGCGCTTAAACCCTTTCAGCTCTTTAACCGGACGACTAATGCTGGCCATTTCATCGTTAAGATAAAGCTGGACTACCGTAGCCCCGTCGCGTTTACCGGTATTGGTAATGGTGACGCTGGCGTTGACCGTACCTTTATGGGGCATGGTTTTTGACGAGAGAGTAACAGGCGAAAGGGTAAAGGTGGTATAGCTCAGACCGTAACCAAACGGGAACAGCGGGCCGTTCGCAGCATCGTAATAGTGCGAGGTATATTTATTCGGTTTATCGGCATCATAAGGACGCCCGGTATTCAGATGATTGTAATAAATCGGGATTTGCCCCACGGAACGCGGGAACGACATCGGCAGCTTACCCGACGGGTTGTAATCACCAAACAGCACGTCAGCAATAGCATTACCGCCTTCCGTACCGCCAAACCAAGTTTCCAGCAAAGCATCCGCCTGCATATTTTCCTTCACCAGCGCCAGCGGGCGACCATTCATCAGCACCAGCACCAGCGGTTTGCCCGTTGCTTTCAGCGCATCGATCAGCACCCGTTGGCTGGCCGGGATAGTGATATCACTGCGACTGGAAGCCTCATGTGCCATGCCCTGAGCTTCCCCCACCACAGCCACCACCACGTCTGACTTCTTCGCGGTGGCCACAGCTTCATCCAGCATCGCCTGCGGCGAGCGGGGATCGACGCTTACAGCTTTTTCATAAATATTGAGGAAATCCTGAATGCCTTTGTTGTCGGTAACATTTGCCCCTTTGGCATACAGAATTGTGGCGTGGCCCTGGGTGGCGTTTTTCATCCCCTGTAACACGCTGACCGATTGTGATGCCACGCCCGCTGCCGACCAGCTTCCCATAATGTCACGCTGGCTGTCGGCGAGGGGACCAATCAGGGCAATGGTACCAGATTTTTTAAGCGGCAGGGTATCGAGACGGTTTTTCAGCAGCACCATACTTTTACGCGCGACGTCGCGCGCTTGCTCACGGTGCAAACGGCTTTCAGCGTTGGTATCCTGCGGGTCACTCTCTTTTGGCCCAAGATGGCTGTAGGGATCGTTGAACAGACCCATGTCGTACTTAACGTTCAGCACGTGACGGGTTGCGTCATCAATTTCCCATTTGCTGACCACACCGCTTTTCACCAGATTCGGCAGATATTTACTGTAAAACTCATCGCCCATACTCATATTAACGCCGGACTGAATGGCGATACGCACCGCATCCCTCGGATCGCTGGCAACACCATGTTTGATCAGTTCTTTAATCGCACCGTGATCGCTAATGGTGATGCCCTTAAATTTCCAGTCCTTGCGCAGCACATCTTTCAGCAGACAGCTGTCCGCCGTAGCCGGTACGCCGTTCAGCGAGTTAAGTGCCACCATCACGCCGCCGCTACCGACATCCAGCGCTGCTTTGTAAGGCGGCAGATAATCCTGTGCCAGGCGCTGTGGACTCATGTCCACCGTATTGTAATCACGGCCGCCTTCCACCGCACCATAGGCGGCAAAGTGCTTAACGCTGGTCATCAGTGAATAGCGGTCTGCCGGACTTTTGCCCTGCATTGACATCACCAGCGCCCGGCCCATCTGCGACGTCAACCAGGTATCTTCGCCAAACCCTTCCGACGTCCTTCCCCAGCGAGGTTCACGGGTCACATCCACCATGGGAGCCCAGGTCATGTTCAGGCCGTCGTCGGCGGCTTCATAAGCAGAAATACGCCCAACTTCAGCCACAGCATCCAGATCCCAGCTGGCTGCCAACCCGAGTGGAACAGGAAACACCGTGCGATGACCGTGCACCACATCGTAGGCAAAAAAGAGCGGGATTTTCAGGCGACTGAGCTGTATCACCTGATCCTGCATCGCACGGATATCCTCTCGGGTGACGGTATTGAATATTGCGCCAACCTGCTCATGGGCGATCATGTCGCGGATCGCCTCTTTTGGATTATCCGGCCCCACGCTGATTAAGCGAAGCTGACCGATTTTTTCATCCAGCGTCATTTTTTTCAGCAGATTAGTGACAAAGGCATCACGAGCTTGCGGCGTCAGCAGGTGGGAAGCAGGTCGGTTTTCAGCAAACGACGGCTGCACGATCAGAACGGCAGCAAGGCTGGCAGAGCAAATCCATTTCATCAGATTGGTTTCTCTCACATAACGGCAGGAGTGTTACAGGATTGTAAGGCACCAAGTGTGCCATAAGTTGAGGATAGCAGATAGTTTTCCACACACGGCTGCGAGGTGGATCTGTTTTTTAAAACCGGGCAGTCTGTGCAGACGCTGCTAACATTATGACGTGGCAGATAAAAGGACTAAGGTCATGATCAATTCTTCTTCCCCGACCAGTCAGCATCTGGTCACCGAACTGACCCGTATTGTCGGGCGCAATCACCTGTTAACCGATCCACAGCCGACGGAACGCTACCGAAAAGGATTTCGCTCAGGCACAGGTGATGCGCTGGCCGTGGTCTTACCCGGCACACTGCTGGAGCAATGGCGCATATTGCAGGCCTGCGTGGCAGCAGAGGTTATCATCCTGATGCAGGCAGCCAATACCGAACTGACCGAAGGCTCGACGCCAAACGGCAATGATTACCCTCGTGACATCATTATAATGAGCACCGTGCGTTTGGATAAGATCCAGCTGCCCGACGGCGGCAAACAGGTTCTGGCCTTGCACGGCAGTACGCTTTACCAGCTGGAAAAGATCCTCAAGCCGCTGGGCCGTGAACCGCATTCGGTGATTGGCTTCTCATGTATTGGCGCATCGGTGCTGGGTGGCATCTGTAATAATTCCGGGGCTTCCCTGATAAAACGCGGCCCGGCCTTCAGCGAGATGGCCCTGTTTGCCCAAATCGACGCCAGCGGTAAACTCAAGTTGGTTAACCATCCTGGCATCGATTTAGGCATCACCCTGGAGCACATTCTCGCCCGGCTGGATGACGAAAGCTGGCAACCGCATCACGTCCAGCATGACAATCGCTGCGCTTCCGATGGTGATTATGCACAGCGGGTGCAGGATGTGGAGGCGGACACGCCCTCGCGCTTTAACGCCGATCTCCGTCGCCTGTTTGAAGCATCGGGTTGTGCAGGCAAGCTGGCGGTGTTCGCCGTGCGGCTGGATACCTTTATCAGCGAAAAGGTCCAACAGGTATTTTATATCGGCACCGATCGACCGGAGATATTGGATGAACTTCGTCGTCATATCCCCAGCCATTTCACTGAACTGCCGGTGGCGGCGGAATATCTGCACCGCGATGCTTTTGATATCGAGCATGTCTACGGTAAAGACATCTCCGTGATGATCGATAAGCTTGGCACAGATAAAATGCCACTGTTTTTCAACCTGAAGGGACGGATGGATGTCTGGTTGAGTAAGATCGGCTTTTGCCAGCCCAACCTGATCGATCGCCTGCTACAGAAGTTAAGTGTGCTGCTGCCGGAACATTTACCGGAGCGTCTGCTGGCATACCGTGACCGTTATCAACACCACCTGATGTTGAAAATGGCCGGACCTGGTGTGGCAGAAGCCCTGCACTATTTGTAGCACTACTTTCGCGGCGCGGCGGGAGAATACTTCGAATGCACCGCCAGAGAAGGCGCAAAAGCCTTTTTGCACCGTTTTGCGGCTGCCGGAGCGGCGGTAAGGTATCACGCCGTCCATAATGATGACGTGGAAGATATTCTGGCACTGGATATCGCTCTGCGACGCAATGATCGCGACTGGTTTGAACTGTAGTGGCACACTGAATTTGGCCATCTGAGTTGAGGTGATATGCTCACCTCAAAATTTCACAGGTGAACCAATGAGCAAGGTATTTACTGCTGAATTTAAACTTGAAGCGGCAAAGCGGGACCTCGACCAGCACTACACACACGGTGAAGCTGCTAAGGCGATGAATGTCAGTCTTTCTGCCATCAACCGGTGGGTAAAATCGTTACGTCTGCAGCGTCAGGGAAAAAAACATCGGGGCTGCCTGTCACTCCTGAGCAAACTGAACTCAGGGAAATGAGAAAACGTATACAGCGCCTTGAAATGGAAAACGAAATCCTAAAAAAGGCTACAGCGCTCTTGATGTCGGACTCCCTCAACAGTTCTCGATAATCGACAGTCTGAGGGCGCAGTACCCGGTTGCCCCATTGTGCCGACTGTTCGGTGTTCACCGCAGCAGTTATCGCTACACACGTAAAAACAGTACTGAGCCTGATGCTGACCGTGCTGTTAAACGCCGTCTGGTCAGCGGGGTCTGGAACGCCAGTGGGGGTTCCGCCGGTGCCAGAAGTATCGCCACGATGGTCACGACAAAGGGCGTACAACTCGGTCGATGGCTGGCTGGTCGACTGTTGAAAGAGCTGGGTATCACCAGTTGTCAGATACCGGGGCATAAATACAAACGTGGGGGCAATGAGCATGTTGAAATCCCGAATCTTCTTGCCCGGCAGTTTGCAGTGACAGAACCGAATCAGGTCTGGTGCGGTGATGTGACCTACATCTGGACGGGCAAACGGTGGGCTTATCTGGCCGTGGTGCTGGCTCTGTTTGCCCGTAAACCGGTGAGCTGGGCGCTGTCGTACTCACCAGGCTCAGACCTCACTATAAAAGCACTTCAGATGGCATGGGAGCTACGGGGGCGGCCATCAGGCGTGATGTTCCACAGTGTTCAGGGGAGTCATTATACCAGTCGTCAGTACCGGCAGATGCTGTGGCACTACCGGAGCACACAGAGCATGAGTCGCCGGGGAAACTGCCGGGATAACAGTCCGATGGAGCGGTTCTTCCGTAGTCTGAAGAGTGAATGGGTACCAACGACGGGCTACGAAAGCTTAGGGGAAGCACGGTTATCGATAATCCGATATATCACGGGGTACTACAGTGCTCTCAGGCCTCACTGGAATAACGGCGGCTTAACGCCAAATGAATCAGAGCGGCTGTTCCACGAACAGTCAGGTCGTGTGGCCAAAATTAGTTGACCACTACAGAACAGCTGCCCGCAGAGTTTGACGATGCGCTGGTCCACCGCCTTTATTACGGCCATTTTTTCTGTCACATATTTCATCAGGATTATATCGTGCGCAAAGGCGCTGACGTTCACGCCCTCAAGGAGAAGATGCTGTCCATCCTCAACGCGCGCGGCACGCAATATCCGGCGGAACATAATGTCGGTCATATTTACCATGCCAGCCCGGCGATGCGGGCCTTTTACCAGCAGTTCGACCCGACCAACAACCTGAATCCGGGAATTGGTAAAACCACTAAAGCGCGTAACTGGGGCGATGAAAAACAGACTGCGCCGGCATCACAGGAGCAACCACTGTCAGCTAAGGACTAAAGGGCAGGGCAGCGCCACGACGAGATTCAACTCTGCCAGGACTTAAAATGACTGCGCCTTACAAGCGTCATTATCCGTCGCGGCCAACGCCCGGATAAAAACGCACCGATAGCGCAGCAGCAATGTCGCCGGGTCGCTCCGCCGCACGTTAAAGGAGAAAGCGAATCAACCACGCCTGAGCAAGTAAATCAGGTTTTCAGCGTGGTCATCACTGTTTGGGCAGGGTCAGTCCGACGTGTTGAATAACAGATTTTCAGTGATATGTTGCGTCATTATTTTATGGCACTGATCCACCACATCATCACAGCTGTCCACCAGCAAGCCTGGTAGGTATGCCTGCGCCCTATCGAAGAGCATGCCGTCAAGATCGAACATGACGATAGTTTGATTGTTTCTCATTTTTGATTCTCAAAAGAATGTTTACCGGTACAATCAACCTGGACCATTAACAGCGACGCTCCACTGAATGAGGTGCCTTTTCCTGTTGCGGTATCACCTGTGCTGCGGACGGGCGAGATAGATTGATGACACAATAGCCACACAGCCCAACAGCTGCAGTTGCGTAAAGGTCTGCCCCAAAATGATATAGCCCAATACACATGCCGACAGGGAACTTATAAATCCGAGAAAGGACGTGGTCACCGGTGGCAGTTTCTCAATGCCACGAAACCAGACAACATAGCCCAGTACGCCGCCCGCCAGCGTCAGCCAACCATAGCCCAGCATATTCGTGAAGGTCAGCGTCTCAGGTAATTTCTCCAGCGTCAGCGCAGCGGGCAGCAGCATTAAGCCCCCCATCGCCAGTTGCCAGCCGGTAAAGGCCAGCAATGACATATTTTCAGGTCTGCCCCAGTGTTTGTTCAGCAAAATGCCCATTGCCATGCTGAAAGTACCGATAAGCCCGATGGCCACGCCCTTAAAATTTAATGCCACGGCACTGTTGAGCACCAGAAGGCCGATTCCCGTTACGCCAATCGCTGCAGAGAACAAATGGACAGGCCTGAGCTTGTGCCTGAAAATAATGGCACCCACTACCATCACAATAATCGGCTGACAGGACATCACCAGCGAGGCCAGCCCTCCCGGAAGAAAATAAGCGGCGGCAAACAGACAATAAAAAAACAGACCAATATTAAGGAAGCCTAAAATCGCAATGCGCAGCCACCAGATCCCGTGCGGACGTATCTGGCAGATCAGTAAAAGAATACATCCGGCACCCAGCGCCCTGATGACGGAAGCCAGTAGCGGCATGTGGGGGGGCAGCGTTTGCGTGGTAACAATATAGGTACTTCCCCAGATAACCGGGGCCAGTGCGGTGATAAGAATATCAGAGAACGTGGATAATTTATTCATGATCGGCTCCGGGCCAGGTACCAAAATAACGATCGCCAAAATCCCCAATGCCCGGACGCATAAATGCGGCCTCGGTTAGCCCTTGTTCAATAGATGAAGTCACAATGGTCAATGCCGGACAGGCTGCAATAACCCTTTCCAGACCCGATGGTGACGCAAGAAAATTCACCACAATGATATTTTTCTCTGCAACGCCGTTTTCTCTGAGTACCTCGATGGCTCTCAGTAAAGATCCACCGGTCGCCAGCATTGGCTCGAACAGCATGATTTGCAGCACTTTGACCTGGGCAGGCAAATGCGCATAGAAATAATGCGGCTGTTTGGTCTGTTTATCACGCTGAATAAGAATTTTACCGATGGGCTGATTTGGAAACATCTCCCGAAACGCTGTTTCCATGCTCTCCCCTGCTCTGATAACCGAGACGCCGCACAAACCCTGCGCCAGCATTCTCCCGTGGAAAACGTCACCAATTGGCGTGGTGACTGTCGCCTCCTGATAAGGCAAAAAGTTTGCCGCGCTCTGTAACAGCAGGCGAATTACCTGATTGGAAGCATGAACGAAGTCCTTAAGGCCGGTTGTGCGGTTACGCATCTGAAGATGTAAAGCAGACAGCCAGGGTGAATCGGGTAATACGTGAACATTTTGATATACGGGCATAGATGCGTCCTTGAGAAACCGCCATAAGATGTTAAGATATTTATATCTTTCATATAACTATCTTTTATGAAAGATAATCACATCAGCTTTCCTTTTCAAGTCTCTTTTTATGAGGAAGACCATGCAGTACGACCATGTAGACAGGCTACTCGTTCAGTGGCTTCAGCAACGCCCCGATCTGGATTGTTCTTCTATGGGGGTGCTTGGACGACTGAGCCGGATGAGCCGGATTGTGGAGAAAAATCTCGAAAAGACATTTAAAAACAATGAACTCAGCCAAACTGAATTCGACATTCTCGCCACCCTGCGGCGGCTTAACATCCCTACTACGCCAACGAAACTTTACCAGACACTGATGCTGTCATCGGGTGCGATGAGTACGCGCGTTGAGCAACTGGTCCAGCGCGGCTTTATTGAGCGGGTTTACAGTGAATCAGACCGGCGTAGCTGCAATTTGTCATTAACGATTCTGGGTAAACAGCTTATTGACAAGGCCATATCCGAGCACGTCGCCAATGAGGATGACATCCTCTCGCCACTGACACTGGAACAGCGTGAGCAGCTCGCCACGCTACTGCGTATCTGGCTGTTAGCGAAAGAAAAGTAACCCCATCACCGACCCGTTCAGGTCGGTGAAATACCCTGCTTCAGATCCGAACTATTCTCAAAAACTTAACCCTTCAAAAAGAAACTTGACATAGATTTACACAAAAGTATCTTCCTACTGAACTATAACATTTAGAAAGATAACAGATTATGACTTTTATACACCATGCTGCCTGCTCTGTTGCGTCTTCATATGAACCGGGGTTACACGACAAACTCCACGATATTCTGGCCATGCTAAGTGACCATGCTTTGAGCATGCCAGAGCAAACTGCTGTAAAAGATGAAAGCACCTCACTCACCTACCGGGATTTCCAGCAGCGGGTCTCGCGTGATGCAGCCAGTCTGGACGCGCTGATTGACGAAACCGTCCAGTTTATAGGGCTATGGTGTGATCCCTCAGTCGACATGGTATGTGGCGCCTGGAGCATTCTGGCCGCCGGACGCGCCTATCTTCCCTTGGCACCCGAGTACCCCGCCGAACGTATTCGCTATATGATCGAAGACTCCGGCGTTACCGTGCTGTTGACGCAGCCGCACCTGAAAGCGCAGCTGATGGCTATTGTGGATAAGAGCGTCACTGTTCTCACACAGAGCGATCTGCAACAGGTCAGGCCTGCTCCGTGCCCCAGAACACCCGACCATAACCAGGCGCGACTGGCCTATATGATCTACACCTCTGGCAGTACCGGTAAACCCAAAGGGGTGATGGTGACCTGGCACAATATCTCTTCTCAGATGGCGTGGCTGAAAGATCGCTTCGGCTTTGACTACCGGGACACCCTTTTGCAGAAAACGCCGGTGAGTTTTGATGCTGCCCAGTGGGAAATACTGGCACCGGCATTGGGCTGTGGAATGATGGTCGGTCCAAAAAACTGTTACCGCGATGCGGACGCGATGATTAAAATAGTGCAAAAGCACAGCATTACCATTCTGCAATGTGTTCCTACCCTGCTTCAGGCGCTGGTTGAGCATCCATTATTTCCTGACTGCGTGACGTTAAAACAGGTATTTAGCGGCGGTGAAATTCTGACCCGCAGCCTGGCTGAAGAATTTTTCCAGCGTCTGCCTGAGGCACGCCTGACCAATCTGTACGGTCCCACCGAATGCACCATCAATGCTTCCAGTTTTACCCTTGATGCGCTGGCCGTTTCCTCTTATCCCGATGCCATCGCCATTGGTCACCCCGTAGCTGACACGCGCTACCATGTGCTGAACAGCGCACATGAGCCAGTCAAACCCGGGGAAACCGGTGAGCTTTATATTTCAGGTGCGCAGGTTGCCAGGGGTTACTGGCGACGTCCCGACCTCACCCGCGAAAAATTTATTTCTGCCAGCGGCAGAATCATACCCGGCCATGAGCGCCTGTACAGGACTGGCGATTTGGTCCGTCAGGATACGGCCGGGAACACCTGGTTTGTCAGCAGAGCGGACAACCAAATAAAGTTGCGCGGCTATCGCGTTGAACTGGACGAAATCCGGCTGGCGATTGAAAAACATCACTGGGTCCAAAATGCAGCAGTGATTGTGCAGGACGCTACCTGTTCGGGCTTTCAGGTGCTGATCGCCTGTATTGAACTGGACAAACATCAGGCGGCATTGATGGACCAAGGCAATCACGATCGCCATCATATTACCAAGGCCAACAAACTTCAGGTGAAAGCACAGCTTTCTAACGCAGGCTGTCGTCAATTGTCAGCACGGCAGGAGGCGGAAAGCATCGCCCTGCCCTTTAAAACCCCGGAGAGAAAGCACTGGGAAGCGGCATTTGGCCGTAAAACCTACCGTTTTTTTGAGGGCGACCCGCATATTAAACGGGAAACGCTGATAAAGGTATTACAGCGTCGGCCAGATGCCGTCAGCACCCCGGATGCCCTTAACCTTGATAATCTTGGAAAACTGCTGCGCTATTTCGGGCAGTTTATCAGTGAAGACAGGCTGCTGCCCAAATACACTTATGCTTCACCGGGCGCGCTTTATGCCACCCAACTTTACCTTGAACTGGACGGTATCGCGGGACTGCCGGGTGCCGTTTATTACTATCATCCGGTAGCGCATTCTCTGGTTCCCATCGCACCGCTCTCCGGCACATCAGCCCCCTGGATAAAACTGCATTTCATCGGTGACCGCGACGCCATTGAACCGGTCTACAAGAATAATTTGCGTGAAGTGCTGGAGATGGAAACCGGCCATATGCTGGGGTTATTTGATGAATTATTGCCAGCATTTGGGCTGTATGCCGAACGCTCTGGCTCGCAGAGAGGTGCGCTCCCACACTGGTACGACGGTAAACAGGATAACGATTATCTTGGCGGCTATCTTGTCAGTACCTCACCAGCAAAGCCCGATGCAGCAAGCATCCAGACCTGGCTGCAACTTCATTGCCCTGTCGATGGGCTGGATCCGGGACTCTATTTATTTCAACATGGCGCACTGCATTATATCAACGAGCGCATGCTGCAGAAAAAGGATGTGATTGCCATTAACCAGCGGGTTTTTGAACGGGCGCAGTTTGGTATTGGCGTGGTTTGCAACGGTGCAGACCCGGATGAGCATTACGTGCTGGCAGGGCGTGAAATGCATCGCCTGCAAAACAATGACCACCTACTGGGGATGATGCCATCCGGCTACAGTTCTAAAAGCAATCACGACCTCCCCGCTGCGACGGAAATGCGCAAGATACTGGCACAGTTTAATATGCCAATGGACTGCTTTTATTTCTGCATCGGTGGCCCGGTGAGCAAAGCACAGTATCTGCATAAAGGCATGAATGAAGATCGCATCCATATGCAGGGCCCCGTTGAGCTACTGAAAGAAGATCTGGCTAACCAGTTGCCCAGCTATATGATCCCAAATAACGTGGTCATTCTTGATCGTCTGCCGCAGACCGCCAATGGGAAAATCGATAGTCTCGCACTGAAAGCCCTGCCCGAGCTTAATCAGACTGAGGGGAACAGTGAAAAAATAGCGCTCAAAACCAACGTGGAAAAAACCATTGGGGAAATCTGGTGTTCGGTAATGAAGTGGCAGCAGGTCTGGGCCACGGAAGACTTTTTCGCCAGCGGCGGTAATTCCCTTACCGCTGTCGCGCTGATCAACCGCATAAATAAAACCTTTGCCATCAGGTTACCGCTGCAGACGATCTTTCAAACGCCCACGGTCAGTGGACTGGCCAGCGCCGTGGAAAAATACGGCCAGCATTCAGCGGCCTGTTCCAGGATTATCAATCTGAACGGCTTTACACAACGTCCCGTATTCTGCTGGCCGGGCCTCGGTGGCTATCCGTTAAATCTCAGGGAACTGGCGGAAAAACTCCCCGACCAGCGCGCTTTTTTTGGCATCCAGTCGCTGGGCATCAACGAAGGTGAAACACCTCTGGCTACCATTACGCACATGGCGCAGGAGGATATCGCTCAGATTAAAACCGTTCAGCCAGACGGACCTTATACCCTCTGGGGCTACTCCTTTGGTGCGCGCGTTGCTTTTGAGGCAGCGGCACAGCTGGAAGCACAGGGGGAAACGGTTGAAGCGCTCTGCCTGTTAGCACCCGGTGCACCCATCACACAAATCGAGCGTGAACAGCGCTACAGCCACTGGGTGACCTTTGATAACCCGGTCTTTGTGGCGATTTTATTTTCGGTGTTCGCTCATCAGATAGGGGGAGAACTGCTTGAGCGTTGCCTGGCAAAATGTAAAACCCGTGAGGCATTTATTGCCTTCATCTGCCAGCGTTTTCCTCTGCTTCACGTTGACGTCGTTGCACGTATTATTCACATCGTCGAAACGACCTATAACTTTAGCTATACCTTTGATGAACTGAAGGATCGTCAAATCAGCGCACCCATCACCATTGTTAAGGCGCTGGGAGATAACTACTCTTTTCTGGATAATGCCCCGGTTTTCAGTAAGCAAAAACCTGCGCTGATTGAACTCGATACCGACCACTTTCGGTTACTGAAGCCTGATGGCATTAATGAACTGCTGCAAAAACTGCTATTGCCCTGAGCCACACGGATGAAAAATATGTTGAATAAAGAATTTGAGCTGGACTATCTCCCGGAAGTGAAAGAAGCCCTTGCACAGGGCCGCCCGGTGGTTGCACTGGAGTCCAATGTCATCACGCACGGCCTGAATTACCCGGACAATCTGGCAACCGCCCTGCAGGTTGAAGCCGCCGTGCGCGCCAGCGGCTGCGTTCCGTCCACCACTGGCATTGATAATGGCAGGGTTCTGGTGGGCATGAATTACCAGCAGCTGGAACGTTTTGCCACCACGGCGGGTATCGCCAAGGTATCCAGCCGCGATCTGCCTTTTATACTGGCCACCGGAGCAATGGGTGCCACCAGCGTGGCATCATCTCTGGTGATTGCCGAACTGGCCGGTATTCCCTTCTTTTCCTCAGCCGGACTGGGCGGAGTGCATCGTGGAGCGGAAACCTCCATGGATATCTCCGCCGATCTCATTCAGCTTACGCGCTCAAAAGTTACGGTAATCTGCGCCGGGGTTAAAAACATCCTTGATGTCGGCCTGACGCTGGAATACCTCGAAACCCAGTGCGTGCCTGTCGTTTCCTGGCAGTGCGATGATTTCCCGGCCTTTTATTGCCGCAGCAGCGGTTTTAAAAGCCCCATGCGCATTGATTGCAGCGAGCAGATTGCCCGTGCAATTGAAATCAATCGCCACCTGCCGGGTGCAGCCGGGCTGGTGATTGCCACACCAACGCGGGAAGAAGACGCCATTAACAGCGAAGAGGTTCAGCAGGCCATTGAAGAGGCCACCTCTCAGGCAAAAAATAACGGCATTACCGGCAACGGCGTCACAAAATTTATTATGAAAGCCGTGGAGAAGATGACCGCAGGTCGCTCCGCAGAAGCGAATAAGGCGGTGCTGATAAATACGGCCCGGATAGCGGGAGAGATTGCCATGGCGCATTACCTTTATCGCCAGAAACATCAGTAAATCACGAGGAGAACAGAAACAATGACGCACGTTAATGTGAGTTTCCATCAGGGACCGGAAGAGCAGGTCGATTTGAACGCGCTCTCGTCAGCCCTCACCGAGGTTATCATTGAAAAACCTGGCGTGGACAGTCGGTTCGTCTCTGTCACTATCGAACCGGTGGCGAAAGCCCGCTGGTCAGAACAGGTGCTGGAAAAGTATATCAACCAGCCGAATTATCGGGTGATCAAACCCGTCAGCTACACATAATTACCCGACCCCGCACCGCCGCAACCTGACAGCCTGCGGCGAGAACGGCGATTTACTGACAAGCTGCTATTGCATCCCTGACGCTCACTAACCAGCAGCATTAACACCACGTTTAACACTGGCGGACAAGCCAGCCCTTGACCACGCAGTCGTCCATCCGGCTGCGCTTTTGCACGAAGACCTGTCCCTGCTAACTCAACAATTGATATCGCTTTTGCCACGGGCGGCGATTAGATATTAACCAGCCCGTAACCGGACGATCAGCTTTCTGCGCCATCATCCAGCAGCACTTTTTGCCCGTTGCGCTGTTCCACAATCATTGTTTGCGGCGACGAAAGTACCACGCCTTCTTTGCGCAAACGGGTCAGAATATCGAACAACAAATCGCTCTTGGCACCCGATACCTGACGCGGGCTAGCCACATTTCCAGTCACCGACAGAACAATGCCCTCAGGGATCAGATCTTTAAAGGTCACCGATGGTTCTGGTGTCTCAAGAATACGCTCGTTCTCAATGTAAACATCCAGCAGCAGCTGGCGAACCTGCACCGGATCGATATCCAGTGGGAAGGTCAGCGTGATGGTCGCAACACCCTGCGCATTGCCCATGGTGGCATTGCGCACGTTCTGAGAGATAAATTGCGAATTCGGTACGATCACCGTCGAACGGTCACCAAGCTGGATTTCAGTGGCGCGCACGTTAATGCGCCGGATATCGCCCTCAATTCCACTGATACTGACCAGATCGCCCACCTTTACAGGCCGTTCGGTTAGCAGGATTAGACCGGAAATAAAGTTTTTTACGATTTCCTGCAGACCAAAACCGATACCCACCGACAGGGCGCTGACGATCCACGCCAGCTTGTTCCACTGTAGCCCCATAATGGATAGCGCCAGCAGAAACACCATCACATAGCCGAGGTTACTGAACAGGGTAATCAGCGACACGCGCATCCCGGCGTCCATGGTGGTTTTCGGCAGGAAATCCTGGTCCAGCCAGCGCCGGGCAGCGCGCAGTATGTAAATACCAACGATCAGGCAAAGCAGCGCGTTGAGTACGTGCGCCGGCACGATATTGAGCGTTTCAAGCCCTTTCCCGCCCCAGAACTCAATGGTTTTTTGCACCAGCTCAATGGGCGTCCCGCTACCAAAGGTGCCGTTAAGCAGCGCCATAGCCGCCACCAGCACCAGCAGCGTTTTACCGGTTGCCCCCAGCAGCGTCGCCACCTGGCCGAGATGTCGCGCATCAATATTCAGTGAACGCTGAATGCTTTTTCCCGACGCATTATTTACCGAGAACAGCGTTTCACAAGCATCGGCCACCAGCGGACTGAGGATATAAAAAGAACCCAAAACAATGCCCATCCAAATCAGCTCATAGGCCAGGAAACGGGCCAACGCCACGTAACCAATCACCAACGCCAGTAAAATCGCTATCCCGGCAAGGGTGATCGCCATCTGGATCAGCCCCACCAGCGTAGAACGGGCCTCGGGCTGTCCGCCCGCCAGAATGATTTTACGTCTGGCGCGGTTGACGCGAAAACTGATGGAAAGCGCCGTGCAGCCAATCAGCAATGCGGTAACACCACTGGCCAGTACCGTAGTGGCAACGCTGGTGTTCGCGCTCTGATTGAGGGTTTCCAGCATCTGAAAAACAAACACCAGTCCGGCGGTCAGCGGCGGAAAGGGTTTGAGCGCCAGTGCCACCGGATTCGAGATATTGGGCAGGCGCCAGGAAGGACGGCGGGTAGAAAGAAACGCCCTGCCGAGTCCGGCAATCAGTCCGCAGATAATACTCAGCCCAACCAGCTTATCGGCAAAGGTGCGCACATCATCCACCACCTCACTATGTCGGGTAAATGCAAGGTTAAGGAAATTGAACGCCAGCGCCACCGCAACCAGCGTGGTTATTGCCGTTGCGGCAGCCAGGAAGCTGCGGCGCAGTCGCCCTTCCGGCAGCAGATGGATGCCCACCCATGCCAGAAACTGCTCAAGATAACGCCGTCCCTGGCTGGCAACCAGCACCGCCAGCAATATCCAAATCACCGTCCCCAGACGCCAGTCCGGTTGCCATGAGAGCGTAGCGGTGTTAGCCAACTCGCTGAGGAAATCGCTGATTCTGGCACCATCATCACTCTCGGTGTTGAACATCGGCGCCCAGAAACGCGGACCAAAAAAACTGCCTGTATTGAGCGCAAGCTGGGTTTTTAACCCTTCACGGCGCAGGCTGACAATCTGCGCAGAGAGATTAATCGCCCCGCTCTTAATCGACTCAGCCTGCTGAACCTGGTCGTCGATCTTTGCTTTCTGGTTTTCCAGATTCTTACGCTTGCTGGTCACTTCAGCGGTTTCTTTTACGCCGCTGTCCGCTTTCGGTGCTGGTCCCAGCACACCCAGCTGTGCCTGTAACTGCGTCCGCTGAGGCGTAATCCCCTGGATCAACGTGTCGGCATCGCCAGAAAGTTCAATGGCCATATCATTCAGCGCGGACAGGCGGCCGTCATTGGTTTCGCCCGAGACCTGCTGCTTGATTTTATCCAGCACCTTTTGCATTTTCGGCAGTTCAACCGCCGCATTGACTTTTACCGGCGCTTCGCCTGCCTGCTGGCTGGCCTCATCGCTGGCAGCATGGACCATCCCCGTCAGCAGGGTGACAAAAACTAACAGACAAAGGCGAAAGAGGTTTCGTAAATCAGACATGAAAAATTCCGGATAAAAAACAGGATCGCTAAACGCGCGTCCACCTGGGTGAACGCTGCATTTATCCTGCCTGCAACGGCAGGATAAAGTTAATTACTCAATGACGTCAGCTGCACCGTCATTACTGACCATTTCCGCTGCCTTCTGCTTTTTATAGCTCAGTGCGGCAGGCGGGACCGGCGAAATCTTGCCGGTTTCCAGCCAGTTTCGCAGACGATTGGCGTCAGCAAAATGGGTATATTTCCCAAAAGCGTCCAGCACCACCAGCGCGACCGGGCGCTGATTAATCACCGTGCGCATCACCAGGCAATGACCTGCCTGATTGGTAAAGCCAGTTTTTGTCAGCTGAATATGCCAGTCAGGCCGGTACACCAGATGATTGGTGTTGCGGAATGGCAGAGTGTAGTTCGGACTTCTGAAGGTCGCCATCTGCTCATGGGTGGTACTGAGTTCACCGATCAGGGGATAGCGTTTGGTGGCAATCAGTAGCTTCGTCAGATCGCGTGCGGTGGAAACATTGAAAATTGACAGCCCGGTCGGCTCAACGTAGCGGGTACTGGTCATGCCCAATGCATGTGCTTTCGCATTCATTGCGCGAATGAACGCGTCATAGCCACCGGGATAATGATGCGCCAGACTGGCTGCAGCACGGTTTTCTGACGACATCAGCGCCAGCAACATCATATTTTTACGACTGATTTCGCTGTTCAGCCGCACTCGCGAATAAACGCCGCGCATTTCCGGCGTGTGGCTGATATCGACACTGAGCATTTCATCCATCGGCTGGTGGGCATCCAGCGCAACCATCACCGTCATCAGTTTGGTGATCGAGGCCATTGGCCGAACCAGATCCGGGTGGCTGGCATAGATCACGTTGTTATTATTCAGATCAACAATCATGGCGCTGCCAGAGGCAATCTCCGGCTGGGTGGCGAGCTGTGCCTGGCGGGGACTGGCGCTGGCCGGATGCAGGAAAACCGCGCCGGAGAAAAGGAAAGCCAGACTGAGAAACGACAAGCGAATTTTTGCAGGCATCTTAAAAAACTTAACCGGGTGGTGATTCATGTGCAGCCTTGCTGCACGCCGCCACCGCGCTGTGCAGGCTTCACGGGGCTGGCCTGCGTATCATACGCCGCATATTTAGTAGTTTCCTAAAGTTTATTCGTTTCCAGGCGTTAATGGCGTGTTGACCTGAGGAAGACAAGATCCGGTTGTGCGTCATTTCGGCAGTCAGGTACTGCAGCAGGGTCTTAGCCCCGCCGCACGCACGTTAAGCATGGCCCCACTCAAACGGACGAGCAAGATTAAACCAGCTGATAACCATAGCCCCAAAGCAACACCGTCAGGGCCAGCAGAACTTCAAGAACCAGCACTCCAATTGCCAGTGTCGAACCGGTGAAGCACAGGCTTTCCTGCTGCTCAATATTTAAAAAGGTCGGGATACCGACGTAAAGCAGGTAGCCGGTATATAACAACGCCAGTGCGCCAACCAGAACGCAGAGCCACACCAGTGGATAGAGTGCAACCAGCCCGCTGATAAACAGTGGCGTGGTAACATAACCGGCAAAGACCGTGCAGCGAGTCCGCTCAGGGCGCTGTGGAAAATCCCGTGCCATCCAGTGAATAACACGGCCCATCACCGCCCCCCCCGCCAGAATCAGCGCATAAAACAATACCGCTAACCCTTCCGCTGGCTAACGACAGCGGAAGGGTTAGCGGCGCCCCCAGATCCCAACCGATTTGCGTCGTGCCGACAAATGCACAGATCACCGGAATCAGCGCCATAAGTAAAACATGGTGCATGTAGTGATGAGATACAGTTTCATTTTCCCGCCGGATATGGCGCATCTCCTGGCCAGGATGCACCAGCAGTCCCCAGACATGATTCATATTTTCACTCCTCTGCTACGAAAGGTGGCCGCCTCATCGGCGTATCGTCTGAAGTATAAAAGGTGCCACACTGTTTGTTTTTTAATCTGCGCCGCAACACACTAATCAGTTCAATTTTCGACGAAAAAACTGCCTTCGACGCAATTTAAACACCAGTGTATAGACTCAATGTTTGCAGACTAAAAATCGCGGATGGCAGAGGACGGCCAGCAGCAAATTCAGACGCTGACAGAACCTGCAGGCTGTCAACAGCCATAAGGAGAACAGGCAAATGTATGTCAATCATCTGATGACGCAATATGGTTATCTGGCGCTGTTTATCGGCTGCCTGGCGGAGGGGGAAACCTTTACTGTACGGCGTCGCGGCACATCAGGGGCTGCTCCACTATGGCGTAGTGGTGCTGACGACCAAACCCGGCGGCATTCTGGGGGACACTGCCCTGTTTTTTTATTGGACGTTATTATGACCCGACCGTCCTGAAACGATGCCATAAACATCAGACACAAATTGCCCGCGCCAACAGGCTGATTCGCAAACGTCTGGTGCTTTTTGTTATTGGAGTGTGCTTTATATATGGCCTGCGCATTATCGGTGCCAGCAAGCTGAAGCCTCAAGAATTCCTGCTATTTAATGTCATTGGCACGACACTGTGGGCATTAATTTTTGTTTCTTTGGGTTACGCAGGGGGACAAGTGATAGCCCCCTGGCTGCACAAGCTGGAACAGCATCTGAAACCGCTGTTCTGACTGGTACTGTTGGCTGTGCTGGTCAGGTTCGTCGACGCAACCGATCCCGACTGGCTGGCCACGCTGGAAGCGATCGAAAAGCGGCTGGTGAGCGACAGTCTGGTGCGACGCTATAATATGGAGGAAACGCCCGCTGACGGACTTAATGGCGACGAAGGGGATTTCGCCGCCTGCTCGTTCTGGTACGTCGAATGTCTGGCGCGGGCGGGGCGCATTTATCAGGCCCACATTGAATTTGAAAAGCACCTACGTTATGCCAGTCCACCCGGACTTTATGCAGAAAAGTTCGATAAACAGGGTTATGCGCTTTGCAACACACCGCAGGCACTGAGCCATTTGGCTTTAATTAGCGCACCCTGTTTCCTTAATAGCAAGCTTGATGGCGACAATCCACTCTGGCAGCCCTGAAACAGGTATTTTTATTGGCGCCTGCTTTTCTTTACAGAAAATTCTGGCTAAATATGACTGTGAAGGGATAAATCACGGTTTATTCCTGCCGGATTATGACCATATAATGTGCAACTGGTTGCACCTGTCGGTACAGGTTCATTTATCCACTGATTACATGGCGCTTTACCTGAAAAATATGAAAAAGAGCATCCGCGCATTTGCCGCTTTAGCCCTGACTCTGACTCTGACTGCTTACAGCCAGTCGGCCTCAGCCATTGTTTACTCTCTGCCTGCGGCCAACAGTCGTCTTATCGGTGAGAATATTGAAGTCACCCTGCCCCAGGACAACAAGCTGCCGCTTGAGGCTTTTGCTGCCCAGTACCAAATGGGCCTGAGCAACATACTGGAAGCCAACCCAGGTGTGGACGTCTACCTGCCCAAAGGAGGATCTAAGCTGATCATCCCTCAGCAACTTCTTCTGCCTGACGCCCCGCGTGAAGGCATCGTGATCAACAGCGCGGAAATGCGCCTTTACTACTACCCTAAAGGCACCAAAACTGTGGTGGTGCTGCCCATTGGCGTTGGCGAACTGGGTAAGGACACGCCGATCAACTGGACGACCAAGGTTGAACGTAAAAAAGACGGCCCAACCTGGACGCCAACCAAGAAGATGCATGAAGATTCGGTTGCAGCGAGTTCACCGCTGCCAGCCTACTTCCCTCCAGGCCCGGATAACCCAATGGGCCTGTACGCCCTTTATATTGGACGCCTGTATGCCATTCATGGCACCAACGCTAACTTTGGTATCGGCCTGCGCGTCAGCCACGGCTGCGTGCGTCTGCGGGCCGATGATATTAAATGGCTGTTTGACAATGTTCCTGTGGGTACCCGGGTGCAGTTTATCGATCAGCCGATTAAGGCGTCCGTCGAGCCGGATGGCTCACGGTTGGTTGAAGTGCATAACCCGCTTTCCCAGACCCAGGAGCAGTTCAACTCCCGCGAGCCAGTTCCACTGAGCATCACGCCAGCGGTCAATAAAGTGGTGAGCGATGCCAGCGTTGACAGCAATGCACTGGAAAGTGCGCTGAAAACCCGCAGTGGTATGCCGGTTAAACTGAATACCGGTGCCGATAACAGCTTTGCAAAGCCGGTCGCCGCACCACAACAGTCGCAAGAGGCACAGCCAAATGAAGCGCCGATGACCTCAGTGACAGATCAGGAAGCAAACACCTCTGTTCCTGCCGGGAATGTGCCCGCTAACAGCGAGGTGCCGCAGAGCGGCGAAACGCCACCCGCGGCCTCATCCGACAACGGTTTCGTGGTGCCGAGCCAGCCCGGTCCCGTTTATGAAAACAAAGCCACATCCGATAGCACGGCCACTCAGCCTTAAACAGGCAGTGATAGCTATTGGCTCTGACGGGCCAGCGGTTATTGCCAGATGAAACGCCCGGCGCGGCTATCTCGCCTGAAATAGTCGCTTTTCTTTTAGACTGTACTTACTGTCGAATCGTCGTTGTGATTAGCGGGAGCAAAACGCAAAGAGTCGTCGCCCATCAAATGACTGGCGGGCCAGCACCTGGATTTATTTCAAGTCAGCTCTGATCCATGTCTTTTCAAAGGGCGTGGTGCTTCACCCGGACCTGCTGCAGGGATTTTGCTTATCCATCCGCCTGCAAAAAAAGGAAGAAGCTGATGCCTGCAAAATATGCCGGTCCTGAGCAGTAGTGAATCTGCCAGTCTAAAATGATTGGTATTCCGCCGTGCAATAGCAAAGCATTGGTTGACTCACTTCTTCAACGGTCTCTTTTTCAAAAAAGTTGTCGAAACCATTTCACGATCATCAACATCTCTCATTCCCGCTCGTATGATCGAAAGGCCATGAAAAACATTCAATATTGGTGAGGGTGAAACAGACAGATGAGGTCCGGTACAGGCGTTAAAAACCGACGGATGAGAAAATGCTCAGTCGGGGCGCAAGTCAGGATGTTGAATATTTCTCATCATCCATTATTTTTATCGCTCTTTTCATCCCTGCTTCTTCACGCCACCACGAGCTGACTGCGACAGCGTATACGAAATAAATAACGTTCACGCGCCAGAATAGAAAACAATAAATTCAGATAAATAAATCGAAACGACGCGCTAAAACCAGAAAGACAGGCGCTCAGTTCATATCAGACATTCGGCATTTAACGCCACGGATTGCACGGCAAGCCACCCGGTAGCCTGCGCGTCAGCATCAGTACGATGCAGATGAACAGGTCAATCATGAAGATGGCTCATGTTCAATGAAATTAAATCACTTTTACTCATACCACAGCTCAGGCATAAAATATGCGTTACCGCTAACATAATGACTAATTGGATAATAAAGCCCGTCACGAGAATCAGAAGATTCTGAATGCAGGCAATAAGTCAGTTTTTATATCAGAAATCAGGATGCCAGATTGCGATGAACAACCCGTTTAGCTTTTCCATTAAGAGCATTTCTTTCGACGAGAATTACAACCCTTCGAAAAATACGCGCATTACCACCAACTTTGCTAATCTGGCCAGAGGAGAGAAACGTCAGGAGAACCTGCGTAACGCCCTGAGAATGATTGACAATCGTTTTAACGCGCTGGCACAGTGGGATAATCCAAAAAGTGACCGTTACGCTGTTGAGGTTGACATCATTTCCGTGCAGCTGAATATTGGCGTTAATGGCAACAGCGACAGCTTCCCGGTAATCGAAATATTGCAGACCAACATTGTTGATAAAAAAACCGGGCAACGCGCACAGGGTATTTTAGGCAATAACTTCTCCTCCTGGGTGAGGGATTATGACTTTAGCGTATTACTGTCAGAATATAATAAAGATAAGAACGAATTCGGTACGCCAGTTAATTTTGGTGATTTGCACGGCAATATATTTAAGCGTTTCCTCAATTCAGATGCTTACAAAGAGCATTTCAGTAAGCCCCCGGTTATTTGCCTGAGTGTTTCAATTAAAAACACCTATTACCGCACCAGCAACGTGCATCCGGTTCTGGGCGTCGAATATCAGCAGGATGAATCATCTCTGACCGATAAATACTTTGCCAAAATGGGCTTAAAAGTTCGCTTCTTTATGCCACCCAACAGCGTTGCACCTTTGGCTTTTTATTTTCCCGGTGATTTACTCGGTGACTACACCAATCTTGAACTAATTGGCACCATCAGTACGATGGAAACATTCCAGAAGATTTATCGCCCTGAAATTTACAATGCCAATTCTGCCGCAGGGCAACAGTATCAGCCCAACCTGCAGTACCAGGATTACTCATTAACCCGCATCGTCTACGATCGTGTTGAACGTAGCCAGTTGGCTGTTGAGCAGGGAAAATTTACTGAAGAACACTTTATCAAACCCTACCAAACCGAACTTGAACAATGGGCCGCGGGTTCCGCTGATTGATTGATTAAAAATATAAGGTCACCTGTATGAAAAAGTTGTTACCCACGTCGACTGCTGGCAGCTTACCGAAACCTTCCTGGCTTGCACAGCCAGAAACGCTCTGGTCTCCCTGGAAACTGCAGGACCAGGAGTTGATTGATGGTAAAAAAGACGCCCTACGTCTGTGCCTTGAAGATCAGCTGCAATCCGGCATTGATATTGTCAGTGACGGTGAACAAACGCGACAGCATTTCGTCACCACGTTCATTGAACACCTCAGCGGCGTGGATTTTGAAAAACGCAAAATCGTTAAAATTCGCAATCGTTATGACGCCAGTGTGCCCACCGTGGTCGGTGAAGTGTCTCGTCAAAAGCCGGTGTTTGTTGAAGATGCCAAATTTTTACGCCGACAAACTCAGCAGCCTATTAAATGGGCGCTGCCGGGTCCCATGACGATGATTGATACGCTTTATGACAGCCATTATAAAAGCCGGGAAAAGCTGGCCTGGGAATTTGCAAAAATTCTTAATCAGGAAGCAAAAGAATTAGAGGCGGCTGGCGTTGATATTATCCAGTTTGATGAACCCGCATTTAATGTCTTTTTTGATGAGGTCAATGACTGGGGAATCGCCGCGTTAGAAAAAGCCATTGAAGGGCTGAAATGCGAAACAGCAGTGCATATCTGCTACGGTTACGGCATTAAGGCCAACACCGACTGGAAAAAAACCCTCGGCTCAGAGTGGCGTCAGTACGAAGAGATTTTCCCTAAGCTGCAAAAATCCAATATCGATATTATTTCGCTGGAATGTCAAAACTCGCGTGTGCCAATGGATCTGATTGAACTGATTCGCGGTAAAAAAGTGATGGTGGGTGCAATTGACGTGGCGACCAGTACGATTGAAACCCCGGAGCAAGTGGCCGATACGCTACGTAAAGCACTGCAGTTTGTCGATGCCGACAAACTCTATCCAAGCACCAACTGCGGTATGATACCGCTAACTCGTCAGGTAGCAAAAGGTAAGCTCAGTGCCCTGAGTGCAGGCGCAGATATCGTCCGCAACGAGCTGCTGGCGAAATAACCCGATCTAAAGGCATATCCGTTGCCCAAACTCAGTCCGCGTTGTATGCAGGCGACATTCAGCCTGAACAGATACCGGACTGAGTCCCTTGCTGGTTTAACTCACGCACAATCGCCAGGATAAACGACAGCTCTCCGCTTTACCAATCCTGCTTTTAAAAAGTCCGGTGCATTTCACGGCTATCCCGGGCGTTATCTTGCCAACGGGCTAAAATTTTGACCACCGCATTTTCTGGATAAAGCAAATGAGAATCAACTCCGGCCACGCTGCCAGTAAACACTACAGAAATCGAACAATATGGCGTAACTGGATAAGATTCGCCAAAAAACCTGAGCATATTGATATTGCAGGAAGAGAAGATTTGAGGCGCATGTTGCAGTAAAAGCGGGCGCACCTGTCGGTACGCCGCGCATATCGCCCGTATCACCCGCTACACGCGAAATGTATTAACCGTTTCACGCAGCGCGTTGGCCTGTTCAGAAAGCGAGTGCAATGCAGAGGAAGATTCTTCAACCAGCGCGGCATTATTTTGCGTTACACCATCCATCTGAGTTACCGCAATACTGACCTGTGAAATGCCCTGCATTTGTTCAGCAGACGCCAGCGAAATATTATCCATCGCCTCGGCCAGCTCACCGACCATACCCACAATATTCAGGATGCTCTGGCCTGTACCAGCCGCAACCGCCACACCGCTTTCAACCTGGCTAACGGCCTGTTCAATCAATTGTTTGATATCTCTGGCTGCCGTAGCACTGCGTTGTGCCAGCGTCCTGACTTCCCCCGCGACAACAGCAAAGCCACGACCCTGTTCCCCGGCACGCGCCGCTTCAACCGCCGCGTTGAGTGCCAGAATATTGGTTTGAAAGGCGATACCTTCAATCACTGAGGTAATATCCCGGACTTTCACAGCGCTCAGTGAAATAGCATTCATTGTCTCAGACATATGCTGCATATCACGCTCTCCGGTACGCGCCAGTATCGCAGCCTGACGGGCAGACTCAGCGGTTTGCTGTGCGCTGGCCGTATTGTTTTTTACCGTGGCGGTAAGCTGTTCCATACTGGCGGCGGTTTCCTGCAACGCGGCGGCCTGCTGCTCGGTGCGCGAGGAAAGTTCAGTGTTACCCTGCGAAATATCCCCGGCGGCCAACGCCACGGAAGCGGAAGATTCCTTAATCTGCGACACCAGACCACGCAAATTACTTTGCATGCTGTCCAGTGATGCCAGCAGACTGTCGGTATCATGATGACGCAGTGTAATCTGGGTGGTCAGATCGCCTGCGGCAATGGTGGCAGCCAGCATCTGTGCCTGCGAAGGTTCCCCGCCAAGCTGTCCCTTAATCCGGTGGTTTATCAGCCAGCTCATCACACAGCCCAGCATAACAAACACGGCCGTCAGGGCAATCAGCGTCAGATAAACGCCGGACAAGGCCTGAGTCGATGTCTGAGCCGTTTTCAATGTCACCTGCGCCTGATAGGCAACCATGCCATCTACGGCCGTACGATAAAGGGAAAGTGCGGGCAATAGCCCGCTGCTCACTTTATCCGCTGCCGCCGCGCCATTTTGCTGAAAGACGGCCTGCGCCGCCGTATTAAAAGGAGGGGAAGCCGTTTCTATCTTGTTAAGCAGGCCAGAAGCCTCTTCAACTTCGGCAAGATTAATACCAGGAATACTTTTAGCGCCATTCACCAACATACGAAAACGTGCGGTGGTGTCATCACTGTTTTTCTGTAGTGAAAAAAACTGTGCCCGCAGATCGCCCAGCGCCGATGGCTGCATAGCGCCAGGCAATTCGAGTAGTAAAGCCGTTTGCTGATTTATATTGTCTTTCAGGGTTTGCAACACTTGTAAATCAGACAGCCGGGCATGCGTTAAATCCTGTTGTTCGCTGACAGAATTGAGCTTGAATCCGGCAAATGCCGTCATAAAAACGCCCATAAGAATGACACAAAGAAATGCCATCATTAACATGATGCTGAGTTTCATTTTTCCGTGAATAAACATATTTTCACCTTCCGTTTCAGTCCAGGAGTACTTGCGGGAATTGCGCACCACATCACCCGCTGGCAACTGATCTTATATCGGCATTCGCACGATAAATTTCAGGAATAAATCGTGACTTTGTGTCTCCGTACGCCTGAATTCGGTATGAAATATTATAAGATTGCGATATATCAACCGGTTAAAAAAGCTGTGATGCAACAGGAAATATTTAATACGCCCTTTTATCAGCATCCTGTCGATAAGGGTTACTTTATGGATGCCCTGCACGGTTCCGGCTATATCTCTGGATTGCCCACCCGCCATGCGCATTGGCCGTGAAGGCTGGTGAATGCACACACCCAGCGGCTCTGTTCCCCGTCGTTACAGTTACTATCCGCTGATAGCGAAAAATGAATGGACTCAGCCCGTATTTATTGGCTGCCCTGCGGTGCGTCTGTTAGCAGTGACGAAATAGCAACTGCTGCCGCTGTTCTGTATATGGTACAGAGGGGAGCATGCTATACACGTCTGAAACTTCAGACGCCTGTTTTTGGCATGCTCGCGTCAGAAGTCAGAAATTATTATCTCAGCACTAACATTTTTGAGAGCCAGATGTTACCCCACAGGCCATGCGCCGGCCATGCTGATTTCTTTTCAGGCAGCCACTGGCCTTAACAGTGCGCAGCAGAATAAGCGCCCTCCGCGAAAAAGGCGTTAGTTGCTGCCACCGAACTGGCGTCGCAGAATAATCATAAATGCCACAAATACCACCATCGCGGCGGCAAGGTAGATGACATCCACACCCTGCCAGCCCATCAGCAAACCGACCAGAGGACCGGTAATCCCCAGGCCGAAATCAAGAAAGGCGGAATAGAGCCCCAACGCCGCCCCCTGATTCTGCGGCGCGACCTGGCGGATCACCTCGACTCCCAGCGCCGGAAACACCAGAGAAAACCCCGCCCCGGTGAAAAACGCGCCGATATCCACCAGCAGCGGCGAGGCACCGAGCCAGATCACCAGCAGTCCGACGCTTTCAACAGCAAAGCAAAACAGCGACACGCGGATGCCACCAAAACGCCCAATAGCATTGCTGAACACCAGCCGTATCGCCACAAACCCCAGGCTGAACAGCATCAGCGAAAAAGCGGCACCCTGCCAGTTATGACTGGAAAAATAGAGAGTGATAAAGGTGACGATAGTGCCAAAGCCAACGCTTCCCAGCCCCAGGCACAGCCCGAAGAGCCAGATACGCGAAAACACTTTGTGAAAAGGAATACGCTGTCCCACTGTCACGACTACCGCCGGGCGACGGGTCGCCAGCCAAAAGCCGTATACCGCTATCAGCACGATAAGAACGGCAAATCCGGATATGCCAAAGGCGCTGTTAAGCAGCACCCCCAGCGGTGCGCCCAGCGCCATCGCAAGATAGGTCGCCACCCCGTTCCAGGAAATCACCCGTGCGCTTTGCACCACACCGGCAATATGAATACCCCAAAGCGTGGAGCCGGTCGCAGTAAAACTTTCTCCAACACCGAGCACCACTCTGCCCGCCGCCAGCAGGATCAGACTGGTTAACGGGCTGTTGACAGGCAGCACAGCCAGTACGGTGAATAACCCACTGGCCCCACACAATAACAAGCCAACCAGCACCACTTTCTTCGGGCCAAGCAGATCGGCATAGCGCCCGGCCAGGGGCCGACTGATCAGGGTGGCAAAATATTGCAGGCTGATAATCAGTCCGGCGATAAACGAGCTGTAGCCCAGCTGATGATGGGCATAACCTGGCAGGACCGCCAGCGGCAGGCCAATCGACAGGTAACAAAAAAAGGTGAGCACCACCACAGAGATAATGCGCTTATTAAGCTGTGCCCCGGACAAGGGAAAGTCAGAAGACATGTCTGAACCAGATAATAAATGAGAAGTGGCCGACATCATACGCCTGGTCGCTTCTGAGATCGCGTAAACATCGCTAAAAAATACCTCAGCAGGGGGCTGAAAGGTAGCAGAATGTGCACCAAGGCAGGATTGCACGCTGTCCTCTGAGAATCCCGTAATAGATTACGGGAGACCGCTAACATGGACAGGTAACTGAGATTATCCCTGTACCGATTGTTCAATAAATGCCGCAATGTCAGAAGAGGTTTTCATCGCGCGGATATGGCCAAACAGACAGTCGGCTTCGCTATAATTTTTGCGTAAATAGCCCAGCCACTGCTTAATCCTCGCGACGTGATAAAACCCGGTATCCCCCTGTTTTTCCAGATTAATATAGCGGTGCAACAGCTTAAGCACCTCTGCCCACGGCATTGGCGGCGCGTTATTTTTGATCATATGGCTCAGGTTAGGGATACACAGTGCGCCCCTGCCGATCATCACCGCATCACAGCCGGTCATTTGCATACAGGCTTCGGCACTCTGCCGATCCCAGATCTCACCGTTAGCGATAACCGGAATGTTAAGACGCCGACGAATCTCACCAATGGCTGCCCAGTTTATCCGCTCGGCTTTGTAGCCATCCTCTTTGGTACGTCCGTGAACCACCAGCTCAGTAGCACCAGCTTGCGCCACCGCATCAGCGATTTCAAACTGCCAATCGCCGGATTCCCATCCCAAGCGAACTTTCACCGTGACCGGCAGGTGTGGTGGCACAGCGACACGCATGGCGCTGGCTGCCCGGAAAATCAGTTCGGGATCTTTCAGCAACGTGGCCCCACCGCCGCTACCGTTGACAGTCTTTGACGGACAACCACAGTTGAGATCCACTCCCCAGGAACCCAGCGCCACCGCTCGTGCAGCATTTTCCGCCAGAAATGCCGGGTGCTGACCCAACAGCTGAATGCGCACCAGCGTGCCGGACGGGGTACGGCTGGCGTGATGAAGTTCAGGACAGAGTCGGTAAAAGGATTTGACCGGCAACAGTTGGTCGACCACCCGCAGAAATTCCGTAATGCAAAGGTCGTAATCGTTAACGTCAGTGAGCAGCTCGCGCACCAGCGAGTCCAGTACGCCCTCCATCGGGGCCAGTAAAACGCGCATGTTGCAACCCGTTGATCGCATTAAAAGTGGGGTGCTGACGATCCCCAAAGAGAACATTATGCCGGATTGGAACGGCGCTGGCGGGTTCTGTTACGTGGCGCACCGTTACTGCTGCCTGCTGGTTTTGCACCAGCCGCAGAACCGGGACAACGCGGGCCGCTGGACGGCCGACGCTCTGCACCATCACCGTTCCCACGGTTCGCGCCACCTGACGAGGCCCTGCGTTCGCCATCATTGCAACGGTTGCCGCCGGAACGGCGCTGCGGCGCACCGCGACCACCGTCCTGCTGACGCCCATTCTGAATCGGCTCCGCTTTAATTGACGGGTCCGGCTCAAAGCCTTCCAGTGCGATACGGGGGATCTCACGTTTCAGCAGGCGCTCAATATCACGCAGCAGCTTATGCTCATCGACACAAACCAGCGACAGCGCTTCGCCAGTTGCAGCCGCACGTCCGGTCCGGCCAATGCGGTGTACGTAATCTTCCGGCACGTTGGGCAGTTCATAGTTCACCACGTGCGGCAGTTCAGAAATATCAATACCGCGAGCCGCAATGTCGGTGGCCACCAGCACGCGAATTTTACTATCTTTAAAATCACTCAGCGCACGGGTCCGCGCCCCCTGGCTCTTATTGCCGTGGATTGCAGCGGCGGTGATACCGTCTTTATTCAGCTGTTCGGCCAGATGGTTGGCACCGTGCTTGGTGCGAGTAAATACCAGCACCTGCTGCCAGTTATCCCTTCCGATCATTAGGGACAACAGTTCCCGCTTGCGTTTCTTATCAACAAAATGCACATGTTGCGTCACCTGCTCGGAAGCAGTGTTGCGGCGGGCGACTTCCACCTGCTCAGGGTTATGCAGCAGTTTTTCCGCCAGTGTCTTAATCTCATCGGAAAAGGTGGCGGAGAACAGCAGGTTCTGACGTTTTGCAGGCAGCTTTGCCAGCACACGACGGATATCGTGGATAAAACCCATATCCAGCATCCGGTCAGCTTCATCCAGCACCAGAATTTCGACTTTAGAAAGATCCAGCGCGTTCTGGTGTTCCAGATCCAGCAGACGTCCGGGGGTGGCAATCAGTACATCCACACCGCCCCGCAGCTTCATCATTTGCGGATTAATGCTGACGCCACCAAATACCACCAGCGAACGAAGGTTAAGGTATTTGCTGTAGTCCTGGACGTTTTCGCCAACCTGAGCCGCCAGCTCACGAGTGGGGGTAAGGATGAGCGCCCGAACCGGGCGACGGCCTTTCTGATTGCTTTCCGTGCTGCTTAATCGCTGTAACAGCGGCAGGGTAAATCCGGCGGTTTTACCCGTGCCGGTCTGGGCGCTGGCCATAAGGTCACGCCCCGCCAACACGACGGGGATAGCCTGGAGCTGAATGGGGGTCGGCTGGTTGTAGCCCTGTTCCGTAACAGCACGCAAAATATCGGCATTCAGGCCGAGAGAATCAAATGACATAAAATTGACTGACTCCGGATCCGCCCTGACCGCCTGAGGCAGTGTAGTTTCCAGGGGGATATGTGACGCCAGGCACTGCCTGACGCTTGAAAGGGGGCACAAACTACTGTGCGTGAGTGGCGGATTGTATCAGAAATTTAAACAGTAAAGAGAGCATTTCTTTTGCAATGCGCTGAGATGAGAAAATAAGCTAAGTCCGCATGTCTGAAAGCACAGGCAGGGTTATGAATTCGCGCTTTGACTACACCCGGGTTATTGAAAGAAGAAATCAGAAAGACGGACCGCCATAAAGGTGGTCCGTGGTGCATCAGCGCTGGCGAGAGCGAACCGTCTCTTTAGCCAGCAGCGAAACCACAGCGGGCCCGGTCAGCATCAGCACCCCTGCGATACCCAGCAGCAGGTTGTTGTGAATCACCCGGGAAAGCAGGTAAAGCACCAGCATGGCCGCCCCGAAATAGTACGTGGTAGTCACGTCCTCGAGGAAGTCACCCGTCCGACGAAAGCCCGTCAGACGCTGGGTGAGTAACATAGCAGCAAACACACCTGCGTAAAGCGTCAGCAGGACTATACTGACATACAATAGCGCCAGGTGTTTCCATCCCAAGACCAGTGCAGCAATCAGCATCAGGTGTAGCATTATGTGTATCCAAGTTTGTCCTGTGACAATCTGAACACGATTAGACCATTTCATTAGTTTCTCCTGGCAAACCCAACCGGGGTTTGCCCAGCTTTGTTAACGCAATTGGTGAAAACGAATTTCCTCAGATTAACGCAATTTTCGGATAATGCCGCAAAGTTCGCGGCTCGTCGCCACTGTTTTGTGACAAAGACTACACTTTATTCTTCACTTTTCGAAGAAGGAACCCGCACAGTATGCCACAAAAGTCGCAAGGATTTTCATTAATAGTCCTGACGTCCAGGCTTTAGTCTCTCCACTCGCCGTTTATCCTGCCTAAGCCAGCTGATGCAGGCGTACCGGGCGCAACCGCTGTCGCGGTCGGGGGAACGGGTCAAGGGTTTGCCTGCGGGCGGCAGGGGCGCTCAACAACTGGCAACGCAGCCCTGCATAAAAGAGCAGAATAAAGAGATATTCAGTCGTAGATCAGGGCGCCCGGTCCGTGCCTTCCTTGCCCGCCACCCCTGCTGCCAGCAGCCATCCGCCCCCCTTCCTCTGACGCGCTGGTAGCATCGGTTTGATCGTGCCGCTGGCAGTGGATACTCGCCTGTGAAAACGCTCTGACGTGACGGCAACCGGCAGTGACAGCCGATGGTATGGCGCATACTCTGCTATATTGCTGGCGCGCTATATGTGCTTAGAAAGTCAGGCGAAAAAAATGAGAGGAAAAAATGTGCAACAGGAAGTCATAAAAAACGAATCAACCTTGCAGGGCAGCGACCGCCGCCCTGCAAACACCGTCAGCGACGATTTCCGAAAATACGCAGCAGCATCAGGAACAGGTTAATGAAGTCCAGATAGAGAGTTAGCGCCCCCATGATGGAGTAACGACGCAGATTTTCTTTATCATTAACATTGATCCCTTCCCCAATATTCTTCAGCTTTTGGGTGTCCCAGGCGGTCAACCCCGCAAACACCAGCACACCAATATAGGTGACAGCCCACATCAACGGGGTGCTTTTCAGCCAGATATTGACCAGCGAGGCCAGCACAATACCGATCAGCACCATAAATAAAACACTGCCCATGCGGCTGAGGTCGCGTTTGGTGGTGTAGCCCCAAAAACTCATCACCCCAAACATGCCGCCGGTAACCACAAAGGTACTGGCTATGGAGGAGTCAGTATAAACAAGGAAGATGCTGGCGAGGGTTAATCCCGTTAACGCCGAGTACAGCATAAACAGGCCGGTCGCTAACGCGCCACTCAGCTTATGCACCATGCCGGAGAGCAAAAATACCAGCCCCAACTGAACAATAATCAGGCCGTAAAACGTAATGCGATTAGCGAAAACCAGCTCCATCACCGCAGGCGTGTTGGCCGCAAACCATGAAACAAACGCCGTCAGTAAAAGCCCGCAGGTCATCCAGCCGTACACCTGCGCCATATAGGTTTGTAGCCCGGTACTGGCTGACGAAACCATAGAACCACCAGCACGTTGATATCTGTCCATGATGCTCCCCTTTTAAATGTTAACGAATGAAGAAACGGTAAACACTGAGTCTGGCACAGTCTGCCCGACTCAGGCCAGCTCCTTCACTTTTTTTTCGCCGGCCCCTAGCTCACGGAACAGCCAGCCCCCTGCATCTCCACGCACAGGCAGACGTTACCCAGCGGGCCACCTTTCAGCCTGGGCTACGCTCCCGTCCTTCCCGCGCGAGGCAGCGTTGATAACGCCCGTCGACGCGCTGCGCAAACCAGGCAGTGGTGAGGTTGCGGGTGATTTTCGGGCTTTCAAGCCTGATTCCCGGCAGCATCTCCCGCGGCAAGGTTTTTCCTGCATCCTTATCTGCCAGCGCGAACACCTGCTGCCATAAAGCGGTTTTCTCAAATGCCAGCGTCTGGCTCTTTTCCAGCGCACGACGAATCTCCCTGTTGCTCATATCCAGACGTTTAGCCAGGGTGCGCACTGCCAGTTCAGTGGAACCTGCCGCATCGGTGTCGTACTGTATCAAATCACCATCAAGCGCCAGTTTAATACCGCTGAGACGGACAACCGCCGCCTGAAAGGCCGCATTACGGCTGGCATACCATCCCGCGTTGAAGTCAGCAAAGCGATAGAGAGGGCGGCTGTAATCTGCCGGATAGCCGAGAAGATGCAGCGTGCCAAACCAGACGCCTCCACGGCGGCTGAATACTTCCCGCTGCAGCGTACCGTCCACAGGCCAGGGATAGCCGCTGGCATGCGCTTCGGCAAACGCTACGCTGACCTGCATCGGTCCTCCGGTATGGACCGGGTTAAGCCTGCCAAATAACCTCTGACCCAGCGGGACTATATTGATAAAATCGTCGAAAATCGCACTCAGCTCTTTTTCATTTTTCACATGGTCAAGCCGTTCAGCATAGCTTTTGCCATCGGGGGAATTAATCATCAGCGCTGCGCGCACCAGCATGGCCGGGATATGCAGCTTCGCCGCGCGTCTGTCAATTTCACCCCAGGCGATTTTTGGCAGACCGGGTACGCTGGCATCGGCGTTAAAACCCGACTCCTGGTCAGCGACGGCAATCACCGCGCACAGATTACTGACGGAAGGATCGATACCCTGTCCGTTAAATGCCGCCAGAATATCATTGCTCCAGCCCTGGCGGTCGTTCACCTGCGGCGGCAGCAGCTGATTGATCTGTGCTTTGACCTCAGCCGGACGTTTTTGCGGTTTTTTATCGGCGGTTTTGCTACTGCATCCTGCCAGTACCAGCAGCGCCAGTAGCGCCAGGGGTTTTACGATGGCGTAATTCATTATTTTCCTTATCACCGTCTGCAGCAGCAGACTGTTTTATTACCTGCATAACACGGCCACCCAATGCTGACCTGTTGAAACAGCCCACAGACAATGACGGTTTCTCATGCCTCAGGCACAGGGTAAAAATCAATACCGGGAAGGTTTGCCTTCTGGCTTTTTCATCGCGTGTAGTGGTTAACGAAGATACCCGCACCCTTCCTGTCGGGCCAGCCCGGTATGCCGAACGCCTTCCGTCGCCAGGACAACAGTCATCAGCGGCACAGGGCCAGGCCGCTATTTCCAGCGTGCGGCGGCCTGCTGGTCGCTCTCGCGGGAAGCCAGCCAGCGTTCACCTTCTGTCGTGACTTCACGTTTCCAGAAAGGCGCCCGCGTTTTCAGTTGATCCATCAGAAATTCGGCCACGGCGAAGGCAACGGCCCGGTGCGCGCTGCTAACGCCAACCAGCACAATGGCCTCGCCTGGCAACATCTCCCCGGTGCGGTGGATCACGATAATGCGCCCAGGCGACCAGCGATGACGGGCCTCACCGACGATATCTGCCAGCACTTTTTCCGTCATCCCCGGGTAGTGTTCCAGCGTCAGCACAGCAACAGGATCGTCAAGGTTGTGGTTACGCACTTTGCCGGTAAAGGTCACTACCGCCCCGTCTTTATCATCAGCTGAAAGCCAACCACAGGCTTCATCCATTGCAAAAGGCGCGGGGCCGACAACGATTCGTGTTTCCAACTTAACCTCCTGTAACCGGGGGAAAGAAGGCAACTTCGTCCCCGGGTGAAAGCGGATGCTTTGCTGAAACCAGCGTTTGATTCACCGCCGTCAGCACCCTGCCCGGCTCCAGTGCCAGCGCCCAGCGTTCACCTTTTGCTGCCAGTGCGCAACGCAGCGCTTCCACCGTCGCGTACTCCGCCGCTACGGTAAGGCTGGCGGTGTTGGTCAGCTCGCGCACCTGTGCAAAAAACAGGACGTTAATCATGGCACTTCGCCTGATAATCACCTGATTTTCCACCAAGCTTACTCAACAGGCGGCAGGATTCGATGCTGATATCTTTTTGTGCCGCTTTGCACATATCGTAGATGGTCAGTGCTGCCACCGACGCCGCCGTTAACGCCTCCATTTCCACGCCGGTTTTACCGGTCAGACGACAGAGGGATTCAATTCGTACCCGACTGTTTGCCGTATCGGCCTGTAACGACACCTCGACTTTGCTTAACAGTAGAGGGTGACACAGTGGGATCAGTTCCCAGGTGCGCTTTGCCGCCTGGATACCCGCGATGCGCGCCGTGGCGAACACATCGCCTTTGTGATGGCGACCTTCAACAATCATGCTGAGGGTTTCAGGATTCATCAGCACAAAAGCTTCCGCTCTGGCCTCCCGTGCGGTGTCATTTTTTGCTGAAACGTCCACCATATGAGCTTCTCCGGCGGCGTTGAGGTGGGTAAGTTGCGACATGGTTCAGGGCTTCTTCAGGTGAGAAACGAAGTTACAGGGGCGCGTGCGGGCATCCAGCTGTTCACGAATAATGCTTTCCCAGGCGCTCTGGCAAGCACCCGTAGAACCGGGAATCGCACAAATCAGCGTCTGATTAGCGATTCCCGCTACCGCCCGCGACTGCAGGGTGGCCGTGGCGATTTCCTCATAGGAGATCATCCGAAAAAGTTCGCCAAATCCATCTATTTCCCGGTCAAACAGCGGTAGCAGCGCTTCCGGTGTGCTGTTTTTGGGGTAAAAGCCAGTTCCGCCGTTCACAATAACAACCTGTATCCGATCACTGGCAATCCAGCCTGATACTCGTGCGCGAATTTGATAGCGGTTATCCGCCACCCGCGCCCGATCAGCAAGCGCATGTCCTTCCTCGAGGAGCGCCCTCTGCAACCAGTCGCCAGAGGTATCCTCTGGGAGATCGCTGCTGTCCGATACGGTCAGCAGCGCGATATGAAGCGGCATAAATTCAGCCGTGGATTTTGCCATCATTGACGTCCTTAAGATTAACCACCGATACTGGAGAAATTCTGAGTGATGCCGGTATTGCCCTGATGCAAAAAATGCGTCTGCTTTTTACCCAGCAGTGCCGCAGTGATGCGCGTCTGCAGCGCGTTAAGCTGGTGGTCACCGACCAGTAAATCACGCAAGGGTATGCCTCCCTCACCGAACAGACAGAGATGCAGTTTTCCCGTTGCCGAGACGCGAAGGCGGTTACAGCTGGCACAAAAATCTTTTTCATAAGGCATGATTAGCCCCACCTCACCTTGGTAGTCCGCATGGCGAAACACCTGAGCCGGGCCATCGCTGCGGCCGCGAGGCTGGCAAACCCAGCCCTCGGACAACAGCTCGTCACGGATAACCGCTCCGGCAATGTGCTGCTGGCGAAACAGTTCCCCACCGTCACCCGTTTCCATCAGTTCAATAAAGCGCAGCTGGATGGGGCGATGGCGGATCCATTCCAGAAAGGTATGCAGGCTGTGGCGGTTGATATGTCTCATCAACACCATGTTCACTTTCACTTTACTGAATCCGGCGGCAAAAGCCGCGTCAATGCCGTTCATTACCTGATGAAATTTGTTCTGCCCGGTGATGGCGTGAAACTGCCTGGCATCCAGACTGTCAATGCTGACGTTGAGCGAGGTCAGTCCCGCCTTACGCCACGCCGCCACGTCACGCGCCAGTCGGTATCCGTTGGTGGTGACCGCCAGCTGATGAATACCAGCATGTTCACGTACCGCGGCGATGATGTCGGTAAAGTCACGGCGCATGGTCGGCTCACCACCGGTAAGGCGGACTTTTTCCGTGCCCGCCGTGGCAAAGGCCCGGGTCACGCGTGCGATCTCATCCACAGAGAGAAAACCCTCACCGACTTTGCCATGGGGTTTGTAGCCCTCGGGCAGGCAGTAATTGCAACGAAAATTGCACACGTCGGTAATGGATAAACGAAGGTAATAAAACCTGCGCGCGAAGTTATCAGTAAATTGTTGCACCAGGACACCTTTCCAGAAACGGACGATGCGCTATAGCGTTGTGCATCTTCATGTTGCGGTCACCTCATCCGGGCATTACGCCGGATATGGCGGCTACGTTTGCTCTGCCACATGTCGGTCAGCTCGGGTAGCGAGATAATACCGCTATTGAGCAGGCCTGACCAGTTCACACCAGCACCACACATTTTGATATTTATCTTTTTTTCATCCACACCCTGCGGCAAGTCAGCGTAGAATACACAAATGCAGCCAGACCATTTCCCGTCATGCCCTAACATTTGGATATAAACTTATGCGCAACCGTTCGTTAGCCGATCTTGATCGCGTCGTCGCTCTGGGTGGTGGTCACGGCCTGGGCCGCATCATGTCCGCCCTTTCTTCATTAGGCTCGCGCCTTACCGGTATTGTGACCACCACCGATAATGGCGGTTCTACCGGACGTATTCGTCGCTCCGAAGGCGGCATTGCCTGGGGCGATATGCGCAACTGTCTGAACCAGTTGATTACTGAACCCGGCGTGGCTTCCGCCATGTTCGAATACCGCTTTTCCGGCAATGGCGAACTCGCCGGACATAACCTGGGTAATTTGATGCTAAAAGCGCTGGATCATCTCAGCGTGCGGCCGCTGGAAGCCATTAATCTGATCCGTAATCTGTTAAAGGTAGACGCTTTTCTGATACCCATGTCCGAACAGCCTGTTGATCTGATGGCAGTCGATACACTGGGCAATCAGATTTATGGAGAAACCGCCATCGATCAGCTGCAGTTGCCGCCACTGGAAATGATGCTGTCGCCGATGGTCAATGCCACGCGTGAAGCGATTGAGGCCATCGGCGAAGCAGATTTGATCCTGATTGGGCCAGGGAGCTTTTATACCAGCCTGATACCGATACTGCTTATACCCGAAATGACTCAGGCGCTGCGCCGGACCCCGGCCACCATGATCTTTATCGGTAACCTGGGAAAAGAATTGAGCCCCGCAGCGGCACAGCTTACGCTGGCTGACAAACTGATTATGATGGAAAAATACATCGGCAAGAAAGTGATTGACGCGGTGGTGGTCAGCCCATTTATGGATACGCTTAATGTGACTGATCGGCTGATTGTTCAGGAACCGCTTCAGGCTGCGGATATTCAGTATCGCCACGACCGTCAACTCCTGCACGTTGCGCTGGAACATGCGATTCAGTTATTGGGCTGAGGAATAATGCACGGTCAGGGCTTTTCGTGATGGCATCAGGCGAGCGACTTTATCTGTTCGCTAAGGGGCTGGCATACCGGACGATGCGCAATTATCCTGCTTCGCTTCGGCTCTCAGCCAATATCATCATGACGTGATAAACAGGTTCGCAGAAAGCCTCACGCACCGGGTCCCCCATCACATTCTGCTCTGATGCTCAATCAGTGCAAAAAACACATCGCGCAGCACGTCGCGGGCAGCGCGGTTTTCGGGGCTGCCTGACTCTCGCCACAAATCGTATTGAACCATCGCGGATACGGGTACTTCCGTTACACATTTCCCCGTAAACGAAATGCAGTACCATTACCATGCCGAAATAAAAAAACCTGCACAGCGGCAGGCTTTTACGGGATAGATTCCGGGACTGGATAACAGTATGCATAAAGTATTCTGGCTAAAGGTTCGTGCTGTTAACGCAGGCGTGACACTATCGCAGCGTTCAGGAAGCCGCGATAAACAGCTCGCGCAGCTGATGCAGCCGATCACGCACCTGGGCCGCCTCTTCAAACTCCAGATTCCTCGCATGCTCCTGCATTTTTGCTTCAAGCTGCTGAATCTGTTTTTGCAGGCCTTTCGGCGACATATCCATCACCGCCGCATCCTCTTCCACTATGCTGCGCGAGGCTTTACCACGGGTTTTGTTTTTACTCTTGCCAATTCCCTGACCCAGCTCAAGAATATCCGCGATTTTCTTGTTCAGCCCCTGTGGAACGATGCCCTTCTCCTGATTATAAAGCGTCTGCTTTTCACGCCGCCGTTCCGTTTCGCCTATCGCTTTTGCCATGGACGGCGTGATCCTGTCACCATACAAGATCGCCTTGCCATTAACGTTACGCGCCGCGCGGCCAATAGTCTGTATCAGCGAACGTTCAGAACGCAGGAAGCCTTCTTTGTCGGCATCGAGAATAGCAACCAGCGACACTTCCGGCATATCCAGCCCTTCTCTTAGCAGGTTGATCCCTACCAGCACATTGAACTTGCCCAGCCTCAGGTCGCGGATGATCTCCACACGCTCTACGGTGTCAATGTCCGAATGCAGATAGCGCACCCGTTCGCCGTGCTCTTCCAGATATTCGGTGAGATCTTCCGCCATTCGCTTGGTCAGAACGGTCACCAGCACCCGCTCGTTAATCACCACCCTTTTACGGATTTCGGAGAGCAGATCGTCCACCTGGGTAGCAACGGGTCTCACTTCAACCAGTGGGTCAAGCAGCCCGGTTGGGCGCACCACCTGATCGATCACGTCTCCGCCTGACTTTTCCAGCTCGTAATTACCCGGCGTCGCGGAAACGTAAATAGTTTGCGGAGCCAGCGCTTCAAATTCTTCAAACTTCATCGGACGGTTATCCAGCGCGGACGGCAGGCGAAAACCGTACTCAACCAGGGTTTCCTTCCTGGCCCGGTCACCGCGATACATCCCGCCAATTTGTGGAATGGTGACATGGGATTCGTCAATGACCAGCAGGCCGTCGGCGGGCAAATAATCAAACAGCGTCGGTGGCGGCTCACCCGGCCCGCGCCCCGACAGATAGCGGGAATAGTTTTCAATGCCTGAGCAGTAGCCCAGCTCGTTCATCATTTCCAGATCGAACTGTGTGCGCTGCGAGATCCGCTGTTCTTCCAGCAGCTTGTTATTGTCCAGCAGCGTTTTGCGGCGATCCACCAGTTCAAGTTTGATCTCTTCCATCGCCTGAAGAATACGTTCACGCGGGGTGACGTAATGCGTCTTCGGATAAATGGTATAGCGTGGGATTACCGAGCCGATCTGCCCGGTCAGCGGGTCAAAGATAGACAGGCGCTCGACTTCTTCATCAAACAGCTCGACGCGCAACGCGTAATCGTCAGACTCTGCTGGGAAGATATCAATGACTTCGCCGCGCACGCGAAAGGTGCCTCGCTGGAAAGCCTGATCGTTGCGGGTATACTGTAGTTCGGCCAGCCGACGTAAAATGGCCCGCTGGTCGATGACCATTCCCCGCGTCAGATGCAGCATCATCTTCAGGTAGAGGTCCGGGTCGCCGAGGCCATAAATAGCGGAGACTGACGCTACAACAATGACGTCCCGCCGCTCAAGCAGCGCTTTGGTCGCTGACAGCCGCATCTGTTCAATATGTTCATTAACCGATGCATCTTTTTCGATGAAGGTGTCAGAACTCGGAACGTAGGCTTCCGGCTGATAGTAGTCATAGTAGGAAACGAAATATTCCACCGCGTTATCTGGAAAAAATTCCTTCATCTCACCGTAAAGTTGGGCTGCTAAGGTTTTATTGGGTGCAAGCACCATAGTCGGGCGATTGAGGTCGGCGATGACGTTGGCCACGGTAAAGGTTTTACCCGATCCGGTCACACCAAGCAGCGTCTGGTGCGCCAGACCATTTTCAAGCCCCTCTTCCAGAAGACGGATAGCCTCCGGCTGATCGCCAGAAGGATTGAAATCGGACTTAAGTTTAAAGACTTTGCTCATTGCATGAGGACTCGCTGAAGAATGATACCGACCGGGATCTGATTTTACTCTGCATGGTCAATTTTGCCAGCAAATAATACTGGATACATAAACAGTATTATTACATAATGCACCTGCAATGATTGTGAAGCGTCGTGGGACAGCAGAGCAAAACGTATTCGGTCAGAAATCCAGAAAATTATCCCCAGCCATCCCAGGTTTTTAACATTTGTCAATATGCCATGGCAAAATAATCCGGTGAAAACCCTGGTCGATTCGGCGCAGCTTGCTTTTAATTAATTATTTGAATAATAAAGAAAATTATATTTTGGCAGCTTTAAAAGCAATATAAGCTCAGGCCGCGCCCACTCTCGTTTCCCGCAGGTTTTCATCTGTTCATACACAAGCTTATCCACAGGAATAGTGGATAACTGATTACAGCGCCTGAGCCATCTGCTGTGGGTAATCTGTTAAGTCCCGACCTGTCTGGTCGTAAATATTTTTTTTGAATTTTTTTTGTCCCGGTTATGACCAAATTTGCAGATGAGAAGCACATTCAGCGTATAAGAACCATCTTTTTTTGCCATTTTTTCACGCTGCCTGAGCGCCCAACGGGACAGTATCTTTGTCAAAAGTAATCAGTACCAGGCACCATAAGAGTGCAAATGAAAATGACCTGGGGCAATTGTTTAACAACTCTGACTATTTTCGCCATTTACTATTAGCGCCAACAGGGCGTTGGCGCTAATAGTAAATGGCATATTAATTGCACTATCTTACTGGTCGCCTCAGCATACGACGCCATAGTACGTCAGGCAATGAAGAACGTATGAAATGTCGCGGAAAGCCGATGCGTTCAGGTGAGATCATACCGGGTGTTTATGAAGGAGAGTGTCAGATGCTGAGTTTGCGTTCAATCAATCAGTTTTACGGGCAAAACCATATTCTGTGGGATGTAGATCTGGATTTACCAGCTGGCACCTGCACTGGCGTGGTTGGTCAGCCGGGGATGGGTAAAACAACGCTGGTGAATTGCATCATGGGCCACCTGCCCATTAACAGCGGCTCGATGACATGGCAGGAAGCCAATCTGCCTCCTCAGAACTTACTGTTGCAGCCCGTCGAACGGCGGGCCGCGCTCGGCATTGGCTATGTCCCTCAGGGGTGTCAGATTTTCTCCCAACTCAGCGTGGAAGAAAACCTGCAAATCGCCCTGCTTGCCGGGGCTGGACACCATCGGCATCGTGCGATTCCTCAGATGATCTACGATCTTTTTCCCGCGCTTTATTCTTTGCGGCATCACCGGAGCGGCGAATTGCCGCTGGATCAGCAGCAACAGCTGGTGCTGGCCAGAGCGCTGGTGTTAAAGCCTAAATTGCTGATTCTGGATGAGCCAACCGATGGGATGTCTCCATGGCTGGAGGAGGAAATGGGCAATCTTATCCACAGGCTGAATCATGATTTCGGCCTGACAATCCTGCTTCTGGAACAGCGGATTTCTTTTATTCGCCGCGTGGCCGATTATTTTTTGCTGCTGCACAGGGGACGCAATGTCGCCCATGGCAAAGTGACCGATTTGAATCAGCGGATTATCGACACATGGCTCACCGCCTCATAATGATTTGAGAACATTTAACGGGCAGCATGCCAAAGGCGAGCATCAGCGATGCCCCCCTTTATGTATCCCTGCCTGAAAAGCAGTGCCGCATGAACAGCAGAAAATCAGTAACAGAATGGCCTTGCGGGTTACTCAGGCGTCTAACAAACAGCACTGTTTCCATCGGGGACAACGCAGTGAATGGAAAACATTTCAGAGAAAGCGTGTATCCATATTATAAAAGCAACCTGTTAACGTAATGCGATATAACGCCTGAAGCCACCACGGAGTTATTATTGCTATCGCAGTAAAAAACCAGCGCCGCCTGGCATAAAGATTAATGAAAACCCGTACCGCCACAGCAATAATGACTTACTCTGACAGGCTGCTGAAAAACAATGTTATTCCGATACGTTATTATTTTATTTCACACGCTTTCGCTTTCCATTTCCCCCAGGGAAAGCGGCTCCTGAAATGCGTTAATACCATACAGTTGACCATGATCTTTTTCCATTGCTGATACCATCTTGCCATCAACGCAGACCCTTTCATCCTCTAATAAATCGAACGTACTATTCGGCGTCCTCGAACAACCTGTAATAAACCCACAAAGCGAAAATCCTGTGCCAGAAAGCATCCCTCTGGCGGATGGCTGGTGCAAAGGAGAGTAATTATATTCATCGTTACCATTTTTTACTGACGACAGCTTTTCCGGGATGACTTTATTATGGTTATAATCCTGATTAGACCCGGATAGTTGATAAGTAAAATTGTGGTGTCGCGGTACAGGGGGGATCACAATTGGCTTTAACGGCATTTTTCTCATCCTTTCATTTACGTGAAAAGCAGTAGTGATTAAAACCGTTGATTATAATTAATTATGGTGATGGTTGCGCAGCGCATTTTTTCAAAAATCGTGATTATTCATTCATCGTTCAGCGGACCTGTTACCTTATCCGTTCAACCCACAACTTCATGGCGAAGAAAATTCAAAAGCAAGCTAACAAAACAGTATATATGTATTAAAAACCTTGATTAATTCAAGACAGAAACCCATTTTCAGGCTGGATTTCCGTCCTTAAGACTACGCGAAACGAAGATGTTTTGGCAGGACTATTCAGGCAGGCTGAGATACTGCCCTAACCTGTCAAGATCAGCGGGGTCGATCAGATGGGGGATTTCCCCCAGCATCGGTGCCATCAGATGCTGCCGTAACCAGGCCAGATATTCAGCATGTCGCCTGCCCGCAGGCTGCACACCATTGGCAATCCATCCTGCAAGACGCAGCCCGGATGCCTCAATGGCGCGTGCGGTAAGCATCGCATGATTAATACAGCCCAATCGAATCCCTACCACCAGCACCACTGGCAGTTGCTCCTGCACCACCCAGTCGGCAAAGCTGGCACGGGCAGAAAGCGGAGTAAACCAGCCACCGGCACCTTCCGTCAATACCCAGTCGGCCTGGCGAGTCAGTTTTGTCAGTCCGGCTGAAAGCTGAGAAAAAAGGATCGGCCGCTGCTCAACTTCACTGACAATATGGGGTGAGGTTGGCTCTGAAAAAGCCAGCGGATTGATGTCGTCATAGGGCAGCGACAGCGCGCTGTTGCGTTGCAGCGCCAGTGCGTCACCATTGCGAAGCCCTTCCGGCGTCATCTCACAGCCGGATGCGACCGGCTTATAGCCAACGGCACAAAAACCCGCCGCCCGCGCCGCCTGTAATAACGCCTGACTGGCAACGGTTTTACCCACTTCCGTATCTGTTCCGGTAATAAACCAGCGTTTAGTCACAATGAATTACTCCATACGCCAGATGGTAACTGAGCAGAAAACCGCGTCGGTCCTGCGGCCAGTGTTGTGCCAGTTGCTGCAGTCGACGGCGACTGAGCAACATCCCGTTGCGTCCCTGATGCAGATGGGTGGCCCCAATCCCCTTCAGCGAGCGCAGCGCGCTGAGTACGTCAGGAAAGCCCTGCGTCAGGGTTTGATAATGCCACTGCACCGGCAGCAATTTTCCTGACTGGCACATGTCATCAACGCTGAGAAAGCAATTAACCGGTACGACTGAGTCCAGCCCTCGCCAGGCAATATTAAGTTCATTAAGGGATCCGGCGGCAAGCGTGGAAAACAGCACCTGGCCCCCTGGTCGCGTCACCCTGTAAAGTTCATGCAGAGCCAGACTCAAATCGCTGCACCATTGCACGGCAAGGTTGCTCCAGCAGAGATCAAAACACGGTTGCGCAAACGGCAAGGCTTCAATATCACCCGTTAGATAACGATCGGCGGCCTGCTGTGATTGAGCCTGAAGTAACATCTCGGCTGACAAATCCAGCGCAGTGACCTCGTTTCCGGCGTAACGCCAGCGCTGGCTGAACCAGCCGGTTCCGCAGCCCGCATCCAGCACATTCTGCCCCTGCCGTTGACGGGCATAGCGGGCCAGCTGCTCACCGCTGCTACGTTGCAACCCCGCGTAGCGATCATAGCCAGAGGCCGCCCGGCCAAATGCCCTGGCGACAGCCTGTTTATTAACGATGTGCGTCATGCAGCACCTCCAGCAAATGGTGAATATCCTCTGGCTGATGGCAGGCATTAAGGGTGATGCGCAGCCTGGCGGTACCCGGCGACACCGTCGGTGGCCGGATGGCGGTTAGCCAGAATCCCCGTTGCCGCAGGCTTTCCGCCAGCGTCATCGCACGCTGCTCATCGCCAATGATAAGTGGCTGAATCGCTGTGGTGGATGGCGCGACAGTCATCCCCAGCTGTCCGGCACCTTCGCGGAACAGCCGGATGTTTTGACGCAGCCGCTGCCGCAGTTCATCTCCCTGCTGAATGCAGGAAAGCGCGGTTTGCAAAGCGCAAACCTGCGCGGGCGGCATAGCGGTGCTGTAAATCAGGTGGCGGGCAAATTGCAACAGATAATCCGCCGTCTCCTCGCTGCATAACACTGCCGCTCCGCTAATGCCAAAAGCCTTGCCAAATGTCACCACCAGCAGTTCCGGCTGAACCTGCTGCTGCCAGCAGCTGCCTCTGCCCTGCTCGCCGCAGGTACCAATACCGTGTGCATCGTCCACCATTAACCAGCCTCCGTACTGGCAAGTAAGCCGGTGCAGTTCAGCCAGCGGCGCACGGTCGCCGTCCATACTGAAGACACCCTCGGTGACCACCAGCGTCTCTCCCGCCGGCGGCGAAATGCACAGCAGTTTTGCCAGCGACGCCGGCTGATTATGGGCAAAGCGCCGTAGCAGGGCCGGACTGAGGGCCGCAGCCTCAAGCAGCGAGGCATGGGCCAGCTTATCCGCCAAGATCCGGTCTTCTTTCGCAGCGAGCGCCGCAATCACCGCCTGATTAGCAGCAAAACCAGAAATAAACAGCAGCGCCTTCGGAAAGTCCAGCCAGTCGGCCAGCTGCTGTTCAAACTGCTGCTGAGGCTGACCATAGCCGGTGACGTGGGCGGATCCCCCTGCGCCAACGCCGTAGCGCGCCGCACCATTCTGCCAGGCAGCGATAATTCTGGCATCGTGGCTCAGACCAAGGTAATCATTTGCGGAAAAATTAAGATAGCGCCGCCCGTTAACGTAAAGCGTACGGGCATCCTCTGCCTGCATAGCACAGCGCTGGCGGAACTGACCTTTTTGTCGGCGGTTTTCCAGCGCGAGGCTGATACGGTGCGACCAGCTCATTTACAGCGCCGCGTTATAGAACAAATCGGCATCGGCCTGCATCAGCTGACCCGCCAGCGCCTGCTGCTGCTCGTTATCACCCGCCTCGGTGACAGTCTGTTTCGGGTTCAGGCCCAGCTTACGGAACAGTTGCAAATCTTTATCTTCTTCCGGGTTTGGCGTGGTCAGTAGTTTACAGCCGTAGAAAATGGAGTTCGCCCCGGCCATAAAACACATGGCCTGAGTCTGTTCACTCATCGACTCACGCCCTGCGGAAAGGCGCACATGCGACCCCGGCATCATAATGCGGGCCACAGCGATGGTGCGGATAAAGTCGAACGGATCAACATCATCATTGTCCGCCAGGGGCGTGCCTTTAACCTTGACCAGCATATTAATCGGCACGCTTTCCGGCTGCGTGGGCAGATTGGCCAGCTGCACCAGCAGCCCGGCACGGTCATTCACCGTTTCGCCCAGGCCAACAATACCGCCGGAACACACTTTAATCCCGGCATCCCGTACTTTACCCAGCGTATCCAGGCGTTCCTGATAGCTGCGCGTGGTAATAATGCTGCCGTAAAATTCCGGTGAGGTATCGAGGTTGTGATTGTAAAAATCCAGCCCGGCGCTGGCGAGACGTGCGGCCTGGTCCCCGCTCAGGGTACCCAGCGTCATGCAGGTTTCCAGCCCAATCGCCTTCACGCCTTTCACCATCTGCTCCAGGTAGGGCATATCGCGCTCGTGCGGGTTTTTCCATGCCGCCCCCATACAGAAACGGTCAGAACCGGCGGCCTTCGCCTTACGTGCAGAAGTCAGTACCTCTTCGACTTCCATCAGCCGCTCGGCTTCCAGTCCGGTTTTGTAATGCGCACTTTGCGGGCAGTATTTGCAGTCTTCCGGGCAGGCGCCGGTTTTGATCGACAGCAGCGTGCTGACCTGAACCTGACGGGGATCAAAATGCTGGCGATGCACCTGCTGTGCTTCGAACAACAGGTCGAGAAAAGGCTTATCAAACAGGGCCTGAGCCTGCGCGATTGTCCAGCGATTTGCCATTGCTTGCTCCAAAAAGAATTGGTCGTTTGTGGTTATTGCCTGATTATGGCTGTAAACTAATTTTTTTGAATTTGGTTTACAAGACATTTTATGACCCCATCCGATCTGGCGTTTGACCGCGAACACATCTGGCATCCCTACACCTCCATGTCACATCCGCTACCGGTTTATCCGGTGGTGGCCGCGCGAGGAACCTCGCTTTTTTTGCACGACGGACGCGAACTGGTTGACGGCATGTCCTCATGGTGGGCGGCGATTCATGGTTATAACCATCCACGCCTCAATCAGGCGATGCGGTCACAGATTGATCAGATGTCACACGTGATGTTCGGTGGCATTACCCATCCGGCAGCGGTGGCGCTGTGCCGCCAGCTGGTGGCAATGACGCCGCAGGGTCTGGAGTGTGTTTTTCTGGCGGATTCAGGTTCCGTGGCGGTTGAAGTGTCCATGAAAATGGCGCTGCAATACTGGCAAGCACGGGGGGAACGTCGCCAGCGTTTTCTCACGCTGTGCAATGGTTACCACGGCGATACCTTTGCCGCCATGTCGGTGTGCGATCCGCACAACTCAATGCACAGCCTGTATCAGGGTTATCTGCCTGCTCATCTGTTCGCCACCGCTCCACAATGTCGTTTTGGCGACAGCTGGCAGGAAAAGGACGTGGATGATTTTGCCCGACTGATTACCGCCCACGCGGGGGAACTGGCAGCAGTTATTCTGGAGCCGGTGGTACAGGGTGCAGGTGGCATGCGCTTTTATCATCCTCAGTATCTGCAGCGGGTACGGGAACTGTGCAATCGTCAGGGCCTGCTGCTGATTGCCGATGAAATTGCCACCGGGTTTGGCCGTACCGGCAGGCTGTTTGCCTGCGAGCATGCAGGGATCACTCCTGATATTCTCTGTGTGGGTAAAGCGCTGACCGGGGGCACCATGACGCTGTCTGCCACACTGACCACGCGCGACGTGGCAGAGACTATCAGCAACGGCGAAGCGGGCTGCTTTATGCACGGCCCGACCTTTATGGCCAACCCGCTGGCCTGTGCCGTCGCCAGCGAAAGCCTGGCCATATTGCAGGAAAACCACTGGCAGCAGCAGGTTGCCGCCATAGAAAGCCTGCTTCGCGCCGCACTGCTGCCGCTAAAAGAGAAAGCCGCTGTTGCCGATGCCCGGGTGATGGGTGCTGTCGGCGTGATTGAAACCCATCATCCGGTCAATATGGCCCTTATCCAGGCGTTCTTCGTTGCCCGTGGCGTCTGGCTACGTCCCTTTGGCAGGCTGATTTATATGATGCCACCTTATACGATCACGCCTGAAGCACTGACAAAGCTGATTGAGGCGATTGCCGAGGCGCTGGATGACCCTTCCCTGTTCAGCCAAAGCAGTCAGTCATAATCAAACCATAGCGTAGCTGTGGCTATAACGCTGCCCGGGCTAAGAGACGCAGCGTCAAAAATTTTGTAAGAGGCATGCATTTCAATGGCGGTATCGGTGATTACGTCGCCGCGGGCAAGGGTCAGCAGCGACGTGGCCCGCGCGGCATTGCCTGGGTCAGCCAGCATGACCGGACTGCCGCTGTCAGTGGTCAGCGCTATCCCCACGCCGGATGAACCCGACACACCGTTGCGCATGATATACTGATTGCCGTTAACCAGATCGGCACTGGAAAGCCAGGCATTTACCGGGCGTGTCGCTCCGCCCGCCAGGGTGTTCGCACAGCTGACTGGCAGCGTAAAGGCCGTGCTGCCATCTTCGAATCCCTGACCGAGTAAGTTTAGCGATACCCGAGGAAGCATTACCGTTTGATCGGGCATCTGGCAGGTGGTTTGTGCAGGATTAAACGTCACCGTTAGCGATTGATAGCCCAGATAATCATTGTTCCAGTTGCCCGATGCCACCACCCGTGCCACCTCATCCATTGTCGGTACCTGTCCGGTGAGACCGACCAGATTGGCATTGTGTATTACCATTGGCACGATGGTGGCGATGCCGCCCGATGCAATAGTGTAGTAATTGGTGTCCGTTACACCCGGATCGCCGTTCAGCAGGGTTGCCGTCAGAACATAGCTGTAGTCAGCACCATTCAACACCACCCGACCGTTTTTGTACGTTTCCATGCTGGTATAGTCGCTAGTTTGCAATTTTATCCAGCGGTCACTGCCCGCCGAGTCGGTAAAGCGGATCCAGTATCCTTGCGCTAACGGACTGATGTAATGCACATTATTCGATTTAAGGATAAAAACATAGCAGTTCACCGGTGCCTGCCAGGTTGCCGCTCGCGTTTCTGAATGCGTGTCCTGGCTGGTCAGTAAATCTGAAAGGTTAAGCGTATCCGTCGCCTGCACCGTTGAACCAGAGATCAGGGCGCAGCCGGCCCACGCCCCGTAAGTGAACAGCAGCAGTAAGCTACAACATAAGCGCAATATATTTTTCATGATTAACGTCCCTTTAGACCGGTTACCGATAAGTCTCTTCAAAGAGCACACAGCTGTTTTTTCCTTCCGCTGTCGGGTGGTGAATACGGCAACTTTTACGCATCTGCCCGTCGCTGAGGCGAATGACCAGCCATTCGGGCAGCTGGTCCGCCTTGATATATAGCTTGCTTCCCTGGGCGACATAGCCCAACGGTTCCCCTGCAACGTCGGTGATATCTGTGCCAAACGGCAGCGGTTCTCCATTTTCGAATCGGGCAGGCATCACAAAGACCTTACGGGTATCAGTCTGATAACGCAGGTAGCTGATGCTGCCGGCCCAGGGTGCCACAAAACCGATATTGCCCTTTAATTCCGCCCAGTCATTTCCGGCATCCCCCTGTTCAAGGCGAAAACTGTTCATTTTATAAGGCGTGGCTGACGGTATCAGCGCCCGTCCCTGCCGGTTGGTTTTATTGTCTGCATTACCGTTCACCGTCGCACCGACAATCCCCGGCGCATCCAGAATAGCAAAGGTATTTCCCGTACTGGCAGACGTCAGCAGACCTTCGCGCCATATCAGTGCGCTGCCGCTGACCCCGCCGCCAATTTGACGATAATGAGAAGCCTGACTGAAATTATGGTTAACGCGCGCATAAGGCGTTCGCCACGTGCTCCACCAGCCAACAGCGGCGGTGTCCTCACTTCGGTCCTCACTGTAGTTGAGATTGTAATCAACGCGAGAGGTCGTGCCGTTTATCCCCGTCTGAATACCATTGTATTTGCCCTGTTTCATTGAACTGCGTAGCGTCAGCCCGGTGCGCTTGCCTGAAAGGACGAAAGGCAGATTGACGGCGAGGTCGATGCGCCGCTCATCGTAGCTTCTGTGATTACCGTAATGCTGCTCATCGTATTCATCCCTGCTGTCCATGCTGTCAAGATGATAGAAATTCCGTCGCAGCGCCAGGCTCCAGTTGGCATGATGGAAGGTGTTGCTCCACGTCAGGCTGAACTGTCGGGATGATTGTTCACTGTTCCAGTATTGTCGCCAGAAACCGCTGAGAGCCACCCGTCCCCAGCCCTCCGCTAGCGTCTGATCAAGATTGGCGCTGAAGGTCTGCCGATTGCGCTTCCAGTGCGTCGTGGCGGTTTTATGCTGGCTGATAGCGCGGGTTTGCACCGCATCATAAAAAGAGTAATAGTCCGACGTGTGGTAATACCAGCTCGCCAGCGTGAGATTAAGATCCCCAGGAAAATAGCGACTCCAGGATAATTTCAGGCGCTGGCCGTGGCGCGTTCCACCCTCTTGCGGCTCTGCCGACGCCACATCCACCGAGCCGGAAAATGAACCCAGCAGCGGCACACTAATGGCACTCCCCAGCTGCAGGGACTGATAATCTCTGGCCAGCGTGACACCACCATAGCCGGTCAGGTAGTTATTAACACCCCAGGCGGCATTTCCCTGCAGAAAACCGGGGTGATAATCAACGCCGTGGATCTGCACATTGCCTGCGGTTACCAGCCACTCTGCCGACCCCATGCGCAGCATGTCGCTGGCGGTCGAATAAGGCACAATGAAGCGCTCAAGGGAGCCGTCCGAATTGTCCACTTCAACGGTCAGATCGTTACGCGCGCCTGACGGCATTAAATCGGTAATTTCAAATGGACCGGGCGGCACGTTAATTTGATAGAGCAGCGTACTGTTTTGATAAACCTTAACCACCGCGTTACTCACTGCGGTGCCGCGAATCACGGGCATATAGGTCCGATAAGCGTCAGGATACATTCTCGCTTCCTGCTTCAGGGTTACTCCACGAAATCGCAGATTATCGAACAAGGGTGAATTGGTGTAACCGTCACCGACACGAATAAGCGAGCGGTACGACGGCAACGCTCGCTCGATATAGCGTGAATTATTGCTCCACGACCCTTTATTCTTTCTGTTGCGCAGGAAATTGCTGTTGTCGCTCAGTTGCCAGGCGGCCAGGTTCAGCCCGCTTTTCAACGTGAGAAAAATATTATCCGCACTACCAAAGCCGTCTTTGCGTTCTGCGTGGTAATAGCTGAGATGATAGTTAGTATAAGCACCGTTAATACCCGGGTTCCATCGCTCTGGCGCGACCCAGCGACGCGGTTGAGCAATAACATATGCCTGAGGTATCGTCAGATTGAGACGTAATAAGCCGGTATTCAGACTGACGCTGCCGCCATACAGCAGTGCAGAAAGGTCTGTCCAGTCGCGCTCTTCACTACCCTTCGGCAGAGGCTTTACTGACAGCGCAGTAATAGCGGCGTGCTGGACGGCAAATGTATGACTGTCGGCAACCCAGACCGGAAAAGTGCCGCGCCACTCGCCGTTAACATAGATGTCCAGATCATAAATACCCGGAGAAAGGCGTTTTTCACTGTTATTCCAGTCTGCCAGAGCAGAGTTGCCAGCCATCAGGCTGGTATTAAAACGTGCGCTGGCTTCCGCCTTGCACATCAGCAGGCTCATTATTCCGCCAGAAATGAATACGGTTAAAATAGCCTGCGAGAGTAATCGGCCCAGCGCTTCCATGGTATCCCCTGAAAAATCCGTTTTATTTTTTTAGCGTCACAACGACGGGTGTTCGGCCTCCGAAGTCATCAATGTAAACCAACTGATAATGACCCGGTGCGGGGCTGAGTGGTTTTTCCGCAACGCCCGTGCAGCTGAAAGGTGGAATGAACAAGGTTTTTTCCAACAAATTATCCTGTCTTTTTCCCTGCTGTACCCGGCTACTTTTCCCATCCCATTTCATCAGCTGCACCACGGTTAAATAATAGGGGGAGTCATTATTAATACAGACTGCCGGATGCTGTGCTTTCAGTCCCAGATGTTGGGCGATGGACTGAGGCGAAATCATTAATTTTTGTGGGCGCCAGAATATTTTTATACGGTTGCGAATGGCCACCTGCATGTAATTGAGACTTGCATCGAGATTCTCTGGTGTAGGCGGAATATCCAGCACATTGAGCCAAAATACAGATTCACGATCCTGCGGTAATTTATCGGCCGTGCTGTCACGACTAATTTTTAGTATTTGTCCCTCGTTACCGTTCACTTTCACCACGGGAGGGAAAATCATAAAAGGTGTAACGATATTTTCCGGCTTTTCATTTTGTCGTCCATCATCTACCCATGCCTGGATAAGATGTTGACCCTGACTTTTATTAATAAGCTGAACCGACACGCTTTTTGCTTCTGCCGGAAAAATAACGCGTGTACTGTTAATAATGACATTGGCATTAACACCAGGAATAAAAAAGACACACCCGATAAGAAGAATCACTGTTCTCACGGCCGCTCCTGAAATAAATAAAAAAAACGGGAAGGCGAGTGCCTTCCCGCCAGCAAATTATTCGTAGCTAAATGTGTAGGTTGCCGTCGTCACCACCGACCCCGTGGTGACGCCGCTACCACCATAGTTATAGTAGTTGGCGTACAAACTGATATCTCCGTTCGCACCCGTATCGTAGGCGCTTACAGCTGAAGATTTCGTGGTACTCAGACCGGTGCTGATAGCCTCATTCATTTTGACGATGGAAGTGCCATCCTGAGTAATCGCAATTCCGACACCCTGTGCCGAGCCGGATTCATTTTTCAAATAATTCATATCATCTGAAACGTTAGAGCCGGTAAAAATAATGTTCAGCGCCTGCGCCGCCGAGCTGCTGTTATCAAAACCAGTACAGCCCGCTACATTAATGGTGAAGGGTGTGCTGCCTGAGCTAATCACACCTGTGGTGGTACCAAGTGCATCACGGGTAACCGGTGAAACAACCACAGTAAAATCAGAACCATTATTGGTGGTAACATCACAGGTGGCGTCACTGACCGCACCGCTGAAAGTAATTATTCCACCCGCAACGGCATTGCTGGTTGCTGCTATCGCCTGCCCGGAAAACACTGCACCCGTGAGCAGGCTAATTATACTGACTAATTGTAATTTATTCATTTCAGTCCCTCTTGATATCCGCGATCCTGCGGTTTTATTTCCTGATATCACTCTTTTCAAAAATAGGATAATGCCTGACTGGTTGTAATCATCATCCTCTTTCCGGTTGCATTCTCTAATTTTTCCTGGCCAGATGTAAATAACAAAAAATTATTTTAATCCAATCAAAAAGAGAAAAACACGGCGATGTTAATTAATAAATAAACACGCTGGCGATATAACTGGAAAAAACACGTCAGATTTATTCTTAAAGCAATAACCTGAGTCTTAATCAAAAAAATACAGCTGATAAGCCAATGTTTATTTCAATACTAATTCCTGTAAAAAAATGCGTTTAACCCACTGATCTTATCAATAGCGGTCATCACTGCAGTGCTGATTTTTTACATTTTTTAAATAACCCTTTTGTTATCAAAAAAATGATAATCAGAGGCACAGCAAATACGCTCTGAAAAGCAACAGAAAGATTACTAAAAAATATTTTATAATGGAAAATCAAATTTTTTGTTGTTTATGAGAAAAAACTCAGTCAGAATCGCTACCTAACTCTGAAAAAATGCATAAATCCCGCCGATGCACCACCATTTTACAGACTAAAATGCTTAATAAAAGAGGAAAATATGCCGCAAGACAAACATATCAATCGTCGTATCGTACTCGCTTCTCGTCCCCACGGCGCACCGTGCTCCACGAATTTCCGCATGGAAACAGAACATCGTCCCGTTCCGTCAGCAGGACAGGTTCTGTTGCGCACAGTCTGGCTGTCACTCGATCCTTATATGCGCGGCCGGATGAACGATGCCCCCTCTTATGTTGCCCCCCTTCAGATAAATGAAGTGATAAGTGCAGGAACCGTCGCTGTGGTTGAACAGTCCTGCCATGATGATTACCAACCTGGCGACTGGGTTGTCAGCCAGAACGGCTGGCAGGACTTTGCCCTGTCCGATGGTAAAGGGTTGTTCAGGCTCAGTGGGCCGGTACTTAACCACCCTTCATGGGCATTAGGATTGCTGGGCATGACGGGCTTTACCGCCTATATGGGGCTGCTGGATATTGGCAACCCGCAGCCGGGCGAGACCGTGGTAGTCGCCGCTGCCACCGGGGCAGTGGGGTCAATCGTTGGGCAAATTGCTAAACTGAAAGGCTGTTATGTGGTGGGCATTGCTGGCGGCAGTGAGAAATGCCGCTACGCAGAAGACGTACTGGGTTTTGACCGCTGTATCGACCATCACAGCACCGACCTGGCAGGATCCCTCAAACGCTACTGCCACGATGGCATTGATGTGTATTTTGAAAGCGTTGGCGGCAAGGTTTTTGACGCTATCCTGCCGCTGATGAACACGCAGGGACGCATTCCGGTGTGCGGGCTGATTGCCCATTATAACCGCACTGACGCCGCTTCAGGCCCTGACCAGCTTCCACAATTTCAAAGCGCTATCCTGCGTAAACGTCTGCGCGTTCAGGGATTTATTATTAACCAGGATTATGGTCATCGCTTCGATGAATTTTTTAAACAAATGAGCCAGTGGGTTGCGGAAAATCGCTTCACTTTCCCTGAGGATATTACTGACGGGCTGGATAACGCACCTGAAACCTTTACTGGTATGCTGGCAGGCAAAAATTTTGGCAAGGTGTTGATAAAAGTCGCTGGCGACCACCCCTGAGGAGAACAGAATGAAAATCGTGATGGTGCTGACCTCCCACGGCAAACTGGGTGACACCGACAAAAAGACCGGGTTCTGGCTGGAGGAGTTCGCCGCCCCCTATTATGTATTCCGCGATGCGGGAGTCAGTGGCGTGCTGGCATCCCCTGCGGGCGGTCAGCCGCCGCTCGATCCCTTCAGCGATCAACCAGATGCGCAAACGGCCGATACCCAACGTTTTCGCCAGGATATCGCGGCGCAACAGGCGCTTGCGAATACACAACAACTGGCAACCATTGACAGCAGCAACTTCGACGCGGTGTTTTATCCCGGGGGTCACGGTCCACTCTGGGATCTGGCGGAGGATCGCCACAGCATTGAGCTGATTGAAAACTTTTATGCCAATGGCAAACCCGTTGCGGCGGTTTGTCATGCCCCCGGCGTGTTACGCCACGCCAAAAATACCGACGGCACCCGGTTAGTGGCCGGTAAACGCGTAACTGGCTTCAGTAATAGTGAAGAGGACGCCGTTGGACTGACAAATGTGGTACCTTTTCTGGTCGAGGATGAGCTGAAGGCGCTGGGTGCCCACTACGAGAAGACCGAAGACTGGGGCGTGTTCACCCTCACCGACGGTCTGCTGGTCACCGGACAGAATCCGGCCTCATCCACCGCCGCAGCCACTGCGCTGCTTAAACTGCTACAACCATAAACACTAGGAGGTGGAATGAAACTGTTTAGCCGGGACTTCAATGATGGCGACAAATTGCCGGAGCGTCAGGTTTTTAACGGCATGGGCTACAGCGGTGACAATCTGTCACCGCATCTGGCCTGGGACAACGTTCCCCTCGGTACAAAAAGTTTTGCGGTGACCTGCTACGACCCGGATGCCCCAACCGGTTCTGGCTGGTGGCACTGGGGCATAGCTAACCTGCCCGCCGATACCCGCGTATTGCCACAGGGTGCCGGTTCCGGCCTGTCTGAGCTGCCCGACGGAGCAGTACAGACACGCACAGATTTTGGTAAAGCGGGCTACGGCGGCGCAGCACCGCCTAGAGGCGAGAGTCATCGCTATATTTTCACCGTTTATGCACTCGACGTGGAAAGACTGGAGGTGGATGAAAACGCCAGCGGGGCTTACCTTGGCTTTAATATCCATTTTCATCAGCTGGGCAGTGCGTCAATAACGGCTGTCTATAGCCAGCCGGACGCCTGAAAAATAAAGGGGCGATAGCTCGCCCCTTTATTACCCGCAATGCTCAGATTTGCGCGATAGTCACCCACATCGGTCCCTGCCCCACGGCATAACGCGCCAGTGGCTCCAGTAATCCCTGAGATTCACTGATTTTATAAACTTCAATATGGTGCGACTTCTGTCCAGCTGAAATCAGAAAACGACCGCTGTTGTCAATATTAAAGCCGCGAGGTTGGGTTTCAGTGGGCTGGTGTCCTTCCACCGTCAGTCTGCCACCATCCCGCGTAACGCTGAACAGGGTCAGCAGACTGGCGGTACGATCGCAGCTGTAAAGATGACGGCCATCAGGCGTCAGATGAATATCCGCCGCCCAGCGCGTGCCGTTAAAACCAGCAGGCATCATATCCAGACTTTGTACCCGTGCCACTTCTCCGTTTGCATTGCCCAGCTGCCAGACATCCACGGTACTGTCGAGTTCGTTAACGCAGTAAGCATATTGTTTGCCGGGATGAAACACCATATGCCGCGGGCCGGCACCTGCAACAGTCGCAACCTGAGGCTGGATATGCGGGTGCAGTTCGCCATTTTCATTCAGGTCAAACAAACAAATGCGATCCTGTTTCAGCGCCGGCACAAACAGCGTTTTATTATCCAAATCGATATTCGCCGAGTGGCACCCCTCCAACCCATTGATAACCTGAAGTGGCGAACCCGGCAGGCCATCTTCTCCAATTGGCGAGACGCTGGCGCAGGCATCATTGTAGGAACCAACAAAGATAAACCGCCCCCGGCGATCGGTGGAAATATGTGTCGGACTGCCCGGCAGCGGGGCATGGCCCGCTTCCCTCAGCTTACCGTCACCGTCGATGCTATAGGCCACGATACGAAATTCTGGGCGCACGCCAACATAGAGAAAACGGCTGTCCGGGCTGACCACCATCGGCTGCACCTGCCCTGGCGCATCCACCACCTGCAACAGCGCCAGCGCACCATCATCATTAAGCTGCCATACGTGAATTTGTTGGCTTTCCGGGCTGGCGGTATAGACGACTTGTTTCATCGGTACTCCTTGTTTCGGGATAGTCTTCGCAGCAAAGGGTAGCCTGTTTTTCCCTGTCGCGTGAATCGATTATCGTGAGCAATTTTGTTGAGGGCAGCACAGGGTGTACACTCGATCTTTCCCTATCAGCCACTTACGGACCTCTTTATGAGCTATCGCATCATTGCTTTGGACCTCGACGGCACCCTGTTAACGCCCCGCAAAACGATTCTTCCTGAGTCTCTGATCGCACTGCAAAAGGCCCGCGAGGCTGGCGTCAAAGTGATTATTGTCACCGGTCGCCATCATGTTGCCATTCATCCTTTTTATCAGGCACTGGCCCTTGATACACCTGCAATCTGCTGTAACGGCACCTATTTGTATGATTATCATGCAAAAAGGGTTCTCAAATCCGATCCACTGCCCAACGCGCAGGCGCAACAGGTTATTCAGTTGCTGGATGAAGCCGGCATTCACGGCCTGCTTTATGTCGATAACGCCATGCTCTGGCAGACAGAAACTGTCCATGTTACCCGCACTATTCAGTGGGGGCTGTCGTTGCCTGAACAGCAGCGCCCTCTGTTCACAAAAGTGGACAGTCTGGCAGAAGAGGCAGAGCGGGCAGATAACATCTGGAAATTTGCCCTGTCGCACACCGACACGGTCGCTCTGCAACGCTGTGTTGATAGCATACAGGCAAGGCTGGGACTGGCGTGCGAATGGTCATGGCAGGATCAGGTGGATATTGCTAAATCCGGTAACAGTAAAGGGAAACGCCTGGCTGAGTGGGTGGCGGCGGAAGGACTGCAAATGAGCGACGTGCTGGCCTTTGGTGATAACTACAACGACCTGAGCATGCTGGAAACGGCCGGCCTCGGCGTGGCAATGGGCAACGCCGACGACGCAATAAAAATCCGTGCGGGCCGGGTTATCGGCAGCAATCTGGAGCCAGGCATAGCAGAAACAATTTACCATGAGGTGCTGTAATGGGTTCAGGGAGTGATGGCCACGCTTTTAATCTGCGCCCAGAGCCACATTCCCGGTTTGATCATCAGCTCATCTTTTGCCCATGGTGTAATCCTTGCCCAGAGTTCACTTAATCCCACCAGCAGCCTGACCTCTATCTGCTGGTCAATTTCCATCAGTTCTGCAACCTGTGCCGGAATAACATTGCGAATGCTGCTGTTAAGCGGCTGCTGCAGGACCAGTGAGACATCATCTGACTGGATGCGGATGCGCATTGGCGTTTTCAGCGGCGCATCCACCCGGCTGACCCAGATATGCTGATCGCCCAGCGACAGCGCCGTCATCGCATAGTGTGGATGCTGATCCAGCACCTGTACACGCAGTACGCTGCTGAGTTCCGAACGGGGCAACCAGGGGCGCATCGCGCTGCTGGCCCAGACTTTCTCCAGCGTATCCAGCGCCTTGACCTCGCCGTTATCCAGTAGCAATACATGATCCGCCAGCTGCAAAATTTCATCAAGGCTGTGGCTGACATACAGAATCGGCATCGCCACCTCTTTTGCCAGCGCGTGTACCCAGGGCAATAGCTCCCGCTTACGTAGCAGATCCAGCGACGCCAGCGGTTCGTCCATCAGCAGTATTTCTGGCGCGGTAAGCACCGCCCGGCCTATGGCCACACGCTGTTTTTCTCCGCCCGACAATCCGCCCGGAAAGCGATCCAGAAGATGCTCAAGGCCCAACAGCCTGACCAGGGGATCAAACCGGGCACGCATCAATTTTGGCATGCCGTAGGTCAGGTTACCGCGCACCCGATAATGGGGAAACAGCCGGGCATCCTGAAACACATAGCCAGCGCGACGTTTTTCCGGCGGGAGAAACAGCCCGGAGGCCGCATCGCTGAGTAGCCGACCGTTCAGGACGATACGGCCTTCCTGCGGCTGCGACAGTCCGCCGATGGCGTTAATTAACGAGGTTTTTCCCGCGCCGGAAACGCCAAAAATAGCGGTGATCCCCTTCCCAGGGAGCCGGGCATGGATGTTAAGCCGATGATTGCCCAGGCGTTGGGTAAAATTGAGTTCTAACATTCGCCCCCCAGCCGCTTACGGCCCCGGCGAGCCAGCCATTCCGACGCCCATAGCGATGACAGTGACAGCACAATCGCAATCACGCAAAGTCGGGCGGCAGCGTTCTCGGCCCCTGGCGTTTCAATCAGTGTATACATTGCGGAAGGCAAGGTGCGGGTCTCGCCGGGAATGTTAGAAACAAAGGTAATGGTAGCGCCAAACTCACCTAACGAACGGGCAAAGGCCAGCACCATTCCCGCGATAATTCCCGGCAGCATCAGCGGCAACGTAATGGTGAAGAATACCCGCCACCGACCAGCACCCAGCGTGCGGGCAGCCAGTTCAATTTTGCTGTCAATGCCCTCAAGCGCCAGGCGAATCGCTCTGACCATTAACGGAAACGCAATCACCGCAGACGCCAGCGCGGCACCGCGCCAGCTGAACGCAAAGGTGAAGCCAAACCAGTTATAAAGGTGTTCACCTATCAGGCCGCGACGACCAAACCCCAGCAGCAGCAGGTAGCCAACCACCACTGGCGGCAGAACCAGCGGCAGGTGGATCAGGCTGTCAAGCAGCGTTTTGCCGGGAAAGCGGCAGCGTACCAGCAACCAGGCTATCAGTATCCCGAAAGGCAGGCTGCACAGCACCGCCACGGTGGACACTTTGAGGCTGAGGGCGACGGCCTGCCATTCGGGATCGGTTATCATAATTTTGGCGTAAATCCGTAACGTTTGAACACGGCCGCTGCTTCCGGCCCCTGTAAATAGTGATAAAACGCTGTCACTGCCGCAGTATGCTGCTTGCCAGTCATTGCCATTGAGTATTCCACCGGTTTATGGCTGTTTTCAGGAAACACACCGACCACCGTGACTTTTTTACTGGCCAGTGCATCCGAGCCATAAACGATACCGTAAGGTGTTTCACTGCGTTCAACCAGCGCCAGCGCGGCACGCACGCTGTTTCCCCGTGCGAGGACAGGCTCCAGTTCAGACCAGGCCCCCAGCTTTTGCAGCGCCTCTTTAGCATAGATGCCAGCAGGCACGTGATCCGGGTCGCCAACCGACAGGCGTTCACCTTTCAGCAAGCTTTTCCAGTCGGTAGAGGCAGATATCGTTACCTTTAACGTCGGGACTGCCGCAGGCGCTACCAGCACCAGATCGTTACCCAGCAGGGTGACACGGCTGGCAGGATCGATGCTTTTTTTGTCTGCCACATAGTCCATCCACTGTTGGTCCGCAGAAATAAACAGATCGGCCGGCGCACCCTGTTCAATCTGACGAGCCAGCGTTGAGGAAGAGGCAAAAGAACTGACCACCTTTACGTCTTTGCCTTTTTGGTATTGATCCGCAATATTGTCGAGCGCGTTGGTCAATGATGCCGCAGCAAACACGGTAATATTATCTGCCGCAGACACCTGCATGACAGCACAGGCACCGATCGCGGTACACAAAACAAAATGGTGTAATTTCACGGACATGGTGTTCTCCAGAGAGGATCGTTACACGTCTGATACTATAACGAAGCAAAAAACACTGTCACTGGAATTATCGGCAGGAATGGCCGGAAGTTGAACCGATGCAAAAAACAAACGCCCGTTGATGCGGGCGTGAGGAGGCAGAGAGATTACCGGCGATTCTTCGCGAGCTGGTCATCACGATGACCTATTTTAGAGATAACGTTAAAGATTTCACCCAGTCCATAAATCAGCCCCAGGATGATTGCCATGGCCACGGGCACCATCAGAATAGCCTCACCAAGACCAATCAGTAATTCCAGCATGATTGTCTCCATTGCCGTTTGGCAGAAAGGGGCCATTGTATCGGCAACAAAAAAAACTGCACTGCCCTTTTGTGCGTTTTATTTTTATCAGCATAACACCGCCTGTGCGGCATCGAAAACCCTGTGAACGTTTGACACGCGCCGGACAGACTGTCCATAGTCTGTAGACAAGGCATTAAATGGAATAAACCATGTCAACATTGCATATTTCGCAAAGTCTTTTTTATCTTAATGAGTACCGCAATCTGACGCTGGGTGATATTACCCTTAATGTCGGTGAAAGCCGGGCTTTTGTGGGGGCTAACGGTAGCGGTAAGTTTTCGCTGGCGCGTGTGTTATCGGGTGAACTGAACGCAATCAAGGGCGATGTAGTCAATCAGTTCTCCCGCCCTGTCCGGCTTTCTCCTGAACAGCTGCAAGCGCTGGTTGCCGATGAATGGCAGCGCAATAACACCGATATGCCCGGCGTGGACGAAGATGATACCGGGCTAACCACTCAGCAAATCATCGAGGAGAGAATAAAAATTCGGCTCTCTGCCAGCGTCTGTCCGGGCAGTCTGGCATCAACCACCTGCTGGCGTGTCGTTTCAAATATCTCTCTACCGGGGAAACCCGTAAAGCCTTGCTGTGTCAGGCACTGATGTCGCCGCATGATTTGTTAATTCTTGATGATCCTTTCAACGGGCTGGATGTGGCTTCCCGATCCAGTCTGGCTGACGTGCCGGCGATCCTTCATCAGCAGGGCGCCACCGTGGTGCTGATTTTAAATCGTTTTGATGAGATTCCTGCCTTTACCGGCCAGGTTGGTGTCCTGGCCGAATGTACGTTGAGCCATACTGGCCTGCACGATGATGTTCTGGCAGAAGCGCTGGTTGCTCAATTAGCTCACAGCGAAAATCCGCAGAGCATCATGCTACCGGAAGCAGACAATATTAAAGAGGCCAGCATGGCCGCGACTGTTCCCCCGTTATGCTGCGTAATGGCGTGGTGAGCTGGAATGATAAAATGCAACAGGACGATCTCTGAAAATTTCCGGGCTTGAAATCTATTGAACACTGGCCCGGCAAACCCAGACCATTCAGTAAAAATCATTCAAAAACAGAGTGTAACGTCACAGGGGCATTTTCATCGGATCGGGATACTGATAGTCAAATCCCAGTTCCTGACATAGTCTGCTGCCGTCGATCAGTTTTCCGCTGCCCGCGTCCGTTTGCGCCATAAAAACGGGCGGCGTGAGGCCGAGCTGGCGGGCAACGGCCGGATAAAACACGTTGCGCGCAGGATGTGCCGATGCACTAAGATTGTAGACACGCCCCCCTTTGGGCGTTTGCAGTAACAGCGTTATAGCGCTGATCACATCGTCCAGATGAACCAGATTGACCCCATGACTGCCGTCGGCAAGGCCAGTTTTTCCGGCAAGAAAGCGGCCCGGATGGCGTCCAGGCCCCACCAGCCCGGCAAGGCGAAGAACATCCACCGAGGTGCCAGGTAAATCATGCAGCCAGGCTTCCAGCTCTTTCAACGTTTTGCCTGCTACCGTAGTGGGTTGCAGCGGGCTGTTCTCCTTCATTGCCCCTTCGCCATTGCCATAAACTGATGTTGAGCTGGTAAAAATAATTCTGGGGATCTTAAAGGACAGCGCGCTGTCGACCATTTGCTGAACCGCCAGAAGGTAGGCTCCACTTCCTTCCGCTGTCCGGCTTACCGGTAAGGTAATCACCAGCGCATCCGCGTTTAATAATGCTTTGAGATCGTCTGCTTTACAGACCAGCTCGGGGTTCAGCTTCAGGCAATAGCCCTCAATGCCGCACTTTCTTACTGCTTCCACTCCGTCCGCGGTGGTTTTGGTGCCGGTGACATGCCAGCCGTGCGCCATCAATGATAATCCCAGCGGCATCCCCAGCCAGCCCAAACCGACTATCGCAACTTTTCTCATCTTTTCTGCTCCCATGACTATTCACACTGACAAACGCTACATTACGCCAGCCCGACATGAATGATAACCTGCAGATGATGGGAGAATTTTTCATGGTTGACAAAAAAATGTTGCGTGTGGGACGCAATCTGGTTAGGTTATCGCTCACGAAATAAATATCCATTCATCCAGGAAAATTTATGAAACGCGTTCAGTTTAACCATCATCATCACCATCATCCTGACTAGCCTTTCAGGCGATGTGTGCTGGAAGACATTCAGGATCTTCCAGTGGTGCAGGACGTGAGAGAGCCCCCGGAAGATCGCCTTCCGGGGTTTTTTTTTGGGCTATTAAAATGCGCTGTGAGCTACGCACTACGGCTCCAGTCAGACAGGTAAAGAGGATAAGTACCATGTTAGATAACACCCGTTTACGCATAGCTATGCAAAAATCTGGCCGTTTAAGTGATGATTCCCGCGAAATGCTGGCGCGCTGCGGAATAAAAATTAATTTACAGCAGCAGCGCCTGATAGCTTTCGCAGAAAACATGCCAATTGATATTTTGCGCGTACGCGACGACGACATTCCCGGTCTGGTTATGGACGGCGTGGTAGATTTGGGCATTATTGGTGAAAATGTCCTCGAAGAAGAATTACTTACCCGACGTGCCCAGGGCGAAGATCCGCGCTATTTTACCCTGCGTCGCCTCGATTTTGGTGGTTGCCGCCTGTCGCTGGCAATGCCCGTTGATGATGAATACACGGGGCCGAAATGTTTACAAAACACCCGTATTGCCACCTCGTATCCTCACCTTCTCAAGAAGTATCTCGACAAACAGGGCGTTTCATTTAAGTCATGCCTGCTTAATGGTTCCGTTGAAGTCGCCCCACGGGCGGGTCTGGCCGATGCAATTTGCGATCTGGTTTCCACCGGAGCAACCCTTGAAGCCAACGGCCTGCGTGAAGTCGACGTGATTTACCGCTCCAAAGCCTGCCTAATTCAACGGGATGGCGAAATGCCAGCGGCAAAGCAGGAGCTGATAGATAAACTGCTGACGCGAATCCAGGGCGTAATTCAGGCTCGTGAGTCAAAATATATCATGCTGCACGCACGCGGCGACCGCCTGGAAGATATCATTTCTCTGCTGCCGGGTGCTGAACGCCCTACCGTATTGCCGCTGGCCGGGGATCAAAGCCGCGTTGCCGTTCATATGGTCAGTAGCGAAACGCTGTTCTGGGAAACCATGGAAAAACTGAAAACCTTGGGTGCCAGTTCGATTCTGGTATTGCCCATTGAGAAGATGATGGAGTAATTCATGACTGACTTTGCCACCCCCATCGACTGGCAGACATGCACGCCAGAACAACAGCAGGCGCTGTTAAGCCGTCCCGCCCTCAGCGCTTCTGACAGTATCGCGCTAACCGTGCGCGATATTATCGAAAAGGTCAAAGCAGAAGGCGACGCCGCCCTGCGCCACTACAGTGCCACCTTTGACAAGACTGACGTAACCGCGCTGCGCGTCACTGAGCAACAGATTGCCGATGCCACCGCGCGACTGAGTGATGAGATTAAACAGGCGATGGTGGTTGCGGTCGGTAATATTGAAACCTTTCACCTCGCGCAGAGATTGCCACCGGTCGATATTGAGACCCAGCCCGGCGTGCGCTGCCAGCAGATCACGCGTCCGCTCGCTTCCGTAGGCTTGTATATTCCGGGCGGCTCCGCACCGCTGTTCTCCACTGTACTCATGCTGGCAACACCAGCCCGCATAGCCGGTTGCCAGCGGGTAGTTCTCTGCTCACCGCCGCCGATTGCCGACGAAATTCTCTATGCGGCAACGCTCTGTGGCGTGGAAGAGATCTTTCAGGCTGGCGGCGCACAGGGCATTGCCGCACTGGCACTGGGGACTGAGTCAGTCCCTAAAGTGGATAAAATTTTCGGACCGGGCAATGCTTACGTCACGGAAGCAAAACGTCAGGTCAGCCAGCGACTGGACGGTGCCGCCATTGATATGCCGGCTGGCCCTTCAGAAGTGCTGGTGATCGCCGATGACGAGGCAACGCCCGATTTTGTTGCCTCAGACCTGCTTTCACAGGCCGAGCACGGCCCTGATTCTCAGGTCATTCTGTTGACGCCTTCATTACAGATGGCCGAAGCCGTGGCTGCAGCCGTCGCGCAACAGCTGACCACGCTGCCTCGTGCGGAAACGGCAAGAAAAGCGCTGGAAAGCAGCAGGCTGATCGTGGCAGAAGATATGCCACAGTGCGTGGAAATCAGTAATCGTTACGGGCCTGAACACCTGATTATCCAGACCCGCAACGCCCGCGATTGGGTCGGGCATATCACCAGTGCCGGGTCGATATTTCTTGGAGACTGGTCGCCGGAATCCGCAGGTGACTATGCTTCCGGGACTAACCATGTGCTGCCAACTTACGGCTACACGTCAACCTGCTCCAGCCTTGGGCTCGCTGACTTTCAGAAGCGCATGACGGTGCAGGAGCTTACTAAAGAAGGATTCCGTGCGCTGGCCCCCACCATTGAGATCCTTGCCGCCGCAGAGCAGCTTATCGCCCACAAAAATGCCGTTACCCTGCGTCTTAACGCGCTTAAGGAGCAAAAATGAGCACCCCGATTGAGCAGCTTGCACGCGCGAATGTGCGGGCACTTATCCCTTATCAGTCTGCCCGACGTCTGGGCGGAAATGGCGATGTATGGTTAAACGCCAATGAATATCCGCTGGCGGTACCCTTTAACCTCAGCCAGCAGACGCTGAACCGCTATCCTGAATGCCAGCCAAAATTGGTGATTGAACGCTATGCCGCTTACGCTGGCGTCACCCGCGACCAGCTGCTGGTCAGCCGGGGAGCCGATGAAGGGATTGAGCTGCTGATCCGCGCCTTCTGCGAACCGGGCAAAGATGCCGTGCTGTTTTGTCCACCCACCTACGGTATGTACAGCGTCAGCGCGGAGACCTTTGGTGTCGAATATCGCACGGTAGAAGCGCAGAACAGCTGGCAGCTGAATCTTCCGGCTATTTCGCAGAAGCTGGATGGCGTCAAGCTCGTCTACGTTTGCAGCCCCAATAATCCTACTGGCAACCTGATTAACCCGGAGGACATTCGTCAGTTGCTGGAGATGACCCGTGGTAAGGCGCTGGTGGTGGCCGATGAAGCCTATATAGAGTTTTGCCCGCAGGCCACACTCAGCGGCTGGTTAAAAGCGTACCCGCATCTGGTTATTTTACGCACGCTGTCAAAAGCCTTTGCCCTCGCCGGGCTACGCTGTGGCTTTACCCTGGCCAATGCGGACGTCATTGCGCTACTGATGAAGGTCATTGCGCCTTATCCGCTGGCGACACCGGTTGCCGATATCGCGGCGCTGGCCCTGAGCGATGACGGTCTGGACCTGATGCGAGAACACGTCAGTACGCTTATCACCAACCGCGAGAAGCTAATCGCCGATCTGCGCAACTGCCCCTGCGTTGAACATGTCTGGAACAGTGACACCAACTATGTGCTGGCACGGTTTTCTGCCTCAGGCATGGTCTTTAAAACACTGTGGGATCAGGGCATTATTCTGCGTGATCAAAACAAACAGTCGGGGCTCTCAGGATGCCTGCGCATCTCGGTGGGAACCCGTGAAGAGTGTGACCGTACTATCGCCGCACTGATGGCATTGCCCGGCGCATCCGTTTCCCTGGAGCAAGCATGAGCAACAAAGTTCTTTTTATCGATCGTGACGGCACGATTATCTCTGAGCCACCCGAGGATTTTCAGGTGGACCGCATGGATAAGCTGGCCTTTGAGCCGGATGTTATCCCCACCCTGCTGGCGCTGCAGAAGGCCGGGTTTCGGCTGGTCATGATCACCAATCAGGATGGTCTGGGCACCGACAGTTTCCCACAGGTGGATTTTGATAGCCCGCACACGCTGATGATGCAGGTGCTGACCTCCCAGGGTATTGCGTTTGATGAGGTGCTGATCTGCCCACATAAGCCGGAAGATAACTGCCACTGTCGCAAACCGAAAACCAGTATGGTGACGCCGTGGCTGGCGGAAGGCGCAATGGACACGAGCAACAGCTTTGTTATTGGTGACCGCACTACCGACCTGCAACTGGCAAGCAATATGGGTATTGCGGGCCTGCACTATTGCAGAGACAGCCTCAACTGGCAGGCTATTGGTAAGCAGCTCACGCAACGTGATCGCCATGCGCTGGTTGAGCGCAATACCAAAGAAACACAAATTCGCGCTGAAGTCTGGTTGGATCGCGAAGGAGACAGCCAGTTCAATACCGGCGTCGGTTTTTTTGACCATATGCTTGACCAGATCGCTATACACGGTGGCTTCCGCATGAATATTCATGTGAAAGGCGATCTCTACATTGACGATCACCACACGGTAGAAGACACCGGGCTGGCGCTGGGGGAAGCGCTACTGAAAGCACTGGGTGACAAACGCGGCATTGGCCGTTTTGGATTTGTTCTGCCGATGGATGAATGTCTGGCCCGCTGCGCGCTGGATATTTCCGGCCGACCGCATCTGGAATATAAAGCTGAGTTTAATTATCAGCGCGTGGGTGATTTAAGCACCGAGATGGTGGAACACTTTTTCCGCTCGCTATCTTATTCCATGGCCAGCACGCTGCACCTGAAAACCAAGGGTAAGAACGATCATCACCGCGTGGAAAGTCTGTTTAAAGCCTTTGGCCGCACCCTGCGCCAGGCAATTCGCGTTGACGGCAACACCCTGCCCAGCTCGAAAGGAGTGCTGTAAATGAAAGTGGTGATCCTCGATACTGGCTGCGCCAATCTCTCCTCGGTAAAATGGGCGATTCAGCGTCTGGGCTACCAGCCAGAGGTCAGCCGCGAGGCTGATATTGTGCTTCAGGCCGACAAGCTCTTTCTGCCCGGCGTCGGCACCGCCCAGGCTGCCATGACCCAGTTGCAGGCGCGGGGTTTGATCCCGCTGATTAAAACCTGTACTCAGCCGGTGCTGGGTATCTGCCTCGGCATGCAGCTACTGGGCACGCAAAGCGATGAAAGTGGAGGCATTCCCACGCTGGGCATTATCGAACAACCGGTGATTCAGATGCAGGACGTTGGCCTGCCACTGCCGCATATGGGGTGGAACCAGATCTCCGCTCAGGTCGGTAACCATCTGTTTCGGGGTATCCCGGACAGCTCATATTTCTATTTTGTTCACAGCTATGCCATGCCGCTAAACGCCAACACCATTGCACAATGTAACTATGGTGAACCCTTTACCGCCGCTGTGCAAAAAGACAATTTCTTTGGTGTGCAGTTTCACCCGGAACGCTCCGGCGCAGCAGGCGCACAGCTGTTGAAAAACTTTCTGGAGATGTAACGGGCATGATTATTCCCGCATTAGATTTGATTGACGGCAAGGTTGTGCGTCTGCATCAGGGTGATTACGCACAGCAGCGAGACTATGGCAGCGATCCCCTTCCGCACTTACAGGATTATGAGTCACAGGGTGCCGGGGTTCTGCACCTGGTCGACCTGACTGGCGCCAAAGATCCGGCCGCACGGCAGATCCCGCTGCTGGAAAAACTGCTGGCAGGCGTCAGCGTACCGGTGCAGATTGGCGGCGGCATCCGCACCAGAGAAGATGTCGATGCCCTGCTCACTGCCGGTGCCAGCCGCGTAGTGGTCGGCTCCACCGCGGTCCGGCAGCCTGAAGAGGTGCAGGCGTGGATTAATGCATATGGCCCGGAAGCTATCGTGCTGGCGCTGGATGTTCGCATTGACAGCGAAAACCGCAAGGAAGTGGCGATCAGCGGGTGGCAGGAAGCCACGGGCATAACCCTGGAAGAGGTTATCGAACAGTTTCAGCCTGCGGGCCTGAAACACGTTTTGTGCACCGATATTTCCCGCGATGGCACACTGAGCGGCTCGAATGTCGCGCTGTACCGGGAGGTCTCCGCGCGCTACCCGCAAATTGCGTTTCAGTCTTCCGGGGGCATCGGCTCGCTGGCTGATATCAGCGCCCTGCACGGTTCCGGTGCACAAGGGGTCATCGTTGGCCGTGCGCTGCTGGAAGGAAATTTCACCGTGACGGAGGCAATACAATGCTGGCAAAACGGATAATTCCCTGCCTGGACGTGCGTGATGGTCAGGTGGTCAAAGGCGTACAGTTTCGCAACCATGAGATCATTGGTGATATCGTGCCGTTAGCCCAGCGCTACGCTCAGGAAGGCGCAGACGAGCTGGTTTTTTATGATATCACCGCGTCTTCAGATGGCCGGGTGGTGGATAAAAGCTGGGTGTCACGCGTGGCAGAGGTCATTGATATTCCCTTCTGCGTAGCGGGTGGGATTAAGACCGAGGAGGATGCCGCCCAAATACTCTCGTTTGGCGCAGATAAAATTTCCATCAACTCCCCGGCGCTGTCCGATCCTGAACTGATTACCCGCCTTGCTGACCGCTTCGGCGTACAGTGCATCGTGGTCGGAATTGACACCTGGTATGACAGCGAAAGCGGCAAATACCACGTTAACCAATATACCGGAGACGAAAGCCGTACCCGCGTCACCCAGTGGGAAACGCTGGACTGGGTGCAGGAAGTGCAAAAGCGTGGAGCTGGTGAAATCGTGCTTAATATGATGAACCAGGATGGCGTGCGAAACGGCTACGATCTGATTCAGCTGCAAAAGGTTCGCGAGGTTTGTAATGTGCCCCTGATTGCCTCCGGTGGCGCAGGCACCCTTTCGCATTTCCATGAAGCCTTTCGCGATGCTGATGTGGATGGCGCACTGGCTGCGTCGGTGTTCCACAAACAGATTATTAATATCCATGAACTGAAAGCCTTCCTGATTGAAAAAGGTGTGGAGATCCGCGCATGTTAACAGAACAACAGCTGGCCCGGCTCGACTGGGTGAAGACCGACGGTATGATGCCGGCGATCGTGCAGCATGCCGTTTCTGGCGAAGTATTGATGCACGGTTATATGAATCAGCAGGCGCTGGAAAGGACGTTGGAAAGCGGCAAGATAACGTTCTGGTCGCGCACCAAACAGCGTTTATGGACCAAAGGTGAAAGCTCTGAACACTTCCTTAATGTGGTCAGCATCACCCCGGATTGCGATAACGACACGCTATTGGTGCTGGCAAATCCAGCAGGCCCAACCTGCCACCTTGGGACCTCCAGCTGTTTCTCTCCTGCAGCATCTGACTGGACTTTTCTGTATCAGCTTGAGCAGTTGCTGGCCGAGCGGAAAAACGCCGATCCAAAAAGTTCTTACACGGCCAGCCTGTATGCCAGCGGCACCAGGCGTATTGCGCAGAAGGTAGGGGAAGAAGGTGTGGAAACTGCACTGGCAGCGGCCATTAATGACCGCACTGAGCTGACCAATGAAGCTTCCGATTTGATTTATCATTTGCTGGTGCTGCTGCAGGATCAGGATCTTAATCTGAGCACCATCATTGATAACCTGCGTCAACGGCATAAATAGCCGCAGATAGCGGCGTCAGCTACGGACAGATCATAGGCTTACTGAGGGTACAGTCAGGCGAAACCTTCCGCCTGACTGTTTTGGCCAGGCAAACATTATTCTCCATGTGGCAACACGTTATGCGTTATTTCATGAATGCTGCGAGGTAACCGGGTAATGATGATATCTTATGACGGGTCAACAGTTATCGCCGTTGCCAGAACCGCTTGTTTAGGCCAGTAAAAATTCATTTTCGCAGGAAGTTGTTGTTCAGACTCAGCAAGAGGTGATACGTCGAAAAAGTCAACCAGTACAGTCAACGAACCGACAATAAGAAATACCGCTAACTCTTTTTTGAGAGTGCTGGAGCCTTTGGTAATTCTGGCTGCATCTTTTTATATTTCAATGACAGCCCGCTGACTTTATCCGCAGGAATACGGTTGTCCTGTTCCAACCGATAAGGATGACCATTCCATTTCTCAAAGCAGGACTGCCAGTATTCAAACGTCCGCAGATCGTTTGGTGCTCCCGAACACAGGCAGCTGTCAACGTCAAAAAGCGCACAGCGCATACCGAGTGCGATGGCCTCATAGATGAGGGTATCAATGTAAAACTCACCGTTGATGCAGCCATCACGCGAAATCAGCCGCGCCACCGCACGGTGGAAATCTTCTGCTCTACGAAAAGTAAAAGTTCCCAAAACCACAGTATCTGAGGCAGAGTTACTTAAAGGCATTTTTACCCAAATGGTACGTATCAGGCCATTTTCAGCATCGATCCAGCCAAACATCTGGGGATAAGAAGCCACATTAGGGTAACCACGTACACCCCGGACGATAACATCAATCGTCGGGTCATTGACCAACTGCTGAAATTTATTGGCATCATAAAGTGCGGCGTGGTCGCAGGTACCGGTGGTAATGGCACCAGATACAGGCTTGCCCTGTTCTGCTAATGCCTCAAAGTCAATCAGCGCAGGGCAGGCCTGATCTTCTGTCACTTTATCAATTGTTTTGATAATGGCATCAGGGTAAAGCGCCTTCAGCTCTGATGACACAGCCTGATAACCTTCCATGCCCTCGCGTAAAACAAAAACATGCTGCTGCGTCGCAGGCAAATCATATGCAGCCTGAGCAACCATTGGACGTCCTGATACCGGAATAAGCGGTTAAGAGCCTGTCTCAACAGGGCTTTATTCCAGACAATAAGACCACGGGAAAAATGCAACAGGGCCCCGTCATTCTCAGACGTCTTTTCCCGTCGGGTCAGGGGCCGGCGAAACCGGTTCATCCGGCTGTGCGTCCTCCCGACGACCCGGTGACTGGCCATGAAGTTCGTGGTTTACTGGCATCTCATTCCTCTTTACGGGGCGGGATATAAGGCTCGTCACGACGGCTCAACCGGTCTGTTTTCAGCCCGGGCGCTTCGTCGCCTTTGTCCGGGCAGCGTCCGGGTTTTTGCCCCGGACGCCCCGTCTGAAGAGCACCGGGTGTGTCCGCCACCAGTTTGATGTCATGCCGGTTTGCTGCTGCGACCCGTGACAGAGGAAACCAGCCGGCGTCTGTCATCAGACTGGGCTTTACGCCCTGTTTCCCTGTGTCCGTGGGGTAGCGTCCTGTTTTTTGTCCCGGCAGCGGTGATGTTGTCATACCGCCATCCACCGATAACCATGAGCAGTCCGTGCCGTCCGGGTGTTCACAGGCCAGTAATCCGTTCTGCCAGAAACGCCCGAAGACACCTGCGTCTCTCCGTTCCCGGAAGCGCCGGTGCGCAGAATCTGATGAACCTATCCCTGTGGCATTGAGTGCATTCCACTGACAGGCTGTGCTGGGGACGAAGAAAATGGCGTTCATTGCGGCCCGATTATCAACACGTTTTCGGCGTGTACCCGGAGGATGGCGGGTTTTGTGTTCCGGGATAAGCGGGGCCATTTTGTCCCGGAGTTCATCGCTAATCTGCCCTTTACTGCCTGCCATACTTTGCCCTCAGATATGACCGGGGTGCATTATACGATGACGCCTTTTGGGACAGACTCTTAGTCAGGGTATAGCCCTCCCTGCTGAAACGCTGTCCAAGGTCCGCCATGGGAATAACAATGGTGCCCTGAGGAGACGGTTGTATTTTTCCAGACTCAATGGATTTGTGGAAAACATTTGACCAGACATTGTATCCTGCAAGATCTTCTGGGGTACCCCACTGCATAAAATGCTGAACAGGATAGACCACCACAGGCTGTTTATTCGCTAATAGTCGCTTATATGCCAGGTTGACATAATATTCTCCGCCAATATTCAGATTCTGTTCAGGCATGGTAAAAAAGGCGTCAATATTATTTTCGCCGTGGCGAAATAGCAGGCGCCGCTTGAAGCATATTCTTCCATGTGGTTATCGGTGTAGGGCCGTTTTTCCTGAATGTCATCCATCCGTCCATCTGTTTCGCGTATGTAAGCGTAATTTGTCGTACCGAGAGTGTGCGGATAAAATCCTTTATAGGCGGGTACAGCACCTGCACAAGCGTTTTCTTTAACGAAGGTTTAAAATATGTCCAGTCCCAACAGCAGGTAACATCGCAATAATTAACCACAACAGGTTTTGAAGGATCGAGCAGTGCTTCACAGGACGCGATTTTATCCGGGCAGTAAAAAACCACCTGCATAGCAGGTGGCATTGATTTCACCCCACAGGGGCGCACTAAGTCCAGACTCAGAGAGCCTTCCCTTCACACTGCTTTCAGTGGAGGCTAGCTCTCTTCAACTTCATGTTTTTCCTGATACTTCACGTACTTTCTTATCATTTCTTCATTTATACCTACGGTATCGACACAATAACCTCTTGCCCAAAAACCATTCCCCCGCTGCTTGTTCTTACGCAGGCAGGGAAATTTACTGAACAATCGAAGGGCTGTTTTACCCTTTACGTCGCCTGTTACATGGGAAATCGAAAGCCGTGGAGGCACTTTTACCCGCAAATGGACATGGTCTGTCTGGTCATTCAGCTACACTACTTCTACCCCGGGCTGCTCACCTGAGATCCTTATCGGCTTACAGACCTCTTTACCAACATTGTTCCTGAGGATGCGAAACCGGTACCTGGGTGTCCATACGATATGATATTGACAACACCAGAGCACATGAGATGCTTTCTGGAGTCTACTCATGGTTAAATCCCTGACAGTTATGGGGACAACAGATTCGGATTTTCCCATGAGTAGCATGACTGGCAGAGCCAACTTATTGCTGACCACCTCCACAGGAGGTGGTGTTCATGCAGGGATGAAAAAGCTCCCCGAAGGAAGCTTTTTCATAAACGATATTTTATTCCAACCATTCAGTATGGAATACACCTTCTTTATCGGTACGCTTGTAAGTATGCGCCCCAAAATAATCCCGCTGCGCCTGAATCAGATTAGCGGGAAGCACTGCTGAACGATAACTGTCGTAATAAGCGATGGCTGCCGAGAAAGTTGGTGTAGGTATACCATTCTGCACCGCCCAGGCGACGACATCTCGCAGAGCTTGCTGGTACTCGTCCGCAATGTTTTTGAAATACGATGCAAGTAACAGATTGGCGATATCAGCATTGTCAGCGTAGGCATCAGTAATTTTTTGCAGAAACTGGGCACGTATAATACAGCCAGCGCGGAAAATTTTAGCAATCTCACCGTAATTGAGATTCCAGTTATTTTCGCCTGACGCTGCTTTCAACTGAGAAAAGCCCTGAGCATAAGAGACAATTTTACCCAAATACAGGGCACGGCGTACTTTCTCAATAAATTCAGTTTTATCACCTGAGAAAGCGTTGACCTGAGGCCCGCTCAGTACCTTTGAGGCCGCTACGCGCTGGGCTTTCAGCGACGAAAGGTAACGCGCAAATACCGATTCTGTAATCAGAGACAGTGGCTCCCCGAGATCCAGAGAGCTTTGGCTTGTCCACTTACCTGTGCCTTTATTCGCTGCCTCGTCAAGAATGACATCGACAAGGTACTGACCACACTCATCTTTCTTAACGAATATCTCTTTCGTAATATCAATTAAATAGCTACTAAGCTCACCGTTATTCCATTCAGTGAAGGTTTTCGCCAACTCGTCATTGGTCAGATTTAAGGCATTTTTTAACAGAGAATAGGCTTCCGCAATAAGCTGCATATCACCATACTCGATACCATTATGTACCATTTTTACATAGTGGCCCGCGCCATCAGGGCCGATGTAGGTTACACAGGCTTCACCTTCTGCACGTGCAGCAATCTTATCGAGGATAGGCGAAACCAGTTCGTAAGCCTCTTTCTGCCCACCTGGCATAATTGATGGGCCTTTTAATGCACCTTCTTCGCCACCGGAAACACCCGTCCCGATGAAATTGAATCCCTGGTCGGATAGCTCACGATTGCGGCGAATGGTGTCTTTATAGAAGGTGTTACCGCCATCGATCAGAATGTCACCTTTGTCGAGGTGTGGGGTCAGAGATGCAATGGTTTTGTCAGTTGCTTCACCAGCCTGAACCATCAGCAGGATACGCCGGGGTTTCTCAAGAGAATCAACAAACTCTTCGATGGTGTAGTAGGGGGCCAGCTTTTTGCCTGCGTTCTCAGCGATAACCTCATCCGTTTTTTCACGAGAGCGGTTAAAGATGGATACGGTGTAGCCACGGCTTTCAATGTTGAGAGCCAGGTTACGTCCCATTACTGCCATACCTACAACGCCGATCTGTTGCTTGGACATTACATACTCCTGTCTGAAGGACACCCACGGCGTAAATCAGATACGCCGTATAACAAAGTGTGAAACATGTTAACTCAGGATAGCCGATGATAGGTAGTGATTGGTGTAATTGGTAATATTTCTTTAAAAATAACAAGTTAGAAAGCTTTAACTCCTTTAATCAACAAGGGTAACCGCACCGTTTTCAGACTAAATCAGCTTTATTGATGTGAGTTTTAAAATACAAGGGCAAGATCTCGTCCGGTTTTCCGTCCATTTTAACCGTACCGTGTTCAAGCCAAAGTATTCTTGTACACACCCTGGCCATCAGTTCATAGCTGTGGCTGGCAAGGATCAGGATTTTCGTCGCGTTAATTATGTTGCTCAAACGACTTTCCGCTTTTTCTTTAAAACCTTCATCCCCTACGGAAAGCCATTCATCCATTAATAATATCTCAGGCGTAAAAATGGTTGAAACGCTGAAGCCAAGCCTCATTTGCATGCCTGATGAGTAAGTTCTGACTGGCATGTCGATGAAATCACCCAGATCGGTGAAAGCTATAATTTCATCAATTTTATCGGCAATTTCTTTTTTTCTGAGACCGAGCAACGCTCCGCGAATATAGATATTTTCCCGCCCGGTAAATTCCGGATTGATCCCTAATGAGATAGAAATAAGCGACCCGATTTCACCTTCAATCCTCGCCTTCCCGGTGGTCGGATGATAAACGCGGCTGAACATACGTAATAACGTTGTTTTACCAGCACCATTGTGCCCAATCAGACCTACACGTTCACCGTCATTAATTTCAAAATTAAGGTTATTCAGCGCTGAAACAACAACTTTCCCATTGCTCTCACCAACTTTTCCACCGGTGGCAAAATTTATAAAATTCTTTTTAATAGACCGTGACGCTGCATCAAATATAGGAAAATCAATACCTACATTACTAAATTTTATAATAGCCATAAAAACCCTACACCCAGTATGGAACGCGATATTTAAACTTACTGGTCATCATCGTGGAAAATGCGATGCCAATCACGGCCATGATTACTGTAACACAATATGTTGTTACGGAAGGAATCTGCCCCAATAACGGTGCACGCACAACATCCATCAAATGATAGAATGGGTTAAAATTAAGTAATGTTGCGCCAACTCTGTGAGTCAGAAGTTGTGGCATCCAGATTATTGGCGTTAAATAAAAAACAACCTGCATCAGGCTCATAATGATTTGGGTCATATCACGAAAACGTGCGCAAATCAGCGCCAGTACCATTAACAGCCAGGAGACATTTAAAGCCAGTATGACAAAACCAGGGACAACCAGCAGAACATTCCAATTAATCCCCTTTGATACAGCAAACAACACTAAAGGAAAAATAACAATATTGTGCATAAAAATAATGAAATTCTTCCATACTACTCTTAATACATGCACATGCAATGGGACAGGAAGCTGTTTAATTATTCCTTCTGCTGAAATCAGTGCATCGCAACCTTCAGTAATACAGCCCGACAAGAATCCCCAGATGACCAGACCCAGCGTTAAATAAGGCAGAAAATCATGCAGTGGCGTTTTGAACAGATTAGCAAAAACCATCCCCATGGTAGTAATCATTACCGCCATGCTGATAGTTATCCAGAATGGACCTAAACGCGAACGCTTATAACGTTGTCGAATATCCTGACCGCCCATTACCCGTACAATATGGAAAGATCTAAGCGTGCTGACAAGATCGTTAATGCCAGGTGAATTTCGAAAAAAAGACATTTACAAAATACCCCAGTCGTACGCTTTTCGTTTCATACCGAAAAGGAATTTTCCACCTGACAACCGGCTCATCATCAGCGTCATAAATTCATCCTGTTGTGACTCATCAATCTGATCTTTTAACTTGAGTAAATCGCTAAAATTACATACGGATCGATAGATTAAATCAAGCTTAATAATTGGTAACCCAAGATAATGCAGAGCAATACAATTATTATGAATCTGTGAACCCCTTGTAAAGTCGTCAAGGTATATACTCATCAGACGCCTTTTCAGCACATTACCATGCGGGAGCGCCTCAAAGTTCACACCTGTCATAAATGTAGCAAAACTCACAAAATCTATTTTTTCTTCAACGATCTCATCATCATTTTTGTCATTTCTGCGTCTTCTTACTTCTATTTCCTGATTGGGTCTCTCAGCATCATCTAAATCTTTCAGATATTTTCTATAATATGACTTCAATACAAAATCTGATTCAAAATACTCGATCAGGAAACGAACGCTCGTCCAGTATCGGCGATCACCTTCACGACGGAAAACAAAATAATTTTTAAATAATGACTCGTCCTGAGTAAGCACTTTTTCAAAATAATTGACATCATACAATGCCTTAAAGTTTTCTTCAGTACTAACTAAAGATTTCAGTACCAAGCTAAGTTTAAACTCACCCCGCTTAATAACAAAAGGTCTTACATTCGATAATTTATAGTTTTCCCAGAAATCCCTGAATTTATCTTTACGGATAAGATTGCCAGTAACGGAAATACAAAATGACCCAAGATGGTGAGAGATTTCTCTGTTTTCAGTTGCACCCAACACTTCAGTCTCTGTGTTATAAAGTTGGGAGATAAAGCGCTTTAATCCCCTTTTTGAAAAGAACACACTGTCATTAATGATCAACAGTCTTTGACATTTTTCGGCAATTTTATTCTGATAAATATAATTCATGCCTGTTTTATAACTACCAAAATCACGACCAAAGTTATCACGTTCGATATAAACATCGATAAGTTCAGGTTGATAATTTTCAGCACTTAACCTGAGCGTATTTACTGCAACAATATAAATTCCCTGTGACTTCGCTTCTTTAAGTAATTCAATTGTATCTCTTCTCAGTTCATTTTTTTCATACAGGGCAAGCAACATTACTTTGCCTTCAGAAAACTCTGCCTTATGAACAACATTATGGATTTTCTTCGTTTTTATATCATCGCAAACAGACAGAAAAGCATAGTAACTATAGAAAAAGATCTTCATAGCAAGATTATAAAAATATCTCACAATACCTTTCATTTTTTCACCGTAATAATGGTTTGCATGGTTTAAAATAATTTTCCAAACGCATTCATGATATAGAAAAAGCAAGTTTCAATTACAGACTGGCGATAACTCCGGCAAGCATGAAAACATCGTATTCTGGTAAAAACGCTTTTTCCTCTACAGCTGTAGAAGTGATCGAGAATTTTCTGACTTTGACGAGGTAGCTCATTATAGTAAAAATTCAAGCTACGTTGATTAATCCTGTTCCATTCTGCGAACTGCCCTTGATATAAGCGCCATAAACGTTCAATTTTAGACAGCACGCCGAGATTGCTCCCTACTATATTGTTCGAATGTTGCCGATAAAGTATCTGTGGTTCAGGATCATAAATAGTCATTCCACCAAAAGCGGAACAAATCAGATAGAGATACCAGTCATGGGAAACAATAGAAATAGAGTCAGGCAATGTCTGAATTTTTAGCTTCAACGCATGGTTGAATAGCATGGTGTTGCCACCAGAAAAGCTCTGCAGAAGTGCGTTTTCTAACCTGAATGCCCGATTAAACATTGCTGAACAACCAATAACTTCTTTATGTTCATTGATTAATCTTGTACGGCCACCGTATAGAATAAATTCAGTGGAGGCATTTTTTTCAGCCTCTTTAACGGCGTCTACCGCTACTTCCAGCTTGGTTTCCAACCAGATATCATCCTGATCGCTGAAAGCGTAGTAACGTGATTGAATGTCAGGATTTTTGATAAGAGAAAGAAAATTTTCGGCGAAGCACTTTGAAGGCCCTTCCAGTAAAACCAGTTTATTTACAGGCAATTTACTCTGATATTCACTGATAATATTCAAAGTAGAATCAGTAGATCCATCGTCAGATATATAAAGCGTCCAGTTTTTATATGTTTGTCTTATAATAGAGTCAAGTTGTTCTTGAAGGTATTTCTCACCATTATAACTACATAAGAGGATGCTAACATTATCATCATTTAACATTTCATTGCCACATTATACTGTCATTGAGGTCATCAAAAGATATTTTCTTCAACTCTTAATATCGTTCTTGAATCGTTAACCATCATCATGGTTAATTGATGACCAGAAATGAATGATTAAGCGTCATCAATCAATGAACTTATTAAAAATAGGTTGCTTCATTGAATGACTTTCCTACCATGTCTTTTGCAGAGAGTAAAGGTGTGCTTGCTGATAACAGTGGCCATTCAATACCGATTTCAGGATCGTTCCAAAGTAAAGTATGTTCATGAGCCGGATTATAGTAATCAGTGCACTTATAAACGAACTCAGCTGATTCTGAGGTGACATAGAATCCATGTGCAAAACCTTCTGGCACCCATAACTGACGTTTATTGTCAGCAGAAAGCAACACTCCAACCCACTGACCAAACGTTTCAGATGATTGACGCATATCAACTGCTACGTCAAAAACTTCTCCGGCAACAACCCGGACCAGCTTCCCTTGCGTATTCTCAGTTTGATAATGCAGGCCACGGAGAATACCCGGCGCTGACTTAGAATGATTGTCCTGAACAAAAGAACGTGGCGAGACCAGCTCTTCGAATTGTTTTTGTTGCCACGTCTCCATGAAAAAACCACGCTCATCACCAAACACGGCGGGTTCAATGATTTTCACTTCAGGGATCTTCGTTTCAATCACTTTCATTATCAGAATCTTCCTTCTGCTAACGCCAGAAGATATTTGCCATATTCATTTTTACTGAGCGGTTTTGCAAGATGACGGAGCTGATCCACATCGATAAACTGCAAACGGAACGCAATCTCTTCAGGACAGCACACCTTTAATCCCTGCCGTGTTTCTATAGTCTGGATAAAGTTATTCGCTTCCATCATGCTTTGATGCGTACCGGTATCAAGCCATGCATGGCCACGTCCCATGATCGACACAGACAACAACCCTTTTTCCATATAGATACGATTAACATCAGTAATTTCCAGTTCACCGCGCACCGAAGGTTTGAGTGATTTGGCAATTTCCACCACGCTGTTGTCATAAAAATAAAGACCCGTTACAGCATAATTACTTTTAGGATGCTCAGGTTTCTCAACCAGCGAAATGGCCTTACCCTGCTCATCAAATTCGACAACGCCATAGCGCTCTGGGTCCTGAACATGGTAAGCAAAAACGGTAGCGCCCTGTTTCTTCTTACAGGCCTCGTAGAGCTGGCTGCTCAAATCATTGCCATAGAAAATATTATCCCCCAGGATCAGGGTACAGGAATCTTCACCAATAAACTCTTCACCAAGAATAAACGCCTGTGCAAGGCCATCCGGGCTTTCCTGCACTTTATATTGAATAGATAATCCCCACTGCGAACCATCACCCAGCAAACTTTCGAAGCGTGGCGTATCCTGCGGTGTACTGATGATCAAAATATCACGAATGCCGGCTATCATCAGTGTGCACAGAGGGTAATAAATCATCGGCTTATCATAAATAGGTAGCAGTTGTTTACTGACTGCCATGGTTACCGGGTAGAGCCTTGTCCCAGAGCCGCCCGCGAGGATAATACCTTTATTCTTTGTCATAATGCCTTACACCCATTGAACAACATTTATCTATGCCGAACATAATTTTAGCCAATGATTTCAGAAAGCATTCGCTCAACACCTACCCGCCAGTCCGGCAGGATAAGCCCAAAACGCTGCTGGAACTTAGTAATATTAAGCCGGGAATTTGCAGGGCGCCTGGCTGCAGTTGGAAAGGCGTCAGTGGTAACCGCATTGATTTTACGCACTTTGAGTGCAAGACCTTTTTCCCTTCCGACACTAATAACATAAGACGCATACTCATACCAGGTCGTGGTACCATTTGCAATCAAATGATAAATACCTGAAAAATAAGGATTATTTTTAGCCTTGCGCAGAGCGTGGGCAGTACAGTCTGCGATCAGTTCTGCACCGGTAGGTGCCCCAAATTGATCGTTTATAACTGAAAGTTCATCTCTGTCGGCTGCCAGCTTCAACATTGTTTTGGCAAAATTATTGCCTTTGGCTGCATAGACCCAACTGGTACGAAATATCAGGTAGTGACTACAGGTATTGACGATGGCCTCTTCACCCTCCCGCTTGGTTTTACCATAAACGCTTAAAGGGGCAGTGGCATCATCTTCAGACCAGGGTGTTTCTCCCTCACCATTGAACACATAATCAGTGGAATAATGGATCAGCAGCGCACCCACTTTTTCAGCAGCATCCGCCATTACCGCGACCGCTGCAGTATTAAGCGTTGCCGCAAGCGCTGGCTCTGATTCTGCTTTGTCAACGGCAGTATGCGCCGCAGCATTGACAATCACATCTGGTTTAAGGGCATGAATTGTTGCTGCAATGCCGGTCGGATTTGCCAGGTCACCGCAGAAATCAGATGAATGGCGATCCAGAGCGGTCAGTGTGCCAAGCGGTGCCAGTGCACGTTGTAACTCCCAGCCTACCTGACCATTTTTGCCCAGCAAAAGGATTTTCATTAGTGACGCTTCTCGTAATTTTGTTCAATCCAGCTTTGATAGGCGCCGCTTTTTACGTTATTGATCCACTCGCTGTTGTTCAGATACCACTGAATGGTTTTGCGTAAACCACTTTCAAAGGTTTCCAGTGGCTTCCAACCCAGTTCCTGCTGAATCTTGCTGGCATCAATCGCATAACGGCGATCGTGTCCCGGACGGTCATTTACATAAGTAATGAGATCGGCATAACGTCCTTCAGTGGGTTGCAACTCATCAAGCAGCGCACAAACCATTTCAATCACATCCAGATTTTTCTTCTCGTTGTGCCCACCAATATTGTACGTGCTCCCGACTTCTGCTTCGGTCACAACCTTGTACAGCGCACACGCATGATCTTCGACGTAGAGCCAGTCGCGAATCTGATCGCCTTTGCCATAGACCGGCAAAGGCTTTTTCTCAAGCGCATTGATAATAATCAGCGGGATTAATTTTTCCGGGAAGTGGTATGGTCCATAATTATTGGAACAGTTGGTGACAATAACTGGGAGCTTATAGGTTCGGCCCCATGCTCTCACCAAATGATCGCTTGCTGCTTTAGTCGAAGAGTAGGGACTACTGGGGTCATAAGGCGTGGTTTCGGTGAAGAGAGGAAGATCGCCACTCATTTCATCAGGGTGAGGTAAATCACCATAAACTTCATCTGTAGAGATGTGATGAAAACGGAATGCCTGTTTTTTTGTATCATCAAGCGTATTCCAGTATTGGCGAGTCGCTTCCAACAGACTGTACGTTCCAACCACGTTGGTTTGTACAAAATCGGCTGGACCTGTAATCGAGCGGTCAACATGGCTTTCCGCCGCCAGGTGCATAATAGCATCCGGCCGCAATCTATTCATGACGTTTAACAGAGCGTCTGTGTCACAAATATCAAGCTTCTCAAAATGGTAACGTTCGCTGTTACTGGCATCTTTAATGGACTCAAGATTGCCCGCGTAGGTCAATTTATCCACGTTGATAACGGAATCCTGCGTGTGCTGAATGATATGTCTTACAACTGCTGAACCAATAAATCCAGCACCGCCAGTGATCAAAATCTTCATAGCAAGTCTCTAAAACAAAAGTGATTTGGAACAATAACCTAAAATTATTGGGTATTATCTGTATATCAGTAGCATAGATTTCAGGCATGCTACCGCCCCTGAGTAAGCGTCTCAGAGCGCATTATGAAATTGTGAGTCAGATCACAAGCAACGTTTTATCACTCGCTGATATCTGCCGCTGCCGTACTAGCCTGACACCAGAACAGTTCCTGTTATATAAGCAGATTAGAACATAACAGGGTTTAGCGTCATATCGGCTGATTCTAGCATTCTGCAATTATGAAACCTAATTAAAATAAGGATTTTCGGCACAAGCTACCTGAGGTTAATCTACCGGTTAATCCTAACGCGCTTTTGTAAACCCAGACTGTACAGATTAGAAAACAGGCAATTCCAAATGGTTGCGTGACCGCATAACAGAAAAGATAAATCCCAACAGATAAAAGTACTGGTTTTCCAGCGGGCGATGGTCGTTTAGAAAATCTGGCTTAATAGCAATGCCTGACGCCATTGCAGCAAACATTTTGGGGTTCTACGCCGGAACCCCAGATTTTTCTGTTATTCCAGTTTCAGCACGGCAACCAGCGCGTCCAGGTCAATAATTTCATCGCTGCTCTGGAAGGTATAATGTCCGTTCAGCAAAATGTGCTGCCAGGCCACCGGCGATATCCGGGACAGAGCCTCAATGTCTTTGACATTGCCTTCCGCTTCCAGTCGTTCCAGTAATCGTGACAGAATTGCGGAGTTGTAATAAATGATCGCGTTGGAAATCAGCTGCCCGCACTGGTTGCTGAACTCTGTTTCAGTGTCATTTTTCCCAGTTAACTGCTTCTTACCGCCGACTTTGGCAACTGCTGCACGCAGCTGGTGATAAGATTCAATGCGGTTCTGGGAGCGACGGATGTTGCGTTCCAGCTGCGGATTGTGCAGATACTTCAGCGTGTAAATACTGCGAACCAGCCGATCGTATTCAAATATCGCCTGTCTTGTTAGGTTGGACGTTGTATATGTACATAACTTACAGGTTAGCGTTCACTGCGTCATTTCTTTCAGTCCCAGTGTGGCGACGATGCGATCAAGATTGTTTTTTCGCGAATGATAATGATAAGGTCCAGATCAATCTGCCCGGCAGGCTGGATCTGGCACTTCTTATATGTCGAGGGATCTCTGGTGCAGTACAGCTCCTGCAGTTGCTTGTTCAGGTCGGTGAAATGAGATTCAAAACGAAGGCCAGGCCAGTGCAGGATCGCAAAATTGACCTTGTTGATGCTGTGCATGTCACCGGTAATGGTCGTGGGTTTCACTGCTGAAGTGTCAAAGATATGGTGGCTTTCGTAGTCATTTGTGCCAATCAGGTATCCGTTAATTGGGATGTGGTTGCACAGCAGCGCGCAGGCTACCATGCCTTTACCACGACCAAAATATTTACGTGAATACCGTGCTTTCACTGTCGGACGCTCAACACCAAATTTCTGCCCGTCAACAGCTCCATAAAGCGTCTCCGGATCAAACGAATAGCGCGGAAAAATCGGCAGTTCCTTAAGGGTATCAGTAATGCGATCATTGGCCGTGAGAAGCGACGCAAGGCGAAGATACTGCTCGTACGTGGTTTCCAGCACATGGAATGGAATATCGCTGGTTCGCACCATCACATGGTTACCATGATTCATCGCCTGGGCAACGATGATCGCCATCAGGCTGTCTGCATCAGCTTCTTTTTTGGCTTAACGGGGTTGCAGCGGTTTCATCGTGGAGAGAAACCGACACCGCCCGTTAACAAAGCGGAAGACATCTGTCACATCGCAGAATGGCAGTTGCTCATAAAAACGCTTATTCTGCGCCTTATGAAGGCTGACCACTGATTTATGCCAGGTCAGCTTCTGCGTTTCTGTATCGTATTCCAGATGTTTCAGTTTCCCCTGCTTCAGCTCGCGGTTAAACGCTTTCCACTGCCGGTGCAGCTCGGATGACAGAACTTTTAGCTGTGTTTTAATGGACTTCCGCAGGAACGGGATGTTCATTTCCGCCAGCACCGCGGCCTGTTCCCCTTCCGATGCCAGTTCATCAGAAAGATGGCGATGTCGGAGGCTGTTGTTGAAGTGGAATTATCCCGACTGAAAACGCTTTCTTATCTGACGATAGAGCCAGAACTCATAGCGCCCGGCATTCAGGCCTGTGGGTTCACCATTTTCAGCGCATCCCAGCAGATACGGGTGCCACCGCGCCGGTAAGGTTTCCGGCGGGCATTCCTCAAGTGGCTGCTGCAAAAGAGCCTGCTTTTTGCTGAACACCATTCTGAGCCAGTTAAACGCCTCAGCCACGGGCTGTCCCGGACCATACTGGTGAGATCGAGCGAAAGATATAATGGTCGCAGGCGACGCCGTATTAATACCGTCATGCCATCCACGGCCTGCCACTGCAGCACCAGTCTGCTGGCAGGTTTTACACTCATACGCTGTACGGTGCTTTTCAGCGTCTCCCTGGACATTATTTTCCAGGCCCGGCGGCGGACTTCACCAAAGGTGGTGAGCTCAGGAACGCTGTCATCAACATAAAGCGACAGCAGACGCCCAATTTTAGACGTTTCGCGCCGGTTTTTTTCCTGCATATCAGCCATGAGTTGTCTGGCCACGCGGCGGCTCTCATCCTCAAGCTTTTTCATATGGAAAAACATCGCATCCATCAGGTTATCGCTGAACTGACGGTAACGAATCCATGCATAGCACAGCAGCTAAAAGCGGGTCTGATCGGGCTTCATTTTACGGAGATCATAAACGGTATAGAAATTCGCCAAGCTGACGTGTTAAAGCAGATTCTGCTGGGAAATATGCAGTGCCGGCAGGATGTCGCAGGCTTTACAGTACGAATGGCTCCAGTATGGCCCGTTTTTCCCGTTCCTGAACCATCTGGCACCAGCCGAAATCACGTGCATCCTGTCTGAGGATCGCCAGCCGGGAAAGAGTATCATCGCGTTCAATCAACTTGTTCAGACCATCGATGATGGTGTCATCAAGCTGCTCAGTGAGGATACACCCCAGCCGCTGCCTTTCATCAGAAAGAGTCCTGCTTACCCGATCCGGGAGCGTGGTGTAGCCGGGGCGGATGATTTTATTCGCATTGAGCCAGATGATCAGCTCAGTGACGAGAAAGCCGGGAGCGACATCGCGGTGAACAATGTGGGCGGCCTGCTGTTCAAGCGGTGAAGACAGCGCCGATGACCCGGGGCGGTAACCATACAGCGCGCAGATACTTTCCCGTTGAACATAGTGTTCGTGCTTAGTGAGAGGTTGATTATGAAGTGACTCACCCTGGAAATAACGACTCAGGACAACGTTGCTGTCGTCCTTAACATCATTCAATCCGAAGCGAAAAACAAGCAACTGAATGTGGATGATTTATCTGAATCAAACGATCAACTTCTTACTTTGGGAAAAAGTATCGTAGATGCCTCCCCGAAAAACTCAAAAGGACAAATAATTGAAAGTCAGTTAAGAGTAACTGAGGGGTATCTTTTAAAAAAATTCAGTTAATATCAAAGGAGAAGATAGAGGGCTAATCATTGAAAATGGTAAGTATTTTACTTATATCAATGGTAAGCACCGAAGAATATATTACTCTTAGTCGAATTAGTCCGAATCAGCATGGTATATACCATAACAAGTAAACAGTTCGGTGAACTCTTTCATGCAATAAAAATCGGTGATCAGTTCTATCGTTACATTCCAGCAAATGAATAGAGATATCAGCTTAAGTGGTGTTATAAAAACCGATAATGCTGGTATCAAGGTTTGATAAAAAATATTTTGTTGTCAATGAAAAGAAGAAATTATCAGTGAATTATTCACCTTGCCTGCCGGGAAGATCACCGGACACATCGTGCTTGCATTTTTCTAAAGGGCTGACAAAAAATCTTAATGCGAGTAAGAATGGCATCCCAGAAAATAAAATTCAGGAGCTGAAGCCATCTGAAACACAACCGGGATTATATACGTCGGCGAAAGGGACATTTTACTTAAAATACAATAATGTTTATTTCAAATTAAGTGAAAGGTTTAATACGAAGGTTGATTCAAGATTTATGGTTACTGGTAAAAAAGATTGGGTCATAAAAAGATAACCCCGATTTTTTAGCAGAGAGAAGAGGGTGTTATATAAATACTCCAGAAGAAAATATGATGAAAAGTGCTGGAGTTTCAGGGAGGATGGCTATGCTGCATATAGAAATGCCCACTGACTTTACTCCTGTTGATCTTAAACGACAGTGTATAGTGGAACGAGAGCATGTATGGTCCGTTTGATTTGGACAAAAGATTCTCAGTCAGAAGATGGGGAACAAATAAAGAACCAGTTATGGTTTATCGGCAGGACAATCGTTCTCTTGATGAAATAATAGTAGTCGGAGGTTTTTATCCCAGAAAAGAAAAATTAGGTACAATTGAGGACAATATGACTGGTTCACATGATCAATATTCATGTTTTTCCACATCAATTAACAGACTGAAAAGTGTGTCTTATGGAAAATATCAATATACTATTTACCTGGAACCACACCAAGAGATCGATACTGCCGCAACCCTTAAAGTAAGTCACGGTACCCCATCTGATGGTGTTGAATTTGCCGTTCCGGGCATTATAACCCCAAGGAAAAAAGACGCTGTCCCAAAAAGCGTCATCGTATAATGCATCCCGGTCATATCTGAGGGCAAAGTATGGCAGGCGGTAAAGGGAAGATTAGCGATGAACTCCGGGACAAAATGGCCCCGCTTATCCCGGAATACAAAACCCGCCATCCTCCGGGTACACACCGAAAACGTGTTGATAATCGGGCCGCAATGAACGCCATTTTCTTCGTCCCCAGCACAACCTGTCAGTGGAATGCACTCAATACCACAGGGATAGGTTCATCAGCTTCTGCGCCCCGGCGCTTCCGGGAACGGAGAGACGCAGGTGTCTTCGGGCGTTTCTGGCAGAACGGATTACTGGCCTGTGAACACCCGGACGGCACGGACTGCTCATGGTTGTCGGTGGATGGCGGTATGACAACATCACCGCTGCCCAGGACAAAAAAACAGGACGCAACACCACGGACACAGGGACACAGGGCGTAAAGCCCAGTCTGATGACAGACGCCGGCGGGCTTCCTCTGTCACGGGGCGTCGCAGCAGCAGACAGGCATGACATCAAACTGGTGGCGGACACACCCGGTGCTCTTCAGACGGGATGCCCGGGGCAAAAACCCGGACTCTGCCCGGACAAAGGCGACGGAGCGCCCGGGCAAAACAGACCGGTTGGGCCGTCGTGACGAGCCTTATATCCCGCCCCGTAAAGAGGAATGAGATGCCAGTAAACCACGAACTTCATGGCCCGTCGCCGGGAGGACGCACAGCCGGATGAACCGGTTTCGCCGGACCCTGACCCGACGGGAAAAGACGCCTGAGAATGACGGGGGCCTTTTGTGTTTTTCCTGTGGTCTTATTGTCTGGAATAACGTTCTGTTGAGACAGGCGCTAAGGCAGAGCCAAAACCTGTTGATGACCACGCTCACAGGGTGTGGTTTTCAGTTAGCAATAAAAACATTCTCATTGACAATGACGTGTTCGTATGAGTCATATCTTTCAGATGGCGGAAATTTCGGCAGTTTCAGCGTAGGGCCCATTTTCAGGCAGGATGATGCTGTAGTTTTTATTGCGCCATCAGTTAATAATGCTCATCTCTTATCGTATAAAATTCGGCAGAAAAGGGAAAACTGTTTCGTGCCAGAATGTGGTTTAAAAATCCAGCTACGCAAGGTTAGACCACTCGTATCTTTCCCATTGTTGCAAGGAAGCATTGAGTTTATTTATGACCGGACTTAAATAATAAAGAATAAAAATAAACGGGCATATTTTATTAGTAAATTATATTACAAGATAATCACCTGCATTTATTAGTCATCAGATTCATGTTAAGGAAAAATCACAAAATTATCTGATTTTAAACATAATATAAAAATCATACTGTCCGTATTTTCGACTCAGAGGATATACAAGTGCGTCCTGTAAACCTGATACTCGCTGAATTAGCCAGTAAAACAAATCACACTACTGATACTGGTTAATTACCACCCTGTTAAGAATACTGACAGGACCCATTCTGAATTGCTATCCCACAAAGTAAAAACCACATATAAAGTGTGGTTTTTACCGCTTTGAACAGGGCTGACGACAAGAGAAAAGATTATTTATATCCGTTTGGATTGTGGCTCTGCCAGTTCCAGGTATCACGCATCATTTCATCAATTCCACGAGAAACGCGCCAGTTAAGCTCTTTATCCGCCAGTGAGGCATCAGCCCAGAATGCCGCAAGGTCGCCATCGCGTCGTGGAGAAATTTGATACGCAACCGAACGACCGGAGGCTTTTTCAAATGCCCTGACCATCTCCAGCACCGAATACCCTTCTCCTGCACCGAGGTTATAAGCTTTGTAACCTTTGATTTCAGGCAGATGATCCAGCGCTTTAAGATGCCCTTCGGCAAGATCCATTACGTGTATATAGTCACGGACGCCAGTGCCATCTTTTGTTGGATAGTCATCACCGAAAATACCCAACTTTTCCAGACGGCCAATAGCAACCTGAGCAATATAAGGCAAAAGATTGTTGGGAATACCATTAGGATCTTCACCAATCTGCCCCGACTCATGCGCACCAACCGGGTTGAAATAGCGCAGTGCAATAACACTGAGATCAGGATTGGCTTTTGCATAATCACGCAAAATAAGTTCCACCATCAGCTTTGAAGTACCATAAGGACTTGTGGTGCCACCGATCTGAGTGGTCTCAACATAAGGCACAGGCGCATCTGCGCCATAGACGGTTGCAGAAGAGCTGAAGATAAACTGATTAATGCCCGCCTCGCGCATCTCTTCAAGAAGCACAAGCGTACCCGTAACGTTATTCTGATAATATTCCAACGGCATACGGGTTGATTCCCCTACCGCTTTTAATCCGGCAAAATGAATCACTGCGGTGATATTATGCTGGGCAAAAAGATCGCGCAGACAGGAGCGGTCCAAAATATCGCCTTCGATAAACGTGGCTTTTTTACCCGTCAGTAGCTCCACCCGATTGACAGATTCGGCCGAGGCATTGCTCAGGTTATCCAGGACCACCACATCATCACCGCGTTCCAGCAGCGTCAGCACGGTGTGGGAACCAATGTAACCTGCACCACCCGTTACTAAAATAGCCATGCTTTCTCCTCGCAACCGCCCATTAATGTACGGCCATCATGATGATTAACAATTACTTAGAAAGAATTTTTTTGATTTCTTCGCGGAACTGAAGGCCCTGCGCGTTATTTCTCAGCCCCCATGAAACAAAAGCTTTCATATAGCCAAGTTTACGTCCGCAGTCAAAGCTGTTACCTGTCAGAAAATGTGCATCAACCGGCTGTTTTTTAGCAAGATTGGCAATGGCATCGGTGAGCTGGTAGCGGTCCCATGCACCCGGTTCGAGATTTTCCAGTTCGGTCCAGATGTCAGCAGAGAGCACGTAGCGTCCCACCGCGGCAAGATCTGAACCCAGCGCCTGTGCATTTTCGGGTTTTTCTACAAAATCAGTAATCTGGCTGGTCTGACCCGGATTATCCATCACGTCCTGCGTTTTAATGACAGAATACTCAGACAAATCGGCTTCAGGCATACGGTGCGCTAGTACCTGACTGCGGCCCGTTTCTTCAAACCGGGCAACCATCGCGGCCAGATTGTAACGCAGAGGGTCGGCAGTAGAGTCATCCAACAGCACATCTGGCAGGATAACCACAAATGCATCATCATGCAGCATAGGGCGTGCGCAAAGGATGGAATTGGCAAGACCGAGCGGCTGAGGCTGGCGCACGTTCATAATTGTTACGCCAGGTGGACAGATAGACTGAACTTCGCTCAACACCTGACGCTTCACGCGCGCTTCAAGCAGGGCTTCCAGCTCGTAAGAGGTGTCAAAATGGTTTTCAACCGCATTCTTGGATGCATGAGTGACCAGAACAATTTCCTTGATACCCGCCGCCACGCACTCGTCGACGATATACTGGATCATCGGCTTGTCAACGACAGGGAGCATCTCTTTAGGAATGGCTTTTGTAGCAGGGAGCATGTGCATACCCAGACCCGCAACGGGGATAACTGCTTTAAGCTTGGTCATATTTTTTCCATATAAATGAAGTAAAAAACGTCAATTGATTATGCAATAAATAGATGATTAGCCAGTATAATCTTAATCTGAAAATTTAGAAGCCAATGGTCCGTAAATTAATTATCTTTCTAAAGATTCAGACGATTAAGCAGGTAAAAAAAGTGACCTGATGAAAAGGTCACTTTTAAATATTACAAATTACTTAAAACCATCCACTGAACCACTCAGGTCTGATAAACAAATCGTAATAACTGATTAATCCCATTATTCCGACAAACACCACCGAAACTGAAATCCACTGGCGGGCATACGGGGCAAAACGAATGCCTATTACGGGTTTAATAAAAAACGGATGGACAAAGGTGGACATCAGCACCTGGGAGACAGACAGGGTTAGCGCCACATACCAGACGTTGGGATAGAGCCAGATGGTGGCCAGTACCAGCACAACAATAATAGTTGCGGCCACATTCCACCAAAATTCGATGTTGGTCTGCCCATTTGCCTGAGCAATTGCACCGGTCCATCCGCCTATTGGCCGCAGCATGCCAAACAGCAACATCAGTGGAATAAGTTGTGCAACTGTCTCATGCGCACTGCCATACAGCAACCTGACAATCACTGGCGACATAATTCCTATTGCCAGATACATCAGGCTGCTGAACAGCATAATCATGAAGGTCCCTTTCAGAAAAAGCTGCTGAAGCTGTGCGGGTTCATGCTGTTTTTCCGCAAAGTGAGGCAGAGCCAGCCGGTTAATCACTGGCGTAACCAGCTTCAGCGGCTGCAATACCAGTTCCTTAGCCAGAGAATATATCCCCAGCATATCGGCCCCCATTACTTTACCCACGATCACAGAGTCAGCCTGGGTTCTCAGCTGATTTATTGTCTGCGATCCTAACTGGTAAGCACCGTATCTGATTGAGCTAAAGAAGGTCGCCTTATCGAACTCAAAAGTAGGACGCCATGATTTATCTCCAAGGATTATCATCGATAAGATACGCAGCACTGCGCTGATGAACAAACCAAGAATAACCGCCGAAACGGTAAATGATGTTAAATAAAGCAAAGCGACGGTAAATAAAAACGCCACCAGCTTGGTAGCCATTTCTATTTTAGCCAACACCAGCACTCTTTTGGCTTTAATAAAATGTGCCTGATATTGCGACAATGAACCCAACACCAAAAAATTGAGGCTGGTGAGCATAATTAATCCCGTTAATTGTGCAATATGATAAAAACAGGCAATGGGCCACGCCAGCAAGATTAACAGTAACCCCGCTAATAAACTGAGAAAAACATTAACCCAGTAAATAGTGCTTTGCTCTTTACGGGTTATATTCTGACGGTGAACAATATAGCTGCTCAACCCCATATCCTGTAACACCATCGCTACCGCGAGAATGGCATTAATAATGGCGAGAATACCCAGCTCATGAGCTTCAAGCCTGCGGGCCAGCACGTTTAACTGAGCCACCTGAAGCACTGCGGCAAAACAGGTGCTGCCAAACACATATAGGGCCTGAGATTTAAAACTTCTCACGCAAATTCCTCCAGAAGCGTTGCCAGCTCCCGCCAGGCGATATGTTGGTTAAACTCTGTTTCCACTTTTTTGCGGGCTGCTGCCACCACCGGCTGGATATCCATTTCGCTGTTTGCCAGTTTTAACAATAGCTCGCCCAGCCCACGTCCATCACCCTCCGGGGCCAGCCACCCTGAGACATTGTGCTCAATTAACTCGGGGAGGCCACTGTGCTCGCTTGACACCACAGGCAATCCAACGGCCATCGCCTCCATCAGGGCAACCGGGATGCCTTCCATATCACCATCGGCCGCCGTCAGCGACGGCAGCAAAAAGATGTCGGTCTGGTGAAGATAACCTTTGATCTCTTCCTGCGGTTTGAAGCCAACCATGCTGATGCAATCTTCAAGATCTGCCGCACGAATGGCCTCACGCAGCGTTTCTTCCATGTCACCATTGCCAATAATGGTGTACTCGAAACTGGCCCCCAGCGCTTTAAGATAACGACAGGCTTCAACAGCAACCCCCAGCCCTTTTTTTTCCGTCAGGCGCGCTACCGAAAGTATGCGCAGTGGAGAATGCAGCCCTTCCCTGGGCTGAAAATTAAATTTTTCCGGTTCAATACCCATGCGTGAAACCTGAATTTTTTCTGGCAGGTACCCCATGGCAATCAGTTTGTTTTCCCACCGATGGCTGATCGGCAGAAGAAGGTCGGTCTGACTGAACAGATTAAGGTAATCAACCTTGTGCTCATCAAGGATATGGCGTCGGGAAATATCCACGCTGTGAAACACCGTGGCCTGCCTGCCGTGCAGCACGCCCAGCTCGCGTAGCTTGTTGGCCAGCACACCAGCATAACCAAAATGCACCAGAAACAGGTCGGCGTTAAAATGCTTTTCATTGCGCACAACAATCGCCGGGAGCAGCAGTTTACTCGACTGCTGTCCGTAACGCTTCACGTTGAGAGAACGCATCGTGCAGGGGTTGAGCAGTTTTGGCAGCAGAATCTGCAAGCGCTGCTTCAGCTTATCCGTACCGGAGGATTTGTCTTCAGGCAAAAGATAATGGGTTTTTTCAGCCAGATTATAGCGATCAAACGCGCCATGTCGGTGTGTCAAATCACCCGGGAAAACGGAAATAACTTCAACATCATAACCCTGGTCGATGAAATACGTCACCTGGTTGAGGACGAACGTTTCAGACGAAACGGGGAAACGCATAGTGAAAAAGGTTATTTTCATCAGATTAGCCTGTCTTCAGAATGTCTGCGATAAGTTGGTCACCACGCTGCTGTTCTTCAGAAACAGCCCTGCTAACCTGCTGTTTAACAGCAGCATAATCATCAAGTATGGTGTTGACTTTCTTAATAATTGTGCCATCCATCAGGCTTTTAACATCCATTGCCATATCCGGCAGTCCCAGTTGGTTCATTACGCCCAGCGATTTGTGCTCGTAGTTGATCGCCACAGCTGGCGTGCCGAAGGTCATTGAAATAATGGCGGAGTGCAAGCGGGTACCAATCGTCAGATAACACTCTGACAGTAATACACCAAGTTCGAGGTCGTTAAGCTCATCCATGACGACATGATATTTCTCTTTCTGATTTACATGTTCCTGAAGATTAGGCGCGATCATACGATCGTCGTTGCCGTAGCTGTCGATGCCGGTACAGGTAGATAACGCCACCACCTGATAGCCTTTGTCGATCATGGCATTAATCACCCGGGCAAATGCCCGTTCGTATTCGTGCTGGGTTACCCCAAGACGCTTGTCGAACGGCACCAGTTTACGCACGGTGATAATAATGGTTTTGTTCGCCGAGATAATGTTCTGCCAGTGCTGCAGAGTATGGCTGGGCTGGCTGACATGGCGGGCACGAACCAGAAAAGCCGTATCCGAGCCAGCAACCACTTTCTCAGTGGTGATGCCTCCCTGTTTCATCATCTCAAGGCTAACGCTTTCGCGCAGTACAAGGCTTTGTACCCGAGAGAAAACAAAGTTGGCAATTTCATTAAAACTTTCTTTCTGGAAAGGACCAACACTGTGGCCAATCATATATATGGGCTTTTTCGCCAGTAAAGCACAGAGGGAATGTTCAAACTGTAGCGGTCCATAGAGGTCAACAAAGAATGACCCGCCAACCTGAATAATGAGATCGTACTGCCGCAATTTTTCGCTAAAATCCTGAAGGTATTTCGGCACCGGAAGCATTTTGTGCCACCCTTTACCACTGATATGCGACATCATGATTTTTGGCATCAGCCGGCGTTTAATTTTATCAGCCAGGCCGTTTTTTCCTTTTTTTAACGCCAGAAAAAGGTCGTCGGGAATAACAGACTGCCCGAGCAGATAGCTCGAAATGACAGGATAACGACTGATTACCTCAATCTGCAGATCGCTTTGGGCATGCATGAGCGAATCAATAAGGCCGCGCAAGATAGCACCATCACCACGGTTGCCACAGGTGTGGTTACCGACTAATAAAATCTTCATAAACACTCCAGAAAATTGCCATGCCGCAGATAAGAAAAAACAATAACTAACTAATTAATAATATTTTTTAAAAAGCCGGTTTATATCGAAAACTAAAATACACCCTGCAAAACTGTCAAATATTGAGCGGGGAAAGCCCCCACCTGTCCTATTTTTTTATCGCAAAATAGGGAACCGCCACCTGCTGGCCGTTAATCACCATTGAGACAAACCCCTGCGCCTGCGAGGTGTCTACCTCGCAGGGTTTCAGCAATCGGGATTGCACCAGCAAATCACCCTGCTCATTGGCACCTATCCCGGCTTTACCATTGTGCAATGTAAATCGTTGTACCAGACGATGGCTGTTCGCGCCGGAAGGCGACTGGGCCTCCTGCATTTTGCTATCGAAACGTGCGCACCTACCGGTTGTAAACCGATCTTTTGCCGTCGATTTCATCAGCACGCCAGCAGACGCCAGCCATCCCGCTAACTTGACGTAAACACGCGTGTCGGTGTCATAGGGTGTCTCAATCATCACGTCCACCACCGGGCTTGCGCCCTCTGCATGCCAGCTTCCTTCAGCACGGTGCGCCTTGCGCTGCAGATTAATGATGGCTTTGCCGCCCGTCGTGTTGCCGTCTACCACCTTTTGCAATACCGCCCGATAGGTACCATTACTGAATGCCGCCTGACCAAAAATTTCAATTTCCCAGCTGTCGCCGACATCCGGTGTGAAAATATTGCCCAGTTCGTACCACTTCTCCTGGTTGGTGTTGTTGATTATGCGGAAACGTGAAGTCAGGTAGTTGTACTTCATGCTGCCATCAACGGCGACGCCATAAGATTCAACGCGGGTTGAACCCTGTTCATAGGCCGAAAGCCATGCGCCTTCAGCAGAGGAGTTATCAATCCAGCTACCTGCCTGCAGGTTGGTCTGGCGTATGTTCAAACGTGAATTGTGTGCAATGAGCGGGTTTTTGCAGGTTTCGATACTCAGCGCATCGATAATCCATTGCCCGTTGGAGATGTTGCCAGGATTTTCGGAATGCTCAATCCAGCCATTGTGAATAATTGACTGGCTGCAGCGATCAAGATTGAGCACCATACCTTTTGTACAGTATTGCGCATTGAAGTTGGAAAGCTCGATGGCCGTACTGTGATCCCACTTACCCTGCTTTTGTCCCGACCAGATGGCCTTGATCACATCGCCGGTACATTTACTGGCGTACCACTGGTCAATCTTACAGTCCAGGGTGTCCACCAGATTGAGCGACGTGCCGCCCAGGTTTTCAAAACGCAGGCAGGCACCACGGAAAAACTGCCCACCTGAGCATTTGTTATTGAAAAATCCCTGGCTATTGGGCTTTTTATCCGTGCGACCATTAACGATTAAATTACTGATTTCCACCCAGCGGGAATTAACCCGAAAAATAAACTCAGACTCACCGTCAGAAATAATCGTGGTGGCAGGGAAATAGCCGAAGTTGACCATGGCACCGGAAACCCGGAAAAAACGGCTGTTTTCAGCAGAAAAATCGCACCCCTTAACCAGAAATGTGCCGGCCGGAAACTGCACACAGATCGGCTGGTTGGCTTTCACCGACCAGTTGTACATTGCCTTGATTGCCGGTGAAGTGTCGGTTTTTCCGTCATCCCTGGCACCAAAATCAAACAGCGTCAGACGATTAAAATCATGGACAACCCGCCGCCAGTGGAACCCTGCACCGGCAAAGTTGACCCCACCATCATCCGTGGCATCGCTCAGACTGCCGACGAACTCCCCGCCGCCGACTTCAAGACCTTCATGCCAGCTGCTGAGTTTGACTTTAGCGCCTTCAAACAAGGGACGCGTATTACGTAGTTCATTAACTGAAGCGATTTCGCCGATGAGCTGGTAGCCCGCAGGCTGTGACAAACGCTGACTGAAATTTGCCGCATCGGGTTTGCTGACATCAGGGATATTAAAAATCACGCTGCCCGCATCGTCCACCACCGCCATAGAATGGGCAGGATTTGCAATCAATGCCGCGTTATCAGCAATGAAATGCCGGAAATCACCTTTATTAAGAGTAACCGGTTGCTCAATTTTTAACAGCTTGCCGCTGGCATTTCGCAAAAACAAATCAGCCAGGTTGCCCGGTTGAGTCGGGTCTGTGCCCACTTTACCAATGTAAAGTTTCCCACTGAAGTTTTGCCAGAAACGTTCCGGCATAGCATAGACCGTTTCAGGTGTCAGGATGGGAACATCCTCTTTAGGGATATCATCCGCATTAACGTCGGTCAGATTGACAGAAACGTCTTTTTTTGCAGCCTGGCTGGAAAACGAACTCACAGAAAGGGCTGCAAGAATTGATGAGAACCCGGTAATTAATTCTCTTCTTTTCATTGATGTAATCCCATAGTAGTCATAGGCCGATAGGTGTTAATATGATTTCCATAGGCAACTCCCATCCTGATTAAGGCATGCACTGCTTTATTCACCGACTCCCCTTCTGACGAGTGTCTGCCGGTAGAAATAAGCCTGTCTTATTGCATCACCAATAATTAATCAGGGGAATGGCTGATAAACTAAACAAGTGACAACCACGACGCTTTAATAACCTTTCCATCAAATTTCAGTGAGGTCGTTCTGGTCTTCTCGCTCATTGCGAAGAACAATTCATCGTTGTTGGCAAGCTGATTCATTTTTTCTATAAATCCGAGCCGGTCGTTCATAGCAATCAAAAAACCGTCTTGGTTATTGTTGATAATTTCCTGTGGCCCGGTAGGGCAATCATAGGCAATAACCGGCAAAGACCAGGATTTTGCTTCCAGCAGTACCAAAGGCAACCCCTCATACCGCGAAGTCATTAAAGCCATATCGCTGTCGCGGTAATAATCATTGATATTGGCAACCTTCCCCACAAAGAAAATGCTGTCACTGATATTCAGCGATGATGCTTTAGCGATCAATTCGGTTTTGAGTTCACCGTCACCCGCAATAACCAGTTTCCATTGAGGCTGATTTGCTATAAAGTCCTGCCAGAGTTCCAGCAACAGATCGAATCCTTTTTGAAAATCAAGACGACCCACTGCCAGCGCCTGATATTTGCGTTCCGTACGCTGGAAATTCTTATACACCACCGGGTTAGGAATAGTTTTTGCCGCAATGCCCCACTGCGTTAAGACTTTTTCGTCTTTATCAGTAAGGACAATAACCCGGTCGTAATAGCGCAGGAAAAAATATTTGAGAAGTTTAATCGATTTACTGAAGGAATTAATTGCAATGTGTTCACAGGCATAGGTTTTAGCTTTTTTCTTCTTACACGATAGCAGGCTATAAAACGCAAACATCACGCTGAGACGCCCCATGCTGATAAGAAAAACCGCATCAAAGCCCTGCTGATTAATACGCTGCACAGCGCTTCTTATTGGATTTTTCTCACCGTCAAAGCTGATAATGTCTTTTACCTTTTCAAAAGGGTAAAAAGGCTGGCCAGAACCCTCTAACGAATAAATCGTCACCTCGTGTTCATCACCAAAACATTCAGACATGAAGTTGCAAATATTTTCAGTTCCAGCGTAGGAGTATGCATCTTTAATCACCAGTACTATTTTTTTCATCGCGGATCCAACACCTCAGTCGCTTCAATGTTAAAACTTGCCTGTTATTGTGCTCTTCACACCTTCAGGGCAGGTAAGGCGTTTTTTATTGCAAGAATGGACGTTTCAGACCCACAGATTATCTGTGCTTCAACGTGAACAAAACCCCATTAACCATGTACCAGACATAATAGTAATACACTTTTAGCGGATTGTTTTTATAGATAAATCTTAATAAATCAAGATGCCATTTTGCGGCCTTATTCTTATTACGTGAGAGTGAGTCACCCAGCTCATAATATTTGACCAGATTACACTCAATCACTCTCGCCTGCTTATACTGTTCGAACAACTCATAGAGAAATAAAAAATCTTCATGGCCTTTTTTTCTGAAAAAAACATTGTGGGATGGGCGGCGGTAGCATACTGAAGAGAAGCAGACGCGAAACTGCTTTTTCACGAAACTGTCTTTCATCAGATAAGCTTTATTCCAGATCACGTCGTAGGATTTGGTCCGCGAATGGTAGCGATAATGAGAAATAACCAGATCGTCGCCAGCGGCCAGCGCCTGGACCTGAAGCATAAGCTTGTCTTTTTCCCACTCATCATCGCTGTCGAGGAAAGCAATAATTTCCTCGCTGGCGGCTTTTAAACCAACATTTCTCGTTTCCGCCGCACCAAGATTGACTTCATTATTAAAAATAGTGATGCGCGGGTCTCGACAATGCTCCTGAACAAATGCCAGGGAATCATCGGTTGATTTATCGTTAATCAGGTATATATGCCAGTCCGTCCAGCTTTGATCGAGTACCGACTGTACCGCGCGCAACACGGTTTGACGCGCATTGTACATAGGAATGACAATGCCAACTGTGCCGATTTGAGTCTTCATCTGAGATCCTGCATGTCTGTCATAAAATGGTGTAACGTAAAAAGGCCAGAACAATCTGGCCTGTTAATCAGAAGATTTTAAAGAGCGGAGAAATGCTGTAACCGTCCACTGACTGAACCGACAGTATAGTGTTATAAGCCAGGTAATAGGTTGTCATACCTGCCAGAAGCAGAAAGTTGAGGATGGGATTTCTTATCCGCATCATCAAGAACGCCAGCAATAGCGGCTCCGTATGTAAGAACAGATTTCCTACCCTGCCCCCCAGAATTGAGAAGTCAGAAAAGATAATACGGATGGCAGCGCCAGCTGAATAAGCGATCAGCAACATGTAAACCAGCCGATCTTTTGCCTCAATAACAGGCTTGCGGAAATAAACCAGCGTAAAGAAAATGATAAAGGCGATATTTTTAAAGTTTGCCAGACTGAATACCGGTAGCGCAGTATCAAATTCGGTGCCGCTGTAAGCCATCGCACGATCACCGAGATTGGGTACAACGCCCAGCGAGTCGAGAAACAGTTTTTGCCCTCCCACCAGCCCTAAAGGAATCGCGGCGAACACCATCATGATGCCAAAGTATTTTCGCTCTTTGATAAACAGAAACGGCACCACTACCACGGTCACAAAACCGGTTGACTGTGACTGAGAGCTTAACAGCAAAAATATAAACGCCAGAAAATAACGGCGTCCTGCTGCCGTGCAAATTGCTGCTACCGCAAATGCGCTGGACAGGCCAAAGCGGATCTGGTTCATATCCTTGTTAATAAACAGGTGCGCGGAGTAGAGGCAGAGTGAACACAGAATTAACGGTGAGTATTTCTTAAATATCCATGCATTGGTGGTGACGGAAACAAACGCAATGAACAACAAAAAAAAGTAGCTTTCATGTGTAAACCAGCTCAATACCCAGGCCAGCAACATAAATACGTTTTCGTAACGATAAACGTCCACCACCTCAGAAAAACCACTCATGCTGGTTTGTCTGGAAAAATCATGGAAGAAGCCCAGATATTGCCAGTCGTCTATCCCCGAATTCGGCCCCCGCATACCTGCCAGCAGAATCAGTACAACGGTTCCGATAAAAAAGAAATAGGTGACGATAGTTTTCGTTTTGGGCTGTGATAACTGGTCGATCGTAGCCAGTTCAAAAAAACAAAAAACAAGCAGTGTGTAGCTTATTATCCAGTATATAGCCATTCTTTTCCCCAATAAAGTCAGTGCATTGCCAACAGCACCAACGCTATTTCCCGCCTAAGCGCTCTCTGATCTTATCCTTGAGACGATTGATAAAATAGGTGCGATTATATTTATTTGTTAAGAAGAAATAGCGTACAAAACTGAGGCTGGCCTGGAAAGATTTGCCATCCATCTTGTATCGTAGCGGAAGTTTATACGCCTTATAGGTATGAATATCCCGTTGCGTCAGCCAGGGCTTCATATTATCCAGCCAAAAATAGGAATATTTCACGGACTCGCCTTTCTGCCTGGAGCCGAATTGCGTAATAAGATGATAATTCGCCAGCGGCTTATCAATCATCACAAACTCATAGCCCTTTTTGTCAGCACGGATACAGAAGTCATAATCCTGATGGCGGATATATTTGGGGTCGAACTGAATATCCAACGCATATTCGCGTTTTAATACGATAGTGCTGGTCTGGATAAAGCCATAGCAGCCGAACAAGTATTCAGCCACCGTCTCGTTTTTTGAGACGGGCTGCATCGGCATAACCTTCAGAAACTGCCCATCCTGAATAATATTGACCTGACTGTAAATAATGGTTTTCTGTCTACCCTGCGCTTCCAGCTTAGTAATCGTCTTCAGCGACTCCTTCAGCTTATCTTCATGCCATTCATCATCCGCATCGAGAAAGCAGATGTAATCTCCACTCGCCAGTTCGACGCCCTTATTACGGGCAGCAGAGCCAAACAATTTTTCCTGCGAAAGAACCAGTTGAATTTTAAGCTGGCTGTATTTCTCTGCCTTAACGACGGCGACAAGTTTCTCTGCATCAGAAGATTTATCATCAATAATGATGACTTCGAAATTGTGGTATGTCTGCGCAGCCACACAGTCCAGCGTGGTTACAATCGATTCAGCCGCATTATAAGCCGGGATAACAATCGAGAAGAAAATATCCTTCATTCTCACGTACCTTTTTTACGTCCACACCAAGCTGCCAGGAAAACTGACAATTTAAACAGCAACAGGAGCCGTTCATCATCGGAAGAAAGGCTCCTCTTTGTCACTTAACTTTTTGCATCCTGCTTGTAGCTGTAATCATAATAATCATAGCCATAGCTGAACACGTTAACAGCCTTGCGCACCACGGCGTTGAGAATAACACCTTTGATTTCAATACCGTTCTGCATAAAGCGGCGATAGCTGAATTCAACCTCTTTCAGGGTGTTGGTTTCGAAACGCACCACCATCAGTGATGTTCCGACCAGCTTACCAATTATCGACGCATCGGTGACTGCAAGGATGGGCGGCGTATCGATCAATACCAGATCGTAATTGGTACTTGCCCAGTGCAATAGCTCATTCATGCGGCTGTGCATTAACAGCTCTGAAGGATTCGGTGGCACCTGACCGCGTGGAATAAAGTCAAAACAATACGCACCCCTTTGAATCATATTCTCACCTAATGCGGCCTTGCCTGACAGAACATCAGAGAGGCCGATCTTGTTAGATGCACCTAACAATTCATGGGTGTAACCCCGGCGCATATCAGCATCAATTAGCAACACTTTCTGATTGGCTTTCCCTACCAGGGCCGCAAGGTTGGAACAGATAAACGTTTTACCGATGCCAGGACTGGCCCCCGTAATCATCAGGATATTGTTTTTAGCTTCCATCATGGCGAAGTGCAGGCTGGTACGCAGGTTGCGGATAGCTTCAATGGAAATATCGGCAGGATTGCCTAACGCCAACAGCGAATTGGCGGGATCAGTTTTGCTGTGCGCCCCGCGCCGCGCAATAACTTCGCTGTCGTGTTTACGCTGCCAGTCGGACAGCGGCACACTGGCATAGACATTGATGCCGCGCTCCTCAAGCTCATCCGGGCGCTCAATACCGTGGTGGAATAAGGCTTTAACCAGAGTGATGCCAACGGAAACCACCATACCCAGAATCATACTCGCCAGTATCACCAGCAGTTGCTTCGGTGCAACCGGGGTAGCCGCCGTTTCAGCCGGATCAACAATGCGCACATCGCCCACAGTGCTGGCTTTGCTGATATCCAGCTCCTGTTGACGATTCAACAGTTGCATATAGATTTCCTGGCCAGACTGTACATCGCGGGTAAGTCGTACGATCTCTTGCTGAATTTGCGGCATCTGTCCAATTTTCTTGTTCAGACTCTTTTGTTGATCTTCCAGGGTATGGCGTTTTTCCAACAGTGTGCGATAGGTAGGATGGTCTTTGGTAAAGAGCTGAGAAACTTCAGCCTCACGGAAGGTCAGCTCGTTTAACTGAGTCTGTATATTAACGGAAGAATCGAGCGCCGATTTGGCTTCCAGAGACATATCCACCGAGTCATTCTGACGACGGAACGTATTGAGTTTATCTTCCGCATCATCCAGTTTCGCGCGAACGCTTGGCAGCTGGGTTTTCAGAAACTCAAGGCTTTTCTGCGCTTCAGCAGATTTGCGTTCGATATTCTGATCAACATAGTTGGTAACAATCTGGTTAAGCACCTTGCTAATCTGAACAGGGTCTTCACCCAGATATTCCAGTCCGAGAACGCCCGTATCCTTGCCTTTATCCTCAACGGTCAGGTTGTTGGTGACCATACTGATAGCCTGCAAATCAGTCAGTTTGGTTACGGTGAACTGAGTTCCTGGTTTGACCGCCTCAATGCTGTTAACCTTCATCGTAACGCCAGCGTGGTTTTCAAGCTGCCCTACTTTTCCTTTAAACAGCGTACTGCCATCTTTACTGACGACGTAGCTGTCTGCACCAGTTACCTCAAGAGAAAGCTCCGGGTTTTCCCAGTCCTGGGGTATCGCAAGCTGGGTAACTATCAGCTGACCCGGCTTATTGCCTGATAAGAGTGAAAAGCCTTTACCAATCACCGGAAAATAATTCTGCTGGACAAAGGCATCCAGCCCCAGGTCTTTAACGGTTTTGCCAATCACCATGCGTGAAGTCACAATCTCCACTTCAGTCGCTGACATCGGCTGCGCATTCGGCATTAACGACTGCAAATCGTTCAGAACGGCGTTCACATTCTTGTTTTCAATCTGAACCATCGCATCCGCACTGTAAATTGGCGTGGCAAACAGACTGTACAACGTGCCGAGCAGCATAAATAAAGCCGTAACGGCAACAATTATCCAGCGATGATCAACAAGCTGTCCCACAATGTGCGTCAGATCCCACCCGGTGGATTCCTCTTGCGACGCTGACGATGCCTTACTTTTAATATTCATGGATAATCCCAACTATCGGCTTAATGCGTTGACCCATTTCTGGGCAGCGTTTTCAAGTAATGCGTACACGGCTTCATAGGCATCGCGGCTTTTCTTATAGGGATCCGCTATTTCCTTTTGATTAAGCCAGTGGCCAAATAACATTGTCTTGCCGCGTACGGATGGATTAATGCGATTGACCAGATCAATATGTTTTTTTTCCATTACCAGCAGCAGATCGTAGTCACGACACATTGCCGAGGTCAGCTGGCGGGCTACGTGGCCCTCCAGTGAAACACCGTGCTCGCTGGCAACGCTGCTGGCGGTATCATCTGCCGCATGATCGACAATGGCATATAGCCCTGCTGATGCAACCTTGATATACGGTAACGCCGCTTTCAGCATTTTTTCCCCCGTAGGGGAACGACAGATATTGCCAATGCAAACCACCAGAATTGAATTAATCATCAGCTTCTCCAGTGGTTACCAGTTGTGAATAATTTGCGCATTCTCGCTGGCGTTATAAATACCAGCGATGGTGGGAACGAGCTGAGAAAGAACACGGTTCCAACGCGACAACGGCGTCGCCGTCACGTAAACAATGTCATAAGGCTGCAGCTGGAATTCAGAACCCATCACCATGGCAGACGCATCTTTAACATTCAGTTGATAGATATTGGCAATTTTGCTGCGGTTAGCCCCTTTCACCGGACGAATGACAAATACGCCCGTCGCATCCGCAGCAGTCTGAGCCATTCCCTGCGCATTACCCAAGGCTTCCGCAAGCGTCATGCCGCTGCGGTCCATTTTCAAGGTGGCAGGCTGTTTCACTTCACCCATCACAAAAACTTTCAAATCGTCGTTGCGCGGAACGTAGAGGATATCGCCAGGATAAAGCAGATGGTTTTGCGACAGGTCGCCATTTTGCATTAAAGCCTGCAGTGAAATCGGCATTTCGTTACCGTTGTGGGTCAGCACCACATTGCGCCAGTCAGCCGTTGCCGTTAAACCCCCTGCAGCATTGATGGCATCAAGAAGAGTAAGCGGAACGTTGGTGATAGGCTGCTGCCCAGAGGTAGTAACCTCACCGGTAACATAGGCTTTTTGTGACTTAAATGAGGCAACACTTACGTCTACCTGGGGGCTTTCAATATATTGCGCCAGGCGGGAAGCGATTTCGCTGCGGATTTCCTGCACGGTGCGGCCTGCAACCACTACGCGTCCAATATAGGGATAGAAAATACTGCCATCAGAATGTACCCAATTACCCGTATCACTGGCGCTACGATACTGTCCCGCTGGCGTGGTTAATTCAGGATGATCCCAGACGGTCACCGTCAGTACATCGCCCACGCCGATACGGTATTCATAGCGCTGTAGTGCATTTTGCAACTCGGGATTAGGCTTTGCTACAATCGGCCTGGATCGCAGTTGCTCAACCAGCGCTGGGGTTAACGGAAAAACGTTAACGTATTTATCAATATCAAAATCGCTATCCTGCTGTTTGATGACATCCTTTCCGCTGGTGGAAAGCGTCGAACCGGGCACAACTGTGCATCCGGAAAGAAGGGTAGCTGTAATAAATAAAGGAAGCACTTTCGTTTTGATTGTAATCATCTATCTCATCGCTATCAGTAATTTGATTGATAGTGGCGAATCCGCCGCAGTGTAGCGTCATGCAAAAGTAATAAGGTCAATCTTCCGATCAGGCACTCATACTAACTATCGTTATCATATATCCCCTCTTACTTTTTTTGCCTTGCCGGTCCGATTATCGCCAACGCCCGACATACATCGAAGGGTTTCCGGATGCAATGGAAAGTATGATAACTGCCCAATCGCATAGCGGTGACTGTTCTGGCGGCAGTCACCCAAGAAACAACCCATTTCAATACGCGCCATCCCTCTTCAGAACAACACCGATGGTTTTGAACAAAATGGCGATATCATTCCACAGCGACCAGTTTTTTACGTACCACGAATCGAAGTACACACGCGTTTCGTAATCCACGTCATTGCGACCACTCACCTGCCATAAGCCCGTCATTCCCGGTTTCGCCATATAGTAATAATCGACATCACCCGCATAGCGCTCCAGTTCATCTTCAATAACTGGGCGGGGGCCCACGAGGCTCATTTCTCCGCGAACCACATTCCACAGCTGAGGCAATTCATCAAGGCTGGTTTTACGAATGAAATGTCCGACACGGGTTATGCGCGGATCGTTCTTAAGCTTAAAGTCTTTGTCCCATTCTGCACGCGCCACAGGGTCCGTACGGAGCACTTCTTCCAAAACCTCTTTGGAATTCACCACCATCGAGCGAAACTTCAGGCATTTGAATTTACGCCCGTTCAGCCCTACCCGTTCATGACCATAGATCGGACTACCACCATCGCGCGATACAAGGAAAATAAGGACGGCCAGCGCAGGCATAAGTGCAATCATGATGCTCATAGCGCCAACAATATCGAAGGCTCTTTTGAGAAAACGCGAGGTACGTTTGGCAAGGTTGTTACTGACCCGTAAAATCATCACCTCATGGCTAAAAATATAAGCCATATCCGTGCCATATAAAGGAACACCACGCAAAGAAGGTATAACGGACACAGCACGACAGTCATGCTTTGCCAGATTTTTTAACCACAGGTCTCGATACTGCCTTTGCTCGAATTCAACTGCCACAATTAATTGCGTATCAACGTCGACCAGCTCCCATAGCGCTGCCTCGGTGCGAATGACGGGAGTGGAGAATAATTCCAGCGCGGATGTCGCCCCATCAACGTCATAAAATGCCACCACGTCAAAACCCATCATTTCTTCGCTTTGCAACGCCATCCACGCCTCTTCGGCATTTTTACCACTGCCGATAATAATTGACTGGCGCTTCCACAGGTTATAGCGATTAAGTGTGCGTTTTACCACAGCACGTCCTGATGGAATAAAGATCAGCGCCAGTAGCCAGGTTAGTACCCAGATCCAGCGAGACAGTTCCCATTCTGAGAGCGCAGTGATGGAAAGATCGATAACAGAAAAAATCAGCACACTTCTGAAAATTTCTTTCAGCTCAAACCAGAAAGGCTTGCGATAGGTATAGTGGCGCAGGCGAACCCAGAACCATCCGACACAAATTAACGAAAGAATAATATGAGTAATAATCGTAAGGCGGAGATCTTGCGCAGTATATTCGTTGAGCAAATGACCGGGTAACGCATTCATCAACCAGATAGCAATAAATAATGAGGCGTTGAAGGAAAAGAGATCAGAGAGGGATAAAGACAATCTAATCAACAATCCTTTTGAGGTAAATTTTATGTTACTCATAGTTAACTCGTGATTTTTATTTAATAGCCTGTGAATAATTACTTCCCTTGGCAGGAAGTAATTATCCGTTTACTACACTCAATCACTATCCAGCCATTTTTAGTACCAAAAAAATATTTTCATTTCGCGTGAGTAAAACAGAGTTATTAGTTAAACATAATGTTATCTGGATCAAAAATCTGAAACTGTGGTGATGTAAAACTTATCAACACTGGTATTGTTGTTTCTTCGGGACACGCTACCGCTCTTGACTTGCAGCTGCCAATGAGCTTTATCCACTTAACGTCTGCTTCGGCACGGCTACGCATTTACCGCCTTCACAATTTATTACCTGGTTAAATACTTATCACACTCTCACCAAACTGAACCCCGAGAATGTCGTTAACTAACACGTTGCTATACTAGTTATTACTGGCCTGTTTACAAGCATCCTCCTCTTTTCATATGCCTTTTAGGATTAAGACTACCTCCTGTCTCAAAATCAGCATTACCTGCTCTCATTACTACCCTGATAAAATACAAGAATAACCCCGAATGAAAATAAGATTTTTCCTGTTGAATTTAATTTTATCCTTTAAGCATTGCCGGGAGTATTTCGGTCATTTGCACAAATGCCCCTGAAAAAATCCGATCAAATCCTCGAGCAATCTTTCAGATAATTTTAAGACGAAAGTTTATAAGTAATAACCTGAATCGCGCAGCTGACTATTGGGTCGTGACGCATATTTATTGATAATGATGAAGAGTAAGATACCAACCGATGATCTTATCGTGCATTTCCCCTGACTTCGAAAAGCAAATTGTTCTGCGGGTCAGTCGTTTGATATGTGTGCGAAGATTAAGATTATGTCGTTCTGTCCGTTGGGTATATTTCTTGCTCACCACGTGGCCTGTTGCACTTAACAGAACTTTATAAACCGGCCACGCATCTGTCATATAAAAGGCAAGGTTAAATTTGCTTAACAGGGCCAGCAATCGTCGCAGGGTCGGGGCATTTCTCGGACCGAAGACATGGGCCAGAGCACGTTTGCGGATACGGCCATAAGCATAGAACAACCATCGGGGATTGCTTTTACACCGCACGTAAGACCATTGTTCACCGGCTTCACAGCAGATAACAACCTCCGTTTCGGGGTCGATATTCTCAGCTACCTGCTTTGGCGAAATTTTTTTACGTGCCGCAGAACCGTATTGAGGCTGTTACCAAGGACCCGTGCGGTATCGCGACATCCGTAACCATTCATGGCCATATTAACAATGGTCTGGTGTGTGTCTGGTTTGGCACCGGCGTAGCTAAAGTTGAGCTGAAAGGTCTTTGAACAATGCTTGCAGATGTAACGTTGGGCACCGGATGCTGAATGTCCGTTACATCGTACAGCATGAGTTTCATTGCACTGAGGGCAGACGACATCAACTTTAGCCATATGTTACATCCAAAGCGCAAAGCATACGTGATCAGCAAGTCTGCGTCACGACCGACTATTGGCGTCCTCCTCCTGTTTGTTAAATAATATCCGCTTAACTACTATCAAAATAATTTTAATCTCCACACAACAGACGTTGCACTACCAGCATCTGGATAGCCCTACGCTCATTCGTCATCCGTTGGTTTTCCCGGAGCAGCTTACTCTGCTGCAGGCCCTTGAGCTGTTTCGTTCGGCCCGGACGCATTTTGCTTTTGTCATTGATGAGTTTGGTTCAGTTGAAGGCGTCGTGACATTAAGTGATGTAATGGAAACCATTGTGGGTAATTTACCCCATGAGGGGGAAAGGCTCGATCCTCGTTATGACATACAACAAAATGCCGATGGCAACTGGACGGCAAACGGTCATATGCCGCTGGAAGATCTGGTGACCTACCTGCCTCTTGAGGAAAAGAGAATATCAAACGCTTGCTGGATTGCTCATGGAACATATGCAGCAGCTGCCCGGAGAAGCAGAATAGATGCAGAAAGTTCAAATCGTTCCACCTTGTGCTGAATAAGCCTGTCACCCGGGCAGAGTTGACCACAGGGCTTTTGCAGCACTGAAGGTAGCTTAACCAGCAGGCTGATTTCGGTCTGACCAGGCTTTGAGGCGTTTTTTTGCTTCATCGAGCAGTTGCTGCCGCAACACCTGATCAATTAGCAATGAATAGTTCAATGCAGACCAGGGACCATAGATACGAAGCGGTATCGGCGTTTGTTGTAGCCTGCTGACCAGTTCCATGTCTCCCTGCCAGCCCTGCGTCATGGTGATGCCAAAGGTAAGATCGGCCTGCTGAGTACTGATATTGACACTTCCTTTTCCGCTGTAATTGAGCATGGACGTTTGCCCCTGCATATCACCAAACGCCAGCAGACCATTATTCAGCGCCACGCTCGCGGTAATATGTTGCAGATTACTGCTCGCCTCAATACTGTCAGGCCCACGGACACGGTTACTTCCCCGCTCCACCGCACGCTGAATCATCTGCTGGAAGTTCAGGCCATTCATCTGCGCGTTATCCAGAGTGACTTCCGTCGTCCCCTTCCAGGCACGCCTGAAAGCAGGCACGCTCAGTCCATTGCCATTGAAATCACCTGTGAGCGAGATATCACCGGTCACTGAAGGTGGTAAATCAAAGGCTTTCAGCAGAGGTTCAACCGCCATTTTTTGCAACACGGGGCGCAAGGCGACTTTCGTCTGCGGATTCCGCATATCCACTGTTCCCGGTAAAGAGAAGCTACCCGAACCAATATTGCCATTTAACGTTGCTAATTGTACCAGGCCATTTTTACTGCTGGCGTTGAGCGTCACCCTGTCCAGATCCATGCCACGCCAGCGCATTTTATCGACGTTGAGGTTAAGCATCCCGTCCAGGGCATTCAGCAATGTGTTGCCGTTGCCCTCGCCTTCAGTTTGAGAAATAACCGGTGCAGGACCCGCACGCTGGGCTTCCAGGCCCTGGACATTGCTGCCCGCGCTGCTTTTGAGCCCCAGCAGTGAATCCATATTAAGTAGTGGTGAATGCAATGTGACCGCGATCTGCGGACGACGGCCAAGCGTACCGCTAACCGTACCATCAAGCTGGCTGTCGTTAGCGTTCAGGGCAATATTTTGCAGTTTGAAAGATTGCTTATCAGCAAGCCAGGTGGCCTGCATTTTTGCCTGGCCCTGCAAGCCCTCTTTCGGCAAATCCGCGCCGGTAAGTTGATAATTCAGCTGATTGACCGTGGCGGTTATAAGGTCGGGGGACTGACTCAGATTCATCTCTGCACTGAGGTTCAATAACAGCTCACGCTGATCGCGGTTGATACGGCTGGTCAGTTCAATGTTCGCCAGACGCTGAGGATTCTGAGAAAGCCTGAGGTTAAAATCGCGCACATTTATTTGCTCACCATTACTTTGCTGCCATATGAGCAGGCTGTCATCCACACGCAGTTGTCCGATATCAAACCTCCAGTCCTGACAGATCTCCGCAGGCGACGTATTAGAGGGCTCTACTGGCGCATCCACGGGCCGCTGGCTGTCACTTTCAGGGGTAAGACGCACTACCGCCCCCTTTAACATAACCTGTTTTACGGCAAGCTGATGGGACAGTAGCGGCAGCAGCTTAATATCAAGGCGCATATTGCTGGCACTCACTATCGGCTGCTGTGCGCCGGGCGCGGTCAGCGTCATCTGACCGGAAAGAATGCTCAATTGCGGCCAGACATGCCAACGAAGATTGCCATTCAGCGCCAGATGGTAGCCACTGCGCTGTTCCACCTGCTGGACCATATAATCGCGAAACTCATTGGGGTTAACCAACAGCACCAGCGACGTCATACCCGCCACAACGACCACCAAAAAAATGGCCAGCGTGGTAATAAATCTTCTCATGCCTTGTCCTCGCGCCATACTCAGATTCCGGCGCTCGTCCGGCCAGAAATGAGTTCAGGCTCTCCTAGTCTTTATCGATACGACTGGCGTCAGCGCCCTGCTGCCCCTTGTACTTAGCATCCTGCCGACGATTATAAGGCCGCGCGGCAGGGCCGGAAAGCGACTCAAAGCTCAGTGCGCCAATCAGCATTCCCGGCCGCAGCGCCAGCGGCAGCTTACCTGAATTATAAAACTCCAGAACAATGCGCCCCTGCCAGCCGGGATCAATACGGTGGGCGGTAACATGAACCATCAACCCCAGACGCGCGAGCGAAGAACGGCCGTCCAGCCAGCCCACCAGATTATCGGGCAGCGTCACTGATTCTAAGGTCACGGCCAGCGCCAGCTCGCCCGGATGCAGGAAAAATGCGTCGCTTTCAGAGAGAACAATTTCGTCGCTCATCACGCGATCAAGTGCCGCACTCACTTCCGTCTTTGGACCGCTTAAATCGATGTACGCCGCGGTGTGCCCGCGAAATGTTCTGAACAGATTGCCCAGCCGCACATCCACCGTTGCCCCGTTTATACGCTCTGAAGGGGGGCGAGGTGTAATCTCAAGTTGCCCGTTGTCAAGCCAGGTTTCAATATCACGATCGCATAATCTCATCGGAAACGACTCCCTAAAAGTCAAAATGAACTGTACTGGCTAGAACCCCGACGCATCCCGCACGGGGCACTGCAAATCAACAGTAGTTGCAGTTAAGACCAGCGTATTATTCAAAAAACTGATTGATCTTCGCTTTCAGAATGTCTATCGCGATGCGGTTTTTTTCCCCGCGAGGCACAATAATGTCGGCATACTGTTTAGAAGGTTCAATAAACTGCAGGAACATCGGCCGGACCGTCTTCTGGTACTGTGCCATCACAGAATCCATTGAGCGTCCTCGCTCATTGACATCACGTCTCATACGTCGCAGCAGACAAATATCCAGCGGCGCATCGACAAAAATAGAAAAATTCATCTCCTGCCGCAATCGTGCGTCAGTAAGCAACAAAATGCCTTCCAGAATAATCACTTTTTTTGGCGGCAGCCTTATGATCTGCGCGGTACGGGTATGCTCGACATAACTGTATACCGGCAGCTCAATTGCCTGGCCCGCTTTCAGCACCTGCAGGTGTGCCAGCAGCAAATGGTGGTCCATTGCACTTGGGTGGTCGTAGTTAGTTTTAACCCGTTCTTCCATGGTCAGGTTGCTTTGATCTTTGTAATACGCATCCTCAGGAATAACGCCAATATTTTCGTCACCCACGCGCTCGCGAACTTCACGATAAAGCGTACTGGCTATAAGACTTTTTCCTGAGGCAGAAGCGCCAGCAATACCTACAATGACGCACTGATGCGACTTATCTGTCATAAATTAGAGGCCTGGTTACAGATTATCTGAGACAAAGGGAGGATCAATTCGCGCGCAATTATAAGGATTCGGGAGGGGTGATGCCAGCTAAAATACCGTCTGAAGCTTTTCAGACTTTCCCGTTATACCTTTAATCGATTGTCTTTTAAACTGTTCAGAATACAATTCGCTTCGTATTTCTAACCTGACAGAAGGATACACGGTGCCTGAGCCTGCTTTGCATATTCTGACCTACTTTGGCGACAGCATGTTGCTTATTCCTACCGCAGTAATTATGGCTTTTTTGATTGGCTGGAAAAACAGCGCTCGTCGTGCGTCTGTCTGGTGGGTCCTGACATTTTGCTCGGCAGGGGCAATTGTCAGCCTGTCGAAAATCGCCTTCTTAGGGTTTGGCATGGGCAGTGCGCGGTTTAATTTTACTGGGTTTAGCGGACACAGCACGATGTCTGCCACGCTCTGGCCGGTAATGTTGTGGCTGCTGACAGGGCACCTGGCACGCGCGTGGCGTATCTTCGCCGTGGGGGTAGGTTATGTGCTCCCATTGATGGTTGGCCTGTCACGGCTGATGCTCAACTATCATTCAGAAAGCGAGGTAATCAGTGGCCTGATCCTTGGATTCATACTCAGTACCACTTTTTTAATCAGTCAACGGCGTACCAGGTTACAGGGCTTTTCCGCACTGCAACTCTGCGTAGCCCTGATGGTCCCTCTGCTGCTCGGCCATGGGCGCATTGCCACTACCCAGCAATTCCTGCAACGTCTCTCCGTGAAGATTGCAGGCATCGATCACGCGTGGACCCGGGATGAATTATTGAAACTTCGGCAGGCTTCTTCCATTAAATAACCACGCCATTTACTACTGCCAAATAAACATGAATGTTGAATTACCATAAGCATTCCCGGTCGGTTATGTTAGCCTCCCCGGGGATTAAACATTGCCCTGACGTAACTGCTGCCCTGCCGGGTTTGTGAATGACGACCGAGACCCTGTTGCCCCCTAGCCGTTCAGATTCCGGGGTTGCCAATGCGGTACTGACGGGCATATTATCTTTTAACCTGAATTTTTTCTGTGGCGAGCTGATCAAGGTAATTGGGCTAATTTCCCCCATGTGATTTCCTACCCCCCCTGCTCACCGTGGAAGTTTTTCGTCAGGCAAACCAATCCCTTCCGTTGCTGCTAACCAGCTGTCTGACTGGCATTATCCTGACCAATTATCTGGTGGTCGGGCTGTCGCTATAAAGCCTGAAATATCCGTTACTCAACCTGTGACAGGCTCTGCTTGGCGGGTTGCTGCTTCGACAGCTTCTGGACCCTAAAAAAACCGCTGGATTCCCTGCCATGCTGGATAAAAATGTTTGCCTGTGCGGTGGTGGTTATCCCGGTAATCAGTGGCCTGACAGCCTGCTGGTTCCCTGGGCATTACAACGTTCGCTTCTTTTCCATTTGGGTTGTATCAGAAAGTATTGGCATTCCGGCACTCGGCCCGGTTTGTCTGTTGTAGCAAAACGCGTGGCTGCGGAAAAAAATCAATCCACAGCAGTGGATTGACGCCGTTAACGCTGTTTTGTACGCTGATATCATGTTATTCCGTGCTGCGCTATTTACCGTGGCAACTGACTGCGGTGCTGCTGCTTTACAGGGCGGTACGGCTGCCGCGCTTCGGTGCCTTTATGGTTTTTCTTGCCACGCTCTCGATGATGACGCTGCTGGCGCCGCATCTGCTGAATATCCGTTCAGCACGAAGTGGATTCATAGTCGATACCCCGTAGTTACCCTTTTTTCTGATGATTATTCCGGGTCACGCGATGGAATACTCAGCGACTAGCATGGCGCTACTGTCGGTTGATGGACTCTGGCTGCAGGTTAATAAGTCGCTCTGCAACGTGCCCGGCTACCAGGAAACAGAACTGACTGCCATGAACTTCCAGCAAATTACCCACCCGGACAATAATGATGCGCAGGCTGACCTACAGCGCCTCACACGACATGCTGACTCGTCTGCCCAATCGCGTCAGTTTTGATCAAAAGCTGCAAAAGTTACTGCAATCGGCGGCGGATGAGCGGCAAACAGATGCGTTGGTGTTTATCGACCTTGATCGCTTTAAAGCCGTTAACGACAGTTCGGCCACGCCGCTGGCGATGCTCTGTTAAATGAAATCTCGCTGCTGATGCAGCGTACCCTGGGCAGTGATGATTTCCTTGCCCGGCTGGGGGGCGATGAATTTGGCGTGCTGATACCGGACTGTTCACTGCAGCAGGCACAGGAAATAACCGGAGAGCTGGTACAGGCGGTTAGCCGCTATGTGTTCAAATGGAAAAACGGAACCCATCCCATCGGCGCGAGGCCGGGTATTACTCTGCTTGACGGCAGCAACAGTAATATTAGCGAAATTATGTCGCAGGTCGAACTCGCCTGCTATAACACCAGGCACAACGGTCGCGGTCAGCTGTCGGTTTTCCCCAACCGTCTTATAAAAAATGGTAAATCGCGGCGGTCAGCCTTTTTATCCCTGCATGAACACCACCTCCTGTGGAGGTAGCCAGCAATAAGTTGGCTTTGCCAGTCATGCTACTCATGGGAAAATCCGAATCTGTTATCCCCATAACTGCCAGGGATTTAACCATGAGCAGATTCCAGAAAGCATCTCATGTGCCCTGGTGTTGTCAATATCACATCGTATGGACACCCAGGTACCGGTTTCGCATCCTCAGGAACAATGTTGGTAAAGAGGTCTGTAAGCCGATAAGGATCTCAGGTGAGCAGCCCGGGATAGAAGTAGTGTAGCTGAATGACCAGACAGACCATGTCCATTTGCGGGTAAAAGTGCCTCCACGGCTTTCGATTTCCCATGTAACAGGCGACTTAAAGGGTAAAACAGCCCTTCGATTGTTCAGTAAATTTCCCTGCCTGCGTAAGAACAAGCAGCGGGGGAATGATTTTTGGGCAAGAGGTTATTGTGTCGATACCGTAGGTATAAACGAAGAAATGATAATAAAGTACGTGAAGTATCAGGAAAAATATGAAGTTGAAGAGAGCTAGCCTCCACTGAAAGCAGCGTGAAGGGAAGGCTCTCTGAGTCTGGACTTAGTGCGCCCCTGTGGGGTGAAATCAATGCCACCTGCTATGCAGGTGGTTTTTTACGCCGGCCCTTGCTCTCTGTATGTCCCTGAGCTAAAGTCGCCCCTTTTTTTACTGTCAGTTGAGGGGGACAGATGTATATCGGCTTTGATTATGGTACAGCAAACTGCTCGGTAGCCGTCATGAATGCCGGCGTGCCCACGCTGTTGCCGATGGAAAACGATGACGCTCTGTTGCCTTCCATGCTGTGTGCACCATCGCGTGACGCAGTCAGTGAATGGTTGTTCCGTCATCACCAGGTGCCGACCCCCGATGCGGACACTCAGGCAATCCTGCGCCGCGCCATCAACCTCAACCGTGAAGAAGATATCGTCGTTACCCCAGACAGCGTGAAGTTTGGTCTGGCTTCACTGGCTCACTATATGGCCGACCCGGAGGAAGTGTGGTTTGTAAAATCACCCAAATCTTTTTTGGGTGCCAGCGGGCTGAAGCCACAACAGGTGGCGTTCTTTGAGGATCTGGTCTGCGCGACCATGTTGCATATCCGCCAGAAGGCGGAGCAACAGCTTGGCAGCACAATTTCTCAGGCGGTGATTGGCCGGCCGATAAACTTTCAGGGGCTGGGAGGTGATGACGCTAACCGTCAGGCACAGGCGATACTGGCACGAGCCGCCAGCCGTGCCGGGTTCAGGCAGGTTGAATTTCAGTTTGAACCGGTGGCGGCAGGCCTGGATTTTGAAGCAGGATTAACCGCTGAAACTCGCGTGCTGGTGGTGGATATCGGCGGCGGCACCACCGACTGCTCGATGTTACTGATGGGACCGACATGGCACAGTCAATCTGATCGCAGCAGCAGCCTGTTGGGTCATAGCGGCTGCCGCGTGGGCGGTAACGACCTGGATATTATGCTGGCATTCAAAGAGCTGATGCCGCTGTTGGGACAGGGCGGTTTAACAGAAAAAGGTATCGCGCTACCCGTGCTGCCGTGGTGGAACGCTGTTGCGATCAACGACGTACCCGCACAAAGCGACTTCTATGCCGCCGCCAGTCGTAAGCAGCTACAGGAGCTGGTTCGCGATGCGCAGGAGCCGGAAAAGGTCAAACATTTACTGAAAGTCTGGCAACAGCGCTTGAGCTATCGTCTGGTTCGTGCAGCCGAAGAGAGCAAAATTGCCCTGTCGGCTGAAACACAAACCCGCACATCGCTGGATTTTATTGCACCTTCGCTGGCGGCTGATATAACCACCGCCTCGCTGGAAAGTGCAATTTCTCAGCCGCTTTAGCAAAACGCTACTGATACGCTTAGTTGATGCAGGACAAAATAATTTCAGGTAGTTAATACTTACGTTTGCTGAATCGTTATCCTTATTTCCTTCAATTTTTTACCTGCCAGACTCGCTACACTCTGGGGCTTAACGCCATTCCCCCAGGACTTCACCCTTGCTACCGGAGAGCTGATAACCACCATGAACAAAAGCACAGGCCGTTCCCGTAAATTTTTTTGGTTTTTCATTGCGCTGTCGCTGGCTGTCGCTGGTACATACTGGTGGTTGAACCACACGGCAATGCAGGCAACAGATGCGGATGTCGCCAGGCAGTCGCAGACCAGAGGCAAAGGGGGACGGCATGGGGCAGCACTGCCACCGGTACAGGCAACAGAAGCCGTTACCGAAAGTGTGCCACAGTTTCTGTCCGGTCTGGGCACCGTCACAGCGGCTAACATCGTGACCTTACGCAGCCGCGTGGACGGTGAGCTCACCGCGATCCATTTTGATGAGGGGCAGGAGGTACAGGCGGGACAGCTACTGGCGGAAATCGACCCCCGTCCGTGGCAGGTTGCGCTGGCACAGGCACAAGGACAACTGGCGAAAGACCAGGCCACGCTTGCCAACGCCCGCCGCGATCTGGCGCGTTATGAGCAGCTGGCAAAAAACAAGCTGGTCTCACAGCAGGAACTGGACGCCCAGCGTGCGCTGGTCAGCGAAACGTCAGGCACACTAAAAATCGATGAAGCTAACGTGGCCAGCGCCGAGCTGAATCTGACCTGGAGCCGGGTTACCTCGCCAATTTCCGGCCGCGTTGGCCTGCGGCAGGTGGATGTCGGCAACTACGTTACCAGCGGCGACAGCAACGGAATTGTGGTGATCACCCAAACGCACCCTATCGATTTGGTGTTCAGCCTGCCGGAGAATGACATTGTCGGCATTCTCGCCGCACAAAAAGGCGGCCCGGTGGTTGTGGAAGCCTGGGACCGCAGCAACAGCCACTTACTGACGCGCGGTACGCTGCTCGGTTTAGATAATCAGGTGGATACGACCACCGGCACCATTAAGCTGAAGGCCCGCTTTGCCAACGCCGACGATGCGCTTTTCCCTAATCAGTTTGTTAACGCCCGAATGAAGATCAACACGTTACACGATGCCGTGGTCATCCCCGCCGCGGCGCTGCAAATGGGCAATGAAGGCCATTTTGTCTGGGTGGTTAATGCAGAAAATAACGTCAGCAAGAAAGTCGTCACGCCGGGTCCGGAAGACAGTCAGAGAGTGGTGATCGCCGCCGGGCTGAACGCGGGTGAACGCGTGGTCACCGACGGCATCGATCGCCTGACCGAAGGCGCCAGCGTTGAGGTGATTGCGCCTCATTCGCCATCGGTGGCAAGCGGTAGCCTCCCTGCAAAGGGAGCCGGTGCCTGATGCAAACGGCTCACTCCCCGACTCCTCAGGGCGGCGGCCCTTCCCGTCAGTTTATTTTGCGTCCGGTGGCCACTACGCTGTTGATGGTGGCGATCCTTCTTGCCGGAATCCTTGCCTGGCGCGTGTTGCCTGTCTCGGCGCTGCCTGAAGTGGACTACCCCACCATTCAGGTCGTCACGCTTTACCCCGGTGCCAGCCCGGATGTGGTCACCTCTTCTGTTACCGCCCCGCTGGAACGCCAGTTTGGCCAGATGTCTGGTTTAAAGCAGATGTCCTCACAAAGTACGGGCGGTGCCTCAGTCATCACCCTGCAGTTTCAGCTCTCGCTAAAACTGGATGTCGCCGGGCAGGAAGTACAGGCGGCCATTAACGCCGCCACTAATCTGCTGCCTGCGGATTTGCCCAATCCGCCCGTGTACAGCAAGGTCAACCCTGCCGATCCGCCGATTATGACACTGGCGGTCACCACTACCAGCATGCCGCTCACTCAGGTGCAGGATATGGTGGAAACGCGCATCGCCCAGAAAATTTCACAGGTGCCCGGCGTCGGACTGGTGACGCTTTCTGGCGGGCAGCGTCCGGCTGTGCGGGTGAAGCTGAACGCGCAGGCGCTGGCCGCGCGGGGGCTGGACAGTGAAACGGTGCGCAGCGTGATCGGCAGCGCTAACGTGAACTCGGCAAAAGGTAGTCTGGATGGCCCGGAGCGTTCTGTCACACTGTCAGCTAACGATCAGATGAAATCCGCTGAGGATTACCGCCTGCTGATCGTCAGCTATCAAAATGGTTCGCCAGTACGGTTACGGGATATTGCCACCATTGAACAGGGTGCAGAGAACCGCTGGCTGGGTGCCTGGGCTAACCAGCGGCCCGCGATTGTATTGAACGTGCAGCGCCAGCCCGGCGCAAACATTATCACCACCGCCGACAGCATTCGTGCGATGTTGCCGGGGCTGGTTGCCACGCTGCCTGCATCGGTGGATATGCAGGTTCTGACCGACCGCACCACTAACATTCGAGCATCGGTAAAAGATGTCCAGATTGAGCTGGTGCTGGCGATTGCGCTGGTTGTCATGATTATTTATCTGTTTTTACGCAATATCGCGGCCACCCTTATCCCCGCCATAGTCGTACCGCTGTCGCTGATCGGCACCTTTGCGGTGATCTATTTTCTGGGTTATTCCATCAACAACCTGACGCTGATGGCGCTGATCGTAGCGACGGGTTTTGTGGTGGATGATGCGATTGTGGTGATCGAAAACATCTCTCGCTATATCGAAAAAGGCGACAAGCCGCTGGACGCCGCGCTGAAAGGCAGCGGAGAAATCGGTTTTACCATCATCTCGCTGACCTTTTCGCTGATCGCGGTTTTAATCCCGCTGCTGTTTATGGGCGACATTGTTGGCAGGCTGTTTCGTGAATTTGCCATCACTCTGGCGGTGTCGATCCTGATTTCAGCGGTGGTCTCGCTGACGCTGACGCCGATGATGTGCGCCAGGATGCTGAATGCCGACTCGCTGCGTAAGCAAAACCGATTCTCCCGCGCCAGCGAGGCGCTGTTTGACCGGGTGATTGCCGCCTATGGCCGGATACTGACAAAAGTGCTGAACCACCCGTGGCTGACGTTGAGTGTGGCGCTGGCAACGCTGGCCTTGACGGTGCTGTTATGGGTTATCATTCCTAAAGGTTTCTTTCCGGTGCAGGACAACGGCATTATCCAGGGCACTTTGCAGGCCCCTCAGTCCGTCTCTTACGAAAATATGGCGCAACGTCAGCAGCAGGTGGCAGCACGCATTATAAAAGACCCGGCGGTAGAAAGCCTTACCGCCTTTATTGGCGTGGACGGCACCAATTCGGCACTGAACAGCGGCAGACTGCAAATCAACCTTAAGCCCCTGAGTGAACGTGACGACCGTATCCAACAGGTGATCAAACGATTACAGCATGAAGTGGCCCAGCTCCCCGGCGTGGATCTCTACCTGCAACCGATACAGGATTTAACCATTGATACCACCGTCAGCCGCACGCAATATCAGTTCACCTTACAGGCCAACACGTTGGATGCACTAAGTTTATGGGTGCCGCAGCTGATGGCGAAACTGAGCGCCCTGCCCCAGCTACAGGATATTAGCAGCGACTGGCAGAATCGTGGGTTTGAAGCCTTTATCCGGGTGGATCGCGACAGTGCCAGCCGTCTGGGAATCGGAATGGCGGATGTGGATAATGCACTGTACAACGCCTTCGGCCAGCGGCTTATCTCCACGATTTATACCCAGTCCAGCCAGTATCGCGTGGTGCTGGAACACGATACCCGCAGCACGCCGGGACTGGCCGCACTCGACGCCATCCACCTGAAAAGCAGCAATGGCACTGTGGTGCCGCTCAGTGCCCTTGCCCGCCCGGAACAGCGGTACGGCCCACTGGGTATTAACCATCTCGACCAGTTCCCGTCCACCACCTTCTCGTTTAACGTCAGCAACGGTTATTCACTGGAACAGGCGGTCAACGCCATTAGCAAAGCCAGACAGGAACTGGCTATGCCCGCTGAAATCATGACCCAGTTTCAGGGCAGCACCCTGGCATTTCAGGCAGCGCTATCCAGCACGGTCTGGCTGATTATTGCGGCGATCGTGGTGATGTACATCGTGCTGGGTGTGCTTTATGAAAGCTTTATTCACCCCATCACCATTCTCTCCAACCTGCCCACGGCAGGCGTTGGCGCACTGCTGGCGCTGATGTTGTGCGGCAACGAGCTGGATGTGATTGCCATTATCGGCATTATTTTGCTGATTGGTATTGTCAAAAAGAACGCCATCATGATGATCGACTTCGCGCTGGCCGCCGAGCGCGAACGGGGGATGGCCCCTTATGAGGCGATATATCAGGCCTGCCTGCTGCGTTTCCGCCCGATACTGATGACCACGCTGGCGGCACTGTTCGGCGCACTGCCGCTGATGCTCAGTAGCGGCCAGGGTGCCGAACTTCGTCAGCCGCTGGGCATTGCCATGGTCGGCGGCCTGATCGCCAGCCAGGTGCTGACGCTGTTTACCACGCCGGTAATTTATTTGCTGTTTGACCGACTGGCGCGTGCCAGCCGCCGCCGGGGTATGCGGGAGGAAACGCCGTGAAATTTTTTGCGCTGTTTATTCATCGCCCGGTCGCCACCATTCTGCTCACAATCGCCATCGCCCTTGCTGGCCTGCTTGGCCTGCGGCTGTTGCCGGTGGCCCCGCTGCCGCAGATGGATTTTCCGGTGATTATGGTGTCGGCTTCGCTGCCGGGCGCGTCGCCAGAAACCATGGCATCTTCAGTAGCCACGCCGCTGGAGCGCTCTCTGGGTCGCATTGCCGGGGTGACGGAAATGACCTCCACCAGCGCGCTGGGCAGCACCCGCATTATTTTGATGTTCGATTATGACCGCGATATCAATGGTGCAGCGCGCGACGTACAGGGGGCAATTAACGCTGCACAAAGCCTGCTACCGAGCGGCATGCCCTCAAGGCCGAGCTGGCGCAAAGCCAACCCGTCAGATGCCCCCATTATGATCCTGACGCTGACCTCAGACAGCTATTCACAGGGTGAGCTGTATGACTATGCTTCCACGCAGCTGGCGCAAAAGCTGGCGCAAATTGACGGCGTGGGCGACGTGGCAACCGGTGGCAGTTCGCTCCCGGCTGTGCGAGTGGCGCTGAACCCCCAGGCGCTGTTTAACCAGGGTGTGTCGCTGGATGCGGTGCGGCAAACCATTGCCAACGCCAATCAGCGCCGTCCCCTGGGGATGATTGAAGACAGCCAGCAGCGCTGGCAGGTCAAAACCAACGATCAGCTGAAAACAGCCGCTGAGTTTCAGCCGCTGATAGTACACTACCAAAACGGTGCCGTCGTGCGCCTGCAGGATGTCGCCAGCGTTACCGATTCAGTACAGGATGTGCGTAATGCCGGTATGGCTAATGCCAAACCGGCCATTTTACTGATAATCCGTAAGCTGCCGGAAGCCAATATTATCGACACGGTGGACAGAATTCGTGCCGAAGTGCCGAAACTGCGCAGCATTATTCCCGCCAGTATCCAGCTGGATATCTCCCAGGACCGCTCCCCCACTATCCGCGCCTCACTGGCGGAAGTGGAACAGTCGCTGGTGATTGCGGTCATTCTGGTGGTGCTGGTGGTGTTTCTTTTTTTACGGTCCGGTCGCGCCACGCTGATCCCGGCAATTGCCGTGCCGGTATCGCTGACCGGCACCTTTGCTGCCATGTACCTGCTGGGCTTCAGCCTGAATAATCTCTCCCTGATGGCGCTGACCATTGCCACGGGTTTTGTGGTGGATGATGCCATCGTGGTACTGGAAAATATCACCCGCCATATTGAAAAAGGGATGAAGCCGCTACAGGCTTCCCTGCGCGGTGTCAACGAAGTGGGCTTTACCGTGCTGTCGATGAGTCTGTCGCTGGTGGCGGTCTTTCTGCCGCTGCTGCTGATGGGCGGCGTGATCGGCCGTTTTTTTAAAGAGTTCGCCCTGACCCTCTCGGTGTCGATTGCCCTTTCCCTGCTGATTTCGCTGACACTGACGCCGATGATGTGTGCACGGTTACTGAAAGCCCGTCCCGTCCATCCCCCCCGGCGTCAGCGGTTTGGTAGCCTGTTTGCTCTGGTTCATTGCAGTTACGGCCGTTCTCTGCACTGGGTGTTGGGCCATTCACGCTGGGCGCTGCTGGTGTTTGTCGCCACAATAGGCCTGACCTTTTATCTTTATGCCACGATACCGAAAACCTTTATGCCGGAACAGGATACCGGGCGGTTGATGGGCTATATCCAGGCTGACCAGAGCATCTCCTTCCAGGCGATGCGCGGCAAGCTGCAGGATTTTATGAAAATTATTCGTGATGATCAGGCGGTGGACAGCGTGGTGGGCTTTACTGGCGGTTCGCGCACCAACAGCGGTATGATGTTTATTTCACTCAAGCCGCTAAAGCAACGCGGTGAAACGGCGCAGCAGGTGATGGCCCGACTGCGGGTCAGGCTGGCAAAAGAGCCGGGAGCCAGTCTCTATTTGCAGGCGGTGCAGGATTTACGCATGGGTGGCCGTGAGTCCAATGCTGGCTATCAGTACACGCTGCTTTCAGACAGCCTAGATGATTTGCGCAACTGGGAGCCAGATATCCGCAAGGCTTTTGCCGCGCTGCCCGAGCTGGCTGACGTGAACTCCGATCAACAGGATAAAGGGGCAGAAATGGCGCTGATCTATGACCGTGCCAGCATCGCGCAGCTGGGGATAAACGTCCTTGAAGTGAACGGTCTGCTCAACAACGCCTTCGGCCAGCGCCAGATCTCCACCATCTATCAACCCCTTAATCAGTACCGGGTAATAATGGAGATTGACCCGCGCTATACCCAGGACATCAGTTCACTGGATTTGCTGTTCGTTATCAACAACGAGGGCAAGCCCATTCCGCTCTCTGCCTTCGCCAGCTGGCAACCGGCCAACGCCCCACTTTCGGTGAACCATCAGGGGCTGTCCGCCGCCTCGACGATTTCCTTTAACCTGCCGGAAGGCGTGTCTCTCTCACAGGCTTCCGATGCCATTGAGCGCAGCATGACCGCGCTGGGCGTGCCGGCCAGCGTGCGCGGCAGCTTTGCCGGAACAGCACAGGCGTTTCAGAAGACGCAAAGCGGCCAGCTGTGGCTAATTCTGGCCGCTATCGCCACCGTCTACATCGTGCTGGGGGTACTCTATGAAAGTTACGTGCATCCCCTGACTATTCTCTCGACGTTGCCCTCGGCGGGGCTGGGCGCACTGCTGGCGCTGGAACTGTTCAGTGCCCCCTTTAGCCTGATTGCGCTGATTGGTATTCTGTTACTTATTGGTATTGTAAAAAAGAATGCCATTATGATGGTGGATTTCGCGCTGGAGGCACAGCGCAACGACAAACTGAACGCCCGTGATGCCATATTTGAGGCCAGCCTGCTGCGTTTCCGGCCAATTATGATGACGACGCTGGCCGCACTGTTCGGCGCGCTGCCGCTGGTATTTACCGCGGGTGACGGCGCAGAACTGCGTCAGCCGCTGGGGATCACCATTGCGGGTGGGCTGGTGATGAGCCAGCTGCTAACGCTGTACACCACGCCAGTGGTCTATTTGTATATGGATAAACTACGGCGTAAACCCAGACCTCAACCAGACGGAGTCATCGGTGTTTGATAACAGCGCCCAGGCCAGACCGGACGATCCTCTCCCCCGTGGTGCGCTGGCAACTATGGATTGTCGCCTTTGGCTTCTTTATGCAGTCGCTGGACACCACCATTGTAAATACTGCCCTGCCCTCAATGGCGAAAGCCTGCTGCATATGCATACGGTGGTGGTGGCCTATGTGCTGACCGTGGACATAATGCTGCCGGTCAGCGGCTGGCTGGCGGATCACTTTGGCGTGCGAACTGTTTTTTTCAGCGCAATCGTACTGTTCAGCGTGGGATCGCTGTTTTGCGTCCAGGCAACCACGCTCAATCAGCTTATTGCCGCGCGGGTGATACAGGGTTTCGGCGGCACAATGATGGTGCCGGTAGGCCGACTGACGGTCATGAAGACGGTCCCCCGCGAGCAATACATGGCAGCTATGACCTTTGTCACGCTGCCGGGACAGGTAGGGCCGCTGCTGGGCGGCGTGCTGGTGCAGTACGCCAGCTGGCACTGGATCTTCCTGATTATCCTGCCGGTTGGCCTGGCAGTGGCCACGCTGCTGCTGTTGCCCAATCTGAAACTGCCGCCACGCCACTTTGACTTTACCGGTTTTATCCTGCTGGCCGCAGGCATGTCCGCGCTGATGATGGCGCTGGATGGTATGAAAGGGCTGAATTTTTCCCCGCTGCTGCCCTGGCTTCCGGCGGCATCGCCGCGCTGTCTGCTTATCTGCTGCATGCCCGCGGCAACGGGCAGGCGTTGTTCAGCCTGACGCTATTCAGGCACCCGCTCTACGCTATCGGCCTCGCAGACAATTTCACCGGGCGGATTGGCAGCGCCATGCTGCCGTTTATAGCCCCGTTGTTCCTGCAAATTGGCATGGGATTCAGTCCGTTTCATGCCGGACTGATGATGATTCCCATGGTGCTGGGCAATATGGGTATAAAGCGTATTGTGGTGCCGATTGTTAACCGCTTTGGCTATCGCCGTGTACTGATATTTACCACCATCGCCCTTGGCCTTGTGGTGTTACTGTTTCCGCTGGTGGCATTGATGGGCTGGAGCTGGTTGCTGCCGCTGGTGCTGTTTATACTGGGGATGATTAACGCCGTTCGCTTTTCGACCATGAACACACTGACGCTGCGATCGCTACCTGACGATCTGGCCAGCAGCGGTAACAGTCTGCTGTCGATGATTATGCAGCTTTCAACCAGCATCGGCGTCACCGTGACAGGACTGCTGCTGGCAACATTCGGCCAGCAGGCGCTGGCAGGCACACCCGGCGTACGCGAGGCGTTTATTTAAAGCTGGCTCTGCATGGCTGTGGTCACTATCCTTCCTGTGCTGGTGTTCCGACGTGTTCCCCCGGATGTCGCTAAAAATGTGGCGTTAAACCGCCAGAGGAAATCATGATGTTTGCCCGCTTGCGCATCGGCATTACCGCCAAACTGTTTATCGCTATTTTTTCAACCTGCATGCTGGTGCTGGCCACCATGCACTGGGGAGTGCGCCTTAGCTTCGAGCATGGTTTTATCGACTACATCAAAAAAGGCAATGAGCAGCGGCTGAACCTGCTCGCTGGCGCGCTGGCCGACCAGTATGAGCAGCACGGCAACTGGGATTTTTTGCGTAGCAATAACCAGCTGGCCTTTCAAATCCTGCATTCCATTGAGCAAAACCCGGACGCCAGCACGCTGCTGCCGCCTCACGGCTGGCGTACCCAGTTCTGGGTGATTGACCAGCAGTACCATGTGATGATTGGTCCCCGCAACCCGCTACCGCCCGAAGGCCATCGCCGTAACATCAGCACCCGCGACGGGCATATTGTTGGCTGGGTGATTGGCTCGCCGCCGGAACGCCTGACCCGCAGCGCCGATATCAACTTTGACCAGCAACAAAAACGCACCAGCTGGATTATCGTTGGCCTGACCATGCTGTTAGCCGCGCTGGTGACCTGGCTGATGTCGCGCGGTTTTCTGGCACCGGTCAGGCGTCTGGTGGAAGGCACCCACCAGCTGGCGGCGGGGGATTTTACCAGCCGGGTAACGGCAAACTGCAGCGACGAACTGGGCCGGCTGGCACAGGATTTTAACCGTCTGGCCAGCACGCTGGAGAAAAACGAAAGTATGCGACGGGCCTTTATGGCCGATATCTCCCATGAACTGCGCACGCCGCTGGCGATCCTGCGCGGTGAGTTGGAAGCACTTCAGGACGGCGTGCGCAAACTGACGCCGGAATCCATTGCCTCTTTGCAGGGGGAAGTCAGCACCCTGACCAAACTGGTCGAGGACGTCCATCAGCTTTCACTGTCCGATAAGGGCGCGCTGGCCTACCGCAAAAGCGATATTAACCTAGTACCTCTGCTGGAGATGGTGGCGGGTAACTTCAGACATCGCTACAAACAGCACAATCTGAGTCTCACACTAGATCTGCCTGAACGGGCAGTGCTGTTTGGCGACGCGACGCGTATGATGCAGCTGTTTACCAATCTGACAGAAAACAGTCTGCGCTATACCGATGCGGGCGGTGGCCTGACGATATCCCTTGCTAACGAGGGAAATCAGCTGGTTATCCGTTTCGATGATAGCCCGCCAGGCATTACCGACGAGCAGCGCGGGCAGATTTTTGAACGCTTTTACCGCGCCGAAGGTTCGCGCAATCGTGCCAGTGGTGGCTCCGGTCTGGGACTGTCAATCTGCCAGAATATCGTGGAAGCGCATGACGGTAGCATCAGCGCCGAAAGCGCCCCTGCCGGAGGAATGAGAATTACAGTACACTTACCTGGACTACAACATTAAAGAGGGTCGTTTACCCTCACGCTGCGCCAGGAGTATTATGAATTCACCATCCCCACTGATCCTTATCGTTGAAGACGAGCCAAAACTCGGCCAGCTGCTGGTTGATTATTTGCAGGCGGCCGGTTACCGCACCCATCATCTGCTGCGCGGTGATGAGGTACTGACTTGGGTGAAGAAAACCCCGCCGGATTTGCTGTTACTGGACTTGATGCTGCCGGGCATGGACGGCTTATCGGTATGCCGGGAAATTCGCCGTTTTTCCGAGCTGCCCGTGATTATGGTTACCGCTAAAACCGAAGAAATTGACCGACTGCTGGGGCTGGAGATCGGCGCGGATGACTACGTGTGTAAACCCTTCAGCACGCGAGAGGTGGTGGCCCGAGTCAAAACCATCCTTAAGCGCTGCCGACATACGCCTGAAGAAGCGAAGAAAACTTCGCTGCTGGTGGTGGATGAGGACCGCTTCCAGGCTCGCTGGAACAACACCCCGTTGGATCTGACCCCCGCCGAGTTCCGTCTGCTGAAGACCCTCGCTCAGGAACCCGGCAAAGTGTTTTCGCGGGAAATGCTGCTCAATCATCTTTATGATGATTACCGCGTGGTCACCGATCGCACCATCGACAGCCACATAAAGAACCTGCGGCGTAAGCTGGAAGCACAGGATGCCAACCAGCCTTTTATCCGCGCCGTTTACGGCATGGGCTATCGCTGGGAGGCAGATGTCTACCGCTTGATCTAGCGCAATTTACATTGTTGACATCAGCATGCACAATCCCCGCATATTTTGCAGGGTCGCGGCGGTTATCACAGAGCGCTCGCACTTAGCGAGGCCGTCACCGCACCACCCTGCACGGCAATATCTGACCTGACATCAGATCTCAACGGAAAATCCTTATGTTCAAACCGGAACTGCTCTCCCCGGCCGGGACGCTGAAAAATATGCGCTATGCATTTGCTTATGGCGCAGATGCGGTTTACGCCGGCCAGCCGCGCTACAGCCTGCGGGCACGCAATAACGAATTCAACCACGAAAACCTGGCCACAGGCATTAATGAAGCCCACGCGCTGGGCAAGAAATTCTACGTGGTGGTGAATATTGCGCCACACAACGCCAAGCTGAAAACCTTTATCCGCGATTTGCAACCGGTGGTAGCCATGGGCCCGGATGCGCTGATCATGTCCGATCCGGGGTTGATTATGATGGTGCGCGACACTTTTCCACAGACAGATATTCACCTGTCGGTGCAGGCTAACGCGGTGAACTGGGCGACGGTTAAATTCTGGCAGAAAATGGGCCTGACCCGCGCGATCCTTTCCCGAGAGCTGTCGCTGGAGGAAATCGAGGAGATTCGCCAGCAGGTGCCTGATATGGAACTGGAGATTTTCGTTCACGGTGCGCTCTGTATGGCTTATTCCGGCCGCTGCCTGCTTTCTGGCTATATCAACAAACGCGATCCAAACCAGGGCACCTGCACTAACGCCTGCCGCTGGGAATATAAAGTGCTGGAAGGCAAGCAGGATGAGCTGGGGCAAATTGTCCATCAGCATCAGTCTATTCCGGTGAAGACCGTTGAGCCGACTCTCGGTCAAGGCCAGCCTACCGATAGCATGTTTCTGATTGAAGAAACCATGCGTCCGGGCGAGTATATGACCGCCTTTGAGGATGAGCACGGTACCTACATCATGAATTCGAAAGATCTGCGGGCGGTCGCGCATGTGGGCCGCCTGAGCGCCATGGGCATACATTCGCTGAAAATCGAAGGCCGCACCAAGTCCCACTACTATTGCGCCCGCACCGCACAGGTTTACCGTCGTGCGATTGATGATGCTGCCCTCGGAAAACCTTTTGATAACGCCCTGCTGGAGACGCTGGAAGGGCTGGCACACCGGGGCTACACCGAGGGGTTCCTTCGTCGTCACACCCACGACAGCTACCAGAACTATCAGCAAAGTTTTTCCGCATCCGATCGCCAGCAGTTTGTCGGCGAATTAACTGGCGAACGCCGCGGTACGCTGGCACAGGTTACGGTTAAAAATAGATTCAGCGTCGGCGACAGCCTGGAATTAATGACGCCGGCGGGAAACATCACCTTTCCGCTGCAACATATGGAAAACGCCAGGGCGCTGCCAGTAAGCGTTGCCCCCGGCAACGGCCACCTTGTCTGGGTCCCGCTACCGGAAGAGATCGATCTGGCGTTCGCGCTGCTGATACGCAATTTCCCGGCTGCAATGCCCGACAGGCCTGACTAACCCGCATCCGCGCCGCTCTGAGCCGCGCCCGCCATCAAAAAACGCAGCGCGGTCTGAACTCGTGCCGCAGTTACCCACTTTCGTTACCATCACGCTGAAATAGCCCTGCACGACGTTGGCTAAAGCAGTGCCATTTTGAACAGGTTTTTTTCTCTTCACGCCGTTTCCCGCTGAATATGCTATAACTGAAGCAGTTTTAAGCCCGTTCTGACAGGAAAAATACATGAAAAAACATTCGCTTACGCTGGTCGTCCTCAACGGTAAAGGAGCAGGTAACGAAGTCCTGCGCAACGCCATTAAGACCCTGCGTCAGGAAGGTGTGTCGTTGGAAGTGCGCGTCACCTGGGAACACGGTGACGCCGCACGTTACGTCCAGGAGGCCGTGTCGCTGCGGGCCGCCACCGTGATTGCCGGGGGCGGCGATGGCACGATTAATGAGGTTGCCACCGCGCTGATCGCGTTATCCGACAGCGAGCGTCCGGCGCTGGGGATCATTCCGCTGGGTACGGCCAATGATTTTGCCACCAGCGCAGGTATCCCGCAGGAGATGGAAAATGCCCTGCGGCTGGCGATAGTCGGTAAAGCTACTCCGGTTGATCTGGCGGTGGTTAATCAGCAACGCTATTTTATCAACATGGCGTCCGGTGGCTTTGGCGCACGCATCACCACCGAAACACCGGAAAAACTAAAATCTGCGCTGGGCGGCGTCTCCTACTTTATTCATGGTCTGATGCGCATGGACACGCTGAAAGCCGACAACTGTGAACTGTGCGGACCGGATTTCAGCTGGCATGGCGATGCGCTGGTGGTGGCGGTGGGTAACGGTCGTCTGGCGGGCGGCGGTCAGCGTCTATGTCCCGGCGCATTAATCAATGACGGCAAGCTGGAACTGAGCATCGTCACCTCTCAGGAAGTGCTGCCCACGCTGCTGAATTCCATTTTTGGCGGTGATGGCGATAATCCCAACATTATCCGTGCCTCTTTGCCCTGGCTGGAAATCACCGCGCCGCATGAAATGACCTTTAATCTGGATGGTGAACCGCTGACAGGCCGCTCATTTCTTATTGAGGTGATGCCGGGCGCCATTTCCTGCCGCCTGCCGCCTTCCTGTGAACTGCTGGCATAGGGCAGAAAGGTAAAACAACCAGGCTGCTGTTACTCCCACACCGACAGTGGAAACATACTTCCCTTAAGGATAAAAAACAAGCGGGATAACCAATAAGGAGTTATCCCGCTTTTGCCCGTGCTTATTAAGCCGCACACCCTGTTTAGCAACCGCCGACACAGATGATGGTTCACCGACGTACGATCTTTTTTTAAGCAGAGTGCATAATCTGAATAACATTCTATTTTCCCGATTAATCAGAAGGGAGTGGGCTATGAAACCTATGCCAGTTGGCGTCGACATTGCGAAGAACGTTATGCATATCCATCATATGCCATTAAATACTTAATAAACTGATTTACAATGATAAGAACACATTACTGCATTTTATAATATCAAGTGAATTTGTGCTTAACACACCTTTGTTCACAGTGATTTCAGTTGAGTTTTGCAGAACGAATAACTCAGCATCAAAGCAATCAGCCAACAAAAAAAAGATGACCGGACATCATTATTTTTTCTCTCGAACCAAAACAGCCTCATGCTTCAACACCCGCCATGATGCAGCACTCTTTTTCCCTCAATACCTGCTCCCCTTGCCACAAGCGACTTGCGGCTCAGATCCTAAATACAACGGCACTGTTGCAAAAATAAGGAGGTGATAAACTCATCGTCACCTTTTGCTGACAGAGCAGTACATGAACCCATTCAAAGGCCGGCATTTTCAGCGTGACATTATCCTGTGGGCTGTACGCTGGTACTGTAAATACGGCATCAGCTATAGTGAACTGCAGGAGATGCTGGCCGAACGCGGTGTCAACGTTGATCACTCCACGATTTACCGCCGGGTTCAGCGTTATGCACCTGAAATAGAAAAACGACTGCGCTGGTACTGGCGTAATCCTTCCGATATGAACCCATGGCACATTGACGAAACGTACGTGAAGGTGAATGGCCGATGGGCAGAGCCTTTGAAATGTAGGGCCTTTCAGTAAAAACAACAGGACCTCATAGCGAACTTTGCAACAGTGCCCCTGTGCTACAGAACGGTTATGCCCGTGTGTCCAAATCTGATGGCGTACAGACCATCATGCCACAGCGGGATGCGTTACTTTCTTCCGGAATTGAGCCTGAGCGGATATACGAAGATATCGCCTCTGGTAGGAGTGATGCCCGACCGGGACTAAAGGCCTGTCTTAAAGCACTTCAGCCGGGTAATACCCTGGTTCTCTGGAAACTGGATCGGCTGGAACGCGATTTGCGCCACCTTGTTAATACCGTTGAAGATTTACGGGTGCGGGGTATCCATCTGAAGGTGCTGGCGGGAGCCGGAGCTGAAATTGACACCACAACGGCCAATGGTCGCCTCGCTTTTGGTATTTTCGCCGCATTCGGTGAATTCGAACGCGAACTGATTGCTGAACGCACTCAGGCCGGGTTAGCGGCTGCACGAGCGCGCGGGCGGTTAGGTGGTCGTCCCCGCAAAATGGATCGTGCGACACTGACGATGGCGTATCAGAATGCTGTTGCGGCAGATGTGGCAAGGCAACTGGGGATGACCACCACCACGCTTTATGCTTATATCAACGGAGACGGCTCTCTTAAAGCCCCGGGGCAGGCTCTGCTTAATGGTTCGCCGGACAATAATGCATCCCGGTTCACTGAGGGTAAAGGTGTGTAATGGGGTTCTGCGCCGGAACCGCCGAAATTTCCGTTATCCTATTTTTAACCTCAATCACTCTGAAAATGGAAAAAATTCACTTTCGATAATACATTGTTTTTAACATTTCCTTTCATTATTTTAATCACATCACTCTCTAGTGATTCTCTTAGTTCTTTCGTAAAAGAACATTTATCCAGAATATAGCTAATGATTTTTTTAGCTATTAAAGTAGTCATGCTTTCCCTTTCTTTGTGTAGAAATAAAACTAATTTTATAGCATTATATGCATCCTTTTTATCCTTTACTAGTTCGTCAATTCTTGTTAAGTTCGCAGCCATTATTGCATCTTTCAATGAAATATCTGCCAAACGAATCTCCTGAAATTTTTTTGTACTTATCATTCTTGGCAAATGACACTCTGGCTGAAATATGAAATTGATTAATCTGTCAATATCCAGAGTACTTAGCTGTCCACTCAGAGCGAACTCTTTTAGTTTCATATCTGAAGTGTTTTGTATAAATTTAATCAGATTTAATCCAATGGCGAGCTTCATGCTTTTCGTAGAATACATAGCAATATCATTATTTTTCTTGTTGCTTGTGTAAATGCTTGAGATTTCTTTTTCTGCTATTTCAAATTGTGATGTGAATTCTTTTTGCTCATGTTCAAAATCGGAGGTAATATATCCACCATAGTGATGATCTAATGTAACATAAGCATGTTTGAACTCATCCTTAACTATATAGGCATTAGACCCAAAATCCCATCCTTTATATTTTGTGTTGATAGGGTGGATGGTGTTTTTATCTGAGAATTCAACGCCAAAAAATACAAAATCATGATTCGATAAATCAGTAATTTCTTCATCTAAAGCGCGCGTCGTTGGGGGAGTGTCTAATGATTGCAGTTTTTTGTTTGAAAATATATTAAGTGTGCCTTTATTTGAGAGGTTAGAGTTAGTTTGATGCCTCAATACAACATCCGTATCAATTATTTTAGCTAACAGGAACCTTTCCTTCTTAGACAAAGGCTGAGTCTGTTTTATAATTTCATGAATATTTTCCCTTGAAATCCGATCTAAATATGCTAAGGCTTCCTTTCCTGTATTCGGAGAAAGTTTATATTTGTCCTTTTTGAAATGAAATCCTTCTGAGAACATAGTTAAATAGCATTTAGATGCTATCCTCTCTCGGAGTATGTTCTTTATTATATTTGCACTGTCTGTATGTTTTTTTGTGCCAAAGCACGCAAGTGAATTTTTTACCTCATGTATATTATTTGATATATTTCCTCGCTCATTGTTTTGGTAGGTTGTTTTTACATGCACATTAGACTGAAGAGATATGTCACTGGATGTTCCTGTGTTAAGAATATGCATTTTATTGTCCTGGTTGTAATGTTTCAATTCTATTTTAACTGTCTTGAAATCTTTAATTTTATCGATGTGATAATTCCCCCATTAAACCTGTGATGAAAAAATTTATAACCATCTTTCAGAGATTTATCAGCATTGAAATAATCATGGTGCTGATTAGCTATATATAGGATATAATTTAATGGCATAAGGTGTTGTAAGCGGGAAGCCGCCAAAATTTTGCGACTTCCGATGTGGCTTACGACAACGTCAGCTCTTCAATCATTGCATTCGCGGTTTCTGCATATACCATCAAACAAGTCTATCCGTAATAGAATTTGTGTGATTCAAAAGTATCAGGATCGAATAAATTATCTATGTAATCAGATATTGAGAACTCGGGAGTGTAATTATCATTATCGCCATAGTTCTCATTAACCGGCGCGATTGTTTCCAATATATATTCCTTCCCTTCTTTACCCTTCCAGTATGATTTTATGAAATCCTGCTCATCAATATGAGCGCATGATTTCTCACCGCCAATGTAGGGGTCTATAACAAGCCTTTTATCTTCATTATTAACTGTGAGATAAACATGATATTTACCAGACCATCTTTATTTTTTTTCATTTTCAGGATGAAAAACGATTTCTTCATCTTTCGCTTTAATAACTCTTATTTCTAGTTTGTCATTAACTTCTTTCCATAACTCTTTGTCTGACCTGATGGATTTAAGCAATTCCTGTATCTTTACATCACACGTGGGAAATCTTTCGACAGCATCTTCGAATGATTCTTGTTTATGTTGAAGTCTTCTGATTATGTTGGATTTCTGCTCTGATTTGGTGTTCTGGCTATTCAAAGGAACGTTGCCGCCAGTCACAGGATTATGTGAATTCCTTACATTTTTAATGATTTCTCCGGCAAGGTGGTGAGCTGTTTCTGACTCTTTTGGTTTTTTTTCATTGATATTGTAGGTGGTCAGACATGGATTATTACTGGATATGGTTAGCTCTGCGAGAGAGTTATTGACAGAAACTATTTCTTTTGTAATTCCTTTTTCACTTGATTGCTTTTTTTCAAAGGTTTCAGAGGCAGTACTAAGCGAAGAAACTCCAGCGCCTTGAGTATATGAATTTATATTTATCATTTTAAGTTACCTGTTGTTACGTGCAATAGTCCGGTAGATCGTTGGTCGTGAAACTGAAAATAACTCGGCGAGATCGCTGATTGAATACTGTCCTGTATCATGCATCCGACATAATTCTTTTTGCTGCTTATCAGAAAGTTTTGGCTGTTTTCCCCGTAGCTTTCCTTTTGCACGGGTAATAGCCATACCTTCGCGAGTTCGCAAACGAATAAGGTCTCCTTCAAACGGCACTGTTGCAAAGTTCGCTATGAGGTCCTGTTGTTTTTACTGAAAGGCCCTACATTTCAAAGGCTCTGCTCACCAGGCGCATCTCGCCCAGCGGATCACCATAATAAAATGGCGAGGCCTGGCCTTTGCGTAGTGCCCGCATCACTTCAATACCTTTTATTGTGGCGTAAGCCGTTTTCATGGATTTAAATCCTGGCGTGGCACCGATTATCCTTTTCAGTTTGCCGTGATCGCATTCAATGACGTTATTCCGGTACTTCATCTGTCGGTGTTCAACGTCAGGCGGGCATCTGCCTTCGCGTTTGAGCAGCGCCAGCGCACGGCCATAAGTGGGTGCCTTATCCGTGTTGATCAATCGCGGGATCTGCCACTTCTTCACGTTGTTGAGGATTTTCCCCAGGAACCGGTATGCAGCTTTACTGTTACGACGTGGGGAGAGATAAAAATCGACGGTGCGCCCCCTGTTGTCGACGGCACGATACAGATAAGCCCACCGACCATTCACCTTCACGTACATTTCATCAATGTGCCATGGGTTCAGATCGGAAGGATTACGCCAGTACCAGCGCAGTCGTTTTTCTATTTCAGGTGCATAACGCTGAACCCGGCGGTAAATCGTGGAGTGATCAACGTTGACACCGCGTTCGGCCAGCATCTCCTGCAGTTCACTATAGCTGATGCCGTATTTGCAGTGCAAGCGTACAGCCCACAGGATAATGTCACGCTGAAAATGCCGGCCTTTGAATGGGTTCATGTACTGCTCCGTCAGCAAAAGGTGACGATGAGTTTATCACCTCCTTATTTTTGCAACAGTGCCGGTTACACTCACTGGACAATGAAACCCCGAACGGTAGCCAAAGTAGGTACGTTTGTTGGCCGAACTATTCCTGTCGTTGGCTGGGTAATTTTAGCCTCTGATGTATCACAAATTTCATATAAAACCGTTCGTGATTACAATAAAATTGCTCGGGGTAATGATAAGGTATGGTAACGGACGAAGAGGTTCTTGAATTCTTTCGTAACGAGCTATCAACTTCGCTTAACTGGAAGTGGCGTCCAATCCCTCTGGAATTAGACATGCATCTACAGGACTATTGTGCTCCCGATGAACTTCCTTATGTGATTGAAGATTTTGGTCAGAAATTTGGTATTGATGTTTCTGCAATCAATATGAACCGTTACTGTCCGATAATAAAAATACCATTACTGAAGCGATTAACTAAAGGCCGCGAAATCATGAGAAAAATAATCTCTGAGCGCCCTCCATTCACGCTGAGAATGTTTGCTGAATCTGCCAGAGCTGGACGCTGGTTATATGATTAATCCCTCTCAGACCGGGGCATCGCCCTGGTATTATCATTAATACGATTTCCACGCTGAAAACACCCGGGGATCACCGAACGCATAGTGCCGGTATTCAGCAGTTGAATTTTACCCGCGATCTGATCGGGGATCACAGCCAGCGAGATCGAGGTTAGCAGAATATCTACCCGAACCGTCACACGCACACTAAGCCCGGAACTGACGCTGGCGATAATGTCCGTGCTGCCTGGGCCAACGGCCCTAAATAGCCCGTTACCGTCAATAATTCCTGCTGCGGTATTGGTGCTAATCCACGTTACCGGAAAGCTGGGTGCCAGATCTGCAGGCAATACCTGATCGGTGAACTGCTGCGTACTGCCAACGCCAGTATTGAGTGAGGAAGGGGTGACTACAATATTTGTTGGCGTAGGGTCGGGTTTGATATTGTCAGTCTGATCTGTTGTAACAATGTACATCAGCGCCAGATTCTTTGGCCGGGTTTCCGGCGCGATATTAACTGCTGGTGCAGGAGAGATTGAGAGATTTGTCCGGTTCGCGCTACGTACTGCCTGATTTTTTCCCCTCCCGGACTGTTTCTTGTCGGTGATGCGAAATATCAAATCGGGAATAGGACTCGATGCCAGCCCAATGCGCATGGTCAGGAATGCCGTGATCCTGATCGCTACCAATCGTACGACCAGAATCAGGATCGGTTGTAGAGCCGTGCGCCCAGCCCCTGATAAACTTCCCTCGCAAATCCGGCACGGCACCTGAAGGAAATACTGCATGTAATTTAGGATTCTTCGCCGTATCGAATCCCTGGCACCGCACCGGGTACGTTCTCAACTGGGCTGATGCAAACCAACGCACTACACGACCTGCTGGCAGAGTCCGGGGAAGTGATGGCAAAGAGGTATGCCAGTCTGCTACGGTCTGTATCGGGCATTCCTATGCGTCTGTCGGATACGATTACCTGCTGCGCTGATCGACAGCCTGCGTGAGCAACTGAGCGAGATACAACGGGCAGACAAGTGCATCACAGACACTGAGCAGGACAGGCCATCACCTGCGGGATCCTTCCATAAACAGGAGCGGTTTTAGTTACAACGGCTTATTGAGTGAAGAGTCAGATAATCCTGACCATCATTTTCCGGCTCGCTATGGTCGCCGTGCGCAACGCACCATCCGGGACATCAGCGACCTTGCCGCCTCGCCAGCCCATAAATTTGAAGCTGTCACGCGACAGGTCGATGTCGCAGAACCCGGCCAGTAACTCACGCGCTTTCAGCCCGGTCAGAATGATGGTTGCCCAGTGGTCGGTGACCGAGGTAAAAAACACCTGTCAACCCGGCCATTCGGTCTGGGGCCACAGCTCCAGCCACTCCAACACGGTGGACGCATTGCCGGTACTGGTGGTCATCAGGAAGTGATTCTCGCCAAGGCAGCCGGTGGTGCCGTCATCAAGGACCATGCCGTCATCACGGCACATCAGGCCATAGCGCACGCGACCGCTGCTCTTTTTTCAGCATGATTTGCACAATGCCATTACCACCAGCGATAAAAATGATGCACCGGACCCTGCCCCTTCCCCACCTCCAGCGAATCAGCCTGCTCAAGCGCACCCTGCAACCAGCGTTTAGCCTGTACTACGGTGTCGTGCCAGCCGCTATGACGTGGCCGCAGTGCCGCCAGCGCCGCGGAAAGCGTACAGCCGGTGCCGTGTGTGTTTTGCGTGTTTATCCTCGGTGAAGAGAAGCGCTGCTCGTCTTCTGCGGTGAAAAGCCAGCCCGGGCTTTCTGCCTCATCCAGGTGTCCACCCTTCATCAGCACCGCACGACAACCCATTGTCCGCAACGCTCTTCCCTGTTGGCGCATCTCACTTTCGCTACGAGCAATATCACACGCCAGCAGTGCCGCAGCTTCAGGCAGATTAGGAGTGATCAGCGATACCTGCGGTAGCAGGCGCTGGCGCAGCGTGGTCATTGCCTGTGGAGAAAGCAGCGCATCGCCGCTTTTTGCCAGCATCACCGTGTCCAGCACGACCCACGGGATCGCCGCAGTCCGCAGCCGATCAGCCACCACCTCAACGATATCGCTGTCACTGTCACTGAGCATGCCAATTTTTGCACTGTCGATACGCACATCGCTCAACACCGAGGCGAGCTGTGCGGCAACAAAATCCGGCTCTACGCGGTGGAAAGCCTGCACGCCACAGGTGTTTTGTGCGACGAGCGCAGTGATCACGCTGGTACCGTAAGCGCCAAGCGCCGAGAAGGTTTTCAAATCGGCCTGGATACCCGCGCCGCCGCTGGGATCGGTGCCTGCGATGGTCAGCGCATTAATCCGTTTCATCCCCCACACTCCTCAGACAAACGATAGCATTCGTCGAAAAACAACACGATAAAACTGCCCAAACGGCCGGAACGCGTATCAGCGATAGTGCACATATCAACAGCGTTCATACCGCACATGCCTCTGACAGCTGGAAAAGTTCGTCAATAAACTGCCGACCAAAACTGCCCGGCTCGCTGGCAGCGACCCTGGCGCTCTCCACCGCCAGGCTCATCATGCGACAGGCGCTGGCAATGTGTGTCAACCTGCCACCGGGCAGGGCGGCAAACCAGGCAACCAGTGCCAACCACCCGCGTCATCAGCGATGCGCCGCCCGGTATTTTTAAACCTTGCGTGCCATCAATGACGTAACCCACCGCCACCACAGCGCCGCTTCAGCAGCGTGCAGGCTGTCACCCCCGCCCTGTCAGACCAGTGCACTAATCTCCGACACATTGCAGCGAATGGCTGCTGGCCGGTATACCAGCAGGCGCTGGCAGAAATCACTGCGAAAGGTCAAGGCACCCACGACCACGGGATCGAGCGTCCGGGGTTTACCGGCGCGATTTGCCGCCGCCAGCATGGCTTCACCACGCGCGGCGGTCAGAGTACCAACATTGATCAGCACGGCATCGGCAAGCGTGACAAGTTCCGTCGCCTCCTGTGGCTCAGTAACCCTCCCTGGTGAAGCGCCCAACGCCAGTAAAACACTGGCGGTCAGTGCCTGCACAACATCGTTGATCATGCAGTGCACCAGCGGGCCATACTGACGAAATGGAAGCGATACAGAATGGCTTTACCTCCACCGGCAGGCTCAAGTGCATGAGCGCCAATGGCCGCGTGCTGACGTTTTATCAGCGTCACGGCTGGCAGCAAATCAACAACGGCGAAGGCGACCAGGGGCCGTATCTGTTGCTGCATTGCCGCAGGTAATGTGCGTGTTCTCACAAAAAGTGTTTACCGGGATCACATGGTACGGAATGCAATTCCTTCCGGTATCACCTCGCCAAGCCAGTAAAGCTGTGCGGCGACCAGACCGGCCAGTTCGCGGTATATCGCGGTAAACGCCCCTTCAGGACGGCGAATTACCGTTGGCTGTCCATCATCCAGATCTTCACGCAGGGTGATGTGCAGCGGTATCTGAGCCAACAGGCGGCTGTGATAATGCTCCACTAATTTTTCGGCCCCTCCGGTGCCAAAAATGGCTTCCCGATGACCACACTGGCTGCATATGTGCATGCTCATATTTTCCACCACGCCAAGTACTGGTACGCTGACTTTGTCAAACATCACAATTCCCTTACGCGCATCGGCAAGCGCCACATCCTGTGGCGTAGTCACCACAATGGCACCCGTTACCGGTATATTTTGCGCCAGCGTAAGCTGAATATCCCCGGTGCCTGGCGGCATATCCAGCACCAGATAATCCAGTTCCGGCCACAGGGTCTCATTGAGCAATTGCATCAGCGCCTTGCTGGCCATTGGGCCACGCCAGACCATAGCATTGTCATCGTTGGCCAGATAGCCGATAGAGTTCGTCGCCAGCCCGTGTGCCAGGATTGGTGCCATGTGCCTGCCATCAGGCGAGGTGGGACGTTCATCACGTGTACCCAGCATATCTGGAATTGAAGGGCCGTAAATATCCGCATCCAGCAGGCCGACCTTCGCCCCTTCCGCCGCCAGCGCCAGTGCAAGATTCACCGCGGTGCTGGACTTGCCGACCCCGCCTTTGCCTGAACTGACCGCAATAATGTTTTTAACCCCGTTGACGCCCACATGGTTTTTTACCCGTTTCAGGGTGGCTATATGATGATTCAGCCGCCAGCTGATAGCAGTGGCACCCGTGAGACGCAGCAGCTCTGCACTGCTGGCTTCCTTTAGCGCTGCGAAAGCGCTTTGCCAGACAAAGGGCATCACCAGTTCAAGATGCAGCGTCTGGTCCATCAACACACAATGACGCAACGCGTTCAGCTGGATGAGGTTTTGATCAAGGGTGGCATGCTCAAAGGTGCTTAATACACCGGCCACCTTCGCGTACAGCGCTTCCGGCGAGTATTTTTCCTCAGGATATGACATTGCCACGGCTCCTGTTTGTGCAATTTTGTTCAGCGGAGCATATCAGATATGGCGGGGACAGGTGCAGCACATGCAAAAAATGCCTCAGGCGGTGAGGGATGGTTTACGCAGGAAGCCCCTTTCGGTTACCATCAACCCCCTTTTTTAACAGGTATAGCAGCTCTTACTATGGCTCAAGTCGCGAAAAAATTATTGGTAACATGCGCATTGCCGTACGCCAACGGCCCTATTCATCTTGGCCACATGCTCGAGCATATTCAGGCAGATATTTGGGTGCGCTACCAGCGAATGCGCGGCAACGAGGTTTACTTCATCTGTGCCGATGACGCTCACGGAACGCCGATAATGCTGAAGGCACAACAGCAGGGCGTCACGCCTGAGCAGATGATTGCCGAAATGAGTCAGGAGCATCAGACCGACTTCGCGGGTTTCAATATCAGTTACGATAACTATCACTCGACGCACAGTGATGAAAACCGTGAACTGTCCACCCTGATTTATTCCTGTCTGAAAGAGAACGGTTTTATCAAAAACCGCACTATTTCTCAGCTTTACGACCCGGAAAAAGACATGTTTCTGCCGGATCGTTTTGTGAAGGGCTCCTGCCCGAAATGCAAAGCGGTCGATCAATACGGTGACAACTGTGAGGTTTGCAGCGCCACCTACAGCCCGGCGGAGCTTATCAATCCAAAGTCTGCTGTTTCCGGTGCCACGCCGGTGATGCGCGATTCGGAACATTTCTTTTTTGATCTGCCAGAATTCGGCACCATGCTGCAGGCGTGGACCCGTTCCGGGGCGTTACAGGCCCAGGTTGCTAATAAAATGCAGGAGTGGTTTGCAGCCGGGCTGCAACAGTGGGATATTTCCCGCGATGCGCCCTACTTCGGTTTTGAAATCCCGGATGCACCAGGTAAATATTTTTACGTCTGGCTGGATGCGCCGGTTGGCTATATGGGCTCGTTCAAAAACCTGTGCGACCGCCGCGGCGACATCGATTTCGATGCATTCTGGCGCAAGGATTCAAACGCCGGGCTGTATCATTTTATTGGCAAAGATATCGTTTATTTCCACAGCCTGTTCTGGCCGGCCATGCTGGAAGGCAGCCGTTTTCGCAAGCCAACCAACCTGTTTGTTCACGGCTATGTCACGGTAAACGGCGCGAAAATGTCTAAATCCCGCGGCACCTTTATTAAGGCCAGCACCTGGCTGCAACATCTTGATGCTGACAGCCTGCGTTATTATTACGCCGCGAGGCTTTCACCGCACATTGATGATATCGACCTCAATCTGGAAGATTTTGTCCAGCGCGTTAATGCCGATATCGTCAATAAAGTGGTGAACCTGGCGTCGCGTAATGCGGGTTTTATCACTAAACGCTTCGACGGCAAACTTTCGGCTGAACTGGCCGATCCGACACTGTATAAAACCTTTACCGATGCCTCTGCCCGCATTGCTGAAGCCTGGGAAAGTCGTGAATTCAGCCGCGCCATCCGTGACATCATGGCGCTGGCCGATGCGGCCAATCGCTATGTTGACGAACAGGCCCCATGGACGGTGGCAAAGCAGAAGGGCCGCGAGGCTGACCTGCAGGCGATCTGCTCAATGGGCATCAATCTGTTCCGCGTGCTGATGACCTGGCTAAAACCGGTGCTGCCGGGCCTGAGCGAACGTGCAGAAGCTTTCCTCAATCAGTCTCTGAACTGGGATGATATTGAGCAGCCGCTGCTAGGTCATACTGTTGCGCCCTTTAAGGCACTCTATCAGCGTATTGAGATGGACAAGGTGAATGCGCTACTGGACGCCTCAAAACAAGACAACGCTGCCGCAAATAAGCAGGCATTGAGTCGGCCGCTGGCCAATGCGCCGCTGCAGGAAACCATTACGTTTGATGATTTTGCCAAAGTAGATATGCGCATTGCGCTGATACAAAACGCCGAATTTGTCGATGGTTCGGACAAACTGCTGCGCCTGACCCTGGATCTGGGCGGTGAAACACGCAATGTTTTTTCCGGTATTCGCGCAGCCTATCCAGATCCGGCTGTGCTCAATGGCCGTCTGACAGTGATGGTCGCCAACCTCGCACCGCGTAAAATGCGTTTTGGTATTTCTGAAGGTATGGTGATGGCAGCAGGCCCCGGAGGCAGCGATATTTTTCTGCTTTCCCCGGACAGCGGCGCACAGCCTGGCATGCAGGTGACATAACCCTGCGGCAGCGCCATCGCACCACCAGACAGCAAGGGCGGATATTCCGCCCTTTTTTACGCAGGTGGGGTGTCTTCAGGAACATACGCTTAGTGACACAAAGAGCACGTTACTCGTAAGGTTAATGCTAATAAAAACAGGGTCTTGTCATGCGCAGTACGCTTTATGCAGGCGGGCGCTATCTTCGCGCTTTCCTGATTATTTACCTCTCACTGTGGGCCGGTAACGGCATCGCCTCACTGTTACCGGTGATGATCCCCGGCAGCATTATCGGCATACTGCTTTTGTTTGCGCTGCTTGCCAGCCAGCTGCTGCCGGTCCGTTGGGTACAGCCAGGCAGCAGACTGCTGATCCGCTACATGGCGCTGCTGTTTGTTCCCATCAGCGTTGGCGTAATGGAACACACCGATATTCTCCGCGCCCAGTTTGGCCCGATTGTGGTTTCCGTGGCGCTGAGTACCTTTATCGTATTGATTACCGTCGGTCTGGCTTCACACAAGCTGCACGGTCGTGCGACGCTCAAGCCGGGAGCGAGCGATGAGTGACATCTGGTGGTCCCTGCCGCTGACGCTGGGAACGTTTTTTTCTGCACGTAAACTGGCGGCCAGGGTTAACCTCTCATTTTTTAATCCCCTGCTGATTTCTATGGCGGCTATTATTCCGTTACTGCTGGTCATCAATATGCCTTACGCTCGCTACTTCGACGGCAGTAAGGTGCTGAATCAGCTACTTCAGCCTGCAGTGGTAGCCCTAGCTGTACCGCTGTACGAGCAGCTGCATCAGATTCGCGCACGCTGGAAATCGATTATTGGCATTTGCTTCATTGGCAGCCTGACCGCGATGATCTCCGGTACCGCCATTGCGCTGTGGATGGGGGCGACGCCACAGATCGCCGCCACCGTTATGCCAAAGTCGGTGACAACGCCGATTGCCATGGCGGTATCGTCCACGCTAGGAGGTGTCCCGGCAATCAGCGCCATCTGCGTACTAATAGCCGGAGTGCTGGGCGCGGTATTTGGACATATGCTGTTGGACAGACTTCGTATTCGTCTGAAATCCGCGCGAGGTCTGGCCATCGGCAATGCTTCCCACGCGTTGGGGACAGCGCGCTGTGCCGAGCTGGATTATCAGGAAGGGACTTACAGCTCGCTGGCACTGGTAATTTGCGGCATTATTACCTCTTTACTGGCACCGTTACTGTTTCCACTGTTGTTACATCTCTGGCAATGAACTTTGATTCCATTCACATATTTTTTATATTTGTTTCATAAACTGCATTATTAGCGTGATAAAAATCACATTAATAAACCTCGCGGCCCGCCATGATAACGGGCCGTAATCGTGAAAGAGATTTGCCATGCAATCCCGTTTTCAGACTGCCCTGGCCAGCCTGCCGCCTTTGTTGCAGACTGCCGTTTTTCCTTTTCTCAACGCCAACGATTTTCCAGGCTACTTTACATCCGGCCAGGTCTCCGCCATTTTGTCCGAAAGCGGCCTTGACCACCGTGAACTGACGTTTGCTTTGCTGCCGCTGGCGGCCGCCTGCGCGGTAACGCCCCTTTCCGGCTTTAACGTTGGCGCTGTCGCACTGGGCGAAAGCGGCCACTTATGGTTTGGCGCTAATATGGAATTCCCCGGCGCAACCATGCAGCAAACCGTGCATGCCGAGCAGAGCGCCGTTACCCATGCGTGGATGCGCGGCGAAACCAGGCTGGTGGCAATGACCATCAACTATACGCCGTGCGGCCACTGTCGCCAGTTTATGAATGAACTGAACAGCGCAACCACCCTGTCGATTCATCTGCCCGGACGCCCGCCTGCACTGCTGGTGGATTATCTGCCGGACACGTTTGGCCCGCGCGATTTATCGATCCACACCCTGCTGCTCGACCCAGTAGACCACGGTCTCGTCATCAAGGGCAATCCCCTTCACCGGGCCGCGTTAGACGCCGCTAACCGCAGTTACGCACCCTATTCTCAGGCACTGAGCGGCGTGGCCCTGCAAACCGCTGATGGCACCATTTTTTCCGGCAGCTACGCCGAGAATGCCGCGTTCAATCCCAGCCTTCCGCCACTACAGGCAGCGCTTATTCTGCTCAATATGAGCGGCTATGACATGCAGGATATTCAGCGTGCAATGCTGGCTGAAGAAGCTGATGCGAAGCTGATTCAGCGCCACGCAACTGAGGCAACGCTTCAGGCGCTGGGGTGCCGCGATATCACCCTGATTCCTTTACGTTAATGTTGTCAATTGCACAAAATCAACAGCCCTTGTGAATAGCTGCTAACAAAAGCTGTACTTTCATGCGAATTATTCTAGGATTGCCCCACAACATTATCCTCCGAATGAGTATTACTGACATGGAACTCGAACACGAAAGTAAACGGCCACTTTATATCCCTTATGCTGGCCCTATTTTACTGGAATTTCCCCTATTAAATAAAGGCAGCGCCTTTTCCGTTGAGGAACGCAATGAATTCAATTTGCGTGGACTACTGCCCGAAACGGTAGAAACCATCGAAGAACAGGCGCAACGCGCCTGGCGTCAGTTCCAGGACTTCAAAAACGATAACGATAAACATGTCTACCTGCGCAACATCCAGGATACTAACGAAACGCTGTTCTACCGGCTGCTGGACAATCATCTTGAAGAGATGATGCCGATTATCTATACCCCAACTGTGGGGGCCGCCTGCGAGCACTTCTCGGAAATTTATCGCCGCGCCCGTGGCGTATTTATCTCCTATCCGAATCGCGAAAATATTGAAGATATGTTGCAAAACGCCACCAAGCAGAACGTTAAGGTGATTGTGGTCACCGACGGCGAACGAATTCTTGGGCTGGGCGATCAGGGTATCGGCGGAATGGGCATTCCAATCGGCAAACTGTCGCTCTATACCGCCTGCGGCGGCATCAGCCCGGCCTATACCCTGCCTATCGTGCTGGATGTCGGCACCAACAATCAGCAGTTGCTGAACGACCCGCTGTACATGGGCTGGCGTCATCCGCGAATTACCGGCGAAGAGTACGATCAGTTTGTTGATGAATTTATTCAGGCAGTAAAAAGTCGTTGGCCGAATGTACTGCTGCAGTTCGAAGACTTTGCGCAGAAAAATGCCATGCCGCTGCTGGAACGTTACCGGAATGAAGTATGCTGCTTTAATGACGATATTCAGGGTACCGCATCGGTGACGCTGGGTACGCTGATTGCCGCCAGCCGCGCGGCTGGCAGCAAACTAAGTGAGCAAAAGGTGGTATTCCTTGGGGCCGGTTCCGCGGGCTGCGGCATCGCCGAGCAAATTGTTGCTGAAATGAAATCGGAAGGCCTGAGTGACGATGAAGCGCGCGCCCGCGTGTTTATTGTCGATCGTTTTGGCCTGCTTACCGACAAATTGCCCAATTTGATCAGTTTCCAAAGCAAGCTGGTGCAGAAAAGCGACAATCTGAGCGACTGGGATTCTTCATCCGATTCGCTATCGCTGCTTGACGTGGTCCGCAATGCCCGGCCGGACATCCTGATTGGTGTCTCCGGTCAGACTGGCTTGTTCAGTGAAGAGATTATTCGGGAAATGCATAAGCACTGCCCACGGCCCATCGTGATGCCGTTGTCCAACCCCACCTCGCGCGTGGAAGCAACGCCGCAGGATATTCTGACATGGACCAATGGCGAAGCGCTGGTTGCCACCGGCAGCCCGTTCACACCAGTGACGCTGAAGGAAAAAACATACCCTATTGCCCAGTGTAATAACTCCTATATTTTCCCCGGTGTTGGCCTGGGCGTTATCGCTTCTGGTGCAACCCGCGTAACCGATTCGATGCTGATGGCAGCCAGCCGCGCACTGGCGGAATGTTCCCCGCTGGTTAACGATGGCAAAGGCCCGGTGCTGCCCGAGGTCAAAGATATTCAGGGCGTGTCAAAGGTGATTGCCATGGCGGTGGGCAAAGCGGCACAGGAAGCCGGCGTAGCCGTTGCCACCACGGAGGATGTCCTGTCCCGCGCCATCTCCGCCAACTTCTGGCTGCCGCAATACCGTCACTATCGACGTACCTCTATCTGAGGGCGTTCGCCGGGTGGCTCTTCGCCCGGCGAACGGACGCGACGTCCGATAATCACTAGTGAGCACCAGTGCGGCTTATAACATCGGGCGAGTTCTCGCCTGTGCTGCCAGTCTGGGGCAACATAAGCACAAAATCCTACCCTGTACCGTTATGCTGCTTGCTTCACCTCGCTGGGTAAAGTAGCCTTGAGCCACCTTTTTACGCCAATTTTGAGCAGCGTCCGGCATGGTAAAACGCTTGATTTACGGTCTGATTATCATCGTTATTCTGTTGGCTGCATCGGCGCTCGCCCTGGATCGCTGGATCAGCGCGAAAACAGTACCCTGGGTTTATTCCAGCCTGAAATCGCTGCCCCACCGTCAGGTTGGCGTGGTACTGGGAACGGCAAAATATTATCGTAGCGGAGGTATTAATCAATATTATCTTTATCGCATTCAGGGTGCGCTCAATGCGTATAACAGCGGCAAAGTTAATTATCTGCTGCTGAGTGGCGATAACGCACAGCACAGTTATAACGAGCCTGTGACCATGCGTCGTGATTTGATCGCAGCAGGCGTTCCACCTTCGGATATCGTGCTGGATTATGCCGGGTTCCGCACCCTGGACTCTATTGTACGTACCCGCAAGGTGTTTGACACCAATGACTTTATTATTATCACGCAGCGTTTCCACTGCGAGCGGGCGCTGTTTATCGCCATGCATATGGGCATTCAGGCGCAGTGCTACGCCGTCCCCTCCCCCAAAAATATGCTGAATATTCGTCTGCGGGAAGTAGGCGCACGGCTGGGTGCGCTCACCGACCTTTATCTGATGAAGCGTGAGCCTCGTTTTCTGGGGCCAATGGTGCCTATCCCAGCGCGATACGAAGTACCGGAAGATGCACAAAGCTATCCGGCGGTGACGCCGGAACAGCTGCTGGAGCTTGAGCAAAAGCTGAAAGCACCCGCCGCGCCTGCCGATGTAGCGCAACCTGCGCCCGCTCAGTTCCGACCGCCGTTTCGGTTCTCGCCCCCTGGCGGCAATCTGAATTCCGATGCGGCCGTTTCTCCCTGCCGTGCCGAAAAGCCATAACCTTACGTTTATATGACATCACCAGGTCGCTGCCCACTCGTTCCTCAGTGGCTGCGCTGATTGCCATCACGACACTGACATACACTGATTGCTCCATTCTAAGGCTGTATTTTTGGTCAGGGATATGCCGCAGAAGGACATTGTCTTTGGCGTATAGAACAGCATTGCACATATCATTACACCAGTGAGAGATCCTTCTTTGTTGCAAACAGCTTTCTGTGCGCCCGCCTGAGGAAAATCAGACGTCCATCGTGATTTAGTCGGATTCCCACCGCAGGATCGTTCATACTTTCAGCACCACGCCGGTTTGATTTCTGCGGTAAACACTGTCTGTGCACAGAATAAGATTAAATACACCTGCGAGCGGCGCGTTAATGACAGAGCCAGCAGCACTGGAGGTGCATTGTGCAAACCAGATACTGTTGGCAATAGCACGGGTGCAGCCTGCTTTCCTGTTAACAACAGAAAGCCAGCCCGGATTGCCCCTCACCGCGGTAAGCTCAGTACATGACCAGGGAAGCAGGGCAGTCCCTTTTAAAGCCAGAGTGATAGCACCTCTGGCAGAATGTTTCTGAAGGTCACTGCCAGTCTGTTATTACTTTTGCACAATCCCTCGCATCATTCAAATTCTGAGGATGGCGTTTGCGCTACCCGTAAAAAACCACCTGTATAGCAGGTGGCATTGATTTCGCCCCACAGGGGCGCACTAAGTCCAGACTCAGAGAGCCTTCCCTTCACACTGCTTTCAGTGGAAGCTGGCTCTCTTCAACTTCATGTTTTTCCTGATACTTCACGTACTTTATTATCATTTCTTCGTTTATACCTACGGTATCGACACAATAACCTCTTGCCCAAAAATCATTCCCCCACTGCTTGTTCTTACGCAGGCAGGGAAATTTACTGAACAATCGAAGGGCTGTTTTACCCTTTAAGTCGCCTGTTACATGGGAAATCGAAAGCCGTGGAGGCACTTTTACCCGCAAAGGGACATGGTCTGTCTGGACATTCAGCTCCACTACTTCTATCCCGGGCTGCTCACCTGAGATCCTTATCGGCTTACAGACCTCTTTACCAACATTGTTACTAAGGATGCGAAACCGGTACCTGGGTGTCCATACGATATGATATTGACAACACCAGAGCACATGAGATGCTTTCTGGAATCTGCTCATGGTTAAATCCCTGGCAGTTATGGGGATAATAGATTCGGATTTTCCCATGAGTAGCATGACTGGCAGAGCCAGCTTATTGCTGACCACCTCCACAGGAAGTGGTGTTCATGCAGGGATAAAAAAACCAGACGGTATAAACCGTCTGGTCCTGGTGTTGACAACAAAAGTTACTTCTTGCGGGCGTATTTGAGTGAATCCAGCGCTACAGCGAAAATGATAATGCCGCCTTTGATAATATACTGCCAGTAAGGATTCACTCCGATATAGGTTAAACCGTAGTTAATAACGGTGAAGATCAGTACGCCGGTTACCACGCCAGCAACCGTGCCCACGCCACCGGCGAAGGAGACACCACCGACCACGCAGGCAGCAATGGCGTCGAGTTCGTACATAAAACCCAGGTTGTTGGTAGCAGAACCGATACGGCCAGCTTCCAACATGCCGCCGAATGCGTAGAACACACCGGACAGGGCATAAATCAGAATCAGGTTGAAGTTAACGTTCACCCCAGAAACCTTGGCCGCTTCCGGGTTACCGCCGATGGCAAAAATGTTTTTACCGAAGCGGGTTTTGTTCCAGAGGATCCAAACAAAGAAAATGGCAATGGCCGCATAAAAAGTGATGTAAGAAAGCTTGAAGTCACCAAAGCGGATAAAGCCCTGCGCAAAGGTGGAAAACTTATCATCAAACCCGGCAATCGGAGAGGCACCCACATAGTCGTAATAGAGCGAGTTAATACCGTAAACGATAATCATGGTGCCCAGGGTAGTGATAAAGGGCGTCACCTTAAGATAAGCGATAATCAGGCCGTTAATCAGACCAATTATTCCGCCGATGACGCAGACGGCCAGGATCACCAATGGAATAGGCACCGTGTCCAGATGAGGAAAAACCTTATTAGCGTTGTCCATGGCCTGGAGCAACGTCGCCGCCACCACCGCCGCCAGCCCCACCTGACGACCGGCAGAAAGATCGGTACCCTGGGTGACGATCAGTCCGGCTACGCCAAGTGCAATAATAATACGGACAGAAGACTGGGTAAGAATGTTACTCAGGTTGGTCAAACTTAAGAATGTCGGATCCTGGAAAATAATAATTGCCAGCAATACCAGCAACACCACATATATCCCACCCTCTTTTAACCAGGTGAGCGCATTTTTTTTATTTACAGCATTCATGGTCACAGCCCTTACCTTATTAAAGGTGCTTCGATGCCAAACGTAATATTTCGTTTTGCGTAGTCGTTTTGGTTTCAACAATACCTGCCACCATGCCGTTACTCATTACCAGAACCCTGTCGGTAATACCTAATAGCTCTGGCATTTCGGAAGAGATAATAATGATGCCCTTTTCTCTCTTCGCCAGTTCAGCAATCAGTTGATAAATTTCGAACTTCGCCCCGACGTCAATACCGCGCGTAGGTTCATCCAACATCAAAATTTCTGGCTGGGTTAATAACCAGCGACCAATAATAACTTTTTGCTGATTCCCCCCGGACAAAGAACCAATTGATGTGGCATGCCCCGGTGTTTTTACCCGCATGGAATCAATAACCCATTGGGTATCACTTTTCATTCGGCTGTTATCAAGAAGGCCAAGGCTGTTTTTATATTTACGGATATTTGAAATCAGTGAATTAAACCCGATATCCAGAAAAGCATAGATACCCGTTGCGCGCCGCTCTTCTGTAACCAGCGCAAAACCGTTGTTAATCGCTTCGTTGGCGCTGTTGTTATTAATTTTTTTACCGTGAAGCCTGATTGTCCCACCCGACTTCTCGCGGATTCCAAACAGCGTTTCCACAATATCGGTACGCTTTGCGCCAACCAGCCCTGCCACGCCGAGAATTTCACCCTTGCGCAGATCGAACGATATATCACGAATAGAAGGCTGACGCAGGGACGTCAGGTTGCGTACTTCAAGGATGGTTTCACCCGGCGTGTTGGTTTTATCCGGGAAGCGCTGGCTGAGTGAGCGTCCTACCATCATGGCAATGATTTTATCCATGTCCAGTCCGTCAAGCGGCTGGGTAGCGATCCACTGTCCATCGCGCAGAATAGTGATTTCATCGCAGAGCTGGAATATTTCTTCCATTTTGTGCGAGATATAAACAATACCGCAGCCGCGATCTTTCAGCTTACGAATAATAGTAAAAAGGTGGTTAACTTCTTTTTCCGTTAATGATGACGTTGGCTCATCCATAATGACGATTTTCGCATCATAGGAAAAAGCTTTGGCAATTTCGATCATCTGCATTTGCGAAACAGAAAGAGAAACGACCTTGTCACGTGGGTCGATGTCAATATCCAGTTCGTCAAATATCGCTTTGGTATCGCGGTACATTTTGTCCTGATCGACAAAAAAACCTTTGCGCGGATAACGACCCAGCCACATGTTATCCATTACCGTGCGCTGCAGCACCAGGTTTAATTCCTGATGAACCATTGAAACGCCATTTTCCAGTGCTTCTTTAGAACTTTTGAAATCGATTTCACGGCCCTGGAAAACAACACTTCCGTTGTCTTTGCTGTATATACCAAACAGGCATTTTAATAATGTTGATTTTCCGGCGCCATTCTCACCCATTAAAGCGTGCACCGAATGCGGGCGGATTTTTAAATTTACGTTGTCCAGTGCCTTAACACCGGGAAATGATTTACTGACGTTGGTCATTTCCAGCAAATATTCGCGCTGTTCGGGTTGTTTATCGCTGCCCATAATTCTACCTGGCTTAACATTGAGTGAAACCGGAACCTGACGGCTGCCCCGGAAAAGGGCGCACCTGACTGCGCCCATACCCGTGACAGTTTACTTCGCGATCTGTGCCAGGTTGTCTTTGTCAACCGGCACGTAGGCAACGCGTACTACTTTGGCTTCCAGTTTGTAGCTGGTGCCCTCGGTGGCCGATTTGCCTGCGGCGAGGTTTTTCGCCATATCAAAGGTGGCTTTCGCCTGGTTTTGCGCGTCGTTCAGCACAGTACCGGCCATCGCCCCTGATTTCACCAACGCCAGCGCTTCCGGCAACGCATCTACGCCAAATACCGGCACGGAAGTTTTGTTATGAGCTTTCAGCGCTTCTACGGCCCCCATTGCCATCGCATCGTTGTTGGCGATAACCACTTCAATTTTGTTGCCGTTTGGACCAGACAGCCACGCATCCATTTTGTCTTTCGCCTGTGCGGTATCCCACATGGCGGTATCCAGGTGCAGCTGCTGGGTCTTCAGGCCGTCTTTATTCAGCGTATCAATCACGTATTTGGTACGGGCTTCCGCATCCGGGTGGCCCGGTTCACCTTTCAGCAGCACATACTGAATCACGCCATCTTTGTTCAGATCCCAGTTCGGGTTTGCTTTCCAGTGTTTCTCAATAAGCTCACCCTGCTTGACACCGGATTCTTTTGAGTCGGTGCCAACATAGTAGGCCTTGTCATAGCTGGCCAGTGCTTTAGCCGTTGGTTCTTTATTGAAGAAAACCACCGGAATATCATTTGCTTTGGCTTTGCTGATAACCACTGCCGCCGCCGCCGGGTCCACCAGGTTGATAGCCAGCGCCTTCACGCCCTTGGCCACCATGACATCTACCTGGTCGTTCTGGGTGGACTGGCTGTTCTGCGAGTCATTCATCAACAGCTTAACGTCAGGGCTGTTCCGGGCTTCTTTTTCAATGTCTTTGCGTACGACGGACATAAAGTTGTCATCGTATTTATAGATGGTCACGCCGATACGGGTATCCGCTGCATGGGCGTCAGTAGCACACATCATGCTGGCGGCCAGGACAGTAAGCGCGAAAGCCTTCTTATTCATGGTATCTCCGGTTTTTTGTAGGGTCGTACTCTGCGTCTCACATTGCCAGTAAGGCGCTGAAATCCGGCAAGGCGTTCAACTCTACGCAAAGCCGATTATTTGTAAAACAAAACCCGACGTCCCTGTACCTTACCGCTGTCCAGAATGCTGTGTGATAAATCATTTTACTGCAGCTTGCCCTGCCGTTATTGCAGATTCAGCCGGTGTTACATGATGTTTCAATTTTTCTAACTGATTGCCATCATAAGGAAGGTAATGTTAATTAACTGTGAATTTACTCACAAATTGAAAACGGTTACATCGCACAATTGTTCATCTTAGTGATCGGCACCACATTTTATCCTGAAGAGACTGAATGGCGGCGGACCAGTGTCGGCATAAAGCAGTGTTCTGCACTGTTATCAAGGCGCCCTTCCGCCCCCTTTAACGCCAGTTCTGTGGCCAGTTTAGCCATTGAAATAATGGGATAACGCACTGTGCTCAGTTGCGGATCGGTGTAACGTGAAACAGGAATGTCATCAAACCCGACCACGGAAAGATGCTGCGGCACGGCAATGCCGTTATCTTTCAGCGCGGCCAGCGCACCTGCCGCCATGCTGTCGTTATAGGCAAACACCGCGCTCAGATGTAAATTTCGGCCAAGCAGCTCCACCATCGCTGCTTCGCCGCCCTGTAGATCAGGCTCGGCGCTGGCCATCCAGCTGTCAGGCGGCGTGATATGTTGCTCTTTCAGCGCCTGCAACCAGCCAGTGCGACGCTGTTCCACATCCTCGATCAGGTGGCTGGAAGCAAGATAGCCGATACGCTGGTGCCCCTGTTGCTGCAGCATGCGGATAGCCATCACTGCGCCACTGACATTGTCCAGACACACGCAGCGATGGGCGTAGTCCGGCAGCAGGCGGTTAATCAGCACCATCCCCGGCACCTGATCCATTAATTCGGCCAGTTCCGCATCGCCAAGAGCTTTGGCGTGAACCACCAGCGCGTTACAGCGCTGACGAATCAGCACTTCAATGGCATGTCGCTCTTTATCGGCCTGATGGTAGGAGTTATTAATCAGCACGTGTTTTTGCATGCGCTGGGCGACGGTATCGACTGATTTTACCAGCGCACCAAAAAAAGGATCCGAGACGTCCATCACCACCACACCGATAGTGTCGCTGACCTGTGAGGCCAGAGCCTGAGCATTAGCGTTAGGCCGATAGCCCAGTGAATCGACAACGTTCAGCACCCTGTTGCGGGTTTCTGCGGTGACCGCGTTGCTGTGGTTTAATACGCGCGAAACCGTTGCCACCGACACATCAGCCGCACGGGCCACATCACGGATGGTGATCATGCTTGTTGAACCAATAAGAAGATTTGCATAGCCGTTCCTGACCCGACGTTTCAGGCAGCCATTCTGACAGGAAGCGGGGGAATACTACGTGAATTGCGTCACAACGATGAAAGCGGTTACATACAATTCCGCAACAATTGTGATCTATCTCTCTTTCAGGCGCGTTTGTGCAAGGGCTTGCCACCTGCTAACCGCGTTAGTTTACGCCAGAGCCATTCCATCGGCCCCTGCCGGAAATAACGTAGCCAGTAAACGGAGAACAGTATATTGCACAGCCACACCAGCGGCACCAGCATCAGCAGGTGAACGCGGTCCAGCTGATTAAACCATCCCAGTCGATTAAACAGCGTGGTACAGATCAGCGTTTGTAGCAGATAGTTACTTAGCGCCATCCGGCCCACACAGGTAACGGCAGTGGTGATTTTCAGCTGGCAGAGCGTTGGCCACCAGCCGAAACAGAGCGCGGCATAGCCCAGCGCCTGAAGCGGCGCGGCCAGCTCACTCGGAAGCTGAAGCAAAAAGCCGGACCAGCGGAAGTCCCAGCCGCTGTGCCATTGCAGGTAAATCGCCGGGATCTGGATAAGCCACGCCGTGCCAATAAGCATCAATGCGCAACGACGATAATGGGCCTGGCTTCGTTCACCATTCAGCCAGCCGCTGCGCATCAGCGCCGCGCCAATCAGCATCAGACCGGCAAGCTGCCAGCCATATTGCGCCGCCAGCGACAGCAGCCCGGACATAAGCATATCCAGGCGGTTACGAACGGCTTCCCAGCCGCCGTGGACTTTCCAGAAAGTTTCGTACTGCACTTCAGCAAAACCGGGGAGCCATGAATCATTCACCTGCTCCCCCGACGCCATGCTCATCGCCAACAGCGCACCACAGCCCACGAGATACAGCAGCACCCCCGTATTGAGCAACCGCCGGCTGGAGCCAGCATCGCGGATCATCCGCCATGCCAGCAGGCCGATCAGGCCATAATCCAGCAGAATATCGCCATCCCAGAGAAACACGCCGTGCATAAAACCAAGCAGCACCAGCCAGCTCAGACGTGCCTGAAGCCAGCGCTTTCCGGCGGGGAGCAACATCTGTATGCCTGCGCCAAACAGCAGCGCAAAAAGTGAGAGAAATTTGAGCAGGGCAAAAAAGTCCATGACCGCCCAGCTTAAGGCATCAGCCCAGGCAGGCTGACCGTGCCAGGCGGGGTTCAGATAGGCCGCGCGCGGCTGCCCAAAGGCAACGATATTAAGCAGCAGTATCCCAAGGATGGAAACGCCCCGGATAAGATCCAGGGCCTGAATACGTGGCATCAGGGCAATCAGCCGTGGCGGACGGCACGCAGGAACTCCTGCCGGGTGTTCTGGCTGGACTTAAACAGGCCGCCCAGTGAGGTAGTGGTGGTGGCGCTGGTGGCATCACGAATGCCGCGTGATTTCACGCAGTAGTGTACTGCATCAATGGACACCGCAACGTTATTGGTGCCCAGCAGCGTCTGGAGCGCTACCAGCACCTGCTGGGTCAGGCGCTCCTGCACCTGCGGGCGTGACGAGAAAAACTGCACGATGCGATTTATTTTCGACAGACCAATCACTTTATCCTTCGGGATGTAGGCCACGGTAGCTTTACCGTCGATCATCACAAAATGATGTTCACAGGTACTGGTCAGGGTGATATCACGCACCGTTACCATCTCATCCACCTTCATTTTGTTTTCAATCATGGTGATTTTAGGGAAGTTAGCGTAATTCAGCCCGGAGAAGATCTCATTAACGTACATTTTAGCAACACGGTGTGGCGTTTCCGCGAGGCTGTCGTCGTCCAGATCGAGATTGAGCAGCTGCATAATCTCGTTCATATGACCGGCAATGAGATTTTTTCGGCTTTCGTCATCCATCTCACGCGAGGGCGAGCGCAGCGGGGTTTCCAGCCCACGGGCAAGCAGCGCGTTGTGAACAAGTTTGGCTTCCTGACTTAACGTAGCCATGGCGGTCTTTTCTCCGGCAGGGATTACTGCGGCCCACCAGCGGACCGCGCTTCATTTCAAGGCGGATATTTTGGTACACAATGCGGCGTTAATCCAGTGAATCAGTACAACCTGCGTAAAAGGCGGTGTTTAGCGCACACGAGGGTGGCGAAGAACGGCATACGGGGCGAGGGCAATGGCTGAATGCAGCGATATCATTTTCACTGACCTGGCACGATGCTTCGGGACATAACGATGATTAAATTTTATTCGTGGTTTCAACCAGCCAGCGCGCAAGCACCGCATCATCGTTAATATCAGCGTTCTCGATACGTATCAGGGTAATTCCCGTGTTCGTTAACGCAGAGCCTGTACATAGATTTGTGTAATTGTCTGATTTTGATATGTTCAATCCAGCATCAAAAGCAGGTTAATTTATGGACGAAAAACAGTCGCAGGCCCTGGCTAACGAACTGGCCAAAAATCTCAAAACCCCTGACGATCTCAGTCAGTTTGAGCGCCTGCTGAAAAAAATCAGTGTCGGGGCGGCGCTCAACGCCGAAATGACCCGTCACCCCGGCGACGATAAAAATCAGCCCAGACCGGCGACCAACGCCCGCAACGGCCACACCCAAAAGACGGTTATCACCGGCGATGGCCGCCGGAGCTGCGTACTCCGCGCGATCATGATGGCTCTTTCGAACCGCAACGGGTGAAGAAAAACCAGACCCGGAGCACCGGGGTGGATAACCCGATCTTATCGTTGTACGCCAAAGGGATGACTGCCCGCGAGATAGCGACCGCATTCAAAGAGCTGTATGACGCCGATGTCTCGCCAGCGCGGGTCTCAAAGGTAGCTGATGCCGTCATGGAGCAGATCACCGGATGGCAAAACCGGCCACTGGATGCCGTTTGTCCCATCGTTTATCCTGACTGTATCGTCCTGAAGGTCCGGCAGGACAGTCGCGTCATCAATAAATCCGTGTTCCTTACCCCGGGTATCAACATCGAAGGCCAGAAAGAACTGCAGGGTATGTGTGTAACGGACGGTTTTCTCCGGCCATCGCACCGAGAAAACAACCGAATGCGTTGTCTGCACTGTTTAATACTCCTGTGACATTTTCCCAGACGATGACTGATTCTTTCTCCCCTGCTCTTTTTCTTGCTGAATCCAGTGCATCGGCTATGCATACAAAAGACAGAGTAAGCTGTCCGCGCGGATCGGCTAATCCCTTTCGTTTGCCGGACAGGCTAAAAGCCTGGCAGGGCGTACCGCCGATGAGAATATCAGGTGTCTGAATCTCTTCATTATTCAGTCTGGCTGCCAGTGTGTTCATGTCGCCATAATTGGGTGTTAAAGGCCAGTGCGTGGCCAGGACGCGGCATGGGAACGGCTCAATTTCACTGAACCATGCCCCTTTGAAGCCCAGGGGAGTCCAGGCGACACTTGCCGCTTCAATACCGGAACATACAGAGCCGAAGGTAATATTCTTGCTGGTCACTTCCACAGTAATCCTCTCAGTTATTCGCGCCAGATGACGGAATGGGCCTGGGTTTACTTCATGACCTCATACATGGGATGAATGGCTGCTGGCAGTGTGCAAACTATCAGCAGTCGCCCATTTTCAGAAGTGCAGAAACTAAAAAGCCACCTCAAACCGGGTGGCTGTTTTTTGTCCCTGAAAAGCAAAAAACCCCGTCAGAGACGAGGTTTCGATGTTAAGCGGTGTGTCGTAGTAACCACTCTTAACAGTGTTACAACACTTTTTGCGTAACGCACCAGAATTATTTATATTTATCGCAGTTTTTATTAAACCTGTGGTACTACACCCCATTGCAATCATCACTTAACTATAAATAATACCGGACGGAGAAAGGACTCATGGCACGTAATATTGCCCCCGGATACTGTATCGTTGAAAGACAGGGGTCGCTGGATACTCAGGCGCGGGAACTGTTCAGGGATGTTCGTTCCCCAGCTGCCAACCTGTTTATGAAACTCAATTCGGATACGCCTTACGTGAAGCCGGGACAGATTCTGATTGTTGCCGCCCCGATACCCCCGCATCACTTACCGCACACATGCTTACCACGCTGCGACAGGCCAAAAATGCCACCAGTGCGGCCCTTATCGGAGTGGATGCCGACGCCGCCTGGTTTATGCAAAGACATTACGGAACCATTGCCGCGCTGACCGGTATCGGGGATAAAGTCTTCAGCACCGCCGGGGATGCCGGTGAAAAATACTTCAACAGCATTGAGCAGACGCTTAAAAAAATTGAGGCAAGCTATCAGAACCAGTTCCGCACGCAGGGTACGCTTATCAGCAAGCAGTTTTTTGTTGAGCGCAGTAAGCTGCTGAATCAGCTGAAGGAGCTGGTTAACAAACCGCTGTTAAAATCGCCGACTCGCCATGCGGTTAAGTTCCGCCAGTATGAAAGCATGAAGCGGGCGTTAAACCTCTCCAGCAAATCTATTGTGCATGAATGGTCAACGGCCGGGATGAGCGGTATTCCGGGGTATTCATATTATGTCGGTAATGCGGCAAGAGCGGCGCGTTTCCTTAAGGCCGGGGGATATATTGGTATTGGATTTGGTTTAGCTGGAACGACTAATGATGTGGTTGAAGCTTGTACCAAAGGCCGTGAAGGTGAATGCACTAAAACAGCATTTCAGCAATACGCAAGGTTTGTAGCCGGAACAGGCGGAGGTATGCTGGGCGGGGCGTATGGGAGCTCTGCGATCATCGGTGCTTGTGCTGCTATAGGGATTGCTTCGGTTGGTATTGGAGGTGTCGCTTGTGCAGCCGTTGGCTCTTTAGCCGGGGGCTATGTGGGGAGCACTGGTTTAGAGTCATTAGTCAACACAGTAATAGAATATTATGATAAGTAATAAATCAATAGCCACCACGGCATTGTTTTTTCTAATGTTGGGCAGCAGCATGTTAATAATATCTCTGATAATTTATGTGTATTAGTCGCGACTTGATCTGACACTGGACCTTGAAAGGTTGAGAGTTACCGGTTTTGATATGGGTGTCTAATCCTTAAACAAAACGCGAGGTAACTCTCATGATTCATACTAACAATCCCATCATCAAACACAAAGCCGGCCTGCTCAATCTCGCCGAAGAACTCGGTAACGTATCAAAAGCCTGCAAGATCATGGGCGTGTCACGCGACACGTTTTACCGTTATCAGGAACTGGCTGCTGAAGGCGGCATCGATGCGCTGATTAACCAGAACCGCCGCGTCCCCAACCTGAAGAACCGCGCCGACGAAGCCACTGAACGCGCTGTTGTTGAATATGCCGTTGAGTTCCCGGCCCACGGGCAACACCGGACCAGTAATGAGCTGCGTAAAAAAGGCGTGTTTATCTCCGGTAGCGGCGTGCGCTCCATCTGGCAACGGCACGACCTGGAGAACTTCCGTAAACGCCTGAAGGCACTTGAGGAAAAGGTCGCCAGAGAAGGCATCGTGCTTACCGACGCTCAAATCGCAGCGCTGGAGAAGAAGGCCCACGATGACGAGGCCAGCGGAGAAATCGAAACTGCTCACCCGGGTTATCTCGGGTCGCAGGACACCTTCTACGTGGGCAATCTGAAAGGTGTGGGTCGTATCTACCAGCAGACGTTCGTGGATACGTACTCGAAAGTGGCACACTGCAAGCTGTATACGAGTAAAACGCCGATCACCGCCGCAGACCTGCTCAATGATCGCGTACTGCCGTTCTACGAGGCTCAGGGACTGCCGATGCTGAGGATCCTGACCGACAGGGGAACGGAGTACTGTGGTAAGGTGGAGCAGCATGATTACCAGCTGTATCTGGCCATCAACGATATCGACCATACAAAAACGAAGGCGATGTCTCCGCAGACGAACGGCATCTGCGAGCGCTTCCATAAAACTATTTTGCAGGATTTTTATCAGGTTACGTTCCGTAAGAAGTTATACGAAGACCTGGAGAGCCTGCAAACGGATCTGGACAACGGGTTGTGGCATTACAATAATGAGCGAACTCATCAGGGAAAAATGTGCTGCGGGCGTACGCCAATGGCCACGTTACTTGATGGTAAACGAGTCTGGGCAGAAAAAAATCTGAACCAGATGTAATCTGACAGACACCTGTATAAATAACCGGTAACTGTCAGATCAGGTCTGAGCTAGTACAATTTATGCATTCAAAAGACAGGATTATCAAGAATTAGTTTCCTCTTACAGAGAAAAATACAGCTTTCTAGGGCCCTGCGTCTTCTTTTACATGACTGGATTCTTTGGGGTGTTTTCGGTTCTACGGTTCTTCATAAAATTGAGCCATGGAAAAAAAATAAACTTCATGCACCGCCATGATCCCGGGTATGCTTTCTTTGATAATAAAAACATCAGAATACATAACTGGATGAAGGTTTATTCTTTCCTGTGGTTCACTGCTACAGCATGTTACGTCTTATTTGCTGTTTTTGGCCTACTTTTACCGTGAAAAAATGGCCCATGCAGGGCCATTTTAAAAAATTTATTCCATCTCCATCTCCATCTCCATCTCCATCTCCATCTCCATCTCCATCTCCATCTCCATCTCCATCTCCAGCTCCAGCTCCAGCTCCAGCTCAACATCAAGCATCGACAGACACTCCTCTACAAAACCTTCCGCCATCTGAAACTTTATGCGGATCATGCCCTCTGACAGCTTCAACTTTCTGCCTATAGCCCGCTTTGAAATATCCCGGATGTAGTGGTCCACCAGCAGCGCGTACTCATCAGGGTGCTTTTGTTTCAGTCTGCCCACGCAGGTATCAATAATCATCGCGTCATTGTCTGTGCAACTTACACCACTGGCATTTTCAGGCAACAGACCTTTGGTCGTGACGCAGACTTGCTGATCACGTATGCTTTGCGATTTGGATGTAACATATGGCTAAAGTTGATGTCGTCTGCCCTCAGTGCAATGAAACTCATGCTGTACGATGTAACGGACATTCAGCATCCGGTGCCCAACGTTACATCTGCAAGCATTGTTCAAAGACCTTTCTGCTCAACTTTAGCTACTCCGGTGCCAAACCAGACACACACCAGACCATTGTTAATATGGCCATGAATGGTTACGGATGTCGCGATACCGCACGGGTTCTCGGTATCAGCCTCAATACGGTTCTGCGGCACGTAAAAAAATTTCGCCAAAGCAGGTAGCTGAGAATATCGACCCCGAAACGGAGGTTGTTATCTGCTGTGAAGCCGGTGAACAATGGCCTTACGTGCGGTGTAAAAGCAATCCCCGGTGGTTGTTCTATGCTTATGACCGTATCCGCAAACGTGCTCTGGCCCACGTCTTCGGCCCGAGAAATGCCCCGACCCTGCGACGATTGCTGGCCCTGTTAAGCAAATTTAACATTGCCTTTTATATGACAGATGCCTGGCCGGTTTATAAAGTTCTGTTAAGTGCAACAGGCCACGTGGTGAGCAAGAAATATACCCAACGGACAGAACGACATAATCTTAATCTTCGTACACATATCAAACGACTGACCCGCAGAACAATTTGCTTTTCGAAGTCAGAGGAAATGCACGATAAGATCATCGGTTGGTATCTTACTCTTCATCATTATCAATAAATCTGCGTCACGACCAAATAGTCTACGATATTTATTTCCAAGCTACCTCCCTTAGATTGTTTAAATCTAATTTTATCGGTAATTACAGAAATGATTCGCTCAAAAGATATCTTTAAGTTCACGAACACATTCAAATCATTTTCCCCTCCATGTTTGTAATGAAATGTAATTTCACAAAAAAATAAACTTAATTCATTGATACATAAAGATAAAAATTATTGCTTTTCGTATTTACAATTTTAGCAGTATCAAGGCATTATAAAAAATTATATGTTTTTATATGGAATCAGTTCCATTTATAACCCCTTTTCTGGTGCCTGTCGCCAACACTCTCAAAGGGAGATAATGATTAAGGCATCCTAAAAACTGTTTTTATTCCGTTTTCAAATAATTTTCTGACAAAAAATTCGACCAATGCCACTCAAGCATCACCTTTACATGTCATCTTCAGTACAGAGATTTACCGCAGTTATTTTTTATAAACAATGCAACACTACTGTCCTTGTAACTTATTCTGTTCAAGGAAATATATTGTTTATGCTTTGAAAATCAGACTTCATTAAATTTTTATTTTTTTGAGATAATGCGAGGTAAAATGTTTTTATGGAGGGATGGGAATTATATAAAATGCAGAACCAGATATATTTTCAGCATTCAGGCAATGCTGACCAGCTTGTTCACCTGTTGCTATAGTGATGAATTAGTTCAGAATAAAAAGCGATGCAGATGGACATAGTCATTTTAATAATGCTCCAATTTATTTAATTCACTGCGTCAGGTAAGACTGTCCGGGGAAAAGTTAAATGTCCGGCTCGGGTAGTCTGTTCGCCTCTCTTATTTATTGATGGAAATTTTCCACAGTACATGCCGTTTATGCTTACAGTCTGCTTAATTCCATAATCAATCCTGTCTTCATTTAGCTAATCAGGCATGGGAAGCATAAAGCCACAATCTGCTTAGAAGTGGCTCAGGCCCCGCCCGGGCTTCATCGCTGCCTGTCGCCATACGAGTCCACCGCTCAAGTATGGTTTAAGACGCTATTGAAGAAATTTACCGCTGAATTCCGGACGTCGGGCACCACGGACAAATAAAGATAATGTCTGTTCAGGCAGTTATTCAAAATGAAGTTCCGGCGAAATGCTGGTTGCCGCCTGTTTGCACAGCAACCATACTGACCTGCTTAGTTTAAGTCTTCACCGTTTGAGGCAATAACCTGTTTGTACCAGTTGAATGATTTCTTTTTGTAGCGATTGCCCGTACCCGAAAGTGTGTCATCAAGGTCTACGTAAATGAAACCGTAGCGTTTGCTCATCTCCCCGGTAGACATGCTAACCAGATCGATACAGCCCCACGGCGTGTAGCCCATCAGTTCCACGCCATCGTCGACAGCATCGGCCATCGCAAGGATATGCTCGCGCAGGTAGTTAATGCGGTAATCATCATTGATAGTAAAGTTGTCGTCTGGCTTGTCGACAGCACCCAGACCATTTTCCACAATAAATAAAGGCTTCTGATAGCGGTCATATAGCTGGTTAAGTGCGATACGCAACCCAACCGGGTCGATTTCCCAGCCCCAGTCACTGGCCTGCAGGAACGGATTCCGCGCTCCTCCCAATAAATTGCCTTGTGCTGCTGCTGACCCATTATCGGTTTTATTAACGGTGGTGGACATGTAATAGCTAAAGCCAATGTAATCCACAGGGTGCGCCGCGATCAGCGCCAAATCCCCTGGCTGAATATCCAGCTTTACCCCCAGAGATTGCCACAGCTTCTGCGCGTACCACGGGTACTTGCCCCCTGCCTGAACGTCTGTACAGTAATAGTTAAAGGCCTGATTATCCCTCAGCGCCGCCAGTTGATTGACCGGATTGCAGTCAAAAGCGTAGGTTGTCGCGTAGAGGATCATACAGCCCATTCGGATGTCCGGGCTGATCTCGTGGGCGGCCTTTACTGCCAGGCTGCTCGCAACAAATTGATTATGCCACGCCTGGTATTTCGCCTGAGGGTCCAGCGCGCCGGTTTTCACCGTCAGACTCTGACTCATCATGGGGAAATGTGCGGCGCTGTTAATCTCGTTGAAGGTCATCCAGTATTTTACTTTTTGTCCATAACGATGCAGTACCATACTGGCAAACCGTATAAAGTGATCGATCGCCTCACGATTCTTCCATCCGCCAAGGGATTTCGCCAGGTGGAGTGGCATTTCATAATGGGAAAGCGTGATGACCGGTTCAATGCCGTGGGAGAGGCAGGTTTCAATCACCCTGTCGTAATGCAGCAGGCCTGCTTCGTTAGGTTGCAGCTCAACCCCGTTGGGATAAATGCGCGTCCAGGCGACAGAAAAACGGTAGCATTTAAAGCCCATCTCCGCGAACAACGCAATATCTTCGCGATAGCGATGATAGTGATCGATGCCTTTATGGTTGGGATAGGTGTAGCGTTCAGGATCCAGTGAGAAGTCAAAGTTAGGGGAAGAAACAATACTCAGGCGAGCTTTTCCACCGGGAATGGTGTCAACAATCGACAATCCTTTGCCCTCCTCATCATAGGCCCCTTCTACCTGATTCGCTGCAGTGGCACCGCCCCATAAAAAACCCTCGGGAAAGCGTTTTTTCATCGTCATGGCGGACTAATCTCCTTTTAAATAGATGCATTGAAATGCCAAGCCAAACTAGAGGAAGATATACAGAGTGCGTTCAACTTTCATAAGTAAGCTCACATGACAGAACAGGATCGCTTTGGTTGTGGCCCTCTGCAATTGTTCAAGTCCGGTTCTGCTAGCTTCGTACAGGGCAAAGAACCATTTTCTATTGCAGACCAAAGACTTTCAGCATGGTACTGAATTTCACCTCGGTTTCGTTCCATTCCGCTTGTGGTGATGAAGCAGAAACAATACCGGCTCCGGCAAAAAGACGGATACGCTGACCTGCCAGGGTCGCACATCGAATACACACCGCCCATTCACCATTTCCCTCTTCATCGCACCAGCCCACCAGCCCGCCAAAAAGCTGGCGATCAAACGGCTCAAGCTGCGCAATCAGTCGGCGGGCAGCCACCTGCGGATGACCACTGAGCGCAGGTGTTGGGTGCAACAGACAGGCCAGTGAAAGCGAGTTTTCCTGTTCAGAAGCCACTTCGCCTTCAATTTTCGTCGCCAGGTGCCACAGCTGGGCCGTCGTCACGGGTACTGGCTGCGAGGGCAGATGGATCGTGATGCTACGCGGTTGGAGACGCTGCCACATTGCCTGGATGACCAACTGATGTTCATGGCGATCTTTTGGTGACTGCATCAGCTTCTGACCGATTTCCACATCCCGCTGTGGGCTGTTCAGGTTACGTCGTGCCGAACCCGCCAGCGGCTGTGATGCAAAATGGCGGCCGGACTTACGCAGTAACAGCTCCGGGCTGGCACCTATCAGGGTCGTGCCGTCTGATAATGGCAGATAAAAATGGTGGCACCCGGGATTAAGGGCAATCAGGCGGTTAACCAGCGCTGCGGGCTGGAGTGTCCGTGCGGTAGTGATATCTATTAGCCGGGACAACACCACTTTATTCAGGCTGCCAGTCTCAATAGCTTTCAGCGCATTAACCACCATTGAGGTAAAAATCGCTTTTTCCGGGACAGCCTTTTGCCCCGTCGTTTCCAGGGTTAGATGCCCACTGGCTGTCACTAATAGACGCCGCTCAAGAAAGTGGGTGTGGCGCGGAATAAACAGTGCCGAAGGCTGCGTGGTATCAAAGGGTATCGCTCCCACCAGCAGCGGATGCGTGATACCCGACGCCCTTGCGGTAGCAAACGCTTCGCGGGCCGCCTGTTGAAACGCACCGTCAAACCACTCACCGTCACGGGCGGGCGTCGTCACGGAAAGAAAGCGCCCTTCGGCGACCAGACTTTTCCAGCATGAGGTGAACAAGAAGCTCTCCGCGCCGGAAGGTATCGTTGAAAACATCGCACACTCCTTGTCGCCTGTTGCCATGATGGCCCACGCATTATGGCTACCTTTCTTAGCCAGTGAAGCAGGGCTGCCCCTAATCGGTGGTTGACGATGCCACTTTGGTATATTTCCATAGCCAGCGTCCACTGGTCATCCGGCGGTAAAAGAAGATGGCGCGTACGATCCAGTCAAGCACCATCCCCAGCCAGACGCCCACCACACCAAAGCCCAGCATCACACCAAGTGTATATCCGGCTATGATACGACATCCCCACATGCCCAACATTGATACCCACATGGTAAAACACGCATCGCGTGCGCCTTTTAGTCCGGCAGGCAGCACCCAGGATGCGGCCCAGATCGGCATAAACGCAGCGTTAAGCCAGATCAATATTTTCACCACGTGAATAACATCGTCTTCCTGAGTGTAAAAAGAGGCCAGCACACCAGCCAGGGGGGCTGATAGCGCCGCCAGAAAGCACAAGCAGAGGTTGGATAACCAGAAAATCGTCTTCAGCTGCCGTTCCGGCTGCCCAAGCTGACCTTTCCCCAGGCGCGTGCCGACAATAATGGTTGCCGTGGAACCCAACGCATTTCCCGGCAGGTTTATCATGGACGCAATGGAAAAAGCGATGAAATTACCTGCAATCACATCGGTGCCCATTCCGGCAACAAATACCTGAGTGAGTAATTTTCCACCATTAAACAAGACAGATTCGATGCTGGCAGGTACGCCAATACCTAAAACTTCCTTGAGAATGCCGGTATCCAGTCGGGAGAAATAACTACGCAAGGTGATTTTCAACTGCGGATTAAAACCGATCACCAACACATAAATAACCGCCACCGCGCCAACATAACGGGAAAGCGTCAGTCCTAGTCCTGCCCCGGCAAAGCCCATTCCTTTCCAGCCGAAGCAACCATAGATCAGCACGGTGCTGAACACGATATTGAGAATATTCATGCCGCCGTTAATCAGCATGGGAATTTTGGTATTGCCCGCGCCGCGCAGTGCACCACAGCCTATCAGCGCAATGGCTGCTGCCGGATAGCTCCAGGCGGTAATACCAAGGTAAACCAGCGCCAGCTCTTTGACTTGCGGCTCTGCATTTTCCGCAATCAGATCGATAATCTGCTCGCCAAAAAACTCAATGCCCGTCGCCAGCAAAATGGCAAACACCGTCATCAACACCAGAGACTGTCTGGTTGCCGCTTCCGCACGTTCACGGTTGAGCTTGCCAAGGCTGAAAGCCACCACCACGGTGGTACCCAAATCAATCGCAGCAAAGAAGGAGATCACCACCATATTGAAGCTGTCTGCCAGCCCTACGCCCGCCATTGCCTCTTTGCCCAGCCAGCTAACCAGAAAGGTACTCAGCACCCCCATGAGCAGCACGCAGAGGTTTTCGAAAAAAATGGGCACCGCCAGGGGAGTAATTTCACGCCAGAACAACACCCGCGATGAGCGTCGTTTTTGATACCAGGATGAAAACCTGATGGTCTGAAGCAGAATCGCGCTGAAGTTTTGCAAGATAATTCCTGCCAGAAAAGAGGAAGCGTTAAGAAGGCTCTGGCAAATGATGGTTAAAGACCGTGGAATATGCAAAACCTTTTTCGTGATTTTCCTGCCGCACCGCACCGTTTAATAATGAATAAGCACAAATCATTACACGAGAAGGTCGCCCGCGGAAAGGATCCCCCCTGCCGTTAAGAACAGGCTGTTAGTGGAAATAATTCGTCCGATCAGACAGAGCCAAAAAGGATTGTGGGCTACGGCAGGTGTCGCGTACGGCGTAAAACACCCAAAAAAACGGCGCCAATTGCATCTTTTCGACAATAAATACCTTGACAGAAAACCGCCTCTGCCAGCCGGTAATTTGACATGCGTCCACGACGAGGTGAAGTGACAAACAGGCTGATAATCCTGTCAGCAAACAGTGATTTTTAACTGTCCATAAAAAAGGGCGATCGACGATCGCCCCGCTCTTCTTTACGCCAGATATTAATGCGCTTTTGGCTCGCCTATCGCTTTCAGTTTTTTCGACAGGTCACGGCGTTCTTTTGAAAGATCAGCGTTTTTGATGATGTAATCATCAACGCGGTCTTCATAGTCGCTACGCATGCTGGCGATAATTTCCTGGATGGCCTCAACACTCATGCCTGGCTTGATGTATTCACTCAGGTTATCCAGCAACAGAACACGTTTCTGGTTATCACGAATTTTCTTTTCATTGTCGTGGATCTCGCGTTGCAACTTGTTCTTACGGCGAAACATGCGGACGAACTCCAGTACGTCCTGAAATGATTGCTTTGCATTTTCCATGGAAACACCTTTCATTCAGGCCTGTTAAAACAGGCGTTGTTATCATCGCGATCGGCACAGCGGTTAACCGCAGCCGATGCAATATTGAAGCGGACTGTTGCTATCTTACCCCGACGCGACAGGGTGTGCAGTAAGTTATGCAAATCATTTGTTTACGTAGTGCCAACCGAATTAAATCGGACAACCTTTCCAGCTGCCCGGCCATTATCCAGATTCAGCCAGACGTAGCCGAGAATGGGCGTTTCTATCAGCCCGTCATATCTTAATTCGCCGATCAGCGTGCGAAGCCCCTGACTGATACATGCCGCTAACTATTAATCCGGTGCCAAACAGCAGGCTGCAAAGCAGCGCGATCAGGACGTTCATACCAACTTCTGCCTACTGTATAACACCGGTTAACCCGACTATCAGCATCGCTGTGCCGATAAAGATTGGTTACGATCTTACAGATTATACCTGGCACCTGGTGAAAGAATTAAAACAGGGTAATGTGCTTTTTTGTCAGCCTGCCATGCCGATAAAATGTGCGGGCGCACCGCAAAAAGCGTTGTATCTTTCCTGCGATCGCTGGCAACGTCATGGCGGGTGATGCGTTTGCTGTCAATGGCGCGGTCCACAATATACCCCGTCATCAGTTTGGTGAGGCTGGCCGGATTACGCCGCTCGTCAGCGTTGCCCTGAATCAAAACCTGCCCGGTGGTCGCGCCCATTAACACCCAGGAAGCGGCATCCACAGCGGGCGGCGTGACAGGAAAAGTTAACGGGTTCAGGTCCACTCTGCCCCACTGATAACGACCATAACTACAGTCACCATGAAAAACTGACGCTTCTTCAACGGGAAACCCTCAATAATCTACTGTAATAAAAAGGGGCTTCCCTTGTTGTTGGCGGCTGGCTGACTGCATGATAACAGTAGGTTTTATCGTCAGAGGTTACCGCCATGGACGAGAAATCCCTCTCCTTAACCTGACCGCTCCATGGCAGGTTCAATCCCTTTCTCTTGATAAGAATGCAGGCTCCGTAACCGTTACTGTTGGGATTGCTGAAAATTCTCAATTAGCCTGTCCGGCAGGCGGTAAATTTTGCACTGTCCACGGCCATCGACACCGTAAATGGCGACACCTTGATACCTGCCAGTTTACGACACTGGTTGAAGCCAGTGCTCCCAGCATTATGTGTCCGGAGCATGGCTGTCAAACCCTGCCAGTCCGGTGAGCAGGCCCCGGTAGCCGATATACGCTGCTGTTCGAATCGTTCGTCATCTCATGGTTGAAGCTCAGTAGATGCGGTCAGGAAACAGCTGAAGCTGGGCTGGAACGCCGTCGATAACATTATGCAACAGGCGGTTAAGCGTGGACTGGGCCGCCGAAAAACACCGCAATCAGCCCGCCATCTCTGTGTTGACGAGGTCGCCTTCAAAAAGGGGCATCAGTACGTCACCGTTATCTCTGATACACAGGGGCAGTCTCTGGCGCTCAGGGATGACCGGGGTGTTGAAAGCCTTGCAGGCTATCTCCGGAGCCCGGGCGACCGTCAGGTCGAATCCGTTGATGGACATGAATCCGGCCTGTATCAGCGCGGCGCGGATCCAGCTGCTCAATACGGTGGAGAAAATCACGTTCGATCACTTCCATGTAGCGAAAATGCTTTGTGCCGTCGTTGATAAGACACGACAGTCAGGGATGAAAATCATCCCGTTACAGGCGCGAAAAAGTGCGCATCGCTCGCGCTACCTGTGGCTGTATGGTCGCCATAAGCGGCATGGAAGTATCGCGGAAAGGCTGGAATCGGCGCAGACGTTACTGCCTGATACCAGCCATTGCTGGGCAATGAAGGAACTGGCCCGGGAACTCTGGAACCGCAGATACGACGAACGTAGCAGAAGCGGATGGCGCTGGCAAAAGATGTTGGCATACCGCTGCTGACCAGCGCCGCCCGGACGTTACGTAAACAGCTTTATGGGATCCTGAACGCCATGAAACATCGGGTATCAAACGGCAGCGCAGAATCACTGAACGGTAAAATAAGGCTGCTGAGGATCAAGTCGGGAGGATACCGCAACAAAGAGCGCTTCAAAATAGCGGTAATGTTCCATTACGACAGATTAAACATGGGGTTATGAGTCTACCACCTTTACGGAGATTGAAGTGATGCGTGCGCTACGGAAAGGTCAGGCCGGGTCATTTTATTGTGGGCATCTCCCGGGCGAGATGCGTCTGGTAAACAGAGTATTTGGAAATTAAGACCTTTCAGTAATACAAAAAGCTTCCTCATCGTGAAACTTGCAACAGTGCCGATTGAACTAATTAGAGGTATCACCTTTTTTGCGCATGGCTATATACGAAAGGTATGTAACCCGCCCCTAAAATCCCCCCGACGACCATACTGTTAAGTATGCCCTGAACGGGCACGGCATAGGCTCCTGAAAATGCAGCGCTAAATAAGGATGCGCGACTTGCTAATGTATTGCATACCTGATCTAAGGCGGTTTTCCGTGTTATTTCGTCTCTCGGTCGAAAATCAATATCAATTTTAAGTTCAGCATTATTGGATACATAGGCATTAGCACCACGACTCGTTAATTCATCCAACGTTTCACCACCAATATTAACCAGTGCCCGGCCGACAATATTCGCTGCTAATTTTCCCATCACAGGCTCAAGAGCATCAGAGAGCATGTTCATTCCTTGATCAACCGCAATCTGATTTCCCGCATAGGCAGTGGCGGAAAACGCGGTTGCCTTTATATTCAGGGAGCCTTCATTGTTGTCCTGTAACTGTAAAAAATACTGAGAGAGGTCTCGTACGGGTACATAGACAAATACCGCTGCGATCAACGCATTTGCCGCGGAGGAAAGCCCACCGGTCGTCGCTAATGCCGTTCCTGTTCCGACAACCAGGGCGATATTGGCGAGTCGTGAGCGCAGGCTCTCTGGCGTTTGTGTTCCTTCTTTAATATCTCGTACTATTGCCGCCAGCTGTAAAACAACAGGCATTGCAACGCTCACACCCGCTAAACTTACTTGCGCAGCCTGAGGAAGCGTTTTGAACAAGGCAGGAAGTGCAGATCTCCTGACATATTCACGTGCAGCTGTGGGTATACCGACAGAGACGGCATTACGCGTAAGTATTGTTCCTGTATTTTTGACATGACGTTGAAAAAATGTCTGCCAGGACTCTGGCGCTTCGCGATGAGCAACCCTATTTAATTCTGATTCTGGTATCTCAATAATGATATGTGGTGAATCATTGCTCCGGGACTGTGCTGCCTGTCGGCATAGTGCGGATGAGCTTTCCGCACGTTGTTGACAGGGGGACGTGGGTAAACGAATCAGGTTTTTGATTTCCTCTATAGGGTCGCTATCGAAGATTAATACCGTCTCTTTTCGTTCAAGACCACGATGAGTGTCGTTTGATGTTCCGGGTGGCTGCAACATTTCATACAGACACCCATCGGCATCATGGGTCATGGCTTCATTGTTTTTTAATAACTCATTGTTACTATTGTGAACGAAAGCTATCTGTGATGTCCTACGCTCCATAAGGTCTGCGGAATTCACGTTTTTTAGTTCAGTGCATTCGGGTGTGTGGTGAGAAATCAATGTCGCAGGTGAATTGTTATAAATACTGGCTGGCATAGTGTAAGGTTCCTGGTTGAATGAAAATGATGGTTTAAAGTTTTTATTTATTATTTTGTGTGCAAAATCAAGCCTCCAGTGCTGGCTAGTGGATTATATATAAAAAATACACCCGATGATTACTATAAAATTCCGGTATTTTATGTCGGAATGGGCTTTTTTTTAATAAATCACATTCCGGGCTGGCGTCCCTGTAGATAGTCGGTTTTTCAGGAAACCAACAGATAAAATTATTCCGCAGGTGATAATCCCTTACTTTGTGGATGCTGATATTGTCATTTGCGTATGATGTGAATCAATTGATGCCTGCCAGTATCGTCTGGGCCCGCCGGAATGATTTGAATCCCAGCATGGGAGGGTTCGCCGTTTGATGTTGCAGTGATCCTGCTCAACCAGATTATTAAGATATTTGCTTTGCCTGACTGTGACGGCTTTCCTCAGCGACTTTGTCGGCATTGAGCGTGGCCTGGGTGGCGGTATCAGGGTTCTGATGCTCAGTCGAACGAAAACTCACGTTAGGCGAGAAAGGTCGTCCGGAAAATCGATGAATGAGCAATAGTGTCCGATAAATGCCATTTATCGATTAAAAATACACCGTTATGGTCGGTTTTCTCACTGTCGATAATATTTTGATTTATCGGACAAAAAGTCCTTAACATGTGAAATTGTTCCATTGAGCGTCAAATTCCTTTTACGGGTCATCATGGGGAAAGACTCTGAGAACAATGGTTGTCAGATCATACATATTCAAATCAGGTTATGGCAACTCAGGGGGCGGCTGATGGAGGGATTTCAATTTACAGCCGTCAGGTTGCTTTGTTCCGAAAGCTCGCGTGATATTTTGTGGTCTCGTTATCGCCCCGCCGACAACGATGCCACGTTCAGGCAGTTCCTGACGCAACCGGACATTGCCCGTGATTTTATGGAACTGCATCTGCCTCAGAGTTGCGGACCATCTGCGACCTCAGCACACTGAAGCTGGAATCCGGCTCGTTCGTTGAAGATGATCTCAGCCAGTATTTCAGCGACGTCCTCTACAGCCTGAAAACTACAGCCAGCGACGGATATATTCATGTCCTGGTCGAGCACCAGTCAACGCCGGACAAACATATGGCTTTCCGCCTGATACGCTATGCGGTGGCCGCCATGCAGCGCCACCTGGAGGCAGGGCATAAAAACTGCCACGGGTGATTCCGGTGCTGTTCTATACGGGTAGACCCGAACTGGACGGCCAACATGGGTGCAAGGGCAAATTTCATTTTCACTTAGTATGATCCAGAAATTTTTATTGCGAGCCAGCGGCGATAAATACGAGTCGTTACAGTTACAGCATCCGCATGGGGGCAGTTTATCCCCGGCAGAACAGTTTTATCTTCTGGCTGCATAAAAAATCACCAGACCAGTTTTCAGCCAATCTGTCGTTGTTAATGCGACAGAGCAGTAATTGTCGCCTAATACCCAATAATGTAGTATATAGAGCAACAGGGGAGTGTTTCAGGGTGGCCAGCGATGCCTTACTGCGTAAAGAATTGGCCCTTATGACGCATAACCTGACTTACGACAGAAACCCCAACATCAGGCATGTGTAAATGATACGCGCTGATAAACATTAACTATTTTTATATAAGGTGAATGCTGAAAGATTGCGTGGAACCATAGTGATAACAACGACGAGTAAAACTGTGACTAAAACCAACCAGAATGATTGGCTAATCTTCAAGTCGCCAAGAGAATAAAGCGTGAGTCAGAGTATTACAGCAATAGCTGTAATCTACCGTCAACACTATGGCAGCCTTGCGAACGGGATGTGTTTATATATGAATTATGGGATGCGTTTCTTCAAAACAAACATCATCGGTTGATTCTTCCCAAAGATATCAACAATCTGTAGCAGAAGAATATGAAACTTCTCATACAGGCCAGACCAGTCCCAGAGTTCCCCGCTATGGGGAGTTACCCGGACCGTCTCCATCACAGCAGAGTCTACTGAATTATTATCAGCAATCTCTTATCGGGGTAGCGCGATGGCCCGATCCAAAATACAATAATGAAACTTTTCCCCAGCAACAAGAGTACGGCCGGGCATTCTGGCATGGAACCAGAAATGCTGGAGCAGAAATAGCAGAAGGAAGCATCAACTCTTTTTCTCAACTATGGAACCGAGCCAGACAGTGGCGACAGAGCATAACAGAGGCCCATGATTATGACCTTTTTGGAAAGCAGCGGTATGAAGGCGATGTTAACAAAACACCGTTAAAAGGAAGATACGAATATCTACTGGAAAGATATAAAGATCGTAATGATGGGGAAGTCAGTGATTATGGAGATATATCTTTCAGCGATTTTACACTAAGAGAAGCATTAAATAACAGAGAAATAGAACTATCCAGAGTTTCAATAGGCAAAAATAATACTTTTTATGAGGGAAGTTCTGAAACTAAGAACTTGAACTTTATCTCTCATACTAACCCCATTTATCATCCAGCTATATTAGATCATGTTGAAGAACTTTATAAAGAGGCTATAAAAGCGGAACGGTCAGACTCAGATGTTCTGAATATATTGGGAGAAACACACTGGTGGCTTGCCAACGCGATGCTGGATGAGCGCGGAAGTGCTGCTAAAGCAGAGTTTTGTGTCCGCGCGATAGCGCAGGCAAGGGGTATGGATTTACCTCCAATGAAACACGGCATAGTTCCGGATATTGAAGCGATGAGCACTTCCCGCAATGAATTTGTAGAAAACTATAGCAGTTTTTTTGAGTGAACCAGCTCAGACCTGATCTGACAGTTACCGGTTATTTATGGGTCTTCCCCGATCATGGTGGAAGACCATTCAGAACGCCATATTCAGCTTTCCATAGTGGAACATGACGCCCAGCTTAAAACGCTCCCGGTTTCGGCAACCTCTCGCTTTTTATCCTCAGCAGCCTGATCTTGCTGTTCAGCGCCTCGGCATTACTGTTTGATACCCGATATCGCGATAGCCAGGGAGCTAATCATCGCCCGCTCCACGGTTTATAACATTCTGGAAGACGATAAGCTCACACGGCAGATCCTCTTTTTAAAAGTTAATATATTGACAATAATCATCTTTTAGACGTTAGGTGGCACTTTTCGGGAAAATGTGCGCGGAACCCCAATCAGCGCGATTTTGGACTCAGATTGACTGACATTGAAAATCCTCACGGGCTCACATTGAGTGACAATGAGCTCGCATTTATCTTCTCATAGCTGCCGCGCAACAGGCGAATAACTGCACCCCGCCAGATTTCCTCAACGACCTTCTTTTTGAACAGACGTCGTGCTTAACGTCAAGTCCACCGCGGGTGACGGAAACGTGGATATGGAGGTGCTGATTAAGCTGCCGGCCGTCAGTATGCAGGGCGCAGAAGATTCCGACCTCGATACCCTGCCAGTGCACCCACTTCAGCATGGCACGGGTGGTACAGCGGAACAGGTCGTTGAGCAGGGGCCGGTTGTTGCTGAAAAAGGGCCACAGCAGGTGGGGCATGGTAAAGGTGACCGGCTGCCATGCGCAGTCGGGCAGGACGTGCTGTTGCTCCGCGATCCACTGCTCCGCGGACTTCGTGCCGCAGGCCTCTGACTGACAGCTCAGGCAGAAGAAGCGGGAATGTGTGCAGTCCGGCGGGCGCTGCAGTAGCGGCGTAAGTCTATGACGCAGGTCCCGCAGGCGAGCAGGCACTCAACAAAGAGGCGGGTCCACTGGCTGATGCTGTCGCCGTGTTTTTCGAGGTGGCGGTTCCAGCCGTCATCGCCGGTGAAGAGGAGTTTAGCGAGGCGGGGTATATACATGAGACCGGGCATAAAACGCCGCGCCGATCATACAAACTCCCGAAGCTGCACCGCTCACGCCACAGGTGTGCTACGTTCATGTCGCTTTTGATGATAATGACCATCAGGTGAACCCATTGATGGTTCAGCTAACTGGGAATGTGGAAGGCGCGATGAAGTCTGGCAGGCCGAGCCACAGAGTGAAGCCTCCCTGCCCCACCAGTATTCGCTGATGGCCAGACAGGGAGTGTCAGGAAAGGATTAGTGGCGGATCTGAGCCAGGTCGTCTTCAGTCAGACCGGTCATTTTCATGACAGTATTGCGGCACACGCTGTGCCAGTTCGCGTACAAAGGCGTCGGCTGTTTCGCCTGCCTGTACTATATAGTGTACCAGAGAAATCACCTGCGATGAAGACAGATATCCCGTCAGCAAAATGGGTGCCAGCCGATCAACCAGTTCTGCCAGGTCCCGCTGATGAATATGTTTCTGCAGTAAGGTCAGGGCGGCCATGCTACGGTGGCCAGCAATTTCATCATCCGGAATGACCGTAACGTCTACCAGCGGGAAAGCGCTGCTGTAGAGTTTACCGGCCAGCACCGGATCGTCAAACTCATCCAGCCAGCGGGTGCTGTTCTATACGGGCTGCGTTTACCTGTGTAGAACAGCACCGGTATTACCAGTGGCAGTTTTTTATGGCCTCCTCAAGGTGGCGCTGCATGGCGGCCACCGCATAGCGTATCAGGCGGAAAGCCATATGTTTGTCCGGCGTTAACTGGTGCTCGACCAGGACATGAATATATCCGTCGCCGACTGTGGTCTTCAGGCTGTAGAGGACGTCGCTGAAATACTGGCGGAGATCATCCTCAACGAACGAGCCGGATTCCAGCTTCAGCGTGCTGAGATCGCAGATGGCGCACAGTTCTGCGGGCAGGTGGAGTTCCATAAAATTCCGGGCAATATCCGGCTGAGTCAGAAACTGCCGGAATGTGGCATCGTGAGGTGTGGGTGTGCTGCTTTTCTTCTTCAGCAGCCCTGGCTCTGAAAAATGACCAGGATATGTTATCACAGCCTGAAAAACGCTAACATTGGCGATGAGCGGAATTGCCATTCCTTCAGGGGGCCGTTCCGGGGTGGTTCGGCCCCTTTTTTATCCTTCTTCTTTAGTTGCAGACGCGAATTACCGTCATTTTGGATACACCTGCCAGGCGTGCAGTTTCACGCAGCGATTTTCCATGAGCCAGGCGCAGAGTGCGTATCAGTTCATGTTTCTGCGCATCGGCTAATCTCGCCGAGAATAAGCGTGATTACCGACGATAGGAGGGTAAGCCTGCCCCAACTTCTTCAAGGCAGCTCAGAGGGAATGGTAGTCAGCCAGTGCCCCATGAAAGTGTAAGAGGAACGCTTAACTGCAAAAATGTCGGTCGGTTACTGACTACTGGCGGCATCTATAACGGCAATGTAGAGGAATTCTGGCAAACAGCACAGCAGCCCGGCGGCGATGCGCCAGCGGGTTACAATCAGGTAATGGACAACAAGGCGATAATCATTACAGCAGTGTCTGCTGCTGCTGGCGCGATGATGGGGAGAATGCCATTTTCGGAACTGGAAGAACCTGGAAAAACCACCACCAGGGGAGCCACAGCAAACAAAAATGGGCATTTGATATCTGAACTAAAGGGTGTAACTCAAAAACAGCTCGATAAAAAATTCAAACACGCCGTTGATTCTGACGCCACTTCAACGAAGAAACACCCTGAAACTTTGAGTTATTTTCATGATGCTATAAAACCCCATATGAATGATGCCGACACTTTTAAACTCGGCACTTATGGATTTGTAAAAGACTCGAATGTGGGTCGTGACGCAGACTTGCTGATCACGTATGCTTTGCGCTTTGGATGTAACATATGGCTAAAGTTGATGTCGTCTGCCCTCAGTGCAATGAAACTCATGCTGTACGATGTAACGGACATTCAGCATCCGGTGCCCAACGTTACATCTGCAAGCATTGTTCAAAGACCTTTCTGCTCAATTTTAGCTACTCCGGTGCCAAACCAGACACACACCAGACCATTGTTAATATGGCCATGAATGGTTACGGATGTCGCGATACCGCACGGGTTCTCGGTATCAGCCTCAATACGGTTCTGCGGCACGTAAAAAAATTTCCCCAAAGCAGGTAGCTGAGAATATCGACCCCGAAACGGAGGTTGTTATCTGCTGTGAAGCCGGTGAACAATGGTCTTACGTGCGGTGTAAAAGCAATCCCCGGTGGTTGTTCTATGCTTATGACCGTATCCGCAAACGTGCTCTGGCCCACGTCTTCGGCCCGAGAAATGCCCCGACCCTGCGACGATTGCTGGCCCTGTTAAGCAAATTTAACATTGCCTTTTATATGACAGATGCCTGGCCGGTTTATAAAGTTCGGTTAAGTGCAACAGGCCACGTGGTGAGCAAGAAATATACCCAACGGACAGAACGACATAATCTTAATCTTCGCACACATATCAAACGACTGACCCGCAGAACAATTTGCTTTTCGAAGTCAGAGGAAATGCACGATAAGATCATCGGTTGGTATCTTACTCTTCATCATTATCAATAAATATGCGTCACGACCAGGAATGTTAACTATATTAAATTGTGAGTTTTATAATATCAGCCACCAGCACGAAAGCTTTTTTATACTCAGCTATCAGGTCATGTAGGGGCTGGCGGCATCATAACGTCAGAAAGCAGAACTCACTCAGACTGGTATATCATGAATGGGAGCGTCCGTCAGCACTCAATTTCTGACAGGAGCACCACGACGATATAACTCTGTGCAGAAATCTCAGGTATATTTTATTACTCATCCTGCTTCCTGAAACAGACTTAGCGCCTGTCTCAACAGAACTTTATTCCAGACAATCAGACCACAGGAAAAATGCAACAGGGCCCCGTCATTCTCAGACGTCTTTTCCCGTTGGGTCAGGGTCCGGCGAAACCGGTTCATCCGGCTGTGCCTCCTCCCGGCGACGGGCCATGAAGTTCGTGGTTTTACTGGCATCTCATTCCTCTTTACGGGGTGGGATATGAGGCTTGTCACGACGGCCCAACCGGTCTGTTTTCAGCCCGGGCGTTTCGGCGCCTTTGTCCGGGCAGGGTACGGTTTTTTTGCCCCGGGCGTCCCGTCTGAAGAGCACCGGGTGTGTCCGCCACCAGTTTGATGTCGTGCCTGTCTGCTGCTGCGACGACCCGTGACAGAGGAAGCCCTCCGGCATCTGTCATCAGTGCGCTTTACGCCCTGTTTCCCTCTGTCCGTGGGGTTGCGTCCTGTTTTTTTGTTCCGGACAGCGGTGATGTTGTCATACCTCCATCCACCGACAGCCATGAGCAGTCCGTGCCGCCCGGGTGCTCACAGGCCAGTAATCCGTTCTGCCAGAAACGCCCGAAGACACCTGCGTCTCTCCGTTCCCGGAAGCGCCGGGGCGCAGAAGCTGATGAACCTATCCCGGTGGCATTGAGTGCATTCCACTGACAGGCTGTGCTGGGGACGAAGAAAATGGCGTTCATTGCGGCCCGATTATCAACACGTTTTCGGCGTGTACCCGGAGGGTGGCGGGTTTTGTGTTCCGGGATAAGCGGAGCGATTTTGCCCCTGAGTTCATCGCTAATCTGCCCTTTACCGCCTGCCATACTTTGCCCTCAGATATGACCGGGATGCATTATACGATAACGCCTTTTGGGGCAGGCTCTTACTTATATTTCATACCTGCGGTTAAATACAACGTGCTTTTCTGATAAAAAGTACGTCCCGGCTCTGGCAATACACAAACAATAATAGAAAATAACCACATTACCGCTTCTTCCTGCACCACTAATGTTATAAATGCGCTCACCAGCACCAAAAGATATCCAGAGACCGTTTTTATCTGTGATCCAACCGATTAAGTACAGGACAAAAATCAACTGCATCATTGCGAATGAGAAATTTCTTAATTTCTCAGACTCACTTATTTCTTGATTAATACCATTTGCAACACGGCAGGTACCGGGTAATTTCTGTCTGGTTTTCATGACGCTTATCCCCCTGTATGCTACCGCTCTGGCAAAATGAACACGGAACATCATCATGACCTCCTGCGAAAACACGCCCTTTATCTTGTACGGTCTTTCGCCAAAAGTTTGCGACACCATAAAAAAAGCACAGAAATATCTGCAAAATCATCAGACAGATTATCGGTTCCATGACTACCGCGCCGACGGTCTGGAGGCTGACCTCCTCAAAAGTTTTATTAACCAACTCGGCTGGGAAGCTTTGCTGAATACCCGTGGCACCACCTGGCGTAAACTGGATGAGGACGTACGGAATAAGGTTAATAATGCAGCAACCGCTGCGGAATTAATGCTGGAGTACCCTGCGCTCATCAAACGTCCTTTACTCCGCGGTAGTGACGGTTCTATGCTGATCGGCTTTAAAGAATCAACCTACCAGTCTTTTATTGCGGAGAAATCCTAATCATGTTTTGTCCGGTCATTGAACTGACGCAGCAGCTTATTCGTTGCCCTTCCCTCAGCCCGGATGATGCCGGTTGCCAGGCCATTATGATTGACCGCCTGCAAGCGCTGGGTTTCACCGTTGAGCCAATGAATATAGGTGATACGCTTAATTTCTGTGCCTGGCGGGGCACCGGAGAAACGCTGGCGTTCGCCGGACATACCGATGTCGTGCCAGCAGGGAACGTTAGCCGCTGGATTAACCCACCGTTTGAGCCCACTATCCGCGATGGGTTGCTGTACGGTCGTGGCGCTGCCGATATGAAAGGATCGCTGGCTGCCATGATCGTGGCTGCTGAACGTTTCGTGGCCAGCCATCCCGATCATCAAGGGCGCCTTGCTTTTCTGATCACCTCGGATGAAGAGGCCAGCGCAACCAACGGTACGGTAAAGGTCGTTGAAGCCCTGATGGCACGAAATGAACGGCTTGATTACTGCCTGGTGGGGGAACCCTCCAGTACAGAAATCGTCGGTGACGTGGTTAAAAATGGTCGACGTGGTTCAATGACCGCGAACCTGACCGTTCATGGCGTTCAGGGTCACGTTGCCTATCCGCACCTGGCAGATAATCCGGTTCATCGTGTCCTGCCTGCCCTGAACGAGTTAGCGACAACCGAATGGGATGGTGGAAATGCCTTTTTCCCACCCACCAGTATGCAGATCGTCAGTATCCAGGCGGGAACCGGCAGTAATAACGTTATCCCTGGCGAATGCGTTGTGCAGTTTAATTTCCGCTTCAGCACCGAACTCACCGAAGAAATGATCAAAGAGCGTGTACAGATGCTGCTGGACCATTACCAGTTACGTTACACCCTCGACTGGCAGGTCTCCGGTCAGCCATTTCTTACCCACAGCGGCAAACTGGTGGATGCGGTAGTTAACGCGGTTGAGCACTATAATGAAATCAAGCCACAGTTACAGACCACTGGTGGCACGTCTGACGGGCGCTTTATTGCCCGCATGGGCGCACAGGTTGTGGAACTGGGGCCGGTTAACGCAACCATTCATAAAATCAATGAATGCGTCAATGCGGCCGATTTGCAACTGTTGAGCCGTATGTACCAGAGGATTATGGAACAGCTGATAGCCTAGGGGACAATATGGAATGGTTAAAAGAGCATTGGTGGTTAATGGCGATCGTTTTGATGGTCGGCGTGCTGATGAACGTCTATAAAGATCTGAAACGCATCGATCATAAAAAATACATGGGCAATAAGCCGGATCTTCCACCGCATCGTGACTTTAACGACAAGTGGGACGATGACGACGACTGGCCCAAGAAAAAGTAAATTTATGAAGGGGCTGCAACAGCCCCTTCATCTTATCTCGCTGACCCTTCCTGCTATCATACTTTAGCGCGTTGAGGTCGTTATAAAACGCATAAAATCAACAGATTATACTACCATTAAAAAAGACTGGAAATCCTGTTGCCCGTTTTCGTCAGACCGTATTTTCTGCACCTGTCTGGCAGACTGAAGAGTCACCTTTCTCTGTCACCCGTATTCGCATTCTTTGCTGGCAACCTGGCCGTTGAATAATATGACGCCACGCCCCCGTTGCTACAGCAGGTAAGAGACCGCGCTAAAATAGCCATCTTCCGAGGGCGCATCTCCTTTACCGTGAACGCAACGAACCAATAAATGCCTGCCAGTGGGCACTGCGACCGGAATCAATCGCCTGCAAGGCTCGCTGCGTCTCCTTGCGCAAGGCGGTGAGTAACGCTTTCCGTCCTGATAAACTGAACAGCTGGCACAGTACGGCGGAAGGTGTACCCTGCAGTAAAGCCGCCTGCAATAGCGGTAAATCCGGCTGTTTACTCGCCAGCCGCCCGAGCGCGGCAATACTTGCCTCAAACGGTCGCTGGGCCCAGGCGAATCCCGCCAGCTCACGCCATTCCTCATTCTCATCGACGGATTGAGCACAGTTCGCCAGCGAAAGATCGACATTGCTCAAATAGCGTTGCAACCACGGCCAGTCCCTTGCCAGACGCTGTGAAGCACGTCTGCCAAGCAGATGCCCCTGCGCCGTCAACGGCATTATGGCCATCGCGGTATAACATCCGCTGCTGGCTTCCGGCCGGGTACCAAAACGTACCAGGGTAAAACCGCAGGCCTGCCAGAATTGCCACAGCGATGCCGTATAGCCAAAGCTGACGGAGAGAAAATCCCTCTCTGTTGCTCTGCCGAGGCTTTGCACCACCATTTCGCGACCAATACCGCGACGGCGCAATAAGGGCGCAATCGCTATCCGGCAGATCCGCTGCGAACGCATCTGCGCTGCTTCGGGGAAACCACCATGAGCAGCAAGAGACTGAGCCACCAGATTTCCAGCAGGTCGGCGCAGCCCTGCCCAGATAGCCTCAGTAAGAGTCCTCTCCAGCCCTCCCTCATCCACCAGCCACATCGCGCCCTGAACATGCTCCCCCTGTAATGCTGCGCAAAAATGCATCCCCGGCGCATCCATCATGCGACGCAGGTCCAGCGGCGACGTACGGTAATGTGCACTGACCAGTAGCTGATACATTTTTTCTGGCAGCTGAGGCCGATTTATCCAGTCAGACTGACGGGGAAAACAATAACGGACTTCTGACGTCCCCTGCGCCCTCTCTTCTTCGCAAAATAGCAGCGCACGGTTAAGAAATTGTTCCACAGGATCGTCAGCGGCCCAACGCAGCGGGGAGTCCAGTTTAAGAAGGGTCGCCTGCGGAAGACTGGAGCAGAACTTCAACAAAAAGCCCTGCCCGGTGCCTTCATAGCCCTGAGACGTCGTCGTCAGTAAAACGCGGGGAGCCAGAACTACCAACTTATGCAGTAAAGGCGTAGGGATAGCAGCGGCCTCATCAATCAGCAGCCAGTCTGTATTCTGTGGCCACTGCGCCGGCGATAACGCCAGCAGCCGGTCTGGCGCGATAAACTCTGCGTTTCCAGCAGCGAATTTCATCAGCACATTGGTGGATACCCTGGTCGGTGCGGTGATCAGGCTACGTCGAGGCCATCTGGCAGCAAGAGAACCAGCCAGCGCTGACTTTCCTCGTCCACGCGGTGCAATCAGCACAAAGATGCCAGGCGGGCTGGACAATAATTTTTCTAACAGCGCCTGCTGCTGTGAAAACGTATCTGGCTGCCATTTCTGTGCAGACTTCAGTTGCGGAAGATGCAAAGGATGATGCTGGCGTAGCAACGCAACGTATTGATCCTGATTGATCATCTGTTGCCAGCGTGAAACAAAGTGCGGCGTGGCAATCGCCGTATTCGTCTCACTCCAGCGCAAAGAATCGGCATCGGCGTGCAAAGGCCACTGCCGCCAGTCAGGAATCAAAATCAGCAACCAGCTTCCCGCCCGCAATGTGCCCGCCAGTATCGCCAGGGCGTCGGCGTTAAATCCCTCTCTCGCATCAAATACAGCATGCGTGAACTCTTGCCCAAGCAGCGTACGCACGGCTTTCAATGAGCAATGTAACGGGCTTTGTGGCGTATCGCCGAGCCACATCCAGTCACCGGGCAACAGGGTTTTCCAGCGTATGGCCTGATCAAGGCACCACGCAAAATCACCGCTGATTATCAGCAGCTGCCGCATTCCCCGCTGACGAAGCATCTCAGTGTGAGAAATAAGGTGGGCGTAATCACTCATCAGCGCGGGCCAAAGGTATCGCACTGGCTGGGATTGCCGCTGTCAAACCCGCGTTTGAACCAGCTGTACCGCTGTTGCGAGGTACCGTGGGTGAAACTGTCCAGCACTACTTTGCCGTGATTTCGTTTCTGCAAGCGATCATCACCAATGGCTTCAGCGGCCTTCAGCGCCTGCTGTAAATCCCCCATTTTCAGCACATTCCCCTGCTGCATGTAGTAGCCCCACACACCGGCAAAACAATCGGCCTGTAACTCCAGCTTCACCGACAGTTGATTGACCTGCGCCTGACGGAGACCACGCTGTAACTGGCGAACCTTTGGCTCAATTCCCAACAAATGTTGCACATGATGACCCACTTCATGTGCTATGGCATAACCCTGAGCAAAAGCGCCCCCTGCACCCAGCTTATTTTTCATTTCGTCGTAGAATGAAAGATCGATATAAACCGTGCTGTCGGCGGGACAATAAAACGGTCCCATCATCGCCTGGCCATTGCCACAGCCGGTAAGGGTTGAGCCGCGATACATGACCAGTTTTGGAGGCATATAGGTTTTGCCCATTTTTTGAAAAATTTTCGACCAGCTATCCTCGGGCGTTGCCAGAATAACCCGGGTGAATCTGGCCGCCTCGTCCTCGCGAGAAGAAATGATTGGCACAGGCTACGCGACTAACAACAGCATGTTTCAGTCAAGTTTAACACCAAGGCGGTGAGCCACTTCTTCATAGGCTTCAATCAGGCCGCCAAGGTTCTGGCGATAGCGGTCCTTATCCATTTTGTTTAGCGTTTCGCTATCCCAAAGTCGTGCGCCATCTGGAGAGAATTCATCACCCAGCACCACGTCCCCCTTAAACAGGCCAAACTCCAACTTGAAGTCCACGAGAATCATGCCGGCGTCAAGGAACAATTTGCTCAACACATCGTTTGCCTGGAAGGTCAGTTCACGCATACGCGCCAGATTGTCTTTGCTCACCCAGCCAAATGTCTCACAGTAGGATTCATTAATCATGGGGTCATGCTTCGCATCATCTTTGAGAAACAAATCGAAGAGGGGGGGATTCAGGATCGTCCCCTCTTCCACCCCAAGTCGTTTGACCAACGATCCCGCGGCCCGATTACGAACTACGCATTCAACCGGGACCATCTCCAGTTTTTTTACCAGCGCTTCATTATCAGACAACAGCGCTTCCATCTGAGTTGGGATACCGGCTTCCTGCAATTTGCTCATAATAAAATAATTAAATCTATTATTAATCATCCCTTTACGATCGAATTGTTCAATGCGCTCACCGTCAAGTGCTGATGTATCGTTGCGAAATTCGAGTACTAACAAATCCGGATTTTCGGTGCTGTAAACGGTTTTCGCTTTGCCGCGATACAACTCAGCTTGCTTTTGCATTTTAATTAACTCCACATGTGAACTGAAAAAATTGCCGGTAGGTATTGTACGTTCTGCCGCTAAAAAATCGAAGCAATCGTTTACGCAACGGTAAGTAAAAATCTTACCCACCCAGAAGACGGCTTTGATGACGACCTGGAAAGGTGCACCAGCAGCCAGGCAAAAGAGTCACGGATTATGTTAAAACCAAAGACAATCCGGCAACGTATTGATGAAAGCGCCCGCTGGACATGGTTTTCAATGAGCAGCAAAAATCCGCTTTCACAATCGACAGTTTTACTTGCACCACGCGGAAACGGACTAAAAATCTAAAAAGAAGCCTGAGCCTGTACTGCCAGATTTAAATCCAAAGACAAAGAGGCAGAGCCAAATCTGCTGATAAACATCCACAAGGTATGGTTTTAATTTGGTAATAAAAAGGCCGGAAGATGCCCGGCCTGACAGGTTACTTGCTGAATGCAGCCTGGAATACGGCCACCAGCGCATCGTTTTGCGACTGAGTAAGGGTATGTCCTTTTGGATCGAGGAACTGCAGACTGCTGCGATTATCCAAATCGCCCACCTGAATTTTATAATCACCATCAGGCAGCTGCGGATCTTTCGCTCCCAATTTGTCCCAGGTTTCCGTGTCCGGGACTTTATAAGTGACGCTCAGGCTTCCCTGAGAGCGATTTTTATCGCTCACTTTCATATTAACGCGTTCCAGCGCCGAGGGCAGGCGTTCCCAAACGGTGTTGAAAGGCGCACGGACGATCAAATTAGGCAATCCGGTATCGTCCGCTCCGCTTTGAACATCAATTTGCGTTGCACTTCGGTGAGCTGCGGCATTTTCCCGGCTGGTTTCCATTTTATCCAGACCGTCACTCAGCTCGTTAAGCATCTGGGCAGTGTAGCGTTGCAGCTGCACTGGCGATGTGACCCCTTTACCCTCTTGCTGTAATTCCAGTAGTTTGACATTCAGCGCCTGCTGATAGCCCTGTTGCTGTACGCCGATTTGATAGCGGCCACGGTACTGGTGGTCTTCATCTGCACGATTCCACTGAACCCAGTCAGTGGTCAACGTCTGGCTGGCATCGGTACGGCTGGCAATTGTATAATTGCGCGCCTGAATCACATCCACCACCTGCGGCCACAAAGCGCCACTGTGATCATTTTCCAACAACAACACGCCAGTGTTACCTGCAAACTGCGTGCGGGTACCGCTCATCAGAGCCAAAGCCTGAGTGGGGGGGCGAATATCAAGCTGCTTGCCAACCGGACCTTTCGTACTGGCAGGCGGTATATCAAAATCCCCGTTTTGCAAAGGCAAAATCATCCCAGCCGGTGAGCGCAATTCGCTGACGTCATCGGCCTGCAAATAGGATTCATCTCCGCTCACCTGCCACTTATAACGCTGGTCGCCTGAACAGGCAGCCAGCATCATTACCAGCGACAAGCCAATCACTTTAGCTACGGTGGACTTTTGTACTGAATAAGCCATTAACACTCCCTAAATTTACAGCAGGCCCGCGTGTTTCAGAGCCTGCTCAACAACCGGACCACCGGCATCAGTCATAGGCGTCATCGGCAGGCGCAGCGTGTCGGTTGCGATTAACCCTAATTTTTTCGCTGCCCATTTTACCGGGACAGGATTGGGTTCAACAAACAGCTTTTGATGCAATGCCATCAGCCGACGGTTAAGGCCGCGTGCTTCAGCAAAATTCCCCTGTTGCGCCAGCTGGCATAACTGCACCATTTCGCTTGCAGCGATATTTGCCGTCACGGAGATGACACCCCTGCCACCCAGTTGCATGAAATCCAGCGCGGTAGCGTCATCGCCACTGACCAGAATAAAGTCATCATCAACCAGCTCTTGGATCTGGCTAACCCGGGATAAGTTCCCGGTGGCTTCTTTAATTCCGACAATATTTTTGACTTTAGCCAGACGCCCTACGGTTTCCGGCAGCATATCGCAGCCGGTGCGGGATGGGACATTATAAAGTATTTGAGGCAGATCGGTACTTTCGGCAATCGTCCTGAAGTGCTGATAAATCCCTTCCTGGGTTGGACGATTGTAGTAAGGGGTGACTGTCAGGCAACCCACCACACCACTTTTTTCGAATCGTCTGGTCAGGCAAATACCTTCTGACGTTGAGTTAGCCCCCGTTCCTGCAATGACCGGAATGCGCCCATCGGCCAGCTCCAGCGTCATCATAACCACGTCACCGTGCTCATCGTGGCTCAACGTTGCAGATTCTCCGGTGGTCCCTACCGAGACGATTGCGGATGTTCCACTGGTAACATGATAATCAATTAATTTTTTTAAACTCGCGCGGCAGACATTTCCTTTGTCATCCATCGGCGTAATCAATGCAACAATACTTCCCGTGAACATTAGCCATCCCCTCCACAAACAAGTCCTTCATGGTAAGGTTGAGCGCTATTGAAAAGCAAGCAGACAAGCCGTGCAGCCCCTTGGCAGAGGATATTTTTTATGTTTACCTTAGTGATATCACAATTGCTAATCATTACGACAGACAGGACGCTTTATTTTGCCGCAGTCAGAGCAACATCATCTTGTTATTACCGCGCTTGGCGTTGATCGCCCAGGAATAGTGAATACCATCACCCGCCACGTCAGTAATTGCGGGTGCAATATTGAGGACAGCCGTCTTGCCATATTGGGTGATGAGTTTACTTTTATTATGCTGCTTTCCGGTAGCTGGAACGCCATTGCCCTGATAGAGTCGACGCTGCCTCTGAAAGGTGCCGAACTGGATCTGCTGATTGTCATGAAGCGCACCACTTTTCATAAACGCCCGCCAATGCCCGCTACCGTCTGGGTTCAGGTGGAAGTCACCGACTCCGTTCATATTATTGAGCGCTTTACCGACCTGTTTGACACCCACCAAATGAATATCGCAGAGCTGGTTTCACGTACGCAACCGGCTCAGGAAAATGAGTCTCCGTTGCTCTATATTCAAATCACAGCGCACAGTCCTGCCAGTCAGGATGCCTCAATTATTGAACAGGCGTTTAACCACCTCTGTACAGAATTAAAAGCACAGGGCAGTATTAGCGTCGTTCAGTATCCACCGCATGATGACAAAATGGAGAGTAGTGATGAATCCACTGAAAGCTGGTGATCAAGCACCGAAATTTAGTTTGCCCGACCAGGATGGCGAACAAATAAATTTGACCGACTTCCAGGGGCAGCGCGTTCTGGTCTATTTCTACCCGAAAGCAATGACGCCCGGTTGTACTGTTCAGGCATGCGGTCTGCGTGACAGCATGGACGAACTGAAAAAAGCGGGCGTCGAAGTCCTTGGTATCAGCACAGATAAACCTGAGAAGCTCTCAAAATTTGCGGAAAAAGAGCTGCTTAACTTCACCCTGCTTTCTGACGAAAATCATCAGGTTTGCGAGCAGTTTGGTATCTGGGGTGAAAAAACCTTTATGGGAAAAACCTATGACGGGATTCACCGTATCAGCTTTCTGGTTGACGGCGATGGCAAAATCGAAAAAGTATTTAACGACTTTAAAACCAGCAATCATCACGACATCGTGATGGATTACCTGAAATCCCTCTGACTCACTCACCAGCGTGAACCGGGGTCGGTATAACACCGGCCCCGGTTTTTAAGAACGGCTTCTGGTATGATTAGCCAGTGGATTGTTAGTTATTCTCAATTAACCTCTTGTGTAAAAAATTTTCAGCTTACCTCAATGAGGTTCAGGTGTTTGGTCGTGACGCAGACTTGCTGATCACGTATGCTTTGCGCTTTGGATGTAACATATGGCTAAAGTTGATGTCGTCTGCCCTCAGTGCAATGAAACTCATGCTGTACGATGTAACGGACATTCAGCATCCGGTGCCCAACGTTACATCTGCAAGCATTGTTCAAAGACCTTTCAGCTCAACTTTAGCTACTCCGGTGCCAAACCAGACACACACCAGACCATTGTTAATATGGCCATGAATGGTTACGGATGTCGCGATACCGCACGGGTCCTTGGTAACAGCCTCAATACGGTTCTGCGGCACGTAAAAAAATTTCGCCAAAGCAGGTAGCTGAGAATATCGACCCCGAAACGGAGGTTGTTATCTGCTGTGAAGCCGGTGAACAATGGTCTTACGTGCGGTGTAAAAGCAATCCCCGATGGTTGTTCTATGCTTATGACCGTATCCGCAAACGTGCTCTGGCCCATGTCTTCGGTCCGAGAAATGCCCCGACCCTGCGACGATTGCTGGCCCTGTTAAGCAAATTTAACATTGCCTTTTATATGACAGATGCGTGGCCGGTTTATAAAGTTCTGTTAAGTGCAACAGGCCACGTGGTGAGCAAGAAATATACCCAACGGACAGAACGACATAATCTTAATCTTCGCACACATATCAAACGACTGACCCGCAGAACAATTTGCTTTTCGAAGTCAGAGGAAATGCACGATAAGATCATCGGTTGGTATCTTACTCTTCATCATTATCAATAAATATGCGTCACGACCGAAGAATTTATATCATAATACGCATTGTTTTTTTCAGTAAGGGGCTATTTTAGGAATTGACCAAGGTGGTGATTAGTTTGTTTCATGCCAAATAATAATCGCAAAATAACTTCCCTTCATCTGAAGAAAAAAGCAAAACTGGTCAGTTAACGCATGCAATTGGCGAAAAATTAACTTCTGTCGTGACAAACCTCACGTAATCGATTTTATATACCACTTAAAAATCATTATTTTCCGAAGAAGACATTCTGGTTTTTTAACTCCCCAGGCTGCCGCGTAAATTTTACGTATAAACATTTCTGCTGCATGCGGTGTGTGATAAATGATTTATCGATGGACCTGATTAAATTCATCATTACCGCCCGGTAAAATGGTTATTCTGACTACTTTGATCGGGGTAAGGGAATGTTATCGTCCATGATTCCGGTCCCGTAAATACCTTATCTTACCTTCTGTGAACTTCTCACATATCTTGAATGTATGAATTTTGTGCGCGACGGGACCTGTCCTTTCTTTAATTGTGAATGATGCCCCCATCATTGTTTTTCATCAGTGTGACTCATTCGCTGCGCTGAAATGGAGATTTAAATTTTTAGTGAAATCTTGACACATCGGGTGTTCTGTAACATTTAATGCCGCCGTTTGCGGTTTCCTTACGCGAGCGCTCTGTTAATATATGCGGCGATTGGGCGTTTATTTCAGCATGAAGGCCAGCAGAAGAGGATATGATCGGAATGGGATTCAGCATCGGTAACCGGGTCAAAACCTGTGCAGTGGCCTCAGTGCTCGCCACAATGCTCATCAACACAGTACCTGCAACTGCTGACGTCAGTGATAACCTCCCTGATATTGGCACTACCGCTGGCAATACGCTCTCAATCGCTCAGGAAATGCAGCTGGGCGATTTTTATGTTCGCCAGCTGCGTGCCAGTGCGCCTCTGATTAACGATCCTCTGCTGAATACTTATATCAATCAGCTGGGGGAACGGCTGGTCGCACATGCCTGGTCGGTGAAAACGCATTTTCATTTCTTCATGGTCAGTAATGATGAGATTAATGCCTTTGCTTTCTTCGGCGGCAATGTCGTACTGCACTCAGCCCTGTTTCGCTACACCGATAACGAAAGCCAGCTGGCTTCGGTGGTGGCTCACGAAATTTCTCACGTTACCCAACGCCATCTGGCGCGAGCCATGGAAGCCCAGCAACGCAACGCACCACTAACCTGGGCGGGCGCACTCGGCTCGATTCTGTTGGCGATGGCTAATCCACAGGCCGGAATGGCGGCACTCAGCGGCACGCTGGCCGGGACACAGCAGAGAGTGATTAGCTTCACCCAGCAAAACGAGCAGGAGGCAGACCGCATTGGTATCCAGGTATTGCAACGCGCCGGGTTCGATCCTCAGGCAATGCCCGATTTTTTACAGAAGCTTGCCGATCAGTCACGTTTTGCTTCTAAGCCCCCGGAAATGCTGCTGACCCATCCTCTGCCTGAAAGTCGCCTGTCTGACGCCCGTAACCGCGCCAACCAAATGAAGCCAGTGGTGGTGCAGTCGTCACAGGATTTTTACATGGCAAAAGTCCGTGTGCTGGGCATGTACGCCACCGGTCAGAACCAGCTAACCGATGATTTACTCGATAGCCTGAGTAAAGGAAACGTCCGCGAGCAGGCTGCAGCGCACTATGGCAAAGCAGTACAGTTTTTACAGGCAAAAAGTTACGATAATGCCAGAAAAATAGTCGCCCCATTGCTGGCAAAACAGCCCACCAATATCTGGTATCTGGATATCATGACCGATATTGATATAGGCCTGAAGCAGCCACAGCAGGCGATTACAATGCTGCTTGCGGCGAAAGGGGTAAGCGACAATCCGGTCGTGCAACTTAACCTGGCAAATGCCTGGGTTGAAGCTGGCGAGCCAGCCAGCGCCAGCAAGATCCTTTACCGCTATACATGGACGCACAAAGATGATCCTAACGGTTGGGATCTTCTTGCTCAGGCTTCTGCAGCTCAAGGCCTGATCGATGAAGAGCAGGCAGCGCGTGCAGAAAGTCTCGCGCTGTATGGACGACTCGACCAGGCCATTCGTAGCCTAAGCAGTGCGAGCGCGGCGGTCCCGTTGAGCAGTCTCAAACAGGCCCGTTATGATGCGCGAATCGATCAGCTGCGTCAGTTACAACAGCGCTTTCGCGCTCATCAAAAATAGAGAAAGGATAACTATGTCAGACGTGCAGATCTACCATAACCCACGCTGTTCCAAAAGCCGTGAGACACTGGCATTACTGCACAGCCGCGGCATTCATCCCCATGTGGTGCTCTATATGGAGTCGCCTCCTGCGGTTGCCACCCTGCAAGAATTACTGAAAGCCCTGGGATTTCGTTCAGCACGCCAGTTGATGCGAACAAAGGAGGTGCTTTATCAGCAACTTGGTCTGGCGGATGAAACGCTCAACGAAACACAATTATGTGAGGCAATGGCCGCGCATCCCAGGCTGATCGAGCGCCCCCTGGTAATAGCAGGGTGCAAGGCAAGACTGGGGCGTCCCCCTGAGCAGGTTCTGGACATTATTTGACTACAGTGGAAAAAGGGAGGCGCGCTTTTATAATTCCAGCGCTTCTTTAACAAAAGGTATCGTCAACTTCCTCTGGGCGCTAATGGATGCATGATCCAGCCTGTCCAGCGTCATGAACAACGTGCGCATTTCCCGATCCAGACGTTTTAACAGGAAGCGGCCAACATCTTCAGGCAGTTCAAAGCCTCTTAGCCTTGCGCGCAATTGTAATGCCTGCAGCTTATCGTCGTCAGACAGCGGTTGCAGACGATAAATTTGTCCCCAGTCAAGACGGGAAGCAAGATCAGGTAGTTTCAGATTGAGCTGGCGCGGGGGACGATCGCCTGTGATCAACAGACGGGTTCTGCCCGTTTCCAGAATACGATTGTAGAGATCGAACAGCGCCATTTCCCACAGTTCATCACCTGCAATACATTCAATATTATCAATACAAATAAGCGCCAGCTGCTCCATGCCATCCAGAACTTCTGGCACAAACCAGGTTCGCTTATCCAGTGGCACGTAGCCCACGGCTTCACCTCGCGCGGACAACTCGGCACAGGCAGCGTGCAACAGATGACTACGCCCACCACCCTCACGCGACCAAAAATACAAATAGCTGCCATGCTCCTGCTGCAGGGCGCAGCGCAGCGCAGCAATGAGCGATGGATTTTCCCCGGGCCAGAAGCTGGCGAAGGTTTCATCATCGGGCAAATACAGAGGCAATGACAGCTGTGCCGGTGTGTTCAGAAGCACCTCAGAGTTGGTCGGCAAAATGCGGCGTAAGTCTACCACAACTTTAGAAGGAGCTTAACCAGAGCGAAAAATAACCCTGCGACCCGCATCAGGAACAGAGATGAATCGCTAAATGCGAATCGATAATTATAAGCATAAATAATGACTAACACGTATTTAACAACTTTTATCTTGCGCATTGCCTTTATTATTCCTCAAAAAATGCAAATGGATAAAAACGCTTTTTATTCACTTATTAATATCTAAAAAGAGAGGTGGCGTTATAAACGTAATTTTTTGTGAGCTTATTTTGACCAGAAGTAATATATTAAAAATCAGTAATAGCAGCAGATAAGAAATAACAAGAAAAACGAAGAAATGTCATCAATGAGCACGCTGACACATCTAATGAAATGGTTATGTCATTCATTTCATGCATTCAGAAACAAGAAGTTCCAGGCAAGGAATAACTGCAAAAAAGGAAAGTTCAGTTAAACGCTCTTTATTTTTCCGCTATGAGATTCGTCAGGAAAAACATTGCATCTGGAGCATCGAAGTTTTCTGCTTTTAACTATTGTGATAACCAGAATGAGAAAAACGAGTCGTTTGCGAGAAATATCACCGAAGCATTGTTCGGGATCGGCAGATATTAAATCGGGTTAACGCACCTTAAACAGGTATACCATCAACGATAATCATAAATGCCGGATGTTGAGCGAAGTGAGTCAGCTGAATTTAAAAAAAGATAAACAGGACCGATTATGAAATCAGGAGGGTTGGTACGCAAAAGGGACGGTATTGTCATCGCTGTTACCGCCCCTTTTGCATCCCGAAAAGCCGTTTTCGCTTTACGCTAAACACAGGGCTAACGGGTTTCCTCTGAGTCAATCACCACTTCTTCCGGCCGCAGTAAACTGATGATGTGAAAAATCAGGCTCAGGCCAATGCCTACAATGGTTGCCAGCGCCATGCCTTTCAGTTCGGCAGCGCCAATATGTATGGTCGCGCCGCTCACACCAATAATCAGAATCACCGACGTGAGTATCAGGTTTTGTGCCCTGTTGTAGTCCACTTTTGATTCAATCAGCACGCGAATCCCGGAAGCACCAATGACACCGTACAATAAAAGTGAGACACCGCCCATTACCGGTACGGGAACAGCCTGAATAGCTGCTGCAAGCTTACCAATGCAGGAAAGCAATATTGCGAGGATAGCAGCCCCGCCAATAACCCAGGTGCTGTAAACGCGGGTAATCGCCATCACGCCGATGTTTTCCCCATAGGTGGTATTGGGTGTTGAACCAAAAAAGCCGGAGAATACTGTGGAAATACCGTTAGCAAACATGGAACGGTGTAAGCCGGGTTCTTTGATAAGATCTTTTTTGACTATGTTTGCCGTCACCACCAGATGGCCGACATGTTCCGCGATCACCACCAAAGCGGCAGGCAAAATAGTCAGCATCGCGTACCATTCAAATCGTGGTTTATAAAAGGTGGGCAACGCAAACCACGGAGCGGCTTCAACACCAGACCAGTTGACCATACCCAGGGACCAGGCCAGCATATATCCCACCAGCACCCCAATCAGCACCGGAATAATAGCCAGGAAGCCGCGAAACAGCACGGAACCAAGCACCGTGATCCCCAGCGTGACCAGGGAAACCAGGATGGTTTTGCCGTCGACGGCCGTGCTGGCAGCAGGAAGCAATCCGGCCATATTGGCCGCCACACCCGCCAGTTCAAGACCGATAACCGCGACAATCGCGCCCATCGCAGCAGGTGGAAACATGACATCAAGCCAGCCGGTTCCCGCTTTTTTAACAATCAGCGCGACCAGGCAAAACAATACGCCGCAAAGAATAAATCCGCCCAGCGCCACCTCGTAGCCCAACGGTAACAACAGCAGGACCGGAGAAATAAAAGCAAAGCTGGAACCGAGATAAGCCGGGATTTTTCCCTTACAAATAAACAGATAAAGCAACGTGCCAATACCGTTAAACAACAGCACAGTAGCCGGATTAATATGAAAGAGGACAGGAACCAGCACCGTTGCACCAAACATAGCAAATAGATGCTGGAAGCTCAGTGGAATAGTTTGCAACAGCGGTGGCCGTTCGCTGACGCCAATTGCACGACGTGTCATAATAGTTATCCTTGTATTTTTGCCGAAAAAAGCCGACTCTCAGGTCGGCTTAAATAACATTTACAATGCGTTTAACCTGCCTGTGCAGGCAGCCAGTCGCTGGCCCATCATCAAAATCACCCAGATGTAATTATCCAGAAAATACCCGAAAATACCGATTTTGGCCGCTTTCAGGCTGGTATTGCAGAGGACGCGTTGTGCCGGGTTAATTATCATTACTTTGTCCCGAAGATCTTATCGCCCGCGTCACCAAGCCCTGGGATAATGTAGCCTTTATCATTCAATCCGCGATCTACCGATGCGGTATACAACTCAACGTCGGGGTGGACTTTCTCCAGTGCGGCAATCCCCTCTGGCGCCGCCACCAGCACCAGCACTTTGATACTGCTGCAACCCGCTTTTTTCAGCAGATCGATAGTAGCAATCATTGAGCCGCCTGTTGCCAGCATGGGATCAACCACCAGCGCCATGCGTTCTTCAATATTGGACACCAGCTTCTGAAAATAGGGGACCGGCTCCAGCGTCTCTTCATCGCGATAAACACCGACTACGCTAATACGTGCGCTGGGGACATTCTCCAGAACCCCTTCCATCATTCCGAGTCCGGCACGCAAAATAGGCACCACGGTGATCTTTTTGCCTTTGATCTGTTGTATTTCAACCGGACCATTCCAGCCTTCAATGGTGACGGTTTCCGTTTCCAAATCGGCGGTCGCTTCATAGGTCAGTAAACTTCCCACTTCTGAAGCCAGCTCACGAAAACGCTTGGTACTCACGTCATGCTCGCGCATCAGACCCAGTTTATGTTTGACCAGCGGGTGTTTAACTTCCACGATCTTCATTGTTGTTCTCCCGAAGTGTTGAACGGCAAAAAATCGCGGAATTATAGCCTTTTTAGCCGCGCAACCCTATTAAATAATCCGACTTTTGGCTAACCCATAAGCCTGAAACCAAAATCGGTTAAAAAGCCACAATGCGCAATGATGCCAAAGAAGCTACTCGCAAACGTTTGCCTGCGCTGTTAGAATTGCCGCGCTCTAATTTACCAAACCACCACAATCGCAAATCGCGTGGGGATTTCGCAGTGACCGACAAAACCTCTCTCAGCTATAAAGATGCCGGCGTTGATATTGATGCGGGTAATGCTTTAGTCGATCGTATTAAAGGCGTAGTGAAAAAAAACCGTCGCCCGGAAGTTATGGGTGGACTGGGCGGTTTCGGTGCCCTTTGTGCGCTGCCACAAAAATACCGTGAACCCATTCTGGTTTCCGGTACGGATGGCGTCGGCACCAAGCTGCGTCTGGCGATGGATCTCAAGCGCCACAGTACTATCGGTATCGATCTGGTCGCGATGTGCGTGAACGATTTGGTGGTTCAGGGGGCCGAACCGTTGTTCTTCCTGGATTACTACGCTACCGGCAAGCTGGATGTCGACACCGCTGCCAGCGTAATCACCGGTATCGCAGAAGGATGCAGCCAGTCTGGCTGTGCGCTGGTCGGTGGCGAAACGGCAGAAATGCCGGGCATGTACCACGGCGAAGATTATGACGTGGCCGGTTTCTGTGTTGGCGTGGTGGAAAAGTCAGACATTATTGACGGCAGCAAAGTACAGGACGGTGACGTGCTGATTGCCTTGGGTTCCAGCGGTCCCCACTCAAATGGCTACTCGCTGGTGCGCAAAATTCTTGAGGTGAGCAACACCGATCCTGAAGCGGTCATGCTTGAGGGTAAACCTCTCGCAGACCATTTGCTGGCCCCCACCCGTATCTACGTGAAAAATATCCTCAGCCTGATTGAGCAGGTCGATGTGCACGCTATTGCGCACCTGACCGGCGGTGGCTTCTGGGAAAATATCCCGCGAGTGCTGCCGGAACAGACCCAGGCCGTACTTGAAGAGTCAAGCTGGCAGTGGCCTGCGGTGTTTGGCTGGATGCAGGAAGCGGGCAACGTCAGCCGTTTGGAAATGTACCGCACGTTTAACTGCGGCGTGGGGATGGTGATCGCCCTGAGTGCCGCTGACGCTGATAAAGCGGTACAGCTAATGCGGGAAGTCGGAGAAAAAGCCTGGAAAATCGGTGTCATTAACGCCTCTGACTCGGCCAAACGCGTGGTTATCAATCCATGAAACGCCTGGTGGTGCTGATATCCGGTGAGGGCGGCAATCTTCAGGCCATCCTGGATGCCTGCCAGCAGCAACGGATCCACGGCAGCATTGCTGCCGTTATCAGCAATCAATCTTCCGCCTATGGACTTGAACGGGCGCGGTCAGCAGCCGTACCCGCCATCGCACTGTCTGCCTCAGACTTTGCCGACCGCGAAGCGTTTGACCGCCAGCTAATGCTCGAGATCGATGCTTATGCCCCCGATCTGGTGGTGTTGGCCGGCTATATGCGCATTCTTGGCCCGGCGTTTGTTACGCGCTATGCTGGCAGGATGCTGAATATCCACCCTTCCCTGCTGCCGAAATATCCGGGCCTTCACACCCATCGCCAGGCGTTAGCCAACGGTGATAACGAACACGGTACGTCGGTGCATTTTGTAACCGAGCAACTGGACGGCGGGCCGGTTATTCTGCAGGCGAAGGTCCCGGTGTTTGAGGGAGATACCGAGGCGGATATCAAGGCGCGCGTCCAGCATCAGGAACATGCCATTTATCCGCTGGTGATAAACTGGTTTATGGCAGGTCGTCTGACAATGCAGGCGGGCAGGGCATGGTTGGATGGTCAGCCACTTCCCCCTGAAGGACATGCGCTGGACTGACGGATTTCTGATTGTAAAACGGGCTAATTTCTCTCCCCAGACGTCACGCTGTCTGGCATTCAGGAAACGGTTGCCTGATTATCAGCGCTAAGGCTTATCGGCCATTTTTCATCCCGGCCTTCCTCTGTACGTTTTTTAGTTATACCCGTGGGGCAGCGCCCCCCGCTTAACGTCATCACGCCCGGCTTTCCGTTGCGCGCAAGCGGCACTCAGCCATGACAATTCAGCCAATCCAAAGGCACGGGTTGATACCCGACCATGAATTCATCAACGAATAATCTCCGTGGACATTGCTACCATACTCTCGCCATAATGCTACGGAAAAATGACCGGTTTCAGGCAGGTTCTGCTTAGACGGAGTAAAGATGGGTCAGGAAAAACTGTATATCGAAAAAGAGTTGAGCTGGTTATCGTTCAATGAGCGCGTGTTACAGGAAGCAGCAGACAAAAGCAACCCGCTGATTGAGCGAATGCGTTTTCTGGGTATCTATTCCAACAACCTCGAAGAATTTTATAAAGTTCGCTTTGCCGATTTGAAACGCCGCATTCTGATCGGTGAAGAACAGGGTTCCCCCAGCACGCCGCGTCATCTGCTCAAAAAAATTCAGGCGAGAGTGCTGAAAGCGGATCAGGAATTTGACGGTCTCTATAATGATTTGCTGCTGGAGATGGCACGTAATCAGATCTTCCTGATTAATGAGCGTCAGCTTTCATCCAACCAGCAAAACTGGCTTCGCCACCACTTTAAACATCACTTACGTCAGCACATCACGCCCATTCTTATTAATCATGATACCGACCTGATCGAATTCCTTAAGGATGATTACACCTATCTTGCGGTAGAGATCATTCGTGGTGAAGAGATTCACTATGCATTGCTGGAAATTCCCTCCGATAAAGTGCCACGTTTTGTCAATCTGCCACCGGAAACACCAAGGCGACGTAAGCCAATGATTTTATTGGATAATATATTAAGATACTGCCTGGGTGATATTTTCCGGGGCTTTTTCGACTACGACGCGCTGAATGCCTATTCGATGAAGATGACCCGCGATGCCGAGTACGATCTGGTGACAGAAATGGAATCCAGCCTGCTGGAGTTGATGTCCTCGAGTCTGAAACAGCGCCTGACCGCAGAGCCGGTACGTTTTGTTTATCAGCGCGATATGCCGGATGCCATGGTTTTAATGCTCAGTCAAAAGCTGAATATCTCCAATTATGACTCCATTGTTCCCGGTGGCCGTTACCATAATTTTAAAGACTTCATCAGCTTCCCGAACGTCGGCAAGGCGAATCTGGTTAATAAGCCGCTGCTACAACTCCGGCATATCTGGTTTGACCGCTTCCGTAACGGTTTTGACGCCATTCGCAACCGTGATGTGCTGCTCTACTACCCTTACCACACGTTTGAACATGTGCTGGAGCTGTTGCGGCAGGCATCGTTCGACCCTGCGGTGCTGGCGATCAAGATCAACATCTATCGGGTAGCAAAAAACTCGCGCATTATCGATGCGATGATCCATGCCGCCTATAACGGCAAGAAAGTCACCGTGGTCGTCGAGTTGCAGGCCCGCTTTGATGAAGAAGCCAATATTCACTGGGCGAAACGGCTAACAGAAGCCGGCGTTCACGTTATTTTTTCCGCGCCGGGCCTGAAAATTCATGCAAAACTGTTTTTAATTTCACGCCGTGAAAATGATGAGGTGGTTCGCTACGCCCATATCGGCACCGGCAATTTTAACGAAAAAACCGCGCGAATTTACACTGACTATTCTCTGCTGACCGCCGATTCACGCATTACCAATGAAGTACGCCGCGTATTTAACTTTATTGAAAATCCTTACCGTCCGGTGAATTTTGAACACTTGATGGTTTCACCGCAAAACTCCCGTCAGATGCTCTACCAGCTTATCGATAGTGAAATAGCCAATGCGCAGAATGGCCTGCCAGCGGGGATCACGCTCAAGGTAAATAACCTGGTCGATAAGGGGCTGGTTGACCGGCTTTATACCGCTTCCAGCGCTGGCGTGAAGGTTAATCTGCTGATCCGTGGCATGTGTTCGCTGATCCCGGATTTGGAAGGAATAAGCGACAATATTCGCGTGATCAGTATTGTTGACCGCTATCTGGAACACGACCGCATCTATATTTTTGATAATGCTGGCGATAAAAAAGTGTTTCTTTCCTCAGCTGACTGGATGACACGTAATATCGATTACCGGATAGAAGTGGCAGTATCAGTGCTTGACCCCATTCTGAAACAACGCGTGCTGGATATCATTGTCATTCTGTTCAGTGATACCCTGAAAGCACGCTTTGTAGATAAAGAATTGAGCAATCGTTACGTGCCACGCGGTAACCGCCGTAAAGTGCGGGCACAGCTGGCTATTTATGACTACATCAAATCTCTGGAACAACCTGACTAACTCACTATGCCAATATCCCATAAAAAAATGCCTAAGCCGCAGGAATTTGCCGCAATCGATTTAGGTTCGAACAGTTTTCACATGGTGATTGCCCGCGTGGTCGATGGTGCTATGCAGGTACTCGGCAGGTTAAAACAGCGTGTGCATCTGGCTGACGGACTGGACAACAATAATATTCTGAGCGAAGACGCAATCCAACGCGGTCTCGCCTGCCTGACCCTCTTTGCCGAGCGCCTGCAGGGATTCAGCCCGGCCAATGTCACCATTGTTGGCACGCATACGCTGCGTCAGGCAATGAATGCAGAGGACTTTTTGCAACGCGCAGCAGAGGTCATTCCCTATCCTATCGAGGTCATTTCGGGTCATGAAGAAGCTCGCCTGATCTTCATGGGCGTGGAGCATACTCAGCCGGAAAAAGGCCGTAAGCTGGTCATTGATATTGGTGGCGGTTCGACTGAGATGGTCATCGGTGAAGATTTCGAACCTCGCCTGGTGGAAAGCCGCCGGATGGGCTGCGTTAGCTTTGCTAACCTTTATTTTCCCGGCGGCACCATCAGCAAAAAAAATTTTCGTCGGGCGCGGCTGGCAACCAGACAAAAACTAGAAACCCTTGCCTGGCAGTATCGTCTGATGGGGTGGCAGTACGCGCTGGGCGCGTCCGGGACCATCAAAGCCGCTTGCGAAGTGCTACAGGCAATGGGCGAGAAAGAAAAGTTAATTACCCCGGAGCGCCTGGATAAGCTATACGATGAAACCATTCGCTATAAATCTTTCGGCTCACTCAGCCTGCCAGGGTTGTCCGATGAACGTAAGGCGGTGTTTGTTCCCGGTTTAGCCATTCTCTGCGGCGTGTTTGATGCGCTGGCAATCCGTGAACTACGCCTTTCCAATGGCGCACTGCGCGAAGGTGTGCTGTACGAAATGGAAGGCCGCTTTCGCCACCAGGACATTCGCAGCCGCACGGCACAAAGCCTGGCTAACCATTATGCTATCGACAGCGATCAGGCAGGACGCGTGCTGGAAACAACCAAACAATTGTATGTGCAGTGGCGCGATCAGAACCCCAGGCAGGCGAATCCCCAGCTCTCGGCGCTGTTAAAATGGGCGGCGATGCTGCATGAAGTGGGACTGACTATTAATCACAGCGGACTACAGCGCCATTCTTCCTATATCCTGCAGAACACCAATTTGCCGGGCTTTAACCAGGATCAGCAGACGCTACTGGCCACGCTGGTTCGCTTCCACCGCAAAGCAGTGAAGGTGGATGAAATGCCGCGCCTGACCCTGTTTAAGAAGAAACAGTTTCTACCGCTGATATTTTTACTGCGTCTGGGTGCCCTGCTCAATAATCAGCGCCAAGCCACCACTACCCCTTCTTCACTGAAGCTGGAAACCGACGATGGTCACTGGACGCTTACTTTCCCGCATGATTACTTTAGTCAGAATAACCTGGTACAGCTCGATCTGGAGCGCGAGCAGAGTTACTGGAAAGACGCAACCGGTTGGAAGCTGATGATTCAGGAAGAGCCGGGCGAATGACCGTAAAAAACGACCGTTATTACACGGAAAAATATCAGCTTACCGCCACACATTCTGAAGTTGTTGAGGCGGTCGCACGTTTATCTCCCGGATGTGCCCTGGATTTAGGTTGCGGCAATGGCCGCAACGCTCTTTATCTCAACCTGAAAGGGTTTGATGTCACCGCATGGGATTCTAATAAGACCAGTCTGGCGCGCCTTAATCAGATCATTCATGATGAAAGACTGAACGGGATAGCCACTGCGGAAACGGACCTGAATCATTTTCGCTTTAACGGTGCCTATGACCTGGTGCTTTCCACCGTGGTGATGATGTTCCTGCAACCGGCAACCATTCCTCAGCTGATTGCCGATATGCAGGCCAGTACGACAAGGGGTGGCTACAACTTGATTGTGGCGGCAATGGATACACCCGACTATCCTTGTCAGGTGGATTTTCCATTTACCTTCCGTTCAGGCGAACTGAGCGAATACTACCGCCACTGGCATATCCTGAAATATAACGAGCATATTGGCCAGCTTCACCGCACGAATGAGCACGGCAAACGCATCTCACTGCGTTTTGCCACGCTGCTGGCGCAGAAAGAACAGGTTAAACAGTAGCGCTGGCCCAGCCCGCTGCCGCTCAATAAGATTACCAACTGACTCAATGACCCGTTTTAATAACGTCAGCTTGCCCGATGCGGTGACAACATCTACGATTCGGGCATCTGTCACCCATTGGTAACGCATACGACAGCCGGACAGGAGCTTTTTAATTTGATGAGCATCAAACATGTCCGCTTTTAATGCAAATCGTTTAACCATTATCTGCCTTAGTGAATATGGTCTTTCGCGGTGTCGTCAGGCTGGCGGTCGACACGGTTACGTCAGACCTGCGGTGACTGAGTGGCATCGATACCCACGGGCTACTTTCAGGAACAATACTGGAAATTATGCCATTCAGAAAACATAAAAAAACCGGTCGGATGGCCCGCATTATTTTGCTGGTCAGCTTTATCATTTTAATAGGGCGACTTGTTTATGTTATTACAGGCGCGATCGATCAGCAGCAGCAGAAAAAACAGGATGTCGCCACGCCGGTAACCTCGACCAGAGCGTGAGACTGGATATCCTGCCCTCTCTGCCGGGTTGCCTGAAAATGCAACTTTCCGCTTTATAGCCGATTTAAATTTTTACTACAGCGCCCCCGACTTTTGCAGGCGCAGGGGAATTTTTATGTCTGTCGCTCAATCTCATGTACAACAGCTTGCTGAAATTCGTAATCGCATCCTTAACCTGTTACTCAATGACGATCGCCTCGTCGATAGTGACGCCGCTCGTCGTTAGAGACTTTCTTGCCGTCCACTGGCTTACCCGGCTGATTGCGTTCTTCATCGGCTAACGCTTCAAGGCGGGAAATATCAGTATCAAGGGATTCTGCTTTGGCGCGGAGTTCGTCAAACTGTTTACCCTCGTCGGCGTTCAGATCGTGTTTTTCCTCAGTGGCTTTATCCATGATGGAACGTATCTGAGTTTTGAGGGCGTTTTTCTCCTGGCGGAGTTCAGGCAATTTTTTCATATCGTGGTTTCTCGTAACGTTAAATGTTGAGACGTGAAACCAGTCTGGGAATGGGGAGACCGTCAGTAAGGAGCCTGTCTGAAGGGCAAAACCTGACGGCCAGTGGCGGCTCACGTCTGAGTGCCACTGCGGAAGATATACACGAAAAAATTAAAGAACCCCCCCGTCAGAGACAGGGATAAGCACGGGTAAACATGGGTACGAATAATTTACAAAATTATTTATTCTGCTGCTCAGTCATAAAGCCAGCGTCCTGCTTTCGCTGACCCTATAAACATTTTAATGGTTAAAGGTTTTTTATCCTGATTAATCTGCTTCCTAGAAAATAGAGATTTCATTCTCCATGGAAAATAATTTATGAGAGTAAAACCTGACCGTTTCACATCAAACTGTGAAAAGTATTTTTCTGCCATATCTGCTATATCGTCAGCTTCATATACCTCCTGTACCTCCTGTAAGGTAGATCGATCTTCAATATTAATTTTCTTAAGAAGGAGCGTTGTCACCAGCGGTAATTCACTTTTAACAAAATCCCTGATAGCAGCATCAGTTACATAGCTCACCAAATTTTATCCTCAGGTCGGGTCGTGACGCAGACTTGCTGATCACGTATGCTTTGCGCTTTGGATGTAACATATGGCTAAAGTTGATGTCGTCTGCCCTCAGTGCAATGAAACTCATGCTGTACGATGTAACGGACATTCAGCATCCGGTGCCCAACGTTACATCTGCAAGCATTGTTCAAAGACCTTTCAGCTCAATTTTAGCTACTCCGGTGCCAAACCAGACACACACCAGACCATTGTTAATATGGCCATGAATGGTTACGGATGTCGCGATACCGCACGGGTTCTCGGTATCAGCCTCAATACGGTTCTGCGGCACGTAAAAAAATTTCGCCAAAGCAGGTAGCTGAGAATATCGCCCCCGAAACGGAGGTTGTTATCTGCTGTGAAGCCAGTGAACAATGGTCTTACGTGCGGTGTAGAAGCAATCCCCGGTGGTTGTTCTATGCTTATGACCGTATCCGCAAACGTGCTCTGGCCCACGTCTTCGGCCCGAGAAATGCCCCGACCCTGCGACGATTGCTGGCCCTGTTAAGCAAATTTAACATTGCCTTTTATATGACAGATGCGTGGCCGGTTTATAAAGTTCTGTTAAGTGCAACAAGCCACGTGGTGAGCAAGAAATATACCCAACGGACAGAACGACATAATCTTAATCTTCGCACACATATCAAACGACTGACCCGCAGAACAATTTGCTTTTCGAAGTCAGAGGAAATGCATGATAAGATCATCGGTTGGTATCTTACTCTTCATCATTATCAATAAATCTGCGTCACGACCCTCAGGTCGAACCATCGAATTATAGGTGTTCATAGTCCGGAAGCCGATCATTGTTACATCATGCGCCAGTATAGCCCAACCTAAAATCGGAACAGCTCTGCCTACAAAAGCACCAAGGTTATTAACCCACATAATTTTTATGCCTTTCAAAGAGAAAGATTTCTGAGTAAGTGTGGGCAAAATCCGCTTTTGGAATCTGTAACTGATATGTTTTCGGAAAAAGAGTGATGCATGACACGTTCCCGGAGTGGTCGTGCTAGGTTTACCAGTAACATCGATACTGGAGCCAGTACATAGATTTGTGTAATTGCCTGATTTTGATATGTTCAATCCAGCATCAAAAGCAGGTTAATTTATGGACGAAAAACAGTCGCAGGCCCTGGCTAACGAACTGGCCAAAAATCTCAAAACCCCTGACGATATCAGTCAGTTTGAGCGCCTGCTGAAAAAAATCAGGCAACGGCCACACCCAAAAGACGGTTATCACCGGCGATGGCCAGCCGGAGCTGCGTACTCCGCGCGATCGTGATGGCTCTTTCGAACCGCAACGGGTGAAGAAAAACCAGACCCGGAGCACCGGGATGGATAACCCGATCTTATCGTTGTACGCCAAAGGGATGACCACCGGCGAGATAGCGGCCGCATTCAAAGAGCTGTATGACGCCGATGTCTCGCCAGCGCGGGTCTCAAAGGTAGCTGATGCCGTCATGGAGCAGATCACCGGATGGCAAAACCGGCCACTGGATGCCGTTTGTCCCATCGTTTACCCTGACTGTATCGTCCTGAAGGTCCGGCAGGACAGTCGCGTCATCAATAAATCCGTGTTCCTTGCCCCGGGTATCAACATCGAAGGCCAGAAAGAACTGCCGGGTATGTGGCTGGCCGAAAACGAGGGCGCGAAGTTCTGGCTCCATGTGCTGACCGAATTAAAAAATCGCGGCCTGAACGATATCCTCATCGCCTGTGTTGATGGTCTGAAGGGCTTCCCGGACGCTATCAACGCAGTGTATCCGCAGGCCCGCGTCCAGCTGTGCGTCGTGCATATGGTGCGCAACAGTCTGCGGTTCGTCTCCTGGGAGGACTACAAAGCCGTCACCCGCGGCCTGAAAGCCATCTGTCAGGCCACCACGGAAGAAGCAGGCGCGGGAAGCGTTCGCCGGCACCCGGGACAGCCGCTACCCGCAGATAAGCCGGAGCTGGCAGGCAAACCGGGCCAGCCTGTCGACGTTCTTCGCTTACCCGGCAGACATCCGCAAGACGCTCGACACGACCAGCGCCATCGAGTCGCTGAACAGCGTGATCCGGGATGCCATCAAGAAACGGAAGGTGTTCCCGACTGACGATGCAGTGAAAAAGGAGGTGTGACTGGCAATCCAGGCCGCATCACAGAAATGGAGGATGCCACTGAGGGACTGGCGTATGGCGATGAGCCGTTTTATTATCGGGTTCGGTGACCGCCCGGACGGCCACTACTGAGAAAAGGCATTTACACAGAATCATGTACAGGGTCGAAACGTTTCCTGCAACAGAGTCAGAGAGTTCGATGACGGCATCATTGCCCACGCTGCCGGAGGATTATCACGCATGGGTGGTTGCTGTGGCTGGACACTTACCTTTGGCGTACATCCTGTGACCAGCAGCCAGCCTGCCACGCATAGCATCAATTTCTTCATTCTTCTTTCTCAGTTCGTTGGTATGTCGCCAGTCGATAACAGAAAGCTCAGTGCTTCGGTTACGGAGAGCAACAATCATGGCATTACTTTCATTAGCTGCTTTGTTGGCCGCTATAAGACTCTCACCAAGTTGCGACGCTTTCTGTTGAAAGTAGTGGGTTGACCATAAAAGAACAGCAACCATGATGGCTACTGTTATGTAGATATATTTTTTCATATCAGCCTGTTAGGTAAAGCGCAGGAAGCCTTTGCACTTAGAAACGCTCCGGGTCTTCTTAAAGACTGCGAACCCTTCCCCTGATACTAATCATTGAGTTATAGAAACTGGCTCCAGTGTTCTCGTGCCGACAAAATTACCCCCAACGTTTTGTCTGTTGAAGTCCAGACAAGACTATAAAAAACATAATTAACAGTAGGTTGTGCAGACCTGCTGTTTTCCTGTTGTCTAGTAAAGTCCACGCTGATACAGTGAAATCCAACATTTTTAGGTATACAATCCATCGTGTCGTCTGAGCCATATGCCTAACCAGTGATTGGAGAATGATATGGCACGTCAGACAAAGCCCCTTAACAACACCGAAGTCAAAAATGCCAAAGCGCCCGAACGTGACACTACCCTGTATGACGGGGACGGCTTAGAGCAACTGGTTAAGCCCGGTGGCTCAAAACTCTGGCGATTCCGCTATTACAAACCTTTCACTCGTAAACGCGCCATGATTAGCTTTGGTGCTTACCCTGCTGTATCTCTCTCTGAAACTCGTCAACTCCGTGAAGATGCCCGTCTTCTATTGAGCAAATATATTGATCCGCAGGAGCATAAAAAAATCGAACAGTTGAGGCAAAAAAGTGCCACTGAAAGCACCTTTGAAAAGGTTGCAGGAGACTGGTTTAAAACCAAAGAATCAGCGGGGCTGTCAACTCATACGTTAAACGATATCTGGCATTCTGTGAGTAAATATGTGTTCCCACATATTGGCTCTATGCCCATTGCTAACATCACGGCTCAACAGTTCATCGGAGCGTTAGAGCCAACACACGCTACCGGAAGACTCGAAACGGTTAAACGTCTAAGCCAGCGTATCAATGAAGTTATGGAATTGACACTAAGATCATTTTTCTCAAAACACCTCGTAATAAACACCATTTAGTACCACCGCTCAATAAATGAGATTTTACACTAACTATAGTTAATAGCCTTATTCTTTAATCAATTATAGTAAACAAAACCTGCATTTTGCTTTTGCTATTGCCGAATAAACCTGCTTAAATTTTCACCTGCCAAGTTAAACAGACTCAGAACTGTGCATAACCTAATAACTTCAAAAAGTTTGCTATCCATTGACATTGTCACATCGCCACTGGCAGGTAATGCTTCTTTTAACTTAATTGACAATATTGCCATGCTTGCACCCTCAGGACAACCTGATGTTTTAATGATGTTAGCAAGTTATAATTTACTCACTTATTCAGAGAAACTTTTCAGTGATCTTTCTGTTCCCTTCCCGGCTCATCTCAGGCAGGCCGTAAAAAAGCGCTGTGCTGAATACCTCGCAAGTCGCGTATGTACTCGTTATGCATTGGGTCTGCTTGGCGTTAAGAATTTTATCTTACAAAATGATCAAGATCGGGTACCTGTATGGCCGGAAGGAATGGTGGGAGCACTTTCACATACGGATGGATTCATAAGTCTGTTAGTGGGTAATTCATCCTGCGGTAAATTACACGGCATCGATTGTGAACACATTATTCAGCAAGAAAGAGTAGATGCATTACGGGAAACGATTATTACTGCTGATGAGAATCATATACTGCAACAAGGTGGGCTGTATGGCGGAGTGGCACTGACAGTGGCTTTTTCAATTAAAGAGAGCCTCTACAAAGCGCTCTTTCCGCACACACGTCAATTTATGGATTTTAAAACAGCAGAAATCACGGCATGCAGCAGGGATACAAATCTTATCAGTTTGCAGCTTACGCGACCTCTGTCTGCCAGATTTCCCACCGGGCGGAATTTTACCGGCTACTTTAACATCCAGGACGGACGGGTGCTGACCTGGCTTATTGCTTCGCTTAGATGATTCTTTTGTTTGAACATGCTTACTCCTCACCGCTTTCTGAAATACCACTCAGACATCCTCCAGCTTGTTTTGCTTATTATTCCCACTAAAGTTTATTAATTATTGTGCTGCCACTATGACTTAATGTTAATCGGCGGAGCAGTAAACATTATCATTAGCAGCAAGGAGAGCAATTCCAGCAGCAAGGAGAGCAATTCCGGCAAAACACGCAGGGGAACAGCCTTCAGAAAGTTAAGCAATATAACTGTGGTACGGCCAGCAATATTGACCACCAATGGCCTGAAGCAGATCTGAGCCACCATCTGAGAAGCAAGCCGTTTCATTACCAGCTGAACCACATCAGTAAGTACCCTGTACTGAGATGGCAGCTTCAGCGAAAGGCGTGACGAAAAGTCAGATTATAACGAAAAGGTCCGGTAAGTGGATGAACTCCATGTTTTAACGGCAAAATGCCATGAAAACGTAATCGTGAAGAGCCACTCCACACAACAATATCACCATGTTCGAGCAGGACTCGCCTGGTCGCATCACTGCGTAAGAAGCCGCCAAACTGAAATACAGCTGGCAGACCGAGAGAAACGGAAACGATCAGTTGTGTCAGGTCTTGCTCATCTTTGTCCTGATGCAAGGTAAGCTTCGCGCCTTCCTCGTAGCGATTTATCAGACAAGCATAGGGCGTGAAATCCTTAAAACCGGCCTCAGCAGCACAGGCTTTTGCCAGCTTGCTGAACTGTTCAGGCATTGCAGGCCAGCGATGTCCGGTCAGGTTATCACCTTCGCTGTACTGATAGCCTCGCGAATCCGTTGACCAGCCAAAGTCTCCGCAGTTGGTCATTGCTACCGACATTCGATGGCCGTCAGGTGTAATCCGGTGATGAAAAGGGTTCTTCGCTGCTACGGCGTCAAGCAGCAACTTTAGTTCCCCGGCCTCCTCCAGGGCGCGTCGCTGAAGGATCACGGCTCCTTCACGAGTGGTTCAGACCAGGGAACTTCATCATTAAATAAATCCAGCATATTATGCGCCCCCCAATTCCTTTATTGTTGCACTATAAATGCAGAAAATTGTGGTGACATCCAGGCACGAAATCCGTTCTCCTGCTTAATTATCAGATAAACGGCCAGTTTTTCACGTAGCGCCAGCGCTTTAGCCTGCTCTTCTCCCAACACCATCAATCCAGTGTCCCAACCGTCTGCTTCAAGTGCGGTAGTGGCTATAACCGTCGCTGACACCAGGTTATGCTGTATTGGTCTACCGGTAACGGGATCGATCACATGGGAGATTATTTTGCCGTCAAGTTCATAGTAATTACGGTAGCTACCGGAGGTGCTAATGCCGTGCCCCTGTAAATCGACCAGTGCCTGAACGGCATTCTCCTTGTCTGTTGGTTTTTGAATCGCCACTTTCCACGGCCCGCCCTGAGGATTTGTACCACGACTGAGCACGGCACCGCCGACAGAAACCAGATAGCGATTAATGCTCTCTTTTTCCATTAAACGTGCAAGATGGTCAGTCGCGAAGCCCTCACCAACCGTTGAAAGATCCACATAAAGTCCAGGCAGACTCTTTTGTAAATAAGCGCCTTCTGCCCTCTGAATGACCTGTAAATGTTGCAGCCCGATTTGGGAACGTGCTGAATCGATCTGATCCTGCGTGGGTGTTTTTATTGGTTGCTTGTCTGGTCCGAAGCCCCACAAATTAACCAATGGACCCGCGGTTATATCCATAGCCCCGTGGGTTTTTTGTCCGATTCGGAGCGCCAGGGTGATAATATCAACCATATTATCGCTTATGGGTTGCGGCTGACTACCTCGGTAGCCATTAAAACGGGAGAGCACCGAGTCCGGCTTCCATGTCGACAGTTCACTATCGTCATTGTCTAACTGCTGTTGGATTAATTTTTGTAGTGGCGCTTTGCGTTCAGGCGCTACACCAGCAAGACTAACTCTCCAGAATGTTCCCATAGTACGCCCCTCAAGTATCAAAGCCTGAGCATTCGAACTCTGGTTATGATCGTCGCACCCCGAAATCATAATTAATACTATAAAAACAGTTAAATACAGCCATTTCATCTTCATAAAAAAATAAAGCCTTTATTTATTTTTGGTGCTAACACAGTGAAAAATATGGTTTTATGAGAATTAAACCCCCTTGACCTTACTGAAAATGCTAACCAGAATAACTTATCAGACAAAAATCGATAACTTAAAAATCCTTAAAAAAGGAGAACAATATGATGATTTACACCATTCTTTTAGTGATTTTCATCGCACTGATTATTTTTTCCGGTTATAAACATTACAAGCATGCAAACAACAAACAGCTCTCTCGTCCATCCTGGCGCCGGATGAACGGAAAATAATATCAGGCAGGCACAGAGAATGAAGCGAGAATGAATGAAAGGAAAAGTTGGAGCGCCTGTCGAAAGCGCTCCCTAACATAATCAGAATTGATACACTAACCCAAGGGCAACAACATCATCGGTATTAATACCCGCACTGTTAGTGAAGCTGTTTTCATTCAGCAGGTTAATCTGATAATCAACATAGGTAGACATGTTTTTATTGAAGTAGTAAATGACACCTACATCAACATATTTTTTCAAGTTCTGCGAACCAAATCCCTGAATCTCGCTGCCGCGTGAGCTGACAAAAGCCAGAGACGGATGTAATCCAAAGTCAAACTGATACTGCGCAACCAGCTCCCAGTTATCGGCCTTATCAGCGTAACCATAAGCGGCAGCATCGCTGGAACCAAAACGCGTTGCGTTATAAGAACGGGTATACATGGCCGCCAGATAAATATTATTGGCATAGTATTTCAGCCCTCCCGTATAGGCTGTTGCCTTATCGCCACGTCCAAGAATGGTAGATGTAGCCGCTGTGCCACCGTTTTGCTCAGTTGTGCGGTCGGAATTAAACATCGCCGCACCGATGCCAAAACCCGCGCCAAGATCGTAAGTGGTTGAAAGACCCCAGCCGTCTCCATTCTGACCAAGAACATCCCGGCCATTGGGTGATTCAGTGGCACTGCTATTTTTGCCCTGATACTGCAAAGCAAAGTTCCAGCCATCAACCAGGCCAAAGAAGTTGTTATTGCGGTAAGTCGCCAGACCATTTGAACGTTGGAACATAAACTGATCGGCACCATACGTATCACCACCAAATTCAGGTAAAACGTCGGTCCATGAGCCGATGTCATAGACCACGCCGTAATTACGTCCGTAGTCGAAAGATCCACCATCGCCAAACTTAAGGCCGGCAAAACCCACTCGGGTAAAGCTGTTTGCAGTACCTTCAGACTCGGCACTGTCCAGTGCAGCCTGATATTCCCACTGACCGTATCCGGTAATCTGTTCACTAATCTGGGTTTCACCTTTGAAACCAAAACGGACATAGGACTGATCTCCGTCAGAACTTTTGTCATCGGAGAAGTAATGTAGTCCATCAACCTTTCCATAAAGGTCAAGTTTATTATAAATGTCAGCCGCCCCCGCAGATCCTGCAATCGCTAACGCTGGAATCATAAGGGAGAGAACGCGAAGTTTCATTTTGATACCCTCTGGTAGTTATACCTTTAATCAGCCATTGTGTGCTGGATGTTAAAAATTCATCCAGTAAATTTATGTTAATGAGAGAAAAGTAATAACCCATCAAGAAAATAATACCATATTTCCGATTATGTTTCAGAATATAAATTAACTATTTCATTTTGTGAATTAAAGGGAAATTTTAAGCAACACATATTGACAAGTTACTTAACACTAATTATCAATAAATAAAAATAGTATTAAAAAACAATATTTTAAATAATCAGAGATCATAACGCACTGAATGATAAAAAAACACAGTCTTCAAGTAATACAATCATCCCGCTATCATCATTTTATTATCTTCATTCACCCCGAATTACTTGTCAGAATAGATTTTGTTGCCGGAGATCTGTCCGGCTTTTTTTTGCCTGTATTAAATTTGAAAAATCTTATTGTATTTTTTCTTCTCGGCACCCGCTATAAAAAATCAGAATATATTTTTTACATATAACTTTAATAAAAAAGCACCAAACAATTTCAGAAAATATACATATTATTTTGTTTTTTTGTTGACAGATAATTGAAACATACAAAAATGCTAATGCTTCCATATAACATCCCTGATGACAGAAAAGCCAGCACCATTTCAGACCGCAATATCAGTGTATTATTCCTGATATAATGAGCACGCTGATACGCATTCACTCTATTAGCACAAGCGTTGGCGGGGCGGATGTAAATCGAATATCATTATCAACTACGCATTCAGGTCATTTACGTGGCCAGACACAAGCGGCTTCCAGTTATCTGTATCAAATAATGCTGAATTAATTTATTAAATAATTTAATTTTTTAATGAAAACAACAATAACAGACGTAACAATCACATTTAAATATTATTTTTCAGCACGTAATTATCAATAAATTTTGATAAGTCGTACGAGCCGAAATTATCGACTTAGAGAAAATTCAGGATAAGCTTCTTTAAGTTTGCTGACTGTGGTAAGAATAGCACTAATCATAACAGGTTTAACAATTAAACAATGAAGATCCCCCTTTCCCAGTACATTAATACCGATGCAGACGCGAGCGAGTTGTTTCACTATGTTGTATTCCCAACCCTGGAATTTTAGTGAACAGGCATACTGGTGATATGTGCAGCAGCAGGGACGCATTTTCGCTGCCCGTCAAGTCTGTTGGGAAATGCTGGAGTATGCTTCATGATGCGGCTATTTCTCTCATGACAACGACAGCTTATAGAGGTATCCTCCCAAGCCAGACGCTGTCAGAATTCCTTTCAACATGGTCAGGGCTGGCAATAGCGATTTAACTGCACCAGGGCCACCGTTCGCTGCTGCCCGATTTTACGTTCACAGAGGTAAGTTACACCATGTTGTCCTACAAGTTTCCTCTGAGATCAGGCAATCCCACACATTTTTTTGTGATATTTATCCTGTTGGTCCTGATTGGTTCTGGATTTACCATCCATAACGCGGTAAATGCCTGGTTACTGGACAAACGCTATGCTATGGCCGACATTGCCCATTTGGTGCAAAAGAGGATCAACACCTACCGTTTTGCAACCTGGCAAATTTATGAAAATCTTGCTACCAGCGCAGCCGGTTCACAATCTGGCAGTCTCCAGGAAACACGTTTACGGCCGGATGTTTATTACCTTGAAAAAAACCGTCGTAAGACCGAATCGCTGATTTTTGGATCTCATGACAGCAGCACGCTTGATATGGCAATGCGCATGTCAAACTACCTTGATACTCTGTGGGGTGCCGAAAACAGTACCTGGTCTATGTATTTTCTGGATGGCCAGGATAACAGCTTAATCTTTATTTCCACTCTGCCATTGAAAGATATGGCGACACGTTATAAAGAGAGTGCTATCAGCAATATAGTCGATACGCGTCACACCGAAATGTTGCAGCAGGCCAACGCACTGGATGAAAGAGAAAGCTTTTCACCACTCAGGCGTTTTACCTGGCAAAACGATCCCTATTTCACCGTACGCACCACATTCAACCAACCTGGTCATCTTGCCACCGTCGTGGCATTCGATTTACCTGTTAACGATCTCATTCCTCTGAATATGCCGCTGGAAAATTTTCAGATCAAACATGATAGTAGCGGCCCCCTTGAAAACAGCAACGTTAGTGAGGCGACTAACAGTACCAGCGTTTCGTTAAACAATCCCAATATTGAAATTTCAGCATCGCTAACCAGCACACCACTTCAGCTGGTTTATCGCGTCCGTGTTTTTGAGCTGATCGTTGATACGTTCCACAATCTTATGTTGCCGCTCATAGCTAATCTGCTAATGATTCTGCTTTCGTTGTGTGGAATATTCCTGATACGTCAGCAATCGCGCAGACCCAATGAAAATCAAAGTGCTGAGTTGGATTCACTGCGCGTGTTAAACGAAGAGATCGTTAGCAGCTTACCGGTTGGCCTGCTGGTGTATGACTTCTCCAGCAATCGTACTATTATCAGTAACAAAATTGCTGAACATTTGTTGCCGCACCTCAATTTGCAAAAAATCATTAGCATGTCCGATCAGCATCAAGGTGTACTTCAGGCCACGGTGAATAACGAAGTGTATGAAATACGACATGCGCGCAGCGTGATCTCACCGAATACTCAGTTGTTTATGATGCGTGACCAGGATCGTGAACTACTGGTCAATAAAAAACTGCAAAAAGCCCAACAAATTCTGGATAAAAACCACCAGACACGTCAGCAGCTCTTGCAGAACCTCGGACATGCCCTCAACCGCCCCCTGAATAATGTCATCATTCAATTACAACAACTCAGTCTGAGTGAGGGGTCGGATGACGTCAGCGATGTGCTGGAATCGTCTCAGGCCCTGAGTCGTCTCGTTGATGATATCGTATTACTTAATCGACTGGAAACACACGACTGGGCACCCGATGCGGGAGCCTTTAACGTACAAACTGTTCTGGATGAACTGGTCACGGAAGCCCTGCCCTCTGTGCGACGGAAGGGTTTGAATTTATTAGTCAATAACCGTCTTGGCGGCGATGAAAATCGTTTCGGCGATCGGCGCGCGCTTTATAAAATCCTTACTACACTTCTGCATTATTCCATTACCACAACAACATGGGGGCGCATTACTATTGAAGCAAGTCATCCTGAAGGCCGTCCGGACGCGTTATTGATAGAGATAGTTGATACCGGTGCAGGACTGAAAGCAGATGAACTTGGCAATGCAGATTTTCCATTCCTTGGTGAAACTACTCATGACCGCTTCAGTCAAACGTCAGGGCTGGCTCTTTTTTTGATTAAGCAGCTCTGTAAACAGCTGGGTGGGCATCTTGAAATTGTTGCCCGGCCCGATATTGGCACTCGTTATACTGTTCAGATCCAGGTTCCACAGGAACTTGAGCAACCACAGGAAGAGAAATTGTTGGAAGGACTGACTACGCTAATCGACATTTCGGTAGATGATGTCAGAAAAATAGTGGTTCGCCAGCTTGAAAACTGGGGAGCGAACTGCATTACGCCAGATGAACGTTTTTCCGGGCAGGGCCATGATATTTTGATTACCGATGAATCTGCCAATATGACGCCATGGGCGCTGTTGCTCAATGATAACGAAGCAGGCTTCACTGCAATGTCGCGCAATCAATTCAGAGTCAATTTCAATCTCAGTAATGCGATGCAGGATGCATTACTTCAACTCATCGAACAACAGCTGTCCATGGATGAAAGCGTTGAAGAACAGAATGTCGCCCAGCTATTCTCACCGGGTTACTTTCAGCTATTTGTTGACACAGTACCAGACGATGTAAAGAGATTGTATAATGAGTCGGCCGAGGGAGATTTGAGTTCGCTTGCTCAGACCGCACACCGCCTGAAAGGCGTGTTTGCCATGCTAAATCTGATACCAGGCAAGCAGCTTTGTGAAACATTAGAACAACACATTACCGAGTGTGACATTTCAAACATTAAAAATACCACCAGTGAGATTGACAACTATGTCAATGAACTGCTGCTGCAAGGTAACCAAATAATATGAACAACCTGAACGTAATCATTGCCGATGACCATCCTATTGTGCTGTTCGGCATCCGTAAGTCGCTGGAGCAGATCGAATGGGTCAATGTCATTGGTGAATTTGAAGATTCTACCGCCTTGATTAACAGCCTGTCCAAACTTGATGCCAATGTACTGATTACCGATCTGTCGATGCCCGGTGAAAAATATGGCGACGGTATCACGTTGATCAAGTACATCAAACGCCACTACCCAGAACTGTCCATTATTGTGCTGACCATGAACAATAATCCGGCAATTTTGAGCGCCGTGCTCGATCTGGATATCGAAGGCATAGTGCTGAAACAAGGCGCACCAACGGACCTGCCCAAAGCGCTGGCAGCACTTCAGAAAGGTAAAAAGTACACGCCAGAAAGCGTGGCGAAACTACTGGAGAAGATCAGCGCAGGGGGTTACGGAGACAAACGCCTGTCGCCGAAAGAAAGTGAAGTGCTACGCCTGTTTGCGGAAGGTTTCCTGGTGACCGAGATCGCCAAAAAACTCAATCGCAGTATTAAAACGATCTCCAGTCAGAAAAAATCAGCAATGATGAAGCTGGGCGTGGACAATGATATTGCTCTGCTGAATTACCTCTCTTCCGTCAGTACGATGCCCGTTGATAAAGGTTAATTAACCCTCTGTCAATGATAAAACCGCCTTCGTCAAGGCGGTTTTACGACCTTCCACCAGAAGGAATAAACCTGTTTTGGCCTTGCACTTTTCCAACGCCAACAAGGAAGCCGGGTTCCTCTCACAGAAGCTTACGCCTGCCTGTGATTAAGTCACCTGATAGTGGTGGAGCAAATCCCCGGAACTCAATATCCCTGCACAGAATAGTTAACACATGAGAAATAACGTTAAAGCAACGCGCTGAAGTGACGACTTTTCAGGGCACGTTTGCGCCAGCAATAAAAAAGGCGAATCGTTATTCGCCTTTTTTATTTTAGCCTGCCGGGATTTGACAAAGCATTTATTGAACCTGCTATTACCTTCTCTGTTTTAACCGAATTAAGCGTAATGCCTGCTCATCCTTCCCTCCCCTTGCGAACGCTGTCGGCATAAAACACCAAAGTTTGTTGTAGGGTATCGAGCGTAACGGGTTTTGAAAGGCAATTATCCATACCCGCTTCCATACAACGCTGTTTCTCTTCCGCCAGCGCATTGGCCGTTACCCCAATGACCGGGAAAGTTAATCCGAGCTGACGTAAACGTTGAGTAAGGTGATAACCATCCATATTTGGCATGTTTACATCGGTCAGCACAATATCAAACTCGTGACGACTAAGAACATTCAATGCGTCCACACCATCATGCGCGGTTTTTACCCGGTATCCCAGCGTGCCAAGCTGATCGGAAAGCAGCATCCTGTTTATAGGGTGATCGTCCACCACCAGGATCAGAATATCTTCGTTGCTGATAACCGGCTCTTCTACCTCACGCAGGCAGAACGGTAAATCATGCATACTGACTTCAACCCTGAATATCCGCCCCAACAATGCGGGCAATTCATGTGGCGTGGTGGTACCATAAATCCAGCGCCCGTTGATAATCTCAAGCGGGCCATCGTTATGGCTTCCATCAAAACGAATAATACCGCGAACCCTTTGCGGTGGATGAAAATCATAATCAGTGACAATAATATCATCAGCATCACAGTGAGCGTCTTCACCGAGTCTGAGCACGGTGACACCATGCTGCTGTAAGAGTTTCTGAAGAAAGGTGGCCAGAGTATCGTTACGAAGCTCAAGCCAACATTTTCTTCCCAGCAGCCCCTCATGCAACACCGGGGGCAAAGTATAACTGTTGTATAATGGAATACGAACTGTAAATTGACTGCCCATTCCCGGCTCGGAATCTACTTCAATGTCGCCATCCATCATATTGATAAGCTTTTCACAGATAGCCAGCCCCAGACCGGTACCATGAAAATTACGCTGCACACCGCTTCCAACCTGGAAAAAGGGATCAAACAAACGAGGAATTTCTTTTGCCGGTATTCCCACTCCGGTATCACGTACGCAGAAAACGAGATAACCGTCTTTGACATAAGACTGCAGCATAATGCCGCCGGTGTGGGTGAATTTGATGGCATTGTTGAGCAGGTTTGATATGACCTGCTGAAGGCGAATCGGATCACCTTCCAGTGTTACCGGCACATCACCATCAATAAAACACCACAACGTCAGACGCTTTTTCACCACCATGGCAAGATAGCTCGAGGTGATATGGGTTATCACTTCACGCGGAGAAAACTCTCTTGGCTCAATACGAAGCTGCTCTGACTCAATTTTTGAAAAGTCGAGAATATCGCTGATGATTTTCAGCAACAGACTGGAAGAGTTATTCATCGCGGTAACCAGCGAATCAACGCCTTTCGGCAGTGATTTGGTTTGCAGCAAATCAAGATTACCGATGATGCCATACAAAGGCGTGCGCAGTTCATGACTGACCGTTGCCAGAAACATTGACTTGGACTGGCTGGCCTGCTCCGCTGCATGCGCCATTTCCTGCAGGGATTCCTCCATCTTCACCCGTGCACTGACGTCCACCAAAACGCAGATCGCCACATTTTCATTGCGGTAGCGTGAATGCACAAAACTGATTTGCAGGTTGGTGTTACTTCCCGTCAGCACATCCACAAAATTAACCTGCTGACCAGAAATGATTTCCGTGAGGCGCTGCCGATCTTCCTGGGTCAACATGCTGAGATAATTATGCGCCAGTTCATTACTGAGAATATTGGTTCCATCGCTGGTTCGCAGGATACAGATCCCCACCGGCGCTGAGGCCACAATTTTCCGGTTAAATTGCTCATGTTCCTCCAGCCGTTGGGCATTCTCTTCTGCGGGGAGAAACATGCGGCGTTCGAACAGCCAGGCCAGAGTAAAAAGAAAGATCGCGCTGATGAGGTTAAGCAAAACAGCATTGATAATCAGCATTTTCAGTTTCTCGACCATATCACTGGTCTCAACTGAATAGACTATGGTCAGTGAAGCAGGCATCAAGGTTTTCTTCAAAACCAGCTGCTTATAGCCATTGATATAGCCAAACCAGTCGCTTTCATCGGGCAAATCCTCAAGCGAAATACACTCTCCGCTACGGGAAGATGACATTATGCGCTGGTTATTTGCATCCAGCAGAATGGCACTCATAGGAAAAGAACCGGGAGCAATAAAATCATCCAGACGAATGCTCTGCTCAATTCCCAGCAGTGCGGCCATTCTGCTTACTACATACACAGGCGTTAACATATAGTAATAGCCGACACCCGGCTGACCTGATGACACAACCCAAAAAATACTGTTTTTACGCTCATCGTCGTTAGCGTTACGGTATTTAAGAATATGCTCCTGCAACGATTTAAGCACGTGTCCGCGCTCGGCAGACGCACTCCCCACGCCAAAATCGGCCAGGCAAAGACTCTCCCCGCCGATAAAAAACACCCGGTTAAGTTCATAAGCTGAAGAGAAGTTATCTTTCCAGTAACGCAGAAAATAACTCAGTGATTCCAGCGAGTTGCGCCATGTATTGCTCATGATGCTGCAGTCGGAATCGGAGTAAAGGGGATAGAACTGCGGCAACGTAGTTTTGCCGGGAAACATGCCATTCAGCACGTCGAGGCCATTAGCTGAAGCATTAAGTCGGTTTTCTGCAATAAATTTCAGTTCCCGGGTCACGTCAGCTGCATGGGTCATATACCACTGCACCTGTTCAACATTGGCGTTAAACTCCTGTCGAACCTGAACTTCTTTCTCATGCACAACGTTAATAATGTAAAACGTCGTCAGCAACGCCCCCAGCGTCCAGAGCATGAGTGCCAGTGCACGAAACAAATAGCGGGAGATTCGTAACGTGGTTCTGAAGGAGACTAAGTATTTCAAACGAAACCCTATAAAACGGCAGGCTATCGACTAATTTAAGCTCATTACAGTAGCGCCAGAATGGTAAAAAAGCCAGATCCCCTCCGCTTCCGGGATGAGAAAAATCTGTATTAAACACGGGAGCTGCCTTAAAGAAAAACACCCTGACAGCACAGGCTGGCAGAGTGTAAACAGACAGAACAAAGGGAACGAAGAGGAATTATTCCTCATCATCACCTTCTGGTGCATCATCATCCTGCTCGACTTCCGGGGTAATATCTTCGTCCCCTTCCGCCACGCTACCATCAATGGCATCCAGCTCTTCTTCTGCCACTGGTTCGGCCACGCGTTGCAGGCCCACCACACTTTCGTCATCCGCCGTGCGGATCAGAATAACGCCCTGGGTGTTACGCCCCACTACGCTTACTTCTGAAACGCGCGTGCGCACCAGCGTACCGGCATCGGTAATCATCATAATCTGATCGCTGTCGACAACCTGCACGGCACCGATAACCGGTCCGTTACGCTCGGTCACCTTAATTGAGATAACACCCTGAGTGGCGCGCGAACGGGTAGGATATTCGATGTTATTCGTACGCTTACCGTAACCGTTTTGCGTCACTGTCAGGATAGCCCCTTCGTCACGCGGCACAATCAGTGACACTACCCGATCACCCTCCGCCAGTTTGATGCCGCGTACGCCGGAGGCGGTACGCCCCATCGTACGAACTGCCTGCTCAGAGAAACGCACCACTTTGCCGGCCGCGGAGAAGAGCATCGCTTCATCCTGGCCGTTGGTCAGCGCCACACCAATCAGCTCGTCATCCTCGCGCAGATTAAGCGCAATAATACCGGCGCTGCGTGGACGGCTAAACTCCTGCAGTGTAGTTTTCTTCACCGTGCCGCTGGCAGTTGCCATAAAGATATTCCAGCCTTCAGCGTACTCACGCACCGGCAGGATGGCGGTAATACGCTCGTTAGCTTCCAGCGGCAACAGATTAACGATTGGCCGTCCGCGTGCCCCACGGCTGGCCTCTGGCAGCTGATACACTTTCATCCAGTACAAACGTCCACGGCTGGAGAAGCACAAAATCGTGTCATGGGTATTCGCCACCAGCAGGCGGTCAATAAAGTCTTCTTCTTTGATGCGTGCAGCTGATTTGCCTTTACCGCCGCGACGCTGAGCTTCGTAATCGGTCAGCGGCTGATATTTGACGTACCCCTGATTTGACAGGGTTACTACCACATCTTCCTGGTTAATCAAATCTTCGATATTAATATCAGCGCTGTTTGCAGTGATTTCAGTACGCCGCGCATCGCCAAACTGATCGCGGATCAGCTCCAGTTCTTCACGAATGACTTCCATCAGGCGCTCCGCACTTTCAAGGATGTGGATCAGTTCAGCGATTTGCTCCAGCAGCGCTTTGTACTCATCCAACAGCTTCTCATGCTCAAGGCCGGTAAGTTTTTGCAAACGAAGATCGAGAATGGCCTGCGCCTGCTGCTCGGTCAGATAATAGTTACCGTCGCGGATACCAAACTCATCTTCCAGCCATTCAGGACGCGCAGCGTTGTCGCCTGCGCGTTCGAGCATGGCAGAGACATTACCCAGCGCCCAAGGACGCGCCACCAGACCGGCTTTTGCTTCAGCAGGCGTGGGCGCACGGCGGATCAGCTCTATAATCGGGTCAATATTAGCCAGCGCAATCGCCAGTGCTTCGAGAATGTGCGCACGATCGCGGGCCTTACGCAGTTCAAAGATAGTACGGCGCGTCACCACTTCACGGCGGTGACGGACGAAGGCTTCCAGAATCTCCTTCAGCGGCATAATCTTTGGCTGTCCCTGATGCAGGGCAACCATATTAATGCCAAAAGAGGTTTGTAGCTGGGTGAGTGAATAAAGATTATTCAGCACCACCTCGCCAACGGCATCGCGTTTGATCTCAATAACAATACGCATACCGTCTTTGTCAGATTCGTCGCGCAACGCGCCGATTCCTTCCAAGCGCTTCTCTTTCACCAGCTCCGCCATTTTCTCAATCAGGCGAGCTTTGTTTACCTGATAGGGGATCTCATGAATGATGATGGTTTCGCGACCAGTTTTCGCATCGACTTCCACTTCGCCGCGGGCGCGGATATAAATTTTACCACGGCCTGTACGATAGGCTTCTTCAATTCCCCGACGACCGTTAATGATCGCAGCGGTGGGGAAATCCGGGCCGGAAATGTGTTCCATCAGCGCTTCAAGGCTGATGTTCTCATCAGCGATATAGGCCAGACAGCCGTTAATCACTTCGGTCAGATTGTGGGGAGGAATATTGGTTGCCATTCCAACGGCAATTCCCGATGCGCCGTTAACCAGCAGGTTGGGAATTTTTGTCGGCATAACGTCCGGGATCTGCTCGGTGCCGTCGTAGTTATTCACGTAATCGACGGTTTCTTTTTCCAGATCGGCCAGCAGTTCGTGGGCAATTTTCGCCATACGCACTTCAGTATAACGCATCGCCGCAGCAGAATCGCCGTCAACAGAACCGAAGTTGCCCTGACCATCCACCAGCATGTAGCGCAGGGAAAACGGTTGCGCCATACGAACAATAGTATCATAAACGGCGGTATCGCCGTGGGGATGGTATTTACCAATAACGTCGCCGACAACACGAGCGGACTTTTTATAAGGTTTATTCCAGTCATTGCCCAGCACGTTCATGGCATAGAGCACACGACGGTGTACAGGTTTCAGACCGTCGCGAACATCAGGCAATGCGCGGCCAACAATGACCGACATGGCGTAATCGAGATAGGAGTTTTTTAACTCTTCTTCGATATTGACCGGTGTGATTTCTCTGGCCAAGTCACTCATTAAGGCGCTTTCCTTCTAAAATATACCCGGATTCAAAGGTGCGAAAGTATATCACCTTTAGGCCAGGTGGTGAATGGAAAGCATCGTTTTGCGTAGGTTAAAAGCAGTTGAATCGCGTCAGGACGGAGCGCTGCCCTAAACCACGCGGAAAAATGTATACTTCCTGCAAACCTTGCACGGAGTTAAGAACGAATGAAAGCAGAGCAAAACGGGCAGACAGCTAACGTTGACCACAGTGAAATTGCTAAATTTGAAGCGGCCGCCTCACGCTGGTGGGATCTGGAAGGCGAATTCAAACCGTTGCATCGTATTAACCCTTTACGGCTGGGCTACATTGCTGAACGCAGTCATGGCCTGTTTGGTAAAAAAGTTCTCGACGTCGGCTGCGGTGGCGGCATTCTCGCAGAAAGTATGGCGCGTGAAGGCGCGGAGGTAAGCGGGCTGGATATGGGGACGGAACCCTTGCATATTGCCCATCTGCACGCGCTGGAAAGCGGGCTAAAAATCGATTATGTGCAGCAGACGGTCGAAGATCATGCGACGCAATTCGCCGGACAGTATGACGTGGTAACCTGCATGGAGATGCTGGAACACGTTCCCGATCCGCGTTCGGTGGTCCACGCCTGTGCCCGACTGGTTAAGCCGGGTGGTGAGGTGTTTTTCTCCACCATTAATCGCAACAGCAAGGCCTGGCTTTTGGCGATCATCGGCGCAGAATATGTGCTGCGCATGCTGCCTCGCGGCACCCATGACATTAAAAAGTTTATCCGTCCCGGCGAACTAATTGGCTGGACAGATGAAACCCCGCTGCGCGAAAGTGACATCATTGGTTTGCACTATAATCCACTGACCAATAAGTTCAGGCTGGCCCCCGGGGTGGATGTTAACTATATGCTGCACACGCACCACGCCGCTGGCTGAATCTCACTGACCGAATGCAGGCGTGAGTCTGTGTTCGGTGTCTGTTCCACACCCCTGCCACCTTCAGCGCGATTCTTTTTCACTTTCCTGAAATTTTTCTGAAATAACTGGCGCTACAAACGCCATGATATGCTGTAAGCACGACGGGCCATCCCGCTGAAGAAGCTACGCAGAAGCCGCCGGACGTGATTCCTGTGCGAAAAAACCACGTATTTTCGGGGATGAACAAGAAAAAAGCGACCAGAGCTATTTTGAAAAAATTTCTCATGCGGTTGACTTACCACATCGCCTTGAGAAACGTGGACTTAGGAAAAAAGCCAGTACCTCAACAGTAAAAACGTGTGAAAATCAAGCCTTGTTAAGAAGTGATTAATTACTAAAATACTCACCATATTGTTATCCATATTTCACTTTCCCCCTACATATAGTGTTTATCCACAATGTATTCACATCTGTGCATAAACCGGGGATCCTTTTGACTTCACAGACAGGATAAAACGCGCAATGAATCAAAGCCTGCTTGTCACAAAACGCGATGGCCGCACCGAACGAATCAACCTCGATAAAATCCACCGTGTGCTTGACTGGGCTGCCGAAGGCCTGCAAAACGTCTCCGTTTCGCAGGTTGAACTGCGTTCACATATCCAGTTCTACGAAGGGATCAGAACCTCTGATATTCATGAAACCATTATCAAATCTGCCGCCGATCTCATCTCCCGTGACGCACCGGATTATCAATACATGGCCGCGCGTCTCGCCACCTACCACCTGCGTAAAAAAGCCTATGGTCAGTTTGAGCCGCCAGCGTTGTACGATCAGGTTAAACGCATGGTTGATCAGGGCAAGTACGATCGTCACCTGCTGGAAGACTACAGCCGGGAAGAATTTGAGCAGATGGACAGCTTTATCGATCACTGGCGTGACATGCACTTCTCCTACGCCGCCGTTAAGCAACTGGAAGGCAAATATCTGGTGCAGAACCGCGTGAGCGGTGACATTTACGAAAGTGCTCAGTTTCTGTACGTGCTGGTGGCCGCCTGCCTGTTTTCCGGTTATCCACGTGAAACGCGTCTGGACTTTGTTAAACGTTTCTACGATGCGGTTTCCACCTTCAAGATCTCACTGCCAACGCCAATTATGTCTGGTGTACGCACGCCAACCCGCCAGTTCAGTTCCTGCGTATTAATTGAATGCGGTGACAGTCTGGATTCGATCAACGCCACCTCCAGCGCCATTGTTAAATATGTTTCGCAACGTGCCGGTATCGGCATCAACGCCGGGCGCATCCGCGCGCTGGGCAGCCCGATTCGCAGCGGAGAGGCTTTCCATACCGGCTGTATCCCTTTTTACAAGCACTTCCAGACCGCCGTAAAATCCTGCTCGCAGGGTGGCGTTCGCGGCGGTGCCGCCACACTGTTCTATCCAATGTGGCATCTGGAAGTAGAAAGCCTACTAGTGCTGAAAAATAACCGCGGTGTGGAAGGCAACCGCGTACGCCATATGGATTACGGCGTACAGCTCAACAAGCTGATGTACACCCGTCTGCTGAAGGGGGGAGATATCACGCTGTTCAGCCCCTCTGACGTACCAGGGCTGTACGACGCGTTCTTTGCCAATCAGGATGAATTTGAGCGTCTGTACACCAAATATGAGAAAGACGACAGCATCCGCAAGCAGCGCGTGAAGGCGGTTGATTTGTTCTCCCTGATGATGCAGGAACGTGCCTCCACCGGCCGTATTTATATTCAGAACGTCGATCACTGCAACACCCACAGCCCGTTTGATCCGTCCATTGCACCAGTTCGTCAGTCGAACCTTTGTCTGGAGATTGCGCTGCCGACCAAACCGCTGAACGATGTTAACGATGTTAACGGTGAAATCGCGCTTTGTACGCTGTCAGCATTCAACCTCGGTGCTATCGACAGCCTGGATGACCTCCAGGAGCTGGCTACCCTTGCGGTACGTGCGCTGGATGCGCTGCTCGACTACCAGGATTACCCTATCCCGGCGGCAAAACGCGGCGCGATGGGCCGTCGTACGCTGGGAATTGGTGTGATCAACTTTGCCTGCTATCTGGCGAAGCACGGCGTGCGCTACTCGGACGGTAGCGCCAACAATCTGACGCACCGCACCTTCGAAGCAATTCAGTATTATCTGCTGAAAGCGTCCAATAAACTGGCAAAAGAGCAAGGTGCCTGCCCGTGGTTCAATGAAACCACCTATTCACAAGGCATCCTGCCCATTGATACCTACAAAAAAGACCTGGACGCTATCAGCAATGAACCGCTGCATCTGGACTGGGAAACGCTGCGTGAGGAAATCAAAGTCCACGGCCTGCGCAACTCCACGCTTTCAGCGCTGATGCCCTCTGAAACCTCCTCGCAGATCTCCAACGCCACCAATGGCATTGAGCCGCCGCGTGGGCATATCAGCATTAAGGCTTCGAAAGATGGCATTCTGCGGCAGGTCGTCCCGGAGTACGAACGCCTGAAAGACAGCTATGAACTGCTGTGGGAGATGCCTGGCAATGACGGTTATTTGCAGCTGGTTGGCCTGATGCAAAAATTCATTGACCAGGCGATCTCGTCGAACACCAACTATGATCCAAGCCGTTTTGCCAATGGTCGGGTACCGATGAAGCAGATGCTGAAGGATCTGCTGACCGCTTACAAATTTGGCGTGAAGACGCTTTACTACCAGAACACGCGCGATGGCGCAGAGGATTCGCAGGACGATCTGGCCCCGTCGGTTCAGGATGACGGTTGCGAAAGCGGTGCCTGCAAGATTTAACTTTAAGCCGGGGCGACAGACTTCGCCCCATTTCCCGAATGCGTTCTTACTGGATCACTGTTTATGGCTTACACCACCTTTTCGCAAAATAAAAACAACCAGCTGGACGAACCGATGTTCTTCGGTCAGCCGGTTAACGTCGCCCGTTACGATCAGCAAAAATATGACATTTTCGAAAAGCTAATTGAAAAACAGCTCTCTTTCTTCTGGCGCCCGGAAGAAGTGGATGTGTCACGTGATCGTATTGACTATCAGGGCCTGCCCGATCATGAAAAGCATATTTTTATCAGCAACCTGAAATATCAAACACTGCTGGACTCCATCCAGGGGCGCAGTCCCAACGTGGCGCTGCTGCCGCTGATCTCCATCCCTGAACTGGAAACCTGGGTGGAAACCTGGGCATTTTCTGAAACGATCCACTCGCGCTCCTATACCCATATCATCCGTAATATCGTTAACGAGCCAGCTATCGTATTTGACGATATTGTCACCAATGAACAGATCCTCTCCCGCGCCAAAGATATCTCCGGCTACTACGACGACCTGATCGAAATGACCAACTACTGGCATCTGCTGGGTGAGGGTTCACACCAAGTTAATGGCAAAACGGTAGTCGTTAATCTGCGTGCGTTGAAGAAGCAACTTTATGTCTGCCTGATGAGCGTGAACGCACTGGAAGCGATCCGTTTTTATGTCAGCTTTGCCTGCTCTTTTGCTTTTGCCGAACGCGAACTGATGGAGGGGAATGCAAAAATTATCCGTCTGATTGCCCGTGATGAAGCGCTGCATCTCACCGGTACTCAGCACATGTTAAATCTGCTCCGCAGCGGCGAAGACGACCCGGAAATGACAGAAATCGCTAAAGAGTGCCGCCAGCAATGCTATGACCTGTTCGTGCAAGCGGCACAGCAGGAAAAAGAGTGGGCGGAATACCTGTTCCGTGACGGTTCCATGATTGGCCTGAATAAGGATATTTTGTGGCAGTACATAGAGTACATCACCAATATCCGTATGCAGGCCGTTGGCCTCGATCTGCCCTTCCAGACGCGTTCCAACCCGATTCCGTGGATCAACTCCTGGCTGGTGTCTGATAACGTGCAGGTTGCGCCGCAGGAAGTGGAAGTCAGTTCTTATCTGGTCGGTCAGATCGATTCAGAAGTGGACGCAAACGACTTCGACGACTTCCAGCTGTAAGATGGCCGGGGCAATGATTACGCTGCGGACTTCTGGTACGCAGCTGTACTGCCGGGAAGAGCATCGCTCGCTACTGGATACGCTGGAGGCTCATCGTATTCCGGTCGACTATCAGTGCAGGGAGGGTTACTGCGGCTCCTGTCGTACCCGGCTGCTAAAAGGCGAAGTTTGCTATCTGGCCCGCCCGCTGGCCTTTGTGCAGCAGGATGAAATCCTGCCCTGCTGCTGCATGGCGAAAGGGGATATCGAACTGGAGCTGTAAACACCCCCTAACCTGGTTATTCCAACCTGGAGCAATCACTGATGCCCGGAAAGAAAAAAACATAATACATCCGGTAATAAAAAAGTGCTGGGGGATACAACCCTGATATGAGTGATAAGGATTTCACTGCTCAATGGAAAGAGTGCTCCAGTCACGTTTGTAAGCCCTGCCGGGAATTGAAATATTGCCCATATGGCTTGTTTGTGGAACAGTCGTCTCTGCTTCCTCCTCTGCTCAAAGATAAACTGGAACACAATAGTTACCTTCAAAAATGTATTGATGACAAAAAAAATTGGTAATGAAATAATACTTTCCACAGAAGAAATTAAAAATCTGGCGGAGCTTTCCTACGCTTACAATAATAATCGTGACAGCCCATATGGCACGACAGCCCGAGGCAGTATCATCTGTGCGCGAATGGGATTGCGCAAATTTCTTTTGTATGTGGCAAGTAAAATAGAAAGGGAGAATTTCTTTTCCAATCCGGAGAGGATTAAGCAGTTATTATCAGCAGTGCCTTTACCTCCCTTTCAGGAATACAATGTCCCCTTCCCCTTTACGCAAAAACAAACCTCTGCAGTGGAGTTAATTATCACCGAATAATGGATTAAATCCGAAGAATATGAAATAATATCAATAAGATAATAACTTAAACATAAGGTGCTCGATGAAAGAAAACCACTGGATCCTGATCGTTTATTGATGTTCAAAACAATGCTGGATAACTTTAATGAAGATGATTACCCTGAAAATATCACGGATTTTTTGAAGATTTAGGTCGCGACGCATATTTATTGATAATGATGAAGAGTAAGATACCAACCGATGATCTTATCGTGCATTTCCTCTGACTTAGAAAAGCAAATTGTTCTGCGGGTCAGTCGTTTGATATGTGTGCGAAGATTAAGATTATGTCGTTCTGTCCGTTGGGTATATTTCTTGCTCACCACGTGGCCTGTTGCACTTAACAGAACTTTATAAACCGGCCACGCATCTGTCATATAAAAGGCAATGTTAAATTTGCTTAACAGGGCCAGCAATCGTCGCAGGGTCGGGGCATTTCTCGGGCCGAAGACGTGGGCCAGAGCACGTTTGCGGATACGGTCATAAGCATAGAACAACCACCGGGGATTGCTTTTACACCGCACGTAAGACCATTGTTCACCGGCTTCACAGCAGATAACAACCTCCGTTTCGGGGTCGATATTCTCAGCTACCTGCTTTGGCGAAATTTTTTTACGTGCCGCAGAACCGTATTGAGGCTGATACCGAGAACCCGTGCGGTATCGCGACATCCGTAACCATTCATGGCCATATTAACAATGGTCTGGTGTGTGTCTGGTTTGGCACCGGAGTAGCTAAAATTGAGCTGAAAGGTCTTTGAACAATGCTTGCAGATGTAACCGTTGGGCACCGGATGCTGAATGTCCGTTACATCGTACAGCATGAGTTTCATTGCACTGAGGGCAGACGACATCAACTTTAGCCATATGTTACACCCAAAGCGCAAAGCATACGTGATCAGCAAGTCTGCGTCACGACCAAGATTTAAGTTGTAATATTTTTGGTCATATCTGCCCGTTCGTTTTTGCGGGGGAAAATATAACCGAAACATCGGAAGAAAGACGGAGAGGACGTTATATTTCTTTCGCAACAAAAATAAGGGTAGTCAGCAGCAAACATTTACGCGATGATGAGGTGGAATTTGATCACATTATTCCAGTATCCAGAGGTGGCAGTGTAGTGAGGAGCATAACATTCGTCTTACCTGTTACGCTTGCAACAGAGACAAAAGCGATTCTGTCACTCTGTGAAAAGATAAGCGGTAATCGGTAAGGATACGGCTTATCCTTCCAATTTATCAACAAGGCTGACTGAGAGACTCCACCACTTCAATCCAACCCTGCCCAACAACTGTCAGGTCCAGACCATTTAACCAGCAGCGCAGCATATTCAGTGCGATCATCGCCACCACATCCTGACGCGTTTTCAGATCGTAACGGGAAAGACTGATTTTAACGCGCTGTCCCCAGCAGCCATCCGGCGTGAATAGCGCAAAGCCCACCGTTTCATTCTGGATGCCACCCACCACCAGCGCCAGGCTGGCATTATCCGCTCCGGCGAGCTGTTGTGCGCGCTCAATCAATGCGCTAAGGTTTTCTTCCCTTGTCGGCAACATATTGCCCGCTTTCAGCGGCGCATCAGCCGATGCCAGCTGCCACTGCAACAGCCCGGCGGTAAACTGCTCGCTGACTGCCAGCGAGTGCCCTTTTTCCGTAAGGCATCGCGCGATCTGTGCCGGAAGCCCTTCCCTGCCTTCGAAAATCACACTTTCACCGGCAATCTCACGAACCTGCTGCCAGACGCGCTCCATTTCAGGCAGCCTGGAGACCGGGCCGTTCAGCTTCAGTTCAATAATCGGCATGGACGCACGATAGCCCATCACCACACCTTCTGGCAGCGGCAGCGGCTCAATGGCCGAAGCCAGCTCACTCTCACCGCGGCCAAAGGTGGTCATTCGCAAACACACCGGCGGCGCTGGCAGCGTAAAACGCGCCTGAAGGCGCGGCAGGATTTGCTGCTCAACCATCATTTTGTATTCCGAAGGCACCCCTGGCGTGAAAAAAATCCAGCATCGATTCAGTTCTATAGCAAAGCCGCAGGCCGTACCAATCGGGTTATCCAGCATTTCCGCACCGTCAGGCAGCTCCGCCTGCTTGCGATTACTCGCAGCCATTTTGCGACCACGCCCGGCGAAAAACGCTGCCATTTGTGTCAGCCAGTATTCGTTCAGCACCAGCGGCACGCCAGCCGCTTTTGCCGCCGCCAGTGCGCTCAAATCATCGCTGGTTGGGCCGAGGCCACCGTTAACGATCAGCACATCAGCGACCTCGCTGCGTTCCTTCAGCACACCGACCAGCTCGTCAAGGCTGTCGCCTACCGTCTGGCGACGCGTCATCGGCAGGCCATGCTGTAACAGCAGCTCCGCCAGCCACGCCGAATTGCTATCAACGATTTGCCCGTGCAGCACTTCATCGCCTGTCGCCAGCATTTCCACTCTGATCATTTTTTTCTCCGCATCGGTCAGGGTTGCTTAACTGTATGAAGGGATGCGCATAAACACAATGTCATCTCACACAGATTTTCAGGATAACAGGGTTTACTACCCTGACAAGACAGATGCAGCGATACAATCGCGAGAGCAAAAGTAATGACACAAGGGTGCATGGTGGAACAGTGTTCAGGAGACAGTCTTTGACCTGTGCGGTGCAAACTGCGGGTTGCTTCAACACGGCGCATGCTTTCTTTCCGTCGCTGGCGAATCACTGAAACCCACCCGCTGGACGGTACTCACTCCATCCGCTGGCGGTTGGCCAGCCAGGTTCTCAGCCACTGACGGGAGATTTTAATGCCGCCGCCATCCGGTTCCGGCAACGGATACCAGCTTACAGGTCGTTGAAAACCCGCCAGATGGGAAGCAGCCCAGTCCGCCAGCGCGGCCAGCGGCACAGCGTGCTTTAATCTGACCAGCGCAACCGGGCGATGGCCAAACTCTAAGTCCCATTCCGGGACAATAAACACTTGTTCCACCGCCGGATGGGTCTGGAGCACCGCTTCGATTTGTTCCGGCTGGATCCCTTCTCCACCGGAGAAAAACTGATTGTCGAGACGCCCCGTAAGCTGCAATCCGTCAGCATTGAAATAGCCACCGTCGCGGGTCGCGAACCAGCCCTTATCGTTCACCAGAGGCAGAAGTTGCCCCTGCTGCCAGTAGCCGCTGGCCAGCGCATCAGACTGAATTTGCACTTCTCCGTCAACTACCCTGATGCGGTGTCCGGCCAATGGCAGCCCCACGCTACCGCTCTCGTCCGCTCTCTTTGCGGTAATGGTCGAGGCAGTTTCCGTCATGCCATAACCGCACCAGCAGGCGATGCCAAGCGCTTCAGCTCCACAGGCCAGCCCGACAGGAATGGTCGCCCCCCCTAATAGCAGCGTGCGCAGATGCTGTGGCCGTCGGGGCTGCTGCAACAGCCGCAAAAGCTGCGTTGGCACCAGCGAGGCAAAGGTAGACTGCTCCAGCGCCTGCGGCAACGGTGTAGCTTCAGCCAGCACCAGACGGGCACCTGCCCGTAACCAGCGCCAGATGATGCCCTGCCCGGAAACGTGATAAAGGGGCAGCGACAGCAGCCAGCTGTCTTCGGCGCTGAAGCATAGCTTTTCCACGACGCCCGCCGCGCTGGCAAGGTGCGCCTGAAAGGTATGTACCGCCGCTTTCGCCACGCCGGACGATCCAGACGTCAGCGTCATCGTTGCCAGCGCCTGCGGTTGCCAGGGGCAGCTGACAGCCTTTTGCTGCGAATGTAAAAAGAGCGCCGCCACACCCGGCAACGGTGTGCCGCTTAAAATCAGGGCAAAATCGATATTCAATCCCGGTAACAACACATCGATTTGTGCTTGTGGGATCCGAGGATTGAGCGGCAGCAACCTTACGCCGCATTGCAATAAAGCAAGGTACGCCAACGCTGCCTGCTGGCTGTTTACCGCTTTCATTATCACACCGCAGCCAGTGTACACGCCCTGACAGAGAAATCCCGCAGCCAGCGCGTCGACCTGTTGGGCCAGCGCAAACCAGCTGAGTTGCCTGTTGCCTGCAATCATTGCTGGCCGATCCGGGTGCCGCCGCGCATGGTCACGCCAGGGCCAGTCATTCAGTGCGACCATATCACCTCCAGCTCGCTGGCAGCGATCGACGGCTGTGAGCAACCGGGCCAGATTCGCACCAGCTGGTGCGACATCAGATCCAGCGTGTCCAGCCCAGGTAAAGTGTGCGGCGTAAGCCAGGCTGCCACGCGAGCCAGCTGCGTCAGGCCAAGACTGGATTCCAGCGACGAACTGATCACCACCTGCAGCCCAGCCTGTTTCGCCCGTGCTGTCCATGCCGCCACAGCCGCCAGACTGCCGGTCAGTGACGGCTTGATCACCAGCGCCGCCAGATGAGATTCAGCCACCGGTTGATAACCGGCTTCACGTCCGCTTTCATCCCAGGCCAGCGCCAGGCCACTCTCCTGCGCGAACTCCCGCGACTCCTGCGGCGTACAGCAGGGTTCCTCCACCCAGGCGATGCGGGATTTACTTTCCTCAGTAAGAAAACCAGCGAATTTTCGGGCTTTTTCAGGCGTCCACTGGCGGTTGGCATCCAGCCGCAGCGTCAGCGTGGGCAGCGCTTCCAGCAGCACATTGGCCACCATCGCATCACGCACCGGTTCATACATGCCAACTTTCATTTTCGCTACCGGATTGCACTGGCAGTGAAGCTGCTCAAAGAGGTCCTCAGGGTCGCCACTGCACAGAACAGCGCCTTGATATCGGGCTTCATGTGGCAGCGTATCGTGCAGCTCCGCCAGCGCACAGCTCAGACCAAACGCCACCGAAGGCAGCGTGCTTTCCGCATCCATCACTTCACCTGAGCACCACCTCTGCAGCCATATCGTCGCTTTAGCCTGCGCTTCACTGAGCGACTCCACGCTGAAACCCGGCAGCGGCGCTATCTCTCCCCAGCCCTGCCGCCCGGACTCCGTTAACCGCACCAGCAGCCCGGCGCGCGTTTTCACCCTGCGGTCACGCAGCACCGTACCCGCTGCCAGCGGGATGCAGTACGCAAACAGCGTTGCCCCACGCATCATGGGTTACGCTTAAATTTGCTGAAGTCGGGCTGACGTTTCTGATTAAACGCATTGCGCCCTTCCTGGCCCTCTTCAGTCATGTAAAACAGCATGGTGGCATTGCCCGCCAGCTCCTGTAACCCGGCCTGACCGTCACAGTCGGCATTGAGTGCGGCCTTCAGGCAGCGCAGTGCCATCGGGCTGTTTTGCAGCATCTCACGGCACCAGCGCACCGTTTCTCTTTCCAGCTCCACCAGCGGGACCACCGTGTTAACCAGCCCCATTTCCAGCGCCTGCTGCGCGTTGTACATACGGCACAGGAACCAGATTTCACGGGCTTTTTTCTGCCCGACAATTCGTGCCATATAGGCTGCCCCCCAGCCACCGTCGAACGAACCTACCTTCGGTCCGGTCTGCCCGAAACGGGCGTTATCTGCCGCAATAGTCAGGTCACACAGCATGTGCAGCACATGCCCGCCCCCAACGGCATACCCCGCCACCATTGCCACCACTGGCTTAGGGCAGGTGCGGATCTGGCGCTGAAAGTCGAGCACGTTAAGGTGATGTACTCCATTGTCGTCACGGTAACCGCCATAATCACCGCGAATTTTCTGATCACCTCCGGCACAAAATGCCTGCTCGCCCTCACCGGTCAGCACAATAACGCCAATCTGCTCATCATGTCGGGCATCGTTAAGCGCCTCCAGCATCTCCTTGATAGTGTGCGGACGAAAAGCATTACGCACTTCGGGGCGGTTGATGGTGATCCTGGCAATGCCATCGGCAGATTTGGCATAGCGGATATCGCTAAAATTCACACCGCTGTCGTGCCATACAGCGGGGGCGTAAAGCATCGCCTCTTCGGGGTAGAACATTTTCACTCCTTAAACATTAATAATCTGATGCGCCAGAATTGCGGCAAAAGCTGATGGATTCGCGCGGTGCGCATTGTGACCCGCGTCCGGCACCACGGTAAGCGGCAGGGAAGCCTGTTCCGTCAGCTGACGGAATTTGTGGTCCCGCTCACCACAGAGAAAATGCAATCGCGGAAGACGATGCAGTTCGGGAAGTAAAAATGGCTGCCGGGCAAGGGACATCGCCAGCAGCGCACAGGCCAGCGCATCAGGATGATGGCAGGCACGCAGGCTAACCAGGGTGTCGCGCTGCCGGACGGTAAGATCGGCAAAAACCGACTGCTGATACCATTCTTCCAGCGTCAGTTTCAGCGGCTGGTGGTGAAATTTAGCCGCCCAGCGCCGATCGTGCACCAGTCTTTGCTCTCTTGCCGTAGCAGAAGCCAGGCCATAATGCGCGCCTTCCACCACCACGCCCTGCAATCCAGCCTGAGCATGACGGCAGGCATAATAAAGCGCCAGCCGCCCTCCCAGCGAGTAGCCAATCAACCAATAGCGCTGCACCTGATGATGTGCCAGCGTGGCCTTTAGTTGCGTGCAAAGCGTGTCGAAATCACCAGCCCGCTGGTCACCTGAACCGCTGTGACCGGGCAGGTCGATACTCAACTGTGGCCAGCCATCAAAGTCAGCCTGAACTGACCGCCAGTCCTCTCCGCTTCCCAGAAAACCGTGCAACCAGACCAGTACGGGACGAGGGTTATGGTGTGAGCCCCGCCAGCAAGCGTGAAGGATCATGGTGCTTTTCCGCCGTTTTTCAGCTGATTTGCACCGTCGTCTTCCACTACGCAAAGTTCAATCAGGGTCGCTTCCCGACGCTGCCAGCCGTCAGTCACCGCGCGATGCAGCTGCTGCCAGTTTTCAGGTTGGTAATAAGACAGGCCAAACATTTCTGCGGCAGACGAAAAACAGACCTGCTGCGGCATAGCAAAAAAACGCTCCCGCCTGCCCTGCGGCGTGGGCAACATACTGAAAATCTGCCCGCCGTTGTTATTCACCACAATCATCACCAGCGGCGCGCTGACCTGCCGCAGCAGCGCGAGGCTGTTGAGATCGTAAAGTGCGGAAATATCGCCCAGCACCAACAGCACCGGCGCGTCACTACCCTGTTGTACCCCTGCCGCCGTGGCAATCAGCCCGTCGATGCCGCTGGCCCCTCGATTGGCATACACCGGGTATCCGGCAGGTAATCGGGCAAGGGCATTAATCAGGCGAATGGTCAGACTGTTGCCAGCAAACAAACTGCCCTGCGAAGGTAAAAGCGCATCCAATCTCGCGGCCAGCTGCGCCTCGCCAAAAACGATGGTCTGGTCAGCCACCTGCTGCCGTGCCTGCTCTGCCAGCCGTGAGAGCGGTGCCGCCCATGCCGGACGCGAAAGAGCAGGGTGCGCCGCCAGCCAGTCAGCGATATTCGCCACAAGGCGCTGACTGCGGTGATAAGCGGGGTCGCGATGGCCGGTTATCGGATCAATCAACCAGAATGCTGACGGTTCGATCCCGGCAAGCCAGCAGGTAAGCTCTTTACCGGTCAGATGGCTGCCAAACTGCACCACCAGACGCGTCTGACTGAGTGTTTCCTGCGCCTCCGGCAGCCGTAACCAGCATTCGGCGCAGGGCAACGGATTACCCGTTTGTGACTGAACATCCGCAAGCAGCGGCCAGCCGAGCGCGGCAGCCCACCCGGCAATCGCCACGCCCTCCTCAGCATCGACCCTACCCACCACCACCACTCCCTTTTGTTGCCGCCAGTTCGCCCAGTCAGACTGTGGTGTTAATGTCATTTTCGCGGGCATCGCGGTCCACGGCTGGTCATCGAACCACCAGTCACCCAGCGGGTCGTGCCACGTTTGCCAGGCAGCCGGATCGCCGCCGTAAAGCGGTTCGGCAAAGGGACAGTTCAGGTGTACGGCTCCACTCTGATGCTGTTGCAGCAGGCCATCCACCACGGCTACCAGCCAGCGGGCAGGGATCTCTGGCGAAGGTGAAGGAAGATTAAGCGCGCCCGCAACGTGATTACCGAACATTCCCGGCTGGCAAATAGACTGATTCGCGCCGCAGTCAATCAGCTGCTGTGGGCGATCGGCACTGAGCACGATCAGCCGTTCACCGGTCATACGCGCTTCCGCCACCGCCGGGAAAAGGTTAGCCACCGCCGTGCCGGAGGTGACAATCAGCGCTACCGGTTGGCGCGTCGCTTTGGCAATACCCAGCGCCAGATAGCCGATGCCGCGTTCATCAAAGTGGGTATGGCAGAGAAATTTACTGTTGTCCGCAGCGGTGAGGGTTAACGGTGCCGAACGGGAACCAGGAGCAATACAGAGATGCTGTACACCATGTCGCGTGAGGGCTTCAAGAATGACCGCAGCCCAGCGGCGGTTGAAGATGCTGTGTGACATAACCCATCCCAGATCAAATCAGTCGGGTGAGTATAGCCTTGTATTGGTAGCCCAATGTTGATTTAAGCCATGCCTGGCGGGATTTGCAGTCGGACAGAACCAGCGTCACCTGTAATAATTTTATGCTGTTGTCAGGAAGTCACTCACCCACGCTGGCGTTTATCGCGCCTCACCGGGCCGAACTGAAACCTCAAAAAAAAGCTTCACTTGTGCTGTCAGCGTTAACGTCAAAGACAACACGGCAGAGCAAAAACAGGTCAATAATGACGTCCATAGAAGGTGATTTTATCAGACCGTAAAAACGGGCACCATCAGGTGCCCGTCAGGCTGACTCAGCGACGCGCCAGCAACAGTCCAACCACCAGGCCCAGCGCCGCACCGACGCCGATTCCCTGCCAGGGTTTCTCATGAACATATTCATCCGCAAGATTAACAGCCTGTTTAGCATGGTAATAATAGGTGTCGGATGCATTGCTCACGCGAGATTTCACGTCGTTCAGCAATTTTTCCGCTTTGGCTTTCAGCTCAAGATATTTCTGATCCGCCGGGTCACCGGAAGATTTCAGAATTTCTTCAAGCGTTTCGCTTAACAGCGCCAGGTCGTCATCGGGATGTGTTTCCTGTGGTTCTGTTTTTGTAGCCATACCGTCTCCTTGTACAAATTGACTTTCTGAGTATAGACACATTTATCCTGCCCGCTGGCCGTAAAGACCAGGAATTGCCTGATAAATGGCATGGCGGCGTTTGGCTACATTGTGAATAAAAAAATCGGCCACGACGGCAGGTGACCGGATAAGGTCTTATAAAAGGATGCTCATGGAATGGCAGGCCTGACTATCGGGCAAACATCGGCTCAATCTCATTGAAGGCTTTAAACTCCAGCGCATTGCCGCTGGGATCGTAGAAAAACAGGGTGGCCTGCCCGCCAGCCTGACCTTTAAACCGGATATAAGGCTCAATCTGGAATTTGACACCGACCTAGCACAAACACACCGCCAGTGTTTCCCAATGCTGCCAACTCAGTACCAGTCCAAAATGCGGCACAAGTACACCGTGTCCATCAACGGCGTTTTTATCCCTGCATGAACACCACCTCCTGTGGAGGTGGTCAGCAATAAGTTGGCTCTGCCAGTCATGCTACTCATGGGAAAATCCGAATCTGTTATCCCCATAACTGCCAGGGATTTAACCATGAGCAGATTCCAGAAAGCATCTCATGTGCTCTGGTGTTGTCAATATCATATCGTATGGACACCCAGGTACCGGTTTCGCATCCTCAGGAACAATGTTGGTAAAGAGGTCTGTAAGCCGATAAGGATCTCAGGTGAGCAGCCCGGGATAGAAGCAGTGTAGCTGAATGACCAGACAGACCATGTCCATTTGCGGGTAAAAGTGCCTTCACGGCTTTCGATTTCCCATGTAACAGGCGACTTAAAGGGTAAAACAGCCCTTCGATTGTTCAGTAAATTTCCCTGCCTGCGTAAGAACAAGCAGTGGGGGAATGATTTTTGGGCAAGAGGTTATTGTGTCGATACCGTAGGTATAAACGAAGAAATGATAATAAAGTACGTGAAGTATCAGGAAAACATGAAGTTGAATAGAGCCAGCTTCCACTGAAAGAAGTGTGAAGGGAAGGCTCTCTGAGTCTGGACTTAGTGCGCCCCTGTGGGGCGAAATCAATGCCACCTGCTATGCAGGTGGTTTTTTACGTACGCGGTTCTGCGTATCAGTTTGCGGGTTTGCATGAATGACCAGCTGGCGTCCGTAGAAATCAAAATCCACCCACTCATCACTGGAACGGCCTTCCCTCAAATTAAATACGGTGCGGTAAAAATGGCGGGCCACAGCCAGGTCCGAGACAGGGATAGCCAGGTGAAATGGACTGAGCGCCATGCTTTCTCCGTAAAGGAAATTGAGTGTGAAAAATATGTTGCGAAAACTAAAAACCTTTGTTGCTATCAGCCAGACTGGCACGTTTGCCGCCGCCGGACAGCAAATTGGCCTGCCCCAGTCACCGTCTTTAAACGTCGCTATATTGACGTTAAAAACCCCATAAGCGGCCTGTGCCTCATCCCGAAACAGCCGTTAACGGTATATCACGCCGTATATTGTCCCGGCGTTATAAATCAGCCTTGCAGTCTGAATACCCGCCATCGTGCCGACTTTTTCACTTGAGTTGGAAACGAACTCTTCCCCTTCCTCCAGCGGGTGGTAAACGTGATCGCCATCGTCTGCAACCGGGACCGGCGTCTGCATTTCCCGGCCGCTGATACTGCTGATAGCGCCCGCAGAACTGGCGACCAGATACGACCCCTTATGCCAGAGAACGCCAGCACTCCACGGCCCCCATTCCCACAGAATATGGACATTATTAGCGGTATCGACGCGCAGGCCGTCCGGGTAAAAACTGTTGTTGGCCTCGTTAGCCACGATTAAAAGGCGCTCCCACATCGCCCGCGCCCGATCACGCCGGTAGACAATACCCACCCGGTCAAATCCATTTGGCGACGCGCCACCCCTGACCATCAAATAAACGTCCCCGGTGCTACCGGTCGTCAGCACCGGATAGGTGAAGTTAAACGTGGTATCGGGCATTTCCTCCGCAGCATAAACCAGGCTGGAAACGTCGCGGGGAATGGTTGAGCGATAATAGTTCCAGTAATCGCCGTGCATTGAGGTAATAACAAAAATATTACCGTCGGGGTCAACGGCAACAGACGGCTGGTTATGACCGTTATCATCAAGGAATTGAGCACGGCGGCCATCACGGTTAAGCAGATAGCCCAGCGTTGTCGCTCCGTCAGCGTCACGCCTCATAATGCCTAAATTATGCATATTAGCCGTGCCATTATTTGAAGCCGCGACAAACGCAAAATACTGGCTTCCGGCGCTGTCCAGGCAAAACGGCGTCCACCATCCGGCCTGATTCGAACTTTTTACCGTAACGGGCATTTTAGTGAATACCGGCCAGACATTATGCCCCCCCGCACCAGGCGAATTAGCGTACCTGACTAACTGTTGCGCCTGCGCGATTAATTCATCATCCGTTAAAAAACGGTCAAAGGCAGCGTAAGAATAATAGGTATTGGGTCCGGGGAAACCTGACATAGAATAACCCACGCCGCCGATGTAATTGGTTGCGTTTGCAATGGTAAACTATTTGGCATCGTTACTGAATGCCACGCGGATGATTGCACCAACAGAAGTAATCCAGCCATTCTGACATGAAGTTTCATTGCTGTTCAGAAAGAAACATACCGCTTCATCAGGTACGACAGTAGTTAAATCACGGCCTGAACCATCAGCACCTCTGACGCCCATTTTCCGGGTGGTATCCAGCCTTATTCGCGTTCCGGCAAACGCAATAATACCGCCTCCCGCCGCGACGTGTGCGACAACAAGCATGCAGCATTTAGCCGATGCATTTTTCCACGAATTAACAAAGCGGGGCGGGTTAGTCGTCCCGCTGTCTTTTTCTGTCTGTATCCCCCCGGTGTCCGGTAATACCGCACCGTTACCCGTTGGCACAATAGTACCCACGCGAACGGTTTCATTAAATTCCCCTAATCGCAGGCTTGCCGGGGTTGACTCATTGCCAAAATAGCCAATAGCAATACACTCCCCGGCAGCTGAAATAATTGCATCAAACTGGCTGCCGTAGTCGGCGGACTTATCCTGAATAATTAAGCCCATAACACGGCTCGTCAGCGCGGCGATCTGCTGCGTCAGCTGCGTAACCACGTCCACCGGCACGAATTTAGCCGGATCCGGGTCAATGTTTGCCTGTGCTTTCTTCGCCGTTTCCAGCGCCACGGTCAGGGCGGCAATTTTCTGGTCCTTTCCACTGACTGACGTCAGCAGGCTGGTCAGTCCGACGCGGTTACCGGCGTCATCCTTTACGGGAGCCAGATCCGCCGCCATTTTTTGCAGCGCTGACGTAATGGCGGCATCGTCAGGCAGGCCGAGCAGCTTTCGCTGCAGGATCAACAGTTCATCATTCACGGGGGGATCTCCATTGTATTGGTAAGGGCGTCCAGCCGCGAGGCCGCCGCTAAAGTAACTTCGCTCATACCATCCAGCCCCGGATCGTTGGTCAGGGCAGCGTGGATGATCTGGTCAATCGCACCCGTGGTGCGGTTGTAGGAAAAGACGGGGGAGATGTAGCGGTATTCACGGTTCTGGATCAGCTCACGGGCGCGGCTGGTCCACTCCACGCCGTCGGCAAAAAAGCAGCCGTCCTCCCACACCATCTTACCGCCATGCATCCCGCCAGCGGCAGGCGTGGGCATGTCGTTCTCACCGGTGCGCAGTGTCTGGTGTTCGCAATCAATCACGATGGGGTTTTTACGTGCCGACAGTGCGACGATCAGGTGTTCTGCCACCACAGCATCGATAAACCAGTGCGTGCAGTCGGTCGGGCGGCCGTCCACTGCCCGAAATTTACCGGCAGGAAACAGCTGGATACGGCCCCCCGCCGTGCTGATTTCAAAGGCACAGGCGGCGATGGCGTGGTAGTGGTGTCCGGAAGCGGGCTTTTTCATGCGGCCACTGTAACGGCGTCAGAAAAAACCGCGCTGGTGACGGGGTTCGTCACCCTTTAAGGAGAGAGATTAGGGATCACATCTGAACACGCACGCATAACCCCGCTTAAAACCCGTTTAAATCGCATCAGATTGGTTTAAAAGAATCCTGGCGGTAACCATAGGTGGTGAAGATCAGCGACTCAGAATGGCGCAGACAAAGCCGCTGTGAATTATTGACTACTTGCGATCCTCTTTTGCTGAGATTAGCCAGCTGAGATAGTAGAGGGCAAAGCAGACAGCAACGATCAGAACCGGCGTGATAACCCGCATTATGCCCTGGCATTCAATGACGGAAACAATCACCCCCAGGAGCGCAACAGTAATAATGATTGCTCCTGATATTTCCGACAGCACTTTACGAAACAGCCTGATTAATTTAGAGAGCACTGACAAATTCCTCCAGTCTGGCCGGATTCGATTTCAGTTTTTTAGCTCTGAAAATTGCTTCAGCGGCTCTTCAACCAAAAAATAAAGCAGGTCGTAGTCGTTGATGTACAGGCGCTGCCATAATGCCGGATTAGTGAGTTGCAAACGTCGTGATGATTCACAGGCGCGGGCAACAACGCCCTGTGCAATAACGTCTCCTGTCAGCATACCAGTGGCAAAGCGCATTGAGAGCTGCACAATTAATGGTCCCATCAGGCCGCTGACAACTTTTGATTCCAACCAGGATGAAACGGCTAACTGCATTACCGTACGTGAAGAGACTGAGGTTGCCTTGCCCACGATGGCGTCATGAATTTTCTCAAGCGCTTCGTCAGGCAGATCGTTTAATGCATCATCAATGATTATTCCAACGATATCACCAATCGTGCTGCGGTCATTTATCACACTTTTCACGGCGTGATAAAACCGCACATCATCCCTGAAATTTCGCTGTTGGGTCCAGCTGCGGCCGTCGGACAGCTTCATATCCTGCATTGTGCGTTCCAGTCCGTAATAAAAATCTGTAGGCACTTAAATTACCCCGGAAACCACTGAACGTGCTAATGATCCTGCATCCATTTAAAAACCTCCATGTGAATGTAAACTGTCCCCTTAATCTACGTTTCACCCGGCGGTAAAACAATCATCATGCGGGCTATTTTTTAACAAACTTACTGACCAGCACACGGTTTACAGCTTCCATCGCCGGGGGGATTAACTGGCCGTCAGGCGTGATCGGCAGAAACGGGCGGGCCGGGATATTGATAAGGTAATTTACAGCACGGATATCGCCTCCGTACAAACTGACATGCTTCCCACCGTTCTGGTGAAACTGCATCAGCAGGCTCCTTTTCTTGAAACCCAGCTGGTTCCCGGCGTTTCTTTCAGTTTGTTGAGTCAGGTGGATGCTGGCAATGTTGATCTGGCCGTGGTCGTTAAGCCGGGGTGCGCCCTCACCAAAGATCTCTATGCCGAAACATTGTTGAAAGGACCCTTTGTCTTGATTGTTCCGCCTGATGTGCAAGGCGGTGATGCCGTTATGCTGCTCCGTGACTATCCTTGTATCCGCTACGATCGCACCTCGTTTGGCGAACCCACAGATTGCGCCGGAAACTGGTGAGATAGATGCCATTGCTCGAATGGTTGAAATGCGCCTGGGTGTGGCGCTGGCAGGATTGTGTGTTGACCGCCTGACAGCGGTGCGCATTGCCCCGCTGGGAGAGCTGACTTTTTTTCGCGAACTGATTGTGGTGATGCGTCAGGCCGATCACCAGACGCCGCTGCATCAGTTTATCACCCGCATTTTGCAGCAGCATGCCACGGATATGAAAACAGATTAAAATTAAATAAAATCAGTCTGAAAGACAGCTTTTCCAGGAGTTTTCTGATAAATTTTCAGCCACTGAATTATCTCTATTATCAGCTGTCGTATTTCATTCTGACCTGATTAAGAGTTCAGGCAGGTTGTTTATGCTCACGAGCAGGTCTCTGAGCGCAACTGCACGACAGGCACTACAAACTCCGTTCAGCAAAGGAAATGGCTTCTGGCATGAATCGAAGAATGTTTATGAAAGCGTCAATGGCTTGTGCAGCAGTCAGCGGCATGGCTGGTTTCTCCTCTCTCTTTGCCCGGGCCGCATGGGCAGACACAGACATCGCCGACGGCTCTGCGAAACAATTTGATTTTGACGTGCTAAAAAAAATGGCCGCCGATCTGGCAAAAAATGCCTGGGCCGGTGCACCTGCTCCCCTCCCGAACACGCTGGCCACGCTGACCCCTCAGGCGTATAACGAAATTCAGTACGATGCCAGTCATTCCCTGTGGAATAGCAGCGCTGACCGTGAGCTGGACGTACAGTTTTTCCATGTGGGCATGGGCTTTAAGCGTCGACTGCGCATGTTCGCCGTCGATGAGCATCGCCAGGCACGGGAGATCCATTTCCGCCCTGAGCTGTTTAACTATAACAACGCCAAAGTTGATACCAAACAGCTGGAAAACAAAACTGATCTGGGCTTCGCCGGTTTTCGCGCCTTTAAAAAGCCTGAGCTGGCCAGCAGAGATATTGTTTCTTTCCTCGGCGCCAGTTATTTCCGTGCCGTGGATGAGACCTATCAATATGGTCTCTCTGCCCGTGGCGTGGCGATAAATACCTTCGGCAGCAAAGAAGAGTTCCCTGACTTCACCGCATTCTGGTTTGAAACGCCAAAAGCGCAAGACACCACTTTTACCATTTATAGCCTTCTGGACGGCCCCAGCTGTACTGGCGCGTTTAAATTCATTATCCACTGCGAAGATAAATGCGTGGTAATGGAGGTTGAAAACCATATTTTTGCCCGTAAAGACATTGAACAGTTGGGCATTGCACCAATGACCACCATGTTCAGCTGTGGCAATAATGAGCGTCGAATGTGTGACACCATTCACCCACAAATCCATGATTCTGATCGTCTGGCAATGTGGACCGGCGTCGGTGAGTGGATCTGCCGCCCGCTCAATAACCCGCAACGTCTGACCTACAATGCTTATCAGGATGAGGATCCACGCGGTTTCGGTATGTTGCAGCTCGATCATGATTTCCAGGATTATCAGGACGTCATTGGCTGGTATAACAAACGTCCGAGTCTGTGGGTGGAGCCAGTAGGCAAATGGGGTAAAGGGGCAATCCATTTAATGGAGATCCCCACCACCGGTGAAACGCTGGATAATATCGTGTGCTTCTGGCGTCCTGCCGATGCAATCAAAGCGGGTAGCGAGCACAGTTTCAGCTATAAACTGTACTGGAGCGGTCTGCCGCCGATACACAGCAGCCTGGCACGGGTTAATGCAACGCGCACCGGCATGGGCGGCTTCCCTGAAGGCTGGGCACCGGGTGAACACTACCCGGACGTCTGGGCGCGTCGCTTTGCCGTTGATTTCGTTGGTGGCGATCTGAAAGCCGCCGCGCCTAAAGGGATCGAGCCGGTGATTAACGTCACGTCAGGCACCGTCAAACAGGTTGAAATCCTCTATGTAGAGCCGATTAACGGCTACCGTATCCTGTTTGACTGGTACCCGAACAGCTCCTCAACCGAACCAGTGAACCTGCGTCTGTTCCTGCGCATGAAAGAGGAGACCCTGAGTGAAACCTGGCTGTATCAATACTTCCCGCCAGCGCCCGATAAGCGAAAATACATTGATGACCGTCAGATGACGGCTGGTTAAGAAATTCGGGTTAATTGCTTTTAATCAGAGAGTCCAGACGCCCTGTGAGCACTGCGCTGACAGGGTGTTTTTTTATTCTGACAGGCCAGGAGTTGCTGAAAATCACCACGCTGAACATAGCGCCCTTACAGGGCGAGCGTCACGGCTCTGCCGTTCCGAGGGTGTTCATGACCGGCTCACAGCTTTATACTCTGCGGTATGTTAATTTCTCAGGAAATCATTCACATGGCCCGTAGCAAAGCCCCCAGAAAGCGTAAACCCACGCCCTCGTCCCGACGCGCTATACCCGGATATCCTAAGCGTTTTCTGGTGTCCATTCCGCCCCGGAGCGATTATGACGACCCCGACGAGTTTTTTACGACACTCCGCAGGATGCCATTCGTCACTGTGTCCACCTGGGGCCACAGTTTTTCCTCGATACACACTTCGACCCGCCTCTCGTCTGCATCATCCGCGGCTTTGAGCCGCCTGACTCACCCGACGGCGATGTCGTCCTTGAGTCCATGCCAGCCGATGTGTTTATTATCGCCACAGAATCCGGCATGCTGCCGGTGACCTTCGCTCCCTGGGATAAACACACCGACAACTGGGCCGATGACTGTGACGACTGGCACTATAATACCGGTGCCACTGCAGAGCGATAATCCGCCGCATGTATATCCCGCGCCCGGCAAAACTGCTGTTCACCACTGATGACGCCTGGAACCGGTATATGGATAAACACGGGGACACCCTCAGCCCCTGGACCGTACTCTGCGTCGAGCGCATGCTCGCCTGCGGCACTGCTGCCATGGGGGTGAAGCGATACTGCTGCGCCTCCCCGGACTGCACCCACACCCGCTTCTTCTGCCAGACCTGTAAATCAAAAGGCTGCAGCTCCTGCGGACATAAGGCCACGGAGCAGTGGATTACAGAGCAACAGCAAATTCTGCCCGACTGCGACTGGCAGCATATCACCTTCACCATGCCCCATCTGCTGTGGCCCTTTTTCAACAATAACTGGCCTCTGCTCAATGCCCTGTTCCGCGCAGCCACCCGCGCCATGCTCCGCTGGGCCAGAAAACAGGGTGTGGAAGTCGGTATCTTCTGCGCCCTGCACACCTACGGTCGCCAGCTCAACCAGCATCCCCACATTCATCTCTCCGTCACCCGCGGCGGGCTTGATATTAAACACGGCGTATGGCGCGACCTCTTCTTTAAAAAGCATGCCGTGGAGGAAATCTGGCGCGGAGCCGTCATCCGGCTGCTGCGCCACAGCTATGACCTGATTAACCCCGGCAGGCTGCCGGGGCTGGGGCATATCCACGACAAAAAACAGTGGCTGCGCTATCTGCAGGCGCAGTACGGGCGCCGCTGGAAGGTCCACTTCGCGAAGAAGACCCGGGGGGCCTGGCGGAGCGTCAAATATCTGGGCCGGTACCTGAAACGGCCCCCCGTGTCGGCGGCGAAGCTGAGGCACTACAGCGGCGGCGCGGTGGTGCACCACTATTACGACCACCGTACGCAGCAGTACCGGCAGCAGACGCTGACGCAGGAAGATATGATCGGACGTTATATCAGCCATATCCCGGCGAAGCATTTTAAGATGGTGCGTTATTACGGTTTTTTATCAAACCGTAAACGGGGTAGCCTGCTGCCGAAGGTGTATGAAGCCCTGGAGATGGAAGCGCGGAAAAAACCGGAGAAGCCCGGCTTCGCCGCGCTGATGAAAGAATTTCTGCGCACGGATCCGTACAAATGCATTCTGTGCGGCAACCGACTGCGCTTCAGCAGTGCGCAGGCCGGGAGGCACGCGTCGGAGTTGGTGGCAGAAAGACTGCATAACATCGACCGGAAACGATGGCTTCTGGCACAGACTGCGGGATAAGTGCGTCTGAAAAACAGCTTTCAGGTTAAAAACGCGCCGCAAATGCCATTTTATGACCATAACGTTCCCGATGGCACATCATTACTGCATTACAGACACTGCTGCTCATGGTCAGGAAATTTTTAAAACGATGATTCAGTTTCCTAACCATGAACAGTAGCTCTGTCACGCCCAGCCAGATCTTTTTGTGCCACAGTCGGCAGCGCATCAGAGAAGTGGAGATCAGGCAGGAATGCGACGCAGAACAGCAGCGAGACGGTACCGACATTGTTGAATACCAGGAAAGCGATAAACAGGAAGCCAGCCCCTCTGGCAACGACGGGTCAGTTGATGCGCAGATGAGCGACCATTGCGGAGATCATTTCCACCACGCCCCCAACCAGCAGCAGCACTGCCAGCGTGTCCAGCGGTGCGGAAAGCAGCCCGTCATCCGCAATATCGATAAAGATGGCCACGCTCAACGAGAGACAGACAATCGCCACGCCAACCAGTACCAACCAGCGAGACTTCAGCAGTTGAGCGCCAGGCACAATCTGAGCACGACCTCTCCGGCCTTACGTTGCCTGCAACGAACCTGATACCCCGTATACCCAACAGAGACGCCTCAAAAACAGAAGGGTTCCCGCCGGAGGCAGAAGTAATGCGTTTGTTTAATAACGGTTAGTGTTCGGGCAAATTACGCCAGTTGTCTTAGTTTTAGCTTAATGTTCAGCTGAAAAAAAACGGGCTCCTGAGAGCCTAATGCCGATCATTTAAGGATCGGTTGACCGATCCGGTTTATGCGGTAAAAAGGGTTCTATGTTCATCATGGAACCCTTTTTAAATGGAACTTTCCCAGGCCCTCGGCATCATCAATGCCGCCACTCCTGAGCGCGCCCGTAGTCTCGCCGACCTTATTCCTCCCGAGCTTATTCAGCAGGCGCTCACCCTGACCGATACCGTTACTTTGCGTAAACGTAAACTTTCCCTCGAATCCATGATTTGGCTTGTCGTTGGGATGTCCATTTTTTGCGATCGTCCGATGACCGAAATCGTCAATCTGATGGATATTACTGACCGGACCGGAGCTCCTTTTACCGCACGCAGCGCTGTCATTCAGCGCCGTAAGACTCTGGGTGAAAATGCAGTGCGGGAGCTTTTTGATATCACACAGCAGCACTGGAATCAGCAGGCTGCACATCCAAAATGGCACGGTCTGAATCTGTTTGCTGTCGACGGCGTGGTCTGGCGTACCGCCGATACGCCGGAAAACAGAGCCGTCTTCAGTAAACACAGCAGCCAGTACGGCGAAGGCGGCTATCCTCAGGTGCGAATGGTTTGTCTGATGGAGCTGAGCAGCCATCTGATCGCCGCCAGTGCATTCGACAGTGAAAAAGTCAGTGAAATGCGGCTGGCTGAACACCTGACGGAGAAAACCCCGAATAACAGTATCACCCTGTTCGATAAGGGATTTTATTCGATGGGTCTGCTTCATCACTGGCAGACAGCAGGAGAACACCGTCACTGGTTGTTGCCGTTGAAAAAACACGTACAGTATCAGGTGGTTCGCCGTTTGGGGCGTGGAGATGAACTGATATGCCTGAAAACCAGTCCACGAGCCAGGAAGCAATGGCCAGGGGTCCCGGAAGAAATGGTGGCAAGACTGCTGACCCGCAGGGTAGACGGTAAAGAGAGGCAGGTGCTGACGTCACTGACAGACCCGAATCGCTATCCGGGTAAAGATATCAGCGAGCTATATCGCCACCGCTGGGAAATAGAACTGGGCTACCGGGAAGCAAAGCAGGGTATGCTGGACAGCCGGTGGACATTACGCAGTCGCCTGCCGGAGCTGGTGAGACAGGAGCTATGGGGGGTACTGCTGGCTTATAACCTGGTGCGATATCAGATGGTGCAGATGGCGTTCCATCTGAAAGGAGATTACCTGCCTTACCAGCTGAGCTTCAGTGGAGCGATAAGCGAAATAATCCGGATGCTGATACCCTGCCCTGGGCTTCGCCGGGAAAAATGCCGGGAGAACTGAGAACCCTGTATGAACAGGCGAAATGGCTTGTGTTACCGGGTAGAAGAGAGCGAAGTTACCCGAGAGAGTTGAGGGTAAAGAGCAGGAAATATCCGGATAAAAAGGTTGCTGGTCACCTTAAGTGACCAGCATTATCCTGAGAGCCCGTTTATCGTTTGTCGCACGCGAAGTTACATCAGTGGCTGTGCCATCTGCACCAGCGAGATCAGCGGCTGAGGATAAATACCCAGCAGCAGTACCAAAACGGCTGAAATCAATACCACCACACCGCCAGCAGTGAAGGCCCAGTTGGCCGGCGTATCGCGCTTTAACAGCTCTGGAGGCGTCAGGTACAGGCTGACGGTCACGCGCAGATAGTAGTAAAGACCGATTGCGCTGCCGACCACGACGGCACCGGTCAACCACCACAGGTGAGCACCGACACCAACTGCAATCACATAGAACTTACCGATAAAACCCAGCGTCATCGGGATACCGGCCAGCGACAGCAGCATCACCGTCATCACCGCCGAGAGGATTGGGCGATGCCAGAACAGGCCACGATAAGAGTACAGCGAGTCAGCATCCGGCCCGCGATATGGGCTGGACATCAGGCTGACCACGCCAAATGCCCCCAGGCTGCTGAACAGATATCCCGCCAGATAAATGCCCACCGCTTCCAGCGACAGTTGATGCGTTTGAATAGCGATCAGCGCCACCAGCAGATAGCCCAGATGAGCAATAGATGAGTAGCCTAATAAACGCTTGATATTGCTCTGCGAAATAGCCATCAGGTTACCGAACAGGATGGAGGCAAAGGCAATAATCGCCAGCACCAGACGCACCGACTCGCTGTTCGCAACCGGTGCGTACAGGAACAGACGCATCACCACGCCAAAGATTGCAATCTTGCTGGCGGTGGCCAGGAAGGTGGAAACCGGCGCAGGCGCCCCCTGATACACATCCGGCGTCCACAGGTGGAACGGCACCAGCGACAGCTTGAAGCCGAGGCCGACAATCATCATGCCCAAACCGGCCAGCAATAGCGGCTGGTGCACCATCGTATCATTCAGGCTTTTGCCCAAAGCAACAAAGCTGAGATTGCCTGAATCAGCGTAGAGCAGCGCTATGCCAAACAGCAGGAAAGAGGAAGCCACCGCTGACATGATGGTATATTTGATACCGGCTTCCAGCGAGCGTTTCTGCTGGAAGGCATACCCCACCAGGCCAAACAGCGGCAGGGAAATCAGTTCAATACCGATAAACATCGAAGCCAGGTGGTTGGCACTCGCCAGCACCACGCCGCCCAGCGCCGCAATCAGCGCCAGCAGGTAGAACTCTTCGCGGTTATCGGGATACGTTGCCAGCCAGGGGTAAGCGAAAGTGCAGGTTGCCAGGCTTGCCAGGATTACCAGCCCGGTGTAGAGCATCGAATAGCCATCGACCCGTAACAGCGGCGTGACGTCCATTGGGCCCACCTTGGCGACAAAAAACAGCGACAGCAGCGCAAGATTCAGGCCCACCACCGCCAGTGTAGCGTTGACGAAGTGGTTGCGTCGCCACGCAATGGACAGCATCACAACCACCACCGTCAATCCGACGATCAGCATCGGCAGAAGCGCGATCAATTGTTGAGGAGTTATTGTCATGGCGAATTACGGCCTTGTAGTTGAAATTGAAGCGGTATACCACTGCTGAATATTGCTCATTGCAGCATGTGAGGTGTCCAGAATCGGCTGCGGATAAATACCCAACAGCACCAGCAGGACCACCAGCACCATAATAATCAGAAACTCACGCGGCGACATTGCCCGAAGCGACGTCTCTGATTTCGGCACACCGTAGTAAGCACGTTGCATCATCACCAGCGAATAAACAGACGCAAACACCAGACCGAAAGTAGCGGTAACAATAATAGCTGGCACCGACTGGAAGCTACCGGTCAGGATCATAAACTCACCAACAAAGTTTCCGGTACCGGGCATGCCGAGGTTTGCTACGGCAAAAAACAGCGACAGCGCAGGCAGCCATTTGATTCGTGACCACAGTCCGCCCATCTGACGCATATCCCGAGTATGCAGGCGCTCATACAACTGGCCACACAGAATAAACAGAGCCGCCGCAGAAAGACCGTGGGCAACCATCTGCACCACCGCACCCTGGAATGCCAGCTGGCTACCGGTGTAGATGGCAATCAGCACAAAGCCCATGTGCGAGATAGAGGTGTAAGCGATCAGACGCTTGATGTCATACTGCGAGAAGGCCATCCACGCGCCGTAGAAGATACCAATGATACCCAGCCACATAGCGATTGGTGCGAACTCTGCTGAAGCGTGCGGGAATAGCGGCAGCGCAAAGCGCAGCAGACCGTAGGCCGCGGTCTTCAGCAGGATCCCCGCCAGGTCAACGGAACCGGCCGTAGGTGCCTGACTGTGTGCATCCGGCAGCCAGCCGTGCAGTGGCACAACAGGCATTTTCACCGCAAAGGCAATAAAGAAACCCAGCATCAGCAGGTATTCCATCGTGTGCGACATCGGCGTTTTCAGCAGATCTTCGTAGTTGAAGGTCCACACGTCGGTCGCGTTGTAGTTAACAAATACCAGCGCCAGAATGGCAATCAACATCACCAGACCGCTGGCCTGGGTATAGATGAAAAACTTGGTTGCTGCTGTGATGCGCGTTTTACCATCCGATGCTTTGTGGCCCCACAGCGCAATCAGGAAGTACATCGGCACCAGCATCATTTCCCAGAAGAAAAAGAACAGGAACAGGTCGATGGCAAGAAAAACGCCAATCACGCCACCCAAGATCCACAGCAGGTTGAGGTGGAAAAAACCCTGCCATTTTTCGATTTCGTTCCATGAGCAGAGGATCGCCATCACGCCGAGCAGGCCGGTCAGCACCACCATCAGCAACGAGAGCCCGTCCAGCGCCAGATGCACGTTAATACCGAAACGTGGGATCCAGGAAACCAGGTATTCAGACTGCCATTTCGGACCGCCCGCTGCCTGGGTCAGTGAGTAGCCGCCCTGCAACCAGAGTTGCAGCGAAAGCGCCAGCGTCAGTCCCATTGCGATCAGCGCAATCCAGCGCGGCACTTTACTGCCAAAGCGCTCAAACTGCCAGCAGAGCAGGCCACCGATGAACGGGATGAGTATAAGCCAGGGTAATAACATGGCGGTATTTTTCCCTTCTTTGAATCCCCGTTTGGGCTATCTTGCCCGGTATTTTGATTTCCGGCAGTGCCCGCAGTCCTCACATACTGAAGTATGCTACAGGTGCTGTGCACTGACGAAAACCAAACTCCCGTCACCGATGACACCCATTTATCTGGGGAATATTTTCACAATATTTTTATTGGGATGGAGCAGTCTGCCCCACCCCGCTCACAAACCGTTACACCACCATCAGCAGGGCAAGCACCACTACGGCACCCAGGCTGACTGAGGCAACGTACCAGCGCAGATAGCCATTTTCGCTGACCACCAGCCCTTTGTTCACCAGACGGGAGAACAGGGCAGGAATGTTCATCAGCGCATTCAGCGGATCGCTTTTCAGCAGCCAGGCCACAAACAGGTAAGGTTTGACGAAAACCTTGTCGTACAGCCAGTCGAAGCCCCAAGCGGCGAACCACCAGGTCGAGAAGAAGCGACCCGGCGCGCTTTTGGCAATGCGGGTGACCAGCGTTCGTTTACCCAGCCACAGGGCAGCTGCCAGCAGGATCCCAACAATAGCGACCACACCAGAGGTGATTTCCAGTGTCAGCACGCTGCCGTGCGCCAGCTCGGCGGTATCCGGCAGAACGCCTTTTAACGGCGGAACGATCATTGCGCCAATAAAGGTTGAGAGGCAAAGTAGCACAATCAGCGGCAGGTGATGGGTAATTCCCTTGCCAGCATGAGCGTGAATTTTCTCTTCGCCATGGAAGGTGATAAAGATCATTCTGAAGGTATACAGCGAGGTCATAAATGCCCCGGCCAGACCGGCAACCATCAGGTTAATGTGACCATTTGCCAGCGCACCGGCCAGGATCTCATCCTTACTGAAGAAGCCTGCAGTAATCAACGGCAAGGCTGACAGCGCCGCGCCGCCCACCAGGAAGCAGACATAAACCAGCGGGATGCTCTTACGCAGGCCGCCCATCCTGAAGATGTTCTGCTCGTGGTGGCAGGCAAGGATCACCGAACCGGAAGAGAGGAACAGCAGCGCTTTAAAGAATGCATGGGTCATCAGGTGGAAAATGGCCGCGTCCCAGGCCTGAACGCCCAGAGCGAGGAACATATACCCAATCTGGCTCATGGTTGAGTAAGCGAGCACACGTTTGATGTCGGTCTGCACCAGCGCGGCAAAGCCTGCCAGCACCAGCGTAATCGCACCAATAATACCTACCAGATGCAGCACTTCCGGCGTCAGCAGGAACAGGCCGTGGCTGCGGGCAATCAGGTAGACACCCGCCGTTACCATGGTCGCCGCGTGGATCAGTGCAGAAACCGGCGTCGGGCCAGCCATTGCATCGGCCAGCCACGTTTGCAGCGGCAGCTGTGCAGATTTACCGACCGCGCCACCCAGCAGCATCAGCGTTGCCCATTTGAGCATATGATTGTCAGCAGCAAAGTGTGCAGGTGCCAGTTCGACCATCTCGCGGAAGTTCAGCGTCCCCAGCTCGTTGTAGAGAATGAACAACGCAAACGCCAGGAACACGTCACCGACACGGGTGATGATAAAGGCCTTCATTGCCGCCGCGCCGTTTTTCGGATCGGTGTAATAGAAGCCAATCAGCAGATAGGAGCAGAGACCCACGCCTTCCCAGCCCAGATACATCAGCATCAGGTTATCGGCCAGCACCAGCACAACCATGCTGGCGATAAACAGGTTGGTATAAGCGAAGAAGCGGGAGTAGCCCTCTTCTCCACGCATATACCAGGAGGCAAACATGTGGATAAAGAAGCCCACACCTGTGACCACCGACAGCATGGTCAGCGACAGGCCGTCCAGGGTGAGGTTCACTTGAATGTCGAAGTTACCGACGTGCATCCAAGTCCACAGCAACTGGTTAAAGACCGCCTGATCGTGACTGAAAAAGTCCATGCCGACATAAATAGTGGTCAGTGCCGCCAGTCCGACGGAGCCCATACCCACTGTGGCAGCGAGATTCTCTGACCAGCGGCCACGGGAAAACGCCAGCAGCACGAAGCCGATCAGCGGAAACAAAATGGTCAAACAGAGAAGATTCATCCGCACATCTCACTCACTTTGTCAATGTTGAGGTTCTGGCTGCGACGATGCAGTTGCAGCAGCAACGCCAGACCGATACTGGCTTCCGCTGCCGCTAGGCTGATGGCGAGGACATACATCACCTGACCGTCGGCCTGCCCCCAGTAGCTTCCGGCCACCACGAACGCCAGTGCAGCGGCGTTAATCATGATTTCCAGGCTAATCAATATAAACAGCAGGTTGCGACGAATAATCACGCCGGTCAGCCCAAGAACAAACAGAATGGCCGCCAGAATAAGGCCATGTTGCAAAGGGATCATGCGTGTTCCTCCTTCTTCACCACATCCGCAGGACGGTTGGTCAGGACTTCACCTGGCCGCTGTTCGCGACCGATGTGATAAGCCACGACCAGACCGGCAAGCAGCAGCATTGACGCCAGCTCGACCGCAAGGACGTAAGGGCCAAACAGGCTGATGCCCACCGCTTTTGCATCGATCATTGTGCCGTCGATGCCGCGATCGTGAACGGACAGAATGGCATAGACGACTACCGCCAGCAGCAGCAATGAACAAAGGCCAGGACCGAGCCAGACGGTCGGTTTCAGCCATTCGCGCTCCTGTGCCTGAACGGCGTCGCCGAGGTTGAGCATCATCACCACAAAGACGAACAGCACCATGATCGCCCCAGCGTAAACGATAATCTCCAGCGCACCGGCGAAGTACGCGCCCAGCGAGAAAAACACCCCGGCCACCGCCAGCAGGGAGATGATCAGATATAACAGTGCGTGGACCGGGTTGGTGTGGGTGATCACGCGCAAAGTCGTGAGCACCGCCACCAGTCCGCAAAGATAAAACGCAAATTCCATGCCTGGCTCCTTAAGGTAACAAGCCCTTGACGTCGATAGGTTTGGCTTCGTTAGCCGCTTCGCCCTTGTCTTTCCCGTCGATCGCCATACCCGCCATCCGGTAGAAGTTATATTCCGGGTATTTACCCGGTCCGGAGATCAGCAGGTTTTCTTTTTCATACACCAGATCCTGACGCCTGAACTCACCCAGTTCGAAATCTGGGGTAAGCTGAATCGCAGTGGTCGGGCAAGCCTCTTCACACAGGCCACAGAAAATGCAGCGCGAGAAGTTGATACGGAAGAACTCGGGGTACCAGCGTCCATCCGCCATTTCCGCTTTCTGCAGCGAAATACAGCCTACAGGACAGGCTACCGCGCAAAGGTTACAGGCAACGCAGCGCTCCTGTCCGTCGGGATCGCGCGTCAACACAATGCGGCCACGGTAGCGAGGCGGCAGATAAACCGGTTCCTCCGGGTACATCATGGTTTCACGCCTGGCGAAAGCATTGGAACCAATCAATACGATACTGCGTATTGTGGTGCCAAATCCCACCAGAATGTCTTTTAATGTCATGATCTATAACCCCTTACTGCGCGTTGTACAGAATCACTGCGGCGGTCGCCAGCAGGTTCAACAACGTCAACGGCAGACAAACTTTCCAGCCGAACGACATCACCTGGTCATAGCGCGGGCGCGGTAATGCAGCACGAATCAGAATGAACATCATCATGAAGAACGCCGTTTTGATGGCGAACCAGAAGATCGGTGGTAGCCACGGGCCGTTCCAGCCGCCAAAGAACAGCGTCACGATCAGCGAAGAAACGGTAACGATACCCACGTATTCACCGACAAAGAACAGACCGAACTTCATCCCGGCATATTCAATGTGGTAACCGTCGGCCAGTTCCTGCTCCGCTTCCGGCTGGTCGAAGGGATGACGGTGACAGACCGCCACGCCTGCAATGGCAAAGGTCACGAAGCCAAAGAACTGTGGAATGATATTCCACACATGCTGCTGGCTGTTGACGATATCAACCATATTGAAGGAACCAGCCTGCGCCACCACACCCATCAGCGACAGGCCGAGGAACACTTCGTAGCTCAGGGTCTGGGCAGACGCACGCATCGCTCCTAACAGGGAGTATTTGTTGTTACTGGACCAGCCCGCAAACAGCACCGCATACACCGCCAGGCCTGCCATCATCAGGAAGAACAGCAGGCCGATATTAAGGTCTGCGCCCATCCAGGTGGAGGTTACCGGCACGATTGCCATCGCCAGCAGCAGCGAGGTGAAAGCGATCATCGGTGCGAGGGTGAAGATGACACGATCAGTGAACGGTGGCGTCCAGTCCTCTTTGAAGAACATTTTGATCATATCAGCCACCAGCTGCAGCGAACCGCCCCAGCCGACACGGTTTGGCCCGTAACGGTTCTGGAACAGGCCGAGCAGTCGACGTTCGCCGAAGCTCATAAATGCGCCACAGCCCACCACGACAAGCAGGATCACTAAAGCTTTAACGACAGCAATAATGACGTCAATCACTTCCGGTGTCAGCCAGCTCATTGTGCCGCCTCCCGCAGATTGTCAATACTGGCACCCAGCAGGAACGGTGGAATGCCCGGCATCCCCAGCGGCAGACCCACCTGTCCCGCCTGCAGCGTTTCAGAGAAACGCACCGGCAGACGAAGGGTTTCACCTTCGCAGCTGAACTCAACCGCAGTCCCGGCATTGACGCCCAGTTTAGCGGCATCAACCGGATTGACCATCACGTATGGCTCAGGCATACGCTGCTGGATCACCGGAGAACGCTGGGTCATCTCTTCGCTGCCGAAAAGCTGGAAGTAAGGTGCCACGCGCCAGCTGTTTTCCTGACCGGTAAATGCGGCAGGTACTGTATCAAACCAGTCAAGCTGGCTGCTGCCTGCTTCAAACAGCCGCACGCCCGGATCGCCGTTACGCAGTTTACCGCCCACTTCGTCCTGGAATTTGTTCCAGGCCTGTGGAGAGTTCCAGCCCGGCGCCCACGCAAAGGGAATCTGCGAGCGGGCCGCCGACGGCTGGTTGTTCCCTTCCATCGAGAAGGCGAACATGGTGTCTTTGTCCTGGGGCTGGCGCGGTTCGTGCACGCTGATATTGGCACGCATTGCAGTACGTCCACTGGAACGGGCTGGCGAACGGGCCAGTTTCTGACCGCGAATACGGAAGCTGGCATCCGGCGCGGCATCTTTGATCCCAGCCAGCTGCGGCAGTGCCGCCACGCAGGCATCTATAACATGGTCCAGCTGCGTCCAGTCAACTTTGCGGCTGTCGATAGTGCTCTGCAGCGAGTGCAGCCAGCGCCAGCTCTCCAGTATCTCAACGCGATTATCGTAGTAAGCCGGGTCATAGACCTGGAAGAACCGCTGGGCGCGACCTTCCTGGTTCACCACCGTGCCATCGCTTTCGGCGAAGCTGGCAGTAGAGAGGATCAGGCCGGCTTTCTCACTGGTGGCGGTACGCTGGTGATCGATAACGATCACCTTCGGCGCGTTGCTCAGTGCCGCATCGACTTTGGCTCTCGGCGCATGGCGGTACAGATCGTTTTCCATGATGATCACCGCATCTGCCGAGCCGCTTTCCAGCTCGCTCAGGGCAGCTTCAAGCGGCTGGCCGCCGATCAGTCCCAGACCCACGCTGTTAGCGCTGCCTGCCAGCAGGGTAATCCCCACCTCAGCACCGCGACCTTTCAGCGCTTTGGCAACGTTGGCTGCCGCCTGGATCATCGCCTCGCTCCCGGCGTGAACACCGGAAATAATCAGCGGTTTTTTCGCACCAGCCAGCGCCTGAACCACTACGTCAATTTTGTCGTTCAGGTCACGATCGAGACCTTCCACCGCCGGAGCAGCCTCATCCAGCGCATTAGCGATGGCGAAGCCGACACGAGCCTGGTCTTCCACCGGGGCGCGATAGCTCCACGCCGCGATATCATCCAGACGGGTAGCATCAACGTTGGTGAGAAACAGTGGGTGTTTGGCGTGCTGGCCGATGTTCATGATCGCAGCAATCTGCCAGTCTGCCACTTTCTGGGCAGCAGCCATTTCGCGCGCTTTACCTTTCACCGCCTGACGAACGGAGAGCGCCACGCGGGCACCAACCTGCGTCAGGTCTTCACCCAGCACCAGCACCGCATCGTAGCTTTCAATTTCACGCAGCGCTGGTGTGTGAACGCCGCTGTCACGCAACACTTTCAGCATCAGTTCCAGACGCGCCTGCTCACCAGCAGGAATACCGGTGGAGAAGTTCTCCGTACCGACCAGTTCGCGCAGGGCAAAGTTGCTCTCAACGCTGGCACGCGGTGAACCAATACCGATCACTTTCTTCGCCTGGCGCAGCACATCCGCCGCGCCCTGCATCGCCTGTTCGGCGTTCAGCGCAATCCAGTCATTACCCCGGCGCTGCATGGGCTGGCGTGGGCGATCTTTCAGGTTCACGTAGCCATAACCAAAGCGACCACGGTCGCAGAGGAAATACTGGTTTACGGTGCCGTTGTAGCGGTTTTCGATACGACGCAGTTCGCCATAGCGCTCGCCAGGGCTGGTATTACAGCCAATGCTGCACTGCTGGCAGATGCTCGGAGCATACTGCATATCCCACTTACGGTTGTAGCGCTCGGAATGGGTTTTATCGGTGAACACGCCGGTCGGACAGATTTCAACCAGGTTACCGGAGAACTCGCTTTCAAGCACTCCGTCTTCCGACCGACCGAAGTAGACGTTGTCGTGCGCGCCGTACACGCCGAGATCGGTGCCGTCAGCGTAATCTTTGTAGTAACGCACGCAGCGATAGCAGGCGATGCAGCGGTTCATCTCGTGGGAAATGAACGGGCCGAGATCCTGATTGCGGTGGGTACGCTTGGTGAAGCGATAGCGGCGGAAGCTGTGGCCGGTCATCACCGTCATATCCTGCAGATGACAGTTTCCGCCCTCTTCACAGACCGGACAGTCGTGGGGATGGTTGGTCATCAGCCATTCCACCACGCTTTCACGGAACTCTTTCGCTTCGCCATCATCAATAGAGATAAAGGTACCGTCTGATGCCGGGGTCATACAGGACATCACCAGGCGGCCACGGGTATCTTCGGCATTCTGGAATTGCTTTACCGCGCACTGACGGCAGGCACCGACGCTACCGAGCGCCGGGTGCCAGCAAAAATAAGGAATATCAAGGCCAAGTGAGAGGCAAGCCTGCAGCAGGTTGTCCGCACCATTGACGTCATATTCTTTACCGTCTACATGAATTGTAGCCATAGTGAACATGCTTCCGTAAGGCCCGGTGTTAGCCGGGCGTTAAACATAAATCTTAATAGCCTGCTGACCTGCCGCTTTGGCTATTTCGCACTGTTTAGTTGCGTGTGAGCTTCTCTACCAGCGGGCTTTCAGCAGGTTTGCCTGGATGCCAGCAATGGCATGGGCGTTGCTGTAGACCTGTGGTGCAATGCCCGCTTCGAACTCTTCGCGGAAATATTTGATCGCGCTTTGCAGTGGCTCTACCGCACCTGGCGCATGGGCGCAAAAGGTTTTGCCCGGACCGAGTTGACGACACAGCTGTAGCAGGGTTTCGATATCGCCCGGCTGCCCCTCTTTACGCTCCAGCGCACGCAGGATCTTCACGCTCCACGGCAGACCGTCACGGCATGGTGTACACCAGCCGCAGGATTCACGGGCAAAGAACTCTTCCAGATTGCGCACCAGTGAAACCATATTGATTTCGTGGTCAACCGCCATCGCCAGCGCGGTACCCAGACGGCTGCCTGCTTTGCCTATGCTGGCAAACTCCATCGGCAGGTCGAGGTGCGATTCAGTCAGAAAGTCAGTGCCTGCCCCGCCCGGCTGCCAGGCTTTGAATTTCAGGCCATCACGCATGCCACCGGCATACTCTTCCAGGATTTCACGCGCGGTAGTACCAAATGGCAGTTCCCAGACGCCCGGGTTTTTTACCCGGCCGGAGAAGCCCATCATTTTGGTGCCAGTGTCATCACTGGTGGAGATACCTTTGTACCAGTCAACGCCGTTGGCGAGGATCGCCGGAACGTTGGAGAGCGTTTCCACGTTGTTCACGCAGGTCGGCTTGCCCCATGCACCAGCAGAGGCCGGGAACGGCGGCTTGGAACGTGGGTTAGCACGACGGCCTTCCAGCGAGTTGATCAGCGCGGTCTCTTCACCACAGATGTAGCGACCAGCACCCGTGTGAACAATCAGTTCAAAGTCAAAACCGGTTCCGAGAATGTTTCTCCCCAGGTAGCCCGCTTCAGTGGCTTCGGCAATAGCACGACGCAGGTTAACAGCGGCTTCAATGTATTCGCCACGCAGGAAGATATAACCCCGGTAGGCTTTCAGGGCGAAAGCGCTGATCAGCATTCCTTCCACCAGCTGGTGCGGCATCTGCTCCATCAGCAGGCGGTCTTTATAGGTACCCGGCTCCATCTCATCGGCGTTACACAGCAGATAACGGATATTCATGGATTCGTCTTTCGGCATCAGGCTCCACTTCAAACCGGTGGAGAAGCCTGCGCCACCGCGACCTTTCAGACCAGAGTCTTTCACCGCTGCCACGATTTCGTCCTGCGACATGGTCTTCAGGGCTTTGTCGGCACCGGCATAGCCGTTTTTACTGCGGTACTCGTCAAAGAATACCGGCTGTTTGTCATCACGCAGACGCCATGTCAGCGGGTGCATCTCCGCAGTACGAACGATCTGTTTGAATGTCATTGATACTGCTCCAGTAAGTTGACGATGTTTTCCGGCGTCAGGTGCACGTGCGTATCTTCGTCCACCATCATCGTCGGGCCCTTGTCGCAGTTACCGAGACAGCAGGTTGGCAGCAGCGTAAAGCGGCCATCCGCCGTGGTCTGGCCTGGCTTGATCTTCAGGTTCTCTTCCAGCGCGGCCTGAATGCCCTGGAAACCAGTGATGTGGCACACCACGCTGTCGCAGTAGCGGATCACGTGGCGACCAACTGGCTGACGGAAGATCTGGCTGTAAAATGTTGCCACGCCTTCCACGTCGCTGGCCGGGATACCCAGCACTTCCGCGATGGCGTTGATGGCGCCATCCGGCACCCAGCCACGCTGCTTTTGAACGATTTTCAGCGCTTCGATCGACGCCGCGCGGGCATCTTCGTAGTGGTGCTTTTCATGTTCAATGGCGTCATGCTCAAGCGCACTCAGCACAAAAGTGGCGTTGTCTTCGATCGTTTCGATCTCAATTCTTTGATCGTGCATAATTAGCGGTCCACGTCTGACATAACAAAATCGATGCTACCGAGGTACACGATCAGATCGGATACCAGACTGCCGTTGATCACCGATGGGATCTGCTGCAGGTGCGGGAAGCTTGGCGTACGCACACGGGTGCGGTAGCTCATGGTGCTGCCGTCGCTGGTCAGGTAGTAGCTGTTAATCCCTTTGGTCGCCTCAATCATCTGGAAGGATTCGTTGGCCGGCATCACCGGGCCCCATGAAACCTGCAGGAAGTGAGTGATCAGGGTCTCGATATGCTGCAGCGTGCGCTCTTTCGGCGGCGGCGTAGTCAGCGGATGGTCGGCCTTAAACGGGCCTTCCGGCATGTTCTTCAGGCACTGTTCAAGGATGCGCATGCTCTGACGCATCTCTTCCATCTTCAGCATCACGCGGGTGTACGCGCAGCTGACGCCATCGCCAATCGGCACTTCAAAGTCGAAGTTTTCATAGCCGGAATACGGACGCCATTTACGCACGTCGAAGTCCAGACCGGTGGCACGCAGGCCGGCACCGGTGGTTCCCCACGCCAGTGCTTCGCCCATACCGTAAGCGGAAACGCCCTTGGCACGCCCAATCAGCACGGAGTTTTTCAGCGCCGTTTGTTCGTAAGCTTTCAGACGTTTTGGCATCCAGTCGAGGAACTCACGCAGCAGGCGATCCCAGCCTTTTGGCAGGTCATGCGCCACACCGCCGATGCGGAACCAGGCCGGATGCATACGGAAGCCAGTGATAGCTTCCACCACATCATAAATTTTCTGGCGATCAGTAAACGCAAAGAACACCGGAGACATTGCACCGACGTCCTGAATAAAAGTAGAGATATACAGCAGGTGGCTGTTTATACGGAACAGCTCTGAAAGCATCACGCGGATAACGTCAACGCGCTCAGGGACTTTGATCCCGGCCAGTTTCTCAACGGCCAGCACGTAGGGCATTTCGTTAACGCAGCCACCGAGATATTCGATACGGTCGGTGTAAGGAATATAGCTGTGCCAGGACTGACGCTCGCCCATCTTCTCGGCACCCCGGTGGTGGTAACCCACGTCCGGCACGCAGTCGACAATCTCTTCGCCATCCAGCTGCAGAACGATACGGAAAGCGCCGTGCGCTGAGGGGTGGTTAGGGCCGAGGTTAAGGAACATAAAGTCCTCGTTGGCGGTACCGCGCTTCATGCCCCACTCTTCCGGCCTGAAGGTCATCTGCTCCATCGCCAGATCTTCGGTCTGTTTGGTGAGCTCGAACGGATCGAATTCCGTGGCGCGCGCAGGGTAGTCCTTACGCAGCGGGTGCCCTTCCCAGGTTTGCGGCATCATAATGCGCGTCAGGTGTGGGTGACCATCGAAGGTAATACCGAACATTTCCCAGGTTTCGCGCTCGTACCAGTTCGAGTTCGGGAACATAGTGGTCAGGGTTGGCACATGCAGGTCTTTTTCAGACAGTGCCACCTTGAGCATGATGTCGCAATTGCGTTCAATGGAAATGAAATGGTAGAAAACGGAAAAATCCGCGGCAGGCAACCCGGTGCGGTGAGTTCGCAGACGCTCATCCATCCCATGAAGGTCGTAGAGCATCACATACGGTTTCGGCAGCTTGCGCAGAAACTCAACAATTTCCAGTAACTGTTCGCGTTTCACCCACACCACCGGTACGCCGGTACGGGTTGGCTGAACGGTAAAGGCATCTGGCCCAAAACGGTTACGCAGATCAAAGATCACCGGGTCATCCTGGTGATCACGGGTTTGCCATTCAGGCTGAGCGAGATCTTGCGTGGTTAAATCTGTCATAAGTCGTTCACCATGTGTGTGACTCAGTATTGCCGTCAGGATGGACCGGGCGCGTGTTGTGTTTTTTATGCGCCAGCCTGGTCAGGCCACATCCATTAACTGCCGCTTAAATTTCGTCAGGTGTGCGCAGGTTGGTGACGGCAATGCGTTCACCCTGCTTTCTCTCACGCTCTGATTGCATGTTGGCGCGATAGACACCCTGATCGCCCACTACCCACGACAGCGGGCGGCGCTCTTTGCCGATCGATTCCTGCAGCAGAAGCAGCGCCTGCATATAAGCTTCAGGACGCGGCGGACAACCGGGAATATAGACATCAACAGGCAGGAACTTGTCCACGCCCTGCACCACGGAATAGATGTCGTACATGCCACCGGAGTTGGCGCACGCCCCCATTGAAATCACCCATTTCGGCTCCAGCATCTGGTCATAAAGACGCTGCACGACCGGGGCCATTTTGGTGAAGCAGGTACCGGCAACGACCATAAAATCGGCCTGGCGCGGCGAAGCACGGATAACTTCCGAACCAAAACGAGCCACGTCATGTACTGAAGTGAATGACGTGGTCATTTCGACATAACAACAGGAAAGACCGAAGTTAAACGGCCACAGAGAGTTTTTACGTCCCCAGTTCACCATGTCATGCAGAGCATGCTCGAGCCTGCCCATATAGACGGTCTGGTTAACGTGCTTTTCCAGGGGATCGGTGACAATGTCCTGCTTCTGCAACGGGTAACGGTCATTCTCACCGTTAGGATCGGCGCGGGTAAGCGTGTAATCCATTTTTATGCCTCGCTGTTACTGCGTATGACGTTTGGAATGCGAAATGGTAGTCGGCTTTATCAAGACACGACGGGGTGGTGGCGCCCAGTCGAGTGCGCGGATACGCACCAGGTAAACCAGACCAGCAAGCAGAACCAAAATGAAGATGGTGGCTTCGACAAAGCCTGTCCAGCCACTTTCACGAATGGCCGTGGACCAGGCATACAGATAGAGAGCTTCAACATCGAAGATGACAAAGAACATGGCAACCAGATAAAACTTCGCGGACATGCGTAATTTGGCGGTACCGACGGGTGCGGCACCAGACTCGAAGGGGGTATTGGTATAACGTCCGCGTGCTTTTCCACCCAAGAACCATGCGCCTGCCAACATTGCGCAGCACAGACCAATGGCGACGACCAGAAATACAGCAAACGCCCAGTGATGAGCGGCGACTTCAGTTGTTGTTGACATAAACTCTGCTTCATTTAAAACGTGATTTAGCGTTCTGCTTCTGTTAACTGGCAGATTACCGACCACGCGATTCAATAAAAAAAATTAAAAACCTCATAAAGCTTGCTGTCTTTATCGATTAAGCAGCAATTTTATGTGGTTTTTACTCCTTTAAGTAACCTTTTGTCAACTTTAACAAAAGCATCCATATATTATTTTATATAAAAACCATTTAATTAACATTTAATGTGCAAAAAATGTGCTAAATCGTGCCAGCGTTGTCCCTGGTATTGAGTGTAGCGGATATTTCCCTATATAGTTCGTGGGTTTAACAAAATGTTTTTTCGCGGGAATTGTACTTTTTTTCCTTTTCCTTATTGGGGTTATTTTTATGATCGACAACACAGTTTTATCTTTTGAAAACGAAGAGTACACCCTGCTACACATTTTTCAACCATCAATTCTGCGCCCTCAAAACAGCCGTAGAGTGAAAATGGAAATGTTCAAAAGAGTAATTTTAACAGCGTAACGGATACATGATGTTTCATAAGCATGAACACGACAGTAAAAGCAGAAAAAAAGCCCTTTAGTGCAAAAAAGAACACTAAAGGGCTTTTTATTGAAAAAAATCTATTATTTATGGAAGAAAATTAACAATTAAACGAAAACCGCTGCTCAGGCATTACTGATCTTCATCCAGTAACGAACCACCATTTTGCATGCCTGCAGCAAAATTGTAGGGATCGTTACTGGCCTCCATTGCGTTAAAAATGGCAAGCGCAAGTTCACTAGAACTGTCCGGATTACGACAGAGTAAATATTCTGTGTCAGGCAGAACAGGCAACCCCTCGGCAGAACCCATAACACGTAATTCAGGACTCATCATTTCTACAGGACGAGCAGTCACGCCCAGCCCTGCTTTTACAGCAGCACGAACGGCAGCGAGCGTCGAGGCTACATACGAAATACGCCATGGAATTCCGGCCTCGTTGAGGTGGTCAATGGCCATATCACGATACGGACTCGGCTCGTCCAACAAAACAAGAGGAATCGCTTCACCCCGCTGGAATACATAATCCGCTGCGCAGTACCAGAGGGTCGGAGAAGTACGGAGCACCTGCCAGGTAAAGTTCATGGGGCTTGACGTGGTAACAACCAAATCAACTTCCCCCTGATTTAACATTTCCATCATGAACGGATTGCGCTTGACCCGTACATCAATTGCCAGTTTGGGATAAACCGACGTCACTCGATTGAGTAAAAACGGTAAAATAGTATCCGACGTATCGTCAGAAGCACTGATCGTCAATACTCCCTGGATATTGCTGTACATTAACGAAGTGCAGGCTTCGTCGTTAAAACGCAATATTTTTCTGGCATAACCCAACAACTGAATACCGTGTTCAGTTAATAATTTATTACGCCCGTGGCGGGCAAACAGCTCTTTACCCACTAACTGCTCAAGTCGCTGCATTTGCTGGCTTACAGCGGATTGTGTGCGGCAGACTGCCACGGCAGCCGCAGCAAAGGTGTTCAGGTCAGCAACAGCAACAAAGGTTCTCAACAGGTCGAGGTCAAGGTTGAGAATTGGACGATTTGCACTAGTCATATTTTCTTCACTTTATAAGTTTTTTAATAACAGCTACCCTGGTGTCATTACCTTATTAATCAAAAAGATAAAAGGTAACAAAATGGTAATGTTGGAGGTTGCAATTTCCACAGCATTACCTTCTAACGCAGATATTGCAGCGCCGGGGACCAAAATCTCTGATTGAAGCCAGAGAAGATCCACTCAAGAAGCTCGTATATCTGATACATCACTGATGCTTTTTTCGTACCCTCCCTGACTTGAAAATGATGGAAAGGAGTCAGTGAATACTTCAAATAGTGGATAAGACTAACTTCTCAATTTTTACTTGCTGTTGATCCACCTCTGAACCATTTACATTAAAAACACAAAACAATTAAGAAAATCTAAACATTTAACAAGGAAAAACCGTTAATTTTTTTCCGTGGGACATTCACCCCACCTACTAAATCCACTCAACATTATCCTGACATACTGTCGATTACTTTTTAAGCCTGAATATGATTAATCTTGCCATGAAAACGTGATTTTATTGGTAAAACTGTATTACAAATGCTTTTTTGTGTAAAAAATAGTCATTAAGCACCTCTCCGTTTCCAAAAAAAGCAAAATGCTACCGTTTTTTCCTTCAGCAGATATCAGCATAGCATGATGGCGCAAAGTTTACTTTTTAACCACTCAGTAAAATTGTGTTTAATAGTTTAACCCTCTTTCTATCCACTAAATATTACCGAATGAAGAAAGAGAAAACAGTGCAACTTCGCAAACAGGCTAAAACCTGTTGTGACGCTTCAAAAGCAGGGTCAGGAAGAGTACATTGAGCGGATTCACTCTCCACAGCAGGAATGCGGTTTAGTCAAAGGCAAAACAGATGACCCTTATTAATAAATCCAGCAAACTGGATAACGTGTGTTATGACATTCGCGGTCCGGTATTGAAAGAAGCAAAACGACTGGAAGAAGAAGGAAATAAAGTTCTTAAGCTCAACATTGGTAACCCTGCCCCGTTTGGCTTCGAAGCACCTGATGAAATCCTTGTTGATGTGATCCGTAATTTACCTGGAGCACAGGGTTACTGCGACTCTAAAGGGCTGTACCCGGCTCGCAAGGCCATTGTTCAGCATTATCAGGCTCGCGGTATGCGTGAAATGACGGTGGAAGACGTTTACATTGGTAACGGTGTATCAGAACTTATTGTTCAGTCCATGCAGGCACTGCTGAACAGCGGCGATGAAATGCTGGTACCCGCCCCTGATTACCCGCTCTGGACGGCAGCTGTATCGTTATCCAGCGGCAAAGCGGTACATTATCTTTGCGACGAGTCTGCAGGCTGGTTTCCTGACCTTGACGATATTCGCAGTAAAATCACCCCTCGCACACGTGGTATTGTGATAATAAACCCGAATAATCCTACGGGTGCGGTGTATAGTAAAGAACTGCTGTCAGAAGTAGTTGAACTGGCACGCCAGCATAATTTGATCATCTTTGCTGATGAAATTTACGACAAGATTCTCTACGACGCCGCACAGCATCATTCCATCGCGGCGCTGGCTCCTGATTTGCTCACCATAACCTTTAACGGCCTGTCAAAAACCTACCGGGTTGCAGGATTCCGTCAGGGCTGGATGGTGCTTAACGGACCTAAAAAACAGGCTAAAGGCTATATCGAGGGACTGGAAATGCTCGCCTCAATGCGCCTGTGTGCGAATGTACCGGCGCAACATGCCATTCAAACCGCGCTGGGCGGGTATCAAAGCATAAGCGAATTTATCGTACCGGGCGGCAGACTCTATGAACAACGACAACGTGCCTGGGAATTGATCAATGAGATCCCGGGGGTCAGCTGCGTGAAACCCGATGGCGCACTCTATATGTTCCCAAAGATTGATGCCAAAAAATTCAATATTCATGACGATCAGAAAATGGTACTGGATTTTCTGCTGCAGGAGAAGGTGCTGCTGGTGCAGGGAACGGCATTTAACTGGCCGTGGCCTGACCATGTGCGCATTGTTACCCTGCCTCACGTCAACGATCTTGAAATAGCGATTGGCAAATTTGGGGACTTTCTCGAAGACTACCGCCAGTAATGGTGTTTGTGATCGTTTTCCCATAGTTGTACAGACGTCATGCTTTACCGTCCTGTCTGAGACAGGACGAACGTTCCAGGAGCCATTTATGGCTCCCCTCGCCACAGGAAAAAGGCAACTTATGATCAAGAGCCATTTTTTTGCTCACCTTTCTCGCCTGAAGCTTATTAATCGCTGGCCTCTGATGCGCAATGTACGAACTGAAAATGTCTCTGAACACAGCTTACAGGTTGCCATGGTGGCGCATGCGCTGGCGGTAATTAAAAATCAGAAATTTAATGGCAACCTCAATGCCGGGCGCATTGCACTTATGGCGATGTATCACGACGCCAGTGAAGTATTGACCGGAGATTTGCCTACCCCGGTAAAGTACTACAATGCACAAATTGCCCATGAATACAAGAAAATAGAAAAAATTGCCCAGTTGAAACTGGTCGAAATGCTACCAGAAGAGTTACGCAATGTTTACCGCCCACTTCTGGATGAGCAACAGCGTAGCGAAGATGAAACCGCGATTGTTAAACAGGCTGATGCGCTTTGTGCCTATTTAAAATGTCTTGAAGAGCTGTCAGCCGGTAACCACGAATTCCAGCTTGCAAAAGTACGGCTGGAAAAAACACTCCATGCGCGCCACAGCGCAGAGATGGAATATTTTGTTGAAGTGTTTGTTCCAAGTTTCAACCTTTCCCTGGATGAAATAAGCCAGCAATCGCTATAATCCCTTAAAATGGAAAAAACAGCGGGACCAGCATCACGCTCACCACCATAATCAAAATGGTAAAAGGCACGCCCATTTTAACAAAATCACTGAAACGATACCCTCCAGGCCCCAACACTAATGTATTAACTGGCGACGATACTGGCGTCATAAAGGCTGCTGAGGCAGCCACTGCAATAATAAGCGTAAACGGATAGGGAGAAACGCCCATTTGACCGGCAGCAGCAATGCCAATTGGTGCCATCAGCACTGCTGTTGCCGTATTAGAGATAAACAGGCCGATGGTTGCGCAAAGGATAAAAAGGCACAGCAGCATCACATGAGGACTTTTGTCTCCTGCCAGATCCATCAGCCCGTCAACAATAAGTCTTACCCCGCCTGTTTTTTGTAACGCCAGTGCAAACGGCATCATGCCAACAATCAGAATAATACTGGGCCAGTGAATAGCCCGGTAAGCACTTTCCATATCTATACAGCGAAATTTCCCCATCAGCAGGCAGGCAATTACTGCAGCAACCGGATTAGGAATCTCGTTGGTCAGCATCATCGCCACCATTAATGCCAGGCAAAAAATCGCATGGGGAGCCTGACTGTTTGCGGGAACAACGTCGTCAACTTCAGCAGGTAAATGAAGAACAATAAGATCGCGCTTTTGCTGTTGTAACTGGGTAATTTTTTTCCAGTCACCAATAACCAACAGGCGGTCACCCAGCTCAAGGGGCAGATCGTTAAGTGCGCCTTCTGCCACCTCTTCCCTGCGCCGCAGGCCAATTACGCTGACGCCATAGCGAGTTCGGAAAGCAATGTCACGCAGTGTTTTACCCTGTAACTCTGCGTCCGGGATAACCAAAACTTCAGCCATGCCGACATCCTGAACGCGGTCGGAAAAATATTCACCACGCAAAATCATCGGTTCAAGCATATTAACCGAGCAAAATTCGCGTAAATCGATATCAGCAGCCGACATGTCAATCAGCAGCACGTCACGGGCATGAAATTCTGTGGTGCCGGTGACAGGCACCATAACACGGCGAAATTTACGCCAGCGCTCCAGCCCGACGACATTTATGCCGTAGCGCTGACGTAGCTGTAAATCATCCAGCGGGTGCCCAATCAATGGCGATCCGGGGCGTACCGCTAACCTTCTGGCTCGCCCACTTAATTTGTAATCCCGGATCAAATCGCGAAATGTTCTGCGAACACCTTTCTTAGCTTCATCCTGATTATCTGGGGTGACCAGCCAGAAACGCGCAACCAGCATATACCCTATACCCAGAATTAAGGCGATCAGCCCAACAGGGGTGACATCGAAAAAACGAAACCCCGCCAGACCTGCGCGAAGTAATTCACTGTTCACAACAAGGTTAGGCGGGGTAGCAACCAGCGTCATCATTCCGCTGATCAATCCCGCAAAACTTAGCGGCATCATCAGTCTGCCAGGAGACGTCTTCATTCTCGCCGCGACACTCATCACCACCGGAATAAAAATGGCCACCACCCCTGTTGAACTCATAAAGGCCCCCAGTCCTGCAACGGTAACCATGAGTAAAATCAACATCTTCGTTTCGCTGCTTCCCGCCATTTTTATCAGCCATTCACCCATTTTCAGGGCAACGCCTGTCCGTACCAGACCTTCACCAATCACAAATAAAGCGGCGATAAGAATAACATTGGGATCGCTGAAACCCGCCGTGGATTCCTGCAAAGTCAGGGTACCGCTCAGGACAAACGCAATGATAACCAGCAGCGCGACCACATCCATACGCAGCTTGCCACTGATAAACAGCATAATGACGAAGGATAGAAGACTGAGAACCCAAATCAGTTCTTTATTCACGGTTGGTCTCGGTTAAGGGAAGAAAGAACAGAGAATGCCATGAAATAAACCCCGCTGATGCGGGGTTAAATCATAAGTTAGTGCTTTCTGAAGATATCGACGGATCCGTCAGGATTTTTATGCACGATCAGATCCTCGAGCGAACTCAACTGCATCGTGACTTCATCAAGACGAGGTGATTCAGGCGGCGCATTCACTGTGATCACATGACAGCCTGCCGCAAGCCCGGAGAGCACGCAGGCTGCTGCATCTTCCAGAACCACACATTCTTCAGGCTCCAGTTCCAGTAACGCATCTCCGAGCAAATAAGCATCAGGTGCGGGCTTACCGTTCTGCACCCGTTCAGCCGTGACGAACGCCTCTGGCTCCGGTATTTCGGCAGCACAACGCCGTGCCGAGGCAATGGGAATCGATCCTGACGTGACAATCCCCCAGGGAATATCCAGTTCTTCCAGCGTGGCAATCAGTGCCAACGCTACCGGCATAGCAACAACGCCCTGGATGTCTTCAGACTCCATATCTTCCAGCGCGTGAAACGCCTGCCTGACAGACTCTTCAGATGCTCCCGGCATAAAGTGCCGCAGTGAGGCCATTGCTTGTTTGCCATGAATAAAATCCAACACTTCATCTATGGCAACACCGTTCTGACGTGCCCTGTTCATCCAGGCGCGTTCAACAGCAGGGAGAGAGTCCACCAGCGTGCCATCCAGATCAAACAAAAAGCCTTTACGCTTCACTACGATTTTCCTTCTCAGGCATTAATAATTTGAGCAATCTCATTCGCGCACAGATGATACTGCCTCGGGCTGTCGTGCCATATGGTCAGCATTCGTTGATATTTTTGCCACATTGGCGTTTGTGCATTAAAACCATGATCCTCGGAGTTAAATTCGGGATAGCGCCCTTCCACATTAATAAGAAACCGCACATAACCGAGACAAGACCCTTCAGTTACTGCATCAAACCCCAGGAAACTCAGCCGACGTTCGTCAATAGTGGTGATATCTTTCAGGTTACTCCAGGAGATATTTAGCGCGTGATACATCTCCATAATATCGATAATCGTGCGGCAAACTTCTTCACTTAATTGACCAAAGTCACCGTTAAGTTCGCGCATTTGCAGGCAGTAGCCCTGTTCAATAATGGTTTGCTGACGGAGATAGCGCTCGGCATTATCAGGATCGAGCATACTCATCATTTTATATTGGTTAGAAAGGATAAGGCGTTGGGCATGGGTCATTTCCATCATTCGCTCCAGAGTCATTAAAATATAAAAACGTTGAAGGGGATGACGTAAGGATCGCATAACCCGCGTTCATGCCGTAAGGCAAACACACGCTTCTTTGACCCAGACAGGGGTTTTGATTGCTAATCTCAGAAGTATTTTCGATCAAAGATCGTCAAGAAAGGTTCTGTCCAGTTGTTTAAAGGCACGTTTAAGAACATCAGCCAGTGACTGATAAGTTGGTTTGCCTTCAACTGGAGCCAGCGCCATACCGGAAGCCAGCAGCTTATCGCGTACCGTGTTAAACCAGTTAAGCAACGCCGGAGGCAGGGGCGTTACGGAGCGCTTACCTAACCACCACAATCCCTGCACTGGCAGGCTACAGGCAAACAGCGCAGTGGCAACGGCAGGGCCTGGTTGTCCACCAAGCGCAATTTGCCATGTCATCACGAAAACCGCCAGCGGCGGCATGTAGCGAATAGCAAAACGTGTCGTTTTCATTACGCGATTTTCGGGAAAAACAGGGGCAAGACGCTTATCGGCAGGCCATGTCTTCATATAATGCTGCCCATGCCGGAACAGTTTAAACCAACCGTCAGAACCGGATTCGTTAGCCATGCCTTACCTCAACTTCAGAGACAAAAATTAAACAAAAAACGCAATAAAGCAACTTAATCTTACATATCTCAAAATATTTTGTTTTTGAAAGAAACACTGGTTATCCTGTGCACGTTTTCAGGCTTCAGGCAGCCAGTTTAATCAAACAGGCCATGGCGCGTGGAGAAATGAAACAAACACAGCATCAATGATGAAATTATTTGCTTTAAAACAACATTTCAGCCAGCACGATGCTCATTATTAATAAATCAGCAAACATGCACTACGCTGATAGTCTGATTGTGTTTTTTGTCACTTTAACCAATAGGGACCTTTCATGTCGACTAAGTTAGTTTTGGTTCTGAACTGCGGTAGTTCTTCACTAAAATTTGCCATTATCGATCCGGCAAGCGGTGATGAATACCTTTCCGGTTTGGCCGAATGTTTCCACCTGCCAGAAGCGCGCATTAAATGGAAACTGGAAGGCGCTAAACAGGAAGCCGAGCTTGGCGCTGGCGCCGCACACAGCGAGGCACTTAACTTTATCGTTAAATCTATCCTGGCACAAAAACCTGAACTTTCGGAACAAATCGCTGCAATTGGTCATCGTATTGTCCACGGTGGTGAAAAACTGACGCAATCAGTCATCATCGATCAGACTGTTTTGCAGGGCATTAAAGATGCTTCATCTTTTGCTCCGCTCCACAATCCGGCGCATTTGATCGGTATTGATGAAGCAATGAAAAACTTCCCGCACCTTTCTGATAAAAATGTCGCCGTTTTTGATACGGCTTTCCATCAGACAATGCCGGAAGAGTCCTATCTTTATGCCTTGCCCTATCATCTCTACGAGGAGCATGGCGTTCGTCGCTATGGTGCCCATGGTACCAGCCATTTTTATGTTACCCATCAGACTGCAAAAACACTTAACAAGCCTCTGGAAACGCTGAACATTATTACCTGCCATCTTGGCAATGGTGGCTCGGTTTCCGCCATTCGCAACGGTGAATGTGTCGATACCTCAATGGGCCTGACCCCACTTGAAGGTCTGGTCATGGGTACCCGTTCAGGTGATATCGACCCGGCTATCATGTTCTTCCTGCATGACACCCTGGGAATGGGCGTTGATGCGATTAACAAAATGCTGACGAAAGAGTCTGGCCTGCTGGGGCTGACTGGCGTAACCAGCGACTGCCGCTACGTGGAAGATAATTACGCGACGAAACAAGATGCCAAACGCGCAATGAACGTGTATTGCCACCGCCTGGCAAAATATATCGGCTCTTATTCAGCATTGATGGAGGGCCGCCTTGATGCGGTTATTTTCACCGGAGGAATTGGTGAAAATGCAGCAATGGTGCGCGAACTGACGCTGAATAAGCTGGCGCTGCTCGGGTTCGAAATCGATAACGAGCGTAATCTGGCCGCCCGCTTTGGCAAGTCCGGCTATATCAATAAAGACGGAACCCGGCCAGCACTGGTTATCCCGACTAATGAAGAATTAGTCATTGCACAGGATGCGAGCCGGCTGACGGCTTAACTCCTGAGTACCGCCAGCTTCGGCTGGCGGTACTGTTTTCAGATACAAACAAACAACCTGACCTCACCTGCACCCCAGCACACCACATGTTTCTGACGCCCTGATGCTGTTCAAACCATGGTAAAGCATTATCGCTGGTAGCAATGCTGATGAGGATTCAAACCTGAGAGAGGTTTATTGTGTCACGAACTATCATGCTTATCCCTACCGGCACCAGCGTCGGCCTTACCAGTATCAGCCTGGGCGTTATTCGCGCCATGGAACGTAAAGGCGTACGCCTGAGCGTGTTCAAACCCATCGCCCAGCCTCGCGCCGACGGTAATTCACTGGATCAAACCACCACTATTATTCGTAAAAGCTCCACGATTCCCGCCGCTGAACCGTTATCGATGAGTCGGGTTGAATCTTTACTGGGTGCCGATCAGCAGGACGTGCTGATGGAAGAGATTATCGCCCACTATCATGAAAATACTAAAGATGCAGAGGTCGTGCTGGTGGAAGGTCTGGTGCCAACCCGCAAACACCAGTTTGCCAATGCACTTAACTATGAAATAGCTAAAACGCTCAATGCCGAAATTGTCTTCGTTATGTCACTGGGCAATGACTCTCCGACCCAGCTCAAAGAGCGGATTGAGCTTACTCAGAGCAGCTTTGGAGGCAATAAAAACAAAAACATCACCGGTGTGATTATTAATAAGCTCAATGCGCCGGTTGACGAGCAGGGCCGCACCCGCCCTGACTTGTCTGAGATATTCGATGATTCAACCAAAGCCAGCATCACTCATATCGATCCGCGACAGCTCTTTGCCAACAGTCCGCTACCTGTACTGGGCTGCGTCCCGTGGAGTTTTGACCTGATCGCCACCCGTGCCATTGATATGTGCCGTCACCTCAATGCAGATGTGATTAATGAAGGCGACATCCACACCCGCCGCGTCAAATCAGTCACCTTCTGTGCGCGTAGCCTGCCGCATATGCTTGAGCATTTTCGTCCGGGATCACTGCTGGTGACTTCAGCCGATCGCCCTGATGTGCTGGTTGCCGCCTGCCTTGCTGCAATGAACGGCGTGGAGATCGGCGCCATCCTGCTGACCGGTGGCTATAAAATTGATGAACATATTAACAATCTGTGCCAGCGGGCATTTGCCACCGGACTGCCTGTTTTCATGGTTAAAACCAACACCTGGCAGACGTCCCTGAGCCTGCAAAGTTTTAATCTGGAAGTTCCCGCCGACGATATCCAACGTATTGAACGGGTTCAGGAATATGTCGCCGGCCATATTAATTCAGACTGGATCGAGTCGCTGACCGCCGAGTTGGAACGCAGCCGCCGCCTGTCCCCTCCAGCGTTCCGCTATCAGCTTACCGAACTGGCTCGCCAGGCGGGCAAACGTATTGTCCTGCCAGAGGGCGACGAACCGCGCACGGTGAAGGCTGCCGCAATCTGTGCCGAACGTGGTATCGCCACCTGCATTCTGCTGGGTAACCCGGATGAAATCCAGCGAATCGCCACCGTTCAGGGCGTCGAGCTGGGCAAAGGGATTGAAATTGTCGACCCTGACGTGGTACGCGAAAATTACGTCGCTCGTCTGGTGGAACTGCGCAAAAGCAAAGGAATGACCGAAGTTGTCGCGCAGGAACAACTGGAAGATAACGTCATGCTCGGCACAATGATGCTGGAACGGGGCGAGGTAGACGGTCTGGTATCCGGTGCAGTTCACACCACGGCAAACACCATCCGTCCACCATTACAGCTGATCAAAACAGCGCCAGGCAGCTCGCTGGTCTCTTCAGTCTTTTTCATGCTGCTGCCGGAACAGGTGCTGGTTTACGGCGACTGTGCCATTAACCCGGATCCAAACCCGGAACAGCTGGCAGAAATTGCCATTCAGTCTGCGGATTCCGCTACCGCCTTCGGTATTGAACCACGCGTCGCGATGATCTCCTACTCAACAGGAAATTCTGGTGCAGGCAGTGACGTAGAAAAAGTACGGGAAGCCACACGCATCGCGCAGGAAAAACGCCCGGACCTGATCATCGATGGTCCATTACAATATGATGCGGCAATTATGGACGATGTGGCAAAATCAAAGGCACCAAACTCACCGGTTGCGGGCCGCGCCACCGTCTTTATTTTCCCTGACCTGAACACAGGCAACACCACTTACAAAGCGGTTCAGCGTTCTGCCGATCTGATTTCTATTGGGCCGATGTTACAGGGCATGCGCAAGCCGGTAAATGACCTGTCACGTGGTGCGCTGGTTGACGATATCGTGTACACCATTGCGCTCACCGCAATTCAGTCTAAACAGGCTGAAGTCCCGTAAACAGTGATAATAAGGGCCGCAGCTGTGGCCCTAACCCAACAGCACCGAACATTACTGGATCATCACATCTAACGCGCGCAGGCGCTGCGGCTGCCAGGATAGCCTCACCTCACTGCCGGGTTTCCAGCTGCTGTCCATCTTCGCCGGACTCAGCTTCACCATAAAACTCCCCTGCCCGGCCACTTCCGTCAACATACATACGTGGTTGCCAAGGTAGATAAACTGCTGGATACGAGCACGGACCTGCTGATCGCCCGCTTCCGGCGCGTTCACATTCACCCGTTCGGGGCAAATACTGAGCCGGATTTGTCTACCTGGCGAACTGGGCCGCACCTTCAGTGCATCAAGCCGCGTGCCATCATGAACATAGCGCCCTTACAGGGCGAGCGTCACGGCTCTGCCGTTCCGAGGGTGTTCATGACCGGCTCACAGCTTTATACTCTGCGGTATGTTAATTTCTCAGGAAATCATTCACATTGCCCGTAGCAAAGCCCCCAGAAAGCGTAAACCCACGCCCTCGTCCCGACGCGCTATACCCGGATATCCTAAGCGTTTTCTGGTGTCCATTCCACCCCGGAGCGATTATGACGACCCCGACGAGTTTTTTTACGACACTCCGCAGGATGCCATTCGTCACTGTGTCCACCTGGGGCCACAGTTTTTCCTCGATACACACTTCGACCCGCCTCTCGTCTGCATCATCCGCGGCTTTGAGCCGCCTGACTCACCCGACGGCGATGTCGTCCTTGAGTCCATGCCAGCCGATGTGTTTATTATCGCCACAGAATCCGGCATGCTGCCGGTGACCTTCGCTCCCTGGGATAAACACACCGACAACTGGGCCGATGACTGTGACGACTGGCACTATAATACCGGTGCCACTGCAGAGCGATAATCCGCCGCATGTATATCCCGCGCCCGGCAAAACTGCTGTTCACCACTGATGACGCCTGGAACCGGTATATGGATAAACACGGGGACACCCTCAGCCCCTGGACCGTACTCTGCGTCGAGCGCATGCTCGCCTGCGGCACTGCTGCCATGGGGGTGAAGCGATACTGCTGCGCCTCCCCGGACTGCACCCACACCCGCTTCTTCTGCCAGACCTGTAAATCAAAAGGCTGCAGCTCCTGCGGACATAAGGCCACGGAGCAGTGGATTACAGAGCAACAGCAAATTCTGCCCGACTGCGACTGGCAGCATATCACCTTCACCATGCCCCATCTGCTGTGGCCCTTTTTCAACAATAACTGGCCTCTGCTCAATGCCCTGTTCCGCGCAGCCACCCGCGCCATGCTCCGCTGGGCCAGAAAACAGGGTGTGGAAGTCGGTATCTTCTGCGCCCTGCACACCTACGGTCGCCAGCTCAACCAGCATCCCCACATTCATCTCTCCGTCACCCGCGGCGGGCTTGATATTAAACACGGCGTATGGCGCGACCTCTTCTTTAAAAAGCATGCCGTGGAGGAAATCTGGCGCGGAGCCGTCATCCGGCTGCTGCGCCACAGCTATGACCTGATTAACCCCGGCAGGCTGCCGGGGCTGGGGCATATCCACGACAAAAAACAGTGGCTGCGCTATCTGCAGGCGCAGTACGGGCGCCGCTGGAAGGTCCACTTCGCGAAGAAGACCCGGGGGGCCTGGCGGAGCGTCAAATATCTGGGCCGGTACCTGAAACGGCCCCCCGTGTCGGCGGCGAAGCTGAGGCACTACAGCGGCGGCGCGGTGGTGCACCACTATTACGACCACCGTACGCAGCAGTACCGGCAGCAGACGCTGACGCAGGAAGATATGATCGGACGTTATATCAGCCATATCCCGGCGAAGCATTTTAAGATGGTGCGTTATTACGGTTTTTTATCAAACCGTAAACGGGGTAGCCTGCTGCCGAAGGTGTATGAAGCCCTGGAGATGGAAGCGCGGAAAAAACCGGAGAAGCCCGGCTTCGCCGCGCTGATGAAAGAATTTCTGCGCACGGATCCGTACAAATGCATTCTGTGCGGCAACCGACTGCGCTTCAGCAGTGCGCAGGCCGGGAGGCACGCGTCGGAGTTGGTGGCAGAAAGACTGCATAACATCGACCGGAAACGATGGCTTCTGGCACAGACTGCGGGATAAGTGCGTCTGAAAAACAGCTTTCAGGTTAAAAACGCGCCGCAAATGCCATTTTATGACCATAACGTTCCCGATGGCACATCATTACTGCATTACAGACACTGCTGCTCATGGTCAGGAAATTTTTAAAACGATGATTCAGTTTCCTAACCATGAACGTAGCGCCCTTACAGGGCGAGCGTCATCGCTTCGCGCTTCCGATGGTTTGCATGCCCTGAGCCCCGTTTTATACTCTGTGACATGTATATTCCGCGCCCTGCCAGACTGCTCTTCCAGTCGATGACGGCTGGAGTTTGTTCATCAATACGTTCGGCGACAGCGTGATCCCGTGGACCTGTCTCTGCGGTGTATTATTCACCATGAACAGCTGATTCATTGAGAACTATGGTTTGTTTATGAATAATGAGTTGGTGTAAAACACTATTTCGTAAGGAGTGACGGGGTTTAACACCTTTGTATGTTAATAACTTCTTTTCTTAGACCCTACGAAATCTTGATGTATGATATGGGGCAGTATCATACTATGATGCTGTTTTTAAAGTGGATTTCATCTTTTACGTTTAACGGGTATGCCTGACTTAAAATTTATGCAATTTTTTAATGCCAGATCCGTTTCTCTGGCATTAAATATGGCATGAGTCATGGTTAGGTAACGAATGAAATGGAAATAATCATCCTAATCATGATTTTTACTTAGAATCGATATTGCAGACCCGCTGTAATCGTATAGTTTTTATTTGATATCCCAGCAGCATCTCCTCCAATGGAGGCGGACTCACCAATTTTAGTATCAATAATCTGAGTCCCTGCCTTAGCCTCCTCATATTTACTGTAGGTGAACTCAGCAAATACTTTGGCATTCAGAGTTACGTAATATCCGGCATCAATTGAAGTGCCATAGTAACGTGAACTGGTAGTCTTATCACGGTACGTTAAATCCCGCATGTAGTGATCATCGTTATCGTGCGCCCGAACCCAGTCACTGAATTTAAACAATGCATTGAACTCAAAATCATTAATACGATACTGACCTACAAGGCCAATGTACGGCATGGAAAACCGCTGGCTATAGCTAATTCCACGTTCACCAGCAGGAAATTCTCCAGTATGTGAACCATTATCGTAGTTATAGGAACCACCGGTTGCAGTCCAGCTGAATCGAGTCTCCTGATAACCAGCCATTACACCGGCTTTATAGTTTTCATTCTGGAAAACCCAGCCTTTTGCGTTCAGATCGAATTCATTGGCATAGTTGACATTCGTGCTGGGGTGGGATGAGTGGTCAGTCCATCCTGACTGATTATCGTTCATCCAGTCATAGTCGTCCATGTAACCAGCCCCGGAAGCCAGGGATGTCCAGCCTCGTGCATTCAGTGTCAGAAACGAATATGCATCCCAGGAAATGTCGCCTTTTAGAATGACCACATTCTTGATCTTCCAGTCCAGCTGGCTGCCCTTTCTTCCTGTATCTGTATCATAAATCAGTTCATGAGACGTTCCGCTTAACATCCCGGCAGAGGTGGATACAGTTACGCTTTCCGGTGAAAAATTTGGCGTTAACTACGTAGACTCAGCATAAGCAGTACCTGAAGGCATGGCCATCATCATTAATGTAATTGTACTTTTGTTCATTTTTATTCCGATAATCAGATGGTTGTCCGTAAGTTGCAGAAATAGTTTAAAACTCATACAAACATGAATCAACTGTCAATTTTTGTAATTTTAAGTTTCTGAAAACATACATAGGCCCTCTGATTTTTTGGTTAATATTCTTATAATTCAATTCCTTATAGATAAAATATTCCCTTTATTCTTTTGATTGTTCTTTGATAGCGGGCTCATATCACTTCCCGATCGGAAAACGATAGGGATTGGTGAAAAGTTGAGACTGGACGAGCGTCACCGCTTCGCGGTTCCTATAGTTTTCATGCCCTGAGCCCCGTTTTATATTCTGCGGCATGTATATTCCGCGCCCCGCAAAGTTGCTCTTCACCACCGATGATGGCTGGAACAGATTCCTCGAAAAATTCGGCGACAATATCACTCCCTGGAACCGCCTCTGCGTTGAGCGCATGCTCGCCTGTGGTACCGCCAGTATGGGAGTCCGCCGCTACTGCTGTTCATCAGCAGATTGCACCCACTCCCGCTTCTTCTGCCAGAGCTGCAAGTCAAAGGCCTGCAGCGCCTGCGGCTTCAAAGCTACCGAACAGTGGGTGTCGCAGCAGAGCCACATTCTTCCCGACTGCGACTGGCAGCACATCACCTTTACCATGCCCCATCTGCTCTGGCCGTTTTTTAACAACAACTGGCCCCTGCTCAACGCCCTGTTCCGTGCTGCCACCCGCGCCATGCTCCGCTGGGCCCGCAAGCAGGGCGCAGGGCGTGGAGGTCGGCATTTTCTGCGCCCTGCACACCTACGGTCGCCAGCTCAACCAGCATCCGCACATTCATCTGTCTGTCACCCGTGGCGGGCTCGATATTAAACACGGCGTCTGGCGCGACCTCTTCTTTAAGAAGCACGCCGTGGAGGAAATCTGGCGCGGTGCCGTCATCCGCCTGCTGCGCCACAGCTATGACCTGATAAATCCAGGCAGCCTGCCGGGGCTGGGACATATCCGCGATAACAGGCAGTGGCAACGGTATCTCCAGGCCCAGTACAGGTGCCGCTGGAAAGTACATTTCGCGAAGAAAACCCGGGGAGCCTGGCAGAGTGTCAAATACCTGGGCCGGTACCTGAAACGACCGCCAGTGCCAGCAGCGAAACTCAGGCACTACAGCGGTGGTGCGGTGGTGCGGTGGTGCGGTGGTGCATCACTATTATGACCACCGCACGCAGCAGTACCGGCAGCAGACGCTGACGCAGGAAGAGATGATCGGGCGCTATATCAGTCATATCCCGGCGAAACATTTTAAAATGGTGCGCTACTACGGCTTTTTGTCCAGCCGTAAACGGGGCAAGCAGCTGCCGAAAGTGTATGAGGCACTGCAGATGGAGGCGAGGAAAAAACCGGAGCAGCCCGGCTTCGCCGCGCTGATGAAGGAATTTCTGCGCACGGATCCGTACAAATGCCTTCTGTGCGGTAACCGGCTGCGCTTCAGCAGCGCACAGGCAGACATGCCAGCGAATTAGTGGCAGAAAGGCTGCATAACATCGACCGGAAACGCTGGCTTCTGGCACAGGCTACGGGATAAGTGCGCCTGAAAAATGGTTTTCAGGTTAAAAATGCACCGAAACCAGCATTTTATTACCGTAACTCACCTGACTTCACGTCATCACTGTGTTTATGACACCGATATTCATGGTCAGGAAAATTTTAAAACGATGATTCAGTTTCCTAACCATCAAGCTGCACGCTGTAATAATCGCCCTGGCTGGACAATTGCGTTACCCTCAGACTGTTGTTTTCACAGATAAACTGCGCGACAAACGCATTGGCAGGCGATTCATACAGATGCTCCGGGCTGCCCATCTGCTGTATCATGCCATCGTTAAACACCGCCACACGATTGGACATGGTCATGGACTCGCTCTGATCGTGGGTGACATAAACAATGGCCAAGCCGAGCATTTCGTTCAACTTTTTGATTTCCATCTGCATATGTTCACGTAACTGTTTATCCAATGCGTCCAGAGATTCGCCGTGGCTCAAACACCAGCGCTCTTGCCAGGGCAACGCGCTGCTGCTGTCCCCCGGACATCTGAGCCAGGTAGCGCCCGGCAAGGGAAGTCAGCTTAATCATACCAGTGCACAGCTGACGCGTTCTTTCACATCGGCCTTGCTCATACGACGAATAGTTAGCGGAAACGTCAAATTTTCAGCGACGGTCATGTACGGAAACAACGCATAATTCTGAAATCCCATGCCGATATCGCGCTGATGCGGTAGCAACGTGTGTAACGGCTTATCGGGTAGTGACGCAGATTTATTGATAATGATGAAGAGTAAGATACCAACCGATGATCTTATCATGCATTTCCTCTGACTTCGAAAAGCAAATTGTTCTGCGGGTCAGTCGTTTGATATGTGTGCGAAGATTAAGATTATGTCGTTCTGTCCGTTGGGTATATTTCTTGCTCACCACGTGGCCTGTTGCACTTAACAGAACTTTATAAACCGGCCAGGCATCTGTCATATAAAAGGCAAGGTTAAATTTGCTTAACAGGGCCAGCAATCGTCGCAGGGTCGGGGCATTTCTCGGGCCGAAGACGTGGGCCAGAGCACGTTTGCGGATACGGTCATAAGCATAGAACAACCACCGGGGATTGCTTCTACACCGCACGTAAGACCATTGTTCACTGGCTTCACAGCAGATAACAACCTCCGTTTCGGGGTCGATATTCTCAGCTACCTGCTTTGGCGAAATTTTTTTACGTGCCGCAGAACCGTATTGAGGCTGATACCGAGAACCCGTGCGGTATCGCGACATCCGTAACCATTCATGGCCATATTAACAATGGTCTGGTGTGTGTCTGGTTTGGCACCGGAGTAGCTAAAGTTGAGCTGAAAGGTCTTTGAACAATGCTTGCAGATGTAACGTTGGGCACCGGATGCTGAATGTCCGTTACATCGTACAGCATGAGTTTCATTGCACTGAGGGCAGACGACATCAACTTTAGCCATATGTTACATCCAAAGCGCAAAGCATACGTGATCAGCAAGTCTGCGTCACGACCCCAAATATCATCACGCGTTATTTCTGCTGTGCAAAGGAAGGCTGATGGCTCTGTTCGCTATTGCGACTCAACCAAAGTGACAGCGCTTTCAGTGAGTCATCCGTAAACTCATCGCAACGCGCGGTGATCTCTTCCGGCGTCATCCAGAAAACCTCGTCCACTTCTTCTTCCTGCATGGCAAACGGGCCGTGCGAAACGCAGCTGAATAAGCCCCCCCATACCCGGCAGTGTTGGTCCTCAAAGTAGAAGGTGCCATGTTCGGCAAAAGGCACATCGGCGATACCCAGCTCTTCTTCTGCTTCGCGCCGCGCGGATTCGAGCAGCTCCTCACCACTTTGCACCACGCCCCCGGCCGTTGCGTCGAGCATGCCCGGCATAAAGTCTTTTGTTGCGGTGCGACGTTGAACAAGGATATTCCCCATGCCATCGTGAACCACAATGTAGGTTGCACGATGGCGCAAACACTGAGTGCGCATCTGTGCACGACCACATTGTGCTATCACCTCATTATCTTCATTGACGATGTCCACCCACTCTATGCCACTGTCTTGCTCGATCATCCTTCACCCTTTTCTGTTCTGGCGCTAATGCGCTTATCTGTTTTCCCGGCGCAGTGTGCCACGGTCTGAAGAAAATTTATAATTCGACAGTGTGCTAATCAATATCGCTTCTGGATGACTTCGCCAGCCAGAGCTGGACCGATGCACGGTGCCACTGAAAATGAGCATAGTCCACGATGAAATCAGGTACCACATCGCCATGTAACGCCAGCCGATTGATCATCAATGCCAGCTCGGTATCTGCAATGGACCATTCTCCAAATAAATTACGCTGACCGGGTTCCAGCAGTCGTGCGACTGCCTCAAAAAGTATGGTCGCCACCCGCCGCGCCCGATCACTCAGGGGAGCAAAGGTTTCGCCAGCAAAGATGACATCGGTGGGTCTTTCCTGACGTATTGACATTAAATCGCTACGCAGCCACGCCTGAATTTCACGCGCCCTGGCGCGCTTTTCTCGGTTACCCGGATACAGGCGCTCAAATTCCGGTGCAGGAAAACGTTCTTCAAGGTATTCCACAATGGCCGACGACTCTGACAGCGTAAAATCGTCAATTTGCAACGTCGGCACCCGGCGGGTTAATGATAGATGGCAATAAGGCTCTGCCAAATTTTGCTGACGGGCAAGATCAATATGCTTCAGCGAAAAAGGAACGCCTTTCTCGCTCAGAGCAACATAAACCGACATGGCATAAGGGCTAAAGAAGCAGACATCAGGCCAGAGCGTAATAGCGGGATAATTCATCCTGATTTCCTCACAAGGTGGGTTTCTCTTGTTTACCCACTTTTTTAACGGAAGGCAATCTCTCTGCAACACCAAAACAACATTACAGCACAGCCTTGCGGAGATCGGCGTAAATCCATTATCTCCCTCTTTTTTATTGCAGATCTTCACCCCATGCCGCTCGGGATATTCTAAGCTTGGTGCTGGGCCGTTGGCTTTCAACCTTCACCTTTTAAGGATAAACAGGATGCATATTTTACTGACCGGCGGGACCGGCCTTATTGGTCGTCACCTTATCCCTCTCCTGTTAACTCAGGGCCATCAGGTGAGCGTGGTGACACGCAATGTCGCAGCTGCACGCGAAAAACTGGATAAGCGCGTTAATTTGTGGTCAGAACTGACGCAGCAGCGCGATTTAAATGGTATTGATGCGGTGATTAATCTGGCAGGGGAACCCATCGCAGACAAGCGCTGGACCGAACAGCAAAAGCAGCGACTTTGCCAGAGTCGCTGGCAAATCACCGGACAGCTGGCAGCCTTAATTAAAGACAGTGATTGCCCTCCTGTCGTGTTTATTTCCGGCTCGGCCACGGGCTATTACGGTAACTGCGGCGAAACGATCCTGACGGAGCAGGATACAGGCAGGGATGAGTTTACTCACCGACTCTGCGCCAAGTGGGAAGCACTGGCGCTCGGTGCTGACAGCGAAAGAACCCGGGTCTGCCTTCTACGCACTGGCGTCATTCTGTCAAAAAAAGGGGGGGCGCTTGGCAAAATGAAACTCCCTTTCCAGTTTGGCATCGGCGGTCCGCTGGGAGACGGCAGGCAGTACATGCCCTGGATCCATATTGATGACATGATCGATGCCATTCTGTGGTTGCTGAATAATGCACAGCTGCGCGGCGCGTTCAATATGGTGGCTCCTGGTAAGGTACGTAATGCGCAGTTTGCCGCCACGCTGGGACAGGCGATGCATCGCCCGGCACTGATACGCACGCCTGCAAGCGCCATTAAGTTGATGATGGGCGAATCATCGGTCCTGGTGCTGGGAGGACAGCAGGTCATCCCAAAACGGCTTGAAGAATCAGGTTTTATTTTCCGCTGGCCTCAGCTGGCCAGTGCGCTGGCCAATGTGATTTAACATACGCCATTTCAGGAAATTATCCTGCCTGTGGCCAGCCGGGCAGCGATGTATTGCTGGCACCAGCTCAGGCTGGCAGCGACGACCAGGGATGAATGAAAAATGAGCAACAGTTCTGGTCGGTAAAAAATCTGACGCCCATAAGGCTTTTTTTAAATGCCGCTACGGGCGTCCTGCATAACGAAAGCATTTATTTTCAGGGGATCTGCCCGATGATGCAGGGACAACCACCTCCTGATGCAAGGCTGGTTTTTTCTGAACATGGCGGTATCAGAGTGAAACCATTGCACTGCCATTAACAACTCTGCCTGACCTTCGCTGGATTACTTCAGCGTACCCGAAAGAAACTGCTGTAAACGCGGACTTTTCGGTTGGGTAAACAGCTCGTGCGGCGGGCATTCTTCCTCTATTTTTCCCTGGTGCAGAAAAATAACATGGTTAGAAACATGACGGGCAAACTTCATTTCATGGGTCACGACCACCATGATTTCTCTTCTTCCGCCAGTTTCTGCATGATTCTCAATACTTCGCCCACCAGATCAGGATCGAGTGCGGATGTTGGTTCATCAAACAGCAGCACTTCCGCTCCATCGCCAGCGCACGGGTAATGGACACGCGCTGCTGCTGACCGCCAGAAAGGTTAACCGGATACTTTGCTCGGACGCGCTCGTCAATCCCCACTTTGTCCAGGTAGCGAATAGCCCGCTCCTGTGCTGCAATTACCGCACCAAAAAAAGCAAAACGCGGAGAGTTATGCACCCTGCCAGCGCAAAAAAAGATCGTTCTCAAGGGTAATGTCAAACTGGTCCAGCACGCGGTTCACGGTCTGATCAACAATGTCCATCATGCTCTCAGGCTTGTGATAGAAAGCAGGAACCGGCGGCATAATAATTGCGCCCAATTCAGCGGCTGCGGTCATCATGCGCAAATGCCCAAGATGCAGCGGAGTTTCACGTACGCACAACACCAGCTTGCGTCGTTCTTTCAGCATCACGTCAGCAGCGCGCGTCAGCAGTCCATCACTGTAGCTGTGAACGATGCCGGAAAGGGTTTTTATCGAGCAGGGCAGAATTGCCATTCCATCCGTTTTGAACGACCCGGAAGAGATACTCGCTGCGATATCCCGCGCATCATGAACCACATCAGCCAGGGCCTGCACCTCGCGCAATGTGTAATCACTCTCGAGAGCCAGCGTCTGCCGGGCTGCATGGCTTATTACCAGATGCTTTTCCACATCTGCAACCTGCTGTAAGATTTGCAGCGTACGAATACCGTAAATCACGCCGCTGGCACCAGAGATACCAATAATCAATCGTCGCATCAGATTCCCTCTTGGTTTCAGCCCCGTTTGTAAAAGTAAAAATGGGCCAGGATTACGCCCGGCCCATTATAGTACCTGTTACAGCATCCGAGGACATCAGCCTTCGTTATGCATTTCCAGGTTCTCCACCTCATTTTGACGGGCCAGCGATTTAGCATCGTCATTACGCAGTGACTGAAGGTATTCCAGATATTGCTGATCGACGTCTTTCGTCACGTACACGCCGTTAAACACAGAACATTCAAATTGCGCGATATCCGGGTTTTCTTCCCGCACTGCATCAATCAGATCGTTGAGATCCTGGAAAATCAAGGCATCCGCCCCAATCAGCTGGCGGATCTCTTCAACTTCACGACCGTGAGCAATCAGCTCGGTGGCGCTAGGCATATCAATCCCGTAGACGTTGGGAAAGCGGATCTCAGGGGCGGCAGAGGCCAGATACACTTTTTTTGCTCCCGCTTCGCGCGCCATTTCGATGATCTGTTCAGAGGTTGTGCCGCGCACAATGGAGTCATCTACCAGCAGAACATTTTTATCACGGAACTCTGCGCGGTTAGCGTTAAGCTTGCGACGAACCGCACTGCGGCGCAGATGCTGGCCCGGCATAATAAAAGTACGGCCAACATAGCGGTTTTTTACAAATCCCTGGCGATATGGCTTGTTAAGGATGCGCGCCATCTCCAGCGCAATATCACAGGAGGTTTCCGGGATGGGGATCACCACGTCTATATCCAGGTCTTCCCACTCGCGAGCGATTTTCTGGCCCAGCCGGGTTCCCATACGTACGCGAGCGCTGTATACGGAAATTTTATCCAGGAAGGAATCCGGCCGGGCAAAATAGACGTATTCAAACAGGCAGGGATTACATTTCGGGTTTTCCGCACACTGACGGGTGAAAAGCTGCCCTTTTTCCGTTACATAGACCGCTTCACCTGGGGCGACATCACGCAGGAACTCAAAGCCTAATGTATCCAGCGCTACGCTCTCAGACGCGACCATATATTCATTGCGGCCATCAGCCATGGGACGTTTGCCAATGACCAGTGGACGAATGCCGTTCGGATCGCGAAAAGCCACCAGACCGTGCCCGATAATCATTGAAACGCAGGCATACGCGCCGCGAACCTGCTGGTGCATCGCCGCAACCGCTGCAAAAATGTTCTCGGCTTCCAGCGGGTAATGTTGGAATCGATCCAGTTCAACGGCGAAAATATTGAGCAGGATTTCGGAATCAGAGGTGGTGTTAACGTGGCGACGTCCGCTCTCAAAAAGCTGCTTGCGCAGTTCGTGGGCGTTGGTGAGGTTCCCGTTGTGCGCAAGGGTAATTCCATAGGGTGAATTGACGTAAAAAGGCTGCGCCTCGGAAGCACTGGAGCTTCCCGCCGTCGGATAACGAACGTGACCAATGCCCATATTTCCCTGCATACGCTGCATGTGGCGGGCTTCAAAAACATCGCTGACCAGACCATTTGCTTTACGCAAACGAAAGCAGTTCTGAGCATCAATGGTGACAATGCCTGCGGCATCCTGCCCTCGGTGTTGTAGCACCGTTAACGCATCATAAATCGACTGGTTAACCGGCATAAAACCGGCGATCCCGACAATACCGCACATGTGGTCATTTCCTCATTAAGCCGCAACCCCGACGCCATTACCGGGGCAAAAAACTTGACGTACTCTTCAGATAGTCGAAAAACCATCTGATGATATAACTGAACTGGGGAACCAACTGGGATTGCTGCCAGTCAGGGCTTTTGGAAAAGCCAGTAAAGGTATCCAGAAAAAACAGGATGGCGGAAACAATCAGCACGCCACGCAATGCGCCAAAACAGACACCAAGCACTCTGTCGGTTCCCGACAGGCCGGTTTTTTCAACCAGTGAGCCAAGAACAAAGTTAACAATGGCACCCACGATGAGCGTGGCGATAAATAACACCGCAATGGCAATGCCATTTCGAACCAGTTCATCCTGGAAACCCGTGAACCAGACGGCAAGGAAAGAGTAGTAATGACTGGCAACAAAAAATGCGCAACCCCAAGTAACAAGGGATAATGCTTCCCGGACAAACCCACGAATCAGGCTGACCAGAGCCGAAAAACCAATAACTACAATAATGACGTAATCTATCCAGATCATGAACTCTTCCAGAGACAGTGTCCGCATCCAGTTCGGGGCGAATTCTAACAGAAAAAGAAAACGTTTGTGCAGGGTTTTCCTTTACCAAAATAACTAAAACAGCGCGTTAAAAATACCAGCAAAAATGCCAGACAGTTACCTGAAAGTGCCTTGTCAGTGGCCTGTTGGCAATTGACTGATTTACATCGGATAACCGATTGCGGCCAACTTGCTGTCAGCGTGTGCTGACCCTGACGGAAGCACACAGCTAAGATCCTGTTCCATCAGGCGTTATTGTCGCTGACAGTTTGAACACGGACAGCACGGAGGAACCGGAGCGTACACAAAGTACGTGAGGATTCCGGGCACTGCCCAGGTTCAAAATGGCAAGTAAAATAGCCTAATGGGACAGACTCTAAGGTAAAGACTATTACAGTAATAGCCTTTACCCAGCAAAATCAGCGTGGACTGTAGACTTTTACCTTGCCCTCAAGTTCCGAAAGTTCTTTCAATTTCGCTACCGAAGCCTGCATCTTCGCTTCGGAGGCATCCGGCCCGACATAAATACGGGTGATCTCTCCCTGAACCGGCGTGGAAGGCACGGTAAACGCGCGGTAACCCGACAACCGCAGTTTGGCAACAATCTCATTCACTTTACCGGCATTTTTAAGTGCCCCAAGCTGAACAACATAAGCCTGACCGGCTGGTGAACGCTCATCCACAGGGGCTTCAGTGGCCTGCGGAACATCGGGTTCAACTTTCGGCTGCATTTTGGGTTTTTCAACCAGTTTAGGCGCGACCTTCGCCGTATCTGGCTGTCGATTTTTTTCCACCGATTTTGCTCTCTCGACCGGTTTCTGCTGTACGGCCTGTGGCACAGGTGGCGTAACCAACGTGGGCTGGCTTGCCGACTGCGGCACCGTTGAACCGCTTTCCGCCTGAGAAGTATTACCGCTGTTACGCCCTTCCACCACGGTGCCCGCACCCTCGGGTGGGTGCACAGGCAGAGCCTGCGTGACGGGTGGCAGCGCTTCAGTTTCCTGTTGATCGCCGGGCTTTGGTACCAGAGGAATCGCCGCAAACTCCTCTTTATAGTGTTTTTTCTTACCGTCAAGCAAACCTGGCAGAACGATCACGCTCAGTGCCACGATGACCACAGTGCCGACTAGTCGGTTCTGAAATTTACTTGCCACTGCCCTTCTCCATTTCCAGCATTTCCATCACCTGCCCTACGGTATGAAATGAACCACACACCAGCACAATATCCTGAGCTAAGGCCTGCCTGCGTGCGTGCGCGAACGCATCAGCCACACAGGAAAAAGCATCGGCATCGGTCAAGTGCGCCATCAGCTCATCCGCACGGGCTCCGCGTGGCCCGTCCAGCGGGGCGCAGTACCAACGATCAATCTGTGGCTTCAGACAGGCCAGGGTTCCGGGAATATCTTTATCATGTAGCATACCAACCACGGCGTGAACGCTACCGTTCTTCGCCAGCCTGCCTAATTGCCCGGCAAGCCAAGCGGCGGCATGAGGATTGTGCGCCACATCGAGGATGATGCGGGGTGAGTCAGAGATCGTTTGAAAACGTCCCGTCACCACAACCTTATCCAGCCAGTGACGGATGATGGCCGGGTCGATATCCAAAGAAGAGGCACGCAGCGCTGCCAGCACGGTTGCCGCGTTGGGCAATGGGATTTGCGGCAGGGGCAGCCCTGCAAGATCGCCCCTGTCGTCATGAAAACACCAGTCATTTTCACCGACGGTATAAGACCATGCCTGACCTTCTCTGAGCAGCGTGGCCCCGACCGATTTCGCAACCTCTGCGATTGAAAGGGGCATATCCGGTTCACCCACCACAGCAGGTTTACCACTGCGAAATATGCCTGCTTTTTCACGCCCTATGCTTTCGCGATCCGGGCCAAGATAATCGGTATGGTCCAGGGCAATACTGGTAATCACTGCAATATCAGCATTGACGATATTCGTCGCATCCAGCCGGCCTCCCAGCCCCACTTCAAGGATCACCACGTCCAGCGCCAACTGTTTAAACAAGGCGAGAGCTGACAGCGTGCTGTATTCAAAATAGGTCAAAGAGATATTGCCACGTCCCGCTTCAATTCGCGCAAAGGACGCCGTGTGATCGGACTCTGCCAGTTCAGCACCCTGTACCCGAACACGCTCGGTGTAGCGCAGTAAATGCGGGGAGCTGTATACGCCCACCCGATAGCCCGCCGCCAGAAGCAGCGTTTCCAGCATGCGGCAGGACGTGCCTTTACCGTTGGTTCCGGCCACGGTGAATATAAAGGGGGCAGGCGTCAGCAGATCAAGTTGTTGTGCCACCTGAGCAATACGCTCCAGGCCAGGATCAACGGATTGCCCATGCAGATTCTCAAGATAATGAAGCCACGTGACCAAAGATGACGTAGCTTGAGGAATGGTGTCCATTTTTCCCGTCCACAAGGTTGCGGTTCATGGGAGAAAGGAGCCGTCGGCTCCTTTCGATTATCACTCAGGCTTCATGACTCTGCTGCGTTTCTTGCGTAGCCACCGGGAACAGAATTTCCTCCTGTGGCTCTGGCAGATTCATCATCCGGGACAATACCCCTGCCAGTTTTAACCGCATCACAGGACGGCGCACAATCATATCAATGGCACCTTTTTCAATCAGAAATTCACTCCGCTGGAAGCCCGGTGGCAATTTCTCACGTACCGTCTGCTCAATAACACGCGGGCCAGCAAAGCCGATTAATGCCTTGGGTTCTGCAATATTCAGGTCGCCGAGCATGGCAAAACTGGCCGAAACACCGCCCATGGTAGGGTCGGTCAGCACAGAGATATAAGGCAGGCCACGCGCCTGCATTTTTGCCAACGCGGCGCTGGTTTTTGCCATCTGCATCAGCGACATCAGCGCTTCCTGCATGCGCGCACCGCCAGAAGCAGAAAAACAAATCATCGGACAGTTATCTTCCAGCGCCTGCTCAACAGCACGAACAAACCGCGCCCCCACTACAGAACCCATTGAACCGCCCATAAAAGAGAATTCAAACGCAGCAGCCACCACGGGCATATCACAGAGGGTGCCTTTCATCACAATGAGCGCGTCTTTCTCATCAGTCTCTTTTTGCGCACTGGCAAGGCGATCTTTGTATTTCTTGGAGTCACGGAATTTGAGCAAATCCTTGGGTTCCAGCTCACTGCCCAGTTCAACAAGCGAGCCTTCATCCAGCAGACTATGCAGGCGCTGACGGCCATGCATACGCATGTGATGATCGCATTTTGGACAGACCTCAAGATTGCGTTCCAGTTCGGCACGGTAGAGCACCTGTCCGCAACTGTCGCATTTGGTCCAGACACCTTCCGGAATGCTGGCTTTACGTGAGGGGGAGATGGTGCTCTTGTTAAGAATTCGTTCAATCCAGCTCATTGATGACCTGTTCTGTTGTTTATTGTGCTAAATCATATGCTTAACACATATTATCGTCTGAAAAACAGGCATTATTACACCACAAATCACTACATCGCGCTACTCATTCATCAAGCTTCCAGAGGCGAGTTCAAACGATTCTGTGACAAAAGCGTATCAGAGGAATCAAACATTAACCGTTCAGTTTCAAGTTGCTATCGCTTTGAAGCGACTCTCCCTTTTAAAGTGACAGACTGCTAACTCGCCTGATGCGGTGGTGATATTATTGCGTTTCATTCTCTTCTGAGCTTAATCACCGGCGATAAATTCATTGCCATTCTGATATATATGCACTTCTGTGCCATCGTTTGGACCAAACTTTTCCTGGTGTTTAATATGACTTAGAGGAGCGGGAATATGCCTGTTAACTATGACTCGCATCTGACTTTTATTGTTCTCCAATAATTTATTATTTAACAGCTCGGTTAGGGACATACCAATACTCTCGGTGGCGTATACAAATCCATTACCCCTCGATTTGTTTCCTTGTACCCGATTGAGATAATAATCAAAATCTTTTTTACTAACACCTGTATTATCACCATTAGCCTTGTTAAAATGCTGCAACATACAGAAAACAAGACTTTCAATATAGCCGCCTGGCATTGATAATTTTTCTTTATTTACACCTCCTGCTACTATTGCGTAAAGCTGGCTTTTATTGGGCCTTATTTCTCTGAAAGAAGGAGCAGAGTCTGGCTGCGCTGTGCTCTCCTTATTTTCATGACTGAACTTTACCCCCTGATCTTTCGATGTATCAAATAAGTCATTTTTGTTAATTGCAACAGTTTTGAACTTATCCAAGAAAGTGCTCGTCGGTTCACTTTTTTTATTTTCCTCGTGTTGAACTGTTTTTTTTACGCTGCCATTATTTTTTGATTGAGCCATCATTCGCTCAGTGATTGCAATTCCCTCATCCATGATTGTTTTAAATTGTTCCCCTGAAACCACTGCATTCCCTGGCTCAGATGAAAACCTGGGAGGGAACAGATTTGGTGCAACGGCCATAGCAAGCGCATAAGGGGGCGCTTCTTCACGTGGTGTCTCTCTGAGGGCAACATATATTTCAGATAGCGCAGTCAGGATTAACTGAAACTCATCCTTCCCGCATTTATTTTCGGATTTGCTTTCTGTCTTCCATACTTTAACTATTATATCGTGCAAATTACCACCTGAATTTAACACTTCTGCAGTGGCTTTCATATCAAGATTACCGTTAATTCTTTTTAGCTCTTTTAATAACATATAAGCAGCAACGATGGCCCCGCCCTTATCACTTTGTAAAAATGATTGTGTTTCTTCTGGATTTAACTTATCACTTTCTAATTCTTTGATTTTTCCGGGATGAGGTGACACCCGAAAAATACCGTTTACATCATTATCCTTAATTTTGATTAAAATAAAATTTTTGTAAAGATTGATTAACTCTGCTTTCTTATTATGGCTTGTTTCTAACTGACTTTCCCGAACCCACTGACTTTTCTGAACTTCATGGCTTCCCTGGCACCTGACGCAAGGAATTAATTTTAGAAATGTATTGCTCACCATCCGCAAACATGACAACAGTCTGGAAGAAAATTTTTTACCCTCCTCCCAATTTGGCCTTGTGATTGAACCGCTGATGATTTCCGTATTTGGAAATATGGCAGCACTTTTTCCATTTATAACAGACATAATTTTTCCACCTTATTTTTCCTGTAAAGCTTACAGTAAACCCATAAGCTGGCATCTTTACTTTCAAAAAACGCTTTTTCTCAGCTGACATTTCTTTAGCGACTGCTTTGAAGTCTTCCGTTTCAGGGCAGTTCTGACACAACGTCGGTTCGAAACGTCTGCCGGGCAAGGTCGGCTTAACTTATCTGGCGATAAGAATTAACTGATATTTGCGTTCAATGAAAAAAAATGTTAAGGCATCAGGTGCAGATTTATCGCAACAGATGTAATATGCCTAACTGCCGCGCTATTTAAAGGCAAAATTCATGAATATTATCCACTGATCTTCCATGGAAACATAAATTAAGGCAAATGAAAAAATGAAAAGTAAGATGATGATGAGTTCGCTGCTATTAGGGGGAATAGTGATGTCTACCAGCGCGATGGCTTTACCTGCGGTAAAAGATAGCGTAGCCCAGTTAATTAATCAGCGTCTCTCTTATATGAAAGACGTCGCTGGTTACAAGGCAAAAAATCATCTGCCTGTGGAAGATTTAACCCAGGAAGACAAGGTGTTGTCTGACTCAGTGGCCATTGCTGAGAAGTCGGGACTGGATGGTGAATCCGTAAAACCATTTATTCATGCGCAAATGGACGCGGCTAAAGCCATTCAATATCGCTATCGGGCTGACTGGCTATCACAAAGGGAAAGTGGCTGGCAACCTGCTCCGCTTGATCAGGTGAGAGTTAAAATTAGCGCGCTGAACAGCGAGATACTAGCGGATATTAGCGCAAACCTTAAACACGGTGTCAACTTCACGGACAAGCAGGCCTTTATGCAGGCTATTGCCCAGAAAAACTTAGCACCTGCGGATAAAAAACAGCTGTGGCATTCCCTGCAAAAAATTACGCTTAAACAGTAAATTATCTTGTCAGTGGCATCACCACACTCTGACCGATAAAAGAACTGAAAACACCACCGTCGGGCTTTCCCACTCGCGGCTACGCCGGGCCTTTTGCCGATACTGAATTTTGCAACTGACCTTAAGTTTTATTGGTCTGAACGCGTTTCTCACTGGCACAGGACCTTATAAGGCCCTGTTATATTGGTTGAAAGTAGGAACGCCAAACCATCGTGGAATATGACTGGTGGCTAGCTGGCCAGTGCCAGAGCATACGCTCTGGCACCAGAATAAAAAAACGGCCGTTATGATTTTTGTTTTTTTCCCGCAAGGCGATGACGCACAATTTCCACTATTCCGGGCAGAATGGAAACCAGGATGATCCCCACGATCAGATAATGAATATTTTGTTGCACCGCAGGCAGGTTACCGAAGAAATAGCCAGCGTAGGAGAACAGCAGAACCCACAGCAGTCCACCAGTAACGTTATAAAACGCAAAATGCCGATAGGACATATTGCCCATTCCCGCAACGAAAGGGGCAAAAGTGCGGACAATCGGAACAAAGCGCGAGAGAATGATGGTTTTGCCACCGTGACGCTCATAGAACTGGTGCGTTTTATCCAGATAGCTCCGGCGGAAAATTTTTGAATTCGGGTTGCTGAACAGTTTGTCACCGAACAGCCGACCAATTGTGTAGTTCACCGTATCACCCGCAATGGCCGCCACGCACAGTAACCCCGCCATCAAATACACGTTAAGGGCACTGTCAGGAATTGCCGCCAGCGCTCCGGCAACAAACAGCAGCGAGTCACCCGGTAAAAACGGCGTGACAATTAACCCCGTTTCACAAAACAGAATCAGGAACAATATGGCATAAATCCAGACGCCGTACTGCGCAACCATCGCTTGCAAATGGACATCAATGTGCAGAATAAAATCAATAACGGTGTGAATCAGTTCCATAGGTGTTTCCTTGATACTCCAGGTCAGATTTAATCCGCAAGGAACAATGGCCCCATTGGCGGACGTGGTAAATCGAAACATTCAGGGTAATCAACCGCCACCAGATAAAGCCCTTCAGCTCTGGCGGTTGCAGCAGCCAGCGTGCGGTCTTTTGCCGCCAGCAATTCTGCCATCCAGCTTTCCTGCTGATTTCCACAGCCTATTTCCATCAGACTGCCAACAATATTGCGAACCATATGGTGAACAAACGCATTGGCTTTGATATCCACTACCACCCATACGCCGTGTCGACTGACATTCAGGTGCATCACATTGCGCCAGGGCGTACGCGACTGGCACTGCACGGCACGAAACGAGGTGAAATCATTTTCACCCAGCAACGCCTGTCCTGCCCGCTGCATTTTCTGCACATCCAGAGGATGATAAAAATGCGTCACGCCACCATGCAGGATCGCTGGTCGTAAACGTTGGTTGTAAATAACATAACGGTAGCGCCGAGCCGTAGCACTAAAACGGGCGTGGAAATCGTCCGGTACCGCTTTAACCCAGCGAACCGCAATATCATCCGGCAGGTTGGCATTCACCCCCAATGTCCAGGCTGTATCCTTACGCAACACGGTGGTATCAAAATGGACAACCTGACCGGTACCATGCACGCCAGCGTCTGTTCGCCCCGCACAGAAAACGGTGACGGGATGCGCGGCGACGCTGGAAAGCGCTTTTTCAAGCTTTTCCTGTACGCTCCGAACTTCCTGCTGACGCTGCCAGCCATAATAACGGGCACCGTCATATTCGATGCCCAACGCCAGCCTGAATACCGACGGCGCTGGGGCGAGATCTGACATCACCAGAAGAACTCCTGCACCAGTTTTTCCGCGGTTTTGACTGCCATGAGTGCGCCGCCATAACAGACGTTATCCGCTACCGACCAGAATTGCAGCATTTCCGGCACGCCATAGTCATTGCGCAGGCAGCCAATGCTAAGGTGTACGTTGCCGGAGGCATCTCCTACCTGAGTGGGGTAATCATCCTCCTCAGACAGCACAATATCTTCGGCCTGCATCAGTACCTCACGCGCTTCTTCAGCCGATAACGGGCGAAGATTATCGAGATGCACAATCTGCGCATTGCCATAGAAAACCGGTGCCTGAACGGTACTCACCGTGATCGGCAGCCCCTCATCCTGCATGACTTTACGTACCTGATCGACCAGACGGCGCTCGTGCAGCACGCTGCCCTCAGCATCAGCCAGTAACGGCAGCATATTGAAAGCCAGCTGCCGACCAAAAAAATTATCCTCTGCAGGCAGGCCATTTAATAAACGAGCGCTCTCGCCTGCCAGCGAATCGACAGCGGCTTTTCCGTGGGAGGACGCAGCAATCAGGTTAGTTACCTGCAAACGCCCCACTCCAGCCCGATCCACCAGCGGCTTGATTGCGCAAAGTAGCTGGCTGGTCAGGCTATCTGCAACGCTGATGATATTGCGGTTACGGTAGTCCGCCAGCACCTGCGAATTCACCTCCGGTATCACCAGCGGCACATCCGGCTCCAGTGCAAAGCAATCGCTGGTGTCAATCACCAGACAACCGGCGTTCGCCGCATCTTCTGCGTAGCACGCCGACGCGTCACGCCCAGCGACAAAAAACGCCAGCTGCACCTGAGACCAGTCAAATTGACTGGCAGCCGTGACCGACAACGTTCGACCTTCAAAGCGAAAGTTTTCACCGACGCTACATTCACTGGCCAGCAAATACAACTCACCAACCGGGAACTGGCGTTCTGCCAGTAGCTCCAGTAACGCTCCCCCTACTGCGCCTGTCGCGCCCAATAGCGCAATATTCCAGCCGTCAGACATGTTGGTTTACTCCAGACATTGGCACAAAAACATAAGGCGGTGACAGCACCGCCCAGGAAATAAGATTATTCACAACACCTTATGGCAACCTTAGGAAGCATCCGCGCTTTCAGGATGACGTCAGGAAAACAGCATTAAAGCCCAGTTTTGACAATAAAGTGGTAGCCTCACGCGAGTCGCACATCACCTCAAGCGAAGACCATTCCCGACGTTCCTGATAATTTTTACGCAGTCGATCAAACTCCCCTTTATGCGCGGCGACCTTCCGCAACAGCGCATCATCGCGACGCACATCATACACCAGATGAACCAGTCTTTTTAGCGCGGGTTGATCAAGCTCACCATGCAACGATACGCGACGAAATTCTGGTACGGGCAGGAGCGTATCCAGTGCTATCTGCTGGGACTGACCTAAAAATGCGCTCCAGGCTTCAAAAACCTGGGTGGTTCCGCGAGCTTTGCCTTCCAGCGTGTAGCCCGCAATGTGTGCAGTGGCGATATCCGCTTTTTCCAGCAGTGGAAGAGAGATTTCTGGTTCCGGCTCCCACACATCCAGCACCACGCTCAGGTCGTGGCGCTCCTGGAGGACCCTCAGCAAAGCGACATTATCCACCACCGAACCGCGGCAGGCGTTAATCAGAATGGTTCCGGGTTTAAGCGCACGCAGCAGCGCGTCGTCTACCAGATGCAGTGTCTGATAATTTCCGTACCTGAATAATGGCGTGTGGAAAGTGAGAATATCAGCCTGGCTAACCAGCGTGGCAAGCGGCAAGAAATCGCCTTCCTCACCACGATCAGCGCGGGGAGGATCGCATAACAACGTGCGCACCCCCAACGCCTCAAGCCGTGCCTGCAAACGACTGCCAACATTCCCGACACCGATAATGCCAACGGTGCGGTCCTTAAGCTGGAAACTGTCCCGTTCGGCCAGCATCAATAGCGCCGAGAAGACATATTCCACTACGGCGATGGCATTACAGCCCGGCGCAGCCGAGAAGGCGATATCCTGCTCCCTCAGCCAGCTTTCATCAATATGATCGGTCCCGGCGGTTGCGGACCCCACAAACCTGACCGACTTACCCTTTAATAGCTCTGCATTGACCGGCGTGACCGATCGCACCATCAGCCCGTCAGCATCATTCAACTCGTGCTGCGGTATGGGGCGTCCCGGTACGGCAACAACCGTCCCCGTACGGCTGAACAGTTCATGGGCATAGGGCATATTTTCATCAACGAGGATTTTGAGCTCTTTCTTCGTTTCTGGCACGGTTAACCTCCTGTGGGTATCGCTGCTGCATATCTGAACGTAATAGCAAGAAAGCCTTTAAAAAAAATTGCAATAAATTTATCACATCCCGGCAGAGTAAAAGCATACGTTCCTGTTTCAGGCGTAATCGTCAAAGAGGCGGGTGCTAGACCCGGGACGCTGCCCCGCATCGACTATCGGGAGCGTCAGATCAGATAGAAATATTCAGGCCATTTCACTACCGTGTCAGATTCCACTCTGCAAGGCAGTAAATGTGCCTGCCAGGGGTGCTTATTAATAAATGGCATGTTAAGTACGGAGCAAAACCCCTTGCAGTCGGTTTCAGAAAACAGCAGCCCCAGCAATAATATCAACAGGATAGGGCGTGTTGTTTAAGGCAGTGAAAAAGCTCCCGGCCTGTTCCCGACATGGCACGCCCGGACGCTGACCTGCAATAGCGCCAAATCGTGCAATCAACGAACGTCGAACAGCTTGAGGTTTCAGAATTCCAGCAGGTTGCCCCGTAAAATATTTCCCCACATCTGGCTGCGATCTCTACCTATCCCCAAGCGGGATTGTTATCATGCTGTTTCACCCTGTTCCGGCGCGCCCCGGATGTTGATCGATCAGTTAAGGATTTTGCCATGCAACCGCTTAGTGGCCCCGGTGCGCCGATTACCGGCGTTCGTACAACGGTCGATGTCAGACCGGCGACGCTGTCATCCGGCCCCGGAGATCAACCGCTATCACCTGCCCAGCGCACCACGCTGGAGAAGTTGATCATTAAGATTGTGTCGCTCAGTTCGCTAAAAGCCGCGGAACTGTGGGCTGGTGTGCATCACGAAGTGGGGGTGAAGAATGATGCAGGTCTGCTTTCGCGTCATTTTTCCGTAGCCGAGCAGTTTCTTACCGAACGGCTGGCGCAGGTGCAAACCACACACGCAACCCGCCAGCTCTTTCAACAGTTAACCGACCTGCTACCACAGGGTAATAATCGCCAGGCCGTCAGTGATTTTATTCGCCAGCAGTTTGGTCATACCGTGCTCAGTACGCTGACCCCGGACCAGCTGCGCCAGGTACTGACTATGTTGCAAAATAGCCAGATGACGATCCCTCAACCACAGCAGAATCATATAACCGATCGCACTCTGCTGCCTGCCGAATATCATACGCTGAATCAACAGATGGCAAAGCTGGCTGCTGCCACTGGCGAGCACCCGGTGAAACTGTGGGCGGCGGTATTGAAAATGGTCAACCTGCACAGTGGCGATCCCATTCCTTCGCGGGTTTTCCCCCTGCTGACCCAGTATCTTCAGGCCAGTCAAATGCTGAACCAGCATAGTGCGCCCACGCTCTCGCACCTGCTTTCTGCCCTGAAAGTGCCCCCCGATCATGCGGAACAAAAAATGCTGGAAGACGCCAGTCAGCAACGTTTCCAGCTGCCTCCCCAGGCGGCACTTACTCCCGCCCAGGCACAGGATTTGATTAACCTGTTTTTTGCCCGGCGAGCCGAGCGATTACACGAGCAGCCAGTAAGCGCAAGCGAAATGGATCCGCAGCCAATTGTTTCACCGCTTTGGACCTGGGTTCCTCCGAACCTGCAACCGCTGTTCTATCGTCCAGCAGTCACCGTCTTTGCCGCAGTGCTGCTGGTTTTTCTGATGTGGTTTTTTCTCTGAAGCCTGCCCGGACAGTACATTGACGCCAGGGTGCGCAGGGTGAGCGTGAAATGAACCCCGCCCGCCCCTGCTTAATTTCAGCTTCTCACCTGCAGTTATCAACGCCCGCTGGCGTGGTCTGCGTTGTCGGATATTCAAAAGCGGGCGTTAATAGCCTACGTTTCTGGTAAACATCACCACCAGATCTCCGAGCGTGGGTCTCAGGACAGGTTGTCGTTGCTGCGTCGGCTGAGGATATGTCTCATCTTGCCTGTCACCCTGGTTTTTGCCATGTGCCTTTCCCAATACCGCTCGCTGGGTGTCCTTAATTATCAGACGATGTGGTCTGTCTCATTTTTACCAGGAAACAAAAGGAAGACGTATCAGGCACGCAGCACTGTCTTTTCCACAGCACTGATAATAGCGATCCGTTTTTCAGAAACCGAACGGTGACATCAGCGGAGCATGACGGTGAAGCAATGTGTGATACGGCGCAGGAAAGCTGGAAAATCGCAGAAAAAAAGGTGGAAAAAAGAGGGGCACAGCAGCGCCCCGGAGAAAATCAGTTCAGCTTACGCATCACCAGAGTTGCGTTGGTGCCGCCAAAGCCGAAGCTGTTGGACATAACGGTTTTCAGCGGCTTGTTAACAGGCTGTGTAACAATATTCAGCCCTTCGGCCGCCGGATCAAGCTGGTCAATATTAATACTTGGAGCAATGAAGCCATGCTCTAACATCAGCAATGAATAGATTGCTTCCTGTACGCCGACCGCGCCCAGCGAGTGACCGGTCATAGATTTGGTTGCTGACATCGCGGGAGCAGCATCACCAAATACTTCACGAATAGCACCCAGCTCTTTCACATCGCCAATCGGCGTTGAGGTGCCATGCGTGTTGAGGTAGTCAACGGGAGTATCAACATCCTGCATCGCCATGCGCATACAGCGGATAGCTCCTTCGCCGGATGGGGCCACCATATCCGCGCCATCCGAGGTTGCGCCATAACCAACCACCTCAGCATAGATGTGTGCACCGCGCGCCAGTGCGTGCTCCAGTTCCTCGACCACCACCATGCCACCACCGCCAGCGATAACAAAACCGTCACGGCTGGCATCGTAGGTACGAGACGCTTTTTCCGGCGTCTCGTTATATTTGGTTGAAAGTGCACCCATCGCGTCAAATTCACAGGACATTTCCCAGCACAGCTCCTCGCCGCCGCCAGCAAAAACGATATCCTGCTTGCCTAACTGGATTTGCTCTACCGCATTACCGATACAGTGGGCGGAGGTCGCACAGGCCGAACTGATTGAGTAGTTCACACCGTGAATTTTAAACGGGGTGGCAAGGCAGGCTGAAACGCCGGAGGCCATGGCTTTGGTGACCATATAAGGGCCGACTCCGCGCAAGCCTTTTGCCCGCATACCATCCACGCTGGCTACCTGATAAAAAGGCGAGCCGCCGCCGGAACCAGCAAGCAGGCCAACTCGAGGATTATTTTGATACTGCTCAACGGTAAGACCAGAGTCTTTTACAGCCTCCAGCATTGAAATATAGGCATAGGCCGAGGCATCACTCATAAAGCGCAACACTTTGCGGTCAATGAGGCTGGCGATATCGTCTTTAGACAGCTTGACGTTCCCCCAGACGTGACTACGCATGCCGGAATCTTTCAGCTCCTGAGAGAAGGTAATGCCGGAACGTCCTTCGCGCAGAGATGCGAGAACTTCCTGCTGGTTATTACCAATGCTGGAAACGATCCCCAGACCAGTAATCACTGCTCGTTTCATTCAATACCTCATTTACCACTTACGTTTGGATTCGACAGGTACTTTAGCTTACAGTTGTAAGCCGAACAAGTCCGATCAGCGGTTAGTTTGTAAATTTGCGCAGTCATCAGCGCATCGTTACAATCGCGACACCGCCTGATAAATGAGCATCTTTTGTGGAAAATTCGCCGATTGAACACGCCAGACTGTTCTGGAATGAACAGGGTACACCTGTATCCCGAACCTTTGACGACGTCTATTTTTCTAACAATAACGGGCTGGAGGAGAGTCGTTACGTCTTTATCGCAGGCAACGGCTTACCCGAGCGGTTTGTGCAACATCCACGCGACCTGTTTATCGTGGCTGAAACCGGGTTCGGTACCGGGCTGAACTTTCTGGCACTCTGGCAGGCCTTTGCGCAATTTCGCCAGGCAAATCCGGCCGCCAGGTTACAACGTTTGCACTTCATCAGCTGTGAGAAATATCCGTTAACGGTCAGCGACCTCGCCAGCGCCCATGCCAGCTGGCCTGAGCTGGCCCCGTTCTCGGCGGCACTGCGTGAACAGTGGCCAGTGGCGCTGCCCGGCTGTCAGCGAGTGCTGCTGGATAGCGGCCGGGTGACGCTCGATCTGTGGTTTGGCGATATTAATCAACTGATACATCAGTTTGATGACAGCCTGCACCAACAAACTGATGCGTGGTTTCTCGACGGATTTTCACCCGCTAAAAATCCGGATATGTGGACGCCAGCACTGTTCCAGTGCATGGCAACGTTATCCCGTAAAGACGGTACACTGTCCACCTTTACCTCTGCAGGCTTCGTCCGTCGTGGCCTGCAAGATGCCGGATTTACGATGATAAAACGTAAAGGCTTTGGCATTAAACGGGAAATGCTTTGCGGCGTACTGCCCAGGGCTGCTTGCACACAGCCCGCGGCACCGTGGTATGCCCGCCCTGCCGCTTCAGGAAACGACTTTGCCGTTATCGGCGGAGGAATTTCCGGCGTACTGCTGGCGCTTGCTCTGCTGCGGCGCGGCAAAAAAGTGACGCTTTACTGTGCCGATGACGCCGCTGCTGAAGGGGCATCGGGCAATCGTCAAGGCGCACTGTACCCGTTGCTTAATCCTCACGATCCGGCGCTTGCCTGCTTTTTTCCCAGCGCATTCACCTTTGCCCGCCGCATGTATGACCGGCTGCATGTGTGCTTCGATCATCACTGGTGCGGCGTCACACAGCTTGGCTGGGATGAGAAAAGCCGTGACAAAATTGCCAAAATGATCAGCATGAGGCTGCCTGAACAGTTGGCTTGTGGCATCAGTAAAGCACAAGTTGACGCCCTCAGCGGGGTGGCAACCGGATGTGATGGCATAACCTATCCTGATGGTGGCTGGCTCTCTCCCGGCCAGCTTACTCAGGCACTGCATCAACTGGCCGCGCTGCAGGGGTTACAGCTTAACTGGCGGCACCATCTGACACACCTGACACAGAGCGATAAAGACTGGATACTGCATTTTTCCACTCACCCACAGCGGTCACACCAAAATGTGGTACTGGCAACCGGTCATGCGCTGACTTCATTTTCACAAAGTGAAAAACTGCCTGTATATGCTGTTAGCGGACAGGTCAGCCATGTTCCAACAACTCCCGAACTGGGAAAACTCAGGCAGGTGCTCTGTTATGATGGCTACCTGACACCGGTCAGCCCGACTAACCAACATCACTGTATTGGTGCCAGCTACCATCGTGGCGAAAGTGCGCCCCGCTACCGTGAGGAGGACCAGCAGGAGAACCGCGAGCGATTAATACGCTGCCTGCCAGAAGCAGAATGGACTAAAGCAGTGGATATCAGTGAAGGTAACGCACGCTGCGCTGTGCGCTGTGCCACCCGTGACCACCTTCCGATGGTGGGGCCCCTGCCCGACTACCAGCAGACGCTGGAACAGTACGCCACACTTGCGGAAAAAAAAGACCATGCCAGTCCGGCACCGGTGCATCCGGGGCTGTTCGTATTAGGGGCGTTGGGTTCCAGAGGCTTGTGCAGCGCACCGCTGGCAGCAGAGGTACTGGCTGCACAACTCAGTGGTGAACCTGTCCCGCTGGACAGCCATACTCTGGCTGCCCTGCATACAAATCGCTACTGGGTAAGAAAATTATTGAAAGGCAAAGCGGTAAAATAAACCGACTAAAAAGAGGGCAAGCTGGCGGTTCAACCCCGCCAGCGTTAAGTCACACTGGCTGACTGGCCTGAAGAAAAAGATTATCCCACATGCCGATTACCAGCGCCTGATCCCGGGGTGACAACTCGCTGGCCTGGATGGCGTTTTGCAGGCTGTTTTGCACCTGAATCTGTAATGCTTCAGGCGTGTGCTGGCCCGCCTGCTCTATCTCCGCTACCGCAAGGGTCAGGTGACCACGCAAATAGCCACTGGCAAACAGTTCATCATCACTGGCGCTTTCCACCATATCGTCGATCAGAGTCAGGATACGTGCTTCGAATTCGTCAATCATATTCATCCTTTTCCGATCATTTTTCCGGGTTCACAGGTCTTCCGGCCACGGAAACTGTGCTGCACTCAGCGGGGGAGTTGAATAATAGTGGCCCAGTTCAGTAATAAAGCGCGCTGGCCGTTCAGCCAGGCCGTTTTCCAATAGCAGCATCACCCGTGCGTGAACGCTACGCTGGAATGCTATGCGATCTGGTTCACAGTCCCCGCTGAGATTGTCACAACTCACGTTGAAGGGAAACCCCGCAGCAACACAAAACATCCATTCCAACGCCTGGGGTTTAACCTCCACGGCCTCAAACTGTTTCTGCGTCATCGCATCACGCCCATCAGGGCAATACCAGTAACCAAAATCAACCCACTTACGTCGCTCCGCACCGGCAATACACCAGTGAGATATTTCATGCATGGCGCTGGCATAGTAGCCATGGGCAAATACCACGCGGTGGAATTTCACCTGCTCATCTGCAGGAAGATAAATTGGCTCGTCATCGCCTTTTATGAGGCGCGTCTGAAAATCGTCAAAAAAACAGCGCTCAAAGATATCAATCAACTGCTGAAAATGGTGTGCCGAACGCATGGTTGTTAATCACTCTGATTTGGCACCAAATCCATGGTGCACGCGGTTTTAACCAAAAAAGTGGTGGTACGAAGCCAGCATCGCTGCACCATAGCTGTCGTACAGCAGCTTTGCACTCATCACAACAGAGACCGTCACCACCACAGGACGGATTAGTGTCTGTCCCCGACTCAGCACCATACGTGCGCCAAGGCGGGCACCGCACATGGCACCAATCAGCATAATCAAGCCGATGCCCCATACCACTTTGCCGCCAAACATAAAGAACAGCAGACCGCCCAAATTAGAGCTGAAGTTAAGCACCTTTGCATGGGCGGTAGATTTTGCGAGGTTATAGCCGCAGAGCGTGACGAAAGCCAGCGCATAAAACGAGCCGGCACCCGGCCCAAAGAAACCATCGTAAAACCCGACGCAACCTCCGGCGACCAGAGCAAAAGGCAGACCGTGAAGACGGTGATGTCGGTCTTCCTCACCCACTTTTGGCATCAGCAAAAAATACAGGCCAATGCTGATGATCAGCAACGGCAGTACCTGTCGCAGTAGGCCCGGCTGAATATGCTGAATCAGCATGGCCCCGGTGACCGATCCTACAAACGCCAGCAGGATATTAAGACGCTGCTCGCGAAGATTCACCGCTTTGCGCCGGACAAAATACAGGCTGGCAGAAAAAGAACCCCCCACTGACTGCAGCTTATTGGTTGCCAGCGCCTGCGCAGGCGATAATCCCGCCGACAGCAATGCAGGCACGGTCAGCAGCCCACCGCCGCCGGCAATCGAATCAATAAATGCGGCAAATACCGCCACAAAAAACAACAGGCCAGCCACAGCAGGGCTGACAGCAAACCACGCCATTATTACCTTCCTAAAACAAATGCTTATCGAGTCATGCCTGACAGGGTGGCGGTAAAGGTGGCGGCTGACGTTTTACTGCCTCACCATCACCCGGTTTCGCTGGCGAAAACCAGCTTTGCAATTCGGTCCCACAGCCATCACTCGGCGGCGGCACAGGCTGATCCTGACATTCAGGGCTGTCAGCAGGACAACGAAAACGAACATGCATATGCGCCCGATGTGCGAACCAGGGACGCACCTTTCGTAGCCAGTCAAGATCAGCACCGACATCGGCGCAGGGCTGCTTTTTAATCGCCGGGTTAACAAAGATACGCGTGACATTATCGTCTTCTGCTGCCAGTTTGATCAGGCTGGCAATCCCCGGCTGCCAGTGCCGAACAACCACACTTTTACCGTCCGCGCTGACCAGATCTAAAGACCGTGGGTTAAGCAGCATGGTTGACCGTCCAGCACGTTTCAAGCAATTGCAGCCAGATATCGACATCAAACCGCGACTGGTGGCTGACATGACCGCTGCTGAAGCCTCCCCCGGCCGCCATAGCCATATCACCCACCAACACCTCTCCCAGATGCTGGTTATATGCCAGGCGGCTGAGGCGCTGAATAAACAGTATCAGCTCAGGATGACCATAAAACCGTCGCTGATCCTGGCGCATAATCTGGCAACAGGGCGCGTCTGACGGCAAAGGTTGCGCACCAATAATACAGCCATTGGCAAAAGACCCTATAGCCTGAGGGCGTCCCTCTATCGGCTGGCGAATCGACTGCAAGGGCGTGGCGGCAAGAGCGCCTGCACTTATTATCAGCGCACAAAGCGCAAGTCGCGTCTTTTTCATCAGGGTAAGCTTACCAACGAGGGATCTCCGTTTTAACATCGGCGTTCTGAGCGCGCTGCCGCAATAGATGATCCATCAGCACAATCGCCATCATCGCTTCTGCGATCGGCACCGCACGGATACCCACGCAGGGATCGTGACGACCTTTCGTGATTATCTCGACTTCAGAACCATCGCGCTTAATCGTCTTACCCGGCACGGTGATACTGGAGGTAGGTTTCATCGCAATGGTCGCCAGAATCGTTTGTCCGGTGCTGATGCCGCCTAAAATGCCGCCAGCATGATTGCTTTGAAAACCGTCAGCACGGATTTCATCACGGTGCTCACTGCCACGCTGGGCAACAACGGCAAAACCGTCACCCATTTCAACACCTTTCACCGCATTGATGCTCATCAGCGCATGGGCTAAATCGGCGTCCAGGCGGTCAAAAACCGGTTCACCCAAGCCCACCGGCACATTCTCCGCCATCACGGACACTTTTGCGCCGATAGAATCGCCTTCTTTTTTCAACCCGCGCATCAGTTCATCCAGTGCCGGAATTTTATCCGGGTCCGGGCAAAAGAACGGATTTTTTTCGACCTGATCCCAGTCCTTCAGTTCACAGACAACATCGCCCATTTGCGCCAGGTAACCACGCACCCGGACGCCGTGCTTCATCGCCAGATATTTTTTTGCCACAGCACCGGCAGCCACGCGCATCGCGGTTTCCCTGGCGGAGGAACGTCCACCGCCACGGTAGTCGCGCACACCATACTTCTGCTCGTAGGTGTAGTCTGCGTGACCGGGACGGAACAGGTCTTTGATTTCACCATAATCCTGTGAGCGCTGATCGGTGTTTTCAATTAACAAGCCAATGCTGGCCCCCGTAGTTACGCCTTCAAAAACACCAGACAGAATTTTCACGCTGTCGGGTTCACGGCGCTGGGTGGTGTAACGTGAGGTTCCCGGACGACGACGGTCCAGATTGTGTTGCAAATCGGCTTCCATCAACGGCATGCCCGGCGGAACACCGTCAATAATGCAGCCAAGCGCCAGCCCGTGGGATTCACCAAAGGTAGTGACACGGAAGATCTGACCGATAGTATTACCCGCCATTTTTACTCCTTTATTCTTTAAAGGGCCGTTTATCTTGCCCTGCACTGACACATTAGCCGGTGACTGAGATACCAGAAGGAGAGCGTTAGCTCCCGGCACCTTCACTGGCAGCGCCAACCTTGCTGTTTTTTCGGGATAGCGTCGAAACTGCCCGGCAATGCCTGCGTTGGTTAATCTTTAAACATACTGAAATGGTGCTGTGCCGCAACAATTTGCTCGCGGGTCAGCATAAATACGCCGTCCCCGCCGTTGCTGAACTCCAGCCATGTGAATGACACGTCCGGGTACTGCTCAACCATATGCACCATGCTGTTGCCAACCTCACAAATCAGCACGCCCTGCTCACTGAGATAATCCGGGGCACAGGCAATAATTCGCCGTACCAGCTTGAGTCCATCGCTTCCTGCCGCGAGGCCCAGCTCAGGCTCATGGCGGTATTCACCCGGCAGATCGCTCATATCGTCTTCGTCGACGTAAGGCGGATTGGTCACAATCAGGTCATAAGGCGTTTTTGGCAGCTCGCGGAACAGATCGCTACGAATCGGCGTGACATGATGTTCCATGCCGTGCTGCTCAATATTCTGTTCAGTCACCGCCAGCGCTCCCGGCGAGATATCTATCGCATCCACCTCCGCCTGCGGAAACGCATAAGCACAGGCAATGGCAATGCAGCCGCTGCCCGTACACATATCAAGAATATGCGTTGGCTCCTGCGGCAAAATGGCGGTAAAGCGCTCGTTGATTAATTCGCCGATGGGTGAACGAGGCACCAGCACGCGCTCGTCGACGTAGAATTCATGGCCACAGAACCAGGCTTTGTTGGTCAGATAGGCGACCGGTATACGTTCATTGATACGGCGGATGACTCGCTCAACAATGCGGTGACGCTCACTAGACGTCAGGCGTGCGTTACGCATATCTTCAGGAATATCGAGAGGCAAATAGAGTGTGGGCAAGACCAGTTGAACAGCTTCGTCCCAGGGGTTATCGGTGCCATGTCCATACCAGAGTTCGGCCGCAGCAAAACGACTGACTGACCAGCGCAACATGTCCTGGATGGTATGCAGTTCACTGACTGCCTCGTCAACGAATATTTTGTCCAAAGTGCCCTCCACAGGCCAGATTTAATCCTGGCAACTAGTTTGCCATGAAGCCACGGATAATTCAGCGCAGCAGTGTGAAAAAGCGCACTTTTGTTTATCAGCCCGGAAAAGTCGGGGTAGACTGTGCTCAGTCGTTAAAAATCCAGGCACTGTTTGTGTCTTGGGAGAATCAATGAATAAAAAGCAGTCTCTCAGTGCCGGAGATGAGGCGCTGTTTCGCGGATTAATGGCAGGTACACGCAAACTGTCACAGGATAAAATTGTTCATAAACCTGTCCGTAAAAAAATATCGCGGGTGCCGCAGAAACGCCTGCTGTCTGAACAAGCGGACGCCAGCCATTATTTTTCGGATGAATTTCAGCCGTTGCTGGCGGAAGAAGGCCCGGTGCGCTATGTCCGCAGGGACGTCAGGCACTATGAACTGAAGAAGCTGCGTCGCGGCGATTACACGCCGGAAATATTTCTGGACCTGCATGGTTTAACCCAGAGGCAGGCTAAAGATGAACTGGGCGCGCTGATTGCGGCCTGCCGCCGCGAGCACATTCTTTGTGCCAGTGTGATGCACGGCCACGGAAAACATGTGTTAAAGCAACAAACGCCGCTTTGGCTGGCCCAGCATCCAATGGTGATGGCGTTTCATCAGGCAACAAAACTGTTTGGTGGGGATGCGGCACTTTTGGTACTCATTGAGGTGGAAGAGTGGCAACCGCCTGAACTTCCCTGACGGGGTGGGCCGATGTGACTGGCCCACCGCGCGATCAGATAGCTTTTGCCAGCTTCGACGGGCTGACCTGCCATTCAAGCTTGCCGCAGGCACTGTCAATATCGTATTCAATACAGGCAATCGCCGAGGTGGCGAACATGGGTGGAGCTTCCTGCGGGCAGAGCGCCGAGACCAGGTATCCCACCAGCGGCAGATGAGAAATGACCAGCACGGATTTTACCCCTTCCTTTGCCAGCATCTGCAGATAGCCAGCGACCATCTCGGGGTCGCCACCCGGCGTCAATTCCGGCAAAACATCCTGTCCTTCAGGCAGTGTCAGCGACTCTCGCACGGTTGTGAGGGTTTGTTCTGCGCGCAGATAAGGGCTGACCAGCACCCGTTCAATATCAATTACCTGGCCGTTGAGCCAGCTTGCCATTTGCCGTGATTCATCACAGCCACAATGGGTCAGAGGTCTTACCGAGTCACTGGCAGCATCCAGAGCCGCATCGCCGTGACGCATAATGAAAACTTGCATAATGCACCGCTTTTGTTAGACAAAAACGCCGGAAAAACCGCTTTCCGACTCTTCATTCAGGGAATAAACGCTGTGTTGTACCTTAATGCCGGAAGTTAAGTCAACCGCTTGTTTACTAATTAACCGCATTCCAGAATACTCTCGTCCCATACTGCAACAGAAGAAATTCTAACCTGCTGAATTGTGTTCATTCTCACCTTGCAAACGTGCTGAATAAAAAATTTCCTGTGCACCTGCCATCTGGCAGAGACGCGGACAAAGTGTAAACCGCTCGCCTTCAGACTGCATCAGATGCTCCAGAGTATTAACCACATGGAGAATACCCAGCCGCTCCATATAACAAAAGGGTCCCCCAAGAAAAGGAGGGAAGTCGATACCATATATCGCCCCTATACCGCCCTCACGCGCAGAACCTATCACTCGATCATCCAGCGCCCTGACCACTTCGTTCATCATCACACAGCGCCGGGCAATGTTATCGCTGCTGAGATGAGACGTTGGCACGATCTTAAGCAGCGTATAAATGCTGCGATATGACGTTTTTTTCCGTCCAGGTTTGTTAGCGTTATACAGTTAGAACCCCCGGCTGTTTTTCTTCCCTTTACGATCATCGTTGAGTAGCGCACTCAATTCCTGCGGAGCACTGAAGTGATCGCCCTGGCCAGTAGCGGCATAATATGCGTTGCCACATCAATACCCACCTCGTACAGTAGCTGGATTAGCCCAACCGGAAAGCCGAAATCAACCAGGGCCAGGTCAATGGCACCAACAGGCTCACCGTCAGGGAGGCAATGCATTGCTTCCTTCATGTCAGGTGCCAGAATACGATTAACGTACCTGCTTTATCCGCCACCACTATCGGCATCTTTCCCTGTTTCTTCGCCAGTGCGTCCTGCTGCTCGCGGGTGATACCGTATGTTTTTGCCATTTGTTCTGCAGTGTCCCCCATACGCAGGCCGGTGGAGTATTCTGCAACCGCAGGGGGAACAGGCAACAAATCGCGTGGACGCAGCTGATTAAACCGTTTCTACTGCCATGTTCGTGCTTTACTAAGCTCAACCAAAATGCGGGCAAGTTTTTTACTCATCCCAACAGGCAGAACAGATGACGATTCCGCTCTGCCCGCTATTCCCGCACAGATGGTGCCAGCCAGCAGGCTTTCAGCGATATTCGCCACCGTCTGAAAGCTGGTAGCACAAGTGACGCTGTAGGCATCCGTTGCAACATGCAGACCGCTACTCAGCACTATTTCACGCGCAATATTGGGGGCTTCTGGCATTTGTGTTACTGCCCAAACACCAGCATCTCTATCGCCTCTGGAGGATCTCGCCACGCGCCAGTAGCTCGCTAATGATCATCCGCCCTAATTCCAGCACAGAAATGCCGTGCAGCACCATCGCCTGACAGGCAAACGGCGTATGCAAACCATGCGTGATGACGATACGATCACCCTTTCGGGTCAGCAACGATAACGTTTCAGACATGCTTTTCCCCTTTAGAATCGCAACGGGCCGTTTGGCCTGAAGAGGTCTGACCTGTTTATTGTTAATCAGGTTCTTACATTTTGCACAAGGGAGATGCTGAAAACAGGAGAATGAACACATTTTAGCGAAAAGCAAGCGGGCTGGCTCGTCCGCCAACCCTTCAGAAGAGGACGTTATCGCAGACCAAGCTGAAAAATCATGGTTTCAGCCTGACAGCTGAAAGTAAAATGTGCGTCAAGCTGAACGCCTTGCGGCAACTCCGTCAGACTGGCATTGATTTTACAAGGCTCCGATTCCACACAGCGTGCTTTTTCAGTCAGTTCCGCCAGCGTCTGCTCTGCCTGCTGACGACTGGTGAAAAGCTGACGCCAGATGGCTGTACAGCCTGTGTTGTCAATAATGGTGCCAACATCGACACAGCAGCAGGTTGCCGTTTCATTAGCACTGCATTTTTTTATCGCATCAGTCATATAAGGTCTCCGGTTAGACGGTGTTTGCACACTGGCTTTGCATTAGCAGAATGCCCACAGTTTACTCAGCTGCGTTTAATTTGTCCGCTGACGGATTCGGCTCATGACGTTAAGTGACGAATATCACAGTAAAAATTGATCTGAAACATCTCTGACGCAAACAACCGCAGAACATTGTTATTTTTTGTTATGATTAACGCTTTTCTTGGATCATTTCTGAAATATTTATAAATCAATATTGCCACTGCGTAACAGGTCAGACCTATACTGGGGCCACTGGTCTGATTTGTCAGTTGTTATTCCGTCCCTGCACTCCCCGGCATTTGTTACTTGATGCAACAGAGTAAATAATAATCAGATAATGAGGTTGTGGTCATGAACCATAAAAACCTGTTTGCAAAGTCGGCTTTAGCCATGGCAGTGGTGCTTGTTTCTTCAACCGTCTGGTCAGCAGGCTTCCAGCTTAATGAATTTTCCGCTATTGGTCTGGGCCGGGCTTATTCAGGTGAAGGTGCGATGGGGGACACGGCAGCCTCAGCCAGCCGTAATCCGGCAACCATGGTACTGATGGATAGTCCTGAGTTTTCCATTGGCGCGGTGTTTATCGACCCCGACGTCAGCGTCAACGGCGGCAGTCCGACCGGATGGAGTCTCAACGCCAGTAATATCGCGCCGTCGCAATGGGTACCCAATATTCACTATGTTCAACCATTAAACGATCGTTGGTGGCTGGGCGCGTCGGCGACATCGAATTACGGGCTGGCGACTGAGTACAATAATGACTACACCGCAGGGTTCTACGCCGGAAAAACGGGCCTGCAAACCATGAATCTGAATTTGAGCACGGCTTATCGGCTCAACGAACATTTTAGCTTTGGCGTGGGATTCGATGCCGTTTATGCAAGAGCCAAAATTGAACGCTATGCCGGTGAGTCAGGCCAGGCGCTGGGGTTACCCTCAGATACTCAAATCGCACACCTGAAAGGGGACGAATGGGGCTATGGCTGGAATACCGGGGTTTTATATGAGGTTGATAAAGATAACCGGTTTGGTTTCACCTATCGATCTGAAGTCAAGGTTGATTTTGACGGCAATTACAGAAGCGACCTGCCTGGCTCCATTAACCCGCTAAACCTTGGGTTACCGTACGCAACCAGTGGCTCAACCATCCCCGGAGCCTTAACACTCAACCTGCCTGAAGTATGGGAAGTCTCCGGCTATCATAAGGTTGCTCCTCAATGGGTCATTCATTACAGCATGGCCTACACCAGCTGGAGTCAGTTCCAGGAGCTGAAAGCAACGGGTAGCAGTGGCCAGACGCTGTTCCAAAAAGATAAAAGTTACAGAGATGCTTACAGAATCGCGTTAGGTACATCTTACTTTTATGATGATAACTGGACATTCCGCGCAGGCATTGCCTTCGATGACAGCCCGGTACCGACCGATAACCGCACCATCTCCATACCCGATCAGGACCGTTTATGGCTAAGTACCGGTACCTCTTATGCTTTCAATCAGGATACCTCAGTTGACCTGGGTATTTCCTATATGCACGGCCAGGATGTCACCGTTAAAGAAGGCCCTTACACTTTCCATTCAACCGGCAAAGCATGGTTGTATGGCGCGAACTTTAACTATAAATTTTAATGGCGACACATATGCAGCAGGCCTGTCATTGACAGACCTTTTTTTAGCTAGTTGGCATCGATATCATTCAGATCGCCCTGAATTGCCGCCGCATTTGAATTCTCCTGCGGAGTGAGTTTCCCCCCTCTCGCCAGGAAGTCATGACGCTGGAAGTAGGCTGCCCTGACGAATGAATAAGGGTCGCCGGTATTATGCAGCATCGCATCGCTGTCAAGCAGCCGCGCACGGGTTTCCACCACCTCCAGCGTCCATTTGCCAACAGACATCCACCACGTCAGCAAGCCCAGCGGGGCGTAAAGATTATCAACCAGGCCACCTACATCTTCCCGCGGGGTAAAATTGCCATAGCCCGGCAGAACTACATAGGTTCCATAGCCCACGCCATAGTTGCCCAGCGTACTGCCAAAACGGTGCGGTTCTTCTTTAGCCAGCGCAGGATTTGCCATTCCGGCAACATCAATAAAACCGCCCATTCCAAGAATAGTGTTCAGGAAAAAACGATTGAAATGGATCATTGCTTTGTAGGGCTTACCTTCCACAAAATAGTTCACCATGGTCGATGGCTCACTGAGGTTCCCCAGGAAATTGCTTATACCGGTTCGCGCTGGGACAGGAACATAGTCACGCCATGCCACTGCCACGGGACGGACAATGTAAGGATCGAGCACAGTATAGTTAAAGTTGAACATGGAGCGGTTAAAGCCTTCCAACGGATCGGGTCTGCCCTGCGGCTGATCCGCCCTTTGTGAACTGGCACAGCCAAACAGCAGCATACTGGCGAGCGCGATGCCCATCACACGGTAGCTCATATCATTCTCCCTGTAGCAAGTAGTAGGTATGTATATTTTTGTTGATGAATGTTAACGGACTGAGAAAGCTTGCACTTAAAATATAGGACCGTGGATCTGCTTAAGTGCAAAAGATAGCAGCTCCTCTATCGACTGTTAAAAGAGAGATACACTCTCTTTTAGCGTCGTGCGCCAGAGTAAAACAGCGACAAAAATATACATTACTCTGCCTGCAGGCAACATTTTTTCTGGCAGTATTATTATCGGACGTGATGGAAAATCAGCCTGCTGCAGCCTTCATCGCTGCAAGGTCAGATAATCACGCTGAAGTTATTGAGGTTAAGTAACGTATTTCTGTTTCTCTGCTTTGCGCACAGATTAACGCTGGCCCAGTCGACGTATTCTGGCTCGTAAAAGAATGAGCGCTGCCCCTAAAAATGCAAAAAGTGCAGGGCCGGCCCAGAGAAGGAGATTAGAAGACCGATCAACCACATCGGGACAATGACTGTCCACCATTTGCGCGTTTATTTCGTCAGATTTCTTTCTTATCATCTGCGACTGAAACGTTATGAGCCTCATATCAGCCGCAATAAATGAACCGGAATCAGCAATACTTTTGTACTGACATTCAGGGCAACGTAGTGTTTCAGTGAAGTAAGGATATTGTTGTTCCGCAATTGCAGAAAATGTTGAGCTGTAGGTCGTCTCAGACAGCACCTTAGTCGCCGCCAGCAGTAATGACATCAGTAAAATGATGCAGATCTTCATGGATTTCGCCTCCTTGCCTGATTTATCTTTCAGTTACTTTTTGAGTATTCCCTCACCCACTATGCAAACCGTCTTACTTTGTGACAATGAACATTTCATTGCCATTTTTCAGAGGAATCCTCAGGACGTCCTGAGCACTTTCATTAGCCCAGAGCATACCGTCACCCTCTCACAGACTCAATTAATAAGCATTATCCGGAGCAATTATCCGCTTTAGTTCTTTAATCAGGTTTCTTACAGGATTACATTTCATTTTCCGATAATTCATGAAGTTACACTTTTTTTACTAAGGATCCCGGCCACCTCCTCAACAGGCTTTACGCCACTTACTCTGTGTTATGAACCACAAGGAATGAGAAACAGCGTAGGCAGGAAATAAATGAAAAAAAACGGGATTTCGCGGGTATGGAATCGGCTTGTGGCACTATGTTATAGATTAACCCTGCAAAGAAAAGTGCATTTTTTGAAATGAGAAAAAATTCTGTGTAACTGCTTTTGAGTCACTTATTCTGATAAAGCGAGGGACCGCATCAATCAGCGTTTAAATCATTTTTAAATCGCCTTTAGACAACGGGGCTAATGAAGCCCCTCAACCCGTTTGCTTGTCACCTGGCTTGTGGCCAGATACTGACGAGTGAGTCCTCTCTATGTTGGCTAAAAGCTCAAGACGCTCCTGGTCTGTCATGGTGACCTGCCCCCAGTATTAGATACAACCTTCAGTTAGTAATGTCGGTTGGTTTTTCTTCATGTTTCCCGTTTCGCCAGCATGCTGCAAATTCAAGCGGCGTCTGGTAATTCAGCGATGAATGAGGTCTGGACTCGTTATAATCCTGCCGCCAGTCATTAATGATTTTCCGGGCATGAAGAATATCGCTGAACCAGTGCTCATTCAGGCATTCATCCCGAAAGCGTCCGTTAAAACTCTCAATAAATCCGTTCTGTGTTGGCTTACCCGGCTGGATAAGTCGCAGTTCTACACCATGCTCAAAAGCCCACTGTTCGAGCGCACAGCAGGTAAATTCCGGGCCCTGATCGGTTCTTATCGTTGCCGGATAGCCGCGAAACAGCGCGAGGCCGTCCAGAATACGTGCGACCTGAACGCCTGAAATACCGAAAGCGGCGGTGATCGTCAGACACTCCTTCGTGAAATCATCCACGCAGGTCAGGCACTTAATCCGGCGGCCGCTGGCAAGTGCATCCATGACAAAATCCATCGACCATGTCAGGTTCGGCGCATCCGGGCGGAGAAGCGGAAGCCGCTCAGTCGCCAGACCCTTACGGCGTCGCCTGCGTTTTACACCGAGACCGTTAAGGTGATAGATGCGGCAAACCCTCTTGTGGTTGACGTGAAGGCCCTCCCGACGCAATAACTGCCAGATGCGCCGGTAACCAAATCGGCGACGTTCAAGTGCCAGCTCTGTGATACGCAGAGATAGTTGCGCGTCAGCAGCCGGACGCTGAACCGAATAACGGCAGGTTGAAAGGGACAGACCGGCCAGCCTGCAGGCACGACGTTGCGACAGACCCGTTATCTCACACATGACTTCCACGGCTTCCCGCTTCTGGTCTGTCGTCAGAACTTTCGGCCCAGAGCCACCTTAAGCGCCTCCTTATCCAGCATGGCTTCAGCGAGCAGCTTCTTGAGGCGGGCGTTCTCCTCTTCAAGTGACTTGAGCCGCTTCACTTCGGGGACTTCCATGCCGCCAAACTTCTTGCGCCCGGTGTAGAAGGTAGCGTCTGAAATAGCATGCTTGCGGCAGAGTTCCCGGGCCGAAACCCCGGCTTCGGCCTCGCGGAGAATACTGATGATCTGTTCGTCGGAAAATCGCTTCTTCATGGGGATGTCCTCATGTGACTTATGAAGACATTACTAACATCGCGCTGTATTAATCAACGGGGAGCAGGTTAATGCCGATCATTTAAGGATCGGTTGACCGATCCGGTTTATGCGGTAAAAAGGGTTCTATGTTCATCATGGAACCCTTTTTAAATGGAACTTTCCCAGGCCCTCGGCATCATCAATGCCGCCACTCCTGAGCGCGCCCGTAGTCTCGCCGACCTTATTCCTCCCGAGCTTATTCAGCAGGCGCTCACCCTGACCGATACCGTTACTTTGCGTAAACGTAAACTTTCCCTCGAATCCATGATTTGGCTTGTCGTTGGGATGTCCATTTTTTGCGATCGTCCGATGACCGAAATCGTCAATCTGATGGATATTACTGACCGGACCGGAGCTCCTTTTACCGCACGCAGCGCTGTCATTCAGCGCCGTAAGACTCTGGGTGAAAATGCAGTGCGGGAGCTTTTTGATATCACACAGCAGCACTGGAATCAGCAGGCTGCACATCCAAAATGGCACGGTCTGAATCTGTTTGCTGTCGACGGCGTGGTCTGGCGTACCGCCGATACGCCGGAAAACAGAGCCGTCTTCAGTAAACACAGCAGCCAGTACGGCGAAGGCGGCTATCCTCAGGTGCGAATGGTTTGTCTGATGGAGCTGAGCAGCCATCTGATCGCCGCCAGTGCATTCGACAGTGAAAAAGTCAGTGAAATGCGGCTGGCTGAACACCTGACGGAGAAAACCCCGAATAACAGTATCACCCTGTTCGATAAGGGATTTTATTCGATGGGTCTGCTTCATCACTGGCAGACAGCAGGAGAACACCGTCACTGGTTGTTGCCGTTGAAAAAACACGTACAGTATCAGGTGGTTCGCCGTTTGGGGCGTGGAGATGAACTGATATGCCTGAAAACCAGTCCACGAGCCAGGAAGCAATGGCCAGGGGTCCCGGAAGAAATGGTGGCAAGACTGCTGACCCGCAGGGTAGACGGTAAAGAGAGGCAGGTGCTGACGTCACTGACAGACCCGAATCGCTATCCGGGTAAAGATATCAGCGAGCTATATCGCCACCGCTGGGAAACAGAACTGGGCTACCGGGAAGCAAAGCAGGGTATGCTGGACAGCCGGTGGACATTACGCAGTCGCCTGCCGGAGCTGGTGAGACAGGAGCTATGGGGGGTACTGCTGGCTTATAACCTGGTGCGATATCAGATGGTGCAGATGGCGTTCCATCTGAAAGGAGATTACCTGCCTTACCAGCTGAGCTTCAGTGGAGCGATAAGCGAAATAATCCGGATGCTGATAACCCTGCCCTGGGCTTCGCCGGGAAAAATGCCGGGAGAACTGAGAACCCTGTATGAACAGGCGAAATGGCTTGTGTTACCGGGTAGAAGAGAGCGAAGTTACCCGAGAGAGTTGAGGGTAAAGAGCAGGAAATATCCGGATAAAAAGGTTGCTGGTCACCTTAAGTGACCAGCATTAGGGAGCAGGTCAATGGAATCGTATCTCAGAGCCATGACCATAGCGTTGTGCGATATGCCGGTTTTCTCTGGAAAGTCATCAGGCCAAGGGAAGAAAGAAAAAAATGCCCGGGACGGCTAGCTATCAGATCTGCATAACTCACTGGTATCAATCGCAACTAACCTGTTTAAAGCAAACACGGTAAGCTGCGATTTTCAAAGGACGGAATGAAAGCCAGACATTATTTTGTCGCCTGGCAATATCGACTGCTTTTCTGCTAACCCTACAGCACGGACCGCGGCGCTCAGTTAAACAGGGCGAAAGTACTGGCGTAATATCCCGCAGCAAACACAATGTAACTTAGCCAGATAGCAATAATTATGGTGAGCGTTAATTTGGTTGGCATAGTAAATTCCTCAGGAATGATTCAGACAGGGGATTTCGGATTAAAGTATTCCTGAGTGATGAGAGTAATATTGATCTGGCCCAACTTTTTCGGGAATTGCACGTTTCAGTAAGGGCAGACTCAGAACCGGGGATGATGGCTTATCGACGAGCATCAAGCCCCTGGCAAAGAAAGCATTGATGACAAAAACATCAGTCAGATGGATAACTGCTTAATCTGCTGATAAAACTACAATATACTGCCGACACTGTCTCCTTAGAGCCTGTCTCAACAGGACGTTATTCCATACGATAAGACCACAGGCAAAATGCAACAGGACCTCGTCATTTTCAGACGTCTTTTCCCGTCGGGTCAGGGGCTGGCGAAACCGGTTCATCCCGCTATGAACCCTCCCGACGGCCCACCTGTGGACCCTGACCTCCCCTGATTTACTGGCATCGGATTCCTCTTTTCGGGGCTGAATATGAGGCTCGTAACGGCGGCTTTGCAGCTATGTTTTCAGCCAGACCGCTTCGTCGCCGTTGCCCGGGCATAGCCCGGGTTTTTGCACCTGACGCCCCGTCTGAAGAGCATCAGGTGTATCCGCAACCAGTCTGATATCATGGGTGTTCGCCGCTGCAACGACCCGTGAAAGAGGAAGCCCGCTGGCATCTGTCATCAGACTGCGCTTTACGCCCTGTTTCCCTCTGTCCGTGGGGTTGCGGCCAGTTTTTTGTCCCTGACAGCGGCGATGTGGTCATGCAGCCATCTGTTGATAACCATGACCAGTCAGTGCCGTCCGGATGTTCGCAGGCAGGCAAGGCGTTCTGCCAGAAGCGTTCAAACACCCCGGCATCACGCCCCTCCTGAAATCGTCGGTGGGCAGAGCCTGACGAGCAGCGCTCTGTGGCATTGAGGGCATTCCACTGGCAACCCGTTCTGAGTACAAAGAAAACAGCGTTCATTGCAGCACGATTATCAACCCGCCGACGATGCGTACCCGGCGGATGCTGAGTTTTATGTTCAGGGATGGGAGGAGCCATTTTCTCCCAAAGTTAAACGCTGATTTGCCACTTGCCGCCCGCCATTCTTCGCCCTCAGAAATTGCCATTTTTTAGTATCTGGCAATCCCTTCCGGGATAGGTTCTTAGTTAAATGGATAAAAATAAAACAATAAGTATCATATACATAATATGTATTAGTCGCGACTTGATCTGACACTGGACCTTGAAAGGTTGAGAGTTACCGGTTTTGATATGGGTGTCTAATCCTTAAACAAAACGCGAGGTAACTCTCATGATTCATACTAACAATCCCATCATCAAACACAAAGCCGGCCTGCTCAATCTCGCCGAAGAACTCGGTAACGTATCAAAAGCCTGCAAGATCATGGGCGTGTCACGCGACACGTTTTACCGTTATCAGGAACTGGCTGCTGAAGGCGGCATCGATGCGCTGATTAACCAGAACCGCCGCGTCCCCAACCTGAAGAACCGCGCCGACGAAGCCACTGAACGCGCTGTTGTTGAATATGCCGTTGAGTTCCCGGCCCACGGGCAACACCGGACCAGTAATGAGCTGCGTAAAAAAGGCGTGTTTATCTCCGGTAGCGGCGTGCGCTCCATCTGGCAACGGCACGACCTGGAGAACTTCCGTAAACGCCTGAAGGCACTTGAGGAAAAGGTCGCCAGAGAAGGCATCGTGCTTACCGACGCTCAAATCGCAGCGCTGGAGAAGAAGGCCCACGATGACGAGGCCAGCGGAGAAATCGAAACTGCTCACCCGGGTTATCTCGGGTCGCAGGACACCTTCTACGTGGGCAATCTGAAAGGTGTGGGTCGTATCTACCAGCAGACGTTCGTGGATACGTACTCGAAAGTGGCACACTGCAAGCTGTATACGAGTAAAACGCCGATCACCGCCGCAGACCTGCTCAATGATCGCGTACTGCCGTTCTACGAGGCTCAGGGACTGCCGATGCTGAGGATCCTGACCGACAGGGGAACGGAGTACTGTGGTAAGGTGGAGCAGCATGATTACCAGCTGTATCTGGCCATCAACGATATCGACCATACAAAAACGAAGGCGATGTCTCCGCAGACGAACGGCATCTGCGAGCGCTTCCATAAAACTATTTTGCAGGATTTTTATCAGGTTACGTTCCGTAAGAAGTTATACGAAGACCTGGAGAGCCTGCAAACGGATCTGGACAACTGGTTGTGGCATTACAATAATGAGCGAACTCATCAGGGAAAAATGTGCTGCGGGCGTACGCCAATGGCCACGTTACTTGATGGTAAACGAGTCTGGGCAGAAAAAAATCTGAACCAGATGTAATCTGACAGACACCTGTATAAATAACCGGTAACTGTCAGATCAGGTCTGAGCTAGTACACATAATATGGTTGTTTTGTTTTTTATGTACCAATCCATGTACGCACTATCATTCGGTTAAACTCATCTCTTAGTCTTTTCCCGTAATGTTGAACAACTCCCAAATTTTCTCATTACTGATTTATTCATTGTTAATCCACTACTAATTTTCTGTATATTAAAGGGACTTCCCCGATCATGGTGGGAGACTCAGAACGCCATGTTCAGCTTCCCGTAGTGGAACATTACGCCCAGCTTGAACCGTTCTTTATTCCTGAAGCCCCGTGACTTGATCCTCAGCAACCGTATTTTACTGTTCAGAGACTCCGCATTGCCGTTCGATACCCGGTTTTTCATCGCATTCAGAATGCCGTAAAGCCGCTTTGCCACCATGCGGGCAATGCTGACCATGAGTGGTATGCCGGTGTCTTTAGCCATCGCCATCCATTCCTGCCACAACTTACGGCTATGGTCGTCATAGCGGCGGTGCCACAGATCGCGGGCAAGCTCTTTCATTACCCAGCACTGGTTCGTTTGCGGTAACACCAGCCGGGCAACTTCTAACCTCTCAGCGCGGCGCCCAAAGCGATTTTGTTTGCTGTAAAACCATAAGTAGCGTGAGCGGTGGGCGTCTTTCCTGTCTGACGACGGGATCTGTTTCATCTCAGCCTGACGGGTTTTATCAACGATGGCGCACAACATTTTTGCCACATGGAAGTGATCGAAGGCGATTTTATCCACGGCATTGGGGAGATGGATGCGTGCAGCACTGATATAGGCCGTGTTCATGTCCATAGACAGCGTTTTTATCTCTTCAAGCTGGTGATCTCTCAGGCTACGCAGATAACTGGCAAGACTTTCTACACCGCGATCGTCGGTCAGTTGCAAAGCGCGTCCCTGCCTGTCAGAGATAACGGTGACGTACTGGTGTCCTTTTTTGAACCCGACTTCATCCACGCAGAGATGACGGGCCGATAAGGGTTGTTTTATCCGGGCCAGGCCTCGTTTTACTGCGCGCATCATGATGCCGTCCACGGCATTCCAACTGAGTTTGAGCTGCTTTCTGACAGCATCCACGGTGCTAATTTTCAGCCATGAAAGAACAAAGGCTTCGAACAACAGGGTGTAGCGGCTGCCTGGCCCCGCCCACGGAACCGGCAGTGTCTGGCAACCGTGCTCGGGGCAGTCAATGCGGGGTACATCAGCTTCAACCAGCGTGGTGAATTGACAGGTATCGAGGTGACGCCATTTGCGACGCCGGTGGTCATGTATGGGGCAGGATTTACCGCATGTTGGACAGGTCAGTTGAGTGTGCCCGACAATGCCGACAATCACAGTCACTGAACCAGATTTTTCATCAAGAGAAAGGGATTTTACCTGCCACGGTGCGGACAGGTTAAGGATATGGGCATAGAGGGACTTTTCGTCCATGGCAGACTCCTCAGAAAATCAAGACTGCCATCATAATGCCCTTAGCCACCACAACAGGGGAAGACCCATATTTAAACCAGTATAAATCAGAGGTGTAATATGTACGTCGAACTCATCTATGACAAACGCAATGTTGAAGAGCTGCCGAACGCTAAAGCGCTGATCCTGGCTGAACTGGAGAAGCGTGTGCACCGTATCTTCCCTCAGGCAGAAGTAAAAGTGAAACCAATGATGGATAACAGCAGCATTAACACCGATGCCAGCAAAAGCGAAAAAGAGAAGCTCAACAGACTGCTGGAAGAAATGTTTGAGGAGGCTGATATGTGGCTGGTGAATGAAGTTTAAAAATAGTCCTAAGCCTGGTGTGCCGGGCAATTGAGTCCCCGCGCCTGTGTTTAAATCTGTACGCCCATCCAGACTGTTTAAATCACCATAATTTACTAATGTTAAGGCCAGGTTATGATTAGGTAATCCGATGAAGGGATTTCAATAGCGCTGGTACAAGGAGATTACTGATGGATACTGTTGCGAAAATTGATGGATACTTCTATGGCGGATTATCGCGGATTCACCAACCTGTCTCCAGGTGAGCTTTTTTTCTGGGTGTCCGTAGATGTTGTCTCTAAACATTTTGTCGGGCTGGTAACATCCACAGTGAATCTTGCTGCCGCAGCAATGCTACTCGCTGGTGATAACAATATCTACGTTCCTGGCAAATTAGGTGGCGCAAAGTATGGCACGTCACGCGCCTCCCTGTGGTGCCGGAAATATATTAAAAACTTTACGCTTTCCCGCCCCGTCCCAACCCTGGTTGGCGGCCCAAATCCGTTCAAGGTGAAGATTCGGACGACAAATAATCTTGCCGCTGCAATTGGAAGAACAATACCAGTAGTAGGATGGGTGATTGTTGGTTCTGATATTGGTCTCATCATATGGAAAGCTGTTAACAAATACAACAATATAGTCAAGAAGGAAGACCGTATATGGTAGATAAAAATATCGAAAAGTCCGTATTCGATTTAATTGAAACCTATAACGGACCTGGGCTTTTCAGTAGTAAGCGCCCTGTATTGAAGAGAGAAACCGATTTGAATGATGACTTCAGGATGCTTCCTGAGGACGCCTATGATTTATTGGTTAAATATGCTGAGACATTCAATTTAAATCCTAAAGACATTAATTTTCAGAGATATTTCCCCGATGACCTGAGCGCTCCTCACGCCCCAATTACGATAGACCTTTTAATTCGTTCAGCAGAGATTGGGGTATGGCAGGATATTAAATTATGAATGATATTTACCCATCATAATTTTAAATTTATGGACAGTAATCAAACCCGGCCATACCGGCACGGGTCTTTTGTGCCTGCCTTAAGACTCTGCCGGGGAGCGGTGGGAAGAGACTTAGTGCCGTCAGCCGCAGCAATATAAGCCCTGAGCGCTTTCCTGTAGATTGTCCACGTCGCCTTCTGCGCCTTCACCGATTCCTCTGTGTTCGCGTCGTTGTAATCGTCATCATCCATACGCTGTTGCAGTGCTGTGATGTGCTCAGGCACAGAATCGTACTCATCCTGAGCCGTCTGTAAATTTTCTGCGGCGTGGTCCGGCTCAGGGACTTTTTCAAGGTACGGCCCGGCTTCATCAAACACCCCATAGCAGCCATCAGGCGGATTAAAGAAGGCTGCGTAATCCTCATCGCTTATGGCCTGCCGATCATCCGGCAGCGTCGCGGCTTCAATATAAGGTTGCTGTTCTTCTTCGCCTGCAGGATAAAATCCCTTCGTCTTCATACTGTACAAATAGCTCATATTATCTGCCTGTTGCGATGAAATTTATACGCATCATTGCGTTAGCGCGGTTGACTGCGTGATAGTCAAAGCCTGCGGTGCGTGACTGGTTAAAATTAATGCCGTAAATAGTGCCGTCCGATGTGTTGTGGCCATTATCACCGTTCATTATCATTACCGTATCGGCCCGCGTCGTAAAAGCTGAAGAGTATGATATCGTCCCCTCGCCAGCCGCATTAGCAATTACAACCATGCTGCCAAATTTTATTGTAAACGTCCCGATAGAGGTATGTACGGTAACGCCGGACTGAGAGCCGTTTGTATCAATAGCGGTGAAGCCACTGTTGCCGAGGCTGGTTTGCAGGATCGCCGCTGAAATCCAGTCCAGCGCCCCTTCATGGTTCCACCCGACACTGGCAGTCCACCCTGCGCGGTAATAGCATCTGCCGTGCTGGTTTTTCCCGTACCGCCCTGCTCAATACTCAGTGCTGTTGTCAGCCCGGTGAGTGAAGTGATATCACTGTTCGCGCCACTGGCCGCTCTTCCTTTGATGCCATTGCTGATTGTTTGCTGCATGGCAGGCCAGCCGGGGCCGTTTACGGATGTATTATCAGGAAGACTGACGGTAATATTTCCGTCAGCTGAGTAGAATTACTGCCAGTTGACTTTATCCAGAATCATTCCCCGCGTCACCCGTGCAGAGTCAGGTTTCTCTGGCTGCCGCCAGTATTTATAACTGCTGCGATGAACCCCAAACACATTGCACACAACGGCAACAGGAAACCGCGCTCTGAGTTTCTCAATTAATGAGAACTGTTCAGGGAGTCTGACATCAGGAGCGCGGTAGCCTTTTTTAATATATCTCTTTTCATTTCAACGTGTTGAAGTCGTTTCTTAAGTTCGCGTATTTCAATTTGCTCAGGTGTCATGGGTGAAGCTGTAGGGGATTTTCCCGCTCGCTCTTCTTTCAACTGCCGAACCCACTTATCCATCGTGGATTTACCGACATTCATTGCCGTGGCAGCAGCGGTGACGGTGTCGTTCTGATCAAGAACAAGCCGGGCAGCTTCGAGGCGAAATCCGGGGCTAAAATTGCGTCTGTTACGTCCGGTCATAATGTCACCTGTTTTTAACTATGAGACGATGATATCACCTCTGTTCAGGTGGACAGGTTTAGTGTGCCACTACAGTTTCCTGGGAGAGAAAGCGAAAGTCACCGACATTTTCTTCAATTTGGGGAGATCTGATTTTATTATGAAGGCTGTAAAACCACGCGGCGGTTTTCCGTTTAAAGTGGCTGTCACTGTTTCTGTCACATCTCTTGGCCAGCACAACCGACCAACCCTCCTGCCACTTACTTATTAGTGATGGAATGATTTCAATTGGATCCTGAAGGTCAACATCAATCGGGATAACCACATCGCCAGTTGCATTCTCCAGACCTGCTAACAGGGCCGGCTCTTTGCCAAAGTTACGAATGAAGTTGATTGCCTTAACAGAAGTATCAGTTTCTGCAAGCGAGTTGATAATCTGCTCAGTAGCATCGGTACTGCCATCATTGATAAATGATGATTTCAATATTGTAAGTGGAAAGCTTTTCTTTTGCGCTACGGTAGAAAATGGGTATTGCGTCTTCTTCATTGAAGACCGGAACAACCAGAGAAATTTTCACTTTTTCTCCCTGAAAACAATGAAATTTGAGTAGATAAAGCCGAATGCCAGGCTGAGAACTGAGAACGCTATGAGCATGATTACCGGGTTAATATGTGCATGGTCGGCTAATTTTCCGATACCAGCCGCCATAGAACCCATAAAAAATACATAAAGGCCATAGCGAATGGTCGTCGCTTCAGTGTTGAATGTCCAGCGTGCATTAGCAAAAAATGAGAATGTAACGGCGATACAGAAAGCCACAAGGTTTGCCAGGGACTGGCTGACTTCTTGTGAATAAAGCAACGAGAAGACCAGCCAGTGTATTAGCGTGTTAAAGACCCCTATAAAGGAATATCTGGCGAATAGTTTTAGCATATCAGACGACCGGATAGACCGGGTTCCTTATCAAAAATCAGATCCTGCCAATGACTTTATCTGTACCCGCTCAGACCTATTCTGACAGTTACCGGTTATTTATACAGGTGCCTGTCGGATTACATCCGGTTCAGATTCTTTTCTGCCCGGACCCGTTTTCCATCAGGTAACGTGGCCGCTGGCGTTCGCCCGCCGCACATTTTCCCCTGATGAGCCCGCTCATTATTGTCATGCCACAACCCGTTGTCCGGATCCGTTTGCAGGCTCTCCAGCTCCCCATATGACTTCTTGCGGAACGTGGCCTGATAAAAATCCTGCAAAATCGTTTTATGGAAGCGCTCACCGATGCCGTTGGTCTGTGGGGACATCGCCTTCGTTTTCGTATGGTCGATATCGTTGATGGCCAGATAAAGCTGGTAATCATGCTGCTCCACCTTACCACAGTACTCCGTTCCCCTGTCGGTCAGTCTTCTCAGCACCGGCAGCCCCTGAGCCTCACAGAACGGCAGTCGGCGGCAGTGTTCGGCGTTTTACTCGTATACCGCTTGCAGTGTGCCACTTTCGGGTACGTATCCACGAACGTCTGCGGGCAGATACGGCCCCCCTTTCAGATTGCCAGCACAGAAGGTGTCCTGCGACCCGGGATAGCCCGGGTGAGCGGTCTCGATTTCGCCACTGGCCTCATCATCATGCGCCTTTTTCTCCAGCGCGGCGATTGGGGCACCGGTAAGCACGATACCTTCTCTGGCGAGCTTTTCCTCAGGCGCCTTCAGGCGTTTACGGAAGTTCTCCAGGTCGTGTCGTTGCCAGATGGCGCGCACGCCGCTGCCGGAGGTAAACACGCTTTTTTACGCAGCTCATCACTGGTCCGGTGCTGCCCGGGGGCCGGGAACTCAACGGCATATTCAACAACCGCGCGTTCAGTGGCTTCGTCGGCGCGGTTCGTCAGGTTGGGAACCCGGCGGTTCTGGTTAACCAGCGCGTCAATGCCGCCTTCTTCGTCAGCTCCTGATAACGGTAGAAGGTGTCGCGTGACACGCCCGTGCTCTTGCAGGCTGTTGATACGTTACCGGGTTATTCGGCGAGATTGAGCAGGCCGGCTTTGTGTTTGATGATGGGATTGTGAGTATGGAGCATGAGGGTGACCTCGCGTTTTGTATAAGGATTCGACACCCATATCAGAACCGGCAACCCTCAATCTTTCAGAGTCCGGTGTCAGATCACGTCGCGACTAATACATAATCAAATAGCGCGATAAAATCACTCATCTGCTACGTTCGCCACCCACGCGATCACCTTAATGAAAGGAGTTGAGGCAGGCGGTAAGGCGTTGCCGCTTTTCTCCCCATCGGGATAACCTTCTGAGCATTTTGCTACTTCCACACGGCTGGTGCAAGCCGGATAGGGTGGATGATTTTATTGCTGTCACTACGCGAGGGCGGCAGAACTACCTTGACACGCACCGACTAATCGGAGGCGACTTTTATAATGTCACCATTCTGGCCTAAGCGATAATTATCACCATCATATATAGTAAAAACAGTACCTATATTTTTACTATTAGTCACAGTGAATACAGCATCTTTTTCAATACAGTTTTTTTTGGTTTTCATATCATTGAAACAGAATCTGTCATATTTCCCCTCCTCTTTATAACCATCCCCAAACAACCAGACGGTAACCGAAAAAGAACCATCCTCCGCCGGGTCAGGAACGTTATACTTTTCTTTAAAAATAGCTTTGTTTTCCATCCACCAATTTATTTTACCCTTATCTGTAATTGGAGGATTTTCAACCAAAATAGCACTAAAATTATTCCCTCTATGATGAACGGCAATAATCTCTACAGGACGCAGCGACAACCAAAGCCAGTAGCCAGGCAACACGCAACCAGCAAGGAAGAGCAAAGCCATAGTTTTCTTATTTTTTACTCTCATTTGCGGGCTCCGGTGATTTCTATGGTGGCTTCCATATTGGTCATAAATGGCCTGAAACCAAACTGATTATAACGCTGAAGTACAAACCAGATACGGAAAAATCGGAACTGGTTAAACTTAAACTTTGAAATATCATCAACATCAAGGCCAAAGTGATCCTGGACTTTGTAATGCACCACAGCCCGGTAACGATCATTATCAATCTGGAGTGATTTAATCGTAATATGCGTTGCCCAGGTATCATGGACGGTGATCCCCATGCCGTTGAAATTATCCTGGAAACGGTCAAATTTAGGGAGTTTACCTTCAAGAATTGTTTCTTTTAGCCAGTGCATTTCTTTTAATGGGTAACATTTTTCTTCCCAGTCAATTTTGTCATTTAAAGTTTCCCCAGTCTCAAGCGAGTACTATTTTTTGTATTATCCCTGAGAATATGTTCTCTCAACGCCCTATCCAACGCTATATCACGAAAGGGCGAACCGTTGCCGTTCTGCATATGGGTGATCATCTGTTCGATAAGGTGTTTGTACGGGCCATAAACCGAGAACAAACGCGATAAATTGCGGAATTCATCAAACAGGATAGCCGCGCACTGCTGACGGGTAATTTTCTCACCTTCTCCACGGGAGCCATAAAACATAGACTGTGGCTGAGTAAACGGGGTGATTTTCGTCAGGGTGTAAGGGTTGGCCCTGGTGGAAACATCCACCAGCCGGTACTGTGATTTTAACTGTGCTTCGGTTAAATCCCCGCCGCGCATATCGCTGGCGCTGTAGTCGTCCATCCACTTCCGGGTTTTAAATATCGTACTGGGGAACTGTAGTGCGGTCATTGTGAAACATTCCTTGTGTAATCGTCCGTGGAGGTCTTCACAGGGAATAATACACGGTGAAAGGTCAGAGTGTAAACGTTGTACAGCCCCTGCCCGTAATTTTTTGCAGATTCCGGGCAGGGGGGATAGTTGGACGCTCTACGCTCTCAGGCCATCATCAAAATACCATGTGGCATCTTTCAGGCTTCCGGGGATTTCCTGTGCTATGCCTTTCGCGTCGGTGGCTGCGTCTGGATCTCAATATTGTCGATCCGCACGTCTGTACGCTGCGAAACCTGCCGGGATGAATTGCTGATAGCGTTACCGGTCATGGAAGTAATCGGATTGCTGGTGGCTCCAGTCAAATTTAAAATTTGATTAAAATCAATTTATTATAATGGATTTAACCATGCAGGTTGAAACGTTTTTGATGAGAAATGATGAGGGCTGAATAATGCGCGATATACGGGCAGTGCTGAAACGTTGGGGAGAATGGGCGGCGCATGAAGAAAACCGCTCTGCATGGCCCACGGTCTGCGCCACCTTCCGGGGAGTACTGGCTGGCAAATCATCTTTACGTCCGTCCTGTACCGACGATGACGGCCTGATAATCGACGCCTGCGTATCGGGGCGGCACATCGCCGGACGCGATGCAGAACGCGAGGTGCTCTTTGCTTACTACGTCCTGCGCCTGTCTCAGCGCGATGTGGCTGATTTATTTGAAACCAACCGTATGCAGGTGCGTAATCTGCTGTCCGGGACTGAGAACTTCGTTAACGGTGGTCTGGTGGTGCCTGGCGTCAGGCTGGATATGGATCTGGTACTGAAAGCCACCGGGCAGATGAGAACGCCTGCATTTCTGCTGTCCGGCTTTGAGGATATTTCTGGTTGTGCGCTGGCGGCGGGTTGATGGTCGAGAGTTTGACCATCCTTCAAAACTGAAGGATGAATTCCTGCACTATAGGAAATTAATTTTAATCAGTTAGTTATCCGACTCCCTCCAACAAAGGGACTCAAATAAATCAATTACTTACCCATTTTGTGAATCTGTGCAGGTTTGCATATTTATCGCCGCAGCCACCAGCCACCAGCCACCAGCCAGAAAGATAGTTTATCCCGGCTGGTGGCATTAGCTGGCACAGCTACGCCGCTGCATCGTCTGAATTAAACTCAATGTGTATCCGGTCATAGGGTAAAGCGATCTTCTCGCCGTCTTTGTCCAGAACGCCCCCGTTCAGTAGTGACTGAACATCGTTGTATACGCCGCGAAAATCACGATTAACAATGCGCGATAACTCGCGGATAGACACGGCCTGCTTTCCTTCCATTGCTTTGATGATCTGCCAGCGGTTAGGGGCAAGCATGGTTTTTGCCAGTTGTTCTACCGCGGGGAATACCAGCTCTGAACCGATAAAACCCCCTTTCATTGCGCGGGAGGCGTCCGACATTGCCGCCCGGAAAGCATCATCAGTGGTCATTACTCTGACGGTCAGTACTCGCATGGTGTTACCTCCTCAACAGGTTAATATCTGCCTGAAAACTGGCGATCAGGTTTTCAATGGCGGTGAATATCACCGGGTATTCCTGTTCGCCAATGTACTTGTGATCGCCTTTGCCGCGCTCGTTGTCGTACCGCATGACGCACACACCATCCACAATGTAGGCCCGGCTGTATTTGTACTGGTGTGTGCGTCCTAAGATTGCCGGGTCTACTTCCAGAATGCGGATTGAAGCAAAAGCGTTATCAGAGCTATCTGGATTCGGCGCTTCATCAACTCAACAGAGTGCATGGGTTTATCTCCTTGTTGATGTAAATAAATACATCAATTCGCACCAATTTAGCGGGCGAGGGGTAAAAATCAAAACCCTTTTAAGGTGAATAGTATTAATACTTGGTGAATACTAAAATTATAAGTATTCACCTGTATTTTTACTTATAAATCATTTGCTTATTATGTTTGGTGAACAGTGTGAATACTTATATCCAGAAATTAGACCCTGTACATGATTCTGTGTAAATGCCTTTTCTCAGTAGTGGCCGTCCGGGCGGTCACCGAACCCGATAATAAAACGGCTCATTGCCATGCGCCAGTCTCTCAGTGGCATCCTCCATTTCTGTGATGCGGCCTGGATTGCCAGCCACACCTCCTTTTTCACTGCGTCGTCAGTCGGGAACACCTTCCGTTTCTTGATGGCATCCCGGATCACGCTGTTCAGCGGCTCGATGGCGCTGGTCGTGTCGAGCGTCTTGCGGATGTCTGCCGGGTAAGCGAAGAACGTCAACAGGCTGGCCCGGTTTGCCTGCCAGCGCCGGCTTATTTGGGGATAGCGACTGTCCCATGTCCCGGAGAACACATCCAGGGCCTGTAGCGCTGCCTCTTCCGTCGGGGCCTGACAGATGGCTTTCAGGTCACGGGTGACGACTTTGTAGTCCTTGCAGGAGACGAACCGCAGACTGTTGCGCACCATATGCACGACGCACAGCTGGACGCGGGCCTGCGGATACACCGCGTTGATAACGACCGGGAAGCCCTTCAGACCATCAACACAGGCGATGAGGATATCGTTCAGGCCGCGGTTTTTTAGTTCGGTCAGCACATGGAGCCAGAACTTCGCGCCCTCGTTTTCGGCCAGCCACATACCCGGCAGTTCTTTCTGGCCTTCGATGTTGATACCCGGGGCAAGGAACACGGATTTATTGATGACGCGACTGTCCTGCCGGACCTTCAGGACGATACAGTCAGGGTAAACGATGGGACAAACGGCATCCAGTGGCCGGTTTTGCCATCCGGTGACCTGCTCCATGACGGCATCAGCTACCTTTGAGACCCGCGCTGGCGAGGCATCGGCGTCATACAGCTCTTTGAATGCGGTCGCTATCTCGCGGGTGGTTATCCCTTTGGCGTACAACGATAAGATCGGGTTATCCACCCCGGTGCTCCGGGTCTGGTTTTTCTTCACCCGTTGTGGTTCAAAGGAGCCATCACGATCGCGCGGTGTACACAGCTCCGGCGGGACATCGCCGGTGATAACCGTCTTTTGGGTGTGGCCGTTGCGGGCGTTGGTCGCCGGTTCTGGCTGATTTTTATCGTCGCCGGGGTGACGGGTCATTTCGGCGTTGAGCGCCGCCCCGACACTGATTTTTTTCAGCAGTCGATCAAACTGACTGAGATCGTCAGGGGTTTTGAGATTTTTGTCCAGTTCGTTAGCCAGGGACTGCGACTGTTTTTCGTCCATAAATTAACCTGCTTTTGATGCTGGATTGAACATATCAAAATCAGGCAATTACACAAATCTATGTACAGGCTCAAAATAACAGAAGAAGAGAAAAACAAAAAATGCTGTTTATCGCATCCGGGAAGCCCTTCAGTCCGTCCACGCAGGCAATCAGGATATCCTGAAGGCCGCGATTTTTCAGCTCTGTCAGGATGTTCAGCCAGCCACATCCCCGGCAGTTCTTTCTGACCTTCGGTATTAATGCCCGGCGCAAGGAAAACAGCTTTGTTTATCACGCTGCCATTCTGACGAACTTTTACGACAATACAGTCCATATAAACAATGGGATAAAGTGCATCCAGCTGCCGGTTTTGCCACTCAGCGACCTGTTCTTTTACGGCATCGGTGACTTTAGATATCAGGGTGGGTGAGACATCGGCGTCATACATCTCTTTGAACGTGGCAACAATTTCACGCATGGCCATTCCTTTGGCGTACAGGGATAAAATCTGGCTGTCCATCTGCGTGATACGCGTCTGGCTCTTCTTAATCAGCTGAGGTTCGAAGGTGTTTTCGCGGTCACGCGGCGTGTTCAGCTCAATCTCGCCATCATCGCAAAGCAGCGTTTTTGATGCGTAGCCATTGCGGGTGTCAGAGCCTTTTTTGGGCGCGTTTTTCTCATGCCCGAGGTGGTCGGTCAGTTCAGCATTGAGCGCCGTTTCGACGGTGAGCTTCGTCAGCATTCGGGAAAACTGGTTAAGGTCAGCTTCGGTTTTAAGACCTTTAGCCCGTTCAGTCGCAAGGGCTTTAAGTTTCTTTTCGTCCATAATTTGCCTGTCCTCGTTGTTGGAGTGAACATATCAAAAACAGGAAATTACACAATTTTAATTACAGTCTCCCGGTTTTAACACACCCGGCCCGATACAGCCGCCAGGCAGTACTAAAATGGATTGATGATGGTGGTGTTAACCGATCTAGTTCAACGTGCCAAAAGACTTTATCAGCGTACAGCTCATAAACTTTGCGCTGGTCTTCCAGCCAGTCATGCTTGTTATAGACGGTCATTACTCCTCCAGGCTCATGCCCCAGCATCTTTTCGGTGACATGGGGCATAATACCCTTTCCAGATAAATTCGTTACCAGTGAGCGCCTGAAGTCATGGGTACGCCATTCAGGTATATCAATTTTCTTTCTTAAGTTTCTCATGTAGAGATTAGAAGATGATCGGTTAATTGCCTTATCCAGTTCCTGCCCAGGAAACATAACCGGATTTTTCATAGCCAACAGCCGTTCAACAAACGGTTCAGTCTGTTTAAATATTGGCCTGCGAATGACATTTCCCATTTTCGAATAGGTAGATGGCGTTGTCCAAATCATGTCTTCCATATTGAATTCTTCAGGAGTGGCCAGACGTAATTCTGACAACCTTAAAACCCACAGCAAAAGCATCTTATGCAATAATTTATTGGATGAAAATACTTTGTTGTTCTCCAGGGCAAGCCAGATTTTCGCCAGTTCTGTCTAAGTAAGAACACGGTCACCCATATCAGGCTTTTTACCAATATTTTTGACGCTAAGTTTCAGCACCTCACACGATGGGATTAACTGTCTGCTGATACACCAGTTCATGACAGAGTGCAGTTGCAGCAAAAGTACCCTCGCCTTTTTCTTATTATTACTTTCCTGTTTATCGAAGAACTGCACCCAAAGCGAAACAGGAACACTGGCGACCAGTACATCACGAAACTCTGTGTACATGGCGTTGTACACAACTGACTTGTAAAGAATACGAGTGTTTTCTTTCAATCTACTAACGTACTTTCCCCACCATTCATCCAGACATTCTCTAAGTGTCAGCTCTCCGGTACTGCTGGCGAAATAGGTTTTTGGGTTAACCCCCTTCATGTACAATGCCCGCATCTCACCAGCGGCGATCCGCGCGTCTTTTAATGTTGTTGAAGGATACGGTTATCCTCGTAGGTGCGGCTTTCCAGCGGAAACGATACTGAAAAGTGATTGTCCCTGCTGGAGTTATGCGAACACTAAGGCCGTCCCCATCGGTTACTTCTGACGGGCCACTGTATGGTTTGCCGCTGATGCTGCGAAGCTTGGTATCGCTGAGAGCCACGTTATATATCCTGTACACATCGGTGTTTTGCATTCTGTGCTCAATATGTACGCTTTGGCAAGTGAACGAAACGATGGCAAGCGGGGACACACAGAAACAAAGAGAAATCAAAAAGGAACGTAACACTTGAAAAAAAATGAGAAATTACGATAGGATAGAGACACAATCGAACGATTTGAAACGTAGCCGCGCAATGTCTCCTTAGTTAAATGGATATAACGAGCCCCTCCTAAGGGCTAGTTGCAGGTTCGATTCCTGCAGGGGACACCATCCGCGGGTATTTCCACCTCCAGCAAAGTCCACAAAATTCTTTAAATCCCTTTGATATAGCGGCTTCGCAGTCTCTGTAAATGTTTTGACGTCCATTGCAATCCGCATACACGAAGGGGCATAATCAGGGGCACTTCGGTTCGATATTAAAAATGCCCCCTGATATGAAACTTACAGCACGACAGGTAGAAACTGCAAAGCCCAAAGACAAAGCCTATAAACTCGCTGATGGCATGGGGCTGTATCTGGAAGTTACCCCGCGAGGGTCCAAATACTGGCGCATGAAGTACCGTCGCCCCTCTGACAAAAAGGAAGACAGATTGGCCTTTGGTGTCTGGCCTGCTGTTTCCCTGGCTGATGCCAGAGCTAAACGCGATGACGCCAAACGACTACTGGCGAAGGGGTTTGATCCCAAAGCAGAACAGAAGGGGGCATAGGCTGAAGCAGAGGGGGCATATACTTTTGAAACCATCACCCGCCAGTGGTATGGCGGGTGCCTGAAAAGGTGGAACCCGACACATGCACGAGCCGTATTAAGATCGCTGGAGCATTATGTTTTCCCACATATTGGCGGTGCTGACATACGACAGCTTAAAACGCGCCAGCTTTTAGCCGCCGTCAACAGTGCTGATTCTGCGAATAAGCATGATGTTGCAAAGCGTCTGAGACAACGCATTACTTCTGTTATGCGCTATGCCGTGCAGAACGGCCTTATTGATAGTAACCCTGCGCTGGATATGGCCGGTGCTGTGGAATCAGCAAAAACAAAACACCGCCCCACCCTTCCCCATGCCCGTTTTGGCGAACTTCTTTCCCGGATAAGCAATTACAGCGGCAGGCCTGTAACCCGCCTGGCGGTGGAGTTAACCCTGCTCACGTTTCTTCGTTCCAGTGAACTGCGTTTTGCCTGGTGGGATGAATTCGACTTTGATCGGGCTGTCTGGAATGTGCCCGCTAAACGGCCAGAAATCGAAGGTGTGCGCTATTCCTGGCGCGGGATGAAAATGGGAACCCCGCATGTTGTCCCTTTAAGTAAGCAGGCGCTGGCATTACTGGAAGAGCTAAAAGAGTTCAGCGGGGATAACAGCAGACTGTTTCCCGGCGACCACAACCCGCAACAGGTTATGAGTGAAAATACAGTCAATAAGGCGCTGAGAACTATGGGGTATGACACTAAAACAGAAGCCTGCGGGCATGGATTCCGAACGATGGCGTGCGGCGCTATGGCAGAATCGGGACTGTGGTCACGCGAGGCTGTAGAAATGCAGATGAGCCACCAGGAAAGAAATGATGTGAGAGCGCCATATGTACATACCGCTGAATACCTGGAGGAAAGGCGCTTAATGATGCAATGGTGGGCTGATTATCTGGACGCCAACAGGTCTGCACACGTTACGCCGTATGACTTCGCTCACGATACCGGGCAGGGGCATAATGTGGTTTCAATAGCAAAAAGGAAATGAAATTCTACGCGCGCATACGTGAGCTTTATTTTACCTGTTTCATATGTTTCACTGTTTCAGTGACTAATATTTATAAATAAATCATAATATTAAGTGAAATAGGTATTGAAACAGGTTTTTGATAATCTGTTTCACCCCCTACCCGGCATCAAAAGAACGAATTACGTTCTTTTCTTTATATTCAATAATATAGGGGGAATTTCCATTCTGGCTGGTGGCCGGAATGAAAACTATGCAAGTCTGCACAGATTCGCAAACTGGCTAACCACCTGATTAAAGTAAAAGACCCCCTTCTTAGAAGGTGGCTTTCGAGAATGCCCCCTGTAAGGGGGGCTATTGTTACCTTCCTGTTTCTACTCTAGCAATTCCATCTGCTGTTCATGCGTTTGTTCCCTTTTCTCCTGATGCCCAACATATCGTCTGATGATCTCTTCGTTTACCCCTACCGTATCGACAAAGTATCCACGTGACCAAAAATGGTTTCCCCATAACTTCTTTCTTATGTGAGGGAAACGATTGTAGAGTCTGATGGCGCTACGCCCTTTCAGGTGACCCATCAAGGTCGATATAGAGATTTTGGGCGGGACAATCACTACCAGATGTACATGATCTGGCTGAACATTTAACTCCAGTACCTCACAATCTTTTATTCCGCAGAGAATATAGATTGTCCTGTAAAGTTCCTTGCCCAGCTTATCTTTCAGGATCCTGAATCGATACTTTGGCGTTCAGACTATGTGGTATTTGCAACGCCAATATACATGTGATGAACTCCTGTAAAGCCCCATGTCGGTCTGTCTCCTTTTACTTGTGGTGAGTAAGCAGAGATATTCCGGCATGGGCATTCTTCAGGCTATAGCCTTACAGGATCAATCACCACCTCCCTAGGAGGTGGTTTAGGGATGACAATTAATTTCCCCCATTGGGGGAAGTTGAATAAACCCACTGATTTTCATCAACGTACAAATTTGTACCATCAACCCGCCTCAGCGCACGACCAGAAATGTCCTCAAAACCGCACAGCAGAAATGCAGGCGTTTTCATCTGCACGGTAGCTTTCAGTACCAGATCCATATCCAGCCTGACGCCCAGCGCTACCAGACCGCCGTTAACGAAGTTCTCAGCCCCGGACAGCAGATTACGCACCTGCCATACGGTTGGTTTCAAATAAATCAGCCACATCGCGCAGAGACAGGCGCAGGACGTAATAAGCAAAGAGCACCTCGCGTTCTGCATCACGGCCAGCAACGTGCAGCCTCGATACGCAGGCGTCGATTATCAGGCCGTCCTCGTCGGTACAGGATGGACGCAAAGATGATTTACCCGCCAGCACTCCCCGGAAGGTGGTGCAGACCGCAGGCCATGCAGAACGGTTTTCTTCATGCGCCGCCCATTCTCCCCAGCGTTTCAGTACTGCCCGTATATCGCGCATTATTCAGCCCTCACCCTGTAAACGTTCATAACTTACTGATTTTGATTAATTCCGTCTAATCGTCGGAATCACCAGCCCACACCCATACTCAGTCTGCCCCCCTGCCAGTTATTTCGCGCATTGTTCAGCCCTCATCATTTCTCATCAAAACGTTTCAACCCGCCCCCTGCATTAAACACTAATCGATTGAATTTGCTTAAATGCGGTATTTCACCGTGTTCACCAGCTCACATCCTGAACCCGGTTCGCATATTAAAAGTTCGCACTGGGGTTCGCACCAGAAACATCCTCAAAATCGCGCAGCAGAAAAACAGGCATTTGCTAACCTTTACCTTAATCCCCGGTACGCAAACACGAAGTACGCACTCTGGTACGCACCGGAAATACGGTCAGCGGAGTGACAGAGGCAACGATTTAAAATTGTTATCCCCACAGCCCAGGAATCTGCAAAAAATTACGTGCAGAGAGGGCGCAGCGTTTACACTCCGGCCCACCAGCACGTATTATGCACTGTGAAGACCACAACGGACGATAACACAAGGATTGTATTAATATGACCGCACTACAGCTCCCGTGCATCATATTTAAAACCCAAAAATGGATGGACGACTACGGCGCGAGTGATATGCGCTGCGGCGATCTGACCAAAGCACAGTTAAAATCACAGTACCGGCTGGTGGATGTTTCCACCAGGGCCAACCCTTACACCCTGACGAAAATCACCCCGTTTACTCAGCCACAGTCTATGTTTTATGGCTCCCGTGGAGAAGGTGAGAAAATTACCCGTCAGCAGTGCGCGGCTATCCTGTTTGATGAATTCCGCAATTTATCGCGTTTGTTCTCGGTTTATGGCCCGTACAAACACCTTATCGAACAGATGATCACCCATATGCAGAACGGCAACGGTTCGCCCTTCAGCAGTATGCACCTGGACAGGGCGCTGAGAGAACATATTCTCAGGGATAACTCTGAGGGAAATAGTACCCGTCTGCTATTGGAAAAGGCTTTGAGCAAAAATATAGACTGGAATAATAAATATTATCCCGAAATAGAAAAGGGAAAACTAAATGAAGCTATATCTCGCGGAAGGTTGCCAAAATTCGACAGATTCCAGGATAACTTTAACGGCATGGGTATAACTGTCCACGACACTTGGGCAACACACATCACTATAAAATCGCTACAGGTTGATAATGACCGTTACCGGGCGGTGGTGCATTACAAAGTCCAAGATCACTTTGGCCTTGATGTTGACGATATTTCAAAATTCAAGTTCAACCAGTTCCGCTTCTTTCGTATCTGGTTTGTACTCCAGCGTTATAATCAGTTTGGTTTCAGGCCATTTATGACCAACATGGAAGCCACCATAGAAATTACTGGAGACCGAAAGTGAGAGTAAAAAATAAGAAAACTATGGCTTTGCTCTTCCTGGCTGGTTGCGTGTTGCCTGGCTACTGGCTTTGGTTGTCTCTGCGTCCAGTAGAGATTATCGCTATTCACCACGGAAGTAGTGGTTTCAGTGATATTCTGGTCACTAGTTTCCCGCCGACTGATAAAGGAAAAATCAACTGGTGGTTAAAAAATAAGAATATGTTAAAAAATAAATATGGTATTCCAAAACCTGATTCAGGTGGCTCTTTCTATCTCACTTTTTGGTTGTTTGGCGATGGTTACAAAGAAGAAGGAAAATATGACAGATTATGCTTTAAAGACATGCAGCCGCCTGTTAATTGCATAGAAAAAAACAGAGTATTTTCTGTAGAAACAGGTCGAAGCGATAATGTGTTTTTTACTGTAGATGATGCAATATATCGTATGAAAGAAAACGGGCAGATCGTAAAAGACGTATCCAATTAGACTTGCCGCCCTCGCGTAGAGACTGCAACAAAATCATCCCCGCTATCCGGCTTGCACCAGTCGTGTTGAAGTAGCAAAATGCTCAGGAGGCTATCTCGACGGAGAGAAAAGCGGCAACGCCTTACCGCCTGCCTCAATCCCTTTCAGTAAGGCGATTGCGTGTAAGGCGAACGTAGCAGATGAAACCCGAACCAAAGCCCCTGATTTATCCCTTTGAAAACCCTTCAATGACTGTTGGCCTCGCAGCGATCAATGCCACAGAACCACCTTTCAAGGTAGAACCTCGCCATCTTGACGCCTGGTTTAAGGAGGGCACTATAGCCCGTTATATGCTGATGGACGACCTACGGGAACTATGGAATCGTGAAGAGATCGGAGCGGTGTTCGATATGCTATTTGGAAAGGTCAAAAACTGTAAGCTGATTGCAAATTGTCGAACTGATATGGAGTGGAGCCGTGCAGAAGCAGGTGAGGCACCAACTTATGGTGTTTTTTGCATTGATACCGCTGAAGCGCTCTACCTTGAAAATTGCGAAGAAAATCTCTCCACTGCTCGTAGCACCGATAAAGGGACAAGCCCCGCTGACTTCACGTCTTTCGATTTTCCAATGCCAGAACCGGTACTACCTCGCTACGAGGCACAGAAGATTTACGCAATGATCCACGGCCTTAACCTAACTGAAAGCGTAACGGAAGATAAAAAGGCACTGTTGCAAAAATCTGGAGGTGATAAACTCATCGTCACCTTTTGCTGACGGAGCAGCACATGAATCCATTCAAAGGCCGGCATTTTCAGCGTGACATCATCCTGTGGGCAGTGCGCTGGTACTGTAAATACGGCATCAGCTATCGTGAGCTGCAGGAAATGCTGGCCGAGCGCGGTGTCAACGTTGATCACTCCACGATTTACCGCTGGGTTCAGCGTTATGCGCCTGAAATGGAAAAGCGGCTGCGCTGGTACTGGCGTAACCCTTCAGGGTTCTGCTCCTGGCATCTTGATGAAACGTATATCAGAGTTAACGGCCGATGGGCATACTGTACCGTGCTGTTGACAGCAAAGGCCGCACCATCGATTTTTATCTTTCCCCGCGCCGTAACAGCAAAGCGGCATACCGGTTTCTGGGAAAGATTCTGAACAACGTGAAAGGCTGGCAGATCCCCCGCCTCATCAACACCGATAAAACCCCCACCTATAGTCGCGCCCTGGCGTTACTGAAGCGGGAAGGCCGGTGTCCGCCTGATGTTGAACACCGGCAGATTAAATACCGGAATAACGTCATTGAATGCGATCACGGCAAACTGAAACGGATAATCGGTGCCACGCTGGGATTTAAATCCATGAAAACGGCATATGCCACCATCAGGGGGATTGAAGTCATGCGGGCATTGCGTAAAGGACAGGCGGAAAACTTTTACTACGGCCATCCTCTGGGCGAGATGCGTCTGGTGAGCAGGGTTTTTGAAATTTAAGGCATTTCTGTAATACAAAAGGTACAGCATCAAGAAATTTGCAACAGTGCCAATAATTGTACATGCGGTCATGTTGCCGTCTGGGAATGTGAATTCAGCCACATCCTTAAAGCCCCTCTTAAAACAGTTAATGCCACCTGCCGCAATGTTGGCACGACGCACGGAAGAACAAATAAATTTGCCCTGTGCTGCCAGAATTGCGGACAACGCGCTTTTATCAATAGAACAGATCGGATACACCCGCATATTTACACGCTTTATTGTTCCTGCACTGACATGGATTGCCAGCAGAGATTTGCTGCATCATTCAACTTTATAATGACACAGGTTCCCGGCGCTATAGCCAGTAGCAGATTACTACATGACTTAATTAAACATATCCCGGCAAGTGAGCACTTGGGCATTATTGATGCACTGAATAACTTTCAGAAGAATAATCATGAGTCTAACCAAGCGTAATTAACGGATTAAATCAACCGCTGTCAGAGTTACTTTATTCTTCCTCTTTAAAGTCCGGCCTCCGCATCAGGAGGCTTTTCATTTCACTCCGCGCCATGTTATTAATACCACTCTGAAATTAACGTTACAGGAGTTGCGTTATGGCTTTATCGTTTCAATCCCTCTGGAATGCCCATCCTGAAATCAAAGGCGATGCAAACCCCTGCTGCCTGCCCAATGGCCTCAAAGCATTTGATGACCAGTGCGCGATAAGGCTGGGCACGGCAATGGCCCGTTGCGGCTGTGATGTTACCAGACTGAAAGCGGCATTTTGCTGGCACCACCCAAAAAAGGATGGTCACATCCTTCGGGCCGAGGAGCTTGCTAATGCCCTGCGAACTGCCCCATTCAACGGCATGCATCCAATGGTCAAAGTGACGGTTGCGAATTTTGAGACGGTGCTCAGAAATGAGAGAGGTATTATTTTCTTTAAAGATTTTTGGAGGCGGGGAAATTAAACCTTTGCCAACCGTTCCGGCGATCATATTGACCAGTGGAACGGCAAGCGACTGACCACCCATATTAGCTATTTCAGGATACACTGGGGATTACAATGGGAGGGTGTATTGAGCAGACTGTTTGACTCTAAAGAAATCTGGTTTTGGAAAATCAAATGAGAAGATTAAAGATTTTTCTTGCAGGCATTGCCGGGGTGGCAACGGGTTTAATTTTGATATTTATCCTTTTCCCGCATATGGCATTGTTTATAAATGGACCAGTAGTCAGCAACGATCAGATGGATCAGAATGCTATCTTGTTGTTAATCTCTTTTCCGTCATTTGCGGCACTGGGTGCTCTCATGGGTGTTTTACTCATGCGGCACCGGCTCAACAAAAAACGCCAGTCCTGACCGCTCAACGCCGTTTTCTGCGGCGCTTTTTTAACAGCTCCCTTCAGCAACTCAGCCACTCCCGCTGTGCAATACTTTGCCATAACTCACCGACATACAGAATGCCACGCAGCCCGCGCCGCATCTGGCCTGCGCCAGTTTTCTGAGAGCCGCGCCGCACGCCACGAATTTTAACTTTGCCCTGACGTAATTACACAAATTTCATTTTAAAACAATAAATTATAAATTCTGTCGGCGCGCCAGTTTTGCTCCTGAATGGCAAAGTCTGGCAAAAGTTTGCAAAGTTTGCCAAATCCGTTAAAGCCGTCCGGCGCGGCCTGCGGGGTGATTTGCGGGAATTTCAAATTGCAATAAAAACCGATCCCAAATACCGCAGACGCGGGGGGCGTAGCGCCGTTTCCGTCACGCGCACGATTCCGTCTGCCAGAACAAGACAGCCGCTAACGCGCGTCACGGGGTTAACGAGAGCGTAACAGGGATGTGGAGTCTACTGTTTATTGAGGACGTCAAGGGCCTTCTGAAGGGGCTATTTTCACTATTCATATCGTGGGTTGATGGCTAAGGTAGTTCTAAATTCGATGTTTTATCCGACCGACGAACAAACGGGTACAATGGCGGGTACAAAAATAGACATTAATAAATTAAAACAACAATATCAATAAGTTAATTAAAATAACGATTCCTGCAGGGACACCACATGTTAACCTCCCAAAGTATCTCAAAGTCTACTAGCACTATTTATTTCAATAGGTTAGTTCCTCTCTGCAGTATCCCTGCGTCTCTAGAAGGCTCGCAAAATCCACTGTGTCATGTTGGTACAATTGTTGGTATGTTTGGTTCGATAACGCAGATACCATCAGCCGAGGATTTTTGCTATGTCGCTCACTGAGTTAAAGGTAAGAAATGCGAAGGCTGCTGCAAAGCCCGTCAAAATGACTGACGGTAACGGCATGCATCTTTTGATCACCCCGCACGGTTCGAAATATTGGCGTTTTCAGTATCGCTTTGGTGGCAAACAAAAGATTCTCGCACTAGGTGTTTATCCTGAGGTTACGTTATCAGAAGCCAGGCGTAGAAGAGACGAAGCAATGCAACTCGTTGCAAACGGTGTTGATCCAAGCGAAAAACGTAAAGCTGAAAAAGTAGAAATCAAAGGTCTGCTGACATTTGAAAAGGTTGCACGAGACTGGCATGCCAGCAACAGAACCTGGTCGGAAAGCCACCGAACTACAGTGTTAAATAGTCTTGTAAGTCATTTATTCCCCATCATTGGCAATCGTAATATCACCGAACTCAAAACCCGTGACTTACTGATTTGTATTAGTCGCGACTTGATCTGACAATGGGCCTTGAAAGGTTGAGAGTTACCGGTTTTGATATGGGTGTCGAATCCTTATACAAAACGCGAGGTAACTCTCATGCTTCATACTAACAATCCCATCATCAAACACAAAGCCGGTTTACTCAATCTGGCCGAAGAGCTCGGTAACGTATCAAAAGCCTGTAAGATCATGGGCGTGTCGCGAGACACGTTTTACCGTTATCAGGAACTGGCTGAAGAAGGCGGTATTGATGCGCTGGTTAATCAAAGTCGTAGGGTACCCAACCTGAAGAACCGCGCCGATGAGGCCACGGAACGTGCGGTTGTTGAGTACGCCGTTGAGTTCCCGGCTCATGGTCAGCATCGGACTAGCAATGAACTTCGTAAAAAAGGCATGTTTATCTCCGGCAGCGGCGTGCGCTCCATCTGGCAACGACACGACCTGGAGAACTTCCGTAAACGCCTGAAGGCGCTTGAGGAGAAAGTCGCTAAAGAAGGCATTGTGCTTACCGATGCCCAAATCGCAGCGCTGGAGAAAAAGGCGCATGATGATGAGGCCAGCGGCGAAATCGAGACGGCACATCCGGGTTATCTCGGGTCGCAGGACACCTTCTACGTGGGCAATCTGAAAGGTGTGGGTCGTATCTACCAGCAGACGTTCGTGGATACGTACTCGAAAGTGGCACACTGCAAGCTGTATACAAGTAAAACGCCGATCACCGCCGCCGACCTGCTCAATGATCGCGTATTGCCGTTCTACGAGGCTCAGGGACTGCCGATGCTGAGAATACTGACCGACAGGGGTACGGAGTACTGTGGTAAAGTGGAGCAGCATGATTATCAGCTTTATCTGGCCATCAACGATATCGACCATACGAAAACGAAGGCGATGTCTCCACAGACGAACGGTATCTGCGAGCGCTTCCATAAAACCATTTTGCAGGATTTTTATCAGGCCACGTTCCGCAAGAAGTTATATGGAGACCTGGAAAGCCTGCAGGCAGATCTGGACAACTGGTTGTGGCATTACAATAATGAGCGAACTCATCAGGGTAAAATGTGCTGCGGGCGTACGCCAATGGCAACTTTACTTGATGGTAAACGGGTCTGGGCAGAAAAAAATCTGAACCAGATTTAATCTGACAGACACCTGTATAAATAACCGGTAACTGTCAGATCAGGTCTGAGCTAGTACAACTGATTCCATTAAAAAGGGCTGAAGCAACAGGTCACCTCGAACTAGCTTCACGTCTTCAACAACGCATAACTGCGATCATGAGATATGCTGTCCACAATGCATTGATTGATCAAAATCCTGCCTATGACCTTGCTGGCGCAGTGATTTCTACAAAAAGTATTCACCGCCCTGCCCTTCCTTTAGAGCGGCTAGCAGAACTAATGCAGCGCATTGAAGCCTATAAAGGCAAAGTGACCTGCCCCCAGTATTAGATACAACCTTCAGTTAGTAATGTCGGTTGGTTTTTCTTCATGTTTCCCGTTTCGCCAGCATGCTGCAAATTCAAGCGGCGTCTGGTAATTCAGCGATGAATGAGGTCTGGACTCGTTATAATCCTGCCGCCAGTCATTAATGATTTTCCGGGCATGAAGAATATCGCTGAACCAGTGCTCATTCAGGCATTCATCCCGAAAGCGTCCGTTAAAACTCTCAATAAATCCGTTCTGTGTTGGCTTACCCGGCTGGATAAGTCGCAGTTCTACACCATGCTCAAAAGCCCACTGTTCGAGCGCACAGCAGGTAAATTCCGGGCCCTGATCGGTTCTTATCGTTGCCGGATAGCCGCGAAACAGCGCGAGGCCGTCCAGAATACGTGCGACCTGAACGCCTGAAATACCGAAAGCGGCGGTGATCGTCAGACACTCCTTCGTGAAATCATCCACGCAGGTCAGGCACTTAATCCGGCGGCCGCTGGAAAGTGCATCCATGACAAAATCCATCGACCATGTCAGGTTCGGCGCATCCGGGCGGAGAAGCGGAAGCCGCTCAGTCGCCAGACCCTTACGGCGTCGCCTGCGTTTTACACCGAGACCGTTAAGGTGATAGATGCGGTAAACCCTCTTGTGGTTGACGTGAAGGCCCTCCCGACGCAATAACTGCCAGATGCGCCGGTAACCAAATCGGCGACGTTCAAGTGCCAGCTCTGTGATACGCAGAGATAGTTGCGCGTCAGCAGCCGGACGCTGAACCGAATAACGGCAGGTTGAAAGGGACAGACCGGCCAGCCTGCAGGCACGACGTTGCGACAGACCCGTTATCTCACACATGACTTCCACGGCTTCCCGCTTCTGGTCTGTCGTCAGAACTTTCGGCCCAGAGCCACCTTAAGCGCCTCCTTATCCAGCATGGCTTCAGCGAGCAGCTTCTTGAGGCGGGCGTTCTCCTCTTCAAGTGACTTGAGCCGCTTCACTTCGGGGACTTCCATGCCGCCAAACTTCTTGCGCCCGGTGTAGAAGGTAGCGTCTGAAATAGCATGCTTGCGGCAGAGTTCCCGGGCCGAAACCCCGGCTTCGGCCTCGCGGAGAATACTGATGATCTGTTCGTCGGAAAATCGCTTCTTCATGGGGATGTCCTCATGTGACTTATGAAGACATTACTAACATCGCGCTGTATTAATCAACGGGGAGCAGGTCAAAGCTCAGAAGGTCTCGTGCAAAAATACAGAGGTAAAAGGGACATACCTCTGCAAAGTAGATACAGATATTACTCTACCTTTTATGGGCGAAAAACAGACTGTAGCTGAATTCAAATTTATGAAGACAGACCTTGGGTGGGAAGTATCGCCGTAACAGAAGAAAATATTGAATATAATAAAATTCAGAAGAAGTTTCAGAATATATTTTTTGACTAAATAACACCACCAGGGAAGCACTAAATAAAAATTAAATACTATAACCCTTTCAGAAATTTGTTAGATTTGTAAGAGGCTTAGGTAATGAGTTATAATCAACTTATCGCGGGTAAATTGAATGAAGCTCATTATGAATAAAATGCAAATCGAAGAACTTATTGTAAAAGAAGGATTTACACCCAAGGAGATATCTGTGATACGTCAGCATGCTGAGAAAGAGAGCCTGTAATTTAAATTGTGTATCTGCCTGTTTTTGATATCTTCATTTCGATAACGGAGACAGGTAATTATGGACGAAAAAAGACTCAAAGCCCTTGCGGCTGAACTGGCTAAGGGGCTGAAAACCGAAGCCGATCTCAACCAGTTTTCCCGCATGCTGACGAAGCTTACAGTTGAAACTGCGCTCAATGCTGAGCTGACTGACCACATCGGACACGAAAAGAACGCACCCAAAACAGGCTCAAATACCCGCAATGGTTATTCGTCAAAAACGTTGTTGTGCGACGATGGTGAGATTGAAATCAGTACACCACGTGATCGTGAAAGCACCTTCGAACCTCAGCTTATTAAGAAAAATCAGACACGTATTACGCAGATGGACAGTCAGATCCTGTCGTTGTATGCAAAAGGCATGACCACCCGGGAGATTGTCGCCACCTTCAAAGAAATGTACGATGCGGACGTCTCACCCACGCTGATATCGAAAGTCACTGATGCGGTGAAAGAGCAGGTATCTGAGTGGCAAAACCGTCCGCTGGATGCTCTGTATCCCATTGTTTATCTTGACTGTATTGTCGTAAAAGTTCGCCACAGTGGCACTGTAATTAACAAAGCCGTATTCCTTGCTCTGGGTATTAACACCGAAGGCCAGAAAGAATTACTGGGCATGTGGCTCGCAGAAAATGAAGGTGCGAAGTTCTGGCTCAGCGTGCTGACTGAGCTGAAGAATCGAGGTCTCCAGGATATCCTGATTGCCTGCGTGGATGGCCTTAAGGGCTTTCCGGATGCGATAAACAGCGTGTACCCGCAGACGCATATCCAGTTGTGCATTATTCACATGGTACGCAACAGCCTGAAATACGTGTCATGGAAGGACTATAAAGCCGTTACTGGCGGTCTGAAAGCGGTTTATCAGGCTCCGACAGAAGCAGCAGCGCTGATGGCCCTGGATAAGTTCGCTGATGTCTGGGACGACAAATATCCGCAAATCAGCAAAAGCTGGCGTGCACACTGGGAAAATCTCAATACGTTCTTTGGTTATCCACCAGATATACGTAAGGCTATCTACACCACGAATGCCATCGAGTCGCTGAACAGCGTTATCCGGGCAGCGATAAAGAAACGCAAAGTGTTCCCGACAGATGACTCAGTGCGCAAGGTGATATATCTGGCAATCCAGTCGGCCTCGAAAAAATGGAGTATGCCGATCCAGAACTGGCGGCTGGCAATGAGTCGCTTTATTATCGAGTTTGGTGACCGCCTGAGCGATCACCTTTAATACGGTGGCAGATACACAGAATTATTTACAGGGTCGAGAAAGACGGTTATCCTTATCCTTGGCTTCTTTCACAGTTAAAGAAAAGATTCATAGTTGCAATGGTATTAATAGTAATCCTTCTCATAGGGCTCATTTATACCATACGCAGTGGTACACAAGAAAACCTTGTTTCGTATTCGATCACACTTGTAGCAGGTTTCGTTATTTTATATATATTCGTACCTTTGAAACCTGCATTTAAAGCTTACAGATTCATGAAAAAGCATGGTCATTCTTTGTAAGTATCAGAGATTGACTTAATGGCTGAAGCGTCATTATAAACTTCAATGAATAGCTCTTTTCTGCTCATTTTCTTAATACCGCGAACGTAGTCGGTATTAAGAAAATAGTAGAGACGCCATGCCTCAGGTTTTTGTACCAGACGCACGATGCCATAGACAGACAGAGCCAAGTCCATTGAGCTATATGCTAACTGCCCAACCCTCTGATCGAACCCTAAAAACTCAGCAGTTGCTACATAACCCTGTTTGAGTAACCCCACACTATCAGTTTTGCCATACACCAGGTTCTCAACAGACTCCTGAAAACCGTTAAGTCCGTGCAGAACCAACATTCCCCCAAAGGCTGAACCTATGATTGTCCCTGTCGCAAGGGAAGCACCAATCACTGATACACCGGCTATTACCTGCATACCGCTTAGCACTACCCCAACCCCATTGATCACATAGCCCCAAAAATCTCCATTCTTGACCAACTGTACCGAAGCATGAACCGCAGCTGTTCCTGCTCTGAGCATTCTGTCCTGAATTGTAAGATACTCATTTTCCTTTTTTAGATTTTGGATGCACTCCTGGCATTGAGCATCAGTTGAGTCAGAACGGATGACGTTGATCTGAGCATTAACGAAAGCTTTAACGTTATCCTAGAACTGTAACCGATTGAATCCGTATTTAAGGTAGAGGTGAGAAAGGTGATTAGCATTGCTAAGGAGTTGGTTTGCCTCAGCATGAGCCATAGTCAGAAAGTAATCCTTGAATCGGTCTGGTTTCAAGTAGTCCATGACTGTGCCTTTATATCATTATACATATCGTTAAGTTTATTTAATCAGATTCCCCCTCTCAGGGAAAGCATAAGGACAAGCTATGAGTACAGATCTCTTCTTAAAAATCGATGGCATTACAAGCGAATCACAGGACAGTAACCATAAAGGCTGGATTGCTATTGAATCTTTCACATGGGGCGCGAACCAGCCAGGCAACATGGCAGTTGGAGCCGGAGGTGGTGCAGGAAAAGTTCAGTACCGCGATCTCTCAGTTCAGGCCCTCATAGACAAAGCAACTCCAGCAATCATGCGCTATGTCTCTAATGGCAAGCATATTGGTAAGGTAGAGCTTTCGATATGTAAGGCCGTAGGGAGTCAAATCGAGTATTGCCGCATTACGCTTGAAGACGTTCTTATCACCAATGTCATTTTTAATGGCACTACAAGCCGTGATTTGATAGGGGTCTCTTATCAATTCCAGGCATCAAAAGTTAAAACACAATACTGGGAACAATCTGCAAGTGGTGGTAAAGGTGCTGAAACACAGTCAGGTTGGGACATTAAAGCAAACAAAGAAATGTGATAAATATTTTATAAAAAGATAAGGCTCACGAGGTAAGGTAGCTACGTAATGGCGATAATGAATAGCACGATTTACGATGTTGCTAAAGTGATTTTGCAAACTCGGAGGTTTATTAAATTCGGCTTGTGCAGCTTAACTTTAGCAATACTCTCATTTTCCCTTGGTTATCTTATCCTTATCAAAGATGTTTTTTTACCAAATGATTTTACAAATCCTTCTATTATGAAGGTTTTAGCCAGAGAAGATTATATTAATTTAGCCAAGAAGGTTTTTGAACCAGTCCAAGAGTATAATGCTGGAGAAAGTGTGAGCGAACCCAAGGGGGATACCTATACAACGTTATATGTTAATAGGGCGTTAATGTTACATGTTTATTATAAGTTATTAGAATATTATAAATACGATGAAAGCACTCCCCACTTACAGGAAGTAAAAAGATTCAAATACGAGCCTTACTATGAATTAAGATTAGATATAGGCATTTTAATATTATTCATTTTCTGTTAAATAATTCTTATTGGACTTTTTTCTTTAATGTTTCATTTCAGAAAAAATAGATATACATACTCGTATGAGGAGGATATTTTAAGAGCTTATCATTCCGTAATGTATAACTCCCTTGAAGACAAGCACGAAAAACCTGAAGATTTAGAAATTGGCATGAGAAAAAAAAGCTTAACAATGCTACTCACTAACTTTCACATATTTCTAATTCAAATGGAGAGGAAATATAATAACCGCCCTGGTCTAATTGTAAAGGACGAAGCCGACTTTCAGGATATACTTTATTCATTTTTATTGGTTTTTTTCCCAGATACAAAAAGAGAATATTTTTCTAATGAGACTTTAGGTTCAAACTCCAGAATTGATTTTTTTATTCAAGAGATAAATACCGCTTTAGAATTAAAACATGTAACTGCCAAGAAAAATGCTAAATCTGGGGATTTAACTGAACAGATCCTAATCGATATTAATCGGTATCAGAAAAATAACAATGTTCGAAAGATAATATTTTTCATATATGACCCAGAAAAAGTAATTCTAAATTACAGGAAAGAAACTTCTGAGTTGATTGAGAATGCAAAAACAGAAGTTATGATCATATTCACACCGACCCTGTAAATAATTCTGTGTATCTGCCACCGTATTAAAGGTGATCGCTCAGGCGGTCACCAAACTCGATAATAAAGCGACTCATTGCCAGCCGCCAGTTCTGGATCGGCATACTCCATTTTTTCGAGGCCGACTGGATTGCCAGATATATCACCTTGCGCACTGAGTCATCTGTCGGGAACACTTTGCGTTTCTTTATCGCTGCCCGGATAACGCTGTTCAGCGACTCGATGGCATTCGTGGTGTAGATAGCCTTACGTATATCTGGTGGATAACCAAAGAACGTATTGAGATTTTCCCAGTGTGCACGCCAGCTTTTGCTGATTTGCGGATATTTGTCGTCCCAGACATCAGCGAACTTATCCAGGGCCATCAGCGCTGCTGCTTCTGTCGGAGCCTGATAAACCGCTTTCAGACCGCCAGTAACGGCTTTATAGTCCTTCCATGACACGTATTTCAGGCTGTTGCGTACCATGTGAATAATGCACAACTGGATATGCGTCTGCGGGTACACGCTGTTTATCGCATCCGGAAAGCCCTTAAGGCCATCCACGCAGGCAATCAGGATATCCTGGAGACCTCGATTCTTCAGCTCAGTCAGCACACTGAGCCAGAACTTCGCACCTTCATTTTCTGCGAGCCACATGCCCAGTAATTCTTTCTGGCCTTCGGTGTTAATACCCAGAGCAAGGAATACGGCTTTGTTAATTACAGTGCCACTGTGGCGAACTTTTACGACAATACAGTCAAGATAAACAATGGGATACAGAGCATCCAGCGGACGGTTTTGCCACTCAGATACCTGCTCTTTCACCGCATCAGTGACTTTCGATATCAGCGTGGGTGAGACGTCCGCATCGTACATTTCTTTGAAGGTGGCGACAATCTCCCGGGTGGTCATGCCTTTTGCATACAACGACAGGATCTGACTGTCCATCTGCGTAATACGTGTCTGATTTTTCTTAATAAGCTGAGGTTCGAAGGTGCTTTCACGATCACGTGGTGTACTGATTTCAATCTCACCATCGTCGCACAACAACGTTTTTGACGAATAACCATTGCGGGTATTTGAGCCTGTTTTGGGTGCGTTCTTTTCGTGTCCGATGTGGTCAGTCAGCTCAGCATTGAGCGCAGTTTCAACTGTAAGCTTCGTCAGCATGCGGGAAAACTGGTTGAGATCGGCTTCGGTTTTCAGCCCCTTAGCCAGTTCAGCCGCAAGGGCTTTGAGTCTTTTTTCGTCCATAATTACCTGTCTCCGTTATCGAAATGAAGATATCAAAAACAGGCAGATACACAATTTAAATTACAGGCTCTTCACACCACCAAGGTGATAATTCAATTAATATTATATACTTTTACTCTTTCTCTTTTTTTTAGTGACGTAGACCTGCCCCAAGAGTATTGCTTTCTCATATTTAACCCGTTCCTCACGATATACGCCCTCTGCTTCTTCTTCGTTTTCTATCACATAGTGGATTAAGAAGCGAAAGAAAAAAGTGATTTCATGCTCATTCCCTAGTTTGTCGGTCGTGACGCAGATTTATTGATAATGATGAAGAGTAAGATACCAACCGATGATCTTATCGTGCATTTCCTCTGACTTCGAAAAGCAAATTGTTCTGCGGGTCAGTCGTTTGATATGTGTGCGAAGATTAAGATTATGTCGTTCTGTCCGTTGGGTATATTTCTTGCTCACCACGTGGCCTGTTGCACTTAACAGAACTTTATAAACCGGCCAGGCATCTGTCATATAAAAGGCAAGGTTAAATTTGCTTAACAAGGCCAGCAATCGTCGCAGGGTCGGGGCATTTCTCGGGCCGAAGACGTGGGCCAGAGCACGTTTGCGGATACGGTCATAAGCATAGAACAACCACCGGGGATTGCTTTTACACCGCACGTAAGACCATTGTTCACCGGCTTCACAGCAGATAACAACCTCCGTTTCGGGGTCGATATTCTCAGCTACCTGCTTTGGGGAAATTTTTTTAAGTGCCGCAGAACCGTATTGAGGCTGATACCGAGAACCCGTGCGGTATCGCGACATCCGTAACCATTCATGGCCATATTAACAATGGTCTGGTGTGTGTCTGGTTTGGCACCGGAGTAGCTAAAGTTGAGCTGAAAGGTCTTTGAACAATGCTTGCAGATGTAACGTTGGGCACCGGATGCTGAATGTCCGTTACATCGTACAGCATGAGTTTCATTGCACTGAGGGCAGACGACATCAACTTTAGCCATATGTTACATCCAAAGCGCAAAGCATACGTGATCAGCAAGTCTGCGTCACGACCGACTTTTGGAAGAACTAAATGTCAGTGTAAGTATCCCGGTAAACCGAACCATTCACTTTTAGAGATCTTCCGACATACTGAATATATCCCCATGAAGTTACCGGTTATTTATACAGGTGTCTGTCGGATTACATCCGGTTCAGATCCTTTTCTGCCCGGACACGTTTTCCATCAGGTAACGTGGCCACTGGCGTTAGCCCGCCGCACATTTTCCCCTGATGAGCCCGCTCATTATTGTCATGCCACAACCCGTTGTCCGGATCCGTTTGCAGGCTCTCCCGCTCCCCATATGACTTCTTGCGGAACGTGACCTGATAAAAATCCTGCAAAATCGTTTTATGGAAGCGCTCACCGATGCCGTTGGTCTGTGGGGACATCGCCTTCGTTTTTGTATGGGCGATATCGTTGATGGCCAGATAAAGCTGGTAATCATGCGGCTCCACCTTACCACAGTACTCCGTTCCCCTGTCGGTCAGTCTTCTCAGCACCGGCAGGCCCTGAGCCTCACAGAACGGCCGGCGGCGGCGGTGTTCGGCGTTTTACTCGTATACCGCTTGCAGTGCGCCACTTTCGGGTACGTATCCACGAACGTCTGCGGGCAGATACGGCCCACACCGTTTAGATCGCCAGCACAGAAGGTGTCCTGCGACCCGGGATAGCCCGGGTGAGCGGTCTCGATTTCGCCGCTGGCCTCATCATCATACGCCTTTTTCTCCAGCGCGGCGATTGGGGCACCGGTAAGCACGATACCTTCTCTGGCGAGCTTTTCCTCAGGCACCTTCAGGCGGTTACGGAAGTTCTCCAGGTCGTGTCGCTGCCAGATGGCGCGCACGCCGCTGCCGGAGATAAACACACCTTTTTTACGCAGCTCATCACTGGTCCGGTACTGCCCGTGGGCCGGGAACTCAACGGCATATTCAACAACCGCGCGTTCAGTGGCTTCGTCGGCGCGGTTCTTCAGGTTGGGACCCCGGCGGTTCTGGTTAACCAGCGCGTCAATGCCGCCTTCAGCAGCCAGTTCCTGATAACGGTAGAAGGTGTCGCGTGACACGCCCGTGCTCTTGCAGGCTGTTGAGACGTTACCGGGTTATTCGGCGAGATTGAGCAGGCCGGCTTTGTGTTTGATGATGGGATTGTGAGTATCAAGCATGGGGGTGACCTCGTGTTTTGTATAAGGATTCGACACCCATATCAGAACCGGCAACCCTCAATCTTTCAGAGTCCGGTGTCAGATCACGTCGCGACTAATACACTTTTAGTCCACCTTTCAAAAACATTCTCTAACCTCTCTCCGGTGGTAGTAATGGCTCGATTACATCTCGTTTCTATTTGACACTTCTACTTACATTTAGGCAACATTAATCCACATGATTTAAAAAGGTAACACCTCTAATTACATCATTACATAAAAATGATAAGATCCAATAACAACGCTAAAAAAGGATAAAAAATGCTCAACATATCCGAATCTACTTGCCTTTATACTGGAATATTTGGTGGCTATGAAAAGCTTAATGAGCTGGAAGGGCCAGTTAAAAAATCAAAAATTAAAAAAATATGTTTTACTGATGATGAAACTCTTACAAGTGAAACTTGGGAAATTCGATTAATTAAGCCAGCGTTTCCCCTGGATTCTGTAAGAAGCCAGAGAATGGTCAAAGTCAACGCGCACAAATTTCTTCCAGAATTCAGAAGCTCTATCTATATCGACAATACAGTAATGTTGACAATAGACCCTCTTGTCTTGGTAGATGGATTTTGTAAGGTTAATAACATTTCTATTCCTGTTCATTCATATCGTGACAGTGTTTATCAGGAGTTTTTTGAGGTGGCTGATAACGGTTTAGATGACTCTGCAAGAATCTTTGAGCAACTAAACCATTATCAACTTATTGATGCTGACTCTCTGGATAGAAAGCCATATTGGGCAGGAATAATCATAAGAAATCATATGAATAAAGATGTAATTTCTTTGATGGAGGAATGGTACAGAAATATATTGCGTTACAGCCGAAGAGATCAGCTTTCTCTTGTATACAGCGAGATAACAACAGGAGTTGGCATTAATAAGATAGTTATTGATAATTTATTTTCTGATTTCCACAGATGGCCTGTCGTTAATAAACGAGACTCTGCGAAGAGATTGTGGTCACCATCGCTTTCTGGTGCAATGCCAGTTTTTGAAAAAATAAAAAAAATGAAATCCATAGAAAGTGTAATCGATGGAAAGTTATCTGATCTTAATTTAATGAATAAAGATATCTCAGAGAAGTATAAACCGACAAGGGTGCCTGACGGTTTTGATCCTCAGCTATATCTTGCGATAAATACTGATGTAGCTGAGGCAGGAGTTGATCCTAAAGAACATTATTTATCTCACGGGTGGAGTGAAGGGAGACGGTGGAGGTAATATAAGCTGTATTAGAGCCTGTTCCAAAAGGCATTAAATGCATCCCGGTCATAATGTAAGCATACCTGTTTTAGTTCCATGCACTTTTTTAGTGTATTAGTCGCGACGTGATCTGACACCGGACTCTGAAAGATTGAGGGTTGCCGGTTCTGATATGGGTGTCGAATCCTTATACAAAACACGAGGTCACCCCCATGCTTGATACTCACAATCCCATCATCAAACACAAAGCCGGCCTGCTCAATCTCGCCGAATAACCCGGTAACGTCTCAACAGCCTGCAAGAGCACGGGCGTGTCACGCGACACCTTCTACCGTTATCAGGAACTGGCTGCTGAAGGCGGCATTGACGGGCTGGTTAACCAGAACCGCCGGGTTCCCAACCTGACGAACCGCGCCGACGAAGCCACTGAACGCGCGGTTGTTGAATATGCCGTTGAGTTCCCGGCCCCCGGGCAGCACCGGACCAGTGATGAGCTGCGTAAAAAGGGCGTGTTTACCTCCGGCAGCGGCGTGCGCGCCATCTGGCAACGACACGACCTGGAGAACTTCCGTAAACGCCTGAAGGCGCCTGAGGAAAAGCTCGCCAGAGAAGGTATCGTGCTTACCGGTGCCCCAATCGCCGCGCTGGAGAAAAAGGCGTATGATGATGAGGCCAGCGGCGAAATCGAGATCGCTCACCCGGGCTATCCCGGGCCGCAGGACACCTTCTGTGCTGGCAATCTGAAAGGGGGGCCGTATCTGCCCGCAGACGTTCGTGGATACGTACCCGAAAGTGGCGCACTGCAAGCGGTATACGAGTAAAACGCCGAACACCGCCGCCGGCCTGCTAAATGATCGCGTACTGCCGTTCTGTGAGGCTCAGGGGCTGCCGGTGCTGAGAAGACTGACCGACAGGGGAACGGAGTACTGTGGTAAGGTGGAGCAGCATGATTACCAGCTTTATCTGGCCATCAACGATATCGCCCATACGAAAACGAAGGCGGTGTCCCCACAGACCAACGGCATCTGCGAGCGCTTCCATAAAACGATTTTGCAGGATTTTTATCAGGTCACGTTCCGCAAGAAGTCATATGGGGAGCGGGAGAGCCTGCAAACGGATCCGGACAACGGGTTGTGGCATGACAATAATGAGCGGGCTCATCAGGGGAAAATGTGCGGCGGGCGAACGCCAGTGACCACGTTACCTGATGGAAAACGTGTCTGTGCAGAAAAGAATCTGAACCGGATGTAATCCGACAGACACCTGTATAAATAACCGGTAACTGTCAGAACAGGTCTGAGCGGGTACACTGATGGTTGCATGTGATTGTGTCGTGCCTGCCATGGTCGCTCAACATGGTTAACCCACTGCGAGTAAATCGGCTGGTAAATTACCCTGCATTTCGGATTCTGTTTCAACCAGCGCTGCGTTTCCCGGCTTTTATGGATTATGTCGTTATCCACGATGAACATGAGCGTTTTTAGCCGGCGGTAAGTCGCTTTCAGATGCGTTAACAGACTGATAAATAAGACTGAGCTTTTGCTATTGCTGCCCATGTTGTTGACTTTGTCCGCTCCGCTGTGTCGCGCTCCTGCCAGATACTTTTTTTCGTTCTGAGCGGGTATGACCACGCGTTTTTGCTGACCGCGTAGTTGCCAGTCCGCACCGATTTTGGGATGAAGATGGATATCCACTTCATCTTCATAAAAGACCGGATGCTCTGCATTGCATTCGTTCAGCGCGTTGTGGATTACCGCCATCTTTTCGTCTTTATACGGGGCACGGATACGCAGCGTGCGCGCTGCCCTGCGCCATACCAGACCCGCAGAGGGCAACCAGCGACGGACGGTTCCCGCATGTAACTGACACCCGGTTATCTCATTGATTTTTATTGCCAGCAGCGCTGTACTCCAGCGTGAACGCTGATAGCCAGGAGAATGTTTTACCCGTTTGCGTAACAACACTCAGATATGTTCATACGGCCACTGACGTCCGCGCCCCGCAGGTAAAGAGACGAAACCTTCAATGCCCGACAGTGTAAACCAGTTAATCCATCGTCCGACAGATGAACAGGCGTAGCAGATCGTTCTGGCGACATCGCTGACACTGTCGCCCCGATGTAACATCAGCATGCCAGTGAGCCTGCATGCATAATTTTTGTCGTGCGTTTTATGGATCGCTTTCTGCATCAGGCGTCGTTCGTCGCGGGAGATTGGTGCTATGATCGGCATTACTCAGTCCGGTTGGTGGTTTGTTTCTTTTTGGCAATTGATCAGATCGCATAATCCGGGCTGAGTTCCCTTTAAGTTATCTACTATTCCGCACAGTTATTTAGCCGGATTCAACTCAAGGTAATGTGAAAATGCAAAAACCTATCTGGGCCTTCGTTATTTTACTGATCATTACGCGATGTTCATCTTCATCAGGAGTGAATTTCGACGATGCCAGTCTCGCTAAAATCCAGTATGGCACGACAACCCACCAACAGTTAATGAAATGAGCGCCTCCCTCCCTCGGTCAATACCGAGATCCAAAGCACTGACCCGCGAAGACTCAGTGCTCAATCTGAAAAGCATGCATTGATGCTTTCCCGATTAATCAGGAGGGAGTGAGAGATGAAACCTATGCCAGTTGGTGTCGACATTGCGAAGAACGTTATGCAGATCCACTACGTGGATACTGAAACAGGGGAGATATTCAGTAAGGCCATCCGGCGTGCCAAGTTTCTTGAGTTCTTTACCAACCAGGCTCCCTGCTGTATCGGCATGGAAGCATGTGGTGGTGCTCATCACCGGGCGAGGCAACTGGCCCGACTGGGCCACCAGGTCAAACTGATGCCGGGCGAATTCGTCAAGGCCTTCAATATCCGCAACAAAAACGATATTGCCGATGCACAGGCCATCTGGCGGCCGTACAACAGCCAGGCAAAGCGGTGGCCGTTAAAACCGAGCAGCAGGCCATGCTGGCCCTGCACCGGATACGTTCTCAACTGATGAAGTTCAGGCTGATGCAAACCAACGCACTACACGGATTACTGGCAGAGTACGGTGAGGTGATGGCAAAAGGGTATGCCAGCCTGCTACGGTCTGTACCGGACATTCTTACACGCCTTACCTGCTGTGCTGATCGACAGCCTGCGTGAACAACTGAACGAGATACAACGGATAGACAAACGCATCACCGACACTGAGAACGTCGGATACGCGAACTGAGTAAAGACGAGCCTGGCGTAAAGGCCATCAGCGACATTCCCGGCGTGGGTCTACTGACAGCAACAGCCGCGGTGGCCTCGATGGGCGACGCAAAAGCCTTTCGATCAGGTCGCGAATTTGCCGCGTGGATCGGTCTGGTTCCGCGACAGAAAGGTGCTGGAGGAAAGCTCCAGCTACTGGGGATCAGCAAACGGGGTAACAAGTATTTGCGAAAACTGCTGGTCAATGGTGCCCACAGCGTCATACAGAACGCGAATGAACCCGGTCCCTGGGTCCCTGCGTTGCTGACGCGGCGTCCCATTAATGTGGTCTCCGTGGCACTGGCCAACAAAATGGCCAGAACGATATGGGCGGTACTGGCACATGGCAGACCTTACCTGAGAGGCATCGCTCCCTCCTGAAGCGTCTGCAACAAGCAGCCTCAGGGCTTAAGCGTAGAAGCGAATATCAACAGGTTGCACAGGCAGTGTATGTAATGACAAAACAGGTCAGACCGGGACTCACCAAGCCTGAAAGAAATATTGAACCACGGGTTCGCAGAGGTAATTGAGGCGTGAGTCAGCGGATTTAATTAGGGTCAGCAGCCGCTTCCACGGCTGCATAAAGACCGGATATATAGCCGCAATCGTCCTGTCCGTCATGAAGTACAAAGTTTGGCAAACGGGAGGCGCTCATATATAATTTCTTTATTTGTCCACCCCACCTCCGAACTCCGAAACCCCTTATCCTGAGAATCACACACTGATGATGTGGTCCTATAGTAAAGCTAACACCATTAGTACCACGGATGGTAAGACGCTGACGGTACAGTTGGATAACGATAAAGTGAAGAGTTACACCCTGAGCAAGACCTGAACATCGAGGACCTGTACTCCCGACCAATACGGTATCATTAAAAATCATGGACTGCCAGCTCAGATAAAAATACCGCCAGCAAGTGAGGATCACATTGTCTGGTGATCGCGGCGATACAGCGTCCATTGTTCGATTCTCTCACCGCCCGGCAATGTACAGTACCCGATATCACCACGTTCAGTGTTGACCGTATCAGTTTTGCCATTCCGTTTTATGCACCAAACAGAAGCCGGGTTTGGCATGCCAATTATCAAAGTCTTTGCGGGCTTTTCGGCCTGAACACCACAGCCAACAAGTACGATCGTACACGCCAGCAGAATTATTTTTTTCATTAGTCACTCCCTTTACTTACATCAGCTTAAACTCAATATCCCGGTTTACTTTAAGTATTAATCGTTGAACTTAAAATCTGGTTTATTAAGATACATTTTCAATCACTCCAACAGGAATTTGTGCGGATGCTGAAAACCTTTACCCTAAGACTAACACAGTCCGTGAACCACTATTTGCTGGCGGATATACGTGCACTGCTACCTGCAGAATCTGTGCAGTTCTTCACAAATGAACATAGCGCCCTTACAGGGCGAGCGTCACGGCTCTGCCGTTCCGAGGGTGTTCATGACCGGCTCACAGCTTTATACTCTGCGGTATGTTAATTTCTCAGGAAATCATTCACATTGCCCGTAGCAAAGCCCCCAGAAAGCGTAAACCCACGCCCTCGTCCCGACGCGCTATACCCGGATATCCTAAGCGTTTTCTGGTGTCCATTCCACCCCGGAGCGATTATGACGACCCCGACGAGTTTTTTTACGACACTCCGCAGGATGCCATTCGTCACTGTGTCCACCTGGGGCCACAGTTTTTCCTCGATACACACTTCGACCCGCCTCTCGTCTGCATCATCCGCGGCTTTGAGCCGCCTGACTCACCCGACGGCGATGTCGTCCTTGAGTCCATGCCAGCCGATGTGTTTATTATCGCCACAGAATCCGGCATGCTGCCGGTGACCTTCGCTCCCTGGGATAAACACACCGACAACTGGGCCGATGACTGTGACGACTGGCACTATAATACCGGTGCCACTGCAGAGCGATAATCCGCCGCATGTATATCCCGCGCCCGGCAAAACTGCTGTTCACCACTGATGACGCCTGGAACCGGTATATGGATAAACACGGGGACACCCTCAGCCCCTGGACCGTACTCTGCGTCGAGCGCATGCTCGCCTGCGGCACTGCTGCCATGGGGGTGAAGCGATACTGCTGCGCCTCCCCGGACTGCACCCACACCCGCTTCTTCTGCCAGACCTGTAAATCAAAAGGCTGCAGCTCCTGCGGACATAAGGCCACGGAGCAGTGGATTACAGAGCAACAGCAAATTCTGCCCGACTGCGACTGGCAGCATATCACCTTCACCATGCCCCATCTGCTGTGGCCCTTTTTCAACAATAACTGGCCTCTGCTCAATGCCCTGTTCCGCGCAGCCACCCGCGCCATGCTCCGCTGGGCCAGAAAACAGGGTGTGGAAGTCGGTATCTTCTGCGCCCTGCACACCTACGGTCGCCAGCTCAACCAGCATCCCCACATTCATCTCTCCGTCACCCGCGGCGGGCTTGATATTAAACACGGCGTATGGCGCGACCTCTTCTTTAAAAAGCATGCCGTGGAGGAAATCTGGCGCGGAGCCGTCATCCGGCTGCTGCGCCACAGCTATGACCTGATTAACCCCGGCAGGCTGCCGGGGCTGGGGCATATCCACGACAAAAAACAGTGGCTGCGCTATCTGCAGGCGCAGTACGGGCGCCGCTGGAAGGTCCACTTCGCGAAGAAGACCCGGGGGGCCTGGCGGAGCGTCAAATATCTGGGCCGGTACCTGAAACGGCCCCCCGTGTCGGCGGCGAAGCTGAGGCACTACAGCGGCGGCGCGGTGGTGCACCACTATTACGACCACCGTACGCAGCAGTACCGGCAGCAGACGCTGACGCAGGAAGATATGATCGGACGTTATATCAGCCATATCCCGGCGAAGCATTTTAAGATGGTGCGTTATTACGGTTTTTTATCAAACCGTAAACGGGGTAGCCTGCTGCCGAAGGTGTATGAAGCCCTGGAGATGGAAGCGCGGAAAAAACCGGAGAAGCCCGGCTTCGCCGCGCTGATGAAAGAATTTCTGCGCACGGATCCGTACAAATGCATTCTGTGCGGCAACCGACTGCGCTTCAGCAGTGCGCAGGCCGGGAGGCACGCGTCGGAGTTGGTGGCAGAAAGACTGCATAACATCGACCGGAAACGATGGCTTCTGGCACAGACTGCGGGATAAGTGCGTCTGAAAAACAGCTTTCAGGTTAAAAACGCGCCGCAAATGCCATTTTATGACCATAACGTTCCCGATGGCACATCATTACTGCATTACAGACACTGCTGCTCATGGTCAGGAAATTTTTAAAACGATGATTCAGTTTCCTAACCATGAACTTGATGAAGAATGGCAGATCACCCTGCTGTGTGTTCAGAGCGATAAAAATTGTTCACTGGCCGTATCGGTAATTCTTATGTGGCATCAGCTCAGGCGAATCAGGACGATAGTCTACAGCACAATCACTGAGCATCATGACGTTTCAGACTATAACGCTGCTCAACTGTTGAATATTTTAAACAAGCCGGAAGCAGTCTTGTACCTGTCCTGATAAAAGTGTCTGATGATTTAAGGCTGTTTTCTTGCTTTATTCATCTGATTGATGGTTGTACTGACGCTTAATATGTGAACTTCAATTAAATTGATAGTGGGGTTCACTATGCCGGATAAAGAGGCGGTGGTAGAGAGGCTTACCGTGGAAGTTCTTGCACTGAGGCACATTGTGCAGATGCTCATTGCCTACGGTAACGTACCAACTGGCGGTAAGCTGAATAAATATCTGCAAAAAGTCGCTGAAGATGCTGAACATCGTGATGGCCGCGCAGCAAATAAAGCGATTGCCGATGCCATCCGTAGCTACATTCAATAGTGTAAATGGGGAACAGACTGTAAAAAGTCGGCACTGTTTATCCCGACCAGAAAAGTTCAGGCTGTCTTTATCATAGTAAGGAGACAGCAATGAAACTAGACCACGGTTACCTCAACGCACTTTGTGTTCTTTACCAACAGGAAACACATCCGTACAGACTGTCTGGTCTTGTTTACCTCTCGCCAGCACAACGCAAAGCTATTCTTAAATCACTGCTTCAGCCATTTGAAGATTAAAACAGCGGTAACCTGCTGGTTTGATTTCACGCTCCCTGCCAAGCTATTCTAGCCCGGCGGCCTCAACTCACAGCCGCTTCTTTACCGGAACAGCATTAATTACAGGGAGCAAAAAACAGATGTATCAGTACACTCTTAGCTGGTTCAACACTTTTGAACTGCCCCATGCACAGCTGATTACCCTACTCACTCTTCTTGCAATCATTTTATGCATTTCGCTGATTGTCCACGGTTTATTGCATCGCGCCGCACTTCCCTTGCTGCGAAAATATGCCGCTAAATCTTCGCGGCACTGGCCACAGATTATTTTCGACAGCAAGCTTTTCTGCCGCTTTGCGCTACTGATGCAAGGCATACTTTTACAAATTCAGCTTGAAGTATTTCTACACGGGCACGAACCCGTTTTCAGCGTGCTGATGGTGGCAAGTCAGGTCTGGATGATGGTTTTCGGGCTGCTGCTGTTTTTCTCACTATCAGATCTGGTTATCAACTTTTCAGAAAGTAGCATGATAGCCCGCCAATTACCGCTGCGCGGCATTTTTCAGGGACTCAAACTGCTCGCCGCGTTGCTGATCGCATTGATGATAATTTCTGTACTGATCGGCAAGTCACCGCTGGTGTTACTGACCGGGCTGGGTGCGATGACCGCCGTGCTGATGCTGGTGTTCAAAGACCCGATACTCGGTTTGGTGGCCGGTATACAACTATCGGCTAACAGCATGCTAAAGCTGGGAGACTGGCTGGAAATGCCCAAATACGGTGCAGATGGCTCAGTGGTGGATATCGGCCTGACCACGGTAAAAGTTCGTAACTGGGATAACACCATTACTACCATTCCTACCTGGGCATTGATTTCAGATTCATTTAAAAACTGGCAGCCAATGTCCGTATCGGGTGGCCGTCGCATTAAGCGCAGTATCAATATTGATACCACCAGCATCGCTTTTCTTGATGAAAAAGACATCACCGCCCTGCAACGTGCACAGCTTTTGACGCCGTATCTGGCCGGAAAACAGGAAGAAGTGTCAGCCTGGAATGCCGGATTAAACTGTGATTTAAGTACGCCGCTAAACGGTCGAAGGATGACCAATATCGGTACCTTCCGCGCCTGGCTGGAGGTCTGGTTGAAAGCACATCCTGGTACACATAAAGGAATGACGCTGATGGTTCGCCAGATGGCCCCCAGCGCAGAAGGTCTACCGATTGAGATTTATGTTTTCACCAATACAACCGTGTGGCTGGAGTATGAAAGAATTCAGTGTGATATTTTTGATCATATATACGCGATCCTGCCTGAGTTTGGACTGAGGGTCCACCAGACGCCCACAGGCAACGATCTGCGTAACATGCGGATTGTGCCAGGATTCTAGCAGGGAGCACAGCGGACGCCTTCGTCCGCTGTACAGATATCAGGTACTAACTGCACTGAACAAGGGTTCGGCAATGCCTGCCACTTCCACGCGCACGGCAAAAACATCGCCGGACTGCGGAAAGGCTTCCAACTCCTGAGGGGTTCGTGTAAGTATCCCAGCTCTGGTTCCCGCACTTTTTGAGACGTCCGGGTTTCCAGCCATCAGCCGATATTCTTTCGGCATAAGGTTATTCAGGGAGCCATGAGGCCGTTCGCTGTTGTATTCCGTCAGCCAGCGCTCCGGGATTTCCCATGCTTCCTTCAGCGTTCTGAACAGGTAAAAATCCAGTATTTCTGTCCGGTACGTTCGGTTAAACCGTTCGATAAAGCCGTTCTGTGTTGGCTTACAGATTTCAGAACGGCGATGCGCTGGTGCTCAGTGAATCGGGCTTTACGCATGGCGATCTCCTCAGAGGAGATAATCAGTATGTCGGAAGATCTCTAAAAGTGAATGGGCCGTTTTGAGGGGATACTTACACATCCGGCTGTGCGTCCTCCCGACTGCCCGGCGACGGGCCATGAAGTTCGTGGTTTTACTGGCATCTCATTCCTCTTTACGGGGCGGGATATAAGGCTCGTCACGACGGCCCAGCTGGTCTGTTTTGCCCGGGTGCTTCGTCGCCTTTGTCCGGGCAGAGTACGGTTTTTTGCCCCGGGCGCCCCGTCTGAAGAGCACCGGGTGTGTCCGCCACCAGTTTGATGTCATGCCTGTCTGCTGCTGCGACGACCCGTGGCAGAGGAAGACCCCCGGCATCTGTCATCAGTGCGCTTTACGCCCTGTTTCCCTCTGCCCGTGGGGTTGCGTCCTGTTTTTTTGTCCCGGGCAGCGGTGATGTTGTCATACCGTCATCCATGAGCAGTCCGTGCCGTCCGGGTGCTCACAGGCCAGTGATCCGTTCTGCCAGAAACGCCCGAAGACACCTGCGCCTCTCCGTTCCTTGAAGCGCCAGGGCGCAGAAGTTGATGAACCTATCCTTGTGGCATTGAGTGCATTCCACTGACAGGCTGTGCTGGGGACGAAGAAAATGGCGTTCATTGCGGCCCGATTATCAACACGTTTTCGGCGTGCACCCGGAGGATGGCGGGTTTTGTGTTCCGGGGTAAGCGGAGCGATTTTGTCCCGGAGTTCATCGCTAATCTGCCCTTTACTGTCTGTCATACTTTGCCCTCAGATATGACCGGGATGCATTATACGATGACGCCTTTTGGGACAGCGTCTAAGTATTACCCAGCCGCTTTATTGGTAAAAAATGCAGTGCTGCCATGCATTTTAAATATCCGTATCTCAGTTCGCTAACAAAGCTGCCGCTATTGTGCAATGTAGCAGGTCAGACAGGTATTCAGATTTAATCGGTCAGGGTACTGAAAATCAGAAGGCACTATTATTATCCTGGTGCTTTTTTGCAGGTTAGTATTGCCGACTGAAATATATCTTGTACCCCTCTTCGGATTGCTGTTATTCCGCATGCTGTTGGTTTTTGCCAGCACCGATGAAAATGTCGCCTTATAGTGATGCCACGCGGTTACAAAACAGATTTCCTCAACGGATTGTTTCATTACATTTATAAAACCGCTCATATTTAAGTGAGTGCAGCTTTTTTATCTGAATAATAAAGTGGTACGCGGATTTAGCCGGGCACAGTAACAGACGTGCGGGTGGTATCCTGTGTGTTCCCTTGCGTAAATTAATTTGTACGTATTGATTGTTTTGGATAAAGTATCAATATGATCGATTAAGTCCGGTGTAATTTTAAACGACATTATTTCAGGTAGAAAAAAAGAGCTAACGTTTTTCATCAAAAAAGTTAATCAGATTATTACGGGTAAATAAATGCACGAGAAGGGCCGGTACAGGGCAGGAGTACAGTACCTTTTCTCTTATCAGATATCTTTCCGGATATGCTTACATTTCTGAAAGAGATTATTTGGTGAGCATTGTCACAATAATGTCCCGATTATGTGAGATTTATTCATCTGAACTTTTGCGTAATAAAAATAATGTCGGGCTTGTGGACAAAATTATCAATCTCTTCGCGTGTGGGACGCAATGTTTGTCCGATTAATCTGATTGTGTCAGTTCCACCCCCCTGACATGATGCGTGTAGTTCATAATCGCATATTAATGCTGTCAATAGCGCTCAGGTTAATATATTGATGTGCGATTATGCTGATTTTTATGATAACGTTCTGTAGATGTTCGCCTGTTACGCTATATTTATTCTTCCATATTAATCAGGGATTCACGTTATCAATGCGTTACTGGATAAATTGCTTTCTGACGTTATTTTTTTTTACTGCTTCATTGCAGGCACAGCCATTGCAAAAAAAATTCTCGGACTGGCAAATAACCTGTAATAACCTTAATTATTGTGTGGCACGTAGTTTTCCCGGAGATAATGGTCTGGTAATGACAATCAGTCGCCATGCGAGTAGTAATGACAGTGCGTTGTTAAGAATTGATTATGGTAACAACGATACCAGCGAGTCAAACGGTGCTGCATTAAAAGATAATCTGTTGTTGGATGGGCGTCGGTTAAAACCCGATCTGAAACACTGGGATGTTCAGCCTCGTCATTTGTCCACAGCACATGCGATTTCTATTGCTGAGTTTTTGGCGCAGACCATGGATGCAGATAACATCCAGCTTCTCTACCGTCCTGCTGCAACGATTTCACTACATGGCATGAAAACGGCCTTGCTGTTAATGGATGAGATACAAGGGCGTCTTAATACCCTTAGTGCCTGGGTTAAAACAGGAAATCGCCCAGCTAGCGACGTCCCACCCGAGCCACCTGAGCCGGTGATTGTCCCTCCTTTTCACCCTCCTTTGTCGCTGACAAGAGAGGAGAGTACCGGTTTGATTGATTTTGGCACCTGGCGGGTGAATACCGATGAGTGCTCCCTTGACCCTCAGCGGCGGGAAGTGAGTGTTTCCCCCTTGAATGATAAAAAAGCACTGTTGCTGGTAAGCTGTGAAATGGGTGCCTATAACGTCATCGATCTGGCCTATGAAGTGACCCGCACGGAACCCTATATTGCTAAACGAATTGTCTTAACGCTGCCGTTTTTACCGAACGGCAGCGGGATGAAACAAATGGAGCTGGTCAATGCTGAATTTGATCCTGAAACAAGTCAGCTGTCCACTTTCAGTAAGGGCAGAGGATTAGGTGATTGTGGCGTGGCTTCCCGGTGGCAATTTACTGGCGGTGCTTTTGTACTGGTGCAATATGCACAGGAGCAGATCTGTGACGCATGGCATGGTAGCGACGACTGGCCGACATTATGGACCAGTGGTCACTCAGCCGAGGCCAGTAGTTCCAGAAGTGGAGATGTCCCCCTGACAGTGCAATCGCTGACAAACTGACAACGGATTCGGCAGGGTTTAATCGTTTAGTTTCTGAAAAATTAACCATGAAGACTGAGCGTACACCTGAGGAAACCTATTCGTTCTCGCCCCTGTAGCCGCTAAAATTGCAGAAGTAGCAGGATGTCATACGAATTTTTTAAATCTTGTACAGAATCAGGAGGCAAAAAACACCTGAAAAGAGACATGCTCTTTTCAGGTGTAAATGTCTTACAGGTTGTCAATCAGCGTGGTTTGAGCTGTGCTTGTGCATGGCTCACGATGTTCTCTACCGTAAAGCCAAACTCCGTGAACAGTTTATCCGCTGGCGCTGACTCGCCAAACCCTGTCATACCGACGATTGCGCCGTTCAACCCAACATACTTGAACCAATAGTCGGCAATGCCCGCTTCCACCGCCACGCGTGCAGTCACCGTAGACGGGAGAACAGACTCACGGTAAGCGATATCTTGCTTATCGAACAGATCGGTTGACGGCATGGAGACCACCCGCACCTTGTGGCCGCTGACACGGAGTTTTTCCGCAGCCAGCAGGGTGATTTCCACTTCAGAGCCGGTAGCGATCAGGATCAAATCAGGCGTTCCCTCTGAATCTTTCAGCACATAGGCACCCCGGGCAATATTGCGCAATTGTTCACTGTCACGGGAGGGCTGTACCAGATTCTGACGGGAAAGGATCAGGGCGGTAGGGCCATGATGACGCTCAATGGCTTGCTGCCAGGCAACCGCCGTTTCGACCTGATCGCACGGACGCCAGACGCTCATATTTGGTGTTACGCGCAGGCTGGCAAGTTGCTCAACGGGTTGGTGAGTGGGACCATCTTCTCCCAACCCAATAGAATCGTGGGTATAAACAAGGATTTGACGCACTTTCATCAACGCAGCCATTCGTACTGCGTTACGCGCGTATTCCACAAACATCAGGAACGTTGCGGTATAGGGGACAAATCCGCCATGCAGTGCGATACCGTTGCCAATCGCTGTCATACCAAATTCGCGTACGCCATAATGGATATAGTTTCCGGCCAAATTCTCATTGACAGACTCTGAGCCTGACCACATTGTCAGATTGCTCGGTGCCAGGTCGGCTGACCCCCCCAGCAATTCCGGCAGCGTTTTGCCAAAGGCTTCAAGGGCGTTTTGTGATGCTTTACGGCTGGCAATTTTCTGTGGATTTGACTGCAAGTCTTCAATGAATTTTTGCGTTTCTTGCTGCCAGACCTCAGGCATATCGCCAGCCATTCTGCGGGTAAACTCTTTTGCCAGCTCGGGATAGGCTGACTGATATGCAGCAAACTTATCATTCCACGTTTTTTCATACTGCGCACCTGCTTCTTTTGCATCCCATTGCGCATAGATGTCTTTCGGGATCTCGAAAGCCGGGTAGTTCCAGCCGAGCTGCTTGCGCGTTAGCGCCACCTCTTCGACCCCCAATGCGGCACCGTGTGCTTCTTCTTTTCCTGCTTTATTCGGGGAACCGAAACCGATGGTGGTCTTGCAAATTAGCAGCGACGGCTTATCCGTTACGCTTTGCGCTTCTTTAATCGCCTGACTGATAGCCGCAGCGTCATGCCCCTCGATATCACGAATCACATGCCAGTGATAAGCTTCAAAACGTTTAGCGGTATCATCGGTAAACCAGCCTTCAACCTCACCATCAATGGAAATCCCGTTATGGTCATAAAAACTGATTAGTTTGCCGAGGCCCAGCGTACCAGCCAGCGAGCAAACCTCATGGGAAATCCCTTCCATCAGACAGCCGTCACCCATAAATACCCAGGTATAGTGATTGACAATTTCATGGTCAGGACGGTTGAACTGTGCTGCCAGCGTGCGTTCAGCAATAGCCATGCCTACCGCGTTGGCCAGCCCCTGACCAAGCGGGCCGGTAGTGGTTTCCACGCCAGGTGTGTAGCCATATTCCGGGTGACCTGGCGTTTTGGAATGCAGCTGGCGGAAGTTTTCCAGTTCGGACATCGGCAAATCATAGCCGGTAAGATGGAGAAGGCTATACAACAGCATTGAACCGTGGCCGTTAGAAAGGATAAAGCGGTCGCGGTCAGCCCACACTGGGTTAGTCGGGTTATGGTGCATAAAATCGCGCCACAGCACTTCGGCAATATCTGCCATACCCATAGGTGCACCGGGATGGCCAGAATTAGCTTTTTGCACAGCATCCATACTCAGCGCACGGATTGCATTAGCCAGTTCTCTACGTGAAGACATGTTTTTCTCCCTGCTATTGTGGCGGAGAGCAGGCAAGAGCCTGCTCATTTTGAGATGAGGTTACAGACGGGCGGAAAGAACATCTTCCAGTTTTTGCTGATCGACCGAGAACTGGCGAATACCTTCTGCCAGTTTTTCTACCGCCATCGCATCCTGATTATGCTTCCAGCGGAATGCCGCTTCAGAAAGTGGTGTGGGCTGGTTGAATGCTTCGGTGGAAGGGGTCAATTTACGTTCAACCGGAGCATCACTGGCCTGCAATTCTTTCAGCAGGTCGGGGGAAATCGTCAGGCGATCGCAGCCAGCCAGGGCAAGGATCTGCTCCGTTTTACGGAAGCTGGCACCCATGATAGCGGTGTTATAGCGATGCTGCTTATAGTATTCATAGATTTTACGCACTGATACCACGCCGGGATCTTCATCAACCACGTAGGGTTGTAACGGTTTACGGCTGTTGTACCAGTCATAAATGCGGCCAACAAATGGCGAAATCAAAAACACCCCTGCTTCAGCACAGGCCCGCGCCTGAGCGAATGAAAACAACAGGGTCAGATTGCAATTAATGCCATTTTTTTCCAGTTCTTCAGCGGCGCGAATGCCTTCCCAGGTCGAGGCCAGCTTGATCAGAATACGCGACCGATCGATGCCATTATCTTCATACATCCGAACCAGCTTCTCTGCTTTTGTCACGCACATTCCACGATCGAATGAGAGACGTGCATCGACCTCGGTGGAAACGCGGCCCGGTACGCTTTTAAGAATTTCCAGGCCGAGGTTGACGGCGACTTTATCGCTGGCGTTGATGATTTGCGTTTCTTTGCTGCCGCCCTGTTTTTTAGCGTAGTCAATTGCATCGGTAATCAGATGTTTGTAGGCATCGAGCCCGGAAGCTTTCAGGATTAATGAAGGATTTGTGGTGGCATCTTGCGGATGGTAGTTACGTATTGATTCGATATCGCCACTGTCAGCCACCACCGTGGTGTATTGTTTCAGTGCGTCTAGCTGGTTCATCTTAAAACTCCTTGATGGGCAATCTGCAAAACAAACGAGGCCGCGCGGAATAGAAAATATTCACCGTAGCGGCATGGGATCTCCCTGACATGGTCGATTTTTTCAGACCAGACATTGCAACATGCCTGCCTCAATGGAAATGCGTTTTCTCTGATTGTTGTAATGGGCTGGCTCAATGGGTTGTACGGAATGTCAGATAAGAGACAGTAATCTTAACTATAGCAGCTCTGTAAAGTTACGCGTTGGTACGGACGATCCAGTATGTTTTGCAGGTTAGCACAGAACAGGCGCTGATCTGTTGCAGGTCAATCCTGTAGGCAGGAATCGACCCGTCCCCGGACGGCCCGACAGCGTTCGGGGAGAAACGGTAAGCGGGATGAAGAGAATGCCTGAGGCTGATTTAACACCAAACCATCAGACATAAGCCCTGAGCCAGGTAACCCCTACAACCTGTTTTTACGTCTATATCCACTCTTTAACGGTGAGAAAGTCCGTATAGAGCAAGGCTTCCGGGCTGCCAGGCTCAACCTGGTAATCGTATTCCCAACGTACTAAAGGCGGGAGGGACATCAATATTGATTCGGTGCGACCGCCGGTCTGCAAACCGAACAGCGTGCCGCGATCCCACACCAGATTAAATTCAACATAGCGTCCGCGACGGTAAAGCTGAAATTGCCGCTCACGCTCACCCCAGGGCAGGGATTGACGTCGGGCAACAATGGGCAAATAAGCCGCCAGGAAACCCTTTCCTACCGCCTGTATAAACCGGAAGCCGTAATCGAAACTGGGCGAATTCAAATCATCAAAAAACAGCCCACCAATGCCACGTTGTTCATTTCGGTGTTTGAGAAAAAAGTAGTCATCGCACCACTTTTTATAGCGCGCATAGACATCATCACCGAATGGCTGGCACAGTTCTGCGGCGGTTTGATGCCAGTGGACGGCATCTTCGCTAAAACCATAATAGGGAGTCATATCGAAGCCGCCACCGAACCACCACATCGGCTCGGCATCGTTTTTTTGCGCAATAAAGAAACGTACGTTGGCATGGCTGGTGGGGACGTAGGGATTCTCCGGGTGGATCACCAGTGATACACCCATCGCTTCAAAATTACGCCCCGCCAGTTCAGGACGGTGCGCAGTGGCAGAAGCGGGCATTTTATCGCCATAAACGTGGGAGAAGTTAACGCCTGCCTGTTCAAAAACGGCACCATTACGCAAAACACGGCTGCGGCCTCCGCCGCCTGCTTCCCGCGTCCAGCTATCTTCCGCAAAAGTGCCACTGCCATCGGTCTGGGCAAGTTGTTCACAAATAAGGTCCTGCAAATCAAGCAAAAAATGCTTAACCTGAGCAATATCGGGAGTGTTCATGGCCTGCCTTCAGTTTAAATATACCCGGCGCAGTATACGTCAAAATGGGTTAGCCGGGTCGACGGTTATTGGCGTCAAATTCATCGAAGTAACTAATAATACCGTCAGTAATGGCGCTGGCAATCTTCTTTCGAAAAGCCGTGCTGCCTAACAGGCGTTCTTTAGACGGGTTGGTGATAAAATAGGTTTCCACCAGTACAGAAGGAATGGAGGGGAATTTGAGTACGGCGAATGCTGCCTGTTCGGTATGTTGGCTGTGCAGATGATGTACGGGGCGAATCTGATTAAGCACATGCCTGTCCCGCGTCGGACTATTTTGAATGGTGTCGGTCTGAGCCAGATCGAAGAGAACCTGCTGCAGATAATGATCTTTTTGCGCGGTCTTCACTCCGCCAACTTCATCTGCCGCGTTTTCTCGCTGTGAAAGATAACGGGCCATGCTGCTGGCCCCGCGATTGGAAAGGGTAAATACCGGTGTGCCATTGGCATCCGGGCGGGTGAATCCATCAGCATGGATTGACATAAACAGGCTGGCTCCGTGCTGATGCGCGATATCGACACGTTCTCCCAGAGGGATAAAATGGTCGGTTTCACGGGTCAGGCACGCTTCAATATGCGGATGTGTACTGAGCAGGTAGCGAATATGGTTAGCAATTTCCATCACCACATTTTTCTTCTGATCCCTCTTTGCCTACCACGCCAGAGTCAATTCCTCCGTGGCCGGGATCAATCATCACAATTCTTTTGGTGTTCTTCGCCGGTGGGGGAGCAGAGTGGGCCTGCTGCCGGGGTGAGAGCATCCCCGATGCGTCCTTCGCCCGGGCCGATTTATTATCCAATAAGGCCAGACAGCAGCAGATGACGACGTGAGGGGGGAAATGGGCCAAACTTTATCATTACGGCATCCTGAGCGCACAAAGTGCCTCTTATTATAGTCCAACCTGCCCGCTACGGCGAGAAAGGAGCTATTTCAACGTCTTACTTTTATTGCCGTGTGCTAACAGATTAAACGGATTTTTTATGATTAATCCGTGCCGCGACTTGCACCGTCAGACGAAAGCGCGATAATCAGCAAATTATATTTAACATCCAGGATAGCGCTATGGAAATTCGCGTATTTAACCAGGACGATTTTGAAGAAGTCATCACCCTCTGGGAGCGTTGTGATTTATTACGCCCCTGGAACGACCCGGAGATGGATATTGAGCGTAAGCTCAATCACGATCCCGATTTGTTTCTGGTTGCCGTTGTAGGTGGTGAAATTGTGGGGACGCTGATGGGCGGCTACGATGGCCATCGTGGTTCGGCTTACTATCTGGGGGTACATCCGGATTATCAGGGGCGCGGCTTTGCCAATGCACTGATCAACCGGCTGGAAAAAAAGCTGATTGCGCGTGGTTGTCCAAAGATTAACGTGATGGTGCGTGAAGAGAATGATGCAGTAGCGGGTTTTTATGAAAAACTCGACTATGAAACGCAGGACAGTCTGTTATTGGGTAAACGGCTGATTGAAGACCGCGAATATTAACCGTCCATCGGGGTTTATCGCCGCCCAGTCTTACTCCGTTATACAGCCTTACTCCATTATAAATGAATCCTGATTACTCTCCCGATAACTATGATGCTCGTGGGCAACTTGAAGTTGCCCGCTGTCTTTTGGCGCATTTTATTGCTTCAGGCGCTGACCTGGCTGCTGTTTGTTATGGCGGGTGCTTCCCGACAGCAGGGCGCGTCACTGCTTGAGCTATTTTATCCCGATCACCAGGCTTTCTGGATTGGCCTTGGACTGGGGGTGCCCGCCGCACTGGGGTTGGTGCTCACGGGCTATCGCCAGCGCTTTGCGCAGCTCTGGCGATATTGGCGCTGGGTACTGTGTCTGACATTGCTGGCGACAATATTTCAGCAGCCGTGGCAGGAAGATGGCCCACTTTCACCGCTGGTGGTCCTGTTTACTTTTATGGATCTGTCCGGGCTGTTTTATCTGCTCTTTAGTCGTCGCATGCGCGACTGTTTCGATCCTGCCCTGCCTGGCGGATAAAACTTTTTTACCGAATCGTACTCCAAAGCGTGAAATTATCTTTGCTTACTATGACCGGAGTTGTAATGAAGAGTGTTCGCCCGATAGTAATGGCTGCTGCATTAATGATGGCTGGCTGTGCCAGCTCAGGTGCTTCCCAGGGGGAGAAGAGCCAGACAGGCTGGTGGAATTCCCTGAGCTGGTCCTGGTTCGCGGCCGCGCCGTGGAACTGGTTTGGTTCCTCTTTGCAGGTGACCGAGCAGGGCGTTGGCAAACTGGACGGCAGCACGCCGATGACAGCAGACGCAATCAGTGCCGGGCTGAAAGATAAATATAAATTGCGAAAAGGCATGCGCAGTGAAAAGGGTAACGTGGTGAGCTTCTTTCAGGGCATTGAGGATGGCAATGTTCGTGTTGAAGTTAACGGTAACGCGACGGTTAACCGCATTGAGATCGCCGACCCTGCGGTGTGCATGTCCGAGGGTAAAAAAATCGGTACACCATTCAGAGAACTCTACAACAAAGCGTTTGGTGCCTGTCAGAAAGGCACTGGCAATAACAGTGACGGCGTTGAGTGCAAGGCTCCCGATAGCCAACATATCAGTTATCTGTTCAGCGGCGAATGGCATGGCCCGGACGGTTTACTGCCCGCTGACGAAACGCTTAAAAAATGGACCATCAGTAAAATTATCTGGCGTAAATAAAGCCCCTTCAGGGCCGTTAAGCTACGGCCCCCTCGCCTTTCTAATGTGGTTCTGCTCATAAGCAAACCCGGACGCTTATAGCGTTTTAGACTTCTAAATCACCAAACGGTATATAAAACTGTTACTGCTTTTTATGAGGTTATAAATAAACTGACCGTCTGTCTGGCCGTGAGCCGGACTCAGTTTCCAGAGGACAACATGACGCTACCCGTTTTGAAAAAGTTTTTCACAGGCTCGGCTTTTTCTCTGTTACTCATTTCGGGAGCCCAGGCAACCGGACTGCTTAACAGCTCTTATGACGTATCGCGTGAACTGTTTGTCGCATTGAATAAAACTTTCGAACAACAATGGACTGCAGAAAATAACGGCGACAGGTTGGTAATCAGCCAGTCTCATGCTGGCTCATCAAAACAGGCACTGGCAATTTTACAAGGCATGAAAGCTGACGTAGTGACGTATAACCAGGTAACGGATGTCCAGATCTTGCACGAGCGTGGCAACCTGCTCCCGGCTGACTGGCAAAAACGTCTGCCGCATAACAGCTCTCCATTTTACTCGACCATGGCTTTTCTGGTGCGTAAGGGCAACCCTAAGCACATCCACGACTGGCAGGATCTGGTGCGTGACGATGTGAAGCTGGTTTTCCCTAATCCTAAAACATCCGGTAATGGTCGCTACACTTACCTGGCTGCGATGGGGGCAGCAAAGCTGGCAGACGGTAACGATCAGATAAAGACTGCACAGTTTATGACTCAGCTTTTGAAAAATGTCGAGGTTTTCGACACGGGTGGGAGGGGGGCGACGACCACCTTTGTTGAGCGGAGGCAGGGCGACGTACTAATCAGCTTTGAATCTGAAGTGAACAATATCCGCAATCAGTACCCTGATGATGGCTATGAAATTATTGTTCCCAAAAACAATATTCTCGCTGAATTTCCGGTTACCTGGATTGATAAAAACGTGGCTGCCCGCCATACGGAAAAAGCAGCTAAAGCCTATCTGAACTATCTTTATACCCTTCCCGCGCAACAGATCATTGCTGGTTTCTATTATCGGGTTAATAACCCCACGCTGATGGCCGAACAGAAAAATCGGTTTCCTGACGTGACGTTATTTCAGGTCGAGGAGATGTTTGGCAGTTGGGAAGAGGTAATGAAAACGCAGTTTGCCAGCGGTGGCGAACTTGACAAGTTGTTAGCAGCAGGACGTCAGTGATGTTTACCACTAAAAGTAAGCGTGTGCTGCCCGGTTTTGGTATCAGCCTGGGCAGCAGCCTGTTTTTCACCTGTCTGATACTGCTTCTGCCGATAAGCGCGCTGCTGATGCAATTATCGCATATGACGCTGGCGCAATACTGCCAGGTGATCACCAATCCTCAGATGGTGGCTGCCTACAAAGTGACGCTGCTGTCAGCGGGCGTGGCCTCGGTCTTCAACGCTTTTTTTGGCATGTTAATGGCATGGATTCTTACCCGTTACCGTTTTCCCGGCCGCGCACTGCTTGATGGCTTAATGGATTTACCTTTCGCACTGCCGACAGCGGTGGCGGGCCTGACTCTGGCTGGACTGTTCTCAGCCAATGGCTGGTACGGACAGTGGCTGGCGCAGTTTGACATTAAGGTTTCCTACACCTGGCTCGGTATCGCTGTGGCAATGGCATTTACCAGCATCCCGTTTGTGGTACGCACGGTGCAACCGGTGTTGGAAGAGTTGGAACCGGAATATGAAGAGGCGGCGGAAACTTTAGGGGCCAGCCCGCTTCAAAGTTTCCGCCGCGTGGTGCTGCCGGAGATTGCTCCGGCACTGCTGGCCGGTACGGCACTTTCCTTCACCCGGAGTATTGGTGAGTTCGGTGCCGTTATCTTTATTGCCGGTAATATTGCCTGGAAAACAGAAGTGACATCGCTGATGATTTTTGTTCGTCTTCAGGAGTTTGATTATCCGGCAGCCAGCGCGATTGCTTCGGTCATCCTTGCAGCGTCTCTGCTGCTGCTGTTTGCTATCAATATTTTGCAAGGCCGCTTTGGCCGCCGCCTGGGAGGTGCTTAATGGCTTCTTCAGCACGCAATACGGGAATACGCAGTCGCAACAGTGGCGGTAAATGGCTACTTATTGCGCTGGGTGTGGCCATTTCTGTCGGACTGCAGGTGGTGCCGCTGATTGCTATTTTTGCCAGCGCTTTCGAACAGGGGATTGCTGCGGCGTTCAGCAACCTGAAAGAGGGCGATATGCTCCACGCTATCTGGCTGACGGTACTGGTAGCCTTAATCACGGTTCCCGTAAATCTGGTGTTCGGTACATTACTGGCCTGGCTGGTTACGCGTTTTCACTTCCGTGGTCGCCAGCTGCTGCTGACGCTGTTTGATATCCCTTTTGCCGTCTCACCCGTCGTCGCGGGGCTGATGTACCTGCTGTTCTGGGGCGTTAACGGTCCGGTCGGTGGCTGGCTGGATGCACACAATATCCAGCTTATGTTTTCGTGGCCCGGCATGGTGATGGTAACCATTTTTGTCACCTGTCCATTTGTGGTGCGTGAACTGGTCCCTGTGATGCTGAGTCAGGGCAGCAGTGAAGATGAAGCTGCTGTGCTGTTGGGGGCATCCGGATGGAAAATGTTCTGGCGGGTCACTTTGCCGAACATTCGCTGGGCGCTGCTGTATGGGCTGGTGCTGACTAACGCCAGGGCTATTGGTGAATTCGGCGCGGTGTCAGTGGTGTCAGGATCGATACGCGGCGAAACCTATACACTGCCATTACAGGTTGAACTCTTGCATCAGGATTATAATACCGTAGGCGCTTTTACTGCGGCAGGCCTGCTGACGCTGATAGCCATCGTTACACTGTTTCTGAAAAGTGCACTGCAATGGCGGCTTGAGCGTCAGAACGGGCGTGTGTAACCGGAGGGGAAATCATGAGTATTGATATTTCTAAGATTAATAAATCCTTTGGGTCGACTCCGGTGCTGAACGATATCTCACTGGATATTCCCTCTGGTCAGATGGTGGCGTTACTTGGGCCGTCCGGCTCGGGTAAAACCACGTTATTACGTATTATCGCGGGTCTGGAAAGTCAAAACAGTGGCCGCCTGAGTTTTCACGGTAATGATGTCAGTCAGGTTCACGCCAGGGATCGCCGGGTTGGCTTTGTGTTTCAGCACTATGCACTGTTTCGCCATATGACGGTCTTCGACAACATTGCTTTCGGGCTGACGGTGCTGCCACGTCGTGAGCGTCCCTCCACTGGGGCAATCAAAGAGAAGGTCCTGCAACTGCTGGAAATGGTACAGCTCAACCATCTTGCCGCACGTTATCCGGCGCAACTGTCCGGTGGACAGAAGCAACGGGTAGCGCTGGCCCGCGCCCTTGCTGTTGAGCCGCAAATCCTGCTGCTTGATGAGCCTTTTGGTGCGCTTGATTCTCAGGTGCGAAAAGAGCTGCGCCGCTGGTTGCGTCAGCTCCACGAAGAACTTAAGTTCACCAGTGTGTTTGTCACCCACGATCAGGAAGAGGCGATGGAAGTTGCTGACCGCGTGGTGGTGATGAGCCAAGGCAATATTGAACAAGTCGGTGCGCCGGATGAGGTCTGGCGTGAGCCCGCCACTCGCTTTGTGCTTGAGTTTCTTGGCGAAGTGAATCGATTTGATGGACATGTCCACGGTTCCCAGTTTCACGCCGGCGCACACCACTGGCCATTAGGCTACACCTCCGCCCATCAGGGGGAGGTTGAGCTATTTTTACGCCCCTGGGAAATTGATCTCAGCCGCCAGAGCAGTCTGGAAACGCCGCTGCCGGTTCAGGTCGTTGAGATTAGCCCGAGAGGTCATTACTGGCAGTTGCTCGTTCAACCTGTCGGTTGGAGCCGGCAGGCTGTAGCGGTGGTAATGGAAGGGCAACATACGGCCCCCATTCGGGGTGAACAGCTTTTTATCGGTTTGCAACAGGCCCGTATCTACAAAGGTGGGACTCCCCTGCGACAGGTTGCCTTTGCGCAAAGCGCCTGATACTTTTTGCATACTACAATGTCAGGCTTGCCTGACTTTTTTTGCCAGTTTCAAATCGTCTCCTGTGGAAAGGGCATGGCACCCCATGCAATAAGGCCCCAGTTTGTTGCCAGCAAATCAAGGGGGTTAATAGCATGAGCAGAGATGAACCTTCCTCAGATGTATTCTCTGAGGAAATAGAATGGTAAACGCAACGTAGTTTTTAAGGTTACCGCTTTGGCCTTTTTATGATGGCCTTGTCAAAGCCGCCTGCTATGCAGGCAGATTATTTACCGCCAGCACGCTGGCCCACGTCTGGATATTTGTATTGTGACGACTCTGGAACATACCATCGGCAATACGCCGCTCATCAAACTACAGCGACTGACACCACCCGGCGGCAGTGAAATCTGGCTGAAGCTGGAAGGTAACAACCCTGCGGGCTCTGTTAAAGATCGAGCGGCATTATCGATGATTCAGATGGCTGAACAGCGTGAAGAAATTTCCCCGGGCGACGTGCTCATTGAGGCGACCAGTGGCAATACGGGTATTGCGCTCGCGATGATTTCCGCGCTGAAGGGCTACAAACTGAAGCTGCTGATGCCGGAAAATATGAGTGTAGAGAGGCAGGCAGCCATGCGGGCTTATGGGGCTGAATTGATCCTGGTCAGTCGTTCTCAAGGGATGGAAGGTGCGCGGGATCTTGCCAGGGCGATGGCGTCCAGGGGGGAAGGTAAGGTGTTGGATCAGTTCAATAATCCTGATAACCCTTTGGCTCATTATCGCAGTACAGGGCCTGAAATCTGGGCACAATCAGCTGGTCGGCTGACACACTTCGTCTCCAGCATGGGGACGACGGGCACCATTACTGGCGTAGGGCGCTATTTTAAAGAGCAAAGTGACTGCGTAAGCGTCGTGGGGCTGCAACCGATGGAAGGGAGCAGCATTCCCGGAATCCGCCGCTGGCCTCAGGCTTATTTGCCGGCCATTTACCGGCCGGAGCTGGTTGATCGGATTATTGACATGGCACAGGATGAAGCAGAGCAGACGATGCGCTTACTGGCTCAGCGTGAAGGCATCTTTTGTGGTGTCAGCTCAGGTGGATCAGTGGCAGGAGCGATGCGTATTGCCAGAGAATACCCGGGGAGCATCATTGTAGCGATAATTTGCGATCGCGGTGACAGGTATCTCTCCACTGGCGTTTATTAATTTTCGTAACAATCAACCAGGATTAGACAATCAGCTATTCTGGTTGACCAGAGTTAAATCCGCCCTGTTTCATCCCTTTTTCACTTCAGCTACGGTGTTTCATCGCTATTTTATATTGCCTGTACGCAATCTACGTTGCAGCCGGATGATTACACTGTAAGGATTGAGTAAAAAATGCTGCGAAACTTGCCCTGGCAGGTGAAAACGTTGCGCGCAACGCTCTGCGGTTTTCTCTGCAAGGTCAGGATTATATTAGGTCAGGAAGATGCCTGGCTGGTGATCAATGTTAGCGATCAAGGGTCTGGCTGATAAACTTTCCAGTATTTTTTGATCCCTTCGTTCGCATTAATTCGCTTTTGTCAGGAAAAGGGTCTGGCCGGGGGCTCTCGATAGTGCGCAAAGTGGTACTGGCACATCAAGGTGAAGTGAGCGCCATTAACGGTAAAGAGGGTGGGCTGGAACGCACTCTGTGTCTGTCTCATTGGGTGGTTTAAATCTGCCAACAAATGTAGAATTCTGTGATAAATACCCGCAGTTATGTTGGAGAGGCCAGGGTTGAGTAAAGTGGTTCCCACCAAGAAACAAGAAGTTGAACGTATTGTTGAGACGCTGTCACTGGCGATTGCGCAACATCGACTGAAGCCAGGCATGCGTCTGATTGAGGCGCAAATTGTTGATGTATTGAAAGCAAATCGTAATCATGTGCAGACGGCGCTACAAAGGATGGCACTACAACACATTGTCACCATTGAGCCTAACAAAGGCGCGATGGTCTCCAGGCCTGAAGCGAGCGAAGCCCGGGAGGTTTTCGTTGCGCGGCGGGCTATTGAATGCGCGATCATTTCCTGTATCACCCCTCAACTAATGACTGACTTCGCTGATGAGCTTCATCATCGCCTGCGTGTCGAACAGATTGCCGTTGCCCGTGCTGATCGTCGTGAAGTTGTTCGTGAACTCTGCCAGTTTCATTTATTGCTGGCTAAAATAGGCGGCAATAAGGTGCTGGAAGAAATTCTTGCAAATCTCATGGTAAGAAGTTCATTAATTGTCTCTCTTTACCAGCGCAACGATCTCTCCGTTTGTCTGTGTGACGAGCATGCAGAGATAGTGTCGGCTTTAAGAGAGGGAGAGCAGGAGCTGGCGCAAAAGACAATGGTAGAGCATCTTGAACATTTCGAACAGCAGCTGGATCTGCGGGAAATTGCGCCCAACTCATTAAGTCTGAAGGATGCCCTCGTCGGTTAATATTCGCAGGAATAATTTACCGGCATGTAAGGTGTATTAGTCGCGATTTGATCTGACACTGGACCCTGAAAGGTTGAGAGTTACCGGTTTTGATATGGGTGTCGAATCCTTATACAAAACACGAGGTAATCCTCATGCTTCATACTCACAATTTCATCATCAAACACAAAGCAGGCCTGCTCAATGATCGCGTACAGCCGCTCTGTGAGGCTCAGGGACTGCCAATGCTGAGAATACTTACCGACAGAGGAACGGAGTGCTGTGGTAAGGTGGAGCGGCATGATTATCAGCTTTATCCGGCCATCAACGATATCGACCATACGAAAACGAAGGCGATGTCTCCGCAGACGAACGGCATCTGCGAGCGGTTCCATAAAACCATTTGCAGGGTTTTTATCAGGTTGCGTTCCGCAAGACGTTACACGGGGGCCCGGAAAGCCTGCGGTCAGATACGGATAAGTGGTTGTGGCATGACAATAATGAGCGAACTCATCAGGGAAAAATGTTCTGCGGGCGAACACCAGTGGCCAGGTTACCTGATGGAAAACGGGTCCGGGCAGAAAAGAATCTGGACCAGATGTAATCTGACAGATAACTGTATAAGTAACCAGTAATACCCTGTACATGATTCTGTGTAAATGCCTTTTCTCAGTAGTGGCCGTCCGGGCGGACACCGAACCCGATAATAAAGCGGCTCATTGCCATGCGCCAGTCTCTCAGCGGCATTGTCCATTTCTGTGATGCGGCCTGGATTGCCAGCCACACCTCCTTTTTCACTGCGTCGTCAGTCGGGAACACCTTCCGCTTCTTGATGGCATCCCGGATCACGCTGTTCAGCGGCTCGATGGCGCTGGTCGTGTCGAGCGTCTTGCGGATGTCTGCCGGGTAAGCGAAGAACGTCGACAGGCTGGCCCGGTTTGCCTGCCAGCTCCGGCTTATTTGGGGGTAGCGGCTGTCCCGGGTGCCGGCGAACGCTTCCCGCGCCTGCTTCTTCCGTGGGGACCTGACAGATGGCTTTCAGGCTACGGGTGACGGCTTTGTAGCCCTTGCAGGAGACAAACCGCAGACTGTTGCGCACCATATGCACGACGCACAGCTGGACGCGGGCCTGCGGATACACTGCGTTGATAGCGTCCGGGAAGCCCTTCAGACCATCAACACAGGCGATGAGGATATCGTTCAGGCCGCGATTTTTTAATTCGGCCAGCACATGGAGCCAGAACTTCGCGCCCTCGTTTTCGGCCAGCCACATACCCGGCAGTTCTTTCTGGCCTTCGATGTTGATACCCGGGGCAAGGAACACGGATTTATTGATGACGCGACTGTCCTGCCGGACCTTCAGGACGATACAGTCAGGGTAAACGATGGGACAAACGGCATCCAGTGGCCGGTTTTGCCATCCGGTGACCTGCTCCATGACGGCATCAGCTACCTTTGAGACCAGCGCTGGCGAGACATCGGCGTCATACAGCTCTTTGAACGCGGCCGCTATCTCGCGGGTGGTTATCCCTTTGGCGTACAACGATAAGATTTGGTTATCTACCCCGGTGCTCCGGGTCTGGTTTTTCTTCACCCGTTGCGGTTCAAAGGAGCCATCACGATCGCGCGGTGTACGCAGCTCCGGCGGGCCATCGCCGGTGATAACCGTCTTTTGGGTGTGGACGTTGCGGGCGTTGGTCGCCGGTTCTGGCTGATTTTGATGCTGGATTGAACATATCAAAATCAGGCAATTACACAAATCTATGTACTGGCTCACCAGTAACTGTCAGATCAGGTCTGAGCGGGTACAAATAATTCATCTATTTTTTTCATATACGAATTCAATAAATCAATTTTATTTCTAAACATACACGCCGCACAATAGCGTCTTGCTCTCATTAAATGGACATTCCTAATGCGCCTGTTCCGCCTTGATCCTTTGATGATTAAATTGATCGTCACCGTTCTGCTTGCCACCTTTATTCCTGCTCGTGGCCACTTCGTCGATTTTTTTGAATGGCTGACGACCGCCGCCATTGCACTGCTGTTTTTTATGCATGGTGCCAAGCTGTCACGAGAAAAAATCATTGCGGGCGGAAGCCACTGGCGATTGCACCTGTGGGTGATGTTTAGCATTTTTGTTCTCTTTCCTGCACTTGGTCTGCTCTTTGTCTGGTGGCACCCTCTGCCGGTCGGCAAAGAAATTTATACGGGTTTTCTTTATCTTTGCATTTTGCCTGCCACGGTACAGTCTGCTATTGCACTGACTTCACTTGCGGGTGGCAACGTCGCTGCCGCAGTTTGTAGTGCCTCAGCCTCCAGCCTGCTTGGCGTATTTATTTCGCCCATGTTGGTTGGGTTGGTGATGAACGTACACAATGACGCAGCCGGGGGGAATCTGGAACAGATAGGCAAAATCATGCTGCAACTGTTATTACCCTTCGTACTGGGTCATATTTCTCGCCGCTGGATTGCTGACTGGGTCGAAAAAAATCGTGGACTGATTGGCAAAACAGATCAGGCATCAATTCTGCTGGTGGTGTATTCCGCCTTCAGTGAGGCGGTTGTCAATGGCATCTGGCACCGCGTTGGTGTAAGCACGCTACTTTATATCCTCGTTGGAAGCCTGGGTTTATTGCTGGTGGTACTCTCCATCAACCTGCTGACAGCGCGCATTTTCGGGTTCAACCGCCCGGATGAAATCACGATTCTGTTTTGTGGATCGAAGAAAAGTCTGGCAAATGGCGTCCCTATGGCAAACATTCTGTTTCCTTCGGCGGCAGTAGGGATCATCGTGTTGCCATTAATGATTTTCCATCAGGTTCAGTTAATGACCTGTTCTGTGCTGGCACAGCGTTATAAAAAATCCGGAGAAAAACAGGTGGAAGCGGCGCGGGCTAAATCGTCCTGATAACTGAGTCTGGTGTGGTCTCAGATTAAATAAGGGTGAGCAGGTAGACAGCCAGCGATCCATCAAGCATAAACTGTACTAGCTTAGACCTGATCTGACAGTTACCGGTTATTTATACAGGTGTCTGTCAGATTACATCTGGTTCAGATCCTTTTCTGCCCAGACCCGTTTTCCATCAGGTAACGTGGCCATTGGCGTACGCCCGCAGCACATTTTTCCCTGATGAGTTCGCTCATTATTGTAATGCCACAACCAGTTGTCCAGATCTGCCTGCAGGCTCTCCAGGTCCCCATATCACTTCTTGCGGAACGTAACCTGATAAAAATCCTGCAAAATCGTTTTATGGAAGTGCTCGCAGATGCCGTTCGTCTGCGGAGACATCGCCTTCGTTTTCGTATGGGCGATACCGTTGATGGCCAGATACAACTGGTAATCATGCTGCTCCACCTTACCACAGTACTCCGTTCCCCTGTCGGTCAGTATTCTCAGCACCGGCAGCCCCTGGGCCTCACAGAACGGCAGTACGCGATCATTGAGCAGGTCGGCGGCAGTGATCGGTGTTTTACTCGTATACCGCTTGCAGTGTGCCACTTTCGGGTACGTATCCACGAACGTCTGCGGGCAGATACGGCCCCCCTTTCAGATTGCCAGCACAGAAGGTGTCCTGCGACCCGAGATAACCCGGATGAGCCGTCTCGATTTCGCCGCTGGCCTCATCATCATGCGCCTTTTTCTCCAGCGCGGCGATTGGGGCATCGGTAAGCACGATGCCTTCTCTGGCAACTTTTTCCTCAGGCGCCTTCAGGCGTTTACGGAAGTTCTCCAGATCGTGCCGTTGCCAGATGGACCGCACGCCGCTGCCGGAGATAAACACGCCTTTTTTACGCAGCTCATTACTGGTCCGGTGCTGCCCGTGGGCCGGGAACTCAACGGCATATTCAACAACCGCGCGTTCAGTGGCTTCGTCGGCGCGGTTCTTCAGGTTGGGAACCCGGCGGTTCTGGTTAACCAGTGCATCGATGCCACCTTCAGCAGCCAGTTCCTGATAACGGTAAAACGTGTCGCGCGACACGCCCATGATCTTGCAGGCTTTTGATACGTTACCAAGTTCTTCGGCGAGATTGAGCAGGCCGGCTTTGTGTTTGATGATGGGATTGTTAGTATGAAGCATGAGAGTGACCTCGCGTTTTGTTTAAGGATTAGACACCCATATCAAAACCGGTAACTCTCAACCTTTCAAGGTCCAGTGTCAGATCAAGTCGCGACTAATACACATAAACACACGCGCTTATGCTTGATGGAAGCCCTCACTTTTCGACTCTGAACGATTCGATTAACCCTTCAGGTCCTTCTGTTTTTATTGTCAATGTTAGCTCTGCATTAACTCGCCAGGGTGTCCGGCAGGAGACGCACCCTCGCGGGCAAACCACAGTAAATATGGCTCAAGAAGATCGATCAAGGCCCTGCCACGATATTTGCCAAACGGCATCGCGGTAGTGGCTATTTCAATCAGCTGCTCTTTTTCCATTCTACTCACCCAGTAAACGGATCATTTCTGCTTCGTCAATAACATCAATTCCCAGCTCCTGGGCTTTCGCCAGCTTAGAACCTGCCGCTTCCCCGGCAATCACCAGATTGGTTTTTTTCGACACGCTGCCGCTGACTTTTGCACCCAGTGCGGTCAAACGGTCTTTTGCTTCATCGCGAGACAACACTGACAGCGAACCGGTTAGCACCACCGTTTTACCTGCAAAAGGACTGTCAATTTCTTCTGCGTTCACAACCGTTACTGCGGGCCAGGATACCCCGGCTTCCTCAGTCAACTGACGAATCACTTCACGGTTACTTTCTTCACCCATAAAATTGCGAACATGTGCAGCCACTACTGCCCCTACATCCTGAACGGCAATTAAGCTGTCAATATCCGCATCAATAATTTTTTCCAGAGAGCCAAAATGTGCAGCAAGATTTGCGGCCGTGGCCTCTCCCACTTCGCTGATACCAAGCGCATAAAGGAATCGAGCCAAGGTTGTTTTTTTCGCCTTTTCCAGCGCATTGACCACGTTCTGTGCCGATTTTACGCCCATGCGGTCAAGACCGGTCAGTTTGCCAGTACTGAGAAAAAAGAGATCGGCTGGCGTTTTGACATATTCTTTTTCAACCAGTTGGTCGATGATTTTATCGCCAAGGCCATCCACATCCATTGCCCGGCGTGAGACAAAGTGTTTTAACGCACCCTTTCGCTGCGCACCGCAGATAAGCCCCCCGGTACAACGTGCAACCACCTCGCCTTCGACCCGCTCAATATCTGAGCCGCAAACCGGACAATGTGATGGAAAAACAACCTCTTTTGCATCCAGTGACCGCTCTGATTCCATTACGCCGACCACCTGAGGGATAACATCGCCAGCCCGCCGGACGATCACGCGATCGCCAATGCGAAGTCCAAGTCGATTGATTTCATCAGCATTATGCAAAGTCGCATTACTGACCATCACTCCAGCAACCTGCACAGGCTCAAGGCGAGCAACCGGGGTAATAGCGCCCGTACGCCCCACCTGGAACTCAACATCCCGCACGGTAGTTATCTGCTCCTGTGCGGGAAATTTGAAGGCAACAGCCCAACGTGGTGCCCTTGCCACAAATCCAAGCTGCTTTTGCAGATCCTGCGAGTCAACTTTGATTACCACGCCATCGATATCAAAACCCAGGGTCGCTCGTTCCTGTTTGACGTTATGATAATAGGCCAGAACCTCTGCCGGGCTGTTGCACAGCTGAATGCGATTGCTAACCGGTAGCCCCCACATCTTAAGCTGTTGCAGACGATCCCAGTGGCTGTGAGGCAATTCCCCCTCTTCAACCAGCCCAACCCCATAACATAAAAAAGCCAGCGGGCGGCGAGCAGTAATGCGGGGGTCAAGTTGGCGCAGTGAACCGGCAGCGGCATTGCGGGGGTTGGCGAAAACTTTATTACCCGTTTTACGCGCTTCGTCATTAAGCACTTCAAAACCCGCCTGTGGCATAAAAACCTCGCCACGCACCTCAATTCGTGTCGGCACGTTTTCACCCACCAACCGTAACGGCACCGCGCGGATAGTCCGAACGTTGGCCGTTATATTTTCACCCGTGGTGCCATCACCGCGGGTTGCAGCACGAATAAGTAATCCATTTTCATAAAGAAGACTGACGGCAAGACCATCCAGCTTTAGTTCACAGCAGAAGGTGATTTCATCAGTTCGCTTTAATCTTTCCTGTAGCCGTCTATTAAACGCAAGGTAGCTCGTTTCATCAAAAGCATTATCCAGAGATAACATTGGTACATCATGAGTGACTTGCTCAAAGACGCTCAGTGGTGCAGCGCCAACGCGCTGAGTGGGGGAATCCGGCGCGATCAGCTGCGGATTCGCTTCTTCCAGCTGGCGGAGTTCAGCCATCAGCCGATCATATTCTGCATCCGGCACTGCGGGTGCATCCAGAACGTGATATTGATATTCATAATGGCGAAGCGTGGTTTGCAGGGCGGTGATTTTGTCTTGTACGGATTCCATAATGATACCATTAACATAAAAAACCCCCGTCTGAGCGGGGGTAGTGAGAATACAGGATAAAACAGGGGGAACCGGCCTTAACCGTTAACCTCTGTCACCTCCCGAATACGCGCTTTATAGGCTTCGAGTTTCTGCGGCGTCATCATACGGCGTTCATCATCCAAAACCACGCCGCCGACATCGTCAGCAATACGCTGCGCAGACTGCAACATCAATTTGAAATTCTGATTAGCATCTCCGTATGAAGGTACCATCATAAAAATGGATATACCGGGAGTTGAAAAATCAGACATTTCATCAGGATTAAATGAACCGGGCTTAACCATATTAGCAAGGCTGAACAACACCGGACCGCTGCCTGCCGGACTCAAATGGCGATGAAAGATGTTCATTTCGCCGAATTGAAATCCAGCCTGTAAAATACCCTGCAGCAAGGCCTCGCCATTCAGCACGCCGCCGACGTGGGCAGCGACATGAAGTACCAGTACCGTTTCTTTCGAACGTTCAGACTTTGCAACAGGGCTTTCCGCTGCCGGGCCCGCTTTTTCCCGCACAACTTCAATCTGTGGTTCTGCAGGTTGCATGCTGTTTTCAGGCACAGAGTGAACAGGCGGAGATGACTGCTGATGAATGAGGGTAGTTTCAGGCTCCTGATCGGTTTCGGCATCCAGTAAGGGATCGATCTCGGACTGCGTGTCCCGCGGTCGTGTCGGTACCTGCTGTGGTTTGGCAGCAGCTGGAGACACAGTCACGTCAGAATAGTCATCCTCGGCGTCCTCATCTTCCAGCAGCGCACGCTTAACCCTGAGTGGCGAGTTTTGATGTCTGTCATCGTCCTCCTGGAACGATTCTTCTCTGTTGGGTTTTATACGCTTATGCGGGCGATCACGGAAAATCGACGAGCGCTCTTTGCTGCTTGTCCACAAGCCGTGAAGTAGAAGCGCTATTATTGCAATCGCGCCAACTACGATCAATATCAGACGCAAATCCTGCACCATTACACTCTCTGTATTCCAATACCTTGCCACAGTGGCAAACTTTATCTCTTAAATGTATTTGCCCTGGTTCACAAGTGCAAGTCCGTGCAGTATTTTCTGACAAATAACCGTGGATCAGCACAGTTTTTTGCTATTTTTTGTCCAATTTTACTTCAGTCAATATCTACAGTCGCAATATGATAGCATCATCAGATATTTAAATAAGGAAAGCAGCAGATGTCCAATGCCACTACAGTGTCTCAAACTAATGGAATTCACTATTTTCTTGAAGGTTGGAAACTGATACGCCTGCCTGGAATCCGCCGTTTCGTTATCATTCCTTTAATGGTTAATTTTTTACTCATGGGGATGGCGTTTTTTTGGTTGTTTATGCAGTTAGGCCAATGGCTACCCGCAATGATGTCTCATGTTCCCGGCTGGTTGGGATGGTTGAGCTATCTGCTATGGCCGATAACCGTCATAACCATTTTATTGGTTTTCAGTTATTTTTTTTCAACGGTAGCAAACTGGATTGCAGCACCGTTTTGTGGGCTGTTATCTGAACAACTTGAAGCCGTATTGACGGGAAAACCGTCACCCAATGCGGAACTGACTGGCATTCTGAGAGACCTTCCGCGTGTTCTGAAGCGCGAGTTACAAAAACTGGCATGGTACTTACCCCGCGCAGTCATGCTCCTCTTGTTATACTTTATACCGGGATTAGGCCAGACTATCGTTCCCCTGCTATGGTTTTTTTTCAGTGCCTGGGTACTGTCAATTCAATATTGTGATTATCCTTTTGACAATCACAAAGTCAGCTTTCATCAAATGCGCAATGCCCTGCGAGAGCATAAAACTGACAATATGCAATTTGGTACTCTCGTCAGCCTGTTCACCATGATCCCCCTGCTCAACCTGATCATCATGCCGATTGCGGTATGTGGCGCAACGGCAATGTGGGTTGACCGATATAAGAATAATGTAAGCGCAGTTCGCTAGCCCTTATACCTTTTTATTAGCCCTTATTGCCGCAATACATATGCATATACGATTTCTTCACTTCTCAGGAAGATTCAACGCGGTATGCTCTCAAGGATGCCACAATTTCATACAGTTAAGGATGGGCCATGGGTAAGATCTATGAAGATAACTCGTTAACAATCGGTCATACGCCACTGGTTCGACTGAACCGCGTGGGCAATGGCCGCATTCTGGCAAAAGTTGAATCCCGTAATCCGAGCTTCAGTATCAAATGTCGTATTGGATCAAATATGATTTGGGATGCAGAAAAACGAGGCATTCTCACTCCCGGCAAAGAACTGGTGGAACCCACCAGCGGTAATACAGGTATTGCACTGGCGTACGTTGCTGCCGCACGCGGATACAAACTTACCCTGACAATGCCCGAAACGATGAGCGTGGAACGTCGCAAGCTGCTTAAAGCACTGGGCGCAAACCTCGTTTTGACCGAAGGTGCCAAAGGTATGAAAGGCGCAATCAGCAAAGCAGAAGAGATTGTCGCCAGCGATCCTGATAAATTCGTTCTATTACAACAATTTAGTAATCCTGCCAACCCAGAAATTCATGAAAAAACCACGGGGCCGGAAATTTGGGAAGATACAGAGGGTAATCTTGATGTCTTTATCGCTGGAGTGGGGACCGGTGGAACATTAACAGGTGTCAGCAGATTTATTAAAAATACCCAAGGTAAAAAAGAGTTGCTTACTGTGGCCGTGGAGCCAGCCGACTCGCCAGTTATCACACAAGCGCTGGCAGGTGATGAAATCAAACCGGGTCCACATAAAATCCAGGGCATCGGGGCGGGCTTTATTCCCAGTAATTTGGATCTGAGCCTGGTGGATCGTGTGGTGACAATTACCAATGAGGAAGCCATCTCCAGCGCGCGCCGTCTGATGCAGGAGGAAGGCATCCTTGCAGGGATATCTTCAGGGGCTGCCGTGGCGGCGGCGCTGAAACTCCAGCAGGAGGCCTCATTTGCAGAAAAAAATATCGTCGTCATCCTTCCTTCTTCCGGTGAACGCTACCTCAGCACAGCACTTTTTGCCGATATTTTCACTGAGAAAGAGCTACAGCAGTGATCTGTGGTCTCCGAATTTTCTAAAAAAGCACCCAAAAGGGTGCTTTTTTGTGGAGTACATCAAATTTTTGCCCCCACCTGGATTGCATTTACCCTTTAGGGTCTGGTATCAAGGCTCGCAATTATTTCGAACCACAAAATTAATCGCTCCATGAAATGGATCAAGCTAAATTAATTTACTGGTTTGGCGGAGCGGCGCAAAACACGGCATAATGGTTGATGGAATGCGAGTAAAAAAACCAGTTACAGACCCGTGGCCTCGTAATCCTTATTTGCGCATTTTGTGGCACGTCTCCGCACGCAGTCAAGCGCGACTTATTCAGTCTAAAGTTCAGCTATATAGCCAGACTTTAGAACGACAACACAAAATCAAATTAAGTTGGGGAAATATAATGTTCCAGCAAGAAGTTACCATTACCGCACCGAACGGCCTTCATACCCGCCCTGCTGCTCAGTTCGTGAAAGAGGCTAAAGCTTTCACCTCTGAAATCACGGTCACTTCCAATGGCAAATCTGCCAGCGCCAAGAGTTTGTTCAAGTTGCAAACGCTTGGTTTAACCCAGGGCACCGTTGTCACGCTTTCTGCTGAAGGTGAAGACGAACAAAAAGCCGTTGAACACCTGATTAAGCTAATGGCAGAGCTTGAATAAGCATTTATTCTCTCAGGCGGGTCTTAGAAATTTTTGCCACTGACGCTGTCGCGAATGCTGAATTCGCGACAGCGCGTTTATGTATGGTTTTCACTGTCAATCAACAGTTTCATTCTGCTTAAGTGACATTGACAACGGGTTTACAAAATTAACATGTGGCCAATAGTTTCAGGAATGACAGTCATGGCAGTTGTCCGTTATTAAAAAAGGTAGGGTTATGATTTCAGGCATTTTAGCATCACCAGGTATCACTTTTGGCAAAGCACTTCTGCTTAAAGAAGACGAAATAGTTCTCAACAGGAAAAAAATTTCTGCCGATCAGACCGGACAAGAAGTCCAGCGTTTCCTTGAAGGCCGTGATAAAGCAGCAGCACAGCTGGAAGTGATAAAAATCAAAGCTGGCGAAACTTTCGGTGAAGAAAAAGAAGCAATCTTTGAAGGCCACATTATGTTGCTTGAAGATGAGGAACTTGAGCAGGAAATCATCTCCCTAATCAAAGACGATTTGGCTTCTGCCGACATGGCCGTTCATTCTGTTATCGAAGGCCAGGCAAAAGCCCTGGAAGGACTTGATGATGAATATCTGAAAGAGCGTGCTGCCGACGTTCGGGATATTGGCAAACGTTTACTGCAGAACATACTGGGCCTGCAGATCGTCGAACTCAGCGCTATCGCAGAAGAAGTGATACTGGTCGCAAAAGATCTGACCCCCTCAGAAACTGCGCAATTAAATCTGGACAAAGTTCTTGGTTTCATTACCGATTTAGGCGGTAGAACGTCACATACTTCGATTATGGCTCGTTCACTTGAATTACCGGCCATTGTTGGAACAGGGAATGTGACCGCTCAGGTTAAAAATGGTGATTTTCTAATTCTTGATGGCGTCAATAATAATATTTATATCAATCCGCCTCAGGAAAAGATTGATGAGTTAAAAGCCATCCATACGCAGTACGCAAGCGAGAAAAAGGAACTTGCGAAACTGAAAGATCTACCTGCCATCACGCTTGATGGTCATCAGGTCGAAGTGTGCGCCAACATCGGCACCGTGCGAGATGTAGCCGGGGCAGAACGAAATGGTGCTGAAGGCGTCGGTTTATATCGTACCGAATTCCTTTTTATGGATCGTGATTCATTACCCAGCGAAGAAGAACAATTTCAGGCTTACAAAGCTGTTGCTGAAGCCATGGGTCAACAAGCAGTTATTGTACGCACCATGGATATCGGTGGTGATAAAGATCTCCCCTATATGAATCTGCCAAAAGAAGACAATCCTTTCCTGGGCTGGCGGGCAATCCGTATCGCGATGGATCGCCCAGAAATTCTGCGTGCTCAGTTGCGCGCAATCCTTCGTGCCTCGGCATTTGGCAAGCTGCGAATTATGTTTCCAATGGTTATTTCAGTTGAAGAAGTGCGTATTCTAAAAGCCGAACTGGAAAAACTGAAATCTCAGCTGCGCGACGAAGGCAAAGCTTTCGATGAAACTATCGAAGTCGGCATTATGGTTGAAACCCCAGCTTCTGCCGCCATTGCTCATCATCTGGTTAAAGAAGTGGACTTCTTTAGCATCGGCACCAACGATTTGACGCAATATACGCTCGCCGTCGATCGCGGTAACGATCTTATCTCACATCTTTATAACCCCATGACGCCTTCAGTGCTGACACTCATCAAACAAGTCATTGATGCATCGCATGCCGAAGGAAAATGGACTGGAATGTGTGGTGAGCTGGCTGGTGATGAACGTGCTACACTACTTCTACTGGGTATGGGACTTGACGAGTTCAGCATGAGTGCCATTTCTATTCCGCGCATCAAGAAAATCATCCGCAATACGAATTTCAAAGATGTAAAAGCGTTAGCAGAGCAGGCCATGGCTCAACCTACTGCGGAAGAGTTGATGAACCTGGTTAACAAGTTCATTGAAGAAAAAACACACTGCTGATACCAGATGACGCTGGCCCAAAATTACTGTTTAGGAGAAGATCATGGGTTTGTTTTCAAAACTTTTTGGCGATAAATCAGATAGCGCATCTGGCGTCGTTGAAATTGTTGCGCCACTGTCCGGTGAAATTGTGAACATTGAAGATGTACCGGATGTTGTTTTCGCGGAAAAAATCGTTGGCGACGGCATCGCTATCAAGCCTACCGGAAACAAAATGGTAGCGCCGGTTGACGGCACTATCGGTAAAATTTTCGAAACCAATCACGCTTTCTCCATTGAGTCGGATAACGGTATTGAACTGTTTGTTCACTTCGGTATCGACACCGTGGAGCTTAAGGGAGAAGGCTTCAAACGAATTGCGGAAGAAAACCAGAAGGTTAAAAAAGGAGATGTTGTGATCGAATTTGATCTGAGCCTGCTGGAAGAAAAAGCAAAATCAACACTGACGCCCGTGGTTATTTCTAATATGGATGAAATCAAAGAACTGGTAAAACTGTCTGGTAGCGTTGTGGTCGGCGAAACGCCAGTTATTCGTATCACAAAGTAAGCAGAAGATGTATTAGCTCAGACCTGATCTGACAGTTACCGAGCCTGTAATTTAAATTGTGTATCTGCCTGTTTTTGATATCTTCATTTCGATAACGGAGACAGGTAATTATGGACGAAAAAAGACTCAAAGCCCTTGCGGCTGAACTGGCTAAGGGGCTGAAAACCGAAGCCGATCTCAACCAGTTTTCCCGCATGCTGACGAAGCTTACAGTTGAAACTGCGCTCAATGCTGAGCTGACTGACCACATCGGACACGAAAAGAACGCACCCAAAACAGGCTCAAATACCCGCAATGGTTATTCGTCAAAAACGTTGTTGTGCGACGATGGTGAGATTGAAATCAGTACACCACGTGATCGTGAAAGCACCTTCGAACCTCAGCTTATTAAGAAAAATCAGACACGTATTACGCAGATGGACAGTCAGATCCTGTCGTTGTATGCAAAAGGCATGACCACCCGGGAGATTGTCGCCACCTTCAAAGAAATGTACGATGCGGACGTCTCACCCACGCTGATATCGAAAGTCACTGATGCGGTGAAAGAGCAGGTATCTGAGTGGCAAAACCGTCCGCTGGATGCTCTGTATCCCATTGTTTATCTTGACTGTATTGTCGTAAAAGTTCGCCACAGTGGCACTGTAATTAACAAAGCCGTATTCCTTGCTCTGGGTATTAACACCGAAGGCCAGAAAGAATTACTGGGCATGTGGCTCGCAGAAAATGAAGGTGCGAAGTTCTGGCTCAGCGTGCTGACTGAGCTGAAGAATCGAGGTCTCCAGGATATCCTGATTGCCTGCGTGGATGGCCTTAAGGGCTTTCCGGATGCGATAAACAGCGTGTACCCGCAGACGCATATCCAGTTGTGCATTATTCACATGGTACGCAACAGCCTGAAATACGTGTCATGGAAGGACTATAAAGCCGTTACTGGCGGTCTGAAAGCGGTTTATCAGGCTCCGACAGAAGCAGCAGCGCTGATGGCCCTGGATAAGTTCGCTGATGTCTGGGACGACAAATATCCGCAAATCAGCAAAAGCTGGCGTGCACACTGGGAAAATCTCAATACGTTCTTTGGTTATCCACCAGATATACGTAAGGCTATCTACACCACGAATGCCATCGAGTCGCTGAACAGCGTTATCCGGGCAGCGATAAAGAAACGCAAAGTGTTCCCGACAGATGACTCAGTGCGCAAGGTGATATATCTGGCAATCCAGTCGGCCTCGAAAAAATGGAGTATGCCGATCCAGAACTGGCGGCTGGCAATGAGTCGCTTTATTATCGAGTTTGGTGACCGCCTGAGCGATCACCTTTAATACGGTGGCAGATACACAGAATTATTTACAGGGTCCAGTTACCGGTTATTTATACAGGTGTCTGTCGGATTACATCCGGTTCAGATTCTTTTCTGCCCGGCCCCGTTTTCCATCAGGTAACCTGGCCATCGGTGTTCGCCCGCAGCACATTTTTCCCTGATGAGTTCGCTCATTATTGTCATGCCACAACCACTTATCCGGATCTGACCGCAGGCTTTCCAGGCCCCCGTATAACGTCTTGCGGCACGCAACCTGATAAAATTCCTGCAAAATGATTTTATGGAACCGCCCGCAAATACCCTTGATCTGCGGGGACATCGCCTTCGTTTTTGTATGGCCGATATCGTTGATGGCCAGATAAAGCTGATAATCATGCTGTATTGTATGAACGCCTCCCCGTTTGGAAAGCTTCCGTTGTTCTGACATCGACGAGTAGTTGCAGCTCTGTATCCGGCTTTATTGCAGTCAGAGCTGCAGGCCACTATGAGATGCGCAGACTCACTCCTTATTCCTCCGGCAAGCTTTACGTTCAGCGCAGCATTCCGGTTTAGTGAGTCCCGGTCTTACATGTCCTGGTCATCACACTGGCCGCCATAGTAACCTTTCAGCATCCACCCTTTTTTAAGAGTTAATGTTTATCGGTATCAACGATTAATACGGTCTGATACTGACATGATTATTGTCATACTTACGATCATGGGCGGCTATCGCCCATACTGTTCGCGTCAGCTTGTTTGCCATCTCCACGATGGCTACGCTGGTCGGATGTCGTGTTATCCACGGACCTGGCTCTTTAGCCCGCAATGCTGCTGCCCATGGCCCATGGATAAATAATGTCCGGAGGCAGGTGTCACCACGCTTGCTTATCCCCGGCAGTCTAACTTTGCCTCCAGTACCGGTTTGTTTAGGCAACAGACCAACATACGCAGCGAACTCTCGTCCGGATTTAAATGCAGATGCTTCTCCCATCGTGGCGACTGCAGCCGTGGCGATGAGGGTCCCACGCCAAGGATTTCCATCAACCGCTTACAGGTTTCACTCTGCCGTGCCACACTGATAAGCTGTTTTTCAATATCATCTATCAGCGAGTCCAGTTCGTTCAGTCTGTTGTACTGAACCTCCAGCAACGCGATGAGATATGGTGGTAGTTTCCCGCTCATTCGTTCCAGGGCGGCCAGCAACTCTCTGCCCATCGCAGCGCGACCTTTATGGATGGTTTCACCGAACCCGAGAAGCGTGCCATGCAGAGCATTAATCTGCACGGTCCGGCACTTCACCAGTTGCCTGCACGAACGGTGCCGAACCAGTACTGACTGCTGTTCTTCTGTTTTCACCGCGATACCCTTGCCGGGTTGTTGAACCACCATCCAGACAGCCCGAGCATCCATCACGTCATTCTTGTTGCCCATGACGAATGCTTTAACGAACCGGGCCTGCAATAACCGGACGTTGTACCCCAGCTTCTCCAGCTCACGCGCCCAGCACTGAGAGCCTCCACAGGCCTCCATACCAATCAGGCAGGGTTCCCGGTGACTGAAGAACGTCAGAAAATCCTTGCTGCGTAGCTGCTTATCCACCACGTCACCCGTGTGCTCATTGATGAAGTGGACCTGAATCAGATGCTTTGCGATATCAACGCCAACCGGTATATATTTCATGCTGTGGGGCCTCCCGTCTGAGGGTGCTTTATGCACCCCGTATTGGGTACTATGACGCCGGAAATCGGCGAGGCTCCACACTTTCCTGACCTTTCCTTAAATCCATTTTCGTGCTCCACATTTTACGATTGGGGATGCGTTCATCTTATTCCTCCTTACCACAGTACTCCGTTCCCCTGTCGGTCAGTCTTCTCAGCACCGGCAGCCCCTGAGCCTCACAGAACGGCAGTCGGCGGCAGTGTTCGGCGTTTTACTCGTATACCGCTTGCAGTGCGCCACTTTCGGGTATGTATCCACGAACGTCTGTGGGCAGATACGGCCCCCCTTTCAGATTGCCAGCACAGAAGGTGTCCTGCGACCCGGGATAGCCCGGGTGAGCGGTCTCGATTTCGCCACTGGCCTCATCATCATGCGCCTTTTTCTCCAGCGCGGCGATTGGGGCACCGGTAAGCACGATACCTTCTCTGGCGAACTTTTCCTCAGGCGCCTTCAGGCGTTTACGGAAGTTCTCCAGGTCGTGTCGTTGCCAGATGGCGCGCACGCCGCTGCCGGAGGTAAACACGCCTTTTTTACGCAGCTCATCACTGGTCCGGTGCTGCACGGGGGCCGGGAACTCAACGGCGTATTCAACAACCGCGCGTTCAGTGGCTTCGTCGGCGCGGTTCGTCAGGTTGGGACCCCGGCGGTTCTGGTTAACCAGCGCGTCAATGCCGCCTTCAGCAGCCAGTTCCTGATAACAGTAGAAGGTGTCGCGTGACACGCCCGTGCTCTTGCAGGCTGTTGATACGTTACCGGGTTATTCGGCGAGATTGAGCAGGCCGGCTTTGTGTTTGATGATGGGATTGTGAGTATGGAGCATGAGGGTGACCTCGCGTTTTGTATAAGGATTCGACACCCATATCAGAACCGGTAACCCTCAATCTTTCAGGGTCCGCTGTCAGATTACGTCGCGACTAATACAAATTATTCATTACGTCAACTTCGTGTTTTTGTCGCTGTAACAAAACAGGGAAGCTTTAGTCAGGCAGACCAGGCTATTGGTCTTAGCCAGCCAGCGGTCAGTCATAGTATAAAAGAGTTGGAAAGTGAGTTAGGGATACGCCTGCTCGACAGAACAACCCGCGAGGTGCAGCTTACTGAGACAGGCAATTGTCTCACCGCCTTGAAAGGCTGCCTGAAGAACTGAATACAACCCTGTTGGATATTCGCAGTTATGGTCAGCAGAGAGGTGGTACGGTGCGTGTCGCTGCCAGCCAGATCCACTTTCCTGACATCACTGTGATGCTGTGTGACAGGCCCCGGCATTGAGTACTGGAAAGTGTCCATAATGTTGAAGTTGATTTGGGATTGTTATCTGGCCACTCACCTCACAGGCCTTCGAATGTGAAGCTATCCTCGATGAACCTTTTTTGCTGTTATGTCGGCAGGACGATCCTTTGGCGCACTCCTCTCCTGTGCACTGGCAGCTGCTCAATCATCGCCGGTTTGTTTTGCAGGATTATGCTTCGGGTAGCCGGGTATTGATAAACCAGGTGTTGCAAGCGCAAAAAATCCAGACGGAAATAGTGCAGGAAATTGGCCATCCGGCAACGCTATATCCGATGGCGGAGGTGGTATTGGCATCAGTATATTACCGGCGCTGGCCTTGCCTTTACCACAGGGTAGAGCGCTGCTGACAGGCAGAATGGTGCCGGAAATCAACCTGACAATTATGCTGGTACGCCGTAAAAATCGCTCGCTGACGCTACAACGCCATGATATGCCAGTGTTTTAGATATACACATTCACCGAGCTGGTCGCGGCAGGACGATTAACGCCGTCAGCGGTCTGATAATCAGACGGTGGGTTGCAGCCTCTTTTTTGCTGTCTTGCTTTTGTTGAGCAACTTCAGCCTGTTGCTGTTCAATTTGAGCCTGAACCATCTGAATCTGACTGTCGATTACCTGTTCCTGTTCCGATTTTTGCTCATCGGTCAGAGTAGTATCGCTACTCAGGCTTTTAGTTGGTTCTGTAATTGAACAATTTGCTTATTGAGACTGTCAATTTGTGAGGCAGAACCACTACCACCTGAACTTGCGGAAGCGATTGAGGTGCTGGAACTGAGCGTGCTCATCGTTTTCTCTTTTGTAATAAACCAAAACAGTTATTGGCGACGACCACAACATACTTTATGTTGAAGAACGTAAAAAAGATGATAAAAAATTATAATGCTGGTTTTGCGAGAGAATGTGTCCAATGCACAGAATAGGTCGCTCAATACTGTGACGGGCAATTGCAATAAGGTAACAAGGGAAAATCCGTGGTGCCTTTATGAAGCCATTAGCGTCAGGTGGGCAGTCTGCTGCAACGCTGCCTGGTCTGTTTTGTGCACTCACAGAACAGCAAAAATGCACCTTCAGAGTGCCTTATTAATTGGTGGGTCGTGCAGGATTCGAACCTGCGACCAATTGATTAAAAGTCAACTGCTCTACCAACTGAGCTAACGACCCAATGTGGTGGGTGATGACGGGCTCGAACCGCCGACCCCCTCCGTGTAAAGGAGATGCTCTACCAACTGAGCTAATCACCCACTTTTACTGGTGACATCATTCATTTACATTCATTTAAGATGGTGGGTGATGACGGGCTCGAACCGCCGACCCCCTCCGTGTAAAGGAGATGCTCTACCAACTGAGCTAATCACCCATCTCAAAGAATTCTGTTTTTACTCAACACTACGGGCTGACAATTTGTCTGGTGGGCGATGACGGGCTCTAACCGCCGACCCCATCCGTGTAAAGGAGATGCTCTACCAACTGAGCTAATCACCCCCGCTGTGTGGAGTCGCATTATAGGCATCGCTTGAAATGAGTCAACGCTTTTTAAAACGAAAATGCGCGTTCGTTTTAAAATTAAACAGGCTGTCGTGCTTTTGTGCATAAATAGTGGTTTGTTACGCGGTTTTCTCATTAAACACCACAGGCCGTGGGGAATGCCGTTGAGGATTCGTCTTCACGTGATAGAATGTTGCCCAGTTTTTATTGTTGTTTCAGATTTCATTCGGCCCGTGCCGATTGTGATAGCGTAATTAAGGCTGCTGCTAATGAAAATTAAAACCCGCTTTGCGCCAAGCCCCACTGGCTATTTGCACGTAGGTGGTGCCCGAACCGCACTTTACTCCTGGTTATTTGCCCGTAACCATGGCGGTGAGTTTGTTCTACGTATCGAAGACACAGATTTAGAGCGATCCACGCAACAGGCTATTGACGCTATTATGGATGGCATGAACTGGCTCAATCTCGACTGGAATGAGGGTCCTTACTACCAGACGAAGCGTTTTGATCGCTACAACTCGGTTATTGATGAAATGCTGGAGGCGGGTACAGCATATAAATGCTACTGCTCGAAAGAACGTCTGGAGACACTGCGTGAAACGCAGATGGCAAATAACGAAAAGCCCCGCTATGACGGTCTCTGCCGCAACGGGCATCCTCATGTTGATGGTCAACCTTTTGTCGTACGCTTTCGCAACCCGCAGGAAGGATCGGTTATTTTCAATGACCAGATTCGTGGCCCAATTGAATTCAGTAATCAGGAACTGGATGATTTAATCATCCGGCGGACAGACGGCGCACCGACGTATAATTTCTGCGTGGTTATTGATGACTGGGATATGCAGATTACGCATGTCATTCGTGGGGAAGACCATATCAACAATACGCCACGTCAGATCAACATTCTGAAAGCGATTGGCGCACAAATACCAGTTTACGCTCATGTCTCAATGATACTGGGCGACGACGGTAAAAAACTCTCGAAGCGTCACGGTGCCGTTGGCGTAATGCAATATCGCGATGACGGCTATCTACCAGAAGCATTGCTCAATTATCTTGTCCGCCTGGGGTGGTCTCATGGCGACCAGGAAATTTTTAGTATTGAAGAAATGACGCAATGGTTCGATCTTGACGCGGTGAGCAAATCAGCCAGCGCGTTTAACACTGAGAAATTACAGTGGTTGAATCATCACTATATTAATAATCTTGCGCCCGAATATATTGCCACTCATTTACAATGGCACATTGAGCAGGAAAAAATTGATATACGCACTGGACCTGAACTCGCGAAATTGGTGAAAGTCTTAGGTGAACGCTGCAAGACCCTGAAAGAAATAGCTGCTACCTGTCGCTATTTCTATGAAGATTTCGATGAGTTCGATGCAGATGCAGCTAAAAAACATCTGCGTCCCGCCTCCCGCCAGCCTTTGGAACTGGTGCGCGATAAGCTCGCAGCAATTAGCGAGTGGAACGCTGAAAACATCCATCATGCAATTCAGTCTGCGGCCGAGCAACTGGAAATTGGCATGGGTAAAGTTGGTATGCCCTTAAGAGTCGCGGTGACGGGCACTACTCAGTCTCCCTCGTTGGATGTCACGGTAGAGGCCATCGGTCAGTCCCGTTCTGTTGCCCGTATTGAAAAAGCACTTGGCTTTATTGCAGAACGCGAGGCGCAGGCATAATTTTCAGCCAGTAAAAATCTATGGTCCCCATCATTTTTGCAACACTGATTTTTGATTAATGCTGGCTTGCCTAAATCTGTCCGGGGTCACTATGGGCATGGAGTCCCGCGCCCCGATGAGTTCCGCACCGGATTAACCTTAAAAACCGCACGACTTCAGAGATCCATTTTTTATGTCAGTTTTTCATCAGGCCGACAGGCCGTTCATGTCATCAATAATCCGTCTTCGCAAAACCAGACTGGGAACTACTTAAATTAACGATTCACCTGCCAGTCAGGCTGGCGTCATCATTACTTTTCGAACACGGTCTGCCGTGTCGTGATTGCCCACGCTATCCGGGCTAATTTGTCGGCCAGTCCACAACACACTACGCAGGGGTGTTTTTTTGCCAGCAGCGCCCTGACCCGGCCAGCTAGCCTGACTGATAAGCTCTTCTCTGAATAAAGACTCTGGCGCACCGCGCAAGTAACCGGCGCAGGTTTTTGTCTCCGCGTTTACTTATCCCTAAAAGCGTATTTTTTCCGCCGTGCTGTACTGCCGTGGCACCAGACCAGCTGAGGCAGCAAAATCCCGGCTACAGGCATGTTGTTTACCGTCGCCCGGTTGCGATGGCAGGACGCTGGCGGTTACTGGCACAACACCGGATATTGCCTGAAGACGTTGTCCTGTTTCATCACAACTCAGTTCCTGCTCCAGGGCCGTTTCAGGCCCGGTGATCTGTTCGACAAGGTAAAGATAATGAGCATGTAAGCGCATCAGCAACTGTGCCAGATAGTGTGGAAGTTCATTCTCTGCAAGGACGGTTGAAAGCTGTTTTATCACTGCGGCTCCGATTGGGAATACTGCTGCCAAATTCCAGTAAAAAAGCATGCATCTTATTGGTTGTTTTGACTTTATCTCTGAGAAGCGATTCCCTGACGCGGTGAAGTGCCCGCATGGCCTGCCGGGCTTCAGTTCGTGGTTGCACAAATCGCATTGAGGGACGGGGTTCTGCTTCGCATATGGCTTTCGCATCGACAAAATCGTTCCTGTTGCTCTTAACAAAAGGGCGGACGAACTGCGGAGAAATCAATTTTGCTTCATGGACTAAATCAGCGAGCCGGCGAGCCATAAAATGGGTGCCGGCGCTGGCTTCCATCACAACGCTAGCCGATGTGCAGCCAGCCAGAAACTCAATAAGTTTGGTACGGGCAACCTTTTTACGTAGTAATGCCTTGCCTGATTTATCCTGGCAGTGAATGTGGAAGGAATGCTTGCCGAGAACGGATACCAATACACGTAACGTTTTGCATGATGGCCTTCCCCAGAAAGAAAAACCCCCTGTCAGCGTAGCGCTCACAGGGGATGGGGACCATCTCATTAACCGCCCCGAAGAGCGGTTTTAAAGGCACCCACAGCGGCAAACGGAAGAAGCCCTTGCTTGTGCTGCCTGATTCAACATACCGACAGAGACAGCTCCTGTTGGTCATCTTGCCCACCGGATGATGCTATATGTCAGTAATAATAAAGCCGGCTGTTTATTCTATCATATTTTCTTTGCCTATTTAACTCGGAGATGAAGGGAAAGAAAGTATTACAATAAGTTGTATCACCTCGCGGAATCGTGCGTCTCCGGTCGCAGAAAATGCCCTGATATTATTTAGCGGCTCGACCTGGATTCTGCCCATAAAGTTTTCCGTCTCACGTTTCAATTCACTCCTCTTTTCAATCAATAAGAAAATTAACAATGAGCAAAATAAGAAACCATTTTTGCCGCTTGCGCTGTCAATTTTAAAAGGTCGGAGTGCTATTTAAGAATGGTATTGATGGCGAAGCTGCACGCAACCAGAGACGTATACACGAAGAGAAATCAATAACTAAAATATTCCCTCAGATTATTGAGGCAATTTATTGTCTGTGGTCTTCCGAGGGTTGGCGTAGAGTCGTTCTTCAGCCAGAAAAGCAATCAGATCCCTTAAACGTTATTTATGATGAATGGAACTGCCGCAGTCGTTAAAATTATGCTTGAGTTAAGCCGTTTATCGGGGTAACCGATCTGAATATACCGATATGCTTTCAGGGCAGGGGGAAAGTTATCGGCTAATAATAAGCCTTACTCGCTGCTTTGAGAACCGGTAAGCCAGACAGGGTAGCTCATTGCAACAGCTTATGTAAAACCCGGAAATGTTATATTTCCGGATCCTTTTATTACAAGCGTTAGACGAATCGTCCGGTTTGAGGCCGTTTTTATTTTTCTTCCTGACCGATATGAAGACGAAGTAGCATGCCTTGTATACCTTCACGTAACAACAATGAGTAAAGCTGCTCCTGCTCTTCCGTGTTCATTTGCTGAATTGACGTCATTAACAAAGCGGGCAGAGAATTTTGTGTTACGCGGTAAGTCGCGGTTGGCTCGGCAACGTGCCGTGTCGATTTAAGAAAGCTTCTGACGTTTTCGTCAATATGAATCATTCGGGCTTTTCCGCCCTGAACACCGGGCTTCGGCACCGTCGTCCATTGCTCTTTCTTGACCCATTTATTGATTGTCTGCCGACTGAAACCCGTTTCCTGTGCCAGTTCTTCAGGCGTTAACCATTCCTTTTTCACTTTGCAATATCCTTTTTGCGTTGATTTGTAAAGTGTACATATTACAGGAAATTGTTGTGTGAACAACTAACAGAAAGGACTAATGAGAAGAGCAGAGAGGCAAGACGCCCCTCTCTTTATTAACAATCAGGGAGTTATATCAACGTATGTCAGGTGCCGCGCTGTTGGGCAGACGCCACGCCAGGTGATATGTCAGACCTACAAAAATAGCGCCCTCAACCAAATTACCCATAAATACGGCAACAAAATTAGGAAAATAATCAGCCCATGCAATTTGCCCGGCGAAAATTGCTGCTGGAATGATGAACATATTGGCCACAACATGCTGAAAACCCAATGCAACAAAAGCCATCATAGGAAACCACATTCCCAGAATTTTTCCCGCGATATCTTTACTACCAAAAGCGGGCCAGGTTGCCAGACAAACCAGCCAGTTACAGCCAATAGCCGAAATAAAGGCATGTAAAAAGTCAGCGTGGATTTTTGCATTAGTGATCGCAACGCTTTTTTTAAGGTAGTCACCTTCGGTCATCCCGAGAAGATGACCGAAGAACCAGGCTACCGCAATACTGCCTGCGAAATTGGCAAGAGTGACCCAGAATAGGTTATGCAGCACATTTGCAACTTTAATCTTACGCGCGAACCAGGTTACCGGCATGACCATCATATTTCCGGTTAACAGTTCGCCCCCTGCCAGCACGGTAAGAATTATCCCAACCGGAAAAACAGCGGCGCCAATCAGCACGTTAAATGATCCCCAGCCTTGCGGCAATTGGTTAATAACATGAATATCAAGTAAAAAACCTGTTGCTATAAAGACACCCGCGAGAAAGCCAAGAATCAATAGTGAAGGAACAGGTAAACGACTTTTAGCTATGCCAGTATTGACAACGACTGACGCAATCTCTTTCGGAGAATAAAGGGACATAGTGACTCTGATTAATAAATGGGAGTTTATTAAGAAAAAAGTATTTATTAACAACCGGAGATGGTTTTTTTGAGGTCATTCAGAAAAGTACTATCACACCGAGTGTAGTGACAATCTGGTACGAGAATTTAACAAAAACAAGCAAATTAACAGGGAAAAGCAGCGTTTTGTTCACATCTGTTACTCTTACCAGAGGTTAGTGAGAGATAAAATAAAAATTGTATTTTGCGCGAGATTTAATCTTGCCTGGCCGCTTTTCCAGTGAGTGGAGATGGCATTTCCTCAATAATGAAATTCATCGCCGTTTTTGTGTGCTGGCGTCTTTTTCAGCGATCGAACACAGATTGATAATTTGCCGTTGACACCTTCCACACCGTTTCATATTATGCCCGCCGTTAAAACGACGGGATTTTCCGGTACGGGGGTATAGCTCAGCTGGGAGAGCGCTTGCATGGCATGCAAGAGGTCAGCGGTTCGATCCCGCTTATCTCCACCAAATCCGACCAGCAGATTTAGTGCCGAAGAACAGTTTTACTACGTGGGGGTATAGCTCAGCTGGGAGAGCGCTTGCATGGCATGCAAGAGGTCAGCGGTTCGATCCCGCTTATCTCCACCAGATTCGGAAAAAAACTGCTCAGGCAGTTTTTTTTCCGCTGATAAAAAGTGGGAATGCAAACACAGTGAACATCAGCTACAAGACTCAGTAACAAAACGGGTGCCAACGATGCTCCCGCTTTTTAACGTCCTGCTTACAATACCAAGCCTGCTATAGATGCGGATAACATGCTAACCAGTGTGGAACCATAAAGCAGTTTCAGACCGAAGCGCGACACCACGTTACCTTGCTCTTCGTTGAGACCTTTGATCGCGCCGGCCACGATGCCAATGGAAGAAAAATTGGCAAAGGAAACCAGAAAGACGGAGAGAATACCCTCACCGCGACGAGACAAGTGACCCGCCAGCTTCTGCAGATCCATCATGGCCACAAATTCGTTTGACACCAGCTTTGTCGCCATAATACTGCCAACCTGCAGCGACTCGCTGGCTGGGACCCCCATCATCCAAGCAAAGGGATAGAATACATGGCCCAGCACGCCCTGGAAGCTGATACCGAAAATCGTATCAAACAAAGCATTAATCGCTGAAATTAATGCAATAAAGCCAATAAGCATTGCTGCGACAATTACCGCGACTTTAAATCCAGCGAGGATATACTCGCCAAGCATTTCAAAGAAACTCTGACCCTGGTGTGCGTTACTTAGCTTCAGATCGTCTTCATGCTCAACACGGTATGGATTAATTAAAGACAACACAATAAAGGTGCTGAACATATTCAGGATCAGTGCCGCCACCACATATTTAGGCTGAATTATCATCATGTACGCGCCCACAATTGACATTGAGACGGTGGACATAGCCGTTGCCGCCATCGTGTAGATCCGGCGCTGTGATATTTTTCCCAGGATATCTTTATAAGCAATAAAGTTTTCTGACTGTCCCAAAATCAGTGAACTTACGGCATTAAAGGATTCCAGCTTGCCCATACCATTGATTTTTGAAAGTACAGTGCCGACTGCGCGAATAATCACTGGCAGAATGCGGAAATGTTGCAGAATACCGATCAGTGTGGAGATAAACACCATAGGACAAAGTACATTAAGCCAGAAGAAAGCCAGACCTCTGTCGTTCATGTTGCCAAAAACAAAATTGGTTCCCTGGGCGGCATAAGCCAACAGCTTGTCGAACAGACCCGCAAAGCTTTTGACGAATCCAAGGCCGACTTCGGAGTTCAGAAAGAACCATGCAAGCATAACCTCGATCATCAGAAGCTGTATGATAAAACGTACGCGGATATTTTTGCGATCACTACTGACCAGTAAAGCCATCAGTACCACAACTATCAGTGCCAAAGAAAAATGTAGAATGCGGGACATGATTGCTCCAAATTTGAAGGCTGTTATATTTCGCTGGACATTCTATGTAACAGCTTGCAGAAAAACGAGACCCAAGTGACTAATGCCGATCATTTAAGGATCGGTTGACCGATCCGGTTTATGCGGTAAAAAGGGTTCTATGTTCATCATGGAACCCTTTTTAAATGGAACTTTCCCAGGCCCTCGGCATCATCAATGCCGCCACTCCTGAGCGCGCCCGTAGTCTCGCCGACCTTATTCCTCCCGAGCTTATTCAGCAGGCGCTCACCCTGACCGATACCGTTACTTTGCGTAAACGTAAACTTTCCCTCGAATCCATGATTTGGCTTGTCGTTGGGATGTCCATTTTTTGCGATCGTCCGATGACCGAAATCGTCAATCTGATGGATATTACTGACCGGACCGGAGCTCCTTTTACCGCACGCAGCGCTGTCATTCAGCGCCGTAAGACTCTGGGTGAAAATGCAGTGCGGGAGCTTTTTGATATCACACAGCAGCACTGGAATCAGCAGGCTGCACATCCAAAATGGCACGGTCTGAATCTGTTTGCTGTCGACGGCGTGGTCTGGCGTACCGCCGATACGCCGGAAAACAGAGCCGTCTTCAGTAAACACAGCAGCCAGTACGGCGAAGGCGGCTATCCTCAGGTGCGAATGGTTTGTCTGATGGAGCTGAGCAGCCATCTGATCGCCGCCAGTGCATTCGACAGTGAAAAAGTCAGTGAAATGCGGCTGGCTGAGCACCTGACGGAGAAAACCCCGAATAACAGTATCACCCTGTTCGATAAGGGATTTTATTCGATGGGTCTGCTTCATCACTGGCAGACAGCAGGAGAACACCGTCACTGGTTGTTGCCGTTGAAAAAACACGTACAGTATCAGGTGGTTCGCCGTTTGGGGCGTGGAGATGAACTGATATGCCTGAAAACCAGTCCACGAGCCAGGAAGCAATGGCCAGGGGTCCCGGAAGAAATGGTGGCAAGACTGCTGACCCGCAGGGTAGACGGTAAAGAGAGGCAGGTGCTGACGTCACTGACAGACCCGAATCGCTATCCGGGTAAAGATATCAGCGAGCTATATCGCCACCGCTGGGAAATAGAACTGGGCTACCGGGAAGCAAAGCAGGGTATGCTGGACAGCCGGTGGACATTACGCAGTCGCCTGCCGGAGCTGGTGAGACAGGAGCTATGGGGGGTACTGCTGGCTTATAACCTGGTGCGATATCAGATGGTGCAGATGGCGTTCCATCTGAAAGGAGATTACCTGCCTTACCAGCTGAGCTTCAGTGGAGCGATAAGCGAAATAATCCGGATGCTGATAACCCTGCCCTGGGCTTCGCCGGGAAAAATGCCGGGAGAACTGAGAACCCTGTATGAACAGGCGAAATGGCTTGTGTTACCGGGTAGAAGAGAGCGAAGTTACCCGAGAGAGTTGAGGGTAAAGAGCAGGAAATATCCGGATAAAAAGGTTGCTGGTCACCTTAAGTGACCAGCATTAACCCAAGTGACAATATAATAATTACCTATGACCCGGAACAGGTAATTTTTGACAGCCTCGCATAATTAAAAATTTCCTGCCCGAGTTGTGTGGCCTTGTTTTTTGTCCTAGAGTGAAAATTGTTGCTGTTATGTTTGATTTGGCTTACTTTGCTGTTAAATATAGCTAATGCTATATTTTTTAGTGATGGCTATGAATCAGCGAAAATAACAGTCGTCACTTCATTTGATACGCATTATTTCACCGGGTAGCAATCTCATATCAGATGTGAAGCAGGAGAAACAACGATGTCCAATGGACGTGCGGAGGAGCAGGCAATTCGTCGCTCCCGTAAAATTAAGTTCGCACTGATGGGACCGGCCTTCATTGTGGCGATTGGCTATATCGATCCCGGTAACTTTGCCACCAATATTCAGGCCGGTGCGGCCTATGGTTATCAGCTGCTTTGGGTTGTCGTTTGGGCCAATATTATGGCGATGGTCATCCAGCTAATGTCGGCGAAACTTGGAATTGCTACCAATAAAAACCTTGCGGAGCACATTCGCGATCGCTTCCCAAGGCCAGCCGTCTGGTTCTACTGGGTACAGGCAGAAATTATCGCGATGGCCACCGATCTGGCTGAATTTATTGGCGCGGCAATGGGGTTCAGACTGATCTTCGGTATCAGCCTGTTGCAGGGCGCATTATTAACCGGTGTGGTGACTTTCTTAATCCTGATGCTGCAAAAGCAGGGTAAAAAGCCACTTGAACTGCTCATCGGCGGTCTTTTACTGTTTGTGGCTGCCGCTTACGTGATAGAACTTTTTTACTCGCAGCCAAAATTCATTGCATTACTGCAGGGGATAGCGATTCCATCTTTGCCCACCTCAGACGCTATTTTACTGGCCGCTGGCGTGTTGGGTGCGACAATTATGCCACATGTCATTTATTTGCATTCTTCTCTGACCCAAAGCCCGGATGGTGCCTCGCGTGCAGAACGTTATGTCTCAACCAGACTGGATGTTGCTATCGCCATGACCATTGCTGGATTTGTAAATCTGGCGATGATGGCCACCGCTGCGGCTGCCTTTCATTTTAGTGGACACACGGGGATTGCTGGGCTGGATCAGGCCTATCTGACGCTCGATCCATTGTTGGGACGGGCTGCGTCGCTGGTATTCGGCCTCAGCCTGCTCGCTGCCGGATTGTCTTCCACCGTGGTGGGCACAATGGCAGGACAGGTGGTCATGCAAGGTTTTATTCATGTGCGCATCCCGCTGCCGGTTCGTCGGCTGGTAACCATGCTGCCCTCTTTTATTGTTATTATTGCTGGCTGGGAGCCGACGCGCATTCTGGTGTTGAGCCAGGTTTTGCTGAGTTTTGGCATCGCACTTGCGCTGGTTCCCCTGCTTATTTTCACAGGCAATCGTGAACTGATGGGCGATATGGTCAATACCCGTCTGATGCACAACACAGGGAAGGCCATTGTAGTGGTGGTGGTGGCGCTGAATCTCTATTTGCTCGTCTCGATGATTTTATAAAAATGCCCAACCTGCGGCCTTTTACAACCGCATGCTGATGTTGTGGGTCACCGTTAAGGATAAGGGTTTTCATCACGATATCGTTTATCATCGTGCCATCTGCGTTCTCGTTCCCATTCGCGATGCCGCCGCCACTCCTCATGCTGTCGCCATGCTTCATGGCGACGCCATTGCTGATAACACCAACAACGCTCCTCGTCATCACGATAATTATCCCAGTCCTGCTGGTCCCGCAAGCGCCCACCACCCTAGTAGCGACCATGTGGATCACGATCGCTGACGTGGAGCTGTACGCCAGGGGCCAGCACAATGTCGGCACCATCGGCTTGTGCCGTTTTCACCGCTAATGGAGGTAAGCATGCCAGCAGTGCTACAATGATAGACAGGCGTTTCATTCTTCGCTCCTTACCAACGGCATATGGCTCCGCTGTGAGGGCAGCTTATATAAGAGCGTGCTCTGGTTACGCCCTGGAAACTCTTAATCTGGTTTGTTCTTGGAAAATTGAGAGTTTTCCGCAAGTTGCCGCCGCAGTTCACAGCGGGAACAGGATTATCCCAGAATGCTGTCGATATACTTCAGCTCGCATCGCTGAATTCACGTTGGGAGAGCATACCGACAGCATCATCAATCTGGCTGGTCTTGCTGGGACCAATCAGTACCGAGGTAACACGACCTCCCGAAACACCCAGGCGAGCGCCATTTGCGAGAATTTTTGCCCGCGCTGCTGCACCAGCGTATTAAGCTGGCGTACTTTCTCCATTTTGTGTGGGGTCAGCTGTTCGGCATTGAGGAATTGACTGCTACTGGCCGCGCGAGAATCTTGCGGGATGCCCTGTAAATAGAGGTCGGTCAGTACGCCGCCAGCCTGGGGCGAAAAAGCGATACACCCCACGCCCTTCGAACTCAAGACATCCAGCAGGCTATTTTCTGGTGCGCGCTCGAACATCGAATATTTTGGTTGATGAATTAGGCAGGGTGTACCAAGCTCTCGCAGCAGTGTGGTTGTTTTGTCTGCGAGTTTGGCAGGGTAATTTGACAGTCCGATATAAAGTGCTTTGCGCTGACACACGATATGATCCAACGCGGCCATGGTCTCTTCAAGGGGCGTTTCCGGGTCTGGTCGATGATGATAAAAAATATCCACATAATCCAGCCCCATACGTTTGAGGCTTTGATTAAGACTGGCGATAAGATATTTACGAGAGCTCCAGTCACCATAGGGGCCATCCCACATAGTGGGACCTGCTTTCGTTGAGATAATCAGCTCATATTGCAGGTCATAAAAATCCTGCTGCAAAATTCGCCCAAAATTTTCCTCTGCGGAACCGGGCGGTGGGCCATAGTTATCAGCGAGATCAAAGTGAATGATGCAATTATCAAATGCATGCTGCAGGAAGCGACGACAGCGATCTGCCATGGCATTATGGCCAAAATTGTGCCACAGCCCCAGAGATATTGCGGGAAGCTTCAGTCAGCTCAGGCCACAGCATTGATACATCATTGTCTGGTAGCGTTTAATATCAGGCTGATAAACCATGAATTTGTCCTGTTGGTACAGTAAGTGTTGGCTGATAATTCAGTAGTATATGCGTTTACACCACCTGACCTGCCCCCAGTATTAGATACAACCTTCAGTTAGTAATGTCGGTTGGTTTTTCTTCATGTTTCCCGTTTCGCCAGCATGCTGCAAATTCAAGCGGCGTCTGGTAATTCAGCGATGAATGAGGTCTGGACTCGTTATAATCCTGCCGCCAGTCATTAATGATTTTCCGGGCATGAAGAATATCGCTGAACCAGTGCTCATTCAGGCATTCATCCCGAAAGCGTCCGTTAAAACTCTCAATAAATCCGTTCTGTGTTGGCTTACCCGGCTGGATAAGTCGCAGTTCTACACCATGCTCAAAAGCCCACTGTTCGAGCGCACAGCAGGTAAATTCCGGGCCCTGATCGGTTCTTATCGTTGCCGGATAGCCGCGAAACAGCGCGAGGCCGTCCAGAATACGTGCGACCTGAACGCCTGAAATACCGAAAGCGGCGGTGATCGTCAGACACTCCTTCGTGAAATCATCCACGCAGGTCAGGCACTTAATCCGGCGGCCGCTGGAAAGTGCATCCATGACAAAATCCATCGACCATGTCAGGTTCGGCGCATCCGGGCGGAGAAGCGGAAGCCGCTCAGTCGCCAGACCCTTACGGCGTCGCCTGCGTTTTACACCGAGACCGTTAAGGTGATAGATGCGGTAAACCCTCTTGTGGTTGACGTGAAGGCCCTCCCGACGCAATAACTGCCAGATGCGCCGGTAACCAAATCGGCGACGTTCAAGTGCCAGCTCTGTGATACGCAGAGATAGTTGCGCGTCAGCAGCCGGACGCTGAACCGAATAACGGCAGGTTGAAAGGGACAGACCGGCCAGCCTGCAGGCACGACGTTGCGACAGACCCGTTATCTCACACATGACTTCCACGGCTTCCCGCTTCTGGTCTGTCGTCAGAACTTTCGGCCCAGAGCCACCTTAAGCGCCTCCTTATCCAGCATGGCTTCAGCGAGCAGCTTCTTGAGGCGGGCGTTCTCCTCTTCAAGTGACTTGAGCCGCTTCACTTCGGGGACTTCCATGCCGCCAAACTTCTTGCGCCCGGTGTAGAAGGTAGCGTCTGAAATAGCATGCTTGCGGCAGAGTTCCCGGGCCGAAACCCCGGCTTCGGCCTCGCGGAGAATACTGATGATCTGTTCGTCGGAAAATCGCTTCTTCATGGGGATGTCCTCATGTGACTTATGAAGACATTACTAACATCGCGCTGTATTAATCAACGGGGAGCAGGTCAGTATCCGCAAACGTGCTCTGGCCCACGTCTTCGGCCCGAGAAATGCCCCGACCCTGCGACGATTGCTGGCCCTGTTAAGCAAATTTAACATTGCCTTTTATATGACAGATGCCTGGCCGGTTTATAAAGTTCGGTTAAGTGCAACAGGCCACGTGGTGAGCAAGAAATATACCCAACGGACAGAACGACATAATCTTAATCTTCGCACACATATCAAACGACTGACCCGCAGAACAATTTGCTTTTCGAAGTCAGAGGAAATGCACGATAAGATCATCGGTTGGTATCTTACTCTTCATCATTATCAATAAATCTGCGTCACGACCCAATATCATCAGGTAGAGCCTGAAATCTCTGAGAGAGTATTTTCATGGGCGACAGCATGATCTCCTGTTCAGCTAAAAATCAAGCATATTCAATGATCACGGGTATAGTTAGTTTATATCTTTCACCTTTAACTCTCCTTTATCTACCCACACGGAAAAAGTCACACTATAACTATTCCCATTTTTCATAGTATGATCTTCTTTCATTCGTATTGCATTAATAGAAAACACATATGATTTACCTGGCTCAAAGATAAAACCAAAACTAGAGACGCATTTATCTGAATATAATTTAGGTGTATTTCCAATAGTGAATTGTTTATCCAACATATTTTCACTATTACCAAGCTCATTTATACTTAATAAAGATATTCTTTCGTTTTCAGTATCTGGTAGTGTAACGCAAATACCATCACCTACAACACTTACATTAGCCCGATGATTTTCTGGGCGAGTATCATTTATGTGACAGGATGTTATAAATAAAACAGGAATAAATACACTTATGCTTTTCATCATATCGTTCTCTTATAAAATTGATGCTGGCAATATTTTTCTATATAGCGAAATAGTATTATCATCTAATTTTCCCTGAAAACCAGCTTGACGGCCAATTTCGCTTTTCAGACCATTTACACCATATTTTTTTAATAAAAAGTAATCTGCAATAATCTGAGCCTGCTGCTCCATGCTGTATTTACTTAAATTTTTATTCGGATCGATTATATATTTATAAGTTGATACCCAGCTAAATATACCTCTTGTTCTAACCCACATTCCGTGCTGATGTTGCCAGACATGAGTCATTTCATGCATAAAAAAATGCTGGTTAAATTTTGAAGATAAAGAGAAATCCTTAAGATATGTTTCTTTTCTGAAATACATTTCACCATTTGGCGTCACCCCAAAAAACTTCCCTTGCAAACCAAATGGGAGATAACTCTCACAATGAACCCATACCTTATTCCATTGAATTGAACTACCGAAAACTGTCTGAGCTAAATTTTTTTCCCCTAATGTTAAGAGGCGTAAAGAATTTTCCGTTTACATAAGTAATCCTCTGTCAGAAACACAAACACGATCATAATGAGTAAATGATAAATTCTGTATAAACTAAACTAAACAGGAAATATATTTTTAGGAATTATGCCCGAAAACATAAAAACCTCTGGTTGCTCATTGCTATTTTCATAAAAATATACTATGCGAGCTTCTCCATATAATCCGCCCACACCTGCAACCACTTCCGGCACTCAGCATCATACTTATACAAATTATAAATCCCTTCAACACCACCGCGCGTATGACCCAATACGGCCTCGGCAACCTCATTTGGACACTGTAAACGAGATAATCCAGTACGCACTGTACGCCGCAAGTCGTGAGGCGTCCAATGAGGTATATCAAGCATTTGACCGTTTTCACGTAATCGCCATGAGTTTTCAGTGAGGTACTTCTGCTGGATTGGTTTTTTAGTCGCCTGCGAAGGGAACAAATATTTGTCAGAGGTCAGGCGTAGTACTTTGAGAAAGCCAATCGCCTGATCCGATAACTGAACGTAACGCTCTACGCCAGTCTTAGTTTCCCGAAGATGAATGGTGCCTTTTTCAAGATCAACATCATCCCAAGCCATGTTGCAGACTTCACCTGTTCGGCATCCTGTCCAGAGTGTCAGCCGTAGCACGTTTTTAATCGTTGGCGTATAAGCAGAACCCGGAAGCCATTTAAGAAATTTTCCAAGCTCGACCTCGCTAAGTACCCGTGTTCCACGACCATTTGTGAGCTTGATCCTAGTCTGTCGCAAGCTGAATTTTGCTAACAACGCCGGATTCGCAAAACTGTCGTCAAAACGACCAAGGCCAATAGCAAACTCATAAGAAAGTGAAAGTTCCCTCAGAACATTACCAGCCTGTACAGGCGCGCCTCGGGCTACAATACCATTAATTAAATTGATGACATCCTGCCGCGTAATCTCAGCAGCATTTCGTGTTCCTAAGCTTTTAACGGCATCACCATAGAGAGTACGACGAACCTCGACCTGCCCTTTCGGCTTTCTGGCACCGGAAATGATCCTCCCATCCTTCGTTTTACGATCCTCAATACGCCCGGTAAGATACAACTCAACCAACCCTTCAACTGTCAGCACTGCCGCTTTCGGTTTTTGGCTCTCTTCTAGTAGGCGTTGCTTCTCATCTTTTAGCTCAGACGCCGGACAGCGCCCTTCACTTCTGATTAGTTTGAGTTCTTGCAACTTCATGCGGGCCATTGCGAGAGAGGTTTGCGGAAAGCTTCCAATTTTTACCTGTGACAGCTTATTGGTCACTGGGCTAGTATAGCGGTAGAAAAAGGTCTTGATACCAGAAGCTCCGCAAGTCACACGCAAGCCCCGGTTTTCGCCCGTATCGGATTTGTTTTTGTCGCCGGGCTTCATCATTTCGACCGCTTTGGATGACAAAGGTTTGCCTGCTGGTTTATCCGTCATACAAGATCCATTTTATGGCTAACCAATTGATTTATCTAGGCTGTAACACAGCTTTTCTTTCCAAGTGTAGGTTGTGAGTTTATTTAGTACAATTATACCATAACCTACATAACAACCTACATTTCGACCTACACTTATATGTGGGTTTTGGTGATTTTTTATAAGACAACGTGATATCTAATGAGAACAACAAAAATAACAATTTACTTTAAATTCAATGGAATATATAAATTATGTCGCTGAATGACAACGTAAACTTAGATTCGCACACCCCAATGATACAGCAGTATCTTCGACTGAAGTCTGAGCATCCGGAAATTCTGTTATTCTATCGCATGGGCGATTTTTACGAGCTGTTCTATGATGACGCCAAGCGCGCCTCTCAGCTACTGGACATTTCGTTAACCAGGCGCGGAGCTTCCGCAGGCCAGCCCATTCCAATGGCAGGCGTCCCTTATCACGCGGTTGAGAACTATCTTGCCAAACTGGTCCAGTTAGGTGAATCCGTAGCAATCTGCGAGCAAATTGGTGATCCCGCTCTTAGTAAAGGGCCGGTTGAGCGCAAAGTGGTACGCATCGTTACACCTGGCACGATCAGCGATGAAGCATTGCTGCAGGAGCGGCAGGATAATATCCTGGCCGCAATATGGCAGGATGCACGAGGGTTTGGTTATGCCACTCTGGATATCAGTTCCGGTCGTTTCCGTCTTGCTGAACCGTCAGATGCAGAAACCATGGCGACGGAGCTACAACGTACTAACCCTGCAGAATTACTCTACCCGGAAGAACTCGCCGCTATGGCGTTGATTGAAAACAGACGGGGATTGCGGCGCAGGCCACTATGGGAATTCGAGATCGATACCGCCCGTCAACAACTCAATCTGCAATTCGGTACTCGCGATCTAATCGGGTTTGGCATTGAACAGGCACACCTTGCGTTACGCGCAGCGGGTTGCCTGTTGCAGTATGTTAAGGATACCCAGCGCACTTCTCTGCCACACATTCGCTCGGTGACCATGGAGCGCCAGCAGGACAGTATTATTATGGATGCTGCGACCCGCCGGAACCTTGAAATTACCCAAAACCTTTCCGGCGGTATTGAAAATACCCTCGCTGCGGTGCTGGACAAAACCGCTACGCCGATGGGAAGCCGCATGCTGAAACGCTGGCTTCATACACCCGTAAGGGACATCCCCACCCTCGTTAATCGTCAGCAGAGTATCGGATCGCTTCAGGATATCAATGATGAATTGTCCCCTCTTCTTCGGCAGATAGGTGATTTGGAACGGATTCTGGCAAGACTGGCATTGAGAACGGCTCGCCCTCGCGATCTGGCAAGAATGCGTCATGCTTTTCAACAATTGCCACAGCTGGATGCAATACTGATAAACATTGCCACACCTCATCTCCAGAGACTACGTCAGCAAATCGGGCAATTTACCGAACTCCGCCAGCTCCTCGAAAACGCAATTATTGAATCTCCCCCCATATTGATAAGGGACGGTGGCGTAATTGCACCAGGATATAATGCCGAACTGGATGAGTGGCGAGCACTGGCTGACGGGGCTACAGACTATCTGGATCGTCTGGAAATTCGCGAAAGGGAAAAGCTCGGACTGGATACGCTCAAAGTCGGTTTTAATGCTATCCATGGCTATTACATTCAGGTCAGCCGCGGACAGAGCCATCTGGTGCCAATCCATTATGTCCGTCGACAAACGCTGAAAAATGCCGAGCGCTATATCATACCCGAGTTAAAAGAGTATGAGGACAAGGTGCTTACCTCTAAAGGAAAGGCATTATCGCTGGAAAAATCCCTCTATGAAGAATTGTTTGACCTGCTACTGCCACATCTGGAAGCACTGCAGCTAAGTGCTGCTTCGCTTGCTGAACTGGACGTGCTTTCGAATCTGGCAGAGCGTGCCTGGACATTAAACTACAGCTGTCCCCTTCTTAGCGAAAAGCCCGGTATAAAAATCACCGGCGGTCGTCATCCGGTTGTCGAGCAGGTACTGAAAGAACCATTTATAGCCAATCCGCTGTCGCTGTCTGTGCAACGAAGAATGCTGGTGATTACCGGACCAAACATGGGTGGTAAAAGTACCTATATGCGCCAGGCAGCACTGATTACACTGATGGCAAGTATTGGCAGCTATGTTCCTGCAGATGAAGCCGAAATTGGTCCTGTCGATCGCATTTTTACTCGCGTGGGCGCGGCTGACGATCTGGCATCGGGGCGTTCCACCTTTATGGTCGAAATGACCGAAACTGCGAACATTCTGCACAATGCCACCGAGCACAGTCTGGTATTAATGGATGAGATTGGCCGTGGTACATCTACCTATGATGGCCTGTCGTTGGCCTGGGCCTGTGCAGAAAGTCTGGCTAACCGAAATAAAGCAATGACTCTTTTTGCCACCCATTACTTTGAACTCACCACACTGCCGGAAAAAATGGAAGGCGTGGTTAATATTCATCTGGATGCGGTTGAGCATGGCGATACTATTGCTTTTATACACAGTGTGCGGGAGGGGGCCGCCAGTAAAAGCTATGGTTTATCCGTTGCTGCTCTGGCTGGTGTACCAAAAGAGGTAATCAAGCGCGCCAAGCAAAAGCTTAGAGAACTGGAAACACTTTCCATTAACAGTGCAACCTCTAAAATCGATGGTTCGCAGTTACCATTATTGGTAGAGGAAACCTCTCCTGCTGTCGAAGCCCTGGAAGCCCTGGACCCGGATTCTCTTTCACCCCGGCAGGCGCTGGAATGGATTTATCGCCTCAAGTCATTAGTTTGAAATCAGTGACACGTTTTTTCAGTCTGAAGTCATCTTTCTGGAAGGTGGTTTTTATTACAGCGCAATGATCTGTATTCAAAACCAGAAACTTTCACTGTTTTGCTTTGATTTTCAGCCAGTCATAAATTAGCAAACAGGCTCTGCCGCAGTTATGTCAACAGTAACGGTCCCGGTAAAGGACCGTTACTGTATGAGTCCTGCTACAATGCTATCCTATTAGTCAATTTTCTGGTCTTTCTTAGCTGGCGTTATCATCACGCCGTGCGTACATTTCAGCGTTCATCGCAATCAAGTTCACTCTCACTGAGTAATGCCAGCCGTTTCTGGCACCTTATATATCGTTTAATTATCTCTTCGTTCACAACCACCGTTTTCACGAAGTAGCGACTTTTATGTAAGTAATTTCCCCATCGGATTTTGCATACGTGCTGAAAACAAGCGTAAAGACTCAACGTGTTTTGTTATTTCAACACTTCCATTAACATTATTGATATGAAGCACCCGGGCTGGGCCATCACGACCAAATGCTCAGGGTCTGGCGAATAGTTGCCTCGGGGTGTTCAGCGTATTTTATGTGGCAGAGCATGGAATACTGCGTTGTAGCTCACCGGTTGGCTTGCCACTGGAGATGTTAAATCGATACCTCGCTTGTTAGTACAGACGATATTTGCAATACAAAAGTACATACGATGAACACCGTATTGTCATTTTCCTCGAACTTGCGGTAAGTAAAGTAAAATTTTCCAACATGGACCTTCTCAAGGCTATAAGCCTTACATGGACAATCCCCTGACTGAGGTGGCAGTTTAAAACTGACAAGAAAAAAAGCGGCTCTCAGACCACCGCTTTTTAATGGCGAACATAGCGCCCTTACAGGGCGAGCGTCACGGCTCTGCCGTTCCGAGGGTGTTCATGACCGGCTCACAGCTTTATACTCTGCGGTATGTTAATTTCTCAGGAAATCATTCACATGGCCCGTAGCAAAGCCCCCAGAAAGCGTAAACCCACGCCCTCGTCCCGACGCGCTATACCCGGATATCCTAAGCGTTTTCTGGTGTCCATTCCGCCCCGGAGCGATTATGACGACCCCGACGAGTTTTTTACGACACTCCGCAGGATGCCATTCGTCACTGTGTCCACCTGGGGCCACAGTTTTTCCTCGATACACACTTCGACCCGCCTCTCGTCTGCATCATCCGCGGCTTTGAGCCGCCTGACTCACCCGACGGCGATGTCGTCCTTGAGTCCATGCCAGCCGATGTGTTTATTATCGCCACAGAATCCGGCATGCTGCCGGTGACCTTCGCTCCCTGGGATAAACACACCGACAACTGGGCCGATGACTGTGACGACTGGCACTATAATACCGGCGCCACTGCAGAGCGATAATCCGCCGCATGTATATCCCGCGCCCGGCAAAACTGCTGTTCACCACTGATGACGCCTGGAACCGGTATATGGATAAACACGGGGACACCCTCAGCCCCTGGACCGTACTCTGCGTCGAGCGCATGCTCGCCTGCGGCACTGCTGCCATGGGGGTGAAGCGATACTGCTGCGCCTCCCCGGACTGCACCCACACCCGCTTCTTCTGCCAGACCTGTAAATCAAAAGGCTGCAGCTCCTGCGGACATAAGGCCACGGAGCAGTGGATTACAGAACAACAGCAAATTCTGCCCGACTGCGACTGGCAGCATATCACCTTCACCATGCCCCATCTGCTGTGGCCCTTTTTCAACAATAACTGGCCTCTGCTCAATGCCCTGTTCCGCGCAGCCACCCGCGCCATGCTCCGCTGGGCCAGAAAACAGGGTGTGGAAGTCGGTATCTTCTGCGCCCTGCATACCTACGGTCGCCAGCTCAACCAGCATCCCCACATTCATCTCTCCGTCACCCGCGGCGGGCTTGATATTAAACACGGCGTATGGCGCGACCTCTTCTTTAAAAAGCATGCCGTGGAGGAAATCTGGCGCGGAGCCGTCATCCGGCTGCTGCGCCACAGCTATGACCTGATTAACCCCGGCAGGCTGCCGGGGCTGGGGCATATCCACGACAAAAAACAGTGGCTGCGCTATCTGCAGGCGCAGTACGGGCGCCGCTGGAAGGTCCACTTCGCGAAGAAGACCCGGGGGGCCTGGCGGAGCGTCAAATATCTGGGCCGGTACCTGAAACGGCCCCCCGTGTCGGCGGCGAAGCTGAGGCACTACAGCGGCGGCGCGGTGGTGCACCACTATTACGACCACCGTACGCAGCAGTACCGGCAGCAGACGCTGACGCAGGAAGATATGATCGGACGTTATATCAGCCATATCCCGGCGAAGCATTTTAAGATGGTGCGTTATTACGGTTTTTTATCAAACCGTAAACGGGGTAGCCTGCTGCCGAAGGTGTATGAAGCCCTGGAGATGGAAGCGCGGAAAAAACCGGAGAAGCCCGGCTTCGCCGCGCTGATGAAAGAATTTCTGCGCACGGATCCGTACAAATGCATTCTGTGCGGCAACCGACTGCGCTTCAGCAGTGCGCAGGCCGGGAGGCACGCGTCGGAGTTGGTGGCAGAAAGACTGCATAACATCGACCGGAAACGATGGCTTCTGGCACAGACTGCGGGATAAGTGCGTCTGAAAAACAGCTTTCAGGTTAAAAACGCGCCGCAAATGCCATTTTATGACCATAACGTTCCCGATGGCACATCATTACTGCATTACAGACACTGCTGCTCATGGTCAGGAAATTTTTAAAACGATGATTCAGTTTCCTAACCATGAACTCAGACTGTAAGTTTATTCACAAAAAAGAGCTTCGATATTTAGCCCCTGCGCCTGCAAAATTTCGCGCAGACGACGAAGACCTTCAACCTGAATCTGGCGAACACGCTCGCGTGTAAGGCCGATTTCGCTGCCCACATCTTCTAGTGTGGCCGCTTCATAACCTAACAGACCAAAACGACGTGCCAGCACTTCGCGCTGCTTGGCGTTCAGTTCAAACAACCACTTGACGATACTTTGCTTCATATCATCGTCTTGAGTGCAGTCTTCCGGTCCGTTGTCCTTTTCATCGGCCAGGATATCCAGCAGCGCTTTATCAGAATCTCCGCCCAGTAGTGTCGTGTCAACTGAAGTGATGCGTTCATTAAGGCGCAACATTCGGCTGACATCGTCAACAGGCTTATCGAGCTGTTCAGCGATTTCTTCTGCACTGGGTTCATGGTCTAGCTTGTGAGCCAGTTCACGTGCAGTGCGTAAATAAACATTCAACTCTTTAACAATATGAATCGGCAGGCGAATTGTGCGGGTCTGGTTCATGATAGCTCGCTCAATAGTCTGACGGATCCACCAGGTCGCATAGGTTGAGAAACGGAACCCTTTTTCAGGGTCAAATTTCTCAACCGCACGGATCAGTCCAAGGTTGCCCTCTTCAATCAGATCCAGCAAAGCAAGGCCGCGATTACTGTAACGACGCGCGATTTTTACAACAAGTCGTAGATTACTTTCAATCATCCGACGACGTGACGGAATATCACCACGTAAGGCACGACGGGCAAAGAAAACCTCCTCTTCAGCTGTTAACAGCGGAGAATAACCAATCTCCCCCAAGTAGAGCTGCGTCGCATCCAGTACGCGTTGCGTCGCGCCTTGTTGTAACAGTTCATCCTCTGCTATGTCGTTGTCAGCAGGATCATTTCCGACAAAAGCCTTCTCATCAAAAACTTCAGCTCCGTTTTCGTCGAATTCCGCGTCTTCATTTAAATCATGTACTTTTAGCGTATTCTGGCTCATAAGCGGCTCCTACCCGTGATGTCAGGGCAGAACACCTAGGTTCTGCCGGATTATCGCTGCGGTAAATAACGCAACGGGTTTACGGATTTCCCCTTGTAACGTATTTCAAAGTGTAATCTAACAGAACTGGTGCCAGTACTGCCCATAGTCGCAATCTTTTGGCCCGATTTTACTTCCTGCTGTTCGCGAACCAACATTGTATCATTATGGGCATAGGCGCTCAGGTAGTCATCATTATGCTTGATGATAATCAAATTACCGTAACCGCGTAGCGCATTCCCGGCGTAAACAACACGCCCGGATGCGGTTGACAGAACTGGTTGTCCTGGCGATCCCGCGATATCGATACCTTTGTTGCCACCTTCGGAAGCAGAAAAGTTATCGATAATCTTACCATCTGTTGGCCAACGCCAGCTTCCTACAGGAGTGGTGCTGTTCGTTGTGCTGCTGACGGTCGATGCAGTAACCGACGCTGTTGTCATTGCAACAGTATTTGTGCCGGATGAAGGTAACATTTTCCCTTCACTTGGTTTACCTGAATCCTCAGAATACGTAATAACAGGCTTTTGTGCAACCGTTACACCTCCGATTTGTCCTGGAGATGGTTTCGGCACGATTCCACTGGCTTTATCATCTGCGGCAGTAACAGCATTACCCCCGGTAAGCGTTCCCCCGGAGCCATTACTAACCTGTAATTGCTGACCAACATTGAGGCTGTAAGGTGCAGAAATGTTATTTCGCTGTGCTAAATCACGAAAGTCATTCCCGGTAATCCAGGCAATATAAAACAGCGTATCACCATGTTTAACGGTATAACTCTGTCCACTGTAACTTCCTTTGGGAATATTTCCATAGGCACGGTTATAGACAATGCGCCCATTTTTGGTAACAACATTTTCACTTTCACCACGACTGACGGCTGACGGAGCATTCACTATTTTAGGTTGATTGACTGAAATTGAAGGGGGTGGAGATATCAGTCCGCCGCCGCTGATATTCTCTGGTTGACTGCCCATATCGGTACTACGACTCATGCCATCACTGCTACCACCTACGGAGCTGATAGGAGCCTGCGTGTTATTACTGTAACAACCAGCCAACCCAAAACTAATCAGTGAAATGACTACAATATGACGTAATTTAACGTCCGGGCTTCCCGTGCTCATCTACATCCCCCAATACAGCAATACAGTAAACTGTCAGGACGCGCTATCCCGCGCCATCAGTGATAAAAACCTTAACTTATGGGATATTAACAACATCACATGCAGGGTGCCAATTTGCAGATGTGTACAATTGCTAATGCCTTTCAGGCAAGCTCACCCTTGACCAGAGGGACAAATCTGACTGGCTCGATTATTTCCACAACAAACTCTTCGGCTTTGCGAATGACACGCTTAAGCTGTTGCTGTTCTTCGCCTACCGGCAACACCATTAATCCCCCCACTTTTAACTGTGACATAAGGTCTAATGGGATTTCAGGAGGTGCGGCAGTGACAATAATCGCATCATAAGGCCCGCGAGCAGCCCAGCCCAACCAACCATCGCCGTGGCGGGTAGAAACATTATGCAAATCAAGTTGTTTTAAGCGGCGTCTGGCTTGCCATTGCAGGCCTTTAATCCGTTCAACTGAATAAACGTGCTCCACAAGGTGCGCAAGAATAGCGGTCTGGTATCCAGAACCGGTACCAATCTCCAACACGCGTGAGGTCGGTGTTAATGCCAGCAGTGAGGTCATCCTGGCGACCATATAAGGCTGTGAGATCGTCTGGCCGGAACCAATTGGCAGCGCAGTATTCTCCCAGGCTTTATGTTCGAACGCTTCATCGATAAAGCGCTCACGCGGCACATCTTCAATCGCCTTCAACAACCGCTCGTCATCGATGCCCAGCTGGCGCAACTGTGACAACAGCGTTTCAATGCGCCGACTTACCATTCGCCACTGACCTCCACCCGCGCTAACCATCCAGCCAACACCTGCTGTGCACTGTGCGCCGTTAAATCAACATGCAAGGCGGTAACCGAAACGTAGCCTTCATCGATGGCAGCAAAATCAGTATCCGGGCCAGCATCAAGTTTATCTCCAGGTGGCCCAATCCAGTACAACGTATTACCGCGCGGGTCAAGCTGAGGAATGGCTTGATCGCTCGGATGGCGGCTACCACAGCGTGTCACCCGAATACCTTTCAGCCCGGCAAGAGGGAGGTCGGGAACATTAATATTCAATATGCGCCCGGTCCGCAGTGGTTCACGCTGCAGTGCGCGTAAAATGGAACAGGTTACTGCTGCCGCGGTTTCATAGTGTTGATGTCCATTGAGGGATACGGCGAGTGCAGGTAAGCCAAGATGACGCCCTTCCATCGCAGCGGCAACCGTGCCGGAATAGATGACATCATCACCCAAATTTGGACCGGCATTAATCCCGGACACAACCACATCAGGTTTCGGACTCATCAGCGTATTCACTCCGAGCCAGACGCAGTCAGTCGGCGTCCCCATCTGAACAGCAATATCGCCATTTGGATACTCAAAAGTGCGAAGCGGCGTTTCCAGCGTCAATGAATTAGATGCGCCACTGCGATTACGGTCAGGAGCCACAACCTGAACTTCAGCAAATTCACGAAGTGCCTCAGCCAAAATCTGAATGCCTGGCGCATGAATACCATCGTCATTACTGAGCAATATTCGCATTAAAACTCAACCCCTTTTATATCAATCTTTTTTATCCCGACACTCTCTGGCATATGTCTGCCGGGCAGCCACAACGCTGACTTCAGTCGCTTGCAGCGCTATTCCGGTTATCAGGCTACAACATTCTATCGCCTGACATCATTCAGTGGTAGCAGCGGAAGGTGCAACAATGCTCGCTGCTCATTTTTAAGGTGAAAAACGGACCAGAGCACAACGTTGATTGTCCGTCAGGCAAACAAGAAAGAATACTGTAAGACTCAGTACATCAGTACATCAGTACATCAGTACATCAGTACATCAGTACATCAGTACATCAGTACATCAGTACATCAGTACATCAGTACATCAGTACATCAGTACATCAGTACATCAGTACATCAGTACATCAGTACATCAGTACATCAGTACATCAGTACATCAGTACATCAGTACATCAGTACATCAGTACATCAGTACATCAGTACATCAGTACATCAGTACATCAGTACATCAGTACATCAGTACATCAGTACATCAGTACATCAGTACATCAGTACATCAGTACATCAGTACATCAGTACATCAGTACATAAAAAAACGGCATCAGATCAGTCAGGTAAAGAAGAAAATGCGCGAGGATAAGATAAATCAACGCCAGCCATGGGAGATGAAAGAATCGTCGAGCTGACCGCAATAAGCTCCCGGCTATTCGTCCACCGCGGTATCACCGTCTTTTTGTTGTATCACTTCACGCAATACGCTGGTAGCAAAGCTGCCCGCAGGTAGCCAAAAGTTCAGTTCAACGATTGCATCACCCTGCCAGCGCCAGCAAAGATCGCGGGGAATTAACAACATGGCGCGCCGCGCCGCCTCAACACCTTCATGCTCCAGCAGTGCTTTCAACTCATTCTCACCGCCAAGAATGCGCTGCTCACACGCAAGTGCCGCGCCCTCGCTTCCCCATTCGCCCCTGCCGGGCATGACCGCCGTTATCCGCAGCTCATTGTTATTCACGCGGGTTTGCAGCGCATCCAGTTCGCCCTGCTGTGCAACAAACCAGCTACCACGACCAACCAGCTGTAACGCATCACCAGCCATCACACTGAGCAGAGAATCTTGCAAAACCAATCGCTCACTGACAACCTGGTTAAATAAAGCACTCCGGGCGGCAGAGAGCAAAAAACTGCGCTTGTTACGCTCGCGCACCACGATGCTGTTATTGGCCCAGCGCTGTGCCATAGACAGGTTATTGCCATTATAACCGAAGCGTTGCATCCCGAAATAATTAGGGACACCGTCTGCCTGAATCGTTAGCAGTCGTTGTTCGACCGCTTTCCTGTCAGAAATCTGACGTAACAAAATCCGAAAAGTGTTTCCCTGAAGCGCCCCGATGCGCAGTTTACGGCGGTGGCGTGCCGTTTCCAGCACCTCACAGCCGTCGAGCTGAAAAAGGGTAAAATCAGGCGTTTCTTTACCTGGAATACGCAGGCAAAACCACTGCTCCGTAACCGCATGACGATCTTTCATCCCGGCAAAGCTGACATCCCGGGGATGAATACCTGCAAACTTTGCCAGCGCATAGGCCACAAAACGTGTGTTGCAACCAACCTTGCGCATGCACACCAGCACCTGCTCACCATCGCCATCCGCACCATAGCCAAGGTCCTCAATAACGATAAAATCTTCAGGATGCTCCTTTACCACGCCCGTTGCCGCTGGCTGCCCGTGCAGCCAGCGCAGAGGAATAACATCCATTACGTTTCCACCTTGAATAACAGCGCTACCGCCTCACAGGCAATACCCTCGCCACGCCCGGCAAAGCCGAGTTTCTCTGTAGTCGTGGCTTTAACGTTCACCTCATCCATGTGAACCGCCAGATCTTCGGCAATATTGATGCGCATCTGCGGAACATACGGCAGCATTTTAGGGGCCTGGGCAATAATGGTGACGTCAACATTGCCCACCCGATAACCTTTTTTTCCAATCTGCTGCATTGCTTCACGCAGCAAAACCCGGCTGTCTGCACCTTTATAAGCAGCATCCGTATCCGGAAAAAGTTTGCCAATATCGCCAAGGGCCGCAGCGCCCAGTAAGGCATCGGTTAGCGCATGCAGGGCAACATCACCGTCTGAGTGAGCCAGCAGTCCCTGCGCCCAGGGAATTCTTACGCCGCCGATAATCAACGGACCTTCACCACCAAAAGCATGAACATCAAATCCATGGCCGATACGCATTATACATGCTCCTTATTATTTAATTGGGTCAGATAAAACGCCGCCAGAGCCAGATCTTCAGGCCGGGTGACCTTAATATTGTCACTACGCCCGACAACCAGCTGTGGCTGATAGCCACAATACTCGAGCGCAGAAGCCTCATCAGTGATGTTCACCCCGTCGCGCAGTGCTTTTTGCAGACAGTCTCGCAGCAGCGCCAGTGGAAAAAGCTGCGGCGTCAGCGAGTGCCACAGTCCTTCCCGATCCACCGTATGGGCAACAGCCAATTTATCCTGGGCGGCGCGCTTCATGGTATCGCGCACTGGCGCGGCAAGAATGCCCCCTATATCGTTGGTCACGGTGAGGGCCAGCAGACGCATCAGGTCATCAGGATGCAGGCAGGGTCGTGCCGCATCATGCACCAAAACCCAGCGTTCAGCAGCGGCAACATGCAAACCCGCCAGCACAGAGTCGGCGCGTTCTTTACCGCCCGTTACCACGCTAATACGCGGATCTGCTGCAATCGGCAGGTCAGAAAAGTGGGGATCAACAGGATTTATCGCAACAATGACGCGGCTGATTGCCGGGTGAACCAGCAGGCTGTCAATGGCATATTCAAGGAGGGTTTTACCCCTTATGGTCATATACTGCTTGGGGTGTTCTGACAGCATGCGGCTGCCAATCCCGGCTGCGGGGACGACGGCAATGACGTCCGAAATTGAACCTGCGATATTCATCAATTACCGTTGTGGATTATTCAGATTCCCCTGCTGCACGTTTCGTTTATTCTGATCCGGCACCAGGCGATAAAAGGTCTCACCGGGTTTAATCATGCCCAGTTCATTGCGTGCACGCTCCTCAATGGCTTCAGAACCGCCGTTAAGGTCATCGATTTCGGCAAAAAGCCGATCGTTTCGCGCTTTTAGTTTAGCGTTACTGCCTTGTTGCACCGCAACATCTTCATTAACGCGTGTAAAGTCATGTATACCGTTCTTGCCCAGCCAGAACGAATATTGCAGCCAGCAGAGTAAAGCAAGCAACAGTAGCGTCAGTTTTCCCATCCCGCCCCCCCCCGAAAAACGGCCTAATCATCCCATAACTTTCCATCCTACTCCACTGTGCCGATGAAATAGCCGTAGATTGGTGAATCACTGAACACACATCAATATGACCGTCGCTGTATGGCAAAATTTTGTAACCTGACCAGGCAATCAGGCATCAATTCGGGAGAGGAAAAACCATACTTAACCTACCAGCCGCTTAATAATGTAAACAGAAACCAAAAAAGCGCAATGACCAGCAACACCGTCACCAGCAATGGCCAGATAATGTGACCTCGAAGCAACGCGCTGGTAGCAATGCCAATCAGCACGGAAGCAGGGAGCAGCGCGAGGAAAAAAGGCCAGGTATAAAGGAAGAAAAGCAGGGTATTAGAGCCATAAAGTAAAAACGGTATGGCAAGAGCAAACCAGTAAGAAGCGAAGCCAACCACTCCACCGGGAAATGGCCGGGAGGCTTCCTCCTGGTCACGTTCTTCTTTGCGGGCCAGCATGGGCGTGATGTTATGCATAATTATCCTGTTGAGGCGAAAACGGCGCACCCGCTGGCGTTTCGTTATGGCTATCTCAGGATCTGATAATATCGCGCTCACGCAGCAGATCTAACACTTGAAGGAGCAATTTTGTTACCAATTGTTCACCATCGAGGTGTAGTTCAGCTGCATTCGGTGCCTCATAAACTGCGTCAATTCCGGTAAAATTGCGCAGTTCTCCAGCCCGCGCTTTTTTATAAAGCCCTTTGGGATCGCGTGATTCACAGATAGCCAGCGGCGTATCCACAAAGACTTCAATAAAGCGCCCTTCTCCCAGCATACCCCGCACCATCCGGCGCTCCGCCTGGTGAGGGGAAATAAAGGCACTCAGAACCACTAACCCGGCATCAACCATCAACGCTGCCACTTCGCCAACCCGGCGAATATTCTCTTTACGATCGTCATCGCTAAAGCCTAAATCCCGGCACAGGCCGTGACGCACGTTGTCACCGTCTAACAAATAGGTGCTGACGCCAAGCTGATACAATGACTGTTCCAACGCGCCTGCCAGAGTAGATTTCCCGGAACCGGAAAGCCCGGTAAACCAAAGCAGCACACCCCGATGCCCGTGTAATTCTTCACGTTTCCCCTGCGTAACCGCATGGCTGTGCCAGACAACATTTTCGTCACGCACCGCCATTACCGCCCCCCTGAAATATCACGGGTGCCCCAGTGCGGAAAGTGGCGACGAACCAGCGCATTAAATTCAAGCTCAAACTCGCTGTAATCGCCAGACGTTTGAACTGCGTCATGCTGCGGCTCACGGATCATCCCGGCACCGACTGTCACATTGGTCAGACGATCAATAAAGATCAGGCCGCCTGTCACCGGATTTTGCTGGTAACGATCCAACACCATGGGTTCATCAAAAATGACATCCAACAGGCCGATACCATTCAGCGGCAGATTTTCCGCGCTGTGCTGCGTCAGGCTATTGATCTCTACCTGATACTGAATTTTTTCCACTCTGCCACGGGTTTTCTTACCGGCAATTTTAATATCAAGGCTCTGTCCGGGTAGCAGCGGCTGCTCGGACATCCATACGACATCCACACTGGCAGCCTGCACCGGTTTCAGTTCGGCATCACTTTCCACCAGCAGATCGCCACGGCTGATATCAATTTCATCGTTCAGTACCAGGGTAATGGCTTCCTCCGCCTGCGCTTGCTGCAAATCACCGTCGAAAGTCACAATACGGGCAATGGTGGATTCCACGCCGGAGGGTAACACTTTTACCCGTTGTCCAACCTGAGCCACGCCGGACGCCAGCGTACCGGCATAGCCGCGAAAATCCAGATCGGGACGATTGACATATTGCACCGGGAAACGCATTGGCTGTTGCTCCACCGCGCGTCTAATCTCCACCGTTTCCAGCACGTCAAGAAGTGTCGGGCCGTTATACCAGCCCATCGCCTCACTCTCGCTGGCAACGTTTTCCCCTTCAAGCGCCGAAAGCGGCACAAAACGAATATCAAGATCCTCTGGCAGCTGGCTGGCAAAATCCAGATAGTCCTGCCTGATCTGCTCAAAGCGCGCTTCGCTGTAATCGACCAGATCCATTTTGTTAACCGCCACGATCAGATGTTTAATGCCTAACAAGGTGGAGATAAAGCTGTGGCGACGGGTTTGATCCAGCACGCCTTTACGCGCATCAATCAGCAGAATAGCGAGATCGCAAGTGGATGCGCCTGTTGCCATATTGCGGGTATACTGCTCATGCCCGGGCGTGTCAGCAATGATAAACTTACGCTTTTCTGTAGAGAAATAGCGGTAGGCGACGTCAATGGTAATACCCTGCTCGCGTTCCGCCTGCAGACCATCCACCAGCAGCGCCAGATCCAACTTTTCCCCCTGGGTACCGTGGCGCTTACTGTCACTGTGCAGCGAGGAAAGCTGATCCTCATAAATTTGCCGCGTATCGTGTAAAAGCCGCCCTATCAGGGTACTTTTACCGTCGTCGACGCTGCCGCAGGTGAGAAATCGCAACAGACTTTTGTGCTGCTGCGCATGAAGCCAGGCTTCCACACCACCCTGATCGGCAATTTGTTGTGCAATAACATTATTCATGTTGGCTCCTCAGAAATAGCCCTGGCGTTTTTTCAGCTCCATCGAACCGGACTGATCGCGGTCAATCACCCGACCCTGACGTTCGCTGGTGGTGGAAACCAGCATTTCTTCAATGATTTCAGGCAGCGTCTGCGCCTGAGATTCAACAGCCCCAGTCAGCGGCCAGCAGCCCAGAGTACGAAAACGAACCATGCGCTGTTGAATTGCTTCACCGGGCTGCAAATCAATCCGATCATCGTCGATCATCATCAACATGTCATCGCGCTCCAGAACCGGGCGGCTGGCTGCCAGGTAGAGCGGGACAATCTCAATATTTTCCAGGAAGATGTACTGCCAGATATCCAGTTCAGTCCAGTTGGAAAGTGGGAACACGCGAATGCTCTCACCTTTATTAATCTGCCCGTTATAGTTATGCCACAGTTCAGGGCGCTGGTTTTTCGGGTCCCAGCGATGAAAACAGTCGCGGAAGGAATAGATTCGCTCTTTGGCACGGGATTTTTCTTCATCGCGTCGCGCGCCGCCAAAAGCGGCATCAAAACCGTATTTGCTCAACGCCTGCTTCAGCCCTTCGGTCTTCATAATATCCGTGTGTTTGGCGCTGCCGTGAACAAAGGGATTGATTCCCATCGCCACACCTTCAGGATTGCGATGCACCAGCAGTTCCGCACCGATCTGCTTAACCGTGCGGTCACGAAATGCGTACATTTCTTTGAATTTCCAGCCGGTATCAACATGTAATAGCGGAAACGGCAGCGTGCCCGGATAGAATGCCTTACGCGCCAGATGCAGCATCACTGAAGAATCCTTCCCGATGGAATACATCATCACCGGGTTACTGAATTCTGCTGCCACTTCACGGATGATATGGATACTTTCCGCTTCCAGTTGACGCAGATGGGTAAGCCGTTTTTGATCCATACTCTTTCCTCAAGCCAGATTGACAACGGCGGAGTCACGACCCGCCTGCTGTACTGAATGTTGAAACCACGCAAGATGCGGGTGCAGATTAACCACTTCGCCAATAACAATAAGTGCTGGCGTTGGGGCACCCCGGGCCAGTTCATCAAGGTCGGCAAGGATACCGGTCAGCACCTGCTGGTCCTGGAGCGTTCCCCGTCCGATAACAGCGACCGGCGTTTGGGCATCACGGCCATGTGCAATCAGCCTGGCAGAGATTTCTGCGGCTTTCACCGTGCCCATATAAATAGCCAGCGTTTGTCGCGCTCTCGCCAGTGATGGCCAGTCCACTTCTTCACCATCCGCGCGACAATGTCCGGTGATAAACAGCACGCTTTGTGCATGATCGCGGTGGGTTAAGGGGATACCCGCATACGCCGTCACGCCCGCCGCCGCCGTTACGCCAGGCACCACCTGAAAGGGGATACCTGCCTCAACAGCGACCTGTAGCTCTTCACCGCCACGCCCGAAGATAAAGGGGTCGCCCCCTTTCAGGCGCACTACCCGTTTGCCTTTCTTCGCCAGATCCACCAGCAATCGATTGGTTTCTTCCTGTGGCACACTGTGGGTATTGGCGCGTTTACCCACGCAAATGCGATCGGCGTCGCGACGAACCAAATCCAGTACCTCATCGCTAACCAGATGATCGTAAAGCACTACGTCTGCCAGCTGCATAACCTGCAGGCCACGCAGCGTCAATAATCCGGCATTACCGGGGCCAGCCCCCACCAGAATGATCTCGCCCTCAGTGGCATCGGGATTATCCAGCTGTCGATCCAGCGTCTGTTTTGCGCCAGCCAGATTGCCAGAGGCAATCTGGCTGGCAAACAGCCCATTAAACGCGCTTTCCCAAAAGCGACGACGCTGGGGCATCTTGCTAAAGCGCTGCTTGACCTTGTCGCGCCACTGCCCGGCGATTTCTGCCATCTGGCCAAGATTGCCGGGCAGCAGTGCCTCCAGCTTTTCGCGTAGTAAACGTGCCAGCACCGGTGCCGTACCGCTGGAAGAGATCGCCACCACCAGCGGGGACCGGTCGACAATAGAAGGGAAGATAAAAGAACATTTAGGCTGATCGTCCACCACGTTGGCTAACAGGCGTCGTTCACCAGCATCGTGATAAACGCGGCTGTTTAGCACATTATTGTCTGTGGCAGCAATCACCATCCAAACCTGGTCCAGCTGGCTGCTGTGATACTCTTTAGCCAGCCATTCAACGGCCCCACAATCGTGCAGTGCGGTCAGCTCGGCACCCAACTCACGCGCGACGATTTGCGCTCTAGCGCCCGCACGACGCAACAATTCAATTTTGCGCGCAGCTACTTCGCCACCGCCCACAATCAGCACCGGTTTATCACGGATGTCGGCAAAAATCGGGAGATAATCCACGTCAGCCCTGTCTTTTATAACAAAAAGTTCACGAGACTATACGGCTCTGGCAGAAGGCTTATGAAATTACTAATTGGAATGAGTAGTTACCGAATGGAATAACAATTTGTCTAAGCTAAGAAAAAAAAGTGCTTAACGCAGGGTATTCAAGCCATTATGGATTTAATGAAATTTTTCAGCCGTCGTTGTGCTTTACAGACCGGAGAAAAATATGTCCAGACATTCGCTTAAAGCGGTTGGGAGTGTCGGATAAGCCGGTCGTTTGCTGTTACCATCTTTTAATACGTCAGTCATTTTCTCTCATCACTGTTTCGGAGCCACCCACATGTACATTGTTAGCCTGAGCTATACCCGTCCCATGGCAGAAGTTGAAGCCTTGCTGGATGCGCATCACAACTGGCTGGACCACTATTTTTCTAACGGAATATTCCTCGCGGCAGGCCGGAAAGATCCGCATACCGGCGGGGTGATTATTACCTGCGATATTGACCGCGATCGGCTCGATGCCATCCTCACTGAAAATGCTTTTACGGCGGTGGCAAGCTATGAAGTGACTAAACCCGCGTGAGCGAAGAATTTGCCGGACTGATAGGGCGTTGAAGGCCATCTGCATACGGTATAATGCTGCTGTTTTACCAGGCCGCACGCTCGCATCAAATCCGTGGAAATAACGTTGCAGCGGATAATCTAAATACCCTTGTCAGCATAATAGTCAGCCCGCATTTTTGCGGGCTGACATCTTCAGAGGGCAACGAGTGGGCATTGACAGAAATAAATACGTTTACTTATTTCCCTGAAGTGACTGGACTAACGCTCTCTTTGCAAACGTTTAACGTCATTTTTTAGAAGGCATAACCGGAAAGAAGCAGGGTTCAGCATCTGCTTTTTGTGCCACGACGAGTGCAGTGATCATAGCAGTCCGCCAAATAGTAAGCGATCCCTTACAACCGATACCAGAACGGCCGGTATGCAGCAAAATCGGCAACTTTATGCAGTACGGCCTTTACTCATGTAGCCCGCATTCACGTTTTAAACCAAAAAAGCGCGTTTCCTCCTCCGCCATACCGGGTTCCCATTTGCGCGTGGTGTGCTTATCTCCCACCGACAGATACCCCTGGTCCCACAGCGGATGGTAATCCAGACCATTATCCTTAAGATACTGGTAAACTTGCTTATTATCCCAGTCGATAATCGGCAGTACCTTGAACACTTCGCGCTGGATAGCCAGCACCGAAAGATTTGCCCGACTGTCGGACTGCTCGCGGCGCAGACCGGCAAACCAAGTCTGCGCGTTCAGCGTTTTCATCGCGCGGTTCATGGGTTCAACTTTATTGATCTGGTTATAGCGCTCGATCCCTTCCACGCCCTGCTCCCACAGTTTCCCGTAACGTGCCTCCTGCCAGGCTGCACTCTGCTCGGCGCGAAATACCCGCAGGTTGAGCTTCAGCTGTTCAGCCAGCCGGTCAATAAACTGATAAGTTTCCGGGAAAAGGTAGCCGGTATCAGTGAGGATCACCGGAATACCGGGCGTTACCCGGCTGACCAGATGCAGACTGACCGCAGCCTGAACCCCAAAGCTGGAAGAAAGCACCGCTTCTCCGGGCAAATTTTCCAGCGCCCAGATAACCCGCCCGGTCGCCGATAGCGTATCCAGATGGTTGTTTATTTCCGCCAGCGCCATTACGCGTTCAACTTTGGGCAGCGCGTTCAGTTCAGAGAGATCGAGTACAGCCATATCACGCCTCCGTTATTGCCAGAAATCACGGGCAGGATCGACAACCGCTTTGACAATACCCACGCGCACGGCGAAGTCGCCAAAACCTTCCCCGACCTCGCGTTCTGCTGACCAGCGCCCCACCAGTTGATCAAGGGTAGACAAAATTTCCTCTTCGCTAATGTTTTCGCGGTACATACGCGGAATACGGGTGCCGATACGGTTGCCGCCAAGATGCAGGTTATAGCGCCCCGGTGCCTTGCCCACCAGACCAATTTCGGCCAGCAGCGCACGGCCACACCCATTCGGACATCCGGTCACGCGCAGCACAATATGCTCATCGCCAACGCCATGAGCGCTCATGATGCTTTCCACCCTGGTCACAAATTCCGGCAGGAAACGCTCGGCTTCCGCCATCGCCAGTGGACAGGTGGGAAAAGAGACGCAGGCCATTGAGTTTTCACGCTGCGTACTGACCGCTTCCATCAGACCATGATCGCGTGCCAGCTGCTCAATTTGTGCTTTATTAGCCGCACTCACGCCAGCCACAATCAAATTCTGATTCGCCGTCAGACGGAAATCGCCGGTATGCACCCGGGCAATTTCCGCCACGCCGCTTTTTAACGGACGCCCCGGATAGTCGAGCAGGCGGCCATTTTCAATAAACAGCGTCAGATGCCACTGATTATCAATCCCCTTGACCCAGCCAAAATGATCGCCACGTGTGGTGAATTCGTAAGGACGAACAGGTTCAAAGGTGAGTCCCGCACGGCGCTCCACTTCTGCTTTAAAGGTTTCAACGCCCACGCGTTCCAGCGTGTACTTTGTTTTAGCATTTTTACGGTCGGTACGATTGCCCCAGTCGCGCTGGGTGGTCACTACCGCTTCGGCCACCGCCAGCGTTTTGTCCAGCGGCAGATAGCCAAACTCGCTGGCGGTACGGGCATAGGTCGCCTTATTACCATGATCGATCGATAAACCACCACCGACCAGCAGATTAAAGCCGATCAGCTTGCCTTCTTCGGCAATAGCAATAAAATTCAGGTCGTTGGCGTGCAGATCCACATCATTGTGTGGGGGCACCACCACGGTCGTTTTAAATTTACGTGGCAGATAGGTTTCGCCGAGGATCGGTTCGTTATCAGTGGTGGCCACTTTTTCACGATCCAGCCAGATCTCAGCATAGGCGCGGGTTTGCGGCAGCAGGTGCTCAGAGATCTTCTTTGCCCACTCGTAAGCTTCCTGATGCAGTTCAGACTCCAGCGGATTTGAGGTGCACAGGACGTTACGGTTTACGTCATTTGCCGTCGCCAGTGCATCCAGTCCAACTTCGTTCAGCATCTGATGTGCGGGTTTAACGTTGCCTTTAAGAATGCCGTGAAACTGAAAGGTCTGACGGTTAGTCAGGCGAATGCTGCCGTAAAGGGTGTTTTCCTCAGCAAATTTATCAATGGTCAGCCATTGGGTTGGTGTGATGATGCCACCTGGCAGGCGGCAACGCAGCATCATCGCATGGCGCGGCTCCAGCTTCTGTTCAGCACGTTCAGCACGAATGTCGCGGTCATCCTGCTGATACATACCGTGAAAACGGATGAGCAGAAAATTGTCACCGCTAAAGCCCCCGGTCAGACCATCCTGCAAATCATCGGTCAGGGTACCACGCAGGTAATTGCTCTGTTTTTTCAGGCGCTCGGCATCGGTCAGTTTGCCTTCAACCACCAGCGGCCCCGGATGTTTTTCATTGTTCATTAGTAAACGTCTCGCTGATAGCGGCGCTCAATGCGCAGCTCACTTAAAAATTCATCGGCGGTGTCCAGGTCCATCCCACCGTGTTCAGCCACCACCTCCAGCAATGCCTGTTCCACATCTTTCGCCATGCGGTTCGCGTCGCCACAGACGTAAATATGTGCACCCTGCTCAATCCAGCGCCAGACTTCAGCGCCTCGTGCACGGATTTTATCCTGCACATAAACTTTATGTTGTTGGTCGCGCGACCATGCCAGATCGATATGCGTCAGCAGGCCATCTTTAACGTAGCGCTGCCATTCCACCTGGTAGAGAAAATCTTCGGTGAAGTGCGGATTGCCAAAGAACAGCCAGTTTTTACCTTCCGCGCCATCGTTATCGCGCTGCTGCAGGAAAGCGCGAAACGGCGCAATACCCGTACCCGGACCAATCATGATGACTGGCGCGCGTGGATCGGCGGGCAGACGAAAATTATCGTTATGCTCAATAAAAATACGCAATTCGCCGTCTTCTTCCAGACGGTCAGCGAGAAAACTTGACGCACCGCCTGCGCGCGGGCGGCCATCGATTTCATAACGCACCGCACCAACGGTAATATGCACTTCGGTTTCATTTTCAGCCTGCGAAGAAGCAATAGAGTAGAGTCGCGGCGTCAGTGGACGCAGCATCGCAAGCAGCTGTTCGGCCTTTAACACTATGGGTGCCCGGCGCACCATATCAATGATCGGCACAGACTGAGCGTAATGCTGCAGCTGACTCTTGTCGGATGCCAGTGACAGCAGAGGTTCATGCTGTGACAGCTGGCCGTACTGTTCAACAATCTGTGGCGTGTTGACCGTCAGCTCGAGGTGTTTTTGCAGCGCCTCAGCCAGCGGTAGCGTCTCACCGTTCAGCGCTACCGATTCATCGCCCTTGAGTTCGAGCAGAGCCAACAGTTCCTTCACCAGTGCCGGATCATTCTCATACCACACGCCCAGGGCATCACCAGGTTGATAGCGTAGCCCGGAGTCGCCCAGATCAATCTCAATATGGCGCACGTCTTTATCAGAGTTACGTCCGGTGATTTTCTGGTTCACCGAGAGGCTTGCCGTCAGCGGCGTCTCTTTATTCCACGGGCTTGAGGAAACATGATTGACCGAACCCGCTGCATTTGCCGCAGCCTGAACTGACGCCGCCGTTGGCACGCGTGATTTCAGAATCTCAACGATTTGACTGCGCCAGCGCTCCGCCTCCGCAGCATATTCGACATCGGCGTCAGCGCGCGCCAGCAGACGTTCACCGCCTAATTCAGCCAGTCTGTTGTCGAAATCCTTTCCTGCCTGACAGAAAAACGCATATGACGAGTCCCCCAGACCAAACACGGCAAACGCGGTGTTATCCAGCTTTGGTGCCTTTTTCGACATCAGAAATTTATGCAGCGCGACAGCCTCTTCCGGCGGCTCCCCTTCCCCCTGCGTGGAGGTCACGACCACCAACAGCTTTTCCTGAGCAATCTGCTTGAATTTAAAGTCACCCGAATTAACCAGATTGACATTAAGTTTAACCGCCAGTAAATCATCACGCAGCTGTTCCGCCAGACGGCGGGCATTCCCCGTTTGCGACGCCGAAAGTAAGGTGATGCCGGGAATCTCGCTCGGGGCAGGGGCACTGGCGGGCACCTGATTGACCATGCCCCAGAAATAACCTGAAAGCCATGCCAGTTGTGTCGTCGAAAAATCACCAGTCGCCACCTGCAGGCGGGCGAGTTGTTCCGAACTGAGCGGAAGCAGTGAACCTGGAGGTACCTGAGTCGTCATTGTGTAACGTGTTCCAGTGAGCAGCGCTGAGGCCACAAAATCAGTGAGATTGCGTAAGGGTAACGACTGGCATAATAACCCTTAAATAAGGATTGGTAATAATAAATAACCAAAACGACTAAACGGTTTTTCCGCTAACGCTTAATAGCAAAACAGGTTATCTAACTCACTGATTATTAGTGTCTTATCTGTAATGGTATCACATTCATCGCCTTTTGAGTCGAAAAGAATGCGAAACGGGTGCGAAAAAAGTGTTTTTCCGTTAGACTTCGCCGGCTTTTCCAGGAAATAACCGAGATTGTTCTATGGCTACCACCCTATTTAAAGATTTTCATTTTGAGGCGGCTCATCACCTGCCTGATGTTCCGGCCGGCCATAAATGCGGTCGCCTTCACGGACACTCCTTTATGGTGCGTATTGAGATTACCGGTGAGGTGGACGCGCATACCGGCTGGGTGATGGACTTTGCCGAACTGAAAGCAGCGTTCAGGCCCATATACGATCGCCTCGATCACTACTATTTGAACGATATTCCGGGGCTGTCTAATCCCACCAGTGAAGTGTTGGCAAAATGGATTTGGGAGCAGATGAAACCCTGCCTGCCGCTGTTAAGCGCGGTGATGATTAAAGAAACCTGCACCGCTGGCTGCGTTTATCGGGGCGGATAACGTTCTGATGGGGTTGTCAGGCAATATTAAGATATTTATGCGTTTGCATTGATAGCCGCCAGTTACGCGCAATACAGGTTTCAATACAAAGCCGGGTTGCCTCATCTTTCTGGCTGATGGGCTGCAACGCCACAATGCGACTTTTCTCATCCCGCAACCTTGCCAGCAACTTGTCCAGCGCCTCCACATCGCGTTGACGCGCGACCGGATGCTTTACTTCATCCGCACGAACCAACGCCTGAACGAGCACGTCATAGCCTCCGCGCATATTAACTTTGGGTGATACCGTAACCCAGGTTCCAGCGCTGCACTGCACAGTATGGGTACCGCTGGTTTCAATCTGGCAACTGAAACCGAGCTGCTCAAGATATTCTGTCAGAGGTGTCAGGTCGTAAATGCAGGGTTCACCTCCGGTGATGACCACATGCCGGGCCGCCCAACCCTGTTGCACCATCATAGCATGCAGAGTCTGCGCATCTGCCGCCCCCCATGCATCCGACTCGACGGTTTTTATCAGAATATCGCCCATGCTGGTTTCCCGACTGGCCAGTTTATCCCAAGTGTGTTTGGTATCACACCAGCTGCAGCCCACCGGACACCCCTGCAGGCGGATAAAAATTGCCGGGACGCCGGTATAAAAGCCCTCGCCCTGCAATGTCTGGAACATCTCATTAATCGGGTACTGCATCGTTTTTAACCGCCGGAAGAAAACAGGGCGCAGAGTATGACAGATCGACACAGATTAACCAATCTGCTTTAACGGCAGCAGCGCAAATTAGCGGGCCGACCAGCCCGCCTGCTTTCTACATAAAATTGTTCTGTCGCATCTCTTTTATCGTCTGTCCAACAACATCTTTGGCGCCACTCAGCGTCAGGTGACCATAGTCATTGGAAATGGGATGTCCATCTGATGCTAGTCCGCGACAAACATCGCCGGGGCAAATAATTGAATAGACGGAGATATAGGGTATCCGTAAATCCTGCATTGCCTGCTTCATGGTTTGATCGGTCGTCTTGATACTGCGATCGATAGAAGAGGCGACTAAATCCTTTCGCCCGTCCGTCTGGTAAGCCAACAGTTCTGGCAGTGCTTCAGAATATTCAATAGTCGGACCCATCAAGATAATGTTATCTGAGATAGTTTTGAGGTGCCTGAGAGTCGCTTTCAGCGGCGTGACATCTTCCGGCAGCCAGCGGGCAGAAATAATTATCCCATCAATTTTGTGACCTGGTATCCAGCTTTCATACAGATTATCCACCAGTTCGGTACAGGGGTTTCTAAACATCTGATGATAAAGCGGCTTACAGCCAGCCGAGGTGGCCTGAATGACATTGACCCCTTTTCCGGCCGCGAGGCTCAGTGCCCGCCAGATATGAGCAGCATGACTGTCGCCGATTAATACGTAATTTTTTGCGATGGTCGAGGTTTTTAAACAGTACTCATGATCGAATGGCTTATCCTCCTGACTCTTACCATCCACAAAACATCGTCCAGGGCGATACTGTAACTAAATTCGGGCATGTCTTTGTACTACGAATATTTCGCCAGGGCCAGTGCCTCTGCGGAAAAATTCCCGGCGTTATTGCTCGCATGGCCTTTGTAAAGCGTACCTGCCGCCATCAGTACCAAGCCAGCCACCGACGCAGTAAAAATGCTGGTAGGGAATAATACTGCCAGCCGGTAGCGGAATGGGCTCTCAATCAGATAACGGGACGCCACGGCAAGACTGAACGTCAGGCCAATAATCACGCCTTCACGGATGCCCGGTGCAAAGTTAAAAAACATCCGGCTGTAAACAATTATCGGCCAGTGCCATAAATAAAGGCAGTATGAAATCAAACCGGTATAGACTACCGGCTTTAGCGCCAATACGCGTGAAACTACCGCCTGTTGACCGGCCAGGATAATCAGGAAACTGCCCAGACAGGGCCAGATTGCATTCCAGGCCGGGAAAGGTTTTGTGGTGTCCAGCCACAGAAAGCCCAGCACAATAAACGCCAGTCCGCTGAGACTCATCACATGTTTTACGCCCTGCGAAACCCTGACCATTTTCGCTTCAAGACCGCCCACGGCAACCAGCCCACCGAGCGACAGTTCCCATGCACGCGTGGGCAACATATAAAAGGTGAAGGTTGGTTTTCGGGTAGCGGCCCAGATGCTGAAAAATAGTGATATCAGGATAATCAGCAGCATCACCTGCATTGCACGCGTGCGAAAAAAACGCACAACAAAAAGCAGGATAACCGGAAATACAATATAGGACTGTTCTTCAACCGCCAGCGACCAGATATGCAACAACGGCTTCAGCTCGGCAGGTCCGGCAAAGTAACCTGTGGTTTTCCAGAAAAATATATTGGTGGAGAATAGCAGCGCGGCCAGAGCGCTATTACTGAGATCCTTGAACCGCACGGGAAGTAAGTGGTAGTAACCAAAGGCCAGCGTGGCGAACAAAACCACAAATAACGGTGGAAGGATCCGCAGGCAACGCCGCTTATAGAATTCGAGGTATGAAAACGTGTTCCGAACAGCACCAGCGTAAATAATGCCGCATATCAGATACCCCGATATGACGAAAAATATATCCACACCGGTAAATCCGCCAGGTATGCCTGAAAACCCCATGTGATAGGCTATGACTGGCATTACAGCCAACCGCCCTTAAACCATCTACGTCCGCCCTGTATTTCATTTAAAAACAGTCCTGATTACATTTAGTCGCATAAATTTAATGTGAATTTCTGCTACCACGAGATGAAACAGACCTTTCTGCAATCGCCAAACCAAGAATAAATCATTGTTTTAAAATAAAAAATACAAAAAAAGTGGCGTAACTTCTCAGAATATTCTCACCCTAAGGGTGAGAATAATGTTAAGTCTTACTGACCTTTAACCTCTTTCAGACCGTTGAATGGCGCACGGCTACCCAGCGCCTCTTCAATACGGATCAGCTGGTTGTATTTGGCAACACGGTCGGAACGGCTCATAGAACCGGTTTTAATCTGGCCCGCCGCTGTACCTACCGCCAGGTCGGCGATGGTGGCATCTTCTGTTTCACCTGAACGGTGGGAGATAACGGCAGTGTAGCCAGCATCTTTAGCCATTTTGATCGCCGCCAGGGTTTCGGTCAACGAACCAATCTGGTTGAATTTGATCAGGATAGAGTTAGCAATGCCTTTATCAATGCCTTCTTTCAGAATTTTGGTGTTGGTAACGAACAGGTCGTCGCCCACCAGCTGGATTTTATCGCCCAGCACTTTAGTCTGGTAAGCGAAGCCCGCCCAGTCAGACTCATCCAGACCGTCTTCAATAGATACGACAGGGTACTGTTTGATCAGGTCTTCCAGGAAGTGGGTGAATTCTTCAGAAGTGAATGCTTTGTTGCCTTCACCCGCCAGCACGTATTTGCCGTCTTTATAGAATTCAGAAGCCGCGCAGTCCATCGCCAGGGTGATATCTTTACCCAGCTCATAGCCTGCCGCTTTTACCGCTTCAGCGATAACAGCCAGCGCTTCTGCATTTGAACCCAGGTTTGGTGCATAACCACCTTCGTCACCCACTGCCGTACCCATGCCTTTAGACTTCAACACTTTTGCCAGAGTGTGGAACACTTCAGAACCCATACGAATGGCTTCTTTCAGGGTTTTTGCGCCCACTGGCTGGATCATGAACTCCTGGATATCGACGTTGTTGTCAGCGTGCTCACCACCGTTGATGATGTTCATCATCGGTAACGGCATGGAGAATTTACCCGGAGTGCCATTCAGTTCTGCAATGTGCTCATAAAGCGGCATACCTTTTGCCGCAGCGGCTGCTTTCGCCGCTGCCAGAGAAACCGCCAGAATAGCGTTAGCGCCAAATTTAGATTTGTTTTCGGTACCATCAAGCTCGATCATGATCTTATCGATGTTTGCCTGATCTTTTGCATCTTTACCGGTAACCGCGTCAGCAATGGGGCCATTAACGGCAGCTACCGCTTTGGTTACGCCCTTGCCAAGGAAGCGTGATTTATCACCATCACGCAGTTCCAGTGCTTCGCGTGAACCGGTAGATGCGCCTGATGGCGCGGCGGCCATACCGACGAAACCGCCTTCCAGATGCACTTCAGCTTCAACGGTCGGATTGCCACGAGAGTCGATGATTTCGCGACCGATGACTTTAACGATTTTGGACATTAGTTTTTCCTCAGTACAAGTTATCTAAACTCAGACAAACAACGCGCGGAAAGTTCGCGCGTTGTTATGAAAACACTTATTTTGCCAAACGCTTTTGGTGCTCGTTTGCTGCTTTCACAAAGCCAGCAAACAGCGGGTGACCATCACGCGGCGTCGAGGTGAATTCCGGGTGGAACTGACAGGCCACAAACCACGGATGTTCAGGGATTTCAATGATTTCAACCAGCTGATCATCCCCGGAGCGACCGGCTACGCGCAATCCCGCCGCTTCAATTTGCTTCAACAGCAGGTTGTTAACCTCATAGCGATGGCGGTGCCGCTCAACAATGATATCGCTGCCGTAAAGCTGACGAACCAGACTGTCACTGGTCAACTGGCACTGCTGGCTACCCAGACGCATAGTACCACCTAAATCGCTCTTCTCAGTGCGGACCTCAACATTACCCTCTTCATCACGCCATTCGGTGATCAAAGCCACCACCGGATATTTGCAGTAGGGCACAAACTCTGTTGAGTTAGCATTTTCCATGCTGGCGACATTACGGGCAAACTCCATCAGTGCCACCTGCATGCCGAGGCAAATACCTAAAAAAGGCACTTTATTTTCGCGCGCATAACGGGCGGTCATTAACTTCCCTTCCACGCCACGATAGCCAAAACCGCCCGGGATCAGGATCGCATCCAAGTCTTTTAATAACTCAACGCCCCGGCTTTCCACATCCTGTGAGTCAATCAGCTTGATATTAACCGTTACGCGATTTTTCAAACCACCGTGTTTCAGCGCCTCAATCACCGATTTATACGCATCCGGCAGTTCAACATACTTGCCGACCATACCAATGGTCACTTCACCGCCGGGATTCGCCTCCTCATAAATCACCTGCTCCCATTCAGCCAGGTTGGCTTCCGGCGCGTTCAGATTAAAGCGTTTGCAAATATAATCATCCAGCCCCTGTGAGTTCAACAGCCCGGGAATTTTATAGATGGAATCAACATCTTTAAGAGAGATAACAGCCTTTTCCGGCACGTTACAGAACAGCGCAATTTTGGCACGCTCATTCGCTGGCACGGCACGATCGGAACGGCAAATCAGCACGTCTGGCTGAATACCGATAGACAACAGTTCCTTAACAGAATGTTGGGTAGGCTTCGTTTTAACTTCACCAGCCGCCGCCATATAGGGCACCAGTGTAAGATGCATATACATAGTGTGTTCGCGACCTACATCTACGGCCATCTGACGAATGGCTTCAAGAAACGGCAGGGATTCGATATCTCCCACGGTGCCGCCAATCTCAACCAACACAACATCATTGCCTTCACCACCTTCAATGATGCGTTCTTTGATTGCATTGGTGATGTGCGGGATAACCTGGACGGTCGCGCCCAGATAGTCGCCACGGCGCTCTTTACGCAGCACTTCGGAGTAAATACGCCCGGTAGTAAAATTATTACGGCGGCTCATTTTGGTGCGAATAAAGCGCTCGTAGTGACCGAGATCCAAATCAGTCTCAGCACCGTCATCGGTAACGAACACTTCGCCGTGCTGAGTTGGACTCATCGTACCCGGATCCACATTAATATATGGGTCCAACTTCATGATGGTCACATTGAGACCGCGCGCTTCGAGAATGGCGGCCAGGGAGGCGGCGGCAATGCCCTTACCCAGAGAGGATACGACCCCGCCGGTCACAAAAATATAGTTCGTTGTCATGCTGAACCTGAGAATGTAGGTTTAAAGACGATGGAATAACCAGGACGGGAAAACAGTATACTTGAATCGCCGCGTCGCCACAATTAATCGTTTTTAGTTATCAGCCAGCCATCGCACAGACCACTATGAGACTACGCGATGATGCAGTGCTATGGGTTGATTCAGCCCACACTTTTGTTGAATCGAGTCAGCTATTATTCCTGAAAGGACGTTATTCACGTGATTTGACCTGTCGCCATACCGCCTCCATTTGCTCGAGCGAAGTATCCTGCATCGCCATTCCCTGAGCGGCAATAATTTCCTCCACCCGGCGAAAGCGCCGTTCAAATTTATCATTGGCTTTCTGCAGCGTCATTTCTGCTTTACTACCAAGATGACGGGTAAAATTAACGGCGGCAAAGAGAAAATCGCCGATTTCTTCTTCGAGTTTCTGCTGGTCTACCACGGGTTGCCGGACTTCATGCATGACCTCGTCAATTTCTTCATACACTTTATCCAGCACCGGCCCCAGTGTTTGCCAGTCGAAACCAACATTGCTGCAACGCTTCTGAATTTTGTGCGCGCGCATCAGGGCAGGTAACGTACGAGGTATGTCGCCCAGCGCAGAATGTTGTTGTTTTTCAGCACGCTCAAAAGTCTTAATCTGCTCCCAGTCGGGCAAGACCTGTTGGCTGCTGCTAATTTTTACCGCACCAAAAATATGTGGGTGGCGACGCTGCAGCTTATCGCTGATGGTGTTACAAACAGCGTCGAAGTTAAATCTTCCCTCTTCCTCGGCTATACGAGCATAAAACACAACCTGAAATAGCAGGTCGCCCAGTTCGCTTTGCATGTCGTCGATGTTTCCACGGCTGATGGCATCAAGCAGTTCATGGGTTTCTTCAAGCGTGTAAGGGGCAATGCTGGCATAAGTCTGTTGGCGATCCCACGGACAGCCCTTATGCGGATCGCGCAGGGTTTTCATTATGCCCAGCAGGCGATCTAATCCATTCATAATCAGTTCCTGAGAAATTTTGTTGCAATACCACAGATAAAATATCTGACGCGCGTGTTTTTTGGCGTTAACAGCGCCAGACTGCCAGAAGTTATGATCGCTGTTAGCTGACGAAAGAGAAGAGCGTTATCCCCGGCAGACCATTTTAGCGGCTGTTCGGGGGCAACGCTCTCAGGATGTAAAATGATCGGCAAATCAGATTCAATGCAGCCTTTTCGCATCAATGATGTCCGGCACCTGATTGAGTCTCGCCAGCACACGTCCCAGTACCTGCTGGTTGTAGATTTCAATATCCATATCAATCGTTGCCAGCTGTCTTTTGGTGTCGCTTCTGCTGGAAACGCCCAATACGTTAACTTTTTCATTAGCAAGGATGGTGGTGATATCACGCAGCAACCCACTGCGATCGTTAGCCGTAACCCGAACCACCAACAAGTAACCGCTCGAATAGCTTTCTCCCCAAACAGCATCAACAATCCGTTCCGGCGCATGGGACATCAGTTCACTGAACTGATCGCAGTCGGCGCGGTGAATAGAAATACCGCGACCCTGCGTGATGAACCCGACAATTTCGTCACCGGGAATAGGCTGACAGCAGCGGGCGATATGGTGCATCAGATTGCCAACACCCTCAACGACCACTCTGCCGCTTTCCTTACTGCGAGGGGCAGACGACTTTTGTGTCAGCTGTCGCAATGCTTCACGATCTTCTTCCTCCGCGCTCGACTTGTTCAGCTTCGATTGTAGAAAATTGGTCATCTGATTGAGGCGAATGTCACCGCCTCCAATCGCCGCCAGTAGCTCATCAAGGGAATTGAAGTTATAACGCGGCAGAAGCAGCTTCTCCGCTTCTTTCAGGCTGATATCTAAATGATCCAACTCGCTATCGAGAATCTGCCGACCGGCAACAATATTTTTGTCACGATCCTGCTTGCGAAACCAGGCATGAATCTTCGAACGCCCGCGACTGGTGGTAATGTAGCCCAGGTTAGGATTAAGCCAGTCGCGGCTTGGATTAGGCTGCTTCTGGGTAATAATGTCGATCTGATCGCCCATCTGTAATTGATAAGTAAAAGGCACGATACGGCCACCGATTTTAGCCCCAATACAGCGGTGGCCAATATCGCTGTGAATATGGTAGGCAAAATCAAGGGGCGTCGAGCCAGCGGGCAGATCCACCACATCACCTTTCGGGGTAAACACATAAACACGATCGTCAAACACCTGACTGCGCACTTCATCCAGCATTTCACCGGAATCGGACATCTCCTCCTGCCATGCAATAAGCTTGCGCAGCCACGCTATTCTCTCTTCATGGCCTGATGCGCCACGAGAGCTGCCCGAAGCCCCCCCTTCTTTATACTTCCAGTGCGCGGCCACACCCAGTTCAGCATTTTCATGCATCTGCCGGGTTCGAATCTGAATTTCCACCGTTTTGCCCTTAGGTCCAAGTACAACGGTATGGATTGACTGGTAGCCATTAGGTTTGGGGTTGGCAACATAGTCGTCAAACTCGCTGGGCAGGTGGCGGTAAAGCGTGTGAACAATACCCAGCGCGCCGTAGCAATCCTGCAGACGCTCCGCCACAATTCGAACTGCCCTCACATCAAACAGTTCGTCAAAAGACAGCGACTTTTTCTGCATTTTGCGCCAGATACTGTAGATATGTTTGGGTCGCCCGTACACTTCAGCCTTTACGCCCTGCTTTACGATCTCATCACGCAGCGACTGAACAAAAGTGTCGATGTACTGTTCACGATCGATGCGACGCTCATGCAGCAATTTAGCAATGCGCTTATATTCATCGGGGTGCAAATAACGGAAGCAAAAATCCTCCAGCTCCCATTTCAACTGTCCAATGCCAAGACGGTTGGCAAGCGGCGCATAAATATTGGTGCACTCTTTGGCGGCCAACACCCGCTCATCTTCCGGTGCTTCTTTCACTTCACGAAGGTGGGCAATACGTTCGGCCAGTTTGATTACCACACAGCGAAAGTCTTCCACCATCGCCAACAGCATACGACGAACGTTATCAACCTGTTCAGAAGCCATTGAATCATTGTGGGTAGCTTTTAGCTGCCGGATTGCGTCCATATCTCGCACGCCGTGGACCAGTGAGACGATAGCCTTGCCAAACGTTGCTTCCAGCACTGCTTCAGGGACCACACCAGAATCAGCCAGAGGAAACAGGAGCGCGGCACGCAAACTTTCGCTGTCCATACTCAGCATGGAGAGAATTTCCACCATCTCGACGCCACGCCATAAAAGGAGTGCGGCGTCGATGTGATGTTGCGTTGCTTCCTGACAATAACGCCAGGTTTCAGCCAGACGTTCACATGACTGCTGGTTGGAAATCCCCAAACTGGTGATCCATTGATCAAGGGCAAACTCGCCAGCCGTATTCAAATGTGCACTTCTTACCGCAACCATAACCTCTCCTGGCTTACTCCCCTGTGGGAGCCTGTTTTCGGCTAAATAGCACCATGGACTCCACGTGCCCGGTATGCGGAAACATATCAAACAACGAAACCCTTTCCAATTCATATCCTGATGCCAAAAGAGTTTGGCTATCCCGGGTAAGTGTAGTCGGATTACAGGAAACGTAGACCACCTTTTGCGGGGCAAGTTTAATGATATGTGACATCCCCGCTGCCGCCCCAGCACGGGGCGGATCCAGTAACACTTTATTGAATCCTTTTGCAGCCCACGGCTGCTTCACTACATCCTCGTCCAGATTATGCTGAAAAAAATCAACATTATTCAGATTATTCTTTTCAGCATTGCGAACAGCCTGCCCCACTAATGTAGCAACGCCTTCTACGCCCGTAACATTCTTAACCTGTTTTCCGGCAGGCAACGTAAAGTTCCCCATGCCGCAAAACAGATCTAATAGCCAATCCTCTGGTTGAATATCGAGCCATACCAGCGCCTGATTCACCATTTTTTCATTAAGCTCGCCGTTAACCTGGATAAAGTCGCGCGGGCTGAATGTCAGCGTCAGATCGTTTATTCGATAAAAAGGGAAGCTCGCCATTGACCTGCAATAGTGCATCGCTGTCGGGTGCCAGAAACAGGGCAACATGATTATTATGCGAAAACTGTTCCAGTTTTTCTTTATCCGCCCTGCTCAGGGCATCAAGATGGCGCAGAACCAGCAATGGACCATTATCTGCCAGCACCAGTTCGACATGGCCCAGACGCCTGGCTACCTGCAAACTGTTTAACAATTGGTGCAGATGCGGGATTAAGGCATTAAGCTCAGGTTTCAAAACGGGACACTGCATAACAGTGACCAGCTCACCTGATGAAGCCACCTGACGAAATCCCATTTGCACTGTCTGGCTACGTTTATCAAAGTACAAGCTCAATCGCGCCCGTCGCCGATAGCCGTACGGCTCCCCCGCAATAATATTGTCTATTACCACCGGGATAATGCTGGTCACTTAAGGTGACCAGCAACCTTTTTATCCGGATATTTCCTGCTCTTTACCCTCAACTCTCTCGGGTAACTTCGCTCTCTTCTACCCGGTAACACAAGCCATTTCGCCTGTTCATACAGGGTTCTCAGTTCTCCCGGCATTTTTCCCGGCGAAGCCCAGGGCAGGGTTATCAGCATCCGGATTATTTCGCTTATCGCTCCACTGAAGCTCAGCTGGTAAGGCAGGTAATCTCCTTTCAGATGGAACGCCATCTGCACCATCTGATATCGCACCAGGTTATAAGCCAGCAGTACCCCCCATAGCTCCTGTCTCACCAGCTCCGGCAGGCGACTGCGTAATGTCCACCGGCTGTCCAGCATACCCTGCTTTGCTTCCCGGTAGCCCAGTTCTGTTTCCCAGCGGTGGCGATATAGCTCGCTGATATCTTTACCCGGATAGCGATTCGGGTCTGTCAGTGACGTCAGCACCTGCCTCTCTTTACCGTCTACCCTGCGGGTCAGCAGTCTTGCCACCATTTCTTCCGGGACCCCTGGCCATTGCTTCCTGGCTCGTGGACTGGTTTTCAGGCATATCAGTTCATCTCCACGCCCCAAACGGCGAACCACCTGATACTGTACGTGTTTTTTCAACGGCAACAACCAGTGACGGTGTTCTCCTGCTGTCTGCCAGTGATGAAGCAGACCCATCGAATAAAATCCCTTATCGAACAGGGTGGTACTGTTATTCGGGGTTTTCTCCGTCAGGTGCTCAGCCAGCCGCATTTCACTGACTTTTTCACTGTCGAATGCACTGGCGGCGATCAGATGGCTGCTCAGCTCCATCAGACAAACCATTCGCACCTGAGGATAGCCGCCTTCGCCGTACTGGCTGCTGTGTTTACTGAAGACGGCTCTGTTTTCCGGCGTATCGGCGGTACGCCAGACCACGCCGTCGACAGCAAACAGATTCAGACCGTGCCATTTTGGATGTGCAGCCTGCTGATTCCAGTGCTGCTGTGTGATATCAAAAAGCTCCCGCACTGCATTTTCACCCAGAGTCTTACGGCGCTGAATGACAGCGCTGCGTGCGGTAAAAGGAGCTCCGGTCCGGTCAGTAATATCCATCAGATTGACGATTTCGGTCATCGGATGATCGCAAAAAATGGACATCCCAACGACAAGCCAAATCATGGATTCGAGGGAAAGTTTACGTTTACGCAAAGTAACGGTATCGGTCAGGGTGAGCGCCTGCTGAATAAGCTCGGGAGGAATAAGGTCCGCGAGACTACGGGCGCGCTCAGGAGTGGCGGCATTGATGATGCCGAGGGCCTGGGAAAGTTCCATTTAAAAAGGGTTCCATGATGAACATAGAACCCTTTTTACCGCATAAACCGGATCGGTCAACCGATCCTTAAATGATCGGCATTAACCACCGGGACACCGTTTTTCTGACTCAGCATGCGCGAAAGGGCGTTAGCTTTGCTCTGCTGCTGCAAGGTGGATGATGCATGCTGGATCTGACAGCCACCACAGCGGCCAAAATACGGACAGCGTGGTGCCACGCGTTCAGAGCTGGCAGAAAGAATTCGGGTTGTTTTGCCCCGCGCCCATGAACTTTTTTCCTGGACGATCTCCACCTCGACGCACTCGCCCGGCAATGCCCCACTAATGAACAGTGCTTTACCGTTTATTCGTCCCACTCCCTGCCCCAGTCCATCCAGTTCATCAATCATCACTCTTATGATCTGGCGGGTCGTCACGCACCGTTTTGCAGAGTAGAATTGCGCCATTATTCAGTTTCATCCGTAACATAGTTAGCGAAAAAGCGTGCGTAGCCTACACCAGGGATTAAGAAAATACGACCCGCGTAGCCCGCTCACACCACCGTGCTACAGGATAATTATGACTAAATACAGCCTGCGGGCGCGCATGATAATTTTGATTCTGGCCCCCACGTTGATGATCGGGCTTTTATTAAGCACTTTTTTTATCGTACATCGCTATAACGAGCTGCAACATCAGCTTATGAATGCGGGGGCAAATATTATTGAACCCCTGGCTACCGCCAGTGAATATGGCATAACCTTCCAAAGCAAAACATCGGTACGCCAGCTGGTCAACCTGCTGCACCGTCGTCACTCGAATATCGTCCGTGTTCTTGCCGTGTTCGACACGAAAGATCAGCTTTTTGTCACCTCTAATTACCATCTTAATATTGAAAAACTGCGAATGCCGGAGAGCGCCCGATTTATTTCTGGCATTAGTACTCAACGCCTGGGAAACGCGATAATTTTACGCACGCCAATACGGTCAGAAAGCTACTATCCAGATGAGGCGGCCAATGAAAATGCCAAGCCCAGCGGCAATCCGCTGGGCTACGTTGCCATTGAACTGGATTTACAGTCGATCAGATTACAGCAATATAAGGAAGTTTTTCTCTCAACCCTGCTGCTGTTGCTCTGCCTGTGTCTGGCGATGCTGTTCGCCTATCGTTTGATGCGCGACGTCACCGGGCCTATTCGAAATATGGTCAATACGGTTGATCGCATTCGTCGTGGGCAGCTTGATAGCAGAGTGTCCGGACATATGTTAGGTGAGTTGGACATGTTGAAAAACGGCATTAACTCCATGGCTATGTCGCTGACCGCTTATCATGAAGAAATGCTGCAAAATATCGATCAGGCCACCTCGGATTTGCGAGAAACTCTTGAACAGATGGAGATCCAGAATGTGGAGCTGGATCTGGCCAAGAAGCATGCTCAGGAAGCCGCACGGATCAAATCAGAATTCCTTGCCAATATGTCCCATGAGCTGCGCACCCCTCTTAATGGCGTTATTGGCTTTACCCGTCAGACGCTCAAGACCTCTCTCAATTCGACCCAACGCGATTATCTGCACACCATTGAGCGCTCGGCAAATAATCTGTTGAGCATTATTAATGACGTTATGGATTTCTCAAAGCTTGAAGTCGGCAAACTGGTGCTGGAAACGATTCCCTTCCCGCTGCGTGCCACGCTCGACGAAGTCGTGGTTTTACTGGCGCAATCTGCTCATGAGAAAGGGCTGGAACTGACACTGAATATTCAGCATGACGTGCCGGACAATGCCATCGGCGATCCGCTCCGACTGCAACAGATCATCGTTAACCTGCTGGGTAACGCCATCAAATTTACTGAGTACGGACATATTAATATCCGTGTGGAAAAACGCGCGTTGATCAACAACCGCATCGAGCTGGAGGTGCAGATCCACGACACGGGCATCGGTATTTCAGAGAAACAGCAGTCGCAGTTGTTTCAGGCGTTTCGTCAGGCCGATGCCAGTATTTCCCGACGCCATGGAGGTACAGGCCTGGGCCTGGTGATTACCCAAAAGCTGGTGCATGAAATGGGTGGAGAAGTATCGTTCCATAGCCGATTGAATCAGGGATCAACCTTCTGGTTTCATATCAATCTTGCACTGAATCCGAATGCCGCCAGCGATCTGCGCATTGCTGACTGTCTGCAAAACAGGAGCCTTGCCTACATTGAAGCGAATCCAGCCGCCGCTCAATCAACGCAGGATTTGCTGGCTGCTACCAAAATGACCGTCAGTTACAGTCCCAACCTGGAGGAGCTTCCTCCCGGGCACTATGACGTTTTGCTTATCGGGCTGCCAGTGACAAAAGAACAGGGCGGCAAAATAGCCAACCACGAACTGCTACCCATTTTACAACGTGCTGACAACGTGATCATGGCACTGCCCTGCCAGATGCAAACCTATGCAGAAGATCTCAAAGCGCGAGGGGTAAGTGCCTGTTTAATTAAGCCTGTGTCTCTTACGCGTCTGTTGCCCGTGCTGTTCGATTATCACATGCAGGATTCCGGTCTTCGGACAGAGAAACGTCGTCTGCCGCTGACGGTCATGGCCGTTGATGATAACCCTGCCAATCTGAAATTGATCGGTGCGCTGCTGGAAGAACAGGTAGAGCATATTGTCCTCTGTGGCAATGGTTTTACCGCCATCGAAGAAGCACAAAAACAGGCACTCGACATAATTTTGATGGATATCCAGATGCCAGAAATAGACGGTCTGCGCACCAGTGAGTTAATTCGTCAACTGCCACAGCATTTAACAACGCCCATTGTCGCCGTCACCGCCCATGCGCTCAATGGCGAGCAGGAACAGTTGTTTAAAGCAGGCATGGTTGAGTACCTAGCGAAACCCATTGATGAAGGCAAACTTAGCCAGTTGTTGGCTCGTTACTCGCCTGCACCTGTAGTGATGACGCTGCCGGATACGACCGGCTCGCTTGACTGGCAGCTGGCACTTCGCCAGGCAGCCAATAAGCCGGATTTGGCCCTGGATTTATTACAGATGCTGGTTGATTTCCTGCCGGATGTACAAAGTCTGGTTAACCGTTATATGCAGGAAAACAATCCACAGGCGCTGCGCGATATTATCCACAAGCTCCATGGTAGCGCCAGTTACAGCGGTGTTCCCCGACTGAAAAAACTGTGCCAACAGATTGAGCAAAATCTGCGGTTAAATAATGATATTGCAGCCGTTGAACCAGAATTGTACGAACTGCTGGATGAGACTGAGAATGTCACAACCTTAGCCAGAAAGAGGCTGGGACTGAGTGATTGAGTCATTTCCAAAGGCGGCATCAGTGCCGCCCCGTTGGTCAACTTATTTGCCTATGGTTTGCCCCACGGCAATGGAAGCCGCGATATTGCGCGCGGCCATTTGCACATTCTCTGCCGCAGATGACAAGGCCTCTTCCAGTGTGGTGATTCGGTAGATCACGCTGAAAACGGCATCCAGCCCGTGCTGATGGACTACCGCCACATCCGGCGTCAGACTTCCCGCAATACCAATAACCGGCTTATTGTAGCGTTTAGCTATTTTCGCTACCCCAATGGGCACCTTGCCATGAATGGTCTGGCTGTCGATGCGACCTTCACCGGTAATGACCAGCGTGGCCTCCTTTACCAGGCGATCAAGTCCCAGCGCTTCGGTCACGATCTCCACGCCCCGGCGCAGTTCTGCATGGCAGAAAGCGTATAGTCCCGCGCCCATTCCCCCAGCCGCACCACCGCCCACCAGGGAAAGTACGTCAATATCCAGTTCCCGAAGGATAACGTCTGCATAGTGCGCTAACGCTTTATCCAGCTGTTTAACCCCCTCAGAAGTGGCGCCTTTTTGCGGGCCGAACACCGCAGAGGCACCTTCTTTGCCCACCAGCGGATTGGTCACATCGCAGGCCACTTCAAAACGGCAGTATTGAATGCGTGAATCGAAATCACTCATATCAACAGAAGCCAGTTGTACAAGCTGGCCACCGCCGTAACCAATTTGCTGACCGTGATGGTCCAGTAATTTCGCACCCAGTGCCTGCACCATCCCGGCACCACCGTCGTTGGTCGCGCTGCCACCGATACCAATGATAAAATGCCTGACGCCCTGATCGAGCGCACTAAGGATCAGCTCTCCGGTCCCCCATGATGTGGTGATCAGCGGGTCGCGATCTGTCGTCGCCATCAGTTCAAGCCCGCTCGCCGCCGCCATTTCAATGTAGGCGCAGCGCTTATCGCCAGACAAGCCGTAAAATGCCGCTACCGGCTCGCCAAGCGGGCCAGTCACCGTCAGGCGGATCAGGCTACCTTTTGTCGCGGCCACCATTGCCTCGACGGTGCCTTCGCCCCCATCGGCTACGGGTAGTTTGACGTAATCTGCATCAGGGAAAATTTCGCGGAACCCCAGCTCAATGTGTCTGGCAACCTGCCGGGCGGTCAGGCTTTCTTTATATGAATCGGGAGCGATGAGTATTTTCATATATTATCCGTTCGCTGTTAAGCTCTTCCCGACCCGGCGGGAGCAGGTGCCGTCAAGCCGGATCGCGCGGCTATTTGCTGATTTCAACTTTGGCTAATTTCTCATAGTAACAGGCCAGGGCGCTGTGATCGGCTGTACCCAGCCCATCGGCGCGTAATGCCTGCATCATCTCCATCACCGCTGCGGTCAGCGGCAACTGCGCACCTACACTGTGGGAGGTATCCAGCGCGTTAGCCAGGTCTTTAATATGCAGATCGATACGGAATCCCGGCTTGAAATTACGGTCCATAACCATCGGCGCTTTCGCATCCAGCACGGTGCTACCGGCCAGCCCACCGCGAATAGCCTGATAAACCAGCTCCGGGTTTACGCCCGCCCTGGTCGCGAGGGTCAGCGCTTCTGACATCGCCGCAATATTCAGTGCGACGATCACCTGATTGGCCAGTTTGGTCACATTACCTGCGCCAATATCGCCCGTATGCACTACTGAGCCGGCCATTGCTTTCATAATGTCGTAACATTTGTCGAACAGTGCCTTGTCACCCCCGACCATCACTGACAGCGTGCCATCAATTGCTTTTGGTTCACCGCCGCTTACGGGCGCATCCAGCAAGGCAATCCCTTTTTCTGCCAGCGCTTGATAAATTTCACGGCTGGCCAGCGGCGCAATCGAACTCATATCAATAATAATGGTACCTGCTTTCGCGCCCTCAATAACACTTGCCTGGCCCAATAGCACCTCTTTAACCTGAGGCGAATTGGGCAGCATGGTGATAATCACCTCACACTGCTCGGCGACGGCTTTGGCAGAAGAAGCCACGCCAGCGCCCAGACTGACCAGCTCCGCTTCGCTTTCCCGATTGCGATCGCGTACCACAAGGCTGTAACCCGCTTTCAGCAGGTTTTTACTCATGGGTTTGCCCATAATGCCCAGACCAATAAAGCCGATTTTCATGTTTTTTCTCCTTAACGATGAATTATTTTTTGAAGCGATCGCATAAAGCCTGCGTGGCACCTCGGAAGATACCGACATCGCTCCCGACTGCGACAAAACCAGCGCCCCATTCCAGATAACGTCGGGCATCGGCCTCAACTGGTGCAAGTATGCCGCTGGGTTTGCCAGCCGCTTTCGCCCGTTCAAAAATATGCTTAATGACTTTCAGCACCGCCTGATGGGCTGGTTGTCCCAGGTAGCCCAGTGCCGCCGAGAGATCGCCCGGGCCAACGAAAACCCCATCCACGCCCTCTGTCGACGCAATCGCATCAATATTGTCCACCCCCCGCTGGGTTTCGATCTGCACCAGTAAGCTGACGTTATCGTTAATGATGCGGTTGTAATCCGGCACGGTGCCGTACATGTTGCTGCGATGAGAAACGGACACCCCACGAATGCCCTGCGGCGGATAACGTGTGGATGCCACAGCCCTGCTGGCTTCTTCGGCTGTTTCCACAAAGGGAATGAGAAAATTGGAGAACCCAATATCCAGCAAGCGTTTAATGATGACCGGTTCATTACAGGGTGGCCGTACCACTGGCGCGCTGGCGCTGCCTTTCAGCGCCATCAGTTGTGGAATAAAAGTGGTGATATCGTTGGGGGCGTGCTCCCCATCCAGAACCAGCCAGTCAAAACCAGCCAGTCCCAGGATTTCGGTAGTGATTGGATTTGCCAGTGCACACCAGCTACCGATTAAGGTCTCTCCGGCCAACAGACGCTGACGGAAACGGTTAGGGACGTTTACATAGCTCATCACTTTCTCCTGAAACGTTAGCGCACCAGACAGGGGCGCTTATTATCAAAGGCCCAGCCCGGCACCAGAAATTGCATGGCCTGCGCATCATTACGCGCACCCAGACCGTGCTGCAGATACAGTCGATTGGCCTTCATCACCTGGTCCATATCCAGTTCAACCCCCAGGCCGGGTCTTTCAGGAACCTGAACGCAGCCGCCTTTAATTTGCAGCGGCTGACGGGTCAGACGCTGATTGCCCTCCTGCCAGATCCAGTGGGTATCAATGGCGGTAATTTTTCCGGGGGCCGCCGCAGCCACATGGGTGAACATCGCCAGCGAGATATCAAAATGGTTATTGGAATGCGAGCCCCAGGTAAGACCGAAATCGTGGCACATTTGTGCGACGCGCACCGAACCTTGCAGGGTCCAGAAATGGGGATCGGCGAGGGGAATATCGACAGATTGCAGAGACAAGGTGTGTCCCATCTGTCGCCAGTCAGTGGCAATCATATTGGTGGCGGTAGGCAACCCGGTCGCCCGACGAAACTCCGCCATGACTTCACGCCCGGAATATCCCTGCTCCGCACCGCACGGATCTTCCGCATAGGCCAGCACGTCACGCAGTGATTCCCCCAACGCAATCGCCTCTTCCAGCGACCAGGCACCGTTTGGATCCAACGTGATGCGCGCCTGCGGGAAACGTTTTGCCAGCGCGGTGATGGCCTCTGCTTCTTCCTCACCCGCCAGCACACCGCCTTTTAGTTTGAAGTCGTTGAAGCCATATTTTTCATAAGCCGCTTCTGCCAGCCGAACCACACGTTCAGACGTCAGTGCCTCTTCGTGCCGCAGGCGATACCAGTCGCATGCCTCATCGGGCTGACACTGGTAAGGCAGCGAGGTTTTACGGCGATCGCCGATATAAAACAGATAGCCCAGCATTTCCACGCGATCGCGCTGCTGCCCCTCCCCCAGCAGTGAAGCAACATTGACCCCCAGATGCTGCCCCAGCAGATCGAGCAGCGCAGACTCGATACCGGTCACCACGTGAATAGTGGTGCGCAAATCGAAGGTCTGCGTGCCACGACCACCAGCATCGCGGTCGGCAAAGGCATTGCGTACCTGGCTAAGCAGATTTTTATATTCACCGAGGGTATGCCCTGTCAGCAACGCCGCCGCCTCTTCCAGAGTTTTACGAATTTTCTCGCCGCCAGGAATTTCTCCCACGCCGGTATGCCCGGAGTTATCCTTGATAATGACAATATTACGGGTGAAAAACGGTGCATGTGCCCCACTGAGGTTGAGCAGCATGCTGTCATAACCCGCCACCGGAATAACCTGCATATCAATGATGATGGGTGTGGCTGTCGCATGATTCATAGCGTGTTCCTTCTCAATAACCCGAATTTAACGCCCGAAAACCGGGCGCTTGCGATCAAATGTCCAACCGGGGATCAGGTACTGCATGGCGAGGGCATCATTGCGCGCTCCGCACGGCAGTGTTTTATACAGTGCGTGGGCCTGCTCAAGCCTTTCCCAGTCCAGCTCAACCCCCAGACCCGGTGCGTCCGGCACCGCGATCTTACCTCCACGAATTTGTAGCGGTTCCCGGGTAAGGCGTTGATTGCCCTCCTGCCAGATCCAGTGAGTATCAATAGCGGTAGGTTGCCCCGGTGCAGCCGCACCGACGTGGGTAAACATCGCCAGCGAGATATCAAAATGGTTATTGGAGTGGCAGCCCCAGGTCAGACCCCAGTCATCACAAAGTTGGGCAACGCGCACTGCGCCACTCAGCGTCCAGAAATGCGGGTCGGCCAGCGGGATATCGACCGCATTCAGCATGACGGCGTGGTTCATCTCACGCCAGTTGGTGGCAATCATATTGGTCGCTACCGGCAAACTGGTTGCACGGCGAAATTCGGCCATCACCTCCCGCCCTGAATAGCCCTGCTCTGCGCCACAGGGATCCTCTGCGTAGGCCAGGATGCCTCGCAGGTCTTTGCACAGCGAAATGGCTTCATCCAGCCCCCAGGCACCATTGGGATCGACGGTAATTCGCGCATCGGTGAACCGTTTTTTCAGCGTTTTTAGCGTCTCAATCTCCTGTTCACCCGGCAGCACACCGCCTTTTAGTTTAAAATCTTTAAACCCGTATTTATCCTGTGCGGCCTCCGCCAACAGCAGCATAGCAGCGCTGTCCATCGCCGGCTGATGGCGCAGGTGATACCAGGCATGGTCTGCCTGTTCGCCGGCCAAATAGGGCAAATCGGTTTTTCGACGATCCCCGATGTAAAACAAATAGCCCAGAACAGCCACTGCATCGCGCTGTTTACCCGGCCCCAACAGTTCTGCCACTGGCACCTGCAGGTATTGCCCTAACAGATCAAGCAGAGCCGCCTCCAGCCCAGCAACCGCATTCACCCGCAGTTCAAAGGTCCATGCGCCCTTACCAAAAGTATCGAAATCCGCCGACTGGTTTCCTTTATGTACCTGTTGCACCAGGCTGTTCATCCGCGCAATTTCGTTCCCTATGACTTGAGGCACCGCGGCCAGCAGCGTCTGAAAAATGGTCTCGCCACCTGGCGCTTCACCCACGCCAGTGTGGCCGGCGCTGTCGGTCAGCACCACAATATTGCGGGTGAAATAAGCACTGTGCGCACCGCCGATATTCAGTAGCATGCTGTCATAACCCGCCACCGGGATAACCTTCATGTCGGTGATCACGGGCGTGCTTTGCGTACTCATCACGTCTCCTTCAGAGCGGCTTGAGCTCAATACGTTTAATGTCTTTTACCAGCACCAGATAACTCAGCACCGCAACAAAAGCATGGATGCCGACGTACACCAGTGCGCCGTTGTATGAGCCGGTAGTGGCAATGATGTAGCCAATGGCGACAGGCGTAACAATGCCGGAGATATTGCCAAACATATTGAACAGGCCGCCGCTCAGACCGCTGATCTCTTTCGGTGCGGTATCCGCCATGACGGCCCAGCCCAGCGCACCAATCCCTTTTCCAAAGAACGCCAGTGCCATAAAGAACACCACAACCCATTCCGTATCGACGTAGTTACACACCACCATGATAATGGAGAGCAGCATCCCCAATACGATGGGCGTTTTACGGGCAATATTCAGCGATCCGGTTCTGCGCATCAGCCAGTCCGAAATGATGCCGCCCAGCACGCCGCCGAGAAAACCACAGATGGCGGGCACAGAAGCCACCACCCCGGCTTTTAAAATGGACATGCCGCGCGCCTGCACCAGATAAACCGGGAACCAGGTAATAAAAAAGTAGGTCAAGGCATTGATACAGTATTGCCCCAGATAAATGCCGATCATCATTCTGGAACCAATAAGCTGCTTGATTTGGTGCGTTTTTTCAGCCCAGCTGACTTTCCGTACTGTTTGCTTTTGATCCATATGAATCAGCGCTCCGCCCTGCTCCATATAAGCCAGTTCGGCACTGTTGACGCCAAGATGTGTGTTCGGATCGCGGATTGCCTTCAACCAGATGAGGCTGATGATGATCCCAAGTCCGCCCATAAACCAGAAAACGTGCGCCCACCCCACTGCTGACACCAGCCATCCCATGATGGGTGCAAAAATCACCGTGGCGAAATATTGTGCCGAGTTAAAGATAGCCACGGCAGTGCCTCTTTCCTGTGCAGGAAACCAGGCGGCAACAATCCGGCTGTTACCGGGAAACGAAGGTGCCTCGGCCAGCCCAACCAGGAAACGCAACATAAAAAGCACGGCAATCACGGTAAAACCGCTAAACAAATCGACAAAGCCCTGAAGCAGGGTAAACAGCGACCAAAGGAAAATGCTCCAGAAATAGACGCGCCTTGAGCCAAAACGGTCAAGAAGCCAGCCGCCGGGAATCTGCCCAATAACATAAGCCCATGAGAACGCAGAGAAGATATAACCCAGTCCGACAGGATCGAGACCGATATCCTTCGACATAGCGGAACCGGCAATGGCAATAGTCGCACGGTCTCCGTAATTAAAAGAGGTGACAATAAACAGCATCACCACGATCCAGTAGCGTGCGTGCGTTCTTTTTTGCACGTCACTCGCGGTACCAGTGATTGAATTCATAATGCACTCCTGAAATCCAGCTCGCAGGCTGTTGGCACTCTGAACGGCATACACATCGCATTGGGTATCAGAATGATGTTGGGTTAAACACAGCGATTAAGATTGACTGGCAGAGAAACTCGAAACGCAGCGTGGCGATCCATCATCAGTGAGCAAAAGTATAGAAACGTGGCATTGGCAGCACATCGGTAAAATGCACAATGTAAAAGGTTAAAATCAGGTTTTATTGCAGCATTTGCCTTATTTACTGCGCCCTGGCTCACGGAACATTTGCATTCTGCGAAAGCAGTCACACTCTGTCCGCCTTTGTGAGGTGGCTCACCTGAACCAGGGCTTATGCCAAAAAAGTAACCTTTCAGTTATTTTTTTGTCGGACATTCGCATAATGTTTTTGTCTCATGCGCTTTTTATACTGTGAATCGCAGAGAGTCTTAACGCTGACGAAGGATTTTCATCATTTATGGAGAGATAAAACCTACATTTATTTAGCCAGGACTTGTCGAGAAATGAACATTCCCAGAAACCATCCCCCACTCTATATTCAGGTTCATGAGAACGATAATGTCGCCATTGTGGTCAATGACAATGGCCTCCCTGCCGGAAGTGAGTTTTCATGCGGCCTGCGCCTGAAAGAACATATTCCACAGGGCCATAAAGTGGCCCTCGCCGACATTCTTCAGGGCGGCAATATCGTACGTTATGGTGAAATTATTGGTTATGCCGTTCGCGATATTGATCGTGGCTGCTGGATTGATGAATCACTGGTTACACTGCCGGAAGCCCCCTTGCTTTCCAGCCTGCCGCTGGCAACGCAGGTTCCCCCGCACCTGCCGCCGCTAACCGGCTATACCTTTGAAGGCTACCGCAATGCCGATGGCAGCGTGGGCACGCGTAACCTCCTCGGCATCACCACCAGCGTGCACTGTGTGGCAGGCGTGCTGGATTATGTGGTGAAAATCATTCGAGCGTCACGGCTCTGCCGTTCCGAGGGTGTTCATGACCGGCTCACAGCTTTATACTCTGCGGTATGTTAATTTCTCAGGAAATCATTCACATGGCCCGTAGCAAAGCCCCCAGAAAGCGTAAACCCACGCCCTCGTCCCGACGCGCTATACCCGGATATCCTAAGCGTTTTCTGGTGTCCATTCCGCCCCGGAGCGATTATGACGACCCCGACGAGTTTTTTACGACACTCCGCAGGATGCCATTCGTCACTGTGTCCACCTGGGGCCACAGTTTTTCCTCGATACACACTTCGACCCGCCTCTCGTCTGCATCATCCGCGGCTTTGAGCCGCCTGACTCACCCGACGGCGATGTCGTCCTTGAGTCCATGCCAGCCGATGTGTTTATTATCGCCACAGAATCCGGCATGCTGCCGGTGACCTTCGCTCCCTGGGATAAACACACCGACAACTGGGCCGATGACTGTGACGACTGGCACTATAATACCGGTGCCACTGCAGAGCGATAATCCGCCGCATGTATATCCCGCGCCCGGCAAAACTGCTGTTCACCACTGATGACGCCTGGAACCGGTATATGGATAAACACGGGGACACCCTCAGCCCCTGGACCGTACTCTGCGTCGAGCGCATGCTCGCCTGCGGCACTGCTGCCATGGGGGTGAAGCGATACTGCTGCGCCTCCCCGGACTGCACCCACACCCGCTTCTTCTGCCAGACCTGTAAATCAAAAGGCTGCAGCTCCTGCGGACATAAGGCCACGGAGCAGTGGATTACAGAGCAACAGCAAATTCTGCCCGACTGCGACTGGCAGCATATCACCTTCACCATGCCCCATCTGCTGTGGCCCTTTTTCAACAATAACTGGCCTCTGCTCAATGCCCTGTTCCGCGCAGCCACCCGCGCCATGCTCCGCTGGGCCAGAAAACAGGGTGTGGAAGTCGGTATCTTCTGCGCCCTGCACACCTACGGTCGCCAGCTCAACCAGCATCCCCACATTCATCTCTCCGTCACCCGCGGCGGGCTTGATATTAAACACGGCGTATGGCGCGACCTCTTCTTTAAAAAGCATGCCGTGGAGGAAATCTGGCGCGGAGCCGTCATCCGGCTGCTGCGCCACAGCTATGACCTGATTAACCCCGGCAGGCTGCCGGGGCTGGGGCATATCCACGACAAAAAACAGTGGCTGCGCTATCTGCAGGCGCAGTACGGGCGCCGCTGGAAGGTCCACTTCGCGAAGAAGACCCGGGGGGCCTGGCGGAGCGTCAAATATCTGGGCCGGTACCTGAAACGGCCCCCCGTGTCGGCGGCGAAGCTGAGGCACTACAGCGGCGGCGCGGTGGTGCACCACTATTACGACCACCGTACGCAGCAGTACCGGCAGCAGACGCTGACGCAGGAAGATATGATCGGACGTTATATCAGCCATATCCCGGCGAAGCATTTTAAGATGGTGCGTTATTACGGTTTTTTATCAAACCGTAAACGGGGTAGCCTGCTGCCGAAGGTGTATGAAGCCCTGGAGATGGAAGCGCGGAAAAAACCGGAGAAGCCCGGCTTCGCCGCGCTGATGAAAGAATTTCTGCGCACGGATCCGTACAAATGCATTCTGTGCGGCAACCGACTGCGCTTCAGCAGTGCGCAGGCCGGGAGGCACGCGTCGGAGTTGGTGGCAGAAAGACTGCATAACATCGACCGGAAACGATGGCTTCTGGCACAGACTGCGGGATAAGTGCGTCTGAAAAACAGCTTTCAGGTTAAAAACGCGCCGCAAATGCCATTTTATGACCATAACGTTCCCGATGGCACATCATTACTGCATTACAGACACTGCTGCTCATGGTCAGGAAATTTTTAAAACGATGATTCAGTTTCCTAACCATGAACGCGAGCTGCTGCCCCGCTATCCCAATGTCGATGGCGTGGTGGCCCTCAATCATTTATATGGCTGTGGTGTGGCGATTAATGCGCCTGCAGCCGTCGTGCCAATCCGCACCATCCACAATCTGGCGCTGAATGCCAACTTTGGCGGAGAGGTAATGATCGTTAGCCTGGGCTGCGAAAAATTGCAGCCGGAACGATTGCTGGAAGGAACGCCTGATGTACAGGCTATCTTCCTTGATGACGAGGATGTAGTGCGTTTGCAGGATGAAAAGCATGTTGGTTTTGAATCCATGGTGAACGATATTCTGCAGGTTGCAGAACGCCATCTGAAACGACTCAATCAACGCCAGCGCGAAACGGTACCGGCTTCACAACTGATGGTGGGAATGCAGTGCGGCGGCAGCGATGCGTTTTCCGGCGTAACGGCCAATCCAGCGGTGGGCTTTGCGTCCGACCTGCTGGTGCGCTGTGGTGCCACTGTGATGTTTTCGGAAGTCACCGAGGTTCGCGATGCGGTTCACCTGCTTACTCCAAGGGTAATTGATGTGGCAACCGGGCAGCGACTGTTGGAGGAGATGGCTTGGTATGATGACTATCTCAGTTTGGGCAAAACCGATCGCAGTGCTAATCCTTCCCCCGGCAACAAAAAAGGTGGGCTGGCAAACGTGGTTGAAAAGGCTCTGGGGTCGATTGCCAAATCAGGCCGTAGTCCTATTGTGGAGGTGCTTTCCCCCGGACAACGCCCAACCCGACGCGGGTTGATCTATGCCGCCACACCGGCCAGCGATTTTGTCTGCGGTACACAGCAAATGGCGTCCGGTATCACCTTGCAGGTTTTTACCACCGGACGCGGCACGCCTTACGGGCTGGCGGCAATTCCGGTAATCAAAATGGCCACGAGCAGCGCGCTGGCGGAAAGATGGCACGACCTGATGGATATCAATGCGGGGACCATCGCCACCGGTAAGGAAACCATTGAGCAGGTTGGCTGGCGACTGTTCGAACTTATTCTGGACATTGCCAGCGGTCGTAAGCAGACCTGGTCTGACCGCTGGGGGATTCATAATGCGCTGTCGGTGTTTAATCCAGCGCCGGTTACCTGATAAAAAACGCCACGGCGACCTGTGTCGGATTAACCCGTCATGCTCAGTGCAGATGCTTCGCCCACTGCTCAATCCAGGGCGAAGTGATTTCTTCCGGCTCCGGGTTTTCGCTAGCGTCCACCGTCAGCACTTCTCCCAGCCGCTGTGCGGCCTGTTCCTGCAGCAGCGCATCAAACTGTTTACCGCCACCACAGAAATCATCATAACTGCTGTCACCTAATGCAATCAGGCCATAGCGGACACCCGGCTGATGCCCCAGCTTCTCCCTGATGCTGTGAAATAACGGCGCGATGCTGTCTGGCAGATCGCCCCGGCCGGTCGTAGAGGTGACGATTAAAGCCACGCCATCACTGTAGTTCTGCCAGTCGTCGAGCGTGGCATCTTCAAAAATTTTCACCTCATGCCCCTGCTCTGTCAGCAATGGTTCAGCCTCTTCAGCCACCAGCAGCGCGTTACCGTAAACCGTACCAACAAAAATTCCTACCCGAGCCATGCTTTTCTCCCATTCTGGCGCTTATTTGTGGGGTCTATCCTGAGGGCAAGCGAGATCAAACTCAACCCCGTCAAAACCAGGAAAAGCGCTCTGCCAGTCAAAAGCACGAATGACGTTCTGCCAGGTGCTGTCGAGCCCGGCACGTAAAAATAACGGTGCGCCGGTAATCGGATGTGTCAACGTTAGCGCACTTGCATGCAGCATCAGCCTGCTCATGGCAAAGTTTTCTGCCGCACTGCGGTTCTGGCGCAGATCGCCATGTGCGGTATCACCAATAATGGGGTGGCGAAGATGACGCATATGACGGCGTAGCTGATGTTTGCGACCGCTTTGGGGGTGCAATTCCACCAGGGTGTAGCGCGATGTCTGATAACGACTGACCGGAACAGGCAGTTCAGCTGTCGCCAGCGAGCGCCAGTGAGTAATTGCCGACTGCGGTGCTTTCTCCGGTTGAGCAAATTTATCAGCGATTTTATCCAGCTGTTCAGTGAGGGCATAGTCAAGCGACTCCTCGCCTGACAGCCAGCCTCTCACTACCGCATGATAGGTCTTTTGTAGCTGATGCTGTGCGAACTGTTCTGACAACTGCCGGGCAACATCACTGGATAACGCAAGCAACAGTACCCCGGAAGTGGGACGATCCAGGCGGTGGACAGTGTAGACATGCTGATCAATCTGGTCCCGCAACGTCTGCATCACAAACACCGATTCGTGGCGGTCCAACCAGCTTCGGTGCACAAGCCAACCTGCAGGTTTGTTGACGGCTACCAGCCATTGATCCTGATAGATAATTTCAAGCATCAGTCGTGCTCAAAAAGGCTGTCAATCTGATTCAGGGCATACAGCAGCGCGGCACGGTGAAGAATATCTCCTTCGAGCGCAACTTCATAGTATGGCGCGATAGCGAGCTTGAGCGGCAATTCAGCGCCTGCACTGAGCAGGGCGTGCATTCTGGGCAGAAACACCCACTGCAACCACTGCAAAGGCATCATGGTATCTACGCAAAATGGTTGCTGGCTTTCAAATGCACTGGCCACTGGCGCACAGGATTGCCATAACCCGGCATCCTTTAATGTTTGTTCAACGGCTTTTAAAGCTTGCCTGACCTGCATCTCTTTGCTCATTTTTCATTTTCCGTCAGCATAAAGCGTGGCGGTAAGGATAACATTTTCGCCATTGCGCGTAAAAATAACGAAAAAAGGGGGCACTGTAATAACAGTGCCCCCAATTCGTTCGCAGCAATCCAGCTACATTAATGCTCCCTGCTCATCCTTGATAACTTTGTCCCTGATTGTTTCCTACATTTCACCGTCTATGGTGATACTCCCTGAGCATCCCAGCTCGCTATCTTACTGATAGCTCACGATCTCCGTCCTGGAGGTGTCCCTTATCTCTTCCTGAGAGGTCCCTTTATCTTCATCCTGAAGACCGTCCCTGCAGCATCATCCAGATGTGTCCTGATCCAATCCATGAATCACAGCATCCTTTCCGATGAGGTTTATTCTGCCCTAATATCATAAGCAAACAATACGGCTCAGGTGTATTTTTAAATAAGACGATCACTTTACAGAATACTGTACTAATCAAGACTATGATTTACAATGATTTTAATCTAAAGCATTGAGAGTAATCCGTAACTTAAATAGCGATCTCTTACAAGGTGCGTAAGAGATATCTCACAAAATAACTGTCCGTTCTCCGCAAAATTGATTGAAATATTTAATATTATAAAGAAAATCAATAATATGATTAGACAGCACTTTTCGTCTTTTGCTGCCTGTCTGTTCCAAAACGACCTCCCCTGACAGATTACAGACAGAGATAACTTCCTGCTCTGAGGGTGTAGTTGCAATAAACAATGTCGGTGACAGCTTAAGACGCCTTTGCATTATCAGATGCCCAATCAAGTTTTCCTGCAAACGTACGAAATCATCTTCGCTCCAGGTCTGCAACAGAGTACAGGATAGTTCGTCTACAGTGATCTCCATATCACCAGCAAATTGCGCTGTATACCAGGCAACTACCGAGGGTTGAATACGTAATTCCAGCGCCCGTTCCACCGCATCAAGATTTTTAGCCAGCGTAAAAGGCTGCGGCAGCCAAAAAACGCGGCCCTCCGTACTTTCCTGCACGCACGGCGATGGCACAGTATAAAGTTCACTGCTGGCTGGGGGATGGCCATATTTCCCCAGCCAGGCGTCACAGTAACACCGGGTAAAATCAGTCAGGGCGCGAGCCGTCTCGTCGATCATTGTTTTTTTCACTCGTTATAGCCTGAGTTACACTAAGGCTAAGTTTATAGCAGGCAACCCGCTTTATTACTCGGGCTTTCCGTAACGCAGGCTGTCTGACCATTTGTTATCACACGCCTGCTGCAGGGCATAAGGTCAAACCATGTCTTTAAAAGATTCACATCAGGTACTCAGCAGTCTGACGTTGGGAAAACCAACACAATACCACGATAATTACCAGCCTTCTTTACTGCAAGCCGTACCGCGAAGTATGAACCGGGAGCCCCTTGGTCTTTTTCCAGAAAATCTACCGTTTCACGGAGCGGATATCTGGACGCTCTATGAGCTGTCATGGCTCAACGCCAAAGGTTTACCACAGGTCGCTGTCGGCGAGGTAACCCTTGAGGCCAGCAGCATCAATTTGATTGAGTCAAAAAGTTTTAAGCTCTATCTCAATAGTTTTAACCAAACCCGCTTCGCCAGCTGGGAGGACGTTCGTCAGGCGCTGGAGCGCGATCTCAGTCACTGCGCTCAGGGAAAAGTCAGTGTCGCCTTGTTCCGTCTGCAAGAGTTAGAGGGCCAACCTGTCAGTCATTTCGATGGTAAATGTATTGACGAGCAGGATATTGAAATTGACAGCTATGCATTCAGTACCGACTGGCTGTCAAAGGCGACGCAATCTTACAAGGTGGAAGAAAAACTGGTCAGTCACTTGCTGAAATCAAACTGCCTGATTACCCATCAACCCGACTGGGGTTCCGTGCAGATAAACTACCGAGGTCCGCGCATTTGTCATGAAGCACTGTTACGCTATCTGATTTCGTTCCGTCAGCACAATGAGTTTCATGAGCAGTGCGTGGAACGCATTTTCAACGATATTCTGCACTTTTGTCAGCCCGAAAACCTGAGCATCTATGCAAGATATACGCGGCGAGGCGGGCTCGATATAAATCCATGGCGCAGCAACGTCCCATTTATACCCGCTCGCTCCCGTCTGGTACGCCAGTAATCTGGTGCAGATTTGCGTACCGTTACGCATAAGCGCAAGGTACGCTATTGTTAAATCCTGCCAGACAAGGCTACTCTCAGTGCGGGCGATGGATTTTCCTGCCTTACTTATATTTTCTCTTCACAGCCGGACGATAAGTCGTGCTGTCGTCGGGAGCAATCGCCACCCGGATGGATGTAAAGGAGTTAAATTGATTACACAAATTAGCCCGTTAGGCTCAATGGATCTGTTATCCCAGCTGGAAGTCGACATGCTAAAAAGGACTGCCCGCAGCGACCTTTACCAACTCTTCCGCAACTGTTCGCTTGCCGTGCTTAATTCCGGAAGCCAAACCGACAGCAGCCATGAACTTCTGTCACGCTTTGAAAATTTCGACATCAACATACTGCGGCGTGAGCGAGGCGTTAAGCTTGAACTGCATAATCCCCCGGAAGAAGCCTTTGTTGATGGGCGTATTATTCGTTCCCTTCAGGCTAACCTGTTCGCAGTATTGCGCGACATCCTGTTTGTAAACGGACAGATGGACAGTGCCGTCCAGCACCAGAAGAATGATGATTCAGTGCAGATAACCAACCTTGTGTTTTCTATCCTGCGCAATGCCAGAGCGCTTCACGTCGGTGAAGAACCCAATACCGTTGTTTGTTGGGGCGGTCATTCAATTAATGAAATTGAGTATCAGTATTGCCGAAAGGTCGGATCCCAGCTTGGCCTGCGTGAGTTAAATATTTGTACTGGCTGTGGTTCCGGCGTGATGGAAGCACCGATGAAAGGAGCAGCAGTTGGCCATGCACAACAGCGCTATAAAGAGGGACGTTTTATTGGCCTGACGGAACCTTCCATTATTGCCGCAGAGCCACCCAATCCGTTGGTGAACGAACTGATTATCATGCCAGATATTGAAAAACGTCTCGAAGCGTTTGTACGTATCGCACACGGTATTATCATCTTTCCCGGTGGCGTGGGAACGGCGGAGGAACTGCTCTACTTGCTGGGCATCATGATTAATCCGCATAATCACGACCAGGTGCTCCCGTTGATTCTGACCGGGCCAAAAGAGAGTGCAGATTACTTCCGGGTGATGGATAAGTTTATCGTGAATACGCTGGGTGAGGCCGCACGTCAGCACTACACCATCATTATTGATGATGCGCCTGAAGTGGCCCGGCAGATGAAAAAAGCCATGCCTAAAGTTAAAGAGCACCGCCGTGAAACCGGGGATGCCTACAGTTTTAACTGGGCGATACGCATTGCCCCGGATCTTCAGGTTCCCTTTATTCCGACGCACGAAAATATGGCCAATCTCAATCTTTCCCCGGATCAGCCCGCCGAACAGCTCGCCGCTTCACTGCGCCGGGCGTTCTCAGGGATTGTGGCTGGCAACGTTAAGGACGTGGACATCAGGGCGATTAAGGAGAAAGGTCCCTACAGGCTACATGGCGCACCGGAAATAATGCGCCGCATGGACGATTTACTACAGGGATTTGTTGCCCAACATCGAATGAAGCTGCCAGGAACGGCTTACATTCCCTGCTATGAAATCATTAAATAATCTCAACCGAAGGGGCCCGGGCCGCTCCTTTCTGAGCCGAAAATGACTGTTCATTTATTAATTGTTGATGCACTTAATCTGATTCGCCGTATCCACTCGGTGCAGGGGACATCCTGCCTGCAAGCCTGCGTCAATGCACTGCAACAGCTTATCCTTCACAGCCAGCCAACTCATGCTGTCGCCGTATTTGATGACGAGGAACGCCATAAAAGCTGGCGTCATCACCTGCTAGCTGACTACAAGGCAGGACGAACACCCATGCCTGAAACTCTGCGGGAGGAAATGCCCAGACTGCGGGAAGCGTTTACTGCGAAAGGGGTCGCCTGCTGGCACGCCCGCGGTGAGGAGGCAGACGATCTGGCCGCGACCCTTGCCACAAAAGTGGTCCGTAATGGGCATCAGGCGACGATTGTGTCCACAGATAAGGGCTACTGTCAGTTGCTAATGCCAGAAATTAGAATACGTGACTATTTTCAAAAACGCTGGCTGGACCACTCCTTTATAAGCCAGGAATTTGGGGTAAATCCCGGCCAGCTAACGGACTATTGGGGGCTCACCGGCATTGCCAGCAGCAAAATTCCCGGCGTGGCGGGGATCGGAGCAAAAAGCGGCGCGCACCTGCTTCAGGAATTCGGCACGCTGGAGGCGCTTTATGAAAATTTACCCGCGGTTGCAGAAAAGTGGCGGAAAAAGCTGGAGCACAGCAGGGAGATGGCTCTTATTTGCCGTCAGGTTGCCACCCTGAAAACCGATCTGGTGCTGGCGGGAAACCTGAAAGAGCTGAGGTTGCCGCCATCAACGGCCTGATAATGGTTACGTCGTTATTACAAGATCCAGACAACTAACGCTCATCGCGACGGCCGGGGGTAGCTCCCCATAAGCAACGAATGTGCACCGTGACTTCCTCTCGGTCATGGTACAACTGCCGTGCCTGGATTTGCGCGTTTATGCCGTTAGCCTTCAATTTTTCGTCGAGCATGGACAGATTTTGCGTCACTTCTTCATAACGCTTTTTCATCGGCAGCTTAAGATTGAAAATAGACTCACGACACCAGCCATTAACCAGCCAGTCCGCCATCAGACTGGCCACACGTACCGGTTTTTCCACCATATCGCATACCAGCCAGTAAATATTGCTGCGCGTCGGACGATATTTAAAACCGTCTTCCCGATGATGAAAAACCTGACCGCTATCCATCAGCGCAGGGGCCATTAGTCCGTTATCAACGGCATGAACCATCATACCTCTCTTCACCAGCTGATAAGTCCAACCACCGGGACAGGCCCCCAAATCAACCGCATACATCCCACTTGCCAGGCGTTCATCCCATTCATCTGCAGGAATAAAAATGTGGAATGCTTCTTCCAGCTTCAATGTTGAGCGACTGGGGGCATCGGCGGGAAACCTCAGCCGGGGGATACCCATAAAAAAAGGCGAATTATTTTGCGTGAGGGAATACCCGACGTAGCAGCAGCCCGAGGCGATAAAAAAAACATGCACTACCGGATGGGCAGCATTCTCGTTATTAAGCAGGATACCCGCGGCACGCAGGCCACCGCGCAAAGGCACGGTGAATTTCCGACAAAACTTCAACAGCTCTTTGCTCTCGTTGGTGTCAGGCACCTCGACGCGCAATTCACCGCCTTTTTCTACCACGCCTGTCAGCGCATTAACAACTGGCGAGACACGATCAAACGGGGAGAGATCACGGAGCAGTTCCCCAACGGCCACCATCTGACGGGCAAAAATCAGTTCCCTGAACGGCAGATCGCTGACCAACTTTTCCGCCTCTTCCGGCTGATAACATTCGAATAATATGTAACCTGCGTCTTCTTTTATCCGGGCAAATCCATACACTTCGCGGATAGCCGCCTTAGCCGTAATTTCAGCTGCACACTCTTTCTCAAAGCCCTGGCGACAGTAAAGTAAAACTTTATTCATAGCGATCCGCCTTTTTTTTCAGACGCAGTGCGCCAACCAACATCAACATCCACCCCACAAGGAAACATGTGCCACCGACAGGCGTCACATAAACCCACAGTCGGAGATAAGAAAGTGCCAGGCAGTACAAACTGCCGCTAAATAATACTGTTCCCAACGCCAGAAACGCGCCACTCCAGTAAAACCAGATATTAGCCCGACGTAACATCGCCGCCGCCATGCCAAGAATCGCTAAAGTATGAAACCCCTGATACTCCAGGCCGATTTTCAGCCAGGCCATTTCGTCTTCTCCCAGCGATCTACTCAGCACATGGGCACCAAACGCCCCCAGCAGCACAAAAAGAAAGCCGCTAATGGCAACAAATATCAGCATTGCACGACCCGACATTCACTTCCCCTTAAAGATTGCACGCACCGCATGCCTGGCCCGTTCCGGGTTCAATTTTCATAACGGAAACGAAACTTTTCCTGTTCGCTGGCCGCTTTTGCCAGAATCCATCGACGAAAAGCGGCTATTTTACCCAGTTCTGCCTGACTGTCATGACAAACCAGATAAAAAGCATTTTTACTTACCAGAACGTCATTAAAAGGACAGGCCAGTCGCCCCGCTTCAACTTCTGTCTGTGCCATCACATTATTAGCCAGCGCGACGCCCTGCCCGTGAATAGCGGCCTGCAAAACCATTGCGCTATGGCTGAAAATCGGGCCGTGTTGCACGTTAATATGCGCCACGCCAAGCTGACGGGTATAAGATTGCCAGTTCCGGCGCGAGGCATCATGCAACAGCGTATGGCTCGCAAGGTCCTGTGGCGATTTGATGGGGTTATCGCCGGTTAATAACAGCGGCGAGCATACTGGCAGCAGATATTCTGCGTACAGTTTTTCCACTCGCAAACCTGGCCAGTTACCACGTCCGTAAAAAATCGCCACATCAACATCATCAGACAGTTTCGCCTCATCGCGATCCACGGCCTGAATCCGCACATCGATCCCCGGATAAGCTGAATTAAAGCTGGACAGCCTTGGAACCAGCCATTGGATGGCAAAGCTTGGCAGTAAACTGACGGTCAGTGCACCTTTTGCACTTCGCGCCTGGAGTTTACGCGTGGCATCATTCAATGCAGAAAAAATCTCCTTGATATCAAGATAATAGCTTTGCCCCTCTTCGCTCAACAGCAAAGAGCGGTTACGGCGACGAAATAACTTAAGCCCAAGAAAATCCTCAAGAGATTTGATTTGATGACTCACAGCAGCCTGAGTAACAAACAACTCTTCAGCAGCTTTGGTAAAGCTGAGATGTCGCGCGGCAGCATCAAAGACACGCAGGGCATTCAGCGGGGGAAGACGTTTTGACATGGTTACCGGGTGAAGTTTTCATCGACGACGGGCGCAACGCTCCGAGGAGATTTACGCATTAGTTTTTTTTATCCGGGGCATTATAATTTGTCCATTGCGGATGCACCAGCAAATACCTATAGTTGCCGCACTTCCAGAGCCGTAACGAAAAGCTGCGTGAAATTAAGTCAGTCAGGTGAGATTTTTGCGGGCGTTTGGCTTGTGGCGGTGATGTTGTGTTTGCAATTGGTCCGGCATTTTGCTGACTTGGTAGCATCGCTACTTTTATTCTTCAGATTCACCCTGTCTGTCCACAAAGATTATTAGCACCGCAACTGCGGTGCTTTTTTATCCCTGCATGAACACCACCTCCTGTGGAGGTGGTCAGCAATAAGCTGGCTCTGCCAGTCATGCTACTCATGGGAAAATCCGAATCTGTTATCCCCATAACTGCCAGGGATTTAACCATGAGCAGATTCCAGAAAGCATCTCATGTGCTCTGGTGTTGTCAATATCATATCGTATGGACACCCAGGTACCGGTTTCGCATTCTCAGGAACAATGTTGGTAAAGAGGTCTGTAAGCCGATAAGGATCTCAGGTGAGCAGCCCGGGATAGAAGTAGTGGAGCTGAATGTCCAGACAGACCATGTCCATTTGCGGGTAAAAGTGCCTCCATGGCTTTCGATTTCCCATGTAACAGGCGACTTAAAGGGTAAAACAGTCCTTCGATTGTTCAGTAAATTTCCCTGCCTGCGTAAGAACAAGCAGTGGGGGAATGATTTTTGGGCAAGAGGTTATTGTGTCGATACCGTAGGTATAAACGAAGAAATGATAATAAAGTACGTGAAGTATCAGGAAAAACATGAAGTTGAAGAGAGCCAGCTTCCACTGAAAGAAGTGTGAAGGGAAGGCTCTCTGAGTCTGGACTTAGTGCGCCCCTGTGGGGCGATATCAATGCCACCTGCTATGCAGGTGGTTTTTTACTCGGGATTTACTGACCCATTTCTACCATTTCTTTCACATCAGCGCGATTAATCTGTTGTTTGTTGCCATTCGCATCTTTGTAGCTGATCATGCCAGTATCACTGCCCACCACGGGTTTACCACTGGAGACAATGGTCCGACCGTCATTGGTGTGCATCACATAGTTACTGGAACATGCAGCCATAATAGCAGCGAGTTTTTTCATCTTTTTGTTTCTCCTTGCAGTACTGGTGCGATAAACCCTCGCCTCGATGATCGAAAAACCCATTGTTAACTGATCGCTTATTTGCGGGTGATAGTTTAAACCTTGCATAATTCAGGATAACGCGCTTTTTCAACATTGCCAGCCGGACACCCGTAATTCAGAGTGGTTCGGAAACAAGCAGCATTAATCCAGCATCCCTTTGAGGAGAGTATGAGGCCATTTATTCCCGCACAGTTTCGCCAGCAATTCCCGGCACTAGCCGATGCCGGTATCTATCTTGATAGTGCCGCTACGGCGTTAAAGCCAAAGGCCGTCATTGAGGCTACACAACAATTTTACAGCCTGAGTGCTGGCACGGTTCACCGTAGTCAATATGCCAGCGCTCGTGAGCTGACCGGGCGTTATGAAAATGCCCGCGCTCAGGTCGCTCATCTGCTTGGTGCAACAACAGCCAACAGTATCATCTGGACAAAAGGCACCACTGAAGCCATTAACCTTGTGGCCCAGTCCTGGCTACGCCCTCGTCTGCGGCCGGGTGATGAAATCGTGGTCAGCGAGGCGGAACACCATGCCAATCTGGTTCCCTGGCTGATAGTCGCAGAACAAACAGGCGCTAAGGTTATTCGCTGGCCCTTGGCAGAAAATCACCTGCCCGATATTGCGCTGCTGCCGGAGTTGCTCACCACACGCACACGGCTGGTAGCTTTGGGCCAGATGTCCAATGTGACCGGGGGCTGCGCGGATTTGGCGCTGGCAACCGCCCTCGCCCATCATGCTGGGGCAAAAGTCATGATCGACGGCGCTCAGGGCGTGGTACATGCAGCCGTTGACGTGCAGGCACTTGATATCGACTTTTATGCTTTTTCTGCCCACAAACTGTATGGCCCGATGGGGACTGGTGTCCTTTACGGCAAACCGGAGCTGCTGGAAACCATGGAGGCCTGGCATGGCGGCGGAAAAATGCTATCAGCTGTCACCTTTGAAGGATTCACGGCACAACCCGTTCCGTGGCGATTTGAAGCCGGAACACCTAACGTTGCTGGCGTAATTGGTCTGAGTGCCGTACTGACATGGCTGGAAGAGCAGGACCGTTCGGGAGCAGAGAAATGGAGCTGCGGACTGGCCGATCTTGCCGAGGAGCGCCTTGCCACTTTTCCCGGCTTTCGCAGCTTTCGTGCCAGCCGCTCAAGCCTGTTATCGTTTGAAATAGCAGGCGTTCATCACAACGACATAGTGACGCTGCTTGCAGAAAGTGGCATTGCATTACGGGCCGGACAACATTGCACCCAACCGCTTATGCAGGCGCTGGGCATCAGCGGTACGTTGCGCGCCTCATTCGCTCCCTATAATACGCACAACGACGTTGACGCACTGGTCAATAGCATGGCCCGTGCACTGGAATTACTGGCAGACTGAATATGACTTTGATCGTGGCACCCCATCCTTTTGGAAAACACATTACCGCAGACGCGTTACGACAAAAATTTGCTGCTTATTCTCAGTGGGAAGATCGCTACAGACAGCTGATCTTACTGGGGAAACAGCTCCCCGCCCTGCCTGAGGATCTGAAAACGGCAGAAAATGAACAGAGCGGCTGTGAAAACCGGGTCTGGCTGGGGCACCAGCAGTTTTCCGATGGCAGCCTGCACTTCTATGGTGATAGCGAAGGGCGCATTGTACGGGGATTGCTGGCGGTGTTGTTAACTGCGGTGGAAGGACAGCTTCCTGCGACATTAGCCCGGCTGGAACCCTTATCTTTATTTGACGATTTGGGCTTACGCGACCAGCTCAGTACCTCACGCAGCGCAGGGTTGCATGCATTGGCTACGGCAGTGAAAGAGGCGGCTCAGAAAGCGGGTTGACTACCCGCGTGCCGCTTTCGCCATCATTTTCTTTAACACGTGCGATACCGCGAAAAAGCCGAAGGTTGCGGTCACCATGGTGGCGGCACCAAAGCCTGAGGCACAATCCATTCGCATGGAGCCTTCTGCCGTGCTGCGGGAGGCACAAACGGAACCATCGGTTTGCGGATACATCAGAGCTTCCGTCGAAAACACGCAATCTATACCCAGCTTGCCCTTGCTGTTTTTAACCACATTAAAATCCTGCTTCAGGCGCTCACGTAATTTAGCCGCCAGTGGGTCCTGAATAGTTTTTGCCAAATCAGCAACCTCGATTTGCGTTGGATCGATTTGCCCGCCTGCCCCGCCTGTGGTAACCAGCGGGATCTTATTTCGTCGGCAAAAAGCAAGCAATGCCGCTTTCGGGCGCACGCTATCAATCGCATCAATAACATAGGTGAAACTGTGGTTTATTAACTCAGCGGTATTTTGTGTGGTGATAAAGTCATCTACGCAGGTGACGCTGCATTCCGGGTTGATAGCCAAAATCCGTTGCGCCATCACCTCGGTCTTTGACTGCCCAACCGTCTCTTTCAGGGCGTGAATTTGCCGGTTGGTGTTGGTGACACAGACATCATCCATGTCAATAAGGGTAATAGCGCCAATACCGGTTCGTGCCAGCGCTTCCGCTGCCCAGGAACCTACACCACCAATGCCCACTACACAAATATGCGCCTGCGCAAACAGTTTTAAGGCAGGCTGACCGTACAAACGGGCAGTGCCGCCAAAGCGTTGCAGCCAGGCGTCAGAAAGAGAACTCATTGATTACCTCTGAAATTGCCCGCAAGCTGGAAAAACCAGCCCGCCATCGGGCATTACTGCAACGTTAACAGTGTGGAGCCAGCAGAAGCATTTTGGGCAGACGAGAAAATCGGTGCGCCGCTACCCGGTGCAGTTTTCAGCACCCAGACGCGACCATAGTGATTAAACCAGCCTGCCATATGGCCAGCTTCCGGCCCAATACCCTGATAAATATCGAAATGCTGGCCTTTAATTGCGCCCCCCACGTCCAGCGCAATCATGATACGCATTTCATATTTTCCGCTAAATTTACCATTATTATTCAACAACGGCACTTCGGCCAGCAACGCTGTTCCCGGCGGAATCAGTGAGCGATCGGCCGCAACCGACGCTTTAGCCACCAGCGGGACGGCGCTGGCTCCCCGAACCGGCGCAAAATTTTCCGGCTTAAAGAAAACAAATGAGGGATTTTGCTCCAGCAATTCCCTGACTTCCGGCTCACCATGCTGCGCCCCCCACTGCCGGATAGCCTCTATCGACATGTCTTCACGCTTCACTTCGCCACGCTCGATAAGCACCTTACCGATACTGCGATAAGGGTGACCATTTTTACCACCGTAGCCGAAAAACATCAGAGGGCGACCATCGCCATAGTCGACATAGCCACTCCCCTGAACATCCATAATGAAATTATCCATCAGTGAGTTGCTCCACGCGACAACATAGCGTTCGTCCAGCGCGCCACTGTAGATCTGTGCCCTACTGGGCAGTCGACGCTTGCTGGCTGGCTTGCGATAAAGGGGATACTGAAACTCGCCCTGACGCGTATAGCGCACATTGATCACCGGCGTATAGTAGCCAGTAAATTGCACGTTACCGTAGTTGTCCGTGCATTCAATCTGATACGTATCCAGACCGAACTGACGCAATTGTCGGGTATCGCCTCCGGCCAGCAACCAGCTTTTAATCGCGCTGTAGGTATTCTTCTGGCGGGCAAACATACTGGGCGAAGCGTATTTTATTTCCGAAACCTGATCGGCAAAGTCTTTGCCGTTAGCCGGACGCCCTTTCACGTTGGGCTGATTAACCAGTCCCAGAGGCTCATCCAGTTTTCCATCTTTATACTGCTGCCCACGATCCGTCTGTTTTGAAGAACATGCTGCCAACAGAGTAATCAATGTCCCAAAAAATACATGCCTCGCCCAATATCCTTTCATTACTTTCCGACTTCTCTGCAAAATGCCCGGGCGAAGATAGCAAAGCAGCCTTGAGAATGAAATGAGGGCGAATAAAGATTGTCCGGTACTGAGCAACAACAATACAGATGGTGGAAAAATTAGACAGAAGATTCGAATTTAATGACTTTCATACAAAAAGGGGTTGCAACAAAACTTACGGCGAGTATAGTGCGCATCCACGGACGCGGGATGGAGCAGCCTGGTAGCTCGTCGGGCTCATAACCCGAAGGTCGTCGGTTCAAATCCGGCTCCCGCAACCAATCAAGCGCCCTTATGGGTGTTTTTTTCTGTCCTTTATAAAAACTCTCTGTCTTTAGCCAACATATTTATTCGTCTTTCGCCTCGCTTACTGCGCAAAATACGCTTTTATTCCTGACAGAATAGCCCGGGCAACCTGCTGCTGAAAATGACTGGTGCGCAGCTTACGTTCTTCTTCCGGATTGCTGATAAAAGCGGTTTCCACCAGAATGGACGGAATATCAGGCGCTCTTAACACCGAAAAACCTGCCTGATCGACCGTTTTCTTGTGCAGAGGGTTGATACGACCCATATGTAACAACACTTCCTTGCCAACTCTGAGGCTGTCATTAATAGTCAGGCTCTGCACCATATCAAAGAGAGTATGATCGAGATAGCGATCACCGCTCTTGCTTACCCCACCGATCATATCGGATTCGTTCTGGGTTTTTGCCAGATAGCGTGCTGCGTTACTGGTCGCTCCCGTAGTCGAGAGCGCAAAAACTGAAGAGCCGCGGGCGGCCCGATTGGTAAAAGCATCGGCATGAATAGAGATAAACAGGTCAGCACGAAGACGCCGCGCCTTTGCCACCCGCACCTTCAGTGGAATAAATACATCTTCATTACGGGTCATCAAGACACGCAGAGTCGTTTCTTTTTCGATAAGATTTTTCAGCCGTCGGGCAATTTGTAACACAACATCTTTTTCCCGCGTATTATTCTTACCAATTGCACCAGGATCTTCGCCCCCGTGACCGGGATCGAGCACAATCAAAGCTGGACGATCCTTACCCGCTTTGCCCGATAAGGCAGCTGTTGCTGGCTGGTTCTGAGCCAGATTTCCTTTGTTATAATCTTCCAGCAAAGCCAGCAGAGGATCATCCTGATGCTGACTGCGTGTTGTATGCTCTGGATAGAGATCCAGCACCAACCGGTATTTAAACTCTGCAACCGGTGTCAGTGTAAAAATTTCAGACGTCACATTTTGCTTCAGCTCCACCACCAGCCGCACAGTATTTTGATCAAACTGACCTGTTCTGACGCTACGCACCCGGGGATCGTCATCACGTACCAGACTTGCAACATTTTTTAGTACCGGATTGAGCTGCAGATTCGCGATGTCAATCACCACGCGCACGGGGTTATCGAGTGTAAATTGCCGGAATTTAAGGGGTGCAGTGGATTCAAGAGTCATGCGCGAATAGGTCGTTGAAGGCCAGATGCGGATTGCAACCACATCGGCTCGGGCCGCGAAACCAACTCTGCTGGCACCCAGTAGCAAAACAGCCCCCGCACTTTTCAACCATCGGCGCCTGCCGGGCGAAGGTAGAACAGACATAAGACTCCGTTTTATTGCTGATTTAAATTAAAAAATTGATATAAAAAACTTAATAATTTTATTTTTTAGCGATTTTAACTAATCGTACCATGATTAAAACATGTGCTCAACGCGATAGCAGGTGACTATAGTAAAAACAAGGTGCCATCATTTGCCCCTTGCACCCCTGCCGAAAAAGAATAAAAATACATTTTCATCGAATAACCATTCACTGAGGACTTACCATGAAGGAACGCAGTACCGAACTGGTTCAGGGGTTTCGCCATACGGTGCCCTACATCAATGCCCACCGTGGTAAAACCTTTGTCATTATGCTGGGTGGTGAAGCGATTTGTCATGAAAACTTCTCGGGTATTATCAATGATATTGGCCTGCTGCACAGCCTTGGCATCCGGCTGGTACTGGTATACGGTGCTCGCCCGCAAATCGATGCCAATCTGGATGAACATCATCTGGAGCCGGTTTATCACAAACACACTCGCGTTACCGATAAGCAGTCGCTGGAGCTGGTCAAACAGGCTGCAGGCCGCCTGCAACTTGATATTACCGCACGCTTGTCCATGAGTCTGAATAATACGCCTTCGCAAGGCGCACACATTAATGTGGTGAGCGGCAATTTTATTATTGCTCAACCGCTGGGCGTAGATGACGGCGTTGACTATTGCCACAGCGGACGCATCCGCCGTATTGATGAAGAATCCATCCACCGCCAGCTGGACAGCGGTGCCATTGTGCTGGTCGGTCCGGTGGCCGTTTCGGTCACTGGTGAAAGTTTTAACCTGACTTCCGAAGAAGTTGCGACCCATCTGGCGATCAAGCTGAAGGCCGAGAAAATGATAGGTTTCTGCTCCGGGCAGGGCGTAACGGACAGTAACGGGACCACCATTTCTGAACTATTCCCAAATGATGCGCAACAGCGCATAGAAGCGTTTGAACAGAATGATGACTATCTCTCTGGTACCGTGCAGTTTTTACGCGGTGCAGTGAAAGCCTGCCGCAGTGGTGTTCGTCGTAGCCATCTGATTAGCTATCAGGAAGACGGCGCTTTAATACAGGAACTGTTCTCTCGCGATGGTATCGGTACTCAAATTGTGATGGATAGCGCAGAACAGATTCGCCGCGCCACCATCAATGATATCGGCGGCATACTGGAGCTGATTCGACCGCTTGAGCAACAAGGGATTTTGGTGCGTCGCTCCCGCGAACAGCTGGAGATGGAAATTGATAAATTTACTATTATTGAGCGCGATAATCTGGCTATTGGCTGTGCTGCACTTTATCCGTTTCCTGAAGAACAAATTGGCGAGATGGCCTGTGTTGCCGTGCATCCGGACTATCGCAGTTCATCCCGTGGCGAAGCCCTGCTCGAGCGCGTCGCGCTTCAGGCATGCCAAATGGGATTAAAAAAGCTGTTTGTCCTGACCACACGCAGCATTCACTGGTTTCAGGAAAGGGGCTTTATGCCAGTTGATATTGAACAATTACCCGAGAGTAAAAAGCAAATGTACAATTATCAGCGTCGATCAAAAGTGTTGATGATCGATCTGCGTGATGCCCATCTTGTCTGAAACTGGTCTCACACTAATACAAACCCGCATCATTCCCGGCATGTTGTAGCCGCTGATGCCACCTTACCTGAAAAGTTGAAATTGCGCGCCCTGACACATCTCAGGATGCGCGATTCCTGCATGATGATGCACTGAATGGAAAACAGGGACACAGGAAGTCAGGAATGAGTAAACGTTCGGATATTGTTGAAGGCCACACTGCTGGAAAATTAACCAGAGGTCTGGTTTATACGGAAGTACTTGGATGGATAGATCTGGGGCATGCCAGAGGCACTGATATCAAGAATTTTCTCAGCAGGATAGCGCGGGAAGAATCTTCTGGCAGAAAATTTTATGACATAGTCTATTCACAAGGAATGAACGATCCATTCGGACTATTTCGTATGGGAAAAATGACGACATGGCGTATTAAACGTGGTCGACCTTCCTGGGAGCAGAAGAGTATTGCGCTGGCCATGATGATGGCTGTGGCAGGTAAATTTGAAGCGCTACAGGATACATTTCCCCTTAACTGGCTGACGGATAGTGGATTCAGCGGCGAAGATTTGGTCTCTGATTTACTGGGATTCTACCGCGTTGTTTATCCCCACATTCCTTTCGAAATATTGCGTCCGGTCAGCAAAGCAGACGCGCTAAAACGCTGGGATCATTACGGTAAAATCGGCCAGTGGAAAAACACCACTTTCCGACCACTGCTGTTTCCAGACCCCGAAATCTGTCCTTCTGCAAGACCGCGCCTGGGTGAACTCCCACCGTTTATGCGTGCCGTATCCCCCTATAACGATTTTTTATCCGGTAACGTTATTCCGCCCGGTCGCATTAAAACATTTGCCATCGCAGGTACAGGTAACGGAAGGATGGGACTGTGAAAAAATGTATGCTGCTGCTCGCTATGGCTGCTGTCGGAGGCGTTTTGTATTTTTACGGCTGGCCGTGGCTAAAAATAGGTTTTGCCGAAAGCGCATATTACCGACAGCAGGATAAAAGAGAATACGATTTTTACACACCCGAACTGCTGAAAAATATGCCCCGCATCACCAACGACTACTCCTTCGAATTTGGAAATATCAGCGGTCCACAGGCTTTCGTCTACGGCATCAGATTTTATGGAACTCGGGACACGCAGAACATTCGTCATTATCTCAAATCAGCTGGATACGAGCCACAGACACATTGTGATATTGAAGCGGAATGCTGGTTGTCTGACAAATCTGAAGAAGATATCGTTACACTTTATACTTACTCTTCACCAGACACGGTCGGCGTTCAGCTATATCGAAGGCCACCGCCACCGCGCAACTGAATCCTGCTAATAGCGGGTCCGTTCAGACCCGCTATTGCTGATTTTCCGACAGGTTGAGACGCGCTATCAAACCGCTTCGGCGTAATGTGCGTATTTTGACCGCCTGATTAAACACCGTCTGTTCAGCAAAGAGTGTCAGCTTTGAGCGGGCGCGGGTAATGGCGGTATAAATCAGTTCTCGCGTTAGTATCGGCGTAAACTGGTCAGGCAGAACCAACAGCGTATGATCAAATTCAGAACCCTGGGATTTATGCACGGTCATGGCAAAAGCCGTCTCGTGAGGGGGTAAGCGGACCGGCTGCACCGCCTTGATTGTGCCATCCGCCAGAGGGAAAAAGACCTTCAGTTTTTCCTCATCATTGTACATGGTAATGCCAATATCGCCGTTAAACAGTCCCAGCGCACTGTCATTACGGGAGATCATCACCGGACGTCCCGCATACCACTTTCCGCCGATGCCCGGTGCACGCTGAATAAGCCGCTGCCGGGACAAAAAAGCTTCGATACGCTCGTTCAGCCCGATAACGCCAAAGGGGCCTTCACGTAGCGCGCAAAGCAAGCGGAAACGTCCAAATGCTTCAATCGCCTGCTCTGGTTGGACCTTATTTCGTAACAGCGACAGATATTCCTGGTAACCCGCCAGGCAAACACCCAGCAAATACTGGTACTGCTCGCCAGTTTGCAGCGAAAATCGCTCAATATCCGTGAATCCGGCGGCAAACAGCCGGTCCACCTGATGACTGTCTCCGGCATTTACCGCCTGTGCCATTTGCCCGATACCGGACGATGCACCAAACCTAAAGCTCTTGCGTAGCAGGCAAATGCTGTCATGCACGCCAGCCTGCTGCACATCGTTTGCCGCAACATCACACCCGGTCAGCAGCCTCAGTTCCTGTGCGCGTGCAGGGCTATAACCGACTTCCGCACAGCGACAAATATCGCCAAGTACCGCCCCAGCTTCCACCGACGCCAGCTGATCGCGATCACCCAGAAAAATAACCCTGGCCCGGGAAGGCAGGGCAGCAATCAGATTCGCCATCATCGGCAGATCCACCATAGATGCCTCATCCACCACCAGCAAATCCAGATGCAGTGGATTACCGGCGTGATAACGCATTCGCTGACTGCCGGGAAGCACGCCAAGCAGGCGATGTAAGGTCGTGGCTTCAGTTAAAAGCTGTTGCCTGGTTGCCTCACTGACCATCAGCGCCTTTAGCGCTTTAGCCAGCGATTCCGTCAGACGGGCCGCCGCTTTGCCGGTAGGCGCAGCAAGGCAGATTCGCAGTTTTTCGCCGGAAAGTTCCAGCAGTGAGGCAAGCAGGTTCGCCACGGTGGTGGTTTTACCCGTGCCGGGTCCGCCTGAAATGACCGCAATCTGTCGAGTGATAGCCACCGCTGCAGCGATTTTCTGCCCGTTGTCTGACTGCACACCAAAGTAATCATCGAGGATTGCACGCAGTCGTTCGGGATTTTGCAGGCTAACGGGCGTGTCATGGGCAAAAAAATGTGCCACTTCCCCTTCTGACTGCCACATGCGGTGCAGATAAAGCCTTTGTTGCCAGAGAACCAGCGGGGTGGGACCGGAACCATCGCCGACCGCCTCTTCCTGAGGCAGCAGCGTTTGCCAGTCAGGTTCACCCGCCTCAAACCAGATCTGCCTTGCCAGTTCAGGATAGCGTCCCGCGAACAGCTGCTGTTCGGTGAAGTGCACCAGCGGCAGGCAAACGTGGCCTTCACCTGCTCCGGCACTCACCCAGGCAGCAGCAAGCATCAGGGCGGGTCGTTCATCACCCGCAATCAGTCTGGCAAACTGTACATCAAGCGCCCGTAGCACTCGCCGTTCGCAGGCGATGTTTAACAGTTCAACCATCCTGCTCATAAGGTTTTCTCTTCGTTACCAGAAAAAAGTGCATCCAGTTCGGCAATAAATCCGGCATCCGGCCGGGTATGCCAGACGCCATTACCACTGGTTATCCCCTCAACACCACGCAGGAAAAGATAGATCACCCCGCCAAAATGCTGCTGGTAGTCATAATCCACCAGTCGGTGACGCAGATAGCGGTGCAGTGCGAGGGTGTAAAGTTGATACTGTAAATCGTAACGATGAGCACACATGGCCTGTGTCATTGCTTCCGGGGTGTAATCCGCCGCCGATTCCCCCAGCCAGTTGGATTTATAGTCCAGCAGGTAATATTTTCCCTGCCAGCGAAAAACCAGGTCGATAAACCCCTTTAACATGCCCTGTACCTGCTGAAAGTTGAGCGGCGAACAGGCCGCAGAAAGCGGATCGTAATGTCGTATCAGACGATCGAGCTTTTCTGCACTGAGCAGCGATTGAATGGGCAGAAAAAACTGCAGCTCTACCTGGCAGCAGGCAGGTGCCAGTTTATCCAGACTGACCCCGCTCTCGTTTAACGGAGTTTGCAATACGTGCGTAATCCAGCACATGATAGTCGGCAGCCAGACGATGTCATGCCCCCCAGCAATCAGCCGTTCGCTCAACCACTTTTCATCTATGGGTTGAGTAAAATCAATCTGTTCAAACAGACCATGAAGAAAGGTTCCGGGTGCGGCACCCCGTGGGAAGTGATGTGGCGTCAGCTGAATATCCTGCAGCCCACGGGCTTCTCCGGCGGCATCCACATCAAGACGGGGCAACAGGTCAAAGGTGGATGTGTGGCCATGCTGCTGCAATCCCGAATAGCTGGTTACCCGCCAGTCATCTCGCAGATTACGGAACATTTGTTGACTACGCAGGGCTGATAAAGACGGTTCACCAGTTCGCCATACGCGAGCATCAGGTACTTCCGCTAAAGTAACCGCCAGCACACCATTACTCATTGACAGCAACTGTTGACGCAGGGCGTCGGCGTCCACTGCTTCACCCTGCTGCACCAGATAGCCCAACGCACTGTGGTGCAGATCGCTCACCCCCTCTTTCTTCCTGTTACCTTTCACCAAGGGCGCAATACCGACGCTACAGTGCCATACCGATCGGGTCAGTGCGACGTAAAGCAGGCGAAGATCTTCCGCCAGCCGCTCCTGTTCAGCCAGCTCGAGACTTTCTTCGTCTTCACGCAGATCCAGCAGCGCCTGAAAGCTCTGCCTATCATGATAAATGCCCTGCCCAGCCTCGCGAAAGTTGGCAACAAAAGGCAGCCAGACCAGCGGATATTGCAGCCCTTTGGATTTGTGGATGGTAACAATTTGCACCAGATGGCGATCGCTCTCCAGCCGCAGCTGCTGGCTGGCAGACTGTCCGTCAGGCTGTGCGACCTCCTGCGCCAGCCAGCGCACCAGTGCATGTTCACTGTCCAGCTTTATTGACGTTTCCTGCAGTAATTCTCCAAGATGCAGGAGATCCGTCAGTCGACGCTCACCGCTCTCAGAAGCCAGTAAGTTTTCGGCAATTTTCCTCCTGAACATCATGTCACGCAGCATTGGCAGCACGCCACGCTTTAGCCAGCGCTGGCGGTACCCGTCAAATTCATCGACCAGGGCATCCCACTGACGTTCATCCTGACTCAGCGTTTCCAACGCCAGCGCATCCAAACCAAAAATGCTGGTCGCCAAAGCATTGCGTAAAATTCTTTCCTGGTCCGGTGCCAGTACGGCCTGAAGCAGCCAGAGCACTTCACGAGCTTCAGTCGTCGTAAACACGCTGTCACGGTTAGAAAGATAGACAGAAGGAATACGCAGATTATTGAGCGCCTCACGCATAAGCGCGGCCTCTGTACGGCTACGCACCAGAATAGTGATATCAGAAGCCTGCACCGGGCGCAGGTCTTCTCCATTACCAAGCAGTGCCTTCCCGTTTTGCCCTGCGGTGAGCCAGTGGCAGATATCAGCCGCACACTGCCTCGCCATAAAGTGTTGGTAATCGCTTACTCCCACGCCTTTACCGGGTTGTAACCAGAAGCGTAATGCCGGCTGTTCCTCCCCTTCAAGCACAAAGCGTAATGCTGAATTAGCTTCGGCTGGCTGAACGGGAATAAACGGAATTTCACTGAAAATAAAAGGAACGGCCTGGCCGCTAAAGAGTTGATTAACACTGTTAACCATCGGTGGTGAGGAGCGCCAGTTAGTTTCAAGCGTGTAGTGGGCGCTGACTTGATTGCGCGCGCGCATATAGGTAAAAATATCTGCACCGCGAAAAGCATAAATGGCCTGTTTGGGATCGCCTATCAACAGCAGTGCATGCCCGGCCTGTTGGCCATATAGCGTACGGAAGATACGGTACTGTTGCGGGTCCGTATCCTGAAACTCATCAATTAATGCCACCGGATACCGATGGCGAATCGCACAGGCCAGCGCCTCTCCGCCAGCCTGCTGCAACGCGCTGTCCAGCCTGCCCAACAAATCGTCAAAACCCATCAGCGCCAGGCGCTGTTTTTCTTTTTGAGTCGCAACACGAATTTCACTCAGTGCCCTTGCGATAACCAGGTCGCGAAAAGACAGCGGCTCGGCCAGAAAACGATCCACCTGCTCAAATACCGGATGGCGCGGCGGCTCGCCCTTTTTGGTTTTCTCCACCAGGGTTTGCTGGCCAAACCGTTCCAGTTCCGCGGGCAAACCATAATCTTCCGTTTCGCTTTGCGCCCACTGGCTGAGTTTTTCCAGCCAGACAGGTAAGTGCTTACTGTTATAACTTCGCTTATCAACGCCCGATCCGGCCAGCAAATCATGCAGGTTACCTGCTGCCCGCCAGCTGGCTTTCATCTGATCGATGCAGGCAACAATTTTCTCATGCCGCTGGAGAAAACTTTCCTGTAAATCGAGTGCGTATTTTAATGCAGGTGCCTCACCGTTGAGCCACGGAGAGAGCGTAGCCAACAGCTGTTCAGGACCCGTCCACATTTGAGCGATAACTCTGGCAACCGGCAAAGATAACGGATAACAATGACGCCGCCAGAAATCCGCAATCGCCAGCCTGCGTAACGGCGCTTCATCCTCAATCAACCGCTGTTCAAACAGGCTTCCCGACTCGAATGCGTTGAGATTGAGCATGCGCTGGCAGAAGCCGTGGATAGTAAAAATCCCCGCATCGTCCATTTGCCTTTCAGCAGCCAGCAGGCGAGCGGCCGCCCTGGGCAAGTCATCCAGTTCCTGCATTAATCGGGCCAGCATGCTGTCAGCGGTATGACCGCGCACACAGGCGATACGCAACTGGTGGATATTCTGGCGAATACGACCACGCAGTTCTGCGGTGGCGGCTTCGGTAAAGGTCACCACAAGGATTTCTTCCACCGTCAGCGGACGTGAAAAGGCGGCTTCACCGCCCAGGCCCAATAACAACCTTAAATAGAGCAGCCCGATGGTGAAGGTCTTCCCTGTTCCTGCCGACGCTTCAATCAGCCTTACGCCTTGCAGCGGAAGCGTCATAGGGTCCAGACGGCAGGCGGCTTGCGTCATGGCTTATCACTTTTTACGGGCAGGGACTGTTGCAGGCTGGAGACATCCTGCCAAGTCGTGAACCCTGCTGGCACAGCGTAATCTTCCTTCCCATGCTGACTCCCGGAGATCTGCGACAGCAGAACCAGCCCGCGAGGTGCGATGACCGCATCATGAAAAAATGCTGCCAGCTTTTCCGGCGACAGCGCTTCGATTTGATGAATCACTTTTGCCCGGCTGTCAAAGCGGTAATTTTCCCGGGTAAAGTCTTTGGCGAATCGACCTGCCTCTTCATCCAGGGTTTGTGGACGCTGCCTAAGCTCATTAATCATCGCCGCCTGGTACTGCGCAAAATCCTCTTTACTGATGGCACGCAGGCGCTGCTCTGCTGTTGGATAAAACGCGTCGAAACGGCGTAGCAGATAAGCAGGTTGCTTCACATTACTTTGCAATACGAACGCTATACCCCACTGCCGCCCAACCGACATCTGAAAAGCAAACACCGCATAGCCAAGCTGTTCTTCCGTGCGCAATTGATTATAGAACCATGGTTGAACAATCTGACTGAGCAGCGCGGCGCTGGCAATGCTGGCATACTCATCGTAGCCAGCAGGCACGTAAAGCGCCGCCAGCGCAGAGTCAGTACTGCTTCCCGCTTTTTGCATATTCGCAAAGGTTTTTTTATCCACGTCAGGGTAACTGCTGCGCCATCCGCTTTCACCCTGGCAGCCAAGCTGCGTTTTGATATCACTGGCCAGCGTCTTGCTACTTTCCTTTGTCATATTGCCCACCACCAGCAGTTCAGGGGTGGCGTTTTGCAACAGCATCTGCCGGTATGCATTAAGATCCTGCAGGGTAATGCTCTTTAACAGCCTGCGCCGTTCATCACGTTGGGTATAAGGGATTTGCGACAGAAGCCGTGCGGGCTGAATAGCCTCTTCAAACGCTTTGCCTTTCTCTGCGGAATCCAGCCGCTCCAGATACCATGATCTGGCCTGTTCAAGCTGCGCCTCAGTTGCCTGAAAGTGGGCATACTCTTTAAGCAACGCTTTCATCAGCTCAGGCAGATGCTGGGTGAAACCGCTGACGTTGAAGGCAACACCATCATTCTGGCTGGTGGAAAAACCAATGCCGCCCACGGAAGCCTGCGAGCTTAACTCATCCAGCGCAAGCCCTGCCAGGTAATCATTAAGGCTGAACAAGACCTGATTCTTCGCCGTGCTCCTTGCCGCTTGATTACGTAAATAAAGCGTAATGTTCGCCCTGGGGTCGTCGGCATAAAACTGGCTGGGCATGTAAAACACCTTAAGCCCTGGTTCGCTAACTAATGCTTGCGGGTGATCGTATTGATGCTGTGGCGCAATCAATGTGAAGTCATCGGGTATCCAGGGATTAAGCACCGGGAGAGAAAGCGATATTTTGTTACTTTCGGCCTGCCAGTCAGCAAAGCGTTGTGCAGAAATGGTATCAACCTGATAGGGGGCATTAACAAAATAGGCCATCTTGTTATGCGGCTCATTAGGACCGATAAACCAGAACCTTGCGTTGCGGGGCGTCATTTCATCCAGTCTTGCCTGAATCGCCTGCGGATCGAATTTGTCCGCAATGTAACCGGCATCCAGCGTGTCCGTCACCGGTACACGGAGCATGGTATCCACCAGCCATTGAATGTAGTCCATATCGCGTGTGATTGAAGGGTAGCGAAAGTCCAGATCCAGCACATGGGCCATTTCATCGAAATATCGCTTATCTATTCCCCCTGTGCGTAAGCAGTTCAGATAGCTAAACACTGCGGCGATCACGCGATCGCGCTCGGTCAGCCCTTTATCCGTGAGGGATACCGAAATGGAGAAGACGCCGCCGTTACGGTCAACCAACGGATCTGCCCCTGCATCAATGGAATCGGCCAGGCCGTTATTTTGCAGCCAGTCAGAGAGGGTATTCTTGCTGCGGTTACCAATCATATAAGCAATCAGGGTATCGGTCTTACTACGGAATTGATCGCTGTTATTATCAATACGAAATTCAATTCTCAGCTGCCGGTGCGGCTGTGCTGGCACGTAATGAATAATGATCCCTTTTTGTTTATCTGTTACCACAGGCACGGTAATTTCGGGCACGGTAGCGTTGCGGTTTTCCACCCGGCCAAAGGTAGTCACCGCTATTTTTTGCAGTGCTTCCAGCGGTTTATTACTGTAAATGACCGCTTTCATCAGGTTGGCCGAATAGTAACGATGATAAAACGCCTTGAGCGCATCGTGTAAATTGCTGTCCGGCTTATCCTTTAACGTTTCCAGATTACCGCCGGAGAATAGCGATGCAGGATGCTGAGGATTAAGCGTTTCTGCCCCCACCTGAACCATGCGCAGTCCATCACGGGAGCGCGCCATTGTCAGCTCGGCATTGACCGCATGACGTTCACGATCGGCATTGACCGGGGCGAGGCGTGGCGCAGCAATGGCATCAGCCAGTCTGTCAACGGCGGGCTGCAGCGCATCGTTTTCGACTTCAAGATAGAATGCCGTACGATAAGACGCCGTGCTGGCATTATGGATCCCACCGTGCTTTTTAAGGAATTCAGCAAGATTATCGGGTTCCGGATAATGTTCAGAACCCATCAGCAGCATATGTTCCAGATAATGCGCCAGCCCCTGCTGATTGCGCGGGTTTTCTAACGAACCAACCGGGATAGCCAGAGCAGCAAGCGATTTGCTGGCAAGAGGATCGGAAACCAGCAGCACTGTCATACCGTTGTCAAGACGAACCGCCTGGTACTGACGCGGGTCCCTGTCGCTTTTACGAACAGTGTCAGGGAGTACTTGCCAACCAGACTGAGCCTGAACCAGCTGGCTCCAGCCGGTGGCAAGAAGGATTAAAGCGGTAAACCAGGCGGCAAAATAACGCATTCAAACTCCTCAATAATCTCTTTCTTGGTCCCACAATGCCGGACAGCACCGATAGTTCACACTACAAACGCCGACGAAACGCGCTGAAAGGTAGCGAATGAGTGACAAAGTGACAAAGTGACAAAGTGACAAAGTGATAAAGTGATAAAGTGATAAAGTGATAAAGTGATAAAGTGATAAAGTGACAAATACTACAGGATGTCTCATTCGATGTCATTGAGCTCCAGCAACGGCAGCAGCCAGGCCTTCGTGTTATCGGTTATCACCTGAAGAGTGGCTTCATCCAGCGTGCGAAAAAGCCGGGCCAGACAAGGATCGCTTCCTTCACCTTCCATCTGCATATTTCCTTGCCAGGCCTGCAACAGCTTGATACGCGCTTTCGCCTGGGTGGCTTCATCATCAAATAGCGTAAGCGTTTTTTTATCAAAACAGCTTTCCAGCCAGGCACCTCCTGAACGGGGAAGCAGTAGCAGAGGCGAACACATTCCCTGTCGGTAACCTGCGATATAACGTTTCAACCAGTTACCAGCAAGTTCCGTATTAAGGGGGGGGAAACACCACTGACTTTTTTCCCTCCCAAGCATGCGGCTTTCCCCTTTGCCGCCCAAAAGGCAATAAACCAGATGTTCCAGCCAGAGTGTCAGGCCGTCAGTGAAATTCAGTTTTCCTGGCCGCCAGCGAAGCAGTCCGTCTTCCTGCACGGCCGCCAGCCAGCCATTAAGCTGTAAACCATCAATCTGAAGGTTAATTTCAAGGCTGTCGGGCGTTTTACGGCGTGCTCTTACCTGCTCTGCCAGCGCCGCCATGTCCGTCAGCTGCTCCTGCCAGAAAAGCTCCCCAAAGGCACCATAAGGCAATGCTCCTGCCGCACGCTGCCTGTTGTAAAACAGTTGAGCGGGCAGCTCGTTAATAAGAGAATTAAGCAGCTCGCTGTTGATTTGATAGCGGCTGAGATTATCAAGCGCAAAGGGTTCCGTATCAGGCAGTTCAGGAAGCGGCATATGGAAACTGACCCCTAAGCGCTGGCTGAAAAAAGCCCGTACCGGATGGCGCCAGAATCTAACGAGCTGTTCAAAATTCAGTTCACCGATATCCAGTGCGGGCAGCGGCTGCATAAATGGAGAATGCGATACACCATCCCCATTTGCTGCGGGCAGCCATTCTGAAGCAAAGCTTTGATATTCAGCCTGCGCAACAAAATTTTCTGCGGCAAAGGGCATTCTGCTGTGCAAATGTTGCAGATGTTTTTCTACCGCCGCTGCACTGGCATCCACATCAAGATCCTGATGCCCGGGCAGGCAAAAGCTCTGGCTGATATAGGCAACCAGTTCACTGACCAGCACGGAAGGAAAACGCTCCGAATTATCCTGAATAGTCCGGCCAATATAGCTGATATAAAGCTGCTGCTGCGCCGAATTGAGCGCCTCAAGAAACAGGTAGCGGTCATCGTCACGACGACTTCTGTCGCCTTTTCTGGGCTGTTCGCTCATCAGATCAAATCCCAACGGCGGCAGCGTGCGCGGGTACACTCCATCGTTCATACCCAGCAGACAAACCATTTTGAAGGGAATCGAACGCATTGGCATCAGCGTGCAGAAGTTAACCGGCCCGGCAAGAAAGCGCTGGCTGATTCGTTGTTGATCCAGACGAGATGTCAGCTCGTCACGTAAAAGCGTTAATGGAACCGCCTCCTGATAGCGAGCCTGAATGCCGTAGCCAGTGACCTGCTGCCATTGTTCTTCAATCAGTGCCAGTGCGACTTCGGTTTCCGCATCTCCCGTGAAGAAGTCATTAAGTAACTCACGACAGAGCGGCTGCCAGTTCTCCAGCGGGCGCGCTTCGGTCAACTGTTGACGCCAGCGCCGCAGACGCATCAGGAACTCCGCCAAATTTCCGGCCAGCACCGCAATCAGCCCGGTTGATTCGTCGTAAGGCAGGACCCCCTGCCACAAGCCTGCTTTGCTGTTCATGGCATAGCCCAGCAGCATCCGTGACAAACCAAACTGCCAGGTATGTTGCCCGGTAGCAGGCAGATCTAATTCCCTGACGGTATCGTCATCCAATCCCCAGCGTACGCCGGCTTCACCAGTCCAGTGCCTGAGCCGGTGTAGCCCCTCTTCATCAATGGCAAACCGTTCGGCTATCGAAGGCACCTCCAGCAGTGCCAGTACCTCTTCTGAGGTGAAACGGCTGTCTGGCAGAGTTAACAAGGTGAGAAAAGCCTGCAAGGCAGGATGGGCCTGACTGGCCCGCCGATCAGAAATGGCAAAGGGCAAATAGCGCTCAAGCGGGGCATTGCCGAATACAGCCTGAATAAAAGGCGTGTAGGCATCGATATCTACCACCATCACAATGATATCGCGCGGTGAAAGCGCGGGATCCTGCGCCATCATTGTCAACAGTCTGTCCTGCAACACTTCAACTTCACGTTGCGGGCTGTGGCAAAGATGAATGCTGACGGAACGATCGTCAGCATGCAATAACCGTTTTTTACGGCTTGTTTGCCACTCTTCCGGCGTCAGGCCAATAACCGTGTGATCTTCCATCTCCAGTAAATCGCGCTGTAAGGTTTTCAACAAATTCAGCGGTTCTGTTTCAACAAAAGCATCAATCTCCTGACACGCCATTTGCGACAACAGATAAAGATTATCACGTCCCAACTTTCCCCAGGATGCCAGCAGTGGGTTACTCAGTTGCTGTTCGCCAGACGCATTAAACATCCCTGCGACATCGGACTGGCGAAACAATGCTCTTTCATCCCTGGTGCGGTAATGTTGACGTCGTCGCCCCTGTAATTTCGCCAGAAAAGCATAATCCTGGATATCCCCCCAGTATTGGCGACAGGGGTTAGTGAATAAAAGATGAATATCAATATGCTTCCCCAGCGCCTGTAAGGCCTGCAAATACACCGGAGGCAGTGCAGAAATACCACAGATGAAAACGCGATCCGGCAGGTTAGCAGGCCGCTTCTGGCTCTTTTCCAGAGAAGTAATAAAGCGCGAATAAAGATTTGCACGATGCCAGGCGGGTTGGCCAAGTTCTCGGGTGTATTCAACCAGCCTTGCCCATAAAAGCGCCTGCCACTGCTGTGCTTGGCCCAGCCCTTCGATAGTCTGTCCTTTCTCCCAGCTGTTAAGCCATTCAGGGCGATACACTAAATACTGGTCAAACAGGTCCGCCACACGTGAAGCCAGCTGAAACAGCTTGCGCCGGTCTTTGTCATCGTTCAGATAATGTTGCAGCATAGCAAATTCACCGCGGGCCAGCATATCAGGCAGCAGCGCCATCAGTTTCCAGCTCATTGCAGGTTTGTTAAACGCGCTTTCATCAGGAATATCCGGCAAAACGCGAACAAACATATCCCAGATAAAGGAGGCGGGAAGCGGAAAGGAAATATTGGCAGCAATACCAAACTGCTCTGCCAGGGTAATTTGCAACCACTGCGCCATCCCCGGACTTTGCACCAGTACTACCTCAGACTGGAAGGGATCCCGAAGTGGCTGATTTTCAATCTGCCAGGCTGCCAGCGATTTAAGGATATCCAGCTGATTTGAATGGTAAATGGTAAACATCTTTACTCCTGTTCCCCGGGAATAGCATCAGGCGGACACTCTACCCCGTCCGGGAATCATTGCAAACGTCAGGGTACGCCCCGTAAACGTATGAATGTGGACATTTAGCACCGTACGCCGATTTCATTATCGTCCCTCCTCGCCCACCAGCAATCGATGAAAATCCCGGCTCAATATTGCCAACCTTATGATAAACATTGCTTTCAGTAGCCTGTAAAGGCTGCTCTATCTTATGATCGGTGTATCAATCACCTGCCGCTGACAGAATAACGTCGTTGATTTTTTTCAACCCAGCGTCAGCTTCCTGCTCCACGCAATTTGTGTGTAAAATTTTGTTGTTTTCAGTTTTCGCAATGCAATCGCGACAATACCGCGTACTTACCTTCATTGCTCACCGCGCCGGATGTAAGCATAATGCAGCCCTGCTCGCTGCGCTGGCTCAGTGACATTTGCCAGTCAGCGCTCTGATAGCCTTCAAATTGCAGCCATGCGCGTCGCCAGGCTTCTCTTTGCTGCAGCTGTTGTTGAGCGTTTTTGGCTAACATAAGCTGATAATTCAGCAAGGCGGTAAAGCTGAGAGTAAACAGCAACAGCGCCACCAGCGTTTCTGGCAGGCTGAAACCCTGTTGGCTAGTCATCGGGCTGACACCATTTTTCTTCAGCAAGCGGACAAAAATCCAACCAGCCATGAGGAACTTTTTTCAACTCACCCGCTTCGCTTCGCTCCATCCACTGCCAGAATGCAAGGGTATTTTCACCGCTGTCGGCGCGAACCAGTGCAGGCTGATGATTCTGTTGCAGCAGGCAGGCGCGCCAGCCTGAAGCTTCATTTTTTTTACATTGCCATCCCGTTAATGCGGACCAGTGCTGTTGCCCTCCCCAGTTCATCGCTGACGTGGCCTGGCTGGACTGTTGATAAAAAATTCGTTCCCCTGCCAGCAGGCTGAGTGCACCTTCCATTTGCTTTCTCGTCGCGTTAAGCATTGCTGCTGACATCAGCAACAGCATGATTACCATGATCATCGCTCCGCCCCCCCGTTCCCTGAGTATCATAAGTTTTCTGCCGTTACCCAGCTTTCAAGGGTGACGGACGACTGAGGAAAAGCCAGTGCAGTACCGCTGAGTTTCAAACGAATTTGCCTGTTAACCCGTAAAACCTGAAACGCCGTGATGGTAATTGCAGAAGGATCGTTCAGTTTTTCCCACCCGGATGAGGTGCAGCTGTCCACGCCGCGCTGCGCCTCCAGAGAACCTTCACGCAATCGATAGCCATAGTAATCACTATTCTGGTTTTCGACGTCTTCCCATTTGCCATTGCTGTTTTCATCCCAGCGAAGCAGCAGACAGGTTCCGCTCTGTTGCACAATGCTCAACGCGCCCTCGCCACACTCTCCACGACAGTAGCCTGCCCGACGCACCGCTTTTTCCAGGGTTCCCATTATCAGTCGCAGTTCCTCATTCAGCTGTAGCATCATCAGCATACGTAAATCGGCAATTTGTAACTGCGGCACAAACCGGGCCGCGCCCAACAAAAGCACGCTGGTGATTGCCAACGCAATCAGTATCTCCGGCAAAGTAAAGCCTGAATGCTTCACTGGCACAACCTCTCACAAATACGCACTCTGGCGCGAGATGAAACGATCAGATGACGTTCTCCAGCGTCGTTAGAAATAATAATCCTGCCTGCTCTGGCCACATTGCGACGACCATAAAACCCCATGCCTTCGGTCAGTGAATCCAGCTGAATCTCCGGCCACTGAGTGATAAATACCTGCCGTTGCGCTGAACACGTTGCGGGAAATGGCCCACTGCCTATGCACCATATTTTACCAGGCCGCTGCCATAACAGCGCCTGCTGATTGTGCCAGTTTGCTTCGTTACGTAACTGCAACAGAAAATGCTGAAGCTGCCTTGCACTGGCATTGAGCCGCTGTCGCTGCTGCCAGTGTTGCCAGCCGCTGACCGCCGTTAACGTCAGCGCACTGGCTATCACTATTACAATCAGTAATTCGATTAGTGTGAATCCGTTTAACTTTTTCATGGCCTTCAATTTGAGATTTTTAAGCAAAAACGTCGAGTGAGTAATCACAGTTTTGCGTGGCCGTTTACAGAGGATCGCGATAATAAGAAAACAGAAGAAAAATCAATGCGGCGGCTGTCACAATTGCGAAATGCTTTTTGTTAACAGTTTTCTCTGAATATTACAGCAGGATAAGGATAATTTCAGGGGGGTATGACAGCGAAGATAAGATAATTTCAATATCTATTTTCATAAAGAAGTGCCAAAAGTTAGCTCTGATATGAAAATACGAGCAAAAGCGCATTCAGACACATAATTCCTCTCAATCTGGCCAGAGCAATAGAGAGGTGACGCTGCTATTTGTAATTATTAAACAATGCTTACCGGGCCATTTTTATCGGTCATGTGAAATATTCAGTCGATCAATGTTATTTTCATTTCCTTTTAAATAAAAAAACAAATTCAGAAAATTCTTATCAAGAAATACTTTATTATTTTTAATATCACTACAGACTGGCACTTAGCTGAAAATCTCGTCAGACAAAACTTTTCCATTAAAAAAACTGGCTATACTTTAATAAAAACCTGTTTTCACCTGAGTTAATTAAGTAATAGCTTCTATACTTACGTGCAATTTACCCAAAAAAATCTCTGTACTTCAAACGGTACTTAAAAGGATAGACATGGACACACCATACTTTTTTCATCTGTCAGGGAAAACAGCGTTAATAAGCGGTGGGTTACGTGGATTAGGGCTACACATTGCCGAAGCGCTGGATATTCAAGACACCCATCTCGTTATTTCCGCCCACCATCATGACGAATTACGAAAAACACAGTCGCATCTTTCGTCAATGAACATTGAGGCGGACTGGATTGTGGCTGATAATACGATTAATGGCAATACAGAGTACCTTTCTGAGGAAGCAATATCGAAAACAGGAAAAATAGATATTCTGGTTAATAATGCCGGAATAGTCTCTGGCGCAACGGCGGAGGATCATACCGTTGAAGGGCGGGACCGCATGATGAACCTCAATATTCGCAGCCATTTTTTACTGACGCAAATCATCGGTAAGCGCAGGATGATCCCACGTAACTGTGGGAAAATTATTAATGTCGCTTCCGTCGCGGGTTTACAAGGAAATATACCCAGCTGGCTGGAGGGTATCGCCTATAGCACCAGCGAAGGGGCAATGGTGAATTTTACCCGCGCTCTGGCGGGTGAATGGGGTGAGTTTAATATTACCGTGAATGTGCTGGCTCCCGGTTTTTTCCCCTCTGCGATGCCGCGTAATCTTTTCAGTCGGCTCGGCACGGATTTTTTAGCACAGAGAGCGCCGCCCGGGCGTATTGGCGATGATAAAAATTTGAAAGGTGCCGCCATTCTTTTTGCCTCCAATGCCAGTAAATATATAACAGGCCAAATCCTGGTGATTGACGGGGAATGAGTGCCATCTGACGCCCTTGCAGCATGTCATTATCCTAGGCTTGTAATTTTTCTCAGCGTGCTCAACAACGCCGGATGAAGGCGAGCTGTATTACAGGCCGCGTGACAACAATATTTATTTATGAGCCTGTTCAGTTACTTTAATTAAGGAATAATTCTGATGCAAAGTTGCTTTGATGGATGGTCACCAAAAGTTATTGACTGTGAGGATGAACGGGCAGTGATTTCACATATTGTAAACCACCGCTTTGCCGTCGTCAGCAGTGAATGGAAATATGATGAATCCGACTTCCAAAAAATGTCCACACTTTATTCATTAGGTCAGATTTATCAGTCGGATTTCAATTACCTGGAGCACAAAGAAGGTGTACGAGATTCGGGAATTAATCAAATTGGTGGGCTGGCACAGGGTACGCATGAGGTTTTTAACAGCACCACTCGCCTTTCTCTTCATACCGATGGTTCTTATATTCCCATTGGCAGTATTAAAACGTCGATTCTTCTTTGTAAACAACATGCAGCACAGGGTGGCACGACCGTTTTATTTGACAGTACCTCCGCCTTTCAACAGCTAAAGGCCAGACACGCTGATTTGGCTGATATCTTACTGCAAGAAAATATTTTCCGGCGACGTTCAACGTGGACCCATTCTGGAAAAGAATATTCTCATATTGGTCCCCTATTTCGTCCCGATGAAAATGGGGGATTTATTGGTGGATTTACGCTCGATACCACGGCTGACTGGGATTATTCACGCACGATTAATCCCCGCGCTGTCGAGGCTGTTGAATATCTTTCGCATCTGGCAACGCCGGGCAGCCGTTATTATCTGGAATTTCCTCTGATGAAAGGACAAGCCCTGATTCTTCGCAACGATAAATTATCTCACGGGCGTCAGGCTTATATTGACGATCCCGGTAACCCAAGAACACTACTGCGTGGTTTATTCACTCAGGCCCCAATGTTGGTGACGTCATCGAGGAGAGAGTATGAATAATTTTTCAATTGCGGAATCCGCCCTGACGGCATGTTGGGAAGGTTGGCTGATATGTCCGAGGGAGCATCTTCAGCTGCAGATGCAGGCGGATCTGGGCACCAGGACAATCAGTAAGAAAACGCTGTCCAGAATGGTGGCATTCGTCAACGAATACCGTCTTTCAGGCATAAACTGGAGCAAACAGGGAATACGTGGCGATGAAATTCAGAATGGGCTTAAAAGTTTACAGCATGAACATCCCGCCTGTTACAGGCTGTTTAGCGAGAAAATAGCACTTGCTGAACATTATAAATGGCTGGGCGGAAGCCTGAGCGCGGACATCCTGGCGGCACAAACTCGCTATAAGAAATTTGCAATAGTATCAACGCCCAGAGCAGGTACTCATCTTCTTCGTACCATGTTGGGCTCTCACCCAACGATTGAAATGCATGGTGAAGCATTTAACCGATTTGGTCAGTATCTACTACCTTACCGCGTTAAGGACACCCCAGTAAAAACGATTCTGGATCGCCATCTTTTCAAGCCCTGCTTCGAATATGTTGAAGCCGTTGGTTTCGTCTTGTTCCGCGATCTGGATAGCGACTGGGGCGATACGCCTGTCTGGCCGGCCTTGCAGGCAATTCCAGACCTGAAGCTTATCCTGCTGGAGAGACAAAGCCGCCTGCAACAGTTCGTTTCCCTGAAAAAAAGCCTGCGTGATCGTATCTGGTACATCGGACTACAGGATAATCGCCCAACATCAGCAGAAAAAATAACGGTGTGCGTTGATGAATTAACCGATTTCATTGATAAAAACGGTGAAAATCAGGCCGCATTTTATCAAGCCTTCCAGCATCACGATATTCTTTCCCTTAATTACGAAGATGTCATTACCGGGCCAGATGATGCAGCCCGTCGCTTGCTCTCTTTCCTCGGCGTGTCTGATTTCAGGCTATGTGCAGGAACAGGCAAAAAAGAAATCCGACCGATTCATTCCGTCATTAGTAACGTTGACGAAATTCAAACCAGACTAAAAGGGACAAAATATGAATCCTGCCTCTAGCGCATATTGGCCCCCCTATACGGTTTTAACACAACAGGATCGGCGGCCCGTTATTCAGCGAGGCGAAGGTGTCTACCTTTACGACGATCACGGCAGACGCTATCTGGATGCCATTTCCGGTTGTTACAATCATTGTCTCGGACATTCTCATCCAGAATTTATCGCGGCGCTGCAGCAGCAACTATCCACGCTAATTCATGCCTGCAATATCTATTCGAACACACAGCTTCCCGGCGAAATGGCAGAAAAACTGGTGGCCAGGCTACCTGATACCGCCCTTCATAAAACATTTATTGTGGGCAGCGGCAGCGAAGGCGTAGAAAGTGCGCTAAAAATGGCATGGCAGTACCAGGTCAATGCCTCACGCCCGCAGCGCACGAGGATCGTGGCTATCGAGGGGGCATACCATGGCTGTACGCTTGGTGCGATGATGGCCACAAGACGCTCTTTTATTAATGAGGGAATTTTACCGTCTGTACTCGCCAGCAATACGGTCACAATGCCGTTTCCGCAGCATCCCGATGATATTAAAGCCTGGGAAATCCTGCTGGAAGAACAGCAGTCAACCCTCGCCGCCGTGATTATAGAACCGATTATGGCAATGGAAGGTACCAGACAATTCCCTGACGGTTTTCTGCAGCAGCTATCAAGGCTCACCCGGCAGCACGATATTCTACTGATCTGTGATGAAGTTTATTGTGGCATTGGCCGTGCAGGGGCATTTTGTGAGTCAGTTTCGCAAGGTGCGCATCCTGACATTGTTATTTTCAGTAAATGCCTGGGGGGAGGTGTCCCTGTCACTGCCGTGTTGGCGACTGAAGCAATCGCTGACAGCTTTAGCGGCCAGACTCTTCCCTTTTTTCGCCATGGTCACACCCAATCCGGCAACCTGCTGGGCTGCAGCGCGGCACTCTTCGTGCTTGATTATCTTGATAATCATTACCTGCTGGATGGTGTGGTAACCAAAGGAGAGCAGCTGCTGGAGCTGGCTAGAGAGCAACTGCCTGAAACAGAAGGGCTGATTAGCCTGCAGGGAAAAGGGCTGATGTTATCTATAACCTTTGCATCCCCTGAACTCTGCAGCCGGGCGCAGTCGGCTATTCGTCAGCAGGGGGTTATCGTCGGTGCGGCAGGACCCTATTTAAAACTGGCACCGGCCTTTACGATTTCGTCCCGGGAGATAGCGGAACTCACTGAGCGCATGGCGACGGGCCTGAAAAACCTGTAACGGACGTCTGAGCCCTCAATTCTGCCAGGAGAGAATAAAAGCATGGCTAATTACTTCGATTTTAAGCGTATCGCCGACGGTAAACGGCATCAAACGCCCTTTACCTGGGGAGAACTGACGCAGATATGGTGCAACGCATCTGTTGCCGCCACGCCTGCTGACGAACTTCCCACTGATGGATTTAACTATCGTGAACGTAACGGGGGTTACTTTTACCGTCGTACGCTGATCCCTCTCGCGTCCGGTAAAGTCAGCGATGCCAATACGCTGTCAGTGGCATCGCAGGAAATGTGCGCCGAGCTGGTATGCCAACGCTTTACCACCACGCTGTCCACCTTTTGTGGCGACGATCTTTCCAACTACAAAATGGAGGCCGTTGCATTTCGCGGCGGCAGAGAAACACATTACCAACCGCATGTCGATGCCTAGTTGAAGCGAGGTTATCGACTGATTATCTACTTTAAAGCAGAGTGGGAGGAAAGCTGGGGAGGCACCTTTCGCATTCTTAACCCGTTGAACCATGCTGAGGTATGCCATTCTGTTCTGCCGATCATGGGCAACGCCGCGTCATAATTCGTACCAACCACCATGAAACCTGGCATGAGGTGGTGCCGTTAACCGGCGTTTCCGTCAAGACACGCAACGCTTTAAATGTCACCTGGTATGATGCCAGCACGATGAGTACGGCGCAGTGAGAAAGCTGGTTTTTATTTATGGTGCGCCAGCAGTGGGAAAGCTTACCGTCGGCCGCCTGCTGGCGAAAGATATGCAGGCAACGCTGTTTCATAACCATATGACATATGACTTAGCGATGGAGCTGCTGGCGTCTGAGCATGAATTCAGCACTGTCAGGCATTTTGCCTGCAGGCTGAGGCTTTATGCACTGACGCTACTGTTTGAGGAAAGCCAGCGCGATATCGTCACAACCTTCTGTTACGAAGGCAGTAAAGATGACAGGTACATTGAGGACATCCGCAGCGCATGCGGGAAACACCGCATCACGCCATTTTTTGTGCAACTTCGCAGCGATCGGGAGAATCTGTTAAAACAGGTTGAAAGCCCTGACCGACGCCGGTTTGGTAAGATGGATACCCAGGCAAAACTTAAAGAGATTCTGAAACAGTGTGATTACAGCAGCGTAATAGAGGCTGCGCATCATCGCACATTTCATACATCCTTGATGTCACCACAAAAAATTGTTGATCATCTACTGCTCTGGTTCTCCTCACCCTGAAATTCAGAGAAACAGGTAACCTAATCGGTATTGGCAGTGAATGGTCAACACAATTTCCGGGCTATCTTGCTGGTGCAATCGATGCTGCTTCAGTGGGAATCCGACTGTGGTCGCAACAGAGATGAACCATACCCTAAAGCGGTGCGGCGTTTGTGAAGCAGAGTAATAATTTTCAAAAAAACGCGCTTATGTTTAAAAGCTTCTTTCTCACTGGCAGAGATCTTTGAATGTGCGCTTCAGGCCCAGAGCGATCTGTCAGATTAGATTTGGTGCTGTGTCAGTTCCAATCTGAGCTAATTCAGCAGATGTGAAGTCCAGAGCCTCATTAAACCGCAGGCCCGGTGCGGTGAAGATCCTGGGGCTTCTGATGTAAGGTGCATTTCTGCCCGGGGTAGTATCCATATTCGCGAAAGTGTCCATACCGGGAAACCTGGGCAAAAAATAAAAAACGATGTGTATGCGACGATGACGGAAATACCGCGCTGGAAAGAAAATGGTGCCTACCGCCATTCTATCCGCTCAGGTCAGGTCAGGAAGATTAAAGCGTAAGGCAAAGTTCAGGGGGCTACGTTATCCTGCCCGATGTCAGCTTGAGAATAACAGCACTGTGAAAGGCCAGACTGCCAGATTCGGCCTGAAAGGATAGCAACAGAGGACAGTCGTTCGACGGCCCGAGGCAAACTGCAAACAGCGAAATCTCAGCAGCCGCCTCGCCGCTGCTGAGATAACTCATATCGCTACAGGTGCCTTGATAGCAGGATGCGGGTCATACCCTTCGATCTCAAAATCCTCAAAGCGGTAATCAAACAATGACGCCGGTTTGCGTTTGATGATCAATCTGGGCAGTGAGCGCGGCTCACGCGTCAGCTGCAGACGCGTCTGTTCCAGATGATTGCTGTAAAGGTGGGTGTCTCCGCCTGTCCAGACAAAATCACCCGGCTCCAACCCGCACTGCTGCGCCATCATATGCACCAGCAGCGCATAGCTGGCAATATTGAAAGGCAAGCCGAGGAAAATATCGCAGGAACGCTGGTAAAGCTGGCAGGAAAGTTTACCGTCAGCAACGTAGAACTGGAAAAACGCATGACAGGGTGCCAACGCCATCTGATCCAGTTCGCCGACGTTCCAGGCAGAAACAATAATACGCCGCGAATCCGGATCGCTTTTTAGCTGCTGTATTGCCTGAGTGAGCTGATCGATCTGACGCCCATCGGCAGCACCCCAACTGCGCCACTGTTTACCATAGATCGGCCCCAAATCGCCCTTTTCATCAGCCCATTCATCCCAGATAGTGACCTTATTATCCTGCAGATAAGCCGTGTTGGTATCGCCGTTGAGAAACCACAGCAGCTCATGAATGATTGAGCGCAGGTGACACTTTTTGGTTGTCACAAGCGGAAAACCTTCCTGCAAATTGAAACGCATCTGGTGGCCAAAAATGGACAGGGTGCCGGTACCGGTTCGGTCATTTTTTGGTGTACCTTCGGTGAGCACTTTTTGCATTAACGCCAGATACTGTTTCATTTTTCCTCGCTGAGTTGCTGTGCGCCCCGACGGCGACAGGCCCAAATCATCATCACCAGACCGGCGAAAATCATTGGCGTGGAGAGGATCTGCCCCATGCTGATGGCATTGTCAAACAGGCCCAGCTGCGCATCGGGCTGGCGGAAGAATTCGACAATAAAACGGAACAGGCCGTAACCAATCAGGAACAGACCAGAAACCGCCCCCATCGGGCGTGATTTACGGATAAACACATTCAGCATGATAAACAGCACTATGCCTTCCAACAGCAGCTCATAAACCTGCGAAGGATGACGCGGTAGCACGCCGTACGTTGAGAGCAAGGATTGCCATTCCGGGTGGGTGGACACCAGCGCGGCATCCTCACCACGCGAACCGGGAAACAGCATCGCCCAGGGCAGATCGGGGGCCACGCGTCCCCAGAGTTCACCGTTAATAAAGTTACCCAGACGCCCGGCGCCCAGACCAAATGGAATGAGTGGGGCAATGAAATCGGAGACCTGGAAGAAGTTACGTTTGGTGCGATGGGCAAACCACAGCATGGCCACGATAACCCCGATCAGACCGCCGTGGAATGACATCCCACCGTCCCACACTTTGAAAAGATAAAGCGGATTATCCAAAAACAGCGGCAAATTGTAGAACAGCACATAGCCAATACGTCCACCGAGGAAAACACCGAGAAATCCGGCATACAGCAGATTTTCAACTTCTTCTTTTTTCCAACCGCTGCCCGGCTTGTTAGCACGGCGCACAGCTAGCCACATGGCGAAAATAAAACCGACCAGATACATCAGGCCGTACCAATGCAGGGAGATTGGCCCGACAGAAAAAATAACAGGATCAAATTGGGGGAAAGCCAGATAGCGGTTAGTCATCTTGCACCATTTTTCAGTATCGCTCCGGCTAGCGGGCAGCGAAGTGGATCATCCAGTGTGCGCAGGGCGCAGAAACAAGGGGAGCATCATATCACAGCCAGAAAAACCCTGACCGGACTTAACTGTAAACTTTATTAATCGGTTCAGGTGACATCGTCATTTCTTTAACGGAAAAGCCGGGCTAGCGTCCACCACGAATCAGGCCGCCTAGCCCACGGCGCTCCATAAACGCCGCGACCTGGTGACGGACTTCCACTGCCTGTCGCGCTTTTAACCCCGCCTCCGCCAGTTTTTGTGCGTCGGCGTAGTCCAGATGGTGCAGCAAATACTTCACCCGTGCCACATTACGGCCGTTCATGCTTAAGTGGTGATATCCCAGCCCGATTAATAACGGAACACAGGCGGGGTCTCCAGCCATTTCACCACACAGGCACAGCTCAATTCCGGCACATTTCACTTCGTCGGCAATCATTTTTAATGCACGCAGCATCGCCGGATGCAGGCTGTCGTAGAGGTTAGCAACACGGGTATTGTTCCTGTCCACCGCCAGCAGATACTGAGTAAGATCGTTGGTGCCAATTGAAACAAAATCGACCCTCCCGGCCAGATGGGGGATCATAAAGATCATTGACGGGACTTCAATCATAACGCCAATGCGCGGTTGAGGGATGGTATAACCCAGCATCTCTTCCACTTTACGGGTGGCGCGGTCGATCAGACGGATCGCCTCATCAATTTCATCGATGCAGGTAATCATCGGCAGCAAAATACTGAGGTTGTCGCTGGCAACGTTAGCACGCAGCATCGCCCGGACCTGCACCAAAAAAATTTCAGGCTGATCGAGCGTCAGCCGGATGCCCCGCCAGCCAAGACAGGGATTTTCCTCACTGATCGGCATATAAGGCAGCTGCTTGTCGGCACCGATATCCAGCGTGCGCAGGGTGACCGGTTTGTCCAGAAAAAGCTGCAGCATTCCCTGATATTGCGCCACCTGCTCTTCTTCCGATGGAAAGCCATTTTGCAGCATAAACGGAATTTCCGTACGGTAGAGTCCCACGCCATCCACCCGGTTGCCTGACGCTTTTTCATGTTCAGCACTCAGCCCGGCGTTGAGCATGACTTTGACGGCCTCGCCACTTTTGAGCGCGGCGGGGTATTCAACCACGTCCTCTGCCAGCTTACTCAACTCATGCTCTTCACTGATCAGCCTCTGGTATTCCTGCACCAGTACCAGCTCCGGGTCTACCAGCAGCTCGCCGCGATAGCCATCAACAATCAGCAGGCGGCCATTCAGCAATTCTGGTTGTGCATCCACGCCCATCACGGTTGGGATGCCCATTGCACGTGCCATTATCGCCGCGTGAGAGTTGGCCGCACCGTCTCTAACCACTACACCTGCAAGACGGTCATGCGGCACCTCTGCCAACGTGGTTGCCGTCAGTTCATCAGCGACCAGCACGAAGTGTTCAGGCCAGCTGTTATTGTTCTGTATTGAATCATCAAGGTGAAACAGCAGGCGTTGACCCAGCACCCGCAGGTCGCAGGAACGCTCGCGCAGATAATTATCCTGAAGGCTGGCAAATTGCGCGGCGAACTTTTCAATGACCGTTTTTACCGCCCATTCTGCAACCGAGCCGTTGTCAATTTCGGCATAAAGATCTTTCTTCAGCCGGTTATCACTTAACAGATGAGAATAGAGATCGAATATCGCCGCGCTTTCTTTTTGCACGCTGGCGTTAAAACGCTTGCTGAAACGGCGAAACTCACCAGCTGCTTCATCTATTGCCAGCGACAGACGTTCACGCTCACGCACCGTATCCAGCGTTGAGGCAGCAGAAACGTTTTCCAGTGAAGGTTGCGTATTGTCCAGCCATCCCGTGGCCACCGCAACGCCAGGTGCCGCTGCCAGCGCACGAATTCGCGTCTGTCGGTACTGACCAAATAGCGCGTTGAGCTGCGACTGAGAAAGGATGGTCGCCATCTGAGTGGCTAAGGTAACAAGAAAAGACTCTTCGCTTTCGTCAAACTGACGATGCTCACGCTGCTGAACCACCAACACGCCAAGCAGCTGGCGTCTGCTGATAATGGGTGCGCCGAGGAAAGAGCGAAAACGCTCCTCTTTCACGGAAGGAACATATTTAAAGCTGGGGTGGCTTTGCGCATCCGCAAGGTTGATGGGTTCAGCCAGTCGCCCAACCAGCCCAACGATCCCTTCGTCAAATGCCAGTGCAATCGTGCGGCCACGCGGCTTTTTCAGCCCTCGTGTAGCCATCAGGTAGTAGCAGCGGCGGTCGTGGTCAGCGAGATAAACCGAGCAGACTTCGGTTTCCATCGCCAGGCAAATCTCGTTGACCAGAATATCAAGTGCCTCATTCAATCTGGGGGCACCAGCCACTTTTTCGACTATTTCACGCAGCTGTGTGAGCATAATCTGTCTGGCTTAACCTCGCTTCCGACGATAGAACGCATTACGCTGTCCGTGATTTTCCTGCAATGGCATCACCACGCTGGCAAATTCCTTCATGACCCGACGATAAACGTCACGTTTAAAAGAGACCACCTGCCTCACCGGATACCAGAAGCTAACCCATCGCCAGCCATCAAATTCAGGCGTGTTGATGGTTTGCATGTTGATATCCGCGTCATTGCACAATAATTGCAGAAGAAACCACTTCTGTTTCTGGCCGATACAGACCGGCTTTGTGTCCCAACGCACCAAACGTTTTGGCAACTTGTAGCGCAACCAGTTGCGGGTAGAGGCAAGAATACGCACGTCTTTACGGTGTAAACCGACTTCCTCGAACAGTTCCCGATACATCGCCTGTTCCGCCGTTTCCCCCGGGTTAATTCCACCCTGGGGAAATTGCCAGGAGTGCTGACCATAGCGTCTGGCCCACAACACCTGCCCCTGCCCGTTACAAATTACGATACCAACATTCGGGCGGTAGCCATCATCATCGATCACTGGACTACCTCAAACTAAAACTCGGATGTTCTGATTGTTTCATACTCCTTACAGGTGGTAAACCACTGGTTTATCTGCTCAGGAGCCGGCAGGAATGGGATAACTCAGGATAATTGGCAAAGTTATAAACAAAAAACCTTATCGGAAGGCGATTTTATTCACCTTTTCTGTGGATAGCTTTGTGCAGAACTCCATTAACCTGTGGGGAAAACTCCCGACCAGAGTCTGTTATGGTAAAATAAATAAAACCTAATATTATGTTTATAATCATCTTTTTTTGAAAAAACGCGTTAACCGTGGATTTCATCGGGCTGTCATATTGTTCTGAATCGTGACTGGCGAAAGATCGCGCACTGTTATTTTTATCCACAGGATATGTCGTAGCGCCAGGCAAAAAAAACCGAAAAAAGCATAAAATCTTCCTCGTCAAGGCTGTAAATCGAAACAGTATTCATTCTGTGAAAGACTTATCCCATTTTTCTGTGGATAACAAGGGGGAAGATCCTGTTCATTGTCAGTGACAACCAGCGCATAACCCAACATGAAGTAAAAAGGGAATACGGCAGCCAGTGCAAAAAAACATGATTAATCATGCTATTATTTCGTTTTCACATCCTCCTCCGTGCAAAACAGACTTTGTCATGGTTATTTTTTATACGCTAGCGGAGCCTTGTCTATGCGCCACTCTTTTCAGCCACTGCCCGCGCCGGAAAATGAAGCCCAACTGCTCGAACGCGCTGAAAAACTGGCAGGTTTTTCCCTGGCGGAGCTGGCGCTAAGGGCAAATCTTCCTGTTCCGGGCGATTTGCGGCGGGATAAAGGCTGGGTTGGCACGCTACTGGAGTGCCATCTCGGTGCCACCGCAGGAAGCAAGCCAGTGCAGGATTTTGCAGGAATTGGCGTGGAGCTGAAAACCATCCCTGTTAGTGCATCTGGCCGCCCGCTGGAAACCACTTTTGTTTGCGTCGCGCCACTGACAGGCAATACCGGTGTGGTCTGGCAGACCAGCCACGTACGCCACAAGCTGGCACGCGTGCTGTGGGTACCCGTGGAAGGAGAACGCACCATCCCATTGGCGGAACGTCGGGTAGGCGCGCCGCTGTTGTGGAGCCCGAACCATGAAGAAGAAGCGCAACTTCGGCAGGACTGGGAAGAACTGATGGACATGATCGTACTGGGCCAGGTGGAACGTATCACCGCCCGTCACGGTGAAGTGCTGCAAATTCGTCCCAAAGCCGCCAACAGCAAGGCACTGACCGAAGGGATAGGCGAAAACGGCCAGTCCATTATGACCCTGCCGCGCGGTTTTTATCTGAAGAAAACATTCACTGCTCCGCTTCTCGCACGCCATTTCCTGCTGTAACCCCGTCACGCGGCCACATTCTTAAAATCGGGCATCTTCCGGCAGCAACCAGCACCGTGCGGCCAGGCGTCGATCCAGACTTAAGTAAGGCGTACATATGGCTAATGTGGGTCGGGTTGAGTATCCTCTTCGTTTAACTTCTGTTTAGGATGTCATCTTTGTATGTTTGAGTGGATTGCCGACCCGGATGCCTGGCTGGCTTTGGGTACGCTGACGATTCTGGAAATCGTCCTTGGGATTGATAACATTATTTTCCTGTCTCTGGTCGTGGCAAAACTGCCTGAGCGTCAACAAAATACTGCGCGCAGGCTGGGTATGGCTGGTGCGATGTTGATGCGTATTGCACTGCTGGCCTCTATTTCCTGGGTGATTCGTCTGACCAATCCACTGTTTACGCTGATGGATCACGGCGTCTCCACACGGGATCTGATCCTTATTTCCGGTGGTCTTTTTCTGCTGTGGAAATCCGGCTTTGAGATCTATGAAACCATTGAGGGCAACGAGAGCGAGCAGAAAAACAATGTTCATTCGTTTGCCGGGGCGATTGTCCAGATTATGCTGCTGGATATTATTTTCAGCCTGGATTCGGTCATTACTGCCGTGGGGCTTTCCGATCATCTGATCATTATGATGGCTGCCGTGGTGTTTGCCGTGCTGATTATGATGTTCGCCGCCCGCACTATTGGCGAGTTTGTCGATCACCATCCGTCAGTAAAAATGCTGGCGCTGGCTTTCCTGATTCTGGTCGGCTTTACCCTCATTCTTGAGGGCATCAATATTCATATTTCCAAAGGCTATATTTACTTCGCCATGTTTTTCTCAATGGCCGTTGAATGCCTGAATTTATTGCGTAATAAAAAAAGTCACGCCTGATTTCCTCTGGCCAGCCTGCTGGCCAGTTATCCTTTTTGTAATATCACTTTACGAAAAGAATCCCTTAACCCTACGCGCTTCAGTCTATTTTCAGAGTGTTGCGATTAGCCGATTGTGTTATATGCGTTATTAATAACCAAACAAGTCGCAGGCGAGCAGAATATGAAGTGGTTAGTAAAGGCGGTTGCCTTAATGCTGGTTATGTTGGTCAGTGGATGTAGCAGCGATTATGTGATGGCCACCAAGGACGGCAAAATGATCATGACACAGGGCAAACCTGAAATCGATAAACAAACCGGCCTGGTAAAATACACCGACAACACCGACCATGAATTACAGATTAACGGCGACGACATCTCATCTATTGTCGAGCGCTGAACAGACTCTGCCACCCATTGCGATACTGCGGGCAGCCTGTCTTCATCTCCCGACAAATCCCCTCTTCCCCCTGCAACACGCGGCGGTTATAGTCAAAAGCCAGACCTGATCGGCCTGAGTCTCTGCTGTGCTGATCTTGCAGGGGTTCATAGCAGCGTGCAGAAACTAAAACAAAGCGATTTTTTGTTAAGACCTGCGGAACCCGGTTCAACATAGCAGGCAATAACACCCTGATAAGACAGGCTGAAAAATGGTTGTCAGATTTCAGACCGTTAAAAATGAAAAAAAGGAAGTCGGAAAATGCACTATCATCGTATTCCCCACAGCACGCTTGAAGTCAGCAACCTGGGACTGGGCACCATGACGTTTGGTGAGCAAAACAGCGAAGCCGACGCCCACACCCAGCTGGATCTGGCCCTCCGCTCGGGTATCAACCTCATTGATACTGCGGAAATATATCCGGTGCCGCCCCGACCAGAAACGCAGGGATTAACCGAAAGCTATATCGGCAGCTGGCTAAAATCCCGTGGCAATCGCGATAAAGTCATTCTCGCGTCCAAGGTGGCCGGGCCATCACGGGGGGCCGATGCGTCCATCCGCCCTGGCCAGGCGCTGGATCGGAAAAATATTCGCGAGGCGCTGGATGCCAGCCTGAAACGGCTAAACACCGATTATCTTGATTTGTACCAGCTCCACTGGCCACAGCGTCAGACCAATTGCTTTGGCAGGCTGAACTACAGCTGGACCGACAGCAGCGTTCCCGTCACCTTGCTTGAAACGCTGGAAGCCTTGAGCGAGCAGGTTCGGGCCGGTAAGATCCGCTATATTGGTGTCTCAAACGAAACGCCCTGGGGCGTGATGCGCTATCTGCAACTGGCGGAAAAACATGAGCTGCCACGCATCGTTACCATCCAGAATCCTTACAGCCTGCTCAACCGCAGTTTTGAAGTGGGGCTGGCTGAAATCAGCCAGTTTGAAGGCGTGGAGCTGCTGGCCTATTCCAGTCTGGCATTCGGTACCCTGAGCGGCAAATATCTGAAGGGTGCCAAACCGGCAGACGCACGTAATACGCTGTTCAGCCGCTTTACCCGCTACAGCGGCGAGCAGTCGCAGCTTGCCATCGAGGAATACGTTGCGCTGGCGAAACAGCACGGGCTGGACCCATCACAAATGGCGCTGGCCTTTGTCCGTCAGCAGCCCTTTGTGGCCAGTACCCTGCTGGGCGCAACCACCCCTGAACAGTTGCAGATCAATATCAACAGCTACAACCTGACGCTGGACAAGGAGATCATTGAGCAGCTGGAAGTGATACACCGCCGCTATACCTTCCCCGCACCGTAAGGTGCAGTGCGGATCGTGTAAAACGACCCGCAGTTTGCCGGGCGCTATTTTTTATGCGCTCAATTTCTGTAAAACAGCCATTGTATCGAGTTAACGCACGGGCTGACCCCGCTTCTGTCGCCACTGCCAACCCCACAGCAACGCAATCGCCAGCGCAAACAGCGTACCAAAAACGATGCCGGTTGCCACTACAGGTGCTCCGAGACTTATTACCAGCGAATAGATGCCGAGCATCAGCAGCATCACGCTGTTTTCACCCAGATTTTGTACCGCGATGGCATTACCCACACCCACGCTCTCTTTCCCGCGAACCTGTAATAGCGCATTGAGCGGCACCACGAAAAAACCACCCAGCGCACCGATAGCCATTAACAGCCCGTAAGCCCCCACCATCGTATGCTGCAACGAGAAGCCAATCACCGCCACGCCAATTAACACGCCTGCGGGCATGCAGCGGTTTACCGCTTTCAGGGTCACCAGTCTCGCCGCTGCACCTGCACCAATAACGATGCCCACAGCGACCATCGCATTCAGCAAGGTGGGCGTCTTATTGTCGGTGACGCCCAGCGCCACCGGCACCCACAGCACCAGCAGGAAGCGAAGCGTTACGCCCGCTCCCCAGAACAGGCTGGTGCCTACCAGTGAGAAACGCGTCCGGGCGTCTTGCCAGAGCACCACACAGGCGTGAAAGAAGCTGGCCGACATCCTTATCGGATGCCACTGCTGCCCCGGACGCGCCGCATCCAGACGGGGTATCAGCAGATTAGCCGCTACCGCCAGTGCATACACAATCACACAGACAGACAGCCCGGCCAGCAAATGCCAGTCCGCCAGCACGCCCCCGGCAACAGAGCCTGCGAGGATCGCGGCAATGGTGGATGCCTCCATCAGGCCGTTAGCTTTCACCAGGCTGCCGCCGTGGGATATCTCGCCCAGAATGCCGTACTTCGCGGTTGAGTAAGCCGCCGCACCGATGCCCACCAAGCTGTAGCCCAGGAAAGGATTCAACCCAAAGCAGATAACCAATGCCCCAAGCAGCTTCAGCCCGTTAGCGAACATCATTACCCGACCTTTAGCGAAACTGTCAGCAATCTGACCGACAAAAGGCGCGAGAATGATATAGGTGGCCACAAAGACCATTTGCAGCATGGGCTGGCTCCATGCAGGCCAGGATTGCTGCTTGAGTACAGCAAGGGTTGCAAACAGCAGTGCATTATCGCCAAAGGCAGAAAAAAACTGCGCAGCAATGACCGCCATCATGCCGCGTGACAAAAGCCTTTCACTGCGTGCTGCACTGTGCATGATCATTCTCCGGCTGTTCAGCCATGCTTTTGAGCGTGACAAAATCAGGCTTGCCGCTGCCCAACAACGGCAATTGCTTCAGAAAGCGAATATCACGCGGCACCGCCAGTTCCATATTGTCCTGCCTGCGGGCAGTGTGCCTGAGCGCCTCGCGCGTCAGATGGGGGTCCGTGGTGAACAGCACCAGCGCCTCACCACGCTGACCGTCCGGCTTTACCGCCGCCGCGTGATTCTTATCCGGGGATGCGGCCAGCGCAATACGCTCAACGGTTTCCAGCGAGATCATTTCACCGGCAATTTTGGCAAAGCGCTTCATCCGTCCCTGAATCTGGCAAAAACCCTGGACATCAAAGCTGACAATATCGCCGGTGTCATACCAGCCCGGTTCCATCCGGCCCTCACCGTTATCCGCCTGCGGCGCTTCCAGCACGCCCGGATTATTCACGCGCAAATAACCTTTCATAATATTCGGGCCGCAGAGTTGCAGCTGGCCACCCTGCTCAATGCCCGGCACAGCGATAAGCCGGAAGTCCATTCCCGGCAGAATACGACCAACGGTGTTGTTTCGGACCGCCATCGGCACGTTAATGGCTACGACGGGCGCACATTCGCTCACGCCGTAGCCTTCAAGAATACGGATGCCAAATTTATCCATCCATGCCTGCCGGGTAGCGTCCTGCAATTTCTCTGCGCCAGCCACCACGTAGCGCAGGCGGGCAAAATCATACGGATGAGCAAAGCGGGCATAGTTGCCCAAAAAAGTGGAAGTACCGAACAGCACCGTACAGTTCCGGTCGTATACCAGCTCTGGCACCATACGGTAATGTAGCGGGCTGGGATAGAGAAACACCTGTGCGCCGGTAATCAGCGGCGTAAACAGGCCCACCGTCAGGCCAAAGGCGTGAAAAAGAGGCATCGCCGACATAAAACGATCACGCGGGGTGAAATCCGCTACCGTGCGGATCTGCTCGACGTTAGCAAGCAGGCTTTTATGCGAATGCACGACGCCTTTGGGGTCGCCTTCTGAACCGGAAGTGAACAGCACCATCGCCGCCTGTTCCGGCTGCTGTGCCACCGCCGCCTGCATTGGGAAAACCAGTCTGGAAAGCACCCACAGTTTATCACGCAGGGTAACGGTGCTTTTCAGGTCCTCAAGGAAAATCCAGGTCACCTCGCTGACGCCTTCTGGCAGATACCACAACTTGCCTTTATCAAGGAACTGACGCAAGGTGAAAATTGTTTTCAGGCCGCAGGCGGTGACGGCACTGCGAATACCTTTCACACCGGCCGTATAGTTGAGCATTGCCGGAATACGCCCGCGTGCAGAGGTACCCAAAATCGCCGCTGCCGTGACCGTGGCGTTAGGCAGCAGCAATCCGATATATTCACCAGGCGCGGTATAACGCTCAAGAATACGTCCCACCCCCAGGGATTTTTTGAGTAAGCCGCTGTAGCTGTCCACAGCAAAACTGACATCCTCAATGCAGGGCTTGAACCATCCATAGCGTGTGCGTGCCGCCAGAAATGCCTGATACAGCGTCTCACGCGGACGTACCGCCATCCGGGCCTCCATCATAATATGATGCAGATGCTCGCCAGCCAGCCAGCGCCGTTCGCGTGCACTTTTGGCCTCCGGCATCGGCAAAGTTGTCGCTGGCAGGAGTGTGAGAGTGATACGCGGAAAAAGACGCCGCCTGAACACGCCAGAGAGGCGGCCAAAAGGCGAAAACTCTGCGCCTTCAATACGCATGGGGATAACCGTCGCCTGCGACCTGGCGGCAACCAACCCTGCCCCGTCATAAATTTTCATTAACGAGCCGGTCACGGTGATACGCCCTTCCGGGAAAATCACCACAGGACGCCCCTGTCCAATGATTTTAATCAGATATTTTAACGACATGGGCCGGGCGGGATCGAGCGGAACAAAATCAATCAGCCTGTTCAACCAGCGCATATACCACTGCTCACTGATAGAGGAATAGACCGCAAAAACCGGCTTCACCGGCAGGAAAACCGCCAGCAAAATGCCATCAAGAAAGGAGGTGTGGTTAGGCACTATCAGCACTTTTTCCCGTGATAAGGCAGAGAGGTCACCGTTCAGACGGGTACGAAAACAGAGCCTGAATACCAGACGAAAAAATGAAAAAAGCATGCCAACTCCATGCGCTTAAAAAAGTTGGCTATAACGATGCAGGATAGCGCATGATAACTCAATGCACCGCGCAGAAAATTATGGTGATAGCGGCTTAAGCGGGAGCAAACCAACGATGTATTGACGCATTAAGCCGCAGGACCACGGTGGATTGATTGCCCGCCGCAGGCTGACCGCGTTGCGCATGTGGTCAGCCTGCAGGGGAAAGCACAACGTATTTACAAGCCAGGGCAAATGCGTACTCACTGCGGCAAATTCGTTGCCTGCCAGCCGCCGCCGAGCGCGGCAATCAGCTGCACGCCTGCCACCCACTGGGTGCTTTGCAATGACAGCAGGCTTTGTTGCGAACTCAGGCTGGTGTTTTCCGTGGTCGTCACGTCGAGATAATCAATCATCCCCGCCTGATACTGGTTGTAGGTCACACGGGCCGATCCTTTCGCAGCCTCAGTTGCCCGCTGCGGCGTGCGCATTTCATCCTGCAAGGTGCGCAGCTGGACCAGATAATTTTCCACTTCCTGGAAGCCGGTCAGCACGGCCTGACGGTAGCGGGCGACATCTGCATCGTAGCTGGCACTGGCCTGCTCCACTTTCGATGAGGTAGCGCCAGAATCCAGCAGCCTGCCGCTCAGTTCCGGCCCGAGCGACCAGACACGGCTGGGCAGCGAAATCACATTTCGAAATAATGAACTAGTATAGCCGCCGCTGGCACTCAGCGTCAGGTCAGGGAAATACCCGGCAATAGCCACGCCCACCGCCGCATTAGCCGCCTCCACATTACGCCCGGCGTAAGCAATATCCGGGCGGCGCTGTAACAGTTCAGACAGCACCGACTGCGGGATAGCCGATAACGTCGCGGTAAGCGCTGCCGCAGGCAGGCTGAACCCTGCGGGTGTTTTACCCATCAGCATGGTAATTGCGTGCTCGGTTTGCGCACGCTGCCAGCTCAGATCCAGCACCGACGCGCGGCGCTCTCCAGCTGCGCCTGCGCCAGGGTGGTGCGGATTCACTACCGACCTGATTATTTATTATTGATGATATTCAGATAACGCTGACAGGCGTCCACGCTCTGCCGATACAACGCTATTTGTTGATCCATCACCCACAGTTTGACATAGCCCTGCGACAGTTCCGACTGTGTGCTGAAGGTGATGTTGGCCAGCTGGCGCTGGCCTGCACGAAGTGGCTATTGCTGGTGGTTCGTTGCCCGGTCGTGGAACTGACCGCGGTACCACTGCGCGTGGCGCTTACGCTCCCCGTGACGTTGGGGAAAAGATCGGAAAGCGCCTCCCCCACCAGCGCTTTTGCCTGACGTCAGCCTTTAGCTTCTTTGTACTGGGTCGGAATATTCGCCGCGGGGCGCTGATAATCAGTGCCGACCGCACAAACACTCAGCAGCTGTGCCAGTAAAACAGAGGTGAGTTTATTGTTTTTTTTCATCATCGTTTAGCGGGCCAGCGTCTGCCCGGCGCTTTTCAACAACGCCTGATTTTGATTCAGGCTGCCCTGGTACTGGTCAAGGGTTGCCTGGTAGCTGCGCGGATCAATTTGCGCCAGCCGCTGCCCTTTTTTCACCTTCTGCCCTTCGGTGAAGTAAACCTTCATTAGCGACCATCCACACGACTGGTGACGGCCACCGTGGCACTGGGGACAACCGTACCCAGCGCAGTAGGTAAACCGGCACATCTGCCGTGGTGACCACGACCGCATACACCGGCGTCGGCCCATCAAACACCATGGCATGCTGCCCAACTGGCCCTCCCAGCGGTGGACTGCCTGCAGGATGTCCACAACAATCAGAACAAGTAACAGGATTTTTTACGCAGAGAGGAAGAAGCTTTTCCAGATGTTGGGATCATAGGAATCTGCTGATCAGGTAAGAACAAAAATTCAGGGCAACATTTCGCTACCGCCCGGAATAAAACCAGACCAGTAAAACACCGGCCTGATTTCCTTATGATTGCAGAGGATGATTAGTTTCCACCCCCTGAACGTAAGAATCCCTAATCAATATCTTAACATCTTAACGGCATTCGATACATTAGGCGCGTCGTTCAATGAATGGGATTAAGGCAAGTGGCTGGCACAGCAGCAGGCACCGCTGATCCCGCCACCACTGCCATTTCTGACATATGGCACCTTGCGTAAGGGCAACACGTCCCATGCCTCTTGCAGCGTAACCTGACAGAGAAAGCCCCCAACGACTTATCCTGCAAGGCCTGGCCGAAAGGGGATAATTGTTCCACGCGGCCATTTAGAAGAACAGCATAAAAACTCAGGGAAACAGACAAAAAAAACCCACGCACGCGCGTGGGTTGGTGCAATCAAAAGGCTGTAAATCTGCCGGGAGCAGATTACTTTACCACCAATCAATATCTCTGGGACGGTTATGCTCGCAGCTGCACTCCTGGCTTGCCAGCGGCAAAACGCAACGGAGTTAGCGAAAATGCTACCAGCTGTAAAACATTTGCCGCTTTGTTTACCGACCTTTGCAGGGCGTAACTCAAATACCGTCGTGCGTACTGTAAATCGCATCGGGCGCGATATTCATATGTTTGAGCACCGGACCAATGATGTTGCCAAATACCGGCGCGGCTACCGAACCACCAAAGTGGTCACCCGCCGTTGGGTGGTTAATCATGATAACCAGCGCCACCTGAGGATCACTGGCCGGGGCCACACCTGCAGTGTAGTTAATATAGCCGCCGTCATATTTTCCGCTGCTGCCCATTTTCTCTGCGGTGCCGGTTTTGATCGCCAGACGATAGCCCGGCACGGCGGCACGCACGCCACTACCGCCTGGCAGCGCATCACTTTCCATCATGTGTACCACTAAACGAACGGTGTCCTCATCAGCGACCCGCGTGCCTATTACCGGGGGCGTGACTTTGGTGATTGACAGCGGTCGATAGATGCCGAAGGAGCCAAGGGTTGCGTATTCGTGCGCAATTTGCAGGGGCGTTACCCGCAAACCATAGCCAAACGAAAAGGTGGCACGTTCAATATCGGCCCAGCGCTCACGGTGCAGAGGGAAATAACCGACGCTTTCACCGGTCAGCCCCAGCCCTGTCGGCTTGCCCAGGCCAAATGAACGATAGGTATTGACCAATACCTCGGCAGGCATCGCCAACGCAATGTGCGACACGCCGATATCGCTGGATTTTTGCAGAATGCCGGTCATGGTCAGGCGCGGCCAGTGGCCCACGTCGCGGATTAAATGACCATTAACGCGATATGGCGTGGTATCCAGCAACGAATCAGGACGTACCAGCTTGCGGATCAATCCTTCCATGACCACCAGCGGCTTAACCGTCGATCCCGGTTCGTAACTGTCGTTAATGGCCGCGTTACGCATTTGCGCCGGAGACACATCGCCAAAATTATTAGGGTTAAATGAGGGATAGGACGCCATGCCTAAAATTTCGCCGGTATCAATTTTTATCAGCACGGCGGCACCGGAATCCGCTTTGTTAAGCAATACACCGTCGCGCAACCGGGTGTAGAGAGTGTATTGATCAAACTTATCAATACTCAGCTGGACGGTTGGCGGCTGACGCGGCGGTTCATAATTGATCATTGATACAATATTGCCGTTGGCATCCTGGCGATATTTCTCCACGCCCGGCGTACCCTGCAACACCTTGTCGAACCCCTTTTCCAGCCCGGTCAGGCCGTTGTTATCCGCGCCAACAATGCCAATCAGCGGCGCAGTCGCTTCACTCATCGGATAAAAACGGCTGTCATCATACACGGTGGTAATCCCCGCCAGATGCAGCTTTGCAATGTCCCTGGCGATGCCCAGCTCAATTTTATGTCCGAGATAGAGAAAGCGGCGTGAGGGATTGGCATTGATTTGTCGCGCAATATCTTCAGGGCGCTGCTCCAGGACATTGGCCAGATACTGCCATTTTGCACTGGTGAAATCGGGATGCGCCTCCAGCACCCGCTCTGGATCGGCAATGATATCCCGCGACGGAACACTCAATGCCAGTGTCTCACCGTTACGATCCAACAACGTACCGCGATTGGTCGGCAGCGTCACCGTACGCAGGGAGCGTTGGTCCGCCTCCTTTTCCAGCATCGGGTGATTTATCAGCTGCAGGTCGGCAACCCGGACCAACAGCAAAACCAGGCAACTGAACACGCCAAGACAGATCAGACGAAAGCGAACAGGATGGAAAGGCGTTTTTGCCTGGTCTTTTGCCAGTAATTTCTTTAAGCGGGGCATGGGTTCTTTCATAGCGGATGAGGGTAACTAACGGTGGGTTATATAAAAAATGCCGCCAGGAAAACAGGGAAACTGTGTTTCAGCCTGTGATTGCCCCCACCAAGGCTGGCCGTGCTGAAAGAATTTTTAATTAAAATTAATCTTATTAGCCCATTCTCAGCAGAGGAACAAAAAACCTGTGCAGCGCGGTGAAACAGAGTATGTAGTCTGTTCGCTGTTGGCCTGTCAGGATACGAAAAAGATTATAAGCGTACTTTGCGGTTTTATATGCTTTCCGAATGGCTGCTGAATAAAAACGGCGGCACGAAGGCTAATGCTGGTCACTTAAGGTGACCAGCAACCTTTTTATCCGGATATTTCCTGCTCTTTACCCTCAACTCTCTCGGGTAACTTCGCTCTCTTCTACCCGGTAACACAAGCCATTTCGCCTGTTCATACAGGGTTCTCAGTTCTCCCGGCATTTTTCCCGGCGAAGCCCAGGGCAGGGTTATCAGCATCCGGATTATTTCGCTTATCGCTCCACTGAAGCTCAGCTGGTAAGGCAGGTAATCTCCTTTCAGATGGAACGCCATCTGCACCATCTGATATCGCACCAGGTTATAAGCCAGCAGTACCCCCCATAGCTCCTGTCTCACCAGCTCCGGCAGGCGACTGCGTAATGTCCACCGGCTGTCCAGCATACCCTGCTTTGCTTCCCGGTAGCCCAGTTCTATTTCCCAGCGGTGGCGATATAGCTCGCTGATATCTTTACCCGGATAGCGATTCGGGTCTGTCAGTGACGTCAGCACCTGCCTCTCTTTACCGTCTACCCTGCGGGTCAGCAGTCTTGCCACCATTTCTTCCGGGACCCCTGGCCATTGCTTCCTGGCTCGTGGACTGGTTTTCAGGCATATCAGTTCATCTCCACGCCCCAAACGGCGAACCACCTGATACTGTACGTGTTTTTTCAACGGCAACAACCAGTGACGGTGTTCTCCTGCTGTCTGCCAGTGATGAAGCAGACCCATCGAATAAAATCCCTTATCGAACAGGGTGATACTGTTATTCGGGGTTTTCTCCGTCAGGTGCTCAGCCAGCCGCATTTCACTGACTTTTTCACTGTCGAATGCACTGGCGGCGATCAGATGGCTGCTCAGCTCCATCAGACAAACCATTCGCACCTGAGGATAGCCGCCTTCGCCGTACTGGCTGCTGTGTTTACTGAAGACGGCTCTGTTTTCCGGCGTATCGGCGGTACGCCAGACCACGCCGTCGACAGCAAACAGATTCAGACCGTGCCATTTTGGATGTGCAGCCTGCTGATTCCAGTGCTGCTGTGTGATATCAAAAAGCTCCCGCACTGCATTTTCACCCAGAGTCTTACGGCGCTGAATGACAGCGCTGCGTGCGGTAAAAGGAGCTCCGGTCCGGTCAGTAATATCCATCAGATTGACGATTTCGGTCATCGGACGATCGCAAAAAATGGACATCCCAACGACAAGCCAAATCATGGATTCGAGGGAAAGTTTACGTTTACGCAAAGTAACGGTATCGGTCAGGGTGAGCGCCTGCTGAATAAGCTCGGGAGGAATAAGGTCGGCGAGACTACGGGCGCGCTCAGGAGTGGCGGCATTGATGATGCCGAGGGCCTGGGAAAGTTCCATTTAAAAAGGGTTCCATGATGAACATAGAACCCTTTTTACCGCATAAACCGGATCGGTCAACCGATCCTTAAATGATCGGCATTAGCACGAAGGCCGCCAATTTTGCTGCTAGCGAGATTAAACGTACCCGGCGCGTTTGATCTCCACCAAGCAACTCATGGCGTTGGGGCCCTGTGTCAGCGACGAGGTGCCGATATCCAGCGCCAGGGTGTGGGGATTGCCAGCCCAGTCATAAAGCAGCCAGGCCTTACCGAAGCCGGTATCGAACCAGACTCTGGTGCTAATCAACACCACGCCGCGGCTGACGCCGTTGGTTAACCGCCCACCCGCCAGCATCCGTCCGCAATCGTTACTGACGTTTATTACCTCTTCGTCGACAATATCGCGTGAGGCAGCATCATCCGGGTACATCCACAAGGTTTCATGGCCCGACGTTTTGTTTGCCTGTACCGTTGACGTCGCGTCCATCTGGTTGTGCAGACTGTCGCCTGGCTGAATCGAGATCATATGTAGCGGAAATCGATGGGCAATTTCTGCACCCAGCCACGCCCTGGGCGGCTGGCATTCCGGGTGTGGCGTAAAGTCATCAAGCTGGTAATCCGCGATGGTTTGACTGAACAGTTCGATTTTTCCGCTGGCAGTTTTGACTGGATTCGCTACCGGGCCATGACGGAATTCTTCCATAAAAATAAATGCTTGCCGCCGGGCGGTACCTCGACAAATCCTTCTGACCAGAAGGTATCAAAATCAGGCCAGTCTATCCCCTTTTCCCGGTGTGCCTGCACAACCTGCTGATAAAGAAAGGCAATCCACTGTGCTTCGTTACAGCCCTCGGTAAAGGTTTCGCAGTAGCCCAGCCGTTCTGCCAGATCGGCAAAAATGTCAAAATCGTTACGCACCTGATGCTGTGGTTTGATGGCCTGATGCATCGCCAGCACAAAACGGTCGCGCGACGAGCCACCAATGTCATTACGCTCACGCGTGATGGTCACCGACAGCACGATATCGCCCATCGGCGTGGCCGCTGTCCAGACGATATCCGGGACGATTACCGTGTCAGGTCGCCGCCATCCTTCCACCAGATAGTTAAGCTGCTGGTGATGATAGAAGGGATTACTACCCACCCAGTGGATCAAATGTATGTCAGGATAGGTGTGCGTTTGCCCCTGGCAACGGTATGGCTCGTCAGGGTGTAACAGCATGTCACTAATGCGGGCAACCGGAATTGCGCGGTCAGCGACAGGATTAACCCCGGTGGACATTAATAGCGCAGGATCTTCAATGCGCGGATTGCCAACACTGTTCATTGAACCATGACCAAACGAGAATCCCGCGCCCGATAGTACCGACTGACCAGGCATTGACGACAGAGCAATCATCATCCAGTACGGCTGCTCACCCCAGTGCGCACGCTGAACCGAATAAGAGCAGCTAATAAAGCGGTGCCTGCCCGTCAGCTGCCGCCTCAGAGCAGTAATACGCGATGCGGGAATACCAGTTATCTCGCTGGCCCATTCTGGCGTTTTAGGGATGCTGTCGCTTTCCCTCAGCAGATAGCCGCGCAGCCGTGGATAGTCTACGCAGTGCGAATTCAGAAACGCCTTATCCGCCGCCCCGCTACGCCAGACTTCATAGCCGGGTGCCAGCATCAGCGCAACATCGGTGCCGGGCCGGATGGGTATCCATTCAGCATTAATAAATGCCGGGCAGTCATCGCGCATCGGGCTGATATTGAACCGGAGTACCTTTCGCCGCCGGCTCCAGCAGTGCCGGTTTCAGGCTGCGCTGCCCCGCGCCACCGGATGCCACCTGACTGTTTTTTAACGCCAGTCCGCCAAAGGTCACAAAAATTTCGCAGTGTGCAACCCCCTGCGGCCAGTCGGTGATGCGCCTCGTCAGCGGCATACAGGTCCCGATAACGTAAGGCAGGAAAAACTGGGCCGCCCCCAAGCTGTAGTTACCAGGCTGATCGATACCGCCATCGGTAGAATAAAAACGCCGGATAAGCGTGCGGGCATGATTAATCCGGCCCCAGAGGATCACTGAAAAGATGCAGTCGGCTCCGTAGCGGTCACGCACCCTGCGATTCTCTTCCGCCACAAGATCTTCGCGGCCGCGCAGGGTACGGTCACTTTTTTCACGGGATGTTAACCACGAGCGCCGCACCATCGGCTGGCGTATTCGCTTGTCGGAATAAACCAGCTCAGGAATGATAATTAAGCATGGGAAAAGGCTCCTGGTCGGCAAAAAATGGCTCGCAGCGCAGCAATTTCCCATCTTCAACAACGGCGGTGAAGGCTCCCCGGTGAGCAAGGTACGGTACTTTTTTAATGATCATCAGGCGGTCCGGCAGGCTAATCGGCGTACTTTCTTCGGCAAAATGGCATTTTTTTGTCGTGTATGCACCCTCCGGGCAGTCAGGTTTTGTCCCTCTTTGCGACATAGCGGATATTCTGTGTGCTTGAAGTAGCTGGAAAATTCCGCAACACTGAGCGTCTGTAAACGTTTACCCAGGAAGGCTTACGATTTATGACCACGATTAAGGATGTTGCCAGGTTGGCTGGCGTTTCTGTCGCAACGGTTTCCCGCGTCATTAATCACTCACCGAAAGTCAGTGACATCTCGCGGCAGGCCGTACAAACCGCAATGGAAGAGTTGCAATACCATCCTAACGCCAACGCCCGTGCGCTGGCGCAGCAGTCCACGGAAACCATGGGACTGGTAGTGGGTGACGTTTCCGATCCCTTTTTTGGCGCACTGGTGAAAGCGGTGGAACAGGTTGCCTATGAAACCGGTCACTTTTTACTGATTGGCAACGGTTATCACACTGAGCAGAAAGAGCATCAGGCCATTGAGCAATTGATTCGCCATCGCTGCGATGCGCTGGTGGTCCACGCAAAAAAAATTCCCGACGAACAACTACTTTCGCTCATGGCACAAATTCCCGGAATGGTGCTGATAAACCGGTCGTTACCCGGTTACGAGCAGCGCTGTGTGGCGCTGGACGATCACTATGGTGCCTGGCTGGCCACCCGCCATCTGATTCAACAGGGCCATCAAAACATTGCCTTTATCTGCTCCAATCATCCAATTTCAGACGCCGAAGAACGCCTGCAAGGCTATTACCATGCCCTGTGTGAACATCAGCAGCCCTGCAACGATCGTTTGGTCGCCTATGGCGAACCGGATGAAGTAGGCGGTGAGCAGGCGATGACCGAGCTGCTGGGCCGGGGTAAACCGTTCAGTGCCGTGGCCTGCTACAACGATTCGATGGCAGCCGGTGCGCTGGCAGTGCTAAATGATAATGGCGTCCGGGTGCCGGAAGAGATGTCGCTGATTGGTTTTGATGACGTGCTGGTTTCACGCTATGTAAGACCTCGCCTGACCACCGTGCGCTACCCGATTGTCACCATGGCGCAACAGGCCGCTTTACTGGCGCTGGCTTTAGCCGACAATCAGCCGAGGCCGGAGGTAACGAATCTTTTCATCCCGACGCTGGTCCGCCGCCATTCGGTGGCCCCACCGGGCTGAAAGCGAGATTATAGCCCCTGTTCCAGCGCCAGCAGGTCCTGCATGGTCTGGGGGCGGCGAATCGTCCTGGGCAGGCCCGTATCAAACAACACTTCCGGTAGCAGCGGACGGCTGTTGTAGTTTGAGGACATGGAGGCACCATAGGCGCCCGTATCATGAAACACCAGGTAATCGCCCACCTTAACCGACGGCAGCGTGCGCGTTTCGACGATGCCGCCTTCCAGCTGAGTAAACACATCGCCTGACTCACACAGCGGTCCCGCCACCACGCTTTCTACGGTGTGCTGCGCGTTCAGATCACGCCCGTCTCCGGCCATCGCAGAAATATGGTGGTAGCTGCCGTACATCGCCGGGCGCATCAGGTCGTTAAAACCGGCGTCAACCAGCACAAAGTGACGGCTGCCCATCTGCTTTACTGCGCGAACCTGAGAGATCAGCACGCCAGATTCCGCCACCAGAAAACGACCGGGTTCAATTTCCAATTTCACCGGATGCCCGAGATGCTGCTCAATACGCTTACGCGCCGTATCCCACAGGGTAAAGTAATGCCCAGTGTTAATCGCCTCTTCATCCGGACGATACGGAATGGACAAACCGCCGCCCGCCGAAATGGCATGCAGATCCTGATCGAAGCTGACCACCTGATTAACCATCGCATCACACACCAGCTCCAGGTGACCATAATCAACCCCGGAGCCAATGTGCATATGAATGCCGATAAGCCTGAGCTGGTGACGCTGTATGGCGGCCAGCGCCAGAGGCAAATCCTGCGGCCAGATGCCATGTTTACTGTTTTTGCCACCGGTATTGGTTTTCTGACTGTGACCATGACCAAAACCTGGGTTAACACGCAGCCAGATCGGATGGCCTGGAGAGACCTCGCCAAGCTGATCGAGCATATCAACGGACCCGGCGTTGACGGGGATGCTGAGTTCAGCCACCCGCACCAGTGTAGGTGCGTCCAGGACGTCAGCAGTAAACACAATGTCATCGCCGCCCGGTTCGAATCCGGCAGCCAGCGCACGCTCAATTTCACCGACGGACACCGAATCCACTTTCACACCGCTGGCTTTCATCAGCCGCAAAATGTGCGTATTCGAGCAGGCTTTTTGCGCAAAACGCACCACGTCAAACTGCTGTAGCTGGGCGATACGCGCACGCATGATGTCGGCATCATAAACCCAAACGGGGCCACCCATTTGCTGCACCAGCGGCAGAAGGTTATCGCGATGTAGAGCAGTATCAGTGTTATCGAGCAGACGTGGCATAGCATTTCTCCTGAAAGTGAAACGATATTACGCCATAAAGGCATCGGGATGAAAAATATCTGTTTTATGGCAGTCTATTCATCCATGATATGGTTTTTTCTTTTTGGAAACGAATGAATGACCAGCATCACCCTGCGGCATATTGAAATCTTTCATGCGGTGGTTACCACAGGCAATCTCACCGAAGCGGCGCGTTTGTTGCACACCTCGCAGCCGACCGTCAGTCGTGAGCTGGCAAGGTTAGAAAAAATCAGTGGGCTGAAGCTGTTTGACCGCGTTCGTGGCCGTCTGCAACCCACCACGGAAGGATTACGGCTGTTTGAAGAGGTTCAGCGCTCCTGGTACGGACTGGACCGCATTATCAGCACAGCCGAAAGCCTGCGCGAATTTCGCCAGGGAGAACTGTCCGTGGCCTGCCTGCCCGTTTTTGCCCAGTCGCTGCTACCGCTGCTTTGCCCCACTTTTTTACAGCGTTATCCTGACGTCAGCCTGAATATTATTGCCCTGGAGTCTCCGCTGCTTGAAGAATGGCTGTCGGCACAGCGCTACGATCTGGGATTGACGGAAACCACTCAGACACCGGCGGGGACGACACGCACCGAACTCTTTACCGGAATGGAAGTCTGCGTGCTGCCCGAGGCGCATCCACTGGCAGAAAAAACCTGTCTGACACCCCAGGATTTCAGCCACCAGAATTATGTCAGTCTGTCGCGCACAGACAGCTACCGACAGCTTCTGGACCAGCTGTTCAACGAGCAAGGCGTTGTCCGTAGGATGGTCATGGAAACCCACAGTGCAGCGTCAGTCTGTTCGATGGTCAGAGCCGGAGTGGGTATTTCCGTGGTCAATCCGCTGACGGCGGTAGATTACGCCGCCAGCGGGGTGGCAATCAGACGCTTTAGCGCTGACATTCCTTTTACGGTGAGTCTGATCAGGCCGCGCCACCGGCCCTCCTGCACGTTGACAGAGGCTTTCTGCCGCCATCTGCAACAGCATATCAGCCTGTTTAACCAACGGCTGGACAGTCTGCTTGATTAAGCGCGGACAGCCTGAGGCCGACCACCGGAACGACGGAAAGTAAACAGGCACACCAATAAACCAACCAGTGCCAGCCCTGCGGCCACCATCGGCACCACCGTCAATCCATAGCCTTTAGCAATCGTCGCACCACCTGCCCGGGCACCGAAGGCATTTCCGACATTGAACGCCGAAATGTTCAGCGTTGACACCAGGTTAGTCTCATCTTTGCCATGACGAACCACATTGATTTGTAATCCTGGCACGATGGCAAAGGTCGCCATCGCCCACAACAGCAGGGTGATTTCCGCCAGTAACAGCACCTGGCTGGCCCAGCTGAACACCAGCGAGAACAGGGCAATCAGCGAAAAACTCAGTATCAGACTGAAGGAAACTTTCCAGTCAGGCAGCCGTCCACCGAGCATATTCCCTGCGGTGAGGTCCGCGCCAATCAGAAAAAGTGTCCAGCTGACGCCATGATTGCTAATACCGGTGACCTGCAACAACAGCGGTGCAATATAGCTGAACAGGGCAGAGGCGAAACAGACAGTCATAAGCAGTAACAGCCATAATTTCCCATTAGCCAGTGCACCGATCTCACTTGCCAAGTGCACCGGTTTTTCATCGCGGTTGGCGGGCAAACTAAGTATTAACGACATAAAGGCAAACAGGCCAATAACCGCCACGCCCCAGAAAGTGGCGTGCCAGCCAAATATCTGACCAAACCACGTCCCCAGCGGCACACCCAATACGTTAGCCAACGTCAGCCCTGTAAACATTAACGCAACGGCGGAGGCCTGTTTGCCTGGTTCGACCAGGCTGGCCACCACCACCGACCCAATGCCAAAAAAAGCGCCGTGGCACAGGGCGGTAATGATTCGGGCCAGCATCAGCAGGTGATAATCTGCGGCCAGCGCACAGAGGACATTGTCCACGATAAAAATCGCCATCAGCAATATCAGCGTGCTTTTTCGGGGCAACTTCGCCGTTAATAAGGCCATGATGGGCGCACCAATGGCCACGCCCAGCGCATAGCCACTGATTAACCAGCCAGCAGAAGGAATTGATACCCTGAGGTCGACAGCCACTTCCGGCAGCTGCCCCATGATGACAAACTCCGTGGTACCAATAGCAAAAGCGCTTAAAGCCAGTGCCAGTAAGGAAACGGGCATGTTTTCTCGAGATATTCTGTGGGTTAACGTGTCAACGGTAACGGACAGTTAAAAATTGAACTGAGCGTGAATGGTGATTAATTTTGATCCAAATCACAAATATTATTTAAACACAGCTTGTTGATGCCATACAGCGTGTTAATGAAGCACAGCCCTTTCTGATAAAGATCTGTTTTATCCTGAACGGATTTAACAGGCCTTAATGCAGAGTGATATACCGCAAAATCGTTCTGCCACCTTTTACTTCCATACGGTCATTTATAAATTCTACTTACCCTTACCACTCAGAACATTCTTATGTTTATTCTGAAAAATACAAAAAAATGTCAATTAAGGCGGAATATCACCGTCTTTGTGTTAACGTTTAATTATTAAATTTTTTTTAGCATTAGCCGATACCTCGATGATGGATTACCGGGCGTTTCATGTGACATGCTTGATCTATTCTTTGCCGAGGACTAAAAATGCGATGCACAGTGACCCTATTTTCTCTCATGTTGATGGGATGCTCAGTTGGGCATTATGAGTACAGCAAAGAAGCGGAAAAACGGGTTGATATGACCGTTACCGGCATCCCTACGATCCTTGGTGCAGGCACATTGGGTACCACTATTCCGTTAACGTCGGAATACAGCCTGACGGCGGCCCATGTGGCAAAATTCTCGCTGTACCGGGTTAAATCCCGGCATCCGCTGTGTGACCTTGCCGTGATCTATCATCATAATCCCAACATCACGGTACCCCATTTTCGTAACGGCCGCATTGGCGACAAAATCAATATGTACGGCTACAGCTTTATCTCCGCCATGCCGGTTGCCTCAAGTGGCACCAATCTGGTGAATACCGGCCTGAAAAATGACTGGAATAAGCTGGGATGCGTGGTGGTAGCCTCAGATGCGGGGGTGGTTCAGGGGATGTCCGGCGGGGCAGTATACAATGCTTCAGACGATGCAATCGCTGGCGTGATTGTCGGGTATTCTTCGCGAATTAATGACATGAAAACCGGAAAAACCTTATACAAAGACACATCGCTGTATATCCCTTATGCCAGCTTTAGAGAATGGCTGGATAGCGCGATCAAATCTTGACGAGGCATGCCGCTTCCTGAAGGGATGGTGGCACTGAGAATAATGGCACCGACCTGCCAAAACCTGTCTGTAGTGGTCAACTAAAAAACTGGCCGTCGCCTTTCGGAAATTCAAGATTGCGGGCTTCACTGGCAAAAGACAGCGTTAACTTGCCTTTTGTCGTCACCGCCTGCTGCCGCAATTTATTGCGTTGTAACATACCACCCTCTTTCTTCTTCAGACTCTGGTACGCAGGAAGTCATGAAAATATGCTTTTAATTCAGCAATAAAAGAAACTTTCATTCTGCTCTTCCTGTCAGTCCCTGCCCGGCACAATAAGGACATCAAGCCTGCCAGCCAGATCGAGTACATCGTCATAAGTTGCGGGATGGTGAACCAGGCTGAGTGATTCATCGGTTTGGCATAACGATCCCGGTTTAATCCTGTCACCAAAGAGCATCATCGCAAATGCAGTGTCATCCTGCCTCGATACCCATCTCAGCCCCTGCGCCGCCGGACTTTGCTGATAAAGCTTTTCAGCCCATTTGCGCGTGATCGGATACTGACCCTTTTCGGTGTCGATTAACGCTTTGCGACTCATACCCAGCTTACGCAACGACACATTGGTCAGATCCAGTAATTCCAGATCCTCGACGACTTCAAGTGTGGAGTGTACTTGTCCCTTCAGCTTACTTTTATCATACGTTTTAACGCCGGGCGCAAACGAGACATCATGGAAGACCGTTTCCATCATGGCACAGTCTTTGGTTACCCCTGTGTATATAGTCGGGACAGGCTCACCTTCCGCATTCTGTATAGGGCTGAATCGCGCGTTGCCACGCAGGCCAGGATTAAACTGATCGGCGGCATACTGCTCCTGATGTACACGATGCAATACGGTGCCTTTCTTTAACAAGTACGGTGTTATATTCAGGAGGCCAGAATGAGGCTGTGACGTATTTCTGATCTCATCATACTCATGTTGCTTCGGCACCGCTTTTGCCTTCGTGGGGCCTTTAGTCATGCTCTACTCCATGAATTTCATCCCTGGCCGCCTCAATCACGCGTTCAGGCTGCGTAGCCAGCATGTCCTGTGGCCGTTCCCCGCCCAGAAAGCTGTTGGCCGACAAAAACCAAAATGCCATCCCCCAACCGTCCTTATAATCGTTAAATACCTCAATCACATGAGCCATTGATTTCAGTGGCCGGAAGCCCTCATCCTTGTTCAGTCCATAGGCCGGGAAGTAATCGACACCATTATGGTGGATGGCAAAAATGCGGCCAGCCTTCTTCCATTTATTCGGCTGCGCACTCGGGTTGGCGGTGCTTAACTGTGCCAGCTCTGTTATTTCCGCAGCAGTCAGCCAGTCACCACTTTCCAGCACGCCCTTGCGGGCTTTAACCAACATCGCCACTTCTTTGATAATGTGTGGTGATGTTGGTACAGGTGGCACCAACGCCTCCGCCAGGCGTTCGAGCGTTACACGGCTTTGATGCTGCTGTTGAAATACCCCGAACATGGAGGACGCCATATTTGACAGGTTTTCAATCAGAGCCTTTGTTCCATGATGATTCTGGTGCTCGAAAGTGACAACCAGCACTTGCTCCGCACGGGACTGGTTGAGACGGACTCTTACTTCTTTAGGGGTTCCAACCAGTGTGGAAACGCCATGGTGCTCTTTCTGGACATTCATAAATGCGCTCTCATAAAGATTATCAACATGATTAAACAATATCATATCCATGATAACCTTCCAGAACATTCTTCTCTCTTTTATTTCTCTGCCACACGCACCGTCTGTACATCCAGCGTCTTAACAATCAGTCCACCAGCTGCACTGGAGCAATGGCCTGCCCGCGAATTACAGCCTTATAACGCGCTGCGTTTGAACATCCGCCGATGAGAGTTTTACTAAATTTTAAGATGTTTCAGTTGAAGAAATATGAAGTGAATTGTTTTTGTTTGAATAAAATCTCACAGGATTTTTTCTGGGTAGTTTAGTTAACAGACTGATGTAACCAACGGTGTGTTTTAACTTCATTCAGTAGCCTGTGGAAATCAGTAGCACAACGATCTGAAGCGTCGTCTTTAAGCAGGCGTTCGGGCAATCAGCCTGTCGCTATTGAGATAGCAGCAAGGGCGATGTGTACCGTTAGTGTCTGTGTCTGTTTCTGTTTGTAGTGGCACACTGAATTTGTCCACCTGAGTTGAGGTGATATGCTCACCTCAAAATTTCACAGGTGAACCAATGAGCAAGGTATTTACTGCTGAATTTAAACTTGAAGCGGCAATGCGGGGCCTCGACCAGCACTACACACACGGTGAAGCTGCTAAGGCGATGAATGTCAGTCTTTCTGCCATCAACCGGTGGGTAAAATCGTTACGTCTGCAGCGTCAGGGAAAAAAACATCGGGGCTGCCTGTCACTCCTGAGCAAACTGAACTCAGGGAAATGAGAAAACGTATACAGCGCCTTGAAATGGAAAACGAAATCCTAAAAAAGGCTACAGCGCTCTTGATGTCGGACTCCCTCAACAGTTCTCGATAATCGACAGTCTGAGGGCGCATTACCCGGTTGCCTCATTGTGCCGACTGTTCGGTGTTCACCGCAGCAGTTATCGCTACACACGTAAAAACAGTACTGAGCCTGATGCTGACCGTGCCGTTAAACGCCGTCTGGTCAGCGAGGTCTGGAACGCCAGTGGGGGTTCCGCCTGTGCCAGAAGTATCGCCACGATGGTCACGACAAAGGGCGTACAACTCGGTCGATGGCTGGCTGGTCGACTGATGAAAGAGCTGGGTATCACCAGTTGTCAGATACCGGGGCATAAATACAAACGTGGGGGCAATGAGCATGTTGAAATCCCGAATCTTCTTGCCCGGCAGTTTGCAGTGACAGAACCGAATCAGGTCTGGTGCGGTGATGTGACCTACATCTGGACGGGCAAACGGTGGGCTTATCTGGCCGTGGTGCTGGCTCTGTTTGCCCGTAAACCGGTGGGCTGGGCGCTGTCGTACTCACCAGACTCAGACCTCACTATAAAAGCACTTCAGATGGCATGGGAGCTACGGGGGCGGCCATCAGGCGTGATGTTCCACAGTGTTCAGGGGAGTCATTATACCAGTCGTCAGTACCGACAGATGCTGTGGGGCTACCGGAGCACACAGAGCATGAGTCGCCGGGGAAACTGCCGGGATAACAGTCCGATGGAGCGGTTCTTCCGTAGACTGAAGAGTGAATGGGTACCAACGACGGGCTACGAAAGCTTAGGGGAAGCACGGTTATCGATAATCCGATATATCACGGGGTACTACAGTGCTCTCAGGCCTCACTGGAATAACGGCGGCTTAACGCCAAATGAATCAGAGCGGCTGTTCCACGAACAGTCAGGTCGTGTGGCCAAAATTAGTTGACCACTACAGTAAATGTTGGCCGGGATTGTTGAACTGAGGCCATCAGGCCCCCCGTCACAGCGGCTGGATAAGCGCGGTAGATAGCACGGATACATCCTGTGTCTGTAACAGGTACCCGAAACGGCACCTGGAGTTCAGTGCAGAGTATTTATGACGCAAGGTACAGAAACCCCATTTACTGCTGCTGACTTTCAGTTTTTTTGTTTCTTACTGGCGATATGATGACAGACCGTACAGCCCGCCGCTGCGCCTGCCACACCATGATGACAGGTTAAGAAAGCGTAGCTGAAACAGCCATTTCTGATGGTCAGTTTGTATAAAACTTAAAACTGCTTACCCGTTGTTACGAAATCAGCTGTGACAACGACGTTACACTTTGCAACTCGACCGCAACTGAGTTCGCAGAAAAGCCAATCTGTGGCTTGCATTGTATTCTGTCCATGCCGGAAAGTATCCGTATTGCAGGCGCTGTGCGGCGATACCGGCACAGCTACACAGATGCATCTGAAAGGCAAACCCAGCATGTTTTTTGCGTCAAATTACTGACCAGGTTATATCACCCTATCTTCTGTTGCACAGACTTCAGTAAACCCGAGTGAAATTGAAAAATAACCATAATCAATCCTAAGAGACCGTATCTGACCACGTTTGTGCAGGCTGAGCCCGGTCAGGATAATATTTACGGGTGCCATTAATTATTTAAGAAATCAGAATTCACGCTTTACGACAATATACCCTGTGAATTTCACCGAGCACTCATCATCGTTGACGATATGGGATCCAATAAAGATGTTTTTATGATTTTTATGATTTTTATGATTTTTATGATTAAAATAAGTGTGTTTAACGATAAGGTTAACCGGATTATCCTGAGTATATATCGCTAAAAGATCTTTTCTTTTAACAAATTCTGTTGGACCTTTATCTGCCAGCCAGCCTGAGAATGTGGCATCCAGCGGATACTGGCCTAAAAGTTCCAGGGTGGTCCTGTCCATATCAAGCTCCTTCATCCCTATCCCCATATCATTTCGCATGGCATTAACAAGCGACATATCAACAGAGCGCCCGATGACCACACAGGGATGGGTCATGGCGGGAGAAAGCGCGGGCAGAAGCATGACTGAAAACACTATCGCTTTTATCATTTTACAATAAGCTCCCTGTCTCCACTGTCCCATAATGCTTCCCGAAATTTTAATTTCAAAATAATGCATCCCTGCGACGCCCCGCCTGGATCACGAATGCTGTCTCCATGAATGGCAAAAGCAACGCGGTTGCACATATTGTTTGCACTGTTTGGCGTCAATGGCAGCGTATAACGCCCGGTTCGGTCGGAATCGCGAGAAGGTTCTATTCGGTAACGACCGCGCGGAAGCGGCCCTTTATTTTTTTCGCATTCAAAATCAGGATCATTATAAAAACCGCGTGCGCCCGCATAATTGTCCGTAAACCTGAACTAGCCATTCAGATAAAATTCCGCTTTTCTGACATAATATTCCCACGGCATTCCTTTTCTCCCTGTCCATTTATTATTCCCTGCTGATTATATAATGCGACCTGTCATTAACAACAAGAAAAACAAAGAAGAAATGAAAAGCCAGTCACAATAATAGTATTGTGCTTATTTTTTGAAACCGTGGAAATAATATTTCCGCTACGCCTGCCGAAATACCAGAAAAAAGGGGCTAAAATATTCACCCCTGATATTCAGCACAAATCGGATTATTTACTGCCCGGACGTAAGGCCGGAAACAGAATCACATCGCGAATAGTATGGCTGTTGGTAAACAACATCACCATTCTGTCAATGCCAATGCCCAGACCTGCGGTCGGCGGCATCCCATGCTCCAACGCAACAACGTAGTCTTCATCATAAAACATCGCTTCGTCATCGCCCGCCTCTTTGGCATTAACCTGCTGGAGGAAGCGTTCAGCCTGATCCTGAGCATCGTTAAGTTCAGAGAAACCGTTACCAATTTCACGGCCGCCAATAAAGAACTCAAAGCGATCAGTGATCTCCGGGTTGAGGTCATTACGACGTGCCAGCGGGGACACTTCAGCGGGATATTCGGTAATAAAGGTTGGCTGGACCAGATGACTTTCTGCCGTCTCTTCAAAAATCTCCGTCACCAGGCGACCCAGCCCCCAGCTTTTCTCTATTTTGATCCCAAGCGACTGTGCAATGGCAGAGGCTTTATCAACGTCATCAAGATCGGCAAGGTTAGTCTCAGGACGATATTTCTGAATCGCTTCTTTCATCGTCAGCTTTGCAAACGGCTGACCAAAATCGAATTCCCACTCGCCATAGGGCACCACGGTGCTACCCAAAACGTCCTGAGCCAGCGTGCGGAAAAGGCTTTCGGTTAATTCTATCAGATCATTATAGTCTGCGTAAGCCATATAGAGTTCCATCATGGTGAACTCTGGATTATGACGCGGTGAAATCCCTTCGTTGCGGAAATTACGGTTAATTTCAAACACCCGGTCAAAACCACCCACGACCAGACGCTTGAGATAGAGTTCCGGGGCAATACGCAGATACATATCGATGTCCAGCGCATTATGATGCGTGATAAACGGACGCGCCGCCGCGCCGCCGGGGATCACCTGCATCATCGGGGTTTCCACTTCCATAAAGTCGCGACCAACCATAAAGCTGCGAATGCCAGCCATGATCTTCGAACGCGCTTTAAAGGTGTTGCGGGATTCTTCGTTAGCGATCAGATCGAGGTAACGCTGACGATAGCGGGTTTCCTGGTCAGCCAGACCGTGAAATTTGTCCGGCAGCGGACGCAGGGCTTTTGTCAGCAAACGTAGTTCATGACAATGAATAGACAGCTCGCCGGTTTTGGTTTTAAACAGCCTGCCGCGCGCGCCGACGATATCTCCAAGATCCCATTTTTTGAACTGCTCGTTGTAAATACCTTCCGCCAGATCGTCGCGGGAAACATACAGCTGAATGCGGCCACCCACATCCTGTAAGGTAACAAAGGACGCTTTTCCCATGACGCGACGGGTCATCATACGCCCGGCAACGCTTACCTCAACGCCAAGCGATTCCAGCACGTCGTTGTCCTTTTCATCGTATGCGGCATGAAGCTGCCCGGAAACGGCATTGCGGCGAAAATCATTTGGAAATGGCACGCCATTTTCACGCAGCACACTGAGTTTTTCGCGACGCGTTTTCAGTTCATTATTTAAATCCAGTGGGGCGTCAGCACTCTGCGGTTGTAGTTCAGACATGTCAGTTCCTTATAGCCCTGCTTTCAGGCTTGCTTCAATAAATCGGTCCAAATCGCCATCCAGCACCGCCTGCGTGTTGCGGGTTTCCACGCCGGTACGCAGATCTTTAATGCGGGAGTCGTCCAAGACGTAAGACCGGATTTGGCTCCCCCAGCCAATATCGGATTTGTTATCTTCCATCGCCTGCTTCTCAGCATTTTTCTTTTGCATTTCCAGCTCATACAGCTTCGCCTTCATCTGCTTCATCGCCTGGTCTTTGTTTTTATGCTGAGAGCGATCGTTCTGACACTGCGTCACCGTATTGGTGGGAATGTGAGTAATACGCACCGCCGATTCGGTCCGGTTTACGTGCTGACCGCCCGCGCCGGAAGCACGGTACACATCAATCCGCAGATCGGCCGGATTGATCTCAATATCAATATCGTCATCCACTTCGGGATAAATAAAGGCAGAACTGAATGAAGTATGACGGCGGCCACCGGAGTCAAACGGACTTTTACGCACCAGGCGATGAACACCGGTCTCCGTCCGCAGCCAGCCATAGGCGTAGTCACCGATGATGCGCAGGGTGGCAGATTTGGTTCCGGCGACATCGCCTTCGGATTCTTCAATAATTTCCGTTTTGAAGCCTTTCGCTTCGGCCCAGCGCAGGTACATACGCACCAGCATGCTGGCCCAGTCCTGCGCCTCAGTCCCACCGGAACCAGCCTGAATATCAATGTAGCAGTCGGCGCTGTCGTACTGGCCGGAGAACATGCGGCGGAATTCCAGTTCAGCGAGCTTCTTTTCCAGCCCGTCCAGTTCTGTAACCGCTTCATTAAAGGTGTCTTCGTCTTCTGCTTCAACCGCCAAATCCAGCAAACCGGAAACATCTTCCAGGCCCTGGCTCATCTGGTCAAGCGTGGCGACAATCACTTCCAGTGAGGAGCGCTCTTTACCCAGCGCCTGTGCACGTTCAGGCTGGTTCCATACGTCCGACTGTTCCAGCTCGGCATTTACTTCTTCTAAGCGCTCTTTCTTTGCATCATAGTCAAAGATACCCCCTGAGAACGCCGCTGCGCTCAGAGAGATCCTGAATTCGGTTTTTTACAGGATTAATTTCAAACATAATTTGGTCTTCAACAGTCTGTCATGTAATGGCGCAGTTTAACCGAATTCAGGCAGGGTTTGTAGCATTGAAAAGCGCGATTTGATTGAAGATAACGGGGTGACGCCTGCATCAGAGACAAGCAAAACATGATGATGTGCTGGATCCGCTTTTCAGATGATTAACTCGCACGGCGATATATCACCCAGTCAGGAGAATAAACGTTTTTTCTAAAAAAATGATGCCCACGCTGAATAGCAAAAAGAAATAGTTGAATAGCGTTGCATCTGCGTCGTTAATTAATTTTAAAATCGACATGACCAATAATGTCGAAAAGAGCAGCCTCGTCAGAATACGCTAAACGTATTCACGCTATAAAAAATATGTCGTCGAACAGTAATGGCAATCGAATGAATAACGCCGCAACAACGCGACATTCGTTGAATGATGCATAACCGCACTTAATGGTGCGGTTATCGCTAAATGGTCTCTCACAATGGCCAGAGGTGATCGATGATTAACTGAAGATTACGATTGCCACGAAACTCATTAATATCAAGCTTGTAGGCCATTTCAACCTGTTTGACGCTCGGATCAGGCCAGCGCGTGGTGTCGACATTAAAGGCGATGCCATCAAGCAATGGCCCACCGCCCAGCGGTTCAACCATCACCTTCAGATGGCGCTCCCCCACCAGCCGCTGCTGAATAAGCATGAACTTACCGTCAAACTGCGGTTCCGGGAAAGCCTGTCCCCACGGGCCTGCGTCACGCAGTAATTCTGCCATCGGCAGGGTCAACTCCTGAGGCAGCAGCTCACCGTCCGACCAGATCACACCCTGTAACGATGCCACATCCAGCCATTCCCCCACCAGATCTGAAAAATGCTGGCGAAACACCTCAAAATTTGATGCATCCAGGGATAAGCCCGCCGCCATAGCATGACCACCAAACTTAAGGATCAGCCCCGGATGCAGCGTGTCCAGACGTTCCAGCGCATCCCGCATGTGAAAACCAACAATTGAACGCCCCGAACCTTTCAGGGTACCGCCACCCACCGGGGCAAAGGCAATAACCGGTCGGTGAAAGCGCTCTTTCAGTCGCGATGCCAGAATCCCCACCACCCCCTGATGCCACTCCGGGTGATACATGGCGATACCAGGCGGCAGTGCCTCACTGCTTTGCTCAAGACGTTCGCAGAATGCCAGCGCATCCACCTGCATCCCCTGCTCAATCTCCTTTCGGGTCTGATTCAGCGAATCCAGCTCTGCCGCCAGCATACGTGCCTGTGCCTGATCCTCGCTGAGTAGCAGCGCCACGCCAACGGACATATCATCAAGTCGCCCAGCCGCGTTCAGTCGCGGCCCGAGTGCAAAACCCAGATCGTTAGCAGCCAGCTGGCGAGCATCACGGTTAGCCACCTCAAGCAGCGCCCTGATCCCCACGCGACATTTACCCGCCCGAATGCGATTAAGCCCCTGCCAGACCAGAATGCGGTTGTTCATATCCAGCGGCACCACGTCTGCAACCGTACCGAGTGCGACCAGATCAAGAAGTTCTGCCAGGTTAGGCAGCGCGTCTACACCGCTGTCACGCAGCGTTGCACGCAGGGCCAGCATCAGATAAAACGCCACGCCCACGCCCGCCAGTGAACGAGAGGGAAAAGCGCAGCCCTCCAGATTGGGATTAACGATTGCATCTGCATCCGGCAGCGTTTCTCCCGGCAGGTGATGATCGGTTATCACCACGGCAATGCCTTTTTCATGCGCCAGACTGACGCCCGCATGGGATGAGATACCGTTATCCACGGTAACAATTAGCTGCGCGCCGCGGGCGGCGGCCTGTTCCACCACTTCCGGGCTAAGACCATAGCCATCCTCAAAACGGTTAGGTACCAGGTAACTGACGTGGCGGCCGCCCATACTGCGTAGCGCCAGCACCGTCAGGGCGGTGCTGGTTGCGCCGTCAGCATCGAAATCACCCACAATCATAATACAGCTGTGATTAACGATTGCCTGATGAAGAATGTCAGCCGCGCGCTGAATACCGTCAAGGGTGTGGAATCCGTGAAGGTTCCTGACCCCACGGTCCAGTTCTTCTTTCTGCTGCACGCCGCGAAAGTGATAAAGGCGTCGAAGCAGGGGATGGAGATCGTCAGACAGTAAACACGTTTCCGCCGCCTCACGGCGCCGGAGTTCAGTTTTACCTTTCACTTCAGTTAGCTACCTTTCTGACTGTCAAGCATCTGCTTCATTTCCTGCGGTCCCTGATAACCCGGAATTACCATACCGTTTTGCAGAAGAATGGCAGGTGTACCCTGAATTCCGTAAAGCACCCCAAGCTGATATTGTTTGGCAAGATCGATGCTGCAGTCTGCAGGTGACACGGTTTCACCCTTCATTGCTGCATCAAAGGCTTTTTTTCGGTCCGCCACGCACCAGATAGATTTCATATTTTTGGCAACCTGCCCTTTCATTCCTTCACGAGGGAAGGCAAGGTAGCGCACGGTAACACCTAACGCATTGTAATCGGCCATTTGCGAATGCAGCTTGTGGCAATAGCCGCAGGTGATATCGGTAAATACCGTGATGACATGTTCTTCTTTCGGCGCTTTGTAAACGATCATCTCATCGCGAAGCGCATCAACTTTTTTCTGCAGCAGGGTGTTAGTGACGTTGACCGGCTGCCCCCCTGCACTTACGTCGTACAGCGGACCCTGGATAAATTGTTTACCGTCTTCGGTGATGTACAACACACCGCTTTCTGTCAGCACGGTTTTCATGCCTGGCAAGGTGGAGTGCTGTATATCAATCTGCTGCAGGCCAAGCTTTGTCAGCGAGTGGCGGATTGCTGCATCATCGGCGTGGGCAAAGCCAGTTACGGCGGTGATCAGCAAGGAAAGTAAAAGGTGACGCTTTTTCATTTCATATCCTTTAAGCCTCATTATCGGGCTGTTTATCTTCGCGTCAGGCGCGAGGATGATGGAGTTGATGTAGCTGGCGCAGCCGCTCGGTCGCGACGTACGTGTAAATCTGCGTAGTAGACAGGTCACTGTGTCCCAGCAGCATCTGTACAACACGCAGATCCGCACCATGGTTCAGCAAATGCGTGGCAAAGGCATGGCGCAGTACGTGCGGGGACAGTTTCTCACTGTCAATCCCTGCCAGTGTGGCGTAATGTTTGATCCGATGCCAGAAAGTTTGACGCGTCATTTGCTGTGCCCGATTGCTGGGAAATAAAACATCAAGCGTCTGCCCATTCAGCAACCAGGGACGACCATACTCAATAAACTGCTCAAGCCAGTACACGGCCTCTTCACCCAGCGGGACAAGCCGCTCTTTATTGCCCTTGCCAATCACCCGCACAACCCCCTGGCGCAGGCTGAGATTATTGAGAGTCAGGCTGACCAGCTCAGTGACGCGAAGGCCGGTAGCATACAATAATTCCAGCATGGCTTTGTCACGCAATTCAAGCGGTTGTTCCGTCGAGGGTGCCTGTAACAGACGCTCAATTTGTGCTTCGCTGAGATCCTTTGGCAACCGCTGCGGCAGTTTGGGTGAGGCCAGCGTTGCCGTTGGATCGTCTTCACGCAGCTTTTCCCGGTACAAATACTGGAATAAACGACGCATGGCACTCAGCAGTCGGGCAGAGCTGGTCGCTTTATAACCGCCCTCCAACCTTTCAGCCAGAAATGCCTGTAATTCAGCCGACGCCACCAGCAGTAAATTCCTGTTGTGATGCGCCAGCCAGTCCAGCAGCGTACGCAGGTCCAGTCGATAGGATGCCAGCGTATTTTCCGCCAGATTCCGCTCCACCCAGATGGCGTCAAGAAACTGTTCAAGCAGATCGCGGTCCTGCATATCGCCTCCTTATTTCTGTGCCATTGGCAACGACGCTGCCGTGTTGCAATTCTGATATAATCCGCGCCATTGCACCACGAACATTGAGTTAACAAGAGATGAATATTGGTCTTTTTTACGGTTCCAGCACCTGCTATACCGAAATGGCAGCAGAGAAAATACGCGATTTTATCGGTGAAGATCTTGTTACCCTGCATAACCTGAAAGACAATGCGCCCGAACTGATGGAACAGTACGACATGCTGATTCTCGGCATCCCTACATGGGATTTCGGTGAATTGCAGGAAGACTGGGAGGCCATCTGGCATAAACTGCCGACGCTTAACCTTAGCGGCAAGATCGTTGCGCTCTATGGGTTGGGCGATCAGGCGGATTACAGCGAATGGTTCCTGGATGCGCTTGGCATGCTGTATAAGGTTCTGGCACCACAGGCCGTGAAGTTTGTAGGCTTCTGGCCAAACGAGGGTTACCAGTTCACCAGTAAAAAACCGCTCACGGCTGAGGGCAGCCATTTCGTGGGCCTGGCCCTTGACGACGTTAACCAGTTTGATGCGACAGACGAACGCATTGCACAATGGTGTGAACAGATCCTGACGGAGATGGCCGGTTTACTGTAGTGGCCAACCCCGCTTGTAGGACTTATTGCCAGGTGCGGGCTATCACTCAGGAATATCCGTGCAGGAATGCATAATCAGCGCCGTTCGCCGCAGGGGTAGTGCAAATAGCCTATAGAGCCGCCCGAAGTAATTGCTTTCGAAGCGATCGCCAGTCTTCCGCGGACATACTGTCTGAAAATAACCAAAGCTTTTCGCGTTCTCCGGTTGCTGAACGCAGCGTCATTAAAATAGCCTGTCGGGTAATCCAGGGTCGCCCGCGAATCTGCCAGCGCTTCTGCCGCCATTGCACCTGCCGCCCCTCAAACAGGGCAATTTCTCCCTCACGGTTGCCTATTCTCCGCTGGCTCCGCACGCACTCAAATATCGTTAGCGTGAGGAGTGACATCCACACCACCGTATAGCTGGCCGGCCAGGGTGCCAGCAGCACAATCAGGATCGCCACGCCGTGCAGCAGCAATGAAAACCACTGTGCTCGCCATGAGACCCGCAGCTCAGAGTGCCACAGGGCCACGTTGCTTGTTTCGCTGCTGAATGAGAAGCACCATACGTTTCAGCTCGGTGTCTGGCGGCTCGCCGTAATTCATCAGCCAGTTAAAAAGATCGGGATCGTCATTTTCCAACAGGCGTACAAAAACCAGTTTGTCACTGTCGCTCAGTGAATCGTACTCATATTCAAAAAACGGCATAATAGAGATATCCAGTTCACGCATGCCACGACGGCAGGCCCAGTGAACACGGGCTTTATTACTTATATCCATTTTTTCCATCGTCAATCAGTCAAACATGGCAACCAGTGTATCGCGTTTTTGCCAAGATGTTGATGCAGCAATTTTTAGTTCAGGTCGTCCTGCACAACGTGACCGGGTTCTTTGCAGAAATATCACCGAATTTGTGCGCCACTTTCAGAAAACTGGTTGCAAAGCCGACCGGCTCTTTTAACATGATGGCAGATTTATTTTACTCAGGAAGACATTATGTCGACGTTCTCTTTCGTACCTCGTCAGCCCGCTGCTTCTTGCCGCTTGCCGCTTACGCTGATCTCACTGGAAGCATGGGCGCTGGTCAACGTTACTGGCGCAGACCGCATCAGCTATCTTCAGGGGCAGGTCACGCTGGATGTTGCCGCGCTGGCTGCCAGCAATCACCTGCCCGCAGCTCACTGCGACGCAAAAGGCAAAATGTGGAGCAATTTGCGTCTGTTTCATCGCAAGGAAGGACTGGCCTATTTGGTGCGGCGGAGCCTGCGTGACGCGCAAATAACCGAACTGAAAAAATATGCAGTCTTTTCTAAAGTGAGCATTTTCGCTGATGATGACGCAATGCTATTGGGTATTGCCGGTTCACAGGCACGCGCCACTCTCTCCCGCTTTTTTGACACGCTGCCAGATGCCGACAACCCGTCAATCGAAGTAGATGAAACCACGCTGCTGTGGTTTGCTTTGCCCGCCGAGCGCTTCCTTATAATAACCAGCCAGGACAACATGCAGGCGCTGTGCGATGCCCTGGAGGGCCATGCACAGCGGACTGACAGTTCGCAATGGTTAGCGCTGGATATAGAAGCGGGCTTCCCGGTCATTGATGACGTCAGCAGCGCACAGTTTATTCCGCAGGCCACCAACCTGCAGGCACTGGATGCCATCAGCTTTAAGAAAGGCTGTTACACCGGACAGGAAATGGTTGCCCGGGCAAAATTTCGCGGAGCCAACAAGCGCGCCCTTTACTGGCTGGCGGGCAGCGCCGACCATCTTCCTGCGGCTAACGATGCGCTGGAGTTAAAGCTGGGTGAAAACTGGCGTCGCACTGGCACCGTGCTGGCTGCATGCCGGATGGACAACGGTGAAGTGTGGGTTCAGGTGGTGCTGAATAACGATTTGGAATCTGACAGCGTGCTGCGAGTTCAGGGCGATGAGGGTAGCAATCTTGCCATTCAGCCCCTTCCCTACCGATTGAACTAACCTTCACCGACTTTCAGGGGCTGAAAAACCGCCTCTGAAAGTCAGGAAACATAAAAATAAATTGCCAGGAAGTGGCATAAGCTCCCGCCCAAAACAAAGCCATGCCAGATGGCATGATTATAAGGAATCCTTTTTGCCACGTAGAAGATAACGACCGGGGTCGTGACGCATATTTATTGATAATGATGAAGAGTAAGATACCAACCGATGATCTTATCGTGCATTTCCTCTGACTTCGAAAAGCAAATTGTTCTGCGGGTCAGTCGTTTGATATGTGTGCGAAGATTAAGATTATGCCGTTCTGTCCGTTGGGTATATTTCTTGCTCACCACGTGGCCTGTTGCACTTAACAGAACTTTATAAACCGGCCAGGCATCTGTCATATAAAAGGCAAGGTTAAATTTGCTTAACAGGGCCAGCAATCGTCGCAGGGTCGGGGCATTTCTCGGGCCGAAGACGTGGGCCAGAGCACGTTTGCGGATACGGTCATAAGCATAGAACAACCACCGGGGATTGCTTTTACACCGCACGTAAGACCATTGTTCACCGGCTTCACAGCAGATAACAACCTCCGTTTCGGGGTCGATATTCTCAGCTACCTGCTTTGGCGAAATTTTTTTACGTGCCGCAGAACCGTATTGAGGCTGATACCGAGAACCCGTGCGGTATCGCGACATCCGTAACCATTCATGGCCATATTAACAATGGTCTGGTGTGTGTCTGGTTTGGCACCGGAGTAGCTAAAGTTGAGCAGAAAGGTCTTTGAACAATGCTTGCAGATCTAACGTTGGGCACCGGATGCTGAATGTCCGTTACATCGTACAGCATGAGTTTCATTGCACTGAGGGCAGACGACATCAACTTTAGCCATATGTTACATCCAAATCGCAAAGCATACGTGATCAGCAAGTCTGCGTCACGACCACGCCCGGTGAATAGATAATCCCGCCCCATGCCAACAGCCACACTCCGCCGGGAGAGATCGCTAACGTAAGCTGGCAAATAACGATCAGCGAGAGCCAGCCCATTAAAAGATAGGTAGCCACGGAGAACGCCTCAAAGCGGTGAACAAACAGAAGTTTAAATAACACACCAGCCAGTGCCAGGCTTCAGATGACGATAGTCAAAATAGGCGCCAGCGGCAACTTTAACCCCATCAGCAAGAACGGCGTATACGTACCCGCAATTAGAAGATAAATAGCGCAGTGGTCCGGCTTTTTCAGCCAGAACTTTGCGCGCATGGGTAATCACATGGTACAGCGTGGAAGCCAGAAAGAGCAGGATCATACTGCCGCCGTACAAACTGTAGCTGGCGAGGACTGAACATGGCCCTGAATTACGATAAGGTCGCTGAAGAAATTATTGCGTTAATTGGCGGAAATGATAATTTGATCAATATCACACATTGCGCCACCAGGCTGCGATTTATATTAAAAATTCACGATAAAGTTAATAAAGAACAATTAAAACGAGTAAAAGGTGTTATTACCGTTATTGAAGCCAGTGGTCAATTGCAAATAGTTATTGGCAACCATATCAGTCAGGCCTATGCGACTGTATTAAAGCAGGTAAAAATTGACGATAATATCGCGATGGTCGCCCCAAATGTGGGCATTATCAGCCGCCTGATGGATATTATCTCCAGTATTTTTGCCCATTTTCTCTATCCACTGGCGGCCTGTGGTGTGCTGCAGGGAATACTTTCATTGGTTAGCGCCCTGGGCTGGATGGATCAAGCCAGCGGCGCATATCGTATTCTCAACTTTGTTTCCTGGGCGGGCTTTACTTTCCTGCCGGGCATCACCGTACTGCCCGTGTTTTTTAAGAAGGGCATATGCAGCAGTTTACCGGCTTCCTGCTGTCAATCGCCGTGGCATTTGTGTCAGGCACCCTGTTCACCTGGTTTGCAGGCTTTAAAGAACCGCATGTGGCACCTTCACAGGGCTGATCCGCGGCTAAATTGTATTGACTATTTAAGGGACAGTATTGATGACCACATATCAGCAGTTACCAAAAGATTTTCTCTGGGGAGGAGCTGTTGCTGCACATCAGGTTGAAGGGGGGTGGGATCGGGAAGGTAAAGGTCTTAGCATTGCGGATGTTCTCTCAGGCGGCGCGCACGGTGTTGACCGGGTAATAACCGACGGTATTCAGCCCGGCTACCGCTACCCCAACCATCAGGCCGTGGAGTTCTACTCCCGTTATAAAGAGGATGTGGCGCTGTTCGCTGAGATGGGATTTAAGTGCTTTCGTACTTCTATTGCCTGGACACGTATTTTCCCCAACGGCGATGAGCAGAAGCCAAATGAAGCGGGCCTGCATTTTTATGATGATCTGTTCGATGAACTGCTTAAATACAATATTGAGCCGGTCATTACACTGTCGCACTTCGAGATGCCCTGTCATCTGGTGAAAAAGTATGGCGGCTGGCTCAACCGCAAGGTGGTGGATTTCTTTGTTCGCTTCAGTGAAGTGGTATTTGAGCGTTATAAGGGCAAAGTGAAATACTGGATGACCTTTAACGAGATCAACAACCAGCGTAACTGGAAGTATCCGCTATTCGGATATTGCTGCTCTGGCGTGGTGTTTACTGATCACGACAATCCTGAGCAGGCGATGTATCAGGTGCTGCACCACCAGTTTATCGCCAGCGCAAAGGTGGTCAAACTGGGCCATCAGATCAACCCGGGTTTCCAGATTGGCTGCATGATTGCCATGGTACCGCTGTACCCTTGGTCATGTCATCCAGACGATGTCATGCTGGCACAGCAAGCCATGCGCGAACGCTACCTGTTTAGCGATGTGCACATGCGCGGCAACTATCCTTCTTACATCCTTCACGAGTGGGCGCGCAAGGGCTACCACATCGAGATGCAACAAGAGGATGCCGAGGTGCTGCGTGAGGGGTGCGCGGACTATATTGGCATAAGCTACTACATGAGCAATGCGGTGCAGGCTAATGCAAAGGGCAGCGGCAGCGCCCTGTCTGGTTTTGAAGGGAGTGTGCCAAACCCCCATGTCAAAACATCGGACTGGGGCTGGCAGATCGATCCGGTTGGCCTGCGTTACATCCTTGCCACCCTTTACGAGCGCTATCAGAAACCGCTGTTTATCGTTGAAAACGGCTTTGGCGCAATCGATCGGGTGGAGGAGGATGGCCAGATTAACGATGATTACCGCATCGCCTATTTGCAGGCACATATCGAACAAATGAAGCTGGCGGTGTTTTATGATGGGGTTGAACTCATGGGCTATACGCCCTGGGGCTGCATTGACTGTGTTTCCTTCACCACCGGCCAGTACAGCAAACGCTACGGTTTTATCCACGTTGATAAAAATGACGATGGCAGCGGCACGTTGAACCGCACCAGGAAAAAAAGCTTTGCCTGGTATAAACAGGTGATTGCCAGCAACGGCGAATGTCTCTGAGAAAAAAGTCTGGACGTTCAGTTACCACAGGTGCGCATGAATGCGCACCCTACATAAACGATCATAAACCAGGGGTCGCAATTTATGGCGACCAGTAAACCTTACCGCCTGTTGTGGTTTTAAGGCCCGCCTGCCGCATTGATAAAGGTGCCTGTGGCACAGCTCAACAGCCCGCTGATAGCCTGAGCAATATCTTCCGGCTGGCCGCCACGTATGTACGAGCTTTTAAATGGCCTACACGGCCAAATAGTGTCTTAACGCGCATCGCCACGCTTCGTTTATCAAACTTAAGTCGGTGCAGCGTTACATGGTTTAACCGGATAAAGGGAATGTCGTCAGACCGAACCCGTTGCCATCAGGTCAACAAACCATGTGGATGTAACCACCAATCAGCACCCAGCTAATTGCGGTTTTTTGTAGCAACGCCGTCGCATGAACAAACCGCCAGCAAGTACCCTGCTATAACAAAAATCGGGACGGAAATCAGAAACAGCACAACATTCTGATTCATTTCGTCATCGCTGGTCATCGGCCCAACAAATAGCCAGGACATTATGGCATGAACAGGTTGGAGCCGGGGGAGATTCTTGCACGCAAAAAACAATGCCCCTGCGTGTAACAGTGGCGCTCTGGTCGGGTTTAGTCGTGCGTGAGGGGCAGCCTATCAGGCTGTTGTATTTTCTGGTCAGTGCTGCATTCTGTGTGCCGGGTGTGAGTGCGGCCAGTTGCTCTATCACATCCAGCGTGTTGGTGAACAGACGCAGCAGATTAAGTCCGTCAATTCCCAGTACGATCAACGGGGCCATGATCCGCTGGACAGTCCCCTGAATCCGTTAAGTGGAAACATCCACATTTCATCCACACTTACAAATTCTGAGGGGTACCCCGACATCCAAAGTAATTACTAACCGATTGAATTAATTCGGTTAGTAATATCCGTCCTGCTATTAAAAAGCCCCATCTCTGGGACTGCAATTTTTGATGTGGTCACAGTGTGAATCAATTCCTTTTGATTAAATAAGTTAAATAGCACGGGCACGTCATGTGACCTTTTTACTGTAGTCAAAAATCAGCAGAACTGTTCGTATTCGCTCATCGGGACACAAGAACAGAACAGATTACGGTCACCGTAAACATCATCAAGACGCTTCACGGTCGGCCAGTATTTATTGTCACTGCCTGCCGGGAACACTGCCAGCTCACGGGTATAAGGATGCGACCATTCACCAACCATTTCCATCTGCGTGTGCGGTGCATTCACCAGCGGGTTATCGTCTACGGGCCACTCGCCTGCCGCCACACGGTCAATTTCCATACGGATTGACAACATCGCATCAATAAAGCGGTCCAGCTCAATTTTACTTTCCGATTCCGTCGGCTCGACCATCAAGGTCCCAGCTACCGGGAAGGACATGGTTGGTGCATGGAAACCGTAATCGATCAGCCGCTTGGCAATGTCCAGCTCGCTGATGCCGGTTTGTTCTTTCAGCGGGCGGATGTCCAGAATACATTCGTGCGCCACGCGACCATCGAGGCCGGCGTATAGCACTGGCCAGGCCGACTGCAGACGCCTGGCAATGTAGTTGGCATTGAGAATCGCCACGGAACTGGCCTGCTTCAGCCCTTCCGCACCCATCATGCGAATGTACATCCAGCTAATGGGCAGAATCGACGCGCTGCCAAAAGGTGCGGCACAGACCGCCCCCTGCTGCGTCAGCACACCATCAATCTGCACCACACTGTGGCCGGGCACAAACGGTGCCAGATGCGCTTTTACGCCGACAGGCCCCATGCCAGGACCACCGCCGCCATGGGGGATACAGAATGTTTTATGCAGATTGAGGTGCGAGACGTCAGCACCGATATAGCCTGGCGTGGTGATACCAACCTGCGCATTCATATTTGCACCATCCAGATAGACCTGGCCGCCGTATTGATGAACAATCTGGCAGACTTCACGGATTGTTTCTTCATAAACGCCGTGCGTCGACGGGTAAGTCACCATAATGCAGGAAAGCGCCTCACCCGCCTTTTCCGCTTTTTCACGCAGATCGTGCAGATCGATATTGCCCTGCTTATCGCAGGCCACCACCACCACCGCCATGCCCGCCATTTGAGCCGATGCCGGATTCGTGCCATGAGCCGAGCTGGGGATCAGGCAAATATGGCGACCACTTTCGTTGCGGCTTTCATGGTAGCGACGAATGGCCAGCAGTCCGGCGTATTCACCCTGAGCGCCTGAGTTGGGCTGCATGCAGAGCGCGTCATAGCCGGTTAGCTGAACCAGCCACTGAGAAAGTTGACCAATCATCTGCAAATAGCCCCCGGCCTGTTCTGCCGGGCAGAAAGGATGCAGTTCTGAAAACTCCGGCCACGTAATGGGGATCATTTCCGCTGCTGCGTTCAGCTTCATAGTGCACGAGCCGAGCGGGATCATCGCCTGATTCAGCGCCAGGTCTTTGCGCTCCAGACCGTGCATGTAACGCATCATCTCTGTCTCGCTGTGATGACGGTTGAACACGGGGTGCGTCAGGATCGCGTCCTCGCGCAGCATTCCGGCCGGGACAGAATCACTGTTTTCGACAGCATCTGCATCCAGCTGGTCAATATCCAGACCGTGATTGTCTCCCAACAAAATAGAGAAAAGTACCGCAATATCTTCACGCTGCGTGGTTTCATCGAGGGTGATGCCGACAGCGTGATAGATATCGGTTCGCAGGTTAACACCGAAGCTTAAGGCACGATCCAGAACAGCTGCCTTATCCGTCACGTTAACCGTGAGGGTATCGAACCAGCTTTGATGACGCAGTGTCAGTCCACCTTTTTGCAAACCCGCTGCCAGAATATCAGTCAGACGGTGGATGCGGCTGGCAATTCGCTTCAGCCCCGCCGGACCGTGGAGCACGGCATACAGGCTGGCAATATTGGCCAGCAGCACCTGAGAAGTACAGATATTGGAGTTGGCCTTCTCACGACGGATATGCTGCTCTCGCGTCTGCATTGCCATACGCAGTGCGGTATTACCTGCGGAATCGCGGGAAACACCAATGATACGGCCTGGCATGGAACGCTTATGCTCATCGCGGGCAGCAAAGAAAGCAGCATGAGGCCCACCATAGCCCATCGGCACACCAAAACGTTGTGCAGATCCAAAGACGATATCCGCCCCCTGCTTTCCAGGCGCTTCAAGCAGAACCAGTGACATAAAATCAGCTGCTACCGCAACAATCACCTTGCGCGCTTTCAGCGTGGCAATCAGGCTGGCATAATGGTGGACTTCCCCACCGGTGCCGACCTGTTGCAACAGCACGCCGAAAACATCCTGGTAATCCAGCACCTTCTCGGCTTTGTCGGTAATCACTTCAAAACCAAAGGGTTCCGCGCGGGTTCGCACCACGTCCAGCGTTTGAGGATGGATATCATCCGCCACAAAGAAACGATGGGCATTTTTTAGCTTGCTGACGCGTTTAGCCATCGCCATCGCTTCAGCCGCCGCCGTGGCTTCATCAAGCAAGGACGCGGACGCCATATCCAGACCGGTCAGATCCAGCGTTATCTGCTGAAAGTTCAGCAGCGCTTCAAGACGGCCCTGAGAAATTTCAGGCTGGTAAGGCGTATAGGCAGTGTACCAGCCCGGATTTTCCAGCATGTTGCGCAGGATAACCGGTGGTGTCAGCACCGGGGTATAGCCCATGCCGATGTAGGATTTGTAGCGCTGATTCTGACTGGCAATCGCTTTCAGCTCTGTCAGCGCCTGATGCTCAGTCAGAGCATCGCCGATGGCGGGTGGCCCCGGCAGTTGAATATCTGCTGGCACAATAGAGGCGATCAAATCGCTGAGGGATCGGGCACCGATGGCACTCAGCATGGCATCCTGCTGCGCCGGGGAGGGACCAATATGACGTTCAATAAAGGCACCGATATGTTCAAGCTGGCGAAGAGTCTGAGTCATTGGCTACAAATCCTGATTACGGGTTATTCATCAATACTGGCTTTATACGCGTCGGCATCCAGCAGTGAGTTCAGTTCAGATTCATCACTGGCTTTAAGGCGAAACAGCCAGCCTTCAGCATAGGGGGCACTGTTAACCAGTTCAGGTTCAACATCCAGCGCCTCATTTACTGCAATCACTTCACCGCTGATGGGTGCATAGATATCCGACGCTGCTTTTACCGATTCTGCCACGGCACAATCATTGCCCTGGTGGTAGGTGTTACCCACATCGGGCAAATCGACAAACACCATATCGCCCAGCAGCTCCTGTGCGTGCTCGGTGATCCCCACCGTCCAGGTGCCGTCAGCCTCCTGACGCACCCACTCGTGGCTGTCACGGTATTTCAATTCGTTAGGTACATTGCTCATCGCCCGCTCTCCTGAAAACATGTTTAAAAGGCTTGCCAAAGTGAACCGCCGGCATCTGCTCACGGTCCCGGTTTATTACGCGACCGGCTTTCCGGCGCGAACAAAAATCGGTTTTGTCACGGTGACGGGCATGTCGCGGTTACGTATCTGCACCATCGCCGTTTTGCCAATGCCCGCCGGGACACGGGCCAGCGCAATACTGTAGCCGAGGGTGGGAGAAAAGGATCCGCTGGTGATTTTCCCTTCGTGCAGATTGCCGTTGGCATCCATAAAGCGCACCGGCAGATCGTTACGCAGGACGCCTTTCTCGGTCATCACCAGACCAACCAGCTGTTCGTTCCCTTCCTGTCGCCGGGCTTCCAGTGCTGCGCGGCCAATGAAATAACGTTCGACAGGCTGCCATGCCACGGTCCAACCCATATTAGCCGCCAGCGGAGAAACCCCTTCATCCATTTCCTGACCGTACAAATTCATACCGGCCTCAAGGCGCAGGGTGTCGCGGGCACCCAGTCCGGCAGGCCTGACGCCTGCGGCAAGCAGTTTTTTCCAGAAATCTACCGCCTGCTCATTAGGGAGGGCAATTTCATAACCTGCTTCACCGGTATAGCCGGTAGTGGCAATAAACAGCTCACCTGACTGCACACCAAAGAACGGTTTCATTCCACAGACGGCATCGGCCTGAGCACGATCAAACAGGCTTTGTGCTTTTGCCTGAGCCTGTGGTCCCTGCACAGCAATGAGCGCGAGATCGTCGCGTTCGGTGATTTGTACGCCATAAGGTTCGACGTGCTGACGGATCCACGCCAGGTCTTTCTCCCGGGTTGCAGAGTTAACCACCAGACGAAAAAATGTATCGCTCATAAAGTAAACGATTAAGTCGTCAATGACGCCACCAGACGCATTGAGCATACCGCTGTAAAGTGCTTTTCCCGGCTGGGTTAATTTAGCTACATCGTTGGCAAGAAGATAACGCAGAAAATCACGGGTGAGGGAGCCATGCAGGTCGATAATGGTCATGTGCGACACGTCAAACATACCGGCATCAGTGCGCACCGCATGGTGTTCGTCGAGCTGGGAGCCATAATGAAGTGGCATCATCCAGCCATGAAAGTCCACCATACGCGCACCGTTGGCCTGGTGCTGTTGGAATAAAGGCGTCTGCTGAGTCATATCCTGTCCTGTACTGGTTGCGTGCGCCCACCCGAAATGTTGAGCGCAAACGTTATCCTCAGACTGAACTTATCACCGAACACGACGATTAACCATAAGCTGAACGAGGTTGAATTCTTATGACATTATTCAGGCCGCAAAAACTCACACAATATTTTTAACCAAGTATTTTTCAAAAACAAGTGAAAAATAATGAAAATTAAGATAAATACAGTAATATATCACGACATTCAGGATTAAAAGGAAATCATCCGGGTATAAAACAGCATATGTTCAATAAAAAAAGTAATCCGAAAAACAAGTAAAATTAGTATTTTTCAAATGAAAACATCGTCAACGCCGAAACCAGCCTACGCAATTTAACACTTACTGGAAATACAACGGGTTCAGGATGTAATTATGGATGTTAAAGCAGGATCGTCATTCAATCGTTTATTACTTCACGAAGCAGTTGAACAGCAGGACCCGGAAAAATTATGCAATTACGCCGGGAAAGGTTCAAATCCAATTAACTTGATGATGCTCGTCTTTCTCCCGTTTATTTAGTCTGGAACAAATAGCACGGCGCGTTGCTTTCGTCCATGAGCCCGACGGCACCAAAAGGTTATATCAAACACGGTACACAATGGGGATTTGAAATCCTTGCGTCAGGAGAGCTAACGGGGCGACGTCAATGATGCAAAAGGCGGCTCAGAGTCACTTGAAGGAAAAGTTTTCTTTTCAGATCGTACAGCCGAAAAGTCGACAGACCTGGTTACCCGTGAAAATCTGAGAAGTAAAACGCGACTTTATGCCCAGGGTAAAGGTATGCATAGCACCAACCCAGCAGCAAGAGCGTTTCAGCATCGGATGTGTCAGGGGATTAATCTGCATCTAGCAGCGGGAAAAGCCCTCGATCTTTCAGAATATCCCTTTAAATTTGAGGCAACCAACGAGGAACATACACAAAGTACGATCGTGCAATGGTTGCAAAATATGCTCACTAAAACCTGCAACATTAATCCCAGGAAATTTCTGAATGCCTCCCTGGAGCACTGCGGAGCAACGCTGAAGTTTCCGCGTTAAATTATTCTCAGTTTGCCCGACGACCAGCAAACTATTTTCAAGGGTAAGATGCTTGAATCTCTGCTCGCCAGTGCCACCACCACGCTGCAGCAGCAGATGGAAGGCGGCAAAGCACCGCTCCTGGGGATGGTCAATAACGGTAAAATTGTTCCTGTGGTGCTGGGTTTTAGTAAAGTCGCCGCTCTAAAAACCCACTCGATCAGCGGCTCATTGGGCAAAGTGGCCAGCAACTACCATTACCAAAGTCAAAACCATCCTCTGACAGGCTCCGCAAAAGGGGGGCGGTGAAAAGAAATTGAGCTTAACGATTTACAGGATCTGGCGACACTTTGCCTTACCTGTCAGGCAAAAGGGGTGAATCTGCCTGCCGATGTGTTGATTCGCATTAATCCCAGTTCGCGGGAAAAAAAGAGTACGGGCGTGAAAGTCCACTATCCTGAACCACAGAAACTCAGGCAATTTCAACAAAATTTTGCCACACATCTGGCTGATATAAAAGTTGCAATAAAGAGCACACCTTTGCCTGAACTGCAACAGATCAGAATCAAGGACCTGGCGGCAGGGTTACAGTCGCCAGAATAATACTTACGGCAAAATTAGCGCAGCCAGTCGGGTAGATCGCCCAGCCCCATTGCCTGTTTTAACAAACGAGGTTTTAATCCAGGCAGTTTATCAGCCAGGCTTAACCCCGCGCCGCGCAGTAGTTTTTTTGCCGGATGATTACCGCTAAACAGCTCGCGGAAGCCCTGCATACTGCCCAGCATCATCGCGGCACTGTGTTTGCGACTGCGTTCATAACGGCGCAGATAAAGATGCTGACCAATATCCTTACCCTGCTGGTACAGGCGTTTTAGCTCACTGACCAGCGCCGCTGCATCCATAAAACCGAGATTTACCCCCTGTCCGGCCAGCGGATGAATGGTGTGAGCAGCATCCCCTACCAGCGCCAGGCGATGAGCGGCGAAGTTGCGGGCAAAGCGGGCCATCAGCGGGAAGGTTTTGCGTTCGCTTTCCAGCGAACATAAGCCCAGTCGCATATCAAAAGTCACCGAAAGCTGCTGATTAAATACCTCTTCCGGCATGGATTGCAGCCGGGAAGCTTCCTGTGGTGGCAGGGACCAGACGATTGAACAAAGGGAAGGATCGCTCAATGGCAGGAAGGCCAGAATGCCTTCGCCATGAAAAACCTGCCGTGCAACCGCGCCATGGGGCTGTTGCGTACGGATAGTTGCCACCAACGCATGGTGCTCATAATCATGGAACATCAGCGGAATATCTGCTTTATTACGCAGCCAGGAGTCGGCCCCATCGGCGGCGACTAACAGCCGGGCACTGAGCATGTTTCCGTCACTCAGGGTAACGAAAGCTTCGTTTTCACCAAAGGCTATCTGCTGAAGTTGCGCTGGCACTATCAGGGTAATGTGATTGTGCTCGCAGGCTTTATCCCACAGAGCCTGCTTAATCACCGAATTTTCAATAATATGCCCAAGATGACTGAGCCCCTGCTGCCCTGTGTCAAAGGTAATGTGACCAAAGCTGTCACGATCCCACACTTCCATCCTGTGATAGGCACTGCTGCGGCCAGCAAGAATGCGATCCCACACGCCCAGATGCTGCAACAGACGCTCACTGGCCGTATTAATTGCTGATACCCGCAACGCAGGCGCATCATTATGCCCCAGGGAGAGCGGCATTTCGCGCTCCAGCACCGCCACTTTCATGCCGCTTCCCTGCAGTCCACAGGCAACGGCCAGACCGACCATCCCGCCCCCTGCCACAATCACATCATATGTTTGCATCACAGATTTCTCCTCAACGCGCAACCCAGCCCAACATGCGCCTGGCAAGCCAGTCACGCATCGGCGGCAGAGCATCCATCGCCATCAAACCCAGATTTCGCCCAATGACCAATGGTGCATAAGGGTTGGCGAAAAATCTGACCAGTGTGTCAGTTAAGCAAATCGTTGTGGCAGTATCCCCTTGCCGCCGCTGTTGGTAATGATGAAGAATGTCATAGCTGCCAATGTCCTGCCCATCACGGGATGCAGCAGCAATGGTTTCCGCAAGAGACATGACATCACGCAGCCCCAGGTTAAACCCCTGACCCGCGATAGGGTGCAGCGTTTGCGCGGCATTGCCCACCAGCGCCAGACGGTGAGAAACACGCTGTGAGGCCACCTGCAGGCGCAATGGATAACTGTGACACTGACCGATTTGCGTAATGCGCCCCAGCCGCCAGCCAAACGCTTTCTGCAATTCGTCCCGAAAACGCAGCTCGCCCCAGCTGCCAATCTGCTGCCGGGCAGCCAGCGAATGACACCATACCAGAGAACTACGACCGCCGGACATCGGCAACAGCGCCAGCGGACCATAGGGCGTAAAACGTTCAAATGCCCTGCCCTGATGGGGCTCGCTGGTGGATACATTGGCGATCATCGCAACCTGTTGGTAATCCTCTGTTTGCCACTGGACGCCGCAGGATGCCGCTACAGAGGATTGTGAACCATCCGCCGCCACCAGCAGCTGCGCGTGAATCGCTTCCCCTGTGCTCAAGGTAACGGTGACCTGTTGCTGATTGCGCACCACTGTCGACACGGTCGCAGGACTGCACAGACGTACGCACGGCGTCTTTTTCAAAAGCGTAAACAATATGGCACCGGCATCATGGAGTTCAATAACATTCCCTAATGCCTCAAGGCCGTAATCCTGCGCACTGATTGAGACAAAGCTGCCATGGCCTCTGTCGCTGACATGAATATCGGAGATGGGCGTGGTATGCGCTTTTAACACTGACCACAGGTTAATGGCTTCCAGCCGTTTACAGGTTCCATCGGCCAGCGCTATGGCGCGGCCATCATACCCCGGATGAGTGCGGTTATCCGGCTCGCTGGCTTCCACCACCGTCACCTTTACCTTTCCCTGAGTGAGATGAGAAATCACCAGTGCCAGCGTGGCACCTGCCATTCCCCCGCCTGCGATAACGATGCTCATTGCTTTCTCGCTGTCTCCATCAGTGCTTCAATTGCATCAGCATCTTTAACCACGCTGGCGGTAAGGTTCTCATTACCCTCAGCAGTGATGATGATGTCATCCTCCACGCGAATACCAATTCCGCGATATTCCAACGGCACATCGGCATCCGGGGCGATATACAGCCCAGGCTCGACCGTTATCACCATACCAGGTTCAAGAATGCGGTCGCGCTCGTTGCCATAGAACCCAACATCGTGAACGTCCAGACCTAGCCAGTGGCTCAGGCCGTGCATATAAAACTGACGGTGTGCCTGTTCGGCAATCAGGGTGTCCACATCCCCTTTCATCACGCCAAGTTTGACCAGCCCGGTAACCATGATCCGCACGACCGAATCGTTCACCTCCCTGATGCTGATGCCCGGACCAAAGAGATCTAAAGCCGTATTTAACGATGACAGCACGATGTCATAGACAGCCCGCTGTGGTGCGGTAAACTTTCCGTTAACCGGAAAAGTTCGGGTGATATCCCCTGCATAACCGTGAAATTCACAGCCTGCATCAACCAGCACCAGATCGCCATCCCGCAGCCGACATTCATTTTCGGTGTAATGCAGGATACAACCGTTTTCACCCGAACCAACGATAGTGTTATAGGAAGCAAATCGGGCGCCGTGCTGGTTAAATTCGTAATGAATTTCACCTTCGAGCTGATATTCGTACATACCCGGACGGCACGCTTTCATGGCGCGAGTGTGTGCCAGTGCGCTGATACGCCCAGCTTCCCGAAGAAGGGCCTGTTCTTCAGGAGATTTAAACAGGCGCATTTCATACACCCACGGACGCCAGTCGGTGAGCGTGGCTGGTGCAGTGAGATTCTGACGCGCGCCCTTGCGCAGCGTATCCAGTGCGCTAAATACCAGACTGTCCGCCTGGGAATAAAGCCCCTGCGCATGATAAATTACATCCAGCCCATTGAGAAGTTGAGGCAGCTGTTCACTGATATCATCGAAGGGAAGCGCACGATCGACCGACAGCTTCTCCAGCGCGGCTTCCTGCCCCAGCCGACGACCAAACCAGATTTCTGCGGTCAAGTCGCGAACCCGGTTAAACAGCACACTATGATGGTGATTTTTACTGCTTTTGATCAACACCAGCACCGCTTCAGGCTCGTTAAAGCCAGTGAAATACCAAAAATCGCTGTTCTGACGATAAGGGTATTCACTGTCATTGCTTCGCGTCGCTTCCGGCGCGGCAAAAATCACCGCTGCGCTGGCCGGTGTCATTTTCGCCAGAAGCGCCTTACGGCGGCGCACAATCTCTTGTTGTGTCATCAATTTCTCCTGAGTGCGAACAGCCACCGCTTAATGCAGGGTGTTTTTTTTCACTCCCGCTTGCGCTGAGAGGGTTCGGGTAAAGGTATCGTGGCAAAGCAGCGCGGCAACCCGCACATATTCAACGACTTCTTCCAGCGACTGCTCAAGCTCATCCTGATCTTCATTTTCATCATAACCAAGCTGTGCAATCGTTCGCAGGTCGTCAATGGCCTCGCCCGTTTCACCTTTTATCTGACCCAGTTTAGGTTGCGATACGCCAAGCCCCAATAAAAAATGATTAACCCAGCCTGCAAGGGCATCAGCACGGTCAAATACGCTGATATCGTCATCCTCAGGCAAATAGAGCTGAAACAGAAATCCTTCGTCTTCTAAGCTGTCCCCAATGGCCTGATGCAGCTGCTGCAAAGATTGAATAAGCGCCTGCGAGAAAGCCATTCCTTCGTTAGTCAGATCGTAAACCAACATTTGCCAGCTACTGTCCCTGTTGCCGCCGCATAAAAGCCCGCTAATAAGCCCATGCATTTCCGCTGGCGTCATTGCCACACCCTGCTGCGTTAGTGCTGAAGCCAGTGCATTATAGCCCGACATAGTGTTTGATAGTGACATACGTTTGGTCGTCGTTGGCTGGTGGAGTTCCTGTTATGCTACCACCAGGTGCAGCAACGATTCCATAAAGGGGTTGTTTCTTCTCAATGGGGTAGTTATAGTTTTGCTCCTCCCAACCCATTGAGTGGCAAGAGAGATTAACGGCGAAATAATCAGTCAGGATGGTTTCATGTCTGTTCAGCCCGTAGATATTCAAATTTTTGGCCGTTCCTTAAGGGTAAATTGCCCGCCTGAACAGCAAGATGCGCTGAACATGGCTGCCGAGGACCTTAATAAGCGGTTGCAAGATTTAAAAGTTCGCACCAGAGTCACCAATACCGAGCAGCTGGTTTTTATCGCTGCTCTGAATATTTGCCATGAGCTGGCGCAGGAAAAAACAAAAACCCGCGATTATGCCAGTAACATGGAACAGCGTATCCGTATGTTGCAACAGACCATTGAACAAGCCTTGCTTGAACAGGGTCGCATTACAGAACGTGACGGACCGCGATTTGAATAACACATCTGTGTTTATTATGATAAAGTAACGACGATGTAAATTTTCTCTGAGATGTTTGCAAGCGGGTCAGCCCCCTGAGCCGATATTTCATACCAACAGAGTGTGTCACTCTGTGACCTGTGTGCATGCCCGGCCCGTCCGGGAAGCCTGATGGTTGCGACGGCATACTCACCTTGAACCAAGGGTTCAAGGGTTACAGCCTGCGGCGGCATCTCGGAGATTCTCATTTTGGCCTTATGTTTGTAACATTCAGGCAGCATCTTCTTTCACAGCCTTCCCCAGCACGGTGAATCTAATGCCTCCCGTCTTATCTGACCGTCAGGATATCCGTCGCTACATTCGTCAACAACGTCAGGCACTCACATCAACGCAACAGCAACAGGCTGCACAGCGGGCCACACAGCAGGCGCTGGGTTTTGCGTCTGTTTTTGAGGCCAAAAGAATTGCGCTGTTTCTTTCTTTCGATGGCGAGCTGGATACCACTCCGCTCATTTCACAACTGTGGCAACAGCGAAAAGAAGTTTACCTTCCGGTGCTTCACCCTTTTGCAAAAGGACAGCTGCTCTTTCTTCGCTATCAATCCTTCACACCGCTAACGATGAACCGCCTGCGCATCCCCGAGCCCCCGCTGGATATTCGTTATATGGTTACTCTCAGTGAGTTGGATGTGCTTATCGTGCCTCTGGTGGCATTTGACGCGCAGGGACAACGGCTGGGTATGGGTGGTGGATTTTACGACAGAACGTTGCAGAACTGGCGGCAGCATGGGTTTCTGCCAGTTGGCCTGGCCCATGATTGTCAGCAGGTTGCGTCTCTGCCAATAGCAAGCTGGGATATCCCTTTGCCGGCCATCATCACGCCCTCAAAGGTCTGGCTGTGGTGAAACCAACAGCAAATAAGCCTGAGTCGTCGTGATCGATGCAAGTGTGATTTCTCACAATGGCACTCAACGGGCTGCCAAACCAGCCGTTACCCCTTACATAAACCCGCTCCCCCGGCTGATCGACTCCTGATCAGACGCATATATTATTTTTTATTCTGCAAAAAAGGGCATACCACAGTATGCCCTTTGATATGCTTGCGCCATATTGCTCAGAACAGTAATCGTGCCCGGATGGTACCTGGGATCGCTTTCATCAGCTGTAATGCTGTGTTGGCAATATCCTGAGACGCGTCGATATCGATGACCACATAGCCCATTGATGGCGACGTTTGCAGATATTGCGCGGCAATATTAATTTCCTGTTCAGCAAAAATAGTGTTAATTGCCGTCAGAATACCCGGGCGATTCTCGTGAATATGCAGCAGACGACTCTGTTCGCCATGCATTGGCAGGGAAACCTCCGGGAAATTAACGGCTGACAGCGTCGAGCCGTTATCGGAATATTTCGCCAGCTTGCCAGCCACTTCAATGCCGATATTCTCTTGCGCTTCCTGGGTTGAGCCACCAATATGCGGCGTCAGGATCACGTTATCGAACTCACAAAGCGGAGAAATAAAGGGATCGCTATTGGTCGCTGGTTCTTGTGGGAAGACATCAATTGCCGCCCCGGCAAGATGTTTATCTGCCAGGACTTTACACAGTGCAGGAATATCAACCACCGTGCCACGAGAAGCATTGATCAACAATGCGCCTGGCTTCATCATTGCCAGCTCCTGCGGGCCAATCATATTTTGCGTCGACTGAGTTTCCGGTACGTGCAGGCTGACAACATCGCTCATGTTCAACAGCGCGGAGAGTTGTGTAATTTGCGTCGCATTACCCAACGGCAATTTGTTTTCGATATCATAGAAGAAAACATGCATGCCCAGGCTCTCTGCCAGCACACCCAACTGCATGCCGATATGCCCGTAACCAATAATGCCGAGCTTCTTACCTCGCGCTTCATAAGAGCCAACAGCCAGTTTATGCCAGACACCACGGTGTGCCTTAGCGTTAGCTGCCGGTACCCCACGTAGCATCAATAACAGCTCACCAATGACCAGTTCAGCTACGGATCGCGTATTGGAGAAAGGAGCATTGAAGACCGGAACACCACGTTTTTCAGCCGCAATAAGATCGACCTGATTGGTTCCAATGCAAAAACAGCCCACCGCAACCAGTTTTTCCGCTGCGGCAAAAATCTCTTCGGTGAGGTGGGTTCGTGAACGAATACCGATAAAGTGAGCGTCGCGGATCGATTCTTTTAATTGTTCGCTATCCAGCGCACCCTTATGAAATTCAATGTTGGTGTAACCGGATGAACGCAGTATATCTACAGCACTCTGATGCACGCCTTCCACCAGCAGGAATTTAATTCTGTCTTTCTCCAGTGATACTTTTGCCATTTCCCGATCCTATTTAGCAAACTTCAAATGTGGCTGATAGCATTAAGCCTTATGCCAAAATATCAAAATCTGCGCACACGGCAATAAAAACGATTACTCACCCGCCAGCAGATGCCTCGCGCAGAGCGACACAAATCAACAAATAATCAGGGGCGTGATGCCCTTGTTAGCACCATTCCCCTGCAAGACTCAATTTTTGGACATAAATCACTAAATTTTGATAAAAAAAATAAAAGATGTTTTTTTACCAAAATCACCTGGAGCAACCACCACTACACGATCATTTTACAATCGTTTTTACGCCATTAGCTGTGCCGATGAGTGCAACATCTGCGGGCCGCGCTGCAAATAAACCGACCGTCACGACACCGGGCAACGCATTGATTGCGGTTTCCAGTTCAATCGCATTGAGAATGTGCAGATTATGAACGTCAAGGATGATATTCCCGTTGTCGGTCACAACATGTTGGCGATATTCGGGCAGTCCACCCAGTTTTACCAGCTCGCGCGCAATATAACTGCGGGCCATCGGGATCACTTCAACTGGCAGTGGAAATTTTCCCAGTACATCAACCTGCTTTGACTGGTCTGCAATACAAATGAATTTATCCGCTACTGCGGCAATAATTTTTTCGCGTGTGAGTGCAGCCCCTCCACCTTTGATCATTTGCATCTGACCGTTGATTTCGTCGGCGCCATCCACATAAACCGACAGTGAATCAACCTCATTAAAATCAAAAACGGCGATACCGAGGCTCTTTAACTTGAGCGTAGAGGCTTCTGAGCTTGAAACAGCACCGTCAATCTGGTGTTTAACGGAACCCAGCGCATCAATAAAGTGCGCCGCCGTAGAACCTGTTCCCACCCCGACCACCGTGCCAGGTTTAACGTAGTCCAGTGCCGACCAGCCGACCGCCTTTTTTAGTTCATCCTGCGTCATGATAATTTTACAATCCTTGCGCTTAGAGTAAGGCGACAGTATAAAACAACCCGGTCTCTGCTATGCAGCATTTCTTGACACTTTGCTGACCAGCCCACAACGCTGCACATTGATAATGTTCATGTTCTACAGCGCAACATGACAAATTTATGGCATAGTGCTCTTTCCACACCTGAATGAGAGTTGAATGAATCAATGAAACGCCCGGATTATCGAACGCTTCAGGCGCTGGATGCAGTGGTACGTGAGCGTGGTTTTGAACGTGCAGCACAAAAACTCTGTATTACCCAGTCAGCCGTTTCTCAGCGTATCAAGCAGCTGGAGAATATGTTCGGTCAGCCCTTGCTGGTGCGTACCGTTCCACCACGCCCGACAGAACAGGGGCAAAAGCTGCTGGCCTTACTGCACCAGGTTGAACTGCTTGAAGAGGAATGGCTGGGCGATGAAAATGGCGGGACTACTCCGCTGCTGCTTTCTATCGCGGTGAATGCCGACAGTCTGGCGACATGGTTACTTCCTGCACTAAAAACGGTACTGAGTGACTCGCCAGTACGTCTGAACTTACAGGTTGAAGACGAAAGCCGTACTCAGGAAAGGCTGAGACGAGGTGAAGTGGTGGGAGCCGTCAGTATCCAGCCGCAACCTTTGCCCAGTTGTCTGGTTGACCAGTTGGGTGCACTGGATTATCTGTTTGTCGGTTCTAAAGAGTTTGCCGCTCGCTATTTCCAAAACGGCGTAACGCGTTCAGCGTTGCTGAAAGCACCGGCGGTGGCTTTTGACCATCTCGATGATATGCACCAGGCTTTTTTACAGCAAAATTTCGACTTATCTCCCGGTAGCGTACCCTGCCATATCGTCAACTCTTCAGAAGCCTTTGTACAACTGGCCCGGCAGGGAACAACCTGCTGTATGATCCCCCACCTGCAAATTGAACGTGAACTGGCTGAAGGCGAACTGATCGACCTGACCCCGGGACTTTTTCAGCGCAGGATGCTTTACTGGCACCGCTTTACACCTGAAAGCCGCCTGATGCGTAAGGTGACCGATGCACTGATTGCCTACGGCCACCGGGTACTACGTCAGGCTCTGTGAGCACGCTTACTGATTGCGCTGCAGTTCAAAGACAACATCAACCCGATCATCAAAATGAATACTCCGCTGCTCATAAGTCTGCGCGGCAGACATCATGGGCGCGGCGTCTGCTGTTTTATACATGCGGGTAATCGGCATTGGCTGATAGTTTGCAACGCGATAGCGAATACTCCACACCGATCCCAGTTTCGCATTGAAACCTTTTGCCAGCTCTGCTGCTTGCTGAATAGCATTATTGATCGCTGCCTGGCGAGCCTGATTACGGTAATTTTCTGGCTCGGCCACGGCCAGTTCAACCGAGCGAATTTCATTCAACCCCGACTTCAGTGCACCATCGAGCAATCCATTCAGCTTATCGAGCTGTCGCAAAGTAATCTGTACCTGGCGTATGGCACGATAGCTTTTGAGTTGCGCCTTACCATCTTTCAGATAATCGTATTCTGGCTGCGTTCGCAGATTGGCAGCTGCGATGTCCTTTTTCTCAATGCCGTTTTTTGAGAGAAAATCAAAATATTGAGCAACACGGGCGTCAGCCTGTTTCTTAGCTTCAACGGCCTCACCTGCTGAAACATTCACTTCAATCGTCAATGTGGCAATATCCGGCGTTGCTTCGACACTGGCCTGGCCAGAAGTTACAACGTGTGGGCCATTTGGCAGTTCATCCGCCAGGGTAGCGGCAGGCAAGGTGGCGAATCCAATTGCAACAATCAACGCCAGATTGATCAGTTTCACGATGTGCCTCCATGGAGCGTTATTGGTATTAGAAGATGAGTCTGTGTTGCCCTGTACAGGCAAAGAGTTACACCTAAGCGAAGCAGACACAGGATTGAACGCTGATAAGCGCCACGATACGACCGTGATTGCTGCTGTTAGTTCCTTATCAAGATACTCCTGCCACCGACCGGCACTGGGCACTGTCGGAGTATTCTTTAAATAGCACCAAAACCACTGGCAACAGGTAAAAATGAGCCGAACTCAATATTTCACATCCATCCAGACATGTTCTGTTCTCTCAGGTGCTGGCGATCTTTTAACGGCAAGGATGCTTATTCAGATATTACCCTTGTATGCGGGCTGTTCATCTGCTGAGGTCTTTTCATCACAATGGCCAGCAGAAGAATGACTAATGGAACACAAGCATAAAAGCAGTGGTAAAACTACCGCTAATATCTTTGATTATTCCAGCCAGCAACGGCCCAAAACAGGCAACGGTGGAAATAAGGTTCATTACGGAGAACAACTCCAGATAAGGCTGTCGGCCAAAATAATCCGTCAGCAGCACGCCACTTGCCAGAAATATCATGCCACTACCTGCACCAATACCCAGTGTAAATAAAAACAATATCAATACCGAATTAGCCTGACTTATCGCAATCATGCCCACAATAATTAAGGATAGACTAATGATCAGGCGTTTTTTCAAGTGAATAAACTCCCCCAAAATACCGCCCACAACGCATGAAAATGCATTAATCAGAGCCTGAATACTTAGCAGACTGCCAGCAAGCGTAGTTGAATAACCCTGCTCGTGGATTTGAGCAACGGCAAAACTATTGACCGTGATGTCACAAAGCAGAAAAGAGGTGTAAGCGGCAGCAATGACATAAAATTGCCAACTTTTGAATGCCGCTGCGGCAGACCAGATTTGCCGGGGAAGACGGACGAATTTAAAAAACGGTTTAATCCCATTACGATGAGTATCACAAGCGCATTTTAAGGCAATAATCACGCTATATTCGGACCCCGAACACCCTTTATAAATAACCCAGCGCCAGTTTTGCAGCAATCCACCACATCATGGCGGCGACAAGAAAATGAATGGCACACTGAACACGCGCCGCCTTTATCCAAGAGGAAAGCCGGGTAGCCAGCAGTGCAAGGCTAAAAAAACACAGCAGCGAAGCGCTGGCTGCACCAAATGCAAACCAGGTCCGCATCGTTTCAGGCAGCTGTCCACCTGCACTGCCCAGCACCACGAAAGTATCGATCCAGACATGTGGATTGAGCCAGACATGTGGATTGAGCCAGGTTACGGCCATCAGAGCGGCAATAATCTGCACGCGACCGTTCCGCGTGAGCTGAATTGGGGTAAATTTATCTCCGCCGTTCAACGCAGCACGGAAATTCTGCCAGCCATACCAGAACAGAAAAAGGATGCCCATCAGCGTGACCAACTTCAGTACGAGAGTGGATTTTATTAACAAGGGACCCCCGCCAAAGATTCCGCAACACATCAATATAATGTCACTCAGCCCGCACAGGCTGGCTGTCATCAGGTGATGTTCTCGTCGTATGCCCTGATTCATTACAAATACATTCTGCGGCCCCAGTGGCAAGATTAGCGCGGCACTTAATATCATTCCCTGCAAATACACAGCCCACATTCCGATATTCCTTTGCTTAATAATGTGTGCTGAGTGTAGAGAAACCATATTATTAGTTAAAATTAAAAATAATTAATACGCGTCAAAAAAACCAATACAAAAGCGTAAAAAACCACCTGCATAGCAGGTGCCATTGATTTCGCCCCACAGGGGCGCACTAAGTCCAGACTCAGAGAGCCTTCCCTTCACACTTATTTCAGTGGAAGCTGGCTATCTTCAACTTCATGTTTTTCCTGATACTTCACGTACTTTCTTATCATTTCTTCGTTTGTACCTACGGTATCGACACAATAACCTCTTGCCCAAAAATCATTCCCCACTGCTTGTTCTTACGCAGGCAGGGAAATTTACTGAACAATCGAAGGGCTGTTTTACCCTTTAAGTCGCCTGTTACATGGGAAATCGAAAGCCGTGGAGGCACTTTTACCCGCAAACGGACATGGTCTTTCTGGACATTCAGCTCCACTACTTCTATCCCGGGCTGCTCACCTGAGATCCTTATCGGCTTACAGACCTCTTTACCAACATTGTTCCTGAGGATGCGAAACCGGTACCTGGGTGTCCATACGATATGATATTGACAACACCAGAGCAAATGAGATGCTTTCTGGAATCTGCTCATGGTTAAATCCCTGGCAGTTATGGGGATAACAGATTCGGATTTTCCCATGAGTAGCATGACTGGCAGAGCCAGCTTATTGCTGACCACCTCCACAGGAGGTGGTGTTCATGCAGGGATAAAAAAAGGGGGCCAACGGCCACCTTTAAGTGATTAATTTAGTTACCGTGCAATTTAACTGAGCGATATGGGCCGATTCTTCTCAGCCGACGTCGACGATTTATCCTGATGCAGATGAACATCCATTTGTGGATAAGGTATACCGATATCGTTCGCATCCAGCGCACGTTTGAAATTTTTCATCAGGTCCCAGTAAACATTTTGTAAGTCACCAGCATTACTCCAACAACGCACGACAAAATTCATTGAAGACGCAGCTAATTCGTTCAAACCGATCTGTACCCCCCTGTCTTGCAGTACGCGTGGTTCCGCATCAACCACCTCCTGAAATAATTTGATGACGTTATCCACATCGGCATCGTAAGACACACCGATAATAAATTCGTTACGCCGCACGGGTTCACGTGAATAGTTGACAATATTCCCGGCAATTATTTTTCCGTTTGGAACCACAACGATCTTACCATCGGATGACTTCAGGGTAGTTGAGAAAATTTGCACGCTCGTCACCGTACCCATCACGCCAATGTCAATAAAGTCACCTGTGCGGAAAGGCCGGAACATCACCAGCAGCACACCTGCCGCCAGGTTAGAAAGGGACCCCTGTAACGCTAAACCCACAGCCAGACCCGCCGCACCCAGTACCGCGATAACCGACGCTGTCTGAACACCAATCCGACCAAGCGCAGCAATAAAGGTAAAAGCAATCAGTCCATAACGTACGAGCGCAGAAAGAAAGTCAACCACCGTGGCATCGATGTGCCGCGCAACCAGCAATTTATTCAATGTATTAGAAATCAGGCGTGCCATAATCATCCCGACAATGAGAATCGCGATGGCCGCCACAATATTGACGGCATAGCTCAGAAGCAGCGCCTGGTTGCGCACCAACCAACTTCCTGCGTGGTTAATGCTGTCGACTACGTTAAGATCTTCCATATTAATTATCCTGTTATTAACGATGGTTCGTGACCAGTTATTCTTTGCCAGCCTGGCTGACATCCCAAACCTTAATCGTAACCAAAAATAGTGAGTACTGCCAAATGGCCTGTGAAATTAATAAGTTGTTACTTAACAGAGCCATGAAAATCCGTGTGCTGGTTAAACCGACGCGATGCAAGCAGATAGCATGAAGTGCCTCCTGCTAACCTACCCTGAAAAGTAAGCGCTGCATTCACGCTCTTTTTATAATGCTTTCAGGACAAAAAAAGGCCCCGAAGGAGCCTTGAAGATGGTGCAAATAAAGCTTACAGAACGTCGACAGCGTTCAGTTCTTTAAATGCCTGCTCCAGACGGGTAATCATTGAAGTCTGAGCGGAACGCAGCCATACGCGTGGATCGTAATACTTTTTATTCGGCTTATCTGCACCTTCAGGATTTCCTAACTGGCCCTGCAGGTAGCCTTCATTCTTTCTGTAGTACTGCAGGATACCGTCCCAGGTTGCCCACTGGGTATCGGTATCGATATTCATCTTGATGACACCATAGCTGATGGATTCTTCGATTTCTGCAGCAGACGAACCGGAGCCGCCGTGGAAAACGAAATCCAGTGAGTTATGAGGCAGGTTGTGTTTCTTGCTCACATACTCCTGAGAGTCACGCAAAATGGTTGGCGTCAGCTTCACGTTACCCGGCTTGTAAACGCCGTGTACGTTACCGAACGAAGCCGCAATAGTGAAACGTGGGCTGATCGCATTCAGCTTTTCATAAGCATAATCAACATCTTCTGGCTGAGTGTACAAGGCAGAAGCATCCATGTGGCTGTTATCAACCCCATCTTCTTCACCGCCAGTGCAACCCAGTTCAATTTCCAGCGTCATATCGATTTTAGCCATGCGGGCTAGATACTTGCTGCTAATTTCAATGTTTTCTTCCAAAGATTCTTCTGACAAATCAATCATATGGGAAGAAAAAAGTGGCTTGCCAGTTTTCGCAAAGTGCGCTTCACCTGCATCCAGCAATCCATCGATCCACGGCAGCAATTTTTTGGCACAGTGGTCAGTATGCAGAATGACCGGCACACCGTAGTGCTCTGCCATCTGGTGCACGTGATGAGCACCAGAAATTGCACCAAGAATTGCAGCAGCCTGGGGCCTGTCAGACTTGATGCCTTTACCTGCAATAAATCCAGCACCGCCGTTAGAAAACTGGATGATGACCGGTGCCTTAACTTTCGCAGCAGTTTCCAAAACGGCATTAATAGAGTCAGTACCCACGCAGTTAACGGCGGGAAGCGCAAATTTATTTTCTTTTGCAACTTTAAAAATTTTCTGCACGTCGTCACCGGTGACAACGCCTGGTTTTACGAAATCAAAAATTTTAGACATGTTTTTGTCCTGCTTCATCGGTCGTAGTAATGGATTTGGTCATTAAAGAAAACTTTTAAGGCGGGAACTGCACTCTCCGCCAGAAAATTATTGTTTAGCGCGCTCTTCGAGCATCGCAACTGCGGGCAGTTTTTTACCTTCAACAAACTCAAGGAAAGCACCGCCGCCGGTAGAGATGTAAGAAATCTTATCTTCAATACCGAACAGATCGATAGCCGCCAGCGTATCGCCACCGCCTGCGATAGAAAATGCGTCACTCTCTGCAATGGCTTTCGCCACGATTTCGGTTCCTTTACGGAAATTAGGGAATTCAAAGACGCCTACCGGGCCGTTCCACAGAATAGTTTTAGCTCCTTTCAGCAATTTAGCCATTGCATGAGCGGTGTCATCACCAAAGTCCATGATCTCTTCGTTGTCGCTGACTTCAGACACTTTTTTAACGGTAGCTGGCGCAGTTTCGGAGAATTCCGTTCCTACGCGAGAGTCGGTCGGCACAGGAATTTTAAATTCATCACGCAGTTTTTTCGCCGACTCGACGAAATCAGGTTCGTAAAGTGATTTACCTACATTGTTGTCAATGGCCACAAAGGTGTTAGCAATGCCGCCACCCACAATGACGGTATCGGCGATTTTCACCAGTGAATTCAACACGTCGAACTTGGTCGAAACTTTCGAACCACCGACAACGGCCACCATGGGGCGGGCAGGGCTTTTCAGCACTTTGCCCAGCGCATCCAGTTCGGCAGCCAAAAGCGGGCCAGCGCAGGCAACAGAGGCAAATTTGCCGACGCCGTGTGTGGACGCCTGTGCGCGGTGCGCGGTACCAAAGGCATCCATTACATAAATATCACAGAGTGCAGCATATTTTTTTGCGAGCGTTTCATCGTCTTTCTTCTCGCCTTTATTAAAACGAACGTTTTCAAGAACCACCAGCTCACCAGCCGCAACATCCACACCATCAAGATAATCTTTGGACAGACGAACCGGAGAAGAAAATTTACTTTTCAGATAGTTAACAACAGGGAGTAAGGAAAACTCTTCGTTATATTTACCTTCGGTCGGACGCCCCAGGTGAGAGGTTACCATCACTTTCGCACCCTGTTTCAGCGCGGCTTCAATGGTGGGCAGTGAGGCACGGATACGCGCATCGGACGTAACGACCCCTTCTTTCACCGGCACGTTCAAATCGGAGCGAATCAGTACACGTTTCCCAGCAAGATCCAGATCGGTCATCTTAATTACAGACATGGTGAGTCCTCTCGTTGATTCTCTAAATTTTAAAAGCGCAATCCGCGCTCTGGCTGAAGCCCCTGGCGGCCATGGCTAACGTGGTATCCAGCATCCGGTTAGCAAAGCCCCATTCATTGTCGCACCAGACCAGCGTTTTGATCAGGTGCTGACCGCTGACCCGCGTCTGAGTGCCGTCCACAATGGCACTGTGCGGATCGTGGTTAAAATCTATGGAGACTAACGGTAATTCCGTATAGTCAACTATACCATTAAATGCTTTCTCTGCGGCATCAAGCAGCAGCACATTGACCTCACAGGCAGTGACCGCGGAACGAACGGTGACGCTCAGGTCAATCGCCGTGACGTTTATGGTGGGAACACGTACTGCAATGGCTTCAAAGCAGTCGCTGAATTTAGGGAAAATGCGCGAAATGCCCGCAGCCAGACGAGTATCCACAGGAATAATAGACTGGCTGGCCGCACGGGTTCGGCGCAGATCAGTATGATAGGCGTCTATCACTTGCTGATCGTGCATCGCAGAATGAATGGTGGTGACAGTACCAGACTCAATACCAAAAGCATCATCCAACAGTTTGATCACGGGAATAATACAGTTAGTGGTGCAGGACGCATTGGAAACAATCAAATCGCTGGCTTTTAATGCTTTTTCATTGACGCCATAGACCACAGTGGCATCGAGATTATTATCACCTGGGTGTGAAAAGAGCACTTTTTTTGCGCCCGCGGCCAGATGCGCTTCCCCATCTGCACGACTGCCATACACGCCCGTACAGTCAAGGACCACATCCACATCCATCTCGCACCATGGCAAATCGCGGATATCGGCCCGATGAAGCAGGCGGATGCAATGGTCGCCAATCCACAGTGAATCGCGCTGTTGGCGAACATCCCAGGCAAAACGACCATGACTGGTATCATATTTCAGTAGATGTGCCATACCGGCGGCTTCAGCCAATTCGTTGATGGCAACAACGGTAATTTCACCATGGCGACCGGATTCATAAAGCGCCCGAACAACGTTACGTCCAATGCGGCCAAAGCCGTTGATGGCAATGCGAACCGTCATATCACTCCTGCATCAGAATTCAGTGTAAAACTGGTGCATTAGCCTGAGCCAAGTCTCCACGTTTGTACAGAAAATTCGTGTTTAGCTATCGCCGAAGCTGGCCAGACATTTATCGGGGAAAACCAAAACTGAAACGATTCAGTTACAATAATGATAACGAGGAATAATTGGAATGCGTATCCTCCATCAATAAGCTGAAAGTCTGACAAGGATCACATTTAGAAAGTAGACAGCTCAAAATCAGACCGTTCTCTTTTTAATTAAGCGTAAAGTCACTTACGCAAGAAGCTGGCTGTTACACACAAACACAACAGCAGAAATCATGCATCTGGCAATCGCTTCAGGGAAGGAGCACGGACATGTCAACACCAGCGCCAGACACCAGGAAAGTTATTCTGACTGCTGCGCCCTCCCTCCCATATCTGGATAACTCGTACCAAATTATGAGCATCAACCTGCTATGGCTTATCTGGTTACTCTGGTCAGTAATATTGGTTTTCTTCTGCGTGGGATGGGAAAGATCGCTGGCTCTGCTACGCCAGAACTCAGGGCTGCTGGTCTGGCTGACAGCAAGCATTATCAGCGGATGGGTGTTCAGAAATCTATTATGCAAAAAGGGGCTGACCATGTTTAAACGCAAAAATAAAATTATCTGTGAAGCGCAAGCGTCACGCGCTGTTGAGCCAGAGGCTTACTCACTAACGGAGAGTGACCTGACCTGTCACGACGGAATTGAGCCGACACTGGTTGTTCCTCCACATGATGTATCTGACAGTACAACCATTCCTGAAACATGCACCATTAAAGGCGACATCAATGCAGCGGGAGATATTCATATTAATGGTTCAATAAACGGCATCATCAACTGTGAAAAAACCGTCTTCGTACAAAAAAATGGTCGGGTGGATGGCGAAGTTTATGCAGAGCGAATTGATGTCAGCGGGGAGCTTAAAGGTCTTTGCCGGAGCCAGACGCTGGCAATCAATGCGCTGGGCCGTCTGAACGGCACGATAGAATGCGAATCCCTTTCGGTGCACCCTGATGGTCGTTTCCATGGTTATTCGAAACCTTATGAGCAGTCAATAAAAAACACAGATACCTCCACGGAGGGGGCCGATGCCATATTATCGCTGCGTTCGGATTTATATTGGCGAGAGGAACAGTCGTAAAGCAAAAAGAAATGTTTGGGTGGGCTTTGTTTGCTTCCCACGGGGCGCAGCCATATACCTTTAAAAAGAAGTTTCGCTCTGCCCAGATGTGCTGAAAAAAAGGCCATCACCTGAACAGACATTCCCAATTGTGCTTCACTTTGTATCAGGCCTTATCACGTCAGCCGTTGATCATAACTGTTATGGAATGCAGGCATACCAGGGCCTTACATTCACCTGATTAAACTGATTGATTTATAACCAACCCGACCAGGTGTAGTGGTATTCAGAACAGTTATTCAGAGTTAAGAACTTCATCCACAGAACATGGTTTTAAATCAGCGGTAAAAAGGGTCCTCACAGAAGACCACTCTAATACCGTGGACAGGGGCGTACTGAAAAAAACCTCCGCCTGAGCCAGCAGGTTCACATCCACATGCGATCAGGCGGAATCACAACCTGTTAATAATTATGCTAACAGGACGGAATTATCAATACGCAATAAACAAGTTCGCCTACTGAAGCAGGCGAGCCTGTTAATTACAGCAGCTCTTTTGCCTTAGCGACCACGTTATCCACCGTGAAACCAAATACCTTGAACAGCTGATCGGCAGGCGCAGATTCGCCAAATGTGGTCATGCCCACAATTACCCCATTCAGTCCGGTATATTTGTACCAGTAATCAGCAATGCCTGCTTCGATAGCGACGCGGGCGCTGACCGCTTTCGGCAGTACAGATTCACGATAGACCAGGTCCTGCTTATCAAACGCATCGGTAGATGGCATAGAAACCACACGAACCTGACGACCTTCCGCGCTCAGGCGCTCATAAGCGCTTACGGCCAGTTCAACTTCAGAGCCGGTGGCAATCAGGATCAGCTCCGGCTGTCCGTCACAGTCCTTCAGCACATAAGCACCACGGGCCACATTCGCCAGCTGCTCTGAGGTACGGAACTGCTGCGCAAGGTTCTGTCTGGAAAAGATCAGTGCGGTAGGCCCATCCTGACGCTCGATGGCGTATTTCCATGCAACAGCCGATTCAACCTGATCGCAGGGACGCCACACGCTCATATTTGGCGTCACGCGCAGACTGGCTAACTGTTCAACCGGCTGGTGCGTCGGACCATCTTCGCCCAGGCCGATAGAATCGTGGGTGTAAACCATCAGCTGACGAATTTTCATCAGCGCCGCCATACGGACAGCGTTTCGGGCGTACTCCACAAACATCAGAAACGTCGCGGTATAAGGCAGGAAACCACCGTGCAGCGTAATACCGTTTGCGATAGCGGTCATGCCAAATTCGCGCACGCCATAATGGATATAATTACCCGCCGCGTCTTCGTTAATGGCTTTACAGCCAGACCACATTGTCAGGTTGCTTGGTGCGAGGTCAGCAGAACCGCCCAGATACTCTGGCAGTAATTTGCCAAAGGCTTCCAGCGTATTCTGCGAGGCTTTACGGCTGGCAATGCTCGCTGGCGTTGCCTGTAACTGTTCAATAAATTTCTGTGATTCAGACTGCCAGTTCTCAGGCAATTCACCGCTCATACGGCGTTTGAATTCAGCGGCCAGTGCCGGGAAAGCACGCTGATAAGCAGCGAATTTTTCGTTCCATGCCGCTTCTTTTGCCTGACCGGCTTCTTTTGCATCCCACTGAGCATAAATGTCCTGCGGGATCTCAAACGGAGCAGAGCTCCAGCCCAGCTGCTTACGCGTTAGCACAATTTCATCATCGCCCAGTGGCGCACCGTGCGAATCATGGCTACCGGCTTTATTGGGTGAACCAAAACCAATCACAGTTTTACACATCAGCAGTGAAGGCTTGTCGCCCACCGCCTGCGCTTCTTCAATCGCTTTTTTGATTGACGCGGCGTCGTGACCATCCACGCCGCGTACAACATGCCAGCCGTATGATTCAAAGCGCTGTGCCGTATCATCGGTAAACCAGCCTTCAATGTGGCCGTCAATCGAAATGCCGTTATCGTCGTAAAAAGCAACCAGTTTACCCAGCTTCAACGTTCCCGCCAGTGAGCAAACCTCATGGGAGATGCCTTCCATCATGCAGCCGTCACCCATAAACACATAGGTATGATGGTCGACAATCTCATGTTCGGGGCGATTGAACTGTGCAGCAAGAGTGCGCTCTGCAATAGCCATTCCTACGGCGTTGGCAATCCCCTGGCCCAGCGGGCCGGTAGTGGTTTCCACGCCAGCAGTGTAGCCGTATTCCGGGTGACCTGGAGTTTTAGAATGCAGCTGGCGGAAATTAGCCAGTTCAGCAACTGGCAGATCGTAACCACTGAGATGTAGCAGGCTGTAAATCAGCATGGAACCGTGGCCGTTAGAGAGTACAAAACGGTCACGATCGGCCCATAGCGGGTTGGTCGGGTTGTGGTTCAGGAAATCACGCCATAATACTTCAGCAATATCCGCCATTCCCATCGGCGCACCCGGGTGGCCTGATTTCGCTTTCTGTACCGCATCCATACTTAAAGCACGAATAGCATTCGCAAGCTCTTTACGAGAAGACATGTTCTACTCCAGGTCGGGTTGTACACCTCACCTTATAAGCATTATTAATCAATAATTTAAAAGGAAATGGTGAAAAAGTCGACCCTCAATGTACATGAAAAACAGGTGGCCTGTACATGGCGTCAGCTGCAAAAAAGCAGAACTGTGATTGCAACTTTCAGACACAAAGACTACACATCGGCAGGGAACACGCCGGCAGCAGGCTATTTTTCTCATTGTCTGGCAGACCAGATATCTGTTTTTGTTACCTGAAGAGTGGACAGGATGAAGTTAATTAAGTCATGCCCCTGTGGGCATTCGCGAGGGTACTAGTCGTCTGTTAAATGATTAACAGCACCATTCCAGGACAATATGGCCCCGGGGCCGACAGCCGCTGACCAACAGGTGACAAAACCGAGCAGCCAGGCGCTGATAACGCCTGCCAGCAGCACTCAGACCAGCCAATCCCGCCGCGTCAGGCAACACAAGTAGCAATGCACCTGCCAACTGACAGATTTACCCTGATAGCTCAACCACCTACAGCTAAATAGCTGTGCGGAATAGTGTTATACTGTTTGCCAGTCTCTGCGGGAAAAGGGATTGATGCTGTTACCTCCGCTAAGTGGCGCTGTTGCGTAGCTGTCACATGTCAATAAATGGCAAGTGTAGCGCTATCAGACGCAGTTATTCAGATGCTGAACCTGATGGCGAATCATAACGTTAAAGGCGTGCCGAAGCACACATCTCACCAGTGCAGAGGGCTAATGCCGATCATTTAAGGATCGGTTGACCGATCCGGTTTATGCGGTAAAAAGGGTTCTATGTTCATCATGGAACCCTTTTTAAATGGAACTTTCCCAGGCCCTCGGCATCATCAATGCCGCCACTCCTGAGCGCGCCCGTAGTCTCGCCGACCTTATTCCTCCCGAGCTTATTCAGCAGGCGCTCACCCTGACCGATACCGTTACTTTGCGTAAACGTAAACTTTCCCTCGAATCCATGATTTGGCTTGTCGTTGGGATGTCCATTTTTTGCGATCGTCCGATGACCGAAATCGTCAATCTGATGGATATTACTGACCGGACCGGAGCTCCTTTTACCGCACGCAGCGCTGTCATTCAGCGCCGTAAGACTCTGGGTGAAAATGCAGTGCGGGAGCTTTTTGATATCACACAGCAGCACTGGAATCAGCAGGCTGCACATCCAAAATGGCACGGTCTGAATCTGTTTGCTGTCGACGGCGTGGTCTGGCGTACCGCCGATACGCCGGAAAACAGAGCCGTCTTCAGTAAACACAGCAGCCAGTACGGCGAAGGCGGCTATCCTCAGGTGCGAATGGTTTGTCTGATGGAGCTGAGCAGCCATCTGATCGCCGCCAGTGCATTCGACAGTGAAAAAGTCAGTGAAATGCGGCTGGCTGAGCACCTGACGGAGAAAACCCCGAATAACAGTATCACCCTGTTCGATAAGGGATTTTATTCGATGGGTCTGCTTCATCACTGGCAGACAGCAGGAGAACACCGTCACTGGTTGTTGCCGTTGAAAAAACACGTACAGTATCAGGTGGTTCGCCGTTTGGGGCGTGGAGATGAACTGATATGCCTGAAAACCAGTCCACGAGCCAGGAAGCAATGGCCAGGGGTCCCGGAAGAAATGGTGGCAAGACTGCTGACCCGCAGGGTAGACGGTAAAGAGAGGCAGGTGCTGACGTCACTGACAGACCCGAATCGCTATCCGGGTAAAGATATCAGCGAGCTATATCGCCACCGCTGGGAAATAGAACTGGGCTACCGGGAAGCAAAGCAGGGTATGCTGGACAGCCGGTGGACATTACGCAGTCGCCTGCCGGAGCTGGTGAGACAGGAGCTATGGGGGGTACTGCTGGCTTATAACCTGGTGCGATATCAGATGGTGCAGATGGCGTTCCATCTGAAAGGAGATTACCTGCCTTACCAGCTGAGCTTCAGTGGAGCGATAAGCGAAATAATCCGGATGCTGATAACCCTGCCCTGGGCTTCGCCGGGAAAAATGCCGGGAGAACTGAGAACCCTGTATGAACAGGCGAAATGGCTTGTGTTACCGGGTAGAAGAGAGCGAAGTTACCCGAGAGAGTTGAGGGTAAAGAGCAGGAAATATCCGGATAAAAAGGTTGCTGGTCACCTTAAGTGTACTAGCTCAGACCTGATCTGACAGTTACCGGTTATTTATACAGGTGTCTGTCAGATTACATCTGGTTCAGATTTTTTTCTGCCCAGACTCGTTTACCATCAAGTAACGTGGCCATTGGCGTACGCCCGCAGCACATTTTTCCCTGATGAGTTCGCTCATTATTGTAATGCCACAACCCGTTGTCCAGATCCGTTTGCAGGCTCTCCAGGTCTTCGTATAACTTCTTACGGAACGTAACCTGATAAAAATCCTGCAAAATAGTTTTATGGAAGCGCTCGCAGATGCCGTTCGTCTGCGGAGACATCGCCTTCGTTTTTGTATGGTCGATATCGTTGATGGCCAGATACAGCTGGTAATCATGCTGCTCCACCTTACCACAGTACTCCGTTCCCCTGTCGGTCAGGATCCTCAGCATCGGCAGTCCCTGAGCCTCGTAGAACGGCAGTACGCGATCATTGAGCAGGTCTGCGGCGGTGATCGGCGTTTTACTCGTATACAGCTTGCAGTGTGCCACTTTCGAGTACGTATCCACGAACGTCTGCTGGTAGATACGACCCACACCTTTCAGATTGCCCACGTAGAAGGTGTCCTGCGACCCGAGATAACCCGGGTGAGCAGTTTCGATTTCTCCGCTGGCCTCGTCATCGTGGGCCTTCTTCTCCAGCGCTGCGATTTGAGCGTCGGTAAGCACGATGCCTTCTCTGGCGACCTTTTCCTCAAGTGCCTTCAGGCGTTTACGGAAGTTCTCCAGGTCGTGCCGTTGCCAGATGGAGCGCACGCCGCTACCGGAGATAAACACGCCTTTTTTACGCAGCTCATTACTGGTCCGGTGTTGCCCGTGGGCCGGGAACTCAACGGCATATTCAACAACAGCGCGTTCAGTGGCTTCGTCGGCGCGGTTCTTCAGGTTGGGGACGCGGCGGTTCTGGTTAATCAGCGCATCGATGCCGCCTTCAGCAGCCAGTTCCTGATAACGGTAAAACGTGTCGCGTGACACGCCCATGATCTTGCAGGCTTTTGATACGTTACCGAGTTCTTCGGCGAGATTGAGCAGGCCGGCTTTGTGTTTGATGATGGGATTGTTAGTATGAATCATGAGAGTTACCTCGCGTTTTGTTTAAGGATTAGACACCCATATCAAAACCGGTAACTCTCAACCTTTCAAGGTCCAGTGTCAGATCAAGTCGCGACTAATACACCTTAAGTGACCAGCATTAGTGCAGAGGGCTTATATATTATCGTACGCCCGGCAGTCTCCTTGCCGTGCGGCATAAGGCGCGCCAGTCCATAAAGGTGAAAATGGATTAACGCACCGTTCTGCCACAAGCAAAGACATGCCTGCGCCTGTGATTTGAAAAAAGAAGGCAAGAGCAGCCCGCTTTACTGCCGTACAAACAGGGCAAAAAACTGATTAACGCCCCACTCTCCCAACAGCAGGCAGATGACTCGCCTTTAGCGTGTAGGAAAGTGTGTGATCGGTCCTCTGCAGCTGGAAAGCGGCGTTGAAAGACTGACAAAGACGAAGGCCAGCAGCATATTTGCCAGCCTTTATCCTTGTCACACGCCCGGTACGGATAACCACACCTTTAGCCAGCCTGCCCCGCGTCTTTGTTCGCTGCCTGAACATGCAGCATATCCAGCGCCAGCGTGGCTGCCGACAGCGATGTCAAGTCGGACTGGTCGTAACCCGGAGCCACCTCCACCAGGTCCATACCAACAATATTCAGTCCTTGCAGCCCCCGCAGAAGTTTGGTGGCCCTGTCCGTGGTCAAGCCGCCAATCACTGGCGTACCGGTACCTGGCGCATGCGCCGGATCGAGACAGTCGATATCAAAAGTCAGGTATACCGGCAGAGAGCCTACGGTTTTTTTCACTTCGGCGATCACATCATCAACGCGACGGTCGTTAACCTGCGCTGCATCCAGCACATTAAAACCGAGAGTTGGATCAAATTCAGTACGGATACCAATCTGCACCGAATGCTCTGGCGAAATCAGCCCCTCTTTCGGCGCGGTCCAGAACATGGTGCCGTGGTCAAACGTTGGTCCGTTAGAATAGGTATCCGTGTGTGCATCAAAATGCACCAGCGCCATTTTTCCAAAATGTTTTGCGTGGGCGCGCAGCAAAGGCAGCGTGACATAATGATCGCCACCAAAGGTCAGCATGCGCTTACCGTTTTGCAGAAGCTTTTCTGCGTGCGCCTGCAATTTATCACTCATGTCCTGCGAGTCGCCAAAGGCATAGACCAAATCGCCACAGTCAACCACCTTCAGGCGCTGACGCAAGTCAAAATTCCACGGCCAGCGGCAGCCTTCCCACGCAAGATTGGTGGAGATCTGACGAATGGTGCCAGGCCCCATGCGGCTTCCGGGACGGCCTGACGTTGCCGCATCAAAAGGGACGCCAGTGATCACCCATTCCGCGTCGCTGTCCCAGGGTTGAAAATTAACAGGGAAACGCATAAAACCAAAAGCATTAGAAACCAATGAGTTATCATACTGGTTACCCAGAGTATTATTCATAACAACGCCTCATTTGCTCACAGCCAGAGCAACCGGCTGCATCGTTAAAAAAATCCCTGCCGCGTCGTTTAGCCCGACGAGGAAGGGATTGGATTATTTTCTCAACATCATTTCATCTTTTCAGCGCCGGTGGATACCGGAAATCAGCAGCTGGCAGCGAAGACCACTATTCATCTTCCAGATAGGTGTAACCGTAAAGGCCAGACTCAAACTCAGCCACAAACTGTGCACGCAACTCTTCGTCAAGTTCACTTCGTTTGATCTGATTACGAAAATGGGTAAGCAGTTCTTTCGGGTCCAGCTGAACATACTCCAGCATATCCGCCACGGTATCACCCTCGTCGGAAAGCTGGACTTCCACGCTACCATCAGCAAACGCAAACACATCCACCGCTTCGGTATCACCAAACAAATTATGCATGTTGCCGAGGATTTCCTGGTAAGCGCCCACCATAAAGAAACCCAGCATCGGGGGATTATCCACATCGTATTGCGGCATTGGCATGGTGGTGGCAATCCCATCCCCATCGACGTAATGATCGATGGTGCCATCAGAATCACAGGTAATATCAAGCAGCACTGCGCGGCGCTCGGGTGACTTATTCAGGCCTTCCAGCGGCAGAACCGGGAACAGCTGGTCGATGCCCCACGCATCGGGCATCGACTGAAAAAGCGAGAAATTGACGTAAATTTTATCCGCCATACGTTCCTGCAATTCGTCAATGATTGGTCGGTGGGCGCGGTTGCTCGGGTCGAGATGCTGTTGGATATAATGGCAAATGCTCAGGTAAAGCTGCTCCGCCCAGGCACGCTGCGTTAAATTGTAGGTTCCCTGTGAATATCCGGTGTGAATATCAAACAGGTCCATCTGACTGTCATGCAGCCATTCGCGCAGTGAACGCCGATTATTCGGTTCATGCATCTCCTGCCAGGTATCCCACATACTGATAATCGGGCGGGGCGAGTCGTCAGATGGCGCAACGGGCGTGCTGAATTCATTACGTTCGACCCCAATAATATTGGAAACCAGCACGGTATGGTGTGCGGTCACCGCGCGTCCGGACTCGGTAATCACCGTCGGATGCGGCAAGTTGTGTTCGTCGCAGGCGTGGCCAATGGCCCAGATAACATTGTTAGCGTATTCGTTCAGGCCGTAGTTTACCGAGCAGTCTGACTGTGAACGCGTTCCTTCGTAATCCACGCCGAGGCCCCCGCCCACGTCAAAGCATTGAATATTGACGCCGAGTTTTGCCAGTTCCACATAAAAACGCGCTGACTCACGCACGCCAGTGGCGATATCACGGATGTTGGCCATCTGCGAACCAAGATGGAAATGCAGTAATTGCAGGCTTTCCAGACGCCCGGCACTTCGCATAATATCCACCAGCTGCAACACCTGCGAAGCCGAAAGACCAAATTTCGATTTTTCACCGCCGCTGGACTGCCACTTGCCGGAACCCTGTGAAGCCAGACGCGCACGGATGCCAAGACGCGGAACGACATTAAGACGCTCTGCTTCCTCCAGCACCAGCTTCACTTCGGTCATTTTTTCCAGCACCAGATAGACCTTGTGGCCAATCTTCTCGCCAATAAGCGCCAGGCGAATATATTCGCGATCCTTATAGCCGTTACAGACGATCACTGAGCGAGTCATACCCGCATGTGCCAGCACCGCCATCAATTCAGCCTTCGAACCTGCTTCCAGACCCAGCGGCTCACCTGAATTAATCAGGGACTCAATCACACGCTTGTGCTGATTCACCTTTATCGGATAAACCAGAAAGTAATCACCGCGATAACCGTAGGACTCGCGCGCCCTTTTAAACGCTGCGTTAATTGAACGCAGGCGGTGCTGTAAGATTTGCGGAAAGCAAAACAATGCAGGCAGTCGCTGTCCTTCTGCTTCACGCTCTTTGACCAGTTTGGCCAAATCAACGCGAGCTTCCGGCACGTCAGGATCGGGGCAAACGCTGATATGCCCCAGCTCATTGACGTCGTAATAGTTGTTCCCCCACCACGCAATGTTGTAAGTGCGCAGCATTTTACTGGCATCCCGATCACTCATGGCCATTTCCTGCATTGAGCGGGGTTCTCTTTGTTCGCCTGCTGACGAACTTTTGGTTGTCTTGATATCGTCAGACATCGCGAGCCTCAAATTCAATGATATGAAACAGTGAACTACTATTGCAGGGAAAAACTGCAACAACAACCCGGCCGGAAGGGTAAATCTCAGTATAAAACGCTGAAGCATGCTACCCGATAGCAGCGAAAGTATATCATTAAAAGCCTGATACCAATCGCACAGAGAAACGAGCGCCCTTCCAGCACCGGAAAGAAAAATGCGCATGCTGATACTGATGTTATTGTGCAACGGTGTCAGATAAATGAACCCGGACAGCTGCATTCACCCGGAATAATCTGGCAGTGACCGGGGAACAGGGACGCATCGCACAGTGAGTTAATGCACCTGTTACTACCGGGTTGGTGAAACCAGACAGGAAAAAACCAGGCTAGAATTGGAAAGCCAGAAAAGCATCCCGGTTAGCATGTCACACAGGAGCGCCATAAAGCACAATGCAGCAGTATTCACGCGTTTATCATGGCCCTGTCAGCGATAAAATTTGTCACTTTCATTTCTGACCGGGTTTTCTCAAGATAAAAAAACTGGCAATACGTCCAGCGAGTAACCTAGAATGGCCATCCAGATGTTGATCCGTCTATACTGGTTAACTTCCAGGCGTCTTAAGTTATGTACTGCTCATGGCTTTGCCTGAAGGGGCGCTCAGAGGCCGCTGGTTTCTGTTCAGGCGCTACGCTGTAGATTTCAACCCGTTTCAGTAAGGTAAAGAATAAATGGCCAAACACTTGTTTACTTCCGAGTCCGTCTCAGAAGGACATCCCGATAAAATCGCTGACCAGATTTCCGATGCCGTGCTCGATGCCATTCTTGAGCAGGATCCTAAAGCACGTGTTGCTTGTGAAACATATGTTAAAACAGGCATGGTGCTGGTCGGTGGTGAAATTACCACTAGCGCCTGGGTCGATATCGAAGAAATCACCCGCAATACTGTGCGTGAAATCGGGTATGTTCATTCCGATATGGGCTTTGATGCCAACTCTTGCGCCGTGCTGAATGCTATCGGTAAGCAGTCTCCGGACATTAATCAGGGTGTTGATCGCGCCGACCCTCTGGAACAGGGTGCGGGTGACCAGGGCCTGATGTTTGGCTATGCCACCAATGAAACCGACGTGCTGATGCCAGCGCCCGTAACCTACGCGCACCGTCTGGTACAGCGCCAGTCCGAGGTGCGTAAAAACAAAACCCTGTCGTGGCTGCGTCCCGACGCGAAAAGCCAAATCACCTTCCAGTACGATGATGGCAAAATTGTGGGCATTGATGCCGTTGTGCTCTCAACCCAGCATGCTGAAGAGATCTCACAAAAAGATCTGCAGGAAGCAGTGATGGAAGAGATCATTAAACCTGTTCTGCCAGCAGAGTGGATCACTGAAAGCACCAAATACCACATCAACCCAACAGGCCGTTTTGTTATTGGTGGTCCAATGGGGGATTGCGGTCTGACCGGTCGTAAAATCATTGTGGATACTTACGGCGGTATGGCACGCCACGGTGGCGGCGCTTTCTCTGGTAAAGATCCGTCTAAAGTGGACCGCTCCGCCGCTTATGCTGCGCGCTACGTAGCGAAAAACATTGTGGCTGCTGGCCTGGCAGACCGCTGTGAAATTCAGGTGTCTTACGCGATTGGCGTAGCTGAACCGACCTCTATCATGGTGGAAACGTTCGGTACCGAAAAAGTCCCCACCGAACAGCTCACGCTGCTGGTTCGTGAGTTTTTTGATTTACGCCCGTATGGTTTGATTCAAATGCTTGACCTGCTGCACCCCATCTACCGTGAAACCGCGGCCTATGGTCACTTTGGTCGTGAACACTTCCCCTGGGAAAAAACGGATAAGGCAGCACAGCTACGTGAGGCTGCCGGCCTGTAATTAGCCATCTCTTATATCTTAAGGGTGCCCAGGCGGTGCCCTTTTTACTGCCTGCCAGCGCTGACAAAGCGCACAGCCCCGCCCTGTTTGACACTTGCAAAAACCAAATGGTGTTAACGATTACAGTGATAAACAGTCTGTTTCTCAGATAATTAAGAATGTTTAGTCTTAACAGCTATGCTCAGAATGCACTATTTTCAGCGCTGTCTGATAGAGGACGAACGGATAAGCAAGAGAAGCTATTTAGTGCTATGACAAGATGGTTATAAAGCGCAAGCGCGTATGAAAATTCCCTTTTTACGAAAGAACGCACGTGTAAACGATTACAATGTTGTGATCATGAACACAGTCTTACCTGCCGGGGTTTTCTAACATTCATAACAACAATAAGCAGTACCACTCATATGGAGGCTTTATGCCTGTTAATAAGACATCAAGCAGAACATCGAACAAGGCGATGACCTTCTTCGTCTGCTTCCTTGCCGCACTGGCCGGTCTGTTATTTGGACTTGATATCGGCGTCATTGCGGGGGCATTGCCCTTTATTGCGAAAGACTTCAACGTTAGCGCACATCAGCAGGAATGGATTGTCAGCTCAATGATGTCTGGCGCAGCGATCGGAGCAATCGGTAGCGGCTGGCTCTCTTCACGTCTCGGGCGCAAAAAGAGCCTGATGATTGGCGCAGTCCTGTTTGTTATCGGCTCCCTGTGGTCAGCTCTGGCCACCAACCCGGACATGCTGATCATGGCACGCGTTCTGCTTGGACTGGCCGTCGGTGTCGCCTCCTACACCGCACCGCTCTATCTTTCAGAAATTGCACCGGAGAAAATTCGTGGCAGCATGATCTCTCTCTACCAACTCATGATCACCATCGGTATTCTGGGCGCTTATCTGTCGGATACCGCCTTTAGCTTCAGCGGAGAGTGGCGCTGGATGCTGGGCGTAATTACTATCCCAGCCGCCCTCCTGTTAGTGGGTGTTTTCTTCCTGCCAAACAGCCCCCGCTGGCTGGCAGCAAAAGGCGATTTCCGTAGCGCCCAGCGCGTGCTCGATCGTCTGCGCGATACCAGCGAACAGGCCAAACGTGAGCTGGATGAAATTCGCGAAAGCCTGAAAATCAAACAGTTCGGCTGGAGCCTGTTTAAAAATAACAGCAACTTCCGTCGTGCGGTGTATCTCGGCATTCTGTTACAGGTCATGCAACAGTTTACCGGCATGAACGTAATCATGTATTACGCACCAAAAATTTTCGAAATCGCAGGCTTCACCAACACCACAGAACAGATGTGGGGCACCGTCATTGTTGGTTTGATCAATGTGCTGGCCACCTTTATCGCGATTGGCCTGGTAGATCGCTGGGGCCGCAAACCCACACTTATTCTGGGCTTCCTTGTGATGGCACTGGGCATGGGCATCCTCGGTACAATGTTGCACGTAGGCATTCATTCTACCGGGACGCAATATTTTGCCATCGCCATGCTGCTGATGTTTATCGTTGGCTTTGCCATGAGTGCAGGCCCGCTAATCTGGGTACTTTGTTCTGAAATTCAGCCGTTGAAAGGGCGTGATTTTGGTATCACCCTATCCACCGCGACCAACTGGATTGCCAATATGATCGTCGGTGCAACCTTCCTGACCATGCTGAATTCACTGGGCAACGCGAATACCTTCTGGGTTTATGCAGCGCTGAACCTGTTCTTTATCGTTCTGACAGTTTCTTTGATCCCGGAAACCAAAAATGTTTCTCTGGAGCACATTGAACGTAACCTTTTGAGCGGCAAAAAACTACGCGATATTGGTCAGCGCGACTGATCTTCACAGGCCGGGGAAATCCGGCCTGTCTCATTGTATTCACCTCATTGGCATCGTATTCTCAGCGTTATGAAACCCCTTCGACTCCCGATAGCCTTGCAGCAGGCGGTGATGCGCTCACTGCGTGAAAAACTGCAGCAGGCAAACCAACGCCTCGCACGCAACTACCCCGAACCGACGCTGGTCTATCAGCAGCGTGGCACCACTGCGGGCAGCGCCTGGCTACAGCAGTGGGAGATTCGCCTCAACCCGGTCCTGCTGCTGGAAAATGAACAGGCATTTATTGATGACGTGGTACCTCATGAGCTGGCACACCTGCTGGTGTGGAAACATTTTGGCCGCGTCGCTCCCCATGGAAAAGAATGGAAATGGATGATGGAAAGCGTACTGAATGTTTCAGCAAAGCGAACCCATCAGTTTGAGGTGGCATCGGTACGCAGCCGCACCTTTCCCTACCGCTGCAACTGCCAGCAACATAAGCTGACCGTCAGACGACACAATCGCGTGCAGCGCGGCGAGAGCGAATATCGCTGTGTCCGCTGCGGGGGGCCACTTTGTCCCGACATGTTTTCACCTGCAGAAAACACTCTGTGACCGTTAAAAAGAGTGCTTGCGATCGCTGATTTACCGCGGCAGATTTCCGCTCTTTGCCAACATCTGTTACTCTCGCGCCCTGCATAAATGACCGATAAATAGATTATGTTTCGTAAAATTCCCAGCCTGCTTACACTTACTTTGCTGTTACCCGCTGCGTTTTCTCACGCCCTCACGTCTGGCAACTTCCATCAGAACAGTTTCGCCCAGGCGAAAGAGTACGCTGCTGAAATCAATGCCGATGCACCTGGTTCATTCTATTGCGGCTGCAAAATCACCTGGCAGGGCAAAAAGGGCATTCCGGACCTGGCCTCCTGTGGTTACCAGATACGAAAAAATAGCGTCCGGGCACAGCGCATTGAGTGGGAGCACGTTGTTCCTGCCTGGACTTTCGGTCATCAGCGCCAGTGCTGGCAACAGGGTGGCAGAAAAGCCTGTGCTAAAGACGCCAGCTATCGTCAGATAGAATCCGATTTACATAATCTTCAGCCTGCTATTGGCGAGGTTAACGGCGATCGCGGCAACTTTATGTACAGCCAGTGGCGTGGCGGTGAGAATCAGTATGGGCAGTGTGAAATGAAGATCGATTTCAAAAATAAGCTGGCAGAGCCACCAGTCCGCGCCAGAGGCCCTATCGCCCGCACCTGGTTTTACATGCGTGACCGTTATCAAATAAGCATGTCGCAAAAGCAGACACAACTCATGACGGCATGGGGAAAACAGTATCCGGTGACGCCGTGGGAGTGCGAACGCGATAAGCGTATCGCTCAGGTTCAGGGCAATCACAATCCCCATATACAGCAAGCTTGCCAGCGGTAAAGTCACTGTCCTAAACTGGTTACCACTTTTTGGCTGCGCTACCGGGCGCATCCGCTACTTTTATCAGGATCCGCATGCGTATACCCCGCATCTTTCACCCCGAGCCACTGAAGGTGGGTGATGAAATCGAACTGAGCGAAGACGCAGCTAACCACGTTGGCCGAGTACTGCGCATGAGCAACGGACAGACACTCGAATTGTTCAATGGCAGTAATCTGACTTTTTCCGCCGAAATTATGCAGGTGAACAAAAAAAACGTGCGCGTTGTCATAACAGACAGCCGTACAGATAACCGGGAATCGCCGCTTAATCTTCATTTAGGTCAGGTTATGTCGTGTGGTGAGAAAATGGAATTCACTATCCAGAAAGCGGTCGAACTGGGGGTAAATGCCATTACGCCCTTGTTTTCCGAGCGCTGTGGCGTAAAGCTGGATGCAGAACGTCTGGCAAAAAAAATCCAGCAGTGGCAGAAAATCGTTATTGCCGCCTGTGAGCAATGCGGCCGCAACAGCGTACCGCAGATACGTACCGCAATGACGCTGGAGGCCTGGAGTGCAGAAGAAGAGTGTGGCCTGAAGTTAAATCTTCATCCAAGGGCAAGCCAGAGCATTAATACACTGCCTCAACCGGTGTCGCGCGTGCGATTATTGATTGGCCCTGAAGGTGGACTCAGCGCCGATGAAATTGGCATGACAGCCCGTTATGGTTTTACCGATATTTTACTTGGCCCGCGCGTGTTGCGTACCGAAACCACTGCCCTCACCGCCATTACCGCATTACAAGTGCGTTTTGGTGACCTGGGTTAAGCCGCGGCGTATCTTTGCCGATGGTGTCAACAACACAAATGCCGACGCTACGGGCATTTCAAACAGCGTAATGGAGAAGAAGAATGATCAAGCTTGGCATTGTGATGGACCCGATTAACGCGATAAACATTAAAAAGGATTCCAGTTTCGCCATGCTGCTGGAGGCACAACGGCGTGGTTATGAAATCCATTATATGGAGATGCAGGACCTCTATCTGCGTGCTGGAGAAGCACGTGCGCATACCCGTCTGTTGAGCGTTGTGCAAAATCATGAGAAGTGGTTTGAATTCGGCAGCGCCCAGGATATTGCGCTGGCAGACCTTAACGTGGTGCTGATGCGAAAAGATCCGCCGTTTGACACTGAATTTATCTATGCCACCTATATCCTTGAGCGCGCAGAGGAAAAAGGCACACTGATTGTTAATAAGCCACAAAGCCTGCGTGATTGTAATGAAAAGCTGTTCACCGCCTGGTTTGCCGACCTGACCCCGGATACCCTGGTGACCCGTAGCGCCGAGCAAATACGCGCATTCTGGCAGGAACACGGCGATATCATTCTGAAACCACTGGATGGTATGGGCGGAGCATCCATTTTTCGCATTGGCAAAGACGATCCCAACCTGTCGGTCATTATCGAAACGCTGACCAAACATGGCCATTTTTACTGTATGGCACAAAACTATTTGCCTGCGATCAAAGACGGCGACAAGCGCGTGCTGGTGGTTGATGGCGAACCCGTACCTTACTGCCTGGCACGCATTCCCAAATCAGGAGAAACCAGGGGAAATCTGGCGGCAGGTGGCCGCGGAGAAGCCCGGCCACTTAGCGACAGCGACTGGGAAATAGCCCGCCGCGTCGGCCCGGCGTTGAAAGCGAAAGGGCTTATTTTCGTTGGCCTGGATATTATCGGCGACAGACTGACTGAAATTAATGTAACCAGCCCAACCTGCATACGTGAGATCGAAGCCGCTTTCCCGGTTTCAATTACCGGCATGCTGATGGATGCGATTGAAAAACACCTCGCCTGAGGCAATGAATGGGGCCTCCCGACCCTTCTTTCACTCTATGGACAAAACTCACCGTCTGAAGCTGCGCGGTTAACCCGGATACAGAATCCTGATATGAATTTACAGCATCATTTTTTGATTGCCATGCCAACACTACAGGACCCGTTGTTTAAACGCTCGGTAGTTTATATCTGTGAGCATAATGATGACGGTGCGATGGGACTTATTGTGAATAAGCCCATGGAAAATCTGACGGTAGATGGCATCCTGAAAAAGTTAAAGATTATGCCTACTCCGCGCGATCCCGAAAAAAAACTGGACAAGCCAGTTTTTGCTGGTGGCCCGCTGGCCGAAGATCGCGGTTTTATTTTACATTCGGCACAAAGCACTTTTTCTTCGAGCATTCGGGTGTCAGACAACACGGTCATTACCACCTCGCGCGACGTGCTGGAAACGCTGGGTACGCCAGGTCAACCCAGTAGCGTACTGGTTGCGCTGGGCTATTGTGCGTGGGAGAAAAATCAGCTGGAAAATGAGCTGTTAGAAAACGCCTGGCTTACCACCCCGGCCAACAGCAACATTCTTTTCAAAACCCCGATAGCCGAACGCTGGCGCGAGGCGGCCAGGAGCATCGGCGTGGATATTCACAATATCACCAGCGATGCGGGGCATGCCTGATGAGCCACATGACCCTGTTGGCCTTTGACTTCGGTACCAAAAGTATTGGCATAGCGGTAGGCCAGCAGCTGACGGGCACGGCGCGCCCTCTTGCAGCGATTAAAGCACAGGACGGGACACCAGACTGGAATAAAATTGGGGCCTTGCTGAAAGAGTGGCAGCCGTGCCGCGTGGTAGTTGGTCTGCCGCTTAATATGGACGGCACTGAACAACAGTTGACCGCACGGGCGCGTAAATTTGCTAATCGACTGCACGGTCGCTTCGGGGTGCAGGTCGACCTGCATGATGAACGCCTGAGCACGGTAGAAGCCCGTGCCGACCTGTTCTCCCGCGGTGGTTTTCGGGCGCTGAATAAAGGCAGCGTGGATTCGCTCTCAGCGGTGATCATTCTTGAAAGCTGGTTTGAAAATGCCTGGCAGTAGGCAGTGCGATTTTATTCTACCTGCCCTGCCTGCCGTCTTGCCGCAAGGCTTTGCCTGAAAGATTGCATCCCGTGCGCTACGCCGGTTTCCAGCACAGCGGGCAGCTGGTGCGTTTTACCTTCACGGATCAGATTGGCCACGGCGGTCGTACTCACCAGCACCTCAAACAGCGCAACCCTGCCCGACTTCACTGCCGGAACCAGCTTCTGAGCAATCACCACCTTCAGGCTTCCTGCCAGCTGCGTACGTATCAGGTCTTTTTCCGCGCCGGGAAACACGTCGACCAGCCTGTCCACCGCCTGCACGGCTCCACGGGTATGCAGGGTAGCCAGCACAAGATGCCCGGTTTCTGCCGCAGTCAGCGCCAGCTGAATAGTCCCTTTGTCGCGCAGTTCTCCCAGCAGGATGACATCCGGATCTTCACGCAATGCCGCCCGCAGCCCCTCACTGAATGAGACACAGTGCGTGCCGATTTCACGCTGCTGAACCAGCGAGCGCGCACTATGGTGGATAAATTCAATGGGATCTTCCAACGTCAGAATATGCCGCGCCTGGTGTTGGTTAATTTCGCCGGTCAGCGCTGCCAACGTTGTGGATTTACCGCTACCGGTTGCGCCTGTCACCAGCACCAGACCATCATGCAGCTGGAGCAGATCCCGGGTGACCTGGGGTAGCTCAAGCTGCTCTGTACCAGAAATATGGCCGTTAATAATGCGCAGCGCCAGCGAAAGGCCCTGCCGCTGGCGAAAGAGGTTTGCACGTACACGCACGCCATCTGAAAATGTCAGCGCAAAATCAATCTGTCCGGCCTGCTCAAAATGCACCTGTTGCGCACCGTCGAGCCATTCCTGTGCCGCAGCGTGTAACACCTCATTGCTGACCGGGGGCGCATCGGCTATTTTTTGCAACCGTCCATCACGCCGCCAGAATGGCGGATAACCACTACACAGGTGCAGATCCCCTGCCTTATGCTTTACACTAAGGGCCACTATGTCCTCGATATGCATAATTTATCCTGACTATGACTTCGATTGAGCACAACCTACAGCAAGTTCGCCAGCGAATCATTGCGGCAGCCAGACGCTGCGGCCGCGATCCGCAAGAAATTACGTTGCTTGCAGTAAGCAAAACAAAACCTGCGGACGCCATCGCAGAAGCTGCACTTGCCGGACAGAAGTATTTCGGTGAAAACTACGTACAGGAAGGTGTTGATAAAATCACCCGGTTTGGCGACGGATCGCTGGTCTGGCACTTTATTGGTCCACTGCAATCCAACAAAAGTCGTCTTGTTGCCGGCCATTTTGACTGGTGCCACACCGTTGACCGACTGAAAATCGCCACCCGGCTTAACGAGCAGCGACCCGAAGATGTACCGCCGCTTAACGTGCTGATTCAGGTCAACATCAGTGACGAACAGAGTAAATCTGGCATTATGCTGGAGGCGCTGCCAGCACTGGCACGGGAAATAGCCCTGCTACCCCGTTTAACCCTGCGTGGTTTGATGGCTATCCCCGCAGCGGAAACGGATTATCAGAGGCAACTGGCAGTATGCCAGCAGATGGCCGATGCCTTTAGTGAACTGAAGAAAGTGTATTCGTCCGCTGATACACTTTCCCTGGGAATGAGCGATGACATGGAAGCTGCCATTGCAGCAGGCAGTACGATGGTGCGTATTGGCACCGCTATTTTTGGTGCGCGTGATTATGGCACCACTCACAACAATCATTGAGGAACCCCATGCTGACGTTGACTTTTCTTGTTTCAACGATAATTAACCTGTACGTCAAAGTGCTGCTGTTACGCATCTGGATGCAGTGGGCAAGATGCGATTTCTATAATCCATTTTCGCAGTTTGTGGTCAAAGTAACGCAGCCAGTGGTGAAGCCATTACGCCGCGTTATTCCTTCCATCGGACCGCTGGATACCGCCTCTTTATTGCTTGCTTACGTGCTGAGTGTACTGTTGTTTACGGTGATGTTCGCCCTTCAAAGCCAGGTGATGATTTTCGACCCAATTTTTCTGTACTTCGGTCTGTTTTCATTGTTGAAAGCAGCGGGCGTACTGGTGTTCTGGGCCATTCTTATTCGCTCACTGTTGAGCTGGGTAAGCCAGGGCCGCAACCCGGTTGACTATGTTTTGCTCCAGCTCACCGAACCGCTGATGTCACCCATTCGTCGTATTATTCCTGCGATGGGTGGTATTGATTTCTCCGCGATGGCGGTGATCCTTATCCTGTATATGCTCAACTACCTGGGGATGGATTTCATTCCCGGCTGGTCACAGCTTTGATTAACCACTCCATAACAGACCGGACCTGATATGCAAAAAGTTGTACTCGCCACCGGTAACGCTGGCAAAGTTCGTGAACTGGCCGATTTGCTGACCGATTTCGGCATGGAGATTGTTGCGCAAAGTGAACTCGGCGTGCAATCCGCCGAAGAAACCGGCCTGACTTTTATCGAAAATGCGATCCTTAAAGCACGTCATGCGTCAGCGGTAACTGGTCTGGCGGCAATTGCCGATGATTCTGGCCTGGCGGTGGATGCGCTCGGTGGCGCACCGGGTATTTACTCTGCGCACTATGCCGGTGAGGATGCCACTGACCAGCAGAATATTGAAAAACTGCTTAACGCCCTGCAAACCGTTCCTGACGGCAAGCGCCAGGCGCAGTTTCATTGCGTTCTGGTTTTTTTGCGTCATGCCGAAGACCCAACGCCGCTGGTTTTTCACGGATGCTGGCAGGGCGAGATCGCCCGCAGCGCCTCAGGTGAAGGGGGTTTTGGCTACGATCCCATTTTTTTCGTACCCGAACTGGTCAAAACCGCCGCCACGTTGAGCAAAGATGAAAAACTTGCGGTTTCCCATCGCGGTAAAGCGCTGACCCTGCTGCTGGATGCAATGCGTAACCATGCATAGCCTGCCACCACTCAGTCTCTATATTCATATTCCCTGGTGCGTGCAAAAGTGCCCTTACTGCGATTTCAACTCCCATGCGCTGAAGGGTGAGGTGCCGCACGAGGAATACGTACGCCATCTGCTGGCCGATCTTGAGAACGATCTGCCGCTTACATCTGACCGCAAGGTAAGTACCCTTTTCATCGGTGGCGGCACGCCCAGCCTGTTAACCAGTGAAGCGATGCAGATGCTGCTTGATGGCGTACGCTCGCGCCTGCCGTTATCACCTGGAGCGGAAATCACCATGGAAGCCAATCCCGGCACGGTTGAAGCGGACCGGTTCAGCGGCTATCAGAGCACTGGCGTCAACCGTATTTCCATCGGGGTGCAAAGCTTTAGTCAAAAGAAGCTGGAGCGCCTGGGCCGTATTCATGGCCCATCGGAAGCGAAACAGGCGGCAGAACTGGCCAGCAGGCTGGGGTTACGAAGCTTTAATCTAGACCTGATGCATGGATTGCCCGACCAGTCCTGTGAAGAAGCGCTGGACGATCTGCATCAGGCGATTGCCCTCAATCCACCACACCTTTCCTGGTACCAGCTCACCATTGAGCCAAACACACTGTTTGCTTCTCGTCCGCCGGTTCTACCGGATGATGACGCCCTGTGGGAGATCTTTGAACGCGGCCACCAGCTGCTGACGGCGGCAGGCTATCAGCAATATGAAACCTCCGCCTATGCCAAACCGGGCCTGCGCTGCGAACACAATCTGAACTACTGGCGCTTCGGGGATTATTTGGGTATCGGCTGCGGCGCTCACGGTAAGCTGACGCAGCCGGATGGCCGCATTGTGCGCACCGTCAAAACCCGGCACCCGCGCGGTTTTATGAGTGGAAATTATCAGGATCGCCAGTACACAGTGGCGGACAGCGAAAAGCCGTTTGAGTTTTTTATGAATCGGTTTCGCCTGCTGGAAGCCGCGCCGCGTGAAGAATTCGTCCGCTACACCGGGTTAGCGGAAAACATTATTCGGCCAAAGCTTAATGAAGCAATCGACAACGGTTATCTCACGGAAACGGCGCTGCACTGGCAGGTAACGGAGAAAGGAAAACTGTTTCTCAATTCCTTGCTGGAACTGTTTCTGGCAGACGAAGAACCACAGAGGCAAAAAGCGTAGCCCACTTCTGACTGCCTTACGGGCGCGTCAGACAGTGCGTTATCTGTATTAGTCGCGACGTGATCTGACACCGGACCCTGCAAGGTTGGGGGTTACCGGTTCTGATATGGGTGTCGAATTTTTATACAAAACGCGAGGTCACCCTCATGCTCCATACTCACAATCCCATCATCAAACACAAAACCGGCCTGCTCAATCTCGCCGAATAACCCGGTAACGTCTCAACAGCCTGCAAGAGCACGGGCGTGTCACGCGACACCTTCTACCGCTACCAGGAGCTGACGAAGAAGGCGGCATTGACGCGCTGGTTAACCAGAACCGCCGGGGTCCAAACCTGACGAACCGCGCCGACGAAGCCACTGAACGCGCGGTTGTTGAGTATGCCGTTGAGTTCCCGGCCCCCGGGCAGCACCGGACCAGTGATGAGCTGCGTAAAAAAGGCGTGTTTACCTCCAGCAGCGGCGTGCACGCCATCTGGCAACGACACGATCTGGAGAACTTCCGTAAACGCCTGAAGGCGCCTGAGGAAAAGCTCGCCAGAGAAGCCATCGTGCTTACCGGTGCCCCAATCGCCGCGCTGGAGAAAAAGGCGCATGATGATGAGGCCAGCGGGGAAATCGAGACCGCTCACCCGGGCTATCCCGGGTCGCAGGACACCTTCTGTGCTGGCAATCTGAACGGTGTGGGCCGTATCTGCCTGCAGACGTTCGTGGATACGTACCCGAAAGTGGCACACTGCAAGCGGTATACGAGTAAAACACCGATCACTGCCGCCGACCTGCTAAATGATCGGGTACTGCCGTTCTGTGAGGCTCAGGGGCTGCCGGTGCTGAGAAGACTGACCGACAGGGGAACGGAGTACTGTGGTAAGGTGGAGCCGCATGATTACCAGCTTTATCTGGCCATCAACGATATCGACCATACAAAAACGAAGGCGATGTCCCCACAGACCAACGGCATCAGTGAGCGCTTCCATAAAACGATTTTGCAGGATTTTTATCAGGTCACGTTCCGCAAGAAGTCATATGGGGAGCGGGAGAGCCTGCAAACGGATCCGGACAACGGGTTGTGGCATGACAATAATGAGCAGGCTCATCAGGGGAAAATGTGCGGCGGGCGAACGCCAGTGGCCAGGTTACCTGATGGAAAACGTGTCCGGGCAGAAAAGGAGTTGAACCGGATGTAATCCGACAGACACCTGTATAAATAACCAGTAACTGTCAGATCAGGTCTGAGATAATACAGGTTATTTCTGCTGCAGCGCGCTTAACAGCGTATGACGTTGCTTCTCCAGACTGGTCACGCGGTGACAAACTTCGTGGCCAAAGTTCTGAAAATCTTGCTCCTGATTGCTCCATTCAGCCTGAAGCGACTGTTGCAGCCCTCCCAGATTGCCCAACAGTGCCTGAAGAGGATTACCACCGCTTCCTGCCTGTTTGTTGCTCATTTCGTTAAGGCTGTCCTGCACCACGCCGCCCATCGTACTTTTCACCAGCTTCTCACCATCCTGGCGGACCTGAACTATCGCCTGATGGTGGAAAGTTAACCCATCGCTACGATGTTCAATAATACGGTTCATTTGCTGTTTTAACTGGCTGTCCAGCTTCGTCAGCCGTTGGCGGACATTGCTCTGCTCGCCGAGCTTTTCCACAATGACTTTATCCAGCGCAATGCGTCCTCTTTCCAGCTGCTGACCAACCCTCTGATCAATCCAGGGCAAATCACGCCGTAGCGCCGCCTGATAATCGATCGCTTTCTGGCGAGTGGTGCCGTCTGTGGTGACCGGCTGTCCGTTGCGCTGCACGTCGCCCGCTGGCGTGATAAGCAGATTACCGCTGGCACCCACCACCTGTACATGTTGTGGCGAAATCGCGACATCATCCTGTGGCTTCACACTGCACTGATAATCCGCCTGAGCCGAACCTGCCGCCAGTAATAATGCGCCAACCATCATCACTTTATGCATTTTGCTTCTCCTGATAGTAAAAGGGCCACGCTTGCGTGGCCCTGAAGGACACCCGTTCTGTTTGATTAGTCCCACCAGACGTCAAAAAGTTCGGTAACCTGCACAGCGTTTAGTTTGCGATTCTCAAGCCACTTGCGCACGGTCTCACGGTGCTCTTCGGTACATTTTCCGGTTTCTTGCAGGCAAATCAGCCCTTCCCATTGCAAATAGCCGCTGCCATCAAAAGCAAGGCCATTTGGATCGATGACTTCAGTAATCAGCGCATCGAGCGTTGCATCAATAGTCTCTTCGCTGGTTCCTTCCGGGAAAGAAAAACCAATGGAAAAACCGAGTTCCTGGAATTCAGCAATGTGCATTTTTTTGCGCAAACGACGACTGCGTTGGGTAGCCATTATTTTATCCTCTCAAACATCAGATCCCAGACTCCGTGACCAAGACGCTGGCCGCGTTGTTCGAATTTTGTCAGCGGTCGTGAGTCAGGACGTGGTACATAATCCTGCGTTGCCGACTGATTTTTGTATCCCGTAATACTGTTCATTACCGTCAGCATATGTTCAGCGTAGGCCTGCCAGTCAGTGGCCATATGGAAAACCCCACCCAGCTTCAGCTTACGCAAAACCAGTTCGGCAAAAGGTACCTGAACAATCCGTCGTTTGTTGTGACGCGCTTTGTGCCACGGGTCCGGGAAAAACAGCTGCACCATTCGCAACGCATTATCCGGGATCATATGGTTAAGCACATCAACGGCATCGTGACACATCACGCGCAGATTCTCCACGCCTGCCTCGTTCACCGCGCTAAGACAGGCCCCCACGCCAGGTGAATGCACTTCAATACCAAGGAAGTTCTGCTGCGGGTTGGCAGACGCCATGCTCACCAGTGAAGCGCCCATACCAAAGCCGATTTCCAGCACAACCGGCGCATATCGTCCAAAAAGCGTCTGCAGATCAACAGGCTCTGGCTGATATTCCACGCCTTTCTCTGGCCAGAAATGGTCCAGTGCATGCTGTTGGCCTTTAGTAAGACGACCCTGGCGGCGAACAAAGCTGCGAATGCGGCGCAGTGGGCGACCGTTTTCGTCAAACTCCGGTGAAACGACATCATTCTTCATGTTTATAGCCTGTTGGTCAGCACTCTTTAGAAAACGGGCATTATGCAAGGTTACGGCGGTTAAGCAACCCCCGGAAACTTCCGGTTTACAGCTTCGTTGCTCTGTGCTGGAATCCCAGTCTGATTTTTAATTATTCGGGATCTAATCTGAAATGATGCAGGCGCAGCAGTTTGCAAGCCAGGTTCTTGACTGGTATCAGCGCTTTGGTCGCAAAAATCTGCCCTGGCAGCAGGAAAAAACGCCTTATAAAGTCTGGCTTTCTGAAGTGATGCTGCAACAGACTCAGGTAGCGACGGTAAAACCCTATTTCGAACGGTTTATGTCCCGCTTTCCTTCTATTACCGATCTGGCGGCGGCACCGCTGGACGAAGTGCTATATCTGTGGACCGGGCTTGGCTATTATGCGCGTGCGCGCAACCTGCACAAAGCCGCGGTCAGGGTTGCGGAAAAGCACGGCGGCACTTTTCCGCAAACCTATGATGAAGTGGCTGATTTACCGGGAGTGGGACGCTCTACTGCCGGTGCTATCCTCTCTTTATCGCTGGGACAACACTTCCCTATTCTCGACGGCAATGTGAAGCGCGTGCTGGCCCGCTGTTATACCATCGGCGGCTGGCCGGGCCGTAAAGAGGTGGAAAAACGTCTGTGGCAAATCAGCGAACAGGTCACGCCAGCGGACAGGGTAAGCCAGTTTAATCAGGCTATGATGGATCTTGGTGCCATGGTGTGTACCCGGACCAGGCCCAAATGTGATATTTGCCCATTAAGCTCAGTCTGCATCGCTTATGCCAACGGCAGCTGGGCAGATTATCCCGGAAAAAAACCAAAGCAAACCCTGCCGGAACGCACCGGCTGGATGCTCATGCTGCAGCACGGCAACAGCGTCTGGCTGGAACAGCGCCCTCCCGTCGGTCTGTGGGGCGGTTTGTTTTGCTTTCCGCAGTTTGCCAGCCAGCCAGAAGTTGTGGCCTGGCTCAACGAGCGACGTATTGACAGCGGTCGCCTGCAACAGGGAATTTCGTTTCGTCACACTTTCAGCCATTTTCATCTGGACATTGTTCCTGTGCAATTGTGCCTGACGGTAACCGGAGCGGCAATGGATGAAGGTGCCGGTCTCTGGTATAACTTAGCGCAGCCACCCGCCGTCGGGCTTGCAGCCCCTGTGGAACGCCTGCTCAAACAGCTGGCGCAACCGCAACAAAGTGCGCTGGACCTGCATTCGACAGAATAAAGAGGAAAAATAATGAGCAGAACCATTTTTTGTACCTTCCTGCAATGTGAAGCGCAAGGACAGGATTTTCAGTTGTATCCGGGCGAACTGGGTAAACGTATTTATAAAGAAATTTCTAAAGAAGCCTGGGCACAGTGGATGAGTAAACAGACTATGCTGATAAACGAAAAAAAACTCAGCATGATGAACCCGGAAGATCGTAAACAGCTGGAACAGGAGATGATGAAATTCCTCTTCGAAGGCCATGATGTTCATATCGAAGGTTATACCCCGCCAGAAGAATAGTCGTCCGGCCTCATCGGGGAGGCCCCCTTAATTTAGGCAAAGCACCATACAATGAATAAAAAACTGATTAGTTTACTGGTCATCGCACCGTTATTGATCTCCTGTTCCGGCAATAAAAAACCTGTTTTTCACGAGGAATGGGTTAAAGACACCAACGGATTTGACATTCTGATGGGGCAGTTTGCCCACAATATTGAAAATATCTGGGGTATTAACGAAGTATTGATTGCCGGCCCGAAAGATTATGTTAAGTACAGCAATCAATATTACACACGCAGCCACATCAACTTTGATGCTGGTACCATCACCATTGAGACTATTGCGGGTACCGACCCGGCTGCAAGCCTACGCCAGGCAATCATTACCACGCTGTTAATTGGCGACGATCCCAGTAATGTCGATCTCTATTCCGATGCCAACGATATTGAAATCGGTAAAGAGCCCTTACTTTATGGCCAGGTGCTGGACAATACCGGCCAGGCAATCCGCTGGCAGGGGCGCGCCGCCAGCTTTGCGGATTATCTGATTCAGAATAAATTACAGCGCCGGAATTCCGGTCTGCATGTGATCTGGTCGGTAACCATTCCTATGGTGCCAAACCACCTCGACAAGCGTGCGCATAAATATCTGCCGATGGTGCGGGAAGCCGCAGCGAAATATGGCGTCGACCAGTCGCTGATCCTTGCGATTATGCAAATTGAATCCAGCTTCAATCCTTATGCGGTCAGCCATGCCGATGCTTTAGGACTGATGCAGGTGGTGCAGCACACTGCCGGGGTGGACGTCTTTAGAATGAAAGGAAAATGGGGCAAACCCAGCCGTAGCTACCTGCTCGACCCGCAAAACAACATTGATGCCGGTACGGCGTATCTCTCGCTGTTGCAGGACAATTATCTGTCAGGTATCGCTAACCCAACATCCCGCCGCTACGCTGTGATTACGGCCTATAATGGCGGTGCGGGCAGCGTGCTGAGGGTCTTCTCCAGCGATAAAAACCGTGCGTTTTCCGCCATCAATAACTTATCGCCTGTCGAGGTATATCAAACGCTGATCAGCAATCATCCTTCAGCCGAGTCACGCCGTTACCTGTATAAGGTAAGCAGCGCTCAAAAAGGCTACCATCGCTATTAATCTGAGTAAAAAAGGCGGATCGTACGATCCGCCGGAAGGTTACATCTTCCTCTGGTATGGGTCAGTATTAGCGTTTTATTCTTTTAAACTGCCTTATTGTTTTAGTTAGTGCAACTTCGGTAGGCAAACGTTCCATCGAGCTTGCACCGTAAAAACCATCGCACTGTGGGCAGGCATCGAAGATATACTGTACATCTTCCGGGCTGGAAATCGGCCCGCCGTGGCAAAGCACAATGACATCCTTGCGCACTTCTTTTGCCGCCTCTGCCCACTGGTTAATAAGCGACACGCAGTCCGACAAATTAAGCGCAGTTTCTGCGCCGATACTGCCGCCCGTGGTCAGTCCCATATGGGACACAATAATATCCGCCCCGGCCTGCGTCATCGCGACAGCATCTGCGGCACTGAACACATAGGGCGTGGTCAGCAAATCTTTTTCAGCGGCCAGACGGATCATCTCAACTTCCAGCCCATATCCCATGCCGGTCTCTTCCAGATTGGCGCGAAAATTGCCGTCAATCAGGCCCACCGTGGGAAAATTCTGCACGCCAGAAAAGCCCATGGCTTTGAGATCGTCAAGGAACGTATCGAAGTGACAGAAAGGATCGGTACCATTGACCCCTGCCAGCACAGGTGTATTCTTCACTACTGGCAGTACCTCTTTCGCCATCTCTACCACAATATCGTTGGCGTTGCCGTAAGCCAGCAATCCGGCCAACGACCCTCGCCCTGCCATCCGGTAGCGTCCTGAATTGTAAATGACGATCAGATCGACATCCCCCGCTTCCTGGCATTTAGCTGAGAGACCAGTCCCTGCGCCACCACCAATAACAGGCTCATCACGGGCGATCATCTCCCTGAATTTTGTCAGTATTTGCTGACGGGGAAAAAACATATTCAGAACTCCTTCTCTGCAAGCTGGCGAAACTGACGCTCCGCTGCCTGAGCAAACTCAGATGAATTAATGTGGTAAGGAACACGCACGATTTTACGCCGGGAGCCTGAATGTAAATACGCTTCGAGGGTGGTAATAAATGCCTCGTCGGCCTCTGGCGACCAGAAGGGTTGCCCGGGTGCATCCAGTGCAGAAAAACCGCCTTCAGGAACAAGAAAGACGATATCCCCTTCGCAGCGATTTAGCTTATCCGCTATCCATTTTGCCATGGTCCGGTTCTCTTCCGGCGTGGTGCGCATCAGCGTCACCTGAGCATTGTGGTGGTAAAAAAGCCTCCCGACATACTTTTCCGGCACGCTTTCAGGGTGCGCAAAATTCACCATATCCAGCGCACCACAGGAGATAACGCAGGGGATTTTACTGCGGGCAATGGCATCAAATCGGGTCTCATCACAGGCCAGAACGCCACCAAACAGCAGATCGCACACTTCTGTCGTAGTAAGATCCAGCAGGCCGCCGAGCATCCGGCTGTCCACCAGCTTCTCCATCGCCCGTCCACCGCTGCCGGTGGCGTGGAACACCACACAGTCGTATTCTTTCTGCAGCTTTTCGCTGACCATCTGAATGCAGGGTGTGGTAACACCAAACATGGTCAGACCAAGCGCTGGCTTTTCCTCATCATCACTTTCGACGCCGAACAGCACGGCACCGGCAATCTGGTTTGCCGCGTTACCCAGCACCTGCCGTGAAATACGGTTCAGGCCGGACATATCGGTCACGGAATAAAGCATGTTGATATCACTGGCACCCACATAGGCTGATACATCCCCCGACGTCATGGTGGAAACCATGACTTTAGGAATGCCAACAGGCAGTGCCTGCATTGCAGGTGTGATCAAAGCCGTTCCACAGGATCCCCCCAGCCCGATCACACCGACCAGGTCGGCCCGTCTGCTAAGGAAAATCTTAAATGCCAGTGCCATAGCACCAGTTGCTTTTTCCCTGTCGCCGCAAAAAACTGCACCACGGCCTTCCGGGTGAAAATCAGCAATAAGTTCTGGTGGAAAATCCGCCGGAGAAGTCGTGCTAACTAATTGAGTTGACAGGTCTACTGTCAGAACTTCAGCACCTGTTTTTGCGATACATTCACGGACATAAAACAGTTCATTTTCTTTAGTATCCGCGGTCGCAACAGCATAGATATAGTCGGTATTGATGGTCATAGTCGTAACAACACCCTGTTATCAGACGTAATAAAGACTTGATTAAAACACGATAAAGATGCAAATAACGTCAGGACAGCTTGAAATCCAGCGTTAAGAAATAACAGTATCACCTCCATCAATGATAAATCAATTGAATGGAATGTGTGTCTCAAAGGGATATTTGAGAAAATACCATGACGTGCCGAAGTGAAGAAAGTAAATGCTATCATCCGGCTATGTTGACTAATAACAAATTCACTGTTTAATGAGGTCATTGTGAAGCAAAGGGATTCGGCTGAGGCTATGCCGTTAACCGCCACACGCGCAAAAACACGTCGCTTATTGATAGTAACTGCAATGAGAATGTTCGACAGCGGCGCGTTCCCATCTATTACTGAAGTTGCCGCCGAGGCTCAACTCTCACGCGCCACAGCTTATCGTTATTTCCCCACCCAAAGTGCGCTGGTGTCAGCCATTGTGACTGAGACGATCAGTCCAATCAAAAGCTGGCGTCCTACCCGCGAGGACGTTTCAGACCGCATTGATGAGCTACTCAGCTTTGCTTTCCCAAGAATGCTGGCGCACGAAGGTACGCTGCGTGCTGCACTGCACCTCTCACTGACCCAGTGGACGCAATCGCAATCTGCCACCCAGTCAGAAAAAGAACGGCTGGTGAGAGGTAACAGGAAAGCGTTACTGCAACAGGTGGTCGAACCGCTGAAGGATGAATTGCCACCTGAAATGGTAGAGCGAGTTATTCAGGCACTTTCATTGGTGTACGGCTCGGAAATTTTTCTGGTGATGAAAGATATCTGGGGCTCAGATAATGATCGGCTACAGGAAATTGGTAAATGGATCGCCAAAGCGATCATACGTCAGGCTCAGGAAGACTGCCGGGAAAAGGTCACGGAGTAACCAGAGGGACGCCAGCAGCGCGTCCCAAAAGGGATTATTGGTTAATCATATAGCCAAACAGATGCTTGATGCCTTCGGCGTCTTCCTCTGCATACACACCCTGCAATTCCGGGGAAAAACCGGGCAGCAGGTTAAGCCCCTCTTCCAGTGCCAGGAAATAGCGCTGCACCGCTCCGCCCCATTCTTCACCGGGAACCACACAAAGTACCCCCGGTGGATAAGGTAAGGCACCTTCAGCAGCAATACGTCCTGCTGCTTTGGCGATCGGCACCAGTTCAACGTTGCCACGAATAAATGCCATATTGGCATCCTGCGGATTCATCATCACTCTCGGCAAGCTTTGCTGACGGAACATCGCCTTTTGCAGCCCCTTCACATCATGACTGACGTAAAGTTGATGCATCTCCAGGCAAAGGCGGCGCAGGGTGTATCCGACATAACGCGCGGCATTTTTGCGATAAATAGTTGGTAGCACGTCACTGAGCAGTGCATCCTCTTTCAGATGCTGTTCAAACTGTGCCAACTTCGCCACCAGGTGGACCATTTTCTCACTGCTCTCAGCAGGGGTGAGCAGAAATAAAATCGAGTTAAGATCGCATTTTTCTGGCACCACGCCATTCTCACGCAGATAGTTAGCCAGAATTGTCGCCGGGACGCCAAAATCAGCATATTGGCCGCTGACAACGTTAATACCCGGCGTGGTAAGCAACAGCTTGCAGGGATCAATCAGGTACTGATCCTTCTGATAACCAGAAAATCCGTGCCATGCAGCATCCGGTTCAAAACTGAAATAGCGCGGATCGGCGGCAATCTCCTCTGTTGGCGTCTCCAGCCAGCTTCTGCCATCGACGCTGTCAGGAATAAAAGGTTTGATCATCACACACTTTTCCATAATTGCTTTACGCGTGGCGATGCCAAGCGTCACGCACTCATGCCACAAACGGCGGCCGGTCTTACCTTTGTGCATTCTGGCATTGACATCCAGCGCGGCGAACAGCGGATAAAATGGACTGGTTGACGCATGCAACATAAACGCGTTGTTAAGACGCTTGTGACTGCAAAAACGCTGTTGCCTGCGAATATGGTTATCTTTTTTGTGAATCTGCGAAGTCTGGGAAAAACCAGCTTGCTGTTTGTGCACGGACTGAGTAACAAAAATACCAGGATCGTTTTCATTCAGTTCCAGCAACAGCGGCGATCCAGCCTGCATCACCGGAATAAACTGCTCGTAGCCTACCCACGCAGAATCAAACAGAATGTAGTCACAAAGATGGCCGATGCTGTCAAGAACCTTGCGGGCGTTATAAACCGTGCCATCGTAGGTGCCCAGTTGGATAACCGCCAGCCGGAAAGGCCGGGCATCTCCGGCACGCTCGGGAGCAACCTGCTGAATCAGTTCACGTATGTAAGTTTCATCAAAGCAGTGCGCATCAATACCGCCAATGAAGCCGTAAGGATTACGCGCTGTTTCCAGATAAACCGGCGTGGCACCCGCCTGAATCAGCGCTCCATGATGGTTAGATTTGTGATTATTACGGTCAAACAATACCAGGTCACCACGCGTCAGCAATGCATTCGTGACAACCTTGTTTGCGCTGGATGTTCCATTTAAAACGAAATAAGTTTTATCGGCGTTAAACACTTTTGCCGCATATTTTTGCGCATCCTTGGCAGAGCCTTCATGGATCAATAAATCACCCAGCCTGACGTCGGCATTACACATATCAGCACGGAAAATATTCTCACCAAAAAAATCGTAAAACTGGCGACCCGCCGGATGCTTCTTAAAAAATGCGCCGCCCTGGTGACCAGGGCAGGCGAAAGTGCTATTATCCATCGCCACATATTTAGTCAACATATTAAAAAACGGCGGTAACAGACCAGCCTGATACTCTGAAGCCGCCGCTTCCAGGCGAATCGCGTCATCTGCCGCCCCAGTCAGCATACCGCTCACCTCAGGCAAATCTTTTGCCTGATCGGGAGAGTCCAGAGAAATAAAAACCGGCAGATTAAAACCAGTGTGGCGCAGCAGTGCCAACATTCCGCTTCGCGAATCCGCCACGGAGAGAACCACCGCCGCGATATCAGTAAAATCGGTTTTTTCCAGCGTAACAACCTCACGGCCAGTCTGCAGATGAATAGCCACAGTGGTGCTGGCTGCAATTTTAAGTAGTGTCATAACGCAAATCCTCAGCCGTCAAGGAAGAGTGAGTGCCTGTGGCACAGCAACAGGCAAAGTCAGAAGACTTCGCCCGGCGAAGAGTGTCAGGATGGTTTCAGGAGAATCGTGTTCAGCCAACACCAATAGACATCAGTAAAATCAGGTTATCCTGTTTTTACTGATGTCTATAAGTTTAAGCCCATTGAGACTTCACTTATGGTGAGCAATTTTTTTCAACAGAGTATGAGAGTAAGATGGGCACTGCTGAACGCTGGTTATGCGCTTGCAGTCTGGCAAAGCGACAGGATGCATAACAACGACCTCAGATTGAAAGCATAACGGCGACCGTTAGAAAGTTCGCAATCATGGCACTTTTCTTTTTTGGGTTCAAGGAAGTTCAGGAGTCAGTCTGATAGTAAAGTGAAATTAAGATGATGTGATATAAAAGTCTCGCATGGGCCATGCTAACCGAAGCTGAGGGGAGCAACGCCGTAGATTAAAGGCGCAAAAACTGGCGTTTTCCATTACGACTGCAGGAAAAGAGTGCAATTGTTCTGAATTTCACAATAAGCCGTTGACGCCTTTGGCTCAGTGAGGTTTAAAGCGCCCCGTTGCCCGGATAGCTCAGTCGGTAGAGCAGGGGATTGAAAAGGCACTGTTGCAAAAATCTGGAGGTGATAAACTCATCGTCACCTTTTGCTGACGGAGCAGCACATGAATCCATTCAAAGGCCGGCATTTTCAGCGTGACATCATCCTGTGGGCAGTGCGCTGGTACTGTAAATACGGCATCAGCTATCGTGAGCTGCAGGAAATGCTGGCCGAGCGCGGTGTCAACGTTGATCACTCCACGATTTACCGCTGGGTTCAGCGTTATGCGCCTGAAATGGAAAAGCGGCTGCGCTGGTACTGGCGTAACCCTTCAGGGTTCTGCTCCTGGCATCTTGATGAAACGTATATCAGAGTTAACGGCCGATGGGCATACTGTACCGTGCTGTTGACAGCAAAGGCCGCACCATCGATTTTTATCTTTCCCCGCGCCGTAACAGCAAAGCGGCATACCGGTTTCTGGGAAAGATTCTGAACAACGTGAAAGGCTGGCAGATCCCCCGCCTCATCAACACCGATAAAACCCCCACCTATAGTCGCGCCCTGGCGTTACTGAAGCGGGAAGGCCGGTGTCCGCCTGATGTTGAACACCGGCAGATTAAATACCGGAATAACGTCATTGAATGCGATCACGGCAAACTGAAACGGATAATCGGTGCCACGCTGGGATTTAAATCCATGAAAACGGCATATGCCACCATCAGGGGGATTGAAGTCATGCGGGCATTGCGTAAAGGACAGGCGGAAAACTTTTACTACGGCCATCCTCTGGGCGAGATGCGTCTGGTGAGCAGGGTTTTTGAAATTTAAGGCATTTCTGTAATACAAAAGGTACAGCATCAAGAAATTTGCAACAGTGCCGCGTTTCCCGTCGGGGAGTCAGAAAAAACAACATTCTGACTGTCTGATAAGTTGAAATGACCTCAATCACTATTCAGTGATATCCGTTTCCAGAGGTTAAACGGATTTACCACCCGAAGGTATCCTCTCTCAGGCTGCGAGGATTTTCCGGTCACCCGAAGGTGTTTCTCTCAGACCGGTAAAACGTTGGCTGGCAGTCACCCGAAGGCGCTCCTCTCAGACTGCCGGAGCATTAGCTGGTTGCATGAAGCAACGGGTAAGCCTGTTTATTTTCAGAGCAAATGGTAGTTATGTCAACTGATGAACAGGTTCGTAGACCTTTCATCCTTAAAGTTAGCAAACGCTCGAACTGATAGCGCTCCTCAGCAGGATATGACAAAATCCGAACGTCAACGTAAAGCAGAAAATGTCTAATTGGGCATCTATTTCTACTCAAAAAGCGGTACAGACTTGCTGCTGCGAGGTCAGCAGAAACGTGCTGACCTGCCAAGAAGCCAAAAGAGGCCCATAAGAAGCCCTTAAATACCAATAGCCAGGCTGACTGAAATTTGAACTGCCCAGATACTCCATGGTAGGTCAATGATTAATCTATAGACGGTTAATAATTAACAGGTGTCGAGCAACGCGGATTAAGTGCCTGACCGCTCACTTTATGGATGATACGCGCATGATAACAGGAGATATTGAGTGAACATAATACCTATTCGAGGCGATTACGAATGAACGTAGCGCCCTTACAGGGCGAGCGTCACGGCTTCGCCGTTCCGATGCTTTGCATGGCCGGAGCACCGCTTTATACTCAGCATCATGTATATCCCGCGTCCCGCCAAACTCCTGTTCACCGTCGATGACGGCTGGAACTACTACCTCGGGAAGCACGGTGACAGCGTCAGCCAGTGGAACCGCCTCTGTGTTGAGCGCATGCTCGCCTGTGGAACCTGCGCAATGGGCGTTCGCCGCTACTGCTGTGCCTCGCCGGGCTGTACCCACTCCCGCTTCTTCTGCCAGAGCTGCAAGTCAAAGGCATGCAGCGCCTGCGGCATGAAGTCCACTGGGCAGTGGATTGCTGAGCAGCAGCACATTCTGCCCGACTGCGAATGGCAACACATCACTTTTACTATGCCACACCTGCTCTGGCCGTTCTTTAACTATAACTGGCCGCTGCTCAACGACCTGTTCCGCTGCGCCACCCGCGCCATGCTGAAGTGGGCACGTACACAAGGCATTGAGGTCGGCATATTCTGCGCCCTGCACTCCTATGGTCGCCAGCTCAATCAGCATCCGCATATCCACGTCTCCGTCACGCGGGGCGGTCTCGACGTTAAGCACCGCGTCTGGCGCAGCCTCTTCTTTAAAAAGAAGGCCGTTGAGGAAATCTGGCGTGGTGCTGTTATCCGACTGCTGCGCGACAGCTACGCCCGGATCATGCCCGGCATGCTGCCGGGTCTGGGCCACATCCGCGATGAGCGCCAGTGGCGGCGTTACCTGAAGGCACAATATGGCCGACACTGGAAGGTGCACTTCGCGAAGAAGACCCGGGGAGCCTGGCACAGCGTGAAATACCTCGGCCGCTACCTGAAGCGCCCGCCGGTGTCGGCTTCCCGTCTGCGACACTACGGCGGAGGCGCGGTAGTCCACCACTACCTCGATCACCGCACGGGAAAACATAAACGCCAGACGCTGAGTCAGGAAGAGATGATCGGGCGCTATATCAGCCACATTCCGGCGCGGCATTTTAAAGATGGTGCGCTACTCCGGCTTTCTGGCCAACCGAAAGCGGGGCACGCTGCTGCCGAAGGTTTACGAAGCGCTGGAGATGACGGTACGGGAAAAACCTAAACGCCCCGGGTTCGCGGTACTGATGAAAGGCTTCCCGGGCACAGATCCGTATCAGTGCATCCTCTGTAAAGGCCGGTTGCATTTTTCCGGAGCCGTGGCGGGTGAACACGCCACAAAAATGCTCTCTGACAGGCTGCATCAGATGGCGAAAAAACGATGGCTGCGGATGCCGGAACTGGATCGGTGCGCCTGAAAAATGGGTTTCAGGTTGAAAATACAGCGAAGATGGCATTTTTATATCAAGACCCACACAGATCAGCAGCAGCAATGGAATAGACAGTGTCATTTTTCATGGTCAGGCGATATCAAAAGAAGCGATTCAATCTCCTAACCATCAAGCCAGCGGAAGGCGAAACCCGATGTGGCTTAAAGATGCCGGATATTTCCACCCGGCGGCTCCCTCCTGCGCCTCCACATTCCCGCCCTGCGGTTTACCGGTGTCTATCCGCTGTTAAAGGCCGCGTTTTCTCATACCACGCCTGACTCTCGGTTCCGTTTAGGCAGTTCGCTCCAGGCTGGGCTGTGTGCAAGCCCCCCATTCAGCCCGACTGCTGCGCCCCTTCCGGTAACTAACCCTTGAGTCCAACCCGGTCGGACACGCAAAAACGCCACTGGCAGCAGCCATTGGTAACTGGGAATTAGTGGATTTAGATATTCTGAGGCTTGAAGTGGCGGCCTAACTGCGGCTACACTGAAAGGACAGTATTTGGTATCTGCGCTCCACTAAAGCCAGTTACCTTCGGATTTTAGAGTTGGTAGCTCTGAAACCCGGCAAACGAACCACCGTTGGTAGCGGTGGTTTTTTTGTTTACAGCGCTGGAGATTACGCTCGAAACAAAATGATATCAAGAAGACCCTTTCAAACATCCAACTCAAATTGAATGCCCCTTCAATCACCTCTTATTCCTGAGTATCATGAAGAGGTTAATCAACCTGATAAAGTTATCCAACTGACAAATAGAAAGGCTATTTAATTCAATATAAGGAAATATACCATGTCAGAAGCAGAAAATATTGCAAATAGAATATTAGAAGTATTGCAGCGAAGAAAAAGGAAATCAGTTTACATCCGTTACACACAAAAAATTGGTGAGGTCGTTTTAGATTTCACAAATGACATGGCTGCTCTTGCTATAAATTTCATTGACACTGAAAACAGATATAGAAACCAAACTGACACTTACAGACTGCTACATAGACTAAAAAGAGGGTTGCATGATCAAGACCTAAGCAAAATAATAAACCTTGTGCTAAATAGATTTACTAATGAAGTAAAAAACAATAAAGCGAACGACATTGAGGACAAATTAGCAAAGACAACAGGAAAAATGTTCATAAATGCAACATTGATAAATGATTTAGCATCTATATTTTCTCAGAAATTCATAGGAAAGATGTCTGCCGGGTTAATAATAACTACAATATACTCAATAGGTGGCTCTGTATCTAGGGCGATTTACACGTCGGAAAGGCTGAGTGTGGTTAACTACCAAGTATACAACGATCTCAGAACAGCCGGAGATCTTGACTTGTTCTACTTCCTTGTTGAAGCCTATGCAGGACCATTCCTAGATGCCATTAGCCTGAAAAGAAGGAATCCCGCCTCATGGGACGAGATTTTGCTAAAACTATCCAATGAATTAAGCAAGAAATAATCAGTCGCTTTTTATTTTTCGGGTTGCTTTGATGGAAAAATAAAGGCAACCCAACCCAAAAAACATAATAACAAGATGCCCGGTAACCTCAGGGTAATTCAACGCAGATAGACCACCAAGTGATTTAATATAAACAAGTTTTTCTATGAATGAATAAACTGCAAACATCAAAAACAAAAACAAAAACACAGACACTACACTCATTAATAAATAAGCTATTTTTTTAAAGTTAAAATCCATACAATTCCATCTCTCATAAATTAAAACCAGATAATGCACAGTGATCGCAGATTACTATACGCATTTTATTCCACCCCAGCCACGTTAATTATATCCCTGATGGATAATATTTATCCCAGCGAAGGACCGTCATAAGTTATCTGTCGCTGTGAGCGTTCCAGCTCCAGCGTTTTCTGGTTCTGAACCGCACGTTCATGCTCCCGCCGCTGCTCGATGACGTTCAGCCTGTCGATAAGCGGCGAAGCTGCTCGCTCAAACTCTGCACCTGCCTGCTCAAGCACGTGACGCGCTCGTTCAGCGCCGCGTTCTCCCGTTGCATAAGACCAGACATCGTCCGCCATTCCGTGAAGGCGTTCTCCCACTCGTCCAGCCTTTTGAACATAGCGCCCTTACAGGGCGAGCGTCACGGCTCTGCCGTTCCGAGGGTGTTCATGACCGGCTCACAGCTTTATACTCTGCGGTATGTTAATTTCTCAGGAAATCATTCACATGGCCCGTAGCAAAGCCCCCAGAAAGCGTAAACCCACGCCCTCGTCCCGACGCGCTATACCCGGATATCCTAAGCGTTTTCTGGTGTCCATTCCGCCCCGGAGCGATTATGACGACCCCGACGAGTTTTTTACGACACTCCGCAGGATGCCATTCGTCACTGTGTCCACCTGGGGCCACAGTTTTTCCTCGATACACACTTCGACCCGCCTCTCGTCTGCATCATCCGCGGCTTTGAGCCGCCTGACTCACCCGACGGCGATGTCGTCCTTGAGTCCATGCCAGCCGATGTGTTTATTATCGCCACAGAATCCGGCATGCTGCCGGTGACCTTCGCTCCCTGGGATAAACACACCGACAACTGGGCCGATGACTGTGACGACTGGCACTATAATACCGGTGCCACTGCAGAGCGATAATCCGCCGCATGTATATCCCGCGCCCGGCAAAACTGCTGTTCACCACTGATGACGCCTGGAACCGGTATATGGATAAACACGGGGACACCCTCAGCCCCTGGACCGTACTCTGCGTCGAGCGCATGCTCGCCTGCGGCACTGCTGCCATGGGGGTGAAGCGATACTGCTGCGCCTCCCCGGACTGCACCCACACCCGCTTCTTCTGCCAGACCTGTAAATCAAAAGGCTGCAGCTCCTGCGGACATAAGGCCACGGAGCAGTGGATTACAGAGCAACAGCAAATTCTGCCCGACTGCGACTGGCAGCATATCACCTTCACCATGCCCCATCTGCTGTGGCCCTTTTTCAACAATAACTGGCCTCTGCTCAATGCCCTGTTCCGCGCAGCCACCCGCGCCATGCTCCGCTGGGCCAGAAAACAGGGTGTGGAAGTCGGTATCTTCTGCGCCCTGCACACCTACGGTCGCCAGCTCAACCAGCATCCCCACATTCATCTCTCCGTCACCCGCGGCGGGCTTGATATTAAACACGGCGTATGGCGCGACCTCTTCTTTAAAAAGCATGCCGTGGAGGAAATCTGGCGCGGAGCCGTCATCCGGCTGCTGCGCCACAGCTATGACCTGATTAACCCCGGCAGGCTGCCGGGGCTGGGGCATATCCACGACAAAAAACAGTGGCTGCGCTATCTGCAGGCGCAGTACGGGCGCCGCTGGAAGGTCCACTTCGCGAAGAAGACCCGGGGGGCCTGGCGGAGCGTCAAATATCTGGGCCGGTACCTGAAACGGCCCCCCGTGTCGGCGGCGAAGCTGAGGCACTACAGCGGCGGCGCGGTGGTGCACCACTATTACGACCACCGTACGCAGCAGTACCGGCAGCAGACGCTGACGCAGGAAGATATGATCGGACGTTATATCAGCCATATCCCGGCGAAGCATTTTAAGATGGTGCGTTATTACGGTTTTTTATCAAACCGTAAACGGGGTAGCCTGCTGCCGAAGGTGTATGAAGCCCTGGAGATGGAAGCGCGGAAAAAACCGGAGAAGCCCGGCTTCGCCGCGCTGATGAAAGAATTTCTGCGCACGGATCCGTACAAATGCATTCTGTGCGGCAACCGACTGCGCTTCAGCAGTGCGCAGGCCGGGAGGCACGCGTCGGAGTTGGTGGCAGAAAGACTGCATAACATCGACCGGAAACGATGGCTTCTGGCACAGACTGCGGGATAAGTGCGTCTGAAAAACAGCTTTCAGGTTAAAAACGCGCCGCAAATGCCATTTTATGACCATAACGTTCCCGATGGCACATCATTACTGCATTACAGACACTGCTGCTCATGGTCAGGAAATTTTTAAAACGATGATTCAGTTTCCTAACCATGAACAGATCGTCGCACTGCGGGAGAAAATAACGGCATCACTGGCGCAGCACCAGCGCAAATGGCAGGAACAGCAGGACCAGCGCAACCGCATGCTACTGAAAACCCGTCAGTGCGGCGCGACCTGGTATTTTGCCCGCGAGGCACTGTTGCGCGCCCTGCGGGATGATGTGGAATATTCGTACCAGCGTAACCAGATATTTCTGTCGGCATCCCGCCGTCAGGCGCACCAGTTCAGAGGCTTCATCCAGAAGGTGGCGGGCGAGGTGGACGTTGAGCTGAAGGGTGGTGACAAAATCGTACTGAGTAACGGTGCAGAGCTGCATTTTCTCGGTACATCGGCGGCAACAGCGCAGTCTTACACCGGCAACCTGTATTTCGATGAGTTTTTCTGGGTCAGCCACTTCACAAAGTTGCGTAAAGTGGCGGGCGCTATGGCAACGATGAAAGGGCTGACGCGCACCTATTTTTCAACACCATCAAGTGAAACGCATGAGGCTTACCCGTTCTGGACGGGTGACCGCTGGAATGAGAAACGCCCGAAGGTGCAGCGCAAAGCGTTTGATGTGGGCTGGAAAACGCTGAACAGCGGGCTGTTATGCCCGGATAAAACCTGGCGACAGATAGTCACATTGAAAGACATTATCGATCAGGGCTGGGAATATACCAATCTTGAAGAAATCCAGGATGAAAACAGCGAGGATGAATTCCGCAACCTGTACATGTGCGAGTTTGTTCGCGATGGCGAGTCAGCCTTCAATCTTAACGCCCTGATTGGTTGCGGGGCAGATGGTTACGACGAATGGCCGGACTGGAAACCCTTTGCGTCCAGGCCGATGGGGAATCGCCCGGTATGGATTGGCTATGACGCCAACGGCAGCAGCGGCAATGGTGACAGCGGTGCGATTTGTGTTGTGGTGCCGCCGCTGGTGCCGGGCGGCAGATTCCGCACGGTGGAAACGGAACAGGTGCGCGGCTTTGAGTTTGAAGAGCAGGCGAAAGTTATCGAAAACTTCACCTTCAAATACAACGTTCAGCATGTCGGCATCGACGTGACGGGCGGTAACGGTGAAGCCGTGTATCAGATAGTGAAGAAGTTTTTCCCGATGGCGATGCCCTGGACCATGTCAATGACGTCAAAGCGCACCCTGGTGCTGAAAATGCTACAGCTAATCCGCGCCGGGCGCTGGGAGTATGACCGCAGCGAGCGCGCCCTGATCAACGCCTTTAACTCGGTTCGCAAGGTAAAGACGCCGGGCGGATTCATCACCTATGACACCGATCGGTCACGCGGCGTCAGCCACGGTGATTTAGCCTGGGCGAACATGCTCGCCATTATTAACGAACCGCTGGGCCAGGAGAGTGGCAACGGCGGGTTTGCTATGGAGTTCTGATGAAGAAGCGCACCTACAAAAACAAACACACTGCCAGTAGTGGCAGTGCCGGACAGCCTGATATCTCTGACGCGCTCAGAGGCGATCCGTCGCTCAGCGCCTTCACATTCGACGGCCCGTACCCGGTAACGGACGGTTATGATCTGCTGGATAATATGTATTGCGCCGATAATGGCCGCTGGTTTGAGACGCCGGTTGACTGGTACGGGCTGGCCCGTTCTTTCGGTCAGGCGTCATGGCATCAGTCAGCGCTTTACTTCAAACGCAATGCGCTGACCGGCTGCTATATTCCCCATCCGCTGCTGAACCGTCAGGCATTCTCCGCCTTCGTGCTTGACTGGTTTGTCTTTGGCAACTGCTATCTGGAGTGCCGCCGTAATCGCCTGAATGGGCCGCTGACGTTGCGCCATGTTCCTGCGAAATACACACGTCGCGGCAGCGATCTGGACACGTACTGGTTTATCCGTCAGTGGAAGGATGAGTACATGTTTAAAGCGGGTGAGGTCTGCCACGTAATGAATCCTGATATTCACCAGGAGATCTACGGAATGCCGGAATATATGGGTGCACTGCTCTCCGCCAGCCTGTCACACTCCGCCGATAAGTTCCGCAAACTCTATTACGATAATGGCTCACATGCTGGCTGCATACTCTACGTCGGCGCGACGCAGGTTGACCAGGAAAGCATAAAGGTGGTGCAAAAAACCCTGTCAGAGGCCAGAGGAAAAGGCGCATTCAAAAACGTGCTGATCAATGCACCGGGCGGTGGTAAGGATGGTGTGCAGCTGATACCGTTCAGTCAGATCTCTGCAAAAGATGAGTTTCTGAATATCAAATCTGTTACGCGTGACGATATTCACGCCGCCCACCGCGTGCCGCCGCAACTGATGGGTGCCATGCCTGGTGAGAAAGGATCGTTTGGCGACGTTGAAAAAGCCGCGCGCGTCTTTGCCATCAATGAACTGATGCCGGTTATGGAAGCACTGAAGCATGTCAACGACTGGCTCGGCCAGGACGTGATCCGCTTCAATCCTTACGCGCTACTTGAGCAGAAGTGACTCACTGCCGCACTTCGCCTGCCCTTCCCGTGCGGAGCATAAAAGCGTTATGCCCGCACGGGATCGCCGATCAGAGGTATGCAGGAGGGTAACGTTTTTTTAGTGCGCTCCCGATGTGTCGCTTTATGCTTTCCACCACATCCTCCCAGACGTTCTCATCAGATTTACCGATAAGCACCCTGACAGGTCTGTCCTGTTCGACCTGGACGTCAATACTGACGCGGTTATCACCCACAGAAGCGAGCTGAAGGTTCAGAACCACACTGACATGCAGACCTGATGGTTCGTTTTCGACCCACGTTCTTACTGCCATGCGAATTGCTCCGTCAGGGGTGACGCCAATCTGTCGAACGGAGAGCGCAGAAAAACCTTCTGGTTCGTTGCATGGCAGACCGGTCTCAACATAGGGGTGGAGATCCCCGGCACTGTCCACCCAATGACGGGCAGGCAGGCCCAGCCATTCCTCATAGTATTCGATCAGCCTTATCGCCTCATTCCTCAGTATTCTTGCGGCATCGGCTCGCCTTTCTTCGACCGTCTCATTGAGACGGCATAAATCACGGAAGTGGCTCATTGCTCACCTCTTTTCTTTCTGGTTGTACTCACCGCTATTGTGCTGACTCATCCGATGATGAGCAATGCGAATTTCAGTGCTCACCGTCAGATTTTTCAATACCCGCATGACCGCCCGGTGCCTGATACCGGAGGCGAGAAAACGCGCTGAGAAGGCGAAAAAGGCCGGAGAATGCCAATTAAAGGCATCACCTCCCGACCCTCCGTCGTGTGGGCTGTTCCCCCGTCACCTGCGCGCGACATTTGCTTCGTTTTTTGTGCATTTGCCGATCCGGGGCCAGACCGCGCCGCCACAGGGCGGAAAGGGTATAAACAGCGTCAAAAAAATTGTGCAAATTTGTGCACTATTGTGCAACAGAGAATGAAGGCCAGGAAAGAAGAAAAGCCGCCTCAAAAGGCAGCTTCTCAGATTAGTGGGGATTGATGGATAATCGGCGCAAAACAGCAGCAATATCATCGCTGCTTACTGCCCCCATCGCTGCGGATACCGTCAGTTCTTCCAGTTCATCACCTTCGTCACGGATATCAATGCCATTGCGCTTTAAAAAAGCCATCGCAACGAAAAAGGCGGTTCGCTTATTGCCGTCATTGAAGATATGACCACGCGAAATAGCGACAAGATACATTGCAGCCAGTTCGTGAATATCCTCAACACCTTCATAGTAAAGCTGGTTCTGAACACGATAAATGATCGCCTCTGCTCTTCCCGGCTCTGGCATTCCCTGAACGCCCGGCAAAGCTGTAAGCAGACGGTCATGAAACGCTATCACCTCCTGAGCGCTAATCCATTTCATCTGTCGGCCAGCGCCTTAATGGTACGACCGTGTCGCCCCATAATTTCGGCAAATTCAGCATCCAGCTTTGCTTCCTGCCACGCGTTGAAATCATCTCGGCTGATAAGCACAGCGGCAGAGCCATCGCGGCGAGTTATTTCTACAGGCTCACCAGCCGTAGCCGCTTCCATTACTTCGGCAATATTTTGCCGGGCCTGAGATGTGGTATAGGTTCGCATATAACCTCCTTTGATGTACACCTTTAGCGTACAACATAGACGTACAACAGGCAACGATAAAAGATATTAACCTGCGTCAACCTCGTTAAGCGCTACCATGATCGCCAGCCGTTCAGCGGGCGGAAGAACTGCATATTTCGCGCGCCAGCGCTCTACTTTACGCTTAATACGGTGCCGATCGTTGTAGTCTTTTCCGGCAAACGCATGGGAATACGCGCGCCCCTCCGGGTAGTTCATCCAGATTTTTTCTGTTCGCACGCCGCCGCGCGTCATGGCTTGAAATTCTTTGCTACGCCAGCCCACCAACGTTTCGTCATAAAGCTGCGACGGGTATCCAGACAGGATCACGCTGACGTTTTCCGGCAGGCTCATGAGGCAAGCTAATAGGCGCTCATGATCGGCAACGGTATATTCATGACGGTAGCAGGCGCGACTGGTGCGCGTTTCTGGCAGATAGGGAGGATCGGAATAAACCAGCACGCGGCCATGTTGAGTAAAGTTTTCTCTATTCAGAAAACCAACAGCATCACCGTGATACAGATGCAACCGGGGCGGTGTTTCCTCCATCTCTGACCAGCGATCCCGCGTTAATTTAAAAGCATTTTCATCAACATCAATTCCAATAGTCCTGGCTGCAAGTGGCTTGTGAAACATTACCGCACCACTGCCCAGGTGCGTTTCAATGTAGGTATCATGCGGCGGCATTTCAGCAATGATTTTTTGATAGACACCGCTACCGCCTTTACTCCCTAAATAACTCATCCGTAAAACCTCGCATTGCAGCTGCAGCACCGATAAAAATGACGGTGCTCGATGCGTATGGCCGACACTGCCAAATCTGACAGTGCGGTACCCAATGAGCGCCACATTATGGCGCTGGCGGACTCTTTGCCGCCCGCACCCGCAGAATCGCTATTTCCGGCGTAACGCATTACGCCAGCCATACCGATTGCCATGAAAACACGGTATTAAGCCCCGCCGAACTTAGAGATAAATGCCTGCCCTGCGGGGTCAGGCATGCTTCATGCGCTCGTTTAACGTCTCAACAATGAACGCATTCACCGATACTTCATTTTCTGCGGCTGCCTGATTCAGGCGTTCGCCGAAAGATTCAGGGTAGCGAAGCGTGAATGTCCTGGTTTTTTCCTGGCGGGCGTAAGGTTCTATACCTTCCGCACTACAATCTTCCAGATACTCACGAAGCGAAATATCGCCTTCTTTGTTCAGTCCCTGAATACTGTCAGAAACAAAGTCACAGTAGCCTGTCAGCCCCAGAAAGCGCCCGCGAAACATATTAATTTCCGGCACGTAGCTGACAACCGCTGGCTGCCCGGCAATAACGATCATATTTGGGGTGGCTGGTTTTGTCATGGTTTCACTCCGGTGCTTTCTAACCATTCGCGCAGGCTGACGACTGCGCCTTTAGTAAAATGCAGCTTCCGGCATATTGCCCCCTTACTTCCCGGCCATTTTTCCACATCAGTATTACCACTTCGCCTGGATTGAATCGTGCACCATTGATGCATATATATTGCCTGAAAGAGAAGATCACATGCTGATCATCGTAGGGCAAAAAGTAGTCGGTCGCATCATCAATGCTCACCTCAATATAACCGGGTGGTTTAGTTTTTAATGGTTGTGCATTTCTGGCATCCATCCGGGGTATCCTCATTGTTTTTGCTGACTTCATGTGAGCATTTTTTACAATAGCGGAGCAGATTAACAAATCTGATGCTGCCGTTCCTGTCCATAAACATTTTTCGCGTCTTATCAGTATGTACAGACGAACCCCGCGATAACGCTTCAACCAGTCGTTCACTTACATATATTCCCAGAATGTCCAGCACCTTGCTGGCCCTGGCTGCAAGCTGGGGCGGTGGAGGGGATGAATGCACCGGTTGCGAGTATTTTGTTGGTGGCGAACTCTCTTTACTTCCTGGTGGTGGGCTACTGCGCAGGCGTTTTAATAATTCCCGTCTTTCGTGGCGTGTCATCTGCCCGAAATCCTTAATTTCCTGCGTAGCAATATCTGTACTTTTGTCTGAATTTTGCTCAGGCGGACAGTTATTGCCACGAGTCCAAGGGGCGTCAGGGCCGCCCCGAAGGTCAGGGTCAACCCCCTTAAGGGCTTCTTCTGACGCGGATTTTATTCTTTTTCTGACCATTACCCAGTTGTCGGGGTGCGTGCAGACGCGCGACTCTTCACCAAGGGCGGGGGCCCAGATACCGAAAATCTGTATTCCGGCTTCGCCGTAATCGTTGAGTTTGTCGGCGACATCGTAGGCGGTGCGGATCAGATAGTCTTTGCGGGGGATCAGCACGCCGCCCTGACTGTTGATATAGCTGGCAAAGCATCCGGCATCGGCGGCAACCAGTACGTTATCCATTGACTTGTCAGGCAATTCTGCGGGGCCATCCTTCTGGCGCGACATCTGGACGGCCAGCCTTCGCAGTTCACGGTAAGCCTGGCGGGAGGGAATGCCGAAGAACTGGAACTGGCGCACACCGTGTAAACCCGTCCAGCCAATAGCGTGCTCCACGCTATCGGCCATGCTTTTTCCGCTGTCATTATCCACGCGCGGCTGACCTGTTTTTGGGTCAATGCCGCCTACTGCTGCGCCATCAACGTTTTTACCTATATAGGTTGCGATATAGCTTGTTGGGGTGCCTTTTTCTTTGGTGATAAGTTCGCTTTCAAAGCGGGGGGTAATATCGTCGCCCAGCTCCGCCCTGTCTTCGCGGATCGCAAATTCGCGCACAATATCAACAATGGCCTCGCGTTCGTTCGGGTGCGCAAAAATCATCATGTGCCAGTGGACGGTACCGTCATGATGCGGTTCGGCAACCCTTACCCCATACCAGCGCAGCTTTTTGCGATTAAGTTTCTTTCGTACCCCGGCAAAAAATACGTTAACCAGATAATCGCTGCTGTCGCGTACCGTTGAACCGTCCCATTTGGGATTGAGTGGGCCGCTCTCCAGCGTGGCATGGAAGCGCGAAGGGCAGGTGACCGTCAGAAAAACGGCCTCATCGCCGCGTGCCTCGGCGATATTTTCCATACCCTTCATGGTGGTCATCATTTCAAAACGGCGGTGCTTTGGGTTGCTGTTACCGGCGTAATACGCATCTTCCAGATCGATGGTGAAACCATCCTCATTCACCAGTTCGTAAGATTTAAGGAAGTCGCGCATGCGGCGGCGCTGGTCGCGATGTTCTGTGAGAGCATCCCGACTGAGGTATACCGATGTGGTTTTCGACACCATCCCGGCAGCCCTGAGCTGTTCTTCCCGCCAGATGCGCCGGAGTCGCCAGAGTTTGCGCTGCCACCAGTTGGCGCAGGTCAGGCGGGCTATGGCACCCGGAAGTTGCTCAAGGTCTGGTTCACTCCGTCGATCGTTGTCTGTTCTGAGTGCTTCCCACCCTGCAGGTGTGACGTTCAGTTTAAATACCGTGCGGGCCAGATTCTGGTAAGCCTCAAGGGCGTCATTCAGCGAGAAATTAACGCCGTACAGATCACACAGGCGGTTAAACTCACCTTCTATCGCGCCCGCCGTCAGGGTTGCAGCTGTCTGGATCTCGCGTTTGGTCAGTCGGGGAAGGTCGAGTAATGCATCCAGTCGCTCTTTTGCCGTCACATACTGATAAGCAGGCGTCCTGAAGCGGGTATCGATGCGTTCCACGCGTTTAAAAATGCGGTTAAGCTGGCCGTGCAGGAATGCGCTGGCTGGGCGCTCCTTCTTTCCGCCCTGTTCCGCGTCATGTTGTTTTTTGCGCAAAAAGCGCAGGCGCTGCATGAGCGGTTCGCGCAGATAATCTGGCATTGCCAGAAGCGCAACCACCTGATTATTGTCCCTGTCCCGTCTCGCTGCCCGCCTGTCTTCTTCGGTTCTTTTCAGCTCCTTATCACGAATAAGATCGCGTTCGAGGGCGCGATTAATCATGATCTCACAGGCTGAGGGGGGCTGCCCTGCCCGGCGCAACGCCTCGGCCCGTTGATCACTACGGGTGTAGTAGGCTATTTGTCTGGCAAGCTCTGTAATCCGGGGGGCTTTGCCGAAGGTGGACGGATCGGGTGCCGGTCGGGGAGCATTCCAGTACCAGGCGTAAGGTGCGCTCATTACTTCCCGCCCCCGAACTCAGCCCAGGCAACCTGACATGCTTTCAGCAACCGTGCGGACTCGGCGATAAAATCCCCGGCGTCCAGGTGTCCTGATCGCCGGATACTGTGAGCAATGAGATCGGCAAAAAGCGGTCCGGGTGAATGATAGATGGCCAGTGGCCCCTCATTGCGTTCCATCAGGCTGTAAAGCGCCAGTCCGTACTTTTCAGAGATGATCCGGTAGCGGCCATCAATAATGCATTGTCCGCTGATCGTTTCCTGCTGGCTCTCATGATGGTGGGTCAGTAATTTGTGCCAGCTGTCGTGGTAATCCTGAGTGCGAGCGGCCAGACGTGGATCACGTCCCCACAACCAGTCAATAAAGGCGTAAAAATCGGTCATGCGCGATTCTCCCGTTTTACAGGCGTGAGCAGGCACCCCGGTATTGCTGCGGGGTGCGCGTTTGCGGGCGGGTTAAGCTGAAGTGAAGTCTTTGAAGATCGCCTGTATATCGCTGACGTCATCGGCGATATAGCTGAGGGCTGATTGCAAATAAAGTGGCATCGGGTCGTAATCCCGTCTGAGTATTTCAGCGGACAGGAAAAACGCCATTGCGCGGGCGCGGTGCAGTTTTCGGTTGATTTCGGTGGTCTGATGCGTGCGAACGACGTCGCGGGCACTCGGTTTGTTGCAGGTAGAACTATTGCGGGTTGCCATGGTTGAGCATCCTCTAGTGTAAGAGTTAAAAACTCACCACCGAAGATTCTCACGTCTAAGGGTGGTGAGACGTACAGGGGTGAGAAACCGGTCACACTAGAACCCGGCCCAGCCGAAGCTGGCCCTGCACGCCCCACCATAATGCTGATGTGGCCGTGCTTCGCACACAAAAAAACCGCGTTAGCGCGGTTGTGCGCTAGTGTAATTACCGGGTTCTCACACCCGGCAGCCGATTTTGCGGCTGCACGGGGAATATAGCCTCCGGTAATCAGAATATGCAAGGTTTTTTTGTGGGCGCTGCTGCGGGGGAGCATTCGACTGAATCCCGTCATCATCCCGCAACCTGTTCGCCAAAGATAACGTATGGAAGCTCCCCATCCTGTTCGTCAGTGATCTGACGCACCCGGATGATTGCCCCCGGCTTGATGCCACATGCCTCTCTGGCACTGCCACAGATTATCGAGTCGCCGATATGGACATGCGCATCAGGGATGAACGTCTGATGGCGGGCGACCATTTCTTTGCGAGATTCACTCATACCTGACTCTCCGCGTGGGTGCCCAGAGTGCCGATCACCTCTCTGGCCCTCTGGCGGTTACTGGCGTCAGTGCTGACGGAACGCTGCACGCTGATTTCGTGCATCCTGAACGACTGGTAAATCTCGCGGGTGGTTTCGGTGTCACTGTTGGAAATGACAACCGGCGCGCCATATTTGCGGTTAACCTCCAGCAGCTCCGCCACTAACTGGCGGTGGTGCTTCCCGGTGAATGGCTCGGTGTGGTATTGAGTGAAACTGGCGGTTTCGCTGACAGGCAGGTACGGCGGATCGCAGTAGATGGCTTCATCCGTTCCAGCCATCACTTTGAGGGTGTTTTGAAACGAGCTGCACAGGAAAATGGCTTTGGTGTCGTTGGCCTTCTCGGCAAACTGGCGGATCTCCGTTTCCGGGAAGTAAGGCGCGGTTTTGTGCTGACCAAAGGGTACGTTATAGCCACCACGCTGGTTATAACGCACCACGCCGTTGTAACCGTGTCGATTGAGATAGAGAAACAGCGCAGCCCTGTAAACATCAGGCAACCCCTTCACGCTGTTGAATATGTGACGGTTGCGCAAATAAGCTTCCTTTGAATTCCCCTCAGCGAACAGCTGACGCGCCATACCAGTCAGCAGATCGGGGTTACCCTTAACCTCGCGATAAAGGCGGATCAGATCCGGGTTGATATCGGCGAGGATATAGCGGCGATAATCGGTATTGAGGAACACTGACGCGCCGCCCACAAAAGGCTCAACGAGGCAATTGGCCTTTGGAAGGTATGGCAGTAATTCAGGTATAACGCGGGTTTTTCCTCCCGGCCATTTGAGAAGGGAGCGGATCATAATGCCGCCCCCGTAGCGCCTTTGGCTGCGAGGCTTTTCAGGTTGTCTGAGAGCTGGGCGATCTGATTCCACACATCAGCGGCAGCGTTATGTTTTTCAGGGTCAACAAGCCGATTTGAGGCATACCCACAGACAGTAAGCGTAACCTCTTCAACCGTTCTGACATCGCGGACATTCCAGAAATTCCAGACCGGTTTTAACTCTACAGCGCGCATTGCGTTATAGATAATCGGCATATCGTAATCAGTACCGCGCGCCCAGACTTTCACGCTCGCCTGATCACAATTTCTCAGGATAAACCTATTTAATTCACTGAGAGCTACAGGGAGGGAGCCAGCCCCTTCTTTCGTTACCTCCGCTCGTACTTCTCCCGACTGCTTAAACCACCATCTGATTGTTTCAGCACCCAACGTTCCGCCGAATGCTTCACTGCTTTCAATAGCAATAGCCCGGTACATTGAGGCGAAAACCTTACCTGACATAGGATCAAAGATTGCCGCAGCTACAGACGCAATAGCGGCAGTTGGCTTGTTATCCATGGCTTCAATATCAATCATTACGTGTTTCATCTTGCTTTCCTCGGGGTGCAGGAAGCCCGGCGCGATGATGCGCCTGACTGCCGGTTAATCATTCAGTGGTTAATTCGCTGCGCCGTCCGGTGCGGGTGGTGGTGATCCGCGTGACGCCTGAATTTCAGGGCGCGGCGCAGCATGATCGAGAAACTCCCACGGCAACGCCGCAGCCAGCTCCGCCAGGCGCTTGATGCCCAGCATCAAAGATCCGCGTTCCTGCTCACTCAAATCGTCAAAGTCTGCTCTCAGGCGTTCCCGCGTCAGCTGCGGCAATCCCTGAAACCGCGCAGCAGCTTCGTTAGCAAGAATAAAAATAACCTCACGCTGGTCTTCTCCCAGCAGGTCATAACGATTGGCTGTTTTGCAGGTGCGGGAGACCTTAAGCTCCGACTGCAAACGGGCGCACTGTTCAAGAAATATCTGACGGCCCGATAACGTTTTATCCTGTCCGGTACGCATGGTTTTACCTCCATCACTGCTGCTTATCCGGGGCACAACTCGTAAGTAGTGCCCCGGATAAGTGCCGGGTTTTAACCATTCCCGGCGCATGGTTTTGTGGTAATTTCGTTATGCCGCCTTCGACCAGGAAGTGAGCGGCATAACTACCCACCAACAAGGAGAATTCATGTCACAAAACGAGACTGTTCCAATCCTCATTCCCGGTGAAATTTAGTGCTACATAGCCAATCACCTGGCATGTCTTCGTTTTCATTACCGCCTTCCTGACGGTGAGGTCATCCCTCAGGCTGATAAGCTCTTTACGGGTCTCACTCCAGAACAAGCCATAGATGCCATTGCTTTTCTGAAGAGCTATGTAGAAAAGATGGCCGCTATTGGCGCTTCTGAAACTGGCAAATCCCGCCACTAGTCACGATAAAACCGGCAACAGATCCGCTGTCGTAATATCTCTTTCTCAGGCCGCATAACTTCGCGGCCTCTTTTATCTTGTTTTTAAGTTTTCTTTTCATTGCTGGCCTCCTTCAGAGGGGTTTCGGCGCAGGTCTTCGATAATTAGCTGACTTTTAGGTTATGCAAGGCGGGGTACGTCGATTTATCAGTCATAGCTACCTCAACTTTGCGGGTGTAATTAAAAATTCTTGTTTTTTTCACACATTCCACGACTTCAATTAGTTCTGGCTATTAAAGGAATGGCATCGTCTAAATACGTATAAATGCCGGTGCGGCCTTTGCTTCCTTGCGTTTCATGACGCCATATCCGCTATTGCCGGGGATGGCACCTCACCATTCATTACGGAATTGACAAATGGACGAAGCACGATCAATGCTTCATCGTCATTCGTGAAAAAGGCCGCGCCGTAGAGATGCTGAAGACCACTAACCAACACACCGTAATGTGATTCGCGCCCTTGGGGATTATTTTCAAAATTAAAATAATAGTCCTGAAGTAATTTATTTATCTGTTCTGCGTAGAAGCTTTTCATTTTCCATGCCTCCTGATTTGAATTTATTTTTCAGATTAACGCGGTGGCAATGGTCACGAATTATTGCCTGTGCGGATGTTAAAAATACCCAGGAAAAAACCAGCAGCCAGAAAGCCAGTAGTAAATCATCAAAAAGAAATGAGTCGTCCATGTTTTATAATCCTGCGCACGGTATTACGGGCTTCAGACAGCGAAAAGTCACGCCCATAATAGTTATTGCTGTTTTCAGCATACTTTGTGATTAAATAAGCGCCGCGATTGTTCAGTGCATTTCGTGGCGATTTTCGGATCGTGAAACCGGAACAGATATAAATATTCCTGCTGACCTGAATTACACCCGGAATAATTTCCGCAAACTTATCCGGATGCGCCATTAAATGTTTCATGCTGGTGACCTTCCGTTTACCGTGCGACCTGACTTAATTGAACTACGGCGGTAGGTTGCTTTATCACGCATGAGGCGATCTATGTGATAGCGCTCGTCGGCGGTGATGATGGCGCGGCAGTGGCGCAAAGCGTCTAAATATTCCTGCATCATGATGAAGCGCTTAGGGCGCTTTGAACCTGGCATCCCTTCGCGATGAACGGGAATCTGATTTCTGTCCATAAGGTGTTGCACCGATTTAAGGGTGCGACCAGTGACATAAGCGAACTCCTCCGCACTAACAAAAATCTGATTTGCAAGCTCGTCTGTTGGCATATCCCGCAGCTTCGCGGCCTGCTTTGCGGTCATCCTGCAAACTCGCAATGCACGTCCTGTATCAACAGGGAATTGCCTTGCATATTGTGTGTCAATTTCGCTGATGTTTTTCATTGTGCTAAAATCCCTAGTTGAACCCCAATGGGGCTAAGTGGGTACAGGAGGTGTTTTATGTCTCCTGATATTTATGTTGTATAAAAATAGGATATCTGTAGTTTTATGTCAACTATGCAAAGTGAAAAACTCAAGCTAATGCGTGAATCTGAGCGTATGAAAGTGAAAGAAGTTGCTGATTTAGTTGGTCTTAATTATGTCACTTATCACAACTATGAATCAGGAAAGGCAAAAATGTCATTTGAGGCAGGTATGAAGCTATTTAAACATCCTCAATTTCGAAAGTATCGTGATTGGTTCATGTTCGATGAAACGGATCCTGCGAAGGGGCAAATTGCTCCGGCTCTCGCACACTCTATGCAAGACGAAACAACCTCACCCCGTTAAGGAGGGAGAACTGGCTAGATATTTATTACCTTTGGGCTGAAGAACTGAGGGTAAGAGTTGCGCAGTACATCGGAGGGTTATCTTATGTCAATTAAGAAACTCGAAGATGGTCGCTTTGAAGTGGATGTAAGACCGCGGGGCCGCAATGGAAAGCGTATCCGTAAAAAGTTTGACCGTAAAGCTGATGCACATTGCTATGAACGCAGCATCATTGCCAGGTACCAGAACAATGATTATCTCAACCGGCCAGCGGATAAGCGTCGCCTGAGTGAGTTCATTGAAACCTGGTGGATGTTGCTGGGCCGGAATCTGCCCTATGCAAAGTACAGGCTGAGTACTGTCAATGGAATCTGTCGGGACATGAACGACCCCATGATGTACCAGATTGACTCCAGATGTTTAATCGACTATCGGTGCTTGCGCCTGGAGAACGGGATCAAAGCATCGACTATCAATCACGATCTGTTTGCGTTAAGCGGCATTTTTAAAGCAATGGGGGCGATTGATGAGTTCTATGGGGAAAACCATGTTGCCACGCTGGCACCACTCCGGGAAGTAAAATCCGAAATGTCATACCTTACTGAGAACGAGATTAACACTCTTCTTGGCTCAGTAAAGGGTGATTATTACAGGATAGCCGTTCTTTGTTTAGCGACAGGGGCGCGATGGGGGGAGGCTTACGGACTCAAGGCAGAACATATCATCCACAACAACGTTATGTTTCCTCATACCAAAAACGGGAAAAAGCGCGTTGTTCCAGTCTCGCAGGAGGTGGCTGATATTGTTAAAACGCACGAGTCAGGGCGGTTGTTCAAAGTCAGTTACAGCCGTTTTCGCAAAATGATGAAGGCTGCGAAACCTAATCTGCCAAAGGGACAGGCGGCCCATGCACTACGGCATACCTTTGCCACTCACTTTATGATGAAGGGCGGGAACATCATAACCCTGCAAAGAATACTTGGTCATGCAGACGTATCGCAGACCATGACCTATGCACATTTTTCCCCGGACTATTTAGCAGATGCGGTAAGCTTTAACCCGTTATCTGAAGTGTCCACATTGCGACCACAGTTATCAGGTCAAAAGGGGGTAAGTGGGGGGTAATGGGGTTATAACTTATTGATTTACCGTAGTCACTTAGGTGGCTACGGGGTTACTAATCCCACCCCTGGAGGGAAGGTCCCTCCGGGAAGTGTTAAAACGTTAATGCGTTATCAGTCGAAGCGGTAACGCAGCCCGGCCATTTGCTGAGCCATTCTCCGTCCTGCCCGTAATGCTTTTCGGGAAGACGAGAACTCGCCGGCAACGGCCAGCCGCCGGTACTGCCAGTCACGCGAGCTGTAACCCGTTCGTTGAGAAATCACGGCGGTAAATCTGCCGTCTGAAGGGATAACGTCGGCCCGGAAACTGCACCGGCCGTTACGATTGGTAAACCACTCCACCTGCTGATGGCGCATGGCTTCTGCCAGACGGCTGAAGCGGCGTGCAACGTGGGTGACGATGGAAAGCATTATACTGCTCATGGTTTTCTCCTCAGTTGAAATGCGGAGAACGCCCCACCGCAGAAGCAGGGAGGTATCCCCGCACGGGTGAGTGAGTAAGCAACCGGTCTTTGCAGACAACGGCAGGTAAAACGTGTGATCCACGGAAAAAACATCCCGGGGATGGATGAATGTTTAATAAAAAAGGAAGAAATGCGTTGAAAGGACCTTAACCCGCATGGGTCTCTGTTTTCAAAGGTTAACAGATTTAAAACCGCCCGAAAGCGCCATCTCTCAGGTTACGATGGCATTGGCATGTGATTACCCGAAGGCGCTCCTCTCAAATCACCGGAACATTGGCAGTTGTCGTGATGACAACGGTAAGCAGAATTATGCTACGACAGTCGGAGGCGTTCAGCAAGCCCCTGTTATAGATAAAGTGGATCATTCAATATCAACTAAAGTTTGTTAACTAAGAGCGGAACTGACAGATTTTTCAGGTAAAACATAATCAAATCTGACGATCTGGTTTGGGCAAAGAGCGGAGGTTGACACTTTTTCCCTTTTGAAAAAGCAACCACAACAAAAGTAGCTACTCAATCCTGATAATTGAAATTTTATCTTTTTCCAACCCACTGTATATTGTCTATTGTACCCATACACGCGAACTATTTTTCAAGCATTTATTAAAGTACTCATACCCATCTTTGTTACTCGCAAAACGCAATCCTTTATTATTTGTAATGTAATAATAATCAAAACCGACTAAAAAAAATCCTTCGCGAATTTTGTATGGATTGATGTTTATACATATAGAATTTTCTTCAGCCCAATCAATCCACGTATTATCGTTACCCTGATGCCAGATTTGAATGCTATGGTTATATTTAGCATCATTGAACGTGGAAAAATAATGCTGAAATAAATTCTTCTTATTAATGAAAAGGCTTTCAATTGTTGTACGCTCTGAAGCTGCATCGATTAATTCAACGTTGTTTCCATAACCAACTAAACAATCTTGCATTACTTTACTTTTGATTATGGACTCCTTTATTTCAGATAAAATGCGATATGAAAAATCGATAATTTCATGGCTATACTTGTTAAATTCATTATCGCAAAAGTGGCTTGTTGCAATATTGATTGCAACAGCAATATCCATTGTGGAAAAGTGATATCCACCAGGTCGAAAAAGTGAATTAATCATACCTCTGAATTCCCTTGCAGCCATCAAATTGCATGGACTATACCATCCTCTTAGTTTTTCATCATTGACACTCTCCAGGATCTCATTAATGCTTTTTTGATATAAGTAATGAGATAATTTCCTTTTGAAGATATAGTTAAATGGGGATGCGATTGTTTCAGATATTTTAAAAACGTCAGTTATGATCACTTTAGCCACCTAAGAAATTAGAGTAGGTACATATAATGACTATATCAGACTATTAAGAGTTATATAAGCCTGATGAAAGTGTCGTCGTGGTAACTATTATAGTGACGCATATTTTATGACTACTCATCATTACGATAATAAACCTGTTTAATGTAACGTCCACGTCCATCCCCATGCCCCAAATCCATTGAGATCATCGCCATAACCTCCTTTTCATTGTATCCCTGACGTTTATGGTAGTCCGATAATTCTCGGGCAAAGTTATAGCGCATACTGTGAGGCGCTTTTTCTCCCGTCAGCCCTGCCTTTCTGACGAAATAACGATAACGATTGATCGCCTGGTGAATGCCGGGTTTATCGATAAATCGACCATTACGCTCTTTAGCCTCTTTTTCAGCATAAACAATTGCGCGAAGCGCCTCATCACGGTTGATAATTGTGGTATCTCTTGGTCGCCCACCTTTAGTTCCGAAAACAACCCGAATTGATTTATCGCCATTTTCCACCGCTCGTTTCCATGTGGATAATGATTTACAGGCTTCAATGGCTTCTTTTGTACGCAGGCCGAAGGTATAGGCAAGCCGCATTGTTGCCGCAACACCACGGTCCTGTTTTTCAATTTCATTAAAGGCTTTCGAAAAATCATCCTGTGTAAGAGCCGTTTTGGTTCCGTCGCGGTTTACGCCTGAGATACCCAACGCTTTATTGCTGAACCGTTCATTTTGCGGGTCGGCCAGACGGTGTTTTCCGGCAGCGCTGAAAATGCTGCGTAATACCGACATTTCATTCTGAAGAGTGCGGTGGCTCAGATTGAGGCTTTTACGATAATCAATATAACTCTCAACATAGCGAACCTTAAGTGCATCCACGCTGCGAAGTTTTATACCTGAATTTTTCAGGTAATCCAGAAAATATCGTCCAATACGCTGCCGGTCGGCAATGGTGGCATAACCGCCCGCTCCTTTCTGGCGAAAGAAATAAACTCTTTTTTGAATCCCTCAATTTTTGATCGCGTACTTTTGTGCTTCATAAGCTCTCTTATCCTCATCAACGCAAAGTCTTTCTGACGCGAACCACTGGTAAGCAATCCCCGGCAGAAAGACTGGCTGGCATGACCAGTACGTTGGTCAGACGTCCATGCGTGTCGGTTAGTTTGCCATCATGGCCGTCAGGTACTGTGTAGCATGGCGAGGCTGAGTTGAGTTATTGCAGGAGCCCGTTTAGCACTCTGTACGACGGTTTGTTGCTCCCCGTTCGTCTTAATCAGACGAACGCCTCAGTACCTGGACGATTTTCTCCTTATTTCATGTAGTTAAGACTTGAAAAAGTCATTAGTTAAGATTTGCGTTTTGCGGACGTCCGTGAAAACGGACGCAAAATAGAGACGTATTAAACGAGGCGATTAGGTGATTCCCGTGAAACCATCCTTAAAATCGCGTTTGAAGGCACGTATTACGTGGTGTTGACGTATGCCGCTTTGCGGCGTCACTTGGTGTTCACTTCGTTCGCACGCAAGTGACGCCGCGTTCTTCTGCTTACAATGCCGTCGTGGAAGATGCCCAAATGTTCCAAATGGTCATACCCACGTCGCAAAGTTTGCATCGAATGCAGTCGTCAGTATTCGGGGCAAAATGAAGTGAAACAGACCTGAACGGTCCGTAAGGAAGCGCTGCGAAAGCAGGCTGATAGTGAAGTTAAATCCTTTATCGCAGTTAAGGCGATCCCCATTTTCAAAGGCTGACGGGTTTACCGCCCGAAGGCGTCGTCTCTCAGGTTCTGACAACTTTGGCATGCAATCACCCGAAGGCGTCCCTCTCAGATTGCCGGGACATTGGCATGTTGCGTATTGCAACGGTACATCGGGGGTGATAGTAGATCGGACGGGTGTTCTTTTTCAAGGGGGGATGTGAATTATCTGTCAATGAAATAAAATATCATGGGTACTGTAAAGTTAACAAGGATATTACCTCAGCAGCAACATCCCTGAGAATTCGGAATTTTTCTTGCTCTAAATTTATATTTTCACAGTGGACGACTCACGCATTTTATACATCAGCGTGGCAACTTTTCCGCCCAAAAAAACGGAGAAAAGAATAAACCAAAGCCAACGAAAATTGCTACTTCTGGATGATTCACTGAGTTCACTCATCTCCTTATTCAGAATCTTTTTATTCCTTAACATTGATGAAAAAACACATTCACTCGCTACTGCCACTTCTCCCCGAGCAGTATGACTGTATTTGTTTTCAATGATAGCATCACAATACTGAATGGGTGTTTCCTGACAGAGCATTGATGGTGGTGCTAATTGAGTAACGCCCTGTCCTAACTGCTTTTCAGGACACATTCGCAGATTATATTCATTTAACTCCTCGCGTATTTTCTCAGCCTGAGAATCTGACATGTTATATGTTTTATATAAACCAACAACAGTATCAGGTGTGAATTGCATAAAAACAGATGGGAGCTGGTAAGTATAATCATTAAGCTTTCCCTGAATATCAGATGCCCACTGGCAGGAAAGCACATTCTTAACAACACCGTTTCTACACTGTTCATCATAGTATTCTACCTGTTTTAATAAATAGGCACTTGATGAATTAATATTCATGCTAGTTTCCTGATGAGCAGACTGAATTGAACTAATCTCTTTATCATGCACCCAGAATATTCCGTTTGCTGCGGCAGTAAGGATAAGAAAAATATCAAACACCGTTCTGAAACGTTCGCCTGCGCGAAAAGCTTTCTGAATCAATATAAAAACAGCCCAGCCTGTAATTATTCCTGCTATAACCAGGCAGCTTATACCTGCCGGACTACCCACCTCTCCAGCCCCGCCAATATTATATCGATAAGGAAGCCACCTGATAGCCGGAAAATATCCTGATATCGCAAGCAGACCAGGCAATATCAAAATAATGGCACAGATAATCACCCCGGTGATTTTCCATAAAACATATGCAGCGGCGAGAAGAAGAAAGATAATAACGACCATACTTATGATTATCACTGGCAGCATAATCCTGACCTGTTCGCCAGGTGCGAATATCATCGTTGCAAAGGGACTGGCACCATTGTTCTCGTATCGTATCGTTGAGGCTAATCCTATGCCGTCGAGTGTCTGGAGTACGCTGTAAGCCGCGCTGTAACAGAAAAGAAGGTAAGGAGTAAGAAATCTGATAAGCACATTATTTACCTGTTTAAGAAACTGAGAGCAAAAAACTTAATTTTTATTAAACAATCTTGCAAATAATATTTTTCTCACTACGGCTGACATACGAAGCAGCCTGAGCAACTGTATCCTGCACCTCACCGACTAAAGAGAGCACAAAAATTTGCCAATAACATCGGTTTCCAGTAACCTGGATACATAAGAAAACCATCAGTAATATCTGTTAGAAATGCGTACCTACAACCTCTAAGGTAACGATATGAGCGGAAACGGCTTTGACCCAAAAGATGTGGCGGAAATCTGCTCTCGAAAAAAGAGTAAATTCCGGATGAAGAAGGCAGATTTTAAAGAGTTGGGACGTAATGTATTACTGGGTACCATTGATGTCACTTTAGGGGCTGTAAAGGCTGGAGCCTTAATGGCATCCCACGTACCTGATAACAAAAAACAAAATCAACTCGATGAAGTATATGAAGGTTTTGACTCCGACGGGTATAAGCATGGAACTCAAGGCTATGGGTATTATAGGAATGGTAAGAAAGACTAAGCCAGCTTCGTAGTGCGAGCTGGCTTGAATGGTTTTGCTAAACTTTCGTGGCAGCGCTTTTGACAGTATCTATTGCGGCTTTTCCTCCTTCATTACCAGCTTGTTGCGGCATTTTTGAAGCTGAAGCCATTGCTGAATCAATTACTCCCCCAATTTTGACACCGACCCAACTCAACATCCCCATCCAGAACGCCGGAAAAACCACATACATCATCCCCAGCACCAGATTCATAATCCAGCCGTCATTGGTTGAGCTGACAAAATCAGCCAGAGGGACAGCGCTGCCGGTGAGTCCCTGCTCCGCCATATTGTCATACAAAATGGTGATCAGCCGGTCATCCAGCCAGCCCGCAAGCTCCCACCAGAAGGTGATGAACTGGAGGGCAAACAGCGCAAACGAAATGGTCACGATAGTTTTCGGCTCATAAGCGCTGAACATCATCAGCACCGGGATAACGGTGATGATCATCATCTGTAACAACGCCTGTATCATCAGCAGCGCCTGCTTCAGCGCATCGAATCCCGGCAGTGCCTCCGCCTGCTTCAGCCCCAGACCGATGGTGGACGTCAGACGCGTCAGGTTACCCGCCACCCCGGTGGTGTTATCGGCGCTGCCCACCGCATAGGTTGTGCCACCGCCGGATAACCCGGCATTGCGCGGGCTGACCAGCCACTGCAACGCCAGGGTTTCCCACTGCGTCCCCGGGAACTGGCGCTGCATCTCCTTACGGGTGTCCTCACTGAAGCTGGCCAGCACGCGCTGTCGCAGTCCGGATGAACCGTCCGACCACCAAGTTTTGCAGGTGGGATAGCCACCCTGACCGGTATCCGGATACCCGCTGTCGCGGGCGCTGTCATACGGCCACTGGCTGCGCGGCGTCATCGCCGTGTAGTAATCGTGGTACCACCAGACCGGCACCTCCGCCGTGCGACCGTCAAAATCATTGACCAGTCCCTTGTAACCGGAGTTCTGCGGCGTGGGTACGCTGACGCCGCACTGCTTCGCCCGCGAGCTGTCGAATTTTATGGTGCTGATATCCACTGGCAGCAGCGGAATGCAGCAGAACAGCATCACCAGAAAGGAGACGTAGATAGCGTGCTCGATGCGCGGCAGTGCCAGTATTCCCTTGTTGCCCTCGTCCGCGCCCTCTTCCCGCACCTTCAGCCAGACGCCCAGCACCTTAAACACCAGCGGCAGCGCAAAAAGGCCGGTGCTGCTGAGAATGCTCCACATGGCATTGTTCATCACCCAGCCAAAGAGGACGAGAAAATACTCCAGAAAACTGTTCGCCGTCATGCTCGTCTCCTCACGCTGCGCCGGACCAGGCCACGTACTCCGTGGCCAGAATAAACAGTACCGCCAGCGCTTCGGTGCGCGGCAGGCGTGAGCGGACCTGTGGCCAGCGGCGTAACACCCGTGGCCGCACCCTGCACAGCCAGACTGCGGCCAGGCCGGTACAGAACGTCAGCCGCCAGGCGAACAGCCACCAACGGCTGTCATGCAGCCAGTTGCGCGTCAGGTGCCCGTCCGGGTCATACGCCATAAACACCGACGCCACCGCAAACATCCCCGCCATCAGCAGCAGCATGGATAAGATAAGGAGGGCCACGCGGGCGGCGCGGCCTTTCAGGTTCAGCACCATATCAGTTCGCTCCTGAGGATGACGGCTGGCCCATCTGGCTGAAGCCCTGGTCCTGACTGCCGGTTTTCTGCTGCATCTGGTTGTCCTGATTACGCGCACCCTGACGGGCCAGCGTGGTCAGCAGGCTGTTGCTGCTGATGGATTTACGCAGCTCCATCTCGTTACGCAACGCATTCAGTTCACGGTCGAGCGCGTCCACGCGGCGGTCGCCTTCGGCAATCGCTTCCGGCTGTTCGGCGGCATTGGGTTCAGACTCACCGGTGGTCAGCATCCGGCGCATGGTCAGCGCGGTTTCCACCGTATCAGACATCGCCAGCTCGCCGGCCAGTCGCTGAACCAGTGCGGCTTTGTCGGGGTCGTCGCGCAGCGACTGGATAACGCCACGGGTCACCACCAGACTGCCGGTCTTAAGACCCGCGAGGTTGTCCGTGGTGGGCTGGAGCTGACCGTTGACCAGCTTAGCGAGCTGCTCCAGGTTGGTTTTTGTCGCATCCTCCAGTACCGGAGAAAAACCGGTGCCGGCCACTGCACTGCCCGGCTGGTTATCGGTTCCGCCACTGGTACATTCGCTGGTTTCCCGGCAGGTGCGTATCGAGCGGTCGCCCAGCACCTTCACCACCGCCGCTGCGGCGTCATCGGAGGTTTTCCAGCGCTGGCAGACGGTGCCGTTGCAGCTGTCGGTGCCGACACTGCTGGCGCTGGTGACCGGCAGGCTGTTCATCATGTTGAAACCAGCTTTTGCCAGGTCACGGGTTGGCTGGATGGCCTGCTGCCCCTTACCGCCGCGATTCTGGCCCCCCACCCAGGTGACACCCTCCTCACCGGTGGCTTTGTTCAGCTTCTGGTCGCCGGAGACGGCGTCTCCGGCGCTGGACGCCACGATATCCTTGTACTCTTCGGCTACCGCCGCCTGCTGCCATTTGCTGCCCATCGTGTAATCAGCCAACTTTTTCGACATGTTCTGGCAGTTGAGCTGCGCCTTGTCAAAGTTCAGGCCCGCCTGAAGCACCCCGTTGGCCAGCATTTCATACAGCCCCGGATTGGCGCGCTGAATGGCCATCGCCGGCATACTCATCACCGCGCCGGTCGCGCCCTGAATGACGTTGCCCATCAGGTCCTTAAAACCGCTGGTGACACCGTTAAGCTGATTGCCGACGGTGGTTTTCAGGTCGAAGTTGCCGCACATCAGGTCACTGCTCCAGCCGCCGTTCAGGCCCAGACGGGACATGTTGCTGCGGCTGGCCGGCGGGGAAATAACTGAACCGCCGCCGATGGAGTAGAACAGACCATCATTGACCGCACCGCTCACCGCCGCGCCGCCAGACGAAAGCGACGTGTCCAGGGCGATGGCCGGAAGAGAGAGCAGGATAAGCAGGGCGAAAGGTGCCGGGTAAAAACGCCGTAAAGGGTGACGTGTCATCATCAGTATCCTCAGGAGAAGTCGGTGCTGTAAAGGAAGGTCTGGCCGCGTCGTTTGCAGCAGCTGTAAGGCTGCCAGAGCGCCCAGGCGTAGTTGCCGTCTTCAGCGTTCTGTCCGCCGACGTCCGGGAAGACCGCACAGCTCTGAGAGAGCTGCGGTGACAGACGCTGCCACTTGTGGTTTTGCGTGCCGGTGTTTTCCTGTACCGGGTCTGGTGGCCAGTAGCCCGCCGAGCGCTGGCCGGTCAGCGGCGTGTAAACATGAAGCTGGCCCTGACGGGTGATGATGTCGGCAACACGCTGCACCACCACGGCGGCGGCTTTGTAGCCGTCGGTCTGGGTGACAAAGCCGCTGCGGGGATAAACGTTGCCCCACATGTTGCCGGCAGACGTGCTGCCCAGTTCCCGGCTGCCGGGCACCAGCGCCTCCGGATAGAGCGCTTCCGGTACGCCGGTGCGCCAGGTCAGCGCATCAAGGCCGCTGGCAAAGTACGGCATAAAAGGCGTGGCCGCGCTGCTGCACGAGTAGCCGGGTACCATACCGCCGATGAGTTTTGTCGCCGGATGACCCCAGGCATCACCATAGTAAAAATGCAGGTTCTGCTTACGCGTGCCGGGTATCTTCATCTCCTGCCGCCCGCCGCCGGTGGCCACGCCCGCAGCACCGCCCACGAGCGTACTTTCCGCGCCGTCCGCCGTGCTGCTGACTGGCGACATCTCCGTCCACGGACTGGCACCCGGACTCAGATACGCGGACACCACCGCTTCGGGGATAAAATGCGTCACCTTTACCGAGGTTCTGACCGTGCAGCCAAAGGGGGTGCAGAACAGCCAGTAGCAGATACCGCTGATGCGCCAGCTGATGCAGTCCGGGCTGACGGCGCTGGAGAGCAGCCCGGCGGTGTTGACGCTGGCCAGCGTGCCGGTGCAGGCAAACAGCGCGGCGAGCGTCAGACGGCGCGGGCGGGCAAGGGCCATGTTCATGGGTGACTCTCCCGCCAGACCGTCAGCTGCCGCGTGGCCACGGTGACATCGGTGGTGCCGTACACCACCCATCTGTCGTCGAAGACCACAGCCGGATATTTTTCCAGCCCCAGAGACCAGGCGTGAACCACGCCGGCATAAGCGCCGGCCAGCGCCTGCTGATTTTGTGTAAAGTCCGGGGAAGCCACCACCGCCCTCGCCTGCCGTTCAGCCTGCGCCGGGTCGGCGGGAAGTGGGCCAAAGAGCTGCGTCTGAAGGTGGTCCGGGGCATCGAGCAGGGTGACCGTTAAGTCGGCAGGCAGGTCAGCCGCCACGGGGTGGGCGCTGTCGGTGTAGATCACCGTGCCGGCGCTGACGCCGGTGGAGAAAAATAATGCTGCAAGGCATGGGAATAACCGCATAGTGAAACGCTCCCTGAGTGAGAATTCTGCTCAGGGTGCGCTCAGGCGGTGACGGGTTCAGCAATTAACTCTGAGCCGGAATCGGAAGATTAATCCGTGACCACCGTGTGGTTGACAGAACCTGCAAAATGCCTCATCTGGCCGGTTGAGAGAACGGCGTTTATGCACCGTCACGCCACGGTGCCGCCGTCCTGTCGCCATTGCAGGTAGTCATCGACGTCAAAAAACCCGGCCGCCGCCGCGTTACGCTCCAGGCTCCAGCGGGTTTCACCCTCGCGGACCAGCGGCTTCCAGCGTTCCGGAAGCTGTTCAGCTTCCGCCGCCGGACGGTACGGCCCTTTCTGCTGCCAGGTCCGTCGCGCCCACGCATCCCGCTCCTCTTCTACAGTGGTCGTGCTGTGGATCAGGTACCAGACCACGTAATCCGTCAGCAGCTCTGCGGTCGCGCCGGGGAGTAGCGTAAGATAGCGTGCACGCTGTTCCTCCACCATCCTGTCCATCTCGCCATCATCAGGCGGCGGACCCGCTTCTGCCATTTCCGGCTCCTGTGAATCCAGTTCGCACATGTACGCCTCCCATTCCCTCTCATGGATCTGACGCTGTTGTGTCTGCTCCGTCTGTTGTTTCAGCGCCCGCTCAATCCCCTCTTTCACCACCCGTTCCCAGTCCGGTTCGGCGGGCGCGGCGATATCAGCGCCCGTCAGCTTCGCATTGAGTAAAGCCAGACGGACGCTGTCTTCAGGTTCGTCCGGTTCACTCAGCGCCTTCGCCATACCCTCGTCGCTGATCATGCCGGGCAGACCTTTCTTCTCCCGACCGGTGCTGGCCCGCTCGGTCAGATAACGCACCCGCCATCACAGCAAACCGGGCCGCGATGGACTTCCATACCGGACAGCTTTTGCGCAGAATTTCAGTACGTGAGACGTTAAGCGCGAGGGGCTTTTTGCTGACGATAAGCCCGCCGACGCCCCACTGATGCCCGGGGTCGTGGCGGACCAGCACACCCTGATTGTAGATGGCCACGGCACCCTCCTCGCGCAGGCGATACCAGGCCTCATCGTCTTCCGCGTCCCATTTTTCCAGCGCCGGCTGACGGGTGATAACCGCCCCGTTCAGGCTGACGATGACCGGCGTGTAACGCACCAGGTCACGAATTTCCTGAAGGCAGGAGAGGCGCTCCTGGCTGCTCAGCGGCTCGTACCATTCGCCTCTCACTGAGCAGCCCGGTACGGCGGTCGTCAGCTCATCAAGATCGTAGTGGTAGCCCATTTCCCGTGTGTCCACCGACATCTGCCAGAGGTTTGAACCCCAAAGCGTGCGGGCATGGGCCATAATCTGGCCCCGGCCCAGCCGGAAGCGGCCATAGGTGGCATCGCCTTCCTGGTGTGGCGTGCCAAACCGGCCAAAATAACGTTTCACATCCTCATGGGAGGCAAAGCCCCGACCATCGTCGCGGCAGACAAAGCCTTCAGCGGTGATCTCAACGCTCACCTGTTTCGCGCCGGCATCGACGCTGTTCATGATAAGTTCGATAACCGCCTTGCCGAGGGAACCGGCCTGGCTGTAAATGATGTGATGGATAATCTGAGGGTCAAGTTCAAAGGGACAGCGCATGGAAAGACTCCGTTGTGGGGGGTTCCGGCGCTATTTTCAGGATATGTGTTTGCGGTTATATAAAAAACTGTGACCGCAATTATGAAAGAATCTGCAAAACGGTGGGACCGTTAATCGGTGGAAGGCGATTGAGCGTTAAAAAGTGCTGCTAATAAAATTCATTAAACAGCCAGTTGAAAAAAGACTATTCAAAGCTTAACGTTGCAGAGGAATGAATAACTGTTAAGAGTCTGAACTTTCTCTATAAGGCAAATGGAAACTGTAATAAATGGAATTAGGTGTACTAGCTCAGACCTGATCTGACAGTTACCGGTTATTTATACAGGTGTCTGTCAGATTAAATCTGGTTCAGATTTTTTTCTGCCCAGACCCGTTTACCATCAAGTAAAGTTGCCATTGGCGTACGCCCGCAGCACATTTTACCCTGATGAGTTCGCTCATTATTGTAATGCCACAACCAGTTGTCCAGATCTGCCTGCAGGCTTTCCAGGTCTCCATATAACTTCTTGCGGAACGTAACCTGATAAAAATCCTGCAAAATGGTTTTATGGAAGCGCTCGCAGATACCGTTCGTCTGTGGAGACATCGCCTTCGTTTTCGTATGGTCGATATCGTTGATGGCCAGATAAAGCTGATAATCATGCTGCTCCACTTTACCACAGTACTCCGTACCCCTGTCGGTCAGTATTCTCAGCATCGGCAGTCCCTGAGCCTCGTAGAACGGCAATACGCGATCATTGAGCAGGTCGGCGGCGGTGATCGGCGTTTTACTTGTATACAGCTTGCAGTGTGCCACTTTTGAGTACGTATCCACAAACGTCTGCTGGTAGATACGGCCAACCCCTTTCAGATTGCCAACGTAGAAGGTGTCCTGCGAGCCCAGATAACCCGGATGTGCCGTCTCGATTTCGCCGCTGGCCTCATCATCGTGCGCCTTTTTCTCCAGCGCGGCGATTTGGGCATCGGTAAGCACAATGCCTTCTTTAGCGACTTTCTCCTCAAGCGCCTTCAGGCGTTTACGGAAGTTCTCCAGGTCGTGTCGTTGCCAGATGGAGCGCACGCCGCTGCCGGAGATAAACATGCCTTTTTTACGAAGTTCATTGCTAGTCCGATGCTGACCATGAGCCGGGAACTCAACGGCGTACTCAACAACCGCACGTTCCGTGGCCTCATCGGCGCGGTTCTTCAGGTTGGGTACCCTACGACTTTGATTAACCAGCGCATCAATACCGCCTTCTTCAGCCAGTTCCTGATAACGGTAAAACGTGTCTCGCGACACGCCCATGATCTTACAGGCTTTTGATACGTTACCGAGCTCTTCGGCCAGATTGAGTAAACCGGCTTTGTGTTTGATGATGGGATTGTTAGTATGAAGCATGAGAGTTACCTCGCGTTTTGTATAAGGATTCGACACCCATATCAAAACCGGTAACTCTCAACCTTTCAAGGCCCATTGTCAGATCAAGTCGCGACTAATACAAATTAGGTATGATTGATATTAATCCCGATGAACCAGGTCAGTATTTTAATTTCAGAAATCCCCTGCCATACAACCAGTATTATGCTGTTAAACCACAGTACCATCCTCCATTGGGTGCTCAGCCTGTTGTTGATGATAATACAGGCCTCTGTATTGGCTATACGTTTGCTCAGGCACCAGGGTTATGGCAGGTATATGACTCTGAGGGACGGTTCATCACGCTTGAAGAAACCCCGCTGCAAACACCCCTTATCGATCCTGTAGATATCGGCCTGTTGGCATTCGGCGTTTTTCGACTGTTGCGCAGCGGACGGGCAATACTGGATGTTGTTGCGGGAAAAAAAGTTGGTGTAGTACTGAGTGGAGCAACTCTGAGTATACTCCGTAGCCGCCTTAAAGTCGGCCTGTCTGTGCGTAATCTTAAATTTACTCACAAAACGGCTTCACATATGAGTAACCCTGGCAGATATATTCCTGTCCATATACTGGAAAAAGCAATCAGATATGGGGTTCGCAGTCCTGATGCAAGAAAAGTTGCCGGGCTCTTAACTTACCGTATCCGTATGACACGATTGACCAAGGTACAGGTGGGTAACAAGATTGAGTACATCCACAAAGAGTATACCTTGCACGTCGTGGTCAGGGAACGCGACTGGACAATTATGCACTTCCATATCGATTGAGCGACGGGACAATAAATGTTTGAAATAAAGAATGAAGATACTCTCTTTCGCCTCTCATTCATCGAAAGAATTGAAGAACCTGAGGAGCCCCAGGAAGATGTGATAATGTGCTGGCTGGAGATAAATGGTTGCAGCATAAGCCTTCAATGTCAGTGTGAGCTTATACCCTATGATCTTGTAAGTCTGAAAAAAATAATGACGGACTTTTATCAATCACTGTCCGCAAACAAACGACCTGAGCCTGTAAGCTTCTCACCAAGAATGAGTACCTTCACCTGTGGATTTAATGTCATTGGTGGAAGTGATGCTGTGGGGTTCAGCTTCACTGCATCCCCGCAAATCTATGAAAGCTGGAAACTGACGGGAGGCATCATCATTGACCAGTCCTATCTTCCGGCGCTGATCAATGGAATTGAATCGATCCTGACAAACTGAACGCGGGCTCTTTACCGCCCGCAACCGCAACCTGAGGCTTACGCAGCCAGCAAACCGCGCTGCCCGCATAACCCACAGGCCCGCTTAACTGCACACCCCGCCGCAGGCCACCCGGTCAATCTCCTTCAGCACCCACTGCATATCGGTGGCATCCGGCACGCAGATATTCCAGCGAATACCGGTCCTGAACTCGCCTTCTCCCGGCCACAGCGTATTGCCGGTGACGGTGATGAGAATATCCGGCGTTCTGCCCCTGCTGTCTTCCAGATGCACCGCCAGACAACTGCGACGCCCCACCCGGTGTGGGTACGCCGACAGCAGCACCGGTTTTTCCAGTCGCCTGAGTATTTCCTCCCGGAGTTGTCCCAGCGCCACGCTGTCAGACTCACCAACTGACGCCAGCCCCTGCGGCGGGACAGTAAAGATGACGGTGGCAATCAGCACCCTGTCAGGGACGACCGACGGCGGTTCCATAATCAGTTTTTTCATGCTGTCCTCTGTTCAGTATGCAGGCCACGGCTTTCATCCAGTCGGCGTACAACGTGGAACGCCGCCTCCAGTTCGCTACAGTGCATCTGGTTCATGATGTCACGCCGTTCGGCTTTTTCCTCTTTCTCCGTCATCCCCAGCGCCAGACAGAGACTGGGCGGCACGGCACGGAATAATGCCTGTACCTTGCGCGAGAGGATCACCCCTTCGGTATATTTCCTCGGGAGTTTGGTGGCCGACAGCAGCATGGTTTTCTGCTCGTCGGTCAGCGTTTTAAAACGGGCAATCTGCTCCACCTCATCCGGCGGCATCACCAGGCAGATCCACCATTCCGCCATGTTCAGCATTTTTTTCGTCGTATCGGGAAAGTTGGCCAGGTTCTGCGTAAACAGCCACAGCCACGCGCCGAGCTTACGCCACATCTTTACAATTTTGGTGGAATACGGTCCCAGCAGCGGACTGGCGGTAACGATATGCGCCTCATCGATGGGCACGATGGTGTCGCGATCGCTGTACTGCTCCCGTTCAGCGATATTATTGATGGTGTTGAGCAGAGAAATCACCGCTATCTGAGCCTCGTAGCCTTCGCGGGCCAGCGCACCCGGGTCGACAATGGTCATGTCCGATTCCGGCCACAGCGTGCCCGGACGGTTGAACAGCTCCCCCTCAAAGCCCTCGGTAAACATGCGCAGCGCTTCCGACATCTCCTCCGCCCGCGCCCGCCGGGCGGCGGTCCGTTTCTCACGACCATCCTCCCCGATGCTGACATCACGGGCGATATTCTGTAGCGCAAACATCAAATCTTCCGGCAGCATCTGCCGGTTCTCCTCATACACCTTACGGGCAGCAATCATCATCGCCTCACGGATCATCCCCCGGTCGGCGCGGGTCATCCTCCCCTCCTCCGCAGCTTCACCGCCGGTTATCATCAGGCGGGCCGCAATTTCCATTTCGCCCGGCACGTCACGTTCTTCATCCTTATCGTCGTCATCGCCCCCGTCCTCGTCAATATCTGGCAGATCCTCTTCGCTGACCATCAGCGCATCTGGTCTGGCCCGCATCAGCAGGTGCGAGTCGGCAAACGGCGCGAGCGAGATGACTTTACCCGGCTTGATGCTCACCCGGTGTACCGTCAGGCCCAGCGAGGCACAGTAGTCGCCAAAAAGTCCGAAGCTGTTACCGGCCTCCAGCAGGAAGATGCACGGCCGGTAGATGGCCATCATCTGCGCCAGCTCACACAGCGCCGTGGCCGACTTACCGGCCCCTGTGGGGACAAACAGCAGCTTGTGGGCGTTCTGGGTCCTGTCGTTCTTGTTGAGAGGGTCAACGGAGAGCGGTCCGCCGCCGCGATTGAAAAAGGTGAATCCCGGATTGCCCGTCCCGGTATCGCGCCCGTAAACCGGTGCCAGGCAGGCAAAATGCTGCACAAACATCAGGCGCGTGTACCAGTTATGGCGGTCCTTCTCCGGGTTAAAACACATCGGCAGTGCACGTAGATAGCTGCTGAGTGGCCCAACGTCATGCTCCGGGTTGACCGGCTCCAGCCCGCAGTTCAGCAGCGTGCTGCTGAGATCCAGATAGCGCCTGTCCAGCGTGGCAATATCACGCGCCTTAATCAGCAGGGTCACCGCTGCCCTGTAAAGCTTGTACCTGTTGCCGAGGTAAGTACGCGCCGTGGCCGCGTCCTCACGCGCACGCAGCGAGCCCACGTTCTCGCCCATTGAATCCCGGCTCAGGCGGGCAAAATTTTCCTCCAGCCTGTCCTGCGGCTGAATAAGCAGCGTCATGGTCAGCACCGTACCTTCCGGCAGCAGGTCCATGATGGCGTTGATGTTATCGCCACGCCGGACCTCGCCGGTCAGATGCCCGGTGGACGGGGCATTACGCAGGCGGGCCACCGGCACCGCCCGGTGCGCCACCTCATCAAACCACCACACCCCTTTTTCCGCATCGCTGCGGGGCCGGGTAAACCACAGACTTTCGCTGAAATCATTCAGCAGCGGCAGCTCGCCGGGCGCGTCGTCGCTGTGCCGGGCGCAGCGGTAGAGGGTCGCTTTATCCACCCACGTCGGCGAGGGATTAAACCAGCGCAGCAGCCAGCTGTGGATCTGTTCACCGTTCTGCCGCTCACTGCGGATACCGGCCCCGCTCATCGCCGAGGTCAGCCGATCGCAGACCTGCTTCAGCAGCACCTCCGGGGCCAGAGGGTCACGGTACGGCGTCTCCACCCAGCGGTAAATCAGCATCCGGGTGCAGCGGTTCTGTCCGCGCCACGGGGCACCGGTGACGACATCATCCAGAAACAGTCCCTGCTCAACGGCGACGTTTTTCAGATGACGCGCCTGCTCGTCTAGCCAGGCGCGGGTAAACGCAGTCCCCTGCGCACGGGGTTTAACGTAGCCGCGCACCCGGTCCATGTACGCGGTCAGATCGGACTCATCCTGACAAAAAAACCACCCACTGGTGGGAATCCAGCTCCGGCAGGCTGTCCTGGAGGGCATTCTCCATGACGTCGCGGATTTCATCCAGCCTGGAAGCGGGACGGCCTTCGGCCGACCGGGGTGATTTCATACACCGCCCCCACCGACACGCCGTCATCCAGCAGAATGCACTGGTGTTCCGGCAGATACTCGCCCCAGGGGATATGATCGATGATTGAGGGTGCGGTGTCGTACAGCCGCGCTTCATCGGCGCGGGTCACCTTCCCTTCACGGGTAAGCGGCTCATGCCCGTTCACCGAAAACGGCCCGTCACCGTGCTGATGCGGATCCTGTGAGCGTGAGCGGCGTCGAAACAGTGAAAACGTCATCACAGATCCTCCGTGCGTTCACCGGGGAGCGCGTACTGCACCTGGCTGTAAAAGGGAAACACGGTGCTGTAGCCGGGCACCGGGGTGCTGCCATCTGCCAGATGCGGATAGACATACATCACCATGTCCGGATTAGGCAGCCGGGGAAAAGTCTGCTGAATTTCATTTTCCTGGGTGCGGCTGTAGCTCTCACGGGTCTGCTGCGAAATCACCCGTTCACCGTCGGAAACGGGCCTGCGCAGCGTGGCCCGGCTCTCCGTGGTGGTGTGCGTGACCGACGCGCCGTCATTCCACATATCCAGCATGCTGCTGTCGCCCGGCGGCAGCATTTCATCTTTGGAGGTGCTGCACCCGGCGAGCGTCACCGCCAGCAGCAGCGTAGCCAGCAGTTTATACCTGTTCATCCGACACCTCCGCACCTTCAGCGTCACAATAAAACGCAGAAATTCTGAGCCAGCGGTCGTCCGGGAACGGAAAGAGGATATCATTGCCCTCGCGTGACAGCCTGAGACCGACCGCCAGCATCGCCTGGTCGGTGACGTCATGCGGCTGGCCCTGCCATTTGCCGTTATCCCGCCGGACGAAACCGGCATAAAGTCTGCCACTGATTGACGTGTAAGCGACGCGGTATTCAGGGTTATCGTTGTGCATTGGGGTCCTCATCAGTCCATGCCTGTGCCGCTGCCGGCCAGTGCCTGTCCGGCGAACAGCAATCCGGTCAGCAGCAGGCGTTTTGGGTACTGGCAGACGGCGTGCCGGAGCCTGAGAAAAAAGGGTTTCATAGCGGTATCCTTATCAGTGGAAAAAGAGAAAGAGGGTCAGAAGCCAGAGCACAATGAGGCGGATAAGCAGTTCGTTGAACTGCCGGAACGTGACGGCCTTCGTGGGCAGGCCGCGATAGGCGTGGACCAGCGCCCAGGCACTGAACAGCAGCATTATTACGGCCAGGGTGCCCAGGATCAGGATATTGAGCTGCGCGGGGGTCAGACCGCTGCCGGTGCCTGCACTCCATCCGGAGACCTGAGAATCATTCATCGCCATGCCGGTTCCTCGGCACGGTAACGCCCGGAGACGGACGAAGGTGCAGCTGGCTGCGCCCATATAGGTAGCGATACCCTGCCTCATGGCGGCGATATCATGCGTGGCCTGCTGATAGTCGAAATAAAAGCGGGCATCCTGATTCTGGTTCGCCACCACGCGGGCGCGATCGAGCCCCGCCTGGACCTGATCGAGCTGACACATCACCAGCGCCAGCTCGTCTTTTTCCGATGCGTGACACTGCATAACTGGCAGCGCGGCCATCAGCAGGGCAATAAGGGATTTACTATGACGCATTCTGCGGCTCTCCCGGATAACTGGTGGTCGGCAGAGTGACGCAAAGCGCCGGGGGTTACAGCAGGAAATTGTTTATGGGGGAATGAAGATAAACGGGTATTATGGGTAAATCAGGCGCGGTTGGCATATACAGCCAAAATTAAACGGTTATCCAGTTTAGTGTCAGAAGTGTACGCCCGAATTCTTGGGACGCATTAGACTAATGATGTCATGTAATGCTCCAAGAAAATGTCTCCACTAACCTGCTACTATTCAATGGATAGCCTAAATCTAATTCTTATATTCAATTACCGGTCGTGACGCAGATTTATTGATAATGATGAAGAGTAAGATACCAACCGATGATCTTATCGTGCATTTCCTCTGACTTCGAAAAGCAAATTGTTCTGCGGGTCAGTCGTTTGATATGTGTGCGAAGATTAAGATTATGTCGTTCTGTCCGTTGGGTATATTTCTTGCTCACCACGTGGCCTGTTGCACTTAACAGAACTTTATAAACCGGCCACGCATCTGTCATATAAAAGGCAAGGTTAAATTTGCTTAACAGGGCCAGCAATCGTCGCAGGGTCGGGGCATTTCTCGGGCCGAAGACGTGGGCCAGAGCACGTTTGCGGATACGGTCATAAGCATAGAACAACCACCGGGGATTGCTTTTACACCGCACGTAAGACCATTGTTCACCGGCTTCACAGCAGATAACAACCTCCGTTTCGGGGTCGATATTCTCAGCTACCTGCTTTGGCGAAATTTTTTTACGTGCCGCAGAACCGTATTGAGGCTGATACCGAGAGCCCGTGCGGTATCGCGACATCCGTAACCATTCATGACCATATTAACAATGGTCTGGTGTGTGTCTGGTTTGGCACCGGAGTAGCTAAAATTGAGCTGAAAGGTCTTTGAACAATGCTTGCAGATGTAACGTTGGGCACCGGATGCTGAATGTCCGTTACATCGTACAGCATGAGTTTCATTGCACTGAGGGCAGACGACATCAACTTTAGCCATATGTTACATCCAAAGCGCAAAGCATACGTGATCAGCAAGTCTGCGTCACGACCATCTCCACGGCTTCGTTTAAATCTTTTATTTCAACATCTCTATTTGCTTCATCTCTTGCTTCACCTAAAAAATAGATACTTGCTTCAAGATAATACCTTAAGTAATCCAAGTCATAATGTTCATATTTCAGAAATTCTTTTTTTGTATCCTCATCACCCAATATAGCATTAGTTAAATATTGATAATGCTCTAATAAAATTTTACCATCTATGTTATTTATAAAACCTAAGTCATCATTCATTTTAAACACTCCTATAATATAATATTAAACTGTATGGTTTACCGCCAACCCTTGATAGGGTGATTAGGCGGAAGGGTAGGTCTTTTTCAACCTTGCGAGTGAAACGAGACAAGGCAATCCGATAGGATTGGGTAAAATAGCGGATACGCTATTACACCTTGCCTCAGTTTCCGAAAATCAAAAAAAAAGCTGAACTACACTTATATTTAAATAGATAACCGATCTAAAAAACTAGTCAATAGCGGCTACATAAATAAATACACTGCATGCCGAATAAAATGCAAATAAAAGATAAGGTAAATAATATATTGTCTTTATAGTAGCTCTGCGTAAATATCGCAGCGGAGATCAAATCGTCAAGTAATATATCGTGGGGTCCCGCTGGTAGCTTTTATGCCAGTGGGTTCCGATTTATTACTTGATGACGCAATGAATAAATAAACTTGTTATGGGTGATGGTTCACGTAGGGAGCCATCACCCTAAAAGACAGGATTGTTTTACATTCTTCTTTTGAAGATAATGTTGTCTGAGAAAATTGCCTTACCCGCGACAAAACCGACAATAGCTATTATTGGTAAGCTAATAGTAGCTCCTGCCATACCTGTAGACATTCCAATCAGCGCTGACAGACCAAAAGCTAACAGAACGATCACCGCCGAATACCAGCCGGGATATGTTCCATATAGCACAGATGCCTGACATCCGGTGCATACATGAACACCCCTTTGGCTTTCTTTTAGGCAAAAAGGGCACTGAATAATATTGTTTCCCATTTCTCAGTCCTTTTTAAATACTGCGCCAAGATAAACGACACCGCCTTTGACTTTTTCTATTTTAAAAGTCCACGGCCCAACCCCCTCTACCTGTGTCTTGGCAATGTAGACGGGTTTCTTACTCTCATCCCAGCTTTTTACGCTATACGTTCATACCTTTGAACTTGATCGAGTCTTTTTGAATATCAAGCTTGATGCCGTACTGTTGGTTGACGTAGTTGCCATAAACCCCATCATCACCACACCCTGACAGCAGGGCTGTTAGACCTACTGCTACCATAAATTTACGCATACCTTTTCCTCACAGGTCATAGGCAGGCCAGATTTTGGCCTGTAATCACCTGCTAGAATTCATTTATTTTTCAGGGGCGTCATATCGTTTGTACCGATCAAAAAAAACCACACGATAGATTAAAACCATCATAAATAAAATATCGATCGGTCAAAACAATTATAAAACCGATCGATTCCTTATTATTGATAGTTAAAAGCTATCGAATAGTTATAATCGATCATTTTTATCAATTGAACGAGGAGGGATGGGAAGGGAAAGAAGTTATACTTTATGAATAATCATTTATCTATATAGCAGCAGGAAAGAAAGGATCCTGCTGCTATTGTTGTTGGCTATATTTTCTTAGCCTGTTGTTCGTTCATTCCAAGCATCAGCATATTGGATGTTGCCATCCACAATTCGCCAAGTTATTTTTTCATACTGTAAACTGACGCTTTCAATGTGATTCATTTTATCATTGCCAGCTAATTTAACATTAGGCACACCGCAGTTAACACCCGTGATTTTTACATTTTCCATTAGCACGGTATAATAACAAACCTCTTGCCCTGCATCACTAATATGGTAGAACTTGATTTCTGCACTTTTCAGTGTTTGACCTGTAGCAGCGGCTTTATAAAGATAGGGGGTAGAACTATCAACTTCCTTTTCAATCATCATCGATGAATGCTGACGAGTTCCGGTAATCTTACCATTCGCATTATCTACTGGTAAATTAATACCATGACTTAATCCTATAATCTCCACACTTCCTTCACGGTCTTGAACATCTACAGATCCTTTAATATCTGCGCCGCCGTCATCTTTAAGCCACATATACGGAGGGATCGGCATATTATTTTTTCCTTATTTTATTGATCAGTTTCATTACTACAATGTATATCCCTGTAGTGATAATTAATACAGAGGCAACATCAATATAGAAATAAGCATCATAAATCGACTCTGCATTTACATCGCCACTAATAAGCAGGGCTAATCTACTTGCAAGGGTGTGATTAATATAGATCTCAGGATCACTAAGAATCCGAGCCACGGCAAACATAATAATTAAAAAAATATTGTTTTTGCGAGCCTACGGGCAAGTGTTTGAGCCATTGGCTACTACCTCAACCCAACCCCTAGCCATAAGGGAACGCATACAAGGCACCTGCATCGGAGCAGTATTAAGAAGTGCATTTCTAATTAGTGCATAATCTGAGTTGTGAGCAATAGTTATACATCCTTCGGATACAGTTCCCGGATGAAGTCTAAATAATCCACGGTAAACACCATCTATCCAAGTGCCATCATCAATACCCCAATCATCCTTGTACAAAGCGAACCATTCATCACGCCCAAAGGCTGCTCCATGACGAATTTTGTTCCATGTGTCCTGAATTTCCGCTTTTCTTTTTGAGAAGAATCCTCCAGAACCACGCTCAACAATCCAGTATTTACCCGGTGGTAATGGGCCATCACCTTTAATGGCACCACTGGCCCCCTTGTTCCGGTAAATACCATTACCAGAAAAAGCCATAAACACACCAACACCATACAGATTGAACGGTGCATAATCAGCGCCGTTCAAAATCATCTTCCCTTGTAATGCCATAAATAGTCTCATGTCCTTACACTTTATGCATGTTTATGCTATAGATGATTTATTGAGCGATCAAGGGTAAATAGCCATTTTTTAATTTAAAGCATTTTTGGTTCAGTGTTTTTATATTTCCTTTCCACATGATATTCCCATCTCCTTAGCTAACTACTGTAAATATATAATGGAGTTTCACTTAGAGTTTTTATAAGCCAAATAAACACATAATATCTGATATGGCTTTTAGTCACTTGACAAAAACTTTAAATGTATTATTGATTTATTAATGGGCATAAATATAAAAATAAAGCTCCTGTTTTGATAGTCGCCAAACAATTACAAAAAGGAGCACTAAAGGAAGGTAAAAATGCTGTTTGAAGATAATATATATAATATGGAAAAATATAAAAGTCAAATACAAAAATACGCATTATGCTGCGATGAATTCAATGATGGTGTGTATAGAAACCCAAAGGAAAGGGCATTATTAAAAATAATATATAGGGTTTAATAACAGATCGTTTGTGAATGGTTTTGTTTTTGACATAGACCATGATAATGGCGCAATCGTCTGGGATCTTGTAGGTTTACCGAAGCCTAACACGATAATAAAGAATACAAAAAATGGTCATATGCATTTGCTCTATGCCTTAAAAAGTCCAGTTCTGAAAACTGACTCGGCAAGAATAAAACCGTTAAAGCTGGCATCAATTGTTCAGTATGGTTTTACAGAAAGGTTAAATGCTGACAAAGCCTATGCTGATATTTTAATGAAGAACCCATTAAATACTAACGAATGGCGTACAACGTGGACAGATGCCACAGCATATGACTTAAGCTATTTAGCTGATTTTGTTCCTGATATTGTTAAGATAAAAATCTCAAAAATAGATCAGTTATATGGATTAGGCCGTAATGTTAATTTATTTGAAGATCTGAGAAAAATAGCATACAAAGATGTTTTGAAATACAAAGCGAATAAAACATACCATGATTTTTATCACGAGATGCTTTCAACGGCTATCATGTTGAACAATCATTGTAATCAGGTTAACCCTTTGCCACACAATGAAGTTAAGCAAGTTTGCCAAAGTATTTGCAAATGGACATGGCGAAATTTTTCTCACGAAATATTTTCCGCGATTCAATCCGCAAGAGCGAAAAAATCGAGGAACACAAAAACTAAATTAGAAAAAGCACTGGAAATATTACTATGATTATTAATGGAAAGAAAATAAAAGCTAAAGACTTAGCAAAACAGGCGGGAGTATCACGTTCGGCAGTAATTAAATATTACGGTATTAGTCGTGAAGAATATGAAAGGGAGGCTGCAGAAAAAAGAAAACTTGCTTTTAACTTGAGATCTTCGGGTTTGAAATGGAAAGAAGTTGCGGAAAAAATGGACACAACACAAAACAGTGCTGTCGCATATTACAGGAGATATTTATCATTACAACAATAACAAAAGCCACGTTGGTGGCTTCTGTCATTTTTCATTATGTAAGTTTTTCATATATAATCCTAAAACGCTCTGTATGAGATTTTGAGACGTTTTATACTTAAGAGGGTAATAATCTCGTCAGATTATATGTAAATGGCTGATAATAGAGTTTAAGCGGCCTGATTACGTGAGGAAAATATTTTTTCATCAATCCAAGCATCGATTTCACTTTCTACAAAAGCGATAGTTCTTTCACCGGTTCTAACGGGCATTGGGAAACTATTTTTTTTAATCAGATTATAAATCCACGTCCGGCCATAGCCAGTCCGGTCGATTACTTCAGAAATGCGGATTAGTTTTTTCTTCTGCGTCATATATTTCTCCATCGTCGTTTGATGGAATGTATTATTCGAATATCGCTTATGCCGATCAACCACATTTACGAAAAATCTCTGGATTTCTCATGATATTTGAGGTAGTAGCATCTAAAATCACAACTAAGTTAATTAAAAACAATTGGTTATAATATTTAGCAAAAAGTGCTATTTTCCCGACAGTAGCGAATGTGAAGATGTTGACCATGAGCTTTACGTCTCATGCGATTTGATGTTCAGTAATGTTCACTGGCGTTCACTACAGTAAACTATTGATTTAAATTGACTTGCATTGCCATTTGTTGGTAAAACAGAAATATTGTTATTTTTATTCATTTAAAACATAGGAATAAAATGATGTTCGATTCCGAGTCCGGCACCACTAATTTGCATCAAAGCACGCTGGTTAAGAGATGAGATCCTTAACGGGCGGAAAATGCAGGGTCCGGTCATACGGAATGTCCTCCGGTGTTTTCAAGAGCGTTTGCACTGGTTGATATCCAGAACTTGTCCCTCAAGATGGGGAACCTGTGGCGCAGGTTCCCCTTTCTCGATCACCGTTAATCATCCCAGTCAACTATGCTTGTGTCAACAGGTGTAAATTTCTTTCACCTGTAACATCGGTGTGAAGTGACAGTTCAGCTTCGAGTGTTTTTCCAACGATATCCATCTTCAGCTCCACATACTCCATCATTGTACTGACGCTCCGGTGCCCCAAAAGGTCCTTTACCAGCTGAAGATTTCGTTCAGGTGATTTCATCAGTTCCGTCGCCAGCGTATAGCGAAAACGGTGTGGCGACACGGTAAAACCACACTCTTTCGACAGACACCGGAAAAATGTTCGGATCTTCTGATGGACCTTAGCTGCATCCCATGCCACATGACGGTTAAGGTAAATTCTGTTCACATCAAACAGATAATCTTCATTCCCCGCACCCAGCGCTGTTGATTTTTCCATCAGGTTATGCAGCCGGGGCTTCAACGCACTGACAATCGGAACCCGCCATTCACGGTGTGTCTTACTGCCCTCCAGGCAGAGATCCAGATATCCCTCGCAGAGATTGATATCACCCAGCCGGATATGCAGCAGCTGATTTAACCGCATTCCCGTATACCTGAACGCATCCAGAACCGTCAGCCAGTACCACACCGGCCAGAGCGCATTACGCCCCCCCTGATACCGCGCCCTGCCCGTTCAGCTTCTTCAAATTGCCGCATGACCAGATAAACACGAATCAGCTGTGATCGTGTCAGCGTTTTTTTCTTCCTGGTATCCCGCTGAACATTGCTTTTATTGAAGGGATTTTTCCCCGGGGGAAGGATTTCATGTTCCATCCCGTAATTATACAGCGCCCGCAGATGTGCAATTTTGTTGTTCCATGTCTGAGCAGATTGTTGTTTCTCCTGAAGCAGATAACGCCGCCACTCCAGCACCTGACGGTGCGTAATTTACGCTGGCAGGGTATCGCCAGAATAACGCCTGAACCCTCTGACCACCTTGTTGTAACTCCATTCGGTAGCGGGTCTCAGCTGGTGAGCAAAAAAGTATTCTTCAAGCAGTTCATCCCAGGTTATTTCATTACGCATCTTATTCTTCTCCCAAAAAACCAGAACAGATCCCTGTGTGTATCTTCATTATGGAAAGAAAAGGAGTTTGCTGTCCTCCGGAGGTCTCACGCCTTTCAGGCGGGCAACTTTGATAAGATAACCATTAACCCTGCTGAACCGCCCCTGTTTATTTTCTGAGCAGTATAGTTTCGCCCGGGTAAAACGCTCCCCTTTGCGAACGCGATGTAACTGGAGTTTTTCAAACGACGTCTGAATCTGCTCCCTGTGACTGTCACTTCCGGTATCTTTCAGAAAAAGAAAGAAAATATCCGGTACCAGAAGGTAAATAAAACCGGCAACAGTATGTACCCGTGAATCATGCTGATTGACGGTGATCCTGCCGGATACCATACCGTCAGACAGCCAGGCGAGAAACGTCTCGCCCGACAGTCGGGCATCAGCACCGGCATTAACCGGGTAGCCCAGCACTCCCTCTGTACCAGGCAACAGACAGTCAGCACCGATATCGTTATGCCGGAGGACATCTTCCATCTCAACAGGCTCATCAGGAACGTCTTGCCCGACGGGCACCATTTCATCCGGCGCTACCGTGGCAGGCGTATTCACATCGGCGTCATCCTTGACCTCAGCACCCGCCACTGCGGAAAAAAGACTGAGCAGGATAACGGCATCCCCCTGGCCCGGGCTGCCGTTATCCTGCTCTTCCGGCGACTCCACTGTACTTACCCCGTTCAGCGGTGGCTGTCTGTCCCCACCACCAGTATCGTTGAGTGATGTCATCAGCTCCGAAGCGACCAGTTCCACCGGAAAAAAGGATAAATTATCGTCCGTCTGAACAGACAACACGCCTTCCTGCGGCGTCACCGAATCTGGCGGTGCAATGGACACAGACCATTCACCTGTCTCCTTCCGGAGTACTGGCGAGTCAACCTTCTCTGCCGCCTGGTCGAGCAACGTCCTGATAAGGGACATATCTGGAAAACCATTGCAGAATGCGCAGGCAAGACTAAACAGCGCTGCGGAGGTACCTGAAAGCCAGTTTATCGCGTCAGTGGGCATCAGCTGACCGGCGGCCAGCGCCGCCAGAGCAGAAGCATCATGCGCGTTCGGGGGAGAAGAACGAAACCGGAAGCGATAAGGCGCATCCGGCACAGATATGCCCGGTTGCCAGTTGACGCCGCCGGTGGTTTCGCCTTCAATACTGGCCAGTAACGGCAGGTGATAACACAACGCAGCCCAGAAAATAACGGCCTGCCAGATAACGCCCTGCGCTGCCTGTTCTTCCGGCATCGCACCGGGCGGAAACATATACCCCCGGGCAAGCCTGACAGCATAAGCGGTAAAACGCAGGCTTAAATCACCAAATCCCCCTGCATAAGCCCACCGACCGTCAGGTGCCGCTGGTACATTCTGGGTTCGTTCAAGCAGGAGGTGCACTGGAGCCAGATAAAGTCGCTGATATACTTCGCCCGACAGCGCGTTATTTTCCCGGATTTTCTGCAGGGCATCCTGGCGTATTGCGCTGATGGTCAGTTCTTCAGCCTTAACCGGAGAGAAATACCCCATCGGCGCCGAAACAGGGTGTTTGCCGGAGGGCTCTGTGACAGCTGGCGTACGCGATAATAACGTTTTGATTTTATTCAGCATGGGATAACCGCGTCTCCCCATCGTTCTCAACATCATCCGTTGCAGGTTGTACGCCATCTTTCTGCCCCTTCACCAGCCTTCAGACACTGCATCAACTCATTCAACACCAGGGTCTTACGGGCGCGGGTCACGGCCACATACAGCAGATTTGTTTCGTCCTGTCGCTCTTCGGCAGAGAGCAGCGGATCGGTGATATCACAAAAATCCTCATTCAGTACGACAACGTCCCACTCCAGTCCCTTACTGCGGTGCGCTGTGGAAACGGTGACATGCGCATCTTTTTCATGCGTCACAACCTGACGGCGCATGATGGCCAGCTTTTGCGGCAGCGGGAAATACTCATCAAGCAACCGGATGGCCTGATTCATCTCCACATCCAGCGTCGCCTTCGCAATGGCGCAATACTCCTCAAAGTCCCGGTAATCCTGACGGAGACGGGGAGACTGCATCCGTTCAGGCGCGCCAGCGGCCAGTGCCGGGTGTTTAGCTTCCGGGCCACATCGGTAATACGCAGATTTGCCGTCAACCGATGCCTGAAATGTCGGCCGAAATGCGACCAGGCCAGTTGGTGGGAGGTTTTGCACTCAACATTAAAGGGAAACTTTTGTTCGGCTTCATCGCGGATGGCTCTGTTGTAGGCAAGGTACAACATTTTGCTGTCCGGGTTTACCTGAGCGAATTGCACCAGTGTGGTGGTTTTACCAGTGCCGGCAAACGCATTGACCACAAGCTGATTGCCCTGCCATTCGATGATGGCGTTTTGTTCTGGTGTGGTTTTCCAGCTCATTGGGTTCTCCGGGAATGACAGTTGAACACTCACACTGTCACCCGGGGGCGCTTGCGGCGAGAAAAAACCAGATATCCATTTTCAGAAATAAAAAAAACCCCTCAGGCAGGAGCGCTATGGTGTAATGATACTACCTTATTTCGTTGCAGATAGAGGTTCCACAATAAAAAGCACAAAACTTAAGAAAAAGCCGCGACGCAAATAATAAATTCCCGCAGCTTTTTAAAGAAATCTAACACCATCAAAGTCTGCTCATGTTTCGAGTAAACTTTGTATCCATGAGTAGTGATTTGTTTCTCTCTCTCCTCTCAATAGATATCGCATATCACCACTAGTAGTGGCACACTAAACCTGTCCACCTGAACAGAGGTGATATCATCGCCTCATAGTTAAAAACAGGTGACATTATGACCGGACGTAACAGACGCAATTTTAGCCCCGGATTTCGCCGCGAAGCTGCCCGGCTTGTTCTTGATCAGAACGACACCGCCGCTGCTGCTGCCACGGCAATGAATGTCGGTAAATCCACGATGGATAAGTGGGTTCGGCAGTTGAAAGAAGAACGAGCGGGAAAATCCCCTACAGCTTCACCCATGACACCTGAGAAAATTGAAATACGCGAACTTAAGAAAAGACTTCAACGCATTGAAATGGAAAGAGATATATTAAAAAAGGCTACCGCGCTCCTGATGTCAGACTCCCTGAACAGTTCTCATTAATTGAGAAACTCAGAGTGCGGTTTCCTGTTGCCGTTGTGTGCAATGTGTTTGGGGTTCATCGCAGCAGTTATAAATACTGGCGGCAGCCAGAGAAACCTGACTCTGCACGGGTGACGCGACTCAGCCTTATAGGTGAAAGCTGTCGCGGGAGTAATGGTTTCGCAGGCGCACGAAATATTGCCGCGATGGTTACCACCAAAGGCGTAAAACTGAGCCGCTGGCGGGCAACAACACTGATGAAAGAGCGCCATCTCATCAGTTGCCAGCAACCAGGTCACCAATATAAGAAGGCATCCAGGGAACACGTTGAGCTCCCCAATTATCTGGAGCGGCAGTTTGCTGTAACAGAGCCTAATCAGGTGTGGTGGGGCGACGTAACGTTTATCCGGGCAGGGAAACGCCGGGCTTATTTAGCCGTTGTGCCTGATTTGTTTTCCCGTAAACCGGTTGGCTGGGCGATGTCATTTTTCCCGGACTCTGCGCTGGCAGCAAAAGCGCTGTCCATGGCCCGGGAAGCGCGAGGAACCCCCACTAATTTGCTGTATCACTCAGATCAGGATAGCCACTATACCAGCAGGAAATTCAGTCCGTTACTGTGGCGATACCCAATAAAACAAAGCCTGATTCGCCGGGGGAATTGTTGTGATAACAGTCCAGTGGAGTGATTCTTCAGGAGCCTGAAAACGGAGTGGATACTGAATAATGGATACGCTAATTTTAGCGAAGCCAGCACAGCGATAACGAATTACATAACAGGATATTACAGCCAGCTCAGACCTTAATGCTGGTCACTTAAGGTGACCAGCAACCTTTTTATCCGGATATTTCCTGCTCTTTACCCTCAACTCTCTCGGGTAACTTCGCTCTCTTCTACCCGGTAACACAAGCCATTTCGCCTGTTCATACAGGGTTCTCAGTTCTCCCGGCATTTTTCCCGGCGAAGCCCAGGGCAGGGTTATCAGCATCCGGATTATTTCGCTTATCGCTCCACTGAAGCTCAGCTGGTAAGGCAGGTAATCTCCTTTCAGATGGAACGCCATCTGCACCATCTGATATCGCACCAGGTTATAAGCCAGCAGTACCCCCCATAGCTCCTGTCTCACCAGCTCCGGCAGGCGACTGCGTAATGTCCACCGGCTGTCCAGCATACCCTGCTTTGCTTCCCGGTAGCCCAGTTCTGTTTCCCAGCGGTGGCGATATAGCTCGCTGATATCTTTACCCGGATAGCGATTCGGGTCTGTCAGTGACGTCAGCACCTGCCTCTCTTTACCGTCTACCCTGCGGGTCAGCAGTCTTGCCACCATTTCTTCCGGGACCCCTGGCCATTGCTTCCTGGCTCGTGGACTGGTTTTCAGGCATATCAGTTCATCTCCACGCCCCAAACGGCGAACCACCTGATACTGTACGTGTTTTTTCAACGGCAACAACCAGTGACGGTGTTCTCCTGCTGTCTGCCAGTGATGAAGCAGACCCATCGAATAAAATCCCTTATCGAACAGGGTGATACTGTTATTCGGGGTTTTCTCCGTCAGGTGCTCAGCCAGCCGCATTTCACTGACTTTTTCACTGTCGAATGCACTGGCGGCGATCAGATGGCTGCTCAGCTCCATCAGACAAACCATTCGCACCTGAGGATAGCCGCCTTCGCCGTACTGGCTGCTGTGTTTACTGAAGACGGCTCTGTTTTCCGGCGTATCGGCGGTACGCCAGACCACGCCGTCGACAGCAAACAGATTCAGACCGTGCCATTTTGGATGTGCAGCCTGCTGATTCCAGTGCTGCTGTGTGATATCAAAAAGCTCCCGCACTGCATTTTCACCCAGAGTCTTACGGCGCTGAATGACAGCGCTGCGTGCGGTAAAAGGAGCTCCGGTCCGGTCAGTAATATCCATCAGATTGACGATTTCGGTCATCGGACGATCGCAAAAAATGGACATCCCAACGACAAGCCAAATCATGGATTCGAGGGAAAGTTTACGTTTACGCAAAGTAACGGTATCGGTCAGGGTGAGCGCCTGCTGAATAAGCTCGGGAGGAATAAGGTCGGCGAGACTACGGGCGCGCTCAGGAGTGGCGGCATTGATGATGCCGAGGGCCTGGGAAAGTTCCATTTAAAAAGGGTTCCATGATGAACATAGAACCCTTTTTACCGCATAAACCGGATCGGTCAACCGATCCTTAAATGATCGGCATTAACCCGACGGTAGCCGATGCCCTGATGGACCGGCTACTGCACAACGGACATCGCGTTGAGCTCAGGGGCGAATCAATGCGTAACCTGGCGCAAACCGATCAGACGGGTTAAAAACTAAAGGAAGAAATAACCAGCGCGGGAAGCGCGATCGAAATCGTCGGAATCACTGACCGGAATCATCGGAATACGCAGCTTTTGAACAGAGAAATGGTAAGAATGGTATTTTTATTATGTGTTATTGTTGCGTTTATAAAATTATTTAGTGCTTTAATATGATGTGTTTTATTGCATCTGTTAATATCTATACGCTTTAATTGTTAATTGAGTGTTTTCTCGCTATTGCGGTTGTTCCCTTTGTTGCAATTGCCGGGATGATATCTATTACACCTGTTGTCGGCTGAATGATGATTGTTTTCTCAGGTTCTCCAGTAGCCTGACCTCGTGCTGTTTTATTTTTTACAAATAAGTTGCAACTGCAATTTATTATCCAAAAGGAAAGCTATTGTTTCAATATACGACAAGGATCGCTATTTTTTTTATTTTATTGCCAGGTGCAAGTAAATATTGGCATTAAAGTAAAGGTTCAGGTTAAGGCATAAAACTAATTTTAAATTTATCAGGTGGAATAATGACTTTTTCACTTTTTATATTTACTTATTAAAAGGAATTTAATGATGTTAGTTCGTTTCAGTCTGGCTGCCTTAATGCTGTTTTCAACCTGCAGCTATGGTGTTATTTCTCCCCCGGTAAAACTGGACATATCGGGAATGCGGGCAGTGCTGGATAATGGTTTACTGCGCGTCGAGTTCAACGATGATGCCAGCATGCATACGATGACGAAAAATGGTCATAATCTGGTGAGTTCTCTGTCCGGTGCGGCACGCGATCCCAGCAAAAATCGCAGCGGTTATCTCGATTTTCACTCTGATGGCGTTAAAGATTTTATTCCAGAACGTCTGGAGGTGATCGCGCGAAATGATGATATTGCCCATATTGCCTGGTTTAATCATCCCGGCAGCCTGCTGCGGCTGGAGTACCATCTTATTATGCGTAAAGGCGTCAGTGGCATCTATAGCTATGTTATTGCAGAAAATACCGGGGATAAAAATATAAAAGTCAGTGAGTTACGTAATGTTTATCGCTTTAACCCCGGCTATCTGGACCATATTTTTAATGGTGAGCGTGACGGTAAACCTTATCTCTACCACGAGCTGGAGGCTATGCCGGCCATTCAGGATGAAACCTGGCGGCTCCCAGACGGAAGTGTCTGGACAAAATATGATTTTGCCGGTTATCAACGCACCACGCCGTTCTGGGGCGTTTACGGAAAAAATAGCGGAGTATGGCTGATACATGCCAGTGGTGAATATTTTTCCGGTGATACACTCAAGCAGGATCTGATGGTGCATCAGGATGCCATTATTTTAAATTACCTGACCGGTGCACATTTAGGCACGCCAGATATGCACGCCCCGCCGGGATGGAAAAAATTCTATGGCCCGTGGTTACTCTACGTGAATGAAGGCGATAAAGCGCACATGCTGGCGGATGCCCGGCAGCAGTCCGATAGTGAAAAGGCCAGCTGGCCTTATCGCTGGCTCAATGATGCGCAATATCCTGTTGAACGCACGCAGGTTAGCGGTCGTGTTAAAACGGACAAGCCTGTTACGTTGGTGCTCTCTTCCTCAATTGATGAGCAATTTGACTTACAAACACGCGGCTATCTCTTTTCTGCGGTTTCCGATGAGCAGGGAAATTTCCAGTTTGAGCACGTTATTCCCGGCGATTATCAGCTTATTGTTTATGCCAATTCCGGCACGCAGCCCGGCTTACTGGTTGAAAAAAAAATGACGGTTTCTGGCGAAAAGCAGTGGCTGGATCAAATCAGCCTGCCGCCCGCAGCAAAAGTTATATGGGCAATCGGGCAGTCTGATAGACAGGCAAAAGAATTCAGATTTGGTAATGAGCAGCGTAATTATCGCTGGCAGCATGAGGTTCCGGCGAATCTGGTTTTTAATGTCGGACACAGTGATTTCAGTCAGGAATGGTATTATGCACAAACCAAACCCGGCAACTGGGATATTAATTTCAACCTGACACCAGAGAAAGCCGTTTATCACCTTAATATTGCCCTGGCCGCCGCCAGTAATAGCGGCATGGTAAAAGGTCGCGGTTCGCCTTCGTTAACCGTAAAAATAAATGGTGCAGAATTAAAAACGCTGACTTACGAGAATGATAAAGCAGTATATCGAAGTGCACTGCGCAATGGTCAGTACCATCTGGCGACTATATCTGTCGAAAAAGAGCAGTTACGTAACGGAAAGAATACGCTGTCATTGAAGCTAAACGGCGGCAGCCTGATGTACGATATTATTACCTTTACGGAATAACATATCACGCAACAGAAAATAACCTTTGCCTTGCGTCTATGTTGAGAAAGCGCGGTTGCGTAATGGAAAAAACGTGCTGTTATTGCGATAAATGGCGGCAGCATTATGTACCATGTCATTATCTTTATGGGAATAAAGCGATTTAGCAACATCATCCCGTCAGGCATACTGCCACGGTGACTGTTGCTGAAGATGACATCATTAAAAGGGACTTTATATGAAAAAACTTGCCTCGGCTTTTGTCAGGGTTATTTTGCCTGTTATTACTGTCGGACCCGCACTGGCGGATGGAAATACATCACGTAAAGTCAGTATGGATTATCGGCATGAGTATCGTACTCGTGATATGACGCATTACGATAAGCTTACATTAAGCACACAACTTCCGGCAAATTATTTTTTTGCGGCAGAAACTAAATTTAAAACCGGCGGAAAAAATGTCAAGAATAAGTATTATAATGACACGGTATTAAATGCGGTTGAAATGACGCTTGGTAAAAAAATCATTATTGGCAACTGGACGGTGTCACCTATCATTCAACCTGAATTTAATTCGACCCGTACGGAGTGGAAATTCGGTGTATCACCCTGGTATAAAATAAATAACAGGTGGTCTGTGGGGGGGTTGTATCGTCTGGAACTGACTGATTATGCTCATGATCTGAGCGGGTGTGCCAACTGTAGCACCAATAAACACCGTACGGTAAATCGGGTGGATGGTTATCTGCGTTTCAGAGTCGACGATCTCACCACGACCTACAAAATCATCGTTATGCGAGGCGATGAAATGCTTTTTGCCAATACACGATATAATTACGAGCAGGAGCTACAGTTTAATTATGCTCTGGGTGATAAAAAAGAGTGGAGCCCCTATATCAGCTTCGGTGATATTAATCGCTCATCAAAGTCAAGCGAACGGCAGCTTCGCTTGCGCGCGGGCCTTGCTTACACGTTTCATTAGTTAATCAGGCCTTTTTGTTGATGTGTTTACTTTTGGTAAATATCGGCCCTGACGGGCCGATATTTTTACTGTTAAATTAAAACCAGCTCCTGTGGGCATAGATATTCACCGGTTTCGGTTTTGACGCGCTGTACTTGAGGGGGTATCTGCCAGCGCAAGCAGAGACTTCTGTTTGGGTTTGTAGCACTTTCCTGTGGGGTGATACTGAAACTGCCTTCTTTGAAGCCGGCTTGTGATTTATTAAAAGCCTTTTGCCCCGCCGTCGACGTGTTTGCGCCATGAGGATATTCACCTGTTGTCTGTTGCGTTAAAAATAGCCGCGCGGATGCGTGTTTTTATTCCTTTCAGCGTAATCAGATCGGCGTTGCTGGTACGTTCTCCGTTGCCAAACAGGCAACCTTCAACACGCTCTGTGCCCGCCAGCAATGCCAGTTCGGCACAGGCAATGCCTGTACCGCGGTCGTTGTGAGGATGAACGCTGATACAAACCTGCTTGCGCCGCGAAAAATAGCGGCAGAAGTATTCAATCTGATCGACATAAATATTTGGCGTGCTAACCTCCACTGTGGCGGGCAGGTTAATAATCATCGGGCGAAACGCATTGGGCCGCCAAGCTTCGGCTACAGCCTCACAGATTTGCGGAGCAAAATCTGGTTCGGTGAAGCGAAATGTTTCCGGCGAATACTGGAATGTCCAGTCAGTTTCTGGCGTTTCGTCACATAAACGTCGGATGTGTTGTGTAGCACTGACGGCAAGCTGAATGATTTCATCACGGGTTTGCCGGAATACGACGTTCCTGAAAAAGGGCGCCGTTGCATTATATAAATGCAGGGTTGCGCGATGTGCGCCGCGCAGGGATTCAGCCTTCAGGATGAAAAGTTTATACGGTAATAAAGGTGAATCTGTTTGATAGCTTATGACTGTCGCTCTGGCGGCTGCACCATCATGTTTAGTTCAGGGGCATTTTGTACCCGGCGACTGGTCGTTACATTATGATAACGTCTGCTAAAATTTCATTTTATTTATATGCTGCTGTGCATTATATCCCGGTCAAAAGATACGTAGCCCGTGTCGACCATGACGATAAAGTATTTACTGCACAGGCTAACGTGCCTCTGTATTAACTCATTTGCGCTGTTATTTTGCTGCAGTTAATGCTTCGATCCTGGCCCGTGTTGAACATAGCCTGTAATAATGCAGCGGAGACGCTCAATTCTGTGTCGCATGGGTTTAAGGGTGTCGAAAAACAGCTTGCTGCATCTTTAGGAAAAAGCACACCGGGTCAGGCCCGGTGCACAGAAAGGCGAGGGTATTAGCTATGCCGCTGGATATAGCAGCATGTGAAAATGTCGTTGTGGCCTAATGACCGTTAATTTCTCCGCGCGTAAGCGATGTGATATTATTACCGTTAACGTCAGTTGCCTGCATATCGGCACCTTTCGCCTTCAGCTGTTCCAGCAGCGCCTGTCGCTGGAATAACGCGGCATACATTGCCGCCGTTTGCCCGGCATTATTGCGCATGTCCGGGTTGCATTTGGCGGCGATCAGCCGACCGGCAATTTTCACTTCGCCTTTAAAAATGGCACCCATTAGCGCGGTGTTGCCGTGTTTGTCACGCAGACAGGGGTCGGCTCCGGCACTGAGCAGTTTTTCCAAGGCCGCAAGATGACCATGGTAAGCGGCGAGGATAACGGCGGTATAGCCGCGTTCATCCTGCACGTTGAGATTGTATTTTGCGGTAATAAAACTTTCGAGCATGGCAGTATCGCCCGACCGCGCCGCACCCCAAAGGTAATTATTCAGCTGTTGTTTGACCTGTTGCTCGTCAGCGTGGTTCGGTGACTCGGCGGCCAGCACCGGTGCGGCCAGCAGGTAAAGCAGTAAATAAAGCGCTTTCATCGCCTTTTCCTCATCAGTATGCCAGGCAGCCCGTACCGTGGTGCGGGCGCGTACTGTTACATCAGTCGGAAAGTTTATCCGCCAGTTTTTTTACTGTGGCCAGGTCCCCTTTTGCCACGGTGGTCAGGCGCGTGCCGTAGTCCTTATCGGCCTTGTAAAAATAGGAGAGCATGATGTTTTTGCTTTCCGTATCGGTATCGACCAGCGAGGTTCCCAGGCTATTGATTAGATCGTCCTGATCTTTTTTACTGTAAGAACGGTAAAGCTCGCCAGTTTGTTTAAAGTTTTGCTCGCGCTGGATCTTACTTTGCTGTGTGGTGCCTTCCAGCGGGGTGTGACTGTAGCGAGCGGAAGCCATTTCCTCACGCGGCCAGAGACGGCTCGGCTGATAATTCACCCCTTTGTCCTGAGTGTTACCACTGTTGAGGCTGCCGTCCTGGTTACCGTTGTTTACCGGGCTGTGCGGTCGGTTAATCGGCAGACTCAGGCCATTAGCCCCGATACGGTAGAGTTGCGTATCTGCATAGGCAAACAGCCGTCCCTGCAGCAGCTTATCTTCTGAGGGTTCAATACCCGGTACCAGATTGGAAGGCGCCATCGCCACCTGTTCGGTTTCCTGGAAAACGTTATCCGGGTTTTTATTCAACACCATCTGACCGATTTTACGCTCAGGCACGCCAGGCCAGATTTTGGTGGCATCCAGTGGATCAAAATCAAACTTTTTCAAATCCTCCGGCTTCAGAACCTGAATGTAGAGATCCCATTTCGGGTAGTCACCACGATTGATCGCCGTCACCAGGTCATGCGTCATGTGACTGTAGTCTTTGCCCTGCACCTGCTCAACCTGCTTTGGATCGAGGTTTTTGATGCCTTGCAGTGTCTTCCAGTGGAACTTGACGTAATGCACTTCACCCTTGCTGTTAACAAATTTGTATGCGTGCACGCTATTACCATCCATGTTGCGGTAGGAGGCCGGTGTACCTTCGTTGGAGTAGAGCAGGGTCAGAGTGCGGGTTGATTCCGGGAGGTGGGAAAAGAAGTCAAAGCGGCGTGAATCATTGTCGAGATTAGTTCGGGGGTCCGGTTTGAAGGCATGGACCATGTCCGGGAACTTGATGGCATCACGAATGAAGAAAGTGGGGAAGTTGTTGCCAACCAGGTCCCAGTTACCTTCAGTGGTGTAGAATCTGGTGGCAAATCCACGTGGATCGCGCAGCGTTTCCGGCGAATGGTTACCGTGTACCACGCTGGAAAAACGGACAAACACCGGGGTTTTGCTGCCGACGCTAAATACCTTTGCGGTGGTCAGATCGGAAATATCTGCTGTTGCGGTGAATTCACCATGTGCACCGGTACCGCGTGCATGCACTACACGCTCAGGAATGCGTTCGCGGTCGAAACGTTGAAGCTTTTGCAGCAGCTGCACATCCTGCAACAGCACCGGGCCGTTAGCACCAGCGGTCTGCGAATTCTGGTTGTCGCCTACAGGTGCACCATTATCACGGGTTAAGGTTTCTGCCATCGCCATCTGACTGATGGCCAGCGAGGTTAAAACGATCAGCAGTTTTTTTCGGTTGTTAAAGCCGCCAGCGATAGGGTCATTGATCATAATGCTATCCTCATCGGTTATCAGGTAAAGTGCATTTCCGCAGAGTTGCTTTTGTCAGCAGCCTTTTTTACGACACACAGGCAGGTGCTAAGGAAAGCTGCCCATCAGTGGGCTATCTGCCGTCAAACGAGCACCTCTGCTAAAAAAAGCAAAGCGCATCGCTGCATAGCGCAGGATGTGGAAGGACCGGGCACGTTCAGGGCACTTATTGTTTTGCTGTGAATGATCTTTCGACCATTTATGCTTATCGGGGCTTTTTATTCCCCATTTTTACACTGCTGATGGGTGCCGCTCTGACTTTTTCTGCGATGGGTGATTCAGGCTATTTGCCTGAAATCGCGCACATATTACATGGAATTACCTTTATCGGTGAGCCAGTATCAGCTATTGAATCAATAGGCAAAACGTTACTTTTTGTGCGAAAAGGTAACGGTATGCAGTGGTGATAAACGGCCAGCAGGGACAAGCCTTCTTTTATGCGGGTGCGGACTTCAGTGGCGTGCGCGGGGATGTTGTGACAGGACGAAAGGTTAATCTGTGGAGGCCTGTTCCTTACCGGATGCTTAAGCCTGCCTGATCATCAAAGACGCTGTGCCTTGCGTTTATGTACAGAATAACCCGGTACGGATTATCAGGTGGGACGAAGCAGACAGCGTGACGGCTGGCACGAAGAGCAAACCTTGTCCTGTAAAAGTAAACCGCTATTTACTAGCTAATATTTCAGGTTTAGTGAAGTTTAGCAGGTAATTTTCGCGTCACATGAGAAGCCTGAAACATGCAGAGTAAATATTTTTAATTAACGTTGCGCTGTAATTGATGGTGCGGGGGATGGTTTTTGGTTTCTTTTTAAATTTTCATAGATTGAACTCACTTCCAGTGCGTATTTTACACGTCTTTTTTCCTGTGTTTCTGTTTCACGGAATCCGGCATTGTAAGCACCCACGGCACGCCATGAATATCCCCAGCGTTTGAAAGCCAGCCCCAGAAAATAGGTGCCGGTGAAGATATTCAGACAAGGATCGCGAGAGAGATCGTCAGGGGTAATGCCAAATTTAGCCAGATGAGGAAAGTTCTGTGAATGAATTTGCATCAACCCTACAGCATATTTCTCATCACTGATAACATTCATCGCCTGTGGCCGCCAGGATGATTCCCTGAAGGAGATGGCACGCAACAAATCGGGGTCAATATTATATTTTCTTCCCGCCATTTCGTAACAATCTTTTGCAAAAACGGGAAAGGTTAACATAAATGATAAAATAATAAAAATTCTTTTCATTTCTGAAATGCCTTCATTTATTTCTTTTTTAATCTTTCAATTAAAAACCCGAAACTATTTAACTTGATGTGATAAATACTGACTTCGAACGGCTGTCGATTAATAACTTACCTTTTTTTAAAGGAGATCATGCTGAAGTATTGGTTTACAAGTTGTTTTATGTTCAAACTGCAGTGTATTTACACACATTAATAAATGCAATGATATTCGTTTTAAGTTTGGTAGTTCTCTGGCATCATAAATAAAACATCTTAATAAAATGCTATTTATTGGGCTTGGGTTGTTGATTTTTTGTATGTTGTTTTTTTGAGTGAAATAATAAATGAAGTTAATTGCATGTAACGTTGAGAGAAATACACAGGCAAATAAAACCAAAGCGGTTGTTTTGGAACATAATTAAAGTTGCCTCATATAATATTGAATTGTTTATTTCAGACGTCGCTATAAGTAAAATGGACAGAATAAGCCTTATTATGCAATGCATGGTATTAGTCGGATCGGTTTTTCTCTCAGGCGAACACAATAACAGCGCGGGTTCTATTTCCGATGCTGAAGGGTATCGTGCTATGCTTTTACTACTGGAAGAATGATTTTTTATGCATGCGCAGGTTAAGTGATGGTAAGACCCGACTGGATAAAAGATTTCTGTTGTTTCTTCACAGGCAACGCCTCACGAGATAAAAGAAAATTATCGTCAGTCAGAAGAGAAGAGTTAAATTTGCTTACCCGACAAAATGATTTAAATTTCACTATTACATTTGTTTTGTTTTCACAACTAGGGCATCATGTTTAACGGACTTATTTAAGTACTTAAGGGCTGCCTGAGGATGCTCCTGTCTTTGCTGAACTACTGGCTTTAGCTACCGTCAGGGTGCGATATTCGTGCTGCTTTTATTGATAGTTACCTCCTCAGATCCAACGCTTTTGCTAACTGGATGACAAAAAGTCAGAGAGCGGCTGTTATAGTATGCCCCGCTGTCAGCAGGAAATATTGAGTTTGGCTAATTGGTGATTGTTGTGCAGTAGAAATATGAGATGTCGTCCATTTACCTTCAGACGGTTTTAGTAAAGGCTAATTTTGATGGAAGATTTCATTCAGTAGAGGCACCACGTGGATAAGGAATCGGTAAATTTCAACATTCTTGAAATAGTATCTTAACTAACAATGCCTTAATAAGAAGGAACCTTTTTTTATCCAGAGTGTTTATCGAAACATACGGTTTCATTGCATGTATTATCTTAAGTATACTAATTGGAATCAATTTTTTTGAACTGCGCCACAATAGGAAAAAGCTGCCAATTTTTATATCGCAGATACGGACTATATTGGCCGCTTGTTTTAAATTTATATCAGGTGAAAATTATATGAATGATATTAGTTCGATAGGTAATAAAATTTCCAAGCCACCTATTGATGTTGGCTCTTTGAGCAGAGCAGGCTCGGAAAATAATTTAATAAATAATATTTTATCAGTTGGAAATGCAAATGACCGCGATTTATCTTTTTTCTCCAGTAATGATGCATCCTCTGTACTCAATGAGGATGTTGCTGATAAAAGCCTTGTTAATAGCTTTAAAAATAAATTAGCTGGCGTTGCTAAATTTATCAGGGACTGGGGGCCTAATCACATTATTCTCCAGGCTGGTCCTCAGTTGTATAACAAATCTGGCGGATTTTATTACAAATTTACGCCAACAGCTGTTATTTCCTCCGATCACATTGAATTATATCCACTTTATGTTGAGATAGGGCATGCAATATCTGAATTAGGTGGAGGGAACGTTAAAGGGTATGCACTGTGTGCTAATCAACAAGGTTTAAATGTTGACTGGAATAAACGGGAACTGGGGTATTTGAGACAGATGCTTGGTAGGGTTGAAGTCGATTTTCCATATGGTGACTCCGGTTTCCAGGGGACAGTAGGTTTTGAGATAGGCATTACGGATAAAATGACAGGGGTCAGAAATATTATCAAGGATGCTTGTTCTGATTTTAAAATTTCTGCGGCCCAGGGTCTTTCGTTAGTTGGTGTGAATTTCGCTGCCAACCCGGATCTGATTAAAATAGTAACTGCGGGACTGATTGGCACGTTTTGCTTACCAGAGGTAATATCCAGATTGACAAACCAAGACAACAGCCGGGAAAGCGTGCTTTGGATGGGACTGTCTTTTGGCTATGCTGATTATAATAGCACATACTTTCCTGATCTTGAAATATTAAAAGATAGTCAACATCAGGGTGTCAACATTCAGGCAAATGCATGTGTTCGTCATGCTGAGATGATAACTTACAATTTTAAAAATAAAGTATTTTCTATACCACATGCCTTAATTAAGGCATTGACACTAGCACATGGGGGAAGCAAACCAGATATTATTCGAAATATATTATCCTCCCAGGCAGAGATTAATCACGCGGTCAGCCAAAGTTTTCTACCTGCAGAAGCAGGACATACAGCTAATGACTGTCTGAATGAAATAGCTTTGCTCTCTTTCAGGAGAATAGAAGAGGATGAGAATCAGCGACATGAACGGAACAACCTTGTCACAGAGGTTTAGCAATCCAGATAATTCAGCTTACCATGCCGTAGTGGCCTGTTAGTTGGTTCAGGAGGCGCGAAACAGGAAGCACAAGGCAGCGCCTTCATTTGAAAAACATTTTGAATATTGCTTCACCTTAACCTCAGGTTGACAATATTGTGCTGTCAGTTTTCAGACAGCTATCGTTCGTTTTTTCTCAAAATCTTCCAGCGCTATTATCAGGTTATATCGAGTTAAGGACAGCATGAGCAGAATTGCTGATTCCCCGGAAGAAATAACGCGTGGATAAGACCACGAGAAGGCATGTAATTGTCCATGGTTAGGAAACTGAATCATCGTTTTAAAAATTTCCTGACCATGAGCAGCAGTGTCTGTAATGCAGTAATGATGTGCCATCGGGAACGTTATGTGTACTAGCTCAGACCTGATCTGACAGTTACCGGTTATTTATACAGGTGTCTGTCAGATTACATCTGGTTCAGATTTTTTTCTGCCCAGACTCGTTTACCATCAAGTAACGTGGCCATTGGCGTACGCCCGCAGCACATTTTTCCCTGATGAGTTCGCTCATTATTGTAATGCCACAACCCGTTGTCCAGATCCGTTTGCAGGCTCTCCAGGTCTTCGTATAACTTCTTACGGAACGTAACCTGATAAAAATCCTGCAAAATAGTTTTATGGAAGCGCTCGCAGATGCCGTTCGTCTGCGGAGACATCGCCTTCGTTTTTGTATGGTCGATATCGTTGATGGCCAGATACAGCTGGTAATCATGCTGCTCCACCTTACCACAGTACTCCGTTCCCCTGTCGGTCAGGATCCTCAGCATCGGCAGTCCCTGAGCCTCGTAGAACGGCAGTACGCGATCATTGAGCAGGTCTGCGGCGGTGATCGGCGTTTTACTCGTATACAGCTTGCAGTGTGCCACTTTCGAGTACGTATCCACGAACGTCTGCTGGTAGATACGACCCACACCTTTCAGATTGCCCACGTAGAAGGTGTCCTGCGACCCGAGATAACCCGGGTGAGCAGTTTCGATTTCTCCGCTGGCCTCGTCATCGTGGGCCTTCTTCTCCAGCGCTGCGATTTGAGCGTCGGTAAGCACGATGCCTTCTCTGGCGACCTTTTCCTCAAGTGCCTTCAGGCGTTTACGGAAGTTCTCCAGGTCGTGCCGTTGCCAGATGGAGCGCACGCCGCTACCGGAGATAAACACGCCTTTTTTACGCAGCTCATTACTGGTCCGGTGTTGCCCGTGGGCCGGGAACTCAACGGCATATTCAACAACAGCGCGTTCAGTGGCTTCGTCGGCGCGGTTCTTCAGGTTGGGGACGCGGCGGTTCTGGTTAATCAGCGCATCGATGCCGCCTTCAGCAGCCAGTTCCTGATAACGGTAAAACGTGTCGCGTGACACGCCCATGATCTTGCAGGCTTTTGATACGTTACCGAGTTCTTCGGCGAGATTGAGCAGGCCGGCTTTGTGTTTGATGATGGGATTGTTAGTATGAATCATGAGAGTTACCTCGCGTTTTGTTTAAGGATTAGACACCCATATCAAAACCGGTAACTCTCAACCTTTCAAGGTCCAGTGTCAGATCAAGTCGCGACTAATACACGTTATGGTCATAAAATGGCATTTGCGGCGCGTTTTTAACCTGAAAGCTGTTTTTCAGACGCACTTATCCCGCAGTCTGTGCCAGAAGCCATCGTTTCCGGTCGATGTTATGCAGTCTTTCTGCCACCAACTCCGACGCGTGCCTCCCGGCCTGCGCACTGCTGAAGCGCAGTCGGTTGCCGCACAGAATGCATTTGTACGGATCCGTGCGCAGAAATTCTTTCATCAGCGCGGCGAAGCCGGGCTTCTCCGGTTTTTTCCGCGCTTCCATCTCCAGGGCTTCATACACCTTCGGCAGCAGGCTACCCCGTTTACGGTTTGATAAAAAACCGTAATAACGCACCATCTTAAAATGCTTCGCCGGGATATGGCTGATATAACGTCCGATCATATCTTCCTGCGTCAGCGTCTGCTGCCGGTACTGCTGCGTACGGTGGTCGTAATAGTGGTGCACCACCGCGCCGCCGCTGTAGTGCCTCAGCTTCGCCGCCGACACGGGGGGCCGTTTCAGGTACCGGCCCAGATATTTGACGCTCCGCCAGGCCCCCCGGGTCTTCTTCGCGAAGTGGACCTTCCAGCGGCGCCCGTACTGCGCCTGCAGATAGCGCAGCCACTGTTTTTTGTCGTGGATATGCCCCAGCCCCGGCAGCCTGCCGGGGTTAATCAGGTCATAGCTGTGGCGCAGCAGCCGGATGACGGCTCCGCGCCAGATTTCCTCCACGGCATGCTTTTTAAAGAAGAGGTCGCGCCATACGCCGTGTTTAATATCAAGCCCGCCGCGGGTGACGGAGAGATGAATGTGGGGATGCTGGTTGAGCTGGCGACCGTAGGTGTGCAGGGCGCAGAAGATACCGACTTCCACACCCTGTTTTCTGGCCCAGCGGAGCATGGCGCGGGTGGCTGCGCGGAACAGGGCATTGAGCAGAGGCCAGTTATTGTTGAAAAAGGGCCACAGCAGATGGGGCATGGTGAAGGTGATATGCTGCCAGTCGCAGTCGGGCAGAATTTGCTGTTGCTCTGTAATCCACTGCTCCGTGGCCTTATGTCCGCAGGAGCTGCAGCCTTTTGATTTACAGGTCTGGCAGAAGAAGCGGGTGTGGGTGCAGTCCGGGGAGGCGCAGCAGTATCGCTTCACCCCCATGGCAGCAGTGCCGCAGGCGAGCATGCGCTCGACGCAGAGTACGGTCCAGGGGCTGAGGGTGTCCCCGTGTTTATCCATATACCGGTTCCAGGCGTCATCAGTGGTGAACAGCAGTTTTGCCGGGCGCGGGATATACATGCGGCGGATTATCGCTCTGCAGTGGCACCGGTATTATAGTGCCAGTCGTCACAGTCATCGGCCCAGTTGTCGGTGTGTTTATCCCAGGGAGCGAAGGTCACCGGCAGCATGCCGGATTCTGTGGCGATAATAAACACATCGGCTGGCATGGACTCAAGGACGACATCGCCGTCGGGTGAGTCAGGCGGCTCAAAGCCGCGGATGATGCAGACGAGAGGCGGGTCGAAGTGTGTATCGAGGAAAAACTGTGGCCCCAGGTGGACACAGTGACGAATGGCATCCTGCGGAGTGTCGTAAAAAACTCGTCGGGGTCGTCATAATCGCTCCGGGGTGGAATGGACACCAGAAAACGCTTAGGATATCCGGGTATAGCGCGTCGGGACGAGGGCGTGGGTTTACGCTTTCTGGGGGCTTTGCTACGGGCAATGTGAATGATTTCCTGAGAAATTAACATACCGCAGAGTATAAAGCTGTGAGCCGGTCATGAACACCCTCGGAACGGCAGAGCCGTGACGCTCGCCCTGTAAGGGCGCTATGTTCATATCGATATCGGACCAGGTCATGATCTCATCCCGATTTCGCAGGCTGAGTGCAGTCGTAACGATGAACGGATTGTGCCGCAGACTTAAGGCTGCACGGATATAAGACAGGGTAATCAATACCGAGAAGAATCAGTTCCCTCCCAAAAAAGTCACTGTGGCCAGCGTTTTCGATATCGGGTCAGGTCATCGATTGTCTATATGGGATCCATTGCGCAATTCCACGTCTGGGAAATCCTCCAAAGACAGTTAAAGGGGGGCCGCTGCGTCAGTGAGAATACCATGCGCTGGTTGGGTTATGCTGACGCACATCTCCTCAGCATTCTTGCGTAAGCGCAACTGTTGCCCATGCTGATTTGACGCAGTGTGCTGGTCCCGGTGGGATGGCCCCTGAACTATGCGAAAAGTTGACTCAGTTGTGTCGGGGAACGGTTCCCTGGAACAATACGCCAGTGTGGCTATCGAGAATGGGTGATGGGACTGGAGATGGTTTGTGCTTAAATAGCGCGCCAGTGATCGATTCAAACCGGGTTACCGTAAGTTTCATTTATGAAAGCAGGGCAGCGGACGCCTTTCTGTTTGAATTCATGCCAGGCTGTCTGACCTGGCATAACCGTGTAAACATCTGTCAGGGCAGAGACAAGTATGCTCAACAGACCCGCTTACCTCACTCCCGATTCGTTAAACTGCGGTGACGATAGCCTCAGCACAGCCAGGCCGGCAGAATTCTGGCGGGATCCGACGATAAGCTATGTTGAAAGTCGCCGCGCCTCTCAAAGTCGTGCCTGCTATAAGCTGCACAGCCATCCGACTTTCTCCATTGGCGCAGTTGATGCGGGTGGCAGTAGGTTTACCGGGACCTCTGGGGGGCCTTACAATTTGCAGCTGGGAATGATGGCCTTCATCCCGGCTGGCTGCGTTCATGCCTGTAATCCTTTACCCGACCAGAGCCGGAATGACCAGATGCCACACCTGGATGCCACATGGCTGCGCAATGTGGTCACTGAAATGAGCGACATACCGGGAGGTTTTATCAAGGAAAGTGAAATCCGACGGCTTGATGATGAAGATGTCTACGGTCTCTTTTGTGAACTCAATACTCTCCTGTTTTCAAATGCCGACGCAGAAGAAAAAAATGCCGCGCTGATATCAGCGTAGCATCAACGTCACCTTCAGGCTTCGCTGTTTTTCAATTTGCTACGGATCGTGCGGCATCAATGCCTTAACTTTCTGACAGCGGCTTACTGCCACCCATTATTTTCTGCATGCCGCAACAGTGTGTTACGTCGTGTTTTTTGCCATTTTTTTCACAATAGCGATATCATCAAAAGAGAAAGAAATGGAACAGGGCAGGACGCGTATCATCAGTTAAAGATGCTTATCTACGCTTTTATTTTGGTTTTTAATGCTGCCTTAAAGGGGTGTTTGAAATCAAAAATACCCTGCGGGATTTTTGATGACTAAAATAAGTATTATTAATATTGTATATTTACAGGCTAATAATCACCCCAGACGGAAATATTAATTCTTTTATAAAGAAAGTTAATGTCATTGAGGATTTTCTTAATGCATTTTTATGATTTTCTTTCTGTTTTTTAATTAAGAAGTTAATTAAATCATGAAATTAAAAATTAATAAAAACCAGCATCTAATTTTAATGTAAAAACAAGATTAAAACGCTGACTGTTTATAAATTCTCTTTAAATTAGTCATCAATTTTATGATAACAGGTTAATTATAATGCTATCTAATGATATGAATTTTGAGAAACAGGGTTTTATACACTACAAAGTGGTTGTTTCTTGTACAGTCCAGGAAATGAATATATTGCTGACAGAAGTACAGTATCTTGAAAAAGACCCGTATGCCGCGGATGAAACACTGAGAAAGCGCAGTTATGGCAGTGCCATTATTCTTCTGTGGGACGCTGACAGCGTCCACTGGTTGCCTACGGTTAAGCGTAATGGAAAAGATAAGTCAGGGTACGATCAGGGTTAAAATAACCCTGATCGCGACGCAATAATGTACTTTAATTCATTAAGCTTGCAGTTCACATCAACCGAATTTATTAATCAATTAATTCTCGAAGATTATAATTTCACCTTTGGACGTCCAAATCACTACTTGTCAATTTATGTCAGGGTTCATCTGGTGAATGTTTCCTGTCGCGATCATACCAAAGCGGGATTCAGTTCCCCGGACTGTTTTCATCAGGGTGGTGAGCTATTTACTTTTGCACACCTTGTAAACAGAAGCACGAATGCCATTGGCGGAAGAAATTATATCGCCAGTACGGTAATAAGGAATAAAACGCTGTCTGAGGTGTCAAGGAATGACATTATTCACGAGTTCCAGATTGATGGATAGTTTCGCCGTCTGTGACGATTTAGTAAGCCATTATGTCGACCATTTGCATATGAAAGACTCGTCAATCCCGATAGAACGTACTATGATACTTATCGATTTTTCCAGGGCAAAACAGTCTATGTAATTCCTGCAGAATTATATAAAAAAGGTGATTTTCTTAATGCAAGAGTCTTTCATTTCGATAGCGTTGATTTTTATCCTTCTGTTATCGGGTTATTACACAGGGAAAAGCGTTAATGACCGACTGAAATCAGTCATTCTCTCTCAGATATCCAATGTTGTTTTACTTCTTTTATTGTGCATGGGCATTGATTTTGGCAGTGTTTTTACCAATAAAGATATTGGTTACAGTATTATTCAGAATGCCATCATCCTGTCAGCAACGATAACAATGGCTACCTTCTTTTTTCTTTATAAAAAAAAGAAAGTGGCGGTCGTTAAGAACCGCGAGCAATCTTTTCTCAGACCATTTAAAGGGTGCTTCAGGGCTTTTTTTGCGTTTTCCATTGGCGTAGGGATATTCAGATTTACCGGGTTCCAACTGGAAAGTATCCATTTTCCCAGTAGCATTGTACTGTATGTATTAATATTTCTTGTCGGGCTGGATCTTGTCGGTGTCAGAGTAAAAAAACTGACTCATGATCTGGTGATGGTGCCGGTATTAACGGTGTTGGCTACTGTTAGCGCGGCTGCTGTTTGCTCAATGTTCAGCCATTTCTCCTGGCGAGAATTACTGGTGGTGTCCAGTGGATTTGGGTGGTTCTCATTATCCGGGCCAATGGTGAACAGACTGGTTTCTCCTGAAATGGGCGCTATGGCTTTTATGACAGATTTTTTTAGAGAAATGTTCAGCATCATTTTTCTTTATTTTCTCGGGCAGACGCAGCCCAGAGGGGCTATCGGTATTTCTGGTGCGGCCGCACTTGACTCCGTCTTACCCTTTATTAAAGAAAATTGTGAGAGCACCTTTATCAGTCATGCCATCGTCAGTGGATTTATTCTTACTGTTCTTGTTCCCTTTATTATTTCTTTTTCCGTTACGTTACTTTGATTTGCTGCACGGGGTACATCACCCCGTGCACAAATTTATCAAAGGTCGCACGTCGATGGACGTACGCTGTGTCACTACAAGGCACTGATACTTAGCGCCTGTCTCAACAGAACGTTATTCCAGACAATAAAACCACAGGAAAAACGCAACAGGACCCCGTCATTCTCAGGTGCCTTTTCCCGTCGGGTCAGGGGCCGGCGAAACCTGTTCATCCGGCTGTGCCTCCTCCCGACGACCCGGCGACGGGCCATGAAGTTCGTGGTTTACTGGCATCTCATTCCTCTTTACGGGGCGGGATATAAGGCTCGTCACGACGGCTCAACCGGTCTGTTTTCAGCCCGGGCGCTTCGTCGCCTTTGTCCGGGCAGCGTCCGGGTTTTTGCCCCGGACGCCCCGTCTGAAGAGCACCGGGTGTATCCGCCACCAGTTTGATGTCATGCCTGTCTGCTGCTGCGACGCCCCGAGACAGAGGAAGCCCCCCGGTATCTGTCATCAGACTGGGCTTTACGCCCTGTTTCCCTCTGTCCGTGGTGTTGCGTCCTGTTTTTTTGTCCTGGGCAGCGGTGATGTTGTCATACCGCCATCCATGAGCAGTCCGGGGTGTCCACAGGCCAGTAATCCGTTCTGCCAGAAACGCCCGAAGACGCCTGCGTCTCTCCGTTCCCGGAAGCGCCGGTGCGCAGAAGTTGATGAACCTATCCCTGTGGTATTGAGTGCATTCCACTGACAGGCTGTGCTGGGGACGAAGAAAATGGCGTTCATTGCGGCCCGATTATCAACACGTTTTCGGTGTGTACCCGGAGGATGGCGGGTTTTGTGTTCCGGGATAAGCGGGGCCATTTTGTCCCGGAGTTCATCGCTAATCTTCCCTTTACCGCCTGCCATACTTTGCCCTCAGATATGACCGGGATGCATTATACGATAACGCCTTTTGGGACAGGCTCTTAATACCGTCAGTCGGCGTGCTGGCGTATCATCTTCTGCCGCAATATGCGGTTCAAAAATGGCCGCTGCTATAAAGCAATCCGGCGCAATAAAGCGGCGCATTATTTAGTTGGTCAAATACGCATAAATCCAGCCCTTATTCTTTCCACCTGTATCGGTGTTGTCGTCTAGTTTCGTTAACCAGCAAAATAAGACGCCGTTAAAAGCTGGGTTAAAGAATAAAGCCGGTTGATTGCCTGATAGTGAAAACAACGGGTATCTGTACCGTACTGAATACGGGCGTCTGAAGCGAACAGGTATCCGGGCAGCTGCATACGACAGTCATTTGCAGCATCAATAAAAACGGTTCACTGACAATCGGCTGTTCATCAGACTGATTTAACACCGGTAAGCGGCCTGGATATAAATAAGTGCTTTGGGAAGCACACTAAAGTGTGGTTGCCGGGTGAATAGTGAGTGTTTCAGGTTGCCATGACATAACACGAACCGCGCGGTATTGCACAAAAGGCAGGGCTGGAGCGCAGACAGAAGAAAAATCTGACAGCAAAACGGGCCTGCAACAATATCAGGGTGGTGGCGACGGCTTAACGCAGCGAGGCTCCCTGATTATTCGCCCCCGGGCGTTGGGGGAACGGTTAATAACCTTGATGGTTAGGAGATTGAATCGCCTCTTTTGAGATCGCCTGACCATGAAAAGTGGCACGATCTACTCCATTGCTGCTGCTGATCTGTGTGGGTTTTGATGTGAAAATGCCATCTTCGCCGTATTTTTAACCTGAAACCTGTTTTTCAGGCGCACCGATCCAGCTCAGGCATCCGCAGCCATCGTTTTTTCGCCATCTGATACAGCCTGTCAGAGAGCATTTTTGTAGCGTGATCGCCCGCCACAGCGCCGGCAAAACGCAGCCGGCCCTTGCACAGGATGCACTGGTACGGGTCGGTACCCAGGAAGGCTTTCATCAGCACCGCGAAACCCGGCTTCTGCGGTTTCTCACGCGGTGTCATCTCCAGCGCTTCGTAGACCTTTGGCAGTAGCGTGCCGCGTTTCCGGTTGGCCAGAAAACCGTAGTAACGCACCATTTTAAAGTGTCGGGACGGGATGTGGCTGATGTAACGCCACAGCATCTCCTCCTGGCTTAGTTTCTGACGTTTGTGCTGCTGCGTGTTGTGGTCGTAGTACTGGTGCACCACCGAGCCGCCGCGGTAATGGCGCAACTGCGAAGCCGCGACCGGCGGCCGTTTCAGGTATCGGCCCAGGTATTTTACGCTGCGCCCGGCCCCGCGGGTCTTTTTGGCGAAGTGGACCTTCCAGTGGCGCTGATATTGCGCCTGCAGGTAGCGTTTCCACTGTTTCTCATCGCGGATATGCCCGAGGTTGGGCAGCTTGCCGGGATTGACTCGATCGTAGCTGTCACGCAGCAGGCGGATAACGGCACCGCGCCAGATAACTTCAACCTGCTGTTTTTTGAAGAACAGATCGCGCCAGACGCCGTGTCTGACGTCGAGGCCACCGCGGGTAATGGAGACGTGGATGTGCGGATGCTGATTGAGCTGGCGTCCGTAGGTGTGCAGGGCGCAGAAAATACCGACTTCAATACCCAGCTTGCGCGCGTGCCTGAGCATGGCGCGGGTGGCGCAGCGAAAAAGGTCGTTGAGCAGCGGCCAGTTGTTATTGAAGAACGGCCACAGTAAGTGCGGCATGGTGAAGGTGATGTGCTGCCAGTCGCAGTCGGGCAGGATGTGCTGCTGCCCGGCGATCCATTGCTCGGTGCCCTTGAGGCCGCAGCTGCTGCAGGCCTTGGACTTGCAGCTCTGGCAGAGAAAGCGCGAGTGGGTACAGTCAGGGGAACTGCAGCAATAGCGGCGAACGCCCATGGCGCAGGTCCCGCAGGCAAGCATGCGCTCGACAGAGAGTTTGGTCCAGTCGCTGAGCTGATGGCCATTCTTATCAAGGAAGCGCTCCCAGCCGTCATCGTGCTGGAACAGGAGCTTTGCAGGTCGCGGTATGTACATGAAAGACAGTATAAAATACGGCGATGAGGGTGGAAAGGACTTCGGCTGCGCAGCAGACGAGCTCACGCCGCAGGCGTGCTACCGTTCTTACAAAAACAGCGCGGCGGCTGAATGCGTCGATCTGTGAAGCAGGTGCGGCGATTTCTGTCGGGGTGATGTATCCCGCTCAGGCCCGTGGAGACGCAGCCGGACAATCCCTCTGGATAACAAACCAGAGGGATAGCGCCAGCAGCGCGTGTTCAGCGCCCTGAGCGGCACACCACTGAATTAATCGTTATAAGCCAGCTCTGCCGAAATGGCCCGGGCGGTTTCGACCACCTGCGCCATCAGTTTTTTTATCCCGATCTGCTGTAGCTTCGCGGTAGGTAAAGACACTGACACAGAAAATGGCACCCGCTGTTGAATATCAAAGACCGGTGCCGCCAGGCAGGAGACCCCCAGCTCATTCTCTTCCCTGTCCATTGCGGTTTGCTGCTGGCGAATGGTTTTCAACTCTTCCAGCATTTCTGGCAAGGTGGTGATGGTATTCTTTGTCAGCTTCTGGATGGTGTCCTGATGCGTTGCCCAGTAGTGCGCCGGGTACTCTTCGCTGCCCCACGCCATAAAAATTTTTCCCATAGCCGAGCAGTAAAGCGGCATATGCTGGCCAATATAGGCGCGGGTGCGCATCATACCCGTGGTAGGTTCCAGCTTATAAATCAGAATTACATGATCGTCTTCCCGGCTGGAGAAATTGACCGTTTCGCCCACCTGCAGATTCAGTTTCTCCAGATGCGGTGCCGCCACATGGATGATATTCAACGACGACAGCGCTTTTTGCCCCACCGAGATAAACTTGGTGGTGAGCCGATAGCTGCCGGGCGAGGGGGCCTGGGTAACATAACCGCTGCTGTGCAGCCCCTGCAGCAGCCGGTGTACGGTGCTTTTGTTCATCCTGGAAAGCTCTGACAGCGTCGCCAGCGGGCAGCCGTTTGGATAATTACTTAATATTTCAATTAGCTGCAGGCCACGAAACAGGCTCTGGGTGCCCGCAGGCTGATCCTTTTTATCGTCCTTTGCGGTATCCGCTTTTACGCTCATTCACACTTCCTCTTAGTTTCCGCACAGGCTATATCGGACTTTTTCTGATGGTAACGCAAGCCTCCCGGGCTGTGAATATGTCACCATGCTTCGCGCTTAATCTTAGCCTGAAAAATCGCTGGAAGCGAAGTGAGTCATTCATCACACTTCTATAACATAACAAATAACTAATTGATTTTTATCTTAAAATAAAACCTTCACATCTTTGCTTTTCGCTAGAATGAAGAATAGTATTTTTGGAACTTAATTTCGTATATTGGAATTTGCGGCTGTTTATGATGTTGTGCCGCCGCGGATATTCGTCTGTTGTTGCAGGAGACTGTTATGCAGAATAGCCCCGAAACAGCCCTACTTACGTTAAGCCATATTACCAAACGCTTCGGCGGCAATATCGCTGTGAATGATGTCAGTCTGGAAGTGCATCCCGGCGAAGTACTGGCGCTGCTGGGTGAAAACGGTGCTGGCAAATCGACTCTCATCAAAATCGTTGCCGGTGTGTATCCGCGTGACGGCGGCGATATCCACTTTAACGGTGCCAGTATTGCTTCCGCCGCCGCGGTGAAAACCGCCACGCATCAGCCTATCGCCTTTATTCATCAGGATCTCGGCCTGATCGAGTGGATGACGGTGGCCGAAAACATGGCGTTGGTCATGGGTTTCACCCGTTGCCTGGGGTTGATTGACTGGCGCGCGGTGCGCGAGCGTTCCCGCCAGGCGCTGGAGGAGGTCGGCATCGCCCTCGAACCGGATGCCCGCGTATTTGAGCTGTCGCGCACCGAAAAATCACTGCTGGCCATTGCCCGTGCGGTGGCGGTCAACGCGCAAGTGCTGGTGCTGGATGAACCTACGGCCTCACTGCCTGCCAACGATGTCCGCCATTTGTTCAGCGTGATTAATCGTTTGAAAGCGAAGAAAGTCGGCATGGTCTACGTGACCCACCGCTTGGATGAAGTGATTGAAATTGCCGACCGCGTCTGCGTGATGCGCGATGGTAAACGCGTGGCGGGCGGCTATACCCGCGACTACAGTCTGCGCAACCTGGTGGAGATGATCGTTGGTGAAGCGGTGGAGGGCAATCAGCGTGAGCCTCTGCCGGAAAAAGCCGATCCGGTACTGACTCTCGATAAGGTATGCATCAATGAAGTGGGTCCGGTCTCTTTCAGCCTGCAACCCGGAGAGATGCTGGCGCTGGCCGGCCTGCGCGGGGCTGGCCAGGAAGAGATAGGACGTCTGCTGTTCGGCGAGCGTCAGATTACCGACGGCAGCATCCGCTTTCGCCAGCAGAGCTATCAGGCCTGCTCGCCACAACAGGCGATGGCGGCTGGCGTGTCGCTGGTGGCGGGCGACCGTACCGGTGAAAGTCTGGTGATGTCGATGAGCGTGCGCGAAAACCTGTTTCTGAACCCGTGCGCCAGCGGCCACCATATGCTTTCACACTATGGTCGCCGTGCCGAACTGGGCACCAGCTGGTGGAAAATGCAGCTATTCGACGTCCGCCCGAAAGATGTCAGCCTCGATATCAGCGCCCTTTCCGGCGGCAACCAGCAGAAAGTGGTGATGGCGCGCTGGATGCACCTCAACGCGCCGCTGCTGATATTGGAAGATCCCACAGCCGGCGTTGATGTTGGTGCCCGCGAAGAAATCTACCATCTGCTGAACAAAGCGCTGACCGATGGGGTTGCCGTGCTGGTGATCTCCAGCGACTTTGAAGAGATCGCCCATATCTGTAACCGTGCGCTGGTGTTTAATCGCGGTGAAATCGTCGGCGAGCTGACAAACGATCGGGTCAGCTTTGCCAGTCTGCTTGAGCTGGCCTCTGCCAGCAGTGAATCCACTGTCGCCACCGTCTGAAATTGCAACGCCACCCGCAGGCGGTGGCAGGAGAAGCTTTATGTCTAAAACGTCCGTTAAGTCGACCGCGCTGGAGCAACGGGTCACCCTCGCTCAACACGGTGCCGGTCCGTGGTCGATGCAAATCGTTACCCGCTATGGCCTGCTGTTGCTGTGTATTCTGCTGGCCGTGCTGTTTTCCGCGCTGTCGCCGTCGTTCGCCAGCATGCTGACGCTGCAGGCGATCCTGTCAAGTAAAGCCAAGATTGCTCTGCTGGCGCTGGCGGCGACCATCCCAATGATTGTCGGCAAGATCGACCTTAACGTCGGCTTTGGCATTGTACTGTGGCATATTCTTGCTATCACCCTGCAGGTGCAATATGGCTTTTCCTGGCAGATGGCGGTGCTGGCGGTGCTGGCCATCTCCGCGCTCTATGGCCTGCTGAACGGCATTCTGGTTGCGCTGGCGGATATTGACAGCTTTGTTGCCACCCTAGGTTCCGGGACCGTGCTGTACGCTATCGCGCTGTGGCACTCCGGCGGTCGCCAAATCGTCGGTGATCTGTCCGATGCCTTTACCGCGCTGCACTACACCAACATTTTCGGCATCCCAATCGGGGCTTTCTATGTGCTGGCCGTGGCGATTGTGCTGTGGCTGATTACCGAACATACCCCGCTGGGCCGCTGCATGTATGCAGTGGGTGGTAATCCGGCGGCGGCGCGGCTGAACGGCATCGCCGTTAATAAATTCACCATCGGTGCGTTTATTGCCTCCAGCGTGCTTACCGGGTTCAGCGGTGTGCTGATTGCCGCCGAGCAGGGCGTGGGACAGGCCAGCGTGGGCATGGACTATCTGCTGCCCGCACTGGTCGGTGCTTTCCTCGGCAGCACCACGATTCGTCCGGGCCGGGTTAATGTCTGGGGTACGATGGTGGGGATTGCCATTCTGGCCGTCGGCATTGCCGGTATCCAGCAGTTCGGCGGCGAATTCTGGGTTGAACCGCTGTTTAACGGTGCCACGCTGCTGCTCTCTATTACGCTTGCCGGCTACGCCCAGCGCCGCCGGATGCTCAACCAGAAAGCCGTGGTGCGTAGCCAAAGCGCCACGGCGGCCTCTTCTGACCCTAATCAAAAATCCATGACTCCTGGGAGTTCGCTATGAAAATGCACGTACTTGCACTGCCCCTTTCTGCTCTGCTGGCCACGGTGCTGCCAGCGCACGCTGACAGCTATCTCGACCAGGCAACGGCCGCTGTTCAGAAAGCCACGGGCAGTGTTACCGCATGGGGTGGTCCCACCAGCGGCCCTAAGCTGCAACCGGGTAAGAAAGTGATTTTTATCGCTTCCGATATGAAAAACGGTGGTGTGCAGGGTGTGCAGCAGGGGTTAAGTGAGGCGGCCCAGGCGGCGGACTGGAAGCTGGAGACGCTTGACGGGAGCGGCTCGGTAAAAGATCAGCTTGCCGCGCTTAATCAGGCCATTGCCCAGCGACCGGATGGCATCGTGATCGGTGGCTGGAACCCTAACGTGGCGAAAATGCTGCTGAAAAAAGCGGTGCAGCAAAAAATTGTGCTGATGGCGTGGCACGCGGTGCCGCAGCCGGGGCCAATTCCGCAGTATGGCGTGACCACCAATATCACCTCCAGTTCCACCGACGTGGCGCGGCTGACGGCGCAGTACGCTGTTGTGCAATCCGGTGGTAAGGCCAGCGTGCTGATCTTCACTGATTCGCTTTATCAAATCGCGCTGGACAAAGCCAACACCATGAAGCAGGAGATCGAGAAATGTAGCGGCTGTAAGGTGGTGGAGTTTATCGATACGCCGCTGGCCGACACCGCCAACCGCATGCCTTCAATGACCTTCAGCCTGCTGCAAAAATATGGTGACCGTTTTCAGTACGCGCTGGCGATTAACGATCTCTATTTTGATTTTATGGCTCCGGCGCTGAAGATTGCCGGAAAGGGGGGCAGTAAAGCGCCGTTTAATATCTCTGCCGGTGACGGCTCGGTGTCAGCTTTCCAGCGTATCCGCAGCGGCGACAGCCAGATCGGGACCGTAGCCGAACCGCTGAAGCTACATGGCTGGCAGCTCCTGGACGAATTTAACCGTGCCTTTGCCGGCCAGCCGCCCTCAGGCTATGTGACGCCGCCGCATCTGATAACCAAAGAGAATATCGGCAGTGATGGCGGGTCGCAGAATCATTTCGACCCGCAGAACGATTATCAGGGCCATTACAAAACCATCTGGGGTGTGAACTAACGGAGACACTATGGCAATCACTGACGATCTGGTTATTGAGAAGCTCTGCTCCCCGGCAATATGGGCAGAAGGCCCGGTGTGGCTACCACAGCAGGATGCGGTGGTGTTCAGCGATGTGAAGGGCAACCGTATGTTTTGTTGGCAGCGGCGCGGCGAGTTAACGCTGTGGCGCGCGTCTTCAAACTTCACGAACGGCAACGCGCGGGACAGCGAGGGCAGGGTGATCAGCTGTGAGCATGGTCGCCGCTGCATTAGCCGCACCGAATTTGACGGTAGCGTCACCCTGCTGGTGGATAAAGTCGATGGCAGGCGTTTTAACTCGCCGAATGACGTGGTGGTCTGTTCCGATGGTACCCTCTGGTTTACCGATCCACCCTACGGTATTACCAGCGATATTGAGGGCTACCATGCCCATAGTCAGGTGATCGGCTGCTATCTCTACTGCTTCGATCCGGCCAGCGGCAGACTGAGCATTGCTGCCAGCGATCTACAGCGCCCTAACGGGCTGGCCTTTTCACCGGATGAGAGCCTGATGTACGTGGCGGATATGTCGATCGTTGATTTTCCGACGCTGGGCCGCCGCGAACTGCGGGTTTACACGGTGGACGGCAATCGTCTGAGCAACGGTAGAGCGTTTGCCGAGGTGGCGCCGGGCATCCCGGACGGCTTCTGTGTCGACCGACGGGGTAACATCTGGTGTAGCTGCGCCGATGGCGTTATCGCCTTTGACAGCAGCGGTCGGGCCATCGGCAAAATCCCGCTTCCGGAGTGTGTCTCTAACTGCACTTTCGGCGGCCCGGATGGCGACGAGCTGTATATCACCGCAACCACGTCGCTGTATCGCGTACGTATCAGGCAGTAATGCACGTGGGTTAGCCGGGGCGTACACCTGGTAAAATGCTGGCGGAACCGTTTGATACGGCATCCGCATCGCACACAGCAGGTTATTTTAGCTGTATAACCGACGTCGGGTGACTCCCCGACGTCGGCTTCCCTACGCCTGCCGATCACCCGATGTGGTCACGATCACATAAGTTAATATTAATTTTATATTATTGTTTTTTTAACAAAAAATTACATGTCTGTTTCTTTGACTTCATCTGAATAACCTCATACGATTTAGTTGGAATGACATTCCATATATTGAAATAAATCATGAGCGGGGGAGAAACAGCAGCATGAGAATCAGTTACCAGCAGTTAAAGCAGGAATTCCTGCGGGTGTTACTGGCGCACGGCGTATCGAGTGATAAGGCTGAGGCCTGCGCTACTCTGTTTGCCGATACCAGCGAACGCGGCGTCTATTCCCACGGCGTAAATCGCTTCACCCGCTTTATTCAACAGTTGGACGCCGGGCACATCGTGCCGGAGGCGACACCGGAAAAAATGCTGTCGCTGGGCGCCATTGAACAGTGGGATGCCCATCGTGCCATCGGCAACCTGACCGCAACCGCGATGATGGATCGTGCTATCCAGCTTGCCGATAATCACGGTATTGGTCTGGTTGCGCTGCGCAACGCTAACCACTGGATGCGCGGCGGTAGCTACGGCTGGCAGGCGGCGGAGAAGGGCTACATCGGCGTCTGCTGGACCAACTCCATTGCGGTGATGCCGCCGTGGGGGGCAAAGAACTGCGCGATTGGCACCAACCCGCTGATCGTCGCTGTGCCGGGTGAACCAATCACCATGGTGGATATGTCAATGTCGATGTTTTCCTACGGCATGCTGGAAATTAACCGCCTGGCGGGTAAATCCCTGCCAGTGGATGGCGGCTTTGATAACGACGGCAATTACACCCGCGACCCTGCCGTTATCGAAGAAAACCGCCGCATTCTGCCAATGGGTTACTGGAAAGGATCGGCGCTTTCTATTGTGCTCGATATGGTTGCCACCCTGCTTTCTAACGGTGCGTCGGTGACGGAGGTCACGCAGGACAACGGCGACGAATTTGGCATCTCGCAGGTGTTTATCGCCATCGACGTTGACCGTCTGATCGATGGCCCAACCCGTGACGCCAAGCTGGCCCGCATTCGCGAATCGATCAGCGAGGCTGACCGCGCCGACAGCGAGCAGGCCATCCGCCTGCCGGGCCACAAGTTCCCCGGCATCCGTGCTGAAAACCAGCGCCTCGGCATTCCGGTCGATGAACGCGTCTGGGCGCGTATTCAGGCACTCTGACAGGAGCAACCCAATGATTTTTGGTCATATCAACAATACCGAGGCGTACCACTATCCCGCCGCCGTCGCCTGCGCGATTGCGTATCACGATTTCCAAAACATGGTTGCAGGACGTCATGAGGTCAGCGAAACCGGCTGGGTAGTCCAGGTGCTGGATCTGCAAACCGGTCCGTACGACGAAAACTACCCGGAGGCGCATCGCCATGTCGTTGACGTGCAGTATCTGGTCCAGGGTGAGGAGCATATCGGCGTGGCCACGGAGAAAACCGGGCTGGCTATCCATCAACCCTGGGACGCCAGCCGCGATATTATTTTTTATCGCGATGCCCCCTCCGAGACGCTGCTGTTGATGAAGCCCGGCAATTTTGCCGTGTTTTTCCCGCAGGATATTCACCGCCCTAACTGTATGATCGGCGAGTCAAAGCCGATCCGCAAAGTGGTGGTTAAGATCCCGGTTGCCGACTTCACCTAATCAGGGAGCATGTTATGAGCCTGATATTAAGTTCAGCGGCTTCACCCGCGTCGGTTCCCAACACGCGCTGGCTGCGGATCATTCCGCCGATTCTGATTACCTGCATTATTTCTTACATGGATCGCGTCAATATCGCTTTTGCCATGCCCGGCGGCATGGATGACGATCTGGGTATCACCGCCTCAATGGCTGGTCTGGCAGGGGGCATCTTCTTTATCGGCTATCTGTTCCTGCAGGTCCCCGGTGGCAGGCTGGCGGTTCACGGCAACGGCAAGCGTTTTATCGGCTGGTCACTGCTTGCCTGGGCAGTGCTCTCGGCCCTCACCGGCCTGGCCTCTAACCAGTACCAGCTGTTGGCGCTGCGTTTTGCGATGGGTGTCTCTGAAGGGGGCATGCTGCCGGTGGTGCTGACCATGATCGGTAACTGGTTTCCGGATTCGGAGCGAGGCCGTGCGAATGCAATTGCGATCATGTTTGTGCCGATCGCTGGGATCCTGACCGCACCGCTTTCCAGCTGGATCATCACCGGTTGGGACTGGCGCATGCTGTTCTTTGTGGAAGGCGTGATGTCGCTGGTGGTGATGGTGCTGTGGTGCTTTACCATCAGCAATCGTCCACAGGAAGCGAAATGGATCTCAGAGGCGGAAAAAAACTATCTGATCAAAATGCTGCATGAAGAGCAGTTGCAGATAAAAGAAAAAAATACCCGCAATGCTTCGCCAGGTCAGGTGATGTGTGAACCGGTGATGTGGCGGCTTATCATGGTGAATTTCTTCTATCAGACCGGAATTTACGGTTATACCCTGTGGCTGCCGACCATTCTGAAAGGGCTGACCAGCGGCAATATCGAGCAGGTCGGCTGGCTGGCCATCCTGCCCTATGTCGGCGCGATCTTTGGCATGCTGCTGTTCTCCACACTTTCTGACGCCACTGGCCGTCGCAAGCTGTTTATTGTGCTACCGCTGGCCGGGTTTGCATTGTGCATGGCGCTGTCGGTGTTACTGAAAGCGTATATCTGGTGGGCCTACGTCGCGCTGGTCGGTTGTGGGGTGTTCATTCAATCGGCGGCTGGCGTGTTCTGGAGCATTCTTCCTCGCCTGTTCAGCGCCGAAGTCTCCGGAGGGGCGCGTGGCGTGATTAACGCGCTGGGCAACCTCGGCGGTTTCTGCGGCCCGTATATGGTCGGTGTGCTGATTGCGCAATACAGCAAGGATGCTGGCGTAATCAGCCTGGCTATCTCGCTGGGCATTGCCTCACTGCTGGCACTGACCCTGCCTTCGCGCTGTGATTCACCGCGCAAGGAGGCAGCATGAGTTACTGGTTAGGGCTGGACTGCGGCGGCACCTTTATTAAGGCCGGGCTCTATGACGCCGCTGGCTGTGAAAAAGCGGTCGCCCGGCAGAACCTGCCAGTGCTGGTGCCGGAGCCAGGCCGTGCTGAACGGGATATGACCCAGCTGTGGCAGGCGGCGGCGGCGGTGATACGTCAGGTGCTGGCGGGTAGTGCTATCGACGCCGCGCAGGTGCGTGGTATGGGGATCTCCGCACAAGGCAAGGGCTTGTTTCTGTTGGATAAGCAGGGGAAACCACTGGGCAACGGCATGCTTTCCTCCGATCGTCGTGCGCTGGCGCTGGTGCAGCAGTGGCAGCGCGAGGGCATCCCGCAGGCGCTCTATCCCATTACCCGCCAGACGCTGTGGACCGGGCATCCGGTTTCGCTGTTGCGCTGGATGAAACTGCACGAGCCAACGCGCTATGCGGCGATCGGCAGCGTCATGATGGCCCATGACTATCTGCGCTACTGCCTGACCGGCCAGCGGGCCTGCGAAGAGACCAATATTTCTGAATCCAATTTATACGATATGCAGCAGGGCGGCTGGTCAGTCTCGCTGGCGGAACGGCTGGACATTGCCGAGATCCTGCCCGCGCTGCCGCCGATTGTCGGTTCCACCGAGATTGCCGGGCATATCAGTGCCGAGGCAGCAGCGCAGTGCGGGTTGCCGGAAGACACCCCGGTGGTGGGTGGCCTGTTTGACGTGGTCTCTACCGCGCTCTGCGCCGGACTGGATGATGATACCCGACTGAACGCGGTGATGGGAACCTGGTCAGTCACCAGCGGCATCACTGACAGCCTGAGCGATGAAGTTGACTATCCCTACGTTTACGGACGTTACGCTATTGACGGCCAGTATATCGTTCATGAAGCCAGTCCAACCTCCGCCGCCAACCTTGAGTGGTTTTGCCAGCAGTGGGGTGTCGACGATTATGACCAGCTAAATCAGTGGGTTGCCGAGCTTCCTCCTGCTGCCAGCTCGCTACTGTTCGTGCCGTTCCTTTATGGTAATAACTCCGGGGCGGATCTGCACGCCAGCTTCTATGGCCTGCAGGCGGGCCACCATCGCGGGCATCTGGTACAGGCTATCTATGAGGGCGTGGTGTTCTCACATCTTACACACCTCAACCGCCTGCTTAAGCGTTTTCCAAACGCGCGTACTTTGCGCCTGAGCGGCGGCCCTGGCCGTTCTGCCGAGTGGATGCAAATGTTTGCCGATATCAGCGGTCTGCCGGTGGAGATCCCACAAATTGAAGAGAGCGGTTGCCTGGGTGCAGCGCTGGTGGCCATGACTGGCACTGGCGCACATGCCTCGTTGCAGCAGGCACAGCGTTACCTGAACCCGGCCACCGTCTGCTATCAGCCGGACAGGGAACGTCACGCGAAATACCAACAAAAATACCAGCGCTATCAGCGCCTGATCACTGCATTGCTTGTTGTCAATCCGGGAGGTAATCCATGAGCCATCACGCCCGTCCCCAACTCCAGCTGGCGCTGGACCATACCCGGTTGGACGCCGCGCTGGAGGCTGCCAACCATCTGCATGAGCATGTGGATATCGTTGAGGCTGGGACCATTCTGTGCTTCGGCAGCGGCGTGGAGGCGGTGCGCCAGCTGCGCCAGCGCCTGCCGGAGAAAACGCTGGTTGCCGATTTTAAGGTTGCCGATGCTGGCTCTACGCTGGCGGAACTGGCCTTTGAGGCCGGAGCCAGCTGGATGACGGTGATCTGTGCTGCACCGCTGGCGACCTTTGCCAGCGCCCATGAGGTTGCGCAGCGCTATCAGGGAGAGATTCAGATTGAACTGTTCGGCCACTGGACAATGGAAGACGCCCGCAACTGGCGTGCGCTTGGTCTGAAGCAGGCCATTTATCACCGTGGGCGCGATGCTCAGGCGCAGGGGCAGCGCTGGAGCCAACAGGATCTGGATGCGATGAAAGCACTCTCCGATCTGGGCTTTGGTCTGTCAGTGACCGGCGGCATTACGCCGCAAGAACTCCCGCAGTTTAAAGAAATAGACGTACGTGCCTTTATCGTTGGTCGGGCGCTTACTGAAAGCGCCGACGGACTGCGCACCGCCGCCGAGTTCCATCAGGCCATTGATCGTATTTGGGGGATATAACCATGCGTCAGCACCCGCTGGGAATATATGAAAAAGCGCTGCCCGCGCATCTGAGCTGGCCGGAACGCCTGGCATTGGCGAAAGCCTGCGGCTTTGACTTTGTAGAAATGTCGGTAGATGAAACCGACCATCGTCTGGCCCGTCTTGACTGGACCCCGGCCCAGCGCCTGTCGTTGGTGAGCGCGATGATTGAAACCGGCATCGGCATACCCTCCATGTGTTTGTCTGGTCATCGTCGCTTTCCCTTTGGTAGCCACGATCCCGCCGTGCGTCAGCAGGCGTACGATTTGATGGCGCGTGCCATTCAGTTTGCCAGAGACACCGGCATCCGCACCATTCAGCTGGCGGCTTACGACGTGTACTACGAGCCGCATGATGAGGGCACGGTCGCCCGTTTTGCCCAAGGGCTGGCATGGGCCGTTGAGCGCGCGGCGGCGGCACAGGTGATGCTGGCGGTGGAAATTATGGACACCGAATTTATGAACGCGATTGCTAAGTGGAAACACTGGGACCGCCAGCTGGCCTCGCCGTGGTTCACCGTATACCCGGATGTCGGCAACCTCAGCGCCTGGGGCAACGATGTCAGCGCCGAGCTGGCGCTGGGTATTGATCGTATCGCCGCGATTCACCTGAAGGATACACAGCCGGTCACCGAGAGTTCGCCGGGCCAGTTCCGCGATGTGCCGTTCGGCAGAGGCTGCGTGGACTTCGTCAACGTGTTTCGCACGCTGAAGGCGCTCAACTATCGCGGTGCATTTCTGATTGAGATGTGGACAGAAAAAGCGGAAGAGCCGGTGGCCGAGATCGTGCAGGCCCGGCGCTGGATTGAACAAAAAATGCAGGAAGGAGGATTTTTATGAGTTTAACGTCGTTAAAGCAGCAGGTACTGGACGCTAACCTGGCGCTGCCGCAGCATAATCTGGTCACCTTCACCTGGGGTAACGTCAGCGCCATCGATCGCGCCAGCGGTCGGGTGGCGATTAAGCCTTCCGGCGTGGACTATAAGGGGATGACGCTCAATGATATTGTGGTGGTCGACCTGGAAACGGGCCGGGTGGTAGAAGGCAGCAAGAAACCTTCCTCCGATACCGCCACCCATCTGGCACTGTACCGTGCTTTTGAAACCATTGGCGGCATTGTGCATACGCATTCACGCCATGCCACTATCTGGGCACAGTCAGGGCTGGATCTTCCTGCCTGGGGCACTACCCACGCTGACTACTTTTACGGCAAGGTTCCCTGTACGCGGCTGATGACGCCGCAGGAGATTGCTGAAAACTATGAGTACAATACTGGCGAAGTGATTATAGAGACGTTTCGCTCGCGGAATATCAACCCGGCAGCGGTTCCGGCGGTGCTGGTGAATGCCCATGGTCCGTTTGCATGGGGTAGCAGTGCGGATAATGCCGTGCATAATGCCGTAGTGCTGGAAGAGGTGGCGTATATGGGGATTTTCTCTCGTCAGCTGACGCCAGGCATCAGTGATATGCAACAGGTCCTGTTGGATAAGCATTATCTTCGTAAACACGGAGCGAATGCCTATTACGGACAGTGATAGTAAGGCTGTCGCTTTCACCCGGCCGTTTGTTGGCGGGTTGAAAATCGATGTCAACGGCCTGGGTAGCGTGGCGTTTGCAGAAGGGACTATGACGCCTGCTGCCTTAGCGCCTGTCTCAACAGAACGTTATTCCAGACAATAAGACCACAGGAAAAACACAAAAGCCCCCCGTCATTCTCAGGCGTCTTTTCCCGTCGGGTCAGGGGCCGGCGAAACCGGTTCATCCGGCTGTGCGTCCTCCCGGCGACGGGCCATGAAGTTCGTGGTTTTACTGGCATCTCATTCCTCTTTACGGGGCGGGATATAAGGCTTGTCACGACGGCACAACCGGTCTGTTTTCAGCCCGGGCGCTTCGTCGCCTTTGTCCGGGCAGAGTCCGGGTTTTTGCCCCGGGCATCCCGTCTGAAGAGCACCGGGTGTGTCCGCCACCAGTTTGATGTCATGCCTGTCTGCTGCTGCGACGACCCGTGGCAGAGGAAGCCCGCCGGCGTCTGTCATCAGACTGGGCTTTACGCCCTGTTTCCCTGTGTCCGTGGGGTAGCGTCCTGTTTTTTGTCCCGGCAGCGGTGATGTTGTCATACCGCCATCCACCGACAACCATGAGCAGTCCGTGCCGTCCGGGTGTTCACAGGCCAGTAATCCGTTCTGCCAGAAACGCCCGAAGACACCTGCGTCTTCTCCGTTCCCGGAAGCGTCGGTGCGCAGAATCTGATAAACCTATCCCTGTGGCATTGAGTGCATTCCACTGACAGGCTGTGCTGGGGACGAAGAAAATGGCGTTCATTGCGACCCGATTATCAACACGTTTTCGGCGCGTACCCGGAGGATGGCGGTTTTGTGTTCCGGGATAAGCGGGGCCATTTTGTCCCGGGGTTCATCGCTAATCTGTCCTTTACCGCCTGCCATACTTTGCCCTCAGATATGACCGGGGTGCATTATACGATGACGCCTTTTGGGACAGGTTCTTAGTCATGCGTGAAAGTCATTAAGGCAAGGTTTACTGTCGAGCAGAAAACCTGTGAAAGGCGGCGACGAGCGATGCGTGGTGACACCAGGTCCAGTCGTAGTCCGGCAGGTGGTTAAATCAGGCGGCAATCCACAGGTTGGTGGCCTTTTTAGGGGGGGTGGGGAGCAACGGAACACTAAACGCAGTTAAGTGGTCAGGCTGAATAGCTATTAATTTATTAATCAACAGATTGCATGGGAACACGACATTCCCTCAACTGTACTTCTCTGACAAAAACCGAGGCAGCAAAAGTATCAGTTTCATACATATTGGTATGCCTGCTTTACCGCACTGAATTTTTTTCAAAATTCTTCTGACTTTACTCAGTAAAAATAGTGTAACTGAATTTGAGTAACCGCAGTCACCTTAACGCGCCCTCCCCGGAAAAAATATTATAATATCTTATGGGTTGCATAGTCGTTTTTTTATAGATATGACTTCTTTTTCTTGGTAGCTTAACCAATTTAATAATGGATGCATTTATGTTTATAAATAAACAACAGCGAATTGATATTTATAGTGACTCAGTTACCACTGCCCTTTTGAAAAAGACTGAAAATAAAGACCTTTCGAAAAAAACACTAAATAAACTTGTGAAAATTGCCAATTCTCACATTGGACTTACAAAAGCAGAAGCCAAAAATGTATTTATTAAAAATAAATCGATAGAAAAAAATGCTTATTCGATGAAGTTGGCTTTTGAACTAAAGAAGGTGTTCTCTCAATGTTCAAACCATGAATTAAGAGATAAAATAGGGAGTTTTATCCGGAACTGCAATACTACAACTTTTATTAACACAGAAAATAGTGTGCCGACAAATACAATTAACCAAACGAGATATATGAGTTCTGCGGATTTTGTCGAGGCATATTCTGATAACATTGGCCCCACAATTGGTGAGGGTGCAGAAGCTATAGTTGTGGAAGACGCGAGAAATGATCATAAAGTATTAAAGATATTTTTTGATAGTGTTGAAGATAATGAAATTATCAATCAAGCTAACTCATTTAATATGTTTTATGGTAAAAATACTGCTCATGTTATTTCTGGGAGAGCTATCCATATGGACAAAATAGAAGGTGCTCCTTTATCTCAAATAAAAGAGTTTCCAGTTGATGCCACTACTAACTTCATGTCTCTGATTGCTGAAATGGTCACAAAAAGTTGTGCTCCGTCTGATATGTCAGAAAATAATTTTCTCTATGATAAAGAAAGAAATATTTTTTTGCCTGTAGATATATCCGCAAACAGGGAAAATAAAGTTGATAAGAGCGGTTTAAAGTATATTATAAATTACATCATGAACAAAAGTGTTGGTTAAACATTTATTCCCCGTTCACGTAAAGGAAATTGAAACTATTTCTGCGTGTTATCAGGCGGCTGAAATTTAATCACTATCCGATTAGTATGCTGCAGGGGCAGCCTGCGTTACGCGGGCTGCTGCTGATTTGTGCATTTTCAGGTCCTTTTGTGTGCTTTCTGCGAGCGAAAGGCGGATCTTCCCCGCGTCAGGCCGGGATGTACCTCATCAGTCTGATTTCCCGGGCGTGGATTTTCAGCCCCTGCACACTCAGGCCAGTCACTGCCCGACGGTACACCATACGCCCGCCGCACAGCACGCATTCTAACGGGTCACGCCGCAGGAATGTAGTCCTCCCGATTTTTAGTACCACTTCCAGTTAGGAGCTACGGCCAGTTTTTGTAACGCCCCTGTTACCGGCATATCCCATGTTGTGTCAGGGCGGTAATGCAAAAGGCTGCGGCTGATACCAGTAAGCTGGCACCTGCGTCGTTCACTGGTCTGATGCTCCTTCATGACATAACGCACCAGTTCACGTTTTGCGGGTACCGCCAAAGTTTTTTTGTCACAACATCCTTAAGGATGTTCGTGATCCAGACTGAGTGAGGCGTACATCTTTTTCAGGCGGCGGAGCTGGGCGACAATCCTTCCGTTCAGCCGCTGGTCAGTGTCGGTGAACCGGAAGTGTTCGCCGAGGGCGAGGCGGGCTGCCAGGCGCTGCTGAATGCGCCGGAAGCGGTGGCGTATCTGGAGAAGTGTCGTCTCAGCCATTCTGACTTAGTCGCCACCTTTAAGCTGGGCTTCGCCAACCGCACGCGGACTACCGTCTGCCGCCAAAAACACAGCAGGATGGCGCGAAGATCCGCGCCCGCTTACAGGCCGGGCATCCTGCGTGAATCGGGCCATGAGCACTGTACCGGCTCGCTGGTCGGGATCTGGAATGAACAGGCGCTGCTCGGATCGAAGGTGGTGATCCTGTGCGAATCCCAGATCGACGCGATGTCGTTCTGGGTGGCGGGTTGCCGCAATGTCAGAGGCATTAAAAGCTGCCATGCCGAGTACTGCTGCCAACAAGGTTTGCTGATGTGGAAGATATTTTTTCATTCAATTTTCTCCTTTTTCATTGCTGAACGGGAAACGGGTTTGCTTCCCTAATGGTTTTACTGCCTGACGTTATTCATCACCTTGCTAATCGGCGGGAAACGTTCATCCTGTCCTCTTCGCAGCAGATAACCCTTTCGGGTCGTAGAAATGACTTACTGTGAACTCATGTCCGGGTGCGTGTAACCAGCAATATTTTTATCGTTTTTGTCGATCAATTTAATTATATTAATCTTTATAATCAATTAATAATTTTGTAAAGACAACCCTGGAACGGCGGTGAAACGTTGTTAATACTCTGTTTTTGTAACGGTTTACTCAGGCATGCTTGAAGGCGGCTGGCTCAAAGGAATACAGGTGATGGAATGAAAAGATGTGAAAGATGTAACATGAAGAGAGGGGACATCAGCCACTTTTGGGGGCTTAATACCCGAAGGTGAGCTGGTTGAGGATTACTACCTTGGCCACGACTCACTGATTTGTGAGTTTTGCGGGGTAGCGATGAACATCCGGATTGAGTCAAATGGGGTTCAGTATTACCAGCATGTACTGACGGGCACTAATGCCATTGCCAGAGCCCGTAATTGCACTTATCGCCACGATCCGGATGGGGGACGACAACGTTCCCACGCGTTTAAACCACCCGGACACACAGATACCATTCCACCCTGGGTCAGTCACCAGCCCCCTTATCAGACTGTAGAGCGAAACTGGAGATGTCAGTTATGCCAGCCTCGTTATTTCGGTAATAAGCAATGCCTCCGCTGCCATGACTGGGACTGTAGTGGTCAACTAATTTTGGCCACACGACCTGACTGTTCGTGGAACAGCCGCTCTGATTCATTTGGCGTTAAGCCGCCGTTATTCCAGTGAGGCCTGAGAGCACTGTAGTACCCCGTGATATATCGGATTATCGATAACCGTGCTTCCCCTAAGCTTTCGTAGCCCGTCGTTGGTACCCATTCACTCTTCAGTCTACGGAAGAACCGCTCCATCGGACTGTTATCCCGGCAGTTTCCCCGGCGACTCATGCTCTGTGTGCTCCGGTAGCCCCACAGCATCTGTCGGTACTGACGACTGGTATAATGACTCCCCTGAACACTGTGGAACATCACGCCTGATGGCCGCCCCCGTAGCTCCCATGCCATCTGAAGTGCTTTTATAGTGAGGTCTGAGCCTGGTGAGTACGACAGCGCCCAGCCCACCGGTTTACGGGCAAACAGAGCCAGCACCACGGCCAGATAAGCCCACCGTTTGCCCGTCCAGATGTAGGTCACATCACCGCACCAGACCTGATTCGGTTCTGTCACTGCAAACTGCCGGGCAAGAAGATTCGGGATTTCAACATGCTCATTGCCCCCACGTTTGTATTTATGCCCCGGTATCTGACAACTGGTGATACCCAGCTCTTTCATCAGTCGACCAGCCAGCCATCGACCGAGTTGTACGCCCTTTGTCGTGACCATCGTGGCGATACTTCTGGCACAGGCGGAACCCCCACTGGCGTTCCAGACCTCGCTGACCAGACGGCGTTTAACGGCACGGTCAGCATCAGGCTCAGTACTGTTTTTACGTGTGTAGCGATAACTGCTGCGGTGAACACCGAACAGTCGGCACAATGAGGCAACCGGGTACTGCGCCCTCAGACTGTCGATTATCGAGAACTGTTGAGGGAGTCCGACATCAAGAGCGCTGTAGCCTTTTTTAGGATTTCGTTTTCCATTTCAAGGCGCTGTATACGTTTTCTCATTTCCCTGAGTTCAGTTTGCTCAGGAGTGACAGGCAGCCCCGATGTTTTTTTCCCTGACGCTGCAGACGTAACGATTTTACCCACCGGTTGATGGCAGAAAGACTGACATTCATCGCCTTAGCAGCTTCACCGTGTGTGTAGTGCTGGTCGAGGCCCCGCTTTGCCGCTTCAAGTTTAAATTCAGCAGTAAATACCTTGCTTATTGGTTCACCTGTGAAATTTTGAGGTGGGCATATCACCTCAACTCAGGTGGCCAAATTCAGTGTGCCACTACATACCTGATGTTATAGAATGTAAAACAGACGGGGCAGACTGCATAATCTGCCCCTGAGTGACGCACTTATTCTTGTTGCACGATATCGGCACCAGGCAGAATACCGTCGGCACGGAACATCGCTTTTATTCCGCGAATAGCCTGTCGCATACAGTTGCTGTTTTCAATCAGTGCGAAACGCATGTGCGTATCACCGTAATCGCCAAAGCCGATACCCGGCGAGACGCATACTTTCGCTTCTTGCAATAAATGCCGGGCAAAACCCAGCAATCCCATCGCCGCATCGCGTTCAGTAATTTTCGCCCAGACATACATAGATGCTTTTGGGATCTTGACCTTCCAGCCCGTTTCATGAAGCCCTTTAACCAGCACGTCACGACGTCGTTTGTACCGCTCCGCTATGTCGCGTACGCATTGCTGATCGCCTTCAAGTGCCGCAATCGCCGCCACCTGTAAGGGCGTGGAGGTATCGTAATCATGGTAACTTTTGATACGAGTCAATGCCGCAATCAGCTCTTTATTGCCCACCATAAAACCGATACGCCCGCCCGCTATGTTGTAGCTTTTTGACAATGTAAAAAATTCAACAGCCGCATCGCGGGCACCGGGGATTTGCATAATTGACGGCGCTTTCCAGCCATCGTAAACAATATCGGCATAGGTCAGATCGTCTACCACCAGCACGTTGTACTGCTTCGCCAGCGCGATGACGCGTTCAAAAAAATCCAGCTCGACACATTGCGCGGTCGGATTAGAAAGAAAGCCGAGGATCATCATTTTCGGTTTTGGATAGCTTTCGCGAATGGCTTTTTCCAGTTCGTTGAAAAAGTCAATACCGACTCGACTACCAGCGGTTCTGAGCGAACCTGCGCACCAGCAATCAGCGCACCGTAAATATGAATGGGGTAGCCTGGGTTGGGCACCAGTACCATGTCCCCAGGGTCCAGCGTTGCCAACATCAGGTGCGCCAGCCCCTCTTTCGAACCAATGGTGACAATAGCTTCAGAATTCGGGTCAATCTCCACCTGATAGCGATCGACATACCAGCGGGAAATCGCACGGCGTAAACACGGAATACCGCGAGAAGTGGAGTAGCCATACGTATCTTCACGCTGCGCTACCGCGCAGAGTTTTTCAACAGTATGCGCTGGTGTGGCACCATCCGGATTTCACATGCTGAAATCGATAATATCCTCGCCGCGGCGGTGCGCCGCCATTTTAAGTTCAGTGGTGATATTAAATACAATAGGGGGGAAGACGTTCAATGCGGGAAAAACGACGTGCAGAGTGAAGATCGGCCATAAAGACCTCTGAGTTATGTGAGCGCCGGACTGTCCGAGCGACGTTGACCAATAAAGGTCGGTTCTCAACATAACGCAGAGTTCATCTGGTTGTCGACAGACCAAAATAAGATTTTATTACTTATAAAAAAGCACTCTTCTGTGGGCGTCTCCATCAAGCGCTTTGGTTTGCCTGATTGCCTTTGGATTTCAGTCTGGCTGTGAAGGCGGATTTTTATTTTTCTGTTTTTCATATTTCGACTCAGGTTCGTAGCAGAATTAAAGCGTCTCAGCAGATATTGATACCGCCAACAGGAGAAAGGGTTTTATATTCGTAGCCTAAGAACGTAGCGATATGAACCTGGGAGCACCGAACGCACCAGGGGTAAAAGTCGCATCAGTTTTCACACAACGGCCTCATCAGGCCAACATTATGGCAATACAAAAGGGGAAAAATTGGTCTTCTGCATGGCTTTTTTTCCTCTTTAATTACCCCGTGCAGCAGGTAATCCTGCGCGATTTTTTCCCCCTGCCCTGAAAATTTTCAATCGTCTCTCTGAACTGCCTGGTTGATGCTGTCAGGAATATGAGCAGGTCCGATAACTGGCATTTCCTGGCTGGTCATTTTGAAGAAAAACATCCCCTTTAAGGAGAGAGGGTTTTCCGCTATTAGGTTTAAAAGTTCAAAGATTGCTTTTTGCTGACTGCTGACGATATAAAACCGGTCAGCATCGGGGAAATAAAAAGGCCTGAAATCGCCGTTAGCAAGAAACTGGCTGGCGGGAACCCGTGAAATAATGGCGAAAGATGAAAGTAAAGAGGGTCAGCGAGAGGCGCTGACCCGATGAGTATTACAGCACGCAACCCAGGGTCTGGCGCAAATACGCCCCTGCCCCCAGCAGGCCTGGTTGATCGTGCGTGATCAGATAAACCGGAATATCGCGGACGTAATCACGAAAACGTCCTTTATCTTCAAAGGCCGCCCGAAAACCAGATACTTTAAAGAATTCAAGGAAGCGGGGCACGATGCCACCTGCGATGTAGACGCCACCAAAGGTGCCAAGATTGAGTGCCAGATTGCCACCGAAACGCCCCATGATGACACAAAACATCGCAAGAGCCCTTCGGCAGTCGGTGCAGCTGTCTTCCAGCACGCGTTGTGATACATCCTTTGGCTTAAGGTTTTCGGGTATACGCTGGTCGGATTTTACAATCGCCCGATAAAGATTGACCAGGCCCGCACCGGACAAAATACGTTCCACAGAGACATGACCAAGTTCCGCACGCAATACCTCAAGGATTTGATCTTCTTCGTCGCTGTTGGCCGCAAAATCTACATGTCCTCCCTCGCCCGGCAGGCTGACCCAGCGTTGGTCAACGTGAATCAAGTGAGAAACACCGAGGCCCGTTCCCGCACCATAAATCGCTACCGGCTTATCCTTGATGGCCTCTTTGCCACCAAACTGCATCACATCTTCGCTAGTCAGCATGGGGATAGCCATCGAAACGGAGGTAAAGTCATTGATGATTTCCAGATGTTCAAAACCAAGGGCGGATTTCATTTTACTGGTCGAGAACGCCCAGTCATGGTTGGTCATCTCAACCCAATCCCCGGTTATCGGGCAGGCTATGGCGATGCAACCATCATTAATATCCTGCTTTTGCTCATCCAGATAGGTGCGAATTACCGCTTCGAGATTATCATAATCCGATGTGGAGAACGTTTTGGCTTGTGAAATAGCACCGTCCTCAACATCACACAGTGCAAGGCGGGCATTGGTCCCACCAATATCACCTACCAAAGCATAATTAGTCATTATAGTTTTACTCCGCTTACGTCGTTAAGACACATCATAAATTTCCCCTACGCAAACAACAATATCCGCCCCGCATCGGCGACTCCCATATTCGTAAAATGTATTATTTCCTAAGGGCATCAATCTGAATTCTGTGGTAATTATATACGCCTAGTTTATGCAGGGCTGGCTGTAATCAGCTAACCAGTATGAAGCCTACCAGGTAACATGATATGGCAGGTTTTGCCCCTGCTGCACGCTGCAGGTAAATTCGACGCTTTACCAGGTGGTAAATACCGGGTTTTAGCGCAGTGTAAACAATCACGCTCTTTATATGTATGAAAGTCTCGTACGATGTAGTGCTTCAGGCCTCCCACCAGGCCGTGGGCAGATTGTCATACAGGAGATAAAAACATCTGCTCTGAGAAGCCAGGCATATCAGGCCATGCGGGATGAATAGCTTCACAGCGGTTAACGAGATAGCAGGCTTAACGATGGCTGTTAAGCCTGAAAAATGGTAAAACTTCCTGAATAATAGAACCCTGGAAAAGGATGCAAATCGCGTTATTGTGCAGTGTAAAAGCGAGCAGCGCTTCCGATTTCGCAAGTCCAGCTAACGGGAGTGAACTTCTCGTTATGTTTTTCTCCGCCCTCGGTGCCTGATGTGGGGTACCGTTTGGTTTCAACAATCAGGTGGTTATCAGGCATCACTTTGTAACGCGTAAATTCGACTTCCGGTATACCGTCTTTGTCGCTCAACCGCTGATGATAATCAGAGAAAATAATATATTTATCATTCGGAATGAGGAAACTGGCGATGTGCAGCCCCCCGATCATATTGATGCTACGAGGCTTACCCTCGCGCTGTCCCTGGCAATGGTCAAAGGTAGTTACCATCGTTACCGCTTTACCGGTGCTCAGTGCAGATTTTATTGCCTGATAATCGTTGAGAGTGTCAGGCGATGCGGCAAGAACAGCGACCAGACAGCAGCTTAAGCCCGCCAGCACAGCTGAAAAAAGTATTTTCTTAACCATAAAAGTACTTATCTCCATTAATGAGAACGTCTTGTTCATAAAATTACACAAAGAAATTAACTTAAAATACTTTTATTTTACAATAACTACAGGGCAATTCGGGTCGTGACGCAGATTTATTGATAATGATGAAGAGTAAGATACCAACCGATGATCTTATCGTGCATTTCCTCTGACTTAGAAAAGCAAATTGTTCTGCGGGTCAGTCGTTTGATATGTGTGCTAAGATTAAGATTATGCCGTTCTATCCGTTGGGTATATTTCTTGCTCACCACGTGGCCTGTTGCACTTAACAGAACTTTATAAACCGGCCACGCATCTGTCATATAAAAGGCAATGTTAAATTTGCTTAACAGGGCCAGCAATTGTCGCAGGGTCGGGGCATTTCTCGGGCCGAAGACATGGGCCAGAGCACGTTTGCGGATACGGTCATAAGCATAGAACAACCACCGGGGATTGCTTTTACACCGCACGTAAGACCATTGTTCACCGGCTTCACAGCAGATAACAACCTCCGTTTCGGGGTCGATATTCTCAGCTACCTGCTTTGGCGAAATTTTTTTACGTGCCGCAGAACCGTATTGAGGCTGATACCGAGAACCCGTGCGGTATCGCGACATCCGTAACCATTCATGGCCATATTAACAATGGTCTGGTGTGTGTCTGGTTTGGCACCGGAGTAGCTAAAGTTGAGCTGAAAGGTCTTTGAACAATGCTTGCAGATGTAACGTTGGGCACCGGATGCTGAATGTCCGTTACATCGTACAGCATGAGTTTCATTGCACTGAGGGCAGACGACATCAACTTTAGCCATATGTTACATCCAAAGCGCAAAGCATACGTGTTCAGCAAGTCTGCGTCACGACCGCAATTCGGATCAAAAAAAGACCAGCACAGGACTTATGTTGCAAAGCTGATGACCTGACTCAAGGCAGAGACCGGAAAGATGCATGCAGAACGTGTTTTTTCTGAGATCGGGTTTTTTACTGAAAAATACAGGTGAGTTATTATGGAATTTATCCGTTTTACTACACTGTGCTAATTACCGTGTCAGTGATTTTTAACAGCCATACTTTGACGATTGACAGGTTTAAAAGGCAGGCTGCCTATGCCATTATTACACGTAAAGAGATTCACACCTCAACGCTATCATAATAAATTAGCACACGACGTTACGAGCAATTATTTATATTAAAGAACGCAAACGCATACCAATGGATATCTTTGCAAGGTTGAAACTACTTCTGACAGGGCAATCTGTTTTACCTTGCCCCTAAATAATCGCGTCTGTGTAGTGGTCAACAAAAGCTGTCCACAGTTTTAGAGTTTTTCCAGAACCGCTGTTCTGATTCGTTCGGTGTCATTCCACCATTATATTGATGGGGCCGGAGATGACTGTAATAACCTGTTATGTAATTCGTGATGCTGCGTTGTGCTTCACTGGAATGACTGTGGCCGGTGTCTGGTATCCATTCCGTTTTAAGGCTGCGGAAGAAGCGTTCCATCGGGCTGTTATCCCAGCAGCTACCCCGTCGGCTCAAACTTTGTTTAATCTGGTATCGCCATAATAGTTGTCTGAGATGAGTGCTTGTATAATGGCTTCCCTGATCCGAATGGAACATGACGTTTGCCGGTTTATTTCTTCGCTCCCATGCCATTGATAATGCTTTGCCAGTCAGCGATGAATCGGGGAAAGATGACATCGCCCAGCCAACAGGATTACGTGCAAATAAGTCCGGAACAACGGACAGATATGCCCAACGTGTCCCCGTCCAGATGTAAGTCACATCGCCGCACCAGACCTGATTTGGTTCATTCACGGCAAACTGACGTTGCAGGTGGCTCGGGATCTCAACATGTTCTTTTGATGTCTTTTTATAGCGGTGTCCGGGCTGCTGGCAACTGATAATATTCAGTTCTTTCATCAGTTTTCCTGCGTGCCAGCGGCTAAGACGCGTACCTTTCGCCGTGACCATGGCAGCGATATTACGTGCACCCGCAGAGCCATTGCTGGCGTGGTGAGCTTCCCGAACAAGACTCAGTAATGCCACACGTGAGGCATCGGGAGTTTTCGGCTTACGCCAGTATTTATAACTGCTGCGATGAACCCCGAACACGTTGCATAAAATGGCAACAGGAAACCGCTTCCTGAGTTTCTCAACTAACGAGAATTTTTCAGGGAGTCTGACATCAAGAGAGCGGTAGCCTTTTTTAAGATATCGTTTTCCATTGCAATGCGTTGTATCTGTTTTTTTAGCTCACGCATCTCGAGTTGTTCCGGTGTCATGGGCATTGCATCAGGCGATTTCCCTGCCCGTTCGTCCTTGAGCTGGCGAACCCATTTATCCATCGTGGAAACACCGACGTTCATAGCTCTGGCAGCATTGGCAACAGAATAATTTTGGTCGAGTACGAGCTGTGCAGCTTCAGGACGGTACTCAGGGCTGAAAGTTCTTCTGGTTCGTCCGGTCATAATGTCACCTGTTCTGACTGTGAGGTGATGATATCACCTCTTTTCAGGTGGACAGGTTTAGTGTGCCACTACACTTCCATATTAACCATTGTTTCTGCCCAGGCTCTGTTCCTGCCGCCCGACTGCATTATTGACAGCAATGCCGAATCCATAGCGTTTTCTCCTTTCCTTCAAAATTATGAAGTAGTGTTTTTTTGCGCCGGCTCAATACCTTGTCGCCATTCCTGTTTTTGACAATACTTTAAATCGTCTGGTTGGCGAATATACCACCACTCCATAAAAGTTGCAGTGAGATGAGAATTCACTGAAAAGAGGACATATTGATTGTCGGTTATTCAGATGATTTATTTTATGAGCTTACTCCAGGATGGACTGGTATTCTGTGGCGTCTTCAATTTTTGCGCACGTATGGCTTTTTATGTTTGGCGCTATCGCGCTCCGATGCTAAACGTGTCATCTTCTGAATTCTTTTTACTACTGGTCAGAGTTCTTCCTTTAACCCATTCGGCACATCCTGAAAATAGCGCAGGAATCTCTACAACGGAGTCTTTCCATGCGCTGTCCCTTTGGCCATCTACAGGCCACGCATCTTTCTGCTGGAAGCGGGTAACAGCTTCGGACTTTTTGGCGACCACTGCGCCTGACGGTCCACCGGGTGAGCATTAAGCCGGGTAAGGTTATCTCGCTCGCGCCGTTTGCCGACTCGCACCTGCTGATGCGGGCCAGACCGGATGCGCTGATGGTCAGCGAAGAGGATCTGCCAGATATTGACGAGGACGGGGGCGATGACGACGATAAGGATGAAGAACGTGACGTGCCGGGCGAAATGGAAATTGCGGCCCGCCTGATGATAACCGGCGGTGAAGCTGCGGAGGAGGGGAGGATGACACGCCCTGACCGGGGGATGATCCGTGAGGCGATGATGATTGCTGCCCGTAAGGTGCATGAGGAGAACCGGCAGATGCTGCCGGAAGATTTGATGTTTGCGCTACAGAATATCGCCCGTGATGTCAGCATCGGGGAGGATGGTCGTGAGAAACGGACCGCCGCCCGGCGGGCGCGGGCGGAGGAGATGTCGGAAGCGCTGCGCATGTTTACCGAGAGCTTTGAGGGGGAGCTGTTCAACCGTCCGGGCACGCCGTGGCCGGAATCGGACATGACCATTGTCGACCCGGGTGCGCTGGCCCGCGAAGGCTACGAGGCTCAGATAGCGGTGATGTCTCTGCTCAACACCATCAATAATATCGCTGAACGGGAGCAGTACAGCGATCGCGACACCATCGTGCCCATCGATGAGGCGCATATCGTTACCGCCAGTCCGCTGCTGGGACCGTATGCCACCAAAATTGTAAAGATGTGGCGTAAGCTCGGCGCATGGCTGTGGCTGTTTACGCAGAACCTGGCCGACTTTCCCGATACGGCGAAAAAAATGCTGAACATGGCGGAGTGGTGGATCTGCCTGGTGATGCCGCCGGATGAGGTGGAGCAGATTGCCCGTTTTAAAACGCTGACCGACGAGCAGAAAACCATGCTGCTGTCGGCCACCAAACTCCCGAGGAAATATACCGAAGGGGTGATCCTCTCGCGCAAGGTACAGGCATTATTCCGTGCCGTGCCGCCCAGTCTCTGTCTGGCGCTGGGGATGAAGGAGAAAGAGGAAAAAGCCGAACGGCGTGACATCATGAACCAGATGCACTGTAGCGAACTGGAGGCGGCGTTCCACGTTGTACGCCGACTGGATGAAAGCCGTGGCCTGCATACTGAACAGAGGACAGCATGAAAAAACTGATTATGGAACCGCCGTCGGTCGTCCCTGACAGGGTGCTGATTGCCACCGTCATCTTTACTGTCCCGCCGCAGGGGCTGGCGTCAGTTGGTGAGTCTGACAGCGTGGCGCTGGGACAACTCCGGGAGGAAATACTCAGGCGACTGGAAAAACCGGTGCTGCTGTCGGCGTACCCACACCGGGTGGGGCGTCGCAGTTGTCTGGCGGTGCATCTGGAAGACAGCAGGGGCAGAACGCCGGATATTCTCATCACCGTCACCGGCAATACGCTGTGGCCGGGAGAAGGCGAGTTCAGGACCGGTATTCGCTGGAATATCTGCGTGCCGGATGCCACCGATATGCAGTGGGTGCTGAAGGAGATTGACCGGGTGGCCTGCGGCGGGGTGTGCAGTTAAGCGGGCCTGTGGGTTATGCGGGCAGCGCGGTTTGCTGGCTGCGTAAGCCTCAGGTTGCGGTTGCGGGCGGTAAAGAGCCCGCGTTCAGTTTGTCAGGATAGATTCAATTGTATGAGTCGCGACGTGATCTGACACCGGACCTTGCGAGGTTGAGGGTTGCCGGTTTTGATATGGGTGTCCAGTCCTTATACAAAACGCGAGGTCACCCCCATGCTTGATACTCACAATCCCATCATCAAACTCAGGAACTGGCTGCTGAAGGCGGCATTGACGCGCTGGTTAACCAGAACCGCCGGGGGTCCAACCTGACGAACCGCGCCGACGAAGCCACTGAACGCGCGGTTGTTGAATATGCCGTTGAGTTCCCGGCCCCCGGTCAGCACCGGACCAGTGATGAGCTGCGTAAAAAAGGCGTGTTTACCTCCGGCAGCGGCGTGCGCGCCATCTGGCAACGACACGACCTGGAGAACTTCCGTAACCGCCTGAAGGCGCCTGAGGAAAAGCTCGCCAGAGAAGGTATCGTGCTTACCTGTGTCCCAATCGCCGCGCTGGAGAAAAAGGCGGATGATGATGAGGCCAGCGGCGAAATCGAGACCACTCACCCGGGCTATCCCGGGTCGCAGGACACCTTCTGTGCTGGCGATCTGAACGGTGTGGGTCGTATCTGCCCGCAGACGTTCGTGGATACGTACCCGAAAGTGGCACGCTGCAAGCGGTATACGAGTAAAACGCCGAACACCGCCGCCGGGCTGCTAAATGATCGCGTACTGCCGTTCTGTGAGGCCCAGGGGCTGCCGGTGCTGAGAAGACTGACCGACAGGGGAACGGAGTACTGTGGTAAGGTGGAGCAGCATGATTACCAGCTTTATCTGGCCATCAACGATATCGACCATACGAAAACAAAGGCGATGTCCCCACAGACCAACGGCATCGGTGAGCGCTTCCATAAAACGATTTTGCAGGATTTTTATCAGGCCACGTTCCGCAAGAAGTCATATGGGGAGCTGGAGAGCCTGCAAACGGATCCGGACAACGGGTTGTGGCATGACAATAATGAGCGGGCTCATCAGGGAAAAATGTGCTGCGGGCGAACGCCAGTGGCCACGTTACCTGATGGAAAACGTGTCCGGGCAGAAAAGAATCTGAACCGGATGTAATCCGACAGACACCTGTATAAATAACCGGTAATGGTCAGATCAGGTCTGAGCTAATACAAATGATCATTGCCGCGCCAATTTCATTGGCAGAAGCAACGATGCTTTCTGCTGCCTCACCTGCTATCACCCTGCCTGAGGCAGTCACCCCCGCTCTCCGCAGCACAGACAGCGCCCGGCGCACCACCGCTTCAGCGGTATTCTGTTCATCAAGCGCACTGCCAAAATCACCCGGATCTTCACCTGCTTCTATCACTGACGTCGCTGTGGTATCCGCATAGCTGGCATCAATGCAGCATATGACTACCACCTGAGCTGCCAGTGCATTTGCCTGTTCAACAGCCCGCAAGGTCACTTTGCGCGCAATATCAGAATTATCGACCGCTACCAAAAGCGTTTGCATCCCCCCTCAGTCCCGTATGGACGCTTTACCTATTTCATTCACCAGCGCGTCTTTGCATTTCAGGATCTCTGTGCGATAGCGCGCCTCATGCTGCTGAAAACGACCAGAAGGAACCAGTAAACTGACAGAATAGCGTCCCAATATGGTATCAATGGCAACCGCCATCGTGGAAATCCCTTCCAGCGTTTCGCCCCGACCGTAAGACACCCCGGTACGACGAATCTGCTCCAGGTGTTCAAGCAGTTCGGAAAACGATTTCACCATAGAATCGGTGATAGCGTCAAAATCGTTTCCTACCAACGCCTTCACCTGCCGATCGCTTTCCAGTGCCAGTAAGGCTTTGCCTCCTGATGTGCTACAAAGCGGCAAATGAAGCCCGATACGCGGCACCACCCGCAGTTCACGGTCAGCAACCACGTAATGCACAATAGCCAGCTGCAAACCACTGGCACGGGCAAGGGTGACCGTTTCCGCCGTAGCGTCGCTCAACGCCTGCAGCCACGGTTGAGCAATGGCCACCACATCGGTGTGAACGGTTGCAATTAGCCGTAAGAGTGCCGGCCCGAGCCTGACTCCGCTGGCTCCCGAGCTGCGTACAAGCTGAACAGAGTCCAGAGCTGCAACAATGCGTTGAACGGTGGAACGCGGCAAATCAACAGCCTGGGCAATCTCCCCAAGGCTCATGCCATCAGGACGATTTCCTAGTGCATTCAGTATGTTAGCGGCGCGAGATATAACCTGAATGCCGCCACTGCGTTCATCGTCGCGCACACCTGAGGATTCAGTCATAAGGCTTCCTTACTTGCATCAGACCATTATGGTAGCACTCTTTTCTGTGTTGTAGCACAGTGTACCGCATTGCAATACACTTATTCGCAGGATAGTATTAGCGCGGAAAATCTCATCATACGATACAGTGCATCACTTATTTGCCCTACAGAGCAGCCACTATGACAACTCAGACTACCGCCGCACATCCCTTTACTCTGCGCCTCGCCCTGGGTTTGATCGGTGTATTGATCGCGGCGCTCACTTCCTGTTTAAATGATCGGGTAACTGATATAGCACTGGTCGATATTCGTGCGGCTACGGGGTTTGATTACGATGGTGCCAGTTGGATAACGTCATCTTACCAGGCCGCAGAAGTTGCCGCGATGATGATTGCTCCATGGTTTGCCGTAACTTTCTCACTACGCGGTTTTGCGCTGGCTGTATCCTGTGGTTTTGCCATTACTGGCGCACTGCAACCCTTTGCTCCCTCTCCATTTTTGTTTATCGCCCTGCGTGTCATTCAGGGTATGTTGGGCGGGGCGCTGCCGCCTCTGCTGATGACCGTCGCACTGCGTTTTTTACCGCCCGGTATCAAACTTTATGGACTGGCCGCTTATGCCCTTACTGCCACATTTGGGCCAAATATTGCTGTATCACTCGCTGCTTTCTGGACGGACACCGTTGGCTGGCAGTTTGTATTCTGGCAGGTTATTCCTCCCCTTTGCGTTGCCAGCCTGATGATAGCCTTGGGACTGCCTCAGGACCCAGTACGGCTCGAGCGTTTTCGGCAGATCGATTTAGCTGGCATGTTGACCGGTTGTAGCGGTATTGCCCTGATGATTCTTGCCCTGACACAGGGAGAAAGGCTCGACTGGTTCAGTTCGCCGCTGATTGTCACCCTACTGCTTGCATCAAGTGTTCTGCTGATGGTGTTCTTAATTAATGAATGGTTTCATCCGCTCCCCCTTTTTAAACTGCAATTGCTGGCACGCCGTAATCTGACGCACGGGTTGCTAGCCTTGGCAGGAATACTGCTGGTAACGCTTTCTGGTTCTGTCTTACCTTCAGCCTATTTCTCTCAGGTCGCGGGGTTTCGCAGCAGTCAGTTTGTTCCACTGGCACTCACAGTCGGTGTACCACAGTTGCTTTTAGCCCCTCTATTGGCCGCCTTGCTCAATCGTCGATGGATTGACAGTCGCTGGATGCTTTGCTGTGGTGCGGCATTATTGTGCCTCTCCTGCCTGTCAGGCATGTACATAACCAGTGACTGGGCACGGCAGAATTTTTGGCAAATTCAGCTGTTGCAGGCCGTGGGCCAGCCAATGCTGATTCTGCCTGTGCTGATGAGTTCCACCAGCGTGATCCATCCGACGGAGGGGCCCTACGCGTCGGCTATGTTTAATAGCGTTCGAGGGTTTGCCAGCATTGGAGCTGGTTCTCTGATTGAGAACTTTCTGACGCATCGGGAGAAATTCCACTCATTTACCTTACTCGACAGACTGGATAATCAGCCCTGGCGTATAACCGCAGAAAACAGCAGCGACGCGGGGGGTATTAAACCATTGCTTGCGGATGGTTCAGCAAGCTCGGTCGAAAACTTAGCCCATTTTAGTACACTAATTAAGCATCAAGCGGTGATTCTTAGCATCAGCGATACGTATTTAGCCATTGCCTGTTTCACGGTGGTGCTGGTGCTGTTTACCCTCTGGCTGCCCCGCCGGGTTTATCCTCCTCAGACGCTTATACACCCTGTAACCACCACGAGATCATAATCATGCGCTTAACTCCCACCAGACGAATTATAACGCTGGCCTTGATGATACTGCTGGTGCTGGCAGCCATACTTTTTGTCTGGTCAGGTATGCACCTCCGTCAAAACAGTACGGAAGACGCAGTTATCATGGCTGATTACACCACCGTGGCACCAAAGGCATCAGGCTATATTCATGTTGTGAGCGTGAGTGATAATCAGCACGTCGAAGCAGGCCAGCTGCTGGCGACATTGGACGATAGGGATTATCGCGTTGCGCTGGAGAGCGCTGAAGCCAATTTAAAAATCAGTGTAGCAAAGCTGGCCAGCACTGAGGCCCAGCTCGAACAGCAGCAGGCTGTTATTGCACAAAGCGATGCTGCGGTCAGCGCCAGCCAGGCGGCGCTGGAATATGCCGGACAGAATGCCGGTCGTTATCGTCGTCTGCTGGTCAGCGGAACCGCGACCGCAGACGAACAACAAAAAACCGTCGCTACTATGCGCGAGGCCGCTGCAGCCCTTCATCAAAATGAGGCTGTAGCACTGTCAGCACGAAAAGAAGTGACCGTTTTACAAGCGGAGATAAGACAGGCTAAGGCAAATATTGCTGCCTCACAGGCAAGTGTCGATCAGGCTCGCCTCAACCTCTCATACACGCGTATCACTGCCCCGATTGCCGGTTTTATCGGACAGCGTTCGGCCCGCCCCGGTGCCTGGGTTTCAGCGGGTACGCGGTTGCTGGCCGTGGTTCCGTTACAACAAAGTTATGTATCAGCGAACTTTCTGGAAACGCAGCTCGACAATGTGCATACGGGACAGCCGGTTTCAGTTCGGGTGGATGCGTTGCCAGGGGTAATCTTACGCGGTCATATTGACAGTATTGCCCCGGCAACAGGTTCAACCTTTGCGGCCATTACCGCCGATAACGCGACGGGTAATTACACCAAGGTTGTTCAGCGTCTGCCGGTGAAAATTCTACTGGACCCCAATCAGCAGGATTTGGCCCGTTTACGCGTCGGGATGTCGGTCGTTCCAACAATCGAATTCCCCTGAATAAGTTAACTTCGTACAGCGATAACTTTATTTTACGATAAAGAGTCAGTAGATTAGCCCGCGATCCTGCCATGAACGACTTATGGCAAAGTAACCGTTTTGAATGCAACCACCTGGGTTCAATCGGTTTGAGTGAGACAGGTAGCAGGGAGTTTATCCGATGAAGTACGCGTTGATGGGAATATCTTTTATTTTACTTGTACTAGCTCAGACCTGATCTGACAGTTACCGGTTATTTATACAGGTGTCTGTCGGATTACATCCGGTTCAGATTCTTTTCTGCACAAACACGTTTTCCATCAGGTAACCTGGCCACTGGCGTTCGCCCGCCGCACATTTTCCCCTGATGAGTCCGCTCATTATTGTCATGCCACAACCCGTTGTCCGGATCCATTTGCAGGCTCTCCCGCTCCCCATATGACTTCTTGCAGAACGTGACCTGATAAAAATCCTGCAAAATCGTTTTATGGAAGCGCTCACCGATGCCGTTGGTCTGTGGGGACATCGCCTTCGTTTTTGTATGGTCGATATCGTTGATGGCCAGATAAAGCTGGTAATCATGCTGCTCCACCTTACCACAGTACTCCGTTCCCCTGTCGGTCAGTCTTCTCAGCACCGGCAGCCCCTGGGCCTCACAGAACGGCAGTACCCGATCATTTAGCAGGCCGGCGGCGGTGATTGGCGTTTTACTCGTATACCGCTTGCAGTGTGCCACTTTCGGGTACGTATCCACGAACGTCTGCGGGCAGATACGGTCGCCAGCACAGAAGGTGTCCTGCGACCCGGGATAGCCCGGGTGAGTGGTCTCGATTTCGCCGCTGGCCTCATCATCATGCGCCTTTTTCTCCAGCGCGGCGATTGGGGCACAGGTAAGCACGATGGCTTCTCTGGCGAGCTTTTCCTCAGGCGCCTTCAGGCGTTTACGGAAGTTCTCCAGATCGTGTCGTTGCCAGATGGCGTGCACGCCGCTGCCGGAGGTAAACACGCCTTTTTTACGCAGCTCATCACTGGTCCGGTGCTGCCCGGGGGCCGGGAACTCAACGGCGTACTCAACAACCGCGCGTTCAGTGGCTTCGTCGGCGCGGTTCGTCAGGTTGGGACCCCGGCGGTTCTGGTTAACCAGCGCGTCAATGCCGCCTTCAGCAGCCAGTTCCTGATAACAGTAGAAGGTGTCGCGTGACACGCCCGTGCTCTTGCAGGCTGTTGATACGTTACCGGGTTATTCGGCGAGATTGAGCAGGCCGGCTTTGTGTTTGATGATGGGATTGTGAGTATGGAGCATGAGGGTGACCTCGCGTTTTGTATAAGGATTCGACACCCATATCAGAACCGGTAACCCCCAACCTTGCAGGGTCCGGTGTCAGATCACGTCGCGACGAATAAGGCTTAACAAAAGAATCCCCCAAGCGTTGAAAGAAATATATATGAGCACCTCCCGTTTGCCAAACTTTGTACTTCATGACGGACAGGACGATTGCGGCTATATATCCGGTCTTTATGCAGCCGTGGAAGCGGCTGCTGACCCTAATTAAATCCGCTGACTCACGCCTCAATTACCTCTGCGAACCCGTGGTTCAATATTTCTTTCAGGCTTGGTGAGTCCCGGTCTGACCTGTTTTGTCATTACATACACTGCCTGTGCAACCTGTTGATATTCGCTTCTACGCTTAAGCCCTGAGGCTGCTTGTTGCAGACGCTTCAGGAGGGAGCGATGCCTCTCAGGTAAGGTCTGCCATGTGCCAGTACCGCCCATATCGTTCTGGCCATTTTGTTGGCCAGTGCCACGGAGACCACATTAATGGGACGCCGCGTCAGCAACGCAGGGACCCAGGGACCGGGTTCATTCGCGTTCTGTATGACGCTGTGGGCACCATTGACCAGCAGTTTTCGCAAATACTTGTTACCCCGTTTGCTGATCCCCAGTAGCTGGAGCTTTCCTCCAGCACCTTTCTGTCGCGGAACCAGACCGATCCACGCGGCAAATTCGCGACCTGATCGAAAGGCTTTTGCGTCGCCCATCGAGGCCACCGCGGCTGTTGCTGTCAGTAGACCCACGCCGGGAATGTCGCTGATGGCCTTTACGCCAGGCTCGTCTTTACTCAGTTCGCGTATCCGACGTTCTCAGTGTCGGTGATGCGTTTGTCTATCCGTTGTATCTCGTTCAGTTGTTCACGCAGGCTGTCGATCAGCACAGCAGGTAAGGCGTGTAAGAATGTCCGGTACAGACCGTAGCAGGCTGGCATACCCTTTTGCCATCACCTCACCGTACTCTGCCAGTAATCCGTGTAGTGCGTTGGTTTGCATCAGCCTGAACTTCATCAGTTGAGAACGTATCCGGTGCAGGGCCAGCATGGCCTGCTGCTCGGTTTTAACGGCCACCGCTTTGCCTGGCTGTTGTACGGCCGCCAGATGGCCTGTGCATCGGCAATATCGTTTTTGTTGCGGATATTGAAGGCCTTGACGAATTCGCCCGGTATCAGTTTGACCTGGTGGCCCAGTCGGGCCAGTTGCCTCGCCCGGTGATGAGCACCACCACATGCTTCCATGCCGATACAGCAGGGAGCCTGGTTGGTAAAGAACTCAAGAAACTTGGCACGCCGGATGGCCTTACTGAATATCTCCCCTGTTTCAGTATCCACGTAGTGGATCTGCATAACGTTCTTCGCAATGTCGACACCAACTGGCATAGGTTTCATCTCTCACTCCCTCCTGATTAATCGGGAAAGCATCAATGCATGCTTTTCAGATTGAGCACTGAGTCTTCGCGGGTCAGTGCTTTGGATCTCGGTATTGACCGAGGGAGGGAGGCGCTCATTTCATTACCTTTAGTTATCGGCGCTGGACGAAGGCGTACAAAATTTGTTTTTGTGCGTCTTCGTCAGCAGACAAGCCATTAACGACAGTTACGGGCGCAGCAGCGAATATCTACTTCTTATATATCTTTCAACATTGATCTTTTCAGGCATACCAACGAACCTACCCGTAAGAGGATAGCGAGACATAAGGATTATAATATCAAGTGGACTAAGTTTTTCATGGATGAATATTAATTCTGGAACCCACTTAGAGCCTGTCTCAACAGGACTTTATTCCAGACGATGAGACCACAGGCAAAATGCAACATGGCTTCGTAATTTTCGGTCTTCTTTCCCCATCTGATCAGGACCCGACGAAAGCGATTCATCCTGACCTGCTCCCCGTTGATTAATACAGCGCGATGTTAGTAATGTCTTCATAAGTCACATGAGGACATCCCCATGAAGAAGCGATTTTCCGACGAACAGATCATCAGTATTCTCCGCGAGGCCGAAGCCGGGGTTTCGGCCCGGGAACTCTGCCGCAAGCATGCTATTTCAGACGCTACCTTCTACACCGGGCGCAAGAAGTTTGGCGGCATGGAAGTCCCCGAAGTGAAGCGGCTCAAGTCACTTGAAGAGGAGAACGCCCGCCTCAAGAAGCTGCTCGCTGAAGCCATGCTGGATAAGGAGGCGCTTAAGGTGGCTCTGGGCCGAAAGTTCTGACGACAGACCAGAAGCGGGAAGCCGTGGAAGTCATGTGTGAGATAACGGGTCTGTCGCAACGTCGTGCCTGCAGGCTGGCCGGTCTGTCCCTTTCAACCTGCCGTTATTCGGTTCAGCGTCCGGCTGCTGACGCGCAACTATCTCTGCGTATCACAGAGCTGGCACTTGAACGTCGCCGATTTGGTTACCGGCGCATCTGGCAGTTATTGCGTCGGGAGGGCCTTCACGTCAACCACAAGAGGGTTTACCGCATCTATCACCTTAACGGTCTCGGTGTAAAACGCAGGCGACGCCGTAAGGGTCTGGCGACTGAGCGGCTTCCGCTTCTCCGCCCGGATGCGCCGAACCTGACATGGTCGATGGATTTTGTCATGGATTCACTTGCCAGCGGCCGCCGGATTAAGTGCCTGACCTGCGTGGATGATTTCACGAAGGAGTGTCTGACGATCACCGCCGCTTTCGGTATTTCAGGCGTTCAGGTCGCACGTATTCTGGACGGCCTCGCGCTGTTTCGCGGCTATCCGGCAACGATAAGAACCGATCAGGGCCCGGAATTTACCAGCCGTGCGCTCGAACAGTGGGCTTTTGAGCATGGTGTAGAACTGCGACTTATCCAGCCGGGTAAGCCAACACAGAACGGATTTATTGAGAGTTTTAACGGACGCTTTCGGGATGAATGCCTGAATGAGCACTGGTTCAGCGATATTCTTCATGCCCGGAAAATCATTAATGACTGGCGGCAGGATTATAACGAGTCCAGACCTCATTCATCGCTGAATTACCAGGCGCCGCTTGAATTTGCAGCATGCTGGCGAAACGGGAAACATGAAGAAAAACCAACCGACATTACTAACTGAAGGTTGTATCTAATACTGGGGGCAGGTCAGTTCAACCCCACCAGCACTGAAATCAAGTTTCAGCACTGGCGGGGTTTGTTATTGTAACAGCTTAATTGTCGAGTATCGAAACAACGTCACCCGTTCGCACATCAACACGGGCCGCTACGATCTGTTTGACCACTCCACCATAAGAATTAGTACCGCGAAACGTGGTTTTTACAATGGCATGTGGCTCTTTATTCAAAATCAGATGATAGACCGTTGAAACATGTTTATAAGAGGAATCATCATTCATGCTGGCTTTTATCATCTTCTCTAACGGACGATAAAAGCCGTCCCAACTGCTGAAATTATTTTTGAATGTATCAAGGTTAATTTTGTTATTCAGAGATTTTGGATCCCTCTCGAAGTCGTTGAAACAACACCCCAACACATCACCGAGTTTTAAATCATCATCTTTAGTAAAAGTGTATTCGCTCATACAGGCATAAAAAGCATCTGCAGCGCTGACCGGTACACTTTTAAAACCAACGTAATTATTAACGATATCGTGCCGAGTTTCTTTTGGCTCGTTACGATATTCTTTGAGGGTTTTATTTGCATACTCAAATGTGTATTAGTCGCGACTTGATCTGACACTGGACCTTGAAAGGTTGAGAGTTACCGGTTTTGATATGGGTGTCTAATCCTTAAACAAAACGCGAGGTAACTCTCATGATTCATACTAACAATCCCATCATCAAACACAAAGCCGGCCTGCTCAATCTCGCCGAAGAACTCGGTAACGTATCAAAAGCCTGCAAGATCATGGGCGTGTCACGCGACACGTTTTACCGTTATCAGGAACTGGCTGCTGAAGGCGGCATCGATGCGCTGATTAACCAGAACCGCCGCGTCCCCAACCTGAAGAACCGCGCCGACGAAGCCACTGAACGCGCTGTTGTTGAATATGCCGTTGAGTTCCCGGCCCACGGGCAACACCGGACCAGTAATGAGCTGCGTAAAAAAGGCGTGTTTATCTCCGGTAGCGGCGTGCGCTCCATCTGGCAACGGCACGACCTGGAGAACTTCCGTAAACGCCTGAAGGCACTTGAGGAAAAGGTCGCCAGAGAAGGCATCGTGCTTACCGACGCTCAAATCGCAGCGCTGGAGAAGAAGGCCCACGATGACGAGGCCAGCGGAGAAATCGAAACTGCTCACCCGGGTTATCTCGGGTCGCAGGACACCTTCTACGTGGGCAATCTGAAAGGTGTGGGTCGTATCTACCAGCAGACGTTCGTGGATACGTACTCGAAAGTGGCACACTGCAAGCTGTATACGAGTAAAACGCCGATCACCGCCGCAGACCTGCTCAATGATCGCGTACTGCCGTTCTACGAGGCTCAGGGACTGCCGATGCTGAGGATCCTGACCGACAGGGGAACGGAGTACTGTGGTAAGGTGGAGCAGCATGATTACCAGCTGTATCTGGCCATCAACGATATCGACCATACAAAAACGAAGGCGATGTCTCCGCAGACGAACGGCATCTGCGAGCGCTTCCATAAAACTATTTTGCAGGATTTTTATCAGGTTACGTTCCGTAAGAAGTTATACGAAGACCTGGAGAGCCTGCAAACGGATCTGGACAACGGGTTGTGGCATTACAATAATGAGCGAACTCATCAGGGAAAAATGTGCTGCGGGCGTACGCCAATGGCCACGTTACTTGATGGTAAACGAGTCTGGGCAGAAAAAAATCTGAACCAGATGTAATCTGACAGACACCTGTATAAATAACCGGTAACTGTCAGATCAGGTCTGAGCTAGTACAAATAATGGTACAACTGCTGTTTTCTCCACCACAGACCTGCCAGAGTGATTTTCCTCCATCTCCCTTAAAGGTCCAGATAGTGTTAGCCAGTGCACCATCCGGCGATGTCGCTGTTGCCATCGTCGGAGTCTGTTGCTGTGGCGTATCTTCTTGTATGTCACCGCGCAAGACTTTTGCTTCTGCGTCCCCGACGTCGCCAAACATTTTTTCCTCACCCCCGTTGTAATAAAAACCAGCAACAACATGTTCTGAGGGGATATACAGAATTTTCAAATAATGGTCACCACAGTTGCCTCGCTCACAGACAAAGCCCTGCAACCACTTCTCGCCACTAACATCCACGGGAAACAATCCACGGTCCGGGCCGTTCATTAAACCACGTCGTCCCAGTAATCCGTTAAGTCCTGCAGACTTCAGACTGTCATCGATATCTTTCTTAAAAACCGGGTCAGCGTCATAAACCTTGCCCAGAAAAGGGCATGCCCCGTATCCGTTCTTATTATTACCCGCATCTGGCTGGCAGCTCATTGCGTCTGCTGCAGTTTTGGCAACACCTGCTGCGCAGGCCTCAGCGGTAATAAGACAAAGCGTGGATATCAATATTGCTTGTTTTAATTTACGTAAAGTAACAGACATTATCAGTCCGACTCCATTCTGTTCCTGCAAAATAAACGGGCTCCGTGCAAAGCCCTGTAACAGACTTAATAGTCGGTCGTGACGCAGACTTGCTGATCACGTATGCTTTGCGCTTTGGATGTAACATATGGCTAAAGTTGATGTCGTCTGCCCTCAGTGCAATGAAACTCATGCTGTACGATGTAACGGACATTCAGCATCCGGTGCCCAACGTTACATCTGCAAGCATTGTTCAAAGACCTTTCTGCTCAACTTTAGCTACGCCGGTGCCAAACCAGACACACACCAGACCATTGTTAATATGGCCATGAATGGTTACGGATGTCGCGATACCGCACGGGTTCTCGGTATCAGCCTCAATACGATTCTGCGGCACTTAAAAAAATTTCGCCAAAGCAGGTAGCTGAGAATATCGACCCCGAAACGGAGGTTGTTATCTGCTGTGAAGCCGGTGAACAATGGTCTTACGTGCGGTGTAAAAGCAATCCCCGGTGGTTGTTCTATGCTTATGACCGTATCCGCAAACGTGCTCTGGCCCACGTCTTCGGCCCGAGAAATGCCCCGACCCTGCGACGATTGCCGGCCCTGTTAAGCAAATTTAACATTGCCTTTTATATGACAGATGCGTGGCCGGTTTATAAAGTTCTGTTAAGTGCAACAGGCCACGTGGTGAGCAAGAAATATACCCAACGGACAGAACGACATAATCTTAATCTTCGCACACATATCAAACGACTGACCCGCAGAACAATTTGCTTTTCGAAGTCAGAGGAAATGCACGATAAGATCATCGGTTGGTATCTTACTCTTCATCATTATCAATAAATCTGCGTCACGACCGAATTTTGCATAGACCACCTCACGCAGACTTCGGGTTGCCCGCAGCGGCTGGTATGTCCGTCGTCTGCGCAGCCATCAGCCAGGCAAGCGACAACAGTTCAGGCTCATCTGTGATGCTGCTGTCCGTAAGGCATTCACGGAGGCGAAACAGCGTTATGGTGCGCCACGTCTTGCTGATGAACTACCGGAGTACAACATCAAAACCATTGCCGCCAGCCTCCGTCGTCAGGGGCTGCGGGCGAAAGTTACCCGGAAGTTCAGCCTGGTCAGCTACCGTGAACATGGTCTGCCTGTATCAGATAATCTGCTGAATCAGGACTTCAGCGTCAGCGGCCCGAACTAAAAATGGGCAGGAGACATCACGTATCTCCGTACAGACAAAGGCTGGTTATACCTGGCGGTGGTCATCGACCTGTGGCCGCGGCGGTTATTGTCTGGCCAATGTCACCGCGTATGACGGCACAGCTTACGTGTGATGCATTGCAAATGGCGATCTGGCGGCGTAAACGCCCGGAAAATGTTATTGTTCACACGGTTCGTGGAGGGCACTACTGCTCATCGGATTATCAGATCTTACTGAAACAGCATAATCTGCGCGGGAGCATGAACGCAAAAGGCTGCTGTTATGGTAATGCCTGCGTGGAATGTATTCACGGAGAAAGCTTTGCCAGCCGGGAAATAATGCGGACGACTGTGTTTAATTATATCGGATGCGATTACAATCGCTGGCGTTACCACAGTGCTTGTGGAGGACTCAGCCCGGAACAATTTGAAAGCCATCACCTCGTTTAGGGCCATGTCCATATTACGAGGGTAGCCGCCAAAAGGATGATATCTCTTTGAAAATGCATACCTTTAAATACGTTCATGAGTAACTTTACTGGTGAAAATGGAAGTAAAGCCTATCAGCGATAGTAATGTTTGTAACAGAGCCATTTGTCAGCGTAAAAGGTAAAATAAGGTATTATTATCTGTGCTGAAAAAAATTCAGAACGTAAACTTTAAGGACTTACATGAAATCAATATCCAGTATAATTCTGTTACCATTCCTGCTCTGTGGGTGTTCTTCCCATTGGATAAAAAACAGAGCAACCGCTGAAGATTTCTTAACAGCAAAAACATTTTGCGAAGCTCAGGCAGAAAACAAATTCCCCGTTAAAAATGAAGTAGCGCAGAAAACGATATACTCGAAGAAATATGAAAAATGCAAAAAAAATGATGACTGCGAAGGGAAAAAATATAAAACCACTGAAAGACCAGAGACTCAAAGTTATGTAATGGATGTAAATGATGACAGTCGAAGACGCAGTTTTTACCAGTGCATGAGTATAAAGGGATGGGAAAAAGAAACAAAGTTCATGTAGAAATAGAGGGAAAGGGGACCCTGTAAATAATTCTGTGTATCTGCCACCGTATTAAAGGTGATCGCTCAGGCGGTCACCAAACTCGATAATAAAGTGTACTAGCTCAGACCTGATCTGACAGTTACCGGTTATTTATACAGGTGTCTGTCAGATTAAATCTGGTTCAGATTTTTTTCTGCCCAGACTCGTTTACCATCAAGTAACGTGGCCATTGGCGTACGCCCGCAGCACATTTTTCCCTGATGAGTTCGCTCATTATTGTAATGCCACAACCCGTTGTCCAGATCCGTTTGCAGGCTCTCCAGGTCTTCGTATAACTTCTTACGGAACGTAACCTGATAAAAATCCTGCAAAATAGTTTTATGGAAGCGCTCGCAGATGCCGTTCGTCTGCGGAGACATCGCCTTCGTTTTTGTATGGTCGATATCGTTGATGGCCAGATACAGCTGGTAATCATGCTGCTCCACCTTACCACAGTACTCCGTTCCCCTGTCGGTCAGGATCCTCAGCATCGGCAGTCCCTGAGCCTCGTAGAACGGCAGTACGCGATCATTGAGCAGGTCTGCGGCGGTGATCGGCGTTTTACTCGTATACAGCTTGCAGTGTGCCACTTTCGAGTACGTATCCACGAACGTCTGCTGGTAGATACGACCCACACCTTTCAGATTGCCCACGTAGAAGGTGTCCTGCGACCCGAGATAACCCGGGTGAGCAGTTTCGATTTCTCCGCTGGCCTCGTCATCGTGGGCCTTCTTCTCCAGCGCTGCGATTTGAGCGTCGGTAAGCACGATGCCTTCTCTGGCGACCTTTTCCTCAAGTGCCTTCAGGCGTTTACGGAAGTTCTCCAGGTCGTGCCGTTGCCAGATGGAGCGCACGCCGCTACCGGAGATAAACACGCCTTTTTTACGCAGCTCATTACTGGTCCGGTGTTGCCCGTGGGCCGGGAACTCAACGGCATATTCAACAACAGCGCGTTCAGTGGCTTCGTCGGCGCGGTTCTTCAGGTTGGGGACGCGGCGGTTCTGGTTAATCAGCGCATCGATGCCGCCTTCAGCAGCCAGTTCCTGATAACGGTAAAACGTGTCGCGTGACACGCCCATGATCTTGCAGGCTTTTGATACGTTACCGAGTTCTTCGGCGAGATTGAGCAGGCCGGCTTTGTGTTTGATGATGGGATTGTTAGTATGAATCATGAGAGTTACCTCGCGTTTTGTTTAAGGATTAGACACCCATATCAAAACCGGTAACTCTCAACCTTTCAAGGTCCAGTGTCAGATCAAGTCGCGACTAATACAAATAAAGCGACTCATTGCCAGCCGCCAGTTCTGGATCGGCATACTCCATTTTTTCGAGGCCGACTGGATTGCCAGATATATCACCTTGCGCACTGAGTCATCTGTCGGGAACACTTTGCGTTTCTTTATCGCTGCCCGGATAACGCTGTTCAGCGACTCGATGGCATTCGTGGTGTAGATAGCCTTACGTATATCTGGTGGATAACCAAAGAACGTATTGAGATTTTCCCAGTGTGCACGCCAGCTTTTGCTGATTTGCGGATATTTGTCGTCCCAGACATCAGCGAACTTATCCAGGGCCATCAGCGCTGCTGCTTCTGTCGGAGCCTGATAAACCGCTTTCAGACCGCCAGTAACGGCTTTATAGTCCTTCCATGACACGTATTTCAGGCTGTTGCGTACCATGTGAATAATGCACAACTGGATATGCGTCTGCGGGTACACGCTGTTTATCGCATCCGGAAAGCCCTTAAGGCCATCCACGCAGGCAATCAGGATATCCTGGAGACCTCGATTCTTCAGCTCAGTCAGCACGCTGAGCCAGAACTTCGCACCTTCATTTTCTGCGAGCCACATGCCCAGTAATTCTTTCTGGCCTTCGGTGTTAATACCCAGAGCAAGGAATACGGCTTTGTTAATTACAGTGCCACTGTGGCGAACTTTTACGACAATACAGTCAAGATAAACAATGGGATACAGAGCATCCAGCGGACGGTTTTGCCACTCAGATACCTGCTCTTTCACCGCATCAGTGACTTTCGATATCAGCGTGGGTGAGACGTCCGCATCGTACATTTCTTTGAAGGTGGCGACAATCTCCCGGGTGGTCATGCCTTTTGCATACAACGACAGGATCTGACTGTCCATCTGCGTAATACGTGTCTGATTTTTCTTAATAAGCTGAGGTTCGAAGGTGCTTTCACGATCACGTGGTGTACTGATTTCAATCTCACCATCGTCGCACAACAACGTTTTTGACGAATAACCATTGCGGGTATTTGAGCCTGTTTTGGGTGCGTTCTTTTCGTGTCCGATGTGGTCAGTCAGCTCAGCATTGAGCGCAGTTTCAACTGTAAGCTTCGTCAGCATGCGGGAAAACTGGTTGAGATCGGCTTCGGTTTTCAGCCCCTTAGCCAGTTCAGCCGCAAGGGCTTTGAGTCTTTTTTCGTCCATAATTACCTGTCTCCGTTATCGAAATGAAGATATCAAAAACAGGCAGATACACAATTTAAATTACAGGCTCGGAAAGGGTTCTGTCGCATTAACAGCAGCTGTACCAGCTCAGGCCTGATCTGAGACCCTGTACACGATTCTGTGTAAATGCCTTTTCTCAGTAGTGACCGTCCAGGCGGTTAATGCTGGTCACTTAAGGTGACCAGCAACCTTTTTATCCGGATATTTCCTGCTCTTTACCCTCAACTCTCTCGGGTAACTTCGCTCTCTTCTACCCGGTAACACAAGCCATTTCGCCTGTTCATACAGGGTTCTCAGTTCTCCCGGCATTTTTCCCGGCGAAGCCCAGGGCAGGGTTATCAGCATCCGGATTATTTCGCTTATCGCTCCACTGAAGCTCAGCTGGTAAGGCAGGTAATCTCCTTTCAGATGGAACGCCATCTGCACCATCTGATATCGCACCAGGTTATAAGCCAGCAGTACCCCCCATAGCTCCTGTCTCACCAGCTCCGGCAGGCGACTGCGTAATGTCCACCGGCTGTCCAGCATACCCTGCTTTGCTTCCCGGTAGCCCAGTTCTGTTTCCCAGCGGTGGCGATATAGCTCGCTGATATCTTTACCCGGATAGCGATTCGGGTCTGTCAGTGACGTCAGCACCTGCCTCTCTTTACCGTCTACCCTGCGGGTCAGCAGTCTTGCCACCATTTCTTCCGGGACCCCTGGCCATTGCTTCCTGGCTCGTGGACTGGTTTTCAGGCATATCAGTTCATCTCCACGCCCCAAACGGCGAACCACCTGATACTGTACGTGTTTTTTCAACGGCAACAACCAGTGACGGTGTTCTCCTGCTGTCTGCCAGTGATGAAGCAGACCCATCGAATAAAATCCCTTATCGAACAGGGTGATACTGTTATTCGGGGTTTTCTCCGTCAGGTGCTCAGCCAGCCGCATTTCACTGACTTTTTCACTGTCGAATGCACTGGCGGCGATCAGATGGCTGCTCAGCTCCATCAGACAAACCATTCGCACCTGAGGATAGCCGCCTTCGCCGTACTGGCTGCTGTGTTTACTGAAGACGGCTCTGTTTTCCGGCGTATCGGCGGTACGCCAGACCACGCCGTCGACAGCAAACAGATTCAGACCGTGCCATTTTGGATGTGCAGCCTGCTGATTCCAGTGCTGCTGTGTGATATCAAAAAGCTCCCGCACTGCATTTTCACCCAGAGTCTTACGGCGCTGAATGACAGCGCTGCGTGCGGTAAAAGGAGCTCCGGTCCGGTCAGTAATATCCATCAGATTGACGATTTCGGTCATCGGACGATCGCAAAAAATGGACATCCCAACGACAAGCCAAATCATGGATTCGAGGGAAAGTTTACGTTTACGCAAAGTAACGGTATCGGTCAGGGTGAGCGCCTGCTGAATAAGCTCGGGAGGAATAAGGTCGGCGAGACTACGGGCGCGCTCAGGAGTGGCGGCATTGATGATGCCGAGGGCCTGGGAAAGTTCCATTTAAAAAGGGTTCCATGATGAACATAGAACCCTTTTTACCGCATAAACCGGATCGGTCAACCGATCCTTAAATGTATTAGTCGCGACTTGATCTGACAATGGGCCTTGAAAGGTTGAGAGTTACCGGTTTTGATATGGGTGTCGAATCCTTATACAAAACGCGAGGTAACTCTCATGCTTCATACTAACAATCCCATCATCAAACACAAAGCCGGTTTACTCAATCTGGACGAAGAGCTCGGTAACGTATCAAAAGCCTGTAAGATCATGGGCGTGTCGCGAGACACGTTTTACCGTTATCAGGAACTGGCTGAAGAAGGCGGTATTGATGCGCTGGTTAATCAAAGTCGTAGGGTACCCAACCTGAAGAACCGCGCCGATGAGGCCACGGAACGTGCGGTTGTTGAGTACGCCGTTGAGTTCCCGGCTCATGGTCAGCATCGGACTAGCAATGAACTTCGTAAAAAAGGCGTGTTTATCTCCGGCAGCGGCGTGCGCTCCATCTGGCAACGACACGACCTGGAGAACTTCCGTAAACGCCTGAAGGCGCTTGAGGAGAAAGTCGCTAAAGAAGGCATTGTGCTTACCGATGCCCAAATCGCAGCGCTGGAGAAAAAGGCGCATGATGATGAGGCCAGCGGCGAAATCGAGACGGCACATCCGGGTTATCTGGGCTCGCAGGACACCTTCTACGTGGGCAATCTGAAAGGTGTTGGCCGTATCTACCAGCAGACGTTTGTGGATACGTACTCAAAAGTGGCACACTGCAAGCTGTATACAAGTAAAACGCCGATCACCGCCGCCGACCTGCTCAATGATCGCGTATTGCCGTTCTACGAGGCTCAGGGACTGCCGATGCTGAGAATACTGACCGACAGGGGTACGGAGTACTGTGGTAAAGTGGAGCAGCATGATTATCAGCTTTATCTGGCCATCAACGATATCGACCATACGAAAACGAAGGCGATGTCTCCACAGACGAACGGTATCTGCGAGCGCTTCCATAAAACCATTTTGCAGGATTTTTATCAGGTTACGTTCCGCAAGAAGTTATATGGAGACCTGGAAAGCCTGCAGGCAGATCTGGACAACTGGTTGTGGCATTACAATAATGAGCGAACTCATCAGGGTAAAATGTGCTGCGGGCGTACGCCAATGGCAACTTTACTTGATGGTAAACGGGTCTGGGCAGAAAAAAATCTGAACCAGATTTAATCTGACAGACACCTGTATAAATAACCGGTAACTGTCAGATCAGGTCTGAGCTAGTACACCTTAAATGATCGGCATTATCCCCCTGGTCATTGATAAAATAAGGCGTTCGAATACCGGAAGCACGTTGTACCCCCACTCCCTGTTTTTGTAGCGCATCAACAAAAGGTAGTGAATTCACTATCATTCGAACCGTGGCAGTCAGGTCGGTCGCTGTAAGTTCACTGGCATCGGATACCAGCCCCTGAACCTGCAACGTTTTTTCCACCAACTGAGTTTCTTTGTGGTTCGCATCAGTGCCAGCGACCTGATAGTTTCGCGCCTGCCATCCGTGGCCTGCCTCGTTGATGGGAAAGAACATAACGAAGCAGTCTTCCCTCCCCTGCTTGGTTGACTGAAACCCGGCAACAACAGGTATCGAAAGCCCTGCATTATTCATTTGCGCCAGCATCTGGTGCCGGATGGCGATGTAAACCTCGTTATCCGTCATCGTTTCCCGCCTCAATGCAAAGAACAGACTTCCAGCCGTCCTGCGCGTACCAGTCAGCATCACCGGTGACGTCATAGCGTTTGCCGTTGAACACCAGATAATCCGGTGCATCCCCCCGTTGGATAGCGTGAATATCGTGCGAAGTGTAGAGCCGCCGATAAACTTTGCCGGTCACCAGCCCCATCTCCTGTACATCCTGCGTATCCACCGCCTGCCAGCTACCCGTGACCGATTCTGGCGGATGGTACTGCGCTACCCATTTGCCAAGGTCGTCTAATGCGCGCGACTTAAACCGATACCAGAAAGCTGTCTGCTGTGGGATCACCCGTGCAGCCACGTTGTAGAGATTGCCAAACATTATTTGTCCTCCACTGCCTGACATCATATAAGAGCGCAGTTTTACTGCACCCTGGGATATCAGGGTGATAACATCCCGGTTAAGAGATATATTTACAAGTTAATCTGCATAAGGAAGAAACTATGTTGAATCATGAAGATCCCCGCGTGGCGCTAACTGAATTTCTGCGCAGCATTCCACACAGCCTGAGAATCGATGAATATCTGTTTATTATTTTGATGTGCCTGGGTGAGCAACCTCCCGAAGACCTGGATGCTTTCGAACCCATAATAGAAAAATACCTGTATCGAACCGGCTACGCTGGCTTCGGTGCCGTAATTTGCACCAAAACCATCCTTGACCGGAGGCTGTCGGGAGTAATGTTAAAACTTGAACGAGCGGAAGAATCACTGAGGATGTTAACTAACTCAAACCCTGATTTTTCTCCACACCCATTACTAAGCATGCCATTGAAAAAGCGTCAATACGCTCAAGTTCTGGAACGCTGGAAAGCTCTCTCACGCGGTGCGCTATCTGACGAAAACCTTCTTTATTTCGAACAAAATCCACAAGCGCTACAGCCGGTGACAACAGCATAAAATCGCTGATTTCTTCATCTGTCATGTTTTTTCCTCCACCACATACGTAACCGCCTGTAACATCAGTCCGGTATCTACCAATGGCTTGATGCTCACCCCAGATATATCCAGTGTTTTGTCATTTTTCATACGAGGGCCTACAAAATTAGCATCGAGCCAGGCTATCCCTACCTCTTTTCCTCCCGCCTTAAAATCAGGCTGCTTTCTTCGCTTACGCATCAAAAGCGTCACCATTGATAGCGGAGGCTCGTTAACAGAACGGATTACCATCTGTACATCGCCTGCGGCTTTTGCACCAACCTGATTCAGTCCATCATCAATATCGAGACTTCCTGATATAGCAGCGTTTACCGCACGCTTAATCAATGCTTGGTAATCTGCCCGGTTCTCAGACATCGCGGGGCGAAAAAAAGGACGAGGAGGAATAGGCCCGTAACCCAACTCCTGAATGGCCGCGACATAAGCAATCGGCGTACCGTCCGGATATTTACTGTGCTCAAAAAATCCGATCTTCAACTGCTTTTTGTTCAGTTCATCGTAGACCGCTTTCAGCCTGGCAAAATTACTCATCGTCTCAGCCTCCCGCGCATCGGGAACCGGCCACCCACGCTACGAAAAGCGGCACGTTCTCCCATGCCACCGATATAGCGCGGTACACTACAGCGTTTAATCAACGCCAGATATTGCTGGCCGAATGGCGTCAGGTTGTACCAGTGTGACCAGTTTGAACTCGTCGGCGGGGCAGCAAATGACACGCTCACTTTATCGATTGTGGCGCTGGTCACCGCCCCCGAAGGGGATTCTCCTTTCGCCGCCATTTGGCGCAACATCAACATATGCGTAACCACCAGCATCCACAGTTCACTGGTGCAGATCCCCTGACATTCCGAGAAATAACAGGTCGCTGATTTGGCGATAATAAAAATATCATCAGCAGGCACATCGTTGAATTGCGGATAAAGAACACGAAATGCTTCGAGGGGAAAGGTGCCAGCATCCATAATCATTTACCTTTTTTGTTGTTTTTCGGAACCTCTTTATTTTCTGCTTCAAGAGATTCAGGCGTATCTGGCGCTGACAGGTCGCTGGCTTCCATATTGGTCGCCACTTTTTCGGGATCGGCTTTTATTTCCTCAACCGCGATAAAACCGTTTTTTTCATGTAACTGAAAAACATGATTCTTTCTCAGTACAACGTACTGTTCGTCGGTAATTTCGGTAACACGACCACGCGGGGTGTACATTTGTTTGGTCATGATATTGGCTTTTCCGGCAATAAATACCGTTCCGCCCGCTTCCAGTGCGTAATTCTGGTCATTGGAGAGCGTGGAATAAACGTAGATAGACATGGATAATCCTTAAAGATTAAGCCCTCAAATTGAGGGCTGTTATCAGAGACCTGTCAGACGAGTGATCGCCCAGGGGCGGGTGACAATGACACCCGCAGTGGCATTGGTGGCATCCTCCAGATAGCCCTTGATCTGGTTCTCAGACCCCAGCAACTGGTATTTCACTGGCACAACCTGCAAGATAGTTGCGCTGGTTGCGGTAGAGCCATCATCCACACTATCGGCAAACATATAGGCAATATTTGCCCCGCCATTCGCACCTTTGAATTCAGGTGAAAAGACCTGGCGCATATTGGGATAGTTGTTGTTGATCCACTCTTTGACGGTTTCACCTTTGGCGACCGGATTAGAGATGTTCAGCGCAGAACGGAACCCCAGCGGCAACGTCAACGTGATAGGCGTATCGTCGCGGATAATGCCACCAGAGTTCGTTTCGAGACGTGAGAACATATCGGTAATGTCCTTTGTGATCTCATCGAACGTGGCCGTCAGCCAGGGCTTGGTTGCAGTTTCATAAGCCGGGAGGTTCGGATCGTTCAACAACCCAAAAACACGGGTAGTCGGGCTGTTAAAACCCTGATAGCCGACGCGCTCGCGTCCCTGCTCAAGTGATTCGGTTGCCGCGTTGCGTTTTTCTGCTGCCGCCTCAAAGCCTGCCGCCGACTGACGAGCCTCTTCCAGCTTACCGACCTGAAAACCCTGCTCAAAGCGCACAATGCCGCGACGTTCCTGATCCTGCGCATAGGAAGCCAGCGGGATATTGGTATGGTCACCGTACAGTTCAGGTTTGCCTACCGGCGTTGCCACGTTCAGAATAATCTCTTCATCATGCCACTCACCCGCGTTCATTACCCCGGTAATTTCATCCAGAACACGAACACGGGTCGCCGTGCGGATAAGACCGGGTAAAACATGTTGCAGCATTTCACGGTGAATAAGACCACCGCTTACCGCAGGGCCGGTCAACGCGGAGTCCATCGCCGCCAGACCGCCGAAGCCAAGTTGCCCCAGCTCGTTGTATGTCCATTTCTGATCAGGTTTAATATTCAGCGGCCCGCGTCTGCGGATCTCACGGCCCGACATATAAAATTTTTCTTTGCTCAGGGCCATATCAGGCATCTCCAGTTGGTGCAGGGGTTGGGTACGGGATCTCGGTCAGACGTAATACACACAAGTTAGGTGTTTCAGCAGAAGGCAAATGGCGTGAGACAAAACCGATCACGCGGTCACCCGTCGCTGGTTTTTCTTTGACCGATAGTTTTCCGTCTGTCTCGCTAAAAATGACCGGCGCATTAACCGTGCCTGACGCTTCAAGCTGTACGTTTAATTCACCCATTGTGAGAAACTCACCCTGAGTTCCGTTGCGGGCATATTCAGTCTCAATACGATACGCTTTCGGGTTAATCATGATCCCCGCAAACGCGCCGTTACCGCCTGGCTGCACAGATTCAACACTGGCGTCTTTGTAGGTATAGGCCAGACCAAACAGATTCTTTTTTTCATCGGCTGAGTCCAGAACGGCACTGGTGGCGCGAAGTGGGCCAAAGTGGCTGACTTCACCGACTACGCCGGAGATCATGCCGTTTGCTACAGATTTCGGGATTGCCATTATTTATCGCCCCATTTATCTAAAATTGACTGGTTGCTGACGGCCTTATCCATCGCAACAGACGGTTTTTGGGAATCCGGTACGCGCCCCTGCATCCACGCATCCAGCGCGATAGCTTCAGTGCCTTTACCACACTGGATACCCAGCTTTTCAACGCCATATTCAGCGACCTGTTGCGCCGTCATGGGAGCATGATCGAACACACCAACGAATGGCGTTAACTTACGCGCCAGTTCATCGCGGGCACCGATTTGTTTCAGCAGCGCCCCGGTATCCATTGTCGGTTTGCTTTTCTCCAGTTTTGCCACCTTGCGTTTCAGCGCGGCGATGGTATCTACCGTGCCAATACTTCTGCGCAGGCGTTTAAGCCGACGACTGAGGCTGTCAGTGGTGGCCTGGTCGAGATGCTCTTTCGCCTCTTCGATAGCCGATTCTGCCGACTCGATAGCCGTTTCAGCATTTTCGATAGCAGTAGGCTCCCCGGTTTCTGCTGCCTCCGATGCCGCCTCCGCCGCTTCTACCGCCGCCTCCGCGCCTTCTTCGGCTGCTGCTGCCCCTTCGGCTGCTGCTGTCGGATCAACGGGGTCAGTAGGGTCGGCGGGTGCATTCGGATCGGGATCGTCCGTTGTTGGCTTACCCGCCGCCAGCGCTGCCACAACAATCTGTTTGATTTGCTCAACCTGCTCGGGAGTAAAACCACCTTCATCAGTCGTGGGCTTGTTTTTGTCATCATCTGGATTCATGCGAATGAGTTCCTTGGTATCTATGGTTATAACGTGATCCTGCACGGAGACATCAGGGCCGGTTCGCCCTTCGTCCACCAGCGCAAGGTGGTTTGCTCTGATATGCCGCTGAACAGCGTCATAGGGCTGGCCGTTGAAATTGCCAGGGGTGAAGTCATAGCGGCATCGATAGCCGGGCGATAAATCTATCTTTCCGCTGCTGATATTGCTCAGTGCGGAGTTGGAGAGAATTTTGATGTTTCCCCGTAAGTAGGGGTAATCAAACCAGATATTTTCACCAATGACGCCCTGTATCCCTTTTTTCTCAGCGGGGGTGGCGTCTTTACCCAGCATTTCGTGCTCATCAATGAAAGGCATCAGCCGGAAAGAGTTAATTGTATCGATGCTCCGTAGCTCCTCCTCCGGTCGATACACGCGATAGATACGGCTGGGATCAGGGGCATTAATCTCAGCCCCCAGATAATCAAAAACCCCAACTTTTGAGATGGGGTTGTCTTTTACTTCCAGACAGCCATTGAGGTCATACGTTCGTTTAGTTTCGTTCATGAGGTGTCACCAAAATCCACAACCGGCGTCCAGAAGCATTTGCAGTTGGGCAGCGTACCGGGCAGGCCACGCTGACCTGTTTTTTCATCAATAACAGGGGGGTTATCCAGATCAAACGTCTGGCCGTCTAACCTGAGATGCAGTTCTCTGGGTTCAGCGCTACCGGCTGAGTGATGCCAGACCGCTTTACGGATACCGGCTGATTTCATCCGCTCATAGTTAGATGCCGTGGTAATTTTCCGGCTCTGATCCACAGCGATAAACTGCGCCCGTTTTTCTGTCACCGTGCCGGTTTGCCTGATTTCATCAAGAAGGGTTTTGGCTCCCTCGCCTGGGTGGCTGACTGATCGCAGCGCTGCGCCCTCAATCCTGCGATGAAACTGTTCAGGAATGGTTTTAATCAGCGCGACGTTCTCAGCGGTGGCAGCGGTAAGACGCTCTTTCATCTCACCCGGCATATCAGGCGTTTTTATTGTCAGCCCCCCGGATAGCGTTTTTAGAGAATCGTTCAGATTACGTTGTGCCGCCAGATCGGTCTGGGAAACAAACTTATCCGCTATTTCTGCCGCTTTTTTGTTGAAAATACCGTCCCATTTACGTTTCAGGCGGTTCAGCCAGATACGGGTCTGGCTGGCAACGCTGGCATCCATGCCAACCGGGGCAAAGTCATCATTCAGTTGGGTAAAGGTTGCCTGATAGTCAGCTATCATCTGGCGCACCAGTTGCGACATAGCCTGGTTGTAGCGTGTTGCCGGGGCGGCTGGATAAGTCAGCGCTTTCCCCTTCATTACCGCCTCTCGGGATGCCGCCCACCGCGCCCGTTTCTCCCGGAATCTGATTTTCTTCTTCATCGCTCATGTCCAGCCCGTAGTAACTCGACTCTTTATCTGCCGCCAGTTTTTTACGAATGTCGTAGCCGTCAATGGCTCCGGCTGTAGCATATGCAGAGGCTGTTTGTGCCTGCTTCAGTTCAATATCGGCATATTCTGCTGCGGTCGGGCTATCAAGCGGTTTCCAGTTGATACTGACTTCAACAACAGGCAGGCCCGCACTACGCAACAACATATCGAAATGGCGCTGTAGCAGTTCTTCAAGGTCGTTCGACTGAATGCTCTCCAGTTCCTCGCGATAGCTGGCTTCCTCATACTCTCCCGTGGCGTTAAAGCCTTTCGGAGTGGTGCCAAGAAGTTTTGTGACCGGAACATTCGCGCCCGCCGCGACCAGTTGATATTGCGTCATAATGGTGGCGTCGAGATCGGCCAGTGAGGTATCAAACTGCTGCACGGTATCGGTACTGCCGGTAACGTGAACGCCGTAGTTGTCACGCATTTCAATGAAATAGGACATATTCTCGCTGACGGTCGCTTTATCTGCGCTTTCCAGATCGCTGATACCCATCGTCAACAGACGCTTGGTCATCGCCAGTTCAGGGGCTTCGTTAGCTGTACGTTCTGAGGCGTAAACGCGCTCGTAGATGCGCTCAGGCACGGATACACCAAAATAGTTGTAGGTAGGCTTGAGAACATTCGGTACCGGGAAGGGCACGAATTTAACAAAATGCGATTTATGGTACCGGCGACCGGCAATCACGTAATACGTGGGTTCGTAAAAATCCAGCCCTGCCGGATCTTGCAGGTTAGCCTCCGTCAGTTCAGGCGTCACCCACTGCGGGTCGATCTGCTTAATACCCTTGTAACTTCCTCTGGCCACACCATCAAGGTTAAAGGGGTTTTCATACCACTCTTTGGGGTTTGAAGTCTCAACGACAAACAGCGCCAGACGGCCACCGTATACTCGACCAAAATGGATCAACTCTTTCATCGCCTGATTGATGCGGTATTTTTTGCTGCGTTTTATGAGCAATTTAGCGACATCTTTATCGTCGCAGTCCAGATCATAGCCCTGCCGGATAGCATCGCGCGCGGGCATATTACACGCCTTATCCACCAGCCAGTGTTTGGCTATCACCGCGCACATATTGTTGCCGATAAAACCCTGACTGGCGTACCACATAGCCTGTGCTTCGGGAACACCGTAAACATTCCCACCTTTGAATGCAGGCACGGCACCGTCGATGGAGTCCATCGCCACACCGCTAATAACAGGTTGCGGTAATTCCAGACCGTTAAATCCCTCCGAACGCGCCAGTGCGGGATAAAGCTGAGTAGTGAACGCCGACCGTTTAACCGGCGCTACCTGATTTTTACGCCTCTTAAACGGCCACATAGTTACCTCTTCGTTGTAAAGAAACTGCCTTTTTTGGTGTATAGCTTGCGTAGCGCCTGGGTCATGGCATCGACCGTGTCGTCGTGAGCACCAAACGGGAATGTGGTAATTTCTTCGACGGTTTCAGCTATCCAGGGGGTTGTACTCGGATGTGGCAGGAATACGTTGCCTGATTCCCACTCAGCCGTTACCGCATGAGCGCGGGCAACTTTGCTACCATCCGGCTCGACAGGGATCAGCCCGGATATCGTGGATTTTAACGAATCGATAACAGCAGGCCCGTTAGCTTTGTCCTCAACGTATTTTCGACGCCCTTCCGGGAACATATCAGACTGACGTTTAACCGCTTTTAACGTCTGTGTGAAGCTCATGCGGGCGCGTGTCTGATGCAACAGGTAGGCGTTGGCGTCTTTTTTGCCCCATACCTGGCCGACAACATAGTCCGTCCCTTCGCTGTCTTTAAAGGTCATATCCCAACTGTGGATAACGGTATCGAATTTGGCTGGCAGATCTTTAGGTAAGTAATATCTGACCCAACCTTCCTGGAATATCTGCCCGTCACCCGGTTTGGGCGATTGTTGGTACATTGCCGACCAGAAATAGTTGCCCAAAATAGCTTTCGTCTCTAACAGCTTATCGAGCGGATGTAATTCAGGAACCAGCGCTTCGCCCTGCTTGTTAATTGCCGGGAACGCTAACACTTTTGCTTTGGGGCTATTGGCAATAACGCGGCCTGACAAATCATCCGTTGCCCAGCGGGTCGCCATAATAATTTCACCGCTGTTTTTCGACAGACGGGTTTTAAAAGTCGAAACATACCAGTTCCAGATAGATTTTTTAGTAGTAGGGCTAAGTGCTTCCTTAGAGTTCTTTATTGGATCATCAATAATACCAAGGTCGACTTTTTTACCCGTTAAAGGCCCACCGACACCCGCACAAACATAGCTACCCTTGTAGTTAGCTATCCCAAATCCATCAGAATTACGTTTAACTGCTACACCGTCTTTGGCTTTATTACCAGACCAGCTTTCAGGAAATAATAACCGGTATTCATCTGATGCCATGATACGTTGCACATCGGCATTCATATCCCCGGCTAAATCCGATGAATATGATAAAGCACCGATACGCTTATCGGGATATTTACCAAAGAAGTACGCCGGAAGATAGCGAGAGACAATATCAGACTTCCCATGTTGCGGCGGCGCACCCAGTATCAAAACGGGGCGTTTCCCCTCCATCGTCTCCAGCAGAAATTGATCCAGCGCTTCACAAACTGTTTTAGAAAACGGGCTGGTAATATATTCCGGGTTAATGTACTGAATAAAATTATGCAGACTTCTGCGAGCATGACGGCGCTGTAACAGTTCTTTGGCAGCATCTTCTTTACTGATTACCGATGATTGCTGCAAGTTGTTCATCTGTTAACTCCGATGCAGTATGCGTATGCTGAATAGGCCCACCGTTTGCACCTGTCAGTTCGTTGCTAATCTGATCACGAAACGCCTGCACACTCACATGCTTACCAAGAAGCTCAAGGTTTTTCACCTTATCAGGCCACTTTATTTTTTTGAGGATACCAACCATTTCGCGATCATCACCCCGGCCTTCAAACATTTCAGCCAGGTCGAAACCGCTTAAATATCGACGCCAGACCAAAGGCCAGTCACTTACAGGCTTAATGGTCATATCCTCATTGAGAATATCCAGTGTATCCATCTGATCAATTTCAACCAGACGTAACAAAACGTAGTTGGCATCAACGCCTAATTGCTCTATCCGTTCCTGTTTCAGTTGGTTGATACGCTGAACAACTTCCGGTTCAAGTAACAGGCGAGGCCCCGCGCTATAGGCTGTTTTTTTGCTATATCCCGCCCGGATCGCTGCCGGGCCAGCTTTTAAGTCAACAATAAATTCCCGGCAAAAAAGCTCTTTCTTAGCATTGAGTCTTTTTGCCATAAAATAAATTTCCTTTTTCTTACCTTATGAAATTATTATTCAATTCGATATAAATTAACGTCGCCGCCAGAATAAACATCCATATCAATCGCTACTTTCACTGCTTCAATAGCATTACGACCAAGGCTCATCGCCGTACGCGCAATTACACTCCCTGAACCAACAGAAAAGAAATCTATATGCAGGGATATTGAAGCTGTCTTTTTGTCTTTCTCTTTGAAGATAAGATACGAAACATTCTTTCCGACTATTGCAATAGCGCTAAATGACATAATTTCCGGGAAATCAGATTTATAATTCATTCCAGTTACGAGGTGTTCAATTATTGCCGTCTCACAACCACAATCGCCCGCAGCTCCAAACGCCTGAATTTTTTCGCCGTTGATATTCCACATCTCATTTTCTTTTAGCTGGAATATTTTTTTCTCTTTCAGTGAGCAAATCATATCGCCAGTGGTTGACTGTGTATCCGATGCGAGAACTACTCCATCCCATGCAATAGTTGTCATTCTTTTCCGCTCCGTTTCTCTTCATTTTTACCTGTTGTGCTGTAAAGCCGCGTGGCCTTACTTCAAGCACACATTACGGATATAATCCTGCAACCCCGCTATTTGGCTTCGGGCAATTTCGATTCGCTTTCTGAGAGTGAAATAATCCCGTTGAGCGGTGTCATTAAGTCCGGCGCGGCTTGCATCATCCAGGCCGGTGGCGGTGGCGGCACCGGGCACGGGCTTGCAACTGGCGTTGACGCGCAACCGCTGGTTACCAGCGATAACGCTACGCTCAAGCTGATCGATATTAGCCTTAGCATCGGTTAGCTCCCTTGTGTATTTAGCATCAATATCCGCCACAACGTGCTGTCTGGCCTGCATATCAACGATGATTTTTTGTCTGGATTCAGCCAGTTGTGCAAACTCGCGCTGCTTGTCGAGGGCGTGCTGGTAGCTGTCGCGATAGGAAGAAGCGGTAAACGCGAGGGCCATCATTATGGCTGGCGTGAGAACGCTGAATAAATCACCGAGCTTCATAGCAAATCCAGCGTTTTAACAAATACAGCAAATCCATAGGGCTGTTGGCCGTTCTCATGCTGAATTATTGCCTCCAGCAAAGGGATCATTACCCTACTGTCTGTTACATCAATCTGTTGGTCTGCCTCAACGCCCACTGATTTTGCCACGCTGTTAATATACGCCTGCGTGTTGTTTTCCACCGGTGGTGCCCAGCGATTGACAATGCCGCTGATCGTCTTAATAGCGTGCTTACACTGGTAGTTGCGCAGAATAATGATCATCGCCCGGATACCATATTCTGGCGTTTTAAACTGGCAAAAGGATTTATCAGTGCGCTGCCCTTCTGGTACTAATCCCTGCCAATCATCACCCCAGCGGATATTGCCGGGGTTATTATTTCGTATACCGCGGGGTGTTGTGGTTGTCGTCATTTAGCCGCTCCCATTTTTCTATCAGCCAGATCTTTTATCCGACCGCCGAAATATCGGGTACCGAGGTATCCGATAATTACGCTGGCGAAATACGCCCAATCAGTGCCTACGCCAATAAGAGACAACCCATCTTTGACAAACCAGCCAAAGATGGAGCACATCAGCGCATCAAAAAATGACTTCCAACCACCATCGCCTTCGTACTTGCCACGCAACCAAGCCATTACTCCGGCCAGCACTGCGGCAATGCCTTGCTCTTTGACTGATAGCAGCCATGCGATACCTGCTGCCCAAAAGTCAGGGCTTTTCTCCGGCATTTGCATATGTCCTTACCCCGCTGGGTATTATAAAATAAAAAAGGGCCACCCCGAAGGGCGGCCCTTGTATAATATGTTGTTGCTTCAGTCGAAATCGTAATTGTTTAATTCAGCTTCGACGTCTGCATTGCCTTTGTATTCAACTTTGAGCTTTTCCTTAAGTCTCTTAGCTTCACCACAATACTTATCAACCTGTATCTCAATATAACGCTGACGCTCTTTAGTCAGGTTGCTATCCCATTCACCCGCAAAATATTGGCAGTTGTCAGCCGCATCGATGAAGGTTTTTATTTCCAAGCTTTTAGTAGGGGTCTTATCAACATTTGAGTGAGCACACCCACTAAATACAAGACATGCCAGTATTAAATTGTGTATTTTCATTTATCGCCCATCCGTTGACCAATGGGGGACGTCTTTAAATCCCCCAAGAAACTTAATTACTCCGTAAGTTTTTGCCACTTTATGCAATTCAGAGTTCATACCTGAACTGGGAGCACTTTTAATTTCAATAGTTTCGCCGCTTGCGTTAGCAATTTTCAAGGTGCCTGTCCATGATATATTCATATCTATGGCATTTCCTTCCGTATGTCTGCTCCTCAGCGCGGGAGCGACATGTAACCCCTGCATACCATATGCACTTACCATGCGTTTAGCTGCTGAAATACTTTTATCCAGCGTTCCGTGATCCCACTTTATAGCGATCCCCGGATAGGACGGCACCTTAGCTGGCATAATTTTACGGTTAGCTATCATCCACGCCCAGTGCATCAGATATGCTCTTTGCGGAGGTCTTAAGGTCGCAGAGACAGTGACTCTGGCTCCGCTTTCTTTCAATGCTTTGATAAAACGCTCGACGTTTGTTTTGAAGGTGGGACTAAGATCGTAAGTTGAAGAACTACCATTAAAACTGTAAACCCACTTTGCATCACTTAACTCTTGCATCCAAATTCCATTTGGTTTATTAAGAAACGCTTATCTTTTAACAAACTAATTTTAACACGTCAAATTTTATAGCCTGAATAAACGTAACAAATCAGCAAAACGGGGGCTATTTAACATAATGGTCATTTCGCGCACCGCGTCTGTAGCCCCAAGTTGAAATGTCACCCTAAAGCCGCAAAAAGGCATGTTTTCTCAGCCTTATTCGGCAAAAATAAACAGCAACATTTTCATAACAAAACGCCACTATTGGCGTTCAGCCAAATCAGCATATGAAAGGCTCGTTTTTGACAGTTTAATGTTTTCGATAGTCCAGAAACACGAAAGCCCCGCATCCGAAGAAGCGAGGCTTTGAAATTGAGGTCGTAAAATTAAATCATAATTCTAGATGTTAGAAGACTAGCACAGGTTTTTGTGCGCACACAAGTATTTTATGCGGCGACCTCCGGATCCATATCCAGTCTGGTTCCCAGCACCGTTAAACACCCTGTTAAAAACGCCTCGGAAGCGCACAGAGACGTTCTAACCTGATTTACAGTCATACCCAGGGCTGATGCAATATTTCTCAATGGCAAGCCTCCTACGAAGCGTAAACCCAGTATCATAATCGCTTCGCGGTCACGTGATTCTTTTAGTTTTGAAACGCAACGATCAATGACCCGCCCGTCTTCGTCAGTACAAACTGGTTTGCCGCTATGCCGTGCACGGTGCGGCGATACCGACATCGCAGGCCAGTCCACCTGAGAGCAGTATTCTTCACTCGCGGCCCACCGGCCCCACCGTTCTAAAACTTCTTGCATATTTCTGCGCATAGCTTTTGACCTCAACATTTCTCAACAAATCGGGGATTACTTCAAATTCAATAACTCATTCTGCCAAGCTCCTCTGTTCACCCAAGTATCCGTGATTAATCTCTGCGCCATCGCATTATCTTCGGCGGTGTAATAGTTATCACATTTGGTGTTGTGGTCGTCGGCAAACAGGTCAAGTGAAAACGGGCCAAATTTGGCGTTTATGCCCCACCAGATTGCGTCGGGTGTGCGCCACTGGTCACCGACTTCTTTCAATTTGTGTGACTGGCGGTTACGCAGTGCTTCAAGTGCTTTGCAGTATGGATTCTGGTTCACGCGGCAAACTCCAGTAGCTGCATGGCCACATTGTCTGCTTCCTGGTAATTGCGAAATTTTTTAAAGAGGATTGTGTTCCAAAGAACGTTGAAAACAGCTTTGTAAACCTGAAAAAATTCAGCTTCGCTCATGTTGGCAAAAGAGATTGATTTAGCCTCACGGCGAACGGTGTTACCTGGCAGGATAAACGTATCGTAAAAACCAGCCTCAACGATGGCCCATTTTCTGAAGGATTCAAAAGATTTGGTGATCGCGACTTCTTTTGTGCGCCATTGCCCCTGTCTATCGTGGTATAGCTGTTCCGTTTCCAGGAGGGTATCTTCGTTACCAGCAATGGAAATCAGATACCTCACGTAACCATGCAGATAATCTTTTTCGGATTGGGTTATCGCACCACCGCCCGGTGTCCAGTATTCGAACCCAAGATTCAGCAGAGCAAAGAAGCGTTTGTGAAAGAGATAGTTTCGGGCTTGCCTGACGTCGCAGTTAAGCCACACACCAATTTTGATGCGCTGCAAAAAGTCTCTGGCCTCGGGCGTTGCCGGGTTCAGGGTTTCGGGGCTAACTTTTTGTAGTTGGATCTGTGCCATCGGTTTTCTCCGGTGACACAGTGTTTTCTCAGCAGGTTGTTCAGACCTGTGTATAGATTATAGTGGATTATCAGCATCATCAACAGCCGATATTCCGGCAGTTTTCCGCGCTTCAGCCATCTGCTGCACACTGGTTACAAATTCATCAGGGCGTAGCACAAAGCCATAAACAACATCGCCGTATTCGTTCCTGTAAAGCACAACAGGTCTTGTGCTGTTGTTCAGGCCACGAATTAAGTGGTCAGGTATGATCATCACTTTGCTCCAGCATGTTTTTGGGAATACTTTACTTTCCTTCGCGCGTCCCGATAGTTAAGCCGATGCATACGCTTATCTCAATCAACATGTCAGAGCTGTTTGAGATAAGTGGCATTAATATACTGTATATAAAAGGGTCTTCCCCTGTTGTGGTGGCGCACACTGCCAATCAAGTATAATCCTCTTGACTTGCGCTTATCCTCAGGAGGTCTTAATGCGCCCTACATCCCTTAACCTGACATTACCTTCGTTACCTCTACCCTCATCTTCGAATTCAATTTCAGCCACAGACATTCAATCTCTTGTAAAAATATCGGGTGTGCGCTGGGTGAAAAACAACCAACAACTCTGTTTCCACGGGACTGACCTTAAAATCTACAAGCATCTTGAAGCTGCTCTCGATAAGATCGAATCCACAGACACTGGACGTACTCTTTTGAACTGTATTGAATTAACATCCCGACTCAAATCAGAAAAACTGGCAATACATCTCGATTCTGCTGAGTTAGGGGTGATAGCACACTGCAATACGGATGCTGAAAACTCCCGAGGAACTGGCTCCGACTTTCACTGTAATCTGAATGCAGTTGAATATCCCTGCGCGCAAGGAATTAGCCTGGTAGACTTTCATGCGTGCATTGTTTTCCATGAACTTCTCCACGTTTTCCACAATTTAAATGGAGAGCGCCTGAAAGTTGAGAGTTCTCAACCAGAATTACAAACACACTCCCCACTTTTACTCGAAGAAGCCAGGACTGTTGGGTTGGGTGCTTTTTCTGAAGAAGTTCTTTCAGAAAATAAATTTCGTGAAGAGATTGGGATGCCCCGCAGAACATTCTACCCGCACGATTCATCTCTCATTCATGATGACAATACAGTGACTCAGGGATTCCAGCGGAAAAAACTGCATCCGTTACTTTAGCTACGTTGCTTATATGAGGACTCATCTGCATATATGGATGAAAAATCGCTATACGCCCACATTCTCAACCTGTCCGCCCCGTGGCAGGTTGAATCACTTTCCCTTGATGAAAATACTGGCTCTGTCACCGTTGTTGTCGGGATCGCCAAAAATTCACTGCTAATCTGCCCGACATGCAGGCAGCAATGCCCTGTTCACGATCACCGCCACCGCAAATGGCGTCATCTTGATACCTGCCAGTTCATGACTGTCGTTGAGGCGAATGTCCCCCGGGTCATGTGTCCAGACCATGGATGCCAGACGTTACCTGTTCCGTGGGCCGGAGCTGGTAGCCGATATACGTTATTGTTCGAATCATTCATCCTTTCCTGGCTGAAAATTAGCACGGTTGATGCGGTAAGAAAGCAACTTAAGCTTAGCTGGAATGCCGTTGACGGCATTATGACCCGGGCAGTTAAACGTGGTCTTGCGCGAATAAAAAAGCCGCTATCAGCCCGGCATATGAATGTGGACGAAGTTGCGTTCAAAAAAGGGCACCGGTACATCACAGTGATATCAGATCGTGAGGGACGAGCGCTGGCATTAACGGATGATCGGGGAACAGAAAGTCTTGCCAGCTATCTTCGCACCCTCACCGACAGTCAGCTGCAGGCAGTCAAAACGTTCTCAATGGATATGAATGCCGGATATATCAGAGCGGCACGCATCCATCTTCCGGGCGCCGTAGAGAAAATAGCCTTTGACCGCTTCCATGTGGCAAAACAGCTGGGTGAAATCGTTGATAAGACACGGCAGAACGAACATCCCCGACTTCCGGTTGACAGCCGCCGTCAGGCAAAAGGAACCCGCTTCCTGTGGCAATACAGTGACAAATGGATGACAGAGCCCCGACAGGAAAAACTGGCATGGCTGAGAGAACAGATGCAACTGACCAGCCAGTGCTGGACACTGAAAGAGCTGGCGAAAGATATCTGGAACCGCCCCTGGAGTGACAAACGACGTGCAGACTGGTTGCAGTGGATAGCACTGGCGAAAAGTTGCGATGTGCCGGTAATGAGAAATATGGCAGGAACCATCACAAAAAGGCTGTACGGAATACTTAACGCCATGCGGTACAGCGTCTCAAATGGTAATGCCGAAGCGCTGAACAGCAAAATAAGGCTGCTGAGGATAAAGGCCAGAGGCTATCGAAACCGGGAGCGATTTAAACTGGGGGTGATGTTCCATTACGGGAAGCTGGATATGACGTTCTGATCCTCCCACCATGATTGGGGAAGACCCATATAAAACCAGTATCATTCTCCAGTGCCTATCGATTTATTTTTGATCATGTCGATAAAAATCAATTAGTTGTGTGTTTTTCGAACAATGTGGTAGAGAAACTAAGGGATGACGAATGACGCGACGGATCAGTACTGAAAGAGAGGGAATGGGTGCCTGGGAACGCCTCAGCTAAACACAGCGGTGGCGGGGATTTCTCCCCGCCGGTTGCCTTTACTGGTTGGACTCACAAGACATGACTGCCGCAACCTCCCTGCTACCGTCCCGTATTCGCAGTTCGTAAAGCGAATGGCGAGTCAACAAAGTGAATGCCAGTATCGTCAGACAGACGATAACAAGGCACCAGATAACATGTACTAGCTCAGACCTGATCTGACAGTTACCGGTTATTTATACAGGTGTCTGTCAGATTACATCTGGTTCAGATTTTTTTCTGCCCAGACTCGTTTACCATCAAGTAACGTGGCCATTGGCGTACGCCCGCAGCACATTTTTCCCTGATGAGTTCGCTCATTATTGTAATGCCACAACCCGTTGTCCAGATCCGTTTGCAGGCTCTCCAGGTCTTCGTATAACTTCTTACGGAACGTAACCTGATAAAAATCCTGCAAAATAGTTTTATGGAAGCGCTCGCAGATGCCGTTCGTCTGCGGAGACATCGCCTTCGTTTTTGTATGGTCGATATCGTTGATGGCCAGATACAGCTGGTAATCATGCTGCTCCACCTTACCACAGTACTCCGTTCCCCTGTCGGTCAGGATCCTCAGCATCGGCAGTCCCTGAGCCTCGTAGAACGGCAGTACGCGATCATTGAGCAGGTCTGCGGCGGTGATCGGCGTTTTACTCGTATACAGCTTGCAGTGTGCCACTTTCGAGTACGTATCCACGAACGTCTGCTGGTAGATACGACCCACACCTTTCAGATTGCCCACGTAGAAGGTGTCCTGCGACCCGAGATAACCCGGGTGAGCAGTTTCGATTTCTCCGCTGGCCTCGTCATCGTGGGCCTTCTTCTCCAGCGCTGCGATTTGAGCGTCGGTAAGCACGATGCCTTCTCTGGCGACCTTTTCCTCAAGTGCCTTCAGGCGTTTACGGAAGTTCTCCAGGTCGTGCCGTTGCCAGATGGAGCGCACGCCGCTACCGGAGATAAACACGCCTTTTTTACGCAGCTCATTACTGGTCCGGTGTTGCCCGTGGGCCGGGAACTCAACGGCATATTCAACAACAGCGCGTTCAGTGGCTTCGTCGGCGCGGTTCTTCAGGTTGGGGACGCGGCGGTTCTGGTTAATCAGCGCATCGATGCCGCCTTCAGCAGCCAGTTCCTGATAACGGTAAAACGTGTCGCGTGACACGCCCATGATCTTGCAGGCTTTTGATACGTTACCGAGTTCTTCGGCGAGATTGAGCAGGCCGGCTTTGTGTTTGATGATGGGATTGTTAGTATGAATCATGAGAGTTACCTCGCGTTTTGTTTAAGGATTAGACACCCATATCAAAACCGGTAACTCTCAACCTTTCAAGGTCCAGTGTCAGATCAAGTCGCGACTAATACAGATAACAGGGTTTTGTGGCTTCATGGCTGCTTCTCCTTGACCTTTCGGTCTGTAAGAGGCTAACCTGTACGTGTCTAGCATACGAGGGGCCTCGGGTTGATTTATCAGCTCGGGGCTTTTCTCTTTCTGCTTCGTGTATGCCTGAAACAGAAAGTCTCAAGCACCCGGCGCAATCATACCCTGTCATTATCTCAACGCAACAGTTAGCGATAATTCTGTTTGTATTCAAGCTGCAAGCCTACTTCGATCAGCAGCAATTTTTTTCTGCTCGTCGATTATTTCCAGAACTTCGGCAAGCGCCAATACATCAAGTGTGATCACGCCGTCGTCACTGATCAGCGCCAGTGCCAATAACTCAACAATCCGGCGAGCCTTCTTGACACTAATTTCAGGCGCGATGATGCTGCGGGTAACTTTTTTCTTTCCGGCTACTGCGGCAATGGCTTTATCCTGTTCCAGTACTTCACCTGCTTTTTCTCCATGCTCTTTCACACGGTCAACGGCAACATCCACAGATACTGCTCCGACTTTCACGCTCTGCTGAACGTCGTGATTAGCCATCGCCAGCGTTAATAGCTTCTCGATGGTTGCCACTGATTTATGCACCTTCTGGGCTATTTCCTGTTTCGTCAGGTTGAACGCAGCCAATTCTTTCACAACAGCGGCCTGTTCAATTGCAGTCAGCGGCAATTGGTTATTCGATGTCATGATCCGCGCTACGCGGTCAACGTCATTCCCCTCGAACGGTACGATGCTGATGAACTCAACCGGTTTACCCGCATCACGGCAACGCTGGTAGCACCTGCTGCGGCGATGGCCCTCAACAATCCATACACCGCCCTCATCACGCGGAATCACCTCCAGCGCAGGTACGCGGCCACCTGCGGCGAGAAACTCAAACAGCTCATCATCGGCCTGCTGCGTCCGTTCGTCGTTCTCACGTTTGTTGAAGCCGTCTTTGACGTGAATATCTTCCAGACGAATAAACATGCCGGAATGCAGGCGCTTGATTGCACCGGAGGTGGTCATTTTTTTAAAAGAATTAGCCATCTATCTATATTTCCTCAATTTATTTTACTAAGCGCAGGTGAGTTACTTTGTTGCGGTAGCTCTCCCACGCGAAATTCACCCACATGCCACCGTCCATTGTCAGACGGTCCATAATCCGGGCTCCCAATACGCGTTCAAGTTCATCGGGAATCAGGTTAGTAAGCACACCAACCGGCTTCATAGCGGAAAGGCGGCGATCGATAACCTGGTTGAGAATTATCATTTCCCCACGGCTCTCACGCTGTATACCGACCTCATCCAGCACCAGCAGATCAACCTTGCATAAATCATCAATCAGCGCAGCCTCAGAGCCTCCGCCGTCGTAACACGCCCTCACGCGCAACATCAGGTCTGGAATAGTGACCACAAGCACTGATCGCTCCTGTTTCAGCAGAAAATTACCTATCGCGGCCGCCAGATGATTTTTCCCTGTACCGGGGCTGCCGCTGAATATAAAACTGGCGAACCCGCTGCCAAAGTTCTGCGCATAGCTTTTCGCTATCGTCAGCGCATGGCGCTGGCCATCATTCTCGACACGATAATTTTTGAATGTGCAATTCCGGTGCAAATCCTGAATCCCCGATCGACCGAATATTTTTTCTGTCCGAGCCTTGTTGTTTAGCTTGTCCACTTCGACAGAGCGTTTACGCCCCTCTTCCTGCTGCCAGGCCAATAATTCTTCAGCAGTTGTGAATCGCGGTTGAACACCAGCAGGCATAAGTCGCTGGAGTCGTTTCAACAAGTCGGATGTATTTTTCATGCCTACCCCCTGAAGCCTGGTGGGATGGTGTTATTTGGCTGAGAAATCTGGTTAACGTCTCTTTGCGCAGGTCTACCAGACTGCCAGCCTCTCGGTTTATCCTGGCTGTTTTGCAGCCACGTAGTTATAAATCGCTTAATTCCACGCGGAGTTTTCCTTTTTGCCGGGTTACTGTTCAACCAACCCAACATATTGCGAAATTCCTGTTCGATGTTGACTCCTGGATACAACGCAACCTGCTCAAGAAAGTAGCCTTCGGTTACATCAAAAAAACTTTTGCCGTCAGATAACGGGAGTGAAATAAAAACAACCTCTGATGCCTGATGCTGATTTTCATTAGCATCAGGCAATATGTTTTCATGTTTTTTATCTTTTTCTTCCTCTTCCTCTTCCTCTTCCTTTGGTACCGCTTTTTGATCTGATCCTGTAACGCTCGATGCGTTACCGTTTTCGTTTCTCTTGCGTTTCAAATTACGAGCTTTATTCACCCTGTCATTTGTAAGCGACCGATTTTTAGAACTTTTCCCGTTATGCTTCTCGAAATTGTTGAAATAAAGAGAATCACCATCCTGTACAAGCCAACCTACAAAAATAAGAGCATCTGCAAAGCCAGGCATAAAAGCGATGCGGTCTATTGCGATCTTACTCAGTACAGATGCGTTACCCTTTCTTTCCTCGTGTTCTATATCTGTAACGCTATCATCGTTACAGATTGCTATTTGTTGATCTGCCCATACCCACAAACGGATTAATTTTCCGAGTACCATATCGGGATCAATATTAAGTTTTTCAGAGATGAGGAAAATCTCTGGCTTATCAGGTGTAATTACTTCGACCTTGATCCAGTTTGAAGCCATATATGAAACCCACCTGTAACGCACTATGCGTTACTTCATCGTTACTGAATGCCAATATTTGGCGTTACTGTTGCGCGAGCAGCAGTCGTAGCCGCAATTCGTATTGCTGAAATAGCTTCGTCTGCTTCCCGTAATATTTCCGTCGGTGCGGCACCAAGGTTTATTGCATTAATCGCATCAACAAATTCTTTGGTTGCCACAGCGACCAGATAAGCAGGACTGTGTGGACGCAAGACACGTGCGCGTCGTTCAGTTGGTAAGGCTGCCAATGCTGCTGACTTCAACCCCTCAGCCTGAGGTGCATACCTCGGCCCATCGAACCCACGGAAAATACGCTTTACACGCTGCGTCGCGTTGCTGAGTCCATTTTCGGAATCAGCAGTTGGTAAAATGTCACCCCCGCCAGCCGCGTGATACTGATCGGCAACTGCCAGGCCAACAGTTTTCCAGCCGTCCACCTGTGCCCATCGTTCCAGCTCGGCGGCGACGGCATCAATCGGAGGACTGATTTTCATGATTCACTTTACCTTTGCGCTTTGCCTTATATTGGTCGTATGCAATCAGGTCATATTTCAGAACGCCGCCGGAAGCGATCTGAAGGCGCATAGCTTTACCTTCTGGAACCAAATCCCCCCAAACAGACACGGATGAAGGTTTAACCCCAGCGGCCATAGCTAATTTCGTCTTATTACCAAAAAATTTTACTGCGTCACTTTTGAGCACTTCACTCTCTCCCTTAGGTTTTCTTAAGAAGATTAGATCGTAGAGAAAACTAAGTAAAGAAAATTTAGAATAACCTAATATGCAAAACGAAACTTTTGGCTCCCGTCTGCTGCGCAGGCGTAAAGAATTAAAGCTATCTCAAGCTGCCTTAGGGAAATTGGTCCAGGTGGCTCACGTAACTATTTCTCAATGGGAGCGTGATGAAACGCAGCCTGCGGGAAAGCGGCTTTTCGGGCTCAGCAAGGCCCTTCAGTGCAATCCAACATGGCTGATGTTTGGTGACGACGACAAAGCTCCCACAGACCCAGTGCAGCCCCAAATCCAAGAGTTATCCCCTCAACATAAAGAGCTAATCGAACTGTTCGATGCGCTCCCCGCATCTGAGCAAGAGGCACAGTTAAGCGAGTTACGAGCCAGAGTAGAGAATTTCAGCCGTCTTTTTGACGAGTTACTACAAGCTCGCAAACGCTCCCAGAAAAAATAACTGCCAATTCCTCTACTCAATCTCGTTTTCTATGAGAGTTTTGTTGTGCCCGCAAAAAATTAAATACCTTCCAAATCATACAGTTAACTTTTCACGTTCAATAATTTAGGTTTTTCTACATTATTTCTGTTGATCTAAATCTTAGGTTATTCTAAATTTAGTCCATCGAAACCACACAGTGATTTCTCAGATAACACGTTCCGCCATCCTGGCGACAAGGGCACAACACAGGAGATGTGAGATGGAAGAATTAAAGCACGTAATTGCACTGCTACTGGAAGATGCAAAACGTTTGCAGCAGTTGGAGCCAGATGCAGGCACCGAAGCCCGCATCTGGATTGCTAAAGAGGCACTCCTTAAATCGGCTGAACTCGATTTTCCAGGATTTGCCGCAACAACTAACGGATCCCAGGCTTTCCGGCAAGGGCTTCAAGAATGCCATTGCGCCTGTCGCTAACAATGCCTATGGCGGCAACACACATAGCACACTGAATAAAATGAAGTTTGTGCTGACAGTTCCGTACTTTGGTATTGCTGTTCAACTCAAATGAAGATGAAGCATTTTGGACATTTTGTAGTTAAAGCCATTTTTATTTCCTTATAGGTATACGAACCATAAGGATATCACGCGCCGGGCGTGGCTAAAAATCCCGGCATTTTAAACAACTAATTTAGCTGGCTGTGATGACAGAGAACCGATGCGCTCAACGCGACCATCCATGATTACTGCTCACAGCCAGCTAAACCAAAAGTGATTTTTCATGCCCTCACCAGGGGGAACGGTTCTCCCTGAGAACGCCGGAAACGTAACCGGCAACCATTAATAATGGAGAATAACATGTACGGTACAGCATTAATGCCACGTCATGCCGTAGTTCCGGGCACGATGATTAAGCATAAAGGTAAATACTGGCGTGCCTCTGCAAATCTGGAAAAAGGTTTATACGCATTGACACCTTCGGAAGTAACCAGAATAAACAGTGACACTATCGAAGTAATGCTAAATCAACGCGGCCTGCCGCTAATAAATTAATTTAAACCACGCCTGTTAACAATGTCGCTAATCCGGCAGGACAACACTCAACTTAACCAAAGGAACTACCATGGAAAACTTTGCTTTCACTGTAGAATGTAAAATAGAACGAATCGTTAATTTCACCGACCGCACCATCGACAAGATTAAAGTGGGCGATGAGGTTATTGGCTATATTGCCGTTAATAAGACCGGGCGGGAAACCATCATCACCCCTCTGACCCCGGCGGGTGAATTCAGAGAAGCACATTGTGTAGCCTGCGCAGGGAAGGAACTTTTTTCTGTGTGGGCGGGCATTCCTCTCGACCTGGTTGATATGGACACAGATGATTCATCCGAACCTGCCATAAGCATTTCCGTGCCGACCGTAAGTAATAAACCCGGACCGGATCCACAGCCGCACTGACAGCCAGTTTTTATTCAGAATAACCATCATCCATTGCTCTGTGTAGTGCTTTCCCGCAGCTACAGCGCGGGGCTTTTTATCCGCATGGGCATTTTCAGAGTGTCCAGCCGGATAAATTAAATGAGGAGGAATGACGTGAACAACCTGAGTTTTTATTTACTGAGGCCTGAGGCCGGAATTAAAAAACCAGAAATGGTTATTCAGGTTTCTGCTGAAAATGAAAAGAAAGCCATCAATAAAATTAATTTTCTCGCGGATGAAGCGGATATTGATCTGGATGGTTATGAAAAACCGATCCTGACCGAATACCCTTCAACAAACTGGCATGCTGATTTACCAGAACCTGACACATTCTCGACTGAGTGGCTTGAGCATTTCGAACTGCTGGGTAGCTTTGGCCGCATCTGGTTCCCCGTTAACCCCGCTCTGGATGAAGGATCCGCCAGTGAGGGTACTGATGAGGATGCATCAAACGTTGTTGCCATCCCAGCCACCCCACTCAATACCCGCGAAAGATTTATGCGGCTGAGTCGCGACACCCGCGTTGTGGCCGTCCTGGAGCGGGGTTTCTACGTCATTGATCAGGAACTCACCGAGCAGGAAACCAGCGAGTTCTCAAAAAAAGCCCTGAATGCGGGCGATGAAGATAAGTACCTTGCAGATTTCCTTTACGGCGTTCGCCTGCCTGAACTGAGCGCCTTTAACGCACCACGATTCGCCGCATTTATCGCCGGGGTTGGCCGCCGCTTTGAGCGTGGTGATGCTGAGGCAACTTTTGCCAACATCCGCAAATTCTGCCTGAACCTGCTTGGGCAGGACTCAGGCAAGACCGACCCCGATCGGTTCAATATCGTGGTTGCCCTGCTCGTGATGGGTAAAAATCCCGTAGGTGCAAAAAGTGGCGATGTCACAAAGGCCAAAGAGCTCGTGGCGATGAGGGAGGAAGCCTGGCGGGCCTGGCATACATCCCTGCAGCTGGTCCCGGGCATCCCGGTGTTCCCGGAAGCGCTGCTTTACGAACTGACGTTTGAAGGCATGAAAAACCTGAAATTAATCAGGGACAGCGCGGGTCGCCGCCAGTATATCCGTGAACATTTTGCAGGACACCCCCTGCTGCCTGATTATCCGATTGAGGACACTGAAAGCCATGATGAAACCCAACAGAGCGCGGAGAGCGCAGATAGCACACTGGCAGATGCAGCGATGCCGGATGATGCAGTGGCGCAGGATACAACAGAGCAGCCAGGATCAGCGGAGGGCGTGGAAACTACGCCATCTGTAGCAGAGCGTACCGGTCCGTTTTATGTGCGCAATGAAGCGGGTGAAGTTAAGCGTGCCAATAAACTGAAAGGACTGGAAGACCTGAAGGCGCAGGGTTACACCGAAATTGATAAAGAAGAATACCTCCGGCTGAAAAATCCACCGCCAGCGGAAAAAGACACTTTTCGGGAAAATCAGAATTCGTCTACCGAATCTCTTCGTGAAAACGCGGTTCCGTCAACCGGCAGCGCCGTTGAAAGCCTGGAACATGAAGAAAAGCTGGCCGCAAATATTAACGGCGTTCAGATAGCAGAGGCTGAACCGGGAAAATTCAGCGTCGGGGCATTTCTGACACCAGCGGACTCATCCGGAGGCGAAAAAACGGAAGAGACCGGTACGGCCACGCCTGAATCGACAGCAGAACCTCGTGAAGCTTACGCAGGTCCGGGGATCTATTACCAGATTTCAAATGCTGATTACCATGCAGGTCCGGGCGTCAGCAAATCGCAGCTGGATGATATCGCCGTGGATCCGGCAATTTTCCGCTGGCGCAAGGCAGCGCCGGTTGACACCGAGAAAACCGCAGCGCTGGACAAGGGTACTGCGCTTCACTGCCTGCTGCTGGAACCCGACGAATATGAGCAACGGTTCATCATCGCGCCAGAGTTCAACCGCCGCACTACCGAGGGCAAGAATGAAGAGAAAGCCTTCATCGAAAGTTGCCAGCAGAGCGGGAAAATTATTATCAGCCATGATGATAACCGCAAGCTTCATCTGATGCGTGACAGCGCTATGGCCCACCCCGGAGCAAGGGCGCTGTTAGAAGCGGAGGGCCACTGCGAATCATCCCTGTACTGGAATGACCCGGAAACTGGCGAGCTGTGCCGCATTCGTCCGGACAAACACCTGGTAAATATGCCTTTTATTGTTGACGTAAAAAAAGTGGCTGACATGAGCCGCTTTGCCCGCCACATCGAAGAGTTCCGCTACCACGTTCAGGCCGCGATGTATTCCGAGGGCTGGCGGGCTCACACCGGTGAAATGCCTCGCTTCGTCTTTCTGGCCGTCAGCGAGAGTATTGAGTGCGGACGCTATCCCGTTCACACCTACATCCTCGACAGTGAAGGCATGGAGGAAGGTTGCCGCCTTTTCAGGCGGGATCTGGATTCCTGGCACCGTTGCAACGAAAGCGGCGAATGGGGCTGGGGATTTGAAGAAATTCAGCGCCCTTACTGGGCAAGAGGATAATCAGGATGAACAATTCAGTCATGAATCCCTTCGGGCAGCCAGCAGTGCAAAACCAGCAGGCAGGTGTGGTAGCCATCGAACAGCACCGGGCTATGCAGGAGGTGCAGGCCGCGCTGGTTGTTGCAAAAAAATTCCCCCGCGACCCGGTGGCGGCGATGGACAGGATCCTTACCGCCTGTACCCGCCCCACGCTGGCAGAGGGCGCACTCTATTCTTACGCCCGCGGTGGTACCGATGTGACCGGACCCAGCATCAGGCTTGCGGAAGCGATCGCACAGAACTGGGGCAACCTTCAGTTTGGCGTCAGGGAGCTGGAACAGCGTAACGGTGAATCCATCGTTGAGGCTTTCGCCTGGGATGTGGAAACGAACACCCGGCAGATCAAAACCTTTACCGTTCCACATATCAGGTACACCAGAAAAGGAACGCAGAAACTTGTGGATCCCCGCGACATCTACGAACTCGTTGCAAGTCAGGGGGCCAGACGCCTTCGCGCCTGTATCCTCGGCGTTGTTCCGGGAGATGTGGTTGAATCCGCCCAGCGGCAGTGTGAAACCACGATGGCGACCAATTTTGAGATCACCCCCGAGTTTATTCAGTCGCTTATTTCCTCATTCGAAAAGCTGGGCGTGACAAAAGAGCAGCTGGAGAAGCGCATTCAGTGCAGGGCCGAAGCCATCAGGCCGGCGCAGGTTGTTCAGCTGAAAAAAATTCAGACCAGCATAAAAGATGGCATGTCTACAGCGTCTGACTGGTTTGAGGTTTCAGCCCCTTCAAAAAGCGGCACTGCTGACCTTAACAAACTCGATATCAAATAACCCTCCCCGGCCAGCACCGTCTGGCCACTACCGGAGCTATAAAATGACCAAATACTACGTATCGGGCGTCAAAGCCGACGCTAAAGGCCACTGTGAAATCTGTGATGACGCAGAGGCGCAATTCTGGACGCTCTACGAGCGGAATGAAAACGGAGAGAGTCAGGCAGTTATTAGAGTTTTTCGGTAGAAAACTGTTCCGCATTCGCGCCATGATTTCGTTTGGTAATGTTCAAACTGGTGATTTGGGTGGCTGGGTTGAGAGCGAGAGTAATGTAGAACAGTCCGGCGATGCATGGGTGTACGGCAATGCGCACTGGATCTCTATCGGGCCAATTGGTTCAGAGAATGATTTCCTGACAGCGTTCCGGCAGCGTGATAACAGCATCATGGTCAGACGCGGATGTTTCTCTGGCACGATTGACGAGTTTGAGTCAGCTGTTAACGATACGCACAGCGACAACCAGCACGGCGATATTTATCGCGCCCTGATTCTGGTTATTAAGTTGAGGCTGGCAGAAGTTGAAGGTGAGCAGGGAGGCGACCATGCGTGAACTCCCCACCCCATCGGATGTGCAGTTGAGCATCGTTCGCCCAGGGGGTGATTTAGAAAACCCAATCAGGATGATTATCCGCGTTGAGCGAGGGAAAACAATCACTCTGGAAATATTACCCCATGAGTTTGCCCTGGCTCTAACCGGTAGTAGTGACAGAGGTGCAAAAATGTACCTGCGAAATATTGAAGTGAAGCGCATCGGGGGTGACGCATGAACCAGCGCCCATACGACAAAACACTACCGCTTGAGGAATTAGCAAATCTTCGGGGCCTGATTAAATTCGCTTCCCCCATGCCGTGGCGCTGGGCTACCAGCAATAGCATGGCTCGTTTGAGTAGCGCCAGCGGCAAGGATGGCGATGTAATTCATGCATTCAAGGCTGTAGACGAGGTGCCGTGCGTGAATGTTTCCTTGGATAACATGAATCTCATTGCATGCGCTGTTAAAACGCATCAGGTGACCTTGAGGCCCAGGACAGTATCAACGACATTCGCCAGGCGCTGGAAGAGAAAGCAGAAGTGCTGCGCATCAACAGCAGGAGTAAGAGCGATGACGAATGAAGAACGGCTGTCGTTGGTTGAGCGATGCAAAACTATTGCAGCATGGCGGGAAAAATACGGCGACAATGCAAACGTTATGCTGCCAGCGCTGGAGGCAAAACAGATAGCAGAAATCGCCCTCGCCTCGCTGCAGGCTGAGAGTTTTGCTTTTATCCACCCTCAGATGCTAGAGGATTTAAAATATAAAGCCAGAAGTTGCGGTAGGTGCTGGACTGGAAGTCACGATGAGTTAAGCGGAGAAGCAAGGATTCCTGTGTACACCACAGCACCAGCAATGCCTGACGGGTTTGACCCGGACAGCGGACATGAAACAACGGTTGTCGCACATTATCACGCACATGGCGAATGGATTAAGTGCAAATCCCACATTGAGGAAATTTGCGATTACGTGTTGTTGCCAGAGCTAAAAAATGTTGGTGGATTATGAGTGAAGTGACAGAAACCCTGTATGGAGAGCTGTCGGACGGGGCGTTTTTCGCCCCTGAGCCTGTAATTTAAATTGTGTATCTGCCTGTTTTTGATATCTTCATTTCGATAACGGAGACAGGTAATTATGGACGAAAAAAGACTCAAAGCCCTTGCGGCTGAACTGGCTAAGGGGCTGAAAACCGAAGCCGATCTCAACCAGTTTTCCCGCATGCTGACGAAGCTTACAGTTGAAACTGCGCTCAATGCTGAGCTGACTGACCACATCGGACACGAAAAGAACGCACCCAAAACAGGCTCAAATACCCGCAATGGTTATTCGTCAAAAACGTTGTTGTGCGACGATGGTGAGATTGAAATCAGTACACCACGTGATCGTGAAAGCACCTTCGAACCTCAGCTTATTAAGAAAAATCAGACACGTATTACGCAGATGGACAGTCAGATCCTGTCGTTGTATGCAAAAGGCATGACCACCCGGGAGATTGTCGCCACCTTCAAAGAAATGTACGATGCGGACGTCTCACCCACGCTGATATCGAAAGTCACTGATGCGGTGAAAGAGCAGGTATCTGAGTGGCAAAACCGTCCGCTGGATGCTCTGTATCCCATTGTTTATCTTGACTGTATTGTCGTAAAAGTTCGCCACAGTGGCACTGTAATTAACAAAGCCGTATTCCTTGCTCTGGGTATTAACACCGAAGGCCAGAAAGAATTACTGGGCATGTGGCTCGCAGAAAATGAAGGTGCGAAGTTCTGGCTCAGCGTGCTGACTGAGCTGAAGAATCGAGGTCTCCAGGATATCCTGATTGCCTGCGTGGATGGCCTTAAGGGCTTTCCGGATGCGATAAACAGCGTGTACCCGCAGACGCATATCCAGTTGTGCATTATTCACATGGTACGCAACAGCCTGAAATACGTGTCATGGAAGGACTATAAAGCCGTTACTGGCGGTCTGAAAGCGGTTTATCAGGCTCCGACAGAAGCAGCAGCGCTGATGGCCCTGGATAAGTTCGCTGATGTCTGGGACGACAAATATCCGCAAATCAGCAAAAGCTGGCGTGCACACTGGGAAAATCTCAATACGTTCTTTGGTTATCCACCAGATATACGTAAGGCTATCTACACCACGAATGCCATCGAGTCGCTGAACAGCGTTATCCGGGCAGCGATAAAGAAACGCAAAGTGTTCCCGACAGATGACTCAGTGCGCAAGGTGATATATCTGGCAATCCAGTCGGCCTCGAAAAAATGGAGTATGCCGATCCAGAACTGGCGGCTGGCAATGAGTCGCTTTATTATCGAGTTTGGTGACCGCCTGAGCGATCACCTTTAATACGGTGGCAGATACACAGAATTATTTACAGGGTCTCGCCCCTGCATCTTCCGACATGGTTGACTCTCTTATCGGCCAGTACAAGCAACTCCGGGCCAATATAGAAATGATGTCCGGGTTAATTAACTCGCACCATGTATCGGTTCACCATTTTCTGGAGGGAAATCAGGACCATGATCGGCGGCATTATTTCGGCGGCGTCAGTAATCTATTTAAACTCGAAGGCGCTATCGCCAGTCTGAATGCAACATTCTGGCAAAAAGCACTGAATATGACCGACGTATACGAGTACATGCCGAACAACCGGCGTACCGAGTGGAACGAGCAGATCAGGGAAATGAAAACACCCGGCTTCGAAGAAGAGACCGTGCGACCAACAATCATGGAACTGCTTAACTCACGCCAGAAATTCTTCTCCGAGCGTGTGGATGGTATTTTCCGCGCGCTTTCCGGCGACCACGTTACCAACCGACCGGAAGGCTTCGGCAAGCGCATGATCCTTGCCCGGGTGTTCACCGATTACGGCATGACAAATCACAATATGAGCGGCTATATCCAGGATCTACGGCAGGTGATTGCTAAATTGTACTAGCTCAGACCTGATCTGACAGTTACCGGTTATTTATACAGGTGTCTGTCAGATTACATCTGGTTCAGATTTTTTTCTGCCCAGACTCGTTTACCATCAAGTAACGTGGCCATTGGCGTACGCCCGCAGCACATTTTTCCCTGATGAGTTCGCTCATTATTGTAATGCCACAACCCGTTGTCCAGATCCGTTTGCAGGCTCTCCAGGTCTTCGTATAACTTCTTACGGAACGTAACCTGATAAAAATCCTGCAAAATAGTTTTATGGAAGCGCTCGCAGATGCCGTTCGTCTGCGGAGACATCGCCTTCGTTTTTGTATGGTCGATATCGTTGATGGCCAGATACAGCTGGTAATCATGCTGCTCCACCTTACCACAGTACTCCGTTCCCCTGTCGGTCAGGATCCTCAGCATCGGCAGTCCCTGAGCCTCGTAGAACGGCAGTACGCGATCATTGAGCAGGTCTGCGGCGGTGATCGGCGTTTTACTCGTATACAGCTTGCAGTGTGCCACTTTCGAGTACGTATCCACGAACGTCTGCTGGTAGATACGACCCACACCTTTCAGATTGCCCACGTAGAAGGTGTCCTGCGACCCGAGATAACCCGGGTGAGCAGTTTCGATTTCTCCGCTGGCCTCGTCATCGTGGGCCTTCTTCTCCAGCGCTGCGATTTGAGCGTCGGTAAGCACGATGCCTTCTCTGGCGACCTTTTCCTCAAGTGCCTTCAGGCGTTTACGGAAGTTCTCCAGGTCGTGCCGTTGCCAGATGGAGCGCACGCCGCTACCGGAGATAAACACGCCTTTTTTACGCAGCTCATTACTGGTCCGGTGTTGCCCGTGGGCCGGGAACTCAACGGCATATTCAACAACAGCGCGTTCAGTGGCTTCGTCGGCGCGGTTCTTCAGGTTGGGGACGCGGCGGTTCTGGTTAATCAGCGCATCGATGCCGCCTTCAGCAGCCAGTTCCTGATAACGGTAAAACGTGTCGCGTGACACGCCCATGATCTTGCAGGCTTTTGATACGTTACCGAGTTCTTCGGCGAGATTGAGCAGGCCGGCTTTGTGTTTGATGATGGGATTGTTAGTATGAATCATGAGAGTTACCTCGCGTTTTGTTTAAGGATTAGACACCCATATCAAAACCGGTAACTCTCAACCTTTCAAGGTCCAGTGTCAGATCAAGTCGCGACTAATACAGCTAAATTTATGGGCCGCGATGAACCCCGCTGGCGTGTAACCGACGACGCATTACAGGAAGCCCGCTGTCGCCACGGTGAATGGTTGGTGCTGGACGGTGGAGCATTGCGTGTCCGGGCTTATCTGAAAGGTACAGCACACCTCGAAGTCCACCCGGATATGGCCTGGCGGCTCAACTGCATTCTGGCACACCTGTACCCGCTGGCAATCCCTCCACAATTCCGCCAGAAGCCAAAGAGAAAGCTGAAAGATTTCGTGCTGATGAGCAAGCCACTCCCCTTCGCCGTTCTGGAAGTGCTGGCGGGATTAAAGGCAGAGCGGCACACCCCGATTCACCGCAACCGCTGGGATGAGCCGACACAGCCCCTGACTACAAATCCGTACAACCGCCGATTTGACTGGCGCGACGAAGACAAAGCGATCCGGGGCCAGGCGGGGAAAATACTGGAAACCATCGGCGGCGTGCTGATTAAAGCGGGTCCAAATAAAAATATCAACATCTGGGAGTTCGACTATGACCCCGCCCGGGTGCTGGGTGAAATTATCGCGTCCGGGTGTATTCCGGATCATCAGTCGCACCAGTTTTACCCTACCCCTGAATCGCTGGCTGAGTGGGCCGTATCCGAAGCTGATATTCAACCCAGTGATAGATGTCTGGAGCCGAGTGCCGGCACCGGGAACCTTGCCGTACTGATGCCGGCAGACCAGACCCAATGTGTAGAAATATCAGCGCTGCACTGTCGGGTACTGGAGGCGAAAGGTTACGCCGTCGAACAGGCTGATTTCATCCAGTGGGCCGAAGCCACCAGCAGTCGCTTTGACAAAGTGGTAATGAACCCACCGTTCAGCGAAGGACGGGCCAAAGCGCATGTGGAATCTGCTGCCAGCCTGGTTAAACCCGGCGGCCGTCTTGTGGCCATCCTGCCCGGAAGTATGCGGAAAAAAGATATTTTGCCCGGCTGGTCATGTAGCTGGTCTGGATTAATTGATAACGAGTTTGACGGTACCGGCGTTTCAGTTGTCATGCTGAAAGCTGACCGTAAGTGATTTTTAGTAATCAGTTTTAATCCGGCCAGGTGTCTATCATTCTGACCGCCTGCTGTTGGAGGCATTATGGGGAAATTAATGAAAGCAAGTCTGTGGAGGAGCCGCGAGTTTGAGGCGGGATCTGAGCCAGATAACCGAACGATTAAACGATGGGTATGCATAGGAAAATTAAAGGGACGGATCGTAGACGGCGCTGTATGGGTTGACTCGTCAGAACGATGGGGCGTGGATAGTGATGTATCTCACGAGGTAATGAGATTGATTAATGAGGCATAAAACAAATGGCGTCGCGCCCGAGAAAAAGAGAAAACAGGCACCTGCCGGATTATCTTTATTATGATGTGTCCCACGGACAGTATAGGATCACACTGATATCAGGTAAAAGAAAACACTTGGGTGCTGATCGTGCCCGAGCAATTGCCATTGCAAGAGAGTACAACAATCAAATGCGCCCGGAAAGCGCTGTATCACTATCTGGGCTGATAAAAGAATCTGGCGGTATACATGGAGAAGCCGAACCATTCTCCAGCCATGCTGATCGACTGGTTGCTCGTGCAATAACTGATGAAAAACCGTCAGAAGAAACTATTAAGATATGGATGAACGATATAGAAAGAGTAAAAAGTTACTTTAGTATGGCCTCATGTGATATTGAGCTTGAACATATAAACCATTACATCAAAACATATCACAATGATGCATCAGCGAACGTTCAGAACCGGAAAATAAGTTTCCTGAAAAAAATATTTAGCTACGCCGTCGATGAATCTTTAATGTTCGATAATCCAGCGGCGAGAAAAAAAATGCGAAAAATAGATGATAAAAAAAGGCAACGACTTAAACCTCATATGTATACAGCGATTTACAATGCTGCCGAACCATTTCTAAAAACGGCAATGGCACTTGCACTTCAAACTACGCAGGCTGTGCTTGAAGTATCACGCATACGGTATTCAATAGCAAAACCTGACTCAAATATCTGTGGATGCATGTGGTTTGATACACCCAGGGGGGATATACACGGCACATTGTATATTCACAGGCAGAAGACACATAAAAAAGAAGCGTCCCATGTTGCCATCCCTATCGGTCACGAATTAAAAAAAATAATTGACGAAAGCAGGGATAACATTGCCAGTCCATTTGTTGTTCACCGTTTACCTGAAAAAAACAGCAATCCGATCAGTAAGAAAGTTAGCCATCCGACGCAATGCGTTTCCACATACATAAGTCGGGCGTTTTCTGAGGTGAGGGACCGTATAGGAATTTGCGACGAGCTGGAGCCAGACGCCAGACCGACATTTCACGAAATCAGAGCACTCGCTGCTCATTTATTCAATGTTCAGGGAATTAGCCCCGGTAGCCGGATGGCTCACAGTGATGAAAAATCAACCCGGATTTACACTGAAAATCACTTAGATTGGGTTGCCGTACCACACGCCGAAATTAAATTTGGTTAGGGTAAAACGCCCTCTAACATACTGATCCATATAGTGCAAAAAATGCATAAATTGAAGCTTTTGTTTTCACATAAAATAGCCGTCAAAGCCAGTACTGACGCGGGTTTCAGCCATTTCAGACTGCAAACATGGGGTGTCAGGGGTCGGAGGTTCAAATCCTCTCGTGCCGACCAAAAAATCCCATAGAAAGCAGCCATTTACGGCTGCTTTTTTATTTCACAAAAATTTAACATGGTAAAACCAGGGTGAAATGAGGGTAAAACCCCTGTCTTTTAATGTGTGATATTGCCCCCTCCTGCTAAACAGGATTATTGTTTCGGTACTTAAATGTGGAAAGGAATTCGTGGCCAGACGTTCAAAACCGTAGGTCAAGGTTTTGGCGGCAATCCTCCTTCCATTCCCTTAACAATCAGGCCAGCCGCTTCCGTCCACCCCATATGACGCAGCAGTATATGCCACTAAAGACTTAACAAGCTGATTTAAAAAGATAAAAACACATTGCGGCATTTTGTAATATCAAGTGAATTGTGCTTAACACACCTTTGTTCATAGTGATTTCAGTTGAGTTTTGCAGAACGAATAACTCAGCATCAAAGCAATCAGTCAACAAAAAAACAGATGACCGGGCATCATTACTTTTTCTCTCGAACCAAAACAGCCTCATGGCTTCAACACACTCCAATGATGCAGCAGTTTTTTCAGTCCATCCATTAGAAGCCTTGCTACAAGCGACTCCCAGACTAAATCTGACAGATACTGCAAAACCTCATTTTCCTATTATTAAGCTGAATTAATCTCACTACTGCCCCAAAAATGCCCCAGGAAAACCTGGCATCAAAAAGTGTTGCACATCATGCAACATGCAGTTATAATTCCCTCATAGAATACAGGGGCCAGTTAATGATTAAGTCGTTCAAGCACAAAGGACTGAGGCTGTTTTTTGAAACTGATTCAACAGCAGGCATCATGCCGCAGCACACCAAGAAACTTAAAGTACAACTGGCAGTGTTAAATCAGGCTGATAAAGTCAGCGACCTTGATTTACCGGGGTACAGACTGCACCCACTTAAGGGTGATCGTGACGGCATCTGGTCCATCACCGTTAACGGCAACTGGCGCATAACATTCGAATTTCACGATGGCGATGCACATATCGTCAATTATGAGGATTATCATTAATGAAAATGTTTAACCCACCCCACCCTGGGGCCGTTATTGCTGATGCTATGGAAGAATTGAGCGTGGGTATCAGGGAAATGGCGCGCGCGCTGGATGTGGCACCGTCTACGCTACAAAGACTGGTGTCGGAGCAAACGTCTGTATCGCCAGAGATGGCCGTGCGCCTGTCAAATGTTATCGGTAGCTCTCCAGAGGTATGGATGCGGCTACAGGATTCATACAGCCTGTACAGGGCCGAACAGTCTGTTGATGTTTCGCGTCTGACGCAGTTACATAAACCGATCAGCCTGGATACTGCTTCCTGTTGACATCGAAACAGGAAACGGCTAGATTTCGCAACACGAGGCCTAGAAACCTCTTTTCACGCGGCCATAACCAACCCCGTTAGTGTTGGATTTTTTATGCCTGTTATAAAGTGGACGCCGTATTGTCGGCCACGCCCCGATCAATGTCGGGAGGGCGACGAATACAAGACCCGAAAGGGAAATAAGTCCGCGGTTTCGTGAAGCCGTTTCTAGCCTCCTGACACCATCTAACTGATGGTTTTCCCTAGAAAGAAAATTCACGGAGTTTTTATGACAAACTTGCCTCATGATTACTATGTCACTCTGCTAAAGATACTGCTCAAAAAATCCCCTTGCGCCGATAAATTCAGGCTGGTCGAAGTGTTGGAACGCGAAGCCATGCGCATAGCTGCCTCCTGCCCTGCAATTTCACAGGCCAAGTCATCCCTCGTCACCAGAATCGTGATGAGAGGTGCTAAATGAAAACCATCACAGTACCTTTTCATGGTACCGAGCTATATGTAGTAAATTATAATAACGAACCCTACACACCAATGAAGCCAATCATTAATGGCATGGGTATGGATTGGGCTTCACAGTTCACAAAACTAAAACAACGCTTTAGCAAAGGTATTGCGGAAATCACAATACCTTCCGCTGGCGGCGAGCAGCGAATGGTCTGTCTCGCTCTACGTAAACTTTCAGCCTGGCTGAACACTATCAGCCCCAACAAAGTCAGACCTGAAATCCGGGATCGCGTGATCCAGTACCAGACTGAGTGCGATGATGTTCTGTACGAATACTGGGCTACAGGCGAAGTAAAACGCAAATCCACCAGCACTGACGAGAGAACTTCGCTACGCGATGCAATCAATATGCTCGTTGGAAAGAAAAGCCTGATGTACCCCGAAGCGTACAGCCTGATTCACCAGCGTTTCAATGTTAACCATATTGATGAGTTAGAGGCGTCACAACTACCACAGGCAGTTGAGTATGTTCATCGTCTGGTGCTTGATGGTGAGTTTATCGGCAAAGAAATGCCTCCTGTTGCCAATGAACGCCTTTTACTTACACTGAAAAATGGTAACATCACTTTGTCACAGGTTTTGCGCGAAGATCAGCATGTGGCGACAATGGCAGAATTTTTTGATCTGGCGAAACGTGCGGACTACCTTGTAGTGCATAAAGATGATCTTATGGCTTTGATGCACGCTTAACATAACCAGCCGTTCCGGCTTCCTGTCCCGCGTGGCAGCTGATAAAGTGATTGGACGAGAAAAACGTTAAGCCTCGCAGGAGGCTTTTCCATAACTACGTTGGCCTACCTTGGGCGTAAAAGGAGCACTTGAATGGTAGAGTACAAAAAATGTGATAAGAAGCAGTTGAGAAGTGAAATGGAAAGACTATCAAACACTACAAAATATAAACCAACATTGGGTGTTTTTGATATTTTCTCAAAATTACCAGAATATTTATCCGATAACGAACACCCTCTTTGCGTTAACGGCGGTTTAGTTAAAAAAAATATCTGGCTTATTATCCCCACTAATTTTCGACTAATTTTAATACATAAAAAACCCGGATTTCTGTACAAAAAAATAGATATTTTGTCATTAAATTATGAAAATATCACTTCAATTGACTCTTCTTCCGGGCTGTCAGGCGGAGAAATTGTCATAAATACTCCCCACACAGCTTAGAGGATAGGCAAGCTACAAAAAGACTCTGTCAAACCAACAATGGACATAGTTCTAAATACGAAAAAAAATCTATCGCCTTTAAATTCTGGAGAAAGAGATTCAGGTGCAACACCTGATCTATTAACACAACTTGAAAGGTTGGGTGAACTTAAAGAAAAAGGATTTTTGACCGAGGGCGAGTTTAATACACAAAAATCTAAGCTGTTGGGCTGATAGGTCTTCGATAATAAAACATGCGCCCCCGATCAAGCAAAAAAAACCGACTCTGTATGAGCCAGTTTACCTCATGCGCTGCGATACCAGGCCATCAGTTTAATAAATGAGTTAGCTACAGAAAAAGCTGCACCAGAACCTGTATTTGCTGTAGTCCCCGAAACAGAATGCGAGTGAGCACCAATTCCAACAACATGACTGTGTGCCCCAATATAAACATTATGGGCGTGAGCACCCGCAGTTGAGGTTGACGCCTGGGTATAAGTCCCGTTATTGCCATTGGAATTCATGTAGAAATTTCGCGGTTGGCCGTTAATAGTCCTTGAATACGTGTGCGCGTGATCACCCTGTACGTCAGTTTGCTTCCAACCGTAGTCAAATCCTGTCGTTTCTCTATTACCGTAATCAAACGCACTGGTATTAGCCGAAAACGTATGGCCGTGTGCGGGGATATTCCCTACTGCCAGCGTGACCGAGTCGGAACCTCCAGTTGTCATAACGTCACTACCGTTAGCACTGGCCAGACGAATTGTGCGGTTCTCCCCAATATATTTCCATGTAGTGCCGGGAAAAAGCGCGTTAGGATCTTTATTCTGTGCAAACCACGTTACAATCCCGACCGGATACAGCATATCAACGGGGTTGATATCTGCTTTTAACTCTATCCAGCCGCTACCTTTGCCGGGTTCTTCATTGTTATTTTTTATTCTGGATTGCCACGTTCTTTCACTGTAGTAAACCTGCGAGCGTATCGCATAGGGTTTGCCGTCCTCAGACCAAACAGCAGTACCGAATTGCTGCATTTCGCCAGTAGCCTCGGTAACACCGTGGAAAAGCGCATTCATCTTCTCACGTTCGATATCCTTCGCAGCCGGATCTGTCGTCTGATCACGCTCATAGTCATAGCCGTAGCCCTGAGTGTAAGACACCGAGCCGTCAGCCTGCGTTTCTACAGGTACACCAGTCCTGTCACCCTGCGCAGCGAAGGGCGTTTTAAACACTTTAGTCATGGTTTAATTTCCGAAGTTATTGGTGAAGTTTTTACGGTTTTCGCCAAAGCCGAATGCCTGGCGGGTGACAATACGGTATTTAGCCCCCACTCCCGAAGGTCGGGGTAGCAGATCAAAGTTATCAAGCAGCAGGCGCAATCTTTCATCCGGGTTAAAATTAAACACATACCAGATGTAAGACATATCGGGGGGATCGAGGACAAATACTTTGCCGTTCTCATCGCTGAAAAAGCGCTGAAGAAAGGCGTTAATATTGGTAATCGTCGGGCTTTCCGTCAGGGTGAAATAGCGCATTCTCACCAGCAGGCGCTTTTGCGCTGTGGTCAGAGTCAGCGTGTAATCGGCGTTGCGCCTGAAATTGGATTTAAAATTGCGCTTATTAGCGCCGAAACCATAACCGATTTTATTTTTGTCGCTGGGTGGAACATCAATTCCCAGCGGTACATCCAGAATGCGCCCCCATACCGCCAGACCAAAATCATTCGCGGTATCGATATTAAATACATCGCGATACCAGTTACGCCAGAATTCCACCGTTGCACGGTTGAAATACGCAGATTTATAGTGTGCCAGTGCTTTAATATTATCCGAATTTTCATACTGCCACAGAATGGCTTTCAGCATGTCGGAATGAAAATCAAGGGACTGTATTGTCATACGATAACCACCTGCACGGCGTTGCGCCGGAGTCTGGCAACGGCGTTTATCTGCACGGGGATCCCGTCTGTTGACCAGGTCACCCCATCGGTTGATAACTCGACCTTCAGCACAAACAATCGCGGTTCAGCCGTATTGACCGCCGCCGCAATTTCAAACGGCGAAACGTCACGCCCGACCGCCAGACCATCATCTGTATCGGTTTCACCGGCTACCCATTTTTCAACCGCATCGGGGATCAGGGTCTGCGCATCAAAGGGACTTTTGCGCACCGTCACCCGACAAAAAACGGTAATTTCCTTTGGCCTGTCAAATTTGACGTTATACACCTGACCGCTGGACGGCTCTGTCACCTCAACCGTTTCACTGCCGTTGTACGCGGCACCCACTGTTTTAGTACGTAACAGGGCAACAGCGATTTCCTCACGCGGCCCGCCATCAACACAGACATAGATGCTGTGCTTGACCAGCGGAACGCCATCAATGACCTGATCCGCATCCGTATAGTTTTCACGATACGACAGGGATTCCACACCCTCGATATCGTACAACGCCGAGATGATCGCCTCTCCGACACTCACCGTGTTTTTGGCAAGCGTATTTCTGCGACGACGCCGGGTACGTATGTCGGATTCCGCTACCCTCCCCAGCACCGCATCAGCCGGATTGTTTACTGTTTCCCAGCCAAGAACTGAACTTGCCACCCGGACAAGTTTACCTGCCCCACAGCCTACCGGCCCGGATTCAAGCGAGCGCATATCGCCTTTTGTTACCCCATCGCTCCCGATAATCAGTACGCTGGTCGTTTCAAACGCATCCCCTGCCTGCGTTTCGGCCAGAGAGCCTTTCGGTATCAGAGTCTGTGGTACGCCTGCAAACTGAACATTCGTCAAAAAAGAATGCGTTGCGGACAGCCGCTGCCCGCCCATCAGCGCCCAGATAGCATCGAGGAAGATCCCCCCGGCTATGTCCGGGTTTATCTGGTTCGCCAGTTCTGCGTTATTGCGGGCGATAGCGTCCCGATTTTCCACTTCCATTGTGACCAGTGCGCCCTGCGGGGTTTCAGACGACAGGTCAATTTCCTGACCAAAGACATCCCGAAACTCATTTTCTACCTGCTCCCGCAAAGTGGAGGTATCAGGGATAATCACTCCTGTGCTTGCTATAAACTGATAATCAGACATTAAGCGTTATCCTCCCGTAGAGGGTGCTGATCACGGCGGTGTAATGAAGCTCGTTGTTTTCAATCGAGGCAGAAAAGAAATCGACTGCCAGAACCTGTGAAATTTCCCGCATACGCTCGCGGAACGCTGCCTCAAACATCGGTAAATCAGCATCGCGGCCAAAGGTGGTTTTCCAGTACGGTATTCCCTTGTCCGTCTTGTGCAACATTTCACCCCGTAACGCTCTGGCATAGTGCATGCAGCAATTTTTCACCGCCGCTTCACCACGAACCAAAGCCAGATTGCCATCGTTTCCGAGGTAAATATCATTACCTTCATTAACATCAAACGTCATCATTTCGAAGCTCCGCCAGTTAAGAGATCGTGAGCATCATTGACTAAAACACTGAGTGCCATTTTATTTATCCTGGTATTTTTGTTACCGTCTTTCTGATATTTCAGATAAAACTTTAAGCGCATTGACGGCTGCCATACCATCATCACCCTCAGCAAGGCGCTTTAGCTTTCTGACTATCCAATCCCGGCTCAAACACTGAATCACCTCCAGCCGTTTACTGCTAATGAGAAAATCAATGTCAGTTACCGTATCCGGGTCGTCATTAAGATATTTTGTCAGTTCCTTTATATCCGAATCTGAATAGCCATCGATGGAGAGAGTGCTAATCACATCGTCCAGTTCCGTGATATTTCGTATAGTCAGGGTCATAATGGGTTTCCTGTGTTGTCACTACCTCGCTGAACACCGCCATGCTGGTGATCAGCACCAATATTTTTACCGTTATGCCGCATCAATCCGCCGTTTGACTCACTGTTGCCGTTAGTCTGGTGGTTGCCGTTCACCGTCACGTTACCGTTAAAAATGCTCTCAGCGGCGTTAACTTCAAACACTGGCGTATCCAGTACGCACTTATCGTTATGCAACGCCAGACACACGCTGCCATCCAGCGACTGGATCACCAGCGCATCAATATTTTTGCCATCCACCATCCAGCCTTTAACACTGTCTGGAAAAAACATCGCATCACTGAATGATTTCAGCCGGTGGGTATTAGGCTCATCCTCCAGACCGCCGCGCTGAAAAATCAGACTGATATCGCGATCATTGGCTTTCAGCCAGCCAAAATCTCCCGGTTTTAGCGGTACCCGGATAAAGAATCCGCCGCCGCCAAAGCGGAAAACAGGAATATTATGAACCGGAGCACGGGGGATTCTCTGTCCTTCGGTTGACACCATCATCACCAGCGGTTTAATCACCGCGCGATTAGTGGCATCGTCATAACTGACCACCGTTGCGGGTAACATATCGTCGGTGTTCATCATCAGGTTACGAAAAGCGCCCATAAGCTGCCCTGCCAGACTGGATTCACTGGCAATATCGGTATTCGGTTTATTCATTGGTTAAGCCCGTTTACAGGTGGCCTGATAAAAGAAGGGATCGTCGTGTGAGGCGACATCGAACTTAAGCTGCTCGATGATGTAATCACCATCTAAAGAAGGGTTAAATTTACTCTCCAGCCGTAACGTACCGCCCAGGCTGGATTCACCGTCGATAAGCCAGGTAACATCAAGACCTTTTTCGGTGGCTTTGGGTAGCCCGACCATACCGGTATTCTGGTTGACGATTTTGATTCGCCCTTTGACTGCCCCGGCTTCGTCCTTCACATACAGAACATCATCATCGATAAAGGCTTTAACGCCGCCGCCATCCTGCAACCGCTCGACCTGTTTCAGCTTTGAGCCGCAAAAATACCAGTTAGCAATATTTTTATCCGTGGCCTGAAAGTCGAGACGTACACCACAGTCCCGCGCAACCCCTGCGGATATTTCACTCAGCTTACTCATCGCGCCGGAGGACGTTGCCACGATATCCCGCGCGCTGCCGTTACCCGTTTTTGCTTTCAGCGTTAACGTCACGTCAGGCGGGCTGGAAGGTTCAGCGCTGACAATATCCCCCACGAAAAGGCGAAATACGCCGGTACTCACCCGCCCGGCTTCCAGTATGAGCCGGGAGGGTTGTTTGCTTTTGTTATAAGGGCTGGTTTCCGTCAACAGCATATTGCGGGTGGTCGCATTCAGGCCATCAATACTGACCGTGCATTCATTCTGCAACGGATTAGCATATTTGGTGCCGCTGGCTTTCACCCGCAGCCCCTCATACCACTGTATACGCCCGCTGACTTCTACCCCCACCCTGATCCGCCTTAAATCAATCATCCGGCCCCCAGAATACCAGGCTTTGCGTTTTGCCAAACTCCTCATACCAGGGCAGAGCATCGCGTTCAGTGATAAACGCAAAATTACCGGCTGAGGCCAGATAGTAATAAGGTATTAAGGGCGCATCTGTTGTTGCCCTGGTCGCCAGCATGACAACCTCATCATTGCGGCGAATATCACACACCATCATATTTCGCGCGACTTTGATCGTCAGATCCCAGCGGTTATCGTCAATGGTAATTTGCAGGCGCTGGTTCGGCACCGGGTTTAACGGTATTTCACGCATCGTATTTATCCTCCCAATACCCTGACCAGAACCGATTTCTTCCGTTCTTCTGATACCGATTTTGTCTGTGCGCCGCCCCTTTTAACGGTACTGGACTGCGATGGCTTCTGAACTTTTTTGGGTGGCAAATCACCGTATTCAGGTGTCACGCTGCGCCATTCAGTGAATCGCAGAGATAACTGGATGGCATCGGCCATCTCAGCAGTCTCATCGTGGTAGAAATTGACCAGCAGCATGGGCTGGTAGGTTTTGACTCTGGTCTGGATACCTACCAGCTTGTTCTGTTCCCATGCTTGCTGCATCAGACCAAAAGCATTTTTAAGCTCACCGGATAAAATCAGATCCATGCCAATTTCCACGGCCTGCACAACAACATGATCGCTACGGGTTTCCCCTGACTCGACCTGAAAAGTGGTGGCTTTGTGCTCGTCGCGGACATTGATTTTTATCGGGCTGGCGGTTTCAAACAGCGTGGTAAAACTGTCGGTATCGAAGATTTTTACGTCAGTGATCATATTGCCAGCCCCGTTTGCGTTTGCTGCCCCAGATCCTGCAACTGCTCCTGCAATGCGTCTTTCGTACCCGCCGCCATGCCTTTAGCATCGGTTGCTTTGGTTTCAACCTTCACTTCCCCAATATTCAGGGTGGTTTCATTCTTCACGCTGGAACGATTGCTGATCGCCTGGCTGGTCACGGGGTTGAGGGGGTGATTATTCGCCGCCGCAATCTGGGCTTTTCCCTGCTCGACCATATTCTGTGTATCCTGCTGTGGCGAGGGGCGTTCAGCTTCGGGAATACGGTGTGTCACCTCCCCCTCAGCGCTGATTTTGCGCTCTACGGTGAGTTCTTTTTCATCCTCAGCACCAAACCAGCCCTTCACTTTTGACCAGCCTTTCTGGATTGTATCCAGACCGCCGCTTATCCAGCCAATCACCTTCTGCACCTGCTCCCACATCCAGGTAAATATGCCGACAACGGCATCCGCCACGTTATCGAAGACGCCCCCGAACTGTGCCCCCCATTTAACCAGACTTTTTATTGAGTCCAGCAACCAGCCAATAAACTGGTTCAGAGCGTTATTCATTGTGTTGTAAGCATCCACCACCACATCAGCAACGAATTTAGCGGCGATTTTCAGGTACTCAAACAGGGTATTGAATGCCTCCCACAGCGTCATAATGACCTGTTTAAGTTCAGGATAAGCATCAAGAATTCGCCCGATCATCGAATCATTGCCGTCGATAAAATTCATGATGTCGTCGTAAACCAGTGCGAACGCTGCGGCGAACGCTGCGGCAAGCGCCGCAATGATGGCGATAATAGCGAGTATTGGCCAGGTTGCCGCCAGCGTGGCAGCAGCAGCGGCAAGCATCGGAGGAACGTAGTACGCTGCGACCGCCACACCGACCGCGAGGAAAAAACCGATGATCAGGTTCTTATTTTCCCGGCAAAAACCAACAAATTTACTCAGCCATTCCATACCCTTAGTCAGGTAAGGCAACACCATTTCGAGGAAGCTGTTTTTTAACAGGCCGGATGATTGCCTGAACCCCTGCATGGCCTGGTTAAAACGCCGGGACTGTTCGATACTCTCTTTGGTAATGCCAGAGTATTCTTTTTGCAGGCCCATCATGCGCTCCATCTCATGACGGCCTTTCATCATCAACTCAATCGTTTTGTCGTCCGTCACCCCAAGGTTTGCAAGGTGCGCTTTGGCTTTGTCAAAGCTCATCCCCTTCACTTTATCTGCTGTAGCGAGGATTTTTTCCATCGAGTCCGTTGTGCCGCCGAAGGCTTTTGCCATTGCCGACAAATCAGCCTGGGCACTTTCCCTCGCTCCGCCAATTTCGGCAACTGAACCCGCAAAAGCATCCACATCCGCCGTCGCCACATTGATCTTCTTACCCAGCTTATCAAGCGCCTCCACTTCTTCCGCACGTGAAACAGACTCACTGAAGATAGAAGACACCCCCAAAAATAAGCCAAGTATTCCAAGCGTTTTTTGAGCTAACGAAGCAACACTGGTTTCCGTTCCGCTGGCAAAATCACTGACGCTTTTTGCCGCTTTATCGGCCTCATGCTGCGCTTGTTTCATACCATCAATAATATCGTCGGTAGAGCGCTGAACATTTTCAAACGCCGCGTCGGCCTGCCGGGTGTCGAATTCAAACACCTGCACAAAGGTATCTAACAGAGACATTATCGGTTTCCTGCGGCGGCAAGCGCCTCGTTATAGCGGTTGGTCACAGCGATTTCCCACAAGTCCATCGCCTCTTCCAGGTCTATTGATGTTTTGAGTTCTGTGAAGCTGGCGAGTTTTTCTGAGATGATGACTGCAAAGAATCCATCAGCGTTTTTATAATCGACGGGAGTGAATCGCTGATTTTGCCCAGCAGGTAAGGCAGGAAACCTTTGCTCCCGACGTTGCCGAAAAAACTGGTGTTGTACCTCAGCATTTCCAGTTCAAGGCGGATCAGCGCTTCACCGTCCGGTACATGGTTATCAATCAGCGTCTGGGTTTTCAGATAAATTTCAGCGCCATCACGCTCCACGGCGACGTGCGCCATCATTTTCAGCATGGCTTCTTTACTGATTTCGTAGTCGCCAATTTTGGGTGCGTTCGACAGCGGATATTTTGCCAGGATTTCACGCCCCAGCGTGGCGGGTAGTCGGCTGATCACAAAGGTGTGCACCTCACCATCAACATCTTTAATTTCGATATCTTTCGGCTTTATCAACATAGTGACTCCAATAAAAAAGGCCGCACCGAAGCGCAGCCTTGAGTTAGTTACCAGATAGCGTCTGGCTGCGCACTTCCTCATCTGGTATCGTCAAATCGCCAAAAATGGCACACCATATTCAAGGATTAGGGATGACCAAAAGAAAGTTCACCTTTTATCATGCTGACAGAAGTGATTCCCTGTCACCTTTATCAACACTTATATCGTTTAACGGGCTTTCCCTGTTTGGGGAAAACTATATGCAACGAATAAATAGTAATGATCCAAACATCGTGCTACACCCTGAAGTTCAAAGAGAAATGCTATGTGAAGATATTCGACAAAAGCAGTTTCCTACAAGACCAAGCCGATTTTCATGCCTGTTCGGGGCAAATAGTATTGCTGAAGCAGAATCCTTTGCAAAATTTATCACTCCACGTCCGGTTAACCCGGTAAAAATATATGAAGTATTTGCCGATGATTTCTTTATTTGCGATATGAAATGGCTGGATTTCGTTACCGATAGTTTTGAGCAGAAAATATTCAACACCAACGGATACTGGTACCCGGCAATTACTCAACACGCTCCCGTTACTGGCGAAAGGGCATTGCCAGCAATTGAAGCCCTGCTACCCCTACCAGTTGAAATCGGGAAAGTAGTTAGTATTCTCGACTTTGTCTGACCTCCCCGGTAAACACCATAGGCCGATACTGAGGTGTAAACAAACCCCATAACACTTCGGATAACACCGCTTTATATAGCTCTTCATTTTCAGCCTGATAATCAAACCTCGTTGAAGGTGATACAAACAGTACGTCACCTTCATCAGAAATAATCTGCACTTTCATTAACTACCCCTTTTCAACTAATGCATCATCGTAAAAAGGCGGGATATTCCCGCCTGATGGTTAACGAACGCGTGTACTGTCAAAGTCCTGGAACACAAAGGTATAAGCCTTTGATTTAAGACGCCCACCGCTGGCAGCGGAGTTACCGCGACTGCCGTTGGTAATCTTCCCGTTTCGCGCGGTGGTGGTCGCGCCGTCACCGTAGGACGCCACCAGCGTAATAATATCTCCGGCGTGTCTGCGGCCACGTTTGGCCGTGTTGGCTTCCAGCAGGATCGCCAGATTCTGATCTTCTTCACTCCCCGGTAGCACGTTTATCGTCACCGTCTGCGGGGTTGGTGTTGACCAGGACACCAGATTGCCGTTGATATCCATACCGGTCTGGGCGATATCGACAGCTGGCAGATCGAACGGGTCAGCATCATCGGCGAAAGCCGTTACCAGTATCCCTGCCGGAAAGGTTGTACTGGCCTGAACCAACAGGCTGAGGCCGGTTGCAGATACATCATTCATCATTTAGTCCTTATACCAGGTTGTGCGAGCCTTCGACCTTACGTACCCAGTCGCCTTTACCGTAAATCAGTACGTATTTCATCACGTATTCCGGCAAGCCAGATGGCCCGGTACTTTCAACAATCTGCGCGTTGTACCAGTAGCCCTTGTCCTGGATATCGTGCCACGCTAAATCGTCACCAGACGCATCGGCCACCGCGAGTTTCTGTACATCCGAGAGCGTTTTGCCGGGGAGAATGGTGCCGTTATTCACCGCTTTGGTCACGGCTCCGGCAATAATCATCATTGCCCTGGCCTCACCATCGCGGTTTGCAGGTACGCCGCGCGTCGCCAGCAATAAAGAAAACCATTGCTGTGCAATGTATGCTTTTAACCATTGCTCATTGGCATGAACGCTCATGTCCAGCGGTGCAGTACCCGGCCCGCACAGGAAACCACGCTGGTAAAACGCAATATGTGAACCCGCCACCGCCGTTTCGCCGTAATAGTTGACGCGTAATTTATCCAGCTTATCGGCATCCAGATCAGCGGTTACCTGTGCCGGGAACGTCACGCCAAACTGACGAAACATATAGTTGGTGGTGGCATTTGTGCGGTCATAGTCCGTTGCCGCCATAACCGCCATTGGTAACGCCTGAGCATAATAATTATCCTCGGTTTTCAGGTTCAGCGCCGTTGACGCTGTACCTATCAACGCCGCGCTAAAAGCCTCCGCATCCGTTGCGGAAATATTCAGATGTAGCTGGTATTTCACGTTCTCACCTGCCACATACTGAGCAAGGGCAACGACCTGTTCGAGCGTCAGTGGGTCGATAAAAGTCGCGCTGCCGAACGAATCCGAGATTTTCTCTGCCGCCATAAAAGCTTCCAGCGGGGTTTGCGCGGTATTGCCGGGCAGGGCTTGTCCGCGAGATAACCCCATCGCATCCGCAAGAGCGGAAGACTCAACGTTGATGTTTGCCCGCTCCGGCACACCGCCACCGAGTTCAAACGTGCCGCTGATAGCAATAAAGGTCACTCTGGCAGAAGCGAAAGCGGGTTCAGATTCAGCATTTAGCTTTTGCTGTACGGTCGAGGCAACATCCGCGTAGGACCTGGCCGTAGAAAGATCGATTTCGGTGAGTTCTTCACGGATGTTACCGATAATCACCGTGAGTGTTCCGGTAGTGATCGCCTTCAACTCATCCAGACTGGCCGCATCGCCCCCCGAAAGCGTCGGTGCCCGACCGGTTGGTACGTAGGGTGCTACCTGCAATTCTCTCGGTTTATTGACAGGCGCAGGGCTGGTATAGCTGAAATATTGCCGGGCAAAATTCGCTTCGGGAGAGCTGGCCCCCAGAAACTCATCAATCTGGCCACTGGCGAATTCCAGCACATCACCGGACGGAATTTTTGCGTTTTGGGAAAATATGCGGCCCGTCAGTTTGCGCATCGGTACAGCAGACGCGCCAATGACCGCACTCGCAATGCTGACATAGCGTGTTTGTTTGATTGGCATGGTTAAACCTTAATTAAATGCGGTGAATATCAGGATAAAGCGCTTTTACTGCCGTGGTGTTTGGGAATATTTCGCGGTGGAATGTGACGTTAAAGTCAAACGAGGGGTTCTGTTCATAATCCCCCTGGTTAATGCTGGTCACTTAAGGTGACCAGCAACCTTTTTATCCGGATATTTCCTGCTCTTTACCCTCAACTCTCTCGGGTAACTTCGCTCTCTTCTACCCGGTAACACAAGCCATTTCGCCTGTTCATACAGGGTTCTCAGTTCTCCCGGCATTTTTCCCGGCGAAGCCCAGGGCAGGGTTATCAGCATCCGGATTATTTCGCTTATCGCTCCACTGAAGCTCAGCTGAAGCTCAGCTGGTAAGGCAGGTAATCTCCTTTCAGATGGAACGCCATCTGCACCATCTGATATCGCACCAGGTTATAAGCCAGCAGTACCCCCCATAGCTCCTGTCTCACCAGCTCCGGCAGGCGACTGCGTAATGTCCACCGGCTGTCCAGCATACCCTGCTTTGCTTCCCGGTAGCCCAGTTCTGTTTCCCAGCGGTGGCGATATAGCTCGCTGATATCTTTACCCGGATAGCGATTCGGGTCTGTCAGTGACGTCAGCACCTGCCTCTCTTTACCGTCTACCCTGCGGGTCAGCAGTCTTGCCACCATTTCTTCCGGGACCCCTGGCCATTGCTTCCTGGCTCGTGGACTGGTTTTCAGGCATATCAGTTCATCTCCACGCCCCAAACGGCGAACCACCTGATACTGTACGTGTTTTTTCAACGGCAACAACCAGTGACGGTGTTCTCCTGCTGTCTGCCAGTGATGAAGCAGACCCATCGAATAAAATCCCTTATCGAACAGGGTGATACTGTTATTCGGGGTTTTCTCCGTCAGGTGTTCAGCCAGCCGCATTTCACTGACTTTTTCACTGTCGAATGCACTGGCGGCGATCAGATGGCTGCTCAGCTCCATCAGACAAACCATTCGCACCTGAGGATAGCCGCCTTCGCCGTACTGGCTGCTGTGTTTACTGAAGACGGCTCTGTTTTCCGGCGTATCGGCGGTACGCCAGACCACGCCGTCGACAGCAAACAGATTCAGACCGTGCCATTTTGGATGTGCAGCCTGCTGATTCCAGTGCTGCTGTGTGATATCAAAAAGCTCCCGCACTGCATTTTCACCCAGAGTCTTACGGCGCTGAATGACAGCGCTGCGTGCGGTAAAAGGAGCTCCGGTCCGGTCAGTAATATCCATCAGATTGACGATTTCGGTCATCGGACGATCGCAAAAAATGGACATCCCAAGAACATAGCGCCCTTACAGGGCGAGCGTCACGGCTCTGCCGTTCCGAGGGTGTTCATGACCGGCTCACAGCTTTATACTCTGCGGTATGTTAATTTCTCAGGAAATCATTCACATGGCCCGTAGCAAAGCCCCCAGAAAGCGTAAACCCACGCCCTCGTCCCGACGCGCTATACCCGGATATCCTAAGCGTTTTCTGGTGTCCATTCCGCCCCGGAGCGATTATGACGACCCCGACGAGTTTTTTTACGACACTCCGCAGGATGCCATTCGTCACTGTGTCCACCTGGGGCCACAGTTTTTCCTCGATACACACTTCGACCCGCCTCTCGTCTGCATCATCCGCGGCTTTGAGCCGCCTGACTCACCCGACGGCGATGTCGTCCTTGAGTCCATGCCAGCCGATGTGTTTATTATCGCCACAGAATCCGGCATGCTGCCGGTGACCTTCGCTCCCTGGGATAAACACACCGACAACTGGGCCGATGACTGTGACGACTGGCACTATAATACCGGTGCCACTGCAGAGCGATAATCCGCCGCATGTATATCCCGCGCCCGGCAAAACTGCTGTTCACCACTGATGACGCCTGGAACCGGTATATGGATAAACACGGGGACACCCTCAGCCCCTGGACCGTACTCTGCGTCGAGCGCATGCTCGCCTGCGGCACTGCTGCCATGGGGGTGAAGCGATACTGCTGCGCCTCCCCGGACTGCACCCACACCCGCTTCTTCTGCCAGACCTGTAAATCAAAAGGCTGCAGCTCCTGCGGACATAAGGCCACGGAGCAGTGGATTACAGAGCAACAGCAAATTCTGCCCGACTGCGACTGGCAGCATATCACCTTCACCATGCCCCATCTGCTGTGGCCCTTTTTCAACAATAACTGGCCTCTGCTCAATGCCCTGTTCCGCGCAGCCACCCGCGCCATGCTCCGCTGGGCCAGAAAACAGGGTGTGGAAGTCGGTATCTTCTGCGCCCTGCACACCTACGGTCGCCAGCTCAACCAGCATCCCCACATTCATCTCTCCGTCACCCGCGGCGGGCTTGATATTAAACACGGCGTATGGCGCGACCTCTTCTTTAAAAAGCATGCCGTGGAGGAAATCTGGCGCGGAGCCGTCATCCGGCTGCTGCGCCACAGCTATGACCTGATTAACCCCGGCAGGCTGCCGGGGCTGGGGCATATCCACGACAAAAAACAGTGGCTGCGCTATCTGCAGGCGCAGTACGGGCGCCGCTGGAAGGTCCACTTCGCGAAGAAGACCCGGGGGGCCTGGCGGAGCGTCAAATATCTGGGCCGGTACCTGAAACGGCCCCCCGTGTCGGCGGCGAAGCTGAGGCACTACAGCGGCGGCGCGGTGGTGCACCACTATTACGACCACCGTACGCAGCAGTACCGGCAGCAGACGCTGACGCAGGAAGATATGATCGGACGTTATATCAGCCATATCCCGGCGAAGCATTTTAAGATGGTGCGTTATTACGGTTTTTTATCAAACCGTAAACGGGGTAGCCTGCTGCCGAAGGTGTATGAAGCCCTGGAGATGGAAGCGCGGAAAAAACCGGAGAAGCCCGGCTTCGCCGCGCTGATGAAAGAATTTCTGCGCACGGATCCGTACAAATGCATTCTGTGCGGCAACCGACTGCGCTTCAGCAGTGCGCAGGCCGGGAGGCACGCGTCGGAGTTGGTGGCAGAAAGACTGCATAACATCGACCGGAAACGATGGCTTCTGGCACAGACTGCGGGATAAGTGCGTCTGAAAAACAGCTTTCAGGTTAAAAACGCGCCGCAAATGCCATTTTATGACCATAACGTTCCCGATGGCACATCATTACTGCATTACAGACACTGCTGCTCATGGTCAGGAAATTTTTAAAACGATGATTCAGTTTCCTAACCATGAACTTTATTCCGCTATTGCCAGGCTGCAGGAACACACCACGTTGGTTTATCGGGTGTTCTGTGTGCCAGAAAAGAGTGACGCCCGCGAGTGTGCAGCTCCGGGCACCGTAGCGAATAAATCATTGTGTATGGAGAAATCCGCATGAGCAATTTAACCGCAAATTACCAGCGTTCGCAACTCCGTGCGCTGCCGGTTCGTGGTGGCAAAGGCGAGGTCACGTATTGCTATGCCGTAAGAGTACTTGGTGGCTGGTCATCGGTGAACCACAGCTTTACCGAGTGGGCTGTGGGGGACTTTCGTCAACAGCGACAGGAGGCGACAAATGAATAATTTACCCGCAACCGGGATCATTATGACCAGCCTGGAGCTGGTGGACTATATCAACGCTGAGCGTGAGTCGAAAGCGATCGCCGCCGGAACTGTATTTCCGAGCAAAGGGCACTCCAAGCTCCGCCATGATCAATTCCTGGCAAAGGTGCCTAAAGTTTTGGGTGAGTGTATCGACGGCTCCGGGCGTACCTTACCCTGCTATTACCTGACGAAACGTGAAGCCTGCCTGATGGCAATGAGCTACAGCTACGAGCTGCAGACAAAAGTGTTCGATCGCATGACCGCGCTCGAGCAGGCCAACGTGCCTGTTCCGCAAATCCCGGCAAATAAGAGTGACCAGATTCAGGCTGGTTTGTTAATCGTGGAGTCTGCTACCAGGCTTCTTAATCTCTCTCAGTCATCACGCTTGGGGGCATTGCAGGAGCTGGCGGGGCTGCCAGCGCTAATGCCGGTATATGCCATTGATGCGCCTTCTGATGCTGTTGACGGCTCCAGTAGGCTAACAGCGGCGATCACCACGCTGTTGAAGCTGAACAGCAGCACTATGAGCGCTCCTGTTGCTTATCGCATCCTTGAGCGCTTGCGGATTGTCGAGCGTAAAAACCGGCCAAGCACCCGCCACGGTGAAAAATATTTCTGGTCGATCACTACCAGCGGCCTGCGATTCGGGAAAATATCACCTCTCCAAATAACCCGCAGGAAACGCAGCCTCATTTCTATGAAACTCGATTCCCTGATCTTCTGCAGCGCATCTACGACGAGTGGAGGCGAGGCTAACGATGGATAACTACCCGGATATCGGCAGTCGCTGGCGGGATCAGCGCGGCCACATAGTCATTATTGTCGATCTCGATATCGAAAATCAGAAAGTTGTTTATTGACGCCCAGGATATGAGTGGGAGTGTGCAGCTCCGCTAATCATCTTCCGGGCCAGATTCAGGAGGATAGACAAGTGATGGAGAAAATGAGAAGCGGCACCATGCAGGGCGCCGCAGAAAATCAGATTTTTACGTGTACTAGCTCAGACCTGATCTGACAGTTACCGGTTATTTATGGGTCTTCCCCTGTTGTGGTGGCGCACACTGCCAATCAAGTATAATCCTCTTGACTTGCGCTTATCCTCAGGAGGTCTTAATGCGCCCTACATCCCTTAACCTGACATTACCTTCGTTACCTCTACCCTCATCTTCGAATTCAATTTCAGCCACAGACATTCAATCTCTTGTAAAAATATCGGGTGTGCGCTGGGTGAAAAACAACCAACAACTCTGTTTCCACGGGACTGACCTTAAAATCTACAAGCATCTTGAAGCTGCTCTCGATAAGATCGAATCCACAGACACTGGACGTACTCTTTTGAACTGTATTGAATTAACATCCCGACTCAAATCAGAAAAACTGGCAATACATCTCGATTCTGCTGAGTTAGGGGTGATAGCACACTGCAATACGGATGCTGAAAACTCCCGAGGAACTGGCTCCGACTTTCACTGTAATCTGAATGCAGTTGAATATCCCTGCGCACAAGGAATTAGCCTGGTAGACTTTCATGCGTGCATTGTTTTCCATGAACTTCTCCACGTTTTCCACAATTTAAATGGAGAGCGCCTGAAAGTTGAGAGTTCTCAACCAGAATTACAAACACACTCCCCACTTTTACTCGAAGAAGCCAGGACTGTTGGGTTGGGTGCTTTTTCTGAAGAAGTTCTTTCAGAAAATAAATTTCGTGAAGAGATTGGGATGCCCCGCAGAACATTCTACCCGCACGATTCATCTCTCATTCATGATGACAATACAGTGACTCAGGGATTCCAGCGGAAAAAACTACATCCGTTACTTTAGCTACGTTGCTTATATGAGGACTCATCTGCATATATGGATGAAAAATCGCTATACGCCCACATTCTCAACCTGTCCGCCCCGTGGCAGGTTGAATCACTTTCCCTTGATGAAAATACTGGCTCTGTCACCGTTGTTGTCGGGATCGCCAAAAATTCACTGCTAATCTGCCCGACATGCAGGCAGCAATGCCCTGTTCACGATCACCGCCACCGCAAATGGCGTCATCTTGATACCTGCCAGTTCATGACTGTCGTTGAGGCGAATGTCCCCCGGGTCATGTGTCCAGACCATGGATGCCAGACGTTACCTGTTCCGTGGGCCGGAGCTGGTAGCCGATATACGTTATTGTTCGAATCATTCATCCTTTCCTGGCTGAAAATTAGCACGGTTGATGCGGTAAGAAAGCAACTTAAGCTTAGCTGGAATGCCGTTGACGGCATTATGACCCGGGCAGTTAAACGTGGTCTTGCGCGAATAAAAAAGCCGCTATCAGCCCGGCATATGAATGTGGACGAAGTTGCGTTCAAAAAAGGGCACCGGTACATCACAGTGATATCAGATCGTGAGGGACGAGCGCTGGCATTAACGGATGATCGGGGAACAGAAAGTCTTGCCAGCTATCTTCGCACCCTCACCGACAGTCAGCTGCAGGCAGTCAAAACGTTCTCAATGGATATGAATGCCGGATATATCAGAGCGGCACGCATCCATCTTCCGGGCGCCGTAGAGAAAATAGCCTTTGACCGCTTCCATGTGGCAAAACAGCTGGGTGAAATCGTTGATAAGACACGGCAGAACGAACATCCCCGACTTCCGGTTGACAGCCGCCGTCAGGCAAAAGGAACCCGCTTCCTGTGGCAATACAGTGACAAATGGATGACAGAGCCCCGACAGGAAAAACTGGCATGGCTGAGAGAACAGATGCAACTGACCAGCCAGTGCTGGACACTGAAAGAGCTGGCGAAAGATATCTGGAACCGCCCCTGGAGTGACAAACGACGTGCAGACTGGTTGCAGTGGATAGCACTGGCGAAAAGTTGCGATGTGCCGGTAATGAGAAATATGGCAGGAACCATCACAAAAAGGCTGTACGGAATACTTAACGCCATGCGGTACAGCGTCTCAAATGGTAATGCCGAAGCGCTGAACAGCAAAATAAGGCTGCTGAGGATAAAGGCCAGAGGCTATCGAAACCGGGAGCGATTTAAACTGGGGGTGATGTTCCATTACGGGAAGCTGGATATGACGTTCTGATCCTCCCACCATGATTGGGGAAGACCCTTATTTATACAGGTGTCTGTCAGATTACATCCGGTTCAGATCCTTTTCTGCCCAGACCCGTTTTCCATCAGGTAACGTGGCCACTGGCGTTCGCCCGCAGCACATTTTTCCCTGATGAGTTCGCTCATTATTGTCATGCCACAACCCGTTGTCCAGATCTGCCTGCAGGCTCTCCAGGTCCCCATATCACTTCTTGCGGAACGTAACCTGATAAAAATCCTGCAAAATCGTTTTATGGAAGCGCTCGCAGATGCCGTTCGTCTGCGGAGACATCGCCTTCGTTTTTGTATGGTCGATATCGTTGATGGACAGATAAAGCTGGTAATCATGCTGCTCCACCTTACCACAGTACTCCGTTCCCCTGTCGGTCAGTATTCTCAGCATCGGCAGCCCCTGAGCCTCACAGAACGGCAGTACGCGATCATTTAGCAGGTCGGCGGCAGTGATCGGTGTTTTACTCGTATACCGCTTGCAGTGTGCCACTTTCGAGTACGTATCCACGAACGTCTGCGGGTAGATACGGCCCACCCCTTTCAGATTGCCAACGTAGAAGGTGTCCTGCGACCCGGGATAACCCGGATGAGCCGTCTCGATTTCGCCGCTGGCCTCATCATCATGCGCCTTTTTCTCCAGCGCGGCGATTTGGGCATCGGTAAGCACGATGCCTTCTCTGGCAACTTTTTCCTCAAGCACCTTCAGGCGTTTACGGAAGTTCTCCAGATCGTGCCGTTGCCAGATGGCGCGCACGCCGCTGCCGGAGGTAAACACGCCTTTTTTACGCAGCTCATCACTGGTCCGGTGCTGCCCGGGGGCCGGGAACTCAACGGTATATTCAACAACCGCGCGTTCAGTGGCTTCGTCGGCGCGGTTCTTGAGGTTGGACCCCCGGCTGTTCTGGTTAACCAGCGCGTCAATGCCGCCTTCAGCAGCCAGTTCCTGATAACGGTAGAAGGTGTCGCGTGACACGCCCGTGCTCTTGCAGGCTGTTCAGACGTTACCGGGTTATTCGGCGAGATTGAGCAGGCCGGCTTTGTGTTTGATGATGGGATTGTGAGTATCAAGCATGGGGGTGACCTCGTGTTTTGTATAAGGATTAGACACCCATATCAAAACCGGTAACTCTCAACCTTTCAAGGTCCAGTGTCAGATCAAGTCGCGACTAATACATTTTACGTCAGCAGGGGTATGCCGCTTAAGCCAGTCTTTGAGTGCTGCATCCATGCGTGTCTGCCAGCCTTCGCCTGTGGACTGGAATGCTTCAATGACTTCATCTGAAAACTCAATCGTGAGTTCTATTCGGTCGTCGTCCACTCTCTCGTTGGATGACATGGTTCATGCCGCTTTATGCTTGAGAGAGAAGTCGAAGTGGATGTCGTCGTATGGAAAAACGATACCGCTTTCAGTTTTTTCAATGACACCCTGCGTGACGAGTTTAGTTACATCGGAATGCACTGCTCTTATATCGCGGTTTACCCGCCGTGCCACCTCCCGAATCGATATTTCACCTGCGCCGATCATTTCATTGATGATGGACATGCGGTTTGGCGAAAGAGTGTCATGCAGCAAATCCCAGCTCAGAAACGAGAGAAAATGCCCCCTGGCAGATTCATCCCCATTCCATGCCGCGCAGAAGCGGGAGTTAACTTCATCAACGTTTGATACAGAAATATTTAGAGTAGTCATAATGTTACCTCTGAAAAATTTTAACGTCTGTCCAGAAATCCTTAAGAAGCTGCTGGACGGTCGTAAAGATGGTTTTAACTTCAGTGTCGCCGATGTGTTTGTGATCGCCTTTCCCCGCCTCATTGTCATAGCGCACAACGCAGGTATTCGAAACGATGTAGGCGAGCCGATATTTATATTTGTGGTTACTCGTTTTTACAGCCGGATCAACCTCCCAGATAACAAGTTCAGCCTTGCTGTCCGGGGTAACCTGCAATATCTCTTTCATAAGCAATTTAGCGGGCATAACTGTTTTAACGTCTCCTTTCGTAATGTTGATAACGATAGCAACATAAATAGTATGTTGTCAATGAAAGCAACACTTGATCATCTGAATTCCGGGCGCTACACTCCAGTAGCGTCGGAAAGTTCCGCTGTCGGGCATGAGAACCCGCAATTTCGAGCTCATAACCGCGCTTATGCGGTTTTTGCGCGCGCCAGGCATTGCCACATCAGCACAATGGTGGGGCGTTCAGGGCAGTTTTCGGGCTGGCCGGTTTCTCGGATTCCCGGTTTCTCACCCCTGTACGTCTCACCACCCATGGCCGTGAGAAGTCTCAGTGGTGCGTTATTAACTCCTGAATCCGAGGCTGACTCCATGGCTACTATCCTAACTCTCGCTTAACCTGAAATTACCGTTGTTAACGGCCAAGTCGTAACTTCTTCTCGCTTCGACTATCTCAGACTATTGCGCCTTGCTGGTATTTTGGACTATATTCGCTGTGTTGTTGTAAATCCAGCAACCGGGTTTAGCAGCCTGAAATTTTCCACAGCGCACAACCGCGGCAGCGGTTTTTTTGTGTAATGCCCGGTCACAAATGAATAATGGTGGCCTGGGTAGGGGAACCGAAAGGTTCGCCGGTATCTGTGGAAGCCGGTCTGCTAACCCTGCTCAGGTCACCACCAGTTGTTTAGCAGCAACTTGTGGTGGTTATAAAACCGTTCCACAGGGGCTTTCGCTATGACTACCATACCGGCTATTTCTCAACCCGAACTTTGCATTGTTTCAGGTGGAGTTGTTACTACCTTGATCGCTGTCGCTGAGTATTTCCGCAAGCCACATAAAGATGTTTTGGCGAAGATTTATCGCTTAGATTGCTCAGTGAATACACCGACGCTACAGGCTGCAAACTTCCCTGCTACAACACTACCCGCGATGGTTTTGCATTCCTGGCGATGGGTTTCACTGGCAGGCAAGCCGCCGCATTCAAAGAGGCTTACATCACAGCCTTCAATCGCATGGAACAGGCACTCAGCCGGCAACCTCTGCTGATGGATCCTCACCTCCGGTCTGCACTGGCAGACGCCGAACGCATACACAGTAATCTGCAAATCGTCATGGATCTGTGGGGCAAACACGTCATCCCGCTTAATCCACCCATCCTGGTCAACGGAACATTTGTAGATGCACTCCATCGCACCGCGCTGGTGGCTGAAGGTATTAAGCAGGCAATGCAGCTACTGTGTTTCGTCAAGAAAAAATCGCTTTAATTTTAGGGATACAGCCCCCTAAGCGCTGTCAGCACTAAGTTCCCGATACATCGCGGCTACGCCGCGCTAACAGGGTTAAAAGGGCTTATATCAGCATAATCATCGCTATAAGCCCGCATGGCTGTTCAGGGCGGGAGGGGGATACCACTCTCTGACAGTCCTCCACCGGCCTGCGCCGGGCTTCGGCGGGTTAACTACAGAGTCATATAAAACAACGTTATGCCGCCTTACATGCGCTACGCGCATCTGAAGACAGGTATTCAGCATCGAACGGCTTTTGTGTTTTCAGAACGCCATAGCACCAGTGGACGAGTTTCCGCATCAGTGCGCCAATGGCACACATTTTTGCCTTGCCACGCAGGCATAACCGCTCATACATCGCTTTCATCACCGGGTTAAATCTCAGGCCACACAACGAAGCCAGATACAGTTTCGCGCGGATTTCCGGCGGGCCGATTTTGGATAATTTCGGTTTCCCTCTGACCGATGTGCCGGAGTATTTTTCAACACGGACCACGCCCAGAAATGCAGCAACCTGCTCTGCTGTATCGAAATGATGACCCCGCAGGATAACCAGCATATTCAGACCTAACTGATAACCCACGGATTTTATTGATGTCAGCAGGTCAAAATCCTTTTTTAATTCAGGATGCTGGTCGAGGTGGGTCAGGATCAGAGCGTCCAGATGCTCAGGCTCTGCGCTCAGGTTACGAAGCACATTTTCGATGGATTCAGTGACAGCAAGAGGTGTGTCCGTTGCCCGACATTTTTCCAGCCTGTTTTTTTCGCGGGTGCTGTCGGTGACAGGTGCATCACGTCGGCGGAGAAGTGCGCTGAGATGGCGGACATTCTCAGGCGGGGGGACCCACGGTTCCGGCACCTTAAGTGCACCGTAGCAGGCGAGCATATAAGCATCAACCTGGTCGTTTTTTGTCAGAATGTCCATGCCACGCGCAAATTCTCTGCTGCGATGTGGGTTGGCGAGCGAAACTTTAGCTCCGGCCTTGTAGAGGCCGTATGCAAGCGATTCATGATAAACCCCGGTGGCCTCCATGATGATATGGACATTGGCAGGTTCACAGTGCTGTTTACTGAGCCAGCCGATCACGGCATCGGCTGCATTGAAATCGTTTTTAAGCTTGCGGGTTTTTACCTTGCCTTTGACACCTTCCCGCAGCAGACATAAATCCAGGGTTTTCTTGCTGACATCGATACCGAACTGAAACATAGATGTTTTCTCCTTTCACTGAACCATCACGCCTATTACCCTCGTACATGCAGAGTCATCGCTCCTGGCAACCGTTGAATGTTAATGCTGGCGTGAAAGGTGAAGCGGAGGGCTTTTTCTGCCAATCAAGGTTCTCGCCATTCCGGGAGGGGACAAGCTCACTCCGCTTCATGTGATGGTAGCTAACCACCATATGTCTATTACATACAAGGGGAGGGGGCAGCATGAGCGTTAAATTGTCCTCATACGTCTGGGATGGTTACGCTGCGAATGGCGTGAAAGGCACAAAACTTCTGATCATGGCCCGATTTGCGGACTTTTCTAATGACGATGGTTGTAGTGGTCAACTAATTTTGGCCACACGACCTGACTGTTCGTGGAACAGCCGCTCTGATTCATTTGGCGTTAAGCCGCCGTTATTCCAGTGAGGCCTGAGAGCACTGTAGTACCCCGTGATATATCGGATTATCGATAACCGTGCTTCCCCTAAGCTTTCGTAGCCCGTCGTTGGTACCCATTCACTCTTCAGTCTACGGAAGAACCGCTCCATCGGACTGTTATCCCGGCAGTTTCCCCGGCGACTCATGCTCTGTGTGCTCCGGTAGCCCCACAGCATCTGTCGGTACTGACGACTGGTATAATGACTCCCGGAACATCACGCCTGATGGCCGCCCCCGTAGCTCCCATGCCATCTGAAGTGCTTTTATAGTGAGGTCTGAGTCTGGTGAGTACGACAGCGCCCAGCCCACCGGTTTACGGGCAAACAGAGCCAGCACCACGGCCAGATAAGCCCACCGTTTGCCCGTCCAGATGTAGGTCACATCACCGCACCAGACCTGATTCGGTTCTGTCACTGCAAACTGCCGGGCAAGAAGATTCGGGATTTCAACATGCTCATTGCCCCCACGTTTGTATTTATGCCCCGGTATCTGACAACTGGTGATACCCAGCTCTTTCATCAGTCGACCAGCCAGCCATCGACCGAGTTGTACGCCCTTTGTCGTGACCATCGTGGCGATACTTCTGGCACAGGCGGAACCCCCACTGGCGTTCCAGACCTCGCTGACCAGACGGCGTTTAACGGCACGGTCAGCATCAGGCTCAGTACTGTTTTTACGTGTGTAGCGATAACTGCTGCGGTGAACACCGAACAGTCGGCACAATGAGGCAACCGGGTACTGCGCCCTCAGACTGTCGATTATCGAGAACTGTTGAGGGAGTCCGACATCAAGAGCGCTGTAGCCTTTTTTAGGATTTCGTTTTCCATTTCAAGGCGCTGTATACGTTTTCTCATTTCCCTGAGTTCAGTTTGCTCAGGAGTGACAGGCAGCCCCGATGTTTTTTTCCCTGACGCTGCAGACGTAACGATTTTACCCACCGGTTGATGGCAGAAAGACTGACATTCATCGCCTTAGCAGCTTCACCGTGTGTGTAGTGCTGGTCGAGGCCCCGCATTGCCGCTTCAAGTTTAAATTCAGCAGTAAATACCTTGCTCATTGGTTCACCTGTGAAATTTTGAGGTGAGCATATCACCTCAACTCAGGTGGCCAAATTCAGTGTGCCACTACAGGTGTGTCATGGTATGGCATTGAAACCATTGCCCGCCAGATTGGCGCAGGGTGCAGTACGGTTATTACGCTGATTGGTGAGCTAGAGAAAAACGGCTGGCTCACAAGAAAAAGTCGTCGGCAGGGGCAGCGTAACACGAGCAATCTTTACACGCCGAACGTCGCAAAACTTCGTAAATCTGCCGACACTTTGTTATCAACACTAAACCACCTCCTGTGGAGGTGGTGATCGTTCATGTGGGGCTTTGCCGGTAGAATGCCCATGCTAAATACTGCCCCGGTTTGTTACCAGCAAATCAAGGAGTAAATAGCATGAGCAGATATGAATCCGCTTCCCACGTATTCTATCGCTGTCAGTATCATCTTGTATGGACACCGAAGTACAGATACAAAATCCTCAAAGGTAATCTCGGTAAAGAGGTTTACCGCAGCATCTACATTTACAGCAATATGAAAAAATGCACAGTAGTTGAGCTAAATGTGGAGATATATCATATGCATCTGGTGGTGAGGACGCCGCCTGGCTTGAGTGTTTCTGAGTTGATGGGATTTGTGAAAGGGCGAACGGCCATCAGGCTGTTCGAGAAGTTTCCTTATCTCAGGAAGCACAAGCTTTGGTGTAACCACTTTTGGCAAAGAGGGTATTTTGTGGATTCGGTGGGTGCAAAAGAAGAAGTAATTCGAAGGTATGTGCGGTACCAGGACAAAGTTGCCAAAGAGGAAGAAGAAAGGCAAATACAGCTCGGACTGGAAAGGTGGTGTTTAAGCCCCCTTTTAGGGGGCGGTGTCAAAGCCACCTGCTATGCAGGTGGCTTTTTATTTGGAGTATTTAGAATGAAAGAGTTTATTTATCCTACCCCTGAACAAAGAATCCAGATACTGAAAGATAATAATGAATCTTATGACAGACGTATCAGAGAAGCGGTGTGTGGAAACCGTAGTGGTTTATCACGCTCCCGCCGCTGGCAGCTTGAGCAGGAGGGCGCATTTCCGAAACGTGCGCCGATGGGGCGTAATTCTGTTTCCTGGTTGTTGAGCGATATTCTCTGGTGGGTGCGTAACCCTCCGTCAGTCGAGAACATCAATAACCCCTACAGCCGCAAATCCGCATAATTAAATACAGGTAATCAACGATGAAAAAATTAAATGCCCTTGCGGGGCAGGAATTCGATCACTCTGAAAACAGCCTGATTGATAATTCAGTACCAACGATGAGTAGCCTTGAAATGGTCGATTACATAAATGCCGATCGGAAATCAAAAGCCGGGGCGGAAGGTCTTAAATTTCCCTGCAAGCAATACCGTAAGCTGGAACACTGAAGCTTTATGAATAAGGTTCCTAAAGTCCTGGGTGATGCAGCTGCAAAAAATTTTGCAACTGACACATATATAAATGGCACGGGTGGAAAAGTAGAAAGGGATATTTGTAATTTCCCCAAAAGGGAAGCCTGCCTGATGGCAATGAGCTACAGCTACGAACTTCAGGCGGCAGTATATGACTACATGGAAGAATTGGATCGTCAGAAAGGGGAATATTTAGTCCATACCATCAATGAACTTCAGCATATTGTTGCTTCCGCTCGTCAGTTCTCCGATGAGGATTCGAGTGATGCAGGTCTTCGCCTGAGAAAACGTCAGGATGATTTGGTTCTACTGGAGAGAGCGGAATATCTGGTTAAAAACCTGAGTCAGTTGCCGATTAACTTCGGGGGAGGTACTTCTGGTGCTAAATAACACAAAGGCGACCTTGCAGGGTCGCCAGTGGAGCAGATCGGAAAGGATAAGCTACAGAATGGTAGGGTGGGCAAAATGACGGTGCTGGAGTATGCAGAGAGTTCCGCACACCCATTAATGTGTATTCGTCGCGACGTAATCTGACACCGGACCCTGAAAGATTGAGAGTTACAGGTTTTGATATGGGTGTCGAAACCTTAAACAAAACGCGAGGTCACCCTCATGCTCCATACTCACAATCCCATCATCAAACACAAAGCCGGCCTGCTCAATCTCGCCGAATAACCCGGTAACGTCTCAACAGCCTGCAAGAGCACGGGCGTGTCACGCGACACCTTCTACCGTTATCAGGAGCTGACGAAGAAGGCGGCATTGACGCGCTGGTTAACCAGAACCGCCGGGTTCCCAACCTGACGAACCGCGCCGACGAAGCCACTGAACGCGCGGTTGTTGAGTACGCCGTTGAGTTCCCGGCCCCCGGGCAGCACAGGACCAGTGATGAGCTGCGTAAAAAAGGCGTGTTTACCTCCGGCAGCGGCGTGCGCGCCATCTGGCAGCGACACGACCTGGAGAGCTTCCGTAAACGCCTGAAGGCACCTGAGGAAAAGTTCGCCAGAGAAGGTATCGTGCTTACCGGTGCCCCAATCGCCGCGCTGGAGAAAAAGGCGCATGATGATGAGGCCAGCGGCGAAATCGAGACCGCTCACCCGGGCTATCCCGGGTCGCAGGACACCTTCTGTGCTGGCGATCTGAAAGGTGTGGGCCGTATCTGCCCGCAGACGTTCGTGGATACGTACCCGAAAGTGGCGCACTGCAAGCGGTATACGAGTAAAACGCCGAACACCGCCGCCGGCCTGCTAAATGATCGGGTACTGCCGTTCTGTGAGGCTCAGGGGCTGCCGATGCTGAGAAGACTGACCGACAGGGGAACGGAGTACTGTGGTAAGGTGGAGCAGCATGATTACCAGCTTTATCTGACCATCAACGATATCGCCCATACAAAAACGAAGGCGATGTCCCCACAGACCAACGGCATCTGCGAGCGCTTCCATAAAACGATTTTGCAGGATTTTTATCAGGTTACGTTCCGCAAGAAGTGATATGGGGACCTGGAGAGCCTGCAGGCAGATCTGGACAACGGGTTGTGGCATGACAATAATGAGCGAACTCATCAGGGAAAAATGTGCTGCGGGCGAACGCCAGTGGCCAGGTTACCTGATGGAAAACGTGTCTGTGCAGAAAAGGATCTGAACCGGATGTAATCTGACAGACACCTGTATAAATAACCGGGAACTGTCAGATCAGGTCTGAGCTAGTACAGTTTAAGCCCCCTTTTAGGGGGCGGTGTCAAAGCCACCTGCTATGCAGGTGGCTTTTTACTATTGAGTTGAAAACTAGGTTTACAGGGTCGGGCTGCCTGTTCCTCCAGCGAGGCGGCGACCCTGTAAATAATTCTGTGTAACTGCCACCACGTCAAAGGTGAACGCTCAGGCGGTCACCGAACTCAATAATAAAGCGGCTCATCGCCAGCCGACAGTTCTGGATCGGCATACTCCATTTTTTCGATGCCGACTGGATTGCCAGGTAAATAACCTTTCGCACTGAGTCATCCGTCGGGAATACCTTGCGTTTCTTAATGGCGGCACGGATCACGCTGTTCAGCGACTCAATGGCATTCGTGGTGTAGATAGCTTTTCGGATGTCAGACGGATAGCCGAAGAACGTATTGAGGTTTTCCCCGTGCGCACGCCAGCTTTTGCTGATTTGTGGATATTTGTCATCCCATTCTTCGGCGAACGCAGCCAGCGCCATCCGTGCGGCCGCTTCTGTTGGTGCCTGATAAACGGTTTTCAGCCCGCCCGTGACCGCTTTGTAGTCCTTCCACGCCACGTATTTCAGGCGGTTACGCACCATGCGGATGGTGCACAGCTGGATGTGAGTCTGCGGATAGGCGCTGTTTATCGCATCCGGGAAGCCCTTCAGGCCATCCACGCAGGCAATCAGGATGTCCTGAAGGCCGCGATTTTTAAGTTCCGTCAGCACGTTCAGCCAGAACTTTGCACCTTCATTTTCAGCCAGCCACATCCCCGGAAGCTCTTTCCGGCCTTCGGTATTGATGCCCGGTGCCAGGAACACCGCTTTGTTAATCACGCCGCCATTCGGCGACCTGCTCTTTAACGGCATCCGTGACTTTTGATATCAGGGGCGGTGACACATCAGCATCGTACATCTCTTTGAACGTATCGACGATTTCCCGCGTGGTCATGCCTTTGGCATACAAGGATAAAATCTGGCTGTCCATCTGCGCGATACGCGTCTGATTCTTCTTAATCAGCAGGGGTTCAAAGGTATTTTCCCGGTCGCGCGGCGTGTTTAGCCCGATTTCACCGTCGTTGCACAGCAGCGTTTTCGAAGAGTAGCCGTTGCGGGTATTGGTGCCGGTTTTAGGGGCATTTTTCTCATGCCCGAGGTGGTCAGTCAGTTCTGCATTGAGTGCCGTTTCAACGGTCAGCTTCGTGAGCATGCGGGAAAACTGATTAAGGCCGGCCTCAGTTTTGAGGCCTTTGGCAGTTCAGCAGGTCGGCGGGGTTGTAGAGGATAACGTGCCGTTTCAGCAGCCAGCGCCAGCAGTTCCTGATCGCGCTCAGGCGGTTTAGCTGCCCGCCCACAACCAGCGGCTGACCGTCTGCCTTGCGGTAGCTGCGCAGATATCGCTGGTAGCTTTCCAGCACCTCAAGGCTCACCTGCGCTGCGTACAGTAGCCCGCGTTCTTCGCACCACGTCACGAACGGCAGCCGCCGCTCACGGTAACCTTCGGTGCTGCGCGGGCTGTAGCCCTGCGCGTCAAGGTGCGCGAGCCACGCGATCACATGCTGGCGCTGCGTGGTGTTCGGGGTCTGACGGCTAAGATAAAGCTCTCCCGCCGAGGGAGGGATCGGTTTTGTCATGAGGATTGTCCTGATTGGGGTACAGTACGATGAAGATAAGAAGAGAGGATGGAACAGTGGTTTTATTACAGCCCGACCGCTTGCGGCTCCGGGCCTTATTTGGCGCACTCTGCCGGGGTTTTCAGCCCCCTGAACGCCGACCGGGACGCCGCCACCCCCGACCGGCGCGGATCGTACTCCGGTTTCTTCTCCGCTTCCGGCACGTCGATCAGCCCGCACAGGTGCGCCCCGTCTGCGCTGCCGTCGCCGTCAAACAGCAGTTCATAGCAGAACGTCAGCCCGCGACGGTGAACCAGCAGGTACTCCATTTCAGCCAGCCGCGCGAGGTGGTTCTTAAGCTGGGTATCGCCCCACTGCACCGCATCGCGCAACTGCCTGCGGGTGAACAGCATCGCAGCGTGCGGCCTAAGATCTCATGCGCCAGTTGATTGGCGAGCGCGATATCGTCCCGCTGAACCTCGATGTACTCGACTATCTGCCCGCGATGTTCCACGCGTTTCACCTCCCGCTGGTACTGGTGCAGCAGCGCGATTGACTGGATCAGGGTGAGATATTTCATATGGTCGCGCCGGGTGCGCGTTTTATCGCTCATAAAGGTCAGCTGCGGGGCGAACGGATTGACCACCTTCAGCGGACGTAACAGCCGCTGTGCGTTCTGGTGCAGCCGCGTGACGTGCGCTTTTTCACTCACCATCAGCAGCCCTTCCAGCGTCTGCGCATGGCGCTGGGCCGCGTGTATCGCCTCCGTCTGCGCCCGCGACTCGTTCACCGTCAGCACCAGGCAGCGGTTCAGCAGCTCCTCGTCCACGTCAATGGCCGTGGTGGTCAGCATCAGCATCACCGGGCCTTTCACCCTGTACTGCTTTGTCACCAGGTTGCCCGTCGACTCGTCCTTGCCCGTTGAGGCTATCGTCAGCTCGCCGTCACTCTGCAACAGCTTCAGCGCATAGGCTGCCTGCCGTACCCCTTCCTCCTCAGCTATCGCCAGTATTTTGTGCTGTAAGTTCGTTTCACCCAGATAGAACAGGCTCTGCCCGGTCATCGCGCTGTACAGCATCCGCTCTTCCTCCGGGATCAGGTTCAGCACCGCATCCATTAAGCTGGACTTGCCCGCCGCGCTCGACGACTGGATCAGCACGGCCAGCGGTTTCTCCAGCCTGCGCGACACGGCGGCAAGATAAGCGGCTAACAGATTGGTCGATTCACCCACCACGCCGCACGCCACCATATCCGATGCGATACGTCCGGCAAGATCCGGCGCGCGTAGCAGCGCCAGCGCCTCATCGCGCTGCGCGTCGCTCATCTCTGGTACGGCGTTCTCCGCTTCCGGCTGTACCTGCCAGTGCTCCAGCGCCAGCAGCACTTTACCTAAGCTGCGACGCAGATCACCCTCCGCCAGCCCCAGTTCCGCCGCTGCCGTCCGCGCATAGCCGGAACGCGAGCGGGCGCTCATCATGTCCACGCTGTCGGCGAACATCACCCCGCTATCCGTGTCCACAACCTGCGCGTTTACCTTCATCATGCCCGATCCGGTTTTCACATGGACGAAGCCGCGGATCTGCCAGCGCTGGCCGTCAATGTCCAGTTGCAGATCGCCGCCCGGCAACGCCTCAACCACCACGCCCGGCGCGGGTGACACAGCCGCCTGCACGGCGGCCACATCAGCAGCTAAGGGTAAAACTGTTGCAGGCTGCGACGCGGGGATCGCCGGGCTGACGGCCTCCACCGCTGCCGCGTCACCCATCGCCACCGCGCCGTCTATCAGCAGGGTAAAGGCGGTTTCCGGCTCCGCCACCTGGCACAGATATTCATTCGCATCCATCCCCGCCGGGAACGCCACCCGGAACGGCGCGATGCCGTCGGCGGCTAACGAAGAAGCCAGCCTGACCGCCGCCTCATTGCCCGCCGGATCGTTGTCGAAGGCGATCAGCACCTGCTTCACACCGTGGGCGCGGAACGCCTGCCGCATCTCGTCAGTGACGCCATTCACCCCATACGCCGCCGTGACGTTGCGCAGCCCCGCCACCCAGAACGACATCGCGTCGATCAGCGACTCGCACAGGATCACCGTCCTTGAGCCGACCAGCGCCACCTCATTCCACACGCCCGCGTGCGGGCCGGGCAGATACAGGTGCAGCGGCGTGCCTTTGCGCAGCCTGTCGGTGATTTTGCGTCCGTACATCTCCCGGATCTGACCGTTCAGATCCACAACCGGCACAACCAGCGAACCGGTAAAATGCTCATGACCGGACTCACGCAGCACGCCCGCCGCCTGCAACCGGGCGCGGATCTTTGCCCCGGCCTGCACCGATTTCGGCGGCAGGCGGTAGGCCAGCGTGCGGCTGGCGAAGCCCAGGCGGAACTGCGCAACCAGTTCAGGATGGTTAAGGCGGCGCTTCTCCAGATACGCCACCGCCTCCGGCGCGTTCAGCAGCGAGTGATGGTAAAAATCCACCACCCGCCCCAGCAGCGCCTGACGGCCCGCCTCATCCTCCGCGAAGAGGGCCGGTTCCTCCTTTGTGACCAGCGGCGCAACGGCGGGATTGTCGCCCAGCTCGCCGCGCAGCCGCTCCACCGCCTTACGCAGACTCAGCTTTTCAGTGTGCATCAGCCAGTCCAGCACCGACCCGCCCGCGTCGCAGCCGAAGCAGTGGTAGAGGTTTTTCGCTGGCGTGATCACCATCGAGGGGGTTTTCTCGTCGTGGAACGGACACCGCGTCACCAGGTCTTTACCGCGCTTAAACACCTGTCGCCCCTGCGCCTGCGCAACGGTGGCTAAAGAGACGGCTGCCTTCAGGTGCTGTAACTCCGTTTCTGCGATGCGTGCCATAGAACTGCTCCTGATAAAACCTTGTCAATACCATATGTGTGTTTTATTATGGTACATATATATGTACTTTCGTCAAGAGCGTTTCAGATTAGGGGGTAAAATCATGAGCAACACGACTTACTGGTACTTACCCATGCCCCTATCTGAACGACTGTTCGAGTTACGCAGGCAGCACAGCCTGTCACAACAGGCTATGGCCGATGCAGTCGGCATCCATGCCAACAGCTGGAAGAAGTACGAGACCGGCCAGGCCCAGCCCTCCATCGACATCCTGAAGAAGATCGCCACGGCGCTGCACGTCAGCACGGACTTTTTGTTATTTGATGCACACGAACGTGTACCAGAAGGTGAGCTTTCATTGCAGTTTGAGGCCATCGTCCAGCTACCCGAAGAAGAGCAGAACGTGGTTCGGGAAGTACTGGAGAGCCTGATTATCAAGTACCAGACCCGTCGCTGGGATTCAGCGAGGCAGGCAACGAAGAAGAGAGAGTAACAACGGTTTTTTAACGCGGACCGGAAGTGTTGAAGCACCGCCAGCCCGCTAACCACAGGCAACTAAACGGAGTAGTTGATCATGGCTGAACACGATTGTATTTCAGAAGGGAAGATTGCCAAAGCGGAACGGCGCTGTATTGTGGGCTACCGTCCAAAAGGCGGTGACCGCAGCACACCGCAGGTGAACATTGCGGGTAAGTGGCTGGCTGAGGCGGGGTTTGCGGTGGGGACGGGCGTCAGTCTGAAGGTGCTGGATGGCTGTCTGGTGCTGATCCCCGACAGCCGCGAGGAGACGCGGTTACGCCGGGAACAGGCACAGCTTGAGCAGCAGAAGCGGGAGATGGAGCAGACCCGGCAGCAGGCGCTGGCGTTGCTGGCGAAGGTCAGCGGCTAAAAATAAAGCCGGAAGGATCGTGGAGATCGCTTCCGGCTTAAAGTTAATTATTATTTACAATATCCCATATTTCATCCTTTATCTCCTGATATATCTTGTTTAACTGGAACCTTTCATCAAAATCATCCCTCCATATATAATAATCAGAGAAAGAACCATTTCCCTTATCCATCATCTTCCATGTATCACAAGAACTGTAAAAAAAATAATCCGGATTATTGCATTTATTATTCATTGACCATTCAAGTTTTTCTATTATAGAGTCAATGCCACGAATCCAGTTATCTTCTTTCTCTCTAATAAGGATGACTTTTAATTCCTCGAGTTTATCCAGTAGATTTTTCGACAATGTTTTATTGTACATATCATCACCTTAACGGCCAACTATCCATTATACCAACACCTTTCAGTTGCCAAGGCTGTTCAACGAATATTTGAGTAACATTCTGACCACCAAGATAAGCGCCTCCCTGATAACCCACTGGACCTTCATATATAGTTGTTCCCTTAGGTATTAAGACCTTATATACCGATTCAAAACAGTTATTAGGCTGATCCTGATTTAACATGGCGTTGCTGTGCGGGAACACAGCAACGAGTTGCAGGAAGCACGGGAACAACTTTATCAGGCGCAGCAGGTGGTGAAGGGGATTAAGGACGGAATGTTTAGTGTGCTTAACGAGGGTTAAATAATAAAGGCCGGGTAGAGATCATTTTCTAACCCGACTTAAATATCTAATTAATCGTAAGCATCACCGTGATCTTTATTCTTCCAGTAAATATCATTACCGCCTGAATTATATAGTTCAGTTAATAATTCCGTGAAACTAAGGGCTATGATTGGACAACTGCCAGCAACTCCATGAATTTCATAATTACTATCATAACAACGTCCATTTCTCTCAAGAGATAGATCTATAGACAAATAATCATTATTATCTGTTTTTCCAATAAAATACCACGAGGAAGATATATCATCATCACATGATTCGCCTACAATAATTTGATTTGATTGCAATATTTCATCCTTTGATAAAATACGAAATGAAATCATGGCATGACCATCACAAAACAATCTTACGCCATTACATTTTCTGTAAAAATAAACAATATCATCAGGATATTTCAATGTACTGGCAGGTAATGTAGGTAAACTCCCATTCGGGGGTATTACTTCACATCGGCTATCTTTATTAAACAAGTCAAGTAATAAGTCTATTTCCTTCATATTATCCACCTCAAAAAATAACAGATTCAAAAGAACCATTATATAAATATTGGTTTACCGCTCGATAATAGGCATCACGACTTGCAGCAGGAACGTTAGCTGCATCAAACATTTTTTCTGAAAGATTCTTCATTTCCCTATTACTAACAGTAGACCAATCAACCTTCCCACCAACTGGTTTACCTGTCTTTTGTTTTAACCAATCACGATATGTAGCTTTTGTTGCTGCATGATTATCCGCAGATAAAGCAATAGTTGGAGAATTAGTAGGATATTTACCACCATATGAAGGAACATTTTTTGACATCCAAATATCAAGTACGCCGTGATGGTTTTCTAAAGGAGAATTACTTGGGCGGTAAGGCACAATATCAAATTCCTTAACCTCACCGCATTTAAGACCTAACGGATCGATCCAACTAAGTGGATTCGGTACGTAAGCATACGCGTTCAGCCCCCCGCCAGCCCTATCGGGTCATCGGAACGATCCCGGCATGGTCACACTTTTTAACACCCGGCAACCCGCGTCACGCCTGCGTTTTTAAAGAGCAGCTTTTACAACAGTAACAACACGTTAACCCAACTTTCCCGACACGCATTTTCGCGCCCGTTCACCATACCTCCGACGCCACAACCTGTCATTAGTCGCTCACGCTGATGGGGTTTTACCCGGCAACCCGTGACGGGGACGCAGCTTGCTGCGGCTCCGGCGCGGGTTCTGCGGGCGCGGGCGGGCATTAACGCCCTTCAGCGGAGGCCGCAGGCCGACAACACCACCTGGCGCACTTTCACACGGCACCGTTGCCACAGATGCGCACCGGAGCCGCCAGGGACGGCGGCGACCTGCTGAAGACGCACACCAGTGCTGACAGCAGAGCGAACGCCAGTGAGCTGTGCGCTGCACCGCGCTAAGATGCTGAACGCGGGGGCAAGCCGCACGCCGTGGCCCGGGTCAGCACGCGAAGCGCCCGGCGCTGAACGGCGCCGACATAATGCGTGTTACGCGTTGTGGGCCGCTCCGTCGGCCCGTTTCGCGTAATCCCCCCACGTTATGTTTAATGGACGCACGTCCGGCAACTGACCCGCAGAGTACCCCACCGCCCGGTGCCGGACGGGCGGCCATTGACCCCCGCGCTCGCTGAACATGATGAAGGGCGGAGCGCGCCACGGACGGCGCGCTCCGCCTGTCCACGGAACACTACCCGCTTACAGGCTCTGAGCTACTTTTTCGGGCTGTCCGGCTTGCGCTTTCTGCGTCGCGTTTTCGGTTTCCGCTCTGCCGGATGGGTCTTCTCATGCACCGCTTTCAGATGCCCGATAGCCACTTTGGTGTATATTTGTGTGGTTTCCAGCTTTTCATGGCCTAAGATAGCCTGGATGTGTCGCGTGTCCGCACCGTTCTCCAGCATCTGCGTCGCCATTGAGTGCCGGAACACATGACACGCCCCCGCTTTTTTCAGCCGCGCCTGTTCACGGATAGCGCTTCCCGCCAGTATCGTCAGCGTTGACCGGGCCAGCCGTTTGCCCCATATCGTCACGAACAGATAGCCGCTGTCGTGCCTGCCCGTCAGTCCTGGCCGCACGGCATCCAGATAGCGCTGGACCCAGACCAGCGCCCGCAGGCCAACCGGAACCACCCGGTCTTTGTTGCCCTTTCCCTGTCGTACCAACAGAACCCCGCGCCCCACGTCAACATCGGCCAGCATCAGTCCGGCCAGCTCTGAACGTCTTAGTCCCGTGCTCCACAGCATTTCCAGCACGGCGCGGTTTCGCAGTCCGGTTAACGTTTCCGTGTCCTGCGCGTCCATCACCGCTTCCGTCTCTTCCTCGCTCAGTATCTGCGATGGTAATCGCTTCTCCGCTTTCGGCAGCATCATCTGTTCGGCGGGGTTGTACAGGATATGATGCCGTTGCAGCAGCCAGCGGAACAGCATCCTGATGGCCGTCAGGCGGTTAAGCTGTCCCCCTTGTGCCAGCGGTTTGCCGTCTGCCTTGCGGTAACCGTGCAGATGGCGCTGATAGGCTTCCAGTACCGACAGGCTCACCTGTGCCGCCTGCGTCAGCCCCCGCTCTTCACACCACGTCACGAACGGCAGCAGCCGCTCACGGTAGCCCTCCACCGTCCGGGCGCTGTAACCCGCACCGTCCAGGCTTTCCAGCCACATCAGAACATGCCGGCGCAGCGTGAAGGGGTGAGCATTCAGGTGAAGCGTTGTCGGGTCGGGCGGAAGAGGCCGGGTCATGGTGTGCATCCTGCGTTAAAGGTGACGATGACGGTATGGTTACGGTGTGACTTTTGTCCTGCTGCCGGAACGGTGCTTTTTCATCTGCCCCGACCGCTTTACCGTTCAGCCCTTTATCCGCGCGGGCTGAAGCCTGCTTTTGCTTTCCCGACCGGCTACCGACCGAGGCCCGGCCGGGGGCCGGCCGCTTACCCCCTGACCCCGACCGGGCGGCATCGTACTGCATCTCAGGCGGGTCGCTGTCCGGCACGTCGATAAGCCCGCACAGGTGCGCACCCTCTCCTTCACCGTCGAACAGCAGCTCATACAGGAACGTCAGTCCGCGACGGTGAACCAGCAGGTATTCCAGTTCACTCAGCCGGGACAGGTGGACCTTCAGCTGCGTGTCGCCCCACCGCACCGCGTCGCGCAGCTGCTTTCGCGTGAACAGCCATTCACCACGCGGCTGGCCGCTCTCCTTCACCCACGCCTGTATCAGCATCAGCAGCCTGCGCGTCTGCGGCGGCATCTCGTCCAGCGTCCGCCCCAGGATTTCATGCGCAAGACGGTTCGCCAGCACGATATCGGCACGCTCAACACCAATATACTCCAGTACCTGCCCGCGATGCTCAACCCGCTTCACCTCCCGCTGATACTGGTGCAGCAGCGCGACAGACTGGATTAACGTCAGGTACTTCATATGGTCGCGCCGGGTGCGCGTTTTATCGCTCATAAAGGTCAGCTGCGGGGCGAACGGATTGACCACCTTCAGCGGACGTAACAGCCGCTGTGCGTTCTGGTGCAGCCGCGTGACGTGCGCTTTTTCACTCACCATCAGCAGCCCTTCCAGCGTCTGCGCATGGCGCTGGGCCGCGTGTATCGCCTCCGTCTGCGCCCGCGACTCGTTCACCGTCAGCACCAGGCAGCGGTTCAGCAGCTCCTCGTCCACGTCAATGGCCGTGGTGGTCAGCATCAGCATCACCGGGCCTTTCACCCTGTACTGCTTTGTCACCAGGTTGCCCGTCGACTCGTCCTTGCCCGTTGAGGCTATCGTCAGCTCGCCGTCACTCTGCAACAGCTTCAGCGCATAGGCTGCCTGCCGTACCCCTTCCTCCTCAGCTATCGCCAGTATTTTGTGCTGTAAGTTCGTTTCACCCAGATAGAACAGGCTCTGCCCGGTCATCGCGCTGTACAGCATCCGCTCTTCCTCCGGCATCAGGTTCAGCACCGCATCCATCAGGCTGGATTTTCCTGCCGCGCTCGACGACTGCACCAGCACCGCCAGCGGACGCTCCAGCTTACGCGAGGTCGCCGCCAGATACGCCGCCAGCAGGTTCACCGGCTCGCCCACCACCCCGCACGCCGCCAGGTCTGCCGTCACCCGCTCAGACAGCTGCGGGTCACGCAGCAGCGCCAGCGCATCATCACGTTCCGCCTCCGTCATCTCCGCGCCGCTGTTCTCCGCTTCCGGCTGCGCCTGCCACTGCTCCAGCGCCAGCAGCACCCGGCCCAGCGACCGCCTCACCTCACCTTCCGCCAGCCCCAGCTCCGCCGCCGCCATCCGCGCATACCCCGCACGCGAGCGGGCACTGAGCATGTCCACGCCGTCCGCGAACACCGCACCGCTTTCCCGGTCCAGCAGCTGCACGTTCAGCTTCATCGCCCCGCCGCCCGGCTTCACCTGCGCCAGCCCGCGCACCCGCCACTGCTGCGACCCCAGGCTGATGAGCACCTCGCCCACGTCTCCACGCTCAGCCACCACGCCGGGAGCAGCCTGCTGTGCAGCAACGCCCGCCGTTAAGGAAGAAGCTGCTGTGACCCCGTTGCCAGCCTGCTCCGGCTTTACCGCCACCGTTTCGGGCAGCACCGCATCCCGCACCGGCTGCGCCGACTCAGCAAGCAGCCGGAACGCCGCCTCCGCCTCCGACACCCGGCACAGATACGCATTCGCATCCACTCCGGCGGGGAACACGATACGGAAGCAGTCGATCTGCATCCCGGCCAGCTCCGCCGCCAGCTTCACCGCCGCACCGTTGCCCGCCGCGTCGTTGTCATACGCGATCAGCACCTGCTTCACCCCGTGCTCTGCAAAGGCCCGGCGGTGATCATCCGTAAAGCCGTTCACCCCGTAAGCCGCCGTCACGTTGCGATACCCCGCCACCCAGAACGACATCGCGTCGATCAGCGACTCGCACAGGATCACCACGGACGAGGCAGCCAGCGCCTGCCCGTTCCACACCCCGCCGTGCGGGCCGGGCAGATACAGGTGCAGCGGCGTGCCTTTGCGCAGCCTGTCGGTGATTTTGCGCCCGTACATCTCACGGATCTGACCGTTCAGATCCACAACCGGCACGACCAGCGAACCGCTGAAGTGCTCGTGCCCGGACTCACGCAGCACGCCCGCCGCCTGCAACCGGGCGCGGATCTTCGCTCCGGCCTGCACCGATTTCGGCGGCAGGCGGTAGCCCAGCGTGCGGCTGGCGAAGCCCAGGCGGAACTGCGCAACCAGCTCAGGATGGTTCAGGCGGCGCTTCTCCAGATACGCCACCGCCTCCGGCGCGTTCAGCAGCGAGTGATGGTAAAAATCCACCACCCGCCCCAGCAGCGCCTGACGGCCCGCCTCATCCTCCGCAAACAGCGCCGGTTCATCCTTTGTGACCAGCGGCAAAACGGCGGGATTGTCGCCCAGCTCCGCCCGCAGCCGCTCCACCGCCTTGCGCAGACTCAGCTTTTCGGTGTGCATCAGCCAGTCCAGCACCGACCCGCCCGCGTCGCAGCCGAAGCAGTGGTAGAGGTTTTTCGCCAGCGTGATCACCATTGAGGGGGTTTTCTCCTCGTGGAACGGACACCGCGTCACCAGGTCTTTACCGCGCTTAAACACCTGCCGCCCCTGCGCCTGCGCAACGGTGGCTAAAGAGACGGCGGCCTTCAGGTGCTGTAACTCCGTTTCTGCGATGCGTGCCATAGAACTGCTCCTGATAAAACCTTGTCAATACCATATGTGTGTTTTATTATGGTACATATATATGTACTTTCGTCAAGAGCGTTTCAGATTAGGGGGTAAAATCATGAGCAACACGACTTACTGGTACTTACCCATGCCCCTATCTGAACGACTGTTCGAGTTACGCAGGCAGCACAGCCTGTCACAACAGGCTATGGCCGATGCAGTCGGCATCCATGCCAACAGCTGGAAGAAGTACGAGACCGGCCAGGCCCAGCCCTCCATCGACATCCTGAAGAAGATCGCCACGGCGCTGCACGTCAGCACGGACTTTTTGTTATTTGATGCACACGAACGTGTACCAGAAGGTGAGCTTTCATTGCAGTTTGAGGCCATCGTCCAGCTACCCGAAGAAGAGCAGAACGTGGTTCGGGAAGTACTGGAGAGCCTGATTATCAAGTACCAGACCCGTCGCTGGGATTCAGCGAGGCAGGCAACGAAGAAGAGAGAGTAACAACGATTTTTTAACGCGGACCGGAAGTGTTGAAGCACCGCCAGCCCGCTAACCACAGGCAACTAAACGGAGTAGTTGATCATGGCTGAACACGATTGTATTTCAGAAGGGAAGATTGCCAAAGCGGAACGGCGCTGTATTGTGGGCTACCGTCCAAAAGGCGGTGACCGCAGCACACCGCAGGTGAACATTGCGGGTAAGTGGCTGGCTGAGGCGGGGTTTGCGGTGGGGACGGGCGTCAGTCTGAAGGTGCTGGACGGCTGTCTGGTGCTGATCCCCGACAGCCGCGAGGAGACGCGGTTACGCCGGGAACAGGCACAGCTTGAGCAGCAGAAGCGGGAGATGGAGCAGACCCGGCAGCAGGCGCTGGCGTTGCTGGCGAAGGTCAGCGGCTAAAAATAAAGCCGGAAGGATCGTGGAGATCGCTTCCGGCTTAAAGTTAATTATTATTTACAATATCCCATATTTCATCCTTTATCTCCTGATATATCTTGTTTAACTGGAACCTTTCATCAAAATCATCCCTCCATATATAATAATCAGAGAAAGAACCATTTCCCTTATCCATCATCTTCCATGTATCACAAGAACTGTAAAAAAAATAATCCGGATTATTGCATTTATTATTCATTGACCATTCAAGTTTTTCTATTATAGAGTCAATGCCACGAATCCAGTTATCTTCTTTCTCTCTAATAAGGATGACTTTTAATTCCTCGAGTTTATCCAGTAGATTTTTCGACAATGTTTTATTGTACATATCATCACCTTAACGGCCAACTATCCATTATACCAACACCTTTCAGTTGCCAAGGCTGTTCAACGAATATTTGAGTAACATTCTGACCACCAAGATAAGCGCCTCCCTGATAACCCACTGGACCTTCATATATAGTTGTTCCCTTAGGTATTAAGACCTTATATACCGATTCAAAACAGTTATTAGGCTGATCCTGATTTAACACGGCGTTGCTGTGCGGGAACACAGCAACGAGTTGCAGGAAGCACGGGAACAACTTTATCAGGCGCAGCAGGTGGTGAAGGGGATTAAGGACGGAATGTTTAGTGTGCTTAACGAGGGTTAAATAATAAAGGCCGGGTAGAGATCATTTTCTAACCCGACTTAAATATCTAATTAATCGTAAGCATCACCGTGATCTTTATTCTTCCAGTAAATATCATTACCGCCTGAATTATATAGTTCAGTTAATAATTCCGTGAAACTAAGGGCTATGATTGGACAACTGCCAGCAACTCCATGAATTTCATAATTACTATCATAACAACGTCCATTTCTCTCAAGAGATAGATCTATAGACAAATAATCATTATTATCTGTTTTTCCAATAAAATACCACGAGGAAGATATATCATCATCACATGATTCGCCTACAATAATTTGATTTGATTGCAATATTTCATCCTTTGATAAAATACGAAATGAAATCATGGCATGACCATCACAAAACAATCTTACGCCATTACATTTTCTGTAAAAATAAACAATATCATCAGGATATTTCAATGTACTGGCAGGTAATGTAGGTAAACTCCCATTCGGGGGTATTACTTCACATCGGCTATCTTTATTAAACAAGTCAAGTAATAAGTCTATTTCCTTCATATTATCCACCTCAAAAAATAACAGATTCAAAAGAACCATTATATAAATATTGGTTTACCGCTCGATAATAGGCATCACGACTTGCAGCAGGAACGTTAGCTGCATCAAACATTTTTTCTGAAAGATTCTTCATTTCCCTATTACTAACAGTAGACCAATCAACCTTCCCACCAACTGGTTTACCTGTCTTTTGTTTTAACCAATCACGATATGTAGCTTTTGTTGCTGCATGATTATCCGCAGATAAAGCAATAGTTGGAGAATTAGTAGGATATTTACCACCATATGAAGGAACATTTTTTGACATCCAAATATCAAGTACGCCGTGATGGTTTTCTAAAGGAGAATTACTTGGGCGGTAAGGCACAATATCAAATTCCTTAACCTCACCGCATTTAAGACCTAACGGATCGATCCAACTAAGTGGATTCGGTACGTAAGCATACCCGTTCAGCCCCCCCGCCAGCCCTATCGGGTCCGGCTGCGTATAGCGCCCGCAGGTCGGATCATAATAGCGGAACAGATTATAGTGCAGCCCCGTTTCACTGTCGAGGTACTGCCCCTGAAAACGCAGGTTCTGCCGCACCGCACGCAGGCCCGTCGCGGACCCCGTGGTTTCACTCTCACTTTCCCCCCACGTTGAAAAGCGACCCTGCCATACCACCTCGCCCTGGTCGTCCGTCATCTGCTGCGGCAGGCCGTTCAGCTCCGTGTGATACCAGTACGCCGTTGAGGCCCCGCCCACCGTGTCGATACGCGCCAGCGGCTCCCAGCCTCCCTCGCCGTACAGATACTGCGTGTCGCGTTCCGGCACCGCGCTGCTGCTTTCACTCACCATCTGCAGCCCGCTCCACAGAAAGCGCACCGTCTCCGTTCCGCCACCGTGCCGGTGCAGAATTTTATGCGTCCGCCGTCCCAGCGCGTCGTAGCGGTATTTTACCTCCGCACAGTCGCTGTGCCCAACCAGACGCACCGACGACACACGCTGCTCATCGTCATAGCTGAACCACTGCTCCGGCGACGCCTTCCCCGCCCTGCGCCACGCCACCCGGCCAAAGCCGTCATAGCGCCAGCGGCTGCCGTTCAGGCGGTGCAGCAGGTTCTGCCACACCCTTTGCCCCGGCCCGTCGGTGCGGTTGCCTGCCCCGTCCCAGCTGAAGTGTTCCTCATTCGCGCCGCGAACTTCCCGCGTTATCTGCCCGGTGGCGTCATAGCCAAACCGCTGCCGGGGCGGGATCACGTCCTGACGGCCATTCAGGTCGCGTACGCTCTCCTGCATCACCTGGTCCAGACGGTCCCAGCTGTAACGACGTTCAAAAACGATACCCCGGCGCTGCGCCGCACCGCTGCTGCGCGACACCACGCGTCCCGCCGCGTCGTAGCGCGTCTGCTGGTTCAGGATACCCTGGGTGCGGCCCACTTCACGGTGCAGACGGTCGCGCTGAAAGCCAGCGATCTCACGCAGGGTACTCCCCTGACGCAGGTTAATTTGCATCAGGTGCCCGGTGCCGTAGCGCAAAAAAGTCAGCTCGCGCCCGTCCGGCATGACGCTGGCGCTCAGGTTACCCAGCGCGTCATAGCGGTGTGACAGTACTCCACCATCGTTTTCCTCGCTAATAAGGTTGCCCATGACATCACGGGTAAAACGCAGGATGTCTGGCGCGGCGTCGTCACCTTCAGCCAGCGACAGTCGACGGATCTCCGCGCCGTCCTTAAGCCAGTGATACTCCGTGCGATGCCGCGCAGTGATTTTTGCCGCCATGCGGTCCAGCACGTCGTATTCATAGTGCGTAACCAGCGGGGCAGGCGCGTCATCCGCCGCCAGCGGGTGCTGCACCATTTCCACCGTCCGGCCCATCGCGTCATGGCGGAAGCATCTGCGCCGCCCGGCCCAGTCGGTCTGTGCCAGCAGCCGCTGACCACTGTCCCACTCAAAGCCCCAGCGATCGCCATTGGGATTGATAATCTGCGTCATACGCCCCGCACGATCGTACTGATAGTGCGTGATCTGCCCGGCGGGATCGGTCTCGCTGGTCACCTGCCCGCGCGCGTTGCGCGTCACTTTGCGCTCGGAAAAACCGTCAACGTTTTCACCGCACGGTCGCCCCGCCGGATCGTAGTCATAGCGCGTTTCGCGCCCATCCGCGCGGATAACCGTGCTCAAACGTCCCGCTGCGCTCCACTGCCAGCGCGTGGTGTTGCCCTCTGCGTCGGTCGAGGTGGACGGACGGCCCGCATCGTCATACTGCCGCTGGCTTTGATACCCGGCGCAATCTTCCTCACGGCGGATTTGTCCGCGCTCATTCCACCAGAAGCGGTGGGTGTTTTCCAGCGCATCGGTGCGGGTCAGCAGATCGCCCTGCTCATTCCAGGTGAAGCCTGTGGTGCCGCCCTGCGGATCGATAACCGCCACCACGTCCCCGGCGGCGTTGTAGCGGTATTCCCACACCGCACCGTCCGCCAGCACCTCCTTCAGCGGAAAGGCATAGGACGCATGCCAGGTGGTCAGCGTGGTTTGCCCCGCCGGATCGCGTACCACAGCCAGCCGCCCGCGCTCGTCATAGCCGTACTGCCAGATCCTGTCGCCAGGCGCACGGGTTTCCATCAGCAGGTCGGCGTGCTCCGCCCAGCGCCATGACCAACTTGCACCATACATATCGGTCCAGGCGGTGGGACGGCCCAGCGCATCCCAGTGGTGTTGTGAACTGCCGCCGGAAAGGCAAGTTACCGTCGCGCTGCGTGCGCTTTCATCAGCGTCGATTACCCAGTTTTCAAGGCAATCTCCTTTCTCATCGAGCACCCGATACGCCGTCACCCGCCAGTGCGAGGCATCACGCGAGGGCTGCCAGTCATAAACCACGCTCAGGCCGCCCGCATAGCCGTGAGAAGCCATCATGTCACTGGCGCGATCCCAGCTGAAGCGGCGGGTTTCAATCCCGTCGGCGTCAAAGACGGCGGTCAGCTGGCCCTGTGGGCTGTAGTCGTAGCGTGCCAGCAGCTGCAATGCACCGCCGACAACCTGATGTACCGCCGCCAGCCGCCCGTGCTGCGGCTCATAGCTCAACCGTACCGAAAGCGCTTCATTGTCACCGGCTATGCTCTCCAGCTGACCGGCATCGTTCCAGCCAAAATGCTGGCAGTTCTCGTGATGATCGTAAATGCGCGCAATGCGCCATTCACCCTCGCGCATCGGGTCCGCCTCGTAGAGATGAAACTCTCCCCCGGCGGTCTGCATAATCATCACCCCTTGCAGGGTGCAGTACAGCGTGAATCCTTCTTCATCGAAGCGCACCACGTCGCCCGGTGCGATCTCCCCCAGCCCCAGCGCCTGGCCACTCAGGTCGCGCCACAAAAACTGCGTGGTGCCTTTTGCACCGCGGATGCGGATCAACCGCGTTTCGAACGGCAGCATCCAGCCGGTGCCAAGCATGCCGCTGGTCAGGTTACGGCTGTGATAAACGCGCTGCCAGAAGAGCGGGATGCGATCTTCCAGCACGAAATCGAGATCGTCCTCGCCGACAAGGAATTTGGCACCAGTGGCGTAGTGCACCGGCATGGCGCTCTGCACCGCCGCCGCCACAACACCGCCCGCCGCTTCGCTGCCCACGGTCGCCCCCAGGCTACAGGCAATCTGCTTCAGCGCCCGACGCGAGGCCACTCGCGAGAACAACTGTTCGAGCAGTTTCATTCCCTCTTTCGCCGCACCGCCCCCCAACAGGCCGCCAACCAGCCCACCCACAAAGTAGGCCAGCGCGTTTTTTCCACTGCGGATGTCGCGCACCACGATGCTGTCCCCGCCAATATTGACGCGAGGATTTTCCGCCACCTGGATTTTTGCTTCACAGGTGCTGCGATCGCCGTTGCGCGCCGCAGGATGGCCGTTGATCAGCACCTTTTTCGAGCCTTCCGCCAGGAAATTGGCGTTCTCCGTCATGTGTCCTTTACTACACTTGATGGTGTCCTTGTCAGCGGGTGCCGCGTGTGGGCTGGCGCTGGCAACCGTCGGCTGTACCAAGTCGTCATACAGGTTGGTGAAAAAGTGTTTTACCGAATCGCCATCGATATGGCTGACTTTATCCAGCAGCGCACTGGCCGTGGCGCCGGGATGGCTGACCGCGCTGGCGATACCCGCCGCCATTGCCAGCGCGGTGTCCAACAGGCTCGGCTCATTTTCCGCCGCGGGCGAATTGAGCCAGTGGCTGTCAACGGTGCCCGCCGCGCGTTTGCCCATAATATGCACGTTGTCAGAGCCGCTGGTAATGATGGCATCCGGTGGCCCGCGCATGCCCAGAATATCGAGCAGCCCGTCCACGGCCTCACCCGCCTTGTTGCCAAGCTTTTCGGGAATGCCAGAGGCCATCGCCCCCACCGTAAGCGCAATGCCCACGGCCAGGCCAACGCCGGTGCTGGAGATCATGCCGGCACCCAGTAAAATAGCGCCGTATATCGCACCCTCAACGGCCCCGCTGACAAAATCAGCCAGCGGCGAGCTGTGAACCAGCGGGTCGAGTTCGCGCGCGGCGGTTAGCGACGTCATGGTTCAGGCCTCCGGGCGGACGGCAGGCACGAAGCCGTCCTTGATCTGCTGCCAGGCGGCCAGCGACGCATCGTCAAAGCTGGCTGCCCGGCTGAAAGCCAGCGCCAGCAAATGCGTCCCGGTCATCACCACCAACAGCTTTTGTACCACCAGCACGCCCTGATTTTCAAAGCGCATCGCCACTTCCCGCGCGGGCAGGCCGCCAAAGCGACTCTCCTCTGGCGGTTCTGCGACAAACTTTTTCATATCGCGTTTTACTTTGGCCAGCTGCTGTTGCAGATACGCTTCTTCCTCTCCGGCGCTGACGTCCCAGGCGCGTGTCACCACCAGCGTGGCGCGGGCAGCGGGCAGCGGGCAGCGGGCAGGCGCAACAGAGTGACACTCTGGTCCTGAACCGCTTCCGGCAGGGACAGCGTGCCTTCGGATAAAACGTAATTCACCGTGTTCATGTGCTGCTTCCTCCGTCCTTAAAGGCCGCGCTAACCGCGCTGGTAATGTCGCCCGGCGTGGGTTTTGCCGCCACTGGCGTCGCAGGGGTGTTGATATTCAGATCCAGGGTGCCGCCCGTGTTAATTTGCCCCTGGGCGGTAGCGTTAATTTCAAAATTTTTGCACTGCAGGGAAACGGTGCCGTTTTGCAGAAGGGTCAGCACGCTGTCGCCAGCAATCAGGCTTATCCCCTGGGCGGAAGCCTGCACGATGCCCCCCTGGGTTTGCATCAGATAATCACCCCCGACCAGTTCGCTGCGCGACCATTGCGTTTTCTGGTCGTAACTGCCGCTGACCGTGCTGCTGTAAGATTTCTGTACGGCGATGGTGCGGTTGCCACCCACCGCGTGGATCTCGTCGTTTTTGACGTGGGTATCCATGTTCTTCTGCGCCTGGATCCACAGCTGTTCTTCCCCCGCCTTGTCCTCAAAACGCAGCGCGTTGGCGGTCTCCGCTGAACCGTCCTTGGTCCGGCTCAGAAAGCCCATCTGCGTCGCTGCGGCCGGCAGCGCCCACGGCGGCATGCTGGCCTCGTTGTACACGCGCCCCGTCACTATCGGACGGTCCGGGTCACCGTTGATAAAGTCTATCACCACCTCGTCACCCACCCGCGGGATCTGTACGCCACCATACCCCTGACCCGCCCACGCACTCGACACACGCACCCAGCACGAACTCGTGTCGTCTCCCTTCGCCAGACGGTCCCAGTGAAATTTCACCTTGATCCGACCGTATTTGTCCGTCCAGATTGACTCACCCTTCGGCCCCACCACCTTCGCCGTCTGCGGCCCGTGTGTCCGCGGCCACGCCGTCAGCGGCTCCGCACGGTACGTCACTTCCGACGGTATCACCGTAAAGCGGATGCTGTGCGTCGTGCCGCCATCGCTTCCCGTCGCGTAGCTGTTCTCTTCAAACTCGTAGTACGCCTCCGTCGTCAGGTACTCACCGTTGTCGCTGAAGAACGGCGCGTTTGACAGCATAAACGTGTAGCCCGGTGCCAGCCCCACCGCCGTGCCCACCCCGCTGATTTGCTGGTGCTCAACCTGCCACACCTCCTGGCGGATTTTCGCGTAAAACTCACCGTGGTCGTGCTCCACAAAGTGTCCCGGCCAGTCGTACACGTCTATCTGACCCGGCGACGGCGACACCGGGTTCTGCCTCGCCTGCAGCATCCACGCGTTCGGCTTGCGGAAGTCGTAGTCGTCCGTGCTGTAAATCCCCGGCGTCACCTGGTCGTGCAGCTCCCACAGGCTGATACCCTCCTCGCTGGTGCTACCGCCCGACGGCGTTACGTGGTACGGAATGTTTTCATAACCCGCGTACGGCTGGTGCTGCTGCGTGCTGTCCGCCAGCACCAGCGTGTGTTTATCCTGTTCGTGACCGAAGAAGTAGTAAATTCCCTCCAGCTCCATTAGCCTGCTGATAAACGCAAAGCTGCTCTCCTGGTACTGCACACAGTATTCCCACACACGGTAGCTGCCCGTCAGCCTGTCCTCTACGTTCACCCCGTACTCGCCCAGCAGCGTTTTTACTATCTGCACCACCGTCTGGCTCTGGAAAATGCGTAGGTTGCGGTCGCGCTTCAGCGGCCACAGGTCGGGCTCCATCACCACGCTGTACACCGCGTAGCGCGTGCCGTTAAGCTCCTGGCTGTGCACTCCCACCCGGGTGATTTTGCCGTTCAGCCAGCGCACCCCGCCCGACAGCAGACCCTGCATCGGGATCGACAGGCTGATCGACTGCCCCAACAGCGATTTGCGGTCAATGCGCGCGTCCGTTCCCAGAAGCTGTACGGTCAACTCAAGGCAGGCAGCGCCTCGCGGCCGCTCAGTTTCCAGAACAGCAGGCCCTCCATGGGCAGGTGTGCGGTGATACGATCGAACATATTATTTTCCCAGACTGGCTTGAACGGCAGGATTTTGCCTGCCGGATGTGAACAGCGATTATTTTAAAACAGTAAAAACGCAGGCCTGCAAGGTGAATGGACGGCAGGCCAGCAAAGAAACATAAAGACCGATGTAAACGCAGGTTAAAACTTTGCCGACAGCACAGTCGTCAGGACTCAGGTGAGTCAGTATTCCCCTGTGTGGAAGGTGCCGTTTGTCTGGCAATTCCGCCGCGGTGGTAAGCGTTAAAGGCAAAGACGCATATAGCCCGCCACCCTCAGCATAAGCCCCCTCCCGCTTTCACTGGCTCACACGCAGCCAGCAGCCGCTTAGTCCTCTGCACAGGACCTGGACATAAAGGCGTGTTCGCCAGTCGTATTGGCATTACCCCTGCGGGTTAAGCAGCCAGACACCTTGGCGATTAACGGTAAGACTCTGGTCACGGATATGGCCGCCGTTACTGATGCTGAAGCGGTAATTCCCCGCCGGCAGCTGCAGCATGGCAAAACCATTAGGCGCCGGGACCAGCGCCTGTGCGCTGCCATTCATCTCTACCCGATCGCCAGGCAGCAGGCGGATATACACCTGCGCAATGGGTGCAGGCGGCGCTGGCGAGGCGTCCGCCTGCGGTGCGGCAGTCTCCGCCGGTGCCGTCGCGGCGCTTTGTTTCGTGCTGTCTCTGCCACCCCCGCCGATCAACGCCCCGACGCCGATGCCGACCAGAATTCCGGAAGCAATCAGCCCAGGTACCAGAAAACGTTTAAGCGGTTTCGCCTGCGCTTTGGCGGTAGTATCGGCTGGTTCCGACCCCACCGGGACCAGTATGGTTCCCGGTTCGCTGACGTTCACTTCGTGGATCGCTTTAACATCGGTGACTGACAGCTCCATCAGCGCCGCCAGCCGCTCAACGGTCTGCGGACGGTTTTCTGGTTGCAGCTGCAGCGCCTGGTCAATGGCATGCAGCAGCGGTAACGAGTAGCCCTGCGGACGCAGCTTAACCAGCGGCTGATAGTTATCCTCAATACTGCGCACCACGCTCACCGGCGGAGGTGACCCGACAATCAGCGTGTGTAGCACCGCGCCCAACGCATAAATATCGGTCCAGGTACCCTGCTCGCTCTCGTTGTCATCGCTGTACTGCTCAATCGGGGCAAAGCCCGGTTTGAGCATGGTTTCGGTTTCATCAGACAGGTTGCTAATTGCCTTACGGGCAGAGCCAAAGTCCAGCAGCACTGGCATACCGTTTTCCTGAATCTGAATGTTATCCAGCGATATATCCCGGTGCAGATAACCTTCCTGGTGGATAGTGTTGATGGCACCGAACAGCGACGGCAGCAGGCAGCGAATCCAGGCTTCACTGACCATCTCCGGGCGACGGATGTGCAGCTGTGACAGCGTGGTTCCCGTATAGAACGCCGTACCCATATAGGCCGTGTCGTTCTGCACCCAAAAGCGCAATACGTGCAGCAGGTTAGGATGGTTAAAGCGGGCCAGCAACCGCGCTTCCTGAATAAAGCTGTTCAGCCCCGCATGGAAAGTTTTGCTAAAGCGTTCACTGCGCAGTACCAGGGTCAGGTCTTCGCTACGCACCGCCAGCGAGGCAGGCATAAATTCTTTAATGGCAATAGTGCGCTCAAGCTGGTAATCCCAGGCACGATAAACAATGCCGAAGCCGCCGCCGCCAATCACTTCCTTGATTTCAAATTCATTAAAGCGGTAACCCACTGGCAAGGCGTTGGGGATGGTCCGCGGGGTATCGTGTTCTGACATAATGGACAACTCTCTGATAGTTAAGGGCTTCACGCCTCAAACTGGCACTGGAATTCACCCTGATGCAGGGTGACGCGCAGGCGGCGATACTGTTCATCGCGCGCGCTGGCACTGAGCAACATCTGGCTCATCTGCGGCAGCAGGGTATTGGTCAGGATGGCATCAACCATACGGCCACCGGATTCAACCTCGGTGCAGCGCTGAACGATTTGGGCAATCACACTGTCGTCCACCTCGGAAACAATACCGTGGTTTTGTGCCAGGCGAACCTGAATACGTTTCAGCTGCAGGCGCACGATGCTGGCCAGCATCTCGTCGCTCAACGGATAATAAGGCACCACCAGCAAACGACCCAGCAGGGCCGGTGGGAAGACCTCCAGCAGCGGCGCACGCAGTGCGCCTGCCAGCGCATCCGGCTCCGGGATCAGTTCCGGGTCAGCACACATGGCGCTGATAAGCTGCGTACCGACGTTGGAAGTAAGAATAATCAGCGTGTTACGGAAATCGATATGCCGCCCTTCGCCGTCTTCCATCCAGCCTTTATCAAACACCTGGAAAAAGATTTCGTGTACGTCCGGGTGCGCCTTTTCGATTTCATCGAGCAGCACCACGCTGTAAGGACGGCGGCGCACCGCTTCGGTCAGTACGCCCCCTTCACCATAGCCGACATAGCCGGGAGGCGCGCCCTTCAGCGTGGAAACGGTGTGCGCTTCCTGGAATTCGCTCATATTAATGGTGATGATATTCTGTTCACCGCCGTAAAGGGTTTCCGCCAGCGCCAGCGCGGTTTCAGTTTTACCCACGCCGGAAGGGCCGCACAGCATAAACACACCGACCGGCTTATTCGGGTCGTCAAGGCGTGCGCGGGAAGTGCGCACGCGTTTGGCAATCAGATCCAGCCCGTGGCGCTGACCCATTACCCTCTCGTTCAGGGTGTCGGCCAGCTTCAGCACCGCGTCGATCTCGTTTTTCACCATGCGGCCCAACGGGATACCGGTCCAGTCCGACACTACCGCCGCCACCACATTGGCGTCCACTGCGGTGAACAGCAGCGGCGCTTCTCCCTGCAAGGTTTTCAGCGTCTGCTGGCGGTCAGCAAGGGTCTGATGAATCGCGGAAACATCGGCAACGTCGTCGTCATGCAGCTGCCCGCGCAAGGCGATGATCTCATCCACCAGACCGCGCTCGGCCTGCCAGCGGGCGCTCAGTTCCTCATGCAGCGTGGCCAGTTCCGCCAACTGCTGGTCGATTTTCGCCACGCGGGCAGGATCGCCAGTCGCCACTTTTGCTTCGCGCCCGGCAATCTCTTTTTCGATTTCCAGCGCGTGAATGCGGTGCTGGCAGTCTTCCAACTGCGGCGGCTGTGCACTCTGGCTGACCGCCACGCGGGCGCAGGCGGTATCAAGCAACGCCACGGCCTTGTCCGGTAGCTGACGCGCGGGAATATAGCGATATGACAGCTTAACCGCAGCGGCCACTGCCTCATCCAGCAGCAGTACGCGATGATGTGTTTCCAGAGGCCTGACGGTACTGCGCAGCATCAGCAGCGCTTTTTCTTCATTCGGCTCCGCCACCTGTACGGTCTGGAAGCGACGGGTCAACGCCGGATCTTTCTCAATGTATTTTTTGTATTCCGCCCAGGTGGTGGCGCCAATGGTGCGTAGCTGGCCACGCGCCAGCGCAGGTTTCAGCAGGTTGGCGGCGTCGCCAGTACCCTGCTGGCCCCCCACCCCCACCAGCGTGTGGATTTCATCAATAAACAGAATAATCGGCGTCGGGCTGGACTGTACTTCATTGATCAGCGCCTGAAGACGCGCCTCAAATTCCCCTTTCATGCCTGCGCCCGCCTGTAGCATGCCGATATCCAGCAGCCACAGCTGGACCTCCTGAAGCGGCGCAGGCACGTCGCCTGCGGCCAGCCGCAGCGCCAGCCCTTCCACCACCGCGGTTTTGCCTACGCCCGCCTCGCCGGTGAGCAGCGGATTGTTCTGGCGACGACGCATCAGAATATCCACCATCTGGCGGATTTCTTCATCGCGCCCGGCCACCGGGTCAATTTTTCCTTCACGCGCACGGGCGGTCAGGTCCTGCGCATACTGCGCCAGCGTGCCTTTCTGCTGGGGTACGGACGCGCCGGAGTCCGCGGGGGCAGAGGTGACCTGTTGCGCCTCTTTGCTGTTAGCCAACACGCTGTCAAACTGTTCAAGCAGCGTATCGGTATTGATACGGCTGAACTGGGCGGAGATCCCTTTCAGCAGGTTCGCCAGGTTAAAGGTTTTCAACATGCCTGCCAGTAAATGCCCGCCCCGAATTTGCTGGACGCCGAACTTCAGCGAGCCATAAACCCAGGCACGTTCCACCGCGCTGTCGATATGTTCTGACAAATCGGATACCGCACTGGCCCCGCGCGGCAGGCGATCCAGCGCGGCGGTAATGTCCCGCGTCAGTGCCGTTTCATCCAGTGAAAAATGGCGGATAAGCTGCTGTAAGTCGCCGTCCTGATGCTGCATCAGCTGATGTAGCCAGTGCACCAGCTCAACATAAGGGTTACCACGCAGCTTACAAAAGGCGGTGGCACTTTCCAGCGAGGTAAATAACAGCGTATCCAGTTTGCCGAACAACACGGCACGGCTGATCTCTGACATGGTTTTTCTCAGTGGTAGTGATGCTGTTGATAAAAGAGGAATGACCCCAGCGGGCAGATACAAATGCCCACTGGGTTTGGTCAAATAAAAATATTATTTTTCCTGCACGTTTTCAAAGTTTCTGACAGGTAGAAAGAACAAATATGATGCGGTAAAAAATAATGCGCTGACTCGCAGAAAAATACTATCGTCAGATATAACCCCCAATAAATCAGAGACCCAATCTATTCCATATCTGAACACAATGTACTGAAAAATAATGAAAGGACAGATTGAAAAAAATAAAACAATCTTACTTACTTTTTTCACCACTATTTTTTTATATTTGAGAATATAAAAAGTAATAAATAAAATGAGAGAAAAACAATAATAAGCAATCAGAATCACGGATTGACTTTGAGAGAGAGTAAGGTCCTCGTACACTATTCGTTCTCCCTACTTAATTGATGAATACTGTAAAGCGTTATGCCATCAGCCATTCCCTCCAGTCCCAGTGACACTCTCCCCATATCTCGCCACCCACGGATATTATCCGTGTTAATGTGCCTGAATAAGCGAAAGGTATCCGGTTTGAGAACCAGTCTGCTCATGCCATATATTGAAAGGGATAAATCCACCGTAGCATAAGCTAAATCAGCATCTTTATCGCTGTAGCCGAGATGTCTGGCAACGCTTCGGTAACCTTCACGCAGATAGCCTGCCTTTTCCTTTCTGAAAAGAAGATAGTAGCCATTCTCATAAAAGTTATTTGCACCTTGAGCAATCAAAGGCGTCCCGAAAGTCGCACAGGCCATCCCTACTGAAGCAGCGCAAACGCCGAACCCGGCAAAAACTTGTGTGCCACCGCCAATAAATCCCACTTGTTTCACCAACAAATTTACCGCTCTGCCAATGCGCTCCTTTTTTATCGCCGCATATTGTACCATTCTGCCAGTCATTAGCTGAAACTGCTGCTGGCGCAGGTGCGCGGCCTCTTCGTTAAGGGTTTCAACCGCGCCGTTAAGAGACATACAGTTGATGCTGACTTCGCGGGTCACACCGTTAACCAGGGTGCTTATCTCCTGTAAGAAAGCCATACGCGCCCCGGCTGAAGGCAGGTATTGGAAAGCGGTGGCATGGCCAATTTCATAAAGTTGCTTTGCGGCTTTGTTCAAATTCTCGTTGCTGCGCACACTGTTAAACATGACATCTCCTTGTTATGTTTATAAAAAAAGTAACGAACTATATCACTTAACGCGCCGCAGGTTCTGTGCTGAAGATCAAATCGCTCCTGGGACGCGCCGTAGCCGGAGCGCCGAGCCAGCTGCTGTAGCCCAGCCGGGCAGGGCCACCGAGGGTGACGCCGCAGACCTCGTGCGCCGCCAGGGTCAGGCATATGTCCCAGACAAACTCAATGCCGAGATACTGACGAACCCAGTCGCACAGCTCGACCGCCCAGCGCTGGTCGGGCAGAAAACGACTGTAATTTTCCAGCGACAGCGGTCCCAGCCTGATGCGAAATTTATGCTGCACGTCGCGCACCGCCACCCCCAGAAACGCAGACTCGCCGAGCCGCGGCATGCGTCGCCCGGCACCCAGCCTGGCCCGTTCGCGCGCGTCAATGGGCTGCCAGTGCGGCACATTTTCTTCCAGTGCTACCGGCACCCGGAAGTAATGACTGAGGATCTTCCGCAAACCTTCCGCATCGCGGCCGTTACGGGTCAGGTGGCCCGCCACCGCGTAGCGCGCGTGGGTGCCGAGGCTGCCCTTTTCCAGCTGGCCGGGCTGGCCCATGCCGATCAGGCTGGCCAGATAACGTTCAAAATGATGATTATCTTCCCGATCCAGCGAGACAGTCGGCTGGGCATCGGCCCAGGCGCGATAGAACAGCAGCGTCAGGCGGTGATGAAACAGGTCGGCAAAGGCGGTCAGGCTGTGGTCCTGATGATGGTAAACCCGCTCGCGGGCGTATTCGGTCAGGTGTGTCGGCAGCGGGCCATTGGGACCAAACAGGCCAAAACTGCGGATGGTTATCTCATGCAGCGGGCTGTTTTCTCGCGCGGCGGCGTGCGCCAGCGTCGAGGGCGCAAAAACCAGCGAGGGTTCCTGCCCGATACGCAACGGTTCATGGCGCGGCAGCGGCGCACGCCCCAGCGGATAGCATTCACCCCCCTGCGCATCCAGACGCCGCAGCAGCTGGAACAGATCGTAACGCCAGGGCGTGTCGGTCACGCCCCCCCAGAACCCGTCCGGCAGGCGCGTGACGGCGCGAATGGTCAGGCTTTGTGCTGTTTCTTCACTCATATCAGCGCCCTTTTCCCCATCCGTGCAGGCCAGTATCCCACCTCACCGCGCTGCTGACTGGTCAGGGTCATCTCGGTGAAGGTGTTCATCGCCACCAGACGGGAGAACACCCGCTCCAGCACGCTGCCTAACAACCACGGGCTGGCACCGGAGAACGCCTCCTCATCGACGTTCAGCTCAATACCGATGCCGCGGGCAAAGACAATCGGCCCCGGTTCCGGCACACGACGACAGACTGGCCTGAGCTGACAGTGACGGATGCCGTCTATCTGTCGCGCCACCGGGGCATCAGCCAGGTTGGCATACAGCCCCAGCAGCTGGCGCAGCGCTGAAGCGCCCTGGCCGTCGTCGCCGTCCATCAGACTGAGGTAGTTCATTTGCAGATGGCTGACCAGCCGCCAGGCGGTCAGCCCTTCGGCCAGAGCGGTGCAGGGCGGCGTCGGTCCTTTGCGCAGCGTCAACTGAGCCACCGGGATAGAGTCCTGCATCATAAAGTTGCCCTGGTCCTGTTGCAGCAGCAGCAGCGGTAAATCGCGGCTGGTACACATCACCTCAGCCGTCAGGTGACGCAGATCGTTGTGCCACGGCGAATGGCGCTCATCCACCAGCGACAGAAACACTTCGGAACCGATATAGCCAGTGCGCGTACCAAAGCGCTGTGCATGCTCTGACAGGGTGCGCTGCTCGCGGCGCAGCGAGAAATAGGCACCGTAGTCGCCCTCATCCCCGCTGAAGGTGCTCCAGAACGGACGAAAAACCTGTTCGCCCTGTCCTTTTCCGCCGCTGGCATAGAGTTTCTGTACGGAGAAAATTTCGTAATCCAGCGGGCGAATGTTATCCACCACCAGATGGTATTCATGCACACTGTCACTTATTTTTTGCCGCTCGGCGGTCTTGGGAAACAGGTTAGTCACTGGCGTGCAGTGCAGCGCCAGATGGCTTTTATCGATCACCCGCTCCAGCGACGCATCGGCTTTGTCCAGCAGCAGCACGATTTCAAAAGCGTTTACCCCCGGCTTACAGGAGGCGACCAGGCCGCCAGGCTGGCTGATGCTGATAAACTGGAAACGTGCCGGAAAAGCGAAGTATTCCTGTAACAGACGATAGCCGTCAAAGTTACGCAGGTCGTCCGGCAGCATGGCCTGATCCGCAGCAAAGCCTTCCTGCTTCACCGCATCATCATGCAGCACCCTGCGCTGCGGCTGCGCCTCCACGGTCTGACAGAAACTACCGACCGTGTGCTGCATTATTAGCTCCAGTAATTTCTGAGCCTGAATATCCGGGTCGCTAAGAAAAAAGATCAGTTGATCAAGACTGAGGTGGTTGAGCACCACGTCATTGAAGCACTCCAGGCGGATACGCAGTGCGCTGACCGCGCCGCGCTGGCTAAGGCCCAGCGGACCGAGGGGAATATCCGCAGGAACGCCGCCCAGCTCAACGTGGCTGATACGCAGCGGCTGCAGCATGACGTCGTGCGCAGTGGTGTAGCTACAGGTCACGCCACTTTTCTTCAGGGTCTGGCTGTCCATCATGGTGCCGCGCGGCACCAGAAAGCCGCCGGTAATATCGCCTTTTTTACTGTCAGGGTGAAGTTCGGCAATGGCCAGCGACGGCGTGGGCGCAAGGTAATTTGGCGCAATCATCTCCAGCAGGCGCTGGGAGAAACGCGGGAACTCCGCATCCATTTTCAGCTGGACGCGGGAGGTCAGGAAAGCAAAGCCCTCCATTAGCCGCTCGACATAAGGATCGGCGACATCAATACCGCGCATTCCCAGGCGTCCGGCGACTTTTGGGTAGCGGGCGGCAAACTCCGCCCCCATTTCACGCAGGTAAGCCAGTTCGCGGTTGTAATAATCGAGCAGTTTGCTGTCCATGGTTACCCTACATCTTTCAGCTCAAAATGGCCGTTTTCCAGGTCCAGCTCGGTGCGGAACATGAACTCCAGCGGATAAGGCACGCACCACAGCCGTCCCTTGATTTCAATCGACAGAACGTTATGCAGATTCAGTGAACTGGTGTCCGACACACAGCGTACCTGCAATCCGCTGGGCAGGATGCGTGGTTCAAAGTGCAGAATCGAGTTGGTCAGCTTGCGCTGAATATCATGCCATTCGATATCCGACATGCGTTGTCCGGCCAGCGGCGCGACGCCGAAATTGTACGCAGAACGCTGCACCTGCGGAAAAGGGGCCAGGTCCTGCTGTGCTTCGTTGTTAATGCTGTTAAACAGCCACTGCAAATCACGCAGCACGTTGCGACGCAGCGCGCTGTGTGAAATCACTGTACTGTTGACCGACTCCTGCTGCTTATCCGGGGCGTTATCAGTCAGCCGGTCCAGCAGCGAGGGCTGCATCTTGTCGCGGGCGTTCAGCGCATCCTGTTTATTACGGTGGCGAAAGCCGCCGCGTAGCAGACCGCCGCCCTGCTGCGAGGAATCAAAATCGTTACTCATCGTCGGCTTCCACAAAGGTCAGCACATCAAGGCCCAGCAGCGGGAAATCGTTTTCATCACTCAGCCAGGTTTTCTGTCCGTGGCCGATAAACTGCTCGCCCGCGGCATCCAGCGGTGTCCATTCGGTGACGCTGCCAAGTTTAATGCGGTCATCCGCCGCCGGATCGAACGGGTAGCGCACGGGGAGCTGGCACACCTGCTCACTGCCGTCGATCAACCGGACCAGCGTATGACGCCACACCAGATCGGTGACGCTGGCAGGCGGCTGAAAGCGCAGCTCGCTGATAGCGGCAAACGGCAGCCAAGTGTAATGCCCGTTGACGATAAGTTCGCAGAGCGGGCCGAGGCGACCATCGCCATCCATCAGCCAGGCCACCGCCCGTTCATGTTCGGTATTTTCCTGTTTTACCCGGCCCGGATTTACCGTCGCCGCCTCAAAGGCAACAGCGCGCAACGCGGCGGCTTTTTCATGCTCGCCCGTCCCGTCCGCTGCCAGCGCGGCAAGCAGGCACCCCGCCCAGCTAAACGCCTCGCCCGGCATACGCGGCTGGGACCCGGCGGCAAACACGCCAGTGCGCTGGATCTCACCCTGGACCGCCTGTTCCAGCAGGGTGACCGTCGATTTTGCCTGCGGATTTAGTGCCACCCATGACTTTAGCTGGGTGAGCGCCCGCGCCCAGTTTCCGTCCAGACAAAGAAGCTGCACAAAGGTGGCCCGCAGGTCAGCATCGGCCGTGCGGCTTTTGATCTCGTTTTCCACCCGGTTCAGCGTTTCCGCCAGTGAGACCCCGGACATCAGTTGGTTAAGAGAACACACAGGCTTTCCTTTTACGGTCGATAAACTAGTTAAGGGTGCGGAATGAACCGGCGGCCGGATCTTTCAGTTCCGGGTGCAGCGCTTCAACCAGGCGGATAGTCAGAGAGTCTTTCTCAAGCAGATACGGCACCCAGACCTTACGCACTTCATTCAGGCGGGCTTTAAGCGCGCTTTCGTCGCTGGCTTCCTGCTGGCTTATTTGCACGACCAGCGTGCCGTCGGCCTGCCAGCCGTTAAGCTGCGGCGCATAGGGCAACACCATCCAGCTTTGTGGCGACTTCTCGTCGGTCAGCACCATACGTTCGTTGTTAACAGTGGTGATTTGCACATCCGCGTCGGTCGCTTTGCTGGTCAGTCCGGCAACCGGAAAGCCTTCCAGGAACACCACCGGGACATTACTGCTGGCACCTTTACCCATCTGAGTTAAGCGCGTTTCACCGCTTAACCAGCCGTTGCTGCCACAGTACGTGCTGCCTTTTGCCGGTACAAAAAGTGCGCTGGTTTGCTCGCTGTTATACAGCCAGGTACGGAAATGGCAGCCGTCCATCAGGCTGAACTGGGTCCACGGCGTGGTATCCGCGGGCGGCGAGAGATCTTCCGCCTTCACCACAACTGGTGCGGATACGGGAGCGGCCGTCGTCTGTGCAGATGAACTGCCTCCAGCGGCGGGCGTGGCCGCCGGCGTCAGTGCTGGCTGGCTGACTGGAGCGGCGGCAGGCGGCGTTAACGGGTCGATTTTCACCGCCCACGCCTGCGCCTTGCTGGCGCTGCCGTGCGCCAGGCTGGTACCGCTGCTGTCGTTCATCTGCCAGTGGATAACGTTCAGCGTTTTACACTGTTTTTCCAGCACGCTGCCCACGCGCGGCAGAAAGTTTTTCAGCATGGACGGATTTTTATTGCCGTTGGTGACAATGCGCAGAGGCAGTTCCGACTCACACCAGCTGGCCAGGGACGTGTTTTTGATGTTGTCGATCCAGATGTCCAGTTTCAGCGAGGGAGAGGACACCACGCGGTAATCCTGCGCCCAGGCGCTGGACGCAATAAGCAGGGAGAACGCACCTGATAGCCAATATTTCATAAAAGTCCTTGAAGGCTGTTAATCACGAAGAGGGAAAAACTGGGCCGCTTCCGACAGGGAATGGAGCAGCGTGGTGTCCTGCGGATCGCCCACCCAGACGGCGATGGCGCTGTAATTGTCCTGGCTCACCTGCGAGTGGAGGTCGTTCTTGCGAATCACCTCCTGCATCAGCGTCAACCATTCATCCGGGGTGTTAACCATATGCAGCGACTGCTGCATATGATCCGGCGACAGGCCATGCCAGAAGCCATCGGTGCAGAGCAGGAAAGCATCGCCGAACAGGGTGTGGAAGTCATCTTCAATTTCACCGGCCGTTTCGCCGTAGCGTTTGGTGAAGCGTTCCCACAGTGCGGCCTTGCGGCTGCCGGGCAGCGCAAGTCGGGACATCACGCCCTCCTGCCGGGCTTCCTCTTCCAGCTGCTGCGGGTTGAAGGATTGCAGCATGGAGGCAATGATCGCGCGGATCCCGGCGATCATCCCCAGCTGGTGTGCCTGCAGATCCACCAGCGCATCGCGTACCGACTGCCGCGGCGGCATGAAGCCCGGCATCCGGCTGCCAAACATCTGCATCAGCACTGATTTTCCGGAAGGCAACAACTTGAACGGGTTGTTGGCCTCGTCAAGGATCACCGTCATCTCTGCCTTCACGCCGCGCTTGAGAATCGAACGTGAGGAGAGCAGCGCCACGGTACCCTGCGAGAACATACTGAACATCTGCCCCAGCTCCCGCATGGTGCCGCGATCGAAACGCGGGGTGGGTTGCAGATCGTTCAGACCCATACCACCGAGGAGCGCGCCCAGCAGTTCACCGTCGAGCGCGTCGCCCCCGGAAGCGGCTGCCGTACCCTGCTGCACTACCGGATTGGCAACCGGATCGATACGCAGACGTCCTTTCGGTGGCGGCGTGGTGCTGCGCACCACCGCCTGTGGCGTCGGCAACGTAATACCACCGTAGCCAGTCTGCGCCGTGGGCAGTTCCTCAGCCAGTGGGATCACAGGTGCGCTCGCCGGCGTTGGCATCGGTGCAGCATGACCTGACACCGCCAGCGGCTCTTCGAATAACGGAGAGGCTATCGGCTGCTCATCAAATAGCGGCGACTGCACCAGCGCTGAATCTGACTGCCTAGCCATTTTATGCTCACCAAACAGGTTGAAATCGCTGTCATACGTTTCACCAGCAGGTACAACGGCATATGGCTGACCACTGGCAGACTGCGGTCGGGACCGGGCAGGGGGAACCTCGACCGGCGTCAGCGGCAGGGCGCTGCCCAACAGGCCGAGCGGATCGTCACTGTTCATCTTCGCTGGCGCACTGCCCCCACCAAACAGGGCCAGCGGGTCCAGTTCATCTTTTTTTGGCTCTGGCCACGGCGTTCTGGCCGCAGGCTGCGTAATCAGCGTGCTGGGCGTACTGTCATCAAAGATACTGTCACTGTTAAACAGTTCGCCGTTGTTAAACAGCGTATCCGGCTGCTGCTGGCGGCGGTCAAAATTGAGCGAATCCGGTTTCACGGCAAACTGGGCCAGCGGGTCAACCGGATTGCGATCCGGCGCGGTGCCTTCCGTCAGTGGATTGGCGCTGGTCTGTAGTGCTTTCGGGCGGCTGGAGAGGCTGTCGCTGATTGAGAACTCCTCCGCCAGGCTGTCCCAGATTTCACTGGGAATGGCAGCGGGAGCAGACACCAGCGGCGGGGCCACCGGTGCCGGATGGGGTGCTGGCGTCAGCGAGGAAGCAAGCTCACTAACCTGCAGGCGGTATTCATCAATGCTGAGAATATCGCCTTCCTGCAGATCAACCTGCCGCCCACGCTCCAGCGGAATATCATTCAGGTGTACCAGCGTCACGTTGCCACGATTGGTAATGCGGCATTCCCCCTCCGCCGTGATATGCACGATGGCCTGCAGACGGGAGATGGTACGGTCATCGTCCGGCAGCACCAGATTATTATCCACGCCACGTCCGATGGTGCCGCCTGGCGGCTGGAAATCACAGCTGCTCTGCGGCGGCTGATGGCCGGGCTTGTTCGCTATTATCGTAAATCGCATAACGTTTTCCTGATAACGAGGGAGTGCGGGTGCAGTTTCTGTCCCACTATCCATGAAGGTTGCTGGTTGTCTGAATACGGGCAGCGCACAAGAATTGCAGCCCTTATGAGAATGTTGATTGCTGCCCGGACAGACGGGCAGATAAAACAGCCTGCTGTAACAGGCTCTGATAAGGCGTTACTTTTTATAATAGCTGGGAAACCACTTTCCTCAGTAAGAGGGAGAGATGAATTCACTCACTGCCAGAATCATTTAATTAATGTATTTCGGCGAGACGTCGCTTTAATTCTGCGATGGTTTTCGCCATGGAAGATCCCATTCTGCTGGTTAACACTTTATCTATTGCAATAGCATTTTTCGAACTATCTACAGAGAAAATAACGGGCTCATCAGCGGTTGCATTGGGTAAAGTGGCCTCGTAGATAACGGTAATTTTGACCGTCGCGTCACTATCATTTGAGATGATACCGACAGACTTAGTTGCATTGCAGACTTCAGCTTCCCAGTTGTCAAAACCAATGGTAGGGATCATTATTTTGATCGTTGTTTTTTCTCTGACCACCCTATAAAACAGACGTTATCGTCATGTGCGCTCAACCTTTTACCTGCGATAAAGTCACCCATTTTTTGGTCGTGACGCAGACTTGCTGATCACGTATGCTTTGCGCTTTGGATGTAACATATGGCTAAAGTTGATGTCGTCTGCCCTCAGTGCAATGAAATTCATGCTGTACGATGTAACGGACATTCAGCATCCGGTGCCCAACGTTACATCTGCAAGCATTGTTCAAAGACCTTTCAGCTCAACTTTAGCTACTCCGGTGCCAAACCAGACATACACCAGACCATTGTTAATATGGCCATGAATGGTTACAGATGTCGCGATACCGCACGGGTTCTCGGTATCAGCCTCAATACGGTTCTGCGGCACTTAAAAAAATTTCGCCAACGCAGGTAGCTGAGAATATCGACCCCGAAACGGAGGTTGTTATCTGCTGTGAAGCCGGTGAACAATGGTCTTACGTGCGGTGTAAAAGCAATCCCCGGTGGTTGTTCTATGCTTATGACCGTATCCGCAAACGTGCTCTGGCCCACGTCTTCGGCCCGAGAAATGCCCCGACCCTGCGACGATTGCTGGCTCTGTTAAGCAAATTTAACATTGCCTTTTATATGACAGATGCCTGGCCGGTTTATAAAGTTCGGTTAAGTGCAACAGGCCACGTGGTGAGCAAGAAATATACCCAACGGACAGAACGACATAATCTTAATCTTCGCACACATATCAAACGACTGACCCGCAGAACAATTTGCTTTTCGAAGTCAGAGGAAATGCACAATAAGATCATCGGTTGGTATCTTACTCTTCATCATTATCAATAAATATGCGTCACGACCCAATTTCTCTTATCGGTTTTTTAAGTGAATCCCATGCGGTTCTTTCAGGAAACTTAGCCGTTTTTGACAGATAGACCGTCATGGCCCTGGAAACATATTGAGGATATATGAACTCAAATAAAGATGCCTGAGCTTCACGAGTAATAATCCCGCATTCATTCCTACTATTAATGACAAATCGTTCTGCTGAAGCGCCAACTAAGCGGTTGCCGGCGGACATGACTCTGGCCTGGTCGCCAGGAACACCCGCACGTGTAAGATCCAGATATACCGTATCTTTGCAGCGATTGCCCATATCATATCCCCTACCGATAGTGACACCTGAAGCCCTTTTCGGCCAGTGTAGATGACGGCTAAAGAACGCACTATGCGGATTATCATTCCCCTCAGCATCAAATGTAACCTGCCCGAAACTGACCGTCAGGCGCCCGGTATTCAAATGACGGTTTTCCTGAGGGTGGCCAGAGGGGGACCCTTGTGAGTTTCCCGCCAACAACTTCCTCAACGTTCTTCCATTTGCATCAACCACGCCATCTGGCTGACTAAGAAACTTTGCCTGGTAGGCTTGAATTGCTTCAAATGTTTTAGGGCCGAAAACACCATCATCACTCAGGTAGGGAAATCCATTTTTCTGAAGTAGCTTTTGTACCACTTTCGCATCAGCAGGGTTATTTCTCCCATTGTGACCAACAGAGCCAGAAATATTCATCGATATTCCCTTGCATGGAATAATAATTATTCAGACAGAAACTTTCATAAATTAATAAAAGCAACCCCCGAAAAAAGGAGTTGCTCAATAAGCGACTTACGCTTCTTTATTCTCTTTAATATTCCAGCCGGCACTGCTTTCTGCGCCTTTACCGCCGGAAGAGCTTTGCTCCCAGTACTGCTGTTTCACTTTGGAGGCCTGGAATGAGTAGGTCATACCCAGAGTGTCGCCGTTGTCGGAGCCGTTGTAATTAACGGTCGTCACCAGAACGTCTTCCAGAGTAATGCGTGCGTACTCAACCTGAGTACCGCCCGCTTTACAGATGGACACTTCCACTTTGGCAAGGTGCTTACCGCTGGCGCAGTTTTTCAGCAGCGCAGTAACGGATTTGTCGATCAGGGCATTAACGTGCAGGTCATTGAAATTCACTTTACCCGCGCCGCCGCCGCCAACGGCCATATTGCCCGGCTGGGTTGCGCCCCAGGAAAAAGAGGTAATATCTGTCCAGCCAGTGTGGTTGGAGTCTTTAGACTCGCCAGTCACACCGTCAACCTTCATAAACATATCAATAGCCATGATTGTCCACTCTTCATTAGTTGATAATTTGCTTAAGGGAAAGCACTTATATGGCAAACAGGAAGGCAGGGACCTGAATAACACAGCCCCTGTTTTTCTTTTGCCTCACTCTTGCATATCGCTCACGAAAAGGATAATTCAGAGAGTACGCAGAGGTGTTCATTGGTGAACACCTCTGCGGATAAATGGCGAAAAACCATCCCCGTCATAATTCAGATACATCGGCGGTTCCGTATTTGCGGTAAAAAGCCACCTCAGGCGGTATTTATAGCGGTTAAGCCCGTTTATTTGTGAATACGCTCTCGCATTCACGTCGCTGCTTTCCCATCATTCGAATTATTCCGGGTATCTGTTCTTTCGCCTTACTTTGTATGCAGAAATATAAAAAGCCACACCGTCGCCGGAATACCAAAAACGGTTTAGCCTTGCTAAATATTATTAGCCCGCAATAAAGAGGATTTTAAAAAACTGCATGTCACAACATTAATCTCAACCGCAGTGTTCGCAGCAAGGACCTGGTTTTAAGTTTTGTTCAGAATCAATGTGGTATTTTTCCACACACTCCTCACAAAGGGTCATTAAAGGAAATTCTTCATGATTGCTGTCACCGTGCATATCACCCTGCACGGTATACACTCCCAGATGCACCATTATCAGTATCTCCTTTGTTTATCGACGAAACCCTTATTCCACTCAGGCGTTATCCGCTTTCAGCGACGGCAATTTGGACACCAGCCGCAGCGAGACGGTCAGACCTTCCAGCTGGTAGTGCGGGCGCAGGAAGAACTTAGCCGCGTAGTAGCCGGGGTTGTCTTCAATCTCTTCCACCTGCACTTCAGCAGAAGCCAGCGGCTTGCGGGATTTGGTTTCCTGTGAAGAGTTGACCGGGTCACCATCGACGTAATTCATTACCCAGTCGTTCAGCCAGCGCTCCATTTCATCGCGTTCACGGAAAGAACCAATCTTGTCACGCACAATGCACTTCAGGTAGTGCGCAAAACGACAGCAGGCAAACAGGTACGGCAGACGCGCGGCCAGACGTGCGTTCGCAGTGGCATCCGGGTCGTGATATTCCGCCTGTTTCTGCAACGACTGCGCGCCGATAAATGCCGCAAAGTCAGAGTTCTTGCGGTGAACCAGCGGCATAAAGCCGTTTTTCGCCAGTTCGGCTTCGCGGCGGTCGCTGATGGCGATTTCGGTCGGGCATTTCATATCCACGCCGCCGTCGTCACTTGGGAAGGTATGACACGGCAGGTTTTCTACCGCCCCGCCCGACTCCACGCCGCGGATCGAGGTGCACCAGCCGTACTCTTTAAAGGAGCGGTTGATGTTGGCGGCCATCGCGTAGGCCGCGTTGGTCCAGGTGTAGTTGCTGTGATTCGCGCCGTCGGTTTCTTCCTCGAAATCAAAGCTGTCAACCGGATTGGTGCGAATGCCGTATGGCAGGCGCGACAGGAAACGCGGCATTACCAGTCCCAGATAGCGGGCATCTTCTGATTCGCGCAGGCTGCGCCAGGCAGCGTATTCGCTGTTCTGGAAGATTTTGGTCAAATCGCGTGGGTTAGCCAGCTCCTGCCAGGATTCCATTTGCATCACACCCGGCGCGGTGCCGGTGATAAGCGGGCAGTGCGAAGCCGCACCGATCCGCGCCATTTCGCCAAGCAGTTCCACATCCTGCGGGCTGTGGTCGAAGTAGTAATCGCCCACCAGGCAGCCAAACGGCTCGCCGCCGAACTGGCCGTACTCTTCTTCGTAGATTTTTTTGAAAATCGGGCTCTGGTCCCAGCCCACGCCTTTGTGGCGTTTCAGGGTGCGGCCCAGTTCCTGTTTGGAGATGCTCATAAAGCGAATTTTCAGCATCTCGTCGGTTTCGGTGTTATTGACCAGATAGCTCAGGTCACGCCAGGCACCTTCCAGCTTCTGGAAATCATCGTGGTGGATAATCTCGTTAACCTGTTTAGAAAGCTTCTCATCGATTTCTGCGATCAGCGCCTGAATAGTGCGGTAGGCATCGGTGGAAACAGTGACGGTATTTTCCAGCGCCTGCTGGGCCAGCGTTTTTACCGCGCTTTCCACTGCCGAGCGGGCAGAGTCGGTTTTTGGCCGGAATTCTTTGTTCAGCAGCGCGCTGAACTCATCCCCTGCCCAGGCACCCTGCTGTTCCTGCGGCTGTTGCTGCTGTGATGGGTTGCTCATCGGTTACGCCTCCTCACCTTTGGCTGCATCATCCTGCTTTGGCAGATGGCTCAGAGATTTAAGCAGCGTGGGGTCCTGAAGAATTTTAGAGATCAGTTCTTCCGCACCGTTTTTGCCGTCCATATAGGTCAGCAGGTTAGAGAGCTGGGTGCGGGCATCCAGCAGTTTGCTCAGTGGCTCGACGTTACGCGCCACCGCATCCGGAGAGAAGTCTTCCATGCTGTTAAATGTCAGATCGACGTTCAGACGGCCTTCGCCAGTCAGCGTGTTGTCCGCCTGGAATGCCACGCGTGGCTTCAGGGACTTCATGCGCTCGTCAAAATTGTCGATATCAATTTCAAGGAACTTGCGTTCGTCAACGGATGGCAACCCTTCAACCGGTTTACCAACCAGGTCAGCCAGCACGCCCATCACAAAAGGCAGCTGGATTTTGCGTTCCGCACCGTAGATCTCGACGTCATATTCGATCTGAACACGCGGTGCGCGATTATGGGCGATAAATTTCTGCCCACTGGATTTGACTGCCATGCTGTTCTTCGAAGTCAGGTGAGGTGTGTATGTCAGTAAACGCGACGGCTTAGTGGTCGCGGCGTCCGAAAATGTTTTCCAGCTGGTGGACGCCGTCCGGCGCAAGGTCACGGATAATGTCCATAAAATCCATATCGATCATCCGTTGTACGCGATCAATCATCAGCGGAGCCGGGTGGCTTGGCTCATGCTGTACAAAGTACTGCTTTACTTTTTCCAGCATCAGCTGGGCATCCGCGCGCGACGTCGGTTTGACGTTGCGCCAGTTCGTTTCTTTTTGCGCGACGGCGGTTGCCTGCGGCATTTCCCCGACGCGGCTGGTTTGCGTGCTGGCCGCTACCGGGATCAGCGCGGACAGGTCGGTTGCCTCACAGGCGGCGGCAACCGTTTTCACCGTTTTCAGCAGCTGGTCCATTTCCGGGACGCCGCTTTCCCCAAGCTGTCCAGCGAGGATTTCCTGAATAGTTTGCAACCGCTCACTTATGCTGAGGATCGCGACCACGCCGGGCTGGTCGCCCCGTGCCAGCTCGTCGGTCAGGCGGGGAAAACCGCCGGGAAACTCCGGGCATTCGCTTTTGCTGCCGTCCAGCAATGCGCAGGCATCGCGCAGGGAGAGGTAATCAGAGGCACTGCGCAACAGCGGTGACTGCCGCATGGACAAAGTGAGTGCTGACTTGTCGCTCAGGGCCGCCAGCGCATTGATGCGGTAGTAAGGGTCGTGTTCTCCATCTTCCTGCAGCACCGGCCACAGCTGCTCCCAGTAAAGCAGCAACGACTGCTGAATCAGATGCAGCCCATCGGCATAGCCGGACAAGCCCCGTAGCTGCGTCCATGCACGGGTCAGTGCCAGTATCACCCGTAAATCTTTACTGCGGGTCAGCAGCCCGCTGGCCAGCCGCTCTACCTTGTTCCAGTCAGCCGGTTCCGCCGGAATAATGGTGTCGCCAAACTGCTGTTCCGCCTTACCCGCGCAGGCCTGGTCCATCGCCATGTAGTCAGCATCGTATTCCAGGTTTTCGCCACAGGGATGCTCGGGGGAGATCGGCGCAAGTAACACATCAATATTCATCGTGTTTATGCTCGGTTACTCAAACATGGGTGGATAGAGGCCGTGACGCCCGGGTTTCGATCCAGCCGCCGGGTCAAACAGCATGGAAAACAGCTGACCGGTAAAATTGCCGCTGTGAACATGGGTATACAGCGGGTAGCCATCGGTCTGGTTGGTCCACCAGAAGCTAGTGTATTGCTGTGGATCGAAGCAGTCTGCGACCTGTCGCCAGCTCAGGTTACCGGGACGGTCGCCGTGCCCGATAACATCGAGAATGTCCGATTTTGTGTCCTGCGGCGGTGCTGGCGGCGGCAGCGTCATACTCAGCAACATCTGGTCAAGCTGTTCCGCCGAGTAGTGATTGCGTACGGCATGTAACAGGCCACGGCCCAGCTGCTGATACCATTCGCCCGCCATCGCCAGTCGCGGCTGGCTCCAGTTCTGCGGCGAGAAAGTCACCAGCGCACAGACCGGATATTGCCTGCCGACATTATCACACGCCGGAAGCAGGCAGCCCATTTGCACCAGCTGGCTACCCAGCATCGGCGGCACCACGAAATTCCAGACCGGCGCATTACCGAACTGCCTTTCACCTTGCGGGCGCTGCTGGTCATTTTTTTGCCAGTTCATCAGCCCCACCTGAAACCACTGGGTCCACTGCTGCCAGAGCATCTCAGGGAAACGTCGTTTAAGAAAGTCACCGGCACTGGGTAATTTCCCGTACCAGCCAATCGCAGGTGTCTGACTCATTATCATTTCCTTGCGGTTAGGGGCATGAAAACCCGGGAAGCTGGAATGGATTACGGATACTGTTCGGGGTGAACTCCAGCGTCACATGGTGGCCATTAACGTTAAAGTCGGCCTGACGGCTGAGTGCGCTGCTGCCGGGAGACAGGCGCGCATTGTCAAAAAAGTGGTTAAGCGCCCAGGCTCCATCGGTCACCAGCGTGGCGCTGGTACCATCAGCCAGACCAAGCTGCATGCGCACCTGGCTGGTGCCACCTGGACCAGGCCAGCTCACCAGCTGGACCGCCGGCGGACCGTGGCTGTAGCGCAGCTGCTGGCCATCGACGTCCAGGGTCATGGTCAGGATATCGTTGTCAATCTGCCGGGTACGCACGGTGACGCGAAACGACGGCGTGGTCGCGCCATTGGCAAAGAACGCATCACGAATGCTTTGTGCCTGCTGGAAAGGCCGCAGCACGCTCTCGCCGCCCGCCAGGGTTTTACCATCAATCCCCGGCGTAAAGCGCCAGCTGGTCTGGGTGGTATCCACTTTGTTCGCCAGATTGTCGCGAAAGAAGCTGTCCATCAGCCCGGTACCGGGAGCAAACATGCGGGCGAGATCGTCCGGCGTCACCTCAGTACGGCCCGAGCGGGAAAGCGGATAGCGACCAGCGATAGCCTGGCGACAGAAGCTGCCCACCTCGACGTTGATGCGCTTACGCACGTTGTCGAGGTCGCGCTGGCGCGTGTCACTGCTGGCGCCCACCGCCATACTGGTGAACATATTCTGTAACGAGCCGGGCAGTCGTCCGGCGCTGGCCTGCAGTCGGCTGATCGAATCCCCCGCCGGAGGCGGCATACCGCTGTTTGCCGCATCCTGCACGGCGGTCAGATAGCGGTAGAGGTCGTCGATTTGCCTGAGAAAATCATCAAAGGCAATGGTTTTCCCGCCTTTTTCCAGCGGCTGGGCCAGCTCAATAATCGGTGCGAAGTGAGCCGTTACTGACTTTTCAGGCGTTTGCTGCTGCTGGCTGGCCGCGGTGATGGCCTGATTTGCGTGGAACAGTGCCTGCAGTGTGTTGCTGGCGCTGCTGGCGGACGCGCCCTCTTTTTTATCCTGTCCTTTTTCTTCCGCCGGCTCGGCTTTATCCAGCACCAAATAGTGACTGAGATTGATAACCAGCTTTCTTAGCGGCGAGTTGCTGCCAGAGAGGAGACGCGCCGCATTGATGCGTTGCGAAAGATCGGCGCTGCTGTTCAGCGTAATGTCCTGCAACAACCCGTCCCACTGCCGCATGTAGTCGGCCATGTAAAGCTGGCGCACCGCAAGGTCGGTTTGCTGTTTGTTCTCGCTCTGCGTCTGACCGCCCAGCACCCACTGGTCATCGTCATGCAGTGAAGCGGTGACCGCCTCGATGTTTTTGTCAAAGCTGCCCCAGTAGCCTTCCGGCGTGAACAGTCCCGGAATGCCGTCGCCAATGGATTTACCGCTTTTGCGCGAGAAAACCAGTTCGCTCTGTGGACCGCCGAGCGAGGCCAGCGAAACCGGTCTCAAGCTGTCATCGCGTTCCAGCAGGCGCTTCAGGCGTCCGTAAACGCGCTGTGACAGCGGCATCTGATTGATCAGCGCCTGCTCGCGCTTTACCAGCGCATCATCCCGTGCATATGGCGAGGCCTGAATTTGCGTTTCAAGTAGCTGCATCAGATGCCAGTCAAGCTGCTTGATTTGTGCCGAGGTGACGTTCTGCGGCGGGTTGCGCTGAATATTCAGCACAACCCACGCATGCAGGAACTTACCGTCGTAGTGCTTCGGCTGGTAAAGCATCTGATAGGCCTTCAGCGCTTCGTAGCTGTAATCCGCATCGCTGCCGTTGTCATTACGTAGCCAGGTGGCGATCAGCATCGCCACCTGCGGCATTAACAGCTGCTTAAGGGATTTCTGATACAGCGTCATGCTGGCGTCGCTGACTTCCCCGCCCCGATACAACCCCATGCGGCGGGTGATCGGCGGATGATTAATATCGAAATCATCGCTCTCCGGCAGGGTGAGCACACCATTAAGGAAAGGCAGCAGCGCGTACAGATCGGTCAGGTTGTTAACCTGTAAGTCTTTGCTCAGGTCGGTGACCTTTGGCACTTTATTTTGCACTTCGGCCAGATAGCTTTTGTTATTGCCAAAGCTGGTTATCCACAGTAAGCCCGCAATCACCAGCCCCACCACCAGCGCAATGTAACCCGACCAGAGCACCGCACGATTACGCAGCTCCCACCAGCGGTTGCTGCCCGCCAGGCCTGCTTCCTTGAAGATGACGTTTTGTAGCAAATCCTTCAGGAAGAAGCTTTGCCCTTTATTGGCCGGAATCGGCGATTCTTTGTTGACGTTATCCCAGGAACCGCTGCTGCCTGCTTCGTCCTGCGGCAGCAGTAGCGCCCGGTTCAGTTCACCCATTACGCGGTCAAATGGCAGACCTTCCTGGATACCGCTGGCAAAGTAAATGCCTCGCGGCGAGAACTGGGTTTCAAAGTTGGATCGGGCAAACACCGTGTCCAGATAGTCCGCGAGCAACGGACGCAGGGCGGCAAATTCCTGAGGAAACAGAAAGCTTTCCGCGCGGGCTTTCGCATCGCTTTCCTGCAACAGCGTGTCCGGTAGCCCGGCGTCCAGACGCTGTTGCAGCAGGGCATATTCCTGGATGAAAGCGCTTTGCAGATCGAAATCCGCCTGTTTGGATCGCTCCCACGGGAAGGTGAAGCCCCATACCTGATCGCGCTGCGCCTTATCAAATTTAGCGAAGTAGGCGCGGAAGCCTTTTAGCAGGTCGGTTTTGGTCACCATCACATAAACCGGAAAGCGAATGCCAAGCTGCTCGTGAAGCTCCATCAGGCGCTGGCGCAGTGACAGTGCCTGCTCTCGCGAGGTCTGGGCCGACTGGGTAAGCAGGTCAGAGACGCTCACGGTGACAATCACGCCGTTAATCGGCTGGCGGCCACGGTACTTACGCAACAGTCCGACAAAGTTATTCCACTCGCTGGCATCCTGCTGCTGTTCGCTTTCCTGAGTGGTATAGCGCCCTGCCGTGTCCAGCAGCACCGCTTCATTGGTGAACCACCAGTCGCAGTTGCGCGTCCCGCCAATGCCGCGCAGTGCCGCTTTACCAAAGCGGTCAGCCAGTGGAAACTGCAGCCCAGAATTCACCAGCGCAGTGGTTTTACCTGCGCCCGGCGCGCCGATAATCACATACCACGGCAGCTGATACAGATACTGGCGGCTGAAGCGCTGCATCCAGCGATGATTACCGGCACGGCTGAAGTGTGCTTTTTTAAGCATCTCAGCCGCTTCGGTAAAGCGTTCGGAAAGCACACGATCTTCATTGGTCAGACGCTTGCGATCAGGATTACCGCTTGCGTTCGTGTCATTTTTCAGGCTGCCCATCAGCTTGCGGTTTAGCCAGGCATTGTACAGACGCGGCACCAGATTGCTCAGTCCCCACGCGATATACAGCAGCACAATGCTGATCTGGCGGTTCACTTCCGGCTCCAGCGGACGGGAATCCACAATCGAGAAGACCGGGCCAATCACCCAGATAATAAAAGAGAGCGCAGTAATGCCAACAAAGCCCCACAGCAGCCGGTTGGTCATGATGGCAAAGAGAATATTCATCATCCGTTAATTTCCTTGCTGCACATTCAGTTCCGCGCGGGTGTTCTGCGGGGAGACCAACAGCGTAATGTCTACACGGCGGTTGCGTGCACGATTTTCTGCGCTGGTGTTAGGCACCAATGGGTTGCTTTCTCCGCGTCCTTCGGCTTTCACCCGCTGCGGCTGGCTGAGATGCTGCTGCAGGCGCTCCTGAACGGACTGCGCGCGGGCCAGGGAAAGCTCGTAGTTAGAGGCGAAGCGGGCGCTGCGGATCGGGACATTATCGCTGTAGCCGATCACCAGAATCCGGCCGCTGACGTTGTTCATCGCCTGCGCCACGCGATCCAGCACCGCTTCGTAACGTCCACGGACCGCAGTAGAGCCGGAAGTGAACAGGCCATCGCCTTTTAGCGTCACCACGCTTTGATCCGCTTCATCTTTCACTGAAACCAGCCCCTGTTCGATTTCAGGATGCAGGAACCCTTTCAGATTCAGTGCCGCAGGCGGCAGTGGTGCAGGGTTGTGAATGGTGACTTCCGGCAGTGGCATCTGCCAGACCGACGCCAGCACCGGACTGGTGGCATCACCCAGCCGCCAGTTCAGCAGAATATAGAAAAGACAGGCAAGAAAACCGACCAGCGCCGTACAGGCCCACAGCGGCACCACCGGACGCCACAATTTGTGCGTGACCGGGTGGTCTTCAGGGTGGGGAGAGAGCGGTGGCGTATAGCCGCCGCGCACCGAACGGATCATCTGTAACAGACGCTGTTTGATGGTTTCCAGCTGCGAACGACCATTGTCAAGCACGCGATAGCGCCCTTCGAAACCGAGCTGCAGGCAGTAGTTGATCAGTTCCAGCAGAACAATCTGCTCACGCGGGTTTTGCGACAGTTTCGCCAGCAGCTGGAAAAACTTCTCGCCGCCCCAGGTCTCGTTATGAAAGGTGACCAACAGCCCCTGTCCCGGCCAGACGCCACGGCTGCCCCACGGCGTCAGCGCCGCCGCTTCGTCCAGCGCGGTACACAGGCAATAGCGCGCGCCAATAATCACTTCGTAAGGCAGACCGGCACGCTGGCAGTTCATTTCGAACTGGCACATTTCATCGATCAGCCGCTGGCGCAGACCTGCCGGGTCCGCATGGTTCACCGAATGACGGATTTGTGGAATAGCGTTAAGTAAGGGGTGTGCCGCCGCAACCAGCGGGTTGTTATTGCTGGCACCGGAAAAGATGTCACCCTGAGTGATGGCCTGTCGTTCCTACATAATCCCCGCTCCCTGCGTCAGGCTGAATGACTACGAATGGCCCAGAACTCCATCGCCAGTCCGGGAAAATCGCCGGCGAGATGAAGTGCGAAGGTGCTAGATTTTTCCATTTCCTGTCACAGTTCACTGTCCTTCTCTAATTCAAAGTAGCTGTAACCGGCATGCCAGGGAATTTGCGGCGGAGCAACCGGCATGGCGCGAAGGACCATGCCCGGCAATTGCAGCTGAACCAGGTCGCGGATTTTGGTCACTGGTGCCACTTTCATCTGCGCCGGGAAGTGGGTTTGCAACGCCTCGCCAGGTACGTTGGCGCGTACCGCCAGCACAAAACCAAACTCGCGCACCATTGACGATTCCGGCACGGTAGCCACATTGAGGCCGTGGGAGCGTTCGGTCAGCGGCAGCTGAATTGCATTCTCTTCCAGCACCTGCGACAGCCCCTGACGCAGCATCAGCATCAGTTTGCCAAAGCACCACGCCAGCTCGTCATGGTCGTATACCGGCAGGTTGGCATCCGGAAAACGCTGTGGCGTGTGGGTGGTCAGTTCGCTGGCAAACACCAGCCAGGTTGAAAACAATTGTTCAGGGTGCAGCAGCGGCACGTTTTTAAGGTGGCTGACATGCCCAACATGGTGGTTAATCAGCGCCAGAAGCATAAAGTCAGTCATGTCGGCGGTATTGAAGCGGCCGGGCTGTTGCAAGCGCTGACCAATTTGCTGGCTGCGCTGTTCCAGCAGGCCCAGCATGTCGTTCAGGTAGTCGTACAGCCGGGGATGGGCAATGGCGTTAAGCATCGGTGGGATATAGCTGGTATCAAGGCGAACCTGATTATCGCTGCGCTTTTCCATCACCTTCACTACCGCCATCGCGGTCCACTCGGCGGAAAGCTCGCTTTCCAGCATCAGACGCAGGCGCAGCTTGCCGAACTGAAGTGCGGCGCTGCCGACGGAAAGTGCGTTGAAATCGTCCACTTCCTGTTCATAAGTGACATAGCGCGCCAGTGAGTCAGCGGCTTCGCTAAAAATCACCTCTTCTCGTCCATTACGGCGGGCGGGCAGCGCCAGTAGTACTTTTTCGTTAACCTGATTATCCGGGATGGTCAGCGACGACGGGCCGTTGCGGGCGTCGCGAAATGAGAAAAAGGTGCCATCGGGCAGCAGACCACTGCCCGAGCTGAGGGCAATTTTTCCCTGGCGAAGCATCGTTTCGTCAATTTCGTAATCGAGGAAACCCCAAAGCCACGGGCGCAGGGCCATTCCCCAATTGCGCAACTGGCTCTGCTGGTAACTTTCTGACTGCTGGAAATGGTGTGGGCGCAGAAACATGCCCTCGGTCCAGACCACTTTGTCTACTTGATTCATAAATGGCTTCCGTTTTCAGGCTGGAATCGTTCGCTGACGGCACGCAACCCGCTGATATCAGCAATAATGTCGGCTTTCAGTTCTTCTGATGAGTTTTGCCAGATTTGATAAAAATGGCCTTCTTCAGGGACGGGCAGCGGCAGGGAAAGCCGCCACTTTTTGCTGTCAAGGGACTGGTATTCGGCCAGAATCCCGATGTAGCGCACGTCGGGCGTGGTTTGACCTTTCAGGGTTTTATTCAGTTGCCCCGGCATCAGGAAGAACTGATCGCTGTTCAGTAGGTTGCCACCTAACAATCCGGCTGCATTGTTCTGCAGTGAATAGAAATCAGCAGACATGAAATCGGCATCCGATTTGAGCAGTAACACTCGCACTTTGAGCGGCGCGGCATCGTTAACCTGCGGATGAGCCCGAAAAACCAGGCTGTAGTGCGTAGGGACGCTGTGAGAGGAAGAACTGCAACCTGACAGCAGAGCAAATACCATCAGGAAAAGCGCCTGAATAGTCAGGCGCACGAAGCGATGTCTGTTCATATTGATGCAGCCATTAGCGCGTTATCAGTTAATGATCCAGGTTCCGTTATTGCTGTTCTGACAGGCTTTGTTATCACCATCAACGGCAACACAGGTTTTTTTCGCGCTGCTGCGAACACGTTTACGGTGTGAGTCTGCTTTTATAGTTTTGTCGTAAAGATCGCTTTTCACCACCGCACGCATTGGCACATAGCCTAACAGCTGTTCCTGCCCCTGTTCTGCCAGCGCATACCAGTTGTTTTCAACCGTACCCAGCACGGTATAGGGTTTGCCGTTTTCCAGGTAGGAGACGACTTTACCGCCAAAGTCAGGACGGGTCATCACCGAGGCGTTGTACATCGCACGGTATTCTTCATTCACCGGAGTGAAAGAAGCAGGTGGCTGTATCGCGTGGCGATAGGTCAGCTTAACGCCGTCAACGGTGCTGGAAACGATGGTGTCATCGGTTACCGGTACTGGGGGTGCCTTACATCCGGCAACCGTTAAAACAAAAAGCAGGCTTAACGCGATTCGAATTTTCACCATGATCCTCATAAAGTTTTATCAATAAAAAAGACGCAAAACGGTCCGAAGAGTTGTAGTTAATAAAAGAGGGACAGGCTGAACGACAGCGGGTCAGTCCGATGGTCCAGACAGAACTGAAAAGAGCCCAGCACACCAGAAAAGAATGGTTACACCAGCGACCGATAACATACGAGACGGTAGATCATGGTCGAAGGAATGTTTTACGGCGCGATGAGATAAACCATTTATTACCGCAGTGAGAGTGCCTTTTGTAAATAAAATGCAGGCTAATAATTAAGTAATGCGACCTGAAAACCCTGAAAATGTCATCAGGATCACATAACATGTTGCTTCTGCCCGCTCGCAACATGTTAAAAAATTTGAAAAAAATCCAAAAATGTGTCGCTTTTCAAAAAAGCGCTTAAAAATAATCAGTGCCTTGGTCTCAACGGAACTATGAAAAAATAACAATACAAAACAATAATTTATATTATATCACTTAACCATAGCTACCGCACGAGCCAGCACTGAGGCATCCACCTCATAACGCAGGTAACAGTTTAAAATGTAACTTTCGGCAAGTTTACAACACCATTCCAATTATTCAACGATTCGTATCGCTGCCTTAATTGTTTAGTATCGTTTATGTAAAAAAATAAGGTAAATTCAACCTGAATGGTCTATTTAAAATAGGAATAGTCCTGGAATAGCGGTTGATTTTTGTTTTTTTTATTATAAAAAAGATGAAATTTATATTTCTTAATAAGAAAATATCATATGAGATGAGATTTACATGGACCGAAATGAGCAGAAAAATGCAGGCAATATTTTTTTTCGTGAATTTTAAGAAGAATATATCGTGATTAAGATATTTTTGGCGCAGTGGCCCACACAAAATGTAACCACTGAAGTATTGACAGATAAAAATCTGAAAAGGCAAACTTAAGAGATAAGAATATCTTGGAGCTGCGCCAACGTCTCAACCTGCCAGGTAGGATATAGCCCTTCAGGCGTAGCGCGTTGCGCAGCGTTTAACCAGCAGGTAGCCAGTCCGGCCCGGATACCACCAAGGATATCAGCGTCAGGGTTGTCACCCACCATCAGGACGCGTGCACGAGGCGGATTGCCCATTTTTTGCAATGCGTGCTCAAAAATAGCCGGATGCGGTTTGGCATAACCAACCTGCTCAGAAATGACCAGCAGTTCAAAACAGCTTAACAGGCCGGCGCGCTGGAGTCGGGCCCGCTGTAGCACGGTGAATCCATTGGTAATAATCCCCATTTTCACCCTGCCTTTAAGAGCATTGAGCAATGCAACTGCCCCGACCAGCGGCGTGCATATCTCAGCCATTGCGGCCAGATACCCTGCATTCAGCTCATCAGGGGGCACCCTGAGTTTTTCAGCCCAGCTGACAAAGCGCTGTGACTGCAGCTGCTGTGCCGTAATCGCCCCATTCTGGTATTCCACCCACAGAGGTTTATTGACCAACTGGTATTCTTCAAAATCAGCAGCAGAAAATATCACGCCGTACCGGCTGAACATCTGCTTTAACCCGGCATGGGCGTCAAAGTGGAAAAGCGTGTCGTCAGCATCGAATAAAATCCAGTCCCAGTCTTTTAACATTTACGGCATAACCTTTGTCGGTGAATAAACAGATTACTGGCGAACCCTGAACGTGCCTTTTGGCCATATCTCACAGCGTCAGCGCCATAATGATCGCATCTTCCTTTCCCGTGGCGGTGGGGTAATAATTGCAGCGGATGGAGACTTCGTTGAAATCCAGCTTCTCATAGAGCGCAATCGCCGGATGATTCGAAGCCCGCACTTCCAGCCAGAGCGTCGGAATGCCCCGGCCGACAAGTTCGTTAATTAAGAATTGCAATAATGCTTCCCCCAGTCCGCGGCGCTGAAACGCCGGATCCACCGCCAGATTAAACAGCGTGGCCTCGTCCAGAACAACCTGAGTGATGGCAAAGGCAGCCATAGTGCCACTGACATCCAGCCGATAGTTGAGGTAGCGTTCACCCTGATTGCTGGACAGCGTTTTTTCACTCCAGGGGAAAGCATGACTTCGCTGTTCAATCACCAGTGCATCCGCGAGATCAGCTGGCTTCAGTAAAGAAATGTGATTCATAATCGGAAATTTGTTGCCACAGTGTGCGCTTCGCACCGGCATTCTGAGAAAGTTCGGCCAGCTCCGGCGATATAATGTCAGGGACGCCAGTGGAGATCGGCGTGTTCAGCCCAAGACACCAGCAGATGCAGGGAGGGGGATCAGGCAACATGGCCTGCTGCTCAGGGGTGATTACCAGGGTTTCGTGCTCTGTAAGCATCATTGCCCGCAGCACATCCCTCATAAAGGGATCGTCCAGCGGTGGCGGTGTTTGGGCCACGATTATCAGGCGCGTTTTTTCCGTCACCGCGATGGATACCTCACCCTGTAACGCACGCGGGCGCCGCAGCGTATATTGCGTAATACCCATTTGTTGTAATAACCAGTCTCGTCTGGAAGACATTTTATACCCGCATGGCCGCCCAATAGCCGGGCTATGCTAACAAACCTCCTCACGCGGTGCCAATAAAGCGCGCCGGCTGACGGCTACAACCGATATTTATTCAGGTATAATCGCGGCTCTGATTTATAAGGAGCCCGCCATGTCTGCATTTACCCCGGCCAGTGAAGTGATTCTGCGCCACCGTGATGAATTTTCTCAACGCCACGTCCTTTTTGCTGGCGATTTGCAAGACGACCTGCCCGCTCAACTGGATACCGCGCTGAGTCGGGTGCATACCCAGCAATATCATCACTGGCAGCGGCTGAATCGCACGCTGGGGGAAAATGCGCATTATGGCTTGCTGGCAGCGCCGGAAACCGTAGCGAACAGCGATACCCTGATCTATTTTTGGCCCAAAAGTAAGTCTGAGGCACAGTTTCAGCTGGAGAATTTGCTGGCGTTGTTGCCCGCTGGCAGCGATCTGTTTGTGGTGGGAGAAAATCGCAGCGGCGTACGCAGCGCCGAACCCATACTGGCTGAATGGAGCACGCTGACCAAGATTGACAGCGCACGCCGCTGTGGTCTTTATCATGGTCAGCTTGATAAAAAACCTGCGTTTGATAAGCAAGCGTGGTGGACAGACTATGCCCTGGGAGATTTGACGGTGAAAACCCTGCCCGGCGTGTTCAGCCGTGACGGTCTGGATGTTGGCAGTAATATGCTGCTTTCTACTTTTAAGCCTCATACTAAAGGAAAAGTGCTGGATATCGGCTGTGGGGCGGGCGTACTGTCAGCGATGCTGGCACGCTTTTCTCCAAAGGTTCGCCTGACAATGACCGACGTCAGTGCCGCCGCGGTGGAAGCCAGTCAGGCAACCCTGGTAGAAAACGGGCTTGAGGGTAATGTCTTTGCCAGTAATGTTTATTCTGATGTGAACGGCCGTTTTGACCTGATTATGTCTAATCCACCGTTTCATGACGGCGTGCAGACCAGCCTGGATACCGCACAGCAGTTGATCCGTGGAGCGGTAAAACATTTGGATATCGGCGGTGAACTGCGAATTGTTGCCAATGCCTTTCTGCCTTATCCACAGCTGCTGGATGAAACCTTTGGCAGTCATGAGGTACTGATTCAAAACGGACGCTTTAAGGTTTATCGCGCGGTGTGGTCACGGGCGGCAAAACGTTAAGTGCCTGAACACGAGTTTGATAAGAATAATGCCGCTTTAGTATATATCTTATTTTGAATGCTCATATCGCCGGGTCGACATCCGCACCGGCGATAATGTCAATTCAGCGAGCATTAAAAATATCGCGGGACAGTTGATTAAACTCATCTACGGTTGGAATCTCATCAGCCCTACCGGGGGAGGCCCGATCTTTTATTCGATACTCTTTAAAACCGACTCCTTCCGCAATCAATTCAAGGTTACTGGCAGGATTCTCGGGTAGACGATTGCACGCCGAAGCGCACGAAATAGAATAAATAACTCTTATTTCCTGTTTTTTCATATAGTTATTATCAAGCACTATATGCCTATTTTTGCAATAGGGTTTCAGCTTTTCAGGTACTTCCTTAAATACATCCACACTCACCCAGGCAGCTGTCGGGGAAGAAATTTGCATTTCTTTAACGGTATATTCACCTCTTTTTGAAAAATGAATAAAAGAATTAGATATCTGATTTATCTTACTCAGTAAGTTTTTTAACAAAGGGAACCGAACGTTCTTTATTTCGCTACATGTTGGCTTATTTTCTGCCAGAGATGAAACAGGCTTTTGCCTGATATCCAGGGGGGATTTCATTGTTTATTTCCACTGATAAAAAGAGACAGCATAGTAAAATGGCGGTGTTTTATATATCAAAAAAAGATTTTATCACTCTCCGGCAAACAACACCGCCGGGACACGAATATCATACCGCTGCGCTAATTCATATTTTTTCATTTTTTAGCAACGTGTTCTCTGTAACTGTACCAGCTGACTCATTTTACAGCTATTGCCGCAGCGGCGTTAAATAACTGTTGACCTGCTGGGGAAAACCTCTAGAATGCGCCTCCGTGGTCGCAATACAATACGCTTGTATTGACGGTAAGCGAAGGTGGCGGAATTGGTAGACGCGCTAGCTTCAGGTGTTAGTGTCCTTACGGATGTGAGGGTTCAAGTCCCTCTCTTCGCACCAAAAATCACAAAGTTCATATCGCAGAGCACTGCGCGAAGGTGGCGGAATTGGTAGACGCGCTAGCTTCAGGTGTTAGTGTCCTTACGGACGTGAGGGTTCAAGTCCCTCTCTTCGCACCAAAAATCACAAAGTTCATATCGCAGAGCACTGCGCGAAGGTGGCGGAATTGGTAGACGCGCTAGCTTCAGGTGTTAGTGTCCTTACGGACGTGAGGGTTCAAGTCCCTCTCTTCGCACCATATTGATCGTAACATCCTGTTTCCTCCCTGCACTATTTTGTGTCTCAAATTTTCCTTACATCCCCGGCGCTTCTTTCGCCGAAAAAAGCTATAACTTGCTGAAATTCAATGAAATTACCACCACACTACTGATTAGCGCAAGGCAGGGCGGCAGTAACAGATAATGACGAGAACGCCGATGGCACAGCATGGCAAGCGTCGCGAGTAAAATCATCACCATCATCGTGCGCCACTGGTTAAAGGAGAGATCCAACAGCACAATCGGCGGCACCAGCGCACAGGGCAGTAGTACACCCCGGGCGCTACCTAATTGCTGAGTGAACTTTCCGCACATTTGCCAAAAGTTCGTTTTTGCTATCAACATGGTTTAATCCATACCTTTATTTATAAATGATAACGATTACTAATAGTATATAAGAATATTTATCACGTAGCAGCAAAAAACCGTGGAATTGCCCGCAAGCTGGCAGAAAGGATCCGCCACTTATAGTGCAGGACCTGGAAATCCCACACTGCTTTAACGACCGGGCCGCGACACACTTTACCATCAGTGCGGGTTTCGTTCCGATGAAAGCGACTTATTTCGATGATGCACTGGCTAATGCTGACCGCGCGCTTTATCTTGCAAAAAACCGCGGCCGGAACACTATTCCGTCGTACTGCGATATTGAAAAATGGTCCCGCCCAACCTGCCGATGCCGTTTAAATGAATTGAAAAAAGAACGCCACTTTATGGTCGTGACGCGGACTTGCTGATCACGTATGCTTTGCGCTTTGGATGTAACATATGGCTAAAGTTGATGTCGTCTGCCCTCAGTGCAATGAAACTCATGCTGTACGATGTAACGGACATTCAGCATCCGGTGCCCAACGTTACATCTGCAAGCATTGTTCAAAGACCTTTCAGCTCAACTTTAGGCTACTCCGGTGCCAAACCAGACATACACCAGACCATTGTTAATATGGCCATGAATGGTTACAGATGTCGCGATACCGCACGGGTTCTCGGTATCAGCCTCAATACGGTTCTGCGGCACTTAAAAAAATTTCCCCAAAGCAGGTAGCTGAGAATATCGACCCCGAAACGGAGGTTGTTATCTGCTGTGAAGCCGGTGAAAAATGGCCTTACGTGCGGTGTAAAAGCAATCCCCGGTGGTTGTTCTATGCTTATGACCGTATCCGCAAACGTGCTCTGGCCCACGTCTTCGGCCCGAGAAATGCCCCGACCCTGCGACGATTGCTGGCCCTGTTAAGCAAATTTAACATTGCCTTTTATATGGCAGATGCGTGGCCGGTTTATAAAGTTCTGTTAAGTGCAACAGGCCACGTGGTGAGCAAGAAATATACCCAACGGACAGAACGACATAATCTTAATCTTCGCACACATATCAAACGACTGACCCGCAGAACAATTTGCTTTTCGAAGTCAGAGGAAATGCACGATAAGATCATCGGTTGGTATCTTACTCTTCATCATTATCAATAAATCTGCGTCACGACCCCACTTTATAATTAAATAAATTTGACATTATTTTTTAGTGCACATTATTTTACCAACCCGGAAGCATAATTATTATTTCTAATAACCCGAACAACCGTATTATCAGGCTGAATATAAATAGCCGAAATAGCCTAAATATATACGAGTGATGAAAATTTTTTCCATCGTAACTGTTTCAGTGTAATAGTATTTAAACGGTTAAAATCAATATAACTATTGCAAAAACACAATTTTGTTTTTAATAACCCCCTTGCGCAAGTGGGCGTGAGATTGCTTTGCCGTAGCCCACACTTATTATTACCCTGATTGTGGCTTGTCTGGATGGTGCCTCTCAGATAGAATCAAGAACGATTATCATTTGTTTTTATAATCTCATTAAACCCGGATCCCCTATGACCACCATTGTTCTTCAGGCATCTGAGTATGGTTCACCCCCGCTGATTTTTTCACAGAGCGACCGTTCACTGGCGACATCATTACATGCAACGTTTAGCGAGCACCGCGCCTGCTTTCTTGATTCAGTCAGACTTAGCGAACCTGCCCCTTCTGATTGTATGACGCTGAACAACTGGTCTGCCGCCGCAAATTTTTCCCGACTCATCGTGCGCTACGCCGACTATATTTATCGTGACCACCCACAGATGACGCGGGAAAATAAGCCCCTGCAATCACTCTGGGCACAGTGGTATCTGGGGCTGCTTACACCGCCAGCGATCATGGCACTTCTGCTTGAAAACCGCGCACTTGATATCTATCCCGCGCGTTGTCACGTGGAGTTTACGGAGAATGGACAGACTCATTCAGCATCATCTGATCCCAGTCGTGCAGGGTATTGAGCAGCACGGCGACATCAACGGCAAACTTATCTGGAGTAATACGGGTTTTACGATTTACTGGTTTCTTGGCGAAATTGCGCCCTTAATTGGAGAGATATTATGCAACGAGCTGGAACAGGCTTTTTTCTTCTCGCGTTCGTTACTGGACGGTAGTGATAACCCATTCTTTCGTACCATGCTCCTGCGTGACGGCGAAATGCAGCGACACACGTGTTGTCAACGCTACCGGCTTCCTGATGTACAACGTTGCGGCAATTGCACGCTGAATCCCGTTTAAACCAGCGTCTTCTCGTTTACAGTCAGACCAGTCTGTGGCAGCTTTATTCGCTCCGAAAAAGGGGAAAAAGCATGGGCCTGGAGTCAGTAAAACAGTTCTTTGCTGAACACGCACCTGAGATTGGCATTATTGAACTGGCGGAAAGCACCGCAACGGTCGAGCTGGCCGCACGCGCCCACCGCGTTGAACTGGGGCAAATCGCTAAAACGCTCTCATTAAAGATAAAAGACCGCGTGATCCTTATTGTTACGCGAGGCGATGCCCGACTGGACAATCGTAAACTAAAAGAGGTGATGGGTTCCAAAGCACGGATGTTAAGCAGCGATGAAGTGCTTAACTGGGCCGGTCATCCCGTTGGCGGCGTTTGTCCGTTTGGACTGGAAAACCCGCTACAGGTGCTTTGCGATATTTCGCTACGCCACTATGAAGAAGTGCTGCCCGCCGCAGGATCGGCTCGCAGCGCGGTACGAATTTCACCTGAAAAAATGGATACATTAACCCACACCAACTGGGTTGATGTCTGCCTGCTACCAGAATCATCCTGACGAAAGCGGATCGGGCGATCCGCTGTGCTTTATTTCGCCTGACGACGCCAGTCGTTTGCCGAAATTTCAATTTATCGTGTTTCACGACCAAAGACCACGAAGACAGCGATCAATACCACCACGGTTCCGGCAACAATCGCCATCTCCAGACCGTAATTGCCACCATGCGCCTCTGCGATTTGCGATTTGCGATTTGCGATTACAGGGTAGCGTTGACCGACGCAATTAAGTTTCCTAACTGATAGACGAACCCCGGTAACACGGCACGCGTATCGGCCGGGACAAGCTCGGTAAGGTAGGTGGGTATCACGCCCAAGCGCCCTGGACTATAAACTGCATCAGAAAAGCGCCCAGGACGATGGTAAATGACCCGGAGGAAAACGCCCATAGTGGCAACACCGGTAGCACCAACAGAGCGCAAAAATAATCGCTTTCTTACGCTCTATTTTCTCCGACAACGTGCCAAAAAAACGCCGCCCAGCATGGCCGCAATGTTATAACAAATAACAATAATACTGACCATGTACGGCGTAAAGCCGTGCTGAACTTTCAGGAAAGTAGGGTAAAGGTCCTGGGTACCATGAAAAACAGGCCATCAGCAACACCAGAAAAACACACAGCTTCCACTGGCTGCGCAATACCGGTAACTGTGCCACACTCTCTTTGCGTTCACGGGCAACAAGCCAGACCGGTGATTCCGGCACGTTGAACCAGATAAAAGGCAGCAGCAGGATCGGCAATGCGCCAATCAGAAACATGCCGCGCCTGCCAACTGTGTTGTAAAACAGCCCCAAAATAATTGAGACCAACAGATACCCGGCCGGATAGCCAGCCTGAAAGAAACCAGACATCATGCTGCGTGCACAATCCGCAATGGTTTCCATCGCCAGAGACGAGACCACACCCCAGACGCCTCCCATCGCAATGCCATAAACCACTCTGAAAGCAAGAAATGTGCCCAGCGTCGGCAACCACGCAGAAAGCAGGTCAAACAGTGAAAAGGTGACAATATTAACCATCAATACTGGCCTTCGCCCATATTTTTCCGCCAGACGACCAAACAGCAGTGCGCCCAGGGGCGTACAATCAGGGTCAGCATAATCGCTATCGACACATCGGACACCTCGGTGTGAAAGTTCGCCGCAATGTCGCTTAACACGAAAACTAATATAAAAAAGTCAAACGCATCCAGCTGGCAAAGCTGGCGAGGGCCACGTTTCACTGGGTAGAGGTCCGGTTGAACATAAAGTTATCCTGTCTGGCTGCTGCCAGGGGCACAATGGCAGGTTGATTAATTGTTAGTTATTTGCTTATAGCATGCATAAAAAATGCCAGTCCGACGTACTTGTGAGCCTTTAATCCAGGGTGTAATTAAGTGTTTCATTACCCCAATTACCTGCATGCTTTTTTTGCTACAATCGCCCTCCTTTAACACCCAAGAGGAGGGACTGAGCTTGCCGCTGTTAACAGTACACCGCTCGCTCCGTCCCCTCGGGGCATGGTCTGGCCTGCTGCCCATGCTGTTACTCTTTCTCGCCCCGGTCATTTCTAAATCACTGGATTTGACGCCCGTTCACCATGCGGCGATGATGGCTTCCATGCCAGACATGGCAATGGATGAGATACCCGGTATATCTGAAGACGGTACGCCAGCGACAGAAATATCGCCCGATGTACATGCCAGCAGAATGCATCATCCGGCACCGCCATTGATGGATGACAGCGCCTGTGGCTACTGTGTGCTGCTGGCGCAGCTGCCACTCGATCTCAACACGCCACCGGCGCTGTGGTCGACCCTGCAGGCGGCCTCTGTTCATCCCCTGCTTCTCTTCCAATCGCTTATCAGCCGTTTTACGCCACGTTTTTTCCATCCCAGAGCGCCACCACCTTAAGTACGCCAGTTATCAACATTAAAAAACTGCTGTTGTTATCCGCTCAAAGCCTCAATGCAGGCAAAGGGAATAATTATGTCGGAAAAAACGCGGGCGCGGCCCGCCCGTGCCGTTAAGGCGGGAGGAGGATTATTGCCCCTTCTGCGTCGCCTGCATTTCTATATCGGCTTGTTTATTGCGCCGTTTATTTTCGTGGCTGCATTTACCGGCACGCTTTATGTGCTCACGCCACAGCTGGAAAATGCCCTGTATGCCTCACAGCTTTATTCAGCGCCGAATGGCCCTGCAAGGCCCTTAGCCGAACAAATTACCGTAGCAGAAAAGTTTATCGGGCCGGGTGTAAAAATTGCCGCCGTGAGGCCCGCTCCCCATCCCGGAGAAACCACCCGCGTCATGTTTACCACACCGTTATCAGGCCCGTCTGAAACGACGGCGGTCTTTATTGCGCCGGACAACCTGCAAGTCCGTGGTCAGCTCAGGGTTTATGGCACTAGCGGTATATTACCGCTACGTACCTGGTTGGATTACCTGCACCGCAACCTGCTACTGGGCGATCTGGGCCGCAATTACAGTGAGCTGGCGGCCAGCTGGTTGTGGGTGGCCGCCGCAGGAGGCGTGTTGCTGTGGGCGGGGAACCGCGCGCCGCGTAAAGGAAAGGTGGACAAAAAGTCACGCGAATGGCGCTTACTGCGCAGCCGCTATTGGCACAGTAAGCTGGGGCTGGTACTAATGCTGGGGCTGATTTTTTTCTCCGCCACCGGGCTGACCTGGTCACGATGGGCCGGGGAAAATATCTCTGCTATGCGAACCCATTTTGGCTGGCAGACACCGGTAGTCAATACGGAACTCGTTTCCAGGTCGCCATCCACTGGCGACGCAATGTCACAGATGATGATGCCTGACGGCGAAGTAATGGCGAAAAATCATGCCATGATGGACGAACATGCACAGCACAACATGTCGGGTGCAATCCATAATGAGCCCGGTATTAGCGTTGTCCCGAATCAGTTCGATCGCGTGCTTAACGCGGCGCGTGCTGCTGGAATCGATGCAGCCAGGATTGAGATCCGGCCCGCATGGAAAGCCAACAAAGCCTGGACTGTCAGCGAAATCGATCACAGCTGGCCCACCCAAGTCGACAGCGTGGCGGTCGACCCACAACATTTTCAGGTCGTGGATAAGGTGGAATTTGCCCGGTTTGGCCTGCTGGCAAAACTCACGCGCTGGGGAATTGATGCCCATATGAGTGTATTATTTGGATTGCCTAACCAGCTGCTCCTGGCGTTTTTTAGCATTGGTCTGTGTGTGATGATTGTGCTGGGTTATCGCTTGTGGTGGCTACGCCGTCCACCTACTGGTCACAGGCATCCGGCAGAAACGCTCTGGTATTGCTGGCTGTTACTTTCATATCCCAGCCGAATTATGCTAGTGGCAGTGACTTTTGTGCTGGCATTGTCCCTGCCATTAATGGGTATCAGCCTGCTGGCAATGCTGGCCATTGATGCAATACGCTGGCAACGGGCGAAACATGTTGTGGTATAAAAATAGCGGAACGGCCTGACCGTTCCGTTTTATATATTTTGTACTGGAACAGGCAGAGTGCGATATGTTTTCAGACTGTATTGATATTATTCATGTTCAAATTACCCTGAGGCTGAAATATTGGTTAATGACCTCAGGGAAATTCAAAAACAGATGGAACGTTATGTTAATCAATTAGTTTCTGAAACCACCATTCCGCCTGAAAAACCAGCAACTGGTCGTTAAGCGCTGGATTGCTCTGGCAAGTTACATTATAATCTCGCGCCACAGGCCCCTTAGCTCAGTTGGTTAGAGCACGCGACTCATAATCGCTTGGTCGCTGGTTCAAGTCCAGCAGGGGCCACCAAATAAAACAAGGAGTTAGATGAGAAATAGTATGACTCCTTTTTCGTTTTATTGGAATCGGGTCAGGTAATGGGTCAGGTAAGGAATTGCCTCCCTACCCTCTTCATCTCGCTGCCAGCATCCCTGGATAGTGCTTCGCCACGATATCATTCATCTTTTCTGTAAGATCGCACCGCTTAAAAGTGATGTGCGCTGTTCCTTTCTGAAAGTAACGGATACTGAAGAAATCATCTTCGTAAACATCCTTCGAAGGGTTGTCACGAATATGCTCCATCAATCGAATAGTAACATCGCCACGGTTATCTGGTATCGGTCTACCATCCAGCAGAAATAACATTCGTTCCAGGTCCGCTAATTGATCCCGCCGCCAGCCCCAGTTTAAGCTAAAGCCCCAGCGGCTATGCGTCACCAGATTGTTGACGATGATCTTTTTACCAAAGTTGCAGGGACTATTGGTTTTGTAATCCCATGACAGACCTTTGAACACGTTGATGATCCCGCGCTCAAAGACATCCATTTTGTTCAAATGTAACTGCTCAAAAGTACTGAGGATATTCGCCTCACTGATCGCAGGAAGATCGCCCTCCTCCAGATTCTTATGCTACTGGTCTCGAGCCTGAGCATCCATCAAGGCCATCATGCCGGACTTCAGCATCAAATCGCGCCAGATACTGCGATCTATATTGCGGGTGACGGCAGACATTGCTTTATCAGCCTTTTCAGTCAGCCAGCTATCGTAGCGGTGCCCGGACTTCATCGCCCAGTCTTGCGCTGTACCACCGCCAATTTCTGAGGTCAGCCGTGAAATGGCATCAAGCTGCTGAATGAGTTGTTCGATCCGTTTTAGTGCGGTATCGCGGCCCGTGACAACACGATCGATACTGGTCGAAAGAATGAGTTCATTGTGTTCCGTCAACACGTCGGGTGACCTGCCCCCAGTATTAGATACAACCTTCAGTTAGTAATGTCGGTTGGTTTTTCTTCATGTTTCCCGTTTCGCCAGCATGCTGCAAATTCAAGCGGCGCCTGGTAATTCAGCGATGAATGAGGTCTGGACTCGTTATAATCCTGCCGCCAGTCATTAATGATTTTCCGGGCATGAAGAATATCGCTGAACCAGTGCTCATTCAGGCATTCATCCCGAAAGCGTCCGTTAAAACTCTCAATAAATCCGTTCTGTGTTGGCTTACCCGGCTGGATAAGTCGCAGTTCTACACCATGCTCAAAAGCCCACTGTTCGAGCGCACAGCAGGTAAATTCCGGGCCCTGATCGGTTCTTATCGTTGCCGGATAGCCGCGAAACAGCGCGAGGCCGTCCAGAATACGTGCGACCTGAACGCCTGAAATACCGAAAGCGGCGGTGATCGTCAGACACTCCTTCGTGAAATCATCCACGCAGGTCAGGCACTTAATCCGGCGGCCGCTGGAAAGTGCATCCATGACAAAATCCATCGGCCATGTCAGGTTCGGCGCATCCGGGCGGAGAAGCGGAAGCCGCTCAGTCGCCAGACCCTTACGGCGTCGCCTGCGTTTTACACCGAGACTGTTAAGGTGATAGATGCGGTAAACCCTCTTGTGGTTGACGTGAAGGCCCTCCCGACGCAATAACTGCCAGATGCGCCGGTAACCAAATCGGCGACGTTCAAGTGCCAGCTCTGTGATACGCAGAGATAGTTGCGCGTCAGCAGCCGGACGCTGAACCGAATAACGGCAGGTTGAAAGGGACAGACCGGCCAGCCTGCAGGCACGACGTTGCGACAGACCCGTTATCTCACACATGACTTCCACGGCTTCCCGCTTCTGGTCTGTCGTCAGAACTTTCGGCCCAGAGCCACCTTAAGCGCCTCCTTATCCAGCATGGCTTCAGCGAGCAGCTTCTTGAGGCGGGCGTTCTCCTCTTCAAGTGACTTGAGCCGCTTCACTTCGGGGACTTCCATGCCGCCAAACTTCTTGCGCCCGGTGTAGAAGGTAGCGTCTGAAATAGCATGCTTGCGGCAGAGTTCCCGGGCCGAAACCCCGGCTTCGGCCTCGCGGAGAATACTGATGATCTGTTCGTCGGAAAATCGCTTCTTCATGGGGATGTCCTCATGTGACTTATGAAGACATTACTAACATCGCGCTGTATTAATCAACGGGGAGCAGGTCAAGCAGCTAGCGGTTTTTCAGGAATAAACATCAGTGCATAGTGATCTGGGCTATCTTTGCTCTGATAGAAATCACGGCCATAAAGTATGTCATCCATGGCGTGTTCATGTACTTTAGCGGAAATACAGCGCCTGATCGTACACCGTGGACTACCGCTACCGAAGTGAATGTAAAGAGGCAGCCTTTCGTCAAGCCACGCCCTAATGAACACATCAGCATCCACACCAAAGCGAGGGGCCATCTCCTCCAGAGAGTAAAAAGCTTGCGCCATATCTTTCCCCTAAATCTATAGAGTAGTGAGTGCGCGTATTTTACACATAACTTAATAATTCATTGGTATTTTTAGAAAAGAAAGGGAATCGCGGTACATCTGATTACTTCCCTGAGAAGCCCAAGTTTCTCTTAGTCACAGCCAACGGTTATCAACCTTGCTAGCCGCCCCTATCCGAACTAGAATCAGCATTGAAGCAACGAGGGCCTCAACATGACAAAAAAAACAGCACATACTCAGATCACCAGAACTCAAATCTACCGCGCCGTTGCCAGCTCAACCGCGATAGAAACTGGTGTTTCTGTGCAAAGAATTGAGCAGCAACTCAAAAAAAATCAAGCACAGGCGAAAGCCGTGGGCCTCGCCCGTTAATTTGGCAATATATCGTCCACCAATTGCATCATGGGGCTGTAGTTCCCTGATACGCCTGCCTGTATTGCCTTGAAGTAAAACGCCTTGTGCTCATCCCACAGGCTGTAGTCCAGTAAGCCCTTCCCCGCCAGAACCGACAACACATCGCAAAGCAGTCTCGACAGACGCCCGTTACCTTCTCTGAATGGATGGATCAAAATAAATTCCACATGGCATTCAGCCAGATAACGAACCAGCTCCGAACGAACTAGGGATTTCAGTTCACCAGACCGGGAAAGAAACTGCTTCTCGAAACCATCAAGAAGAAGTGGAATCCTGTCGGCAGCAGCAAACTGGAAACCGTCCTTAGTTAAATTGGCATTACGCAATCTCCCCGCCCAGTCGTACACATTCCCCAGCCATTGGCGATGCCAGCCACTGATATGCTCAAAAGCCAGCGCCGCTGGCGGCTGGCCTTCGATAAATAGCTGTTCATAAAGCATCAGCAGCAGGCCAGATTCCAGCGCCTCCATTTCCTCTTCGTCAATGATCCCCAGCTTATTAGCCAGCACCATATCCCCAGAACCCGGCTGATACCGCTCTTCTGCTGAATTAAGCTCATATTTTGCCAAGCTCTTACCTCCGCCCAAACAATTTCACAACGTTGTTTTCCTGCTGTCGCTGATAGTTGTTAACCCGATCCTCCCAGATCTCAAGCGCCCTACGCTTTTCAGGCAGGTAATCATAACGGTCATAGTGTTTCGAGCTGACGTCGTTCAAAGCGTGATTCTGAATACGGTCACGGATCTCTTTACTGATCCCGGTCGTGACGCAGACTTGCTGATCACGTATGCTTTGCGCTTTGGATGTAACATATGGCTAAAGTTGATGTCGTCTGCCCTCAGTGCAATGAAACTCATGCTGTACGATGTAACGGACATTCAGCATCCGGCGCCCAACGTTACATCTGCAAGCATTGTTCAAAGACCTTTCAGCTCAATTTTAGCTACTCCGGTGCCAAACCAGACATACACCAGACCATTGTTAATATGGCCATGAATGGTTACAGATGTCGCGATACCGCACGGGTTCTCGGTATCAGCCTCAATACGGTTCTGCAGCACTTAAAAAAATTTCGCCAAAGCAGGTAGCTGAGAATATCGACCCCGAAACGGAGGTTGTTATCTGCTGTGAAGCCAGTGAACAATGGTCTTACGTGCGGTGTAAAAGCAATCCCCGGTGGTTGTTCTATGCTTATGACCGTATCCGCAAACGTGCTCTGGCCCACGTCTTCGGCCCGAGAAATGCCCCGACCCTGCGACGATTGCTGGCCCTGTTAAGCAAATTTAACATTGCCTTTTATATGACAGATGCGTGGCCGGTTTATAAAGTTCTGTTAAGTGCAACAGGCCACGTGGTGAGCAAGAAATATACCCAACGGACAGAACGACATAATCTTAATCTTCGCACACATATCAAACGACTGACCCGCAGAACAATTTGCTTTTCGAAGTCAGAGGAAATGCACGATAAGATCATCGGTTGGTATCTTACTCTTCATCATTATCAATAAATCTGCGTCAAGACCACCGTATCCATACGTGCCTCCTGTGATTAATCCAGCCATTAACTTAAACCAACAGGGCCTGTTTGAAAACAATACCGGGATGCTACCTGGACATTTTGTGCCGACAGGCATATCCGATCCAAAGCGGGTTAATGATACCGGCTTGCTCAGTCCGTTTGAGCGCATGTATTGCATACCGGGCAATGCAGTCCCCCTTTCCGTGGCCTTATAAAAAAGCACCGCGTGATGCCTGTCTTTTAAACAGAAAGCAGTACAGAATCATCAAAATTTTATTTATGTTTCTGCAAACAATGCCGATAACTTCCACACTCTTTACAGGCATGCCAGCATCTCGCCCAGCTTCCGATTAGGTGGAATATATCATGACGATTACTCAACGGCTGTTACTGGCCTTTTCTTTGCTTTCTGCATCTCTTGTCGCTGCATCTCTTATCGCTGTATTAACACTCACGGGTTTTCAGTCACGTTTTCAGTTCGTTCAGAATAATACGCTGCCCTCGCTGACTGACCTTGGCAAGATGGTAGATGGTGGCAACGAGCTGATTATCTGGATGTACCGACATCAGAGCGCCACTGACCCGGCCCGCCAGACCGAAGTTGAAAAGCAGCTGGACGTCCAGATTAGCGGCATGAAGACACTTAACTAGTATTACCTTGACCATGACATTTCCAGCGATGAAGACCTGCGGATGGCTCAGGCGGCGTCGGTTCTGCTGAAACAAATCGAAGACAGAATCCCCGCTTTTTTGGTGACCTCACGGGCTCAAAACGATAAGATTTCGCTGGGGGAACTGCAGGGAAACGCCGGGGTAGGTGAGTCTACCCGACAGCTGATTGCAGGTTATAAAAAACAGCTTCAGTTAAATGTGGATATTGGCAAATCGCTTAACGATGAAAACAACCGCATCTACCAGCGCACATTCTGGACAATGATCGCAGGGGCGACAGTCATTATTCTTATCCTTGGCATTTTTGCCCTCAGGACCATTTTCGGCATTCGAAGAAGTCTCACCGCCATGAGTTCAACCATGGAGAACGCCAGTTCGCGTCTGGATTTAACGTTGCGCGCAGATGATTCGCGCAACGATGAAATTGGCAAGACGGCCAGGGCCTATAATCACCTGATGTCGAATGTCGCCACTTCGCTGCTTTCCGTCAGCGCCTCATCCCAGTCCGTCAGCACCGCATCAGCACAAATCTCGGCAGGCAATGAGGATCTCTCCTCGCGCACAGAGCAACAGGCCGCCTCGCTGGAACAGACGGCAGCCAGCATGTCTGAACTGAGTGAAACCGTCCGGCAGACCGCTGAAAACACTCGCATGGCCAGCCAGCTTTCCGATAATGCCCGCAAAATTTCACATGACAGTTCAGCACGGGTCAGCACGGGTCAGCACGATGCTGGGCACCATGTCCGATATCAGAAACAGTTCGGTAAAAATCACTGATATCATCTCTCTGATTGAAGGTATTGCGTTCCAGACGAATATTCTGGCCCTTAACGCGGCCGTTGAATCAGCACGCGCTGGTGAACAAGGAAGGGGATTTGCCGTGGTCGCCGGAGAAGTCCGTAATCTGGCACAGCGTTCTTCAGCCTCGTCGCGTGAAATCAAAGAGCTGATTGAGTCTTCAATGCGCTATGTGGAAACCGGTACAAGCCAGGCTGCTGACGTTGAAAAGAACATGACCGAAATGAATGATGCCATTCGTCAGGTGGCCGATCTGGTTAATGAGATTTCAGCCGCAGCAGAAGAACAGACCCAGGGAATTGGTCAGGTTCATCTGGCCATTAATCAGATGGACGACGTTACGCAGCAAAACGCCGCGCTGGTTGAAGAAGCCTCTGCCGCTTCCCGTTCTCTGATGGAACAGGCAACGGTGCTCAATGAACTGGTGGCAACCTTTGTGATTGGCACACCGCAGCAGGTTGAAACGCCGCTGCTGACGGAGCCTGTGGTTCTCGCCCAGCCCGTGACCAAACTGCCGGAGAAAAAAATAACGATCCAGGATGAAAATAACTGGCAAAGCTTCTGAACCCGACGTCCCCAGGGTCAGTCATCGCCAGGATGAGCGAAATGGTTACAAAATCATTATACGTTAGTTACAATCCGCAAAGTTAAGCCGAAGCGTAAAGCGCGGGAAGTTAGCCGACCCACTTCGGTTTTCATGCCGTGTAAAAGGAGAGTATGACGATGAAGATGCAACTGATAACACTGTGTGGCAGCCTGTTGCTGGCACCTGCCCTTGCCTCTGCAGCCTGACCGCCGGAAAGCGGCGCAAAAGTGCCGGGCAATGCGCTGGAATATCCAACAAAGCTGGACACAGTTAACCAGTCGCTGGAACAGCTACTTAACGGCGGAGCAAAAATCGTTTCCAGCTACGGGCTGGCTCTCACCCTGACGCACAAAAAGAAGTCAGTTCTCTGCCTGGTTAAAGGGGCTGGGGATGGCACCGTTCAAAATGTAGCAACTTCTCGTTGCTATGCCCTGAACTGAGCAATAAACCGCCTTACCATAAGGCGGTTTTTCAAAGCCGTCAGACGCAAATACATTCAGTATGACAAAAAAGCGCCGGCTCATTAGTGGTGTTTGTTTTCCATTATGCACAGAACACGCAGTAACCAATAGTCAGACCAGCCGGGCATCGGCCTTGCTCTGGTAAAGCGGCGTGAATTATCTTCGGCGGTTGAAAACCATTTCCCAAAAAACGATTCACCTGGTCAACGACCAGAAGTAACGCTATCCCAGGGACAACGAGCAAAAAACGCGGGCCGTCGTCACCACAGTCCGCCTGCGTTAAACAAATGTCAGCGGGCAGTCGCGGCTTATTGCGCCCGACTAAATAGTTGCCCTCAACACCGCAACATCTGCTGTTTACTGCCAGGTGACATTCAGGACAAAGGCAATACATTGCAGGGCCGATGTAGCACCGCCAGGCAGACAAAGCATCTCCGGCACCATTTCCTGCATGGGCTGATCAACAGTGGCGCACGGTTTCACGCCGTTATTTACAGAAGGCGGCGTTGATGCGGGGTATACAGACTTAAAAATAAGTCACGGTCGGTGTTACAAGATTTAAAACTCAGGCAGCGCCAGAAACCGCCGATAATCACGCCCTCATGACGTTTTATTTAGAAAGGAATAAGGTGGTTTTATGCTGCCAATCATAAACCGCTGGAAATAACCACCCGGTGCTCAGAGCCTGTCCCAAAAGGCGCCATCGTATAATGCACCCCGGTCATATCTGAGGGCAAAGTATGGCAGGCGGTAAAGGGCAGATTAGCGATGAACTCCGGGACAAAATCGCTCCGCTTATCCCGGAACATAAAACCCGCCACCCTCCGGGTACGCACTCCGAAAACGTGTTGATAATCGGGCCGCAATGAACGCCATTTTCTTCGTCCCCAGCACAGCCTGTCAGTGGAATGCACTCAATGCCACAGGGATAGGTTCATCAGCTTCTGCGCCCCGGCGCTTCCGGGAACGGAGAGACGCAGGTGTCTTCGGGCGTTTCTGGCAGAACGGATTACTGGCCTGTGAACACCCGGACGGCACGGACTGCTCATTGTTGTCGGTGGATGGCGGTATGACAACATCACCGCTGCCGGGACAAAAAACAGGACGCAACCCCACGGACACAGGGAAACAGGGAAACAGGGAAACAGGGAAACAGGGCGTAAAGCCCAGTCTGATGACAGACGCCAGCGGGCTTCCCCTGCCACGGGTCGTCGCAGCAGCAGACAGGCATGACATCAAACTGGTGGCGGATACACCCGGTGCTCTTCAGACGGGGCGCCCGGGGCAAAAAACCGGACTCTGCCCGGACAAAGGCGACGGAGCGCCCGGGCAAAACAGACCGGTTGGGCCGTCGTGACGAGCCTTATATCCCGCCCCGTAAAGAGGAATGAGATGCCAGTAAAACCACGAACTTCATGGCCCGTCGCCGGGAGGACGCGCAGCCGGATGAACCGGTTTCACCGGACCCTGACCCTAATGCTGGTCACTTAAGGTGACCAGCAACCTTTTTATCCGGATATTTCCTGCTCTTTACCCTCAACTCTCTCGGGTAACTTCGCTCTCTTCTACCCGGTAACACAAGCCATTTCGCCTGTTCATACAGGGTTCTCAGTTCTCCCGGCATTTTTCCCGGCGAAGCCCAGGGCAGGGTTATCAGCATCCGGATTATTTCGCTTATCGCTCCACTGAAGCTCAGCTGGTAAGGCAGGTAATCTCCTTTCAGATGGAACGCCATCTGCACCATCTGATATCGCACCAGGTTATAAGCCAGCAGTACCCCCCATAGCTCCTGTCTCACCAGCTCCGGCAGGCGACTGCGTAATGTCCACCGGCTGTCCAGCATACCCTGCTTTGCTTCCCGGTAGCCCAGTTCTATTTCCCAGCGGTGGCGATATAGCTCGCTGATATCTTTACCCGGATAGCGATTCGGGTCTGTCAGTGACGTCAGCACCTGCCTCTCTTTACCGTCTACCCTGCGGGTCAGCAGTCTTGCCACCATTTCTTCCGGGACCCCTGGCCATTGCTTCCTGGCTCGTGGACTGGTTTTCAGGCATATCAGTTCATCTCCACGCCCCAAACGGCGAACCACCTGATACTGTACGTGTTTTTTCAACGGCAACAACCAGTGACGGTGTTCTCCTGCTGTCTGCCAGTGATGAAGCAGACCCATCGAATAAAATCCCTTATCGAACAGGGTGATACTGTTATTCGGGGTTTTCTCCGTCAGGTGCTCAGCCAGCCGCATTTCACTGACTTTTTCACTGTCGAATGCACTGGCGGCGATCAGATGGCTGCTCAGCTCCATCAGACAAACCATTCGCACCTGAGGATAGCCGCCTTCGCCGTACTGGCTGCTGTGTTTACTGAAGACGGCTCTGTTTTCCGGCGTATCGGCGGTACGCCAGACCACGCCGTCGACAGCAAACAGATTCAGACCGTGCCATTTTGGATGTGCAGCCTGCTGATTCCAGTGCTGCTGTGTGATATCAAAAAGCTCCCGCACTGCATTTTCACCCAGAGTCTTACGGCGCTGAATGACAGCGCTGCGTGCGGTAAAAGGAGCTCCGGTCCGGTCAGTAATATCCATCAGATTGACGATTTCGGTCATCGGACGATCGCAAAAAATGGACATCCCAACGACAAGCCAAATCATGGATTCGAGGGAAAGTTTACGTTTACGCAAAGTAACGGTATCGGTCAGGGTGAGCGCCTGCTGAATAAGCTCGGGAGGAATAAGGTCGGCGAGACTACGGGCGCGCTCAGGAGTGGCGGCATTGATGATGCCGAGGGCCTGGGAAAGTTCCATTTAAAAAGGGTTCCATGATGAACATAGAACCCTTTTTACCGCATAAACCGGATCGGTCAACCGATCCTTAAATGATCGGCATTAGACCCTGACCCGACAGGAAAAGACGTCTGAGAATGACGGGCCCTGTTGCATTTTTCCTGTGGTTTTATTGTCTGGAATAACGTTCTGTTGAGACAGGCTTTTATTCCTCAATCAGACAATCATCACCATCGGTTAAATAAATAACCACTCTGTTTTTAATATGGCACCCATCCCGTGCGGATATACCAACAAATATTTCCCCGAAAAAAAACGCATGCGGAATACGAAGGTAATGAAAAGAAAACGCATCACTCCATGTGAGTATGCGTTATGCCATCACGAAGTGGCACGCTATTTGATAAGAATAAGGTTATCTTAACCTTTGTAATAAAACGCTGAAATTTGTCTGAGCATAAAGATAAAGTCATGCCGGAAAGCCTGTTCGCTGAGTTACATTCTAAAATCATCAAATAAGAATAATTTTCGTTATCATCATCGCACTTTTAGATTAGATTGTTCCGGCCTTAATATTTTCAGCTATATATTTGCAGTCTCTTCTCTACAGGACGATGACATGAAACATTTTTCACTTAAATCTATTTTACTTGCAGGTTTATTTTCTGGCTTATCCTGGTCTGCCTGTGCCGCTGATGACGAACTGGTGATTTATAACGCACAGCATGAAAATCTGGTGCAATCCTGGGTCGACGGATTTACGCGTGATACCGGCATCAAAGTGACGCTGCGTAACGGCAGCGACAGCGAGCTGGCAAACCAGCTGGTACAGGAAGGCAAGGCCTCCCCTGCCGACGTTTTCCTCACGGAAAACTCACCATCTATGGTACTGGTCGACAATGCCGGGCTGTTTGCCCCACTGGAAAGCAGCACGCTGGCCCAGGTGGATAAAGCCTGGCGCCCCGCTCATGGACGCTGGATCGGCATCGCCGCCCGCAGTACCGTCTTTGCTTACAACCCGGCGAAACTCAGTAAAGACCAGCTGCCACACTCCATCATGGACCTGGCAAAACCCGAGTGGAAAGGGCGTTGGGCTGCCTCACCAACAGGTGCAGATTTTCAGGCAATCGTCAGCGCAATGCTGGCCCTGAAAGGGGAAAAAGAGACGCTGAACTGGCTTAAAGCCATGAAAACTAATGCGATCGTCTGGAAAGGTAACAGTACAGTATTGAAAGCCATTAATGCCGGTCAGATCGACGGCGGCGTGATTTACCACTATTACCGTTTTGTCGATCAGGCGAAAACCGGTGAAAACAGTAAAAATACCGCGCTCTATTACTTTGGTCACCGTGACCCGGGTGCCTTTGTCAGTATTTCCGGCGGTGGCGTGCTGGCTTCCAGCAAACATGCCAAACAGGCGCAGCAGTTTCTCAACTGGATTACGGGAAAATCAGGCCAGCAGCTGCTGAAAACCAACACGGCTTTTGAATATGCCGTGGGCAAAAACGCCGCATCCAATCCGCAACTGGTACCACTGAAAGACCTTGATGCCCCCACTGTCGAACCGTCTTCACTGAACAACAAAAAAGTCGTTGAGCTGATGACGGAAGCGGGACTGCTTTGATCGCCATGTCATAACGGAATTTTGCAGATGCCACATCCTGCCGTTACCACGCCACCTTTCGGTGGCGTTTCTGCCCGTTCGCCGGGCCTTTTTGTTCTTATGCTGGCGGCAGTGATAACCGTATTTTCACTGCTGCCGCTGGCGTTTGTCGCCCGGATAACTTTCAGCAGTGGCTGGGAAACCATCCGCACCTTGCTGCTGCGCCCGCGCGTAGCCGAACTGTTCTTGAACACCACGCTGCTGATCCTGTGTACACTGCCGCTTAATCTGCTGGCCGGTATTGGCCTCGCCTGGCTTACCGAGCGTACTACGCTACCAGGCAGACGCGCCTGGTCGCTGCTGTGCACCGCGCCACTTGGCGTGCCTGCCTTTATCCAGAGCTATGCCTGGATAAGCGCTCTGCCCGCCATATCCGGCCTCGGCGCAGCGGTGTTTCTTTCGCTGCTGGCCTATTTTCCCTTTATTTATCTGCCGGCGGCGGCAGTCCTTCGCAGGCTGGACCCGGAGCTGGAATACGTGGCCGCGTCGCTGGGACAGCCACCGCTGGCGATCTTTTTCCGGGTCATTTTACCGCAGATGAAGCTGGCTATTCTGGGCGGCGTATTGCTCACCGTCCTGCACCTGCTGGCGGAATATGGTCTTTTCGCGTTGATTCGTTTTGACTCCTTTACCACCGCCATCTTCGACCAGTTTCAGTCCACCTTTAACGGTCCCGCCGCCAATATGCTGGCAGGCGTGCTGGCAATCACCTGTCTGCTGTTCCTGCTGCTGGATATCAAAGTTCGTGGCCGGGCGCGCCACACCCGTGTTGGCGGTGGCGTACCGCAACAGCGACAGCCAAAAACCCTCAGCTCAGGCCAGGTGCTGCTGTTCAGCCTGTTGCCCCTGACGCTGGTGCTGCTTTCCCTCGGCGTGCCGCTGCTGGTACTGCTGCGCTGGCTGTGGGCGGGTGGCCTGACGGTATGGCAGCAGCCTGCCCTGTGGCAGGCCTTACAGCAAACGGTGTTGCTGGCACTGGCAGGAGCGGCGCTGACTACCGCGTCGGCGTTTCCGCTGGCGTGGCTGTCAGTGCGTTATCCACAGCGGGTGTTCCGGCTGATGGAAAGCAGCAACTATCTGACCGGCTCGCTTCCGGGGCTGGTGATTGCGCTGGCGCTGGTCACCTTCACCCTGCAGATTGCGCCACCGCTGTATCAGACCGCGTTCACCCTGCTGCTGGCCTACGTGCTGCTGTATCTGCCGCGTGCGCTGGTCAATCTGCGGGCCGGCATCGCACAAACGCCAGCAGAGCTGGAAAATGTCGCCGCCAGCATGGGCAAAACGCCAGCGCAGGTTCTGTGGCGGGTGACGCTGCGCCTCGCTGCGCCAGCCGCCGCATCCGGTGCGGTACTGACCTTTATCGGCATTGCCAGTGAGCTGACCGCCACGCTGCTGCTTTCGCCACTGGGTACGCGAACCCTGGCGACCGGATTCTGGTCACTGACCAGTGAAATTGATTATGTCGCAGCCTCGCCTTATGCCCTGCTGCTGATCCTTCTTTCGCTGCCATTAACCAGCCTGCTTTATCGTCAGGCAGATCGTGCGGCAGGAATATAATATGTTAATCATCACTAAATTAAATAAATCTTGGCAGGGCACCCCGGTGCTGCACGATATTCAGTTAACCGTGGCCGCTGCCAGCCGCACGGTGATTGTCGGGCCATCCGGTTCCGGTAAGTCCACCTTGTTAAAACTGATTGCCGGTTTTGAAAATCCCGACAGCGGTGACATTGTGTTTGAGAATCGACCGCTGACGACAGCTAATCTTGTGGTGCCAGCCTACCAGCGCGGCATCGGTTATGTTCCCCAGGACGGCATGCTGTTTCCTCATCTGACGGTACGCGATAACATTGCCTTTGCGCTAAAAGGCTCACGGCATGAGCAGGATCGCCAGGTAGCCGTCCTGCTCGACAGCGTTTCGCTGGCGCAACGTTACGCGCAGCGCTGGCCTCACCAGCTATCAGGAGGCCAGCAGCAACGGGTTGCGCTGGCCAGGGCGCTGGCGCTGAAGCCTAAACTGATGCTGCTGGATGAACCTTTCTCTGCGCTGGACACCGGGTTGCGCGCCGCGACGCGCGACGCGGTGAAACAAATCCTTGGCGAGTCGGGCATCGCCTGCATGATGGTCACGCACGATCAGGGTGAAGCCCTCTCCTTTGCACAGCAGCTGGCAGTCATGCAGGATGGCAGACTGGTGCAGATCGGCACGCCCCGTGAACTCTGGCAGCAGCCCGTTGATCAACAGACTGCCCATATGCTGGGGGACGCCATCATTCTGCCACTTTGTCAGCGTGAAGCACGCTGGTATTGCGTGCTGGGTGAAGTCATGCCGCTTCACCCACCAGGGAAAACGGCAGCCTGCGTCATGCTGCGCCCGGAGCAGTTGCAGATAGGCACCAGCACGCAGCCGACGGGGATCTTATTGACGGATATCGCTTTCGCTGGTGACAGGTCACGCCTGACGGTGTATCTGGAAGCAGAACAACGTTCACTGTCGCTGCAAATCAGTTCATCGCAGCGGCTGACGCCCGGCAACTGGCTGAAGGTGGAGATCGCACAGGGCGTTCATCTGCTGCCCTCGTCCGGCCTTACAAGCGAGTAAATGCCATAATGTCGGGGTGCCGGGCTTTCCGGCATCATGTTGAAACGCTGAAAGTTGATTAGCCTGCATTCATATTTCTGAAATAACGTTCCATTAACCCTAAAATAATAAAACACCAGTTAACGTGGATCCCAGAATACAATAAATCAGGCTGAACCAATCGTTGAGTTGAGAATTAACATCACCGTTATTCAGCTATTACCGCTGTAGATGACCGGCATATCTATGGCGGATTTTATTCAGCAAAAAATAAGGAAGGATTATTTTTGCCCCACAGACTTTGCCTGCTAAAGCCAGCGCTGACTGGATCTGTGATGAATATCGTTGTCTGCTGACGATGCGGCTCCACAAAATGCCCACCACCACCTTTTATTCCTCGGAAAAACAGGACGCAGTCAGCTATTGCGCCAGCGCAGGGGCATGGATTCATGCCTGCCAGTATGGCACTGATACGCTATGTTCAAACCTTATACAGAACGGTAGCGAAGCGTCGCAGGTAAAATAATCTGATTAACGTCCGGCTCTTCGCCCTGAATCAACCGGGTTAAAATGGAGAAGCACTCCTGCGCCAGGCGCGGCACGTTTTGCTCAACGGTATCAATATTGAGCGACAAAGAATCATACAGATAATGATCGTCAAAGCTGGCGATATGCATTTCGCTGGTCAGTAAATGGTGCTGGCTCATATAGCGTAACACCCCCTCCAGCAGGCCGCAGGCAGCGGTAAACAGCGCTTTTGGCGGACGACCGAGTCGGGCGCAAAGCCCGGCAAACATCTCATAACCGCTGCTGGGATGGTAGCTACCGTGGATAATCCAGTCGGGATGTGGAGTGATGCCAGCCCGCGCCAGCCCCTGGATAAAGCCTGCCAGGCGATCGCGCGTCGGTGACAGACGCGGTTGCCCGCCAAGAAAGTAGATTTCATCAGGGTGTGCGTGAGCCAGCCGCTCAACAAGATCCGCAGTCGGTGGAATGGCATCGGTCACCACCAGCGGAAGCTGCGTATCATTCATATAGCGGTCAAATAACACCACCGGTAGCTGCTCGCTGAGTTTCACGTAGTCGCTGTCATTAAGCATACTGGAAGCAATAATCAACCCATCCACCTGCCGTGCCACGAGGTTGTTTACCACCACCATTTCCTGTCCGGCGTTCTCGTCAGTGCAGGAAATGAGCAGCTGCAACCCGGCTTCCCGGCACAGCGTTTCCAGCTCGTGAGAAAAAACGGCAAAACCGTAGTTGGTGATTTCCGGTACTACCAGCCCGAGGGTGTGACTGCGCTCGTCACGAAGTAAACGGGCATGGATGCTGGGCTGATAATGATTTTGCCTGGCAATAGCCATAACGCGCTCACGCGTTTCCTTTGCCACCCGCAGCTCTTTACCGCGGCCGTTAAGTACCAGGCTGGCAGTGGTTTTTGACACCACGGCCAGCGCGGCAATATCACTGATGGTAACGCGTTTGGTTTTTCTCACGATTTAGGGGCTTCGATATATCTGGACAAAAATTTCCTTTGGTGACGTAAAGTAAGCAATAGAAATAACGTCATTATTCTTATAACTTCGCCAACATTCAGCTTCAACATCACACGTTTTTTGTGGCTCATACCCTTCAGACTTTAGGAAATTAATAATTACGCTACTGTCTTTGATACCATAAAAATGGATTGTAAAAACAAATTCATCTCTGCCAGAACCTTTACTGAAATCAAACCGATAGTTATCTGAGACTCTTGGCATTCTTTTTAGTATGTCAGGCGTGTAATACTCATACTCCCGTTTATCCTGCTCAGTATAATGCGCGCTTGTGGCAAACTCCATCCTCATATACGGCCAGCCGACAACCAGCACAATACTCGCGATGACAATTACACCAGTCAGGATGACGATAGCTTTCCTCACAACCCCATCCTACCGTTGCCAGCACCAGGTATTACAAACGTCCCGTCATGCCGTGGCAGAATCACATTCCCGGACAGAAAATCGTTATAGGGGACAGCCGTCCGCATAAAAGGTGGCAGCAATCCTTTGTGTGGTCTTGCATGAGGATTTTTTTCAGGGTCAGGAAACAACAGCGGCTGGAACGTCTCATTTTTCCAGCTACCTATTTTTCCGTAATGATCCCAGCGTTTCAGCGCCTCGGTTTTACTAAGCGGACGCAACATGTGGAACGGATTCCGAATCGACACCACTCGGTAGAATCCCACCAGATCCTCTCCACTAAAGCCGCTGTCAGTCACCAGATTATTAGGAAACGCTCCCTGAAATGCCTCAAACTTTCGAGCCATCGTCATCATCATTGCCAGAGCGATGCTTTTCTGTTCCCAGTGAGGCCTACCGCGACGTATCCGCCATGTCATCACCTTACCTGACCAAATCAACCTGAAGGGCGACGTCATCCCCTGTGCATACCTGACATCATAAAACTCCTTCCCTGATGACTCTCCCTCAGCAATTAACCTTGGGAGGTCGCGAATATCCTCCCCCCTTGAATGCCCCAAATCTACCCAACCAGGTACTTCCGTATAAATTAATCCATCTCTGGATGTCGCTGCATACTTCCCATCAATGATGTCTGATCGCTTACTCATCCTGAATATCCCATTCCTTATTGACTCACTGCGGCCTGATTTAACCACAGAAAACTGCATCTCCGACAGTTTTACCCCAGCGAGGGGCCGTCATAATTTCTCTGTCGCTGTGAGCGTTCCAGACCCGGCGTCATCTGGCGTTGAACCGCCAGTTCATGCGCCCGCCGCTGATCGATGCTGTTCAACCCGTCGACAAGCGGCGAAGCTGCTCGCTCAAACTCTGCACTTGCCTGCTCAGGCCTGTGATGCGCTCGCTCAGTTCCGCGCTTTACCGTGCATAAGACCAGACATCGTCCGCCATTGCGCGAAGGCGCTCTCCCACTGCTCCAGACTGTGTAAGTAGCTCTACTTTAGCTGCTCTGATGCGCTCAGTAACTGTATTTCCAGTTCCTTCATGTGCTATTTCCCCGTCAGTATCATCCAGCCTGAATCCTCGCCGAATTTCCCCGCTTTTTGATTCGCACGCACGCCGCGCCGTCTGTTGTCCCCCACACGTCGAACGCTATTCCTCTCTGACAACATCGACTACATCTGCTTCTGTCAGGTTTTTGTTTTGAATAACAGACGCTTATTCTACCATGCAACGACGTAACAACCAGTAGCGGGCGTGGACTTCTGTTGCTCCGCTCAGGGTCAGGCATGCTGGCTGCATTGGGAAGTAACGGCTACTCATCACCCCTTCGCCCTCGTTGATAAAGATCTCAACGCTGGAATGATCGCACAGGATTTGCAGCTTTCTGGCTTCACCACACCACCAGCGATACTGCCACTCGTTGGTCTTCAGGCTGCGACGCGCCAGACGCAGCTCATCCTGACTCCACTCCAGTATCAAGGTATCGGCAAAGTTAAGTGTAACGCCGCCCTTGCCTTCCAGCAGTAACTCCAGCCGTTGTGCGTCCAGCGTCGGCGCATTGTCAGCCAGACCATTAAACCGCTGTTCCTCTTCACGCAGTGCCTGCAATTCCGCTACTGGCTGCTGATACAAGCGCCCGTTATGGGAAGTCAGCTGCCGTATGCAGGTCATCTGATGAATCCACCCGTGTTCGATGGTCGGCTGCAGCATCTCTTCACCATCCGGGACGCCCATCCAGCCAACCAGCAGTCGGCGTCCATCATCACTCAGCGTGGTTTGAGGCGCATAAAATTCAAAACCCGCATCCAGTTCGTTGAACTCGCCGTGCTTATAGTTAATATGGTGGTAATCAAGCGTACCACTTAGCCAGGCGCTGGAATGGACGTTAAGAAAACGCTTATCTTCCTTTGCAATCCCCTGCGGGCAGCAGATCAAATAGGTGCTCTCGCCAAGAGTAAACATATCCGGGCATTCCCACATGTAGCCCGCATCGCCAAGCCCGCCCAGGCCGCTGCCTGCAATCTCGCCGAGGTTGTGCCAGTGGTGCAGATCGTCTGACTGTAACAGCAGCACCTTGCCTTTCAGCTGGTGATCCTGCGCCGCCAGTACCATAAACCAGTGCTCGCCGTGCTTCCAGACTTTGGGGTCACGTACGTGCCCAGTGTAGCCTGCCGGTAACGCAATGACCGGTCCAAGCTTCTTAAACCTGCCCTTGCGATTCTGTACCGCCAGGCATTGCCAGGCGGTACGGCTGCCGTCGTTAAACTTGACGTTACCGGTATAAATCAGCGTCAGCACGCCGTTGTTATCCACCGCGCTGCCTGAATAACAGCCGGTACGGTCATATTTTTGTTCAGGCAGCAGGGCAATGGGTTCATGTTGCCAGTGCAGCAAATCCTCTGAGCTCCAGTGTCCCCAACTTTTATGCAGATGCTGGCAGCCCAGCGCATTCCACTGATAAAACAGGTGGTAGCGACCGTCAAACTGGATAAAGCCATTCGGGTCGTTCAGCAACCCGGTGACAGGAGCAAGGTGCCAGCCGGGATAGTGGCGGTCTTTAAGCGCCACTGGCTGTCCCTTCATTACCGCCTGTAAAAAGGCGCTCAGAAGTGTTGAAGAAGACATTATTCAGAATCCGTTTTGTATTTAAGCAGGTAAGAAACAACAAAAGCGATGCTGAAGGCGATAACCATACCAATCACATAATTAAGCAATGAGCTGGCCTGGACAATCGCCATTCCTGGCAACCCGGTCAGGCCAACTGCCGTCATGTAGACATGCATCGACACCACCCAGGCTCCGCCAACCGCGCCACCGATAAGCCCCGCGATAAAGGGCTTCATAAAGCGAAGGTTTATACCGAAAATTGCCGCCTCGGTAATGCCCAGCAGGCAGGAGAGCGCAGAAGGCAAGGCGATAGATTTGATTTTCACATCCTTACTTTTCAGCCAGACCGCCAGGCAGGCACCGCCCTGGGCAACGTTCGCCATGGCCCAGACAGGCAGCAGGAAGTTAACGCCAATGGAAGGATTCCCCAACAGCCCGGCTTCAATAGCGTGAAAACTGTGGTGTACGCCGGTAATAACAATCGCTGAATACAGCCCGCCAAACAGTAATCCAGCCAGCCAGCCCGCATGGGCAATCAGCGTGCTGAGGACAAAGGAGATACCGTCACCCAGCGCACGCCCCGCCGGACCGATAATCAGCAGTGCAACAAAACCAGAAATAATTACCGTCAGGAATGGCGTCAGGATCAGGTCAAGGGCATCCGGGATCATGCGACGCAGCTGCTTCTCCAGCAGGCTCATAAACCAGACCGCCAGCAGCACCGGGAAGACCGTGCCTTGATAGCCGATCATCGCCACCTGGATACCAAAGAAGTCCATGGTATGGAAGCCTGCCGCCACGCCCCACGCGTTGGTCAGCGCCGGGTGAGTCAGAATGCCGCCAAGGGTCGCACCGAGGTAGGGGTTACCGCCAAACTCACGTGCGGCGGTGAAGCCAATCAGGACAGGCAGAATGATAAAGGCCGCCGAGCTGCACATATCCAGCATGATATAAAATGCATTATCGGCATTCACCCAGCCATAGGTTTTCACCATGCCAAGCAGTCCCATCAGCAGGCCGGAGGCAACGATAGCCGGGATAATAGGGACGAAAATATTCGACAAAATGCGGGCAATACGCTGGAACGGGTTCAGCTTACGGGCGGCGATATCCGCCGCTTCCGACTTGCTCGACTCGCTGATTCCGGCCTCTTTAATAAAGGCGGCGTGAACTTTATTCACTATGCCAGTGCCGAAAATCACCTGCAGTTGTCCGGCGTTACGGAAACAGCCTTTCACACCTTCAATTTTGCCAATGGCGTCGGTGTCAGCTTTGCTGTCATCGGCCAGAACCAGGCGAAGACGCGTGGCGCAGTGCGCCGCGCTGGCAATATTTTCTCCCCCCCCCAGTAACGGCAGCATCGACCGGGAAATTTGTGCAAAATCCATCATAACCTCTGTCTTATTGTCTTGTCTTACATACCATCAGAAAAGGCCCCGTCGGGGCCTTTTCATCAGAACCAGGTTTCCATCTGAACGCCGAAGTTCCACTCGCCGCCGGCTTTAAAGCCGTCGCTACCGAAGGCATCGCTTCCGGCATAATTGTCAAGGTGGTGGTCCCAGTCCATCCAGGAGGCGAACAGTCTGATTTCCGGGCGTTTCAGGAAGTCACCTACATCGCCCGCCTTCAGCGTCGGCGCAACGGTCAATTTATAGAAGCCGCCGCTCACCGCATTACGATTGTTGTACCCTTCTGGACGCAGGTCCATGTACTGATAGCTACCTTCGTACTGCATCTCAAAGTTCTGGTTGATTTCCTGAATCACACGCAGGTTAGCGGTCGCCCACTGGTAGCTGTCGCCTTTTGCATAGCGATTCCGGCTGGTTTGCGCCAGTAATGCCGGAGCAAGATGCCAGCCACCGCCCAGCGGGGTGATACCGTAGGTCGCCAGGCGCCAGGTGTCAGCCTGCGACAACAGCGCACCGTCGGAACCCACATTTTTCACTTCCGCACCCAGTCCGTGACCATAGAGAAGCGCGGTTTTTGATAACCCTTCGCGCAGACCATAGAAGCTGTCGTTATGCAAACCAACCAGCGCATGAACACCTTCATTGGCCGCATCGCTTTTAACCTTATTGCCCTCGGTATCAAGACGATCATCGTTATCTTTCGCGCGCATACCGCTAACCATAAATTGCAACGGCCCATAGAAGTTATTCGACGTCAGGATATAGTTCTGGGCGGTGTTTTCGCTGTTTTCGATATCGCCAAACGTACGGCCATACAGTGACAGATTGCTGTGACCCTGTTCGCCCCACCTCATGTCATAGACACCCGCACCGGTTCCGGCGAGAAACACCACATCCGAATCGAGCCAGTGGATGTCAAAGTTGTCGCGATCAAAGCGCTTACCAGCCCAGACGGTGGCGTCTTTAAATCCGTCGGTAAAAGTCGGCAGATGGCCGAGTTCTACAAAAGCCTGACGAACGTTGAGCGAACTGGTGTTACTGGTCCAGTCGTTGTAGGTACGCTGGCCATCGGCCATCATCACCTTAAAGCGCGTGGTTGCGCCATTTGCCAGCGTCTGCTTGTGCTCCAGATTCATTTCAACGTAGGTGTCCGGCTCATTGCCCAGTCGTCCAACGTGACCGCCGGTTTCGCCGGCTGGCGTCATTGTCGGTCCGCCCTGGGTTTTCGCCGCTGAACTGTTCATCAACAGGCCAGAGCGGGCGTAACCGTGAAATTCGAATCCTTCGTCAGAGGATTTTTGTGGTACCTGAAGGGGTTTGGGTTCCGCCTCACTGGAATTTCTCTGCTCCAGCCGGGCAGTGCGCTGCTCAACCTGCGCGGTGGTGGTCTGGTTTTTCTGCTGGGCTGAGGCCAGCTGTTGTGCTTGTTTTTCGGCTGCTTCAGCGCGGTTTTCTGCGACATCCGCACGATGTTCAGCCGCCTGAAGGCGCTTTTCCATCGCGGCAAGGCGCGCTTCAATACTGCTCATGTCAGTGGCTGACCATGCAGGGCCAGCCGCTGATAACAACCCGATTGTTACGGCAACAGCGAGAGTGCTTTTTTTCATTGTTTTGCATTCCTGGAAGGAAAGGCCATCATCACATTATTTTTGCTAAACCGGTTTAGGCGAACATCATAATCATGAGTAATTTCTTGCCGCAATGAAATTTGTTAAACCGAATAAACGATTGTGAGATAGCTCGCAAAACGAGGTGGGAGGGGCACGTTCAGTGCTCCAGTTGCTGTTCCAGCTGCTGACGATAAGGCAATGCGGTCATCGCCCCTTTAGCCGTGGTCGCTAATGCACCACAGATTTGTGCGCTGCCCAGCCGCGCCGCCAGCTGAGGTTCATTTTCCGGCAGACTATGCTGCGCCAGCCCCCACAGTAAACCAGCAACAAAGGCATCACCCGCACCGGTGGTGTCCACGCTGACGACCGGTAAGGTTGGATAGTGATAAATCTCGCCGTGGTGCCATGCTTTGACCCCATCCCTCCCCAGCGTGACCATCAGCAAACGAATGCCAAATTTTTCCGCCAGCTGCGCCATACTGCGATCCATCTCCGTTGAGCCGCTAATAAACGCCAGCTCCTCTTCAGAGAGTTTCACCACATCGGCCAGCTGCAACGCCTGGTTCAGGCAACGCTGAAGGCTTGCCGTATCGGACCAGAGATCGTGACGGATGTTGGGATCAAAGCTGTTGAAACCGCCTGCCGCCCGTACGCGGGCCATTGCCGCGAAGGTCGTTTCACGGGAAGGTTCCGCTGCCAGCGCTATCGAACAGCAGTGCAGCCATTCGCCCTGTTTAAACGGCGGCAAATCCGCCTGTTCAATAAACAGATCGGCCCCCGGACGGACCATAAAGGTAAATGAGCGCTCACCTTCTTCATCAAGAGAGACGACCACCGTTGAGGTACGGTGTGCCGCATCGGGCAGCATAAAAGTGGTATCTACCTGCTCATCTGCCAGCGTCTGTCGCATAAAGTGGCCAAAAGGATCGTCGCCTACCCGGCCAATAAAACCACTGTTGCCCTGCAATCTGGCGATGCCCACCGCCACATTGGCTGGCGCGCCTCCCGGACATTGTAACAAACGTCCCTGACCTTCTGGCAACAGATCCACTACGGCATCACCCAGGCACCATACCCGCACTGACATGACATCATCCCCCTCAGTAATCATTATTAGCTAAAACGGTTTAGCTTTTAAGATTCTCGATTATGCCTGTATTCAGCGTTGTCGGAAAGATGTGATACGCGAAAAAAACGGGAACTGTGCGTGATTACGTAAAAATAATTTTCCTCCCTGAACGCATCCTGCGGCCAGTTAATAGTGTGACCGGGATCAATTCCGCTCATTTTACGCGCCGTGGTGAGCTAAAGAAATCATCCCCCTGACCGATAATTAATCGATATAACCAATAAAAATCCATTCAAATCCATACTTTAATCTTTAATAAATTGTTATTTAAGAATTTTACACTAATAAGGGGAGTCGATTGATTAATTTTTTAAATGCAAAGACCGTTGCCAGTCAGGCATTGTTACTGGCCGCACTTCGCACCACCATCGTGGTAATGGTGGTGGGGTCAATTTCGTATTATTTTGATTATTCGACAATTCTTAAATCCAGCCAGGCGCAACTGTTGGTATCGACGCAGCAAAAAATTTTTCGTGAGAGCCTGCCGTTTCAGGAGATTATTCAGACGGAAAACAATTTCCTGGAAGAGTTTAAACGATTGTACTCTCAGGAAAATAAAGCTATTAATTATGACAGCTATTTCAATGAAATCTTCACCCGGCACGAGGATGGTTCCTGGACGCAAAACAGCAAAATGTATGATGGGTATATTTTGCAAAACGGACAATATGTCTATGGCACCTCGGCCACCTACTCCCCTCAGATCGCACCGGATACGGATACCCGAAAACGATTTGTTCTGTCTTATTTGTTGTCCTACAAATATGGTGGGGTATTAAAAAATCGCTTTTTAAATTTCTACGGTGTTGTACCCGAGAAGGGCTTCACTATTTTTCAAAAAGAAGATATTGCCAAGGCATTCCACTATTCCGGTCCCGACGCGCTCGATCTGTCAACATATGAGTTTTATTCCCGCGGCTTTAGCCAAAAAGATGACAGCCCTATTTTCACCAGTATTTATTACGATTTTTCAAATAAGGCCTGGATGACAACGATTGCCATACCTGACGTTGCCCCGCCCGGTGGCAAGCATAAAATTATGGCCTGCGTTGATCTTCTGCTGAATAATCTAATGAAAAGAGCGAGCGAGCCTGAAATTAAAGGAACCCGAAGCACCGTTTTCGAAGCAACCCCGCAGGGAAAACTGATCTCTGACGATAACTATCAAAAGGAGATATTTTCCAGTCAGGGCAATGTCTCTATCTCTTCCCTTAAAATCGCAGGCTATTATCCGCTGATTGACGCGGTTCTGAATGATCGTTCAGGCCAGGTTAAACTGCTTAATTTAGAGAGTGAAATTGTCGCCGTCGGTCGTATTCCGTGGACACCCTGGGCCATTGCGATACATTATCCCAAGAGCCTGCTTTATAAGGAAACGCTGTTTAATATCAAGGTCATTGTTTATCTTTCCATTGCCACGCTGGTGCTGGAATTAATTATCCTGTCCAGCGTATTAAGAAATAAAATAACCATACCACTTAATAAGCTGATTGCGCTTTCGGCAACCGTTATTCCATCCAAAAATGGCGATGCCACCTCGCAGGAATTAAACAGCAAAGATGAGATAGTAAGACTCCAGTATGCCTATATTGATATGATGGAAAGGGTGAGAAAATCTCAGGAATCGCTGGAAGATAAGATAAATGAGAGAACCAAAGCGCTTGAGCAGGCTAACCAGGAACTTTTCATTATCTCACATACCGATCCACTCACTAAAATTGGCAACCGGCGTTTCTTTTTTAATCAGGGTGAAGATTTACTGCTCAAACCTGACGAGATAAAAAGCAAAATATTGCTGGCTATTATCGATTTCGACTATTTCAAAAAATATAACGATTTCTACGGGCACCCGCAGGGTGACCAGTGTCTGATGATTGTTGCCAATATCCTCTCGGAGAATATCGATACCCACACGGATATTCTGGCCCGCATTGGGGGTGAAGAGTTTGCGTTAATTAAAACCGTGCCCGACGATGAAGAAGCACAAATCTGCATCAGGAAACTCTGTGATTCCGTTTCGTCAAGCGCGATTCCCCATACAGCGTCTGAAAAAGGGATAGTGACGATCAGTATTGGCTATGTGACAGAAGAATATAATAAAAAAATCACCATGGACGCGCTGATGTCAAAAGCCGATCGCGCGCTCTATATCGCGAAAAATTCCGGCAGAAATACTATCGTTCATTTTGGCGATATCAGGGATGAGGCTTAACCTGCTTCTCTGCAGAAAAGGGGGAGAACCGTGACAACGAGGAATGCCAGCAACAACCTTATCCCCTCGCCGTTGAGAACAGCTGAAGAGCGGTATACGCCCGTGCGTTAACGGCACTGGCGTATACCGTTATCCTCAGGCAGCGGGGCGCCCAATCATCTGATTGATAAAGTCACGCACTTCCACCACCTGTTCGATAAAGCCACTGACCACATGGCTGAAGCTTGCCTCATCAAGCTGCGCCAGCGGTTGCTGAAAACATAAACGCACTTTGTAAAGCTCATCCAGCGCCAGCCAGCAGCCGCGCATTGCCGCCATCTCAAAATTGAGCTGTAACAAAAGTGGATACAGCGTCAGCGATCTCTGAGAATCAGTTTCAATCAGCTGGCAATGCAGCAGCAGGCTTTCACTTTGCTCGGGCACTTCCAGCACCGCCGCCTCTTTACCCTCATCGTCATACAGGGCGCACACGCCATCCTTTAACTGCAAAGGCGTTTTGCAACCGACGGAAAAATGCTGCAGCAGCTTTTCAACCTGCTGTTGTGTCGGTGTCATCATGTCACTCCTTAATGTGGTGATTATCGGATCTGAGTCTGATCGGCTACGTCAATCAGCCCTTCATTTCAAACCCTTCTTTCTTCAGTCCCGTCAGCGCAGAGGCCACTTCCGGGTTAGCTTCGGCAATTGCGCCTTCCAGTGTGAAGCACCGCGGCGTGTCCTGGTCCCGACCATATTCAAAGTTGATGGTGCCGATATTGCGCTCCATGCTCATGCCAGCACTGTTGCTGGCGCGCAGTAACATTGCAGGCGTATTAAACCCTTCGCTTTTGGTGGCGCTCTGAATGACACTGACCGATTTAATACGCAGGTAATCAGGGTCCTGAAACAGAGCGCCCAACTCTTCGCGTCCTAATTTGCCTTCGAGCATCGCTTTTTCAGCAGCATCACGCACGACATCTTTCAGCTCCATCGACACGATGGCATAGCTGAACGGTGTGGTTTGCAACTGTTTGATTAAGTCTTTCAGCACGGGATCGTTATCCATCATGCTGCGGATACGGTCGGCGCGACTGGGCAACAATGCGGCATCAATGTGCCGTTTTAACACACCCAAAATACCGTTCTCGTCCAGCCTCGACAGGTTAGTGTAAGTAGTGAGGTGCATGGCTGAACCTAACTCCTGGCTATTGGTTGCGACACACATCTGACGAGCCACCAGTTTTTTCAATGTCCGAATAGCCTGATAGCGATCGTCGTCAGCCGTGGAACGGGTATTGAAATGTTTGCTTAACTTATCAAGATGTTCCACCGGGTCAGGATTCTCATCTTTCTCCAGCGCCTTCAGCAGGTTAACGCTATCGCTGTCCCTGAAATGTTTCTTTAACATTGACTTCAGTTCGCTGATATCGTGATTGGTCACCGGTTCAGCCTGCTTCAGCCCGAGAATGATGTTTTGGGTGGTAAGGTCATCCATCGCCAGCGCCACTGACACGTTGGTGGAGGTAAACGCCGGAAAGGTTCCGACAGAGGTAGCAGGTGCCGAGGTGGCATTAGCGGTGACCTTACCGTCATGGGTAAATCCGTGCGCCACCCCCACGCTGGCGGTCAGGTTAGCCCCGACGCTGGCCGAGTTGAAAAACGTCAGGCTGTTATCACTGGAAGTTTGCGTGCGGCCAAACTCACCGGTTTCAGTGATGCGCTCGCTCAAACCGGAAACGAGGTTAAGCGATCCGCTCACACCGGTAGAAATACGGGCCGTCACACCATCGGGCTTGCTGCCGTCACGGGTCATGTCAATGCCCGCACGCAGGTCAAATGCCGCGCTGGTATCCACATTGTACACCAGCCTGCGGCCCTGCATCATCTGATGTTCAATGCCCTTTTGCATCAGCTCCGTCGGCGTCAGGGTGCCTTGCGTCAGTCCATGTAAAAAACCGGGCAGTTCATCTTCCGTCAGTTTGAAATTAATGCCGTTCAGCAAAGTCCCTTGCAGACTGGCGCTGACTGCCCCACCAATACGAAAATCCGGGCTGATTTTGTGTTGTTTACTCAGCCAGTCGCTGGCATTTTCAGCCGTGGTTTTTTTGCCAGTCATATAAGGCATTAAGTCATATCCGGTCGCCAAAAAGATGGTACCGTTCACGCCACCGCCACGACCAAAACTAACGTTCAGGCCACCAGGAGTGCGCCCAAAGGTCAGGTTATAGGCGCGTTCCAGAGCGACCCCAGCGCCAGGAACAATCGGCACCAGCACTCTGTTAATTGTTGGTACGAAAACACTGCTCAGTCCGGCACTATACGAACGGCTGAAACTCATGCTTTCTCCGCTGCCCATCGACAGCAGCGTGTCTTTTAACTTTTCCACCAGCTCGGCATTGCCGTGCGTTTCCAGCACGGTTCGCGCAGTCAGATTGACGCCGTGGTGCTCTTTTTTGAAAGCATTGATAAAGGCTTTCACCGCATCGTAATCCGCTTCCAGTGCGCCGTGATTGGTAAAGCCCATATCGGTATATTGCTTCACCGGGTTGTCGCCATACTGTTTCTGCCGCAGTGCATCGAATTCCTGACGCAACTGTCTGATTTGCTCGCTGTCGGGCTGGCCTCCCGAAATCAGCGACGCTTTGTCGGCCAGCTGGTGCATATCGCCCAGGGTTATGATGTCAAGGATCAGCCGCGATTTGGTCAGCGCCGTCTGGTCATTAGGATCGCGCTGGCGGCCAAGGGGGATATCCGCTTTCTGGTGGCTCATATTGACCCCCTTACTGATAAAATCACTCAGCAGGGTGTGCAATTTATTTTCTGAAGCAGGTGAAGGCGGAGCTATAGTCACCGCTTTTTCCAGTGCTTTGCTGAGATCGCGCCCTGAACGGTTCACGTTAAAGCTCTGCACCACACCTTTGGTGGGGGAAAGCCTGAAATCCTCATTGGCTGTGCCATTCCTGGTCAGCACCCCCTGGTGTTGACCAAGAATGGTGGCGGAACGGATGGCGCTTTGTTCAAGTTCTTCCCGGAAGTGCTTCATATCATTGAGCAGGGTTTCACCGTGCTTGCCGAGGTCCATCTTCTCCAGTTTGCTTTTCAAATCCGGCTGCATGCCTTGTTTCAGCACATTGTGCGACTCAAGCTGTTTAATCAACGCGCCCTGCATTTCATATAAAGGCTGCAGGCCGCGCCGTCCCTTCCAGTTATGCTGCATGCTGTAGGCGGCGTTTTTGATCGGGCGCGGCGTCTTCATGGTGGGGTTAAAGACATAGGCCCGCACCCTGTCAGCAAACTTGCTCTTGATTTTACGGTTCTCAATGCCGTTCATCCCGGCAGCCTGCGCCGACACGTTTACCGTGAGGCCGGTTCCGGGGATACGCACACCTTTCATGCCCTGACTTAACCGGCCAAACACCGCCTGGGATTCGCGCGTTCCCACATCCAGCGGCCCGCTTTCTGGCGATTGATAAGGATGCCACTCCCCTTCTTTCAACTGATGCTGCGTGGTATCTGTCATGGTGGCGACGAGCCGATGCTCGTTGTCCATTTCCAGACGTTGCAGATCACTTTTGTTTTGCGGCCCGGTAAGTTTTTTCCAGCCACCGCCAGCTTCACCGCTTTGCCACTGTTCACGGGACTGATGGAAAACCTCACCATCCTGGTTGACGGCATACAGATTGTGCTGCTGGTCAACATGGATGTCTTTTAATGCGCCGGTAATCCCTTCCAGGTCAAGGGTTTGTACCTGACGGGCCAGCTGCTGCGTTCCGGGTTTGATTTGGTACGAGCGGATATCCCCTTTTTCCGTCAGTGCAAAATAGTGATTAACACCAATCACCGCTATCGCCTGCGCTTTATCTGATTTGTTCAGCCCCTGTAAGGCAACCCCCGGCTCGGGTTTATTACGCACATGAGGAAGTGCGAAGAAGTTATCTTTACCCTGCCTTATCGACGAGGTGGTCTGATTAATACCCAGTCGTTTCACCTCACCGTCTTTCAAAATATAGGCCGTGCCGTCCAGCCCTTTTTTCAGCTGTTTACAATCGAACCCCGCGCTGGTCCAGCCTTTGGTCAGCAGATCAAAATAATGAACGCTGCCATCCTTAAGTGCGAGGCTGCCCAGGTGCGCCATATCGAGAATTTTGTGCGGTTCAGGACTAATATGATGCAATCCGAGCTGGTTATTAATGACCATGGTATCGGTCATATTCCAGCCGGGGTGGAACTGGTCGTCATCGCCCAGCGGGCAGGCATGTTGCTGTCTGAAGTTATCTTTGACCAGCACGTTGAGCTGCCCTTTGTGATCGGTAAAAAATCCTTCAATCCGATGATTGCGCCCATAGTGCTGCTCCAGCACTTTCTGCGGCATGTTTTTCATCGGTAATTCATTATTGTCTATCTGCTTCAGCAAGCCGATATGCAACTTACCTTCACTGTCGGCGGCAAACAAGCGACCATTACTCATGGCGACAGACTGTACCTCAGGATGAGGCTGTTCGCGCTGTAACATTTCAGGCGTATCAGCAAGCCGCAGGCTAAAATAGCTGCGATCTTCCGGCTTTGCGTCAATCGAAGGCAGCAGGCACATGTGGTGTGCGCTTTCCGTATCGGCCAGGACCGCCACCTGGCCATTTTTACCCACGGAGAACGATTTGATTTTATCGATAAATTTTTCCGACGACTGGTTTTCAGACAGATTGCTCAGTGTCTGGTCATCCTTCACCGCATAAAGTTTACCGTCGGCCTGGCGTGACAGGTTACTGTACGAGGTGTCACTGGCGCTCTGCCACAACCCCAGACTGGAATTCAGCAGGTGCAGCTTGTCATCATGCAGGCAAACTGCCTGACCTTCCTTTTCTGCAACGCCCGCAGGATGCTGCCAGACGCCACTTAACATAGCGTGATGGGCAGAACCTGGTTCACTCAGGACCATTTTGTTCTTGCCATTTTCGCCAATACTGATTTGCAGTTTGCCATTATGGCTCGACAGGCTTACCGGCGCATCGCCCGCCTGTTCCAGCTTGCTCTTCAGTTCAGCAGACTGGCTGTTATGCAACACGCTGTAGCCATTTTCATTACTTTTGATATCAAACAGGCACCCCTGTTTGTCCAGAAGCTGATGCTGGCTGCCATCGCTGCTGACGTTGTGGGCCAGATAATGCTGATCCTCTTTACCGAGGGTTTGCGACAGCAGCGTGTTGATCGCCGACGGATTGGTGCCAGACAGTTTCAGTTTGCCCTCTTGCAGCGATATTTGCAGTTGTTGCTGCTTCATATGCGCCGGGGCCGGCTCTTCGCCATCGCCTCTCGCTATTTCCCGCCCTTTCATATCAGCCAGGTCATGGCGTTTGACGCCACCCGAGCGGGTTAAACGCGGTTCACCCTGTGGAGAGGCGGGTGGCGTTTCAGCGCATTCTTCGGGCCTTGCCAGCAGCTCCGCTAAGGTGGTGCCTCTGGCTGGTCCACGCAGCGGTGCGTTCTGCGGCTGTTGACCACTGATGCCGGTTTTATTGATCGGGCGCCCCGCCATATCCTCAAGGCTGCTGCGCCTGCACCCGCCTGAGCGGGTTAAGCTCGCCCCGGCTGGTTGATCATGGCTTTCCCCATCGTTCGCCATTAGCTCACGCAGGGTGTTACCTTTACCGCGCACGTTTTCCGGTGCCGAGGTGGTTGCAGGTTGTGAGGAAGATTTCGAGGATTTTTTACCGAATAAACGGCTGAAACTGAACGATTTTTTTTTCTGACGGGCAGGACTGCTGCCATCTTCACCAGTGTCCTGCTGATGCACATTAGGCAATTTTCCACGATTTCTTCCGTCTGTTGCCAGCGAACCGGCTGCGGCCTGCGGTGTACTGCTGCCGCTGCCCTGTTGCAGTGCTGCGCCCTTGCCCGTTGTTTTGTTTTCGGTTTTCTGCACTACTGCTTTTTGTTCCGCTCCATGCAATCTCAACTTCATGACCGCCCCCGTTCCCACATTAATTTTGTTTATGTAGTGCTCTTAATTCGACGGTTCCCCGTCGCAGAAAATAGAGTTGGGAAAACAGCACAAAATGAGGAACCAAAGAGACGATTGTCTCACCACACTAACATCGGACAGCGGATGCCGTATGTTCTCGGATAACCAACCTTTATCAAGGAGAAAATATATTTAAATTCTGATGCTTAACAGCATTCGCTCGACCTCGCTGGGGCAAACACTACCCGCAGAGAATAACAGGCTTTCTTCCGGTAGCAACAGTCATTCCACCATGGGCCAGCTGCTGGGTGCACTAATTGAAGTCATTATTGTCTTCTCAGGGCTGGGAGGGCAAAACAGCGTCACAAGCCCATTTTCAGGGCTGGGAAATTGATGGTGTTGTCGACTGTCTTCATGCCGATTTTCTTAAGGAAGGCGGGACAAATGAGCATGTGAGCCAGACCGCCTGGTGGGTTACCCGCTACCTGGCAGACCGACTGCTGGAACTGCTGCGCCTGGAACAGCGTCGCTGTAAGCAGCCTTTCCGTACATCTGTCCATGCTGGAGGAGAAATTCGACGTTCTCCTGTTTGTTTAACCTGCTGAAATCGTTTCTGGCTTACGCAACCAACGGTTCGCCAACATGCCCGCCGTTTACCCACACAACCAGGAAAAAAAGCACGGGTATTAACGGTGCGTTTTATTAAAGGGGTAAAATTATTTTCGTCCTCGCTGTGCGGCGAGATAGTCACCGGCCCGCTGGATTTCCTGGAAGCGAAACCCCTCAATGGAGGTGCTGTAGGCTTTATCAAACCGCTGGGCGCGGTAAGCAAGGTTGCGGTGCAGCAGAGTTTCCGCATGCAGGCCACCTTTATCTTTAGTAACAATGTCGTTTCGGCGCCCCTGCCTTTCGGCATGGCCTTTTGACTGCGCATGTTTGATAAACTCTGACGGGATCCGCACATTTTCTTCTTCTTCACCAGCGTGAAGACGTGAGGTGTATTCATCGTGATGCTTATATAATTTCAGCGCATTACTCAGCGCAAACATAGCACAGTCCCAGTCTGAAGCCTGAACAAAGTTGCCTATCAACTTCACTTTGCTCTCTTTAAGCCCGTGTTCGATATCCTGCCGAATCTCATTCATCATACCCCACAGCGCTGACTCAAAACACACCACCGAGGGGTGATGGCCGGGACGCAACTGTACGTCGAGGGCAACATGGTGATCGGGTATGCCTCTGGACGGGCTGAAGACCACGCGCATATTCATTGGCTGCCTACTGTCCCATGCCTTTTTGTTCTGCTCTTTGATCGCTTTATAACACGCCTCCGGTCCGCGGAAAACGTGCAGGTTCAGGTCAGGATGACGCGCGTTTTCGGCTTCGGCGAACAGCGGCAACATTTTTTTATCCAGTTCCGACAGCTGTTTATCGGCACCTTTTTTCTCATTGACCCGTTCGATAGCCATTTTGGCGTATTCATAGAGTCCCCCGTCCAGCTTTTCCAGCTCCGGCAGGTTGACGGTATCCATCTTTTCCTGCAAACGCCTGGGGATGCTCTCCGGCGTTTCCGGCAGCGGATCGTTACGTGAGATCTTCGGTGACACCTGCATCATCTCGTGGAATTGTGCCAGCTGTGAATGCTCGCGATTGCCGCCCTGGCGCACTAATACTGCCCTTGATGAACTGGCCGGCCCTGTAGAATACGCCGACGAGCTGCTCCCTTCGCCACTGTGCCTTGAGGTCGCACGCGCACGATCAGGCGTGCCGGGTGTGGAGCGGGCATTGTAGCGGGTGTTATTAGACAAGGTGGCATTTTGCCGCTGAAGACGTCCAGCTCGACCCGCAGGCAGTGGGGATGACTGTGGCGACGCCAGCGGCGAGGAGGATGGCGTTTGCTCTTCCTGTTGTGAACTGCTTTTACGCCCTATTATGACGCCAAATACGTTCATCGAATTCTCCCCGCTGCTTTGAGTGTTAACCCCTGCGCCATCAACGTGGGCGGTAACGCCGCTACATCAGCCCGGCTGTGCATTAATTTGCTTTGCCAGACTTTCGTCACTCCGATCATCTGCACGCAGGCGTTGACAAAGAGGTCTTCGTCAACTGCGGGCAGTTGAAAACGTTGAAACAGTAATAATTCGTCTTTTTCCTGATCGAGACCAAATGCGGCACCATCACTGGTACAGAAATGAAACAGGTTGGCAGCAAGAATATCAGCCAGGATTACGCTACCATGCGCAGCAGAGAGAGAGCCCACAGTGAGATAAACAAACAGCCAGTTTTGTAACTCCATGTATTCCAGCGTCATCTCCAAACCGTTTACTTTCAAACAACAAAGCTGATTGGCATCCAGCGACAGCGTGCCGGTTTCCAGACGTCTTGCCAGCGCACCTAACAAATCCTGAATGATCATGATAATCCTCCACGGGATACTCTGATATATCGCCCGGAAGTCAATGGCGCTTGCCAGGTTTTCCCTAAAAGAGAAGCGGGCAAGCGTTGCCCGCCCGAACGACGACAATTTACGCCCTCGTACCCATTTTGCCCAGTGCCATATTGTTGATGACATCACCGGTTAACGTGGCATCAACACCCAGCGAAGAACCACCCGCACCGTGTGCCTGCAGGTTGCTGTTACCCGTATCACCCATCATTGCACTTTTTATCATGCCTTTGGCTTTATTGAACTGATCTATACTCCACGGAGTCATGCCGTCGTCATCCGGGTTGCTCAGTGCCTCTGCCCAGGATTTGGTATCGGTTTTAACTGCCGAGTGTCCGTTTTTCTGATACTGAGGCTTACCAAAGACCTCAGGATACTGGTCCATAAAGTGGCCCACTTCCTTCGCCAGCCCTCGGTCGCGTTCATTGATGAAAGAACGGGTGCTGCTATCGCTGTGGGTACCGATGCCATTCAGCGCCTCGATACCCGCTTTCATGCCCACGCCTGTTCCTACTGCGTTACCCAGCGCCTGGAAGTCAACCGGCCCCTTCAGGCCCGGCAGGCCGTTACCCAGTCCTGTGCCGTTACCCAGTCCCGTGCCCATGTTCTGGCTCAGTCCGCCGCCCATCAGGGCAGTCAGCGCATCGATCACCCCTTTTTTATAGGCATCCTGCTCGTCCTGTGTCGGCTTGCTGCCAGTTGAAGAGTTCCCGTGATCGCCAAATATGTTTTGCATCACTTCATCGAAGATTTTACTCAACTGCTGCTGCGGGGTGCTTCCTGAGCTTGAATCAGTGCAGGAAGTTAAATCTTTGCCCAAGGTTGAGTTGTTGGAGTATGAGTTTGAGTCAATACCCAGTACCTTATCCAGTGAAGAAGGTATGGTGTTTCCAAAGCCAGTACCCGGTGCAGAACCGATGTTGCCACCACCTAAGCCACCTAAGCCACCTAAGCCACCTAAGCCACCGAAGTCACCCGGGCCACCGAAGTCACCCGGGCCACCGAAGCCACCCGGGCCACCGAAGCCACCCGGGCCACCGAAGCCACCCGGGCCACCGAAGCCACCCGGGCCACCGAAGCCACCCGGGCCACCGAAGCCACCCGGGCCACCGAAGCCACCCGGGCCACCGAAGCCACCCGGGCCACCTAAGCCACCCGGGCCACTGCCGAAGCCGTTGCCCAAACAGACGCCCTGCATGCCATTGCCGCCCATGATGCCATTGCCGCCCATGATGCTCATCATCAACATCATGCCGGTCAGCAGGCCTGCCAGCTGGTTAATTGTATCATTCTGGCTGTTACCTAACCTCAGGCCAGAGTTTGACTTAAGTGCACCTACCTGTGGACCGATTCCTATCAGTCCATTACTACTACCCGCCCCATAAGGGGTGATTTGCAACGTAGGTAAGCCAAGCGAACTAAGGTTCAGACTCATACCATATTCCTCTGTCAATTAATGAAATTACCCTGCGGGTCAGACACCGAATCAGTGCCATACCAAAGCCTCTATTGAGTGCTGCCAGCGCGGTGCTGGTTCCGGGAAAGGGTAAAAAAATAACCGCGTTCCGTGAGAAACGTGACTAAAGAGAAAGAATCGAGGGGAAGTGCTGAAATATCTGGCCGGTTAACCGGCCAGTTCGATACCTGCCAGGCTGAACAGCCTGGCAATGGAGGCGTTATCCTCTGTGTTGTCGTCACCAACCTGACACCAGCAAGAGAGCACCCGATCTTTGTTCATACACAGGAAACAACCGTCATAACGCTCGGGCTGCGCACCACGTCGGTATAGCAGCTGCTGACAGATTCCGGGAGGCTGGAAAGTGGTTTGCAAATTCAGCATCACTTCCCGCCCACGTCCGCTACACAATGCCTGCAGCTCCACTCCGGGCTTCACCGGCCAGCGACAGCTTTGACGCAGCTGCAACAGGCTGAGAAAAGCCGGCAGCGACGCCACCTGCGGGCAGACACTATTCATTCACCGTGACCTGGGTGAAATCTGCGGCACCGTTGCGTAATTCCGGCTGCCACCAGATAACCAAATAGTGTGAGCCGGACTGGGGACGGCATTCCACCGAGGTACAGGATAATCCGTTATCCTGTCGTTTGGCGCAGCCGGCCAGCAGCAGTGCCATGCCCAGCAGAACAAAAGAGGCTTTTTTCATCATTTTTCCTCTCCTCAGTGATTAATCAGTGATTCGCGTGATTCAGTCAGCGCGCGGTTAGGATTGAGCGCCATATAAACCTCCGCCGACTGGCCCGGTGCCAGCGTACTGCCTGGCCATACCGCCACCGCCATAGTACGGCGGCTGGCACAGTTCGATTCGTCAAAGCGCAGCGGTTTTTTGGTGATATTGCGCACCACGCCGACGTTCAACTGCACACTGCCGTTACTGCCGGAGTACCACTGTGCCCGTGAACCATCAAATAACAAACCCGGCACCTGGCGGCACACTTCGCTTAACCGCGCCCCGGACAGTTGCTGCTGGAATCCGGCGGGTGTTTGCCGTTCAACCAGATCGCGCATCGCATTTTCAATCACGTCGTGCATATTAACATTGCCGTGGCGACGCTCGACGCGCTCCATGGCATCGTTTAACTGCTGGCGATTATCTGCGGTGACGTAGCGCGTCGGATCGGTCTGATCGCCAATCAGTCTCGGGGTCAGAATAAACAGACGCTGCCGCTGTGAAATCTCGTGACGGGTCGAGGTAAACAGCTTACCAATCCACGGAATATCGCCCAGCAGCGGGATGCGGCGGGCGCGATCACCACTCTCTTCAACGTGGAATCCACCGAGCACCAGCGCGCGGTTTTCGCTGATCAGCGCCTGAGTGCTGACCGTGCCACGTTTCATGCCCGTCGCCTGTCCGTCAATGTTGGTTTCCAGCTGGCCATCTTCAATATCAATCATCAGCTGAATGGCATTGTGGCCCTGGTAGCCCACCGCACGCGGCGTAACCTGCAGGCTGGTGCCTGCGGTAACTGGCTGGATATCCGCCACGCGCTCACCGGTCGCGGTAATGTACGCGGTCTGGCTGAAGTCGATAACCGCCGGCTGGTTTTCCAGCGTCAGCACTGACGGGTTGGCCACAATAGACGCGGTGCCTTCCCCTTCCAGCGTCTGAATGTCCGCAAAGAAGCGTTTAAAGTCGCTGACAAAAAGGGTGCCGCTGCCGGACATCAGTGAGGTGCCTCCAGTGACGCCGCCTAAGGTTGCCTGCCAGTTGGCTTCCAGCCGGTTTAAGGCGGTGCGATCGATATCCATAATCACGGCATCGATTTCCACCAGGTTCTGCGGCACATCGATTTTTGCAATAAGTTGGGCATATTCGTCATGACGCTTATTGTCATCACGAATTAATAAGGCGTTGTTACGCACATCTGCAGAAATGCGGCCATTGAGGTCGTCAACACTGCTGTCGCCCGTGCGGTTGGCGCGGTTGGTACGACCGGATAACCGGGCCAGCAATGACTCAGTGTTTTGCATCATGGCATTAGTATCCTGCGCACCCATGATGGCCTCGCTGCCGTTGGCGCTGGTTGGCGCTGCGTGTTTGCCGCCCATCAGCTCATTCAGCATGGTGGCAACGCCGGGGATCACCAGGGTTTGATCGCGGTAATGGATGGTCCTGTCTGCCACCGAAGCATACTTCAGTGGGAAGGTCATCACTTTACGGCGGTCCTCTTTCTTTTCCCGCTGTTCGCTAAAGCGTTTTATCAGTTCAAGGTACTGTGGTGGGCCGGTAACCAGCACCACGCCATCGTCAGGCAGTTCGCCCCAACCAAAGCGTGGGTCAAGCAGACCGATGCCGGTCAGCGCCTGTTTAATATCCGGCGCGGCATCCGGCGAGATTTCCAGCCGCTCGGAACTTTGTTCGTCCTGAGGGCTGACATAAAGCGTGTTGTTGTAAACAAACCACTGAAAGCGGTGCTCTAACGCGAGGCGATCAAGAAACACGCTGGCGTTATCGGCACGCATTTTCGCGGTAATTTCGGTGTCTTCCACATTCCCCAGCTGCAGATCCACACCGTGTCCGGTGGCAAAATCCTGCAATACCGTGGATAACGGCGTATGGTCGGCGGAGTAAGCGTAGGATTGTTCTTTCCAGTCGGAGGGAGTCTGGGCCCCGGCCTGAAGTGTTGTGCACAGCATCAATAACGCGCCCAGCAAGCGGCAACGTGACTTACTCTTCTCAACCATGGTTTCCCCTTGGTAATAATGCCTGGCTGTGCAAGGGCACTGCGCCATGGGTTGCTGCTTTTCTTCGCTGCTGTTGCAGCATGGTTTGCCAGACATCGCGCTGATTAAGCAACGATTCCAGCTGCTCACACACCGCATCAATATTATGTTCACGGAGGCATAACACTAATATCAGGCTCTGTCCCTGAAAAGCAAGCGCCGCAGCATCGCGTCCAAAATGACGTAATGCCGGAGCGGACAATTGTAATGCCCGTCCCAGCGTATCTTCATTAAGCGGCGCATTGACGGTGAGCCCGGCCAGCGCAAAAAGCTGACCTGCCCGCTGTTGTAGCCACAGTGCTCCGTCATCCACCACTAACTGCTGGTCTTCGCCAGGATTATCCAGCCAGTGTTGCGCCAGTTCCTGCAACTCAGTTGATCTCATTAATAATCGCTTTGGCCAGACCATGCTTAACGATCAGTTCCTGGCTGGCAGCCCAGCTGGCGTTAGACAAGCCAATGGTAGCCTCAAAAAAGGCAAAGCTGTCTGCCTGGCTGTAGCCGTCACTGGCATCCATGGCGGCATCCATGGCGGCATCGTCGAGTTGGTTTTGTGCCCGGTCAAACTGACTGTCCAGGCGGCGTTGTAGCGCACTGATTGATGACATAGTGATACTCTCTCTGTGAGCGGACCTGTCATTAAGTGGCTAAGGGTGTGGGGCGGTTCCATGTGAGGTGAAGTTTTTCAGGTTAGTTAGCGCTCAGGGGGCATCAGCTGACTTATCGCCTGCTGCCAGTCAAGATACAGTTCGCCCTGTGTGGTGAGCAGCTTCACGCTGTCAGGCTGCAGCGACTCATCCGGCTGCAGTTGCCACGCCAGATGGGCATGGTGTTGCAGCCATGCGGCGACCGTCTCCTGCTGTGAGGGATGGCAGTGCAGGCTTCCCTGGTCAGCTTTGATTTTTTCCCGCAGCAGCTGCCGCAGCAGCGCGGATAACCGCTGGGATTCCGGTACATCTGTCAGCAGCTGTCCCAGCGCCTGGGCCAGGACGCTTTCCACCACCGGCAACACGTCAGCTTCCATGTCTTGCCGCTGTTGCTGCCAGCCTGCCAGCAGTGTGTCAGCCTGCTGCCAGAAGTCCAGCTCCGCTTGCTGTTGCGCACGAAGCCTGATGCTCTGCGCCTCTTCTTCTGCGTCAGCCAGGATCTGTTCAGCCTGCTGGCGGGCCAGCGCAATAATATGCTGGCCCTGCTGCTCCAGCTGCAGCTGTGCCCGGTCAATGACCGGTGACAAATCGTCCTCGCCATTTAACAGGGTGATTCTTCTGCGCGTTAGCATAATGGCTCCTGTGAGGCATACCAAAGCACCGCCTGCCAGAGCGGTAAAAGACGTGGGGGGAAGATACTCAATCCTGGAAGCGCTTCCACCGCCCGTACCCGATCCTGAGGAAATGCCAGTCGTATCCGTCCCCAACAGGCAGGACCAGCACGCTGGCTTAACAGCCACAGGCCATTGATATCGCCATTGTCGGCGGGTAAACCTTCCGCTTCGGTCAGCCACAGACCGGGACGCATTCCCTGCGCAACCCGGCGACACCAGCGTTCCTGCCCGGCAGAAAGTGTGTCGGAGGCGCACCCCCGCCAGCACACTTCCGCTGCCAGACGCAGGGCAAGCTGCTGCTGTTCCATCGCCATCTCCAGCCATGTCAGCAGTTCAGCATCCACCGGGCTGACCGCCGTAGCCAACTGCAGCTGCTGGCAAATCATCGGGTGATGGCTTTGTGCCAGCGCGGCCAGTCTGGCGTCGTCCAGTCGATAAAATGCTGCCTGACGCCACTGTTTGTCGGCAGCTAACCAGCTGTCGATGCACCACCAGCGAAGCCAGCGCAGCGCAGGGTCGTCAGCAGGCAGCATTTCACTCATCCTTACTGGCTTGCGGCTTATTGCGTTGACGGAAGCGTTTCCAGTGCGGCCAGCCAAATACGCCTGCAACGCTGACCAGAATCAGGATGCCAATAAAACCACTCAGCCAGGTCAACTGCGCATCACGCTCCGGGGTAACCATAAATGGACCGAAAGAGACTTCTGGTGGTTTATCCTGGTATGTTTCAGCAGGAACAAACACAATAGCCAGATCTTTATCGGCCCGCCCAGCCAGTCCCGGCAGACTGCTGGCCACCATTTGTCGAATACGCGGTTCGATCACATCGGGATCGAGGTCGGGACGGTACTTAATAAACACCGCCGCGCTGGCAGGCTGTACCGGCTCCCCTGGCGCAATCCGTTCTGGCAGCACCACATGAACGCGAGCAACGATAACGCCGTCAATCTGACTCAGCGTGGACTCCACTTCCTGCGACAGGGCATAAATGTAACGCGCCCTTTCTTCAAGCGGCGTGGAAATTACGCCGTTTTTCTGAAACACTTCACCCAGGTTAGTTCTTGCCGGGCGTGGCAATCCGGCGGCGTCAAGAATATGTACGGCCCGGTTTAATTCGGTAGCATTCACCATCACGGTAATGCCATCTTTATTGGTGCGTTTTTCCGCCTGGATATGATAACGCCCAAGCTCTGCCGCGACTTCGTTCGCGTCGCTTTCTGACAGGCCGTGGTTGAGTTCAACCTGGTCGTTACAGCCGAGCAGCAGAAAAACCAGCAGTAAAAGCAGTACCTTGAAAGATAATTTAGCCATAGGGGTTACTGCAAGTTGGTGAGTTTTTCCAGGCTCTGTACGCCTTTGGCAACCAGTTTTGCGTTGAGCAGACTTTCCAGATAGTAGGAGGACAGTGCGCGGTTAGCATCCATCACAGTTCTTGAATCAAGACTGTGTGACGCCTTTGCCAGTGCCCTGTCAGCCTGATTTGACTGGCCGGAGGCCGTTTCAGACAGACTGGTAATTTTGTTAATCCATGAATCGTTATTCATGCTGTCAGCGGGTTTCGCGGGTGCCTGTAGTGCGGCACTGAACCAGGCAGCATCTGCCGTGCTGCTGGCAGAGGAACTGAGATCATTATCCCCAGCACTGATAGCTAAAGAGGGGGAGTTTCCGATGTTGATTTTCATGGCTCGTCCTCGTCGGCAGCAATAAAAGAACCGGGCGATGGCGCTGGACCACACACCCGGTCATTCATCAGAACTGAATGGATTTAGAGGCATTGTGACCGGAGTTGATCTCTTTGCTCGCAGAGTCCATTTTGCCATCTAAGATAGAGTTATGGGTATCCATCTCAATTTTCACTGCATTAGCTTTTGCAGACTCAAGCGTTGAATGACTCATTGCTCCCTCCATGATTTTTGAAGCTACGCCAGTGCTGCCTGTCATTAAACCTGGTATTAAACCGCTCATATTACTCTCTCCAATTTAATTGATTAGCTTGTGACCTGGAACATCACACAATGTTCGTATAGTAAGTGGTGCTCCCGCGGTATCGGTTCCCACAGCGTGCGAATTTTTCTTTTATTTTTAAGAGGCCTGAGAGAAGGACAAGGTGACCAGTTGCACTATAAAGAACCCCGCATCTGAACGTTTGCATGCGGGGTTCTTCTGCACCGCCCGGTTCGCGGCCAGGTGGTCTCTTGTGGCCTGTTACTGGGTTATAAGGCTGGTAACAACATTTACGTTGAGCAGTTTGATGCGGTGATAGAGCGTGCGCAGGGGCATACCCAGTTCCTGCGCAGCATCATCAATGCTGTTCCCATGGCGAATCAGACAATCATGGATCAGACTTTTTTCAATGCGTCGCATCATTTCTTTCAGCTGAGGCCGATCCTGCGCACTATCACAGGAAAGATTGAGCGGCGGCAGCCCCAGCGCAAAACGCTCGGCAGCGGCTTTGAGTTCACGAATATTCCCCGGCCAGCTATAGCCCAGAAGGCTTTCATAGTGATTCTGGGCGATTTCAGGCGGCGTGATGGCCAGTTCGGCAGCTGCTTTTTCCACGAATGTACGAAACAGCGGAATAATCATTTCAATGCACGAACGCAGTGGCTGCAGATGAATGTTGACGGTGTTAAGACGGAAGTAGAGGTCACGGCGAAAGGCACCACGTTCAACCAGTGTCAGTAACGGCGTTTGCGTCGCCACAATCACCCGCATATTGACAGGCGTGAACCGGGTTCCGCCCAGGCGCTCTACGCCTCTATTTTCAAGCACGCGCAGCATCTTAGCCTGTAATGAGAGAGGCATACTGTCAATTTCATCCAGAAACAGGATGCCGTTGTTTGCCTCTTCCACGTAACCCGCGCGAGCCTGTCCGGCACCAGTGTAAGCGCCGTTATTGATACCAAACAGTTCGCTTTCTGCCAGCGTTTCGGGAATCGCCGCGCAGTTAACCGCTACCAATTTTCCCGTACAGCCGGAAAGTTTGTGAATTTTTCGTGCCAGTGTATCTTTGCCCGTACCAGTTTCCCCCTGTAAGACCAGATCAATTTTTAACGGTGCGACGGTTTTAATCATCTCAGCCAGTGGATCATGTATATCAATGCGTTGTTCTTCTCGCAGAGAAATTTGCTCTACCTCGTAGGGCCACGACCGAAACAAGTGTTCACTATTCCCGATGTTCATAAAAAATTCCCCCTGACCTATCCATTATTTTAATTAACGTCACTCACAAACACAGCAATATTACAGTTAACGTATCTGACATATTATATTACAGTTGAAGTTAAAAAATTTACTTTCTTCTTACACTTATATTAAGAATCGCCCATGCTAACGTTAAAAAACTATCGTCTTATGCTGAAGGTTATGTAAGGGGTTTTCGGGGGGAAGGGTAAGGATCGCCTTACTTTTGGTCAGTGATATGGAAGCGATTACACATCACACTTATGTTAATTAACTGTTAAATAAAAATATTTTCAACACTGAAGAAAGGAGTGAACAACATCGTTCGGTACAACCAGCTAGTAATATAGGAGTATTCTTACGTAATCAAACGATGGCTTATGGCGTATTTCACAATATCCGCATTGGTGGTAAACATCATTTTTTCCATTAAGCGCGCTTTATGGGTGCTGACGGTTTTATTGCTGATCGCCAGTGCTTCAGCAATGTTATTAACCCCCTCACCCCGCGCCAGCATCAGCATGATTTGCATCTCACGAGCCGTCAGACGTTCGTGCAGCACTTCCCCTTGATGAGTGTATTCGTCAAAGACAATCTGTTCTGCAAGCTCGTGGTCGATAAAGCGCTGGCCCCGCGCAACGCGGTGGATGGCGGCAAGCAGCGTTTCCGGGTCGTTATCCTTGGTAATGTAGCCGAGCGCGCCGCATTTCAGCACGCGCCGCGCAATTTGTGGTTCGCTGTACATGGTCAGGATCAGAATTGGCAGTTTCGGATACTGCAGATGAATACGGGTAATCAGATCTTCACCACACAGCCCCGGCATACTCATATCCAGCAGCAGCAGATCAACCTGTTCGCTGCGCAAGCCTTCCATCACCTGCGCACCGTTTCCGGCCTCTGCCACCACCACCAGACGCTCATCAAGTGAAAAAATCTGTTTCAATCCCTCACGCATGATGACATGGTCATCCACAACCATCAGGCGAATATTATTATCCATTGTATATTTCAAAATCCTCAATGTTATTAGCAACCTGATCCAACGGGATAGTGAGAGTAACCCGGGTGCCCACCGAAGGATGACTTTCAATTTCCACGTTTCCCCCTAACATCCGCCCACGCTCTCGCATGCCCATTAAACCAAACGAATTATCTTTACGCTTATCGCAGCACTCAAAACCACGCCCGTTATCGCGCACGGTAAGCACAACAGCGTTAGTCTGACGAACAATCAGGATAATCACTTCGGTGGCCTGAGCATGGCGCGAAATATTGGTTAAGGATTCCTGCGCCACCCGGAACGCGGCCGTTGCCTGTTCGTCATTCAGCCGCACTTCCTGTTCAGGTGCGATTAAACGGCAACAGCAGCCAATATGACGGCTGATAAATTCATCGCGTAGCCATTCCAGCGCCGGTGTTAAACCCATATCCAGCACGTTAGGTCGCAGTCGGGTAGCAACATTTCGTACTACCTGAATGGTCTTGTCCGTCAGCCCCATCAGATGCATGACCCGCTCGTGCAGCTGAGAATTATCTTTACCAAACTGAATACGCAGCAGTGAGATACCCATGCGCAACGAGGTTAAGTGCTGACCCAGCTCGTCGTGAATTTCACGGGCGATGCGTTTGCGCTCTTCCTCGCGTGAAACCTCACGCTGTCGCGCCAGCAAACGTAAGCGCATATGAGAGTGCTCCAGCCGTTTTTCCGCATTATGAATGGCGGTGATATCGCGTCCCACCACCATCACGGAAATAAGCTGGCCATTGCAATCAAATTCCGGCACGCAGCGGGTATGATTGACCACCGTGCCTTCCGACAGCCGACTGTCTGACTCCACCAGTTCTCCTTCTGCCTCAGTCTGGCTGGCGATAACCTCACTGATAAGGCGTTCAATATGCCGGACGCAGGACAGATCCCCCAACTTCTCACGCAGACTACGTCCCCGAAATTCTTCTGCGGTAAGGCGCAATTGCCGCAGCGCCGCCGGGTTGGCATACTCACATTTAAGGCTGGTATTAAAACGCACTACCATATCCGGTGAGTTCTCAACCAGTACCCGGAATTCCTGTTCCCGCACATGAGTCATTTGCTCAAGATACTTGCGCTCTCTGATATCCTTTACCACGCACATGCTGTAATTGCTCTCTTCATAGACAAAAGGATTGGAACTGACTTCAACGGGGATCATCATTCCGTTTTTATTTTTATGGCTGGTTTCAAAGGTGAATACTCCACCACCGCTTTGCTCCCGCACCCGCTTCCACATAGCATGGATATCTTCGACTCCCCACACCGGATCAATGTCGGTGAAGCTCTTTTCCAGCAGTTCTTCACTGCTATAGCCCAACATTCGGCATGCTTCGTCGTTGACGTAGAAAAAACGGGTCTGACTGTCAACCAGATAGACTGCATCTCTCACCATGTTCAGTGCAAACTCGACCAATTTGAGTGGCTCACTACTGGTCATCAACTGTCGCTCGGAAAATTGCATCTCGTCTCCTTTCGGTAAACAGTGCCTACCCGGACTGACGCACGATGCAGCATTGCAGTCGCGCGTCGAGGCGTGCCCGCACAGCAAAACAGGACATGTTGCAAATCACTTTACGATTTAGCGAATTTTCCGTCCATCCTGATTTCAGGAAAATACTGACTGTTTTAGCAAAACACGAACCCGCGACAGACGCGAACGCACCGTGCCAATAGGAATGTTTAAATCAGCAGCGATATCCTGATAGCTGCCGTCTTTCTCCACCAGAATACTCAGCAGATTGCGCGTGTCTTCCGGCAGTACCGCAATGGAACTCAGTGTGGAGTGCAAAATACGTTGATGTTCAGTGATATCGCTGGGGTCGTCGCCCTGCGTCAGCACAATGTCATCTTCCAGTTCGTCGTAACGAGGACGGCAGGACTGCAGACGAAAATGGTTACGGATGAGGTTAAGCGCGATGCCAAATACCCAGGTCTCGGGACGTGAGGCCCCGGCAAACTTGTCACGATTACGAAATACTTCCAGCCAGGTCATCTGTACCAGGTCTTCTGCATCTTCACGATGAGAAACACGCTTACGGATGAAATGATGTACGCGACGACCGTGTTCACGAAAGATTCCCTCCCAATCGATGTTCATCGCGACAGTATTATTGCCCGGTAACTGTTCTGTGGACTGCAAGTGAATTTCTGACATAACAAGCTCCATTACTTTACCCATTGTGCCACAGCGGCATTAGGGCTATAGCAAAGCCTGTGCCAAACAGAAAAAACAAAATAACTAATTGTTTTTTTTATCTATTCATTTTTTATCGCTCGTAATTTATGGCAATTTCTTGCCAGGGTTACGGCGTCAAATTTGCAACTAGTTGCAAAGTGCCTCGCTGACTTTTTCAGGCAACAAAATCTGCAGGGAACCACTGCGCTAATCACGCCACACATTGGAAAAAAGTCTCATAATTGAGGTCGCCAGGATGAAAATCACTCCTGTTATACCCGGCATTCAGCCGACGCATTCACTGTCGGTTGGCGACGTGGAAGATGCACTGCCCCCAGTCAGTGTTGCGCCCGCGGCGGCCACAGGCACGTCTTCACGCATGCCTGCGTCTCCGCTGGAAGATTCCATGGAAGAAGTGTCAATGACCTTCGCCGAACACGTTGAACGCAAAAGTAAGGCACTGAACCAGCGGAAAATCGCGGCACAACGCGGCAACCGTGCCATGCAGCACATCGAACGTATTGAGAAATTAGATGAGTTACTGAAACTGCTGGAACACCCACAGCATGCACAGCTGGAAACGCAAAACCAGAAGATGCAAACGCTGCTGCAAAAGAACGGCTCCCCCGATCTTGACGAGCTGTTAAACGCCGCTGGCAATGACCCTGCGCGCTGTGACGTACTACTGCGCCACACGCTGCTTCAGGCCCAGCGCACGCAAAATACCGAGCTGGCCAGTAACGCAACCAAAAGCCTTCAGCTGCTGCATCAGGAAAAAGGGGCCGAAGTCAACGCCGGATTAAACACCGCCAGCGCCATTGCCAGTTTCAGTACCGACCCAACCCAGAAACAAGCAATGCGTCAGCTGTACTACCAAACCATTGTTCACCTGCAGTCCGGTAACGCTATGCTGGAAGCCTTGTTGAGCAGCTTTGGTAGCGTGCATTTCAATCAGGGGTTACGCACCTTACAGCGTGCGCTGGCCGACGATATTGCCGCACACAGTTCTTCTATTCCACGTCGTGCGCTGCAAAAAATTCTCACCAGCCTGCAGGACGCCGGCAATATCAGCCAGACACTCACCGCCAGCAAAATTCTGCTGAAGCGCTTGGCAGGAAAGCTGCCTGACGTCAGTTTCAGCCCGCTGGAACTGACCCGCCGCCTGCTTAACCTGAGCGGCAACGGCGCTTACCTGCGCGATCTGCAAAATCTCGCACACGATGTGGCAGGCCAGCATCCCCGGCACCAGGTGCTGTTCCTCAGCGGACTGGTGCCACTGGTCTATCACCTGCCGATGGGCCTGTGGCGCGACGATAAAAGTAAAAATCGCCAGATGGCGTTAAATCTGCTGCGCACGGTGATCAGCGACTACACTGCTCATGAACCGCGTGCCACCTTGTCACAACCCAGGGTGGCGTTATAAATGAGTTCTCTGTTTGTCTGGCTAAACCGCCTCGCCATCAGCGCCATGCAGCGCTCAGAAGTGGTGGGGGCAACGATTGTCATGTCGATCGTTTTCATGATGATCATTCCGCTTCCCACCAGCCTGATCGATGTGCTGATTGCACTCAACATTTGTATTTCATCGCTGCTGATCGTGCTGGCGATGTATCTGCCGAAACCGCTGGCGTTCTCGACATTTCCGTCGGTCCTGCTGCTAACCACCATGTTTCGCCTGGCGCTGTCAATTTCCACCACCCGACAAATCCTGCTGCAACAGGACGCCGGACATATCGTTGAAGCCTTCGGTAACTTCGTGGTCGGCGGCAACCTTGCCGTGGGTTTGGTTATCTTTTTGATCCTGACCGTGGTGAACTTTCTGGTTATCACTAAGGGTTCTGAACGCGTGGCGGAGGTTGCCGCGCGCTTCACCCTGGACGCGATGCCGGGCAAACAAATGTCCATCGACAGTGACCTGCGCGCCGGCCTGATTGAAGCGCACCAGGCACGCCAGCGCAGGGAAAACCTGGCAAAAGAGAGCCAGCTTTTCGGTGCAATGGACGGTGCCATGAAGTTTGTTAAGGGCGATGCCATTGCCGGACTGGTCATTGTCTTTATCAACATGATCGGCGGCTTCGCTATCGGCGTACTGCAAAACGGTATGGACACCAGCGCGGCGATGCATATCTATTCGGTCCTGACCATCGGTGACGGCCTGATTGCACAGATCCCCGCCCTGCTTATCTCACTGACCGCCGGGATGATTATCACCCGCGTGTCCGCAGACGGCCAGCAGGTTGATGCCAATATCGGTCGCGAAATTGCCGAGCAGCTGACCAGCCAGCCGAAAGCCTGGATCATGTCTGCCGCCGGTATGCTGGGCTTTGCCCTGCTGCCGGGCATGCCAACTGCGGTGTTTTTGATTATCAGTGCGGTGGCACTCGGCAGCGGGCTGTTCCAGCTATGGCGAACAAAGCAGGAAACGACCCAGCAGGAAGCCAATCAGCGCCAGGCACAGCAGCTGCCACCGGAAGAAAATGGTTATCAGGATTTGCGCCGCTTTAACCCAACGCGCGCCTATCTGTTGCAGTTCAGCCTGAACCACGCCGGCAGCGAGTCGGCATCGGCACTGATTCAAAATATCCGTCGCCTGCGCAATCGTCTGGTTTACAACTTCGGTTTTACCCTGCCTAGCTTCGATATTGAATTTTCACCGATGCTGGCCGATGACGAGTTCCGCTTCTGTGTATATGAAATTCCGCTGGTGACCGCCACTTTCGCCGTGGAAGAAAAGGCGGTGCGAAAAAACAACGTGGAAACCTGGCTTGCTGAACATGCCGACGAACCCACGCATCCGATGATGCCTGGGTTGGCAGAACGGGATGAAACTCACTGGTACTGGCTGCAGCCACAGCATCCTCTGCTGCAACAGGACGATCAGCGTTCGCTGAAGGCCGAGCAGTTGATCATGCTGCGGATGGAGCAGGCTATCCATCAGAGTGGTTCACAGTTTATCGGCCTGCAGGAAAGCAAATCCATCCTCAACTGGCTGGAAAGCGAGCAACCGGAACTGGCTCAGGAACTGCAGCGCATTATGCCGCTCTCCCGCTTTGCTGCCGTATTACAGCGGCTGGCATCTGAACGTATTCCACTGCGTTCGGTACGTACCATCGCTGAAACCCTGATTGAGCACGGCCAGCACGAACGTGAAAGCACCGCCCTGGCCGACTTCGTGCGTATTGCGCTGAAGGAACATATCTGCCACCAGTATCTGCAACCTAACGGGCTGGATGTCTGGCTGCTGACGCCGGAAACAGAAGAGCTGCTGCGCGACTCACTGCGTCAGACGCAGAGCGAAACATTCTTCTCACTGGCGCATGAATATGGTATCAGCATGCTGCACCAGATGCGCCAGGCCTTCCCGGCTTATAACAATACACAGGCGCTTATCCTTGTTGCCCAGGATTTACGCAGTCCGCTGCGCGGTCTGCTGAAAGATGAGTTCCACGCCGTACCGGTCCTTTCTTTTGCTGAATTGACCAGCAACATTGCCATTAATGTGCTGGGTCGGTTCGATTTACAACAATCACCGCCCGACCTCCAGGAGGATGACTCATGCATGAATTACGAGTACTGACCGGGCTGCACCGCGGTGCAGCGTTGCCCCTGAGTGGCGAACAATGGTGGATTGGTGCCGCAGAGGATGCGGATCTTGCCCTGTACGATCCGGGAATTAAAGATCGCCATTGTCAGCTGTTAAAAACCTTGCACGGCTGGGCCGTGAAGGCACTGGAAGGACCATTGAACGATAATGAAGGGCGGCGCTGTGAGGAGCTGACCGATCTGAAACCCGGCACAGCCTTTGCGCTAGGGCATATCTGGTTAAGCATCGTCAGTGCGGCAACACCCTGGCCGGAAGAGCCGGTGGAAGCAGTCCAGGAAGAGGCTGCTGAACCGACCCTGGCCGAAACCGCAGAGGTCCCTTCTGCCGTCGAGCCCACCAGGTCGGTCAAAGAACCGCTGCCGTTATGGGTAAAAGCGATTTACCTGCTGTTGGCCCTGCTGCTGGTGATGATGCTGGAAAGCTGGTTATTCAATGCCAGTGAGGCTTCTCCTTCCGCGCCTCCGGCACCAGGGAAACCCCCGCTTGCAGGGGTGGATCGCACCCGCCGGATACTGACCAGCATGCTGCTGGATCGGGGGCTGGATAAGCGCGTGACGCTGACGTCTGATAAAAACAACATCACCATGACAGGCAATCTCAGCGATGAAGACAATCAGCGTTTGCAACGCATGATGCGCACCCTTTATCACCATTATGACGTCCGCCAAATCATTCATAATGAAGCCAGCACCATCAGTTCGCACCTGCCGTTTAATATCGTGCAGATCACCAGTGGCCCGCACGCCAATATTGTGACCGACGGCGGGCAGCGTATTTTTATCGGCGATGAAGTCGATCAGCTGCGCCTGGTGGCGATCAATACTGACAGTATTGAATTTGCCGGACGCGAAAGCATCAGGGTGAAATGGTAATGAGCGCGCTGCAACAGGATCTGGCGCACTGGGCGCAGCATCAGCGCCAGCGTTTTAGCAGCTATGCGCCGGTCAGGCGCTACGGCAGAGTGACCGGTATCAGCGGTATTCTGATCGAGTGCAGTCTGCCGGATGCGCGTATCGGTGATTTATGCCGTATTCTGCGCAGTGACGGCGGCAGTGTGCTGTCAGAGATTGTCGGCTTCAGCCCGGAAAAAATTCTGCTGTCGGCGCTGGGTGCGCTGGACGGTATTTCCCAGGGTGCCACAATCATCCCGCTTTATCTACCGCACAGTATCTGTGTCAGCGATCGCCTGCTTGGCAGCGTGCTGGATGGCTTTGGCCGACCACTGGAGCCGGGCGGCCACAGTGCCTTTGCCGAACCGGGCACCGACGTACGTGCCGTGCCAGTGCTCAGTGACGCTCCCCCGCCCACCGAACGCCCACGCATCAATAGCCCGTTGCCAACCGGCCTGCGGGCCATTGATGGCTTGCTGACTATCGGTAACGGACAACGGGTTGGGATCTTTGCCGGGGCAGGCTGCGGTAAAACCACGCTGCTGGCGGAACTGGCGCGTAACACGCCTTGCGACGTGATTGTGTTTGGGCTGATTGGTGAACGTGGTCGTGAACTGCGGGAATTTCTCGATCACGAGCTGGATGACGAATTACGCAGTCGGACCGTGCTGCTGTGCGCCACCTCCGACCGTAGTAGTATGGAGCGCGCGCGGGCTGCCTTTACCGCCACCGCTATTGCCGAAGCCTTTCGCACGGAAGGCAAAAGCGTCCTGCTGATTGTCGATTCACTAACCCGTTTCGCCCGCGCCCAGCGTGAAATTGGCCTTGCGCTGGGTGAGCCGCCGGGACGCGGTGGCCTGCCGCCCTCGGTTTATACCCTGCTGCCGCGGCTGGTGGAGCGTGCAGGACAAACCACCCAGGGCGCAATTACCGCCCTCTATTCGGTGCTTATTGAGCAGGACTCCATGAATGATCCGGTTGCCGATGAGGTTCGCTCGCTGATTGATGGCCATATCGTTCTCAGCCGCCGTCTGGCGGAACAAAATCACTATCCCGCCATCGACATCCTTGCCAGCCTCAGCCGAACCATGAGCAATGTGGTTCCGCGTGAACATATGAGACAGGCAGGACAGATCCGCAGCCTGATGGCAGCCTACAAGCAGGTGGAAATGCTTATTCGCCTTGGTGAGTACCAGCCAGGTAATGACATCCTGACCGATGCCGCCGTCAATGCGAATGACGTTATTAACCGCTTTCTGCGCCAGTCCATGCGCGAACCTGACGATTTAGGCCAGATCCTCAGCCAACTTGCGGAGGTCAGCGCCCATGCCCCGGATTATTGATGAATTTGAAGCAGAGCCGGACAGTCAGCGCCTCAGCCTGCAACAGGCGCTGAACGTGCTGATGCCGATTCGCCGCCAGCGGCTTAATCGTGCACAGCGTGTGCAGCGCCAGCAGCACACGCTGCTGACGCAGGCCCGTGAACAAAAACAGGCCGAAGAAGAACAGCTGGTCCAGGAGCAGGAGCACTACCTTGAACAACGCGAACGCTTACAGCAGCAATCCTCGCGGGAAAAACTCACCCGTCATCTGAACAACGAGATGACCGCGCTGCAGGCGGTAGGTAAGCAGCAACAGCAATGTTACCAGGCGGAACATGCCTGTGAACAAGCACAGGCTGAACTGGAACGGGCCACGCAGTGGGCGCGTGAACAACAAAAAGCAGTGGAAAAGCTGCAATATTTATCTGAACACCTGGAGGATGCGTGATGAATATATCGGGATACCCTGAGCGAGTGCCACCACCCCGGCGCCAGACACAGCCGGATGAGCGCTATCGTGAACGTATATCGGCAGCCCGCCTGCGCCATCAGGATAACAAAGAGACGCTGACGGCGCCAGGCTCACTGTTTTACACCAGCGCCAACGAATTTACGTCGGAAGCGCTGACCGTTCAGGACGAAGCGCCCTCTCCTGACTGGCAGAAGCTGCACGATGAACTGCACGAGAAGATTGCCAACAATGCCGATGAAGACTGTGCCTTCACCCTTATTTTACCAGAAGCGGGGGAGGTGGATGTGACGCTGGCACGCGGTCGACCAGTGGGTTGGGAAATTTCACTGCGGTTTGCCCCGCAGGTATGCCGCTGGTGGCAGAGTCGTGAAATCCAGTGCCGCCGCCAGTTGAGCCAGTCTCTGGCCGCTCCGGTACGTTTACGCATTGAGCAGGTAAACACAGTATGAATAACCACAGCCCACTGCATTTTCCCCGCTTCAGCCGCGCCGCCGCACGATCGCAAAATCAGCTGGCACGCGGGTATTACTTCCCGTTCAGCCTTGGCGAGGAGGCAGGTACGTTGTATCTCCTGCCCGGCGGAGAATCGCGCCCGCAGGCACTGAGCCACTGGCAGGGTGCGCTGGGCTATTTTGCGCTGGACGAGGGCATGCCGCTGCTCAATATGCTGTCACTGTCGCCGCTGGCGTTGCCCGAGAACGTGAGCGAAGAAGACGACTGGCAGTGGGCGTTATTCAATCAGTATTTCAGTGGGGAACTGGCACAGCTGTTTGGACCACTCAAACCCAGTGAGCCACAGGAACAGGGGCAGTTATGTTTGCGGCTGCATGTCAGAGTCGGCGAGCGCCACGCAGAGTGTCCGTTGTATCTCAGCCATGAGCGCCTGTCACACTGGCTGAATCAGCCCGGCTGGCAGTGCAGCCAGGGCGCGTTGCCCAAGGGGCTGGTCTATACTCAGCCACTGGTACTGGGACGCCTTACCCTGAGCACGCTCCAGCTGCAGGCTCTGAATACGGGCGATGTTGTGGTTCCTCCGGTGAAGTATTTTACCCCGGATGGTCAGGGTAGCCTGATCCTTGCCGGGCAGCAGTTACACGGCGAGTTACAGTTGCCTCACCATTTTTTGCTTAATCATCTGGAGAGTACCGCCTTGAACCCACATGCTGCTGATGAATTTTATGATGATGAACACGCGCAAGAGTACGCTGAGGAAGAACACGGTGAAGAAACCTACGCGAATGACGCTCCCTCCCCGCAGCTAACCTCACTGCCGCTGTCGCTGGAAGTTCGCTGCGGCCGCACCCGTGTGACGCTGGGCGAGCTGCAACAGTTGCGTGCGGGCAGCGTGCTGACGCTGGAAAATGTCACGCCGGGTGAAGCGGGTTTGTATCACGGTGAAACGCTGATTGCCCGTGGTGAGCTGGTGGATGTGGAAGGCCATCTTGGATTACAACTCACCCAACTGCTGCTGAACGCGCAGCAGGAGGCAGGATGAATACAGAACAATTTGATCCGATGACCTTTGCCCTGTTTCTTGGGGCACTTTCACTGATTCCCATGCTGATGATCGTCTGCACCTGTTTTTTAAAAATATCCATGGTGTTGTTGATCACCCGCAACGCCATCGGCGTACAGCAGGTGCCGCCGAATATGGCGCTTTACGGCATTGCGCTGGCCGCCACGCTGTTTGTGATGGCCCCGGTATTTAATCAGATGCAGCACCAGTTCAGCCAGGCACCTGCTGATTTATCCAGCATGGACAACCTCAAAACCAGTATGACCAACGGAGTGGCACCGTTACAAAAATTTATGACGCACAACACCGATCCCGACATTTTGATCCATTTGCAGGAAAACAGCATGCGCATGTGGCCGAAAGAGATGTCGGACAATGTCAGCAAAGATAACCTGCTGCTGGTGATCCCGGCATTTGTGCTGTCGGAATTACAGGCGGGCTTTAAGATCGGCTTTTTAATTTATATCCCGTTTATCGTTATCGATCTGATTGTTTCTAACGTGCTACTGGCGCTGGGTATGCAAATGGTCGCGCCAATGACCCTGTCGCTACCGCTAAAAATGCTGCTGTTTGTGCTGATCAATGGCTGGACTCGCCTGCTCGACGGCTTATTTTACAGTTACCTTTGAGGCACGCATGGAAATAATGAATCTGTTTAAACAGGCCATGTTGTTGGTGGTGCTGCTCTCAGCACCACCGCTGCTGGTGGCGGTGATTGTCGGGGTGCTGGTGTCGCTGTTACAGGCGGTAATGCAGTTGCAGGATCAAACGTTGCCGTTTGCAATCAAACTGGTGGCAGTAGGTATTGCGCTGGCGCTCAGTGGCCGCTGGATCGGCGTTGAACTAATTGAACTGGCACAGCAGGCTTTCACCATGATCCCACAAACCGGAGCATAATATGGCGACTGATGCCGCTCACACCCTTTATCAGTACCTGTTCGCGCTGACGCTGGGTGTGGCACGCATTTATCCCTGCCTGATCCTTGTCCCGGTGTTTTCATTCAATATTCTCAAAGGCATGGTGCGTACCGGCGTGGTGCTGGCACTGGCGCTGATGCCCGCGCTGGGCCTGCAGGTCCAGTTGGCCGTACAGATGCCGGACTGGCCACAACTGATTGGCCTGATTCTGAAAGAAGTGGTGATCGGCACCCTGCTGGGGCTGATAATGGCTATGCCGTTCTGGCTGTTTCAATCTGTCGGCGCACTGTTCGACAACCAGCGCGGCGCACTGATTGGCGGCCAGTTGAATCCGGCGCTGGGCAGTGACGTGACACCGCTCGGCCTGTTGCTACAGCAAACACTGATCATGCTGCTGATTCTGACACTGGGCCTGGGCGGCGTGACGCAGATTATCTGGGACAGCTATCGCATCTGGCCGATCATGCAGTGGCTGCCGCTACCCCATGAAGAAGGTTTACAGCAATATCTGGCACTGCTGACAGACACCTTCACCCATATTATTATTTACGCCGGACCGCTGGTGGCACTGCTGCTGCTGCTCGATTTCAGTATCGCCGTGCTAAGTCTTTACAGCCCGCAATTGCAGGCGTTTGTACTTTCCGTACCGGCAAAATGCCTGGTTGGCCTGCTGTTTTTTGTGCTTTATATTCCGACGTTGAACGACCTGGGAGAGGGGCGTTTGCACCTGCTACCGGACCTGAGCAAACTGATGGCACTGATACTGGGAGGTCACTAATGGCGGAAAAAACGGAAAAACCCACGGAGCAAAAGCTTCAGGACGCACGCCGAAAAGGTCAGGTTTCGCAAAGTCAGGATGTGCCTAAACTGTTTATTTGTGCCGGCATAGTTGAGATGGTGCTAACGCTGGATGATGTGGGAATGCAGAAGCTGCAGGCGCTGATGATGCTACCGCTGGCGCGTATTAGCCAGCCCTTTGAGCTGGCTGCGAATGAAGTGGTCGGCAGTGCACTCACCCTGGTGGCAACCTTTTGCGGGGTGACGGTGTCGCTGGCTGCGCTGCTGCGTATTATCGGCGGCTGGATACAGTATGGTCCCCTTTTCGCGCCCGAGGCGCTGAAGCCTGATTTCAATCGTTTGGACCCTATTAACCAGTTTAAGCAGATGTTTTCGGTCAAAAAACTGACCGATATGCTTAACAGCATTCTTAAAGCCGCCGCCATCTGTACCATTTTTTATCTGGTGATGACGCCGGATCTTGAGTCCCTTGCGCGCCTCTCCTATGGCGATTTGGACAGCTTCTGGCCGGCGGTGGAAGTAATACTGACCCGTGTCTCCCGCCAGACTCTGCTGACCCTGCTGGTGTTAACCATGCTGGATTTCGGGCTGCAGAAATACTTTTTCATCAAGCAGCAGCGGATGAGTCATCAGGATATTCGCGACGAGCATAAGCAGTCCGAGGGCGATCCCCATATGAAAGGTCACCGCAAGGCCCTCGCCCATGAGTTACTCAATGAGCCGGTCAAAGCGGTGAAGAGCAAACCCGTGGAAGAGGCCGATTTGCTGCTGGTTAACCCAACGCACTATGCGGTGGCGCTCTATTATCGACCGGAGTTAACCCCACTGCCACGCATTATCTGTAAGGGAGAGGACAAGGAAGCCAAAGAACTAATTACCCGTGCGCAAAAAGCCAATATTCCAGTGATCCGCTTTATCTGGCTGGCACGAACGCTTTATCGCTCACAGGAAGGGCAAATGATCCCCCGTCATACGTTGCAGGCGGTGGCGCAGGTTTATCGGGTCCTGCGCGAGCTCGACGATCAAATACTTGATGAAGTGATTGAGCTGGAAGCCGAATAGCGGGAACTTTCGTGCAGCCTGAACCACATAAATTCTGAAGTGTTGCCAGATCCCCATATCTGTTGAGGTCTGTCTACAGAATGACCTGCAAGGAATTGTGCCGATGAACTTGATTATAACCGCCACACCTGACCCCGACGATGTGAATCATATTCGCAAAAAAATGATGGCGTTTAATGCACAATATGTTGATGTTACCGAAATCAAAAACATGTCCGTGTTTATGGATGATAAAGAAGGCAATAAAATCGCGGGGCTACTCGGCATCACCTGGGGAAACTGGATGCATATTCATTTTCTGTGGGTGGAAGAAACGTTGCGTGGCAGTGGGCACGGTGCCAAAGTGCTTCACGCCGCCGAGCAGGAGGCCATCGTTCGTGGCTGCCGCAGTGTGTGTGTGGATACCTTTAGTTTTCAGGCGCGGGAATTTTATGAGAAACAGGGTTACCGCCTGCAAATGACGCTGGAACAGATACCGCTGCATCATCGTCAGCATTATCTGATCAAGCAGCTGGAGCCTTCTCCCCTTCTAATCAGTGAAGCAAGCAATTAAAGTTGCAGCTCCGTGCGTATTATTGAGTTAAGCCGCTGAAGCCAGTTCTCCTGTTTCTTTATAAAAGCAGTGAAGCAGTTAAAACAGGGTCAAATTCATGACGGCGGAAACACTTATGCACCGTTAACGCCGCAGAAATTGATTGCCGTATCACGACGATCTCCTGCGTTTCCTGGCTGCCCTGACATTGAAAATGACAGGCCGATAATGATTTACTATAACGCTTCAGTATATCCATTTGGGGTGCCGTTTTTTTATACTACAGACCCCGGTAAAAGGGCAAATCAAACAGCCTGATGTTGCGGGCTTTAAGGAAAAAGTATGTTTTGCAAACACTATGATGTTGACCCAAATCATGTCGATTTTCAGGGCGTGGTCGATGGGCTGTATTATCCTTTCTATTTTGAATGGGCACGTCATGCTTATATGGCAGAAGCGTTAGGGCTGGATCTTGAAGAAGAGTTTAAACAGGGACGCGTTCATATGCTGCTGGAATATACTCTGCGCTTTAAAAAAAGCCTTAAAGTCGGTGATAAGATGATCGTTACCTGTCAACCTGTGAAAAATGAAAAACGCAGCCGGGTTAATTTTTTCCAGCAGATAATAGTGAATGAGGTGGTCTTTGCCGAGGCAACCTTCACCGCCACCTGCCTCACGCATGGTCGTCCCGGCGTGCCTGCCAGCCTCGCTGCTCTCCTTGACTAATTCGCTGTTTTGCAGGTGCCGCGGCACCTGTTTTTACGGGTTACATAACAGAGTTAACGATATCACCCTGTCAGACGCGCGGTTTAACATTAACCTGCACGGGCATAGCTGGCCATTCCGTCACTGACCTTATTGGTTATGTGCGGGAAACAGTATGGGTATTATTTAGCGTTTTTTTATTTTTTAAATAGCCATTTGATATAAAGTGCCATACCGATGATTGAGAAAAAGCTATATATTCACAGGAGCCTAATAATATTTATTCTGTTCTGCCTGCCAGTGCCTTTCCCACACCAGAAACCACCGCTCCTTTAACCAAAATAGAATACAGAGACTCTGTTATGAAGATTATTACCTTTGCTCGCGCCTTTCTCTTTCATAGCACTGCCGCTGCAGCCAAACGGGCATCTTCTGATAAAAAATATGCGCCTTTTGCAGAAAAAATCATTTCCGCTAAGAAAAATCTCACTAATACCCGAATAAAGAAATATGACAGTTTGTTGGAGACAGTTAAAAAAATCAAACTTGCCGATTATAATGGCACTGGCGACACCGTCACTCACGTAGCCAGCAAAAACTGTCATGCCGCTGTGTTAGAAGAAATTAAAGTCCAGCTTGCCGGGCAGCCGGCTAAAATTAACAATGCTCAGAGCACACATCGTCTTATCTGACAGAGTAGTCTTTAAAGCAAAACGCTATAATAATGGGCTTTGCCGTTCAAATACCAGGGGGATGTTTCCCCCTGGTAGAAATGAATGTTAATGCGCTTTAGGAATACCGAACTGATCCAGTACCGGGTCAACATTGTGATCAAAGCGCTTTTGTTCTTTATGTTTATTAACCGCATCGACAATCGCGCTGATACCAAAACCAATCGCCAGCGCACCGTCAATAAACCAACCAACCGGTCCCGCCGCCGCGCCGATGGCACTGGCCGCTGCCATGGCCGTACCTTCTCCGGCAACCATGCCAACGGCACGTCCCGCCGTCATGCCGACCAAGCGTCCGAAGCTGGCTGTCGCCTCACGCCCGGTGCTTTTTAACGTGGTGTCCACAACGAATTTGGTCAGTTCACTCCCACCACGTACGCCATCGTAAATCGCTTTCGCGGCAGCGGCTTTTTGACCGTGCGCGAGCATGCTTGAAACAGAGAACAGTCCCGCAACGCCTGCCGCACTGCCCATGCCGGTTTTCATCAGCCCTTTCATACCGACTGCCGATCCATCTTTGTTCAACGTCTTGTTAAGGGACTCCAGCATCTCTTTACCGCTCATTTTTTTCACATCGCCAGACAGCAGCCCCGACTGTTTAAGGGTTTTCAGCATCTCCACCCCTCTTTTACCAACCTTCAGCGCATCCATTACTGCCGCAGTGTAGCCGTCCTGCGCCACTGAGGTAACTTCTTTCGGCAGCACCGATTCATAAAGCGATTTTTTCATGTCGGACAGCGACAGAATTTGCAGCGCGTCCGCGTGCTTGCCTTTGATGTTGTCTTTCACATACCCCCCTTCAGCAATTTGTTGCTGCCAGGCGGTGGTCAGCTGCTGCCTTAATGCAGGCTGTTTGTCGACAACTTCTTTTGCTGTCGGCACACTATCGCCGCGCAATACATGCTGCAGGTTGAGTTCGTCATTCAACCCCCCGATCGCATCGCTATAGTCCGGAGCGGATTTTTTATCCTTTTTCCCGGCCTGCAAACGCTGCATATCATCACTGAGGGTTTTACCGGAGGCGACCTCTCCATATCGTTTATCCATCGCCTGACGCAGCCCCTTATCACCGTTAATCAGCGAGCGGGTCTGTGCTGGCACCGCTTTGTTCAGGTAACTTTTAACGTCCGTGTCGTTTTGTAACTGGTCGATTTTCTCGTTCAGGGCCTGTTCCGTTTTTTGTGTTTTGCGCAGACGGTGCCCGGCCTGTACCGATGTCAGCGTCTGTTGCAGTTTCACCATTACCGCCGCTTTTTCTGCTCCGCTGTAATTTTCAGGATGCGCGAAGACATCTTTATTCAGGCGGCTGGTGTCAACATTCGCGGTGGCATTGACCAGCGAGGCATGACCGATCAGGCGGGCAAAGGAACCACCGTCAGTGGGCGCCTGCTTTTTAATCCAGTCGTCGATATTCTTCGTGCTGAAACGCTTGTCGGGGCCATGTTCCGCCAGCTTTTTACCGGTGACGCCGCCCTGATCAAGCTCGCCAAGCAGACCCGGCGTCGAAAAACTGCTGGCAGCCTGTCGCAGTGACCCCGCCAGTCCCTGATTTTTTTTTACCAGGTTGTTGAGATCGTCCAGCGACATATCCCTTCCCGCTTTGCCATTTTCAAGTCCGGCAAACCGCAATACCGGCGCATTGGCACGCAGTATGGCCGCCTCGGTCACCATCTGAAGAGATCCCTCATCTGCGTTCGGATTCTTTTTCATGTAGTTCGAGATATCTTTATCCGCCGCGTCCCGCGCTTTGTTCATACGCGAAATAAAGCCTTTGTAGTCGCCTTTAGTGACTTTCCCATCGGGATTATCGCCGTGTTTACCGGCATCGATAGCATTCTTCAACGCCGGGTTCGCATTGATGTATGCCTGTGCACGCTGCGCATTCGGACCGCCATCCAGCACCATCTTCGCCGCCGCCATCGGGCGATTAAGTTCTTTTTCCGCCTGTAAGCGCTGGTCAGCAGGCAGGTTCGCAACCATCGGTTCCCATTTTTTTAATTTGTCAGGCGAGGAATAGGGCGAGTTATCAAGAAAATCACCTGAGTGATCGGCAGCTGCTGTCTTATAAGAAGCCGGGGCCCCCGCCGGTGCAGAGGTTGATTCTGTCAGGCTGAGGATGCCGGATGCCGTGCCTGCCTGGCGGGTTTGAGTTGTTGCGCCAGAATTGCAGCTCTGCAGCGATGTTTTGGTACCCGTCGGGAGTTTCGTTGCATCCCCTGTTTGCGAAACCATCATTTGCGAAATAGTTCTGAAAAAGCCAGTTAGCATCGCCGCAACCATTACCTCCTGCTGCTGGCTGGATGACATATCAAACTGGATATTCTGCCCTGATGCAGGCGTCTTTGCCACCGTCTGCGTCGTGGCGGTTTCAGGCGAGATAAGTGAATTTTGGTTTAGAGATGATGGTATTGACGAAATGCGCATACTGATTTCCCCTAATAAAAAACCGTCGCTAAAAGCAAAAAAAGATTTCTTTCCATTGGTTATGTTACCGCCTGTGAAAATGGGTTCCAATTTATGCCTCATTTAGCAATTTATGACACTTTATGCTGTACTGGAGGTAAATTTAGGTTTTAATAACCAACCTGTTCAGGCGCTGGCCAGCATTGACGTCATATCGTGGGAACGCGTCTGGGTGTACGGACACGCCGCAAAGATAAGGGGGTATGTAAATTAATATGAAGATGCTTTATTAATTTTTATTGTTTTAGCCCTGACAACGTTATTTGATTCTTTATTTTTCAATATCCATCTGATTTATTGCGTACGGTAAATAATAATGACTTCAAAACATTATTTATTTAATCTTATAGACAGCGTTTTTTAGGGATATAAAACCTGCGTCTTTTCACCTTTTTATTTGCCTTATGCGACATTTTATTACCATCTACAAATGTTTTATGTACCCACGCCAGAGTAACCGGTTCCACAGATGCTGACCACCATCATTTATCGCCGCCACATTTCTGGCTTTGTTCCCACCAAGGCACTTTCCGGGATGGTTGAGGCGGCAAGCCTGTTTAACGCGTCATATGACGTGACAGGCATTCTTTTATTTAATGGCACACATTTTTTCAGCTGCCCTAAGGCCCGGAGCAAGGTGTTCTCACTGTTTATCAACATATTTGTCAGGATCGCCGCCACCACAACGTTGTGGAGCTGATGCGCGACTATGCTCTCTTCCGCCGGTTCGGTAATACCGGAATGGAACTGTTTGATTTACGTGAACACGATCTCTCGTTGGTGCTTCAGGCCGTGCCTGATAAAGGCACGTCGAAATATCAGCTTATTTATGATGACCACGCACTGAAGTTCTTGCGCGCCTTTGTCGAATCACGCGAGAAAGAAAATTATTATGAAGTCCAGCCTGCCGGGATGTGGGAGTTCATCACTGACACCTGCGGCTTGCGTTGCCCGGAAGGAAAAACATCGCTTTGCGACCTGTTATTGACCCGATGGCCCGGCTGGTTACCGCCATCGAAGTTTTCCTGCTTCCGTCTGGCGGTAAAGCCGATATCGCCGCGTTTCGTGCGGCAATTATTGAAGCAGCTAACGTATGCGCACCCGCAATGACGCTTCAGATTAGCGGACTACCCGTGGCTGTGCTGATGATGGACGATGCGGTACGCATGATAGTCTCAGAAATCGTTGCCGCCGGACTGGTTACTGAACAGGTAGTGATTGGCGTAAGTGAAACAGACGTTATCACCCAGCTGGATAAGTTTTCCGAGGCTGTTCACGCATTGAAAGCAGCAGATATCAGCCTGTCACTTGATGACTTTGTCCGTGGTTCTGCCGGGCTATCGCTGTTAACCCGCATTCAGCCTGATCGCATCAGGATTGATGCCAGTATCTCCTCACAGGTTGACCGAAGTGGTCCGGCCAGGCCGTGGTGCAGGCGATTATCAAATGCTGTTCTGCACTTGAAATTCTGGTGATGGTAACGGGTATTGCCAGGGCAGAAGAGTGGCTGGTGGCGTTATACATTTTCAGGGCAAACTTTTTACGCCTGAAAAGAAAAAGAATAAGCATAACCTGTATTAGCTCAGACCTGATCTGACCGTTACCGGTTATTTATACAGGTGTCTGTCGGATTACATCCGGTTCAGATCCTTTTCTGCACAGACACGTTTTCCATCAGGTAACCTGGCCACTGGCGTTCGCCCGCCGCACATTTTCCCCTGATGAGTCCGCTCATTATTGTCATGCCACAATCCGTTGTCCGGATCCATTTGCAGGCTCTCCCGCTCCCCATATGACTTCTTGCGGAACGTGACCTGATAAAAATCCTGCAAAATCGTTTTATGGAAGCGCTCACCGATGCCGTTGGTCTGTGGGGACATCGCCTTCGTTTTTGTATGGGCGATATCGTTGATGGCCAGATAAAGCTGGTAATCATGCTGCTCCACCTTACCACAGTACTCCGTTCCCCTGTCGGTCAGTCTTCTCAGCACCGGCAGCCCCTGAGCCTCACAGAACGGCAGTACCCGATCATTTAGCAGGCCGGCGGCGGTGTTCGGCGTTTTACTCGTATACCGCTTGCAGTGCGCCACTTTCGGGTACGTATCCACGAACGTCTGCGGGCAGATACGGCCCACACCTTTCAGATCGCCAGCACAGAAGGTGTCCTGCGACCCGGGATAGCCCGGGTGAGCGGTCTCGATTTCGCCGCTGGCCTCATCATCATGCGCCTTTTTCTCCAGCGCGGCGATTGGGGCACCGGTAAGCACGATACCTTCTCTGGCGAACTTTTCCTCAGGTGCCTTCAGGCGTTTACGGAAGCTCTCCAGGTCGTGTCGCTGCCATATGGCGCGCACGCCGCTGCCGGAGGTAAACACGCCTTTTTTACGCAGCTCATCACTGGTCCTGTGCTGCCCGGGGGCCGGGAACTCAACGGCGTACTCAACAACCGCGCGTTCAGTGGCTTCGTCGGCGCGGTTCGTCAGGTTGGGAACCCGGCGGTTCTGGTTAACCAGCGCGTCAATGCCGCCTTCTTCGTCAGCTCCTGATAACGGTAGAAGGTGTCGCGTGACACGCCCGTGCTCTTGCAGGCTGTTGAGACGTTACCGGGTTATTCGGCGAGATTGAGCAGGCCGGCTTTGTGTTTGATGATGGGATTGTGAGTATGGAGCATGAGGGTGACCTCGCGTTTTGTTTAAGGTTTCGACACCCATATCAAAACCTGTAACTCTCAATCTTTCAGGGTCCGGTGTCAGATTACGTCGCGACTAATACACATAAGCAATCAATTGCGTGGCCAGAATACCGCGACTGTTTTTAACAGCTAACACCTGTTGGGCAACTTATGCCACATCTGGCCGAACGCCAGCTCCCTTTACGCGAGCTTAATCGCGTAAAAAACGAAAGCTTTCGTCACCGCATTTTTATGTGCTTATCCTGTGAACACCCTACGACCAGCTTCAGACAGCTTCTGAGCAGGTCCAGTTCATCGGGGTTGGTGGCGCTATCAAGTTCACCGATTAAAAAGATAATAAGGGCTTTGCTGGTAATACGCCCTTTTTCGGCCAGCAGGCCTTTAATAATCTTTCCAAGCACTTCTTTTTCAGCGGCGTATTGATCGTCCGCCGCCATAATGCAGGCGTAAATTTCTGTTCTTGTTGTTATCTGTTGCATGACTGTGTGTTTCTCAGAATAGGCCATTTATTCATAACCCGATCGTTATCTGATAAAGGATCAGTGTCTTGTCGGGCTGCCAGTCGCACCGGACAGGCGTAATATAGTGCCGGAATTATCCAAGCTGATGCTGCCGGAAGTACCACGCGAGGCCATCCCCGCCTTCACTTCCTTAATTGCCATTTCCACAATGCGCACTTCGACGTCACCGACATCCAGCGCTGCTCGCAGTTTCCCCAGTAGCGAACCCCATGAAATGGCCTCATCCCGTGCCAGCAACTCCATTACGGCTTCGCCGATGAGGATGTCACAGAGTTTGTCGTCGTCATTGTTTTTCATAACCTGTCTCTTAACGCATTCACACTGGCTACAAAAACGGGATCAAAACTTTACTGCCGAATTACTGACGGAAAAGCAGATTGAACAGTTCATGATAGTGCCGTTCTTCTTCAGGACCGGACGCCAGTTCAAAACGTTTTAGCAATTTACAGCAAATAGCCTTACGGTTAAGATTCTGTCCTGAACGTAAAATCTCAACCACGATAGCTCCCAATGTTTCCTGCTGTGACGGTAAGGAGACCTTGCTGAAGTAGGCAGCAATATCGCTGGAAGAGTTGGGCAAGCTGGATGTCTGGCGCATGAATGTTCCCAAGTTTGTTTGAAGCAATGTGTTTAATGTTGGTTAAAGTTATACAAATTTAGAAAAATTGCACAGAAATTTCTGAAAATTAATCACGTCATTAACTTCATCAGAAAAACCAATTAATAACAAAGCATTATCATACATTACAATCACAAGCCGTAATCAATTCCCCCCGTTTTATCCTGGTACAAAGTTATTTCTCGTAAGAGGATTCCATTGTTTTCCATTTTCTAGGGGCAATTTGAACGTTGCACACGCCCCGGAGCCCGGACAGCAGCGAATATTTTTTCCAAAAAACAGGGGTGCCTTGCCCGGTGCTTTCTCACCAACAAAGATAATCAGAGGGAATGTGCTTAATGACGCTTTCCTGTCAGCCCGGCAGGCTGTTAGTAGCCCCACAGAGGGCTACTAACAGCCTTAAAAAAATCTCTGTTCGTGTTGTAAAGTGCAAACCAATAAGGCAGAGTCAAACCTGTTGATGGGCGCGCCTGAAGACGTATTTTTGGGTGAGGAAGAATATTGACACCCGAACAATATAGTCAGTTTTTTATACCGACATCATCAGTCTGTCATTAAAAACAGCATACTAATTTTCTGCGGTGCCGCGCTAAAGACATCTACAGGAGCCAGAAAGGGCCTTAAAATACGCTCAGAGTCCATTACCGGCAGGTTATCAGACCAGATTAATGCACGTCGACAAGAATGCTTATCCGGCAGGGTTTTAATCTGAGAGCAAAAATTCGCCTTTACATAAGTCGCCCACCTCAGCAGCGAACTAAAGCATCCTCTGTCGTCAGCATTCAATCCAAAGACAATAAAGCAGAACCTGAATAGGTTGGTAACCACGTCCACGGAAGGGAGATTTTAATCTGGCAGTAAAAAACCACCTGCATAGCAGGTGGCATTGATTTCCCCCCACAGGGGCGCACTAAGTCCAGACTCAGAGAGCCTTCCCTTCACACTGCTTTCAGTGGAGGCTAGCTCTCTTCAACTTCATGTTTTTCCTGATACTTCACGTACTTTATTATCATTTCTTCGTTTATACCTACGGTATCGACACAATAACCTCTTGCCCAAAAATCATTCCCCCGCTGCTTGTTCTTACGCAGGCAGGGAAATTTACTGAACAATCGAAGGGCTGTTTTACCCTTTAAGTCGCCTGTTACATGGGAAATCGAAAGCCGTGGAGGCACTTTTACCCGCAAAGGGACATGGTCTGTCTGGTCATTCAGCTCCATTACTTCTATCCCGGGCTGCTCACCTGAGATCCTTATCTGCTTACAGACCTCTTTACCAACATTGTTCCTGAGGATGCGAAACCGGTACCTGGGTGTCCATACGATGTGATATTGACAACACCAGGGCACATGAGATGCTTTCTGGAATCTACTCATGGTTAAATCCCTGGTAGTTATGGGGATAACAGATTCGGATTTTCCCATGAGTAGCATGACTGGCAAAGCCAACTTATTGCTGACTACCTCCACAGGAGGTGGTGTTCATGCAGGGATAAAAAGGCTGCCCCCGGACTAATGCTGGTCACTTAAGGTGACCAGCAACCTTTTTATCCGGATATTTCCTGCTCTTTACCCTCAACTCTCTCGGGTAACTTCGCTCTCTTCTACCCGGTAACACAAGCCATTTCGCCTGTTCATACAGGGTTCTCAGTTCTCCCGGCATTTTTCCCGGCGAAGCCCAGGGCAGGGTTATCAGCATCCGGATTATTTCGCTTATCGCTCCACTGAAGCTCAGCTGGTAAGGCAGGTAATCTCCTTTCAGATGGAACGCCATCTGCACCATCTGATATCGCACCAGGTTATAAGCCAGCAGTACCCCCCATAGCTCCTGTCTCACCAGCTCCGGCAGGCGACTGCGTAATGTCCACCGGCTGTCCAGCATACCCTGCTTTGCTTCCCGGTAGCCCAGTTCTGTTTCCCAGCGGTGGCGATATAGCTCGCTGATATCTTTACCCGGATAGCGATTCGGGTCTGTCAGTGACGTCAGCACCTGCCTCTCTTTACCGTCTACCCTGCGGGTCAGCAGTCTTGCCACCATTTCTTCCGGGACCCCTGGCCATTGCTTCCTGGCTCGTGGACTGGTTTTCAGGCATATCAGTTCATCTCCACGCCCCAAACGGCGAACCACCTGATACTGTACGTGTTTTTTCAACGGCAACAACCAGTGACGGTGTTCTCCTGCTGTCTGCCAGTGATGAAGCAGACCCATCGAATAAAATCCCTTATCGAACAGGGTGATACTGTTATTCGGGGTTTTCTCCGTCAGGTGCTCAGCCAGCCGCATTTCACTGACTTTTTCACTGTCGAATGCACTGGCGGCGATCAGATGGCTGCTCAGCTCCATCAGACAAACCATTCGCACCTGAGGATAGCCGCCTTCGCCGTACTGGCTGCTGTGTTTACTGAAGACGGCTCTGTTTTCCGGCGTATCGGCGGTACGCCAGACCACGCCGTCGACAGCAAACAGATTCAGACCGTGCCATTTTGGATGTGCAGCCTGCTGATTCCAGTGCTGCTGTGTGATATCAAAAAGCTCCCGCACTGCATTTTCACCCAGAGTCTTACGGCGCTGAATGACAGCGCTGCGTGCGGTAAAAGGAGCTCCGGTCCGGTCAGTAATATCCATCAGATTGACGATTTCGGTCATCGGACGATCGCAAAAAATGGACATCCCAACGACAAGCCAAATCATGGATTCGAGGGAAAGTTTACGTTTACGCAAAGTAACGGTATCGGTCAGGGTGAGCGCCTGCTGAATAAGCTCGGGAGGAATAAGGTCGGCGAGACTACGGGCGCGCTCAGGAGTGGCGGCATTGATGATGCCGAGGGCCTGGGAAAGTTCCATTTAAAAAGGGTTCCATGATGAACATAGAACCCTTTTTACCGCATAAACCGGATCGGTCAACCGATCCTTAAATGATCGGCATTAGCCCCCGGACAGGTCGAATAATCAACTTTCCGGGAGCAGTTTCGTCAAAACGCGTCGATCTCTGCGGGGTTATTTCTTTTTCGCTTTCGCGTTTGGCAAATCGGTGATGCTGCCTTCGAAGATCTCTGCTGCCAGACCAACAGATTCGTGCAGCGTCGGGTGAGCATGGATAGTCAGCGCGATATCTTCGGCGTCACACCCCATCTCTATAGCCAGACCGATTTCACCCAGCAGCTCACCGCCGTTGGTACCGACAATGGCTCCGCCAATAACACGATGAGATTCTTTGTCGAAAATCAGTTTGGTCATGCCGTCTGCACAGTCGGAAGCGATAGCACGGCCGGACGCCGCCCATGGAAAGGTGGCTGTCTCGTAGCTGATGCCCTTCTCTTTCGCTTCTTTCTCGGTCAGACCAACCCAGGCCACTTCTGGCTCGGTGTAAGCAATGGATGGAATGACTTTCGGGTCAAAGTAGTGCTTCTTACCGGAGATCACTTCTGCCGCTACGTGGCCTTCATGTACCCCTTTGTGCGCCAGCATTGGCTGGCCAACAATATCGCCGATGGCATAGATGTGCGGCACGTTGGTACGCATCTGCTTGTCGACGCGGATAAAGCCACGGTCGTCAACTTCAACGCCAGCTTTACCAGCATCCAGATCTTTACCGTTTGGTACGCGGCCAATCGCCACCAGCACTGCGTCGTAACGCTGTGGTTCGGTTGGCGCTTTCTTGCCTTCCATCGTGACGTAAATACCGTCTGCTTTCGCTTCAACGACGGTCACTTTGGTTTCCAGCATCAGATTAAACTGCTTGCTGATACGTTTAGTGAATACTTTCACTACGTCTTTGTCAGCCGCCGGGATTACCTGGTCAAACATCTCAACCACGTCGATCTGAGAACCCAGCGCATGATATACAGTGCCCATTTCCAGGCCGATGATACCGCCGCCCATGACCAGAAGACGCTCAGGAACCTCTTTCAATTCCAGCGCATCGGTAGAGTCCCACACGCGGGGATCATCGTGTGGAATAAATGGCAGTTGAATCGGACGGGAGCCTGCAGCGATAATCGCGTTATCGAAGTTGATGGTGGTGGCACCATTTTCGCCTTCAACCACCAGGGTGTTCGCACCAGTGAATTTACCCAGGCCATTGACCACTTTCACTTTGCGGCCCTTGGCCATCCCCGCCAGACCACCGGTCAGCTGAGTGATGACTTTCTCTTTCCAGGTACGAATCTTGGTGATATCAGTCTGCGGCTTGCCAAACACGATACCGTGCTCTTCCAGCGCTTTGGCTTCTTCAATCACTTTCGCCACGTGCAGCAGCGCTTTGGAAGGGATACAACCCACGTTCAGGCAAACCCCACCCAGGGTGTTGAATCGTTCAACGATAACAGTCTCAAGACCCAAATCAGCAGCGCGGAAGGCTGCGGAATAGCCTGCGGGACCGGCCCCAAGTACCACGACCTGAGTTTTTATTTCAGTACTCATCATGACCTCTTAGTTAACTGGCAGATAGCCATCCACCGGTTCGTTTTCAGGGCAGGAGTTTACAGAATTGTTAATGGACTGCAAACTACCTGCTTATCCTGATCGCTCGTATCCTGATCCATATCAGATTAACGTCCTCGTTAATACGAGAAGGCCGACATAAGCCGGCCTTATTATTACATCACCAGACGGCGAATATCCGCCATGATAGTTGCAATGTATGCAGCAAAACGCGCACCCGCCGCACCATCGATCACCCGATGATCAAAAGAGAGTGACAACGGCAGCATCAGGCGTGGAACAAATTCTTTGCCATTCCAGATCGGCTCCATCGACGACCTGGATACACCGAGGATCGCCACTTCCGGCGCGTTGACGATAGGCGTAAAGGACGTCCCGCCGATGCCGCCAAGACTCGAGATGGTGAAACAGCCGCCCTGCATGTCGCCAGCGGTCAGCTTGCCATCACGGGCTTTCTTCGAAATCACCGAAAGTTCGTTAGACAGCTCAACGATACCTTTCTTGTTGACGTCTTTAAACACCGGAACCACCAGACCGTTTGGCGTATCAACCGCCACACCGATGTTGATGTATTTCTTCAGCGTCAGTTTCTGACCATCTTCAGACAGCGAACTGTTAAAACGTGGGAACTCTTCCAGCGCTTTAGCAACTGCCTTCATGATGAACACCAGTGGGGTGATCTTCAGATCCAGTTTCTTCTTCGCCGCTTCGTCGTTCTGCTGCTTACGGAAAGCTTCAACGTCAGTGATATCGGCTTTTTCGTGCTGCGTAACGTGCGGGATCGCCACCCAGTTACGACTCAGGTTAGCACCAGAGATTTTCTGGATACGACCCATTTCGACTTCTTCAATCTCACCGAACTTGCTGAAGTCAACTTTTGGCCAGGGCAGTATGCCAGGAAGTCCGCCACCGATCGCAGCGGCTGGCGCAGTCTCGGCACGCTTCACTGCATCTTTCACATAAGCCTGAACATCTTCTTTCAGGATGCGGCCTTTACGACCCGTGCCTTTCACCTTCGCCAGGTTCACGCCGAATTCGCGTGCCAGACGACGGATAACCGGCGTCGCGTGGACGTAAGCATCTTTCTCGGAGAAGTCGCCTTTAGATTCCGCTTTCGCCTGAGCCGGAGCGACTTCGACCTGTTTTGGCGCAGGATCCGCGCCTTCCACCTCAAACACCATAATCAGCGAGCCGGTGCTGACTTTGTCGCCGGTAGCGATCTTGATCTCTTTCACCGTGCCGGAGAAGGGTGCTGGCACTTCCATTGAGGCTTTATCGCCCTCAACGGTGACAAGCGACTGCTCGGCAGTCACTTTATCGCCCACTTTTACCATCACTTCGGTCACTTCGACTTCGTCACCGCCGATATCAGGAACTACAACATCTTTCGGGCCGCTGGCTGCTGCAGGAGCCGCCGCTCCTTCTTTCACTTGCGATTTGGCTTCAGACGCCGCTACGCCGGAACCTGCCGTTTCGAAGGCCATGACCAAGGAACCGGAGCTAACTTTGTCACCGCCAATGTCCGGCACGTTGACTTCTTTGCTTTCTGCTTTAGCAGGTGCAGGCGTTGCGCCTTCAGCGGATTCGAAAATCATAATAAGCGACCCGGTTTCCACTTTATCACCGGTGGCGATTTTAATCTCTTTCACCACGCCTGCTTCTGGTGAAGGGACTTCCATAGAGGCTTTGTCACCCTCCACGGTGAGCAGCGACTGTTCTGCTTCAACTTTGTCGCCAACCTCGACCAGGATCTCGGTGACTTCCACTCCATCTGCACCGATATCCGGTACCTTTATTTCGATAACCATTACTCTTTTACCTCTTATGCCAGACGCGGATTGACTTTATCGGCATCGATATTGAATTTAGTGATGGCTTCTGCAACCACTTTCTTATCGATTTCACCGCGTTTAGCCAGTTCACCCAGAGCTGCAACCACCACGTAAGATGCATCGACTTCAAAGTGATGACGCAGATTTTCACGGCTGTCAGAACGGCCAAAGCCATCAGTACCCAGTACGCGATAATCGCTGGCCGGAACGTAAGTGCGGATCTGCTCGGCAAACAGCTTCATATAGTCGGTTGACGCCACGGCCGGTGCATCGTTCATGATGCGGGCAACGTATGGCACACGGGGTTCTTCCGTTGGATGCAGCATGTTCCAGCGCTCGCAGTCCTGACCGTCACGCGCCAGCTCGGTGAAAGAGGTCACGCTGTAAACGTCAGAACCGACGCCATAGTTGTTAGCGAGGATCTGAGCCGCTTCGCGAACGTGACGCAGAATTGAACCTGAGCCTAAGAGCTGCACATTGCCCTTGCTTCCTTTTACCGTTTCCAGCTTGTAGATACCCTTACGGATCCCCTCTTCCACACCCTGCGGCATGGCAGGCATGTGATAATTTTCGTTCAGCGTGGTGATGTAGTAGTAAACGTTTTCCTGCGCGTCACCGTACATACGAACCAGGCCGTCATGCATAATAACAGCCACTTCATAGGCATAGGCGGGATCGTAAGAGATGCAGTTAGGAATGGTCAGCGACTGAATGTGGCTGTGACCATCTTCATGCTGCAAACCTTCTCCGTTAAGCGTGGTACGACCAGAGGTTCCCCCCACGAGGAAGCCGCGCGCTTGCTGGTCGCCCGCCGCCCAGCACAGATCGCCGATACGCTGGAAACCGAACATGGAGTAGTAAATATAGAACGGGATCATCGGCAGGTCGTTAGTGCTGTAAGACGTTGCCGCAGCCAGCCAGGATGCACCTGCGCCCAGTTCGTTAATCCCTTCCTGCAGAATCTGACCCTTCTCGTCTTCTTTATAGTAGGCAACCTGTTCACGGTCCTGCGGAGTGTACTGCTGACCGTTCGGGCTATAGATACCAATCTGACGGAACAGACCTTCCATACCAAAAGTACGTGCTTCATCGGCGATAATCGGCACCAGACGATCTTTGATCGACGGGTTTTTCAGCATCACGTTTAGCGCACGCACAAAGGCAATAGTAGTGGAGATTTCTTTACTCTGCTCATTCAGCAGCTGACGGAAGTCTTCCAGCACAGGCATCTGCAGCTTCTCGCTGAAGTTTGTCTGGCGGGTCGGCAGGTAGCCACCCAGCTTCTCGCGCTGGCTGTGCAGGTATTTGTACTCTTCAGATTCTTTATCGAAGGTGACATACGGCAGTTTTTCAATATCAGCATCGTCAACCGGTACGTTGAAACGATCGCGGATATAGCGCACGCCATCCATGTTCATTTTCTTCACCTGGTGGGCAATGTTTTTCCCTTCCGCGGTGTCGCCCATACCATAACCTTTAATGGTATGCGCCAGAATCAATACAGGCCTGCCTTTGGTATCCTGCGCTTTCTTCAGCGCCGCGTAGACCTTCTTCGGATCGTGACCACCACGATTCAGCGCCCAAATCTCGTCGTCGGTCATATCTTTGACCAGTGCGGCTGTTTCCGGGTATTTACCAAAGAAGTGCTCACGCACGTAGGCCCCATCGCGAGATTTAAAGGTCTGGTAATCACCGTCAACGGTTTCGTTCATCAGCTGAATCAGTTTGCCGCTGGTGTCTTTACGCAGCAGCTCATCCCAGCGCCCACCCCAGATAACCTTAATCACTTCCCAACCTGCGCCAGTGAAAATGCCGTCAAGTTCATTGATGATTTTACCGTTACCGGTAACCGGGCCGTCCAGGCGCTGCAGGTTACAGTTAATGATAAACACCAGGTTATCCAGTTTTTCACGGGTTGCGATAGTGATCGCCCCTTTGGATTCCGGCTCATCCATCTCACCGTCGCCGAGGAAGGCATAAACGGTTTGCTGTGAGGTGTCTTTCAGACCACGGTGTTCCAGATATTTCAGGAATTTCGCCTGATAGATCGCACCCAGCGGGCCAAGGCCCATGGAAACGGTCGGGAACTGCCAGAATTCAGGCATCAGTTTTGGATGCGGATAAGAAGAAAGCCCTTTACTATGCACCTCCTGACGGAAGTTGTTCATCTGCTCCTCGGTCAGACGCCCTTCCAGGAAAGCACGCGCATACACGCCAGGAGAAATGTGGCCCTGGAAATAGACCAGATCGCCACCGTCTTTTTCACTGCGCGCGCGGAAAAAGTGGTTAAAGCACACTTCATATACGGTTGCAGAGGACTGGAAAGAGGACATGTGGCCGCCCAGCTCCAAATCTTTCTTCGACGCACGCAAAACGGTCATGATGGCGTTCCAGCGGATCGCAGAACGAATACGACGCTCGAGTGAGGTATTGCCAGGGTATTCCGGCTCGTCTTCAACGGCAATCGAGTTGATGTAGTTGCTGGCTCCAGTACCTGCCGCTACCTTCACACCGCCTTTACGTGCTTCGCTCAATACCTGATCAATCAGGAATTGCGCACGCTCAACACCTTCTTCACGGATGACCGATTCGATCGCCTGTAGCCAGTCGCGGGTTTCGATCGGATCCACGTCATTATGTAGACGTTCTGACATGGGGGATTCCTTATCTGTGTTTAATACGTTTAATTATCTGGAGCCTGTCTTTCTGCACTCTGTGCTAAAAGCACAAAAAGACAGGCTCATCATTATAACCCTCTCTCTGACGTGACCTGTGTCAGTTGAGCCTGGGTCAGGTTGCCGCGTTTCTCGCGTTATTCCTCACGCTGCTGTAAACGTCGTAAGGAACGCTCTCTGCGGCTCAGTTCCCGACTTCTTTCCAGCAGTATTTCCTCGATAAACGCCAGATGACGGTGAGAAGCTTCACGAGCCTGTTCAGGTTCGCGAGCCACTATCGCCTCGAAAATACTGGCGCGGTGGTCGCTCACTTTCGCCAGCATTTCCCGGCGGGAGTAGAGCAATTCAAAATTCTGTCGGACGTTTCTTTCAAGCATGGTGCCCATAGACCGGAGCAGATGCAGCAACACCACATTATGCGCCGCTTCCGTTACGGCAATTTGATACTGCATGACGGCATCGGCTTCAGCATCAAGGTCGCCGCTGTCCTGCGCGGCCTGGATGTGCAAATGACAATGACGGATGCGCTCAAGATCGGCCTCCGTACCACGTAATGCTGCATAATAAGCCGCGATACCTTCCAGCGCATGTCGCGTTTCCAGTAAATCAAGCTGGGTTTCAGGGTGGCCTGCAAGCAACTCTACTAAGGGATCGCTCACGCTCTGCCACAAACTTTTTTGCACGAAAGTGCCGCCGCCCTGACGCCGTAATAGCAGACCTTTCCCTTCAAGGCGCTGAATAGCCTCACGTAATGAAGGACGGGAAACGTCGAACTGTTTAGCCAGTTCACGTTCAGGGAGTAACTTTTCACCGGGACGCAGCGTCCCTTCCATTATCAGGGATTCGAGTTGTTGCTCTATAGCGTCGGAAAGTTTGGGTTGGCGGATTTTACTGTAGGCCATTTTCCCTTCTTCTGGCTTAATCCTGAGACAATTGGTAATACCAATTGCTAAAAGGTGTCGGTCAAAGTAACAAAGTATTCCTCTGATGTCTATATGGCGGTCTGGCGAAAAAAAATGGCTTTTTCACTTCGTTGATAGTGAAATAATGTATAAATGCTGTTTTTTTCAGCACTCCTGCGTGGAGCAAGCAAAAGCAAGTGCAATGATTAGTGCTTATCACTATTCTGGAAAAGAAAGTAGCCTCCCCCCTTTTTTCCTGATTGCAGCACTGTACATAATCCTGTACAGCAGGGGCTACAACCTTCGATGAAAGCTCATTCTGAGTTAAAAAAATAACGAAACCATGAGGTTTATATATGGAACAACAGCATGGCGAAACGTTGAAGCGCGGCCTGAAAAACCGCCATATTCAGCTTATCGCATTAGGGGGGGCCGTTGGCACCGGCCTGTTTCTGGGAATTGCAGACACCATCAAAATGGCCGGCCCGTCCGTTCTTCTGGGCTACGCCATCGGCGGTTTTATCGCCTTTATGATTATGCGACAGTTGGGTGAAATGGTAGTGGAGGAACCTGTTGCAGGTTCATTCAGTCATTTTGCCTATAAATATTGGGGCAACTTTGCCGGATTCGCCTCCGGCTGGAACTATTGGATTCTTTACGTACTGGTCGCCATGGCGGAACTCACCGCCGTGGGAAAATACATTCAGTACTGGTATCCAGAAATCCCAACATGGGTTTCTTCCGCCATTTTTTTCTTACTTATCAATGCGATAAACCTTACTAATGTAAAGGTTTATGGTGAAATGGAATTCTGGTTTGCCATTATTAAGGTTGTTGCCGTAATCGGGATGATTGTGTTTGGTGCCTGGTTGTTATTTGGTGGTAAAGCTGGCCCGGATGCCACTATAGCCAATTTATGGAACAAAGGCGGCTTCTTCCCGAATGGTATCTCCGGCATGGTCATGGCTATGGCGGTAATTATGTTCTCATTTGGTGGACTGGAACTGGTTGGTATCACCGCTGCTGAAGCTGACGATCCGGAAAAAAGTATTCCTAAAGCCACTAATCAGGTGCTGTTTCGTATCCTGATTTTCTATATTGGCTCCCTGACTATCCTGCTGTCACTCTATCCCTGGGCTAAAGTGATCAGCGGTGCCAGCCCATTTGTCATGATTTTTCACGATCTGGGTGACAGCCTGGTGGCGAATGCACTCAATATCGTCATCCTGACCGCTGCGCTCTCTGTTTATAACAGCTGTGTTTACTGTAATAGCCGCATGCTGTTTGGTTTGGCGAAACAAGGTAATGGCCCGCAATCACTGATGAAGGTGGATGGTCGTGGCGTGCCCGTCGTGGCAATTGGGGTTTCCGCAGCAGCAACCGCCCTGTGTGTCGTGATTAATTATCTCATGCCGGGTCAGGCCTTTGGTCTGCTGATGGCGCTGGTGGTTTCTGCGCTGGTCATTAACTGGGCAATGATCAGCCTGGCCCATCTGAAATTCCGCCGTAAAAAAGATCGGCAGGGTGTACAGACCCGTTTCAGGGCCCTGTTTTACCCATTTGGAAACTGGATATGCCTGCTCTTTCTGGCAGGTATTCTGGTAATTATGGCAATGACGCCCGGCATGACCATATCCGTCTGGCTGATTCCCGTCTGGCTGTGTATTCTCGCCGCGGGCTATGTGGTAAAAAATAAGGCGCAAAAAATCTGACTGCCGTCATCATTCGCAATTCATCGGCCAGGCTCTGCAATGTAAGATAGCCGATGCTACCTCTTCAGAGATGGCATCGTGCAATAATGAACAGGCTTATCGAAATATACACTTTCCCGGGTCGTGACGCAGACTTGCTGATCACGTATGCTTTGCGCTTTGGATGTAACATATGGCTAAAGTTGATGTCGTCTGCCCTCAGTGCAATGAAACTCATGCTGTACGATGTAACGGACATTCAGCATCCGGTGCCCAACGTTACATCTGCAAGCATTGTTCAAAGACCTTTCAGCTCAAATTTAGCTACTCCGGTGCCAAACCAGACACACACCAGACCATTGTTAATATGGCCATGAATGGTTACGGATGTCGCGATACCGCACGGGTCCTCGGTATCAGCCTCAATACGGTTCTGCGGCACGTAAAAAAATTTCGCCAAAGCAGGTAGCTGAGAATATCGACCCCGAAACGGAGGTTGTTATCTGCTGTGAAGCCGGTGAACAATGGCCTTACGTGCGGTGTAAAAGCAATCCCCGGTGGTTGTTCTATGCTTATGACCGTATCCGCAAACGTGCTCTGGCCCACGTCTTCGGCCCGAGAAATGCCCCGACCCTGCGACGATTGCTGGCCCTGTTAAGCAAATTTAACCTTGCCTTTTATATGACAGATGCGTGGCCGGTTTATAAAGTTCTGTTAAGTGCAACAGGCCACGTGGTGAGCAAGAAATATACCCAACGGACAGAACGACATAATCTTAATCTTCGCACACATATCAAACGACTGACCCGCAGAACAATTTGCTTTTCGAAGTCAGAGGAAATGCACGATAAGATCATCGGTTGGTATCTTACTCTTCATCATTATCAATAAATCTGCGTCACGACCCTTTCCCGGTTCAATCCAATGCTGCCCCACTTTTCAGGCAAGGTTCCGATCACACTTTCTTTTCTAACCAACGTGTCTGTTCACTGACTGAAATTTTACTTTTTCACATTACCAAATAAAGAAATATTATTATCATTCATGTTAAAAAATAACATCCCAGACATATCCAACACTTTTTTAATTGATATTCTATTTCGGCCCACCTGGTAAAATAATTAGAAATACTTCATAACAAGCAGCCCAATGAAAAATTATTTAATATCAAATAATAAAAATTAAATTAATATATCCTGTTACAATCCACTATTTGTCAAAAATATTTTGCGAAAGCAAAAGTATATTTAGCAAACAACCTCATATAATTACATTTCACTTTTCGGCACAAGCCAGCACTGCCGGAGTACCACCACTAAAAAGTCGCGCTATTATGAACAGTATTTTTAAAATAGATAAAAAAACTATTAGCAATAAAAAGTTAAAAATAACTCAGCAAAACTTAATTATTACATCTAACGCACATCGGGTTAATTAAAATAAAAAATCAAATTGCAATTCAAATAAAATTCAACTAAAAATTACCCTACCCAATCCGGGTGATTAAAATGGAGAGAAAATAATGAGGGAGCTTACTTTACAAGAAGTTGAAATGGTCAGCGGATCAGGCGTTATTCGCGACACCTCTGGTTGGATTGGCCGTCAGGCTGGTAATTACATTGGCAAAGCGATAGGTAGTTTTGTCACTATCCCGGTAATTTCTACTATAGTTGCAGCGATTACAGGGAATATAGGTAAAAAAGTCGGACAGTATATCGGCGATACTTTGGGTTCGTTTATTGAAAATTTGTTTGGCATTACTGACAGCAGCAAGAATGCAGCTGCCTAATTCTGTTTTTTAAAAAAAGACACATCCAGCTCACAGGCTGGATGTATTAGCTGCTCAAACCAGTGCGCCGTATATGGTTAACAGCGCCACGACGACCACCGTCACTTTCTTTGCCAGCGTTACCGCAACCTGCGGAGTAGCGATTTTATCCGTGTGCGGATCGCGTGCCAGAGAAAACTGCGCCAGTCTGGTTAATACCTGGTATTGCGGAGTGTGTCTGTCACCAAGAGAAGCAAACCACGCCGGGAGCGCTCTTTCTCCATGCCCTGACAGCGCATAGGCTACGCCCACCAAACGAACCGGAAGCCAGTCAACAATATGCAGTAAGGCATCGATACCGGATTGCGATCGCGATAACGGCGAATGGTAGCGTGCCAGTCCACTCTGCCAGGCGCGGAGAAAAGCATAGCCAACTAAAAAAACCGACCCCCTACAACAAACCAGAACAGCGGTGCAAGATAAAATCGATAGTTAATCCACAACAGGGCATTTTGCAGCTCGCGCAAATATTCGCGCTCGTCACACTCCAATGGCAGGCCGTGAATCAACGCCAGCTCTTCGGCCATCGCGGCATGGGCAACCACATCATTATGACTGACCGCTTTAAGATAGGTGTGATAATGCAGTCGGGTTGAGCCAGCACCGATACACAATACCCCAACTGCAATCCAGAAAATCAGCATTGGCAGGCCAAAAAGCACCCCTCTCAACGCCAGCTGGCACAACGCAACACACGCCATGGTAATCAGTAACATAAGCAGGGTGCGCATCAGGGAAAAATGTTTACGCTTAATGAAGAACCCGCTCAGATGATGATCCAACTACCAGTGTTCACCGATTTTAAACAGTCGTTCCCATCCCATAACCAATAACAAACTGAAAAGCGTCATGCCGTTTGCTCCTTATATGCCGGGCTGACACAATGCGGCCAGAAATCGTATCCAGTCAAATGCCGGGCCAGGGCCGCTCTTTCTGCTCGGTGTAATATCGCTGTGTCCGGTTATATATTCAGCAATCTGTGGCCACGAGGCGATTAACAGTCGCGTGACCACCTCCAGGGAGATACTGAGCATCGGTGTAGGGCAGCGTATCTGTCCCTTCCAGCTCGATACCGATAGAAAAATCATTACAGGGTTCACGTTCGTTATATAACAGAAACACCCGCATGGCATACGCGCAGATGAAAGGGAACATATTGGATAATTTCACCAGCGCGACGAATCAGGCAGTGTGCTGAAACCTGCAGGTGGGCGATATCAGCAAAGTAAGGATCGGCATCAGGATCGAGCTTGCCGATAAAGAGCGCGTCTATCCACGGCCTGCCAAACTTACCCGGAAGAAGACTGATATTATGGATAACCAGCAGCCGAGAAACATCGTTTTCAGGCCGCTCATTAAAACAGGGAGACGGAACCGGCTTTACACCGGAAATCCAACCTGATTGCAGCTGCATACTCTGCTCTCCTTTAAGAAATATCCGTAAGAGTAGCATAATTCATTGATTGTCAAACACATGCTCAAACCTGAAAATTCCGTGCCTGCCAGGCGGGTGATAAACAGACTAGCATAACCTCACTTTTTATCCGATTTTCGGAGTTCAATAATGACCATCCGCCGCTACGATCCCGACAGCCGCTGTAATGCATTACCTGGACGTATTGAAGATGATATTCCACCCAGCGTGGCACAGGCTCTGCGTGAAGATCTTGGGGGCGAAATCGCTGCGGAAAATGACCTTACCACCAGCTTACTTCCCACCGGAACCATCTCACATGCTGTGGTAATTACCCGTGAACCCGGCATTTTCTGCGGCAAACGGTCGGTGGAAGAAGTCTTCATCCAGCTGGGCTGTAAAACGCAGATTGACTGGCATGTTGATGATGGCGACATTATTCAGCCTGAGCAAATACTGTTTGAAGTAACAGGACCCAGTGCGCTAATTCTTACTGCCGAGCGCACCGTACTCAATTTTGTGCAGACGCTTTCCGGTGTGGCAACCACAGTCAGTCACTATGTTGTGCAACTGCAAGGCACCCATACGCAACTTCTGGACACGCGTAAAACAGTGCCGGGTTTGCGTACCGCGCTGAAGTATGCAGTTCTGTGCGGCGGCGGCAATCATCGACTGGGCCTAAATGATGCTTATCTGATTAAAGAAAACCATATTCTTGCAACTGGTTCGATTCGTCAGGCGCTTGAAAAAGCCAACTGGCAGCATTCTGACGTTCCAGTTGAAGTGGAAGTGGAATCTTCAGATAAGCTGATTCAGGCCATTGAAGCCGGTGCCGATATCGTTATGCTGGATAATTTCAGCATTGAGGCAATGCGTGAGGCCGTAACCTTGAATGCGGGGCGCGTGCTGCTGGAAGTCTCTGGCAATGTCACCGACCAGACATTGCGTCTTTATGCTGAAACTGGTGTCGATTTCATCTCCGTAGGCGCGCTGACCAAGCATATTCACGCGCTGGATTTATCAATGCGCTTTCGTTAAATGCCCGGCAGCGCTAATTTCCCCTGCACCCTGTTGCTTCCTGCCCCGCTTTGCGATGGCTGTTGCATCAAATCTGTATGTCCTCGTAATGAGAAAAACGTTTTTCGCGCCATGCCGATAAACTGATTCCTCCCGCTGGCACCGTTCGGCCAGCGGCGATACCTTGCCAGCTTCTTACCAGCAAGGAGCTATGCCATGAAGATGCAGCAAGGATTTACCCTGATTGAACTGATGATCGTGATTGCCATCATCGCCATCCTCAGCGCTATCGGGCTTCCCGCTTATCAGAGCTACCTGCAGAAAGCAGCGCTGACCGATATGCTTCAGACAGCCATGCCTTATAAAACAGCCATAGAGATTTGCACAATTGAGCAAGGAAGCACCAGCAACTGTTCGGCCGGAGGCAACGGCATTCCCGCTGGCAAAGGTTCACGTTATGTTTCCGCCGTTACCGTTCAGGCTGGCACGGTAACCCTGACCGGGCAGGAAAGCCTCAGCGGACTCACCGTCGTTCTTAAAACTGTTTGGGATCAATCAGAAGGCATGCTTACCTGGCAACGCAGCTGCACCAGCGCAAAAACCACGCTGAAAGAGGCATGTGAAGCCATGTTTCGCTTTAACGATGAAACAGCGGGAGATGCTTCATGATCTCCTTAGCGTCACAACAGGCAGTGGAGAATATTTGTCGGCAAAACCATGCGGTAATACTGGAATTTACCTCAGAACGATTACAGATTGCCGCAGCTGAACCTCTCCCACAGAACGTAATGACAGCGCTGCGCTTTACGGCACATAACACCATTAATGTGGAATACTGGACCTCTGCACAACTGGAACAGTTTCGTCAGCAAAAGGTGCCTGCTGCCGGAATAACCATCGAAAGTAATGATACGGTGACGGAACGAGTTGATCAGCTGCTATTTCTGGCAATCCAGCAGCGCGCTTCAGATATTCACATTGAACCTCAAGCCAATACTTTGCAGATTCGTATCCGGGTTGATGGTATACTGCGGCCAGTACCCATGTTAAGCAGCGATAACGGACCGGCTCTTCTCGCCAGGCTAAAAATTCTTGCCAGCCTGGATATCGCTGAACGTCGTATGCCGCAGGATGGGCAATTCACCCTGACACTTAACGGACAATCAGCTTCATTCCGCCTGTCAACACTACCCGTAAACTTCGGGGAAAAAGCCGTGGTAAGGCTTATGCAGAATGAGTCGCAATCTGTCTCACTGGAAAATTTGGGGATGCCACGGGCGGCGCTCAGACGATTTCGCCAGGCGCTCGAACAGCCACAGGGGTTAATACTGGTTACTGGGCCTACCGGTAGCGGCAAGACCTTCACACTTTACAGCGGATTAAGCTATTTGAATCAGCCCTGCAGAAATCTGTGTAGCGTTGAGGATCCCATCGAGATCCCCCTTGTCGGGGTCAATCAAACTCAGATACACCCAAAAACAGGGCTGGATTTTAACCGTGTGCTACGCGCCCTTTTACGCCAGGATCCTGACGTTATTATGATTGGCGAGATTCGGGATGCTGAAACGGCAGAAATTGCCATCAAAGCGGCACAAACGGGACATTTGGTCCTGTCTACGTTACATACGAATTCAACGATTGAAACCCTGATAAGGTTGAGGCAAATCGGCATCGCTGGTTATTTGCTCGCCTCAGCACTGAAGCTGGTCATTTCACAGCGTCTGGTTCGCCGTCTTTGTCCTCACTGCCGGGAACCTGCGGAAACCCTGGCTCATTTTCCACCAGCCTTGTGGCCTGGGACGGTGAGGAACTGGCGAGCTGTGGGTTGTGCTCGTTGCTACTCAGGCTATTACGGACGGCTGGCTTTATTTGAGTTACTTCCTGTTACGGCTCCCTTACAAAACGGCATAGCCGCAGGATTATCACAGGGCAAACTATCAATACTGGCAAAGGCACAAAGCGGAAACTCGCTATTTGTGGGAGGGCTGCACTGCGTCAATCGTGGTGATACCACGCTGGCAGAGCTAAACCGGGTTGTGGGAGAAGAGGATGACAGATCTGCGACTGTTTAACTGGCAGGCAATTGGCAATGAAGGCCAACGTCTCAACGGTGCATTTTTCTGTCAGCACCGACAGGAAGCGATGGATAATCTGTTAGCGCTTAACCTGATCTCGCTGAAACTCACATCAGGACGTCGGTATCGTTCCATAGACTGGCAATGGCAGGACAAGATTAATTTTTTCCGGCAGCTGGCTACGTTACTTAAAGCAGGGATGTCACTTTCCGACGCTTTGCAGCTCACATGTGAAGGGCACAGTAATGCTGGATGGCAGGCCCTGCTTGCCCATCTGCAACATCGTATCAGTAACGGAGTCCCCTTTTCTGATGCACTGACAGAATGGCCGATTATTTTTCCTCCGCTTTTTCCAGCGCTAATTCAAATTGGTGAGCTAACCGGACGTATGGATGAATGTTGCCTGCAACTGGCTGACCAGCAGGAAAGACAGCATCAATTACAAAAAAAAGTGACCAAGGCATTACGCTATCCACTTATTGTGTTAGCAATAGCGCTTTTGGTCAGCCTGGGCATGTTGCTGTTTGTATTACCCGAATTTGTCGCGATATATCAGGCTTTCGATGCCCCACTCCCGGGTTTTACTGCTGCAGTAATCGCTTTATCTGAGGCCATTCAGCATTACGGCCCACTCTTCCTGCCATTCTTATTTATCATTTACCTTAGCTGGCGGTGGCAGAATCGCCGATCGCCCAACTGGCAACGTAGGCAGCAGCAGATTTTATTGAAGCTTCCTTTAGCCGGAGATCTGATTCGTGGTGGGCAACTTAGCAGAATATTTATGACCCTAGCACTCACGCAACACGCAGGTCTTACCCTGTTGGATAGTTTACAGGCACTGGAAAAAACCTTGAGCCAGAGGCTCTGGCGGGAAACTGTAGCGGCGCTGCAACAGCATATCTCGGCAGGCAATCCATTATATAAGGCGATGAAAAATCATACTCTCTTTACACCGCTTTGCTATCAATTAGTCAAAGTCGGAGAAGAATCAGGTTCACTGGACAGTATGTTATCAAGGCTTGCGGAACGCTATGAAACCAGCACAAATGAACTGGCAGATAATCTGGCTGAAGCGCTGGAACCTGTGATGATGATCGTAATTGGTCTCATCGTCGCTACCCTGGTGGTAGCGATGTACCTGCCCGTTTTCAACCTCGGCAGCGCTTTGGGATGAAACCCACAGCATAATTATCGAGTGGGTATCAGGATAAAATAAAAAGGGTGCTAACGGTTAAAAACCTGATTTTCCTGCTCTGACACGCGAATAAACGTTGTGCGTTTGGTCAATTCCTTCAGCCGTTCAGCTCCAACATAAGTACAGGCTGAACGTAACCCACCCAGAATATCTTTTACCGTATTATTTACCGAACCACGGGGGACAAGCCTGACCGTTTTGCCTTCTGCTGCACGGTATTCCGCCACGCCGCCAGTATGGCGGTTCATGGCTGATTCTGAACTCATACCATAAAACAACATAAACTGTTCGCCATCTTGTTCGACAATGCGTCCTTCACACTCATCATGCGCAGCGAGCATACCACCCAGCATGACAAAGTCTGCCCCGCCTCCAAATGCTTTTGCTATATCCCCAGGCACCGAGCAACCACCATCACTGACAATCTGCCCGCCTAACCCATGTGCAGCATCAGCACACTCTATTACCGCAGAAAGTTGCGGGTAACCTACCCCAGTTTTAACTCTTGTGGTGCAAACCGAACCCGGACCGATTCCCACTTTGACAATATCTGCCCCCGAAAGGATAAGCTCTTCAACCATTTCTCCCGTGACCACATTACCAGCACAAATTGTTTTGCCCGGAAAGGCTTCGCGGACGCGCCTGAGGAAACTGACAAAATGCTCGGAATAACCATTTGCTACGTCGATACAGATAAAATTTAGCGCGGTCGAAAGTGCCAGGATTTTCTGTAGATTAATAAAATCCGTATCGGAGGTTCCAGTAGAAACCATGACGTGCGTGAGTACACTCTCAGGTACCCGGGTGATAAAAACCTGCCACTGTGCAACAGAGTAATGTTTGTGAACGGCAGTGAGCAAATCGAATGAGGCCAGTGCTTCTGCCATATTAAATGTGCCGACGGTATCCATATTCGCAGCAATAATTGGCACACCTGACCATCCCATCCCCGAATGTTTAAATGAAAACTGACGTGTCAGTTCAACCTGTAAACGACTTTGAAGGGTTGACCGCTTCGGGCGGATTAATACATCTTTAAAACCCAGTTTTACATCTTCTTCAATACGCATAAATCACTTCCTGTTGTTGGCGCAAATCTTAAGGTAGTACGCTACTTCCAGCTTCAGTGACACTGATCATACGCGTTAAAAACAGAGCAGCAAGACTGCGAAAATGGGTTTATTTACGCTACAATCGCTCAAATTTATCCAACATTCATAGATGTGATCTATGCCTCATTTTACGTCCGCTGATATTCGACTCAGCAACGGGTGAAAATAAGGCACTTCAGAGCAAACCTAAGATATAGAGGCTTATGCGTTATACTGTTGCATTGACTGGCGGTATCGGCAGTGGAAAAACAACTATCGCGAATGCTTTTGCAGACCGGGGTATCGATGTTGTTGACGCGGATGTTATCGCACGCCAGATCGTCAGACCCGGGCGATCGGCCTTAAGTGAAATCGCGGCAAAATTTGGCAGCGTTGTTTTACAGCAGGATGGCACGTTAAATCGTGCACTGTTGAGGCAACGCATTTTTACCTGTCCAACGGATAAAGACTGGCTTAATGCCCTGCTACATCCGTTGATTCATGCAGAAACTCGCCGACAGCTTGCCCTGGCAAAATCAGAGTGGTGTCTGTGGGTTGTACCTCTGCTGGTGGAAAATAATTTACACCCACTGGCAAGCCGGGTGCTGGTTGTGGATGTCGATCGCGATACGCAACTGGCCCGGACTATCGCCCGCGATCGCATTAGCCGGGAGCAGGCGGAATGTATTCTCGCTACACAGGTAACGCGCGAACAGCGTCTTGCCGTTGCTGATGACATTATTGATAACAGCGGGCTATCTGAAGATATAGCCGCACAAGTTTCCCTCCTGGATCAGCATTATCGCCAGCTTTCCAGAGCAACAAACCAGGATTAACCGCATGAATACCAGCGTTTTATTTGAATACCCCCTGAATGAAAAAATGCGCACCTGGTTGCGAATTGAATTTTTAATCAATCAATTAGAACAAAGCAGACAGATTAATGGCTCACTCACTGCATTGACGTTTTTTCGCAATGTGGCAGAACTGCTGGACGTATTCGAGCGCGGAGAACTACGTACTGAAATTGTTAAAGAACTCGATAAGCAGCAGCAAAAACTTTTTTCCTGGTCTGATGTTCCTGGCGTTGATATCGATCTGATAGCCAATTTACGCGACAGCCTGAAGTCATCTGCTGTGATCCTGATGGCCGCACCGCGTATTGGCCAGATACTGCGTGAGGATCGCCTGATTGCGCTGGTACGCCAGCGCCTGGGTATCCCGGGTGGCTGCTGTAGCTTTGACCTTCCCACATTGCATATCTGGCTGCACGTTGCTCAGGAAATCAGGGATTCTCAGGTTGCCCAGTGGATGGATGCACTGGCTCCGGTCGGCGAGGCACTGAAACTCATCCTTAACCTGATTCGTCAGTCTGGAGAATTTCATCTACAGACCAGTCTTAACGGCTTCTTTCAGGATAACGCTGAAGGTGCCGATCTGTTACGTCTGAAGCTGGCACTGGGCGATTCTTTGTACCCCCAGGTTTCCGGTCACAAAAACCGTTATGCTATCCGTTTTCTTCCGCTGGATAGCGAACGCGGTGTGGTTCCAGCTCACCTCAATTTTCAACTTGCCTGTTGTTAAGGTTTTAATCAATGAATGAAGAAGTGATGAGTGTGGATTGCCCCTGCTGCTCAAAAGAAGTCATTTGGGACGAACTCAGCCCGTGGCGGCCCTTTTGCAGTAAGCGATGCCAGCTGATTGATCTTGGTGAGTGGGCGAATGAAGAAAAACGCATCCCGGGTGAGGGGGAGCTTTCAGAGAGTGATAACTGGAGCGAGGATCTTACTCAACACGATGAATAGCCCGCCGTTCAGCGGCGAGCGATAAGATTATTTTGCTTCTTCTAATAGCCGGGCAACAACAGGTATATTGGCAGGCGGAAACTCGTTAGCAACCAGCTCACGCTGGGCAACCCATCTCTGAGGCTGTCCTTCGCGACCCCAGGGTTCTCCTCGCCACTCCTCCACAATAAAAAAGTGCAACGTGACACGCAACTGGGCATCGCTATGTTCAGAGGTATCCCAAGCAACGGCATTAACCACTTCAATCCCGGTCTCTTCCAGCAATTCACGTCTCAGCGCCTGTTCAGCCGTTTCATCCGGTTCAATTTTTCCGCCCGGAAACTCCCACATATTGCCCATGTGCAATTCAGCAGAGCGCTTTGCCAGAAAGATATTCTGCTGTTTATCACGGATAATACCCACGGCCACCTGCAGATGTTTCATTGTCTTTCTCTCTCAGAACGAAAAGCACTTTTCAGCAACTATTCCAGCATTTCAGGACAATCACAAGACCTGATTTTCCGTCAGGCAGCAAAAAGGCCGGGACTCCCCAGCCTTTTTTCCATGTCAGGAACGTTACGCTAAACGACCGTGGCACTGCTTATATTTTTTGCCAGAACCGCAGGGGCATAGATCGTTTCGGCCTATTTTGCGGTCACCTTTTTGTTCAGCCATGGCAATCACGGCTTCCGTATCTGTCTCGACGTGGCTCAACTGCTGCTGCTGTGCCAGACGTTCTGCTTCCTCACGGCGGTGTTCTTCCATCGCTTCAACTTCTTCCGGCATGCGGACCTGAACTTTGCTCAACGTACTAATCACTTCATACTTCAGTGATTCCAACATCGCAGAGAACATGGCAAAGGATTCGCGCTTGTATTCCTGCTTTGGATCTTTCTGCGCATAACCACGCAGGTGGATACCCTGACGCAGGTAGTCCATTGCCGCAAGATGCTCTTTCCACAGGCTGTCCAGGGTCTGGATCATGACGCCTTTTTCGAAACTGCGCATCATCTCGTTGCCGACAATCTCTTCCTTACGCAGATACTGCTCTTTTGCCTGTTTCATAATGCGTTCACGGAGCGTCTCTTCATGCAGCTCCGGCTCTTTATCCAGCCACTCTGTAATTGGCAACTGCAGGTCGAAGTCATTATCCAGACGTTCCTGCAATCCAGGAATATCCCACATTTCTTCAAGTGACTGCGGTGGGATATAGCTATCAATGGTGGTTTTAAAGACATCTTCACGAATGCTTGCGATTGTTTCTGACACATCAGAGACATCAAGTAATTCATTACGTTGGGTATAAATTGCCCTACGCTGATCGTTAGCAACATCGTCATATTCCAGCAGCTGCTTACGAATATCGAAATTACGGCTTTCAACCTTACGCTGTGCGTTCGCAATTGCCTTAGTCACCCAGGGATGCTCAATGGCCTCGCCCGGCTTCATGCCAAGTTTACGCATCATGTTGGTAACACGATCGGAGGCAAAAATACGCATCAGCGCATCTTCCATCGACAGATAAAAACGTGAAGAACCGCTATCCCCCTGACGGCCTGAACGACCGCGCAGCTGATTATCAATACGGCGCGACTCATGGCGTTCAGTACCGATAATATGCAGGCCACCCGAGGCAAGAACCGCATCGTGACGAATTTTCCATGCATTTTTGATCGCATCAATCTGCTCTTGTGTGGGAGCATCCAGTTCGGCGATTTCTGCTTGCCAGCTACCACCCAAAACAATATCCGTCCCGCGCCCCGCCATGTTGGTGGCAATCGTTACCGCTGAAGGCTGACCCGCCTGGGCAACAATATCAGCTTCACGAGCGTGGAATTTAGCGTTAAGCACCGCATGTTTAATCCCTGCGCGCGTCAGTTCTGTCGAAACCACTTCCGATTTTTCAATTGAAATAGTCCCTACCAACACCGGTTGGTCATTGGCCGTACGTTCGCGTATGTCTTCAATGATCGCGTCGATCTTCTCTTTTTCGGTCATATAGACGAGATCGGACAGATCTTTACGTACCATTGGACGATTTGTCGGCACCACAATGGTTTCAAGCTTATAGATTGAACTGAATTCAAATGCTTCAGTATCAGCAGTACCGGTCATACCCGCCAGTTTGTTATAAAGACGGAAGTAATTCTGGAAAGTGATAGAAGCCAGCGTCTGGTTTTCATTCTGAATTTCCACACCCTCTTTCGCTTCAACAGCCTGATGCAGGCCATCTGACCAGCGACGGCCTTGCATGGTACGACCGGTATGCTCATCAACGATAATCACTTCACCGTCTTTGACGATATAATCAACATCACGGGTGAAGAGCACATGCGCACGCAATGCGGCGGTCACATGATGCATCAGCATAATATTGGCAGGCGAATAAAGTGACTCGCCTTCTTCCATAATGCCTTCACTCACCAGCAGACCTTCAACTGCAACCAGTCCACGTTCGGTCAGGTGCACCTGACGAGATTTTTCATCGACAGAAAAATGCCCTTCCCCCTGAAAAGTGTCAGAGTCTTCTTTTTCCTGACGAATAAGGCTTGGGATAATTTTGTTAACTTTAATATAAAGGTCGGAACTGTCTTCAGCAGGGCCAGAGATAATTAACGGCGTGCGCGCTTCATCAATCAGAATTGAATCCACTTCATCCACCAGTGCGTAGTTCAGTTTACGCTGCACACGTTCTTCAGGACTGAACGCCATGTTGTCGCGCAGATAATCGAAACCGTATTCGTTATTGGTTCCGTAAGTGATGTCCGCAGCGTAAGCTTCACGTTTAGCCGGAGCTGGCATTCCCGGTAGGTTAATACCAATGGTAAGACCAAGAAACTCGAACAGTGCGCGGTTATTTTCCGCATCACGCTGGGCAAGATAATCGTTCACGGTGACCACATGAACCCCTTTGCCACTCAGCGCATTCAGGTAAGCAGGCAAGGTTGCCGTCAGGGTTTTACCCTCACCGGTACGCATCTCAGCAATACAGCGGTCATTAAGAACCATACCACCCAGTAACTGGACATCGAAGTGGCGCATGCCAAACACGCGTTTACTCGCCTCACGTACCGTGGCAAAGGCTTCTGGTATTAGTGTCTCAAGCACTTCACCCTTTTCCAGCCTCGCACGAAACTCACTGGTTTTTGCTTTTAATTCCTCGTCAGATAGTTTCTCAAAGTCGGGTTCCATTTTATTAATTTGATCAACAACTTTGCGCATACGGTTCAGCGTACGATCATTACTGCTGCCAAAAATTTTGGTTAATAATTTGATAAACATAGTCAATTAATTCTCTTAGCCACCGCACCAGCGGTGAAGTAATAAATTTTGATTACAGGAATGAAAAAACTTAAATGAGAGAAGTTGGCCCGGCACGAATGCCCTCTACCCGAGCCACCCACAGACCAATTTGCCAGGTGGGACGAGGCGTTAACCGATATTGCCTGGTAGAATGAACATTCGCTGAACGTTTTATTTCATGAGTAAGCAGGCTGTTAAGCGTATCCAGCAATATCTGCTTGTGTGCACCCAGCGGCAAGGACTGCTTCGTAGCAGACAATCTTGCAGGGGTAAAGGTAAAAGAAAGGTGACGAATAACGGTACGGATAGCATGCTGGTGCCAGTAATCAATATTAAGATTCGGCCAACGGACATTTTCCTGTCGCAGCGCAAGGCGGTCAACCTTCACGCCAGAGCTGATATTCAGGCTGCGGGCAGGTCTTTCGGACAGGGCTGCGGTGTCACCATTTACAGCATGAGGCAGCCCAAAACTCGCCGTGACCATCCCCAACAGGAGATGCGGCCAAAAATAACGCCTGCCAAATTGTCGCCAACGATTTAGAATACCACTCACTGTTTTCCGCCGGAGTCACCTATGCGCGATGGTCGCCCGCAATCAATAGAAAATTTATTCGAGATCACCGAAGGCAAAGGAATGCTCCAATCCATTCAGCAACGAGCAATCATACTGAATAAACTCAACCGCGCAGTACAAGGGATTATCCCTGTATCGCTACGTCCCTGGTGCCGCGTGGCGAATTTTCGCCAGGGCATTTTGGTGCTCGAAGCCGCTAATGCCAGCTGGATGATGCGTTTACGCTATGAGCAATCCAGCTTACTGTCAGCTTTACGAACGCAAATATTACCATCATTGACCTCAATCGACATCAGGATAAATCCATCATTAGCCGTAAAAGTACCGGAAAACATACACGAAAGAAGCAAACAGGGTGTGAAGCAATCATCACGGCGGCAACTAAGTGGGCAGAGCGCAGAGATGTTGCGAAGTATTGCAGAGAAAAGCCCGGAGAGATTGAAGATAATCATTGAACGACTGGCTTCACTGGCCGGAGAGAGTACCAGCTCAACCAGTCGTAATAAATGATTCGGATTCAGGCCAGAACCAGATTTGATGCTCTAACTCAGCTTCATCTTCAAAGGTTGCCCACTCCCATGCCTCCTGTTTGGCCAGAATGGCCTGAAGCAGCTTGTTGTTCAACGCATGACCCGATTTATAAGCAGTGAAAGCACCAATAATGTTATGACCACACATAAACAGATCGCCAATTGCATCAAGCATTTTATGGCGAACAAATTCGTCTTCGAAACGCAAACCATCTTCATTCAGCACACGATAATCATCTACGACGATTGCACAATCAAAGCTACCCCCCAGGCAAAGGCCACGGGATTGCAAAGCTTCAATATCACGCATAAAGCCAAACGTACGAGCGCGACTGATCTGCCTTGCGAAGGATTCAGCAGAGAAGTTCATGCTATAACGTTGTGAACTTGCGTCAATTGCGGGGTGATTGAAGTCGATGGTGAAATCGAGCGTGAAGCCATTGTGAGGCAAGAATTCAGCCCACTTGTCTCCATCTTCAACACGGACAGGCTTTTTAATACGCACGAATTTTTTCGCGCTATTGAGTTCTTCAATACCGGCATCCATCAGAAGATAGATGAAAGGTGCTGCACTGCCGTCCATGATAGGGATTTCAGGCGCGTTTACTTCAACCACAATGTTATCAATACCCAGACCCGCCAGCGCCGCATTAAGGTGCTCAACGGTAGAGATACGCACATCATGCTCGTTGACCAGACAGGTACAAAGCATAGTGTCGCGCACGGATTTGGCATCAGCAGGGAAATCAACCGGTGGATTTAAGTCAGTGCGGCGATAGATGACCCCGGTGTTAGCCGGCGCAGGTCGTAGAGTCAGGGTAACTTTTTTGCCAGTATGCAAACCCACGCCAGTTGCCTGAACAATACGTTTTAATGTCCGTTGTTTGATCATCGCATTATCTCGCAAAATTACTCATACGACCGCCAGTATATCTCACTGGCGGGCAAACACTTTAGCACAAAGAGCGGAGAATCCCAATTCTCGGGAAATTCTTAGTCAGCCTGCTTGCGCAAGAAGGCTGGAATATCCAGATAATCTGGCTCTTTATTCGATTGCACGCCCTGATCGTTGACTACCTTCGCGGCCGGTTTCTGCTCCTGTGGCAAGGGTGCCATGCCGTGCTGCTGGTAGCGATGATCTATCACAGGCTGATTTTGCTGCTGTTTATTTGTTACCAGCGTGATTTCTGGACGTTTGTCCATACCAATCCCTGTTGCAACAACCGTTACCCGCAGTTCGTCATTCATTTCAGGGTCGAGAGAGGTGCCGATGACTACTGTGGCGTTATCAGAAGCAAACGCACGAATAGTATTCCCTACCGTTTCGAATTCATCTAAACGCAGATCGAAGCCAGCAGTGATGTTGACCAGTACACCGCGAGCGCCGGACAGATCGATATCTTCAAGTAACGGGCTAGAAATAGCCATTTCAGCCGCTTCCTCAGCGCGGTCTTCGCCACACGCCACGCCAGATCCCATCATCGCGTAACCCATTTCTGACATCACGGTGCGTACGTCAGCAAAGTCAACGTTCATCAGGCCCGGACGAGTGATCAGCTCAGCAATACCCTGAACCGCCCCTTTAAGCACGTCGTTTGCTGCGCCAAATGCGTCCAGTAAGGAGATGCCACGGCCCAGCACTTTTAGCAGCTTGTCGTTGGGAATAGTGATCAGAGAATCAACGTGCCTTGACAGCTCGGCGATTCCCTGTTCAGCGAATGCCATCCGCTTTTTACCTTCAAAATTAAACGGCTTGGTCACAACCGCAACCGTCAGAATACCTAAATCTTTCGCAACTTCAGCCACAACTGGCGCAGCACCTGTACCGGTACCACCACCCATACCGGCAGCAATAAACACCATATCCGCACCTTCCAGCGCCTGGCGCAATGCTTCACGATCTTCTTCCGCAGAGTTACGGCCAACTTCCGGGTTTGCGCCTGCGCCAAGCCCTTTAGTTATGCCATTACCAATCTGAATAGTCTGACCGACAGCCGTCTTACGTAATGCCTGAGCATCCGTATTCACGGCAAAGAACTCAACGCCTTCGATGCGCTCGCGCACCATGTGCTCTACGGCATTACCGCCGCCGCCGCCGACGCCGATGACTTTAATCACCGCGTCATTGGTTAATTCCATGGGTTCAAACATAATTTCTCTCCGTTATGTGCCTGTCGTCTGGAGATCATCAAAAAATCTGGCATGATCCCCTTTAAAAAATCAAAACTCTTTTCTTAACCAGCTGTTAATTCGTTTAAACCAGTTACCCACTGACACTCTTTTTTCAACATCAGCGTCACCGTTAAGATGAGACTCTTTGCCATAATGCAATAAGCCAACGGCTGTTGAGTAATAAGGCTCCTGCGCATAGTCAGTCAGCCCGGTAATATTCAATGGTTGTCCAATCCGCACCTGAGTGTGGAAGACGCGCTGGGCGCAAGCCGCGAGGCCTTCAATTTGTGCCGCGCCGCCGGTCAGAACAATCCCTGCCGCCAGATGATGCTTAACGCCCTGCTGACGCAGCTGTTCCTGCAGTTGCAGGATCTCGTCATTCACCAGATTCAGCAGCTCGGTATAACGTGGTTCAATCACCTCAGCCAGAGTCTGGCGCTGTAAGCTTCTGGGTGGACGTCCCCCGACGCTGGGCACTTCAACATTTTCATCTTTACCCACGATAGAACCCAGCGCGCAACCATGGCGTACTTTAATGGCTTCCGCATCCGTAGGTGGTGTACCAAATGCATAAGCAATATCGCTGGTAACGACATTACCAGCGTAGGGAATCACCTTGGTATGACGTAATGCCCCACCAGTGTAGACAGCAATATCCATCGTGCCGCCCCCCACATCAACGACACAGACGCCAAGCTCACGTTCATCCTCGGTCAGCACGGCAAAACTTGAAGCCAGGCCCGCAAAAATAAGTTGGTCAACTTTAAGACCACAACGTTCAACTGCCTTCACAATGTTTTTAGCCATATCATTGTGGCATGTGATCAAATGCACCTTCGCCTGCATCCTGACGCCGGACAAACCAACCGGGTTCTTGATGCCTTCCTGATAATCAATCGCATATTCCTGTGGGATAACATGCAATATACGATGCTCATCGCGCACACGGACGGATTTCGCAGTGTGAACCACGTTTTCCACATCTTCCTGGGTCACTTCCTCTTCTGAAATAGGAACCATCCCTATTTCGTTCTGGCAACTGATGTGTTTGCCAGATAATGCAAGGTAAACAGAGGAAATCTGGCAATCTGCCATTAACTCAGCCTGATCGATTGCCCGCTGCACACATTTCACAACGGATTCCAGATCGTTCACGCCGCCCTTGTCCATTCCACGAGAAGGACAGCTTCCCACACCGATAATATTAACTATGCCATCGGGCAGAATCTCGCCAACTAAGGCGGCAACTTTTGCAGTGCCGATTTCGAGCCCAACTACCAGTTTTCTGTCCGTCGCCTTGATCATTGTCGTTTAACCTGTGCCTGATTCTGTTGCTTGTCACTATCAGCGTTCTGGATGAGTGGCATTGACCAGCCTACCGCCGCGCCAGCGTCGTATCGCAAATCAACATAGCTGACACGCTTATTTTGCGCCTGCGCCTGCTGCTGAAGCGTTGGGTTTAACTGAATAAAACGCTGCAGCCGTTTCATATCATCATTTCGTCCCAGTTCCAGACGAATATCGTCTGACAGGACCAGCTGCCACGAGCGTCGTGCCGTCATTGACGCTGCTTTCAGCTTAAATTTACTGGCGGCCAGCACATCGCTCATCTGGTGATAACCGTCCAGGACTTCTGATTCACTCCCCTCAGGGCCATACAGCATGGGGAGTGCCTCTTTGCCGATAAAACGGCTCGGTACGGTGAATAACTTTCCTTGCGCATCAACCATATGCAAATCATTCCATCGCGCGATGGGAACATATTCAAACAGGTGGATCTTCAATTCGTCTGGCCACTGCTTACGCACACTAACCTGTTGAATCCACGGCAGACGTTCTATCTGCTGCTGAATAACATCAACATTCTGCGACATAAACGTGCCAGGCGCGCCCAGTGACAGAATGGCCTGACGAATATCATCATGGGTGGTGTAATGGAGCTGCCCTGTCACTACCAGCCTCGACAGAGGCAAACGGGAAGCATCATTCATCCACTTCACGACGACCAGCCCACCTGCCAGCATCACGCCCAGCACCATCATCAGAAAAATGATACCGGCCAGCCGGGTGCCGTTACTTCGCCCGGAGTTCGCTTTTTTTTGCGTTTCCCGGTTGCGAGCATTCATCGCCGCCTGAGACATATCAGTCGGCCAACTCCAGGATGCGTGCGACTAACTGCGAGAAGCTCATCCCGGCCTGTTTTGCTGCCATCGGCACCAGACTGTGACTGGTCATCCCCGGAGAAGTATTGACCTCCAGCAAATAGAACTCGCCATCGCCATCCATCATCACATCCACCCGCCCCCAGCCGCTACAGCCGAGTGCCCGCCACGCTTTCATCACTATCTCGCTTAATTCAGCCTCTTTTTCGCGGGACAAACCGGACGGACAGAAATATTGAGTATCGTCAGAAAAGTATTTAGCTTCATAGTCATAGAACTCTGAAACCACCTGAATTTTAATTGAGGGTAAAATGCTGTCGCCGATAACGCCCACGGTATATTCAGGGCCACTCAGAAAGGCTTCAATCAGCACTTCATCATCGTGGCGAAACGCCTCATCCAGCGCGGCCTGAAGGGCATCCATCTGATTTACGCGTGAAATACCGACGCTGGAACCTTCACTACTGGGCTTAACGAACAGCGGCATGCCAAGGGCGGCAATAGCCGCCTTTGCCTCTTCGCTCAATCCCGCGTCATTTTCCTGTCGGGTCATTGCCACATAAGGTGCCACGGGAAGGTCAGCCCCTTGCCACAGGCATTTGGTTCGCAGCTTATCCATGGTAATCGCTGACGCCATCACGCCGCTACCGGTGTAGGGAATGGCCAGAAACTCCAGCACGCCCTGAAGCGTGCCGTCTTCACCACCACGCCCGTGCAGTGCAATAAATACTTTATTAAAACCGTCATCTTTCAAACGCAGGACAGGATAATCACGGATATCCAGCTGGTGTGCATCCACACCAGCTTCTTTTAACCCCGCCGCCACGGCATTTCCTGACATCAGTGACACTTCACGTTCAGCAGAAGTGCCACCCAGCAATACAGCAACTTTATCAGCCATGATGCTCCCCTTCTTTACTCTGCGGTTGTAACTTCTGATCGGCCAGCTTGCGGGCGATACGCCCGACGTTTCCCGCGCCCTGGATCAGGATTAAATCGTTGCCACTGAGTTTTGGAGCGAGCATTTCCAACACGGCATCATGATCGGAGACCAGAATCGGATCGACTTTGCCGCGTCCGCGAACGCTTCGACACAGTGAACGGCTGTCAGCGCCTGGAATCGGCGTTTCACCCGCTGCATAAACATCCAGCAGCAGCAGCACATCCACCTGGGAAAGCACATTGGCAAAGTCGTCATAAAGATCGCGCGTGCGGGTATAGCGATGGGGCTGAAAAACCATCACCAGCTTGCGATCCGGCCAGCCCGCTCGCGCTGCTTTAATCGTGGCATCCACCTCCGTTGGATGATGACCATAATCATCAACCAACATCGCGGTACCATCCCCGCCATTCACCGCCTGCAATGGATATTCACCCAGGAAATCAAAGCGGCGTCCCGTTCCCTGAAAGCTTTCAAGTGCACTGAGGATCTCATCATCATCAATGCCCTCTTCCGTCGCGACAGCCACCGCCGCCGCCGCATTGAGCGCGTTATGACGGCCAGGGGCATTCAGCGTTACCCGCATTAAAGGTTTGTCGTGACGCTCCAGGGTAAAATGCCCTTGTGCGCCGTGCTGCTCATAGCTGGCAATCCGGACATCCGCATCGTCACTGAAGCCATAAGTGGTAATTTGCCGCCCCACGCGCGGAATCAGTTCACGGATTACCGCATCATCCACGCAAAGCACCGCACGACCATAAAACGGCAGATTATGTAAAAAGTTGATAAACGTCTGTTTCAGATTCTCGAAGTCGCCCTGATAAGTATCCATGTGATCGGCTTCGATGTTAGTCACAATCGCTACCATCGGCTGCAAGTGCAAAAATGAAGCATCACTCTCATCAGCCTCGGCAATCAGGTAGCGGCTACTGCCCAGACGGGCATGCGTACCTGCGGCTTTCACCAGGCCACCATTCACAAAAGTCGGATCGAGGCCCCCTTCCGCATAAATGCTGGATACCATCGCCGTAGTGGTGGTTTTGCCATGTGTACCTGCCACCGCAATACCGTGGCGAAAACGCATCAGTTCCGCCAGCATCTCCGCCCGACGAATAACCGGAATACGCGCTTCGCGAGCGGCAATAATTTCCGGGTTATCCTGTGACACTGCCGTCGATACCACTACTACGCTGGCGTCACTGACGTTTTCCGGGCGATGGTTAAAATAGATAGTGGCACCAAGTTTTGTCAGATGTTGCGTCACTGCATTGGGCGCCAGGTCAGAACCGCTAATTTCATAACCTTCGTTGGCCAACACTTCGGCAATACCGCCCATGCCAGCGCCACCGATGCCAACAAAGTGAATGTGCCGGACGCGACGCATCTCGGGCACGATAGAACGCAGTTTTGCCAGTTGTTGTGTATTCATCTCTTCTGCCTGTCGGTATCCCATGATTTTTCACATTGCGTAGTGGTCAGAGGCCAGTAGCTCAGATAAATAGCAGGTCTGAGGTGAAGCTTTCCTGAAACAGTGAAAGTTCTGGAATACAATCTTCTGTTACTGTTGGGGCAGTATTATCCACCCCACATGCCTTGTTTACACCGACGCCCTGACGACTTCCGCTGCAACCCGCTCGGTTGCATTCGGAATGGCCACGGCCCGTGCTTTTTTTGCCATTTCCATTAAAAGTGGGCGATCCCATCCAGCCAGCGTTTCCGCCACGATTTCCGCAGTAAATTGTGGCTGTTCATAAATTTTCGCGGCACCCGCTTTCTCAAGCGGCAACGCGTTCCAGTACTGTTGACGATCTTTATGCTGAAACGGCACGAAAATCGCTGGCAGCCCGGCTGCAGCAATCTCGCTGACCGTCAGCGCACCTGAACGACACACCACCACATCAGCCCAGGCGTACGCAGCCGCCATATCGTCAATAAACTCCGTGACCTTATGTCCCGACTGATTTAACCGCTTATAATCGTGGCTGAGACTTTCCTGAGCACCCTTTCCAGACTGATGCCACAGCGTTATTTTCTCACCCAGAATCGCCGCAACCTCAGGCATCGTCTGGTTGAGCACCCGGGCTCCCTGACTTCCACCCATCACCAATACCCGAAGGGGACCGGTACGATCGGCGAGTCTCTCTTCAGGCAGCGGGAGCGCCAGCACATCGGTTCTCACCGGATTTCCCACCACTTCCGCATCGGGAAAAGCGCCGGGGAAGGCCTGCATCACTTTTTTGGCAATCTTAGCCAGCCATTTATTGGTCAGCCCGGCAATACCATTCTGTTCATGCAGCACCACGGGAATTCCGCAGGTCCATGCCGCAAGACCACCAGGACCTGAAACATAACCGCCCATACCCAGCACCACGTCAGGTTGCCAGCGTTTGATTATCGTTCTGGCCTGACACACGGCGCTAAAGATGCGCCATGGCGCAGCGACCAGCGCATTGATACCTTTACCGCGCAGCCCGCTGATACGGATAAACTCAATGTCGATACCATGCTTAGGTACCAGACTGGATTCCATACGGTCAGCCGTACCAAGCCAGCGTATCTGCCAGCCCTGTGCCATCAAATGGTGTGCGACAGCCAGACCAGGAAACACATGGCCTCCCGTTCCGCCCGCCATAATCAACAGTCGTTTTCCTTTCATCGGCCACCTCGCGTAAACGCCTGCGCTTTCGCCAGGCGTGTTTCGTAATCAATGCGCAATAAAAAGACAATGGCGGTGGACATGATGATCAGGCTTGAACCACCGTAACTGATTAATGGCAGCGTAAGACCTTTAGTTGGCAGCACACCCGCGGCCGCACCGACGTTTACCAGTGCCTGAAAGCTGAACCACACGCCAATTGAACAACCAAGAAAACCGGAAAAGCGCTGATCGATTTCCAGCGCACGTCGTCCAATAGACATTGCGCGAAAAGCGACGAAGAATACCATTAGCAGTGCCAAAACCACACCGATATAACCCAGTTCTTCCCCAATAATGGAAAAGATAAAATCGGTGTGTGCTTCAGGAAGGTATTCCAGTTTTTGTACTGAGTTGCCCAAGCCCTGCCCCCAGAACTCACCGCGACCAAAAGCCATCAGCGACTGAGTTAACTGATAGCCACTACCAAAGGGATCTTCCCACGGATTCCAGAAGGACGTGACGCGGCGCATACGATAGGGTTCTGCAACAATCAGCAGGCAAACGGCAAAGATCCCGGAACCGATAATCGCCAGAAATTGCCACAATTTTGCCCCCGCCAGAAACAACATCGCCAGCGTGGTGACGAACAGCACCACCACGGTGCCAAGGTCAGGCTGTGCGAGCAGCAAAACAGCTAACACCACCATCACGCCCATCGGCTTACAGAAGCCCCAGAAGTTATTGCGCACCTCATCGACTTTACGTACCAGATAACTGGCGAGGTAACAAAACAGTGAAATCTTGGAGAGTTCAGCAGGTTGAATGCGCAGTGGACCAAGCGCAATCCAGCGGGATGCGCCATTCACCGAGCTGCCCACCATCAGCACGATTAGCAACATGACAATGGTCACAAGCAGCATGATGTTGCTGTAGCGCTGCCAGAAATCCATTGGTATACGCAACGTCACCAGCGAAATACCAAACGCCAGCGCAATATAAAACGCATCGCGCCGGGCAAAATAAAAAGGATCATCCGACAGACGCTGACCGACCGGCATTGATGCCGATGTCACCATCACAAAACCGATGATAACCAGCCCCAGCGTCAGCCACAGCAGGGTACGATCGTAAAGAATCATTGAGGTGGCGTCGCTTTCACGCGGCCCCATCACCCACTCTTTCAGACGGTCAGATAAACCACCGACAAGGCTCAATCCCGACACACACATCAGCCAAGATCCTTAGCCAGTTGAGCAAACAGATCGCCGCGCTGCTCAAAGTTTCTGAACTGGTCCAGGCTGGCACAGGCCGGCGAAAGCAATACCATATCGCCAGGCTGCACTTTTGCAGCAATTCGCACCATCGCCTCGGCCATCGTCGCGGTTTGTACCGCTTTTTCCACAGCCAGTTCGGCCAGTTCAGCACCATCGCGCCCAAAGCAGTAAAGTCGTACGTTGTCGGACTGCACATAGTGACGCAACGGACTGAAGTCCGCAGACTTTCCGTCCCCTCCCAACAGTAACCAGAGGAGGCCTTTAACCTGTAAGCCGTTCAGGGCTGCTTCGGTGCTGCCAACGTTGGTTGCTTTAGAATCGTTAATCCAGCGCACGCCATTATTTTCATAAACTAACTGAAAACGGTGAGGCAACCCGGAGAAGGTGGTCAGCGCTTTCAGGCTGGAGGTACGCGGCAGGCCAACCGCATCAGCCAGCGCCAGCGCAGCCAGCGCATTGGTATAGTTATACTGACCCACCAGCGTCATCTCATCGGTGTTTAGCACCTTCTCTCCGTTCACCCTCAGCCAGGTACTGCCCTGCTGGTGATTAAGGTGGTAGTCACCCACATCCACGCCAAAGCTGACGCAGCGTTTATCCGCTCCGCGGACAGGCATGGTCATCGCGTCGTCAGCATTGACCACGCAGACTGCCGCCTGTTCATAGATACGCAGCTTTGCCGCGCGATATTGTTGCATACCCAGCGGATAGCGATCCATATGATCTTCGGTGACGTTCAGGATCGTTGACGCTGCGGCCTTTAAGCTCTGTGTCGTTTCCAGCTGGAAGCTGGACAGCTCCAGGACATAGAGCTGCGCAGGGTGCTGCAGCAGGCTCAATGCCGGCAACCCGATATTGCCGCCCACGCCCATCTGCCAGCCAGCCGCTTTTGCCATTTCACCCACCAGCGTGGTCACGGTGCTTTTACCATTGGAGCCGGTAATCGCCACAATTGGTGCCTGGGCCTCGCGGCAGAACAATTCGATATCACCGATAATTTCAACACCCGCATCTGCCGCATCCACTAACGACGGGTGTGCCAGTGGCAACCCTGGACTGGCGACGATCAGATCGGACTCCAGCAGCCACTTATCGTTTAATGAACCCAACCAGCACTCGACGCTGTCAGGCAGTTTGTTCAGTCCTGGAGGCACGACACGGGTATCCATCACGCGGGGCGTAACGCCACGCGTCAAAAAGAAATCGACACAGGACAGCCCGGTCAGGCCCAGTCCAATAATGACAACTTTTTTACCCTGATAGTCAGCCATAGTTAACGTACCTTCAGCGTTGCCAGGGCAATCAGCACCAGCATCAGTGAAATAATCCAGAAACGTACAATCACGCGGGGTTCAGGCCAGCCTTTGAGTTCGTAGTGATGATGAATAGGTGCCATTCGGAAAATACGTTGCCCGCGCAGCTTGAACGATCCAACCTGCAAGACGACTGACAGGGTTTCCACTACAAACACGCCACCCATAATGATCAGCAGGAATTCCTGACGCAGCAGGACTGCTATGGTACCCAGCGCCCCACCTAACGCCAGCGACCCTACATCGCCCATAAAAACCTGTGCCGGATAAGTGTTAAACCACAGAAAACCCAGCCCTGCACCGACGATTGCCGCGCAGACAATCACCAGTTCGCCAGCGTGGCGCAGATAAGGAATATGCAGGTATTCAGCAAATTTAACGTTCCCCGTGACCCAGGCCACCAATGCAAAGCCCGCCGCCACGAAAACGGTCGGCATGATAGCCAGACCATCCAGACCATCGGTCAGATTCACCGCATTGCCAGTGCCAACAATCACGAAATAAGCCAGCACCACGTAAAACAGGCCCAGTTGCGGCATGATGTCTTTAAAGAATGGCACCACCAGCTGTGTGGCAGACGTATCCTTACCGGCAATATAGAGCGCAAATGCGACGCCCAGCGAGATAACCGACATCCAGAAATACTTCCAGCGAGCAATCAACCCCTTGGTATCTTTGCGCACCACCTTACGGTAATCATCAATAAAGCCAATGATGCCAAAGCCTGTCAGCACACAGAGCACGCACCAGACATAAGGATTGGAAGGATACGCCCACATCAGAACGGAAACAGTAATGGAAAACAGGATCATTACCCCACCCATCGTTGGCGTGCCACGCTTACTGAAATGTGATTCCGGGCCGTCGTTGCGCACCACCTGGCCAAAAGACATCTCCTGCAGGCGGGCGATCATGCGCGGTCCCATCCATAGCGAGATAAATAGTGCAGTCAGCAGGCTGACGATGGCCCTGAACGTCAGATATGAAAAGACGTTAAAGCCCGAATATAAAACGACCAGTTGTTCGGCCAGCCAGACTAACATGTTTGTTTCTCCTGTAAGCTCTGTACTACCTGCTCCATGGCGGCACTACGTGAACCTTTGACTAATAAAGTGATGGTGGCGTGCCGACTCAGTAATGTCCTGAGGCGAGCTGTTATTGCAGGTTTATCACTGAAATGCTCGCCCACACCGCTGGCTTCGCCAATCAACCGGCTCAGGGTGCCAACGCTAAGAACCTTATCAACGCCTGCCAACCGTGCAGCGTCGCCGACCTGGCGGTGACAGATTTCAGCCTCATCACCCAGTTCAGCCATATCGCCCACCACCATCACCTTGTAACCTGGCATATCAGCCAGAACCTGCACCGCTGCCATCATTGAACCAACATTGGCGTTATAGCTGTCGTCCAGCAGCAGCTTGCCTGGCGAGAGTTCAACAGGAAAGAGACGTCCGGGCACGGGATTGAGCCTAGATAATCCTTGCTGGATAGCGCTGAGTGGCGCACCGACAGAAATCGCTAACGCCGCCGCCGCCAGCGCATTAGCCACATTGTGACAACCGGGAAGCGGTAGATATACCGGAATATGGCCTTTCGGGGTGTGCATAACGAACTGCGTCCCGGTGCTGCTCACCGCGATATCGCTGGTACTAAAATCACAGCCAGACTGCGCCTGTGCTGAAAAATGCCATACTTTTTTGTCTGCCAACTTCGTCTGCCAGTGTGGCCAGTCGTTGCTCTGCGCGTTCAGGATCGCCGTTCCGTTAACAGGCAAACCGTCAAAAATCTCGCCTTTGGCTTTTGCCACACCTGCCAGCGAGCCAAAACCTTCAAGATGCGCTGCCGCCAGGTTATTGACCAGCGCGGCTTCAGGACGCGTCAGTCCGGTAGTATAGGCAATTTCGCCCTGGTGATTGGCACCCAGCTCAATGACCGCATAATGATGTGCTGCCGTCAGGCGTAGCAGGGTAAGAGGCACACCGATGTCATTATTGAGGTTACCGGCGGTATAAAGCGTTTCACCGCATTCACGTAAGATAGCGGCAGCCATCTCTTTCACTGAGGTTTTGCCGGATGAACCGGTCAGCGCCACGACGCGAGCTGTTGATTGCTGGCGCACCCAGCCAGCCAGCTGACCCAACGCACGATGAGTATCAGCCACGACCACCTGCGGAACGGCAACAGGTAAGTGTTTGCTGACTAACAACGCTGTCGCACCGGATGCAAAGGCATCCGCCACAAAATCATGGGCATCAAAACGCTCACCTTTCAGGGCAATAAACAGGCAACCTGCACTGATTTTGCGGGTATCCGTTGTGACCTCCGCAACAGTGATATCACCACCAAACAGTTGTCCGCTGGTCAGTTCAGCCAGCATTTTCATTGAGAGAGCAATCATGCCACGACCCCCAGCAAGCCCGCGACGGTGAGTCGATCAGAGTAATCCAGTCGGCGATTACCAATGATCTGATAATCTTCATGTCCTTTACCAGCAACCAGCACAATGTCACCTTCCTTCGCCTGCATCACTGCGTGAGTGACCGCTTGCGCACGTCCGGGAATCACACGGGTGAGTCCTGCATCAAGCAGCCCGGTCAACACATCGGCCACAATGGCCGCAGGATCCTCACTGCGGGGATTGTCATCGGTAATCACCACCACGTCAGAGAACTGTTCAGCCACCGCACCCATCAGTGGGCGCTTGCCTTTATCGCGGTCGCCCCCGCAGCCAAACACACACCACAGTTTTCCCGTGCAGTGCAAACGTGCAGCGGCAAGCGCTTTTTCCAGCGCGTCCGGCGTATGCGCATAATCGACAACCACGGTAGGTTTACCCGACGCAGCAAAGACCTCCATACGGCCCGTCACTGGCTGTAGCTGCTGACCGGTGGCAACCAGAGACGCCAGCGGGTAACCAAGCGCTAATAAGGTGCCAAGAGCAATCAACAAATTGCTGACGTTAAATGCGCCCATTAAGCGGCTCTCAATGTTTCCCTTGCCCCAGCTGGAATCAAAATCAACTGTTGCACCATTATCGTGATAATTCACATGGGTCGCTTTCAGCCAGCGGCTATGACAGCCGGGCCGAAGGTTATTCTCCATGGTAACCGCGACCGCGTCCGGGAGCTTTGCCAGCCAGCGATAACCGGTTTCATCATCAGCGTTGACGATCGCCTGGCCGACCTGATGCTCAGAAAACAGCAACCATTTGGCAGCTTCATAACGCGTCATATCGCCGTGGTAATCAAGGTGATCGCGGCTGAGATTGGTAAAAGCCGCTGCGGCAAACGGCAGCGCCGCCACGCGATGCTGTACCAGCCCGTGAGAAGACACTTCCATTGCCGCAAGCGTGGCACCCTGTTCAACCAGCGTGCTTAAGATATGCTGAACATCGACCGCTGAACCCGTGGTATTTTCTGCAGGTGTCAGATGACCGTAAATGCCATTGCCCACGGTTCCCATTGCCGCCCCCGTTTCACCCAGCAACTGCACCCATTGTGCTAACAGCTGTGTAGTGGTGGTCTTGCCGTTAGTGCCCGTCACCCCAATCAGACGTAATTTTTCGGCAGGCTGCTGATAAAAACGCCCGGCAAGAGCGGAAAGACGCTGGGAAAGCTGGGCAAGATAAATGATCGGTACGCCATGCACTTCCGCAATATGACCATCCTGCGCCTCACCTTCCGCCTCGGCAATCACCGCCGCCACTCCCTGTGCAATCGCCTGTGGAATAAAGCGTCGTCCATCCACAGCATGGCCGTTTACCGCCACAAACAGGTCGCCGGATGCGGCCAGACGGCTGTCCAATATCATCTCGCGCAGCATTCTCTCAGGTGTGTCAGCCACCCACGGAGCCAGTAAATTGCGCAGGTTACGATCTGTCACTGGATGCCTCACTTCTGTTTTGTGCCATCTCACTGCTTTCATCCTGAGACACGGTTAACGGTAGCGCATCAGGTTCAATGTTCATCGTGCGTAATACGCCGCCCATAATGGCGCCGAATACCGGGGCCGAAACGGCCCCTCCGTAATACTTACCGGCCTGCGGATCGTTAATAACTACCACCAGCGCAAAACGCGGACGACTTACTGGCGCAACGCCAGCGGTGTAAGCGATATATTTATTAACGTATTTACCGTCCGGCCCAACTTTTTTGGCCGTTCCGGTTTTTATCGCTATGCGGTATCCCTTAATGGCTGCTTTCACGCCGCCGCCGCCGGGCAGTGCAACGCTCTCCATCATGTGCATCACGGTACGTACAAGGTCTTCAGGAAAAACGCGTTGACCCGCCACTGGCGGGTCAACTTTGGTTATCGACAACGGGCGATAGACACCATAGCTACCGATTGTTGCGTAGACTCGCGCTAATTGTAACGGTGTTACCATTAGCCCATAGCCGAAAGAGAAGGTGGCCCTCTCTATGTCAGACCACCGTTGTTTTTGAGGATATAAGCCACTGCTTTCTCCGACCAGACCCAAATTGGTCGCCTTACCCAATCCAAAGCGTGTGTAGGTATCCACCAGCGCTGAGGATGGCATCGCTAACGCCAGTCTTGACACGCCGACGTTACTCGATTTTTGCAAAACTCCGGTGAGCGTTAATTCATTGTAACGGGCTACGTCTTTAATTTCGTGACCGTTGACCCGATAAGGGACCGTGTTCAGCACGCTGTTTTCTTTCACCACGCCACGTTCCAGTGCGGCCATCACCACCATTGGCTTAACCGTTGAACCGGGTTCAAAGATGTCCGTGATAGCGCGGTTACGCATCACATCTTTCGTCGTGCTGGAGAGGTTATTTGGGTTGTAAGCAGGACTGTTCGCCATGGCCAGCACTTCGCCCGTATTGACATCAACCAGCACCGCAGTCCCTGATTCGGCTTTGTTGAATGCGACGGCATTGTTTAGCTCACGATAAACCAGTGCCTGCAATCGTTCATCGATACTTAGTGCAAGATTATGGGCTGCGCGGCTGTCAACAGAGGAGATATCCTCAATCACCCGGCCATTGCGGTCCCGTCTTACGGTTCGCTCACCGGGTTGCCCGGTCAGCCATTTATCGAAGCTTTTCTCAACGCCCTCAATTCCCTGTCCGTCAATATTGGTAAAGCCAATCAGATGGGAAGTGACCTGACCAGCAGGATAGTAGCGACGAGATTCTTCACGCAGATTAATTCCCGGAAGCTTGAGTTTTTTGACATAGTCGCCAATGGCGGGATTAACCTGACGGGCCAGATAAACAAAGCGGCCTTTGGGATTAGCATTCACGCGTGCCGCAAGCTGATCGAGCGGAATGGATAACGCATCGGAAAGAGCCTGCCAGCGGCTGTCCAGAGTGACCCCGCCTTTGTCATGCAGCTCTTTGGGATCGGCCCAGACGGCATTCACCGGCACACTCACTGCCAGGGGGCGCCCCGCACGGTCAGTAATCATTCCTCGCGCTGTTGGCACCGCCTGCACTCGCAGTGAACGCAAGTCGCCTTCACGAACCAGCCTGCCCGGACTGATTACCTGTAACCAGGCAACGCGCACCAGTAATCCAATGAGTCCCAGAAAAATGCAACCGCAAAGCAACGCAAAACGCCAGCTGACAAAGCTGGCCTGATCTGCCGGACGTTTTAACCTCACGGTAACTTTTTTCATTCAGGCTCTTATGGCTGTACCACTATATTTTCCTGAGAAGGATCAACATGCTGCATTTGCAGTTTTTCTGTCGCCATTCTTTCCACACGGCTGTGATCACCAAGCGCATTCTCTTCCAGAATCAGATTACGCCATTCAATATCCAGCGCATCACGCTCCAGTAGCAGCTGTTCACGTTGCGCCGTCAACAAACGGGTTTTATGGGCGGTAGTAACGACCAGCACGGCCGAAACCAACACCGCGGTTATAAGAATCACCGGAATTTTGCCATGGCGTAAAATATCGCTGGCGATAACACCGGGCAGACTGTGGCGCTCGTTGCCAATCATGAGGCCGTTCTCTCCGCTATGCGTAAAACCGAGCTGCGTGCTCTTGGGTTGTCTGACACCTCAACGTCACCCGGCATCATCTTGCCAAGTGTCTTAAGATGACGGCTACCAAGGTGACTTAGTTGTGCCTCCGTCACCGGCAGCCCGGCGGGCACCTGTGGACCACGACTTTGTTCGCGCATAAAACGCTTAACAATACGATCCTCAAGCGAATGAAAGCTGATGACAGATAAGCGACCTGACGGTGCCAGTGCACTCAACGAGCCTTTCAGAGCCTGCTCTATCTCTTCCAGTTCGCTGTTAATCCAGATACGAATCGCCTGGAAGCTGCGGGTGGCCGGATGCTTGAATTTGTCCTTTATCGGCGTGGCGTGGTAAATCACCTCCGCCAGCTCCTTTGTGCGCGTCATAGGCTGTTCGCGATTACGCTGCACAATGGCGCGAGCAATACGTTTGGCAAAACGCTCCTCGCCAAAGGTTTTAAGCACAAACGCAATATCATTCTCTTCTGCCTGCAGCAGCCATTCTGCCGCCGACAGACCTCTGCCAGGATCCATGCGCATATCCAAAGGTCCGTCACGCATAAATGAAAAACCGCGTCCTGCGTCATCCAGCTGCGGGGAGGAAACACCCAGATCCAGCAGAATGCCATCAATTTTTCCGGTCAGTTCGCGTGCTTCGACATAGTCAGCCAGCGCAGAGAAGGGGCCATAAATAATGTTAAAGCGTGGATCGGTAATTTCAGCGGCCGCCGCAATTGCTTGTGGGTCACGATCAATAGCAAACAGCCGCCCCTGCTGTCCCAGCTTTGCCAGGATTAAACGCGAATGGCCACCTCGTCCAAAGGTGCCATCGATATAGATACCGTCTGGCTTGATGTTGAGCGCATTAACCGCCTCATCCAACAGCACGGTGGTATGTTTGAAATTTTCCTGCATAGCTATAGCGACAAGTCCTGCAAGCGCTCAGTGAGTGGTTCCTGAGTCGACTGCTCCGCGTTAATATCCTCCCTGACTTGTTGATACCAGGTCTGTTCATCCCACAGTTCAAATTTATTGAACTGTCCAACCAGCATCACTTCTTTGGTCAGGCTGGCATGCTGGCGAAGTGTATTTGCCACCAGCAATCGACCTGCGTTATCCATCTGACACTCGCTGGCATGCCCCAATAACAGACGCTGCACGCGGCGCTCTGCGGGATTCATGCTGGATAAGCGAGCCAGTTTACGCTCGATAATTTCCCATTCAGGCAGTGTGTAAAGCAGCAGACATGGTTGGTGAAGGTCAATGGTACAAACCATTTGCCCCTGTGATTCCCCGATCAGCGTTTCGCGATAGCGCGTAGGCACAGCAAGCCGACCTTTGCTGTCGAGATTGACTAACGTTGCTCCACGGAACATGCCAGTCTCACCCCTCTGCCCCCTGTTTCACCACTTTCCACCACAAATTCCCACCAACGGAGTGTACGGAGCGCAGGAAAAGATTGTCAAGCTACAGCAGGCGTTGAACAGGATTATTTCTTTAAGATAAAAACCGCAGGAAAAGCTTAAAAAATACGATTTAGTCAAATATTTAAAAATAAGCTAATGAATAGCACCAGAATTTTCTCTGGAAACTCATCATTGTTTAAAAATATACCAGTAACTTGCCAAAAAGATTTTAAGGCAAATTTACGTTGCACCGGGCATTTTAAGGTATTTCTTAATACCATACCGCACGGGGCTTGATGTCTCTGCTGCAGCGTAAGGTGACGATGCGTCATATCGGTCAAAGCGAATAATTCAGATGGCGCGGGTGGAATGACACTAATATTTACTTTTATTTACGCATTACGAAAAACAATATTAACAATTTAAAATGATCGGTTTAACGGAGATATATTCGTGAAATACAAAAAGCAAAAAAGCAGAACGGTTATCTGCCTTTCAACAAAGAGATTAACTATCATAACGACTTAATCGACCGCGACGATAAAGATTACGACGAATACGCGTTAAACCCGGTTTGGGTTTACGCGGCTCATCCAGACTGGCCAATACCAGCTCCAGCACCCGCTCGGCGACATCACGGTGGCGTTGTCCGACGGCCAGAACCGGACATTCAAGGAAATCTAACAGCTCATGATCGCCAAACGTGGCGATGGCAAGGTCAGTTGGTAAACGCCCTTCACGCCGCAAGGCCACGTCCATTACCCCCTGTAATAATCCAAAAGAGGTGGTAAACAACGCATCCGGCATTGGGTTATTTTCCAGCCAGCTTTCAAACCGTGCCGCGGCGGCACTACGCTCAAAACTGTTTGCATAGATAAATTCGATGTTTCGCTTGTCCTCTTTCCACGCCAGGCGAAACCCCATTTCACGCAGGAAACTGACAGACAGCTCGGGCAGTGCGCCCAGAAAAAGGACGGTTTCAACGTCCTGCTTACGGAGTTCAGCAGCCAGCATTTCTGCATCATCCTGATCTGACCCCACCACACTGGTAAAATGTTCACGGTCCAGCGCACGGTCCAGCGCAATAATCGGCAGCGGATCGCTTTTCCACCGCTGATAAAAAGGATGCTCGGGTGGCAGGGATGTCGACACAATAATGGCATCAACCTGACGTTGTAGCAGGTGCTCAATACAACGCATTTCGTTATCGGGCTGATCTTCTGAGCAGGCAATCAGCAGCTGATAGCCACGCTGACGAGCCTGGCGCTCAAGGTAATTTGCAATTCGGGTGTAACTGGTGTTTTCCAAATCAGGAATAACCAGTCCGATGGAGCGCGTCCGTCCTGCACGCAATCCCGCCGCAACCGCGTTCGGATAGTAGTTGTACTCACGCACCACGGCCATCACCTTTTCGACGGTTTTGTCGCTGACACGATACTGCTTTGCTTTGCCATTGATAACGTAGCTGGCGGTCGTGCGCGATACACCGGCAAGGCGTGCAATTTCATCCAGTTTCACAATAACCCCACGCTAGCACCGAAGAGAGTGCGAAAAATAGCCACGTCATGGCTATGGATAACTCATTTGTCACATCTAACCGTAGATTAGATAAGCGAGCAACTGCTTTTGTTTATGCCTGGGCGTTTGCCGACAAAAGTAAAAAACCACCTGCATAGCAGGTGCCATTGATTTCGCCCCACAGGGGCGCACTAAGTCCAGACTCAGAGAGCCTTCCCTTCACACTTCTTTCAGTGGAGGCTGGCTCTATTCAACTTCATGTTTTTCCTGATACTTCACGTACTTTATTATCATTTCTTCGTTTATACCTACGGTATCGACACAATAACCTCTTGCCCAAAAATCATTCCCCCACTGCTTGTTCTTACGCAGGCAGGGAAATTTATTGAACAATCGAAGGGCTGTTTTACCCTTTAAGTCGCCTGTTACATGGGAAATCGAAAGCCGTGGAGGCACTTTTACCCGCAAAGGGACATGGTCTGTCTGGACATTCAGCTCCACTACTTCTATCCCGGGCTGCTCACCTGAGATCCTTATCGGCTTACAGACCTCTTTACCAACATTGTTCCTGAGGATGCGAAACCGGTACCTGGGTGTCCATACGATATGATATTGACAACACCAGAGCACATGAGATGCTTTCTGGAATCTGCTCATGGTTAAATCCCTGGCAGTTATGGGGATAACAGATTCGGATTTTCCCATGAGTAGCATGACTGGCAGAGCCAACTTATTGCTGACCACCTCCACAGGGGGTGGTGTTCATGCAGGGATAAAAAACCCGACATTACGTCGGGTTAGCGAAAGATGATGATAATCACCCATCTGAATTATCGCATTATGCGATCTCCTCTGGAAACGCCCACAATGCCGGAACGGGCAACTTCAACGATTTCCGCCACTTCGCGCACGGTGCTGAGAAAAGCATCCAGTTTGTCACTGGTTCCAGCCAGCTGAACCGTGTAAAGCGATGGCGTAACATCCACAATCTGTCCACGGAAAATTTCCGCGCTGCGCTTTACTTCTTCCCGGCCATATCCTGTTGCCTGCACCTTCACCAGCATAACTTCACGCTCAACAAAAGCCCCCAAGCCCAGTTCGCTGACACGAAGCACATCAACCAGTTTGTGCAGTTGTTTTTCAATCTGCTCCAGGACTTTTTCGTCACCGACGGTCTGAATGGTCATCCGCGAAAGAGTGGGATCGTCTGTCGGTGCCACCGTCAGGCTTTCAATATTATAGCCACGCTGAGAAAACAGACCGACTACACGTGATAATGCGCCGGATTCGTTTTCCAGCAGCACAGATAAAACACGACGCATCATTAAGTCCTCTCCGTTTTGCTCAACCACATCTCGTCCATCCCACCGCCACGAATCTGCATCGGGTATACATGTTCGGAACTATCCACATTGACATCAACAAAGACCAGGTGCCCTTTGGCCAGTGCTGCCAGCGCCTCTGTCAGCTTCGGCTCCAGCTCATGCGGATGGTTAATACCAATGCCAACATGTCCATAGGCTTGTGCCAGACGGACAAAATCCGGCAATGACTCCATGTACGACTGTGAATGACGCCCTGAATAGATCATATCCTGCCACTGCTTGACCATGCCGAGGAAACGGTTGTTGAGGCTTAATACCAATACGGGCAGATCGTATTGCAACGCCGTGGAAAGCTCCTGAATATTCATCTGAATACTGCCGTCACCCGTCACACAAATAACCGTTTCTTCCGGCAGGGCCAGCTTTACACCGAGTGCTGCAGGCAGTCCGAAACCCATGGTGCCGAGTCCACCCGAGTTTATCCAGCGACGCGGCTTGTCAAACTGGTAATAAAGTGCGGCGAACATCTGGTGCTGGCCGACATCGGAGGTAACAAAAGCCTCGCCTTTTGTCAGACGGCAGATATTTTCAATCACTGCCTGCGGCTTAATCTTTTCACTATTCTTGTCATAGGCGAGGCAATCGCGCGCGCGCCACTGTTCAATGCTCTGCCACCAGTCGCGCAGGCTGTCGAAATCCTGCTCCTTTTCCCTCTGTGCCAACAGCTCCAGCATCTGAGTCAGAACCTGTTTTGCATCTCCGACAATAGGAACATCTGCCGATACCGTTTTGGAAATTGACGTCGGGTCAATATCAATATGCAACACCGTGGCATTCGGACAATATTTTGCAAGATTATTCGTTGTGCGATCATCAAAGCGCACACCAATCGCAAAGATCACATCGGCGTTGTGCATGGTCATATTGGCTTCAAACGTGCCATGCATCCCTAACATCCCGACGCTTTGCCGGTGCGATCCCGGAAAAGCACCCAGCCCCATCAGGGAGCAGGTGACCGGCAGGTTCAGCTGTTCAGCAATCTGGCGCAGTTCTTCATGGCAGGAAGCATTGATCACCCCACCTCCCGTATAGATTACCGGTTTTTTCGCCGCGAGAAGCGTCTGCAGCGCACGTTTAACCTGCCCTTTATGGCCCCGGGTCGTTGGGTTATAAGAACGCATGCTGACCGATTCAGGCCAGATATAAGGGAACTTGTTGGTCGGATTCATTACATCTTTTGGCAGGTCGATCACCACCGGACCTGGACGACCGCTGGAGGCCAGCCAGAAGGCTTTTTTCATCACAGCAGGCACATCTTCCGCTTTCCTCACCAGAAAGCTGTGCTTTACCACGGGCCGGGAAATCCCGACCATGTCACATTCCTGAAATGCGTCATAGCCAATGAGCGTGGAAGGCACCTGCCCGGAGAGCACCACCATGGGAATGGAATCCATATAAGCCGTCGCAATACCGGTAATGGCATTGGTAGCACCAGGCCCTGAAGTCACCAGCACAACGCCCACTTCACCGGTTGAACGAGAATAGCCGTCCGCCATATGCACTGCACCCTGCTCATGACGAACCAGCACGTGGTCAATTCCACCAACAGTCTGCAAAGCGTCATAGATATCGAGCACGGCACCGCCGGGGTAGCCGAATACATGTTTGACCCCCTGGTCGATCAACGATCGAACAACCATCTCAGCTCCTGACAACATCTCCATTTTTTGCCTCCAGGCTTTAACTTTAAGGTACTGAATTATATGACAGATACACCCTGCTACTCAGAAAACAGGACGGACGCCAGGATGAGGTCAAAACCCGTATTTTATTTTAACAAGGAATGCTTTCCAAAACTCGGGGGGGGAATATGCCCCGATATTTTGATTTTATGACGAGTACCATAACCGCAGAAAACCCGGCAGGCAAACGCCATCCCGGGCGCGTCGTTCAATCTGAGGATAGCAAGGCACTGCCCTGACGGGGGACTTATCGATAATTACACTTACCTCCCGGCGAAAGAAAAGCGCTTTATACTGTCTGACCCCGCTAATTCAGTGCGATCGTTTTGTTATCAAAACCGGGTCGAGCATAATAAGAGTGCAGCAATGTGAATATCGCCTGTCTTTCAGATTTATATCCTGCATAAATACATACACATAAAACAATTCGCCAGATACCAGAACATCCCAACAGCTTAACCCTGATAACGAAATCAGATTAACATATTGATTATTAGCAATTCCCAGTCAAAACCAGATAATAAAAATGCGGGTTTATACTCTTCATTGCGCGCTGTTTTGTTTAACAGCACGCATTCTTCTGTTAGCAGCGCCCACATCAGCATTATTTTTCTTAACGGTAACATTATATCCCCATAGCGAAAGTTGACATCTGTCCACGCTTTCAAGTATCAATACCGGACACTAAATTTTTAAGGTCTGATTCAATGATTCGTACCACCTGCCTTACAGATCTACTACTAACGCATCTTTCTTGCGCGGTAAGCTTTTGGGCGGAATGAATCACTGATTCAGACTTGCAAAACAAAAAACCCGCGCAAATGCGCGGGTTTTTTATGCCCGTAAATACGGCGAAGCAAACACGACAAGGAATACTTAATGAGCCAACAAGTAATTATTTTCGATACCACTCTGCGTGACGGCGAACAGGCGTTACAGGCAAGCCTGAGTGTCAAAGAGAAGTTGCAAATCGCGCTGGCGCTGGAGCGTATGGGCGTAGATGTCATGGAAGTCGGTTTCCCCGTTTCGTCACCGGGGGACTTCGAATCGGTACAAACTATTGCCCGTCAGATTAAAAACAGCCGCGTTTGCGCGCTGGCGCGCTGTGTTGAAAAAGATATTGATGCCGCCTTTGAATCCCTGAAGGTGGCAGAGGCCTATCGTATTCATACGTTTCTGGCCACCTCGCCAATGCATATCGCCACTAAATTAAGAAGCGCCTTACCGGAAGTGATTGAACGTGCGACAAAAATGATAAAACGTGCACGCAACTATACCGACGATGTGGAATTCTCCTGTGAGGATGGCGGGCGCACGCCAATTGACGATCTGTGCCGCGTGGTAGAAGCCGCCATCAACGCTGGCGCCACCACTATCAATATACCCGACACCGTGGGATACACCCTGCCCGGCGAATACAGCAACATTTTTGCGCAACTGCGTCACCGCGTACCCAATATCGATAAAGCCATCCTCTCTGTGCATACTCACGATGATTTAGGCATGGCGGTCGGCAACGCGCTGGCCGCTGTCCAGGCAGGTGCACGTCAGGTGGAAGGTACGCTCAACGGTCTGGGCGAACGTGCCGGAAACTGTGCGCTGGAAGAAGTGATCATGGCGATCAAACTACGCAGTCAGTTGATGGGTGTCCATACCCAAGTCCATCACCAGGAAATTTACCGTACCAGCCAGACGGTCAGCCAGATTTGCAACATGCCTATCCCGGCGAACAAAGCCGTGGTGGGTTCCGGTGCCTTTGCTCACTCTTCCGGTATCCATCAGGACGGCGTACTGAAGAACCGTGAGAATTATGAAATCATGACCCCGGAATCCATCGGCCTGAACCAGGTGCAGCTGAATCTGACCTCCCGCTCAGGCCGTGCTGCGGTGAAGCACCGTATGGATGAAATGGGCTATAAAGAAGATGATTACAGTCTGGATACGTTGTATGACGCGTTCCTGAAACTGGCGGATAAAAAAGGCCAGGTATTTGACTACGATCTGGAAGCACTGGCCTTTATCAACAAACAGAACGAAGACCCGGAACACTTCCGTCTGGATTATTTCAGCGTGCAGTCTGGTTCCAGCGTAATGGCAACCGCTTCGGTCAAACTGGGATGTGGTGACGATGTGAAAGCAGAAGCGGCAACGGGCAATGGTCCGGTCGATGCCGTCTATCAGGCGATCAACCGCATTACCGATTTTGATACAGAACTGGTGAAATACCACCTCACGGCAAAAGGCCACGGCAAAGATGCGCTGGGCCAGGTAAACATCGTGGTGAATTACAACGGTCGCAAATTCCACGGCGTCGGGCTGGCAACGGATATAGTTGAATCTTCAGCTAAAGCGATGATCAATGCGCTTAATAACATCTGGCGCGCCCGCCAGGTTGAGCAGGAACTGCAACGCAAATCAAAAACGAAAGACCACAAGGAGATAGTGTAACCATGTCCAGAACCTATCATATTGCCGTGTTACCGGGTGATGGCATCGGACCCGAAGTCATGGCGCAGGCCAGCAAGGTCCTTGATGCCGTGCGTCACCGTTTTGCCATGCGCATCACCACCAGCGAATATGATGTTGGTGGCATCGCTATCGATTGTCACGGTGAACCTCTGCCTCAGGTTACCATTGCCGGATGCGAACAGGCGGATGCCATTCTGTTTGGTTCAGTCGGTGGTCCGAAATGGGAACACCTGCCACCGACCCAACAGCCAGAGCGTGGTGCCTTGCTGCCATTGCGCAAACACTTTAAACTGTTCAGCAATCTGCGCCCGGCCAGCCTGCATCAAGGGTTGGAAGATTTCTGCCCACTGCGCAGTGATATCGCTGCACAGGGCTTTGATATTCTGGTGGTCAGAGAACTGACCGGCGGCATCTATTTTGGTCAGCCAAAAGGCCGTGAAGGCAGCGGACAGCATGAGCGCGCATTCGATACCGAGGTTTATCACCGTTTTGAAATTGAGCGTATCGCGCATATCGCCTTTGAATCCGCGCGTAAACGCCGCAAAAAAGTCACATCAATCGATAAAGCCAACGTTCTGCAATCCTCAATTCTGTGGCGGGAAATCGTGAATGAAGTGGCCGCAGACTACCCGGACGTTGAGCTGCACCACATGTATATCGATAACGCCACCATGCAGCTTATCAAAGCGCCTTCGCAGTTCGACGTTATGCTGTGCTCCAACCTGTTCGGTGATATTCTGTCTGATGAATGCGCGATGATCACCGGTTCAATGGGCATGCTGCCTTCTGCCAGCCTCAACGAACAGGGCTTTGGCCTGTTTGAGCCTGCCGGTGGCTCCGCGCCGGATATTGCTGGTAAAAATATCGCCAACCCCATTGCTCAGATCCTGTCGCTGTCGTTATTACTGCGCTTTAGCCTGGACGCCGCCGCCGCTGCTGACGCTATCGAACAGGCGGTCAGTCGCGCACTGTCGGAAGGTTACCGCACCGGCGATTTGGCAGGTGGCAACAGCGCAGTCAGCACAGAAGAAATGGGTTCAATCATTGCCCGGTTTACCAGCGAAGCCTGAATATGAAAACATTATACGAAAAGCTGTTTAATGCCCACCTGGTGTATGAAGCGGCAGGTGAAACGCCGCTGCTGTACATTGACCGCCATCTGGTGCATGAAGTCACGTCGGCACAGGCGTTTGATGGGCTGCGGGCGCAGGGTCGCCCGGTGCGCCAGCCATCGAAAACCTTCGCCACCATGGATCACAATGTCTCGACGCAAACCCGTGACATCAATGCCAGTGGCGAAATGGCTCGCATTCAAATGTCATTGCTGATCAACAACTGTAAAGAGTTTGGTGTCACTTTGTACGACCTTAACCATGCTTATCAGGGCATTGTCCATGTGATCGGACCTGAGCAGGGTTTATCGCTGCCGGGCATGACCATTGTCTGTGGTGACTCGCATACCTCAACCCACGGTGCCATGGGTGCACTGGCATTTGGTATCGGTACGTCTGAAGTGGAGCATGTGCTGGCAACACAGACGCTGAAACAGTCCCGCGCCAAAACCATGAAGGTTGAGGTTATTGGTAGCATTGCCCCGGGCATTACCGCCAAAGATATTGCTCTCGCCATCATTGGCAAAACCGGTAGCGGCGGCGGTAATGGGCATGTAGTCGAGTTTTGTGGTAAGGCGATTGAGCAGCTCAGTATGGAAAGCCGGATGACGCTATGTAACATGGCTATTGAACTGGGTGCAAAAGCGGGTCTTGTGGCGCCTGACGACACCACCTTCGAGTATGTCAAAGGCCGTCAGTTTGCCCCCAAAGGGGATGCCTGGGATCAGGCTGTGGCATACTGGCGCACGCTGAAATCCGACAGCGGCGCACCTTTTGACAAAGTGATCACCCTTAACGCTGCAGAGATCGCCCCTCAGGTAACATGGGGAACCAATCCGGGGCAGGTCATTGCCGTCGATCAATGTATCCCCGACCCGACTTCCTTTAACGACCCGATAGAACGCGCGTCGGCCGAAAAAGCGCTGGCTTATATGGACCTGAAACCCGGCAGCAGGTTGACCGAAATCAGGATCGATAAAGTGTTTATTGGCTCCTGTACAAATTCACGTATTGAAGATCTGCGGGCAGCAGCAGCAATCATTAAAGGACGTAAAATTGCAGACGGTGTTCAGGGCTACGTGGTACCGGGTTCAGGCCCGGTTAAAGCGCAGGCAGAGGCGGAAGGGCTGGATAAAATCTTCCTTGATGCCGGCTTCGAATGGCGTCTGCCGGGCTGTTCGATGTGCCTTGCGATGAATAATGACCGTCTCAGCCCCGGCGAACGCTGTGCCTCTACCAGCAATCGTAACTTTGAAGGCCGTCAGGGCCGCGGTGGACGCACCCATTTGCTCAGTCCGGCAATGGCCGCCGCCGCCGCCATTGCCGGGCACTTTGCCGATATCCGTGAACCATCCGCATGGACAAATTAGGGAGCCAGCATGGCGAAGAAATTTACCCGGCATACCGGCATCGTGGTGCCGATGGACTCTGCCAACGTCGATACCGATGCCATTATCCCCAAGCAATTTCTGCAAATGGTGACCCGCACTGGTTTTGGGCGCAACCTGTTCTATGACTGGCGCTACAGCGATGCACAAGGTCAGGTACCCAACCCGGCCTTTGTGCTTAATCAACCCGCTTTTCGCGGTGCCAGCATTATGCTGACCCGGGAAAACTTTGGTTGCGGTTCCTCCCGTGAGCATGCCCCCTGGGCGCTGACTGACTATGGCATTCAGGCGATTATCGGCAGCGGCTTTGCCGACATCTTCGCCAATAACTCGTTTAATAATCAGCTGCTGCTGGTAACCTTAAGTGAAGAAGAGATTGATGCGCTTTTTCGCATGGTGGCGGCGGAACCTGGGATCAGTTTTACGATTGATCTGGAAAAGCAACTTATCAGCACAGGTCAAAACCAGTACAGCTTCACCATTGACAGCTTTCGCCGTCACTGCCTGCTAAACGGGCTGGATAATATTGGGCTAACACTGCAACACGACGCGCAAATCGGCGCTTACGAGCAGAAACAGCCCGCCTTTTTACGCTAGCCTTACAGACTCTGCCGCAGTGGCCTGCGGCTTTTCTCTATCCATTAATGCTGCGACGACGAGACACCCTGTGCCGCCACGGCGTTTCTGACCGCAATAAAACAAAGCAGCGCCAGTAGATATCCGTACATCAGCACCGCGCTCATTGACACGCTTGAGGTGTTGCCAATCCCGGTCAGCGGTGCGCTGATGCCGCCCATCGCAAACATTAGCATGCCTATCCATTCGGAGGCCGTCCCGGAATGCGCGGCCTGACGCTGCATAGCTAACCGAACTGGCCAGCGTGCAAATACCGCTATTAACTGAAACGGTGAAAAACAGCAGGGTAACAATCCGTCACAGCAGACAGTCTGTGAAAAATCCCAGCAGCAGCAGCTGAAAAGCAAATACCACGGCGGCAGCCAGGGCAAAGGCCAGCACCACCGTCTCCCCTCACTTTGCCGAACATTTTGCTAACAGCAAAGAACAGACCACCAGCCCAAGGCCATTCACCGCAAAGGTTTAACTGTATTGCAGGGCCGAAAGCGCGAACACCTGCTAAAAAATGTACGATGACGCGCCAATACAGGCAAACAGGTCCGCCATCATAAAGCCCTGCAACAGGCACAACACCATAAAGGTACGGTCATGGAACACACTGCCTGAATCCAACGAGGCGTCACTAACGTTCTGCCAGCCCCGCGTTTCCGACAGCCTGAACCACGTAAGCAAAAAAAGGAGTACACCCGCTGCCGTCAGTGAAACAAACAGCCCGCACCAGTCTGTCACGGTCAGCTGAAGACCACCCAAAACAGGCGCAATCACTGGCGCAATTCCGTTGATGGTCATCAGCAGGGCAAAAAAGCCTGTCAGCGCGGTGCCGCTGTAAAGACCCCGGGCAATGGCACGGGACAGCACGGCCCCGCCAGCCCCGGAAAGAAGCGAGCAGCAATCAACTGCGACATATCATGGGTCAATGCACACCACAGCGACGCCAGACAAAACAGCACCAGCGAAATAAGTGACGGCTTCCACCTGCCAGTGTGGTCACTGAGCGGGCCAAAAACAAACTACCCTGCGCCCAACTCAGCCAGTGCAGCCGTCAGCTGCCCGGGCGAAGTAGATTCCCCGAACTGACAAGTCAGTTCGGGCAGCGCTGAAAGATAGAAATCGGTACAAAGCGGTCCCAGCGCGTTTAGCGCCCCAGGGATTAATGCGTAAACCAGCCTGCTTTTTTCCATTGCCATTTCCTCCCTTATTCGCAATACATATCCTCATCAAGTCTTATCAGAAACACCGTTATTCGCCAGTAACAACCTTTGCACTATTCACTTATCAACCAGTCTCGCGCGAAATCTGCCGACTTCTTTACACGTTTTTCACTTTCGCGGTAATCGCCAGAGCAACAATGCCCAGCAGCAAGGCAACCCAATACACTGCAACATGACCAAACGCTTCCGTCAGCATGCCCTGAACCACACCTGCCAGAATGACACCGGTAGAAATGCTGTTAGTGAACAGCGTTGTGGCCGCTCCCGGCCGCCCCGGCATTAAATCCTGAAACCACAGCATGCCAATCCCCGCCACGATACCGATAAACACCGCATTGAAAAGTTGTAATATCATCAATGCCAGCCGCGAATGAAACAGCACCAGCCCGAAGTAAAACAGCACGCCCGCCATCAGCGCCACCAGCATCATATTGCGCTTGCCAACGCGTTTCACGTAGTGCCCAGCCAGCAGCATCGCGGGGATTTCCAGACCCGCGGCCACGCCCATCAGTAATCCGGCCAGGCGCTCTGACAAACCCAGCACATTGCTAATATAAATCGGCATATCAATGATATACATGGTATTACAAGTCCACATCAGCAAAGAGGCGAGAAATAACAGCCTGACATCCGGGTTCTTCCAGGCGCTGATTTCAGTTATGGCAATCTGTTCCGACTGAACAATGCGAGGGACCGAGGGTAGCGCAAACCAGATCAATGAAATGCAGACAATAAAAAGCGCGGCGGCAACCACAAACATCGTGGTAAAACCATAGCCCAGCACAAGCGCAAAGGAGAGCGGCGGCCCAATCACCCACGCCAGTGACAGCTGGGCACGCATAACTGAACTGAACATCACCACTTCCCGCGCTGAACGGTCAGCATACTCACGCGCCAGCGCGAAAATCTGCGGCATAGCTACGCTGGCCAGCGCGGACAGCAGAACACCTGCGGTAACCAGTGTCAGATAATGGCGATTGAAAGCAAACAGCAGCGCATTTCCCGCCGCCATCAGGCAACAAAACAGAATCAGCATGCGCCTGTCACCACGGTTATCCGAACGCTTTGCCAACAGCACGCTGACCCCAATCCCGGCGACCGCATTAACGGTATAAAACAGCCCGACCCAAAACGGACGCACCGCCACCTCACGGGTGAGAAACAGACTGAGCGTCGGCGCCTGTAACGCTCCCGCCACGCCCACCATAAAAGAGACGGTCATAAACGGGTTGATTCGACGTCGACGTGATAAAAGCGATTTCATGACTGATCCTTCGGTATGGCGCTCGCGACAAGGTACACAGCATAAACAGAACAAACAAGAAGCACAGAAGAAAACAGGGCCAATGAAAAAAGGCCAGCGGCCATAAGCACGCTGGCGGGTGAAGTCGCACCATACTCAGATCAAGTAAAAATAATGTCGGAGCGCCATTCACAGAATGTCTCCCGCTCTTTCATCGACGGCTATTCTTCGCCTAATATAGAGAAAAAAAACAGACGACTTTACCAGGAGAGTTCCTCTTTTATGTCATCACCCCGTTTGAAACAGCAGTTTATTCGCCTGTGGCAGAGCTGTGAGGGGCAGTCACAGCAGACCACACTGAATGATTTAGCCCTCAGGCTGAATTGTTCACGTCGCCATATGCGCAGTCTGCTTAACGCCATGCAACAGCAGGGCTGGCTGGAATGGCATGCGGAAGCCGGGCGCAGTAAGCGCTCACAGCTCAACTTTCTTTATACCGGACTGGCGCTGCAACAACAGCGCGCAGAAGATCTGCTGGAACAGGATCGTATCGACCAGCTGGTGCAGCTGGTCGGTGATAAAAATGCGGTGCGGCAAATGCTGGTTTCACGCCTCGGGCGCAGTTTCCGACAGGGCAAACACATTCTCCGTATTCTCTATTATCGCTCGCTGCTCAACCTGCTGCCGGGCACCCCGCTCAGGCGATCAGAAACCCATCTGGCCCGGCAAATCTTCAGCGGGCTGACCCGCATTAATGAGGAAAATGGGGAAATTGAAGCGGACATCGCCCATCACTGGCAACAAATCACACCGCTGCACTGGCGCTTTTTCTTACGTCCCGCGATTCATTTCCATCATGGGCGCGAACTGGAAATGGCGGATGTGATTGCCACTCTGGAGCGGCTCACCAGTCAACCGCTGTATGCCAATCTGCATAAGATATCGTCCTCTTCTCCCTGGAGCCTGGATATTTATTTGCATCAGCCTGACCACTGGCTGCCCTGGCTGTTGGGCAGCGTTAGCAGCATGATCCTGCCGAAAGAGTGGCCGTCCATAGCCAACTTTGCCCGTCAGCCGATCGGTACCGGGCCTTATCAGGTGGTGCGCAACCAACAGCGTCAGCTGCGCATTGAAGCGTTTGACGACTATTTCGGCTATCGGGCGCTGATCGATGAAGTCAACATCTGGGTGCTACCGGAAATCAGTGAAGAACTGGTTTACGCCAGTGTGCGACTTCAGAGCGACAGCCTGAGCGACAAGTCAGAAGAGAGCAGGCTGGAAGAAGGCTGCTACTTCTTGCTGTTTGATCAACGCTCTGAACGGGGACGTAATGAACAGGTACGACGCTGGGTGAACAGCCTTTGCAATCCCGTTGCCCTGCTGAACCAGGCGGATATTGGCTATCAGCGTTACTGGTTTCCGGCCTATGGCCTGCTTCCGCGCTGGCATCACCAGCGGGATCTGACGCGCTCAACGAAACCAGCTGGATTAACCTCGCTGACGCTCACCTGGTATGACGACCATATCGAGTACCAGGCGATTGCTAACACACTGGAACCCTTACTCGCTGCCGGGGGCGTCACGCTGGTGACCCGCCAGGTGGACTACGCTACCTGGCACCGTGGCGATGCCGAAAGCGATATCTGGCTGGGCAGCGCCAATTTTACGCTGCCGCTGGCGTTCTCTCTGTTTGCGCTGCTGTATGAGATCCCGCTGGTGCATCACTGCGTGGCAACCAACTGGGAAACCGACGTGCAAAAGTGGCGGGAAAACAACCTGACGCTGACCGAGTGGAGTAAGCGGATAATTGACTCTCACACGCTGCATCCCCTGTTTCATCACTGGCTACTACTGGAAGGCATACGTACGATGCGCGGCGTAAAAATGAACACCCTGGGCTGGTTCGACTTTAAATCCGCGTGGTTTGCACCGCCTGAAGGATGATGCTTTCCCTGCTGCGGGGAAATCACTAGAATAGCGTCGTTCTCAACGGGGTGCGCTGAAGAAAATGGCGCTGAGAAAGACCCGTCGAACCTGATCCGGCTCATACCGGCGTAGGGATTTGAGAGTGTTATCCGCTCAGATCATGCGTCCTCACCCTTTTCCAAGGAACGCAATGTGTTAAAGAAAGTGCTCCCCCTGCTTATTCTGTGCTCACTTCCTGCTTTTGCTGAAAAACCCCGGCTCACGGTCTACACCTACGATTCATTCTCTGCCGACTGGGGGCCCGGCCCGGCGATAAAAAAAGCCTTTGAAGCCCGCTGCGACTGCCAGCTGAAATACGTGGCGCTGGAAGATGGTGTCGCGCTGCTCAATCGCCTGCGCCTGGAAGGAAAAAACAGCAAGGCTGACGTGGTTCTGGGGCTGGATAACAACCTGCTGGATGCGGCAGAAAAAACGGGATTGTTTGCCCAAAGCCATACCGATAACAGCAGGCTGACCCTCCCGGGCGACTGGAAAAACACCACCTTCGTTCCTTACGATTACGGTTGGTTTGCCTTTGTCTATGATAAAACGCGCCTGCAAAATCCACCAACGAGCCTGAAAGCGCTGGTGGAAAGCGACAGACCGTTCAAAATCATTTATCAAGACCCCCGCACCAGTACGCCAGGCCTTGGACTGCTGTTGTGGATGCAAAAAGTTTACGGTGATAACGCGCCTCAGGCCTGGCAGAAACTGGCCGGTAAGACCGTTACCGTCACCAAAGGCTGGAGCGAGGCCTATGGCCTGTTTCTAAAGGGCGAAGCTGACATGGTGCTGAGTTATACCACCTCTCCCGCTTATCACCTGATTGAAGAGAAAAAGTCCCAGTACGCCGCTGCCAGCTTTAGCGAAGGGCACTATCTACAGGTTGAGGTCGCGGGACAGTTGAAATCCAGCAGGCAGCCGCAGCTTGCCCAGGCATTTATGCAATTTGTCCTCGACAACGCTTTCCAGGACACCATCCCCACCAGCAACTGGATGTATCCGGTAACAAAACGTCCGCTACCCGCCGGTTTTGATACCCTGACCGTGCCGGGTACCTCGCTCCAGTACAGCCCGCAGGACATTGCCAACCATCGCAGCCAGTGGATCAGTGCATGGCAACGCGCCGTCAGCCGCTAAGTAAAGCCACCTTAGCGCCAGGCATAGTGGCCTCGGCGCTGCTGGTTGGCGTGGCGGCGCTGGCATTTGGCGCACTGTGGTGCCAGGCACCGGTCACGAACGTTATGACGCTGTGGCAGGATGACTACCTGTGGCACGTCCTGCGTTTTTCCTTCTTTCAGGCGCTGCTCTCTGCCACGCTGGCCGTGCTGCCTGCTATTCCCCTTGCCAGAGCACTCGGGCGCCGTCATTTTTGGGGCAGAGAAACCCTGCTGCGACTGTGCGCGATGACGCTGGTACTGCCAGTGCTGGTGGTGATTTTCGGCATTCTCAGCGTTTATGGACGAAGCGGCTGGCTGGCCACGCTGTGTTCACTGCTGGGGGTGCATTACACCTTCAGCCCCTATGGCCTGCAGGGCATTCTGCTGGCCCACGTATTCTTTAATCTGCCGCTGGCGGCGCGGCTGTTATTACAGGCACTGGAACACATTCCCGATGAACAACGCAAGCTGGCAGCCCAGCTTGGCATTCGCGGCTGGCACCATTTTCGCCTGGTGGAATGGCCGTGGCTGCGACGCCAGATCCTGCCCACCGCCGCACTGATCTTTATGCTTTGCTTCGCCAGCTTTGCCACCGTACTGGCACTCGGCGGTGGTCCCAAAGCCACTACGCTGGAGCTGGCGATTTTCCAGTCGCTCAGTTTTGATTTCGACCCCGCCCGCGCCGCGCTGCTGGCACTGCTGCAAATCCTGTGCTGCCTGGGGCTGGTGGTGTTCAGCCAGCGACTCAATAAGGCGCTCCCCGGTGGCAGCGCCAGCGACACCGGATGGCGCAATCCCGAAGACAGCATAGCCGCCAAAATAACCGACATGACGATCGTCGTCGCCGTGCTGCTTTTGCTGCTGCCGCCGCTACTGGCGGTGGCAGCAGACGGCATCAACCAGGGCCTGCCCGGCATATTACGGCAGCCAGCACTGTGGCAGGCAACATTAACTTCCCTGCGCGTTGCGCTTGGCGCAGGCATGCTCTCGGTGGTGCTGACCATGATGCTGCTATGGACCAGCCGCGAACTGCGCCTGAAACAGCGGCGGTGGATGGGCCAGACGCTGGAACTGAGCGGTCTGCTAATCCTCGCCATGCCGGGCATCGTGCTAGCGACCGGCTTTTTTCTGCTGTTCAATGATACCGTCGGCCTGCACCCTTCAACGGAAGGAATGGTGATATTTACCAATGCGCTGATGGCCGTACCCTATGCGATGAAAGTGCTGGAAAATCCCCTGTACGACACGGCCGCCCGCTATAACCTGCTGTGCCTGTCGCTGGGCGTCAGCGGCTGGAACCGACTGTGGCTGATTGAACTGCGGGCGCTCAGGCGGCCCATTGCCCAGGCGATGGCGTTTGCCTGCGTGCTGTCGGTGGGCGACTTCGGCGTGGTGGCACTGTTTGGTAATGAAAACTTTCGCACGCTGCCGTTCTGGCTGTATCAACAGATCGGTGCTTACCGCAGCGCCGAGGGTGCAGTAACCGCCCTGCTGCTGCTGCTGCTGTGTTTTTTACTGTTTACCCTGATTGAAAAACTGCCGGAACGCCATGCTAACCCTGAATAATCTCATCTGGATGTATCAACATCTGCCAATGCGTTTTTCCCTGAACATACAGGCAGGGGAAAAAGTGGCCATTCTTGGCCCAAGCGGCGCAGGCAAAAGCACCCTGTTAAGCCTGATCGCCGGGTTCCTGACCGCTGACAGTGGAAGCCTGCGGCTCAACGGCGAGGAGCACGCGGCCACGCCGCCTGCAAGGCGCCCGGTGTCGATGCTCTTTCAGGAAAACAACCTCTTTCCACATTTAACGGTGGAACAAAATATTGGTCTGGGATTGCATCCGGGTCTGCGGCTAAACAACCAGCAGAAAGCCGCATTGCAGGCTATTGTGCGGCGGGTTGGTCTGCAGGATCACCTGATGCGTTTTCCAGATCAACTCTCCGGCGGCCAGCGCCAGCGCGCCGCGCTGGCCCGCTGTCTGGTGCGTCAACAGCCGATACTGTTGCTGGATGAACCCTTTTCCGCTCTCGATCCGGCGCTGCGTCAGGAAATGCTGCTGCTGGTCAACGAGGTATGTGAAGAGCGAAATATCACCCTGCTGATGGTATCTCACAGCATTGAAGACGCGGTGCGTATTGCGCCACGCAGTATCCTGGTTGTTGATGGCCGGGTATTCTGGGACGGCGACACCACATTGTTGCAGCAGGGAAAGGTTGCAGAAGCGGCAGTTCTGGGCATTACCGTTCAATAAAAACGGTTCAAAAATTAGAGACGGGCGTTATGGCGTGATGCAGCATGCGCAACGGCGACACGTTCCCGAGTAGCGCATCAGTTCGCGGTAAAAAGAGTATCCCGAGCAAGCGATTACTCACCCAATAAAAACGGCCTGGATAAGGGGCGGCATATTTTACGCCACGCAGCGGCCCTGGTTGGTCAGACGCGTCGGGGACGCCGCCGCTGAGAGATGGCAGCAGCATCAGGCATTAATGTCCGATAAAGACCGTCCATAATAGCTGGCGGAACAGCGGCATCATCGGATGAAACTGAATGGCGATAAAACTCGCGGTGGCCGCTGACAACAGCAGGGGTGCCAGCCAGCGCAGACGCGAAGCAGGCAGATAAGGCGTCGCCCAGTTCGATGTTTTCTTCACCCGCAGCCAGCGCCAGCAAAGCCAGCCGCCCAGCCAGACCAGCAGCGCCACCGCCAGCAGCAGCCATGTAAACATACTGCTATTGGTATCTTTCGGCACATCAATAGCCACACCGGCCAGAATCCCCGGCAGCAGATAGAACGGCGGCCAGAGTACGCAGCCGATAATATTCGGCGGGATAAATTTCCTGACAGGAAGCTCAAGCATCCCGGCCACCAGCGGAATCAACGGGCGCGTCGGTCCGACAAAACGACCGACGATAATCGTGAACATGCTGTGCTGATGCAGCGCGTACTCGGTTTTGTCCATCAACGTCTGGTGCTTTTTAATAAACGACCATCGGTGCAGCGGCCCCTTAAACTGCCAGCCGATAAAATAAGAAATCCAGTCGCCGATCAGGCAACCCAGAGTGCCAGCCAGCCAGGCCGGATAAAGGCTCACCTGCCCGCTGCCAATCAACGCGCCAAATGACGCGATCAGCACCGTACCCGGCAGCAATAACCCCACCAGCGCCAGTGATTCAAAAAAAGTGATCAGGCCAACCGCCAGCAGCGACCAGGCAACGGATTGAGTTATAAGATGTTGCAGCCAGGCTTCCATACTTCCCACTCGCTCTTTTCAGGAAGACGAATTGTCCAGAGACGTCCAAAATCCGTCAAGTGCTGTTTTGTACAGAAGTGTCGTTCGGCCTAATACGGTCACAGCAACATGAATGAGCACTGTATAAATAAGGGTCTTCCCCAGTTGTGGTGGCCGGGGATGTTCGTCGTAAGGTAAAAGGAAGCCGCTTCCTGTGGCAGTACGGTGAAAAGTGGATGACGGAGCAGCGTCAGGAGAAGCTGTCCTGGCTTCACGGGCACCAGCCAGTGCTGGACGCTAAAGGAGCTGGCGAAAGATATCTGGAGCCGACCGTACAGAGAACAGAGCCGTCATGACTGGCTGCAAGTGGGAGGCTCTGGCCAGTAACAGCGACGTTCACGTAATGAAGAATATTGCCAAAACAACCCGCAAAAGGTTGTACGGAATACTGAATGCAGCACGGCATGGGGTATCGAACGGGAATGCTGAAGCGCTGAACAGCAAGATCCGGTTACTGAGGATCAAATCCCGGGGTTACAGAAACACGGAGCGCTTCAGGCAGGGAGCCATGTTCCACTCTGGAAAGCTGAACATGGCGTTCTGAGTCTCCCACCATGATCGGGGAAAACCCATAAATAAACATGCTATTATCGGGTATGGTCAAAACAATCAGGGCGACAGGTGAATAACGCGCGCGCAGGCTTTCTGTTAACCCGCCACTGGCGGGATACCGCATCCGGTACCGAAGTGGTGCTGTGGCTGGCAACCGATGCCGGCCCACAGCGGCTGGCGTTACCAGTACAGGAGTCAGTGGCGTTCATTCCGCAGACCGCACTGGCTGAAGCAAAAGCGCTGCTGAAACAGGAGCATCATTACCGGCTGGTACCGCTTGAACTGAAAGACTTTCACCAACGCCCGGTGGCCGCTCTCTATTGCCGACAATACCGACAGCTGCAAAGGCTGGAAAAGCTGCTGCGGGAAAACGGTGTAATGGTGTATGAAGCCGATATCCGTCCACCGGAACGCTTTTTGATGGAACGCTACATCACTTCCCCGGTGTGGTTTAGCGGGGAACACAGCGGTAACAGCCTGGTCAACGCTCGCCTGAAGCCCCATCCCGACTATCGCCCACCGCTAAAATGGGTGTCGCTGGATATCGAAACCACCCGCCACGGCGAACTATACTGCATCGGGCTGGAAGGCTGCGGCCAGCGCGATGTATATATGCTCGGCCCGGAAAATGGCGACGCGAGTGGCCTGGATTTCACGCTGGAATATGTTTCCAGCCGCCCACAGTTGCTGGAAAAACTTAACGCATGGTTTGAGCAACACGATCCCGACGTGCTGATTGGCTGGAATGTCGTGCAGTTTGACCTGAGAATGCTGCAAAAACACGCCGATCGTTACGGCATTCCGCTGCAGCTTGGGCGCAATCATGAGGTGCTGGAATGGCGTGAGCACGGTTTCAAGCCGGGTGTCTTCTTTGCTCAGGCTACCGGGCGGCTGATTGTTGATGGCATTGACGCACTGAAGTCCGCCTTCTGGAATTTCGACTCATTCAGCCTGGAGGCCGTTTCACGTCAGCTGCTGGGCGAAGGCAAAACCATCGACAATCCGTGGGACAGAATGCAGGAGATCGATCAGCGCTTTGCCGAAGATAAGCCCGCGCTGGCACGCTACAACCTGAAAGACTGCGAACTGGTGACGCGTATTTTCCAGCACACCGAACTGATCCCCTTCCTGCTGGAACGGGCTTCGGTGACCGGCCTGGCGGCTGATCGCCACGGCGGTTCCGTTGCGGCGTTCAGCCATCTCTATCTGCCCAGAATGCACCGCGTCGGCTATGTTGCGCCAGGGCTGGGCCAGGTTGCGCCAGAAGCCAGCCCCGGCGGCTACGTGATGGATTCACGTCCCGGTCTGTATGATTCGGTACTGGTACTGGACTATAAAAGCCTTTACCCCTCGATCATTCGCACCTTTTTGATCGACCCGGTCGGCCTGATTGAGGGCATCTCTCATCCCAACGAACAGGCATCGGTCAGCGGCTTTCGCGGGGCTTATTTTTCGCGCACCCGCCACTGTCTGCCGGAGATTGTCAGCCAAATCTGGCAGGGGCGCGAGGCGGCAAAGAAACAGGGTAACAGGCCGCTTTCTCAGGCGCTGAAGATCATTATGAACGCGTTTTACGGCGTGCTCGGCACCAGCGCCTGCCGCTTTTTCGATCCCCGACTGGCCTCGTCTATCACCCTGCGCGGTCATGAAATCATGCGCCAGACCAAAGCGCTGGTCGAAGCAGAAGGCTACGACGTGATTTATGGCGACACTGACTCCACTTTTGTCTGGCTAAGAACGCCGCATGATGAACAGGCCGCTAACGACATCGGTCACCGCCTGGTGGAGAAAATTAACCGCTGGTGGCAAACACATCTGCGGCAAGTCTACAATCTCGACAGCGCGCTGGAACTGGAATATGAAACCCACTATTGCCGTTTTCTGATGCCCACCATCCGCGGCGCGGAACAGGGCAGCAAAAAACGCTATGCCGGATTGATCCGTGAGGGTAACAACGAGCGCATGGTATTTAAAGGGCTGGAAACCGTGCGTACCGACTGGACGCCGCTGGCACAACAGTTTCAGCAAAACCTCTACCTGAAGATTTTCAAAAATCAGCCTTATCAGGGCTATATCCGCGAGACGGTCAGGCAATTGCTGGACGGCGAGCTTGACCAACAGCTGGTTTACGGTAAAAGACTACGTCGGCCGCTGAGTGACTATCAGCGCAACGTGCCACCACACGTCCGGGCCGCCCGTCTCGCCGATGCACTAAACCAGAAGCTGGGCCGTCCCCTGCAGTACCAAAACGGCGGAAAAATTCGCTATGTCATGGCGACAAACGGGCCGGAGCCGCTGGAGGCGCGGACCACGCCGCTGGATTACGACCACTATCTGACTAAACAGCTTCAGCCGGTCGCCGACGGTATTCTGCCATTTATGGCAGACGATTTTGCTACACTGATTACCGGACAGTTGTGGCTTTTTTGACAGGTGACGAAACCCGTTTCTTCCAGTACCATAGCGCCCTTCCTGAATGACTGAATTATTTTGCCGTGCCACCGCTGCATGGCTGAAGTGCTTTTGCCTGCACGCATCCCTGTGAGCCTGTCCCATCAGGCGTCATTGTTGCAGGCAGTTTGAGAACGGGCGGCGCGTTGAGTAAGAATTTACGCGCCGTCCGGCTTCAGACGAGCAAATAAAATAGCCTGATGGGACAGGAACTGAGAAAACCGAGCCGAATATTTATGCCTTTTACACTTGGTCAACGCTGGATCAGCGATACGGAAAGCGAACTGGGACTGGGAACGGTCGTCGCCATTGATACACGCATGGTCACCCTACTTTTTCCCGCCACCGGCGAAAACCGACTCTATGCGAAGAATGACTCGCCGATCACCCGTGTCATCTTCAACCCAGGCGATACTATTACCAGCCACGAAGGCTGGCAGATGGAAGTGACCGATGTAAATGACGACAACGGCCTGATGACCTACACCGGCACCCGTCTGGACACCGATGAAACTGACATGTTGATGCGAGAAGTAATGCTCGACAGCAAGCTGGTGTTCAGCAAGCCGCAGGACAGGCTGTTTGCCGGGCAGCTGGATCGTATGGATCGTTTCGCCCTGCGTTTTCGTGCGCGCAAATACCAGAGTGAACAATATCATCTAGCGACCAGTGGCCTGCGCGGGATGCGTACCAGCCTGATCCCTCACCAGCTACATATTGCCCACGATGTCGGGCGGCGTTACGCGCCGCGCGTACTGCTGGCCGATGAAGTGGGCCTGGGTAAAACCATTGAGGCCGGCATGATTCTTCACCAGCAGCTGCTGGCAGGCCGGGCCGAACGCATACTGATTATTGTGCCGGAAACCCTGCAACACCAGTGGCTGGTGGAAATGCTGCGTCGATTCAATCTGCGCTTTGCGCTGTTTGATGATGACCGTTACAGCCAGGCACAGCTCGACAGCGATAATGCGTTCGATACCGAACAGCTGGTGATCTGCTCTCTCGACTTTGTACGGCGCAATAAGCAACGGCTGGAAAAGCTGGCAGAGGCAGAATGGGACTTAATGATTGTCGATGAAGCCCATCACCTCGCCTGGGAAGAAGGACAGCCCAGCCGTGAATATCAGGTGATAGAGCAGCTGGCAAAGCAAATCCCCGGCGTGCTGCTACTAACCGCCACGCCCGAACAACTCGGCATGGACAGTCATTTTGCTCGTCTGCGCCTGCTCGATCCGAACCGTTTCCATGATTTTGCTGCCTTTGTAGAAGAGCAGCAGCATTTCCGTCCGATCGCCGATGCCGTTTCCTCGCTGCTGGCCGATAATGCGCTCAGCCAGCAGCAGATGAACGGGCTGAATGAGCTGGTGGGTGAACAGGATATTGAACCACTGTTACAGGTGGCAAATGGTGAAGGCGACAACAAACTGGCGGCTCGTCAGGAGCTGATCGCCATGCTGATGGACCGCCACGGCACCAGCCGCGTACTGTTCCGCAATACCCGTAACGGCGTGAAAGGTTTTCCTGAGCGTGAACTGCACCAGATTCGCCTTCCGCTGCCAACGCAGTATCAAACCGCCATGAAAGTCTCCGGGATTATGGCCGCCCGTAAGAGCGCCGATGAGCGCGCGCGCGACATGCTGTATCCCGAGCAAATTTATCAGGAATTTGAAGGCGACAGCAGCACCTGGTGGAACTTCGACCCTCGCGTTGAATGGCTGATGGGCTTTCTCACCAGCCACCGCCAGCATAAGGTACTGGTGATTTGCGCCAAGGCAAATACCGCGCTGCAGCTGGAACAGGTACTGCGCGAGCGGGAAGGCATTCGCGCCGCTGTTTTCCACGAAGGTCTGTCAATTATTGAACGCGATCGTGCAGCCGCGTGGTTTGCCTCAGAAGAGGATGGCGCACAGGTGCTGCTCTGCTCGGAGATCGGTTCAGAAGGACGTAACTTCCAGTTTGCCAGCCAGATGGTCATGTTCGATCTGCCCGGCAACCCGGATCTGTTGGAGCAGCGCATTGGCCGTCTGGATCGTATTGGTCAGGCGCACGATATTCAGATCCATGTGCCGTATCTGGAAAAAACCGCGCAGGCGGTGCTGATCCGCTGGTATCACGAAGGGCTGGACGCATTTGAACATACCTGTCCAACCGGGCGTACGGTGTACGACAAGGCTTATTCGCAGCTGATTGTCTATCTGGCTGCGCCAGACAATAACGAAGGACTGGATCTGTTTATCAGCGAGTGCCGCCAGCAGCACGAGGCGCTGAAAAGCCAGCTGGAACAGGGACGCGATCGCCTGCTGGAGCTCAATTCGAACGGGGGCGAAAAAGCGCTGGCGCTAGCAGAACAGATTGCCACACAGGACAATAATATCGAACTGGTTAACTTTGCGCTGAATCTGTTCGATATTATCGGCATTAATCAGGAGGATCGCAGTGATAACCTGATCGTTCTCACGCCGGGCGATCATATGCTGGTACCGGACTTTCCCGGTCTGCCAGAAGATGGCTGCACCATCACCTTCGATCGTAACCAGGCGCTTTCGCGCGAAGATGCGCAGTATGTTACCTGGGAACATCCGATCATTCGTAACGGGCTGGATCTGATCCTGTCTGGTAATACCGGAAGCTGTACCCTGTCGCTGCTGAAGAACAAAGCGCTGCCGATCGGCACGCTGCTGGTTGAGCAGATTTACGTGGTGGAGACCCAGGCGCCGAAACACCTGCAGCTTACCCGCTTTCTGCCGCCGACGCCGATGCGGATGCTGGTGGATCGAAAAGGCACCAACCTGGCTGAAAAGGTGGAGTTCGAAAACTTTAACCGCCAGCTTACTGCCGTGAATCGCCATACCGGCAGTAAGCTGGTCAACGCGGTTCAGCAAGATGTGCATGCTATCCTGCAACTGACGGAAGATCAGGCTGCAGAGGAAGCACGTAAGCTGATTGATGCGGCCCGTGAGCAGGCGAACGACAAACTGAGCGCGGAGCTGTCCCGGCTGGAAGCGCTGCGCGCCGTTAATCCAAATATCCGTCAGGATGAAATTGACGCGCTGGAAAGCAACCGTGAGCAGGTTCTCGCCGCGCTAAACGAGGCCAGCTGGCGTCTTGACGCGCTTCGCCTTATCGTGGTTACCCATCAGTAATATTCACGGGGTGGTCAGTCCACCCCTGGCAGGCAAAAAATGGAACCCTACAATCCCCCGCAGGAACCCTGGCTGCATGTTCTTTACCAGGATCAACATATTATTGTGGTCAACAAGCCCAGCGGCCTGCTCTCCGTTCCGGGTCGTCTGGCAGAGCACCGCGATAGCGTGATGACCCGCATCCAGCAGGCGTTTCCGGCTGCAGAATCCGTTCACAGGCTGGATATGGCAACCAGCGGCGTTATCGTGGTAGCGCTCACCAAAGCGGCGGAATGCGAGCTAAAACGTCAGTTTCGTGAACGGGAACCGCAGAAAACCTACGTGGCGAGAGTCTGGGGACATCCGGCAAAAGAAAAGGGACTGATTGATTTACCGCTGATTTGTGACTGGCCAAACCGACCAAAACAAAAAGTGTGTTTTGAAACGGGCAAAACCGCCCAGACGGAATTTCAGGTGCTTGACTATGCCGCTGATAACAGCGCACGCCTGCAACTTAAGCCGCTTACCGGACGTTCACATCAGCTCAGGGTACACCTGCTGGCGCTGGGCCATCCTATTCTTGGGGACAATTTTTACGCCCATGAACAGGCCAGAGCAATGGCTCCGCGTCTGCAGCTTCATGCCGAAGCGCTGACTATCCTTCATCCGGCGTTTCAGTCAGCCATGACCTTTCGCCAGCCCGCCGATTTTTAGAGACGGCCCGGCCTAAGCATCCTCCGGGGCAATTCGGGACGGCTAATCCTGTATCAGAGTCCTGCCAGTCAGGACTGCTACCAGCGACTTCCCATGCGCAACCTGTTTACCTTATCCACACCACGCGACCAATTTGATGGCAACAGGCACCAGCAAGTCCTCCCCCGATTCCCTCTGTCATTGCTGTCATTACCCCTGATACTGGCGATAGCGAACCACCTGTAACTTAACTACGCAGGTAGGCGGACACTGTTGCAAAGTTCGCGATGATGTGGCCTTTGGCATAACTGAAAGGCCTTACATTTCAAATGCTTTATTTACCAGGCGCATCACGCACAGGGGATAGCCGAAGCAGAAGTTTTCCGACTGTCCTTTACGCAGTGCCCGCATGACTTCAATCCCCTGAAAAGGGCATAAGCTGTCTTCATTGATTTAAAACCCGGCGAGGCATTGATTATCCGTTTCAGTTTGCCGTGATCACATTCAATAAGGTTGTTCCGGTATTTTATCTGCCTGTGTTCAACGTCAGGCCGGCACTGGCCTTCCCGTTTTAGCAGAGCAGGCGCATGGCCGTATGTTGGCGCTTTGTCCGTGTTGATGCGGTGGGGGATTTGCCAGCCTTTCACGCTGTTAAAATTTTTCCCAGAAACCGGTATGCTGCTTTGCTGCTACGACGCAGGGAGGGATAAAAATCAATGGTGCTTCCTCTGCTGTCAACAGCAGCATATCGAAATGGGCAGCGTCTGCGCCCTGCACACTTACGACCAGCAGCTCAATCAGCACCCACTTATCCACGTTTCCGCCACCCGTGGCGGTCCTGACGTTAAGCACGGCATCTGACGCAGCCTTTTCTTCAAAAAAAAGGCCGCTGAGGAGATCTGGCATAGCACTGTTATCCGTCTGCTACGCGGCAGCTATGACCGGATCAGTCCCGGCACCCAGCCGGGACTGGGATATATCCGCGCCAGAGAACAGTGGCGGCGTTACCTGAAGGCACAGTATGGTTGCTACTGGAAGGTGCACTTCACCAGGAAAACAAAGGTCGCCTGGCACAGCGTGAAATATCTGGGGCGCTACTGAATCGGCCACCAATGTCGGCTTCACGCCTGCGACACTACGACGGTGGCGCGGTGGTTCACCACTACCTTGCTCACCATACGCGGAAGCATAAACTCCGGCCCCTGAGTCAGGAAGAGATGATCGGGGGCTATATCAGCCACGTTCCGGCACGACATTTTAAGGTGGTGCGTTACTCCGGCTTTCTGACCAACTGCAGGCGAGGTACGCTGCTCCCCGGTGCGTATGATACCCTGCAGATATCAGCCAGAAGAGAAGCCAGAGTTCGCGGTGCTGATGAAGGGTTTTCTGGGCACGTCCCCGTACAAATGCATCCTGTGCGGGGACAGACTTCGCTTTGCAAGTGCCCACCAGACCGGCGTGCACGCGACGGAATTGCTTTAGGAAAGGCTGCGTGGGATGGCGAAAAAACGATGGCTCCGGATGCCTGAGCTGGATCGGTGCGCCTGAAAAAATAGGCTTCAGGTTAATAATCCGGCAAAGATGGGATTTTTACATCAAATCTCACGTAAACCTGCGGCATCACTGAAATGGATCAGTGCCACCTTTCATGGTCAGGCGCACCTAAAGGAAGCGATTCAGATTCCTGACCAGCCAGCTCAACAAACCGGGATATCTCCCAGAAATGGAGTTGCGGTAACGTAACATGGTGACCGTAAGAATTCGTTAATTTCTGGCAAAAATCCTAAAAATCATATTTGATTTATTTGGCACTGTTGCAAATATTTGCAGTACCAGCGAACCACCCACAGGATGATGTCACGCTGAAAATGCCGACCTTTGGAGGAGTTTCCTGTACTTCCCCATTAATAAATTATAAGCTAAGTTTACCAATATCGGCTGTTTGCAGCCGAAAAAGTACACCTGGAACTGATCGAGTCATCGTTACACTCAAGATAAACTTAATGTTTTGTCGTGATCTACTATCTGCTTTTACAGGTCTCAAACAAAGCAGCACAGTTCCAGACATCTTTTAAACAACAGTTTACTCGCTGGTCATGCATTTATGGAGAAGTCATGCGGTTTCCCACTATCCGATTTTCCACTCAGTTAACTAACTCTACCCCGGCGCTTATGAAAACGGCCGAGAGTCAAAAACCTTGCGTAGCAGGCTCGAGTCTGACTACTGCTACGAAAGCAATGACATCAACCCAGGAGAGCTATCCATCAGTTCAGAAGGAGAACACATCACATAGCCAGCAACAAGGCGGCGATGGCATACCAAATGGGAATTTGCGGCGAATGAAGTACGTTCTGGGCCTTGCAGCTACCGCTTATGCATACGACCAGGTGACAAATCATTTCTTCCTTTCCACCACTTCGCTGCACGATGGAAAACAAGGTTTCACCAGTAATGAAAGGTTGGACAAAGCGACTAATGAGGCTAAAAAGCATATTCAACGCTATGAGCAGTTTGACAGCCACCGCCAGGCGCAAGACTTGCGCCCCAATGTTATGCTCCGGCGGGTGGGCTGCAACCAGTTTCTAACAATGAGCGATTATCGGTCTGCTACCCGCATATATCTTAGCAAAATGGTCGATACCGGGCAGTCCCACCAATCAATGGCGACATCGCTCGCATGTCTCAAGGGCGAACGCATCAAAGCGGAAAATATCGCGAGATACCAGCCAGCTGTTGTTCCTAAAGATCCTGATCTGACCAAGAGTCCTTTGTACGATAGTAAGAATAAGTATTCGTTATCCGGCGTACCCAATGAAAAGAGCGGTTCTACCGGCTACGCTTCTCGCTCCATTACGCATCCGTTTGTGCTAAAGTGCTATGCCGATTTCCAAAAGGCCTGCAACGAAAAAGGTTTGACTCCACGGCAATGCGTTAATGAGCTTGAGGCCAGGTTGGCAGGAAGCACCACTCTTGATGAGCAAGCGCAGCTAATCGCGGGTAAAGCTATACTGAACCTGCGTCAGGTATATGCCGACGATCGGTATTGGGGACATGCAGAAAAAGTCATCATGCAAATGCTCAGTAAACATGGTCTGCTTTCTTCTGAAGAAGCCCTGAAATTGGACCAAAGTCTGATGTTCGAGGATCCTGATAAAAGTCTCTTAACCAGAAATACCAGCATAATGGGTCCAGCCTTGAGTAAACTCGAAACACGCTTTCATCAGTGAAGACTGAAAAATAATCCGAAAGCACTGGAAGACCTGAACCCTATGATCAATTCAAAAAATATTGAGAACATGCCGCTGGCGCACTTCAAAGTCAACGAGAAGTTCAATGGTTTCGAAGACAGTTCCGGTTTTGGCGATTCTTTTACGTGTGCCAATGCAGCAGCCTGTATCAATCACGCCCGTCTGATGAGCGGTGAAAAGAGGATGTCGGAATCAGATGTGATAGCGCTGATCGGAAGCATCTATTCTGTTTATGCCGACGCTTCCGGTATCCGGCATAGTTTGCAAGAGGTGGCTCGTGGATGTTTTGTCGGTGCCGGATATACCACCGACGATGCGGATCGTTTCTACGAAAAAACCTGCAAGGCGGCTGCACATGCGTTCTACAATGGAAAAAGCGTGTGACTACCCAGGGGGTTCGGAGTCGCTATGGCCACTCCCGTTTTTGCAATACTGATACTGAAGAAATTGTGGCTGAACCTCTACCGGATTCTGTGTAAATGCCTTTTCTCAGAAAAGACCGTCCAGGCGGTCACCGAACCCGACAACAAACTGCTCATTGCCGTACGCCAGCCACACCACCTTTTTCACTGCGTTGTCGGTAGTGAACACTTTGCGTTTCTTGATGGCATGCCTGATCATGCCGTTTAACGACCCGATGGTGTTGGTAGCGTGGATCACTTTTCGGATATCTGTTGGCCAGGCGAAGAACGTGGCCAAGTTGACCCAGTTTGCCTGGCACTGTTGCAAAGATCGCTGCGCAGATAAACCGCGCTGCATTTTCACCAGTAATGCTCTCCATAAACGTATTCAAAGGCTGGCATTTCAATCGTGACATTATTCTGTGGGCGGTATGCTGGTACTGCAAATATGGCATCAGCTATCGTGAGCTGCAGGAGATGCTTGCTGAATGCGGCCTCAGTGTTGATCACTCCACAATGTATCGCTGAGTTCTGCGTCTGGTATCTTGATGAAACTAAAAACCTGCCTCAACAGAACGTTATTCCAGACAATAAGATCACAGGAAAAATGCAACAGGACCCCGTCATTCTCAGATGTCTTTTCCCGTCGGGTCAGGGCCCGGCGAAACCGGTTCATCCGGCTGCGCGTCCTCCCGGCGACGGGCACTGAAGTTCGTGGTTTTACTGGCATCTCATTCCTCTTTACGGGGCGGGATATAAGGCTCGTCACGACGGCTCAACCGGTCTGTTTTGCCCGGGCGCTTCGTCGCCTTTGTCCGGGCAGCGTCCGGGTTTTTGCCCCGGACGTCCCGTCTGAAGAGCACCGGGTGTGTCCGCCACCAGTTTGATGTCATGCCTGTTTGCTGCTGCTGCGACCCGTGACAGAGGAAGCCCCCGGTATCTGTCATCAGACTGGGCTTTACGCCCTGTTTCCCTGTGTCCGTGGGGTTGCGTCCTGTTTTTTTGTCCCGGGCAGCGGTGATGTTGTCATACCGCCATCCATGAGCAGTCCGGGGTGTCCACAGGCCAGTAATCCGTTCTGCCAGAAACGCCCGAAGACACCTGCGTCTCTCCGTTCCCGGAAGCGCCGGGGCGCAGAAGCTGATGAACCTATCCCTGTGGCATTGAGTGCATTCCACTGACAGGCTGTGCTGGGGACGAAGAAAATGGCGTTCATTGCGGCCCGATTATCAACACGTTTTCGGCGCGTACCCGGAGGATGGCGGGTTTTGTGTTCCGGGGTCCCGGAGTTCATCGCTAATCTGCCCTTTACCGCCTGCCATACTTTGCCCTCAGATATGACCGGTATGCATTATACGATAACGCCTTTTGGGACAGACTCTTAATAGAGAGGCGAACACTTGATTCTCGATTTTTTGTCGGTGGATTGAGTCTGTTTCTTCCTTATTATTTTGATTTAATCAAAAATTAGCAGGAAAGGTTTTTCCCGACATTCACCGCGGTGATTCACGTTTTTTCATCTTACTCTGGTTCTGAAGCATTTTTCTTTGGTTAGTCAGCGGCGTGTCATACAGGATTTATCACAGTAAGAAGCCTTATCGAGGAGTGGCAGCATGCGGATAACCCGGTGGTGAAGTATGGAATAATTAACCGACAATCTTCTCCTCAGCGTTACGCAGGAGCAGACAGCCGGAGACACAGGGTACGATAATATCGATGGGAAGACAGACGTGTGTAACGATTTCAGGATAAAAAGCTGTTGGGAATAATTCCAAAATAAGCATATCAACGTGGCAAACAGCAAAAAGGTATTGAAAGGGACATTCGCTGGCAGAACAGCGTGTTATTGAAAAAGCGCAATGCAGGCAAGCGCGGAATCGTCTGCATCATGCCCTGCATCAAAGAACAATATTAGACACAACCAGAGCTGGCGACCATATATCAGTCTCAGATGCGGTATAGTACCAGGGAGAAATACTCAATTCAGGAATCTACAGGCGTATTTTTTTAAAGTGAAAAATATTTCATCGGTATTGTTAGGTTTAAACGGCTCATGTATAAGCTTTTTGTTCTTGCCGCTGTAATTAAATGTTTAGATTAGAGGAACATAGGCATGAGTGAAAACTCCGGTTTACATGAGTGGCTTTCTTATATTGATAGCCTCCATTCCCAGGTTATCGATATGAGCCTTGACAGAATTAGGGCAGTGGCGAAGACACTCGATATATTAAAACCCGCCCCGTTTATTTTTTTGGTGGGGGGGACCAATGGCAAAGGCACGACCTGCCATACACTTGAAAAAATACTGCAACTCTCCGGGCATAAAGTTGGTGTTTTTAGTTCCCCGCACATGATTAATTACACCGAAACCGTGCGCATCCAGGGCAATGAACTGGCCGATGCTGACCACATTGCCGCGTTCGTTGCTATTAATAAGGCGCGTCAGGATTCTACTTTGACGCCTTTTGAATTTAATACGCTGGGCGCATTCTGGCTGCTGAAGCAGGCACGGGTTGATATTGCTATTATCGAAGTTGGAATGGGTGGGCGTGATGATGCGACTAATATTATTGAGCCAAACGTTTCGGTGATTACCAACGTCGCTCTGGACCACGAAGATTGGCTGGGTAAAAACACAGAAGCAATTGGCGAGATTAAGGCCGGTATCTTCCGCTCGGGTAAACCGGCGGTCATTGGCCAGGCCACGGCTCCGGTATCGTTGTTGACTTATGCGCAGGAAATAGGTGCGGTCATTCATCAGCGTGAGAATCATTGGCATGTCGACGTGCGAGATAATCATTGGGCATTTCGCGACGCCGACTGTGAATTTGTCCATTTAGATATTCCCAAAATGCCGTTGGATAATGTAGCAACGGCGATTGCTGCCTTGCATGTTAGCGGCTTGAAATTTACGCCTGACGCACTGAATGAGGTTATTCTTAACGCCAACTTACCAGGTCGTTTCCAAATCAAAGTAAATAATCCAACGGTTATTTTGGACGTTGCGCATAATCCGCATGCCTCAGCTTATTTGGCGGAAAGACTGAGTAAATTCCCAATAAGAGGTCGATATCGGTTTGTCATCGGTATGCTGAACAATAAAGACATCAAGACGACTGTGGGTCATTTAAGCGGATTGTCTGATAGTTGGTATTGCTGCGGCGTTCAGGCTGGGTCGAGAAGTTCTCAGCCGGACGATGTGGCACAATATTTACCGCAGGCGCATACGTTCCCCGACGTTTTAGCGGGCTGGGAAGCCGCTAAACAGGAAGCCGAACCGGATGATGTGATTGTGGTCTGTGGCTCATTCTTCTCCGTTGCGCCGATACTAAACCTGCTTAATTCTACATCTGAATAACGGTTTTAAGAAGGACAGAACGAAAATGCCCGAATGCATTGTGTCCTTCTGGCCTTTTTAAGGCGCTGCTGCAAAAGTTATTGCACTGATAAACTTGCGATAATGTTCAGCAGCGGCGCTGATAATAAACGCATTTAAAGGGTGACAGTATTCTGTGGGCGATGTATGGGTATTGCAAATAAACCCTCTCCCGGTATCGGTTTTTCTCTCCTCTGACGGTAACAGAAAAGACGTACAGTGGGTGAATGGGAAAAAATTTCAAACATCCTGCGACGTTACCAATCCTGCGCTATTTCCCGAACAGGCCAACATGCATGGGGTCAGACGTACACAAAAGCCAGGGTTAAACCTGGCTTAACGCACCGGCAGACGAAGTACCTTAACAACGTTATCCAACGTGGCCATGCTGAAACGAAATGTCGAAATAGTGTCGCATCGGGAAGTAAGTCGATGTGACAGCCTGCACCACCATTAACGGAAATGAGAGTGCCATCCCTGACACCACTATTTCATCTGTCAGTAAATTCCCACATTAAATTTGTTTTACTGATAATTCGTCGCGTCTGTCATAAGATTCTTATCACGAATTTTTATTAGTGGTGTTGTGTTTAACCGCGGGTTAATCTGACCCGCTTTGCATGCACAGACTTAAGGGATGCACTATGAATGATGCACAGATTCGCCTTGCTATCGTAGGCGCGTCGGGGCGTATGGGCCGCCAGCTAATCCAGGCTACCCATGAAGCTGAACGGGTTTGCCTCGGTGCGGCACTGGTTAGAGAAGGCTCCTCGCTCACGGGAGTGGATGCGGGAGAACTGGCAGGAACTGGCCCACTCAATATTAAGGTCAGTAGCGATCTTGCTGCGGTAAAAGACAACTTTGATGTACTGATTGATTTTACGCGTCCAGAGGGCACGCTGGAGTACCTGGCATTTTGCCGGGCATACCACAAAGGGATCGTCATTGGTACCACTGGCTTTGATGAGTCAGGCAAAGCAGCAATTAGCGCGGCTTCTGAAGAAATCGGTATCGTGTTTGCGGCTAATTTCAGTGTCGGCGTTAACCTGGTGCTGAAACTATTGGAAAAAACAGCCAAAGTGATGGGCAGTTACGCTGATATCGAGATTATCGAAGCGCATCATCGACATAAGGTAGATGCTCCATCTGGTACTGCACTGGCGATGGGTGAATCAATTGCGGATGCAATGAACTGGAATCTGGATGAACATGCCGTGTGGACTCGTGAGGGCCACACCGGGGAGCGCAAAGCGGAAACCATTGGCTTTGCCACTGTTCGTGCCGGAGATATCGTCGGAGAGCATACTGCAATGTTTGTGGATGTTGGTGAATGCGTTGAGATTACCCATAAGGCTTCAAGTCGCATGACCTTTGCAAAAGGGGCGGTTAAGGCAGCAGAGTGGGTTAGTGGTCGTAAAAATGGTCTTTATAATATGAAAAATGTGCTTAATCTTGATGATATTTGATTTTTTCACGTTTATTTTTCTATGCTAACATCATGATTTAAGGGTGATAATTTATTGCCCTTTTTAATTAAGTTATTATTTTGTTTTTTTATTTTTCTCATAGCTATTTGTGCTGTTTATCTCTTTTTTTCCTTCTCTTTTATCACTTTTTTTACCATTTGGTCCACTTTCTGCCTGCGGTAGTCGTTTACTTCTATTAAATAATTCATTTTTCTGCCTGAATGATACAGATAGTTGTTCCTTTTGGCGTAAATCATCCTATTCTTCTGCCAGCTGGCTAAAACAACAAGAAAAAAAACGGGCTCAGACTGGACAAGTACAAGGGCGATCATTAGAATGCGCACAATTTGCCAAAATCGAGCGGTCAGGCGGTTTTTACATTGATTCACGGCTTCAGTTTGAATTAATGTGCACATATTGTGACTGTTTATTCACCGGAGGAAGTTTTGATAAAGTCAGCGCTCTTGGTTCTGGAAGACGGAACCCAATTCCACGGTCGAGCCATTGGGGCTTTAGGTTCGGCAGTGGGGGAAGTGGTTTTCAACACGTCAATGACCGGTTATCAAGAAATCCTCACAGACCCTTCCTATTCCCGCCAGATTGTCACCCTCACTTATCCCCATATCGGCAATGTCGGCACCAATTCCGTAGATCAAGAATCCTCTCAGGTCCATGCACAAGGGCTGATTATTCGTGACCTGCCGCTGATAACCAGCAACTTCCGCAGTGAAGAAGGGCTGTCTGCTTATCTGGAACGCCACAACATCGTTGCTATTGCTGATATTGATACCCGTAAACTCACGCGTTTGCTGCGCGAGAAAGGCGCACAGAACGGCTGCATTATTGCCGGAGATGCCCCGAATGCGGCGCTTGCACTGCAGCAGGCACAGGCATTTCCTGGCCTTAAAGGGATGGATCTGGCAAAAGAAGTGACCACCAGCGAAACCTATAGCTGGTTGCAGGGCAGCTGGCAGCTGGAAGGCCTGCCTGCCCCTAAAAATGAAGACGGGCAGTCTTTTCATGTGGTAGCTTACGACTACGGCGTTAAGCGTAACATCCTGCGTATGCTGGTGGACCGTGGCTGCCGACTGACGGTTGTTCCTGCGCAAACCCCGGCAGAAGAAGTCTTCAAGCTCAATCCGGACGGCGTATTTCTTTCAAACGGTCCGGGAGACCCGGAACCCTGTGATTATGCCATCACGGCTATCCAGAAATTGTTGGAAACTGACGTTCCCGTGTTTGGTATTTGTCTGGGGCATCAGCTGCTGGCACTCGCCAGCGGAGCAAAAACGGTCAAGATGAAGCTCGGCCATCACGGTGGTAATCATCCGGTAAAAGACCTGGATAATAATACGGTGATGATCACCGCACAAAACCACGGTTTTGCCGTCGATGACCGTAATTTACCTGCAAATCTGCGCGTGACGCATACCTCCTTGTTTGACCATACGGTGCAAGGTATCCACCGTACTGATAAGGCGGCGTTCAGCTTTCAGGGGCACCCAGAGGCAAGTCCAGGTCCGCACGATGCGGCGTCGCTGTTCGACCACTTTATCGAACTGATCACCGCCTACCGTTCAAACGCAAAATAATCAGGAGCGAGAAAATGCCAAAACGTACAGACATAAAAAGTGTCCTGATCCTTGGCGCTGGCCCGATCGTTATCGGCCAGGCCTGCGAATTTGACTACTCTGGTGCGCAGGCGTGTAAAGCGCTGCGTGAAGAGGGCTATCGCGTCATTCTGGTTAACTCCAACCCGGCCACCATCATGACCGACCCGGAGATGGCCGATGCCACCTATATTGAGCCTATCCACTGGCAAGTGGTGCGTAAGATTATCGAAAAAGAGCGCCCGGATGCGGTGCTGCCCACCATGGGGGGCCAGACTGCACTGAACTGTGCGCTGGAGCTGGAGCGTCAGGGCGTACTGGCTGAATTTGGCGTAGCAATGATCGGTGCCACTGCCGATGCCATTGATAAGGCAGAAGACCGCCAGCGTTTTGATAAGGCAATGAAGAAAATTGGGCTGGAAACCGCCCGATCCGGCATTGCGCACACGATGGAAGAAGCGCTGAAAGTGGCCGAAGAGGTGGGGTTCCCGTGCATTATCCGCCCTTCATTTACGATGGGCGGAAGCGGTGGTGGCATTGCTTACAACCGTGAAGAATTTGAAGAGATTTGCGAGCGTGGACTCGATCTTTCTCCGACCAATGAGCTGTTGATCGATGAATCGCTGATTGGCTGGAAAGAGTACGAAATGGAAGTGGTGCGTGACAAAAACGACAACTGCATCATTGTCTGCTCAATCGAAAACTTCGATGCCATGGGTATTCACACCGGCGACTCAATTACCGTCGCGCCTGCTCAGACGCTGACCGACAAGGAATACCAAATCATGCGTAACGCCTCAATGGCGGTGCTGCGTGAAATCGGTGTTGAAACAGGGGGCTCCAACGTTCAGTTCTCGGTGAATCCTGAAAATGGTCGTCTGATTATCATTGAAATGAACCCGCGGGTGTCGCGTTCTTCTGCGCTGGCGTCGAAGGCGACCGGTTTTCCGATTGCCAAAATCGCCGCCAAGCTGGCTGTGGGTTTCACCCTCGACGAGCTGATGAATGACATTACTGGCGGTCGCACGCCTGCCTCATTTGAACCGTCAATTGACTACGTTGTGACGAAAATTCCTCGCTTCAACTTCGAGAAATTTGCTGGCGCAAATGATCGTCTGACCACCCAGATGAAATCAGTTGGCGAAGTGATGGCGATTGGCCGCACGTTTCAGGAATCCATACAGAAAGCGCTGCGTGGCCTGGAAGTGGGCGCGCACGGATTTGATCCTAAAGTTGACCTGAACGATGCAGAAGCTTTAACCATCATTCGTCGCGAGCTGAAAGACGCGGGTTCAGAACGCATCTGGTACGTGGCTGATGCATTCCGTGCGGGCATGTCGTTGGAGGGCGTATTTAACCTGACCAACATCGATCGCTGGTTCCTGGTTCAGATTGAAGAGCTGATTGGTCTTGAGGGGCAGGTTGCCCGCGAAGGAATCAATGGCCTGACCGTTGATTCCCTGCGTACGCTCAAGTGTAAAGGTTTTGCCGATGCGCGTCTGGCGAAGCTGGCCGGCGTCACCGAGTCGGAAGTGCGCAAGCTGCGTGAGCAATACCAGCTTCATCCGGTTTACAAACGTGTGGATACCTGCGCTGCTGAATTCTCCACCGATACCGCCTATATGTACTCAACGTACGATGAAGAGTGCGAAGCCAATCCCAATCAGGACCGAGACAAAGTAATGATATTGGGCGGTGGTCCAAACCGTATCGGTCAGGGGATTGAATTTGATTACTGCTGCGTCCACGCAGCACTGGCATTGCGCGAAGACGGTTTCGAAACCATCATGGTGAACTGTAACCCTGAAACGGTTTCTACCGACTACGATACTTCCGACCGCCTTTACTTTGAGCCAGTTACGCTGGAAGACGTGCTGGAAATCGTCCGCATTGAAAAGCCAAAAGGCGTGATTGTGCAATACGGCGGGCAGACGCCGCTGAAACTGGCCCGCGAGTTGGAAGTAGCCGGTGTGCCGGTTATTGGCACCAGCCCCGATGCTATTGATCGGGCTGAAGACCGCGAGCGTTTTCAGCAGGCAGTTGAACGTCTTGGCCTGAAACAGCCTGCTAACGCCACCGTAACAGCGTTAGATCAGGCGGTCGAAAAAGCAGTAAAAATTGGTTATCCGCTGGTGGTGCGGCCTTCCTATGTGCTGGGTGGCCGTGCGATGGAAATCGTTTACGACGAAACGGATCTTAAGCGTTATTTCCAGACGGCGGTATCGGTCTCGAACGACGCGCCGGTGTTACTGGATCGTTTCCTGGATGATGCGGTGGAAGTGGATGTTGATGCAATCTGCGACGGTGAACGTGTGCTGATCGGCGGCATTATGGAACATATCGAGCAGGCGGGCGTTCACTCTGGTGATTCTGCCTGTTCATTACCGGCTTACACGTTGAGTCAAGCAATTCAGGGAGTGATGCGTCAGCAGGTTGAAAAACTAGCCTTTGAGCTTTGCGTTCGTGGTCTGATGAACGTGCAGTTCGCGGTGAAGGACAATGAAGTTTATCTGATTGAGGTCAATCCACGCGCGGCGCGTACCGTCCCCTTCGTTTCCAAAGCAACCGGCCTACCGCTGGCGAAAGTCGCGGCCCGCGTTATGGCAGGTAAAACCCTGGCCGAGCAGGGTGTGACCGAAGAAGTTATTCCTCCTTACTACTCCGTGAAGGAAGTAGTGCTGCCGTTCAACAAGTTTCAGGGCGTTGACCCTATTCTTGGCCCTGAAATGCGTTCCACTGGCGAAGTCATGGGTGTGGGGCGAACCTTTGCTGAAGCCTTTGGTAAAGCGATGCTGGGTGCGCAGACTAATATGAAGAGAAGCGGTCGTGCGCTATTGTCGGTGCGTGAAGGTGATAAAAAACGTATCGTCGATCTGGCGGCGAAGCTGCAAAAACTGGGCTTTGAGCTGGACGCGACTCATGGTACGGCGGTGGTGTTGGGTGAAGCCGGCATTAATCCGCGCCTGGTTAACAAGGTACATGAGGGGCGTCCGCATATTCAGGATCGCCTGAAAAACGGTGAATACGCTTATATTGTTAACACCACGGCGGGCCGTCAGGCCATTGAGGATTCCAGGGCGATCCGCCGCAGTGCTCTGCAATATAAAGTGCATTACGACACCACGTTAAACGGTGGTTTCGCTACAGTTACGTCGCTGAATGCCGATCCAACTGAAAAAGTGATTTCGGTGCAGGAAATGCACGCGCAGATTCAAGGTTGATCTCACTTACCTGCTGTTAAATCCCCGCTCCGGCGGGGATTTTTTTGAGTAAGCAATAGCCGCGTATTAGCCAGCGTTAGTTTTCACAAAGCAGTTTCTTGCTTTTTCATTTATCCCCTAACCAGTACCCGGAAGAGTAAATTTTTTGCCAATTAACCAGACAGACTCAATGTTTTTCGTATGTTTACTTCTTTCGATACTGTTCGCAGCTTAAATATTGGCTGTGGTCCGCGCCCCGGCAGTATAAAGCGCCACGGACTATACGCACGGTGATCTCCTTCATGGCAAGCCTGAAAAGCGCTGAAAGTGAAGGGCGCTATTAGATGGGATAGTTACATGAGCACTGTTAACGTTATCGTATTAAAGACAGATTCTTAACAGAAAGCACGAAGGTGGGGAAACCATTACAAAAGCCATGAATGGCATAAAAATTTTTATGTAATGCAGGTAAAGATGATACTTGTTATTTTCGTTTAAAAACCTTTACGTATTTCTCCTGGCTTACCTATCGACGAAACTTTCGCCTTTCCGTATGATGACGCCAATTCTACACCCTGTTGAGTAGCATCAGATGATAAGCCTGATTGTGGCGATGGCCGCCGACCGCGTTATTGGAATGGAAAATGCCATGCCGTGGCATTTGCCTGCTGACCTGGCATGGTTTAAGAAAAATACGCTGAATAAGCCGGTGATTATGGGGCGACGTACCTTTGAATCAATTGGACGACCGCTGCCGGATCGGACGAATATTGTGATCAGCAGTAAAACAGGTGACACTGATGGCGTTATCTGGGTGACCTCCATTGAGGAAGCGCTGCAAGCTGCCGGTGAGGCTGAAGAAATCATGGTTATTGGCGGTGGCCATGTCTATGAACAACTGCTGCCGCAGGCTGACCGGCTTTACCTGACCCATATTGATGCTGAAGTGGAAGGCGACACCGCTTTCCCTGACTATGAACCAGATCAATGGCAGTCTGTCTTTAGTGAATTCCACGATGCGGATCAGCAAAGCAGCCACAGCTGCTTTTGGGAAATTCTGGATCGTCGCTAATGTGCGCCCTGAGCGGCATTGTTCAGGCATCAATAACGTCCCGACCTTGCCCTGTAAAGTCAGGACGTTTTTACTGTAAATAAACGATCACATTTTTGAAAGGTGTCCACTGACCGAGCCTGCTTTTTCTGTGCTGACAGCACTCGCAGCATACTCAAAAGCCTGCGTCCAGAATTTCCAATGCACAGGTGCGTTGTAAACTACTTTCATCAGCTGTGTTTTTTACTGCTGAGGGGTATGTGCTATCGCCACATGAAGCCGACCGCGACTGTCCTGCATCACATTTCATCAAAAAGATAAGAAATTCAGGGGACAGTGGTGAGCAACATATGGACTGCCCGCCCGCCTGCATACGTCACTGACAGGTACTCACTCCTGCTCTGACTGCGCCCGCTCCGCCGGCTGAGTAAACCATGTCGCATCCTCCCAGCGCAGCATCGTCAGCGCACCACCCCAGCAGCAGCCCGTGTCCAGTGCCAGAATGCCTTCCGGTGTTCCTTTTCCTTCCAGCGAAGCCCAGTGACCAAAAACAATAGTGTGATTACTTGCAACCGGGCCGGGAATGCTAAACCAGGGTTTCAGAGGGGGATGGGCGGACTCGGGCGTATCTTTGCAAATCATATCCAGCTGACCGCCAGGAAAGCAGTAGCGCATTCTGGTCAGGGCGTTTGTGCTGAAACGTAAACGTGCCAGTCCGCTGAGTTTATCGCTCCAGTTATTGGGCATGTCGCCATACATCGCATCGAGAAAAAGTGGATAAGTGCCGCTGGCCAGTACGACTTCAACTTCACGGGCACAATGGATCGCTGTTTCTAAATCCCACTGCGGCGTAATACCGGCGTGAGCCATCACCAGCTTTTTTTCACGATCGACCTGAAGCAACGGTTGACGACGCAGCCAGTTGATCAGCTCATCAGCATCCTTTGCCTCCAGCAGGGCGGTGAAGCGATCCTTAGGCTTATTTCGGCTGATCCCCGCATACACGGCCAGCAAATGCAGATCGTGGTTGCCCAACACGATCTTTGCGGACTCCCCAAGTGAGCGGACAAAGCGCAGAACGCCCAGCGAGTCGGGGCCGCGCGCGACCAAATCACCGGTTAGCCACAGCGTATCCTGCTCAGGATCGAAGGCAACCTGTTCCAGTAATGATTGCAGTTCGTGGTAGCAACCGTGAATGTCGCCAATCAGATAAGTACTCATAAATCCGTCCGGGGCGGCGCTGAGGCCAGACTGTTGAAGATGAACTAATGAATCTGGCTCGGGATCGCCAGCCGGAACACCGGGATGGCTACATTGAAGCCCTTTCCGTCGCAGTCTACCATCGTATAGTGACCTTGCATGGTACCCATCGGCGTTTCCAGCACGGTCCCGCTGGTATACTGAAATTCGCCACCCGGTGGAATATGGGGCTGTTCACCGACCACACCTTCGCCCTGAACTTCCGTCTCCTGACCGTTGCCGTTAGTGATTAGCCAATAACGGCTCAGTAGCTGCACGCCGCTACGACCAAGATTGCGGATCGTGACGGTATAGGCAAAAACATAACAATCTTCTTCCGGCACCGATTGTGACGGAATCCAGATACTTTGCACCTGAATGCAAATCCGGGGCGTATCGGCCATGTTATTCACTCTCCTGCAAAGACGGCTGGGGATGTGCTTTCAGCCAGTTAGCCAGCTGACAGTATTGCGCGACAGTGATGTTTTCAGCACGCAACGTAGGATCAATATTCATTTCCTGAAGTGCTTCCAGCGTGAACAGATGTCCGAGGCTGTTACGCAGTGTTTTACGACGCTTGCCAAAGGCTTCTGTGGTAATTCTACTCAGTAAACGGATATCGTCTACCGGATGCGGCAGACGGGCATGAGGCACCAGCCTTACAACAGCAGAGTCTACTTTAGGCGCTGGAGTAAAGGATTCCGGTGGTACTCCCAGCACTGGAATAACCTGGCAGTAATACTGCGCCATTACCGTCAGACGGCCATACGCTTTGCTGCCAGGTCCGGCAACAAGGCGGTTAACTACTTCTTTTTGCAACATGAAATGCATGTCGCGAATGGCATCAGTATAGCTGAACAGGTGGAACATCAGCGGGGTGGAAATGTTATAAGGCAGGTTGCCAAAAACGCGCAGGGGCTGGCTTTTTTCGCGGGCATATTCCGCAAAGTTAAAGGTCATAGCATCCTGCTGGAAGAGGGTCAGCTTTGGTCCAAGAAAAGGATGCGTTTGCAGACGTGCGGCCAAATCGCGGTCAAGTTCAATGACCGTCATGCTATCAAGACGCTCACCGACAGGCTCGGTGAGCGCACCGAGGCCGGGGCCAATTTCAACAATGGCTTCGCCGGGCTGAGGATGAATGGCGGAAACAATACTATCGATAATATATTGATCGTTCAGAAAGTTCTGACCGAAACGTTTGCGGGCAAAGTGCCCCTGATGGACGCGATTATTCATTAATTTGAGATCATGGTGATGGCGAGATTAAGTGCCGTAATAAAGCTGCCTGCATCGGCGCAACCCCGGCCAGCCAGGTCCAGGGCGGTGCCGTGGTCGACGGAGGTGCGGATAAAAGGCAGGCCAAGGGTGATATTTACCGCCCGACCAAAGCCTTGATATTTCAGGACGGGGAGGCCCTGATCGTGATACATCGCCAGAATCGCATCCGCATGCTGCAGATACTTCTGCTGAAATAGGGTATCAGCAGGCAGCGGACCGGTCAGCTGCATACCCTGCTGCCGGAGTTCGTCCAGCAACGGGATAATGACGTCTATCTCTTCCCGTCCCATATGGCCGCCTTCCCCGGCATGAGGATTAAGGCCACAGACGAAAATGTGGGGTTTTGTCTGGCCAAATTTGCTTTGCAGGTCGGTATGCAGAATGCCGATAACCTCACGCAGACTGTCGCGGGTAATGGCGGCAGAAACGTCTTTCAGCGGCAAATGCGTCGTGGCTAACGCCACTCGCAGTGCCTCAGTGGCCAGCATCATCACCACCCGTGAGCAGCCAGCCCGTTCAGCGAAGAATTCCGTATGTCCGCTGAAAAGGATGCCCGCCTCATTAATGACGCCTTTATGCACCGGGCCGGTGATCAGCGCGGCAAATTCGCCGCTCAGGCAGCCGTCACAAGCGATCGAAAGCGTTTCCAGTACATAATGCGCGTTAGCGACACACAGCTCACCGGCCTTAACCAGCTGGGCCGTGGCAACGGGCAACACAGTCAGTGTTCCCGCAGACTGTGGTTGCGCAGTCAGACCGGGCTGATAATGTCGCAGGGTGAGAGGTAATCCCAGCGCGGCGGCCCGATCCTGCAACACGGCAGGATCGGCGCAGACGACCAGTTCAACGGGCCAGCTTTGCTGGGCCAGCTGTACGGTAACATCAGGACCAATACCAGAGGGTTCACCACTGGTTATCACGACTCGCTGGTTACTGAGCATTGCCATCCAGAATTTTCACATAGGCGGAAGCACGCTGTTCCTGCATCCAGGTTTGTGCCTCTTCAGCAAACTTACGATTAAACAGCAGACGATAAGCGCGTTCTTTCTGTGCCGCGTCGGTTTTATCAACCTGACGGGTGTCCATCAGCTGAATCAGATGCCAACCGAAGGAAGAATGTACCGGGCTACTCATTTGCCCTTTCTTTAGTTTCAGCAGCGCATCGCGAAACGCAGGATCGAACATCTCGGGTGAACTCCAACCCAGATCGCCGCCCTGATTCGCTGAACCTGGATCTTCTGAAAGACTTTTCGCTGCCTGCGCAAAAGTGGTTTTGCCACTGCTAATTTCCGCTGTAACCTGTTCCAGTTTCTGACGCGCCTGATCGTCGGTCATCACTGGCGAAGGCTTGAGTAAAATATGGCGCGCATGCACTTCAGTCACCGAAATGCTTTGATTATCGCCGCGAATATCGTTCACTTTCAGAATGTGGAAGCCTACGCCGGAACGAATCGGGCCGACAATGTCACCTTTTTTCGCGGTAATCAGGGTCTGAGCAAACAGAGAAGGTAGCTCCTGGATGCGCCCCCAGCCCATGTTCCCGCCTTTAAGCGCTTGCGCATCGGCGGAGTAGCTGATGGCCAGCTTGCCAAAATCACCGCCGTTTTTCGCTTCGCTCACCAGCTGGTTAGCCAGTTTTTCCTGATCGTCCACCTGCTGCTGGGTCGGATTTTCAGGTAGCGGCAGCAAAATATGACTGAGGTTAAACTCGGCAGTATCACTGTTTTGCGCCGAAACCTGTTTGGCGAGCGAATCCACTTCCTGCGGTAATATAGTGATGCGGCGGCGCACTTCATTGTTACGCACTTCCGCGATGGTCATCTCTTTGCGGATTTGCTCATGGTAAGTGGCATAGTTCATGCCATCGTAGGCGAGCCGACTGCGCAGCTGGTCGACGGTCATCTTGTTTTGCTGTGCAATGTTAGCAATCGCCTGATCAACCTGAGCATCCTGGATTTGCAGGCCACCCTGGTGCGCCATCTGCAACAGAATATTGTCCATGACGAGACGTTCAACAATCTGATGGCGCAACGTTTTATCGTCGGGCAGTTGCTGACCGGCTTCCTGTGCCTGGCTTTTCACCGACTGCATCATACCGTCGACATCACTTTCCAGGACCACACCATTATTGACGACGGCAGCAACTCTGTTTACTACCTGTGGGGCTGCAAACGCGGTGCTGGCTGTCAGCACGGCACCAAGGATCAGCATTCTCCAGTTCTTCATACTTTTTCCATTCTTCTATCCGCTCTGCGGGTTTGCAAACGAGTTATCACAACATCAGAAAGAGCGCTGATAAGGCAGAATACCCTGACGCAGCATTTCACCTGTTCCCAGACTGTAAGACGGGCTCAGGCCGCGTAGCTCAATGTTGAATGAGATTTTGTTGTCATAATTACTTTTACTGTTGGCGCTGTCCCAACTGGTGATTTTACGCTCGTAACCCATACGGATGGCATAGCAGCAAGAGTTGTACTGTAATCCAAGAAACTGATCTGCAGGCTGTTTCGCCTTTATATCGTAATACCAGGCACCTACTACGGCCCACGAATCAGCAATCGGCCAGCTGGCGGTTGCGCCTACCTGCGAAATTCCCTGCTGATAGCCAGGGTTGGTGATCTGGCTTAAGGTCTGCTGGATATATTCCGGGCTGGTATAGCGATAATTCAGCTGCACCAGGCGGTCTGCATCGCGACGATATTCCAGCACCGCGCTCCCCTGCGACACGGTTCTCAAACGGGTGTCATACTGAACGCCACCGCGCGCATTCCAGCGCTCGCTAATTTTCCAGAAGGAGTCACCTGCCCATTCGATACTGCCACGATCGTCCGAATCGGTTGTTTCCAGACCTGTCCGGGATGGCGTAAACGAGTAGATTTGACCAACGGAAGCATTAAAACGTTCAACCAGATCGTTATCAAATATTCGGGTGGTCACGCCCGTGGTGATTTGATTAGCAGACGGAATGCGGTCAAGCCCGCTGTAGGTGCGATCGCGGAACAGACCGGTATAATCGCTTTGCAGCAGCGTTGAGTCATAAGCACGGATATCGCTCTGATCGCGATAAGGCACATAAAGGTACTGCACGCGAGGTTCCAGCGTCTGGGTATAGCCCGGTGACCAGTCCATATCACGGTCAAACACCATTTTGCCATCGACTTTGAACTGCGGCATGACACGGTTAACGCTGCTCTTCAGCTGATTAACCTTGCTGCTATCTACGCTTTCGTTCCAGTACTCAATATCGTTCTGCTGATAGTGAGTGGCCAGTAGTTTAGCTTCGGTATTCAGGCTACCCCAATGATTGGACAGCGGCAGGTTAATGGTGGGTTCCAGATGCAACCGAATGGCATCCGGGTAGGCTTCATTTACGTTGGTAAATTTCACTGCCTGTGCGTACAGATGGGTATCAAAGGGACCCACATCGTTCTGATAATAGTTGAAATCGAACTGCGGCTCGGCGCGATAAACGTCGTTATTGGTTTGCGTGGAGAAAATCTGGAACTGTTTGGTTGACAGCGTCGCATCCCAGTTTTGTTCAGCATAGCCAACGCTAAATTTCTGCGTGACGTACCCGTCAGTGGAACTGGCGTAAGGGGATTCAAGGTCGGTGAAATAATAAACGTCGCTGACCTTGGTGTAGTCAATGTTGAAGCGCCAGTTCTGATCGTAAACGCCATTGTGTTTCCAGGTGAACATCCAGCGATCAGAATCGTCGCTATTCGTGATGTTACGTGACGTGGCGTCTTTGGTGTATTGCCTGTCTGAGGGCAGATAATCAAATTCCATCAGACCCTCACCAGCTTTGGTCAGATAACGAAATTCATTCTGCAACTGCGTACCGCGATTACTCATATAATGCGGAGTGATGGTCGCATCGACCTGCGGCGCAATGTTCCAGTAATAGGGAAGAATAAACTCAAAGCCGTTGGAACTGTCATATTTGGCGTTAGGGATCAGGAAACCAGAACGGCGGCGATCACCAATGGGGAGCTGCAAATAAGGGCTGTACAGCACCGGCACCTTGCCAATTCTAAAGCGCGCGTTCCAAATTTCTGCAACCTGTTCTTCGCGATCTTCAATGATATGGGTCCCGGCCACGCTCCAGCTGTTATCGCCGGGCAGGCAGGAGGTAAAGGTGCCATTTTCCAGAATGGTATAGCGGTTCTGCCCGCGCAGCTTCATCTGGTCGGCAGTGCCGCGGCCCTGCCGACCAACCATTTGATAATCGCCATTCCAGACGTTAGTGTCTTTGGTGTTCAGATTAGACCAACCTTTTGGGCCTCTCAGCACGACCTGATCATCGTCGTAATGCACATTGCCCAGTGCATCGACAGTACGAACCGGCGTGGTCTGACCCTGCACCTGTTTCTGATGCAGTTGGATTTCATCCGATTGCAGACGACCGTTACCCTGCTGTACATCCACGTTGCCGGTAAATACCGCGTTATCGGGGTACCTGCCTTTAGCCTGGTCCGCGTTGATGGTTACCGGCAGATCGTTATTGTTTTTTCCCTGAATCAGGGGGCGGGTATAGCCTGGTACACCCAGCATACACTGCGACGCAAGAACGTCGGCCAGACCCTGCTGGCTGTAAAGAGCTGTACCAATGAGCGAGGCCAGCAGAGTAGGTAATCGTTTTTTCATACGTGGTATCGAAAATTCCGTGATAACAGGCATCATGCCGACAAACGCTCAGAGACTAACGTACTCAACAGGGTTGCGCCAGTGCTATACCTTTCATCTTGCAAATTGCAGTTACTCTGGCTTCACTTACTCGCTTTTGTCGCTTACTTTTGTAAGCATCAGATAAGTTTGCGAAGTTGCTTTATCCCTGAAAATCTGTAATCAATCAGGTAACTTCTGATGATTTGACCGTGTTGCCGTTAGGCGCTGAGATAAATGACAGGTATGATAATGCAATTTTCAGCTTTCAGCATGGCGAATTGAGGAGTATATGCGCTATTGGGGAAAAGTAATCGGGCTTGTGCTGGGTTTATTGAGCGGCACGGGCTTTTGGGGATTAGCATTCGGTTTGCTGGTTGGACACCTTGTTGACAAGGTGCGCGCAGTGCAGGGACAGGGATATTTCGCTAACCAGCAGACTCGCCAGACACTGTTTTTTAGCACCACTTTCCAGATTATGGGACATCTGACGAAATCAAAAGGTCGGGTGACCGACGCAGATATTCAGATGGCGTCATTGTTAATGGATCGCATGCAGCTGCATGGCGAGGCTCGCGCGTCTGCACAGCGAGCGTTCCGCGAAGGCAAAGAGGGGAATTATCCGTTACGCAATAAACTGCGTGAACTCCGCAGCGCCTGCTTTGGCCGTTTTGATCTAATTAGGATTTTTCTGGAGATTCAAATTCAGGCCGCCTTTGCCGACGGCACACTGCATCCAAATGAACGTCAGGTGCTTTATGTTATTGCGGAAGAACTGGGTATTTCCCGGCTACAGTTTGAGCAATTTTTACGCATGATGGAAAGCGGTCAGCAGTTTAGCGGCGACGGGCGTGCGTATGGGCGTTCTCAGGGGGCATTCAATCCGAGCCAACGTGGACCGACACTTGAAGATGCCTGTAGCGTACTGGGCGTGAAAAGCACTGACGATGCAGCGACTATCAAACGTGCCTACCGCAAATTAATGAGCGAACATCATCCGGACAAACTGGTGGCGAAAGGCTTACCGCCACAAATGATGGAAATGGCCAAGCAGAAGGCACAAAATATCCAATCGGCCTGGGATCTGATTAAGCGCGAGAAGGGATTTAAATAGAGATTTTATCTGTTAAAGGAGGCGTTGCGGGAAGCAGACAAAATTTTGTCAGGGTGATACAGCCAGAGAAAAGAACAAGACTGGCTATTATTTTATACCTCATGGAAACGTTCTCCTTCTGATAAAAGGGCACTTTGCAAAGTTCGCGATGATGTGGCCTTTGGCATAACTGAAAGGCCTTACATTTCAAATGCTTTATTTACCAGGCGAATCACGCGCAGGGGATAGCCGAAGCAGAAGTTTTCCGACTGTCCTTTACGCAGTGCCCGCATGACTTCAATCCCCTGAAAAGGGCATAAGCTGTCTTCATTGATTTAAAACCCGGCGAGGCATTGATTATCCGTTTCAGTTTGCCATGATCACATTCAATAAGGTTGTTCCGGTATTTTATCTGCCTGTGTTCAACGTCAGGCCGGCACTGGCCTTCCCGTTTTAGCAGAGCAGGCGCATGGCCGTATGTTGGCGCTTTGTCCGTGTTGATGCGGCGGGGGATTTGCCAGCCTTTCACGCTGTTAAAATTTTTCCCAGAAACCGGTATGCTGCTTTGCTGCTACGACGCAGGGAGGGATAAAAATCAATGGTGCTTCCTCTGCTGTCAACAGCAGGGTACAGATAAGCCCATCGGCCATTCACTTTGATATAAGAGCCTGCCCCAAAAGGCGTTATCGTATAATGCATCCCGGTCATATCTGAGGACAAAGTATGGCAGGCGGTAAAGGGCAGATTAGCGATGAACTCCGGGACAAAATCGCTCCGCTTATCCCGGAACACAAAACCCGCCACCCTCCGGGTACGCGCCGAAAACGTGTTGATAATCGGGCCGCAATGAACGCCATTTTCTTCTTCCCCAGAACAGCCTGTCAGTGGAATGCACTCAATGCCACCGTGATATGTTCATCGGGTTCTGCACACCGGCGCTTCAAGGAACGGAGAGGCGTAGGTGTCTTCGGGCGTTTCTGGCAGAACGGATTACTGGCCTGTGAGCACCCGGGCGACACGGACTGCTCATGGCTGTCGGTGGATGGCGGTATGACAACATCACCGCTGTCCGGAACAAAAAAACAGGGCGCAACCCCACGGACAGAGGGAAACAGCGCGTAAAGTGCACTGATGACAGATGCCGGAGGGCTTGCTCTGTCACGGGTCGTCGCAGCAGCAGACAGGCACGACATCAAACTGGTGGCGGACACACCCGGTGCTCTTCAGACGGGACGCCCGGGGCAAAAAAACCGTACCCTGCCCGGACAAAGGTGCCGAAACGCCCGGGCTGAAAACAGACTGGTTGGGCCGTCGTGACAAGCCTCATATCCCACCCCGTAAAGAGGAATGAGATGCCAGTAAAACCACGAACTTCATGGCCCGTCGCCGGGCTGTCGGGAGGAGGCACAGCCGGATGAACCGGTTTCGCCGGCCCCTGACCCGACGGGAAAAGACGCCTGAGCATGACGGGGCCCTGTTGCGTTTTTCCTGTGGTTTTATTGTCTGGAATAAAGTTCTGTTGAGACAGGCGCTAATAATTGGATCGTTTACTTAAAAAGGGAGTCAGCTCTCCTTGCTGAACCCCTTTTCTATTTTCGGCGATTTCCTGTGGTGAAATACTATACGGTGATGAAATTACTGAATTTCCCTGATATCCACCCGCAATTCCTTGGGTACTTCAAAAACGATATTCTCTTCCCGGCCAATCAGCTCAATCGCCACTTCACCACCCAGCTCACGGAGTCGCTGAATCACAGCCTGAACCAGCACATCCGGCGCAGACGCACCGGCTGTAACACCTACGCGACTTACACCTTTAATCCACTCTTCCTTGATATCATCGGCGGAGCCAATCAGCTGCGCCAGTTTGCCCGCCCGCTGTGCCAGTTCGGCAAGCCGATTAGAGTTAGAAGAGTTACGCGACCCCACAACCAGCACCACGTCCGCATCTTTCGCCAGCGTACGTACGGCTTCCTGGCGATTAGCTGTGGCGTAGCAAATATCATCCTTGCGCGGCCCAACGATTTTCGGAAAACGATCGCGCAACGCGCTAATCACTTCATAAGTGTCATCGACCGAAAGCGTGGTCTGGGTCATAAAACACAGGTTGTCTTCATCTTTTACCCGCAATTTGTAAACGTCAGACGGGCATTCCACCAGATACATTCCCCCTTTGGGGTTGTTGTACTGGCCCATAGTGCCCTCGACTTCAGGGTGCCCCGCATGGCCAATAAGGATTGCCTCAGTCCCTTTGCGACTGGCACGCGCCACTTCCATATGGACTTTAGTGACCAGCGGACAGGTCGCATCGAAGAGCATCGTCAGTTCGCGTGCCCGGGCTTGCGCACGCACCGCCTGGGAAACGCCGTGAGCAGAGAAAATCAGGATCGAACCATCCGGCACTTCTGCAATGTCTTCAATAAAGATGGCCCCACGCTCGCGCAGGCTGTTAACAACATAACGATTATGTACGACTTCATGCCTGACATAAATCGGTGCGCCATACATCTCCAGCGCCCGTTCAACAATACTGATAGCACGATCGACACCGGCACAAAAGCCACGGGGGTTAGCCAACAGGATTTGCATTTATCGCCCCCAGTTCCGGGTTAATCTCCAGCACTTCAACATCAAAATGGATTGTTTGTCCGGCAAGAGGATGGTTGAAATCAACCGTGATCGAATCACCGGAAATCTCACGAATGACGCCCGGCATTTCATTACCGTCCATGCCACTGAATAACATGATCGCCCCCACCTCCGGCTCCCCTGCCTGGGTAAAGTCCCGGCGGGAAAAATACTGAATAAGATCGGGACTTGCGGTGCCAAAAGCCGATTCAGGTGCCAGTGAAAAGGCTTTTTTATCACCGACCTTAAGACCCACCAGCTCGGCCTCCAGTTCCGCTGACAGGCTGCCGTCTCCCAAACTAAATAACGCTGGCTTGCCGTTATTTCGCGTGGACTCCGCCGTCGAACCGTCAGAAAGCTTCAGGACGAAGTGAACCAGCACGGCGCTGTCGTGCTGTACAGAATCAGTCATGTGCCGCCCTTATTTAGCGTGTTTACTGGCCGGGGTCAGAAAACCTTCCAGCACAATCAGCGCGGCGCCTACACAGATGCCGCAGTCAGCGATATTAAAGGTGGCAAAATGCCAGTTACCTACATAGAAGTCGATAAAATCGACCACGAAGCCATGATAAGCGCGATCAAACAAATTGCCCAGTGCGCCCCCAACGATTAGCGCGTAAGCAATATTGTTGAGCTTCTTACTGGCTTCGCTGCGATACATCATTACCAGTAATACCACAACAATGGCGACCGCGATACCGGCAAAGAACCAGCGCTGCCAGCCCCCTTTATCCGCCAGAAAGCTAAAGGCCGCGCCATAATTGTGCGCATAGAAGAAATTGAAAAAAGGCATCACTGACATCGATTCATGCAGCATCAGGGTATTCATAATCCACTGCTTGCTGGCGAAATCGATGGCAATCACCACCAGCACCAGCCACAGCCAGCGCAATCCTGTTGATAATAATGGCTTCATTTATGCAAACTTACGCTGTTCGCCAGCGCCCGCAATGTTGGTGACACAACGACCACAGATGTCCGGATGCTCGGTGCTCTGACCTGAATCAGTAGTGTAATGCCAGCAGCGCGGACACTTCTCACCTTCCGCTTTGTGCAGGGCAATTTTCAGACCTTTTAGCAGATCGCTTTGCTGGGCTTCTTCCGTCGCCAGGGCGTAATCCGCCACCTGTGCACCGGATGTCAGCAGCACAAAACGGAGTTCGTCGCCAAGGCTGGTTAATCTTTCCGCCAGCGCCGCGTCAGCATACAACGTGACCGTCGCTTCCAGCGAGCCGCCAATGCGTTTGTCCGCGCGCGCCTGCTCAATAACTTTATTGACTTCGCTGCGGACTTTGAGCAGCGCAGACCAGAAATCGTCATTCATCACTTCGTGTTCTTCCAGGCTAAAAAGCCCTTCGTACCACTCTTCGGTGAACACATATTGAGCACGCTTGCCCGGCAGTTCGTTCCATACTTCATCTGCGGTGAACGACAGTACAGGTGCCATCCAGCGTACAAGGGCCTCCGCGATATGATACAATGCGGTCTGGCAGCTGCGACGTGCCAGGCCATCAGCTTTCGCCGTGTACTGACGATCTTTGATGATATCGAGATAGAACGAACCCATTTCCACCGAACAAAACTGCATCAGACGTTGCACGACTTCATGGAAATCATAACGGGCGTAAGAATCGATAATGTCGTTCTGCGCGGCCAGCGCGCAGCCTACGGCCCAGCGATCCAACACCACCATATCTTCAGCTTTGACGCTGTCTGTTTCCGGGTTGAAACCATTCAGGTTAGCCAGCAGAAAACGGGCGGTATTACGGATACGGCGATAGGCGTCCGCTGCCCGCTTGAGGATTTCATCTGAAACCGCCATTTCGCCGGAATAGTCGGTGGAAGCCACCCACAGGCGTAAAATGTCACCGCCCAGTTTGTTCATGACATCCTGTGGCGAAACGGTGTTACCGATGGATTTCGACATTTTACGCCCCTGACCATCTACGGTGAAACCGTGCGTCAGAACCTGGCGATAGGGGGCTTTGCCCTTCATTGCCGTTGAAATCATCAAAGATGACATAAACCAGCCGCGATGCTGATCCGACCCTTCCAGATAGATATCCGGTGTATGGCCCGAAAACTCCGGACGGGCATCTACTACGGAGTAACTGGTGGATCCAGAATCAAACCACACGTCCAGCGTGTCAGGCACTTTGACGTAGTTTTCCGCCTCTGCCCCCATTAATTCCGTTGCGTCAAGATCCCACCAGGCCTGGATGCCATCCTGCTCAACCCGCTGCGCGACTTTTTCCATGAGTGGCAGGGTATTCGGGTGCAGCTGCTCGGTGTCTTTGTGGACAAAGAGCGCCATCGGCACGCCCCAGGTACGCTGGCGTGAGATACACCAGTCAGGTCGATTGGCCACCATCGATTCGATTCGCGCCTGTCCCCAGTCGGGGATCCACTGTACGCCTTTGATCTCTTTCAACGACTGTTCGCGCAGACCTTGCTGATCCATGCTGATAAACCACTGCGGGGTGGCGCGGAAAATAATCGGCGTTTTGTGACGCCAGCAGTGAGGGTAGCTGTGCAGCAGTTTTTCAACGTGCAACAATGCGTTCTTCTCACGCAGCAGCTCAACCATCAGATCGTTGGCTTTCAAAACGTTGATGCCGTCAAGGCCAGGGCAGGTCCCCGGCAGATAATTGCCATCTGGCCCGACCGGATTCGCCGCGTCAATACCGTATTTCTGACAGATAATATAGTCATCAGGGCCGTGCGCTGGCGCGGTATGCACTGCTCCCGTACCGGCATCCAGGGTAACGTGTTCACCGAGGATCACAACTGACGTCAGATTGAGGAAAGGATGCGTGAAGCCCATCAGCTCAAGCGTGGCACCTTTGGTTTCACCCAGCACCTGCCATTGCGCGATCCCGGCACGTTTCATCACGCTTTCAACCAAATCTTTCGCGAGGATCAGCACACGTCCTTCAATTTGCACCAGCTGATAGTCAAACTCAGGATGAAGCGAGATTGCGCGGTTAGCGGGCATGGTCCAGGGGGTGGTCGTCCAGATAACCAGTGAAACCGGCCCTTCAGCGTTGACGGCACCAAATTTTTCCATTACCGCATTTTTGTCAACGGCATTAAACATCACGTCAATGGACGGGGAGGTTTTGTCATAGTACTCAACTTCCGCCTCAGCCAGTGCTGAACGGCAATCCAGACACCAGTGCACCGGCTTCGCGCCTTTGTGCAGATGGCCGTTACCGATAATTTTTCCTAAGGCCCGGATGATATTAGCTTCCGTTTTGAAATCCATCGTCAGGTACGGACGATCCCAGTCCCCTAAAACCCCGAGGCGGATAAAATCTTTTTTCTGCGCTTCAACCTGCTCGACCGCATAGAGACGGCAGGCTTCACGAAACTCAGCCGCCGTGACTTTCTCACCCGGCTTGCCGATCATTTGCTCTACTTTATGTTCGATAGGCAAACCGTGGCAGTCCCATCCGGGAACATATGGCGAATCAAAGCCCGCCATGCCTTTTGACTTGACAATAATGTCTTTCAGAATCTTGTTGACCGAGTGACCAATATGAATGCTGCCGTTTGCATAGGGAGGGCCATCGTGCAGGATAAAGGTTTTTTTCCCTTTTTTGGCGTTGCGGATAATGCCGTAGAGATTATCATCATACCAGCGCTGCAACATTCCCGGCTCGCGTTTGGCGAGGTCGCCACGCATCGGGAATCCCGTTTCCGGCAAATTCAGGGTAGATTTATAGTCACTCATCAGATTCTCGATTCCGTATTTCGCTTCTGTTTAAAGCGGTGTCTTCAGCCCAAAAAACTGTCTGGCAGTCACCACATCTTTCGCAATTTGTTCTTTCAGCGTATCCAGTGAAGAAAAACGCTGCTCGTTACGTATTTTTTGCCGCAACACCACATCTATATGGCGACCGTACAGATTCATTGCAATATCCAGCAAATGGACTTCAAGCTGTTGGCGCACACCGGACACCGTGGGACGGCTACCGATGTTGGCCACGCCGGGGACAGCGTTGTCGCCTAAACCATAAACCTCAACGGCAAATACACCCTTTACTGGCGTAACAGAACGTCTGAGCGGCAAATTAGCCGTAGGGAAACCTATGGTCCTGCCAAGCGCATCGCCACGCACCACGCGCCCTGAAATGCTAAAGGGATGCCCGAGAAGCGACGCGGCCAACGACAAATCGTCTGCGGCCAGCGCCTGGCGAACTGCCGTACTGCTAATGCGCTTGCCATCATCACAGAAGGTTTGTGTACTGATCACATCAAAGCGGTATTTCGTACCGGCTTGCTGTAATAGCTGGAAATCCCCTTCCCGGCGTGCGCCAAAACGAAAATCATCCCCCACCACAAGGAATCTAACGTCCAGCTTATTCACCAGTAAATCAGTGATAAAACTCTCTGCCGTCTGCGCGGCAAAACGATGGTCAAAACGCACGCACAATACCGAATCCACACCCGCTTCACCCAGATAGCGCAGTTTTTCACGCAGGCGCGTCAGACGTGGCGGCGATTTGTTGGCCTTAAACAGCTCAGGCGGCTGTGGCTCGAACAACATGACCACGACCGGCAAATTACGCTGACGCCCTTCTGCGCACAGTCGTGCCAGCAGAGCCTGGTGACCGCGATGTACGCCATCGAAATTGCCAATGGTCAGTACGCAGCACCGGTGCTGTTCCCTGAGATTATGTATGCCGCGGATAAACTTCATGGCTGGCTCAAATTTGTGGAAATCAGCGGATTATACCTTGTACAGCGGTGAAGGTTAACCCGCGAATGTGGCTTTACGTTGATTCAAGGGTCGCTTTTTCTGTCAGGGGTCGAATGAATTCTCCGTATAGATTTTTATTGTGAATAAGCTGTATTCATTTGGACGAAGCTGATAGAATCTTGCGCCATCGAAACGTAACCAGGTGCCGCTCGCAACGGCGCTTATTTTGCACAAATCCATTGACAACCTTGGGCGAAAGAGGCATATTCCTCGGCCTTTGAATTGTCCTTACAGAACTATTTGGGAGTTGGACCTTGGCTAATATCAAATCAGCTAAGAAACGCGCCGTAACGTCTGAGAAGCGTCGTAAGCACAACGCTAGCCGTCGTTCAATGATGCGTACTTTTATCAAGAAAGTATACGCAGCTATCGCCACTGGTGATAAAGCAGCTGCTCAGAATGCATTTAACGAAATGCAACCAATTGTGGACCGCCAGGCAGCTAAGGGTCTGATCCACAAAAACAAAGCGGCTCGCCATAAAGCAAACCTGACTGCTCAGATCAACAAACTGGCTTAATTGCCACGCTGTTAATCCCGCTTTGAAAAAGAAACCGCCCGTGGCGGTTTTTTTGTCTCGCGTTTGTGTTTTATGTTCAGCCTGAGACAGTATGTGACTGCGTTGAGTTTACAAATGCAGTTGTACTCCACCAGCAGGCAAAACTCACCGGCTGCTCTTGCAGTTATCCAGCCAGACATTGGTTTTAACACATTGAATTAACTCAAAAACCCGGTCAGAACAGGACTGATACTCACCCGCGCAGTCGCACCGCCATGAAAAACACCCTAACGAAATTTTAACCTCAACAAGGTATAACCCACCACGGCGGAAATCACTGAGCCTGTCAGGATACCCAACTTCGCCAGTTTTATCATTTCCAGATGCGCATTATCAAAAGCAAGTGAAGCTATGAATATCGACATGGTAAAGCCGATACCACAAAGCACACCGATGGCAACGATATCGCCCATTTGAGTTCCACGGGGCAACGCGGCAATTCGCAGCTTAACTGCCAGCCAACAAATCAGGGCGATGCCGAGCGGCTTGCCAATAAACAGGCCGAAGATAATGCCCAGTGGCACACTCATAAACAACTCCCCCAACGAGACGTCACTTAAAGAAACGCCCGCATTAGCAAAAGCAAACAGCGGAAGGATGAGCCAGCTGACCCACGGTGCCAGGCTGTGTGCAAGATGAGTGGCTGGCGAATGGCCTTTTTGTTCTGTCAGGGGGATAAAAAAACCGACGATCACGCCAGCCAGGGTAGCGTGCACGCCAGATTTCAATATTGCTATCCATAGCACAATGCCAGGCAGCATATAAACCAACAGGTTCCGCACGCCACAGCGATTGAGCAGAGCCAGTACCATGACAGCGCCGACAGCATAACAGAGCGGCATGGCTGCAAGGTGTTGAGTGTAAAAGAAAGCAATAATCAGAATGGCACCCAGGTCATCAATCACCGCCAGCGCCATCAGAAATATTTTCAGGGCAGGTGGAATGCGGCTCCCCAGCAGTGCCAAAATTCCCAGAGCGAAAGCAATATCGGTGGCCGTTGGGATAGCCCATCCACGAAGTGCCAGCGCATCGCTGTGATTGAGCAGTGCAAATATCGCCCCCGGCGCGATCATGCCTCCCACCGCTGCAATCAGCGGAAACATTGCACGCTGGCGGGACGCCAGAGAACCGGATACCAGCTCCTGCTTCACCGCCAGGCCAATCATTAAAAAGAACAGCGCCATCAGAGCATCGTTGATCCACAGCAGCACGTTTTTATTGATATCCAGCGCCCCAAAACGCAATTCGACTGGTGCTGTAAGGATGGTCTGGTAGCTTTGCTGAGTGGCAGCGTTGTTCGCCATCACCATGGCGGCCATTGCTGCCAGAATCAATATCACACCGCCCGTAGCCTCATTGCCGATTATCCGTTTAAGTGCTGATTTCATGACATCTTTTCCTGATGAGAGCTGAAGTCGAGAGGGCATATCATACGCGTGCAGGCTGTGGGGAAAAACAGTTAATGCGCGACTCAGGGCCGATAGATGTCGTTTTTTAAAAACTGTTTAGTTCTCAACTTTCACAGGAAGCGACGTTGAGACACACCACCGGGATATCCTAACGATTCTTAGAAAAGCCGCTGCTTGTGCTGCCAGATTTTAAATCTACAAATAATAAGGCCCAGCCAGAACCTGTTGATAGCCACGCCTACATGACGTAATCAGCAGACTTTACAGAAGGCGGCAGTGATTACCCTGCACCGGGGTGTACTAAAAACCTTAGAAGGGAGTGAGGGTCTGTGAGGCAAGAGCCAAAACCGAAGACAACGAGGCGCGATAACCATGTTGACAGAGCGTGGTTTTAATTTTTGCAATAAAAAAACGGACGATCTTAAGACCGTCCGTTCATCAGGGTGCCCGTATAATTATCGGGTCAAATCGTCAAAGAACTTCTTCACGCCGTCGAAAAAGTTTTTTGACCGCGGGCTGTTTTTTTCACCGCTCGGGCCACCAAAGCTCTCTTCAAGCTCACGCAACAGAGACTTTTGCTTATCACTAAGGCTGACCGGCGTTTCCACCACCACCCGACAAAGCAGATCGCCCTGTGCGCCACCACGAACTGATTTCACCCCTTTGCCACGCATGCGGAACAACTTACCGGTCTGGGTTTCAGACGGCACTTTCAGCTTGACACGACCGTCCAGGGTAGGCACTTCGATCTCACCACCCAGTGCAGCCATAGCGAAATTAATCGGGACTTCACAGTAGAGGTTATTTTCTTCACGTTCAAAGATAGGATGTTTGCGCACCGAAACCTGAACGTAAAGATCGCCCGCAGGCGCACCGTGCTCGCCAGCTTCGCCTTCGCCACTCAGACGGATACGGTCACCAGTATCCACACCTGCCGGGATTTTCACCGACAAGGTTTTGGATTTTTCCACGCGTCCATGTCCGTGGCAGGCATTGCACGGATCTTTGATTATCGAACCGCGACCGTGACAGGCAGGACAAGTCTGCTGTACGGTGAAGAAGCCCTGACGCATCTGCACCTGCCCCTGGCCGTGACAGGTTGGGCAACTCTGAGGCTGCGTCCCCGGCTTCGATCCGCTTCCGTGGCATTTATCACACTCTTCGAGAGTAGGGATACGGATCTCTTTGGACACGCCGCGGACAGCTTCGTCCAGCGTCAGCTCCATGTTATAGCGTAAATCGGCACCGCGTGCGGCACGCTGCTGACGGCGGCCCCCGCCAAAAATGTCACCGAACACGTCGCCAAAGATATCGCTGAAATCAGCGCCACCGCCGCCAAAACCGCCACCACCCATGCCGCCCTGTTCGAACACTGCATGACCATACTGATCGTAAGCAGCGCGCTTCTGCGGATCGGTGAGGATTTCGTAAGCTTCTTTAACTTCTTTAAATTTAGCCTCGGATTCTTTATCACCTGGATTGCGGTCAGGATGATATTTCATCGCCAGGCGTTTGTAGGCCTTTTTGATTTCACGCTCTTCCGATGACCTGGAAACGCCCAAAATCTCGTAATAGTCTTTTTTCGCCATTCTGGTATCCTGCCCTTAGCATACGTTCACGGGCGTGGAGAAACTCCTACGCCCGTGGGTTTAATCAGTGCTCACTATCTGAGCACCTTGCCCGGCTTGAGGGCGACTATTTTTTGTTATCTTTCACTTCTTCAAATTCAGCATCGACAACATCGTCATCTTTTTTAGCCGCCGCGTCAGTTGCATCCGCTGCGCCACTGGCTGCCTGCTGTTGAGCAAATTCCATCAGCTTGCTGGATACCTGAATCAGCGCCTGCATTTTTGCCTCAATTTCCGCTTTGTCTTCACCTTTTAGCGCCGTCTTCAGCTCGGTCAGGGCAGCTTCGACAGGTACCTTGTTCTCTTCAGGCAATTTATCACCAGCTTCATCCAGCTGCTTACGGGTGCTGTGGGACAGGTGATCGGCCTGGTTGCGGGTTTGAACCAGCTCTTCGAACTTGCGATCAGATTCTGAGTTTGCTTCAGCATCACGAACCATTTTTTCGATTTCGTCATCATTCAGGCCAGAAGAGGCTTTAATGGTGATCTTCTGCTCTTTGCCACTGTTTTTGTCCTTCGCTGAAACGTGCAGAATACCGTCCGCATCAATGTCGAAGGTTACTTCTACCTGAGGCATACCACGAGGTGCTGGCTGGATACCGTCAAGGTTAAACTGACCCAACGATTTGTTGTCGGCGGCACGCTTACGCTCACCCTGCACCACATGAATGGTTACCGCCGACTGGTTATCTTCTGCGGTGGAAAACACCTGGCTATGCTTGGTTGGGATAGTGGTGTTTTTGCTAATCAGCGACGTCATCACGCCACCCATGGTTTCAATACCCAGAGAAAGCGGCGTGACATCCAGCAGCAGCAGGTCTTTCACGTCACCCGCCAGCACACCGCCCTGAACCGCAGCACCTACCGCTACGGCTTCATCAGGGTTGACGTCTTTGCGTGGTTCTTTACCAAAGAATTCAGCCACTTTCGCCTGCACCATTGGCATACGGGTCTGACCACCTACCAGGATAACATCATTGATGTCAGATACCGGCAGACCAGCATCCTGCAAAGCAACCTTCAGCGGCTCGATAGAGCGAGTCACCAGATCTTCAACCAGAGATTCGAGTTTTGCACGGGTCACTTTGATGTTCAGGTGTTTAGGACCGGCCGCATCAGCAGTGATATACGGCAGATTAACATCTGTCTGCTGGGCAGAAGACAGCTCGATTTTCGCTTTCTCGGCAGCCTCTTTCAGACGCTGCATTGCCAGCGGATCGTTGTGCAGATCGATGCCCTGATCCTTTTTGAATTCTGCAACGAGATAGTTAATCATACGGCTATCGAAGTCCTCACCGCCGAGGTGAGTATCGCCGTTGGTTGCCAGCACTTCAAAAGTTTTTTCACCGTCCACTTCGTCAATTTCAATAATGGAAATATCGAAGGTCCCGCCACCGAGGTCATAAACCGCGATGGTGCGGTTGCCCTGGCCTTTATCCATACCGTAAGCCAGTGCTGCAGCAGTAGGCTCGTTAATAATACGTTTTACGTCCAGACCAGCAATACGACCAGCATCTTTGGTTGCCTGGCGCTGCGCATCGTTAAAATAGGCAGGGACAGTAATGACGGCTTCTGTCACCGTCTCACCCAGATAATCTTCCGCCGTTTTCTTCATTTTTTTCAGCACTTCCGCAGAAACCTGAGGAGGTGCTATTTTCTGTCCCTTAACATCTAACCAGGCATCGCCGTTGTCAGCACCAACGATCTGATAAGGCATGATTTTAATATCACGCTGAACTTCTTCGTCCTGGAAACGACGACCAATCAGACGTTTGATCGCAAACAGGGTATTCTGCGGGTTGGTAACGGCCTGTCGTTTAGCGGGCTGACCAACCAGCGTTTCGCCGTCCTGGGTGTAGGCGATGATCGACGGTGTGGTACGATCACCTTCAGCATTCTCAAGCACGCGCGCCTTGCCGCCATCCATAATCGCAACACATGAGTTAGTTGTACCCAAGTCAATACCAATAATCTTGCCCATCTGAACGTCTCCACTTAAATTCGTTGTAAATCAGGTTATGCACACTTAATGCGGTCTGTTTTCGTTATTTCAACGCCTGACGCCGCGCTTTTTTCCGGGCACATATCCTCGGATGCCAAATAAGATGGGGACGTCCTTAAGCGCATCAAGGGGCAAAATAAAAATTTTTTAAAATTTATGGTTCTTCATATCAACATTCACGCTCCGGTAGCTTATTATCATGCAGCGCGCTGGCGACGCAGGCTGGGTCAGCGTTACACTACCTTACTTTTTTCATTTATCTGTGATTTCACGGAGCATTTATGCACACCAATACGCTGGCAAATCCCGCGCCTTTAGGGCTGATGGGTTTTGGCATGACCACTGTTTTACTCAATCTTCATAACGCAGGTTTTTTTCCATTAACCTCAACCATTATCAGCATGGGAATTTTTTTTGGTGGCCTGGCGCAAATTATTGCCGGGCTGCTGGAATATAAAAAAGGCAATACCTTTGGCTTGACGGCATTTACCGCCTACGGTTGCTTCTGGCTGAGTCTGGTAGGCATTATCGTGCTGCCCAAAATGGCGCTGGCTGGACCAACCGATGCCACCATGCTGGGGGTTTACCTGGCGCTGTGGGGTATTTTCACGCTGTTTATGTTCTTTGGTACATTAAAGGCTAACCGCGCGTTGCAGTTTGTCTTTGCCAGCCTGACCATACTGTTCTTCCTGCTTGCCTGGGGAAATATCGCAGGTAATCATAGCGTATTGGTCTTTGCGGGCTATATCGGCATTATCTGTGGGGCAAGCGCAATTTATCTGGCCATGGCTGAAGTGATCAACGAGCAGTTAGGATGCCAGGTGCTACCGGTTGGTGAACATCATCGTTAATTCCTCGTGGGTGCCAGCAGTGCCTGTCTTTACACGATATGCGTGAGACAGCAAGCATCCCTACTTAATGGTGCGAGCCTTTAGAGCGGCGGGATGCTTCTTTATCCGCCTCAAAACACCGCTGACAAATGCGCCGTTGCAATGGATTCGCGTTATCCACCCTGCCAGCCCAAAGACGTCAGCGTTTTTTGCCACCCCGTCTGCGACACTCAATTAAAACCATGTTCTTCGGACAGAAAAGTGGCAGCGTTAGTTATGCCGCGGTCATATTGACACTGCGTTAAAAATTAAAAACGGACAAGGATTAAATCTTTCGACATGGGTATGCCCTGCAAAAAGCTGCTGGCGTCATTTATTTTTAGGGCAGCCTGTTTTTATTAATTAAGAATATTTGGTCGTGACGCAGATTTATTGATAATGATGAAGAGTAAGATACCAACCGATGATCTTATCGTGCATTTCCCCTGACTTCGAAAAGCAAATTGTTCTGCGGGTCAGTCGTTTGATATGTGTGCGAAGATTAAGATTATGTCGTTCTGTCCGTTGGGTATATTTCTTGCTCACCACGTGGCTTGTTGCACTTAACAGAACTTTATAAACCGGCCACGCATCTGTCATATAAAAGGCAATGTTAAATTTGCTTAACAGGGCCAGCAATCGTCGCAGGGTCGGGGCATTTCTCGGGCCGAAGACGTGGGCCAGAGCACGTTTGCGGATACGGTCATAAGCATAGAACAACCACCGGGGATTGCTTTTACACCGCACGTAAGACCATTGTTCATCGGCTTCACAGCAGATAACAACCTCCGTTTCGGGGTCGATATTCTCAGCTACCTGCTTTGGGGAAATTTTTTTACGTGCCGCAGAATCGTATTGAGGCTGATACCGAGAACCCGTGCGGTATCGCGACATCCGTAACCATTCATGGCCATATTAACAATGGTCTGGTGTGTGTCTGGTTTGGCACCGGAGTAGCTAAAGTTGAGCTGAAAGGTCTTTGAACAATGCTTGCAGATGCAACGTTGGGCACCGGATGCTGAATGTCCGTTACATCGTACAGCATGAGTTTCATTGGACTGAGGGAAGACGACATCAACTTTAGCCATATATTACATCCAAAGCGCAAAGCATACGTGATCAGCAAGTCTGTGTCACGACCGAATATTTCCTGAATTAGCTGAAAAGTTAGCGTCCTTTCCGCGAATCGTCTTGAACTGAAGCGCGACTGTCGACAGAGTTAAGGCCATGCCTGAGATATATCCCCACCAGCAGCCCCAATACAGAAAGCGCGAGTACATAATAAGCCGGAGCCAAAGGCGTTACACCCATCATAAGGGTAACCATAATGGGCGTCAGACCGCCAAAAACGGCATAAGCCACGTTATATGAGAATGAAATGCCGGTAAAACGCACCTCAGCCGGGAAGGCCCGGCTCATCACATAAGACACTGCCCCCACCACGCCCACGCTGAACCCCACCGCGCCGTAACAGACGAACAGTCTCTCAGGATGTTGACTCACCGTCTGATAAAACACCCAGCTGCACAGTGCAAGCAGGATACTCCCTGCAATAAAAGTTTTACTGGCGCCGAAACGATCAGCTGCAAGACCGGCACACAGGCAACCCGCGATTAACGTCACGGTAGCCAGGCTATTTGCCTGCAAGGCTTGTGCCGTGGCGATGCCACACACTTTTTGCAACCAGATCGGTGTCATCAGAATAACCACCACGATACCCGCAGAGAGTAACCAGGTCAGTAACATACAAACGACAACGGCTCTTTTATGGTTAACGACTACTGTTTTCAGCGGTAGCTCCGCTGCCAGCGCTTTGCGGGCTTGCAGTTCACTGAACACCGGTGTTTCCTGTAACCAGCGCCGCAAATAGAGTGCCAGCAGGCCGAAGCCGCCGCCGATCAAAAAAGGAATGCGCCATCCCCCGGCAGCCACGCCCGCCGGGCCAAAAGTCTGATTAATAACGGTTGCCATCACCGAGCCAAGTAAAATACCGGTGGTCAGACCCGCCGTTAAGGCTCCACAGGCAAATCCAATACGTTTCTCCGGGACGTGTTCAGCAACAAATACCCAGGCGCCTGGAACTTCACCGCCGACCGCCGCGCCTTGTAACATACGCAACAGCAGCAGCAGAATCGGCGCCGCTACCCCCAAAGTGGCATACACAGGCAATAATCCCATTGCCAGAGTAGGAAGCGCCATAAGCAGTATGCTGAGGCTGAACATTTTCTTGCGCCCTTTACTGTCACCAAAATGGGCCATTATGATACCGCCCAACGGGCGAGCCAGATAACCTGCAGCGAAAATCCCGAACGTTTGTAACTGACGCAACCACTCCGGGATATCTGCAGGGAAAAAAAGATCGCCAATGACCGCAGCAAAAAAGACGAAAATGATAAAATCGTAGAACTCCAGTGCGCCACCCAGCGCTGCCAGTGAGAGGGTTTTAACATCCTGCCGGGTTAACCGGCGCACAAGGTTTACAGGCATATTTTTCAGGTTCATCCGCAAATGGGAAGGGAAAAATATCATAAGAAAACATGAAGTGTTATCTTCCTCATCAGGAATTATTCAGAGACCGGCAACTTAATTTCCGTTAATTTTTCCACCTTTCAGTTTAATCATCGAATAACTCACCCGAAAAACAGGCATGGCAACATCTGATCTGCTGCCATCGAGAGAGAGAGGGATTTTATGTGTATGTGGAATGTTGGTTATCTTAATTTACGCCTGGCACTTTTAGGACGAAATGCTGCCACCGTCGCCTCGTGCGTTTCTACCCAGGGGCCGTCCAGCAACTGGATGCAATAAGGTACGCTGGCAAAAATTCCCGCTACGACCTGCTTACCCTCGCTATTCTTCCCCCCTTCCAGCGTCTCTTTAATCGATTTTGGCTGGCCCGGCAGATTGATAATCAGCGATTGTTTGCGGATCACAGCTACCTGGCGGGAAAGGATCGCCGTTGGAACAAAGTGAAGACCGATCTGGCGCATCTGCTCGCCAAAGCCCGGCATTTCCCGGTCGGCTACCGCCAGCGTGGCATCCGGGGTAACATCGCGCCGGGCCGGGCCGGTGCCGCCGGTAGTCAGCACCAGATGACAAAAGCGTTCATCCACCAGCTCGCAAATTGCCTGCTCAATGATCGGCTGTTCATCCGGCACCAGTCGTTTTTCAATCACAAAAGGCGAAGCCAGTGCCTGATTCAGCCAGAGCTCAAGTGCAGGTAGCCCTTCATCCTGATAAAGACCGTTGGCGGCACGATCAGAAACAGAAATCAGTCCTATGCGTAAAATGCTCATCGTTTTATCACCGTAACAGTCATGGGTGCGCGGGAATGCAGGTCGAATAAAGTAGCATAAACATTGCAAGACGTGATGTACAGCGGAGGGAAAAACCGGCCAGCGTATTAGTTACAGCAGGTCGGCAATCATCTTGTCCAGTTTGCCCTGATCAATGGCAAAATTACGGATACCCTGAGCCAGCTTGTCCACCGCCATCGGATCCTGGTTGTGCTGCCACAGGAACTCTGGCTCGGTCATTTTCGCAGGTCGTGCTTTTACTTCGCCTTGCCAGGAGAGCTTGCGCTCCAGCGGGCCTTCGCTTTCAGCCAGTTCTTTCAGTAGTCCGGGTGAAATGGTCAGACGGTCACAGCCCGCCAGCTCAATAATTTCGCCCAAGTTACGGAAGCTGGCACCCATGACGACGGTCTCGTAGCCATGCTGCTTGTAGTATTTGTAAATTTCAGTGACGGAAACCACACCCGGATCTTCGTGCGCGGCATACTCTTTTTTGTCGGTGTTGGCTTTGTACCAGTCCAGAATACGGCCAACAAATGGCGAAATAAGATAAACGCCCGCTTCTGCACAGGCGCGCGCCTGGGCAAAGGAAAACAGCAGCGTCAGGTTGCAGTTGATGCCTTCTTTTTCCAGCTGTTCCGCCGCGCGGATACCCTGCCAGGTGGATGCCAGTTTAATCAGGATACGGTCATTGCTGATGCCCGCATCGTTATAAAGTTTGATCAGCGCACGCGCTTTATTGACGCTGCCTTCCATGTCATAAGAAAGGCGGGCATCCACTTCGGTCGAGATACGGCCAGGCACCAGCTTAAGAATTTCCAGACCGATGTTCACTGCCAGTTTGTCAGCAGCATGCTGGATCTTCTCTTCTTTCTTGCTGCTCTGCTCGCGTGCCCAGTCAACCGCTTCATCAATCAGCTTGCGGTATTCCGGGATCTGCGCAGCACTGAGGATTAAAGAAGGGTTCGTGGTAGCATCTTGCGGCTTATAGAGCTTCATTGCAGCGATATCGCCGGTATCAGCAACAACGGTAGTGAGTTGGCGCAGGGAGGTCAGTTTGTCCGTCATAATGGGCATTCTCATCAACTAGAGTTATCGGGTTCTGAAAATCGCTGTCCCAGATAATATCACGCAACATAGGCCATGCAAGGTAAGCTTGCCGCAAAGCCTCTGCGGGCGACACGCCAGCATCCGTGACAAGAATAATTCCCGGCAATAGCAGCAATCAGTCTTTTCAGACTGGTTTTTTGCTAAAATGCTGCCCTGTCCACTTTGCTTCCCTGCCGCCACTCTCCAGGAGCCTGTTATGTTGATCGTTATCTCACCGGCCAAAACGCTGGATTTCGAAAGCGAGTTGATCACCCGCCGTTTCACGCAACCCGCACTGCTGGATCAGGCCAGCACACTCATTAAGGTTGCGCGTAAACTGACGCCGGTACAGATCGGCAAACTGATGAGTATCAGCGACAAACTTGCCGATTTAAACGCCGGGCGCTTTCAGAACTGGCAGCCTCCTTTCTCTCTTGACAATGCACGCCAGGCAATCCTTGCGTTTAAGGGCGATGTTTACACCGGCCTACAGGCGGAGACCTTTGAAGAGAAGGATTTTGACTTTGCCCAACAACATCTGCGTATGCTTTCGGGACTGTATGGCCTGCTGCGCCCGCTGGACCTGATGCAGCCTTATCGTCTGGAAATGGGCATTAAGCTGGAAAACCCCGCCGGTAAAGATCTTTATAGTTTCTGGGGCGAACAACTTACCGATGCGCTTAACGCAGCGCTGGCCGACCAGGGTGATGATGTTCTGATTAACCTGGCATCCGATGAATATTTCAAAGCGGTAAAACCCAAAAAGCTAAACGGGCGCGTTATCAAACCGGTGTTTCTGGACGAGAAAAACGGCCAGTTTAAAGTGATCAGTTTCTATGCAAAAAAAGCACGAGGATTGATGAGCCGATACATTATCGAACATCGCCTGAGCAAACCGACCCAGTTGAAAAAATTTGATGTGGAAGGTTACCGCTTTGCCGAGAATGAAAGTAGCGAAGAGGAACTGATATTTAAACGTCGGGAAATTAAATAAAGCAAAAAAACCTGGCCGGAAGGCCAGGGCGAACAGATTATTTGCGCAGCAGAAATGCCCGCAGCTCTGCAAAATCTGCCGCCATCTTATGTAACAGCAGCGGCAATTCAGCACGTTCTGCGAGGGCTTCAGGCAAAGGCAGTTTCCGGTCCAGAATCTCTTCCACACTTTCTATGAACTTCGCCGGATGCGCGGTGCCAAGGAACAGGCCAAACTCCCCTTCCTGCAACTGATCACGCAGCAACCGATAAGCAATCGCCGCGTGCGGTTCAGAAATGTAACCCAAATCGGCCAGCTCGCGCATCGCCGCCTGTGTTGTTTTATCATCAACAGCACCATAGCCCAGCTCGCTCAGACGCCAGGTTTTCCGACGAAAGATTTCCTCAACACGTGGCCAGTTATTAGGCTGGCTGACATCCATCGCGTTTGATAGCGTGGCAACGGTTGCAGCAGGCTGCCAGCCCCCCCCGGCAAGGAAGCGCGGTACCGTGTCGTTGGCGTTGGTTGCTGCAATAAAACGCTTCACCGGCAGGCCCAGCGTTTTCGCCAGCAGGCCGGCTGTCAGGTCGCCAAAGTTACCGCTGGGAACGGAGACCACCAGCTGGTTGCGTTTTTCCTGCGGTAACTGCGCCACGGCTTCAAAGTAATAGCATATTTGCGCCAGCAAACGACTGATATTGATCGAATTTGCCGAGTTGAGGCCGATCGCTTTTTTCAGCACCTCGTCATCAAAAGCCTGCTTCACCAGCGCCTGACAGGCATCAAAATCGCCATCAATGGCGATGGTCTGGATATTGCCTCCCAGCGTACAGAACAGTTTTTCCTGTAATGGGCTGATTTTGCCCTGCGGATAGAGGATGACCACCTGCACGTTATCCATTCCGTAAAACGCATGCGCGACGGCAGCGCCGGTATCGCCAGACGTAGCGGTCAGGATGGTGATTCTTTCATCGGCACCGCTGATATAAGACAGCATCTGTGCCATAAAACGCCCGCCGAAATCCTTAAATGCAAGCGTAGGGCCGTGAAACAGCTCCAGTGAAGAGATATCATCGGCCACTTTCACGACCGGCACCGGAAAGGTAAACGCCGTTTTCAGACGCTCGTGCAGGTGATGAGGCGTGATTTCGTCGCCAATGAACGCCGAAAGGATTTTAGCGCTGCGGCTGACAAAATCCATATCGAGCATTTTATCAATGTCGGTCAGTTCAAATTCCGGCAGCTCAAGCGGGAAAAACAGTCCTTGCTGTTTACCAAGCCCCTGTTTGACGGCCTGTGAGAAGCTAACCTGCTCGTTATGGTCCTTAAGATTGTAGAGTTTCATGCGTTATCCCAGTTTACGTGCGCCTGCCGTATCAATGCGGCAAATATGAACGAAGCCTTCTTCGTTTTGCAGATAGTGCTGACGGAGCCAGTCCGCCATTCGCCCGGCGGTGTTAGTGTTATCACAAACGGCAAAGAGCGTCGGGCCGGAGCCAGAGATGCCACACGCCAGCGCACCGATATCTTTAAGCTGCTGACGAGCCCCGGCAAAGCCGGGTAAAAGTTTCGTACGGTAGGGCTCTGCAATCACGTCTCGCATCATCCTGGCCGCCAGTTCTGGTTGCTGTGTGTGGCTGGCGTGGATAAATCCGCTCAGATAGCGACCATGTCGGATAATGTCTTCCTTGCGGTATTGTGCAGGCAAAATCGCCCGCGCTTGTGCCGTAGACACCTTAATGCCGGGATAAGCCATTACCCACAGCCACTGCTCAAAGGCCGGGACGTGCTGACAAATAATGCCCGACTCTTCCAACATCAGCTGAATACCGCCCAGAAAACAAGGTGCTACGTTATCGTAATGCACGCTGCCAGACACGCGACCTTCCAGTTCACCCATCAGCATCAGCAGGCTGTCATTATCCAACGGTTTGCCACAGTATTCGTTCATCGCCATCAGACCCGCAACGACCGAGCATGCGCTTGAACCCAGCCCGGATCCGATCGGCATGTTTTTTTCCAGCGTCATCGCCACCGGGATGCGTTTGCCGATGGCCTCACAGAAGTGATCCCAGCACTGCCAGACAATATTGTCCTGCTGACTGGCTGGCAGCTTACTGACAAAACGCCCTTCGTTGCGCAGACTAAACTCGCTGGCCGCTTCCACAGTAACGCAGTCACCCAGCAGCGTACCGTCGACGGGGGATACCGCCGCGCCCAGTACATCAAAGCCTACGCTCACATTGCCAATTGAGGCAGGGGCATAAATCTTGACCATCGTTAAACTCCCAACTTCCAGGACAAAGTACGCAGGAGATCGGCAAACACACCGGCAGCCGTGACATCATTGCCTGCGCCGTAACCACGCAGCACCAAAGGGATCGGCTGATAATAGCGGCTGTAAAAAGCCAGTGCGTTTTCACCGTTTTTCACTTTATAGAACGGGTCGTTACCATCCACGGCCGTAATTTTAACCTGACAGTGCCCCCCTTCTGCAATCGCTCCGACAAAACGCAGTACTTTACCCTGCGCCGCAGCCGCAGAAACGCGTGAAGCGAACGCATCGTCCAGCTCCGGCAGGCGCGCCATAAAGGTGTCCACATCGCTGATTGCCGTGAATTCTTCGGGCAACACCGCTTCAATGTCAATATCGCTCAGTTCCAGCTGATAACCAGCTTCGCGGGCCAGAATTAACAGCTTGCGTGCCACGTCCATGCCGGAAAGATCGTCACGCGGGTCTGGCTCAGTGAATCCCATATCGCACGCCATGCGGGTTGCTTCTGATAGCGATATGCCTTCATCGAGCTGGCCAAAAATAAAGGAAAGTGAACCCGACAGAATACCGGAGAATTGCAGCAGATCATCACCTGCATTAAGCAGATTTTGCAGGTTTTCTATGACCGGCAGGCCGGCCCCAACATTGGTGTCATAAAGAAATTTACGACGCGACTTTACAGCAGCAGTACGTATCTGCTGATAGTAATGGTAAGAGGAGGTATTGGCTTTTTTGTTCGGCGTCACCACATGGAAGCCATCAGCCAGGAAATCGGCATACTGATCTGCCACCGACTGGCTGGAAGTGCAATCCACGATAACCGGGTTAAGTAAGTGATATTCCTTCACCAGACAATTCAGGCGCTGTAAATCGAACGGTTCTGTTGCTTCTTTCAACGCATCCTGCCAGTTTTCAAGGGCGATACCGTGCACATTGGTCAGTAACGCTTTTGAATTTGCAATTCCGCAAACCCGCAGATCGATATGCTTTTTCTTCAGCCATGTCTGTTGACGATGCAATTGTTCGATCAATGCTGAACCAACGCCGCCAACGCCAATAACAAAGACTTCGATCACCTGGTCGGTAGCAAACAGCATCTGGTGGACAACCCGGACGCCCGTGGCCGCATCCTCATTACTGACCACTACCGAGATGGAGCGTTCAGAAGACCCCTGAGCAATTGCCACGATGTTGATATTGGCCCGTGCCAGTGCCGAGAAAAATTTCGCAGATATGCCACGCAGCGTGCGCATTCCATCGCCTACTACCGAAATCACCGCCAGATTTTCCATGACGTCCAGCGGCTCGAGCAGCCCATCTTTCAGCTCAAGGTGGAATTCATCTTCCAGCACGCGACGCGCCCGCAGAAGGTCGCTTTGCGGCACACAGAAACTGATGCTGTATTCCGATGAGGATTGCGTAATCAGCACCACCGAAATACCGCTGCGCGATATAGCCGCAAAAACGCGGGCCGCCATGCCAATCATGCCTTTCATACCCGGACCGGAAACATTAAACATCGCCATGTTGTTCAGGTTAGTGATGCCTTTCACCGGATTGGCATCATCAGAACTGTTGCCGCCAATCAGGGTACCGGGAGCTTGTGGATTAGCAGTATTTTTTATCAGGCAAGGGATCTGGAACTGAGCAATTGGAGAGATAGTCCGGGGATGAAGAACCCTGGCGCCAAAGTAGGACAGCTCCATCGCTTCCTGGTAAGACATCGATTTGAGCAGCCTTGCATCAGGGACCTGGCGCGGGTCGCAAGTATAAACGCCGTCCACGTCAGTCCATATCTCACAACAGTCCGCACGCAGACAGGCTGCCAACACGGCTGCAGAATAGTCAGAACCATTGCGCCCCAACACAACCAGCTCACCTTTATCGTTACCTGCGGTGAAACCTGCCATCAATATCATGTTTTTTGTCGGAATTTTGCTGGCAACAATGCGTCGCGTGGACTCCGCGATATCCACAGTGGATTCGAGGTAATGGCCAACGGACAGTAGTTTTTCAACAGGGTTAATCACGCTGACATCATGACCGCGGGCCTGGAGCAGCCCTTCCATAATCGCAATAGAGAGTTTTTCCCCCCGGCAAATTATTGCTGCATTAACGCTGTCCGGGCACTGCCCAAGCAGGCTGACACCATGTAAAACTTGTTTCAGACTGACAAACTCCTGCTCGACAAGGTTCTTCAAGCGATCCTGTTCAAAACCGGGTTGAACATCCGCAAGGCCCTGCAGCAAAGAAGCGAAAATCTGCTCTGCGTCACTGATATTGGCTTTAGCATCCTGGCCGTTGATGGTTTTCTCAATCATGGCAACCAAATGGTTGGTGATCTTCGCTGGCGCGGACAAAACAGTGGCAACCTGTCCCTGCTTCGCATTGTTCTCCAGAATATCGGCCACGCGCAGAAATCGTTCTGCATTGGCCACTGAGGTTCCACCGAATTTCAGCACTCTCATTTTCACACTCTCCTGAATTTTTGCCGAAAAAAAACCCGCACTGTTCAAGGTGCGGGCTTTTTTTGAGTTCTTTGTATGCGTCAGCCCGCACCGTTACCTGTGGTAATGGTGGTAATAATAATGGTTGTCATCAGGGCATGTGTACGCATCAGGAATTTTATCTGTTAAGAAATTTTTTCAGTAACCAGAATTAAAGCAAACATCAGACTAAGTCAATTTTTTTATTGATTTGAATAGTCTTAACACACCACATGCCATGAGATCATTGCTGCATAATCCAGATTTTATTGAACATAAATTCAGCATTTTGTTAACATTTCAGTTTATTATTATGAAATACAAAAGATTTTCTATCTCTATTTTTCCTCTAACGGCTTATCGACTTTGATGTTGCAACGTAGCATTTAGCTGTGTGGGCGAGACACCCTATAGTCTGACGCAGGAAAAATGTAATTTTCATCTGGTCTCTGCGTGGCAACACAGTTCTGGTGACAATCACGTTTTGACAGACACAGCTGGCGACAAGGTGTCGTCTGCACGATTCAAAATAATTACGCCCATTTACAAAATGACTATTTCATCTAATTAAAAGTTATTCATTATTGCGCAGCGATTGCTTTACACTGATAAAAGGAGCCACCGCATTTGGCAGTCATATCGCAATTTTATTTTTAAGTTAAGTGATCACAGTTATAAATGGAACTGCAAAAGTAAAATAAAACAAATATTTTAACATAAAATAAACATACCTAAAAATATTAATATCGATATATTATAAAAAAATGATATTTATCTACCAGAGTCAGTAATAATAACATTTATCTTTGCATAACCCTTTTCACTTCAACAAACTAACAAATGTTAAAAATTAATGATCGTGATTATAATTGCAGTACCAATCTTTCGATTGCGGATAATGCTATTTGTTAGCTAACCACCGAATTTGATAAGATTTTTTCATACAGCTGTTAACGTGCTACAATTGATTTGACATAAGTCAATTAAGCTTTATTTATTGTCTGTTAAACGAAGCTTGTGCTGTTATGTCGCTGTTAATGACGTTAAGATGCACGCCATTTTTCATCTTGACGTAACGGGCAGGGCGTAATTAATTTATAGCGCCACCTGGTCGTTGATAGTTCTGGAACATATTCTGTACAGCTGCGGTGAAACGTAAAAAATGCTCCTGTTTGTTCACGACGTTAACATTAGCAGCTGTATATCCCATATCGTTTTGTTGGCAATTTAGGTAGCGAACACATGCAGACCCCGCACATACTTATCGTTGAAGACGAATTAGTTACTCGTAATACTCTCAAAAGTATTTTTGAGGCTGAAGGCTACATGGTTTATGAGGCTACGGATGGCGCAGAAATGCATCAGGTCCTGATCGAGAATGATGTCAACCTTGTGATTATGGACATTAACCTTCCCGGAAAAAATGGCCTCTTACTGGCGCGCGAGTTACGAGAACAAGCAAACGTTGCACTCATGTTTTTAACCGGACGCGATAATGAAGTTGATAAAATTCTGGGATTGGAAATTGGTGCGGACGATTATATTACCAAACCTTTTAATCCGCGCGAGTTGACTATCCGTGCCAGAAACCTGCTGTCCAGAACAATGAATCTGGCTCCCCTCAGTGAAGACCGAAAGCTGGTTGAAAGCTATCGTTTTAACGGCTGGGAACTGGATATCAACAGCCGCTCACTGGTCAGCCCCCAGGGCGAACAATACAAGCTGCCCCGCAGCGAGTTTCGTGCGATGCTGCATTTTTGTGAGAACCCTGGAAAAATCCAGACTCGCGCAGACTTACTGAAAAAAATGACCGGTCGGGAGCTTAAGCCCCATGATCGCACCGTCGATGTCACCATACGCCGTATTCGCAAACATTTTGAATCAACGCCCGATACACCGGAAATCATCGCTACCATTCATGGTGAAGGTTACCGTTTTTGTGGCGATTTGCAGGACTGAATCTCAGCTAATACACAGGAAAGGGCCAGCGGCGGCCCTTTTCTATGCTTATTTTCCCCACGGAATAATCGGCACGGTACTTAACGCATTTTTAGGCGAACCATCAACAACTTTATCGGAGTAGCTAAGGTAAATCAGGATATTACGTTTTTTATCGTAAAACCTCACTACCTGCAGCTTTTTGAACACCAGCGATGGTGTGCTTGCGAAACACCACGTCACCTTCTGCGTTACCCTGAGCGATTTTTTCGTTAAGCCCTACTGGCCCCGTCTGCTGACAGGAAATGGCTGCATCAGAAGTATCTTCAGCCAGCCCCAGTCCGCCTTTGATACCACCGGTTTTGGCGCGGCTAATATAGCAGGTAACATTTTTCACATCCGGGTCATCAAACGCTTCAACAACAATTTTATGGTCCGGGCCGAATACCTTGAATACGGTATCCACAGACCCGACAATCTCTGCACGGGCAGAGAGAGATGCGACAATTACAGACGTGACTATTAACAATTTTTTCATTGTCATTGGGTTACCATTGCTAAGAAAATAGATGAGGTTGTAAATTATTGCTTTCACTGCTCCACTGAATGAAACGCACTGCGTCAGCTTTATGACGTAGTTTTATAGCACAACCGCCAGTAAAGCGGATTGCCCTGTTTAGCTCAGTGTGGGATTGTTTCTCTGGCCCCAATTTTAAGTAGGATGAGGACGATTTATGGATCAAGCCGGTATCATTCGCGACTTGCTGGCCTGGCTTGAAAGCCACCTTGACCAGCCACTTTCTCTGGACAATGTTGCAGCCAAGGCGGGTTATTCAAAATGGCATTTACAAAGGATGTTTAAGGAAGTCACCGATCATGCTATCGGTGCCTATATTCGCGCTCGTCGTCTTTCCAAAGCGGCGGTAGCGCTGCGACTGACCAGCCGTCCAATTCTGGATATCGCGCTGCAATATCGCTTCGACTCACAGCAAACGTTTACCCGCGCGTTTAAAAAGCAGTTTAACCAGACGCCAGCCTGGTACCGTCGTGCTTCAGACTGGAACGCATTCGGCGTCCACCCGCCGATAAGACTGGGCGACCACAGACTGCCTGAACCAACCTATGTCACGCTGCCAGAACTCGTTTTGACCGGGCAAACGCAAATTTACACCTGCACCCTGGAACAAATTTCAAGTTTTCGTGGCGAGATGCGCATGCACTTCTGGCGGCAATTCCTCACGGAAACCGATACTATTCCCCCGGTGCTATATGGCCTGCACCAATCGCGCCCCAGCATGGAAAAGGATGATGAGCAGGAAATCCTCTATACCACGGCAGTTCCTTCCAACACCGTGCCGCACGCCATCACGGCCACCCAAACCGTGGTGCTGGAAGGGGGTGAATACGTGCAGTTTACTTACGAAGGCCCCCGCACAAATTTGCAGGACTTCATTCTGTTGATTTACGGGAGCTGTATGCCAACATTGCAGCTTACACGCCGGCACGGCCAGGATATTGAACGTTTTTATACCCACGGCGGTAAAAAACGTGCAGAGCCACCGATGGACATTCGCTGCGAATATCTGATTCCAATTCGCTCAACGGGCGCTCAGGAAACAGCATAAGCACTCTGGCGGAAATATTTCCGCCGTCTCTTCTCAAGGCAGCAGGAACCTCTGCTCGCCTTAGTTGAATCAGCGCTGCAACTCATCCAATGCGGGTAAATCAAGGTGGGAAACCTCTCCCGCTGACTCCACCACCCAACCAGAGGCCAGCCAGCCGCTGTGCTGATGATCAACACGGGAAATCGAACAGTTACGCAACCTTAAACGGCGTTCCGCATGAGCAGGTAGTCCTAACAGCGTACTGATCAACACCCCCAGCGCTATACCATGACTCACCAGCAGTGGTCGGCTACCTTCTGGTAAATAGAGGCAATCATTCAGCGCCTTGTGCATACGCACCGCCATCTCAGTCATCGACTCTCCTTCAGGGATTCGACCATTTTCAGTACCGTCCACCAGCGTCTTGCGCCAGCTCTCTTCCTCTGTCGTCAGAGAATCCAGCGCCCGCTGCTCCAGCACACCCATATGCAACTCGCGCAGGCGCGCATCCAGTCTGACATCACATCCACAGGCTTCTGCGATAATACTGGCGGTACGTTGAGTACGACCAAGATCGCTGGAGATAATATGGGTGATGCCAAGATGTTTCATTCGGCTGGCCACCTGGTGCGCCTGCCGCTCTCCTTTTTCAGTTAACGCACTGTCTGACTGCCCCTGCAGGCGTCGGGCTGCATTCCATACCGTCTCTCCGTGGCGAACAAGATAAACCTGTAACATGATTTTTTTCCGTTATACTGCGTCAAATTTACGTAGAAGGTTCAAACAATTATGTACCATGTTGTCGCCGCAACCATCAATCCAGCCAAAATTAAGGCAATATCTCAGGCATTCGACGATATTTTCGGTGCAGGCAGCTGTCATGTTGACGGTGTCGGGGTTGAAAGTGGCGTAGCAAGCCAACCCATGACAGATGAAGAAACCAAAGCGGGCGCACGTCAGCGGGTAATCAATGCCCGTACCGTCCGGCCGGAAGCAGATTTCTGGGTAGCAATAGAAGCGGTATTGAAGAAGACAGTGCTTTTGCCTGGATAGTGATAGAAAGCCCTGAGCAATGCGGAGAGTCACGCTCTGCCAGTTTCACTCTACCTTACGCCGTTTTGCAGGGCATCCATGCAGGTCGGGAATTAGGGGAAGAGATGGCCCGTCTGGCCGGCATTGAAAATATTAAGCACCTGGGCGGGACGACTGGCATATTCACCGCCGGGAAATTGACCAGCACCAGCGTCTATCATCAGGCACTCTGCCCGTTTCACAATCCGATTTATCGCACTGACGCACGTTCTATGTCAGATCTTATCTGAACGTTTTAATAACTGCGCCTCAAGCCAGGTTTTCAGCGTTGGCGGTGCACTTTTCAGACTGTTCGATCCCCGCGTGATGGTGGCAATCCCTACGCCCAAATCATTCTTCAGTTCCCGCTGGCTCAGTTCACCACGCATTAATTCTTCGATAATTCGCAAACGGGTGCCAAACGCCTCGCGCTCATCAGGCGTCATCATCATCTGGAGCAGTGGCAGATGCAGCTCGTTCTGGTAGGCACGTTGAAGGAGCGCAACAAAACGCTGCCACTCCTTGTTGTGCAATTCCACGGTAACGGGGACAGAAGATTCAGACATAGGCGACCTATACTCGCTAACTAGTACGGCAGCATAACACAGTCCCTGTCAAATCAGTAGCGACGCTGCCATTCGCCATCAGACAAAATTTTATCTGGCTGACCCATGAAATACCGATAATACACGTCATAAGCCAGCACGTTTTTCACGTAACCACGCGTTTCTGAAAAGGGGATGCTTTCAATAAACGCCACGGGATCCAGCCGCCCGGCGCTGTTGCCCAACCAGGTTCTGACGCGAGAAGGTCCGGCATTGTAAGCCACCGATGAAAAAATACGGTTTTGACCGAATTGCTGATAAACCGACTCGAGGTACTGCATGCCAATCTGAATATTGGTTTCCGGGTCGAGCAGCTGACTGCTGTTACTGTAGCCCTTCAGACCGTAGGATTTCACCGTATGTTGTGCCGTCGCGGGCATAACCTGCATAAGCCCTGAGGCCCCAACCGGGGAACGCGCTTTGGGGTTCCAGGCACTTTCCTGGCGGGCTATCGCCATGGCGTAACTCACGGGAATGACTTTTCCTGCAACATTACGATTAAACACCTCCTGCCAGGCAAGCGGGAAGCGCTCCTGCAAACTATTCCACAACTTGCCGCTGATGGTGGCCTGCACGCTCAGATCCCACCAGTTTTGCTCGCGCGCATAGCGTGCCAGCTGTTGCTGCTGACTGATGCTTTTACTGTCGATCAGGTAACTCCACTCCGAACGGGCCAAATTATCCATGCCCCAGTACATCAGTTCACGAACCCTGGCAATTTCGGCCCCCTGGGTCAGACTGCTGTCAGGCTTTGCCGCTTTATCCACCTGTATGTTGTAATCAACGCCCAAACGCTGGGCCGCCACCATCGGATAAAAACCGCGCGCCTGCATGAGATTACGCAGAATTTTTTCGCCTTCCCCGGTGCGCCCCTGTGCCATTAACACATCGGCCTGCCAGTATTGCCATTCATCTTTTTGCTTGTCTTCAACGGGCAGACGCGAAATCCAGGTATTTAATCCATGACGATCGTTACTGCCTAAAGCCATCCTCACACGCCGCTCAATCAGCGACGTTGAATCACTGCGCATCACCACATTATCCCGCCAGCGTGCATGCTCAGAAGTGACATCGTTCCCCATCAGTCGCCATGCAGCGATTTCATTGAGCGCCTGCTCGTCCTGAACACTCATTTTTTGCAGGCGAACCAGCTCCGGGATCATCGCCAGTGCGTTGGTGGCATCGCCCCGCCGCGCGACTCTGGCAAAAGCAATTAGCGTTGCCTGGCGGGTAAAATCTGTCGCACCAACATTGCGGGCAAATGACATAACATTTTGTGGATTATTCTGCAAATCCACGATGGCATGCGCGATAGTCTGATAGCCTGTGGGCAATTGTGTCGCCAGCGATTTGACCAGGCCGCTATTGCCTTCTTTCATCGCCAGACGAATACGCTCAAGGGTGATGAGAGGCGTTTGCCCGCCCGCAGCCTGCCAGACGCGGAACAGCTTGCCACAGGCTGCGGGCGTAGTGGTGCCGCGTAGCCAGATTGATTTGGCTCCGTCCAACGCCACCTGCTGCTGTCCTGTCGCCCATTTGGCGTAATACCAGTTACAACGCGCCGCAATCGGCTTAGGTTCTTCCGGGCTGAAGACCAACAGACCTTGCCAGTCCTGGCGCCGGGCAAGTTCATTAACAAAACGTGCAGCAAGAGAACGTACGGGGTGGAGGGTTGGATATTTCTTAATGAAGTCGCTGACCACGAACCCACTTTCCTGAGCGAGATCCTGGGTAAGCTGACGATATTCAAGATAGGGATATAAGGGGTAATCACGCAGTCCGGGCATCAGTTGCGCGACCGTATCCATCTGATTGCTGTCCCAGGCCTGCTTGATTTGCAAATAACGCGCACGCTGGGCGTCCAGCGAGTCGGCCTGAGCCGCACAGGCTACCACGGTTAAACACACACCCGTAATCCACAACCGCAACTTGTCCACCATGGCTTTCTCCACGTTAACGCTTCATTTATTCAATGACACCATACTACACACTTCATTTTGTTCAGGCTTTGTTGATGCACATCTTTGTGCATCAGCTTCCCGCTAAACTTTATTTAAACCAGCGTAATATTGTGCTGACTTTGTACTTAACGTGCGATGACGATCAATGAGCCTGCTTTTTCGCTCCTTCAGCATAGCCGCATACCTGGATATTGAATAAAACTCTCTCTGAAGGAATATCTCTATGCCGCGATTGCCTCCCACTTTTTCAAGCCGGGTCGACTGATATCGCTATCACTGCGCAGCAGTGCTGAAAAAGCTTAACAGCACCCCTGCGAGAATCTCCACGGCGGAGGCACAAGAGCGTCTTACTACACACGGGGCGAACCAAGTTGCCGCAGGCCGTTCAAAAAAGCGCGTTAGCATGCTTTCTGGCTCATTTTAACGATGTGCTGATTTACGTGCTGCCGCTGACCCCGGTACAAATTCTTTGGATGAATATGGCAACGTCCGCCCCCTCTCTTTTGGCATTGCCTTTGAAAAAGCAGACAAAAATGTCATGCGCCCCCCCCGCGCAATGTCAATCGGCCTGTGATGGACGGTTACGCACTCTGCCGCGTGGGATTTATTGGCATGCTGATTGCCCTTTGCGCGTTTCTGCTGGAAGCATGGCTGCAAAGGCACGACTACAACATAGAATTTATTCACACGGTCCTGCTGCAGACGCTGGTGACGGCACAGTGGGTTTACATGCTGAACTGCCGTGAAACGGAGCGATTCTCCCTCAACAAAGGCTTGCTGTAATCAGGGCATCTGGCTGGTCACCACGTTACTTCTGCTGTTACAGCTGGCCATTATCAATATGCCGCTAATGAAAAGGCTGTTTGAAACCGTACCGCTGCCGCTCACCTGGTGGCTGGTCCCACTTGCTACAGGTGCATGCTGTTACTGATTGCCGGGTTGGAAAAACCGTTAACGCGTCGCTGGTGCAAAACCTGACAGCGCAGCTTTTTCCTTTACCAACCCGGCCTGTTTCTTTATGGCAACGAGTTTCAGGCAGGGCTATCTTGCCTGCTTTTAACACATGTTATCGATTGCAGTCACCTGAACGATTCCACTGCCAGCCATCAATCTCCGTGCGGCCTTAATCCCCCCTTGCAACGCCGCAGGGATGATTAAATAACAAGAGAGTCTGACCGGCATGAGTGAAAGACCAATGATCCATCCACCCAACAGAACGTTTTCGTGGATGACCGCCATAAATGTGCAAAGTGCTGCCTGCGCGCATCAGCGATCCTGAATGGTTTAACCTGCCAGTCAGAGACGAAACGGCCCCACTGGGGCATTCAGCTACAGCAATGAGATATGACCTGCCTCAATACACCACCAGGGTCGCGCGGAAAGCCTTTGCCCGCGGGTAGCGGCCTTCCCCACCCCAGTATTACGCAGGGCATGGGTTACAGCGTTAAAACAGTACGGCCAACACATTCAGACAGGCGACGGACGCGATTCAATGACCATCACAAACCCCTTACTCCGGCTGGGATTACCCATGAAAAACAGCTAAACTGCCTCACCTGAACGGATAACCAATACCCCGGTTTCCATCTTATTTTTATCAGACAGCAAGAGGCTCAACCTACGTGGCTCAATTCGTCTACAGCATGCATCGCGTCGGCAAAGTAGTTCCGCCGAAGCGCCATATCCTGAAAAATATCTCCCTGAGCTTTTTTCCCGGTGCCAAAATTGGCGTGCTGGGTCTTAACGGCGCAGGTAAATCCACCCTGCTGCGCATCATGGCCGGTATCGACAAGGACATAGAAGGGGAAGCGCGTCCTCAACCCGGTATCAAAATCGGCTATCTGCCGCAGGAACCGCAGCTAAATATGGGTCACACCGTCCGCGAGTCGGTGGAAGAAGCGCTGGCCGAGGTGGTTGGCGCACTAAAGCGTCTGGATGAAGTCTATGCGCTCTACACGGAAGAAGACGCTGACTTTGACAAGCTCGCAGCCGAGCAGAGCAGACTGGAAGAGATTATCCAGGCCCATGACGGGCATAATCTCAACACGCAGCTGGAACGAGCGGCTGATGCACTACGCCTGCCGGACTGGGATGCGAAAATCGCCAATCTGTCCGGTGGTGAACGTCGCCGCGTGGCGCTGTGTCGCCTGCTGCTGGAAAAACCCGATATGCTGCTGCTTGACGAGCCGACCAACCACCTGGATGCTGAATCCGTCGCGTGGCTGGAACGCTTCCTGCACGATTTTGAAGGTACCGTGGTTGCCATCACCCATGACCGTTATTTCCTTGATAATGTGGCGGGCTGGATCCTGGAACTGGACCGTGGTGAAGGTATCCCGTGGGAAGGTAATTACTCTTCGTGGCTGGAGCAGAAAGATGCCCGTCTGGCACAGGAGGCCTCTTCGGAAGCTGCTCGCCGCAAGTCCATCGAGAAAGAGCTGGAGTGGGTGCGACAGGGGACCAAAGGGCGCCAGTCTAAAGGTAAAGCCCGCCTGGCACGCTTTGAAGAGCTGAACAACACCGATTATCAGAAACGGAACGAAACCAACGAACTGTTTATTCCACCGGGTCCCCGTCTGGGCGATAAGGTGTTGGAAGTCAGTAAGTTGCGTAAGTCCTATGGTGACCGCGTGTTGATCGACGATCTCTCCTTCTCAGTACCGAAAGGGGCGATTGTTGGCATTATCGGTCCTAACGGTGCGGGTAAATCCACGCTGTTTCGTATGATGTCTGGCCAGGAACAGCCTGATTCCGGTTCAATCGTGCTGGGTGATACGGTGAAGCTGGCTTCGGTCGATCAGTTCCGCGACAGCATGGATAATTCGAAAACCGTATGGGAAGAGGTCTCCGGTGGGCAGGACATCATGCGTATCGGCACCACTGAAATGCCGAGCCGTGCCTACGTGGGACGCTTTAACTTTAAAGGCGTTGACCAGGGCAAACGCGTGGGTGAACTGTCTGGTGGTGAGCGTGGCCGTCTGCATCTGGCTAAACTGTTGCAGGTTGGCGGTAACATGCTGCTACTGGATGAACCCACCAACGATCTGGACATTGAAACCCTGCGCGCACTGGAAAATGCCCTGCTGGAATTCCCCGGCTGTGCAATGGTTATCTCGCATGACCGCTGGTTCCTTGACCGTATTGCAACACATATTCTTGATTATCAGGATGAAGGGAAGATCGAATTCTTCGAAGGCAACTTCACCGAATACGAAGAATATAAAAAACGGACATTGGGTGCTGAAGCGCTGGAGCCAAAACGTATTAAGTACAAGAGAATGATTAAATAAGTTTGTCAGGCGGGAGGTAACCTCTCGCCTTTCATCACCACCTGAAACGCCATACTGTGAGCACAGCTATTGACCATTTTTCCTGGCCAATACTATCCGCCTGTTTTAAAACTTTATAACCCCAATGTCGGCAAAGACCACTCTACATTCACTCTTCTCAACGTCCAGAGGCTGCAATTTTTTAGTACATTATTTAAAAGAATAATTCCGTAAACACGACGTTTAATCAGTGCTGAAATATTTAAATCGACTGCCATTGATGGAAATCTGGCAGATAACGAGCATAAATCAGGTTATCCGTCATATGAAGCGACGGGGACATGCCAGCAGAGCTGGAAAAACATGGGCTGAAGCAGGTTGACTATATTTTCTGCCTGAATGACACCGATGGTCACTGGGACACCATGGGGCAGTTAATCGCACCACAGGGCCATATCTGCACCATTGTAGAAAATGAGCAGCCACTCAATATGGAACAGCTAAAGCTGAAAAGCGCGTCGTTACACGTTGAATTTATGTTTACCCGCAGCATATTCAACACGCCGGATATTGCCCGTCAGGGAGAGATTCTGCAGCAGACTGCGAAACTTCTGGATGCAGGAAAAATCACCACTTCACTGAGCAAAACGCTGGCAGGCATGAACGTGGAAAATCTCACCAGGGCCCATCGTCTGGTACGAGAAGGACACATGCGCGGAAAAGTGGTTATCACCTGTTAAAGGTCACCGATGCTGGTGGCGGTTTACGCCCCCAGCATCTCTTTCACCAGTTCGACGCAGCGCAAAAAACGCTGATCGTAGTTATCCTGTTGAACGTGCTGATAGGCAATGTTATTTGCCTGCAGCATAGAAACCAGCAGCGCCTGAAACTCTTTACGATCCACTGTACTGCCAAGACTGCGCAGGCCGTCAGCCACCCAGGGCACATTATTCTCAACAAGGATCACCAGATCAAACCGATACTCGTCGATCAGGGCCTGAACAAAGGGGTGCTCACGGCCTTCATATTTTTTGCAGAAGGCCTGCGTGGTGACGAAATCGGTATCAATAAATGCCACTTTGTTGGCATACTTCACTGCAAAATCAATATATTGCGCCTGACCAAGCGCGATTTTATCGTAGTCGGAATATTGCAGCGCCATCTCATCCCCTCCGAGATGGGAAAAGACATAATCGCGGCCATACTCCCACGCGCTGGTAGTATTAAAAATGTTTGCCAGCTTATTCACCAGCGTGGACTTGCCGCTTGATTCGCCGCCCAGAATCGCCACCGTGCGCACAAAAAACGGCTTCACTTCAGTTGGAATGTATTCCCAGTAGCGAAAAGGGTCCTGACGAATTAACGTACCGCTGATATTCATAAACGAGCGTTTAGGATCGATTAGCACCGTCTCAATAGCAAGGTGCTGCTGATACTGCGGCGCATCCGATTCTTCACTGGTATAAACACGGTTGGGCACGATACCGTGATTTGCCATAAAGTCGGTGATGCCGCGACTCCAGACATCCCAGCCGTGTGGATACGGCTCCATCCCTTCTTCGTTAAAGGAATGGATACGAATATTCTTCTGATATTTAAAGGTCTGTAGCAGCCATCGCAGGCGGTCACTGACCGTTGGCTGCTGCGACATGGCGCTGTTTTCAAACAGCTTCCGGTCGCGCAACTCGTCGTAGCCCATAATGATATGCAGCTCATCGACCTGACTACAGGCACGCTGGATCAGATAAATATGGCCAGTGTGCAACGGATAAAATTTGCCAAAAACCACGCCAATGTTTTTCTCCCGGCGTGGAAACTCCAGCCCAAGAAAACGGTGCAGCGCTTCCAGTTTTTTAGCGCTGGGGCTGTTAATTTTGGCATTCAGCAGCCGGCTGAGATAGCCTTTAGTCATACCGCTGGCATCAGCCACCTGCTGCAACGTGCAGCCCTGCTGACGAATCGCGGTTTTCAGATAATCAAAAGACGACATTCACTGTCTCCTGCATCACGGGTGTAATAAATTTTAATTATGTGATGACATCGCGTTTAATTTAACGAGCCGGAAAAAATACCCCATGAATTATTAGTGAAATAATCACAGTTCTTCAAGGACAGCCAGCGCATCCGCTAGCTTTTTTACCCCATAGACCTTCATATTTTCCGGCATTTTCTTCGGTACATTGGCGGCAGGGACAATTGCCCGGCGGAAACCATGCTTTGCGGCTTCGGAAATTCGCTCCTGGCCGCTGGGCACCGGACGGATTTCGCCAGCCAGCCCGACCTCACCAAACACCACCAAATCCTCTGGCAAAGGGCGATCGCGCAGGCTGGAAACCATCGACAGCATCAGCGCCAGATCGGCGCTGGTTTCGCTGACCTTCACCCCACCGACCACATTGACAAAAACATCCTGGTCGGCCATTTGCAAGCCGCCATGACGATGCAGCACCGCCAGTAAAATTGCCAGGCGATTCTGCTCCAGCCCTACCGCCACACGCCGCGGATTGCCCATCATTGAGTGGTCAACCAGCGCCTGAATCTCCACCAACAGCGGCCGGGTACCTTCCCACAGCACCATCACTGAACTGCCGGAAGTGATCTCATCCCCCCGGCTAAGAAAAATGGCGGAGGGGTTACTGACTTCGCGCAGCCCATGTTCCGTCATGGCAAATACACCCAGCTCGTTTACCGCACCAAAACGGTTTTTATGACTACGCAACGTGCGAAAACGGGAGTCGGCATCACCATCCAGAAGAACCGAACAGTCGATACAATGCTCCAGCACCTTTGGCCCGGCGAGGGAACCGTCTTTCGTTACATGCCCCACCATCACAATAGCAACGCCGCGTGTTTTGGCAAAGCGGGTCAGATACGCCGCCGTCTCCCGCACCTGCGCCACGCTTCCCGGGGAGGACTGGATATCAGCCATGTGCATTACCTGGATGGAGTCGATCACCATCAACTTAGGCTGTTCCTGCTCCGCAATCAGGCAAATCTGTTCAATGCTGGTTTCCGACAGCATATTCAGATTTTCCGCTGGCAGCCCCAGTCGATGCGCACGCATCGCCACCTGCTGCAGTGATTCCTCACCGGTGACATAGAGGGTTTTCATTCCCTCTGCCATCTTGCACAGGGTTTGTAGCAGCAGGGTACTTTTCCCCGCGCCGGGATTGCCACCAATCAGAATCGCACTCCCCGGCACCACGCCGCCACCCAGCACGCGGTCAAACTCTTTAAACCCCGTAGAAAAGCGCGGCAAGGCGTCCAGACTGACTTCTGAAAGCTTCTGTACCCGGCTGGTGCCAGCGCTACCGGCATAGCCGGAAAGCCGCTCGTTGCGTGCCACGGCGGGCGATGCCACCAGCCGCACCTCGGTGATGGTGTTCCAGGCATGGCAGGCGCTGCACTGCCCCTGCCAGCGGGGATAATCTGCGCCACATTCGTTACATACGAAGGCGCGTTTTACCGCTTTGGCCAAATTAAATTAACCTCTTAACGCTCTTCGTGGATCAAGCTGCCGCTCAGGATGCACAGCACACCCATCAGGTCAGCATGGCGAATCATCACGTCAGATTTTTCATTGACCTTCGGCCTAGCATGGTAGGCAATCCCCAGTGCAGCAGCCTCGATCATCAACAGATCGTTAGCACCGTCGCCAATGGCGATGGTTTGCTCCGGGGCGATGTCAAAGTGTCTGGCCAGCTTTCGCAAGGTATCGGCTTTATATTGCGCATCGACAATATCACCCAGCACCTTTCCGGTCAGTTTGCCATCGCGAATTTCCAGCTCGTTGGCAACTATCGCAGACAAATGCAGGCTGTCACGCAGGTATTCAGCAAAATAAGTAAAGCCACCGGAAGCAATCGCCACATGCCAGCCCAGCGCAAGGAGTTGCTGCACCAGCGAGACCAGGCCTGGCATCAGTGGCAGCTGGTCACGCACCTGCTTGAGAATACCGGCATCGGCCTCTTTTAGCGTGGCCACGCGCTCAAGCAGGCTGGCGGTAAAATCAAGTTCGCCGCGCATTGCCCGTTCGGTGACCTCCGCCACCTGCGCCCCACTGCCCGCCAGTCGGGCAATCTCATCAATACATTCAATTTCAATGGCGGTCGAGTCCATATCCATCACCAGCAGCCCTGGCGTTTTCAGATGGGGAATATGGCCTAACGGCGCTACGTCAAGCCCGGCGTCATGCGCCAGTCGGGTTGCCTTCGGTGTCAGGGAACCCGCCAGCCGAACCACAGGGTAATCCTCAATTTGCCAGGCACTGACAATCACCAGCGCGGCACCCAACTGGTGCTGAAGTGCCGTAAGACGGCTTTTATTCAGTCCGCGCCCATACAAAAGCCAGCCCGTATGACTAGCGCGGTAGTCCAGCGGCATCACTTCATCACCACTGAGAGAAAGAGGAAAAACCGGCCACTGTGAAATATCGGCAGGCAAATCATACCAGGTCAGACTAATAGGCATTACAACTCCAAGCTCCAGTAAGGACAGATTAACCACGCAAGAGGCTACCCTGTCAGGCCCACTTCTGGCAACATAAAGCGTCAATATGGTCGGCGGTTCGCACATAATTTATGAAGGGTAACAATGACAAAGACCAAACTTAAATTTCGTCTGCACCGCACGGTAATCGTGTTAATCTGTCTCGCGTTACTGGTGGTATTGATGCAGGGTGCCTCCTGGTTCAGCCCTGGGCATCAGGTGGTCCACTCCGGGCAGGTGGAAGAACTGGCGCGCACCCTGACCCGCCAGGTGGCCTTCAGCCTGACACCGCTGATGGAAAACAGCGATGATAACCGCCAGAAAATTGAAGACATCCTGACCCAGCTTACCCACGACAGCCGAATTCTTGATGCCGCCGTTTATGATGACAACGGTGCCTTGATAGCGCATCGCGGCGAGACCATTAACGTGCGGGATCGGCTGGCGCTGGATGGACAACGTGCCGGCAGCTACTTTAACCACCAGATGATTCAGCCCCTTAACAGCCTGGATAGCCCTCCGCGCGGCTTTCTGCGCATCACGCTGGACACCCACGTTCTGGCTACGGAATCCCGCCAGGTGGATAACACCACCAACATTCTACGCCTGATGATGTTGCTGGCGATGGCAATTGGTATCATCCTCAGCCGCACGCTGCTGCGCAACCACCGCTCTCGCTGGCAGCAGTCACCTTTCCTGCTGACCGCTAACAAGCCAGTGAAGGAAGACAGCGACGATACCGTAGCCGACAAAGTTGAAAAATCGTAATCAGGTATCCGGCTCATTTGCACCGACAGTGTTTTCAGCACCTTCTGCACCTCGTTTGCCCGTTGTCGATAACCTGAACTCCATGCGCCTGACCCGGCAAGGGTTTGCCAGTATTGCTGCGCCAGCGCCCGCTGCCAGACTTCACCGGGAATCGTCGTATCCAGCTCAATCTCCGGTACTGTTTCCCGTATGTAGCCTGCGCTGTTCGCCGCCAGGCTCATGGGTAACATGTCCCAGGCCGGGTTTGAGGTAAGCGGTGGCGGACTACCGAGAAATGCCAGGTTGCCATCACCATTCGTGATCGAACGCCCTCTGAAACGTCCCGTGTGCCGCTCTGGCACAGTCAAACCTCAGCACCTGCGGCTGGGTGGCAACCAGGTGGAAGAGCGGAGCCTGGCTAATACTCAGTCAGGCCATCAGTGCAGCGGCATCCAGCGGACCCTGCAGCAATAATTGGGTATATACGTCATCTGAATAAATTATGAACAGATATGCATCATTCAAGGTCGTGACGCAGATTTATTGATAATGATGAAGAGTAAGATACCAACCGATGATCTTATCGTGCATTTCCTCTGACTTCGAAAAGCAAATTGTTCTGCGGGTCAGTCGTTTGATATGTGTACGAAGATTAAGATTATGTCGTTCTGTCCGTTGGGTATATTTCTTGCTCACCACGTGGCTTGTTGCACTTAACAGAACTTTATAAACCGGCCACGCATCTGTCATATAAAAGGCAAGGTTAAATTTGCTTAACAGGGCCAGCAATCGTCGCAGGGTCGGGGCATTTCTCGGGCCGAAGACGTGGGCCAGAGCACGTTTGCGGATACGGTCATAAGCATAGAACAACCACCGGGGATTGCTTTTACACCGCACGTAAGACCATTGTTCACCGGCTTCACAGCAGATAACAACCTCCGTTTCGGGGTCGATATTCTCAGCTACCTGCTTTGGCGAAATTTTTTAAAGTGCCGCAGAACCGTATTGAGGCTGATACCGAGAACCCGTGCGGTATCGCGACATCTGTAACCATTCATGGCCATATTAACAATGGTCTGGTGTATGTCTGGTTTGGCACCGGAGTAGCCTAAAGTTGAGCTGAAAGGTCTTTGAACAATGCTTGCAGATGTAACGTTGGGCACCGGATGCTGAATGTCCGTTACATCGTACAGCATGAGTTTCATTGCACTGAGGGCAGACGACATCAACTTTAGCCATATGTTACATCCAAAGCGCAAAGCATGCGTGATCAGCAAGTCTGCGTCACGACCTCATTCAACATATTGAAAATAAGAAAAGAATTACAGGAAGCAGCAGAAATCTGTGAAGAGATACGGGAGAGATATTTAATGATTGCAAAGAACTCGCTGGCCGGGAGTACCGACCAGCAGCATGAACACAAGACTCAGGCTTTATCGCCCAGCAGCACAGACTCAAGTGCGATTTCAATCATCTCGCTAAAGGTGGTTTGACGCTCTGCCGCCATGGTCTGCTCACCGCTGCGGATATGGTCAGACACCGTACAGATCGCTAACGCTTTGGCACCAAATTCCGCCGCCACGCCGTAGATACCCGCCGCTTCCATTTCGATCCCCAGAATGCCGTATTTTTCCATGACATCGAACATCTCCAGGTCGGGTGCATAGAACAGATCGGCGGAGAAGAGGTTACCGACGCGTACGTTGACGCCCAGTGCTTTTGCCGCATCCACCGCGTTGCATACCATGTCAAAATCCGCAATCGCAGCAAAATCGTGGTTTTTAAAACGTATGCGGTTCACTTTTGAATCCGTCGACGCGCCCATCCCAATCACCACATCACGCAGATTTACGTCCACACGCACTGCACCGCAGGACCCCACGCGAATGATCTTCTTCACGCCAAAGTCGGTAATCAGCTCTTTAGCGTAGATTGAGCAGGAAGGAATGCCCATACCGTGGCCCATCACCGAAATTTTACGCCCTTTATAAGTACCGGTGTAACCCAACATGCCGCGCACGTTGTTTACTTCCACTGCGTCCTGCAAAAAAGTTTCGGCGATGTGTTTAGCCCGGAGCGGGTCGCCCGGCATCAGCACGACATCAGCGAAATCACCCATTTCTGCGTTTATATGAGGCGTTGCCATGTTTTACCCTTCTTTTTATCGATCAATAGATTGTGCTGATTACAGCATACTTTTGCCGTATTCCATCGGACTGAGGCCAAAATACTTCGCCACCGTCTGGCCGATATCGGCAAAGGTGTCGCGGTAGCCCAGTGAGCCGGGCTTGATGCCCGGACCATAAATCAGCACTGGAATATGCTCACGGGTGTGCTCGGTTCCCTGCCAGGTCGGATCGCAGCCGTGATCGGCAGTGAGGATCAGCATGTCTCCATCGTTCACCAGTGCCATCAGTTCCGGCAGACGGCGGTCAAACAGTTCCAGCCCGCCTGCGTAACCGGCAACGTCGCGGCGATGCCCCCAGGTAGAATCGAAATCAACAAAGTTGGTGAAGACGATACTGTTATCCGCTGCCGACTTCATTTGCTGGATGGTGGCATCAAACAGCGCATCCAGCCCGGTCGCCTTCACTTTTCTTGTAATGCCCACGTTGGCGTAAATATCCGCGATTTTGCCAACGGAAACCACTTCACCCTGCTGCTCATCCACCAGTTTTTTCAGAATGGTAGGCGAAGGCGGCTCAACGGCCAGATCGTGACGATTGCCGGTACGTTCGAACTGCCCCGCCTTATCGCCAATAAACGGGCGCGCAACAACGCGACCAATGTTATAACCTCCTTCGGTCAAAGCATCGCGCGTAATTTCGCACAGCTGGTAAAGTCGCTCAAGGCCAAAGGTTTCTTCATGGCAGGCAATCTGGAACACGGAATCCGCCGAGGTGTAAAAAATCGGCTTGCCGGTTTTCATATGTTCTTTGCCAAGCTGCTCGAGGATCACCGTGCCGGAAGAGTGACAGTTGCCGAGATAGCCGGGCAGATCGGCCTTTTGCACAAGCTCATCCAACAGCGCCTGCGGAAAACTGTTTTGATGATCGCTAAAATATCCCCAGTCAAACAGCACCGGTACGCCAGCAATCTCCCAGTGGCCTGACTGCGTATCTTTACCGGATGACAGCTCGCTGGCATACGCGTACGCGCCGATAATATCGGCATTTTTATCCAGGCCCGGCGGAAAGGTGCCGCTGGAGGCTTCTGCCGCTTTGCCCAGCCCTAATGCCGTCAGATTGGGCAGATACAGCGGCCCTTTACGCCCGACATCCGCGTCGCCTTTAAAGCACGCCTGTGCAATATGCCCGAAGGTATCCGCACCTGCGTCACCGAACTTGTCGGCATCCTTACTGGAACCGATTCCAAAAGAGTCCAGTACCATAATGAATACACGTTTCATTGTTGTCTCCTGCGTGTTAAACGCGATGAGCATAAATTTTATCGATCAGAACAATATGGCGATTATCCGATAATTCTGCGACAGACAGCGGGCGGTGTTCATCCGCATAGTCGCCAGGCCGTATCGTTTCGCTCAGTCCCACGCTGTAATCAATGGCATCGCCCGCCGCGCGGCGTCCACCGCCCATTCCCCCGCCATACCCAACGCCCGGGTACCCATCGCGCTCACGAAACCGGCTCGTTCAACATAAACCGCCTTACTCAGCAGAGCAGCTGGCAGAGACTGTTCAACCCTGTCGACAAAATCCGTCGGTACTTTCTGCGCCGACACCATGCGCGAAAAGACATCTGCAGCCAGGTCATTATCCAGTAACGCCTGCAGCTTTCCTGCCGCCTCTGCGCAGTCGGATGCCAGACAGCCGGACAGCAGCATTTCCACGCCCAGCGCCTGCGCCAGCTGCATCGACTGGTCAAACGTAGGCATTAACGCGCCGGAGCCGACTTTGACATCCATCACCAACGCATCCAGCCATTCCGCCAGCTTTTTAGCCAGAATGGAGGCGGTAATCAGAGGGATGGAACCAACGGTCGCAGTAATATCGCGGGTGGCATAGAAGCGCTTATCGGCCGGGGCCAGCGAACGTGTCTGCCCGTAATGGCAATGCCCTCTTCGCTGATAATACGACAGAAATCATCAGGACATAGCCGCCGCAGGCCACCCCATTGGACCGAGCATCAGTGAGGTGACATCACCCACACCCCCGGTCAACGTCATATTGTGAAAAAAGATGTCCATCGCCTGCACAGCAATTTGTCCTTCAGAAACGGAATTGTCACAAATCCCGTTGATAAAAAGCGAATTTCTTCTTCGCTCAACGCATGACCGTCTTTTTTTGCGGATAACTTCTTGCGGCAGGAACATCTTTCCTTCTGGCGTTTAGTAGAGCGAATCGCTTTTCGCACCGGAAAAGCCTGCGGTCGTGAGCAGATTGCCGAGCAGGCCTGACGCGCCAAAGCGAAAATGGCGCACATCCACCCAGCCTCTGCCGAGAATATCGTCCGCCAGGGCCAGATAGCGAGCAGCTTCTTCGGCAGTTTTCACGCCACCCGCAGGTTTGAATCCCACCTGCTGCCCAAGGCCCTTATCCGCAATTACCCGCAGCATAATTTCCGCTGCGTCCGGCGTGGCATTGATCGCAACCTTGCCAGTGGACGTTTTGATAAAATCAGCACCCGCGGCAATGGCCTGCTCAGAAGCCTGACGAATCAATTCAGCGGTTTTCAGCTCGCCGCTTTCAATAATCACCTTCAGCAGCACGCCCGCACTGGCACAGGCCTTTTTGCAGGCGCTCACCAGCTGGAAACCCACGCCATGATTACCGGCAATCAACGCACGCCAGGGAAACACCACATCCACTTCATCGGCACCGTAGGCAATCGCAGCGCGGGTTTCTGCCAGGGCGATATCGATATCATCATTGCCGTGCGGGAAATTGGTCACGGTGGCGATGCGGATATCCGGCGTACCCTGCTCGCGCAGCGTTTTGCATGCAACGGGAATAAACCGAGGATAGATACAGACGGCGGCAGTGTTGCCCGCCGGGGTGCAGGCCTGACGACACAGCGCGATAACGTTATCGTCGGTATCATCATCGTTCAGCGTGGTCAGGTCCATCAGCTGTAGCGCCCTGACGGCAGTGGCAGTTAAGTCAGTCATCATCATCTCCACAGATTAGTGCGAGAATAATAACAGACCGCCAGGGCGACTATCCGTGATTAATTTCACACCACAAAGAACATAGTTGCAGCAATTGCAAAATTAAGGTGATTTGAATCACAAAAAAACTCCTGAATGCGTTCAGCCTTCCGCCACACGTCAGCAGTCTGACAATACAATATTGTTATGCTTATCTGTCGAACCCTCAGCCCGATAAGGAAGACAGAAAGCGCTGAACCTGCCGTCACAGTGCGAGAAAGGATCAGTGTGCAGGTCAGATACAAAATACCCGGCGTGTATTCTCACGCAGGGTTTCTGCAATTTTCTGAGGAGACTCATCGCGGATGTCGCACAGGCTTTGCCAGATCGCACGCAGCCTTTCCGGGCGGTTTGGCTGGCCCTGAAAGCCCTGCACGGGCATATCCGGCGCATCGGTTTCGAGCAGCAGCGATGTCAGCGGCAGGCGGGCGATGGCAGCGCGCGTTTTGCTGGCACGGGGGTAAGTGATGGTTCCACCGACGCCAATGGCATAGCCCGCGCGTATAAAAGCCTGCGCCTGCTGTTCGCTTCCGGCAAAACCATGAATCACGCCACAACGGGGAAGCCCGAACTGACGAAGCTGCATCGCCAACTTGTCGTGCGTGCGTCGCGAATGCAGGATCACCGGTAGATCGTAATCCCTTGCCAGCCGCATCTGTGCCGTCAGCATCGCCTGCTGCTTATCAAACTGGGGGTTATCGATAAACAAATCCAATCCTATCTCACCAATCTCCACCAATTTTTCAGGGCGTGGTTTCATATACGCTTCCAGCTGCTGCAAATGGGCGTCATGATAATCCGCCACCGCCATCGGATGAATGCCCAGCGCTGCATACACCGTTGGCCAGCGCTCAGCCAGCGCCATCACGCCGGCAAAACGACTGGCGGCAGTGCCAACCGCAATGATTTTTTCCACGCCCGCCTCGGCTGCCTGGCGCAGGCTCTGCGCCTCATCACCGATAAAAGGTACAAAATCAAAGTGGCAGTGCGTATCGACAAAACGCGGATTCATGCCTGCGCCCCCTCATCGTAATCAGTATCATTTTCAGCCAGCCCCCCCGGAGCATTTACCCTCTGAACCGGCTCATTTGCCATCACCACAGCTGGCGATTGTTCCGGCTGAATCCCGCACTCACGCAGTTTCTCCCCCAGCGTCGCCAGGAAATAACGCCCGCAGCGGCAGCCCAAATGATAATCCTTGTTTAAGGATGCAACCCGGCTGCCCAACGCCATACTTGCCAGCACCTGCGGCGGAAAAATTTCAATAATGTTCAGTTCGCCGGGTGGGTTCTCAATAAACTGTTGGGTTTGACAATAGCTCTCTTCATGAAGATGCATAATATTCATAAGCGGTTGGAGCGCGTTGTCGCCAAGCCACCGTTCAAGACGCCTGAACCACTGGGACGTCCAGTTCATCTGTGACGGCACGGTACGAATCACCACAATCGTATCGGCATCGCGCCGGGCCGCTTCCCGAACCGGGATGGCATCGCTGATGCCGCCGTCCAGATAGCTGATGCAGTCCAGCTCCACACCGGGGCGATACATGCCGGGAATCGCGCTGGATGCCCTGATAAGATTCAGCCAGTTTGCCGCCGTGGGTGCAAAATAACCGGGAGAATAGTCATCGCTGCGGCAGGCGCAGATGTAAAATTCACGGCCGGATGAAAACATTTTTTCACCTGCCGCCATCGCCAGCGGAAACTCGTTCGCGGTGATATCCACCAGCCAGTCAAGGTCTATAAGCTGTCCGCCACAAATATAAGCGGAGAGATTTTGTGCGCCTGCAGAGGTTCCCAACAGCAGGGCAAAGGGATTAAAGGCTGCACGCTGAAACTCATCCAGCACGCCAGCCGTGAAGATACCGCGCTGTCCCCCACCTTCACAAACCAGCGCCAGCTTGCCCGTGCGAAACGGCGGTAATGTGACTGATTCGATATTGTCTGGCGTAACCGGAATATATTGGCCCAAGATCGGACTCCTGCGCAGCGGGGATAAGACCAGAATACCCTGAATGACGTAAAACTGTTGGTTCCTGACCCAACGTTAATATTGTCATTGTGTTGCAAAGATCGCAGCGCTGAATATCTTTGCTGATATTTTCACCAGAAACGCTGCCCATCAACGTATTCAAGGGCTGACATTTCGATCGTGACATTATTCTGTGGGCAGTATGCTGGCACTGCAAATATACAGCCACCGTGCGCTGCCTGAGCCACGGCATCAGTGCCCACCAATCGATGATCTCCCGCCGGATTCAGCGTTATATGCCTGAAATGGAAAAACGGCTGCGATACTACTGGCGAAACCCTTCAGGATTATGCTCCGGCATCCCGATGAAACCTGTATCAAAGTGAATGGCTGCCAGGCTTATCTGTACCGTGCTGTTGACAGCAAAGGACGCACTAACGATTTTTATCTCTCTGTGCGCCGTAACAGCAAAGCGGCCTGTCGGTTTGTGGGAAAGATTCTGAACAACGTGAAAGGCTGGCAAATCCCCCATCCATAGCCTGGCGATGAGGTTATTGAAACGGCAGGGCCGTTTACCGCCTGATGTTGAACACCGGCAGAGAAAATACCGGAACAACGTGATTGAATGCATTCCCAAACTGAAATGGATAATCAACGCCACGCCGGGATTTAAATCCATGAAGACGGCGTATGTCATCATTAAGGGGATTCAGTCATGTGGGCATTGCGTAAAGGACTGGCGGAAGGCGTTTACTTCGGCTATTCCACAGGCGAAATGCGTCTGATAAGCAGAGTGTTTGAAAGGTAAGGCCTTTCAGTAATACAAAAGGCTACCTCACTGTGAACTTTGCAACAGTGCCTGCAAAGTACAACGTGGAATTGCCGGGAAAACAGGGCAAAGAACGAAAAGTGACTGAGTGGATAAAAAAGAGAAACGACGTTATATAAACAACAAAACAGGAGCACTGGCTCCCACTTTAAGGTGGCAAATCGGATAGCGTCGTGGCCACGTCGCGATAGACCCTGTACATGATTCTGTGTAAATGCCTTTTCTCAGTAGTGGCCGTCCGGGCGGTCACCGAACCCGATAATAAAACGGCTCATCGCCATACGCCAGTCCCTCAGTGGCATCCTCCATTTCTGTGATGCGGCCTGGATTGCCAGCCACACGTCCTTTTTCACTGCGTCGTCAGTCGGGAACACCTTACGTTTCTTGATGGCATCCCGGATCACGCTGTTCAGCGGCTCGATGGCGCTGGTCGTGTCGAGCGTCTTGCGGATGTCTGCCGGGTAAGCGAAGAACGTCAACAGGCTGGCCCGGTTTGCCTGCCAGCGCCGGCTTATTTGGGGATAGCGACTGTCCCATGTCCCGGAGAACACATCCAGGGCCTGTAGCGCTGCCTCTTCCGTCGGGGCCTGACAGATGGCTTTCAGGTCACGGGTGACGGCTTTGTAGCCCTCCCAGGAGACGAACCGCAGACTGTTGCGCACCATATGCACGACGCACAGCTGGACGCAGGCCTGCGGATACACCGCGTTGATAGCGTCCGGGAAGCCCTTCAGACCATCAACACAGGCGATGAGGATATCGTTCAGGCCACGGTTTTTCAGCCCCGCCAGCACGTTCAACCAGAACTCCGCGCCTTCATTTTCAGCCAGCCACATACCCGGCAGTTCTTTCTGGCCTTCGATGTTGATACCCGGGGCAAGGAACACGGATTTATTGATGACGCGACTGTCCTGCCGGACTTTCAGGACGATGCAGTCAGGGTAAACGATGGGACAAACGGCATCCAGCGGCCGGTTTTGCCATCCGGTGACCTGCTCCATGACGGCATCAGCTACCTTCGAGACCAGCGCTGGCGAGACATCGGCGTCATACGGCTCTTTGAATGCGGCCGCTATCTCGCGGGTGGTCATCCCTTTGGCGTACAACGATAAGATCGGGTTATCCATCCCGGTGCTCCGGGTCTGGTTTTTCTTCACCCGTTGTGGTTCAAAGGAGCCATCACGATCGCGCGGAGTACGTAGTTCCAGCGGGTCATCGCCGGTGGTCACTGTCTTTGTGGAATAGCCGTTGCGGGCGTTGGTCGCCGGTCTGGGCTGATTTTTATCGTCGCCGGGGTGACGGGTCATTTCGGCGTTGAGCGCCGCCCCGACACTGATTTTTTTCAGCAGGCGCTCAAACTGACTGAGATCGTCAGGGGTTTTGAGATTTTTGGCCAGTTCGTTAGCCAGGGCCTGCGACTGTTTTTCGTCCATAAATTAACCTGCTTTTGATGCTGGATTGAACATGTCAAAATCAGGCAATTACACAAATCTATGTACTGGCTCTCGCGATACCGTCACGATGATGCTTTAAAGCTTCTTCCTGCCCGTAAACAGGCTGACCAGGAAGATGATAATACCGACGACGAATACAATTTTAGCAGCCCACGCGGCTTTACCGACCAGACCATCAAAACCCAACGCAGCTGCAATCAGCGCGATAACCAGAAAAATAATGCCCCAGCGAAACATAAACCCCTCCTCACCACTCGTAAAAACCGACCTGCAGTGTTATTCACTCAGGCTAGTGAGAGTCTGGTTTTTTATCATATTTGATGCTATTTCCTGGACTGTTTCATCGCTGAAACGGACCCGATGCTTCTCGAAGATTATTAAGATTTCACAGTGATATTGTTTTTGACGCTTTTCACGCCATCAATGGCTTTGGCAATGCCTTCAGCACGTTCTGACTGCGCCTGGGTTTTAACCGTACCGGAGAGCTGAACCACACCGTTGGTGGTTTCCACTTTGACGTTACGAGACGGCACGATATCGTCTGCTAACAGTTTAGCTTTAATTTTGCTGGTCGTTGCGATATCGCCAGCGTAACCGCTTACGCTGGATTTGGTAGTGTCTTTAACGTGCAGTTTGTCGCTGACAGATTTCACACCTTCCACTTTTTTCGCAGCGGCAACCGCCAGTTCAGCCTGGTCCTGAGAAGGAACGAATCCACTCAGCGCCACCACGCCATCGTGAGTTTTTACTGAAATATCGCTGCTTTTAATAGCATCGTTGTCCACTAAAGCCGCTTTCACTTTAGCCGTCACGCCGCTGTCATCCATGAAACTACCGACTTTTTTCATCGCGCTGTCAATTTTAGCACCGGCACTGTCGGCAATACTTTGAGTCGATGTGGTGGCAGTATCGTCAGCCACCGCATAACCTCCCAGCAGTGCAGAACCAAGCAGTACAGCAGTAAGTTTTTTTGCAATGTTAGTCTTCTTCATGACACTTCCTTCTTCATGTTATTGCATTCACAACTGTGAGCTTTCAGCCACAAACGACGTGGCTGTAGTGGAAAGACGTCGCAGCAGCCTGTGCCACATATTTTGCGTCCTGTAGAACTAAAGATAGACACTAATCAGCATTTCACCGCTTTTTATAGTTGATATAATAGAGAAATAATCGGTATGAAGATTTTTTAAGAAGAGTCTGCAATCAGGAAAAAACCGTAAAAAAACCACCTGCATAGCAGGTGCCATTGATTTCGCCCCACAGGGGCGCACTAAGTCCAGACTCAGAGAGCCTTCCCTTCACACTTCTTTCAGTGGAAGCTGGCTATCTTCAACTTCATGTTTTTCCTGATACTTCACGTACTTTATTATCATTTCTTCGTTTATACCTACGGTATCGACACAATAACCTCTTGCCCAAAAATCATTCCCCCACTGCTTGTTCTTACGCAGGCAGGGAAATTTACTGAACAATCGAAGGGCTGTTTTACCCTTTAAGTCGCCTGTTACATGGGAAATCGAAAGCCGTGGAGGCACTTTTACCCGCAAACGGACATGGTCTGTCTGGACATTCAGCTCCACTACTTCTATCCCGGGCTGCTCACCTGAGATCCTTATCGGCTTACAGACCTCTTTACCAACATTGTTCCTGAGGATGCGAAACCGGTACCTGGGTGTCCATACGATATGATATTGACAACACCAGTGCACATGAGATGCTTTCTGGAATCTGCTCATGGTTAAATCCCTGGCAGTTATGGGGATAACAGATTCGGATTTTCCCATGAGTAGCATGACTGGCAGAGCCAACTTATTGCTGACCACCTCCACAGGAGGTGGTGTTCATGCAGGGATAAAAAAAGCGATACGCCGAGTATCGCTTTACCATTATAGCGTAGATTTACGCTGTCAATGCTCGCGGGTTTTACGGAACACCACGTCAGGATAACGTTCCTGAGTGATATTCAGGTTAACCATCGTCGGGGCAATGTAAGTCAGATTATCGCCGCCATCCAGCGCCAGATTAATTTCATTTTTGCGCTGGAATTCATCGAACTTCTTCACGTCACTGCATTCCACCCAACGGGCGGTGGAAACGTTAATGGCTTCGTAAATGGCCTCCACGTTGTACTCGCTTTTCAGGCGCGCCACCACCACGTCAAACTGCAGCACGCCTACCGCTCCGACGATCAGATCGTTGTTATGTACCGGACGAAACACCTGTACTGCCCCTTCTTCCGAAAGCTGAACCAGACCTTTTAACAACTGCTTCTGCTTCAGCGGGTCACGCAGGCGAATGCGGCGAAACAGTTCCGGCGCAAAGTTAGGAATACCGGCGAACTTCATATTTTCACCCTGGGTAAAGGTATCCCCAATCTGAATAGTACCGTGGTTGTGCAATCCGATGATGTCACCCGGATACGCTTCTTCAACATGCGAACGGTCACCTGCCATAAAGGTCAGTGCATCACTTATTACCACGTCTTTGCCGAGGCGAACCTGACGCAGCTTCATGCCTTTTTCATACTGGCCGGAAACCACACGCAGAAACGCCACGCGGTCACGGTGTTTCGGATCCATATTCGCCTGAATTTTAAAGACAAACCCGGTGAATTTCTCATCGGCAGCGGTCACGGTACGCACATCGGTCTGTCGCGGCATGGGCGACGGCGCCCACTCCACCAGGCCATCAAGCATATGATCCACGCCGAAGTTACCGAGTGCGGTACCAAAAAACACCGGAGTCAATTGTCCGGCGAGAAACGATTCTTTATCGAATCCATGGGATACGCCCTGCACCAGCTCCAGCTCTTCACGCAGCTGCGCCGCCAGATCGTCACCGACCGCCTTGTCCAGCTCCGGGTTGTCCAGCCCTTTCACCACGCGCACCTGCTGGATAGTGTGGCCCATTCCCGTTTGATAAAGGTAAATTTCATCTTTATACAGATGGTAGACGCCTTTGAACTGTTTACCACAGCCAATTGGCCAGGTAATGGGTGCACAGGCAATTTTCAACTCACTTTCCACTTCGTCCAGTACTTCCATTGGGTCACGGATATCGCGGTCAAGCTTGTTCATAAAGGTCAGAATTGGCGTATCGCGCAGCCGGGTCACTTCCATAAGCTTGCGGGTACGATCCTCAACACCTTTTGCAGCGTCAATGACCATCAGGCAGCAGTCCACTGCCGTCAGAGTGCGGTAGGTATCTTCAGAAAAGTCTTCGTGCCCCGGGGTATCAAGCAGGTTAACCAGACACTCGCGGTACGGGAACTGCATCACGGAAGTTGTGATTGAAATACCACGCTGCTTTTCCATCTCCATCCAGTCTGACCTGGCATGCTGGCTGGAACCCCGACCTTTTACCGTGCCGGCAGTCTGAATAGCCTGTCCGAACAGCAACACTTTTTCGGTGATGGTGGTTTTACCGGCATCCGGGTGGGAGATAATGGCAAAAGTGCGGCGGCGCTCCACCTCTGCGGATTGAGAGAGACTTGTCATGTCATAAACCCTAAATATGTACTCATACGTGTACACGTTTCAATTCATGCGGAGTAGTGTACATCAGGAGGTTTGATTAATCGCCGATAATCTCAATCCTGTTTAGCCCGCTATAGGTTATCAAACTGGATTTAGTGCCATCAACTTAGAAAGTTATCTGTTGACGTTCAAATAAATCTTCACAATACTGTATATCCAAGGGACTTCCCCGATCATGGTGGGAGACTCAGAACGCCATGTTCAGCTTCCCGTAGTGGAACATTACGCCCAGCTTGAACCGTTCTTTATTCCTGAAGCCCCGTGACTTGATCCTCAGCAACCGTATTTTACTGTTCAGAGACTCCGCATTGCCGTTCGATACCCGGTTTTTCATCGCATTCAGAATGCCGTAAAGCCGCTTTGCCACCATGCGGGCAATGCTGACCATGAGTGGTATGCCGGTGTCTTTAGCCATCGCCATCCATTCCTGCCACAACTTACGGCTATGGTCGTCATAGCGGCGGTGCCACAGATCGCGGGCAAGCTCTTTCATTACCCAGCACTGGTTCGTTTGCGGTAACACCAGCCGGGCAACTTCTAACCTCTCAGCGCGGCGCCCAAAGCGATTTTGTTTGCTGTAAAACCATAAGTAGCGTGAGCGGTGGGCGTCTTTCCTGTCTGACGACGGGATCTGTTTCATCTCAGCCTGACGGGTTTTATCAACGATGGCGCACAACATTTTTGCCACATGGAAGTGATCGAAGGCGATTTTATCCACGGCATTGGGGAGATGGATGCGTGCAGCACTGATATAGGCCGTGTTCATGTCCATAGACAGCGTTTTTATCTCTTCAAGCTGGTGATCTCTCAGGCTACGCAGATAACTGGCAAGACTTTCTACACCGCGATCGTCGGTCAGTTGCAAAGCGCGTCCCTGCCTGTCAGAGATAACGGTGACGTACTGGTGTCCTTTTTTGAACCCGACTTCATCCACGCAGAGATGACGGGCCGATAAGGGTTGTTTTATCCGGGCCAGGCCTCGTTTTACTGCGCGCATCATGATGCCGTCCACGGCATTCCAACTGAGTTTGAGCTGCTTTCTGACAGCATCCACGGTGCTAATTTTCAGCCATGAAAGAACAAAGGCTTCGAACAACAGGGTGTAGCGGCTGCCTAGCCCCGCCCACGGAACCGGCAGTGTCTGGCAACCGTGCTCGGGGCAGTCAATGCGGGGTACATCAGCTTCAACCAGCGTGGTGAATTGACAGGTATCGAGGTGACGCCATTTGCGACGCCGGTGGTCATGTATGGGGCAGGATTTACCGCATGTTGGACAGGTCAGTTGAGTGTGCCCGACAATGCCGACAATCACAGTCACTGAACCAGATTTTTCATCAAGAGAAAGGGATTTTACCTGCCACGGTGCGGACAGGTTAAGGATATGGGCATAGAGGGACTTTTCGTCCATGGCAGACTCCTCAGAAAATCAAGACTGCCATCATAATGCCCTTAGCCACCACAACAGGGGAAGACCCATATCCAATCAGTAATTATCGGAGATGAGCTATGATTGTTGAAATCACGATTGCTAAAGAAAAAGTTAAAGGTATGACAAAAGGCATCTGTTGATGCTCTCCGGGCGGAACTGACTAAACGACTCAGCCCGAAATACTCTGACATACAGGTGATCGTTAGGGGTGCCAGCAATGATGGTCTTTCTGTGCTCCGATCACAAGACAACAGATGGCGATAAGGCATATGTGCAGGAAGTGCTCCAGCAGACCTGGGAATCTACGGATGAGTGGTTTTATAAGTGATCTTCGCTGTACAGGCAGTAATAAGACCCGGTTGCTGGCCACGTTTTGTTTGCCAGAGCCCGGCTAACCGAGCCAGTACATAGATTTGTGTAATTGCCTGATTTTGACATGTTCAATCCAGCATCAAAAGCAGGTTAATTTATGGACGAAAAACAGTCGCAGGCCCTGGTTAACGAACTGGCCAAAAATCTCAAAACCCCTGACGATCTCAGCCAGTTTGAGCGTCTGCTGAAAAAAATCAGTGTCGGGGCGGCGCTCAACGCCGAAATGACCCGTCACCCCGGCGACGATAAAAATCAGCCAGAACCGGCGACCAACGCCCGCAACGGCTATTCTACAAAGACAGTGACCACCGGCGATGGCCCGCCGGAGCTGCGTACACCGCGCGATCGTGATGGCTCTTTCGAACCGCAACGGGTGAAGAAAAACCAGACCCGGAGCACCGGGATGGATAACCCGATCTTATCGTTGTACGCCAAAGGGATGACCACCCGCGAGATAGCGGCCGCGTTCAAAGAGCTGTATGACGCCGATGTCTCGCCAGCGCGGGTCTCAAAGGTAGCTGATGCCGTCATGGAGCAGATCACCGGATGGCAAAACCGGCCATTGGATGCCGTTTGTCCCATCGTTTACCCTGACTGTATCGTCCTGAAGGTCCGGCAGGACAGTCGCGTCATCAATAAATCCGTGTTCCTGGCGCCGGGCATCAATACCGAAGGCCGGAAAGAGCTTCCGGGGATGTGGCTGGCTGAAAATGAAGGTGCAAAGTTCTGGCTGAACGTGCTGACGGAACTTAAAAATCGCGGCCTTCAGGACATCCTGATTGCCTGCGTGGATGGCCTGAAGGGCTTCCCGGATGCGATAAACAGCGTCTATCCGCAGACTCACATCCAGCTGTGCATCATCCACATGGTGCGTAACCGCCTGAAATACGTGGCGTGGAAGGACTACAAAGCGGTCACGGGCGGGCTGAAAACCGTTTATCAGGCACCAACAGAAGCTGCCGCACGGATGGCGCTGGATGCGTTCGCCGAAGAATGGGATGACAAATATCCACAAATCAGCAAAAGCTGGCGTGCGCACGGGGAAAACCTCAATACGTTCTTCGGCTATCCGTCTGACATCCGAAAAGCTATCTACACCACGAATGCCATTGAGTCGCTGAACAGCGTGATCCGTGCCGCCATTAAGAAACGCAAGGTATTCCCGACGGATGACTCAGTGCGAAAGGTTATTTACCTGGCAATCCAGTCGGCATCGAAAAAATGGAGTATGCCGGTCCAGAACTGTCGGCTGGCGATGAGCCGCTTTATTATTGAGTTCGGTGACCGCCTGAGCGTTCACCTTTGACGTGGTGGCAGTTACACAGAATTATTTACAGGGTCAAAAATATTGCCGGGTGGATCTTAACTCTTCCCGGCTTATTTTTATTTAATTGCCGCCGTTCAGTCCACTAAACAACCACGTCCTTAACCACCTGTTAAGCCGGAAGCGATTTCCACGATCCTTCCGGCTTTTTTATTTTAGCCGCCTGCTGTCTGCTCCACGGTGAGGATAAGACACCCTTTATCGATCCTGACCATGACCGGGCAGGTCTGTATATCGCATCTTGAGGAATGTAAACTAATAAAATTCCTGCAAAATGCTTTTATGGACGCGCTCGCAGATGCCGTTGGTCTGCAGGGACATCGCCTTCGTTTTCGTATGGTCGATATCGTTGATGGTCAGACAGAGCTGATAATCATGTTGCTCTGCTTTACCGCGGTACTCTGTGCCCCTGTCGGTCAGTCTTCTCAGCACCGACAGCCCCTGAGCCTCACAGAACCGCAGTACCCGATCATTAAGCAGGTCGGTGGCGGTGATCGGCGTTTTACTCGTATAAGGCTTGCAGTGCGCCACTTTCGGGTAGGTATCCACGAACGTCTGCGGGTAGGTACGGCCCACACCGTTCAGATCGCCAGCACAGAAGGTGTCCTGCGACCCCAGATAACCCGGGTGAGCCGTTTCGATTTCGCCGCTGGCCTCACTATCATGCGTTTTTTTCGTAAGCGTTGAGCACCGGTAAGCACAATACCTTCTTCTGGCAACTTTTCCCTCAGGCGCTTTCAGGCGGTTACGGAAGTTCTCCAGATCGTGCCGTTGCCAGATGGCGCGCACGCCGCTTCCCGCTTCACCGTCAGCAGGAAGTCGATGGCATGGCCATCAGTATCGACCGCCCGGTACAGATATTTCCAGCGGCCCCTGCCCTGGATATACGTTTCGTCCATTCTCCACCGACGACCAGCAGCACGTTTATGCCGGCGGAACGCCCTGTCCAGCAGCGGCACCATGCGGATGACCCTCCGGTGAAGGGTGAACCATAATGCCCCGCTCAACCATCATTTCCTCCAGATTTCGCAGGCTGAGTGAATAAGTCAGAGACCAGCGGACGCACTGAGCAATAATATCAACGGGATAATGGAGGCATTTGAACGCTCTTCGGATCAAGGGTATGGTCGGGAGTATCACAAAAACGTCATATTACCTGACGACGCCTTAATGCGACAGAACGGATTGAAGTCATGCGGACACTGCGTAAAGGACAGCCGGAGAACCCTTACTTCGGGCATCCCCTGGACGAGATGCGTCTGGTGAGCAGATTTGGAAATTAAGACCTTTCAGTAATACTGAAAAGCTGCATCATCGTGACATTTGCAACAGTGCCAAATTATTTAACCTGCCTGTATTTAAATGCATAGCGCTCAATAATATTAATCCCGGAGTCTAATAACAGAGCAAACAGAGTAAGTAACAGCGTTCCGGCCAGGATGGTATTGATATCAAAACTTCCTTCAGCCTGAAGAATTAAATATCCAATTCCCCGGTAAGAACCTAAATATTCCCCCACAACTGAACCGACGAAAGCCAGGCCGATAGACATATGCAAACTTGAGAATACCCATGATGTGGCGGATGGAAGGTAAATCGTCATTAGTTGTTGGCGTTTATTTGCTCCCAGCATACGGATATTGTCCAGCAGAACAGAGTTAACGTCACGGACCCCCTGCCATACGTTAAAAAAGACGACAAAAAATACCAGGGTGATAGCGAAAGCCACTTTTGACCAGATACCAAGTCCAAACCACATAGCAAATATTGGGGCGAGGATCACACGCGGCAATGAGTTTAATGCTTTGATATAAGGTGAGAAAATTGCCGATAAAAGCGGATTAATCCCCAGAAAAAGTCCCACCGTCATTCCCATCGCCGTACCAATGATAAATGCCAACAAGGTTTCAGCGAGTGTAATAATGAGATGAGGATAAATTTGCGCCGGAAAATGTAACGACCAGAGAACATGGTCTCCCCAGACAATGTCCAGACCCCCTTCACCTTCAGTAAACCATTGCCATAGGATGATAACCACACGCTGAGGATCTCCAAAGAAAAACGCCAGCTGCGGATCCAACGAGGCTACTTCCCAAGCGGCAAGCGCACAGCAGAATACGGACAGTTTCCCCAGTACAAGCATGGCTGGTTTCATTTCGGAATTTTTATTACTCATGATGGGATAAATTATGTTGGTAACTTTTCAGTACTTCGTCACAAAGTACATTCCAGATATCCTTATGTAGCCCGACAAACTTTGGATCGGTACGAATTTCTGTTACATCACGTGGGCGCGCCAGCGGGACTGAAAATTCGCCTATTGGGCGTGTACCTGGCCCGGCCGAAAGGACAATAACCCGATCAGCCAGAGCAATGGCTTCGTCCAGATCATGCGTTATGAACAGTACAGCACTACGTTTTTTTTCCCAGAGTACGAGCAATTCGTTTTCCATTAACTGACGGGTTTGAATATCCAGCGAAGAAAAAGGTTCGTCCATCAAGATAATGTCAGGATCAAGAATGAACATAGCGCCCTTACAGGGCGAGCGTCACGGCTCTGCCGTTCCGAGGGTGTTCATGACCGGCTCACAGCTTTATACTCTGCGGTATGTTAATTTCTCAGGAAATCATTCACATGGCCCGTAGCAAAGCCCCCAGAAAGCGTAAACCCACGCCCTCGTCCCGACGCGCTATACCCGGATATCCTAAGCGTTTTCTGGTGTCCATTCCGCCCCGGAGCGATTATGACGACCCCGACGAGTTTTTTACGACACTCCGCAGGATGCCATTCGTCACTGTGTCCACCTGGGGCCACAGTTTTTCCTCGATACACACTTCGACCCGCCTCTCGTCTGCATCATCCGCGGCTTTGAGCCGCCTGACTCACCCGACGGCGATGTCGTCCTTGAGTCCATGCCAGCCGATGTGTTTATTATCGCCACAGAATCCGGCATGCTGCCGGTGACCTTCGCTCCCTGGGATAAACACACCGACAACTGGGCCGATGACTGTGACGACTGGCACTATAATACCGGTGCCACTGCAGAGCGATAATCCGCCGCATGTATATCCCGCGCCCGGCAAAACTGCTGTTCACCACTGATGACGCCTGGAACCGGTATATGGATAAACACGGGGACACCCTCAGCCCCTGGACCGTACTCTGCGTCGAGCGCATGCTCGCCTGCGGCACTGCTGCCATGGGGGTGAAGCGATACTGCTGCGCCTCCCCGGACTGCACCCACACCCGCTTCTTCTGCCAGACCTGTAAATCAAAAGGCTGCAGCTCCTGCGGACATAAGGCCACGGAGCAGTGGATTACAGAGCAACAGCAAATTCTGCCCGACTGCGACTGGCAGCATATCACCTTCACCATGCCCCATCTGCTGTGGCCCTTTTTCAACAATAACTGGCCTCTGCTCAATGCCCTGTTCCGCGCAGCCACCCGCGCCATGCTCCGCTGGGCCAGAAAACAGGGTGTGGAAGTCGGTATCTTCTGCGCCCTGCACACCTACGGTCGCCAGCTCAACCAGCATCCCCACATTCATCTCTCCGTCACCCGCGGCGGGCTTGATATTAAACACGGCGTATGGCGCGACCTCTTCTTTAAAAAGCATGCCGTGGAGGAAATCTGGCGCGGAGCCGTCATCCGGCTGCTGCGCCACAGCTATGACCTGATTAACCCCGGCAGGCTGCCGGGGCTGGGGCATATCCACGACAAAAAACAGTGGCTGCGCTATCTGCAGGCGCAGTACGGGCGCCGCTGGAAGGTCCACTTCGCGAAGAAGACCCGGGGGGCCTGGCGGAGCGTCAAATATCTGGGCCGGTACCTGAAACGGCCCCCCGTGTCGGCGGCGAAGCTGAGGCACTACAGCGGCGGCGCGGTGGTGCACCACTATTACGACCACCGTACGCAGCAGTACCGGCAGCAGACGCTGACGCAGGAAGATATGATCGGACGTTATATCAGCCATATCCCGGCGAAGCATTTTAAGATGGTGCGTTATTACGGTTTTTTATCAAACCGTAAACGGGGTAGCCTGCTGCCGAAGGTGTATGAAGCCCTGGAGATGGAAGCGCGGAAAAAACCGGAGAAGCCCGGCTTCGCCGCGCTGATGAAAGAATTTCTGCGCACGGATCCGTACAAATGCATTCTGTGCGGCAACCGACTGCGCTTCAGCAGTGCGCAGGCCGGGAGGCACGCGTCGGAGTTGGTGGCAGAAAGACTGCATAACATCGACCGGAAACGATGGCTTCTGGCACAGACTGCGGGATAAGTGCGTCTGAAAAACAGCTTTCAGGTTAAAAACGCGCCGCAAATGCCATTTTATGACCATAACGTTCCCGATGGCACATCATTACTGCATTACAGACACTGCTGCTCATGGTCAGGAAATTTTTAAAACGATGATTCAGTTTCCTAACCATCAAGGTTTGCGCCAGGGCCACGCGTTTACGCATGCCTCCGGACAGTTGCGAAGGATAGTAATCTGCAACAACACTTAACCCTACGCGGGTTAACCATGACCTGCCCAGTGAATCAGATTCAGTCGCTGGCATCCCGCGATAACTCAATCCCAGCACCACATTTTCCAGAACAGTCAGCCATGGCAATAATATTTCATCCTGAAACATATAGCCTGCGTGTGAATTAATACCGTCCAGCGGTTTGTCAAATACCGTAATTTTACCAGAAGAAGGTACGAGCAGGCCAGCGCAAAGCTTCTGTCGTATTCGCATCTGGCAAAAGGCGCACTGTGTGGCGACGGCCAGTGGCGGCAGATTGTCACGAGACTGTAATTAAAATTGTGTAATTGCCTGTTTTTGATATGTTCACTCCAACAATGGAGACAGGAAAATTATGGACGAGAAGAAACTTAAGGCCCTTGCTGCTGAACTGGCCAAAGGCCTCAAAACTGAGGCCGGCCTTAATCAGTTTTCCCGCATGCTCACGAAGCTGACCGTTGAAACGGCACGCAATGCAGAACTGACTGACCACCTCGGGCATGAGAAAAATGCCCCTAAAACCGGCACCAATACCCGCAACGGCTACTCTTCGAAAACGCTGCTGTGCGACGACGGTGAAATCGGGCTAAACACGCCGCGCGACCGGGAAAATACCTTTGAACCTCAGCTGATTAAGAAGAATCAGACGCGTATCGCGCAGATGGACAGCCAGATTTTATCCTTGTATGCCAAAGGCATGACCACGCGGGAAATCGTCGATACGTTCAAAGAGATGTACGATGCTGATGTGTCACCGGCCCTGATATCAAAAGTCACGGATGCCGTTAAAGAGCAGGTCGCCGAATGGCAGAATCGCCAGCTGGATGCGCTCTATCCCATTGTTTATCTGGACTGTATTGTTGTTAAGGTTCGTCAGAATGGCAGCGTGATTAACAAAGCGGTGTTCCTGGCGCCGGGCATCAATACCGAAGGCCGGAAAGAGCTTCCGGGGATGTGGCTGGCTGAAAATGAAGGTGCAAAGTTCTGGCTGAACGTGCTGACGGAACTTAAAAATCGCGGCCTTCAGGACATCCTGATTGCCTGCGTGGATGGCCTGAAGGGCTTCCCGGATGCGATAAACAGCGTCTATCTGCAGACTCACATCCAGCTGTGCATCATCCACATGGTGCGTAACAGCCTGAAATACGTGGCGTGGAAGGACTACAAAGCGGTCACGGGCGGGCTGAAAACCGTTTATCAGGCACCAACAGAAGCGGCCGCACGGATGGCGCTGGATGCGTTCGCCGAAGAATGGGATGACAAATATCCACAAATCAGCAAAAGCTGGCGTGCGCACGGGGAAAACCTCAATACGTTCTTCGGCTATCCGTCTGACATCCGAAAATCTATCTACACCACGAATGCCATTGAGTCGCTGAACAGCGTGATCCGTGCCGCCATTAAGAAACGCAAGGTATTCCCGACGGATGACTCAGTGCGAAAGGTTATTTACCTGGCAATCCAGTCGGCATCGAAAAAATGGAGTATGCCGGTCCAGAACTGTCGGCTGGCGATGAGCCGCTTTATTATTGAGTTCGGTGACCGCCTGAGCGTTCACCTTTGACGTGGTGGCAGTTACACAGAATTATTTACAGGGTCGGAACCGGCCTTCTATTGTATTTAAAGAGCCATATCGTGATGGTCTTTTGCAGCGGCTTTTTGTGGTTCAGCCTGCGCATTTGCCGGGCTGGTACTGTTCATTTGAATAACCGGTGGTTTTGTCAGTTGCAGTGTTGCAGCAGTGTTGTCCCAGACCTGCTGAGTCAGTGCAACATTACCATTTAGCTCCTGACCGAAGCTTAGTATGATCGCCTTGATTTTGCTCTGCCATTCTGGGGAATTGAACTGCTCCGGGAACAACTTTTTAATCACGTTCAGAGTGATCGGAGCGGCCGTGGAAGCGCCAGGTGAAGCCCCCAGCAGTGCAGCAACGGTTTTCTGCTGGTCAGTCACCACTTCAGTACCGAGCTTCAGTAAACCACCTTTGTCTGCATCTTTTTTGATGATCTGCACGCGCTGCCCGGCCTGAATCAATTTCCAGTCTTCTTTACGAGCAGCAGGATAATACTCTTTAAGTGCAGCGAAGCGATCATCATCGTTCAGCATAACCTGACCAATCAGGTACTTAACCAGGTCAAAATTATCCATTCCAACGTGCATCATTGGCATAAAGTTGCTGGTTGTAGTGGTTTTCAGCAGGTCCATGTAAGAACCATTTTTCAGGAACTTAGTTGAGAATGTTGCAAATGGTCCAAACAACACCACGCGTTTTCCGTCAAGGAAACGGGCGTCCAGATGCGGTACAGACATTGGCGGTGCGCCAACGGAAGCCTGCCCATAGACTTTTTCTAAATGCTGGCTGGTAATTTGTGGATTTTCTGTCATCAGGAAAGAACCGCCTACAGGGAAACCGGCATAGTTATCCGCTTCAGGGATACCGGTTTTCTGAAGAAGTTTTAGCGCACCACCGCCTGCACCAATGAAGACATATTTCGCATCAACTTCGTGCTCTTTACCATCCTTCAGATCGGTAACGGTGACGTGCCATGAATTATCCGAATTACGTTTAAATCCGGTCACTTCGGTTGACGTTTCCAGCTTGAAGTTATCGTGCTTTTTAAGGCTGCCAATGAGCTGACGGGTAATTTCACCATAGTTAACGTCAGTGCCAACAGGCGTCCAGGTTGCAGCCACTTTCTGCTGCGGATCGCGCCCTTCCATAATCAGCGGTGCCCATTGCGCAATCTGTTTATGGTCGGTAGAGAACTGCATGCCCTGGAAAAGCGTAGTTTGTTGCAAGGCTTTATAACGTCTGGTCAGATAATCAACATTTTTGTCACCCCAGACAAAACTCATGTGTGGGGTAGAATTGATAAAGGAATGCGGGTCCTGTAACACGCCACGTTGAACCTGCGAGGTCCAGAACTGGCGCGAAATCATAAATAATTCGTTAATTTCCAGCGCCTTACTGAAATTAATTGAACCGTCCTGGCGTTCTGGTGTGTAATTCAGTTCCATATTGGCTGAGTGACCAGTACCCGCATTGTTCCAGCCGTTAGAGGACTCCAGCGCAACGCCATCGAGCTTTTCCACCATCAACTGCTTCCAGTCCGGCTGAAGTTCCTGTAACCAGGTTCCCAGAGAAGCACTCATGATACCGCCGCCAATCAACAGAACATCGGTTTTTTCTGCTGTATTTTCGGCATAGGTCGAGCTACATGCCAGTAACGTGGCAAGAGAGATGACTTGAGAAATTTTACTTAATGTATTCATGCTAATTAATTTTTTAAACAGTTTATTAAAAATTAGAAAAAATATGTTAGCAATTTCACTAAATTATTTCAAACTTAATAAAGTTAAGAAAGCGTCGAAAATAATCAGCAGACACGTTCTTACCCTAAACAGCCACAAACCTGACACGTCTATAACGGCAGCAATGAGTTGAGCAATGCCATATCGTCACCAAGCATGTATAAATAAGCGTCTTATTAAGATCATGCCGATTTATGGTTAAGCATAAAAGGTTCAACAACACGCCAGTACAAGACAACAACGCGTACGAAAAAGTAAGAATCCTGCCCCCCCGGGAATCACAAGATAATATTTAACTAAATTAGGTCAAATAACAGCATCCCTCAGCACACCGAGTGTCTCTTTAATGAACAATCACGAAAAGTGATTTTTCATTAAAGAGACACTGGTAAGCACATTTACTCGCTGATGCTGATATTGACTCCCGTCTGGATTACGTTCCCGGAAGGATCGCCATTATTATCCTCACAGAACTTACGGAAGAAAATAAAGCCTGTTAATTAAAGCGATCATCTCGCCTCCTGTCAGAGCCTGGTTTTTATTTAATGATGACTTTCCACAATAGTCATAATTGGCGCATAACTATCTACCGATAAGGCTTCGGAAATAAAAATTTCTCAACTACAAAAAAGTATTCATTTACTGCTTATGTAATCAGGAGGATACAGAAAGTTGTTTAACCAGAAACATAGCCTGAGTCCCCTATCCATACTAAATACACCTGATAAAACCAGGATTATTGCTGTGATTTTTTTAAGCCCAATTAAAAGAGTCACTCTTACATGCTGTTTCAAAAATGCGTCAAACAGCTACAGTCGCTGAGGCGTTATATTTTAACTAAGGCAATAAAAACTCAGTTCTTCAGATAACGGCTTTGATTATGCCAGCAAGGACTGACCAAACGCTTTTAATGTCATCATGGTACGGCAGGTTTCATTTGAAACCGGAAAAGTTGACAATGTCAGCACAGGATAAGGCGTTACGACAGCAGCGAAATAAAGCCGCATGAGTCCTCACCTTGTATCATAGCGCAACCTGACCAGGAAACCACATCCCGCCAGCACCGACCTTGTAAGATGAGAAGTGAAACATTCATGTGTAAGGTTGTGTATTAGCTGTCGGGATCGCCCTCGTTTGACAGGCTGCCATGCGGAAATTTTTGATGTAATAACAAGATATGACGTCTGAACAGAATACGCTGCAGGAATTGACCTCACTCTGGACAAATGATAATTGTTATCAACTGCAATTTTTCAGGATGATGACGAATGAACAAAAAAGTGGTTCCCTCAGCAATGTCATGCTGCATTGTTGGCGGCGGGCCGGCCGGGTTAATGCTGGGATATCTGTTTGCACGTAGGGGGATCACAGTCACCGTGCTGGAAAAACACGGCGATTTTTTGCGGGATTTTCGCGGTAATACGATTCATCCCTCAACGATGGAAATTATCTCGCAGCTGGGTTTTCTCGACGAGCTACTGGCAATCCCTCATCAAAAAGCCGAAAGGCTCTACAGCGAGACGAAGGGTAAAGAAACCATCCTCGCAGATTTCAGCCACCTGCCAACACGCTGCAAATATATCGCCTTTATGCCCCAGTGGGACTTTCTCCATTTGCTCTACAGCAAAGCATCGCTTCTGCCCGGATTTTCCCTGATCAAAAAAGCAACCGTAAATGGGCTGATTGAAGAACAGGGTGCCGTCAGGGGCGTCCGTGCGCAGCTCGATGGCAAGGTTCATGAGTTCCGCTGTGATCTGGTGATCGGTTGTGACGGACGTGATTCCACCGTGCGCGACCTTGCTGGCCTCGACGTATGCCGTTTCGGTGCACCCAGAGATGTTCTCTGGCTGAAAATCAGCAAACTTCCCGGCGATCCGGTATTAACAATGGGCCACCGCGGTGCTGAGAAGAATTTTATTATGGTTGATCGCGGCAGCTACTGGCAGTGTGGTTATTCCATTTCTAAAGGTAGTTTTCCGGCACTCAAGGAAAACGGATTAGCTGATTTTTTACAGCAGGTAACCCACGAGTCTCCTTTTGATATCAGCCGATTGCAGCAGGAGATTACCGACTGGCAGCACGTCAGCCTGTTAAAAATACGCATTGACCGTCTGGATAAATGGGCAAAAAACGGTTTGCTTTGTATCGGTGATGCAGCACATGCCATGTCCCCTATTGGCGGGGTTGGCGTAAACCTTGCCATCCAGGATGCGGTGGCAACCGCAAACCTGCTTTCAGCGCCGTTGAAAACAGGCCGACTAACGCTGAAAGACTTGCAGAAAGTACAACGCCGCCGGATTTTTCCCACCTGGGCAACTCAGTCATTACAAATAATGATTAGCAAGGCCGGACAAAACAAACGCCGAAAATCGCCGGGCAAAATGGAGCTGTGGCTACGCCAACGAAAATGTCTTGCCCGACTGTCCGGCAGACTAATTGGTATTGGCTTTTTTCTGGAGCTACCCAACGGCGGCTGACCGTTCAAGCGTTGCGCCCTGCCTGACATAATCAGGCGTCAGGCAGGGTTTTACCCTCTTCGATAAAGTCCTCATCAATATTGTCACTGTTAGCTTCATTGTCGCGGCCAGAGAGTAAATTCCAGCAGGCAATAAACAGTGCGGCAATCAGCGGACCAATGACAAATCCATTGATGCCATACCGCCCAACGTCGAGATTAAAATCAGGTAGTCAGGCATTTTTGTATCTTTACCGACCAGAAGCTTATCGACAAGCCCAATCACCACCACAAAGAACAGCACCAGAAAAATTCCCTGCCAGATCATGCTGGAGAAAAAGAAACAGGCCGCCGCAGGCACCCAAACAAAAGCAGAACCCACAGCCGGAATCAGCGACAGAAACGCAATTAACGTACCCCACAGCAGATTTCCCTCAATACCGGTAAAGTAAAAGGCCAGCCCGCCGAGTACTCCCTGAATCATCGCTACCACTACCGTACCTTTTACCGTGGCACGAGAAACCGCCGCGAATTTCACCAGCAGATGGTGCTTAACATATTCGGTAAGAGGCAGTTAGCGAAGGATAACATTCACCAGATAAAGAGCCATCTTTAAGCAGGAAAAACCGCAGATAAAGCATAATGCCGAATCCGACCGCAAACCCCAGACTGCTTCTGCCAATCATAAACACGCTGCCCGCCAGATATTACCCGCCCTGTAGCGCAACCTGAGACAACTTTTGCTGAATGCTGGCTGTCGTATCCAGATGATGTTGAGCCAGTGAATGTCCCGCCCACTGGGGCACGGCAATTGCGTATTATTATGCTGCAGGTGGTCATAAACAGCGTTAAATTCCACCGCCATTGAAGAAAACACGATTGCCAGCGGTGTTATCACAATCAGGCAGATTGCCACCACGGTGACAAAGGCTGCCAGACCATTTTTATCGCTAAAAAGCTTCCTCAGCCTGTTTTTCATCGGATGAAAAATCACTGCCAAAATAGCAAACCACAGAACAGAAGAGTAATACGACCCTAAAATATCTAAAAAAGCCACGGTAACAATAAAAAGGATCAGTATGAAAAATCCTTTTGACAAGCCTTTGAATCTCATTGTTATATCTCGATAACCCACTCTAGTTAGCTATCGAAGCATAGAACGACTGACCACATTTGCAATGTGAGTCTGAGGAGTAAAAGGGCGCAATATAACAAGAGTGAGTGCGCGGCATCATGTGGCCTGTAATAACGCCGCCGATTGCTGGTTCGCAGAGGAAGAACAGACAGAAAAACCGTGGGAATGGTCAGGCTTCCCTGCCTGATTCTCTATTTACAAATTTGAAAGGACGCTTCCATTGCGGGTCGTTCTCAGAAAATTATCCATTTTTCCCGCAACCGCCATCAGGTCAGGAACCTACGCCTGCGCCAGTTTTACTGGCCACTGGTTAAGCACAATACCTCTTTGCGGAGCGCCTTCACCAAAGTCCTGTAGCACCGCTTTTACATCAGGATCGATATATTCCGCATTATCGTAATCCACGATGACCACACTGTTTTCCGGTATCTCAGCCAGTAAGGTTTTCAGACGTGGATTGTGCAAAAACGTCAGGTTTTGCTGAAAACGCAGAACATAATGATCGTCATAGCGCGTCAGCAATAGCGCATTACGATGGCTCTTATAGACGCTGAACAACATCTGCGTAGCCAACCCGATTCCAATACCCACCAGCATGCCAAACATCAGAATGCCGCCAATGGTTGCCAAAAAAGGCACGTATTGTTGAGCACCTTTACGTGCATGTTCCACAAACAAACCCGGCGTGGCCAGTTTATATCCGGTATGCAACAGCACGGCGGCCAGACTTGCCAGCGGAATAGCATTCAGTAACTCACTGAACCAAAGGCCACACACCAGCAGCAATACACCGTGTACTAAAATTGAGATTTTGCTCTGCGCGCCTGCGCTGACGTTAACCGAACTGCGAACGATGACCGCAGTAATAGGCAGACCGCCGAGAAAACCACTCAGCAAGTTACCAATCCCCTGAGCACACATCTCTTTGTCCGGGGATGGAAGGGGATTCTGGGAACGAAGTTTTTTCAGCGCCTCCTGACTCAGTAACGTTTCCAGGCTCGCCACCACGGCAAGGGTTATGGCAACGACATAGACTGCCGGATTTTGCCACGCCATCCAGTTGGGCTGTTCCATTTCGCCAGTGAGCGCCGCAAGGCTGTCAAAGGGTGGCAGAGAAATACGTGGCAGATTACCCATTATTTCTGGAAACATTTTGCCGCCAAACACCGTGGACATACAGCCAAACAGTACGGCCATAAGAGGGCCTGGAATCCAGCTCAGGACTTTAATTTTCTTCACGGTCGGGGTCGACCAGAACCATAGAATAAACAGCCCGGTGACGGAAACCACGATGGCCGGAATCGATATGCTAAACACACCTCCCGTGACCATTTCGCTTAATTCGCTTTCACCCTTTGCACCTATCGCTACAGGAATTTGCTGTATAATCAGTAAAATACCAATCGCTGCCAACATCCCTTTAATAACCGTTCCCGGTATCAGCGTGATAAAGCGCCCTGCCCGCAACACGCCAAACAGAAATTGCAGTACACCTGCAATGATCAACGCCAGTAATAAAGCCGAAAACGATCCCAGCGACTCAATGGCACCGGTCACGATAGTGACCAGCCCGGCAGCCGGACCGCTAACAGCAAACTTAGACGGGCTGAAGGTGGTCACGATCAGGCCACCGATGACGCCAGTTAGCAAACCAACAAAAGGGGGAAGGCCGCTGGCCTGTGCAATCCCCAGACAAAGTGGCAATGCAACCAGAAATACCACTAAGCCTGCGGGTATATCCTGACGAAGTGTGGATAATTTCATGGTAAAGGTTCCTGTCCATTTTGCTGAATGAGCTCTTTAAGATGCCCGGTATGAAGGTCATAAACACAGCCGAATACATCCAGCTGCACGCCATTTCGCCACGCTGCCAGTACCGGATCGGTTCTGATCAAATGCGCAAATTGTGCCAACACATTGGCCTCAACCAACCGGTTGAGGCGTTGGGTTTCATCTTCATCATTGCTGACATCGGTCAGGCCAGGGGCAATTGCTTCACGTAACTGAGTGATACGCCGGGCCAACGGAGAATCCTCATCGGACAAGGGAATATCAGGCAAAGAAATCGCCGCCTGAACGCCACCACAACCATAGTGCCCGCAGAGCACAATTCGCGAGACCTTAAGGTACTCAAGAGCGTATTGCAGTACACTCATAAAGTTATCGTCACCACTGACAACCATATTGGCAATATTACGGTGAACAAACAGTTCACCGGGATGTGCACCCGTCAGCACTTCTGCCGGAACCCGGCTATCAGAACATCCTATCCACAAAGAATGCGGTTGCTGTGAATGCACGTTTTGCCTGAAATAATGAGGATTACGTTGGCTGCGCTGTAAGGCCCAACTGCGATTTTTCGCTAACAAAGGTTTAAGTGTCGTCAAAATTCAGTCTCTCTTTCGGGACATCAGGTGATTCACCTGGCACCAGATTCAGTTCAAACAGAAGTTAAGGAAAAATGCGTTTCGTAATTAGTATGTACATAACCACAGAAATAAGTTCTGACATTTTGAATTGACTATGAAACATTAAGAATATTCTTAGTATGCGTATTATTAGATTGTAATTTTTATTAAATTCACTTCCAGTAGGCATGATTTTTTGGCATGTGTCTTCCATACATAAATCTCAAGTATAATTACGCAGGATGGGTCTATTCATTTATTTTAATTTTAAAAAACAATGACATATATAACAGTAAATCAAAATATCATGATTTTTCATTTGCATTGACAATTTATTTCGCAACAACGTTCTTTGTTGATAAGTGAATGCATAATCTGCAATTAAATTATTCTTCTTCTTTTTATAAATACAATGAAATGAGAATAAAATAAGCGCATTATTAATAACCTCATTTATCAATAAATGTCAGAAACATAGTGAAATATTTAAACATCTTTACAATGCAAATTAAATGACCAGTTTTAAATAGCAAAATAAATATCCTACTGGTCAGATAAATACCAAGTTTTTCAATTTACCTTTCTGCCAGACTTTTATTTACCAGCAGATTATTCGGGTTTCACAGCATCAGGGTTAAGAACCAGACCCACTGCGCCAGAATAATGGTGTGTTCTGCTCGCATTGCTGCATTTTATCAGGCGCCTCAGTACATCTTGAGCATGAAACGGGCAGGCCCCAGGCCCCATCAGTGGGAGCAACACTTCATTGTGTTCTCGCATGCTGTACTAATGATCGTAAAACAACCGCATACCAAGCCTGAAAAGTTTGAATGAACAGGACTAAAACTCACCGATAAGACTGCCCACAGGCAGCAGCATTGGTCAGCGGCATCAGGCTCACTAAATCCAGCGGGAGGTACGAAGAAGGAGAAGCGGAGTCAACACGCATGGCCAGCAGTACATTCGATAAGGAGTAAGCTGGCCAGCGTGAAATGAAGCAGATTAAAGCCCGCTATTTAGTACCTGTTGATATAAATACATCATCACATTCACGGGCGGAATTTCCCTAACACAGCACGGCCCGATTTATGCTCCGCCCTGGACGCCTTGCCGTGGCCAGTATCCAGCCAGTCCTGAAGATAGTGCTCAATTTGTTCCAGACTGCGATGACGGGTTTCAGGCACGCACCGGATAACAAAAAACGCCCCAAATAACCCAACGACAGCGAATATCAGGAAAGTACCGGAGAGACCAATCCAGGCTAAAAGCATGGGAAAAAAAAGCGAAATTATAAAGTTAGCTATCCACATTGCGAAGACAGCGCCCCCCATAAAAATACCGCGCAGTCGCGTAGGGAAAATCTCCGACAACAACAACCACGTCACAGGTGAAAGCGCCCCCTGCTGGAAACTAAGAAACATCAGCATGCCCGCAATAACCATATAAGCACGCAGTGCGTCGGGCTGACCATTTACCGTTTCAGGAAATATGTAGCTAACGACGCCAATAAATATCAGGCAGGCGGTACAGCCAAACTGGCCAATCATGACCATGGTGCGGCGCCCGATTTTTCCCAACATCCAGATCCCAACAAAGGTCATTAAGACGGACACAACACCGTTCGCGATAGTGGCAAACAGGGCTGCATTATCGGACATGCCGACAGAGGTCAGGACCGTCGGCGCGTAATACATAATGGTGTTAACGCCGGTTAATTGCTGGATTACAGCGATACCAATACCGATTAAAAAAAGTTTAAATAACCAGGGTTTCATCAACTCTCTGAGCCGCGGTTTCCCAAGAGTACTCTGTTCGTCGAGCGTTTCGGTAATTTCCATCAGTTCCCACTCGACATCCTCTTTGCGACGGGCGCGTTCAAGTACGCTTCGGGCCTGTGCATAAAGACCTTTCATCACATACCAGCGTGGTGTGTCGGGCATAAACATCATCCCAACCCACAACAACACGGCAGGCAAAGTTGCCACGACCAACATCCAGCGCCAGGTGCTCTCCCCCCCCAAATCTCATGAAATGCCGCGTTGGAAATATAGGCCAGCAGCTGGCCTGACACGATCATCAGTTCCTGTAATGTAACCAGCTGGCCTCGCTTATTAGCAGGTGCCATTTCCGCAATGTAGACAGGAACTGTCGCCGCAGCACCGCCTACAGCTACCCCAAGAACCAGGCGGAAAAACACCATCCAGTTCACATCGGGAGCAAGCGATGTCCCCACCGCGCCGACAGCAAAGATCACCGCGAGCCAAAGAATGATTTTCTTCCTTCCTGCCGCAGCAGCCAGATGACCTGATAATAACGCGCCAAAAGCAGCACCAAAGAGAAGTGAACTTGTTATCAATCCGGTGGTAAATGGCATGAGATGAAGCTCTTTTCCCATAAAAAGTAATGCGCCAGAAATAACCCCTGTGTCATAACCGAAAAGCAGGCCACCCAAGGTTACGATCAGCGCAACGACCTTAACAAAAGGCGAAGTCGGGGCGTCACTGTTTGGACCCGATGCCTTGTTAAGCGTGAGATATTGTTCTTTAGTCATAATAAGACTCCAGTCACCTGCTGTAATAGGAATAAATTCATATGGGGGCCAGGTGCAAAAGGTCTTTGCCGCATAACCCTGTAAACTCACAGGATCAATTTAAACTAAATGTTTCATATAAGTTAACTATGAAAAATTAATTTTGCGTATTGGATCATGTTTTGTTTCCGCTTTGTGCGCCGAAAAGATAATTATCTTTTCGGCGCACAAGAAAATGAAATTTAACTCATAAAAACAATGAATTAATTTTAATTCTTAAAAAAATAAAATAAGAGTGAATGACATCATTTCTTCTCTCAGAAATGATGTCATTTCACAAAATTCATAAAAAAAATATTTATTTCATAAATAATAACTTACGGAAAGGCCGCCAGAAAGCGGCCTTTAATAAGGCCCAAACTAAATACCAGCAGTCTCGCGAATATATTTTCGTGCTTTAACCGCATATTCAAATGGATTAGCCATAGCCGGATCCTGCTCGGCCTCAACCACCATCCAGCCCTTATAACCCTTATCATTTAACATGCTGAAAACTGCCGTGAAATCTATCGCACCATCACCGGGGACGGTAAATGTGCCTCGTTTAACCCCCTCTAAAAAAGAAAGATTTTCACAGCGAACCTGCTCAATGACAGATGGGCGGACATCTTTCAAATGCACATGCTTTATCCTTGAAAAATGTTTTTCCAGAATCGCTAACATGGTATTTTCGCTCCCTTCCGAATACCAGGCATGACCGGTGTCGTAAAGCAAAAAAACGTGTTCATCCACCAGCGACATGAATTTATCAATCTCCGCTGCGGTTTGAATGCCTGTTCCCATATGATGGTGCAAACACACCTGCATGCCTTTTTCTGCAGCAAGACGCCCCAGCGTGTTATAGCCTTCTGCAACGCGTTGCCATTCATCTTCTGTGAAACAAGGCTTTTTGTTCCCGATGACCGGTAAGCCAGTCCCCTGAATGCTGCCGCTTTGTTCTGAACAACCAATCACCTTTGCCCCCATGATGTGCAGAAAATTCAGATGGTTAACGAACTCATCAACAGTTTTTTCTTTTTGTCCGTTCGCAAAAAAAGTGCTGAACCAGGCATTACATATCTCAAGACCGCGTAGCGCCAGCATCGGCTTCAGCACCGCCGGATCGCGCGGGTATTTACTCCCCACTTCACTACCGCTAAACCCTGCCAGCGCCATTTCACTGACAATTTGTTGGAAGGTATTTTCACTTCCCAGTTCAGGCATATCATCGTTTGTCCAGCCGATCGGCGCGATAGCCAGTTTGACATGTTCATGGTTCATTATCGTGCTCCCGCCTGTGTGCCGGAATAACGGAGCAGTTCACGTTCGGTAAGCTCACGCGTTTCCACTGCCTGATCTTTCATCTTCTCTGGATAGTCAAATAAAGAGGCCGCCACAATAGGCTCGCCCCCCACCTTGAAATGCTTTTCAGCAAACCTCGTGTCGCGGAGCGTGTGAAACAGCACATCGAAATCAACCTCGCCCTCGCCGGGAGCAACATATTGTTGGATAGTGGCATCAACGCCGGGCGGATTGACGATATAGCGACAGTGTTTGGTGTGATTCATTGTGTCCGCAATCAGCACGTGTGACAGATCGTCGCTGGCATAACGCAACATCCTTTCTACATCACCTACGCCTTTGTCATAAAAAAACGTATGGGGAACGCTATAGATATACTTGACGTTATCGCTGCGAAAAGGTTTAACCACATCCACGGTTGCATCATTTTCTTCACAGAAGTCCCAAGGATGAGCCGGTATTTCAACGGGAATCCCCTCTCGCTCGAATATTGGCAACAGCTCTTCCATAGAGTGACAGAACATCTCATCACAGATTTCCGGCTGGTTCAGGTCACCTGAAATCTCAGTATTGATAACCTGCACCTCCATTTCAACAGCGATCTCAACCAAACGTTTCCAGTTTTTGACTGCCGCCTGACGGCGTAACTCATCCGGGCCAGAACAGCGGTAAACGCATATGAACGAGGAGATCTCCAGGCCCATATCCCGTAAAGCCTGTTCGTACTCTTTCATCATTTCCCGGCTGGCACGAGGATGCTTATAAAAGAGGTTGATCTGCGGATGCGGCGATTGCTCAATATATTGATATCCCCACTCCGCAACCTGGTAGACCATGCGCGTGGCACCCATGTTTTTAACCACATCAACATCGAATGCAATTTTCATCGTCATTACCTGTCTGTAAATATCCCTGGGAAAAGCTTTAGCGCGGGTAAAATGCCGGACGTTGTGGCAGCGTGATCTGTATCGTTTCGCCCGTTTCCTGCGCTTTCAGGCAGGCATCCGCAGCAACGGAAGCGGCATAGCCATCCCATGCGGAAGGACCCTGTAGCTGGCCGGTTTTTACATCATTAATAAAGTTTTGTAGCTCAGTGTCGTAGGCTTTAATAAAGCGATCTTTCCAGTCCGTTAATATTGAAGTAGACAATCTGGCAGCCGTACGGAGCTGAACAGAGGCCGGCTCTGGCAGGCGGGCGATGCCATGCTCACCGACAACTTCGCATTGAATATCATAGCCATAGCGACAGTTAACAAAAATCTCCACATCAATCAGCGTGCCTGATTGTGTCTCAAGCATCACAATTTGAGGATCTTTCAGTCGGGCATGTGTGGCAGACGTCGAACGAGGAAAGCGTACCTGCACAGAGCGATAGTCATCGTTAAGCAGCCAGCGCAATGCGTCTAACTCGTGGATTAAGGTATTAGTAATAGCCATATCCGTGGTGTAATTTTCGCCCACTTCAGGATTACGATGTGCGCAATGCATCATCAGGGGCATACCAATCTCGCCGCTGTCGATCGTTTTTTTAAGCGCCTGATAACCTTCATCATAAGGGCGCATAAATCCAACCTGCACCAGGCGTTTTCCCGCATTCATTTCTGCATCAACAATGCGGCGGCATCCTTCCGCTGTCACTGCCAGCGGCTTTTCGCAAAACACCGGTTTACCTGCGGCTATCGCCGCCAGAACATACTCTTCGTGCGTAGGGTCCCAGGATGTCACTAATACGGCATCAACATAACTGGCCTTTATCACGTCATGCGCGTCAGAGCAGGCTTCCGCATTAATGCCTGAGAAGGCAATCGCTGCCCGAACGCTGTCAGCATTGATATCCGATACGGCTACTACGGTTGCGCCCTGCAATGTGTGGGTACAACGACGAATGTGTTCCTTGCCGATAGCGCCAGCGCCAATGACACCAAGTTGTAAGGTCATGATTTCACTCCTGAGATTTTGTAGGTAGAGCGTTATTGTTGGATTAGTAATCTCGCGCCTGTGCGCGTTTTTCATTGGTTTGTTCAGCAACGGCGCGGATCCGTTCCGACAAGGCGGTCTGCGCTACGCCAACGTTCCACCAGCTGCCATATTTGTGAACCATCGTTTTAGGCAGCACTTTTATGTCAATCAGGGTGCTTCCCGCCTCATTGCGCGCTGCATCCAACGCCCGGAGCAGTTGTTCCAGCGTGGTAACCCGCCAGGTTTTACAACCATAGCCGGCGGCGATGGCCGCGAAATCAACAGGAACGAGGCCGCCCTGTAATTGGCCATTTTCAGGCGTGCGATAGCGGAACTCAGTGCCGAAGCTGTTCATGCCATGTCCCATTTGCAGGTTGTTGATACATCCATTGGTCATGTTATCGAACAGCAGGATATTGATTTTTGCCCCTTCCTGAAGAGAGGTAATCAGTTCCGAGTGCAGCATCATGAATGAACCATCCCCCACCAGTGCATAGACTTCACTTTGCGGCTGTGCCAGCTTGACGCCTAATGCACCATTGACCTCGTAGCCCATACAGGAATAGCCGTATTCAACGTGATAGGTATTGGAGGCACGATTGCGCCAGACTCGTTGTAAATCGCCAGGCAGACTCCCGGCCGCAGCGACAATAACCGCATCGGCAGGCAGATTTTCATTCAGCACGCCCAGTACGCTGCTTTGCGTCAACGTTGAGTCGGTAATCTGACGGAACTCGCGGTAAACAGACTCGCGATCCAGATGATCATCAATTTCAGGCACGAAATTTTTTTCCTGCCAGACAGCCTGATAAACACGCTGCGTTTCCTTAAACTGGCTGGCTGCCAGGGCGCTAACGCGATCTCCCCAACCCGCACGCCAACTGCCCTCAGCTAAAGCGGAATCAAGCGCACTCAACGCCTCACGCGCATCGGCCAGCAGCGGAATGCCGTCCAGTTTCCAGGCATCAAAATTGCTGACATTGATATTTAAAAAGCGCACGGCGGGATGGTGAAAGATCCATTTTGACGAGGTGGTGAAATCGCTAAAACGCGTACCGATCCCAATAACCAGATCGGCCTCTTTAGCCAGCAGGTTGGCTGCCAGGCAGCCCGTCTCACCGACGCCGCCCACGTTCATAGGGTGGGATGAAACAACCGTTCCCTTTCCTGCCTGTGTTTCAGCGAAGGGAATGCCGTAACGGCTGGCAAACTGTGCCAGCGCTTGCCCTGCGCCCGAATACTTCACGCCACCGCCGCACACGATAAGAGGCTTCTGACTCGCTTTTATGGCGGCAAGCGCGTCTGCCATCTGCACGGCACTGGGCGGGCGGCGGTCGGGCCGATGTACCCGCCGCGCAAAAAAAGACGCCGGATAATCCCATGCTTCCCCCTGCACATCCTGCGGCAGGCAGAGCGTTACTGCCCCCGTTTCTGCCGGGTCGGTCAGTACGCGCATGGCGTTAAGGCAGGCACTCATCAGCTGTTCCGGGCGGGTAAGGCGATCCCAGTATTTACTGACCGCACGAAAAGCATCGTTGGTGCTAATGCTCAGATCGTAATGCTGTTCGATTTGTTGCAGCACCGGGTCGGGCTGGCGGGTCGCAAACACATCGCCGGGCAGTAGCAGTAAGGGTATGTGATTTGCCGTTGCGGTAGCAGCGGCAGTGATCATATTCGCCGCTCCCGGACCGATTGATGATGTACAGGCAATAATCTGGCGTCGCAGTGACTGCCTTGCAAACCCTGTTGCTGCGTGAGCCATGCCTTGTTCGTTACGTCCCTGGAATAGTCGGAGTTCGCCACCCTCCTGATCCAGCGCCTGGCCCAGACCGAGCACATTGCCATGACCGAAAATGGCAAATATACCCTTTACAAATTTAAGCTCTTCACCATCAACATTCAGGTACTGATTATCAAGGAACTTAATCAACGCCTGTGCCATCGTCAGTCTTAGTTTGCCCATATCACGTATTCCTTTTAGGGTCGCTTTTCCCATCTGCGATTGGCTGGCAGAAAGAAGACTGAAGTCAGTCAACACAGAGCAGGGTTAGCGCGTTCTGTAATAACTCTGGATTATAAGAAAACATTTTTTTCATTAAATTAAAATACAGAAGAAAAATTTCATTCTGCGAGAAAGATCAAACTCTGAGGTCATTTTGCCAGTTATCACGGGAAGAAAGCAGAAAGTTTGATCGAAAAAAATAAAGACCATTCAATGATAAATCTTTTAAATTCAGTGAAAAAGAAAATAAATAACTCTCTGTTACTATCGTTGTAAACAGTGAAAGCACTTCGTTGTACAGGATTTCAACTTGCATGAAAGAGTGGTATCACCTTCACATTTTTGAATTTTTAATTTCGAGTAAATTTGCAAATGAAATTTTTATTTCTCAAACTAAGTGAGTACGTTTACTCTCAGACTGCTGATGAAAGGGATGCACAGGGCCAGCACCCGATCCATTTGGCAGTTATGCAAAAGGAAACTCCAGCGATGAATGCAGAAGTAAAGCGGCTTGATGTCATTTGTATTGGTCGGGTGGCGGTGGATCTCTACGCGCAGCAGATCGGTGCGAAACTGGAAAACGTCACCAGTTTTTCAAAATATTTAGGTGGATCATCAGGTAATGTCGCCTATGGTACAGCGATTCAGGGCCTGAAATCCGCCATGCTCTCCCGCGTAGGTGATGAACACAATGGCCGTTTTTTGCGAGAAACCCTGAATAATGCCGGTGTCGATACAACCTGTTTGATCACAGACAAAACACGCCTGACCGCGCTGGTGATGCTGGGTATTAAAGATCAGGACACGTTTCCGCTTATTTTTTATCGCGATAACTGTGCCGATATGGCTCTCACTCCCGACGATATTGATGAAGACTATATTGCCTCTGCGCGCGCCCTGGCCATAACCGGCACACATTTGTCCCATCCCAGTACGCGTGCCGCCGTTTTAAAAGCACTTGAGTATGCTAAACGTCATGGTCTGCGCACTGCGCTTGATATCGATTATCGCCCCGTGCTGTGGGGCCTGACCACGCTGGGCGATGGCGAAACACGTTTTGTGGAATCCGGCAACGTGACGCGTCAGTTACAGGAAGTGTTACACCTGTTCGACCTGGTTGTCGGCACCGAAGAAGAGTTTCATATTGCCGGTGGCAGTACAGATACCCTGACCGCCCTGAAAAATGTGCGCAGCGCCACGAAAGCAATCCTGGTGTGCAAACGTGGTCCCATCGGCTGCGTGGCGCTGACATCGGCTATTCCTGACAGTTGGAATGACATCCCCCTGCATCAGGGCGTGCGGGTTGAGGTGTTGAATGTGCTTGGTGCTGGCGATGCCTTTATGTCAGGTCTGCTACGCGGCTGGTTAAACAATGAAAGCTGGGATCAGGCCTGCCGCTATGCGAACGCCTGTGGCGCACTGGTGGTCTCACGACACGGCTGTGCGCCAGCGATGCCAACACGAAGGGAGCTGGACGATTATCTTTCGCGTGCTGAATCTATCCCCCGGCCTGACCTGGATCGGCGCCTGAATCATCTCCATCGCGTCACCAGCCGGAGCCAGCAGTGGCCAGAACTGTGCATCTTTGCATTTGACCATCGTAAGCAACTCAGCGACCTGGCCGGGGAAACGGGGTGTGATGAGGCACGCATTCCCCGGCTCAAAATGCTGCTGCTGGAAGCCGCTAAAACTGCGGCACAACAGGCAGGCCTTGACAATCGCAGCGGCATTCTGGCTGACAGTACCTATGGCCAGCAAGCGCTGAATGCCATTACTGGCGAGGGTTGGTGGATTGGCCGCCCGATTGAACTGCCGGGCTCACGCCCGCTGCGCCTGGAACATGGCGATATTGGCTCTCAGCTGATCGCGTGGCCACTTGAACATGTGGTCAAATGCCTTGTTTTTTATCATACGAACGATCCGGTATCGCTACGGAAAGCGCAGGATGAGCTGCTGCTGGAAGTCTGGCAGGCCTGTAATAAATCAGGCCATGAGCTATTGGTTGAGATCATCCAGCCCGACGACGGTCCCAAGAAAGCCGAACACCATTATTACGAGACAATCAGGCATTTTTATCAGCTGGGTATTAAGGCCGACTGGTGGAAACTACCACCGCTTTCAAGCGATACCTGGCAACAGATCGGCAGCCTGATTGAGAGTGAAGATGCTGACTGTCGCGGCATTTTAATTCTAGGTCTTGACGCCCCCCCGGATGAACTTCGCGCGGGTTTTTCTGCCGCAGCAGGCCACCCGCTTATTAAGGGTTTCGCGGTAGGCCGCACCATATTTGCTATGCCTACCCGACGCTGGATGCAAGGTGAGCTTAACGATGAGCAACTGATTAATGAAGTGAAACGTAATTATTTGAATCTGATCGAATACTGGCGTGAAGCAAGGCGCTGACGGTGATACTGCCCGTTTCCCTGCACAAAGGAGACGGGCAGTTCAGGTGTTTTTTTTGAAATGAACAGCATATTTCTTCGCATAAAATGAAAAATTCACTCCACTTGGTACACTGAGTCCTTTCCTCTTTTCCTCCTCAGAGCACAACACATGGCAAATAATCATACTCAGCTCACTATTCTTCAGGATCAAATCCGTCACCGTTACGACACCCTGAGCAAACGCCTGAAACAGGTCGCGCGTTACATTCTTGATAACAGCAACAGCGTGGCGTTTGACACCCTTGCGTCCATTGCACAACAGGCAGATGTGCCGCCCTCCACGCTGATTCGCTTTGCCAACGCTTTTGGTTTCAGCGGCTTTAATGAAATGAAACAGATGTTCAAACAGCATCTTATGGAGGAAACGGCCAATTATACCGAGCGCGCACGCCTGTTTCGTCAGACGTCTAATGAAGGGTCGTCTGCGCCGGAAACGCCCACAGAAATCCTTAACATGTTCACGATGGTCAATACTCAGGCCCTGCAACGGCTGGCGGTACAAACTGCCTCTGACGATCTGGATCGAGCCGTTTCACTGTTGGCAGATGCGGATAATATTTATGTTATTGGTCTGCGACGCTCATTCAGTGTGGCCTCTTATCTTACCTATGCCCTGCGCCATCTGGACCGTAAGGCTTTTTTAATTGATGGTCTTGGCGGCATGTTTACCGAACAACTTAGCCTGGTGGGACCGAAAGATGTCGTAGTGGCGATCAGCTTTTCGCCCTACTCGCGGGAAGTGGTGGAACTGGTGGAGCTTGGCGCACAGCGCAAAGCATGTCTGATTGCCATCAGCGACAGTCAGGTCAGTCCACTGGCAGCATTCAGCGACGTGTGCTTTGTGGTGCGTGAAGCACAGGTGGACGGTTTTCGCTCACAGGTCGCATCGCTGTGCCTCACCCAAACGCTGGCCGTCTCTCTGGCACTTAACCACACGGAAGCGTCGCAAACCCAACAGCCATAACGTCACCAGGTTGGAGTTGTGCCATTAAAAAAACCCCGATCAGTACGATACGGGGTTTTTAGCCTGCTCAGTCAAGGCCGCTTTCACTCGCGCCGGGGATAATTATCACTGTTTATCCACGCGTGATCCTCTTCCCAGCTAAACAGCCACTTACGCTCTGGCCCGGCCATGACGTTCAGATAATAACTGTCGTAGCCCGCGATCGTTGCAACCGGATGATAGCCACGCGGCACCATAACAACGTCCCCGTTAGCAGGCGCCATACTGACATCCAGGCTGCGATCGTCGGTATAAACCCGCTGAAACGCAAACCCCTGCGGCGGATCAAAACGATGATAGTAGGTCTCTTCAAGCTGCGTCTCTTTACCCGGATTCGGCGTGTCATGTTTATGAGAAGGCCATGAGCTGGTTGCCCCCTCGTCGGTGTAAACCTCAACCACCAACAAACAATCTGCTGCCGCACTGTCAGGTAAAATATTGTGTACCAGGCGCTGATTACGCCCTTTACCGCGGTGTTCTACGCCTACGTCCTGCGGCGCTATCACCCTGGCGGGCAGCGTTACCTCTGCCGGGGCGCTGCAAACCGCCAGTTCCAGATCGGAATCGGCACTTACCTCAACCCGGTCATCAGGTGGAAGATAGACCGACCAGGGCGGCGTGCGCTCAAACGGGGACATGCGTTGTCCCAGACGGGGGAAACCACTTTTGCTGGTTTTGACCGAGGCCAGTCCCGCCACCAGAACAAGGCAAAGTTCTCTGCCACCGCATTCAAGCGAGATTTTTTCCCCTTTTTTTAGCTTCCAGACGTCAAAACCGATGTAACGCCAGCCTGCACTCTCTGGAGTGATCGATTGAATATGGCCCTCTTTTCTACTTTGAGACAGCAGTGACACGATAGCCTCCTTTTTCGGTTAGCCCAGCGTTGGCATGCTGAACTCAGAGACAGTTTGCTGTCCCTGTGGCCAGCGAACGGTAGCCGTTTTCATTCGGGTGTAAAAACGAACGCCATCAGGTCCATGAACATTTAACGCGCCAAACACTGAACGTTTCCACCCGCCAAAACTGTGAAATGCCATCGGCACCGGGACCGGCACATTGACACCCACCATGCCAGCCTGCACATCATGTACAAACTCACGGGCAATGTGACCACTACTGGTGAAAACTACGCTACCGTTGCCAAACTCATGGCTGTTCACCAGCTTCAGTGCGCTTTCATAGTCCGCCGCACGCATGATACCCAGCACCGGACCAAAGATCTCTTCACGCCAAATGGTCATTTCCGGGGTGACATGATCAAACAGCGTACCGCCAACGTAGTAGCCCGCCGCATAGCCAGCCAGGCGAAACTTACGACCATCTACAACCAGAGTCGCCCCTTCATCAACGCCCTTATCAATGTAGCCAAGCACTTTTTTCTGATGCGTGCTGGAAACGACCGGCCCCATTTCATTTTCTTCACTACCGCGAAGGCAGCCTGGCCCAACTTTTAATGCTGCCACCAGCGGTTTTAGTCGAGCGATGAGCTTATCAGCCGTATCATCGCCAACCGCCACCACGACCGGTAACGCCATACAGCGTTCTCCTGCGGACCCAAAAGCACCGCCCATAATGGCATTGACCGTGGCATCAAGGTCAGCATCCGGCATCACAATCGCGTGATTTTTAGCTGCGCCAAATGCCTGAACACGTTTGCCATAAGCGCTGGCAGTTTTATAAATGTGCTCCGCCACCCCGGAGGAACCTACAAAGCTCACCGCCGCAATGCGGGGATCGGTATAAAGCTGTTCGGCATCATCGTTGCTACAGTGAATCACGTTAAAGACGCCGTCCGGCAAACCGGCCTCCTTCAACAATTCGGCCATACGCACCGCTGCCGTTGGCGCAAAGGCGGGTGGCTTCAGGACGAAAGTGTTACCACAGGCCAGCGCGACAGGAAACATCCACATTGGCACCATCGCCGGAAAGTTAAATGGGGTAATTCCCGCCACCACCCCCAGCGGCTGCATGAGCGAATAGCTGTCAACACCCGTACCCACATCTGAAGAAAACTCTCCTTTGATCAGATGTGGAATACCGCAGGCAAATTCCACCACCTCCATGCCACGCGTGAGTTCTCCGAGAGCGTCGGTCCACACCTTACCGTGCTCGCTAACGATAATTTCGGCCAGCTCGTCGACATGTTGCTCCAGCAACATTTTAAAATTGAACAGTATGCGCGCCCGGCGCAGCGGCGTGGTCCGTGACCATGCGTCAAATGCCTTCGAGGCGACCTGAATGGCGTCGGAGACTTCCTGTGCTGTCGACTGTGTCAGCTCACAAACCACCTTGCCTGTCGCGGGGTCGTAAACAGGCACCGTTTCTTTACTGCCGCTGAGATGGGTTTTTCCGCCAATAAAATTTCCCGTGGTATTCATGCTGTTGCCTCATCTGAAAATAGGAATTAGAACCCGACATTGTCTGCGCAATGCCATAACCGTAGTTAAATGAAAAATTAATTTCAATTATTAATTAAATGAAAATTAAATTTGGTGAGAAGTGTCGCATTTTTTATACCAGGTTTTCATATCAGGAAAAATGAAGACCTTACGGTTTGCCGGATTGTTATCGACTGACGACTATCATTCTCCGGCAAGCATTATTTTGCGAGAATAATCATTAAATTTCATTTTCATATTAAATGAAATAATTTTTTTAAAAAATAACAGAAACATCCTGTCATTCCATATCAAGGAGAGTTGGGTGACCATTGCCGCAGAACGATTCTGTATCAACAGAAAGATTGCGCCATCACTCAGCATTGAGGCGTTTTTTAAACTGGTCAACAGTGTAGGATTGCGCAATAGTTGAACTTCGTAATGACTTAAGCGTCACGGATAGCCTTAGCCATCAGCAGGTACGCGATCTTGCTGAACGTTATCAGATAAAAATTATGACGATAAATGCTGTGTATCCCTCCAATCAACACAGTGAGAAGGTTCGTGAATTAACGGAGAATCTGCTGCGCGAGGCAAGAGGCGCCGGCGCAACGTCGCTGGCAGTGTGTCCCTTAAATGATGGAACAACGGTTTCAGCTGGCGAAAAAATTGGCGCGCTGCGTGGCCTGGCACCTATGGCATATCGGATCTTGTCGAACCCTCAGGTTTCCCACAGAGTTCTTTACGCTCTGCTGCACAGGCCCAACATTTAATCAATGGTGCAGACGTGCCTTTTAAACTGCTGATTAACACATTTCACCATCACCTTTATCCTGCTGCTGATAGCAAGTTCTCCCAAGTAAATATTGCGCAAATCGGGCTGGTGCATCTCTCGGGCGTTGAGGATACGCGGCCTCGTGAAGAACTCACTGACGATGAGCGCATTATGTTGACGCACTCAGATTACCTGCAAACCTGTAAGCAGGTACAACATCTTGAATCCAGAGGCTATCGGGGAATATATGCTTTCGAGCCGTTTGCGCCAGAGCCGGCTAACTGGAATGAAGTCAAAATTCGGCAGGAAATTCAAAACAGCATAATGTTAATTCAACAGCATTGTTGAAAGATAGCTGGCGGATGCTCGGGGTTACGGCAGCGTAATGATAAATGGGTGACCGCCAAAGACTAGCCGTTTTGACCGCATCCCGATACTGACAGAAAGGATAAAATCGCAGCGCTGCCAATAATCAGCGCTTAATCACACAACTACCTTGCTGGCTTTCCCAAAAACATTTTCATCGCTACAGTAAATTCATCCGACCACCTCACTGACGAGTTGATAGGGGCGTTTCTCTCCTCTCTCCTTTGGATCTGGGTTTTACCCAACTGAAAAACCGCGTTCTGATGGGATCTATGCACACCGGTCTGGAAGAGCATCCCGATGGTGCGCGTCGCCTCGTCGCATTCTATGCCGAGCGCGCTGCAGCCAGCGTGGCGCTGATTGTCACCGACTGCGTCTCACCGTCGCCGGAGGGCGTAGTGATGGCAGGCGCATTAGTGCTTACCCACACAGACCAGCTGCATCACCGCATTATCACCGAGGCAGTCCATCAGGGGGGAAATCGCCCTGCAAATACTGCATGCAGGTCGTTACAGATATCAGCCTGAGCTGGTTGCCCCCTCGCCGCTCCAGGCACCCATTCATCCCTATCAACCCCGGGAACTGAGCGAAGACCATGTTCTGGCCCTCATTGCTGATTCCTCCCACTGCGCCAGTCTGGCGCAGGCCACCGGGTATGATAGCGTCGAAATCATGGCCTCAGAAGGCTATCTGATTAATTAGTTTCTGGCGGCCAGAACGAACCAGCGCAGCGAGCGGTGGGGAGGCGACGATCAGAGGAGGATGCGCTTTGCGCTGGAGATTGTCCGTGCGCCGCTGTCGGGCCGGTTTTTATCATCGTCTTTCGCCTGTCGATGCTCGATCTGGTTGAACAGGGCAATACACTGTTGCAGACGGTACAACTGGCGCAGGCCGCTGAACAGGCTGGCACGAGGCGCGCATTCCTACCATTGCCACGTCGGTGCAGCGTGGCACTTTTGGCTGGGTAACAAAACAAATCCGAACACATCTGCGCATTCCCCTGATTGCCACCAACCGTATTAATCACCCGGACGTTGCCCAGGTGCTACTTGACGACAACTGTGCCGATATGGTTTCCATGGCGCGCTCCTTTCCGGCTGATGCTGAGTTTGTTCAGAAAGCGCAAACGGGCCGCAGTGATGAAATCAATACCTGTATCGGCTGTAATCAGGTCTGCCTGGACCAGGTTTTTGCGGGAAAAATAACGCCCTGCCTGGTGAACCCCCGCGCCTACCATGAAACCGGGCTGCAGCAGCGTCCTGCCGAAAAAACTGACCGTGGTCGGTGCCGGTCCAGCAGGACTGGCGTTCGCGATTTTCATGGGTAAAGCAGAGATAATACGCAATCAGCGTAATTTTACCGCACGCAGTATAATGAATTTTTGATTGGTGACCACGGTGGTGCAGTTACCAAAGAGTTTTTTCAGCTTTTGGTAGTAGTCAAGATGTCGGTTACCGACAATGCGCAGTTCACCGCCATACTGCAAACAGCGTCGCGCATCACGAAACATTTGCCAGGCAATATGATCGGTCAGGGCGTTCTGCTGATGAAAAGGTGGGTTACACAGTACCGCCTGTAAGGTGTCGGAAGGAAAACCGGCCAGTGCATTGTTCACCGCAAACTGACAGCGTGACAGGTCGTCTGGTCGATTGATTTCCACGTTCATCAGGCTGGACGCGACGGCCATCGAGGATTCATCAACAAAATGTACCATCGCCGCAGGATTTTTCTGCAGCGCCGTCAGGCCAATGACGCCGTTGCCACAGCCGAGGTCGACGATCTCACCTTCTATCCCTTCTGGAAGATGCGCCATAAAAAAACGCGCGCCGACATCCAGACCGCTGCGGGCAAAGACATTGGCGTGATTATGAATGTGGTAAGGCGTGCCCTCAAGCGGCCATGCACAGGTGTCCGGTGCGTCCGCTAAATCAGGCAGCTCGACGGAAGTAAAAATCAGACGTGCTTTCTTCACCGCAAGCGATGTCGTGGTGGTTCCTACTATCCGCGCAAACAGCTGTAGTGTGGAAGTATGAATATCCTTCGCTTTCCCGGCCGCGATAATCTGCGTATCAGCGTCGACAACCTGCCGCAGCACACGCAGCTGCTGTTCAAGCAGCGCCAGCGTTTTGGGAATTTTAATCAGCACCCGGGCAGGTTTTACCGGGAGTGGCGTCAGACTGTCGAGGAAATGCACATTTTCCTCTTCCAGTCCGTTCAGCGCCAGATTCTGCCGCGTGGCCAGCTGGCTCATCCAGGAATCACTGATGCTGTAGCGATCTTCACCCGCCAGGGCACAGGCCAGTGTGCCAAACGTGTCGTTGAACAGGAATGTTGGGCCCTTCACCGGTTTGTATGCAATATGCTGTAACAGATACTCATCAGCAGCATCCCACGCTTGCAGTGGAATCGCCTCACGCATTTGCGGGAAACGTTGCAGTGTCAGCGTACGGTGGCTTAGTTCGAATTGGCTCATGGATTCACCCGGTGGAGAAATTTCCGCGATTTATCCCCTAAAATCTACTCACAGTAAACGTTTTTCTTCTGCTGAATGAAATCGTCATGGCATGCCATGCAGACAAGATTAACGCGTGCAGATGACCATCGATACCACAATTGCACGGGGCTTTCGCTACAGCAGCACCGGCTTCCCCCTGTGAAAGCAGCAGGTGAAACAGGTTCTGCCTTTGGCGTGGTAAACTCCCGCAGTATGCTTATCCACGTTTTCGATGCGGAGTGAATGTAAATATGTCATCGCTTATTTATTTGCAGGGCTATCCCGAGTCACTTCTGGCGCAGGTTCGCACACTGATTGCCGAACAGCGGATTAGTGAAGTGCTCAACAAACGCTACCCGGATAATCATGGCATCACCAGCGATAAGGCACTTTACGACTATACACAGGAACTAAAGAACCAGTCTTTGCGTAATGAAACGCAGCTGAATAAGGTGTTTTATGACAGTAAAATCAAGGTGATGAAACATGCTTTGGGCCTGCATACCGCCATTTCCCGCGTTCAGGGCGGCAAGTTAAAAGCTAAAGCGGAAATTCGCATAGCCACCATTTTCAAACAGGCACCTGAAGCGTTTTTGCGCATGATTGTGGTACATGAACTGGCCCACATTAAAGAGAAAGACCACAGCAAAGCGTTTTATCAGCTGTGCTGCCATATGGAGCCGCAATATCACCAGCTGGAGTTTGATACCCGGCTGTGGTTGACGGCCAGAGAGCTGGAAAGCGGACAGATAGCGTAAGCGTTACCAGGACAGCTTCCGAACGCAACAGTGTGGGGAGTTAACCCCGCCGCGACCCACACCGCATTGTATCCGTGGCCTCAAAACGTCGTCCTGCTGTGTTATAAGATTCAACATTAAGACGCTGTCCCAAAAGGCGTTATCGTATAATGCATCCCGGTCATATCTGAGGGCAAAGTATGGCAGGCGGTAAAGGGAAGATTAGCGATGAACTCCGGGACAAAATGGCCCCGCTTATCCCGGAACACAAAACCCGCCATCCTCCGGGTACACGCCGAAAACGTGTTGATAATCGGGCCGCAATGAACGCCATTTTCTTCGTCCCCAGCACAGCCTGTCAGTGGAATGCACTCAATGCCACCGTGATATGTTCATCGGGTTCTGCACACCGGCGCTTTCAGGAGTGGCGCGATGCAGGCGTCTTTGAGCGCTTCTGGCAGAACGGTTTGCTGGCCTGCGAGCATCCGGACAGCATTGACCGGTCCTCGCTGTCGATAGACGGCTGTATGACCAAATCGCCGCTGTCGGGAACAAAAAAACAGGCCGCAATCCCACGGACAGAGGGAAACAGGGCGTAAAGCGCAGCCTGCTGACGGACGCCAACGGTCTTCCTCTGTCGCTGGTCGCCGCACCAGCAAATACGCACGACATCAACCTGGTTGTGGATACGCCCGGTGCCCTCCGGACGGGGCGTCCGGGGGAAAAACCTGGACAAAGGTTACGAAGCTGGATAGCTGAAAACGTATCTACAGAGTCGCCGTTACGAGCCACATATTCAGTCCCGTAAAGAGGGGTCTGACGCCAGTAAAAACAGGGACTTTAAAGCCCATCATTGGGTCGTCGGGAGGACACATAGCTGGATGAATCGCTTTCGTCGGGTTCTGACCCGATGGGAAAAGAAGGCCGAAAATGACGAGGCTATGTTGCATTTTTCCTGTGGTCTTATTGTCTGGAATAAAGTTCTGTTGAGACAGGCTTTTAATATGATTGATCCTTTCTTCGCCATCCGTTATTGTCGGCTGCAGCGAAGGGGAGTAACTTTATTGCCGGTTAATCGTCATTACGGTGCGCATGCGCCCGGTTGCCGGGCAGCCAGGATCCATCCTGTGTTGTAAGTGAGACCTTGCCGGGAGGCGAGGTTTGCTTACAGAAAATAGACTGTGACTGACGTCTTCCAACGTTGGTCATTTTTTATACAGGAAACGCATATGAATACCGTAGGCACACCGTTACTTTGGAGTAGTTTCGCCGTTGTCTTGCTGATTATGCTGGCGATTGACCTGCTATTACAGGCGGGCCGCGGCAGTCAAACGATGGCACTGAAACAAGCCGCACTGTGGTCGCTGGTGTGGATTTCGATGGCATTGTTCTTCGCCGCTGGCCTGTGGTGGTATCTGCAAGGCAGCGCCGGACCCGAGATTGCTCACAAACAAGCCCTGGCTTTTCTTACCGGCTATGTGCTGGAAAAAGCACTGGCCGTGGATAATGTTTTTGTCTGGCTGATGCTGTTTAGCTACTTCACCGTTCCTGCCAATTTACAGCGCAGGGTACTGATTTACGGCGTACTTGGCGCAATCGTGCTGCGCACCATCATGATTTTTGCCGGTAGCTGGCTGGTCAATGAATTCAGCTGGATCCTGTACGTATTCGGCGCTTTTCTGCTGTTTACCGGCGTGAAAATGTCGATGGCGGGTAAAGAAGGTGACGGTGCGGTCGGCGATAAACCGGTAGTGCGCTGGCTGCGTGGACACCTGCGCATGACCGATAACCTTGAGGGTGAGAAGTTTTTCGTTCGCCGCAATGGCGTTCTGTTCGCCACCCCGTTGCTGCTGGTGCTCATCATGGTCGAACTGAGCGACGTTATCTTTGCCGTCGACAGCATACCGGCTATTTTTGCCGTGACCACCGACCCCTTTATTGTGCTCACGTCCAACCTGTTTGCCATCCTGGGGCTTCGCGCGATGTACTTCCTGCTGGCAGGCGTTGCCGAACGCTTCTCGATGTTGAAATATGGTCTTGCAGTGATTCTGGTGTTTATTGGTTTCAAAATGCTGATCGTCGACTTTTATCATATTCCGGTTGCCGTGTCGTTAAGCGTGGTTGGTGGTATTCTGGCCGTGACACTGATTATTAACGCGCTGGTTAATCGTCATAACGACCAGCACCTGAAGAATAAATAACTATTTTACCGAATTATAACAACAGGCCTGTGGCAGAAATAACTCACTGCCACAGATCATTTTCCCTTCCGCTGACATCACATTTCTTTATACTGCCACTGCAAACACACCTTTTCGCCGGGTTTAATGAGAACAAGGCGGTCTGATTTTATCATTAACATTAAGAATTGGTTTTAGTATGAGTATGGAAAAACGCCGTCCTGTACTGCTACGATGCCTTCTGCAGGGAAGCCTGGTTAGCCAAATTTCAATAGGTTTGGTTGCAGGTATGGCACTTGCCTGGTTTTCGAAAGAAGGCGCGGAATCAGTCAGCCTGCTGGGATCTTTATTTGTCAGCGCACTGAAAGCCGTCGCGCCTGTGTTGGTTATGGTGCTGATCATTGCTTCAATTGCTAATCATCAGCAGGGACAAAAGACATCGATACGCCCGATTATCGTACTCTATCTGTTAAGCACTTTCTTTGCCGCCGTGCTGGCCGTTGTGTTTAGCCACCTGTTTCCGCAAAAATTGACGCTGGCGGCAGTCGATCAGGAGATTGTGCCACCTTCAGGGATAATGGCTGTGCTTGACGGTCTGATCACCAGCATGGTTTCCAATCCGATTGAGGCACTGATGCACGCAAACTATATTGGAATCCTGGTATGGGCGATTGGACTTGGCTTTGCTTTTCGCCACAGTAGCGAGACAACACGCACATTCCTGAACGATACGGCAAATGCCATCACCTCGCTGGTACGTATCGTGATCCGCTGTGCACCAATAGGCATTTTTGGCCTGGTGGCATCTATTCTGGCCTCAACCGGCTTTTCTGCGCTATGGAACTATGCCTACCTGCTTGGGTTACTGTTAGGTTGTATGCTGGTGATGGCCCTGGTAGTCAATCCTATTTTGGTCTGGTGGAAGATTCGTCGTAATCCCTATCCGCTGGTGTTTACCTGCCTGCGGGAAAGCGGCGTCACTGCTTTTTTTACCCGTAGCTCTGCTGCCAATATTCCGGTGAATATGGCGCTGGCAAAAAAGCTTGGTTTAGACGAAGACACCTATTCCATATCAATTCCGGTCGGCGCAAATATCAGTATGGCCGGCGCATCCATCACTATTACCGTACTGACACTGGCAGCCGTAAACACGCTGGGAATCCACGTCGATACAAGCACCGCTATCCTGCTGAGTTTTGTCGCCTCGATTTGTGCCTGTGGCGCTTCGGGCGTGGCGGGAGGCTCTCTGCTGCTGATACCGGTAGCATGCAATATGTTTGGTATTCCTGACGATGTGGCGATGCAGGTTGTCGCTGTCGGCTTTGTTATTGGCGTGCTGCAGGATTCCGCAGAAACAGCGCTGAACTCATCAACAGATGTCTTGTTTACCGCAGCAGCCTGCATGGCTGAAAAACAAGCGGAAGACAAAACACATGTCTGATCCTGCGCTGGTCGTCTGCTGTCTCAGGATATTCCTTGTCGCTGCAGACCTTAATAAAAAAGGCTGACAGCGGGAAAGCACTGGTAATCGTACGCATTCTCGGCGCTTATGCTGAATTGGGGGATGCGTGTAGGCAGCAGGCAGGATTACATTCACTCTTATCAAAAAAATTAAATATCTTAAGGGCATATTTTACCCATCAGCATCCCAGGGGGTTTTAACCCGCTCTAACGCAACAGGTAAAATACCCCCGTTACCCAACTTACACGCTGGATTAAGGCCTGCACACAAGGATAAGTCGCCAGAAAATCTTAAAACACCATCGCAATCCGGCAATTACCTTTAAAAAGTAATTAGTTAACTTCCCTGGCTCTGCTTAAGTCACAATAGTATATAAACAAGCTAATTATGTCAGCCTGTGTAAAACCCCTTTGCCTCAGACTTTGTCGCCTGTAAAACAGTCCTGCCACGACGCCAATGAAGCCCAATGCTCCGGCCTCTGATTACCCTGAACGTGATTCTTTTGCCAGAAATTCGACAGGCTTTTTACATCAGTGATAATTTCGTCCGTGTAAAGTCGGCAATCCACACCCATACTAATGATGAATCGAACATGCCGGATTTTGCCCATAACAGCACTACCATCTTGTTCAGGAATGGTTTTTATGGATATTTTTAAAGAACTGATTCACGCCCTTTGGCAGCAAGATTATGAAATGCTTGCCGATCCGACGCTGGTATGGGCAATTTATATTGTCCTGTTTTCAATCCTGTTTCTTGAAAATGGGCTGCTCCCCTCTGCATTTTTACCGGGTGACAGCCTGCTTATTCTGGTTGGTGTGCTGATTGCCAAAGGCACCATGACCTTCCCACTCACCCTGCTGATTCTGACGACGGGGGCAAGCCTCGGGTGTTGGGTAGGCTATATCCAGGGCAGATGGCTGGGCAATACCTCCCTTATCCAGAAATGGCTTTCACATTTGCCGGAACAATATCATGAACGAGCGCACAAACTGTTTCATCGCCATGGGCTTTCCGCACTGCTAATTGGGAGGTTTATCGCTTTTGTCAGAACCCTGTTGCCGACTATCGCCGGGCTGTCTGGCCTCAATAATGCCCGCTTTCAGTTCTTTAACTGGATGAGCGGTTTCCTCTGGGTTCTGATTCTGACCGTGATGGGTTTTGTACTGGGCAAAACGCCCATTTTTCTTAAATATGAAGATAAGTTGATGTTCTGCCTGATGCTGCTGCCACTGGTGCTGCTGGTGCTCGGTCTGTTTGGCTCACTTTACGTTTTATGGCAAAAGAAGCGCAGCACCTGTCGGTGAAAAGGAAGTTGATTGTGCTAAAGAGAATCAGACTTTACGGGGTACCGGGCTATCTCACCACTATGGCCGCAACGTTAGCCCTGTTGATGATGTTCTTTTTGCCCACACGGGTGCGCAATGAATCAGCACTCCATATCCGCGCCTCACATCAGGGTACTGCCTTGCCGGATGGTTTCTTTGTTTATCAGCGACTCAGTGCCCGAGGTATACAGATCAAAAGTATTACCCTGGATAACAAGATACTGATCATACAATTTGATTCATTTAAGCAAAGTGCTGAGGCAGAAAAAGTGTTGCGGGATCTTCTGCCATTCGATTTCGATGTCGCACAACAGGAAGAACCTTCCCCTTTTAGCTGGATCTCCTGTTTGAATACCGCTTCCCAAACCCTGAGCTGATGCCGCCAGTCCATTCTGCCTGCACGCCCTGCTATTATCCTTCTGAATACTATTCCCTTTGAGCTTTCTCTTTTTTCTGACTATGCTTAACCTCAGTATCAAACTGGTGCATTTACAGGATCAATTGGGCATTGCAGCCCCTCACAACGGAAGGTAGCAACAGAAATGAACTATCACATCATTCCTGGAATCACTCTTCTTACACTGACCAGCTTGTCTCAGGCAGCTGATTCTCTTTGTTTGCAAAAGGAACAAAACATTCAGCATGAGATTGACATTGCACGTCAGCATAACAACCAACGGCGGGTAAATGGTCTTGAACGGGCACTCACGGAAGCACGCGCAGGCTGTTCAGATGAGAAGCTAAGAATGCTTCATCAGCAAAAGATCAAACAGCATCAGCAAAAAGTAGCTGAACGTCAGAAGGAACTGGATCAGGAAAGAGCAAAGAGCACAAACGCCAGAAAAATTGCCAAACGCGAAGAAAAACTGGCAGAAGCAAAACATGAACTGCAGGAAATCCAGTCTGCACCCTATTGATAGCCGTGACCAGCTGAATACATAAGGAGTTAATTATGCCTAAAGACACCACCTCTGAGCATCTGCGAGCAGAACTGAAAAACCTGGCAGACACCCTGGAAGAAGTATTAAGCAGCACCAGTGAAAAATCTAAATCAGAGCTGGATAAGTTACGCAGCAAAGCGCAAAGCGCACTGAAAGATACGCGCGCACGCCTGGGGGACTCTGGCGACAGGATTGCTAAAACGTCGCGTGAAGTAGCCGATCATGCAGACGTTTACGTGCGTGAAAATCCCTGGACCAGCGTGGGTATCGGTGCCGCCATTGGTGTGGTTCTTGGTGTCCTGTTGACGCGACGTTAACAATGGCAGATTCACAACAAAACCACGGCCCCGGCAAAGGGGTCATTAACATTGGTAAGCGCATTGTTATCACGCTGGTTGGAATAGTTGAAACTCGTGTTCGACTGGCAGTTGTGGAACTTGAGGAAGAAAAAGCCCGGCTGATCCAAATGCTTATGATGGTCGGCCTGACTATGCTGTTTACTGCATTCGGGTTAATGAGCCTGATGGTACTTATTATCTGGGCAGTAGATGCACAATATCGGCTTATGGCAATTGGCATCACCACCGCCGTGCTTTTCGCGTTGGCAATCATCTTTGGTCTGTGGACCCTGATAAAATCACGCCGCTCCGCTCTCCTGAGTGCAACCCGTAAAGAGCTTAAGTCCGATCGCAAGTTACTGGAGGAAGACTAATGAACCGTGAACTAAGCAGTCGTAAGGCTGAACTGCTGCGCGAGGTACAACAACAGAGGCTCGATCTTAGCACAGCAAAGAAACGCTGGCTGGAGAGTACCGCCAGATACGATAGCGGCTGGCTCACCCTGGTCAGCTTGCGTCGTTATCTGGCGGTGAGCAGCAGCTTGATAGCGGTCTGGTCCATACGCAACCCGCGAAAAATTACCCGCTGGGCCAGACGCGGTTTGGGGATATGGAGTAGCTGGCGGATGTTACGCAACTATCTTCCCCGTCGATAATCCCCTAGTTTTTCCCTCTTTTACAGCAGCATCCGGTTGCTCCCGGAACTGCCCTTCTTGACATTCAATTATCCTGAGTAACTCAGACAGTTTATCTCGCTTACAATCGTTTCCTTTCACGAATATTATGATGATCAACAAAAGGTAAAGAGCCTGTAATGCCTGCTATTACAGATTTTAGCAATGACAAATCGACCTGGGTAACCAGTAAAAATTTAATGGAGTTAATAGTGAATAAATTAGAAAATGTTGGTTTCCTGATCGCACGTCTTCTTATGCCAGTGCTGTTCATTGTGGCTGGTTGGGGCAAGATAACTGGTTACGCTGGTACACAGCAATATATGGAACACATGGGCGTACCGGGATTCCTGCTACCGCTAACTGTTCTTCTTGAATTCGGTGGCGGCCTGGCTATTCTTTTTGGTTTCCTCACTCGTTTTACCGCTATTTTTACCGCAGTATTTACGCTGATTACAGCATTTATCTTTCATATTGATTTTAGTGTTGCGGGTAACTCAATCAACTTTATGAAAAATTTGACCATTGCAGGCGGTTATCTGCTGCTGTTTATTACTGGTCCCGGCGCTTACAGCATTGATCGTATTTTGAACAAAAAATGGTAACGATGAAAAGGTCGCGTTTAGAAATGCCCGGCAAGAGTTTCCGACAAAAAACTGGCCATGCTTTGGCGGTTCTGTAAGGATCAGAAAGCAGAAGTAAAATGAGCTGGTTGACATTGACAGGATATATTTTAAACTAAAAAAGCAGGCTGTATTCCAGCCTGCTTCTGTATGGCTTGAAAGCTATCTTCGCCAAATAACTGCTAAGTGAAAAGGAAAATAAACGTCATGCTAAAAGCAGGAAAGTTTCCTCTGTTATAACCAAGTCAGTTAATAAACCTGACAGTTAAATGCAGAAAATTCTCAACGCTTATACTGACGCTTTCTTCGCTCTAATCTGAGAAATGGCACTGATACCAAAATTCACAATAGCAGAAATCCCACTGCTTATATTCCTGACTGCGGAAACAATATCCAGCTCAAAAATACTGCCGATACCAGATCCTAAGATCGAGCCTGCAGTCTTGGCATCCGTTGTCAAACCGCCCGCAGCGGTCCCCCGATCTAAGATGCGACCAATGGCACCGCCGATTGTGGAACCAAGGTCAGCAAAAATACCCGCGCCAGACACATTATGAACTTCTTTAGAAGTTAACTCACGCATTGAAAATTCTCCTTGTTTTTAAATACACTGTACGCTTTCCATAGAGCGCAACGACAATTTAATTAAAAAAAATTAAAAGTCAAACAATTAAGTACGCATTCAAACTCAAAAAAACAAATAAAAAGTATTTGGATGGTTAATAAAATAAAAAACAATCAAAAAAACATCATTATAACTAAATTAAATCAGCAAGTCGCACCACTAAAAATCCGGCCTGAAACATATGACCATTAGATTTGATGGCAATACTTTCCCGTAAAGATCTGAAATACTCTGTAGTCAGCGCGAGAATAAACAACTATCTGGAACAGCGTATTAATAGCCATTGACTAAAATTTTCTGATAAAGATTACTCGGGTAAATTATCCTGCAACGAATAACGTCGGCAACTTTCTCTGCTCAATGCAAATACTGTCTGTTGAAAGATTTACTTAGTTCGGAAAACTTTCACGCCAACTATGCCAAAGGCTTACAGCGTTAATTCCAGGGTTCATCAGGCAGTGACGCGGGCAGCATGCGGTTTCACTCTCAGCATTCTGCCGCTGACGCTCCACTTTCATCGCACAAGGTCAGTGATGCCTAAATGCCTTCTTTCACTCGTGCAGCACAGTATAATCGCACCCGTCAGCATGACTATTGCAACATAGTCCCAATGCGCTCAGAGAAAATAAGTGCAGCTCGCAGATATGAGGCGGGGCAAGGTTTATCCCGAGTTTATACAAATATGTCACTTCACACGCTGTTACCTGCAAACAGGTCACAAACCTCTGCCGGAACAATAATGCAGTATGGAAAGGCCAGCGAAGGTATTCAGTCTGTTTTTTTAGCCAGTAGCCTGGGTATTTCCCGCAGGCACCACGCCTTTGCCTCCCCCATGCTGTCACGCCGCCAGACCATAATAATGTCTATGCTACGTGTATATTCCGGGCTGACCACCCGTAAACGGCCTTCTGCGATATCGTCCTGCACCATCGGATAAGGCATAGAGGCCACACCAAGTCCGGCCAACAGTGCGCGATGCTTGTCTTCAATTGAACTGACGGTCAGGCGCTGCTGCTTATCCAGTAGCTGCACGGTAAGCACAGGACGTTCCCGAGCCGTATCAGCCACCGCAATGCCGCGGTATTTTACTCTGGTTACTTCAGAAAGTGGCTCAGGCTCATTGTGGATAGGATGATCGGGACTGGCAACGTAAACGCCTGAGATACTGTAAAGCTTACGGCTGTTAATTTCTGAGGAGGACCGAAAATGCAAATCTGGCGCGATAATGATGTCTGCCCGCCCCTGCTCAAGACGCTCCCACGCTCCGGCAAGCACTTCAGTGACCAGCGATATTTGGGTGTTCGCCTTATCAGCCAGTTTGTTGACTAATGGGAAAAGACTTGCACAGGGAACCAGTGCCTCGGTCACAATGGTAAGATGCGTTTCCCAACCCCGCGCCAGTGCTTCAGCATCCATGGTCAGCTTATCAGCCGCCTCCAGCAAGACCCGTCCGCGTTCCAACAGCATTCGTCCAACGTTGGTAAATTTAGTGCGATGCCCGGAACGATCGAACAGCACCACATCCAGCTCTTCTTCCAACTTCTGCATGGTATAACTCAGGGCGGAAGGAACACGGCCCAGCTCCTCAGCGGCGGCGGCAAAACTGCCTCGCCGGTCAATCGCATCCATCACCCGCAATGCTTCCAGTGTCAGAGCACGGTCTTTAGCCATAGCAATTATCTGTCAGGAATTTTGAACATGGCGAGCAGATTAACTGGCTAACAATCTGCCGTCCAGAACCTTACCATCACATTTATAATAATGTGTCGGGTTCAAACCGATCGGGAGGCTCTGATGATTACCAGTCGTACCGCACAAGCGTGTGGCAAAGCTGATTATGGCTGGCTACAGGCACGCTATACCTTTTCATTCGGACACTATTTCGATCCCAAATTACTGGGGTATGCCTCTCTGCGCGTGCTTAATCAGGAAGTTTTAGCTCCGGGAGCTGCCTTTCAGGCGTGCACCTATCCAAGGGTGGATATACTGAATCTGATTTTGCAGGGGGAAGCTGAGTATCGTGACAGCGAGGGCAATCACACCCTTGCCTGTTCAGGTGACGTGCTGCTGCTTTCTGCGCAACCCAACGTAAAATACACCGAAATTAACCTCAGTAAAATTGAGCCGTTAACCCGAATGCAGTTATGGCTTGATGCCTGCCCGGAACGTGACGGCACGGCCATTCAGCGCGCGCAAATGCTCAATCAAAGCGGCTATCGTCTGCTGGCTTCACCGAATGGCAGCGATCAAAGCTTACAGCTTCGCCAGCAGGTATGGATACACCACATGCAGCTAAATACCGGAGAAACGCAAACTATCGCTCTTCGTGGTCTGCGTGCTTATTTACAGTCGGTTCACGGCAGTTTTCATGTGTTAACCTCCTCACAGGCTTCAGAGAGGCTTACCTGTGGCGACGGAGCATTTATCCATGAAGAGGAGTCGGTGACATTGGTTGCTGAGACGCCGTTACGTGCTCTGGTCATCGATCTGTCTGTGTGAAGATCAAAACAGGGAATTCACGTGCACTATTTTTTGTGCGCCGCCCCGGCTGAAATAGTTCAAAACGGGCCGCGCGCGACCATTCAGTGCAAGCCTGAGTGCCGTTTTGTTCGCCAGAACTGACGCAGTTCGAGGGCTGCTGGTGCGATAGCAGCCTGGCTTTCCTCCCACTGCGCCTGCGTCATATCATCCAGTTGTGAAAAGTTTTCTTCTTTACCGTGCAGTGCAATCACGTCAAACACAGGCTGTAATGTAGCAGAGAGTGCAGACCAGTCATCCAGCGCACTGCCGCGAAGATAGCCAAAGCACCACTCTTCCACTACGGTAAACGACTGCCCGTCAATCTCGCGCAGGCCAAACATGGGTTCAAATTGTTCTGGTGCAAAATTAAGCCTCTCATTGATATCCTCCATATGCCGCAGCACCAGTTCCGTAAAGCGTGCCGACGTTTCCTCAGATGGCCACAGCGGGAGACAGTCCTCTCCTCCCCATATGGCAGCAAACCAAAGAGAACGGGAAAGTTGATTGGGACCGGAGAGGATCGCTGTCAGCATGCCATCCAGTTCGGACATATCGAGCACAGCTTCATCTTTTCCGTAATTGAGCAGAATTTCATCCAGCCATTCCAGTTCTTCTTCGTTTAATGGTCCTGAACTCATAACACTTTCTCCCTGATATATGGAAGGTGGGGCGGGTTAGCCGCTAATACCTGCTCGAGTATACAGATGAGTAAGGCCGTTATGCTTTCGATAATATCCATTTTTCCGCCATTAATTGGGCGTAAGGATACCAGCCCTCCCTCGCAGGTCAGGATCGGCGGCCTTTACTGTGTTCGCAACGTTTTGTCATTCAGAACGGCTACCAAAGTTCAGGACCAACATTTTGACATGTTCGCTGCATCTGACATTGGCAACCGACTCAGAAACCGGGGCCGGGCGAAATATTTCTGTTATTGCCGGATGGCCAGGAAAAACAACGCCGTTGCCAATTCTGCAACAACAGCCGGAGAACCTATGTTTAAAACATACAGATAACAACACGCAGTTTCACCCGATGCCATTCAGTTTTCAGTTTCGCAATTTTTACCAAAACAGTGGGAAAGCAATAATTCGACGAATACCGCGCCGCAGAATGGCGCGTTCAGGAATGCAGTTACTCTTTCGCTATTGGCGTTTCAATTTCCTGCGGAGCCTTCGCGCCCTGAATGCTGGATACGTGTTTTTCCACTTCAGCTACCTGATTCGCATTGTGCAACAGGGTGTAGGTCAGGTCGAAGTGGGTGCTCTGCCCGGCTGCCAGACTTTTGACACGTTTTTGCTCACGCTCAATGGTGACCGGATAAGCATAGCTTGTTCCAGGTTCAATCCCCGTGACATAGCCCTGCTTAAGCGTGTCTGTATTTTTCCACATTGTCAGCACAGGAAGCTGGACAGTATTAAAGCTGATAGCTGCGCCTTTATCTCCAGCCTTGTTTATAACTGCCGCAACGGTTTGCTTGTTTGAATCAGCAAGCGGCTTAAAGTTAAAGACCATCTCATCAAAACCTTTGGTCGGCGCAGCATAGGTTTGCCAGTTTTTCAGACCTCCCTTGGCATAATCATTGAAGGGACTGACACTTTCAACCGGTGCAATAAAGCGTGCACCCTCTTCCAGAATTGGCGTACCAAAATTACTGTGATAGATAATCTGATAATCGTGATCGTAATCGGCATGGTTCGTCAGAACATCATGCAGACTGAAGCTGTTACTACCCGGAATATAGCTCAACTCCGTTGCCGTCTGCAGATCCACTTTCTTGAAGGTGCTTTCTTTCACTAATCCACGGATGCGAATTTCGTAAGGCGCCTTTTCACTGATCTCTACGGAAACTTCGGACGCCGGGATATTGCCTACTTTGCCATGCAACGTATAGATACGACCATCCGCCGTTACTGGGTGACCTGTCCATTCATAGCCGCAACGCACCACCATTTCGTTAAAACCCTCCAGCCAGCCGAGACCATTCCGGCTTTCCAAATTAATAAACGCTGGATTAACAACCTCTTTCACCGGCGAATCCCATCCCATACGAACACCGTAGCCTTCAACATGTAATAAATTCATGCCGCGGGTTGGGCTGAGGGTTATGGTCAGCCCGTTTTTACTGATGATGGTGATGACTTTACTGCCTTCCTGTTTTCCGCCGTGGAGTACCTTCTGCTCAATGCTGAAAGTTTGATCCTTAATTTTCAGCTGCTGGCTGGTTATCTGCCAGTTCCCTTGTTCTGTACCGCTTTCAGCACTGGTCAGCACCCAGCTTTTGGCACAGACCTGACCGGATATAAGCAGAGCAAGAGTAGATAACACCAACGTTTTTTTCATGAATCCTTCCTTATGGCTGAATCGATTATGTTTATACCGCCTGAAATCTAATAATTAATGAGGAAAAAAAATGTGACCGATTTCATTTAGCGATATGAAAATGTAAATAAGATTTAAAAATATGACATCAATCTCATTACATTATGAAAACATTGCGAGGTGTGAGATTGTAGTGTAAAGGGATGTCCAGACAGTGTGGAGTGGTAATCATTTCTGGACTCTTCGGGGCAGCACCTGACTAGCCGACAGCCCTTTGATGGCAAGGCTTACAGTGATTTCAGAAGCTCTGGACTCGTCACGAGAAAATGATAAAAAAGTGACTTTTTTTCATCAGATTCTGGGCTGGAATGATTGTAGTTTGATCCAGTTTAAAAGGCGTTTAAACGGATTTTGATTATTGTCATATCAAATCGGTATTACCCAGCAAAAAACAGGTAGCAGCGCCATTCTATACTCGTTTCAACGGGCCTGCCCCTTGTTATCGGAAGCTGGGCTTTGGGTGATGTCTAACTTACCGTCTTGAAGTGCCCTTTTTTGGTTTCGTGCAGCGCTATGAGACGCTCCTTCATCTTCAAATGCTTTATCAATGCTGTCATCCTTACGCGGATAAGTGAGTATACCTCTCGCACCTTCCTGGTGAATCAGCCTTATCAAGGCTTCAGCATCCTCCCGGCTTAGGAACTCATAAATCATAAGCCAGGTAAACTTCAAGGGATCATCCCCACTACTTTTTGGGTTACTTATAGCCAGACCATCTTTATTTAGACCGGAAGCAAGCCACTCAAGACTTATCTGCTCAACCTCAGCTATAGCCAGTACAACCCTCAGGGCTGGCTCTGTGCCTTTATGTAAATAGTTATTAATTGTAGATGCAGGCACCCCCCAAGCGAGCGCAGCACTACGAACGCGACGCTCACCGATTAAGAATTCCAGTCGATCTCGAAAGCTTTCTTTTCCCTTCTCCTCAAAAATCCACTGGAGGATGGGGAAAAGTTTGTTTCAAACAGCGCGTCAAACGTCGGGACCATGGCGGGCATAGAGACCGCAAGGCTGATTTATAACGCCGGGACAATCTACGGCGTGATATACCGCTACCGGCCGTTCCGTGAGAAAGCACAGGCCGCCTGCGGGGGTTTTAACGTCAATATAGCCACATTCCAGGACGGTGACTGGAAAAGGGGGACGATTCTCGATCTGGACCTGGGCGAAATATCCACCCCGCCCGCCCTGGGGGCGTCCGTCCACGGCACGGAAAAACGGCTCTATATCTCGCTGCTGAACACCGCACCCGACTTCAGCATACTGGCCATGGCCCACATGCAGCGGCGGACGGCTGGGAGTTTATCAAACTGGGGTCAACGCTGACCAGCACGTTACGATCCTCAGTCGTACCGACCACGGCCGGGGATATGATTTATGTCACCGCTCCGACAGCGGTCCACCTGTACCTGTATGAAGTCCCCAAAACGCTGACGGGCGTCACGGTTTACCGCACGGCGGAGGAACTGGCCAAATCGCTTTAAGGTCACGGCCAGAGGGGAACTGTTCGGTAACACCGATCAATTTTGCGTTATTGACCTGAACAAACATTTATACACCCGGGCATTATGGGGCGGCATAGTTAACGCGGCCACACCAGGACCGTCTAAGTCTCTCGCCTGAGAGGCTTTTTTTGTGCTATTTTACAGGCTGGCGCGATATTATGGACAGTCCAGAAACGGTGTTTTTGGGACGTTCTGAAAGTCCAGTAAATCGCGCGAATCAGTCCAAAATTGTTCGCCGCGTTACAACATCCCGGCACGATTCAGCCAGTGCAAATCGAATAGTACAGAACTGGCTGTGTTAGCAGCCACATGCCAAAAATGGCGGATTTGGCAGTGGAATCGCACAGCAGCGACGATTTCTAATCAACAACGAGCTATCCTCATTATGTATGGCGTGAGTTCCTTCTCAGCCTGTCGCGAATTCAGAAATCTTAGTGACGCTACAATCCGGCATCCGAGGGAACGGCCTTAAGGCTACGGCTCCTGGGGCTGTTTTGGATAAGCTCAAGCAGTCGATAAGCCACGTCCTTATTGCAAGGGTCGCGTGGAAATTATTTATCTTTCGCTCAAAGTAAGACGCCCACCGATTTTCACCGATGGGCGTCTGTATACGAGTTGAAACTGACCGATAAGCCGGGTTCTGTCGTGGACAGTCATTCATCTAGGCCAGCAATCGCTCACTGGCTCAAGCAGCCTACCCGGGTTCAGTACGGGCCGTACCTTATGAACCCCTATTTGGCCTTGCTCCGAGTGGAGTTTACCGTGCCGCGAACTGTTGCCAGACGCGCGGTGCGCTCTTACCACACCCTTTCACCCTTACCTGATCCCATTAAATGGGCCATCGGCGGTTTACTCTCTGTTGCACTGGTCGTAGGTTTGCACCCCCCAGGCGTTACCTGGCACCCTGCCCTATGGAGCCCGGACTTTCCTCCCCTTTATCTGTTTCCCCCCGAAAGAGGACGACAACAAAGCGGCGACTGTCTGGTCAGCTTCGGGGCGAATGATAGGGTATTCCACATCGGTTGTCACCCCTGCTGCTGGGCTAACGCATATTTATACAGCGCATTCTTTTTTACCGCGTGAATTTCTGCCGTCAACTGAGCGGCTTTTTTTAACGGCAATTCCTGTTGCAATAATGCCAGCGTGCGTAGCGCTTCCGGGGGAAGCGCATCTTCTTCCGCTTGAAAACCCTCAACAATCAGCACCATCTCACCTTTACGGCGATTTTTATCTTCCTGTACCCACGCCAACAGCTCTCCTACCGGAGCACCGTTGATTGACTCCCAGGTTTTCGTGATTTCTCGCGCCAACACCACGTAGCGCCCAGCCCCCCAGACCGATACCATATCCTGCAAACTGTACAACAGCCGATGCGTAGACTCATAAAAAATCAGCGTGCGCGGTTCCTGCTCCAGCGCACGCAGCACATCGCAGCGGCTTTTAGTTTTAGCTGGCAGAAACCCTTCGTAACAGAATCGATCGGACGGAAGCCCTGCCGCGCTCAATGCCGTTATAGCGGCGCAGGCACCGGGTAAGGGCACAACGTTGATGCCCGCCTCACGGCAAAGCCGCACCAGATGGTAGCCGGGATCGTTGATTAGAGGTGTTCCGGCATCCGACACCAGTGCAATACGCTGTCCATCCTGGAGCTTTGCCAGCAGGGTTTCCACCTTCTGCTGCTCATTGTGATCGTGTAATGCGAACAGGTGCGCATTGATGGCAAAATGTTGTAGCAACAGACCAGTATGACGTGTATCTTCCGCTGCAATCAGATCGACATTTGCCAGCACTTCCAACGCACGCTGGGTAATATCGCCCAGGTTGCCGATCGGCGTCGGGACGATGTACAGCGTGCTGGCGGAAATCTCTTCGCGTTGTTTCATTGTTAGATCCGGTTTGGCGATTTAATATTGAGCATCTTGAAAAAAACATCACTGGATACAGTATGCTTCCTTCGAAAGTCATTTTTAACAAAGCAGGACGCTGCGTGCCTGTTATTCTGGCTGCCCTGATTTTTGCCGGTTGTACCAGCCAGGACCATCAGGCATCCCGGGCAAACGCACAGGGCAATGCGTCTGGCACCTCTGACGACTATCTGCAACAAATGCAGCAAAGTGCAGATGATAACAAGGTTGACTGGCAATTACTCGCGATCAAAGCACTGCTTAAAGAAGGGAAAATCCCTGATGCCAGCAACCAGATTAGCCAACTGCCGCAGAAACTGAGCGATGTTCAGCGTCAGGAAGCACTACTGTTACAAGCTCAGTTAAAAATTAGCCAAAATGATACCAACGATGCAGCTCAACTATTGCAGCAGATTGATGCCCGCTCACTGTCGAAGGAGCAGCAGGCACGGTATTATTCATTGCAAATCGCGGCCAGTGGGGGACGCCCCTCCCTCGACGTGTTACGCGCGTTTATCGCTCAGGAGCCGCTGCTGGAGAATCCGGCCGACAAGCAAAAAAACATCGATGCCACCTGGCAGGCACTGATGCAGATGGCACCGGAGCAGGTCAATACTATGGTAATTAATGCCGATGAAAATACGCTTCAGGGCTGGCTGGACCTTCTGAATGTTTACAGGGCTAACAGCGGCGATCTGAACATGCTAAAAGCGGGTATTGCCGACTGGCAGATGCGCTATCCTAACAATCCTGCCGCGAAAATGTTGCCTGGCACCCTTAGCCAGGTTCATAACTTCCAGCCATCCTCAACAGGTAAAATAGCTCTCTTGCTCCCTTTGAGCGGTCAGGCACAAGTTTTTGCCAATGCTATCCAAAAAGGCTTTAACGACGCAAAAAGCGGTCTGCTGGCACAGGCTTCAACAACAACACAGCCTGCCAGTGCCAATCCGACCATAGCGGCTCCTGGAGTGGCGGCCACAGCAGCACCCGGTAGCGAAGCGAATCCGGTAACGACTCCCACAACGGATGCCGCCGCCAGTCAAGCTCCCGCTGCGGCAAATTCAGGTCAGCCCGCAGCACAGATTCCCGGCAGCGCCACAGTAGCGGCACCCGCCAGCACGGCGCAGGTTCAGGTCTATGACACCAGCACTCAGCCTATTGACCAGGTGCTGGCACAGGCGGAGAAGGACGGTGCCACACTGGTTGTAGGCCCACTGCTAAAAAACAATGTTGAACAACTGACTTCAGTGCAGACGCCGCTGAATATTCTGGCGCTGAACAAGCCGGAGTCAGTGCAGAACCATCCGAATCTTTGCTATTTTGCGCTTTCTCCTGAAGACGAAGCCCGGGATGCGGCCCATCATATGTGGGATCAGGGTAAACGCGCACCGTTACTAATGGTACCGCGCAGCTCACTGGGCGATCGTCTGAGCAAAGCCTTTGCAGCAGAATGGCAGAAGCTGGGTGGCGCGACTGTAGTGCAACAACAATTTGGTTCAACAGCCGAGTTAAAACAAGGAATTAACAGTGGTGCAGGTTTACGTCTTAGCGGTACCCCGATTATAACGCAGGCAGAACAACCACAGAGCGTAACGGTAGCAGGGCTGACGATTCCGGCACCGGTTACCAGTCCACAGACCGCTGGTGATGGCAATGTCGATTCGGTTTACATCGTGGCAACTCAGGATGAGATGGCGTTGATTAAGCCCATGATTTCAATGCGTGTTAGTAGCCGCAGTATGGTACAAACCTATGCCAGCTCACGTAGTTTCCAGGCGGGTGCCGGCCCTGACTACCGACTGGAAATGGAAGGCGTGCAATTCAGTGACGCACCGCTGCTGATCGGTAGCCAGCCTGCGCTGTTACAACAGGCAGCAAAGAACTTTAACAATGATTACTCGTTGGTACGCTTGTATGCGATGGGTATCGATGCATGGACCCTGGCGAATCATTTTAACGACATTCGCCAGACGCCAGGTTATCAAATCCAGGCGCAAACCGGTAACCTGAGTGCCACCACGGATTGTATCATCAACAGGAAGTTGATATGGAGTCAGTATCATCAGGGTCAAATCGTTCCGGTTTCCTGAGCAGACAGCAAGCAGGTGCGGGCTGTGAAAAGCATGCCCGCAAACTGCTTGAACAGGCTGGTCTGACGTTTGTCGCGGCAAACGTTCGCTTTCGGGCCGGAGAAATCGACCTGATAATGCGAGATAAAACCAGTTGGGTTTTTGTTGAAGTTCGTTACCGCCGTAATGCTTTATTTGGTGGCGCAGCAGCCAGCATTAACCATAACAAGCAGCGTAAGCTGTTGACAGCCGCAGCACTATGGCTGCAAGGTCTCGGTGAAAGCCTGGAAACGGCTGACTGCCGCTTTGACGTAATTGCGGTAACCGGTGCCGATACCGACTGGCTCCCCAATGCTTTTTCGGCAGAGTAACGTCTCTACCATTGACTGACCAGGTGAAAGAAGTGCTGGAAAGAATTAAAGTCTGTTTTACCGAGAGTATACAAACGCAGATCGCCGCAGCTGAGGCATTGCCCGATGCAATTTCACGTGCGGCGATCGCCATGGTTCAGTCGCTGCTGAACGGTAATAAAATTCTGAGTTGCGGCAATGGCACCTCCAGCGCTAATGCCCAGCATTTTGCCGCCAGCATGATCAACCGCTTCGAAACTGAGCGCCCCAGCCTGCCCGCTATTGCACTCAGTGCAGATAACGTGCTGCTGACGGCGATTGGCAACGACCGCATACATGAAGAGATTTACGCCAAACAGGTGCGCGCACTGGGTAATGCGGGCGATATTCTGCTGGCTATTTCAACACGAGGTAACAGTCGCGATATAGTGAAGGCTCTTGAAGCGGCGGTAACGCGCGATATGACCATTATCGCCCTTACTGGTCATGACGGCGGTGAGCTGGCGGGCCTGTTAGGTCCGCAGGATGTCGAAATTCGCATCCCTTCACATCGCAGTGCAAGAATTCAGGAAATGCATATGTTAACCGTTAATTGCCTGTGTGATTTAATCGATAACACCTTGTTTCCCCACCAGGACGTTTAAAGGAGCTTAAATGAAGGCATTACCCGCTATTGCTGTAGTGTGTATCACGTTATTGTTACAGGGCTGCGTGGCGGCCGTTATCGGTAGCGCTGCAGTGGCAACCAAAACTGCTTCCGATCCTCGCACGATCGGCACTCAGGTAGACGACGGTACCCTTGAACTTCGCGTCAGCAATGCGTTATCTAAAGATCAACAAATCAAGACCAATGCCCGGATCATCGCCACCGCCTACCAGGGCAAAGTCTTGCTAACGGGCCAGGCACCGGATGCCACACTGGCAAGCAGGGCAAAACAAATTGCCATGGGCGTTGATGGCGCAGCGGAAGTTTACAATGAGATCCGCACGTCAGAAAAAGCCAGTTTTGGCATGACATCTTCCGATACATGGATAACCACCAAAGTTCGCTCACAACTGTTAGCCAGCGACCAGGTGAAATCATCAAATGTGAAAGTCACCACCGAAAATGGCGAAGTATTCCTGTTGGGACTGGTCACCGATGCAGAAGGCAAAGCGGCAGCTGATATTGCCAGCCGCGTGAGCGGCGTGAAGCATGTCACTACAGCGTTTACTATTCTGAAATAAACTGCAAACTGCCCGCGCTGTCAGTGCGGGCGGCATTCATTCAAATCCAACCAGCAAGAATCCACTCGCACCGCGAAGATCCCACTTACAGCCGACTTAAACAATCCATTGCCACCGCTTTAAAGCTGATGAAATTCTTGCTGTCGCGCAGGCGCGTCATCGCCCTTTCCCGCATAAAGGTGACAAAAAGATCGTAAATCGCCATCGCCTCTTCGTATTCGGTTTTGCTGATTGCCAGCAGGAAAATCACATAGGCTGTTTCATCACCCCAGGCGATTCCCTGCGGTGCCAGTACGGTGTAGACCACGGTTTTCTTCGCCAGCAGCCCCAGTGAGTGAGGCAATGCAATCCCCTCTCCCAGCATGGTGCTGACGATTGCCTCGCGCTCTTCAACGGAAGGGTAAAAATCGCGATCCACCACCCCTTCATGCTCCAGCTGATCGCACAGCGTGCGGAACAGAGCTGTCTGGGTCATCGGCTGGTCGATAATGCAGAAATGGCTGACATCAAAGAATTTCTCCAGCATGTAGGGCCGGGTACGATCCACCAGCACCAGCTTACCAATCTGCTCCAGCTGAAATTCGGTCGGGAACGGCGACATCACCACCACCGGCTTATCCTTTTCGGTCAGCCGCGCCGTGGAGATCACAAAATCTGCCTCGATACTTTCCTGCTGCTCGTATTCACGCAGCGAGACGATATTGTTGACGATAATCTGCGGGTACTTGCGCATCAGCATTGCCTGGATCATTCGCACCGTGGAGTTACCAGTATCACATACCAGCAGGATCTGTGGATGGCGCTGATAGCCCACGTTGTAATGCCGCTCCAGCCCGACACCAATGTGCAGCACCAGGAAACCAATTTCGTTTTCACTGATCACATAGGGCGTATATTTGCCCCAGCTGGAAACCGCCGCCAGCGTCACGTCATAGGCCATCGGGTAGTGATGCTTTATATTCGCCAACAGCGGGTTAGGGATGTTGATCTGATAACGCACGCGGGTAATCATCGTCTTGATGTGCGTCAGCAGGTCTGCCCGCAGCTGCGAGTCGTTCAGCAGGTTAAAGTTATAGTGGGTATTGATATAGCTGAGGATGTAATTCACCAGCGACTCGCCGTCATCCGGGCTGATGACGCTGGGAGCGATATCCTCAACCCGCCGTGCGGCGATATTCACCCGCAGATAAGCCTCTTCCGAAGGGGAGATCGCCTTGCCGGTAATCGGCTGCATCAGGTTGATGATGTGCCTGGCCGCATCACGGACATCGTCATCCACATCTTCCGCACTGAAATCCGACAGCGGATAGCCTTCACTGATGCGCCGGACTGCCACCGCGCAGTAGAGCCGCAGATAGAACTCGCTGTCGTCGTTCATGCGGATATTAAAGCGACTGAAGCACTGATGCAGCAGAGGCTGCAGAGGCTGCAGCGTGCCAAGCATGCCACTGTTCAGCGCTTCCAGATTGAGCAGCGGATCTTCGCTGTCCTCCTGGGCAATCTGGTAGAGCAGGTCGGTCAGGCAGGTGCGGATCGAGACCTCGCTGCCGAACAGCTTCATGCCGTAGCGTGGCCTGGTTTCAATCGCCAGCTGGTAGCGCGCCAGCCACTCTCTCACTTCAGCCATATCGCTTTGCAGCGTGGCACGACTGACGAACCACTCAGCGGCCAGATCTTCCAGCTTCAGGGAGAAAGCTGAAGTGAGAAAACGGGTTAACAGATAATGCACACGAGCGGCAGGAGTCCGCGGGACTCGCAGATGGGAAGGTGACTGCTGCTGCAGCTGACTGTAGCGGACAGCATCCTCAATTTTGATCTGATAGCCTTCGCCTCGATTGAGCACGAAGCGCACGCCGTGGTCGGCCAGCAGCTCGTTAAGGGTGGTGATATCGGTACGCACGGTGCGCGTGGAGACGTCAAAACGTCGCGCCAGTTCATCCTGGGGCAACGTCTCGTTTTGTAACATATCAAACAGCTGGGCAAGGCGTTGGTTTGGGAATCTCAAAGCTTTTCCTGTGGTTTATCACTGCCAGGGCAACTCAATTCACCCCCGGCAGCGAACGTAACCATAATTCCGGGGGCGGGATTTATTCCGCCCGGTGTGATGATTTGCACAACTCCGGATGCGGAATTCATCCCGCCCTGGCCTGTCATTACGGCGTCAACACCAGCTGCGATGGCGAACCGACCGCCGTGTAGTCATCAGTAAACGACAGCGCACCGCTGGCTGTGTTCACGCGGAAGCGGGTAATGTTGTCGCTACGCTGGTTCATGGCATACAGAGTCTTACCATCCGGCGACAGCGTCAAGGTTCGCGTATAGTCGCCGCGCGTCCAGACGTCATCCATGTGGTCCAGCGCACCATTCGGCTCAATGGCGAAATGTGCAATGCTGTTATGCAGGCGGTTCGCCACATAAATGTTTTTGCCGCTCTTATCGATAACCAGACCGGCAGCAAAACTGGTGCCTTTGTAACCCGAAGGCAGTGACGATACGGTCGCCGCTTCAGTCAGCGTGCCGTAATCGGCATTAAACAGATAATGCGTCAGGGTAGATGCTTCTTCATTAATGAGATACAAGGACTTACCGTTGGGATGGAACACAAAATGCCGTGGCCCCGCACCGGCAGATGAAGCAGCAATCCACGCCGGTTTGTTCGCCTCCAGCTTGCCGTCGCGGCTCAGGCGATACTGGTAGATACGATCCAGCCCCAGATCGGTGGAGAAAACATATTTTCCGGAGGGATCGGTGGCGATCATGTGCGCATGGGGGCCGTTATGGTCGCTGACCGCAAAGCTGCCTTCCACTGCCGCTGCCGGTTTCACTGCACCGGCCGGTCCCTCATCCTGCTGAGTATCACTGGCCTCGCCAAGATGACCATCGGCCATCACTGGCAGAACCGCTTTGCTGCCGCTGACGTAATTCGCCACCAGCAGAAATTTGCCGTCGGGCGTCAGTGAAAGATACACCGGCCCGGCACCATGAGTACTGACCTGGTTCAACATTTTCAGGCTGCCATCCTCTGCGATGGCATAAGCCACCACCACGCCCTTCACTCTCTCGCTGGCCACATACAGCGTCTTTCCATGAGCGTCGAGGGTGAGCTGCGCCGGGTTGGGCAGAGTGCTGACCAGCGTTTTACCGCTCAATGCGCCGTTCGCCTGATCCACCTGAAAGCGGTAGAGGCCTTCGCCGTTGGGATTGTAGGTACCAACGTAAGCATACTGCACCTGGGCGGCTAAAGGGGTGGTCGCCATCAGTGCTAAAGACACTACAGAGATCAAAGACCAGTTACGCATGGTGCTCCTCGCTTATAAGGATGGATATCAGAAAAGGCGGGCAGGACGCCCGCCGGGGAAAACATTATCCGACCCGTTTTTTGGTCATTGCCAGCAGAGTGCTGACATCGGCCGGGCGGGTGTTGCCTGACGCTTTATCAATGATTGAGCTGTAGATATGCGGGATGATTTTGCTGACGCCAGCGTCCAGCGCGATCTGCAGGATCGCTTCATAGTTCGCCAGATCGATGCCGCCGGTCGGCTCCAGCCAGAAGTCCTGTCTGGCACAGGCTTTAGCCACCGCTTTAAACTCATTAATGGCTTTCAGACCGCCCATCGGGAAGTATTTCACCGAGCTGCCGCCAAAGTCTTTCAGCATGGCGATCGCCGTGTCTATCGGCACGATAGCGTCGGCTGCTTTGGCGCTCAACGGACCGGTAGAGATCTTGACCATACCCGGCGTGCCGGTTGGCGAAATCAGGCCATTGACCACGGTCTGGTCCTGACACAGCAGTGCGCGGCTGGTGGCCACGCCGGTAAACACCTGGTTCACGTGCTGCGGCTGAATCTCTGCCGAGATGGCGCTGACCATCGCTGACTGATTCGGATCACCTGCCCCCAGCCCCACTGACAGGGCGTTATCAATAAGCGCAGCATACTCACGCATATCCGCCACGGCACTCGCCACGCTGTCATAGTTTTTCGACAGCACACCAACCAACACGTGTCCTTCCGCCGCCTGCCAGATGTCGCGGGCATTCTCTTTAGAGCCAGCCAGCACGTTCAGGCACACGCGATCCTTGTAAAATTTGGGAGTCAACTTCATGCGTTTTTCCCTCCTGACAACAAGGCCTTGATGCAAACAAAAATAGTGTTGAGCTGGTCAGCCGTCAAGCTGCGGACATCCACTTCGACAATCCCTTCGTTGGCTTTGTAGCCACGGAAATAGATGGCGATTTCGCCCGTTTTCAGCACCTGCACCACATCGCCGGTGGTATGGCCGATGACCGCTTCGTCAAAATGAATTTCTGCACGGGCGATGTCGCGGCCCGCTGCATCCCACACCACACGGGCGCTGATGCCGTTCAGGGCGTTCAGATTGTCGATAAACGGCGTCATTTTTTCCACCATCTGCGCACCGGAAACCTTCTCCTGCACCAGATAGTTTTCAATCGCCTGGGTCAGGCCCAAGATACCTTCCTTGCCGACCTTCATCGCACGGCCAATGCCCATCGACTGGCGTTTAACCCATTCGACGTACTGTTTACGGCCCATGACCAACCCGCTGGTTGGCCCTTCAATCGCTTTGGCACCGCTGTAGATCACCAGATCGGCACCGTCCTGGTAGTAGCACTGCAGATCTTCTTCTGCTGCGGCATCAACAATCAGAGGAACGCCATGCTTGCGGGCAACCACTGCTGCCTGCTCAACGCTCAGGTGGCTTTTCTGCACGCAATGGTGAGATTTGATGTAGAGGATCGCAGCCGTCTGCGGCGTCACGGCAGCAGAGAGCTGGTCAGCAGAACATTCGTTGGCGTAGCCCGCCTCAATCAGACGTCCGCCACCCATCGCCACCATGGTGCCAACTGGCGCACCAAAGTTTACGTTGTGACCTTTCGGTACCACGATGTCGTGCGGCACCACCAGCGGCGCAGCATGCAGATTCTCCAGCAGCCAGTCGTCGTCTTTCACGATGACCGCCGCAACAGACTGGGCGATCCCAGCCGAAGCGCAGGCAACCACCACCGCGTCTTCACAGCCAAGCAGGCTGGCAATGTAAGCCCCGGTCTTATTGACCAGGTCCTTGATTTCAAAATAGTGATTGAGGCCATACTTCACCGTATCGACCACGTCGGCGGCCGGGGTGGAAACACCGAGAATAGTCATGCGGCCGGAGGCATTGATAACCTGTTTTAAGCCGTATTTTTCATAGATCGAAGACATGATGTTTTTTCCCTTCATCGGTAATAAACCACTGACCGCCAACCACGGCGGCCAGCGGCATCAGCTGCTTCTCACCCGCCACCGACTGCCCCTCAGAGTCGATGAACAGGCAAGTTTCCTCTTTTTTGACGTCAAAAATGGTCAGGTCGGCGTCGTAACCCACTGCCAGCTGGCCTTTATCATGCAGGCGCAGGCCCTCTGCCGCGCTGACCGTGACACAGTCAATGATTTGCGGCAGGGTCATGCCCACGCTGAAGAATTTGGACATCACATGGGCCAGGCGGAAGACCGGGCCATTGATGCGGTTGCGACAGTAAATGTCGGAACTGATGGTATGCGGCAGGATGCCCTGGGCAATCGCCACCCGCGCCACGTCAAAGCTGAAGCTGGCGGTGCCGTGGCCGACATCCAGGCGAACGCCGCGCTGCAATGCCCGGGTAACCGAGGCACGAAGTTCTCTGGCGGGCGTCAGAATGCGGTTAGGCTTGCCGTTGTAGCAGTGGGTTATGATATCGCCGCTGCTCAACAGATCGGCTATTTCGTCCAGATCCGGCGGGTTGTTGCCAATGTGCACCATCAGCGGTAAATCACCGTTTTCGTGCTGGATCTCTTTCGCGCGAATCAGTGGCTTGATGCCGTTCGCTTCCACCACGCTGCTGCTGATGCGGGCTTTAATGCCGATGATAAATCCGGGCAGGCGCTGCACTGCATCACGCACGCCCACCTTATCGATCTGGTCCATGTCCGCCAGTTCGTTCTGGGTGAGTATCCCGGTGCGGGCAATATTCAGCAGGGCATACACCTGAGTACTGGCGCTGCGGGTGAGCTGATAAAACTCGTCAACGTCATCTGCGCCAGTGCTACCAGCGTCAACCACCGTGGTCACGCCCGCTTCCACCCCAACTTTGTCCGCTTCATCATGATAGATGGGCGATTTCGGGTAGCAGTGCACGTGGGAATCGATCCAGCCGGCACTCAGCCAGAAGCGTCCCGCGAGATCGCGCTCCTGCGTGGAACTCCCTTTTACCTCGCCAAGCGCGGCAATTTTACCGTCCCGGACTGCGATATCGGTCAGGCTGCCGTCAGAGAGACGCGCCCGGCGGATGATGAGATCAAACATGACAAACTCCTGTATCACCGGATGCTTGCAGCATCCGTCAAAGCGGTCTGCCCGGCTTCGGGCAAACCGCCGTTACCTCAGAGAGCAACCGGGAAAATAGCACCCAACAGCATCGCGCCCAGAATTGCGCCACCGGTAATCGGTTTGTTCCACATATAGAAACCCAGCGCGCCAATCAGTGAACCCAGACCAATCGGAATCGATGCGGTCATTGCCGACAGGATAATCAAAGGCCCGAGGAAGCGACCGGATGAGTTACCTGCGCCCATCATCACGTCGGCCCCGTAGGTGGAGTCGCTGTTATTGATGGTGAATTTACGCGCCAGGATAATGACGTAACCAATCGCCACGCCCAGCACCAAACCGGTCACCAGCGAAGCAGCAAAGTTGGCGACCGGGTAGATAATGCCCGCTCCCAGCAGCAGCGCAGGGACACCCAGGCCAATACCGGTCTGAATAGCTCCGCCGATATCCAGGATGCCCACCAGCGATCCTTCGATAATTCGGGCGAACAGAAAGCTGGCACCGAAAGCGGCTACCGCGCCATAGACGCCGGTTTCCATGCCGGAACGTAGCATCGAGACGAAGGCGACTTCGTTAAAGGCACCAAGGCCATAGACGTAGTACATGTGCGTACCGGCAAACACCCCGGCTGAGAGCAGCCCGACGAAAATCGGAAATGACCAGTCGGCATACCAGAAACCGCTTTTAGATTCTTCCATTTGCGTGGCCCTCTTATTTACCGCTCAGGGTGTTGTGGATCATCTCCAGCCAGCCCGGGACACCCAGCTGGAAGGACTGCAGCACTTTCATGTCGAAGCCGCGGAAGAAGCCGCTCAACACGAACAGCAGCACGATGGCAAACATCATCACTTTGGTGACCTTATTCCAGCCGCTCTCTTCCACGCCTTTACCGATCAGGATACCCAGTACCAGACCCGGTACGGCGTTCCCCATAATCAGCTGCGCCAGACCACCGAAGATGGTGGCCCAGAACCCCGACTTCTTGCCGGCATCAACCGCCGCCAGCCAGAAGATCACTGGCATCACGGTGTTCACCAACAGGTTAGCCGCTGGCACCAGCACTTTGACCGCCGTTACCTGCAAGGCAGCAGGGACAGCAGAGGCGGTGGAGTTGAGAAACGCCACCACGATCATGCCGATGATGCCGCAAGCAATCGCCATTTTTTTAGGATCGTGCAGGGTTTCAGCCAGGTTACGGTTTTTTACCATCAGCGCAGCTGCCCCCCAATGAGGAATAATGCGATGATCAACGTCCTGGGTGAACGAGCCTGCTGCTACGGATGATGCCCAGGCATTAAAGAAAAAACCGAGGCCAAAGGAGAAATGAGAAGCGGGATCGCCCTCACAGGAATTAAGTTCGCCCAGTGTGCGAAATGCCCCCATTCCCTGGGTTGCAGGTGCATGGAACATACGCGCTGCCCCGGCGCCGACACCGGCGCCGACCAGGCAGCCGATGATAAGTGACTTTATGAGAATGATTAAAAACATCAGTCTTTCCTTGCAGGCTTACGCCAACATTTTTAAGTCATGGTGATTGCTACCCTTGCGGGCAGGGCTTTATTACGTGATGAAATCGACTTTATCGACGTCAATGACGCTCACGTTGACGGTAATTTCCAGCTCGATGCTGTAACTCCGTCGTTCTCTCGCCAGGAAGAAGAACAGAAACTTCTCCTTCCTGGCGCTCTCCCGGGCCTGAACCACCTTCACTTCCTGCGGTTCAATGCGCAGCAGAACCTTGTTGGTCGATTTCAGCAGCGTGTTCTGTACCCGGCTCAACGCGTCGGCAAAGGCTCTGGCTTTGCTGTCGCCCTTACCACTGACGGTCACCGTGGTAGTGAATTGCTCCTTCATCGGTCAGGCACCGTGCTTCCTGGTCCACGCCTGCACCAGACGCTCACCCAGCTCTTCTTTGTCCATAAAGCCGAAGCCCAGCGCCGTGGCACCTTCGTTGATGGCGGTCACGCCTTCGTCAATGGAGCGCATACCGTACTTCGCTTTATAGCCATATTTAGTCTGAGCGGTGATGGCACCTGCCCCGCCGCTGCCGCAAAACGAAATGCCGAACGACGCATTTTCCAACTTCATCACGTCACCCAGCTTCATGTCTGCCGCTACACCTGGAATCACGATGGCTTTCCCTCCCGCCCGTTCCACACCCACAGCCACCTTTTGGCCTTTACCCAAACGATCGCCAATGACTACAATGATTTGTGACATCTTCTTTTCCTTGATTTTCAGTTCATTGATGTTCTGTATTTGCTTTCGCGACTTCGAAATGGACGGATAGCAACCAGGCCTCTTCGACGGGTAAGTTTCCGAACAAATCCACCACTTTCTGTGCCAGAGACAGTGATTCGGGTGAGATATCTTCAAACAGCCCGGCTTCCACCTCTGGCAACGACTCTCCCGTAAGAGAACGCAATGCCATTGCCCTGACGTGCGAAACCAACATCTGCTGCTGGACACTGTTGGGATAAATATTCTGTTCGTTAAATAATTGGGCTATTTGCGATATCACCTTCTCTGCCAGCGCCTGAACAGCCTGGTCACCGCTTATTGTGTTCACCGTCACCCCGCTATTTTCCACCCATGCCTCCTTTTCATTCCGGTTGAGAGAAGACATGCTGTCTTTTCCCGATGGGAATAAATTAACGGCAGAAAGAGACGCTGTGGAGCGTTATTATTTCCACTTCAAAGTGGAAATAATAACGCAGCGAGCGAGTGCGGCCACAAAATGATTATTTTTTGCATCCAGGGACGGGAAGTAAGAGGCAAATCACATTAAATATTTCAAAGGCATAAATTCAATGCAATAACAGAAAGCACCTCCTGAAATACAGCGCATATTGTTAAAAAAATGAGGGAAATACATTAACTATGGGTTTATTGAAAAATAATAATTAATTTTATGATTAGAATTGTTGCAGCAAAATAATATTTAAAAGGGGGAAATGTGGTGTTGAGCGCCGCCCCGACACTGATTTTTTTCAGCAGGCGATCAAACTGGTTGAGATCGTCAGGGGTTTTGGGGTTTTGGGGTTTTGGGGTTTTGGGGTTTTGGGGTTTTGGGGTTTTGGGGTTTTGGGGTTTTGGGGTTTTGGGGTTTTGGGGTTTTGAGATTTTTGGTCAGTTCGTTAGCCAGGGCCTGCAACTGTTTTTCGCCCATAAATTAACCTGTTTTTGATGTTGGATTGAACATATCAAAATCAGGCAATTACACAAATTTATGTACAGACTCGTACCGACAACCCTGAAAAAACGCCTCTGCCTGCTAAACACAATAGCAGAGAACCAAACCACGCCCACAGGACGTGGTGTTGAGCATTCAAAACGCGTCGGCTTGACGTCTTAGCGAAATTTTTTATGACCATCCTTACGGGTGTCATCAAATTTCTTCGCTTCTGCTTTCGCGCCGGGAAGATTACCCGCTTCTGCCAGTTTCATACTGGTATCAATCTGTCCGATTAGCTTGTCCATCTCAGCACGATAAGCGTTCATTTCCGCATCCTCCACAGACTGACCTTTCAGCTTCTCCGGCGTTTGTTTTTTGGCATCTTCAGCCGCATTGCGCATATCGGTCAGCGCTTTTTTGAATTCCACCAGATCGTCAGTTTTCATTACGGTACGATATGCACCTTTCAACACCCCCATATCATCTTCGAGACTAGCCAGTGTGCCAAAGCTGGAGCACAGCAGGCACGCTGTTAACACGGCTGATAATGTTTTACGCATTGCTCAATTCCTTATATTTTTAATACAAACAGACAGTAAAAAAGGGCGACATTTAGCCATCCTGATAATAATACGTAAATGTGAAGCAATTACTGACCCGCGATGCTCATTTCTGGCAAAAGCACCGAGCCACACTGAATATTACTGCGGGTTTCAATATCGCTGCCGACAGTGACGATATTTTTCCACATCTCTTTCAGGTTACCCGCAATAGTAATTTCACTGACCGGATACTGAATTTCACCGTTTTCCACCCAGAATCCCGACGCGCCACGGGAATAGTCACCGGTGATGCCGCTAACGCCCTGTCCCATCAGCTCCGTTACCACCAGGCCCGTGCCCATTTTCTTCAGCAACTGTGCGAAGCTGTCTCCCTGTCCGGCAATGCGCCAGTTATGGATACCACCCGCATGGCCGGTGCTTTGCAAGCCCAGTTTGCGTGCTGAATAGCTGGTAAGGAGCCAGTTTTGCAATACGCCATTTTTGATGATGTCCCGCTGCTCAGTGCGGATACCTTCGCTATCAAAAGGCGTGGAGGCCAGCCCTTTCAGCAGGTGCGGTTGCTCCTGAATGGTAAGCCATTCAGGCAGGATCGGCTTACCAAGAGAATCCAGTAAAAAAGTCGACTTCCGATAAACGTTGGCACCACTAATGGCGCCAACCAGATGGCCAAACAGCCCGGTAGCCACCTCAGCAGCAAAGATAACCGGCGCTTTCATAGTGGCAAGCTTACGTGGAGAAAGGCGCGATAATACGCGACGGGCAGACTCTTCACCCACCCATTCAGGCGAAGCCAGATCGGTCAAAGCACGACCAATAGTATAAGCATAACTGCGCTCCATATCGCCATTCGCTTCTGCTATCACGCTGCTGGAAAGTGAATGACGGCTGGAACTGTAACCTTCAATCATGCCGTGGCTGTTACCGAAGACTTTTATGCCAACATGGCTGTTGAAGCTGCCGCCTTCGGTATTGGCAATGCGGGCATCCGCTTTTAGCGCCGCCTGTTCAGCCTGCGCCGCCAGTTCAATCGCCTGTTCAGGCGAGAGATCGGCAGGATGGAAAAGATCGAGATCCGGCGCATCAAAGGCAAGCAGATCGCGATCCGCCACGCCAGAAAAGGGATCGGGAGATGTGTAACGGGCAATATCCACGGCTGCCTGAACAGTACGTTTTATCGCTTCTGGGCTGAGATCGGTAGAGGAGGCACTGCCCTTTTTGTTTTGGTGATAAACGGTAATGCCGAGTGCGCCATCGCTGTTAAATTCAACATTTTCAACCTCGCCATAGCGAGTACTGACGCTAATGCCGGTAGTTTTCGTTACCGCGACTTCTGCCCCATCAGTACTCGCTTTCGCCAGTTCAAGTGCTGTTACGACCGCCTGCTCCAGGATTTTACGCTGTTCTGCAACTTGGGAGAGTAATTTCATCGACCTGCCATATAATTAACAGAGGGTTTTTCTGGCCTGCATTGAAATGCCAGACTTCCCGGCTCTTGCGTGATTAAGGTTAATTTGAGTCTAACAGAGTCAGAGAACAATTTCGCAGTAGCCTGCGTTTCCTGATAGCATGAGCCTCTTTTTTAGGGAGCCTCCCATGACTAAACAGCCCGATGACTGGCTCGATGATGTACCGGATAACAAAGAAGAAGATGATGAAATTATCTGGGTCAGTAAGAGTGAAATTAAACGCGATGCCGAGGAGTTAAAGCGCCTGGGTGCCGAACTGGTAGATCTGAGTAAAAACTTGCTGGATAAGATCCCTATGGATGAAAAATTGCGTGACGCCATTGAACTCGCGCAAAAGATAAAAAAAGAAGGGCGACGTCGCCAGTTACAGCTGATCGGAAAATTACTGCGTTCACGGGATGAAGATCCGATCCGTCAGGCGTTGGATAAACTGAAAAATCGTCATAATCAACAGGTGGCGCTTTTCCACAAGCTGGAGATGTTGCGCGATCGCGTTGTGGAACAAGGGGATGATGCTATGGCAGAGGTACTCAATCTCTATCCAGACGCCGATCGCCAACAGCTGCGCCAGATGATCCGTAACGCTCAAAAAGAAAAAGTAGCAGGCAAGCCACCAAAAACCTACCGTCAGATTTTCCAGTATTTACGCGAACTGGCCGAAGGCTGAGTTGTGACGGGGCGCAACAGCGCGTCCCGTCCATTACTTTAACCGGGAAGGCGATAAACAATCAGCGCTCCGCACCACCGTTTTGCTGGTTTGCCAGCCTGTCCAGCAGCTTCTGGTGGATCCCTCCGAAACCGCCGTTACTCATCACCAGAATGGTGTCACCGGGCTGTGCCGTTTTTGCAATCATCTCGACCAGCACGTCAACATCCGCGCTCCAGTGAGCAGGCTGCACGCAGGCATCGGCCACTTCTGAAACCTGCCAGGGAATATGATGGGGCTGAAACAAAAACACACGATCCGCCCGGGCCAGAGCGGGTGCAAGGTCGTCTTTGCTGATACCCATTTTCATCGTATTCGATCGTGGTTCCAGCACGGCCAGAATACGCGCTGTGCCGCCTACCTTGCTGCGCAGTGCAGTAAGCGTAGCCAGAATCGCCGTAGGATGGTGGGCAAAATCATCATACACTTTTATGCCACTGGCATCGCCACGCAGTTCAAGACGACGACGAGCATTGATAAAGTCGTTAAGTGCACGGCCTGCATCTTCTGGCTTCACGCCGACATGGCGCGCAGCGGCAATCGCCATCAGACCATTGTGCATGTTGTGTTCGCCCACTAACGACCAGTTCACTTCTGCCACTTTTTCGCCGTCCAGACACACTTCCCAGCATGATGCGTCCTGTGACAGTTTCTTTGCCTGCCAGTGTCCACCTTCACCAAGGCTTTCCACCTCACTCCAGCACCCCATTGACATCACCTGTTTCAGATTTCCGTCATTTTCAGGCACCAATATCCTGCCGCTTTCCGGCACGATGCGTATTAAATGATGAAACTGGCGTTGAATAGCGCGTAAATCGTCAAAAATATCGGCGTGATCAAACTCCAGATTATTGAGGATCAAGGTGCGCGGACAATAATGGACAAATTTGGAACGCTTATCGAAAAATGCACTGTCATATTCATCCGCTTCAATGACGAAGAATGGACTGTTTCCAGGTGTTGCCGAAACAGAAAAATTGCCCGGAACGCCGCCAATCACAAAGCCTGGTTCAAGCCCGGAGGCCTGTAGAATCCAAGCCACCATGCCGGCCGTGGTGGTCTTGCCATGGGTCCCGGCCACCGCCAGCACCCAGCGATCTTTCAGGACAAAATCGTGCAGCCACTGCGGGCCAGAAAGGTAAGGAATATTGCGCTCAAGTACCGCTTCAACGCAGGCGTTGCCTCTGGCCATCGCATTACCAATGATCACCAAATCCGGTGCAGGATCGAGCTGTGACGAATCGTAACCCTGAATAAGCTCAATGCCTTGCTGCTCTAAAAGAGTGCTCATTGGTGGGTAAACGTTGGCATCAGAGCCAGTCACTTCATGACCCAGAGCACGAGCCAGCACAGCCAGCCCTCCCATGAAAGTACCGCATACACCGAGGATATGAATACGCATAAATAGTCCGTTAACTGGAAAGTTCGGCGCACAGTGTAGCGTTCCCCTCGCGCAGAAGAAATGGATTTGCCCTATGTTATTTAGCAACCGTTCGGCTACACTGCGTACGCATACGTGGGCAGTTTACTTATCGAACTGCTGTTCAACCGCAGATCCAGGAATTGTGTTATGAAAACGTTAGGCGAATTTATCGTCGAGAAGCAACATGATTTTCCTCACGCCACAGGTGAACTGACGGCACTGATTTCAGCCATCAAGCTGGGCGCGAAAATTATCCATCGCGATATTAATAAAGCTGGGCTGGTGGACATTCTCGGGGCCAGCGGCGCCGAGAATATTCAGGGCGAACAGCAGATGAAACTCGATCTGTTTGCAAATGAAAAACTTAAAGCGGCACTCAAAGCGCGTGGCATTGTGGCAGGCATCGCATCGGAAGAAGAAGACGAGATTGTCATCTTTGAGGGCGTTGAAAATGGCAAATACGTGGTTCTGATGGACCCGCTGGACGGCTCGTCCAATATCGACGTGAACGTTTCTGTTGGCACCATTTTCTCTATCTACCGCCGAATCACGCCGCCAGGTACACCGGTGACAGAGGAAGACTTCCTGCAACCGGGCAGTCAGCAGGTTGCTGCAGGCTATGTGGTCTACGGTTCATCCACCATGCTGGTTTACACCACTGGCTGCGGCGTGCATGCCTTCACCTACGACCCTTCACTCGGCGTTTTCTGTCTCAGCGCTGAAAAAATGGCGTTTCCTGAAAAGGGCTACACCTACTCTATTAACGAAGGGAACTACATTCGCTTCCCGCAGGGCGTGAAAAAGTATCTGAAATTCTGCCAGGAAGAAGACAAACCATCTAACCGTCCTTATACCTCGCGCTATATCGGCTCACTGGTTGCTGACTTTCACCGTAATCTGCTCAAAGGCGGGATCTATCTCTACCCAAGCACGGCAAGTCATCCAAAAGGCAAACTGCGCCTGCTGTATGAGTGCAATCCTATGGCGTTTCTTGCAGAGCAGGCAGGTGGCAAAGCCAGTGACGGCACCCGACGTATTCTTGACCTTGTGCCGCAAACGTTGCATCAGCGCTCGCCGTTCTTTGTCGGCAACACTGAAATGGTGAACGATCAGGAGCGCTTCCTGCGCGAATTTCCTGACGCCTGACAGGCAGAAAATACGCGAACGCCAGTAGAGAAAGCGTACCTGCACACAGATACGCTGCCATGTATTCCACCGGCAGAAGGCGATCGAAAGATCGCTTTTTTTACGCCATGCTGACTTTGAATGCCGCCATACACTGGACCAACTGCTGTGACTGCTCTTCCAGCGACTGCGTAGCGGCTGTGGCCTGTTCAACCAGTGCGGCATTTTGCTGCGCCACTTCATCCATTTTCGTGACGGCAAGGTTGACCTGCTCAATACCCTTGCTTTGCTCCTGAGATGCGCTGGAAATCTCTTTCATTAACGAGGTGACCCGCATAACTTCACTGGCGATTTCATCCATGGTTTCGCCAGCTTTAGTAGCCATCTGCGATCCTTCCATAACCCGAATTTCCGATTCACCAATCAGCTCACGGATCTCTTTTGCTGCCGTTGCGCTGCGCTGTGCCAGATTACGTACCTCGCTTGCAACGACGGCAAAAACCCTCCCCTGCTCACCCGCCCGGGCAGCTTCAACGGACGCGTTGAGTGCAAGGATATTAGTTTGAAAAGCGATGCCATCAATCACACCAAGAATGTCACCAATACGCCTCGAACTGCGGGCGATTTCCTGCATTTTTTCCATGACATAGTTGACGACCTCACTGCCACGATCTGCACTTTCAGAAACGGATTGTGCAAGCTGATGCGCCTGACTGGCGTTTTCGGCATTCAGTTTAACGGTAGCCGTTAACTGTTCCATGCTGGCCGCAGTCTGTTCAAGAGAAGCAGCAGATTCTTCGGTGCGTTGCGAGAGGTTAAGATTACCGGACGAAAGCTCGCGGCTACCGGTATCGATTTGCAGGCTGGCGTCACGTACCCGGCTGACTGATTGTTGCAATGACATTTGCATTTCACCCAGTGCATTGTTCAGCCTGCCCAGCTCATTATTACCGCTCTCCGGCAGCGCCTGTGTCAAATCGCCAGCGGCAATAAATTCAAGATGCTCAATAGCCAAATCTAAAGGTTTGAGCAAAATCAACCTGAGCAGAACCCAAGAGACGCTTAACAAAATGACGGTCAGAATGCCGCAGCAGGTGATTAGCCAGGTCAGAAGTTGCTGGTTTCTGCCCGTCTCTTCCAGACGGGCATTGGTGACCTGATCGGCAAACAACTTGAATTCATTGATTGTTTTAGACAAAGCAATATTAAGCGGAGCAAGCTTGCCTTCCAGCAAGGAATAATAACCATCCGTATCCTGTCTTTGCACGGCAGCCATCATCGGCTCGATACCTTCCGTCATATATTTTTCATAATCGGCAATAATCGCGTCCGCCAGCATTTTACCATGTGCGGTAACGGTACCGGTATCAATGAATTTTTCCATCTCCGCCCGTGATGAAGCAATGTAGATGACAGCCTGCCCGTAAACAGCGCGGGATTCATCAGGCAGACCTATTTCCATTTTGCGTACCGACAGTGCTGAAGCAGCACGGGCATAGAGCAAATTATTGTTGGCAAGAAACAGACTGTTTAACTCAATTCCCTGGATACGGTTAACCACATCCAAAGAACGATTGCCTTTGTTGATGGCAATAATGCCCATCACACTCACGATTAACAGCATCAGCGTCATTGACGCTAACAGAATTAACAGACCGGTTCGTATTGAGACCTTTTTAAGCATTATATGGCACCTCCAGGAAGCCAGTAACTTATAATCTCCAAAAAGAGAAAATAGTATCGGCAGCAACAAGAAGAATATTTAGTACCTGTGGTGGAATTGCTTTAATTAGTGAGCCCCAAAACAAAGAAGCATGCAGTGATTTATAGCGCAATAAAACCAGTTAGATAGCATTAATAAAAAATAAATAGCTTAATGGTAGTTAATATTGCCATAAAAAAATGAAAATGCATTGATTTACAACAGTGCATAATAATGAAAGAATTCAATAATTCCCGAATAAATTTACGTCATCTTTCTGATAATAACCGTGATAGATGCCATGATTTTAAATTGCACAGGCAGACAAATCACCCTGCTGCATGGCCGTACTGGAGCATTCCGAAACGCCAAAAAGGGGGGATACTTTCATAACCAGTCAGCTATAATGAGCGCCACTTGTTCGAAGACTGATATGTAAGGAATTGACCATGAGTTTGAACCAGGTTCCAGCGGGTAAAGATCTGCCAGAAGATATCTACGTTGTGATTGAAATCCCTGCCAACGCTGCACCAATTAAATATGAAGTAGATAAAGAGTCCGGCGCACTGTTCGTCGACCGTTTTATGGCAACCGCAATGTTTTACCCATGTAACTATGGTTATATCAACCATACGCTGTCACTGGATGGAGACCCGGTTGATGTACTGGTGCCTACCCCATACCCGTTGCAGCCAGGTTCGGTGATTCGCTGCCGTCCGGTAGGCGTACTGAAAATGACCGATGAGTCAGGTGAAGATGCCAAGCTGGTTGCCGTTCCGCACAGCAAGCTTTCCAAAGAATACGACCACATTAAAGATGTGCACGACCTGCCGGAACTGTTGCGCGGTCAGATTACCCATTTCTTCGAGCAATACAAAGCGCTGGAAAAAGGCAAATGGGTCAAAGTAGAAGGCTGGGATAATGCAGAAGCAGCAAAAGCCGAAATCCTGAGTTCTTTCGAACGTGCTGCCAAAAAATAACTGATTTTTTATTGGCCAATAGACCCCCGTCTTGCAGACGGGGGTCTGGCATGGTGTGACTTTGAGGTGTGTATTGAGGTTAATGATGATAGACGGGCAATGCCCTGACGTCACGACACAGAGCACGAGGACAATGAACGCTGGTTTGCACAAAAGCAGATTATTGTTTCAGGCTAAAAATCTGTTTTGAGGTGGTTTTCGAACCAACCTGATGATCATCGGACAGAACCATACAGATATCAGGACGGCGACTCCTCTGTCAGCGTCATCAAAACACCCATGCAAGGCCGCTTTATTCGCCCCGTCAGTCAGTCTGCTCCGCGTCACGCAACAACCAGTCTCCGCTCTGCAACCGTTGTTTTCCCTTGACTGAACGCTGATAAACGTAAAGCCAGGCGCTACCAAAAGGCGTTTGTACCAGCTCACGCTTGTACTCGCCCCCTTTAGTTCGCAGCGCATCCAGCTCACCCAGCGTGGACGCATCGATGCGATAAACCTCGCAATACACCTGTCCGGCTCCCATTACCACACCGGGATAGTGCCCCAGATTATACAGCTCATAGCCGTCAATTTTATGATCGCCCAGCCACTGACCGTTGGTCATCCAGTGGCTGTTGCCCTGCTTGCGCCTCAGGCTGCCGTAAACAATTATTCGCATTGCTAAAACTCAAACTGATAGAGCAGATCAAGTGCCTGGTCTACGCCAGACACCGCTTCCAAATATAGCTTAGGCATCAGACGATAACGCAAGGTTAATGTCGCCAGTGAATCAAATATGCCAACGCCATATTTTACTTGCAGACCTGGCAGTACGTAACCACTTACCTGAACCTGCTGACTGTCACCTACACCAGCGGTATCCAGGGCGAGATTACTTACGCCAAACGTCTCGCCGATTTTACCCACAACCTGACCACTTTGCGCAAGCCCCAATCCCACCAGCGCGGAAGTTAATGCTGCACTGTCACTGCCGGAAGCATCCAGCCCTTGCCCGCGAAGCAGGTAAGAGAGTGCATCCTGTTGCGACATCGTGGGATCGGAGAACACCTCTACCTTTGGTTCATCTGCCAGACCCGTTACGCGAACGCCAGCAGTAACGCTGTCTTCCGTTGCATCAGGATTACGAATCGCCTCAATATTCAGATATGGCTGATCGGCTGGTCCTGAGAACTGCAACTCACCCTTACGCACGGTCAAATCCTGCCCATAAGCGTGAAAACGACCGGAAGGGATATTGATCTGTCCGTTAAGACCGAGCCCTCGGTGGTCCTGTACCAGATTTAAATCGCCATTGAGTTTCGCTTTCAGACCAAATGCATCCAGCCGCATATCATCACCGATATGGATAACCAGATTACTGTTAATCGGGATCGAGGCAGTTTTCGGCGCAACCGGTTGCAGATTTTTATCCAATAGTACTTCGTCAGACGAGACGCCGACTGCACTTTCCGGCACCTGCTGTACCACAATCCGCGCCCAGGGAATGTCCACGCGTCCACTAAGATTAAACAGCTGCGGTGTCGCTTCAAATGCCAGATCGGGCGAGACGTCCATCCTGACCATCGGCGGCACCGTTACGCGAATACGATTTCCTTTAGCCGCAATGCGTGCACGCCAGGCATGCAGCTGGCTCCAGTCGGCATCACCATTGAGCGCAATCTGACCGCGTGACGTCTGCACCACCCCGTCAAGGATTGAACTCATGCCGTTAAACAACATGTTGACGTTAGCAGAAGTGAGATCGACGGGCATAAAACTGCCCTGAACATCGGCATTTTTCAGGGCGAGCTGCCCAAATATCTGAGGTTTTTGCAAGCTACCGCCCAGTCGCAAATTACTTTCCAACATGCCGGCTACTTTCTCACCCTGCATCAGTGCAGGATTCAGTAAAGCCAGATTGAGGCGGTTCAGATTAACGCTCCCCGACAGGCTTCTTTTGTTCTGTGGGTCGGCGATTTCCAGGTTACCGTCAAGCTGACCATTTTTCGCAATATTAATAAGCCAGTTAAGCTGCGCCTTCCCGTTGCGCAATGCGCCATTCAGATTCAACGTATCAAAAGCGATGGGCAGGGTGTTGCCCTGCACATTTTGTTCAACCTTCACACCGCTCCCTTTCAGGCCAATACGCCCGTGAGGCAATGCACCATCTGCTGTCCAGCTGACATCAGCATCGCCAGTAAACACGCCGCTGAGTTTAGTCTCATCGGTGAGGAAAGGTTTTACTATCGCCAAATCAAAACGATTGAGCACCACTTTTGCATGACCGGATGGCCCAGCCTCAATGGTTTGCGGAATACAGAGTTCGGCGTTAAGGTTCTGCCAACAATGTGCGCCGATGGAGACGGTCTGATTGCTGTTGAGGTAATCCAGTGAAACAGCATGCGTGAGACGCCAGATGCCAACCGGCGTATCAAAGTGAGTATTATTCAGATTACCCTGCCAGCGCTGCGCCTGACGGTCGAAACGCCCCGTTAACAGCAGCTGCCCGGAAACCGACTTGCCGTTAACAGAAAGCGCAAGCTGGTGCTGCTCCTCGCTGCCGCTGGCATCAAGATTAAGCCGGGCAATATCCAGTGAGTCCTGTTTCAGACGCTCCAGCCGCAGCGCAAGCGTGCCCTGAATTTGCTTACCGGAACTGACATCCCCTTTCAACGCAACGCGACCAACGCTCATTGCCTGCCAGCGAAGCCCGGTTGCGGTCAAATCAGCCAACAGCTGTGGCGTGGTCAGATCGCCACGCCCCTTGATCGTCCCGACCACGACGCCACCCAGTCCCGGCAGCGCATTATCCAGATGGCGTGCGTCAATGCTGGCATCCAGATTGAGCTTATCGCCCAGCGAACCTTTCAGATCGATATTGTTACGACCCAGGACCAGCTTGAACCCCGGAATATCCCACTGATTATAACTGTTACCATAGAGCACCCCCTGCGCGCTGACCGCATTCTGCTTAACGTTACCGTGCAGCTTCAGCTCCGGCACCCTTACCTGCCAGCTACCGCCATACAGGCTGCCGCTCGTGGTAATTTTGCCGTTCAGTTTTGCAGGCCACTCAGGATACTGTTTGACAGTATTAATACCGGACAGGGTTAACTCACTGTGCCAGCTGATAGCTTTGCTCCAGTCCACCAGCGCGGTCAGATCGCTGTGGCCCTGCAAAGCGGCGAGACGGAGTTTATCCAAAGAAAACTGCTGCTCGTTACCTTTTCCATCCAGCGTCAACGTGCCGGGGGGAATCGATGCGCCTTTTAGCGCGGCCTGCAGTGACATCGCATAGTCGGTCATTTTACCGGTAAAACTGAAATGGAGATCGTCTGCCTGAAAGGCTGTTTCACCGGTCAGCGGCCAACGAAGCTGAGGGCTTTGTAGGGTCACCGACAGCGGCAGGCCAGCCTGCGCCAGTTGCACTTGTGCCTCAATTTGTGCCCGCAGAGGACCAGAGAGGTTCAGTGACAGAGCAAGTTGCTGCTGAAAGCCTCCTGCCAGGGTCATTTTGATTTTCTGGCCCTTTAACGGCTCAACGTTTACCGCACTATTCAGGGAAAAACTGATCGGCCAGTTATCCGTCAGGGTCGCTTGTCCCCGCGCATTGAGCTGTCCCTGAGGCGAATCAACATCCAGCGTCTCGAGATGCAGTACACTATCGTTGGTTTTCGCCTTTACTAATAGTCGATTAATCAGAATGTCGCTATCGCCAGTAATATGCAGTTGTTCACCCAGAATCTGCTGTATGTCAACGTCCAGTGGCATCCTGAAATCAGGAAGTTCAGGCAGAAGCGGTTTAGCGAACAACGCCTTGAGCGTCTCACCCAGGGGCGCTTCCTGCGGCTGCTGAACTTTTGGCTGTACGATTTGCTTATCCGCGGCCCTGGTCGCTTTTGGTAAGGCAATCAACAGTCCCTGAATGTGGGTCGGCGTCAGGGTAAGTGCTCGCTGCTGCCAGTGGATACCGGACGTGAAATCCGCCAGCGATATCGCCGTGTCATCCACCGTCACGTTAATATTGTGCAGCGTAAGTTGTCGCAGGGTGACGGGATAGGGGGTGCTCACTTCACCCGTTCCGTTGTTTTCTTCTTGCGGAGTCGGAGCAGCAGGCACCATTTTTTTGCTGTCCACCGTAACCTGAACATCCTTAAGCGCCAGCTCGTCGACGCAGAATGCGCTGCGGCGCAGGCAACCCAGTTGAGGCGCAAGATGAAACTCACCCACATTAACCTTGATGCCCGGCATTTCGTACTGCAGGCCGCTTACACGAAGATCGCGCCATCCCCCCTGCACCTGTTTGATCGCCAACCCCGGCACCCAGCGCGCGGCACCATTCAGCAACAGATGCAATCCAGGCGTGGTGGCAATTAACAAGGTTACGCCACTAAGTAGTAGTAGCAGAAAGATGACGATACCAATCAGGACCTTCTTCCAGCGACTCATAGCTCAGGCCCCAATCCGATATAGAACTGTATATCACGGTTTTCGTCATCGCGTATCGGGCGGGCGATATCCAGCTTGACAGGCCCGACGGGCGACTGCCAGCGCACACCAAAACCGACACCGGTTTTAAAATTACTCTGTTTAATGTCGTTGACGGCCTCCCCGGAATCGACAAACACCGCCCCCCACCATTTGCCACTGACGTTATACTGATATTCCAGCGAACCAGTAGCCAGTTTTGACGCTCCGGTCAGTTTGCCGTCGTCATCGCGTGGAGAGATTCCTTTATATTTGTAACCACGAATGCTGCGATCGCCCCCCGCGAAGAAACGCAGATCCGGGGGAACACGCTCAAAACTATTGGTTTCAATCCAGCCAAGATTACCACGCATCACAAAACGGTGTTTTTCTGCCAGCGTGCGGATCCAGACGTTCTGCGCCTGCACCACGGCAAAATCAATATCCGACCCCCAACTGGTGTCAGAGACATCAAGTGAGTAACGCTGTGAATCTCCCCAGTCCGGCATCAACCCGCCTCGGGAACGGGTTCGGTTGATACTGACACCGGGGTAAATCAGCATGGTGGTATTGGTCACGTTCGCCTGGGTAAAGTGGCCAAGGCTCCAGTGCAGATTCACAGCCCGCTGCCAGCCAGAGTCGGCTTCCCAATAACGTGAAGCAGCCAGCGTTGATGAATCAGCCTGAGTATCGTTCAGGTCGGTTCTTTTCAGTCCACCCTGCAACAGGTAATACTGCTCGATGGGTGCCTTGAGCAACGGAATTTTATAGCTGAAGTCAAGCTGCTGCTCCGGTGCAGAAATGTTGGCACTGGTGCTAAAACTGTGCCCGTAGGTATTCACCCAAGGTCGTTTCCAGGTCGCCTTAACGCGAGGTCCAACATCAGTGGAATAACCTACGCCAGTTTCGATGGTATTTTCAGTGCGTGGGCTGAGGACACCGTGCAGCGGCAGAACTTTACTTGTGCAGGCTTGATCAAACTGTGGGGACACGACAACCGAATTAAACCATCCGCTGGCAGACAGACGACGGTTTAACTCCGCCAGCTGCCGCGAGTTGTAATAATCACCTTTTTTAAATGGCACCAGATTTTGCAGGTACTCTTCACGAACCTGCGAGCCTTCGAAGCTGACGTCGCCAAAACGATAACGATCTCCGCTGTTGTAGTCGATATCCCAGAAGGCCTGCCGTCGCTGAACAGAGACGGCCAGCTGGCTTTTGCTGTAATCCGCATCAAAATACCCCTTGCGCAGTGCCATATTGCTCAACACACTTTTAAAACTGTCGTAATCACCGTGGTTCAATACTTTGCCGATTTTTCCCCGACCGGTGCCACGCAGCGCAAGATAATCAGGGTCTTTGCTGGCCCCGCCCCGCAAAATCACCGTTTCACCCGCCAGAATTACCGGCTCACCCGGCGTTACTTTCGCCAGCAAAACGGGACGCCTGCCGCCAGGCGGCGGCGGCTGAAGCTCAAACGCGATCTCCGGCTCATAATAACCAAGCGCTTTCAGCCCTTCTTTTATAGCCTCATTAACGCGGGCACGAAAGCGACCATCAGCGGTCACTTCATCGCCCGCAATGGTAGAAAGCCGCGCACGGACATTTTTTTGTAGATCCCCGGACAATCCTGTCACCTGCAAACGCACAGTCACTGCCTGAGCGCAAGGCACGACAGAGAACAGGCAAAACAGGTAACACATGCAATACAAACGAATTCCTGGCACGCTAACTCCTGATTTTGTGCCAGACCCGTCATCCGGGTGGGCGCTTCCCTGGCACCATAATGCGGTATGCGTCTCCGGGTAACAGACGGCCTGACGAGACTTCCCTCTATTCACGACAAGCTTTTTAACTTATTGTGTGCAAAGAAACGGCACGATACAACACGTGAACACCAATGAATGTCACCTGATGCTTATTGCTTCTGTATAGTCAGATAAATCTCATACATATTGCACCATGAAGATAAACAGGACGATTAAAGCGCTGTAATTGTATGTCACCACCACCCTGGCTATAATCGCTTACACAGGTCATCTGTTGGCCTGGCTTAATTCTGCTCTGAGTCTTTCGCCTTCTTAGCGCAGACATTTTTGGCACGGATAGCCCACGTTAACCCGACACGCTGTTCAGGCCAAAGATGACAAGCAATAAACTCACGGTCCATTTCAGCCTGTTTATTGGTTAACGCAACTGAACCCGCCATTTATGGATCTTTTATGTTAGATAGCATGCTTCTCATCTTACTGCTGATTTCTATCAGCTCATTTTTTTCCCTGTCAGAAATTTCTCTGGCCGCAGCACGTAAAATTAAGCTCAAGCTGCTGGCAGATGAGGGAAATACCAATGCCCAGCGAGTCCTTAAAATGCAGGAATCACCCGGTATGTTTTTTACCGTGGTGCAAATTGGCCTGAACGCGGTGGCTATCCTTGGCGGTATTGTGGGCGACTCGGCCTTTTCTCCCGCCTTCAGGCAGCTTTTTAACCGTTTTGTTAACCCGCCGCTGGCAGAGCAGTTGAGCTTTATCTGCTCTTTTACCCTGGTCACCAGCCTGTTTATCCTGTTCGCTGACCTTTTCCCCAAACGGCTTGGCATGATTGCACCGGAAATGATTGCGCTGAAAATCATTAATCCTATGCGCTTTTGCCTGCTGATCTTTCGGCCTCTGGTATGGTTTTTTAACGGCGGCGCTAACATTATTTTCCACCTCTTTAAAATCCCGCTGGTGCGCAAAGACGATATTACGTCTGACGATATTTATGCCGTAGTGGAGGCAGGCGCACTTGCCGGCGTCTTACGCAAACAGGAACACGAGCTGATTGAAAACGTGTTTGAGCTGGAATCGCGTACGGTGCCCTCTTCAATGACCTCACGGGAAAACGTGATCTGGTTCGATCTGCACGAAGATGAAGCCAGCCTTAAAGAAAAGATTGCCAATCATCCACACTCCAAGTTTTTGGTCTGTAATGAAGGCATTGACCATATTATCGGCTATGTCGATTCTAAAGAGTTACTGCTGAGGGTGCTGGGCCATCAGAGTATGGCATTAAATAGCGGTGTGCAGATCCGCTCCGCGCTGATTGTTCCAGACACGCTGACCTTATCAGAAGCGCTGGAGAGTTTTAAGACTGCCGGGGAAGATTTTGCGGTAATCATGAATGAATACGCGCTGGTTGTCGGCATAATCACACTGAATGATGTCATGACGACACTCATGGGCGATTTGGTTGGTCAGGGCATGGAAGAACAAATCGTTGCACGTGATGAAAATTCCTGGTTGGTGGAAGGGGGAACACCGATTGACGATGTAATGCGCGTGCTGGACATTGATGAGTTTCCGCAGTCCGGCAACTATGAAACCATCGGCGGCTTTATGATGTATATGCTACGTAAAATCCCCAAACGTACCGATTTCGTCAAGTTTCACGGCTACAAGTTTGAGGTAGTGGATATCGACAGCTATCGTATCGATCAGCTGCTGGTCACCCGGGTAGATGCGCGCCCTGCTGCAGTACTGAATAAACAGGAAGAAGGCACAACGGAAAGTTAGCTAGAGTGGCGGCAGTGCTGAATTTAGTACCAGGCTTGCCGCCAAAATGCTGCTGTAGCAAAGGATTTACGTTCAAGCTTTCCGGGTCAGACCGTCGTAAAGCGCCGCTCATATGACGCTTTTAATTCAACTCGCTTTGCAAACGCAGCACTTGGCGATTCACTTCTGACATCACACTGTAGTGCTGCTTATCTTTGATACGCGGCATCAGAATCCTGCCTTTGTCGAACTCAAATGCACCTACATCTTTAATATAAAACCTACCACGAAACAATATCTTAACGTATTTAGCAACCTGCAGCGGGTTGTATCGCTGAAAAATCTTCATTCCGGCCTTACCCCTAAAAATAAACGCGCGATCTGTCCAAGCCCGGTACATTTTCATCAACGCAAAGTAGATTCACTATAGACCAATAACAGCCTTTGAGGGTCTAAAGTTGATTTTTTACTATTTTTACACGGTATGACAACATCCTGCTTCATCTGAAATATAGCACACAGTATAAAATTTCAATTGTTACTAATTAGCACATATCATTGCATAAATGTTTTGTGACTGCAGCATCATCTGCGCTTATTATTGCAGGAACATGACTTACTGGTCCGATTACTTTGCGTGGAGCCGTTATGATGTCTGTTCGAACGTTGTTTGTGCTGATCGCAATATTGTTGCCGCCCGCCGCCAGCGCACACAATTTTGTTATAGGGCAGCGGATGCCGGTAACAGGAATTGCCAACAAGGGAGAGTTATTGTGGCAGCAGGATAAATTCAGCTATCAACGCTGGAATAGCGCTGAACTGCCCGGCATAATCAGGGCAGTGGCAACATATTGCCAGCCGTTCATCTGCGAAGGAAGAAAACGCTGCGTTAATTGAAGCCATAAAGGCCGCGACGTTGCCTCACGACCGCTATCAGACCACTACGCTGATTAACACAGATGATGCCATCCCCGGTACCGGAATGTTTGTACGCAGTAATATTGAAAATAATAAAAAACAGTTTCCCTGGTCGCAGTTTATTGTCGACAGCAACGGCATCGCAAAAAAGGCCTGGCACCTGGAAAATGAAAGCTCCGCGATTATTGTGCTGGATAGAGCCGGGTACGTTCGCTTTGCAAAAGAGGGTGCACTCAATGCCGATGAGATTCATCAGGTGGTTATGCTGGTAAAGCAGCTGTTACAGCAGGATCTTCACGCATCCGCAGGCCGATGACGACGGTAACCCGACACCAGCCTGTCGGCTGAACGCTCTGCTCAGAAGATAGACACGCGAAAACCGGGGTTGAGAAATGACTCACGAGGCGTGTAGTCCAGCGTTTTGCCCTGCCAGTCATGAACGTGAGCACCTGCAGCGATAGCCACTGCGTGACCTGCACCAGTGTCCCAGATATTCGTAGGTCCAAAGCGGGGGTAGAGTTGTGCTTTACCTTCGGCGACCAGACAAAACTTCAGTGAAGAACCAATTGCGGTAGTCTGGTGTTCCCCCAACTGACTGAGATAGTCCAGAAGTTCACTGTTTGAATGTGAGCGGCTTACCACCACCAGTGGAGGACGGGCTTCCCGCACCTGGATTGACGTTTTATGCCCCCCTTCTTCTTTCCAGGCCTTACCGTTGGCGGCAGAGTACATAATATCCAGTGCTGGCGCATAAACCACGCCAAGCACGGGGCTGCCTTTTTCAATCAGTGCGATATTGACCGTGAACTCTCCATTGCGCTTAATAAACTCTTTTGTGCCATCAAGGGGATCAACCAGCCAGTAGCACTGCCAGTGCTGCCGCACTTTCCAGCTTGCCGGGTCCTCTTCTGAAAGCAGCGGGATGTCAGGAGATAACGCCGTCAGTCCCTGCACAATAACATGATGGGCAGCAAGATCCGCAGCAGTGACCGGCGAGTTATCAGACTTATGAGAAACATCCAGCGGCTGCTGCCCATCATATACTTTCATAATGGCAGTTCCTGCAGTTCGGGCCAGTTGACAGATTTTATCCAGCATTTTCCACCTCCAGTCATACGTGTGAATTGGTATCAGGCATAAATAAATGTGCCAGGGTGATACGCAACACAAAAAACCTGCAACCATCCTGGCATGGCTTCACGCCACAGTCAGATGCTGGCAAATGAGCGTAACAGCAATCAATACCATAACAAATCTCTGCCTGTATGAAATAAAAACCGGGTAGTTTGAGCACGGCCGGTGTTATCCGGGACGCTCTTTCGCTGAGGGAGCAGAATATTGTCAGCGCGACATTATCCTGTTCACGCATAAGGCCATTGTTAGCTGCGGGAATAGCCCGACAAGGGGGAAATGTTAAGTACGCCACCATTGAGGTGGAGGGTCCAGAAAAACGGATCTGAAACAGAAAAACAACCGTACTTATCGGTGTCCTGTCTTTACGGCCTAAACAACGAAGAAATAGAGCGGGCAGGAAAGTATGGAAAAGCGGCACTCGACATAAAAAAAGATGAAGTAAACGCAAAAGTAGCAATCGATACAGTAAAAGAAAAATTACTACATTCAGAGCATGGCGAGCATATAATGGAGCGTTTCCACAATATATTTGACATCAAACCAGGTACAACTGAAGCGACAGAGATATTTAATCTATTCATTGATAGTGCTGAAGGGACAAATAAAGTAATCGAAGAATATATTGCTGATGACTTCAAAAGAATTTGGCTTATGAAATCCAAAGATGATCTTTTCATAGCTGAAACCTGACCCGGCGATCCGCTATGTCGTATGTTTATAAACCTCAAAGAAACTAATGCCTATAAAAATAAAAATTATCTCTGTGGGCTATTACATACCTCTTCGCCAAAAAAATGATATGCCAACGGTTATCCATGAAACATCTCATCAGGGTGCAGGCACTGGAAGTGTTCGCCACTGCCCGGGACAGACGATATCCGCAGATAAGCCGAAGCTGGCAGTCAAACTGGAGCCACCTGGCGACGTTCTTTGCTTACCCGGGAGACATCCGCAAAGTCATCTACACAACCAACGCCATCGAGTCGCTGAACAGCGTGATCAGACATGCGCTCAAAAAACGAAAGATATTCCCGACTGGCGGCCCGGTGAAAAAGGTGGTGTGGCTGGCAATCCAGGCGGCGTCACAGAAATGGACGATGCCGCTGAGGGACTGGCGCATGGCGATGAGCCGTTTTATTATCGGGTTCGGTGACCGCCTGGACGGTCACTTCTGGGACAAGGTATTTACACAGAATCGTGTACAGGGTCCCGAAAACATGGGTAACCGATCCTCACCTCTTAGCAACGTCCACTTACGGTTAAACCCGGTGCGCCGCCCGTATTAATAACGCGGGAGAACGTCCGCTGCACGTTATAAAAAATATTCTGCCGGGAACCCCAGGTTGCCTCATTTTCATACGCGAAGAGAGGCCAATCGCCAGTCCTGTCGATGAAGGGGTGGCTCCATTCCATTCTATTAATGTGCCGCCAGTATCGGTATCTCGCATAACGCTGAAGCCAGCTGCGCTATTCGCCTTCACAGAAGGTCGCTTTAATTGCGTGTGCCAATAGCCTGTCCTGATCTGTAGGGTAATATTCAACGCCACAACAAGGCAGAGCCAAAACCTGTTGATTCCCCCTACAGGACATGTTTTTGTTACCAATAAAAAGTCGGGCATATTGCTATGCCCGGCGGGTGTAAAGCCAGCAGAATTAATGACTATTCGCGCTGGTGGCCGGCGACTTCATAAAGCGGAAGAAATCGCTGTCAGGGCTTAACACCATCACATCCTGATTGCTTCTGAAGCTGTTTTCATAAGCACGCAGACTGCGAATAAACGCATAGAAGTCCGGATCCTGACTGAATGCATCGGCAAATAACTTAGCCGCTTCAGCATCCCCTTCACCGCGCGTAATCAGCGCTGTACGCTGCGCTTCAGCCAGCGTGCGGGTAACTTCATAGTCAGCCGTTGCACGCAGCTTTTCCGCCTCTTCCTGTCCCTGAGAACGCTGACTTCTCGCTACAGCCTCTCGTTCAGCACGCATACGATTGTATATCGCATCAGATACTTCGGTCGGCAGATTAATCTGTTTAATGCGAACGTCCATGACCTGGATACCCAGCGCAGCCATACTGTTAGGATTAACTGCTGGTTCCTTACCGGTCGTCTCGCGATCCACTCGTGCTGCTACCGATGCAATCGCATCATCTGCTGCTGGCGTAGCAACTTCATCATCCTGACCCGAGCTTCCGGTATTCAGCGCACCGCGCACGTCCGTAGTTAAACGTCCACGAGAATCAGTCACGATATCTTTCACATCAAGACGTCCAATTTCTGAACGCAGGCGGTCGCTGAATTTACGCTTCAACAGCACTTCCGCTTGTGAAACATCACCACCGCCTGTTGCAAGGTAGTAACGGCTGAAGTCACTGATCCGCCATTTGATATAAGAATCAACGATCAGATCTTTTTTCTCTTTGGTAACAAAACGATCTGCCTGGTTATCCATAGTTTGAATACGTGCATCCAGCGACTTTACTGATTCCATGAAAGGAATCTTAAAGTGCAGACCGGGTTCATATACCAGCGGTTTATTGTCACCGTCGCGCAAAACCTTACCGAAACGCATCACGATGCCACGCTGGCCTTCCTGCACAGCAAACAGCGAGGCATAAAGCACCACCAGCAAAAAAACAAGCAATAATATTAATGACTTACGCATCATTTACTCTCCCCCTGCGCGCTGGGTATTGTTGCGCAGAGCATTTTCCCGACGCTGATCCATGAAACTGGCCGAATTATTCAACGAATTGCTGTTGCCGGCTGCATCGCCAGGACTCGTGGCTGGTGCCATGCGAAACAGATTGTTGCTGGTGCTCTCCTGCGAGCTTGTTGCCTTAGCCTCCGTCTGTCCACGCATCAGCTGATCCATTGGCAACACCATCAGGCTATTGCCTTTATCATTAACCAGGACTTTACGTGTATGACTGAGTACACGCTCCATGGTTTCGATATACAGGCGTTCACGGGTAATCTGAGGCGCAGATTTATACTCTGGCAGGATGCGCGCGAAACGATCCACTTCGCCCTGCGCCTCCAGAACGGTGCGGGTTTTATAAGCGCGAGCCTCTTCCAAGATACGTTGAGCCTGACCGTTGGCCCTTGGCTGAACCTCGTTGGCGTAGGCCTCGGCCTCACGGACATACTGTTCACGGTTTTCACGCGCGGCAATAGCATCATCAAATGATGCTTTTACTTCTTCAGGTGGGCGTGCCGCCTGGAAGTTAACATCCAGCAGGGTGATCCCCATGTCGTAAGGACGAATGGTTTCCTCCAGTTCACGCTGCGTATCGCTACGCACTACCGTACGTCCTTCAGTCAGAATACGATCCATAGTGGAACGGCCAATAACACCTCGTAATGCGCTGTCTGTTGCCTGACGCAGACTGTCATCTGCACTGGTGACTGCAAACAGATAACGCTCCGGGTTCGTCACGCGATACTGCACGTTCATCTCCACCCGCACCACGTTTTCATCCGAGGTTAACATGGTGCCAGAAGCCGCCAGTTCGCGCACGGATTCGACATTCACTGCACGAACCTCATCGACAAAGGTGGGTTTCCAGTTCAGACCCGGCTCCACCAGATGACTAAACTTACCAAAACGGGTCACCACGCCACGCTCTGCTTCTTTAATGGTATAAAAACCGCTGCCAGCCCATATCACTACGGCAGCAGCAACGACAATACCTGTTGCGCGGCTGCCAAAGCCGGGAGTTTTCTGCCCATCGCTTTTGCCACCGCCAAAACCACCCAGCTTTTTACTCAGCTTGCGAAAAATATCATCCAAATCAGGAGGTCCGTTATCCCGTGCTCCTTTATTGCCCCCGGAGTTGCCGCCTTGATTGTTGCTGCTCCCCCACGGGTCGCGGTCCTGTCCGTTGTTACCGGGCTGATTCCACGCCATGTTTATACTCCATTAATAGTGTGTGCGGTGTTGTCCCAACGTCGGGACAGGTATCAGGCAAAATCGGCTAAATAATGTAATTCACCAGCTCAGGTTCCTGTTTACACAGTCGCCGCCAGTCGACAACTGGCATACGTACGGCCAAACCTACGCTGCCGTCGTCTTCATTCCACTCTTTTACGATTGCCTGCAATTGATAAAAACGACTGCGTAGCCGCCCGGTTTCTGGCGGCAAACGCAATTTATATTCGGCAATCTCACCGGCCAGACGCTCAGTTAACGCCTGAAACAGCAGTGGAATGCCCTCACCAGTTTGCGCGGACAGCCAGACGCGAACAGGTAAATTCTCTTCGTTACGATCAATTCTGGGAACAAAGTCCTCCAACATGTCGATTTTATTCATGACTTGCAGGGTGGGGATTTCATCTGATTCTATTTCTGTCAGAACCTCTTCCACCGCCGCGATATTTTCATTAATACGCAGATCGGCTGCATCAATCACATGCATCAGCAGCATGGCCTGACGGGTTTCCTGCAGAGTTGCTTTGAAAGCGGCAACCAGATCGTGCGGCAGGTGACGGATAAAACCCACCGTATCAGCTAACACCACCTCACCCACATCGGCGACATCAATCCGGCGCAGCGTCGGGTCCAGCGTAGCGAAAAGCTGATCGGCAGCATAGACATCTGCCGAAGTCAGGCGGTTAAATAAGGTCGATTTACCTGCGTTGGTGTAACCAACCAGCGATATCGTCGCAATATCCGCTTTGTGACGAGCCTGCCTGCCTTGTTCTCGCTGCTTTTCCACCCGCTCCAGGCGAGACAGGATCAGAGTAATACGGTTGCGCAGTAAACGACGATCGGTTTCAAGCTGAGTTTCTCCCGGCCCACGAAGCCCGATCCCCCCTTTCTGACGTTCCAGATGGGTCCAGCCGCGAACCAAACGGGTAGCAAGGTGGCGGAGTTGAGCCAGCTCCACCTGCAATTTACCTTCATGGGTACGTGCGCGCTGGGCAAAAATATCGAGAATTAACCCGGTACGGTCAATCACGCGACATTCACACAGCTTCTCCAGATTTCGTTCCTGAGCGGGACTCAGTGAATGATCGAACAGCACGACGGAGGCACCACTGGATTTCACTGCTTCAGCGATCTCGATGGCCTTCCCTTCGCCGACAAAATATTTAGGATGTGGCACCTTACGGCTGCCTATGACCACACGTAACGCACAGACACCCGCGGAAGAGGCCAGACTTTCAAATTCCTGAAGGTCTTCCGTGTCTTTTTCCTGGGAAAAATAAATGTGTACCAGTACGGCCTGCTCACCAGCATCATAACGGTCAAACAAACTAATAACCTCTCAGAACCTTGTTGCAGCTGCTGCGCAATGGCCACTCCAGGCGAAATCAGAGTCAAAATAAGTGTAAAAAGACATTGCTCAGAACAGGTTCTCACCCGTTATAACGCAAAGGATCAGACCATACTAATAAAACTTATCAGGACGGGTGACGGGTAAATCAACAAAAGCCCGCCCCGAAAAGTGTACTTATTCTGCGTCCTCACCATCTTGCTGAGGCTGAGAAGAAGTCCCCTGATTATTACCGCCATGATGATAGTTATTGCTTCCGCCACCCGTATTATTACTATGATGGGAAACCGGACGGGACGGAACGACGGTGGAAATCGCATGCTTGTAAACCATCTGGCTCACCGTGTTCTTCAATAAAATAACAAATTGATCAAACGACTCGATCTGACCCTGCAGTTTGATACCGTTTACCAAATAAATCGAAACCGGAACACGTTCACGACGCAATGCGTTCAGGAACGGATCTTGCAATGATTGCCCCTTAGCCATTCTATCTTTTCCTTAGTATGTTTGTTGTTTACTACTTGAGGGCCTTAGCCCTGAAATACTACGTAAAAATTCGCGCACAATAACCTATCAATTGTACACAATCACCCAGGCTTCGCACTAAGAACCTGTAGCACCGTCGCCAAAGCGACCTCAGGGTGTTCACTATCAAGCCAGTGCACACTCTCCCAACCACGAAGCCAGGTCATCTGGCGTTTGGCCAGTTGTCGGGTTGCACAAATTCCCCGATAAACCATCTCGTCGTAATCAATGTCGCCCGCCAGATATGACCACATTTGGCGGTAACCAACACAGCGAACAGAAGGCATATCCGTATGCAAATCACCACGTGCATAGAGCGCCCGGGCTTCTGTTTCAAATCCTGACGTCAACATTTGCTGAAAACGCAACGCAATGCGCTGGTGAATAAGTTCGCGTCGCTGAGAGGCAATCGCAAACTGAATTACATCATACGGTAGCACTTCACCCGCAGTGTTAGTCAGTTCCGTTAAAGTTTGACCCGAAATAAAAAAAACTTCCAGTGCTCGCGAGAGCCTCTGAGGATCATTCGGATGAATACGATTTCCGGCAACCGGATCAATACGACACAACTGGCGATGAAGGGCATCCCATCCTTGTTCCAGCGCCATCAGCTCAATACGCTTACGCACCTCAGGATCTGCCGGGGGCAACGGCGATAATCCATCCAGTAATGCTTTGTAATAGAGCATCGTGCCGCCGACAAGCAATGGAACTCGCCCGCTACGGGTAATATCCGCCATTTCAGCAAGGGCATCCCGACGAAATTCCGCTGCAGAATAGGCCTCGGCGGGATCGCGAATATCCAGCAAACGATGAGGTGCAAGCCGCTGTTCTTCAGGGGACGGTTTAGCCGTACCAATATCCATTCCCCGATAAATCAGCGCAGAATCCACGCTTATCAATTCGACTGGCAGTCGCTGACGCAAAGCAATAGCCAGCGCGGTTTTGCCAGAAGCAGTGGGACCCATCAAAAAAATAGCCTTTGGCCGGCCAGCCTTACCTGTTTCAATCATGCTTCAGGGCGTTCATCGCCTGTTCAATATCAATATGTTGCAATAATTCAGAGGGTGGCGATGTCGTGAGTTGCGGGCAAAGCCTTTCGACTTCAGCCAGTAGCGCTATCGCCTGCGAGTGATTCCAACCTGTCTGTTGTACTGCCGTAGAACGTGCCAGCCATTGCGCTACCTGGGTTGCCGACACATCATGATGTCGGGCGAGATAGCCTAGCAGTTCTGGAATCAAGTTTTGTAAATTTTGTTGCCGCAATGGTAAAGGCACACCGCGCAGCGTCACATGCTGCTCATCGGACAAAAGCTCGATTCCCATGTATATCAGCAGGGTAGCGTAGCGTTCTAACGCAGCATGTTCTGACTTTTCCAACTTTATGCGCACCGGAATCAGCAGCGGCTGTGCCTTCAGGCCATCTTTACCTGGTGCCAGCTGTGCCTCCTTTAGTCGACGCTCCGCAACCGTCAGCGAAATCAGTGCAAGACGCTCTTGTCCTTCGACCAGGGCATAAACGCCCTGCACGACCGTCAGCAAACGTCCAAAACTCTGACTGTGACCACTTAACGGAGCCTGACCGACATCAGCTGGAGCATCATCATGTTGCGTGGAAACGGCATGACGATTTGTCTCATCAGGTAGCACCGGGGTTTGCAACAATTGCTGATAGGCACTGCCCTCACGCTTTTGATAAACGGGGGTTTGTCGCTGCCAGCGCTCCTGAGACGTGCCAGCATCCGCAGATATCACGGGCTGATAACGGGGGGGCTGACTTTCCTGAACAACCGACGTTTTTGGTGCAGGCGGAACTGCAAAGCGGTTGGCGCCCGCTGCCTGACGGTTCTCTGGTTGCCACCCCACTATCGGCTCATCCCTCTGCGTAAGGGTTGCAGCAACGGTTTGTTGAAGCGCAGTGCTTACGCCCTGATAAATGAAATCATGTACCAGCCGCGATTGATGAAAGCGCACCTCATGTTTCGCAGGATGTACGTTGACATCCACCTGATGAGGATCGATCTGCAAATAGAGTACATATGCCGCCTGGCGATCATCCGTTAACTTGTCCTGGCAGGACTGACGAATAGCATGATTGATCAGACGGTCGCGCATCATACGTCCATTGACGTAACAGTATTGCAAATCACTCACGTTGCCTGAGGCGGTCGGATCGACAACCCAGCCATTCAGGCTCAAATCGCCATGTTGCCATTCAATTGCCAACGCATGATTAAGAAAAGTGGTGCCGCAAATCGAACCTAAACGCCGCTCACGCTGGCTGGTTTCACTTACCGCGCGATATTGACGCACCAGCTTACCGTTATGACTGAGCGAAAAGGAAACATCAAAGCGTGCCAGCGCGATACGACGAATGATTTCGTCAATATGGGTAAATTCGGTTTTCTCAGTGCGCATAAATTTACGCCGAGCGGGCGTATTGTAAAAAAGATCCAGCACCTCTACGGTAGAGCCAGGCGGATGAGCCGCCGGTTTGATGCTCACCGCCATGTCGCGTCCTTCTGCATACGCCTGCCAGGCTTCATTTTGGTCAGCCGTGCGTGAGGTCAGCAGCAGGCGTGATACCGAACTGATACTGGCCAGCGCTTCGCCACGAAACCCCAGACTCATAATGGCCTCAAGATCGTCCAGCGTGGCGATTTTACTGGTAGCATGACGAGCCAACGCCATTGCCAGGTCTTCTTTGCTAATACCACAGCCGTTATCACGAATGCGGATCAGTTTTGCCCCGCCTTTTTCAATCTCGATATCAACTCGCGTCGCCCCGGCGTCCAGACTGTTTTCCACCAGCTCTTTAACCACTGATGCGGGACGCTCCACCACTTCACCCGCGGCTATCTGATTAGCCAGTTGAGGAGGTAACACCTGAATCGGCATAGTAAAGTTCCTTGCTGTTTATGAAAGCACCTTTGCCATCGGACGGTTGAAAAGGTTAACCTTTTCAGGCTTCACGATGCTGGGATAACTAACGTCTGGCCCAGCATGACATTTTGCGACTTCATATTGTTTGCCTGCTGAATCGCTTTTGAACTGACACCGTAGTGGGCTGCTATCGCCGTTAATGAATCCCCACGTACTACTTTATGCCTGACGGGCTTTTTGGCTGCAGCCGGACTGGCTGTAGCAGGGCGACTAACCGCCGGGACCTTTAACCTCTGTCCCACCCAAACCACATCCTTTTTCAGCGTATTGATTGACCGCAATGTTGCGGTGCTGACACCATATTGAGCGGCAATACCAGACAGCGTTTCGCCTCGTTTTACCACATGACGTGTCACCGCCCCCGAGTAATGCGTATTGGCCGGCGCTGGATTGGGCTGAACGTTAACCGCCGCTGTGAGTTGCAACGGACGGTTTTCCTCCTTTGGGACCGATTGCAGCGGATGCGCCAGGAAGTAATTCTGCAGTCCTTTATAAATCGACTCGGCAATCTTCTGCTGGTATGCGCTACTGCCCAGCAGTCGCTCCTCCGAAGGGTTACTGATAAAGCCGGTTTCCACCAGCAGTGAAGGGATATCCGGCGAGCGCAGTACGCCGAGACTTGCATGCTCCGGGCGGCGTTTATGCAAGGCGCCTACCCGTTGAAGCTGGGCTATCACCTTAACGGCCACATCATAGCCAACGCGCTGAGAATGACCGAACTGCAAATCCAGCACCGCCTGACTGAGGTAAGGGTCGGCCTGACTGTTCGCCAGCAGGTCTCCCGCCCCGCCTAACAGCTCCGATTGTTTCTCATGCTGCTCAAGCCAGCCCGCCATTTCACTGTTGGCTCGCCGGTTAGAGAGCACCCAGACCGATGCACCGGAAGCGCTGCGGTTGGGTGCCGCATCAGCATGGATCGACACCAGCAAATTCGCGTTCTGTTTGCGGGCCACGTCAGAACGCCCCATAACAGAAATAAAGTAGTCACCATCCCGCGTCATTATCCCCTTAAACATCGGGTCGTCATTTAGAAGCGCTTTTAGTTTGCGTGCGATGGCGATCGTTACATTTTTTTCTTTCAATCCGCCTGCACCAATAGCCCCGGGATCCTGCCCACCATGACCAGCATCAATTGCGACAATGACCAGATCATTGCCGGAACGGGAGCGCCCGCCAGGCACAGTGACGATCCCTCCGCTGGTAACAGCCGTAACCGGATTGGGCTTGAAAGGGTTAGCGGCAGGCGGCGCAGATGATGTCGCTCCTGAAACCGAACTTATTGCAGCCGCGGTTGACGTGTGTTTTACCGGATGCGCTGCCCGGATAGTGAATACAACCTTGTAATTGCTGCCCTGGAGCTGCGTCACCGCATGAGTCTTTGCTGATTGAGTCAGCTCAAGCACCAGACGAATACTTTGGCTATGCTTCGGCTGGCTTGAGCGAATGCGTTTGACGATATTTTCGCCACTGAAGTTCAACGGTAAGCCCTTCACCACACCACTCTGACGAATATCCAGCACAACATGATCGGGATTATGCAGCGGGAAAAATCCATAAACCGGTTGGCCGTTAAAACTCAAGGTAACGGTGGCCTGACTCACGCCATTGGCAACGTTGATATCAGCGAGATTCGCCGCAAGACTGGAAAAGGTTGTCAGTAAAAAAGCTAACAGAAAACCAAACTTCATCCGCAACATCCTCAACAACCCTTTTCCATCGCAACCTGCTGAACTAACTTTTCGCCAACGGCTGAACAGGCCTTTAACTCCGCCTCACGCGCCCGTTGATCATAACGGAGGTGCAGTTCCAGATCGGGAGGAGGCAAGAACCCCGCCCCCTGCTGCGGCCATTCGATCAGACACAGACTTTGTGCGGAGAAATAGTCACGGATCCCCATAAACTCAAGTTCTTCCGGATCGGCCAGGCGATAGAGATCAAAATGATATATCTGGTGATTTGGCAGATCATAGGGTTCAACCAGCGTATAGGTTGGGCTTTTCACATTTCCCTGATGCCCCAGCGCCTGCAAGAAACCACGGCTAAACGTGGTTTTTCCCGCACCAAGATCGCCATAAAGATAAAGGATAAGTCCTTTTTCACTCGCGCGGGCCACGCTGGCACCTAATGCCAGCGTGGTTGCCTCATCGCACAATGTCATTATGCAGGTTTTCATTATTTTTTATCAGACATCTCTGGGTTAACAAACAGATACAGTTCAGAAAAGAGGTCACTGGCAATCATGCCGCGCTGTCCGGTTCGTTTTGACACCTGTTCCGCTGCCGCACCGTGAACAACACAACCCGCACAGGCAGCTTCGTACAACGCAAGTTTTTGCCCAAGCAGACCACCGATAATACCGGAAAGCACATCGCCCATTCCTCCCGTCGCCATGCTTGCGTTACCCACATCGGCAAACGCAAGTTGCCCTTTATCAGTGGCAATCAGCGTACCGGCACCTTTTAATACCACAACACCTCCATATTGCTTCGCAAGGCGTTGTGCCGAAAGTAAGCGATCACTCTCGATTTCGATTGTACTAACACCAAGTAATCGAGCCGCCTCGCCGGGATGCGGCGTAATGATCCGATTCTGACGTTTATCAGGATTGATTGCCAGCAAGTTAAGGGCATCAGCGTCCCACAGCATAGGTTTCTGAGAATTTTCTACCTTTTTTAGCGCATTTTTACCCCAGTCCTCCTGACCTAATCCTGGGCCAATCACGACGACATCTGTCCATTCCAGCGCATCTTCAAGTGTTTGCTTATTGAGTTCGTCAACCATCAATTCTGGCCGGGCAGTAAGCAAAGGCACAATATTGTCTTTTTGAGTCAGCACGCGCACAAGCCCCGCACCGGCCCGAAGTGCCGCCTCACCTACCAGACGAATCGCCCCGCCAGTACCGTGATCACCACCTATAATCAACAATTTGCCGTTATTGCCTTTGTGGCAACTCGGCCTGCGGGGCTGTAACCAACGGACCAGGCAGGCGGCATCATAACGAGCGAAAGGCGCATTCTGGCTGGCCAACCAGGATTGCAGATTCAACCCGTGGTAGTGCAATTTCCCAACGTAATCCCTGGCTTTTCCGGTGAGCAGACCGGGCTTCAACGCTATAAAGGTCAGTGTGTGATCGGCCTGAATAACCTTGCCGGGTGCCGTGCCCTCCGTTGCCATCAGGCCGGAAGGAATGTCCACCGCGAAAACGGGCGCAGGATGTGCATTGGCCCGCTCGATCAGTGCCTGATAAGCGCCCTCAGGGGCATGCTTCAAGCCAGTTCCTAAAAGTGCATCCACGATAACGTCTACCTTATCCGGCCAGTCCATTGCCAGACCCTGTGAGACGCCTCCCGCAGCCAGCCATTCATTACGCGCCTGCTGCGCCTCTTGCGGTAGCGATTTATTGCCTTCATCAGCAATGACCGTAACGGTCAGCCCCCTCGCCTGAGCCAGTCGGGCGATAACGAAGCCGTCACCACCGTTATTACCGTGGCCACAAAGAATTAACCAATGCTGTTTTTGCGGCCAAAGCAAACAAAGGTGACTGAATGCCGCCTCGCCAGCACGCTTCATCAGTTCATACAATGTGATGCCCAGGGCATTCGCTGCATCACACTCAAGTTGTGCTACAGACTCTACAGGCCACACAGAACAGGGCAGCCTGGACAGGTTATCTTGCTGGTTCAGGTTAATCATGTTTTATCCTCTCGATCTCCATCATCCGCATCAAATGGGGCCGCTGCCAGCAGGGGTGAGTTGGTCGTGCCGATGTAAAGATAGAAGCACCACGTCTGCTCACCAGGCTGAAAAGCAATGTTATGGTGAAATGGCATAAACAGCGCAGCATAGTGCGCACCCGCACCACGAAGGCGTCCCAGCACGCTGTGGAGTATCAGCGAATGAATGAATTCCCTACCTGCCGCAACAGTCTCAGCCAGTACCCTGAAAAAACAGCCGTGCGCGCCGGAACGTGCGTATGACAGAGTATTACCTAATCGCCTGAAAAAGCCCGGTGAGCTAATACGTTATCATGGCGATCGTACCGGGTATCGTACTGTTGTCGGTTCGTCGCCAATCAGAGACAGTCAATGACTGCAGGGGCTGGTCAGGAAAATAGTGCTTACTTCTCAATGGGGAAGCGGGCCTGTGTTTTTTCTGGTGAATGGTTGATTAGCCTGCAGCAGGCTGGTATTTCCACCTCTCCGAGCGCCGATGTCGCCAAACCTGACGTGATTGATACACAACACTGCACCTTTTCCTGGCCATCACACTGTGGGGTGCGATTCAATAAGCATGCCGTGTCTGTTGCTTTCAGCTACCGGCGATTCTGCAGGAAGATGTGGTAATGGATAGCATTACCAGTGCAGTTAAAGCCTGTTCTGATTGTATTGACGGTATGATCCCTGCTCGCGCTGGCTAATCGCCAGAGTCTGTGATCGGTGAGTACACAGCCTGTCAGCTGTTCTGCACATGCCGCCGTTCACCGAATTGTCTGCACGGGACAAAGCAATATTTTACGCACTACAGGGGCCAGTGTCCCGGATATCGGCGCAGGTTTCGTCATGTGGCGACAGGGAATGTACCCAAGCTGCCAGATAACGTGGCAACACTGAGCAAGTGAGAGGGGGATACTGGACAAGTCTATTGCATTTGTAGGGCACACCTCCGGGCGTAATGCTCATGCCATTGACATGCAAAGCGGTCAGTTAAGTCAGGTGGTTCGCCGATGGCCAAAGATTTATCCCGTGACAGGTGACAATACCAGGATAATTTTCAGTTCATCCGATTCACAATCGTATTGTGGATAAAAATAAAAAGCTGTTGTTATTCAATCGAAACTGAAAGTACAAGGGATCTGCCCGACAATTCGAAACTTTAAATATTCTATATAAAACAGAACATTAGATATTACCCCGCCACCCGAAAAACATTATGCGGGTTTACCAATGCACAAGAAAACCTGTGGATAACTCTGTTGAAGAAAAATTCAGAAAGTGTAAAAAAACGAATGAACTTATATGATTTTTAGCGACTTATTTTTTATTAACGAAGCATTTAGAAATCTGGAGCGGGAAACGAGACTCGAACTCGCGACCCCGACCTTGGCAAGGTCGTGCTCTACCAACTGAGCTATTCCCGCATATTCGGTAAGTCGGCAGGTTTTATTTTTTTACTTAAAACTAACCTATCTTATTAATAAGCATGAAGTTTTATTGGTAACATGCCGTAAGATGCTGTGCATTATGGACTAATCTTTTTCCCTTAGCAACCTTTCAATTGAAGAAAGAGCCCCTGCATGCATGGTATAACCCTGTAGCTCATCTTAATGCGCAACTCATCTCGCGATATTTCTTCACAGGTAATGGTATGAGCGCCTCCTCCCTTGTATGTAATAGACATATGGTGGTTAGCTACCATCACATGAAGCGGAGTGAGCTTGTCCCCTCCCGGAATGGCGAGAACCTTGATTGGCAGAAAAAGCCCTCCGCTTCACCTTTCACGCCAGCATTAACATTCAACGGTTGCCAGGAGCGATGACTCTGCATGTACAAGGGTAATAGGCATGATGGTTCAGTGAAAGGAGAAAACATCTATGTTTCAGCTCGGTATCGATGTCAGCAAGAAAACCCTGGATTTATGTCTGCTGCGGGAAGGTGTCAAAGGCAAGGTAAAAACCCGCAAGCTTAAAAACGATTTCAATGCAGCCGATGCCGTGATCGGCTGGCTCAGCAAACAGCACTGTGAACCTGCCAATGTCCATATCATCATGGAGGCCACCGGGGTTTATCATGAATCGCTTGCATACGGCCTCTACAAGGCCGGAGCTAAAGTTTCGCTCGCCAACCCACATCGCAGCAGAGAATTTGCGCGTGGCATGGACATTCTGACAAAAAACGACCAGGTTGATGCTTATATGCTCGCCTGCTACGGTGCACTTAAGGTGCCGGAACCGTGGGTCCCCCCGTCTGAGAATGTCCGCCATCTCAGCGCACTTCTCCGCCGACGTGATGCACCTGTCACCGACAGCACCCGCGAAAAAAACAGGCTGGAAAAATGTCGGGCAACGGACACACCTCTTGCTGTCACTGAATCCATCGAAAATGTGCTTCGTAACCTGAGCGCAGAGCCTGAGCATCTGGACGCTCTGATCCTGACCCACCTCGACCAGCATCCTGAATTAAAAAAGGATTTTGACCTGCTAACATCAATAAAATCCGTGGGTTATCAGTTAGGTCTGAATATGCTGGTTATCCTGCGGGGTCATCATTTCGATACAGCAGAGCAGGTTGCTGCATTTCTGGGCGTGGTCCGTGTTGAAAAATACTCCGGCACATCGGTCAGAGGGATAATGCTGGTCACTTAAGGTGACCAGCAACCTTTTTATCCGGATATTTCCTGCTCTTTACCCTCAACTCTCTCGGGTAACTTCGCTCTCTTCTACCCGGTAACACAAGCCATTTCGCCTGTTCATACAGGGTTCTCAGTTCTCCCGGCATTTTTCCCGGCGAAGCCCAGGGCAGGGTTATCAGCATCCGGATTATTTCGCTTATCGCTCCACTGAAGCTCAGCTGGTAAGGCAGGTAATCTCCTTTCAGATGGAACGCCATCTGCACCATCTGATATCGCACCAGGTTATAAGCCAGCAGTACCCCCCATAGCTCCTGTCTCACCAGCTCCGGCAGGCGACTGCGTAATGTCCACCGGCTGTCCAGCATACCCTGCTTTGCTTCCCGGTAGCCCAGTTCTATTTCCCAGCGGTGGCGATATAGCTCGCTGATATCTTTACCCGGATAGCGATTCGGGTCTGTCAGTGACGTCAGCACCTGCCTCTCTTTACCGTCTACCCTGCGGGTCAGCAGTCTTGCCACCATTTCTTCCGGGACCCCTGGCCATTGCTTCCTGGCTCGTGGACTGGTTTTCAGGCATATCAGTTCATCTCCACGCCCCAAACGGCGAACCACCTGATACTGTACGTGTTTTTTCAACGGCAACAACCAGTGACGGTGTTCTCCTGCTGTCTGCCAGTGATGAAGCAGACCCATCGAATAAAATCCCTTATCGAACAGGGTGATACTGTTATTCGGGGTTTTCTCCGTCAGGTGCTCAGCCAGCCGCATTTCACTGACTTTTTCACTGTCGAATGCACTGGCGGCGATCAGATGGCTGCTCAGCTCCATCAGACAAACCATTCGCACCTGAGGATAGCCGCCTTCGCCGTACTGGCTGCTGTGTTTACTGAAGACGGCTCTGTTTTCCGGCGTATCGGCGGTACGCCAGACCACGCCGTCGACAGCAAACAGATTCAGACCGTGCCATTTTGGATGTGCAGCCTGCTGATTCCAGTGCTGCTGTGTGATATCAAAAAGCTCCCGCACTGCATTTTCACCCAGAGTCTTACGGCGCTGAATGACAGCGCTGCGTGCGGTAAAAGGAGCTCCGGTCCGGTCAGTAATATCCATCAGATTGACGATTTCGGTCATCGGACGATCGCAAAAAATGGACATCCCAACGACAAGCCAAATCATGGATTCGAGGGAAAGTTTACGTTTACGCAAAGTAACGGTATCGGTCAGGGTGAGCGCCTGCTGAATAAGCTCGGGAGGAATAAGGTCGGCGAGACTACGGGCGCGCTCAGGAGTGGCGGCATTGATGATGCCGAGGGCCTGGGAAAGTTCCATTTAAAAAGGGTTCCATGATGAACATAGAACCCTTTTTACCGCATAAACCGGATCGGTCAACCGATCCTTAAATGATCGGCATTAGTCAGAGGGAAACCGAAATTATCCAAAATCGGCCCGCCGGAAATCCGCGCGAAACTGTATCTGGCTTCGTTGTGTGGCCTGAGATTTAACCCGGTGATGAAAGCGATGTATGAGCGGTTATGCCTGCGTGGCAAGGCAAAAATGTGTGCCATTGGCGCACTGTAGTGGTCAACAAAAACTGGCCACTGCGTTAGAGTTTTTCCAGCATCTATTTTCTGATTCGTTTGGTGGCAACACACCGTTATAATCATGTGGTCTGATCGCACTGTAATATCCGACGATATAGTCCGTTATTGCGCAGGCTGTATCGCTGAAGCTTATGTAATCCGTCGCCCGGTACCCACTCATTCTTGAGGCTTCTGAAGAAGCGTTCCATTGGACTATTATACAGGATGCTCACATCCAGGCTGCCGGAGGACGCCTTAAATGCCTCCTGCTGTGCGACGGTCATGCCCATCAGGGGCGATCCCGCCGGTAGTTGCCGCCGACGTATGACGGGGTGCGCGGCTGTGCGCGGGACGCGGCCTGGCCGTAGTCAAAGAAATAACCTCCGCCTTCAACCGGGTCAGCCTGCGCGGCGGTCACCCTGGCCCGCTCAAGCGAGAGGCCCGGACCTGATCCAGCTGACGCTGAACGGTGGCCAGCTCGTCGCATTCCGATGCGTGGGCAAATGCAGAGGCCAGAACCGTCATCAGGCAGGCTATGCCCAGGCTACGATGACGGTGACGACGTGTTTTCAGGGGTGGGTTCATTCGCACCTCCGTAAAGATTAAGGAATGCGGACAGGATGGTGAAATATCAGGAAAGGGTCAGTAATAAACTCTGCCACAGGTTTCGTAAATTTACCGGTTAAGCAATAATACCCACCGGTTAACAATCAGACTTAAATGACACGAAAAGTAAAGGACCGTGCCAGGTGAATAATGTTTTCCTGAAAATTGATGGGGTGAGTGGTGAATCCAGAGATGCCGCTCATAGCGGCTGGACCGATGTCGATGCTTACTCGTGGGGTTCCAAAAGAAACTCAGGCCGTTCCGGTGCGGGAGCAAAGGTTAATTATCATAACCTGGCCGTTCACTGCCAGGTGGATAAGGCAACGGCCGGCGCACTGCTCTATTCATCAAACGGCAACAAAATCAAATCGGTGCAGCTGTCTACCTGTAAAGCTGGCGGCGAGCAAATGGAGTATTACCGTATCACGCTTGAAAATGTCATCGTGGTTGAGGTGGTGTTTCGTGACAATGGTGCGCTGACCGACGTGGAATATGACTTCGAAGATGAAATTATATTTTGTTGGAAAATCTCTCCATGATACAAAAGGTGAATTCCTCGATGAGAAGTATAATTTTGATAATTAAAACATTTTTCTGACAGCAAATTTCATTAACTTGAACTGGCAACAAACCGTTCTACCTGAATCTTTAGCTGATGAGCGAACATCAAGCAGGGCAAAAAATAGCAAACCTGCGGGCATATAGAGATAACTCCACCTCCCAAATAGCCAGGCGACAATCGTAAAAACAATTATTCCCAAAATGAAAAGTCGGGTTAATACCACAGATTTGCTGACTTCTTCTTCGATAAGGTGTATTAGTCGCGACTTGTTCTGACAGTGGCCCCTGAAAGGTTGAGGGTTACCGATTTTGATATGGGTGTTGAATCCTTAAACAAAACACGAGGTAACCCTCATGCTTCATACTCACAAACCTGGCATCAAACACAAAGCCATCCTGCCTATGTGCTGTTGTGACCCTGTGCAAACAGTAAGCTAATGCACAAAATTGATCCCGGACTGTCCGCATTTGATCTTCAAAAGTAAAAGAGTAACGCATACGAATTCTGTACAAGTTACGTCACTGGCACAACCGACGTTTCCTGACTGCATTCCGCTAACTGGAGCTGTACTCAGAGTAAAAATCCGCCCCCTGAATCTCAGAGGGCGGATCAACAGATCAATATCTATGATTCAGGTAAGAATTACTCAATCTTTTGGTTGTTCATTAAGGTTTTCCAGTTATTACCAGCAGCCGCTTCACTTTTAGCATTAGCTGAAGAGTGAGTGGCGTTCTGTGACGGTGAGTTGTTTGCCGGTTTGGTATTGCCAGCATAATTGCCGCTGGTCGATGATGCGCTTCCCGGACCGCCCACGATGGGTTTCACCGACGGCACTGTCGGCCATTTGGTTCCGCCTGGCGCGCCAGAGGCGTTCTGTGCACCACCGCTGGAGCCTGCCGTTCCCGGCTTGCCTGCGCCGCTGCGCGGCGTCTGCGTGGCGTTCTGTGACGGTGAGTTATTTGCCGGTTTGGTATTGCCAGCATAATTGCCGCTGGTCGACGATGCGCTTCCCGGACCGCCCACGATGGGTTTCACCGACGGCACTGTCGGCCATTTGGTTCCGCCTGGCGCGCCAGAGGCGTTCTGTGCACCACCGCTGGAGCCTGCCGTTCCCGGCTTGCCTGCGCCGCTGCGCGGCGTCTGCGTGGCGTTCTGTGACGGTGAGTTATTTGCCGGTTTGGTATTGCCAGCATAATTGCCGCTGGTCGACGATGCGCTTCCCGGACCGCCCACGATGGGTTTCACCGACGGCACTGTCGGCCATTTGGTTCCACCTGTCGCGCCAGAGGCGTTCTGTCCAGCACCGCTGGAGCCTGCCGTTCCCGGCTTGCCTGCGCTGCTGCCCGGCGTCTGTGTGGCGTTCTGTGACGGTGAGTTATTTGCCGGTTTGGTATTGCCAGCATAATTGCCGCTGGTCGACGATGCGCTTCCCGGACCGCCCACGATGGGTTTCACCGGAGGCACTGTCGGCCATTTGGTTCCACCTGTCGCGCCAGAGGCGTTCTGTCCAGCACCGCTGGAGCCTGCCGTTCCCGGCTTGCCTGCGCTGCTGCTGCCCGGTGTCTGCGTGGCGTTCTGTGACGGTGAGTTATTTGCCGGTTTGGTATTGCCAGCATAATTGCCGCTGGTCGACGATGCGCTTCCCGGACCGCCCACGATGGGTTTCACCGGAGGCACTGTCGGCCATTTGGTTCCACCTGTCGCGCCAGAGGCGTTCTGTCCAGCACCGCTGGAGCCTGCCGTTCCCGGCTTGCCTGCGCTACTGCCGCCCGGTGTCTGCGTGGCGTTCTGTGCACCACCGCTGGAGCCTGCCGTTCCCGGCTTGCCTGCGCTGCTGCTGCCCGATGTCTGTATGGCGTTCTGTGCACCACCGCCGGAGCCTGCCGTTCCCGGCTTGCCTGCGCTGCTGCTGCCCGGTGTCTGCGTGGCGTTCTGTGCACCACCGCTGGAGCCTGCCGTTCCCGGCTTGCCTGCGCTGCTGCTGCCCGATGTCTGTGTGGCGTTCTGTGTACCACCGCCGGAGCCTGCCGTTCCCGGCTTGCCTGCGCTGCTGCCGCCCGGTGTCTGGCTCGAAGACTGTCCGCTGTTATTTACCGGGGCTGCATCTGGCTTTTTACCATCGGTCTCGGATTTATTATTTTTTTTCTTTCCACCAGCACTTACCGTGAAGGAAATATCATTGCCTGCCGTTACCGTATCCATGGTTACTTCAGACATCTTATCTACGTCAGTATTGATATTTCCATTTATCGTACTGCCAGAAACATTGACATTGATGGTGCTGTTTTGGCTTTCCTTATAATCAATCTTATCTTCGGTGCTGTAATAGGCATTGACATTAATATTGCCCGATTTCGTTATACCACCGCCCCCGCCAACAGCCATACCGCCAGAATCAATGGAGTCGTTTATTTCCGTCACGTAAATATTGCCATCAACATTTACGCTACCCGAATTATTTTCAGAGGCGACATGCGCTCCGGCAAGCTCCATATCTCCACCGACGTTGATATTTACCTCTCCGTTGGTTTTAATACCTGACTGCTGGTTAGTGAGTTGGCTGTCATAATACGAGTTTTTAACGCCGCCATTAATGCCACCATTCGGCGTGACGCCTTTTGTTGATATAGATGCTCCCACAGAAACAGCGGTATTATAACCATCAGAGGATTCAGAATAAGTATCCTGTACTGAGGTAATGCTCAGATCGCCACCGATATCTAAACTGGCTTGCCCGGCCTCGATATTTGCACCAGACATGGACATATTACCCCCGGTGCTAACATTCACATTATCCGCTGTTATTTGAGAGTTAGTATTCGTCAGTGAATTTACCGATGAACTTGACTCTGAGTGAGAATAATCAATGCTGGCACCCACTCCCGCTCCCGAAGCTGCAACCCCTCCACCAAAAGAGAGACCCGCACTATTTGTATAAGAACTTGATGTTCCGTTGTACTTTTCTTCAGCAGCACTAATGGAAAAATCGCCACCCACATCAATATTGACGGTTCCGGCCTCCACATTGACCCCTTTTAACGTGGTGTCCTTGTTGGAGTCAAAATTAATTGTACCGCCAGTGATCGAGGTCATATTGTCTGACTCTCTCATAGCAGAATTACTGGTGGTTGTACTTGAGTAACCGATACTCGTTGAAGCGGCGGCCAGATCGTTAAACACTAAATTCGATACATCACCAACGACAGAAGCCGTGGTCAGTCCGGCATCAATTTTTTTCCCGGATGCGGCCTGTTCGGCTAAATCAACATTTTTGTTTAAAATATCTACAGCCGTACTGTTGGCTTCGCCTTTGACGCCAACGAAGGTTGTCGTCACATCCTCGGTCGTCTTATGAACATCCTTGTACTTAGTTGAAATAATATTGTCGCCGGATAAGTTAGCGGTGGTATCATTCCCCACACTCAGGTTCAGACCACCAATATCAAGTGTATTTCCAGCGGAAATATCAGCACCATTTGCAAAGTTAAAATTCGCATTATTATTGGTCACTGACGTCTCGGTTGTAATTGTGCTGGTGGTTTTAAGCCCCGCTTCGAAAGACCCCAGAGGTGCCACCGGCGCAGCCCCCGTTTTTTTAGGCGCGGAAGCACTCCTATCCAGGTTGTAAGCCGCAGCAGTGTAACCATTGTCATTGGTGTAGTCCTGGTAGGCATCATTACCCATCGGTGTCGAACCAGCACCACTGCTGTCCAGCCCTGTGGAATCACGTTTAACCGAGTCCAGCGTGCTGAAAGACGTTCCTCCCTGTGCGCCGGGAACCTGATAGCTCGCGCCAAAAACGAATTCAGATTCAGTCACATTTTTCTCTGCATAGCTGACATCCTGTGACGTTTTAATGACGACGTCATTGCCGGCACTGATACTGGCTGCCGAAGCATTGTAATCGCCACCACTAAATACCACATCCTGCGCGCCATCAACGATGAATGCCCCTCCGGCATTAACCGAACTGGTTTTCGAGGAACCTGTTGTGCTGATATTTTCTTCAGCACGGTAAGACATAAATCCGGTCGACTCATACTGATAATCGTAAGTTGAAGAGACCTCGTGGATATCATTAAAATTCACGTTGCCTTCGGTCGCTTTGAGCATCACCGCATTACCGGCGGTGATATCGACGGCGGTAATATCAATGTCTTTCGCCGTCATTTGTACTGAGCCACCCGCTGTGATGCCATCATCGTATGCGCCAATGGACTGATTCCCCTTATTGTCCCGGCCTACGCTTGTCATCAGGTCGATTGATCCCTCCTCAGCGGAGAGAATGACGTGTTCACCCGCGGAGATGCTGCTGCCACTGTTGGTAATATTCCCTGTTTCACTGGTCATCGCGACCGATCCACCCGCGGAAATGCCCGCATTCATCCCGCTGCTGATGTTGTTAATATCTTTTTCAGCATCAAGGACAACATGGTCGCCCGCCGTAATAACGGCATTAACATTATTAATTTCCGTCGCATCGACAATCACATTTGCACCGGCGCTGATGATGGCGGCACCGGTTTCACTGGACGCCCTGATTTCCTCAATGGTGCTACTGGCCAGATAAATACGTGGGACAAGCACATCAATGCCATCAATCGTCTCGGTAACAAACCAGACGATATCCTGCGTTAAACCAGCCATTTGCTCTTCAGTTAACGCCTGACCAATAACAAAATCGCCATTGGCCGACTGTTCTGCGGCGTTGTCAAAAAGCATCTTAACGGCATCCGCACCATCGACGTTGTATTTGACACTGAAATAAGTTCCAACGGAGTCATTAACCTGCCGACGGATTAACTCAGTAATAAAATAGTTATCGCCAATAACAATTGCGGGCTGCTCGGCGTTATAACCTACTGTGTCAAAAAAGTACTGAGAACCGTAAAATAAATTCTGGTCGATCATTTCAATACGGGTTTCATACATCGGAATAACGGTGTGGTTTCCCCTTGACCCCGTCGACACCCCGGACGATCCTTCAGCACCCCCTCCCGCATTGTTACTCGCCTTGTTTAACGACGCCAGATAGTCGAGGAAGTCCTGAGATCTCTGGAACAGGGCATTAATTTCCAATAGTTCAGCCACACCCGGCAGTGTGCTGATGCCCATCGAAATCTCCGCAATCTGCTTTTTATTAAACTGGACTTCGTAGGATTGCTCCACGGTGGAGACCGTCTGATCGCCAATAACCGCGTCCACCACCTGGTTAGAGACATCATTGCCAGCCAGCGCAGAGTCCAGGCCGTTATTAAGACTGCCTTCCGTGTGAACAAAATTACCACCAGCAACCAGGCTGGCTTTCTCAGCTGGCAGGAAATAAATCTTTTTAGCCTTCAGCAACGGATAGGATAACGATGCCCCTCCAACATTTGCCTGAGACAGGGAAAGCCACTGCAAGGTAAGCTCGTTTAAATTTCTGCTTTTCCATGTTTCCCCAAAGAGGTTATTCATCAATGAATTAAACATGGTGTGACTATCGGCCAGCATTTTCATCGCATTTAAATATTTACCTTTGTCAGCCGAGCTCCCCACAACTTGCCCCGAACCAAAAATGGTGTTAAAGAGCGCAAACAGGTTACTAAAAGTTTGTGTCCTACGCTCTTCTGAAGACAGTGTCGCCCAGTGTACATAAGTCAGGCTAATTTCAGCGTTCGCTGTCAGATAATCATAAAGCGACATTTCAAGATGCTTAGGCGAATTATAGAGATCGCCACGAATGTGCAGATTTTCTCTTGCCTGAATCAGCCCACCTTCATTTTTGGTTACTCCAGGCCGTTCTGATTTCTGATTAATATATAAATTGCCACCGGAAGAGATTTCCGCACGGGTGTCCAGTGCAATGTCGGAGGTTAAGCCAGGAATTGAAATATCTACATAATGATATTTATACCATCTACCTACGCCAGTCGCTCGCTCATCATATACTCCACCTCCACTTTCTCTGGCGCTATAGTCCCAATCCTCACCTGTATAGGTACTTTGATTGTAGAGAGTGTTCGCGTCCAGCCACATATTATCTTCCGAGCGAATCACGCCCGCATGGTTATGAATAGTATTAGCTGTCAGCGCTATCTGTCCCTGGCTGAGTATATTCCCTCTTACCTTATTAAGAATGGTATCCCTGGCTGACATAACGATATTATTCATCGCGAAGATCAGTGAATTTGTACTGTTTATAATATTTTCAGCGACCAGATAGACATCCTGCAAACTGACGACAGCCGCATTATTGGTAATATTTTTAGAGTCAATTGATACTGTGGATCTCGACTCTATAGCCTTATCAATAGTCACATCGCCTGTGGTTTTAATTGACAATTGCCCACCGGCACCTGAGCCAATAATATTATGGTCGGCATTATTAAAAGCACCCTGCAATTCGAGTGCAAGCTCACGGTTACCCCAGATATAGCCAGTATCGCTATTATCAAGATGTGCCGTTTTTAACGTCAGGCTACCTGCATTATAAATACGTCCCTGGCTGTTATCCACGCTGTCTGCAGTGATGGTGCTGATGCCGCGGCTATCAGAAGAGGATATCTGCCCTTTATTGACAAGTTCCTTAGCATTAATGTGATAACTTGCGCCATCAATAAAACCATCATTATTTACCAGGCTGTCCGTCGTGAAAGAAAGTTGGTTATCTGCGGCCAGGGTCGCACTGTCACTGTTAAGGATCTGACTGGCGTTAACCCGCAGATTCTTATCTGCCACAATGAGCGATCCAACCCCACTGCTGGTAAGTGTTCCTACATCCATTTCTATATTATTTGCCTGGATGTAGGTCGATGCTTCACGAATAAATTGATTAAACTCATCGGAGCTCATCATTTCTCTGACTGCCTGAAGGTATTCAGGTGTTAAAATGTTTTTAAAGTTTTCAACATCAGATATTTTTAGCAGATCGTCTGCAATCAACAACGCATAATCGCGGTTAATCATGTTGGATATTTTTGAGACTATTATATTCAGCCCGGAAACCTCGGCAAACTGTCCACGGTTAATAAAGCTGTCAAGGCCGGTTAAGATTAAATCAAGACTGGTCAATAGTGACCCGGCATTGTCCAGCGTTTGAATGTCGCTGAATGTCATACTGCCTTGAGACTGCAGAACGCTTCCGGCACCGTTGCTCACGTTATCCACGTGAGCAACGGAGATGCTGTTTCTGGCTTCTATGACAGAATCTGACAGGTTTCTCAAGTTTTTAAGCGTAGTAAACAACACTGAGCCATAGTGTGAACTGATTGATGCAGCATTGCTATTTTCCAGGTCATTGACAGAACTAAAGGTGATATCCCTTGTAGCCGTGATATTACCTGCATTATTTTTCACCACATCAACATGACTGATATTGACATCACCCTGTGAAGCAAGATTACCACTATTGCTCAGTATGTTGACGCTATTCATATTCAGTACACTGTTTGCAATAATATTTGCATTCGCTCCCTGATTATTAATTTCACCGACATGTGTGAAATTAACATCACGCCCCTGAATATGCCCGTCATTATTTTGGAAAACACCCGCATCTGAAATATCAATGCCGTTATTTGTCACTATACTTGCATTGGTATTCTCGAGAGAGGCAATGTTTTTTATAACAACATCACCCGCTGCAGACTGAATAAATGCATTATCCTTATTCTTAACATTCAGTGTATTTTTATCAGTTCCGGCTATTTCCAGGTCCTTTCTGGCAGAAATAACCGCATCACTTCCACTGTTAACAATCTCATTGTTAACGTTGAGCGTGAGGTTACCTTCAGAAATCAGCTTATTGCTGTTAGACAGGTCTTTTGCGTTGACATTAAGCGACGTGCTGGTACCAATAATACCCTGATTGATTAATGCCCCTGCCGTAGTGATATCAGCCGTATTTGACTGGATAGCCCCACTGTTCACCACCTCCTGAGTAGCCAGAGAGATATTGCCCTTCTCGGCGATAATATCACCCTGATTATTCAGAGACTGACTGGCAATTGTCATATCGTCAGTATAAAGCTTTCCTGCATTCTGCAGATTATTTTCAACAGCAATATCTATTTTTTCAGAGGCGAAAATAACCCCTGCATTATCCAGTTCCTGCCCCTCCACTTTTACAGAAGCGCTGGACTGTAAGGTACCGCTGTTAGCAATACCATTTGCTTTTAAGGACAGGTCGCCATCTCTGGTGAGCAGCATTCCACTGTTGGTGAACGCATCAGTGCTGACAGCAATGCGGCCAGCATACATACTACCGCTGTTATCCAGGCGGCCAAGCGTGAGTTTTATTGCATCCGTCGTATTAATAATGCCGGCATTTTTTAACCTTGCGCCACGAAGTTGCACCGACCCATTGGCCTGTACCATACCGCTGTTAATCAAGGAATCAGACAGCGTAAAGATCAAGTTACCGCGATTGGTAATCAAACTTCCCTGATTATTTTCAACGCTTCCTGCGTTAATAGCGATATCGCCACTGGTACTCATCAGACTGGCATCTGAATAAACTGTAACGTTACTGAGCACTTGTGAACCGACTTTAACCACGAATTTCCCGTTGCTGATGTTAACCACTGCATCCGGGATGCGGTTGCCATTGCTGTCAACCGCATACAAAGCTCCCCTGATCTGATAGCGACCGGCAACATTGATCTCAATGGCGGGAATGGCACCCGTTGCGCGGGTACCGTTTTTCGCCATCAATACCGCCGCGCTCTGTAACAAATTATTAGCGTTTATGCGAATCTGCCCAGTTTCTGCAATGACATTGGCATTAAGCTCCATGTCAGACAGCGCAGTCAGGATCACGTCGCCCTGAGCAGCGATACCTCCGATACCCGCTTCAGCGTTATTATTCAGATAGATACTTTTTCCCTGAACCACAACATTTTCTGAATGACTTCTGAGGCTGGCCAGATGGATATCACCATCGGCGGTGATTTCAATACCGTTGTTGCCGAGAATGCTGCCAGTATGGGTAACGCCCGCACCACTCTCTGTGCTGATAAGCTGAACTCTGTTACCAAACATTGAGCCAAGGTGGGTACCACTTATGGCAACCTGCGGTGTGCCCTCGCCGGAATGACTTCGGACAGTGTGACTGCGCGACTGCGTATCATAATCATTGAGACCCGCCAGCACTTTCAGGTCTGCATTACCGGAAATCTCCCCGGTCAGGCTGGCACTGCGGCTCACAATATCAAAATAACTCAGGCCATCAGTATTAACACCCCGGCCTTCAACAGATATATGACCACGATCAACGGCCAGCTGGACATTCCCATTCTGGTCGAGATTGACGCGACCTGTACTCAAGGTCAGGTTATTGGCATTCACGGTTGAGACACCATTAACCGAAATACCATTTTCGTTCGCGATAATCAGATCAGCACTGCGACCAAAAACTTCCATACTACCATTAAGATGACTGCCCCTTGCGCCGGTCACCTCGTTTAGAATCACCCTGGATTCATTGCTTAACTGATTATTCTTAATGGCAAAGCCACCCGTTTGAGACACGCCATCCTGCATGCTGTTATTAAAAATCACGCCGTCTCTGCCAACGTTAAACTGATTGTATTTATTATGTGACACACCGCTGGCATTCGGGTCATTAATATTAATTAAAGGTGTTCCATTGGCTGCCGTGGCAACCCCAGGACGCCGCGATTCGCGATCGTCAACAACAATTTCGGCCACGGCCATTGAGGGAAGAATACCCGCCATAGCCAGCACCAGTGGGGAAACTTTAATTGAATTTCGCGTTGTGCGATAAGGTGATAACTTTTTTTTATTTTTCATAATGAAATCTCTCCGGGGTGGGTTAGAAACCTACATCTAAATTAAAATAGAGGGTCTGATTATCGATTTTGCGATGACTGAGTGAGGCAGGTCTTTTTACTGGCCAGGCGGAAGTCAGCGATCCCGAGAAATCTTTTCCACTGGCTTTTACGCCAACCGCGGCACCACTCATATAATCACGATCGCAACCGCTTACCGACGAAGGGCAATTTTTCTGGGCTATGCCGATATCTAAACCAGTAAAAGGTGAGATTTGGTATATGCGGGCATAATTAATCACGAATGGCATTTTTAACGTATTAGAAATCCACAGTGCACGTTCAGCAGAAACAATATCCTCCTTAAATCCTCTGACGGAAAACTCATCACCCATGCTATAGCGAGCATCGCTGACTAACACATCATTGGTATATTGAAATCCGCTATTTAATTCATAGTCGAGTCCCACACGACCATTTTCAAATGCGGCAATCCGCTTACTCCAGCTCAACATTCCGTTATATTTTTTGTAATCGAGATCAAAGCCTTCGAGATCGCTATCCTGCTTCCACGCGCTGTTAAACCAGGAAACGCCTGCCGTCATACTCAGATCAATATAAGTCCAGCCACCTGCCATACTCCCAACCCAGGCTATTCCCATATTAAGATTGCTATAGTCTTTGCTTGATATATCGATAGGAAAGCCAAAAATATTATTTTCATTTTTTCTTTTTTCTATCTTTGCATAGCCAGTAAATTTTCCATCCGCATTGCGGAACAGGGTTCTACTAACTTTGAACGACAGACGTTCAGACTGACCATCGCTGGCATAGCCACCAAAATTACCTCCGATGACTTTAAAGTATTGCGATTTATGGTAGTTAGCATCAAATGACCAGTAGCCTAATGGCATGCTGAAAGAAAAACTTTTAGCTGATTGACTGTCAGTATCTGCATCAAGATCGTTGTAAGAATAGTAGTAGCCTATGGAATCATTTAATCCCAAAACGTTACGCAAAGAAGTATTCAGATAATACTGGTGCCATCCTGCCGCACGCGATCCTGAATTATTGATACCCGTATGGACTGAAAGGGGAAAAACAGGTCCTCCATAATGATTAATCAAAGAATGCCCACTGTTTTCAGTCGGTACAATTTGCAGACGGTCTCCGGGGGAAACGCGCAGCAAATTGTCCATGCCCTGGTCAATATCACTCATTGTCAACCTTTTGCCTGTGGCAAAAGGCATCGCACTGAACAGCCTCATTTTGTCACGCCAGCCAGGCTCTTCATCATTATGAAGAAAACCGGAAATATGTCCCCATAATACTTTAAGCACCAGTTTTTCAGAACGTAATGAACCTGGAACAATGGTGACCTGGGTCGTGACGTATCCGCGACCAATATAAAAATTAGTTAATTCTTTAACCAGATTTAACACTTCCTGCTCGCCCATTTCAGTATTGATATAGGCATTAATAATTGCATTTCGCTCGGATGAAAATTCATATTGATCATCATCCTCAACTAAAATCTCTTTGATCTTAAATTTATGACGACTTTTTTTATCTGAGGTATCGAATAAGTTATCACGTATAGCATTATCCTGCTGTATACGCTGTTCACGAAGTTTTTCATTTCTTATGACATCCTGCTGGCTTTGTCTTTCGAGGCGGTCTAAATCGCGCTGAGGAATAGGAATTTCATTTAATTTTTCTGCGGAATAAGCATAGCCTGAAGATGCAAAAAAAAGTGGCGCAACTATAAAAAAATTAATAAGTCTCATGATAATAAAATCTCAGAATTAATTTATTGTCAGCGTATAAATAATGTTAGCGGTTACCGACCCAGCCGTTATACTTTTCCTGGTGCTTTCATCAAAATACATTTCTCCGGCATAAGTGACACTCCGCATACCGGTAAAATTCGATGCAAAGGTTATTATCGTGTTAAGGGGAATCTCGGTGTAACGCCTGATGTTTTTTTGATAAAGTTTAATATATGAATTTTGCGCACTTCCCGAATTCGCGATCACTCCGCTACTCATCCCCCAGGCATTCCTACCTTCAAAAGTAATTTGTGCTGATGAAGACGTCGGGCAGTCCAGCGTTATGGTAAAATCTTTTTTATCACCCTGAAAACCCGATGCCTTCACTTCGGATAGCGTGTAATCACCCAAATCAATACTGTTGCTGCTGGCATAAATAGCGCAGGTTGATACATTAACGGTAACCAGCCCTAAATTAACTGTCAGCAATGTCAACGAATTTTGGGGATTACTGACAGGTGCAACGTTGACATTTAAAAGGTTGCCGGAAGCGATCATTCCCCCTGTCACATTTCCCGTCTGTACAAATTCAATCAGTAGGTAATCAGAAGGCTCAATGCAATTGCCCTGGCATTGATATGAACCCGGTATCCACGCATTATTTGCCCGACTTTCTGGCCATTTAACCCGAATACCTATACCTGCAAGTCCGGAAGTATAGACATTGGTTAATGCCGACTGCGACATTTCTGCACGCGAATAAGAAGACCGCCATGTTGAGCTCACTCCGCTACCGCAGCTGTAACCAATTTGTGGAACCTTTAATCGCGTTGAATATAATACTGTTCCCACGGTTCCTCTTTCAGAAGGTGAAAGTATTAATGCCGGGATATCAATTCTTCCAGGCGAGGTATTTAATGTACAATTAGCACCAGCCATAAATGAGATTACCCCTGAAAGCAGTGCTATTACAAAAATCGATAGTCGTAGAACTTTAGTTAAGTTCACTTTGAAAAATTCCTTATTTTTTATGGCAGCGTAAATCAACTGTGGTAAGTTCCGCTTTCATTGACGCAATGCTATTTTCCAGTTCTGACGGTGAAATATGACAGGATACTATATTGCCATTTTCCAACCATGTGACTTTTAATAATTTAAATTCATCAGGTAGTGAAAGAATAGTAATGCCGCCCTGGCCTGACGTGCCATATATATTATCGCTCTCATCATATAAACGAGCACCAAACGGAATAAAATTACCACTATCTGTTTTTATTCTTGCAATAACGCTCTTGTTATTTTGATTGTTATTATTGAACTTTACTTTAACAACAGCGCCAGCCGTTGGCACAATTTCCAGACTATCCTCTTCCGTATCAAATCCTATCGGTGCACCTTTCAGGTCCAGATTAAGTATATTCTCCTCATACGGTCTTAAATAACTCATTACACCGAAACCGTTCGATCCAACACGAGAGTTCCTGTGCCCCTTAATGCTTGCACCTTCAGCTGATTTAGCCTCAACTAATGCAATTGTCTCCCCCATGTAAGATGAGAAATTAACGCCTTCTCCATGCAGCAATATCCCCCCGCTTAAAGAACCCGCCAGGCTGGAACTGTTCATTGACTGACTATAGCTAATGTTTTTTTGCAATTTATTAGTGGTATGGCCAACGTTAATACCAAAGTTCGAATTAGTTTTACTCGACTGGCTAAAGTAGGTGTTAAAACTGGTCGACGAATCGTCTTTCTGAGTGCTTCCGCTTAATGACGTTCTGAATACAGCATCCGAATTACTATAACTCATCGATGCCCTTAATTTAGGTCTTGCCCCTTTTTTGAAGCCAAAAGGCATAGATGCATTTAATATCAGCGCGGTATCTTCTTTTCCATCAAAGTTGTATACTTTATTAACGTTAACGCTGTAATTAACTGAGTCATAATTATTTCTGTAACTGAAAAGATAGGAGGATCTTGTATTATTTCTGTGCGTATTGTTATTTTTCTCCCACCAGCCACTCAATGCCATCTGCCCCCACTCATCGGGTAGATCCTGGGTAATAGCCATTTCAAATTTATTACGATAACGCTCTATATGCCCCTCTCGGTGATCGTATTGCCTGGACCGTGCTCGCATTAGCTCGTCAAAAGAGTAAAAATTATTACCGGCCATATAATAACTGGCGATATTAAAATGCGTATTTGTCTGACTCACGAGTTTAGAATAACTCAGTTTAAGTCGGGAACTGTCTACCAGTGAGTTTCCCGACCCTATTTTTAATTCCTGCGGCACAAAAGCATGGGTTATATCTGTGCTTATTGCGCCAAGAGGTGTATTGAAGGCCGTCCCCCCATTCACTGCGTTATAATTTTTTTCGAACGTCGTTTGTAACCCCCCATACAATGTGATGTTGTCAGTCAGTCCATATTGTAAGGTCGACTCAAGTAACGATTGTGACGTAACTTGCGTCAATCGTCTGGCTTCGCCTGTTGCAACGGAATATTTGAAATACCCCTTACGAAGCAACTGAGGAATGCTGCTGTATGGTATTTGAAAAGTACGAACCACCCCGTTGCTTTCTATGACGGTTACATCCAGATTGCCACCATAGCCAAGCGCCGCAAGATTGCTGATATTAAATTCGCCCGGGGTAACGTTTTTCTCATAAATAACGTTACCATTCTGCCTTATCGTGACGATAGCATTACTGTAAGCGATACCGCGAACTTCTGGGGCATAACCTTTAACTGTCCAGGGAAGCATCCGTTCGTCGCTTTTGAGTATGACGCCACGTAGTGAAGTCGTATCAAAAAACTCGCCGCTTGTGTTCAGATCGCCTAAAGACAATTCAGACAGAAGTGGCGCAACAGAACGCTGCGCGTAGGACTGCAGATGCTGAATATGGCTCTGCTGCATACTACCCGCTATAAGTGAATCGTAGGTATGAAATCGCCACGCTCCAATACGCAAAGTTGTTTGTAAATTTCCATAAATCATCGATCTGCCATTCTGCTTGCTCAGTATGGTATTGCTACCACTGAGTGAATAGCTGGCACTGAGCGCGTTAATTCCTTCATCCCAGCGGGAAGGGTCAATGTAGCCCTCTGGCTGTTCGAAAAAATATATTTGTGGAATAGTCAGAATTAAGCGCTCATTTTCATGATCGTAGCTTGCTAATGAGCCGGGTAATATCTCCCCTAAATCAATGCATTCCTGTTTCTCCCAACTGTCGGAGATATTTTTATCTTTGAATGCTATTTGACTTAATATTTTTTTTGAAATACACGGAATGGTTTTACCTTCTTTTGCGATAAATTCCACTTTCTGCGTTCGTAAGTTTTTTCCGTTCAGAAATATTTCTAACACATGGCGACCTGGCTGTATGCCTGACTCGCTTTCCAGCCACGACAGGTCAATCCCTTGATTAAACTCCTTTAAAAAAGCCGTATTGAATCTGACAGTATTATCACTGTTCTGCTCTTTTACAGAAATATCATACTGCTGGTTCTCGGCATGAGAAATATCTGATAATGTTGTAGATAAAAATACTGCCAGACATAACAGACTTTTGCATCTGAGTTTCTTCTTCATCGCTGTAACTTTTTTATTTTGGATAATAAGCAGTAACAAATGCGCCAAGATCAGTAATGTATTGATATTTCATTTTTACATTATTTGTACTGACGTTTTTGAAAGAAAACGTTTTCGTAGAATAGGGTCCTACCATTCCTCCTGGTAATTCAGAGACTTCCTTTTCTCCAGAAAGTAATGCAAAATTAGCGAAGGACACCGAATAAGGCTCATTATTCGTTACGGTATAGATATAATCATTGCCGGATCTTTTTTCCGTCCAGTTCAATCTAGTGGCTGATTCTTCTGGTGATCCCTTCAGACTCACAGGGCGGTAGAATAATTTTATTCTTGTTCTGAAAGCGACGTTAAGTTTATTGCTGCCTTCACTTCCTTCTTTTATTGATGGTGCGTCAAGCACATTGATCCAAAAAACACTCTCACGATCTTTTGGTAGAGAAGTTGACACATTTTCCAAAGATATTATTCTGAAAACCTTGCTCTTTTGTGCATTGATACGCGACACAGGCGGAGATAAGGTAAATGGCACATCACCTTTTATTTCGATACTCTCATCCTCCTTTTCTGCTAACCATAATTGCAGTAAAGAAGGCGAATCTCCTGTATTTTTGATAACGAAAGATTGCTCATTGTCTTTTTCATTCAGCACAACTCGCGTGGTCATTATTTTAACCGCAGAAAATGATGATACCGGATAGAACATAATCAACATTAGCATTATTATTCTTAACATATTTTTTCCTCATTAAACGATCCTGTGCCAAAAATATACCCCGTTCGAAATATTTTAATTAAATGGGGGGAGGCCCCCCATTTAATCCATGGGTTATAAAAGCCCATTATTATTTCTTAAATTTTTATTATTGATAGGTGACTGAGTAAACAACATCGCTCTCAACGTTCCCCGCACTTGCAGCACCACCGACGGTGGCATACTGAGCCCAGTACTGAAAAGTCGCTTTTTGATCTGCAATAGTGACTGGCTGGTGGCTGGCATTTAACAGCGCAAGATTCAATGGCGTCTTGTCATTATTCAAAATACGAATGAAAACATTTCTTGCTCCTCCGGCAACAGCGTCGGCACTAACCGTATTCTTCAAAAAACCTGTCGCAGTGTCGATGTTATTGCTCTGTGCTCTTTCAAAGATGACGTTGGCCACCTTCCCGTTAGTACAGTTTTCACCTGAAAGCGCAATATGAAACCTTGTATCACCGGCAAATTGGTTAGCCTTACTCAGCGCGCTGGTGCTAACCTGCGGTAGAGTTACCGTAAAGTCAGCACCCTGATCGGCATTTGCTTCATCGCCACCGCTTATATCACACGTGGTATCTGAAATAGTTCCCCTGAACGTAATCGTCCCATCATTCGCGGTTACCCCTGCCGATGAGAAACCCGCAGCCAGCACTATCATCATTATCTTTTTATAATTAAACAAACTCATAAATTCAACCTCATATAATTAACATTTATTTTTCAAACTTATCGATAGCTAATTAGGCATTATGTTAATAGCTTTAAAAGGTATCGATATGACCTCCCTGTTTAATGATTTAATCATTTTCTGTCAGCAAAAATCCATAAAATAGCTCTTAAGCTAACCAGGGTAATTCTTAATCAACATCGGACAGTTGATAATCGTCTTACTGCGAAAATAAGATTAGTGAAAATTCTTTTCTCATTTCCCTTACCTCCTTAAAGCGACAGCTCAAGATAAAAATTAATTAAGAAGTTTTAGCTTAACTTTAGAGAAAAATTGTCGATAATAGTTAACGTAAAATACGCGAATGATCTTCTGTTACTCCTTGCATATCATCATGGTTTATACGTCATCTGACACACCTAAGGCTTTCTTAATCCGTATCAAGTCTGCCTTTAGTAAAATTAGTACTGACCTCTTTAAGGATGTTTAACGCTATGGAAAAAAATAAAATTACCAGATATTGTATTAATAATGTTGCTGAATTTTTGCCAGATAAAAACCGATTAATTAATTGTGTGACGGGCGATGAAAACACGCTCTACAGCACAGCATCACGCTGCCTTCATGTGCTGATCACCAATGTTGGCAAGGTTGTCACACACACATCGTTGTATGAAGCTGGCTGGGAACGGCAGGGAAAAGAGGTAACGCCTAATACGCTTTATCAAACGATTTCAGAGCTGCGAAAGCAGTTAAATAATGCTGGATTTAAAAATAACATCATTCAAACATTGCCACGTCAGGGATGGAGTATCAGCAATGACGTGGTTGTAACGGAAATAACTGAATCAATATCATCGAAAAATACACAGGTGCTACCGTCGGCTCAGGATAAGAGCATCAGGCAATTATGTAAGAATTTTGTTAAATATCTGACGCAATAATATTGCCTCCTGAAAAAAAACTTTATTTTTTTCAGAGTAGAGTGAAATATTAAAACAACATGAGTAACTAAAAAATAGCATTGCTAAATTAATTTTAACCTTTGTTCTTTATATAACTTTCATCAACGGCTAGCCCTTTTGTCAGTAACCAGCAATAGATTTATGCCGATTAAAATATTCAAATTAGATATTCACTTTACACTTTTACAACAGCGAGGTTATTAATACTTATTCAGACTAAAAAAAAGAACACACCCCTGACAGGTGAATTCAATATCACCACGATTGTTAATATTATTTAAATCCGCCCGGTCAGGCGATGGGTTTATCCTTTTAGTAACAGAGTTTCTTGCCTGTCATGAACAATGCTTTTTAGCAGGGCTTCACGCAAAGTGAAGTCCAACTGGCAATCCATGCTTCGTGTGCCGGGTTTAAGCACGCAGGTGAGAGCATGCTGATAAATTCTGTAAACAGGAATTGAATGCAATGAATGAGTAAAGGGTGGTAAAACAGAGGGATAAATCGAAATGAATAGAGCTGAAGAATTTTTGATGCTTATAAGATAACTGAAACTGGAGCGGGAAACGAGACTCGAACTCGCGACCCCGACCTTGGCAAGGTCGTGCTCTACCAACTGAGCTATTCCCGCATAACGTAACGAGTGTAAAACTCGTGCCGTTATGGGGAGCGCATTATACGAATAAATTTCCCCTCTGCAAGACAGTCACCGATTTTTTTCGCGTTTTTGTTTCGATCACTGTTTAAATCGGCAGATTGCTGCATTAGCCATCACTCTGCCGATTTTTTATTCAAAACCGATGATTACTGCTGAATAAAATGTTCCCTGTAGTAAGCAAGTTCCGCAACGGATTCACGAATATCATCCATCGCCTGATGTGAACCCTGTTTTTTAAAACCTGCCAAAATTTCAGGCTTCCAGCGACGGGCCAGTTCCTTCAGGGTGCTGACATCCAGATAACGATAATGGAACCAGGCTTCCAGTTGCGGCATATATTTGAACAAAAAACGGCGATCCTGCCCGATACTGTTACCGCAGATCGGCGAACTGTTAGCAGGTACCCACTGCTTAAGGAAGTCAATTGTCTGCTGTTCCGCAGCCTGTTCGTCATGCTGGCTGGCCTTAACGCGCGCGACCAGACCGCTGTTAGTATGGGTTTTCACGTTCCAGTCATCCATCAATGCCAGCTGAGTATCGGGCTGATGAACAGCAAAAACCGGTCCTTCCGCCAGGATATTCAGCTCTGCATCGGTCACCAGCGTGGCAATCTCGATAATACGATCGCGTTCGGGGTCCAGCCCGGTCATTTCAAGGTCAATCCAAATCAAATTACTGGCATTTGCGGTCATAGGGTTTCTCGCCGTGGCTTATATCATCAAACATTAGCGTGTATCATAGCCGTTTTGCCCGGCAAGGGCTAAGATCGCCAATCCGTGTGAGGGAAAGTGAGCAAAAACAAACTGTCCAAAGGTCAGCAGCGTCGCGTCAGCGCCAATCACGATCGTCGTCTGCAACAACGCAGTCAGAAGCCTGAACCCGATGACAGCCTGTTTGGCGATACGCAGGATGGCATCGTTATTAGCCGCTTTGGCATGCATGCGGATGTTGAAGATTTGGCCGGCACCATTCATCGCTGCAATATTCGTCGCACCATTCGATCGCTGGTCACTGGTGATCGTGTGTGCTGGCGCGCCGGCTTGCAGGAAGGGGCTTCGGTAAAAGGGATCGTTGAGGCGGTTCATCAGCGTCGCTCGGTCCTGACCCGCCCGGATATGTATGATGGAGTAAAGCCGATTGCTGCCAACATCGATCAAATTGTGATCGTTTCTGCCATCCTGCCCGAGCTGTCGCTTAACATCATTGACCGATATCTGGTGGCAAGCGAAACGCTTGGGGTTGAACCGCTGCTGGTGCTGAACAAAATCGATCTTCTCGATGATGAAGGCCGACAGTTTGTTGATGAACAGATGGATATTTATCGGAAGATTGGCTACCAGGTGCTGATGATATCCAACAGGCAAAAAGAGAGTCTGCAAACGCTGGAGAGATCCTTAACCGGGCATATCAGCATTTTTGCCGGACAGTCCGGCGTTGGAAAATCAAGCCTGCTGAATAACCTGCTGGGACTCGAACACGGTGGCGAAGCGATCCTCACCAATGAGGTATCAGATGTCTCGGGGCTGGGCCAACACACCACCACCGCATCCAGGCTCTACCATTTTCCGCACGGCGGCGATGTGATTGATTCTCCTGGCGTGCGTGAGTTTGGTTTATGGCACCTGGAACCTGAACAAATAACCCGCGGCTTTATCGAATTCCGTCAGTTTCTGGGCTATTGCAAATTTCGCGACTGTAAACACGACACCGATCCAGGCTGTGCTATTCGTGAAGCAATGGATAGGGATGACATTGATGAATCTCGTTTCGATAATTACCATCGCATTCTGGAAAGTATGTCGGAAATGCAGCTGAAAACGCGCCGAAGTTTTTCAGAAAGAAGTGATTAAACGCAGCCTTATGTCTTTTGCCCGGCAGGGAAGCATAGCCTGAATGCCGGGGCGCTGTTACAATCCGCACCTTATCACTGCATGCTGATTAAGCCAGGAGGCTATCGTGTTGGATCGTCTGAAACTCGGACTCAATTCTCTTCTCCCCAAAAAAGGTCTGACTGAACTGGCCGGATGGGGCGCAAGCAAGCGCGGCGGTTGGCTGACCAAAACCGTCATTGATATTTTTGTCTGGTGGTACAACGTTGATATGAGCGAGGCACAAAAGCCTGATACCGCCAGCTACCGTACTTTTAACGATTTCTTCGTGCGTCCGTTACGTGATGAAGCAAGGCCAGTTGAAACCGACCCAGCCCTGCTGGTTCAGCCAGCGGACGGTGCCATAAGCCAGCTTGGCAACATTGCAGGTGAGCAAATTTTCCAGGCAAAAGGCCACACATACTCACTGGAAGCGCTGCTGGCGGGCAATGCTGCCATGACCGACATGTTCCGCGACGGCATTTTTGTTACCACCTATCTTGCCCCTCGTGACTACCATCGTGTTCACATGCCTTGCAACGGCATTTTACGTGAGATGATTTACGTACCGGGCAACCTTTACTCTGTCAATCCACTGACCGCACAAAATATCCCCAATCTCTTCGCCCGCAACGAACGCGTCATATGCCTGTTTGAGACTGAATTTGGGCCGATGGCGCAAATTCTGGTTGGTGCAACTATTGTCGGCAGCATTGAAACCATCTGGGCCGGGACAATTACTCCTCCCCGTGAAGGCGTGATCAAACGCTGGAGCTGGCCTTCTGCCAACGAGGAAGGTGCCGTTGTGTTATTAAAAGGACAGGAAATGGGTCGGTTTAAACTCGGTTCCACCGTTATTAACCTTTTTGCACCAGGCAAGGTTAAGCTGGTGGAAAATCTGGCAGTCGAAAGTAAAACCCGCTGCGGCCAGGCATTAGCGACCGTGATACTGAAAGAGCCAGCAGAAAGCGCCCTGCCTGATGCCTGATCGCTTCGCCATGCTGCGTCTGATTCTGGTTATTTTGATGAGCTGGGCCTTAGCCCAGCTGCCTAGTGCTATTGCTGCACCAAGTGCCGCACAGCTCAGACAAACACTTGAAGAAACCAAATCCAATAAAGATACGCCGGACCAGGCGGAAATTATTGAGAGTTTGCAATCAGCGTTAAACTGGTTGGATGAACAACAGAAATCTGAGAGCAACACGCGAGATTATCAGCTAATCATCGATAATTTCCCGAAAATCTCCCGCGAGCTTCGACAACAGATTGCCGGACTGGGTGACACGGCCGAAAAAATCCGCGTCGATATGACCGCTGCCGAGTTGGATCAGCAAATTCTTCAGATAAGCAGTCAGCTATTGGAAGAAGGCCGCCAGGCGCAGCAGGAACAGGATCATATCAGGGAAATCAGTGACTCGCTGGCTCAGTTGCCTCAGCAGCAAACCGAAGCGAGACGGGCGCTGAATGAAATAGAACGGCGTCTTCAGGGTCAGCCTGCGGCCACCACATCGTTGGCTCAGGCACAGCTCGCCGCCCGTCAGGCGGAATCAGCTGCCCGTAAAGTGCAGGTTGATGAACTGGAACTGGCCCAGCTTTCTGCCAGTAACCGCCAGGAACTGGCGCGGATGCGCAGTGATTACCATCAGCGCAAAGCCAGCCAACTCGACGACACGCTGCAGCAATTACGCTATCAGCTTAACTCACAGCGCCAGCAGGAAGCAGAACGCGCCCTTGAGAAAACCGAGCAGCTGGCAGAAAACAGTGGCGACCTTCCTGAAAATATCCGTAAACAATTCAGTATCAACCGCGAGTTATCCGAAGCACTTAACCAGCAAGCACAGCAGATGAGCCTGGTGGTTTCACAGCAACGTACGGCGGTTGACCAGACCATCCAGGTTCGCCAGGCCCTGGACACGCTGCGTGAACAGGCACAGTGGATTAGCGTGTCCAGCGTACTGGGCGAGGCGTTGCGTGCACAGGTTGCCCGTCTGCCAGAAATGCCTAAATCCCAGCAGCTTAATATTGAGATGGGCCAGCTGCGAGTGCAACGATTGCATTACGAGGATATTCTGGAGCGTCAGAAGCAGCTGCTTCAACTTAAACAGGATGACAGTAGCCCGTTGAGCGACGAGCAGCGCAGCATTCTTGCCGCTCAACTTAAAACCCAGCGTGAACTGGTTGGCTCTCTGCTTTCGGGCAGTGATAATCTTATCCTTGAGGTGACCAAGCTGAAGGTGGCAAATGGTCAGCTGGTCGAGGCCCTGAAAGAAGTAAGGGAAGCCACGCATCGTTACCTTTTCTGGGCGGCCGATGTCAGCCCTTTGAGCTTCATTTTTCCACTGGACCTCATGCGCGACCTGAAAACGCTTCTGTCGCTGGATACCCTGGGTCAGCTTGGGGGCGCATTGGTGATGATGGCCACCAGCCAGGAGACGCTGTTACCGATTATCGGCGCAATGCTACTGGTGGTTCTGAGTCTGAGTTCACGCCGTCACTACCACGATTTTCTTAACCGCTCCGCCAGTAAAGTCGGCAAAGTCACTCAGGATAAATTCGCGCTGACCGCGCGCACCGTGTTCTGGTCGATTTTGGTCGCGCTGCCGCTGCCGGTTTTGTGGATGGCATTAGGCTACGGACTGCAACATGCCTGGCCATACCCTATCGCGGTAGCCATTGGCGATGGGGTAACGGCCACCGTGCCGCTGCTGTGGGCATTTATGATAAGCGCGGCATTTGCCCGCCAGAAAGGCCTGTTTATCGTCCATTTCCGCTGGCAGCAAAATCGGGTTGCCAGAGCAATGCGCTTTTACAGCCTTTGCGTCGGCTTCGTCGTGCCATTAATTATGTTGCTGATTAGCCTGGATAATATGGAAGATCGTCAGTTTTCAGCGACCCTCGGGAGGCTCTGCTTCATTTTGATTTGCAGCGCGCTGAGTCTGGTCAGCGTCAGCCTCAAACGCGCCGGTATCCCGCTTTACCTTGATAAAGAAGGTAACGGTCAGAACATTATCAGCAATATTCTCTGGAATGTGCTGATCGCTATTCCGCTTGCCGCCGCTCTGGCTTCTTGTATTGGTTTTCTGGCGACCTCTCAGGCCTTGCTGGCAAGACTGGAAACATCCGTAGCTATCTGGTTTCTGCTGCTGGTGATTTACCACATTATTCGCCGCTGGATGCTCATCCAGCGGCGCCGCATTGCCTTTGACCGGGCGCGGGCGCGTCGCGCAGATATTCTGGCGCAGCGGGCAAAAGGTGAAGAGGACATTCAGTCTGCACAACACAGCTCAGAAACGCCGGATATGGATGAACCAGTAATCGATCTGGACACCATCAGCGCACAGTCACTGCGCCTGGTTCGCTCCATTCTGACGCTGATCGCGCTGGTTTCCGTGATAGTGCTGTGGTCAGAAATCCACTCTGCTTTTGGCTTTCTTGAAAACATTAATTTATGGGATGTCAGTACGACCGTTAAGGGGGTGGAAAGTCTGCAACCGATTACGCTGGGCTCTGTGCTAATTGCCATACTGGTCCTTATTATTACCACTCAGCTGGTCAGAAATATGCCTGCCCTGCTTGAGTTGGCGCTGTTGCAGCATCTTAATCTGACGCCGGGTACAGGCTATGCCATCACCACCGTGACCAAGTATTTGCTGATTCTGTTCGGCGGGCTGATGGGCTTTTCGATGATAGGTATTGACTGGTCAAAACTGCAATGGCTGGTGGCGGCGTTGGGTGTGGGGTTGGGGTTTGGTCTGCAGGAGATTTTTGCCAACTTTATTTCTGGCCTGATGATTTTGTTTGAAAAACCTATTCGGATTGGCGATACCGTTACTATCCGCGATTTAACCGGTAGCGTAACGCGTATCAACACCCGTGCTACAACGATTACGGACTGGGATCGCAAAGAAATTATTGTGCCAAATAAAGCCTTTATTACCGAGCAGTTTGTTAACTGGTCCCTTTCAGACTCCATCACCCGCGTGGTGTTGACCATTCCGGCGGCAGCGGAAGCCAACAGCGAGGAAGTGACCCAGATTTTGCTTACCGCGGCACAGCGCTGCCCACTCGTGCTGGATGTACCGCCTCCAGAAGCCTGGCTGGTGGATTTGCAACAGGGTATTCAACTGTTTGAGCTGCGTATCCACGCCGCAGAAATGGGGCACCGAATGCCATTGCGCCACGATATACATCAGCTAATCCTCCTCGGCTATCAGCAGCACGGCCTGGAGATGCCATTCCCCCCTTTCCAGGTAAGAATGGAAACAATGGGCCGCAAAACCTCTTCAACGGACGGAAACACCACAGCAAGAAACTATAAATCCGGCGGGCTGTAAATAATGATGCCCGTGGCACAGGCTGTTCCACGGCACTGAACGTTATCAACAGCGTTCCACAGAAAACGCGATAACCTCACTCAGTCGTGACGCGTTCAACGCCAACATAACAATACGATCCACTCCCAATGCCACGCCGGAGCACTCAGGCATGCCGTATGCAAGGGCGTCCAGAAGCAGGGTATCAATCGGTTGCTGTGGCAGCCCCTGAGCAGCGCGTTTCCGGTTATCCTGCTCAAATCGCTGGCGTTGTTCACGACTGTCGGTCAGTTCACGAAAACCGTTGGCCAGCTCCATACCTTTAAAATAAACCTCAAAACGCTCGGCCACGCGATGATCTTCCGTACTGATTTCAGCCAGTGCCGCCTGACTGGCAGGAAAATGGTAAACAAAAGCGGGCTTTTCTTTACCAATATGCGTTTCAACGCCTGTGACGAATAACAGCTGTAGCAGCGTGTCGCGATCTTCTTCGCGATGCGCCAAATCACCTACGCCTAATTTTTCCGCCGCGTTGCGCAACTGGGCTTTATCTGCTGAAAGCGGGTCAACCTCCAGATGACGAATGAACGCCTGCTGATAAGAGAGGGTTTCCGCTGGCGCACACTCCAGCACCTGTTGCAGAAGATCGTCCACTTCATTCATCAGACGATACATATCATAGTGCGGACGATACCATTCCAGCATGGTAAATTCGGGATTGTGATGACGCCCGGCTTCTTCATTACGAAAGCTGCGGCACAGCTGAAAGATAGGCCCGCTGCCCGCGGCCAGCAGACGTTTCATGTGATATTCCGGGCTGGTCATTAGATAGAGATCCAGCCCGTCAGCCGCACCGGGCCAGACAAAGCGCGTCTGAAAAGGAAACAGATGAACATCGGTCACCGTTGCCTGACTCATGGCCGGGGTTTCTACTTCAAGCACCCCACGATCGGCAAAAAAGCGTCGTATCTCGGCCATCATCGCCGCCCGCTTTAATAAATTGGCAATGGGCGCACTCGGCAACCAACTGGCCGTATCGCTCATGATATCTACTCCTCAATTAACCGGATGAAGCAGTCTACCGGAGCTGTATCAGACAAACAAACCCGCCCGGATAAATTAAGCGTGGCCATTAAACTTGCAGGTAGCAAGAAAATGACGTTGGCAAAAAACGTCATAGCGATCACATTTTTGGCATTAATTTCGCACCCAAATACCTGAGCACATCAAGTTTGCCCAAAAGGAGCAGTTTTATACTGTCACCCCCTAAAACGGGAGGCTTTCCTTTTATCCACAACTCTCACAGGAAAAACATCGTGCAAACTTATCATGCCGATCTGGTCATTGTCGGCGCTGGCGGGGCGGGGCTGCGCGCGTCTATCGCCGCTGCCGAAGCCTATCCAACCCTCTCAATTGCTTTGGTTTCCAAGGTCTATCCAATGCGCAGCCACACCGTGGCGGCAGAGGGCGGTTCTGCTGCCGTCACACAGGAGCATGATAGTTTCGACCTGCATTTCCAGGATACGGTTTCCGGCGGGGACTGGCTTTGCGAGCAGGATGTGGTGGATTATTTTGTCGCGCATTGTCCACAGGAGATGGCCCAGCTTGAAATCTGGGGCTGCCCGTGGAGTCGACGGCAGGATGGCAGCGTTAACGTCCGTCGTTTTGGCGGCATGAAAATTGAGCGCACCTGGTTTGCAGCTGATAAAACTGGCTTTCATATGCTACATACGCTGTTTCAGACCTCGCTGAAATACCCACAAATCACCCGTTTTGATGAGCATTTTGTTCTCGACCTGCTGGTGGATGAAGGTGCAGCGCGTGGTCTGGTGGCGATGAATATGATGGAGGGCACGCTCGTCCAGATCCATGCTGGTGCCGTGGTGCTGGCAACCGGTGGCGCTGGACGGGTTTACCGATATAACACCAATGGTGGCATTGTCACTGGCGATGGCATGGGTATGGCCTTGCGCCATGGTGTGGCGCTGCGCGATATGGAATTTGTGCAATACCATCCCACCGGCCTACCTGGCTCCGGCATTCTAATGACCGAGGGCTGCCGGGGAGAAGGCGGCATTATGGTTAACAAAGATGGCTATCGCTATTTGCAGGATTACGGCCTGGGACCGGAAACGCCGCTGGGTCAACCTAAAAATAAATATATGGAGCTGGGACCGCGGGATAAAGTCTCTCAGGCTTTCTGGCATGAGTCGCAGAAGAGGCGCACCATTCAGACACCACGTGGCGAGGTTGTTTATCTGGATCTTCGCCACCTTGGTGAAAAGAAACTCATGGAGCGTCTGCCGTTTATTTGTGAACTGAGCAAGGCGTATGTCGGTGTTGATCCGGTAACGCATCCCATCCCTATCCGCCCGACAGCGCACTACACTATGGGCGGAATCGAAACCAATGCGCACTGTGAAACCCGTATTCAGGGGCTGTTTGCAGTGGGCGAATGTTCGTCCATCGGTTTACACGGTGCAAATCGTCTTGGCTCTAACTCCCTGGCAGAACTGGTGGTTTTTGGCCGACTGGCCGGTGAAATGGCCGCAGAACGTGCGCTGGAAAGTAGAAAAAGCGCAACCGCAGTCCTGGAAGCACAGGCCCGGGACTGTGAGCAGCGCCTGCAAGGATTGATCCAACAGCAGGGCAACGAAAACTGGTCCACCCTGCGCGATGAGATGGGCCAGACGATGGAGGAAGGCTGCGGGATATACCGTACGCCAGCACTCATGGAAAAAACCATCAACAAACTAGCCGAGCTAAAAGAACGCTTCAGTCGGGTACGTATCAGCGATACATCCATCGTTTTCAATACTCAACTGCTGTACAGCATTGAACTCGGTCACGGTCTGGACGTGGCGGAATGTATGGCGCACTCAGCCTTTCAGCGCAAAGAGTCCAGGGGAGCGCATCAGCGGCTTGATGAAGGCTGCACCCAGCGCGACGACACCCACTTCCTAAAGCATTCCCTCAGTTTCTTTAATCACCAGGGCGCACCCACCATTGCCTGGGACGAGGTCAAAATAACTCGCCTGCCTCCGGCAAAACGTGTTTACGGTGCCGAAGCCGAAAGTAAGGAGAGCGGTCAGCATGTCTGAGCTACCTCGCTGTAAAATTGAGATCCAGCGCTACAACCCGGAAACGGACAAGAAGCCGCACAGCGCGTTTTTTGACGTTCCCTGGGATGAACAAACGTCCCTGCTGGACGCACTGGGCTACATCAAAGATCACCTTGCTTACGATCTCTCGTACCGCTGGTCATGCAGGATGGCGATTTGTGGCTCCTGCGGCATGATGGTTGATAACGTGCCAAAACTGGCCTGTAAAACGTTTTTGCGTCATTACCCAAAAGGGATGCGCGTTGAACCGCTGGCGCATTTTCCCGTCGAACGCGATTTGATTGTCGATATGAGCCGCTTTATCGAGAACCTTGAAGCGATTAAGCCTTACATCATCGGCAGCACTCGGGAAGCCAAACGTGGTGCGGGCAAGCAGACGCCCGCACAGATGGCGAAATATCACCAGTTCGCCAGCTGCATTAACTGTGGACTGTGCTATTCGGCCTGTCCTCAATTTGGACTGAACCCGGAATTTATCGGCCCCGCGGTGATCACGCTTGCGCACCGCTATAGCCTTGACAGCCGTGACGACGGCAAGCGTGAACGCATGCCGTTACTTAACAGCGACGATGGTGTCTGGCCGTGTACCTTTGTTGGTTACTGTTCAGAAGTGTGCCCAAAGCATGTCGACCCGGCAGCCGCTATCCAGCAGAGCAAGGTGGAAAGCGCTAAAGACTTTATGATTGCCACCCTCAGACCGCGATAAGGAGCGAATTGATGGCCACAAAACGCAATGCTTATCATCCCCCGATGACCGCCAACTGGTGGCAAAAGTCAAAATTTTATCGGTTTTATATGCTGCGCGAAGGCACCGCCATCCCGGCGCTCTGGTTCAGCCTTGAGCTGATCGGCGGCCTGTTTGCGCTCAAACACAGCGCAGAAAGCTGGCAAGAATTCGTCACCTTTTTGCAGCATCCGGTAATATTGCTGCTCAATATCATCACGCTGGCAGCGGCCTTATTGCATAGCAAGACGTGGTTTGAACTGGCCCCGAAAGCATCGGTGATTATTATTGGTGATAAAAAGTTATCACCGCAACCCGTAATCAAAGCCCTGTGGCTGGTCACGATTGTGGTCAGCATGACCGTGCTGGTCGCCACTTTTCTACCGGAGACACTATGAAAGTCAATGCTGCGCGTTCCGATGAACCTTTGTTCTGGGGGCTGTTTGGTGCTGGCGGCATGTGGGCAGCCATTGTCTCGCCGGTGCTGGTGTTGGTGACAGGCGTAATGTTGCCCCTTAGCTTCGGGCAATCCTCCCTGAGCTATGAGCGCATTCTTAGTTTTGCCCAAACCTGGGCTGGCCGCGGACTGATTTTTCTGTCCATTGTGCTGCCCCTGTGGTGCGCCTTTCACCGTCTTCATCACGCCATGCACGATCTTAAAATCCACGTTCCGGCAGCAAAATGGGTGTTTTACGGCCCGGCAGCCATTCTCAGCGTGGTCACCATAATTGGCGTGCTTACCCTGTAAATATCAGGCGGCATGCTGCCGCCCACATGAAAAACGCCTATACTCAGGCTGTTTTGATGATAAAGGAAGAGCTTATGTCTCTGTGGAAAATGCTGGCAGCTGGTGCTGGCGCCCTTCTCTCCGTTGCCTGTAGCACTACACCACCTGAAGGAGTAACTCCTGTTGAAGGATTCAATGCAGATCTTTACCTGGGCAGTTGGTATGAAATCGCCCGGCTGGACCACAGTTTTGAACGCGGTCTGGAACAGGTGACTGCAACCTACAGCAAGCGGGACGATGATGGTTTGAAGGTGGTTAACCGGGGATATAACGTTAAAAAACAGCGTTGGCAGGAAAGTGTTGGTAAAGCTTACTTCACCGCATCGCCCAGTCGTGCCTCCCTTAAAGTTTCTTTCTTTGGCCCTTTCTATGGCGGCTACAATGTGATTGCGTTGGATAAAGATTATCAACATGCGCTGGTTTGTGGTCCCAACCGTAGCTATTTGTGGATCCTGTCGCGATCACCGCAGCTCCCTGAACATACTAAGGAAGCATTCTTAAGCCAGGCACGCCAGGCCGGATTTGATGTGACGAAATTGATTTGGGTAAAACAGCAGTAAAAGCCCCCTTCACACAAGGTGCTTTTCTTTGATTCACATGGATTGATTGAAAGCCCTTGAATTAATTCACTGACGATCTGACCTTTCTTGTCATAAAACCATCAGGGTAAGGCAGCATTTTTCTTGGATCACGTCCCTGGAGCGTGGTTTTCATTGGGTCGCACTAAAAGACGCAGCGTTATCTGCACGCTGCAGTATACCAACAGTTCTGATCTGCATTGGATGACCAAAATCAAAGATAACCAAAACACCTTCAGGACGTGGTCTTCCGTTAGTAATAAAAGTCGGTGCCTGTAGCGCCGACTTTTATTACTATGCGCTGCGCTGAATGGCTTTACCACCCGCTGATACATCTTCTTCACCTACGCCACACGTGGTATTGCAGGCGGTGAGCGCCTATGAAAGTACCAGTACAGAAAGCAGAGCAAAAATACTTTTCTTCAACATAACAATGTCCTTTTAACCAGAAGCAAGATACCGCCACTAAAGCATGGCTGTAATTCCGTCAGGCACCCGTGCCACGCACGGTAAAAGACATGTTTCAGACTGGCTTAACTGGCTGCTTGAGAAATCACACTGAGGTGCTGGACATCCTCGCCAAAACCATGAAACGTGTTACAGCTGCTTAATGCACAGGTCATTAACAGCGCCACAGCAATAAATATTATCCGGTTCATCATCTGGTCAGCATCACATCCGCAAAAAAAGGGCCTGATAACAGGCCCGGTGATTCGCTTATTTTACGCGAGAAACATACTCAGCAGAGCGCGTATCCACTTTGATCACTTCGCCAATCTGCACGAACAAAGGCACTTTAACAACTGCACCGGTAGACAGCGTGGCTGGCTTACCGCCCGTACCCGCCGTATCGCCTTTCAGGCCCGGATCGGTGTCAACCACTTCCAGCTCAACAAAATTCGGTGGCAGAACCTGGATAGGCTTGCCGTTCCATAACGTCACGATGCACTCTGCATTATCCAGAAGCCATTTTGCCGCATCACCCACAGTTTTTTCTTCCACCGGGTGCTGCTCAAACGTTTCAGGATGCATAAAGTGATAGAACTCACCGTCGTTGTAGAGGTAGTTCAGATTGGTATCCACCACGTCAGCACCTTCTGCTGAATCAGTGGATTTAAAGGTTTTCTCTACGCGGGTGCCAGTCAGCAGACGGCGCATTTTCACGCGGGCAAATGCCTGGCCTTTGCCCGGCTTGACGAACTCACTTGATTCAACGGCATAAGGTTCGCCTTCGAACATGATTTTAAGACCGGGACGGAAATCGTTGCTAGAATAAGTCGCCATAAAGGCCCTCTACAATTTAATACTGGTACTTAGCCAAAAAAAATGGCAGACATTGTAACCCTAAATATCCCTTCGCGAGAAGAATGGTTGCATCAACTTGCAGATGTAATCACCGATCCTAATGAATTATTGCACCTGTTAGGCCTTGATTCACATCCTGCGCTGGCGATGGGCGTTGATGCACGCCGTCTTTTCGCCTTACGCGTTCCTCGTGCCTTCGCCGCCCGGATGAAAAAAGGCGACCCACAAGACCCACTGCTGCTGCAGGTGATCACAGCGCAGGAAGAATTCATTGATACGCCGGGTTACAGCACCGATCCGCTTGATGAGCAGCACAGCGTCGTGCCGGGTCTGTTACATAAATATCGTAATCGTGCGTTGCTGCTGGTCAAAGGCGGCTGTGCCGTCAATTGCCGCTACTGCTTTCGCCGCCATTTTCCTTATGCGGAAAATCAGGGCAACAAACGTAACTGGCAACAGGCTCTGGAGTATATCCGACAGCAGCCAGAACTGGATGAGATTATTTTTTCCGGTGGCGACCCGCTGATGGCAAAAGATAATGAGCTGGACTGGTTGATTACCGAACTGGAGCAGATCCCTCATATCAAACGTATGCGTATTCACAGCAGATTGCCGGTAGTTATTCCCAGCCGCATCACCCCTGCACTGTGCGGCAGGCTGGCGACATCACCTTTACAGATTCTGTTGGTCACGCATATCAATCACGCGCAGGAAATTGGTGACGAACTGTGCCGGGCACTACAGCAGTTAAAACAGGCTGGCGTGACGCTGTTAAACCAGAGCGTGCTACTGCGCGGTATCAACGACAGTGCCGCGACATTGGCCGCTTTGAGTAATACGCTGTTTGATGCGGGCGTGCTGCCTTATTATCTGCATGTGCTGGACAAAGTTCAGGGGGCCGCGCATTTTTGGGTATCGGATAATGATGCGCGTACAATTGTGCGTGAACTTCTGAGCCAGGTTTCTGGCTATCTGGTACCGCGGTTGGCACGAGAGATTGGTGGAGAACCGAGTAAAACGCCGCTCGATTTGCAACTGCGCCAGGTTTAAATCGTTAAATAAAACATCGTGGGAAGACGGTAAGGGACGCCTGCTTTTGCGTGTCTGACTTTATTATTCACTGAAAAATGTGGCCTGAAGGCAGGAACATTAAGATATTTTGCCGCGGCTTTGTTGTCTTTTGATTTAAACCTGACAACACAGGGAGCGACGTGTTTCTAAGGTTGTCAATACCCCGATATGGAGTGCAATAAAAGCCCTTTTCTTTCAAGATGGTTTTTACTGACACATCCAGGAGCGGTTTTTTCTGCAGATAAGCATGAAGGACTGCAATGGATTAATTTCCAGGCCATTATTATTCCCTGTGCCACGCAATAAAAAAGCCATCTTAAATAAAAGGTGGCTTTTTATCTATGCCAGCAGGTTTATCACGGGCATTGATAAACCTGGCCGGTCATCTCGCTGTCCAGTGGCGCGAAGCTTGACCAGATTGTCTGGGTTGGGCTGGTTACACCATAAATCACATTGCCTCCCATCGCTGCAGCACGATTGCGCAAATCGTTCGCCGCACCGCGCAGAGAGCTGCTTTCACCGCCACCAGCTCCACTCAGCCAGTTACTTTGCGAGCCTGTAACGTTGCCAAGTAACTGACAGTGAGTCGCGGGTTGTTTATCCGTGAATGTAACGCCTTCTCCGGCAGAACTGAGCGTCTTTGAACTGCTACAGCCCGCCAGAAGCATGGCCGCCACAGAGAATCCCAGCAAAATATTAATCCGCATTTTTATCCCCATTATTATCAGCAGCACAATCACACCGGACATACCGATCTTAACATAAGTATTTATTGCCAGCCTGTTGATAAGGTGTTGTTACGCCTGGTTGTTGCGCCCTTACTTATACTCTTTCCCCTAAAAAAGAAAAACCCCCTGTCAATGACAGAGGGTTTCTTTTTACAAAGGTGATGTGATTACATCATGCCGCCCATGCCGCCCATACCACCCATGCCGCCCATACCACCGGCAGCACCTAAGTCTGGTGCATCACCTTTAGGCAGTTCAGTCACCATACATTCGGTGGTGATCATCAGGCCAGCAACGGAAGCCGCATACTGCAGAGCAGAACGCGTCACTTTAGTTGGGTCCAGAATACCGAAATCAATCATGTTGCCGTATTCTTCGGTCTGTGCGTTATAACCGTAGTTACCTTCGCCCGCCTTAACATTGTTAGCCACAACGGAAGGCTCTTCACCGGCGTTGGAGACGATTTGGCGCAGAGGCGCTTCCATCGCACGCAGTGCCACTTTGATACCAACGTTCTGATCTTCGTTCTGACCGGTCAGGCCTGCCAGCACGGAAGCCACGCGCACTAGTGCAACGCCACCACCGGCAACCACGCCTTCTTCAACCGCAGCACGAGTCGCGTGCAGGGCATCTTCAACGCGCGCTTTCTTCTCTTTCATTTCAACTTCAGTTGCTGCACCCACTTTCAGCACGGCCACGCCGCCTGCCAGTTTCGCTACGCGCTCCTGTAGTTTTTCACGATCGTAGTCAGAGGTCGCTTCTTCAATCTGCTGGCGGATCTGAGTGACGCGACCAGAGATGGTGGCCTCTTCACCCACACCATCGATAATGGTGGTGGTGTCTTTGTTAATGACAACTCGTTTGGCCTGGCCCAAGTCTTCCAGCGTCGCTTTTTCCAGTTCCATACCGATTTCTTCAGAAATAACCGTACCACCGGTCAGCACTGCGATATCCTGCAGCATCGCTTTACGACGATCGCCAAAGCCTGGCGCTTTCACCGCAGCCACTTTCACAATGCCGCGCATGGTGTTCACCACCAGCGTAGCCAGCGCTTCACCTTCAACATCTTCTGCGATGATCAGCAGTGGCTTACCTGCTTTTGCCACGGCTTCCAGCACCGGCAGCATTTCACGGATGTTAGAGATTTTCTTGTCAGCCAGCAGGATGAACGGGTTTTCCAGTTCAACCGCGCCAGTTTCAGGCTTGTTAATAAAGTAAGGAGACAGATAGCCACGGTCGAACTGCATACCTTCAACCACGTCCAGCTCATCCTGCAGGCCGGTACCTTCTTCAACGGTAATAACACCTTCTTTGCCAACTTTTTCCATTGCCTGCGCAATCAGGGTACCCACGCTCTCATCAGAGTTAGCGGAAATCGTACCAACCTGAGCGATTGCTTTAGAATCAGAGCAAGGAACAGACAGTTTTTTCAGTTCTGCAACCGCAGCAATGACTGCTTTGTCGATGCCGCGCTTCAGGTCCATTGGGTTCATGCCCGCAACAACTGCTTTCAGACCTTCATTAACGATTGACTGTGCCAGAACGGTTGCCGTGGTGGTGCCATCACCAGCGGCATCGTTAGCTTTGGAGGCAACTTCTTTAACCATCTGTGCGCCCATATTTTCGAACTTATCTTCCAGCTCGATTTCACGCGCAACGGAAACACCGTCCTTAGTGATAGTTGGTGCACCGAAAGATTTATCCAGCACCACGTTACGGCCTTTCGGGCCGAGAGTGACTTTTACCGCGTCTGCCAGTACGTTCACGCCACGCAACATTTTTACGCGTGCATCATTACCGAATTTTACGTCTTTAGCTGCCATTATAAATATCCCTTAGTTCTTTTCGTTCAATGATTTAGGTGGAAATCAGGCTTCAACAATTGCCAGAATGTCGCTTTCAGAAATGATCAGCACTTCCTGGTTGTCGATTTTTTCAGTTTTTGCACCGTAACCTTCGTTGAAAATCACCACGTCACCAACTTTCACGTCCAGTGGTTTCACTTCACCACTTTCAAGGATGCGGCCGTTACCTACAGCCAGCACTTCGGCACGCGTTGATTTGCCTGCTGCGGAGCCGGTCAAAACAATGCCACCCGCTGATTTAGATTCAACTTCTTTGCGCTTAACAATTACACGGTCATGAAGCGGACGAATTTTCATTGATAGCTCTCCTTTGAGAAATCCAGTTCTGTCGTTTTAAGGATGAAAACCGGGCCAGGCTGACACGGTTTCGTGACGAAAGAGATAGGGACAGCAACGGAAGATTTCAAGGGCAAAAAATAAAAATTTTTTCTTCTGCGTCACAAATGCATAAATATTGAGCACAGGCGCACATCAAAACGAAAAAGGCGGAAAATCCCGCCTTTTATCGCTCTACCGATCATCACGGTGGTGGTCATGCTCAATCTGTTTTACATCTTTACGCCCATATTCGCCATCGACGGTAAACCCCTTGTCCGCCTGGCTACTGCGCCACATGCGCAGATGGGGCATCAACTTCAGCGTCAGATGCTTTTGGACCGACGGTAGCAGTAACAACAGCCCCACCGCATCGGTAAAAAAACCCGGCAGCAGAAGTAAAATGCCCGCCAGAATTAAAGACACGCTTTTAACCATTTCAGCCGCCGGGCTTTCTCCCGCCGCCAGCTTCTGTTGCAATAACATAAAATTCTTTATGCCCTGCTGCTTCACCAGCGAAATGCCTGCGCAGGAGCTGACTATCACCAGTAACATCGTCGCCAGAACGCCCAGTACATGAGCAATCTCAATAAAAATCGTGATTTCAAGCCACGCCAGAATAAAAATCACTATAAACGGTATCAAGCGCACCGTAATCTCCTGTCAGTGATCGCCACCCCGCTGAAAGCATGATGGCCAAAAAGTCATCCTCATCGCATTTAACAGAGATAGGCCCGCCACTGCGGTTTTTCAACCGCTCAACGAAAATTCATGCGGCCAAACCGGAGTAGTATCGTGTGCTGGCAGTGAAGACGCGTAATGTGTAGCAAGGCCGATCGACGTCAATCTCTTCACGTTTTTGATGAATATAATCATGTTCCTGAAACCTAAAATGAATAGAATGTCGCCCCTGGTGGCTTATGTTCGTTTTGTTTGCGATCGCCCTCCCACCCACAAACGCTGCAAATGATAAAGGGCATTAATAAGAAGGTTCCCATGGCTAATGACATTCGTATCGAAGAAGATCTGTTAGGCACTGTGAAGTCCCCGCGGATGCCTACTACGGTGTTCATACTCTGCGTGCGATTGGAAATTTCTCGATCAGTAACAGTAAAATCAGTGATATTCCTGAATTTGTCTGCGGTATGGTCATGGTTAAGCAGGCAACCGCAATGGCTAATAAAGAGTTAAAAACGCTGCCGTGTAACATCGCTAACACTATTATTCAGGCATATGATGAAGTGCTGAATAAAGGCAAAAACCTGTGCGAAGTGGTGCTGGGACGAGGGCTGATCACGGAAGCCGAACTGGATGATATATTCTCCCCCCATAATCTGATGTTCCCAGCTTATAAAGCCAGGGGCTACACAGATGAAGATGAATAATTTAACAGATTAAGCCACTGAGGCACGGATGTTCTCTGAACAACGTGCCTTTTTTATTGATCATAAACACATATTTTTAACGGTTAATTAGCAAATAAAATCAGGGAGAAGCACTATGGTTGTACTGCAATTACTTGTGGTGCTGGCAGCGATCTATCTGGGTGCCAGACTGGGTGGCATTGGTATTGGGTTCGCCGGTGGGCTCGGCACGCTGGTGCTCACGCTGGGCTTCCAGATAAAACCCGGAAGCATTCCTTTTGATGTCATTGAAATTATCATGGCCGTCATCGCTGCGATTGCGGCGATGCAGGTCGCAGGCGGCATGAATTATCTGGTCAGCATGGCGGAACGGCTGCTGCGCCGACATCCCCGCCACATCACTTTTCTTGCACCCCTGGTTACTTATATGATGACCCTGTTCGCCGGAACCGGTCATACCGCGTTCTCCACGCTACCTGTGATTGCCGAGGTTGCTAAAGAACAGGGTGTGCGCCCTTCCCGCCCTCTTTCCATTGCGGTTGTCGCTTCACAGATTGCCATCACGGCATCCCCCATTTCTGCTGCGGTGGTCTTTCTTTCAGGGATACTGGAGCCAAAGGGCATCGGCTATCTGGTCCTGCTGGCAGTCGCTATCTCCTCAACGATGGTGGCGATTTTCCTGGCGGCGCTGGTGACCAACTTTCTGGGTTGTGAGCTGAAAGACGATACGGTTTATCAGCAACGGCTGGCGGAAGGGAGAACCGTCCTGCGCGGTCCACAGGATGCGCAAATTGCTCCCGGAGCAAAACAGGCGGTGTTGCTTTTTCTGTCAGGAATTGCCGCAGTGGTGCTCTATGCCACCGCGATCAGTAAAAATGTTGGACTGATTGCTAACCCGGTCTTACCACGCAATGAAGCCATTGTAATCTTTATGCTGACCACCGCCGCGCTTATTTGCCTGACCTGCAAAGTCGACACGGCAAAAATTCTCTCTGCCAGCACCTTTAAATCCGGCATGAGCGCCTGTATCTGCGTCATGGGTGTGGCCTGGCTTGGAGACACCTTTGTTAAGGCTCACATCAACGATATACAGCAGGTTGCCGGTGAGCTGCTGCAAAGCTTTCCTTGGATGCTGGCGGTCATTCTGTTTTTTGCCTCCACGCTGCTCTATTCTCAGGCGGCGACCACGCAGGCACTGATGCCAGCTGCGCTGATGCTGGGCGTCTCCCCCGTAACGGTGCTGGCGTCTTTTGCGGCGGTTTCCGCCCTGTTTGTGCTGCCAACTTATCCCACTCTGCTTGCGGCGGTGGAAATGGACGACACCGGCTCCACCCGAATTGGTAAATTTGTCTTCAATCACTCATTTATCGTACCAGGCATACTGGCAATTGCCCTGTCGGTCGCCTTTGGGTTTCTGTTTGGTAATCTGTTTCTGTAGCAGCAGGGACGGAGAACTTCCGCCACTGCTGCTACATCCTGAAACGCACCAGCCGTCGCACCGTGGTATATTGCGCAACCGGAAGACAGCCTGCCGGGCAGGCCGTCAGCACTTACCCCGATTCAAGCAGTTTAATATGGAGAATGCGGTTACCCGCTATGGCCAGATACCTGACATTATCCCTTTTTTTATTGATGTCCAGCCTGTTAAGCCCTTGCGCAGGTGCCTCAATTTTTGGGCAACCCGGCGGCAATCAGTTTGTTACCGCCAGCCAGGCTTTCGCTTTCGATTTCAACCAGCAAAACAGTAAGCTTACACTCACCTGGCACGTTAAGCCGGGATATTATCTCTATCGTCAGCAGTTCAGGATTGTTGCAAAAGAGGCACTGCTTGCGCCCTGGACGCTGCCGACAGGTAAAACGCACGAAGATGAATTTTATGGCAAAACGGAAATCTATTCCGAAAACCTTACGCTGCCTTTCACACTGCTTCAGGCGGCGAAAGGCTCAAGCGTAACGGTCACCTGGCAGGGATGCGCCGCCAGCGGTTTTTGTTATCCACCTGAAACCCGTACATTGCCGCTCAATGAAGTAGTCGGCAACAGTGCCGCAGCCATTGTCACGCCGCAGACGGACTCAATGGCAGAAACCGTTATCCCTGAGGTATCAAACAGGCTACCGTTCTCCCCCCTGTGGGCATTGCTCATCGGCATCGGCGTGGCCTTTACCCCCTGTGTTTTACCAATGTACCCTCTGATTTCCGGTATTATTCTTGGTCATCAACGCCGTTACTCTCCGGGCCGTCTGCTTGCGCTGTCAATGAGCTATGTGCAGGGCATGGCTCTGACTTATACGTCCATGGGGGTGCTGATTGCCGCCGCCGGATTGCGATTTCAGGCAGCCCTGCAGTCCCCCGGCGTTCTGATCGTTCTGTCACTCCTTTTTATCCTGCTTGCTCTGTCGATGTTTGGCCTGTTCTCTCTGCAACTGCCCTCTTCGCTGCAAACCAGATTGACGCTATGGAGTAACCGCCAGCAGGGCGGCTCGCTCACGGGCGTGATGATGATGGGTGCGCTGGCTGGTCTGATTTGCTCGCCCTGCACGACGGCACCGCTCAGTGCTATCCTGTTGTATATCGCTCAAAGTGGCAATCTGCTGGCCGGAGCCGGCACCCTGTACTTGTATGCGCTTGGGATGGGCCTGCCACTAATTGCCGTGACGCTATTCGGCCATCGCCTGCTCCCGAAAAGCGGCGCCTGGATGCATACCGTCAAAGAAGGTTTCGGCTTTGTTATCCTTGCCCTGCCCGTTTTCCTGATAGCGCGAATCGTTGGCGATCTGTGGGGATTGCGCCTGTGGAGCCTGCTGGGTGTGGTTTTTTTTATCTGGGCTTTTATCAGTCTGAGATCGACCAATGGCTGGCTGCGGCTTGCACAAATTGTGATGCTGACCGCGGCAGTGGTTGCCGTGCGTCCTTTACAGGACTGGGCTTTCGCCGTAACCACGTCTACAGAGAAGGTTGCTCACCTCAACTTTCAGCCAGTCAGCGACATTGCTGCACTTAACGAGATTCGGCAAAACAGCCATGGCCGCATTACCCTGCTCGATCTTTATGCCAACTGGTGTGTTGCCTGCAAAGAGTTTGAAAAGTATACGTTTAGCCAGCCTGGCGTGCAGGCCGCGCTGCAAGATACCCAGCGGCTCCAGGCAGACGTCAGTAAAAATACAGTGCAGGACCGCGCATTACTCGACCAGCTCAATGTACTGGGCCTACCCACGCTGATCTTCTTTGATGCCAATGGGAAAGAGATTCCACACTCTCGTGTTAGCGGTTTCATGGATGGCGATGCTTTTGAGCAACATTTGCAGAAACTGGCACGTTAAACGACACCGGGAAAGAATTGCCGACAGAAATCCATTCAGGAGGAGAGTGACTTGCAACGTGAAAAGGTACTTAAGCAAGTACTCAACGTACCCGAACAAAATGGCCTGGCCAGCTCGTTTACCATGATGGCCGATGCACTTGCCTGCCAGAAAGCAGATTTGCAGCGCCACTGACCCGACCGTGAAGCGTTACTGTATGACGCGCTGCACTATCACAGTGAGCAGATTGATCGCTGGCGGAACACGCTGCTGCTCAACGAAACGTTAAGCATTGGAGAGAAACTGCTGGTCCGCTATCAGGTGCTAGAAAAGGCCGTACGCAATCATCGCTATCCGGGCTGTTTGTTTATTGCCACCTGTAACTTTTTCTCGCAGTCGGAGCACCCTGTCCACCAGCTGGCAGAACGTCAAAAAGCGCACTTCGTGGCAATACATCTACGACTTAATCACGCGGCTTGAAACGGATAGCCCCACGCTGATTACTCATCAGATGGAATTGATTCTGGAAGGGTGCCTGAGCCGTCTTCTGGTAAAGTGAAACGTACAGGAAGAGGAAACCGCTCGAGCAGTGGCAGCAGATGTACTGAGCATCACACTGAGCCGTAAAACGGCACCCTGGCCTGAACAGAATTTATCCTCTGCGCATAAAAAGCAGCCAGTCAGAGAATATCTGGATAATTTTTATGACAAAGGCGTTGACGGCCAGACCACCTTTGCGGTTTAACGCGCCCCGTTGCCCGGATAGTTCAGCCGGTAGTGTAGGGGATTGAACATCCTTGTGTTCTTTAAAGAAAGACAAGGTTGCAACCAGTATTCATTATTCATAAGACCTCGCTGCAAAGCGGGGCTTTTTCCTTTTCTGGCTACGGTAGATTTCTGGTCGTTGCAACATGTTATTTTTTTGCTGGATTTTTCGTCATTTTCGACGATGTTTGTTGCTTTTAAACACATCAATACCTTCCGGAGTGCCTGTATCTTCTCTCCAGTTACGGTTTCTCTCTTTTCTGGTTATTCATAATCATGCAAAAGTGTGGGGAAGCGGGGAATTGTAATTTTCCCTTATTATACAGTATATTAATTTGGTTTCGATACGGGAAATAGAGTGGATAAATCCACTTCTCTTGATGGGAAAAACTTACAGCATACGCTTTCCCCCCTTTATACGGGGGCCTTCACTATCCGTACCACCTGAAACACTCACATTTTTCGCTTTTATTTCTTCGCATTACCAGAATCCCCTGTCTTCCACGCCATTATAGAAATGATTTACGCTTACGATTAGTGCCTCAGCAGCACTGTAGTCGTCAAACAAAACTGTCCACGGCTTCAGAGTTTTCCCAGAACAGTCGCTCTGATTCATTCGGCGTCAAGCCACCATTGTATTGATGAGGTCTGAACTGGCTGTAATATCCTGTTATGTAATTCGTTATCGCTGTGCTGGCTTCGCTAAAATTAGCGTATCCATTATTCGGTATCCACTCCGTTTTCAGGCTCCTGAAGAATCGCTCCACTGGACTGTTATCCCAACAATTCCCCCGGCGAATCAGGTTTTGTTTTATTGGATATCGCCACAGTAACGGACTGAATTTCCTGCTGGTATAGTGGCTACCCTGATCTGAGTGATACAGCAAATTAGTGGGGGTTCCTCGCGCTTCCCGGGCCATGGACAGCGCTTTTGCTGCCAGCGCAGAGTCCGGGAAAAATGACATCGCCCAGCCAACCGGTTTACGGGAAAACAAATCAGGCACAACGGCTAAATAAGCCCGGCGTTTCCCTGCCCGGATAAACGTTACGTCGCCCCACCACACCTGATTAGGCTCTGTTACAGCAAACTGCCGCTCCAGATAATTGGGGAGCTCAACGTGTTCCCTGGATGCCTTCTTATATTGGTGACCTGGTTGCTGGCAACTGATGAGATGGCGTTCTTTCATCAGTGTTGTTGCCCGCCAGCGGCTCAGTTTTACGCCTTTGGTGGTAACCATCGCAGCAATATTTCGTGCGCCTGCGAAACCATTACTCCCGCGACAGCTTTCACGTATAAGGCTGAGTCGCGTCACCCGTGCAGAGTCAGGTTTCTCTGGCTGCCGCCAGTATTTATAACTGCTGCGATGAACCCCAAACACATTGCACACAACGGCAACAGGAAACCGCACTCTGAGTTTCTCAATTAATGAGAACTGTTCAGGGAGTCTGACATCAGGAGCGCGGTAGCCTTTTTTAATATATCTCTTTCCATTTCAATGCGTTGAAGTCTTTTCTTAAGTTCGCGTATTTCAATTTTCTCAGGTGTCATGGGTGAAGCTGTAGGGGATTTTCCCGCTCGTTCTTCTTTCAACTGCCGAACCCACTTATCCATCGTGGATTTACCGACATTCATTGCCGTGGCAACAGCAGCGGCGGTGTCGTTCTGATCAAGAACAAGCCGGGCAGCTTCGCGGCGAAATCCGGGGCTAAAATTGCGTCTGTTACGTCCGGTCATAATGTCACCTGTTTTTAACTATGAGGCGATGATATCACCCCTGTTCAGGTGGACAGGTTTAGTGTGCCACTATACACATTGTTCCGACTCAACTCGCATGTAGGTTAGTAAGATAAACGGTCGTGACGCAGACTTGCTGATAACGTATGCTTTGCGCTTTGGATGTAACATATGGCTAAAGTTGATGTCGTCTGCCCTCAGTGCAATGAAACTCATGCTGTACGATGTAACGGACATTCAGCATCCGGTGCCCAACGTTACATCTGCAAGCATTGTTCAAAGACCTTTCTGCTCAACTTTAGCTACTCCGGTGCCAAACCAGACACACACCAGACCATTGTTAATATGGCCATGAATGGTTACGGATGTCGCGATACCGCACGGGTTCTCGGTATCAGTCTCAATACGGTTCTGCGGCACGTAAAAAAATTTCCCCAAAGCAGGTAGCTGAGAATATCGACCCCGAAACGGAGGTTGTTATCTGCTGTGAAGCCGGCGAACAATGGTCTTACGTGCGGTGTAAAAGCAATCCCCGGTGGTTGTTCTATGCTTATGACCGTATCCGCAAACGTGCTCTGGCCCACGTCTTCGGCCCGAGAAATGCCCCGACCCTGCGACGATTGCTGGCCCTGTTAAGCAAATTTAACCTTGCCTTTTATATGACAGATGCCTGGCCGGTTTATAAAGTTCTGTTAAGTGCAACAGGCCACGTGGTGAGCAAGAAATATACCCAACGGACAGAACGACATAATCTTAATCTTCGCACACATATCAAACGACTGACCCGCAGAACAATTTGCTTTTCGAAGTCAGAGGAAATGCACGATAAGATCATCGGTTGGTATCTTACTCTTCATCATTATCAATAAATCTGCGTCAAGACCGAAAAATGCAACAGGGCTCCGTCATTCTCAGACGTCTTTTCCCGTCGGGTCAGGGGCCGGCGAAACCGGTTCATCCGGCTGTGCGTCCTCCCGACAGCCCGGCGACGGGTTCTGAAGCTCGTGGTTTTGCTGGCATCTCATTCCTCTTTACGGGGCGGGATATAAGGCTCGTCACGACGGCACAACCGGTCTGTTTTGCCCGGGCGCTCCGTCGCCTTTGTCCGGGCAGAGTCTGGGTTTTTGCCCCGGGCATCCCGTCTGAAGAGCACCGGGTGTGTCCGCCACCAGTTTGATGTCATGCCTGTCTGCTGCTGCGACGACCCGTGGCAGAGGAAGCCCTCCGGTATCTGTCATCAGACTGGGCTTTACGCCCTGTGTCCCTGTGTCCCTGTGTCCGTGGTGTTGCGTCCTGTTTTTTTGTCCTGGGCAGCGGTGATGTTGTCATACCGCCATCCACCGACAACCATGAGCAGTCCGTGCCGTCCGGGTGTTCACAGGCCAGTAATCCGTTCTGCCAGAAACGCCCGAAGACACCTGCGTCTCTCCGTTCCCGGAAGCGCCGGTGCGCAGAGCCTGATGAACCTATCCCTGTGGTATTGAGTGCATTCCACTGACAGGCTGTTCTGGGGACGAAGAAAATGGCGTTCATTGCGGCCCGATTATCAACACGTTTTCGGCGCGTACCCGGAGGGTGGCGGGTTTTGTGTTCCGGGATAAGCGGAGCGATTTTGTCCCGGAGTTCATCGCTAATCTGCCCTTTACCGCCTGCCATACTTTGCCCTCAGATATGACCGGGATGCATTATACGATGACGCCTTTTGGGACAGAGTCTTAATCCATTAATATATGCAGGTTAATATTTTCAGCGGATTCAGCAGAATGCCATTCTGTCATCCCCTCGTTATCCGTGCTCCCCGTTTCTGTGTGACCATCTGGGAACATCAGAACATACCGACAATCGATCATCAGCCTGCCATTATCATCAGCACACTGAAAGCGAAGTGTGTTACGAGAAGAAAGTTGCTGTACAGATTGGCTCTGCGCACTGACAATTTTTGCTGTTAACGGATTTCCTGCCGCAATGACATAGTTCGTTCCTTCTGCATATCAGCACCGTACTGGTGAACCACAGACAACCACCGATCTCCCCTGTGGGTTGGTCTGCCGGGGATCACCTGAAACAATGACACCGGGCTTACCACATCTCAGGCAGGGTGAAGTTTTATCTCCCGCATAGAGCTTTCGCCTTCCGTTCACTGACCAGCCCTGGCTCCCGGCCTGGCAGACTGCACCAGTAGATGTTTTATCAACATCAGTCCGGAGTTTTTGCCATGTACACCGCTCCATCGGTTGTCTGACATACGTTTTCCTCAGTCCATAAGAATATGCAGACTGATATCGTCTGCCGATTCGGCATAATGCTATCCGGTAATCCCGTTCTCATCGGTAACGCCAGTTTCAGAACGTCCGTCCGGGAACATTAGGGTGTAGCGACAGCCAGCCATTAGCTGGTCATCATCACCGGCACACTGAAAGCTAATACAGCTCCGGGCGCTGGAATCCTGTGCCTGCTGCGTCGGTACAGACGATTGACTGGTATTACGAGAGGTCAGAGAACAGTACCTGTACTGGTCGATTGAGTCGCTGAACCATAAACATAGTGATCGGGGCAACGGCACCGCACTCTGTCACCTGTAGCAGCACAGGCTTTTCCCTCTTCTGCCCAGTCCTGTGCGGAGGCAAGGATTTCAAAATATCCATTACATTTGCTGCATGATGCCTTGTCACCCGTACGGGCTATTGCTTTACTTCCTTCAAGCCAGGTTGCTGTGGCGGAAATGATTTCCCCATAACTCGTTTTGTCGCCAAGGCAGGCCAGTGCTCTTGCCATCATTAACCCCTCAATAAAAAGTAAAGTTTGACTATACCCATCCATTTAACACGGTAATTGTCTTTTAGTTAACCAGCAAAAACAAGCCATCGGTTATCAACACTTCATTGATAAACCCTAAGGCTCCCAGTTATCAAACCAAACACCAGAAATAATATGAAAGTCTTTCAACAGAACTCAATTCTTCACTGTGGCAGGGTTCTGGTAGAGGTAAAAAGACTATTCTTTGAGCAAAACCTCCACTTTTTGCTGAAAAAACACGCTTATGAACAATCCTCTGAAGATTTTCCATTGACGAAATCAAGGTAATCCAGTTTAATACGCCACGTTGCCCGGATAGCTCAGTCGGTAGAGCAGGGGATTGAAAATCCCCGTGTCCTTGGTTCGATTCCGAGTCCGGGCACCACTTATTTGCATCAAAGCACGCTGGTTAAGAGATGAGATCCTTAACGGGCGGAAAATGCAGGGTCCGGTCATGCGGAATGTCCTCCGGTGTTTTTAAGAGCGTTTGCACTGGTTGATATATCCAGAACTTGTCCCTCAAGATGGGGAACCTGTGGCGCAGGTTCCCCTTTCTCGATCACCGTTAATCATCCCGGACAACTACGCTTGTGTCAACAGGTGTAAATTTATTTCGCCTGTAACATCTGTGTGAAGTGACAGCTCAGCCTCGAGTGTTTTTCCAACGATATCCATCTTCAGCTCCACATACTCCATAGTTGTACTGACGCTCCGGTGCCCCAAAAGGTCCTTCACCAGCTGAAGATTTCGTTCCGGCGACTTCATCAGTTCCGTCGCCAGCGTATGGCGAAAACGGTGTGGCGACACGGTAAAACCACACTCTTTCGACAGACGCCGGAAAAATGATCGGATCTTCTGATGAACCTTAGCTGCATCCCATTCCACATGACGGTTAAGGTAAATTCTGTTCACATCAAACAGATAATCTTCACTCCCCGCACCCAGCGCTGTTGATTTTTCCATCAGGTGATGCAGCCCGGGCTTCAACGCACTGACAATCGGAACCCGCCATTCACGGTGTGTCTTACTGCCCTCCAGGCAGAGATCCAGATATCCCTCGCTGAGATTGATGTCACCCAGCCGGATATGCAGCAGTTGATTTAGCCGCATTCCCGTATATCTGAATGCATCCAGAACTGTCAGCCAGTACCACGCCGGCCAGAGCGCATTACGCCCGCCTCTGATACCGCGCCCTGCCCGTTCAGCCTCTTCAAATTGCTGCATGACCAGATAAACACGAATCAGCTGCGATCGCGTAAGTGTTTTTTTCTTCCTGGTATCCCGCTGGACATTGCTTTTATTGAAGGGATTTTTCCCCGGGGGAAGGATTTCATGCTCCATCCCGTAATTATAGAGCGCCCGCAGATGTGCAATTTTGTTGTTCCACGTCTGCGCCGACTGCTGCTTCTCCTGAAGCAGATAACGCCGCCACTCCAGCACCTGACGGTGCGTAATTTGCGCTGGCAGGGTATCGCCAGAATAACGCCTGAACCCTCTGACAACCTTGCTGTAGCTCCATTCAGTCGCGGGTCTCAGCCGGTGAGCAAAAAAATATTCTTCAAGCAGTTCATCCCAGGTTATTTCATTACGCATCTTATTCTTCTCCCAAAAAACCAGAACAGATCCCTGTAGAGATCCCTGTGTGTATATTCCCTATGGAAAGAAAAGGAGTTTGCTGTCCTCCTGAGGTCTCACGCCTTTCAGGCGGGCAGCTTTGATAAGATAACCATTAACCCTGCTGAACCGCCCCTGTTTATCTTCTGAGCAGTACAGTTTTGCCCGGGTAAAACGCTCCCCTTTGCGAACGCGATGTAACTGGAGTTTTTCAAACGACGTCTGAACCTGCTCCCTGTGACTGTCACTTCCGGTATCTTTCAGAAAAAGAAAGAAAATATCCGGCACCAGAAGGTAAATAAAGCCGGCAACGGAATGTACCCGTGAGTCATGCTGATTGACGGTGATCCTGCCGGACACTATGCCGTCAGACAACCAGGCGAGAAAATCCTCGCCCGATCGTCGGGCATCGGCACCGACATTAACCGGGTAGCCCTGCACTCCCTTTGTGCCATGCAACAGACAGCCAGCACCGGTATCGTTATGCCGGGGGGCATCTTCCCTCTCAGCAGGCTCATCAGGAACGTCTTTCCCGACGGGCACCATTTCATCCGGCGCTACCGTGGCAGGCGTATTCACATCAACGTCATCTGCAACCTCCGTGACTTCTGCACCCGCCACTGCGGAAAAAAGGCTGAGCAGCATATCGGCATCCTCCTGGCCCGGGCTGCCGTTATCCTGCTCTTCCGGCAGTTCCATGGCACTTACCCCGTCCAGTGGTGGCTGACTGTCCCCGCCATCGGTATCGTTGAGAGACGTCATCAGCTCCGAAGCGACCAGTTCCACCGGAGAAGAGGATAAATTATCGTCCGTCTGAACAGACAATACGCCCTCCTGCGGCGTCACCGACTCTGGCGGTGCAATGGCCACAGACGATTCACCTGTCACCTTACAGAGTACCGGCGAGTCAACCTTCTCTGCCGCCTGGTCGAGCAACGTCCTGATAAGGGGCATATCTGGAGAACCATTGCGGAATGCACCGGCAAGACTGAACAACGCTGCGGAGGTACCTGAAAGCCAGTTTATCGCTTCGGCGGGCATCAGTTGACCGGCGGCCAGCGCCGCCAGAGCAGAAGCATCATGTGCGTTCGGGAGAGAAGGACGAAACCGGAAGCGATAAGGCACATCCGGCACAGATATGCCCGGTTGCCAGTTGGCGCCACTGGTGGTTTCGCCTTCAATACTGGCCAGTAATGGCAGGTGATAACATAACGCAGCCCAGAAAATAACGGCCTGCCAGATAACACCCTGCGCAGCCTGTTCTTCCGGTGCCGCACCTGGTGGAAACATATACCCTCGGGCAAGCCTGACGGCATAAGCAGTAAAACGCAGGCTTAAATCACCAAATCCCCCTGCGTACGCCCACCGGCCATCAGGTGCCGCTGGTACATTCTGGGTTCGTTCAAGCAGGTGGTGCGCAGGAGCCAGATAAAGTCGCTGGTATACTTCGCCCGACAGAGCGTTATTTTCCCTGATTTTCTGCAGGGCATCCTTGCGTAATACGCTGATGGTCAGTTCTTCAGCCATAAGCGGAGAGAAATAACCTGTCGGCACCGAAACAGGGAGTTTGCCGGATGGCTCTGTGACAGCCGGCGTACGGGATAATAACGTTTTGATTTTATTTAGCATGGGAAAACCGCTTCTCCCTCATCGTTCTCCATATCATCCGTTGCAGGTTGTCCGCCATCTTTCTGCTCTTCACCTGCCTTCAGGCACAGCATCAGCTCATTCAGCACCAGGGTCTTACGGGCGCGTGTCACGGCCACATACAGCAGATTGGTTTCGTCCTGTCGCTCCTCTGCAGAGAGCAGCGGGTCGGTGATATCACAAAAATCCTCATTCAGTACGACGACATCCCATTCCAGCCCCTTACTGCGGTGCGCGGTGGAAACCGTGACCTGCGCGTCATTTTCATGCGTCACAACCTGACGGCGCATGATGGCCAGCTTTTGCGGCAGCGGGAAATACTCATCAAGCAACCGGATGGCCTGATTCATCTCCACATCCTGTGTCGCCTTCGCAATGGAGCAATACTCCTCAAAGTCCTGGTAATCCTGACGGAGACGGGGAGACTGCATCCGTTCAGGCATATCCGCAGAGAACCAGTAAAGATCCTCCAGCTCTTCCGTCTTGTACCCTTCAATACCGCCCACCCAGAAGACTTTTCTCTCCTGCAGGCTGGCGGAGAGCGCGGCACCAATCACACCGGAGACCGTCCGGCTTAGAACGGCGAAATGGGGTACGTCAGCAGGCAGATGCATAATTACTTCATCATCCTCACCACTGCCGGTGACTTTCATCTCCTCCCCGGACATGGCCAGCAGCACGTTCGCCATTTGTGCGACCGCGGGGCCAAACCGGAAGCTTGTTGTCAGCCACAGTCGATCAGCCTGTTCCAGCAGGGGGGAACTGAGCGCATTATCCGCGCCACGAAAGCGATAAATCTGCTGGTAGCGATCGCCAACCAGCACAACCCGACAGGGCTGACTGAGGACAAAGGCACTGGTGACCGGATTGGCGTCCTGGGCCTCATCAAAAAGAATGGTGTCCCATTGACTGGCAAGATTCGGCCCTGAAAGCTGAAAAAGCTTCAGGTAGACATCATGCGTGATCGGGAAATCAGATTCGGTACGACTCACCTCATACCAGAGAACCTGTACGGCCCCCAGAATTTTATCTGCAGAGAGGCCATGACGCTCATCTTCAGCCGGCAGATGGATAATGCCGGGTTCCGGCTCTGCACTACAGAGAAACGCATTCAGCCCCGTCAGCGCCAGACGCGCCAGCGGCCAGTGACGGGTATTCAGTTTCCGGGCCACATCGGTAATACGCAGATTTGCCGTCAGCCGGTGCCTGAAATGTCGGCCGAAATGCGACCAGGCCAGTTGATGGGAGGTTTTGCACTCAACATTAAAGGGAAACTTTTGTTCGGCTTCGTCGCGGATGGCTCTGTTGTAGGCAAGGTACAACATTTTGCTGTCCGGGTTCGCCTGAGCGAATTGCACCAGTGTGGTGGTTTTACCGGTACCTGCAAACGCATTGACCACAAGCTGATTGCCCAGCCATTCGATGATGGCGTTTTGTTCTGGTGTGGTTTTCCAGCTCATTGGGTTCTCCGGGAATGACAGTTGAACACTCACACTGTCACCCGGGGGAGCCTGCGGCGAGAAAAAACCAGATATTCCTCTCCCGAAATAAATTTCCGGCATCCTCCTGACAGTTAAACCTTTTCCATGGTATTCGGAAGCCGCAGACTGGCGGTGTCTTTAGCACAGAGGGGAAAACTGATATGACGGCCAAACGAAAAAAATCTTTGTGGCGCATCTTTTATCGCAAAAATACAGGTGAGGACATCACCACAGAGTTGAAGTCACTCGAAGAGTGTCTTCTGGAAACTAAAAAATTAATGACGCCACAGAATTATATTATTTGCATTGAGAATAACGGTGAAAGAATTAAACGCTGGGATAGAGAAATAATATCAGGCTCAAACAGATGGTATTCCTGTGCTGTTGATGAGATTGAAATCCTTGGGAGGTTAATTGAAATAAATAAAATAACTACCCCACAGACTTCCCGGAAGCATTAGTTACCCTCCGTTAGTCAGAGTGATGTTTTTTCACTGGTGGGGTTTCCTGTATCTCAATACATCATCCAGGCATCCGCTCACCTCTTTGAGTCAGGCATGAATTAACCTGCCTGACTTGCAAAGTCCAGTCAGCAGAGATATGTATGAATAAAACATATATCATTGACCCTAAAATTCGTGCTCTTGTTATCAGTATGAACATTTATGGTTTTGAAACCTATGCCTCATGCCAGGGACATGGATTTCCTGTCAGACAACAATATCCTTACATAGCATTCAGATCTTCGTTATCGCATGCAATAAATCTGGCACGATTGCTCAGAAATGATGCAGAATCTGACACGCCTGAACTAATGTGGGGCTGGGAAGTGACGCCTTTGTTCAATGAAGTATTCAGCCTTTGTTTCCGACTCTCACCAACAGCTCCCCGTCGTTATCTCTACAGATACTGGCGGGGAACCCTTGATCATGATTTCAGTAAGATCATATTAATGCTGGAAAATACTTTTCAGAAATTCCAGCGGATTAAAAATATCAAAGTGCCATAATCCTCCGACAATAAGAAGAATCAGAGCGATAAAGACCATAAAAATCAGATGAATCTTGTCATTAAGTCGTTTAGATCCAAAGGGATCAACTGAACCACATTGAGAACAGTTTTTTGCTGTCACACTGAGCATTTTTTCAGAGCCTGTAATTTAAATTGTGTATCTGCCTGTTTTTGATATCTTCATTTCGATAACGGAGACAGGTAATTATGGACGAAAAAAGACTCAAAGCCCTTGCGGCTGAACTGGCTAAGGGGCTGAAAACCGAAGCCGATCTCAACCAGTTTTCCCGCATGCTGACGAAGCTTACAGTTGAAACTGCGCTCAATGCTGAGCTGACTGACCACATCGGACACGAAAAGAACGCACCCAAAACAGGCTCAAATACCCGCAATGGTTATTCGTCAAAAACGTTGTTGTGCGACGATGGTGAGATTGAAATCAGTACACCACGTGATCGTGAAAGCACCTTCGAACCTCAGCTTATTAAGAAAAATCAGACACGTATTACGCAGATGGACAGTCAGATCCTGTCGTTGTATGCAAAAGGCATGACCACCCGGGAGATTGTCGCCACCTTCAAAGAAATGTACGATGCGGACGTCTCACCCACGCTGATATCGAAAGTCACTGATGCGGTGAAAGAGCAGGTATCTGAGTGGCAAAACCGTCCGCTGGATGCTCTGTATCCCATTGTTTATCTTGACTGTATTGTCGTAAAAGTTCGCCACAGTGGCACTGTAATTAACAAAGCCGTATTCCTTGCTCTGGGTATTAACACCGAAGGCCAGAAAGAATTACTGGGCATGTGGCTCGCAGAAAATGAAGGTGCGAAGTTCTGGCTCAGCGTGCTGACTGAGCTGAAGAATCGAGGTCTCCAGGATATCCTGATTGCCTGCGTGGATGGCCTTAAGGGCTTTCCGGATGCGATAAACAGCGTGTACCCGCAGACGCATATCCAGTTGTGCATTATTCACATGGTACGCAACAGCCTGAAATACGTGTCATGGAAGGACTATAAAGCCGTTACTGGCGGTCTGAAAGCGGTTTATCAGGCTCCGACAGAAGCAGCAGCGCTGATGGCCCTGGATAAGTTCGCTGATGTCTGGGACGACAAATATCCGCAAATCAGCAAAAGCTGGCGTGCACACTGGGAAAATCTCAATACGTTCTTTGGTTATCCACCAGATATACGTAAGGCTATCTACACCACGAATGCCATCGAGTCGCTGAACAGCGTTATCCGGGCAGCGATAAAGAAACGCAAAGTGTTCCCGACAGATGACTCAGTGCGCAAGGTGATATATCTGGCAATCCAGTCGGCCTCGAAAAAATGGAGTATGCCGATCCAGAACTGGCGGCTGGCAATGAGTCGCTTTATTATCGAGTTTGGTGACCGCCTGAGCGATCACCTTTAATACGGTGGCAGATACACAGAATTATTTACAGGGTCTTTTTTCACAATCAACGCAAGGTCTCAAATTTTTACCCATACAATCTCCGTTTGTCTGTCATTTATCAATTACTTTCTGCTTTCAAAGGGAGGTAATCCACGAAACGCATCCTCCCACTGAATATCCCGATTTGGATTATTTATTATCCGACTAATCCAGACCTCTGAGCACCCCCATCTTTCAGCCAGTGCTCTGTTAGTCCATTTTTTATCTTTCATTATTTTCTTTATATCATCTGTGGATATTCTCGTCTGACTCCATTGTTTCAGATCGTCATTTGGTACAATAAAATCGTAACCCGGATAACTGGATTCCAGAGACTCAAGCGATGTTCTTATCCATGAAGGGGACCGATTCCCTTCAAACGTAACTAAATCATAATGATTGTCGAAGTAGATAGATTTTTCCATATCATAATATTCGACCCACACCGAATGACTATTTATAAAATCCCATATTTGACTGTTGAATTCTGAACTGATACGTTGTGGACTCTTCAAAGCATCGAAAAATCCATTTTGTTTCTTAAAAGAAATAACACCATCATTAATTAACATATTAATAATGGATTCTCTTACTGCCTCAACTGCATTTGTTACCGACGTATTGTAATAGTTCAAAAGTTGTGCGCACGTGAAGATTATCAATCCATTGTAAATCTGAACTCTCATATAACAATAGCCATAATTATTATGAAAAGCTCTGAACTGCAGAGGCAAATAAATTTTATCAAAATCATCAGTGATGCAGAATTCTACTTTCAAGCGGCACCTCTAAAACAGAAATGTATAAACTATACTTTATACTTATAATCAAAAACATTAACTATGATAACTCAGAAATCCGATGCACATCACATTTTTTGGCTGTTGCAGAGCCGGTTCAATCAAATCAGCCAGGTAAAAAAGCGCCCCCGGGCGGGAGCGCGATGGTGTAATTATGCGACCTTATTTCGCTGCGAATGCAGACGAAGCGACCAGTTACCGAGATAATGGCCCGGCGTCAGCAGTACCCGCCGCCGTTCGTCACACAATGCGTTGCCAATGACGACCTCACCGGCCACGCCGCAGAGCGATAACTGGATGTAGGCCATCCCGGCAGCGAGCGGATCGATATCCGTTGCGGAAACCCACAGATAGCGGTGTGACGCATAGCCTGCCTGGTTGAGAGCATCGGCAAAAGCCAGTACCATGCAACCCGCACCGCAGGCGGGTTCGCTGAGGGTGATGAAAGGCTTTTCATCAAACATTGCCTTCACATCCCCCAGTTGCAGCTGAGCCATCATTCTGGCCACATCCCATGGGGTGAAGAACTGGCCGCGATACTTATCGCCCAGTTCCAGCTGCATAAACACGTTACCCAGAAAATCACAAAACCCATTCTGTAGCCCGTTAACCACATGGGCCAGCAGTTGCGCCATACGGACAATATCCGGCTTTTCATAACCACCGATTATTCGCAGATATTTACCTTCCCGCTTTTCGCTGAAACAGAGACGGTTCTCCAGCGCAATAACGCTGCAGCTGACAAAATCTTCAAATACCTTATGGCGGTGATGATATCGTGCGGTCTGATTAAAAAGTGAGATAAACGCCTTCTCATGGTCAATAAAAACAGCCATACGCATTCTCCATAAAAAAGGGAACACGTACCCCGGGCAGGAGAACAGTGTTCCCCTGAGGGTAAAAAAGCTGCAGCCGGTGAAGGCTGCAGCGCGGTTAATTGGTCAGAAACCGGTTATCCACGAACTTCGCTGTAACCAGCCGTCTCTGGTCCAGGATGCGGTTGTTCACTACTGACCAGATAAAGTGCCGGTGCGGACTGTAGAGTGTCCACCGGCAACCCCGGGTGACCATCCACATGCGCCCCGAGGTCATAGCAGTCATAGCCACTGAGGCCGCTGGCCGGTTCGCTGTACGTATGCCGCACTTCACACTCAAAGAGAGCGGAAATACCGGCCACCACCTCACCTGACGGTGGATACCATGGAGAATCCAGCCGCAGCGTTAACCCGTTAGTGGCATGACGGTGGAGGTTTACATTATGCCCGGCCGGCCACTCCATACCGTAAATACGGCTGTAGAAGCTTACCGTTGTGGATATTCCCGCCAGCAGCCCACCGGAGCCGTTAAGCTCCGTGGCCAGCCGCGTCGGAATAACCATCAGCATATCGCATGGCTGCGACCGTTCCGGGTATTCCCGCAGACGCTCCCAGCAAGCTGCTGCATCAGGCTCGTCATTCATCCCGGCCAGACCAAACCAGTCCGCATACTGCCTTTTCATCAGCATAGCCATGATGTCCCGCGACACCTGGGGGATATTTTCCCACTTCAGCGCTCCCAGGCCGGACTGGTGATACAGCCGGTCAATCCGGCGTATGGTCTCCGTATCCAGCGCCACGTCTTTCTGCAACAGCTCCAGCCACTGCTCAAACGCAAGGTTAGCGGCCGTTGACTGCCCGACACCGTGACGAACCAGCCCCTGAAAGGGCATATACGAGACGGTTCGCACCGGTTTCAGTATCCCCGCGCACCCTGTCAGGAACAGCTGTATGCTCTGCAGTATTGCGTGGCGGTAACGCGGCGTGTCTGCGCCATTTATCCACTGCAACAGCACATCGATACAGACAGATTTACCGGTAATTTCAAAACGGTTCTGGCACCATTCAGACATAAGTTGATACTCCTCTTTTCAGTAAAAAAAGAGGGCATCATCCCGTGAGGAACAATGCCCTCACGGGAGGGTGACAATTGTATTACTGTCGTCACCCGATAGATTAATTACGCGTCTTCAGCCTGACGGCCGAGTGGGGCGAGCAAATATTCCGACGCCTCCCGGGCCTGCCGGCAGGCGCTGAACAGCGCCTTTTTGTCGGATTTCAGTTTTGACAACCAGCCGTCAACATAACTTTCATGCTGCAAATCACCGGTTATCCCGAGATGTGCGCACAGAAAGGCACTGCCGATTTCAGCTATCAGTTCCTCGAAGGCATACACCGGGTCGCCAAATTTCTTTAACGCCCGCGTTATCCCTTCACGGTTCAGTCGCTTCACATGGCCACTGGCATGTACCAGCTCGTGAAGGACCGTGGACCAGTAGTCGCCTTCAGCGTCAAACTGCGACGTCAGGGGCAGCACTATCTGGTCGGTGGCGGCGCGATAATATGCCCGGTTCTGCGGCCTGGGTGAAAACTGCACGCCGGTGGCGTTCACCACCGACAGGACCTGCTGCAGCTGTGCCGGACTGACGCCAGCGAAATCCTCCTGTGGCCGGGTGACGGTGGCAGTGCCACGCACCTGGTCGGGAAGATCAGCACACTGTTCAGTATTGAACAGCGGAAACTGGCGCAACATCGGCACCGTTTCCATCTGCGGCTTACCGTCAGCATCAAACAGCTTATTGCCGTTGCTGTCTTCAGCCTGCTTTGTCCAGTCACGATATATCACTGCAAGCGTGGCGGTTTCGCCCTTGCGAACCTGACCTCCGGCCTCCTGTGCCTGGTTGTATGTCAGCCAGCGGTCGCTGGTAAAACCGCGCTCTTCAGCCGCCAGCCACAGCAGCAGAACATTCACGCCGCTGTAGTCCCGGCCGGTAAGCGCGTTGACCGGCATCAGGGTGTTTATCCCCTGCTGCGCATTTCGCCACGGCCGTCGCCAGGGGGGTATACCGTTTTCCAGCGCGACAATGATCCGGTCAGTGACCAGACGGTAAATATCGCCGCAGCCGGTGAGCGTCGCGACCGTTCCTGCTGCCTGGCAACGTTTGCCGGAGGAGGAGGTTTTGCGTACCGCCGGCTTTTTACAGACCGTGGCGGTGGTTTTACGGTTATTCGTTTTCATGGAGCACTCCTTAAAACCGGCATGCCCCTCCCCTGCGGGCGTGAGGCACGCCGCAGGCGGGTGGAATTTAAATCAGGCGCTCAGCAGCAGCGCCCCGTCAGGTGAAACACATTCTGTCCGGCGTTGCAGATGATGAGCAGCCACCAAAAACCGGTGATGATCCGCAAACCTGGCATGACGGCACGCAACGGAATGAACATCCTGAAGCAGCCGTAGTGCAGTCATACGCCAGCACTTCAGCTCGCTGCGGCTACTGCAGGCACCTAAATGCCCGGTGGCCGTTACATGCAGCCTGTCTGTCAGATCCCGGTAACCGGCCACCGGCACATAGCGCCGCTCTCCGCTGTATACCGCGATATCGTTATCTAAAAGCATCAGTGTCAGCTGATGATTATTCGTCAGCATGTCCCATATATGCCCTTCCGTCAGGACGAGAGGTTTAGTGAAAACAGCATTGTCGACCAGCACAGGGGCCAGCGTAGCCCATCCCTGCTCCCTGTCAGGATGACAGCCATCGGCAAACGCCTGGTGCCGTAACTGCTCTTCACGTCCGGGGGCTGAACGGAAACGTTCGCCATCCTGAACGGACAAAGAAACCGTTACGTCACAGGTGAGTACCACTGGCCTGTCGTTACTTAAGGACTCGGTCAAAACAGCTTTCAGGTCTTTTCCGTGAAAACGCAACATATTCGCACTCCTGAAAGACAGGGACCTCCGGCAGGAGGTCTCCCTGCCGGGTTGGTGTTATTCAGACGGTGTTACAGCACCACTGAAGGGTTAAGACGAATCAGCACTTACCAGATCGCAAACAGAAAAACACTTTCCCGCTCCATATCCAGCGTACGGATGCAGTATTCCGCCCACACGGCGATCAGTTGCAGCTCTGTGCAGAACGTATCCCCGTGGGTTGGGTCGTCGTTGTACGACGAGAACCAGCCGTTGCGGATGTCATCGCGTAGTAATGCGAGATGATTGCGGGACAGAAATATCGGCTCCTGATCCGGAACGCCTTCCGCATAGTCCGGCATATTGACGCTGACCCAGTAAAGCAGAGCGTCTAAACCACTCAACGTCACCAGATCACCGGTACTGGAACCTAAAACGAGTTCCAGCGAAGGGGCTTCCGGAGCGGCTGAAAGACACGCCCGGGGTTCATACAATCTGAACTCCAGAGCGGCAATATCCTCCCACTGCTCACGGGACAGATTTATTCCCGGGCTCAGGGTAAGACTGCCGGCAATAGCTTGTTCAGTCAGCCGGGCATTTTCCTGTGAAAACGATGTGGCATACTGCGCCGCATCAGGAAGTTCCCAGGCTGAGAACTGGCCGTCACGGGCCCGGTTCAGGATGGCCAGCGGCAGCGCCCATGAACAGGCTCCTGCCGTGGAATGAACAATAAAATGCGCTGCACAGATATTATGGAGCGCCAGCATCACCATGCGGGTAAACAAATCTGCCGACATCTGATGCTCAGTTTCAATCTCATCCACGCTCAGCACGTCCCGGGTACGCTCACGCGAAACGGTAATGATGCGATGCCTGTAGCCTTCACCCGTTTTACCGCTGAAGACCAGCTCGTCAGCGTTCGGACTACTGTCGGAATGAAAAAGAGAGAAAGCCCCGGTTTGCTCATTGTTCCGGCGCGGATTTACCGGCCGCATGCAACATGGCAGGCAGTGGTACATATCGATAATCGCCGAGGTAAATTTGTTCCAGGTGTCGACCGGAACGGTACTCCGCTGCTCGATAGTGTAAACAACAGGGTGACCTGCTGGTAAGAAACGTTCAGTCATGGATAAATCCTCTTTAATAGTTAACAAAAAGGGGATTTATCCCCCGGACGGGAAATAAATCCCCGTCAGGGTGGGTCACAGACTACAACTGTTAAGCTGACATCAACTGCTCAGATATATGAGGTAATAAATGGCTGTTATGGCTGGAAGCGATAACGAAAGTGAGCAAGATGCCCGGCCTGCCGGCACGCAAGCCGGTAAGCTTTGCGGCGTCCGGCATTTTCAGGAACCGGTACAGCTAAACGAGAATAAACATATTCACCGCTGTGCCAGCCTCTGCGTAGCGTGAGCCATACCCGCAGCCCCTTCTCTGTCGACGCGACATGAGCGCGAACGGCAAAATTACCAGGCACGTTGGTAAACCACTTGCTGTCATGGGGTAACCGTCTGCCCCGGGTTATTCGCTGAATGACCGTTTTTAAGCGATAAGGCCAGTGAACAATGAGGGGAAGTGCTAAACCGGATGATTCGGACATCGTGTTTCTCCTGTAAAAAAAACGGGAAACACCTGCCCGATCGGGAAGATATTTCCCGTCGGGGAGTCAGAAACGGCATTATTCTGACTGTCTGGTAGGTTTAAGAAACCTTCATCGTCGCGTCATAGTGCGCTTGTATTGACGATATCTGCTTCCAAAGGTGTGCAGATGTACCACATTCGATATGCTCTCCCTTTCAGGCTGAGGGAGATTTCTTTGCAGTCACCCGAAGGCGTTTCTCACAGACTGCTGAAACATTGGTGGTCACCCGAAGGTAACAGATTAGCCTGTACATTTTCAGACCACTAAAGTTGGGTGTCAAGACGATTTATCAACTATTTAAACAATAAAAAAGCCGCAGCCCTGAGTGAGCTGCGGCAGTTACGTTTGAGTATGCTGACACACTGTCATTTGTTAATAATCAGGTTACCTTTCTTATTAAACAGATCCCCAATCCAGTTATCAACCATTCCGTTTACATTCTCCTCACTCCTGGCATTATACTCCTGAGACATAAGCTGATGAGTCAACCTTGTGGTAATTGGGATGATAACTTCCCCTTTATTGAGGTGAACCGTTTTTTCTGAGGGTGGGACTCTGATTACTCCCGTCATCTCGAAAATATCACCTTTTTGCGTAAAAGTATCGTGTTCGTTATCTTCAAAATACACGTTATCAAAATACCTTGCCAACATCGCACAGGTATCAGATTCACTTAACGGTGTTTCACAATTAAAAGCAATGACAATTTCACTGCATTGATTGCCCTCCAGAATAATTTCATAAACAGGTTTAACCGAAGTGGCTTTCATTAATATATCGTAGCGCATAAGGACCTCTGTATGTAAGTTTAACCATTATCATCAGGCAATTCTTTGAAATAGACTTGTCTGACATATTTACCTCTCCCGTCACCATGTCCCAGGTCCATGGAAACCTGCGCGAAAATTTCTCTTTCGGTATAACCCTGTCGCTCATAAAAGGATTTTGCTTCCTGAGAGAAATGATACCGCATACTGTGAGGAGCTTTTTTCCCGGTCAGACCGACCTGACGAACCTGGTAGCGATAAGTATCTATCGCTTTTCTTATATCAGGTCGGTCAACAAGTTTTCCATTCTGTTTTTCCATTACTTTTTCGGCATAGTTAATTGCTGCTCTGACCGAATCGCGGTCAAGAATAACGGTATCCCGGGGGCGTCCGCCTTTTGTTCCGAATACAACACGTACGGAGTTTTGCCCTGATTCCAGTGCACGTTTCCAGCTCGGAACAGATTTACACGCCTCAACAGCTTCTTTTGTTCTTAATCCCAGAGCATAGGAAAGTTGCATTGCAGCTGCCACGCCAGGGTTCTTTTTTTCCACAGCCTGGAACGCCTTATAAAACTCATCCGGTGCTAAAGGCAACTTTGTTCCATCACGACTTGCGGGTTCAAGACCAAGAGCTTTATTACTTAATAACGGATTGTCCGGATCAGCAAGTTTGTAGCGACCACCCCGGAATAAAATCCCTCGTATAGCAGAGCGTTCATTTTGAATAGTTCTGACAGAGACACCCTGCTCTTTTCTGCTTTGCAAGTAGCCCACAAAATGACGCGTCTTAATACTGTCGGCATGGCGTAATTGGATCCCGTTTTCCCGTAGATAATTCAAAAAGTATTTTGCGATCCTCATTCTATCGGCTGTGCTGGCGTATCCGCCAGACGCCTCACGAGCCTGCGTGATGAAATCGCGTCTGAATTGCTCAACCTTCGATCGTGCCGTTTTCCTGTTCAAAGATTACCTCCACCTGAGTGACAGATATAGCTGTTCTTCTGTTCATACGGGTGAATTGCCTGCAACTCACCCGTATGAACGGGCAATGCGACCAAATTGTTAGTTTTGCGTCATTACAGACGTTCCCTGCGTGTCGGTTCGTTCGCCATCCTGGCTCGTTTGATATTGTGTAGCAGGGTAATGCCATGTTGAGTTTTTACAGGTGATCAACCAGTACTCGGTACTGGCGAATTAAACACCCCATCAGCGTTTTGCTGACGCCTCAATATCAGAACGATTTTCCTCCATTTATCATAAAGTTAATGGATATCAATTTGAGTCATTAACAATGGTTGAGATGAGTTTCCGGCACGTTCGTCCGTGAAAACGGACGTGACGGGAATGCCGGGATTGCGTCTTCATTGCGTACGTCACGAGGTAATACAACTTGTAAACCCGCGTCGTACGTGGTGTTGACGTAGTACGCCTGGCGGCGTCACTTGGTGTTCGCTTCGCTTGCACACAAGTGACGCCGCGCAGTTTCGTGCTCGTAATGCAACGCCGTAAGCGGCCAAATGTACCAAATGGCCTTATCCGGTCGATGCAAAAGTCGTACGAAACTCAGGACGTATCACTGAAGAAACGAAATGTTGATGCGACTTCCACAGACGATATTCGTCTGACTGGAAGTGGCCAGCCCGTTGTGCAACACCCGAACCGGTGTGCAGCTGAGCAAAGAGAAAGAAACCCTCATCGCCGCGTCATAGTGCGCTTTTGTTGACGATATCTGCTTCCAAAGGTGCGCAGATGTACCACATTAATGATCTCCCTTTCAGGCTACGGGAGAATTCTTTTGCAGTCACCCGAAGGCGTTCCTCACAGACTGCACGGAACATTGGTGGTCGCTTTCGCGACAGTAGCCACCCGAAGGCGCTCCTCACAGGCTACAGGAGCATTGGTGGTCGTCATTGACGACATTTACAACACTTAAAGCCTACCAATAGAGGCTGGCTTACGTCAATATTTTCATGTCAGGATGTTTTACTTTATTTTGATCTTCATATCAGCATTCATTTTTTTAATTTCCTGATGATACCCTTCCCACTTAACACCCGGAAAAACATTAGGCTCGCCTCTCAGCCATTTTTTAAAAAGCAAAGGATTATCCAGAGCAATATATAAAGACTTACTCATCTCATGACTATCTATAAATAGGTCATTGTTATGTGCTGCAAGAGCCATATAAGAAGAAAGAATCCCAGTTGAATAAAACACCGCACCATCCTGAAGTGGTGAACCATTACTTTCAATGCAATCTTTTTCATCATTAGTAAAGAAACGTCTGCACGCTTCCGGACGGTAATTATAGATAACACACTGCCCAGAACTTTTTCCGAGAAAAACACACTCCATTCTATAGCTATCATCAATATATTCCTCAACCTTATCAGCTCGAAGTTTTAGCCTTTTTTTAATGAAAAACAACTTTGACTCACTCAAATTCTTTGTTAAATTCTCAGCTATAAAAAACACATCCGGCGTAATTAAGGAAACATGTAAAGAACAGCAACGCGAGCATCCTTTATGGCATATAGAACTTATCCCTTTTTCGTTTTTAATTTTATCCGCCACCCCCTCAGAACATTTATGCCAACTCTCCATAGTTAAAATAACTTGTCTCTTGCTTTTAACTTTAAATGAATTGTAACATGATGAATAAAACCAATCATGAAAAGATTTCATTTCTTTCCCCTTTCCCAAAAATCAACATAAGCAGCTATTCCATTATTATTCACGACGCCAGTCTCTGGTTGTAACCATGAAATCAAAGATAAGAAGGAGGCTATCCTTCTTATTTTCCTCATAGATTATCGAACATTGCCCTCTGCAACACCTTTCACTTGCGTATACAAATTACCTAAATAGGCTTCTGTTAAATGTTGTGGGTTTGAAGAAAAAAACTGAATATAGACACGACTTCCAACACCATTCTTTTCAACCTCCAGTGTAATATGATCTTTGCCTTCCCCCCAGTTTCGCCCCATTTTCGCCCCATTTTATAATAACTTCCTGCAGATGCCGACCATTCAGGCCTTTGTTCCTCAATCGCAGCAGCAGCCAAACGGGCCGAAGTACTTTCTCTATTTTTAATACTATTTAACTCATCTGTCGTCATAAATTTATAATAACGGCGCAAACGAGCAGCGGCAGTATCGACATCAACTGGAATAGATAAATCTTTTGATGTGGAATCCTGACTGGCTTCAACTTTAGGTGCTAACTTAGGCATGCCTGATTCATTCTGCGATGACTGATTTCCTGCTATTGACGATCCAAAATCACTGATTTTCTTATTTACTGAAGATAACTCATCCATGGAACATGCTGTTATAAACATAGAGACAATACAAACAACCAATACTTTCTTCCTGAACATGCTTTCCTCCTTAAAAATTATTTACAATCCAATTAATGTCGATATCTCCAGCCACGCTGAGGTTGCGCACTTCTTCAACAATCCTTATGATACAAGGGTGATTCGAACAAAAAAACAGCGCTCAGTCAAACAGGAGAAAACTGAGATATGAATATTTTCATGAAAAAGCTACTGAATGCGGTGCTACCTGACCCTCAACCAGACAATCACGCTGACGACAGATCTTTACTGACAAGTTTCAACGATGATGAAGCGGAAGAAACGCCGGCATTGTTTGATACACGCCCTTACTTAGATTTTGAGCAATGGCATAACGATAACAACTAACAGCGCTGCTCATACCAGCGCTGTGTTTCAGTAGTTATTTGTTCATTCCCTTACTCATTCCCGCCTGGAAACTGCTAATCCCTCCTTTCACAAGATTTCCGCCATTCTGAGCTGCCTGATGTGAACTGCCAGTCCCTTCTTTAGATGCATTACTGATAGCCACACCAATATTTACACCCGCCCAAGACAATGCACCGATCCATACGGTTGGCAGCACGATAAACATCGTCCCCATAACCAGATTCATAATAAGATCATCCGATGTATTCTGGAATCCCATCATATTAAAGCGTGAGTGGGTATCAGAACTGTATAGCGCCGTCAGCAACCAGCTGTCGAGCCAGCGGGCCAGTTCCCACCAGAACGTCAGGAAGTTCACGGCAAAAATGACAAACGTCAGGGTGATCACCGTCTTGAACTCATAGGCCGCAAAGGCCAGGATTAATGGCACCATAATATAAATGGCCATCAGCATAACAGCCTGCACCATCGGCAATGCCTGACGCATCGCGTCCAGAGCCGGGAACGCGCCCAGTGAGGCCACCGAAGCGCCTGCCGTTCCGGTGATGCGGGAAATCGCATTCATTGCCGTCATATCCGCATTACCACCATAGCCGTTATATACTTCACCGCCATGCGATACCGTCAGGTTCGCCGGACTGACGAGCCGGCGTATTACCTCCTCCTGATAATCAGTCTGGCTGCTGCCAATCATCTTCATCGCCGCAGATAACCGCAGCCAGTAGCTGTCATCAACCTGCTCCATCACCCTGGCCTTCAGGCCGGTATCTGCTGCCGACCACCACTCAGAACAGTAAGGGTATCCCCCATTACCGGTATTCGGCCGACCACTGTCACGGGCATCACTCCAGGAGAACATCCCGCGCGGCAATTTCGACTGCAGGGTGGTGTAGTCTCCTTTAAGAAAGGTACTGCTGCCTATCCAAGTGAGGTCTGACAAAGCCGCCTTATCTGTTGTCTGCCCCTGATCGCGCCGTTTCCACTGGTAAAGCGCAAGCGAGTAGCAATCGTTGGTAAAATCCTGCAACTCATCAGCCAGCGCACGGTTCTCAATGAACGTCCGCTGCACCTCAAACCGCAGTTGCCGCAGATCCGGCCGGCAGGGAATGCTGGCCACCGCTGCCTGAGTCACACCTTTGGATAACTTATGGACCAACACCCACCAGACCGGCGCAGCCGCGCTTTCGCCGTCCATACTGGAGATAATGTTATTGTAACCACTTTCATCAGGCGCTTTTGGTGTCCAGGTTCCACACGTTTTCGCTCGGGTTTTATCAAACTCCAACGTAGTCAGGCTCACCTGAATCAGCGGAACGCAACAGGCAATCATCACGAAGAACGCACCATAAAGCGCATTCTCGATACGGGGTAGCGACAGCATACCCTTGTTACCTTCATCTTCCCCTTCTTCGCGAACCTTCAGCCAGATACCCACGACCTTAAAGGCCATTGGCAGCGCAAACAGTCCGGTACTGACAAGGACGTCCCAGAGGCCATTATTGACCAGCCAACCCAGCAGGGTCAGGAAATACTCCAGATAGCTGTTCGTTGTCATAGTGAATCAGCCTCCCACGCCGGAAAAAATGGAGTACTCGCAGACCAGAAAGAATAATGTGCTGGCGCCGGCGATGCGCAGCAGTGGACGACGATATTCCTGCCGAAAGCCCGGTGCATGCCAGATTTTCCACAGTCCCCACCCGACGGCGCAGTAGATAACCAGCCGCCACGCCAGCCAGCCGTAGCGCGTTGCGTGCATCCATCGCTTCAGGGATGCCACGCTCTCCGGATGACGCATTCCCGTATCGGCCAGCCAGAATCCCAGGACCATTATCAATGCCAGAACCAGCAGATAAAGCGTCCCAACTTTTAACCCTTTTCCTGTTTTACGCAGCTGGTCGCGGTGACTGTTTTTCATAATCACAATTTCCTTACTCTGCATCAGGAGTATCAAGTTTCTGGAACCGGCTGTCGGCATTGTCCGTCTGCTGAATCATTGGGTTTGTGCCGACACGTTCGTTGTCCCGCTCAATGATGGTCAGTACCGAGTTCCTCGCCAGCTCTCGTTTAAGGTCCATTTCATTCTTCAATGCCATGATTTCGCGATCGAGTGCATCAATCCGGCGAACACCATCTTCCAGTGCAATAGGTTGATCCTGAGCATTTGGCTCACTCATACCTGTTGTCAGCATCCGGCGCATCAACAAAGCGGTTTCGACCGTATCAGACATGGCAAGCTCACTGGCGAGACGAACTGTCAGTGCGGTATTATCCGGGTCACGTTGCAGTGCCTTAATGACATTGGCCGTTACCGGCAAACCACCCGTTTTCAGCTTCGCCAGTTCATTTGCCGTGGGTTTTACGGCACCATTAACCAGTTTCACCAGTTGCTCTGTATTGTTCTTTGTGGCTTCTTCCAGCATCGGGGCAAATCCTGTACCAGCAACGGACAGACCGGGCTGATCATCGGTATCTCCACTGGTGCATTGCGACGCATTGCTGCAGGTGCGCATTGAGCGATCACCAAGAACTCTCACCACGGCTTGTGCAGCTTCTTCAGCATTACTGAACTTACTGCAGGCACCACCGTTACAACTGGTGCTACTCACGGTTTCTGAACTTAGTACGTTGAGGCTGTTCATCATGTTGTAACCAGCAGATGCCAAATCATAGGTCGGCCGGATCGCCTTCTGCCCTTTTCCTCCTCTTATCTGACCACCAATCCATTTTTTGCCAGCGGTTCCATCTGCATCCTGATATTTTTGGTCTGCACGTATTGCGTCCGTTTCCCCACTATTGACGAGCGATTTATATTCTTCAGCTATAGCTGCCTGGCTCCACTTGCTGGTATCACTGAAATCCATCATTTTCTTCGCCATGTTCTGGCAGTTCAGTTGTGCTTTGTCGAACGAGACATTCGCCTGCAGTACACCGTTGGTCAGCATGTCATACAGTCCCGGATTGGCCCGCTGAATAAGCATTGCCGGCAGGCTGGCCACCGCGCCGGTTGCCCCCTGAATAACGTCACCCATCAGGTTTTTAAAACCATCGGTTACGCCGTTTAACTGGTTGCCAATTGTGGTTTTGAGGTCAAAGTTGCCGCACATCAGGTCACTGCTCCACCCCACATCCAGACCCATTTTTTTCATATTGCTGCGCGTCGCCGGCTGCGATATCACCGACCCACCACCCAGGGTATAAAACAATTTGTCGGATACCGCGCCGTCAACGGATTTGCCGTAACCAAAAGCGCTGTCATTAACCTGCGGTAGCGAAATTTCAGCCCGGACAGGCAATAGGGTACCCACAGTTCCGGCAAGCAGTAGCACTGCGCCGGTTGCTGATTTAAATGTATCGATGTTCATGTTTTACCTCGTCAAAAATCCGTGCTGCTCAGGAATCTCTGCCCCATACGCTTGCAGCAACTGTAGGGCTGCCACAGCGCAAAGGCCTCGTTATTATCAGTAGCCGCGCTGTGGCTCCCGTCCGGAAATACCGCGCAGCTTTGAGTCATCTGAGGCGCCAGACGCTGCCACTTATGGTTCTTAGTGCCGGTGTTTTCCGTGACTTCTCCCGGTGGCCAGTACCCGTCGTGGCGGGTCCCTTTTAGCACCTGATAAACGTGCGGCTGGCCTGTCCGGGTGATAATGTCCGCCACACGCTGTGCCACCACCGCCGACGCTTTGTCATCATCGGTCTGGCTGACAAACCCGGAGCGCGGGTAGACGTTGCCCCACATGTTGCCGGATGCCTGGCTACCGATTTCCCGTCGACCGGGGATCAGTGCCTCGGGATAAAGCGATTCCGGAACACCCGTTCGCCAGGCAATCGAGTCCAGCGTGCTGAGGAAATACGGCATCAGGGGAGTGGCGGCGCTGTCGCAGGAATACCCGGCGATACTGCCCCCGATAAGAGACGTGGCCGGATGCCCAATGGCATCGGCGTATTTGAAGCGAATATTAGATTTACGCTGCCCCGGGTTCTTCATATCTGCCGGGTTGGCACCACCGGCTGTCACCCCTGACAAAGCGCCAGTAACGACATTTTCCAGCCCGCCCGCCGTCTGGCTGACAAAAGCCATCTCTGTCCAGGGATTTCCACCGGGCGCAACGTAGGTCGAAACCACCGCTTCCGGGATAAAATGGGTGACCTTTACAGAGGTTTTTACGGTGCAGCCGAATGCAGTACAGAACAGCCAGTAACAGATACCTTTTACCCGCCAACTAATGCAGTCCTGCGTCACTGCACTGGCCACTATCTGTGCCGTATTCAGCGCAGCAAACGCTGCAGGTATTGACGCTGTGGCCAGAACGGTGGCGACAGCGGCAGAGCAGAACGTTTTTCTGAGTCGGGAAGGAGGCTGATTCACTGACCACCTCCTGCCTGCAGCCGTAGTGCCTGAGCCCGCGCGACATCAGTTGTGCCATAAACCACATCCCGTTCGTCAAAAACGACAGCGGGCACCTTGCGAATACCGAGTTCCCGGGCGTGCACTACCTGGCGATATGCCGTGACCAGTTGCTGCTGCTTTTGTTGCCACTGAGGGGAGGACATCACCTGCCTGGCCTGCATTGCTGCCAGCTCCGGGTCAGCCGGAAGCTGGCCAAACACTTTCGCCTGCAGGCGTTCAGGTTCATCCAGCAACACAACCACGACATTCGGGGAAAGATTTTCAGGCAAGTGCTGGCTGTCGGTATATACCACCGTGCTGGCCAGAACGGATACCGGCAACAACGCCGGCAGAAGGATAAAATCACGTAATTTCATTAGGGAGACTCCGTCAGACTGAATCGTCTGACAGCGTGCTCCCCAACGCTCAATAAAACATCGAAAAACTAAAAACCCAAAAATAAAAATTAATTACTGGTGTTACGCTGAGCTTGCCTTTTACCAGTAAATGTCATGTCCTGCTAATTTCATTCAACTGTTAATATAGACGTTCCTGATACCTCTATACTTGCCATTCATGAGTATGTAGTTGCCGTAGGACAACACATAACTTGCTTTTTGTAGCGCTATTCAGATGCAGAACAGCTCCTTTTCTCCCGTCCGCATAGAAACGGGAGAAGGCAGTTGCCCTTATTCTCAATCAATGTAGTTCTCATCCTCTTCATAACAGCAGTGTACGTGATATTTGCCTGCTTCCCGAAGTGACCATTTTTTAATAAGACCAGCTTGCTGTAAAGCAGACAGGAATAGTTCCGCTTGTTGACCATTACTGAGATTCAGTGTTGCGCTTTTTTGATTAAATATCTTAGAGAATTCTTTTTCTTCAAGCCTGCCCACCAGACGTGCGATCTCCACTCGACTGCGATAGCCATTTTTTAACAGCCTGACTATCAGATTCATGGAAAAATTATCATCAGTAGAAAGCGCAATTATAGCGAGTAAACCTTCGTTAGAGATAGTTAGCTCATCAAGGAAGGACTCATGGTAACGCTCACGGTATTTGAACAGCAGCGTGGCTTTTTCCGAAAAAGTGAAGCACTGGGAGTTATGAATAGCAACCAACATTTCCTCAAGAAAAGTATCGTCATGCTCATCCCGAAGATAATAATCTGTATCGGAGAAAAAGGTTTCTTTAAATTGAGAAAACCACAGTACAAATGGTTCAATACTTCCCTTAGCAGTATCCGAAATGAAACATTGCACTGCCTGTTTAAAGGATTCTGTATCCAACTCTACTTTGCTATTTTTTATCAGACGCAGAAAGTTATCCAAGCTCAACCGTTCATCCCAATAATGAACATTAATATAAACTGGTTTTAACACTGAGAAATATGCACTATCACTAAGTTTATCATTGCAAATAACCTTCATATAAAGGAGATCATAGCGATCCCCATCAACCAGGCTCACTTCCTTTTGGCTCAAAACCTGAGCATGCTCTTCAATATATTGGGTTAATACCTCAAGGTTGCACCCTTCGCAAATATAATTTAATAAAGCATCCCATCCCGGCGCTATGCGATCGTAGCGGTAGAACAGATCATGGTATGATAATTCATCCATATCAGCATCAATATGCTCTGGAAAATCATGTAAATCCACCACAGTGAATTGCATCTTTTTCAGTATACCAATTTTAAGGTCATCACTTAAATTTGAGTGAGTAAGCACCGATACAATAGCCTCACTACTTTCCTTAGAGTCTATAAATATTTCCCGAACAAAAATATCGATATTGTCATTCACGTACTCTTTTACGCTGGATAATTGGTACTTCTCCAGTAATGACCACGGCAGCTCATCTACCCGATCGCAAGGTATATTTTCATATTGTAACAATCCAGCAACGATAACTCTGTAACTGCTCTTATCAAGAGTATACATCTGGTTTTCGGCGATAAAGGTTAATGCCTGAGTTTCAGAGGGAGTGATCGGCAAAGAAATATCATGGTAAATAACGCCAAGAAGTTTGATATTGTTAAGAAATAGTTGAAGATTGCTATCCTCCACATTAGAAATCAAACTAAATCCTTGCTCGATAATGAATTGTCGATAATTTTCCTGATTGGCTGATATCTCAGGTGAGATTAAAGCTATCATCTTCGTAACAATTGACGTGACGATACTGCTGCGTTCTTGTTCCTCAATCACAACGATCATCTTATCCAGATAGCGGTTATCCCCCAAGGAAAAGATCACTAACTGGATGAAATATTCAGCATCAACAAATCTGGACTCTAAAACATTAAATATAGCCAGAATATCCGTAGAGGATTGCTGGAATATCATAGAAACCATGTCAGACAAAGTTTTTGTGTCAACGCTATGACGGCTATCAAGCAATAGTGCTACGATTTGATGGTGGATAGCACCAGCGCGATATTGATAACGCTGGCCAATCAATTCCGCCAACACATCTTTGGGGTTGTCCAGTAAGAATTTTTGGTTTACTTCTTCACAACCCATATGACGACCAACGGCTTTTATATAGTCATTATCATTAACAGAAATGGTTCCCTGATGAAAGACAGACCTGAACATCATGACATCCTGCATAATATGACCATTGGTCAACAGATAATAAAGAGCCTCTAAGCCGCCAAAGCGGAATCCATTGCGGATAGTATCCAGCTGTTCCAAGTCAATAATCGTGCGATCATCACATTTTTCAATATAACCTTCAGCAATCGCCTTAAATCTTTCCCATCCAATTAAATTTAATAAATCCGCCAGAGAAATGGAATTTCGGGTACGAATTTTTTCTTTTACCTCATCAATTTCACTGATGGTTTTTTGATATTCTGCTGCTTTATCTTTGGCGATAACTTCAACTCTTTTGTTGTACTCTTCTACTATTGAAGTTGTGTCAATTTGAAAAAATTGCGGTCCTCTATTAATTTCACACCCAATATATAACTGTGCAGAGTTAGAAAAGAAACTTTTAAAATCACTCTCACTTTCATAAAAATTCCGCGCTGAATATTTGTCATATTGCCCATAATAATTAGAATTCTGTTTAGCAAATGAGATTAATGGCCACAACTCCGGAGAAATAAAACGACTAATGATTTGTTTACGCAAATCTGCATCAGAGGTAGCAAACTCCTGTTTTATCCTTGCTAATTTAGTATTAAGCTGCTGCAATCGTTCATCCAAACTAATGAAATAATTTTCATGTAGCTTACGCAGACGATAGTCGTGGATAAATGAATATAAAACACCTGATTTTTTATCCGTCAGGTTATAATCTTGTGCGTAGATATTCTTATAAAAGATAAGTGAAAAAATCTTCGCCTGATTCCTATTGTCATCAACCACCTTCTTGAACAGATTGAACTCATTGACAATATTTTGCAAAGAGCGCATATCACTTATATACAATGACATCTGCTTAAGAAGCGCCTGCTCATTGGTCGGAAAATCATTTAGTTTGTTTTTTAAATGAGTGTAGGCATTCCGGGAATCCATCACTGGGATCACAGGTAAAATAAAGTCAAAAAATTTAGTCCGGATATCTGCACCAAGGAAAATATCATCCCGGCAGGCATAGACAAATCTAACCGGTTCACCCTGGATATTATTATTAACTATCTGGTTAATCTCTCTTAGCTTAACAAATACTTCGGTGTTACCTAACCTGTCTAAATCCTCAAATACCACAATTTTATGTTGTGAACGGGAAAAGAAATAGACAATCTCATCCAGGCAGTTATTAAGCAGTGAAGAAGCATCCTGGGATGCCATATCGGCACTACCCTGAAGAAATGCTATCTTGCTAAGCTTGATTTTCTTATCGAAAATACCAGCTTTGGAAGCAGCCCGAACGATAAAAAACAAACCAACCATTCCCATAAAAGCGCTAAATACCAACCGTGCTGGATAAGCATCAATGATCGTATTTAGCGTAACTTCATCTACGCTAAATAATGACAGGATTTTTTTAGGAAACAGTGCCACAGCTAACAATAATATCGGCCCAACCACTGTTAATACAGTAGCGAAAAGAGAAAAAATGTGTTTTTTATTTCTATTCTGAATCCGATCAATACGTGAATCAGGAAGATTATCTTTATTTTCCTTGTACAGGATCTGCTGGAGTATGCTTAATTCAATCTCTACGCTCTCTGATTCTGATTTTTCACTCTTTCCTGACAAGGAAAAATCAGCAAGTGACACATTGATAAAATCTTTTTTAAGGCGAGATTTAAGATAAGAAAGAATAACTGTGCTTTTACCTGCACCATAAGGTCCAGTAATAGCAATATTTTTCACATCTGATTTGGAAAAAGCAAAATCCAGCGCATCAAAATAAGGTTCAACACTGCTATCAGTAATTATTTTCGGCGTTAAGGTATCATAGACTCCCTGTCGTTCATTAATCGAAGCACCAGTTTCTTTTGCTGACCAACAGCCTTTTATTACATCCAATAGAGCCATACCAATTCCTTACCATTGACTGACTTGGTTCCTAATCACCTACCCGGTATTGCTCCGCCAGTCCGCCGCTATTGTCGCCTGATAGTAGGCCAGTGGAGAATGGCCAAACCATCAAGTTATTTAAAATTTAGTCTAATATATCACCTAACCAAAGTACCAGATAGAGCATATCGGCCGCGTCCGTCACGGTAATATACCAGCGGGGATGTTCGTACTCCTCCTCTGCCGGCCAGCTTCCCTGCCCACTAACGGTGATAAGAATATTAACCGCTCTGCGGAGTCTGCCCTCCACCGTCACCGCCACACAACTGCTCAGGCCCACCCGATGAGGGTGACAGGTAACGGTCACCGGGCCGTTCATTCGCTGTCGGATGTGTTCGCTCAGACGTTGCAGATTAGCCTGCGTCACCACTGATATCCCGGGTTCCCCCTGCGGGGGCAGGGTGAAAACAGTGTTATCCGGGCTGTCATTACCGCAAACACAGGGCACCGGATACTTCAGCGTCATCATGCTGCTGTGCTCTCCTCGTCGTGTGCGTCAGTCAGTCCTCGCAACCGGTCCAGTTTACGGGCAATCAGCTTCGCCGCATCCAGTTCGCTACAGTGATGCTCACGCATCAGCGCCCGGCGTTCCGCCTTTTCCTCTTTCTCCGTCATGCCCAGCGCGAGATACAGACTGGGGGGAACAGCACGGAACAGCGCCTCAATACGTTTGGCCAGCACCACCCCTTCGGTATAGCAACCTGACAGCTTGCGGGCGGAAAGTAGTACGGCTTCCTGTTCAGGCGTGAGCGCACGGAACCGGCTGATATCTTTCACCTCCTCCGGTGGCATGGTGAGGCAAATCCACCACTCCGCCATGTTCAGCATTTTCTCCGCAATATCCGGAAAGTCCTTCAGGTTCTGCGTGGCCAGCCACAGCCAGGCCCCCAACTTTCGCCACATTTTGACCACTTTGGTCATATACGGCGACAACAGTGGATTAACCGTCACGATATGCGCCTCATCCACCGCGAAGACAATATCGCGGCCGAGATACTGGTCCCGCTCCGCAATATTGTTAATCATGTTGGTCATTGACACCATGGTCAGCGCCATCTGCGCTTCATAACCCTCACGCGCCAGATGACCGAGATCCACCAGGGTCACATCCGCTTCAGGCCACAACTCCCCCTCGCGGTTGAACAGCTCCGCCTCAAAGCTGCCTTCCTGAGTGAACATCCCCAGCGCCTCCGCCATCTCTGCGGCTTTCGCCTTACGCTGGGCATTACGGACATTCTGCCCCTCATCGCTGTCATCACCGGCAATGCTGTATAACGCTTTCTGCAGGTCAGAAGGCAGCATCTGCCTCCCTTCTTTATATGTTGCATGCGCGGCCATCAGCAGCGCTTCACGGATCATAGCCCGGTCGGCACGCTTCATTTCGGCTTCTTCTTTCGGATCGCCGCCCGTTATCATCATCCGGGCTGAAATCTCCATCTCACCGAGAATATCCCGTTTATCCTCGTCTTCACCCTCTCCATCGCTGTCAGCATCAATATCGGGGAGGTCGCTTTCATCAACAGCATGTGCTGCCAGCCCTTCTTCGACCAGTTTATGCGCGTCGGCAAACGGCGGCAGGCTGACCCCACTACCCGGTTTGACGCTTATCTTGTTGACAGAAAGTCCAAGGCTTTCAAAATAATCAGCCTGCAGGCCAAAACTGTTCCCGGCTTCAGCGATAAACAGACGTGGTCGGTGAACCGCCATCAGCTGAGAAAAGGCATAACACAGCGTGGCCGACTTACCTGCCCCCGTCGGTCCGAACAACAACAGATGCGCATTCTGGGTACGATCATACTTGTTCAGTGGATCAAACGTCAGAATATCGCCGCCGCGGTTAAAAAAGCTGAAACCCGGGTTGCCGGTACCGGTTTCCCGCCCGGTAACCGGCAGCAACCCCGCAAGGTGTTGTACCCAGGTCAGACGGGTGTACCAGTATTTTTTATCGCTGTCCGGGTTAAAACACATTGGCAGCGCCCGCAGCCAGGTATTCAGCGGCCCCACCTCAAATTCCGGTCGAACCGGCTGCAGACCGGCCCCAAGCAATACGGTGGTCAAATCAAGACGTTTACGCTTAAGATTATCCATATCATCCCCGCGCAGCAGGAAGGTGATCCCGGCACGATACAGCTTATGCCGGTTTCCCAGATACTCTTTCACCGTTTTCACATCCTGGCGGACACGGCCGGATTCGGTATTCTCCCCGACGGCATTTTTCGACAGGCGGTTAAACTGTTCTTCCAGCCTGTCCTGCGGCTGCACAACAATCGTCATGCACAGCAGTGTCCCTTCCGGAAACATATCCATCAGCGCGTTGATTTTTTTCTCACCACGGGCCTGTTCACCGGTAATGGTACCCGGCTCTGGTGGAGTACGCAGTCTCTCAACCGGCAGCGCACAATGTGGTTTATTATCTATCCACCATACGCCGTTTTCCGGATCCGAAACGGGTGGCGTAAACCACAGCGTTTCAGCAAAATCATTGCTGACCGGCGCCACGCCCGCCGGGAAGTTGCGCGGATCGGCATACGCCGCCTGATGATACAGTGTGGATTTCTCCACCCAGTCCGGAGACGGATTAAACAGGCGCAGCAGCCAACTGTGAACCTGCAGGCCGTTCTGGCGGGTACAACGAATACCGGCCCCGCCAAGCGCACTTACCACACGTTCACACGCCTGGTTGAGCATCGCCACCGGCGGCATCGGGTCCCGGGACGCAGATTTCCCGATCCAGCGATAAATAACCATACGGGTGCGACGCTGCTGGCCGCGCCACGGCTGACCGGTGATCAACGCATCGGTAAACAGCCCTTCCGGCCGCGAGATACTACGGATATGACGTTCCATTTCACCCAGCCAGGCTTCCGTAAATGCCGTGCGTTGCGCATGCGGTTTCACGTAACCGCGTAAGTGGTCCAGATACGATTCAGCATCATCTTCATCCTGGCAGAAGAACTGTACCACCCAGGGATTCTCGTCATATTCATCAAAACTGTCCTGCAGGGCATCTTCCACCGTATCGCGGATCTGCTCGAGCCTGTCATCCGTACGTCCCTCCGTGGCCACCGGCGTCACATCATAAACCGCACCGACAGAAATACCGTCCTCAAGCAGAAGACACTCCTCTTCATCCAGGAATTCCACCCAGGGCAGATAATCAATGATGGACGGGTTGGCGTGATACACTTTTGACTCTTCCTGCCGGGTCATCCGGCCCGGTCGCGTCAGTGGCTCCCGACCATGAATAACCAGAGGAGAATCCTTCCCCTCTGGCTGCCCTGGCATGCCGTCTGGTTTCACTTCATTTTTACGGCCGAAAAGAGAAAACATTACAGCGCCTCCGTACGTTCACCTGGCATCGCATACTGTGTCTGGCTGTAGAAAGGAAATACAGTGCTATAGCCAGGCACTGGCGTGTTGCCGCCAGCCAGATGGGGATACAGGTACATCACCATATCCGGGTTGGGCAACCGGGAGAATTGTTGTGAAATTTCACTCTCCTGCGAGCGGCTGTAGCTGCGATCGTCCTGTGTACCTTTCCGGTGTTCATCGTCGGTTAACGGACGACGCAGCGTGTCCCTCGCAACAGCGGACTGACGAGTGGTTCCCCCTTCACCGTCTGCCCCGTTCCACAGTTCAAGCATGGTATGCTCGCCAGTCGGCAGCATCTCTTCTTTTGTCGTCGCGCAGCCGTTCAGCAACAGCGCAACGGTGAATACCATAACGATCGGTTTCAGATTCATTCGTTTCCCCTTCAGTCCAGACCGCCGTTGTCGCTGACCCCACCCGGGAGGGTGAAATCGTAGCGAACCCTGCGGCCGTTATCTTCATAGTCAATGGCAAGCTGGCGGGTGATATGCACGGCCAGCTTCGCACCCGGCGGCACATAAATCGCGTCAAACGTCTGCCCATAGCGCTGCTTAACCCAGTCAGTGGTCTCACTCATGCCACCTGAGAGGGCTTTCCCCAGCGCCGCTTCGCCGGCACTGCCGGTCAGCGTGGATGAAATCCCGTTAACATTGTTCTGCGTGGTGTACTGGCCCTCACTGAGAGCTTCCCCGGCAGCGCCGGCAGCAGAGAGCGCAAAGAGAGTAGGCAGATACGTTGACGCGTTAGACTTGCGGGTACCGCTGATACAGGGAATACCGTCATTATCCGAAATCCAGCCGATGCCGCCGTCGGTACCGGTTTTATTCTGCGTATTGCCGTTGCCGGTGTTTTTCCCACTGACGTCTGGCTGGGGCACGGTACGGACCGTACCGTCAGCAAAAACGAAGGTGATGCTGTTCACCTGCCCACGAACGCAGGAGAGAGTCCAGTCACCGCTGGCGCTGCCGGAGACAATCGCCCCCTCCACATCCGGCAGTTCAATACCATTGGCCGTGAGGTTATCCTTACCAATCAGCACCTTGAAGGGGTACGGATCGGTCACAGTGCCATTAATCGGAATGCGCCCTAACAACGCCGTCATTGCCCGGCTGCCCACCAGGGTGGAGTTTTCCGGCAGGGTATAGACGGGTTCAGCGCTGTCCTGCCCCCCCTTCTCGTTCGTGCGGCCCTTAACCTGCTGCTCATAGGCCGCTTTCTGCCGGGTCAGAGGGTTGTTGTCCAGAAAGGAGGTGGGAAATTGCGGCGAAGCCTTACCACTGGCAGCATCGCGCGGATCGACAGCTTTTTGATCGCCTGGCGTCACCCACATCAGCCCGTCATCGCCCCGGATGGCGGTACCATGGGTACTGCCCCCCAGACCATCCAGACCGAGGCCCAGCGGAATATCGCTGTCAGAAGCCGGTTTTGCGCCTGCGGAACCACTGCCGGTGGTTTTCAGCTGTTCAGACAGTGCCTGCACTTTTGCCAGCAGGCTGGTCTGTTCGTTCTGCAGTTGCTGCTGACGTTTGTCATACTCCTTACGCAGCCCCTGCACAGCCTCGTCAACCTGCCCGGATACATTAGTGCCGCGCTTACGCAGTTGCTCATTCTCTTTCAGCAAATCAGCATTCTGTTTATCCAGTGTTTTCTGGCGATCGCGAACGTCGTTCAGCCGGCCTATCAGTGTGCGCAGAGTATCTTCCGGCGTATCACCTTCCACTCCGAGCGCCTTAAGCTCATCCTGTGAGAGATTTTTCAGTACTGTCGTCACATCACCCGATGAATTCTCTGGTGGTCGCTCTCCTTTACAGCTTTTCAGGCCCACAGCCAGGCCCGCCACCACTACTGCGGGAACAATAAATTTCACCATGGCATTGGACTTAATCTGCATGGCTGACCTCCTTCTTCGCGGTACGAACAGCCTTACGTGCCACGGAAGGTTCAGCGATGAATGCGCTCTCCGGCCGCGTGCCCGTCACGATATAGGCTGTGGTGGTATCTTCCGGCGTGCCCACCGGCCCCAGCCAGCGGTGCTGGAACGTCGCCGCGACAAACTGTCCCTGCAGGGCCCGGGGATCCAGTACAATCCTGCGGCTGGCAGTATTTTGCAGACGGACGGCCACTACGGCGCGATTTGCCACGCCCCAGGCGGCCAGCGGCGTGGCCGTTATGGCTTCAGACGGATACAGTGTTGTCAGGCGTTTGGGTAAATGCGGATTCACCGGGCGGATACCCGGCACGGCTTCTACCGTACGCAACGGCGCATACAGGCTTTGAGCAGCATAACGGGTCAGCAATACCGGAACGGGGGCGCTGTATTGCACCTTTTTACGCTTCGCCTGTGTACCGTCATCACTTCCCGGCTGGATGCTGCTGTTTTCCGCCTGCCGACGGGTATCGGCCGCACTGCTTACCGTGTTCACCTCACCGCTGTAGACCAGACGAACGGGCTCGGAAGGACCTTTTTCACCGGCAGTGACATCGAGAAGAATAACCTCACCGCTTTCCACATCCTGCAATTGCACCCGCGTCTGAGGAAAAGCGCTGTCGGCCTTCAGGTAGACAGCCCCGCCGGTACTCTGCACACGCAGCTTACCGTTGAGTGCCGGAGGAAAACCCACCCGGACATTTTTATCCACAAATACCACCCGTTCCAGCCCCACCTGCAGCGGGATTTGCAACGGGATACGCTCCCATTTCATAAATTCATCAGCCTTAGCCAGCTCGCTGTTCAGAGAGACCAGCGGCGACAGCAAAAGGGACAGCGCCATCAGCCCGGCGCGGGTATCATTACGGGTCTTCATCACTGAAACACTCCTGATTTCGCGGGAATTTCCGTCGGTGGTGCAGCCTCCAGACGCTGCGGTACACCGTCATAGCAGTCCAGCGCCAGACCAAACGGATTGCGTTCAGCATCCCCCTCCCAGCGCACAACTTTCAGTGGATAACGGACCAGGGCGCGTTTTACCGGTTCAGCATGAAAATACTCATCCGCCACCAGGTCGAGACGTACCACCCAGCTGTCTCTGCTGATAACGCTGACACTCTTCGACTGATAACCACGGCCGGGGATTTCATAAACCACGCGAACACGGTCAGTCAGTTCACCGGCGTTGCTTCTTTTCCTGGCCTCGGCATTCAGATAGTCCTGGCAACCCGGCGTCAGATAGGCTGACAACGCATGAATTTTTGCCGGATAATCCACTTCACCATTTTTCGGCCAGGCGTTGAGCTGCTGGAAAATATAGAAGGCAAAGGAATAGACCGATGACGCCGGTACTTCCCACCAGGGTCGGGTACTGCCAGTACGTAAATCAGGTGGGTTATGGACAGTCAGTTTGTTTGGGGCCAGCATCCAGCCGGCGCAGGTGATTAACAGGAAAAAGGCCAGCACACCGCAGGCAATACGCAGTGTCAGAATATGCTGATCCCGGTCTTTGACCGCATGACGAAAACGGCTCATTTTTCTCTCCCGGTTCGTTTCAGGGACCATCCCCGGGCATCAACGATCAGTGTCGGGTTGCCCAGGCTGTGACGACGTTTGAACGCCTCCAGCCGCTGCCAGATATAGTTTTCCGGCTTGCCGCGTTTAATGCGGCTCAGCCACCGGCCACCGAAACCGATAACCAGTAACGGTGCCAGTAACATGCCGGTCGGGATAATGACCCAGCCGGCAAGAGGAATAAATGGCAGAGACAGGAGCAGACCCACGCCCAGACCGGCTAGGGCGGCAAGCCCCATCTCCGGTGTAGTGAATCCGCGAAACACCACCGGTTCACTGTTCAGACGGTCAGGTAAAAAGCGAATGGTCTGCATGGGGTCGCCTCAGAGAATAATGTCGGCGGACTTGCCCAGCAGCCAGATAACAGCAACCAGTAACACCACCCCCACTACGATGATGGAGCCAAACTTCGTCCAGGTTGACTTCTCATTCCGGACCTCGGTAAAGGTATGGACTGCAGCAATCGCCACATTAATGAACGCAATGGCCGCCACCACCAGTCCGCCAATAACGACACCATCCTGCAGATAGCCTTTGATCTGTCCCATCAGACCAGATCCGCCATTAGAGGTTGGCGCTTCAACCGTTGGCAGGTCAGCAAATGCGGATTTACAGGTCAGCCAGACCAGAAGCACCAGCGTGAACGTACGGTTAATAACGCGGTCAATACCACGACGCACGCGGGTGGCAACAGACGCAAAGTGATACATAAATTTTTCTCCAGAAATTGATTGATTAATTCAACTGGCAAACATCCAGATACTCACAACCAGCAGGAGCACGGCCCGGATAGCAAAGCGACCCAGCGCAGCATTCCGAACTTTCTCGTTACTCCAGCCGGTCCACACATCGGACAGTGCCCATGCGGCCCACAAAAACAGAAAGGCCAGCAACACACCGATGCAGACCAGGTGCAGAATGCTGACCTCGACATTGCCGGAGGCAGCTTTAAAGGCTGTGGATTGTGCGGAGGTCATTCCCATCAGGGACGCTCCCGACGATAATTGCCGCTGACAGATGAAGCCCGGGGTTGGGACCGGGATGGCTCCAGATAGCGGTCAATACCGGCACGAATGGTGTTTAAATCGGATGTGGCCTGACGGTAGTCAAAAAAGAAACGCCCTTGCTCAGCAGGATCGGCCTGGGCCGCCGCTACACGGGCACGTTCAAGCGAGGCCTGCACCTGATCCAGCTGGCGCTGGGCTGAGGCAAGCTCGTCTTTTTCTGCCGCCTGTACAGTCGTGGACAATGTGGCCAACAGCAACAGACCGGTGATGCCCGGTATGCAGGTAATATATCTCCAGGCCGGACGGGGATGGTTCATACGCACCTCCTTGAGGATTAACAGGTGCGTACAGAATGCGCAGCCCGGGAGGGCTGGTCAGCGATAAACTCTATTTGCGTTTTTGAAAATTTATGCAGAAAAATAAACAATGCTGGCAACAGTGAGAAGGACGATGATGTCGATCATACGGAGACTGAAGTTGTTCGGTATTGTTCACTGCGATACATATTTGCCAGCTGAACATCTAAGTCAACATGGACACACCATGCAGGGAAAATGGCTACGCTATAAAATCAAAAAATGGCGTTCTACAGAGAGTAAGTGCCTGTCTGATCACTTTATGGGATGATACACCCATAGAAACGGGAGACATTGAGTGAACATAATACCGATTCGGAGCGATTACGAATGGACCGCGCTGGAATTCTTTGCGGGTATCGGCCTGGCGAGAGCCGGAATGGAACAAGTGGGAATTAAAACTGTTTGGTCTAATGACTATGACCTGAACAAAAAATCGATGTACGAAGGCCATTGGAAATCTCACAAACTTTTGCTGGCAGACATTCATACCCTGAAAAGCGAAGACCTGCCGGTCGCAGATGTTGCCTGGGCCTCCTCACCCTGTACGGACCTCAGTCTGGCTGGTAAGCGAGTAGGCCTAAGGGGAGGCCGGGAATCATCCGCTTTTTTCGGTTTTACTGATCTACTTGCTGGCATGAATGAGCGCAGACCTGAAGTGATCGTTCTTGAAAATGTCACCGGTCTTGCCTCATCCCATAACAGAGAAGATTTGAGAGCTGCGGTTAAAGAGTTTAACACATTAGGTTATGCAGTTGATGCTATCACCCTGGACGCCCGACGTTTTGTGCCACAGTCCCGGCCTCGGCTATTCATTATAGGCGCAAAAAATCCAATTGATGGCGGTGAGCAGGATTCGTGCCTGAGGCCGGACTGGCTTTCCTGGCTACATAAAGACCCTGAAGTACGTACTTTCATGATGCCTTTACCCAAAGCACCTGATCTATTGAGCCATGGCTTCACTCAAGAGATTGAGACTATGGCTGACAGTGATTCGCGGTGGTGGAATGCTGACAAAGTTGCACTTTTTAAAGAGTCGATGACAACAGTCCAGCGTGAAAGGTTAGAACACTTTGTCGCTCTGGACAGTACAACTGCCCGCACAGCCTATCGCCGCACACGTAGTGGCATTCCTGTATGGGAAATGAGAGCAGAAGATATTTCCGGGTGCTTACGCACAGCGCGAGGTGGCTCCTCCAAACAGGCAGTTGTGATCATGGGTCAGGGGACGCTAAAAATCAGATGGATGACCGGGCTTGAGTATGCACGTCTGATGGGGGCTGGGTGGTACACACTGGAAAATATGCGTGACTCTCAGATTCAATATGGTTTCGGGGACGCCGTCGCGGTTCCTGTTGTTGGCTGGGTGGCCAGGCATATGATCCTTCCGCATCTGGAGGCGGCAAAAAAATCACAGGGAATAAAAGTGAATGGATAAGTTGAGTTACACCGAAGCATACCTTGCAGCGGCAAAATCCTGGTACGAAGGAGAGCGAGCCAAGAGTGGTTCAATAAATACCAACGTTATGAATGCAGGACTGATTGTCTCACGCATGATGGCTGATGGTATGCCCATTACTGACGAACGCCTGTACAGTGAGGGTAAAAGCCAGGTTCGAGGGCTCAGCGGTTCTACCATATCGAAGATTCTGGAACAACATGGCGAAACCCGTGTTTTCACTCGTGAAGGGGGACGCACATCCAGAGGAACTATCTTCCTTGCTGCAGCATTTCGGGATGTGCTGAACAACACTCAGGTTAATGAAAATGAGCCCGTCGACGCTGCATTGGTTTCAAATCAGCTTGAAGCGTTTTTCACACAATGTGTGCGCCTGGACTATTTTGACAAACAGAGGATAACGGTCGACCTGGATTACAGTAAGCCAGTTTCCTCTGTAGTAAGCGATATTCTTAAGGCAGCAGCGGAGCGTTCCGACAAACCCACCGGAGCGGTACTGCAGCATCTTATTGGTGCCAAACTTCAGTTACGCTTTCCCGACGTTAAAATCGGCAATGACAGGGCCAATGCGGCAGATCTTCACACTGACCGGGAGGGGGATTTTCAGGTAGGTACAACTGCATTCCACGTAACCACCGCCCCTATGGAAAAGTTGATTACACGTTGTGTTGAAAACAAGCGTGCAGGTTACAGGCCCGTTATACTGACCCTTGAAAGCAAGGTTATTGCTGCACGTCAGATGGCCGATAACGTTGGCATGTCCGAGCAGATTGCTGTCCAGGCAGCTGAAACCTTCATCGGCAACAACATTGAAGAAATTGCTATCTATGATGGCGATAAAATCCGAGAAGGTCTCGCAAGGCTTATTCGGACATACAACATCCGCATCAATGCTATCGAGATAGATAAATCTCTTATGATTGATGAGCCTCGTTGGATCGTTAACATACTGAACGGCTCCTGAGATATACAGGGGCACCAAGCTTAACGAGCCGCGGCTTGCCACGGGATCTAAGCCGCGGGCCCTAAAAGCACTGACCTACCCCTTGACGTTCAGAACGTCCGCTTCATAGAGATGCCGGTCAAATTAGGTTTACCTCTGTGACGTAACAGCACTTCGGACAAAACGACACCGATAATACCGATGCTGGCAGGAACGACAGCAAAATAAGGCTGACGCGCCAGCGAATGGCTATTGCGGGGGCTTGTCTGCTGACGAAGACGCACAAAAACAAGTTTTGTACGCCTTCGTCCAGCGCCGATAACTAAAGATATTTCTTAAATGAAGCCGTGGTGACCGTGATAGCGACACCCAGCAATATGGCAGCAGGCAACAGCAGCAGGTTGGGGTATACCGCCGTCGGCCAGGAAAGATACAGCATCATGGGTACTACGATCGCTGGTTTCACCATCTTTTTGGCATGGTGATAAACAAACGAACTTTCATAACCCGCCCCATAGCGCCGAAGATCCCTGCGTCCCAGCCCTTCGACCAGCGAAACCAGCACCACCATCAGAAACAGCGGGACTGACAGAACCAGTATGGTTACCCGTACCAGGGTAATCACGCATATCCATACGGTCGCCATCAGATATTCATGTAGATAGCCCGCGAGCCACCCACTCCAGTTGTTCAGATTACGGGTCAGCTCGTTATCGCTGCCAGTCTGCAACACATTCTGCTGCTTTATCCAGCCAGTAAACCCACTGTCAACAAACAGCCACTGATACGCTACTGTTACCCATTTAACAACAGTCACAGAAGGCTCAGACAGCAACAGGCTACGGGTGAATTCTGTCGACAGCCAGCCCAGTTCGGTATTCATCACCGCCTCACTGTGGGCTGCCCCCGCTTCCGGCCAGAAGAACGCTATGCCGGTGTACTCAATCAGCAGGCTCAACATCAGCGAACCCAGCAGCATGCCGATCAATGCCCAGGGCCAGCCCCAGAACACATTATAAAGCAAACCATGTGGCTTCTCCGGCCGGGGCGGAGGAGGACTATTACGCTGAGGTTCAGCCACGTTCACCTCCTGTCGGCACAATGACTGGCGCATCATTCCACCACGCTTCACCACTGTGATAATTGCGGCGCATTTCCTCGGCAATTTTCGCTATACTCTGCGGCATCAGTTTATCATCCACATCACCGGCAGGCAGCGGCATGCGGATTTTCCACAATTGCCCGCCTTCCAGCAGGGCGAATGCCTGCCCTTTCGGTAGTGTTACCACATCAGCCGGCTCCAGCAACGGCACCTTGACCGTCCCGACACGATCCTGCGTACTGGAGGTAAAATCCTGGCCCGCACTGATATCGGTATCCTGATGACCAGAGACCAGCGTCTTGGTGTAAATCTCCACCTGCGGCAGCTGCGTGGTCAGGAGTTCGGCGGTACGGTTCTCCCTGACACGTAACATAATCAGATTGTTGAAGTTGCCCTGAACCTGAGCCGTTTTGGCCGCATTGCCGATCCGGGCCTCAATATCCGATGAGGTCTGGGTGTAGGCCGTCACCTGCATGCCGGCACCGCCCCCTTTGTTAATAAGCGGGATAAATTCATCCCCCATCAGCTCATTGAATTCATCACAGTGCAGGTTAATCGGGACCTTGCTCTCCCCCTCTCCCGGTAGCCCGGCATGAATACCGTGCTTGTAGATATGACCCGCCACGCTCACCAGATCGGCAAACATGGAGTTTCCCACGGCGCTGGCCACTTCACTGTCGCTGAGCGCATCGAGGCCGATATACACCACGGCCTTTTTGCGGATTATCTGCTCCCAGTCAAAAATCGGTCGTGAATCGCTCATATCCAGATAGTCCGGTGCCAGCAGCTCTGCGGTTTTCCCGGTTGTCAGTTTCTCCAGCAAAGGCAGCAGGGAAGCCACTATTTTATCAAAATAGGTACGGTCATAGCGTACCGCGCTACGCAGACCATCCAGAATGGGATCATACAACTGCTTCCCCTCTTCTGAACTGAGTGCCACCTCAATGGACCAGATACGTACCGCATCCGGCTGCCCCTGCATATTCCGCGGGACATCATCATCCCCCAGAACCTGCTCGTTATTCTGAATTTGTGCCTGCAGCGAGGGAAGCTGCTCACGGATAACCTTCTCAGCGTAACGGATATACAGATCGGCGATATTGTTCACATAGCGCATAATCAGCGTGTAATCCGGACGCTCGCCCAGTGCTACCAGGGCCCGGGCGATAATGTTGACGAACCGCCAGGCAAACTCGCGAAACGCCGCGCTGTTCCCCTCTCCCGACAACTGCCCCGCCACGCGGGACGCCACTTCGGAAACACGACCAAAACGTCCTACTGCGTTATAGCGGGCAGATATTTCAGGCCAGCCCAGATGGAAAATATACAGCGCATCACCCCGGCCAGCACGGTGTGCTTCAGCCCAGACTCGCTTCATCAGATCGGCATCGCCCTTCGGGTCAAAAACAATGGTGACTTCACCACGACGGATATCCTGGGTAACCAGCAGCTCTGCCAGGCGTGTTTTTCCCACGCGGGTGGTGCCATAGACGATGGTATGCCCGACACGCTCCAGCAGCGCCAGCCAGACATCCTGCTCATCCGGCTCTATGCCGTGCAGTACCGGATTACCACCCACTGGCGGCAATGGGCGAACCGGGTTCAGGGGCGAATCCGTACGCAGCAGTTTTCCCAGCCCCGGCGCTGAATGCTCCGTCCTCATTTCCAGCCAACGAGCGGTCTGATACAGCCAGCCCGGCTGCAGGTACTTCGCCACTTCCGGACGTAGCGTATCCTGCAGTCGTTGGGTGTGTTTTTGCGTCCAGCGAAACCCGCGCCCCAGAAACAGGCGCTGACGGCTGACCGGTATCTGCCCGGCGCTCATGACGTAGCGGGGGAGCCGGGTCAGATTGCGGCGATAACGAAGGATCTTCATCCCCTGCCGGGCACGCACAACGGATAACACCGCGAAGCCAGACGCGGTCACATAACTGACTGAAGGTGCCATCGCCACAGCCCAGGGAGCCTGTACACAAACATATGCCGCCATACCGGCCACGACAGCAGTATTCAGCTCAACCGCCGGACGCAGCAGGGCTTCAATCACGTAGCGGTTACTCATTATCTTCCTCCCTGACGATACGGACGCCGCCCTTTGCCATGCGAACATGCGCCACCGCGCCACTGTGCCCCCTTTCCCTACGAGCACGAACCGTCATAAACAGTTCCAGGCAAACGCTGATCACCAGAACAATTTTCATCAGCAGGTGTAATGCACGGATATCGTTTTCAGCTGCCTGTTCAAACGGTTCCGCCACTGTCGGGCAGTCAGTTTCCCGTGTAGCCATCGCACGCCATTCATCTCCGCTCAGCGGTGCTACAGGGAATACGGCATTGTCCGCAGCGGCATCAATACAGCGCCGCACCATAAGGCTCCCCTCCGGTGCGTTGCGCCAGCGGGCAGCCTCATACGTGTAATAATCCAGCCGCGATGCGACGCCCCCCTGATGCGACAAGAAGGCCATCACCAGCATCACACCTCCGGTCAGTAACGCCGGCCACAAAAAAAGTAAACGGGCGAGGCTGAGACAGCCGGTCCGCAGTAAACGCTGTAAAGAAAATGTCATACAGATGTCCTCTGAAAATATGAACAACCTGACAGCCAGCCATGTCGGCCGGCAAGCAGATCCAGCAAGCGCTGGCCGCTGATGATAAAAAGACGCGGAGAGGTGGAGCAGACCGCCCGACTCATGTGTCCGGTCCGCCCGGTGTGAATGAAAAAACCGCAGCAGGTACGCTGTTCAAGAAGCTGGTCAAAGTCGCGAATATGGGCTGGCGTAATCGCCCGGCTGTAGCGTTTGGCCTGGATCAACCAGCATTCGTCATCAATAATGACCTGTCCATCAGTGCCGCCATCCCCGCTGTAAGACGCATTACGAACCACTGTCAACCCCTGTCGTTCCAGTGCCAGCAACAGCAGTTCCTCAAACACATAAGGGTTAATTTTGCGCAGATACCGCATACGCTGTCCGTCCCCCGGGAGAGTGCCCAGTTTTTCCAGCACCCGTGCCGCCGCAGCCTGATAGCAACGGTGGCGACGAACGCTGGCTTTCTCCCGCTGACGAAAACTCAGACGCAGCATCACCACGATAAACAGCCCCGCCAGAAGCAGGGCCGGTAACGGGTTGACCAGCAGTGCAGCACTCAGTTGCAGTGCGCTCATCACGGCCGTACCTGTCGGGACAATCCGGTATCTGTGATCAGCACCGGGTAATGCCGCAACTGCAGACGGCGGGCCAGCTCAGAGCCGGATGCTGGTGCCATCGGAACACCGGGAGCCAGATCCCGCAATGACTCAACCGCCGACGCGCTGTCAACACTGACAATCATGCCTGCCGCATGCCGGGCAATTAGCGCCTGCGCATTCTCTGCCAGCCAGTACCGTGACTGTTCGTCATCACCGATAAGGAAAAGCGCACCAATGCCCGGCAACTGCAGAGGACGATCCTCCACCGTCCCCGGCGTCATCTCCGGCGTGCTGACCGGAAACATCGCTGCCATCGCAGAAACGGGGGACTGTGTGGTTGCCGTTGACGCCTCCGGCAGGCTGGGTTGTTTATTAATGCCGTCAAAATAAGACGAAGCATCCTCCCCACCGAGGTCAGCGAGGACGTTCAGTCCGGCATGGCCCGTCAGGGGAAGAAAAAGACTCATCATTAAAAACAGTTTTTTCATCATGGTTCACTCCCGGGTTCAGTCCAGATAAAACCAGGTTCAGGGGCAATGGCTGCCACTGTCTGCGGTAATAAAGAAGGCGGCAACAAAGGGGGCTGGCGGGTCGTGCTGCTGAGACGGACAAGATGACGCTCCACGATAGTTTTGTATCGTGCTGCAGCTTGCCCACCCGCCGGATGGTGATAACAACCGGCCGCATCCAGCCAGCTACCCGGTTTACGCTCCCAGCACTCACGCAGAATGGTGGCTGCGGCATTGAGGTTGGTGTACGGGTCAAACGCCGCCCAGGTCGACACAAAGTGATGCCCGTTCCAGCCCAGGTTTACCTGAGCCAGACCGACATCAATACGTTTAGGGGAATAGCGTGACATAAACACCTGCAGCGCCTGCCAGGCCTCCAGACGGCTGGCGTAGCGGTATCCCTTACCCGCCACATTAATCGTCCACGGCCAGGGACGGCTCACAGCAGGCAGATTTGTCTTCTGCCTGACCACCGCAGCAATTGATCGTGGCGCCATGGCGGTTTCCGTCAGCGAGACAGAATAGAGCGCTTCCGGCGGTACCCCGTGCGCAACGGCCACCCGGATATACCCTTCCGGTACAGTCTCACCAGTTGCCGTTGCACTGCCACTTACAGCCAGCATCAGGGCGATCAGAATGCGGCGATATGCCATCCTTTTTCTCCCTGTTGCAGCAACACCGGCATCATTCCGTCGCCAAAGCGCAGCCAGCGGCCACCGTCATGGTTCAGCGTAATCTGGCGGGAACGGACTTTTTCCGCCGGGATACGGTGAGCACGGGCCCACTGGCGTAACTTTTCGTCACTCCCCTCGCTGTCGACCAGGTAAATATCAACCGGACGATTGTCACTGAGCACCGCAGACAGCCGCGCATCGCAGGTCGGACAGTTCTTCGACTTAACGAACAACGCCAGACGCCCCCCGGTATCCCGGGCAACACCGGCAGCATTCCCCAGATTCACCGGCAGTCTGTCCGGATAAAGCCGTTGCCATGCCGTATTGATTTCCCGCTGGAAATCCAGTTCTTTTTGCGTACGGGCAAATTCCTCTTTAACCCATTTTTCCGCATACTGGCGGCGCTCTGCCGGCGTGCGGGCCTCAATCCCCAGCGCCGAGAGTGGGTCCAGCCCCGGGGACTGAATCCCCCTGGGGCCATTCATCAGTTGCTGATACCGCTGGTAATCCTCCGGGCTTAGCCCCCATTCGCCAGCTTTCTGCTGCAGGGACTGCGTCTGGCTCTGTGTGGTTTGCGAGTTTTCAACGACGGAGATATCTGTGCCCGCCAGAGCCTGCGAACCCAGCATGACCAGCGCCAGAAAAGTCAGTTTCAATTGCATGATGGCTTACTCCACCTTAAGGGCAGTCAGGCGCCCGTTGACACGGAAAGTCGCTTCGCTGTAACCGGCACGAACCAGCGTCCAGCCGGAGACCGTTTCCCCTTCCCCGATAAGCGCTATCTGCGACAGGCTGTGGTAACCCCGGGGAGCCACCGCCGCCCACGACTCCGCGCCTCGTCTTTCCACGCCAGTCAGCACAAACGGTGCATGGTGCACAACAACAGCCGTCGAACGGGGTTTAACGGGTAGAGGCTTTTTGACGCCTGTCGTTGTTTTTTCCTGAGCCGGAATCGCAGCAGCCGGTACCGTTTTCAGGGCATTCAGCTGTTCAGCAAGCGCACTCAGCCGGGCCGCCATCTCCTGCTGTGCCTGTTGCAGACGTGCAGCAGATGCCTGCAACGATGCCAGCTCCTGTGAAGGCTCGGTCCGGGTTTCAGCCGCTTTCTTCAAAGTCTCCACACGCTGCTGGTTATCGGCCAGCCCGGCCTGCAGCGTTGAAATCTGCGACTGAAGGGTGGATAACGTCTCGGCGGTTGTCGCGGTATTGTCCTGCGCTTCGAGTCGTGAAAGGCGGGTATCCAGGTCGGTCACGCCGCTGACCAGCACATACAATACAAAACCAGCCGCCACCATCGTCAGGCACAGACAGGTGATAACAGCAGATCGCCAGGACCACCGGCCTCTCTTCCCTCTGGTGGGTACAGATTCAGTGATATTCGTTTCGCTCATTTTTTCAGAAACCCTCCCTTAACCGGGACGGGAGTCGTCCGAGGAGCCTGGACAGGCGGTAACTGGCTGGCCGGTAACTGATACCCGTCACGCAGGCTGTGGCAGACCACACGCTGAACATCATCAACCTCCAGCTGCCATGCAGGGCCGGCCATCACCTGCAGAGCGGTGCGCAGGCGCATGGGCCCCAGTTGATACTGCACGGCCGGCAGTGGCTGGCGGTACAGAACGCCGTTTGCCGGTCCCGTGGCGCAAAGTGAATAACCGGACTGCTTCAGGGTATAGCGCAGGGCATCCGCCACTGTCGGATGCAGGGATGACGGGATACGAATATCAATAATCTGCGACAGCGGATCGCGCTGGGCAGCCATCGGATCCGTGCTGACCAGCAGATAACGGTCATAACGCACCACCTCCGGCGTTCTGGCATATTCATCAGGCGCGACAGTCTGAACATTGCGGGTGACAGCCACGGAAGGCGTGGGTACAGCGGCTTCACGCTGCTGTAGTTTCTGAGGTGAAGAGGAACAGCCGGCCAATAGAAGCAGCGGCAGAACAACAGGCAGGGTCTTATAACGGGGTTGAAATTTCATCCGGGGTTTCCTTTACAGTGATTAACAGGCCTCACTGTGCGAAATCCCCCCGCATTCACTCAATTAACAACTGATTTTCCACAGATGAAAAAAAACGCCGACCGGAAGGTTAATGCTGGTCACTTAAGGTGACCAGCAACCTTTTTATCCGGATATTTCCTGCTCTTTACCCTCAACTCTCTCGGGTAACTTCGCTCTCTTCTACCCGGTAACACAAGCCATTTCGCCTGTTCATACAGGGTTCTCAGTTCTCCCGGCATTTTTCCCGGCGAAGCCCAGGGCAGGGTTATCAGCATCCGGATTATTTCGCTTATCGCTCCACTGAAGCTCAGCTGGTAAGGCAGGTAATCTCCTTTCAGATGGAACGCCATCTGCACCATCTGATATCGCACCAGGTTATAAGCCAGCAGTACCCCCCATAGCTCCTGTCTCACCAGCTCCGGCAGGCGACTGCGTAATGTCCACCGGCTGTCCAGCATACCCTGCTTTGCTTCCCGGTAGCCCAGTTCTGTTTCCCAGCGGTGGCGATATAGCTCGCTGATATCTTTACCCGGATAGCGATTCGGGTCTGTCAGTGACGTCAGCACCTGCCTCTCTTTACCGTCTACCCTGCGGGTCAGCAGTCTTGCCACCATTTCTTCCGGGACCCCTGGCCATTGCTTCCTGGCTCGTGGACTGGTTTTCAGGCATATCAGTTCATCTCCACGCCCCAAACGGCGAACCACCTGATACTGTACGTGTTTTTTCAACGGCAACAACCAGTGACGGTGTTCTCCTGCTGTCTGCCAGTGATGAAGCAGACCCATCGAATAAAATCCCTTATCGAACAGGGTGATACTGTTATTCGGGGTTTTCTCCGTCAGGTGCTCAGCCAGCCGCATTTCACTGACTTTTTCACTGTCGAATGCACTGGCGGCGATCAGATGGCTGCTCAGCTCCATCAGACAAACCATTCGCACCTGAGGATAGCCGCCTTCGCCGTACTGGCTGCTGTGTTTACTGAAGACGGCTCTGTTTTCCGGCGTATCGGCGGTACGCCAGACCACGCCGTCGACAGCAAACAGATTCAGACCGTGCCATTTTGGATGTGCAGCCTGCTGATTCCAGTGCTGCTGTGTGATATCAAAAAGCTCCCGCACTGCATTTTCACCCAGAGTCTTACGGCGCTGAATGACAGCGCTGCGTGCGGTAAAGGGAGCTCCGGTCCGGTCAGTAATATCCATCAGATTGACGATTTCGGTCATCGGACGATCGCAAAAAATGGACATCCCAACGACAAGCCAAATCATGGATTCGAGGGAAAGTTTACGTTTACGCAAAGTAACGGTATCGGTCAGGGTGAGCGCCTGCTGAATAAGCTCGGGAGGAATAAGGTCGGCGAGACTACGGGCGCGCTCAGGAGTGGCGGCATTGATGATGCCGAGGGCCTGGGAAAGTTCCATTTAAAAAGGGTTCCATGATGAACATAGAACCCTTTTTACCGCATAAACCGGATCGGTCAACCGATCCTTAAATGATCGGCATTAACCGGAAGGTCAGCGTTCTGTTTGTCAAATTACACCGGTCAGTGTCGTGGAATCGCACCTTTAGCACCACGAAGCAGCCCTTCGGTACTCAGGTCCTCATCCAGTTCAGGCCAGTGGATACCATAGCCGGCACCACACAGCTCCCAGTTTTGTCGCTGCTCAGCAGTACCGGCAGCAAGACGCGGGAACCAGGCAACGGGAACAGAGATACTGCGTCCATCCATGAGATCAACCGTCAGGCGATCGTCATCAATACAGACATTCATTACGCGAATATCATTCTCACTTTGTAAAGTAAGCATCCCAGGCCTCCCGGAGTGTTATCTGATATTCTTTAACCAGACGTTGTAATTCACGAAGCTCGTGTGAAGCAAATCCCACACTACGCGCGACGCTGATATCATGTAACCATATTTTAGCGGTTGCATTGCCTTTATCAATATGGACATGCGCCGGTTCATTAGGTTCATGACTGTAAAAGTAGAATCGATAAGCGCCGATCCTTAATACTGTAGGCACAATATTCCCCCTGTCATATTGCGTGTATGGTCACGCGATTAACGCCATAACCACACCCGATAAAGGGGATGTCGTCGTCAAAATCCATCGGCATGCCGGCAGCAGAGCTTCCGGTTGACGATGGCCCAACCTGAGACGGCTGACCACCTGATACAGGCTGCTGAGGTTGCCCCCATCCCTGCTGTTGAGAGCCCTGGTATTGAGAGGAGGAGCTGCCCGAGTGCTGACGACTCCCCAGCATCTGCATGCTACCGTTCACGTTGACCACCACTTCGGTAGAATAACGATCCTGGCCATGCTGATCCTGCCATTTACGGGTACGTAACTGGCCTTCAATATACACCTGTGAGCCTTTACGCAGATATTCACTGGCCACTTCCGCCAGTTTGCCGAACAGCACAACACGGTGCCATTCGGTCTGCTCTTTCATTTCGCCGGTTTGCTTATCGCGCCAGCTCTCTGAAGTCGCGATCGACAGCGTGGTCACTGCGTTACTGTTGGGCATATAGCGCACTTCAGGATCCTGGCCTAAATTTCCAACCAGAATGACTTTGTTAATTCCACGTGAAGCCATGATGCTTTCTCCTTATGCCCACTCACGTTGAGTCCAGGCACCAGTGGTGAATGCCTGAAGCGCTTTTTTATGGGTACTAAAGTATTCTTCAGACTCACGGGAAACAGGTCCCTCATGATTTGCCGTACCAATATAATAACCGCGACCGCTTTTGAGCACCTGCAAAGGTAAAGTAAAACCGGACTCTGCTGCCAGAATTCCTGTTGAATTATTCATGATGTGTTTCCTTAATAAAGAAAACAGACCTCCCTGAAGGAAGGTCCGTTATTCAGGGAGGTGAGGGTAAAAATAACTCAGAAAGAATTTTCAGCGTATTCGTGCTGAGCAGTACCGTTCTGAGGCGGCATGGAGTCCGGTTTTTCAGTCTTATAAACCATATCCTGGCCTATTTTTATCCAGTCCACTTTTATTAAGCGGGCTTTCAGGCTGACACGCTGCTCGCCGGCATGATCGCCTTTGTTAAGCGTAAAGATATCCGTGGACGGATTACTTAAGGTGAAGCCGATAAGGACTTTTTTATCCTCATCAACGGCTTTCTGACAGCGACCAATCAGGCTGGTCGCTTCTTTGCCGGCAACGGAAACATCAAAGCGAACATATACCGGGTTATCCGTCGGACCACTCAGTGCGTTAATCACGCAACTGAGAAAAGAGCCGTTCTGAAGATTGACCTGGCGAATATTGCTGAGATACCCCAGACCTTTAATGGTCAGGTTGAAATATTCCGTTTTGCCGGAAGCAGGATTATTTACAGACATGATGTTTTCTCCATGGAGGTAAAAATAAGATACGACGGAGAAAACATCTGCCCGGACGGGAGTGTTTTTCCCGTCGGGGAGTCAGAATTAGCTAAATTCCGACTGTCTGGTGAGTCATTAAGAAACCTTCATCGCCGCGTCATAGTGCGCTTGTGACTTGCGATATCTGCTTTCAAAGGTGTGCAGATGTACCACATTCAATATGCTCTCCCTTTCAGGCTGCGGGAGAATTCTTTTGCAGCCACCCGAAGGCGTTTCTCACAGACCGCTGAAACATTGGTGGTCGTAAACACGACAATTAAGCACGACCATCATTAAACTGCCCGGCGAGAATGTCAACCTGAAACCAGAGGAGGTGCTGCTGCGAGTTGCAGAATAAAAAAAGGCGCCGTTGCCGACGCCCTTATGGCCAGTACCAGAACCTGCGGTGTCTCATCATTCTCCGGGGATTAAGGACATTATCCCGACGCGGTTTTCACGGAGTGCATGCGTCTTGCAGGCCAGTCGGAACGTACAATTCACTGCCTGCCGGGCCAGGCTATCATCAGACCCCGTTAAAGTCCGTAACAGCCCCGTAGCCTGCGGGGTACCTTTGCATCAAAGCGGGTTTACAATAGCAGAACTTACTGCCCTGGTGTACCCAAAACCATTATTGCGGTGCAGAGAATTCCGCTTTCGTCTTTGCTGCCGTTTTTTTGCCCCGAATAGTTTTCCGCCCCTTTCCGCCGCTTTTCCCAGCAACAATACCGTTACATTCTGGATAACGAATACATCCCCAGAAGTCTCCGTTTTTTCCCTTACGCTTGCGGGTCAGGCCCTTACAGAGCGGGCAGGGAGGCGTCACAGGCGCGGTAATTTTCACTGTATCAGATCGCCCTTTGTCAACCAGATGACGGGTCCACTGCAGCTGTTTTTGCATAAAGGTGTCCAGCGACATTTTTCCCTGAGCAATATCGTCAAGCGCCTGTTCCCACAGCGCGGTCATACCGGGGCTGGTCAGCGTTTCAGGCAACGCCGCTATCAGTTCCCTGGCCAGCAACGTGGCGTGGATATGTTTGCCTTTTTTCTCCAGGTAATGACGGGAGAAAAGTGTCTCCAGTACCCCGGCCCGGGTCGCTTCGGTTCCCAGTCCCGCATTATCACGCAGCACTTTTTTCAGCTTCGGATCGCTGACGAAACTGGCAGCATTTTTCATCGCGGCAATCAGCGTGCCCTCGGTAAAGGGTTTTGGTGGGCTGGTGACCTTATCCCCGACACTGGCGCCATTTACGATACAACTGTCACCTTTGTTCAGAGCTGGCAACGCCATATCATCATCCTCAGGCGGATCTTCCTGAATATCTTTCTGAAACAAACACGTCCAGCCCGTTATAACATTGACTTTCCCCCTGGCCAGGAACAGCTGGCCGCCGATATTAAAAGAAGCATCGGTCACATCAGACTCCTGCAGCGGCAGGAACTGGGCAAAATAATGCTGTCGAATAAGCTGATAAACCTTCAGCTCATCCGCACTGAGGCGCGAGAGGTCAAATGCCTGACGTGTAGGAATAATGGCATGGTGTGCCGTGATTTTTTTATCATTCCAGACCCGGGAGACAAACCCGCGGTCCAGTTGAGCCAGCACCGGTGCCACTGACGGATCGGATTTGGCAACAGAGCCCATTACTTCCAGTATTTCCTTCTGCATTGATGTCGGAAGATAACCACAGTCGGTCCGCGGATAGGTCGTCGCTTTGTGCGTCTCATATAATGACTGGGCGACAGCCAGCGTCTCTTTGGCCCCCATCCCGAATTTACGGGAGCAAACCAGCTGCAGCGTTCCAAGATCGAAGCAAAGCGGAGCCGGTGTTTTATCACGCTTTTGACTCACTTCCAGTACTGTTGCACCTTTCTGCTGCTGGCAGAGTTGTCCGACAGCGTTCGCCGCCTGCTTATTCACGCAGCGCTTTTCGTCATCGCAGTACTGCGCCGCCGCCTGCCAGGTCGCCCTGAAGCGCACGCCATCTTTCTCAAGCAGAGCCTGCACCTGCCACCAGGGGACCGGGACAAAATCAGCGATTTCCTTATCACGGTTAACCACTATCGCCAGCGTCGGCGTCTGAACCCGACCAACGGACAACACGTCGGAAACACCGGATTCACGAGCTATCAAAGTATACAAACGGGTCAGATTCATGCCGATGAGCCAGTCCGCCCTGCTACGCCCCAGCCCTGCATCATACAGTTTTGCCGTTTTTTCCCCGGAGAGAATACCGGCCAGAGCCTCACGGACGCTGGCTTCGTCCAGCGCGGATAACCACAGCCGACGTACCGCGCCACGATATCCGCAATACGCCAGCAGCTCACGGGCGATAACCTCACCTTCCCGGTCAGCATCGGTGGCAATGATCACCTCTCCGGCCTGCTTCAGCAGCTTACTGATAACCGTGAACTGATCCCGGGTCTGGGGTTTGACCACCATTTTCCAGCTATCGGGTAAAACCGGAAGCACATCGGCCCGCCAGGGTTTACCAAACTGCTCGCCATAAGCATCCGGGCTGGCCTGCTCCAGCAGATGGCCGATGGCCCAGGTGACGGTGATATTGCCACCGCTGATAAATCCCTGTCCCCGTTTGCTGATGCCGAGAACCCGCGCAATATCTTTCGCCTGAGACGGTTTCTCACACAGATAAAGCTGCATGTCTCACCTCCCCTCTCAGCTCTTTTCGCTCTGGCGAACAAAGTGTTCCCGCAGAGGCGATGAAAAAGAAGATCGCTTTTTACCGGAGAAAATATCGGGATCGGGTTCACCCAGCCGCGCCAGGGCCTCTTTCCCACGGCCGGTCAGATTAATAATATCGCTTCGGTTAACCGCCACGGTGTAATAAGGCTGAATCGCCCCATAAACCTGTCTGACAGCATGTCCGCCTCTGTTGAGATACTGATCGCGCTGAGCGCGTGAAATCAGCCCATAATGGAAAGCCTGAAACGCTTTCATTGCCAGCTGGTCATAACCGACCAGCAGCCATACGCACCGATACCCCAGGGGGGAACGACTGTAAACGCTGATATTCAGAGGATGCGCAGACGCAATATCAGAAAGCGTTATCCCTTTGGGAACCGCTGTCAGGATCACATCCAGCTCATTCACTATCGTACTGATCTTACTGGACGCCATGTGAAGCGTGGTTTCCAGTTTCACCAGCACCATATCAGCATAAGGGTTATCTGCTGCTGAATCCCGGGAAGCCACCCCGGCACGCTGAATGGCCTTCGGCATACTGATGATTTCAGGCCGCTTTTTCTCATGGGGACTACGGGAATTACTGTCACTTTGCTTACGCCCTTCCCATAATCTGATGGCATAGTGAGTATGAAGTTCCACCGAAAGCGCGGACTGTAGTGCGCCTGCCCGCAGTGAAGATGCTTCATTACCGACCTTCGCATCCGCGTTCTTTTTACCTTTTTCCATATATAGCCCCTTGCTGTTGCGATATCTCAGTCAGGATTGAGATAGTCCTCAGCAAGAGGAGACTCGACAATCGAAAACCAGATCGCCGGGTGATGAAATTTTGATTTATCTGCTGTACGGGTAGCACAGTACATTTTTCAACCGCAGCTACCCGGGGTAGCGCCATACACTTTTTAGCCACTGCTGCCCGGGGCAGCACCGTACACTTTTTAACCACTGCTGCCCGGGGCAGCACCGCACATTTTTTAACCATTGCTGCCCGGGGCAGCACCGTACATTTTTCAGCCACTGCTGCCCGGGACAGCACCGCACATTTTCAGTTGTTCCCGGAGACTGGTGACGTAATTCCTGACCTGCTCTTCAGAAGCTGCCGCAGGTCGAGGAGGCGCGGAGAACGGCTGTTGTTCAGGGCTGCATGGTCGCGTCTGAGTCTCCGGCTGAACCTGTTGCGGTTGCTTAACGGGTCTGAAAGTCCCCTCCCGGGCTTTTTTCATCACCGCCAGCATCCAGCCGAGCGGATTGTCCACTCGCTGCCTGGCCATCAGATTCTGCAGGGCAAACAGGACCTGTTGTGCCTGCTCTTCAGGAAGAGCCTGAAGCTGGCGAATCAGCATCGCCTGGTCTTCCTGCGACACCACGGTTTTCAGCGCATCAGGCAGCACTACCGGATTGTCTACGTACGTTTTTTTATTCACACTGTGTGTGAAACTACGTACGTAATGGTTCGGTTTCCGAACTCTGTTATAACCCACTGATTTTACTGGAAGTTCGGAATCCGAACTCTGTATTATTTGCTCCTGATTTTGACTAAGTTCGGTTTCCGTACTCAGTTCGCGATGGTTGTTTTTTATTCGATTCACACTGAGTTCGGATCCCGAACCCGGCTTCGGGGTTAATAATGAGGAATGCTGCCGCGCTGCTAACTGACCAGCATTTTGTGGACGACCCAGACGGGTTTCAAGCAGAGACAGGTGGCTGTGATAGTGCCGCATTGTGGGATCGTTTTTAATCTCGTCCAGCACATCCCGGGCGGTCTGACTGACCGTCCGGTTTTTACTCAGGCAGGCATCGGCAACAACATCAAGAAAACGCGGATCAAGCGATTCTGCATCCCGGAAAGTCAGGGGCTCGTCATGTTGCGCGTAGATATTACCGCGAACCCGCCCTTTATCGTCACGAACCCGCTTACACAGACTGAGCCAGCCGGTTATTCGTAACATCAGTAACACCCGGCTGACGGTTTCACGGGAGGCTTTACCTTTACCCGGAGAAGCCAGTTGCACCTGCAGCTCATCATAACTGGGGAATATCGCACCCTCATTATTCTGTGCATACAGGCGGATCATCATCCAGCCCATCTTATCAAGGGGGGAAAGCCGCTGATCCAGCAACAACCTTCGGGGGATGGCATCATGCACGTTTCCCGTAAACAACAGGCCACTGCGTACCCGTCCGTCATCGCGCAGCGGATTAGCCGCCAGACGGGTATTCATTTTTTCCAGCGTAAACGCTATCAGACTGTCCGCAGGCAGCGTCATATCCTCTTCCTTATAATGGCTCTCGTCAGGCCATTCTGTTCTGTCAGTATGCTTATGCCTGCATCCGCGTACAGATGCAGGATAAACACACTATTTGCGGATCGCTGAGTTGTAACGCCCGTGGCTCAGTAGTAACCAGGTTCTACCATCATTACGACTAAGCAAACGCCAGAACGGACCAATATTGATCTTAACGTATCCACAGCCCCGACCCTCAAGCCGGGTATAATTACGATCGCCATGATGAAACTGACTGACCAGCCGTAAGGCTTTACGGCAACATTGCAATGGCGCTCCGGGAGAGGCCCACAGACCGGGGCCCACGTTTTTTATCCTCATGCACGCTTCCTCTCTGAGGGTTTCTGGGACTGACTCACAGCGCGACGAGGTGTGGTTCTGTGCCATCCTTTCACCGCATGCCAGACTGAGGTAAGGGGGATATTCAGTTGCTCTGCGGCCAGCATCATGACATCAAGCCCGTCCGGGCTTTCTACCTCTTCAACACCTGATTTCTGCCACAGCCGCCAGATTTCCGCATTGTCTTCATCCCCGAGCGTATTGCCACGTCCGGATCGGGCTTCAATACCGGCGATCCTGCGGCGGGCCGCCACATCCGTACTGGAAAGCCCGAAAAATGTCTGCATCAGCTCTATCGAACTGCCCAGCGCCAGCGCCCGGTCGATGCGTTGCATGCGCTTTTGCTCCATTCTGGCCCGCTGCAGCATGCTGACCAGATTGCTGTGATCGATGCTGACGCTGACCACAGAAACTTCGCTGTTCGCGAGATAGTGCAGCTCTTCAAGGGAGAGTCCCTGCAGCATCTGCATCTCTTCACGCTTGATCCCCAGCGACTCGCAGCGACGGAGATAGCCACTTTTCAGATCCATCACCAGCTGCATCAGCAACCCGTTGGCGGCCTGAGACAAGTTGTTATTCATGCCGCTTTCCTCCGAAAATTCATCCATATACATTCGACTCGTTCAGTTCTGCGTCGGGATGTGGTTGCAATAACAGGTTCCCGTATGACTTCCCAGCCCATGTTTTGTAAGGGAGCGTATAAAGGTGATTCATATCCAGATAAAAGCACCTTGCCGGACAAAGTAGGCAATATCCTCACCAGCTCCTGATGCTCTTTATCATCAAAATCATGTAGATAACTCCCTCTGACACGGGTATGGAGCACATAAGGGGGGTCCATATAAAAAAGGGTGTCTGGCCCGTCATATCTAATAAGCGCATCACGCCAATCCAAATTCTCCACTTGAACAGTGCGTAATCTGCTGACAATTTCTGGAAGACGTTCCACACCGGCAAGATAACGTCTTACAGCTGAGCTGATGCCTGAAGCCGTACTCCCTTTGCTATAACTCCAATTACCACCAATACCACCGTGGGACTGACGACAGCTCACAACAAACCGGCGGGCATTTTCTACGGGATCTGAAGAGAGAACTGAACTACGACAATCTTGAAACTCCTGACGGCTATATGGCGTTAATTCAAGCTGCTGCTGTAACTTAACCGATAACGTTTCATTTCTGAGGACTCTGAACAGATTAACTAAGCGCTCATCGCGATCATTCCAGACCTCTACCGGAGAAGGCTCCTTACCCAACAAAACGGAGCCACTGCCACCAAATACATCAACAAAGACCTGATGCTGCGGGAATAGCGGAAGTAACCAGTGTAGATGTCGAGATTTGCTTCCGAACCATGTAACCGGTGCCTTAACATATTTCATCATTCCCCTCTCCAGTAAAAGTTACTCCGCGCTGTAATTCCCGTAATCGACGCATGACACGCATCAGTCTCAGCAGTTTTATGGCATTTTCATCATCAAGAACCGGCACATCCTGCTGTGCAGAACCGCCGATCAGCACAACATCCATCCCGGTTGCCGGACACTGCGCCGGACAACACCCGGCAAGGGACAAAAGGAAGGCGGCCGGCGCACTGCAGTTATCACCTGCGGCACAATAGCCGGGCGACAAACTGCTGGCGCGATCAGGCAGAATTTCATCTTCACATCCCAGTTTTTCACCCAGTTCCCACGCCATGATGAAAGCTATATTCTGCAGATGTTCGATATCGTCCTGATAAGCCGGAACAGACCAGATCGCATCTCCGGCAATGTGACAGGCCCGATGCAGGGCCTCCCCATCATCCTCCAGCCCCGGCGCCAGCATGGAGATCAGCGTTTCATCACTGTCGGTTTCATCATTGTCCGGAGAAAGCCCCGTACCCATGTCGTCACCCGAAATAACAGGAGAACCGCCATACATATCAGGCTGTATCTCTGTACGAGGGAACAGTGCAGGCGCTTCCTTATTGCTCTCTGGCGGTAGCCGTGAATTTGCATCCTGTTGCGGCCGCTCCTCCATAACCGCTGGCGTTGCAGGCTCCAGCTCAGACGATACTGCCGGCAGAGAAAAATCAGGTCCGGGTGAAGCCTCCTGAACGCTGTCGGTGGACAGCGGTGGTACCACCTCCTGAGGACGGGTAGCCTCTTCCTGTTCGCCAAAGTGATAGCGCCGGTTACGCTCGCCGGGATCCAGTTCCATCACCCAGCGGTCATAATTCAGCTCCGGATGCGGTAGCGCCAGCAGCAGATCACCAATAAACTCATCTCGGAACATTTCCGGCGACCACAGTTCAGGGGAGTTGAATTTGCGACAACATTCACCAAACACATCGGTGAAGCATTTATCGCTTCGTTCAGACAGGAGGCAAAACTGATCCCAGACTTTCTCAGCATCCTGCCGTATCGCCAGAAGAGAGGTAATCTGGTGCCGTCCTAATCCGGACTCCAGCAAATCCGGCATCCAGGGAAAAAGATACTTCAGGGCATCTTCCATCCGGCTGATTGTTGAATTATGGACAGGCAGGCCTTCACGGGTGAGTAACGTGGATAACTCGCGCAAAGAAACTGACTTTCCCAGTTGCTCTTCATAAATAGTCCGCGCTTTATGGATCCCCCGGGCCTTTTCAATAAAGGACAGATCGCCACGGACCTCATTCTCAGCAAGATGACCAATCACGCACTGGAGCCGCCCGGGCCAGGGTTTCACGAGCACATGGATGCGGAAAAACCGCTCTTCCCCCGTTTCCTGCCACAGCTCTGTCAGTATCTGATAACGGGTGTTACCACCGTCACTGAAAATGTATTTATTCGGGTCACCATCCGGATCGCGGGTGACTTTCGGCACCGTATCCAGCCCGCGGGCCTTAATTGACGCCTTTATCTCGTCATAGCGTGGATTACGCGATGTTCGGGGGTTATCCGGGTTTGGCGCCAGTTGCTCAATCGTCAGAACCATTGGCATTTCAACCACTGGTGTACTCTCAACGCTCCCCGAGGCCCTGCGGCCCGGCTGGAGCATGGAGACCCCAGTATTCGTGCGGTTACGGCTCATGCCCGACCTCCTTTCCTGTGATACCCGAGGTCATATCCCCCTTCCTGATATTCGGAAAAAAGCGTATAGCGGCCGTCAAACTGCACTTTCACCGTTCCGGTTGGCCCCTGCCGCTGCTTACCGATAATGACTTCCGCCACACCCGGCGTCATGGTGCCCGGGTTATACACCTCATCCCGATAGATAAACATAATGAGGTCGGCATCCTGTTCGAGCGCCCCCGAATCACGCAGATCGCCGTTATTGGGCCGTTTATCCGCCCTCTGCTCCACCTGACGATTGAGCTGAGAAAGCGCCAGTACAGGACACCCGAACTCCTTGCCCATCGCCTTCAGGGAACGCGATATCTCGGCAATCTCCTGAGTCCGGTTTTCCTGCTCAGGAGAGCGGATCAGTTGCAGGTAGTCGACCATAATGAGGGAGGGATTGCCGTACTTACGGACATAGCGGCGGGTACGGGCGCGTAAGGTTGCCGGTGTCTGATAGCTTGTATCATCAATGATCAGACGATTATTCCACTGAATAATCTCCTTCATGGCCTGTGAAAGACGGGCCCATTCTTCATCACCCAGTGATGCACTACGAAGCCTGCTGAGTTCAACCCGCCCTTCCATAGACATCAGGCGCATGGAGAGCTGTTCTTCCGGCATTTCCATGCTGTAGACGAAAACGTAATCATCCGGTTTTCCCCGTACAGCAGCGGCACATGTAGCCAGCGCCAGAGCGGTTTTCCCCATCGATGGCCGTGCGGCCAGCAAAACCAGATCGCCCGGCTGCAGGCCGCAGGTCATCTCGTCCAGTTGGCTGAAACCGGTTGGCGTACCGGTCAGACCGTCCAGCGCCATCATAGCTTCAAGCCGGCTGACCAGCGTATCCATGGCATCGTTTATGGTGGTTTCAGTACCTGCCTGCAGCATGCCCTGCTCAGCAATGCAGAACAGCTGGTTCTCAGCTACCTCCAGAACGTCAGAAGAGCGCGCATTCAACGCCTGCACGTCAGCAACCAACATGTTGCCGACACTCTGCAGTTTGCGTAGCCGGCTTTTTTCCGCCACCACCCCTGCATATGCCAGAATATTGGCGGCCGATGGCGTGTTCTTACTCAACTCAGCCAGATAAGCAAAGCCGCCAACCCGCTCCAGCAAACCAGCATTCTCCATCCGGTCAGAGAGCGTAATCAGATCCAGCGGCAGGCTTTCACCGACCAGCTCGGCCATTGCCCGGTAAATGGCGCGGTGCCAGCCCACAAAGAAATCATCCGGTGCCAGCAATAAAACCACTTCATCCCAGCGGTCGTTATCCAGCATTAACCCACCCAGAACGGCCTGCTCTGCTTCTGGTGAATGGGGTATATGAATATCAGCCATAACACACCTCCTGATGAAAGCGTTGCCAGAAAACCGCTGAAATAGCTGAATAAACGAGCAGGCCGTAAAGAAAGGTAAAGGGTGCCAGGCACACAGTTGCCAGGGTTATTATCCCTGACACTGACAGCACAATTTCTGACCTCATAGTTTGGCGACTCTGGTCAGAAGGCGCTGGCAGTACATTTATATTCATTACGAATAAGGAAAAAATATGAATACCAATAGCAAACTGCTGCCTGGCGAATTTTTGGGCATGAGTGAAAGTGAATTTGACAATATCAGCCAGCGTTTCTGGCATGAGGCTGAACAGGAAAAAGCTGAAGACCGGCAACTGAAATTCCGGCTGATGTGGCTGGGTGAATGGCTGCAGCGTACCCATAACTGGAGTATCCAGCACCACAGATGCACGCCCATGCAGGCCCTGCATTATGCCATTATCCGGCGCCACCGCTGGTTGCCAGCCGATGTCGAAAAACTGACGCTCCGGGAAATGTCCGTTGCGCTGACGGAGGAATGGTCTGCATATCTTCCAGCCGGCAATATATGGCTCAGGGAGTGCGTTGAAAAAAAACTGGACTGGCTTGATTCGCCATACCGGTTTGCCAGTGTGTAACCGACAACATACAGGGGCCGCGGTTAAGCCGTGTGCCTCATCATGCATCACGATGACATTATTGGGTCTGCCATCCACACTATGTTGCCACTGGCAACACGCCTCCTCTGGCCCATCGACATAAGGTTGCCATTCCGGAAGCTGCGCCAGAATGGCATCGATAGTCATTTTGCTCATGCCGGCACCTCCTGCAGCGCACACTCCAGCACTTTCCTTAGGTGTGGTGACGCGATAAGAATCAAAGGCTCCGTATCATAAATTGCCCTTCCTCCCCCCCAGCCACATTCAAGCAACGGCATACCTGGCGGTACTTGCCCCCCCAAGGCCATATCGCGTAATTCTTTCTCATCACAGAGATTATGAAATTCGATGTGTGCCGGCTTATCATCCCACTGACTTGCTTTACTTATTCCCCATTCCTCAGCCAGCCGCTCGTAAATCCGCTCTTTCGCTGTTTCCCGATCGGGTGCATCGACGAAAACAAAAACCTCCTCCTGGAATTTACGTGTGTTAATTGCATAAGCGACAGCCCGCCAGATTAGATACCGGTTCATACGCGAACCTCCCGGGAAAGGACGTCATCAAAGAACGCTTTCCACTCCGGAAACAACTCGCAGGCAAGGCTGTGAATGGTATCTGCCGCCGCAGGTCCCTTACGCCGGGTTTTATATTCAAGCCGGTGAACCGGCTGCGACTTAACATGGCCCAGTTTGAAGATATCCAGTTGCTCGATACAGGTATCGAGCAGACTGAACATATTTCGCTCTCCCAACACGCTGCTGTCATACAGCTTCTCGCTGATAATTTTTGAGAGACTGTCCATCGCCTCCCGGTCAAGAAGCGTATTTTCGAAACAGTTCACGAGAATAGAGATGTCGGGCAGGTGTATACCGTAATTTTCGTAGGTTTTGAGGCGGGAAAACATATGCAGGGAACCGCGAATAAACTCGCGAACGTCGGGAAGTATGGGTTTCACAACCCCCATGACGCGGCCGGTTGACGCAAGTATGGAAAGCTCAGTCATCACCCCGGTGGCACCTTTGGAGTCGATAATTATTGCCCCGTAGCGGGCAAAGGCAGGATGCTGAAGAATATTCCTTAAACGGATACGACCGTCTGCCGCGTGTAGCATCGCTGTCGGCAGAAGTTCGTCCGGATCGTTTGAATAAATAAGGTCCAGATTATCAATTGAGGTCTGAGAAATAGCCTGAACAGGGTCGGGGATCGTCTGCATGAGAAGCTCATACAGTCCGAACGGCGCTTCTTTATTAAGAGCAAAAATACTGCTGGCCGTCGGCTGGGTCCAGTCTGCATCAATAAGAAGTGTCTTCACACCAGCATCGGCAAGAAAACCAGCGAGGTAAGCAGCGAAAGTCGATTTACCTTCACCGCCTTTTGGGGAAATAACGGGTAAAATTTTCATAGTTTGTACGTTCACTCATATAACGTACAAACGCTCTTTTACATCCGATTAACACCTGCGAAGGGATTGAAAATCCCCGTGTCCTTGGTTCGATTCCGAGTCCGGGCACCATGCATCAAAGCACGTTGGTTAAGGGATGAGATCCTTAACGGGCGGTTAATACGGAACCGGTAGATAGATGTCAAAGTGGTTTTCTAGGTATTTACACTCTGGCGTTGATATTAGGTTCCTCTAGAAAGGATGCCTGTGTGTCACCACAGGCGTCCTTCTCTAGATAACTGGCGATTTTTACAGCTTGTTAAAGTTATGTCAAGGCGTGTCTGGCCTCTTCTTCACGTGTAGGGGTCAAATCCATATACAATGACAGTTCGTCTTCTAACGCCTGCCCCGTGATCTTCAAATCCAATTCCACGTATTCTAGGGTTGTGCTGACACTTCGATGCCCCAGCAACCCTTTTACCATTGCGAGGTTTCGATCCGGTGATTTCATCATTTCAGTCGCCAGAGTATGTCTGAACCGATGGTGACTTACCTTAAAACCACACTCTTTCGTTAGTCGGGTAAAGAACGAGCGAACAGGTTGTATCGCAGGTTCTGGACCAACCTCACCAAATGGGTTCAGGAAACGTTTCACATCAAAAAGGTAATCTTCCGGTTCGGCTCCTTGCGCGATGGCGCGATCAACAAGTATTCGCATACGGTCACTCAGGAAGTTGACTATCGGCACCAACCATTCCCTGTGTGTTTTGCTTCCCTTTTTACACAATAAAATAGAATTAGCTTTAAGATCGACGTCTTTTAAACGCACGTGTAACAGCTGATTCTGTCGCATACCAGTTGAACGCAACACATCAAACACCGTACGCCAATACCATACGGGATAGAGCGCGCAAGGCCTGCATTGTCCCAGCCAGTGATTTTCGCGCTCTTCAAATTGCCCCAGCACCAAATTTACCCTAACCAACTGATCTCGGCTGAGGATCTTTTTCCTTTTGCTTCCCGGTGGTACTTGCGTTTCGTTAAGCGGATTTTCCTTGAGAGTGAGCCACTTTTTCTTTATCCCCTGGTTGTAGATCGCACGTAAATGGCGAACTTTATTATTCCACGTACTTGTTGTTAGTCCCCTTCCCAGCATGTCCCGACGCCACAAAATCAACTCTCGGTTCGTGACTTCATCAGGTAACATGTCATTCCCAATAAATTTCCTGAAAACTGCAACCACTCGGCGATAACTCATTTCAGTTTCAGGACGTAACGCCTTCGAGAAAAAATACTCTTCGAGCAAAGTTTCCCAGTCCATAACACGCGTTTTTTGCATGATCTCTCCCTAGCTTAAATAGAAGCCTTGCGAACATAAGTTAGTCGAAAGACACAATTAATCCCTGTCAAGGGATCACCAGTACCGGACTGTCGTCAGGTAAGTTTGTCCCCCGATAGAGCAGACTTGCCTTAACGAGGTAGCCTTTGGTTCGTTTAAACGCCCCCTTACGCTCTGATGTTTCATGCAGGTGAGCAAAATAAAATCGTTTACCCTTGACCTAATGCTGGTCACTTAAGGTGACCAGCAACCTTTTTATCCGGATATTTCCTGCTCTTTACCCTCAACTCTCTCGGGTAACTTCGCTCTCTTCTACCCGGTAACACAAGCCATTTCGCCTGTTCATACAGGGTTCTCAGTTCTCCCGGCATTTTTCCCGGCGAAGCCCAGGGCAGGGTTATCAGCATCCGGATTATTTCGCTTATCGCTCCACTGAAGCTCAGCTGGTAAGGCAGGTAATCTCCTTTCAGATGGAACGCCATCTGCACCATCTGATATCGCACCAGGTTATAAGCCAGCAGTACCCCCCATAGCTCCTGTCTCACCAGCTCCGGCAGGCGACTGCGTAATGTCCACCGGCTGTCCAGCATACCCTGCTTTGCTTCCCGGTAGCCCAGTTCTGTTTCCCAGCGGTGGCGATATAGCTCGCTGATATCTTTACCCGGATAGCGATTCGGGTCTGTCAGTGACGTCAGCACCTGCCTCTCTTTACCGTCTACCCTGCGGGTCAGCAGTCTTGCCACCATTTCTTCCGGGACCCCTGGCCATTGCTTCCTGGCTCGTGGACTGGTTTTCAGGCATATCAGTTCATCTCCACGCCCCAAACGGCGAACCACCTGATACTGTACGTGTTTTTTCAACGGCAACAACCAGTGACGGTGTTCTCCTGCTGTCTGCCAGTGATGAAGCAGACCCATCGAATAAAATCCCTTATCGAACAGGGTGATACTGTTATTCGGGGTTTTCTCCGTCAGGTGTTCAGCCAGCCGCATTTCACTGACTTTTTCACTGTCGAATGCACTGGCGGCGATCAGATGGCTGCTCAGCTCCATCAGACAAACCATTCGCACCTGAGGATAGCCGCCTTCGCCGTACTGGCTGCTGTGTTTACTGAAGACGGCTCTGTTTTCCGGCGTATCGGCGGTACGCCAGACCACGCCGTCGACAGCAAACAGATTCAGACCGTGCCATTTTGGATGTGCAGCCTGCTGATTCCAGTGCTGCTGTGTGATATCAAAAAGCTCCCGCACTGCATTTTCACCCAGAGTCTTACGGCGCTGAATGACAGCGCTGCGTGCGGTAAAAGGAGCTCCGGTCCGGTCAGTAATATCCATCAGATTGACGATTTCGGTCATCGGACGATCGCAAAAAATGGACATCCCAACGACAAGCCAAATCATGGATTCGAGGGAAAGTTTACGTTTACGCAAAGTAACGGTATCGGTCAGGGTGAGCGCCTGCTGAATAAGCTCGGGAGGAATAAGGTCGGCGAGACTACGGGCGCGCTCAGGAGTGGCGGCATTGATGATGCCGAGGGCCTGGGAAAGTTCCATTTAAAAAGGGTTCCATGATGAACATAGAACCCTTTTTACCGCATAAACCGGATCGGTCAACCGATCCTTAAATGATCGGCATTAGCCCACGGGTCGCCGATATTAAATTCCTGATTCAGGCCAACGTGCTGGCACCACGACAATTTGGTGAAGCAGGTACCGTATCCTGTAGTGCTTCCCACTCTTTCAACGTGTAAGTATGCAATGCAAGCGCATGCACACTGCCAGCCAGCTCATCGGTCAGCACGCCGTAGATGGCACGATGTCGCATCAGGAAACGTTGATTGCTGAAACTGTCGCTAACGATGACCACTTTAAAATGGCTTTCTGCACCCGCAGGAACGTTGTGACGATAACTCTCATCCTGAACATCCAGATGCACGGGAGCGAACGCTGTTCTTAACTTTGCTTCTATTTGTTCGCGGACCATATCTTTACTCCTCATGACCGAGAATGAATCCCATAAGCCCTGCGCCCTTTATTAAGATGCAAGGCAATGAATTTACTTCCTGTCAGGCTTCAACTTGTGAAAAGCGATGTTATGATGACCGCCTAACTGTCCCGACCATACCTTTTATAGTCTCCGAGAAAATAAGCATGTTAAAAAAAATCATTTTGCCTTTGCTGGCGCTGTTTGTTCTCGCCGGTTGTGCAAGCAATAACAACACCCTGAGTATCTCACCTAAAATCCAGCTTCCTCAACAGGACCCAAGTATTGGAGGCGTGACTGTCAGCATTAACGGGGCCGATCAACGTAGCGACCAGGCATTGGCAAAAGTCAACCGTGACGGCCAGTTAGCCACCCTGACCGCCACACGCGATCTGCGTTTTCTGCTTCAGGAAGTGCTGGAAAAGCAAATGGGTGCACGTGGCTACATGATCGGGCCCAACGGGCCAGTTGACCTGCAAATCATCGTGAACAACCTGTATGCCGATGTCACGCAGGGTAATGTGCGATACAGTATCACCACTAAAGCAGATATTTCTATTGTTGCCACTGCTAAAAATGGCAATAAGCAGGTTAAAAATTATCGGCAAACTTATAGCGTAGAAGGCGCATTTAACGCTACCAACGATAAAATCACCAATGCCGTCAATTCAACGCTGAGTGACGTTATTTCCGATATGGCACAGGATACCAGCGTCAGCCAGTTTATCAGGCAAAACGCCCGCTGATAAAATAGCAGGTTTCCGGGGAACACCTGTTCCCCAGAAACAACACAAAAATTGCCCACTCTAACGTTTCTAGTGAAGCTACCGCATGGCGCACCTGCCTTGTATTTGGCAAACTCCCTCACTCTGAGGTTTTTATGACCAGTAACTACCTGCACATCTTCACTCAGCGTAACGCAGCGTTGCTGCTGTTGCTGGGCTTTTCCTCCGGTTTACCTCTGGCATTGAGCGCGGGGACGTTGCAAGCCTGGATGGCTGTGGAAAATGTTGATATTAAAACTATCGGCTTTTTCTCACTCGTTGGTCAGGCTTACGTGTTCAAGTTTCTTTGGTCTCCGCTGATGGATCGCTACACGCCGCCATTTTTAGGTCGACGTCGCGGCTGGCTATTGATCACACAGATTTTGCTGGTGGCAGGCATTGCGCTAATGGGCTTTATGCAGCCCTCGCGTGATTTGACACTGCTGGCAGCCCTGGCCGTACTGATCGCCTTTTGCTCCGCATCACAAGATATCGTATTCGATGCATGGAAAACTGATGTGCTGCCTGCCGAAGCGCGCGGTAGCGGAGCAGCAATTAGCGTGCTGGGTTATCGGCTGGCCATGCTGGTTTCCGGGGGGCTTGCCCTGTGGTTTGCTGATCGCTATGTCGGCTGGAACGCCATCTGGTGGGTGATGGCCCTGATGATGATACCGGGCATCATTGCTACGCTTGTGGCGAACGAACCTGAAAGTGCCGACCAGCCACCAGCAACCCTGGAAGACGCAGTAATTGCCCCGCTGCGTGACTTTTTTAACCGTAATAATGCCTGGCTGATCCTTTCCTTAATTGTTCTTTATAAGCTGGGTGACGCTTTCGCACTCAGCCTGAGCACACTCTTTCTGATACGGGGCGTAGGGTTTGATGCCGGACAGGTTGGCCTTGTTAACAAATCACTGGGCCTGACCGCAACCTTGCTGGGTGCGCTGTTAGGAGGCATGTTGATGCAACGACTGAGCCTTTATCGTGCGCTGATGTTGTTTGGTATCCTCCAGGCTGTCTCAAATCTTGCCTACTGGGGGCTTTCAGTTACGGATAAGCATCTTTACAGCATGGCAGCAGCAGTATTTGTTGAAAACCTGTGCGGTGGGATGGGCACGGCAGCGTTCGTTGCGCTGCTTATGACGTTGTGCAATAAATCCTTTTCCGCCACTCAGTTTGCTTTACTCTCCGCTTTTTCAGCCGTTGGACGCGTCTATGTCGGCCCTCTTGCTGGAGAGCTTGTTGAGGCATGGGGATGGTCAACCTTTTATATTTTTTCTGTCGTTGCCGCACTGCCCGGACTGATCCTCCTTGCCGGATGTAAAAACACGCTTGAGCAAACGCAATCAGGTGAAGGGTTCGCCGTGCGTACCCACTTTACCTTGGGCTATCGTTGGGCATTACGCGCGTTAAAAACTGGTGCCGCATTGATTGCAATGGGGTTTATCTTTATGGCGCTGCGTGCATCCGGTCTGCTGGACATCGCTTTGCCAGTCGGTTTGTTATGGCAAGGTGGCATGGCTCTGGTAACGGCGGGTATTGTCTGCGGAAGCCTGCTGGATTATCTGGCGCTGCATAAATAAATTGTTACTGCACAAGCTGTTGAGCTGACGATCGCTAATTACCAGACTTAGCGTGATCGTCAACTTCATCCCGTACCTGATAATGAAAAATCTGTTGGTCGGAACCCTGAACCGATAAGCGCACGCTGTCGGTTCAGGGTTCCTGACCAACACATGCTGTTTGAAATATATGCGTTTTCTCCATTGTTACTGTTAAATTTTAACAGGTAGTACTCCCACCATTCACTTTTGAACGGCAGCGTCTTTCCCTGGCAACAGGTCAGTATCCCGATAAATCGGGACGGAAAAACGGCTGCATCCGGTTTATCTGTTTAAACGCGGTGCCCTGTCAGTGCAGCAGTTGCAGAACCGAGTATTTGAACCAAATTATTCACGACCAGTAAGTAAACCATCTTTAATGCTACGATTTTTCCGTTGAGTGCCATCGCTTGTGTTATTTTTTAAAAGTTTTTATATTTTAACTGCGCCTCATGAAAATTTAAAAAAATGGTGAGTGATTATTTCCGTTTAATTAGCATTACTCAAACGATGTTAATATGTTAAATATTTGAGATCTAATTTCGCTGTTTATAGCAACCTTGTTTTCTCAAGGGGCTTTGAAATCATTTTTTGTTATATTCACGCCAACCCCCGTTACCATTAATGATTTTTCACCTCTGGCAACATCTGTGACAGGACATGTAAAAGGCATATACACAGCGCTGACACAAGCTGCTGCTGGTTTACAGTAATGAAACCTTCCCGTAAAATGCAGCCACACTTAAACGACAATAGAGCCCTTGTCATTGAGGTCGTTAAATGAGACTCATGAAATACAATAAAAGTTTGGGGATTTTGTCATCGATCGCAGGCACCTTAATGTTAAGTGGCTGTGATAATGCATTGTTAAATCCCAAGGGACAGGTTGCACTGGAGCAACGTTCGCTGATACTGACAGCCTTTGGCTTGATGCTGATCGTTGTAATTCCGGCAGTCTTAATGGCATTGGTATTCGCTTGGAAATATCGGGCATCGAATACCAATGCCAAGTACAGCCCGAACTGGTCCCACTCTAACAAGGTGGAAGCCGTAGTCTGGACCGTGCCAATCCTGATTATCCTCTTCCTTGGCGTCCTGACATGGAAATCAACCCATTCTCTCGAACCAAGTAAACCGCTGGTATCCAACGTTAAACCCATTGAAATCGATGTGGTGGCGCTGGACTGGAAGTGGCTGTTTATTTACCCGGAACAGGGTATTGCTACGGTTAATCAGATCGCGTTCCCGGCTAACACACCTGTGAATTTCAAGATTACCTCCAATACCGTGATGAACTCTTTCTTCATTCCAACCTTGGGTAGCCAAATTTACGCCATGGCAGGTATGCAGACTAAACTTCATCTTATCGCTAACGAAGCTGGCACTTTCGACGGTATTTCCGCTAACTTCAGCGGACGTGGTTTTTCTGGCATGAAGTTTAAAGCAATTGCCACACCTGACCAGGCTTCTTTCGATCAGTGGGTAGCAAAAGCCAAAACCTCTTCCGGTCAGATGATGACGATGGATGACTTTGAGAAACTGGCTACGCCAAGCGAAAACAATCCGGTTGAGTTTTTCTCCACGGCAAATCCTGAACTGTTCAAGAAAGTGATTGGCAAATTCAAGATGAGCCACGGGAAAATGGACATGTCCGGACATGAAGGCATGGACATGAGCGAAGTCTCACACGCGGGAGCCGAGGAATAATACGATGTTGGGAAAATTAACCCTTGATGCAGTTCCGTACCATGAGCCAATTATCGTGGTAACGGTTGCCGCCATCATTCTTGGTGGTCTGGCTGTTACTGGAGCAATTACTTACTTTGGTAAGTGGCAATACCTGTGGTCAGAATGGCTAACGTCTGTCGATCACAAAAAACTCGGGATCATGTATATCATTATGGCTTTCGTCATGCTGCTGCGCGGCTTTGCCGACGCGGTGATGATGCGTAGCCAGCAGGTACTGGCTTCGGCGGGCGATGCCGGATTCCTGCCGCCACATCACTACGACCAGATCTTTACCGCTCACGGGGTAATCATGATCTTCTTCGTAGCGATGCCATTTGTTGTTGGTCTGATGAACATTGCGGTTCCTCTGCAAATTGGCGCACGCGACGTTGCCTTTCCCTTCCTGAACAACCTGAGCTTCTGGTTCACGGCGGTCGGTGTGGTGCTGGTCAACCTGTCGCTGGGCGTGGGCGAATTTGCTCAGACTGGCTGGCTGGCCTACCCTCCTCTCTCTGGTGCGGAATACAGTCCTGGGGTGGGGGTGGATTACTGGATATGGAGTCTTCAGCTTTCAGGGATCGGGACGACACTTACCGGAATTAACTTCTTCGTTACTATCCTGAAAATGCGAGCTCCAGGCATGGCCATGTTCAAGATGCCCGTGTTCACCTGGGCGTCACTCTGCACTAACGTCCTAATCATTGCTGCTTTCCCGGTGCTGACCGTTACTCTGGCACTGCTAACCCTTGACCGGTATCTGGGCTTCCATTTCTTTACCAATGAAATGGGCGGCAACATGATGATGTACGTTAACCTGATCTGGGTTTGGGGCCATCCAGAAGTCTATATTCTGGTCCTGCCGGTCTTCGGTGTGTTCTCCGAAGTGGTTGCGACCTTTTCGAAAAAACGCCTGTTTGGCTACACCTCTCTGGTGTGGGCAACGGTTGTTATTACCATCCTGTCCTTCATTGTATGGCTGCACCACTTCTTTACTATGGGCGCAGGAGCCAATGTTAATGCCTTCTTCGGTATCATGACGATGATTATCGCCATTCCGACCGGTGTTAAAATCTTTAACTGGCTGTTCACCATGTATCAGGGCCGTATCCAGATGCACTCTGCCATGCTGTGGACCGTGGGCTTCCTGGTGACCTTCTCCGTGGGTGGCATGACCGGTGTGCTGCTGGCCGTCCCCGGCGCAGACTTCGTTCTGCACAATAGTCTGTTCCTAATTGCCCACTTCCATAACGTGATCATCGGTGGCGTGGTGTTTGGCTGCTTTGCAGGGGTAACCTACTGGTTCCCGAAAGCGTTTGGCTTTTGCCTGAATGAAAAATGGGGCATCCGCGCTTTCTGGTTCTGGATTATCGGCTTCTTTGTTGCCTTTATGCCGCTGTATGCTCTTGGCTTCATGGGCATGACCCGTCGTTTAAGTCAGAACATTGACCCGCAGTTCCATCCATTGCTGGTGGTTGCAGCTGGTGGTGCAGCACTGATTGCCTGTGGCGTTCTCTGCCAGGTTATTCAGTTCTGGGTTTCCATCCGCGACCGCGAACAACTGCGCGATGTGACAGGCGATCCATGGGGTGGCCGTACGCTGGAGTGGGCAACCTCCTCTCCACCGCCGTTCTATAACTTTGCTGAAGTCCCTGTCGTTCACGAGCGTGATGCATTCTGGGAAATGAAAGAAAAAGGCGAAGCTTACAAGCGCCCTGCTCAGTATGCGGAGATTCATATGCCGAAGAACAGTGGTGCAGGTGTGATTATCGCAGCGTTCAGCCTGGTGTTTGGCTTTGCAGCTATCTGGCATATCTGGTGGCTGTTCGGTCTGTCCTTTGTTGGCATGATCGTCTCCTGGGTAATCAAAAGCTTTGATCAGGATGTGGATTACTACGTTCCCGTTGCCGAAATCGAAAAAATCGAGAATCAGCACTTTGACGAAATTAGCAAAGCAGGTCTGAAAAATGTCAACTGAAACTCTGACTAAGCACCACGACGCCCATGCGGAGCATGGGCATCACGATGCGCGAGCCAACAAGGTTTTTGGCTTCTGGATCTACCTGATGAGCGACTGCATCATCTTCGCCACCCTGTTTGCAACCTATGGCGTAATGGTTAACAACACGGCGGGTGGCCCGGCAGGTAAAGATATTTTTGAACTGCCATTTGTTCTGGTGGAAACAGCATTACTCCTGCTCAGTTCTATTACCTACGGTTTCGCCGTAATTAACATGAACAAAGGCAGCAAAGGTGCCGTTATTGGCTGGCTGGCGTTGACATTTTTGTTCGGTCTGGGCTTTATCGGGATGGAGATTTACGAATTCCATCACCTGATTCTGGAAGGCTTTGGCCCACAGCGCAGTGGCTTCCTGTCGGCATTCTTTACGCTGGTAGGTACACACGGTCTGCACGTAACGTCGGGTTTGATCTGGATGGCCGTTCTGATGTATCAGATCGCTCGTCACGGTCTGTCTGATACTAACCGCACGCGTGTGTTGTGTCTGAGCATGTTCTGGCACTTCCTCGATGTGGTTTGGATCTGCGTATTCACCATTGTTTATCTGATGGGAGCCATGTAATGAGTCATTCTGTTAACCAACATGGTGCGTCACACGGCAGCGTGAAGTCTTATATGATCGGCTTTATTCTGTCGATCATTCTCACCGCAATCCCTTTCTGGATGGTCATGGATGGCACGGCTTCGAAAGCGACCATCCTTGGTGTTGTGCTGGTTTGCGCAGTGGTCCAGGTGCTGGTCCACCTGGTCTACTTCCTGCACCTGAACACCTCTTCTGAAGAGAGATGGAACCTTGTAGCAATTGTCTTTGCTGCAATAATCATCTTGATAGTTGTTGTTGGCTCGCTATGGATCATGTGGAACCTCAACTACAACATGATGGCCAACTAACTGAGCTACCTGTGATGATAAAGCAATACCTGCAAGTAACTAAACCAGGCATTATTTTCGGAAATCTTATTTCTGTCATTGGGGGATTTTTGCTGGCTTCGAAAGGCAGCATTAACTATTCCCTGTTTCTCACCACCTTAGTCGGTGTCTCCTTGGTGGTCGCATCGGGTTGTGTCTATAACAACTTTATCGACCGTGATATCGACAAAAAAATGGAGAGGACCAGGAATCGAGTGATGGTAAAAGGCCTCATCTCTCCCACCGCCTCTCTGGTTTACGCCACCGTTCTGGGTATTGCTGGCTTTGCGTTGCTGTATCTCGGTGCCAACCCGCTGGCCATGTGGCTGGCGGTGATGGGTTTTGTTGTTTATGTCGGGATTTACAGCCTGTACATGAAACGCAAATCGGTTTACGGCACGTTGATTGGCAGCCTTTCTGGCGCTGCACCTCCGGTGATCGGTTATTGTGCGGTGTCAGGTCAGTTTGATGCCGGTGCGTTAATTCTGCTGGCTATCTTCAGCCTGTGGCAGATGCCGCATTCCTATGCCATTGCGATTTTTCGTTTTAAGGATTATCAGGCAGCCAATATTCCGGTTTTGCCAGTGGTGAAGGGTATTTCCGTGGCGAAAAATCATATTACGCTCTACATACTGGCGTTTATGATTGCGACCCTGATGCTGACGCTGGTGGGCTACGCGGGCTACAAATATCTGATGGTTGCTGCTGCGGTCAGCGTCTGGTGGCTGGGAATGGCGCTTTCAGGATATAAGACGCAAAATGATCGCGTCTGGGCCAGAAAGCTGTTTGTCTTCTCTATCATTGCCATTACCGCACTGAGCGTCATGATGTCGGTGGACTTTATGACCCCGGCTTCAAAGGATCTGCTGACTTACGTTTGGTAGCTCAGAACTTCTCTTCAGGGTGCACCACCCACAAAAGTTGATGCAGTATCAATGTGCAGATAGCGAGTCAATACTAAAAAAATTACTCAGGTAAGTTCTTTGGCTACTCCAGCGCAGATACGGTGTCATATAAACAGGGTGGCGCGCCTTTTCTTTTTGTTACGACTGTTTTTTAAGAAATATTTTACCCACCCTGCCCACCTCCTTAAACTATGCGCACCAGATAATCTGAGGTTGTAATGAACGATAATAAAATGACACCGGTCGAGCTGCGCGCGACCTGGGGTTTGGGAACGGTATTCTCCCTGCGCATGCTGGGTATGTTTATGGTGCTGCCCGTGCTAACAACGTATGGCATGGCCTTACAGGGGGCGAGTGAGGCACTGATTGGGCTTGCCATTGGTATCTACGGTCTGGCACAGGCGGTGTTTCAAATTCCATTTGGACTGCTCTCCGACAGAATTGGTCGTAAATCATTGATCGTAGGTGGATTGCTGATATTTGTCCTCGGCAGCATTATCGCCGCCTGTACCACATCAATCTGGGGAGTTATTCTCGGACGCGCCCTGCAAGGCTCAGGGGCGATCGCTGCAGCGGTCATGGCACTGATTTCGGATCTGACCCGTGAACAAAACCGCACGAAAGCGATGGCGTTTATCGGCATCAGCTTCGGCATCACCTTTGCGCTGGCGATGGTGCTTGGCCCAATTATCACTCACGCGTTTGGCCTGCACGCACTGTTCTGGATGATAGCGGTGCTGGCAGCAAGCGGCATTGTGATTACGCTGCTGGTGGTGCCTTCCACGCCGAATCATCTTCTCAATCGCGAGTCGGGCATGGTGAAAGGCAGCATTAAAGACATACTGGCCAACAGTCGGCTGGTCAAACTGAATATTGGCATCCTGTGCCTGCACGTTTTGTTAATGTCCAGTTTTGTTGCCTTGCCTGGTGAATTCCAGCGGGCCGGTTTTCCGGCAGAGCAGCACTGGAAAGTCTATCTGGTCACCATGCTGATTGCCTTTTGCAGCGTCATTCCCTTTATTATCTATGCCGAAGTAAAACGTCAGATGAAGCGGGTTTTTGTCTGCTGTGTAGCACTGATGCTGATTGCGGAAGTGGTGTTGTGGGGCGCAGGCACACACTTCTGGACTCTGGTGCTGGGCACCCAGCTGTTTTTTATCGGCTTTAATCTGATGGAGGCCATTTTGCCTTCGCTGGTCAGCAAAGAATCACCTGCGGGTTATAAAGGTACCGCGATGGGCCTGTACTCAACCAGCCAGTTTATTGGTGTGGCAATTGGTGGCAGTCTTGGTGGCTGGGTGTTTGGTCACTTTGATGCGCAAACCGTCTTTCTGGCTGGGGCGTTCATCGCCGCTGCCTGGCTGTTGCTCAGTGTTAACATGCAGGAACCGCCTTACATCAGTAGTCTTCGTATCGTTATTAAAAACGATATCGATAAAGATAAGCTGGAGAGAAAGCTAAAATCTCAGCCGGGCGTTGCCGCCGTATTTATCGTGCCGGAAGAAAAAAGCGCCTATATTAAAATCGACAGCAAAGTTACCAGCCGTCATGAACTGGAAGCACTGGTTGCCAGTAACTGATTGCTGCGACGCCACGGGCATCCGTGGCGTTTTACTGTGCAGCCGATTAAAACATGGCAGCGCGTGTTAGCTGCGGCACTTAACCTGGCGATCAAGAGTTTCAATTATCTCGCACAGTCGCTGTATAACATGCAGGGCAGCGCGTGTTAGCTGGCGCGACGGTGCCGTACATAATGCGAGGGTGAGCGGTCATAGCAGGTTATTTTTCAGCGGCACAAAGCTCAGTTGCCTGTTAGCCACCTCCGCCATCACATCCAACCAGCTTAGTATGCAGATACCCGAACCCTGAATCACCATATTACGTATCAGACTGATATCGTTACAGGAAATAAAATTTTCCGGAAATTGCCCCGATCGTTGGTAGAGTGAAATAACACACTCATGAACCACCAGCGACGCCTGAGGAATGATATGCCGCCCCAGATTGAGCTGACCGAATGAAAGGCTCTGCTGTGTGCTGAGAGGATGACCCGCAGGCAAAACCACGCCCATATCCAGTTCGGCGAACGCCGGCACTTCCAGCCCACTCACCGCCCCCGGATCAAGTATTAACCCGAAATCAACTTCTGAATCGCGGATCATCCTGCAAATCGTTGAACTGTTTTCAACAGCCAGTTTCAGCGTTAACCATTCATTTTCACAGGCCACCGTGGCAAGCTCTTCAGCCACCTTACCTTCCGTCAGTGCCTGAACCAGCCACGCACTGACCTGGCGGCGCTTCAACCACTGAATATTGTCAAACCGCTGCCGGGTTACGCTGAATTCCCGCTGCCAGCGGACCAAATTCATAATAAAGCAGCTCCCCTGCGGTTGTCATACGCATGCCTTCCGGTAATCATTCGAATAGCGCAACGGCAAAGTTATCCTGTTAGCAGCGGGAATTGGCATCACGCCTTTGTATACCATGGCGGAATCGATGGAAGCGGGAGGTGTTCCGTTCGTTCTGAATTATTACGTGAAACAGCATAAGGATGCGACTTTTGTTGAGCCGCTCACCAGGGAACGACAACACGGCATTTGCTCCATCTGGTCCAGCGGACAGAGACAAAGTCCGCGTACGCATGTTCCGGTAGAGCTGGCAGAACCGTCTGCGCAGATCCATCTCTATCTATGCGGGCCGGAAGGATTTATGAAACAAATGACGGAGATGGCCATCCGCTTTGGCTGGCTGGCGGAAAATATTCACACTGAAGCCTTTAAGCCAGCGGAACTTACTGAAAGAGTTGAGGATAATAACAGTTTTACCGTTACTCTGGCGTCAACAGCCCAGCAGTGGCAGGTTCCTGCGAAAAAATCGATTGCCCGTGTGCTGACCGAAAATAGCGTGGACGTCCCGCTTTCCTGTGAAATGGGAATGTGCGGCGCATGCCTGACAGGCGTGAAGGAAGGAAAGGTGGATCATCGCGATACCGTTCAGTCGGATTGCGAAAAAATGCAGAACAGCAACAAATCGCGCTTTGCTGTTCCCGCAGTCTGTCAGCAAATTGGTGATTGACCTCTGATATATCACGTACCAATAGGCTGATAACCCTGCTATTCTGGTGTAAAAGGCGTACCCGCTTCACAAGGCGTCAGGTGAATGTAAAGAGCACCCACTTTGTCCAGAAGCAGGCAATCATCCACCTCCTGAAGATTGTCTTTATGTTGTTGCAACGAACCCTTAAGCAGGCTGGCCAGAGCACGCACTTTAGCTTCCTTAACATTCTTTGCCACAAAAAAATCAAAGGCATGTAATTCTGCGAGACTGGATGGGTGGTAGCCGCCCACATTAACAAACCAGAGTCGCGTGGCTTTATCGTCCGGTGGCACAGGGCTGAGGCTGACGCTATAGCCATCCGCCCAGGTCAGCCGGGCGTAGCCGTCGATATGCACTTTATCGGCATCACCAAACCAGGCTTCACGCAGCGCGGGCCAGGCATCCTGCGGTTTCGCAGCGACAACAAACTGAATGTCATGAACTTCAATATTCGATTTTCCGGCATTGCCACCCAGGTAAAAAATATACAAATGCATGTTCGTTTCCCGTTTATACGCTTCCGTTTGCAACAAGGTCAGCTATTTCAAACACATTGTATATTACCCCACATATCGCGACACCCAGCAAAAACAGGGAAGAAGTCAGCTCAATGGTTTTACCGTGGCGGGATGGCATCCAGCGCTTAACCGTCAGAATATAAAGGGAGAGGATAGCAAAATCGAAAAAAATCCAGACCACACAAAGTGTCATTATGCTGGTGCTGAAGTCACGCGTGATCGCGATAAACTGAGGAAAAAACGAGACAAAAAACAGAATATCTTTGGGATTGGCAATACCTGTCATAAAACCTTTCAGGACCCCCCCGCGATGGCTCGCGGTGGATTTCACCGTGGTTTGCTGAAGTTCAGGCTGGAGCAGCAAGCTCTGGAAAGCGGCATAACCAATGTAGAGCGATCCTGCAACACCCGTCAGGTAAATCCAGACTGGGGGCAGTGACACAACCCCTTTCAACGTCAGCGTGGCTAACGCAATTAGCACCAGTGATGCGCCATTGGTGCCAACTGCAGTGGCAAACGCGCTGCGATATCCGTAACGCGCAGCCGTACCGGTAATCAGTGCCACCACAGGCCCTGGCGTCAGTAATAACATCATAACCGAAAGAATATATGCTCCCAGAAGCGTCAGATTCATGGTGTTCTTTTTTCCTTACGTATGTGGAGTGGGCAGCCAGAAAAACTGGCCGAACCGGGTTCATGCAACTGATACTGTTTCCACTCAAGGTTGTTTGCATCGCCATAAAAACCCAGTTCGGCGGGGACATAGCCCTGATTGTAATCACGGACTTGCGCACGAATTTTTTCGCGGATCTTAATGCCTTTCGGGTCGCGATGGCTGGCAAGAATGTCGAAATGGGGACGGGGGTTGACCACAAAAACAACCCGCTTACCCAGATTACGGCTGCGTAAGCGAATATGGCCCGGGCAACTGATATTGATAAACAGCTCGACACCACCGAAGCAAAACGACCACGCACTGTCTTCGGGTGAATTGGGAATGTGCGCCGGCCAGGGCACTGCATCATGGTCATGCAGCATCTGCAGCTGCTGCCATGCAAAACGATGAGCCTGATCCAGAGAAGAAAACTCACTCTGCTCAAAAATCACAATCAACGGGCTGTAAAGTCGTTCTTCTTCCGGCAAGTTCCGCGTGCGCCAGACAAACAAATCCATTATGGCCAGCATCTCACTGGTGGTCTGCTGCTGGCTGATAAAACCAAACAGCAGCGATTCCGATTTCCATGCATGACGGGCAAAAAGGCAGGGAAAATGACGACCTTCCAGCCTGTCGGCAATATCACTAAAACCATCAAGCTTCCAGCCGTGATGCAGGGTACCGTTTGTTACATCCCTGCGCAGCATCATTAAATCGGACTGTCTGAGTATTGCCCCATTGTTGAATAGCCTGTCGCCCATCTTGTTTCTCTTTCAAAGCCTGATTGTCAGTCGAAATTATTCATTTCTGTACAGGTATTGAAAAACGGATTAAACTCGCGCTTAATGTGATAAAAAATCAAAATAAGAAAAATAATGTCACTTCCACCACTCTATGCACTACGTGCTTTTGAAGCAGCAGCCCGGCTTGGTTCATTCAGCAAAGCGGGAGATTTACTCAACGTTACACCGGGCGCAATCAGCCGGCATATTCGTACGCTCGAAGCCTGGTTTGACTGTGAACTTTTCCGGCGAAACGGTCCACGTATTGTAGTAACCGATGCCGGGCGCGTGCTGGCCGATCATCTTACCGAAGGTTTTTTTTGCATAGAGCGCGCTTGCCTGGCCTTCCGAAGTAACAGCCACAATTTGCGTCTCAAAGCCCCTTCAACGCTGACTATGCGTTGGCTGCTTGATGTGCTTAACGCATTTCGCGAAAGTCACCCCACGCCGCGTATTGAAATTACCAGCGTCTGGATGGATACCGATGTGGTGGATTTCAGTTTTGAACCTTACGACTGCGCCATTTTGTTGGGGAACGGCAACTTCGGTGAGGCAACGGCCAGCAGCCTGCTGTTTGATGAATGGCTCATCCCGGTTTGCGCACCGCGTTTAAAAACAGCCGCACAGACCAATCTGGCGGAATGCGAGCTTATTCATCCCTCACCTGACCGTCGTGACTGGCGAAGATGGCTGAAAAAAACTGCCAGCAATCCGGGACTCGATCTTTCCGGCGGCAAGGTTTTCGACACACTGGAGCAGGGAAACCTGGCGGCTATCAGCGGCCACGGTATTTCTGTCGGAGATCTCCTGCTCAGTCTGGAAGCTATCAATAGCGGCCTGCTTTCGCTGCCCTTTGAAGAGGCAGTCGCGACGGGCGATGGGTATTATCTGGTCTGGCCCGCCAACTCACCCCGTATCAAAAACATTGAGCTTCTTTACGACTGGCTAAAAAAATCCGCGCCCACCCTGCCGCAAAAAAACCTTGTTTACCGCCGCTAAATATTACCCAGGCCGCGTCATTCCCCGGACAGTTTTCGTTTACCGCACCCTGCCATGATTTTCTACAAGCCAATGTATAGCATTGGCTAATTGGCTTTCTTTCATCATTTTTGACGTAAATCATCGCGCTAACCGGATACTTTAGGGAATGATAACGATTCTCTTCTAAAAGCTTCCACTCTTCGCCTCGCTTCATTAAAAGGACAACGCAGATGGATTTTACCCTCTGGTTTGCGCAGACCAGCACACCGGCTTTTGCCGAACGCCGGACCGCCATGCTGTGGCGCAACACCGTAGCCCCCGAGGCGATTCAACCCGCCTGGCAAAAACTGTTACTGCAACCGGTGCCTCCGCGTAAACGACTGATCTATCTTCATGTACCGTTCTGCGATACAAGCTGCACTTTTTGTGGTTTTTATCAAAATAAATACCAGTCAGATGAGACTGAAAAATACGTTAGCTATCTGCTGCGTAAAATTGAGATGGAGGCCGATAGCCGATTAGATCAGTCCGCTCACGTTCACACCGTTTACTTTGGCGGCGGCAGACCAACCTCTTTATCAGCGAAAAGTCTGCACCGAATAATCAGCCTGCCAAGAGAGAAACTTCCGCTTGTTCCGGATTGTGAAATCACCATTGAAGGACGGATACTTAATTTTGATGATGAACGTATTGATGCCTGCCTTGATGCAGGGGCGAACCGCTTCTCCATCGGTATACAAACGTTTGACAGCCATATTCGTAAGTGCATGGCGCGAACGTCCAACCGCCAGCAATCAGTAACCTTTCTTGAGAAATTATGTCGACGCGACAGGACAACCACCGTCTGCGATTTGATGTTTGGCCTGCCCGGTCAGACAGCAGAAAACTGGCAGCAATATTTGAAGACGGTCAGGGAGATCGGCCTTGACGGCGTGGATCTCTACGCCCTGAACCTGTTGCCCGGGACGCCGCTGGCAAAGGCCGTGGAAAACCAGCGGGCCGCCCTGCCAGACATAAGCGAACGACGCGATCTTTACCTTCAGGGTGTGCTACGCTTGGCTGAGTACGGCTGGCGACGATTAAGCAACAGTCACTCGGCCAGCACCACCCGGGTGTGTAATCTGTACAACCTGCTGATCAAGCAGAGAGCCGACTGCCTTGCGCTGGGTGCTGGTGTGGGCGGCAATCTGAATGGCCAGGCATATACGATGCATCGCCTGCTGGACAACGGACAAAAAACCATAGGCATGATGCCCCCTGCTGTAGCGCATTCGCAGCGCTGGCTGCACTCGCTACAGGGTGGAATAGACGCCGGGCGTCTTGATCTGACCACGCTGGTCCCCATGCCAGAACGGCTACAGAAGCTGGTCGAACAATGGTATCAGTCGGGACTGCTAAAAGACGCCAGCCTGTGTTTGCGACTCACTAATGATGGCCGCTTCTGGGCAAATAATTTAATGCAGTCTCTGGCGGAAATCGTTATGCAACTCACCGCTACTCAATCCGAAAAAGGAAGCCACTATGCAACCCACCCTCTCTGAACTGATGCAAACGCATCCTGACGGCATGCTGGAAGAGATTGCCGGGCGCTACAAGGTCAGCTTATTGGCCGTGATTGAAGCACTCCCGGCTAAAACTCTTATCGATGGCGGTCACTTTGATGCGGTCTGGGAAAACATCACTGGCTGGGGGGCGGTGACCACGCTGGTGAACAATCAGGATATCATTCTGGAGCTTCACGGGTCGTTACCACCCGGGCATCACAGCCATGGCTATTTTAATTTGCACGGTAAAGATGGTCTGAGCGGCCACATTCGCGCCAGCCACTGCCGACATATCGCTTTTGTTGAACGCCCATTTATGGGGATGGCCACCGCCTCGGTTCTCTTCCTTAATGCACAGGGCCAGGCTATGTTAAAAATTTTTGTGGGTCGCGACAGCCATCGTCAATTGCTTGCCGATCAGCTTGCCGCATTCCACCAGCTGGCAGAGAGCCTGTCTAAAGGAGATAAATAATGGCAACCTGGTTAATATTTGGTGCCGCGCGCGGCGTCGGTGCGGAACTGATCGACTACGCGAACGCCCATCAACAGCCTGTGGTGGCGATGGTGCGTAAGCAGGAAGATGCCGACAGGCTGAACGCGTTTGATAACGTGCATGCTATAGTCGGCGATGCCTGCGATGCCAGAAGCGTGATTCAGGCCTGCCACGCTGCCGGACCCAATGCCGTTATTGTTTCCACTCTGGGCGGAGGTGACCAGGATTATGTGGCGCATCGTAACCTGATCGATTGCGCGGCGCTGGCGGGCGTGGGTCAGATGCTGATGGTTACATCGCTTGGCTGTGGTGACAGCTGGCCCTGGCTGTCAGACCGTGCAAAACGCGCGTTTGGTCAGGCCGTGCGGGAAAAATCCCTTGCCGAGAGCTGGTTGCAAACCAGCCAGCTGACATGGTGCATCATCCGTCCCGGTGGTGTATTAAATGGCGCGGCTACCGGAAAAGGTCAGCTTCAGCAAAATAAAGAGGTGCACGGGCTGGTGCAGCGGGCGGATGTTGCACTGGCCATTGTCGGTTTGTTAGCCAAACCACTCAATAATCAGATCTACAGCCTTGTTGAACCCGGACTGAAACCTGATTAATACGATGAAGGTTGTGCAACACAGGGCGAAAAACATCGCCCTGTTTTTTTAATCACGGAAATTCTTAAACTGAAAAGGCTGACCAAGATTGCCACCGCGTACCAGCGCCATCGCACTCTGCAAATCATCGCGAGACTTACCGGTTACCCGCACCTCTTCGCCCTGAATCTGCGACTGAACTTTCAGCTTACTGTCTTTGATCAGCTTCACCAGTTTTTTTGCCACATCGGTTGGAATACCTTTTTTCAGCTGTGCATCCACCGCCCAGGTTTTACCACTGTGTTCGATCTCTTCAGGAACCTCAATTGCACCACCTTCAATACCGCGTTTTAGCAATTTTTCACGCAGAATGTCCACCAGCTGTTTTACCTGGAAATCAGACTCGCTTAAGACCTTTATTGATTCATTCTTTTCATTGAGTTCATAGCTGGCAGTCACGTTGCGAAAATCGAAACGACTCGACACTTCACGGTTAGCATTCTCGACGGCGTTTTTGACTTCCTGCATGTCAATTTCGGAAACAATATCGAAAGATGGCATGATTTATTCTCCTGATTCTAAAAGTGGCTGGCATAATAACGACTTATCTGACTTAAAAAAACTATCCGAGGCGAAAGCTATAATCGGAATGGTGACTCACAACAATCAGTCGTACTGAGCAATAACGGTCAGGTAGCAGAGCACTATAGTCTCACCCCGTATGCGGAGAGGATGAATGAAGATTACCGTTTTAGGATGCGGTGCAATAGGGCAAATCTGGCTGGCTGCCCTTGACGCTCAGGGACACGATGTTCAGGGCTGGCTGAGGGTACCGCAGCCCCGGTGCCGGGTAAATGTGCTCACGCCAGAAGGGGAAACCATCAGCAAAACATTTGTCGCCAATAATCCTGCTTTTCTTGCAGAGAGCGATCTTTTACTGGTAACGCTAAAGGCGTGGCAAATTTCTGAAGCAGTAAAAAACCTGCATTCTTTCCTGCGTAATGCCTGCCCGGTGCTGTTATTGCATAACGGCCTGGGCGCACTGGAAGAGCTGAAATCAGTGCATCAGCCTGTGCTGCACGGCATCACCACGCACGCCGCTAAACGTGAGGGTGCAGGCGTTATCCATGTTGCCAACGGCATCACACATATTGGGCCCACTTCGCCAGAAGCCGCCAGATTGAGCATTCTGGCAGAGGTGCTGCAACAGGCGCTGCCCGACGTTGCCTGGCATGATAATGTTGCACCTGCCGCCTGGAAAAAACTGGCGGTCAATGCGGTAATCAATCCCCTGACGGTAAAGTATGACTGCCTGAACGGTGAACTCGCTCATCATCAGGCGGAAGTGGCGGTGCTGTGTAACGAAGTCGCAATGGTGATGGCGCGAGAAGGACAGCACACGTCACCTAAAGCATTGCTAGCTTATGTGATGGATGTCATTCATTCCACCGCCGCCAATACCTCTTCCATGTTGCAGGACATTCGTGCAGGGCGGCGCACCGAGATCGACTATATCACTGGCTATGTTATTCGCCGCGCTCGGGCGCAGGGATTAACCACGCCGGAAAATAACCGACTTTATGAACTGATTAAGCATAAGGAACAAAATGATGGGCGTGAACGCATCGGTACTCGTTTGCCTGGCTACTGGCAGTGAAGAAATGGAGGCGGTGACGGTCATTGATTTACTTGTTCGCGCGGGTGTATCGGTGACCACCGCCAGCGTGACGGAAGATGGCCGTACGGACATCCGCTGTTCACGCGGGGTAAAATTGCTGGCTGATGCTCCTCTGATTGAGGTGGCTGATGGCGACTTTTCTGCGATTGTCCTGCCTGGCGGCCTGAAAGGGGCAGAGACGTTTCGCGACAGCCCGCTGCTGGTGGAAACGGTGCGCCAGTTTCATCTCTCCGGGCGTATTGTGGCGGCGATCTGCGCCGCTGCGGGCACGGTGTTTGTGCCGCACAATCTTTTCCCTGTTGGTAATATGACCGGATTTCCAGGCCTGAAAGACACTATCCCACCATCAAAGTGGATGGATAAGCGGGTAGTGTGGGACCCACGCGTTAATCTTCTTACCAGCCAGGGACCAGGCACAGCCATCGACTTTGCCCTTAAGCTTATTGATATTCTGGTGAATAAAGAGAAAGCACATGAGGTCGCCAGTCAGCTGGTATTGGCAGCCGGTATCTTTGATTACCGGAAGTAGGTGGAATAGCGTCGTCAGGCAATACCCGCTGCGACAGAGACTGTAATTAAAATTGTGTAATTGCCTGTTTTTGATATGTTCACTCCAACAATGGAGACAGGCAAATTATGGACGAGAAGAAACTTAAGGCCCTTGCTGCTGAACTGGCCAAAGGCCTCAAAACTGAGGCCGGCCTTAATCAGTTTTCCCGCATGCTCACGAAGCTGACCGTTGAAACGGCACTCAATGCAGAACTGACTGACCACCTCGGGCATGAGAAAAATGCCCCTAAAACCAGCACCAATACCCGCAACGGCTACTCTTCGAAAACGCTGCTGTGCGACGACGGTGAAATCGGGCTAAACACGCCGCGCGACCGGGAAAATACCTTTGAACCTCAGCTGATTAAGAAGAATCAGACGCGTATCACGCAGATGGACAGCCAGATTTTATCCTTGTATGCCAAAGGCATGACCACGCGGGAAATCGTCGATACTCCCATTGTTTATCTGGACTGTATTGTTGTTAAGGTTCGTCAGAATGGCAGCGTGATTAACAAAGCGGTGTTCCTGGCGCCGGGCATCAATACCGAAGGCCGGAAAGAGCTTCCGGGGATGTGGCTGGCTGAAAATGAAGGTGCAAAGTTCTGGCTGAACGTGCTGACGAAACTTAAAAATCGCGGCCTTCAGGACATCCTGATTGCCTGCGTGGATGGCCTGAAGGGCTTCCCGGATGCGATAAACAGCGTCTATCCGCAGACTCACATCCAGCTGTGCACCATCCACATGGTGCGTAACCGCCTGAAATACGTGGCGTGGAAGGACTACAAAGCGGTCACGGTCGGGCTGAAAACCGTTTATCAGGCACCAACAGAAGCGGCCGCACGGATGGCGCTGGATGCGTTCGCCGAAGAATGGGATGACAAATATCCACAAATCAGCAAAAGCTGGCGTGCGCACGGGGAAAACCTCAATACGTTCTTCGGCTATCCGTCTGACATCCGAAAAGCTATCTACACCACGAATGCCATTGAGTCGCTGAACAGCGTGATCCGTGCCGCCATTAAGAAACGCAAGGTATTCCCGACGGATGACTCAGTGCGAAAGGTTATTTACCTGGCAATCCAGTCGGCATCGAAAAAATGGAGTATGCCGATCCAGAACTGTCGGCTGGCGATGAGCCGCTTTATTATTGAGTTCGGTGACCGCCTGAGCGATCACCTTTGACGTGGTGGCAGTTACACAGAATTATTTACAGGGTCCTGGCTGGCGATGAGTCGTTTTATTATCGGGTTTGGTGACCGCCTGAGCGCTCACCTTTAATATGGTGGCAGTTACACAGAATTATTTATAGGCTCCAATTCAGGGAAATCGCCTCTATACCTGTTCGCTCATTATGACAGACGTTTTTCCGCCATGCTTTAGCCCTGTTTCACCAGTATCGGCAGAATGCACTGCCCGATGTCACTGCTGCCTTGATGTGTGGGGCTTCTCTCACTGTCACCAGCATTGTCGTTATCTGCCGGTGACACAAGTTAAGCGTGTTGACCGCCTGTTGGGGAATACCGTTTTACATGACAATATTCCTATATTTCATAATATTACCTCACCTCTTACTCAGTACCTTTCCTGTGCGTTATTGCCGTTGACTGGCGTGGATATCCTTCTCAGGTTTTTCATGTTTTAAGAGCCTGCCAGGTCTGTGCCGGGCGCTCTATTCCTCTGATGAGCAAGAGTATTTCTTCAGATAAACAGCAAAATATGGACGTGCAAAAGTCGCTTCCTGATGTACTTTTTGCCGCTATTGCCACAGAAAAAAAGTGCTGATTATCACTGATACAGACTTTCAGAATGCCAGGTTCCCACATATAAAATCACTGGACCGGGATTTTATCGGGCGCGTCAGAGGGAATATTCAACTCCGGCTGGAGAAAAAAGGGGAGCACTGGTTCAGGCGCGAGGCATTACAGGCCAGCAGTAAACCGGAATATCTGGGGCCGGGAACTCTTGCAAGGGCTGAATATGCCCGTTGTGATGGTCATTTTTATCTTCATAAAAAAGAGCCTAAACAACGTAAAAATAAGCGTGGGCGTTGCCGGATAGCTCGCTACTCGCAGGAGTGTGATGGACGTGAAGTGGTGAAGGACCCCGGGCTAATCTTCAGCAGCACGGATATCTATAAGCCACGGGAAATAATGAGGTTATACAGCAGAAGAATGCAGACTGAACAAAACTTTTGGGACGAAAAAAGTGAGCGCTTCGGCTTCGGTCTTCGTGCCAGTAATAGCGGTACAGAGGGACGAATGCTGGTGTTGATCCTGCTGGCAACACTGGGCCACCACGGTGATGTGTCTACTGGGGTATTACGCTGAAATTAAAGGATTACATCTGAGATATCAGGCGAACAGCCTGATATCGAGGCGGGTCATCTCGTTCCTGACGTTAGCGGAGAATGTCTTACGACACTCTCCGCTGATATTAAAACGAGCGGCACTGGATGCAGTTCTGTGTCACCTCGCCAAAACCCACCGAAATATGGTGTTGATTTATTAGCGCTGATTTAGTGGGGATCCCTCAGCGCCAGACGCGGGCTTTTCAGTTTTACCTGAAGGTAAATTACAGTTTAGCGGCGTTTTCAGACAGGTATTTCGCCACACCATCGGGCGATGCGTTCATCCCTTCTTTGCCTTTTTCCCACTGTGCCGGGCAAACTTCCCCGTGATTTTCGTGGAATTGCAGTGCGTCAACCATACGCAGCATTTCGTCGATGTTACGACCCAGTGGCAGATCGTTCACAACCTGATGGCGAACCACACCGGCTTTATCAATCAGGAAGGAACCACGCAGGGCAACGCCTGCTTCCGGGTGCTCGATGCCCCAGGATTTCTGAATTTCACGCTTGATATCAGCAACCATCGCGTATTTCACTTCGCCGATGCCGCCTTTGTCGATAGGGGTTTTACGCCATGCGTTGTGTACGAACTCGGAGTCAAAAGAAACACCGATCACTTCAACACCGCGCTTCTGGAATTCTTCGTAACGCTTATCAAAAGCGATCAGCTCTGACGGGCAAACGAAGGTGAAATCCATTGGCCAGAAGAACAAAACGGCAGTTTTACCGGCAGTATGCTTTTTAAAGTTAAAGTTTTCAACGATTTCACCGTTTCCCAGCACGGCTGCGGCAGTAAAATCAGGGGCTTGACGAGTTACCAGGACCATATTCACTCCTGTATTGGTAAGTTAAATGAGAAAAATTTAGGGTTTGACTATTACGGGGCATGCGCTTCCCCGGAACAGCAGACATCATCAATTATTTATATAGGCTACACCTATCAATCTGGACAAAATAAACCAGATATATTTATATTATTAGCCCTGTGTTTTTCAGGGTAATGGTCAAATGGCTTAGGCTGCTTACAGCTGCTTTCGCGCCGCCCTGTTACGTATCTTCGGATAAAACTGCCAGAAAATTTCAATTAAATTCTGATAGTTATCCAGGAAATCCCGATGTGAATCACCCGGCGCAGCGAGGCGTCGTCGTCGGCTGGCAATGCCGATAAAAACTTTTTCCAGCCACGCAGCATCGGCGTAACGTACCATCCAGCGCTCGGCCCATAAGTGGTGATTAAGCGTCTGAAACCGGGTTGGGGTCGACGATAATTCAGGCTGGATAACAGAATAGCAATCGGGCAAAAAAGTTGGCAAGGATATTTCCAGCTGGATTGTATCCCAATGTAAGGAAAGGAAATGGTCCCAGATAACGTCCAGCGCAATAGGAGCGACGCGTCGGTTTTTTCCCCGAAACAACGCCCGGGCCGGGCATACTTCAGGCAGCGTGTCTGTCGTCACATCGATGCGGCGATGTAGCTGGATGCCCTCGGCAATAGGTTGCGACCAGACATCCCAGGGATTGCCGCGAACGTAGTTGGTCATCAGATTGTCGCACAGCAAGCTGCCAGCCAGGTTGACGAGATGTAAATGAGCGAGATAATTCATGGCGAAGAGTATATCGACTTATTTGCTGGCCGCACACCCGAACCTGTCGTGGCTTTGTCAGCATCGTCCGCTGCAAATGACCCTTCCGTAGTCAGTGATGGGGTGCGGCAAAGCATGTGGTGGTTCAGATATAGTCGGTTTTCAGCTAGACTACGCGCCCTGACTTCCCTGACAGTGAATGGCCATGCGCGTTGCCGACTTTTCTTTTGAACTACCCGACTCTCTGATTGCCCACTATCCGCAGGCCAGGCGCAGCGCATGCCGCCTGCTTTCTCTGAATGGGCCCGATGGCGAACTGACCCACGGCGTGTTCACGGATTTACTGGATTTTCTCAACCCGGGCGATCTGCTGGTGTTCAATAACACACGCGTCATCCCGGCGAGAGTGTTTGGCCGCAAAGTCAGCGGGGGAAAAATTGAGGTACTGGTGGAGCGCGTGCTTGACGATCATCGCGTGCTGGCGCATGCGCGCGCGTCCAGGGTTCCGAAGCCCGGTGCAGAATTGTTGCTCGGCGATGATCAGAGCGTCAAGGCCACCATGCTTGCCCGTCATGACGCGTTATTTGAACTCTGCTTTGACGATAAGCGTTCGGTACTGGAGATCCTTAATGCGGTTGGCCATATGCCGCTGCCGCCCTACATTGACCGGCCGGATGAAGAGGCCGATCGCGAGCTTTATCAGACGGTATACAGCCAGCGTCCCGGCGCGATTGCCGCGCCGACGGCTGGCCTGCACTTTGACCAGCCGCTGCTGGACGCGCTACGCGATAAAGGGATTGAAACGGCGTTTGTTACCCTGCATGTAGGGGCAGGGACCTTCCAGCCGGTGAGGGTGGACAGTATCGAAGACCATATTATGCACGCTGAATATGCTGAAGTGCCACAGGAGGTGGTAGATGCGGTGCTGGCCTGTAAAGCACGCGGCAATCGCGTGGTGGCGGTAGGCACCACTTCGGTACGTTCGCTGGAAAGCGCCGCCCAGGCGGCGGGTAGTACGCTGATTGCACCTTTTTTCGACGACACCAAAATCTTTATTTATCCCGGTTATCACTATCAGGTGATTGATGCGCTGGTGACCAATTTTCACCTGCCGGAATCGACGTTGATTATGCTGGTGTCTGCGTTTGCCGGTTATCGCAACACCATGCGCGCTTACCAACAGGCCGTGGCTGAAAAATACCGTTTCTTTAGCTATGGAGACGCCATGTTTATTACCCGAAATCCTGCCGCGGTGAATGAGCTGGGAGGAAAGTAAAGTTCTGAACTATCCTGCCGGATCGGCGGATTTTTCTGCTATAACCGACCAGGGCCGCTAAATTATCCGGCGTTGGATGTCAGGTGTACGCGATGTCATGATTTGCCTGCCTTATTAAGAAACGCTGCGATAAATGCCCTGTGCAAACCAGTTAGAGGCCGGATTTTGACTCTGTTTCAGGCATCAACTGTGGGGAAAAATGCCCGTTTATCCTATTCCAGTCAGAGTGAAATGCTCTTTTCCTGGAGCAGGGCTGTGTGGCATCAAGGCTTAGTGCGATGGGGAAAAAATGGCATGAAAACGGTCAAACGAAACCTTTTGATAAACCTGTTATGGCCACGCGGACTCAGACATTTGGTTTCTGCAACGTTTTTCATCAGGAAGTCAGGCCGGTAGCACGCCACAACAAAGCATCAACCGTTCCCCTGCGCCCTGCACTCTCTCGCTGGCTGGCTTGTGTAGCGGTTTATATGGTTGCTAGAATGCGCCACATTTTATCAATCGTCAGACTGTTTCTCTGATGGAGGCGACGTGAAGTTTGAATTAGATACTACCGACGGGCAGGCCCGCCGAGGTCGTCTGATCTTCGAGCGCGGGGTAGTGGAAACCCCAGCGTTTATGCCTGTAGGCACCTACGGCACGGTTAAATGCATGACGCCGGAAGAAGTGCAGGACACCGGTGCGCAGATCATCCTGGGCAATACGTTTCATCTCTGGCTGCGTCCCGGCCAGCAGGTGATGAGGCTACATGGCGATCTGCATGATTTTATGCAGTGGAAAGGCCCGATTCTGACCGATTCTGGCGGCTTTCAGGTGTTCAGCCTAGGCGATATTCGCAAGATCACCGAAGCTGGCGTGCATTTTCGCAATCCGATCAACGGCGATGCTATTTTTCTCGATCCTGAAAAATCGATGGAGATCCAGTTCGATCTCGGCTCCGATATTGTGATGATCTTCGACGAATGTACGCCTTATCCGGCGGACTGGGATTATGCCAAACGTTCAATGGAGATGTCGTTACGCTGGGCGCAGCGCAGCCGCGATCATTTCGACGCGCTGGGCAATAAAAATGCGCTTTTTGGCATTATCCAGGGCGGTGTTTACGAAGATTTGCGCGATGTTTCGGTAAAAGGGCTGGTAGAGATCGGCTTCGATGGTTACGCTGTGGGCGGTCTGGCAGTGGGTGAGCCAAAAGAGGATATGCATCGTATTCTGGAGCATGTCTGTCGACAGATTCCGCGGGATAAACCGCGCTATCTGATGGGCGTGGGCAAACCGGAAGATTTGGTTGAGGGCGTTCGTCGCGGCATCGACATGTTTGACTGCGTAATGCCAACCCGCAATGCGCGCAACGGCCATCTGTTTGTCACCGACGGCGTGGTGAAAATCCGCAATGCGAAGTATAAGGATGACACTTCTCCACTTGATGCGGAATGCGATTGCTACACTTGCCGTCATTACAGTCGCGCCTACCTGCATCATCTTGATCGCTGTAATGAAATACTCGGCGCACGCCTGAATACTATCCATAATTTACGCTATTACCAGCGTTTGATGGCGGCTTTGCGCCTGGCCATTGAAGAAGGTAGATTAGAGCACTTTGTTAGCGAATTCTATGAGCGGACGGGGAAGGCGGTTCCATCGCTAAACGTCTGATAATTAAACAATGAGGGAAAGTTAATGAGTTTTTTCATTTCTGACGCAGTGGCTGCTGCGGGAGCACCAGCACCGGCACAGTCAAGCCCGTACTCACTGGTCATTATGCTGGTGGTATTCGGCCTGATTTTTTACTTTATGATCCTGCGTCCACAGCAAAAGCGCACAAAAGATCACAAAAAACTGATGGATTCCATCTCTAAGGGCGATGAAGTCATGACGACCGGTGGCCTGGTCGGGCGCGTGACCAAAGTTGCTGATACCGGTTACGTGGTTATCGCGTTGAACGAAACCACAGAAGTGGTGGTAAAACGTGATTTTGTGACTGCTGTTCTGCCGAAAGGTACAATGAAGGCGCTGTAATTTTCCGTTTTCCCTAAGGAACTGCTGTGTTAAACCGTTATCCTTTGTGGAAGTACATCATGCTGATTGTCGTATTAGTCGTCGGCACCCTGTATGCACTTCCCAACCTTTATGGTGAGGATCCGGCTGTTCAGGTCACTGGTGCGCGTGGAAGCGCCGTCAGTGAGCAGACACTGGGCCAAATCCAGAACGCATTGAAACAAGAAAATATCCAGAGCAAATCAATTGCCCTGGAAAATGGCGCAATTCTGGCGCGTTTTGCTAACGGTGACGTGCAGCTGCGCGCCCGTGATGCGCTTGCCAGAATATTGGGTGAGGACTTCGTTGTTGCTCTTAATCTCGCTCCGGCGACGCCGGCCTGGTTAGCCATGTTGTCAGCAGAGCCGATGAAACTGGGTCTGGACTTGCGTGGTGGCGTTCATTTCCTGATGGAAGTGGATATGGATACTGCCCTCGGCAAGCTTCAGGAACAGAACATCGACAGCCTGAGAAGCGATCTGCGCGAAAGAAATATCCCTTATGCCAACGTGCGTAAAACCGACAATTACGGTCTCGAAATTCGTTTCCGTGATACTCAGACGCGTGACGATGCGTCGAGCTGGCTGACCTCGCGGCATCGTGATTTGGTGATCGGCAACAGCGGCAGCAACCTGTTGCGTGCGGTGATGAGCGACGATCGTCTGCGCGAAGCGCGTGAATATGCAGTGCAGCAAAATATTAATATTTTGCGTAATCGCGTTAATCAGCTGGGCGTGGCGGAGCCACTGGTTCAGCGTCAGGGCTCCGATCGTATCGTGGTCGAGCTACCGGGCATCCAGGACACGGCGCGTGCTAAGGAGATCCTGGGCGCGACGGCGACGTTGGAATTCCGTCTGGTCAATACCTCGGTTGACGCTACTGCCGCGGCAAACGGCCGCGTACCGGGCGATTCGGAAGTGAAAAACACCCGTAATGGTCAGTCTGTTGTGCTGTATAAGCGGGTGATTCTGACCGGCGATCACATTACTGATTCCACTTCCAGCCAGGATGAGTACAACCAGGCGCAGGTCAATATTTCGCTGGACAGCGCCGGTGGCACAATCATGTCTAACTTCACCAAGGACAACATTGGCAAGCCAATGGCCACCCTGTTCGTGGAGTACAAAGACAGCGGTAAGAAAGACGCTAATGGCCGGGCAATTCTGGCGAAGCAGGAGGAGGTGATTAACGTTGCCAATATTCAGTCGCGACTGGGTAACAGCTTCCGTATCACTGGCATCAGCAACCCAACCGAAGCGCGTCAGCTTTCACTGCTGCTGCGTGCCGGTGCGCTGATTGCGCCGATCCAGATTGTTGAGGAACGCACCATTGGCCCAACCATGGGGCAGCAGAATATCACTCAGGGCCTGGAAGCCTGCCTGTGGGGACTTATCGCCTCCATTCTGTTTATGGTGATTTACTATCGTAAGTTTGGCGTGATTGCCACGACGGCGCTGATTGCTAATCTTGTGCTGATTGTCGGCATTATGTCCCTGTTACCGGGCGCGACGCTGACCATGCCGGGTATTGCTGGGATCGTGCTGACGCTGGCGGTGGCTGTCGATGCTAACGTACTGATTAATGAACGTATCAAAGAAGAACTAAAAAATGGCCGCTCTGTTCAGCAGGCGATCCATGAAGGTTATCGCGGTGCGTTTTCCAGTATTGTTGATGCCAACGTGACCACGCTTATCACGGCGGTGATCCTCTACGCAGTGGGTACCGGCTCCATTAAAGGCTTCGCCATTACCACTGCTATTGGTGTGGCAACCTCCATGTTTACCGCCATTGTCGGTACCCGCGCCATCGTCAATCTGTTGTACGGCGGCAAACGCGTCAACAAGCTGTCTATCTGAGGGGTGCGTTGTGGCACAGGACTATAGCGTTGAACAACTGAACTACGGGCGCAAAGTTTATGACTTTATGCGCTGGGACAAACTGGCTTTTACCCTGTCCGGTCTGCTGCTGATCGTCTCGTTTGTGATCATGGGCGTGAAGGGGTTTAACTGGGGTCTGGATTTCACCGGCGGTACGGTGATTGAAATTACGCTGGAAAAACCTGTTGAGCTGGAAAGTCTGCGCGGTGCGCTGCAGAAGTCGGGATTTGTCGATCCGCAAATACAGAACTTTGGCAGCAGCCGGGATGTTCTGGTGCGTTTATCGCCGCATGAAGGTAACGCCGGCCAGGAGCTGGGTAACAAGGTGGTGTCGACCATTAATCAGGTCAGCCAGCAAACTGCCACCGTGAAGCGTATTGAGTTTGTTGGCCCAAGCGTGGGCAGCGATCTGGCGCAGACCGGTGGAATGGCGCTGCTGGCGGCGCTGATTGCTATTCTGGCGTATGTGGGCTTTCGCTTTGAATGGCGACTGGCATTAGGTGCGGTACTGGCGCTGGCACACGATGTGATTATTACGATGGGCGTGCTTTCTCTGTTCCACATAGAGATTGACCTGACCATTATCGCGTCGCTGATGTCGGTTATCGGTTATTCGTTGAACGACAGCATCGTGGTATCGGACCGTATTCGTGAGAATTTCCGCAAGATCCGTCGTGGCACTTCTTACGAAATCTTCAACGTCTCGCTGACGCAGACGTTGAGTCGAACCATTATGACCTCTGCAACCACGCTGGTGGTGGTGTTGATGCTGTTTATCTTCGGCGGCGCGTTACTGAAAGGCTTCTCGTTGACGATGTTGATTGGCGTGTCAATTGGCACTATTTCATCTATCTATGTTGCCTCGGCGCTGGCGCTGAAGCTCGGCATGAAACGCGAGCATTTGCTGCAGCAAAAGGTTGAAAAAGAAGGGGCCGATCAGCCCTCAATTTTGCCTTAATTATCGTCAGGTAAAAGGCCGCATAAGTGGCCTGCCTTTGTACGGTTAATGTTATTGATAGCAGTGCATATTTTTATACAGATGTCCACTCAGTGACCACACTTCGAAAAACAAAGCCCTTTCGCCGGGGCTTTCTCTGTTTACAGTTAACGCCATAAACGACATATTACCAACCGACCAACAATTTAACTGAGGAACAGATATGACGTTACATGGAACGTTCGTAGTCAATGAGGCTAAGTTCTCACCGCTCACAATTTCTGGCATAGGCACGTTCATGGCGTTTTCCGGCAATAAGCAGTTTCGCAATAAAGACGGGGGCGTTGGTGTACCAGATAACGGGCCACTGCCACCGGGTAAATACTGGATTGTCGAACGGCCAAAAGGCGACCTGAGAACATGGCTACAAAATAAAGTAAAAGAAATTCCGACCTGGTTAACCTCAACCCCTACGCACTATGATGAATGGTTTGCTCTGTATCGTGATGACGGCAGAATTGCCGATTACACATGAGTTAGTGCAGTTGAACGCGGTCATTTCAGGTTACCACCCCATCGGCCCAATGGGTGTCTCCAAAGGATGCATAACTCTTCAGCATTCGTCAGATTTTGCAGGTATTCGCAGTGCGTTGCTCCAAACCCGCAGGGAACCCATCCCGAATAGCAACCTGTTAACATATGGCACAATAGAGGTGTTCGCATATGGTAAAACCTGCCCGTAGCCTAATTAAATTGTTGATTTTTATTGGGCTGTGTATTCTTTCTCTGAAGTTCGTTCATACATACCCCTACCCGATGCCCGAAAATCAGCTGGCCGTGTGGTTTAAAATTTCAGAGTGCTTAGGCGTCAGTGACCCGAAAAATGTCTATTTCCCGGTGGTTTTAGTCATTGATCTGATTGTTGCTGTCATTGCGTATAAGTTGATTGTGAGGCTGTGGAGAATTTAAAATGACAGCGTTCCCCGCGTGAGCGGGGATAATGACACCACAAGAATGGGGCAGGCATTATGCAGTTCAGATTTAATTTCTCATTCTTCCCGCAGCCAGCGCCAGTACTGATATGGGTCGTGACGCAGACTTGCTGATCACGTATGCTTTGCGCTTTGGATGTAACATATGGCTAAAGTTGATGTCGTCTGCCCTCAGTGCAATGAAACTCATGCTGTACGATGTAACGGACATTCAGCATCCGGTGCCCAACGTTACATCTGCAAGCATTGTTCAAAGACCTTTCAGCTCAACTTTATCTACTCCGGTGCCAAACCAGACACACACCAGACCATTGTTAATATGGCCATGAATGGTTACGGATGTCGCGATACCGCACGGGTTCTCGGTATCAGCCTCAATACGATTCTGCGGCACTTAAAAAAATTTCCCCAAAGCAGGTAGCTGAGAATATCGACCCCGAAACGGAGGTTGTTATCTGCTGTGAAGCCGGTGAACAATGGTCTTACGTGCGGTGTAAAAGCAATCCCCGGTGGTTGTTCTATGCTTATGACCGTATCCGCAAACGTGCTCTGGCCCACGTCTTCGGCCCGAGAAATGCCCCGACCCTGCGACGATTGCCGGCCCTGTTAAGCAAATTTAACATTGCCTTTTATATGACAGATGCCTGGCCGGTTTATAAAGTTCTGTTAAGTGCAACAAGCCACGTGGTGAGCAAGAAATATACCCAACGGACAGAACGGCATAATCTTAATCTTCGCACACATATCAAACGACTGACCCGCAGAACAATTTGCTTTTCGAAGTCAGAGGAAATGCACGATAAGATCATCGGTTGGTATCTTACTCTTCATCATTATCAATAAATCTGCGTCACGACCCTGATATGAGCGCAGTTTCCCTCACAAAATAAGCGAGAATCTCTGTTAAAAATCATTAAACAATAATTACAACCCATATTATTTCATAGCAAAATCACAATAAAAAATTAGAAATGCGAATCACTCATCACACATTTACTTCCAAAGAAAAATCCATATAACCCTTTAAAAAATAAAATCGAAAAAATTAAAAAAGCAAACCGTTAAATTCTAAAAAAACCGCTATAACAAGTTTGTTATCCGAAATAACGAACTCCAGAATATCAACCTCCCGATAACCTTTATCATCAGATAAACGCCAGCGTACCCTGTTATAATTTTTGCCAGAAAAGAAAATAACTAAACTAATTCAACTTCAAATAACATGAATGACTGGCAATAATCATAATGGATTGAAATTTATATATAAAAATCCTGTTACCATCCTGTTTTTATATATTACCTGCCTCTTTTTCTGCTGTGCTACCCTGACCGCCCTGCCCATATAAAATACATTACTAACCGGCCTCACAGGCATACATCGCAAAAAACACAGGGAGTGAACGATGTCTTATGATGACAACAACAAAAAACCTTACGGTGTATTTGCTTCTTCTCAGATAAGTTCTGGGACGTCATCCTTAACTGGTGCCAGTAAAGATTTACTATCAAGTCTGGTTGACAGCGCTGCACCTGGATTACAGTTCACGCTGACAGTGACCGGACAGGCAGCAGCGCTATTTGTCGTATCCGATTTTAGCCTGACGGAAAGTCTGTCGTCACCATGGACGCTGGATGTAAATCTTGTCAGCGCAGAGCCGGACGTTGATTTTGCCCGCGTACTGGATGGGCATGCCACACTGAATATCCTTCAGGGCGGAACCCTGCTGCGCAAGGTCAGCGGTATGATTGCCGCCTTTGAACAGGGCAATACCGGCCTGCACCAGACGCAATACCGTATGACCCTGCGTCCTGAACTGTGGCGCACCTCGCTGCGCCGTAACTGTCGTATTTTTCAGCAACAAACCCCCGAAGATATCATCACTACCCTGCTGCGCGAACGCGGAATACTTAACGCCCGGTTCGTTCTTCGTTATCCCCATCCGGCGCGAGAATTTTGTGTCCAGTATCAGGAAGATGACCTGAGCTTTATTCAGCGTCTGAGCGCGGAAGAAGGCATCTGTTACTGGTTTGACAGCAATCAGGACGGCAAGATGGTATTCGCCGACGATGCAGGACCGCTGCCAGCGGATCTCTCACTGCCATGGAATCCTGATGCTCAGCCCCAGACCGGGGAGTTTTGCGTAAATCAGTTTATCCGCAGCGCTCAGGTCAAAGCCGCCAGTGTGCAGCTCAAGGACTACACCTTTAAAAGACCGCTCTGGTACGGCCTGTTTACCGAAGAAGCGCGCAAACTGCATAACCAGCGTCCCGATTACGAATACTATATGTTTCCGGGACGTTTTAAAGACGACCAGCATGGTCAGGATTATACCCGCTACCATCTGGAGGGACTGCGTAACGATGCTGATGGTGGCTACGGGATCAGTAATGCGCCACAGCTTTTCCCGGGACTGTTATTTACTCTGACATCTCATCCCAGAGCCTCACTCAACACGCGCTGGCAGGTAGTCAGCATCACTCATACCGGCAGTCAGCCTCAGGCGCTGGAAAGAGCGTCTCAGGAACAGGGAACAACGCTTGGCAACCGGTTCACCTTTATTCCGGCACATCAGACCTGGCGGCCAGCACCACTGCCTAAACCCCGGGTTGATGGTGCTCAAATAGGCATCGTAGTCGGGCCGCCTGATGAAGAAATCTATTGCGATGACCATGGTCGGGTACGGGTACAGTTTCCGTGGGATCGCTATGGTTGTTCAGATGACAAAAGCTCCTGCTGGATACGGGTATCCCAGCCCTGGGCGGGCAACGGCTGGGGAATGATTGCCACCCCGCGCATTGGTCAGGAAGTGATCGTGGACTTTCTGCATGGTGACCAGGATCAGCCGATTATTATCGGGCGTACCTATCACGCGAATAATCTGCCGTCGATTGGCCTGCCAGCCGCAAAGACGCAAATGGCGTTCAGGAGTAAGACTCACAAAGGCGAAGGTTATAACGAACTCATGTTTGAGGATGCGAATGGGCAGGAAATGCTCTCAATGCATGCGCAAAAAGACATGAGTACGCATATCAATAATGACCGGACAACGACCGTCGGGGCAAACCACTCGGAAACAGTGAAAGGCAATCAGCGTGTTCAGATCCAGGAGGGAAATCGAACGGTTATTGTCAGTAAAGGTGATGAAAGCAAATCTGTAAAGGCCGGTGCATTAACCGAAGATATTGCCAAAGAAAAAAGCATTACCGCTGACAGTATCAATGTTTTTGCAACGGGGCTCAGGGTGGGGAAAGCTCGGGTCTTCAAATGTTTCTGGCTAAAAACGGGATCTCACTGGGCGTGGGTGACAGCCAGATCACTCTGACACCGGACGCCATTGTTTTACATATCGGGGATTCTGTCATTCAACTGGGTAAGGATGGCATCACCATTAACGGCAGCAGCGTATTTGTCAACTAAGGGAGCAACCATGCGTTACCAACTTAATGAAGGAATTATTCAGCTGCCGGAAAACTGGAATGATGAAACGCTTAACGCATTTTCTGCGCCAGATAAAAGTGGTCTCAATCTGGTGATCACCCGCCAGGGGTTGCCTTTTGGTACCGACAAAGATGAATTTCTTGAAAATATTCTGACCCAGTATCGGGAGCAGTTGCCCGGTTATACCGAGGATGAATATAAAACTATCACTCTGGCAGCGCAGAATGCCTGTTTACTGGCGTATCACTGGCAAAGTGATGAGGGGCGTATCGATCAACTGGCGGTAATGCTTTATCTCAATGACGTCTTGCTCTCATTTACAGCCAGCAGTGCCAGTGGCATGAGCAAAAAACAAAAGGAAACGCTACTGGGCGTTATTCAGAGTTTTAATCCCGAATCCACCGATTAACCCGCTGTTTTATATTATTCAGACAGATTGACAGGGAGAGGAGATACACATGTCGATCGGTAGAGCAGTCGCAGCAATGGGGGCTATGGTTGGAGCCTCGCTGGCAGGTAACAAAGCGACACTGATTCAGGCCAGAATACAGCGTGATGCGTCATTTGAGAATGTTAAACAGACCCGTTCAGGCTGGCAACCCGGACCCGGGGCAGCCAGAGTGGATGATCAGGTTAAACATAAAAGCTTTCTGGCTGCGCTTGCCGGTGCCGTGGTGGGAGCGGCATTAACTATCGCTACCGGTATTGTTGTCGTCGCTGCATTTTCCCTGGCGTTCCCGGCCAGCCTGCTGGTAGGCGGGCTGGCGCTGGTGGCGGCGTTTAAAGCCGCACCGCTGATTGATAAGCTCAGTGAGGGGGTCACTAACTTTGTAGACGGTCTGTTCACTTCTCCAGATGGTGCCATTATTACCGGCTCCCCAAATGTCGTTATTAACAAGAAAAAGGCTGCCAGAGCAGGTGTTACGCTACCGACAGAGCCGGTGGAAGTGAGTGAGAGTGCGCCGACCGATTTTCAGGGGATAGCAGCAGCGCTTGGTGAGGGAAATTATGCTGATGCAGCTTCACACCTGCCTGGCGCGCTGGCAGAAGGTGTCAGCAATGCCCCGGGATGGATCAATGATGCAGCAAACTGGGCCGATAACGTCACCCAAAAGAACAAGGATACGATTCTGGGGCGTAATGATGCCAGCGTTATGGAACGGCTGGAGGCTGCCAGTTCGTGGTTAATCGGGGGGCCTGTCACTGCGGAGCTTATTACCATGGCAGGCGGTCATGGGGGAATAAAGCGGGACGTTGATTTTCCCGAGGCGCCGGGAGATACCTCTACCTGTAAGGAAGGTAAACCGCCGCGAATCGCCCAGGGAAGCGGCAGTGTATTTATTAATGGTCAACCTGCGGCGCGCAAAGACGATAAACTGGAATGCTCTGCGATCATCAAGACAGGGTCAGAAAATGTTTTTATTGGCGGGGGGCAACTAACCTGTCTGGATATTGATGCGGAATTCCCCCCCTGGATGCGTAAAGTTCTCGGCGTTATCAATATCGCCAGTTATCTTCTGCCGCCGTCTTCGCTCGGACAGAAGCTGGCAGGCAGGTTAGCAGGAGGCGTCAGTAAACTGCTGGGTCGACTTCCCCGGCTCAGAGGCGCATTGCTTGGTGCGCAGAGAGCGCTGGCCGCAGTGCGTAACGGTCCATCGAAAGTGGCAACGCATGTGGCGAATTTTGCCCGACCTATAGGCGAAAAAGCACGCAATGGTTTTGCCCGGGTAAAACGATGGATATTCGATCCTGTTGATATTGCAACCGGTGCTTATACTGAAATGCGCACCGATATTCGCCTGGGGCAGACATTGCCACTGGAGTTTATTCGCTATTACGACTCGACGGAGAGCCACGCCGGACTGTTGGGGAAAGGATGGAGTGACAACTGGAGTGAATATGCTCTGGTCAGCGAGCTGGGAAGTTTTATTGATATCTTCGATTATACCGGTCAGGTTTACAGCTTTAATTTTATGCCGGATGAAGATATTGCCTGTAACGCCAGTTATTCCCACCTGACCTTACGGCGTCGGGGAAACGTACTGGAGCTGTTTGATGCACAGACACTTATCAGCCGCTACTTTTACGATGCGTTTAACCACCGACAGATGGCTGACGGCGAAGAAAAACGCCATTTTTATCTGGGGGCGATGACGGATGTTAACAATAATAAACTCTATTTTGAGCGCAACGATGCTGCGCAGATAGTCGGAGTTATCCATACCGACGGGATCCGGTTAAGACTGCATTATCACCCCAGCGGTTATCTGCACAAAATTATTCGTTATACCGGTGAGCTGGAAGTGCTGGCGGAATATCACCAGGATGAACATGGTCGGCTGACGGAGGCGGATATTGCCCGGGAGTTTCATCTTTTTTATCAGTATGATGCGGATCACCGGCTGGTGAGATGGGCGGATAACGACCAGACCTGGGTGAATTTCCGTTATGACGCGCAGGGACGTTGTATCAGCACGCAGGGAGCGCAGGGATATTACAGCGGGACATTAAGCTACGGTGATGATTATACGGATGTGGCGGATGGTCGCGGCCAGCGTACCCGGTACTGGCGTGATGCGCTTTATAACATTACGGCGGAAGAAACGCAGGACGGGCGGATCACCCGTTACACTTATGATGACGATCGCAACATCACGTCCCGCACCACTCCGCAGGGGCGTCAGACCTTTTACGAATACGTGCCGCACACGCAGTTACTGCGTTGCTACACTGACGAATCTGGCAGTCAGTGGCAGTATGAATATAACTATCAGGGCAGACTCAGCAAAGTCACCGATCCACAGGGGCACGAATGGCGGCAGGCATATGATGCACTGGGTAAGCCTGTCCATATGATTTCCCCGAACGGTGACAAAACACAGTTTCATTATCATGCGGATGGCTTGCTGGCCGCGATTGTCCACCCGGATAGCAGCAGTCAGCGCTATCGCTGGGATGCGCACAAACGCCTGAGCCAGATAACCGATGAGGCCGGACGTCATTATCAGTTTGGTTATAACAAACGCGATCAGCCTCAGACACTGGTTCAACCCGGCCAGTCGCAGACACACTTTCACTGGCAGCACCAGCGGCTGAAGGCGGTGATCCACCCGGATCAGACGAAGAAAAGCTACCGTTACGATCGCCATGGCAACCTGTTGAGCTATGTTGATCAGGCGGGATACGAGTGGCAACTGGAATATGGTCCCTTTGATATGCCGGTGGCACGTACAGACGCGCCGGGTAACCGCTGGCGCTACGTTTATGACACCGTGACAGCACAGCTGGCGCAGGTGATCAATCCGCAGGGTGAATCCTGGCGTTATACTTACAATGCGCAGGGGCAGGTTGAGCGAGAGGAAGATTACGGCGGTGCTGTGTGGCATTACGCGTACGATGAAGACGGGCACTGCATCAGCCGGACTGACGGCCAGGGGCAGGCCATCACCTTTGACTATAATGCCCGGGGCCAGTGCATTGCTGCACACAGTGAAGAAGGCACCACATATTATCATTACAGTGACACCGGTCAGTTGCTTTCAACGCAAAAAGACGGCGATATCATTGCGTATGAATACGACGAGGCACTGCGTTTAGCCCGGGAGATTCATCCGGCGCACGAAATCACATACCGCTATCCGTCCCGGCACAGCATTGAGCGGGAAATCTGTTATACCAGTGAAGACGGCGGGCGCCATACCCTGAAAACCACCTTCCGGCGTAATGCAGTCGGGGAGCTGGTTCAACTGGCCTTGCCGGAAAATGCGGCGCTCGATCTGGCGTATGATGCGTGTGGCAACGAAGTCCGGCGCAGCGCCGATAGCGGCTTTATGCTGTGCCAGTATTACGATGGGATGAACCGGGCGGTCCGCAGAAGAGCGGGCCGGCAGCCCCGGTTGCTGCTGGATGCCAATGAGGAGAAGGAGATACCGTACCCGATACTGGCCAGCCAGGACAGGGTTTATCACTATGACGTACGGGGCAGCATCGTTGCCGTAAATGACGATGAGGGGCTGGTACGCTACCAGCTAAACGGTAACGGGCAGGTGACTGCCGTGGAATACCCGCTCGAAAGTGAGCAGTACGGTTATGATGAATGCGGTTATGTGACGGAGCAGCGTCTGCCCTATCCTTTCCGGCACAGCGACAATACTCACTATGTTGAGGGTCACCGGCTGAGTCAGCGTGGTGATGAGTGGTTTGAGTATGACCGCTGCGGACGGATGTGCAAACGGGTGCTGCGCCAGGAGGGATACCGGCCGCTGATATACACCTACCAGTGGAACAGCCTGAACCAGCTTACCGGCTTTAAAAAACCGGACGGCGAAGTCTGGCAGTATAAATATGATGCGCGCGGACGGCGGACAGAAAAGTCATGCGAACGGAAAAAGTGCCGGACGGTTTATCTGTGGGATAATGATACAATAGCGGTCATCCGGGAATACCGTGATGAGAGGCTGTGGCGAACCCGCCATCAGGTGTTTAACGGATTTGAGTTGCTGGCACAGCAGGACTGCTATACAGATGAGGGAGTCTGGCAGACACACTATGCCAGCACCGACCTGAACGGTCTGCCGCTGGCGCTGTATACCCCGGAGGGTCATCAGGTCTGGCGTAAAAGGCACACCACGCTGTGGGGGTTGCGGCCAGAGCGAATGCGCCATCTGGCAGAAGACAGACTGGATCCGGGGCTGCTGTTTGCTGGTCAGATGGAGGACAAGGAAAGCGGTCTTGTTTACAACCGGTTCCGGTACTATCATCCTGAGTCAGGAACTTATTTAAGTCCTGACCCGATAGGGCTGGCGGGGGGACTGAATACTTATGCTTACGCGCCGAATCCGCTGAACTGGGTTGATCCGCTGGGGTTATCCAAATGTTCGGCATCTGGTAAATATAAGCCAGAAACAATTTTAGGCCGTACAGTATATAAAAATACGGTTGATATAAGCCCAAACGCTCCTGGTTTTGTGCATCCAAGCGTCCATAGATCTATCCGTCAAAAAGTTGCTGATGGATGGACTAATTTAGATTTGATGAAAAATGGATACGCGCCTATTGGTCCCGATGGTAAGCAAATGAACTTACACCATGTTTTAGGGCAGGAGCCAGGGCCGATGGCAGAGTTGGTTTCCTCAACACATAAACAATATCACAAAGAATTACATGGTTTGATAGAAGATGGCCGAAGCTTCAGACATGATGGAAGCCTAAATTATCAATACGATACGTTCAGGAATAAATATTGGGCGTTACGCGCTCAAGACTTCATGTGAGGATAGAAATGGCTGATATTCAAGACCTGATCGACAGGCTTAACAGTTCAAGCAAACATGAGATTTTTTGGCTCGGTGCAGCAGATAAGAGCCAGATAAGCAACCTTGAAAATGCCCTAATGTTAACCTTTCCTGAAGATTTTAAGGTTTTTTTAGAGAAAACAGGAGGGGGGGGAGTAGTCGAACAAGAAATATCGGGGATTGAAGATAATAATGCTTTAGCTGAGTTCGGTGGGACTATATTTTATGATACTAATTATTGCAGAAAAGAATATTCACTACCTGATAATTTAGTTGTTATTTACCTCAAGGATGATGAAGTTTGTTGGTGTATAGATACGTCTAAGAATAATAACGGAGTTGTTGTGAGTTTTGATCTTTTTTCAAAAAAAATAGCTAAAAATCTATTCCCTTCTTTTTATGATTTTTTTAAAGAATATGTAGAGTTAAGAAGTTAATAAAAAGCCGGAAGCGATCTCCACGATCCTTCCGGCTTTATTTGTATTAGTCGCGACTTGATCTGACAATGGGCCTTGAAAGGTTGAGAGTTACCGGTTTTGATATGGGTGTCGAATCCTTATACAAAACGCGAGGTAACTCTCATGCTTCATACTAACAATCCCATCATCAAACACAAAGCCGGTTTACTCAATCTGGACGAAGAGCTCGGTAACGTATCAAAAGCCTGTAAGATCATGGGCGTGTCGCGAGACACGTTTTACCGTTATCAGGAACTGGCTGAAGAAGGCGGTATTGATGCGCTGGTTAATCAAAGTCGTAGGGTACCCAACCTGAAGAACCGCGCCGATGAGGCCACGGAACGTGCGGTTGTTGAGTACGCCGTTGAGTTCCCGGCTCATGGTCAGCATCGGACTAGCAATGAACTTCGTAAAAAAGGCGTGTTTATCTCCGGCAGCGGCGTGCGCTCCATCTGGCAACGACACGACCTGGAGAACTTCCGTAAACGCCTGAAGGCGCTTGAGGAGAAAGTCGCTAAAGAAGGCATTGTGCTTACCGATGCCCAAATCGCAGCGCTGGAGAAAAAGGCGCATGATGATGAGGCCAGCGGCGAAATCGAGACGGCACATCCGGGTTATCTGGGCTCGCAGGACACCTTCTACGTTGGCAATCTGAAAGGTGTTGGCCGTATCTACCAGCAGACGTTTGTGGATACGTACTCAAAAGTGGCACACTGCAAGCTGTATACAAGTAAAACGCCGATCACCGCCGCCGACCTGCTCAATGATCGCGTATTGCCGTTCTACGAGGCTCAGGGACTGCCGATGCTGAGAATACTGACCGACAGGGGTACGGAGTACTGTGGTAAAGTGGAGCAGCATGATTATCAGCTTTATCTGGCCATCAACGATATCGACCATACGAAAACGAAGGCGATGTCTCCACAGACGAACGGTATCTGCGAGCGCTTCCATAAAACCATTTTGCAGGATTTTTATCAGGTTACGTTCCGCAAGAAGTTATATGGAGACCTGGAAAGCCTGCAGGCAGATCTGGACAACTGGTTGTGGCATTACAATAATGAGCGAACTCATCAGGGTAAAATGTGCTGCGGGCGTACGCCAATGGCAACTTTACTTGATGGTAAACGGGTCTGGGCAGAAAAAAATCTGAACCAGATTTAATCTGACAGACACCTGTATAAATAACCGGTAACTGTCAGATCAGGTCTGAGCTAGTACACTTTATTTTTAGCCGCTGACCTTCGCCAGCAACGCCAGCGCCTGCTGCCGGGTCTGCTCCATCTCCCGCTTCTGCTGCTCAAGCTGTGCCTGTTCCCGGCGTAACCGCGTCTCCTCGCGGCTGTCGGGGATCAGCACCAGACAGCCGTCCAGCACCTTCAGACTGACGCCCGTCCCCACCGCAAACCCCGCCTCAGCCAGCCACTTACCCGCAATGTTCACCTGCGGTGTGCTGCGGTCACCGCCTTTTGGACGGTAGCCCACAATACAGCGCCGTTCCGCTTTGGCAATCTTCCCTTCTGAAATACAATCGTGTTCAGCCATGATCAACTACTCCGTTTAGTTGCCTGTGGTTAGCGGGCTGGCGGTGCTTCAACACTTCCGGTCCGCGTTAAAAAACCGTTGTTACTCTCTCTTCTTCGTTGCCTGCCTCGCTGAATCCCAGCGACGGGTCTGGTACTTGATAATCAGGCTCTCCAGTACTTCCCGAACCACGTTCTGCTCTTCTTCGGGTAGCTGGACGATGGCCTCAAACTGCAATGAAAGCTCACCTTCTGGTACACGTTCGTGTGCATCAAATAACAAAAAGTCCGTGCTGACGTGCAGCGCCGTGGCGATCTTCTTCAGGATGTCGATGGAGGGCTGGGCCTGGCCGGTCTCGTACTTCTTCCAGCTGTTGGCATGGATGCCGACTGCATCGGCCATAGCCTGTTGTGACAGGCTGTGCTGCCTGCGTAACTCGAACAGTCGTTCAGATAGGGGCATGGGTAAGTACCAGTAAGTCGTGTTGCTCATGATTTTACCCCCTAATCTGAAACGCTCTTGACGAAAGTACATATATATGTACCATAATAAAACACACATATGGTATTGACAAGGTTTTATCAGGAGCAGTTCTATGGCACGCATCGCAGAAACGGAGTTACAGCACCTGAAGGCCGCCGTCTCTTTAGCCACCGTTGCGCAGGCGCAGGGGCGACAGGTGTTTAAGCGCGGTAAAGACCTGGTGACGCGGTGTCCGTTCCACGACGAGAAAACCCCCTCGATGGTGATCACGCCAGCGAAAAACCTCTACCACTGCTTCGGCTGCGACGCGGGCGGGTCGGTGCTGGACTGGCTGATGCACACTGAAAAGCTGAGTCTGCGTAAGGCGGTGGAGCGGCTGCGCGGCGAGCTGGGCGACAATCCCGCCGTTGCGCCGCTGGTCACAAAGGAGGAACCGGCCCTCTTCGCGGAGGATGAGGCGGGCCGTCAGGCGCTGCTGGGGCGGGTGGTGGATTTTTACCATCACTCGCTGCTGAACGCGCCGGAGGCGGTGGCGTATCTGGAGAAGCGCCGCCTTAACCATCCTGAACTGGTTGCGCAGTTCCGCCTGGGCTTCGCCAGCCGCACGCTGGCCTACCGCCTGCCGCCGAAATCGGTGCAGGCCGGGGCAAAGATCCGCGCCCGGTTGCAGGCGGCGGGCGTGCTGCGTGAGTCCGGTCATGAGCATTTTACCGGTTCGCTGGTTGTGCCGGTTGTGGATCTGAACGGTCAGATCCGGGAGATGTACGGACGCAAAATCACCGACAGGCTGCGCAAAGGCACGCCGCTGCACCTGTATCTGCCCGGCCCGCACGCGGGCGTGTGGAATGAGGTGGCGCTGGTCGGCTCAAGGACGGTGATCCTGTGCGAGTCGCTGATCGACGCGATGTCGTTCTGGGTGGCGGGGCTGCGCAACGTCACGGCGGCGTATGGGGTGAATGGCGTCACTGACGAGATGCGGCAGGCGTTCCGCGCCCACGGTGTGAAGCAGGTGCTGATCGCCTTCGACAACGATCCGGCGGGCAATGAGGCGGCGGTCAGGCTGGCTTCTTCGTTAGCCGCCGACGGCATCGCGCCGTTCCGGGTGGCGTTCCCGGCGGGGATGGATGCGAATGAATATCTGTGCCAGGTGGCGGAGCCGGAAACCGCCTTTACCCTGCTGATAGACGGCGCGGTGGCGATGGGTGACGCGGCAGCGGTGGAGGCCGTCAGCCCGGCGATCCCCGCGTCGCAGCCTGCAACAGTTTTACCCTTAGCTGCTGATGTGGCCGCCGTGCAGGCGGCTGTGTCACCCGCGCCGGGCGTGGTGGTTGAGGCGTTGCCGGGCGGCGATCTGCAACTGGACATTGACGGCCAGCGCTGGCAGATCCGCGGCTTCGTCCATGTGAAAACCGGATCGGGCATGATGAAGGTAAACGCGCAGGTTGTGGACACGGATAGCGGGGTGATGTTCGCCGACAGCGTGGACATGATGAGCGCCCGCTCGCGTTCCGGCTATGCGCGGACGGCAGCGGCGGAACTGGGGCTGGCGGAGGGTGATCTGCGTCGCAGCTTAGGTAAAGTGCTGCTGGCGCTGGAGCACTGGCAGGTACAGCCGGAAGCGGAGAACGCCGTACCAGAGATGAGCGACGCGCAGCGCGATGAGGCGCTGGCGCTGCTACGCGCGCCGGATCTTGCCGGACGTATCGCATCGGATATGGTGGCGTGCGGCGTGGTGGGTGAATCGACCAATCTGTTAGCCGCTTATCTTGCCGCCGTGTCGCGCAGGCTGGAGAAACCGCTGGCCGTGCTGATCCAGTCGTCGAGCGCGGCGGGCAAGTCCAGCTTAATGGATGCGGTGCTGAACCTGATCCCGCCGGAGGAGCGGCTGCAATACTCGGCGATGACCGGGCAGAGCCTGTTCTACCTCGGTGAAACTAACCTGCAACACAAGATCCTTGCCATCGCGGAAGAAGAAGGTGTGCGGCAGGCAGCGTATGCGCTCAAGCTGTTGCAGAGCGACGGCGAGCTGACGATCGCTTCCACGGGCAGGGACGATGCCAGCGGCAATCTGGTGACGAAGCAGTATACGGTGAAAGGCCCGGTAATGCTGATGCTCACGACTACCGCGATCGACGTGGACGAGGAGCTGTTAAACCGCTGTCTGGTGCTCACGGTGAATGAAAGCCGCGAACAGACGGAAGCGATCCACGCAGCACAGCGGTATGCGCAGACGCTGGAGGGGCTGCTGGCGTCGAATGAAAAGAGTTACATCACCGCGCTGCACCAGAACGCACAGCGGCTGTTACGTCCGCTGAAGGTGGTCAATCCGTTCGCCCCGCAGCTGACCTTTATGAGCGATAAAACGCGCACCCGGCGCGACCATATGAAATATCTCACCCTGATCCAGTCAATCGCGCTGCTGCACCAGTACCAGCGGGAGGTGAAACGCGTGGAACATCGCGGGCAGATAGTCGAGTACATCGAGGTTCAGCGGGACGATATCGCGCTCGCCAATCAACTGGCGCATGAGATCTTAGGCCGCACGCTGCGATGCTGTTCACCCGCAGGCAGTTGCGCGATGCGGTGCAGTGGGGCGATACCCAGCTTAAGAACCACCTCGCGCGGCTGGCTGAAATGGAGTACCTGCTGGTTCACCGTCGCGGGCTGACGTTCTGCTATGAACTGCTGTTTGACGGCGACGGCAGCGCAGACGGGGCGCACCTGTGCGGGCTGATCGACGTGCCGGAAGCGGAGAAGAAACCGGAGTACGATCCGCGCCGGTCGGGGGTAAAAGCGCCTCAGTCGGTGGCTGGTCGGGTAGAGGTCAGCGGTCAGTCGGGTGCGGTTAAAGCTGCATCAGGCCAGAAACCACGAGGCTTACAGACAAAAGCAGTCGGGGCAGAGGAAAAAGCACTGTTCCCGGCAGAGAAGCAAACCGTAAATCGTAGTCGTAACGGAGGCCGCGCTGATCGCATCCGGGACAGCCCGCAGACGGCGAGCCTCAACACGACTTTATAACACTACGATATCGTCCGGTCGTGGTTAACGGCTGATCAGTCGGCCCCTGGTCGGCGCTCAGTCGGTAGCTGGCCGGGATGCTGCAAACCCCGGCAGGCCGTGCCAGACAAGGCCCGGAGCCGTCAGCGGTCGGGTTGCGCAAAAATCACTGTTCCACAGTCTTACTCTTCCTCAGTCGTACCGTACTGCCATCACTGTATTAATCCTTACTCTCAATCAGGACAATCCTCATGACAAAACCGATCCCTCCCTCGGCGGGAGAGCTTTATCTTAGCCGCCAGACCCCGAACACCACGCAGCGCCAGCACCTGACGCAGTGGCTGGAGACGCTGGCAGCGAAAAACTACAGCCCGGCCACGGTGGAAGACTAGCGTGAGCGGGTGCTGACCTTCATCGTGTGGTGTGAAGAACGCGGCGTGATGTACGCGCCGCAGGTGAGCCAGCCGTTGCTGGAGAGCTATCTGCGCTGGCTACACGGCTACCGCAAAGCGAACGGGCTGCCGCTGACGGTGAGCAGCCAGACGGGCAAACTCAGCGCAGTGCAAAACTTCTGGCGCTGGCTGCTGAAACGCCACGTTATCCTCTACAACCCGGCGGATCTGCTGGAACTGGCAAGGCCGGAGAAGCGGCTGCCGGCGCAGGTGTTCAGCGAGAGGGAGACGCGGCGGGGGCAGAAGCTGAAAGTACAGGCAGCAGCGGAGACACCGGAGGCGGGCGAGGACGGGCAGCCAGCGGACAGGCCGCAAAGTTAGGTGTCGCTCTCTGTAAGGCCGCAGGGGTTGGGTGGCCGCTCCAGCGCATCCATGCGCACGCGGCATTAGTACATCCCTGTACGTCACAGGGCAAGAGGCGCGCATCCCTGCCCCCCTCTTGCCCCCCTGCCGCTGGCGTGCGCGGGGGTAAATGCCGCCCGGCCAGCGCCATACGGCAGTGGCGTATGTAAGCGCAGTCGCTGGCCGTTCGTCATTCAACATAACGCGGCATTATACGCAGTCGTCCCGTTCAGCAGTGAAGTCCGGCCCGCCCTGCGCGTGCGGGCCGTCTTCGTACAATCCACGTTATGTCCTGCGCCCCCGCGTTGTGCAATGGGCGTGGCCGCCATCCCTAGCGGCGGAGACTTCGCCGTGGTCTGTCAGTCACAGCAATAAGGCAGGCCGGCCCGTTGGGCCTCCGCTTAAAACAGTTAATGCCCGCCCGGCTGCGTCAGGCTGCACGGGGTCGCACTGCGCTGCGCTTCGTTGCTCCTTCCCCGTTCGCCTGCTTCCGCTGCCCGCCCCGGCCGGGTGTTGTCATGCAAAACCATACGTTCCCTTAGGCATCCGGCCTCAGAGCGCCGCAGGGCGTCGCTTGCGGGCCTCGCCAGCCCGCGCCAGGCAGACGGCTGGCCGGCCCGCAGCAGGCTGCGAACCGGCCAGCCGCCGCGCTGAAAACCCCGGTAAAGTGACAGCGTTAAGGCGTGGTGCTATGGTAAACGGGCGAAAAAACGCGCGTCGGGATAGTCCCTGTGACCCGTTGGGTTTACTGGGCGGCGAGAATACCCAGGGCTATGTCCCGAACCCGATGGAATGGGTAGATCCGCTGGGGCTGGCTTATTGCCCCAAATTGCAGGCACAATTACAGGCCCTTACAGATAAAGCAGTGCTTGATATAATTAATAATCCAAAGTTAGTTCAGGAATTGATGTCACCAGGAAGCTATATGCAGTTGGCGAAAAATACTGAATTGTATGGAGCCTCTTTTGGGAAAGCTGTGGAGCGAAGGGTTGCCAGACTCATTAGAGAGGATAGTGAGTTAAGTAGAATAGTTGAACATACTGGCATAATGAGAGGGCCTAACGGCAGATTCATTTCAAGTCCTGACTTCACAACTAAGTCAAGGGGGATTTTTGATGTCACGACAAACGCTCAGAGAGCAGAGCATATTGCTCGTTATGGTACTGATAAAATAGATGATGTTGGATATTTACTTTATGATGTAGTAAAAGGATTGGCGTTCTAATTTATAGGAGATTTAAGATGGTTGAGGTTTATAGGGAAAAATTTAGTCTGCGCCATGATCGGGGAGGTGGTAAATATAATGGATTAATTTTCAATGATTGTATTTTTAGTAATTGCTCTCTTTCCTTAACTAAGGATATTTCCTTGCTCTCCATTGCGGAAAATATAACATTATCAAATTGCAAACTTATAAGCTGCGATGTAGGTCCATCGTATTTAAAAGATATAACACTAGATAATATAGACACTGGCGATATGTTTTTTGTATGGTCAGCATTGTTCCATCATGTGGTGTTGAAAAATAAAATAGGGAATATAAGAATAAATGATTCTGGATTTGAGTTATATGATAACCCTAAAGCACAGCAAGAACTTTTAGAATTAAAAAAAGAATTTTATGCCAATATAGATTGGGCGCTAGATATTTCACAGGCAAAATTTATGAGTTTTACCTGTGAGGGAATTCAAGCAAGGTTGATTCGGCGTGATAGTTCTACACAGGTTGTGGTAAAACGAGATAAATTTATTTCCATTGATAACTTGGATGAGGGTTTTAAAAAAGAACATTCGGATATAAGTTTTATTTTAGAATTATTCTTACGCTCAGGCGCTGAAGATGTTGTATTAGTAACCCCTTTAGGTAGGAATTCTAAGTATAGTAAGCCAATATTCAGTGGATTGATGAAACTCAGGAATATGGGCATCGCTGAAGCTGACTAATTAACAGGTGAAGTTTTTTCACAATATCAAACTATATGTAAATTGCTTTTGTTTTATGAGTGTATGTGGTGGTGTAAATATTTATTTGATAGAATATTCTATTCAGAATTTTAAATTAAATCGGTCGTGACGCAGATTTATTGATAATGATGAAGAGTAAGATACCAACCGATGATCTTATCGTGCATTTCCTCTGACTTCGAAAAGCAAATTGTTCTGCGGGTCAGTCGTTTGATATGTGTGCGAAGATTAAGATTATGTCGTTCTGTCCGTTGGGTATATTTCTTGCTCACCACGTGGCCTGTTGCACTTAACAGAACTTTATAAACCGGCCACGCATCTGTCATATAAAAGGCAAGGTTAAATTTGCTTAACAGGGCCAGCAATCGTCGCAGGGTCGGGGCATTTCTCGGGTCGAAGACGTGGGCCAGAGCACGTTTGCGGATACGGTCATAAGCATAGAACAACCACCGGGGATTGCTTTTACACCGCACGTAAGACCATTGTTCACCGGCTTCACAGCAGATAACAACCTCCGTTTCGGGGTCGATATTCTCAGCTACCTGCTTTGGCGAAATTTTTTTACGTGCCGCAGAACCGTATTGAGGCTGATACCGAGAGCCCGTGCGGTATCGCGACATCCGTAACCATTCATGACCATATTAACAATGGTCTGGTGTGTGTCTGGTTTGGCACCGGAGTAGCTAAAATTGAGCTGAAAGGTCTTTGAACAATGCTTGCAGATGTAACGTTGGGCACCGGATGCTGAATGTCCGTTACATCGTACAGCATGAGTTTCATTGCACTGAGGGCAGACGACATCAACTTTAGCCATATGTTACATCCAAAGCGCAAAGCATACGTGATCAGCAAGTCTGCGTCACGACCGGGTTTATCGTGTTGATATGCGTTCACAGGGCAGGCATGGTAAACGCATGCGCAGGACGTTCAGAACAAGAGCAGAGGCAACTCAATTTGAACATTACACGCCTGCGACGAACCATAATAAAGAGTGGTCAGAAAAACCGGCTGACCGTCGCCCGTTAACTGATTTAATTGAACTGTGGTGGAAGCACCACGGAAGTTCGCTTAAATCCGGGCAAAGCATGTATAAAAAACTCCATAATCTCAACGCAATGCTTAATTACCCTAAAGCCCATCAGATAAATAAAAAACGCTTTTCCGATTATCAGGCAATGAGGACTGAAGGCGGAAGAAAGCCGGAAACAATTAATAAAGCGCAATGGCTCCTAAGCGGTGTTTTTGCCGTTCTGATAAAGAAAGGTCATTATCATTCCGAAAATCCGGTAAAGGTATTAAAAAGATAAAAGTCGAAGTGCGCGAAATGGGTTTTCTGTCTCAGGAAAACATCGGCGAACTTCTGAAGAATTTAACCGGAGATAATCTCAGGACGGCAAAATTAAGTCCTGCCACGGGCGGGCGCTGGGGAGAAATAACCTCCCTGAGCCGTAAGTCAGTAATTAAATATAAAGTCACTTACCTGAAAACAAAGAACGGCAAAAACAGGACAGTTCCCGTTTCACCCACGCTGTGGAAGGAAATCACCACCGGCAGCGGGCCGCTTCTGTTTCCGCAAGCAAACTATAAAGAGCTGAGGGAAACGCTGATGATGCTGTTTCCGTGGCTCCCTGACGGCCAGGCGCTCCACGTTCTGCGGCACACGTTCGCCAGTCATTTTATGATGAAGGGTGGCAATATACTGGCGCTGCAAAAAATTCTTGGGCACGCCACGATAACCCAGACGATGATATACGCCCATTTCGCCCCGGATTATCTTCAGGATGCGGTAAGGCTTAACCCACTTGAGGGCGATTCAGTATGACGCTCAGTGTCCACATTTTGTCCCATTTACTGGGATTTACGCGGATTTCCAGAAGCTCATACTGCGGTTACCCCATTGAAATTAACCGTAAATCATTGTTTTTACTGACCTATATAAGGCCGCAGATGCGGCCTTTTTTATCCCTGCATGAACACCACCTCCTGTGGAGGTGGTCAGCAATAAGTTGGCTCTGCCAGTCATGCTACTCATGGGAAAATCCGAATCTGTTATCCCCATAACTGCCAGGGATTTAACCATGAGCAGATTCCAGAAAGCATCTCATGTGTTCTGGTGTTGTCAATATCATATCGTATGGACACCCAGGCACCGGTTTCGCATCCTCAGGAACAATGTTGGTAAAGAGGTCTGTAAGCCGATAAGGATCTCAGGTGAGCAGCCCGGGATAGAAGTAGTGGAGCTGAATGTCCAGACAGACCATGTCCGTTTGCGGGTAAAAGTGCCTCCACGGCTTTCGATTTCCCATGTAACAGGCGACTTAAAGGGTAAAACAGCCCTTCGATTGTTCAGTAAATTTCCCTGCCTGCGTAAGAACAAGCAGTGGGGGAATGATTTTTGGGCAAGAGGTTATTGTGTCGATACCGTAGGTATAAACGAAGAAATGATAATAAAGTACGTGAAGTATCAGGAAAAACATGAAGTTGAAGAGAGCCAGCTTCCACTGAAAGAAGTGTGAAGGGAAGGCTCTCTGAGTCTGGACTTAGTGCGTCCCTGTGGGGCGATATCAATGCCACCTGCTATGCAGGTGGTTTTTTACGCACGATATCCTCTTCCCGGCGGCCAGCCCACTCCACTGCGTCAATGGCGATATATTTATCAGCAGCCTGTTTTGCTATCCCCTTTATTGCAAATGTCACTGATTTCGCAGAGAAAAAATGAGGGCCGGGGTGGCAGGAATATCATGCAAGGGATTGATTGCGCCATGTGATTTGGTACGGTGGGTGTTTTTTTCACTAAAATAGAGATGCCTGTTGTCTTTCCGTCCTTGTATGGGGGCTGCTGAGGCGGCGGAGAATCTCAGGGTTTGGCCATCCTTTACCGATCACATATTGTTACCTTGCCATCAGATAAACAAACGATTTTATGCAGGCCCTGAATCTGGCGCAAACGGCCCTGCTGGCATGTTCCTTCTTGCCCGGTTTGATGTTGCCTGCGCTGAATCAGGGGCGACGGCCCCTCTGTTATCAGGTTTGAGCAGAAACGTGTCAGTGGGCGTCGGTAATGACCACAAGGTGATGAATGCGAAAGTAGCCTGTCTGATCTGGCGTGCTGTTGTTGATGGCCACCGGCAAGGTGATTTCGCGTTGCGGTTGCAGGGGAGGCCGGGCCGTGATGGTTTGATTTTGAGCGGTATTACGCAGCGGTTGACCTGAAGTTGGATCGGTTATTCCCGATTCCACGTCAACTGTAAAGGCGGGGAGCGGCGTTGCTGCAACGGATGCGATTGTCAGCATTGTCCGGTTGTCTGCGGCATCGCCGGCCATCTGACTCAGTGACAGACGGATTTCGCCGGCGGAACTGTCAAGCAGCACAGGGGCATTCGCTTCGGGAATCAGCCAGGCACCCTCAGTGGAATGTGCGTTGAGGCTGTTTTGCAGCGTCAACGCGGTGGCCTGCCGGGTCAGTTGTGTCATCTGGCTGTTTAGCTGGTTGACCTGATTATGCAAGTTGTCCAGATGAGCCTGTTGCGAAGGCGTGGCACACCCCGCCAGCAGCGTGATCGTTAGCAATACAGGGATTTTGATTATTCCTCTGGTCATCACCAGTCAGCTCCTTGCAAAAAGTCAGAGAGAAAAAGAGATGTCGCCCGGCCTGTTTCAGGATAGCTGGGATAGCCGATTATCCGTTGTCAGGGTCTGCATAGCATAGTGTAATTATCTGTATTGCTGTATCGGTTGACTATCAGGCTCGTCCTGCTGGCGAAGGCCATGAAATGGCCAGTCCGTTATTTTGTTAATGGTCACTTCGCGCTACACTGTGCAACCAATTTCCAGGACTATCAGGAAGCATCATGCATTGCCCGTTCTGTTCTGCTGTGGATACCAAAGTGATCGATTCCCGTCTGGTGGGGGAAGGTGCCTCGGTACGCCGCCGTCGCCAGTGCCTGCTTTGTCATGAACGCTTCACTACCTTTGAAGTCGCCGAACTGGTGATGCCCAGGGTGGTCAAAAGTAACGATATCCGTGAACCTTTCAATGAAGACAAGCTGTGTAGCGGCATGCTGAAAGCGCTGGAAAAGCGTCCGGTCAATTCTGACGATGTGGAAAATGCCATCAGCCACATCAGGACGCAGCTCCGTTCTACCGGTGAGCGGGAAGTCAGCAGCAAAATGATTGGTAGTCTGGTGATGGATGAGCTGAAAAAACTGGATAAAGTTGCTTATATTCGCTTCGCTTCGGTTTATCGCAGCTTTGAAGATATTCGTGAGTTTGGCGAAGAAATCGCCCGTTTACAGGACTGAGCTATGCAAGACGAAATCTGGATGGCGCGTGCGCTTGAACTGGCCCGGTGCGGACGCTTTACCACCGCACCTAATCCCCAGGTCGGCTGTGTCATTGTACGCGATGGTGAGAACGTCGGAGAAGGTTATCATCTGCGAGCGGGTGAGCCGCATGCGGAGATCCATGCTCTGCGTATGGCTGGTGATAAAGCGCGTGGTGCTACGGTGTATGTCACGCTCGAGCCTTGTAGCCATCACGGACGTACGCCGCCGTGCTGCGATGCGCTCATTGCTGCTGGCATTTCGCGCCTGGCGGCGGCGATGCCGGACCCTAACCCGCAGGTGGCCGGGCGCGGTCTGTATTGCCTGCGCGAGGCTGGGATCGAGGTCAGTCAGGGTCTGATGATGCAGGAGGCAGAGGCGCTTAACCGTGGATTCCTTAAACGTATGCGTACTGGTTTTCCCTGGTTGCAGCTTAAAATGGCGGCATCGCTGGACGGACGTACGGCGATGGCCAGCGGCGAAAGTCAGTGGATTACCTCCGCGGAAGCACGCCGGGACGTTCAGCGACTGCGTGCGCAAAGCTGTGCCATTCTTACCACCAGTGCCACCGTGCTCGCTGACGATCCTGCCATGACGGTTCGTTGGGGAGAATTGGACAGTGAAACGCAGAGTGCCTGTGCGCAAGAACATCTGCGACAGCCAATACGGGTGGTTATTGACAGCCATAACCGGGTTACTGGCCAACATCGTCTGATTAATCAGCCGGGAGAAACCTGGCTTGTTCGCCAGCAGCCTGACGGTCTTGAGTGGCCTGACAATGTGCAACAATTCACGCTGCCACAGCATAATCAGCAGGCTGATTTGGTCTCGTTAATGATGTTGTTGGGCCAGCGGCAAATCAACAACGTATGGGTTGAAGCCGGGAGCACGCTGGCTGGTGCGCTGTTGACGGCGGGCGTCGTGGACGAATTAATTCTCTATATTGCCCCTAAATTGCTTGGCGATGTGGCGCGAGGCCTGTGCCATTTGCCAGGATTGGATACGCTGGCGCGGGTGCCGCAATTTTCGTTCAGCGACATACGTCAGGTGGGTCCGGATCTGCGACTGACGTTAAGCCCCAAATAACCGCGATGGTCTGCTTTAAAATATATTCAGCCGAAATCTGGGCAGGCAGACCCAGCAAGAGTGTGATAGAATCCCCCCCCCTGCGGGGCCATAACCGAACCCTGAAAGGAAAATTATGAACGTTATTGAAGCTGCTGTTGCTACTCCTGATGCGCGCGTGGCCATTGTTATTGCACGTTTCAACAATTTTATTAACGACAGTCTGTTGAGCGGTGCCATTGATGCGCTGAAGCGTATCGGCCAGGTAAAAGATGAAAATATTACCGTGATCTGGGTACCTGGAGCTTATGAAATCCCCATGACGGCGCGTGCGCTGGCGAAAGCGGCCAGGCATGATGCGGTTGTTGCGCTCGGCACGGTAATCCGTGGTGGAACGGCGCATTTTGAATATGTCGCAGGCGAAGCCAGTTCTGGTCTGGCTAACGTCGCCATGAACAGCGATATCCCGGTTGCATTTGGTGTTCTGACCACAGAAAACATTGAGCAGGCCATTGAGCGCGCCGGAACCAAAGCGGGTAATAAAGGTGCAGAAGCTGCCCTGACCGCACTTGAAATGATCAACGTACTGAAAGCTATTAAAGCCTGATTTTAAGGGGAACTTCGTGAAACCTGCTGCTCGCCGCCGCGCCCGTGAATGTGCTGTTCAGGCACTTTATTCCTGGCAGTTGTCCCATAACGACATCGCTGATGTCGAATACCAGTTTCTGGCGGAGCAAGACGTCAAAGACGTTGATATTAGCTATTTTCGTGAGCTACTGAGCGGCGTTGCAACTAACAGCGCATATCTTGATGGCTTGATGAAGCCTTATCTGTCACGCCAGCTTGATGAACTGGGCCAGGTGGAGAAAGCCGTTCTGCGTATCTCGCTGTATGAATTAAGCAAACGTACCGACGTTCCCTATAAAGTGGCAATTAATGAAGGGATTGAGATGGCCAAAGTATTTGGTGCTGAAGACAGCCATAAGTTTGTCAATGGGGTACTTGACAAAGCTGCTCCTCAGATCCGTCCCAATAAGAAATAATCCGGCCTTCTTCATTTTCAGCCCCGGAAAAAACGCGTATGGCATGTGGCGAATTCGAGCTTATCACCCGGTACTTTGACCGTGTGGCCAGTTCACGTCGAGATGTGGAAAAAGGCATCGGAGACGACTGCGCATTACTTACCCTGCCTGAAAAGCAAACGCTGGCGATAAGTACCGACACGCTGGTGGAAGGTGTTCACTTTCTGCGAGATATTCATCCGGCCGATCTCGGTTACAAAGCACTGGCAGTGAATCTTAGCGATCTGGCGGCAATGGGGGCCGATCCGGCGTGGCTGACCCTGGCGCTGACGCTGCCGGCTGTGGATGAATCCTGGCTTAAGGCGTTCAGCGACAGTCTTTTTGAGCTGCTCGATTACTATAATATGCAGCTCGTCGGCGGTGACACCACGCGCGGACCGCTGAGTCTGACGCTGGGCATACACGGCCTGGTGCCGCAGGGCAGGGCGCTAAAGCGCACCGGTGCGCGTCCCGGCGACTGGATTTACGTCACCGGGACGCTTGGCGACAGCGCTGCTGGTCTGGCGCTGTTACAGCACCGTATTAAGATCCATGATCCGGCAGTACACGAAGCGCTGATCAAACGTCATCTGAGGCCAATGCCGCGCATCCTGCAAGGCCAGGCGCTACGCGATCTTGCCAGCTCGGCGATTGATATCTCCGATGGCTTAATCTCAGACATCCGGCATATCTTGCAGGCCAGCGGCTGTGGCGCACGCCTGAATCTTGATGCCTTGCCATTGTCGGATGTGCTGAAACAGCATTTTGAGCCGACGCAGGTGCTGAACTGGGCCTTGGGTGGCGGTGAAGACTACGAGCTTTGTTTTACCGTGCCGGAGATCAATCGTGGTGCGCTGGATGTTACACTGGGCCATTCTGGCGTGCCTTTTACCTGCATCGGGCAGATTGCTTCACAGATCGAGGGGTTGGTCCTGTTACAGGATGGCAAGCCCGTTGACGACAACGTGCGGGGATTTGATCATTTTGCCAGTCAGTAAAGATGCGGCGAAACGCCGACTGAAAATGAGTAATCCCTGGCATCTGCTGGCAACGGGTTTCGGCAGTGGTCTGTGCCCGTGGGTACCCGGTACCGTGGGTTCCCTGGCTTCGATTCCGTTTTGGTGCCTGATGACCTTGTTGCCGCAGGACCTGTATTCGCTGGTGGTGATGTTTGGTATTTGCATTGGCGTGTATCTTTGTCATCGCACCGCAAAGGATATGGGTGTCCACGATCACGGCTGCATTGTCTGGGATGAATTTATTGGTATGTGGATCACCCTGATGGCGATCCCGGTTAACAGCTGGCAATGGGTGCTGGCAGGGTTTGTGATTTTTCGCATTCTCGATATCTGGAAACCCTGGCCAATTCGTTGGTTCGATCGCAACGTTCACGGCGGTATGGGGATTATGATCGACGATATTATCGCCGGGATTATCTCCGCAGGTATTCTCTATATTGCCGGACATCATCTGGTGATGTAATTCCAAAGGTATGGCGCTGTTGGCGGTGCCATATCCTGACCAAGCTATTCGAATCCCACCACAGCATGCGGTTGATATAGACTTTCCAGTTCGGCAATGTCTTCACGGGTTAATTTGATGTCAGGCGCTTTCACTAAATCGTCCAGTTGTTCAGCGCGGGATGCGCCAATAATTGGCGCGGTGACAGCCGGTTTAGCCAGCAACCACGCCAGCGCCAGTTGCGCCCGACTGATACCTTTCTCTTCAGCAATATTCGCTACTCGCTCGGCAATCGCACTGTCGTTTTCTTCGGTTTTTTCATAAAGCGTGCTGCCAAACTCATCGGAGACGGACCGTGAGGTGGTTTCACCCCAGGGGCGCGTCAGACGTCCCCGCGCCAGCGGGCTCCACGGCAGCACGGCAATATTTTCTGCCTGGCAGAACGGGTGCATTTCACGCTCTTCTTCCCGCTGGATCAAATTGTATTGATCCTGCATGCTGACAAACCGTGTCCAGCCGTGACGATCGGCGGTATAGAGCGCTTTGGCAAATTGCCACGCATACATTGATGATGCACCGATATAGCGGGCTTTGCCGGATTTCACCACATCGTGCAGCGCTTCCAGCGTTTCTTCCAGTGGCGTGTCGTAATCCCAGCGGTGGATTTGCAGCAGGTCAACATAGTCCGTTCCGAGGCGGCGCAGACTGTCATCTATGGATTGCATAATCTTAGCGCGTGACAGGCCGCCAGAGAGGTTGCTCATTGGGAAATAGACTTTGGTTGCCACAACGATTTCATCGCGGCGGGCATACTCTTTCAGTGACCGCCCAACGATTTCTTCACTGCTGCCGTCGGAGTAACTGTTTGCAGTGTCAAAAAAGGTAATCCCAGCTTCCAGCGCCTGTTTAATCAGCGGTCTGCTGCTCTCTTCCGGCAGCGTCCAGGTGTAACGGCCACGATCAGGCTCGCCAAATGTCAGACACCCCAGGCAAAGGCGGGAAACGGTCAGATCGGTATTACCTAATTGAATGGTGTTCATGTGGGCTCCTGCTAATGAGTGAATGGCATCTCGCGCCCTTTAATCTTAGCAGGTGAAACGCTCCCCCGAAAGAGAGCGTTATGCGGTGTTACTGCGCCAGCCAGTAGCGGATTTGGTGCTCAATCCCTGGGGCATCCAGCCGATAATCATGGCGAATTTCTTCCTGAGTGCCCTGCGGGATAAATTCATCCGGTAGCCCAATCGTCAATACTGGCACACAGCAACGTTTTGCCATCATAAATTCAATCACCCCGCTGCCAGCCCCACCTTTAATAGCCCCTTCTTCGAGAGTTATCAGTGCTTCATGAGCAGCGGCCAGCTCGAGGATGAGTGCTTCATCCAGTGGCTTAACGAAGCGCATATCCACCAGAGTTGCATCAAGTGACCCAGCCACGCTTGTCGCTTCCGGCAACAGGGTGCCAAAATTGAGAATAGCCAGCTTTTTCCCCCGGCGTTTCACCACCGCTTTACCTAATGGCAGCGCGCGAAGTGGCTTCAGCTCTGCGCCCGTGCCGCTTCCACGCGGATAACGTACGGCGCTTGGGCCATCGCTATGATGATAGCCGGTGTAGAGCATTTGCCGACATTCATCTTCATCGCTTGGGGTCATGATGGTCATATTTGGGATGCAGCGCAGGAAAGAGAGATCAAATGCGCCCTGATGCGTCTGACCGTCCGATCCCACAATACCGCCACGGTCAATGGCGAACAGAACCGGCAGTTTTTGGATAGCTACATCGTGAATCAGCTGATCGTAAGCGCGCTGCAAAAAGGTGGAATAGATTGCCACAACGGGTTTATAACCGCCGATAGCCAGCCCTGCCGCAAAGGTGACTGCATGCTGCTCGGCAATGGCCACGTCGAAATACTGCGCGGGATAATCGCGGGAAAAGCTGACCATGCCGGAACCTTCACGCATGGCAGGGGTAATTGCCATCAGGTTTGCATCGATTTTGGCGGTTTCACTCAGCCACTGACCAAAAATTTTCGAATAGCTTGGTAGCCCTTCAGCTGCTTTCGGCAGCAGCCCGCTGGCGGGATCGAATTTTGGCACGGCATGCCAGCTAATCGGGTCTTTTTCTGCCGGAGCATAGCCTTTGCCCTTTTTAGTCATAATATGCAGAAACTGTGGTCCTTTCAGTTCGCGCATATTGTTCAGGGTATGCACCAGTGACAGCACATCATGGCCGTCGACCGGCCCAATATAGTTGAATCCCAGCTCCTCAAACAGCGTGCCTGGTGCCACCATTCCTTTCAGATGTTCTTCGGTGCGTTTTACCAGTTCTTTAATCGGGGGCAGGTTAGTGAGGACCTTTTTGCCCCCTTCACGCAGGCGCGAATAGGTTTTCCCGGAGAGAATCTGTGCCAGACGATTATTGAGGGCGCCAACGTTTTCGGAAATCGACATTTCATTGTCGTTCAGGATCACCAGCATATCCGGCTTGATATCGCCTGCATGGTTCATCGCTTCAAATGCCATGCCCGCAGTAATGGCTCCGTCACCGATGATGCAGGCAGTACGACGGCCTTTACCTTCTTTTTGTGCGGCCACCGCCATGCCCAGCCCCGCACTGATGGAGGTTGATGAGTGGCCAACGTTGAGCACGTCGTACTCGCTCTCATCCCGCCAGGGAAAAGGGTGCAGGCCGTTCTTCTGACGAATGGTACCGATGCGATCGCGGCGTCCGGTCAGAATTTTATGCGGATAAGCCTGGTGGCCGACATCCCACACCAGACGATCGAAAGGGGTATTGTAAACGTAATGCAGTGCGATGGTCAGTTCCACCACGCCCAGCCCGGAGGCAAAATGACCACTGGAACGGCTGACGCTGTCGAGTAAATACTGGCGCAGCTCGTCACAGAGTTTTGGCAGACTTTCTTTGGGAAGCGTACGTAATTCTTGTACCGAGCTGGCCAGTGCAAGCGTCGGGTATTTTGCAGTATCAAAACTCATCAGAGACTCATTGTGGGAGTTATTTATTACGTTCAATTATATAACTTGCAAGCATTTGTAGTGGTGCCGTATTCAGAGATTGCACAGCAAGCGTTTCAAGGGCGCTGAGTGCCTCCTGTTGCAAATCCAGCGCTTTTGCACGCGCCTCCTCAAGCCCTAACAGGGCCGGGTAGGTGCTTTTCCCCAGCTGCTGATCGGCTCCCTGCCGTTTTCCAATAATATCGGTATCACCGACCACATCCAGAATGTCGTCCTGTACCTGAAACGCGAGCCCGATGGCGTTGGCGTAGCGGTCCAGCGCGGAAATCGCCTCACGACCACGACTGCCAGCGGCCAGTGCACCCAATCGCACTGCGGCGCGTATCAGTGCGCCGGTTTTATGACGATGAATTTGTTCCAGCGTGTCCAGAGAGACCTGCTGGTATTCTGCGTCGAGATCCAGCGCCTGACCGCCACACATGCCCGCGACGCCGCTGGCCTGCGCCAGTTCTGAAATCATTGCAATCCTTTCAGATGGTGTCACTCCTTGCATCGGTGCATCGGCCAGTATGGTAAACGCCAGCGTTTGCAGCGCGTCGCCCGCAAGAATAGCCGTATCTTCACCAAATTTAATATGGCAGGTAGGCTGACCGCGACGCAGATTATCGTCATCCATGGCAGGTAAATCATCGTGAATAAGCGAATAGGCATGAATACATTCTACGGCAGCGGCAGGTGCATCCAGCGCACTGCTGTCAGCACCAAGCATTTCTCCCGTCGCATAAACCAGAAACGGACGCAGTCGTTTACCGCCCAAGAGTGCGCTATACTCCATGGCATTAACCAGAGGAGAACTCTGAAACGGCAGTGGATCGAGAAAATGGTGTAAAGCCTGATTCACCCGCGCGTGATGTGCTGTCAGAAGATCGTGAAAATCCATCAGTCGTTTTCCGGCATGAAAGGCTTCATTTCTGCATTTTTGTCATCGTTAAGCAGGATCTGCACACGCTGCTCTGCCTGCTGCAGTTTTTGTTGTCCCTCGCGGGCAAGTTGTACGCCGCGTTCAAACTCATTCAGTGCGTCTTCCAACGGCAGATCTCCACTTTCCAGGCGGGATACGATTTGCTCCAGCTGTTGAAGCGAACTTTCAAAACTCGCAGGCGATTCGGCTTTTTTAGGCATAATGGCTATTAGCTCACTGGTTTTTTTACCATGAAAGCGTTCATGGTAGCTGACTCAAATTGATTAGCAAAATTATGGTGTCGGTGACAGATGAAGCAGCAGCCGTCGGACGGCTGTGATACACTTCTGCGCCTGAATATGTTGTACATTAATACCAGATATGCATCCCGGTGCTTATCTTTATCAAATCCCGGACATTTATGTATTCACTGCTTCCTGACCGTCAGTTAATACTGGTTGGTACGTCAGACAAGGCAGTTAATCGCGACGATTTTACTCCCTGAGTGCCGAATTTTCAGCACTTTATTGCCCTTTGAGCCTGTGTCACCATGAAGTTTATTATCAAGCTGTTCCCTGAAATTACGATTAAAAGCCAGTCTGTTCGCCTTCGCTTTATCAAAATTCTGACCACGAATATCCGCAACGTGCTTAGACAGTATGATGACACCTTAGCGGTGGTGCGCCACTGGGACCATATTGAAGTCCGTGCGAAACAGGAAAACCAGCGCAGTAAGATAGTTGATGAACTGACCCGAATTCCGGGTATTCATCACATCCTGGCGGTGGAAGATCGTGCCTACACCGACATTCATCATATTTTTGAGCAAACGCTGGCGCTTAATCGCGACAGAATTACCGGGAAGACCTTCTGCGTCCGTGTAAAGCGCCGCGGTAGCCATAACTTCAGTTCTCAGGATGTTGAACGTTATGTGGGAGGTGGCCTCAATCAGCATGTGGCCAGTGCACAGGTGAAGCTGAATCATCCTGAAGTAACGGTTCATCTGGAGATAGACGACGACAGGTTGCTGCTGGTCACCGGACGTTATCCCGGTATCGGTGGTTTTCCGATCGGCACCCAGGAAGAGGTTTTATCGCTGATTTCGGGCGGATTCGATTCCGGCGTATCCAGCTATATGCTGATGCGCCGCGGCTGCCGCGTACATTACTGTTTTTTCAATCTTGGTGGCGCGGCTCATGAAATTGGCGTTCGTCAGGTGGCGCACTATCTGTGGCAGCGTTTTGGTCGCTCGCACAAAGTCCGTTTCGTCGCGATTAATTTTGAGCCTGTGGTGGGTGAAATCCTCGAAAAAGTAGAGGATGGACAGATGGGCGTGGTGCTGAAGCGAATGATGGTTCGTGCCGCATCAGCCATTGCTGAACGCTATGGGGTGCAGGCACTGGTGACGGGAGAGGCGCTCGGCCAGGTTTCCAGCCAGACTTTAACCAACCTGCGGCTGATTGATAATGCATCGGATACACTGATCCTGCGCCCGCTGATTTCCCATGATAAAGAGCACATCATTAATATTGCACGGGAAATTGGTACAGAGGACTTTGCCCGCACCATGCCGGAATATTGCGGCGTGATTTCAAAAAGCCCCACCGTTAAAGCGGTCAAAGCTAAAATCAAGGCGGAAGAGCAAAACGTTGATTTCACCATTCTTGACCGCGTGGTAGCCGAAGCGACCAACGTCGATATCCGCCAGATTGCAGCAGAGACGCAGCAGGAAGTGGTGGAAGTGGAAACGGTGATTTCGTTTGGCGACCGGGATGTGGTGCTGGATATCCGTTCGCCAGACGAGCAGGAAGACACGCCGCTGGAACTTGACGGTGTTGAAGTAAAAAGCCTGCCTTTCTACAAATTGAGTACCCAGTTCGGCGATCTCGATCAGACCAGAACCTGGCTACTCTACTGCGATCGTGGCGTGATGAGCCGCTTGCAGGCACTTTATTTGCATGAGCAGGGCTTTACTAACGTGAAGGTTTACCGCCCCTGAAAAATTGATGCGATCTTCATTTTTGCTCTGGGGATCGCCATTATCTTATGCCTGTAATAACACTATCCCGCCAGCCGCTTTCCCCATTTGTTGCCATTAACAAAGCGCCACCTGACCTTCTGGATGTTTATGAGGTCTAATGACGTAAAAGCTATGATGAGAGGTTAATTAACTGTCTTAATTGGAATTTATTTACTGAGATTGTATTTATAGAATACGGTTAGTATTACCGCGTTTTTCGAAACCCGACATCAGCCGGGCTTGATGAGGTGATTGGTTTTTCGCTATTGTTTGCTGAGTCTTGTCAATTGTACCCTGCTTTATCTACCATCTCGACGCGGATGGCGATCGGGTTTTCCTCAAAACCTACCGACACTGTTATATTGGGATCCTGACCGACCCAGCAACTTCCATTTTTATTGCACATTTCTGTTCTTTTATACCCTTTTTTTTCCAGCCAGGTGCCAATTTTTATTGGATCCGTTGTACCAGAAAAAATCACCTGATAAATCAGTGCGGGATTGGGGCCGGATACATTGCTGTAATGGAAGCTGTAGATGTTACTAATGCGAGGCATATTTTTTAATAATTCTGGAGTATAAAAATTATACTCTCGCTTATCCTTTTCCGTATAATCAGCACCATCAGAGAATTCCATGCTGAGATATTGCAAAACATAAAAAAGACCAATTACGCATATCACCAGAACGGTCAGCATAATTTTTAGTGATTTTTTCATACCCGTAACTCTCCCCTGCCAAAACGGATAAAACCACGATTAGGGTCAACAATACTGACATCTTCAGATATCCACCTGTTATAAGGTCTGACGGTTTTCATGAAATCTGGCAATTGTCCAAAGTGTGGTCTGCCGTTGGGGAAACGAACCGGATCAGGGAACAACAGCGGTTTGAATGTTTCGTTTTTCCAGGAGCCTATTTTTCCATAATGGTCCCACCGTTTTAAAGCCTCTTCCTTACTTACCGGTTTCAGGTAGCTGAACACGTTGTTCATACATGACATAACCCGGTAAAAGCCGAGAAGATCCGACACCAGATCTTCACCGCTGAATCCGCTATCAGTAGCCCAACTGAAAGGGAAAGAACCCTGAAGCCTCTCAAATCTTCGTGCTACTGTCATCATCATGGCAAGAGCAATGCTTTGTTTTTGATGATATGGCAGGCCTTTTTTAAGGCACAGGTGATTGATTTACCGACTATCAGACGACGTTTAAGGCCAACCATTGATTGTTTGTATGTAACATCATATGTTGGTCCACTTTGGGATTCACCATGCAGTATTTGCGCCCATAAATTTCGGATATCTGTACCCTGTGCATGCCCGAGATCTACCCATCCCAATATTTCCGTATATATCAATCCGTATGAACTTCTTTGTGCCAGGTTACCATCAATAATTTCACTTCTTATACTCATTATTATTCCCCTTCCATTTGGTACAGTTATCCGGTATTTGACCGATATTTTCCGTTAATTCCATAAATAACAATGCTACTTTAACATGCATTAACATTAATTTTTATCCCTGCATGAACACCACCTCCTGTGGAGGTGGTCAGCAATAAGTTGGCTCTGCCAGTCATGCTACTCATGGGAAAATCCGAATCTGTTATCCCCATAACTGCCGGGGATTTAACCATGAGCAGATTCCAGAAAGCATCTCATGTGTTCTGGTGTTGTCAATATCATATCGTATGGACACCCAGGTACCGGTTTCGCATCCTCAGGAACAATGTTGGTAAAGAGGTCTGTAAGCCGATAAGGATCTCAGGTGAGCAGCCGGGATAGAAGTAGTGGAGCTGAATGTCCAGACAGACCATGTCCCTTTGCGGGTAAAAGTGCCTCCATGGCTTTCGATTTCCCATGTAACAGGCGACTTAAAGGGTAAAACAGCCCTTCGATTGTTCAATAAATTTCCCTGCCTGCGTAAGAACAAGCAGTGGGGGAATGATTTTTGGGCAAGAGGTTATTGTGTCGATACCGTAGGTATAAACGAAGAAATGATAATAAAGTACGTGAAGTATCAGGAAAAACATGAAGTTGAAGAGAGCCAGCTTCCACTGAAAGAAGTGTGAAGGGAAGGCTCTCTGAGTCTGGACTTAGTGCGCCCCTGTGGGGCGAAATCAATGCCACCTGCTATGCAGGTGGTTTTTTATCTGCCGCCGAACGTTTGGAAGTGGAAATAATGGAGGTAGACGGCGAAGCGGATCACGTTCATCTACTGGTAGCGTACCCACCCAAGTTGCCTGTTAGCGTGCTAGTGAATAACCTAAAGTTGATCAGCGGCCGCTATGTGCGCCAGTTGAATACGCACCTACGAAAGCAGAGTAATAGCGGGGTGCTCTGGTCACGCCCCTATTTCGCCTGTAGCGCTGGCTGCGCAACAATCGAAACGCTGAAAGCTTATGTTAGATCGCAGGGAACCCCTGAATAGCTCCCCTTATATCCCCGCCCGCATTGGGCGAGGATATAAGGGGCAACTGTTAATAAGCAGGGGTTGTACTTAAATTGTATTAGTCGCGACTTGATCTGACACTGGACCTTGAAAGGTTGAGAGTTACCGGTTTTGATATGGGTGTCTAATCCTTAAACAAAACGCGAGGTAACTCTCATGATTCATACTAACAATCCCATCATCAAACACAAAGCCGGCCTGCTCAATCTCGCCGAAGAACTCGGTAACGTATCAAAAGCCTGCAAGATCATGGGCGTGTCACGCGACACGTTTTACCGTTATCAGGAACTGGCTGCTGAAGGCGGCATCGATGCGCTGATTAACCAGAACCGCCGCGTCCCCAACCTGAAGAACCGCGCCGACGAAGCCACTGAACGCGCTGTTGTTGAATATGCCGTTGAGTTCCCGGCCCACGGGCAACACCGGACCAGTAATGAGCTGCGTAAAAAAGGCGTGTTTATCTCCGGTAGCGGCGTGCGCTCCATCTGGCAACGGCACGACCTGGAGAACTTCCGTAAACGCCTGAAGGCACTTGAGGAAAAGGTCGCCAGAGAAGGCATCGTGCTTACCGACGCTCAAATCGCAGCGCTGGAGAAGAAGGCCCACGATGACGAGGCCAGCGGAGAAATCGAAACTGCTCACCCGGGTTATCTCGGGTCGCAGGACACCTTCTACGTGGGCAATCTGAAAGGTGTGGGTCGTATCTACCAGCAGACGTTCGTGGATACGTACTCGAAAGTGGCACACTGCAAGCTGTATACGAGTAAAACGCCGATCACCGCCGCAGACCTGCTCAATGATCGCGTACTGCCGTTCTACGAGGCTCAGGGACTGCCGATGCTGAGGATCCTGACCGACAGGGGAACGGAGTACTGTGGTAAGGTGGAGCAGCATGATTACCAGCTGTATCTGGCCATCAACGATATCGACCATACAAAAACGAAGGCGATGTCTCCGCAGACGAACGGCATCTGCGAGCGCTTCCATAAAACTATTTTGCAGGATTTTTATCAGGTTACGTTCCGTAAGAAGTTATACGAAGACCTGGAGAGCCTGCAAACGGATCTGGACAACGGGTTGTGGCATTACAATAATGAGCGAACTCATCAGGGAAAAATGTGCTGCGGGCGTACGCCAATGGCCACGTTACTTGATGGTAAACGAGTCTGGGCAGAAAAAAATCTGAACCAGATGTAATCTGACAGACACCTGTATAAATAACCGGTAACTGTCAGATCAGGTCTGAGCTAGTACACTTAAATCCTTCTGGTGTCAGAGCTTATCATCTGGCTAATAATGCGGGTTGGTTGTTTACCCATTTAGCATGATGGCACTCTGCCGTGCTGGCAATGTCGCAGGACCCTGTAAATAATTCTGTGTAACTGCCACCACGTCAAAGGTGATCGCTCAGGCGGTCACCGAACTCAATAATAAAGCGGCTCATCGCCAGCCGCCAGTTCTGGTTCGGCATACTCCATTTTTTCGACGCATCCCTGATTGCCAGATAAATCACCTTACGCACCGAGTCGTCTGCCGGGAACACTTTGCGTTTCTTTATCGCAGCACGGATCACGCTGTTCAGTGATTCGATGCCGTTCGTGGTGTAGATGGCCTTGCGGATATCCGCCGGGTAACAGAAGAACGTATTCAGGTTTTCCCAGTGGCCACGCCAGCTTTTGCTGATTTGCGGGTACTTGTCGTCACAGATTTCTGCGAACACATCCAGCCCTGTCAACGCCGCCTCTTCTGTCGGAGACTGATAAATCCTCTTCAGACCGCTGGTGACGGCCTTGTAGTCCTTCCATGCCACGTATTTCAGGCTGTTGCGCACCATATGAATGATGCACAGCTGGATATGTGTCTCGGGATAAACGCTGTTTATCGCATCCGGGAAGCCCTTCAGTCCGTCCACGCAGGCAATCAGGATATCCTGAAGGCCGCGATTTTTCAGCTCTGTCAGGATGTTCAGCCAGAACTTCGCGCCTTCATTTTCAGCCAGCCACATCCCCGGCAGTTCTTTCTGACCTTCGGTATTAATGCCCGGCGCAAGGAAAACGGCTCTGTTTATCACGCTGCCATTCTGACGAACTTTTACGACAATACAGTCCATATAAACAATGGGATAAAGTGCATCCAGCTGCCGGTTTTGCCACTCAGCAACCTGTTCTTTTACGGCATCGGTGACTTTAGATATCAGGGTGGGTGAGACATCGGCGTCATACATCTCTTTGGACGTGGCAACAATTTCACGCATGGCCATTCCTTTGGCGTACAGGGATAAAATCTGGCTGTCCATCTGCGTGATACGCGTCTGGCTCTTCTTAATCAGCTGAGGTTGAAGGTGTTTTCGCGGTCACGCGGCGTGTTCAGCTCAATCTCGCCATCATCGCAAAGCAGCGTTTTTGATGCGTAGCCATTGCGGGTGTCAGAGCCTTTTTTGGGCGCGTTTTTCTCATGCCCGAAGTGGTCGGTCAGTTCAGCATTGAGCGCCGTTTCGACGGTGAGCTTCGTCAGCATTTGGGAAAACTGGTTAAGGTCAGCTTCGGTTTTAAGACCTTTAGCCCGTTCAGCCGCAAGGGCTTTAAGTTTCTTTTCGTCCATAATTTGCCTGTCCTCGTTGTTGGAGTGAACATATCAAAAACAGGAAATTACACAATTTTAATTACAGTCTCCTGAATTGGTTACACAATCAGTAGATTATACTTTTTATGCCCGTTCTATTTTACCTGCTCGTTACCGGGAATTCCTCAGCGCGCTTACACCCTTCCTGTTCGTGCCTGAGCGGCTTGTAAGCCGGAAACCGCCAAAATTTTGTTACCGAGCGCTCTTCTCCAGCTCAGTCAGATTGCGTTATAAAAGTTAAAACACTCAGTAAATAAAGTACGCCAATCAAGCGTACCTTGACTGGTAAGAACCATATTTCTACTCTGAATCAGGCTTGTCTTCAGATGTGTATGTACTCTCAAAAGGATCTGCCCATTTATAATTATTAAGAAATAATGTAACTACATCCCCAGCAGACTAGTCGTTGGAGTCCGGATGATTGATGTTTTAGGGCCAGAGAAGCGCAGACGGCGCAGCGTTCAGGAAAAAATCACCATTGTTCAACAGAGCTTTGAACCCGGTATGACCGTGTCGCTGGTCGCCCGCCAGCATGGTGTTGCTGCCAGCAAGCTTTTCCTGTGGCGCAAACAGTATCAGGCAGGCAGCATTACAGCCGTTGCTGCGGGTGAACAGGTTGTACCCGCGACGGAGCTGGCATCTGCGATAAAGCAAATCAAAGAGCTGCAACACCTGCCGGGCAAGAAAACCATGGAAAACGAGCTGCTGAAAGAAGCCGTTGAATATGGCCGACAAAAAAGTGGATAGCGCACGTGCCCTTATTGCCGGAGGATGGCGAATAAGCCTTGTCAGTCATTGCCTCCGGATCTCACGTGCGCAACTGCATGCCATGGCCCGGCGGTCGAAGAACTGGCAGGATCGTCGACGCAAGCGCAAGCCTGATAATACTGAAGCACTGGGTCGTATCCATGCCGTTGACCTCCGCTGCAGCGCATCAGGCAAACTACCTTGCCAACAGCCACGGCGATTGACTATACAAAATAACAAACTGGCTGCAGGAAATGACACCGGACACTTAAACCTGGCATCGCCTGCTATGCCACAAAGTGACCTGTTAACGTAGGTAAAACAAGGGAAGGTGAAAGCCTGATTTTGGTTAAAAGCGATTTTGAATGATAGCTCACGGGATGCGGTTTTTACTGAGGAATAATAAAAGGCCGGAATGACCGGCCTTTTATTATTGTACCCAAGGTATCTGGCCGTTATGCCCTGATTTTCTTACGAATAAATGCCCAGCTGACAATCAGCACCACCAGCCAGCCTAAGCCGACGAACAGCGACACGCGGGTATCCGGGAACCAGCCAATAAGCCCGATAATAAAGAACAGAAACAGAATGCCCACAATGGCGGTAAAGGTGCCCCCCGACATGGCGAACTTCAGCGCTTTTGCCTGCACCGGACTCAAGGTCCGACGGAAGCCAATTTGCGCAAACAGGATCATAATCCACACCCAAACCGTGGCAAAAGTCGCCAGCGATGCAATGACCAGAAACACTTTTTCCGGCATCAGATAGTTCAGATAAACCGCAACCAGCATGGCAACCACCATCACCACCGTGGTTACCCAAGGCACCCCACGCCGCGAAACGGCGGCAAATGATTTGGGGGCATGTCCCTGATCGGCCATGCCGTGCAGCATACGTCCCACGCCGAATACGTCGCTGTTGATTGCCGAGAGTGAAGCGGTAATCACCACAAAGTTCAGCACGGCTGCCGCTGCCGCGATACCCATATGCTGGAAGGTCAGTACAAACGGGCTGCCGTGAGTACCCACCTGGTTCCACGGGTAGATCGACATAATCACAAACAGCGTGCCGACATAAAACACCAGAATACGCAGCGGTACGGCATTAATCGCACGTGGAATGGAAACCTCAGGGTTTTTCGCCTCACCAGCGGTGATACCGATAATTTCAATGCCGCCGTAAGCAAACATCACTATCTGCAACGACAGCACCATCCCCATTACGCCGTGGGCAAAGAATCCTCCATTGCGCCACAGGTTACTGATTCCCGTCGGCTGGCCACCGTTGCCTATTCCCCAGACGATAATGCCAATCCCGGCGACAATCATAATGATGATGGTCGCCACCTTGAACAGCGACAGCCAGAACTCCACTTCACCAAACACTTTCACGGTGGCCATGTTGATAGCACCAATAATCAACACCACGCTCAGAACCCAAATCCAGTGCGGCACATCAGGGAACCAGACGCTCATGTAAATGCCAAACGCGGTAACGTCGGCAATCGCCACAATCAAAATTTCAAAACAGTAAGTCCAGCCGGTAATATAACCGGCAAGCGGGCCGAGATAATCCTGCGCATAACGCGAGAAAGAGCTGGCCTGCGGGTTGTTGACCGACATTTCGCCCAGCGCCCGCATGATAATGTAGGCAATGGCACCGCCGATAATATAGGCGAGGATCACACTGGGTCCGGCCATTTTCATCGCATCAGCCGAACCATAGAACAATCCGGTACCAATCGCCGACCCCAGCGCCATAAAACGGATATGGCGGGTGCTTAGGCCTTTTTTAAGGGTATTTTCAGTCATTTTTCCGTCTTCATCCTGAGGTTTCTCCTGCCGTTACGGTCAGAAAAACGTATCACATTTATCACTGCTGCCCGGCATGCACCTGTCAGCGGCAAAAAATACGGTCATACAGCGCCGCAATTACCAGTATAAGCAGCGACGGCGGTAACCAGGCCAGTCCCTGATCGGCTAACGGCAAATGGGCAACAGACTGAGGCAGAATTTCTGCGAAAGCGCTGGCTTTGATGGCGTCCACAATGCCAAAGATCAGACTGACCAGCATACCCGGCGCAATAATCCGACTGCTTTTTTTCCACCATCCCAGCGTAAAGCTCAATAAAATCAGCACAATGCACGGTGGATAAATCGCCGTCAGTACCGGAATGGAGAACTGAATTAAATGGCTAAGACCCAGGTTAGAAATCACCATTGAGAACAGGCCGAGAATAAACACCAGCTTGCGGTAGCTTAACGGCAGATATTGTTCAAAAAACTCCGCACAGGCACAGGTCAGACCCACCGCCGTCACCATACAGGCGACAAAGATCAGCCCGGCAAGGAAAAGGTTGCCCGTACTGCCGAATGTCTGCTGGACATAGGCGTGCAGGATCGCCGCGCCGTTAGCGCCCTGCGCGACAACTGACACGCTATGCGAACCAAGCTTAAACAGCGTCAGATAAACCAGCGTCAGGCCAATACCCGCAATCAGACCGGCGATAATGGTGTAGCGGGTCAGCAATGTCGGCTCGCTGACGCCACGGGAACGTGCTGTATTAACAATAACAATGCCAAACACCAGCGCACCCAGCGTATCCATGGTCAGATAGCCACTGAAAAAACCGCTGGTAAAAGCGGCATGTTGATAAGCCTCGGTTGCTGGTGCAATGTCGCCGGCAGGCCAAAGCAGCGCAGCAATTCCCAGCACCACCAGCGCTACAATCTTCAATGGCGCAAGCACATGACCGACGGTATCCAGCAGTTTTCCCGGATAAAGCGAAATGCCAACCACCAGCGCAAAGTAGGCCAGGCTGTACATAAACAGCAGCATCGGCCCCTCCCCCGTCAGAGGTGCGATACCCACCTCAAACGAAACGGTGGCGGTACGCGGCGTGGCAAACAGCGGTCCCACCGCCAGATAGCATACCGTTGCCAGCACAATCCCTGCAGCCTTGCCGATGGGTGAACTCAGCGCATCAATGCCGCCGCCCACGCGAGCCAGCGCGATCACGGTGATAACCGGCAGTCCGACTGCGGTGATCAAAAAGCCTGACGCTGCGACCCACACGTGCTCGCCCGACTGAATACCCACCATGGGCGGAAAAATAATATTACCGGCACCGACAAACAGGGCAAATGTCATAAAGCCCAGCGCGATGATGTCTTTGAAAGTTAAACGATTAGTCATAAGACGAGGATTAGCCTGTTACGGGTGTTGGTGAAATCGTCATATCAGCGTATCCCCTTACCTGCTGCGCACGCTGGCATCTGCCAACAGATGAAACGCGATCTTGCGATCAAATATCATTTACCCGAAAACCGGGCTGATTACGATCTTTTCTCAGGGGAAAACGAAAAAACGGCGCTAAGTAAACCGTTAATAGCGATGAAAGGCAAGCAAGGATCGGAAATGCAGTATTATTTAGCGCAAAAAAAGCTGAAGCAACTCAACACGTCAGCCTGATCATCCTTGAGATGAGATGTGTTTTTTTGTGCACACAGGGGGATTTATTGCAAAAAACGCTGAATAATGCGCAAAAAGCGCACGTAAGCACGCTTTTTGCCAACACCTTGCGCAGCTACCATACATCGCTGGCAATCTCAGTCACCAGCAGCAGCTTCGCCCACTGCTGCTCGCTCAGGCTGTTATCCTCTTCGGCTGAGGCAAAGCAACACTGTGGGCTTAAGCAGAGCTGATCGAGGCTGACATACTTTGCCGCTTCCTCAATACGCTTCTTCACGCTTTCCGGGTTTTCCAGCTCACCAACTTTGGTGGTCACAAGCCTCAACATCACCTGCTGTTTACCGGGCCTAATAAAAGCGTTAACGGCTCAAAGCCCCCGAAACGCTCGTTATCGTATTCCAGGAAAAAAGCATCAATGTTGACACCGCCAAAAAGAATTTCGGCCACCGGCTCATATCCGCCTTCCGCAATCCAGGTCGAACGAAAACGCCCCCGGCAGACGTGCAGACCAATAGTCAAATAGTCCGGTTTTCCCTCAATGGTTTTATTGACTACCTCCGCATAAGTGGCCGCCAGCGCCTGCGGACAGTCGCCCCACTCACGGATCTGGCTCTGTTGATCTTCAGAGCAGAGACAGGCCCAAGCAGTGTCATCCAGTTGCAGATAGCAACAGCCAGCATCGTAAAAAGCCCTGATTGCCTGACGCCAGGTCAGCGCCAGATCGTTAAAGTAGTCTTCCAGGTCGGGATACACCGTGGCGTCAATCATCTTTCTGCCGCCACGAAAATGCAGCACGCCTGGGCTGGGAATGGTCATTCTCGCAATGACATCACCGCTGATACCTTTCAGATAGCGAAAATGGGTCAGCATCGGATGATCGCCAAACCCCAGCCTGTCGGTCACTTTCACCCCGTGCACTTTACTCTGAATGCCCTGCTCCGCTTCATAAGCTTCAACGTCTTGCAGCCCTCAAGAAATCACAATACCACCAGGCCCGGCGAAACTCGCCGTCCGTCACCACCCGCAGACCGCAGGCTCGCTGCTGCGTGACCAGGTCTCGAATGGTTTCATCTTCTATACGACGCACTGCCACCGCGTCGATTTCACCGTGCTGAAACTGTTCACACGCCTGTTTAATCGTGGCCGGACGAAGAAAACTGCCGACGACTTCGCCACGATAGCGGGATGAATCTCTCTGCATGTCTGCTCACTCCTGCCACCGCATTACGTTGGATAATATCCTCGTCATGGATGTCACCTGAATGAAAGGGTTATGCGAATAACGTTGAGTATGAATCTCAGCAGATAACGTGAAGTTTTAGTACTGCGAGCAGGGCCACTGCTGGTCGCGATAATGGAACGCACAGGTGAAATATAAAAATGCTGTCTCTTTTTTTCAGATTGAAGGTGCCACTTATTTTTGGCACCTGTATCACTCTGCTAATAATTTAGCTTTTCAAAAAAGGATGCTGCAGACATATATTCATCAGACAGACATATATTCATCAGACAGACATATATTCATCAGACAGACATATATTCATCAGACAGACATATATTCATCAGACAGACATATATTCATCAGACAGACATATATTCATCAGACAGACATATATTTCTCATCACTATTTCCGCATCAGTATTAATTGACTCGAAAATCAGGAGATTGCATTTTTCATTGATTGTTATTTCCCATGAATTCTTTAGCCTGATTATTTTTTCCTTCTGCTCTGGAAGATTAGCTATTGTTTTTTTATAGTGCTCTGCAATATACGCCTGGTGCTTTCTGTTTTCTTTATTGCTTTTTCGTTTATTTCTTGCAACTGACTCATTTCTGGCTCAGTGAATGCAGCGCTGACATTAAGAGATACCATGCAGATAATTAAAACGCTGTTAATTGCTTTCATAGAAGTCAACCCTTCTTTTAAATCTGTCCTGAGGAACGAAAAACCAGGTTGTCCTGTCGGCAATCATTCTCCCGAATCCCGTTAAGTCTCCAGCATAGGCAAGCCTTTGCAAATAAGGCCTTGTAACAGTGCCATAGTCTCCTCGGTAGCGTAAATCAATAAGAATCTCTTTTATCTTTCCCGGGATATTATCCCACGCCAGAGTAGATGATATAGTGGGATTTGGATGATATTCCATTATGATCAACTTATTTTTACATATTCTCTCTACATCTTTTTTTAATTCTTCGTAAGTTGATATGAATAGTAACAATTGTTGCTGGTCTGTTATTTCGCTTATTGAATCCCTGTTATTTAGCACAAAATTATAGGCAGAGCATCCTTTTAACCTTGCACCTTCTGATATCTTCTCTGCTTTTTCCTTTTCGATTCCTGCTTTTTGCAATGATATTAAAGCACTTATTTTCGATCTATCACCGAGATCAAATCCTCTACCAATGGTTACACCTGAATTATTTTTTTACACGATGAGGTGTTGCCGGGCCAATGTATCTTTTTTGAGTAATCTCTGCTCGACTTTAAATTATTCCCTTCTGCCCTGAATGTCAGCAACCCTTTTTTAGGCTCCAGCATAGTAAATAGTCCATTAATTGTTGGGAAATTACATATTACGTCTGTTCTTTTGATTGTTCTACTTTATTTTTAACGTGAATAAAATATAAAGAAATGGTGCTCTTAAGATCGTTTTTCCAAAGTATCACCTTCTGCGCGGCGAAAGAAAAATCGCCAGGTAAGAAAATTTTTTCACAAGTTCAAGGGCAGCAATTTTTTGAATGCGGTAACTATTTTGTACCAGAAATCTAACGAAATACTGCCCTTCCAACTCAGTCGTCGTCAGTCGGTCGTGACGCAGACTTGCTGATCACGTATGCTTTGCGCTTTGGATGTAACATATGGCTAAAGTTGATGTCGTCTGCCCTCAGTGCAATGAAACTCATGCTGTACGATGTAACGGACATTCAGCATCCGGTGCCCAACGTTACATCTGCAAGCATTGTTCAAAGACCTTTCTGCTCAACTTTAGCTACTCCGGTGCCAAACCAGACACACACCAGACCATTGTTAATATGGCCATGAATGGTTACGGATGTCGCGATACCGCACGGGTTCTCGGTATCAGCCTCAATACGGTTCTGCAGCACTTAAAAAAATTTCGCCAAAGCAGGTAGCTGAGAATATCGACCCCGAAACGGAGGTTGTTATCTGCTGTGAAGCCGGTGAACAATGGTCTTACGTGCGGTGTAAAAGCAATCCCCGGTGGTTGTTCTATGCTTATGACCGTATCCGCAAACGTGCTCTGGCCCACGTCTTCGACCCGAGAAATGCCCCGACCCTGCGACGATTGCTGGCCCTGTTAAGCAAATTTAACATTGCCTTTTATATGACAGATGCCTGGCCGGTTTATAAAGTTCTGTTAAGTGCAACAGGCCACGTGGTGAGCAAGAAATATACCCAACGGACAGAACGACATAATCTTAATCTTCGCACACATATCAAACGACTGACCCGCAGAACAATTTGCTTTTCGAAGTCAGAGGAAATGCATGATAAGATCATCGGTTGGTATCTTACTCTTCATCATTATCAATAAATCTGCGTCACGACCCGTCAGTCCACCACATTAAGAACGCTAAAAAAGCATTCCTGATTATGCTTCACTTTGTACCTGGCCTTTCCACATAAGGCGTTGCTCATGACTGGCATGGAAGAGTGAACGGGGTTTTCGTACATGCAACCCCGCAGCGAACGGCCTACACCGAGCCGCGATACAAAAGTGTGAAGCGCCACACCTCCCGAACGGAAGGAAAACACAGCAGGGTATCCGGTAAACAGCAGAATCGGAACGGGAGCGCGCATCGGGGAACCTCCGGGAAGACATCGTCGGTACCCTGTGGCGTTGATTCTCAAAAAGCATCTGCCTGGCGAGGCGATCTGTATGCCATGCAATGAGAGACAGTGATGACACCACGCCAGTGAATATTCAACCCAGCCGCACCTGCCATAAGCCATAAGCCATAAGCCATAAGCCATTCTGGCGTTTGCTTGTGACATTATTCGCATGGCGGTCTGCATTCTTCGCGGTGGCTGGCAATAATGGCCTGATTATGCCCGGCAGGGTGTTTATTTACCCATCCCCGTCGTATCGCGCAAACAAAGCACTGCCGCTCAGTGCTCCGCTAACTGACAATCAGCCTTGAGAGGAAGCGTAAAACTAAAGCAGGTTTCTTTACCGGGCTGGCTGGTGATATTCAACCGCGCACCGTGATGGCTGAGTGCGTATTTTACAATAGCCAGGCCCAGTCCGCTGCCGCCCGTCTGTCTTGAGCGCGCACAATCCACGCGGTAAAAACGCTCCGTCAGGCGAGGGATATGCTCTGGCGCAATGCCGGGACCGTTATCGCTTACGCTGAAGGTTGCGCCCTGTGGCGTGCGAAGCCAGGCGATGACGATGCGCGTCCCGTCTGGCGTGTGGTTCACAGCGTTGTAAACCAGGTTGGATATCGCACTGCGCAGCTGTTCTTCATCGCCCAACACCTGCAACGTATCATCCACGCTGAAATCAATCTGATGGCGGCCCTGACTAAGGGTTTCCGCCTCGTGCTGCAGTAGCTTCAACATCACTGGCGCGTTGACCTGCTGCCGCAAATCCAGTGAGGGCGCGGCTTCAATTCGCGACAGCGTAAGCAACTGATTGACCAGATCATCCATACGGCGGGTTTGCGCATGCATGGTATGCAGTGCCTTGTGGCGCTGCGTCCCTTTCATCTCGGTTTCGGTCATCATTTCCAGATAGCCCTGCATCACCGTCAACGGTGTGCGCAGTTCATGGCTGACGTTGGCAAAAAAACTGCGGCGCGAGCTTTCCAGCTGGTGCATTTGCGTCATATCCCGCGCCACCAACAGATATTGCCCTTCACTGTAGGGCATCACGCGAAATTCAAGCTGGCGATGATTATTCAGCACAAGCGTCAGAGGGCGCGAAAAATCGCGCTGGCGCTGGTAGCGTGCAAATTCAGGATAGCGCAGCAGATTGAGAATGTTTTGCCCATTATCTTCCGGCCAGCGCAGCCCCAGCAGCTGCTGTGCCAGGCCATTACACCAGAAAATAAAACCTTCTTCGGTGGTCAGTACCAGCGCATCCGGCAGGGACTCGGCGCCGCTGCGAAAGCGTTTAATCAAATTGCGCAACTCGCGTCGACGACGACGATTACGCACCTGCATCTGATGCAAGCCGTAAAAAAGCGGTTCCCAGCTGCCCCGGCCGCCTGGTGGCGTCATACTGCGATCAACCCAAAGCCAGTGGGATAAGCGCAACAGATTAACAAAGTGCCAGCCCAGCAGCGACAACAGTGAAACCACCAGCAACCAAGGCAGATAGCCGACGACCAGCCCGATCAACAGCGCGGACAGGCAGGCGAGCAGGAGTTCCAGCAGCAATCCCTTCAGGGAGAGGCGTTCCAGCAAAGTGAATACTCCGGTTGTGGCGATTCAAAAACGCACAGAAAAACGGTAGCCAGTTCCACGAACGGTCTGCACCATGCGATCGTGGCCACTCGCCTCCAGCGCCTTACGTAAACGACGAATATGCACGTCAACGGTACGATCTTCAACGTAAACGTTGGTACCCCATACATGATTAAGCAACTGTTCACGACTGTATACGCGCTCGGAATGCGTCATAAAAAAGTGCAGCAGCTTATATTCCGTCGGCCCCATTTCCAGCGGCTGATTAGCGGACATCACGCGATGCGAAGACGGGTCCAGGCTGAGTCCCTGCATCTCAATCACCTCTTCCACCGCCATGGGTGAAATACGGCGCATCACCGCTTTGATCCGGGCGATCAGTTCCTTCGGGGAAAAAGGCTTAATGATGTAGTCGTCCGCCCCCACTTCCAGTCCGCGCACGCGATCTTCCTCTTCACCACGCGCGGTCAGCAGCATCACCGGAATATCGCGGGTCATCGCTTCACGCCTGAGGTGTTTAATAAACTGGATACCTGAACCGCCCGGCAGCATCCAGTCCAGCAGGATCAGATCTGGCCAGGGTTCAATCAGCTGACTGACCGCACTGTCATAGTCTTCCGCTTCAACAGGGTGATAGCCATTCCGCTCCAGAACGAAACACAACATTTCACGGATTGGGGCTTCATCTTCTACCACCAGAATACGCTTGGCCATTATTGCTCCTGCTGCGATGACGGGATGTCACTGGGATTCGCGGCGCTATTATGCGTCAGTTTTATGACAATTTTATGAAAAAAACCCGTCTGTCCGCGAACTGACAGCAATCCTGTGAAAGATCAAATGCCTTTGATGCTGGGGGTTTTTACCCGGTTTGTTTATAATCCTGCAAACGCATTCCGCACAGAAGGAAGCCCATGCGCATCATTCATACCGCTGACTGGCATCTGGGCCAGTTTTTTTATACCAAAAGCCGTGCCGCAGAACATCAGGCATTTCTTGACTGGTTGCTGGCGCAGGTAACCGAACAGCAGGCGGATGCGATTATCGTCGCCGGGGACATTTTCGATACCGGCTCGCCACCCAGCTATGCCCGCGAGCTGCTTAACCGCTTTATTGTCAGGCTCCAGCCAACCGGTTGCCAGCTGGTTCTGCTTGGCGGTAATCATGATTCGGTGGCGGTGCTGAACGAGTCGCGGCACCTGCTGGCCTGCCTCAATACCACCGTGGTTGCCGCCGCCGCTGAACAGCCGGACCAACAGATATTACGCCTGAACAACCGCCACGGTCAGCCCGCAGCCCTGCTCTGCGCCATTCCCTTCCTGCGCCCGCGCGATATCACTACCAGCCAGGCTGGCCTGTCTGGTCTGGAAAAACAGCAGTCTCTGCTGGAGGCCATCACCACGCACTATCAGCGGTGCTGGCAACACGCGCTGCAACAGCGCGAGGAGATGAAGCTGTCTGTTCCCGTCATTGCCACTGGTCATCTGACCACCGTCGGCGTGACCCAAAGCGATTCGGTGCGCGATATTTACATCGGCACGCTGGATGCGTTCCCCGCTCAGGCCTTCCCGCCAGCCGATTACATTGCACTGGGGCATATTCACCGAGCCCAGCGCATTGCCGGAACGGAGCATATTCGCTATAGCGGCTCGCCCATTCCTCTCAGTTTTGATGAGTTGGGTAAAGAAAAAAGCGTCTTTCTGGTGGAGTTTGCCGGGGACAAACTGCATCGGGTTGAACCCCTTGTCATTCCGATGTTTCAGCCGATGCAAATCATTAAAGGCTCGCTGGAAGAAATAACACGTCAGCTGACAGCCATTCAGCCGCGCCCAGACGGTAAAGTCGTCTGGCTGGATATTGAGGTGGTCACCGACTGCTGGCTGAATGACTTGCAGCGGCGCATCCAGGAGATAACGCACGATTTGCCGGTCGATATCGTGCTGCTCCGCCGCAGCCGCGAGCAGCGTGAACAAACCATTGTGCGTCAGGATAATGAAACCCTCAGCGAACTGAGCGTGGAAGATGTGTTTGCGCGCAGGCTGGCCTCCGAGCAGGACATGTCGCCCCAGCGGCTGGCCCGTATCACCGCGCTTTTTCAGCAAACGCTGGCAGAAATTGATGAGGAGGAACAGCCATGAAAATTCTGACCCTGCGCTTTAAAAACCTCAATTCGCTCAGGGGTGAATGGAAGATTGACTTCACCGCCGAGCCGTTCGCCAGCAACGGCCTTTTTGCGATCACCGGCCCCACGGGGGCTGGCAAAACCACCCTGCTTGATGCTATCTGTCTGGCGCTGTATCACGAAACGCCTCGTCTGGGAAAACTGTCGCAAACGCAAAATGGCCTGATGACCCGCGATACCACAGACTGCCTGGCCGAAGTCGAGTTTGAAGTAAAAGGAGAAGCCTGGCGCGCATTCTGGAGTCAGCGGCGGGCGCACGGCGCGGTCAATGGCAATCTGAAAGCACCGCGTGTGGAACTGGCCCGCTGTGCCGACAACAAGATTATCGCAGACAAAGTAAAAGACAAACTGGAGATGATGGCAGGACTGACCGGGCTGGACTTTGGCCGCTTCACCAAATCCATGATGCTGTCACAAGGGCAGTTTGCTGCCTTTCTGAACGCCGATGCCAACAGCCGGGCCGGGCTGCTCGAAGAACTGACCGGCACCGAGATCTATGGACGTCTTTCAGCCAGCGTATTCGAGCGCTTTAAAAACATTCGCCAGCAACTGGAGACGCTGCGTGCGCGTGCTGGCGGTATGGCGCTGCTGGATGAGGAACAGCGAAAATCGCTGAATGGACAACTCTTCAGTCTGGTTAGCGATGAGCAGACGCTCACTGATCAACACCAGCGCCAGCTTTCTTTATTGCAGTGGCAACAGCAGTACCAGCGCGCCCGGGACGCGGTGAGCGCGGCGGAGCAGGCATGCCAGCAGGCTGAAGCCGCCTGGCTGGAGGATAAACCCCAGCTGGACAAGCTGGAGCGCGCGGAACCAGCGGAAAAACTACGACCGCTCTGGCAGCAGTGCAGCCTTAATACGCAGGATTTGCAGGCGCTACAGCAGCAGCAGCAGCGCCTGACCGCCCGGTGGGATCAACAGCGGCAACAGCTTGAGACCAGCAGCGCACAGCTGAAAATGCAGGATGACGCGCGTCGCCAGCACGAAGCCTTCCGCCAGCAGCAGGAAACGTTAATCACCGACAGCGTGCTGCCGCTGGATAACCATATCGCCACGTTGGAGCAGCAGGCCCAAACGCTGACGAAAGAAATAAGTGAGTACCAGCATTCGATTAGTCAGCACCGGGAGAAGCTGCTTAAAAATCAGCAGGAACAGGCGGAGAAACGAGCGCAACAGCAGCTTCACCAGCAGTGGCAACAGGCAAACCCGCAGGTTGGCCGCTGGGGCGAATCCTTGCCGCTGTGGTCGGCTCGCTTTGAACAGCAGCACCAGCACCAGGCCATACTGGATAAACAGCAGCTGCAGCTCAAGGAACAGCTGCAGCTGCTTGCACAGCAACAGCAGCAGGAACAACAGCTTGAGCAGCAGGTGGCACCGCACAGGCTGGCGTTGCAACAGGCCAGCAGTCACCTTGCCGAAGCAGAAAAACACCATAATGCACTGGAGAAGCAGCACCCGCAAACGCAGTTACAGACGCAACTTGCCCGTTTTGGCCAGCAACGCCCACTGCGGCAAACACTGGCGCTGCTGATACCGCAGTGGCAGCAGGTGATGCAACAACGTCAGCGAGCGCTCACCCGCCAGCAGGAAACACATCAGCAAATCGAACAGGCCGGACAGCAATTACTGACGCTGCGCAACGACTGGAAAGAAAAAGAACAACAGCGGCAGGATGTGGAAAAACGCCATGAGCTGGAGCAACGCATTGCCGATCTTGAACAGTATCGGACGCAGCTGGAGTCGGGGCAGCCCTGTCCGCTTTGTGGTGCCTGCCAGCACCCGGCAGTCGACGAGTACCAGACAATCAGCCCCTCCGCTACCGCAGAGCGTTTACTGAAGCTAAAAGCCGTGGTTGACAGGCTGAAAGATGACGGAATAGCCCAGCGCGAACAGCTTAAAAACCTGAAAACGCAGCAGGAAAAATTACAGCAGGAACTGAGCGAAAACGGTCAGCTGGAAACCGAATTGCGCAGCCAGTGGCAGTTGGTGCAAAAAGAACTGGCGCTGGATTTTACCCCGGAGCAATGGGAACAGGTAACGGACTGGCTGACGGTTCAGCAACAGCAGGAAAACGATGCACAGGCACAGCTGCTGCAGCGGCAACAAAGTGCTCAACAGCTTCAGCAGGCCAAAGATCGGTTTACACAGCACCAGCAGGAGCTGAACGATCTCCTGCAACAGCAAGAGCTGGCAGGTCAGCAACGGCTTACTCTCAGCCAGAACATCAGCGCACTCGAACAACAGCGGACAGAGCAGATGCTGGCGGCAGAAAAACAGCATGACCAGTTACAAAGCACACTGACCGAGGTTGGGCTGGCGTTGCCCGCGCAGGATGAGCACGAAAGCTGGCTGGCTTTGCGGCGGCAGGAATGGCAGCAATGGCAACACGTGGAGCAGGCGCTTACCGACCTGCTGCCACAACTGACCGCGCTGGCCACCCAGCAGCAGGCGCTGAACGAGCAACTCGCCAGTGAACAGCAGCGCGTTACCGCGCTGGAACAGCGGCTCACCGCCGGGCAACAGAATCTGAATGAGCAGCGCCAGCAGCGAGAAGCGCTGTTTGGTGATCGCCCCATCGCCGATGTGCAGCAGGCGCTTCGTGCGCTGTCACAGCAGCACACCGAGCGTAGCGAGATACTGCAGCAGCAGTGGCAGCAACAGAAGGAGCAGCTGAATACCCTCCACGGGCAACTTAATTCTCTCACTGAACAGGCTGACGCACTGGCGCAGCGGCTGAACGACAATCGACAAATGCTGGCTGACGCACTGGCCACCAGCGATTTCACGGATGAGGCAGATTTTGTCGCTGCCCTGCTAGATGAAGCACAATCCAGCAAGCTTCATGCGCTGCAAAAGCAGCATGACAGCCACCGTCAGCAAACTGCCGTACTGCGGGAGCAGGCGCAAGAAATCCTTGCCGAGCAGCAACAGCAACAGCCGGACGATCTGCCCGCTGATCCTGCCACCCTCAGCGAAACGGTGAAGCTTCTGGCAGAGCAACTGCGGGAAAACGCCCGACAGCAGGGAGAGGTTCGCCAGCAATTGCTCAGTGATGAAGCGCAGCGTGAGCAACAGCAGCATCTGCTCAGGCAGATTGCCGCTGGCGAGCAGCAGGTGGAGGACTGGAGTTACCTGAACCAACTTATTGGCTCAAAAGAAGGCGATAAGTTTCGCAAATTTGCTCAGGGGCTCACGCTGGATAATCTGGTCTGGCTCGCCAATCAACAGCTGACCCGGCTACATGGCCGCTATATGCTGCAGCGCAAATCTGATGAGCCGCTGGAATTGCAGGTGATGGATACCTGGCAGGCGGAAGCGCTACGCGATACCCGTACGCTCTCCGGCGGCGAGAGTTTTCTGGTCAGTCTGGCGCTGGCACTGGCGCTCTCCGATCTGGTCAGCCATAAAACCCGTATAGAATCGCTGTTCCTCGACGAAGGCTTCGGTACGCTGGATGCTGAAACCCTGGACAGCGCGCTCGATGCCCTCGATGCCCTTAATGCCAGCGGGAAAACTATCGGGGTAATAAGCCATGTGGAGGCCATGAAGGAACGGATATCAGTGCAGATTAAAGTAAATAAAATCAATGGACTGGGTTATAGCAGGCTGGAAACACCAGCGGCCTGATGTCAACCGGGCAAGGAACAGGCCGCTGAATATCATCAGCGGCACTGGCACACCGGCTTTCGCCGACTGGCGTTTTTCCAGTTTGGCGCGTGGGCCAGGCAGGATACCGCCGTCGGCGGTCAGCAAACGTGCGCTGGTCAGCGCCGCAATATCGTGAGCGGGGTCGGTCACGTTATTGGTAATCTGTTTAACGACCGGCATTAACCAGCATCCCAACCAGGCCCTGGCTACCGTTATTGTTACTCTCACTGTCCGTTGCCGTCGCAATACCACTCCAGATTTGCTTACCACTGCGCAAATCCACCAGCCTCGCCGTGGCTGTGACGCGTGTCACGCTGTCCACCACGACGAATGTCGTGCCGTACTCCGTGATAGTGATATACAGCGCCGCATCCGCATGGAAAATGTCGTGCAGTTTCGCCGTGCTGACGCTGCGAATGTCACTGGCATTGCTCAGGCCGTTTTGTTTAAACGTCTCCTCGACAACCGCGACAGGAAACACATAGTATAGTAGCCCGACCCGGCCAGCGGCTGTGTCGCCAGCGAGGCAAAGCTGTGTGCCGCATTGATATCCACAGAGTGGTTTTCTGCGGGCAGCGCCAGAATGGAAGCAGGTTTGATCTCGCGGAAGACGGTGTAATCATAAGGCATTTTTTCCGCACAGCCGGTCAGCGCGACCACGGCCAGCAGGCCATTGATTGCTAATAAATTTTTTATTATTTAGCACCCTGCTTACTTACGCATCAGAAAATCCATACAGGAAGCGGATTCAGGAAATGCCGTTTTTTCGGCGGTGAACTGCTGAAAAGCCAGATCGGGGTGGTCGCTATTGGCATAAAGCAGACCGGCGCGACCGGTTTATTTTTACCCTGTGCTTCCTGAATGACTTTGTTCAGCGTTTCAATTTCTTTTTCCGGCGCAGATGTATTTTTATAATAACGATATAAAGAAGACTGATAATCGCCCCAATTACAGATGGGCGCTGGTTTTGGCGCACAGGCGGCTAACAGTAGCGCGGCAGACACTGCCAGAACAGATTTCATGTGGTTCATTTGTTATTCCCGCTGTTATTTAACCGGACGCCATGCGCCTGATTCAATGCCTCTAACCAGATGATTCACCGCTTCACGAACCGCCAGGTCTGTTACCTTAGCGTTCAGCGTCGGGTCATAGCTGTCGGTGCCGCCAAAGCCCACCACTTCACGGTTAGATAAGGTATATTCTCCGGCACCCTGCATGGACCAGACCACTTCCGAGGTGGTGACATCGACAATATTGAGACTGACTTTCGCGTAGACGACCTGCGTTTTACCACGACCCAAGATGCCCCAAAGTTGCTGGTCTCCCACCTCTTTTCGACCAAATTCGGTATGTCTCCGGTCACCACGTAGTCAGCACCTTTTATTTTCTGGCCGGACTTGCTGTGGGGTAACGATTGATTGCACGGCTTCCTCTGCAAAACAAGGCAATGACGGCCTCAATGAAGGAAGTGAAACCGGACGCTGTCCACGCCCAACGCGCGACGACGGCAGGCCACACAGCTTTACTGCGATCATAGCCATGCCGCGCCGCGCACCCCGCCTGAGCGCATTTGTGCGCCCTCATGGTTTTTACCTCGTTTCGTACCTTAAAAGGCCAACGATGGAAAGGCAATGAAACCCCGCAGTCGATTCGCTATCATGCGCACTGTCGTTAAATAAGCGCACCTAATACGCGCCAGAGAGGGAAAGCAGTATGCTGTGGTTTAAAAATTTGATGGTATATCGCCTGAATCGGGAACTGTCGCTGGCGGTCGACGAGATGGAAAAGCAACTGGAGGCATTCACTTTCACGCCCTGTGGCAGTCAGGATATGGCAAAAACCGGCTGGGTTTCCCCAATGGGTCCCCGCGGCGATGCCTTAACCCATGTCAATAACGGTCAGATTCTGATTTGCGCCCGCAAGGAAGAGAAAATCCTGCCATCGCCGGTGATTAAACAGACGCTGGATGCCAAAATCAGCAAGCTGGAAGCCGAACAGCAGCGTAAGTTGAAAAAAACCGAAAAGGATTCGCTGAAAGATGAGGTGCTGCACAGCCTGCTACCCAGGGCATTCAGCCGCTTCAGCCAGACGTTTCTGTGGATCGACAGCGTTAATAATCTGGTTGTGGTCGATTGTGCCAACGCAAAAAAAGCAGAAGATACGCTGGCGCTGCTGCGTAAAAGTCTGGGATCGCTGCCAGTTGTGCCGCTGACGCTGGAAAGCCCGATTGAACTCACCATGACCGAATGGGTACGTTCTGGCACTACACCAGCCGGTTTTGCACTAATGGATGAAGCCGAGCTGAAATCGCTGTTGGAAGACGGTGGTGTGATCCGCTGTAAAAAGCAGGACCTGGTCTGTGATGAAATTGCTAACCATATCGAAGCAGGAAAGCTGGTGACTAAACTGGCGCTGGACTGGCAGGAGCGGGTACAAATGGTGCTGTACAATGATGGTTCGCTGAAACGCCTGAAATTTGCCGATACACTGCGTGAACAAAATGATGATATTGACCGGGAAGATGTTGCCGCGCGTTTTGACGCTGACTTTATCCTGATGACCAGCGAACTTGCCGCACTGGTTAGCAATACCATCGAAGCCCTGGGTGGGGAAGCACAGCGCTGAGTAGGTCATCGAGCCGGTAAACGACCCGATGCTAAAACTAGTCTTTCAGGTAACGGCACAGGTATGACGAAGGTTCGGCAACCTGAAGATGGAATTCGCTGTGGCCCGGTACGTTAAATACCTGGCCTGGTTCATAGTGCTTCCACTCCGTTTCGCCCGGCAACAGCACTTTCAGCGAACCGCTCACCACGGTCATCTCTTCCGGCTGACCCGTGCCAAACGTGTATTCACCCTCGGCCATCACGCCAATGCTGGCGAGCCCGGTGCTGGCACTGTCGAAACCGATTGATTTCACTTTTCCGTCGAAATATTCGCTGACGTTGAGCATAAAGGTATCCTTATAATCAGAGAGAAAGAGTAAGCCGCGCGTACGCACCTGTTACAGGCGGCACGGCATTAACCTTGAGCTGCGCTATCCAGCCCCATGGCAGACAGGCTCTTAAGGTAGCGGTATTCCTTTCTTTACACCAGAAGTTCTGCTGCAAGCCGGGCGATAAGCGTATTGGAGAGCAGCACAGGTATACCGAGCAGCTTTTCCAGGCAATCCCGGTGCCGCTGATAGTAGCCAAGGCAATCCAGCAGCAGGATGTCCGCTCCGCGATCCTGTAACGTAAGTGCGGCTTCAATAAGCCGATCATTGCCCATTTCCCAAGGACTGGCCACCGCAAAATGGGGAGTCCATTGCAGACTGCGCCATTTATAAGTCTGTTCATTGATGTACTCTGCACGCGCCACTATCACCCCGACCTGATACCCGTTGGCGATTGCATTGACCAGCGGTGGCAGAATGCTGTAAGGCTCAAGCAAAACGGCGCTGTCCGCGACCAGATTTTTATATTCACCGGCACACAAAACCAGGATGGTAGAAAATCCCTTTCCTTCCAGCTGTTTTATTATTACCTGCAACGCCTCGCTGACTCTCGCTGCGGACAAAGCAATAAAAGAGCCGCCTTCGGTATGCGTCATGGTGACTTTTTCACCTGCAACCGGTGCGTATCGCTGTTTAATTTCAGCAGCTGACAGACCGTTCAGCAAACCAAAATGCGCAATTTGCGTTTCCGGGATATGTTCCAGCAGCAACGGATGCAAGTCACCCTGCGGCGCGGTGCCAAGTGTTATGGTCGCCAGCGTCTGCCTCATCAATCCCTTTTCCACCAAATTAACCTTTGCCAGATTTTTGGCAACATCATCAACCACGTTATTAATTGGTTTCAGCCTAGCATTGGTTTTTAAAAAGCACGGAGAGTTATTGTCTGGCGGGTTATTATTCGGAAAATCGGCCAATGGTCTGTCCAGTTATATCTGTGGTGGGAGCGAGGTTAATTTTATTCTGGTACCGGACAGTGAAAATAAGATGGTAACAGCTTCCAGTCAAGCACGGAGAACAATGCCAGGGCAACGGGCAGGTTGTTAGCGGAAAAATACGGCAGATTGAAGAGGGAGCCGGCGTCCCTGCCGACAGAAGTATTATCCTTTTTGCTGGTCTTCATAGCGCGCTTTCGCGTCAATAGCTTCCTGCTCGGTTTCATGTTCGCTGATTAAGGTATCGGGTTTGCGATGGTCAGCACGCAATTCGTACCAGGTGACCGATTTGCCAGAAGACCCTTTTTCAACCGGTTTAATATTGGCTACGCGCGGGTAAGGTGGTTTGCCCGGTATCGTTCTTTCCCTTCGTTAATAAATGTTTACCCGCCCAGAAACGAGGTCTGGACAGCCAGCATTTCTTAAGTATAGACAAAAATTGGCATTTCTCAGGGAGAAGGCGTCATTAACACTGTGAAAATCCCTCCCACCGGATTGCGGGGCAACACCTGTGGTATTAATAACGGCACGCAAGGGAATGATGTGCTCTTTGCCAGACCTTGTCCGGTAAGGGATTGGCAGTCGTCGTCTGACGGCACGCTGCCGGGCGGCAGGGTTGTTGCTGCAACATCAGGTAGCAACCTGTCAAAAAATAGCAGGTACCGTCATTGTGCACGTAGCCATTCAGCTGGCCCGAGCGAGAGAAAGCGAGGTGATAATATCATTTACCACGCCTGTCGGGGTTTGCATCGCGTTAATCACATAATGTGATGTCTGTCGGTAAAACGCATCGCGCGCCACCAGTATCTCAACCATTTCATCAGCAATGGGGCGCCCCGTCAGGGTTGGACGCTGATCCTGCTCAGGGTAGGCTTCAAGACGTGCAGCCAGTACATCAGCATCCGCTTTCAGATAAATAACCTGTCCGTGATCGCGCATAAATTGTCGGTTGCCGATGGCGAGCACCATTCCGCCGCCGGTGGCAATCACGGTGGCCGGTGCCGTTACCGCTTGCAGAGAAAGTGATTCTAGCTGCCGAAACCCGTCCCACCCTTCCTGCGCCACAATTTCTGCAACCGTTTTGCCGGTAATTTGCTGAAGATGGCGATCGGTATCGCTAAAGGCATAACCCAGAGCACTCGCTAACGCCCGACCAATAGTGGTTTTACCACAGCCACGCGCGCCAATCAGATACAAAGGTAACGACATAACAGCCCACTTTTCCTCAGCTCTATTGATTGCCCTAGTGGCGGTGTTAGAGCAGATAATGATTGAATTTGCGTCGCATCATAACGATTATTTTTTCGCATCACCACCAGTAACTTTTTCTTTACACCCCGAGCCGATGGAATAATGTTATACCAATGTTTTTCAGCAAGATATTCGATGTAAAACTGCATTTACATTGCCAACTTTATTGCCAATGAATCGGCAACATTTACTTACCCGAACCACGTTTACTTTCCACTTTTTTACCCCAATATAGTGGTAATACCCGATTTGGAGGACGATCACATGCAGAACGAAGAACAACAGTTAATTGAAAATCTGTTCAACCGTTTAAAACAGGCAGAGACCCAGTCTGCCCCCCGCGACGCCACCGCGGAAAAATTGATTCAACAACACATTCAGCAGCAACCGGGTGCTCCTTACTACATGGCACAGGCCATTTTGATTCAGGAAGCCGCCATGAAGCAGCTTAATAACCGGGTAAGCGAGCTTGAAGCAAAACTGGCGCAGTCTCAACAACCACCTCAGCAGAGCAGCGGCGGCTTTTTATCAGGCTTGTTTGGCGGCGGTCAGCGTCAGTCAGCGCCGCAAAGTGTTGCGCCTCAGCAATCCTCTCCTTGGGGTAACAACGCGCCGGTTCAGCAGCAGCCAGGCTGGTCTGCGCCCCCTGCCGCCGCGCCTTCAGCAACGCGAGGGTTTCTTGGCGGGGCTTTGCAAACTGCGGTAGGCGTTGCCGGTGGCGTGGTAATGGCGGATATGCTGACCAGCATGTTCCACCATTCGCAGCCTGAGGAAATCGTCAATATTATCAATGAACCCGCGCTGCCCCAGGAAAGCTTTGATAATAACCTTGATACTTTCAATGACGTTGGCGGTAATCCTTTTTCCAGTCAGGATGCTGGCTTTCAACGGAATGACAGTAACGACTTTGCCGGTTTTGGCAGCGACGACTTCGATAGTGATAATTTCGGTGATGACGACAGCTTCGTTTAAGCCGCAGATAGCCGGGTAGACGTACCCGGCTGCATTCCATGCATTCAGACGTTATTTTTTTCCCTTTTGCGCCTGCAGCCATTTATCAAGTTCATTCGCGAACAGCTGCCGATCACGCTGGCTGAGTGCAGGCGGCCCCCCGGTTTGCACCCCACTGGCCCGCATAGTATCCATAAAATCGCGCAGGGTCAGACGTTCACGAATAGTGGCCTCACTGTAGCGCTCGCCACGCGGGTTGATCGCCACCACGCCTTTTTCCATCACGTCTGCAGCCAGTGGAATATCCGCCGTGATCACCAGGTCGCCCGCTTCAGCACGGCGCACAATTTCATTATCGGCCGCATCAAATCCGGCAGGCACACGCAGCGTGCGCAAAAAACGAGAAGGCGGAACGCTTAGTGGCTGGTTAGCAACCAGAGTGACCATCATTTGTTCACGATCGGCGGCGCGGTAAAGCACCTCTTTGATCACTTTTGGACACGCATCGGCATCCACCCATATTGGCATGACGTTTTCCTGTTCTGATAAAATAATGCCTGAAATGACGCAAGCATCCGGTGCAGCGCCTCGTTGAGCGCTGTGCCTGACATTTATGCCTGATTAGTCACCCGCGCACAGAAAAATGCCAGGACAGGTTAACAGCATTGCATCAGGATTTTTAGCAGCATTCTGAGGTATTGATAATTAATATTGAAATTACACCTGCTGCGATTGCCACAGGGTGAGACTGATAAGATAACTGATAAAAAATCATACAGAGCCACCGCTGGCATCGCAAACCTGACATTCTGTTGTACTGAGCTGTGAGCAGCAGTGTCAGAACGGAGAATCGCCTTATAGCGTACTGTTGTGCCCTCACGTCCACACTGCCGCAGCCTTTTTACGTCACCTGAATAGCTGCTGCCACGCCTGACCTCCCGCAGCCTCACGTTTATCATACCTACAGGCCCGTTATCCTGCCCTACGGCGAGTTTCTTCCCGTACAAAATAAGGTAATAAATGAAGCACGACCAGGCACCGCTATTTGCGGCAGTGGCACTTCAACGTTTTTTGTAAAACATCACATGCCGATTATTGTGCAAAAAATATTCATACAAAAAAATCTATGGTCCCCACCATTTTTGCAACACTGATTTTTGATTAATGCTGGCTTGCCTAAATCTGTCCGGGGTCACTATGGGCATGGAGGCCCGCGCCCCGATGAGTTCCGCACCGGATTAACCTTAAAAACCGCACGACTTCAGAGATCCATTTTTTATGTCAGTTTTTCATCAGGCCGACAGGCCGTTCATGTCATCAATAATCCGTCTTCGCAAAACCAGACTGGGAACTACTTAAATTAACGATTCACCTGCCAGTCAGGCTGGCGTCATCATTACTTTTCGAACACGGTCTGCCGTGTCGTGATTGCCCACGCTATCCGGGCTAATTTGTTGGCCAGTCCACAACACACTACGCAGGGGTGTTTTTTTGCCAGCAGCGCCCTGACCCGGCCAGCTAGCCTGACTGATAAGCTCTTCTCTGAATAAAGACTCTGGCGCACCGTGCAAGTAACCGGCGCAGGTTTTTGTCTCCGCGTTTACTTATCCCTAAAAGCGTATTTTTTCCGCCGTGCTGTACTGCCGTGGCACCAGACCGACTGAGGCAGCAAAATCCCGGCTACAGGCATGTTGTTTACCGTCGCCCGGTTGCGATGGCAGGACGCTGGCGGTTACTGGCACAACACCGGATATTGCCTGAAGACGTTGTCCTGTTTCATCACAACTCAGTTCCTGCTCCAGGGCCGTTTCAGGCCCGGTGATCTGTTCGACAAGGTAAAGATAATGAGCATGTAAGCGCATCAGCAACTGTGCCAGATAGTGTGGAAGTTCATTCTCTGCAAGGACGGTTGAAAGCTGTTTTATCACTGCGGCTCCGATTGGGAATACTGCTGCCAAATTCCAGTAAAAAAGCATGCATCTTATTGGTTGTTTTGACTTTATCTCTGAGAAGCGATTCCCTGACGCGGTGAAGTGCCCGCATGGCCTGCCGGGCTTCAGTTCGTGGTTGCACAAATCGCATTGAGGGACGGGGTTCTGCTTCGCATATGGCTTTCGCATCGACAAAATCGTTCCTGTTGCTCTTAACAAAAGGGCGGACGAACTGCGGAGAAATCAATTTTGCTTCATGGACTAAATCAGCGAGCCGGCGAGCCATAAAATGGGCGCCGGCGCTGGCTTCCATCACAACGGTAGCCGATGTGCAGCCAGCCAGAAACTCAATAAGTTTGGTACGGGCAACCTTTTTACGTAGTAATGCCTTGCCTGATTTATCCTGGCAGTGAATGTGGAAGGAATGCTTGCCGAGAACGGATACCAATACACGTAACGTTTTGCATGATGGCCTTCCCCAGAAAGAAAAACCCCCTGTCAGCGTAGCGCTCACAGGGGGGTGGGGACCATCTCATTAACCGCTATGAAATGCCCAACATTCAACCAGACCAACATTTAAAAAATGATTTTTGCAGCATTTAGTGTTCGACAAGGTTAATAAGCATGCTCTTAGCTACCACTTTTCCGCCGTGCCTGAGCTTCATCGTTTTTCCTGCACGCATTACAGCAGCAGTAAAAGTGCCGGGAGACGGTTAAAAGATGCTGTCTTTATACTAAGCCTTGTTGATGCGCATTTGCAGGGCTTTTATCCTGTTAACATGACTGGACACCTGTCACAGATGCTATGATCGGTATCACTGACTTTAACTGAGGGGTACGTGTTAAAGGCTGACGGTACTCGTCCAGCTGTTGGCACCCTTCTCACATGCAAATACACATTTCAGGCAACAGAGAGCATGATGATGGACAAAAAAATCGGCTTTATTGGCTGTGGCAATATGTCAAAAGCAATCATTGGTGGCCTGGTCTCGGCTGGCGATGTGAAGCCGGCGAATATCTGGGTTTACGACCATAAACCCGCCACCAATCAGACCATGCAACAACAGTATGGCATCACGCCCGCCGCCAGCGCAGAAGAGGTTGCCAAAGCAGTTGATATTTTGTTCGGAGCGGTTAAACCCGGCGTTATGTTGAACGTGCTTAACGAAATTTCCGGCAGCTTAAATAAAGATACGGTCGTGGTTTCTATTGCCGCTGGCATCACGCTGGACGCCCTTGCTGGCGTTCTCGGCCACGACCGGAAACTGGTGCGGGTCATGCCCAATACGCCAGCGCTGGTCAATGAAGGGATGACCTCAATAACACCTAACGTTTTAGTCAGTAAAGAAGAAGCTGACGAAATCGTCGCTATCTTCAATGGATTCGGTAAGGCCGAGCTGGTGCCTGAATACCTGATTCACGCGGTGGTTGGCGTCAGCGGCTCCGCACCTGCCTATGTCTTTATGTTTATTGAAGCAATGGCCGATGCTGCCGTGCTGGGGGGAATGCCCCGCACTCAGGCTTATCAGTTCGCCGCGCAGGCAGTCAAGGGCGCGGCACAGATGGTGCTGGAGACCGGCAAGCACCCCGGTGAACTGAAGGACATGGTCTGCTCCCCTGCAGGCACGACTATCGAAGCGGTGAAAGCACTTGAAGAAAAAGGCTTTCGTTCAGCGGTGATCCATGCAATCCAGCAGTGTATGGATAAATCAGAAAAAATGAGCAAGATTTAATTCTGTTGGGAATCAACTGCAGGAAAAAAGAAAGCGGGCCAGGCTTGCCCGAGACTGATTTATCACGTCCTGAAGCCGTTAACCATGACCTTGCAGCAGCCAGATGAGAGAAAAATCAAGGACAGGGAACGACAAGCAGACACTGAATATGGCAGTTGAGCAGTACGGCAGCCTTTTCCGGCTGTGTTATCGCTGCCGTCGCCATCGCAGAAGTGATGCTGTCGCTAATTTGTTGCAATTGCTCGCTATCCAGTTTGCGTAGCTATGCGGTGACAACAACGCCAGGCGCTTCAACCTGCACCATCAGCTCTTTCGACTCAACTTCTTTTTCAGCCAGTCTGACCAATGACCAACAGTTCTGCAATAAGGTTTTTCATGCGGACATCTCAGGGAGATAAACACTGACGTTAACACTGCATTTGGTAAAAGGAAACAAATCTGTGCCTGATACTTTCGTTAACCGCCTCGCTATTTTCAGAGTGTATTCATCTTTATAAACGGTGAAAATAATCGGCAATAACCATGATGTGCTGCAACAGTCGATTCTCATTGTTGCAGCAATAAGCCAGGGGATTGCCCCCTGGCACAATATGTTTACAAGCCGTGGCCCTAGTTAAAAGCCACTGCCACCAGCGCCCGGAGGGGGAAAATATACATCCACTCAGCGCAACGATACTTACAACTTTAATCCATCGTTTCATCGTCATTTCCTCATGGTAACGTTGACGCTGATAGTCAGTGTCTGCTGGTCTAAATAACAATCCAGAATACTCTCTTTCCGGTTTGTTTTTATCGGGGGTAACTGAGCTTAACAATTCAATAACAAAAATCAGTGAAAATACACTTATTACTGGAAAATAATCTCATCGACGCTTTCCAGACCTTGCTCACAAGGTGGTGATTATCTGCTTTACAGCTGACAGGTTTCAGGCCAATGTGAGCCGATAATATTTCAGAGAACCTGCAAATGCGTCATTCTCCTGTTTTAAGCCTGCAACAGCAGTTAGGTCGTCGCGATTGGGAAAACCCGGTGGTCACCCATATTAACCGCCTGCCCGCACACCCGCCCTTCTTGAGCTACCGCCATGAAGAAAATGCAAGGGATGAACGCCCCGATAGCGGCAACCGACTGCTGCTTAACGGCGAATGGACATTCAGCTATTTCAACCGGCCTGAAGAGGTTCCGGAAAGCTGGCTGCGCCAGGACCTTCCCGGTGCACAGCGGCTGCCAGTACCTGGGAACTGGCAGCTGGCGGGCTTCGATGCCCCGATTTACACCAATGTTCAGTACCCCATCCCGGTTAATCCCCCCTGTGTCCCGGAAATGAATCCTACCGGATGCTACTCGCTGAATTTCACGCACGACAAAAACCAGCTGCTGACTTACATTCAGTTCGATGGCGTCAACTCGGCTTTTTATCTCTGGTGTAATGGCGAATTTATTGGCTACTCTCAGGACAGCCGATTACCAGCTGAATTTGATCTGACGCCAGCGTTGCGTGACGGATCAAATCGCCTGGCGGTGCTGGTGCTTCGCTGGAGCGATGGCAGCTATCTTGAAGACCAGGATATGTGGCGAATGAGCGGTATTTTTCGCGACGTCAGCCTGCTGCAAAAGCCCAGGCTGCATTTACGCGATGTACAGATTGAGACGCATCTCAGCGCGGAATATCATACTGGCCGCCTTCAGGTGCTGGCGATCTGTTCACAACCTGATGCTGAGGCATGCCAGGTTGAAGTCATACTCTGGCAGCGGACGCGCTGTATAGCACGGCATCGCCAGTCGCTTTGCAGTCAGATCGTCGATGAGCGCGGCAATTATCGCGACCGTACAAACCTTAACCTGACGGTCCATCAGCCGGAGCTGTGGAGTGCAGAGACCCCGCATCTCTATCGGGCTACAGTGACATTGTTTGATGCAACGGGACACCGCATGGAAACCGAAGCCTTTGATGTCGGCTTTCGCAAGGTCGAAATCCATCAGGGGTTGCTGAAGTTAAACGGCAAACCACTGCTGATCCGTGGCACTAATCGCCATGAACATCATCCTGAGAACGGTCAGGTGATGGATGAGGCAACCATGATCCGCGATATCATGTTGATGAAGCAGCATAACTTTAATGCAGTACGCTGCTCTCATTACCCTGCTCATCCTTTGTGGTATCGCCTGTGCGACCGTTTTGGGTTGTATGTTGTTGATGAGGCAAACATCGAAACCCACGGCATGGAGCCGATGAATCGCCTGTCGGACGATCCACTCTGGTTTAATGCGTTCAGCGAGCGGTTCACACGCATGGTGCAGCGGGACCGCAACCACCCCTGCATTATTATCTGGTCGCTGGGTAATGAATCGGGCCACGGCAGCACCCACGATGCCCTTTATGCCTGGGTTAAAAGCAGCGATAAAAGTCGCCCGGTGCAGTATGAAGGGGGCGGTGCCGACACCGCCGCCACCGATATTATTTGCCCGATGTATGCCAGAGTCGATCAGGATCAGCCTTTTGAGGCAGTGCCGAAATGGGCCATTAAAAAATGGATCGGCCTGCCTGAAGAAACTCGGCCACTGATCCTGTGTGAATATGCGCATGCCATGGGCAACAGCCTAGGCGGCTTTGCCAAATACTGGCAGGCTTTTCGTGCGTTTCCGCGCTTGCAGGGCGGCTTCGTCTGGGATTGGGTGGATCAAAGCCTGACCCGCTACGACCAGAACGGTCAGCCGTGGCAAGCTTATGGCGGCGATTTTGGCGATAAGCCTAACGATCGTCAGTTCTGTATGAACGGGCTGGTCTTTGCTGATCGTACACCCCATCCTTCCCTGTTCGAAGCACAGTGGGCGCAACAGTTTTTCCAGTTTTCTCTGGAAAGCAGCAGCCCATTACGCCTTGTCATTCGCAGCGAATATTTGTTCCGGGCGACGGACAACGAGCAGCTTGAATGGCGAATTGAGCACAATGGTCTGGTGATATCGGCGGGCAGTCAGCCGCTGACACTGGTGCCAGAGGGCGCAATAACCGTGGAACTGGGCGAATTGCCCCTGCGGGATGGCGAGCTTTGGCTGTGCGTCGCGGTCACTCAGCCACGGGCTACGGCATGGTCAGACGCCGGGCATCGCGTCGCCTGGAACCAGTGGCGACTCCCTGCCCTGTTGCAACGTCCTTCTCTCTTCCACGACAACCCAAAGCCAGCACTTATTGTGGACGAGACAGAAATAACTATCAGGCATCAACAGCAAAGCTGGCACTTCTGTCGTAAAAGTGGTGAGCTGACACAGTGGCTACAGCAGGATAAAGCATTGCTACTTTCACCCTTGCGCGACGCTTTCGTTCGCGCCCCGGTTGACAATGACATCGGCATTAGCGAAGTGACGAAGGTTGACCCTAATGCCTGGGTAGCACGCTGGCAGCGCGCAGGTTTTAATGCGTTAAACAGCGAACTGACTGAGCTGTATTACGATCAACTGAGTAACAGCGTGCAGTTGACCACCGTACACGCGTGGCACCATGACGGCACGCTGTGCTTTATCAGCCACAAGCAGTACCGTTTTAATAGCCACGGCGAAATGAATATTCAGGTTAACGTGACGCGCGCAGCAGAACAGCCCGCTCCGGCAAGAATTGGATTATGCTGCCAGCTTAATCAGCATGATGGCATGGCAAGCTGGCTTGGGCTGGGACCGCATGAAAACTATCCTGATCGCTGTCATGCCGCCCAGTTTTCGCGCTGGTCACTTCCACTTGATGATCTGCATACGCCATATGTCTTTCCCTGCGAGAACGGTCTGCGGGGCGGAACCAAAGCCTTAACCTTTGGTGCAATCACCGTTACCGGCGATTTCCATTTTTCCCTGAGCAGATACAGCATGGAGCAACTGCGTGACGCCAGTCACCGTCACCTGCTCAGGCCGGAAGAAGGCTGCTGGTTGAGTCTGGATGGTCATCATATGGGCATTGGCGGTGATGATTCCTGGAGCCCCAGCGTCAGCCCGGAATTTCTGCTGAATAATGCGCGTTATGACTATGCAGTAACTTTTACCGCAACATAAACAGTCGGCCTGAGCAGAGACTCAGGCCCGTTTTTCGTGCTGCGTATCTGGCCATTGAATTGGATGTAACCCGGCCATTATTTAGCCACGGGATAACCCGTAATGCCAAAGCCATGTCTCCATGCCCACAGTGAGTTCACGGAAACCAGCAATAAAGGCCGCTTTCATTGAAGGTGGCGTTAATAACACCCCATAAAGCGCACTCAAAACCTCGAAAAACACCTGTGCAGCCAGATTTAAAGTAAAGATAACACGGTTGATAACCACGCCTACAGGGCATTTTTTCGTTAGCAATAAAAACGGCCCCTTAGGGGCCGTTTTTATTCACTCGACGTCGCTATCTGGCTGCAGCAAACTCTCTGTCTTACAGTGCAGTAACGTTCGCTGCTGCAGGGCCTTTCTGGCCATTTTCGATAGTAAATTCAACTTTCTGACCTTCTTCCAGTGTTTTGAAACCGCCATTCTGAATAGCAGAAAAGTGTACGAAAACGTCTTTGCTGCCGTCAGTTGGGGAGATGAAGCCGAAACCTTTCTCAGCGTTGAACCATTTTACTAAACCAGTCATTTTGTTAGACATGTCTTTTTCCTTCATAAAGTATTGGGCCGCAACGGGCATGGAGGTTTGTCAACAGGCCGTACTTATGAGGCACTTAAGAAGGAAGTCACGAAGAAGAGATATCAAAGATAACGCTTAAACTGAAAACTGCTTTATTAAAACTGCTCGCATACGCTGTCTGTTTCAAAACCGATGGTGCATTTACTCATAACCGAGGCCACAGTACAAGCCCCACATACAAAAAACAGAAAATACGCGTTAATTTATTATGATCAGGTTTAAGAAGTGAAGATCGATTCACCAACATAATGTGCGCTTTGCGCAACATCGATATCAAAAGGAGAAAAATCATGCTTAAACTGTTTCAGGCTGTAGGGCTGGGTCTGGTCGTGCTGCTCCCTCTGGCAAATCCACTGACCACAGTCGCACTTTTCCTGGGCCTTGCCGGAGATATGAACTATGCCGAGCGCAATCGTCAGTCGACCCAAGCTTCGGTCTATGTTTTTATCATCATGACAGTGGCTTTTTATGCAGGAAATGCGGTCATGAACACCTTCGGGGTTTCCATTCCCGGGCTGCGCATTGCAGGTGGACTGATTGTGGCCTTTATTGGTTTTCGCATGCTTTTTCCCGATCAGCAGGCCGGGCATTCTGTTGAGGCGAAGCATAAGCTTGACGAACTGAACGAGCACCGCACGGTGAACATTGCTTTCGTTCCGCTGGCGATGCCCGGCACGGCAGGACCTGGCACCATTGCGATGATCATCAGTGCCGCTTCCACTATCCACAACAGTAAGCAATTTCCCTCCTGGGTGATAACCGTCGCGCCGGTGCTAACCTTTCTTACAATCGGCATCATTCTGTGGCTTTCGCTGCGGAGTTCCGGTGCCATCATGCGTCTGGTTGGTAAAGGCGGGATCGAGGCAATTTCACGCCTGATGGGCTTTTTGCTGGTCTGTATGGGGGTACAGTTTATTATCAACGGCGTTTCAGAGGTTATCACCACCTGGCCCGGGCACTAAACCGCTTCCTCTCCCGTTGACAGCGCTGTGGCATGCAAGACAGGGACGGCGCGATGCAGCGCAGGCAGGTGAGAAAACAGCCCCTACGCCTGTCCAGCACAAGTGGAACACGATTGCACGCAGTTATTTAGTCCGTTGCCGTAGCCTCGGCCTTCGCGAGGGAAGCCTCGTGCGGCAGGCATACAATAAAAGTTTCTCACGGTTACTGTCATTTTCCCTTTCACCATCTAAAGCAAAAAAACCGCCTGTGCGTTTTCTAGGCAACATAGTGGTTTGCTGTTCTGGCAGACCTGACCGTCAGCATTTTCACGCCATACCCAATGGTCAGCCACTGGGCAAACACGGCCGTTATGAATAAGCTGATGCGCTGCGGTAAGCCCGCCACCAATAAGGCCATGCTCGCCCGGGTAATTGCGCCCGGTTGGAAAAAGAAATGGATGCAGCGCTATTGCAGGGCTACCGCAATTTACCGGGTCAGCTTTTGCAGGAGACGGCTCCCTGAACCCCGTATTCTGCAACATTACCATGGGATGTAAGGGTTATTCTGGTCGTGGGCAAAGCATGCGCCTATCCACAGTAAACACGAATGATGCTGTCGTGGCTGTCTGCGAGGAAATTCAGACGGTTAAGATTAAAATCCATGGTCACCGCTGAACGATAAGGGATTGCTCTGGTTGGATGAGAAAATTTCATGCGGTCGATAGCCGACAATGGCTGCCCCACGTAATGCTGATATTCTGATGCACCACAGCGGTCCATTTCAGGATCAATGTGCGCCGGGTTCTTATGATGGTCTGACCGGCAGCCAGATAGCATAAATAACAGGGCAGCCACCGTTAATCTTTTTTTCTGATTCATCGTTTCTCTCCTTACCATTCTGGCTATATGAACGACCTCGCCCGACTTAAAAATACCGTACAGATTATCGCTCTGTTCTTATCTGGCACGGGGCGTTGCATATAGCGCCTGTTGGGTTATGCAAAGTGTAAAGCAACAGCATGGCACATTGAACGGGCGATAAGGTTTTCCATATCCCCCTCACCACTGTTAAGGGTTTATAACCAATACGATTTTCTTATAAGCTTTTTACATATTGATAGCGAATAATCTACTATTTATCTGGCGGCTGGCTCATTTAAACTCGTGAAAACACTAAAAAGGTAAAAAAACGTCATGAAAATTGTCGTTCCATCAATGATTGCCGTGGCGCTCGCGGGTTCATTCTCAGCGCATGCCGTGACACCACCCGATACCCTGGTGATTGCTCAGTCGATCGATGATGCCAGTAGTTTTGATCCGGCAGAAGGTTTTGAACTGACGTCCGTTCAGGCTTTTACTAACCTTTATCAACGTCTGGTCCAGTCTGACCCGGAAAACCCGACCAACCTCAAGCCAACCCTGGCCTCATCCTGGCAGCCCGGCAGTGATAACCGCAGCCTGACGTTTACACTGCGCGACGGTGCGAAATTTGCTTCTGGTAATCTGCTCCGCCCGGAGGACGTGATTTTCTCTCTGAGTCGCGTCGTAAAACTGAATCTCGATCCGTCATTTATTCTGACCCAGCTTGGCTGGACTAAAGATAATGTTGATGCACAGATAAAGAAAGTGGATGACACCCATGTGCAGGTTAGCTGGACAGCCAACGTCAGCCCAACCTACGTACTGAGCCTGCTGGCCGCGCCGGTATCATCCATTGTCGATGAGAAAACCGCTACGGCAAACACGCAGAAAGGCGATTTTGGTAATAAGTGGCTGGCCACACACTCTGCCGGAAGTGGTCCATACCAGATCCGTAAATACATTCCCCATGAAGTGGTATTGCTTTCTGCGAATCCTGCTTCGCCAGCAGGTGCACCTAAGCTTAAAAATGTGTTGATTAAAAATGTGCCGGAACCGGCCGCCCGCCGCCTGCTGCTCGAACAGGGCGACGCGGATATTGCCCGTAACCTCGGTGCCGACCAGATTGCCGCGCTGAAAGGCAAAAAGGATGTGACGCCGCTGGCCGTGCCGATGGCCTCACTTTATTATCTCCAGTTCAATATCGATGCCAATCCCGTGCTGAAAAACCCGGCGCTGTGGGAAGCCTCTCGCTATCTTTTTGATTACCACGGTATTGCGGACGACCTGCTCAAAGGACAGTTTAAGGTTCATCAGTCATTCCTGCCGCAGGGCTTCCTCGGTGCGCTGAATGACAATCCGTTCACCTTTGATCCCGAGAAAGCTAAAGCAATCCTCAGTAAAGCCGGACTGAAGAACGTCAGCTTTAAGTTAAGCGTTAGCAATCAACCACCTTATCTTGATATTGCTCAGGCGCTCCAGGCCAGTTTTGCCAAAGGCGGAATTAAAGTTGAGTTAATTCCCGGCATCAGCAGCGAAGTGGCCACGTCGGTAAAAGCACACCATTATGAAGCAACGCTGAATTCCTGGGGCGCGGATTATTTCGATCCCAACACCAATGCCGCCGCCTTTGCCTATAACCCGGAAGACGGTAGTAAAACCCTCGCCTGGCGTTCCAACTGGCACATTCCTGAGTTAAATAAACAAACGCTGGCCGCGACGGCAGAAAGTGATAAGGCGAAGCGCATCAAACTGTACGAAGCGCTACAGCGTGAAGTGCAGCAAAACTCACCGTACGTGGTGGGCTTGCAGGCACGCAATCTGCTGGCCCTGCGCACTAATCTGAAAGGGTACATCCAGGGGATCAACCCGGATATGGTTTATTACAGCCAGGTCAGCAAGTAATGGCCGTCGTTGCTGCTGAGGCCGGGCCCGCCCGGCTGTTCTGGTTGCGCGGCTGGCAGATAGCCACCGGTTTGCTGTCGCTGGCGGTAACGCTGCTGGGCCTGCTGGCATTTACGTTTATACTGTCTCATCTGTCACCAGTCGACCCGGTGCTGCAAATTGTCGGCGATCATGCCAGTGAATCGACCTATGCCCAGACGCGTCAGGAACTGGGGCTGGACCGGCCTTTGCCGATGCAGTTCTGGTACTACCTCAGCCACCTTGCCCAGGGCGACCTCGGCATTTCCCGCCTGACCAATCAGCCGGTTGCCAGTGATTTGCTGCGCACCTTTCCGGCGACCTTTGAGCTGTCCACCTGCGCAATGTTTTTCGGCGCATCCTTTGGCATTCTGCTGGCGCTGCTGGCCGCCTGGAAACCCGGTAGCCTGGTGGATAGTCTGGCCAGGTTTATCTCCCTGTTGGGCTACTCTGTCCCGGTGTTCTGGCTGGGATTGCTCGGCCTGCTGCTGTTTTATGCGGTGCTGCACTGGTCCGCCGGCCCGGGGCGGCTTGACGATATCTGGATTTATACACTGGAACCGAAAACCGGGCTGGTGCTGGTTGATAGCTGGCTCTCCGGCGACCCGGAGATGTTTCGTAACGCCATCGCCCATTTATGGTTGCCCGTGGTGGTGCTTGGCTTACTGTCAATGGCCGCAATCACCCGCCTGCTACGCGCCGCGCTGCTGGAGGAAAGCAGTAAAGAATATGTCACGCTGGCCCGAGCCAAAGGCGCCGGTCGCGGCCGGATCCTGCTGCTGCACGTTCTGCCGAATGTTCGCGGCACACTGATTACCGTGCTGGCACTCTCTTATACCTCACTGCTCGAAGGCTCCGTGCTTACCGAAACGGTTTTTGCCTGGCCCGGTGTGGGACGCTATATGACCAACGCGTTATTTGCTGCCGATACGCCCGCTATTCTTGGTTCCACCCTGCTGATTGGCAGCTGTTTTATTAGCCTGAATGCGCTGGCAGATGCGTTAACCTGGCTCACCGATGCGAGGACCCGATGACACAACACTTTTCTGATATTGAATTTGTTACACCGCTGCGACGCCATGTGCGCGTGACATCGCTAACCATCGGCGGCACGCTGGTGGCGATCTTGGTCCTGAGCGCGCTGCTGGCACCGCTGTTAACTTCTTTCGATCCCAACGCACAGATGATGTCGGCCCGTTTGTTGCCGCCTTCGTCAGCGCACTGGCTGGGAACGGATGGTTTTGGCCGCGATCTGCTTTCCCGAGTGATCTACGGTGCACGCCCAACCCTGCTGCTGGTATCGCTGATTCTGGTGTTGACCATTCCGGTCGGTTTGCTGATCGGCATTTGCGCTGGTTACCTGGGTGGCTGGACGGAACGGCTGCTGATGCGTCTGACAGATACTTTCCTGTCACTGCGCAATCTGGTTATTGCGCTGGCGCTGGTGGCGATACTGGGGCCGGGGCTGCTGAACGGTGCGCTGGCGCTGGCCTTAACCAACTGGCCACCGTTTGCGCGTCAGGCAAGAGCCGAAACGCTGGCGCTGCGTCGCAGTGATTATCTTGCCGCCGCGCGCATGCACGGCATTAACGGCCTGCGTCTGATGTGTGGCCATATTTTACCGCTGTGTCTGCCCAGCGCCGTGGTACGTGCGGCTCTCAGCCTTGGCGGTATTATTCTGTCGGCCGCCGGGCTGGGGTTCCTTGGAATGGGGGTGCAACCCCCCACCGCCGAGTGGGGCTCCATGGTGGCTGAAGGCAGTAAAGTGATTTTCGATCAGTGGTGGGTGGCGGCGGCACCGGGTGGTGCCATTTTGTTTGCCAACCTGGCTTTTAACCTGACGGGCGATGGCCTGCGTGACCGACTTGACAGCCGAAATGCCAACTGACAATACGCCTTTAATCGCGGTGAAAAATCTGACAATTACCAGCCCGACGGGTGTTGTTCTGGTAAACAATATCAGCTTTGGGATGGGACGTGAACGGGTGGCCTTGGTGGGAGAGTCTGGTTCGGGCAAGTCCCTTACCGCCCGCAGTCTGATGGGCCTGCTTTCTCCGTCGCTACATTTGCAGGCTGACGTGCTGAATATTACCGGTGAAAACGCCTTAACGCTAAATGAACGCCGCTGGAGCAGACTTCGTGGAAGCCAGCTGGCAATGGTGATGCAGGACCCGAAATATGCCCTGAATCCGATGCGCACCATTGGCTGGCAGGTGGCAGAGCCACTCAGGCTACATGGAAACTTCAGCCGTGCGGAGATCAAAGAAAAAGTCTGCACTATGCTGGACGCGGTCGGCCTGCCCCACCCCGCTGAGTTGATGCAGCGCTATCCGCACCAGCTTTCCGGCGGTATGGGGCAAAGGGTAATGCTGGCTATTGCGCTGATTGCCGATCCGCAATGTCTTATCGCTGATGAACCGACCTCCGCGCTCGATCACGCCGTACGCGACCAGGTACTGGCGTTGATTCGCCGGCTGGTGGAACAGCGAAATATGGGACTACTGCTGATCAGTCATGATTTACAGCAGGTCTCAGAGCATTGTGAGCGGGTGATGGTGATGTATCAGGGTGAGATTTGGGATCGGCTTCCCGCCAGTGAACTGCCGCAGGCCACCCATCCTTATACCCGCACGCTGTGGTCCTGCCGTCCGGGCAAAGCCACGCATGGTCAGCCGCTACCGGTGCTGGATCGCGCCGCGCTGGAGAAAAATTGTAAACATGATTGAGTTGCAAAAGTTAAGCGTAGCGCACCGTCAGGGCTACGAGCAGCGTACCGTGGTCCATGATATTTCGCTGGACGTAGCGACCGGTGAGTGTTTCGGGCTGGTAGGCCCTTCCGGCTGTGGAAAATCGTCGTTGCTGTGGGTAATGGCCGGACTGAATCTCAACTGGCAGGGCAGCATGACCCTCGCTGGACACTCTGTGGCAGCTGGCAGACCATTTACCGGCGTGCTAAGACGCAGTGTACAAATGGTGTTCCAGGACCCCTACGCATCCCTGCACCCACGGCATCGGCTGCGGCGAACACTGGCAGAACCGCTCAAGTTGCTCAAGGTGGAAAATATTAATGAACGAATTGACAGCGGTTTTCGCCACGCTGGTCTCGATCCTGCGCTGGCGGATCGCTTCCCACATCAGCTTTCAGGCGGGCAGCGGCAACGCGTGGCAATTGTTCGCGCGCTGCTGCTGGAACCGAAAATTCTTCTGCTGGATGAACCGACCTCCGCACTGGACATGTCGGTTCAGGCGGAAATTCTCAACCTGCTGAACTGGCTGAAACAAGAAGATAACCTGACGATGGTACTGGTCAGTCATGACCCGGATGTTATCGATCATATGTGCGATCATACGGTGCGAATGGAGAGCGGGTACATTGTCGGCTGAACCCTTAAGCGCCCGGGCAAATGGAAAATGACCAGACCGAAAGCAGTCTGGTCATTCTGCAATGAATGAATCAGGAAATAGCAGAATCAGCAGATTTTTTCTGTTTATCAGCCTCAAAATGCGCTTTGAACTGCTCATAAACAGAGATCATATTAGACGCGTCTCCCTGGGACGGGCTGAGTTTATCTGCCCGAACCAGCTCGATAACCAGTTGTAGCGCGGCCTGCTTTGGGCTACTTGATGGGTGTGCAATTTCTGATGTCATAATGGCTTCCATGAAAAAGGGTAAGTACTAATTTTAACAACTTCCTTATTTCCGGGGAGAATTTTGCGTTTCTCCTTATTGCTTACGTTACCTTATTTTTTCTGCTGCTTCAGCCAGTTCTGCATCCGATCAATTTCAGGCTGCTGGGCTTTAATAATGGCCTCTGCCAGCGCCCGCATTTCAGGATCCTTACCGTATTTCAACTCCGTTTTCGCCATGTCGATTGCTCCCTGGTGATGAGCCGTCATCCCCAGGGCAAAAGCAACATCCGGGTCACGCGCTTGTAAAGCGGCCATCATATCGTGATGCATGTTGTCCATACCTGCCTGATAGCTTTTTTGTGAAGGCGTGGCGGCATTATTGTGTTCCATCACCATATCCGTTTTTTCTGCCGCCTGAGCGGTAACGCCTGTAATCAACAAAGCACATACACCCGTCAAAAACTTTTTCATCGCGACCTCATATCGTTACAAGTAAAGGGGCATCCTGCGCCTTCCTGCAGGGTAAAGGTCAAGAAATCCTTACGTCTGGTGCGTGAGCCGCGTGAGAACAATACCCGCAAAGGGAGCTGGAGTCGGAAGCTTTATACCCGTTCAGCCCGGTCAGATACTATTAGTACAAACTGGCGATCTCAAAAAACCGGCTGAAGGAGGCAATCGGTTGATAATAAATAATTATCAACTCAATTCTTATATAAGAACGGGCTGATCTTATCCTGCCGTGGTTATTGATCGGGAAAGGATTTCTATATTGCTAATGGTCATGTTGTTAACCTGCCGGCACACGCGCTGAAGGGTAAGCGGCTGGAACTGTTCGATGCGGAAGGTTGACCTGATGGAGGCGGAGAACGAATCTGAGCAGATAAGGGCAGAGGCGTATCGTCTGCATAAATGGGTTGCCAGCCTTAAAAATCGGGTGCATTGATGGCATTAAATATGCGATTATTTTTCTCGGTTAGAATGGATACGCACTATTTGAACCATAATGTTATTGGATTAACTAAAAAAGGACATGTTAAATATTGGAGCCCAAAAAAGGGTCGTGACGCAGACTTGCTGATCACGTATGCTTTGCGCTTTGGATGTAACATATGGCTAAAGTTGATGTCGTCTGCCCTCAGTGCAATGAAACTCATGCTGTACGATGTAACGGACATTCAGCACCCGGTGCCCAACGTTACATCTGCAAGCATTGTTCAAAGACCTTTCAGCTCAATTTTAGCTACTCCGGTGCCAAACCAGACACACACCAGACCATTGTTAATATGGCCATGAATGGTTCCGGATGTCGCGATACCGCACGGGTTCTCGGTATCAGCCTCAATACGGTTCTGCGGCACTTAAAAAAAATTCGCCAAAGCAGGTAGCTGAGAATATCGACCCCGAAACGGAGGTTGTTATCTGCTGTGAAGCCGGTGAACAATGGTCTTACGTGCGGTGTAAAAGCAATCCCCGGTGGTTGTTCTATGCTTATGACCGTATCCGCAAACGTGCTCTGGCCCACGTCTTCGGCCCGAGAAATGCCCCGACCCTGCGACGATTGCCGGCCCTGTTAAGCAAATTTAACATTGCCTTTTATATGACGGATGCCTGGCCGGTTTATAAAGTTCTGTTAAGTGCAACAGGCCACGTGGTGAGCAAGAAATATACCCAACGGACAGAACGACATAATCTTAATCTTCGCACACATATCAAACGACTGACCCGCAGAACAATTTGCTTTTCGAAGTCAGAGGAAATGCACGATAAGATCATCGGTTGGTATCTTACTCTTCATCATTATCAATAAATCTGCGTCACGACTCTATTTCTGCTCTCTTTTTCAGTGCAGGCCGAAGAAGAATAAAATACTATTACAACAAGCGATCAAGTTTATCTTTTCTCCTTTCAAAAAGAATAAGAAACTTCAAATAAATTAAATAATAAATACGAATTATACATTAATGAAATAAAAAAGCCATTCATCGGATAAGACATTAGGAGATATTATTTCAGAAAAAGCTCACTTAGCTCAGGCTAAATGGATATCGTACATGAATGTCTCTTGTGATATTTACGCCTTTCAGATAGAAGAAAAAAGCAGGTCACACAAATTAACAAGGTCGCAAGGCGCAAAAAGCATTTATATAATGAGATATTGCCCAATAGGGTCGGTAAGATGAAAGTTGAGAACCTGTTAATAATTTTTTGTAGCCGCAGGTAATTGCTCAGGGGTAACCGAATTCGATAATAAAGTGGCTTACCGCCAGCTGCCAATTTTAGTGCGACATACTCCATTTTTTGATGCATCTCTGACAGCAAGATAAACAGCCTTGCACACCGGGTCGGTCCGTCGGAAACACCTTGCGTTTCTTCATCGTCGGACGGAGCACACTGTTCAGCGACTCAATGACATTGGTAGTGAAGATGGCCTGGCGGATACCGGGTGGATAACCGAACAATTTATTAAGATTTTCCCAATGCACACGTCAGCTTTGCTGATTGGCGGATATTTATCGTCCTAGGCATCCTCGAGCGTATCCAGAGCTATCAACGCCGCTTACTCGGTGTAAAACCGATACACTGCTTTCAGTCCGCTGTTAAGGGTCTTCCATAAAATGGATTTTATTAAGTTATTGATATTTAACGATTTTATATGGATGTTGTCATTAATAATCTTCTGACGATCCTGATTTCGCAGCGAACTTGCAAACCCCATCACGCCACTGGCGATACCAGCAATATCAGAAGATTTTCTGGCTGCAGACAGGGATTAATACGCGATTACCAGGCAGTCGCAACGAACGAAATCAGCAACTCTGTTCAGACGACTACTCCAGCTTTTCACGAAGAAATCTGTCGCGACGCACTACAGAATTATCTGGTAATTAACGCTGCTGCATAACACAAATCAGCCTGAAAAAATTACATTATGCTGTTTATATGAATATTTAGGCACTAAGCATAATTTTTAAATTTATATAAAAATCATGTATATATTAAAATCAGATTTAATAAATGTGTTTTTTTCTGTCGGCAGCATCGCTCTTTTTTTGTCCATCCACATAACGTGGTTGATTACCAGCTTATTCTGATATTGTATGCGGGGACTTGCAGCAAACCTTGACCTGACGCTACCGTTGGATTCAAGGCTGGCAGTGCTAATGCAGAAGGAACGCCAGATAAATCGTTTACAAACTTCCGGTTAGGTCAATAATGAAAGGACTGAGCAAATTTATTACGCTGGTCACTGCATGCCTCATTTCTCAGGTGCAGGCGGAAAAAATCGTCGTGTCACTTTCTCAGGAACAGAAAGGGGGCAGTGCCGGACGCGCCTGCATTTATGTTCATGAGGGCAAAGCGGAGTATGTAATGGTTGGTCCCGAAGGACATTGCCCCTCAAGTGTCACCCTTGACACCAGCATGCCTGAGACATGCTGCTTTTTTCCCGTCAATGATGCGGTGCAGCAGAGGAAGTATGTTACCTTTAGCCTATTGACGACTTTCTGACAGGCCGCTGCAAAGCATGACAGTAACAAGGACTCCGGTATTTAGAAACATTAATCTTAAGCTACTCACGCTGGTGGCTACATTTCTGGTCATTCTTTTGCACACTGCGGCCGGTCCATTCAGCTATTTTCACCTGGCCTGGTCTGTGTCAGTAATGTATGAAGTATTGGGGCGTATCGCCTTCCCACTTTTTTTACTTATTGCAGGCTATTATTCCCTTAATAAGAATGAATCATTACTCCGCACGCTCAAAAAGCGTGTGATGAATATGGTGATTCCTCTTATAGTCTGGTCGGCTATCTATCTGGTTTATAATCAGCATATCAACGCCAGTAAAGTAAAAATAAGTTTTCTTGATCTTCTCAATACTCCGGCCTATCCGCATCTGTGGTTTATCTATACGCTGATCCTGTTGTATCTGGTGACGCCGCTATTAAACACCTTTATACAAAATGGCAGCCGCCAGCGTATTAATTATACGCTGGCCATCTGGTTTATTTTTACTTCGGTTTACATGCTCTTCGATAATATGAAAGCTAACTTGCTTGAAGGGCTGCCGATTCCTCCACCCAGTAATATCGACAAAGTCGTTTATTTGTCCGGTTTTTACATTATCGGCGGCGTGGTCAGACGTTTTAATATTCATTCCAGGACAGCGATCAGCACCGTTATTTTTATCATTTCGTCGGTATTGACCGCGGTGATGACCTATTCACTTTCAATCAGTACTGTTTCTCCCAACGGAGTTTTCCTGTTTTATTCGGCACCGACGCTGGTGGTGGTATCACTGGCCTGTTTCTTTATGCTGCTCAATGCAGAGTTTCACTGGAACAAATGGACATGTAATCTGGTCAGGTCTTTATCACGACTCAGTTTAGGGATCTTCTTCATGCACGTTATCGTACTGAAGACAATTTTATCCCTGTTCAAAATTAATTTCGAAGGTTATTACTCGGCGCTGACTATCCCGCTGGTTGCCTTGCTGTGCTTTATCATTTCTGCTGCGTTGGTGTGGCTGCTACGCTTGATTCCCTGGCTGCGTAAAATAGTCTGATGAGATGATATGAGAATGGCCACCTGATTAAGTGGCCGTCCTTCCGGCAACGGGCCAGATAGCCAGGTTGATCCGCTATGTTGCTAAAGCAAACCTGTGTGGCTGATTAATTGCCTTGCGGGCAATCCAATATAGCAAAATACGCTCTTCATCATTGTCCTGATCGGCCATTGCTAACAGCTTCAATGCCAGCGTAGCTTTATTAACAGGCTGCCCCATGATGCTCAGGTCAACCACCGCTTTGCCAATAATGTTACAAACTTCATCCTCATTTGAGACGGGGAAATCAGTTTCAGCGATCATTATCTCCTCCTGCGTTGTACAAAAAGTAAGCCTGGCAGATATGTCGGAGATTGCCATCCCAGCTTTTCAGGCTGACCCGGCGTCGCGTGAGGACAAACCATCAAGGGAATGACAGCAGTAAACCCATGCAGGAGGAAGATTGCACATGACGCGAGTCCGGTTCCAGGCAAAGTAGCGGGAGAGTAGCGGCTCAGAGAGTGACGTGTACTGAAACTGGACAAAAACGCCCTGTGGACTCAACAATGCGGCAGCGCGTGCAAGAATGCCATGCCGGACAGAATGAGGCAGCAATAACAGTGGCAGGCCGGAAAAAATCGCATCGTATTCAGCATTAAGCGTCTCTGCAGAGCGTTCTGCCACCTCAAGGCGTGCATCATCGATTTCGGCAAGCCTGGGATGAAAACGAGGGTTTGTTTCAAAAGCCAGCAATGAGGCATCCGGGCGCATGCGGGCGAGCAGATGGCGGGTCAGTACCCCATCACCAGCACCCAGTTCGGCTATGCGCTGACAGTGATTCCAGTCAACAACGTCTGACATGGTTCGACACAGCGACATTGAGGACGGCGCAATCGTGCCAGTTTTACGTGGTTCAGAGATGAATTCTTGTAAATAACCAGTTTTGTCTTTTATCCAGGAAAACGCCGTCAACAACATAAAGTTACCTCAGTCGGGAAAATATCTGTTAAGTAGGCCACAGTAAGCCTAATGAGTTCTTAAAATCAGGTAGTCAGAATAAAAACTAGGATTATTCTCATCATTTTTTCGTGACCCCAGTCGCATTACTTACATCTGTTTACAGGTAAAAATACCATCACATATTAAGTTCCATTCTGAAAAAATAAAACTGACCAAAGACCCTTTAAATAGCGCAAGAGATTATTCTTAAAATTACATTAATATTAGATTTATATATGGTACTTATTCCTGTCCAGACAACTCTTTTTGTTTACGCCATTTAATATAAACACGAATCAGATGATACTGTAATTAATACTGGGAACCGTGACAACTCATTGTCATATCATTTTGTTTTTTATTAACGAAAAACAACACCCCCGCTAAAAAATAACTGGCTCTGTTTATATGATTATCCAATCAGAGACAGACATTATCGGGATATTTCTGCCGTTTAAAAAAAATAAATTTAAGATTATTCTTCAGATCGTGTTTCGAAATACCTAATGAGGGATGAATAAAATGAAAAGAATATGCGCACTTTTTTTGCTGATGATGACCGCTGCCAGTAACGCTGTTTATGCTGCGCCCGCCACAGGTGAAGCTGCAGGAAGTGCAGCAACAACCTTTGCTGATGGTAACTCAAATGCAATGGGCATCGGGGCGGTCCTCGGTATCGCTCTGGCAACCATGGGCAGCAGAAGCGATAGCAGTGAAGGTTCGACCACAGCAACCACTTCTACCACAACCAGCCCCCTGCATTGGTTACACAATAAACCCGTTCTGACCTCACAGGCACCCAAGAGGATAAACTCTCCCGGACACCCATGAATCTTATGCGCGAATGATTTTGTTTGATCGTCGCGTTTAACGGCGGTGATGCTCATCACCTATACTTACCTGAAGCTGGTCTGGTACATCAACGGAGTGAACTATGTTGATTGGCTTCGTTTTACTGGTCAGCGCATGCGGCCACGATGCCTGTGATGCCTTGCCCATATCCGAACACATTTTTCCCACACGGGCCGCCTGCTTGCGCATTGCAGGCCATATCCATGTCAGGCGTCCGCATGCGGTGTTGCTGTGTGGAGAAGTCTGGCGCAATGGAGGCGACGAGGAAACCCGGCTTAACTGATTGCCGCTGAAGGCTAATGGTGTTAAACACGCGCTACCTTCTACAAGTGGGGTGTCCTGCCTCATGAACCTGTTCTGAATAATTTGGACTTAAATAAAAACCTGGGTTTTATCCCGCCTCAATCAGATGAATAACCGCAAGCCGATAGCAGCAAGCGCAGGCTGTGTACGTGTGTTCAACGGCATTGCAGACCCGCCAGGCAATAGCCTGAAGCCGGGCGACCAAACCTGCACGCAGAGGTTGGCTGCACGGCCTGAGCAGGCGTGGCACCCCTCAATAATTGGCTGCGCGACAGGCATTGCCTTATGCCAGACAAGATGGTTTTAGCCTGCCACTGACGTATTCTGGTGCAAATTAAGACTTTGGTACCGCAACAATATATAAAATCTAATGCATTTATTTTATTCATTATTTAATAAATAACCCTTCATTCTAATTATTAAGATTTACGTTTTTTATCTTATCGTAGCAAGTCTCTTAAAAAAGCCTTTCATTTTGGTGAGTTGTACACCAACGCCGATCACGGGAGAATCATGCAAGCGGAATTTCTGCCGGGAATAGATGGTGGTGGTACCCACTGCCGTGCACGGCCTACAAGCACGGGTGGCAGCGTATTGACCGAATGTACACAGGGTCCAGCCAATGTCTTCTCAGACTTCCATACTGCGCTATTAACACTTCGTTCACTGTTTGAACAAACTGTTAATGTCGCTGGCCTGACGCCCGCTATCTGGCGTAAAACCTCCGCGGTACTGGGGCTCGCTGGTGCGAACGTGCTTTCCGTCAGCGCCCGTCTGCACTATGTCTCTTTTCCCTTCTCGCAGGTTACCCTGCTTTCCGACGTGGAAATTGCCTGTATTGGTGCGCACGGCGGCGAACCGGGTGCCGTGCTGATCGTGGGGACAGGTAGCCAGGGCGTGATCTGGAGTGGCGAATGCTTCAGGCATGATTGGCGGCTGGGACATGGCGCTCTCTGATCAGGGTTCCGGTGCGCTCCTGGGTCAGCGTCTGTTACGCAAATCCCTGCAGGCGCATTGCAACTGACGCGGTATTTATGATGGTACCGTGCTATGGACAGCAATATCCCCGCCGGACGTTTCCGATGATTTTTGCCAGAGACTGCTAAATAAGCGTTCCTGATTGTGCTTCACTTTGTATCTGGCCTTGCCCCACAGGGCGTTCCTCATGACTGGCATGGAATGCAGGCGTAACAGGGCATTAAATTCACCTGAACAAATCGGTTTATTTATAACCAGTCTGTTCAGGTGTGACGGTATCCGGAACAGTTATTTAGTGGTTTATGAGCGCTTAACCCGTGACTGCGCGTATTCTGCTGTTTATTGTTGAAAATTCCCCTGCCCGCCAATCCGAATTAGCGCTCCACTTCATAAGCCCCAAATCCGCAGCATTATTCAGGTAAAAGGGTTGCTATGCGTTATCATCAGACCTGCGAAACGTTATCGGGCCTCAATCGTGATTCCGCAACACCTCCCTTCCCGATGAGTAACAACTTGTTAATAGACGTTATCTCTTTTTTGTTGCTGTCACGCCATCGCGGCCTGCGCTACCTCCTTTATTGTCTTTTAATCCCACCTTTAAACGACCTGCCCGGGTTCGCCTTACCTTAGAATGGATAAAAACGGACGTTATTATCATTCAGTGATTAATAAAAAATAGTTCGTTTTAGCGTATTATCTGGTACTAAAAAAAGGAATTTTCTGAAAAAAATGTCCTGTCTGGCGTAATTTCTGTTTTCGTTTAGATTTAAAGAAGCCATTGCAAAAAATGGGAAATTATTCCAGTGGAACTAAACAATCATCAGAAAAACGGAGAGACGAATCCGTCATGAATAAAGAACATTTTTATGAGCGGCTGTCGCACTGGAAGCATCTGCGCTTCAACGACGTCGTTTTACGCGAACGCACTGTTACACCAGTATGGAATAGCAAATATGAAATCTATATTCTGGACAACACGCGCCTGTCCGCGCAGTTATATATTCGCACCACCTATCCTGAAGAAAACACAGCACAGGTTATGGAGCAATATTTGAGATGGCTACATGAATTTAATGCTACCTCTTCGCAACAGATGCCGGGATCGGTTTCCCCGTCTACAGAGCTGAAGTGCGAAATTTTACCAGAAAATTGTCATCGTTCATCTGCCGTACCCCTCCGTCATCTCTCTTCCAGAACCGAATCGATCCGTCCTCTCCTGCGATAATTCAATGGCTGTCGGTACCGTTCCGGCAGCCTGTGTGATAGCCCTCCCCTCTGCCTGTTTTTTGCGCCACTAAAGATTTATTTCTAACTTTCCCTACCAAAAAGGCCAGTGTGGATTGGGTTTAATTAAATGTGATGTTTGTCACGTAATACCCAACAACAGTACTATCAAGGAGTAACTTGTGACTGAAACATCGCATAGTGGACAATCCGGCAATGCGGCAGGGGCATCATTGCAGCCAACCGAGCCGCTGGTGAAAGTCATCATCCTTATAGCCACACTGGGAGGATTGCTTTTTGGCTATGACACGGGCGTTATCGCCGGGGCCCTGCTTTTTATGAAGCATGATTTGCATCTTACTTCCCTGACCGCCAGCATGGTGACGAACTTCTTAATCCTTGATTCAGCTATTGGTGCCGTGTTTGCCGATCGCTTTGGCCTTAACATCCTCCCGGCCGGTGAAGATACCATTCATGGTTAGGAGATTGAATCGCATCCAGTGATGCCGGGGATCTAAGTGGGGTTTTGTCTAACAATGCCATCGTCGTCGGATTTTTAACCTGGGGTTCTACGCCGGAACCGCCGAAATTTCCGTTACCCCTGTTTCAGCCCGGCAACCAGTGCATCCATGCACCAACGCCCAATAGAGCCGTTCAAACTGCCTGCGTTAGTCAGGACGAATGCCGGACAGCCATCCTTCTTAAGTCAGTTCGCTGTTCCATCGCTCCCCGAACCCCGCTCATGCCTGCACGAGACTCTGCGGCGTCTTTGTTATTGCCTGGTTTGGATTTGAAAGCCGGCGCTGTCATTGCCAGGGCCGGGACGTTCTCCTCCTCCCAGTCGTCGATCTCATCGCACTCTGGCGGCGAAGGCACGAGTCTGAAGGCGTCTCGAGCGGGCGCCTGCACTTCTTGCTGCTCAGCCAGTGAAGCCCCCTGAAGCTGCAGCGCGTGGTTGCGCTTGTAAAGATTGTGGAACTGCTCCTTGAGTTTGAAGGTGTCGGGCGTGTGAAACTGGATCTCCCAGAGCGCGCCTTCGGGACTGCGCAACGTGACGTTGACCGCTTTGAAGGCCGGTCGGTGCTTGGCAAACAGGTTGTTCAGCTTGACGCGCCCATGGCCCTGATCGTCCAGCGAGGCCAGCACACCGCGCAAGCCAGCGGTGAAATCCGGCGGTTCCAGTACCACGCTGTACCGCAGCGCATCGTTCACGCCGGCCACGGCATCTTCCAGCATCTTGTTTTTCAAAGCCATCTGCTGCTTTAACTTTTCCTTCAACGAGCTGACCGACTTCAGTTGATGGTCCATGCCCACCAGTTGCCCGGCATGAGACTCGGCGACACGCTTCAGCATGTGAGTGACCTCAGGTTCCATCTCGCGAGCACGCGTCAGTAAGGCCTGCGCCTCAAGCGCAATGTCCTCAGGCTGCACGGTGCGCAGGCGCTCTGCGGGCGGCGGCGGTGGGGCGAGCAGGCCAGCTTGCTGCAGCGAGTGTAGCGCGTCTTGCATGACGCCCGCTGCCATCGTCGGAATGTTCTGCAGGTGCACCCTGGTCCGCTCGGCGTCGAAGCGACCATCATGCATGTCACGAGCAGTCACCTTGCCATACGGTACGCTGCGAACTCGATCAGCGAACCCTCGCTCGGATCGTTCGCACGACTCCACTATCTTGGCGAACAGCGCCGTGCCGGTATCGGACTTCAGCGCATCGGTGCCTACCTTTATCGCGATAGTGAAGAGGTTGCGCATGCTCAGTTCCGGTTCGCCGTGGATGAGCCCCGGTTGCCCGTCCGGGAACTGCGTGTGCGAGAGCCTGCACACCGGGTAGTTGTCGATGATGGCGTGAATCCGTGCCTCAGTATCAGGTGCCGCAAGGTACGCCTGGGCGAGGCTCGGGAAGGCCTCGCCCAGCGCATCCGGCAGCAGCGGCGCGTCGGCACGCAAGGATGTCCCCTGCTCCAGTCGAAGCAGTTGCTCATGCAGAAGTTTGGCGGCTTCACGTGCTTCGGGCTGGTGGGCGAGCCCGATGGCGTTGTGTGCCTGATTGCGCAGTTCCTTCAACACCCGGGGATCTCTGGCTTTGCCGTCAAGTGCCACACGTAGACCGTTACGCAGGTCACGCTCAATGCCGTCATAAGTGCCGAACATCATATTGCGCGCCATTGCCTCACGCAGGTGGTCAGGCTGCGCCATGAAGCGCGCCGCCAGGGTGCTGGCCGCCCCCATGATCCGGCCGCCACGCTGCAGCGCCATGATTTCGGACAGCCGCCCCGCCTGGTAGTGGCCACTGTCAGGATCAATGGCCGGCGTGGCCGTCTTCGGCGGCTTGAAGGAACGTGGCTGGCCGCGGCGTAACTCGCGATCGGCCATCTCGCGCGAAATCAGCGCGGCAAGCCTGGGGTAGCCTGCGTACACGAACGCGTCGTCGCCGTCGGTGTCCATGTTGCGCTTGCGCAGTTCCGGGATAGGCAGTGCGCCCATGCGTCCGGGCTCCACTATGTCCTTAAGCCTCAGGCTGCCGGTGCTGAGCATCTCCTGCGGTACGGCACCGCGGTCGCGACCAGTCGTCCAGCGCGACAGGGTCTTGAGGTCCTCCTTCGAGCAGGCCAGGTCCATGTCCTCGAAATCGGCCGGCCAGTTCTTTGATGGCACCACGATGAGCATCCCCTTGCTGTGCAGCATCTCGGCATCGCTGCCCGATCCGTCGTTGAAGCCAGTGTAGCTGTACTGGATACCAAAGGACTGCGAAAGGAATTCGGCGGTGGCGTCACCCTGCGCCACTGTCGAGACGCGTTCTTCCGGCACGGGCAGGAGGTTCTCCTTGTCGTAAGGCGGCTTGCCGATCAGCAAGGCACCGCCTGCGGCGTCGAAGGCCTGGCTGCGCTGGCTCGGTAGGTGCACCTTGTCGTCGGCAGCAGGCACCGCCCTGACTCTTTGGCCCTGGTAGCCACCGCCGGTGGCCAGTTCGTACAATGTGAGTTGACTCAACCCCGACGGCAGCGCCTGCAGCCGCCGCTGCATCGCATCGTGCGCCTCCTGCAGTGTGGCCTCGTCACGTGGGAAGTGCTGCAGCGCCTGAGGGGCCATCCGCGTCGGTCCCTTATCCCTGGCAATAAGGTCACGCTGCTCCTGGCTGGCCTCACCGGCCTGCACTGCCTGCCAGGCAGTGAAGTACTCACGGAAGGCAGGTATGCGTAGTGCCACCTCCAGCTTCAGGAAGCCGCAGCCATCGTTGGGGCACAGCGCCAATGCATGCCCGTCCGGTGCTGTTGGCTTGAACGGGTGCGCCGTGCCGCTGACGTCTTCAAAAAATCCCAGACGCAGTGTGCCCTCAATGACGTGATCGGCCGACACCATCTCCAGTAGCGAGCGCTGCATCCGCGACCAGTCTTCGCGTTGCGGGGCAAGCCTGGCGATGAGCTGCATCAGGGGACTGCCCGGTGAGGTGTCGCTATAGCGGATTGCCGGCAGCAGCGACGGCGCTCCGGATGTGCCGCCGGACAGCAGCTGGGCGGGGCTCATCCTGCCTCGCGTGGCGCGGCTGCCGCCGAACATGTCAAAGCGCCAGGGTTCGTCTTTGTAGGTGAGCGTACGCGCGAGCATGAACGTCGAAATCGCCCCAGGCAGCTGGACCTCTACCAACGGCAAGCCCGTCAGCCTTGTAAACAGCGAGTAAGGCTTGTTCGTCTCGGTCGCATTGCTCGAAACTTCCCTGCCATGCAGATCGACCACGATGTAGGTCGTGCTGCCGTTGCCGGGTGGCGGCGCGACGAGCTCGCCGGGGGCCGACCGCATGCTCAGGAGCCCGGCGCCAAGGTCGAACTGGCTCGGTGGATGGGCCTGCGTAATCTTCGGCGCTTTCCTTCGCCATGCGCAGGTCCAGGGCGTCAAATACAAGGTCACCGGCCTCGATCTGCGCGATCAGGTTCCAGCTCATCTCGCCGAGGTCCCCCTCGATGGCCGCGCGTGTCCGCTCCAGCGTACTATCAACCCATTTCCCCAACTCTTCGCGACGTTGGCGAATTTCCTGGCGCGAGCCTTCGACGTGGCGCGGCTTACATTGCCGGCTCACCATTGTGTAAGCCTTGAGCACCTGGAAGAAGGTCAGCGCCGGGCATCGTGTGGTGTACTGTTCGGGGTCGGTCGAAGACTGCGGGACACCGCCGCTCAGGTACAAGTCGATCTTGCGCCCGACGATGGGCTGCAACGTATTGAACACGCGCAATGCATGGCGCCGATGGCGAGAGGTCAACTCCGGGCTGCGGATCAATGGCAACAATCCCATGCACAGGCTGCCGAGACTCTCAAGGTTGGTTTCACGTAATCCGTCGTTCTGCGCGAGCACCGCAACCCGCTCCAACGCCTGCCGTGCCAGCGGACGCATCTGACGATGAAGTTGTGCCGATGAAAGGGCCTTGAAGAGCATCCCAATATCTTGCGCGCTGGCGGACTCAAAACGCGGGTGCAGCTCCAGGTGCCCGGCCATTGCCTGCAGTTTGGCGCGGCCCAAAGTCTGGAACTGTTCCTCATCCAGGTGCAGCAGGCGGGATATCGCGTTGGCCACCATGGGGATCTCCCGCGCCCCGAACTGCTGCCATGGCAACGCTGCCGAGCCGACGCGTTCGGCGAGCAGCAACGCTGCCGACTGACACGCCGACCTTCCGAGACATTTGCTCAGCGCATTGAGCGACACAGCCACGTGTCGCTTATCCATGGCTTGTCGCAGATCGTGGTCCTCCGCCAGCCGCGAGGCCAGCGCGCTGGCGGCGTCCGCGCAGTTCGGCGTGTCGGGCCATTTGCTCAGGGCGTTGAGCGCGTTGGCCACGCCTTGCGGGTTGAGAGTGTCGCACAGCCCGGGATCACTGGCCAGCCGCGAGGCCAGCGCGCTGGCGGCGTCCGCGCAGTGCGGCGTGTGGGGCCATTTGCTCAGGGCGTTGAGCGCGGCGGCCAGTTCTTGCGGGTTGAGGGCGTTGCGCAACCCTCGCTCGTCGGCCAGACGCGAGGCCAGCGCGGTGGCAGCGTCCGCGCACTGCGGCGTGTCGGGCCATTTGCTCAGGGCGTTGAGCGCGTTGGCCACGCCTTGCGGTTCGAGGGCGTTGCGCAACACGCGATCACTGGCCAGACGCGAGGCCAGCGCGGTGGCGGCGTCCGCGCAGTGCGGCCTGTCGGGCCATTTACTCAGGGCACTCAATGTGTTTCCGAATTCTTGCGGTTTGAGGACGTTGCGCAATTTGCGATCATTGGCCAGCCTCAGGGCCAGTGCGCTGGCGGCGTCCGCGCACTGCGGCGTATGGGGCCATTTGCTCAGGGCATTGAGCGTGAGCGTGACGCACTGCCCATCCATCGCATGACGCAACCGGCTGTTGCTGGCGAGCATATCAGCAAGCAAGTACGCCATGGATTGGCAGTCCGTATTATCGGACCACTTGCTGAATGCATTAAGTACCAGGCCGATGTTCCTCGCGTCCAAAGATGGCCGGGCCTGGTGGTTACGTTGCAGGTGACGTGCCAGACGAGCCACCGCGCGTTCACACCTGCCGCTGTTGAAGTTTTTCGTGAAGGCATTCAGGAGCAGGACTGAGTGGAGGTCATCCAGTCCCGACAGATCGTCGGCCTGCCTGAGTTGTTCGGCGATCCACGCGATTGCATCCATGCACGCTTGCTGGTTAGGGTGCTTGCTCAGCTTGTTGCCCAAATGGGCCAGCTGCTTCAGCGATGCACCTCCGAACCACCCGGTCTTGTAGAGATACTGTGCCGCAACCTCCGTGCAATGATCGAGATCGCTATGCGTTAAGTCTGCGCCTGTGGCCCGCCTCGCACTGGCAATCATCCGAAGGTATTTGTCGAGCCACTGCGCATTGGTTTGCGCGTTGGCGTTCTCATCCAGGAAGGGCAGCGCCAGCCCGCAACGAATGTGATGCGCCAGCGCGTTTTTCCGTGCCATCGACACGCACAGTGCAGCGTTATGGTTCTGAGCCATTTGGTTGGGTTCACTCAGCCACTTCCGATACTGCTCTCGCTGTGTCTTCAACTGCTTTTTTGCAGCCGGATCAAGCTGATGTTCGGCCCGGCGAAGTTCAGCCACCGTCAACTCCATGCCATGCACTGGCCGCTTTGACTGCCGATACGACTCCTGCTCTTCCCGAGGCCGTTTTCTTGCTGCCCGGTCGAACTTTTGTTCGGCCAGGGGGGCCTCCCAACCATACCCTGTTCTTTGTGGCCCACTATGTGATATCGATGCACTGACGTCAGCGGGCATTCTGTCCGGGTGCGGCCCGGTACGGTGTCGGTCGGTGAGCTCATTGCGTCGGTGCGGGGGAATGGCAGACTGTTGCTGGACATCCCTGCCTCGTGCGCCTCCACTGGTTCCAGTTTGTGCATTCTTGTACAAGAGTTCACTGCGTTGCAGCACCGTCCTGGGTTCATCCTGCTCCACCCGTCGGCGTTTTGCCGGCTGCCGCTCATTGCAACGGGTGCCGGTACTGCCTGCAGGCTGCTCCCCGGTATTCCTGAGCGGGTCCTCCTCCGGGAAAGACCGGTTTGTGCTCAATGTGTTTAGATTAACGCTGGAGATTTTCATGCCTGTAATTTAGTCCATCCGACTGCAGCCGTTGTCACAATTGAATCGCACCTGGTCGTAGTTCCTGACGGTCAAGACCTCATTGGTCTGCCGCAATTCGATCTGGTGCACCGGATGTTCATACCGTCGCAGGTCCCTGAACGAGGCTCCGCTCCCCCAACAGGGCCACCTCAGTGGCGCGTGCAGTCAAGGTGACGTTTGGCCGCTTCGCGTTCGCGCTGCAGTGCTGTCTCGGCGCACTGCAGCTGTGTACTGGGCGAGCCAGACTCTTGACGGGCCTGCTGAACGGTTGGCTATTTCGCAGCGTCTATTTAAAGGTTTTCGACCGCTGACGCTGAAGTGATGCAGCCACCAAATTTTCATCAAAATGCTCGAATTGTGTGGCCTTTGGGACGGATTCGGTTCCATCCAAACGTGGGCTTTATTTGGCACAGTTGGGGCGTTGGTGCATGGATGGCTAAAGTTTTGACATCCTCCCCGCCCTGAAGGACGGGGATTCCTACAGCGTTCAGACCGGAGCCTGAATCACCCCGGCGGGTTCCTGCTTCAACGGGCGGTCTGACTGCACCATCCCTCCACAGGCAAGCACGGCATGTCCTGCCGCTAAAATGTTACGAGCACCGTTGATATCCGCATTCTCGGTATATCCGCACTCAAGGCACACAAATTTACTTTGTGACAGGCGGCTCGATTTCTCTGTATGACCGCAGCAGGCGCAACGCTGGCTGCTATAGGCCGGAGGTATCGCAAGAACCTGACCACCGCGCCAGAGTTACTTGTACTCAAGCTGCCGACGCATTTCATACCAGCCCTGATCCAATATCGAACGGTTCAGACCTGATTTGGCTTTGACATTGCGACCGTGTTGCTCTGCCGTACCTTTTGCCGACTTCGACATGTTACTGACCTTCAAATCCTCAATAACAATCATTGCGTGGTTTTTGCTGATTTCACTGGTGACTTCGTGAAGGTAGTCGCGCCGGATATTGGCAACATGCAAGTGGTGACGCCGGATTTTTTGTTTTTGTTTCTGCCCGTTGGCACTGAATTTAACTTTGCGGCTTAACTGGCGCTGGAGCATCACCAGCTTACGCTGACCTGATTTAAAACTGCTGACGGGCTGATATATCGTGCCATCAGAAAGCGTGGCGAGTTTCGTTATTCCGGCATCGAGTCCGACCATCAACTCTGCGTTGTGAACCGGATAAGCCACTTCGTATTCCGTCTGGATACTGACATACCATTTACCGCATGACTGGCTGACCGTGACGTTTTTCACTTCGCCAATGACTTCACGACTGTTGCGATAACGAATCCACCCTAACCTGGGCAACGAGATACGACTATTGGCTTTATCGAGCTTCACGCCTTGCGGGTAGCGGAATGCGTCATTTTGACCGCGTTTTTTGAAACGAGGAAATGCAGCACGCTTCTGGAAGAAATTTTTGTAGCCGCGTTCCAGCTCTTTCAGTGACTGCCGCAACGGCTGCGAGGGGGATGCTTTCAGCCATTGTGTTTCAGGGGATGCTTTCCAATCAATGAGCCATGAAGTCATTTTTGTGTAGGGAATGAATTTTCCCCCTGACTCAGGGTTCTTATTTTGAAGATCCAGTGCACGGTTAAAAACGAAGCAACAAGCCCCTGCGAAGCGCCGCATATCGCGCTCCTGCTGACCATTTGGTCTTGACTGGAATTTGAAGGCTTGAAGTCGTTTAATGGCTATCATTATACTTTGGTCTATGACAAAAGAAACTGATATTCGCCGTGGAAGACACTGTGTTTTCCTAATGCACGTTCACCTGGTGTTTGTAGCCAAATATCGTCGAAAGATATTCGATCAGGATGCCATTGAAAAGCTACGCAGCTACTTTGCCAGCGTCTGCGCTGATTTTGATGTTGAACTGGTTGAGATGGACGGAGAATGCGATCATGTGCATTTGCTAATCAACTACCCGCCAAAGCTCGCAGTATCGAATATGGTCAACAGTCTTAAAGGCGTATCCAGCAGGCTGCTTCGCCGTGACCGGCCAGATATCGCCCTACGCTATTACTACAAAGGCGTTCTGTGGACACCGGGCTACTTTGCAAGTAGTTGCGGTGGTGCGCCGATTTCGATCATCCGGCAATACATCGAACAGCAGCAAACACCAGGTTAGTCGGAAAACCGCGCCTTATATCCCCGCCCTGAAGGACGGGGATATAAGGCGCACTGGGTAATCTGACAGACACCTGTATAAATAACCGGTAACTGTCAGATCAGGTCTGAGCTAGTACATTTTTAGTCGGCTAGGAAATTATTTAGTTCCCATGACTCACGGTCAGTTAACAACCTCTTGAAATTCAGGTCAACGCTATTTTCGATTTTTACGTTATTCAATCCCGATTCGGGAGGTGTGCTTGCCATCATGACATGTGATTTATTAATGTCTGCAAAATTAAAAATTTTTTCCATGTCGTTACTTTTTAAATCTACATTTTTAAAAATCAAAAATGCAGAGTGTATATTTTTATTTTTTGTTTCGCTAAGCCACTGGAATTCCTGTTTGCAGAAATCAGAATCCAGCCACTCAGGCGTTATGAAGAATGCCATTTTTTTTGCGTGCGCAATCCCATTTTTGTACCCGACATCCCAAAACGGGTTTTGCATTTTAAATACATCTACATGTTGTAGTTTCTCAAGTTTTGTAAATTTGTTTGATTGCAGGCTGATTGAGTCGTGACGCAGACTTGCTGATCACGTATGCTTTGCGCTTTGGATGTAATATATGGCTAAAGTTGATGTCGTCTGCCCTCAGTGCAATGAAACTCATGCTGTACGATGTAACGGACATTCAGCATCCGGTGCCCAACGTTACATCTGCAAGCATTGTTCAAAGACCTTTCTGCTCAACTTTAGCTACTCCGGTGCCAAACCAGACATACACCAGACCATTGTTAATATGGCCATGAATGGTTACGGATGTCGCGATACCGCACGGGTTCTCGGTATCAGCCTCAATACGGTTCTGCGGCACGTAAAAAAATTTCCCCAAAGCAGGTAGCTGAGAATATCGACCCCGAAACGGAGGTTGTTATCTGCTGTGAAGCCGGTGAACAATGGTCTTACGTGCGGTGTAAAAGCAATCCCCGGTGGTTGTTCTATGCTTATGACCGTATCCGCAAACGTGCTCTGGCCCATGTCTTCGGCCCGAGAAATGCCCCGACCCTGCGACGATTGCTGGCCCTGTTAAGCAAATTTAACATTGCCTTTTATATGACAGATGCCTGGCCGGTTTATAAAGTTCTGTTAAGTGCAACAAGCCACGTGGTGAGCAAGAAATATACCCAACGGACAGAACGACATAATCTTAATCTTCGCACACATATCAAACGACTGACCCGCAGAACAATTTGCTTTTCGAAGTCAGAGGAAATGCATGATAAGATCATCGGTTGGTATCTTACTCTTCATCATTATCAATAAATCTGCGTCACGACCCAGATTTGAATACCCTGTTATTTAATCTTTGTCTGGCGAATGGTTGTAAAGCGAAATGTATCCGGCGTGACGAGCCCTTCTACGTTTCATTTTAATAAGGGATTGAATCTGCGCTCCCGGCCAGTAAATAAATACGTTTTTTCAGCTCCCGATTTGCTTTTATAAAGCTTTATATTTAAGTCCAAAGCAGTACGGGAATTCCGATCACGACCGCCTGACAAAAAGGAGAGATACCATCTCTTCCACTGCCAATCCCACTATATAAGTGGTGGTATTTGCGCATTCAGTTCCATCAGGAAGAGAAATAAATAGTTCTTTATATTACAAAGCGATGCGCTGTCGTACCTGAAAACAAAGATTTTTATACGCCAGCAGGGGGTTATGCTAAAAGAAATTACCATAACGGAACGGCATACTAAATAGCTGTAATAAATAGCGCTGCGCTTTAACCAAATTTTGTCGGGCAAGGGACAGACACGATTAATGGCAAGCAAGTGGTAGTGCAGAAAGACTGGTCGAAAAATGGCGGGCGTCACGGTGTCAGACGCCGCCAGTGAATGCCGTCTGCGCTGTCAGAATCGATCCTGTCATCGTCATCGGCGCGCACAGACAAAAGCCTGCGCTATTGATAACAACAGCGCAGACAATCAGAAAGGTTTAGTAACCGGCGGTTGAACCACCCATCGTTCGGGGATCGGAAGCGCCATAGCGCATTCCATCCAGCCCAATCATAATACTTTGCGTACTGCCCATCGCAGGCATGACTTTCACATGCTGACCTTTTGCTTCCAGCAGCTTTAACGTGTCCGGGCTAAAGCCTTTCTCTACCCGAAGCTGGTCTGGCAGCCACTGATGATGGAAACGGGGTGCGGCGGTTGCTTCAGCGATGTTCATCCCATAATCAATGCTGTTCAGCACCATTTGCAGCACGGTGGTAATAATCCGACTGCCACCCGGGCTGCCTGTGACCAACCAGGTTTTACCGTTTTTGGCAACAATGATCGGTGACATGGAGGAAAGCGGGCGTTTGTAAGGGTGGACGGCATTCGCTTCGCCGCCCACCAGTCCATAGACGTTTGGCGTACCCGGTTTCGCGGAGAAATCATCCATTTCATTGTTCATCAGGATGCCGCTATTACCCGCCACAATACCGCTGCCAAAGTTAGTATTCAGGGTATAGGTCACCGCTACCGCGTTGCCTTCTTTATCCACTACCGAAAAATGGGTGGTCTGATTGCTTTCATAAGGCGCAAGCTTTCCAGGTTTGATTTCAGCCGAAGGACGCGCCTTGTTGATATCAATCTGCTGCGCGAGGGATTTCGCATAGGCTTTGCTGGTTAGTGCCTGAACAGGTACTTTGACAAAGTCCGGGTCACCCAAGTATTGCGCACGATCAGCATAGGCGTACTTTTCCGCTTCCGCCACCACCTGGATGGCATCGGCGCTGCCGAAGCCCATTTTTGCCAGATCGAAGTTCTCTACAATGTTGAGGATCTGCACGATATGAATACCACCGGAGGACGGTGGCGGCATGGAATACACTTCGTAGCCGCGATAGCTGCCGCTGACCGGCTCGCGCTCCACGGCTCTATAATTAGCCATATCCGCCTTATCGATCAACCCGCCGTTAGCCGCCATCTCTTTGGCTATCTGATCCGCAATAGCACCTTTGTAAAACGCATCCGGTCCCTGCTTCGCAATCAGTTCAAGACTGCGCGCAAGATTATGCTGCACCAGCTTTTCCCCGCGTGCATAGGGTGTACCGTCCGGCTTGAAGAAAATGGCTTTGCTGTTGGCATGGTTGAACAGCACTTCTTTGCCATAAACGTTGAGATCGTCGGCTAACGCTTCATTCACCACAATGCCTTTGTCTGCCAGCCTGATTGCGGGCGCAATCAGGCTGCTCAACGGCAAGGTGCCGTATTCTTTATTCGCCAGCGCAAATCCTGCCACCGTTCCGGGCACCCCGGATGCAAGGTGCGAGGTCAATGACTTTTTGCTGTCAGCGTTACCCTGCGCATCAAGAAACATATCCCGGCTGGCACGGGTCGGCGCCATTTCGCGGAAATCAATCGAAGTGGTATGGCCGGAAGCAGTACGTATCATCATAAAGCCACCACCACCAAGGTTCCCGGCCTGGGGATGGGTGACTGCCAGTGCATAGCCCACGGCAACGGCAGCATCCACTGCGTTTCCCCCCTGCCTGAGAATCTCCACACCGACCTGCGTAGCGGTGGCATCAACCGATGCCACCATTCCATGCGGCTCCTTCATCGGATGAAAGGTATCAGCACCCAGACCGTAAGGCACAGGGGCTGCCCCCGCGGCCTGCCAGAAAAACAATCCTGCCATCAATGGCGTGGCAATTCGTACTATCTTCCCTGTCATTTTAACCTCCATGTTATGCCCTGAATCTGACTGATTACAGGCACTGGTCGTTCACTCAGAAAATGATTGCAATCGGCACCCGCAGCCTTTACGCCAGAGGCTGCGAACATGTCATTTACGTTTAGTTAATGTTTATCAGCGTGAATGAAATATAAACAAGAAAACAGATGTCAGCCAGAACAAATTCATATAACGCAAAACAAGGAGAAATTGTCCACCCGCAATCTGGTCGATCTTCTTTAAAGACAGGGACAGCCACAGGACAAATGGCAGTTGAGCACGACGTAATACAGCGCGGTAATCAGAAAAGAACAGGTCATTATGTCTTACAGTGCAACAGGACGGTCACGCCAGCCTCAACAGTGCCTGCGGATAATAAGTTTGTGTAATGGCTGCGCGTTATATCCGGGTCCTGACAAACTAACGTTAACGAACAGGCACAGCCGGAAGGTTGCAACGACTGAGCGGGAGGATTATGAGAGGATAATTATCGACTGGTGCGGCATATCCCTGAAAGTGAGCACGATTGAAAAAGTAAAAACAGGGAAACGGAATTTTAAGCGGGAAGCAGCCAAAATCTTGCAGACATGCCATACAGCTTATGTCAGCGTCATTGCGCCGGATCGATCTCTTTCCCTCCGCTGATATAAGCTGTAACGGCCATTCAGAAAGAGCAGGGATAACAACCAGTGGTCTACCGAACACCCAATGGAACAGACTAAAATAAACAGGTTAGAGCATAAGGTCATGAATTTTATATAGTAGCAAACTACTCACTTTTACTCATGATTATAGATATCAGGGGCAGTTGGATAAACTGAATGGAAGATCTCGCGTTGTTGTTGAAACCTGGCAAGCTACCCGCTTTTCGAGACTGTAATTTAAATTGTGTACCTACCTGTTTTTGATATCTTCACTCCGCTAAAGGAGACAGGCAAATTATGGACGAAAAGAAACTCAAAGCCCTCGCGGCTTAACTGGCTAAGGGACTGAAAACCGAAGCCGAACTTAACCCGTTTTCCCGTATGCTCACCAGGCTCACCGTTGAAACTGCCCTTAATGCTGAACTGACTGACCACACCGGACACGAGAAGAATGCGCCCAAAGCAGGCTCCAATACCCGCAATGGCTACTCTTCCAAAACCCTGCTCAGTGATGACGGTGAGATTGAAATTCAGACCCCACGCGACCGCGAAAGCACTTTCTAACCTCAACTGATAAAGAAAAATCAGACACGCATTACGCAGATGGACAGCCAGATTTTATCCCTCTACGCAAAAGGCATGACCACACGGGAAATCGTTGCCACCTTCAAAGAAATGTATGACGCCGACGTCTCGCCCACACTGATATCACAAGTCACCGACGCGGTTAAAGAGCAGGTCACTGCATGGCAGAATCGTCCGCCGGATGCATTGTATCCATTGTTTACCCTGACTGTATCGTGGTAAAAGCTCGTCACAGCGACAGTGTGATTAACAAGGCCGTCTTCCTTGTGCCGGGTATTAAGACGGCAGGCCAGAAAGAGCTGTTGGACATCTGGCTGGCAGAAAACGAAGGGGCAAAGTTCTGGCTCAGTGTGCTGACGGAGCTTAAGAACTGTGGGCTTCAGGACAGCCTGATTGCCTGCGTGGGCGGCCTGAAGGGCTTCCCGGATGCCATCAACCGCGTCTGTCCGCAGCCCATATCCAGCTGTGCATCATCCATATGGTGCGCAACAGCCTGAAATACATGTCGTGGAAGGATTACAAAGCCGTTACCCGCGGGCTGAAAGGGTGCATCAGGCTTCCACAGAGGAAGCGGCGCTGGATAAGTTCGCGGGTGTCCGGGACGATAAAATCAGCAAAAGCTGGCGGGCGCCCCGGGAAAACCTCAATACGTTCTTCGGTTATCCGCCTGATATCCGCAAAGCCCTCTACACCACCAATGCCATCGAATCGCTGCACAGCGTGATCCGTCAGGCGATAAAGAAACGAAAAGTATTCCCGACAGATGACCCGGTGCGAAAAGTTATTTATCTGGCGAACAGGGATGCTTCGAAAAAATGGAGTATACCGGTTCAGAACTGGCGGCTGGCGGTGAGTCGCTTTATTTGTATTAGTCGCGACTTGATCTGACACCGGACCCTGCAAGGTTGGGGGTTACCGGTTCTGATATGGGTGTCGAATCCTTATACAAAACGCGAGGTCACCCTCATGCTCCATACTCACAATCCCATCATCAAACACAAAGCCGGCCTGCTCAATCTCGCCGAATAACCCGGTAACGTCTCAACAGACTGCAAGAGCACGGGCGTGTCACGCGACACCTTCTACCGTTATCAGGAGCTGACGAAGAAGGCGGCATTGACGCGCTGGTTAACCAGAACCGCCGGGTTCCCAACCTGAAGAACCGCGCCGACGAAGCCACTGAACGCGCGGTTGTTGAATATGCCGTTGAGTTCCCGGCCCCCGGGCAGCACCGGACCAGTGATGAGCTGCGTAAAAAAGCGTGTTTACCTCCGGCAGCGGCGTGCGCGCCATCTGGCAACGACACGACCTGGAGAACTTCCGTAAACGCCTGAAGGCACCAGAGGAAAAGCTCGCCAGAGAAGCCATCGTGCTTACCGGTGCCCCAATCGCCGCGCTGGAGAAAAAGGCGCATGATGATGAGGCCAGCGGCAAAATCGAGACCGCTCACCCGGGCTATCCCGGGTCGCAGGACACCTTCTGTGCTGGCGATCTGAACGGTGTGGGCCGTATCTGCCTGCAGACGTTCGTGGATACGTACCCGAAAGTGGCGCACTGCAAGCGGTATACGAGTAAAACGCCGAACACCGCCGCCGGCCTGCTAAATGATCGCGTACTGCCGTTCTGTGAGGCTCAGGGACTGCCGATGCTGAGAAGACTGACCGACAGGGGAACGGAGTACTGTGGTAAGGTGGAGCAGCATGATTACCAGTTGTATCTGGCCATCAACGATATCGACCATACGAAAACGAAGGCGATGTCTCCGCAGACGAACGGCATCTGCGAGCGCTTCCATAAAACGATTTTGCAGGATTTTTATCAGGTTACGTTTCGCAAGAAGTGATATGGGGACCTGGAGAGCCTGCAGGCAGATCTGGACAACGGGTTGTGGCATGACAATAATGAGCGAACTCATCAGGGAAAAATGTGCTGCGGGCGAACGCCAGTGGCCACGTTACTTGATGGAAAACGGGTCTGGGCAGAAAAGGATCTGAACCGGATGTAATCTGACAGACACCTGTATAAATAACCGGTAACTGTCAGATCAGGTCTGAGCTAGTACACTTTATTATCGGGTTCAGCGACCGCCTGAGCGATCACCTTTAATATGGTGGCGGATACACAGAATTATTTACAGGGTCTAGTCAATTCTTCGTGCATATGAAATAAGTGCGCCAGAATAAGGGTTACCCGCCATCATTCCATCTTCGTCCACGTAGTCAGGCGCATCGTTCTGTAAATCGGCGTATCTGGAGTCAGTCTGAATCGTTTCATTGCGTCATGATCTTTAAGAAACTTTTTCCTTTCCGTGGGGGAAAGCTGGTAAAAAGAGATCAGGCTTTCACCACCACCGCTGCCTGAAGCCCTTGAATGCGAGGGCGTATGCCGCACTGGCGTTGACTGAGCAGAGCTATTGCGTGCTGGCGTTGAGTTGCCCGAACCATAGCGGCTCGACTGTGGACTGTAAACATAATGAGATCCGGAAGAGCCGCATACGTTACCCATTGCTTAATTCCTTATTCTGAAAGTTAAACTGTTTTTTAATACCGCTGGCTGTTTTCACTGTATTTTCGAAAATCCTCCTCATTTCAACATTATCAACTTCGATTAATGGCACTCTGGTGTGGAGGACACCGATATTTTCCTCATTGATTCCCAGCGTCAGAAAAGGTTTTCTGACGCTGAACTGATTGAGGGAAAGTAATTCTGTTAATGCCTCTTTTTTTAAATCAGGGCAGGTGCCAAGTTCAGCAAGGAAATAAACCCACCGGGTATCGTCCTGATAAACTTTGATCGAAATATTGTTTTCGAAGGTGAAGCAATACACCTCGTCATCATGCGTTTTTTCACTAAACGGCGGTACGCCGTAATCCTGAACTAAACCGTCAATCAGGCGATCAAATGCGTTTTTCATAGACTCTCTCTCCAGTTTTATCTTCAGTGTGGGTGTCTTTGTTGGCGAGTGGGTTCCAGTAAAAAATATCGCAATGGCTCACCGGGCGAGCAACACCGAAATCCGCACCAACGACGGGCAGAGAAAACGCCCGTTACTGGTTCAATAACATCGGGGAAAATCACGATTTATTACAATTGGTTAATATGCAAACTTCGGCGAATCACACGCTGCTGGCAACGGTTTGTTTCTGCCCTTTTTATCAGAGATAATTTTTAATTAAGCGCCATTTAATTAACGGCGATAGCGATGAATCTGCCTGTATTATTCTGCGACTTGACCGCCACTGATTCTTATTTGCATTTGTATAAATGAATAAAGACCGATGCGAGGAATACGTCACGCCGCAAATTCAGATAACAGGTAGATTTATCACACAGAGATTTGCATAAACTGTCTCAACTGCAGAAGGAGAACAGATGATGAAATGGTTACTTGTTTTTGCCGCACTGGCACCGTTAAGCGGCGTCGCCAATATGCTGAATAACAGTAATGACTCAGGCCAGCCGGTTTATAACCCCAGCACCCAACGGGTACAGCAGCATATGCTGAACCCGCAATCACAACAGCAGCTTAAATTGCAGCAGGATCAACAGCGCCAAAGTCAGGATCTACAACGTAAATTGCAGGAACAGCGGGACAGCGCCGCACAGCGCGTCATCAAATCGCAGCCGGGCAGCAGCAATCAGCCTCCGGTGCAGCAAAACAGTACCGCACAATAAGCAAAGCGGGGCAATGCGCCCTTTTTCATCACCGTCCACGGAAGGACGATACCCTAAATAACGGTTCCGAATACCGCTCAACCTGACCAAACGGGTTACAAATCAACCCGTTTATACAGGACTCTGGTATACCTCGATTCCATGCCAGTCATGCGCAGCACCTGATACAAGGTGAAACACAATCAGGAACGCATAGTTAGTCCGGCTGCAAATTCAGGCGGCAGCAAATCGATGCGATCGGTACAGATTGCATCCACCCCCCGCTCCAGCAGCTCACACGCGCGTTCCGGCGTATTGACCGTGTATACCAGCATCCGCAGCCCGGCGGCTTTCACCTCGTTAATCCGTCTGCGGCTCAGGATTTTATGGTTAAAGTGAACCGAGACGCATGCCAGCTTTTCGGTTATCTCGCGCCAGTTGTCGCGCCATTCATGCAGCAGCATCCCGCGTGGCAGCTCAGGCGCAGCCTGCATCGCCGCCTCCAGCCCGGTAAAAGAGAAGGAAGAAAGCAGCGGAGCCGTTTGGCCATACCAGAGCTGGCGGGCCGCCAGCGCCAGCGCGTGGCCGGTTTCCGCCTCCAGCCCGTCAGAGGACTTAATCTCAATATTCGCCATCATCTGATAGCGCGCACAGCGTTCGGCTACCTGGGAAAGCAGCGGCAGACGCTCATGGGCAAAATCGGCGCTGTACCAGCTGCCGACATCCAGCTGCAACAGTTTTTCCCACGGCTGCTCACCGGCAACACCCCTGCCGTTACTGGTTCTGCCCAGCGTGTCGTCATGAAGCAGAAAGATCTCGCCATCCTGCGACAGCTTGACGTCAAATTCCACCATCTTATGCCCAAATTTTGCACCGGTATCGATACCGGCCAGCGTATTTTCGGGACGAGCTTACCACCACCACGATGGGCGACAATGGCAGGATATGGCCAGATTTTTTCATTCATTCAAGACGTTGCCCGTTTTGCGTATCGAAAAAGTGTCGCGCGTCGGTCGGCAGATGCAGCCAAAGGGTCCCGCCCGGATCCGGGCATTCAACATGCGGCAGGCGCACCACCATACGATTGTCGCTCCATCTGCCATGAGCCAGGTTGTCCGCACCAGGCCGCTCCAGCGTTTCCACCACCAGCGGCAACCCGCCTGTATGTTGGCTGGACAGCTTAATATGCTCCCGGGCGCCCCCCCAGGGTCAACGTCCTGCCCGCCCAGTCAGCCCTGATGACCGGTAACGGCATGGCGAAATCATCCGTCAGCGTCAGCCGCGTCCCGTCATGGCTAAGCACGCCGTCCAGTAAACCGAAAACAAGCGCAATTGCAGGGGGTTTGTTTTTTGTGCGTGGTCACAATGTGGACATTGATGATTTAAAATCTACATATATCAATAACTCTGAATGATAAAAAAGGAGGCATAAAGCCTACTTTCCTGACAATGTAGCCACAAACATATATCCGGCTTCGTGAGCCCTGATGAACATCAGTACTCTCTGGCCCCATTAACGCCATGGCTTGTTACAGCACAGCTATTTGCCAGGCTCACAGAGAGCTGGCTCTACCTGTCAGTACATCAACCATTTAATTTTAGATGATAAAGTGTATATCGCTTCGGTATATACACTGTTTTCTGATTCACTAACACCCATGCCATTCGTGCATCTTTGTTCGTCAGGGCCACAACTGCTTTATTCACGCCACTTAGGATGACTATTCCCTTCAGACAGCGTTGCAGGCCGCGACAACGTTCATCAGGCAGGTTTATAACGCGACAAACCACTGAACGGGCACCATGGATAAGTAACCCTCGCAGGTAACTGTCCCCACATTTCGTGATTCCCATGAGTTTGACCTTTCCGCCGCTATGGTGCTCCTTCGGGAGCAGGCCCAGGTCACTCGCAAAGTGTCGACCATTTTGAAAATCACTGCTGTCACCCAGCGACACGGTCAGCGCTGATGACCCCAGTAGCCCGATACCCGGTATTCTTTGCAGCCTGACGGTATTCTGATTTTGCTGACTGCTCTGCACAGTTCATGCAGCATCTCGTGGAATAGATGGCGGCTTAAAACCTATCCCAGAAGGGATTGCCAGATACTAAAAAATGGCAATTTCTGAGGGCGAAGAATGGCGGGCAGCAAGTGGCAAATCAGCGTTCAACTTTGGGAGAAAATGGCACCTCCCATCCCGGAACATAAAACTCAGCATCCGCCGGGTACGCATCGTCGGCGGGTTGATAATCGCGCTGCAATGAACGCTGTTTTCTTTGTACTCAGAACGGGTTGCCAGTGGAATGCCCTCAATGCCACAGAGCGCTGCTCGTCAGGCTCTGCCCACCGACGATTTCAGGAGGGGCGGGATGCCGGGGTGTTTGAACGCTTCTGGCAGAACGGCCTGCCTGCGAACATCCGGACGGCACTGACTGGTCATGGTTATCAACAGATGGCTGCATGACCACATCACCGCTGTCAGGGACAAAAAAACTGGCCGCAACCCCACGGACAGAGGGAAACAGGGCGTAAAGCGCAGTCTGATGACAGATGCCAGCGGGCTTCCTCTTTCACGGGTCGTTGCAGCGGCGAACACCCATGATATCAGACTGGTTGCGGATACACCTGATGCTCTTCAGACGGGGCGTCAGGTGCAAAAACCCGGACTCTGCCCGGGCAAAGGCGACGAAGCGCTCGGGCAAAACAGAGCAGTTGAGCCGTCGTGACAAGCCTGATATCCCGCCCCGTAAAGAGGAATGAGATGCCAGTAAAACCACGAACTTCATGGTCCGTCGCCGGGTCGTCGGGAGGAGGCACAGCCGGATGAACCGGTTTCGCCGCCCCCTGACCCGACGGGAAAAGACGTCTGAGAATGACGGGACCCTGTTGCATTTTGCCTGTGGTCTTATCGTATGGAATAACGCCCTGTTGAGACAGGCTCTAAGTGTCGTCAGTTCATTTTCTGCATCTTCCAGATAATCAGGCAGACAGTTCATAACTTTATGTGCGCCTTCCGGGATGGCAATACCGTATTTCAGGCCCAGCCTTCTTACCTGGTTGATGAGGGACGTTCTATTTTTCGTCAGTCGCTGGCGAACCCGGTGCAGACACTGAATATCCTGCTGCTCAACGCTTTTTTCGGTACATAACGCATTCCTGGACGGCTGTCAGCTTCAACGATAGCGATGGCATCATTTTTACTTCCCATTCTGAAGGGAGCCACATACTGCGGACTGATTTGTTTAACTTCATGTCCGAATTGACTGAACTACCGTGCCCGGTAATTGACGCTGCCACAGGCTTCCTGATTAATATCTTCGTCACAAGCATGTATTTATCATTAGCCAAACATTTCTTCCTGTGGATGTTAATCCGGCGACGGCAGGTTTTTACTCGTTGGGATCAATAGTGTCACTTCGTTTACTTATTTTTTGTTAAAACACGCTCAACAGATAGTGGCGTCATTGAAATTGAGACTGTCCACCAGGCGACCATACTGTCGAGTTTGCCCGATAAGCACTGAAAGCATGTTTACCACTATAGGGGCAGGATACGGACGACAATGCTTAATCTTTGTCGTTGCCACCACTTATTTATTTTCGATTTAATATCGCCCTGCGTTTTGTCTGTGCCGCAGGGACGATATGACGGATATGAATTTGGTTTTCACACCGGGGAGGATTGCCGCCCGGTGCCAGCAAACTGGTGCCGGGTACAAAAAGTCTATCCCCCCAGATATGCGCTGCGCACTGCTTCATTAGCCAGCAGCGCGTCGCCACTGTCTTCCAACACCACATGACCGTTTTCCAGCACGTAGCCACGATCAGCGAGTTTCAGTGCCTGATTAGCATTCTGCTCAACGAGGAATATGGTCATGCCTTCCTGTCGCAGCTGCTCAATGGTGTCGAAAATCTGCTGGATGATGATGGGTGCCAGTCCGAGCGAGGGTTCATCCAGCAACAACAGGCGAGGCTGACTCATCAACGCCCGGCCAATCGCCAGCATCTGCTGCTCGCCGCCGGACATAGTTCCGGCACGCTGCACCCGACGTTCGTAAAGACGCGGGAACAGCTCATAGGCGCGTTTAATACGGCTTTGGTATTGCTGGCGATCGGCAAAGAAGCCGCCCATCGCCAGATTCTCTTCTACCGTCATGCGGGAAAATACCCGTCGTCCTTCCGGTACGATAGCAATCGCTTCACGCATAATGCGCGCCGTCTGCCAGTCGGTGATCTCTTTACTATCGAAGCAGATACGGCCTTCCGTAGCATGGGGTTCACCGCACAGTGTCCCAAGGATGGTAGTTTTTCCTGCCCCGTTAGCACCGATCAGCGTGACAATTTCACCCTGATTAATATGCAGACTGACGTTGTGCAGCGCCTGAATTTTACCGTAGTGAGCGCTAACGTTTTGTAGAGAAAGCATAGTGTTCATCTTACGCTTCTCCTAAATACGCCCGGATCACATCCGGATTATTGCGGACTGCCTCCGGCGTGCCATGCGCCAGCGGGGCCCCCTGATTGACCACATAGATGCGGTTGGAAATGCCCATCACCAGTTTCATATCGTGCTCAATTAGCAATACCGAGACGTTGTGTTCGTCTCTGAGTTCAGCGATTAACTCATCCAGCTCATGCGTCTCTTTCGGGTTGAGTCCCGCTGCGGGTTCATCCAGCATCAGAATCGACGGGCGCGTGACCATACAGCGGGCGATTTCCAGCCGACGCTGTTGACCATAGGCCAGGTTTCCCGCCTGACGGTTAGCCAGCTCCAGCAGGCCAACGCGCTGTAACCAGCCCGAGGCCCGTTCGAGCGCTTCGCTTTCTGCTTTGCGAAAGCCGGGCGTTTTTAGCAGTCCGGCAAATACACCGCTTCTCAGGTGTTGATGCTGCGCAACCAGCAGGTTCTCAATCACCGTCATTTCACGAAACAGACGAACATGCTGGAAAGTACGCACAATACCCATGCGCGCAATCTTTTGGCCCGGCAAACCGGCCAGTTCCCTGCCGCGCAAGGTGATGCTGCCGCCGGTTGGACGGTAAAAGCCCGTCAGGCAGTTAAAGACCGTGGTTTTGCCCGCACCGTTTGGGCCAATCAGCGAAACAATTTCCCGCTCTCTTAATTCCAGCTCAATATTATTTACGGCGAGCAGGCCGCCAAAGCGCATCATCAGGCCATTTACGGCCAGTAAAGGCTGGGTCATGGCTGCTCTCCTTTTTCCACGTTTTTTAACTTCAGATGTGGGCGTTTCATTGGCAATAAGCCCTGCGGCCGCCAGATCATCATCAGTACCATTAGCGCGCCCAGCACCAGCATGCTGTATTCGTTCAGGTCACGCATCAGTTCACGAGAAACAACTAACAGGATCGCCGCGAGGATGACGGCAAACTGCGAACCCATACCACCCAACACAACGATCGCCAGTACAAAAGCGGACTCGACAAAGGTGAACGATTCCGGGCTGACAAAGCCCTGACGCGCAGCAAACAGACAGCCAGCAAACCCCGCAAAAGAGGCGCTGATGGTGAATGCCGTCAGCTTAATTCGGGTTGGGCTGAGACCAAGGGAACAGCAGGCGATCTCATCTTCACGCAATGCTTCCCACGCACGCCCCAACGGCATTCGCAGCAGGCGATTAATCACGAACAGGGTGGTCACCACTAACAGCAACGCCACCATATAAAGGAAAATAATGCGGTCGCTGGGGTTGTAAGCCAGACCAAAGAAGTTGCTGACGGTGTCCCAGCCGCCGTCGCGCACGCTACGGTTGAACTCCAGACCGAACAACGACGGTTTCGGGATCTGGCTGATACCATTTGGGCCTCCGGTGATATCGGTATTATTCAGCAGCAGGATACGAACGATTTCACCAAAGCCCAGCGTGACTATCGCCAGGTAGTCGCCACGCAGGCGCAGAACCGGAAAACCCAGCAACAGACCAAACAGCGCCGTCACCAGACCTGCCAGTGGCAAACACGTCCAAAAACCCAGGCCATAGTAATGGTTCAGCAGGGCAAAGGTGTAAGCGCCAATGGCATAAAATCCGCCGTAGCCCAGTACCAGAAGGCCGGAAAGGCCAACCACAACGTTCAGGCCAAGGCCCAGCATCACGTAGATTAAGGTCAGCGTGGCAATATCAACGGTGCCGCGTGAAACCAGGAAAGGCCAGACCGCCGCTGCGATAATTAATGCCAGAATGAGCAGTTTTTGTTTTACCGTCGAGCCATCAATGCCCGGTAAGATCACTGTCGGGCCGGAGATATTTTTCAGGCAGCGCTGCAATAAAGGCCGCAGCAGCTGGAAGACAAACACCACGGCACAGCCGCCGGCAATCCAGTTCCAGCGCACGCTATCGGCGCTATGAACCACCAGCTGTGTCCCATCGAGACCCAGGCGCATTCCCATAAAAAACGCTGACAGTATCAACAGCATCAGCGAAGATGCCACAGCGTTGAGCAGGTTGAGCTGTTTCATACTTTCTCAACCTCCGGACGCCCCAGAATACCGGTTGGCATAACCAGCAGTACCACGATCAACAGCGCAAAAGAGACCACATCTTTGTATTCAGTGCTCAAATAAGCCGAGGTCAGTGCTTCGGCAATACCTAGGATCAACCCACCCAGCATCGCCCCTGGAATACTGCCGATACCGCCCAATACCGCGGCGGTAAAAGCCTTCATCCCGGCCATAAAGCCAATATAAGGATTGATAACGCCATAGAACTGACCGAGCAGTACGCCCGCGACCGCCGCCATCGCGGCACCAATGACAAAGGTCAGTGAGATAACGCGGTCAGTGTTGATACCCAACAGGCTGGCCATTTTCAGGTCTTCAGCACAGGCACGACAGGCACGGCCCATGCGCGAATAACGGATAAATAAGGTCAGCGCCAGCATAGCAATGAACGTCACCACCCAGATAACAATCTGCATGGTGGAAATCGTGGCGGCAAAGCCATTGGCGGTGGCCAGCGTCCAGCGTCCGGTGATCAGGCTGGGAAGAGCAAGGTCTCGCGAGCCCTGCGTCAGGCTGACATAGTTTTGCAGAAAAATTGACATGCCTATAGCGGAAATCAGCGCAATAAGACGCTTGGATGAGCGGGCGGGCTTGTAAGCGACGCGCTCAATGCTCCAGCCGTATGCGCTGGCAATGACGATGGCGGCAATAAATCCGGTGCCAATCAGCATCCAGCTGACATCAATGCCCATCATCATTAACGCGGCAATCACGATAAAGGAAACGTAGCTGCTGATCATGTATACCTCGCCGTGGGCGAAGTTGATCATGCCGATAATACCGTACACCATGGTGTAGCCGATGGCGATAAGCGCGTAAGTGCTGCCCAACGTCACGCCGTTGAACATTTGTTGCAGAAAATAGAGAAACTGCTCGGACATACCTGATACCTTACTTCTTGCCACCCTGGCGATAAATAACATGTTGATATAAATCGGATTAACATCCAATGGATAACCATATAATCAATGGCTGCCCCATGACAAAACGGGCGACGTGAACGCCGCCCTGACGGGTTATATTTACTTCACTATGGAAGAAGAACCATCGGCATGCCATTTAAAGATGCCAAATTCAAAACCTTTAAGGTCACCTTTCGCATCCCAGCTCAGATCGCCCATCACCGTTGGCATCGCTGCGCCTTCTCTCAGGTTTTTAGCAATATCTGCCGGTTCAACGCTTTTGCTGCGTTCCATTCCGGTGGTCAACGCCTGTAATGCGGCATAGGTGGTCCAGACAAACGGCCCTGTGGAGTCCTGCTTCCTCGCTTTCAGTGCATCAACAATGGATTTGTTTGCAGGAACCTGATCGTAGCGCTTCGGCAGCGTAACCAGCATACCTTCAGAAGCCGCACCCGCAATATTGGATAAGGAGGAATTACCCACGCCCTCCGGCCCCATAAACTGGGTTTTCAAACCAGCAGCACGAGACTGGCGCAGGATCTGTCCCATTTCCGGGTAGTAGCCACCAAAATAGACGAAGTCGATATTTTCTTTCTTCAGGCGCGCCACCAGCGTGGAGAAATCTTTGTCACCTGCAGTGATGCCTTCAAACATCACCACGTTGCCACCGGATTTTTTCAGGCTGTCCTGTACGGAACGCGCCAGACCTTCTCCATATTGCTGCTTGTCATGAATCACCGCGATGCGATGCGGTTTGATTTCACTCAGAATGTATTTCGCCGCGGTCGGTGCCTGATCGGAATCAAGGCCGGTGGTACGCATGATTAACTTATAGCCGCGCGTGGTCAGGTTAGTATTGGTCGCGGCAGGCGTGATCATCAGCACGCCTTCGTCTTCGTATATGTCAGATGCGGGCTGGGTTGAAGAGGAGCACAGGTGACCAATAACGTAGCGAATACCAGCGTTGATCACTTTGTTAGCCACAGCGACCGCCTGCTTTGGATCGCAGGCATCGTCATATTCCACACCGACCAGTTTGTCACCATTAATACCACCTTTCGCATTGATATCTGCGATAGCTTGCCTTGCACCGGTAAATTCCATATCACCGTACTGTGCAACCGGACCTGACATTGCGCCCACAATGGCAACTTTGATGTCTTTAGCTGCTGCAAAATGACTAAACGCCATCGCCACACAACCTGCCAGGAACGCGCTACCTTTACTGATTTTCATCCTGAGTACCCCATCTGTTATGTTTGTACTTGCTTTTATCTGTATTCCGCAGAAAACGCTTTCGATAGAAAGGGTTAGCAGAATTTATACGGTTTTTTGCAATAAGGCTTTAAAATTCAGGTTATTAAACAGGAATTTTCTTCTGTAAATCAACTGACATATTGAAAAATCGCTGTCTATCACAGGATAATTCTCTGATATTAACGCGGGTGATCAAGGTCTATTATCAGACAATTATGCTGGTTAATCGGTGATCAGTTAGTGTTTATCTTTATTTTTTACTTTTCAACACACAGATTGCTTTGTTTTCGTACGAAAAAGATACCAGTCTGTCTGGCGTAAAATTCGTTACAATATGCCTTTCTCAGTCGTCCGGTGCCGTACATGAAGCTTACTATAATCAGATTGCAACATTTCTCCGATCGGGATCGGCTGGACCTGGCCAAAATCTGGCCTGCTGTTAATTGCAACATGCTTGAAGACAACCTTGATCAAGCGCACCGTCTTTATGCCGCGAAATTCAATGACCGCCTGCTGGCTGCTGTTAAGGTCACGGTAAAAGACGGCGAGGGAGAAATGCACGATTTTATGGTGCGTGAGGTGACGCGACGTCGGGGAGTAGGAAAATACCTGCTTGAAGAGGTGCTTGCACAGAATAACGCTATCAGGAAGTGGCGGATAGCAAGCAACGATTTTTATACTCAGGAAGCGGCATCGGCATTTATGCGCTCCTGCGGGTTTGAAACGCTGGCGAGGGGATGGGAATGGCGAAAAGATTAGCAAGCAGCATGTGGAAAGACAGATCTGCTGCGCTGTGTATCCCCTCACGACCCAGGTGGCAGCAGAAAACAGAAAGGGCGGCCAGTGGCTGCTCTTTCTGTTTCATAACGATGACTCAGGCTTCAATCGCAACACGCAGTTTTTTCATTGCGTTCTTTTCAAGCTGACGCACGCGCTCGGCAGAGACGCCATATTTATCAGCCAGTTCCTGTAGAGTTATTTTATTGTCATCGTCCAGCCAGCGGGCGCGGATAATATCCTGGCTACGCTCATCCAGCTCCCGCATCGCATCACTCAGCTTATCCACTGCATGGCTTTCCCAGTTATCTTCTTCAATACCGCCAGCAAAATCTGAAGATTTATCCTGCAGGTAAAGCATAGGTGCCATTGAGCGGCCTTCCCCTTCCTCTTCCGGCGTAGGATCAAAGGTCATGTCCTGAGCAGCCATCCGCGACTCCATCTCAAGCACATCTTTGCTGGACACCCCCAGCTCGCGGGCAACCATTTCCACTTCGTCCTGATTAAACCAGCCCAGACGCTGCTTGGCTTTGCGCAGGTTAAAAAACAGCTTACGTTGCGCTTTGGTGGTGGCAACCTTAACGATACGCCAGTTGCGCAGAACGTATTCGTGGATCTCGGCTTTAATCCAGTGAACGGCAAAGGAAACCAGACGCACGCCCACTTCCGGGTTAAAGCGACGAACGGCTTTCATCAACCCGATGTTGCCTTCCTGAATGAGATCGGCCTGCGGCAAGCCATAGCCGGAGTAATTACGAGCGACATGAACAACAAAACGCAGGTGAGACAGGATCAGCGTCTTAGCTGCTTCCAGATCGCCCTGGTAATGCAGCCGTTCAGCCAGCGCTTTTTCCTCTTCTGCCGTCAGCATTGGCCAAGCATTGGCCGCCCGGATGTAAGAATCCAGGTTGCCTAAAGGAGCAATAGCTAAAGTTTGCATTTCTTTGGTCATTCAAACCCTCTCTGTATTAAGCAATGCTGCTATGACTTTCCTTGAATAACCCGTAAGACTACGTCAATGGCGGAGGAAAGTGAAAGCAATCTGTGCTGATTTCGACTTCAAAGTTATCCACAAGCTCATTACCGATGATGAATATTTTATACATGACATGGTAATGCAAACATCTTTCCGAAGGAAGTAACACGAAGACAGTATTCCCCTGTTACACAATTAACGTGCAACAGGAGAGTAGTATAACAAAAACGATAAAAAAAGGATTACTCGGGCGTAAATCGGCGTAAATGCTGAACGGTTGCCAGCAAGGCGGCAATCCAGCCGATGATTGCAGAAATCAGCAGCAGCAGCAGGCTTTCATCCCAGGCCAGGCCTTGCAGGCTGAAGGTTGTCCCGAACACGGCGGCAACCTGTGTCACTACGGATTCAAGACGGAATACCAATATTTCAGACAGCACCAGCGACAGTAACGCACCAGCAAACCCCAGCAAGGCGCCGCCGTAAAGGAACGGCCGCAGGATAAAGCCGTCCGTCGCGCCAATCAGTTTCTGCACATTGATGGTATCGCGACGGGCAAAAATACTGAGGCGCACACTGTTACCAATCACCAAAAATACCGCGACTATCATTAATATGCCTATCATCGCGGCGATCCGCCCTACCAGCCCGGTCAACGCCGCCAGACGGCCAAACCAGCTGTCATCCATCTTCACGTCATCCACGCCCTGCGTTTTCGCTACACGTTCACGCAAATTATTCATGGTGTCAGAATTCTGAAAATTCAGCTTCGGCGTAATAATAACCACGGCAGGCAGTGGATTTTGCTCAAGCATATCCATTGCACCACCAAAGCCCGACCAGTTGCGAAACTCCCCCATCGCCTCTTCCCGCGAGAGATAGTTCACTTTATCCACACCATCTTCTTTCTTAATCTGCGCAACGACATTCTCTGCCGCATCATCGTCCAGCGTTTTACTCAGGTAAACCGTTAGCTGAGGTGCCGGATACCATTGTTCAGCGGCCTGGCTGACGTTTTTCCAGACCATAAAACAGATGCTCGGTAAGGTAAATGAAATGGCAATAACAGTGACCGTCAGCAGCGTAGCAAGAGGCTGACGCCACATATCAGACAGCGCCCCGTGCAGAGCATAACGCCACTGTTCCTGCCATCCCCCCTTCAACGCTTTGCTTTTGGAAGGCTGTTTTTGTCTCGCTACTTTTGGGGGCGAAGGCCATTTATTACGTTTGTTAACCACGCAGGCCTCCATCCAGGTGTCCCTGATTGAGCGTCATCAGGCGATAATTGCGCCGGGCGATCAGGCTGCAGTCATGCGTCGCCATTAAAACCGTGACACCAACACGGTTGAATTCTTCAAACAGACGCAAAATTTCCTCAGACAGCGCATCGTCCAGGTTACCGGTTGGCTCATCCGCCAGCACTACGGCAGGCTTGTTGACCACCGCACGCGCAATACCAACCCGTTGCTGCTCACCACCGGAAAGCTGAACAGGAAAGCTTTTCGCTTTGCCGAGCAGACCGACTTTGTCCAGCGCAGCCGATACCCGTCGACGAATATCTTCCACACTGGCACCGGCGATAATCAACGGAATGGCCACGTTATCGTAAACCGAGCGGTCCATAAGCAGGTGGTGCTCCTGGAAAATCATCCCTATCTGGCGACGCAGGAAAGGCACTTCACTGTTTTTAAGACGACTGATTTCGTGCCTGCCAAACCAGATCCGCCCTGCGTTGGGGCGTTCGATACCGCAAATAAGTTTCAGCAGCGTACTTTTGCCTGCACCGGAATGCCCGGTCAGAAACGCCATTTCCCCCGGTTGCAGATGAAACTCCACCCCCTGAAGCGCTTGCCGACCGCCGAGATAAGCCTTACTGACTTGTTCAAAGCGAATCATCCTTATGAATCCTCTCGGGCAAAAAGTGCCTCTATAAAATCATCAGCCTTAAATGAACGTAAGTCTTCAATGCCCTCGCCCACGCCGATGTAGCGGATTGGAATGCCGAACTGGTCAGCAACCGAGAAAATCACGCCACCTTTCGCCGTACCGTCCAGCTTGGTGAGGGTAATCCCGGTAAGCCCCACGGCTTCATGGAACAGCTTAGTCTGGCTGATAGCATTTTGTCCGGTACTGGCATCAATTGTCAGCATGACTTCGTGTGGTGCCTGTTCATCAAGCTTTTTCATCACGCGAGTGATTTTTTTCAACTCTTCCATCAGATGCGATTTGTTTTGCAATCGGCCTGCCGTATCGGCAATCAGCACATCAACATGACGTGCTTTAGCGGCCTGAATGGCATCGAAAATAACTGAGGCAGAGTCTGCACCGGTATGCTGGGCGACTACCGGAATATCGTTACGCTGCCCCCACACCTGCAGTTGTTCTACTGCCGCAGCGCGGAAGGTATCACCAGCCGCCAACATAACGGATTTTCCTTCTGCCTGATACTGGCGGGCCAGTTTACCAATGGTGGTGGTTTTACCCACACCATTCACACCCACCATAAGAATGACAAAAGGCGTTTCACCTGCAACATCCAGAGGGGACTCAACCTTTGCAAGGATCTCTGACATTTCCTGTTTCAGCAGACCATATAGCGCTTCGGCATCTCGTAGCTGTTTACGGTTAGCTTGCTGAGTCAGACTGGTGATAATCCGCCGGGTTGTTTCCACGCCAACATCCGCTATCAGCAGCTGTTCTTCCAGCTCTTCAAACAAATCGTCATCGATTTTTTTACCGCGAAATAAGCCAATAAATCCAGAACCCAGATTCTGACGAGTCTTGACCAGGCTACCCTTGAGGCGGGCGAAAAAGCCCTCTTTGGTGGGGCGTTGTTGTTCGGCGGTGCTGCTATTCTCTTCGGCAGCCGGCTCGTTAACATCTATCTGTTCACCGCTGGTTGGAACACCGGTTTCCGCGTCATTTCGTGCCTCAACGCGCTGTTCAGGCACGCTAATATCCGCCTCGGGTGGCAGGAGGGGTTCCGGCGCTGGCTGTGGTTCAACAGCATGCTGTGACATTGTGATTTCGGTTTTCTTTTCCGTGTCTGCCGTCAGCGCTGGCAGTTCGGGCTGAATGACGTCCACTGCATCTGCTGATTCCTGTTTGTTGACGAACGTTGACGCATCGGGTTCCCCGTACACAGACTGCCCAACGGCGTCCGGGTCGGCGGTTTCTTCCAACCTATCGCTGTGCGATCCGGCTTCAGGACTGGCGGGCGTGGTGTCATCAGTCACTTCATCAACGGCTGGCTGTTTGTCTTCTGGCGTCTCTTTCGTTACGTCCTCGGACGTTGGTTCTTCACGCCCTAATCCCAGCCAGGAAAAAAAGCCACGTTTTTTATTCTTTGCCATGGTGCAACCACACTCCTCGCGGGGGAAAAACGGTCAGGTCTCTGAAAATCTTCTTAATACCCTAGTCTAACACTTTACTGCTGACGCAACACAGCACCCTTTTTACGTTTCCTGCGTCCTGAACGCGCGTTAAACTGTGCAACAAATTATGAAGAGTTCAGCAGCATGACAAAGAAAAACCACAATGGTAGCCCAGGGCAAATTCGTATTATTGGCGGCCTGTGGCGCGGCAGAAAACTCCCGGTTCCCGACAGCGCGGGACTTCGGCCCACCACCGATCGCGTGCGTGAAACCCTGTTTAACTGGCTGGCACCGGACATTCAGGGTGCGCACTGCCTTGATTGCTTTGCGGGAAGCGGCGCACTCGGGTTGGAAGCACTTTCCCGCCAGGCCGCCTCGGTAACACTGTTGGAGCTGGAGCGTCACGTTGCGCAGCAGTTAGGGAAAAATCTGGCTACTTTGGGTGCCAAAACAGGGAGTGTGATTAATACCAACACCCTGCAATATCTGGCACATGAGGGGCAACCTCATGGCGTGGTGTTTGTCGATCCTCCCTTTCGTCAGGGCATGCTGGAACAGACCATCCAGCTACTTGAATCCGGTGGATGGCTGACTGCCGATGCGCTGATTTATGTGGAAAGTGAAGTGGAAAACGGCCCACCATTGGTGCCGGAAAACTGGCAACTGCATCGGGAAAAGATAGCCGGGCAGGTCGCTTATCGTCTCTATACCCGTCGTGCTTCAGAGAGGGAAGGAAGAAAATCATGCTGATTAATCTGGGCAGGTTATTGATGGTGTTCGTTTGGGGATTCTTACTGTTAAATCTGGTTCACGCCTTTCCCAGGCCACTGAAATATTTTGTCGATGTCGCATTAATTTTTATGGTGATTATGCACGCTTTGCAACTGGTACTCTTGCGGGCAACGCAGCCGAAAACCGGGCCAACACTAAGCGGCCTGACCCAGGCAAAAATTTTCTTTTTTGGCGTGTTCGAGCTGCTGCTCTGGCAGAAAAAAAATATGCCGAAAAAGTAATTCCTGACAAAAAGTCAGCCGAAAAAACCTGAGATTACGGACATTTTTTCGGCAGACTTTTCTATTGCGCCATCGGGCTGAAGGAAATAAAACGCGTTCCTTTTAGTTTCAGTTTACCTTTTGCGCCCTCATCGGTTTGTTGATAGTCACGCTGCATTAAGACCAGTTTAAAGTCTCCGGCACCAGTAAGCGAGTGAAACCAGGCTTCATAGCGCATCTCTTCGACCGGGACCGTTTCTCGCTGGCAGGAACGACGACTGGATATCAGCTTTTCTCTTCGGGCTTTGACTTCCACCAGCAATGAGCGAGTCGGTGAAACATCATTGACGGCAATTTCGCGGCGCTGCTTGATCAACTGGCGCGTTGCCAGTACGGCAATCACTGCAAGGAGAGTAAGAAACAATCATGGCGGCTTCATGCATTCCCCTTAACATTTGTTCAAATAAAGCGTGCTGATTTTACGCATTTTACACCGCGAGCTTATCCGGAAAAATTCTGGTTTCCAGTCTGAGATAAATGCGGGCGTAGCACAGCCTGCCTTTTGGCAGTGAAGAATTACCGGCTTTCAGAGGCACCCGATTGTCACTTCGCCACCGTCTGGCCTAAACTCATTGAGAAATTCTGCATCGAAAACAAAGGGACAGATTATGATTTGGTCGTTTCTGGCGGTACTTTTTTCCGGCTGGCTGTATGTGGATGCCACCTACCGTGGGCCTCAATGGCAACGCTGGGTGTTCAAACCTGTCACCTTACTGCTGCTGGTGGCCTGGGCCTGGCAGGCTCCGGTACCGAACACAACCGACTACCTGATTCTGTTTGGTTTGCTGGCAACGCTGATTGGCGATGCGCTGACGCTGTTGCCAAATCGCCGTATGCTTTACGCCATTGGTGCTTTCTTCCTCTCACACCTTTTGTATACGATCTATTTTGTCAGCCATATGACGCTGACTTTCTTCTGGCCAATGCCCCTGGTGTTGCTGGTCGTTGGCATCCTGTTAATTGCCACCCTGTGGAACAGGCTTGAGGAGCTACGCTGGCCAGTGTGCACCTTTATCGGTATGACATTACTGATGACATGGCTGGCCGCTGAACAATATTTCTTCCGGCCAAACGCTTACAGCTTCTCGCTGATGTCAGGAACCATACTGCTGTTGCTGGCAAATGTTATCTGGTACATCACGCACTATCGTCGCCGCTTTCCGTCAGACAGTGCAATCATCGCTGCCTGCTATTTTGCCGGTCATTTTATGATGGTACGTGCACTCTATCTGTAATTACTGAAAAAGCCTTGACTCTGGAGTTGACTCCAGAGTGTAAGATAACGCAGGTGGGAGTATTTCCCCTCTGCGTTATCAGGAGGCTTTATGAAGCAACATTCTTCAAATTATCAGAATGGAGGCACGCACAGGCTGTGCCATCCGCATTCGCAAAGTCAATCTCCTCCCGTTATCAGAAAATCCATCGCTATCGCTGCGTCCGGCGAAAACAGCCCGTGCTGTGGCGATGCTTATTGCAACAGTGTCGGCCAAACCGCTGAACAACCTGCGCCTGGAAGAGAACGATCAGCCTGGCGCTGGCAAATCAGCGGAATGGACTGCCCGGCATGCGCACGAAAAATAGAGCATGTCCTGAGTCAGATGCCCGCGGTGATACAGGCAAAAGTGCTGTTTGCCACCCAAAGACTGGTGGTCAGTGCAACAGAGGACGTTCAACAGCAGGTTGAACTGGCGGTTGAAGCCACCGGATTTACCCTGACGCGTACTGACGAAAACCGAATCACTCAGCAAAAAAAACCTTTCTGGCAGGACAATCGTTTGCTGATGGTGCTCATCGTGCTAATGGCGGGCAGCACAGTGCTTCAGCAGTTTTCCCCACCAGCAGGAAAAGCGGCCTTTCTCCTGACCACGCTAATGGGTGTCTGGCCGATCGCGCACCGCGCCCTGCGCCTGATCAAAGGCGGAACACCTTTTGCCATTGAAACACTGATGACCGTTGCAGCCGTCGGTGCGCTCTTTGTTGACGCTGCCGCCGAAGCTGCGATGGTTATCCTCCTTTTTAAGTTGGGTGAGCGGCTGGAGTCTTTCGCTGCTGATCGCGCACGCCGGGGAGTTACTGCACTGATGGCACTGCAACCGGAAAAGGCCTGTCGCATTAATGGAAACGTGCGTGAACTTATCCCCCTGAGCGCACTGCATCCCGGCGATATTATCGAGGTTACTGCCGGGGCCCGTTTGCCCGCTGACGCCCGCCTGCTCAACGCCACAGCGGGTTTTGATGAAAGCGCGCTGACCGGTGAGCCCATGCCGGTTGAACGTCAGCCAGGCGAAGTGGTTGCCGCAGGCAGCCTGAGCGTTGATCGGTTAGTCAGGCTTGAGGTGGTTTCTCAACCGGGAGAGAGCGCAATCGATCGCATCCTGCAGCTGATTGAAGATGCAGAATCACATCGTGCGCCGATTGAACGTTTTATCGATCAGTTTAGCCGTATTTACACGCCATTCATTATGGCTATGGCAATATTGGTCGCCGTAATACCGCCATTACTTTTCACGGGTGAATGGCAACCGTGGTTGTATAAGGGCCTGACGCTGCTGCTGATTGGATGTCCATGCGCACTGGTTATTTCCACGCCAGCAGCAATAACGTCAGCCCTGGCTGCCGCGTCACGCCAGGGTGTGCTTATCAAAGGCGGCGCTGCCCTTGAACGACTTAATACAATAAAAACGCTGGCTTTTGATAAAACAGGTACACTGACGGAAGGGAAGCCTAGGGTGATGACGATTGTCAGCCTGAATGGCGCACCCGAAGCCGTTCTGTTAGCCAAAGCGGCTACAGTTGAACGGGGATCTTCACACCCTCTGGCAAAGGCCATTGTTGCACTGGCTGAAAGCCGCAATCTGCCCATTTTATCAACAGATAAACAGATAACGCACGCGGGCAGCGGGGTTGAATCAGATGTAAGTGGTCACAAACTCAGGATCTCCAGGCCCGCAAGCATGCCGGAAAACAGCCTTGACGCGGCGCTGCTGGCACAAATTGAAAAACTGGAAGAAGCTGGCCATACCGTTGTGGTGATGTTGCAGGATGAACAACCTGTCGCCCTGATAGCCCTGCGCGATACGCTACGAGAAGAAGCCGTGGCTACTCTGCAGGCATTGCGCAAACTCGGCTTACAAACGGTGATGCTGACCGGGGATAATCCTCTGGCCGCCGCGACCATGGCAAAAACACTGGATATTGAATTTCGTGCGGGTTTATTGCCCGCTGATAAAGTCACGGCAGTTCGTGCGCTTAACCAGCAGTCCCCGCTGGCCATGGTGGGAGATGGCATTAATGACGCACCGGCGATGAAAGCCGCGACCGTTGGCATAGCAATGGGCAGCGGTAGCGATGTTGCACTTGAGACAGCCGATATCGCCCTGACTGGCGATCGCCTTACCGGGCTGACCATGATGGTCCGTCTTTCGCGCACAACCCTGGCGAATATACGGCAAAACATCGCATTAGCGCTGACGTTAAAAGGCGTGTTTCTGGTAACAACCCTACTGGGAATCAGCGGGCTGTGGTTAGCCGTTCTGGCCGATTCGGGAGCAACTGCATTAGTGACCGCTAACGCCCTGCGCCTGTTAAACCATAAAATTAACGACAACAACACTGAATAACGGAGAGAAAATGAATAAAAGCATCACGGATGAAAATCAAACGTTAAAAAAAATGCTACGCTTACAACGCTGGTTGTTTATTGGCGGAGCCGTCGTAGGCGTACAGGCGATAATTCATGCCTTCTCATCAACGCCCCTGTGGGGTTATCTGGCATTTGAAGTTCTGCTGGCCGTGGGATGCACCAGCTATGCGCTGCTGCTCTCGACGAAAATTAACGCCTTAAAATAAAATAATCCTGATAATTCATAACGCCCTTATCCGGCGCTGACTTCGCTGCAGATAAGGGTTCAATGCTGCTGGCAAAATGGCTCAGAGTCCTTTTTTTACCAGATATCGGTAAGGCGGGGTTTCCGTTGCCTGAGCCAGCAGCCTGTGCTCCATAAAACGACAAAAACCCGGAATGTCTCGCGTGGTGGCCGGGTCGTCAGCAACGATCAGCAACGTCTCGCCATCCTGCATATCACGCACCGTTTTCCGCACCATCATTACCGGCTCAGGACAGCGCAGTCCGAGAGCATCAAGGGTATGGTCGGGGTTGACAAAAGGATCGCTCATAATATTCTCTGTTCAGGAAAAAAACGGGCTTATTTTACGCGCCGCATAGCGATGTGCAAGCCCGGCCGTGATGACATACGGTGATCCCCTTGATCATTGCGCACCGACCACCAGGCAATAACGTTTGCGTTAACATTAACCATTGCATTGCCATTCTGTTTCGGTAAGATGCCGCGCAATCGCTGTCGCGAGATTATGGTTTGTTTGGGTTCCCTCACCCCACTATTCAAAAAGGTTATATGATGATTTCTTTCTCTTCACGCCAGCGAAGCGGTGCGTTGTTCTGGCTTTCGTTGTTTCATATTCTGGTGATTACCTCCAGCAACTATCTGGTACAGCTGCCGGTTTCAATTTTTGGTATGCATACTACCTGGGGCGCATTCAGCTTCCCCTTTATCTTTCTTGCCACCGACTTAACCGTGAGAATCTTTGGTGCCCCACTTGCCCGCCGCATTATCCTGGTGGTCATGGTGCCAGCGCTGATTATCTCTTATGTTATTTCAGCACTTTTCTATCAGGGCCAATGGCAGGGGGTTGCTGCACTTAACGCGGTCAACCTGTTTGTTGCGCGTATTGCCTGCGCCAGCTTTATGGCTTACGCGCTCGGGCAAGTTCTGGATGTGCATGTCTTTAATCGTCTGCGAAAATTGCCTCAATGGTGGATTGCACCCGCCTGCGCAATGTTCCTCGGCAATATCAGTGACACGCTGGCCTTCTTTTTTATCGCTTTTTATAAAAGTACCGATCCCTTTATGGCACAAAACTGGGTAGAAATTGCCCTGGTGGACTACAGCTTTAAAGTAATTATTTGCATGCTTTTTTTCCTGCCTGCTTATGGCATGTTGTTAAATACCGCGCTTAAAACACTGGCGAAGCGCCCCATCAGGACTGAGCTGAACATCGGTTAATTAACGATGTGGGAAAATCTCCCGCCTCTGCCTGGCACAACGACGCTGCACGATAAAAACGCTTGCGGATAGCCCAGCACCGTCCTTAGACCCGCTTGTTTATCACCAGGCATCCCACTGATACAGTAAGAAAAAGCGGTGTCTGAAAAGATTTTCAGTGCCTACACTACATGCAGCCCCTGCGTGGCGGTTGCATTTATCAACCGGTTACTATTTTATGAGTGCTGTTAACAGGCACATGACTAACGTTAAAGAGATGAGAATGCGTAACTTACTGAGATATGCTGGTATTGGTTTACTGGTGGTTGGACTCAGCGCCTGCGATGGCCAAAAAGACAACGCCGCAGCCGATAGTAATAGTCCAGGCAACAGCCAGACCGTAACGCTGGTAAATGGCAAGATGAGTTTCTCCCTGCCTTCCGGCATGTCCGATCAGAGCGGCAAACTGGGCACCCAGACTAACAATATGCATGTTTATGCCGACGCAACTGGCCAGAGAGCGATTATTGTTATCGAGGGCAATGCCACTTCCGAAGCGCTGGATGCGCTCAGTAAACGACTGGAAGCGCAGCAACGCAGCCGCGATCCGCAATTGCAAGTGGTCACTAACAAACCTGTTGAACTGAAAGGTCAACCCGCACAGCAGCTGGATTCGGTTATTTCCGCTAAAAACCAGTCGACCTGGTCTTCCGTGGTATTAGCAAAAGTTGATAACAGGCTGATGACGCTGCAAATCACCCTGCCTGCCGATAACCAGCAACAGTCACAAACCGACGCTGAAAACATTATCAAAACCATCACATTCAAATAACGTATTTGCCCCACCAGCCCAGGTGGGGCATTTGAATAGCCAACAAAAAGTCCCTCTCTTCCGGGCATGGTGAATACAGCCCTGAGATCTGCCGTTATTATCCGGCATGCCACCTTTATCCGCAGAGATTGAGCGAATGTTGGTAACATTGTGCGCGGTACAACAGTGACCAGCACTTGTGAAAGTGAATACTTACAAGGCATGATGCCCGCACTGCTGAATGGATCAGGCTGCCGTGACGATGACTCAATTTCACGCTATTGCCACTCGCCAAAGCAGGCATTCCCAGTGTCCCAGCATAAACAGAACCAAAGTCGGTCCGCACAAGGGTAAGCCGCCACATTTCAGATTTACCTGACCTCAGTGCGGCAACTTTTTTCTGTTACAACAATATGTAATGGCAAAAACGCAGCAGAGGGGTTGGCATACCTGACATGAAGCCAGCCTGAAAAGTGCAGACGCCACACGCTGTTAATGACTGCGGCGCTCCCCTGACGAATTTCTGACTATTGCATCAATGTTTAACGGCAATAACCAGGCCTCCGTGCCTGCACGCACTGTATGAAACCAGCGAGAGATCGGGTCGCTGCGCGCTGTTAACACCACGCGGAAGGAAGGCGATACGTACAAAAACGAATAAGCAATGCCAGTCATTTTAGCTATTATTATCAATATGTTGAACCTATTAACCGTCTTTTGGGTTCCACTGCTCCCCAACCCCCAATAACGGGACAAAGCAGGAGTGCTCAAATCAGCAAAGGCCGGAAAAAAGATGCGGCGTTGCCGTTTTTCCATAGGCTCCGCCTCCCCCTGGCGAACATCACAGAAATCGGGTGATTTCCGGTGCTCAAGCCAGACGGAGGACGAAACCCGACAGGGCTTAAAGAGGTTCTGTCGCATTAACGGCAGTGGACCGGCAGAAAGGCTACTGACTGTTTTTCAGGCAGCCAGCAAACAGAATTGTTCCGCGGGGGCAATCCATCACTTTGTGGATGTTGATATTGTCCTTTGCGTATCATGTGGAGCTGTTCGATGCCGGCCAGCCGCGTCTGTGCACGGCGAAACAAGTTGAATCCCGGCATCTGGTATCCGGCGTCTGATATTGCGGTGATCCTGCTCAACTAAGTTGTTCAGATACTTGCTTTGCCTGACGGTGATGTTTTCCTCAGCGGGTTTGTCGGCATTGAGCGTTGCCAGGGCAGCGGTACTGGTGCCGCTTTTAGCGATCATCACCACTTCAGGTTCACCGTGGTGACGGATAGCCTTGCGAAAGAAACGCAGCGCGGTGGCATCACGCCAGGCGGTCAACAAAAAGTCGATGGTCTGTCCCGGTCTGTCGACGGCGCGGTACAGGTATTTCCACTGCCCTCTGACCCTGATGTGGGCTTCGTCCATGCGCCAGTGGCCCCCCACAGCACGTTTATGCCGGCGAAATGCCCTGTCCGGTAACGGCACCAGACGGATGACCCGGCGATGGCGTGTGGAAGGGTCAACGACAGTACCGCGCTCCGCCATCATTTCTTCCAGATTACGCAGGCTCAGGGCACAGGCCAGATACCCGCGGACCCACCGGGCAATAATGTCGACGGGATAGCGCAGGCGTTTGAAGGATGTCAGGATCGGAGACATGGGCAGGTAACATCACAAAAAACAACATGTTCCCTGATGGCTACTTAATGCGACAGGACCCCGCTGTGTCGATTTATCACATGGGGAAAAGCAGACGGGTGCCAACAAACGCGCTACTTAACAGCGTCAGCGCCCTGGCTGTTGATCTACCGCGCGATAAATAAGCCGCAATCCGTGAGATAAATGGGTACGGTGCGGCTTTTCAGATACTGCAAAGGAATTACAAATTATCAGTCGTAAGCAACCCGACGCTTACGGGAAAGAATAGCTTCCAGTGCTCTTTCCAGTTCAGGAATGGATAGTTTCAGCGCATTAGCCACATCAGGAGCAGGTGCCTTGTTCTTGCCATCAATGTAGATATGGTTAATTACGTTAATCCCGCCATCAGATACTCCCCCTCTGGTGCCTCTGGCTGCAATTCCCGTACCTTGTCCCGAATATCCTGCTCTCATAATCTCTGGCGGAGGAAGACGAGGCACTTCCGGCATCATTTCCTCTGCCAGCCGCTGCCCGGCAAGCGCCGCGAGCGGAGTGGTTCGCTGTAGGCCAATAGCGGCACCCTGCGAGATATTCGACCCGAAGCCCATAAACACACGGCTTGGCGAGTGAATCCCCAGCTTTTCCTTGAACCAGCCGCCGACGCTGTCGCCCATCTCTGTGACAGTGCTCTTGAGCAACTCCCACTTGTTTTTGATACCGTTCACCAGTCCATCAATCAGGTGACCGCCAAACTCCGTAAACTGGCCGGGAAGGTCAATGCCGAACCACTTCATTACCCCTGCAAACGCCTTGTAGAACAGTCCCAGCGGCGACCAGTTCAGGATTAGCTTACTCACGCCGAGAACGCCGCCATTAAAGGCCGTTTTGACTTCCTCCCATCGCTGCGAGAACCATCGGCTTATTGCGCCCCAGTTGCGGTAAATCAGGTACGCGCCCCCGGCGATAATGGTTATCGCAATGCCTATGGGGTTCATTAACAGCGCCCTGCCAAACCAGAGGAAAGCCTTTGCCACGACCATTACGCCCCTGAACAATCCACCCGCCAGCGCTTTACCCAGCATCCCGGCTCCTTTCGCTACGGTACTGAATCCGGTAGCCAGCCAGCGCAGTTTGCCGCCATCACTCAGGGCGGTTTTGAGTAACAGCCAGTTAGTACGCAGCTGTACGGCATTTTTCCACAACCCGGCGAAAGGTGATATCAGCAGATTAAGGCCGAGTTTCAGCCCGACAGTGGCGACTTTCAGCCCCAGTAGTACGCCCACGGTTTTTGCCACGCCCTGAACAATGCCGGTGTGCTGCGCTATCCATTGCCCGGTGGAATGAATCAGCGGAATCAGTTGCTGCGTCATTGACACGAACGAGGGAGATAGCTGACTGCCGAGAATAATGGACAGTTCACGGGTGCTGACCATCAGCGCTTTAGTCGCCTCCAGCGGGGATTTCAGCCGTTCCGTGTAGGAGGAAGCCATCAGGTCTTTATCCGCCGCCTTAAGTGCGCCAGCCCTGATTTCGCGGTACTTGTCCATGTTGGCAAGCATCGGACGGACAAACGCCATGACCTGCATATCAGCGAACATCTCACCCAGCCCGAAATTTTTCGCCAGTTCCTGTAGCGCAAGGTCGCGGGAATTATCGTCCTTAATTTTCATCGCCTTCTTGAAGCCTGCCAGCGCTTCCGGGCTTTTGGCTTCCAGATACCTGCCCATGACGCTTATCATGCCCTCAATGGGCGAGACGCCAGCAGATTTATAAGCCATCAGTGACCCCTGAAGGTCAATCCCGATATCGGCAAACTGTTTCTGCGTGTCGCGGGCAAAAATCTTGGTGAGGAAGTTACGGAAGTTGTTGCCAGCCTCATCAGATGACCCGGCACCAATTCGGGCAATCTGTAAACTCGCTCCGATTTCCGCCATCGCCTCTTTACCTTCGGCAATACCGCGCATCATCGGGGCAAGAGATGGCATCCATTTCACCTGGTCAGGGATTTCAAAAGACCCCTGGTCGCCTGCAAAGGCCATGATGTTCTGTACTTTGGCAAACTCTTTAGCGCTGCCATCCATTGAGTTTTTCCAGACGGCGGCAACCTTCGCCCATTCCGTCCCGGTGGTACGTGTGGCAGTAGCGGCGCGGGCTATATTGGGCATAAAGCTGCCAATTTCGGACACACTGTCTATATTGTCACTGATAAGCGAGCCGACGGCCTCCTGTAAGTCGCTCTGGTACTGGTTGTATTTGAGCGACCAGTCACGGATTTGCTGACCCAGCCCCGCGCGGGTTTTATCGTCATATTTCGCCGTGATTGACATATCAATCATCTTGTCGTCAAACGAGGCCGACTGCTGAATTGCCGGGGATACGAGACTGTAAGCGGCTTTGGCCTGCGCCCACGTCTCAATCCCGTGACCATACAGCGCCATCCGGTTTGCTCTCAGGGCATCGGTTGTGGCAGACGCCGCCGACAGGCGGGACTGCTGGCGGTTTAATTGCTCCAGCGTTCTGCCGACCCGTTGCAGGTCATTGTTCAGACGTGAAGCCACGCCCGAACCTACCTGACCGTAACGCTGCATGGCGCGTGACAGGCTGCTTTGCTGCTCCGTCAGTCTGCGTGACGTGTCGCCGAGAGAATCCAGTGTGCGCCGGGTACTGCTCATGGCGGAACGGAAGCTGCTCCCGACAATACCGCCAATCATCACGCCAACAGAAAAATTATTGCTCATGGTTCACTCCGGTAATGAGTGGTTTGGTGGCGTCATTCGGTCAGGGACAGGCCGCTGATTCCGGTAATCCCTGCAATTTCCTTGCTGACGGCTTCCAGTGCGCTTTCAAGCTCCGCTCGTTCGCTGACAAGTGCCGCCACGGTCTTACGGCGTTCTGCCAGTGACGGAAGTTTGTCATTACCCCACGCCACGCTTTTATCCTTTTTGAGCGCTTCGGTCAGGCGGGTGGCGACCACATCAGGGAAGAAAAAGCAGAGCTTGCGCATAACCGCCATTCCAGTATCAGCCGGGGAGACTTTCCCACCCAACCCCAGCAGACGGAACAGGCCGGAAATATCGCCGCTCTCATTCTCCAGATTGCCCCAGCGCTCGGCGTTCCCTTCACTACCGGAACCGTTGCAGAGGGTATGCTTGAATGACTGATATTCTTCCTGTCCGAAACGCTCAATATATTCAGGAATGAAAGAACAGTAATCATTAAGCGATAACGGCATATCCTGTAATGCGGTTATTTCGCCGTTAATCTCACCAATGCGACGAGAGAGTTTTTCTTTCTGCTCATTGAGGGAAGCAAGATTATTTTTAACGGCGTTCAGTGCTTCAATGAGGGAAATAACAGGTTTCATTTTAATAGCTCCAGATAAAAGGCGTGGTGAGGGTGAGTGCTTCGGAATAGGAGACGTTGCAGGCTTCACTTACGTCCTTTATTAAAAGGTGCTGTGCTGCCCTCTGACTGTCGGCTATGCCGTCGAACTCTGAGAAATAAACGTGTGATTCATTGTGACCAAAACAGACCGGGTAACAGCTTTCCATAAACTCCACCTGCTCCAATCCCTTAACGGCTGGCGGCTGAGAGCCGAGAAAACCAATATGGCGAAGATACCAGGCTCCGGTTCCTGCCGGGTTGTTCGCTTCGCCGGGTTTATAGAATGCCGCTAACACTTTCCTGTAACGCCCTGAGCGAACCAGCCCCAGCAGGGTATCATCGGGCTTGACCAGCGCGAAAAGCCTGCCGTTTTTACTTATCAGCCCGGTCGTTTCTCCATAGACGGGGCTGTTGCTGGCAGGATGCCCCAGGCACAGCGGCGCACTATAACCCGCACGATGATAGCCGTTATAGGCCGCTGCTATGTTGTTGATATCCTTGTCGGAAAAGCTGATTTCCTGTCCCGCCATCGCGGTATGTGTTCCCGCCCGAAATATCTCGATGGTTCTCCAGTTACCAATATTGATATCTGTCATATTAAATTTGTCCCTGTTTCAAATCGCGCTGCGCTTTGTTTTTCTTACGCTCAGCGGCAATAATCTGATAAATGCATTGAATGGAACGCCTGTGTTTTTTAGATAATTCAAAAATAGAGGTGCCCTGATAGAAATCCGCCAGTACTCTTGCATTCCTGTCGAAGGTGTTCTTTGATGCCCCCATAGGAATATATATATTCACCCCGGAAAATGTTTTTCTGAGACATTCAGTGATAGCGGGAGAGAGTATTTCGGCCTGCGAACAAAGGTAAGGTATGGTTCCCAATGTCTGTTCAATAGATTCAGTCAGTTCATGCAAGAAGTAAACGGCTTTAGGCGCTCTGTCTCGATGCTCCGGCATATACCCCTGACAACCACCAAGCCTGTCAGAGATACCCACAACAATACGATTAGCCGCACCGCAGGACTGCTGCTGTAAAATTCCCCGGCTTATTAAAAGCGCTTCGATAGCGTCGCCCATTGCCCCCAACGTATCGGATGAAGCGTATAACCCCTCTCTTGTAATCATAATCACACCCCGGTAACGGTAAAGATGTGCGCAAAAAAGCCTTTATAAAGCTTTATGAGGCGTCTCACTGGTAACAAACTGGAACATGCACCAGTAACACCTCCAAACGGCTTACAGAGCATTTGAGCGCAGGTTACTAACGTGGATTAAGAATATGGCTTTGGGGTGGGGATGTTTTTTAATGTACTTTAGATATGAAGAAGCCCCTCGGGTGAGGGGCGCAGGAAGTATGATAGCGTGTTGACGGTGGTTATTTTCTTTCCTCTTCGTATTTACTCAGACGTTCACCCAGCAGATTAAACATTCCCATTGCGTCAGATAACAGGATATTGTTCACAACAGCCAGAGCGCTATTATTCAGTTTTTCATTACTCATAACAGCAAGCTCATTATTCAGTTGTCGGACTGCATCAAAGCGACTGTATGCGGCCTCCCATAATTCAGTGGTAGGCGAATCAACGCAAACAAATAATACATCGCTGGTTGTGCCCTGAGAGCCATTCTGAGACAGAGCTTTAAAATCCATCTGTTGTTTCATTTTGCAACCCTCCGGCTAATGGCAAATTTATTATAAACTTCATAACTGGCGGCATTCAGTCCGGGGCTGTATTTATCTGCCAGTGAACAGGCTATCAGTTCTTCAATAGATTTAATCAGTATATCCAGTTCAGTTGCACCGGAATAACGCAAGGCCACTCGGAATAATTCACGGCAGTATGTTTTTTTACGATCAATATTTTGTAACTGCTGCTGCGGTATATCACGACGCTTAAATATATTAACAAATGAATTAAGTGGGAAGCTATGCCTTGCCTGCGGATATTGCTCATAGGAAAACACTACAGTGTTACCGTTGCATTCTTTAACAATTGCATTCATACCGCTGTTAATTTCAATATACCACTCTCCTATACATGGAGAATTGATAGCTTCGCATTGTGCCTTGATTAAAGGTAAGCGGATAGTATCCACTTGGTTTGTTGCAACTGAATCGTTAGACTTGTTGTTAGCCATGACTGTTATCCTACACATAACGGTTTTTGGTTAGGCCATAGCAAGTGCTCGCAACATTTGTTATGGCCGTTTCTTTGGCCCTTCCCTTATGATAAGGTATAGACCTAATAAGCAAACACTAAGCCATAGGTCTATACATGTCAACTATCTTGAGAGATAAAAGCCCAAAAGGGGCAGGCAAAGCCCCCATGTTTAACGTTCGAATATCGCCAGATTTGAAAGAACAGTTTGAAATACAAGCAAAAAAAGAAGGTGTTAGCTTGGGTAACTGGCTCAAGGAACTTGGCAGGGCGGAACTAAAGCGTAAGGGGATCGAGCCGAAAGGGTGATGTTTTAGTCTTCCCGTTTTTGATTAAAAGCGAAATCGCTTTCGCATTTAAAGCTCAAGATAGCCAATGCCATCACAAAAGCGGACAGCGCTGTCCGCTTTCCATCAGTAAAAAACAACATATTTACCCCAAAACGCTCAACGTTGAGCGCTACGTTACCCCGACAAAAGCGCAGGCGCTTGCGCTTTTGGGAGTAAGCAATCCAGCGTTCAAAGCGGACAGCGTTGACCGCTTTAAGCAATCAATGTCGGCTAAGCAAAAACGACAACGTAATCGTTTTTAAAACGGCAAGCGCTTGCCGTTTCAGATTAACGCTGCGGTAAACGTTTACCGTTCCGCGTCAGTCTGAACAAAAGCGAAAACGTTTTCGCCTTTCCTCACCTAAAGCCGCAAACTTTCTAATCTTTACTGTAAAAACAACATCGCTGTCGCTTTTAAGCTTAGGAGCTAAAACGCTCAGCGCTGAGCGGTTCTGTGGCTTTCTTACGATCTAGATCTGCCAACGTTGGCAGATTTGCTAATACCGCATTTGATTGATGGTATCGAATCACAAATGTCCCAGCGCTGGGAATTATCCCCAAAGGCGCAGACGTCTGCGCCTTTGGGATGCACGTAACTAAAATCCGTTTCACTGGATGGTATGAGGCTTTCAGATGCCTACTGAGGCTTAAATAAGCTAATGAAGTTTGCATCATCTGTTCCAAGTTAGTACACTTATGCCTGTTAGTGGATGCGTGACGCGCTCAGGTTGAGGCTCATTACCTTGAACAGAGATTCATCGCCTTAAGCACCCAAAGAAAAAAGCCTGACCTCACCAGTTGGGCTTTTTTTTGTCCGTTATTTACTCCAGTTCTTTGATTACACTGCTGATGCCCTTATAATCACGGCGTTAGTGGGTGTCGCGTTCTGACACAACGCAGGCATGTGAAACGTGTTCAAGCCCTGGCTGGATTACGGGTGGTGTCGCTCCAGTGCCTCAACCTGAGCGCGTCACGCATCCACTAACAATGCAACACCGTTAACCAGGCAGTGGAAGGGCTTTAACGATGATGCAGCGCTCCTGTAGTGGAGCAAACGGATGAAGGGATTTCTTCAAATCGCTGTCATCGCTCTTAAGGCGATTATCGCCTTTATCGAGTTGATTCTGGCCTGCTTACCATAAGCAACCGGGAAACGTAAGTAAGGCCATCGGCTCACCCCCGGTGGCCTTTAACATTTCTGAGTCTGCGTCGTCGCCGAACTGCCGTTCATTTAAAGCAGGCTATGTCGGTAAGGCCGGATTTGCGGTAGTTGTGACAGCTTGAACTTTTGCGGTTTCTTGGCGTGTTGTGATGATTAAAGCGCATTAAAATTAGTTTTTACTGTTCTGGTTAATGATTTTTACCGGGTTATCCAACATAAGGTTATTAAAAATGCCAGACGATAATTACAGCAGTATCGAATTAAGCCATATCGAAATCACCAGAGCCGCACTGACTCTCATCAAGGATCATCTTGACGGGCTACCGGTAGGGCAGGCTAGACGGGGTCTGCGTGAGACAGAACTAATGATAGATGCGACGATGTTCTTAGACTGTAGCGCTAGCGAGTTTAAAAAAGCTTGCGAAGGTTTTCAAAGCTCTGATGTGTGAAAAAATGAACGTTTTAATAAACGGGGTGGGCGACAATGGCAAGACCAAGTAATATCGATAAGCTCCCAGAGAATGTTCGTGCTGAGCTTCATGCTGAGTTATTGCGGACGAACTTTACTTGCTATGAGTGGTTGTCTTCATGGCTTGCTGATAAAGGATTTACGGTTTCTAAATCAGCGCTACAACGATATGCGGTGGCAGATAAAAAATGAGATACTCAGCCTACAGGAAGAGAGTAAATTCCACCAATCCCATTTGCGGCTATCAGCGTTAAATGTCGCCGCAGTATTATCACCACAGAAAGAACTCGGAAGTTTGAAAAATGACGCTGATGCATTGCTAAAATGGGCGCTATTTGGATTTTGATAACAGAGGGGAAAATGTCCCCCTCTTATTTTTCAGACAGCGTAAATAGTTTTCACTCGTTCCGTTCCACAACGTTCCATCACGTACCACAACTTCCCATTTATCTTACGTTACCCTGTCTATTTATCTCATGTCTAATCAGGCTGTACCGGCCCATTCTTTAGCCTGATAAAACAACGTGATAAAGGTTGCTATAATACCAAATCCTACTGAACCCATGGCGAGTATCAGGCCGAAATACCATAGCCCACCACCACACGAAACGGTAACGGCTGTCCTTCACTGCTTTTGACCGTTGGCAGCGGCAACGCAAACAAAATCGCCACCCGCGCGATAACGATAATAATGAAAGACAGCCACAACAGTCCGCCCCACCGATAGATTGCAATACCCAGAGGTGCGCGCACCACCATTGCCCCGTAGGTAAAAATCCCATTACAAGAGATAACGCGGCCAATATGCAGGGATCCGATCACATCCACCCCCCACAGGGTGGCTCCCGCGTCGGCAAAACTCTGCCCGAAGCCCAGAATAATCCGACCCAGGCAAAGCAATATCAAACTGACCAGCGGTAATACCGAACCAAATGCTGCCAGCGCACAGGCCAGCCCGCTCAGTAAGCAGCTGCACAGGCCCAAAATCACCACCTTTTTCAGCCCCCAGAGATCGATGAAGCGCCCGACATGAGGACGGCTAATCAGGGTAGCGAAATATTGCAGACTGACTACCAGTCCGGCCCAGAACGTGCTGTAATCCATTACGTCGTGAACATAGTCGGGTAACACCGCCAGCGGCAGGCCAATGGTGAGGTAGCTGGCGAAATTAAATATGACAACAGAAATAATACGCAGATTTAAGCGGAAACCGCTCAGGGGGGTGCAGGTTGGTCAGGCATGAAAATCAATACCTTCAGGTAAGAACATAGCGCCCTTACAGGGCGAGCGTCACGGCTCTGCCGTTCCGAGGGTGTTCATGACCGGCTCACAGCTTTATACTCTGCGGTATGTTAATTTCTCAGGAAATCATTCACATGGCCCGTAGCAAAGCCCCCAGAAAGCGTAAACCCACGCCCTCGTCCCGACGCGCTATACCCGGATATCCTAAGCGTTTTCTGGTGTCCATTCCGCCCCGGAGCGATTATGACGACCCCGACGAGTTTTTTTACGACACTCCGCAGGATGCCATTCGTCACTGTGTCCACCTGGGGCCACAGTTTTTCCTCGATACACACTTCGACCCGCCTCTCGTCTGCATCATCCGCGGCTTTGAGCCGCCTGACTCACCCGACGGCGATGTCGTCCTTGAGTCCATGCCAGCCGATGTGTTTATTATCGCCACAGAATCCGGCATGCTGCCGGTGACCTTCGCTCCCTGGGATAAACACACCGACAACTGGGCCGATGACTGTGACGACTGGCACTATAATACCGGTGCCACTGCAGAGCGATAATCCGCCGCATGTATATCCCGCGCCCGGCAAAACTGCTGTTCACCACTGATGACGCCTGGAACCGGTATATGGATAAACACGGGGACACCCTCAGCCCCTGGACCGTACTCTGCGTCGAGCGCATGCTCGCCTGCGGCACTGCTGCCATGGGGGTGAAGCGATACTGCTGCGCCTCCCCGGACTGCACCCACACCCGCTTCTTCTGCCAGACCTGTAAATCAAAAGGCTGCAGCTCCTGCGGACATAAGGCCACGGAGCAGTGGATTACAGAGCAACAGCAAATTCTGCCCGACTGCGACTGGCAGCATATCACCTTCACCATGCCCCATCTGCTGTGGCCCTTTTTCAACAATAACTGGCCTCTGCTCAATGCCCTGTTCCGCGCAGCCACCCGCGCCATGCTCCGCTGGGCCAGAAAACAGGGTGTGGAAGTCGGTATCTTCTGCGCCCTGCACACCTACGGTCGCCAGCTCAACCAGCATCCCCACATTCATCTCTCCGTCACCCGCGGCGGGCTTGATATTAAACACGGCGTATGGCGCGACCTCTTCTTTAAAAAGCATGCCGTGGAGGAAATCTGGCGCGGAGCCGTCATCCGGCTGCTGCGCCACAGCTATGACCTGATTAACCCCGGCAGGCTGCCGGGGCTGGGGCATATCCACGACAAAAAACAGTGGCTGCGCTATCTGCAGGCGCAGTACGGGCGCCGCTGGAAGGTCCACTTCGCGAAGAAGACCCGGGGGGCCTGGCGGAGCGTCAAATATCTGGGCCGGTACCTGAAACGGCCCCCCGTGTCGGCGGCGAAGCTGAGGCACTACAGCGGCGGCGCGGTGGTGCACCACTATTACGACCACCGTACGCAGCAGTACCGGCAGCAGACGCTGACGCAGGAAGATATGATCGGACGTTATATCAGCCATATCCCGGCGAAGCATTTTAAGATGGTGCGTTATTACGGTTTTTTATCAAACCGTAAACGGGGTAGCCTGCTGCCGAAGGTGTATGAAGCCCTGGAGATGGAAGCGCGGAAAAAACCGGAGAAGCCCGGCTTCGCCGCGCTGATGAAAGAATTTCTGCGCACGGATCCGTACAAATGCATTCTGTGCGGCAACCGACTGCGCTTCAGCAGTGCGCAGGCCGGGAGGCACGCGTCGGAGTTGGTGGCAGAAAGACTGCATAACATCGACCGGAAACGATGGCTTCTGGCACAGACTGCGGGATAAGTGCGTCTGAAAAACAGCTTTCAGGTTAAAAACGCGCCGCAAATGCCATTTTATGACCATAACGTTCCCGATGGCACATCATTACTGCATTACAGACACTGCTGCTCATGGTCAGGAAATTTTTAAAACGATGATTCAGTTTCCTAACCATGAACATGAGTTTTACTATACGTCTGTTTCTGAAAAAAAGAGCAAGGCTCCGCGCTTTGCATCCCTCTTTTTTCAGAAACGCTATCTGACCATGACGCCAGAAAAGCAGCTCAAAAATAACGCTCAGTCAACAATGAACAAAATGTGCCACTGTCTGTCCTTGAACAATGTGCTTTTGCATCATCTGCAACCTGCCAACTCATGCCTGCGGTCAATGTAAACCTGCGTCCGTCGTCCAGTTCAATATGAAGTTCGCCAGAAAGACACAGCAAGGTCTGCCCTTTCGTACACCAGTGGTCAGCCAGATAACCAGCCATTTTAACGCGAACCTCACTAGAATGCGGCGTCTTACAGAGTGCTTTGCCTCTTTCTCCACGATGTTCAGTTGCCGGAGGAGCTGACCATGCGGTGGTGGCAAACGGAATATCTTTCATATTCACGATCATCATCCCCTGTTCTGGCTTTTTTCTGTCGTTCGGTGACGCACTCCCACGGTATTTAACTGCGAGTACATCGCTCAACAAACTTGCGCGCTAACAGCTTATTCTTACAACCACTTTTTAACATCATTGCTCATAAGGCTGGAATATTTTAAGCACAGTGGAAAGAAGTTATCTAAAGTGATTTCAGGTGTGAATTATGCTACATCTTTGGAAGGCGATATACTTAATACAGCTGAATATGCGTTCAGGTAGTCTGATTCCAGCGTTAATACGCTGTCTGCAAGTCAGATCACCTTACCGAACCCGCACCATTTCGTCAGATATGCTATTTTTATGCTGTCGAACAGGAGGGGGCTGATTGGAAAATAGTTAATTACAGGGTGTTTTATATGAAACTACGTAGGAAACGTGTTAAGCCAATTGGCTTAAAAGACGTAACCATCATTGACGATGCCAGATTACGCAAAGCCATTACCGCTGCATCCCTTGGCAATGCCATGGAGTGGTTTGATTTCGGGGTCTACGGTTTTGTTGCTTATGCGCTTGGTCAGGTTTTCTTCCCTGGTGCCGATCCGGGTTTACAAATGATCGCCGCACTGGCTACCTTCTCCGTTCCGTTCTTGATTCGTCCATTGGGTGGCATATTTTTTGGTGCGCTGGGAGACAAATATGGCCGCCAGAAAATCCTTTCTATTACGATTATCATTATGTCGGTCAGTACATTTTGTATTGGTCTGATCCCCTCACATGCCTCAATCGGCATCTGGGCACCCATCCTGCTGTTGATCTGTAAGATGGCGCAGGGCTTTTCAGTCGGTGGCGAATACACCGGCGCATCTATTTTTGTTGCAGAATATTCGCCGGATCGTAAGCGCGGCTTTATGGGAAGCTGGCTGGATTTCGGTTCTATCGCCGGGTTCGTTTTCGGTGCCGGCCTCGTGGTACTGATATCAACCATGATTGGTGAAGCGAGATTCCTTGAGTGGGGCTGGCGTATTCCATTCTTTGTCGCGTTGCCACTGGGCATTATTGGCCTCTATCTGCGGCATGCACTGGAAGAAACGCCCGCTTTCCAACAGCATGTTGATAAGCTGGAGCAGGGGGACCGCGAAGGTCTGAGCAGCGGCCCACAATTTTCTTTCAGAGAGATTGCCAGCAAGCATTGGAAAAGTCTGTTGGCCTGCATTGGTCTGGTTATTTCGACCAATGTTACCTACTACATGCTGCTGACGTATATGCCAAGCTACCTTTCTCATAATCTGCACTATTCCGAAGATCATGGCGTGCTGATTATTATCGCTATCATGATAGGCATGCTGTTTGTGCAGCCGATTATGGGCCTGATGAGCGATAAATTTGGCCGTCGTCCGTTTGTTATCGTCGGCAGTATTGCTCTGCTGGTGCTGTCAATACCCTGCTTTATGCTGATCAACAGTAACGTAATGGGGCTTATTTTTGCTGGATTACTGGTTCTGGCTGTGGTGCTGAACTGCTTCACTGGTGTGATGGCGTCATCGCTTCCGGCGATGTTCCCGACACATATCCGCTACAGCGCGTTAGCCAGCGCCTTTAATATCTCCGTGCTGGTGGCAGGTTTAACGCCTACGCTGGCGGCATGGCTGGTAGAAACCACCGCTAATCTGTATATGCCCGCTTACTATCTGATGGTGGTGGCGGCCATCGGCCTGATAACGGGCATTATGATGAAAGAAACGGCGAATAAGCCGCTGAGGGGAGCCAAACCAGCGGCTTCAGATATCAGCGAGGCGAAAGAGCTTTTACAGGAACATCACGATAATATCGAAAGCAAGATTGAAGAAATCAGCAGCCAGATTGCCGAGCTGGAAGAAAAGCGTAAGCATCTGATTAGTCAGCATCCCCATATCAACGGATAAGCCTCTTTCTGACATGTTAAAGCCCGCGATGATCGCGGGCTTTTCTTTTGTGTCGCGTCTACCAAAAGCAGCTCAATGCTGGTGTTATTGACTGTTGTCCAGCTGTGTCCAGTAGGTTCCCGTTTCCGGGACAGGCAGAAACTCGCGGTTCATCTGCTCCAGCGTTTTTGCCGGGTCAAGATCGCTGAACAGCCTGGGATGGAAGACTTTTGCAAACATTTCCACGTCAAGCAGATGCCACGGACTTATATAAAAATTATGCCAGACCGCCAGCGCTTTGCCATGACGAATAGCCGGGAGCGTGGACAATACGTTTTCCTGCTGTAGTGCCTGAACAAAGCTTTGCTGTGCCTGTTTTGGGTTAACCTGCGGACCAAGCTGTAGCTGCCCTGCCTGCGTCGGTCCGGCCATACCGGTGACGATGTAGACGTTGGGATCCGCCGCTATCACCGCTTCTGGCGAAATCTGCCCGAATACGCTGCTAAAACGCTCCGCCGCGATATTGTTACCCCCCGCAAAAGCCAGTAAATCAGCCATATTGCCGTGTCCAACCGTGGTACAGCACACTTCCCGTCTGCCGATGTGTAACTGCAACATCACACGGGGTCTTTCCGGTTTTGCCTGCTGCAAACGATCGCGGATCAGATTCATATGCTGCTGATAAAACGCAATAAACCGCTGTGCTTTCGCCTGCTGGTTGAACACTTCCCCGAGAATCTCCAGACTGGGCACCGTATTTTTTAGCTGATCAACACGCGTGTCGACATAGACCACCGGAATCCCTGCATCGGTCAGCTGCTGTTGCAAGCTGTCATGGTTACTGGCCTGTTTGGCATAAACCGACAGAATGACCAGGTCCGGGTGAAGCGCGATGACCTTTTCCGCACTGACCTGGGCATAGTTAGTCGTGCCGATAAACGGGATCTTTTTGATCTCCGGGAAGGCGGTGGTGTAGCGATCCCAGGTCTGACGATCGTACCGTGGCAGATCGCCCGGCCAGCCCACCATGCGTCGGACCGGATTTCCCTGTTCCACCAGTGCAAGGGTATAAATCAGCCTTCCCTCACCCAGCACAATTCTCTGGGGATTGTCGGGGATCTGTACTTTACGTTGCAGAATGTCGGTAACAGTTTTGGCCTGTACCACACTGCTGACGAGCAGCAGTGCAAAGATCAGCGCGTTTTTCATCGGGTTCTCTAATCAGAAATCGACAGCGGCCTGGAGGTAAACCACGCGAGGTTCACCTTCACTTACGCGAATATTGCCGGCGCTGGATTCGTAATATTCTTTATTAAACAAGTTGTTGATATTCAGCTTCAGCTGCGTGTGTTTGCCCACCAGCTTGCTGTCCCATGCTACAAAAGTATCGGCAACGGTATAGTCCGGCATGGTAAAGCTGTTTTCAGGGTCACCAGCACGGCTGCCAACATAACGAGCGCCACCACCGACCCGTAATTCGCCAGGCAGCCAGGAGAATCGCAGGGTGCGGCTCAGATACAGGCTGGCCATGTTGGTTGGTGCATTCACCAGGCGGTTACCGACGTTATCCGGGTTAACGTCATCTTCGACAATTTTCGTTTTGTCGTAGCTGTAGTTGGCAATCACATTCCAGTCCTGAGTGAACTCACCATTAATTTCAACCTCTGCTCCAGTGGAATGCGCTTTCGGGATATTGCGCGTTACGCCGTTTATGTAAACCGACATATCTTTTTCATCAATGCGGTACAGCGCCAGCGTGGCTGACAAGGCCGGCACAACCTGCCATTTCGCTCCCATTTCATAAGTCGTGCCTTTTTCAGTAGAGGCCACGTTACCGTCGTCATCCGTTTCTGTGGGAGGGGTGAATGACTGGCTATAGCTGCCGTAAAGCGAAACGTCAGGCAGGATTTTATACACCAGCCCCGCCTGTGGCAGGAAAGCGTCACCCCGATCGTTCAACGTGCTGGTCGGATTAACAAAACCATTACTCCCGGTTTGCGTATAAAACTGATAGCGTCCGCCCAGTACCGCGATCCACTTGTCGGTGAGGTGAATACTGTCTTTAGCAAAAACCGTGCGGCTGTAAAGATTCGTGCGAATATTGCTGAGGCTGTCGCTGTAGGTGCTGCTACTGATTATGGGTTCTTCACCATATACCGGATCGTACATGTTGAAGGTATTGGATACTTTAGAACGGTATGAGTAAGCCTTGTAGGTTTCATTCTGCTCGTAGTCCACGCCGAGCGTCACATCATGCTGCATCCCCGCGATCTCCGGGCTGCCGCCAATATCCCAGGAGAGATAGGTTGTCTGATGATTGAATCCCCGGTTTGCATCGGCACGACGTGAAACAATGCCTGTTGTAGGGTTAATTGCGGTGGCGCGAACTTCATTGCTGTCGTAGCAGCGCTGCATCCAGGCATAGTTGAAATGCGTATCCCAGGTTTCATCCAGCGTGTAAGCGAAATTGAAGTTCAGACGCTTGTGTTTCCCCCAGGCGTGGTTCGCACTGTCATCCAGCCGCTGGTTATAGGGAATATTGAGTGGTTTGTTGTTAATAAATGCCGTTCCCCGGTCATAGGGAATATCGTATTTATACTCGACATAGCTGAGATTGAATGAGGCCTTTTCACCCATCCAACTGAGTGAAGAGGCAACAAGCGTATGTTCGTTCACACCAAAATTGCGCCAGTAATCTTCCCGCTGGCGTTCTGCAATCATACGAAAAGCAAAGCCGTTACCCAAAGGCCCGGTTACGTCTACGGTACCCGTTCCTCCACCAAAACTGCTGGATTCACCGCTTATATGGGTGTTCCATTCATACCGTGGCTTTTTGCTTACCAGATTGATCACGCCGCCAGGATTGAGAATGCCATACATCAGCGAAGCAGAGCCTTTCAGTACTTCAACATGATCAATGGTCGAATCCATCGACAGTCCCTGATTGCTGCGCACGCCGTCAAGGAAGGTCGAGCCATCAGAGTTCGCGCCAAAACCTCGCTTAACAAAACCATCCTCTGTACCGCCCAGCGTGTTGCTCTGGGTAATACCGCTGACAAATTTTACGGCATCGTTAACGGTTTTAACCTGATAGTCCTTGATGACCTGCGGCGTAACAACGCTGATCGACTGCGGGGTTTCATTACGTGGCGTGGCGGTTCTCGTGGCTATCGTGGCGGTGTCCTGGCTGTAACTGCCGCTGGTTTCAGGCAGTTCAGCGTTAACCATCAGAGTTTGATCTTTTGCGGTATCCGCAGCCATAGCTCCGCTGCTAAGAAGTGAAGCAAAAATAACCGACTGCGTTTTTCCACTGAGGCGATAAAAAGTGACAAAGTGAGTGAATGGCGATTTCATAATGTAGCGAATGGGTTGTTTTTTTGTTCACGAATGATAATTAGTTTCATTGGCATTATCAATTTGACAGCCCGTGTAATTTTATCACTACTACATTTGCAACATTCTCTATGCCTTTAGCAACCCTCGCTTTATGTCACCACTCTCGTTTAAAATTAAAAAAGCTTACAAGACAATACATTGTAAGCCTGTCTGCCCTCAGAACTGATACCTGATACCCAGGTTACCGTTGTAACCTTCCAGCCCGGTATTTGTAGTGCGAATGTAGCTGGCTTCAGCATAAAGATTTAACCGATCAGCCACCTTACCCGTGATTCCTGCACCTGCCTGCCAGTAACCTTTACCGGCCCGTGGCCGGAATGTGTGATCGTCAACGATCATGCCAGGTGTTTGTCCAAGCTGGCGTACAAGATCCAGTTTTAAATAAGGCTGCACTTTAGCCGCATCGTAGAACAGTCGGCCCCCCCATCGCGCTTGCCCTGTCATGATATTTTGACCTTTTAATTTCATGCTACTGGCATAACCCTCGCGGATATTCATATATTGCCCCAGCAGCTGAAACTGTGGCTCGATGCCGATCTGCTTATAGAAGATGAATGGCTTGCCAACTTCGGCAGAAAGCAGCGCGCTGTAGCTGGTCATATTTGCCTGAGTGAGGCTGCTGAACCGATTACTGTAGCGGGTGAGCTGTGCGATAGTGTCAAGATAACTGCCGTCGTCGTGCCAGAAGGTAAGGTAGCTGCCTGCGCCGTAAGCGGTGGTTTCGGTCTTACCAACCCATGTGGAGAGCCCTTCCCTCAGGCTACGAACATTATCATGATTGCTGTTACTAACACGCCCCAGCGTTAACATCGGGCCGGCTTTTACGTGCCAACCACGGTTGAGATCCTGGTGAAGTACGTCACCACCCAGCTGGACAAATACACTGTTAGCGTTATAAGCGAAACGACCTGAACGATAGCGATCGTGACGTCCGTAGGTTCTTCCCCAAAACGTACTGCCAGCCTGGTAGGCCCCTTCACGCACGCGGTAATTCCCTGCAGACTGGAAGCCGTAAGCAGCATTCATATACGGTGCTATGGTGTAGCCCGCAATCTCAGGACGCCAGGTGGTCACATCATCACTATCTGTGGTACCACTGTCTGTCGAATCGTCGTCTGTCGCATCCGGCGTATAGGAAGATTGCAGATACCAGCTATTTTCACCTACGCGGTTGAGAAAATATTCATATAGCCCGGCAACGACACTCCCTTTTTGAGTAAAATTTGCCAGACTGGCATCCCCGGCCACCTTGACCATCAAAATACCGACGCCGGTCAACGCCCCCATGCCATTTTGATTCATCACACTCAAAGTGAAATCACCGATTGCATTTCCCTCCACCAGGATTCTGTCCGTGGAACACTGGTCATCACCCAGTTCAGTTCGCAGAATAAATTCACCGGATCCGGTCAGATCGCCGGTTACCGTTAACGTACTGAAACTAACGTTACTACTGACCGATGTTGTGCTATCAGCACGGCTATCGGCGAGCAGACTGACATAGCGGCTCAAACGTGTATCCGCGCGGGATGCCGTGTCGGCGCTGGTGTCGCGACCAAAAGAAACCACGCCGTCGTGTTGCAGATCAACCACCGTAGCATCACCATTTATCAGCCAGCTACTGGTGCTGTCGAGCGTAAGCTGACTGACATTCTGCGTGATACCAACCAGACGTGAATAATTGCTCAGGGCAACGGTAAGCGTGTCCTGAACGCTGTCTGCAATAATATTTCCCAGCAGAGAAACATTATCTGAGGCCGCCACCGTCATCGTTGAGTGAGTCACCACACCCACATCATCTTCCGTGGACATCGCCCTTAACGCCACACCATCACCGCCGGTAATCACCGTCCCGTTTCGCAGATCCAGTTCAAGATCGCTTCCCTGCGCCATCACCGCCGTAGACTGCTCGCTGGTCAGGACCACGTTGTCCAGCGTAACAGTGCTCTGCTGTCCGTCAGCATGTGAAGTGGCAAGCATGCCCACCGCCTGACCGATCGTGCTCAGTTGACTGTTACTGACCGTGAGCGTGGAGAGGGACGTTTGTAGTGCCGTAGCACTGCTACCCGACGTGCTGACGGTAATGCCGTCGGCAATGATGTCAGCATCATTCTGCGCTAACAGCCCTGCGCTTTCATCGCCCATTGTGGTTAACGTGGAATTAAGCAAAGTGATGCTGCCACCATTCAGGGCTTTAGCCGCTGAGGATGCCGCGCTACTGGTAATAATGCTACTGTCCTCGATGGCAATCGTGCTCCCTGAGCCGGAGCTAAACAGAGCCGGGGCAGTTGCTCCTGAAGTGGTAATGGCAACATCGGAAGCAGTTAATACGCCTGCTGCCATCACAAACAGTCCATAGCCTCCCATTCCGCTGGTGGTGACCGCTGAATCACTGAGTGCCATTGCGCCGCCACGCGTCATCGCACCATAGCTGAATGTGCCAGACGTGGTGATATCCAGTCCACTGCCTTTCGCCTGATACTCCGTGTAATACCCGTAGCCGTAATTGCCATAAGTGGTGAGCACGCTGTCGGTCACCACACTCGTTCCGCTTTGGCCGTTTACCGCGAGTGAACCGGTTCCCCTTGTGGTGAAGGTGCTACCGGTAACGTCCAGCGTTGAAGATGCGTGGGCCAGCCATACGCCATGTGCGCTGTTTCCGCTCGTCACATAGCTGCCCCCTGTCACCGTCGCGGACGCATCAATATTGACATCAAGACCAAGACCAAACCTTTGGGTGGTGGCAACATTCACATTGTTCAGTGTCGCACTGCCACCCAATAAGCGGATGCCGGTGAAACCTGAGTGAATATTGCTATCCGTCAGCGTTAATGTGCCCCCCTTGCCTGCCAGAATGGCTGGCATCGTCGTTGAAACGGAGGTGACGTCCAGCTGATTACCAGTAAGAGAACTGTTATAAAGCGCGATGCCATACGCACCCATGCTACTGTTCTGATCGATATCAATATTGTTTAACGTGGCGCTAGCCCCGCCTGACATATAAAGTGCTGTAGAGCTGGTCCCGCTGGTAATAAGCTGCACATTGTCGGCCTCCAGGGTGCCTGCGGACATATACAGTGCGTGGGATATAGCGCCCGTTGTGGAAATGACTGCATCCGTTAACGATAAGGTTGAGCCTATTGCCTGCACGGCATTGCTCATATCGCCAGTAGTTTTCACCGATCCTCCCGCCATTACCAGCGAAGCGTTTTGATAAAGATAGATTCCAAAAGCGCTTTTACCTTCCGATGATAGCGAGGCGTTGTTAAGCGTTAATCCCGCCTGCTGCCGGATATGGGCGGCATAGGTGCTGTCTTTGGTAGTCGAAAAAGAGAGATTATGATCAGTCACCAGCATGCTGCCAGCACCAGCCATATACAAAGGAATTGTGCTGTCAGTGGAGTTATACCCCTCGGTGGCTTTTACTGTTGTTCCGTCAATTACACTCCAGTTTTGGTCAGCCAGAACGCCAAGAGGAAATAGTGTTAGCGTAAGAAAATTAAAAACAAAGGGCCGTACATAAATAGCCATGATGATTCCTTCGGTTGCTTTCCATAACAATCAAACGTGAGGTAAAAATGCTGTAGCAAAAGATGTTAATTAATTGGAAATTAATATGTTAAATAAATTAATAAAAAAGAAATTTTTGCGCAGGGAAATGTGAGCAATGAATCAACAATAAGCTTACTCACGCCTCAACTTGTTAATCCATAATGCCGCATACTATGTCAAAGTTGATAATGAGTGAAGTTTTTTCTGTTTAAAATTTAAATGAATTTGGAAAAAACCACTTAATAAATATCAAAAATACGATTAGTTACATAAAGATAAACCGGGAATACATAATGTATTTTATTTTCAAGCAATAACAACAAATAATAAATATCATTAATTCCAAATTACAAACAAAAAACAAATCCTTTATTCGCAATAAAAAATAAAAACACCCTATATCTGAAAGTAATGATTTTCACTATCTGGCAACTTCTATTTGAACTATTTCTGGAACCCGATCCAGCAAGACGAATGACATACTCTGTTTTGGCAGGTAAAGAGGCCTTCATGCAAAACATAAATGCCCAAAGGCGATCTGCTACAAACCGGTAAATAAGTTAAACCTGTTAGTGAGGGAGAGTGTGTGGAGAACTTCACCGGGAGGGTATGATGGTAGTTGCAATAACAGTATCAACGTAACGGCCAGCCCTGACAGGGGCAGTACCCTGTCAGGGCTGCGTATGAAAAAGAGCAGTACTGGCGATATATGCTCGTTGCATATCAGTTCTCCAGCTACCAGTACGTCTTACACCTTTCGATTAATCAGCTTCAATCTCATCCACGCTGACCGTATAGGGAATGGAGCTGGTAATATGTGCGGCATCGGCTTCAGAGAAAAGCCATGATGGCTGATGCAGTGAAAGCGACGTCAGATGTGGCGTAACTTCAAGCGGTATTACCGAATTGGCAGCTCCAGCGGTAAAAGGAACCTTTATCGTCACGCCGACACCGGGCAGAAGATCTTTGTTTTCTGCTCTGAGTGCCAGCCCTAATTTTTCTTTATTCGTGGCAAAATATTTATCACTCTCTGCCAGCGCGGAACCTTTCAGCGTTACCTTTGTAATTGCGGTGTGAATATGATCAAGCACCATTGGATTAGGGCTGGTACAGCTGACATTTATTCCCAATCCATTTTGAACGGTTTGTCTGGCTTCCCCCTTAAGAAGGCTGTCAGTCTGAAATCCAGAAAGGCTGGTATTAAGTGATGAAGACATGCTTTTACAGTTCACGCTGCCAATATTCATCCATCCTGTAATAGCAATATTGTAATTTTCTGCATACGCATTCAATCCACCTATGCCGTCAAGTTGAAAAATGGTTAGTTTATACACGCTATCAGTACTGATCTCCCCGGTTCTTACCAGATAGACCTGAAAGGTCATTGTACGAGAGGGCACAGGATTAATAACGTTACCCACATTCCATTCAGTGTCCACCCTGCCAGCCTCGACACTGGTTCCGGCTTCGAATGTACCTAAATCCTTACCATTAAAGATAAGGCCGAGCTTGACGCCGGCTGGAAGTGCCTCGGTATCCCTTTTGGGAAAAGGATAAATAAAAACATTCTCATTACGCCCTTTCGATAATTGAGAGCGGCAGCTGATATTCCTGCTAAATTCTCGTGAATGCCAAATTTTCTCGCCAATACCTTTATCACCCAGATAAGCCAGCACGTTTATCTTGTCCGTATCTTGCACAGCGCTGCTATTGGTTCCCAGGTAACAAACTAACGCATAAGCATTAGAGGAGACTGCCCCCCAGGCAAATATCAAACACATTAAAACCAATACAGAGCGAATTTTATTTCTCATCGTATTACCCTTTCATCAGAAGGCTGTCGCCCCGTGTCATGATTATTTCCTGGCCTCCCTGCCATTTTTTCATTGCATCCGCACGTTTTACTGCCCTATTTTGATACCCAGCGTACTCTTGTAAACGCCGATCTCTTCAGACTTGATAGTGTTAATTTCTTTACCATCAACGAAGACAGCAATCTGTCCACTTCCTGCTTGTGTAGCGGTAAATGCCGCAGAATAGACACCGTTATCTTCCGTCACATCGCTAATCTGGCTACCCGTAATACCGGTGGGAGCAGCGAAGGTAATAACAGCGCCTGTTACTGGATTATTATTTTTGTCCCTTGCTGTGACTGAAAGAACGATGGCATCTTTTCCGTCGGAGGCGATGATATTTTTATTTATGGTCAGCGTTGAATGCGTGGCATTAACTTCACCGGCAATAAAGGTTATCTGCGCCGTAACAGCGTGATCGTTAGTGGTCGCCGTCACGTTGTAGTGGCCACTGATCTGGCTTTTTGCCATAAAGTTCGCCGTTCCCTCTTTAGAAGTCCGCACGCTGCTGGCAGAGAGTTCAACGCCAGTGTCAGCATGCAGTGCCACCTCACGATCTGCGAGTGGGTTGCCATTGGCATCTGTTACTCTCACAGTCAACTCATTGGTTGCTTCACCGTCTGCGACAGCGTTATTGCTCGTCACTTCCAGCCCGCTGATCATCGCTGTGGCATCATCCGCGACAAAAGTGACATTAACGCTTTTGTCATTCTGCTCACCCACACTTGCGGTGATTTTATTTGACCCTGCTCTCACATGGGTCAGATGGACTGTTACTTCACCTTTTTCATCAGTCAATAACGACTTTGCAGGAATCGCATCATTGTCTGCGACAAAAGTAACCTTGTGTTTCGCTAAAACATTACCATTGGCATCTTTGACGACCGCCAGCAGCTGATTGGCATCCTTACCATTCGCCAGCGCATTATCTTTGACTATCGTAAGACTGGCTAACTGCGCCGTGGCGCTATTAGCAATCAAATCCACGGTTGCAGAGGCAAAGATTGTACCACGAGCGGTTGGGGTGAGGGTTATCGCCTGTGCGAGGGTTCCTGCCGTCAAGGTTGCGGTATATTGCCCCACCCCTTGCCGTTTAAAGGCGGACAGTGTCGCTCCGGCTGTTTCCAACTCTGTCAGTTTTTCAACGGCAATTTCTTCTTCCTGAATATCCACAGGATGACCAAGCTTGTCTTTAACCGTGAGAGTCAGTATCTGCTGTGACTGCCCGTCGGCAGGCAGTGAACTGTGCGGGGGTGTCAACGTACTTTCAGCCAGGCTGATGGCCGCTTCAGTGACCGTTACTTGAGTTTGTGCCCTGCGTGAAACGTTGCCTTTCTCATCGGTTGCTATCCCGCTGATGACATAATTATTTATCGCCTCGGGTCCATACTGATAATCCGGCAGAGTGATACTGTAGTCATCAGGGCCATTTGCAATAATTTTCCCGCCGCCAGCAATTAACGATGCTGCAGACCAGTCAATACGGGCCAGAGGATATTTAGTATTGACAGAAACATTCAGGCTTTTTTGTTCTCCCGCGTAGCCTTTAATTAATCGCGCCGTTTGTAACTTTATGACTTCGTTTTTACGGTATTCCAGTACGATATTGTTATTACGATCGACCAGATCATATCTGCTGCCAGCAAGACTGCGCATTGCGGCGACCTGAGTACTTTCAGTCTGATGTTTCCAGGGAACACCCAGACGATAATTAAGTTGTGCACCGATATGATGACTACTCATATCATTTCTGCCCTGACGTCTTTCCGTGCTGAGTGTAAGCAAAGGAAAAGGCGTGATTATTACGCCTGCCGTTAGTGCATGCGGATTTTTCTGTCGGTTATCTTTGCCAAAAAGAGCGACTTCATTACCATAATATTTTTCGTAATTCAGCTTCACACCCAGATGTGGTATCCAGGGCAGGTACGCTTCGGTGAAAATATCCCATCCATTTGCCGGGCGCTCTTTATAGTCTTCAAAATCAGGGGAATTCTTCCAGTTCGTCAGTCCGTAATAACCATTCATACCCAGCCTGATAAAATCACGCCAGTATTCTATGCCAACCCCTGAACGAGCATGATTGCGTGACATATCGTAATCAAGAAAAGTATTAAAACCGATCATGACATTGTCAGCAAAATGGCGCATGCCAAGGCCAATGTTAACCTGTGCACGATCATCTGTCCGGTGAATACTGCCTTGTGTGAAAATCAGACGTTTTTGCCGATCACTCAATGGCAACAGCAGATCCAACTGGGAATTTTTCAGCGAGAGGTTTCTGTCCGCATCCAGCTGCACCCTGGCCGTGCCAAAACCACTTAACCACTGTTGTATTTCAGCGCTGGCTTTACCAGTTGCCATCCCTCTTGCCAGCGTGCTGGCCGCTTCGCTGTTTGGGTTATTAGCAAGAAATGAGCCAGTCCGGCTGGCCACGCCTGCCACCTTTTCTTCCTTCTGCGTATGGTCTGCTGCTACGTCAGCAGGCTTGTCATCCTGCCAGTTCACGGATGGCAACGGTGCCAAAGGCACTTCAAGCTCATCCCCCGGTCCGAGATGGCCAAACCCATGTGAGAAGGTTCTTAGCTGATTAAGCTGCCGCAGGGCATCAAGACTCATGTTGTATTTCTTCGCAACAGATGATGTCGTTTCTGATTCTTTCAGCGTATAAATGCGTGTCGCCATACCAGAAATATCTGATTGTTTAGAAAGAAACGACTGGTCCGACTGCGCTGCCGCCAGCGGCGACATAAAAGAACCGAGCACGGGAATGGCACACTGTAACGCGATATTTCCCCATGCCGTGCGTCGATACCATTTATTATTTATCAATATATTCTCCTTACCGTTTTCTAATACATCAGGTCATTGAGATAATTAATGTTATTGATTATTTCCTGGCACATAACAGGACCACTTTATGTTAGAAGCGGATGATGCATTTTTAGGAATCAAACAAAGATTACGTGATGTTTTATGCGCTGTCTTTCTAAAATCAATTTTAAACTGATATCATTTGGTAGGCATTTAATGAGTTTAGTGTTTCATGATTATTTGCAATAAACATGTTCCATAAAAACACCTTCAATGTTAAAAAATAATTAATATCAGCATAAAAACAGAATAACACCATTCAAATCAGGATAATAAAATATGAAAAGCATCATTCACGCAAAAGGATTAGATATAGTTAAAAAATCATATATATAAATCACTTGCTTTTAGTTAACAATCACAACCTATACCTAAAAAATAACGATAAACAGATTTTATTGTTAATTTATATCGGCACCAATAACAACCTTATTACGCTAAAAAATGAATAACAGGCGATTGTTAAATGATGAAAATTTATTTTTATGATCGACACTAAAAAAGAAATCGGTGTTAATGAATGCCCAATAAAGCCGCAAAATCATGTCCCACACTCATCCTCCAACTTAAAGTAGCAGAAGAAATCAGCTCAATTTTATAGCAATAATGATTAATGAGAAGGATTTCAGAGAACAGGGCAGAGTTTAGAAAGACTACAAAAATGATAAGAATGCTGTTTTTATTTCTGTTGGCTAAGAATTATCTGCATTCAACGGGAGAAAAAAAGTGTTCTGTTCGTTACATCTGATAAATCTGTTGCCGATTGAATAATTGTGCAACTTTAGGTCGTGACGCAGATTTATTGATAATGATGAAGAGTAAGATACCAACCGATGATCTTATCGTGCATTTCCTCTGACTTCGAAAAGCAAATTGTTCTGCGGGTCAGTCGTTTGATATGTGTGCGAAGATTAAGATTATGTCGTTCTGTCCGTTGGGTATATTTCTTGCTCACCACGTGGCCTGTTGCACTTAACAGAACTTTATAAACCGGCCACGCATCTGTCATATAAAAGGCAAGGTTAAATTTGCTTAACAGGGCCAGCAATCGTCGCAGGGTCGGGGCATTTCTCGGGCCGAAGACGTGGGCCAGAGCACGTTTGCGGATACGGTCATAAGCATAGAACAACCACCGGGGATTGCTTTTACACCGCACGTAAGACCATTGTTCACCGGCTTCACAGCAGATAACAACCTCCGTTTCGGGGTCGATATTCTCAGCTACCTGCTTTGGCGAAATTTTTTTACGTGCCGCAGAACCGTATTGAGGCTGATACCGAGAGCCCGTGCGGTATCGCGACATCCGTAACCATTCATGACCATATTAACAATGGTCTGGTGTGTGTCTGGTTTGGCACCGGAGTAGCTAAAATTGAGCTGAAAGGTCTTTGAACAATGCTTGCAGATGTAACGTTGGGCACCGGATGCTGAATGTCCGTTACATCGTACAGCATGAGTTTCATTGCACTGAGGGCAGACGACATCAACTTTAGCCATATGTTACATCCAAAGCGCAAAGCATACGTGATCAGCAAGTCTGCGTCACGACCCAACTTTACAGGCGTGGTGAATTCAATCATCAGATTGCTCGTTTAGCCGGAGTCGAAAAGAAAGGTGAGATTATCATTTCTCAAATAATCGCGATCGTTACGGATTGCTAATCTTTCAGGATATATATTCACTCTCAGTGGCTGGCTTGATATTGAAAAGAACGCCTTGTGGGGAGGCCATAAATTAACCAGGCTTTACTTAGGGCATGTCCCAAAAAGCGTCATCTTATAATGCATCCCGGTCATATCTGAGGGCAAAGTATGGCAGGCGGTAAAGGGCAGATTAGCGATGAACTCCGGGACAAAATGGCCCCGCTTATCCCGGAACACAAAACCCGCAACCCTCCGGGTACGCACTCCGAAAACGTGTTGATAATCGGGCCGCAATGAACGCCATTTTCTTCGTCCCCAGCACAGCCTGTCAGTGGAATGCACTCAATACCACAGGGATAGGTTCATCAACTTCTGCGCACCGGCGCTTCCGGGAACGGAGAGACGCAGGCGTCTTCGGGCGTTTCTGGCAGAACGGATTACTGGCCTGTGGACACCCCGGACTGCTCATGGATGGCGGTATGACAACATCACCGCTGCCCGGGACAAAAAAACAGGACGCAACCCCACGGACAGAGGGAAACAGGGCGTAAAACCCAGTCTGATGACAGATACCGGGGGCTTCCTCTGTCACGGGTCGCAGCAGCAGACAGGCATGACATCAAACTGGTGGCGGACACACCCGGTGCTCTTCAGACGGGGCGCCCGGGGCAAAAACCCGGACTCTGCCCGGACAAAGGCGGCGAAGCGCCCGGGCTGAAAACAGACCGGTTGTGCCGTCGTGACGAGCCTTATATCCCGCCCCGTAAAGAGGAATGAGATGCCAGTAAAACCACGAACTTCATGGCCCGTCGCCGGGCTGTCGGGAGGAGGCACAGCCGGATGAACCGGTTTCGCCGGCCCCTGACCCGACGGGAAAAGACGCCTGAGAATGACGGGGCCCTGTTGCATTTTTCCTGTGGTCTGATTGTCTGGAATAACGTTCTGTTGAGACAGGCTTTTAAGTCTAAAACAAAAATGTCTGTTTGCCCGTCATCAGCTGTCTTTATTATTACAGTAATGTTCATGCGGCCAGGCCACTTTTTCGGTGTTTGATTTGGATATGGATAACAAAAATAAAGAATGTTAATCAATAGGTTACTATTCCGCTTAATGAACGTTTCGTTGGGCGATAAACAGGTAAGATGTTGCAATAATAGTATCTTAGCACCCGCTATTCCCGGCAGAATCTACCATTCTGACAGTCTCGTTCCTGACCGCAACCATAATAGCCGTTTGTGAGATTCTGAAAGCGCGCTACAAGCCAGATAGTTATCGGTAAGCATTTAATTTATTATCATTTAAATAAAACGGATGAATACATTAATACTTTTCAAATTCAATAAAAAGCATTCCATAACAGGCGGTTACAGACTTAAAGCGCGGTGTGACAGGCAACATCGACAAGAACGTTAGCAGACAAGACTTCCAGAAAAGCGGAAGGCAGAAAAGATACAACAGCCAACGTCATTAAAGCGACTATCGCCGTTATCGCTAAAAGCCGTCTTTTATGATATTGAAATTAAGAAATTTTAAATTGCCTGAGCACAGGCCCATGCGGAGCTCCACGCCCACTGGAAATTGTACCCACCCAGCCAGCCAGTGACGTCCACGACTTCACCAATGAAATACAAACCCGGTACATCACGGGCTTCCATAGTTTTTGAGGAAAGCCCGTGCGTATCCACGCCGCCAAGCGTTACTTCAGCAGTGCGGTAACCTTCAGTACCGTTTGGTTGTATCCGCCAATGATGTAACGCCATTGCCAGCTCATTTTGCTGAGTGTTATTAAGCTGTTTCAGGGTGCAGTCCGGTACCTGGCCCAGCAGTTGCAGACACTCAACCAGACGACGTGGCAATAATTTTGCAAGGGCGTTTTTCAGACTCTGGTTTGGATGTAACTGGCGCTCACTGGCAAGATACGTATCCAGACTGCGGGCCGGGCAGAGGTTAATCGTAACGGTTTCGCCAGACTGCCAGTAATTTGAAATTTGTAGCACTGCCGGGCCAGAAAGACCGCGATGCGTAAAAAGTAGCGCCTCTTTAAACACTGTACCGTCTTGCGCCGCAATCGCTGATGGCAGCGCCACACCCGAAAGGGTTTGTAATTGCTCAAGCAGAGGTTTATGCAGAGTAAAAGGCACCAGACCTGCGCGTGTTGGTAACACGTTTAAGCCAAACTGTTCGGCTATTTTATAACCAAAGGGTGAAGCACCCAATCCCGGCATAGAAAGACCGCCGGAGGCTATCACCAATTTTTCAGCCTTGACCTGTCCATCATTCAATTCAAGCGTATAGCCTGCCTGCTCCCGCGTTACACTGATAATCTGACTGTGTAGTCGCAGCAGCACCTTTCCGGCTTCACACTCTTTCAGTAGCAAATCAACAATTTGCTGCGCGGAATCATCACAAAATAGCTGCCCCAGGTTTTTTTCGTGCCAGGCAATACGATGCCGGTTAACCAGATCGATAAAATCCCATTGCGTGTAGCGGGCAAGGGCTGATTTGCAGAAATGTGGATTATGTGAGCGGTATGCCGCAGGTTCGGCGTAAAGATTGGTGAAGTTGCAGCGCCCTCCACCGGACATCAAAATTTTTCGGCCCGCTTTTTTGCCGTTATCAAGCAGTAAAACACGCCTGCCTCGTTGCCCGGCGTGAGCCGCACAGAAAAGCCCCGCCGCACCGGCACCAATGATGATAACGTCAAATTTTTCCACTACCTGCCCCGGTACCTTCGTCAAAAACGGTGATTGTAGTGATTAGATGCCGTCGATACCAGTGCGCAGCAAATGGAATATTTGACTTTTTCAGGCCGAAAAAACTAACAAATTCGGCCTGATTGCACCGGATTGTCAAAAAAAGTCTATATTTCACTTTCCCCTGATGCGGTTTCTCGCAGATAATGCGCCGCGTTCATGTCCTCCAAAATGGCGTAACGCTTATGCTCCATCTGTTTGCTGGTCTTGATTACCATACATGCCTGTTATTGGCCCTCGCTCTGCTGTTTGTTTTGTTTTACGAAGCCATTAATGGTTTCCACGACACGGCTAACGCAGTAGCTACTGTTATCTATACCCGTGCTATGCGATCGCAACTTGCGGTAGTTATGGCCGGCACCTTTAATTTCTTTGGGGTTCTGCTGGGTGGACTGAGCGTGGCTTATGCTATCGTTCATTTGCTCCCGACTGACCTGTTACTGAATGTTGGATCGACTCATGGGCTGGCGATGGTGTTTTCCATGCTGCTGGCGGCCATTATCTGGAACCTTGGCACCTGGTATTTCGGTCTGCCAGCTTCCAGTTCTCACACCCTGATTGGGGCAATCATCGGCATTGGCCTGACTAACGCGTTACTTACCGGTACGTCAGTAGTTGATGCGTTAAATGTACCCAAAATGATTGGTATCCTTCTGTCTCTGGTGATTTCCCCGATTGTGGGCCTGGTGGTAGCGGGCCTGCTGGTCTTTATGCTTCGTCGCTACTGGAGCGGGAATAAAAAACGTCGCCGTATTCATATGACACCAGCGGAACGTGAAAAGATTGACGGTAAAAAGAAACCGCCATTCTGGACGCGTATCGCACTGATTATTTCTGCTATTGGCGTGAGTTATTCGCACGGTGCCAATGATGGTCAGAAAGGCATTGGTCTTATTATGCTGGTGCTGATTGGCGTAGCACCCGCCGGTTTCGTGGTTAATATGAATGCATCCGGCTATGACATTACCCGCACCCGTGATGCAGTCAATCATCTTGAGCAATACTATGCGCAGCATGCTGGCTCTCTGACGCATATTGTTGAGATGACTCCACCTGTATTACCAACGCCTGAGCAAAGTCCCGGCCAGCCCAAAGAGTTTCATTGTGATGCAGCCCGCGCATTACCGGCGATTCAGCAGGCGCAGGGACTGCTAAGTAACCTGCAAAGCTACGATACGCTCAATGTGGAAAAACGTAGTCAGCTTCGTCGTCTGATGATGTGTATCTCTGATACAGCAGACAAGGTCGCTAAACTTCCGCAAACCTCTGCGGAAGATCGACGCTTCCTCAGCAAGCTGAAAGGCGATTTGCTGAATACCATTGAGTATGCACCCGTGTGGATTATCATCGCGGTGGCACTGGCGCTTTCGCTGGGCACCATGGTGGGCTGGCGTCGTGTTGCCACCACAATTGGCGAAAAAATCGGCAAGAAAGGCATGACCTATGCGCAGGGCATGTCGGCGCAGATGACCGCCGCTGTGTCTATCGGTATTGCCAGTTATACCGGCATGCCGGTATCCACGACACATGTACTCTCTTCTTCTGTTGCTGGCACCATGCTGGTTGATGGCGGTGGCGTACAGGGACGCACAGTTAAGAATATTCTGCTGGCATGGGTGTTTACCCTGCCAGTCTCGATAGTATTATCCGGCGTGCTCTACTGGATTGCGCTGAAGTTTGTTTAGCTGCACGTTGCCATAAAACATAAAAGGTGGGACAGGTTCCCACCTTTTTTACTTCATGCCTTTTGTCAGCGCCAAATCAGCAATGCGATCAAACTGACAGCCACCAATCCACATAGCGCACTGCTCAAAATAAATTGGCCACGGACGCGCTCACAACGGCGGATAAACTCATCGTCATGATGATTAAGGTGGCGACGGAGTCAGATATAGCGAACCAGCCACACCTGCCTGCCAAGCTGACTACGTGAGGTAAAAAAACCAGCACCATCTACGTATTGATAAAGCAAGGGATCACACCCGCGAAGTACCACTAGCAACGCGCGTAACGAGGAAAAAAATACCGCGCTATATTGACGATACAAACGATGTATAAAGCCCCAAAAAGCGCGGTAGTGCTTATCATAGTCCTCTCCCGGTAGCGCATGGCAGTACACGGTCTGTCTTCACTTTTCAGTGTAGGAGATGCGTTTAAAATTTTTCCAGTGCTGTTTTCTGCATGAAGTAAAAAGCCTGAAATTCGTTTGATCCGCTTCGCAAACGTCATCACCCAGTGATTTTTCGTGAATAATTCCGGCTATACTCAGATTGACAAAAACAGCGCAACGAATAAAAGGAGTATCGTTATGTCTTATAAACACATTCTGGTTGCTGTCGATCTTTCACCAGAGAGTAAATTGCTGGTCGATAAAGCCGTTTCCATCGCCCGCCCTTACGACGCTAAAGTTTCGTTAATTCACGTGGATGTAAACTATTCCGATCTTTACACCGGATTGATCGACGTTAATCTGGGTGATATGCAAAAGCGCATTTCCGAAGAAACCCATTCGGCTCTTACCGGATTGTCCACCAGCGCGGGCTATCCTGTATCGGAAACCTTGAGCGGCAGCGGCGATCTCGGCCAGGTGCTGGTGGATGCCATTAAACAATATGATGTAGACCTGGTCGTATGCGGCCATCACCAGGACTTCTGGAGCAAGCTGATGTCGTCTGCACGGCAGCTTATCAATACCGTACATGTTGATATGCTGATTGTGCCGTTACGGGATGAAGATGAGTAATGCTCCGGCTGGCCTCACACAAAGCCAGTCAAGACGACTTGCCGGGCGGAATTTTCCGCCCTTTTTATCGCCCACAAAAAGGCATGTTCAGAAGGGCTGGACATCAAATTTTGCTTCTGCTTGCTCTTTTTCGGCATGCAGTCCGATCCAGAGAAACAGGGTTGTCCGGTGCTGTCGGGGCATTCAATGACAGAGACGCACGCTTTTATTGGCCATTCGATGGCGGGTAAATATCAAAACGATGATTTTTGGTAACGATCGCAGATTGCGTCGCTATCCCGGCCAGTGGCGGAGCATAGTCAGGGCGCTTGACCACCACGCGTTTTTTCGCCAGCTGACGTGCTGGCGCAAGCAAACCATTCGCATCATTATCTGCCCCTACCAGCGTCTGGAACACCCGCATTTCCTTTTTCACCAGCGCACTTTTCTGCCTGTGGGGATACATGGGGTCGAGATAAACCACATCTGGCTTATTGCTGATTTCACTCAATACCGCCAGGCTGGATGCATGGACCAGAGTCAGGTGTTCGCGCAACCAGCCGCCAATATCAGCGTCCTGATAACCGCGCTGCAAACCATCATCAAGCAACGCAGCCACCACTGGGTGACGTTCCAGCATTTTTACGCGGCAGCCTAATGCTGCCAGCACAAAGGCGTCGCGTCCCAGCCCTGCGGTCGCATCAACCACCTCAGGCAGGTAACTGCCTTTAATGCCAACAGCTTTTGCCACCGCCTCACCACGACCACCACCAAAGCGACGGCGATGTGCCATCGCTCCCTCGACGAAATCCACAAAGATGCCGCCCAATCTTGGCTCATCCCGTTTCCTCAGTTCAAGGTGAGTTGAGGTCATCACCAGCGCCATTAACGCATTGTCGTCATGTTGCAACTGCCAGCGTGAAGCTAAAACAGAAAGGGCATCGTCACCGACACTCGCTTCATCAATAAAACAAATTTTCACCGGGTCCGTTCCTGAATACCGTAGTGATCCAGCATGGCATCCAGCTGTGGTTCACGGCCGCGGAATCGTTTGAACAGTTCCATGGGTTCTTCTGAGCCACCACGCGTCAGAATATTGTCAAGGAACGACTGGCCTGTCTCGCGGTTAAAGATGCCTTCCTCTTCGAAGCGAGAGTACGCATCGGCCGCCAGTACGTCAGCCCACAAATAGCTGTAGTAGCCTGCCGCATAGCCACCGGCAAAGATATGGCTAAAGGCATGTGGGAAACGGCCCCATGAAGGGCTGGGTACGACCGCAACCAGTTTTTTCACTTCCCGTAGCATTTCAAGAATATTGACGCCCTTCGCGGGATCGAACTCGGCATGCAGGCGGAAGTCGAACAGGCCAAACTCCAGCTGACGCAGAATGAACAACGCCGCCTGGTAGTTCTTGGCCGCCAGCATTTTGTCCAGCAACGCCTGCGGCAACGGCTCACCGGTTTCATAATGACCGGAGATAAAGGCCAGCGCTTCCGGCTCCCAGCACCAGTTTTCCATAAACTGACTTGGCAGCTCGACCGCATCCCACGGCACACCGTTAATACCTGAGACCCCCGGTGTTTCAATGCACGTAAGCATGTGGTGCAGACCATGACCAAACTCATGGAACAGCGTTGTTACCTCATCATGGGTAAAGAGTGCGGGTTTACCGCCCAGAGGTCGGTTGAAGTTGCAGGTCAAATACGCCACCGGTTTTTGCAGTGAGTCATCGGCTTTACGCATCTGCCCCACGCAGTCATCCATCCAGGCTCCGCCGCGTTTGTGTTCGCGCGCATAGAGATCCAGATAGAAGCTGCCGCGCAGTTCACCGTTTTCGTCGAACAGATCGAAGAACCGCACATCAGGATGGTAAACATCCACGTCCTTGCGTTCTTTCGCTGTAATGCCATAAATACGTTTTACCACCTCGAACAGGCCATTGACCGCACGCTCCTCCGGGAAGTAAGGACGCAACTGTTCATCACTGATGGCATAAAGATACTGCTTTTGTTTTTCACCGTAATACGTCAAATCCCACGGCTGAAGCTCATCAATACCGTGTTCTCTTTTGGCAAAGGCCCGCAGCTGTGCCAGCTCTTTCTCAGCCTGTGGCCGTGCACGATGGGCAAGATCGGTCAGGAACCCCGTGACCTGCTCAACGTTTTCGGCCATTTTGGTCGCCAGAGATTTATCGGCAAATGACGCAAAACCCAATAGCTGTGCCAGTTCGTGACGCAGTGCCAGTTCTTCGGCCATCACATCACTGTTGTCCCACTTGCCTGCGTTTGGCCCCTGATCGGACGCACGGGTGGAATAAGCACGGTACATCTCTTCACGCAGCGCCTGATTATCGCAGTAAGTCATCACGGGCAAATAGCTGGGAATATCCAGCGTCAGCAGCCAGCCCTGTTGCTCTTTGGCTTCGGCCTGCGCTTTTGCTGCGGCCAGCGCGCTCTCCGGCAGGCCGGACAGCTCACTTTCGTCGGTGATAAGCTTGCTCCAGCCCATGGTGGCATCAAGCACGTTGTTACTGTACCTGGAACCCAGCTCTGAAAGCCGCGCCGCAATCTCACCGTAGCGTTTTTGCTTTTCCTTCGACAGACCAATACCGGACAGCTCAAAATCACGCAGCGCGTTGTCGACCGCTTTCTTCTGCGCAAGGTTGAGCGCTTCGTAACTGTGCTCTTTCAAATTGCGGTAAGCCTGATACAACCCCTCATGTTGCCCTACCCAGGTGCTATATTCCGACAGCAGCGGCAGCGTCTGCTCGTAAGCCTCACGCAGCTCAGGGCTATTCTTAACCGAATTAAGGTGGCTGATCGGCGAGAACAGACGCCCAAGCTGGTCGTCCACTTCTGCCAGCGGCTGCACAAGATTTTCCCATGTCCAGGGCGCGCCTTGCGCCACTGCGGCTTCCACCGCTGCACGGCAGTTTTCCAGTGCGTGCGTTACCGCAGGCACAACGTGTTCCGGTTTGATGGCAGAAAAAGGTGGAAGCGTAAAAGATGTCAGTAACGGGTTGGTCATAGCGCAGTCCTTGTTACATAAGGTGAAACGCGATAAGCGCGTAATTTCTCTAACATGAGGCCAAGTGGCGTGAAAATCAAGGCGGGACAACGTACTTGCCTGTGAACCAGGCTGCCAGCTAATTCTGCTAATACGGCGGGGAGCATCTCACTATGTGGCCCTTACTTGCTGCCTCATTATTCTTTTTGCCGTTCTGTCTTATCTTCTTATGATCATATTCCTGTGTGCAGTCCTTAATCACACTCTGCATCTGCAAGGGCTGCTCGCACTGTTGCCGATAGTCGTGATTGCGCTTTATCGCATCAAGTCTGCGGTTTGCTCCATGCCGGGCTGGACCATTATGCGGGCGGTCATTACTGGTGTGCTTTGCGGCGCTCACCGGAATAATCTACGGTTTGGCCTGGTTGCGGAGTGAACGTGTTTGGGTCGCCGCCCTGGTACATTTTGCGTTCAGTTTGCTGTTATTTCCCTATTCTGTCTGGCAGCATAGCAACGCAGAAGGCACTGCAAATCTGTGCCATGCATAGGTAAGAAATCGGCAAAGAACGACGCTATATCCAACCGGGCCTTTATGATGCGGCAGTCTTACAGACATGCAGAAGATGGCCTGCCAACCAATGGCAGAACACATTTTATGGCTGGTTAGTGCTGTGGCACAGGAAATCAATGGGGTAACCTGTCAACGATAATCCCTTATTAACAAAAGCCTGCAGCCCTTACCTGCTACTCTTTTTCCAGCTGTCCAGCGCGGATTTTAACCATGAACCGTAGGCGGCGTTTGGCAGAACAATCCAGTCGTCGCCAAAGTGTTGTTCGCTGGATTCCACCAGCCGACGTTGCTCTGCGCTGGTTTTCTTATTTTTAAATTGCGCGGCAAAGTCCGGGAGGCTGTCGCCAAACAGCATCATTATCTGTTGGCGTTTTAATATCGCCTGACGCCGCGCATCTTTGGTGTCCGTGTCCAAAAGAACCGTTTCATCTGAAACCTGCGGTAACCCCAGTCGTTTTAGCGTATTAAGCGTATCCTGTTTATTTTCCTGAGTACGGTCAGAAACATAATAGATATGAACGTTATGGCGATCTACATTTTCCAGAAAGGCTTTCGCGCCGGGAATCAGGCCAGGATTGCCTTGTTTTTCCCAGTCAGACCAGGTGTCCCATTGGGTGTAGTCGTGACATTGCTCTGTATCACGAGCCAGCAAAGGCGTGTTATCCAGTACGGTTTCATCAAGATCCATCACCACGGCATATTTTTCTGGTGACTTCAGTCCCTGGATTTTCTTATCGAAACGTTCCGTTGCGAAACGGTACGTCTGTAACTGAAGCGCCATGATTTCAGCAGATTGCTGTTGATAGCGCAGTGCCATTTCATAGGCCTTTGGTTCACACAATGCTTGTCCAGCAGCCGCAGATGCGCTTAATACAGGTAATACCAACAGTAAAACCTTTGACACTTAATACATTGTTTTTCCTTTATCACGTCGTTTAACGTGGCGTGAGATTACTGACTCAATATGACAAAAAAATGAATCCCCCTCACCGCGCGGGTGAATTGAACTCTGGCCCTTTTTTCAGTGCATAATGACGCTTTTTACATCTACACCGTTGCACCTACCCTTTTCACCTCTCTTCAGCAATGCTGTATACTCGCCCTCTGTTTTCGTTCACATGCCTTTGCTGCGGTACGCCATCCGAAAGGGTAATTCGTGGGGTAATAATGGTAACCAACTGATTTAAATATAATTAAACCTCATCAATTAAACAGGATAAAAATTAACATGTTCAGCTATCGCCACAGTTTTCACGCTGGCAATCACGCCGATGTCCTTAAGCATACCGTTCAAAGCCTGATCATTGATGCACTTAACGAGAAAGAAAAACCCTACCTTTATCTTGATACCCATGCCGGAGCCGGACGTTATCAGTTGAGTGGTGAACATGCCGAACGCACAGGGGAATATCTGGACGGTATTGCCCGTATCTGGCAGCAGGCGGATTTACCAACGGAGTTGAGCAGTTATCTCTCCTGCATTAAGGCGCTGAATCGCGGCGGCAAGTTGCGTTACTACCCTGGCTCACCATTGATTGCACGTCATCTTTTGCGGGCGGCCGATAAACTGAGCCTGACCGAGCTGCATCCCAGCGATTATCCGCTGCTGCGTAACGAATTTCTGAAAGATGAACGCGCCCGTACCGAACGTGCAGATGGTTACCTGCAGTTGAAATCAAAATTGCCGCCACCGTCCCGCCGGGGATTTGCTCTGATCGATCCGTCGTATGAAATAAAAAGCGATTATCAGGCGATGGTGAAGGGTATTCAGGCAGGTTACAAACGTTTCGGCACCGGCATTTATGCGCTCTGGTACCCGGTGGTGCTCCGCCAGCAAATTAAACGTCTTTTTGCCGATTTGGAAGCAACCGGCATTCGCCGTATTTTACAAATTGAACTGGCCGTGCTCCCTGACAGCGACCACCGCGGCATGACCGCTTCCGGTATGGTCGTTATTAATCCCCCCTGGAAGCTGGAGCAGCAGATGAAAAACGTGCTGCCCTGGCTGCATAAGCAGCTTGTCCCGGCCGGAACCGGCCATACCAAAGTCAGCTGGATTGTGCCTGAGTAAGCGCACCCGCCGGGAAACATTCCTTGTTGCTCCACGGGGTCAGAGCTGAAACAGTGAAAAGTCGTGGGCCATTTCTGTTTGCGGGAAAACCTGCCGACATTCTTCCAGTAAGCGTTCAGCATCATCACGGCGGTAACGCGAACTGAGATGCGTGACAATCAGCCTTTTTGCGCCAGCCAGCTTCGCTACTGTTGCCGCTTGTACAGTTGATGAGTGGCCACGACCGTTGGCTTTTTCTTCCATTGCGAATTCCAGCGTCGCTTCGTGTACCACCACGTCCGCGTTAGCAGCCAGTTCAGCGGCAGCGGGCGTCGGGCTGGTATCACCAAAGATTGCCAGGACTAATCCTTTTATCGACGGTCCAAGATAGTGACAACCGTCCACCACACGGCCATCCTCCATCGTCACCGTCTTGCCCTGCTTGAACTGCTGAAAGAGATGGCCCGGCTTGATGCCATCCGCCAGCAGTCGCTCCGCATCAAGCCTGCCAGGCTTGTCATGTTCCTCAATTCGGTAGCCGTAACATTCCACCGGGTGCGTCAGCGGAAAAGCAGTGACGCGAAAATGTTCGTCAGTGAATACGTCACCGGCGGTGATTTCCACGATTTCCAGCGGAAAATCCAGCCAGGAACCGCTGAGACTGAGCGTCGTTTCCACAAAGGCTTTTATTCCCTGCGGCCCGTACAGGGTGATGGGATCACTATTGCCGCCCATTGAGCGACTGGTGAGCAAACCCGGCAGGCCAAAGATATGATCGCCATGCAGATGAGTAATGAAAATTTTCTCCAGCCTGGCGGGTTTTACCGGACTACGCATAATTTGATGCTGAGTACCTTCTCCACAGTCGAATAACCAACTGCCGCCAAGGGTTTTGGGCAGGTTTAATGCAATACTGGTAACGTTACGCAGGCGACATGGCATGCCTGCTCCGGTGCCTAAAAACAGCAGCTCCATTCGGTTTCTCCGGGTATGTTGTGCCGTAAGCACCGATTATTACCGATTTTTGCACACGTTGTCCTATCACAATCATAGGTATATTAAAAACAAATAAAATCATAAATATCAATTATTTAAAATAAAAACGGTTCAATATTCGCGCTACAAAAGCCAACAAACCACTACATTGCACATCATTATAATCAATAACTTACCTGATCATTTCGAACGAATAATTCAAATAACAGGCCTGCTGTCTTCGTGCAGCGGCGTGGGGATGAGGCAGTGGGAGTGGCCCGGCTGTCCGGGCCGATTGATTTAGGCGTCTGGCGCAGTAGGCAGGGACTTAGTGCCATCTGCCGCAGAAATGTAAGCGCGTAGCGCCTTGCGATAGGTCGTCCATGTCGCTTTCTGTGCCTTCACTGTATCTTCGGTGTTCGTGTCATCGTAATCGTCATCATCCATTCTCTGTTGCAGTGCGGTGATTTTGTCAGATGCGCGGTTGTATTCCTCCTGAGCCATTAGCAATTGAGAAGCAGCGTCATCTTTAGCTTTCTTTGATGCGCTATCCGCTGTCAGATTCCATACCAGCTTTTCGGTGTCAAATGTGTAGTCATATCGATCACGAGGCTTTGGATACAACACCCCATCAATGTAAGCATCACCGATGTTAGGCTGGACCTTTTCAGTGAACTGCACAGTAAGGAACTCACTGAACCCACCATCATCTGCCGCCCAAACAACCGTATTGACCACATACCCATTTTTGACTAACGCCCATGCGTTCTCGTACATTATGCATACTCCCAAATGATTACACAGCCACCACCGCCCGCACCGCCTGAATAACCGGTATCGGGGCTTGATCCTGACACAGCGCCAGATCCGCCACTACCAAGCGTGCCTGAATTGCCAGAGCTGTTTGCTCCAACCCCTTTTGCCGTACCAGACAGATAAGAGCTACCGCCCGTCCCGCCGGTACTGTTACTGTCAGTGTTTAATATAAGTTGGCCGCCAGACCCGCCAGACCCGTTCAGAATGTTTCCAGATGAACCAGACCCACCTGGAGCGCCCAACTGCAACGTGAGAACTGTATTATTAACGCCAGGCTGTTTCGCACCTCCAATCCCACCAGTTGCAGACAAAATAGAACCAAACGATGAATCCCCACCCTTACCGCCGTTCGACGGAGAGCCATCGCCAGCAATACCAGCAATCCCCACCGTCACATACACACCAGAGAATCCCGATGTCAGGCGCGACATTGCATAACCACCACCGCCGCCCCCTGACCCGCCCGCCATCTGGCCGACAGCAGTTGCCGCAGCTCCAGCTCCGCCACCGCCAGCACCGACAACAAGCACCTCAATCCAGTTTGTTCCTGCTGTTGGAGTGTACGTGCCGCTGGCGGTAAATACGCGTGGCGCTCCAAGCCTACGCCCCGCACTCATGCCCTGAATTATATTTGTGCCGTCGCCCTGTAGCTGGTTATTTGAATATGGGGATGTAGCAATTCCTGTGCCTGAGGGTGTTTTTATCGTTACCGTATATGCACCGGTGCAGTTATTAACAACACTCCAACCTTTAATCCATGCTGGTACTATTACATTAATATTTGATGTTAACGCACCTGACAAATAAATAATATCTTTCGATGCCTGAAGCGTTGAAAGAGTTACACTTGATGCCGACAGACCACTAATAGATGTTGCCCCGTATGAGTCAACCGGAACCCAACCAGTTAATGCTGCGGTGCTATTTTCCGGGTTTGTATTATTGTTATCCGAGGTGTTAAGCCAGTATCCGTCATTTGTGGAATTAGGAAGCAACGCCCCTTTTGGATAGCCGGAAATTGATGAAGCAAAGTCACTGTCATAATTATACCCGCCGCCAGCATTAGCCCACTGTGCAGCGCAAGACAATTCATACAAAATTTGATTCATATTCTGACCCTTCGGAGGCAGGCCGCCCGCTGCTTTCAGGATCATTGTTACGGGTGGGAATCCAGAATCATATGATGCTGTATTATCACCCGCCGGGGTTGTGCCGAGCAAATCTTCACGCTGACCGTTTACCCCAAAAGGTACAGTCTGTTTTTTTGGAGAGTCTGATTGTTTCATTTATATATCTCTAAAGAACGTACCATCATTGAACGGATAAGAATCGTCGGAAAACCCAAAATATGGAGGAGCTATTTGATGTGCAGTGACCAGTACGCCACTTGGTATGGGAAGAACATCATAATTTTTCAGTATTGAAATCTCATATGGGGCAAGTTCAAACTCACAAAATATACCCATCCTCATGTCACCATAATCAACACAGTAAGCCCTTCCTCTGCCATTAAAAAGAATGGTCAGGAATCTGTTTATTTCACTAATGGTCGCAATGCTGATATTTGAAAATGCCTTACACAAGACAAGAGTGCGGTATGCATCATCGGACAATTTTACTGTTTCAGTTTCCTGAATGCCGCCGTAAAATGGCTGATCATTAAAAGGGGACGGATAATCATCGCCACTATCGGCCTCCGAAAATCCAAATCTATCTGAATCAATATCTGCCTGAATATATCTTGAAACGTTAACAATTTTTCCCCACACATCAAGACCAAAAGTCCCGCATGTAGTTACCTCCCATACATCTTTAATAAATTCATCTGTAAAATCATCCAGGCTTAGAGCCTGATTAAAAGTGTCAATGATGGATAATATTTTTTCACTAGCTGAATATTGAGTAAGTATAGTTTCCTGATAGCTCACACTTTTATCACCTCAATATCTGAAAGTTGAATTGTGGGAATTTGATCAATCCCGGCTGTTATGTACTGTGAATACAACTCCCCATCCGATGAAATAGTAATTGATAATATGCTCATATACTCTGGTGATATCGTAATTACAGGGGCATAGTAAACCCCGCCACTTATACGTGAGCCAATCCTGGCTTTAGTAATTCCTTCATATGAGCCATTGAAGACGGAAGCAACCATGCTCTTTATCTGATCTGTCACGTCCGATGGAAGATTTACGGAATCATTTTCAATCTGAACCTTGAAATAAACCCGTAACGGAGACGCTTTTTGCCACTGCATGGTATATTGTGGGTATGGTGCGCTATAGTTATCCTTATCCTCGATTACATATGTGGTATCTCCATTGAGATTTGCTCCGGGGTTTTTATTTGCAAAAATTGCTTCTGCAACATCCGCATCCGCCCCGCCGTATGCACATACATAAACAGAATGACTTTTAACAGGAAAAGATGTTGAACCCTTATTAACTATTACATCTTCCCGGTTTGACCACACATAAGCATCTGAGACTCCATCGGTTGCCAGAATGTTGGCAAGTAAAGAGGCATCTGTATTTCTTCCAGATCGGGCAACTGACTGTTTCCTTCGCGTCTCAAAAGCAACGCGAGACTCCACGTCAATTCCCAGCACCCCGGAGGCATCATTGCTGATTGAGTCCCAACCGGATATTGGTGCAAAAATCTGATTAAGCGCCCCCACATCACAGGCGATAGCTCCTGTTGTCAGATTTTGGAACTCAATATCGACACTGCCTGTTGCAGCTATTGTAGCGTCGCTGATAGAAGCATACGTATATCCGGCATCATCCATCGCCGTGCTTCCGGCAGGGATAAGGGTGCCAACAGCCCCCGTACAGGTCGCGGTGACTATCGTTCCACGGGCAGATATTCGCTCCATGAAATAGATGCTGCCTATTCCGTCCTGCCATCTCCCGGTTGCGTAGTCAGGGTTCATTTGGTTAAAAAGACAAAGGAGAGCATCATAGTTAGTTGCGATGATTTCAGTGTCTGATTGTGATATTTGCCCCTGGGGAGAAGACAGGGATTTACTGCCTCCGCCACCCATCGCTGAATCAATATCGGTCAGACGACCAGATAAAACGTCAGCAATATCAGGAACAAGCAGACCATTCTCCGTGATAGTTACCCCGGGAACTGCCGTTTTAAGTGTCGTCATAAGATGGCCTGTGATTGATTTCCGTCTGTATCCGTAACCCTGATCACCCCACGCACCTGTCTTGTGTCCTTATCGAAAAACACACTGGCAAGAGCCTGATCAACGACAGGCAGTTTCTTTGCTTCCGCTTCCATTTTTCTGGCGATATAACCCGCAGTGGGCCGATAACCCAGCACCTCATCTTTCCACGGAATGCCAAGCGTATTGTCGTAGTAACACTCTCCGGCAAAAACCAGACACGCTGAAGCAACATCCTGAGCCGCAGAGTAGCCAGAATCGGCGATTGCTATATTTCCATTGCTGTCAAACATCAAATCCCATGTGGACGTATCAAGCTTCAAAGTCCTGTAAGTCATGATGGTTTATCCGTTATATTCGAGATAATCGTGGAGCTACCTGATTGAACGTCAACCACAGGGTGTTTATGAGCGTTGTAATCATCTCTAAGCGTCTTCAGGGATGCTGCCTGCGTCCCTGAGTTATCTGTGATGTTTCCGTCAGATGTGATATTTCCGGTAAAGTGAGCCAGTGGCGCATCAACCGTCACTCCACCTGGCGCTTTTATTGTTGCGGTTGTGCAGGTGATGTTGACCGGATTGGGTGAGGTGATATTTAAAGCATTATCTGCAAACTCAATAAACTGAGTTGGCTGTACGTTAATTATTCCACCGAAGTATATTCCATCGGACATTGAGTGCTTTCTACCGCTCCCCGGGACAGACTCCTTACGCGTCTTTCTCGCTACGGTTGTATCGGTGTCACATACTGCGATAACACCTATATCCCCCACAACGGGGTCCATGACAATCGCGCTTTTACCGCGCTGAAGTCGCCATACAGGAATATTGAATACCTCTGTCCCCATTATTATTGTCTGATCTTCGCTTCTTACATCTGCGACTAATGGCAGAACATCAACAACCAGATTAGGCGCAGTGCCGCGAACGGCTGTTACCTGAGCTAATTTAATAAAGCTGTTAGCAGACAGAAACTTTGCAAACGTCGCCGCAAACATATCAGCATCATTCGAACTGCTCTGTGCTGGTTTGAACTGATTAGTCATTTTTCACCTTCACACCCTGGCAGATAGTGTGCCAATTACCATTTTCCGTCCAGGAACTTAGAAAATGCTCTACCACATATAACCGATAGCGCCCTGACGCATTCGGCAGAGAGGTGACGAGTTCGACATCCCTGCCCTGAGAAAGAAGCGTTGAGAATTGCGTCTGAAATGTTATTCCTGACTGAGTAAATACCGGATAGCCAATTAATCCGCTTTCTGGAGAAACCAGAGGCACGACTGTATCAATGGCATTACCACTGACCCATACCGTTAAAATGTTGTCGAATAGCCGATACTGAAGATTGAAATCAGTACAAATAGAGATAATCTGGTCCATTGGCGATCCTGAATAATGTGGGTTTTGAGCCACCTTCCCTTTCAGATTTACGGCGTTAAATCCGTAACCGTTTAGTTTGCATATCGCACTAAGGATATTCTCAACATCAACACCTCCAGCCAGTGAGAATGAGCTGGATGATTTTTTCTTGAGGTTGAGTCCTGCCACAGCATTAAGAACCAAAGCCGTCTCAGGTTGCCCGTTCATATTGGCGTAGCTACCAAATATTCCACCTGAGAATATTTTGTTATCACCTACATACACATCAACCTGAGCATCTGTAGCAACAGCCCAGGTTCCGATCCCTTTGCCTGACAGCAAAGACAGCCTTTCAGCGCTCAGGCCAAATATAACAATCTCGCCATTGAATCCGCCGTAACTCCCGTACGAGTCACAACGAAATGATGATTTAACGTTAGATATAGATAGCTTGTTATTACCACTTCCATCGAATGACCCATTAGAGAGGGTAAATTCGTAACGAAGATCTTTCTTACTGTACAAGTTCAGCCTCCGTTATGTAGTAAAGGGGGAACCTGTCAGTCAGCCCTTCATAGGAAGGATCACTATGTCCTTCATTGTCCAGAAAGAACAATTCACCCTTAAAGCCCAGATAGGAATACCTCACAATCCTGTTTGCATACAGGCATGGCACCCCCTGAATTATTGGATTTCCATCCACAGTCAAATCCATATAAAGACCGCTTTGCATTTGATTTAATCTTATTGTGCAATTTTGACCGTCAAGGCTTGCAATTACTGACTGTGATTTTCTATTTTCTAAGGAGATTGTTTTCATCTATATGACCTTTGCTATCGACTCAACAAAAGAAGCAGCCGTTGTTACTGAAGAGCTGCTCGTATCAGAAAGAGCCTTATTTACTGTCTTCATAGCTGAAAGAAATCCTGTTGCTATTTTATCCTGAGATTTATCTGCATCGCTGCTAATCGCTGCATTAAGGTTGGTCCATGATTTTTTAAGGCCATCTATTTTCGCTTCACTTACTGAGCATTGTTTTGTGACATCACCAACTCCGAAAGGCGAATTCGATATGTCATTATTGGTCGGCTTGTCTTTTGACTGGCTACTGGAAATTGAGACATCCATTTGTTGCCGGACTTCCTCGAAAATCAGACTTATAACAAGAAGAGAAACACCTCTTTTACTGTTAACGGTGTAGCTGTAATCAGCCAGGTCATAACTTTCATAGGTGTCTTTGGGCGTATCAATGTCGTAGGTGGCCGCTGTACTAAGCATGTTTTTGATAGTGGTCAGCGTGGTGGACTGGCTGGTAAATGTCAGATCAAAGATATTGGGTAACGACCCCGTTAAGCCAGTCAGCCCAGAAATAACAATGTCACACACCACACGGCCCGGACGGGCTACCTTATTAATTGACTGATATTTGCCATTCTCAATCGGCGCTGTGACAATGCTTGCTCCGGCGCTTGGCTGAATAGACGCCATACCACTAAATTCCAGCGCAACCGTTGATGCGCCGTGATTTCTTATGGTGTACGAAGGGTGAAGAACGCTGTCAATTATAGATAGCGGTGAACCACCGCCGATGGCGTTAAATATATCCGCCGTGTTGAGGTCGATAATGCTCATGCTTTCTCCAGGCGAAAAAAAACCCGCCAAAGCGGGCTTGGTATGTTGCTGTGTTGTGATTATCCCAACGCAGGCGCTATCTTCGAGTGAGAATCTTTCTCAGCCTTCTTTCGCATCGTGCCTGTGCGAGCCAGTAGCGCTCTATTGGGCGGTTAACGTAATGGATTGTTGTGTCGTCCCGGTCAATCTTCGTCACAGGGCGCGTTTCTATTCCGGCGCGATGGAACATGCGCTGCGCCATAAAATGAGCAAGGCGCTTTATCGCGGTGTTCCGGCTAAAGCACCGGAACGTTTTTCCATGATGCGATACCACGTAGACCGGGGCGCTAACTCGCTGTAATGCCTGCATCAGAAAATCCTTTTCAAATCGATATCATTAACGGCCTTCCATGCCTCAGCAGGCCACGACTTCACTGTGCCATAAGTCTCGTCCGGCACATCTTTGGGAGATTTGCCGTTAGCTGCACACCACTTTTTCATCGGCCAGTGATTAAAGGACTCTCCAGTGGCACGTTGCACCGCTTTGATGGTTGCATGTTTTTTACACTCACCGAGCTTCTCAGCTAATGCATTAGCTCGTCGCTTTTCGACTGAAGCAGTTGCCATTGCCGTAGCTTCACGCTTCTCTCCAATCCATGCCTTGGTTTCGATCGCGTAATCACGCTGCTCCGTGATAATTCGGTTTTCTTTCACCTTAACCAGCAAATCTTCAAGAGCCTGTTCATAGGTAAGGGGAATACCAACATTCTGCCGGGGGTGAAAATATGCTGTCTCCATTTGCTCAAAGAAATTCCAAGCCTCATCGGTATCAACAATTTTCGACATGCGGGCCGCGCCCTTTTCACTCCAAAGGGTGAGGCTGCGTGCTTTGTTCGAGATTTGTGCGTCAGGATTGCTGACTCTCAAATCCGCCAGATCTTCGCCTGTGACCGTAAAGATATGTACGCCCTCAAGAAAACGCTCACGATGCGCATCAAGGTTGGTGCGGATATTGGTTTCTTTTGTACCGTACCCTTTTGCCAGGGTTCCAGTGGTCACAACTCGGATGCCAGCCCACTCAATAACTGGCAGCATATCAGGATCGACAAGTGAGATCGGGTTTGCTACATTAAAGCCAGTTGATGAAGATTGTTGCATGTAAGACTCCAATTAGTAGTTGATGTGACCGCCAGCTCCACACTGGCGGTTTTTCTTTTTGCGCCGTCCCATACGCCAATCAATGAATCCTCTCCTTCCCATTCAGTAGCGCCAACATTTTCTCAGCAGAACGAACAACGAAATTCATCCGATCCAAATCCTGCGATTCACGCACAAGAGCGGTGCGGTTTTTATCAATCATGAAACGGGTTCCTTTTGCCATGTCGTAAAGTGTTGAGGCAAATTTAGAGCCAATGTCTTCCATTGCAGGGTATAACGCTTCGCTCATGCGCTGACTTTTTTCCATCCACACCTGCATGTAGCAGAGGTATATGATTTCCTCGTCGCTGAACTGTTTGGCGATTGGTGAATTAGCAACCTCCCGATCCAGAATATCAAGCACCCAGCGACGGAACTCTTTGGCGACCTCCGTGGTGGCAAACATAGCGATCAGGTGGCAACCTCGAAGTGAATAAACTCTGACCGATTTATTGCGTAAGCTATTGTTTATCCCGTTCACCCTCATATTGAGGGTCATTGTCATCGCATCGGTAAACTCGTCAGCGTTACGGGCATAAATCTGGCTGATGGCGTCAGTTTTTTTATACTTCAGTACCTTCGCTAGCTCTGTAGAGGTAATCCAAACCCGCCCTTTTTCTAGAACGGGAGTAAATGTGAAGTTCTGGAATGTGAGATCTGATTTAGCTACAATGTTCATGTTCGTTTCCTTAGACGGTTCGGACAAGCTGAGGCCCTGACTATCGCAAGTAGTTGGGGCCTTACCATTTCTGCTACGCACTCTTCTGCTTCCCAAGAATACGATTCCTGCGCTCAACCAAAATCTTCGCCACTTCGCTGTTAAACGAACGACCAGATAACTTAGCCTGCTCCTTGTACCAATCCCCCACTTCTGGATCTAAACGCAACGGGTAAGGATTAACCTGCTTGACTACTGACATTCACACCTCCATGATACATAATGATACAACAGTAAAACCGTATGAAATGATTTTATGTATCATAACGTATCGTTGTCAAGAAATTAAAAAGCTATACGATGTATCTTTTTCTATCTTCGTGAGTCATTTTTATGAAAAAGGAATATTCTCCTTACCCTTTCAGAATGCCAGCTGAAATGCGTGAAGAAGTTGAGGCAAAGGCCAATGAGGCGGGAAGAAGCCTTCAGCAGGAGATGCTTAGACGAATCGACTTATCATTAAATCTTGAGCGCCTTTTTGGGTCGAGGAACCCTAGCATTGATGCTATGTATGCGTTTGTGGCGGATAATTGGAAAAACTATCATTCGGCAGAAGCGAAAATCTTTGAACTTGAAGCTGAGATAAATAAGTTAAAAGATCACAACCGCATCCTTACTCAGTCAACTAAAATCAGTGATGACCTACGCTTTGCTAATCTTCGTAGGAATTTGGATGTGGCATTGCAGGCACTGAATAAAGCTCAGGCTGATTTACCACCACTCCCACAACCAATCGCCACACCCAACAAAAAGCCCAGCTGACTAGGTTCTTGTTAACTTTCATCAAGAGTAGCAAGCAAGGACGTGCGCAACTCTTCTTGTGTCATCTTTAACTCGCCGCTTTCTGCTTGTCGGCGAAGGTCATCGACAACCATTTTTGTGAATTCTGTAGGGGTAATCTCGTGTGAGATTTTGACTTTAAATCCCAAAAGAAGGCGCAGACCAGAATGAAACATAGTTAAAACATTACGAATCGAGGGATTGTATATGGTGGATAAGGTCATTTTTTCTTTTCCCGCTTCAGAATTGAAAGAGATTGAGGATGCTTTTTCTACGTGGTCTGTTGATTACGAGCGCCATGGTCCAGTGCTGGCTTACGACTCTACGGACTATATCTTGCAGCTTATCGTCGATGTAGCCACATCACCGTACTCAACAAACTGCCTGGTTGGGGCGCTTGCCTACTACTTCGGTAGAAATAAAAGCAAGGTGATCAAAGTCAAGAAGTCAGACGGATTCGAGTTCCTATCTCAAGGGCACAGCTTTAAGGAAAGTCATGAACTGCTGAAAACAGCACTGTCCATGGAGTTGGATGACAAAAAGCCCACCTGAGTCAGCTAATTCAAACAGAGGATGAAATGATAAAAAAAACCATAGCCCTTTCACTTCTTGTTTCCATCAATGCATTCGCCTATGAGCTGCCAGTTGACGGGAAAGGTGGTTACATTGATGAGTGCAATAACTACGCAAACAAGAAATCGGATATTTTCATAAAAGAACACAACATAAAATTCAAACCCTATTCGTTACATGTCGGAGAAAAAATTACTGAAGATAAGGATTGGAATGAAACCAGTTTCAAAACCTCCTTGTCGGCTGTTTGCGCTATGGGCCACTTTTATGCCAAAGGGAATAAAGGTGAGGCTGACTCGGTAAAATGGACTTTGCAAAGCAATTCCTATGACACTATGTACCAATCGGTAGCTGGTGACGTTCGGGGTGAAGACTTGGTTTTGTTAATTAAGAATGCCGTTATCTTTGGACGTGACGTGAAATAATTCACCTGTACTAGCTCAGACCTGATCTGACAGTTACCGGTTATTTATACAGGTGTCTGTCAGATTACATCTGGTTCAGATTTTTTTCTGCCCAGACTCGTTTACCATCAAGTAACGTGGCCATTGGCGTACGCCCGCAGCACATTTTTCCCTGATGAGTTCGCTCATTATTGTAATGCCACAACCAGTTGTCCAGATCCGTTTGCAGGCTCTCCAGGTCTTCGTATAACTTCTTACGGAACGTAACCTGATAAAAATCCTGCAAAATAGTTTTATGGAAGCGCTCGCAGATGCCGTTCGTCTGCGGAGACATCGCCTTCGTTTTTGTATGGTCGATATCGTTGATGGCCAGATACAGCTGGTAATCATGCTGCTCCACCTTACCACAGTACTCCGTTCCCCTGTCGGTCAGGATCCTCAGCATCGGCAGTCCCTGAGCCTCGTAGAACGGCAGTACGCGATCATTGAGCAGGTCTGCGGCGGTGATCGGCGTTTTACTCGTATACAGCTTGCAGTGTGCCACTTTCGAGTACGTATCCACGAACGTCTGCTGGTAGATACGACCCACACCTTTCAGATTGCCCACGTAGAAGGTGTCCTGCGACCCGAGATAACCCGGGTGAGCAGTTTCGATTTCTCCGCTGGCCTCGTCATCGTGGGCCTTCTTCTCCAGCGCTGCGATTTGAGCGTCGGTAAGCACGATGCCTTCTCTGGCGACCTTTTCCTCAAGTGCCTTCAGGCGTTTACGGAAGTTCTCCAGGTCGTGCCGTTGCCAGATGGAGCGCACGCCGCTACCGGAGATAAACACGCCTTTTTTACGCAGCTCATTACTGGTCCGGTGTTGCCCGTGGGCCGGGAACTCAACGGCATATTCAACAACAGCGCGTTCAGTGGCTTCGTCGGCGCGGTTCTTCAGGTTGGGGACGCGGCGGTTCTGGTTAATCAGCGCATCGATGCCGCCTTCAGCAGCCAGTTCCTGATAACGGTAAAACGTGTCGCGTGACACGCCCATGATCTTGCAGGCTTTTGATACGTTACCGAGTTCTTCGGCGAGATTGAGCAGGCCGGCTTTGTGTTTGATGATGGGATTGTTAGTATGAATCATGAGAGTTACCTCGCGTTTTGTTTAAGGATTAGACACCCATATCAAAACCGGTAACTCTCAACCTTTCAAGGTCCAGTGTCAGATCAAGTCGCGACTAATACAATTCACCCATTCCCAGAAACAAAAGACCCGCCCATGCTACTACGGCGCTGCTGCTCTGCAATAGACTTCGTTATGGCATCGACGCTTTGAGGATTGGTGTTTACCTGCACGGTGCCGATGTGGGTAGTGCTGGTCTGGCTGTTGTCAGTGGTTTGCGCTCCGGCTGGCATTTGCCCAAGAGCCGAAATTCTGGACAGGTCTGCACCGTAGTTCTCGGATACTCGCCCAACGTATTCCTTTGTTTCTTTATTTAAATCCTGCGGACGTGCCCCTGAGTTTATCCATTTATCTAACGAACCAAACCCAACATTATAAGCTTTGAGAGCCAGGTCAACATTCCCATGATATCGATTAATGAGCATGTTGAGGTATTTCCTCGCCGCCTCGCGGGACTTAACTGGGTCGCGCCGTTCATCGACCTCAGAATCAACACGCAGGCCCATTTCACGCGCAGTATCAGGCATGAACTGGTAGCGACCTGTAGCACCTCTCGGAGATACAGCATTAATATCTCCACGGCCAGCGCTCTCAGCCTTAGCAACAGCATCAAGCAATCGGTCCATTGAAAAACTACCAACATTCAACGATTGACCATGTTGTACAGGCCCATTATCTTCTCCGCGTTTGTCTTTCAGTTGTTGCTCGTAGTTGTACCAGCCGCCAGCCTTGATTCTTCCCATCAGGGATTCCCAGAATGAAGATGTTCCATCATGCTGAGTAACGGTATCGCTCAACTCACTGGCCTGCCTGGCTGCAAAGACGCCCGCTGCAAGGGTCGGGTTCTTTAAAGCCAAAAGGAGGTTTAATGCATTACCCTTCCCTCCAACAGCTTCAGAAAATTTTTTAGCCCATTCTGAACCATCTTTAAAGAAGCCAATGATGTTAGATTTGTTTTGGTCGATCCAGCTGCTGAAATCTTTCATTCCTTTCGTTATATCTGGCCCAAACGCCAAAACCAGACTACTTCCGACGCCACTTATAGCTACATCAAGATCTTGCATGATTGTTTTAACTTCCCGCGCCTGCTTAATGGCTTCGTCGCTGGAGCTGGATTTCTTTTGAAACTGAGCCTGATTTTTATCAAGGCTGCCATCCAGAATTGAGGGTAGTAGAGAAGCATCAATGCCTACACGTTGCATCCAAATTTGCGCCTGCTCCTTTGGCAATTTGCGCAAAGCTTCCTCTGTACGACGAAACATTTCATCTGCGTCTTTAGCGCCGAGAATGTCAACCCCTGTCTGGGTGCCAAGTTGCAGGGTGGCTACAGTGCTCTCATCAGGCGCACCAATACCGGATGTTGACCAGTTTTTGGCATTCTTCATTTTCGTTAATGCAGACGTAATAGCCTCAGATGAACTGCCTACAGATTCAGCTGCATTTTTGTAGCCATCAACAACCTTGGGATCAAGTCCAAGATTGCTGGAGGCATTACCCAAATCAACGAGACTGTTTGTTGCGGAGGTAAAAAGTCGGCGCGTTCCCTCAATAGACAGTGCCAGGCCTAAAAACTTAGCCGCGCCAGCCTGCACACCGCTAAATGCCTCTTTGCCATGCTTTCCAAATGCCTTCGCGCCTTTAGCCATACCAAAGAAACCACTGCTTAACAGGCCGAAGGGGCGCTTTGTATCCTCGGATGTCCGCTTGAGTTGTTTGCCTACTTTATCAACGGCAGTCCCTGCTTTCTTAGTGCTGTCAGCAGTGACATCCATCGAATCAGTGACATTCTTACCCAGGTCTTTTGCGCCCTCTTCGACCTTCTTTTTGCCTGACATAAACTCGTCGGCACGGACGGTGACTTTGTAGGCAAGCTCTTCAATGATCATCGGTTCTTACTCAGGTGCAGCCGCCAGGCTGTTTCGTTGTGCGCCTTAACCGCTATTACTTCCAGCAGGTTATACATATCCCTCACAGAGAGTTCGCTTTGCAACTGAGAATACGTGGCCTGGCCGGAACATATGACCGCATAAATGTTCTTTGGCACATTAACTGACTCGGTTAACTTTCTGGGGATTTCTGGCGTGTTGAGGTGCGGAAACTTTACCCGGCGGCGAGTGATAAAAAACCGAAGTTCAGCTCGAAAACCTTATCCTTCAGTTGGCGGATTGTGGTGATTTCCTCAAAATCAATTTTCTCTATTGCTCGCGTGACCTGTTTACCCTGGTGGTTGATGGTAATTTCCACGGTTGATAGCAGCTTTTCAGAGATATAGCGTGATGTGGCAGCAGGGGCAGCAGAAAGCACCGAAAGTCCCACGGTAGCCAGGCCAGCCACGCCCATCGACACAATATCAGATGGCAGTGAATTAAATTCTCCCTGCCCCATTGCACGATAGATTTCCTCTGACAGTTCCTCGGCATCCCATGCTGACATTTCAGTTATCTGGAATTTCTTGCCGTTATCGCGCCCATCCTCAGCGATAAATTCAATGGTTTTTCTGCTCATTATGCCGGACTCGATGTGACTGATTCAAAATGGAAGACGGCAGGACGCGATTGCAATATCCTCTTGCCTGGTGGTATTTGCGTCCACGTATAGAGAACGCCATTAACAAAATTGTACTTCACACTTAATGCAGGAATGATCAGCGTCGCATTGCAGGCAAACTTGCCGACTGCCGTCCGTTCTGCTGCATACCACTTATCAATCAGTGATCCGGCGTTTGAGGTCGGCATAAGATTGACGGTGAAATCCTGCGGGTTGAAAATAAAGCCAGCGTGGTATTTCCCGTCAGCGGACATCATGTCTTCGGCATTCTGCAATGCTCCAGCCTCAAACATGTCTTCTGCGGCGTAATCATCAACATCAAATCCGCCCGGATAGAAGGATGGGACAACGATATTTAATTTTGAATTAGCGCTGGTAATGTCGATTGGCATCGCTTAATCCTTACAGAATGTTTGTTGAAGTCATATCGATGCTCTGGATTAACTGTCCATCGACGTAATAGAAGATAACCCCTTTGAGGCTTCGCTCAATTCTTGCTGTCCCTGTCTGCGTGGGGATGTACAGATACCAGCCTTCTGTATAAAGAGTGTTTGATATGTCTGAACCCACCGCATCATTAACAATGTTGATTTGCGACTGATCCAGTGTGACGCCTGTACGAATGGCACCGAAAGTTTTAGCACTGGCCGCCACATCAATAACGGCAGCAGAAACAGAGGCGTAACCAGTTGGGTTGAACGCATAAGATGCGTTTTGTGTAAAGAGACTGGCGAATGCAGAAACGAGATTAGCGTTAATCCACACCTGACTGATAAAGCTGTCCAGCCACAGGTATTTTCCACTGATTGAGCCATCAGAAACGTACTGAGCCAGCGTCTTATTCTGGCCGTAATAGCCGTAAAAGTTATATCCGTTAGACTCAAGCGCTGCGGCAGTTGAGTTGTCAGTAACATTAGGTGCAAGGCCGGAAAATGCACGGAATTTATATGACACACGTCCATTGGTGCGACTGAAGTTCAGTGATGCTGAATATGCCAGCGCCAGCACTGCATACAGGTAAGTGCCATATACCGCAAACACGTTCTCATAACCATTGGTCACCACAACGCTCTGCTGGAATGTCGCATCGTTATTAGCCACCGTGCCAGCATCTGAGGGGTCGTGATATGCGTACCCATATCGGTTGCTGGATGCGCTTACCCAGGCACACAGTTCTTCTTTCTGATCGTCGTCCAGTTCAACCAGGGAAGATGTCAGAACCCAATCCTGATTCTGATTAATAATGGATTCCATTGTATCGGTAATGCTGGTTGCCGCCGCACCCGGTGAAATCGTAGCAGCAGTGGCCGATGTTAATTTCAGGGCAGTGGCAGCAGTTCCTTCCTGCGCCAGAGAAACTTCGCTGTCAGCACCAGTAGTCGCAGAACGAATAATGAACCGACTCTGAACAGGTAACCAGTCAACTGTAACGCCGCTTCCAAAAGCGGCGGCAATAGCGGTTGCCGCATCGGTGAAGCTGGTAACAGAGGCAAGGTTTATTGATGTGCTGGTTACAGCAGCACCATCAACAGTTAATGTAATGGTCCCCGTAATGCCTTTTAGAGCAGCAATTTTAACGCCTTTAAAGCTTCCTGACATGAGCCAGCCGGAGACCGCCTCAAGAGCCAATCTCCCAAATAATACAGCCCCGGGGCGAACGGTGGAATTATCGTACCCTGACATATAAAGCGAGGCTGCAAGGTACTCTTTGCTGGTTGTGCCAAAAGCCAGGCCAACATCAGAAGCGCTGGTGTACTCCGCGACTTTGCCAACAGGAAGCAGTTCGTTATCTGACAAAAGAAGCCCGTAAACATCCAGTGCTGTTCCAGCAGCGCTTACGGTGGAAGGCGTGATTTTAAAATCACGCGATAATGGAATTTTGCTCATAAAGTCGCCTTATCAGCCTGGTTAATAGTGATTTGAGCCTTGTCGAAGAAGTCCTGCTGGACGTCTATCGTGATATGAACCTGCAAATACAGTGTGAGCATATAGCGCTCCTGCCACTGATTTTCGGCGTTGATCATGGGTGCCTGTATGGCCTCCGTGCTGTACAGCGGTGCCACGCGAGCGTCGATGGCCTTAATTGCATCATAGGCATATCCGGTTCGGAATAATGTTTCCAGTGCAATAGCTCTGTCACCAGCACCATCACCATAAATATCAACCTGTATTTCTGCCTGACGAACCTCAGTGAACCCAATGGAACTTGTGGACTGCACCCCGGTGTCTTTATTTTTCTCCCGACTGGTTGACAGCCTCCTGAACCGTAACGGCGTCAGGATGTTGAACTCACCTTTATCCATTGGCACTCTGTTGGCCTGTGCCTGTTCACACTTTCCAATGTGTGGTTCTGCGAAATCGGCCAGCACGTCAATCACGTCATCGATGGTCATATCGTTCATGTTGTCACCTGCAACTGCACCAGCAGACGACACCAGTCCGGCCACAGCTCCAGCGGCTCAATGACCAGCCAGGTTTCAGTGCCGATGATGAACAGGTCTCCACCCAGCACCTTCTCGCGATTCGTACCGTAAAAGTTGCCATCAACATGAATCGATTTGCACAGGCCTTGCAGGTTCATTCCATCTACATGCTGAAGGTCGCCACGGGATAGCGGCTGAAGCTGAATTGATATAGTCTGGGGTGGAAGGTACTTAGGAACCTTCTTTCGCCCCTCGCCCAATTCAAAGCCATCTGACACAAGCACCTCTGCATCCACAGAGGGGTTTACGCGACCAATGGCAGATTTAGCTATTTTGTGAAGATTCAATTTCACCTACCTCGTAATTGACATCTCCGATCATGACTCGCGTATCAACCAGAGGTTTATCTGATTTATTCGGCATGACTTTTCTGGAGCGGCGAATATGTAACGTTGTCGCAGACAATTTTGGCTCCATCAGTGATGCAATTGACTGCTTAACGTCTCCCTGAATTTGAGCGCCGACTACTTCAAGAACGTTATTAACTGGCAAGCCTGCACGTATACCTCGCCCCACCGCATCAGCCCACTCTGTTGAGTGCTCACTGATAGCATTGCGAAAGAATGGGCGTGGAAGTTGATTGTTGCCGGGGTTGCCGTATTCGTTAATTGCAGCCACCATCGCCACACTGGTTCCATCAGGGTAAGTTGCCTTGTCTATAAAGCCGACCTTAACCTGCTTCGAGTCCAGCCCCTTCGCCACCCCGTTAAGGAAATCGGCTATCTTCCCTGCCATATTCAGCTCCCCGGATAGTAGTTAGCCATGCGGTAAACTTTCGTCGCCTGCCAGAAACTCATTCCGTAAGGGCTTTGGGTATACCAGGAATACCTGAATTCCGTCGAGCCAATGTCCGCCGAAACGGACACACTCCCCTCTGACGCCGATGAAATGCGCCCGACCATTCCTGAACCACCGTTTTTCTGAGCGTCCCCATATTTCACATAAGCAAGATGCGCCATTAGCAGGTAGAGCAGTCGCTCCCGCTTCACGGCGTCGTCAACAAGTGAAAAGTCGGTGTTGTCCAGATAGTCCGTGGACTGGTCGAACAGGAATGGAAGGAGAGCGTCGGTGACGTTAGAAAATTCAGGGTACATGGCGCGGAAAATGGTGGTATTCAGATTCACAACGGCCATTTATCCCCCTTTGTCTTCCTTGACGTTCGCCGACTCTTTTGACGCCTGTTCAAGACCGGTTTTTACGTTCTCCCGCTCAAGACTGGCATCGGCCAGGGATTTTTCGTCTGACACGGCGAACACAATGCCATTTTTGATAAACTTCGAGTCTGCATGGTTTTTCTCGAATGCCTCCCACGCATCAGCAGGGACATCTTTTGTCATGCCGAAACCGTTAACCAGCGCAGAGGAATTTGCGCCCGCCAGGGTAATGACTTTATCATCGTGACGGAATGAAAGTCCGTTAGGCAGCTTACAGCCAATCACATACGTTGAGTTCTTAGCCATTTCTACACTCCCAGCATTTGAGCAAACAGGGTTGGCATGGTGATAACCGCGCCGTAAGTAGTGCCGGAGTGCTTTTGCTTCCAACTTGAAGTCATTGTGATAACGGGATGCGCACGGAGCTTTTCACTGAATGCGCAATATCCGGCATCCTGGCCCTGGGCGGTCTCAACAAACATTTGTACCAGCTCGCCAGCATCAGTGTCGTACTGAGGCGCTACCTCAACGCGAAGATTAGGGAAGGTGTCTTTAACCATCTTCTCGACGGTATTACCGAACACCTCGTTAGCGCGTTTGAACCATACGGATGCTTTGGGGCTCATTGCAAGCACCAGAGGTGAGGCCATATCAATACCATCGCCTACTGCGCCATTATTTCTTTCAACCAGGTCAGCATAAAGAGACAGAATATCGTTATAAATATCCACTACCTGCTTGGCAGACCACAGGGTCGCACCGCTTACAGTTGCGGGGGTGATTGGGGCCGGGAGATCCGGGTCATTGAGAATGCCGAAGTTCATCAACCCCGATACGCCGTAGAAGTAAAACTGATTCTGGGCCTGATTAAGGGTCCATGCGGCTGCACGTTGCTTTTCGGCAACATAAGGCAGCATCGCAAGACCGTAACGCTCTTGCTCAAGCTCTCCGTACGTCACCATAGTCTGGTAGCGATATACCTGACGATTTTCCCAGTGAGATGTCACCTGGTTAGCACCCTGGTCGCTGTAGTCGTCATACGCGACCACATCGCCGGATTGCTCAATGCGCTGGATCATCAGGGTGTCCTGCGCCCATGAGCCTTTTTTCTTCTCGCCGAGAATGTCTGTAGCCTTCTGCTTTGCGAAAATGGTCCGTACAATTTCAGGATCAATAAATGTTGAGACAACCGCAGGAATGCCGCCGTTAGCTGGCATAGTGGGCTGAATATCAGCATCCATTGCAAATTTAGTTACAGACGGGGGCAGGTAAATGCCGCGCGATTCAGCTTCCGCCTTGAAAGCTGAAAAATCAGCCTGGGTCAGTTGTGGCATTATGCTTTGCTCCATGTAGAAATAATCAATAAGTCGCCGATAGCGGCAGGGCTTGCCACATACCAGTCAGTTTCGACAGCGCCATCAATCGTTGCGCCAGCCGCGCCAGTTGCCAGCAAACCAGTCGCTAACACTGCGAACACTTTTTGCCCGACTGTTGCCACAGTTGTTGCCAGCGCCCAGAAATCACCACCTACTACCGGGGATGCCTCCCGGTATGCAGGGATGGTCATGCTGTTTGCCTGCAAATATCCGATTGTGGCGTTTGCATTGTTATAGATAAATCCAACTGGCGAACCCGTTCCGGTGTTGTCGAGTAATTTGGGATTGGTTGAATTGCGCCATGCAAAGCGAGTCATAATCAGTCCATTAGCACCCGCCTGAAATGCCCCAGGACCTCCAGCAGCGGCGATAATTGGCGAGTTTGAGGCAGGAGCACCAGCCTGACCAACGCCGGAATAGAGTTTTACGTTCTTTTGAAAAGACATATTATTTACCCTCGAAGAATGCTTTTACGGCGGTACGTGAGGTGTGAGTGATAGGGTTTGAGTCATTTGCCATTGCAGGGCGAGAGTAAGCCTTGAACACTGACTGTAACGCCGCTGCTGGCAACGTTGCATGTTCAGTGCAGCCCATCTGTTTCAATGCAGTGCGATAAACATCGTCAGCGCTGTCACAAGCCAAATCCCCCACCACAGGGCGGACGTCACGCTCGGCCTGACGCAAAGCAATATGACGCGCCTCTACGCGCTGAACTTCACGGCGGATAGCTTCATCCATCGCCAGCTTGTCGTCTTTTTTGTTTTCAGGCTTATCATCTTCATCATCAGCCGTTTTAGGCTTTTTATCTTTTTCGTCGTCATCTTCATCTTTGGCGACTTTGTCTTTTTCATCCTCAGAATCCTTTGCTACTTTCACGTCTTTTTGATCATCATCTTTGATAATTTCTTCGACTTTCTTTTCCATCTCTTCAGGGTTGGCATCGTTAGCCAGATGAGGCTTGAAGAGCGCCATAAGCTTCTGAATTTTTGACATCAGTTTGAGTCCTGTTGGTAGTGAGTCATAAACAAATACATCCGGGCCAGCCCGGCCACTTGGCACAATTGCCACATGGTTACAAACGATGTCACGCATGACGCCATCGTATGCTTCGCCCTCAAACACTCCCGGCGTCATATCCAGCCGATAGCGATAAGAAGATGAGATTTCACGCTGTTGCTTGTTTTCCACGCCGATGATCGAATTAGCGTCCCAGATAACCAGCGAGTTTTTCAGGTAGCCACCTTCGAATATGGCATTGCTGCCAGTCGCACCAATGATGGAGTCCTTTGGTGGATTGATAATGGAGACGGCAATGTGAGTGTTCAGAAGCGGCTTGTTATTAAATGTGTCTACTGCGCTCTCCAGCTCACCTGGATCACGCAATAACCGGTATGCCTTATCAGGCTCGAGTCCTAAATCTTCCCAGTTGGGGATTTCTTTTCCGTGATAGACACAAACATTTGCTTTGCTGATTGGGGTCAACTCAACATGAAGCATCCCGTCAACGTCATAGCGGCGAACGCTCGCCTTATCGAAGGCAAACTTCACATCTTTCATGTGCATTCCTGTTTTTCTGGCAATAAAAAAGGCCACCAAAGTGACCTTGTTTTTATCTATTTATTTAGAAAGGCAAAACAGGCTTCCAGGTACACCCGCAACCAGGCTCATCACCCGGTAATACGTACTGCCCTTTATCGCCAATTGGTAACCCTTTTTTTAGATCGAACTCCTGCCCATTGGCGTGAACATGCTTTACCCTGGGTTCATTGCCACCACCGCTGTGAATCCATATGCCGCGCTTGATGCCTGCGGCCTGCTGTCTTGCGTTGGACAAGGCGCTTGTAGCTTTCCTCACCTGGTCACGCGCAATAAACTCAGCACGACGCCTGGTGACACCATGTCGCTTACCAAAGCTGACTTCTATCTCATCTGCCAATAACTTGCGATCACCACCCTTCGCCACTGCACGAAACACCATCGACTCCACGTCAGTGAAATATTTCTCGGGAATTGAGCGTATTAACGACACATTCTCAGCAATGATAGCCTCACGTTTTTCAAGCATGGCGTCAGTCCACTGCATGTTGATGGTCATGGCGTCTTTGCGGGCGGAGGCTAGTAGCGAACGATCAACGGCTTCACCTGTTTTATTGGTGATGATTTCAGCTGTAGGCGTGGCTTTCGTTATGAAGCGATCAATCCATTTCCTTGACAGGGAACGCAACGCGCCACGCAATAACTGAACAGGGTTGGCATCCATAGCCAGCGGATTATCCTCAAAGATGGGAATGATGTGTTTTTTTACATCATCGTTCATTTCCCGGATTATCGCCAGCAGCTCACTCCGATACCAGATAATGTTCCCGGCGTTATAATTCACCGCCCTCAGACTCTTTAATCTCTTCCTGCTCATAATCGCCACTCAGATTTTCAAATCCAGCACCATCAATGCTTTTCAGTGCATCGCGAGCCTCTTCAGAGCTGATTAACATGCTGTCAGCAGCAATAGCTACAGTCTCAACACGGGTTTTATTCGTACTCGCTCTCTCGTCATCGCTCACTTCATCAAGCGGCCTGAACTCAAAGTAGATGTCCGGTTTTATCTCACCAAACTCTGAGAGCTGGATAATTTTGAAGATAATTTCAATTGCCCGGCGGTAATCAAGCTCCTGAGAACCTGATATTGTTTCATGCCATGTCTCAATCTCAGCATCACCACTGGCATTAAGCCCGGCAGGGGCATTGCCAAACATTTTAAGATTCGTGGTTCTTGATGGGATACAAAGCTGTTCCTGATAATTGGAAAGCAGATTTGAAAGTTCGCTCAGGGATGTCTGCATGTGTAGTAAATCTTCCCCAACATCCAGCGCCCATATGCCCTGATTATCCTGATACTGAGTAAACAGCTTTATGCGCTTGTCAAAAGCGCCAGGCTCTTGCAATCGAGCGTCCATGTCTGTTTTTAGCGCACGCATACGAAGTGATTTTATCACTTTGATTATGTTCTTTTTGGCGTCACGCCAGTCAATAACATAATCTTCCATTAACTGGGTCAACGACAGTCCGCCAAAGTTGTATGACGGTTTAAGAATGTCGGGAACAGGGCGGCTTACAATGTCTATGAATCGGGACTCATGCACCGTATCACCCATTACAAACCATGCCTGGGGCTTATAGAAGTCGGCCCTGAGTGGCTTGTTAGTGTTATACATGGCCGGATAAACCCAATTGGGGTCAACGCAACGGAAGCCTTTTAGCGACCCTTGAGCTATTTTTCGCGGGTCCAGAAACAGAGGCTTTTCGTTTTCAATCTCATCAGCACCCACGTCGATAAAAATGTGCGCAACGCCATACTCAGAATCTTGCCTGACAGCCTGGTGAATGAGCCGTTTTACATCATATTTGGTGAGGGCCAAGTCCATTAGCTCAATGTCCGGGTCGCCCTCTTTAGTGCTTTTCACCTCAATCCAGTTACGCGTCATCTCATCAGCCATGATGGTGTGCATGTTTGCATACTCAACCTGCTGGGACATTGCAGCTAGGATGGGGTAGCCCCGAAACCCTGAATACTCATTGCCGATTGACATACCGTTAAGCACATCGTAAGGCGTGGCATCCATCGCCATCGCCACTTCTTTTTTTCCTTCTGGTATCACCCCGGGCAGCGGCTCGTAGCGCCTGAATTCGGCATATAGCTTTTCATCATTCGCTACAGAAGCGCTATCAATGTGCGCTTGAGTGATTTTTGCCACTTCCCGGCGAGGTGCCTGTGCGGCTTTACGTCTTGTCATTGAAGTATCTCGTCAGGAATATGGAATGGTTTGTGAACCGGTGCAAAGGCCATAATCAGTGAGTCGGCCATATTCGGCGAGGGTATGCCGCGCTTCTTCATGTCCTTTTTGCTCTCAACCTTAACTCGCCCGTTATTGTCGTAATCGACCCATGGGCGTGACAGTTCAGCCTTAAGGTATTCAAGCTGTTTAATGTCAGAGGAAAGGCTGATTAGCTGATCGTCGGTGAACTGTTTTACAAACTCGGTGTCTTTTGGGTTCGCCTCAAGGTGCTTAATGACGCGCCAGGTGTTGTAGAACCGGTCACGCACACCCCACCAGGCTTGAGCCTTGATGTTTGAGAACATGTCTTTGTTGGTCTTGCCGTCTGCGTATTTCGCATCAGGCTTAAACACTGACTCGCCGGCATTGAATCCGGTGGCAGGAATGCGACACACACGCTTCAGGTGAGCTTTAACACCCGCGCCTACACCGATAGAGTCGTAGACAATCTCACCAGCCCTAACCTCTTCTGCGTAGTTTTTAACGCGGTCAGCGGAAGTGATGACATCACCCTTATTCCACTGATTGCAGTCAAGCACGACAGAGCCGTGTGCCAGCGTGGTGGCATTACTGTCCTCACCTTCATCGGCAACGTCGAAGCCTACGCGCTTACGACCAGTTGGCTTAAAGCCGATTTTCAGGTGAGCATCAATTGCCGCAGCAATCCATGATGGTTTGATGATTGCCATGTCACTATCAGCGACTGGCTCGCCCTCCCATATGTGCAGATAAAGGTCATAATCCTTACGCTTGCACTCTTCCATCTCCAGGCGAAGAACGTCCGGGAACCATGGGTTCTCGCTGTAGTTGACCGTCAGCAGGCAGATATCATCAGGGGGCGCGATTACGAAGCGCTGGTGCGTGTCGTCGAGAATATTCTTCGGGTTGTAACTGACCCAAATTTCAGATCCGGGCTTACGAATTGTAGGTATCAGGATATCCCAGGATTCTTTGGTTACCGCCTCAGCCTCTTCCATCCAGCAGATGTCGATGCCTTCCAGCGATTTAATCTTGGTAGGGTTGTTCTTGATGCCGTAGAACATGAACTCGCTACCGGTAATCAGGTGCCGAATGCTGGCGCGTTGCACCTCAAACTCTGCCTGATACCCTTCGCGATTAATGGTGTCGTCCAGCAGGCGTATAACTGAGTCACTGATACTGTTTTGTAGCTCGCGGGCACAGAGAAAGCGATAAGCGCCCCGCCTGGCTATCTCAACCAGTAACCGGGCAATCGTCCAGCTCTTCCCTGACCCGCGACCACCTTTGCGACTTTGTAACGCGCAGGCTTAACGAATGGCTTAAATATCGGGTTAATTGCCGTCATCTTCGAATAGCTCACTGAGGGATTTGGTCAGGTTGATACCAATGGTGCCGCTGTGCTCAGTTTTAACGTTGTCTTTAAACGCCTGCACCGTCACATGCTTGCCAAGCAGTTCGAGGTTCTTAACCTTGTCAGGCCATTTAATCTTTTTGAGAAAGCCGGGGTCATCGCCTGACATCTCGGTTACATCCATTCCGGAGAGGGTTGTCCGCCATGTTTTTGGCCAGTCTTTAATTGGCTTCAGTTCGCCGTTAGGTAGGAGGATGTCCAGCACGTCCATCTGGTCTATTTCAACCAAGCGTTTGAGCACGTATGCGGCGTCTATGCCAACCTCTTCATTCCTCTCATCCTTCAACTCAGAGATGCGAGATTGAACCATGACATTTGATAACAGGCGACTTGCCTGCTCTTGGGCGGATTTAGCGCTGTAGCCCGCCCTGATAGCTGCCTGTGTGGCGTTTAAATCTTTCAGGTACTCACGGGCAAACAGCTCTTGTTTGTCGGTGAGCTTTGCCATTTTAAATCTCTTTCATCACTGTGCTGATTGAATACTCATTAATACCGGAGAGGCTGTATCCAGCCCTACAGTCAACGCCCTGATTCATGAAATGTAGGTGGATAAATCCATCAGCAATTTTCGGCACTCTGTATGCGTTAATGACAATCACTCCTTCCTTGCCAGACGCTCTGTGAGTTACCACCTCGAATCACTTTAAGTGATTGATTTTGCTCCAAAGGACTTTTATGTCCTCTGGCATCAAGTGCGTATACAAACCGCTTTACTGAAGAGCTACGGATAAACTTGCCTGGCTTTTGTGATTCCGTTGCCTCGCCATTGAGCACAGCAGCAGCGTGCAAGTCGTTGAGGCAATAGCGCCCTTCACTGTCCACACGAACTGATACGCCGTTTACGATCACTGTTGGATATGTCATTACGTATACCTTTTTAGAGATGAAGCCTGCCGAACAGGAAACCGGCCCGAAGAGACTCGCCAGTCATACCGGCGGCTTCCTCAGGCTTCATTCCTAAACAGGTTCTTCGGTGGGATGTTGCGCTTTCGGAGCGCTGGATTTACTGCATAAAAAAAGGCCGCCAACTGGCGACCTCTTGTGATACGAGCGTCTGTTCAGGCAGTAGTCGTTACAACCGGGCTTCTGCTGGTTCAGGCGCTTTGCTGTCAGCATCTTCGTCAACAGCTTCCGGCAAGTCGGTGATTTCCAGAGATGGCGCGTTTTCGCTCAGGTACTTTGCCAGTACCGCTGATTTCAGGTCGTTGTGCTTATTAACCAGTGCAACGATTTCAGCAGATGTCAGGGAGATATTCAGTGACATGGGTTTTCCTTATTTGGATTTAGCGACCAGTTTCTTTGACAGGGCAACAATTTCATCCCATTCGGATTCAACGTCATGACCGATATTGACCAGTAGCGTTTTCACCTGCTCCAGAACGCTGTCATCGGATGTGACAGTGGTCGTGGTGGTCCCCGTGGGTGCTGGCTGCGCGGTGGGTTATACTGTTACCGGTTCTGCGGCTGCTGTGTTATCAGTGATGGGTTCGCTCACTTTCGTGTCCTCATGCTTTGTGGTGAGCCATAGCCAGACTCGTTTGATGATGTTCATTTGGGTGCTCCGCAAACGCGGGTGAAGGTATCGTTGTGCGTGTTTATTTCCCTGACGGTTCGGATGTCCATCAGTTCAGAATCTTTGCCGTAGGTGTAGATGGGGCCGAACAGCGTGCAGCCTGAATCAGCTATTACAGTGGGGCTATTGTCTGTTGAAGGGTGACTGGCGCAACTTTGAACGAGCATCGCTATCACTGAGAGAAGAATTATTCGCCTGAACATCTTTCACCGCCTGAGTGTTTTGCTTCTGCTTTTCAGCGAGTGCGGCCACCTGAGCCGATTTAACCTCAGCAGCTTTCACATCAGCTTTCGCCTGTGTTTGTGTTGTGCCGATTTTTTTTCCGCCGATATACGCACTGGCGAGAGCGGCCACTACTGCCAGCCCGGCAAGAAAGTAATTCCACCAATCCATAATCAGGCTCATGGCTGTTGCTCCAGCTGGTCGCGCTGGTCTTTCAGTTTTGGTTGCCGTACGTACTGCGCCAGCACGGCCAGAACGACCAGCGTCGGGCTGATGAAACTGAGTATGTTAGGGGGAAGGATGCCTTTAATGTCCGGTGGCAAGACTGCCCAGGCGTGTAGCGCAGTATCCGGGAATGACTGAACGGTCGCACCGATTGCCGCCCCGACTGAAGCCAGCCACACTGACCAGGTGCGAAACAGCAGCCGGGTGTGAGCCACAAATTCCAGTGATGTGTATTTGCGTACCAGCAACAGAACAATCACCAGCGCCAGCGAAATCAGGACGAAAAAAAAGAGGCTCATATCAGCCCCTTGTAAGCGTCGTATGTCCCCTGCCTCATTACGTCAGCCTGCCGTCTGGCCCTCACGGGCGTTTGCTTTGCCCAAAGGCTGTCAAGCATTGCGTTTGCAGCATCCGTGAAATTTCCCGCCGCGATAAGGCCAAGGGTATTTTTGAATGCAGCCAGGCCAGATACGCCCAGCTGGTAAGCCATGCTCTTCAGTACATCTGCCCGTGCCGGGTTACACTGCTTCAGCGCTGCACTGATGACTTCATTTGCCTGCATCTTCGACGTGTAATCGTCCACAACTTCCTGTAACCAGAGGTCTGAAACCGCCCTGGAAATTGAGAACGTGTAGTTACTGATAGTGGCCCCTTTAGGACCAATCAGAAATCCAATCCCCACAGTCGGGAATCCTTCAGAGTCGATATAAGGATTTGAACGAAATCCTTCCTCAAAATTTAGTATCTGAATAATCTGGCTCATTTTTTATCATCCTCTGCTACTGCCTGTTTAACCGCATCAGCGGTCTTATCTGCCGTCTGGTCGGGCAGAACGTTTAGTTTCTGCTGCATTGCTGATACTTTGCCGGACAGTGCGTCCACCGTTTTATCGCGTCGGTTTGCAGCGTCCTGATAATCACGCCTGATCTCTTCGACGCGTTGATTGGAACGCTCACTGACGTAAACGAACATGATTGTCATCGCCACGCAGATCATGCTCAGGATCAGCATGAGAATACCGATGTAAATAGTTCGCCTCTGTAAGGCCTGGGTGTTTTTCATTTTCCGTCTCCGAGCTTGCCAATAAGCCCGTTCACTTCAGAACGGAAGCGCTCATCGAGATTTGCTCCTGACATTGCCAGCATCACGCGAAGTGCGTTTTTGATGACCTTCAAATCAGTCTCAAGAGCAGATATTCGAATGATGTTCTCGTCATGGCGGGCGCGCAGCTCGTCGTTTTGCTCACGGAGCAGCGCGTTATCAGATTTGAGCTGTGAAACCTGGTCTTTGTAACCAGTAATAATTTCGCCGGTGGCTTTATTACCAGTGACGATATTTGCTAACCCTGATACCAGTGGACGCCAGAAAAGCGCCACCGCGCCAGCGCCGAAAACAATCGCGCCGATACTGGTTATTAAGCTGTCATTCATGGGCCGTCTCCGGCAGTCCCGGCGATACCGGCTGTATGCCGTGTGAATAAAAAGCGCCGTCCCGACTACAGGAAAGAGGATTTGATAGTGAATCGGGAGGCGCAAAAGAAAAGGCCCACCGAAGTGAGCCTTGAAAATTGGTGGAAACCGCTGGAATCGAACCATCTACGCCAGTGTTCCAGTATTGGGTTGCGGCGGCCTTTCTGTCCTCAGTCTTTCAACCTCTCACCATATCGGGCAGTCTGTGATTCGACATTCAACACAAAAAAAAGCGCAATTAACGTCTCTATAGCGCCCGAAAGCACCCGCTAATTACTCTTGCCGTTGTGTAGAAACGAAAAAGCCCCAGCGGTTAGGCTGAGGCTTGCGATTCGGTAAGCATCATGACGTTGTTGTCACCCTTACCATGATATTCGGTTTTTTACGTACGTAAACTGTTTAATTGCGATTAATTAAACTTTTTACACCGTGTTCGCTGAGTTTATCCAGCATCAGCAGTCCTTCACTCTCCTGCTCTTGAAATTCGAGCATCTGGCATTTCATTTTCTCGATTAACGGCTCCATGTTTCCACGGCGTCTTACCACAGTCCGGATCACTTCTTTCTCGAAGTCATAGACTGCTGAGTTGAAGGCCGTCGTAATTTTCAGCATGCGGCGACATTCCTCGCCCAGCGCTGGCAGGTCGTTAACTGAGAATGGTTGCGGTGATGGTGTTGCCGTGGCTGCACGCAGACAGTGCCATACGCCATGGTTCCAAGCTTCTTTAAATTTCATGCCGTTAGTCATCAGCCAGATCAGACGGGTAAGATTAGCCATATCTTTTGGTGATAGCGGTTCAGAGGGGGCTGGTTTCTCATAACGTCCTGTCTTGCGGATCGCTGGAAGTACTTCGTTGAATACCCAATCCTGGAATTGTTTGGCTTCTGGTTTGTTGCTGCGGAAGATCACGCGGTAGAGGTTGGGTTCGTTGACGAATGATAATTGGCGATTTTGCCCGCCAGACCTGATATAGATTTTTTCTACACCAACCTTATCTAACTGTTTTGAGAGTAAATCATTAGAGTTTTTTATGCCAAGAATATCGCATACATCTTTGAGACAGAACCATGGTTCATTATTGATTATTTCAATGCGTACATCGTGAGATTCTTGGAAAGTGAAAGAGACTGGCTTGATAGCTGATGCGGTCATGATGACCTCCGTTACATTTTTAGTGATGACCACCAGTTAGTAGCTGGTGACCGGGTGTCAACTGGAGCATGTAACGTAGCTCCGGGCATATTCCCCTCGCGGGTATTGTATTACGCCTCTCCACCCGGCCTTTGTTCGGATGTGTTTATGCCATATTGCAGGCATAAAAAAGCCGCAAAGCTATCGGGTGCGGATGCCCGCGTTACATTTCCAGTAACGTCAGTATGCGATAGCTTTTGCGGGATTGTCAAACACAGCAGATGGATTGGGCGCTTAAGGTCATAAACATCACAACGAATGGCGGGATTTTACTCCCGCCTGTCGCTCTTACTTAGGTTCGTAATCCATGAAAGCAGCAACCTCCGTGTGGCCGGTTCGGATTCGAACCTCACAGAGGTCTTTCCTCGTTACCAGTATGACGGCTACTGCCGCCGCTATCACGATAGTGGCGATAAGTATCGCCGTTTGCTGTTTCATGGTTAGCTCCTTGCCTTTCGGCTGGTAAGAGGCTAACATCTGAATTGTGGGATTCATGCGTTGGCCTCGGTTGATTTAAACGTCAATCGGGGCTTTCGTCTTTCTGAACTCCTGCTTTCGCCTGAGACCAGAAAGCCTCAAGCACCCGTCCGAATAGTATAATTGTCACAGAGACTTATCAAGTTGCCACCTCCCGCCTGACGTATTTATCCATTTCGAGTTTTATTTCTAACGCCATGATGTAACCATCAATGACCCCTTCGGCATTCTGTAGCTTCTTGCCAATATGACCGTCAGAACAGTGATGCTCACTCGCCAGTTGCATAAACGTTTTCCCGAACACGTAATAATCAAACAGCAGGTTGTGCGCTACGGGATGCTTACTGAGCAGCCCTGCCATGATGTTAGAAATAATCACTCCGTCATCGTCGCAGCACTGGACACGGCTTTTGACCTTTGACGGAATGAGACCTGAGAAACCAGCCGCTACGGAAGGCCAGCAGACATCCTCCTGATTATCAGCCGCCCATGCCCCCCAACGCTCTAAAACCTGCTGAATGTCTCTCATCGCTTTTTCCTCTTTGGCTGCAAATCCCAGGATTGTCAGTGTGCTGACTGTATAACGGGGATGATCGGACGGAAGTGACTGAGGATTTTGGTTAGCCAGGTCACGATTTATTGCCTATGAACAGTAAGTAAATCAGCATAAGAGGCTATCCGGCCTTATTGCAGTCAGAGCTGCGGGCCACTATGAGATTCGAAGACTCACTCCTTATTCCTCCGGCGAGCTTTAGGTTCAGCGCCGCATTCAGGTTTAGTGAGAACTTCACGCAGCTGCACACCGTTACCGACTGCCCAGGCCGTTGAGTATTCGATAAGGCTGGTCATGCGCTTGATTCCCATTTTCGCGGTCGATTCCCGGATGTTGCAAAACTCACCCTCAAGTCCAGCAACAACTTCTGCCCCAAGACCGGTCGCTACTGCATGGCCGGAAACGAACAAAGTTTTCCATTGCACCAGATTTCGCGGCTTCTCCATCCACAGGCATTGCTTGGCCACGTCGCCACACAGCGCATGAAACATGCTGTTCTGAAGGAGTGAGCGGTCAAAGTCGGTAATGCGTACTGTGAGGGGGTGGTGGTCATTCAGGGGAAGTTTATTGATTGCTTCTATCAGGTTTCGTCGTACCTGCTCATTTCTGAGGAAGAACGTTTGTTTCTCCATCGATTACCTCTTTAAGTTGCCGGGTAATTGCCTGTAGCAAATCCTCAACAGCCCATACCGCACTGTCGGAAAATGCGTTTTTACCGCGTTCAATCCTCAGTACCGCCTGTTTGCAATTAGTGGCGTTAATGTAGGCATTACATATCTGATTGAAATCACGCTTTGAGATAGTTACGGTTTTAGACCTGAGAGGGATTATTTTGGCTGTCACTCATCCTCCTTAACGGATATACCTGCCTTTCTGATTAATCGGGCAACTTCAGTTTTCCAGATAGCCCATTCGCCACTATCATTTGGTGAGAACTGATCAAAATCATAGAGATCAATCACCAGTGAGGCTCTACTGGCCCTCCACGCTTCCCACTGCCTTTGCTTTAGCCTATTGATGGATATCAACCCCAACCCTTGAGCTTTCATTGCTTTCTGCCGGGGCTCAAACCAACACTCAAAAGCCTGCCGCTCCAGCTCATCGTTGGTCATGATCCACCCCCGCACTTAGTAGTTATCACATCGTCGTAATATGTGGCCTGGTGCTTGCCACTCCTCGCTGTATAACTGCTGCCTGTCTGGCCTGGGCAATTTGTGAAATAGATATTTCGCCCGCCATCCGCAAATCTGTACACGCTACAGCCATCCACAGTAAAAAGTTTGCCAACCTTAAAATCTGAGCCAACCATCTGCACTGACTCAGGGTCTTTATCGCAACCCGCCAGTAAAAAAGCAGCGATTAAAAATACTCGTCTCATCACTCCCTCCCCGCCCTGATCCAAAAAACAAGGGCCGCTATGGAAAGCAGCCCGTTCAGCAATTCTGTTGCGTAGATGTCCAACATCTCTCGCCCTCTCTTTCAGGCCATCGCAGCCATACAAATTCGTAAACGAACTGAATGAACCCCTCGAAGAATTTTTGCCATTGACTTTGGTTAAAGCCAGTTGCCTCATCGACCATGACTTCAATGGGTGATTTACGGGATGGTGGACGGTGAATACCGGATAGTCTTTCGAACTGCTGGATAAACTCTTCCTCATCCAGGCACATGTTTACCACAGCGGAAAAGCGAGAATTTGCTATGTACTCCAGAAGGTATTTATTCACCGAATGAATCCCCATCCAAATTTGACGATTACCACTGGTGCCAGACCGATTAATAGCCATGTCAACACAAGTGAAAATATCATTCCAAAGGGGTCCAATCCCTCGTTGACTTTTTTGACAATGATTTTGAACAGAAATAAGAACCACGCCAGCATCCAGACGGTACCAATTATTTTGGCGATTAGCATTTCACACCAACCCTACCGCTTTGCGGCGTTTGTATTCGGCATATAGCCACTGTGCCGGAGTAACCGATCCGAGAACGCGGGCATCAGGCATCCAGCGCATCTTCAAATCATCACCCGTTGGCTGGTCATTTATCGGCATCACATCCCGCTTCACTTCCAGACTTGCAACCGGGTCAGGAATGCCCTGCCCAGAGGAAACCTTCTTCGACCATTCGTCCAGTTGTTTAGCGGCGTACTTCTCGACTTCGGCCTCACTGAGCTGGCGCTGATACATGGCGCGGCGTGTGTCGCAGACAATCCAGTACATAACCGGTTTCGACCAGGGGAACCGTTCCGCGCCGCCAGTGTGCAAGCCCTTCTCTCTGTTGTAGCGGTGAAACTCCTGCATGACCTCCTGGACTGTGACGCCGAGAATTACTGAGCTGTCTTTGCACCAGCTGATGAACTTTCCCGGCGACGGCCAGAAGTCGGAATTACTCGCTCTGGCATGCCGGACACCTGCGGAAAGCTGCTCTCTGGTTTTGATGCCGTTCTCGGCGAACGCTGCTATCCACTGGCGTTTGGTGGTTTTCTCGGCCTCCTCGCCCCTCAGGCTTGTGCTGACTGATGCCGGGAATATTTGCTTCAGCTGCCTGAAAAGCGCGTCTACCAGCTGTTCAACTTCACTGCTGATGACTTTCTCTGTCTCATAACGACCGCCAGCCATACGAGCCATAGCGGAGCCATCACGATTGTTAATCGCTTCTACGAGTTGCAGGCTCATATGAAATCCTCCCAGCCCTCACGGCTATTCCAGTGTGGGGTTTGCTGCACAGATCCGGGTTTAATACCGAGCTTCACGGCCTGCTTGTTCTGGTAGCTAATTTTTTGACTTGCAGTGATAAACCAGTTTTTTGGCTTGTCGTGGCTGAACTCGATATCCAGCTTCTGAAGCTCGTACACCAGATCGATGCTTGAGTAGAGATCGGCCCACAACTTAAAATCGGCGTGGTTTAGCTTCACGACATTGCCTTCAAAGGCGTAACGAGAAACGTCGAGTTGATTGTTATGGGGAGCGTCAGCGACTGGTGTTTCTTTAGGTTCAATGACTGGTTCTAATGACTGATTCTGTGACCCAAATTTGGGATCATTCAAACACCCAAATTTGGGATCATTCAATTTCCCGTTTTTGGGTATATTCCCGTTTTTGGAATTATCCCGTTTTTGGGTGCATTTGTTTTCAAGGTTTAAACGTAAAACGCGCACCCTTTTTGTTGGGCCTTTTCTCTCTCCAGTATCTGAAATAAGCCCGTCTTCTATCATCTGATTTATCCATTTTCCGATGGTCTTTTTATCAAGCCCCGTATCCTTAACCAGGCGCTGAATGCTTGGGTAGCAGCAGTGGTACTCATCTGCTCTATCTGCGAGCGAAAGCACAAGTATTTTTTGCGGTGCTTTCAGCTCTAAGCCCCAAGCCCAGTCAGTTGCAGCTCTGCTCATGGCCTGAATCCTCGAAATGAAATATATGCGTTGGCAGGTTTATAAAAACACCAAGATCATTTAAGGACTGCCACTGTTTGAAATTGATGATGCCTTTAAATCTTGATGACCCAAGCATTGAATGAAGCCTGAAGTCTTCCAGGCTCCTATCACCTTTGGTTGTATTACACTTTGCACAGGATGGATTGAGATTTCGTAGCTCGTTATTGCCGCCTTCTTTTTTTGGAGTGATATGGTCTATATGCATATCAATGAACTCAACTGAGGTTCCGCAATAAGCGCATCTTCCATAAAACTTGTTAAATATTATTTTTCTTTTTGTTTCGCTGAATCCTTTGCTCATGCTGCTTTTACCTGTACCTGATGAGCGGCCCAAAGACCGGCGATCCACTGGATGCCTTTCGGCGTGAATTTAACCTGAGTGAACGCGTGTCCGTTGAGCTGGTTCTCACCGGTTTTAACGGTGAACCGCCCGGCGTCGATATGTTGTGAGTAAGGAGTAATCTTTCCGGCCAGCACGTACATGATCTGGCTATCCAGGAGAAACTGGCGAAAAGCGTTCTCTTTAATGTGAAGCAGCTTGCAGGTTTCTCGGAAACCAAGTGATCCGCTTGCGCTCACGTAGCTGTCGACAAACTGAGCCTTCGGAGCTGCGATAGCGAGCTGGTTTTCGAGAACCTGCTTTTCCTCAGCCAGGTCGGCTGCCAGTCGTAGTGCTTCTGGAAGCGTCTGAGGCAAAGGCAATGGTTGCTTTGCTTTCAGTTTCGCCAGTACCGTACGGCGAACTGCTTTTGATTCCCTCATACCAACCAAAACCGCCTGGTCGTTGGAAATTCGAAGCTGTTCTGATTTAGTTCCGTTCGGATTTTGAACTACGAAAGTTTCGTAGTCCTCACCTTCCAGCTCATCTTTAACCCGTACGATGAAATCGTTATTCCGCACAGCGCTTTCGCCATGTTCTGCCCTTGACTGATTGACGATTACGAGAAGCTCATCAGTACCAATAAGGGTAGTGTTGCCCGTAGTGATAATTCCTGGCATACTTATCTCCAGACATTGTTAGAAAGACATTGATATCTGAGAAGCCTCAGCTGTTCGTGCAGCCGGGGCTTTTTGCTTTTGTATCTGCGGGATTGCGGCGAGTATTCGTTTGGCTATTTCAAACACTTCAGTGTCGTCCACCCCGTACTCCAGGATGGCAATAGCCATCGCAGCCTGCTGAAAGAACCCGTCTTTCATCCTGCTTACTTTCGTATCCGTTAAGCCCATAAGCTTCGCGAACTTCGTCTGCCCCATAACGGCCAGCTTCCCCAACAACTGCGACTCAATGCGAGACGCTTTTTTGCGGTATTTTGCAATTTCCATCTGTGATAATTCTTCCTGTTGATTAGTTGTGACGTGACAAAGCCGTAGCTAATGCCACTGTTGGTTTGAGTTTTTTTGGTTTTCGCTTTTCAGCGACGTGGGACTTCGTGTCCGTTGTGTAAAGAGCGGTAGTGCTTATGCTGCGAGTAAGTTTTTTTTACTTAAATCAAGAAGTTCACAGGCAAGGTATTTGCCTTGTGAGATTTCCTGAATTTTTGATGCGTATTGCGTTTTTCCGAAAAACTCGGTCTTGGGGAGAAATCCGTTTTTAAGCCATTTATAGACGGCCCTTTCACTGACTCCACAAGCCTTAGCTACTTCGGGAATACCGATACTCTTTATCGGCTCATCTAAGTTTTCCATGGGCTCTCCTTTCGTACTTTCAGTACGCATTATGATTGAACTGAAAGTTTTTGCAAGTGGCTTACTATCGTACTCATGGTACAGAGAGATAAATTGCGCGAAGAGTTCTCAGCTAGGCTTGCGCAGGCCTGCAATATGGCTGGGTTGGATGAGCATGGTCGCGGAATGGCACTTGCAAGAGCGCTTTCTGTTACCTCAAAGGCTGTCAGCAAGTGGCTAAATGCGGAGTCGGTTCCCCGTCAGGATAAGATGAACGAGATCGCTAACTTCCTTGATGTCGACGTGATATGGCTTCAACACGGTAAAGAAAGCGAGAAATTAGAATTCGCTGGATCTATTAAAGATGGTTATGTTCCCGTCATTGGCGAAGCTGTCTTGGGGGTTGATGGTTCAGTGGATATGATCGAGTTTCGTGCTGGATGGTTGCGAATTTACAGCGGAGATAAGGACGCATACGGACTCAAGGTCAAGGGTGACAGTATGTGGCCCCGCATCCAGTCAGGCGAGTATGTGGTGATTGAGCCTAACACTGGCGTGCATGCTGGCGATGAGGTATTCGTCAGGACAATGGATGGGCATAACATGATTAAAATCATGTCCAAGACCCGGGATGGTGATTATAAGTTCTCCAGCGTAAATAGTGATCACCGTCCAATAACGCTTGAAATTAATCAGATAGAAAAGATGCACTTTGTTTCAGCTATAGTGAAGCATACTCGCTACATTGATCACGATGACGTTACTCGCGTGGATGGTGCCGGCATCTAAGGACACAGCTGCCGGATGAGACGTTCGGGTGAGAGAGGTCGCAGAGATGTTTTCAGCATGAACAAACTCGTTGACGGCAGATCAGTGATGCACAACAATGAAGGTGAGACAATAGGCTTTTTTTAACTCTGGTGATTCATGCCTCAGGCTTTTATAAACAGGAAAATGCTAACGTGGGCTAGAGAGAGAGCAAACCTTTCAATAAACTATGTTGCATTAAAGATGAAGAAGAAACCAGATCTCATAGAAAATTGGGAGGCCGATTCTCATCCTATTTCTTTTGCTGAAGCTCAAAGATTTGCAGACATTACTCACGTTCCCTTCGGCTGCCTATACTTAGATAAACCTCTTGAAGAGACGCTTCCAATTCCTGATCGCCGAACTGTCGGAAGTCGAGAGATCGATGTATCTCTAGAGCTCAGGGACACGCTAAATGATGTGATGCTCAAGATTGAATGGTACAAAGAATACTCCGTGGAGTCTGGTCTTGATGAAGTTGATTTGATAGGGAAGTACAATAAAAATACCTCTTTTAACATTCTTGTTAATGAGTTGAGAAGTAGGCTTGACGTCGACATACCACCAAAAAGCGGAAAGTGGGAAGAGTTTCTTTCAAAACTTATTAAAGAAGTCGAGAAAAATGGCATTTTAGTAATGAAAAATGGAGTTGTTAAAAACAATACCCACCGCCCCATCAGTGTCGATGATTTTCGTGGTTTTTGTGTTGCAGATGATAGAGCTCCAGTTATCTTCATTAATAATAATGATGCAAAATCTGCTCAATTATTCACGCTAATTCATGAGCTTGCTCATCTTATGATTGGTGAATCTGCCATAGTAGATCTTAATCATAATTCAAAGAATCGTGAGGAAGAGCTTTGCAATGCTGTAGCTGCTGAATATTTAGTCCCTGAAAATATCATAAGAATAAAATGGATTGATGATGAAATTTGGGAAGATAACATTTATTCTTTGGCAAATTTCTTCAGGGTCAGCAGGTGGGTAATCGCCCGCAGAGCTCTAACTCTAGGTTTTATAAAAGAAAGTGAATATGTTTCTTATGTTTCTAGAATCAACGATAAGCCTCAAGGCGGCCGAGGTGTCTACCCGAGAACACAGAAAGCTCGGGTAAGTGAAACTTTTGCAAGAGCTGTTGTTACGCAAGCTCTTGAGGGAAGACTGCTTTTAAGAGATGCCCAAAGACTAACCGGAATAAGACCAAGCAAACTAAACGAATTTGCTCAGAAGGAATTGGGACTTTGAATTATATCATAGACTCAAATATTTTCATTGAAGCGCAAAATACATACTACTGCCTGGGCATCTGTCCGGGATTTTGGGATTTTCTTTCTGAGCGGTTTATAACTGGTGAGTTGATCAGTATCAGACATGTATACGATGAAGTTGCACATAAAGAAGATGCGATTTATGAATGGATTAGTGTACGTAAGCATTTTTTTGGAAGTGTTGATGATGTAGATACTCAAAAAAATTTCGCTTTAATTGCTAACTACGTACAAACGGAATATGAGTCCCGGAAGAAAAACAATCAAAATGTTCCTTCATTCCTCAGCGTTGCTGATCCTTGGTTAGTTGCAAAAGCAAAAACGTTATCCGCCACTGTCGTGACGCATGAGGTAAGAGCTGGTGCTGGTAGCTCTAAGCCTAAAATTCCTGATATATGCGATAAATTCGGAGTGAATTTTATTAAGACTAATGAATTGCTTAGATCTTTGCAGATACGCTTTATACAAGAAACTAAGTGATAGCCCGGCCCCCGCGTCGGGTTTTTTGTGCCTGTCACCTGAGCATACCCAGCGCAAACTCAACCGCTAAATCAGGTTCATCGCCTGCCAGCATTGACACCATCTCAGCTATCACCTCTTTAGTTAGCGCCCGTCCCTCTGCCAGCAGCTGAATAACCGCTTCACCGATAACCCTCGCCACGGCTTCGCGCGCTTCTTCCATATCCATACATACTCACTGCTCATATTTTGACCATAAAAGCCTATCACGACACAGCATGGATGGCATTTACAAAAATAAATCACCTTTCAAATCATAAAGAAACAATAAGTACGAATATAAACACAACAAATTCGTACCAAAGGTACTTGCTTAACTCGTACTAATGGTACAATATAAACCCATCAGCACGACACACCGCTACACAGTCAGCTGATTTGCTCTTTACACAACGGTGATGGATCACCTACGTGGCTGAAAAGCCAGATAGTACCCAAACGTGATTTTTTGAGTGCTGTGAAATGCAGCGTGAGAAAGCGCAACCGCGAAGATCAGCAACGCGGCACAGCACCCGAAAAATCATTCAGGAGGTATCTATGACACGAAGAACGGTATTTGCAGGTTCAGCATCAGGCCGTCGCCGTGAGCGTCGTGCTGATTTGCAGAGTGAGCAGGCTAAAAGTTCAGAGGTGATGCACCGCCCTACCGCAGGTCGCGTTGTGTTGAGCTGTAATCGTAAGCCGATTGACCGTGTAAGCAAGGCAGTTGATACATCAACGGAATATCACAAACAGATTCTGGCAGCCGCCGCTAAATATGTTGAGTGTCGTGAGAACCCGAAATACCGGAAGGTACTTAACGAAGCAGGCCGGACGATTAACGCAAAGCAGAAGACGTGCGGAAAATCTTCACCTCCAAGAGGGATTATCTGATATGAACAGAAATGAAAAATTGAAAAGTCTGCTTGAAAAAGCAGGAGTGCGGGTTGAATCGGTATGCTGCATTGGCGCTTTCATTCATATAGATACCCACAAGAAATACGAATATAAAATAAGAAATATTATGACCCAAATTGGTGCTAATAATATTAAAACCATGTCCGCAGCTGCGGATGGTAAACATCTTGACGGAAGCAAAAACCATCGAATTGTAGCGATATTTTAGATAACAGGCCGCATAAGCGGCTTTTTTACGCCTTAATATCAGGAGGGGAAATGAGCTTTGATTTCGGGGATTACGCTCTGACAGAGCAAAAATGATATTACGCTCCTAATGAGATGTTCTTTCACAAAGTAATTGGACGCCTGAGGTCAAATTCATGGGTGGATGTGCCTGTAAAAATACCTGCCACCAATGTGATTCACGAACAGATGGAAGAGGTTTGTCTTTGTATTTGCTGTGGCGTTGATGAAACGGAGGTAAGAAGATACCGAGTAAAAGACATGCAGAAATCACAAGACCGAAAATAACCCTGTAAGGAGAGAAGATGAATCCACGCCCAGAAGATTAATTAAGAGTAGCAACCCAATGCCGTGACAGGCGGCATTACGATGTTGCCCATCATCCACTGACCTGTTCAATTAAATCAAGGAAACGCCATGCAACTATCTCATTCTGAGTTGCAGTCAGTACTTTCTTATTCACCCGAAACAGGAAGATTCACTTGGAATAAGAAAAGCGGAACCAAAATAAGGAACTCAGTGGCGGGGACTCATCACAAAACTGGATACGTAGTGATCACCATCCAAAAGAAACCTTATAGAGCACACCGTTTGGCTTGGTTTTATGTGTATGGAGAGTGGCCTACCGAAGATATTGACCACATAAATCGAATCCGATCAGACAACCGGCTTTGTAATTTAAGGCTGGCGAATAAAAGCCAAAATCAACATAACACAGGGTTAGGTAGAAATAATTCTTCTGGCTTTAAAGGGGTTTATTTCTCAACCCGAGAAGGGAAATTTCTTGCCCAAATAATGGTGAGCCGCAAGAGGGTATCTCTTGGTTATCACCGAACCGCAATAGAAGCACATCAAGCATATAAGAACGCAGCCGCCATATATCATGGCGAGTTTTCATCTGAAAAATAAAAGGAATAGCCATGCAACAGTATGCCGTTGCAGGGTGGCCTGTTGCTGGCCGCTCTGAATCATTACTCGACATTATTACTAAGCGCCTGCGTTCCGGCTGTCGCAAATTATTAGACACACTGAAGCAGAAAGGGAGGCCGTAATGATATTCACCATCGATGGATTCCACCTGATTATTGCCATCAAGGGTAATATCTGCGCATTCCCAAATACAAATGCCGGATATAAGGAAATGGCTGAAGCATGGATTAGCGCGAGGTTAAAATAATGAAATTTAACTCACTGGCAGCAACTATAGAAGTAAGTCACATATGGCGAAAGGCATACATATGCACAGCTTTGGCTTATCGCCGAGCAGGTCGCCATGAAGATAAAAGACTGGCATTAAAAGCAGCCTATCTTGAAAAAATAAACTCTCGCCATTTTCTTGGCCCCGCTCCATTCTGAGGTGATTGATGAGCAAGGAATTCTATGCGAGGCTTGCAGAAATCCAACGAACACTGAACGCACCAAAAAATCAGTACAACTCATTTGGTAAATACAAGTACAGGAGTTGTGAGGATATCCTGGAAGGCGTGAAGCCACTGCTAAATGGCCTGTTTCTCTCAATTTCTGACGAGATTGTACCAATAGGCGACCGGTATTACGTGCGGGCCACAGCCACCATTACAGACGGTGAGACCACAATCACCGCATCAGCAATGGCGCGCGAGGAAGAGTCAAAAAAAGGAATGGATGCAGCTCAGGTAACGGGCGCTACCAGCTCATATGCGCGTAAATACTGCCTTAACGGATTGTTTGGCATTGATGATTCCAGGGATGCTGATACTGACGAGCATAAAAATCAGCAGAATTCAGCAAGGCAGCAGTCATACCAGCAGAATAGACAGGCGGCAAATAATCACCCCCCTCCCGCCAGAACGCCACAGCAGATTCTCACGGCTTTCACTGAGTACGCACTGAAGTCCTCTATTGTCGAACTTGAGAGGGCGTGGAAATCAGCTGATAAAAGCCTCGCTGGCACAGAGCAGCATGGTAAGGCTCAGTCAGTGTATCTCGACAGAAAAGCTGAATTAGAGCAACCAGCATAACCCTCTCGCAGGAAACCACCATGCCTACATCAAAACCTCATACCGGGGCGGCATCGTCATGCCCATCCGCCGCCATTGTCGCCGAAGTTGGTGAGGCATGGCTTGCAGCAAAAGAAGGAAGGAGTCACCCGCGCATCATTTCTAAAACGCCTGAGCAGCGTAAAGCAGAGCTGCAAACCAGCCGCTACGCCAGAGATGCAGCCAGTTATCCCGAACTGCCACGCATCCACTTATCAGAATCATGGGGTGGTGTTTATGAAGGGCTGAATAGCCATGACCTCAACACATAACGGAACAATATGATGGAAAAATACTACGTATCGGGCGTCAAAACCGACGCTAAAGGCCACTGTGAAATCTGTGATGGCGACTCCGCGAACTTTTACACCCTCTATGAAAGGAATGAGTCAGGAGAAAGCCAGGGAATTATCGATCTGAACTTTCGTGAAGATGCAGACGCAGCGATGAAAGTTTACGTTGAACGTAACGCCCTGCAGCAGCAGGTGAACGCGCTGGCAGCTGAAGGGGCAATGATGCGCCAGATTATCGATTCAGTAACTGACCTCGATAACGAACCTCAGTATCACTACGAAGGCATGGGGTGCGGACTGGAAGACCGAAACATCACTGACCGCTACGAGGCGATGCGTCATGGTTGGGATCAGGCGATGGAAAGCGTTTACGGCGAGTTAATCCCCTGCGCTGATCAGCTGGATTTTTCAGCTACCGATGCCGCTATCAGGGAGATGATGGCGCAGGGTGTGGAGAAATTGGTTATTCACCTTCGTGCAAATGGCAATGATGCATCTCCATGTAATTTGATTGCAATTGGCGCAGAAGATTTTGCTGCCCAACTCCGCGCCGGTGAGGTGTCCAAATGAAAAAGTTCGAACTTGTTGCTGAAATTTCCAAAGAGTTTTTCGGTAGAAAACTGTTCCGCATTCGCGCCATGATTTCGTTTGGTAATGTTCAAACTGGTGATTTGGGTGGCTGGGTTGAGAGCGAGAGTAATGTAGAACAGTCCGGCGATGCATGGGTGTACGGCAATGCGAAGGTGTACGGCAATGCGCAGGTGTCCGGCAATGCATGGGTGTACGGCAATGCGAAGGTGTCCGGCAATGCGAAGGTGTACGGCAATGCGAAGGTGTACGGCAATGCGCAGGTGTCCGGCAATGCATGGGTGTACGGCAATGCGAAGGTGTCCGGCAATGCGAAGGTGTACGGCAATGCGAAGGTGTCCGGCGATGCATGGGTGTACGGCAATGCGAAGGTGTCCGGCGATGCATGGGTGTACGGCAATGCGAAGGTGTACGGCAATGCGAAGGTGTCCGGCGATGCATGGGTGTACGGCAATGCGAAGGTGTCCGGCGATGCATGGGTGTACGGCAATGCGAAGGTGTACGGCAATGCGCAGGTGTCCGGCGATGCATGGGTGTACGGCAATGCGCAGGTGTCCGGCAATGCATGGGTGTACGGCAATGCGAAGGTGTCCGGCGATGCATGGGTGTACGGCAATGCGAAGGTGTACGGCAATGCGCAGGTGTCCGGCGATGCATGGGTGTACGGCAATGCGAAGGTGTCCGGCGATGCATGGGTGTACGGCAATGCGAAGGTGTCCGGCGATGCATGGGTGTACGGCAATGCGCACTGGATCTCTATCGGGCCAATTGGTTCAGAGAATGGTTTCCTGACAGCGTTCCGGCAGCGTGATAACAGCATCATGGTCAGACGCGGATGTTTCTCTGGCACGATTGACGAGTTTGAGTCAGCTGTTAACGATACGCACAGCGACAACCAGCACGGCGATATTTATCGCGCCCTGATTCTGGTTATTAAGTTGAGGCTGGCAGAAGTTGAAGGTGAGCAGGGAGGCGACCATGCGTGAACTCCCTACTCCATCGGATGTGCAGTTGAGCATCGTTCGCCCAAGGGGTGATTTAGAAAACCCAATCAGGATGATTATCCGCGTTGAGCGAGGGAAAACAATCACTCTGGAAATATTACCCCATGAGTTTGCCCTGGCTCTAACCGGTAGTAGTGACAGAGGTGCAAAAATGTACCTGCGAAATATTGAAGTGAAGCGCATCGGGGGTGACTCATGAACCAGCGCCCATACGACAAAACACTACCGCTTGAGGAATTAGCAAATCTTCGGGGCCTGATTAAATTCGCTTCCCCCATGCCGTGGCGCTGGGCTACCAGCAATAGCATGGCTCGTTTGAGTAGCGCCAGCGGCAAGGATGGCGATGTAATTCATGCATTCAAGGCTGTAGACGAGGTGCCGTGCGTGAATGTTTCCTTGGATAACATGAATCTCATTGCATGCGCTGTTAAAACGCATCAGGTGACCTTGAGGCCCAGGACAGTATCAACGACATTCGCCAGGCGCTGGAAGAGAAAGCAGAAGTGCTGCGCATCAACAGCAGGAGTAAGAGCGATGACGAATGAAGAACGGCTGTCGTTGGTTGAGCGATGCAAAACTATTGCAGCATGGCGGGAAAAATACGGCGACAATGCAAACGTTATGCTGCCAGCGCTGGAGGCAAAACAGATAGCAGAAATCGCCCTCGCCTCGCTTCAGGCTGATGGTTCCCTCACTGATGAGGATACCACCCCGCAATCGCCAGCACAGCAGTGGATTCGGTGTAGTGAGCGGCTGCCGGTGGAAGGTCAATCAGTAGTTATCGCCAATATAGGCCACGGCTGTATTTGTGAGGCGGCGGCCGTCACATACTACCCACCTCATTTTGCATTAATTGAAGGGCTTGAGGCCAGTAACTATGATGGCGGGGCATCAATATCCCTAGCGTTCGAAGCCACTCATTGGATGCCGCTGCTGGCAGCACCAGAGCCCGGAGGTGATGAGTCATAACCATCAACATCTTATTCATAGCCCTGTGCATTGTGGCTGCGCGAGAAAGACTGAGTCGCTGAAGCGGCTTTTTTTGTGTCCAGAATTCGGAGTAACCAATGAAAATAGACATCGGTGATAAATACGTACTGACCGTTGACCAGTATCAGTACATAGTTCGTGAGAAAAAGATTGCAAAAGAGGGAAAGAATGCCGGTAGCGAGGTGCTGGCTCTCGTTGGCTACTACCCCAAAATCCACCAGGCAATCAGCGCGTTAATTAATCTTGATGTGAACTTGTCAGACGTACAGTCACTTCAAGCCATGCAACAGCATATTGAGCGTGTCGCAATGCAGTGTGAGAAAGCGTTTTCGGAGGTATCAGTATGACCACTTTCGCAGACCCGGCAGACGAGGCAGCAGCCCGTCAGCAGCAGATGATTGATAACGCCCTGGCTAACAGGAAGCTACCCGCCCCTCCGTCTCCGGTTTGCCGTAACGGGGACTGCGGCGAGAAGTCACAGCCAGGAACCAGCTATTACTCGTCAGAGTGCCGGGAAGATGCAGAACGGCTGGCGCGGGCAGAACAGCAAAGGAGAGTGGCATGAGCATTAAATGGGATGGTGAAGGCCTGCCGCCGGTTGGATGTGACTGTGAGATTTACGACTGTGAAACATGGAACCCGGTAATAATAAAATATATTGGTGAAAAGTATGTTACCACGCACCGACTAGACCTGGATTCAGAAATAGTTTATTGCGTTGCGCAAAGGCCAGAAAAATTCCGCCCCATCTGCACCGAAGCAGAGCGAAGACGTAATGAGATAGTTCAAATCATGTGCAACATACTCGGCAACGGTATTCATTGCGATGAAAATTCCGGTTACGGGAAAGCTTGGTTTAAAACTTACGACGCCATCGCCGCCGGTAAAATCCCCGGCATAAGGCTGACCGATGACGCCGGAAGCTGACAACGCAATCAAAAGCACCGCACGTACCGCATTGGCAGAATACACCAACCCAAACAACACTCTCACCTACCGCCAGGCCCTCGACAAACACGCCGCGAAAATAGCTCATCTTGTGCCTGATAAATATCGTCGGGAGCCGTGGCTGTGGCTGAATTACGTTTGTCAGAGACTGGCAAACAAAAGGAGTTCAGATTGAAAGAGATTCCAGCACGTCAGATGGCCGTCATCGGCACGCACCTGCAGACCGGCGAGCAGGTTTATTTCCGCTCCGCCTATTATGCGCCGGGCTTCAATCGGTCAGGCATAAAAGAGGCGATCAGCGGTCGCGCTAAAACGCATCGCGGTTACGCCTGGCGCTATGCGACGAAGAAAGAGCGCGAAAGCCAAGCCAGCCATTAACCCCACCGTCTGACATACAGAGGTAAAATATGCCACTCATTACTTTACATGAGTGGGGGCAGCGCCTGCCTGTCCCCCGTTCAACTGAAACGCTGCGCCGCTGGGCAAGAGGGCAAAAAATATACCCGCCTCCACAATTCGACGGTTATCAGTACTATGTCGATGAAGACGCGGTAAAAATCACTCACCCATCGCAAAGACAGTCAAAATCCTGTCATTCAGTCAACTCACTAACCTCAAGGATAAAAAATGGCCGCACGGAGAAGAAGCCATAAGACGCGTGATCTGCCGCCCAACCTGTATGTCAGGAATGATGGCTATTACAGTTACCGCGACCCACGGACGGGTAAGGAGTACGGGCTTGGGAGGGATAAGCGATATGCTGTGACTCAGGCCATTGAAGCCAATATGTCAATGGTCGATTCACCGACTGCAAGCCTGATTGAAAGGATGTCCGGTCAGGGAAATATCAGTTTTTATGTATGGGCAGATAAATATTATGAAATTCTTATAGGTCGAGATCTGAAATCAAAGACACTCACAGATTATGCAGACAGGATAAAGGCAATCCGCAATGGAATTCCTGACATGCATTTGAATCAGGTCAGCACAAGAACAATTGCAGATTTTATTGGCAGGTATGAGTCGCAGGGAAAAAGTACAACAGCAAAACTCATCAGATCCACACTTCTTGATATGTTCAGGTCAGCAATAGCCGAAGGGTACATTAATAACAATCCTGTGTCCGTTACAAGAAATCCGCGAACAAAGGTTAAGCGTTCTCGTCTATCACTTGATGACTATCGGGTGATTATCAGTAAATCTGCCGGAATGCCGGAATGGATTTCTCTCAGTATCCGCGTTGCGTTGTTGACGGGGCAAAGAGTTAGCGATATCAGTGAAATGAAGTGGGATTCTGTAGCGGATGGATTCATGCGGGTTGAGCAGTTAAAAACAGGGGCAAAGCTGGCTATACCCCTCAATTTAAAACTTAGCGAGGCTGGACTGATTTTTTCTGATCTTCTCAGTGAGTGCAGGCTATCTTCTCCAGGGGAATATGTTGTCGGCACGAAGAAAGGTGAACGGATTGCACCGAGGACAATATCAGGTGGATTTTCCCGGTTGAGGTCAGATTGCGGATTATCATGGAATGGTGCTCCCCCTTCATTTCACGAACTTAGAAGCCTGTCTGCGAGGCTACATACCAAAGAAAATGGGGCGGAATTTGCACAAAGATTGCTGGGGCATAAATCCGCACAAATGACTGACAGGTATAGAGATTCAAGGGGTAGTGAGTGGGATATCATTTTGAGCTAATTTAGAGTGATTTAGAACTAACCTTCATATCTTATTAATATAATTAGATATAATTTCCACTTTACCTATCACAATCATAGGCGCAATCTTTGCGGCATCACCCTTAGTGGCGCTACACTAACGCCAATTTATTTTACTGACTTATTGGAATATTCCTGATGACCAGACATTTTGACTACCTTGCTATTGGTGGCGGCAGCGGCGGTATTGCCTCCATTAACCGTGCATCCATGTACGGGAGAAAATGTGCGCTGATTGAGGCAAAAGATCTTGGCGGCACCTGCGTAAATGTTGGCTGTGTGCCTAAGAAAGTGATGTGGTACGCGGCGCAAATTGCTGAAGCCATTCATCGGTATAGCCCGGATTACGGCTTTGACACCACCCTGAACAGCTTTAACTGGGCCACGCTGGTTAAGAACCGCAGCGCCTACATTGACCGTATCCATAACTCTTATGACAACGTGCTCGGCAAAAATAAGGTTGAGGTGATTAAAGGCCACGCGCGCTTTGTAGACGCGCACACCGTAGAAGTGAATGGTGAAAAGATTACGGCAGATCATATTTTGATCGCCACTGGTGGCCGACCCAGCCATCCTTCCATACCCGGTGCAGAATACGGTATCGATTCTGATGGCTTCTTTGAACTGGATGCCTTACCCAGGCGCACCGCAGTGGTTGGCGCAGGTTATATCGCGGTTGAGATTGCTGGCGTGGTGAACGCGCTGGGTTCAGAGACGCATCTGTTCGTGCGCAAACATGCTCCGCTACGCTCTTTCGACCCCCTTATCGTCGAAACATTGCTTGAGGTGATGAACGGGGAAGGCCCTGTGCTGCATACCAACTCAACGCCGAAGGCGGTGTTCAAGAATGCCGACGGTAGCCTGACGCTGCAGCTGGAGAATGGACAGCAGCAGACGGTTGATTGCCTGGTGTGGGCCATTGGCCGCGAGCCAGCCACCGATGACCTGAACATTGCCACCACTGGTGTCGCGCTGAATGAAAAAGGTTATATCAACGTTGATAAATATCAAAATACCAACGTGGCAGGTATTTATGCTGTAGGCGATAACACGGGTGCAGTGGAACTGACGCCTGTTGCCGTTGCCGCAGGCCGCCGTCTTTCCGAACGCCTGTTTAACAACAAACCGGAAGAGCATCTGGATTACAGCAACGTGCCAACTGTGGTGTTCAGCCATCCGCCCATCGGCACGGTGGGCCTGACCGAGCCACAGGCCCGCGAGCAGTACGGCGATGATCAGGTGAAAGTGTATAAATCCGCGTTTACCGCCATGTATACCGCCGTGACCCAACACCGCCAGCCCTGCCGGATGAAACTGGTCTGCGTCGGTCAGGAAGAGAAAATTGTCGGTATCCACGGCATCGGCTACGGTATGGACGAAATGCTGCAGGGCTTTGCGGTAGCGTTGAGAATGGGCGCAACTAAAAAAGACTTCGACAATACCGTCGCGATTCACCCGACAGGCGCGGAAGAATTCGTCACCATGCGCTAGCATGGATTGTTGAACGCCCTGCGTTTTACTCATGATACTGAGAGGCGGATCGCATACACGGGCTGGCATCTTGCCTGTTTTATCACCCGCCCCGTCCTCTGAAGAAGCTCACATACTGAGCTTCTTTTCTATCCTGTACTTTTTAAAGCAATAAGTTACATCTTGTCCTAACCTTATCTTCGCGCAATGCTTTGCCCGGAAGATGGACCACCTGTAATCCTTTTCAAATAAAAGGATTTAGCTATCACACCCGTAGTTTTATTCAGGTAGGACTTGACCAGAAAGACATTTATCGTAATGAGCAATCAGAACATCATAGATACGGAGCCTCTTCATGACAACACCAACCGATACACACGATTCGCCTTCTGCGGGAAAATGCCCCTTCCATCAGGGTAAACAGGAACAACACGCGGGTGGTGGCACCACAAACCGCGACTGGTGGCCCAATCAGTTACGCGTTGACCTGCTTAACCAACATTCTGAGCGTTCCAATCCACTGGGCAAAAATTTCAACTATCGTCATGAATTCAGCAAGCTGGATTACTTCGCGCTGAAAGGCGATCTCAAAGCGCTTCTGACAGACTCTCAACCGTGGTGGCCTGCCGACTGGGGCAGCTATATCGGCCTGTTTATCCGTATGGCGTGGCACAGTGCAGGTACCTATCGTTCTGAAGATGGTCGTGGTGGTTCCGGACGCGGTCAGCAGCGATTTGCCCCTTTAAACGCCTGGCCTGATAACGTCAGTCTGGACAAAGCCCGTCGCTTGTTGTGGCCAATAAAACAAAAATATGGACAAAAAATTTCCTGGGCCGATCTCTATATCCTGGCTGGCAATGTGTCGCTGGAAAGCGCTGGTTTCCGTACCTTTGGCTTTGGTGCGGGACGTGAAGATGTTTGGGAACCGGACCTTGATGTCGACTGGGGAAGTGAAAAAACCTGGCTGGCCCACCGTCATCCCGAATCTCTGGCACAAACACCGCTAGGTGCGACAGAAATGGGCCTGATCTATGTTAATCCGGAAGGACCTGAACACAGCGGCGATCCCGCCTCGGCCGCCCCGGCAATTCGTGCCACTTTCGGTAATATGGGCATGGATGATGAAGAGATTGTCGCACTTATTGCAGGTGGCCACACATTAGGTAAAACGCACGGCGCAGCCCCTGCCAGCCATGTCGGTGCCGATCCTGAAGCCGCTTCCATTGAATCCCAAGGCTTTGGCTGGGCCAGCACCCATGGCAGCGGTGTTGGCGCAGATGCCATTACATCCGGTCTTGAGGTAATTTGGTCACAGACACCAACGCAGTGGAGTAACTACTTTTTCGAGAATCTGTTCAAATATGAGTGGGTGCAAACCCGTAGTCCAGCAGGCGCAATTCAGTTTGAGGCCGTCGATGCAGAGGAGATCATTCCTGATCCATTCGACAAGGCTAAAAAACGTAAACCTACTATGCTGGTGACGGATTTAACGTTGCGCTTCGACCCGGAATTCGAAAAAATTTCGCGCCGTTTCCTGAACAATCCGCAGGCGTTTAATGAAGCCTTTGCTCGCGCGTGGTACAAGCTGACGCACAGGGATATGGGACCGCTGGCACGTTACATCGGCCCGGAAGTACCTAAAGAAGAATTAATCTGGCAGGACCCGTTACCAAAAGCAGTTCATCATCCGGATAACGCGGATATTGAGAATCTGAAAACGGCAATTGCCCAGTCCGATCTGTCAGTCAGCGAGCTGGTTTCTGTTGCCTGGGCATCGGCTTCTACTTTCCGAGGCGGCGACAAGCGCGGCGGAGCAAATGGTGCACGGCTGGCGCTGGCACCACAGCGTGGCTGGCCGGTGAACGCGCATGTTGCACGCGCGGTGACGGTATTACAGGGTATTCAGCAGTCATCAGGTAAAGCCTCTCTGGCAGATATTATCGTGCTGGCCGGAGTGGTAGGTGTAGAGAAGGCTGCCCGTGCAGCAGGCGTGAATGTCTCCGTTCCGTTCGCTGCGGGTCGCGTGGATGCACACCAGGATCAAACCGATATCGATCTTTTTGAACTGCTTAATCCTGCGGCTGATGGCTTCCGTAATTATCGTCGGGTACACAATAGCGCCTCTACTGAGGAGCTGCTGATCGACAAAGCACAGCAGCTGACGCTGACTGCACCAGAATTAACGGCGCTGATTGGTGGCCTGCGCGTTCTCGGTACGAATTTTGACGGTAGCCAGCACGGTGTGTTTACCGGTCGTACTGGCATACTCAGCAATGATTTTTTCATCAACCTGCTGGATATGGGCAACGAGTGGAAAGCTGTTGAAGGTAGCCATGCTGAACTTTTCGAAGGGCGCGACCGTCTGAGTGGCGAAGTGAAATTTACCGCGACCCGTGCCGATCTGGTGTTTGGCTCCAATGCGGTGTTACGCTCCATAGCAGAGGTCTATGCCAGCAGCGATGCGAAAGAGAAATTCGTGACCGACTTCGTTGCGGCATGGCATAAAGTCATGAATCTGGATCGTTTCGATTTGCTGTAAACCTTAGCAGCTAACCACCACATTGCTATTACATACAAGGAAGGGCGCTGACCCTTCCTGATTTCTTTGCAAAGACTCACGTCCCTGCTTTTTTCCATGTGATTTTTTATCGCTTTCCTCACTGAACCCATTCATTTAGCACGCTTTCCCCGTCAGAATGCTCGCCAACTTTCTCTATTCTCGTCAGACCAGATATGGTTAACGTCCCCCTCATAAATCTGACTGGAAGAAAATGCGATGAGCATGTTGACAACACAGGACGGTACGCAACTTTATTTTAAAGACTGGGGCAAAGGTAAGCCGATTATTTTCAGCCACAGCTGACCGCTTGATGCCGATATGTGGGACAGCCAGATGCTTTCCTTGCCGCTTGCGGCTACCGGACCATTGCTTATGATCACCGTGGCTCTGGTCGCGCCGATCAACCCTGGGACGGCTATGATTACGATACCTTCGCATCGGATCTTAACGATCTGATTGAGCACCTGGATCTACGCGATGTCACTCTGGTAGGTTTTTCAATGAGTGGTGGTGACGTCAGTCGCTACATCGGTAAATTTGGCAACGAGCGGATCGCCAGTCTGGTATTGCCTGGGTGCCGTCACGCCATTGTTTATTAAAACGGACGATCATCCTGAACGTGTTGATAAATCGGTATTTGATGATATTAAATCAGATTATTAAAGGATCGGGCACAATTTATCCACGATTTCGCTACGCCGTTTTACGGTACAAATAAAGGGATGTCGGTTTCTGATGGGGTGATGACGCAAACGTTGAATATCGCCCTGCTGGCTTCTCTTAAGGGGACGCTGGATTGCGTGACAGCTTTCTCCGAAACAGATTACCGACCAGACATGGCGAAGATCGCGGTACTAACGCTGATCGTTCACGGTAGCAACGATCAGATCGTCCCTTTCGAGGCAACAGGCAAACTGGCTGCTGCCATGATCGATAACGCACAGTTAAAAATTTATGATGGCGTAACGCATCAGCAACAGCTGAATGATGATTTGCTGGCTTTTTGCAGTCGTTATAACAGTCAAAAAGAAAAAGGAGCAGAGGCTCCTTTTTCTTTCAAATCGCTTATCGGTCTCAGCACTCACTGCTTTGCAAGTAGACGCAGTGAGATCTCTCCACCAACCCAGGATTTCACCACGCCATCCTGCTCAAGTAGCAGCCCCCCCTGCTGGTCGATACCTCTTGCAATGCCGGGTATTTCACGGTCCCCAATCAGTAATTTGACCGGGCGATCAATAAAGTTATCCAGCGCTTTCCAGCGTTCAATAAAGGGTGCAAGGCCTTCACGTTCAAATAGTGCCAGCGACTGGCGCATACTGTTCACCAATTTTGCCGCCAGCAAGTTGCGGTCGATTTTAACACCAGCATCTCGCAGATTGATCCAGCCCTGATTAACAACGGCAGGGTCAGGAGACTGCATTACAAGGTTAATACCTGTTCCGATAACGATATGCGCTGTATCACCGGTCTTACCCATTAATTCAACCAAAATACCGGCAAGTTTGCGATCTTTAAGATAAAGATCGTTTGGCCATTTTACCCGCACATCGTTGGCACCTGACTGTTGCAGCACCTCGGCAGTAACAATGCCAATCACCAGACTTAGTCCCATCGCGGCAATAGGGCCGTCCTCCAGACGCCAGTACATCGAAAGATAGAGGTTTGAGCCAAATGGCGAAAACCACTGTCTGCCGCGTCTTCCTCTCCCGGCCTGCTGATACTCTGCCACACACGCATCCCCGGACTGCAACTCGTCCATCCTGTCCAGTAAGTACTGGTTGGTGGAATCAATCACCGGGATTACCGTCAGACGACCATCATCCAGCTGCCTGGCAATCTGTTGTTCATTAAGTAACTGCATCGGCGCAGACAGGCTATAGCCTTTCCCTACTACCGTAAATACATCTATACCCCAGTCTTTCAGGGTCTGAATATGTTTATTAATAGCGGCACGGCTCATGCCAAGCTGTTCACCCAACTGCTCGCCGGAGTGGAATTCGCCATCGGCCAAAAGTCCGATTAACGTTAAGGGAACAGTATTCGCTTTCATGCAATCGCCTCAACGGCATTCTGTTCTCCCGCCGCACCAATGAAGCGCACCTCAGGCTCAAGCCAGACATTGAATTTGCTCCCGACCCGCTGGCGCACTTCCCGTGCTAACGCCACAATATCGTCACTGCTGGCCTGATTCTGATTAATCAAAACCAGTGCCTGCTGCTGATGAACGGCAGCGCCACCTATGCTGAAACCCTTCAAATCACAGCGCTCGATTAACCATCCGGCCGCTAGTTTTACCGTGCCATCAGTCTGAGGGTAACACGATGCGCCGGGATACCTGTTTAATAACGATTGCGCAAATGAGGCATCAACCACTGGATTTTTAAAGAAGCTACCCGCATTGCCCATGATCGTGGGATCGGGCAGTTTGCTACTACGCATATGACAAACCGCATCGAAAATTTGCTTTGGCGTCACGGTGGCGGGATCTAATTTGCTTAGATCGCCATAGGTCATAACGGGTCGCCACTGCTTGTCCAACTTCAATCCAACAGCCACTATCGCATAGCCCTGCAAATATTGATGTTTGAAGATACTGTCCCGATAGCCAAACTGGCACAGCTCCCCAGATAAGCGATGGGTTTCGGCCGTGTTGAGATCCAGCACATCGACATATTCACAAACGCTTTTTAACTCTACTCCGTAAGCACCGATATTCTGGATGGGAGCAGAGCCCACACAACCGGGTATCATCGCCAGATTTTCCAAGCCAGAAATATGATTTTTCAATGAATACTGCACCAGATTGTGCCAGTTTTCACCCGATGCAACCTGTAAGTGCCAGGCAGTATCGCTCTCTTTAATCAAGATCCCTTTAAGACGGTTAACAATCACCCGGCCCGCGAAGTCTCCCAGAAAAAGGACGTTGCTTCCCTCTCCAAGTATCAGGACAGGCTGGCTATACCGAATGCTGTCCTGCCAGGTGGCCACAAGTTCAGCGGCGGTTTCCGCCACAACAATCTGTTCTGCCCTGACATCAAGGCCAAAGGTGTTAAAAGGTGTTAAGGAAGGGGACTGGCTGAACATCTGACGGCCTTAAGGAAGGTAAAGGTAACTGCACAGTCTAACCGATTAACCGGGTCACGCAGCTTTTTTTCCGGCTTTTTTTTCCAGCTATAGACGCAAAAACCCCCGGCCACTGGCCGGGGGTCCGCTTGTATGATGCCCGGCAGTTCCCTACTCTCGCATGGGGAGACCCCACACTACCATCGGCGCTACGGCGTTTCACTTCTGAGTTCGGCATGGAGTCAGGTGGGACCACCGCGCTAAAGCCGCCAGGCAAATTCTTTGTGCCCTGTCCCGTGCCTTTTGTGCTGATATCGCCTCGCTCAGTCACATACCCATGTATGCTCCTTACCGCCCTCTCAGCGCAAAATCCTTCGGAATCATCTCCGCAGAACAGTGCTAAATTCTTCTGTCCGTCACAAGCTGAATACCGATCGTGTCGTCTCTCAACACTCACCAGAACGCCTCTGGCGTTGTAAGGTTAAGCCTCACGGGTCATTAGTACCGGTCAGCTCAACGCATCGCTGCGCTTACACATCCGGCCTATCAACGTCGTCGTCTTCAACGTCCCTTAAGGTGGCTTTAAGCCACAGGGAGAACTCATCTCGGGGCAAGTTTCGCGCTTAGATGCTTTCAGCGCTTATCTTTTCCGCACTTAGCTACCGGGCTGTGCCACTGGCGTGACAACCCGAACACCAGCGGTGCGTTCACTCCGGTCCTCTCGTACTGGGAGCAAACCCCCTCAATTCTCCAGCGCCCACGGCAGATAGGGACCGAACTGTCTCACGACGTTCTAAACCCAGCTCGCGTACCACTTTAAACGGCGAACAGCCGTACCCTTGGGACCTGCTTCAGCCCCAGGATGTGATGAGCCGACATCGAGGTGCCAAACACCGCCGTCGATATGAACTCTTGGGCGGTATCAGCCTGTTATCCCCGGAGTACCTTTTATCCGTTGAGCGATGGCCCTTCCATTCAGAACCACCGGATCACTATGACCTGCTTTCGCATCTGCTCGCGCCGTCACGCTCGCAGTCAGGCTGGCTTATGCCATTGCACTAACCTCCTGATGTCCGACCAGGATTAGCCAACCTTCGTGCTCCTCCGTTACGCTTTGGGAGGAGACCGCCCCAGTCAAACTACCCACCAGACACTGTCCCCGCGCCGGATCACGGCGCAAGGTTAGAACACCAAACGTTAAAGGGTGGTATTTCAAGGATGGCTCCACACGAACTGGCGTCCGCGCTTCAAAGCCTCCCACCTATCCTGCACATCAAGGCTCAGTGTTCAGTGTCAAGCTGTAGTAAAGGTTCACGGGGTCTTTCCGTCTTGCCGCGGGTACACTGCATCTTCACAGCGAGTTCAATTTCACTGAGTCCCGGGTGGAGACAGCCTGGCCATCATTACGCCATTCGTGCAGGTCGGAACTTACCCGACAAGGAATTTCGCTACCTTAGGACCGTTATAGTTACGGCCGCCGTTTACCGGGGCTTCGATCAGGAGCTTCGCGTTGCCGCTAACCCCATCAATTAACCTTCCGGCACCGGGCAGGCGTCACACCGTATACGTCCACTTTCGTGTTTGCACAGTGCTGTGTTTTTAATAAACAGTTGCAGCCAGCTGGTATCTTCGACTGGCTTCAGCTCCGGGAGCACGTCCCTTCACCTACGCGCCAGCGTGCCTTCTCCCGAAGTTACGGCACCATTTTGCCTAGTTCCTTCACCCGGGTTCTCTCAAGCGCCTTGGTATTCTCTACCTGACCACCTGTGTCGGTTTCGGGTACGATTCTCTGTTGCCTGATGCTTAGAGGCTTTTCCTGGAAGCAGGGCATTTGTCACTTCAGCACCGTGGTGCCTCGTCATCACGCCTCAGCCTTGATTTTCCGGATTTGCCTGGAAAAACAGCCTACACGCTTAAACCGGGACAACCGTCGCCCGGATGACATAGCCTTCTCCGTCCCCCCTTCGCAGCAACACCGAGTACGGGAATATTAACCCGTTTCCCATCGACTACGCCTTTCGGCCTCGCCTTAGGGGTCGACTCACCCTGCCCCGATTAACGTTGGACAGGAACCCTTGGTCTTCCGGCGAGCGGGCTTTTCACCCGCTTTATCGTTACTTATGTCAGCATTCGCACTTCTGATACCTCCAGCATGCCTCACAGCACACCTTCCACGGCTTACAGAACGCTCCCCTACCCAACAACGCTTACGCGCCGCTGCCGCAGCTTCGGTGCATGGTTTAGCCCCGTTACATCTTCCGCGCAGGCCGACTCGACCAGTGAGCTATTACGCTTTCTTTAAATGATGGCTGCTTCTAAGCCAACATCCTGGCTGTCTGGGCCTTCCCACATCGTTTCCCACTTAACCATGACTTTGGGACCTTAGCTGGCGGTCTGGGTTGTTTCCCTCTTCACGACGGACGTTAGCACCCGCCGTGTGTCTCCCGTGATAACATTCTGCGGTATTCGGAGTTTGCATCGGATCGGTAAGCCGGGATGGCCCCCTGGCCGAAACAGTGCTCTACCCCCGCAGATGACTTCACGAGGCGCTACCTAAATAGCTTTCGGGGAGAACCAGCTATCTCCCGGTTTGATTGGCCTTTCACCCCCAGCCACAGGTCATCCGCTAATTTTTCAACATTAGTCGGTTCGGTCCTCCAGTTAGTGTTACCCAACCTTCAACCTGCCCATGGCTAGATCACCGGGTTTCGGGTCTGTACCCTGCAACTTAACGCCCAGTTAAGACTCGGTTTCCCTGCGGCTCCCCTATTCGGTTAACCTTGCTACAGAATACAAGTCGCTGACCCATTATACAAAAGGTACGCAGTCACACCACGAAGGTGCTCCCACTGCTTGTACGTACACGGTTTCAGGTTCTGTTTCACTCCCCTCGCCGGGGTTCTTTTCGCCTTTCCCTCACGGTACTGGTTCACTATCGGTCAGTCAGGAGTATTTAGCCTTGGAGGATGGTCCCCCCATATTCAGACAGGATAACACGTGTCCCGCCCTACTCTTCGAACTCACAGCATGTGCACCTTCGTGTACGGGAGTATCACCCTGTACCCTGCGACTTTCCAGACGCTTCCACTGATGCACAAGCTGATGATGGTTCCGGGCTCCTCCCCGTTCGCTCGCCGCTACTGGGGGAATCTCGGTTGATTTCTTTTCCTCGGGGTACTGAGATGTTTCAGTTCCCCCGGTTCGCCTTGCAGCACTATGTATTCATGCTGCAATGATGCACAAGTGCACCGGGTTTCCCCATTCGGGTATCGTCGGGTATCGCGGTTCATATCACCTTACCGACGCTTATCGCAGATTAGCACGCCCTTCATCGCCTCTGACTGCCAGGGCATCCACCGTGTACGCTTCGTCACTTAACCTCACAACCCACAGGCGTCCACAGGACGCATGCCGTTGCAGGCATTGAGAGACCGTACATGTCATCACGCCATTCCTGTTACCCAGAATGACAACAACATGTCGTTTCAATTTTCAGCTTGTTCCGGATTGTTAAAGAGCAAATATCTCAAACATGACTTCCCACCAGGGTAAGCCAGTTTTGAGATACTCTAGACATAACTTTGGCGTCCCCAAGGGGATTCGAACCCCTGTTACAGCCGTGAAAGGGCAGTGTCCTTGGCCTCTAGACGATGGGGACTCAGTATGGTTACGCTCGTTACTTTTCTATCAGACAATCTGTGTGAGCACTGCGCATGAAGCTATCTTATGCTAAGGAGGTGATCCAACCGCAGGTTCCCCTACGGTTACCTTGTTACGACTTCACCCCAGTCATGAATCACAAAGTGGTAAGCGCCCTCCCGAAGGTTAAGCTACCTACTTCTTTTGCAACCCACTCCCATGGTGTGACGGGCGGTGTGTACAAGGCCCGGGAACGTATTCACCGTGGCATTCTGATCCACGATTACTAGCGATTCCGACTTCACGGAGTCGAGTTGCAGACTCCGATCCGGACTACGACGCACTTTATGAGGTCCGCATGCTCTCGCGAGGTCGCTTCTCTTTGTATGCGCCATTGTAGCACGTGTGTAGCCCTGGCCGTAAGGGCCATGATGACTTGACGTCATCCCCACCTTCCTCCGGTTTATCACCGGCAGTCTCCTTTGAGTTCCCGACCAAATCGCTGGCAACAAAGGATAAGGGTTGCGCTCGTTGCGGGACTTAACCCAACATTTCACAACACGAGCTGACGACAGCCATGCAGCACCTGTCTCACAGCTCCCGAAGGCACCAAAGCATCTCTGCTAAGTTCTGTGGATGTCAAGGCCAGGTAAGGTTCTTCGCGTTGCATCGAATTAAACCACATGCTCCACCGCTTGTGCGGGCCCCCGTCAATTCATTTGAGTTTTAACCTTGCGGCCGTACTCCCCAGGCGGTCGATTTAACGCGTTAGCTACGGAAGCCACACCTCAAGGGCACAACCTCCAAATCGACATCGTTTACAGCGTGGACTACCAGGGTATCTAATCCTGTTTGCTCCCCACGCTTTCGCACATGAGCGTCAGTCTTTGTCCAGGGGGCCGCCTTCGCCACCGGTATTCCTCCAGATCTCTACGCATTTCACCGCTACACCTGGAATTCCACCCCCCTCTACAAGACTCCAGCCTGCCAGTTTCAAATGCAGTTCCCAGGTTAAGCCCGGGGATTTCACATCTGACTTAACAGACCGCCTGCGTGCGCTTTACGCCCAGTAATTCCGATTAACGCTTGCACCCTCCGTATTACCGCGGCTGCTGGCACGGAGTTAGCCGGTGCTTCTTCTGCGGGTAACGTCAATGCCGCTGGTTATTAACCAGCGTCCCTTCCTCCCCGCTGAAAGTACTTTACAACCCGAAGGCCTTCTTCATACACGCGGCATGGCTGCATCAGGCTTGCGCCCATTGTGCAATATTCCCCACTGCTGCCTCCCGTAGGAGTCTGGACCGTGTCTCAGTTCCAGTGTGGCTGGTCATCCTCTCAGACCAGCTAGGGATCGTCGCCCAGGTAGGCCGTTACCCTACCTGCCAGCTAATCCCATCTGGGCACATCCGATGGCAAGAGGCCATAAGGTCCCCCTCTTTGCTCTTGCGAGATTATGCGGTATTAGCCACCGTTTCCAGTGGTTATCCCCCGCCATCAGGCAGTTTCCCAGACATTACTCACCCGTCCGCCACTCGTCACCCAAAGAGCACGCTCTTCTGTGCTACCGTTCGACTTGCATGTGTTAGGCCTGCCGCCAGCGTTCAATCTGAGCCATGATCAAACTCTTCAATTTAAAGTTTGATTTGCTTCAACTCGTGAAGCAGTGCTCAAGGAAAACGTCGTAATGAATTACGTGTTCACTCTTAAGACTTGATATTTTTGCATCCGAAGATGCCGATATCTATCCTGCGAGTGCCCACACAGATTGTCTGATAAATTGTTAAAGAGCGGTGCGGTCAGTGCTTTCGCTTCCTGCCGCGAGGTCGCGTATACTACGCTTTCCTCCTTCAGAGTCAACCACTTTTACGCAGCTTTTCTCCGGCGGTTCAGCTCGCTTAACCTCTCAACACGGCGGCACCGAAGCCGTTGTTCCGTGTCAGTGGTGGCGCATTATAGGGAGTTTGTGCGCCCTGACAAGGGGTTATTGCAAAAAAAAAGCTGACCGATGTTTTTTCATTCAAATTCATCATTAATAGTCAGTTTTTCGAGCCTTTCGAAGCCATAGCGCTGCAAAACGGGCATCAATTGCACCGCCTGTCCGGTCATGTCCATACAAAAAGCCAGATTGCTTTCTGCAGACCGTGCCACAGGTGATTCATTTTCTAATAGCCAGGCAGTTCGGCGCGCAATCGCTGCCCCCGAGTCAATTAAACGCGTGCCCGGCGGTAAAACCTGCTGCAATTCTTCATTAAGCAAAGGAAAATGCGTACAACCCAGTACCACCGTATCCGGCGGCTCTTTCATACACAGCCAGGGCCTCAAAATACGCTTAACATCTTCCAGTGACACAGGATGCCCTTGCAGTTTTGCCTCCGCCATTTCCACCATCTCAGATGAACCCAGCATTTCTGTCTTACACTCACTGGCAAAACGCGCAACCAAATCATGGGTGTAAGCCCGCTTAACGGTACCGCGGGTAGCAAGCAAACCCACTTTACCATTTCGCGTCAGGCGAGCAGCGGGCTTAATGGCAGGAACCACGCCGACAACAGGAAAATCGAAACACTCACGTAAAGCAGGCAGCGTAACTGTGCTGGCAGAATTACAGGCAATAACCACCAGCGCCAGAGAGTGATGGCGGGTTATTGCAGTAACAATTTCAATGACGCGACTAACGATAAACGTCTCGGTTTTTTCCCCATAAGGAAAGGCCACATTATCGAATGCATATATATAATGAAGGTCTGGCAGCAGCTTGCGGATTTCATCATAGACGGAAAGTCCGCCAACGCCAGAATCAAAGACCAATACGGTAGGGCGTTCATTAGAAGGTATAAATGCCGCTGAGCTAAAGCGCTCTTCCCAGGGTATGCTAGCCATGTACTGTCTCATCATCTTTATCAAACAGGCTGGCTATTCTAGCATGAGCAGTCTGCCGGGATGTGATCGGCAGATAAGACGGACAGCCCGACCATATACTCTTTTTAAAAATGCGCAATCTTCAGCTACCTGAAAGAAAACGCGTGATCTGCCTTGTTTTAACAGATGCCGCCAATTCGCAGCAGGGCATCATGAAAATAGGCTTCCAGCATATAGCCGGGCAGGTAACACATTGTATCTGCGCTTACAGAGTAAATACGATCGTTATTATCATCGCTAGTGTCCGCCTGCAGGTAACAGCCGTCGGCGATGGCCCGTTGTCAACATTTACGTAAAGCAGTTCTCCCTAAAAGAAGCCGCCATTGTGCTCAACATCAACAGCACTGCGCCATTCGTTTCCATTTTTTAACTGGCATTTAAAACCTGATGCAGAATGTCACAGATAAACGGTAAAAATAGCGTATGACAGTACGAAATACAGCGTTATTCGAGTAGGTTTAGGTTCAGTACCATAAAGTGTTAAAAGGCTTCAGTCCGAAAAGCCAGATGTAAAAAGCATTCACAATGACATTCCACACCGTTACATCTTCGTTCCAACTTCGCACATGATTTTCTTTTTATCTATAAAAGGCGGAAATGCATCTTGTGTTCAACATTCACAAAAATCCAGCAATCAAAGGTGCATACCTTAGAACGCTGGACATTAAGTACTGAACACCTAGAATGCGCCGGGCATAAAAGGCCATCAATCTGAGGAATGACCATGACCCCCGAACAGCTGCCGACTGAACAATACGATGCACAGCTTATGCAAAAAGTCGCTCGTCTTAAGACGCTGATGACGCCATTTGCCGCGCCAGGGGTTGAGATATTTCGCTCGCCCGTCAGCCATTATCGTATGCGGGCAGAGTTTCGGATCTGGCACGATGGCGATAATCTCTACCACATCATTTTCGACCAACACACGCGCCAGCGAATTCGCGTGGACAGCTTCCCGTCCGCCAGCAGGTTAATTAATCATCTGATGCCGAGATTAATGCATGCATTACGCGATAATCCACTGCTACGCCACAAGCTGTTTCAGATTGATTACCTCTCCACCATGAGTAATCAGGTAGTGGTGTCACTGCTTTATCACCGTCCGCTGACAGAAATGTGGCAACAAGCTGCTATTACGCTTCGTGATGCACTCCACGCAGAGGGATTCGACCTGCATCTGATCGGGCGCGCGCGAAAAAGTAAAATCGTGCTGGATCGCGATTTTGTCGAGGAATGCCTGCCGGTGGCGGGAAAGAACATTATTTATCGGCAGGTAGAAAACAGCTTTACGCAACCCAATGCCGCGATAAATATTCAGATGCTCGAATGGGCGCTTGATGTAACAAAAAATGCCCGTGGTGACTTACTGGAGCTTTATTGCGGTAACGGTAACTTTTCGCTGGCACTGGCGCGTAACTTCAGGCGCGTACTGGCGACGGAAATTGCCAAACCCTCCGTTGCTTCCGCGCAATACAACATCGCCATTAATAATATTGAAAACGTGCAAATCATCAGGATGGCAGCAGAAGAATTTACGCAGGCGATGAACGGTGAACGCACTTTCAACCGACTGGAAGGAACAGACCTTAGCAGCTATGAGTGCGAGACAATCTTTGTCGATCCTCCACGCAACGGACTGGATGCAGAAACAGTGAAAATGGTGCAGGGTTACCCACACATTTTATATATCTCCTGCAACCCGCAAACACTGTGCGAAAATTTGATTACGCTGTCTGAAACCCATCAGATCACACGGCTGGCGCTGTTCGACCAGTTCCCCTATACGCACCATATGGAGTGTGGCGTACTGCTGTCACGGCGTTGATTTAGCAGGGCGACTGGCGTCGCCTGTAGCCGCGAAAATTGTTTGATACTGATTTGAAAGGAATTTGATTCACTGTGATACCCCTCCGGCGCATATCAAATACCTTCCAAATCAGCGCAAATTTCAACCGATAAAACCATCTCTAACCTTCCATGTTTCCTTCCACTGGACTGTCCGATCCCACCGAGTTAGTGTGCGTCGCACTACAGGCCTGTAGGTTTCTTAGTCGCCTGGAAGGAATTGACCATGAACTTTTATCAGATTCGCCAGACCATGACTGACGATGCGTATGACGTTATCTCAGCTTTCGGTCAGACGGCCTCACTGACCCTACAGGCCATCGCCTACATGACTGGACAACGGGAACACGCCACCCGCTTTATACTTGACGTATAGGAAATTGAAACCATTTCTGCCCCAGCATGAGGTGGTTGAAATTTAACCACATCCTGCTTTGTATAGCATCGGATAAGTCGGTGAGCTGCGCGCTGTTGATAATTCAGGCTTTTTCTGGTCGTTTTTCAGGCTGACAGCGAATAACACGCGGATCTTCCCTGCATCAGCCCGTGATGTACCTCATCAGGCCGATCTCCCGCGCGTGGGTTTTCAGCCCCTGTACGCTCAGGACTGCCACCGCGCGGCGGTACTCCATACGCCCTCCACACAACACGCATTCAAACGGGTCACGCCGCATGAACTGCTTACTCATCTGCGCGTAGCACACCTTTGCCACCGGCTCCGGCTTTTCCATCCCCGGCGCGCTGCAGACCACCGGCAGCTTTTCTCCGCACACCCTGTTGGCCAGAAAACCAAAATAGCGCACCATCCGGAAGAACTTCTCCGGGATGTGCTGTTACAGCCGTGCCACTATGTCATGCCGCGTCAGCGTTTCCGTCGCCTGCTCACCGGTGTTGTGGTCATGGTGGCGGAAGCTCAGCGTGGCTCCGCCGGCGTAGTGTGCCAGCCGGGAGCCCGCTACAGGCGGTTCTTTCAGGTGGCGGCCCGGGTATTTCACGGTGTTTTTGCCACCGGCCGTCTTTTTTGACATGTACACGTGCCAGTAATCGCCTCCGGCGGTCAGCACCAGGCTGTGCCACTGTGATTCGGTGGTGATGTGGCTCAGGGAAGGCGGCAGCGCAACGCCTTCATACCAGACGTCCGGCAACAGCTGCCAGATATTCCACATCCATCGGGCGCGCATGGCATCCTTACGGAAGCTGATTTTTTTCCACTTTCCGTGCTCGTTGATACCGCCGCAGGTGACGGAGACGTGCACATGGGGATGCCAGTTGAGTCGCCGGCCGTACGTATGGATGGCGCAGAAGATAGCGATATCCCGCCCGCGTTTTCCGGCAGCAAACAGCAGGTTATCGACGGCCAGCCGGCAGAGGTCGTTGAGCAGCCCGCGGTTAACCTCAAGCAGGGGCCACAGCGAATCGGGGAGGGTGAAGACGAGATGTATCCAGTCGCAGTCCGGCAGACGGTTAAGCCGGGCGGCAATCCACAGGACGGTGGCCTTTTTCCCGCAGGAGGGGCAGGCCCGGCTGTGGCAGGCGTTGGTGATGTATCTGACATGCCGGCACCCGGGATTATCGCAGCCATATTCCTTCACGCCGCTGATGCGGGTGCCGCAGGCGAGCATTTTGGTGACGTCCCCGACCTCGATATCACACAGCCCGCCGGCATCCAGGAAGGAGGTCCAGCACGGGACAGATTGAGCTTCAGTTGTCTGCAGACGGGCAAGCGCGGCGGTGTCGCCCCGGCGCTCCAGTATAGGCCTGGCGACCATAACAGGCGGCGGGTCCATGGGTTTGAGCATCTTCATCCAGTCCCATTTACGCTGAGAGAGCTTATCCGCGGCAACGGAGAGCAGGATGGTATCGATGCTTTTACGGGTCATCATGGGGAAGGCTCTGAGCAAAATATGTAGTCAGATCATACATATTCAAATCACTGTATGACAACTCAGAATCCGGCAGATGGCGCAGTTTTCAGTTTGCGGCCGGCCGGCGGCCCTGTTCAACATTAATCTCCACTATCGTACTGGAGTTAAGGTCACGTGCTTCGCCAATAGTTTTAACCACCGTGCCGCCGCGCAACACCTTGCAAGGCTGATAAATAAAGTGGCTACCGACAGCGTAACGCTGGTTAAACTCCTTAGCGTTCATTGATGCCACCCCATCCGCGCTACATGGCATTAGAGCAAAAAGTAATGGATGCTCTGCCCAGTGGCGACAATTCCGCGAGCGGGCAAAGTTAAGCGCTTTCTGCCACAGTTCTGCTGCCTTTCCCCACTCGCCGTTACGTTCGGCACGACCCGCACCGACGGCATAAAAGCCATAGTTATTCTGAGCGCTATGCTCGGCTTTCATGTTCATTGGTCACACCCCGGCAATATCGAGTGGAATATTAACCAGTTTCCCGCTTTCATCCTGCTCTTTGAAATTGATATAAGTGGATGTAACGGAAACGACCAGCGCTTTATTTAATGCATCCATTGCCTGCTGCCAGAGTTCGTCCTGAATATTAAGCTGACGCAGGGAAATAATAAGCCCGGTATTCAGCTTACCTTCTTTATCCACGTCAAAAGCATCAGTGATAAGCGTCAGTAGTTTTTCATCAGCCCCGGCAGACCATGCTTTCAGACAGTCATCAATCATGTCTTTAGCAACCTGCAGTTCCGGGCCAAACGTCAGCCTGTCCTGCACGGCGATCTTAATCTGCTGGCTACCGTCAAAGGTGGAGAAGGTCACATTCCCTTTAACCCCACCAGGCTTACGCCCAAATTTCTCAACTGAAAGCTCAACCCAGGCATAGCAATCACCAAATGCACCCTGCTTAAACTCTGCCATAGCCTGGCTCTTAACCTTCGCCTCAGCGACGCGAGCGCGGACAAAGGCATCCATTTCGCGATCATAGTCAGACACCTGCGCAACCGGCACCAGACGCCCTTTACGGTCTTTCATATAACCTTCAGGGACAACAGTATTTTGGGTATTAATGGACATTCTTATTTTCTCCGTCAGTTGGTTGAAGTTTTTTGGTTTCGCAAACAGTTGGCCCGTCATGCTTAAAACCTTCTTTTGATTCCAGCGCAGCAATAATTGACTGGTGAAGGAATGCAGCATGAGCGGCCTCCACTTCGGTGCAGGGGCCTCCGGCTTTGATATTGGTAGACACGCCAGTGGTGTCTTGCTCAATGGTTATTTGCATTACAATTGCCATAATTACCTCCAGATAACGGTACAACCGTCGATATTTGATGTAAGGGTGGTTTTAAGAACACCGCCATATTTTTCAGCCACTTCCACCACTGGCCATACAGACCCACTCAGCGACGGCACGGGGTAGACAATGGGCAATTTAGGGTGCCAGCCAGTGGCACGTCCGCCGTGAGTCTGAATTTCCATTCGGGCGCGTGAGCGGCAGGTACTTCTTGTAGTCAGAACCTGTCACCTGCCCGCGCTCACGCTCAACAACAGGCAGCTTGCCCAATGCATAGCGCACCGTATCAACCTTCGGAAGCATGGACAGCATTATGTCGTTGCCAGCATGCTGCTCCAGCCACCATTTTCGAACTTATCGTAAGCCATCGTGACGGTCGGCTTGTTGGTATCCCGCCAGTGCCGCATAAAATCAGGCATCCATGAGTACTGAAACACCTCTTTTTTGCCGACCTTACCCGGTGCCAGCAGCGCCATGCGTTCACCCACCGTATCCGCGGTCATCCAGGCTGACAGCCAGCGCTGAAGTGTTGGCACGCTGACCCCGGCGCGGGTGGTACCCTTGCGGGCGTTGGCGATATCAGCGGCCCGCTGCACATAATCCGGCAGCGTCCCGGCGACAGAAGCGTCGGCAATAAACTCGGCCGCCTGCTTGCGCTTCATGCTGAGACCACCGTTTTCGCTGCTGTCCATCAGACGTAACACCTCCTGAACCAGCACCATCCGGGCATCACCAACCGCTTTCTGGCTGTTGGTCAGCCCGCGTAGCTTCTTCTCCTGCAGGGCCGGGCATTTGCGGTACAGCGCCAGCTCGCGCTGTACTTTCTCACCACCGGCTCCCGCGACCAGATCGCCTCTGGCGCTCGCTTTGACCCGAAGGGAAGCGGGCTGCGCCAGCAGCTGACGAGCCATACGGGCCTGAACGGCTTCACGCGTGGCGTCCGGCAGACAATCAACGTTGTACTCGTAGGCTTTCGTACCCTGGCGGCGGCGCATTATTTCCGGCAAACCAGCAGCACATTTATTCAGGGTGTACCGCACACTCTGAACCGTACCAGGCAATCCCGGCAGGCCAATTAACTCATTCACCGTAACGAACATATCAGGACGCCTTACTCATCATGTAACGACTGAACCAGATACAGGCCGGTTCTAAATTTAGAGCACTCGCAATAATTCGCTCACCTTTTGGGTAAGAGCGATTAAGCGCATTTTTAAGCGTGTCGGGCTTAAGACCTGCACGAACAGACAGCTCACGCATGGTAGTGCCTTGTTTGTGGATCGCAGCCACAATGTCCAGACGGTGCCAGTCGGCACTGGATACTTCTTTTCTTTCCATCATTCGATTACTCTACAAAGTTAACCGCGCGGATAAGAGCATTGATCTACATACAGCCCGATCAAATCAAAAATAGCTCTTTATTTTGTATTTATAGCATAGCGTGACATGGAGAGGATAAATGACATTATATTTCAATAACTTATGTGGCAAAGAAAATGAGCAAGCAAAAAGAAAACAAATTTGCTATTGAGGGTGAGGGAAAAGAAAGTTTTCGCCAGCGCCTTGAAAGCCTGATTGGAAACAGAAGTGTAAGAAGCACAGCACAAGCCTGGAACTTTCCCCCATCGACAATTAACAACTACCTACATAAGGGAACTGAACCCGCACTCAAAGTTGCCTTGGCGATAGCCAAAGCAGAGAGAGTAAGTCTTGAGTGGTTAGCAACCGGACTAGATAAAGTTGATATAACTACAAATAGCCCAGTAGATATGAGTGACCCTCTCAAATTTACATGGCAAATGATCTATGAATCTCTTAGTAAAGAAGATGCCGAAGCCTTGATTAGATTGATCCACAAGGACGGGGTCAGAGGCATTCTGTCCTCGGTTGGAACTGGCGAGGACATCGATACTACCTTGCTTCTTTTGCCTAAAGAGGAAAAGGAACGCCTATTAGCGTTGCATGAGGCTAAAAAAGGGGCATCTGAAGGAAGTGAAGTGAGCAGCACGGATAGCCTAGCTCAGGAAGCTAAGCGAGCAGGTTAGATTTGGAAAGTGTAGGCAGCTACTTGCTGTCAGATGTAATGCATATTTTTTATGAGGTTATTGAGTTCGGCCAACTTTCCTAGCCGCCTGCTCAAACGGAAAGCAAAAACGATTTAAACGCTGTTCAAACTCACGTAAGTAACAATCATTCGAGTATCAAATACCGTTCAAAAAAATCAGTTTTGAGTCATTTTTTCGTAGCGAGTATCAAAACCCAGATTTCGACCAATGCCGTGCCAGTCACAGGTTGTCGGCTTGCTTGAGGTATGTCCGAGTAGTATCACAATGATTTCCCCCCACAGGTAACTGTCAGATCAGGTCTGAGCTAATACAATTAATGGATAACCCGTGACCCTGTAAATAATTCTGTGTAACTGCCACCACGTCAAAGGTGAACGCTCAGGCGGTCACCGAACTCAATAATAAAGCGGCTCATCGCCAGCCGCCAGTTCTGGATCGGCATATTCCATTTTTTCGATGCCGACTGGATTGCCAGGTAAATAACCTTTCGCACTGAGTCATCCGTCGGGAATACCTTGCGTTTCTTAATGGCGGCACGGATCACGCTGTTCAGCGACTCAATGGCATTCGTGGTGTAGATAGCTTTTCGGATGTCAGACGGATAGCCGAAGAACGTATTGAGGTTTTCCCCGTGCGCACGCCAGCTTTTGCTGATTTGTGGATATTTGTCATCCCATTCTTCGGCGAACGCAGCCAGCGCCATCCGTGCGGCCGCTTCTGTTGGTGCCTGATAAACGGTTTTCAGCCCGCCCGTGACCGCTTTGTAGTCCTTCCACGCCACGTATTTCAGGCGGTTACGCACCATGTGGATGATGCACAGCTGGATGTGAGTCTGCAGATAGACGCTGTTTATCGCATCCGGGAAGCCCTTCAGGCCATCCACGCAGGCAATCAGGATGTCCTGAAGGCCGCGATTTTTAAGTTCCGTCAGCACGTTCAGCCAGAACTTTGCACCTTCATTTTCAGCCAGCCACATCCCCGGAAGCTCTTTCCGGCCTTCGGTATTGATGCCCGGTGCCAGGAACACCGCTTTGTTAATCACGCCGCCATTCTGACGAACCTTAACAACAATACAGTCCAGATAAACAATGGGATAGAGCGCATCCAGCTGGCGATTCTGCCATTCGGCGACCTGCTCTTTAACGGCATCCGTGACTTTTGATATCAGGGGCGGTGACACATCAGCATCGTACATCTCTTTGAACGTATCGACGATTTCCCGCGTGGTCATGCCTTTGGCATACAAGGATAAAATCTGGCTGTCCATCTGCGTGATACGCGTCTGATTCTTCTTAATCAGCTGAGGTTCAAAGGTATTTTCCCGGTCGCGCGGCGTGTTTAGCCCGATTTCACCGTCGTTGCACAGCAGCGTTTTCGAAGAGTAGCCGTTGCGGGTATTGGTGCCGGTTTTAGGGGCATTTTTCTCATGCCCGAGGTGGTCAGTCAGTTCTGCATTGAGTGCCGTTTCAACGGTCAGCTTCGTGAGCATGCGGGAAAACTGATTAAGGCCGGCCTCAGTTTTGAGGCCTTTGGCCAGTTCAGCAGCAAGGGCCTTAAGTTTCTTCTCGTCCATAATTTGCCTGTCTCCATTGTTGGAGTGAACATATTAAAAACAGGCAATTACACAATTTTAATTACAGTCTCTAACCCGTTGAGAAACGCCAGTAACATTGTACCTCTGCCACGACCCACAGCTAAACTCATGTCACTGTCCTTTGATATTAGGATTCCAGCGTTACCACCAGCCTCTCCTGCTCACGTCGATACCAGTAATAAGCCCCTTTCGAAATCATCCGTAACTGAAGCACAAGCCGTTCTTCAAGCTGACGACGCTGATAAAGGTCAATATCCAGTGCCTCTGCCCCGGCATTAAAAACGATAATAACCATCGCTTCCGCTTGCGCTTCGGTAAAACTGCGGGGCATACGGTTTTCAATTTCAAGGTAATCCGCCAGTTCAGCGATAAAATGTTGGATTTCTCGTGCTACCGCAGCACGGAATGCGGCTGAAGTACCTGAGCGCTCCCTGAGCAGCAGCCGAAATGCGTTAGGGTTATCACCAATAAATTCCATAAAAGTAGAAACTGACGTACGAATCACGCTCCCACCTTTGGCGATGCGCTGACGTGCCTGGCGCATCAATTGACGCAGCATTAATCCACTTTCGTCCACCATCGTCAGCCCTAACTCATCAACGTCACGAAAATGACGATAAAATGAGGTAGGAGCAATACCCGCTTCTCTGGCCACTTCCCGCAGACTGAGGCTGGCAAAACTCCGTTCGGCACTGAGCTGACTAAATGCTGCTTCAATCAGTGAACGTCGTGTTCGTTCTTTTTGTTGCGCTCTGACGCCCATGTTTGTGCCTGTTTTACCCACAATGATGGCACTATATCAAAAATTTCAGCGTACAGTACCATCATCTTTGTGACACCTTGTTAACCACATACTTTGATTAATAATAACAAAATAGAGGGTTAAAATTGGGAAGTGGCTGGCGGAATGTTACAATCTCATTGTGAATTTGTATAATAAATAGGACGTATTAGCATGCAACAGCCTTATGATTACGATGCTATTGTGATCGGTTCCGGCCCCGGTGGTGAAGGTGCCGCAATGGGCCTGGTGAAACAGGGAGCGCGCATCGCCGTTATTGAGCGTTATCATAACATTGGCGGCGGTTGTACCCATTGGGGAACCATTCCATCAAAAGCGCTCCGCCACGCCGTCAGCCGTATTATTGAATTCAATCAGAACCCTCTCTACAGCGATCATACCCGCCTTCTGCGTTCCTCCTTTGCCGACATCCTTAACCACACCGAAAACGTGATCAGCCAGCAAACGCGGATGCGCCAGGGTTTTTATGAACGTAATCGTTGCGAGCTATATCAGGGAGATGCGCACTTTGTCGATGCCAACACTATTGAAATTGAAACGCACGACGGCACAGTTGAGCGTCTGACCGCCGGAAAATTTATTATCGCCTGCGGCTCCCGCCCCTATCGTCCTGCTGACGTGGACTTTACACATCCGCGCGTTTATGACAGCGATTCCATTCTCAACCTTCACCATGAGCCAGGCCATGTAATCATTTATGGCGCTGGCGTGATTGGCTGTGAGTATGCGTCGATCTTTCGCGGTTTGAACGTCAAAGTTGATTTGATTAACACACGCGATCACCTGCTGGCATTCCTTGACCAAGAGATTTCGGACTCGCTTTCATACCATTTCTGGAATAGTGGCGTGGTCATACGCCATAACGAAGAATATGAAAAAATTGAGGGCGTGAGTGATGGCGTCATCATGCATTTGAAATCGGGTAAAAAGGTCAAAACCGACTGCCTGCTCTATGCCAATGGCCGAACCGGGAATACCGATTCACTCTCTCTGGAAAATGTCGGGCTGGAGGCCGATAGCCGCGGGTTGCTTAAGGTTAACAGCATGTACCAAACCGCACAGCCGCATATCTATGCAGTTGGTGACGTCATCGGCTATCCAAGCCTTGCTTCCGCCGCGTATGACCAGGGCCGTATCGCCGCCCAGGCGCTGATAAAGGGTGAGGCGAGCGCCCATCTTATCGAAGATATCCCAACCGGCATTTATACCATCCCGGAAATCAGCTCAGTCGGAAAAACCGAGCAACAACTGACCGCAATGAAAGTGCCCTATGAGGTAGGACGGGCGCAATTCAAGCATCTTGCTCGCGCACAAATTGTTGGTATGAATGTGGGCAGTCTAAAGATTCTCTTTCACCGTGAAACCAAAGAAATTCTCGGAATACACTGCTTTGGTGAGCGCGCTGCAGAAATCATTCATATTGGTCAGGCCATTATGGAACAGAAAAATGGCGGTAACACGATCGAATATTTCGTTAATACCACCTTTAATTATCCCACCATGGCCGAAGCCTACCGCGTAGCCGCGTTGAACGGCCTGAATCGCCTGTTTTAAACGGTTGTTATATATTTTTTCATGTGTTCGCGAATGGTCTCTGTCAGTTGCTCATAACGACTGCGCAGCGGCGATCCCGGACGATAAACCAGCGCGATGGTTCGCTGTGGCTCAGGTTTGTAACATGGCAAATAACAGACGCCATCGCGTAGACGTTCCTTCGGCACGGCAAGTGCAGGCAGCAGGGTGATGCCACTTCCAGCAGCAACCATATTACGCAGCGTTTCAAGGCTTGTTGCCCGGAAATGTGTATCTTCATCCGCGCCGGCCTGGAAGCAGAAACCCATCGTCTGATCGCGCAGGCAGTGACCGTCTTCAAGCATTAACAGCTTCTCACCGGCAAGATCTGACATAGGTACACGGTCGCGCTTGTGCCAGGGATGATCCTGATAAATGGCCAGACGCATAGGTTCATCGAACAACGGAACTTCTATGAATGCTTCAGATTCTTTTACCAACGCCAGAATGGCGCAGTCCAGTTTGCCGCTGTCGAGCTGGGCCAGCAGCTGCAGCGTTTGAGCCTCATGTAGATACATTTCCAGCCTGGGAAAAGTCTTGTGCAGCATGGGTACAATTTGCGGCAGCAAATACGGTCCCACGGTTGGAATCAATCCAATATGTAATGGCCCGGACATCACTTCGCCCTGCTGGCTGGCCATCTCTTTCAATACCTTCACTTCGCGCAATATGGTACGGGCCTGGTCAACCAGCAGGAGTCCAGCCTGAGTAAATAGCACCTTACGGCTGGTTCGCTCCAGCAGCATCACACCCAGTTCATCTTCCAGCTTGCGGATCTGGCCACTTAACGTGGGCTGACTGACATGGCAGGCATCCGCTGCTCTGCGAAAATGACGATATTCAGCCAACGAAACCAGATACTCAAGATCACGAATATTCATTTTTTCCTCCAATCCACGATAGTTCGTGGCGATAGATAGGATAGCAATCCACGATTAACCCTATCAAGACCGGATAAAAAATAATGTCTTTACCCAGGAAATGCATTATTTAATCACTTAAGGTCATCCGTAAAAAACCACCTGCATAGCAGGTGGTATTGATTTCGCCCCACAGGGGCGCACTAAGTCCAGACTCAGAGAGCCTTCCCTTCACACTTCTTTCAGTGGAAGCTGGCTCTCTTCAACTTCATGTTTTTCCTGATACTTCACGTACGTTATTATCATTTCTTCGTTTATACCTACGGTATCGACACAATAACCTCTTGCCCAAAAATCATTCCCCCACTGCTTGTTCTTACGCAAGCAGGGAAATTTACTGAACAATCGAAGGGCTGTTTTACCCTTTAAGTCGCCTGTTACATGGGAAATCGAAAGCCGTGAAGGCACTTTTACCCGCAAACGGACATGGTCTGTCTGGACATTCAGCTCCACTACTTCTATCCCGGGCTGCTCACCTGAGATCCTTATCTGCTTACAGACCTCTTTACCAACATTGTTCCTGAGGATGCGAAACCGGTACCTGGGTGTCCATACGATATGATATTGACAACACCAGAGCACATGAGATGCTTTCTGGTATCTGCTCATGGTTAAATCCCTGGCAGTTATGGGGATAACAGATTCGGATTTTCCCATGAGTAGCATGACTGGCAGAGCCAACTTATTGCTGACCACCAGGCATAGCAGAATCGCCGCTTAAACATGCTGACGGAAAAGCGCCAGGTGAAGGGTACGCATGATGTGGCAGCGGACAGGTGGCTGGCTGTCTGGTTCGGAAAATCTATACTAACTGGCTGGCTGATTGTACTTTTTAATCATGACCTGCTGAATAAAGTCTGATTAAGGATACAGAGGTTAAGGCGTACACAAAAAAAGGTTCATGGCAGCATGAACCCTTATATGAATGAGAAATCGCTTATTGCAAAACGCGGGCAGATAGCATCAGGCCAGACGTTGCTTTGCTACGGCAATAGCAAGGCGAATCTGCTGCGGTGATACCCCACCTTTTGCGTTACGCTTATCAAGACAGGACTGCAATGACAACAAGGCGTAGACATCGTCGTCAATAACGTTACTGAACGTTTGCAGTGTTTTTAGATCCAGCGCCTCCAGCGCCACACCTTGATCAATGGCAGCCACCACGACTTCACCCACAATATGATGTGCTTCACGGAACGGCACACCTTTTGCCACCAGATAATCAGCCAGCTCAGTGGCATTAGCATACCCCTGCTCTGCGGCATCCTGACAACGTGGACGCTTCACCTGAATGCCGTCCACCACCAGCACCGCCATATGCAGGCAATCAGACCAGGTATCCAGCGCATCAAACAGCACCTCTTTGTCTTCCTGCATATCTTTGTTATAGGCCAGCGGCAATCCTTTTAACGTCATCATCATGCCGGTAAGCGCACCCTGCACACGCCCACATTTCCCGCGAATTAACTCCAGCGCATCCGGGTTTTTCTTCTGCGGCATAAGTGAAGAACCGGAAGTCACGCGATCAGAAAGCTCCAAAAAGCCCGATTCACCCGTATTAAAAAAAATCAGGTCCTCTGCAAAACGGGACAAATGCACCATGCTGATTGCCGCAGCAGAAAGCAGCTCAAGCACATGGTCACGATCGGACACGGTATCCAGGCTGTTGCGTGTAGCAGAAGCAAAACCCAACCAGTCTGCCAGTTGTTCACGATCAATTTCGTAGGCGGTGCCTGCCAACGCACCGCAGCCCAGCGGACTAACGTCAAGGCGCTTAAGCGCATCTTCAAGACGACTTTCATCGCGCGCCAGCATCTCAACATAGGCCAGACACCAATGAGCAAACGTCACCGGTTGAGCGCGCTGCAGATGGGTATAGCCCGGCATCACCGCATCCTGGTTTGCTTCAGCCGTGACCACAAGTGCCTGCTGTAACTGACGTACGGCAATGAGTAACTCGCTAACCTGCGCTTTACACCAGAGTTTCAGATCGGTGGCAACCTGATCGTTACGGCTGCGACCCGTATGTAGCTTTTTGCCCAGTGCGCCAACTTTTTCAATAAGACGACCTTCAACATAACTGTGGATGTCTTCTGCATCACTATCCAGAATTTGCTGCGGATTGGCCCGCACATCATTAAGCAGCGCGTTCAGCGCATCTTCCAGCTCTTGCTGCTCTTCAGTGGTCAGAATGTTGACTGTCACCAGCGCTTTGGACCAAGCTATAGATCCAATAATATCCTGTTCTGCCAGACGATAATCAAAGCGCAGCGAGTCGTTAAATTGTTTAAAACGTTGATCCGCAGCCTGAGTAAACCGTCCACCCCAAAGTGCCATATCAGTGCTCCATTCTTGCCAAAAAATAATATGGGTATTTTGCGCGAATAAGCAGGGCGGCTGGTCACAGCCCTGCCGGGCGACTTATTTTTTCTCGTTCAGCGCACGAATACGGGAAGAGAGAGAGAACAGACGGATGAACCCACCCGCATGGCGATGATCGTAAACTTCGTCTTCACCAAAGGTCGCAAACTCTTCAGAATAGAGGCTGTTAGCTGATTTCTTCTGAATGGCGGTCACCTGGCCTTTGTACAGTTGCAGCACGACTTCGCCATTCACTTCGGTCGCCAGCGACTCAGCCGCCGCCTGGATGGATTTGCGCAGAGGAGCAAACCAACGACCATCGTACACCACATAGGACATCTCATGGCCCAATTGTTCACGCCATTTGAAGCTGTCACGATCCAGTACCAACTGCTCAACGGCGCGTAGCGCGTTCACCATAATGGTGCCGCCAGGAGTTTCATAGCAGCCACGTGACTTGATGCCGACCAGACGGTTTTCAACGATATCAACGCGTCCCACTCCATGTCTCGCGCCGATGACGTTCAGTTTTTCCAGACACTGGAACGGGCTGAACTTCTCGCCATTGACGCCAACCACACGCCCTTTCTCAACGGAAACCGTCACCTGCTCAGGCTGATCGGGCGCCTCCTGGGGATCAACCGTCCATACCCAGCAATCTTTGTTCGGCGCGTTCCACGGGCTTTCCAGCACTCCACCTTCGGTGGAAATGTGCCAAGCATTCTCATCCCGGCTGTATATTTTCTCTAGCGAGGCGGTGGTCGGGATGTTGCGCTCTTTCAGGTAAGCCAGCAACGCTTCACGAGAACGCAGGTTCCACTCACGCCACGGTGCAACAACTTTCAGCTGCGGAGCAAGCGCGGTGTAAGTGGTTTCAAAACGCACCTGATCGTTGCCTTTACCGGTTGCACCATGACACAACGCATCTGCACCCACTTTCAGCGCCAGCTCAACCTGCGCTTTGGCGATAACAGGACGTGCCATAGAAGTACCGAGCAGGTAAGTACCCTCATACAGTGCACCCGTTTGCAGCACCGGATAAACGTACTCACTGATAAACTCTTCACGCAGGTCAACCACATGGCATTCAGATGCACCAGACTGCAGCGCTTTCTGCTCAACGCCTTCCAGATCGCTACGCTCCTGACCGATATCGGCCACAAACGCGACCACTTCACAGTCGCCATAGTTTTCTTTCAGCCACGGAATAATCGCGGAGGTATCCAGACCACCGGAGTATGCCAGAACGATTTTTTTGATGCTTTTGTCTTGCATTGTCTTTTCCTTAAACCGGTTAAGCGAGGATCCGGGTGCCGATCGACACGCCGTTAAAAAGGGTTGGTAGCTGTTCAGCATATCGCCAGCTGGCGATCTCCACCGGGCGTCCCAGCGTTCGGGCGGCGTCAAGAGCGGCATTTACTTTAACAATCATACCGTCAGTAATAATGCCCTCGGCGATCAGTTGCCCGGCTTTTTCCGCTGTTATCTCTTCAATGCGCTGCCCTTTGCCATCCAGAATGCCGCTGACGTCTGACAGAAGGACAAGATCGGCTCCCAGCGTGGAAGCAAGCGCCGTTGCGGCCTGATCAGCATTCACGTTCATGAGTTTGCCATCCTGGGTAATGCCGATAGAGCTGATTACCGGCAGAAAACCAGCGTTCAACAGCGTAGTGATCAGTAATGGAGAACCGGGCGTAGCCAGACCGACATGCCCCAACGCTTCATCAAACTGCTCTACGTTAACGCTGCCGCCATCACCAAGGCATAAGCCAACCGCATCAATACCGTGTCTTTTCGACCAGGCAAGCAAGGTTTTATTTGCCGTTCCCGCCAGCGCTCCGGTAATGATATCGATCTGATCAGCTGGGGTAACGCGCAGGCCATTTTTCTTTTTCACTGGCAGCGCCAGCTTGTTCATTAAATCATCAACCAGACAACCGCCACCATGAACAATCAGCAATGGTCGTTGATGGGATTCACGCCAGGCTACCAGCGCACTGAACAGTTTCGCCATCGCCTCTTCACTGTCCAGCAGGACGCCACCGAGTTTAATAATTAATGGACTGGTCATTTGTTTGCTCGCTGATTATAAAAGTGACTGGGTTTCCGGGAAGCCAAAACGAATATTAAGGCACTGCACGGCCTGAGACGATGCGCCCTTCAACAGGTTATCTTCCGCCGAGACGACAATCAAATGCTCACCTTTTACCGCAAAACCAATGTCGCAGAAAGGCAGACCCACCACGCCCTTAATCGATGGCACACCGCGGTCATACACCCGAACCAGCGGTTTGTCATGATAAGCGTTATGAAACGCCTCAGCTACGTCGTCACGGGTAATACCTGCTTTCAGACGACAGGTAGTGGTAGCCAGAATGCCACGAGGAAAGTTCCCCAGATGAGGAGTGAAAATAACCGGAATACCAAGGTGAGCAGCAATCTCCGGTTGATGGCGATGAGTAAAAATACCGTAAGGCTGCAGGCTCACTTCACAGAAACTGGTAGTAACAGAGGCTTTGCGTCCCGCACCGCTCACACCGCTGGTTGCGTTAATCACCGGCCACTGAGCGTCATCAAGCAAGTTCGCCTCCAGCAATGGCCTTATCGCCAGCTGCGCCGCAGTGGGATAACATCCGGGAACGGCAATAAGCTGGGCGCCTTTGATTTTTTCATGCTGCCATTCGGCCAGTCCATAGACGGCTTTTTCCAGCCACTCAGGATGCTGATGGGGAAAACCATAATAGTCTGTAAAAAAGTGCTGCTCATTGACGCGAAACGCCGCTGACAAATCGAATACGACACAGCCAGCCGCCAGGAATTCCGGCGCCAGATCGTGACTGACCTCATGCGCCGTTGCCAGAAAGACCACATCCACTTTATCAGCAAAATCAGAGGCGTTACTCAGTGGCCGTAGTGGAAGATCGATGATCCCTTTTAACTGGGGATGAAGATCGGAAAGTAATTTTCCTGCATCCGGGCTTTGCGCGGAAACCGCCAAAGCGGTTATGTTCACCTGTGGATGACGGTTCAGGTAAGTGGCGAGTTCAACGCCAGCATAACCGCTGGCACCAACAATCAGGGTATTCAACATCGGACTGACTACCTTATGACGATCAATAAAGTTCCGGGTTACAGCAATTTTGCTGCCCCTTCCGTTGAGCGCTAAACTTACCGGTCAGTTTCCGGTTTCCGGTTTCCGGTTTTCATTCTTACGCCGCTAATGTATTTTTATTCAAAAATATTGCATTAATATTGATACTATCCTAACGCAAGGACTGTCAACAGTGAAGACAAAATTACCACCTTTTATCGAGCTTTATCGTGAATTAATCGCCATACCCTCTATCAGCGCAACCGATGCGACTCTCGATCAGAGTAATGAAAGTTTAATCAGTTTGCTGTCTGGCTGGTTCCGCGATTTGGGCTTCACGGTGGAAGTCCAGCCTGTGCCCGGAACGCGCCACAAATTTAATCTGCTGGCGAAAACAGGCAACGGTGTCGGTGGCCTGCTGCTGGCGGGTCATACGGACACCGTACCTTTCGACGAAGGTCGCTGGACGCGCGATCCCTTCACGTTGGCGGAACATGACAACAAACTGTTCGGGCTGGGCACCGCAGACATGAAGGGGTTCTTTGCCTTTATCTTAGATGCATTACGCGATATTGATGTCAGTAAGCTTTCCAGACCACTTTACATCCTGGCCACGGCAGATGAAGAAACAACCATGGCAGGTGCCCGGTATTTTGCCGAAAGTACCAACTTGCGTCCCGATTGCGCCATAATTGGCGAACCCACCTCCTTGAAACCGGTTCGTGCGCACAAAGGGCATATTTCCAATGCCATCCGTATTCAGGGGCAATCAGGCCACTCAAGCGATCCCTCTCGCGGCGTCAATGCTATCGAACTGATGCACGAATCCATTACGCAGTTGATAGGCCTTCGCACTACCCTGAAAACACGCTATCACCATGAAGGCTTCGCCATTCCCTGTCCCACTATGAACTTTGGGCATATCAACGGTGGCGATGCCGCTAACCGCATTTGTGCCTGCTGTGAATTGTATATGGACATCCGTCCTCTGCCGGGACTGACGCTGAACGATCTGGATGATTTACTTAAAGATGCGCTAGCCCCAGTCAGCGCTCGCTGGCCGGGTCGTTTAACGGTGACTGCATTGCATCCGCCCATTCCGGGGTACGAATGCCCGCCGGATCATCAACTGGTTAAAGTTGTTGAGAAACTGCTGGGTACAGAAACAGAAATGGTGAATTACTGTACTGAAGCGCCTTTTATTCAGACTCTCTGCCCAACGCTGGTGTTAGGCCCCGGTTCGATTAACCAGGCACATCAACCGGATGAATATATCGATACCGCATTTATCAAACCCACACTTGAGTTGATTGATCGGATTGTGCATCATTTCTGCTATCACTGAATAAAACTTGGGGTATTCAGCTTTTAAAACAGCAGATTACCCCGGATTTATTCCGCTTTTGAAGATAAGAATAACTTATCCCACCTCACGACCGTTAAATTTCATAAATTCCCGGCAGTTAGCCGCATGATATTACCCGTTTAAGTCATTTGACGAATGGAAGCGAACGTGGCTAGATAAAAGGCAAGGTTATGCCACCACTGGTGTAATAAATTGACACGCTCGGGAGATTTCATCATTCAGGGCAGTGACAGCTGTACAGCTTGCAACAGACTTGCTTAACACAATGAATCAGCGCTGAACGGTTAGCCAGGTCTGTATTTGGAAGATAACGAGCATCGGACAGGAAGGATATCAGGGGCCATATGAACGAACAATATTCCGCAATGCGAAGTAACGTCAGTATGCTGGGTAAACTGCTCGGTGAAACCATCAAGAATGCGCTTGGCGAAAACATTTTGGACCGAGTTGAAACTATTCGTAAGCTCTCAAAATCATCCCGTGCAGGAAACGATGCTCACCGCCAGGAATTGCTGTCAACCCTGCAAAATCTCTCAAATGATGAACTGCTTCCTGTCGCCCGCGCTTTCAGTCAGTTTCTTAATCTGACTAATGTTGCAGAGCAATACCACACTATTTCCCCCAAAGGTGAAGGCGCGAACCATCCCGAAATGCTAACCAGAGCGTTTGAACGTCTGAAACAGCATCCCGATCTTAGCGAAGAGAAAATTCGCGAAGCTATCGCTTCACTTTCCCTTGAACTGGTCCTGACCGCACACCCAACCGAGATCACCCGCCGGACGCTCATTCACAAGCTGGTGGAAGTGAACAGCTGCTTAAAGCAGCTCGATCACAACGATCTGTCTGACTACGATCGTTCGCTGATCATGCGCCGCCTGCGTCAGCTGGTCGCTCAGGCCTGGCATACCGATGAAATTCGCAAATATCGTCCCACTCCCATTGATGAAGCCAAATGGGGATTTGCGGTGGTGGAAAACAGCCTGTGGGAAGGGGTGCCCAATTTCCTGCGAGAGTTGAATGAGCAGGTTGAAGCCTCATTTGGCGTCACATTGCCGGTGGACTTTGTGCCGGTACAATTCACGTCATGGATGGGCGGCGATCGTGATGGTAATCCAAACGTCACGGCAAAGATAACCCGCCATGTAATGCAACTGAGCCGATGGAAGGCCACCGATCTGTTTCTTCGCGACATCGCTGTGCTGGTTTCAGAGCTGTCAATGTCAGAGTGTACGTCGGAAATAAGAGAACTGTGCAGCAGCCCCGATGCGCAAGAACCCTATCGTGAAATTATGAAAAAACTACGTTCGCAGTTGATGAACACCCAGGCCTATCTGGAACAGCGTCTGAAAGGTGAACGCCCTTCGCGTCCTGCCGACCTGCTTATTGATAACGAACAGCTTTGGAACCCATTATATGCCTGCTATCAGTCGCTACAGGCTTGTGGAATGGGCATTATCGCCAACGGCCAGTTGCTTGACACGCTGCGGCGCGTAAAATGTTTCGGCGTACCACTGGTGCGCATTGATATTCGTCAGGAAAGCACCCGGCATACCGACGCTATCGCTGAAGTGACCCGCTATCTGGGGCTTGGCGATTATGCCAGCTGGGCGGAAACGGATAAGCAGGCTTTCCTGATCAGTGAGCTGACCTCGAAAAGGCCCCTGCTGCCACGTAACTGGCAACCCAGCGCGGAAACGCAGGAGGTGCTGGACACCTGCCGCGTTGCCGCTGAAGCGCCAAAGGGCTCGGTTGCGGCCTACGTGATTTCAATGGCGAAAACGCCGTCCGATGTTCTGGCCGTACACCTGCTGTTAAAAGAGGCCGGTATCCCGTTTGCCATGCCGGTTGCGCCGCTGTTTGAAACCCTGGATGACCTGAACAACGCTGACGACGTGATGAGCCAACTGCTGGGCATTGACTGGTATCGCGGCTTCATTCAGGGCAGGCAGATGGTGATGATTGGCTATTCGGATTCAGCAAAAGATGCCGGTGTAATGGCCGCCAGCTGGGCGCAATATCAGGCACAGGACGCGCTGATCAAAACCTGCGAGAAAGCCGGTATTGCGCTGACGCTGTTCCACGGACGGGGCGGCACCATTGGTCGTGGTGGTGCTCCGGCACACGCCGCGCTGCTGTCGCAGCCGCCCGGCAGTCTGAAAGGCGGTCTGCGTGTTACCGAACAGGGCGAAATGATCCGCTTTAAATATGGCCTGCCGGAAGTCACCATCAGCAGCCTGTCGCTGTACACCGGGGCGATTCTCGAAGCCAATTTGCTGCCGCCGCCGGAACCGGAGCCTCAATGGCGCGACATCATGGATCGGCTGTCAAAAGACTCCTGTGAAATGTACCGCGGCTACGTCCGCGAAGATAAAGAGTTTGTACCTTACTTCCGTTCAGCCACTCCTGAGCAGGAGCTGGGCAAGCTTCCGCTCGGCTCACGTCCGGCTAAACGTCGACCGTCCGGCGGCGTCGAGTCACTGCGTGCCATTCCATGGATTTTCGCGTGGACGCAAAATCGCCTGATGCTGCCCGCTTGGCTCGGTGCGGGTGCCGCACTGCAAAAAGCCATGGCGGCGGGGCATCAGGATCAGCTGGAAGCGATGTGCCACGACTGGCCATTTTTTTCCACCCGCCTGGGCATGTTGGAAATGGTGTTCTCCAAGGCTGACCTGTGGCTGGCGGAATACTACGATCAGCGGCTGGTTGATCGCTCGCTGTGGCCGCTGGGTAAACAGCTGCGCGACCAGCTTGACTCTGATATCAAGGCGGTGCTGACCATCGCCAATGACTCGCATCTGATGGCGGATCAGCCGTGGATTGCAGAATCCATCGCGCTGCGCAACGTCTACACCGATCCGCTGAACGTCCTTCAGGCAGAGCTGCTGCATCGCTCTCGCCAGCAGGAAGCAAACGGCGGTGAGCCTGATGCTCGTGTTGAGCAGGCGCTGATGGTGACAATTGCTGGTGTCGCCGCCGGCATGCGCAACACGGGTTAGCCAATAAGCGCGCTATCAGCAAAATACAGTGATAAAGGCCTCGGACAGGCCTTTATCACAAACTGAAAACCATGGCCCGAGGCTGATAGTCGGCCTCCTTTAGTTCTGTCGGATTTGGGCCTTACAGGGGATGGGCAGGGGCTTGTTTATAAAGGTTTTTGCTGCTGGACTGTGGAATACAATCAGAGGCACCTTTTATGAAGGTGCCTTTTTACTGACGCGTCCGGGCGTGGTTATCACCCTGTCTGGGCTTCACTTGAGTTTCACGGCGTCGACATCACAGACGGGCAGTGACCCATTTTTAAGACTTTTAGCGCATCCCACCGCTCCCCTGCGTGTGACGGTCGCTTTGGCTGTCGACATATAACTCAACGTTATACTTCAGAGGCCGCCCTTATACTGAACATGCAGGTTAGCTACACAAAGCAGGCCTGACCCCCAGCGTATGACAAATGGCATAGCTTAATTCTGCACGGTTCAGTGTATAAAAATGAAAATCCTTCACCCCCTCACGGCTGAGGATTTTCACCATGTCCATCGCCACGTTGGCGCCCACCATTTTGCGGGTTTCAGGATCGTCATCCAGACCGTCAAACATGCTGTTCATCCAGCCTGGCACGCGAACATTGGTCAAGGAGGCAAAACGCTGCAGCTGCCTAAAATTCGACACGGGCAGAATGCCGGGCACAATTTCCACATCAATTCCTGCGGCAACACAGCGGTCGCGAAAACGCAAATAACCTTCCACATCAAAGAAGAACTGAGTAATGGCACGATTCGCACCGGCCTCAATTTTGCGTTTGAGATTAATAAGGTCGGACTGTGCGCTTTTCGCCTCAGGATGCACCTCCGGGTATGCCGCAACGGAAATATCAAAATCCCCCACCTCGCGCAGCAGTGCGACCAAATCGACCCCATACATCGTCGGTTTATCACTGCTGGCAGACAGATCGCCACGCAGTGCGACAATATGACGAATACCGTTGCGCCAGTAGTCCTCGGCTATCGCGCGCAGTTCATTGCGCGTGGCATCAACACAAGTCAGATGTGGTGCGGCTTCTAACCCGGTTCGCTCTTTAATGCCTTTGATGATGCTGTGCGTACGGTTACGCTCGCCAGAATTAGCACCATAGGTTACCGAAACAAACTTAGGTTTCAGACTGCTGAGGCGATCGATTGACGCCCACAGGGTGTGCTCCATCTCACTGGTGCCGGGCGGAAAAAACTCGAAAGAAACATTAATTTGCCCGTTCAGCTCGGCCAGATTTTGATTCAGCGCCTCGCGCTGGTTCGCGTGGTAAAAACTCATGGCTTCCCTCATCGATCGCTCAGTAAATGACGTGTCCGTTATGAACATCTATACATTTAGACGTCCAGACATTCAAAATGAAGGGTGCTGCCTTTTTAGTCAATGGATAAATGGTTTACCGCCGTGACAAATACTCAACAATGTTGAATAACATTCATGGAAGGGAATTTTTACGAATAAAATCAGTGGGCCGAACACTCCGACCCGAGGGGGTTACAGTAAATGCGCGAGACGATTAATATCTGACTGAATAGCGCCAGCAGTGACATCGCGCCCGGCTCCGGGACCTCGTATCACCAATGGATTATCACGATACCAACGGCTTTCGATAGCGAAGACGTTATCACAGGGCAGCAGCGAGGCCAGAGGATGGTCATCACGTACCGCCTCCACCCCCACACGCGCTTTGCCATGAGCATCAAAACGCGCCACATAACGCAGCAGCAGACCCATCTCCTGCGCCGCATCATAACGTTGCTTCATCTGTTCATTCAGCGCATCGCTGTTTTCAAAGAAGTGATCAACAGACTCACCTTCACCGTTTTTTGGCACCAGCGACTCAACGCGAACCTGGTCAGGTTCAATGTCATAACCCGCCTCTCGCGCCAAAATCACCAGCTTACGCATCACATCCTGGCCCATCAAATCGACACGCGGATCGGGTTCGGTCAGCCCCTGCTGCCAGGCCTGTTCCACCAGTTCCGTAAAGGGCACCGTGCCGTCATATTGTAAAAAAAGCCAGGACAGCGTGCCAGAAAATATCCCGCTAATGGACAGGATGCCGTCACCGCTTTCACGCAGGTCGCGAACGGTATGATTCACCGGCAATCCGGCACCCACGGTGGCGTTATACAGCCACTGGCGACCGGTTTTCGCGAAAGCGTCGCGGATTTGTCGGTAGCTACCACCGCTGGCGGCACCCGCCAGTTTATTTGCGACAATGACATGAAAACCATAGCTGGCAAAATCCAGATATTGCGCCGCAAGCAGCTCACTGGCCGTGACATCCAGCACCACCAAATCATCAAAGGGGTGAGCGCGCATCCACAGAAAGAGGGTTTCTTCATCCCGTGCAAGCGCCTCATCTTCAAAAAAGGCCAGTACGCGACTGGCATCCAGCCCATCATAACTCAACAGACTACGGCGGCTGTCCACCACCCCTGCGAGAATAAATTCAAAACCGGTACGGGCAGAAAGAGAACCTTGCTCGCAGGCAAAAAGTTCAAGCCAGCGTGAACCAATATTCCCTTTACCAAACAGCACCAGCCCAACCCGTTTTTCTGCACGGAATAACGACTGATGCAGACCGCGCACAAGATGTTCTGTCGGCCCCACCCGCAGTACTGCGACCAGGCTTATCCCCTCACCTGACTGCCAGATAAACTCTACCGGCTGATCCTGCAACTGTTGCCAGAAACGATGACTGTGCAGCGGATTTCGGCAGACCCCCGCGCCAACCATCGCCACCAACGCCATTCCTTCACGCAACTGCAAATGGCCCGGCATGGCCGTATCCTGCAGCAATGTCAGTGCGCTGCCGACGACTTCAGAGGTATAGCAAAGCTGCAAAAGATTGCGATCGGGATGCACCCCGGTTGCCAGCGGACGTAGCTGCGCCCGTATCAGAAGCTGGCCTATCTCCTGATGGAAGGCAGCAAAATCATGCTTTGAGGGAATCTGGAACTCAATCAGACAAACATCGTCGTGGCTGGTGACAATTCGCGCGCCGGTGCCAGAAGCCAATACGCGTTCAATACGGGTAGATCCCTGTTCCGGCTGATAGCTACAGCGGAGCTGCAAATCAATATCGCTGGATGAAACTGGTTGCAAGGTTCGGGTGTGCAGTACCGGTGCCGCGAGGCGAGCCAGTTCGCTGGCCTCATCAAGACGCAGTAAAGACAGCAGGCAGGCATCTTTGACCTTGCGCGGGTCAGCGCTGTAAACCCCGGGCACGTCGCTCCAGATGGTCACACGCGATACGCCCGCCAGCGCACCGATCTGCGTCGCCGAGTAGTCGCTACCGTTGCGACCCAGCAATACCGTTTCTCCTCGTTCGTTCCGGGTGATAAAGCCCGTGACGACCAGACGCTGCCCCGGATATTGCTCCATTAATTGCTGCAATAGCGGCGCTGACTTACCCTCATCCACCTGCGGTTGAGCGGCACGTTCTGCACACAGAAAATCACGCGCATCAAGCCAGCCTGCGGCGATATCCTGGCTATTGAGCACCGCGGCCATCAATCGAGCTGACCATATTTCTCCATGCCCTACCACCTCGGCATAAACGGCTTCGGTGATTTTGCCATCCAACAATGCAGCAAGCTTTTCCAGATCGTGGATAAAGGGCGTAATAAGCGTATCTGCCACCTCAGGGGGCAGTAAAGTGTTGATCAAATCGCTTTGATAACGCCGCAGCGCCTGCTGGACCTGATGGGCGGATAACCGATCATTCTGACTCAGTTTCAGCCAGTTGATTAACTGATTGGTAGTGCTGCCTGCAGCAGAAACAACCATCAAATCACCTGGATCACTGTATTCCGCCATAATTCCGGCGACCCGAAGATAACATTTGGCGTCAGCAAGGCTGCTGCCGCCGAATTTATGCAACTGACGTGTTCCTACCGCCACTTCTGAGTGACTCATGCTTACCCCTCGGCCGCGATCCAAAATGCCTGTTCCAGATCGGCGATCAAATCCTGGTGATCTTCAATTCCTACAGAAATACGCAACAGCGTTTCTGAAATTCCGGCGGCGGCGCGCGCCTCCGCCGACATGCCAGCATGCGTCATGGTCGCGGTGTGAGAAATAAGACTTTCCACACCGCCCAGCGATTCTGCAAGCGTAAAAAGACGCAGCGCCTTCAGAAAGCGGCGGAGCCTTTGCTCATCACCGTCCAGTTCAAAACTCAGCATCGCACCAAAACCCTTCTGCTGACGTACTGCGAACTGATGACCCGCGTTTTCCGGCAAGGAAGGATGATACAACTTTTTCACCAGCGGTTGCTGCTGAAGGTAATCAACAATCGCCAGCGCATTACGCTGTGCTGCTGCCATACGGGGAACCAGCGTACGTAACCCTCGCAGTAACAGGTAGCTGTCGAAGGCTGCCCCCGTCAACCCAATATTGTTGGCCCACCAGGCCAGCTCGGTGACGCACGCCGGATCTTTCGCGATGACCGCTCCCGCGACCACATCGGAGTGACCGTTCAAATATTTAGTGCAGGAATGCACCACTAAATCCGCGCCCAGCGCCAGTGGGTTTTGCAGTGCCGGACTGAGAAACGTGTTATCGACCACGCTTACCGCACCAACCTCACTGGCTACTTTACAGATTGCGACAATATCAACCACGCGCAGAAGTGGATTGCTGGGGCTTTCAATCAGTACCAGTGCAGGCTTTTCGGCAAGTGCTTCTTTCAGTGCAACCTCATTGCCCTGGTCAACAAACTTCACGCGATAAGCACCGCGCTTGCTCAGGCTGTCGAACAAACGGTAGCTCCCACCATAGCAGTCATGCGGTGCGACCAGCAGATCACCTGGTTTCAGGAACACAGTGCATACCAGATGGATGGCAGACATCCCCGTATTGGTCATTACCGCGCCAGCCCCCCCCTCCAGTTCCGCAAGGGCGCACTGGACAACATCACGGGTCGGATTGCCTCGTCGGGAATAATCGTGTGCGCGAGGCTGGTTAAAGTCAGTGAAGTTATACGTGCTTGAAAGATGAATCGGGGGGACAACGCAGCCATACTGTACATCATCATTCAAACCGCTACGAACGGCGATTGTTGCCTGTTTACGCGTCATGGTGCATAAATTCCTGAAAGGGGGTGTAGAGTGTGTTTAAGCATATCAGCACATAAATAGACGTCAATACATCTGGACATCTAAATGTCTTTGCGTACAGATTGAGCAAACTACTAATAACCGTTAATATTATGTCGTTTAAGCCAGTGTGAAGTGCTGTACGTTCCGTGTGGTCGGCACTTTCTTCAAGCATAATTGGCCAAATTTTGGCATTTCCAATTTTAATGATAATTAAGGTAGCCCATGGCTGAATGGAACGGCGAATATATCAGCCCTTACGCCGAACATGGTAAAAAGAGCGAACAGGTCAAAAAAATCACGGTATCCATTCCCTTAAAGGTACTGAAAATTTTGACTGACGAGCGCACTCGCCGACAGGTGAATAATTTACGACATGCCACCAACAGCGAATTGCTGTGCGAAGCATTTCTTCATGCCTTTACCGGTCAACCTTTACCTGACGATGTTGACCTGCGTAAAGAGCGTAGCGATGAAATACCCGAAGGCGCAAAAGCTATTATGCGCCAGATGGGCGTTGACCCGGACACCTGGGAATACTGACATTTCCGTCCAGTGCCATGTGCTCCACCAGTCTAAGCGTGGGATGCCGCTCTCATTGAGGGCGGCATTGCTTCAGCCCTGACGAAATGAACCACAAACTTTTTCCCGGTGCCTGTCGCTCTCCTTTACGGCAGGTTAAGTGAAATGAACGATTTGACACGCCCGTAGCAGACGCTGACTGTAACAACGCGCCGTTTATCTAAGCGGCTTTAATTTCGTTTCGCAGGCGCGCACATATAACCGTGAAAACGCGTCTCTGCTTGTTTGTAAGATACAAATCCAACGGCGCCAGAGCCAGGCCAAAGCATATTGCTGACCACTCACCCAGGATACGGTTTTAAGTTAGCAGTAAAAATCCTCTTTTGTTCAAGACTGCCTTGCTTGCGCCCAATTCAAACAAACTAACCACTCTGCCGATAACTCTCTGCTTGTGCTGCCTGAATCCAGAGGCAACACCTGCTGACAGGCACATCCACAGATAATGGTGCCGAATGAGCAATAAAAAACCCAGCCTGAGCTGGGTTTTTATCACATCCGAAACGTAAACCTTTTCTGGCTATTAGTTTATTTTTTGCTGCCAGGCAGGCTGAAACGCTTGTTGAAGCGATCAACACGACCACCGGTAGCTACATCGCGCTGTTTGCCGGTATAGAAAGGGTGGCAGCTGCCACACACGTCCAAGTTCAGGTCGTGACCCACGGTTGAGCGGGTTTTGATTTCGTTACCGCAAGAACATTTAGCAGTAACGTCAACGTAATTTGGGTGAATACCTTTTTTCATGGGAAACCTCAGTTAAGGCCGTGTCGCTCTCCCATGCCAGGAAAAACCTGCACAGGCACCACACGAAAATTAAAAAATTCAGGTGTACGTGATACTATAAAAAGGTATCAACGGCGGCGAATTATACAGAAATTAACCGACCACTGCAATCGAATCAGCACATTCGGGGCATGACAGTGTACACTATCCTGCTGATTATTTCATCCGGTTGAATTCATGCGCGTTGTTCAGGTCGCATTGCCTATTCCTCTTGCACGCAGCTTTGATTATCTGTTGCCGCCACATCTGTCTGTTGCCACCACAGGCGTACGGGTCAGCGTGCCTTTTGGCACGCGTAAGGCGACAGGCATTGTGGTCTCCATCACCGAACACAGCGACCTGCCTTCTGAACAACTCAAAACCGTCGACGACGTACTGGACAACCGCTCACTCTTCTCCCCCTCTCTCTGGCGTATCCTGTTATGGGCCGCCGATTATTATCATTACCCGCTGGGGGAAGTACTGTTTCATGCCATTCCTGTTCTGCTTCGTCAGGGCAAACCCGCCCAAGAAGCCCCACTTTGGCAGTGGTATATCAGTGAAACAGGGAAGGCAACCGCACCAGAGAGCCTGAAACGCACGCCAAAACAACAAAAAGCACTGGCCGTACTGCGTCAGAAAAATCTCTGGCGGCATGAAGTTCGCCAGCATGACATTAGCGATACCGTGCTGCTGTCGCTACGTGCGAAAGGGCTGTGTGATTTGCAGCCAGCACAAATCACGCGCGAGGACTGGCGCAGCAATTACAGCGTAAAAGGTGAACGACTCCGGCTGAACACGGAGCAGGCAACAGCGGTTGGCGCAATCCGTAGTGAAGATAACCAGTTCACTGCATGGTTACTGGCTGGCATTACTGGCTCCGGCAAAACAGAGGTCTATCTTAACGCACTGGAGAATATACTGGCAAAAGGCAGTCAGGCTTTGGTGTTAGTACCAGAGATTGGCCTTACACCACAAACCATTGCTCGCTTCCGCGAACGTTTTAACGCACCGATTGATGTTCTGCACTCTGGACTCAATAACAGTGAACGGCTGGCGGTATGGCTTCGCGCGTATAACGGTGAAACGGCGATCGTTATTGGCACACGCTCGGCCCTGTTCACTCCCTTTGCCCGTCTGGGCGTCATTATTATCGATGAAGAACATGATAGCTCTTACAAGCAGCAGGAAGGCTGGCGTTATCAGGCACGCGATCTGGCAGTATTCCGGGCGCAACAGGAAAATATTCCTGTTGTTATGGGCACGGCAACGCCTGCACTGGAAACATTGCAGAATGTCAAACTGGGCAAATACCGGCAATTAAACCTCTGTAAACGTGCGGGGAATGCGTGTCAGGCAACACAGCAGCTTATTGACCTGAAAGGTGTCAAGCTGGAGGGCGGCCTGTCCCCGATGCTGCTCAGAAAAATCGGCCTGCATCTGAAAGCAGGCAATCAGGTATTGTTGTTTTTGAACCGACGTGGTTTCTCTCCCGCCATGCTATGCCATGAATGCGGCTGGATTGCAGAATGTCAGCGATGCGACCGTTATTACACGCTCCACCAGCATCAACGCCAGCTGCGCTGTCACCATTGCGACAGTCAACGACCTGTTCCACATCAGTGTCCGCAATGTGGTTCCACACACCTTATGCCCGTCGGGCTGGGTACCGAACAGCTGGAACAAAACCTTAGCCAGCTTTTTCCCGACGTGCCGCTGACTCGTATCGATCGTGACACCACCAGCCGTAAAGGAGCACTTGAACAGCAGCTGGCCGATGTCAACCGGGGTGGCTCACGTATTCTGGTGGGTACACAAATGTTGGCTAAGGGGCATCATTTTCCTGACGTTACACTGGTGTCGCTACTGGATGTGGATGGCGCGCTTTTTTCGGCTGATTTTCGCTCGGCAGAGCGATTCGCCCAGCTGTATACCCAGGTTGCAGGGCGCGCTGGCAGAGCCGGTAAACAGGGGGAAGTATTATTACAAACCCATCACCCGGATCATCCATTATTGCAAACGTTATTGCATCAGGGCTATGACGCCTTTGCGCAACAGGCACTGACTGAACGCAAAACCGTTTTTCTGCCACCCTTTACCAGTCATGCTCTGTTCCGTTCGGACGATCATGACAATCAACAGGCTCCCCTGTTTCTGCAGCAGTTACGAAATCTGCTGGAGACCAGCCCACTGAAAGATGATGCGTTCTGGTTGATGGGGCCGATTCCCGCAATACAGCCGAAACGCAGTGGACGTTATCGCTGGCAGCTGCTTCTCCAACACCCTTCACGCGGGCATTTACAGCGCCTGATAAAATTGACGCTTCCACTGATGAGCACATTGCCACAGGCCAAAAAAGTGAAGTGGACATTAGATGTTGATCCAACTGAAAACTGAGACTTTTTTAACCATACAAAATCCTTGCGAGTACGCTCGAAAAAAGTCGCACAAGCCACAATTTTTATGCAGATTAATTTACGTTATCCGCTAGCATCTGTGCGTTGTCTTAAGACGGTGAAAGGCAGACCGATATGCGTGCTGCTGCTACCAAAATGATAATTGTCAGGTCAGCACGGGCTGGCGTCAGGGAGAAAAACGTTGGAGCAGAATCAAGAGGCGTCGGGTGCCACCATGAGGGATGTGGCGAAAAAAGCGGGCGTATCCACGGCAACCGTTTCACGCACGCTGATGAACCCGGACAAAGTCTCCGCCGCCACACGACAAAAAGTTGAAGAGGCGGTCATTGCCGTTGGCTATTCTCCCAATGGTATAACGCGTAATGCCAGACGTACCGAGTCACGGACGATCCTGGTGATTGTGCCCAATATTTGCGATCCTTTTTTCAGCGAGATAATACGGGGCATTGAAGTTGTGGCGGCTGATCGGGGCTATCTGGTACTGATTGGCGATTGCGCCCACCAGACATGCCATGAGCAATCCTTTTTGAATTTAATCATGACCCGCCAGGTCGATGGCATGATCATGCTGGGTTCGCAGCTACCGTTTGAAAGTACACCCGAAGAACGCCAAAATCTGCCGCCCATGGTAATGGCAAATGAGTTTGCCCCGGAACTTGAGCTGCCCTCGGTGCATATCGATAATCTGACCGCCGCGTTTGAAGCCGTCAATCATCTCCTCAAGCTGGGGCACAGCCGAATTGCCTGCATTGCAGGCCCACATGATATGCCACTTTGCCAGTATCGTTTACAGGGATACATTCAGGCACTGCAGCGTCATGGCATTGTGGCGGAACCACGCTATATTGCACGGGTTGACTTCACTTTTGATGCAGGTGCCACCGCAATGAAACAACTAATGGCGCTTCCTGCACCACCAGACGCCCTGTTTTGTCACAGCGACATTCTGGCGTTGGGTGCAATGGCCCAGGCAAAAAATATGGGCTTACGCATTCCCCAAGATTTGTCTCTGATTGGCTTTGACGATATTGAGCTGTCCCGTTACAGCGACCCACCGTTGACTACCGTCATCCAGCCGCGATTTAACATTGGCCGTGAGGCAATGAGCCTTCTTCTTGAGCAACTGCAAGGGAAAATGGTCAGTAATGGTTCACGCCTGCTGGATTTTGAACTTAAAATTCGCGGCAGTACGGCCCCGGTGCTTCGCCCCAGGCGTTGACAACACAAAGCAGAGATGATCGGGCTGAAATTCACATTCAGTAGATTCTTAATGGTATCGCCGCTGGTCAAAGCTCCAGCCCTTGAGTAACATGGCGAGCTGGCCGACGGGTACGCCAGCACTGATTGATTTTTCCGGCCTCACTTTTTACTGTTTATTAGCGGAACGATAGTGGCACAAAAAGATTATGTAAGCCGCGGGCGCTCAACAGGGACGCGGCGCAAAAAAACCAACAGTCGCAGTAAGAAGCGGAGTGGTGGCTCAGGCGTATCAAAAATTATGGTGGTACTTGCCGCCGCAGTCCTGGTGACCTTTGTCGGAGGACTGTGGTTTATCGCCCATCATAAAAAAGAAGAGGCGGTCGTCATACCTGATCATAAAACTCCGGGCAACGGCTTGCCGCCGAAACCTGAAGAACGCTGGCGCTATATCAAAGAGCTGGAGAACCGCCAGATCGCTGTGCCAACGCCTACAGAACCTTCGGCAGGGGGCCAAATCCATTCGCAAACTCAACTCACCAACGAGCAGCGTCAGCTGCTTGAGCAGATGCAGGCGGATATACGTCAACAGCCTACGAAACTGAATGAGGTGCCGTGGAATGAGCAGACGCCGGCACAGCGCCAGCAAACTCTGCAACACACGCAGCAAAGCGAATTGCAGCAGCAACCGCGCCAACAACAGCCAGTGCATAGCCCGGCGCCAGCTCAACAGGCGCATATGCTGCCGCAAAACCGAACCGAACAGGCCGCGCCCATTACGCGAGAACCGGTTCATCAGGTGGCCGTTCAGCCGCAAATAACACCATCGCCAAAAGACGAAAAAAAGCCGAAAGAGAAGATCCAGAACTGGATGGTACAATGTGGTTCTTTCAAAGGAACCGATCAGGCAGAATCTGTCCGGGCACAGCTGGCCTTCGAAGGATTTGAAAGCCGTATCACTGCCGGTGGTGGTTGGAATCGTGTGGTTATTGGGCCGATGAGCAGCCGCCTTGCCGTCGACAGCGCCCTGAAGAGGCTGCGCGGCTCAGGCCACACAAATTGCATTCCCCTCGCAACCTGGGGTTGAAACCCTTCAAATCTCCCCCACATCTGTTTGCATCGACAAAACCCCGCTGCCTGACTGCGGGGACATTTTTCTGAATGCAAAAAGGGATCTGCCCGTGACAACAATTGTAAGTGTTCGACGCAACGGCCAGGTAGTCATTGGCGGTGATGGCCAGGCTACTCTCGGCAACACCGTCATGAAAGGCAACGTCAAAAAAGTGCGTCGTCTTTATAATGACAAAGTCATTGCCGGTTTTGCTGGCGGAACAGCAGATGCTTTTACCCTGTTTGAACTGTTTGAACGTAAGCTGGAAATGCATCAAGGACATTTGGTGAAGGCCGCTGTTGAGCTGGCGAAGGACTGGCGCACTGATCGCATGCTGCGCAAGCTGGAAGCACTGTTAGCCGTGGCGGACGAAAACGCCTCTCTGATTATTACGGGGAATGGTGACGTTATTCAGCCTGAAAACGACCTGATTGCTATTGGTTCTGGCGGACCTTACGCACAGGCAGCAGCACGTGCGCTGTTGGAGAATACCGAGATCGGGGCACGCGAAATCGTGGAAAAAGCGCTGGGTATTGCAGGCGATATCTGCATCTATACCAACCACAATCTCACCATCGAAGAATTATCGTCTAAAGCATAAGGACTTAACTATGTCTGCAATGACTCCGCGCGAAATCGTTAGCGAGCTGAACAAATTTATCATTGGCCAGGATAGCGCCAAACGCGCCGTTGCCATCGCCCTGCGTAACCGCTGGCGTCGTATGCAGCTGGATGAAGAGTTGCGCTACGAAGTCACACCTAAAAATATCCTGATGATCGGCCCGACCGGTGTGGGTAAAACTGAAATTGCGCGCCGTCTGGCGAAGTTAGCTAACGCGCCTTTTATCAAAGTTGAAGCCACAAAATTTACCGAAGTGGGTTATGTTGGTAAGGAAGTTGACTCAATCATTCGTGACTTGACCGACTCTGCGCTCAAAATGGTTCGCTCTCAGGCCATTGAGAAGAATCGCTACCGGGCCGAAGAGATGGCGGAAGAGCGTATTCTTGACGTATTAATTCCGCCTGCAAAAAACAACTGGGGCCACTCTGAAGCCTCCATGGAACCTTCTACTGCCCGTCAATCCTTTCGTAAAAAGCTGCGTGAAGGGGAGCTGGACGATAAAGAGATCGAAATTGACCTGGCTGCCTCGTCTGTCGGAGTAGAAATTATGGCGCCCCCGGGTATGGAAGAGATGACCAGCCAGCTGCAGTCAATGTTTCAGAACCTGGGTGGGCAGAAGCAGAAACCGCGTAAGCTTAAGATTAAAGATGCGATGAAGGTGCTGGTGGAAGAAGAAGCCGCCAAGCTGGTCAACCATGAAGAGCTCAAGCAGGAAGCTATTGATACCGTTGAACAGCACGGCATCGTATTTATTGATGAGATTGATAAAGTTTGTAAACGTGGTGAAAGCTCCGGGCCATATGTATCCCGTGAAGGCGTTCAGCGCGACCTGTTGCCACTGGTGGAAGGTTGTACTGTTTCAACCAAACACGGCATGGTAAAAACTGACCATATCCTGTTTATTGCTTCAGGCGCATTTCAGGTGGCAAGCCCTTCCGATCTTATCCCTGAACTTCAGGGACGTCTGCCAATTCGCGTTGAGCTACAGGCGCTGACCACCGAAGATTTTGAGCGCATTCTTACTGAGCCGAGCGCCTCCATTACCGTGCAATACAAAGCACTGATGAAGACGGAAGGCGTTAACGTTGACTTTACCCGTGACGGTATCAGTCGTATTGCCGCCGCGGCATGGCAGGTTAATGAAACCGCTGAAAACATCGGCGCACGCCGTCTGCATACTGTGCTTGAACGTCTGATGGAAGATATTTCCTATGATGCAAGCGACCGCAATGGCGAATCCATCACCATTGATGCTGATTACGTTGGCAAGCATCTGGATGAGCTTGTCGCGGATGAGGATCTCAGCCGCTTTATCCTGTAAATTTTAGCAGTACGCCGGTTGCGCAATGTGATCGGCGAAATTTCGCAACAGCATATTTTCTTATTAAACAGACAATTACCATTTTCACACTTTCTGCCTGTCAGTTCAGTGTCCTGCACGCCCTGATAAGCGTGTCTTCAGGCTGGTTTCGTTGTTTAGTTAACGCCAAAGAGTGAATGGCTGACCGGCCCCGGTGGTGCAACGATCCTTGACGTGGATTAAGGCTTTGTCAGGCACGAGGACTATACTCTTCGGCATTGTTATCCTCTGCGGCCTGGGAACCATTCCATGACAGAAAATATCTGCTCCGTCCCGGTTATCTCCCCCTTACGCGCCTGGCTGGAAAGCTTGCGATTGCGTACCCTGCCTCTGGCCTGTGCTTCGGTAATCACCGGCTCATCTCTGGCATGGTGGCAGGGGCATTTCACGCTGTCCGTCGCGGTGCTGGCTCTGCTTACCACCGCACTGCTGCAAATTCTGTCGAATCTTGCGAATGATTACGGCGACGCGACAAAAGGAAGCGACACACCGGAACGTATTGGCCCCTTGCGCGGTATGCAGAAAGGCGCGATCAGCCAAAAACAGATGGGGTTTGCACTGATTATTGCAGTTGCACTCACCATTGTCTCGGGGGTTGCGTTGGTGATTCACTCCTGCCGGTCGCTGAACGATATGCTTGGCTTTCTTGCAATGGGCGCTCTCGCTATTCTTGCCGCTATCGCCTACACGGTTGGCAGAAAGCCTTACGGCTATCTTGGGCTTGGGGATGCCTCAGTGCTGATCTTTTTTGGCTGGCTTGGAGTACTGGGCAGCTATTATCTGCAAACCCACCGCATTGAAATGGCATTATTGTGGCCAGCCAGCGGCTGTGGATTACTGGCTGTCGCAGTGCTTAATGCAAATAATATGCGTGATATTGAGTGTGATCGTCAGAATGGCAAACTGACCCTGGCAGTGCGCCTGGGAGCAACCGTGGCCCGCTACTATCATGTGCTGCTGCTGACAGGCTCAATGCTATGCTTTGCGCAATTTGCCATCGTAAACTCACTTAATATGGCCGGCTGGCTATTCCTGCTGGCCGCCCCGTGGCTGTTCCGTCAGGGCCGCTACGTACTTCAGCAACCCACAGCGCTGGCCATGTGTCCTGTACTGGCCACGACGGTTAAAATGGCACTGCTGGTCAATGTGCTTTTTGCTATTGGCCTGGCCATCAATTAAACACAATATGATTGACCCATCGCAATTTTTAGCAAATGATGGTTTTGCCAACACCCGACAGAAAGCGATATACTGCCCCATCATCTGAAACAGACGACCCCCTCTTATGAAATATGATACTTCTGAACTCTGCGGCATATATCATGAAGATGTAAATGTTGTTGAACCGCTTTTTTCAAACTTCGGCGGTCGCACATCATTTGGTGGGCAAATCATCACGGTAAAATGTTTCGAAGATAACGGGCTTCTCTACGATCTGCTTGAGGAAAACGGACGAGGCCGCGTGCTGTTGGTTGACGGCGGCGGCTCTGTCCGGCGTGCGCTGGTTGATGCTTCACTGGCACGGCTTGCATTACAAAACGAATGGGAAGGCATAGTGGTTTACGGCTCCGTGCGTCAGGTTGATGACCTCGCAGAGCTGGATATTGGTATTCAGGCGATTGCTGCGATTCCTGTCAGCGCAGCCGGAGAAGGGATTGGCGAAAGCGACGTTCGGGTCAACTTCGGGGGCGTGACCTTTTTCTCTGGCGATCATCTTTATGCTGATAACACGGGAATTATTCTTTCCGAAGACCCACTCGATATCGAGTAAGTAAAAAACCACCTGCATAGCAGGTGGCATTGATTTCGCCCCACAGGGGCGCACTAAGTCCAGACTCAGAGAGCCTTCCCTTCACACTTCTTTCAGTGGAAGCTGGCTCTCTTCAACTTCATGTTTTTCCTGATACTTCACGTACGTTATTATCATTTCTTCGTTTATACCTACGGTATCGACACAATAACCTCTTGCCCAAAAATCATTCCCCCACTGCTTGTTCTTACGCAGGCAGGGAAATTTACTGAACAATCGAAGGGCTGTTTTACCCTTTAAGTCGCCTGTTACATGGGAAATCGAAAGCCGTGAAGGCACTTTTACCCGCAAATGGACATGGTCTGTCTGGACATTCAGCTACACTACTTCTATCCCGGGCTGCTCACCTGAGATCCTTATCTGCTTACAGACCTCTTTACCAACATTGTTCCTGAGGATGCGAAACCGGTACCTGGGTGTCCATACGATATGATATTGACAACACCAGAGCACATGAGATGCTTTCTGGAATCTGCTCATGGTTAAATCCCTGGCAGTTATGGGGATAACAGATTCGGATTTTCCCATGAGTAGCATGACTGGCAGAGCCAACTTATTGCTGACCACCTCCACAGGAGGTGGTGTTCATGCAGGGATCAAAACGGGTGCCGCTGGCACCCGTTTGTTTCAGTCTGCATCAATCAGACCTCTTCCATTTTTCCCAGCAGCGCGCGCAGTCGTTCTTGCCAGACATGCTGCTCTTCTTTCAGCGCCAGGTTCTCACGTACCAGTGATTCGCTGTTGCCTGCTGCCTGTTGAATCTGCTGATTCAGGTTGTTGTTCTGTTCTTTCAACTCTTCTATTTCCATCTGTAGCAGAGTAATGGTATCAACCGCCTGCTGTACTTTAGCTTCCAGTTTTTCGAATACTTCAAATGACATGATTGTAACCTCTCCTAATCGCAAGCGTTGATACTGCAACCTGCACAAAACCGGTCTCTCACGAGTAACAGCGCTGCCCCGATTGTAAGTACCCCAACACAGCAAGTCCAGCAGCGAACCCGTATCGGCGGCAGTCTGTAACAATTTTCAGTCGAGACCTGGAAATCGTAACAACCCCCCCCAGATAAGCAATCAAATTGTTAACAGCAAGATCTAAATAAACTTAAAAAGATGATTAACGTTACGGTCGACAAAAGGCAAAATACGCGAAAACACTCATTTTTTTGACGCAAGCCACAAGTTTTAATTTCGCTATTTCTCGTTTATGCTCGCTAACGATAAATTCACATCAACCCGTGAATATAATCAGGGCCGCTCAGGGAATGAGAATAAAATGCAGTTCAACATTTAACCTCGCCTTCAGGAAACGCCATCATGATTCAACAAACCAGCACGCTCAAAGGGCAATGCATCGCAGAATCCCTGGGAGTCGGCACCATTATTTTCTTTGGTGCTGGCTGTGTCGCCGCAGCAAAATTGGCAGGAGCCGTTCTTGGACTGTGGGAAATCAGTATTATCTGGGGGATCGCCGTTGCAATGGCTATCTATCTGAGCGCCGCCATTTCCGGTGCCCATCTGAACCCAGCAGTAACCATTGCACTATGCCTTTTCGGTAATTTTGAGGCACGCAAAGTCGTTCCTTATATTGTGGCTCAGGTTGCAGGCGCTTTCTGTTCCGCCGCTCTGGTTTACGGACTTTACCATAACCTGTTTATTGATTATGAACAGACGCATCATATCGTTCGTGGCAGCGTGGAAAGCCTTGAACTGGCCGGCATTTTCTCGACCTATCCTAACGCGCACATTAGCGTAGGTCAGGCTTTCCTGGTAGAAGCGGTGATTACTGCAGTGATGCTGGGCCTGATTATGGCATTGACCGATGATGGCAATGGCCTGCCTCGTGGTCCGATGGCTCCACTGCTGGTTGGCCTGTTGATTGCCATTATTGGTGGTGCCACCGGCCCGCTGACTGGATTTGCACTGAATCCAGCCCGTGATTTCGGACCCAAACTTTTTGAATGGCTGGCGGGCTGGGGCAATGTTGCCTTTACCGGTGGTCGTGATATTCCCTACTTTCTTGTACCCATTTTTGGCCCTACCGTGGGTGCCAGCCTGGGTGCGTTTGGCTACCGTATGTTGATCGCCCGTAACTTGCCAGGAGCCATGTCGGCAGTAAAGAAAGAAAAGAAGACGATAACGCATGCTGAACAGCGTAAAGCGTAAAAGCTCACCTTTTGAATCATCAGGAAGGATTTATGACTACAGAAAAAAAATATATTGTCGCGCTTGACCAGGGTACCACCAGCTCTCGTGCTGTTATCCTGGATCATAACTCCAACATTGTGGCGGTCTCACAGCGTGAATTTCAGCAAATCTATCCGAAACCCGGCTGGGTCGAGCATGATCCCATGGATATCTGGGCATCGCAAAGTTCAACGCTGGTTGAAGTCCTTGCCCACGCTGATATTCATTCAGACGAAATTGCCGCTATCGGGATCACTAACCAACGCGAAACCACTATCGTCTGGGATAAAGAGACCGGTAAGCCTGTTTATAACGCCATCGTCTGGCAGGACCCGCGCACCGCTGATCACTGTGCAAAACTGAAGAAAGAGGGGCTGGAAGAGTATATTCAGCACACCACGGGGTTGGTCATTAACCCCTACTTCTCTGGCACAAAAGTGAAGTGGATCCTCGATAACGTCGAAGGTGCCCGCGAACGTGCCAAACGTGGCGAGCTGCTGTTCGGTACGGTCGACTGCTGGCTGGTGTGGAAAATGACGCAGGGGCGTGTTCACATTACTGATTACACCAATGCCTCTCGCACCATGATGTTTGATATCCACAAGCTGGGGTGGGACCAGCGTATGCTGGATATCCTTAATATTCCTCGCGAAATGCTGCCAGATGTCAAATCCTCTTCTCAAGTCTATGGCCAGACTAACATCGGGGGCAAAGGGGGGACGCGTATTCCTATCGCAGGTATTGCCGGCGATCAGCAGGCGGCTCTTTATGGTCAGATGTGCGTGCAGCCCGGCATGGCGAAAAACACTTACGGCACCGGCTGCTTTATGCTGATGAATACCGGCAAAGAAGCGGTAGCATCAACCCATGGTCTGCTGACCACCATTGCCTGCGGTCCACGTGGCGAAGTGAACTATGCGCTAGAGGGTGCCGTATTTATCGGTGGTGCCTCTATCCAGTGGCTACGCGATGAGATGAAACTGATCGGTGATGCCACCGATTCTGAATACTTCTCAATGAAAGTAAAAGACAGCAACGGCGTTTATGTCGTTCCGGCATTCACTGGCCTGGGCGCACCTTACTGGGACCCGTATGCACGCGGCGCGATTTTCGGCCTGACGCGTGGAGCCAATGCCAATCACATTATCCGCGCAACGCTTGAGTCAATCGCCTATCAGACCCGTGATGTGCTCGAAGCCATGCAGAATGATGCCAACACGCGCCTGCAATCACTGCGCGTTGATGGCGGCGCGGTTGCAAATAACTTCCTGATGCAATTTCAGTCCGATATTCTCGGCACCCGAGTTGAGCGCCCGGAAGTGCGTGAAGTGACCGCATTGGGTGCTGCCTACCTTGCAGGCCTGGCCGTGGGCTTCTGGAAGGATCTGGACGAAGTGCGTGAAAAAGCTGTTATTGAGCGTGAATTCCGCCCCGGCATCGAAAGTTCCGAACGTAACTTCCGCTACGCTGGATGGAAAAAAGCCGTTGCCCGTGCCAAAGCATGGGAAGAACAGGACGACGAATAAACGCTTCTTCCCGCGATGCCAGACATCGCGGGCTTTTTCCTCCCTTTTGCCCACTGTGTTACACTCCCCGCCCCACTCTTTACTCCAGAGCAAATCATGAAACGAGAACTCGCTATTGAATTTTCACGCGTAACAGAAGCAGCAGCGTTGGCAGGCTACAAATGGCTGGGACGCGGTGATAAAAACGCCGCCGACGGTGCGGCCGTTCATGCCATGCGCATCATGCTTAACAAGGTGGATATCGATGGTAAGATCGTGATTGGCGAGGGGGAAATTGACGAGGCGCCCATGCTCTACATCGGTGAAAAAGTTGGCACGGGCAAAGGAGACAGCGTTGATATTGCTGTTGACCCAATTGAAGGTACAAGAATGACGGCGATGGGACAGGCGAACGCATTGGCCGTGCTGGCCGTGGGCCATAAAGGCAGTTTTCTCAATGCGCCGGATATGTACATGGAGAAGCTGGTCGTCGGGCCAGGTGCCAAAGGTGCGATCGATCTGGCTCTGCCGCTGGGGAATAATCTGCAACGTATCGCTGAAGCATTGCAGAAACCGCTGTCAGAATTAACCGTAACGATCCTGGCAAAACCTCGCCATGATGAGGTGCTTGCAAAGCTTAAGCAGCTCGGCGTGCGCATTTTTGCTATTCCAGATGGCGATGTCACCGCCTCCATTCTGACCTGTATGCCGGAAAGTGAAGTGGATGTGCTTTATGGTATTGGCGGCGCACCGGAAGGCGTAGTTTCCGCCGCGGTGATTCGCGCATTTGATGGCGATATGCAGGCTCGTTTGCTGGCCCGCCATCACGTTAAGGGAGACACGGCGGAAAATCGAGCGACAGGTGAGCAGGAGCTGCAGCGCTGTGTCGCAATGGGCATCACTGCAGGCAACGTGCTTAAACTGGGTGAGATGGCGCGTAGCGATAATGTTATTTTTTCTGCCACCGGCATAACTAGTGGCGATTTGCTCAAAGGCATTACCCGCAAGGGCAATATGGCCACCACCGAAACGCTGTTGATCTGCGGCAAATCCCGCACCATTCGTCGCATTCAGTCAGTGCATTATCTTGACCGCAAAGATGACAGCCTGCACCCCTATATTCTGTGAGCCGCCGGGCAATGCCTTTTTTCATGCGGACAGAACGCGCACAAGCTGGCATAACCACCGAAGAGGACAGACAGCGACGATTTGTCCATATGAACTTTATAGCCGAAGCCCACTGGAAAAATGCCGCTACAGTCGCGAAGATAGATAGACAGCCAGCCCGACTAAACTAACTAAGGAGTTGTTATGGCCGAATGGATTAATGCAAGCATCAAAGAAGTGAAAAACTGGACGGACAGTTTATTCAGCCTTATTGTCACTGCCCCCATAGATCCTTTCATCGCTGGCCAGTTTGCCAAATTGTCGCTGGAAATAGAGGGAAAACGGGTGCAGCGGGCGTACTCCTTTGTCAATGCACCCAGCGATGCGTACCTGGAGTTTTACATCGTCAATGTGCCGCAAGGAAAACTCAGCCCCTTTTTGCACCAGCTACAACCCGGCCAGCAGGTGTCGATCACCAAAGCGTCCACAGGCTTCTTTGTACTGGATGAAATTCCTCCCTGTAAAACGCTGTGGATGCTGGCTACCGGGACGGCTATCGGGCCTTATCTGTCAATATTACAGGAAGGAAAAGGCCTGGAGCGCTTTGAAAACATCGTATTGATTCATGCCTCGCGCTACGCACAGGACCTGAGCTATCTGCCGCTTATGCAGCAGTTGCAACAGCGCTATAACGGCCAGTTACGTATTCAGACGGTGGTGAGCAGAGAAGAGGCCACAGGTTCGCTTACCGGACGTGTTCCGGCACTGATTGCCAGCGGTGAACTTGAAGCCGCAGTCGGGCTGCCTATTGAAGCAGAGCAGAGCCATATTATGCTATGTGGTAATCCTCAGATGGTCAGGGATACGCAGCAGCTATTGAAAGATACGCATCAGATGAGAAAGCACCTTAAACGCAAACCGGGGCATATGACCAGCGAACACTATTGGTAATCAGGCGTGTTTCGACCGGAATAATTGACCCGCCGTGCCGAAGCGATTATTACCCCGGGTTCCGGGCAACATGCCGCGTTCCACCATCATCGTCACCAAAATCAACGTGGGGATAAAACGGCCAGACACCCACTGCCAGTTCGCCGGCATCATTTCCCAGTTGCCAGCCATCAACATCCAGGCCGCTATCCGTAAAAATACCCCCAGTAGCCTGGCTTATTGCGGTCATGAAGGCGTTTCACCACCACGGCACTGGTTGGCCACAGCAGGCTGACCACGCAAAATGCGGCAGTATGCGCACTTATCCACTCCTGGGACGCCAGCACAAACAGCACGGCCATCATTGCCAGCCAAACCCAGAGGTCGCGCCGCCCAGGTCTTCCCCGATATGAAAAACACCACGCTTGTAAGGTCATTTTTATCCCAGAAACAACGTCATTCTTTGACTTTGCCAGCAAATGTCCGCTCTAATCTTCCGTTACTCAGACAGATCAGGGCAGATGAAAATGAAAAAAACGCTTTTCACGAGCATGATATCATTCAGCATATTGACTGCCGTACCTGCCAGGGCAGAGACCGCTCCGCAGGAACGGGCTGAACCTGTGGCGACCGCCCCTTACCTTTTACCCGGTGCGCCCACCTTTGATATGACTATCGGTAAATTTCGGGAAAAGTACAATGCCAGTAATCCCACCTTACCGATCCCAGAATATCGGGTGATCGACAACCGTGAGGACAAAAGTAATTTGAACCGTGCTGCCAGCAAGATCAACGAAAATATCTACTCTTCGACCGCACTTGAGCCAGGCACAGGAAAGATTAAAACATTGCAGATAACCTGGCTGCCTATCCCCGGACCGGAAGAAAAAAGCACTCGCGATATTGCACGCGCCTATATGGCCGCACTGGAACGTTTTTTTGAACCAACGCTAAATGAAGAACAAAGCCTGAAAAGGCTCGATGCCTTGTTGAACACGGGCAAAGGGCAACGTTATTTTTCCCGGAGCGAAGGCGCTGTCCGCTACGTGGTTGCTGACAACGGCGACAAGGGGCTGACCTTTGCCATTGAGCCAATTAAACTGGCCATGAACAACGGCTGACTTCCGTGCAGAAATGACAAAAAGCAAAGCCTTCGGAAGTTTTGACCTCTATACTGTCTGGCTGATAACGCTGCTCAGGCAGGCTAATTTAACCGTATCGCGCGAAGCGTGGAGGAAATAATGCGACATCCGTTAGTAATGGGTAACTGGAAGCTTAATGGCAGCAAGCATATGGTCAACGAACTGATCGCGAACCTGCGCACCGAACTGAGCAACATTGATGGCTGTGATGTAGCAATTGCTCCGCCAGTTATCTATCTGGATCAGGCTAAACACACCATTTCCGGTAGCCGTATTGCGCCTGGTGCACAAAACGTTGATGTAAATCTCTCTGGTGCTTTCACGGGTGAAATCTCAGCTGAAATGCTGAAAGATATCGGCGCGAAGTACATCATCATCGGCCACTCTGAACGCCGTACCTACCACAAAGAAAGCGATGAGCAGATCGCCAAAAAATTTGCCGTGCTAAAAGAAGCGGGCCTGATTCCGGTACTGTGTATCGGTGAAACCGAAGCAGAAAACGAAGCCGGTAAAACAGAGAAAGTGTGCGCCCGTCAGATCGATGCCGTGCTTAATACGCAAGGTGCCGACGCATTCAATGGCGTAGTGATTGCTTATGAGCCAGTTTGGGCCATCGGCACGGGCAAATCAGCCACGCCAGCACAGGCACAGGCGGTACACAAATTCATTCGCGATCATATTGCGAAAAAAGACGCAGCCGTAGCGGCCCAAGTCATTATTCAGTACGGCGGTTCCGTAAACGATAAGAATGCTGCCGAGCTTTTTGCACAGCCGGATATCGATGGTGCGCTGGTCGGCGGCGCTTCATTGAAAGCCGATGCTTTCGCCGTGATTGTTAAAGCCGCGGCAAAAGCGAAAAACGCCTGATGTCCGCACCCTGCACCGGTTACGGTGCAGGGTTACTTTTACCTCATTTCATCGCTAACGCTTTCCATTTAACCATGCTTTTTTCAGACCCATCTTCCACTATCCTGGTTACGCTTGACACTTGTCCATCATCAGGATTTGCCGCATAAAGACGGCGTTGGCGCTGCGCTGTAAGCAGATTCCTCGCGGAAAATATTCATACCTCAGGTGTCAAAAAACTGAGCAGACAACCCGTTACCTAAAAAGGCCTGAGGGCAATCATTTATGATGCATGTAAACACGATTCAGCAGTCGACTTTGCCCGTTACAAAAGACCAGATGCACCTTCTTATTGGAGGTAACTAATTGATCAAAATACACTATATCTCTCACCTTGTAACACAACCCTCCCTCATCATTACTTTTACTGATTTTATTTAATTTTTCATTCTAAATTTTAATATTTAAACAATTTTTTAATTTACTAATAATAATGGTATATTTTCCGACTGCCTGACTAATTCCTCCTGAGAACCAGGCTGTACAACCTGTTTAACATGTTGATTCGTCAACATATGGAGATGTCGCTCCATGCGAAAATCAGCCGAAAGCCTTACCCCGACCTCCGTACAGGATCAGAAAAATGACGTCGATGTGCTTTTGATCGGCGGCGGTATTATGAGCGCAACGCTTGGCGCTTACTTACAGGAGCTGGAGCCAGGCTGGCACATCAGCATGGTTGAGCGCCTTGAGGATGTTGCCGGGGAAAGTTCTGACGGCTGGAATAATGCAGGCACGGGACATGCCGCCCTGGCAGAAATGAACTATACCCCTGAAAAGAGCGATGGTAGCGTTGATATTCAAAAAGCCATCAATATCAATGAAGCCTTTCAGCTTTCCAGGCAGTTCTGGGCGCATCAGGTACAAAGAGGAATGTTACACACCCCGCACAGCTTTATTAAAAGCGTGCCGCACATGAGTTTCGTCTGGGGCGACGAGAATATTCGCTTTCTGAAAAAACGTTTCAGTGCCTTACAAAAAAGCACCCTGTTCCGGGGAATGGAATACTCTGAAGATACTGAGCAAATCAGAAAATGGGTGCCGCTCATGATGGAAGGCCGTGATGCCGATCAGCGCGTTGCCGCCACCCGCATTTCCTCAGGAACTGACGTCAATTTTGGCGACATCACCCGCCAGCTGATTGCCTCCCTGCAGAACACTTCACGCTTCACGTTGCAAACCCGCCACGAAGTACGTCGTTTCAAACGCAATCAGGACGGTAGCTGGAACGTCATTCTTGCTGACCTGAAAAATAACGGTAATGAAAAATTACTGCAGGCAAAATATATTTTTATCGGTGCTGGTGGCGCAGCGCTAACGCTGTTGCAGGGCACAGGCATCCCGGAAGCGAAAAATTATGCCGGTTTCCCTGTCGGTGGCGAATTTTTGGTTACCGATAATCCGCAGGTGGTTTCGCGCCATATGGCGAAAGTATATGGCAAAGCCTCGGTCGGCGCGCCGCCCATGTCGGTGCCTCATCTGGATACCCGGATGCTGGACGGTAAACAAGTGCTGCTGTTTGGGCCTTTCGCCACTTTCTCTACCCGCTTTTTAAAGCAGGGATCGTTGTGGGACATGTTTGGTTCTATCACGCCGACCAATCTGATGCCAATGATGCACGTTGGCCTGGGCAACATTGATTTAATAAAATATCTGGTGGGCCAGATGATGCTGACCGATGACGCGCGGCTTAAAGCGTTGCAGGAATATTTTCCTGAAGCGCGAAAAGAAGACTGGCGGCGGGTAAAAGCCGGACAACGGGTGCAGATCATTAAAAAAGATGAGAAAAAAGGCGGCGTGCTTAAGCTGGGAACGGAAGTAGTGACCTCTGAGGATGGCACGGTTTCTGCACTGCTGGGTGCCTCTCCGGGTGCGTCAACCGCAGCGCCCATCATGCTTGATCTGATGAATAAAGTGTTTAAGGATAAATTCCACAGCACGGAATGGCAGCAAAAGTTGAAAGCTATTATTCCCTCCTATGACCAGAAGCTTAACGGTAATATCGCGGCGACCGAGCACGAGCTGGCAGAAACCAGCCGTATTCTGCAACTTGACTATACGCCATCTTCTGCTGCAAATGATGAAAATTCAGACGATCGCGAGGCCGTTATCGGTAAATAGCCTTCGGCAGGCTGATGCAAGAAAGGTCGGATAGTCATCACCCTTTCTTGCTTCCAGGCCATTTCCCCCTGCGTCCACAGCGTGGTGTCGACCAGCTACAATGCCATACAGGTATTAAACGCCCGCAATTTCCAGGGTAGCTGTAAATGACGCCCCATCCGATCCCCATCACCGCCCAGACTATAATGCAAGGTAAATTAAGCGCCATAAAACCCAACGCGACCGTCAGAATGCCATTGTTTGAGTTATACATCAGCGCAACATTGATTGCTATCAACCAGGCTTTAGGGTTAACAGCCTGGAATAATATTCCGCCCAGCATGGTCATGGGTGGGGCTTTGCCCTGCATCTCAGGTGCGCCTGAACGGAAAATTTTCCATGACAGCCACAGTAAATAAGTACATCCCAACAGCGCCAGCGGTAGCCGAACCGCACTCATCCACTGAAGCAGCACATCCAACATCAGGCCCGCAATAGCGGTTTGAATCGCACAACCGAACAAAACGCCCATCACCACAGGCAAAGTTCGCCGCATACCAAAATTAACGCCCGAGGTTGCCAGCATCAGATTGTCAGGGCCAGGTGTAATGGACATGACCGTGACATAATACAGGTTGCACAGCGATGGAAACAGATTCAGAAATTCACTACTGTCATGGATACAAAAATGTATTTTTAAATATTGTCCCATTACCTCAGGGAGCAATTGTGTCCATCAACGAACTACAGGAATCCACACGCTATCAACAGCTGGCAGCACACTGGCAGAGGCGATCCACTGCGGAACCTGGTCGCCGAGGAGTCGCCTGTCCACCAATCCACTGATCGACTGGTGCACGGGCGCGTGGCTGCTCGGGATAAAGCCAGCCACCACCATGCGCATTAGCCAGATAACGGATAATTGCGTTGAACTCCCATAAGACAAAATCATCCTCCAGGATAACCGGGATGAGCGCATTAGGGGTCATGGCTTTAAATGCGACTTCCTGAGGTGATTTAAAGCCGTCACCCCAGTCATCGCGCCGATAGGTAATATCCAGTTCCTCGCACAGCCACAATACTTTTCTGACGTTGATTGATGAATCTCGTCCTAATATCTTTAGCATAAGGTTGTCACTTTTTTCAGGCTAAGGTTATCAATACTTAAACCCATTGCAACGGACCATGGCAAGGATACTCACAATGACGCGATTACGTGGTTTCAAGCAAGTAAATGTTTTCACCTCTTCCCCGCTAAACGGTAACCCGCTGGCGGTAGTGCTTGATGCTGATGACTTAAGCGATGAACAAATGAAAGCCATTGCACGCTGGACCAATTTATCGGAAATCACCTTTGTGCTATCGCCAACGACCCCACCGCTGACTATCGGGTACGAATTCTTACTCCTGAACTTGAATTACCTTTCGCGGGGCATCCAACATTGGACACCGCTCATGCCTTGCTGGAAGACGGAATTTCTTTGCAGCGCTCCGGTAAAATCATTCAGCAGTGTGCACATGGTCTGGTGAGCGTACGGATTTCTGCTAACAACACCTTAGCCTTTGCTGTACCAGATGCCGGGCTCACTCAATTTAATGATATGCCCCCGAACAGTGCATTGAATAGCGATGAGCTGGACTCTGACCTGCCGATAATGGTCGCAGATATGGGCATCGGCTGGTTACTGATTCCAATGAAATCAGCCAGCGGTACTGGCGGTGAACAGGACAGCCTGACGGCTGCAAATTGAAAAACATGACCGTCTGCCAGGCCCGTAGTTACCATACGCTGAGTGAGATATGTATGATCTGACTACATATTTTGCTCAGAGCCTTCCCCATGATGACCCGTAAAAGCATCGATACCATCCTGCTCTCCGTTGCCGCCGATAAGCTCTCTCAGCGTGAATGGGACTGGATGAAGATGCTCAAACCCATGGACCCGCCGCCTGTTATGGTCGCCAGGTCTATACTGGAGCGCCGGGGCGACACCGCCGCGCTTGCCCGTCTGCAGACAACTGAAGCTCAATCTGTCCCGTGCTGTCCGGTTTTACCCCGCGACCACTTAAAAAACTCTTTACGGCCAACCCGTGCTGGACCTCCTTCCTGGATGCCGGCGGGCTGTGTGATATCGAGGTCGGGGCCGTCACCAAAATGCTCGCCTGCGGCACCCGCATCAACGGCGTGAAGGAATATGGCTGCGATAATCCCGGGTGCCGGCATGTCAGATACATCACCAACGCCTGCCACAGCCGGGCCTGCCCCTCCTGCGGGAAAAAGGCCACCGTCCTGTGGATTGCCGCCCGGCTTAACCGTCTGCCGGACTGCGACTGGATACATCTCGTCTTCACCCTCCCCGATTCGCTGTGGCCCCTGCTTGAGGTTAACCGCGGGCTGCTCAACGACCTCTGCCGGCTGGCCGTCGATAACCTGCTGTTTGCTGCCGGAAAACGCGGGCGGGATATCGCTATCTTCTGCGCCATCCATACGTACGGCCGGCGACTCAACTGGCATCCCCATGTGCACGTCTCCGTCACCTGCGGCGGTATCAACGAGCACGGAAAGTGGAAAAAAATCAGCTTCCGTAAGGATGCCATGCGCGCCCGATGGATGTGGAATATCTGGCAGCTGTTGCCGGACGTCTGGTATGAAGGCGTTGCGCTGCCGCCTTCCCTGAGCCACATCACCACCGAATCACAGTGGCACAGCCTGGTGCTGACCGCCGGAGGCGATTACTGGCACGTGTACATGTCAAAAAAGACGGCCGGTGGCAAAAACACCGTGAAATACCCGGGCCGCCACCTGAAAGAACCGCCTGTAGCGGGCTCCCGGCTGGCGCACTACGCCGGCGGAGCCACGCTGAGCTTCCGCCACCATGACCACAACACCGGTGAGCAGGCGACGGAAACGCTGACGCGGCGTGACATAGTGGCACGGCTGAAACAGCACATCCCGGAGAAGTTCTTCCGGATGGTGCGCTATTTTGGTTTTCTGGCCAACAGGGTGTGCGGAGAAAAGCTGCCGGTGGTCTGCAGCGCGCCGGGGATGGAAAAGCCGGAGCCGGTGGCAAAGGTGTGCTACGCGCAGATGAGTAAGCAGTTCCTGCGGCGAGACCCGTTCGAATGTGTGCTGTGCGGCGGGCGAATGGCGTACCACCGTGCGGTTACGGGTCTGAATGTGCAGGGCTGAAAATCCACGCGCGGGAGATAAGCCTGATGAGGTACATCCCGGACTGATGCAGGGAAGATCCGCTTCGCGCACGCTGGCAGCCTGAAAAACAACCTGGAAAAGCACAAATCTTCACCAGGTTGCGGGGAGCAGACAGACCCTGCAGCATACGAATCTAATGATGGTTGAATTTTAGTCAGTTCATTCCAGCGCAGAAATAGTTTCAATTTCCTATACGTCAAGCCCAACGTCGTGGAATTCGAACGGCTGGTTCGCAAGGTACATGTCAATGACGTGATGCCATTTGGGCCACTTCAGGATGCCGATGAACAGTACGAAGTTCGTGGGCTGTTCACCGAAAAAGATGCGCTTATTGAAGATCCGGTAACAGGCAGCGCCAATGCCTGTCTGGTGCGCTATCTGGAAGCCTGGGGGATCAAACATGATTATCGTGTCCGCCAGGGAACACGGCTGCAACGCGCCGGACGCTTAAGCGTTACGCGGGACGCAGACAGCGTGCGGATCGGTCGACAGACGGTGAGCGTGCTGAATGGCATGAAAAATTTAATTGACTGGCCATGCAATGCTACACATGTGGAGCGGCAGGTTATAATTTATTGATGCTCTTTTACAAAACAAATCCAGGAAGGTTGCATGACATGTATTAGTCGCGACTTGATCTGACACTGGACCTTGAAAGGTTGAGAGTTACCGGTTTTGATATGGGTGTCTAATCCTTAAACAAAACGCGAGGTAACTCTCATGATTCATACTAACAATCCCATCATCAAACACAAAGCCGGCCTGCTCAATCTCGCCGAAGAACTCGGTAACGTATCAAAAGCCTGCAAGATCATGGGCGTGTCACGCGACACGTTTTACCGTTATCAGGAACTGGCTGCTGAAGGCGGCATCGATGCGCTGATTAACCAGAACCGCCGCGTCCCCAACCTGAAGAACCGCGCCGACGAAGCCACTGAACGCGCTGTTGTTGAATATGCCGTTGAGTTCCCGGCCCACGGGCAACACCGGACCAGTAATGAGCTGCGTAAAAAAGGCGTGTTTATCTCCGGTAGCGGCGTGCGCTCCATCTGGCAACGGCACGACCTGGAGAACTTCCGTAAACGCCTGAAGGCACTTGAGGAAAAGGTCGCCAGAGAAGGCATCGTGCTTACCGACGCTCAAATCGCAGCGCTGGAGAAGAAGGCCCACGATGACGAGGCCAGCGGAGAAATCGAAACTGCTCACCCGGGTTATCTCGGGTCGCAGGACACCTTCTACGTGGGCAATCTGAAAGGTGTGGGTCGTATCTACCAGCAGACGTTCGTGGATACGTACTCGAAAGTGGCACACTGCAAGCTGTATACGAGTAAAACGCCGATCACCGCCGCAGACCTGCTCAATGATCGCGTACTGCCGTTCTACGAGGCTCAGGGACTGCCGATGCTGAGGATCCTGACCGACAGGGGAACGGAGTACTGTGGTAAGGTGGAGCAGCATGATTACCAGCTGTATCTGGCCATCAACGATATCGACCATACAAAAACGAAGGCGATGTCTCCGCAGACGAACGGCATCTGCGAGCGCTTCCATAAAACTATTTTGCAGGATTTTTATCAGGTTACGTTCCGTAAGAAGTTATACGAAGACCTGGAGAGCCTGCAAACGGATCTGGACAACTGGTTGTGGCATTACAATAATGAGCGAACTCATCAGGGAAAAATGTGCTGCGGGCGTACGCCAATGGCCACGTTACTTGATGGTAAACGAGTCTGGGCAGAAAAAAATCTGAACCAGATGTAATCTGACAGACACCTGTATAAATAACCGGTAACTGTCAGATCAGGTCTGAGCTAGTACACATGACAGAAACTAAACGGCCCCCCACTCCGCATCCGGACGAAAAACCGCTTATTGATATCAGGACCGGCAATCAGATCATAGACAAGTCCATCGGTCGTTTTTCAAAACTGATTGCCCGATTTCAGGCAATCCATGCGGTGGCGCATTTTATTCGTGCAGGCGAACGTTTTAATGACCGTCTGGGAAGCCAGTTTGGCGCCGCAATCACTTATTTCTCCTTTCTTTCACTCATTCCAATTCTCATGGTTTCTTTTGCTGCAGTCGGGTTTGTGCTCGCATCTGACCAGGATCTACTGACGGAGCTGATCAATAAGATCGTCAACAGCATCAGCGATCCAACGCTGGCTACAACACTTAAAAATACGGTGAAAACAGCCATTGAGCAGCGCACCACTGTTGGTCTCACTGGCCTGCTTATTGCCCTTTATTCCGGGATCAGCTGGATGGGCAATTTGCGCGAAGCCATTCTCGCGCAATCACGTGACGTCTGGGAACGTAATAAACAGGATCAGGAGAAAGTCTGGTTTAAGTACTCACGGGATTTTATTTCGCTTACTGGTCTGGTCATCGCACTGATAGTGACGCTTTCGCTGACCTCCATTGCCGGAGCAGCTCAGGCGACCATCGTACAGGCGCTGGGTTTGGAAGGTATTGAGTGGCTACGACCGGTGATGACACTCATCGCACTATCCATATCAATTATGGCTAATTACTTACTGTTCCTGTGGATTTTCTGGATATTGCCCCACCACAAACCGCGTAAGAAAGCACTCTTTCGTGGCACACTGCTTGCCGCAATAGGTTTCGAAGTCATCAAGTTTATTATGACGCTGACGCTCCCCAAACTGGCCTCTTCACCTTCTGGCGCGGCTTTTGGATCGGTACTTGGGCTAATGGCTTTTTTCTATTTCTTCGCCCGCCTGACGCTGTTTTGTGCGGCATGGATTGCTACCGCACGCTATTCAGACGACAAACCGATCAGGCCAGCCACCACTAAACACCCGGCATTATGATTTAAGGATGCTGCAACTGTGGTCCTGTAGCTCTTCCGCAGAACCTCGGTTCAGCAGCAACAGATTACGCTTAATAACCATGATGGCACGACGCCCATCCGGTAATGAAGCAACCGCGATCCCATATTTGTACATCTCTTCCCGTGCGCCGGGCAGCTCGTTAGCAACATGGATAAACGGGCTGCTCTTTTGCATCTCGTCGCCCGTGAGGGTGCGAACCTGGTACTGATGTTCTCCCAGTTGTGCAAACTGCCATTTGCTGTTTAATGTTGAAGCCAGCGTGTCCAGATGGCGGCGAATATCCGGACGCAGGCAGGAAATATGAATATGCAGCTGGTCTTGTGTTCGACCACGTAGCGAATTAACCGCTAAGGATACGGCGCTGTCATTGATCGGCTGGCCGCGTTTCTCCGTCATGTAATGACGAGAACGCCAAGCTTCGGCAAAGAAATTAGGGGTAGCAGGATGAAGTAACTTTTGATCTTCAATCCCGGTGATTTTTTCAACCGGGATCAGCAGAAATTGCAATGGACCGATTTGATCTTTCAGCACCACGTAATCATAGCGAAGATCGACGATACGGCACGGTGTTGGATTGTTATTTTTTTGTTGATTTGGTACACATTTCTGACTAACGATGTTCCATAACGCACCTGCGCTGGGTTTATGACCCAACACAACAGAAGCACAGCCCGCTGTCACCACAACCCCAACCAATGCCACTGCGATGAGGGTATGCCTTTGCCCCTGCATGTCTGAAACCTCTAAGCTCTATTCGCTCATAATGTAAACTGATCATTATAGAAGATCATTTCAAATAATATATCCTGGTGATTAATTAAATAGTGGTTAAAAAATGAAAAATTAACTGATAGGAAACAGTAAGAGCCTGTCTCAATATGGCTTTATTCCAGACAATAAGACCACAGGAAAATGCAACAGGGCCCCGTCATTCTCAGACGTCTTTCCCCGTCGGGTCAGGGTCCGGCGAAACCGGTTCATCCGGCTGTGCCTCCTCCCGACTGCCCGGCGACGGACCCTGAAGCTCGTGGTTTTGCTGGCCTCATATTCCTCTTTACGGGGCGGGATATAAGGCTCGTCACGACGGCCCAACCGGTCTGTTTTGCCCGGGCGCTCCGTCGCCTTTGTCCGGGCAGAGTCCGGGTTTTTGCCCCGGGCATCCCGTCTGAAAAGCACCGGGTGTGTCCGCCACCAGTTTGATGTCATGCCTGTCTGCTGCTGCGACGACCCGTGGCAGAGGAAGCCCGCCGGCGTCTGTCATCAGACTGGGCTTTACGCCCTGTTTCCCTGTTTCCCTGTTTCCCTGTTTCCCTGTGTCCCTGTGTCCCTGTGTCCCTGTGTCCGTGGGGTAGCGTCCTGTTTTTTGTCCCGGACAGCGGTGATGTTGTCATACCGCCATCCACCGACAACCATGAGCAGTCCGTGCCGTCCGGGTGCTCACAGGCCAGTAATCCGTTCTGCCAGAAACGCCCGAAGACACCTGCGTCTCTCCGTTCCCGGAAGCGCCGGGGCGCAGAAGCTGATGAACCTATCCCTGTGGCATTGAGTGCATTCCACTGACAGGCTGTGCTGGGGACGAAGAAAATGGCGTTCATTGCGGCCCGATTATCAACACGTTTTCGGCGCGTACCCGGAGGATGGCGGGTTTTGTGTTCCGGGATAAGCGGGGCCATTTTGTCCCGGAGTTCATCGCTAATCTGCCCTTTACCGCCTGCCATACTTTGCCCTCAGATATGACCGGGATGCATTATACGATGGCGCTTTTTGGGACAGAGTCTAAACCAGCGTATAAATCCGGCTTACGTTGAGACGGGATTATTTAACGCTGCATAACCTGGTCGTAAATACCACCATCGGCGAAGTGTGTTTTTTGGGCTTTATTCCAGCCACCAAATTTAGGATCGTCAATCGTAAAAAGCTTGAGCGGTGAGAACGTGCTGGCATATTTCTTCGCCACCACCGGATCCCGAGGACGATAATAATTTTTGGCAGCAATCTCCTGCCCCTCGGGCGAATACAGATACTTGAGGTAGGCTTCGGCCACGCTGCGGGTGGCACGCTCGTCCACGACCTTATCAACAACCGAGACGGTCGGTTCTGCAAGAATGGATTCGCCCGGTGTGACAATTTCAAACCGATCTTTACCAAGTTTGTTAGCTGCCAGATAAGCTTCGTTTTCCCAGGCAATCAGCACGTCGCCAATCCCACGTTCAACAAATGTATTGGTGGCCGCTCGTGCGCCGGAATCCTGAACTTCTACATTTTTGAACAATGCTTTGATATAGGTCTGCGCTTTGGCTGCATCACCGTTGTTTTTATCCAGCGCCCAGCCCCATGCAGCCAGATAGTTCCAACGTGCGCCACCTGAGGTTTTAGGATTAGGCGTGATGACAGACACGCCGGGCTTCGTCAGATCCTGCCAGTCATGTATCTGCTTAGGATTTCCCTTGCGAACAAGGAATACGATAGTGGATGTATAAGGCGCGGAGTTGTCAGGTAAGCGCTTTATCCAGTTTTTATCGATACGGCCCCGGTCAGCAATTGCATCGACATCAGATTGTAGTGCCAGCGTCACCACGTCGGCGCGGATGCCATTAATAACCGAGGTCGCCTGCTTACCTGAACCACCATGCGACTGGCGGATAACCACGTTGTCTCCGGTTTCCTGCTTATAGTGCGCACTGAACACTTTGTTATATTGCTCATAGAACTCACGCGTTGGATCATAAGACACGTTTAACAACTGAATGTCTTTTGCAAAGACGCTGGTCGATACCAGCAAAAGGATAAATCCTACACGCCACTTATTCATCTTGCGTACGCTCCAAATATTTTATTCTGGAAGCGTGACACAAACTCTTTTACGTTTTAAAGAATTAAAAGAAAGAGTTAATAGCTAAATGGAATAACTTTCTGCGTAAAAAACCACCTGCATAGCAGGTGGCATTGATTTCGCCCCACAGGGGCGCACTAAGTCCAGACTCAGAGAGCCTTCCCTTCACACTTCTTTCAGTGGAAGCTGGCTCTCTTCAACTTCATGTTTTTCCTGATACTTCACGTACTTTATTATCATTTCTTCGTTTATACCTACGGTATCGACACAATAACCTCTTGCCCAAAAATCATTCCCCCACTGCTTGTTCTTACGCAGGCAGGGAAATTTACTGAACAATCGAAGGGCTGTTTTACCCTTTAAGTCGCCTGTTACATGGGAAATCGAAAGCCGTGGAGGCACTTTTACCCGCAAAGGGACATGGTCTGTCTGGACATTCAGCTCCACTACTTCTATCCCGGGCTGCTCACCTGAGATCCTTATCTGCTTACAGACCTCTTTACCAACATTGTTCCTGAGGATGCGAAACCGGTACCTGGGTGTCCATACGATATGATATTGACAACACCAGAGCACATGAGATGCTTTCTGGAATCTGCTCATGGTTAAATCCCTGGCAGTTATGGGGACAACAGATTCGGATTTTCCCATGAGTAGCATGACTGGCAGAGCCAACTTATTGCTGACCACCTCCACAGGAGGTGGTGTTCATGCAGGGATCAAAAAAGGCACTGTGCTTCAGTGCCTTGATTTATCTTAATAAAGTTTTTTAGCCGTTTCTAACCAGTCGCCTTTAAATGGTCGCTTCATGTTTTCGATGGCATCAATGATGTCGTGGTGCACCATTTTTTCATTTTGTATACCGACACAGCGTCCACCATAGCCCTGTAACAACAGTTCAATGGAGTAGGCACCCATGCGGGAAGCCAGAATACGATCATAAGCTACCGGCGCACCGCCTCGCTGGATATGGCCCAATACCGTGGCGCGCGTCTCTCGTTTCGTCTCGGACTCGATAAATTTGGCCAGTTCGTCGATGTCGCAAATATGTTCAGTTATTGCCACAATTGCGTGTTTTTTGCCTTTCGCGATGCCCGCTTTGATTTCTTCAACCAGCTCTTCACGAGTATAAGGAATTTCAGGCAACACAATAAATTCACAGCCACCGGCGATGGCTGCAGCCAGCGTCAAATCGCCACAGTAGCGCCCCATCACTTCCACAATAGAGATACGCTGATGGGAAGAGGAGGTGTCGCGCAGACGGTCTATTGCTTCCACCACCGTTTCCAGCGCGGTGAAGTAACCGATGGTGTAATCTGTACCCGCAACATCGTTGTCTATGGTGCCTGGCAAGCCGATACAGGGGAATCCCATCTCAGTCAGACGTTTAGCGCCCATATAAGAACCATCGCCACCAATGACCACCAGCGCATCAATGCCACGCTTTTTCATGTTCTCAATGGCAACCGCACGAACCGATTCTTCACGAAACTCAGGAAAACGGGCAGAGCCAAGAAAAGTGCCACCCCGGTTAATCATATCCGATACGCTGTATCGGTCCAGATTCACCATGCGGTCTTCATACAGGCCCATGTAACCATCATAAATGCCAAAAACTTCCAGGTTTTCACTCAACGCTGCGCGAACAACTCCCCGGATGGCTGCATTCATGCCGGGTGCGTCACCGCCACTTGTCAGTACACCGATTTTTCTAATCATGACAACCTCTGAACTTGTTAATGCAAATATAAAAATTCTGAACGCCGCAGGGGGAAGCAACAGACGTGGGCAATTTTCCTGATTGATGCTGGCTATACTATATCAATGTCTGTGAGCTGAATTGATTCAGGTCAGCGATCAACCTGCAATTCTTCCCTGCCAACTCACCCTCTGACAGGCCAGGGTGCATGGGGCGTATTTGAGTGAGAATCTTAACGCATATGATGCTGTTCGGGAACGACTGAGCAAGGATCCTGGTGGATTGTGATATCTGCACCGGGAAACCCCGCCAGCAACGCCAGCTCAACCTCTGTAGCAATGCGGTGTGCATAAAGCAACGGTAAGTCATCATCCAATTCCAGATGAAGCTGAATAAAGCGGGTTGGGCCAGACTGACGAGTACGGATGTCGTGCACACCCCGTACACCCGGCCAGCTGGAAACAATAGCGTTAATTTCTCGCCGATCGTCCTCTGGCAGCGCTCTGTCAAGCAGCGACTGGACAGCGTCATAGCCCATTCTCAATGCACTGTAGAGTATCCAGACGCCAATGCCCAATGCAAAAAACGCATCAGCACGCCGGAAGCCATACCAGCTGAGGACCAGCGCCACCAGAATCGCGCCATTCATTATCACGTCTGACTGATAATGCAGCATATCAGCGCGAACGGCCTGACTGTGGGTATGCCGAACAACCCAGCGCTGAAAAGTCACCAGTATCAGGGTTGAAAACAGAGCAATAAGGGTTACCATCACGCCAATCAACGGAGCGCGCATCTCCATGGGCGTGGCAAAGTGCTGTATACCAGTCAGAAAAAGAAAGAATGCCGAACCGGAAATAAACATGCTTTGCGCCAGCGCTGCGAGAGATTCCGCTTTACCATGGCCAAAGGTGTGTTCATCGTCCGCAGGTTGAAGAGAATAACGCACCACCAGCAGATTAGTCAGCGAAGCCGCAACATCTACAAGTGAATCCACCAGTGCTGCCAACAGGCTGACGGAACCTGTGTACCACCAGGCAAAAACCTTTATCAACAGCAATACTGACGCCAGCGTGGTTGCCGCCAGTGCAGCTGAATTAACCCGTCGCGCATAATGTTGTTCCATGCCTGACTCCATTATATGCAGAACAGTCAGTATACTGGATTTCAGGAAAAAACCTCTGGGTGAAGGGGGATGTAACCGGGTCGTCGGGAGGATGCACAGCCGGATGAACCGGTTTCGCCGGCCCCTGACCCGACGGGAAAAGACGTCTGAGAATGACGGGACCCTGTTGCATTTTTCCTGTGGTCTTATTGTCTGGAATAAAGTCCTGTTGAGACAGGCGCTAAATAGCTATTGGCTTAAATTGAAAATTAAATGATGGGTAAAAAACTCATTATAAGTGGGAAGACAGGGATGGTGGTGTCTATGGCAAGGAAAACAGTTGTTATGTTACTGACTACTATGCACTTCGTGCAGCGGTGAATCCGGCTGCATATCGGTTAACTTGCGCATTTCATTAATGCGCTGCTGATGTCGCTCGTTTAAGGCGTCCTGCTGCGTTTGTGTTAGCAAGTGATACATCTGATTGCGTACTCGTGCTATTTCGACCTGTCGGTCAATTTCTTTTATTGCAATGAGATCTAACCTTGCTTTATATGCCACTTCATTGAATTTATCTGCAATAATAATGTCGTGCAGAGATTCTAAATCGTTAATATTTATAGGAGACCGCCGATGACGCGCCTGTTGCATTAAATCCCGCATTTGTTGACGCTGCTGTTCAGAAAGATTGATTCCATCAAACATGAGAGTCTGTGGAGTCTGTGTCACGCTGTGTGACATCATCTCTTCAGGATGCATCTGGTCAGTCATTGTCACTTTTGTGGCCCATGCAGCAGAAAAGTTTATCATCAGTGTGGGTAACACAACGACGGCGGTAACTATGCGCATCGTTCACTCCCGGTTTGGTTTCCATACGTCGATTCAACGAAAGCCAGTCTACGGAGACCGCTGAAAACATGCGTCAGGCGGTGTAAAACTACGTAAAGTCATGGATTGACAGCATTCGTTCACGGTATTTTGCCTGCGGAGGGCAATAAAAATGAATAAAATCCTGTTGGTTGACGATGACCGCGAATTGACTTCGCTATTGAAAGAATTGCTTGAAATGGAGGGCTTCAACGTATTAGTCGCCGGTGATGGCGAGCAGGCACTGGGGCTACTGGACAATTCGATTGATCTGCTTTTACTGGATGTCATGATGCCAAAGAAAAATGGCATCGACACCCTGAAGGAACTGCGACAGCACCACCAGACACCAGTGATTATGTTGACTGCACGGGGTAGCGAACTGGATCGTGTTCTGGGGCTTGAACTCGGGGCAGATGACTATTTACCCAAACCGTTTAACGACCGTGAGCTGGTTGCCAGAATACGCGCAATTTTACGCCGTTCAAACTGGAGCGAACAGCAACAGCATGATAACAGCTCGCCCACTTTGGAAGTCGATCACTTACGTCTGAATCCGGGCCGTCAGGAAGCAAGTTTTGATGACATCGCGCTGGATCTCACTGGGACGGAATTCACGCTGCTTTATTTACTGGCACAGCATCTGGGGCAAGTTGTATCACGTGAGCACCTGAGTCAGGAAGTTTTAGGCAAACGCCTGACGCCGTTCGATCGCGCAATCGATATGCATATATCCAATCTACGCCGTAAACTTCCAGATCGCAAGGATGGCCACCCCTGGTTTAAAACCCTGCGAGGGCGAGGCTATCTAATGGTTTCCGCAACATGATTTCAAGCCTGACCACCCGCATCTTCGCCATTTTCTGGCTGACTCTGGCACTGGTGCTGATGCTGGTTTTAATGCTACCTAAACTGGATACACGTCAAATGACGCCGCTTCAGGATAATGAGCAGCGTCAGGGAATAATGATTGAGCAACACATCGAGGCCGAGCTCATTCAGACCCCCCCCAATGACTTGATGTGGTGGCGCAGGTTGTTCCGGGTCATCGATAAATGGGCACCACCCGGCCAGCGTTTGTTGCTGGTGACCAGTGAAGGTCGGGTAATTGGCGCACAACATAATGAAATGCAGGTGATTCGTAATTTTATCGGCCAGTCCGACAATGCCAATCACCCGAAGAAAAAGAAATACGGCAGAACAGAAATGCTCGGCCCATTCTCCGTTCGCGACGGGGAAGATAATTATCAGCTCTATTTAATCCGACCTGCTGGCAGCACGCAGCTGGACTTTATCAACCTACTGTTTGATCGTCCTTTGCTGTTACTTGTGGTGACCATGCTAATTAGTTCTCCATTATTGCTTTGGCTGGCATGGAGTCTGGCGAAACCTGCACGCAAGCTGAAACACGCAGCGGATGACGTCGCCGCAGGTAATTTGCGACAAAGACCGGAACTGGAGTCTGGTCCACAGGAATTTCTGGCTGCAGGTGCCAGTTTTAATCAAATGGTCAGCGCCCTGGAAAGGATGATGACCAGCCAACAGCGTTTACTTTCTGATATCTCTCACGAATTACGTACCCCACTCACTCGTCTGCAGCTTGCAACCGCACTGATGCGACGTCGTCAGGGCGAAGGAAAAGAGCTACAGCGTATAGAAATGGAAGCCCTGCGCCTGGACGGCATGATTAACGATTTGCTGGTGCTGTCCCGTACACAGCATAAGAATGCGTTGGTCAGTGAAGCCATGAAAGCCAGCCAACTGTGGTCAGGCGTGTTGGACGATGCACAGTTTGAGGCAGAGCAGATGGGAAAAACGCTTGATATACCCTATCCACCGGGCCCATGGCCCTTGTACGGCAACCCCAGCGCACTGGACAGCGCCCTTGAAAACATTGTTCGCAATGCCCTTCGTTATTCCTACTCGAAAATCATGGTGAGTTTCTCGGTCGATAAGCGGGGAATTACCGTCCATGTCGATGATGATGGTCCTGGCGTCAGCACTGAAGATCGCGAACAAATTTTTCGGCCTTTTTATCGAACAGATGAAGCACGCGACCGTGAGTCTGGGGGGACCGGCCTGGGGCTGGCAATCGTCGAAACCGCCATTCAACAGCATCATGGATGGGTTAAAGCTGATGACAGTCCGCTAGGTGGCTTACGGCTGACAATATGGCTACCGCTCTATACCAGCACCAGCTGATCTTTGCTATGCTGCGGCACTTGTTATTAAGGGCCGCAGACAATGTTGAATATCGTTTTATTTGAACCCGAGATTCCGCCTAATACGGGTAATATTATTCGCCTTTGTGCTAATACTGGTTTCCGGCTCCATCTTATAGAGCCGCTGGGCTTTACGTGGGATGATAAACGTCTGCGCAGGGCTGGCCTTGATTACCATGAGTTTACGGCGATACAGCATCATGCCAGCTATGAGACGTTTGTTGAGGCAGAAGCTCCCGAACGTCTGTTTGCTTTAACCACCAAGGGAACACCTGCGCACAGTGATGTGGGCTACCAGACAGAGGATTACCTGGTTTTTGGACCAGAAACACGGGGATTGCCTGACCGTATTTTAAACGCGCTCCCTGCCAGACAGAAAATCCGCATTCCTATGCGACCTGACAGCCGTAGCATGAATCTGTCGAATGCCGTCTCCGTAGTGGTGTATGAAGCGTGGCGCCAATTAAATTATGGCGGCGCATTGATTAAAACGGGTTAAATCCCGTCTCCAAATTCAAAACCCGGCGCCATTCCGTTGAAATGCTGATCCATATCCATTGAGGGCTTATCGCTGTTCGGTTTACCCACGATACGGGCTGGCACGCCCGCAGCTGTAGTATGAGGCGGCACAGGGTGCAGGACCACAGAACCTGCACCGATTTTTGCTCCACAACCAATTTCAATATTGCCGAGAATTTTGGTGCCGGCTCCAATCATCACCCCTTCACGGATTTTAGGATGACGATCGCCCGAGGTTTTACCCGTTCCGCCCAAGGTAACCGATTGTAATATTGATACATCATCTTCGATCACCGCCGTTTCACCCACAACGATCCCGGTTGCATGATCAAGCATAATGCCACGACCAATTTTAGCTGCCGGATGAATATCGACTGCAAATGAAACAGATACCTCATTTTGCAAATAGACCGCGAGCGCTCTGCGGCCCTCGTTCCACAGCCAATGCCCAATCCGATAAGCCTGCAAGGCATGGAAACCTTTCAGATATAATAAGGGCGTGGAATATTTATCAATGGCAGGATCGCGCTGGCGCACGGCCTGGATGTCGCACGCAGCGGACCCGATCATCGACGGATCCTGCCGATAGGCTTCCTGCACGATCTCACGGATAGCGATAGCAGGCATAATGGGGTTGGCCAGCTTATTCGCCAACATGTAACTCAATGCACTGCCCAGATTGTCATGTTTTAGTAAGGTTGCATGATAAAAACTGGCCAACATTGGTTCACAATCTGCCAGGATCCATGCCTCTGCTTTTATATAATCCCAGATCAATTCAGGCTCTACACACGGCATTGTTTCTCCCCTCTAAATATAGTTTCCATTGAACACCGGAAACTATTGCGCCGGGCCATCTGGTCTTAACTGACGCTGTTTTCATCTTTTCTGGCGCGCCCAAGCAGACTTAATGCTGCATCCCGTGCGCTTTTTTGGCAATACAGTACCTCATAAATTTGCTCTGTAATGGGCATTTCAACGCCATAACGCGCCGCTAACACCTTCACTTCTTTCGTGTTTCGGAATCCTTCAACCACCTGTCCAATACTGTTCTGGGCCGCCTCAACCTCAATTCCTTGTCCTAACAGCATGCCGAAACGACGGTTTCTGGACTGATTATCTGTACAGGTCAGTACCAGATCGCCAAGACCCGCCATACCCATAAAAGTAGCAGGATCGGCACCCAGTGCGATGCCAAGGCGTGACATCTCCGCCAGGCCACGGGTTATCAGGGCGGTTCGTGCATTTGCACCGAATCCGATGCAGTCAGAAATACCAGCTCCAATTGCGATAACGTTTTTTACCGCACCGCCTAACTGGACACCAATAAAGTCAGCATTATTGTAAACGCGAAAGCTCTTACCACAATGTAGTAACGTTTGCAGCTCTTGCGCAAATACATCGTCCGTTGCCGCCAGTGCGATAGCCGTCGGCAGGCCAGCCGCCAGTTCTTTGGCAAAGGTCGGCCCGGAAATCACAGCAAGGGGAAAGGTATCGCCAAGGATTTCGTGCGCTACTTCCTGTAATAGTCGTCCCGTGTCTTTTTCAAGCCCCTTGGTGGCCCAGACAATGCGCGAATCTACCCGCAAATGCGGCTTGATATGTTTCAGCATATCACCAAAAACATGGCTGGGAACGACCACCAGCACGTCCCGGCTTGCCGTAATGGCGGCTGCCAGTTCGGTTTCAATTTTTAGCGAGTCGGGAAAAGGTACATCAGGCAAAAAAGCGGTATTACAGCGGTCATGCTGGAGTCGCGTCTGATGTTGCGCATTATGACCCCATAACACCACATTATGCCCATTCCGGCTTAACGTAATGGCAAGGGCGGTGCCGTAAGATCCGGCACCGATAACGCTCATTGATGCACTCGCCTGTGGCATTACGCATCCTGCTTTGGCGCGGTGCCTTCGCTTGCCTGCTGCTGAAGATAATTCATAAACAGTGCATCAAAGTTAACCGGAGCCAGATTTAACTGAGGGAAAGTACCGCGTGAAACCAGGCTGGTAATACATTCACGCGCATAAGGGAAAAGAATATTTGGACAATATGCACCAAGACAATGCGCCATTTGATTGCCTTCAATACCGGAGACGGAGAAAATACCGGCCTGCTGTACTTCGCAAAGGAACGCCGCTTCTTCGCCCACGGTCGCGGTAACTGTAACGCGTAAGACCACTTCGAAGACATCATCGGCTAGCTGACTCGACGCCGTGTCCAAATCCAGTTTAACGTCTGGCTCCCACTCTTTCTGGAAGATCTGAGGCGCGTTAGGTGCTTCAAAAGAGACATCTTTAGTATAGATACGCTGAATCTGGAAAGACATCTCGGTACTGTTTTGTTCTGACATGTTACGTAGTCCTATATGTTAAATAATCCGTGTTCCGGTTAGTTATCCTAATAGCGAGTCAAGACCCTGAGGACCATCGAGTGCGAAGATATCGTCACAACCACCGATATGCCGGTCATTGATAAAAATCTGAGGTACTGTCGTACGGCCGCTTCGCTCGATCATTTCTTCGCGCTTTTCAGCATCACCATCAATAGCAATTTCCCGCCAGGAAACCCCTTTCTGACTCAGCAGTGCTTTTGCACGGTGGCAGAAGGGACAGGTTGCTTTAGTATAAATTTCAACGTTCGCCATGTTGCGCCTCTCCTGATTTTATTTGCCACGCACCAGCGGAAGGTTCTCACCATTCCAGCCGGAAACGCCATCTTTGAGAACAAAGACTCGCTCAAAACCTGCCGTATTAAGCTGTGCAGCAGATTCAGCAGCGGACGTTCCCGTCGCGCAAACCACAATCAGCGGCTGCGTTTTATGTTTTTCCAGTTCACTGAAACTGCCTTTTTTGATATCGGCAGCCAGCACGTTAACAGAATTGGAAATATGGCCTTTGCGGAAATCATCGCGCGAACGGACGTCAACCACCACGGCATCTTCTTTATTAATTAAGTGGATTGCCTCACCACGACTGATGGTTTTTACTTTTGAAAACAGGCCTTTAAATGTTGTAACAACAACTAAAACCAACAGCACGACCCACGCCAGACTGAGGATGGTATGGTTGCCTGCGAACTGCATAATATCTTGCATGAAGGGTAACAACTCCCGAAGCGGGTTAATGAGCTAAAATAAGGCTTCTGAGTATACCTTTCAGTGCGTTCATGTACAGTCGTGAAGGAGCGGGAGTATGGTTTTCTGGGACAGAACCGCAAAAAAAATGCTGTAAATGCACATTCTCAGTTGAGTTTGCGACAACAGCACATTCTTAAGGTGATTTGTTGCTCAATGTCTTTCCGCCCTCAATCGGGCACTACTCCACCTGGCTGCCCCTTAGCTTTGTCATTAATGGAAACGCAAAAGCCGTGGAGATAGCTGGTAAGCGGCTGTTCATCGTGGAATAATCCCAGTCCTATGTGGGAAAAAACGACAGTTTCAACGCTTCGAACCCAGGGTGATGGATCGGCCAGCGGCGTTCCATCACACCCTATTGCGTTCCTTCTTTCCAGCTGCTTACTTTGCGCTGGTTTTCTGCTGCCTGCTGTCAGTCAGGCAGCAGATGACAATAAATCTGAACTCAAAAATATTCAGCAGAATATCGCTGCCAAAGAAAAAAGTGTTCTGCTACAAAAACAGCAACGTGGCAAACTGATTGATCAGTTACAAAGCCAGGAAAAACTCATCGCTCAGACCAGCCGGCAACTGCGCGAAACACAAATTACGCTCACGGCTCTGAACAAAAAAATCACCTCTCTCACTGGCTCAATCAGCAAATTGCAGATGCAACAGGACAGCCAGCAAAAATTACTGGCCGACCAGCTTGATGCGGCTTTCCGGCAGGGTCGGCACAGTGGTGTCCAACTCATCCTCAGCGGCGAAGAGAGCCAGCGTAGCGAGCGTATTCTTGCCTATTTCGGCTATCTTAATACCGCACGTCAAAAATCTATCGACGATCTGAAAAAGACGCGTAGCGATCTTGCAGCACAGAAGGTAATACTGGAAGAAAAGCAGGCGCTGCAGAAATCCCTGCTCACTTCGCAACTGGGCCAACAACGACAACTGGAAAGCGCTCGCGTTGCCCGCAAGAAAACACTGACCGCGCTGGAATCGTCACTGGAAAAAGATCAGGCCCAGCTGACAGAAATGCGGCAAAATGAGCGCCGTTTACAGGATAAAATTGCTGCCGCAGAGCGGGAAGCGCGGGCTGAACGAGAAGCCAGAGACGCACAACGTATTCGTGAGCGTGAAGCACAGGCAAAAAACAAAGGCACTACGTATAAACCCACTGAAGGTGAGCGCTCGCTTATAGCGCGTACTGGCGGGTTGGGCCGTCCGTCGGGGCAGGCAGTCTGGCCAGTGCATGGGCGGCTGGAACACCGCTTCGGTGAACAACTTCAGGGAGAACTTCGCTGGAAAGGCCTGGTCATTAATGCGCCGGAAGGCACTGAAGTAAAGGCCATTGCTGACGGACGCGTATTAATGGCTGACTGGCTACAAGGTTACGGCCTGGTCGTGGTTATTGAGCACGGCAAAGGTGATATGAGCCTTTATGGCTATAACCAAAGTGCGCTGGTAAGCGTGGGTGCCCAGGTACGTGCCGGACAGCCCGTTGCACTGGTTGGAACCAGCGGCGGCAGAGGGACTCCCTCACTTTATTTTGAAATCCGCCGTCAGGGACAGGCCGTCAATCCACTACCGTGGTTGGGAAGATAACTTTGTCACAGTTGCGTAAAATCACCAGCATGCTGTCAGGTTTACTTATGGTCTGTAGTGCGCATGCGGGCAAACTCGCCATTGTCATTGATGATTTTGGCTATCGACCGGCACAGGAAAACCTGGTTTTACAGATGCCCGGGGAAATTTCGGTGGCTGTATTACCTGGTGCCCCCTACGCCCGTGAAATGTCGACTAAAGCGCATTTGCGCGGTCATGAAGTGCTGATTCACCTGCCGATGGCCCCCCTCAGCAAGCAGCCGCTGGAAAAGGATACGCTACGCCCGGATATGTCGAGTGCTGAAATAGAGCGCATTATCCGTGAAGCCGTTGCCAACGTTCCGTTTGCCACAGGGCTGAATAACCACATGGGCAGCGCCATGACCTCAAGTCTGTCAGGTATGCAAAAAGTGATGCAGGTATTAAATCACTATAATTTCTACTTTCTTGACAGTATGACTATTGCCAGCAGTCAGTCCACCCGTGCAGCACAGGGAACCCGCGTCAAGGTCATCAAACGTCGGGTATTTCTTGATGATATGCAGAATGAAGCCGATATCCGCCAGCAGTTGCTGCGCGCCGTGAGGCTGGCACAACGTGATGGCTCTGCCATTGCCATTGGTCACCCCCATCCATCTACGGTCAAGGTGCTACAGCAGATGCTATCAAGCCTTCCGGCAGATATTACGCTGGTTCGTCCCAGTCAATTGCTGAATGAACCTCAGGGTGCCGTGCAACAGCCGATACCGCCATCCGGTAAATCAACTCCGTCTGGCAATCCTTTCAGCAGCGTGAAAAATTGCCCGGTGACTATTCAACCGGTACCCGCCACGCGTGCGCTGGATGTGCTGGCAGATAGTTTTGCAAACAGCACGATTGTTCACTATTTTTCGACGCAGTTCTCTGGTCTCAACATGGGGACCGGCACAACACATTAATGTCAAATACATTAACGTTTGCCGGGACTATACGAAGATGGAAGCAGCATAATGGCCTACCAGAGTAAAAAAATCCTGCTGTTGGATACGGGGAAGGAGTGGGGTGGCGGCACCAATAGTATGCTGGATTTGCTGAAACGCATTGACCGTAATCGGTTTAACGTCCACTGCTGCTTTTATCATAACTACCGCCGTGGCACCGGTGATTCTATAGAACAAGAGCTCACTTCGCTCGGTATACCGGTCATGTTTATCCCCCAGCGTGCGCAACTGCGCTGGGCAAAGGTCACTAAAGAGCTGTTGCGTGCGCTGGTATTTTTTCCATCGCCGCTCCCGCCTTAACGTCACCCGCATGGTTGACACAGTTTGGCGGATAAGACCCAATGCGGCAAAGATTCGCCATCTGATCGCACAGCACCATTTTGAGGTGCTGTATATGAACAACCAACCGGGTTCTAACGGGGAAGGCTATCTCGCCGCACAAAAACTTCCGGTGGCGATGATACAGCACTGCCGGATAGAACCGGTTCTCAACCCGGCACTGGTTCGCATGGTCAACCAACGTGCGAATGCGGTTATTGCCGTCCCGGACAGCGTTCATCAGGTTTTACTGACGCACGGCGTTGCAGCTGAAAAATGCGTCACCGTGTTTAACGCTATCGATATCAGGCAATCTCTGCCCATACGTGAAGCCATGCGACAACAGTTACTGACGGTTCAACCCAAAACTTTTTTTTGGCAGTATTGGCTCATTGATTGCCAGAAAGTCACATCAGCATACTTTGCAGGCGCGGGAGAAATTTTCCCTTGCTTTCCCTGAAGCCGACTGGCGGATGGTCATTCTGGGCGAAGGACCACAGCACGACGTTTTATAACAGCAGGTAGCGCAATCCGGTCTTGCTGACCGCGTGATATTTACCGGATTTCGCAGCAATCCGCTGGATTACCTGGCCGCCTTCGATGTGTTCATTCTGGCATCTAAAAGCGAGGGGCTTCCCCGCGTCGTGCTGGAAGCCATGCTGTTAAAAACGGCGGTGATTGGTTCACGCGTGACGGGCACGGCCGGGCTTATCGAACACGATGAAACTGGTCTGCTGTATGACTATGGCGATATTCAGGCGCTGTTTGAGCAGATGAAAGCGCTATGGCTCGACGTCGCGCTACGCAAACGACTGATATCGCACGCCAACAGCCGCGTTAAACAACGCTACGCCATTGAGCAGTAAGTCTCAGGCGTGGAAACTATTTTGCAGAATGTGACATATGAGAAGCCATCGCATGTTTGAATTTCTTAATTCCCGGTTTCGCCACGTGCGTGCGCGTCACAATCTCGCTTATCGGCATAAAGACGTGCAGGGTCAGATTCCGGTCACCTCCATAATGATCCCCTGTACCGGCGCGGATTACGTTGAAGAGGCACTGTTAAGCGCCCTTTTTGCTTCCCGTTTTGCTGTGGAAGCAGAAGAAATTGTGATTGTCACCGATCAGCCCGCAGAACAGTTTGGTGAATTGCCGGCAAAAACGCGGGTGGTTACGCTGGACGTGCCGTACCGCGAGGAAACCTATCGTTACAAGCAGATTTACCGTAGTCGGTTAATTAAGCTTCAAACGCCGTTGCAGGCGCGCACGGACGGAATTTTAATGATCGACTCCGACCTGAATCTGCTGCAGATGCCCGTTATCAACATGCTGGAAGGACATATTTATTCCAGTTTTCGACAGAGCAAGATGATCGCCAAACTGGTGAATGCGCCAGAGCAAAACCGCCCGGCCTATTACCGTCACGCTGTTCACCCTTTTATTGTCGATCCTGTTAATGGCGCATTTCTGGCCGCGACTCGCCAGACATGGCAGCGCATTTGTCCTCTCTGGCTAATGCTGTTTCAGGACACCTGGGAACGGATGGGCGACTCTCAGCCGCCCACTGACCAGCTACCGCTGACTGTACTGCCGGATTTACTGGACCTGAAAACCGTTAATCTGGGTGACCGGATGAACTGGCCCGTGTCCAAAAAAATTGGCGGCAATACGGCTACCGTACCGAAAGAGGTGGCAGGTGCGCACGATGGCTTTCCCCTGACTGAATGGCAAAAATATCTTGCGTCGCCGGATGCGCCTCTGACATTTAAAGGTCAGGATTACACGCGCAAGGTTCGCTATCTGACCGACGCGGAGAAAAACCAACGCTGAGAATGCCTCAACATTTGCTTCAAGAGTCATCTGGCTGTCCGCCGCCCCCGGAGATGTTATGATGCACCGTATCAACGCGTGAAACCCTCCGTTTCACCCACATTTTAAAGGTTCAAGCTTATGATTATCGTTACTGGTGGCGCGGGATTTATTGGAAGCAATATCGTCAAGGCGCTCAATGACCAGGGTCACACCGATATTCTGGTGGTCGACAACCTGAAAGATGGCACCAAATTCGCCAATCTGGTTGATCTGAACATCACTGATTATATGGACAAAGAAGATTTCCTGATCGCGGTGCTTGCTGATGAAGATTTTGGTGATGTCGAGGCAGTGTTCCATGAAGGTGCCTGCTCTTCGACCACCGAATGGGATGGCAAGTACATGATGGACAACAACTATCAGTACTCCAAAGAGCTTCTCCATTACTGCCTCGAACGTCAGATTCCTTTCCTGTACGCGTCTTCTGCGGCGACTTACGGCGGGCGCAACGACAACTTCATTGAAGAACGCCAGTTTGAACAGCCGCTCAACGTTTACGGCTACTCCAAAATGTTGTTCGATCACTACGTTCGTCAAATCCTGCCTGAAGCGGAATCACAGGTATGTGGCTTCCGCTACTTCAACGTTTATGGGCCACGTGAAGGCCACAAAGGCAGCATGGCCAGCGTGGTTTTCCATCTCAACACCCAATTAAACAACGGTGAAAATCCAAAACTTTTTGAAGGCAGCGATAATTTCAAACGTGATTTTATTTATGTCGAAGACGTGGCGGCCGTCAATTTTTGGTTCTGGCAGAACAAGGTTTCGGGCATCTTTAACTGCGGTACCGGCCGCGCTGAGTCTTTCCAGGAAGTGGCCGATGCAGCATTACACTTTCATCAGAAAGGGGAAATCGAATACATCCCGTTCCCGGAGAAATTGAAAGGCCGCTATCAGGCTTTCACGCTGGCAGATCAAAGCAAACTACGTGCAGCTGGCTATGATAAGCCTTTCAAAACGGTGGCTGAAGGTGTGGCAGAGTACATGGCCTGGCTGAACCGCAACGTGTAAAAGGCACTTCCGGCAATGAAAATTTTGGTCATTGGCCCTTCCTGGGTTGGCGATATGATGATGTCACAAAGCCTCTATCGCACGCTTAAATCCTTGCATCCTGAGGCCAGCATCGACGTTATGGCCCCGGCATGGTGCCGCCCATTACTCTCACGCATGCCGGAAGTGAATGCCGCGCTACCAATGCCGTTGGGTCACGGCGCATTGGCGCTGGGCGAACGTCGCCATCTGGGAAAAGCCCTGCGTGATAAAGGCTACCAGCGTGCTTACGTTCTGCCCGGCTCTTTTAAATCTGCGCTGGTCCCCTTTTTTGCTGATATTAAAATCCGTACCGGCTGGCGTGGAGAAATGCGCTATGGGTTGTTGAATGATATCCGGGTATTGGATAAGGCGGCTTTTCCGCTGATGGTGCAACGTTACGTTACGCTGGCGTATCACAAAGGACAGATCGTCAGCGCAAAGGACCTCCCCCAGCCGCTGCTGTGGCCTGCACTCAGCGTCAGCGAATCAGAAAAAGAGACAACCATGGCAGCATTCACTCTGGCGGTGAACAGGCCGATGATTGGTTTCTGTCCCGGTGCCGAATTTGGCCCCGCCAAACGCTGGCCACATTATCACTATGCGGCGCTGGCACAGATGTTGATTGAAAATGACTATCAGATTCTGTTGTTTGGCTCGGAAAAAGACCAGAAAACAGGCGAGCAGATCCTGCAAAGTTTGCCGGAAGCGAACCGCCAGTACTGTCGTAACCTCGCGGGTGAAACCAAACTGGATCAGGCAGTGATTCTGCTGGCGTGCTGTCGTGCCGTTATCAGCAATGATTCGGGTCTGATGCACATTGCTGCCGCACTGGGCCGTCCGTTAATCGCGTTATATGGCCCCAGCAGCCCTGATTTCACGCCGCCGCTTTCTCATCAGGCACGCGTTATCCGTTTGATTACTGGCTACCACAAAGTGCGCAAGGGCGACACGGCAGAAGGCTATCACCAGGGCCTGATCGATATTCAACCCCCGCAGGTTGCTACCGAGTTGGCAACATTGCTGAATGAAAATCAGGAGAACCCATGCAGGTCCTGATCGTTAAAACGTCCTCAATGGGCGACGTACTGCATACCTTGCCAGCGCTGACGGATGCCATGCAGGCGCTGGCAAACATTCGTTTTGACTGGGTGGTTGAGGAGGATTTCGCGCAAATCCCCAGCTGGCATCCGGCAGTGGACCGGGTTATTCCGGTGGCCATTCGTCGCTGGCGCAAACACTGGTTTGGCAGTGAAGTGCGTGAACAGCGCTTTCTGTTTAAACGAGAGCTTCAGTCACGCGAGTACAACCTGGTTATTGATGCACAGGGTTTAATCAAAAGTGCCGCGCTGGTGACGCGTTTGGCTAAAGGCATCAAGCATGGTCAGGACAGCCGCAGCGCCCGTGAACCTTTTGCCAGTTGGTGGTACGACAGACGCCATGAAATTAATAAGCAGCAGCATGCGGTACAGCGTACGCGAGAGCTGTTTGCCAAAAGCCTGGGTTATCCGCAGCCAGACAGCCAGGGAAATTACGCCATCGCCGGACATTTTCTGGGAACGCCGCCCGCCGATGCCTTGCATTATCTGGTGTTTCTCCATGCTACTACCCGCGCGGCAAAGCACTGGCCTGAAAAACACTGGCGGAAACTGATCGAGCTATTGCAAAGCAGCGGGCTGAAGATAAAACTACCGTGGGGAAGTGAACCTGAGCATCAGCGGGCGTTACGGCTGGCTGAGGGTTTTGACCACGCTGAAGTATTGACTAAACTCACACTGGAGCAAGTAGCACACACCTTGGCAGGATCAAAAGCAGTCGTCTCCGTTGATACGGGCCTGAGCCATCTGGCGGCAGCGCTGAATCGTCCTAATATCACGCTTTATGGTCCGACCGATCCTGGACTGATCGGCGGCTATGGTAGAAATCAACATGTGCTACGCCCGGAGAAAGGCAATAATATGGCGGATATTTCCCCGGAGACAGTCGTCAGGCATCTCCACCCTCTGATCGAAACAGACTAAAAACCGATGACCACACCCCGCCTGAGCATCCTTATCGCTGCACATAACTGCGGCGAGTATCTTACTGGTACGCTGGACAGTATTGTCGCATCACTGGGCGACGCGCTGTCTCGTACCGAGATTGTGATTATTAACGATGACTCAACGGACAGGACTCAGGCGATAATTGATAATTACGCACTGCAAATTGCGTCCCTCCGGCATTTCCATACGCGCTACCGTAACGTTGGCAAGGTGCGTAATTACGCCGTTCAGCAATCTCGCGGTGATTACATTCTGATGGTTGACGGAGATGATCGTTTGCTGCCAGGCGCATTGCGGGAGAGGCTGAACACGCTGGACCTGCACAAGCCAGATATCCTGCTGAGTAAAATCATTGAAGTTCGCCCTGAATCACCACAACCGCAATGGCTGCCAGGTAAGTTTACCGAACTGAGTCGCCACAATGCCATCGAACGTTTTCTTATTCATCGCGACTTTCAGGCACATTTTATCGGTCAGTTTTTCATCCGAGCACTGCTGCAACAAAACCCGTTCCCTGATTTCATTTGTTACGAAGACACCTGGCTGTTCCCACTGCTGCTGACCAAAAGCAATAAAACGCTATTTACGTACGGCGGTTTTTATCTTTACTACAAGCATCCGAATAGTCTGTCGACAAGAATTGATGCGCCTAAAATTGCCTGTCTCATTGCCGCGACTGAAAATATGGATAAGGTTTTACCTGCGCAATTTGAGCACCTGATAACCTGCCACTGGCTGAATATCGCCAATCGTCATCATGCCGTGTTACGCGGTACTTCCCAGGGCAGTCAGGTAAGAGAACGTATCGCCAGGGTAAGCCTGACGCGGTTTCTTTTAAACGGTAAGATCAGGACGAGTTATAAAAGGAAAATGCTGACAGTACGTAAACGAGATTTGTAAACCTCGTCGTCGTGGCTTTTCAAGTTACCAGTCCCGTCAGGCTCACGGCGTATTACGCTTCCCGGCTGATTTAAAAGCAGCGTATTCCGCCAACGTCATACCGCGCGTTCTGCTTTTCAGCCACGTAAATAACCTGTCGAGATCGTCGTAGAGCCGCTTAATATCGGCGTTATTTTTAAACGTTGGACTCCCATCAGTCATAACTTCAGACGAATGAAGCATAAACTCCACATAATCTGCACCAGAGGTAAGGGATTTCTCCGTCACGTCGATCATTTGCCGCACCTTACCACCCGCGGGACGTAACCAGTGCACGGAGGGGCCACGCTTTTTGCCCCACAGCCGATCATAGCCTTGCTTGAGGGCATTCATCATTGGCGAGTGCCGATATTGAATACTCATTGGCACCTCTAACAGCGTGCCGTCACCAGGACGTGAAATGTCATTCGGATCAATATAATAAGCACAGCGAGGAAAGCGCGTGTCATGGGTGCCACCTTTTCCCTGGGGGGCACCAGTGGCAGATTGCCAATTGACGCCCGGCGTGACCGAACAGTCAGCCTGATAGCCAAATTCCATCAGCAGTTGGGCATAATATTCATTAAATGCCTACCGCACGGCACGATGACTCAGCATTTTTATGTTAAATATCTCTTGCAGAAGTTGCGTCATAAAAGCCACTTTTTTGCGTATTTCGTGCTGAGGATATTCGATCAGATAAGGCTGAAACTGCCAGTCATTTTCGGTGAGTTGATAGCCCGGTGGATTGTTCCAGGCGTGCAGATGCATGCCCACTTCACCCGTTTTTCGGGCAATCACATCCCAGGTAAACTCAACATAAGCCGGATCGATAGCCATTTCGTAGTTGGTCAGCCAGGTCGACTTAAAAGTAAATTTTTCACAACCCTGTTGGAAGCGACTAAGAAAAGCCACATTTCTTGTCGTAACATTACCAGAACGGTTACGCCACAGATTGTCGCCTTCCGTATCAATGGTAATTAAGAATGCTGGTTTGTTCATACCAATGTCAGGCTCTGTGATGACCTTGTTGGTATGTTACGCAGCACTCCGGGGAGACGCAAAAAGATTTGCTGATAGCCTCAGCTTGAATAGCACTATCATTATTAATTTTTTAAGATAACCTCAGGCGTTAAGGCGCTCAGATTGGTAGCTTCATTATAATCAACCAGAACAACGAGATTATCTGAACAGACAGGGAAACAGTGCGTTGTATTGAGTACGGCAGGGAAAAAACATTTCCCCGCAAGAAAATACCTCTGTTAAAGGGTGAAAAATTGTCCAATCGTATTTTGATGATCATTGATGGCCTGCCTGGCGGGGGGGCGGAGAAAGTCGTGCTGACCCTCGCCAGCGGATTGATTGACTGCGGCCATCACGTTTCGTTATTTTCCCTGAGAGATGTGTGTGATTACCCCATCCCTGATGGCCTGCACTATCTGGTCATTAAAGATGATTGCAAAAAGCCCTGGCGAAAGCTGACGGAACTCAGCCGTCGCGCTGCATTACTTAATCAGGCCATTATCGAAACAGAACAGGCAAGTGGACACTTCGATTTGGTGGTTTCCCATTTGCACAAAACCGATCGAATCGTCAGACGCTGCGATGCCCTGTTTTCCGCAAAAACCTGGTTCTGCCTGCACGGGGTCTTTTCCGCGTCCTATCTGACGCAGCGCAAAGGTTTTTCCCTGTGGCTAAAGAAAGCGAAAACTAAAAAGGTTTATGAAAATCGCAACGTCCTTGGCGTTTCACAGTACGTTATAGACGATCTTAAACAGGCCTTTCGGGTACACCCCGCACGTGAAGTGGTTATTTATAACCCTTTTGACTTTGATGCCGTGCGCCAGCAGTCGTTGAAACCGTGCAAAATGGCTGGAGAAGATTACCTGGTGCATGTTGGTCGCTTTCACCAGACTAAACGCCACGATCGTCTGCTTCGAGCCTATGCTAAAAGCGGCCTTACCGCACCGCTGGTGCTGATTGGCCAGGGAAGTGATGATATTAAAGAGAGGCTGAAAAAACTGGCTATCGAACTGGCTATCAGTGAAAGAGTGATATTTAAGGGGTTTACCAGCAATCCTTATCCGTGGATCCGCAATGCACGTATGCTGGTTGTCAGCTCAGACAGTGAAGGTTTTGGTAATGTACTGGTCGAAGCGTTAATCTGCCACACACCCGTCGTCAGCACTCGCTGTCCTGGAGGGCCAACCACAATCCTGACTGGCGAGCTTGCGCGTGGCCTGGCAGAGATGAATGATGACTCGCTGGCCGCGACCATGAAAGAGATTTGGGAAAATCCGCCAGATATAACCCAGCTAAACCTTGAGCCTTACAGTGTTGACACGATATGCCAGCAATATCTTGAGTTAAATAATAAACTCAAACACTTTACCGACCTCTCTGACCGGAAAATAACATTATGAATGTCGAAGCCTTTGCCAAACGCTTCGCGCCAAATGAAAATCACACTTTTCTTTCATTATGATTTAAAGTTTTAGCCCATGATAACGGCGATGATTGGGAATGGGTATCAAAGGTTAGTATCAGATGTGTGCAAAATATCAAAACTTGTCGGTTCAGATTGTGGCTGTGAGGGATTAATTTCGCTCAGGGAGAACAGGGCGTGAATTATGTGTTGTTATTCCTGCTTTTTCTGCCTGTAAAGCTGCTAAAGAAGTGGGGACACAGAAAAACATCACGCAATCTGGTTATCCAGACGGCAAAAATTGGGGACTTTATTAATATCACTCCCCTGTTGAAACACCTCAAGCACAGCGACGCACTGCTGAGTCGTTCGGTTGCGCCACTGGCAGAGCACGATACTACGCTTGAGCAGATTTTCTACATTGAAAATTATAAAAGCAGTATGCTTACGCGGCTGAAGCTGGCATTCGCGCTGATCAACCGTTACGACAGCATCTATCTGCTGCATCCCGATGGCCTGAATCTGTTTTGTGTCGCAATCTGTAACGCTTCAAAAAAGCAATTTATCTCGACCTACCGAAGAAAATGGTATCACGGGCTTTTCTACGCTACGGCGAATGATGTGATTGAACACAGCAGAATGTCCCTGACGTTGGAAAGCTACCAGCCTCTCGCCGATCGCACCCTCGACAGAAACAGCTATCCGAAACACGCAACCTTTCCACTTTATCAGCCGCAAAACCTACCGGAAGAGCTATTTCGCCGGGATATGATTAAAATTGGCATCAGCATTTCCGCAGGAAATCAGTCCAAGACAATTCCGGCAACGATATGGAAAACGCTTTTCGAACGACTCGACTCGCTTCCCTGCCTTTTCTACGTTTTTGGCACCCCCGGCGAGCGCCCCTTGCTACAGCAGCTTTACAATGTACTTGATGGCAGCCATAACATCGTCAACATGATCGGTAAAATAACACTGGAAGAGCTGCCAGGCGCTATAGGTAACATGGACTTTTATATCGCATCCGACTCTGGAAATGTTTATATTGCCGACGCGCAAAATGTGCCCATCGTCGTGATATATGGCCCTTGTAGCGTTGAAGAACAGCGGCCTTTGGGTGAGGTCCTGCTGATTGGGCCGGACCATATAGCGCCTTTATCATTTATTTTCAGGCACCCTATAAATTTGTTCATCCGGCCGAAAAGCTCTTCGCACTTGATGCGCGGAAACTGGATGACATCTATGAATTTATTTATGCACGCAGTGCGCAACACCTGACGGAAAAGAACCATTGACATTGAGGAACACCAGCACTGCGGCAAAACGCAGCCGCAATCTCTGGTTAGACCAGGTGATGTAATACGGTGACGATCAGTAATAAGAAAGGTACCACTATACGTAACGTCAGGTTTCAGCGACCATTAGCGCATGGTTATCAGGTGAGGCGGGCATTGCCTGGTGCCCATTTGCCGGGCCAGCTATTGTGAAACCGATAAGAGATGCAATAATTATGCTGTGGCTATTTCCTTTGATAATGCAGGCAGGTGCTGCCTTTGACCATAACAGCGTTTCCCTTACAATCGGCACACCTGACTTTGAGATCTAATGAGCATGCCCACTCTTTCGCCAATTCCTGCCAGCTTTGTGCCGCATAAGATTCTGCTGATAAAATTGCGCCATCACGGCGACATGTTGCTGATCACGCCAGTCATTAACGCGCTGCTGCAGCATTACCCTTCGGCCAGCCTGGATGTGCTGCTCTATAAAGAAACACGGCCCATGTTGCAGGCGCACCCTGGGATTCGCCAGCTGCACATCATCGATCGTAACTGGAAAAAAGAGGGAAGCGGGCAGCATATTCACCATGAGATTGCGCTGGTACGCAAGATTCGTCGAGAGCATTACGATCTGGTGATCAATTTGGCCGATCAGTGGCGTAGCGCAATCATGGCCAAACTGTCAGGGTCACCCTTGCGGATTGGCTTCAACTTTCTTAAACGACAGAATATCTTGTGGCATCAGGCACACACTCATCTTGTTTCAACTCTGAATCATCATGAACTGCATACGGTAGAACAAAACATGGCGGCGCTCGTTCCACTGGGTATTCAGTCCGCTGATTTCGCGGTGTCAATGCATTACACCGACAGTGACTGGCAGCAAACCTTCGCGATTCTGGCACGATATCATACATCACCTGAACGCTGTATTGTGATCCAGCCCACCTCTCGCTGGATATTCAAATGCTGGGAAGATAACAAAGTTGCCGGGCTGATTGATGCTCTGACGGCATCAGGTTATGACATCGTGCTGACGGCCGCGCCTGACAAAAAAGAGCAGGCGATGATTGAAAATATTCTTTCACTCTGCCATAACCCGGGCGTTATTTCACTGGCCGGTCAGCTCACGCTGCCACAACTGGCTGCATTGATCGATCATGCCCGCCTGTTTATCGGCGTGGATTCAGCACCCATGCATATGGCCGCAGCGTTAAATACCCCCTGTATCGCGCTGTTTGGCCCCTCCAAACTGAAACAATGGTGCCCCTGGGGGGGGAACAACCAGATTATCTGGGCTGGTGATTACGCCCCGCTGCCCTCGCCAGACAGCATTGATACCAAAACTGAAACGCGTTATCTCTCGGCAATTCCGCTTGAAGTCGTGGTGAACGCAGCAAGGAAATATCTGGATGAATAAAGTTCGCCTGGCAATCGTCCGTCAGAAATATCGGCCTGACGGCGGTGCGGAACGATTTATTGCACGCGCACTGGAAGCGCTTGACGATGACAGACTGGAATTGAACATTATTACCCGAAGCTGGCAGGGTGAGCCAAAGCCGGGCTGGCATTTACATATCTGCAATCCTGAAAAGTGGGGGCGGATCTCCCGTGAACGTGGTTTTGCCGTGGCGGCACGCGCGTGCTGGCAACGTGAACAGTTTGATATCGTGCAAAGCCACGAGCGTATTGCCGGGTGTGATATTTTTCGGGCCGGGGACGGGGTACACCGCGTCTGGCTGAAACAGCGGGCAAGAATTCTCTCACCCGTACAGCGCCTGATGACACGATTCAGCTTCTATCATCGCTATGTCATGAAAGCGGAAGAAACCATGTTTCGCGCCCCCTCGCTGAAAAAGATTATTTGTAATTCGCTGATGGTAAAGCAGGACATCATGAGCTGTTTTCAGATCCCTGAAGAGAAATTCGCGGTTATTTATAATGCTATTGATGCACAGCGCTTTACGCCCGCTACACCGGAGCAACGGCAGCAGTCCCGCAAAACACTGGGCATTAGGGTTGAACGCAAAGTTTTTATCTATGTTGGTTCCGGATTTGAACGCAAAGGGTTGAAGGCCAGCATTTGTGCTCTGGCGGCTACCGATATGCATCTGTTAGTGGTTGGGCAGGATAAACAACAGCCGCATTATGTGAATCTGGCGCGTCGTCTGGGATGCGCCAGTCGCGTACATTTCCTTGGAGTACAGCATAACGTTATCCCTTTCTATCACGCCGCCGACTGCCTGATTCTGCCCACACTGTACGATCCGTTTCCTAACGTTATTCTTGAGGCGATGGCCTGTGGCTTACCGGTGATCACCAGCTTTACCTGTGGCGGGGCGGAATTTATCGTCAATGGTGAACAAGGCTTTGTCTGTGATGCGCTGGATATTCCGGCGCTAACAGCGGCGGCGGCGGCGATTCCCCTGAAAAGCAGTGACAGTCGAATGGGCGATGCAGCCCGCTTACGCATCCTGCCCTGTTCGCCACAGCATCTGGCAAAGGAGCTTCATGACCTTTATCAACAAGTATTGCAGTCCCCCTGATAAGTAGTGTGAGCCGCAAAGAGTATCTGCTAACATGGCGTACTGTTTTTCTTTTTCGGCATTCTCTGACGCAGGCTTCTGTGTACTGTTTTTGAAACTTTGATGACAACACTTTATACCGTCCTGCTTTATCTCATTCAGCCTTTGATCTGGCTCCGGCTCTGGATACGGGGCCGTAAAGCACCCGCCTATCGTAAACGCTGGGCGGAGCGTTATGGCTATTGTGCCGGCAAAGTTAAGCCGGACGGCATTCTGCTGCATTCCGTTTCGGTGGGCGAGACGCTGGCCGCAGTGCCGCTGGTGCGCGCCCTGCGCCACCGTTATCCCGCGATGCCCATCACTGTCACCACCATGACGCCAACCGGTTCAGAACGCGCTACCTCGGCGTTTGGTAAGGATGTACATCACGTCTACCTGCCTTACGATTTACCCAGTCCGATGAAGCGTTTTCTTGATAACGTGAAGCCATGCCTGGTGATCATTATGGAGACGGAACTGTGGCCAAACATGATCGCTGAACTTCATGCCCGTAACATTCCGCTGGTCATTGCTAACGCCCGTCTGTCGGAGCGTTCGGCCAGAGGCTATAAAAAGCTTGGCAAGTTTATGCGGCCTTTGCTGCGGCAGATAACCCTTATCGCCGCACAAAATTCAGAAGACGGTGAGCGCTTTATCAGTCTGGGACTGAAACGCTCTCAGCTCACCGTGACGGGCAGTTTGAAATTCGATATTTCTGTCACGCCCGAACTGGCGGCTCGCGCCGTTGCCTTGCGTCGCCAATGGGCTCCCCGTCGTCCGGTGTGGATTGCCACCAGCACCCATGATGGAGAAGAAAGTATTATTCTGGATGCACATCGCAGGTTGCTGGCGCGGTTTCCCACCTTGCTGTTGATTCTGGTGCCCCGCCATCCTGAACGCTTTTCGACCGCTCGCGACATGACGCAGAAAAGTGGCTTCAGCTTTATTTTACGTAGTAGCGGCGAAATTCCATCTGGCAGCACCCAGGTAGTCATTGGCGACACTATGGGTGAATTGATGTTACTCTACGGCATCACCGATCTGGCTTTTGTCGGGGGTAGCCTGGTTGAACGCGGGGGGCACAATCCACTTGAGGCCGCCGCACATGCCATTCCGGTACTGATGGGGCCACACACGTTTAACTTTAAAGACATCTGTGCCAGGCTTTCACATGCGGATGGCCTGATCACCGTCACTGACGCCAGCTCGCTGGATAAAGAGATTGGCACCCTACTAACGGATGAGGACTACAGGCTTTACTGTGGTCGCCATGCCGTTGAAGTGCTTCATCAGAACCAGGGCGCTCTTCAGCGCCTGTTAACGTTACTGGAACCCTATTTGCCCCAGCGGAATCACTAAATGACCTCACTACAGGCTTTATCCGTTGTGCTGATTGCCAAAGATGCAGCAGACCTGTTGCCAGAATGTTTGGCATCAGTCAGCTGGGCCGATGAAATCGTTTTACTGGATTCCGGTAGCAGAGACGACACACCACAAATTGCCGCCCGTCATGGTGCAAAAGTTTTTCACAGCACTGAGTGGCACGGCTATGGCAGGCAACGGCAGCTGGCACAACGCTACGCCAGTCATCCGATGATTTTAATGATCGACACCGATGAGCGCGTCACGCCACGGCTGAGAAAGGCCATTGAAGCCGTATTAGCACAGCCCACCTCAAACACTGTTTACAGTTTGGGGCGCCGCAACCTGTTTCTTGGACGCTTTATGCGTCACAGCGGATGGTATCCTGACCGGGTAATCAGGCTCTACCCGCATACGTTTTACTATAGCGATCACCAGGTGCATGAGTCACTCGACGCCAGGAATGCGGCAGTGGTTGCGCTGGATGGGGACCTGTTGCATCTGACCTGCCGTGACTTTTCTGCCTTCCAATGGAAACAGTTTGCCTATGCGGAAGCCTGGGCAAAGCAGCGTTATCAGCAGGGAAAACGCTGCAGTATTCTCTCGGTATTCGCCCATACTGTTGGTGCATTTTGCAAGACGCTGATATTACGCGCCAGCTTTCTTGATGGTAAACAGGGGTGGTTACTGGCCATGGTAAACGCGCAATACACCTTCAACAAATATACGGCACTCTGGGCCTTACACCATGCTGCTCAGTTTTCAGGTAAGGACCGCGCATGAGCACAAAAGCAATTTATCCCGGCACCTTTGACCCAATGACCAATGGCCATCTGGATATCGTCACGCGTGTCGCGCTTATGTTCGACCATATTGTGCTGGCGATCGCCGCCAGTCCCGGTAAGAAACCACTGTTTTCCCTTGATGAACGTGTTGATCTTGCCCGCCAGGTGGTCGCGCATTTACCTAACGTATCGGTAACGGGCTTTAGTGATTTAATGGCCAGTTTCGCCCGCGATCAGCAGGCAAACGTGCTGGTCCGGGGCCTGCGTGCGGTATCTGACTTCGAATATGAAATGCAGCTGGCGCATATGAATCGCCATCTCCATTCCGGGCTGGAAAGTGTGTTCCTGATGCCAACAGAGAAATATTCTTTTATCTCTTCATCGCTGGTGAAAGAGGTGGCACGTCATCAGGGAGACGTCAGCGATTTCTTACCTGATACAGTACACGCCGCTCTGCTGGCAAAGCTGTAAATGGCTGTCCGTTTTGCATTCACTTCTGGCAAACTGGACAATAGAAAGTGCTGCGCTGGGCATGTTTACCACTAAGTAACGGCGCGGCACAAACACGGCACGGCTGGCCTGCCCGGCCGTAAACCTGTAGTTCCTGCGCAAAATACCCAGGCCTGCCATCCGTCTGCAGAAAATCTTTGAGCGTCGTACCCCCCTGCTCAATTGAACGCATCAGCACTGCCTTAATGGTATTCACCAATAATGCAGCTTCTTCATAACTCAGTGCCGTTGCGGGGCGATCCGGGTGAATACCGGCAGCAAAAAGCGATTCGCTGGCATAAATATTGCCCACACCGACTACCAGTTTGTTGTCCATTAGCCAGGGTTTTACAGGCGTGAACCTGCCTAGGGACTTATCGAACAGATAGTCAGCACTGAACGTATTGCTCAGTGGTTCCGGCCCCAAATGAGCCAGCACATTGCTGTTAGCAAGATCGCTGCTCCACAGCCATGCGCCAAAACGACGGGGGTCGGTATAACGCAGGATTTTTCCGTTGCTCATCACCAAATCAACATGGTCGTGTTTGGCGGATGGAACGTCTTCTGTCAACACGCGCAGGCTACCAGACATGCCCAGATGAATGATAATCCACCCGGTCGGCAGCTCCAGCAGCAGATACTTTGCACGTCGCTGCACACTCAGCACTGGCTGGTCGCTGAGACGATGAATTTCATCGGATACCGGCCAGCGCAAACGACCATTACGAATAATCGCGTGCAAAATGGTGGCTCCGGCAAGATGCGGCTCAATACCGCGTCGGCTGGTTTCTACCTCAGGCAATTCCGGCATGGTAAATCACTCAACTGTGTTGGCTTTCACAAAAGAAAAAACCCCGCCGGAGCGAGGTTTTCGTCTGCTTAAATCAATTACTTGATTTTTGCTTCTTTGTACATCACGTGCTGACGGACAACAGGATCGAATTTCTTCAGCTCCAGTTTTTCCGGCTTAGTACGCTTGTTCTTCGTGGTGGTATAGAAGTGACCTGTACCAGCAGAAGAAACCAGCTTGATCTTCTCACGAATACCTTTAGCCATGTTTCAATTCCTCACCTTAGTACTTATCACCGCGGGTACGCAGATCGGCCAGAACCGTCTCAATGCCCTTCTTATCAATTACGCGCATGCCTTTGGCAGATACACGCAGTGTAACAAAACGCTTTTCGCTCTCAACCCAAAAACGGTGTGAATGCAGGTTAGGCAGGAAACGGCGTTTCGTCGCGTTCATTGCGTGGGAACGGTTGTTACCCGTCACCGGACGCTTGCCAGTTACTTGGCAGACTCGTGACATGTCTATTCTCCAAAAATCAAATCAGCTCGAGCTTTAAAAATTAGGTTCTGGCCGCCTCGTCAGGCTCATAGCCCATCCAGGCGAGTTCTATGTGAACCCGCTGGCAGGCCCAAACGCCAAACCCGAGATTCTCAAAGGTGGCGTAGTATACGCCCTGCGGCGCTGGTGCTCAAGTCCCGAACAGATAAAGATCCTTGGGGATCGTGCAAAAATTGCTGCATTCGGCCGGGGAAACGCATCCTGGCTTGTGCTAACGATGTTAAACCCATCCTCTTTCGGCAAAAGAAACATACTCACCATGTCCAATAACAAGATGATCCAGAACCCGAATATTGAACAGCTGACAGGCAGTCACAATCTGCCGGGTAATTGCCTTGTCCGCTTTACTGGGACGGGAAATGCCTGAGGGATGATTATGGGCCAGAATCAACGCTGCCGCGTTATGTTTTAGCGCCTCGCGTACAATTTCCCTGGGATGAACTTCCACGCTGCTGATTGTTCCGGCAAACATCTCGCTGTGATGCAGCATTTGATGTTGATTATCCAGAAATACCACCACGAAGATTTCCCTTTCTCTGTGTGCCAGCTGACTTCTTAGGTAGCTAAGGATGTCTCCGGCGTTCTCAACCGAAAGATGTTCCAGCACTTCATTACAGGTAAAGAAACGCCGTCCCAGTTCAGCAATCGCATTTAACTGTGCGTATTTGGCATCCCCAATGCCTTTGATATGGGAAAAAGCCGTTTTTCCCGCCGTCATTAATTGATACAATGAACCAAATTCATTAATCAGTTGCCGCGCCAGCGCCATCACATGCACCCCATTTGCGCCGGTCCGCAAAAAAAGCGCCAGTAACTCTTCGTCCGTCAGGGATCTTGCGCCGCTTTGCAGAAGCTTTTCGCGCGGGGGGACGTTAAGCCATTTATCTTCCCTCTGTTCAATCATCATGAATCTCCTTTTCCGGCTAGCCCAAACCATGTCATTATATGGGTCTTCCCCTGTTGTGGTGGCGCACACTGCCAATCAAGTATAATCCTCTTGACTTGCGCTTATCCTCAGGAGGTCTTAATGCGCCCTACATCCCTTAACCTGACATTACCTTCGTTACCTCTACCCTCATCTTCGAATTCAATTTCAGCCACAGACATTCAATCTCTTGTAAAAATGTCGGGTGTGCGCTGGGTGAAAAACAACCAACAACTCTGTTTCCACGGGACTGACCTTAAAATCTACAAGCATCTTGAAGCTGCTCTCGATAAGATCGAATCCACAGACACTGGACGTACTCTTTTGAACTGTATTGAATTAACATCCCGACTCAAATCAGAAAAACTGGCAATACATCTCGATTCTGCTGAGTTAGGGGTGATAGCACACTGCAATACGGATGCTGAAAACTCCCGAGGAACTGGCTCCGACTTTCACTGTAATCTGAATGCAGTTGAATATCCCTGCGCGCAAGGAATTAGCCTGGTAGACTTTCATGCGTGCATTGTTTTCCATGAACTTCTCCACGTTTTCCACAATTTAAATGGAGAGCGCCTGAAAGTTGAGAGTTCTCAACCAGAATTACAAACACACTCCCCACTTTTACTCGAAGAAGCCAGGACTGTTGGGTTGGGTGCTTTTTCTGAAGAAGTTCTTTCAGAAAATAAATTTCGTGAAGAGATTGGGATGCCCCGCAGAACATTCTACCCGCACGATTCATCTCTCATTCATGATGACAATACAGTGACTCAGGGATTCCAGCGGAAAAAACTGCATCCGTTACTTTAGCTACGTTGCTTATATGAGGACTCATCTGCATATATGGATGAAAAATCGCTATACGCCCACATTCTCAACCTGTCCGCCCCGTGGCAGGTTGAATCACTTTCCCTTGATGAAAATACTGGCTCTGTCACCGTTGTTGTCGGGATCGCCAAAAATTCACTGCTAATCTGCCCGACATGCAGGCAGCAATGCCCTGTTCACGATCACCGCCACCGCAAATGGCGTCATCTTGATACCTGCCAGTTCATGACTGTCGTTGAGGCGAATGTCCCCCGGGTCATGTGTCCAGACCATGGATGCCAGACGTTACCTGTTCCGTGGGCCGGAGCTGGTAGCCGATATACGTTATTGTTCGAATCATTCATCCTTTCCTGGCTGAAAATTAGCACGGTTGATGCGGTAAGAAAGCAACTTAAGCTTAGCTGGAATGCCGTTGACGGCATTATGACCCGGGCAGTTAAACGTGGTCTTGCGCGAATAAAAAAGCCGCTATCAGCCCGGCATATGAATGTGGACGAAGTTGCGTTCAAAAAAGGGCACCGGTACATCACAGTGATATCAGATCGTGAGGGACGAGCGCTGGCATTAACGGATGATCGGGGAACAGAAAGTCTTGCCAGCTATCTTCGCACCCTCACCGACAGTCAGCTGCAGGCAGTCAAAACGTTCTCAATGGATATGAATGCCGGATATATCAGAGCGGCACGCATCCATCTTCCGGGCGCCGTAGAGAAAATAGCCTTTGACCGCTTCCATGTGGCAAAACAGCTGGGTGAAATCGTTGATAAGACACGGCAGAACGAACATCCCCGACTTCCGGTTGACAGCCGCCGTCAGGCAAAAGGAACCCGCTTCCTGTGGCAATACAGTGACAAATGGATGACAGAGCCCCGACAGGAAAAACTGGCATGGCTGAGAGAACAGATGCAACTGACCAGCCAGTGCTGGACACTGAAAGAGCTGGCGAAAGATATCTGGAACCGCCCCTGGAGTGACAAACGACGTGCAGACTGGTTGCAGTGGATAGCACTGGCGAAAAGTTGCGATGTGCCGGTAATGAGAAATATGGCAGGAACCATCACAAAAAGGCTGTACGGAATACTTAACGCCATGCGGTACAGCGTCTCAAATGGTAATGCCGAAGCGCTGAACAGCAAAATAAGGCTGCTGAGGATAAAGGCCAGAGGCTATCGAAACCGGGAGCGATTTAAACTGGGGGTGATGTTCCATTACGGGAAGCTGGATATGACGTTCTGATCCTCCCACCATGATTGGGGAAGACCCCATTATATACAGTGTTTTTCTATCTGCTTCCTTCAGATCCCAGAGACACCTCGCAAAGCGAGCGGTACGTCCAAAGGCGGTAACACAGGAATGTGATAAAATAGGCAGATTGTGACGTCAGACAATGCGTAAGACTTAGTGGAGCAGACAGCAGCATGACAGGATTAGCCGGCAAAAAGATTGTTCTGGGCGTAAGCGGGGGAATCGCAGCTTACAAAACGCCGGAACTGGTCAGACGCCTTCGTGACCAAGGGGCTGAAGTAAGGGTGGTAATGACCGAAGCGGCAAAAGCATTTATTACTGCACTTAGTTTACAGGCCGTATCAGGCTACCCGGTTTACGATGACCTGTTAGATCCTGCGGCGGAAGCCGCTATGGGGCATATTGAACTGGGAAAATGGGCCGATTTAATCGTGCTGGCACCTGCCACGGCGGATTTGATTGCACGCCTCGCCGCCGGCATGGCGAATGATCTGGTGACCACCGTGTGTCTCGCCACTGCCGCGCCGGTTGCGGTAGTGCCTGCCATGAACCAGCAAATGTACCGGGCCATCGCCACCCAGCATAACCTGCACGTGCTTGCCGAACGCAACGTGATGATTTGGGGACCGGACAGCGGTAGTCAGGCCTGTGGCGACATCGGCCCAGGGCGTATGCTGGACCCGCTGGTTATTGTAGATAATGCGCTGGAGTGGGCTTCGCCCGTCAACGATCTGAATCATCTGAATATTATGATCACTGCGGGTCCCACCCGCGAGGCTCTCGATCCGGTAAGATTCATTAGTAACCACAGCTCAGGTAAGATGGGCTTTGCCATCGCAGCAGCAGCGGCAAAACGGGGCGCCAACGTCACTCTGGTTGCTGGCCCGGTGAGTTTGAATCCCCCCCACGGAGTCAAACGCATTGACGTACTGACGGCAACAGAAATGCAGAAAGCCGTCATGGATCGGGCGCATTATCAGCATATTTTTATTGCCACCGCTGCCGTTGCGGACTATCGGGCTGCGGAAATCGCTGTTGAGAAAATAAAAAAACAGGGCGATGAAATCATCCTGAAAATGATTAAAAACCCCGATATTGTGGCTGATGTTGCGCAAATGAAGGCAGACCGTCCCTATGTCGTGGGATTTGCGGCAGAAACCCAGAATGTGGAAGAATATGCCCAACAAAAAAGAAGGCGAAAGAACCTTGATTTAATCTGTGCCAACGATGTGTCGAAAGCCGGGCATGGCTTCAATAGTGACAGCAATGCCCTGCATCTTTTCTGGCAGGAAGGAGAAAAGCAGTTACCACTTAACGATAAGTCTCTCCTTGGCCAACAGTTACTAAACGAGATAGTCAGCCTTTATGATGAAAAAAATCGACGTTAAGATTTTAGACCCGCGGGTGGGCGAAGCCTTCCCTCTGCCGACTTATGCCACATCCGGTTCTGCGGGACTTGACCTGCGCGCATGTCTTGATGAAGCCATTTTTCTGGCTGCCGGGGGTACCACCCTTATCCCTACCGGGCTTGCCATTCACATTGCCGACCCGCAACTGGCTGCCGTTATTCTCCCTCGCTCCGGCCTCGGACATAAACATGGGGTGGTGTTGGGCAATCTGGTGGGGCTGATTGACTCTGACTACCAGGGTCAGCTGATGGTGTCTGTGTGGAACCGCAGCCAGGATGCGTTCACCATCCAGCCCGGTGAACGCATTGCACAAATGGTTTTCGTGCCGGTGGTACAGGCAGAATTCAATCTGGTCAACGATTTTGACACAAGCGACCGTGGTGAAGGTGGTTTTGGTCACTCAGGTCGTCAGTAGTTGTGACCTCCCGATCAGTCATTAAACCTATTCTAATTTTCGCTGCAAGCATCACGCCCACCATCTTTTTGTGGGCATTTGCCTGTTCAAAGTAATATTTCAGGGGTCGTTCAGGACATGGCAGAACAAAAAAGTGCGAAAAGGAATCGTCGCGAAGAAATCCTGCAGGCGCTTGCGCTTATGCTGGAGTCAAGTGATGGTAGCCAGCGCATCACCACCGCAAAACTGGCTGCAAACGTTGGCGTTTCGGAAGCGGCACTCTACCGCCACTTCCCCAGCAAAACCCGGATGTTTGACAGCCTTATTGAGTTTATTGAAGACAGCCTGATTACGCGCATCAATCTGATTTTAAGAGATGAAAAAGAAACGCTACCGCGTCTTCGTCTGATTATTCAGCTGCTGCTGGGCTTTGGTGAGCGTAATCCGGGTTTGACACGTATCCTGACCGGCCACGCTCTGATGTTCGAGCAGGATCGTTTACAAGGGCGAATAAATCAGCTATTTGAACGCATTGAGCTTCAGCTTCGTCAGGTTCTGCGCGAACAGAAAATGAGAGAGGGTGAAGGTTTTAAAACGGATGAAACGCTGCTGGCCAGTCAGTTACTGGCATTTTGCGAAGGCATGCTGTCGCGTTTCGTTCGTTCGGAATTTCGCTACCGTCCAACGGTCGATTTTGATACGCGCTGGACACTGCTGGCTTTGCAACTGGTTTAACAGCAATGCGGGCCAGTCGGCCCGCAAAAATCAGATTCCGAATGCCTGCCGGTAGCCGCGAACCGCAGCCAGATGATCGGCCAGCTCCGGCTTCTCTTCCAGATAGACGACCAGGTCATTCAGCGTAATAATTGAAACAACCTTACAGCCATAATCGCGTTCCACTTCCTGAATTGCGGACTCCTTACCCCAGCCACGCTCCTGACGATCCAGGGAAATCAGCACGCCGGCCAGCGATGCCTGATTTGCTGCAATAATTTCCATCGACTCGCGAATAGCGGTTCCGGCAGTGATCACATCATCCACCAGCATAATACGCCCCTGCAGCGGACTGCCTACCAGGATGCCACCTTCCCCGTGATCTTTTGCCTCCTTACGGTTAAAACAGTAAGGTACGTCACGATCATGATGTTCGGCCAGCGCCACGGCGGTAGTGGTTGCAATCGGAATACCTTTATAGGCTGGCCCAAATATCAGATCGAAATCAATACCTGAATCCACCAGCGCCTGCGCGTAAAAACGCCCGAGAAGTGCCAGATCCCGTCCCGTGTTAAACAGGCCCGCATTGAAGAAATAAGGGCTTTTTCGCCCCGACTTCAGCGTGAACTCACCAAAATTCAGCACCTGCTTGTTAATGGCGAATTCGATAAATTGGCGCTGCCAGGCTTTCATGTCTTCTTCCTCGCTCGGTTATAAAAAAAGCGGATCTCAGGCCGCCTTCATCATTAATTCTGTAATGCCGCTTTCTGAGCCTGAATCAGGGACTCGATGCCGCCCCGCGCCAGTGCCAACAGTGCAAGCAACTCATCATGGCTGAAAGGCTCGCCTTCAGCAGTTCCCTGCACTTCAATCATTCGACCATCTTCGGTCATGACCACATTCATGTCGGTTTCTGCCGCAGAATCTTCGACATATTCAAGATCGCACCGTGCTTCTCCCTCAACGATACCGACAGAGATAGCGGCTACCATCCCTTTCATTGGGTTCGCTTTTAACTTACCCACAGAGACAAGGTGATTCAGGGCATCGGCAAGCGCTACACAGGCACCGGTAATGGCAGCAGTGCGGGTGCCACCGTCGGCCTGAATCACATCGCAGTCAAGGGTAATAGTGAACTCACCCAGTGCTTTCAAATCCAGCGCGGCACGAAGCGAGCGGGCGATCAGTCGCTGAATTTCCAGCGTACGGCCGCCCTGCTTGCCTTTAGCCGCTTCGCGCGCGTTACGGCTGTGGGTGGCACGCGGCAACATACCATATTCGGCAGTCACCCAGCCCTGCCTCTGACCTTTCAGGAAGCGAGGAACGCCTTCTTCAATGGTGGCGGTACACAGCACTTTCGTATCGCCAAATTCAACCAGAACTGAGCCCTCAGCATGTTTGGTGTAATGGCGGGTCAGGGTAACAGGGCGCACCTGATGTGCGCTACGACCTGCTGGGCGCATGGTTTTTCTCCGGCTGCTTCAATCTTTAATGGCAGCGCATTATACGGATTTCGCCGTCAGATGCCTATGGCAGTAGTAATGCTGATATTGTCCCGATCGTTAAAGGCACAGACGGAGACAGAATCCAGTGCATAAGAGGTGGGATGCTGCCGCCCGGCGTCATGGCCAGCAGAACCAGTAACCAGCCGAGCATTTTCATTTGTAGCGTTCTTTTTACCAGCCTGTATTGCGGTCATCATTCTGCTAGGTGGTTCAGAGCCGTATTCAACATCATCACCGCCTGTTAACGCACAGGTCATAACAACCGGTTAATCCGTACCAGACCTTTCCCTTCGTAACGCTGTTAGACTGACAGAACCGTTGTGGTTTACAGCTGCCCGCTGAGTCCACCAGCAATAACTTAAAGGCGGCACTACGACAGGCAGATGTGCAATCAATCCAGCGTCTGCCGCCAGCTTTTCAACCCTATAGCAATAACCAGCACCGCAAGGCCCAGCAAGGCAAGAAAATCGGGCAATAACGACATGAAGGAATAGCCTTTCAGCATGATCCCTTTAACCAACCGGATAAAATAAGTCAGAGGTAAACAGGAGCCAATACCCTGGGCCCAGATGGGCATGCTGATAAAGGGACTAATAAAACCAGATAGCATGACAGAAGGAATAAAATAAAAAGAAGACATCTGTAGCGCCTGTAGCTGATTTTGCGCCAGGCTGGAAATAGTAATACCGATGGATAAACAAAGAGAAATGTAAACAATGAGCACTATAAACAGCAAAAGCACATTACCCAGCAATGGGATTTCAAACAGGAAGACCGCACAGGCCAGAATAATGACTGATTGAAATAGTCCAATAAGCACATAAGGGGTGATTTTCCCCATCACAACTTCCAGTCCTGTAACGGGTGAAACCAGCAGGTTTTCAATGGCACCATTTTCACGTTCACGGGTAATGGCCAGCGCCGTCATCAAAATCATCGTGGTACTGAGAATCGAACCAATGATCCCGGGAATGGTGTTGTACTGTGTAATCCCTTCGGGATTGAACATTCTGTGAATAATCAATTCAAAATCATTGGCTTGTTCAATCTGAAGAGGCTCTGGCAAATCGTGCTTAAACATGGCAACAGACGCCTGCACAATCGCACTCAAGGCGTTGCCCGTGGCAACAGGATCAATTGCATCAGACTGAATCAATAAAGACGGTTTTTCACCCCGCAGAATTTTTTTGGTAAAGCCCGCAGGAATAGTCACAATAAATAACACCTTACCCTGCATAAATGCCTTTTCCGCTTCATCAGCGGAGGCATAGGGCTTCATGGCAAAATAATCCGTATTTTGCGCCGCCGTGACAAACACCTGGCTGAATCGCTCCGTATCATAATTAAGCAGCGCCGTGGGAATATTTCTGGCATCCATATTAACGGCATAGCCTAAAATAACCAGTTGAAAAAGGGGAGTGAGAAACACCATGCTCAGACTTACTTTGTCACGACGTAATTCATGAATCTCTTTTATTACCACGCCCAGCCATCGCACCCAGCAAAAATTAATCATCATGCTGCCTCATCAACCATGTAAAGGCATCTTCCAGATTCGTTGCAACGTTGCTGCAAGCGTACTGATCAGAGACCACCTGAGAAAAAATCCTCTGCAACTCCTTTTCATCACGCACAGTAACATAAAGCGCATTGCCAAAAATTACCGTTTGTTCAATCGCAGGAAAATGTTGCAGCTTGCTTTCAAGTGCGCTTAATCCCTTTCCGCAAACACGTACGGTAGTCAACTGCTGCGCCTGGATGATTGACTCAATGGTTCCATTCGCCAGAAGTCTACCGCTGGAGAGATAAGCCACTTTATGACAACGTTCGGCTTCATCCATATAGTGGGTGCTAACCAGGATAGAGATTCCTTTGTCTGAGAGCTGGTGCAGGGTTTGCCAGAATTCACGCCGTGCTTTTGGATCAACACCCGCAGTCGGCTCATCCAGAAATACGACCTCTGGCTGATGAAGCAGGCAGGCTGCCAAAGCCATTCTTTGCTTCCATCCTCCTGATAGTTCACGCGCCAACTGATGCTGTCGTGACAACAGCCCCAAACCATCAAGCGTTTGTTCTACCTGTTTCTGGCGATGTTGCAGGCCATGAAGCCGGGCAAAGAATAATAAATTTTCGCGAATACTCAGATTGCCCCACATTGAAAAGTGCTGAGTCATGTAGCCAATTCGTTTTTTTATCGCTTCACGCTGGGTAAAAATATCCATTCCCAGACACTGTCCGCTACCTGCATCTGGCGTTATCAGACCGCACATCATTCTGATAGAGGTGGTTTTTCCGCTACCATTTGGACCAAGGAAACCATAAATTTCCCCTTTTTGGATTTTTAGAGAGAAATCTTTAACGGCATGGCGACTGGCGAAGTGCTTATTAAGACCTTTTACATCAATGCAAAACTGAGTCATCGGTAACGATCTCCACTCTCATCGGCAAACCCGGCTTTACCAGACTTGCTTGCTGTGTTTTTTCAGGTACGGCTTCCACCATAAACAGCAGTTTTTCCCGACGCTTGCTGCTGTAAATGACCGGCGGACTGTATTCAGCTTGCGGGCTGATGTAATTGAGTAAGCAGGGTACATACCCAGAGTAGCCGTCAAAATAAATTCTGACCTTCATGCCAGTTCTGAGCACGCCAACTACTTTTTCCGGTACGAAAAAACGCACTTTCACGTTTCCTTCAGGTAATAAACTGACTATTGGTCGCCCGGCTAGTGGCCGTTCTCCGGGACGATACAGAATGTCAAAAACCTTTGCGTCCTGAGGAGATACGATTTCTAATTGTCGGATATCCCAGTCGGCTTTATCACGTTGCACTCTTGCAGACTCAACGATCGCTTGCTGACGGTGAATTTCAGCCTCGCGGGCGGGTAGCTTTTTAGCCTCAAGCTGATGAAACAGTTCATCGACCTGTGCACGCTTCTGGGCATAATCTTCTCTGGCATTCTCCCATTCTGTTGCAGAAATGACTTTGGTGCGAAAAAGCGCCTGATACCTCTCAAGCTGCCTTTGTGCATGCTCGGCCACTGACCGGGCTTTCTGCAGCTGTGAATGGATAATATTGAGTTCTGCGGGACGCTCACCAGACTGCAGGTTACGCAATGTCGCGACTTCGGCCAGATAGTTCTTTTCCGCTTTTTCCAGGGCATTTTCAGCGGTAAACCGCTCCATTTTCACCAGTAACTGCCCGGCTTTCACCCTGTCTCCTTTGTTAATCAGTAATGTGTCTATTTTTGCCGTTTCATTGGCGGCAAGATAGACAAAGTCGCCATATGAATATCCTTGATAAATTAAAGCACTACTATTATCACATGCTGTTAATCCCAATAAAAAAGGCAATAAATAATATTTTGGTCTTATTATATTTTTGAAAAATAATGCGGAAGTCGTATTCACTCTTTCTTATCATCCCTGATTTTTTTTAAATAATGGTATTGATACATGCTCTTTAACGTTGCGATCCTGGATAAATTCAGCCCTGCTACGGAGTTAAAATCGTCATCCTTGATAAAACAGAGAAACGTTGATCCGCCCTGCTTAAACCATTTCGCAGACTGTTTGTAAGGCCATGGCAATTCACAGCCTGAATCTCTGAGCTTTTTATTCAGCAACATCCATTCTTTTTCGTAATCCTTGCCTTCGAATAAATCAGATATCTGTTTTTCGTCAACAAAGAACTTTCTGTTGTGTGAAAAAGTCTGCGTACCTTCTGCGGAAAACCAGGTGGTGTAAAAAGCAACGATAAGTTGTTTATTTTCTCTTGAGAATTGTCCTGGAATGGATAATACACCAAGTAAATTTTCAGCCTGTGGAAAGCGTTGAATATAACTAAATATACCTTTCCATAAGGCATCCAGAGCATTGCTCTTTTGATAATGTTGCTGAATAAAACCACGCCCTACTTCAATACTTTTTTTAATCTGCGGGATGACATCATTTGGGTAGCGGAACAAATGGTAGCTGTAAAGACCGTCTATACCTCTTGTGGCCCATTGCTCTGCAACCGGGATCAGCCGATAGGCTCCCACAATCTCAAGTTCATCCGGGTCCCACAGTACAATGTGATGATAATCGCGATCAAAGCAGTCAGTATCACTACGACGCCCTGTTCCTGCTCCAATAGCACGGTAACAAATTTCCCGGAGTCGGCCCAACTCATGAATAACAGGCGACCAGCCTTCTCCCTGATACCGATAAAGAAACACCTGTTTTCCATCACTGAGTCTTTCCAGCAGTTCGCTTCGACTGAAAGCCAGCAGAAGTTGTTGTCTGGATACGGGTCTGGTCAGGGGAGGATAGCTGGGGAATAATTCAGACTTATTTCTGGAAACACCGAATAAGTGCTTCTGTAGCATCAATGCAGTCGCAGCATAATCTTTCTTATCTACTTCTGTTTGCTGCAAAAACACCTGTGGGCATATTTTAAGGCACATCCTGCGCCCCTGGTGACGAGCAATTTCACGAAAAATCATTAGATTAGAAAGTGGTCGCCAGATCGATGCTGTTAAATAGTACCAGAAACTGTTTCTACCTTTTATAAAGACCGGAACCAGTGCAGCCTTATGTTTTATCGCAAGCCTGACAAACCCCTCCTGCCAACGGGACTCTCTAAGGCCACCAAGGGTGAGGCTGGCAAGACGCCCCGCCGGGCAGATAATCAGAACCCCACCCATCATCAGGTGATGATTCATTTCTTTTAATTGGCTGTGTCCCATCTTTCCCTGCATATTTCGGATCCCAATAGTGATCTCACTGGCCTCAGGAAAGGTCACTTTCAGAACATGATTCGCCACAATCTTAATATCCTTTCTGACCCTGGCAACCGTATTTATTAACGCCAGCCCATCCATGACGGAAGGATGGTTTGATATTATAATTGCAGGCCCTTTTACCGGAATATTGTCAAAATCTCCATGATGTGCTTTACAACTAATTTGCAGTGCCTCTAATACAGATTCGGTCCAGGAAACTCCCCAATTACCAGATGACTTCATTAATATTGAGGATAGTTTTTTTTCACCTATGAGCCATACAATAAAATTTCTTGTTCTTTCTGAAAACGATTTTCCCGGAAAAAACTCTTCAATTATCTTGCCTGAATTATCCATATACCTACCCCAACTCTTTCCTATCATCAGTAAATTCTTGCTTCAGGAAAAAATAAAACCAACTTTCTCATCATATCTCAGAATCAGAGAAAATAGCAAAGCAAGAAGAATACTATAATTTTTATATATATTTCCTTCTCAAGCTGAGATAGTATAATTTTAAGCAATAAACCTCAATATTAAATGGTAAGAAAGATACAGAAATAATTATATGGAATTATTTGGTTTAAAATAAAGTGTTGTTTTCTTATTATTTGCCAACCAGCAATTCATTTATTTTCTCTTTCATAATTTCCTTATAAGCGGAATAACATTTTTTCAGAATATCACTTCAACAAGATTGCGTCCTGCAGAGAGTTTTTCGGAGGCCTGTTAAGGTAGGAACTCTCTCGCTATAATTCAGATTTTCTTTCTCTCAAAAACGGGTATACACAATGATCCGCAGTATGACTGCCTACGCACGACACGAAGTTAAAGATGAATGGGGCTGCGCTGCCTGGGAGCTCCGTTCTGTCAATCAGCGCTATTTGGAAAGTTACATCCGTTTGCCTGAGCAATTTCGTGGTTTGGAACCGGTGATCCGTGAGCGTATTCGTAATCGACTCACGCGAGGCAAAATCGAATGTAACCTGCGTTTTGATTGCAGTCCCCATGCACAAAGCAAACTGGTGCTGAATGAAAAATTGGCAATTCAGCTGGTACAGGCCGCTAATTGGCTAAAAATGCAGAGTGATGAAGGAGAAATTAATCCAGTCGATATCTTACGCTGGCCTGGCGTGATGTCTGCGGAGGAGCACAACCTTGATCTGATATCGTCAGAATTGCTAAAAGCGCTTGATGTTGCTCTCGATAACTTTATCGCTTCCCGTGAGACGGAAGGTTTGGCGTTAAAAACGCTAATTGAACAACGACTTAAAGGTGTCAGTACCGAAGTGGAAAAAGTACGTTCACACATGCCCGACGTGTTGAAATGGCAACGTGAGCGACTGATCAGTAAGTTCGAAGAAGTACAGGTGCAGTTGGACAGTAATCGTGTGGAACAAGAACTGATTATGTTGGCTCAACGTGTAGATGTCGCTGAAGAACTCGACCGTCTGACAGCACATGTGAAAGAGACTTATAACATTCTTAATAAGAATGAAGCCGTTGGACGTCGCCTTGACTTTATGATGCAAGAATTTAATCGTGAATCTAATACTCTTGCCTCAAAATCCATCAACGCTGACATTACCGCATCGGCAATTGAACTTAAGGTGCTGATTGAGCAAATGCGCGAGCAGATTCAAAATATCGAATAATTTCCACCCCCATCCATGAATAATCATAAGCCCATGTTAAATGGGCTTTTTTATTGAATTCACTTTCCAGTGATGAACATAATTCTCCACCAAAATCCACAATTTTGTGGAGAGTGGATTGGTGAGTAGTTTCCATTTACTAGTCAAAGTGCATGAGTTATAAGTAACCACTCCCCACCGCAAATAGTAACTCTTTTTACACTAAGGGTTATCTCAATTCGAAGGATTCATTTATGGGTTTGACCTGCTCCCCGTTGATTAATACAGCGCGATGTTAGTAATGTCTTCATAAGTCACATGAGGACATCCCCATGAAGAAGCGATTTTCCGACGAACAGATCATCAGTATTCTCCGCGAGGCCGAAGCCGGGGTTTCGGCCCGGGAACTCTGCCGCAAGCATGCTGGCGAAACGGGAAACATGAAGAAAAACCAACCGACATTACTAACTGAAGGCTGTATCTAATACTGGGGGCAGGTCAATGATACCTTCTCATTTTACACTACAACTTCAACTAATATTCAAGCATCACAAGATCAAGGCATAATTCGCAATACCTGATTTTCACTTAAGTAACAAAAACACCAAAATTTTTTATAGTTCTGACTTATTGCTATCAACCTAACTTATTGATTATAAGCACAATTCAATTCTTTAACTTCCAATTCCTCATCAGGAAGTTTATGATTATACGGCTCTGATTACATTATCACCTTCAATGATATCATCTGTAAAAATGTAATGAGTGTGGATTTTCAGTCTGAATCATTTCACAAGGAAATTATTATGTCAGCATTGAAGTTCCCCTTTACCGTTTATCAGACACGGCACAGGTTTAATGATTACAGCACTGATGATATGAAGTGTGGAGATCTTAGTGAAAAGCAACTAAGAAGCGATTTGGGTTTGGATGATGTTTCTGATGTCGTTGACCCCTGGACTGGAAAAGAAGTATCTATATTCAACTCCTTCCGTGATACCCGTCCAAAATCCAAAACAGAAATGGCTGAACTGCTTTTCAATGAGTTTCTTCGTGTTTCAATGCCTGCATATTATCTTGGACATCACCAAATATTCAACAATCTCGTAAAGCATCTTTATCACGGGAATGGGAAAAGTTATTCCAGCCCTTTTCTTGATACTGCATATAAGGATTTAATTATTAGTGGGCAAACATCTCCACTCTCCCCACTTATAGTAATTAAGTCTTCATTAGATAAGATCATAGCTACCGGACAAAAAGGTTTATCAGATTCAGATATAGATTTAATAACACAAGCTATAAGAAATTCAATACTTCCTAAGTTCAATAGATGGGCTGATAGTTTCAATGGATTAGGAATGTCGATACATGATATTCATGCTACAAACATACAGATAAGTCAACTCGATATAGCTGATAATGGTTATGTCGCAAAAATAAAATTTACAGGGCAAGACCATTTCGGTCTCGATAAAACTGACATCATGAATCCCAAATTTCATTTTATTAGAGCCTTTCGTATTTGGTTTGTTCTTCAAAGATGGGAACAATTTGCTTTCAAGCCTTTTTTAACCAAAATGAAAGCAGAGTTTGAAATAAATACCAGGAGAAATTAATGAGACTCAAAAATATTATAGTTTTTATTGTAGCATTGGCAATGTTAGCATTATTTTATGTTAGCTTCTTTAATTCTCCAAAAGTGCTTGCAATTCATGGTTCTGATACCAGCAAAGATTTTTTAGTTAAAAACATTCCCTTCTCTGATAGTGATAAAATAAAATGGTGGGATAACAATCGAGTCAAAACCATTTCTTCCCGTGAAACTTACAATGTTTCAATCTGGAACTCTGATGGTAAGTATCAAAAGCTCGCTCCTAAGAACTCAGGTGCTTTTCCAGACCACGACACTGACTACTTACTATGCTTTGATGACATGAAAACAGATGAGAATTGTATAGACAAGTCAAACTGGATCATGGACATCACTAAAACAAAAGATGGATACACTTACTACCGATTTGATGGCGAGTCTTACTATCGAAAACCTTCTGGTGAACTGGTCAAAGGTGAACGATTTACGACAACCATTAAGTGAGCATGTTAGCCGACCAGCTTGTAGTGGTGCTCACTGGAGAGTGGTTTGGTGAGTAAAATCAAAAAATATACCAAGAAATAACTCAATTCATTGATCTATATGATTAATTTTAAACAATTCAACTTTCAGATCCAAAAACATCGAATAAATTCTTTCAACGTCCAAATAAATACACAAGCCCATGTTAAATGGGCTTTTTTATTTGAAAGATAGTCTATTGAAGACTACTTAGGTTTATCAAAAACCACCAGAAAATGGGGAGCAAAACGGGGAGTGTTTTTGCTTTACTAGTCTCATCTGCCAGTTTATAACCATATACCCCCCACAACGATTTTTCATCAGGATAGGTATATGGCATCACTTACAGTCAGGACGGTTCAGGCTCTCATCAAAGCAGGAGAGGCTGGGAAGTTTGGAGATGGGCGAGGCCTGTATCTGAAAGTCCCACCAAAAGGTGAGGCATACTGGATGCTTCGATATACAATCCACTCCAGAGACGAGAAATTACTCTTGGTAAGGTATCTCTCCTGTCCCTGTCCGAAGCACGTAGTCTCGCTGAAGATACCCGAAGAAAAGTCGCCACAGGGGATGATCCTATTTCTGAGAGAAAACTCAATAGCCCTAAGCAACTGACCACAGTAGATGGACTGTTTGAAGACTGGCACAAAGACCTCGTTAAACGATTAAAACATCCTCACATACCTGAACGGGTTTACCGGAAAGATATTGCCCCTACTATAGGTAGACTTGCTTTGGTGAAAGTTAACCCCCTCGATGTTCGCTCTATCCTGCAAAAAATTACAGATAGCGGAAGGCCAACAATTTCAAATGATGCCCTGCTCTACATGAAGCAACTCTTCGACCATGCAATCAAGCTTGGATTATTGTTAAACAATCCAGCTGACCTGCCCCCAGTATTAGATACAACCTTCAGTTAGTAATGTCGGTTGGTTTTTCTTCATGTTTCCCGTTTCGCCAGCATGCTGCAAATTCAAGCGGCGTCTGGTAATTCAGCGATGAATGAGGTCTGGACTCGTTATAATCCTGCCGCCAGTCATTAATGATTTTCCGGGCATGAAGAATATCGCTGAACCAGTGCTCATTCAGGCATTCATCCCGAAAGCGTCCGTTAAAACTCTCAATAAATCCGTTCTGTGTTGGCTTACCCGGCTGGATAAGTCGCAGTTCTACACCATGCTCAAAAGCCCACTGTTCGAGCGCACAGCAGGTAAATTCCGGGCCCTGATCGGTTCTTATCGTTGCCGGATAGCCGCGAAACAGCGCGAGGCCGTCCAGAATACGTGCGACCTGAACGCCTGAAATACCGAAAGCGGCGGTGATCGTCAGACACTCCTTCGTGAAATCATCCACGCAGGTCAGGCACTTAATCCGGCGGCCGCTGGCAAGTGCATCCATGACAAAATCCATCGACCATGTCAGGTTCGGCGCATCCGGGCGGAGAAGCGGAAGCCGCTCAGTCGCCAGACCCTTACGGCGTCGCCTGCGTTTTACACCCAGACCGTTAAGGTGATAGATGCGGTAAACCCTCTTGTGGTTGACGTGAAGGCCCTCCCGACGCAATAACTGCCAGATACGCCGGTAACCAAATCGGCGACGTTCAAGTGCCAGCTCTGTGATACGCAGAGATAGTTGCGCGTCAGCAGCCGGACGCTGAACCGAATAACGGCAGGTTGAAAGGGACAGACCGGCCAGCCTGCAGGCACGACGTTGCGACAGACCCGTTATCTCACACATGACTTCCACGGCTTCCCGCTTCTGGTCTGTCGTCAGAACTTTCGGCCCAGAGCCACCTTAAGCGCCTCCTTATCCAGCATGGCTTCAGCGAGCAGCTTCTTGAGGCGGGCGTTCTCCTCTTCAAGTGACTTGAGCCGCTTCACTTCGGGGACTTCCATGCCGCCAAACTTCTTGCGCCCGGTGTAGAAGGTAGCGTCTGAAATAGCATGCTTGCGGCAGAGTTCCCGGGCCGAAACCCCGGCTTCGGCCTCGCGGAGAATACTGATGATCTGTTCGTCGGAAAATCGCTTCTTCATGGGGATGTCCTCATGTGACTTATGAAGACATTACTAACATCGCGCTGTATTAATCAACGGGGAGCAGGTCAGCCATATGTTACATCCAAAGCGCAAAGCATACGTGATCAGCAAGTCTGCGTCACGACCGCAAAACCTTTCTCCACTTTCAAAAACAAAAGAATTAACGCTGTATTTTTTCATATTATCTCCTTTAAATTTTACATTTCTATATAGGTGATATATATTAATATTTAATGAAATTATTTTTGTTTCAAATCAACAATGTATCAGTGAAAATTTTCGCACCTTATATAAGGTGAATCTAGTTTAATGACTATTGCACAACGCCTGGAACAGAAGGCCCGTGAAGAAGGTATCCAGCTTGGCGAACAGCGCGGCATCGAGAAAGGACGCTCTGAAGGCGAGCGCGAAGCGACCCTGAAAATTGCCCGCACGATGCTGCAGAGCGGCATCGACCGCAATACAGTGATGGACATGACAGGTCTGACTGAAGAAGATCTGCGGCGCATCACCCACTGACACTACCGGGTTACCTGCTGGCGACCCATTCTTTACTGGTCAACCAGCGCTGATTGTCACCAGTTTCCAGTGATCGTCGTTACTGACGGCCTCCCAGCCACAGCTTTTCAGCAGCGCATTAAGCCCCTCAGGCGCGGCCGCCAATTCTCGCCAGCACCGGTAGCACCTGCGTCCCGTCATCATTAAAACCGATATCCAGCGCGCTTTTCAGCAGACAGATGCTGTTTACCGATGGCGAAGGCTGAATCTGACGTCGACCGCGCCACTCACTGTCGCTGAGGACGTGATACACCCGGTCGTACTGCTTCGCCAGCTCCAGCGCATAGGTCAGGCGAAAAAGGTCGTTCTGCTCGGACAGTTCACCGGTACAGCTCCGCCAGAGATAATCCAGCTTATGGCGCAGTCGCGCACGAACGCCGAGCGTACGGCCCTGATTGAGTATCCAGTCAACATCGGTGGCCACGTCGCATGAAAAGCGGCGCTGTTTTTTCACCTGCGCAAGCCACTGAGTAATAAACAGGTTTTCCTGCGACGCCGACTCCACCAGTCCATCTTCCCGGGCAGTCAGCAGGTCTATAAGAGCACACCTTGCCAGGTGACCCGCTTTTTCCATATTTCTCATTTCATCACCAGCCCGGGTGCTGTACTTCAGCACTGATGTTTGTCATCGAGTTCCACCAGTCGGCTGTTCATCTGATGATCGGGATGTTCCCAGTATATCTCACCCCTGACTGGTGCCAGTTGCAGCGTCAGGTGCCTGGCAACGCTATCGTCCTCACAATCAGCCATCGTCACGCAGGCGCATGATGATTTGTCGAGAGGTTCCAAACTGGCGGGCAACGGCGCTGATGCTTGTACCTGCTTTCAGGGGCACTGCTGCAAAGTTCACGATTAGGTAGCCTTTGGTGTTATTAAAAGATTTTATCTTTCAAAGACTCTACTCACCAGACGCATCTCGCCAAGGGGATCACCACAATAAAATGCTGAGGCCTGGCCTTTGCGTAGTGCATGCATCACCTCAATACCTTTAATTGTGGCGTAAGCCGTCTTCATGGATTTAAATCCTGGCGTGGTGCCGATTATCCTTTTTAGCTTTCCATGATCACATTCAATGATGTTATTCCGGTACTTAATCTGTCGGTGTTCAACGTCATACGGGCATCGGCCTTCACGTTTGAGCAAAGCAAGCGCACGGCCATAGGTGGGCGCTTTAGACGCTTACTATTCAGGCACTCTACAGAAATAATGTCGTTTTCTGACAGAAAATTTTTTTTGATGATGATAGATAAGGGGGTTTTAACAGTCAGTTACGGATCAAGGATGGAACTATATGCCATCTGTCCCCCCACGCCCACCCCATCAAACAATATATCCCGGAGTAGTTCAAATCCGGAAGACCAGGATATCTGGTTTGACGTCATCGACCACGTTGAAATGGAAGAGGCCTGGTTTGAGGAGGCTGAAGCCTTTGACAGCCATGAAGAACATCAGGCTGCCCCGTCATCTTCTGCCGGAGAAGCGGCTGATTCCCGGCTTCAGTTCACGGAATACCCCCGTCGGGGGGACTCTATAATCCAGTTATTTTCCTGAATTAATCATCTCCGGGCTCTGGCTGCCACGATATGCCAGACGGGGAGAAAAAATGATTATTCATCTTTGTATTTAGTGCCGGAATCAATTCAAATGAAACGCTCACACTTTTCGCATCCGCCTGCGGACGCGGCTTTTTCACCGGGGCTGCGCCGTCTGACCTGGCTCAACATCGCCGTACAGGCGGCCTTTGCGCTCGCGATAGCCTTCACCCCGGCGATGGCCGGGGCCGGCGAACAGCATTTCCTGCGGCACCCTGCGCCGCTGTCCGCGCAGCGCACGCAGGCCTACACCTTGGGTGCTGGCGAGACCGCCGCTTCCGTTGCAAAAAAATTCCACCTCACCCTTGACCAGCTGCGCGAACTCAATCAGCTGCGCGCTTTCGCCCACGGGCTGAACGGCCTGCGCCCCGGGGATGACGTCGACGTGCCGCTGATGACGGTAAAGGATAATAAAACCGCGTCAGATGCCACCGCCTCCGACAGGCCTTCTTCCGCTGAAGTGGGCGATGAGCAGGCACTGAAGGTGGCCGGGTATGCCACACAGGCCGGGAGCTTCCTGGCCGGCAGCGCAAAAAGTGATGCTGCAGTGTCCATGGCCCGGGGCATGGCCACCGGCGAAGCCGGGGGGGTACCTTCAGCAGTGGTTGAGCCACTTCGGCACCGCCCGCGTGCAGCTGGGTGCGGATAAAAACTTTTCCCTGAAAAACTCTCAGTTTGACCTGCTGATGCCCCTGTATGACCAGGACGATAACCTGGCATTCACGCAGGGCAGCCTGCACCGTACTGACGGCCGGACCCAGGCCAACCTTGGTGCCGGTCTGCGTCACTTTATGCCCGGCTACATGCTGGGCGGGAACCTGTTCGGGGACTACGACCTGTCCCGGGATCACGCGCGTATGGGGGCCGGTCTGGAGTACTGGCGTGATTTCCTGAAGCTGGGCGTCAACGGCTACTACCGCCTGACGGGCTGGAAGGACTCCCCAGACCTTGCTGACTACCAGGAGCGTCCGGCTAACGGCTGGGACATCCGGGCGCAGGCCTGGGTACCGTCGCTGCCGCAGCTGGGCGGCAGGCTGACGGATGAGCAGTACTACGGGAAGGAAGTAGCCCTGTTCGAGGTGGATAACCGCCAGAAGAACCCGCACGCCATCACCGCCGGGATTAACTATACCCCGGTGCCGCTGATTACCCTAGGTGCGGAGCAGCGTCAGGGCCAGTCAGGCAAAAGCGACTCGCGGCTCAACGTGGACATGAACTACCAGCTCGGGGGGCCGTGGCGTAGTCAAGTTAACCCGGATGCGGTGGCGGCCATGCGAACCCTCACGGGCAGCCGATATGACCTGGTGGAGCGTAACAACAATATCGTGCTGGAATACCGCAAAAAGGACACCATCCGGCTGAAGACGGCAGACCTGGTAACGGGCTACGCCGGGGAGCAGAAATCCCTGGATGTGTCAGTAACCAGTAAATACGGTTTTGAGCGTATCGACTGGGATGCGGCGGCCCTGAACGTGGCCGGCGGTAAAATCGTGCAGAACGGTGCGGATTATGCGGTGGTGCTCCCGGCGTACCAAACTACGACGCAGGCGGTAAACACCTACACCGTCAGCGGCGTTGCGGTGGACACGAAGGGTAACCGCTCTGACCGGAGCGACACCCAGGTGACAGTGCAGGCACCGAAGGTGAACAAACAGACCTCCACGCTCACCCCGGTGAGCAGCGTGCTGCCGGCGGACGGGAAGAGCACGCAGGTGCTGACCCTGACGCTGCGGAACGGGAATAAGCAGCCGGTGGATATTGACGTGAAGGACATCAGTCTGAACAGCCGTGCCCTGAAAAGCGCCACGGTATCGGCGCTGGCGCGAAAATCCACGGGTGTCTACACCGTCACGGTGACGGCGGGCACGGACGTGGAGATAGTGACTCTGACGCCGTCTGTGAGCGGTATCACATTGTCTCCGGCCGGGGTGACCATCAGCAGCGTCACGCCTGATGCAGGACAGTCGCAGTTCTCGGCGAGTCCTGAGACCATTGTGGCTGACAACACGGCCACCTCCACGCTGACGCTGGTTGCGAAGGACGCGCAGGGTAACGCCCTTACGGCGCTGAAGGACAGCCTGACGTTCACGGTAAAAGACAGTGGTGGTAAGACACCGGCCAGCGGCATCATCACCGAAAGCGCCATCGCGGAAAGTAGTGAAAAAGGGGTATATACAGCGACCCTGAAGGGCGTCACGGCAGCCAAATACACAGTGGTGCCGAATTATAATGGGACGGACATGGGCAGCCTGAGCGCTACGGTGACGCTGACGGCGACCACGCCGGACCAGGCGAAGTCGGCCATTAAAACCGATGCCAGCACCTATGTGTCCGGTGCGGACATGGCGGTGACGGTGACGTTGAAGGACGCACAGGGCAATGCGGTTACCGGGGCGACATCCTCGCTGGCGGCGGATGCGGTGACCGTGCAGAACGCGACGCTGAAGAGCGGCAGCAGCTGGAAGGACAACGGTGACGGGACCTACACCAGCACCTACACGGCCACCAACGCGGGTACGGACCTGAAGGCCTTCCTGAAGTTAGGCGGCTGGAGTGCGACACAACAGTCTGAGGCGTATGCCATCACGGCGACCATCGACCTGAAGGATGTTACCGTAAATGGCTACACATTCGCGAAAGACGCTGGATTCCCGACCTCGGGGTTCACAGGCGCAACCTTTACTCTGAATTTAACGACCGGTTCGGCATCGGACTATACCTGGAAATCCGACGCCAGCTGGGTCTCGGTGACGGACGGCGTGGTGAAGTTCACCGGAGCAGGTACGGGCAGTAAGGTGACCATCACCGGTACCCCGGCCAGCGGTCAGGGGAAAATCATTAGGTACAGTTTCACGCTTAAGAGCTGGTTCATAAATAATGGGTCGACCACAATGAACTGGTCCGACGCGAACACGTACTGCTCATCGCGGTCGGGTTACAGCCAGCCGACGGTGGCGCAGATGAACATGTCATCATATTACATCCCAACGAGGGAACGTGGCACGGGTGCTTTGTGGAACGAGTGGGGGAATCTTTCAAATTACAGTAGCGCTGGTTTCAGCGGTACATACAACTGGTCGGCGGAGATGATAGACGACGACACTGCATATCTCGTAGACCTGAAAGAGGGCTCAACGTACTGGAGTAATACAAAGTACGAGTACGGGAGTGCTATATGTCGTCAGGGTTTTTAGTATTTAACCTTTAGTTTTTATTTTTAATTATGGTTTTTATTCTCCCCCGCGTTCCCGCGGGGGAGTCTGAGGAGAATGAATGATGGAGATAAAGGAGAGGCTGGCACTGAGTGCCCGTCCGGGAAAGCTCACGCTTATACGGGAGGGCATGTTCCTGAAATGCTAGCAGCAGTCGTTGTTTTCACTGGTGCATTACGTGTATCGGGATATCAAAGGTAAGCATCTGGTGATATTCATATTTTATTAATTATTTCAACAGGTAATATCAGAGTCTCCTTTAACTGACGAGAGGCATTTACCGATGAAGCAACGATGGTTTATTGAATAGGGTAGCCTGACGGCTGCAAAGAGACTGTAATTTAAATTGTGTACCTGCCTGTTTTTGATATCTTCACTCCGCTAAAGGAGGCAGGCAAATTATGGACGAAAAGAAACTTAAAGCCCTCTCGGCTGAACTGGCTAAGGGACTGAAAACCGAAGCCGAACTTAACCCGTTTTCCCGTATGCTCACCAGGCTCACCGTTGAAACTGCCCTTAATGCTGAACTGACTGACCACACCGGACACGAGAAGAATGCGCCCAAAACAGGCTCCGGTACGCGCAATGGCTACTCTTGCTCAGTGATAATGGTGAGATTGAAATTCAGACCCACATGACCGCGAAAACACTTTTCAGCTGATAAAGAAAAACCAGACGCGGATCACGCAGATGGACAGCCAGATTTTGCCCCTGTACGCCAACGGCATGATTACACGGGAAATTATTGCCACGTTTAACGAGATGTACGACGCTGACGTGTCGCCTACGCTGTGTACCCGCTCAGACCTGATCTGACCGTTACCGGTTATTTATACAGGTGTCTGTCAGATTACATCCGGTTCAGATCCTTTTCTGCACAGACACGTTTTCCATCAGGTAACCTGGCCACTGGCGTTCGCCCGCCGCACATTTTCCCCTGATGAGTCCGCTCATTATTGTCATGCCACAACCCGTTGTCCGGATCCATTTGCAGGCTCTCCCGCTCCCCATATGACTTCTTGCGGAACGTAACCTGATAAAAGTCCTGCAAAATCGTTTTATGGAAGCGCCCGCAGATGCCGTTGGTCTGTGGGGACATCGCCTTCGTTTTTGTATGGGCGATATCGTTGATGGACAGATAAAGCTGGTAATCATGCTGCTCCACCTTACCACAGTACTCCGTTCCCCTGTCGGTCAGTCTTCTCAGCACCGGCAGGCCCTGAGCCTCACAGAACGGCAGTCGGCGGCAGTGTTCGGCGTTTTACTCGTATACCGCTTGCAGTGTGCCACTTTCGGGTACGTATCCACGAACGTCTGCGGGCAGATACGGCCCACACCCTTTCAGATTGCCAGCACAGAAGGTGTCCTGCGACCCGGGATAGCCCGGGTGAGCGGTCTCGATTTCGCCGCTGGCCTCATCATCATGCGCCTTTTTCTCCAGCGCGGCGATTGGGGCACCGGTAAGCACGATACCTTCTCTGGCGAGCTTTTCCTCTGGCGCCTTCAGGCGTTTACGGAAGCTCTCCAGGTCGTGTCGCTGCCATATGGCGCGCACGCCGCTGCCGGAGGTAAACACGCCTTTTTTACGCAGCTCATCACTGGTCCGGTGCTGCCCGGGGGCCGGGAACTCAACGGCATATTCAACAACCGCGCGTTCAGTGGCTTCGTCGGCGCGGTTCGTCAGGTTGGGACCCCGACGGCTCTGGTTAACCAGCGCGTCAATGCCGCCTTCAGCAGCCAGTTCCTGATAACGGTAGAAGGTGTCGCGTGACACGCCCGTGCTCTTGCAGGCTGTTGAGACGTTACCGGGTTATTCGGCGAGATTGAGCAGGCCGGCTTTGTGTTTGATGATGGGATTGTGAGTATGAGGGTGACCTCGTGTTTTGTATAAAAATTCGACACCCATATCAAAACCGGTAACTCTCAATCTTTCAGGGTCCGGTGTCAGATCTCGTCGCGACTAATACAGATAACGTGGGGTTTATTTCAGCTCTGGGGGCTGTTTCCAGTCTGCAAAAAATAGGTCTTCCGCATTTTACTGGAGCATGCTTAGAGTTAATTTTTGTTGAGCAGCTGAAAGTCTGTGCTTCAGACCTCTGTAAAACTGTTTATTACTGCTGCCCACACCATTTTTGATAAGGCCGGACTGATAATCCTTTGTCATTAAACGGCTCAATTATTTTATTGCCGTAAAAGTGATTTTTATTAAAGGGCAGCCAGATAAGCATAACGCCCTTTAACAATGTGGTTTCCAAATTAGTCGCTGCTTTCGGGCTTTCCTGTCTCACGCACTCAGCGTGTTTCTTGTGCCTTTTTCAACAGAGATTTTGCTTTTTTCAGCACGGGTAGCATATTGGAGATTATATTGGGTGATTTTCTGCTCCGGCCCCTTTTGCCATGCTGAATCAATGCTATGATCGGTGTCACGCAGCCCGGTTAATCATCAGGGTTGGTTTGGCGTTATTTCAGAAAGTGCCATTCGGATTGCGTTTCCCCCTTTTGGTAATCAACTTGTAAACCCGTTGATGCCGCATTTTATAGTGAAGATAAAAAGTCTGAGAACAGAAACAATGAATCAACCTGCACGTGCGCCCCACGGCAAAAAACCGGCAACAAAACGTAAAACGCACGATCAAATCAACAGCGAAGCACGCGATCGTAAACGTGAAAAAAGGCAACGTGGCAATACGTCTGGTAGCCGCACAAATCCGGCCGCTGCTGAAAAGAAAAGCAGCCAGGTCGCCAAAGAAAAAGATCCTCGCATTGGTAGCAAAAAACCGATCTACCTTGGCAAGGATGTTCAGCCAGTGAAAAAAATGGCAAAATCAACCAGACCCGAGGTTGAAAAAAAAGTTGCTCATCTGACGCCAGAAGAAGAGCTGGCCGCGCTGGAAAATGATGAGCGTCTGGATGCGTTGTTGGATCGACTGGAAAACGGTGAAACCCTGAAAGCAGAAGATCAGGCCTGGGTCGACCAAACGCTTGATCGCATTGATGTGTTGATGGAAAAGCTGGGCATTGCCCTCGATGATAACGTGGATGATGAAAAAGCGGAAGAAAATATGTACCGCCTGCTGAAAGGTGGGAACTGACGCTGCTGACGGGCAAGCTGATCGGTAACCAACGCAGGGCCTTGCTTACAGCGAGGGTTCTCTGCTGATGAATTGGCTTGGATCAATTTATCTGCTTTTTTTGCTCTGCGGCTTGGTATGGATGCTGGTTAAAATACAGCGTCTGTCCGGGCTGAAAAATCGGCTGCGCAGGACAACCGTTCATCCGTCACCTGACCCGCTTTATCATAACCGACGGTCTAAACCCAGCCTTCGAGGAAGGAGTAAACACTGTGATAAAGAGGATGGAATGGGGTCGGGCGCTGCTCCAGAAATACAATATCTCGGGGCCTCGCTACACTTCATATCCTACTGCACTGGAGTTTCACGAGGATTATGACGAGACGGCATTTGTACAGGCAAGCCAGCGTTATCCTGACAGGCCACTGTCGCTCTACATTCATATCCCATTCTGCCATCGATTATGCTACTTCTGCGGCTGTAACAAACTGGTGACCCGTCAGCGGCACAAAGCAGATGATTATATTGCAGCGCTTGCCGTGGAAATTGCATCCCGCGCCCGGCTGTTTAGTCACCGCATTGTTACCCAAATGCACTGGGGCGGAGGCACGCCGACCTGGCTGAACAAAAGGCAAATTACCCGACTGATCGCTCTGTTACGTCAGCACTTCACCTTTAGTGAAGGGGCGGAGTTATCCATTGAAATTGATCCCAGAGAGATCGAACTGGATATGCTGGATCACCTGTGGGCGGCGGGTTTTAATCGTTTGAGCATGGGGGTACAGGATTTTAACAAGGACGTGCAGAAAAAGGTCAATCGTGTTCAGGATGAAGCGACGATCGTTGATCTTATTGCGCATGCCAAAAGGCTGGGTTTTGTTTCTGTCAATCTGGATCTGATTTATGGATTGCCGATGCAAACGCCGGAAAGTTTTGCGTTGACGCTGAAAAAAGTGATTGCGCAGGTTCCCGACCGACTCAGCGTATTTAACTACGCACATATGCCAAATTTGTTTGCGGCCCAGCGTAAAATCAAAAGTGAAGAATTGCCGGATGCCGGGCAGAAAATGGCTATTTTGCAGCAGTCTGTCGCGACACTTGCACAAGCAGGCTATCAGTTTATCGGTATGGATCATTTCGCCTTGCCCGGTGATGAGCTGGCTATCGCCCAGCGACAGGGGCGGCTACATCGTAATTTTCAGGGCTATACAACTCATGACGCTAACGATCTGCTGGGAATGGGCGTTTCTGCCATTAGCATGATAGGTGACAGCTATGCGCAGAATCACAAAGTCTTAAAAAACTGGTATGCAGAGCTGACACAGCAGCAAACCGCGCTGTGGCGCGGGCTTGAACTGACGCACGATGATTGCCTGCGTCGTGATGTGATTAAGACGTTGATCTGTAACTTCTCGTTAAATTTCGCTGATTATGAAACGGCCACGCGGCGTTTTACCGATTATTTCGCGGAGGATCTGGCCCTGCTGACTCCGTTTATCAGCGATGGGCTGGTGGAATGCGATGAAAAGGGTCTGCGTGTGACGAATAAGGGGCGGATGCTGGTGCGCAATATCTGCATGTGTTTTGATCTCTATCTGCGTGAGCATGTCCGTATTCAGCAGTTCTCGCGGGTGATCTGAGCATCAGCGGATACAGAAAAGCTTAAATAATCCACGGATTTCATCTCTCCTGATATGCACCTGATTGAAGCAGGCGTGGCACCAAAATGGTCTTTTCAGCACCATCCTTTTCTTCAAATCCTGTATCGCGTGGTGTGTTTCCCTCTGGCGCATCATTTGCATTGTTTTCCTCCGGTGACGTCTTACTGCGCTTAATGCCTTATTTACCTTAAAAGGAAACGCCATGAAAACAACGAATATGGGAGTATCTTTTCGGACTGCAACCTGCCTGCTGGTGGTGTTGCAGATAAGCGTTGAAGCGGATGCGGCCAGGGTGCCAACTGGTACAGCTCTGGCACCTGTGCAGGAAATCGTCAGAGGGAATGGCACGGAGCCGGCAACGCTGGATGTTCAACGTGCGGAGAGCAACGAAGCGTTCAATATTATCAACGATCTGTTTGAAGGCCTGGTCAGTATCGATGCTGGTGGGCAACCCAGGCCTGCGTTGGCGGCGTCCTGGGAAACCTCAGATAATGTGACCTGGACTTTTCATCTGCGTTCTGGTTTGACCTGGTCCGATGGCAGCCCGTTGACCGCTCGGGACGTGGTCTTCAGCTGGCGGCGGCTGGCGGATCCAAAAACGGCGTCGCCTTACGCTTCTTTTGCTGATTATGCCCACATCAAAAATGCCGTCCAGGTTATGCAAGGAAAACTGGCACCTGACCAATTAGGTATCACTGCCCCGGACGACCGCACGGTAAAGGTTACCCTCGAACAGCCCGTTTCCTATTTTCTTCAGTTTGTCGCACATCCTTCTTTATTTCCGGTCAGTGAACATAACCTTGAACAATATGGTGACAGCTGGACAAGGCCCGGGCACATGGTCAGCAGCGGACCTTACAAACTGGAACAGTGGGTAGTCAATGAGAAGATTGTGGTGAGCCGTAATGGCCGCTACTGGAATAATGCTGACACGGTGATCAACAAGGCGACCTATTTACCACTGAGTGACAGTACGGCCGAATTGAATCGCTATCTTGCGGGCGAAATTAATCTTACCGACACAATCAGCGCCATTGATTTTCCGCGAATGAAAAAAGAAAGACCGTCGGAGGTTAAAGTCTCACCGATACTCGGCGTGTTTTATTATGAGATTAACAACCGTCGTGCGCCCTTCAACGATGCCCGCGTACGTCAGGCGTTGGATCTGGCTCTTGATAAAGGCGTCATTGCGAACAAAGTACTTGGCAAAGGACAGCAACCGGCATGGACGGTTTTACCGCTTTCCATGGGCGAGACAGCCCTGACACCACCTGAGTGGGCAACCTGGACACAGGAAAAAAGAGTGGCTAAAGCACAGGCATTATTGCAGGCGGCGGGTTATTCGTCTTCACATCCTTTGCAATTCAGTCTGCTTTACAATGCGTCTGAGGACAATCGACGGCTGGCTATTGCGGCTGCGTCAATGTGGAAAAAAACGCTTGGTGCTCAGGTTAACCTGCAAAATCAGGAGTGGAAGACCTTGCTGGATACCATGCACCAGGGACAGTTTGATATGGTGCGCTACTTATGGGCAGGGGATTACAACGAGCCGTCCACCTTCCTGAACACCTTCCGCAGCGGAGACAGTCAGAATACGGCTTTTTACCGCAGTCCCGCCTTTGATGCTGCCGTTAAGGCCGCGGGGCTGGCTTCCACGTCAAAAGAAGCAGCGAAATATTATCAGCAGGCCAGTAATATCATCTCCAGCGATGCTCCCGTTATACCGGTATTTTACAGCGTACAAAATCGGATGGTTAAACCTCAGGTTGGAGGATATGCCCCGTCCACTCTGGGTTTTTATTACATGAAGGATCTCTATCTGCGTAAGTAAATTTACGGAGCGGGTTGATGATGGGTAGCCAGCATGGATAAAGCGATGTTGAGCGCGACAATATCGCTTTCCATGCTGACGTAAACCCCACGCGAAACCGCGTCTGGTCGGTCGGAACGTCCCGCGTTTTGAGGAATTGTGCCGTGGCGACACTGGCACGTTTAGCGCTATTGGGCCTCTCCTCATCAATCTCCAATAAAAACTTCATAAAATCATTATTCATCAAATTATTAAGAAAGCGTGTGAAGGATGTTTTTATAAAATCCTGCGACGTCGCGGAAAATTCATGCCGATCAACCGGCTGCGATCCGGGTGTGGCAAGGCCGGGCATCCGTGAAGTTTCTCAGGGGTAATGGGATTCATTGGCGCATCAGGTGGAAGAGGGATTTTGCTGCAAGCCTGGTTAAAAATAACAGCGCAGCTGTCTGTCCTGTATTGTAGCCTGTTGCAAGTTTGTGCAATTACCTGGCATGTTTCGCGGGGCGCGGGTGGCGGTCACCCCACTGAATTTTGTTCTGTTAGCCCTGTGCATTTTTACTCTGTAGTGATGTACGCAGGTCGTTTCCTTCCGGGAGTAAACGCAGTCGCTGAGGAGGAGATAACAGAGAAGATGTGCTTTTTGTTACGGCGTTGATAATACATGGGAGTCGATCACAGGCCGGGCAATGCCCGGCCCTGGATCAGTGAAATAAATTTAGCATTAGCGCACACATAATTGCTGCCATCGCGGTTTGCGGGGTATGCGCACCAGTTTCTGCGGTTTGCGTAACGAAATGAATAATTGATTCCAGCATAATATACCTCCCAATATTCTGCGCAAAATGATACCTGGCAACATCCGCGTGTAAAGCGTGTTGAGTATCAAAACTGTGCAGTCAGGAAAAATTTATCGGTTCATTCCATACCCAATTCTTTCAGCTTGCGGGTCAGCGTATTGCGTCCCCACCCCAGCAGACGTGCAGCTTCCTGTTTATGGCCCTGAGTGTGGCGTAATGCTGTGGTAAGTAGCGTACGTTCCATTTCTGGCTGCGTCTCTGAAAGCAGGTTTTCATGGCCGGAGCGAAGCGCGTGATCGGCCCACTGCGCCAGCAGCGTCGCCCAGCTATCGGGTAATGAGTGGCCAGGCGTTTCCTGTGTGGCCGCCTCAAACAATTCCCCCGGCAGATCCTGTATCAACACTTCCTGACCGGCGGCCATAACGATGAGCCAGCGGCAGGTATTTTCCAACTGACGCACGTTGCCTGACCAGCGAAGACGCGTCAGCGCAGTTTCTGTTTCCGGGTGCAGGATTTTTGCTTCAACGCCCAGCTCACGTGCAGCAACCTGCAGGAAATAACGAGCCAAACGAGGAATATCTTCGCGGCGCTCACGGAGGGGGGGCAAATGCACACGGATTACATTTAAGCGATGGAACAGGTCCTCACGGAATTTCCCCTCCTGAACACGCAGCTCCAGATTCTGGTGAGTAGCGGCGATAATGCGCACATCCACCTTGACGGGCGCATAGCCTCCAACCCGATAGAACTGCCCGTCGGCCAGAACGCGCAGTAAACGCGTTTGTACATCCAGCGGCATATCCCCAATTTCATCAAGGAACAACGTGCCGCCGTCTGCCTGCTCGAAACGCCCCTGTCGTATCTGATTTGCGCCGGTGAATGCCCCTTTTTCATGGCCAAACAGTTCGGATTCAATCAAATCTTTGGGTATCGCTGCCATATTTAACGCAATAAACGGCGCTTTGGCGCGTGGACTGTGGCGATGCAGGGCATGAGCAACTAATTCCTTACCCGTTCCCGACTCGCCATTAATCAATACGCTGATCGAGGAACGGGAAAGGCGGCCAATAATGCGAAACACATCCTGCATCGCTGGCGCTTCACCAATAATGTCGGTGGTGGGGCCACTGACCGGCTGATTGCGTGGCTGCTGTTGTTCCCGATAGTGACTGATCGCACGTTCAACCAGCGCAACGGCCTCATCAATATCAAAAGGCTTGGGCAGATAATCAAAGGCACCCTGCTGATAGGCGCTCACCGCCGCATCCAGATCAGAGTGAGCAGTCATAATGATCACCGGAAGCATGGGATGACGCTGTTTGATTTGCTTAAGTAGCACCAGTCCGTCCATTCCTGGCATGCGAATGTCTGAAAGTAAAACGTCTGGGGTTTTGGTTGCAAGGGCATCAAGCACCTCGTTCCCGCTGTCAAAAGTGGCACAGCTTAAACCGGCTCCAGTTAGCGCACGTTCAAGCACCCAGCGGATGGAATTATCGTCATCGACGATCCAAACTATCCCTCGTTGCATAGAAACCTCACTGGCGAATAGGCAGATAAACCGAAAATTCAGTGTGGCCGGGCCAACTGCTGAATTCTATTTTTCCCGAATGCTGATCGATCAGGTTGCGGGCGATGGAAAGGCCCAGTCCGGTCCCGCCTTCCCGGCCGCTGACCATTGGATAAAACAGCGTATCCTGTAATTGTGCCGGGATACCGGGACCATTATCTTCAACATCAATGCGCGCAACCAAACGGTAACGCATTCCATGCAGCGTCAACTGGAACGCTGTGCGGGTACGAAGCGTAATACTGCCGCCTTCTTCACCCAGCGCCTGAAGCGCATTACGAACAACGTTGAGCAGGACCTGCTCGATTTGTTCCGGATCGTGTGGCAGCTCAGGCAGACTCGGGTCGTAATCGCGAACCAGCGTGACATTATCGGGCAGCTCCATTGACACGAGATTGACCACGCGTTCGGCGACCTGATGGATACTTTGCGTAATGTGCATGCCGGGCTGTTGTGGGCCCAGCAGGCGATCAACCAGATTACGCAGGCGATCGGCCTGCTCAATGATCACCCTGGTATACTCGGTTAACGATGGATCGGGGAGTGCTTTCGCCAGTAACTGGGCGGCTCCGCGTAACCCTCCCAGCGGATTTTTAATTTCATGTGCCAGTCCCCGTACAAGATCCCGGGCTGCCGCCTGCTGGGTATGTTGAATCTGTTCCTGGCTGAGACGACGCTGATTATCCATCGGCGCCATTTCAAGCAGGATTAAGCCGTCCGGCAGGCGCTGTGCGGTTAACGACATAATATGCGCACGACTGTCGACCACTAAGGTGACTTCACTGTCGGTGAAACCTTGGCCTGCGTTGAGGCTCTCGCGCATCACGTCAATATTTAACGAAAAATATCCCATCAGTTCCGGGAGCGGGGTACCGAAAAGCTTGCGGGAGCTTTGCGCTAACAGCTGCTGTGCCGCTGGATTGGCGTAGTGCACAACCAGTTCACTGTCGATCAACAATATACTGTTAATGAGAGAGTTGAGAATCTGCCCAGCATCGGGCAGCGTGCCTGTTGCCATACAGCTTTCTCCTGCACTTTTTTGGTGCATTATAGTCTTCTGCCCAGAAATCGTTATCCTGGACGATGAAGCTGTGGTGAAAAAAACCCATCCGAAGATGGGCGAAATTTCCACGGCCACGATAGTTGGCGAAGCGTATGTCAGCCGACCCTTGTGGCAAGCTTTCTGCCAGACTTACAACGGCGATTAAACACTGTAGTACAGCTCGAACTCAACAGGATGTGGCGTCATACGAACGCGATCCAGTTCGGTTTTACGCAGTTCGATGTAGGCATCAATGGTGTCATCAGTGAATACGCCGCCGCGGGTCAGGAACTCGCGATCTTCGTTCAGTGCATTCAGTGCTTCTTCCAGTGAACCTGCCACTTTTGGAATCTCCGCTTCTTCTTCAGGAGGCAGGTCGTACAGGTTTTTGTCCATCGCGTCGCCAGGATGGATTTTGTTGATGATGCCGTCCAGGCCAGCCATCAGAAGGGCAGAGAAGCACAGGTAAGGGTTAGCGGCCGGATCGGGGAAGCGTGCTTCGATACGACGTGCTTTCGGGCTGGCAACCACTGGGATACGGATTGAAGCAGAGCGGTTACGCGCAGAATACGCCAGCATAACAGGTGCTTCATAACCTGGAACCAGACGCTTATAAGAGTTGGTGGTTGGGTTAGACAGCGCGTTGATCGCTTTAGCGTGTTTAATAACACCGCCAATATAGAACAGCGCGGTTTCAGACAGGCCGCCGTACTTGTCACCAGAGAACAGATTGTTGCCGTCTTTAGAAAGGGACATGTGGCAGTGCATACCGGAACCATTATCACCAAAAATAGGTTTTGGCATAAAGGTTGCGGTTTTGCCGTAAGCGTGGGCGATGTTGTGCACAACGTACTTGTAGATCTGAATTTCGTCGGCTTTTTTGGTCATGGTGTTGAAGCGGGTCGCCACTTCGTTCTGACCTGCGGTCGCCACTTCATGGTGGTGAGCTTCAACGACAAGGCCCATTTGCTCCATGGTAAGACACATAGCAGAACGGATGTCCTGTGAAGAGTCGACCGGAGGAACCGGGAAGTAGCCGCCTTTCAGACCGGGGCGGTGGCCTTTGTTGCCACCTTCATATTCTTTACCCGTGTTCCAGGCAGCTTCAATATCGTCGATAGCAACATGGGAACCCGACGTGGTTGCACCGAAACGTACGTCGTCAAACAGGAAAAACTCAGGTTCTGGTCCAAACAGCACGGTGTCGGCGATACCGGAAGAGCGCAGGAAGTCTTCAGCACGTTTAGCAATTGAACGCGGGTCACGGTCATAGCCTTGCATGGTGCCTGGCTCAAGAATGTCACAGCGGATAATCAGCGTAGCATCTTCAAAGAAAGGATCGATAACGGCGGTGCTGGCATCTGGCATCAGGACCATATCGGATTCGTTAATGCCTTTCCAGCCACCAATCGAAGAGCCATCAAACATTTTGCCCTCTTCGAAAAAGTCAGCGTTCACCTGATGAGCGGGGATAGTGACGTGCTGCTCTTTGCCCTTGGTATCGGTAAAACGCAGATCAACAAATTTAACTTCGTGCTCGTTCATCATCGACAGAACGTGTTCAGCGGACATACTTAACTCTCCTGGATTATGTCATTTTCGTCGTGGCCAGAGCTCGCTACGGCTCACATTTTTGCCCCTTAAGGCACAGTTATCCGATAGAAAGAACACTGACAAGCTACCAACTTTAAATACGGAAACCGATATCTTTTGCTTACTTAAATTAAAGCGAAATTTATGCCAACTTTCTTAAATATGCTGAAAAAGCGGTATGATGCGCACTCTGGTAAACCGGAGCCTGCACCATGATGGATTTTTAGCACCGTAATGGTGCTATTAAGTATACTTATCGCACCATTACGGTGCATTTTGTGACCAGTGCGATTGTATTGCACTGTAAATGGCTAAAAAAGCAACCTGACAGTTAATGCTGGTCACTTAAGGTGACCAGCAACCTTTTTATCCGGATATTTCCTGCTCTTTACCCTCAACTCTCTCGGGTAACTTCGCTCTCTTCTACCCGGTAACACAAGCCATTTCGCCTGTTCATACAGGGTTCTCAGTTCTCCCGGCATTTTTCCCGGCGAAGCCCAGGGCAGGGTTATCAGCATCCGGATTATTTCGCTTATCGCTCCACTGAAGCTCAGCTGGTAAGGCAGGTAATCTCCTTTCAGATGGAACGCCATCTGCACCATCTGATATCGCACCAGGTTATAAGCCAGCAGTACCCCCCATAGCTCCTGTCTCACCAGCTCCGGCAGGCGACTGCGTAATGTCCACCGGCTGTCCAGCATACCCTGCTTTGCTTCCCGGTAGCCCAGTTCTGTTTCCCAGCGGTGGCGATATAGCTCGCTGATATCTTTACCCGGATAGCGATTCGGGTCTGTCAGTGACGTCAGCACCTGCCTCTCTTTACCGTCTACCCTGCGGGTCAGCAGTCTTGCCACCATTTCTTCCGGGACCCCTGGCCATTGCTTCCTGGCTCGTGGACTGGTTTTCAGGCATATCAGTTCATCTCCACGCCCCAAACGGCGAACCACCTGATACTGTACGTGTTTTTTCAACGGCAACAACCAGTGACGGTGTTCTCCTGCTGTCTGCCAGTGATGAAGCAGACCCATCGAATAAAATCCCTTATCGAACAGGGTGATACTGTTATTCGGGGTTTTCTCCGTCAGGTGCTCAGCCAGCCGCATTTCACTGACTTTTTCACTGTCGAATGCACTGGCGGCGATCAGATGGCTGCTCAGCTCCATCAGACAAACCATTCGCACCTGAGGATAGCCGCCTTCGCCGTACTGGCTGCTGTGTTTACTGAAGACGGCTCTGTTTTCCGGCGTATCGGCGGTACGCCAGACCACGCCGTCGACAGCAAACAGATTCAGACCGTGCCATTTTGGATGTGCAGCCTGCTGATTCCAGTGCTGCTGTGTGATATCAAAAAGCTCCCGCACTGCATTTTCACCCAGAGTCTTACGGCGCTGAATGACAGCGCTGCGTGCGGTAAAAGGAGCTCCGGTCCGGTCAGTAATATCCATCAGATTGACGATTTCGGTCATCGGACGATCGCAAAAAATGGACATCCCAACGACAAGCCAAATCATGGATTCGAGGGAAAGTTTACGTTTACGCAAAGTAACGGTATCGGTCAGGGTGAGCGCCTGCTGAATAAGCTCGGGAGGAATAAGGTCGGCGAGACTACGGGCGCGCTCAGGAGTGGCGGCATTGATGATGCCGAGGGCCTGGGAAAGTTCCATTTAAAAAGGGTTCCATGATGAACATAGAACCCTTTTTACCGCATAAACCGGATCGGTCAACCGATCCTTAAATGATCGGCATTAACCTGACAGTAATCTTTAATTGATATTTGTGATCCTGTTCAGTCCTTCGATTAACCCGTGTACAATAGTGCGCTATTTCTAATGCCTGAGGCAAAGCTGTGATCGAAAATTTGCGTAACATCGCCATTATTGCCCACGTTGACCACGGTAAAACTACCCTGGTTGATAAGTTACTCCAGCAGTCCGGGACCTTTGACGCCCGTGCTGAAACAACTGAACGCGTAATGGACTCCAACGATTTGGAGAAAGAGCGTGGGATTACCATCCTCGCAAAAAACACCGCCATTAAATGGAAAGACTATCGCATCAATATCGTTGATACCCCAGGACACGCCGACTTCGGTGGTGAGGTTGAACGTGTGATGTCAATGGTTGACTCGGTGCTGCTGGTTGTGGATGCAATGGATGGCCCAATGCCGCAAACCCGTTTCGTGACCAAAAAAGCATTTGCTAATGGCTTGAGGCCGATCGTGGTTATCAACAAAGTTGACCGCCCGGGCGCTCGCCCTGACTGGGTCGTGGATCAAGTGTTTGATCTGTTCGTTAACCTGGATGCAACCGACGATCAGCTCGATTTTCCGGTTATTTATGCCTCTGCGCTGAATGGTATTGCTGGTCTTGAACATACCGATATGGCAGAAGATATGACCCCGCTGTACGAAGCCATCGTGAAGCACGTTTCTCCTCCGCAGGTTGAGGCTGCTGCACCGTTCCAGATGCAGATATCCCAGCTGGATTACAACAACTATGTTGGTGTAATCGGCATTGGCCGCATTAAGCGTGGTAAAGTGAAGCCAAACCAGCAGGTCACTATCGTTGATAGCGAAGGGAAAATCCGCAATGGTAAAGTGGGTAAAGTCCTGACTCACCTTGGTCTGGAGCGTATTGATGCGACCGAGGCGGAAGCGGGCGATATCATCGCCATTACCGGTCTGGGCGAGCTGAATATCTCTGACACCATCTGCGATCCTCAGAATGTGCAGGCGCTGCCAGCACTGAGCGTTGATGAACCCACTGTTACTATGTTCTTTAACGTCAACACCTCTCCTTTCTGCGGTAAAGAAGGAAAGTTTGTAACCTCACGTCAGATCCTTGATCGTCTGAATAAAGAGCTGGTGCACAACGTGGCGCTGCGTGTTGAAGAAACTGCCGATGCTGATGCCTTCCGCGTTTCTGGCCGTGGTGAGCTGCACCTGTCGGTTCTAATCGAAAACATGCGCCGTGAAGGTTTCGAACTGGCGGTATCCCGTCCAAAAGTTATTTTCCGCGAATTCGAAGGCCGTAAACAGGAGCCTTTCGAAAACGTCACCCTAGATATTGAAGAACAGCATCAGGGTGCCGTGATGCAGGCGATGGGTGAACGTAAAGCCGACATGAAAAACATGAACCCGGATGGTAAAGGCCGTGTGCGTCTGGATTATGTTATTCCAAGCCGTGGTCTGATTGGCTTCCGTAACGAATTCATGACCATGACTTCCGGTACGGGTCTGCTGTACTCCACCTTCAGCCACTACGATGATATTCGTCCGGGTGACGTGGGCCAGCGCCAGAACGGCGTGCTGATCTCTAACGGTCAGGGTAAAGCGGTGGCGTTTGCCCTCTTTGGTTTGCAGGATCGCGGTAAGCTGTTCCTGGGACACGGTGCAGAGGTCTATGAAGGTCAGATTATTGGTATTCATAGTCGTTCTAACGACCTGACGGTCAACTGCCTGACTGGTAAAAAGCTGACCAACATGCGTGCTTCTGGTACGGATGAGGCCACCACCCTGGTGCCGGCCATTAAAATGACGCTTGAGCAGGCGATTGAATTTATTGATGATGACGAACTGGTGGAAGTTACCCCACTTTCTGTCCGTATCCGTAAACGTCACCTGACTGAAAATGATCGTAAACGCGCAATGCGCGGCAGCAAAGATTTTTAATCGCGTCATTATGCTGTTATCCAGGGCCAGCACAGACTGGCCCTGTTTTTTCATCCCACGGAATCTTCCTTCCAGTTTTCAAATTCCTTATCTGTTCAGGCTTCTATTTTACCGCTAGAGTGAACAACTTACCGGAACAAAAGGAGATGACCATGTTGTATATCTTTGATTTAGGTAACGTCATTGTTGATATTGATTTCAACCGGGTTCTGGGAGTATGGAGCGATCTGGGACGCGTGCCGCTTGCCACGCTGCAAAGTAATTTCACGCTGGGTGAAAATGTGCATCGGCACGAGCGCGGGGAACTTAGTGATGAAGAATTTGCCGGAAAGATGTGTGAGGATCTGGGGCTTGCTCTGAGCTTCGAACAGTTCACTGCGGGCTGGCAGGCAATTTTTGTCGGTGTACGCCCTGACGTGCTTCAGATGATGAAAACGCTGCGGGAAAAAGGGGAGCGCGTGGTTATTCTCTCCAACACCAATCGTTTGCACTGTTGCTTCTGGTCTGATGAGTATCCCGAAATACAGGACGCTGCCGATAAAATTTATCTCTCGCAGGAAATGGGAATGCGCAAACCTGAAGCGGGTATCTATCAGCGGGTACTGGCTGAAGAGGGCTTCAGTGCTGAACAGACGATTTTCTTCGATGACAACCTTGAAAATATTGAAGGTGCCCGTACGCTGGGAATCAACAGCATCCATGTAACCGACGCCAGTGTCATTCCGGCTTTTTTTGCTGAAAATCAGTGATGCCAGACCAACCTCGCCCCCAACGTACTGGACTGTTGCGATTCTGGTCGTGGCTTAAACTGCTTTGGCAGAGAATTAATGAAGATGGCATGACTACGCTGGCTGGCAATCTGGCCTATGTTTCGCTGCTGTCACTGGTGCCGCTGGTGGCGTTGGTATTCGCCTTATTTGCTGCTTTCCCTGCTTTTTCTACGGCCAGTGGCCAGCTGAAGGCGTTTATCTTCAATAATTTTGTTCCGGCCTCAGGCACGGCCATCCAGAGCTATCTTGAACAGTTTGTGGCTAACGTCAATAAAATGACCACCGTCGGCGCTTGCGGGCTGGTGGTCACCTCGCTATTGTTGATGTATTCCATTGATACCGCGCTTAACACTATCTGGCGCAGCCAGCGTAAAAGACCCCTAGTCTACTCCTTTGCCGTATACTGGATGATCCTGACTCTGGGGCCGCTGCTGGCGGGGACCAGTCTGGCGATCAGCTCCTATCTCTTGTCATTGCACTGGGCATCGGTAACGGGTGTCAGTTGGCTGATTGATTATGGATTACGGATTTTCCCACTGTTGCTCTCCTGGCTTGCGTTCTGGTTACTGTACAGCATTGTTCCCACGCGTCAGGTTGCGGGCCGTGATTCGCTGGTTGGCGCACTGGTTGCAGGGTTGTTATTTGAGCTGGGTAAAAAGGCGTTTGCTCTCTACGTGACGATGTTTCCATCCTATCAGCTTATTTATGGTGTCATAGCCGTTATTCCCATCCTTTTTCTGTGGGTCTACTGGACCTGGTGTATTGTTTTACTGGGCGCGGAAATAACGGTAACGCTTGGGGATAATCGTCTGGCAGAGCAGCAGGAAAAGGAACAACAAGGCCACTCATCATGATAGCGTTAATTCAACGAGCACAAAGTGCCAGCGTAAAGGTTGATGGGCAAACTATCGGGGAAATCGGACCTGGATTGCTTATCTTACTGGGTGTGGAAAAAGGAGACGATGAGCAAAAAGCGCATCGACTATGTGAACGTGTGCTGGGCTACCGCGTTTTCAGCGATGAACACGGTAAAATGAACCTTAATGTCCAGCAGGCAAATGGTAGCCTGCTGGTTGTGCCACAATTTACGCTGGTGGCAGATACGCAAAAAGGGACGCGACCTGGGTTTTCGCGCGGTGCAGAACCAGCAGAAGCCGCGCGTCTCTATGAGTATTTCGCTGGCTGCTGCCGCGAAAAAGGCATAAACACTGATACGGGGCGGTTCGCTGCTGATATGAAAGTTGCCCTGGTTAACGATGGTCCGGTCACTTTTTGGCTACAGGTTTAAACACCATGCGGGTTTAACAACACATGGCTAAATCGGGTTTTTAGAGAGAATCATTTATGTATCATCTTCGGGTTCCTGAAACAGCGGAAGAGCTGGACAGCTACTATCAATTTCGCTGGGAAATGCTGCGTAAGCCCCTGCATCAGCCACCTGGTTCTGAGCGGGACGCCTGGGATGCGCTGGCGCACCATCAGATGGTGGTTGATGAGCAGGGCGACCCGGTGGCCGTTGGCCGGCTTTACATTAATGCGGACAATGAAGCGGCAATACGCTTTTTAGCGGTACATCCTTCTGCCCAGGGCAAAGGGTTGGGGACCCTGGTGGCAATGACGCTGGAATCAGTAGCACGACAGGAAGGGGTCAAACGTGTGGTCTGCAGCGCCCGGGAAGGCACAGAGGCTTTTTTCGCCAGGCTGGGCTATGTCAACGAGGGCGAAGTTACCGCGCCGCAAACCACACCGGTACGCCATTTTCTGATGATTAAGCCAGTGATTACCCTGGACGATATCTTGCATCGTGCCGACTGGTGCGGTCAGCTGCAGCAGGCATGGTATGAGCATATTCCCCTTAGCGAAAAAATGGGAGTACGTATTCAGCAATATACCGGGCAGAAATTTGTGACGACCATGCCGGAGATCGGTAATCAGAATCCACATCATACGCTGTTTGCCGGCAGTCTGTTCTCAATAGCTACGCTGACCGGCTGGGGGCTTATCTGGCTGCTGTTGCGCGAGCAGCATCTGGGCGGGACCATCATCCTGGTCGATGCGCATATTCGCTATCACCGCCCGGTTGTCGGTAAGCCTGCGGCAGTGGCCGATTTAGGTTCGCTGAGTGGTGATCTGGGCCGCCTGGCTCGTGGCCGCAAGGCTCGCGTGCAACTGAAAGTGGAACTGTTGGGGAATGATGTCTGCGGAGCGGTGTTTGAGGGGGTATATATGGTCCTGCCGCCCGACGCAGAAGTGACCTTAGAGCAGGGTGGTTCGCCAATATGATCCGGCGCTGAATCAGCGCCCTTTTTTCTTACGTCCCGGTTGAGCAAAGCGTTTACGGGCAGTGGAATTGCCGGAGGCTTTATCAACGGACTTAGCCCCGCTGCTGTTTTTCGCGGTAGCGGGCCGGGGTTTCGTTTTTTTCGCCGTGGGCACTTCGGACGAGGAATTCTCCAGCAAGCGGAACAGCTCGGTCAACTCATCGTCGGTCAGATCGCGCCATTCTCCGAGGGGGAGTCCTTTCAGGCTGACGTTCATAATTCTGGTGCGTTCAAGTTTTGTCACTTCATAACCGAAGTGCTTGCACATCCGACGAATTTGCCGGTTCAGACCCTGCACCAGGGTAATGCGAAAGACAAACGGTGCTTCTTTTTTCACCTTGCATTTTTTTGTTACCGTTCCCAGCATAGGCACACCAGCGCCCATCCCGGCAATAAATTCATCGGTTATCAGCTTATTAACCGTGACCACATACTCTTTTTCGTGATTGTTCCCGGCCCGCAGGATCTTATTTACTAGATCGCCGTGATTGGTCAGGAAAATGAGTCCCTGAGAATCTTTATCAAGGCGGCCAATAGGAAAAACGCGCTTGCTGTGATTAACGAAATCACTAATGTTATCGCGCTCGCCTTCTTCCATGGTGGTAATGATACCGACGGGTTTATTGAGCACTATAAGTACCAGGTCTTCTGCATCTCGTGCCTCAATAAGCTGACCGTTGACTTTCACCGCATCACCGACATGCACCTGATCGCCTACCGAGGCGCGTTTACCATTGATGAAAACGTTGCCTTGTTCAATGTAACGATCGGCATCACGGCGAGAGCAAATCCCACTTTCACTGATGTATTTATTCAGGCGTGTTGAAGAGTTGGTCAGCATGGTTATTCCGCAAAAAGGCGGATGATACCTTTAAATGATTATTGTGCGCCAGCCACCTGGCCTGCCGTCATGCTTTGCTGTAGCGTTTTATCGCCAGCGGTAACAAGCAATGTGCCGTTAGTGGCAGATTTCAATGATACATTGGCCGCCAGGCTGCTCTGAATCTTCAGTTGGAGATTGCCTTCTCCGCTCAGGGGCAACGTTGGCCACCCCCAGTCGTGGAGTAGATTGACAGGCACGTTGCGCCCATTCAAGGTTAATGACAGCCTGCGGTCGGGCTGTTGAGTAACGGTTGCCAGGCTTTCCAGCATGCCATTATGGGTAAAAGCACTCATTTCGGTTACGTTGATGCCGTTGTCGCCTGCGTTAAGAGAGAGTGACGGGTGGCGCACATCCACGCGATTGAACGTTGCCTCTGCGGCATTAAAGCTAAGACTACCTGACCAAATCCCCCACTGACGATCACGGGCTATCAGCACATTGCTGCCATTCCCCTCCAGAGAAGTAAGCTGGAACGGAAAGTCAGGGTTGATATCGATAAGCAGATTGCGATTGGCCACCATCCTGGTCACTTGCACACTGTGCAGCCATTCTGGCAGTGAGGCCATCCAGTGGTCGCGCCAGTTTTGTGGCAGCGTGTATTCGATACCGGCTACTGCTGCCTCATCAAGGGTGAGTTTTTTATCCGCGCGCGTCCACTTGCCCGAGGTACGAATCAGCCCGTTTACCCAGCGTGAACTGAACTGTTTCAGCGTAATGTCCTGCGGAGAGAAGACGAGGTTAACAATCGGATCGTTCAGTTCCAGACTACCGTTAACAAAGCTACTGGCATTCATGGAGAGTGAACCGTCATTGCTTTGCCAGTCGCCGTTACGCAGCGTAATATTTTTTAGCGCTAAATCGAGATCCGTTACTGCCCAGTCTTTCCCCTCCAGCCTGGCGTCGGTTACCTCAATACGATCAAAACGAATGGAAGGATGTGATGCCAGTGGCGTCAACAAATCGGAAAGCGGCCGCTCGCTCTGCAAGCGGATATTGTTCAGCCTCAACGCCGAAACCTGCCAGTTACCCTGAGCGTCGCGCTGTGCACTGGTGGTGACAGATCCGAGCGCCACGTCCGCGCCAAAGCTGCTTATCACCAGCTGATGAAGGTTTTTATTTCCCTGTAACAGGACATTGGTGGCGGTAACACCATTCACCTCGAGTGAACCTGCACTGAGCTGAAAACGGGTATCGTTACCGATAAGATCGCCAGCCACGGGTTGCCACGGTAAAATTCCGCCATCAACGCGTGTGGCAGCCAGCGGTAAATGGCTGTCCGAATGATTGATAATCATCTTATTGAACTGCAGCCTGTCAGCTGACAGGGCCAGAAGATGGCCGTTATCGTTGATATTGATCGTGCCATTTTCCAGCCAGATGCTGGCAAAATGCAGCGGCCTGAAAAACTGCGCGCCGGTCAGTCCCAAATCGATTTTTTTGGCAACCACAATGGCGGGCCGGGTTTTAAGGCCGAAGGAAACATCATTTAGGACAACGTGGCCAGGTTCGGAAAAATCGTGCTTTAACTTCGAGAATGTAATTTGATAATCGGTATGTTGGCTAACGGCCCGGCTAATCCAACTACTCCCCCAACGGGTCTGCGCCAGCACGTATATCGCAACCACTGCCAGAATTATCAACAGCAGTATCGTCAGCAAAGTTTTTCCGATAAATTTCATTGCATCCGTTCCTCAAATCGTTCGGTAGGGGATTTTTATGCCTGATTTATCATCGAAGCTCAACCGGGAGATGACGGCGGCAGCCCGTGGACTTTTCGCCGCTATTGTAAAAGAAGAGATTATTTTTCCTGTGGCAACAGCAGATTCAGAATGATTGCAGTGATGCCGCCCGCCGCGATGCCGGAGGAGAACAGCGTTTTTAGCCACTCAGGTGCAAATTGCAGGATCAGCGGTTGCTGAGAAATGCCCAGGCCGACAGCCAGCGACAGCGCAATAATCATGATCGCCCGGCGATTCAACGGTTCTCGTGACACAATACGCACGCCGGACGCGGCAATAGTACCAAACATCACAATAGTTGCTCCACCCAGAATCGGCTCAGGTATATGCTGAACAAAGGCACTGACTGCCGGGAAAAGGCCCAGCACAATCAGCATCAACGCCACGATAAATCCCACATAACGACTGGCGACGCCCGTTAGCTGAATAACACCGTTGTTCTGACCAAAGCAGGAGTTAGGGAAAGTGTTGAACAGGGCAGAGACGCAGGAGTTCAGCCCGTTTGCCAGTACACCGCCTTTCAGACGCTTCATGTACAGCGGGCCACTAACTGGCTGTTCAGAGACATCTGAAGTCGCAGTAATATCGCCAATGGTTTCCAGTGACGTCACCATAAAAACCAGCATCAACGGGACCAGCAAATGCCAGTCGATGCCCAGTCCATAGGAGAAAGGCACAGGCACAGCAATCAGCGCACGCTGGGGCGTGGTGTCGTTTTCATGCAGCATGCCCATCAGCCACGCCAGCAGATAGCCGACGGCCATTGCAATCACCAGCGACGCCACGCGGAGATAAGGATTTTTCTGGCGATTAAGTAAAACAATCACCAGCAGGACTGCTCCCGCCAGTAACAGATTCTTTGGCGCACCAAAGGTGTGATTGCTCATTGCAGCGAAGCCGCCGCCAATGGACGTCAGGCCAACCTGAATCAGGGAAAGACCGATAATCATCACGACAATGCCTGAAACCAGTGGGGTGATAATCCGGCGGGCGAGGTGCAGAACACGTGACAGTAGCATCTCGGTACAGGACGCCAGCATCAATGTACCAAACAGCGCCGCCATCATGGTTTTTACATCGGCACCGCCATTTTTCAGCGCCAGCCCACCCATGATCAGCGGTGTGACAAAATTGAAGCTGGTGCCCTGAATAGACAGCAGGCCAGAACCGACCGGACCCCATGTTTTTATTTGCAAAATGGAGGCAACCCCAGAAGCGAACAGCGACATACTGACAATGTGCTGGGTATCCTGAGCGGGCAATCCTAACGCCTGACAAATCAGCAGGGCTGGCGTGATGACCGCAACAAACATCGCCAACAAATGCTGACAGGCTGCAAATAAGGCCTGAGGTAAAGGCGGCCTCTCTTCCAGCCGATAAATAAGCTCACTTTTTCCGGCTGAAGCGGCATGCTGTGGGGAGTCGATAGACATTGTTACTATTCTCTGGTGGTCAAAGAGGCGATTCTAATTAAGCGTGGAGTAAAAGCAAACGATTGCTGTGCCTGAGTGTTAATGTCAGGGATGAATATAGGAAACCCTCCCAGCCTGTACATGTACCCGGCCAACAGGGCCTGTACAGGATATGCAATAGGCTTATGATTCGTCAGACGTTGGTGTACTGCTCTGTTTCGGGTAGCCATCTTTCGATGAGCGCCCGCGCCTGCTCAGGATAGTGTTGATGAATATGCCGGGCAATGCGCTGTACTTCCGGGATCATTGCGCTATCGCGCAACAAGTCTGCAACCTTGAATTCTGCATTACCGGTTTGTCGGGTGCCCAGCAGTTCGCCAGGCCCGCGAATTTCCAGATCGCGTTGCGCAATGACAAAGCCATCATTGCTGTCACGCAGTACCTGAAGACGCGTTTGTGCGCCTCTGCTCAGGGGGGGTTTATAGAGCAACACGCAGTGCGAGGCGACAGAACCACGGCCAACCCGCCCGCGTAATTGATGAAGCTGCGCAAGGCCAAGCCGCTCCGGGTTCTCAATAATCATCAGACTGGCATTGGGCACATCCACGCCAACTTCGATAACGGTTGTTGCAATCAGCAGATCGATCGCCCCCTGCTTGAATGTCAGCATAATTGCCTGTTTTTCCTTCGGTTTCATCCTACCATGCACCAGGCCCACCTGTAACGAAGGCAGGGCCAGCTTCATCTCTTCCCAGGTTGCTTCGGCGGCCTGGGCTTCCAGCTGGTCTGATTCCTCAATTAAGGTACACACCCAGTAGGCCTGGCGTCCTTCCTCACCACAGGCAAGTCTGACACGCTCAATAATTTCAGCGCGGCGCGTGTCAGGGATAGCAACGGTTGTTACCGGTGTTCTGCCCGGTGGCAGCTCGTCAATGGTAGACGTATCCAGGTCCGCGTAGGCTGTCATAGCAAGAGTGCGGGGGATAGGCGTGGCGGTCATGATGAGTTGATGGGGATGGAAACCCTGTTCTTCACCTTTTTCCCGCAGGGCCAGGCGCTGATGGACTCCAAAGCGATGTTGCTCATCAATAATGACCAGAGCCAGGCCATGAAAGCTAACCTGCTCCTGAAAAATGGCATGGGTACCGACAATCATCAATACCTGCCCGCTGGCGATGGCTTGCTGTTGCGCTTCACGGGCCTTGCCTTTCTGCTTGCCAGTCAGCCAGCCCACTTCAATACCCAGTGGTCCGAACCACTGGCGAAAATTATTCGCGTGCTGCTCGGCCAGCAGTTCCGTGGGGGCCATCAGCGCTACCTGCTTACCCCAGGCAATCACATTCAGTGCTGCCAAGGCGGCAACCAGAGTTTTACCTGAACCAACGTCCCCCTGAACCAGCCGCAACATGGGGTGGTTCTGCGCCAAATCCTGTTCAATTTCAGCAACAACCCGTTGTTGAGCGCCAGTAGGACTGAAAGGGAGGGCTGCCAACAGCCTGTTGCTAAGTTCATGGCGAGTGGGCAAGTGCAAAGCCTGATGACGCTGCGCCCTTGCCCTTACTGCCAGCATACTCAGATTATGGGCCAGTAACTCTTCCATAATCAGACGCCGCTGTGCCGGATGTGTCCCGCTTTCAAGGTCGGCCAGTACCATATCGGGCGGCGGACGATGCAGTGTTTTAAGCGCCTCATGCAGATCGATCATGCCCTTGCTGAGTTCAGGTGGAAGCAACTCAGCGATTGCACAGGTTTGCAGGAGTTCAAGCGCCTGATCGGTAAGGTTACGTAGGGTCACCTGACGAATACCTTCGGTGGTGGAATAGACGGGCGTTAGCGTTTCCTGCAGTTCTACTGCACCGTTATCACCCTGGACACGGTATTCAGGGTGAATAATTTCAGCACCGCGCTGACCGCGTTTTATCTCGCCATATGCGGTGACGCGACGCCCGATTGCTAGGCTCTTTTTCATCCCGGCATTAAAATTGAAAAAGCGCAGGGTGAGGATACCCGTACCGTCGCTGATTTGGCAGGTCAGTATGCGGCGTCGACCAAAGGTGATGTCGCTCTGCAGCACCTCGCCTTCAACTGTGGCAAAAATGTTTGGCAGCAGGTCATTAATGGTATAGAGCTGGGTGCGGTCTTCATAGCGCAGAGGCAGATGCAGTAACAGGTCCTGCACGGTAGTTAATCCCAGCTTCGCTAATTTGCCTGCCTGACTCTGCCCAACACCCGATAATGTGCTGAGAGGAATCGCGTCTAGCAAGCGGCCTTTCATTTTTTGCGCCCCGACGCTTGCATGGTTTCCCACCATTCAGGGGGGGCAACCACTTCTCCTTTCCCATTGATTTCCGGGTAAGGAAGACCTTTGTGTTTAGCGACGCGTGCCAGAACCGGATAACCGCCTTCAAAAAGCAAACGTTGTTGTTCAGCGTGCGCAAGTGAACTTTCCTGACGCTGGTACATACCGGTATTTTGACGTTGGCGTTGTGCCTCATAAAGAATTAGCGCAGAAGCAACCGAGACATTCAGCGACTGCACCATGCCAACCATGGGAATAATGATGTCCCGATCGGCAAGTGCCAACGCTTCCTGAGTAATGCCCGTTTTTTCCTGCCCCATCAGAATGCAGGTTGGGCGGGTATAATCGATTTCACGAAAGTCGACCGCTTTGGCCGACAAATGGGTGGCGAGGATTTGCATCCCGCGATTTTTAAGATGCCCCACTGCTTCAGCAATGCTGCTGTGGGTTTTTACCTGTACCCAACTGTTGCTGCCGGCTGCCGTAGAGGCCATCGTGCGCATTCTGCAGCCGGGCCAGACTGCATGAACTTCGTGCACGCCGACCGCATCCGCTGTGCGGATTACCGCCGAAATATTATGAGGTTTATGCACTTCTTCCATGCAAACGGTTAAATCGTGCTGGCGCGAGGCCAGCATCTCAAGAATGCGGGCATAACGTTGAGCATTCATCGACTAATTTCTATTACGGTGGACTTTAATCACGTCCGGCATCACGCGAAGTTTACGCATTATATTTGCCAGATGAACGCGATCGTGGGCCGTCAGGCGGATAAAAGCGCAGTAAACACGGCCATCTTTCTCTTCCGTGTTCAGGCTTTGAATATTGGAGCCAGCCGTGTTGATTGCCGCAGTCAGGTTTGCTAATGCGCCCTGATGGTTAAACATATCAACCTTGATCTCAGCGACAAATTCTTGTTCAGTCACCTTGTCCCATTCCACAGCCATAAATTTCTCAGGCTCTTTTTGGTAGCCACGAATATTACGGCAGGACTCGTGATGTACCACCAGACCTTTGCCAGGACTGACATGCGCCACGATAGGATCGCCAGGAATAGGGCGACAGCACTTGGCGAGGGTGATTAGCACACCATCCGCTCCCTTGATGGGCAATTTGCCTCGGGAAGAGGAGCTGGCCGTTGCGGCTGTCAATTGCTCGCTTTGTTGAAGGTTTTTAGCAACCACCACGCTCATGGCATTGCCCAACCCAATTTCTGCTAATAGATCGTCAAGGGTTGACAGCTTCATGCGTTCAAGTTCGTGCCGGATATTCTCCGGTGAGATCTCGGCAAGCTTGCGGCTACCACCCAGCGCATGGTTGAGCAGACGACGTCCAAGGCTTATCGAATCATCGCGTTTGAGGTTTTTCAGCAGCTGACGGATTTTTGCCCGTGCTTTAGAACTGACCACAAAATTAAGCCATGCAGCGTTAGGACGTGCACCCGGCGCCGTTATAATTTCAACGGTTTGTCCGCTACTTAATGACTGGGAAAGAGGGTAGGGTTGACGATCAACGCGTGCGCCCACGCAGGCATGACCAATATCGGTATGCACGGCATAGGCAAAATCAACGGGTGTCGCCCCGGTGGGAAGTTCAACGATGCGGCCTTCCGGGGTAAAAACATAAATCTCATCAGGGAAGAGATCGGATTTGACACTTTCAATAAATTCGAAAGAGCTGCCAGCGCTTTGCTGCAATTCCAACAGGCTTTGCAACCAGCGCTGCGCACGGATTTGCGCTGTGGTGCTGCTCTCAGCCTGTTCTTTATAAGCCCAGTGGGCCGCTACCCCCATCTCTGCCATTTGATCCATATCTTCAGTACGGATCTGCACTTCGACGGGCACGCCGTGTGGACCAATCATTGAGGTATGAAGAGATTGATAGCCGTTAGCTTTGGGAATAGCGATATAATCTTTTACACGGCCCGGACGAGGCTTATACAAGCTGTGCATTTGCCCCAGCACCCGATAGCAGGTATCAACATCGCTGGCGATCACCCGAAAAGCATAAATATCCATGATGGAATGAAAACGCTGTTCTTTCAGATGCATTTTACAGTAAATCGAATAGAGATGTTTTTCTCTTCCGCTCACGCGGCACGGAATGCCTGCTTCCTGCAAACGGCCATCGATCTCAGAAAGGATCTTTTGAATCATCTCTTTACGATTGCCGCGTGCCGCTTTTACCACTTTTTTGATGACGCGGTAACGATTAGGATAGAGGGCTTCAAAACCCAACTCTTCCAGCTCGGTTTTCAAATGGTGGATACCCAGGCGGTGTGCCAGCGGGCTATAGATTTCGAGCGTTTCCAGTGCAATGCGGCGTTTTTTATCGGGACGCAATGCACCCAGCGTGCGCATATTATGCGTGCGGTCAGCCAGTTTGATCAAAATGACGCGAATATCCTGTACCATCGCCATGATCATTTTGCGGAAGTTCTCGGCCTGGGCTTCTTTCTTATCGCGGAACTTCAGCTTATCAAGTTTTGATACGCCTTCTACCAGTTCAGCGACGGTCTGGCCGAAAAGCTGTTCCACATCCTGATAGGTAGCGGGCGTATCCTCAATAACGTCATGGAGAAGCGCGGCCATGAGTGTTTCATGGTCGAGCCTCATTTCAGCGAGAATGCAGGTAACTGCAACCGGATGAGTAATGTAGGGTTCGCCGCTGGAACGTGTCTGCCCCTCGTGAGAATCACGTGCGACAAGGTAAGCCTGCTTGAGACGCTTGATCTGGTCTTCAGGCAGGTATTTTTCAATCAGTTGATTGAGACTTTCAAACAGATACAAGGGCGAGCCTTCCGGCTGATAGTTAACGACGACCTTCAGCGATAGCGGTAACAGCCTGTAGCTCTGCGGCTTCCTGCTCTTGCTGTTCCTGGCGATCACGCACATCCAGAATCTGGTTGGTAATCAGCCCTTCTTCGATTTCACGTAATGCTATTACGGTTGATTTATCATTTTCTTCCGGTACCAGAGGATCTTTGCCGCCAACCTGCATCTGGCGGGCGCGGCGGGCCGCAACCAGAACCAGATCAAAACGATTACCAATTTTTTCTACTGCGTCCTGAACGGTTACGCGTGCCATAAGTGTGATACTCCACGGGTGACGAAATGACTGGGCATCATACTGAGTTGTCTTCAGTCTGCCAACAGTTTGCTGATTAATGCATCATGACGGGATTTTTGACGTCCCATTCTCAGACGTTCAGCACGGATAATGGTTTTTAAATCAGATAAAGCCAGATCAAAATCATCGTTTATAATCAGGTAATCGTATTCTGCATGATGATTTATTTCAGCAACAGCCTGGGCCATACGTTTTGCGATAACCTCTTCACTGTCCTGGCCCCGGCCACGCAGGCGTCGATCAAGCTCCTCTTTGGAAGGCGGTAAAACGAAAATACTGCGTGCCTGGGGCATTTTTTTACGGATTTGCTGCGCGCCCTGCCAGTCAATATCAAGGAAAACATCCACCCCGGTAGAGAGCATCTGCTCAATGGCTTTACGTGAAGTTCCGTAAAAATTACCAAATACTTCCGCATGCTCCAGAAAAACCTGTTGCTCAATCATGTCGCAAAATTCGTCACGGGAGACAAAATAGTAATGTTCACCGTGATTCTCACCAGGACGGACTCCACGAGAGGTGTGAGAAACCGAAACCTGTGTGTCGTAAAGCGGCTGTGTTTTAAGTAGCGCCTGTATGAGGCTGGATTTACCTGCGCCACTGGGCGCTGAAACAATAAAAAGCGTGCCTTGAGCCATGGTTATTCTTCATAAGCCAGTCAGAATCTGATTTCGGATAGTATACACGGCTGGTCTCGTTCATACAGCGTTTCAGGCGTTTATCCGCACTATTTCCCTGAGAGCGGAAAGCGGTCCGCAGCATAAATGCAGTGTTGCAATTCTTGTTAAAAATATTTTCGAGCCAGTACCAGAAATTATTTTTTGCCTATCGCTCATAGCCCAACTTTTATTTGTAATAGCTCCGCAGTGAAAATAGGGAGTATGGGAATGCGCAACGTCATTATTTTATGCGTTCTGTGGTGTGGCCAGGTACAGGCACAGTGTCCGGTTTGGGGGCCTGCGCGGGCAGAACGGGAACTGACAGTATTAGCGAAGCAGCTGAGTGAATGGGATCAGGCCTATTACCAACAGGACCTGAGCAAAGTGGCGGATGAACATTATGATGCGATGGAAAAAAAATTTCATGCCTGGCAACGTTGTTTTCAACCGCAGAGTGACCTTCGTCAGCCTGAACTGAATAAGGCAGGAAAAGTCCTTCATCCTGTGGCGCATGTAGGGGTAAGAAAACTGGCGGATAAACAAGCCTTGGTCCGTTGGATGATGGGGAAAGAGGCATTATGGGTTCAGCCTAAAGTAGATGGTGTTGCCGTAACGCTCCACTACCAGCATGGCGTTCTGGTCCGCATGCTCAGTCGAGGTGATGGATTGCAAGGTGAAGACTGGACGGATAAAGCATCACATATCCCCGCTATACCGGGGCTTATTCCTTTCAAACAAGAAGCTGTGAGTTTACAGGGCGAGCTGTTTTTAATCATGCAGGATCATCAACAATCAGCTGCGGGAGGGATGAATGCCAGGAGTAAAGTAGCGGGTGCGATGAGGCGCAATGATGCAACGGATACACTGCAAAAGCTGGGCATTTTTATCTGGGCGTGGCCAAACGGACCTGAGAAGATGGCGAAACGGCTTGCCATGTTAAATCAGGCGGGTTTTGGCCTTGTAGCTGACTGGAGCAAACCTGTCAGCAATGCTGATGAGGTTGCCGCGTGGCGCGATCGCTGGTTTCACCAGAAACTACCTTTTGTGACAGATGGTGTAGTGGTTCATCGTACGCCAGTGGCGGGGCATCACTGGAAACCGGGTGAGAATAGCTGGTCGGTAGCGTGGAAATACTCACCACCTGAGATCAGTACAGAAGTCCGTTCCGTTGAGTTTCCGGTTGGACGAACTGGAAAAATCAGCGTTCTGTTAAATCTTATCCCTGCCCAACTGGATGACAAAAAGATAAGTCGGGTAAGCTTAGGATCGCTGTCACGTTGGTTGGCCGCTGATATCTTGCCTGGCGATCAGGTAACCATTAGTCTGGCTGGTCAGGGTATCCCGAAGCTGGCGAATGTTGTGTGGCGGGTTGCCGAACGCAAGATCCCGGCGATACCAGAGGCTAACAAGTTTACTCCATTAAGCTGTTTCACCTACACACCCGATTGCCGCGAACAATTTCTCTCCAGACTGGTCTGGCTCAGTAGCTCAGGGGCACTTTCAATGTCTGGCGTCAGCCGCAGCAGCTGGCAAAAATTGATGCAGGCTGGAAAACTCACGCATATTTTTTCCTGGCTGTCACTTCCGAACGAGGAGTCTGATGAGATTCAGGGAATAACACCAGCTAGACTAAGCAAGCTTTATCATCAGTTTCAATTGAGTCAACAGCAGCCTTTCAAACGCTGGGTAAAAGCCTTAGGCGTGCCTATCCCGGCCAGCGCACTTAATTCTATAAAAGATGATAGCTGGTACACTTTGCTGGCGCGCAGTCAGGACTCATGGCAGCAGTTGCCGGGTGTGGGTAAAAACCTTGCAGGACAAATTATTGCTTTTTTACACGATCCTTCTGTTCAGGCGTTGATTGCCTGGTTGCAGCATTATCAGACCCGGGCGATTAGTGTTCAATATGCGGATAATTGAAAACAGGCAAACCCAACTTAAAGCGTAGCGCCAGGAGGCGAGCAATAAAACCAAACATCTTACGACGACACATCTAAAAAAGCTGTACTGGCCCTTTACTAACCCATATCGTATGACATTATTTTTTTGATATTACGGGTGATATGCGCCCTTACACTAACAATAGTCAACGTGCAGTGGTTTTACGCCAATGTTGCTAAAATTTCGCATGGGCGACATCGAAATTAATTATATGAATTTATTTATTTTTTCTTAACAAATTCAGATTTCAGCTTCATAGGCCCGAAGCTGTCAATTTTGCAATCAATATTATGATCTCCCTCAACCAGGCGGATGCCTTTTACTTTTGTCCCAATTTTCAGCGGAATAGAGGTACCTTTGACCTTAAGGTCTTTTATTACAGTAACACAATCCCCGTCTGCCAGCAGATTGCCGTTTGCGTCTTTGACAACCAGTGCGCTTTCTGCTGCTGTGCCGCTGGACCAGACATGACCACATTCAGGGCAATTAAAAAACTCCCCATCCTGCCAGCTATATTCAGAGCGGCATTCAGGGCATGGAGGAAGGTTTTGCATATTCAGGTTCCGGGTGAATCCATATAAAAAGGAGGGCATTCTAACTTGTTGCCTGAAGGAAACCTACATAAAAGCCTGCTGCTGGCAAGCATGAGGAATTTTGAAGGAAACAATTGACAGCTGTTAATATCGTTCATTATAAGGAACGTAAGTTGATCTTTATAAAGAACGAATGTGTTAAGCCCCGGAGAGGATAATGGAAAATTCATTATTGTTGTCAAGTGAGTTTCGCCAGTCGGTTTCATTGGGCCTTGCCAGAGTAAGGAAATCTCGTGGACTCTCGCTATCGGGACTGGCAGAAAGCAGTGGCATTGGTAAAGCGACACTTTCTGGCATTGAGGCAGGGCGAGGTAATCCTACCATTGAAACGGTGTGGAGGCTGGCACATGCTTTGGGAGTGACATTTGGCGAACTGATTTCTCAGGAACAGGATCGGGCTGTTGAATCCATTTCTCCCGGCGTAAGTGTTCGTTTAATTAATAAACAGTCATCTCCCTTCGTTATTGAAACCTACGTGATGGATTTAGCTCCCCATACCCGACGGATGGCAGAAGCGCATATGGCTGGGGTGGAAGAAAATGTTGTGGTGCTGCAGGGGAAGGCGCTGACGGGCCCGCAGTCGGCACCTGTTTTTCTTAGCGCGGGTAAAAGTTGCAGTTTTGCCAGTGATATACCTCATCTTTATCAAAGCCTGGATGAGCAGACTTCGATGATGGTCACGGTGATTTATCCTTCACTGGCTGAAGGTGCGCCGGGCGAATACGATATCTGTCGCGAGTGGCCTGGAACGGAAGACGACTGGTCGGGCCTACAGCAGCAGTGCCGCCGCCTTGCACTTGAAAGCCGTCAGGGAATAAAGGCGGCCCGCCTCTGTTTTACTGGTTGTGACGGCATCAGTAACGCTGAAGAGCAAATTGAGCAAAAGCTATTACCTGAAGCGCCAGGCATGCAGATGTTTTATGTTGATGAGCAGGGACCGAAACTGATTTTCCTGTCTCGGGAAGGGAGCCATGCACGTCTGGATGATGAGGAAAACACTAAAAATCTGATCTTGCAGCAGGCCATTGAGTTGAGTAACTTTGCCCTTTCTTCCCAGTGCCCGAGCGATGATTTGCATCGTTCCAGATTGCAAATATTATCACGGTCTGACTCGCTCTGCCTTTCCAGCCTTGCATCAGAAGTATTAACCCGGAATGGGCAATTTTATGTGCCACTGCACGTTGCGCCATGTTATGAGGCGACGCCTGTTGTAGAAAGAAAGAACGATGCGGTGTTGTTTGAAGATCGTATTGATGTGGATAGCTATGCTGCCTGGGAAATGGCGCATCCTGCCTACGCGAAACAATCCGTGGCGATCGCACAACAGCTGAGTCATCACCTTGCTCATGGTGCTGCGCGGGTGATCGATATTGGGACTGGCCCGGGATTACCCTTGAAAATGCTGCTGGAGTTATTACCGGAACTCCAGGTCACCACGGTTGACCCGAGTGAGACCGCTTTCAATCATTTGCAAAAGTTATTCAAGAATGTCCCGAATGTTTATTGCTGCAAATGCAGCATTACCGATCTGTCGGTGCCAGAGCATCCATTTGATGCGGCTATTTCTGTTGGCGCGTCTCATCATCTGGACACGCTGGCGTTTTTAACTGCGACGCGGCGGCAGTTGTCTCCGGGGAGAGTTTTTATTGTTTGCGACGAAATGATTGGCCCTTTCTCTACTATCCGGCAACGTAAAACGGGTCTGATGCAGCACCATCTGCAATATATCGCCGATACCCTGATACCTCAGTCTGTGGAGGCTCTTGCTGTAGACGAACGCCGTCTGGTAAAAATAATGCGCCAGAATGTGCCACAGGCTTTATTTGAGGCCCGAACGGGAGATGAAGGGCGGGCTGAATATCGTTGCCGGCATCTGTTAGAAACCCTGCATACCTTAGATCTTCCCAAGCAACCTTCTGACTTTATACAGGTTTTTTATCGCTTCTATATTTTGGAACTGGAAGCGTTAATAGCCGGGCTTGACTATGAAGTCGAGCAAAAAACATCACCGGATTGTTTCTCAGATCTGGCTAGGCTTGCTGGATTCAGCGTGGAACAACATCGCCGTTTGTATGCGACCAACGGACGAACGGACAATGATGCCGGAACGCACCTGTTTGTATTACGGGCGTTGTGAATATGATGGATAAAACGATTAAACGCGCATTAATGGCTTCCTTGCCTATCGTGACGGGGTATCTTCCCATTGCATTCGCATTTGGTATGGCGGGTGTGGTCAATGGTTTGCCGGGCACGCTGGTCGTGGCTATGTCAGCACTCATTTTCGCGGGAGGCAGCCAGTTTGTATTGCTGGCCGCCATGCACGCAGGGACAGCCTGGTATTTGGTGCTGGGGATGTGTGCCATGATGGACATTCGCCATCTCTTATATGGTGCCGTAATGGTGCGTCAGCTACCTGCGGGATTGGTCAGACAGTTACTGGCTGCCGCAACATTGACCGATGAGGTTTTTGCGACGGCTCTGGTCAGGATGCCAGAAATCGCGATGATTTCACGCAGCCGCTGGCTGAGTTGGCTGGGAATATTCAGTTACCTTGCCTGGGTCACTGGAACAGGAATCGGCCTGATGGCAGGACTCCATTTAAGCAACACTTTTCCATTGTTGGCAGAAGCGATGCCTTTTGCACTGCCGGCTTTGTTCGTTGTGATGGTTCAGGAAAGTTTCACGCCACAATATCGTGTTCCGGTTATTGTTTCCGTGGTGGTTTCTGGTGCCTTGTATTTGCAGGGATTAACTGTGCTGGCGCTAATCGCAGGTGCGTTCGCGGGATGCTGTGCGGTTTGTTTGAAAGGAAAGCACACTGACTATGTCCTCTGAACAGATGTGGATAGCCGTGATGGCAATGGGGGGAATCATCTGGCTGTTACGTTGCTTGCCTTTTATGTTCAACAAATCAAAGTGTAAAACAGAGGATACAGCCGGACACAAATCGACGATCTTCAAGGCACTGGGGCCATCGCTATTAGCCGCTATCATGGTGGTTACACTTATCCCTGGTATTCAACGGGCAGTGACAGGCGGTTATGGCAGGATGTTATGCTATGGCGCAGGCATAGTAATAACGATGGTGGTGTTACGTGTGACCCGAAATCCGGGTGTTGCAGTTATCTGCGGAGTTGCGATATATGGTGCGGGGCTGTGGTTTCTTACACTGTAAACCTGATTGATGCCGTATTCTGATTTAGCTAAATCTGAGGAGCAATATCATGAACCAAAGCCAGCAGAGACATACTGATGAAACGGGAGCAACTTGCTTCGCTGAAGCCAGCAAAATGTTATGCAATGGACGCTACAGACGCATTCGACTGGATTGGGAAGTCACTACCGATGAGTTTTTTCATCTGGTCTGGGACTGTGGCAATGTTCAGACCAAAGTCATTCGCGAGCGTGACAGGTTCTATGTTGTCAATGGGCAATGTGCAGATGAATAGCTTGTTCAGGCGCTAAACAAATGACAAAACCCTGGTCCGGCCGTCACAGGCAGTATTGTGAAAAAATAAGGATTGGCACAAGCTATCAATAAACAAAATACCCTTGGTATAACCACTAATTTTTTAGTGCCTTTATAGCATCAATGAGGTTTCAGCGGATTAAAATTATCGTTCTGTCTCTTATTAAGACGTCGTAATAAAAATTAAGGTCTGTTATTTCGCTCATTAAAACTCTGCATGTACTGGTAATCTGTAATAAGGGGGGGGGCTTCATGATAACGCGCTATATTAATATTCTGTTATTGTTCTGTATCTATTCATTTTTAATTTCATTATATTCAAGAAACGTGCGAAATACTATTCATGCTTAATGTAGGTTGCTGTTGTCGACTAAAATTAAAATCTGCAGTGAAAGATATAAAAATACTTAAAGCGGCATGATCTCGACGCTATTACTCCCTGAGACCGGACGAAAGCGCTGAACTTAATTGTTATTGCTGTTGTTATATTCGTTTTTTCTTTTCCGACTGGGATAACGTGAAGGCCAGATTTCTGAGGGGCTTATTCCCAGTGCCAGGGCAATAATCACTTCTCCTTTTGGCCAGCGGCGATAAAGCGCATTGGCCAGAGTGGATGAGGCAAGGCCTGCTTCACGAGATAATTGTGACACCGAACTTCCTTTCTTCTTGAGTGCGGCAGAAACCTCAGATGGATGCCAGTCTTTCTCTGCTTTCAACGTCACTCTCCTTTAGTTAATCCTTTAACGTGCAAAATTTAAAATAGTACGTTTTGTTCTAATATAAAAGCTGTTCGATAGTCGATTTTGTTCTATCTGAGAGGTCTTATATGCCTTCATTTTTTACAAATGACTATCAAAAACTTATTAGCTATCTGGTGGATGCACGCAAGAAGCGAAACATTACGCAAATGCAGCTGGCGAACGCGATGCGGATTGAGCAAACGCTGATATCAAGAATTGAACGCTGTGAAAGAAGGCTGGATGCCGTTGAGTTTTATCACATTTGTACATTACTGGGTGTGACAACAGAGGACATTTACAACCACTTTTTGCCGAGGTTTCAGGCTATCAACAAAGTAAATAAGCCATCAGACGAGCAATGAGTGTTCAGGGTAAATATTATTGTTTGTATGCTGGCTACGATGAATTGATGCATGCAGCAACGAGTTATCAATCCCGAAAGCGGTGTTAGATATTTTTCGATGTCAGCTCAGAAAAATACGCAGAACGTTTACAACAGCCATTGACTAAAACGAACGAATTTTTGCTAAAGTCGTTGACTGGCAGCTGAAAATTATGTTTACAGCATTTAATTATCGCATGGTTTTGGCTGACCATAGTGCTCTGGCGTTAAGAATTGCAGACGGGAATTCAGGGCCCTCTGTGGAGTGAAACCACAATAAGCCAGGAAGAGGCAACCACCTTATGTTCTTCGTCTTCGCTGGTGCCCTCACTGAATAACTGCGCGGAACAGTGCGGCACATGTGGGGTATGGCGCTGGACTCGTTTTTTTTGCATGACCGAGCTGCATCGGTCCTGAAATGATTACTGACATATCACACAGCAGTAAACGGCAGATATAGCGGTATCAGGCGCTGCTATTGGTACAGGCTGAATAGCGCGGATGATTTTATTGCTGTCCTTACGCGAGGGAAGTGGTTCTATTCGTAATTGCTTTTTACCGTCTTACTGTTTTCTTTCACTCGATATATTCCACCATCGACCCAAAAAGACATTCCCGTATTTTTACCGTTCTTAACAAACATAAGGGAGTTTTTATTAATACAATTTAGTGGTGGTTTCATATCACTAAAACAGAGCCTGTCATAACCATCAGTTTCTACGTATCCATCGCCAAAATCCCAAAAGTTGACTGTAAAAGAACCATCTGAATCTGGTTTAGGAATGCCATATTTTTCTTTAAACATATCTTTGTTTTTCAGCCACCAGTCTATTTTCCCTTTGTCGGTATAAGGGAAGTTATTAACTAAAATATCGGTCGTGACGCAGACTTGCTGATCACGTATGCTTTGCGCTTTGGATGTAACATATGGCTAAAGTTGATGTCGTCTGCCCTCAGTGCAATGAAACTCATGCTGTACGATGTAACGGACATTCAGCATCCGGCGCCCAACGTTACATCTGCAAGCATTGTTCAAAGACCTTTCAGCTCAATTTTAGCTACTCCGGTGCCAAACCAGACACACACCAGACCATTGTTAATATGGCCATGAATGGTTCCGGATGTCGCGATACCGCACGGGTCCTCGGTATCAGCCTCAATACGGTTCTGCGGCACTTTAAAAAATTTCGCCAAAGCAGGTAGCTGAGAATATCGACCCCGAAACGGAGGTTGTTATCTGCTGTGAAGCCGGTGAACAATGGCCTTACGTGCGGTGTAAAAGCAATCCCCGGTGGTTGTTCTATGCTTATGACCGTATCCGCAAACGTGCTCTGGCCCATGTCTTCGCCCCGAGAAATGCCCCGACCCTGCAACGATTGCTGGCCCTGTTAAGCAAATTTAACATTGCCTTTTATATGACAGATGCCTGGCCGGTTTATAAAGTTCTGTTAAGTGCAACAGGCCACGTGGTGAGCAAGAAATATACCCAACGGACAGAACGACATAATCTTAATCTTCGCACACATATCAAACGACTGACCCGCAGAACAATTTGCTTTTCGAAGTCAGAGGAAATGCACGATAAGATCATCGGTTGGTATCTTACTCTTCATCATTATCAATAAATCTGCGTCACGACCGCGTCTGCTGTATACCGATGATGATGACGAAAGTGATACCCGGATGAACCACCAAATCAGGGACACGGACAGACCACTTGCTTTGAAAGCTGCGAGTATACCGTTCATCCGGCAGACCCTGTAAATAATTCTGTGTATCTGCCACCGTATTAAAGGTGATCGCTCAGGCGGTCACCAAACTCGATAATAAAGCGACTCATTGCCAGCCGCCAGTTCTGGATCGGCATACTCCATTTTTTCGAGGCCGACTGGATTGCCAGATATATCACCTTGCGCACTGAGTCATCTGTCGGGAACACTTTGCGTTTCTTTATCGCTGCCCGGATAACGCTGTTCAGCGACTCGATGGCATTCGTGGTGTAGATAGCCTTACGTATATCTGGTGGATAACCAAAGAACGTATTGAGATTTTCCCAGTGTGCACGCCAGCTTTTGCTGATTTGCGGATATTTGTCGTCCCAGACATCAGCGAACTTATCCAGGGCCATCAGCGCTGCTGCTTCTGTCGGAGCCTGATAAACCGCTTTCAGACCGCCAGTAACGGCTTTATAGTCCTTCCATGACACGTATTTCAGGCTGTTGCGTACCATGTGAATAATGCACAACTGGATATGCGTCTGCGGGTACACGCTGTTTATCGCATCCGGAAAGCCCTTAAGGCCATCCACGCAGGCAATCAGGATATCCTGGAGACCTCGATTCTTCAGCTCAGTCAGCACGCTGAGCCAGAACTTCGCACCTTCATTTTCTGCGAGCCACATGCCCAGTAATTCTTTCTGGCCTTCGGTGTTAATACCCAGAGCAAGGAATACGGCTTTGTTAATTACAGTGCCACTGTGGCGAACTTTTACGACAATACAGTCAAGATAAACAATGGGATACAGAGCATCCAGCGGACGGTTTTGCCACTCAGATACCTGCTCTTTCACCGCATCAGTGACTTTCGATATCAGCGTGGGTGAGACGTCCGCATCGTACATTTCTTTGAAGGTGGCGACAATCTCCCGGGTGGTCATGCCTTTTGCATACAACGACAGGATCTGACTGTCCATCTGCGTAATACGTGTCTGATTTTTCTTAATAAGCTGAGGTTCGAAGGTGCTTTCACGATCACGTGGTGTACTGATTTCAATCTCACCATCGTCGCACAACAACGTTTTTGACGAATAACCATTGCGGGTATTTGAGCCTGTTTTGGGTGCGTTCTTTTCGTGTCCGATGTGGTCAGTCAGCTCAGCATTGAGCGCAGTTTCAACTGTAAGCTTCGTCAGCATGCGGGAAAACTGGTTGAGATCGGCTTCGGTTTTCAGCCCCTTAGCCAGTTCAGCCGCAAGGGCTTTGAGTCTTTTTTCGTCCATAATTACCTGTCTCCGTTATCGAAATGAAGATATCAAAAACAGGCAGATACACAATTTAAATTACAGGCTCATCCGGCAGTTTCATCTGTTTATCAACAAGAACAGCCATTTGAAAAAGATCTGAGTTTCAGAGGTGATGAAAACCTCAGATTCTGACTAAGGCTAACCTCTATTAGCTCTGGCGTTCTCAGCTTCTGTCTCTTTCTTGCTGATTCATTCGTATAGTCATTCCCATCAAAACTACACAAGAGGAAACGACTATGAATCAGCACACTACCCGCCTTATTCGTTTACCAGAGGTTCTGCATCGCACTGGATACGGTAAAGCCTGGATCTATCACCTCATCAACCAAAATCGTTTTCCTTCCCCAGTTAAAATCGGTTCGCGCTCTGTTGCTTTCATTGAAAGTGAAGTAGACGAATGGATTCAATTGACTATCGAAAACTCACGAAAGCACATTGGCTGATTAAATTAATAAAGACCTTTCTTTGGAAAAGAAAAAAACGCAATTCATTAATATTGTAAAAAAAATAAACAATTAAAAAGGGATATATTTTACATAAAAATTTACAGGTTAAAATTAACTTAGTGTTTCTATGGCTTAGAGGTTAATTGGTAAGTATTAGGTAAATAGAATATTAAATCTCCTCGTGTTGCGGTGACTGGCGGGCCAGTTCCTGCAGGAATGCCTCGGGTCTGGCCGTGTCTCCCGTCTGCAGCATCCAGTTCATCAAAGTGATCAGCTGCTCATCGGTAGTGTAACCCGCAATCAGCAGGGTGACCAGATGTTCGGTCAGCTCAACCAGGTCGCGGGTTTGTGCGTGCTTCAGCATCAGTTCCAGCAGGGCCATCCGGCTGTGCTTCATGATTTCATCGTCATCGATGGTGCCAACATCGATGACGATGAAATCACCGGTATACAGTTTTCGTGCTGTTCCCGGGCTGGCAAACAGCTCTGTCCAGTTCAGCGTATATGGCCAGGGGCTGCCCCGTCCGTGGGAAAACAGCAGCGGAATAACCAGCGGCAGCTGCTCATGGCCGGCGTCCAGATGTTTCTGCATGGCGGCAATGGAGTACCGCATGAGTCTGAACGCCATATGCCTGTCCGGACTACTCTGGTGCTCAATGAGCGTATAAATGTATCCCTCGCCATCGGTGGTTTTCAGGGAGTACAGCACGTCGGCAAAACAGGTTCGCAGATTTTCCTCAATAAAGGAGCCTGACTCCAGCTGCAGGGTGGTCAGGTCACACAGCTGCAGCAGCTCTGCGGGCAGATGCAGGACCAGAAAATCCCGGGCGGTATCCGTATGGGTCAGGAAGGTTTTAAACAGCCCGTCATGGGGAACGACTTCCCGCCCTTTCCTTTTCTACCTGACATTACGCGTCTCCGTTGGTTTAAGTGTGCTCATCTGGCAGTATTATACCGGTGCAGAGGTCCTGGTACCTTCTGTTTCACAGGGGACCGGTCCGGGGTGGTTCGGTCCCCTTTATTCTGGTAACCCCGGACTGACTGCAACGTCACGCAGGCGCATGATGGTTTGTCGTGAGGTTCCAAATTCGCGGGCAACGGCGCTGATACTGGCTCCCACCTTCAGGTGTTCAAGCGCGGCCTGCTGTTGCTCCGGGTTCAGCGCCAGTGGCCGACCAAACTGTTTGCCTGCTGCTCTGGCCCTTGCCAAGTCAGAATATGTGCGCTCAATCAGCAGGTCTTTTTCAAACTCTGCCACCGCCCAGTGCGAGACAGTGTACGCGAATATCGGACGCTGCCAGCTGCTCCACGGTCTTCCGAACGTCCATTGCGTCACGGCCCAGGCGATCAAGCTTGGTCACTATCAGCACATCGCCATTTTCCATACGTTCAAGTAACCGGGCCGTTCGCTGGCGGTCACCGAACCGCTGATTTGTTCCTAAATCAGGCGCCGGGGTTTAACGGTAAAGCCAGCTGCTGCAATTTCCCTGCGCTGATTTTCTGTGGTCTGTTCCAGTGTGGATACCCGACAGTAAGCAAAAACTCGTGACATGGCGTCATTTTATGTACGAAATGAATGTACGAAACTAATTACACTAAGTTTTGGACAGGTGCGACAAACACTGTACGAAGCCAGTCGTTTTTGTACATACCATTAGCGACCCCAAATCTAGGTGGCAAAGCTGGCCGCACAAAGCGCTATGTCCTCGATATGCTACTGGACTGCGACATAGCCGAAATCCCCCTTACAAACCTCTCAACCAGCCACGTTATCGAACACTGCCGCCAGAGAAACGGCGCTGGTGCTGGCCCTTCCACTGTTAATCACGATGTAAGTTACTTATCTTCTGTTTTAGTTTTAGCTTCAGCTAAACCTGTCTATGGTATTGACTACACAACCACCCCCGCAACCGATGCAAGACCACTCCTGATCTAGATGGGGCTGACAGGAAAATATAAACGCCGTAGCCGACGCCCGGTAAGTGACGAGCTGGATAGATTGTTGGAAGGACTGGAAGCACGAAGCGATCACGTCGCAGCTAAAATCCCCTTCGTTGATATTCTCAACTTTTCAATCCTCAGTTGCATGAGGGTTGGAGAAATGTGCAAAATCCGTTGGGAAGACGTGGACGAAAAACAAAAAGCGGTGCTGGTGAGAGACAGAAAAGACGCGCGCAAAAAATCGGGTAATCATATGCTGGTTCCGCTGCCTGGCGATGCGTGGAGCATAGTGCAACGCCAGCCCAAAACCAGCGAGTTAATTTTCCCCTACAATTCCCGTTCCGTAACGGCGGGTTTTCAACGGGTCAGGAACGCCCTGGGTATTGAAGATTTGCGCTACCATGATCTGCGCTGCGAAGGAACCAGCCGCCTGTTTGAAGCGGGATTACGCGCACCATTATAATTGCCCGCAGCCAAAGCACCGAGCAGAGCAAAAAACAGGACCGATCAGACAACAGAATGAGAATTCCTGATTAATATACTGATTTTTTTATATTTTTAATTTCTACCCATCCAGATAAGGAATAAGTGCACAGCGAAAACACGTACAGTGAGAGACTGATTACATAATGAATATAAAGGCAATCATTCATTCCTGCGAATTAAGTAATAATAAAGTGGTTTATCTGGTTAGTGCTGTTTTATTTATCTGTTACGGACCTGAGAAAATAAGACTAGGATGCACTTTTTTTGCCCCGAAACTGGCCCGCGGCTTTAAAAACATTGTCAGGAAGATATCGCGCGATAAATAACATTAGCGGCATTAAAAAGAAAACGTATAATACTGAATTAACTGGCACCACCCATTAATTTCATTAACACACCACCAATAATGCAAATTACTGTGTTTTTCATTGGTAAATGCCCAAATCAGGGCAATTTTGCAGCGACATAATGGCTTCTGGCTGAGAATTCGGCGTTTTACATTGAGCGTGATAACATAACAAACCGATCTGGCTCTGGAGTAAATGATGACAGTAAACACCGCTGAAAAAATTCTTTTGCAGGCCGAAGCACTCTGCCAACAACGCAGCGTCAGGCTGACACCTCAGCGGCTGGAAGTGCTTCGTCTGATGTGTCAACACCAGGGCGCCATCAGCGCGTATGGCCTGCTCGATTTACTTCGCGTCAGAGAGCCACAGGCAAAACCGCCTACCGTTTATCGTGCGCTGGACTTTTTACTGGAACAGGGTTTTGTACATCGTGTTGAGTCCACAAACAGCTACGTGGTGTGTCATCATTTCGAGCAGCATTCCCATGTTTCCGCCATGCTTATTTGTGATCGCTGCGGAGCAGTATCAGAGCAGCACGCCGATGGAGTGGAAAAAATATTAAAAGCTTTGGCTCTGCCTTCAGGGTTTATTCTGACTAACAGCGTTATTGAGGCACATGGCTTGTGCAAACTGTGTGTCGAAGTGGAAGCCTGTAAACATCAGGATGCATGTGAACATGATCATGCACTGTCCCCCCGGAAACGCGGGCGTTGACTACGGGTGTTTTAAGGAATTATTGATACTCAAGGCCGTTATGTAGGGAGGAAAAGCAACCAGCGTACAGACACATCCCTGTGCCACCAACTTTGAAAATCATACCTCAACGGTGATTATTTTCAGAAGTGGTGATTGTTATGGCTTTCCCAGTCACTGAGTTCTTTCTCTGCCTGATCCTTAGCGTAGCCGTAACGTTCCTGTATTTTACCCACCAACTGATCGCGCTTACCTTCCTACTACGGTCATATAGTCGTCAGTGAGCCTGCCCTCTTTCACTTCACCTTTAATCTGTTTCCAGTTGCCGCTGGCTTCATCTTTATTCATTTGCGTTATTCCTTCAACCAGACGTTAACAGACTTGGTGATATCGTTTCAGAAAATCTACGATTGCAAAATTATGCGCTATGAAATACTGAAATTACAGTTAAATACAGTATAAATTTTGCAAATCACACGAATCAGGATTGAAATTGCTACCGTTATTGATTGGATAAGAAAAAAATTAACAAAATCAGGACATAAGAGGCGAAAAGGTTGAGTAACAGAATATGTCAACTGGCAAACCAGTTATTGTTGCGCCAGTGATTTCACCAGATTGCCCCGAGGGTGACACCACGCATTATCAGAAAAACAGTAACTTCCAGCCACAAACCGTGATTGTCCAGGATCGGCACGGTAAAGAGTGTTAAACCATAGCTACAGACTGAAATCAGCATACCGTTACGCATCTCTCTGGCACGCCTGGCGCGAATAAACATGCCGTCCGGCAGATAACATATACCCCACAGACTGGCAGGATCGATTGCCAGAACCCACCGCCACGCCGCCAAGATAGCTGGCATTATTAAGATGATCGGTTACAACGGTATCAACCAGACCAAGGAGTGGCACACTGATATTGGACAGGATCATTGGCAATGCCAGCCGCCAAAGATGCCTGTCAGAATGACTGAAGAATCGCATCATCACCCACTGGCTGACGGAGTTACAATTCAGCCCTCAGCACAATGGGGCGCGATGGCCAGCAAAAACAAAAAGTCTTTTTGTGAACAGATGCTTACAGCCAGTTACCGTTACGAATCACACCGACTGCCAGTCCCTCGATAGAAAGGATTTGTTTGTTAAGATCGACGACGATCGGCTGAAAGTCGCTGTTTTCAGGCAGAAGCTGTACGACATTCCCCTGTTTCTTCAAACGCTTCACGGTGACCTCATCATCAATGCGCGCGACCACAACCTGCCCATTATGCACATCCTGCGTTTTATGCACGGCAAGCAGGTCACCGTCCATAATGCCAATGTCTTTCATCGACATGCCACTAACGCGCAGCAGGAAATCTGCGCCAGGCTTGAACAAGTCAGGATCAACCTGATAGTGCCCTTCGATGTGTTGTTCCGCCAGCAAAGGCTCACCTGCCGCAACGCGACCAATCAGAGGCAAGCCTTCATTTTCTTCCATCATCAGACGGATACCCCGCGAGGCACCAGAGACAATTTCAATGACGCCTTTGCGCGCCAGCGCTTTAAGATGCTCTTCAGCCGCATTAGGGGAACGGAAACCAAGCTGGGTTGCGATTTCTGCACGCGTTGGCGGCATCCCAGTCTGATTAATGTGTTCACGTATCAGGTCATAAATCTGCTGCTGCCTTGCTGTTAATGCTTTCATCCCGCCCCCTGGTTGTTTATACAGTCAACTGTGAGTATATACAGGTATTTGCACATTGAAAACTAAAGTTAGGCAAAAGACAGCCATCGATAAAGTTATGCGAGCGCTAGAGAACATGCGCGAACAGCAACGTACCCCAGACAAAGATGGCCAGCAAGATAGCCAGTAAAACAGCCGCCGACCCCATATCTTTGGCTCTGCCGGACAGCAGATGGTAGTTACTACCGGTACGATCGACTACGGCCTCAATGGCGCTGTTGATCATCTCGACAATCATAATCAGCCCAACAGAGCCAATCATTAACACCCGGCTTATTGCATCAATGTCCAGCCAGCAGGCAATGATAATAGCTACGATCGCCACCACGGCTTCCTGACGGAAAGCCGCTTCATTCTGCCAGGCAGCACGGATACCTTTCCACGAGTACCCAACCGCTTTAATAATGCGAGTCAGTCCGCTAACACTGTTTGTCATGTTTGAAAAAACCTTTATATCGTAATAACGTCAGCAAACAGGGCGAGCACATTTCGCGTCACCACAGATCTCAATGGCGCTTTCTGATATGCTTGCAGCGTTTTGCTAACAAGAGGTTTCATATTGTCTATGTCAGGCTGGCGTAGTTTTTATTATAATACACTGAATTTACCGGTAAAAGTTTTGGTAAGAAGTAAGGCCATTCCTAAAGATCCCATTACTGAACTGGGACTGGATACCTCACGCCCTATTATGTATGTGCTGCCATACGATTCAAAGGCCGATCTTCTGGCGCTACGCGAGCAGTGCCGCAAGCAGGAACTTCCCGACCCGCTGGAACCCTTGGAAATAGACGGAACTGTGTTACCCCGGCATGTGTTTATTCATGATGGCCCCCGCCTGTTTCCATATTTTGTCCCTAACCTGGAATCGGTGAGGCTGTTTCACGATTATCTGGATTTGCATCGCAGCAATCCTCATCTTGATGTGCAGATGGTCCCGGTTTCGGTCATGTTTGGCCGGGCACCGGGCCGTGAGATTCAGGGTGAAGAGCAACCCCATCTGCGTATGCTTAACGGTATTCAGAAATTCTGTGCCGTACTGTGGCTGGGGCGTGACAGCTTCGTGCGTTTTTCGCCGATGGTTTCCATGCGCCGTATGGCAACCGAACACGGCACGGATAAGACTATCGCGCAAAAGCTGGCAAGAGTGGCACGAATCCATTTTGCCCGCCAGCGTCTGGCCGCCATTGGCCCTCGTTTGCCTGTCCGCCAGGATTTGTTCAATAAGCTACTGCAATCAAAAGCGATCGTAAAAGCGATTGAAGATGAAGCACGCGGTAAAAAAATCTCTCTTGACAAAGCCCAGCAGAATGCAGTGGAACTGATGGAAGAGATTGCGGCTGACTTCTCTTATGAAGCCATCCGCCTGACCGATCGCGTGATGGGTTGGTTGTGGAGCAAGCTCTATCAGGGAATTAACGTGAACGGCGGTGAGCGCGTGCGTCAGCTGGCGCAGGACGGTCATGAGATTGTCTACGTGCCTTGTCATCGCAGTCATATGGATTACCTGCTGCTTTCCTACGTGCTCTATCATCAAGGCCTGGTGCCGCCACACATTGCCGCTGGCATTAACCTGAACTTTTGGCCTGCCGGGCAGATTTTCCGCCGCCTCGGCGCATTCTTTATCCGCAGGACCTTCAAAGGCAACAAGCTTTATTCCACTGTCTTCCGTGAATATCTGGGTGAGCTGTTTACCCGTGGTTATTCCATTGAATACTTTGTGGAAGGTGGCCGCTCACGTACGGGCCGTTTGCTTGATCCTAAAACCGGCACGCTGTCGATGACCATCCAGGCGATGCTGCGCGGCGGTAATCGCCCGATCACCCTCGTGCCAATCTATATCGGGTATGAGCATGTCATGGAAGTGAGCACCTATGCTAAAGAGCTGCGTGGTGCCACCAAGGAAAAAGAAGGCTTTATGCAGATGGTGCGCGGGCTGAGAAAGCTACGCAATCTGGGTCAGGGCTATGTCAACTTTGGTGAACCCCTGCCGCTGGTCAGCTATCTTAACAGGCAGGTGCCTGAATGGCGTGAGGCCATTGATCCCCTTGAAGCACAGCGTCCGGCATGGCTGGCACCCGCGGTAAACGATATTGCTCAACGCATGATGGTGCGAATCAATAACGCCGGTGCGGCCAATGCCATGAATTTGTGTGTAACCGCCCTGCTGGCTTCCCGCCAGCGCTCGCTGACTCGTGAGCAGATGATCGACCAGCTGGACTGCTATACCCAACTGCTGCGCAATGTCCCCTATTCGCCAGACGCAACCGTGCCGGACCTGACGCCAGAAAAGCTGCTGGACCATGCATTAGGGATGAACAAGTTCGAAATCGAACAGGATAACATTGGCGAAATTATCGGGCTGCCACGCGAGCAGGCGGTGCTAATGACCTACTACCGCAATAACATTCATCATATGCTGGTGATGCCTTCTGTTATCGCGGTGATCCTGACGCAACATCGTGAAGTCACGCGTGCCGAACTGCTTCGCCAGGTCAGCGTTATTTATCCCATGCTGAAAAGCGAGTTGTTTTTGCGCTGGGAAAAAGACGAGCTGCCCGGCTTGCTGGATGCGCTGATCGGCGAGATGGCTCATCAGGGTCTGCTGAACGCAGATGAACAGGCGCTTCGCCTTTCCGCATTGCGTTTTCACACCCTACAATTGCTCGCCGCAGGCGTGCGTGAAACGCTACAACGCTACGCCATCACCTTCTCCATTCTGAGTGCCAATCCGTCAATTAATCGGGGCACGCTGGAAAAAGAGAGCCGTACAATGGCACAGCGTTTGTCAGTGCTGCATGGTATCAACGCTCCAGAATTTTTCGACAAGGCGGTGTTCTCAACGCTGGTACTGACGCTGCGCGACGAAGGTTATATCAGTGATACCGGCGACGCGCTGGTTGAAGAAACGCACAAGGTTTATCAGATGCTGGCTGATTTAATCACTCACGAAGTGAGAATGACCATTGAAAGTGCGGTTGCCCAGTAACGCAGGATAAACACCGTGTCAGCATGGCCTGAGCATGCTTGCCACAACTGCTAACGGCGTCCTTAACAGACGCCGTTTCTTCTTTTCTGAGCCTGAAACCAACGGTTATTTTTGCTGACCAAACCCTGTCTGTCGCGCATAAGGACAGCAGGGCGTAAGCAGCTGACGGCACCTTACAGCCATGCGGCAAAAGGAGCGGTACTCAGCGCTATTCCAACAAATAACACCAGCCCGACGTAATTGTTATTTAAAAAGGCATGAAAACAGGCGTCACGATCACGGTGAATAATCAATCTTTGCTGATAGATAAACAGTGCCCCTACCAGCATGACAGACCAGTAAAACGCTCCCCCGAGCTGCATTATCCAGCCCGTGAGCAGCATTAAAACCAGCGTGGCGAATTGCAGCAGGCCAACGATGAGCTTATCAAAACGCCCAAACAGGATGGCTGTCGACTTAACGCCAATGCGCAAGTCATCGTCGCGATCCACCATGGCGTATAGTGTGTCATATGCTACCGTCCAGCAAATATTGGCAAAGAACAGCAGCCAGCATACCAGCGGGACAGATTCACTGATCGCCGCCCATGCCATTGGAATTGCCCAGCCAAAAGCAGCCCCCAGCACAACCTGCGGCAAATGCGTATAACGCTTCATAAAGGGATAGACCCAAGCCAGCGCAAGTCCACCGAACGAAAGCCAGATGGCCATCGCATTCATTGTCAGCACCAGGCAAAATGAAATCAGCACTAGCCCGACAAACAGGGTTCGCGCCTCTGTGGACGTTACCGCGCCGCTGGGCAGAGGCCGTGATTGCGTGCGTTTCACATGCCCGTCAATTTTACGGTCAGCAAAATCATTCACTACACAACCCGCTGCCCGCATAAAAAACACGCCCAGCATGAACACCAGCAATATATTCAGCGGGGGGATTTGCATGCCGGCCAGCCACAATGCCCACATTGTTGGCCACAGCAGCAGCAGCGAACCTATAGGTTTATCAATACGCATCAGGCGGCTGTAAGCCTGAAATCTACTGGTTGGCAGACTTTTTTCCACGTTACAGGCTCCCTTCTGCTCGCATCGGCCAGTAAAGCGGTGCGGGCGGTAAAAACAGTTCAGTCAGTAATAAGGGTTTATCAGAGAGGCGCAGACGCGAGCGGCGCCCCCACAAGCCCCCAACCTGACCCGGCTCAATAAAATCACGCGTCAGGGTTGAAGCGGCAAAAAGATAATGCCCTAAAGGCCGAGTTCCTAAATGTTGTAACATTTGCTCCGGGCCGTTTAGCGTGGACTCCGGCACAACAGTACGCCCCGCCAGCCAGGGTACGCCGTCGCCACACAGCAATATTTCACGTAGCCAGTATCGCGACGCATGCGGTAATAAGGCCGCTTCGGCTTCAGCCTGTTCTGCCGTAATAAATTCTTCGCAGATAACATTGACCGTCACCTGTTCACAATGCTGTTCAAATCGGCGGGTCATGGAATCCTCTTCCATCAGCCAGTCAAGCAATGTGTCGGTCAACAGAGGTGAAGATGCGGGTAGCCATTCGAGGGTGCGTAGTGTCAAAAGCGCGGGAGCGGTCATTGGCTTCTCCTGGCAAAATACAGGGTGCCACAGTGTAACGCAGAGCGAACGGCAGAACACTTGGCGTTAAACAGAATTTCAAAGTGCCACGAAAACATTTGGCATCGGCAGACACAACGTGCGTAACAACCCGGTAGAAGCCTATTCACGTTTCAGTCGGTTGCTGTTTGCCAGCCAGAGCGTAATGACGAGGATCAGAATGGCGATCGAATAAGCGAGGGTATCAAACGGGTTTTTATGATCGACGATGATCAGCCGAATAATCGCGGTGATGCCAATGTAAACAAAGTAGCGCAGCGGAAAGTGATAGCCTGACTGAAAATACTTCACAATCAGTGCAATAAATTCAAAGTAGAGAAAATAGATAACGATCCCTTCTATCAATAAATAAGAAGAGATCTGTTCACCCGTGTTAAGTAACACGCTGTAAAGATGAATAGTTTCCTTGCAGAGAAATATAGACAGAATACAGGCGAGAGTAATAAGGCCGGTATTCAGTACCATCTGTAAAATCCAGGCAATACGCGCAGCGGTGATCATACAAAATCCTCAGAGGGCGATGTTAACAGTCTTAGTTATTCCAGTCCGTACAATATGCACCAGCGTGATGGAGTTCACAAGTTTCTGCAGGATGCCCACGTGAGATTTTCCGGGCAAACAAAGGGGCGAAAATTCGCCCCGAATGATAACGTCTTAACGGAAATGGTTGTCCCGGTCGCTGGTAATATCATACAACTGGTATTTACGGCCCAGCATCTGGCCACCATCACGCGTTAGCGGCGTCCAGTTGACCTGAGCGTGTTCGCGGGTTAGCGTGGTGGTGAACAGATCCATTGGGATTGAAATGTAGAAACCTTTGGTAAAATCGCCTTCGCCATATTCCTGCGCGGAAACATTGGTTTTGGTTGCATAAGCACCGACGATAATCCCGCTGTTGAACTGACGTGATACGTCAATTGTCACGCCCTTGTCCTGGGCAAGATACTGTCCAACGCTGGCTTTAATCAGCACCTGATGCTCAAAGAACGAGGGCCGCCAGTAGGCGGTCAGATTGCCGACTTTGGTGTTATAGTCGGTAAACTGCATCATATTATCCCAGTCACGCCGTTTGACGTAGTTAGCATCAAGGCCAAACGCCCAGTTAGAAGCCAGCGGACGATACAATACTTCACCCCCTACACCACCGTACATGGTTTCCAAATAACCGCCGTAGACCTGTCCATAGAAACCATTACCGAGGTAATGCATATAGTTGGCCTGTAGATTATTGAGGTAGACGTTGTTCTCAACATAATCGCGGATGTGAGTACGGACACGCGGCAGCGTAGAATCTGTCGGCGTTCCGTTGTAGTTGAACTTGTCGTAGTTGTTGGCCAGGTTAGCAAATACGCTGCCATCCAGCAGCAAATGATTGGTCAGCCAGTAACTGGCATTGCCCATCACGCCGAGCTGGTAGAGATAAAAACTTTCGGGTCCTCCCACCGACTGATTGAGCACCGGAGAAAGGCTGTAGTCCAAATCGTCAGGATCGATATGGTAACCCTGCTCGGCATGATCGGGAACAATCGGCTCTACGCGCTGTTGATCGAGCGTTTTCTCTTTGCCTAACGGATAACCTTCCAGCTGCTGGCGAAGGCTGTCGACGTGGGTGACGGTCGTCACCTGTGGCATCCGGTTACGCGTTTCAGTAACTTTGAGCGTCTCGATATTGCGCGGAAGATGATTCATCAGAATAACATTTGCACGATCAATACCTTCCTGGGTATTGCGGTATTTCGATTGCTGACCAGTTGCATAAAGCGTGTTGCCTTTCACCTGGATATCAGGCGCATTCAGTCCGGCATTATATTTCAGGTCAGTCAGTTGCTCTGCCACCACCGTCGGTTCCAGGAACTCGTCCTGCGGCTGTGGTTTATAGACAGGTTTCGCCAGATCGGCCGAGGCTGAACGCAAGTCGTCAAAGTTTGAACGTAGGGTGAAACCGGCCATAAAGGTGTTGCCACGTTCGTAGCTGACATTCACGTCGGCCCAGTCCGTGATGCGATAAATCGCGCCAACGTTGACTTTACTTTTCTGCTCCAGACGTCCGGCAAAATCGCCCTGGTAATTATTACCTTCGTATTCCACTTTCAGGCGCAGCGGCTGCCACGATGTCTGATATTCAACGCCACCAAACAGCGCGGCCGGGCCTTTAAACATATTTTTTCCGTTAACTGAACCCGCCGTTCCACTGCTACCTGAACGTTCACAATAGCTGCTGTCAGCCCGGCAAAAGGGATTAGTTACCGTGCCGCTGTTGCCCAGATAGCCAAAGCCTAAACCAAGCGTAAAATCAAATGGTCCCCATGCTTTGGTCGCCACAAAATATTCGCTGTCAAACAGCCCCGTTCCGCCGAGGTCACGCGCGCCAAGCGACACTTCTGGCAGCCAGTAACCTTCCTGCCACAAACGGACTTTCAGATCGAAAGCTTTATCTTTATAAGTCTGCCTGCCACTGAAGCTTTCTACCAAACTATAGCGACGGGTCTTCACATCGGTATAGCGGATAGTGGCTTCAAGCCAGGGGAAAAGCTGCACGGATGAGGAATAAAAACGGTACTGATCGTTGTGGCGATAGTTCAGGCTGAATTCGCCGTCCTTCGCCATTCTTGCCGTTGGCACCTGCAATAACCCGGCACCACCAAAGTCAGATTGTGAAGCACCGATGGGGTCGGCAAAGGTGTCAGCATGCGCCTGACATGCACAAGCGACGGAAATCGCCAGCAGGCTGAAGAGATAATTTTTTTTCATCAGTCAGGAATCCTGTGCGTCAGAACAGAGACAATCTGCTGGTTAAGATCTGCAAACTGGTCGGGCAGCGACCAGGAGGAAAAACCAAGGTAAATAATGCTGCCTGGCTCTGGCTCAGTGTGGCGATAGTTCCAGTAAGCAACCGGAACCTTCGTTACATCGCCGGATGGTGCAATGACGGTGGCAATACTGCGCTCTGCACCGCTGAAACGTTCGTGCTCATTTAAATAGTCGACGACCGTCCGACCAGGTAACCATGCTGTTTTGCCACTGTTGGCAATCAGGCCCGCCATAGTCAAGGTCTGCGGTTTTTGCAGAGTGTAAACGCGGTATTCCCCTTCAAGGCGACGATTATCAGCGGTACGAACGCGCACCCAGTCAGGATCAAGCGTGGCAAACTGGCGCCCGGTAACGTTTATTGCAGCAACCTGCTGCCGGACGTTATCCACGATAGCGGCTTTATCGGCCTCATCCTCCGCACGTAATTCGCTGCTCCATGCTTGCAGCCGTGCCAGCAGTTGTTGCTGTTGCTGCACAGCGGCAGTCGTGGCCTGCTTTTCTGCAATCACGGTTCCCGGCCACCAGGTCTTCCCCATCAGCGCAGGGCTTGCCACCAATTGGGCAAATTTTTGTGCATGACTGACCACAGCAGTTTGTGACTGTCCTGGGTAATAAACGGTGACCTGGCTCTCGGCAAACACCTGCATTGAGGTAAAAAGTGCCATTCCTGCAAGACAAGAGATTATTTTTTTCATGATTTTGCGGGCTTCAGGATAATGGTTTCAACGGAGAAATCAGCGCCACCCAGCTGCTGCTGCGACTGGCGAACCTGTCCTGTGCTGGTATCAAACCAGAATATGTTGGTCCACGATTTGCCGGTTGCGGGCAGAGAGACCTGCTCCAGCCAGACACGACAGGGGATTTTTTTGCCTGCCAGATCGAGCACCCGATCCTCGGTTCGTGTGAAGTGCGATATCGCAGTGGCCGCCCGAAATTGACCCGATTCGGTCCAGCTTTGCAGGCTGGTCCAGGTCGCCCCTTCCTTCAAATTGAGCGGATCGGACAAGGGGTCATGGCCGATATTGGTGACGTCCGAGAGATTGTCGCGAAGCCCAAGCGTTTTGACCACGCGACCGTGCTGGGTAACGATGACCGACCTGTCCCGGGTAATCCATTTTTGCTGCCCATTTTCATCAAAGCCCAGCACCACGAAAATGCGCTGTCCGGCATTCAGGCGCAGGTACATGCTGGCATAGGGAAGGTTATCAACCTGTTGACTGGTTACTTCAACGTCATCTGGCCCAAGCAGAGCGAGCTTGACCGTATCGGTAAGTCCTTTCTGCGTCTGAGTGCAGGCCTGCAAAAACAGGCATAAAAGCAGCAGTGGTATATAGCGCACTGGAATGGACCCCTGAGCAAAGTCTGACAATGTAAAAGAATAACCACACGATCGTGTGGTTATGATTAATCTATTTAACTTAACGTGTTGTACTGGTGGTGGTGGTCGTCGTGGTACCGGTATTCGAACCGTTCCCGCCGCTACTTGCTGCCAGCACGACGCCAACCAGCGCGCCTGCTGCGCCAACACCCACAGCGGTTGAGGTTCCGGCAGAGAGCGTCCCAGCCGTTGCGCCTGCTGCGCTACCGACCTCTTCAGGCGCGGCAAAGGCAGCAGAAGCGCCCGCCAAGTATACGATACCTGCAACAGCACATAAGACTTTTTTCATAATTTCCCCTTCATAATTTCCCCTTCATAAATTAATGGATAAACAACCTGAAGGGTTTCAGGCGAGTCCATTATAAAGCATTAAGTTGACAGAATTAATGGAAGGGAATGAACAGTCCGGTCCCATTAATTCTGTCAAAAAATAAAGTCATTTTAGTGCTTTTACGCGTATTTATAATGATTCATTCAATGTCTTAGCATGTATTACTGAAATGATGCATTAATGCAGTGACAGTGACTAATAATGTCATTCAGGTTCAGAACGGAATATTATTGATTAATGCACGTAAAAAATTAGCATAAAAACATTTTATATCAAAACGTTACATTTATTCGGCAGCATAATAAGCTCGCATTAAGTAAAAGTACGTTTCAGAATTATCCTGTATTAAATATCGCAATATCAATATTTTTTGGGATTTTTCTCATAACATATCAGAACGCCTATCCTAGCAGCCACGTATAATGATTTTCTTTTTTTACCCGGACAGAAAAAAGGGCCTTTGTATTAAAATCAGGCCCTGTAAAAATGAATTAAGTCGCGCTCAAAAGAATATTAATCTCGCCAGTTTTTATAACGGTTGATTAGCCCGTTGGTTGAACTATCGTGGCTGCTAACCGCTTCATGACCAGAAAGCTCGGGCAGAATGCGATTAGCAAGCTGTTTACCCAGCTCAACGCCCCACTGGTCAAAGGTGAAGATATTAAGGATCGCCCCTTGGGTAAAAATTTTGTGTTCGTACAACGCAATCAATGCGCCAAGGCTAAAGGGCGTGATCTCGCGCAGAAGGATTGAGTTGGTTGGGCGATTCCCTTCAAAAACCTTAAATGGCACGATATGCGCGACGGACTGCGCATCTTTCCCCGCGTCTGTAAATTCCTGTGCCACCACATCACGCGATTTACCAAACGCCAGCGCTTCCGTTTGAGCAAAGAAGTTTGACAGCAGTTTGTCGTGATGGTCGCCAAGTTGATTGTGGGTGACGGCAGGTGCAATAAAATCACAGGGAATCAGCTTGGTTCCCTGATGAATAAGCTGATAAAACGCATGTTGGCCGTTTGTTCCAGGTTCTCCCCAGATAATCGGGCCAGTTTGATACGTCACCGGCTGCCCGTTACGATCGACATATTTACCGTTAGACTCCATATTTCCCTGTTGAAAATATGCAGCAAAGCGGTGCATGTACTGATCGTAAGGCAGGATAGCTTCGGTTTCGGCATCAAAGAAATTGTTGTACCAAATACCGATTAGCGCCAGCGTAACCGGCAGATTCTGCTCCACTGGCGTGACAGCGAAGTGCTGATCCATGGCATGCGCACCACTCAGCAATTTTTCAAAATTGTCGAATCCAATCGACAGGATGATGGACAGGCCAATGGCAGACCACAGTGAATAACGGCCCCCCACCCAGTCCCAGAACTCAAACATGTTAGCCGTATCGATACCGAACTCACCGACCGCTTTGCCGTTGGTAGAGAGCGCCGCAAAGTGTTTGGCCACATGCTGCTCATCACCCGCCGCTTTCAGGAACCAGTCACGGGCGCTGTGCGCGTTGGTCATGGTTTCCTGAGTGGTAAAAGTTTTGGATGCCACCAGGAACAGTGTTGTTTCCGGGCTGAGGTCCTTAACCGTTTCCGCAATGTGCGTACCGTCAACGTTAGAAACAAAATGCATGTTCAGATGGTTTTTATAGGGACGCAGCGCTTCCGTCACCATAAATGGTCCCAAATCGGAACCGCCGATACCGATATTAACCACGTCGGTGATCGTCTTACCGGTATAGCCTTTCCACTCACCGCTGATAATGCGCTCAGAGAACGATTTCATCTTCTCCAGTACCGCATTCACCTCTGGCATCACATCCTTGCCGTCAACGATGATCGGCGTATTACTGCGGTTGCGCAGGGCAACATGCAGCACGGCACGATCTTCAGTACGGTTAATTTTTTCGCCGGAAAACATCGACTCGATCGCACCCTGCAGATCGGTTTCTTTCGCCAGATCCTGTAATTTGCTGAGGGTTTCACGCGTGATGCGGTTTTTGGAAAAATCCACCAGCATCAGATCGTCAAAGGTGGCAGAAAAAGCTGAGAATCGCTCGCTGTCCCGGGCAAACAGCTCGGCTATCTGCACGTCTTTCATCTCACCAAAATGCTGCTCCAGCGCCTGCCAGGCAGCGGTTTGTGTCGGATTAATACTTTTCATATCAACACACTCTTTTTCAATTGAGAACCGTAAATCAGACCGGACCTTATGTTACCCGTTGCGAACATTCAGCTCCCCTTTTCCTGCAACAGGTTACAACCATTGTCAGCGTGGAATACCCACGCTGTTTGTCCGGGGTGTTTTATCATTCCGTCTGTAGGGTAATGAGCCGCTTAACGTTTCAGTATGAACACAGTTACCGTCGAAAGGAAAAACTTTATGCCAATGCGGTTTCGGCTTTTTTCCTGGTGCCGAATGATATCCGGGAAGGGGATGGAGGGCATTTTAGCCAGGGCCTACAACAATGGCGCATCACGGGATAAGATCCCCCTTTTTTCTCAAGCGGATAACTCAGTCCTATTTTTCTGACTAATGCTGAATCGTTGAAGCGGTAAAGACAGGCCGGCGCGCTACGCAACGTTTTCTACCTTACGCTAATTGAGCACGCGCGTGGCAATAAAACAGATGTTATCCTCCGTCTGTCATTGACAGTCAGAGCATAAAGGGCTATTCCTAATCGACTTGTTGCGCGTCTTGGATGCGCAAGCCAGAAGAGGCGCGTCGCCCAGGCAGTGTGTTGGAGGAACCGAATCCGCAGAAAGCACATGATGGGGTGCGACGCCGAGGTACAAACCACGCGGGTGGCGAGTATCGACTACAGGGGCTGAATCCCTTGGGTTGTCACCAGGATCGTTCGGCAGTCGAACAATCCATACCTGATTGATAAGCGTTGCGGCTACACGCTGCCGCTATGGTTTATCGGGTTAACAAGGTGGGGCGCTTCTGGGTTACCCGTAGTAAGATTCTTTTCTACGTCTACCCCGTTTCTGCTCTTTCCTTGTGACAAGGCTGAAGTCATCTAACCTGACACGAGGTATGTCAAGACATGTCCCAATCTTCATTAATCGTGGCGAAATTTGGCGGTACCAGCGTTGCCGATTTTGCCGCGATGAATCGCAGTGCTGATGTCGTACTGCGCGATCCCAATGTCCGTCTGGTGGTGCTTTCTGCCTCCGCAGGCGTGACCAATTTGCTGGTTTCCCTGTCTGATAGCAAGGAACACGAACAGCGTGTCCACCTGCTGGATGAGATTCGCCGTATTCAATACGCCATTATTGATCGGTTAGATCAGCCGGCTGTCATCCGTGAAGAAATCGATCACCTGCTGGAAAATATCACCATGCTGTCGGAGGCCGCAGCGCTGGCCACATCTAACGCGCTGACGGACGAACTGGTTAGCCACGGCGAACTGATGTCCAGCCTGCTGTTTGTGGAAGTGCTACGCCAGCGCAAGGTGGCGTCTGGCTGGTTAGACGTCCGCAAGGTTATGCGCACCAGCGACCGTTTTGGCCGTGCAGAACCCGATGTGGCGCTGCTGGCAGAACTGGCTCAGGCACAGTTGACCTCGCGGCTGTCTGAGGAAATTATTGTTACTCAGGGCTTTATCGGTAGTGAGGCAAAAGGCCGCACCACTACATTGGGTCGGGGCGGCAGCGATTACACCGCAGCACTGCTTGGCGAGGCGCTTTATGCCAGCCGGATCGACATCTGGACCGATGTGGCAGGCATTTACACCACCGATCCCCGCGTGGTGCCTGCCGCAAAACGCATTGATGAAATCACCTTTGAAGAAGCGGCCGAGATGGCGACCTTTGGTGCAAAAGTGCTGCACCCGGCCACGCTGTTACCTGCGGTTCGCCGTAACATCCCAGTGTTTGTCGGTTCCAGTAAGGATCCCGCCGCTGGCGGCACCCGTGTCTGTAACCAGATGCAAAATCCCCCACTGTTCAGAGCGCTGGCCCTGCGCCGTAAACAAACGCTGTTGACGCTCCACAGTTTAAATATGCTGCACGCTCGCGGCTTTCTGGTTGAGGTCTTCGCTATTCTGGCTCGTCATAACATATCGGTTGACCTGATTACCACGTCGGAAGTGAGTGTCGCCCTGACGCTGGATACCACCGGGTCAACCTCAACAGGTAAAAGCCTGCTGACTCAGCCCTTGCTCACCGAGCTTTCATCGCTATGTCGGGTAGAAGTGGAAGAGAATCTGGCGCTGATTGCTATTATTGGCAACAATCTTTCCAGGGCATGCGGCGTGGGCAAAGAAGTGTTTGGCGTACTGGAACCGTTTAATCTGCGACTGATTTGTTACGGTGCCAGCAGCTACAATCTTTGCTTCCTGGTACCGGGCAACGATGCCGAACAGGTGGTCCAGACGCTGCACCATAATTTGTTTGAATAAACGCCAATATTGTACTGACCGGGCCTCCTGGCCCGGCTTTTTTATCTGCGCACGACAACCAGAATCTTGCAGCCTGATAATAAGCCCGTTGTTAATACCGAACTATTTTGCAGTCATTGCCGTGTTATTGAGCTGGCGCTCATCCCTGTGATTAACGCTGACAGCCGCACTACAGCACTACCGTCGCGATTATTCAGCCAGTATCGACCGATGAACATGCTGTTGAATGCCGATGATACATGCGTGGCAGACAGCCTGATTTATCGTTCAAGGCCAGAATAAAATAATCTCATGAAGCAGGCTCCGCTTTTCAGCGGCCGCGATGATGCGACTTTTCCTTTATCAGCTTATTTTAATGCTATAATTCAGCGTTGATTTCTCCACCCATCCTGGCAAAATCAGCTATTGATTCAGACGGACTGTCCATTTCGTTTATTGAAAACAAACTGCGCTGATATGGCTCAGTGGGCAAAGTGCTCTCCTGTCTCCCCGCTCCAGTTCCGCATATCGGCCCCATGCAACATGTTATCTTATGCCCGGAAGCCGTGTTAAATGTGCTCCGGCTAATAACGGCTTTACTGGCAGCCTCGCGAATCGACTGGAACGGTACCGTCACAACCAACATCACTTCACACAGGAAACCAGGCCATGTTCGCTATGATTACCCGACTGTTTCCCTTATGGGCCGTGCTTCTTTCTGCCGTTGCTTATTATCAACCCGCTCCCTTCCTGAGCATCGGCCCGTGGGTGACTTATCTGCTGATGCTGATTATGTTTGGCATGGGCGTTACATTGAATATCAATGATTTCAAACGCGTACTGACCCGGCCAGCGCCGATACTTGCAGGAACCTTTCTCCACTATTTAGTGATGCCGCTGGGTGCCTGGGCGCTGGCTACTTTGTTTAATATGCCGGCGGATCTCGCCGCTGGCATGATTCTGGTCGGCAGCGTCGCCAGCGGCACCGCATCAAATATGATGATCTACCTGGCAAAAGGCGATGTGGCCCTTTCGGTGACCATCTCTTCTGTTTCCGCGCTGGTCGGCGTATTCGCCACGCCGCTGTTAACTAAGCTCTATGTCGACACGCATATTCAGGTGGATGTAGTTGGCATGCTGCTCAGTATTGTCAAAATCGTGGTGGTACCCATCAGCGTTGGCCTGATGATTCATCACGCATGCCATGATTGGGTGAAACGCGTAGCACCTTATCTGCCCGCCTTTTCAATGGCCTGTATTCTGCTGATTATCAGCGCGGTGGTGGCGGGAAGCCAGAGCTTCATTGGCTCGGTCGGGCCAATGGTGATTACGGCGGTGATCCTGCACAACGCTACAGGGCTGCTGGGCGGCTACTGGGGTGGCAGGCTGTTTGGCTTTGACGAATCCACCTGTCGGACGCTGGCGCTGGAAGTGGGGATGCAGAACTCGGGCCTAGCGGCTACGCTGGGCAAGCTGTATTTTTCACCGCTGGCGGCACTTCCTGGGGCGTTGTTTTCCGTCTGGCACAATCTTTCCGGTTCGCTGCTGGCCGGTTACTGGTCCGGCAAAACGGTTAACAAAAAATAATGTTTGCTCCCCCGGATAAGGGGGGCCACTTTCACTCTTCGTTCCGCTCGTCGTCCGGCTGTTCAAGCACGCTGTAAGCCACCGCGCAAAACAATGAGTTGAGCCGCTTCATATCACCCAGTAATCCCAGGTGCAACGAGCTGGTCTCAATGCTCTGCACATTGTGTTGATGGAGTCGATCAACATGCTTATGTGAATAACGGCGGTTAAGAATACGAAAGCGATGTTTGGAACGACGCAGGCGTTTGGCCGTGGTGATATCACGCGACAAAAACACTGACAGGCTGAGGCGAAGATTGGCAGAAAGCTGTTCCAGCAGCGCATCCAGCTCTTCTCTACCTTCAGCTGAAAATGCCCGACGGGCCGCCAGCGATTTACCAGCCACATCAACACTCATCCGCTCCATAATATCGCCTGCCATCTCAAGGTTGAGTGCCATTTCGATAACCTCCGCCCAGCGGCGGGAATCCTCTTCCGGCAGGTCTTCTTTGGGCATTTGCGCCAGATAGAGTTTAATCGCGGTGTACAGCACGTCCACATCATCGTCCAGCTTACGAATTTCCCGCTCCTGACGAACTTCACCGTGAACCACTTTGCCAAATGCGGTCAGAATCTGCTCCAGCACGTCACCAATACGTAACGTCTCACGCGAAGCATTAACCAGCGCCAGCGCAGGCGTGTCCAGTGCGCTGGGGTCAAGATGGCGAGGTTTCAGCCGCTGGTCGGTTTCTGGTTCTTGCTGAATCAGTTTGCAGCACAGCGTCGCCATTGGACCGGTAAAAGGCACCATCATCAGACAGCGAATCAGGTTATAGAAAACATGGAAGAATATGACCAGCTCTTCCTCGTTAACCGGTAATTTATGCAGGATATCCGACAGCGGGTCGATAAAAGGCAGCACGATAAGCGAACCAATGAACTTAAACAGCAGGCTGCCAAGCGCGACCCGCTTACCTGCTGCATTCGAGGCGCTGTTATTGAGCATAGCCAGCAGCCCGCTGCCGAGGTTAGCGCCAATCACCAGGCACAATGCCACTTTAAAGGAGATAACGCCGGTTGCTGTAAGCGTTGCCGTCAACAGCACCGCCGCAAGGCTTGAATAGCTGATAATCGCAAAAACCGCGCCCAGTAGCGCATCCAGCATGACATCGCCCGTCAGCGAGGAGAACAGCACTTTGACCCCGGCTGCCTGGGTGACAGGCGCGGCTGCCGCAACGATTAACTGCAACGCCAGCAGGATCAGTCCAAGCCCAATACTGGTTCTGCCCAACTGACCGGCATGAGTTTGCTTGCGGCCCAGGAAAAAGACGACGCCAAAGAAAATAAATAGCGGAGACAGCCAGGAAAGATCAAACGTCAGCAGGCGCGCCATTAGCGCGGTACCCACATCCGCGCCCAGGATAATCACCAGCGCTGGCGTAAGCCCGACCAGCTCCTGAGCAACAAACGAGGTGACCAACAAGGTAGTAGCATTACTGCTTTGCACCAGAGCGGTCACGCCAATTCCGGCGACAAAAGCCATCGGCTTTTTAGCCACGCTGCGGCTCAACACACGCCGCAAATCAGCGCCGTAAACCCGCATGATTCCGGTTCGCACGATGTGCGATCCCCAGACCAGCAGTGCTACGGCGGAAAGAAGATTTAGCAGGGTTAACACTGATATCGACCTCACCTCTTTTTTGCGAAATGTAACAGGGCCAGCGGTAACACAATGCTCGCTGGCTCTGTTAAGTTTAGTCGATAAGCTGAAAAAATGTTTTTAATCAGCGTGATAGTTCTCAATTATCAGGCAACTTCACGCAGCGTTAATGTATTTAACAACTGGCCAACCTGGTATCCTGCGGGGGTGCAGATCGTCCGGGGAACGGTTCAGCACATCAACCAGCAGCTCAACATCCATCGCCCGGACACGATACCGGATAACGTTACCCAGCAGGCTGTAACTGAGAATTTCCGCCTTGATTCCCTGATCCGCCCGACAAAAGGTGACGGATTCAGGACGCAGTGCAACCTGCCCGGTGAAGCTTTTACCGGTAAGGCGATACGCCTGCTCCACTGTCAGCAAATTGTAATTGCCGATAAATCAGGCGGCGAACAAATCGACAGGCTGGGTATAGAGCGACTCCGCGTTGCCGTTTCGAAAAATTTTCCCTTTTTCATCAGCACGATAGGCTCGGAAGGCGATGTTTCGATCATCGTTCATACCGTGATCGGCCGTCACCATGGCCTGATAGCCGCTTCCGTCAGCCATTCCGGCATCCAGTGCGAAAGATAACCATCGGCTATACGTGCGCGATTGCGGTGCGGTGGACAGGCCAAATTTATGGCCGGTATTATCAATATTCATGGAGTGGATCGACAGGAAATGCGGATCGACCCGCAGGCGCAAACTTTCAGCATCTTCAAAAAGATGTGATTCCGGGTAGCCGCCGTCATGATAAAAATGGCCGTACTGAATCGGCAGCTCCGTGTCTGCCGTATGACGGTCGCGTACGAGCTGCCAGGAGAGCGATTATACAACTCGCTAACCCAGTGCTATGCAGCGGCGGCGGTCAGCCCACAGGCGGGCGCGTAATGAAAAATACTGCGCTCTTTGCTCAGGCGGCTGACACCGTTGTGAATGTATGTTGATCGGCGTCACGCCGGTCAACATACATTCATACAAGAGGCGGGAAAGCGAGGGAAGCTCACACGTCATCTGGTAGAACTGTTCCTTTCCCTGTGCACATTCCGTCTGTAAATAACCCATCACATGTCGCGCCCGCTGTCACTCAGGCCATCCAGCACCACCAGAATCGTTTTCATCACCCGTCCTTATTGTTTCATGTTGATAATCACGTTTTCCTGCCACAGACGAGGCAGCATTTTGCTGGCTTTATCCCACGTCTGGGTATCCGCTATCGGATTGGCATTTTTGTACTCAGCGTTCGGCAACAGTTTGGCCTGAACATCGGCGGGCAGGGTCAGCTGTTCAGCACGGATTAGGCAGGCATAGCCACGGACAAGGTTGATCTGACCGGCATCGGAAAAGATATATTCACACGCCAGTTTAGCGGCGTTAACGCTGTCTTTTCGCTGTGCGGTCAGTAGCAACCTGTGGCGATGAGCCTTTCCTGCTTTAATTTAGCCATGCTATGCGCTTATCAGGTACTAAATAGCCGCGTCTAATATCGCTACACTTGCCATTTATTGACGTGTGACAACTACGCAACAGCAACAGCGCCACTTAGAAGAGGTAACAGCACCAATTTCTTTTCCCACAAAGACCTACAAAAAGCGCAGCACTATTCCACGCAGCTATTTAGTCATGCCAATAAGCAAGTGCCGGGAAAAGCCTGGCGCTTCTGTCTCTGATCCCACGTTGATCATTTAATCTCAGCCCCGGCAGGCAGAGAATACCCACGGGATGTTCTCTGGTGGTTTCAAGGATTTTACGGGTGAGCATCAAAGATTTCATCGTTATAAGCGTGCAATAGCACGCTTATAATCTGTTTGGCGATGACGTGCGCATTAGTTTTTAGCCGTAATCATCCCGGCGTTTTACCAGATTTAATTAAAGGCTCTGAATAGGTTACGCGCTGTTGCATCATCACCGTACTTTTACAAAACAAATTTACAGGGAGATATTTTCAGACGACGAGAAAAATGACCAGCCAACCTTCAACCAGTCCGTTTTAACAGTACACATCATAGAAACGTCTGCTACTCAAGGGTTGGGTTCATATGTCGCAAGTCATAAGGGGTGATCTGATAAACGTAATAGTTTAACCAGTTAGAAAACAGCAGATTGCCATGGCTACGCCAGCTGGCTCGTGGCGACAGAGCAGGGTTGTCCTGGGGAAAATAGTTATGAGGGACCTCAGGATTCAGACCAGCGTCGCTGTCACGGTGGTACTCTCCGGCAAGCGTGAGTGCGTCGTATTCAGGGTGACCGGTAACAAATGCCAGCCGCTTATCCTTACTGGCGAATAAGTAGGCTCCCGTTTGTTCTGATTCAGCAAAGATATCCAGATCGGTGTAATCCCGTATCAGCCTAGCGGGAAAATCAGCATAGCGTGAATGTGGTGCCAGGAAGCTGTCATCAAAACCGCGGGTCAATAAAGCATGAGGATGTAGGATCTGATGCTGGTACACACCTGATAGTTTTTTTTCTCGCGTTTGCTTGGGTATGCCATAAAGAATATTTAACGCTGCCTGTACCGCCCAACAGACAAACAATGTGGAAGTAACATGCTCTTTCGCCCAGTGTAATACGCGCTGGATCTGCGGCCAGTAAGCCACATCATTAAACTCAATCAGCCCTAGCGGTGCACCAGTTACAATCAGTCCGTCATAATTATCATGCTGAATATCTTCGAAGTTACAGTAGAAGTTATTCAGATGATCCATTGGCGTATTACGTGATTCACGACTGTCTATGCGTAACAGTTGGATATCGATTTGCAGGGGAGAATAGGACAGCAGACGCAGGAACTGATTTTCTGTCTCAATCTTTTTTGGCATCAGATTCAGCACCAGCACTTTCAACGGGCGAATCTCCTGGACACTGGCACGTGAAGATGTCATCACAAAGACATTCTCGTTGCGCAGGAAATTCACTGCTGGCAATTCATCGGGTACCCTGATTGGCATAACCTGTTCCTCAATTCACCATTTAAACGTTTAGACATCCAGACAGCCAAAGATAGCGCGGGCTTCCAGGAATGTCGAGATGCGATCCAGTAGTTGAAAATGTTTCATCTTTGATCGTCAGCTAATAAAAATAGTCGGGTAAATTCTCTTTCTGACTGCGCACAAACGCTGGGCGATTGTAGATTTTCTTCAGTGATTAATTACCGCGGTTTTTATTTCCATCAGCAATCAGAGTTGGTGTTAAACGCATGATTGATATCGAGTTATAAAATCTACGTAACAGACATAAATAGAGAGTTCTTCTCATATATCTATTCAAAAATACTGAGTTTATTAGAAAAGCAGATAGCCAGAAGCACCTACAGAAAACGTTTCAACGGCCATCGCCATGATGCCGCTTCTGTACATATACGACGTGCTACCGGATGACACCGCCGCGCTCGCGCAGGCTTTGATGCACGCCATTCATTCGCCCGGCAGGCGTACGCAGGCGCATCCAAGAAGAACTTCATATTCTGTGCCCCTGCATCCCGCCGGAGAATTTTTCTTCAGGATGGCGGAACGGACGGAGATCGAATTCGTGCCTCCCGCGTGACAGGCAGGCGCAGGTAAAAAGCCTGCCTGTCACACATCTTCATACCGCAGGAAGACGTATCCACAGTGGCGCTTCCATGCTTCTGCATCAGGTCCGCTCACGGCCGCTAAGGCGCTTCTGAATGCCGGTCTGGCAGGGCAGCTGGAGCGCTTTCTGGCCCGCGGAGGCCGCAGGGTGAAGCTGTTTCTTGAACAGGCCGGCGGCCACGCCGTGTCCTTCGACGGAAGCACCGGCGCTTTTATGAACATCAACGGCCCTGACAACCTGTCGCCTTAACCGCCACGCGTCGCAGCACCGGCAGGGACACCGCTCCCCGTGCGGTCATCAGGACGGGAGAAAGCGACCACAACAATCTGTTCTGCCCTGACATCAAGGCCAAAGGTGTTAAAAGGTGTTAAGGAAGGGGACTGGCTGAACATCTGACGGCCTTAAGGAAGGTAAAGGTAACTGCACAGTCTAACCGATTAACCGGGTCACGCAGCTTTTTTTCCGGCTTTTTTTTCCAGCTATAGACGCAAAAACCCCCGGCCACTGGCCGGGGGTCCGCTTGTATGATGCCCGGCAGTTCCCTACTCTCGCATGGGGAGACCCCACACTACCATCGGCGCTACGGCGTTTCACTTCTGAGTTCGGCATGGAGTCAGGTGGGACCACCGCGCTAAAGCCGCCAGGCAAATTCTTTGTGCCCTGTCCCGTGCCTTTTGTGCTGATATCGCCTCGCTCAGTCACATACCCATGTATGCTCCTTACCGCCCTCTCAGCGCAAAATCCTTCGGAATCATCTCCGCAGAACAGTGCTAAATTCTTCTGTCCGTCACAAGCTGAATACCGATCGTGTCGTCTCTCAACACTCACCAGAACGCCTCTGGCGTTGTAAGGTTAAGCCTCACGGGTCATTAGTACCGGTCAGCTCAACGCATCGCTGCGCTTACACATCCGGCCTATCAACGTCGTCGTCTTCAACGTCCCTTAAGGTGGCTTTAAGCCACAGGGAGAACTCATCTCGGGGCAAGTTTCGCGCTTAGATGCTTTCAGCGCTTATCTTTTCCGCACTTAGCTACCGGGCTGTGCCACTGGCGTGACAACCCGAACACCAGCGGTGCGTTCACTCCGGTCCTCTCGTACTGGGAGCAAACCCCCTCAATTCTCCAGCGCCCACGGCAGATAGGGACCGAACTGTCTCACGACGTTCTAAACCCAGCTCGCGTACCACTTTAAACGGCGAACAGCCGTACCCTTGGGACCTGCTTCAGCCCCAGGATGTGATGAGCCGACATCGAGGTGCCAAACACCGCCGTCGATATGAACTCTTGGGCGGTATCAGCCTGTTATCCCCGGAGTACCTTTTATCCGTTGAGCGATGGCCCTTCCATTCAGAACCACCGGATCACTATGACCTGCTTTCGCATCTGCTCGCGCCGTCACGCTCGCAGTCAGGCTGGCTTATGCCATTGCACTAACCTCCTGATGTCCGACCAGGATTAGCCAACCTTCGTGCTCCTCCGTTACGCTTTGGGAGGAGACCGCCCCAGTCAAACTACCCACCAGACACTGTCCCCGCGCCGGATCACGGCGCAAGGTTAGAACACCAAACGTTAAAGGGTGGTATTTCAAGGATGGCTCCACACGAACTGGCGTCCGCGCTTCAAAGCCTCCCACCTATCCTGCACATCAAGGCTCAGTGTTCAGTGTCAAGCTGTAGTAAAGGTTCACGGGGTCTTTCCGTCTTGCCGCGGGTACACTGCATCTTCACAGCGAGTTCAATTTCACTGAGTCCCGGGTGGAGACAGCCTGGCCATCATTACGCCATTCGTGCAGGTCGGAACTTACCCGACAAGGAATTTCGCTACCTTAGGACCGTTATAGTTACGGCCGCCGTTTACCGGGGCTTCGATCAGGAGCTTCGCGTTGCCGCTAACCCCATCAATTAACCTTCCGGCACCGGGCAGGCGTCACACCGTATACGTCCACTTTCGTGTTTGCACAGTGCTGTGTTTTTAATAAACAGTTGCAGCCAGCTGGTATCTTCGACTGGCTTCAGCTCCGGGAGCACGTCCCTTCACCTACGCGCCAGCGTGCCTTCTCCCGAAGTTACGGCACCATTTTGCCTAGTTCCTTCACCCGGGTTCTCTCAAGCGCCTTGGTATTCTCTACCTGACCACCTGTGTCGGTTTCGGGTACGATTCTCTGTTGCCTGATGCTTAGAGGCTTTTCCTGGAAGCAGGGCATTTGTCACTTCAGCACCGTGGTGCCTCGTCATCACGCCTCAGCCTTGATTTTCCGGATTTGCCTGGAAAAACAGCCTACACGCTTAAACCGGGACAACCGTCGCCCGGATGACATAGCCTTCTCCGTCCCCCCTTCGCAGCAACACCGAGTACGGGAATATTAACCCGTTTCCCATCGACTACGCCTTTCGGCCTCGCCTTAGGGGTCGACTCACCCTGCCCCGATTAACGTTGGACAGGAACCCTTGGTCTTCCGGCGAGCGGGCTTTTCACCCGCTTTATCGTTACTTATGTCAGCATTCGCACTTCTGATACCTCCAGCATGCCTCACAGCACACCTTCCACGGCTTACAGAACGCTCCCCTACCCAACAACGCTTACGCGCCGCTGCCGCAGCTTCGGTGCATGGTTTAGCCCCGTTACATCTTCCGCGCAGGCCGACTCGACCAGTGAGCTATTACGCTTTCTTTAAATGATGGCTGCTTCTAAGCCAACATCCTGGCTGTCTGGGCCTTCCCACATCGTTTCCCACTTAACCATGACTTTGGGACCTTAGCTGGCGGTCTGGGTTGTTTCCCTCTTCACGACGGACGTTAGCACCCGCCGTGTGTCTCCCGTGATAACATTCTGCGGTATTCGGAGTTTGCATCGGATCGGTAAGCCGGGATGGCCCCCTGGCCGAAACAGTGCTCTACCCCCGCAGATGACTTCACGAGGCGCTACCTAAATAGCTTTCGGGGAGAACCAGCTATCTCCCGGTTTGATTGGCCTTTCACCCCCAGCCACAGGTCATCCGCTAATTTTTCAACATTAGTCGGTTCGGTCCTCCAGTTAGTGTTACCCAACCTTCAACCTGCCCATGGCTAGATCACCGGGTTTCGGGTCTGTACCCTGCAACTTAACGCCCAGTTAAGACTCGGTTTCCCTGCGGCTCCCCTATTCGGTTAACCTTGCTACAGAATACAAGTCGCTGACCCATTATACAAAAGGTACGCAGTCACACCACGAAGGTGCTCCCACTGCTTGTACGTACACGGTTTCAGGTTCTGTTTCACTCCCCTCGCCGGGGTTCTTTTCGCCTTTCCCTCACGGTACTGGTTCACTATCGGTCAGTCAGGAGTATTTAGCCTTGGAGGATGGTCCCCCCATATTCAGACAGGATAACACGTGTCCCGCCCTACTCTTCGAACTCACAGCATGTGCACCTTCGTGTACGGGAGTATCACCCTGTACCCTGCGACTTTCCAGACGCTTCCACTGATGCACAAGCTGATGATGGTTCCGGGCTCCTCCCCGTTCGCTCGCCGCTACTGGGGGAATCTCGGTTGATTTCTTTTCCTCGGGGTACTGAGATGTTTCAGTTCCCCCGGTTCGCCTTGCAGCACTATGTATTCATGCTGCAATGATGCACAAGTGCACCGGGTTTCCCCATTCGGGTATCGTCGGGTATCGCGGTTCATATCACCTTACCGACGCTTATCGCAGATTAGCACGCCCTTCATCGCCTCTGACTGCCAGGGCATCCACCGTGTACGCTTCGTCACTTAACCTCACAACCCACAGGCGTCCACAGGACGCATGCCGTTGCAGGCATTGAGAGACCGTACATGTCATCACGCCATTCCTGTTACCCAGAATGACAACAACATGTCGTTTCAATTTTCAGCTTGTTCCGGATTGTTAAAGAGCATAATACTTCACAGCATACCCTTACCGGCACGCTCTGAAGTATTTTTCGTCAGACTGCATGGTGGAGCTAAGCGGGATCGAACCGCTGACCTCCTGCGTGCAAGGCAGGCGCTCTCCCAGCTGAGCTATAGCCCCATACAGTCACTGCAGAGACCACTGTTACCACTCAACCGAGTACACTTCTTAAGAAATGCAATTCGTTCTCAGACAGGCTATGTTTCCGCGAAGCATAGTGAACTATGCGAGCCTGAGACATAACGCAGCCTGAGTGCGAATTTGGTAGGCCTGAGTGGACTTGAACCACCGACCTCACCCTTATCAGGGGTGCGCTCTAACCACCTGAGCTACAAGCCTGGAGAGGTTTTCTGCTCGTTACTTTTCTATCAGACAATCTGTGTGAGCACTGCGCATGAAGCTATCTTATGCTAAGGAGGTGATCCAACCGCAGGTTCCCCTACGGTTACCTTGTTACGACTTCACCCCAGTCATGAATCACAAAGTGGTAAGCGCCCTCCCGAAGGTTAAGCTACCTACTTCTTTTGCAACCCACTCCCATGGTGTGACGGGCGGTGTGTACAAGGCCCGGGAACGTATTCACCGTGGCATTCTGATCCACGATTACTAGCGATTCCGACTTCACGGAGTCGAGTTGCAGACTCCGATCCGGACTACGACGCACTTTATGAGGTCCGCATGCTCTCGCGAGGTCGCTTCTCTTTGTATGCGCCATTGTAGCACGTGTGTAGCCCTGGCCGTAAGGGCCATGATGACTTGACGTCATCCCCACCTTCCTCCGGTTTATCACCGGCAGTCTCCTTTGAGTTCCCGACCAAATCGCTGGCAACAAAGGATAAGGGTTGCGCTCGTTGCGGGACTTAACCCAACATTTCACAACACGAGCTGACGACAGCCATGCAGCACCTGTCTCACAGCTCCCGAAGGCACCAAAGCATCTCTGCTAAGTTCTGTGGATGTCAAGGCCAGGTAAGGTTCTTCGCGTTGCATCGAATTAAACCACATGCTCCACCGCTTGTGCGGGCCCCCGTCAATTCATTTGAGTTTTAACCTTGCGGCCGTACTCCCCAGGCGGTCGATTTAACGCGTTAGCTACGGAAGCCACACCTCAAGGGCACAACCTCCAAATCGACATCGTTTACAGCGTGGACTACCAGGGTATCTAATCCTGTTTGCTCCCCACGCTTTCGCACATGAGCGTCAGTCTTTGTCCAGGGGGCCGCCTTCGCCACCGGTATTCCTCCAGATCTCTACGCATTTCACCGCTACACCTGGAATTCCACCCCCCTCTACAAGACTCCAGCCTGCCAGTTTCAAATGCAGTTCCCAGGTTAAGCCCGGGGATTTCACATCTGACTTAACAGACCGCCTGCGTGCGCTTTACGCCCAGTAATTCCGATTAACGCTTGCACCCTCCGTATTACCGCGGCTGCTGGCACGGAGTTAGCCGGTGCTTCTTCTGCGGGTAACGTCAATGCCGCTGGTTATTAACCAGCGTCCCTTCCTCCCCGCTGAAAGTACTTTACAACCCGAAGGCCTTCTTCATACACGCGGCATGGCTGCATCAGGCTTGCGCCCATTGTGCAATATTCCCCACTGCTGCCTCCCGTAGGAGTCTGGACCGTGTCTCAGTTCCAGTGTGGCTGGTCATCCTCTCAGACCAGCTAGGGATCGTCGCCCAGGTAGGCCGTTACCCTACCTGCCAGCTAATCCCATCTGGGCACATCCGATGGCAAGAGGCCATAAGGTCCCCCTCTTTGCTCTTGCGAGATTATGCGGTATTAGCCACCGTTTCCAGTGGTTATCCCCCGCCATCAGGCAGTTTCCCAGACATTACTCACCCGTCCGCCACTCGTCACCCAAAGAGCACGCTCTTCTGTGCTACCGTTCGACTTGCATGTGTTAGGCCTGCCGCCAGCGTTCAATCTGAGCCATGATCAAACTCTTCAATTTAAAGTTTGATTTGCTTCAACTCGTGAAGCAGTGCTCAAGGAAAACGTCGTAATGAATTACGTGTTCACTCTTAAGACTTGATATTTTTGCATCCGAAGATGCCGATATCTATCCTGCGAGTGCCCACACAGATTGTCTGATAAATTGTTAAAGAGCGGTGCGGTCAGTGCTTTCGCTTCCTGCCGCGAGGTCGCGTATACTACGCTTTCCTCCTTCAGAGTCAACCACTTTTACGCAGCTTTTCTCCGGCGGTTCAGCTCGCTGAACCTCTCAACACGGCGGCATCGAAGCCGTTGTTCCGTGTCAGTGGTGGCGCATTATAGGGAGTTTGTGCGCCCTGACAAGGGGTTATTGAAAATAAATTTCTGAGAGCCTCATTTTTCAACAAAACGTATTTTTTTACTGCATGTTGAGTGAAATAACAGCAAATTCATGTGCAAAACGTCTCACCTGCTGCCAATCTGTGTAATCAACTTCTTTTGTCGTATCCGTTTCCCCGCCAGTAATGCGCATAATTAACTGAATCATTATGCGATCAAAAAAACTATAGCGCGGGTAACGAAGTGCCCCTGCAAATACCGCACAGCAGTCGGGCTGCCAGGGTGATTTCAACAGAAATTTGCGCGTATAAGCATTTGTTTGCGGCGTTCGTTTTTCAGGTTTGCGGGCGGTGAGATTAACTGAGAAAAAACCGGAGGGCCTGTGCTGCAATTCCGTAGTGTGCCTTTTCACAAACGCCATTAATGTGGGGTGAAAGTGACCATAACGAATTGAAGCCCCGATTAACACGCGATCATATTTACTCCAGTCAAGATTCTTTGCGTACAATATATCGAGAATGTCGCACTCCTGCTGCTCTTTAAGCTGGCTGGCGATAAAAGAGACAATCTCGCGGGTTTGACCATCGCGACTGGAAAACAGAATTAACGCTTTCATAATAAGCACTCAATTTAAATTATTCACGCCAGAAAGTGGGCGTAAACAGGACTAACAGCGTAAAGACCTCTAGACGGCCAAAAAGCATTGTCAGAATTAAAATCCATTTCGCCGTGTCATTCATGGTAGTGAAATTATCCGCAACCACTCCAAGGCCCGGCCCCAGATTATTCAGTGTTGCCGCCACAGCAGCGAAGGCAGAGAAGTCATCAATACCCGTGGCAATGATAGCTAACATACTTAACAGAAATACCAGAGCATATGCTGAGAAAAACCCCCACACCGCTTCGAGTATTCGTTCAGGTAATGCACGTTGCCCCAGCTTGATGGTGTAGACCGCATTAGGGTGAACCAACCGTTTCAATTCACGATTACCTTGCTTAAATAACAGCAGAATGCGGATCACCTTTAACCCGCCACCAGTCGAACCGGCACAGCCGCCAATAAAAGCAGAGCAGAGGAGCAGTACGGGCAGAAACAGTGGCCAGCGTGCAATACTGTCAGTGGTAAATCCTGCGGTTGTGGCCATCGATACCACCTGGAAAAAAGCCTGGTTCAACGTCTGCAGCTCACTACTGTAAACATTATGGAACCACAACACAACAGTACAGATAATCACCAACGTAAACTGCACGCCGATAAACATACGAAACTCTGGGTCGCGCCAGTAGACACGCAGACTGCGGCCACTCAGCAATGAAAAATGAAGACCATAATTACAGCCTGAAATGAGGAGAAAAATAGCGATGATAGTATTAATAGTCGAGCTGTTAAAATAGCCAATACTCGCGTCATGAGTGGAAAATCCCCCAATGGCGATAGTCGAAAAACTGTGCCCGATGGCATCAAACAAAGGCATACCCGCTAACCACAGCGCCAGTGCGCATACCACCGTCAGTAGAACATAGATTAGCCAGAGCGTTTTCGCCGTTTCCGCAATGCGCGGCCGCATTTTATTGTCTTTAAGCGGCCCCGGCATTTCAGCCCGATACAACTGCATCCCCCCCACGCCGAGAAGGGGGAGTATTGCCACCGCCAGCACGATGATCCCCATCCCCCCCAGCCATTGCAGCATTTGTCGGTAAAATAAAATCGCTTTTGGTAATACATCCAGCCCAATCAGGGTCGTTGCTCCTGTGGTTGTCAGACCTGAAAAAGACTCAAAGAATGCATCGGTGATCGACAGATTGGGATGCTCGGCGAAAATAAAAGGCATTGCACCAACGCTGCCCAATACCGTCCAGAAAAGTACAACAATAAGAAAACATTCCCGGGGCTTCAGATCGCGTTTCTGTCTACGATTTGGCCACCACAGTATCGCGCCAATCAGAAGCGCCATAAAAAACGTTTGGGTAAAGGCACGTCCGGCACCGTCACGATAGATTAATGCCACCAGCCCCGGAACAATCATCGTTCCAGAAAACAAAATGACCAGTGAACCCACGATGCGCGTAATAGCACGAAAATGCATGCTGCCTTTCCTTTCCTGACAGTAAAAATGTTATTTGAGCGGGATAAGGTGAAGTGCCCCTCGGCTAAAGTCGGTGAGACTTTGCGTAAACCCGGCAACCTGCGCATAAGGCAAAGCCAGCTTAAGTGAAACGGCTTGCAGGAATTCGCTGTTAAGTAACTGCCCCTGGAATCGGTCAATCATTCTTTCAATCTCAGCGAGCTGGGAGTAATCACAACAAAGCGTAAAGGTCAGCATCGGCACCTTTTGCCGACGGAGCATGCCTTTCAGGGCTTGTTGTACGCCCCCACCATACGCTTTAACCAGCCCACCCGTTCCCAGTTGAATACCGCCATAGTAACGAATGACAACGGCAGTGATTTCGCCAATGTTGTTACCCATCAGTTGAGCAAGCATCGGTTTGCCTGCCGTGCCTGACGGTTCACCATCATCAGAAAAGCCCAGACGCTGCGAGTCCTCAGGAGAGCCTGCGACCCATGCCCAGCAATGATGCCTTGCTTGAAGATGTTCGCTTTTGATCTGCTGAACAAACGCGCGCGCGGCATCAACACCATCGGTATGTGCCAGGAGCGTAATGAAACGGCTTTTTTTGATTTCCTCACTGAAGCTGAATAGCGCCGCAGGAATGTCATAGGCGTCCATCACGCCAGTTTTACATCGCGCGTCATATTTTCCACGCCATGCGCATGCATCACCACGTTATCCTCAATGCGGATCCCCCCGTAAGGCTTCAGCGCGTCAATACGCATCCAGTCAAAATGCTGGCTAAATTTACCCGCACGCCAAGGCGCAAGCAGTGAATCGATAAAATAAAAGCCCGGTTCGATAGTCAACACCATTCGTGGTTCAAGTATGCGTGTACAACGCAGGTAGGGGTATTGCGCTGGTGCGGCCAGCTGCGTTCCAGATTCGTCCTGCATAAATCCTGCAACATCGTGTACCTGAAGTCCAAGAGGATGGCCCAGGCCATGCGGCATAAACGGGCCGGTCAGGTCTTCGGCGACCAGCGCCTCCTCACTCATTCCTTTAACTAACTGGTGTTTTAATAACAGCCCGGCAATACGTTGATGCATCTGCTGATGATAATCGGTGTAGCGCACACCCGTCTTAAGTGTAGCAATCAGTGCCTGCTCTTCTTTATTGAGATCGTTGATCAACTGCGCGTAATCGCTGCCATTATCAGCAGAATAAGTGCGTGTCAGGTCAGCCACATAGCCATTATATTCAGCTCCGGCATCAATGAGGAAACTGCGCCTTTTTTCCGGCGGCATCAGGTCAAGGTTGGTGTAATGCAACACCGCCGCATGTTCGTTTAGCGCAATAATATTTCCGTAAGGCACATCAGTATCGCGGTGGCCAGTCGCGCTGAGATAGGCATTGTTGATATCGAACTCGCTCAGGCCGGACAGAAACGCTTCCTTCGCCGCCCGATGCCCTATCGCTGCCGTTTTTTGTGCCTCACGCAGGCAATACAGCTCGTAGTCGGTCTTGTAAGAGCGCTGGTAATGCAAAAAATCCAGCGTTCCTTTCGGATTGATATGACGGGCTTTGATACCCAGTTGAGCCGCACGTTCGAAAACAGGACCAAGGTAAGCAACGTTATCACGAACGGAGGGCAACTGCTGGCCGATATCATCAGCATGCCTTAACGCCACTATATCTATTTCTTCCGTCCAGAAGCTGTGAGGCAATGGTTCGACGCGGTGCCAATAATCAACGGGCAACCAAAACCACAATTTGGGCTTATTAACGCCATCGACCCACAACCAGCAATTTGGTACCGAAGTCACAGGTACCCATGCTTTAAACTGTGGGTTAACTTTAAAAGGATAGATGTGATCGTCAAGGAAAACGGTCAGAAGTTCTCCAGAGTGGATTAGCAGAGCATCGAGCTGAAAGCGGGACAGAACCTCCTGCGCGCGGGTCTGTAGCGTTTTAATATGCCGCTGGTAGAGGGCGACCAACGATTCCATTACCTGTCTCCGTTAACACCAAATTAAGCGCATCTTATCACGACGCTGTCCTTTTGCCGCACCTGTGATCTTGTTTGCAAAGCATCAAATTTTGATTTGCAAATGATTAACATAAATTCCACACTTTTATTTATCTGGTATGACCAGATCCGATTGCCGAGACCTCAGGAGATAACCATGCTTTACCAAGGTGAAACACTTTCCCTGAACTGGCTGAACGGGGCATTGCTGAACTGGTATTTGATGCAAGCGGCCCGGTCAACAAGCTGGACACCCAAACTGTTGCAATTTCAATCCTTGAACAGCAGATAGAGTTAAAAGCACTGCTGATCGCTTCTCGTAAACCGACGTTTATCGTTGGTGCAGACATCACGGAATTTCTTTCATTATTTGCCGCTCCGCCGAAAAAGTGGCGCAAGCGCTGGCCTTTGCCAACAGTGTCTTTACTCGTCTTGAGGGTTTACCGGTTCCAACCCTGTCTGCAATCAATGGCTATGCTCTGGGTGGTGGCTGTGAATTCGTTATGACTACGGATTTCCGTATTGCCACGCCGGGCGCAAAGATTGGTTTACCCAAAACGAAGCTGGGTATAATACCCGGATTTGGTGGAACGGTGAAGATGCCACGTCTGCCTGGCGTAGGCAGTGCGCTGGAGATTATTGCCGCCGCTAAGGATGTCGACGCGGCAAAAGCGCTGGCAATCGGCCTGGTCGATGCCGTGTTCCCGGCCAAAAAACTGCGCGAAGCAGGCATCAATATCCCGCCTGAAGCCATTGATGGTAAGCAGGACTGGCGCACCCGACGCCAGCCAAAACTTCAGCCGCTAAAACTAAGTAAAACAGAAGTCGTCATGTGTTTTAACGTAGCAAAAAGCATGGTTTTACAAACAGCGGGCAAACATTATCCCGCGCCGCTCTCATCGCGGTAAGAAACGATTGAAGTTGTCGCTCATCTTTGTCGGAATGAGGCGCTCAGGCTGGAAACAGAGGCGTTTGTGCCACTGGCTCGTTCTGGTACAGCAAAGGCGCTGATCGGCATTTTCCTGAATGACCAAACGGTAAAATCCAAAGCCAAAAAACTTGCTCGCGAAGTAAAAACGCCACGCCAGGCTGCGGTTCTGGGAGCGGGTATCATGGGTGGGGCATTGCATATCGGTCAGCATGGGTATGGGATACGGCCCGGTGCCAGCGTCTAAACTGGCACTAAAAAGAGCCGGACTGAACGTCAGCGATATTGACCTGTTTGAACTGAATGAAGTCTTTGCAGCGCAGACGCTACCCTGTATTAAAGATCCTGGATTGCTGGAAAAACTTGATGAAAAGGTAAACCTGAATGGCGGAGCAATTGCGCTGGGTCATCCGTTGGGCTGTTCTGGCGCACGCATCAGCACCACGTTGTTAAATTTGCTGGAACAGCGGGATGTCAGGTTTGGTCTGGTGAGCATGGTGTATTGGTCTGGGTCAGGGGATTGCTGCCGTTTTTGAACGAGCCTGACCGGAGGGCAGCGGCTGTTCCTGTACTCCCCACCAGACAGAACGGCAACTGAATATTCAGGGACAGTAATCGCTGTCCCTGCAATCTCAGATAAAGGCGAAAGCGTCGCTGTACATCTGATCTTCTTTCGCACCACGTTCAGCACAAAAACGTTCGCGAGCAATTTTTGCCATTTCAAAACGTCCAGCAATGTAAATATCGTAACCCGCAAGGTCACCATAATCATTCATCACCGCCGTCAGCACGGTACCATTGCGCACCGGCCATTCGGGTTCAGGTTGTTCAACTACCGGGAAAATCTTCAAATTAGGATGTTTAACCGCCAGTGCGTTCAATTCTTCCAAATCATAAAGATGCTTCGGCTCACGCCCGCCCCAATAGAGCGCAATATCACAATGCGGCTGCTGCGATAGCGCGGTTAACAAAATAGAACGCGCGTAAGAAAAACCGGTACCGCCAGCGATAAGGATCAGTGGGCGGTCACTCTCTTCACGTAAGAAAGCATCACCGTGGGGAATATCCACGGTGATTTTGCGATCCTGTTGAATACGTTCCATCACTGCCATTGCGTACAAGTTTAGCTCTGAAGCACCAATATGCAGCTCAATGATATCCTTCTCCATCGGCGTGGAAGCCAGTGAAAACGGCCTTTTATCGTGCTCATCCATCACCACCATCAGATACTGACCGGCACGGAAGCTAAAATCAGCCTCCGGCACCATGCGCACCCGGTAAACAGTTTCGGTAATCGTCTCTACCGAGATCACTTTACAGCTTAACGTTGTCATGCGTTCCCTTTGTTGAGTCGAACATTTATTTGCCGGACGCAATGCTGCGTTTGGGCGTCTCACTTAAGATACTTAATTCATCCCAAATCGTATCGATTTTTGCCACCGTAGCAGGATCTTTTTGAATAGGTCGGCCCCATTCGCGCTGAGTTTCACCAAGCCATTTATTGGTGGCATCCAGACCCATCTTCGAACCAAGACCTGAAACCGGCGAGGCAAAATCGAGATAATCAATCGGGGTATTTTCCACCAACACGGTGTCCCTGACAGGATCCATACGGGTGGTTATAGCCCAGATAACATCGTTCCAGTCACGAGCGTTAACGTCATCATCGCAGACGATAACAAACTTGGTATACATAAATTGACGCAGGAAAGACCAGACGCCCATCATTACCCTTTTGGCATGACCAGCATATTGTTTTTTCATCGTCACCACGGCCAGGCGGTATGAGCAACCTTCTGGCGGCAGATAGAAATCGACAATTTCAGGAAACTGCTTTTGAAGGATAGGGACAAACACTTCATTCAGTGCCACCCCCAGAACCGCTGGCTCGTCCGGTGGACGACCTGTGTAGGTCGAATGATAAATTGCATCACGACGTTGGGTCATGTGTGTCACGGTAAATACTGGAAAGTTATCCACTTCATTATAGTAGCCGGTATGATCGCCATAGGGGCCTTCCGGGGCCATTTCACCGACTTCAATGTAACCTTCCAACACGATTTCAGCACTGGCCGGGACATCAAGATCGTTGGAAAGGCACTTCACCACTTCCGTTTTCGTGCCACGTAACAGCCCGGCAAAGGCGTATTCAGAAAGCGTATCCGGGACAGGCGTGACAGCACCGAGGATAGTTGCCGGATCGGCACCCAGCGCCACCGCAACAGGAAAACGGTCTCCAGGACGCTCTTGCGACCATTCCTGAAAATCCAGAGCGCCACCGCGGTGTGATAGCCAGCGCATAATAAGTTTATTTTTACCGATTAGCTGCTGACGATAGATACCCAGATTTTGCCGCTCCTTATTTGGCCCACGGGTTATCGTCAGCCCCCAAGTAATTAACGGTGCAGCATCGTCCGGCCAACATGTCATGATTGGTATTGTACGCAAATCAACCTCGTCACTCTGCCAGACTTGTTGCTGGCAAGGCGCATCGCGCAGACGTTTGGTTGGCATATTTAATACCTGCTTCCACTGCGGCATCTTCCCCATAAAATCGCGGAAACCGTGTGGTGGCTCTGGTTCTTTCAGAAAGGCAAGCAGGCGCCCCACATCACGCAGGGCTGAAACATCTTCCTGCCCCATGCCTAATGCCACCCGCTGCGGCGTGCCAAACAGGTTACAGAGGACAGGCATACTGTGTCCTTTGGGATTCTCAAACAACAGTGCAGGACCGCCAGACCGCAACGTGCGATCGGCGATTTCGGTCATCTCAAGATCGGGATCGATCTCCATGGTAATACGTTTTAATTCTCCCCGCTGTTCCAGCAGAGAAAGGAAGTCGCGTAAGCCGTGGTATTTCATGACTTCTCATTAGTACGGTAGTAAATCGGCCATTATAGGGAGGATCGGCATTGGATGCTTAATTTTTCGCGACATCCGGGATACGATCACACGCTTTTGGATAACAACCATCACCATTAATAGTTATTAATGCGCCCGCCAGACAGGCAAACGATTAATGATACATAATATTTTTGTTAGAAATCAGGCCCGAATTGCCCCTTCCGACTGGGATGAAACTATGACTCTTGTATCAATTTTGTTATTCTTATTACCCCTGAAATTGCAAAGTGACGTTATGGAATCCTGGTACTTACTTTATTGCAAACGCGGTCAGCTGCTTCGAGCTAAAGAACATCTTGAACGCCAGGCTGTGCATTGTCTCAGCCCAATGATTGCAATAGAGAAAATGGTGCGGGGCAAACGCACTATAGTGAATGAACCTCTGTTCCCAAACTACCTTTTTATTGAGTTTGATCCAGAAGCTATTCACACCACCACGATCAGTGCAACCAGAGGTGTGAGTCACTTTGTCCGTTTTGGTAGCATGCCTGCTATCGTTCCTGAAGACGTCATTGTTGCTTTGCAAACTGAGAGAACGGAGACGCTAACAGACCCAGACTTGCCGCAGCCCGGAGAACAGGTAATTATTACGGCGGGTGCGTTTGAAGGACTCAAGGCCATTTTCACTGAACCAGACGGCGAAGAACGCTCAATGCTGCTGCTCAAAATGCTCAACAAACAAATCGTGCGCAGCATGGACAACAAGCAATTTCAGAAACTCTGAATCTTCCCGCCTCCTGACTGATTACTCAGGCTGGTTAGCCAGCCTGAACAGCAACCGGGCGTTTTCATCACTCTGGCGCCCCAGCACAGCAGCATCCTCTTTGCGTAATTCAGCGACCTGTTCAACAATATGCGGTAGAAAACCGGGTTCATTACGACGTGAAGGGGGACGAGGCCGCAGGTCACGCGGGATCAAATAAGGTGCATCGGTTTCCAGCAGTAACCGCCCGGCCGGGATAAGCGGAACCAGTTCACGCAGTGGCTTCCCGCGGCGTTCATCACATATCCACCCGGTAATCCCAATCGATAAACCCAGGTCAAGACAGGCTTCCAGTTCAGTTTTTGTGCCGGTAAAACAGTGAATCACTGCACCAGAAAGCTTTGGCAACCACGGGGTAAGAATCTCAATGAAACGGTCGTGAGCCTCGCGGCAATGGAGAAACGCAGGTAAATTCAGTTCAGCTGCCAGCTCCAGCTGTGCATTAAAGGCATAGGCTTGCTGCTCAGGTTCAGAGACGTTTCGGTTGAAATCCAGCCCGCACTCACCTATCGCCACCACTTCAGGGCTTTCAGCCAGCCGTTTCAGAGTCGAAACCGTTTCGCCGGACCATTCGCTGGCATGATGGGGGTGTACACCTGCGGTTGACCAGCAATATCCGGGGCTTCGTGCCGCCAGACTTTGTGCTTGCTGGCTCTCCAGCGCGTTCGTTCCGGTGATAAGTAAACCTGTCACACCCGCTTGTTTTGCACGTTTAACGACCCAGTCGCGATCCTGCGCAAATTGTGTGCTGGTCAGGTTGACCCCTATATCAAACATAATCAGTTCCAGACAGTAACCGCACCCACGGGCGGTTATTTCACATCAACAGAATGGGGTGCTACAGGGCACTGCTATTCCATTCCAGATTCGTCCTTCCCATTGTCTTCCCGCCCTTTGCCAACGTAAAAGCGTGAGAAAAACACCCCCACCTCAAACAGGCAATACATCGGAATGGCTAACAACGTTTGAGAGAACACATCCGGTGGCGTGAGTAACATGCCCACCACAAAGGCCCCAACCAGAACATAAGGGCGCTTTTTCTTTAGTTCTTCCGGGGTAGTTATGCCCGTCCAGCACAGCAGAACAATGGCAACCGGAACCTCGAAAGAAACGCCGAAAGCCATGAACAACGTCATCACAAAATCGAGATATTTGTTAATATCAGTCGCTATCTGAACACCCTCGGGCGCAGTCTTGGCAAAAAAACTGAAAGCCAGTGGGAAAACAACAAAATAAGCGAACGCCATTCCCAGATAGAATAGGAAATAACTGGAAAATAGCAGTGGCATCACCAACCTGCGCTCATGACGATACAGGGCAGGCGCAACAAATGCCCAAATCTGATACAGGATGACCGGAACCGCAAGAAACACGGAAACGATCATCGTCAGTTTGACAGGGGTAAAGAAAGGTGATGCCACATCCGTTGCAATCATACTTGCTCCTGCGGGCATCTGACTGATCAAAGGGGAAGCAATAAGGCGGTAAATATCATTAGAGAAATAGGCAAGGCAAAGAAAAATAGCCACGACAGCAATAATGCAGTTAAGTAAACGCTTACGCAGTTCAATCAAATGACCGATCAGCGGTTGGGTATCTTCAACAGCCATGTTTAACCTTGCTCTTCTGATTGCGTGATGGAAGCAGGTGCACGACTGGACAGGATCGATGCTGCCGGGGGTTCTGTTGTCACTGTTGCAGCTGACGCATTAGCCTCAGTCGAACTGCTTGCCACCTTAGAAACATGAACGGCAGGCCCACTTTCACTGCCACCTTCTGAGGGTCTCACGGGCATGAAAGCAGCATCAACATCCTTGATCTCCGTTTGATTCTGACCGAGTCTTTGCACTGGCGCACTGGCATGGTGATCAGCTTCAGCTGGCGTAACCCCCGCATGAGAGTCAGCAGGATTTTTGACCAGCGAATTATGGATGGTATTCGCCTCATCATCGACTTTCTCATTCTCTCCAATATAGGAGCGCTTCATCGACTCTGCAGACTGCTTCAGCTCCTCCATGGAGGCCTTAAGCTCTGGCGTCAGGTTACGTTTACTCGCCTCTTCAACCTTTCTGAGACTTTCCTGCAGCTCCTGCAACTTTAGTTCCTGAGCAAGCTCATTCTGCACGTTAGCCACCAGCGATCGCATCGCACGCATCCATCCTAAAACAGTCCTGACCGCTACGGGTAAACGTTGTGGTCCTAACACCACAAGCCCAATCACAAATACCAGTAAAAGTTCGCTAAAGCCTATATCGAACACGGTTTATACCTTGTCATTTTTAACGTCTTCTTTCTTTGCCTCTGTCGGCTGCTTTTCAGTGAGCCTGGCATCGAAATCCGCATCATTGGCATGTTTTTTTTCCTTATCATCGTCATCGCTCATGGCTTTTTTAAAACCTTTGATAGAAGAACCGAGATCGGAACCCAGCGACCGTAACTTATTCGTACCAAAAAGAAGAACAACAATTACGGCAATAATTAATAATTGCCCGATACTAATACTACCGCCCATTTTTTACCTCTGATAATCAGTGCAATGCCAGTTTCATGTACTAAAAAACTCCGGCTGGCGATGAACGAAGACGCACCAATGAATTTTTGGCGACCCTTTCCTTTTTAAACGTCAATCAGACTATCTTGCGCCAACCCACAAGCCAGGTAACCAGGCCTGCGGCGATCATGGCCGCAGAAATAAGATCCCACTGAGGGCGGGTCAAAAGAATAGCAGTTCCACTCAGCAACAATGCTGCTCCTGCCCCAAACAGATAGCGCGATTGATGTTGCCTGACACGTTCTCCTTTCAAATCAGTGGCCAGCTTCTCGACGCTACGCTGCAAATATTTATGCTGACGGAGACTGTCATAAAACAGTTCTGGCAGCTCAGGCAGCTTTTCTGCCCAGAATGTCTCCTTTTCCTTGAGTGCACGTACGATTGCAGGGATGCCGATTTGATCCTTGATCCACTCCTCCAGAAAGGGCTTCGCAGTTTTCCACAAATCAAGTTGCGGATACAGCTGCCGACCAAGTCCCTCAACATACAATAATGTTTTCTGCAGGAGAACCAACTGTGGCTGAACTTCCATATTGAATCGACGAGCAGTGTTAAATAAGTTTAGCAATACATGTCCGAAAGATATTTCTGCCAACGGTTTTTCAAAAATCGGTTCACATACCGTACGGATAGCAAACTCGAAGTCTTCCACGTTGGTGTCTGGCGGCACCCAGCCCGAATCCACATGCAACTCTGCAACTTTACGATAGTCACGATTAAAGAAAGCAATAAAATTTTCAGCAAGGTAGCGCTTATCCCCTTTGTTCAGCGACCCCACGATGCCACAGTCAATGCCAATATATTGAGGATCTTCCGGGTGTTCGTAGCTCACGAAAATATTGCCAGGATGCATATCTGCATGAAAAAAACTGTCACGAAAAACCTGGGTGAAGAAAACCTGTACGCCACGTTCCGCTAGCAACTTCAAGTTGACCCCATGCTGTTCAAGCTGAACCACATCATTAACGGGAATACCGTAGATACGTTCCATAACCAGCATGGTTTCACTGCAGTAGTCAGAAAAAATTTCCGGTATATACAACATCTTATTGTTGTCAAAGTTGCGGCGAAGCTGGATAGCATTCGCCGCTTCACGTAACAGGTTTAGCTCGTCGATCAGGTTTTTTTCATAATCGGCAACCACTTCTCGTGGCCGTAAACGGCGGCTGTCAGGCAACAGTCTGGGAACCCAGCGCGCCATCCGTTTGATAAGCTTCATATCCGCTTTAATTACCGGCAAAATATCCGGGCGGATAACCTTAATGACCACCTGCTGGCCATTCTCTTTTAACGTGGCAGTATGCACCTGGGCGATAGACGCAGAAGCGAGCGGTGTAATAACGAAATCATCAAAATAATTCTCAATAGCGCATCCCAAAGACAGCTCAATCTGATGTTGGGCCTTGACGCCATCAAAAGGGGCAACGCGATCCTGCAGCAGAGCTAGTTGATCGGCAATCTGTGGTGGAAACAAATCGCGGCGGGTGGACATCATTTGACCAAGCTTGATCCAGACCGGTCCCAGCTGTTCCAGTGCTAACCGTAAACGTTCACCAAGGGGCTGCTTTTTGTGCCTGTTTGGCATCCAGAACAGGCATTTTCTCCATAGCCTGACTGGCAAAGTTAACCGCGTGATGGGGATCAGTTCATCAAGACCGTAGCTAAGAAAAATATGGATGATTAAATAGAAGCGACGCAATTCTCCAAAGGTCATTTTCCCTCCAGAGCACTAAGCCGACGCTGTAAAGTAGTCAATTCATCACTGACAATCTGCACTTCATCAGCAAACCAGGCCTGTTCCAGGGCACCGGGCGCGCCCCGCCACTCTTCGGTAAGCGACTCGCTGAGATAAGCCTGTTTACGTTTCAGGTCAGGCCGAATGAGCGCGATTGTCTGGCGGGCGAACTGGATAATGCCATGAGCTGCAATATCACCTGTCCATGGTGCGAGGTACTCCGCCGGGTCCAGTTCAGCGAGATCGATCAGTGCAGAAAACTGCTGTACAACCTGCAAATCACCCTCAACTTCCAGCTCGCCGCTGCGAATCAAACTGGTTAACTGCTGGCGATCCCGTAATTTATGCAAGGTACGCAATCCCAGTCTCACCCGGCAATCTGGCATATCATGCCATTCGCCCATCACGTCCAGCTGATTTTCACTAAAAATAAGCGTAACAGGCTGTGCCAGTTCAGCAAGTTCAATAACCAGGCTTTTCCCAGTAAGTCGCTGGCGCACCGATTTCAACCCACGATCGCGGTACAATACCTGATTCAGTGCTGTCTCCAGCCCAGCCATTAATAACGGCGTTAATGTCATGCGTTTTCCTGTTTAGAACTTGAATCCGCGGTGTAGCGCAACGATGCCACCGGTAAAGTTTGAATAAGTGATATTTTCAAACCCAACATCCGTCATCATTTGCTTCAGCGTGTCCTGATCCGGATGCATACGGATGGACTCTGCAAGATAGCGATAGCTTTCCGAATCTTTTGCTACCAGCTCACCAATACGGGGCAGGACGTGAAAAGAATAGGCATCATAGATCTTGCTAAGAGGAGCCAGTACGGGTTTGGAAAATTCCAGCACTAAAAGCCGTCCGCTAGGCTTTAACACGCGAAACATTGAGGCCAGCGCTTTATCTTTATCGGTAACATTGCGTAGACCAAAAGCAATGGTAATGCAGTCAAAATGGTTATCGGGAAAGGGTAATGCTTCGGCATTGGCCTGCACATAATTAATGTTGCCAATAATACCCTTATTACGAAGTTTTTCACGACCCACTTTCAACATTGAGCTATTGATGTCAGCGAGAACAACTTCACCGGTATCACCCACCAGACGTGAGAACTTCGCGGTGAGGTCCCCCGTCCCCCCTGCAAGATCAAGCACACGTTGCCCCCGGCGCACGCCACTGGCGTCGATAGTAAAACGCTTCCAGATACGATGGATACCAAAAGACATCAGGTCATTCATCAGATCGTATTTCGCCGCAACGGAATGGAAAACATCAGCCACCATTTCAGCCTTGTCGCTTTTCGCCACGGTGCGGTAGCCAAAATGGGTAGTATCCTTTGATTCATCTGCCATTTGTTTTACCTGCTCTGCAATCAATATTCGGTCAAGTGTATCAGAGTCCAGTAGGACAGGCACAGCCTTGCAGTTTATTCATTTGCAGCCATCTACACAGTCGGTACCTGCTGAAAAACCTGTGCCGTCATCCTCTTTAGCCTGTTCCGTAAGTCGGGGATTTATTGGGCGCTTTACTTCAACACCTAACTGGCGGAAGCTTTCAGCCTGAGAAATCATATTACCCCGCCCTTCTGCCAGCTTTCTCATTGCCTGACGGTAGCTCTCCTGAGCCTTATCCAAGCTTTGCCCGACCACAGACATATCATCAACAAATAGCCGCATTTTGTCATACAGCCGGGCTGCCCGATCAGCAATACGCTGTGCATGGTGGCTTTGATGTTCATAACGCCACAGATTGTTAATAGTGCGAAGTGCAACCAGTAAAGTCGTCGGACTAACCAACATAATGTTCTGGTTAAGTGCCTCACTAATCAACTCAGGTTCCCTGTCTATAGCCAGTAAAAAGGCAGGCTCCACAGGAATAAACATCAACACGTAATCCAGCGAACGTAAACCCGGTAATTGCTGATAATCTTTTCGACTGAGCACACGAAGGTGGTTACGGATAGCTGCAATGTGCTCACCAAGTGCTTTTTCTCGCACGCTATCCTCTTGCGCATTGAAATAACGCTCATAAGCGACCAACGTCATTTTTGCGTCGATAACGACATCCTTACTCTGAGGGAGGCGTACAATGACATCAGGCTGCATACGGCCATGTTGCTCTGGTTGCTCTAACTGAATGGTAACTTGCGTTTCATACTCATGTCCTTCACGCAAACCAGACGCCTCAAGTACTCTGCTCAACACAACCTCTCCCCAGTTCCCTTGCGTCTTATTATCACCTTTCAACGCTTTGGTGAGGTTTATAGCCTCCTGTGCCATTTGCGCATTCAATTGCTGCAAATTGCGGATTTCATGAGAAAGCGTATGACGTTCCCGCGCTTCCTGACCGAAACCCTCCTGAACCTGACGGCAAAATCCTTCCAGTTGCTCCCGTAGAGGTGCAATCAATCCGTTGAGGCTTTGTCGGTTTTGCTCGTCAACCCGCCGCCCACTGTTTTCGAAAATACGATGAGCGAGGTTTTCAAATTGCGCATTGAGGCGCTGTTCGCTGTTGGTCAACAGACGTTGTTTTTCGTCTGCAGCCATGCGCGTCTCTTCAAGACGAATGGTGGCTTCACGAAGCTCTGCTTCCTGTATGCTGTTGATTTCCAACTGATGACGCAGTTCACGTGTCAACTGTTCGGCCTCTTTACGCCAGTGATCCAGATGAACCAGTTTTTCCTGAGCAACAGAAAGTGAAGCGTAAAGCTGGCGCAGCTCTAACTCGTTCTGCTTCTGTTGTAGCTGTGAAGCTTCGAGTTGTTGCATCAGCCTGTCGCGCACCTGACTCAGCTGTTGGGTCGCTTGCTGTAACAACTGCTGTTCTGTTTCCTGCCGTGCGGCGCGTTGCTGGCCTCTGAACCAGGCGATAAGCCATCCCACCAGCAGGCCAATTAAACTGAAACAGACACCATAAATGATTGTTGCATCCACACTGTTTTCCTCCTCAGTGTCTGAACTACGGAAAGGTAGAGCGATACTGTATAGATGTCCAGATAAAATCACGATAAAACATAGTGGCAAAGGAATTACATCTTAAAATGCGAGGTGCAATCAGAATTAAGAAGAATGAGCGCAAATTGACGGGATAATTCTTTTCGTCTCTGACAATATGAAGCTCTGTGAGTCAATCGATAACATTAAAGTGAGTTATCTCTCTTTAAACTCACTTTGTAAAATAACTCGTAGAGTCAGAAGTAGGGTCAAATAAAAACATCTATTCTCAATGCTATTTTTTCTATTTATCTACTTTTCAAGTGACTACGATTACCGTAAAAAATAGCCACTAAGTAAATATTAAAATCATCTCGTTTTAGAAAAATTACATTCATGCAGATTTAAAAAATAGAGAAAAGTTAATAATAGTCATATGATTATTCTTTCGATAGCAATCATTCATCCCTAAACGAAAATTGTATTTTACTTCTCATCCTGTTCTTGAAAAAGAGGTTAACAAGTTAATGACTCTCCTCCATTATCTCAAAAAATATTACGAAAAAATGACATAGCGTAAAGCCGCATCGTAATGAAATTATAACTTTGGATTTTTTTTGGTTGACAGGCTTCTCTTAGGCTGTGCGAAAAATTGGTCGTGACGCAGATTTATTGATAATGATGAAGAGTAAGATACCAACCGATGATCTTATCGTGCATTTCCTCTGACTTCGAAAAGCAAATTGTTCTGCGGGTCAGTCGTTTGATATGTGTGCGAAGATTAAGATTATGTCGTTCTGTCCGTTGGGTATATTTCTTGCTCACCACGTGGCCTGTTGCACTTAACAGAACTTTATAAACCGGCCACGCATCTGCCATATAAAAGGCAATGTTAAATTTGCTTAACAGGGCCAGCAATCGTCGCAGGGTCGGGGCATTTCTCGGGCCGAAGACATGGGCCAGAGCACGTTTGCGGATACGGTCATAAGCATAGAACAACCACCGGGGATTGCTTTTACACCGCACGTAAGACCATTGTTCACCGGCTTCACAGCAGATAACAACCTCCGTTTCGGGGTCGATATTCTCAGCTACCTGCTTTGGCGAAATTTTTTTAAGTGCCGCAGAATCGTATTGAGGCTGATACCGAGAACCCGTGCGGTATCGCGACATCCGTAACCATTCATGGCCATATTAACAATGGTCTGGTGTGTGTCTGGTTTGGCACCGGCGTAGCTAAAGTTGAGCTGAAAGGTCTTTGAACAATGCTTGCAGATCTAACGTTGGGCACCGGATGCTGAATGTCCGTTACATCGTACAGCATGAGTTTCATTGCACTGAGGGCAAACAACATCAACTTTAGCCATATGTTACATCCAAAGCGCAAAGCATACGTGATCAGCAAGTCTGCGTCACGACCGAAAAATTTGATAAAACCTCACAGATAAAATCAAAACAGTAATTAAGCAAGCTGACAGTATTAAATAAAAAATATCATATCCAGCACGGCTGTGAGCCTTATGCGCATCAACGATTAGCGAACAGGCGGGCATAAAATGGCTATTGCCTCGGAGCATTAGTCAGACACCAACGCAGGCACAGTCCGTCGCAGACTGTACCTGACCAATTCCTCAAATCAGACGGCGGGCCGCTTCAACAACAATACGTACCGCATCACTTTCGGTTTTTTTCATTGTTTCTGCGTTTGGGATTTCCTGTTGGGTACGATTAACAATGACGCCGGCGATCATTCCTGCCCGCAATCCCTGACTGGCACACATGGTCAGTAGCGTCGCTGATTCCATTTCATAGTTGAGCACGCCCATCCGCTGCCACTCTTTCATCGAGTTCTGAAAGCGACTGACCACGCGGCCAGAAAAAGTGTCATAGCGCTCCTGGCCTGGATAAAAAGTGTCGGAAGAGGCGGTGATACCAATGTGAGTAGTGGCACCGACATCCTTCGCCGCCTCAACCAGCGCGGTAGTACAGGCAAAGTCAGCAACAGCGGGAAATTCAAGCGGTGCAAAGTGTTGACTGGCACCATCGAGACGGACAGAACCGGTGGTGACCAGCACATCACCCACATTAATACCGGGCTGAATCGCACCGGTAGTGCCTACTCTAAGAAAAGTGTGTATGCCAAGTTGAGCAAGCTCTTCTACTGCAATAGATGTAGAAGGACCACCAATGCCTGTTGAGCAAACGATAACCGCTTTACCATCGATTTCAGCACGCCAGGTGGTAAATTCACGATGTGACGCCAGGTGTACCGCATTATCCATAAGCGCCGCGATTTTCTTTACCCGTTGCGGATCGCCCGGCACGATCGCCAGGCTCGCCCCCTGAAGATCCGCCCGTGCCAGGTCTAAGTGAAAAACGTCTGATTGTGACATTACATGCTCCTGTGGGGATGAAGGATGGTCGATTAAGGGCAGCAGAGTATCGGAAATCCATCGGCTAATATGTGAAAAAAATCACTATAAACAATGAAAATTACTGCAACATAACCAATACAAGCGACTTGCATCACATTAAAGCGTCATTATTCTGGAATCGATCACAGCCGGACCTTTCGCCAGCATTAATGGCGGTGATAAAGATGTTGAGAAATCCGCTACCTGTCCGGGCTATAATCCTAGCTATAGTTAGCTGATTGGGCTAATTCATGCACGGAGAGAACGATGACTGCCGAAGATAATACGACTCAAAAAATGCATCATGATGGATTCGCTCCCGCGGTTTCACCTGTCGCATCAAGCACTATTATCACTGGCAGTGACACCCTTCATGCAGGGGAAACATCCATTCCTACTCAGGGCGAAAATATGCCCGCGTATCATGCTAAACCGCGAAATGCCAACGGCCTGCTGCCGGTGGTTCTGGTTGTGCAAGAAATTTTTGGTGTTCATGAACACATACGCGACATTTGCCGCCGCCTGGCAATCGCACCTGAACTCTATTTTCGTCAGGGTGATCCGGCTACTTATTCCGATATCCCAATGCTGCTGAAAGAGCTGGTCAGTAAAGTGCCTGATACCCAGGTCCTTGCCGATCTCGATCATGTTGCAAACTGGGCATCACGACACGGTGGCGATATGCGTAACATGGCCATAACGGGTTTCTGCTGGGGTGGTCGTATTACGTGGCTGTATGCTGCACACAATCCGCAGTTAAAGGCGGGCGTTGCATGGTATGGCAAACTGGTCGGCGAGAAGACAATGCAGCAACAAAAGCAACCAGTTGATATTGCTGTTGATCTCAATGCGTCCGTGTTGGGGTTATACGGTGGCAAGGATGAAGAGATCCCTCAGGAATCAGTGCAAACGATGCGTCAGGCGCTGCGGGCAGCGAACGCCACTTCTAAAATCATCGTCTACCCGGAGGCCGGCCACGCCTTTAATGCCGACTATCGTCCCAGTTTCCATCCAGAATCAGCGAAGGATGGCTGGCAGCGCATGCTGGCATGGTTCAGACAACATGGCGTGCATCCGTAGAATCAGCTTTTACAGAGGGCGGCTTTAACGCCGCTCCGTCAGGGTGCTACATGTTCTGTAAAATGTTTGCTACCCCACAAATTTTGAGCCTGAAAAAACCAGCGATATTTTGTACATAACCCTGCCTGCAGGGTTATGTACCGGGATAGAAAGAAAGTCAGCTGCATCAAATCAAACTCAACTTTCAAACTTTAGTTTCACGCAGGTTCTTCGCCGCTTTCACCATATTAGCCAGTGCCTGACGTGTTTCTGTCCAGCCGCGTGTTTTCAAACCACAGTCAGGGTTAACCCACAGACGTTCCACGGGAATACGCTTCGCTGCTTTTAGCAGTAATGCTTCCATGGAGGCTATATCCGGCACGTTCGGTGAGTGAATGTCATATACGCCCGGACCAATGCCATTCGGATAATCAAACTGTTTGAATGACTCCAGCAATTCCATATCCGACCGGGAGGTTTCAATGGTAATAACATCCGCATCCAGTGCTGCGATAGAATCCATGATGTCGTTAAATTCGCAGTAACACATATGGGTGTGGATCTGCGTGTCGTCCTGCGCCACCGCCGCATTCAGGCGGAAAGCATCCACTGCCCATTCCAGATACGCTGCCCAGTCTGACTGGCGTAAAGGCAGACCCTCGCGCAACGCGGGTTCATCAATTTGGATAATACCAATACCGGCTTGTTGCAGATCCGCAACTTCGTCCCGCAGCGCCAGAGCAATTTGCTTTGCGATAATTTCACGGGAAACGTCTTCACGTGGGAAAGACCAGCAAAGGATTGTAACCGGGCCGGTCAGCATTCCTTTCACCGGCTTATCGGTCAGCGACTGTGCGTATTTTGCCCACTCGAGGGTAATCGCTTGCGGGCGGCTGACATCCCCAATAATGATCGGTGGCTTGACGCAACGTGAACCATAACTTTGAACCCAGCCATTCTGTGTGAAAGCAAAACCGTCCAGGTTTTCGCCGAAATACTCCACCATGTCGTTACGTTCAGCCTCACCATGCACCAGAACATCCAGCCCCAAACGTTCCTGCTCAATAATCGCCTGTTTGATATGTTCAGCGATGCCGGTACGGTAACGACTGCCGTCCAGACGCCCCTGCTTAAAATCCAGACGCAGGCTGCGGATCTCTGCCGTTTGTGGAAACGAGCCAATGGTGGTGGTGGGCCACGCGGGCAGCTGGAAGCGTTCACGTTGAACCCTGGCGCGCACGGGATAATGACTGTCACGCAGACTGTCTTTGACCGTGATTTCAGCCAGGCGCTTGCTCACCGCAGCATTATTTACGCGACCAGAGTAGCAGCGCGCGCGGATTGGTGCACTCCATGCCTCAAGCGACTGTGGATCGTTGTTATTCAGTGCATTGCTCAATAAGGAGAGTTCATGACATTTTTGCAGCGCGAAAGCAAACCAGCTTTTGACTTCATCATCCAGGCGGGTTTCTGTACTCAGATCAATCGGGCTATGTAACAAAGAACAGGATGAACCAATCCACAGCTGCTGACGCTGAATAATTAACGGTTGCAGACGTTCAAACCAACGGCTCAGGTCCGCACGCCAGACGTTACGACCATTAATTACGCCAACGGACAGTAGCCAGCTTGCCGGGAGTTTACTGTTTAGCAGGACAATATCGTCTTTGCCGTGAACAAGATCGACGTGCAGCCCCTGTACCGGTAGCGCACGGATGGTGTCGATATTGCTCCCGATACTTTCAAAATACGTGGTCAGAAGAAGTTTGGTTTTTCCCTGTAATGCATCGTAGGCCGGTTTGAAAGCAGCAAGCCATTCTTGTGGCAGTTCGAGTACCAGTGCAGGCTCATCGATCTGAACCCATTCAACATTACGCTTTGCCAGTTCAGCCAACACATGCTGATAAACCGGTAAAATGTCATTAAGCAGGCTCAGGCGATCAAATTGCTCCCCTTTTACTTTGCCCAACCAGAGATAAGTGATCGGCCCCAGAAGCACGGGTTTCACTCTATGGCCCAGCGCCAGGGCTTCATCTACTTCTTCCAGGATTTGTGTCCAGCTCAGTTTAAATTTTTGACCTTTGGTAAACTCTGGCACCATATAATGGTAGTTTGTATTGAACCATTTAGTCATCTCGGCGGCGGCGGCAGGCTCACCGGTCGGGGCACGGCCGCGGCCCAGTCGAAATAATGTATCCAGATCGATCGATCCATCTTTATTCTGATGGCGAGCGGGTACGTTGCCGAGTAGCAAGCTGGTTGTCAGAACATGGTCATACCAGGCAAAATCGCCAACCGGTACCAGGTCCACGCCAGCGTCTTTCTGCTGTTGCCAGTGGCGAGCGCGTAATTCACGCCCAACGGCCAGTAGCGCTTGCTGCGTCGTGTTACCTGCCCAATAGCTTTCCTGGGCTTTTTTGAGTTCGCGTTGCAGGCCAACACGTGGGAAGCCAAGCGTATGGTTAAGTATTGTCATTAGTTCTTTCCTCAGTTACCGCCCGCGGTGCTGACCATTGGGCTTTTAGACGTCCAGATGTTTACACATCTATAATCCGTAGGTACTGTATTGACCACAAGCGCAATTTGTTCATCGTCGTTGTGAAGGACTCTCATGATCGAACTTAAACACCTGCGAACATTGCAGGCACTGCGAAATACCGGATCGCTGGCAGCGGCAGCGGCACAGCTTCATCAGACACAGTCAGCTTTATCGCATCAATTCAGCGACCTGGAGCAGCGTCTGGGTTTCCGTTTATTTGTGCGTAAAAGCCAGCCGCTTCGGTTTACTCCTCAGGGCGACATTCTGCTTCAGCTCGCCGAGCAGGTGTTACCACAAATCCAACATGCGCTACAGGCTTGCCATGAGCCGCATCAGGCCACGCTGCGAATCGCTATCGAGTGCCACAGCTGCATTCAGTGGCTTACCCCGGCGCTGAACAACTTCCGCCAAAGCTGGCCGCAGGTAGCGATGGACTTCAAATCCGGCGTGACCTTTGATCCTCAGCCTGCACTCCAGCAGGGTGAACTGGATGTCGTGTTGACCTCCGATATTTTGCCGCGCAGTGCGCTGTTTTATTCACCCATGTTTGATTTCGAGGTACGTCTGGTGCTCGCACCGGATCATCCGCTGGCGCAGATTGCGCATATTTCGCCTGACGACCTGTCAAATGAAGTGCTGATGATCTATCCCGTCCAGCGGCAACGCCTTGATATCTGGCGGCATTTTCTGCAACCCGCCAGCATCACCCCGGTACTAAAAAGCGTCGATAACACGCTACTTCTGATTCAGATGGTTTCTGCCGGCATGGGCATTGCGGCGCTGCCACACTGGGTGGTAGAGAGCTTCGAGCACCAGGGGCTGGTGGTCACCAAACCGCTGGGCGATGGATTGTGGAGCCGTTTGTATGCGGCCGTGCGCGATGGAGAACAGCGCCAGCCAGTTATGGACGCTTTTATCCGTTCTGCCCGCCAACATGCCTGCGAACATCTTCCCGGGGTGAGAGACGCCTCTCAACCAGGTACACCACCGCTTTAAGCCAGCGACCCACTGGAAGATGGCGTGTTTCTTCTGGTTATGTGTCGATATGTCTTTATAATGCGCCGAATGCAACCCGTTATCTCAAGAGAGTTTTATGACTAATAACGATGTTCTGCGCAGCGTGCGCTATATGCTGAATCTGAATGATACCCAAATGGTCGCTATTGTTGCGCAGACAGAGAGCGAGGTCAGCGAAGCGGAAATGCAAAGCTTCCTGAAAAAAGAGGAAGAACCCGGATTTCGCGCCTGCCCGGACGTGATTATGTGTTATTTTTTGAATGGGCTGATTTTCAACAGACGCGGTAAAAATGAAGATGCCCCGGCACCTTCCATTGAACGTAAGATGACCAATAACATCATTCTGAAAAAACTCCGAGTGGCGTTCGATCTAAAAACGACCGATATCGTTGATATTCTTAAACTGGCAGACTTTGCTGTAAGGCAGTCAGAAATGGGAGCCATATTTCGCAAGCCCGGCCATAAAAATTATCGCGAATGTGGCGATCAGATTTTACGTAATTTTCTGAAGGGACTGACGCTCAATATACGGCCTCCTGTTAAAAGTCCGGTGGCGAAATAACGACCTGTCGCCATATTGTCCCTGTCAATTAAGGACTTCATCCCGCAGGTTAATGGCATCAGATCATTGAGCAGGATGCTTCCGATCCAGCACCCTGTTCAGTTTTGATGCAGACCAGCATGGGTTCATACTCGCCAGAGGTAAGCAATATCTTTACGGCGAGGGGTTCTTTATGACATTGTAGTCAACATCGGCCACACCCATCATTTTCCCAAAGATATCACCGCTTACAAAATGTCCGCGTGACGAGAATAAATTCGCCGGGGCGCAAGATGCGCCTGCAGCTGTTCTGCGCGATGTTCTGTTATTTTCCCGTAGAAAACATAATGTTGGCAATTCACCTGCACGTGTTTCAGCAGTAACATCAATAATCTGACCAATATCGAAAGGGCGTTTACCCACGTATTGACGGCAACGGTAGCCCTTGGGGATAGTATCAGCATCGCAGACAAGGGAATCAACAGCACAACGTTTTTAACCGTAACAGGTGGAGCGGCCCGGCGGGCAGAAAAATAAACTGATACGGGTAGAGCAGCCACCCGATAAGCCGCAAGCGCTAATCACATCACACTACCTGCTGATATTTACCCTGATGGCAACGTAATAAAACACTATTTTTTAATGATGTTCTGGCAAAAATAGCTGTATTGCTCCGGTTCGACGACCAGCAAAGACACTTTCAACATAGCGTCCTTATTAATTAATGCGAGAACTGATTTTCCCTGCCACAAATAAGAAATATACTGGCGTGCGGTGGGTCGGGAACCCGTTACTCCCGGCCACGGGCAATATTTACACACTGTTTTTCTTCACTACCCAGTGCCTGTGTACCCACAAAGACGCAAAAATAACCGCCGTGCCGATAATAAAACTTAGCCAGTGCGGCTTTTGTTGCCAGATAGCCAGATTAACCAACAAGCCAGCGGGGACATGCATATTATTCATGATCCCCGGTGTACCGGCATCCACCTGCGTGGCACCATAGTTCCACATAAAATATCCCAGCCCTGAAGCAACAACGCCGAGCCAGGCTAATATCCCTCACTGAAGGGTGGTGGTCGGCAGTTTTTTCGGGTTACCCCACAATAACCACGCGACAATCGCAACGCTCACTGCCCCAATATAAAACCAGGAAAAAGCGGTATGCTGCAGCATCGGACGCATTTCCTGGAGACGTTTATAGCCCACCATTCCCACGGTAAAACAGATAGTTGCCAGCTGGACCAGCATTAAACCAAACCAGAAATGGTCGCTCACTTTGCCGTAGCGGATAATAGCCGCACCCGCCACCGCCAGCAACGCACTCAGCACATGACCAAAGCGAATACCGCGTCCACTGAGCAAATCGTAAATCAGCGTGATATACAAAGGTGTCATGACGGTGAACAGCAGCAATTCAGATACGCTCAGGTAAAGACAGGCCTGGAAACTGATCAGGTACATAATCCCCAACTGCAACACTCCTACCGCCATATACAGAAACAGCGTGGAGGCGCGATACCCCCACCAGCGCAGAAATGGCAAAAATACCACTGCGGCCAGCAGCAGGCGGATAAGCACCGAAAATCAGGTGTCGACCCGCCCCGCCAGATATTCGCCTATCAGGCTAAATGAAAAAGCCCACAGAATTGTGGTCACAATGAGTAAGATCCCGATTAAAATCCGGCAATAAAAAGAAGAGGTATTGTAGCGAAAACCACTGAAGTTAAGAGCATTTTTTGGTTTACATTTGCACAATAAAAAATAGGATAAACACAAAAAATTAGGTCGTGACGCAGATTTATTGATAATGATGAAGAGTAAGATACCAACCGATGATCTTATCGTGCATTTCCTCTGACTTCGAAAAGCAAATTGTTCTGCGGGTCAGTCGTTTGATATGTGTGCGAAGATTAAGATTATGCCGTTCTGTCCGTTGGGTATATTTCTTGCTCACCACGTGGCCTGTTGCACTTAACCGAACTTTATAAACCGGCCAGGCATCTGTCATATAAAAGGCAAGGTTAAATTTGCTTAACAGGGCCAGCAATCGTCGCAGGGTCGGGGCATTTCTCGGGCCGAAGACGTGGGCCAGAGCACGTTTGCGGATACGGTCATAAGCATAGAACAACCACCGGGGATTGCTTTTACACCGCACGTAAGGCCATTTTTCACCGGCTTCACAGCAGATAACAACCTCCGTTTCGGGGTCGATATTCTCAGCTACCTGCTTTGGCGAAATTTTTTTACGTGCCGCAGAACCGTATTGAGGCTGATACCGAGAACCCGTGCGGTATCGCGACATCTGGAATCATTCATGGCCATATTAACAATGGTCTGGTGTGTGTCTGGTTTGGCACCGGGGTAGCTAAAATTGAGCAGAAAGGTCTTTGAACAATGCTTGCAGATGTAACGTTGGGCACCGGATGCTGAATGTCCGTTACATCGTACAGCATGAGTTTCATTGCACTGAGGGCAGACGACATCAACTTTAGCCATATGTTACATCCAAAGCGCAAAGCATACGTGATCAGCAAGTCTGCGTCACGACCAAAAATTAACTTAAATACACAAATAAATTAATGAAAATTTCATTAAGAGTACCGGATCGGCACACGGATCAGAAACATGCCGTTTTTTATTATAAAAAATCTAACCTTTGCGCCGCCCTTCACATATCTCAATGATATTTCGCATTATTCTTTGCGCGAAAATTATACCCCGCATTACCTGCCTGACTGTTTACGGTGGTCTTTGCCAGCGGGGGTAAAGAAAGAAAATAAACCGCTCCATTGGAGGCGCCATGATCAGTATTTTTAAACCTGCATCGCATAAACCGAAAATTGATCCAAAAAAAATCGATCCCCTTTATCGTAAGCTTCGATGGCAAGTATTTGCAGGGATCTTTATTGGCTATGCCGCCTATTATCTGGTGCGAAAAAATTTTGCACTGGCAATGCCCTACCTTGTTGAACAAGGATTCTCACGCGGCGACCTTGGGTTCGCACTTTCCGGTATTTCCATCGCTTATGGCTTGTCCAAATTTATCATGGGGTCTGTTTCGGATCGTTCGAATCCGCGTGTCTTTTTGCCTGCCGGATTAATTCTTGCCTCCGCCGTCATGTTGATCATGGGATTTGTCCCGTGGGCAACGTCCAGTATTATGGTAATGTTTATCCTGCTGTTTTTATGCGGCTGGTTTCAGGGAATGGGCTGGCCTCCCTGTGGCCGCACTATGGTGCACTGGTGGTCAAAGAAGGAGCGTGGAGGGATAGTTTCGTTATGGAACTGTGCGCATAATGTTGGAGGCGGTTTACCACCGCTGCTTTTCCTGCTGGGAATGGCGTGGTTTAACGACTGGAAAGCGGCACTGTATATGCCCGCATTTGCTGCCATTGCGGTGGCCATAGGGGTTTTTGCATTGATGCGCGACACGCCACAATCCTGTGGCCTGCCCCCCGTTGAAGAATATAAGCAGGATTATCCGGCTGATTACAACGCGGAGCATGAGCAGGAATTAACCGCAAAGCAAATTTTCATGCAGTACGTTTTGCCCAACAAGCTGTTGTGGTATATCGCCTTCGCCAACGTTTTTGTTTACCTGCTGCGTTACGGCATCCTTGACTGGTCTCCAACTTATCTCAAGGAGGTCAAGCACTTCACTATCGATAAATCGTCCTGGGCCTGGTTTCTGTATGAATACGCTGGCATCCCCGGCACACTGTTGTGCGGCTGGATGTCCGATAAGGTTTTTCGCGGCAATCGTGGCGCAACAGGCGTTTTCTTTATGCTGCTGGTCACGGCGGCAACGGTGGTCTACTGGCTCAATCCCCCCGGAAATCCCAGTATTGATATGACCTGTATGGTCGTCATTGGCTTTCTCATTTACGGTCCGGTGATGCTAATCGGGCTACATGCTCTGGAACTCGCGCCCAAAAAAGCGGCGGGTACCGCCGCAGGTTTTACCGGTTTCTTTGGCTATCTGGGCGGGTCGGTCGCCGCCAGTACTATTGTCGGTTATACCGTGGATTTTTTTGGTTGGGGCGGCGGGTTCATTATTATGATTGGCGGCAGTCTTCTGGCTGTGCTCCTGCTGGTGCTCACAATGATTAGCGAAAACAAGCAGGCAAAGGAGGCATCTCATGCTTAAGATACGCGCATTTTTTCTGCTGATGGCATTTTCACTCTGCGCTGCTGCTGCAGACGGGACAAAGATGGTGATTGCCCACCGCGGGGCAAGCGGTTATCTGCCAGAACACACGCTAGAGGCAAAAGCGATGGCCTATGCCCAGGGCGCTGACTTCCTTGAACAGGATCTGGTGATGACGAAGGATGATCAGCTGGTGGTTCTGCACGACCATTTTCTTGACCGCGTGACGGACGTAGCATCCCGTTATCCCGACAGGGCGAGGAAAGATGGGCGTTTTTACGCCATTGACTTCACGCTGGCGGAGATTAAAACGCTGAAGTTCACTGAAGGCTTTACCATGAAAAACGGCCAGCGCGTTCAGACGTTTCCCGGCCGTTTTCCCATGGGAAAATCTGATTTCCGGGTGCACACTTTTAGCGAAGAAATTGAATTCATTCAGGGTTTAAACCACTCCACCGGCAAAAATATTGGCATTTATCCTGAAATAAAAGCACCGTGGTTCCATCGTCGTGAGGGTAAGGATATCTCAGCCAACGTCCTCGATACGCTGAAAAAATATGGTTACACCAGTAAAAACGATAAGGTTTATCTGCAATGTTTCGACAATAACGAAATTAAACGGATCAAAACCGAACTGGAACCAGCCCGTGGGATGAACCTGAAACTGGTGCAATTGATCGCCCACACTGACTGGCAGGAAACCCAAGAGCAGGAAAACGGCAAATGGATCAATTACAGCTACGACTGGATGTTTAAACCCGGCGCGATGAAAACCCTGTCAGAATATGTGGACGGCATCGGGCCGGATTATCACATGCTGGTGTCCGCAGGTTCGGACAAGAAAGATATTCGCCTGACAGACATGGTCAAAGAAGCCCACCAAAATGGCCTGGTGGTACATGCCTATACCGTGCGTGCAGACCAGTTGCCTGACTGGGCTGAGAACATTGATCGGCTGTACGACGTGCTCTACAACAAAGCAGGAACAGACGGTTTGTTTAACGACTTCCCGGATAAAGCCGTGCATTTTTTACAGCAGTAAACGCGCTCCGCCCCGTGCAGCCGGGGCGGAAACGGCATGTTCAAACGTTATATAGTTTGCACAGATAGTTAGGCACAGCGTTATCAGCGTTACTGCCAATCACCTCCAGTTCAGGCAATAAATTCTTTAGCCGCTGATCTGCGTTGTTCATAATGCAGCCCTTGCCCGCCATGTTCAGCATCTCTTTATCATTCAGACCATCCCCAAAAGCGATACAGTCCTGAAGAGAATAGCCCAGCGATTGCGCCACCGCATCCAGCGCATGACCTTTAGAGACGCCACCAGCCATTACTTCGAGACAGGTTGGTAGTGAAAAACTGACATTCACCCTGTCTCCCCAGCGGGCAATTAACGCCTCTTCCAAAGGAATAAGCTGTTCTGCATTACCACAGGTAAAAAACACCTTACTGATGCCGTCCCCAGGCAATGAACCTGACTCATAGATTTGATAGTTAAAATAAGATTCGCGGAAAAAATCCATCTCTTCAGGACAATGACGGTTTAAAAACCACTCTTCGTCACGATAAACGTTGGTGAATATATCCGGATTGCTGTAATGCATGGCATAGAGCTCACAGGCGATATCTTCATCCAGGTTATGACTGAAAACCAGCTCCCCGGCGGTGTTGTGCACGCGCGCGCCATTGGAAGTGATCATAAAAGCATCAATAGCCAGACTGTCACGCATCTGGGCAACATCAATATAATGCCGACCGGTGGCAAAGATAAAATTCACCCCTTTGCGGGTCATCTGTTGCAGTGTTTCGCGGGCATAAGCGGATAAACAGTGGTCGGGGGACAGCAGGGTTCCATCAAGATCGGAAGCAACAATAGGGTACATAAAACCTCTGGTTGGTTTGTAAGCAGGGAACCTTTGTTTCCCATTAATAAGTTATATCTGAGTGATGAAACTTCAGGAATGCCGATCAAAAAAAGCCAAAATAGCTTCGATTGCTTCGGTACTCATGCTGTCTTTTTCAAATAAGATCTCATGACGTGCACCGGGGATAACCGTCGGTTTTCCCCCTTCACAGGGCTGCCCGGCTGCGGTCATCATCTGGCAAAATAAATCCTGAGCGTGATTGTTCACAACGTTCTCCGCGCCAGCCTGAAAGAGCAGCAGCGGTGTGGAAATCTCTTTTGCGAGACGTAAAATACGTTTTCCCGCCAGAACGCTTTCCCGAAGCCAACGCCAGGTCGGTCCCCCAACCCGCAGTCCGGGGTCATCGGCGTAAAATCGTAAATTACGTCGGTAACGCTCCCGGCTGTGCGTTAGCTGATTAATACTGAAGGGGCGCGACTGCCACTTTCCAGTACCGATCGCATAGCCTTCGCGCAACGCAGGGCGTTTATCCACCCAGTCCAGAATGCGTTCTGCCAGCCAGGGCGGCACAGGCAGTAAAATACCAAACATAGGGGATGACAGCACCGCGGCATCAAATGCGCCAGATAATCTTGCCAGCAACAGTGTCAGAACCGCGCCCCCCATTGAATGAGCGAGTGCAAAGCAACGACGATATGGCCGGTTAGCGATTGCTTTATGATAAAGCGTTTCCAGATCGTCAACGTAATCGCTAAATGATTCAACGTGCCCCCGATGATGATCCTGTAACCAGCGTTCGGATCGCCCCTGTCCACGGTGATCGATAATCACAACATCATAGCCGCCGTGAAAGAGGTCCCAGGCCAGTTCAGGGTACTTCACATAGCTTTCCACTCGCCCGGGGCAAAGCATAATAACCTTGTCATGTTGCGGTGAGATGAAACGGGCGTAGCGGATAACCACGTTACCCAGGCCGATAAATTCATCTTCTTCCCGCTGTCGCCAGAAATCCAGCAGCGGACCGCTGGCGAATGCCGCAAAGGCCTTTTCCCGCGTACTCCAGCCGCTGTTGTGCTTTTCCATTGGCTTTTTGTCTCCGACCTGAGCGCCGCGGCTTCACCGCCCTGTCAGCGCCGTAGCGCAACCGTCCACAATGGCGTATTGTGTCACACTTCTGCCTGTTCAGGGAGCGTTACCCATGACCATCGAATGGTGGCTGACCTACCTTTTGACCACCAGCATTTTAAGTCTTTCGCCCGGCTCCGGCGCCATCAACACCATGAGCACCGGCATCAGCCACGGCTATCACGGCGCGGTTGCGTCCATATCAGGTTTGCAGGTGGGTCTTGCAGCCCATATTGTGCTGGTAGGAATTGGCCTTGGTGCGCTGTTCTCACAGTCAATCCTCGCCTTTGAAATTCTTAAATGGGCAGGTGCCGCTTATCTGGTCTGGCTGGGAATCCAACAGTGGCGAACCAGCGGCGCTATCGACTTGCAGGCAGTGGCAAAAGCCATGCCTCGTCGTCGGCTGTTCAAGCGGGCGGTGCTGGTTAACCTGACCAATCCCAAAAGCATTGTTTTTCTTGCTGCACTATTCCCACAGTTTGTCATTCCGCACCAGCCTCAGACTATGCAATATCTGGTACTGGGCACCACGACGGTGGCGGTGGATATAGTGGTGATGATTGGCTATGCAACATTAGCTACGCGCATTGCGGGCTGGATTAAAGGACCACGCCAGATGAAATTGCTCAATCGGATTTTTGGCGGCATGTTTATGGCGGTGGGCGCACTGCTGGCTTCGGCCAGACGCATTGCCTGAACACCTGGCGCATAATCCTGAAGCGCTCAGGATTATGCTTAGTTCATACACCTGCCCTGAGATTACCGCGACAGGATTAAGTGAATACCAAATCCGGCAAACAACACGCCTGCCAGGCCATCAATCCATTTTGCCATACGCTGATAACCCCGGCGCATCGCAGCCAGGAGACCAGTGAGAACCAGGCCAGCGTTTCCATCACGATCAACAAAAACAGCCCCCAACGCTGTGCAGCGCCAACGTCTTCCCCTACAAAGAGTGAAAACACACTGCCAAAGTAAACCACCGCTTTTGGATTAGCCAGATTGGTCAAAAGGCCACGAGAAAAGCTGCGCCCAGCGTAAGAATTCACGGCAGCGTCTTCCGGTGACAAAGGCGAATTTCTGTGACGCTAACGAGCAGAACGCAACAGTTGCCAGCTCATCCACAATAAATACAGCCCGCCCGCCACAATGATGATCTGATGCAACCATGCCATCTTTTGCAGAATCAGATTCAGGCCCAGCAGCGCCACACCAGGCCAGACCAGCACACCCATAGTAATGCCCAGTACCCCCAACATAGCGCCTTTACGAGAGCAGCTTGCCGCCGTTTGTGAAACGAAGAAAAAATCCGGTCCGGGACTCATCAGTGCAACAAAATGAACCAGTGCAACGGTAAGAAAAAGCATTAACATATTGGCTCCTTGAAATTAAAACTAATCCTCAGCATCCACATGCTCACGGATAACCAGCATAAAAGGTTTGCCAAAACGCTCCAGCTTGCGCTGCCCCACGCCATTAATGCTCAACATTTCTGATGCAGTAAGGGGCATTTGTTCTGCCATTTCAATCAAAGTGGCATCGTTAAACACAACATAAGGCGGAATGTTTTCCTCATCAGCAATGGCTTTACGCAGCTTGCGCAATCGGGCAAACAGTTTGCGATCATAGTTGCCACCAAAGGATTTTTGACTGTTATAACGCGGTCGGGCGCTGACCATACGCGGCACAGCCAACATTAGCGGCGTTTCGCCCCGCAACACCGGACGCGCTGCTTCAGTCAACTGTAACGCAGAGTGCATAGAAATATTCTGTGTAACCAGACCTAAGTGGATCAGCTGGCGCAGCACGCTGATCCAGTGTTCGTGGCTTTGATCGCGACCAATACCATAAACCGGTAACTTGTCATGCTGCATATCACGGATACGCTGGCTATTGGCCCCACGTAAAATCTCAACAATATAGCCCATGCCAAAACGCTGCCCGACACGATAGATACTCGACAGCGCTTTTTGTGCTTCCACCAGGCCGTCATAACGGCGTGGCGGGTCAAGACAAATATCACAGTTGCCGCAGGCAAGCTGACGGCCTTCGCCAAAATAATTCAGCAGCACCAAACGGCGACAGGTTTGCGCTTCCGCGAATGCGCCCATCGCATTCAGCTTGTGGCTTTCAATTTGTTGCAGCGGCCCGGGTTTTTCTTCCAGACAGCGGCGCAGCCAGGCCATATCGGCCGGATCGTAAAGCATCATTGCTTCAGCAGGCAGGCCATCGCGCCCGGCACGGCCGGTTTCCTGATAATAGGATTCAATATTGCGCGGAATATCAAAATGCACCACAAAGCGCACGTTTGGTTTGTTAATCCCCATACCAAAGGCCACCGTCGCCACCACGATTTGCAAATCATCACGCTGAAAGGCTTCCTGCACCTGAGCACGATGCACATTATCCATTCCGGCATGGTAAGCCCCTACGCTGAGGCCACGGCTTTGCAGACGTGCGGCGGTATCCTCTACTTTCGCGCGGCTGTTGCAGTAAATAATGCCGCACTTGCCCCGCTGGTCCTGCACATAGCGAAGCAGCTGCTCGGTAGGCTTGAATTTTTCTACCAGCGTGTAACGGATATTGGGGCGGTCAAAGCTGCTGATTTGAATTAAGGGATCGTGCAGTTGCAGCAGGCGAACAATATCATTGCGGGTGGTTTCATCGGCCGTGGCGGTCAGCGCCATTACGGGCACATAGGGAAGACGCTGGCGTAGCTGCCCAAGTGCGCCGTATTCCGGGCGGAAATCATGGCCCCATTGAGAGATGCAGTGTGCTTCATCCACCGCCAGCATGACCAGATTCCAGTGCAGCAGGCTATCGAGAAAGTTATCCATCATTAGTCGTTCAGGTGCGATGTATAACAATTTAATCCTGCCAGTACGGCAACAAGCCATCACGCCCTGCTGTTCTTCCCGCGTCTGAGTGGAGTTCAGGCAAGCGGCAGAAACACCGTTGGCCAGTAACTGATCGACCTGATCCTTCATCAGTGAGATCAGTGGTGATACCACCAACGTCAGCCCATCCCGCGCCAGTGCAGGGATCTGATAGCAAAGCGATTTGCCACCACCGGTTGGCATCACTACCAGGCAATCGCGTCCTTCCAGCGAAGCCTGAATAATGGTTTGCTGGCCCGGACGGAATTGCTGGTAGCCGAAGGTTTCCTGCAAAACCTTTTCTACCAGTGTTTCCCGATCAATCACAACAGCCGTAGACACATCTTCCCCAAATCCATCGATGGCGGACTGAGGAATTCAGCCGCCAGAAAAGCATTAAAACAGGTCATTCAGCATTATGCCAATACCGAGCCGGGTCTGGCGGTGATTATAGTCAATGAGCGACTCGCCATAGCCACTAAATAGCTGCGTATAGAAGCGAACGTGTTCGCTAACTGGATAGCTCCAGCCCAGCTGCCCACCACCGTAACCGCTGTTCCAGTTGTAGCTACCCTGCAGGCTAAAAATGCTTTCACCTATTTGATAGCCAACGATCAGCCGATAGTATCCCATGTATTTGGTGATATCAGGGTTATCATCATTATTTTCGTTTTCAGGCAGGCGGTACCAGGGCTTGACTTCAACCAGCCAGTTGCCGTTTTGTACCATAAATCGGGCATAGACACGGTTCCAGCTGCGCGAAGTAGGCTCCGACCGTCCATTGGACTGATGGTTGAGGCCCATTTCCACATCCCGTAGCGTCCAGCCTGCAAAGCTGTAATCCGTTGCCCAACCAAGGAAAATTTGTGGCTGATAGTCGATTTCACGAAAAGGAGAAGAGCCACCCCGGTTCGAAAGTTGCCACCAGGAGTCCTGCGTATAGGACGCAGCGAGGATGGAATTATCACCCAGGATGCCACGCCACAATGGGAATGCCAGGCTTAACTGAAATTTAACTTCATCATGTTTTGCCTTATCGGACCAGTTGTAGCTCTGTATGACTTTTTTATTAATATTATCGGTGTCGGTATACAGGATGTAGTTGCTTTCATAAGGGTACAGAACAAACGGGTTATCATGGTTTTCTAACAGATTGGCAATAATACTGCCACGCACCGCAGGCTGGTCATGAACCTGGATAACTGTAGCTTCTTGCGCCAGAACCAATGTGGGCAACAGGAGTGCTGCAACCAGCAATCCTTTCAGCATTGACATAAAATTCTCCAGAGAAGAAATGGTGTTGCGTGTAAAAAGCTCGCCATTCTACACTCAAAAATAAAACGGCATTAGCGATGCTTTTACAATGTGGAAACAGCATCTCTATGCGCATAAGATAGCGGCCTGATTGCATGCAACCATGCGAATTTCGCCGCATAAGGAACCCTATGCCCCATGACATTCCCCTGAACCAGGACAGGATACAACGCCTGGTTGGTGAGATTTTTGTTAATGACATGCCATTTAACAACATGCCCGGCCTGAAACTGGAAAAGCTGACGCCCGATAGCGCCCGCCCGGCTCTCCTTTACCCACCAGCGGCAGATGGTCGCCAATGCCGCGCAGCACATTCTTCATGGTGGCGTTATCGTCTCGGTGCTGGATGTGGCGGCCGGGCTGGTTTGTGTCAACAGAGCGCTACTGCGTCAGGCGGAGATAACCGAAGATGGGTTGCGCCATCGCCTGTCACGGATGGACACCATCGACCTGCGCGTTGATCATCTTCGTCCAGGACGTGGAGAACGGTTCATCACCACAAGCAGCCTGCTGCGTGGCGGTAATAAAGTCGCTGTGGCAAGAGTGGAACTGCATAATGATGCCAATGCCCACCTCGCCAGCACGACGGTCACCTGTCTGGTCGGCTGATTAATCACTGATGTAAGGAAAGACGTTTCATGGATGCACAACAAACGCGACAGGGTATATTTTTTGCTTTGGCTGCCTATGTGATCTGGGGCATCGCGCCCACCTATTTTAAACTTATCCAGCAGGTCAACGCCGGGGAGATCATGACTCACCGGGTGATCTGGTCATTTTTCTTTATGCTGATTCTGGTCTGCCTGACCCGCAACTGGCCACAGGTGAGGCTTGTTATCCGACAACCCAAAAAAGTCTTATTACTGGCGGTTTCCGCTACGGTGATCTGTACTAACTGGCTGATTTTTATCTGGGCAGTCAATAACCATCACATGCTGGAGGCCAGTCTGGGCTACTTTATTAATCCTCTGTTTAACATGGTGGTGGGCATGGTCGTTCTGGGCGAACGTTTTCGCCGATTACAATGGCTTGCTGTTGCACTGGCAACCTGCGGCGTGTTGGTGCAGCTCTGGAAGTTTGGTTCCGTACCCATTATCGCGCTGGCACTGGCCATCACCTTTTCCATATATGGTTTGCTGCGCAAGAAAATTGGTGTGGATGCCAAAACCGGAATGCTGATTGAGACAAGCTGGCTACTGCCCGCTGCGGCGATTTATCTGTTTGGAATTGCCGACAGCAGCACCAGTCATCTCAGCCAGAATCCTTTGTCGCTCAACTTGTTGCTGTTCGCGGCAGGCATTATAACAACCATTCCGCTGATGTTCTTTACCGCTGCCTGCGCACGGCTGCGTTTATCCACCGTGGGGTTCTTTCAATACCTCGGCCCAACGTTAATGTTTCTGCTGGCAGTGGTGTTCTACGGTGAACAGATGACTTCAGATAAAGCGATGACGTTCAGTTTTACCTGGGCAGCGCTGGCCTTGTTTATTTTTGATGCCCTTTACACGCTGCGGCGAAGCAGGCGTCAGCCAAGCTTATAGCCAGTTTTTACGCTTGAAGTAGGCGTAAGGTGCCAGGCCTGCAAGGATCATCAGCCCAATGGCACCGGGGTAGCCAAAACTCCACTTCAGCTCAGGCATAAACTCGAAGTTCATGCCATAGCTTGACGCCACCAGCGTGGGGGGCAGGAACACCACTGAAACCACCGAGAAGATTTTGATAATGCGGTTCTGCTCAATATTGATAAAGCCCATCGCCGCCTGCATCAGGAAGTTCACTTTCTGGAACAGCGATTCGTTATGCGGTAAAAGGGATTCAATGTCGCGTAGAATTTCCCGCGCCTGCTCCAGCTGATTAGCCGGCAGTCGGGCCTTACGCACCAGGAAATTCAGCGCCCGCTGGGTATCCATCAGGCACAGACGCACTTTCCAACCGATATCTTCCAGCTCTGCGAGCGTCGATAAGGCGGCGTCGAACTCATCGCCCTGTTGCCCTTCCATAATCACCCGGCTAAGTTTTTCCAGATCGCTGTAAATGTTTTCGATTTCATCGGCCATCTGTTCAATTTTTGTTTCAAACAGATCCAGCAGCAGCTCCCAGGCATTACCGTCGATCAGCGTCTGGTTACGCGCACGCATCCGGTACAGACGAAAAGCGGGCAGTTCACGCTCGCGCAGCGTATAAAGACGCCCCTCACGAATGGTGAAAGCGACCGTTGAATTTCCGGCATGATCATCAGCATCTTCATAGAAGAAGAAAGAGTGAATATGCAGTCCATCTTCGTCTTCGAAAAAGCGGGCAGAGGCTTCGATATCTTCCAGCTCAGGACGGGTTGCCAGGCTCTGGCCCAGCTCTCTCTGAACGCGCTCGCGCTCGTTTTCCTCTGGTTCGATCAAATCAACCCAAACCGAACTAACCAGTTCATCGGCAGGTTCATCCAGTTCAAGGCGGGCCAGACGGCTGTGATCAAGTTTGAATGCGCTCAACATGGCTCTACTCCCAAATCGCAATAACACGGGACTCGCGCCTGAACACGGAGGATTCGGTCGATCTGACTCAGAGCGACAAAAATTGATGTCGCCAACAACCACGAAGGCTATCAGCAGAAGAGGATAGCCTTAGGAGTTATACCTGTTTTCCAGGTCTGTGAGCCAGCATCTACTGGGTGTGCCCAAGGCAAATGTCCTCTTAGGGTAATGGTGCACGCATGTTACGCTGTGCCGAAAATGGCGTCAATAACAACCCCGGTTAATAAGGATCAGAATGAAACATATTTCCCAATCCGACCTAAACAGCATGAGCCAGCAGGCAGGCAGCGTGCCGCGTTTGCGTTCGCACCGCACCCTGCACGAAGAACTTAGCGATCCCGTACAACGTCTGGCTATTGCGATGGAGCCAGACACATATATCCGTCCGCACCGCCATCCACAAACCTGGGAACTGTTAACCCCGCTGAAAGGGCGCTTTGTGGTGTTGCAGTTTAATGATGCGGGTGAAGTGACCGATCGCACCGTGCTGGGCGAAGAGGTGGTACTACAGGAAATGCCAGCATTTACCTGGCACGCGGTGCTTTCACTGGATAAAGGCGGGGTGATTTTTGAAGTGAAGCATGGCCCTTACCAGGCGCTGACGGAAGAGGACTGCATGCACTGGGCACCGCCAGAGGACGGAGCCGGAACGGCGGAAGTGATAGCGTGGTACGCACGCGCACAGCCGGGTGATCGCTACCTGAAATAATTTTACTGGCCAGGTTACCGACGCGCGGCGCTCACATTTACCGTTTGCGCTCACCGCATTAATCAGCGCGTCGTCGGTAACCTGGCAGAACAAACCGAAACACTGAGAGCACTGCTCGCCATGCTTTGTCGCCTTCGCGGGTGGACAGACCAGGCTGACGCCGCTCTCGCGTCACATCATGTTAAGCCATCTCACCTGCACTGCCACGGTTAAGTCTGGCTATGCAATCAGGCACCCGGCATGAGGCACAGAACGTCAATCGCACAGGATGTCGCCAGCATCATGACTCAGACCGCTTCCAGCTTCGCATAGGCAGCCACCAGCCATTTAATCCCCTGCCTCTGAAAAGCCACCTGCAAACGGCTGTGTTCGCCGCTGCCTTCCAGATTAACAATGGTACCCTCACCAAATGAGGAATGGCGCACACGCTGGCCCAGCGAAAAGCCGCTGTCGTTCTTCGCAATGGGGGTACCCATGCGCTGATGGCTGACCGGGCGGCTGATGCTGGCCCGCAGGCGTACTTCTTCCACGCATTCTTCCGGCAGTTCCCCAACAAAGCGCGACGGACGGTGATACACCTCTTTACCGTACAGGCGGCGGGTTTCAGCATAGGTCAGGGTCAGTTTTTGCATCGCACGAGTGACGCCGACATAGGCGAGACGGCGCTCTTCTTCCAGCCTGTCGCCTTCTTCCAGCGACATCTGGCTTGGGAACATGCCCTCTTCCATACCAACGATAAACACCTGCATAAATTCAAGGCCTTTCGCCGAGTGCAGCGTCATCAGCTGCACCGCGTCCTGCCATTTATCCGCCTGACCTTCCCCCGCCTCCAGCGCGGCATGGGACAGAAACGCCTGCAGCGGCATTAAATCTTCGTCTTCGTCCTGATAGCTATACTGCCGCGTGGCGTTAACCAGCTCCTCAAGGTTTTCGATGCGGGCCTGACCTTTTTCGCCTTTCTCCTGCTCATACATCAGCCACAGGCCGGAATCCTTGATCACCCGATCGGTTTGCACGTGCAGCGGCAGCTCGCTGGTTTCATATGCAAGAGAATCCACCAGTTCAGTGAAACGTTGCAGTGCCGCGGCGGCACGGCCAGCCAGCACTTTCTCCTGTAGCAAGGCGCGCGCGGTTTGCCATAGCGTTAACTTACGCTCACGCGCCGTCTGGCGCACCACGTCCAGAGTGCGATCACCAATACCCCGCACGGGCGTATTAACCACCCGCTCGAAGGCGGCATCGTCATTGCGGTTAGCAATCAGCCGCAAGTAAGCCAACGCGTCTTTGATTTCCTGGCGTTCAAAGAAGCGCATTCCGCCGTAGATGCGATAAGGCATGCTGGTTTGCAGCAGTGCCTCCTCCAGCACACGCGACTGAGCGTTACTGCGATAAAGGATGGCGCAATCATTCAGCGCGCCGCCGTTTTCCATCCACACTTTGATGCGGTTAACCACGAAACGCGCTTCATCCAGCTCGTTAAACGCGCAATAGAGAGCAATCGGCTCGCCGTCGCTGCCATCGGTCCACAGCTCTTTGCCCAGTCGTCCGTTGTTATTCGAGATCAAGGCGTTAGCGGCCTTAAGAATGTTATTGGTCGAGCGGTAGTTCTGCTCAAGACGGATGGTCTGCGCGCCGTTGAAATCATTGAGAAAGCGCTGAATGTTTTCCACCTGCGCACCGCGCCAGCCATAAATCGACTGGTCATCATCGCCAACAATAATCACGTTGCCCGTTTCGCCAGCCAGCAGCCGAATCCATGCGTACTGGATGTTGTTGGTGTCCTGGAATTCGTCCACCAGAATATTGCTGAAGCGCTCGCGGTAATGATTGAGAATATGTGGTTTATTCAGCCACAGCTCATGGGCGCGCAGCAGCAGCTCGGCAAAATCCACCAGCCCGGCGCGGTCACAGGCTTCCTGGTACGCCTGATAAATTCGCAGCCAGATCTGCTCGACCGGATTGCCGTAGCTTTCGATATGTTTTGGCCGCAGGCCTTCATCTTTTTTACCGCCGATGTACCACATGGCCTGACGCGCTGGCCACTGTTTCTCATCAAGGTTCATCGCTTTTATCAGGCGCTTTAACAAGCGCAGCTGGTCTTCCGTATCAAGAATCTGGAAATCCTGCGGCAGACCAGCATCAAGATGGTGCGCACGCAGCAGGCGATGAGCCAGCCCGTGGAAAGTGCCAATCCACATGCCACCCTGACTGGTGCCAACCAGCTGACCGATGCGATGGCGCATTTCAGCCGCGGCCTTGTTGGTAAAGGTCACCGCCATAATGGACGAGGGAGAGCAGTTCTCCACCGCCAGCAGCCAGGCGATGCGGTGGACCAGTACGCGAGTTTTGCCACTGCCTGCGCCCGCCAGCACTAACAGGTTGCTACGCGGCGCGGCAACGGCATCGCGCTGTTTGTCATTCAGGCTGTCGAGCAGGTCAGAAACGTCCATAGGCACCGTCGATAAATGGGAGAGTGATGTTACTCCGCTGGATATTTAACCAGCACATTATACCAGCGCAGTTAACGATGCCAACCGCGAAATTTCAAGTGTAGGCAACAGGCGGCTGTCGGCAATGTGCATCAGGTTACCTTTGTGCAGATTAATCCAGCAGGCCTGCATGCCACTGCGTACAGAACCAGCCACATCCGTGGTCAGATCATCGCCAATGTGCAAAATCTGCTGCGGCGACAGCTTCAGACGCGAGGCGGCCAGATGATACATATCGTGAAAAGGCTTGGCACGGCCATCCGGCCCGGCGCGTAAAATAAACTGGAAGTATTTATCCAGGCCGAACCGATGCGGCTGTGCATTACCATTGGTGATCGCAACCAGAGGGACACGCCCTGCAAGGGCGTTCAGGGTGCTGTGCGTATCATCCGGCACCTCAACCTGGCTTCGCCAGTAAGAAAAGTGGGCCATCACCTTGTACGATCCTTCGTAAGACTGCTGGCTGCTGAGACCCGCATTTAACATCGCCAGTTCAACCGTACGACGCCGCCATTCGGTGACGTCATGATAAATCTCCGGCTCCTGCTTACACAGGCCGTCACGCAATTGCTGATAGTGTTGCAGGCTGAAATCGCGCAGCGCCGGATGATATGACTGGAGAAAAGTGTGGGATTCCTTCGTGGTACGGCAAATCACCGTACGGTTGTCGTACAACGTGTCATCCAGGTCAAACGTCATTGCGGCAATGGGCCGCAGCGGGCGGTAAAAGTGCATCAGGATTTTCCTCGTTTCGCACGGGGATGAGCAGCATCGTAAACCGATGCCAGATGTTGGAAATCAAGATGGGTATAGATTTGCGTGGTGCTGAGGCTGGCATGGCCCAGCAGCTCCTGAACGGCGCGTAAATCGCCGCTGGATTCCAGCAAATGAGTGGCAAAGGAGTGGCGCAACTTATGGGGATGAATATGGCTGGAAACCCCCTGCTTTACTCCCCATTCGGCAAAGCGCTTTTGCACATTGCGCTGCGAGATGCGTTTGCCCTGTTTTGAGAGAAACACCGCATTGTCCTTTGGTGCAAACAGCGCGCGCATTTCCAGCCAGTGCTCTACCCACTGCACCGCCGTGCGGCCAATTGGCAGGCGGCGTTCTTTACTGCCTTTACCGACCACCCAGACTTCGCCGGAAGCCAGATCGAGATGCCCGGTATCAATGCCGACCAGTTCCGAAAGACGCAGGCCGGCACCATACATGATTTCCAGCATCGCCCTGTCGCGCACCGCAAGAGGATCGTTGATATCGATCTCCAGCAGACGGTTGACCTCATCCACATCAATATTTTTGGGCAGATGGCGCGGCGCGCGCGGCGTGGCAACGCTTCTGGCCGGGTTCGCCTTCAGCGCACCCTGACTTATCTGCCAGTCAAGAAAGCTGCGTAACGCGGAGAGCCGCAGGGCCAGACTGGCGGATTTTAATCCGGCACGGCGGCTGCGGGCAGCCAGCGAGCGAACCTGGGCCGCATCCAGCTTATCCCAGGCAGAAAGCTTCATCTCATCCAGTAGCAGAACACAGGCGGTAAGCTGGCGTTGATAGTTGCTCTGCGTCAGCGGACTGAGCTGACGCTCAACCCTGAGATAACGCAGAAAGCCCTGCACGGCTGAGGTGAGAGGAGAGCAAATGCTCATGCGCGCTCAACCCAACGTAACAGCAGCTCCGGCAGCATTAGCGACAGATGCTGTAGCAGCACGGTGCCCATGCCGGGCTGATAATGCTGATTGTCGCGGCTGCTGAAAATCAGCACGCCCAGATCCCCCTGTTCACCCATTAGCGACAGAGCAACAGAACCAATCGCTCTGGCCTGGGGCAACAGCAGTAGCAGTTCGGGGCCATTGAGGTTGCCCAGATAGTGGCGCTTTTTGCCCAGACGCTGAATGCGCACTGGCTCAAAGGCCTGACCTGGCAGAGCCAGCTGGGTGAAATCCGAGGGGGCACCAATGCGCCATTTGTCGCTGAACAGCCGCAAATTGGCACCTGCCAGGCCCAGCTCGCGCGCCCAGCGATGCAAACGATTCAGCATATCATGCAGGCTGGAAGCCTCAGCCAGACGAGCCTGCAAGGATAATAAGCGCTCAAACAGCTGCTGGTTGGCGCTGGCCTGCTCCATCAGCAGGGTGATCTCTTCTTCAAGTTGAGCAATATGATGACGCTGGCGACCAAGCTGCCACTCCACCAAAGAGACAGTACCACGCACCGGATGCGGTACCTGCATTTGCTCAACCTGACGCGCATTACGAATAAAGAAGTCTGGATTTTGCAGCAGATAGTCGCTGACGACACTGTCGTCCAGCAGCATGCCCCTTGCCTGCTGTTCTCCGACATTTTTCATAAATGAATAAATCCGTCATAAACGTGCGTGGCGGGACCGGTCATGTACAGCGGCTGACCCGCGCCTTTCCAGGCGATGTCCAGTCTGCCGCCGGGCAGATCAACACGGACTTTTTCCGCCAGCTGCGCCTGCTGGATTCCCACCGCAACGGCGGCACAGGCTCCGCTACCGCAGGCCTGGGTTTCACCCGCGCCGCGCTCGTAGACGCGCAGCCGGATATACTCGCGGCTAACCACTTCCATAAAGCCAACGTTCACCCGCTCCGGAAAACGCTCATGACTTTCCAGAACGGGTCCCAGGGTTTCAACCTGGGCGGCTTGCACGCTATCCACTTGCAATACGCAGTGTGGATTGCCCATTGAGACCACGCCGCACATCACCGTCTGTTCAGCCGCACGCATCAGATACAGGTTTTCAGCTTTGTTCGCCCGAAATGGCACCTGCTGCGGCTCAAAATTGGGTTCCCCCATATTGACGCACACCAGCTCATCTTCCGTCACGCTAAGAACCATACGCCCCGTATGCGTGCTGACGTGAATATCACTTTTGTTGGTCAACCCTTTCAGACGCACAAAACGCGCGAAACATCGCGCACCATTGCCACACTGCGCCACTTCGCTGCCATCAGCATTAAAAATGCGATAGTGAAAATCGAGGTCAGGATCGTAAGGTGGTTCGACGATAAGAAGTTGATCAAAACCGATCCCCAGATGGCGATCCGCGAGGCGGCGGATCAGTTCGGGGGAGAAATAGACGTTTTGCGTCACGGCGTCAACCACCATAAAGTCATTGCCCAGACCGTGCATCTTGGAGAACTGCATTTTTGGCTCCGAAGGCTGCTTTATCATTACTGAGCCGCTGAGTGGTCCGAACCTGTGGCCGTCGCCGCTGGCTGCTGCGCTTTTGTGGCCGACGATTTACTGCCAGTCGATGTTTGTTTTTGCGGTTGTTCCGGCGGAGGGAAATAGAGCGGTCCTTTAAGTCCACATCCGGCAAGGCTGGTTACAGCCAGCAACAGCGCCATCCGGTAAATCGTTCTGTTCATGCTTGTTCTGCTCATTATTGATGCCTGTTGGTTGTCTATCATCGCAGGTGAAGTGCCAAAAGCAACAGGAAATGGCGATTGCATAGCGATGAACCTATACCACTTAAAGTGATTGGGCATGACAGGATGAATAAGCTCCGCTTGCAGGGCAGGCATAACCCTCTCAGGCAGCACGACGCTCAGTGCATCTGGTAGTGCTGATTGAGATCAGTGTCAGGATTGTTTTCTGGCAGGGTGGCGCAAAGCTGCGCCAGCGTCTGACTGCGGAACGCAATGACCTGAGAACGACCGTCAGCCTGCACGATTTGATAAAACTGCGGAAGATTAAAATTGGTGAAACTGGAACCATAGGTAAAGCGATCATGTGATGAAGAGTAAAAGCGGCTGACATCGCGCACCAACTCCTCTTTGCTTCCTTCACAATGGTGATAAATCTCCACTCTGTTGGTTTCATCAAGAATGTAGATATTAAAACCGTGATCGTCCTGCGTATCTTCGAAAAAGAACTGGATAATTCCCTCACTGGCGTAGCCATTTACCACCGCAGGCAGCTTCGCGTGATCAGTTTCCACCTTTATCGATAATCCGTGAAGCTTGTTGTTGGAGATAGCCCCGTAGAACTCGACGGCATTCTCTAACTTCTGCACAGACACACTCAACCGCTCAAAGAACAGTCCCCAAGTCTGACCGGCAACGCGCACCGCCTTAAACCTTCCCGGCTCCTGGCGGGTACTGGAGAGGCGAAGCTCAATGCATTCCGAAACCAGCTGCTGGACGTGGGTGCGAATCAGCCCGCGCAGATGCTGACTGTAACAAAACACCTCCACCGCATCCGGCGGTGCCGCATCCTGGTGCATTTTACCCAGAATGGTTCTCAGCCCTTCGATCATCGCCTGCTCGCCGCTGAAATGCAGGGTGCGGACTTCATTCCATGAATTACGGTAGAGCAAATCGATGCTGCCAATCAGGCATTCCTGCTGCTGGCCGAAGCTGAACACATCCAGCTTGCGAAAGTCAAAATGCACCACCTGGTTACGGAAAGCGGCGGTGGGATCGTGCTCCAGATTGACGATGATCGCCAGATGGCGGATTTCACACGGACTATAAAGCGCTTTTGCCGTCGGCGCGGGTAAACGCAGCGGGAAATGCTGTGAGACGTCAGCCACCAGCTCTTGCAAACGGGCCAGATCGCAGATTTCATTGCCTTTAATATGCAGACGGGTTTTGCTGGTCAGCAGCCCGTTAAACCAGGCCCATGCCACCAGCTTGTTAAGATAGCGGTTATATTCCAGCGGCTGGTGGCTGATAATCGACTGCATATCAGGGGATTGGTTGTAAAGATACCATCCTGCCCGATTGGCACGGCCCTGTGGCACATGAATAAAAGTCAGGTTCGGTTCAGACAGGTCCGGCGATATCTGTGGATTCACCAGGGTCACCTTACCGGGTAACGCTTCAAATACGGCGTACAGTTTACGGGTCAGTACCCCAATATCCTGCGGACTGGCACTGACGCTCAGATTGTTACGACGTGCAAAGCGTATCAGGTTACGGTAACTTTGCATCATTGCATCGAGCAGCTCATTATGCGCTTCCCTGACGCGCTCGATTTTCCAACCTGCCCGCCCGTCAAGGATTGCCACGCGTTCCGCGCTCCAGCCCCATTCTTTGACCAACTGCGTGAGGATTTCACGTCGCCAGCCAGATTCTTCGCAATACTCCGACAGTTTTTCCCGTACTTTCAGATAGAAGCAACGGCGGACCAGATCGAGGCGGGCAGTATCTTCAATACTGGTCAGGTAATGTGTCACCCTTTCCAGCATCATGCAGTAAGGATCGAGGCCGTAAGATACAATTTCACCATCGTGCAGGCGCTGTTTAATATCCATCGCCAAAAGGCGCGTCTGCGGATATTCCCAGGAATAGGCCTCCAGCAGCAATGTTTTCAGTACCGCTTTGTAAGGCGAGTCGATGCTTTTATAAAGTTGCCACAGGCTGGCACCAAAATATTCTTCGGCTGATAGCGTATCCAGCCCACCTAAATCCAGCCATTCATTGGGTGTCAGCACACCTTTTTGGTAGAGCGACATCACATAGTTGTCGTAATGCTCTTCTTCCTCGCCGGGCACCATATTCCACAAAATGCGTTTGCCCGCCAGACGAACGGCGGTACGATAAAACTCATCCAGTAACAGAATATGCTGCGTCGAACCGCAATCCTCACCGCCGAGGCTACCGCTTTCATTATGACGAAACCGATTTTCATCGATCAGGAAGAAACTGACTTCGACGCCCATTGAGGCACACCATTTTTCCAGCAGGGTACATTTCCTATGCAGGTAAAGGCGTTCTTCATTATCCAGCCATGATTGATGGCAAACCCAGATATCAAGATCTGAGGTGAGATTCTGACCGACGGAAGAGGTGCTGCCCATGGAGTAAACACCAGTGATTGGCATTTCCCCCTTTGACGCACGCGCGGGACGGTAATCCGTTTGCTTAAGTAAATCATTTAGCCAGAACGTCTGGTTTTCATCAGGCGTGAAGAAGCTGATGCCATGTGGAACGTTACCTTCAAGATAACCCGGCATCAGTGAATGATGAAAATGCAATAAGGTTGGCAGCAGACTGTAAACCTGTTGAAACGCAGGCACCATGGCAGCAAGCGCACGATCTACGCGCAGCTGGTTGATGGCATCCAGTCTCTGTTTCAGTGTCTCTATGTAGAGGTACAAGACTTCTCGCCTGATTGATCCAGTGCTTACGAATAACCCTTTTTCCATATTCGCCGCATGGTTTTAAGAATAATTGTGCGAATTACTGCTGGAAACGTGATCAATCTAACATCTGGCGGGTTGACCGTAAAGAAAGTTGCGCTACACCAAAGCCTGCCATGTTTTAAAAACAGCTTTCTCCGGCTATGCCCGAATATCACCCGTATAGCCCTCCCACCTGTGGAAACTGACAGCCTCAACCTGTAAATGTTAGGATAATCATTACACGATAAAACGGTAATCAGCATGCCAGACAAAATATTAAGAATTGCCACCAGGCAAAGCCCGCTTGCATTGTGGCAGGCACACTATGTTCAGCAACGTTTGATGGCCTTTCATCAAGGGCTTCGGGTGGAACTGGTCCCGATGATCACTAAAGGCGACGTGATTCTGGACACCCCCCTGGCAAAAGTAGGCGGCAAGGGATTATTCGTTAAAGAACTTGAGCAGGCGCTGCTGTCTGATCGCGCCGATATCGCCGTGCATTCAATGAAGGATGTGCCAGTGGCGTTTCCTGAAGGACTGGGCCTTGTGACCATCTGCGAGCGGGAAGAGCCGCTGGATGCCTTTGTTTCCAATCACTACCGCTCGGCCGATGCACTACCTCAGGGTGCGATTGTCGGCACGTCCAGCCTGCGCCGCCAGTGCCAGCTCAGTGCCCGTCGGCCCGACCTGATTATTCGCTCACTGCGTGGCAACGTCGGCACGCGGCTCGCTAAACTCGATGCCGGTGATTACGATGCCATTATTCTGGCCGTCGCCGGGCTGAAACGTTTAGGCTTATCCGATCGCATAGCTCACGCCATGCCCGCAGAAGAATCATTGCCAGCAGTAGGCCAGGGTGCGGTGGGTATTGAATGCCGCCTGGATGATGCGCAGACGATTGCGCTACTCGCCGCCCTGAATGACGACGATACCGCCGTCAGGGTGAAAGCCGAGCGCGCCATGAACACCCGCCTTGAGGGTGGCTGTCAAGTGCCAATTGGCAGCTTTGCAGTGCTTCAGGATGATCGACTTTGGTTACGCGGGCTGATTGGTTCTCCTGACGGTAAAGCAATGATCCGTGGTGAACGCCGTGGCCCGCGCGAAGACGCAGAGAAAATGGGTATTTCACTGGCGGAAGAACTTCTTAATAACGGTGGACGTGAAATTCTTGCCGACGTTTACCAGGGAAACCCACCTGAATGACTATCCTCGTAACCCGCCCCGAGCCTGCCGCTGAAAAATTGGTAAATCGCCTACGCGAGGCGGGAAAAGACGCATGGTCCATGCCGCTCATTGAGTTTACGCCGGGCGGTGAGCTGGACAGATTACCTAATCAGCTGAGTGAGTTGCAGCCCAATGATTTGGTGTTTATTGTTTCGCAGCACGTCATTCACTATGCAAAAGCGGTACTGGCGCAAGCTGGTATGCGCTGGCCTGCTGGCCTGAACTATTATGCTATAGGTCGTACAACCGGACTGGCTTTCCATGCTGCCAGCGGACGCAACGTGACCTGGCCCGAGAAAAGTGAAACCAGTGAAGTGTTGATACAATTACCTTCTTTGCAGCAGGTGGCGGGGAAGCAAGCGCTGATCCTGCGCGGTAATGGCGGGCGTCAACTTTTGGCCGAAACCTTGCAACAGCGCGGCGCTAATGTAAAGTTTGTTGAATGCTATAAACGTTGTGAAAAGTATTATCAGGGTGAAACAGAAGGACGCCGCTGGCGTAGCCTCGGCATCACCACGCTGGTGGTGACAAGCGGAGAGATGCTGGAGCAACTTTATTCACTGTTTCCTGATAACGATCGTGAAGAATGGCTACTGCACTGCCAAGTGATTGTCGTCAGTGAACGTCTGGCCACCCGTGCCAGGGAATTGGGTTGGAATGCGGTCAGGGTGGCCGAGGGTGCCGATAACAACGCGTTATTGCGGGCGCTTCAATAAATTTAAATTATGGGATAAGTCACAATGACGGAACAAAAAGATTCCTCTGTCCTGGTTGATGAGAATACCCGGACGGAAGAAAGTTCAGCACCAACACCAGACCGCCAGCTTCGCAATAAAGCGACCGCGCTGGCGGTTCTGGCGATTGCTATTGCTCTCGCCTCGGGCGTGGGGCTGTATATTCACGGTAAACAGCAGACCGCAGCACTGACCGCCGCCAATCAGACGCTGGCCAATCAGCTAGCAGAACTGCAGCAGCAATCCGTCAGTAACAAACAAACGTTTCAGCAGCAGTTCGCGGCACAAACCAGCGCACTGGATACCGCCCATCAACAGCAGGCCGCTATGAGCCAGCAGCTCGACCAGCTAAAAGAAAAAGTGGCAACCATTTCCGGTAATGATGCGCACACCTGGCTTCTTGCCCAGGCAGATTATCTGGTGAAGCTTGCCGGACGTAAGCTGTGGATCGATCAGGATGTGACAACGGCGACGGCATTATTGAAAAGTGCCGATAACAGTCTGGCAGAAATGAACGACCCCAGTCTGATTGAAGTGCGTCGGGCCTTAACTCACGATATCAGTTCGCTGTCAGCCATCAGTCAGGTCGATTACGATGGCGTGATCCTGAAACTTAATCAGCTATCTAACGGCGTCGATAATCTTCGCCTGGCAGATAACGACAGCAGTGGCTCGCCCATGGATGCCGACAGCAGTGAGCTCTCTTCCTCAATACGTGAGTGGCGGCAGAATCTGGTAAAAAGCTGGCATAACTTTATGGATGACTTTATTACCATCCGTCGACGCGATACCACCACCGAGCCGCTTCTGGCACCTAACCAGGAAATCTACCTACGCGAAAATATCCGTTCACGGCTGCTGGTTGCTGCTCAGGCGATACCGCGCCACCAGGACGAGATTTATAAACAGTCTATTGATACCGTCTCAGCATGGGTTCGCGCCTGGTTTGATAGCCACGATCCCGCCACCAGGGCCTATCTCAACCAGCTGGAGGAACTCAGCCAGCAAAGTATCGCTATGGATTTACCGGATGCGCTGCAAAGCCAGCCAATGCTGGACAAACTGATGCAAACGCGCGTGCGCAACCTGCTGGCCCAGCCCGGTGCCGGACAGCAGCAGCAGGGAGAATAAGCATGCTTAAGGTTATGATACTCTTTTTATTGCTGATGGCGGGTATCGTTCTCGGCCCGATACTGGCCGGTCACCAGGGCTATGTCCTGATTCAGACCAGCCAATGGAATATTGAAACCAGCGTAACCGGGCTTGCCATTATTCTTATCCTCACATTGATCGTCATCCTGCTGGTTGAGTGGCTACTGCGGCGTCTGTTAAGAACCGGCGTTCGCACGCGTGGCTGGTTTCTCGGCAGAAAACGTAACCGCGCCCGCAAGCAAACCCATGCCGCATTAATGAAGCTGGCCGAAGGGGATCACCGTCAGGTTGAAAAACTGCTATCAAAAAATGCCGATCATGCCGAACAGCCGGTGGTGAACTACCTTCTGGCCAGTGAGGCGGCACAACAGCGTGGTGACGAGAGCCGCGCCAATCAGCATCTTGCCAGAGCGGCGGAGCTGGCCGGTAACGATCAGTTGCCGGTAGAGATCACCCGGGTACGTATCCAGCTTGCTCGCAATGAAGACCATGCTGCCCGTCATGGCATTGATCGCCTGCTGGAAGTGGCACCGCGCCATCCTGAAGTGCTGCGCCTGGCTGAACAGGCTTACGTGCGGACCGGTGCCTGGAATTCGTTGCTGGATATTCTGCCAGCAATGAATAAGGTTCAGGTCTTTGATGAAGCGCATTGCCAGACGTTACAGCAAGAGGCCTGGTTGGGATTGATGAACCAGGCGATGGCAGAACAGGGCAGTGAGGGGCTGAAGCGCTGGTGGCAAAGCCAGAGCCGTAAAACCCGCCACGATACGGCGCTACAGGTGGCAATGGCTGACCATCTTATCGTTTGCGACGATCATGAAACCGCTCAGGAAATCGTTTTGACAGGCCTCAAGCGTCACTATGACGAACGTCTGGTTCTGTTGATACCCCGACTGAAAACCGGCAATCCAGAACAACTGGAAAAAACGTTGAACCACCAAATTAAGCAGCATGGCGCGATGCCACTGCTTTACAGCACGCTTGGGCAGTTGCTGATGACACACGGCGAATGGCAACAGGCCAGCGATGCGTTCAGAGCAGCTCTCAGGCAGCGTCCCGATGCATTTGACTACGCCTGGCTGGCAGATTCGCTTGACCGTCAGCACAAGCCGGAAGAGGCCGCAGAAATGCGTCGCGACGGGCTACTTCTGACCCTGAAGAATAACGCATAATTTACCCGCTATGAAAAATCAGGCCGGGCTTATTGCCCGGCTTTTTACTGTCCGCGTTAACCCTCGCCCTGTGGGCTTGGTCAGCAACAGGCTCCTGCCCTGCTGTCTTCTGACGGCACAGGCCATAGGCTTCTTTCATGGTTTTGACACACCCCAAACGGCTATGGCTCACTGAGTACCAGACCCTGTAAAACAGGGTTATCAGCCTTGGGGTGTTGCCATGCCGTGTTTGATTGTGCGTTTTACAAGTCGGACCGAAACTTCTTTGCGTGGCAACTCACCTGCTTTCAGACTGTAATCAAAGCCCTGCGGATTTGGTTATCAAAACGCTTTAGTTCTGCCCGGGTATATCCGGCTACGGACCTTGAAGCACGGACGACACATTATTTTCTTAAGTTGTAATCAATACCGCTTGCTGTTTAAGACGGCTGTTTACTGCCAGCTCAATATGTTGTCTCGTGGGCCTGTTTGACAGGATTCGATGTTTACACAGCCAATAAACACGTTTTCAGGTTTGTGACCTGTTCATGGCCGCTTCCTCTCATTACTTTTCACGAAGCATTCCGCCCTGCAACGCGATTTTGCCTTTGTACTGCTCTATTTAAATCAACGCTTATACAGCAGAAAGGTGTGCCTCACAGGTTGAGTCAGACTTTAAACTGCACCACCTGAGCAGTGCGGGTTTTGAGCATTGATGAATCGCCCATAAAAAAACACCCGCCAGTCCGGCAGGTGTAAACGTTCAGGTCGGTAAGACAAGTTGGGTGATACCTGACTCAACGTAGTGTCCTTGTACCATTAAGGTCTTGCGACGATAGTGGCGGCTGGACAACAGGTATCGTAAGGGCTCTGCATCATTCCGGGCTTTATGAAGCTTTCGCAAACATAAAATATGGAATGAGCATCTACCTGTTTAATAATGCACAACGTATGCCAGATTGGTAAAACACCTTAAGAAAACATAATCCATTGTTATTTAACTAAATAAAGAAACCTTACCCCACTTATGGTCATTCTGCTGTTGCAAATATGCGACAGAAATTCTCAGCCACGTATCCAGCTGAAGACACTTATCACGCAGTTCAATAAATAATATATTAATCAATATATTGAACGTCTCTTAATTGAGACAAACGGCTATGCCCGGAAACACAATATTGTTTTATGCCGGACGTACAATGTGAGCAGGAGTGCATGATAAACGAGGGGGTGGAATGACGGGGCAACGGGAATGCCGGCTGATAAAAACGCCGGGCGAGAGAGGATGATGCTAACGTTGTCTCGCTGCGCTCGGCTCAAACCTCCCTCGGAGGTTCTCATCCTCTTTTGGCTCAGGATGCAAAAAGGCCAACCTGAAGGCTGGCCTTTTCTGAAAATGGTCGGCGAGAGAGGATTCGAACCTCCGACCCACTGGTCCCAAACCAGTTGCGCTACCAAGCTGCGCTACTCGCCGGATACTGCTTTTACTAAACGGTTTAATCTTTAAGCAAAAAACCCTGCTTCAGCAAGGTTTTGAAAGGTGGTCGGCGAGAGAGGATTCGAACCTCCGACCCACTGGTCCCAAACCAGTTGCGCTACCAAGCTGCGCTACTCGCCGTTAACATCTTCTTCTGTGTGGCTGATTTTGTGGTGCGAAGAGAGGGACTTGAACCCTCACGTCCGTTAAGACACTAACACCTGAAGCTAGCGCGTCTACCAATTCCGCCATCTTCGCATACCATTCAAAATCTGGGGTGGCTAATGGGACTCGAACCCACGACAACTGGAATCACAATCCAGGGCTCTACCAACTGAGCTATAGCCACCATTACTGCTACTTCTTTTACTAACGCGGCAAAACCACCACCGCAGCTCTTGCGCACAACTTAATGGTGCGCCCGACAGGATTCGAACCTGAGACCTCTGCCTCCGGAGGGCAGCGCTCTATCCAGCTGAGCTACGGGCGCGTAGCGCCATTGCGGATGGGCATACTACGGATTTGAGCCGATCCTGTCCAGTGCTTTTTTCATAACAAAGTGAGTTTGCTTACGCTTTGTGCATTCTGCATAAAGTCCAGACGTTTTCGGCCAATTCGTCATCCAAGACCCCGGTTTTTTAGCGCCCTGGCAGTGCCCAAAAAACAAAATTACAGCTTACCGCGCCAGTGGTAATGAAGATATTTCAGCAATCTGAGCTGCCGCCTCAAACGTGAAGGCTGTAAAATCAGCCGATACAACCATTCCAGCCCCATTTTCTGCCAGATTAGCGGTGCACGTTTTACGTGTCCGGTAAAAACGTCATAGGTGCCTCCCACGCCCATATAGAGAGCCTGGGGATAGGTTATCTGGCAGTCCTGCATAAAAACTTCCTGCCGAGGCGAGCCCATCGCCACGGTGACGATCTTCGCGCCGCTCGCCGCCACGCGGGCAAACAGGGCATTGCGCTCGTCAGGTGCAAAATAACCATCCTGTGAACCGACAATATTCACATTCCATTGTTGACGCAGTTTGTCCACCGTTTGCGCCAGAATTTCTGGTTTACCACCAATCAAAAAAACCGGTGTTCCCTCCTTGCCTGCACGCGCCATCAGCCCTTCCCACAGGTCGACTCCGGCAATACGGGAAACGTGTGCCTGCGGATATTTTTTACGAATGGAGCGCACGATGCTGATACCGTCGGGATATTTATATTCCGCCCGATCGATAAGCTGATGAATCTCCGGCTGGTGCTCGGCGGTCAACACTTTCTCAGCGTTAATCGCCACCAAGATGCCGGTTTTCATATCCCCCTGGGAGCAGAGATAGTCCAGCATGTCGGCCATGTCGCTAAACCCCAGCAGCATAAAGCCCCGGATTTGATACTGCGAGACAGCAGAAATGGCGTCCATCAACGATTCCTTATACACAACAACGATAAATCAAAAAGATCGGTTCTGTATCGGCAACGAAACCTTACGACGACGGATTAGCCCCGCGCTGTCGAGCAGCCAAAAAAGCAGCTTCGCCACCACCACCGCCACGACAAAAATCAGGCAGAAAAACACCACGCGAGAGGCAAATGCATCCAGCCCTTCGCGCGTAAGTACTATCATGTTAAACACAGCGCCAAAACAGAAACTCTGCAGCACCGCCGCCTTATAGCGGCTCGATTCCCGTCGCCCCAGCTGATAAAGCCAGTCAAACCCTTTGATAATCATGCCAACGGCTACCGCGCCGAGGGGGATAAACCAGACACCGCCCATCACGACCAGAGAACCAATCAGCGTCGGAGAAATCGCCAAACCCGAGTGGTTATTCAGGACTTCCCAAGTGAAATAGTTAGCGCTGTTAAGCACCACGGAAGGCCGATCCGGCCACAGCCAGCCGGGAATGAACACGTAGAAATCCCGCACCAGGGGTGCCAGCCCCTGAAAGTCAATTTTGTCGTAGTTTTGTAACAGCAGCCCCAGGTTTTCCCACGGCGAAAAGGTGTCACGTGTCAGGTAAAGAAAGGTGTAAAACGCTTCCGCGCCGCTGACGTCCAGGTTATAGCGCCGCAGCGCCAGCCAGAACATTCCCACCACCCCCGCCACGCCGGCCATTGCCAGCATCCACAGCGTAATCCAGCCTCGAATAATGCCAATAAACAGAAACAGCGCAAAAGCGATAATGATATTAGCGCGCGTGCCACCAACGACGGCGTAGGTCAGCAGGCCAAAGCCGACCGTTGCCACCAGAAAAAAAAGCCAGCGCCGCAGGTTCTGATTAAGAAAATAGATCACCAGCATGGCCGGGATAAAGAAATAGAAAAAACGTTTAAGCGCCACGCCGGAAACGTCCGCAGAAAATATCTGGCTGTAGCTGTGCAGTTTGAATAACAGAAAACCGTTATGCCTGAAAAAGATCAGTAATGTACCCAGCGCAATCAGCGCCAGAATGCCCCAGGTAAGATGTGCCTCAACGCGATTGACGCTAAAAACCGGGCGTGAGGAGCCGTGCCTTTCCGGCCGCAGACGGGTTTTGTAACTGACGTAATAGATTGCATAAAAACCGGAGGTCGAAAGCATCGCCCGCAGTAAAAATTCCGCGGGCACCACCTGCACATTAAAACCGAACACCAGCAGCGCGGTAAGCGGAAAGCCTGAGTAAAACGTCAGCAAAAACAGCAGGGAAAAGAACACGTTGAAGTTAAAACGCACTCGTTGAAACTCGCACCAGGTTAGCGTCAGGATACCTGCTAATGACAGCAGCCAGACCACCAACAGCCCGACAAATTGTGACAGTATCATGGTTTTTCTCCTTCAGCCATCGCCAGCACCTGTTTCCAGCCCGCCACAAAAGCAGGATCAAAAAAGGCAATAGCGCTTTTGTCCAATAGTGCCATCTGCCGCTTCGCTTCTTCGATAACCGTTACATTCAGCGGATCGCCCGCGAATAATACCGGGACCTGCTGCGCGGTCAAATCCTGCCAGAAGGGATTTTTACGATTGATCACAAAGGGGATATTGGCCTGAATGAGCAGGCAAAGCGTACCGATACCCTGCTGACGCTCAAAAATAAAGTAGCCCAAATCACAGCGGGCAATCAGCTGTAAATAGGCCGGAAAGTCGAGTTTTTCAGTCAAAAGATGCAGTCGATCTTCGCAAAATAACGCCTGGCCAACCTCCCGCACCCGACTGATATAAGCCTCGTTATTTTCCGGGTAACCCAGCGGCACAATCACGTCAACATCCGCACCAAACTGCTGGTGAATGTCCTGTAAGGCCTGAATATGACGATTACTGACGTCGCCTGAATTGCCCACCAGAATCGCCAAACGGTCACGCTTTTGTGCAGCAGGCACGGCGATATGCGCCATACGCGTGGGAAAATAAAGTAATGATGCAGGCACCGCCGGGTTGCGCTGCTGAAAATAGTGAATGTCGCCGCACGTGGCGAAGACGTGTCCCACATGCCGATAAGCCTGACGACGCATTAAATAAAACAGACGAAATTTCAAACCAGCTGCCTGCTCATACAGATCCGCGCCCCAGATATGCCAAAAAACCTGCGACCGTCGCAGCTTGCCCGTTAGCATCGCCAGCCATAAAACAGGATTAAACTGTCCGTGGAAAAAGAAACGCATTTGGCGGTCCACGCGGGCAAGAGCCATCACGGCTCTTGCAACGGATTGCTTATCGGCAAACCAGCGAATATCCAGTTTGTTCCACTGGCTGGCAGCCTCTCCCACTACCCAAAACTGTCGACGCTCAGAGCAGGGAACGGTCTCTGACAGAATATCGTTGAAAAAGGCCAGTACGGTCTGATTATGATGGGGAATGGCGGAGCCGAGCACATGAATCATTGTCGTCATACTTGTCTGCGATAAAGAAAAAATACGCCGCAACACAGCGCGAAATAAGCGATGTAGGTGGCCATGTAGGCCTGTGCCGCACCGGTGGTGCCGTGAAGTGGAATCAGCCAGCGAGCAAACAGCGTCAGCAGCAGAAACTGGCTGACCTCCGTCAGGATATAAAAGCGTAGCGAGGCTTTCGCTATCACCAGGTAGCCAAAAACGTACGATCCTACCTTGAACACATCGCCAGTTAGTTGCCAGATGAAGAGGTCACGCATCCCCGTAAATTTGCTGGAAAACAGCAGCCAGATCGCCAGATCGCGCAGTAGCCAGACGGCCAGGCTTACCGTCGCCACCGCAGGCAGCACAAAGCGCAGCGCCCGAAAGATTTCCTGCGAAATTGACTGTCTGGTGGTCAGCCGGGACAATGTTGGTAACAGGTAAACGCTGAAAGAGGCAGTAATAAATTGCAGGTAGGCATCGGAAATACTGGTCACACCTTGCCAGAACCCAACCTGCTCCCAGCCGTTATGCTCGGCCAGCAGGTTGCGCATCATAATCCACGCCACCGGTAGCGTCACCGAGGTAATGAGCGCCATCAGGGTAAATTTACTGAGGTTACGGGCAACCTCTGCATCCCACGCAGGCATAAGAAAGCGCAACGGTAAATGTTCACGCCTGACCAGCATAACTCCCGCAGGCATAACCACCAGCGCCGGCACCAACGCCATTCCCACCAGCGCACCACCGTAGCCGCCAAGCCAGTAACAGGCAAACCATGCCGCCACACCCGCCAGACTGCCGGAAATCAACACCAGCGCGTTGCCTTGCGCATCGCGAAATCCCTTTACGATAGCCAGCAGCAGGTTAGCCCAGGCAATTCCCATCTGAAGAAAGGCAACAATACGCACCACGTCCTGATAATCACCGAGCGCAAACAACGCGATACTGATGGGTTCGGCGAAAAGCAGGAAAATCACCGCCAGCACGCAGGAAAAAACCAACACTATTGTCGACGCCGTACCGGTTGCAGCCCTTAAACGCTGCGGCTGCTGCTGATATTCCGCGATGTATTTGGTGACGCCGTTGAAAATTCCGGCCCCCGCCAGCACGCCCAGTACGGTGATTAACTGGCGAAAGTTGCCCGCCCTGCCAACACCATCGGGGCCAAAGGCCAGCGCCAGCATTTTCACCACCAGCAGTCCGGCCGCGATTTTTACCAGCGTGGAGGTTGCCGTCCACACTGACGCTTTTGCCAGCGACATATCAGGAAAAATAGCTCAACAAGGAATTGATTACCGTCTTCTGATTGTTGTCATAAAGGTTATAAAACAGCGGCAGGCGAAGCAGACGCTCGCTTTCAGACCCGGTGTGGCGATCGGTGCCGTGGAAACGACCGAAACGCTGACCTGCAGGCGACGCGTGCAGCGGGATATAGTGGAACACCGCAAGAATTTCAGCTTCCTTTAGCCAGTTAATCAGTGCCGTACGGTCCTCATTGTCGCGCAATTTTATGTAGAACATATGCGCATTGTGCTGACACGCGGGCGGCAGCGAAGGCAAGGTTATTCTGCCAGTCGCAGCAATGGGTTCCAGCGCATTGAAATAGTTCTGCCACAGCCGCAGACGTTGCTCATTAACAGGCTTTGCCGCTTCCAGCTGCGCCCACAGATAGGCAGCCTGCAGGTCCGCCATCAGGTAGCTTGAACCAATATCCCGCCAGGTGTATTTATCCACCTGCCCACGGAAAAACTGACTGCGGTTGGTGCCTTTTTCACGAATGATTTCCGCCCGCTCAACCAGCGCCGGGGCGTTAATCAGGGTCGCGCCGCCTTCGCCGCCTGCCGTATAGTTCTTGGTTTCATGAAAGCTGAAGCAGCCAATGTGCCCAATCGTGCCCAGCGCTTTGCCCTGGTAAGTGGACATCACGCCCTGCGCAGCATCCTCAACCACCCACAGCGAATACTTGTCTGCGAGCGCCATGATTGCGTCCATTTCACATGCCACGCCCGCATAGTGAACCGGTACGATAGCACGGGTTTTATCCGTGATCGCTGCCTCAATCAGTCGCTCGTCAATGTTGAGTGTGTCCGGGCGGATATCGACAAACACAATGGTTGCTCCACGCAGTACAAAGGCATTTGCGGTGGAAACAAAGGTATAGCTGGGCATGATCACTTCATCGCCCGGCTGAATATTGATCAGGATGGCCGCCATTTCCAGCGAGGCAGTGCAGGACGGCGTCAACAGCACTTTATTGCTGCCAAATTTATTTTCCATCCACTGCTGGCAGCGACGGGTGAAACCACCATCACCACACAATTTGCCACTGCTCATGGCAGATTGCATATATTCAAGCTCGGTGCCAATGATCGGTGGCGCATTAAACGGGATCATAAGGTTACCTGTAAAACCAGTAAGCGGTGCGCTCAATGACGCCACCGCAGCGAAGGTAGAGTCGTAGCGCTGGCAGGTTGGCCAGTTGGGTGGCCACATGCAGGCGGCTGAGACGCCGGATGCGGCACCAGTCTGTCGCCGCTTCTATCATACGTTGTCCCACACCCAGCCCCTGTGCATGCGGCAACGTGGCCAGCAGACCGACACGCGCGCTGCCATCCGGCAATTCACGCAGGGACACGAAGCCCTGCAGGTCGCCCTGTCCATCGACCGCGAGAAGACACTGATCATCAAAAGTACCCAACACGGCATTATCGACCCACTGCGCGTAAAATCGCCCGCTGTCGCCGGGCTGATACCAGGGCGCACGAAAACGGCTCCAGGCAAAGGCTTCACTGGCCGCACTGCGCAGGGCCGCGATATGCTCTTTTCTGGCGATGCGTATCCCTTCCGGCCTGCCGCCAGCACCCGTTGCCAGCACCAGCTCGGCTTCACCCTCAATCAGGCGAAATCCCAGACGGCTCAACGCATCCAGCTCGGCTGTCTGCTGGGAAAGCACTTTCACCTGTACCAGCGGATACGTCTGCAGCTGCGCCATCTCAATCGCGGGCTGGTGCGTGTCCAGACTCAGCAGGGCGCTATGGATGCCAAAGAAGGCATTTTCCCAGTCGAGCAGCGTTAACTTCCCCTTTAGTGCCGGAAATGTCTGGCTCACTGCCAGACGCCTTTGGTATCAACCAGCCACGGGGAGGTAATGCGGTCACGGGCGGTTGCTTTAAACTGCGCATGATCCACCAGCATCACCAGCACATCCGCCTGCTGAAGCGCATCGTCCAGCGGCACCAGTGTGGCTTTATCCATTAACGCTTGCGGCAGCTGATGGATATTCGGTTCGACCACCAGCGTACTGCCCGGATGCCAGTCAGCAATCATTGCTGCCACCTCCATCGCCGGGCTCTCGCGCACATCGCCAATATTCGGTTTAAATGCCAGCCCAAAGCAGGCAATGGTCAGCTCGCTGGCGCGCTTATCACTGGCAACCAGGCACGCCGCGACGGTGTTTTTCACCTGTTCCAGCACCCAGTGCGGTTTGGCATTGTTAACTTCTCGGGCGGTGCGGATCAAACGGGCTTCCGCAGGGTTCTGAGCCACGATAAACCACGGGTCCACCGCGATACAGTGCCCCCCCACACCGGGCCCCGGCTGGAGAATATTGACACGGGGATGGCGGTTCGCCAGCGCGATCAGTTCCCATACATTGATTTGCTGTTCGGCACAAATCAGCGACAGTTCATTGGCAAACGCGATATTGACATCGCGAAAGCTGTTTTCCGTCAGCTTGCACATCTCAGCTGTACGCGCGTTGGTCACCACACATTCACCTTCAAGGAAAATGTTGTAAAGCGCACAGGCCAGTTTTGCGCTGGTATCACTCATGCCACCAATCACCCGATCATTTTTGAACAGCTCAATCATGATTCGTCCCGGCAGTACGCGTTCAGGACAGTAGGCAATATGGACATCGGCCTGCTCACCCACCTGCTGAGGAAAGCTTAAATCAGGACGCGCCGCCGCCAGCCAGTCTGCCATCTGCTCGGTGGTGCCCACGGGTGAGGTGGATTCAAGGATCACCAAATCTCCTTTTTTCAGCACGGGTGCAATCGACTCAGCAGCGGCTTTCACAAAGGCTAAATCAGGCTGGTGGCCTTCCTGAAAAGGCGTTGGCACCGCAATCAAAAACGCGTCGGCCGACACAGGACGCGTTGCCGCGCACAGCCAACCCTGTTCCACGGCTGCTTTCACAACCCGATCAAGGTCAGGTTCAATGATGTGAATATCGCCGCGATTGATAGTATCAACCGCCAGTGCGTTGATATCGATGCCGATCACCGTTTTTTGCCGTGAGGCGAAAGCTGCTGCGGTAGGCAGGCCGATGTAACCCAGCCCAATTACTGATATGGTTCTGAAATTCATAAAGAAACCCGATTATCTTTAAGTGCCTGCACAATGCGCTGGCAGGCAAGTCCGTCGCCATAGGGGTTATGGGCACGGTTCATGGATTGATATGCTTCTTCATCCATCAGCAGGCGCGTGACCTCGCTGACAATTTTCTTAACGTCGGTGCCAACCAGCCGGACCGTTCCTGCTTCAACGGCTTCGGGCCTTTCAGTGGTGTCCCGCATCACCAGCACCGGCTTGCCCAGCGAGGGCGCTTCTTCCTGGATACCACCTGAGTCGGTGAGGATCATCCAAGAACGTAGCATCAGGTAAACAAACGACAGGTATTCCTGCGGTTCAATAAGCACGATGTTGTCGATGTCCCGCAAAATACGATTAACTGGCTCGCTGACATTTGGATTGAGGTGTACCGGGTAAACAATCTGAGCATCAGGGTGGCGATGCGCAATTTCCGCCAGGGCGCTGCAAATGCGCTCAAATCCACCGCCAAAGCTTTCGCGTCGGTGTCCGGTGACCAGAATCATTTTTTTGCTTGCGTCGAGGAAAGGGTAACGCGCCGCCAGGCTGTTTCGCAGGGCATTATCGCTTAATACCCGGTCACGTACCCAAAACAAGGCATCGATCACCGTATTGCCGGTAACAAACATACGGGCCGCCGGCAGGTTCTCCCGCAGCAGATTCTGCCTTGCGGTTTCGGTCGGAGTGAAATGATAAGAGGCAAGATGCCCGGTCAGTGTACGATTTGCCTCTTCCGGCCACGGGGAATAAAGATTGCCAGTGCGCAAACCCGCCTCAACATGGCCGACCGGAATCCGGTGATAGAAAGCGGCCAGGCCGGCAGCAAAGGTGGTGGTGGTGTCGCCATGAACCAGCACCACGTCCGGGGTAAACTCGTTAAATACCGCTTTTAACCCTTCGAGAATACGGCTGGCGATCTCAGTCAGGCCCTGTCCGGGGCGCATAATGTTGAGATCGTAGTCAGGCACGATGGCAAACAGCTGCAATACCTGATCCAACATCTCGCGGTGCTGTGCCGTCACGCACAGCCGCGCTTCTATCTTGTCGTCCTGGGCGAGTGCGTGAACCAGAGGTGCCATTTTTATCGCTTCCGGGCGCGTGCCAAATACCGTCAATACTTTCACTGTTGCTCTCTTTCACGCGTCTGTTTAGTCATGCCTGATTTACCAACGTTCAAGCGCGACGCCGACGCACCAGCGCAGTCCCTGCGCCAGTCAAGGCACCCACCGCACCCCACATCACCATCAAAAATACGCAGCGCGGGCTGTCGCGCTTTGCAGGTTCTTCCGGCGTACGCAGATAGCGCCAGGTCTTGAACGTGTTCACCAGCGTCGGTCCGACATTCAGGGTATTCAGCATGGCTTTATTTTGATCATAGTCGATATCGTAATCCGGCCCGCTGGCCTGTAAATTCTCAAGCCGGGCCTGGAGCACGGCTCGCCCCAGTAAAAACAGTTCAGAGTCTGGTAGCTGTTCAGAAGGCATATTGCTTTTCGCCTGTTCAAGCCCTTGTTGCTGCAAAATTTTCAATGCCTGCTGCACACTGTTGACCTGGCGACCGTAGATGGCTTTTGCCACCGCCTCCTGCCGCTTAACCTGCGCTTTCAGCTGCACCGTGCGAGCCGACCATGCGCCCGCCAGTTCTTCATTGAGATGGGCAGCGGCACGTTGGTTGGCAAAAACGACATATTGACGCAGCAGGTTGTTAGCATCAGGGGCCGTTTCAGCCACCAGCCTGACGGTATCATTGAGGTTTTTGGCCGAGTCAGCAGGCTGAAATTGTATGTCAGCAATCAGCTCATCCAGTAACATAGCGTCCTTACTGGCGTTGCCAGTTTGGTGTTTTTTGTAATAATCCGACTGCAACCAGAAGTCACGACGGGTATCGTACGACGAGAGTTGCATGACAAACTCTCGATAAACTCCATCGCTGACCGAGGGCGCAATAAAGGTATTGTTGTTATTTCGGGAATCAAGATTATTCAGAAATTGCTGCTGCGAATAGAAACCACTCATCATATTAACCGTTGGCCGATCAGTGATGGCAGTGGTGCTCCATTGCGGCGTGACCAGCAGCGACCAGATGTAAGCCAATAGCGCAAATATGAGCGCCACACCGATGATCCAACGCTTACCGTGCCACAGCGCGCAACAAAGCCCACGGATATCCAGCTCGTTATCTGCAACGTCAGGATGCATCATACTTGGTATTCCTTGTTTTCAGGGTAATGAGTTTTTTCAGACTCGCGATGGGGGCTAATTTACCCGGCGCAATCGCCGTTTTACTCTTTTTATCAATCTCGCCACTCGCCATGCCCGTTTGATGCAGTAGCCATAAAGCATAAAAGCGACCAGGTAAAACGCCAGCATTAACCATTCAGGTACAAAGCTCAGGGATTCGCACAGCACACCAATTCCAGCCAACAATGCTGCCGCAAGGGTTATCAAAAAACAGGCCTGTTTTGAGGTAAAGCCTGCCCGCATAATCAGGTGATGGATATGCTGGCGATCGGCAGAAAAAGGACTCATCCCTTTGCTTAATCGACGGTACATGATGGCCACCATATCCATGAGCGGAATGGCTATCAGCCACAGCGCAGTGACCGGCGTAATAGGATGATATTGACCCTGGGTTGCTTCAAGCAGGATCCAGATAATGGTGAAACCAATCAGCGTACTGCCCGCATCACCCATAAATACTTTGTAACGGCCACCAAATGCGCCAAGATTTAGCAGGATATAGGGCACAATCGCGGCGATCATGGCAAAGCACCACATTGCCAGACTTTGTTGTCCACCCAGCAAAAGGATGATGCCCATCGCAAGGAAGGTCACACAGGAAAGTCCACCCAGCAGACCGTCAATGCCATCTACCATGTTAAATGCGTTAATGGCGGCCCAGACCGCAAACAGCGTTAATACGTAGCCGAACGGCCCCACCACCAGTTCCCAGGGACCAAAGATATAACCGAGACTCAGCAAATAGAGTTTGCCCACACTCATCATCACCACGGCAATTGCCGCCTGAACGAAGGCGCGAATCTTTACGCTGATATCAAAGCGATCATCCAGCGCGCCAACCAGAACAAGCACACCTGCACAGCTCAGATACAGCAGGAAATGGGGAATATAGTAGTTAGTAATGATAAAACCAAAACAGATTCCAGCAAAAACAGAGATGCCCCCCACCAGAGGAATGACGCCCTGGTGGCGCTTGCGGTAGTTTGGTTTATCTACCAGGCCAATACGTTTTGCTACTTTACGGGCGAAGAAAAGAAAAACGAGTGAAAACAAAAAAATTAAAGCAAGCTCCGTACTCATATTGAGTAAATTCACATTAACCAGCTCTCTGCTAAGAATCTCGCACAATTTTAGGCAATTTACATGCCATTAACATCTGCTCAAATCTGATTTCCATAGTGCTTCAGTATGAAAACAGCCCCTGACTGTCTTTTATGCTGAGTTGCACCTTGTTGTTCTCCAGTCGCGTAATCGTATAGCTCACCAAAGAAAAACACCACGTCTGTGCGTGGCGTTCATTGGGTTTTATTGCTTTTTCTGCTGTTGCTCTGAGTATTTCCAGATAAAAAGCCCAGAAGATGGAAGGAGGTGCCCCCCTTTTTCCCCATTTTCTGATCGTACTGAAAGCCTCAGGAACGCTTCATCATGTCAAAAAACTCATCGTTGGTTTTTGTCATGGCCAGCTTGTTAATGAGGAACTCCATCGCATCGATTTCGCCCATCGGGTGGATGATTTTACGAAGGATCCACATTTTTTGCAGTTCTTCCGAGCTGGTGAGCAACTCTTCTTTACGGGTACCAGAACGGTTGTAATCAATCGCCGGGAATACACGCTTCTCAGCGATTTTACGCGCCAGATGCAGTTCCATGTTACCCGTACCTTTAAACTCTTCGTAGATGACTTCATCCATTTTCGAGCCGGTATCAACCAGCGCTGTTGCGATGATGGTCAGGCTACCGCCCTCTTCCACGTTACGCGCAGCACCAAAGAAACGTTTTGGACGGTGTAAGGCATTGGCATCCACACCACCGGTCAGAACTTTACCGGAAGCGGGTACAACGGTGTTGTAAGCACGGGCAAGACGGGTAATGGAGTCGAGCAGGATGATCACATCTTTTTTGTGCTCCACCAGACGTTTAGCCTTTTCTATTACCATCTCAGCAACTTGCACATGGCGGGAAGCCGGCTCATCAAAGGTAGAGGCGATAACTTCACCTTTCACCAGACGTTGCATCTCGGTTACTTCTTCCGGGCGCTCGTCAATCAGCAATACCATTAGTACACAGTCTGGATGGTTGTAGGCAATGCTTTGTGCAATGTTCTGCAGCAGCATGGTTTTACCCGCTTTTGGCGGGGCGACGATCAGTCCACGTTGACCGCGACCGATTGGCGAAGCCAGATCCAGCACGCGAGCGGTTAAATCTTCTGTTGAACCATTCCCACGCTCCATACGCAAGCGTGAATTAGCATGCAGTGGCGTCAGGTTTTCAAACAGGATTTTGCTACGGGCGTTTTCCGGTTTGTCGTAGTTAACTTCATTAACCTTCAGCAAAGCAAAATAGCGCTCACCTTCTTTCGGTGGACGAATTTTACCGGAAATGGTGTCACCAGTGCGGAGGTTGAAGCGGCGAATTTGGCTGGGAGAAACGTAAATATCATCTGGACCGGCAAGGTAGGAGCTGTCTGCAGAACGGAGGAATCCAAATCCATCCTGCAATATCTCCAACACACCATCGCCGAAGATATCTTCGCCACTCTTAGCATGCTGTTTAAGGATGGCGAAAATTATATCCTGCTTACGCATACGCGCCAGGTTTTCCAGCCCCATGTTTTCGCCGAGGGTAATCAGGTCAGAAACCGGCGTATTCTTTAGTTCGGTAAGATTCATAATGGTGGGTTCTTAAACTCGGGGGAAATCTCGAAATGTTTGTTGTAAGTGGTATGGCAAAAAATCCATGCCTGCTAATAGTTTTCTTATTCTGTCTCCCAACGATGACGTGTAAGAAAACGTGCATCCGAAACGAGGAGACGGTAATGGATAAGAGGCCGAAATACTAATGATACTAACCGTCAGGTTGCTGAATTTTGTAATATAAGGATAGATACAGCGTCCAACAAGAAGTAATTTTAAGATTCAAAATTCAGGTAAGCGCAAGCATGAAGTGCACTATTCATTGATCTTACCTGCTTTAAGATCGCGCTCAACATAAAAATCCAAGAAAGTTTATTCGCGCCCGAAAGACATAAGTTCAAACTAACATGCCTGATGACAAACGTCCAGATGTGAGTCGAAAATATAGCAGGCACCTGACAAGTCCGATTCGCTGTCAGGCACCGGAGAGAATCTTATTCCAGATTAGCGTTGAGGAATTCTTTCAGTTGGCCTTTGGAAAGCGCCCCAACTTTCGTCGCCACTACTTTACCATTTTTGAAAAGCAGCAGGGTTGGAATACCACGAATACCATATTTTGGTGCTGTACCTGGATTTTCGTCGATATTCAGTTTTGCGATTGTCAGTCTGCCATCGTATTCTTCAGCAACTTCATTGAGAATAGGGGCAATCATTTTGCATGGGCCACACCATTCTGCCCAGAAGTCGACCAGCGTTAAACCTTCTGCTTTTAATACGTCGGTTTCAAAACTGTCGTCGGCCAGGTGAACAATTCTATCGCTGCTCATGTCTTACTCCAAAAGATTAGGGCTGGCAGGTAGGCGTTAACTTTGCCGACCTGGTTTGATTTTATTTCACCGGATACGCTTTCGTAAAGCAATAGTAAACTGATACTCTACCACACTATGAGCAAAACACACTTAACCGAACAGAAGTTTTCCGACTTCGCCCTGCACCCTAAGGTTATTGAGGCCCTTGAAAATAAAGGCTTTCATTATTGCACGCCTATTCAGGCGTTGGCACTCCCTCTCACGCTCTCAGGACGTGATATAGCGGGACAGGCGCAAACCGGTACTGGCAAAACAATGGCGTTTCTGACGTCAACGTTCCATCATCTTCTTTCTCGCCCGGCTGTGGCAGACCGCGAGGTCAACCAGCCACGTGCGCTGATTCTTGCGCCGACCCGTGAACTGGCGGTGCAGATCCATGCTGACGCCGAGCCGCTGGCACAGGTGACGGGCCTGAAATGCGGGCTGGCCTATGGCGGCAATGGCTATGATAAGCAACTAAAAGTGCTGGAAAGTGGCGTTGATATTCTGATTGGCACCACGGGCAGACTTATCGACTACACCAAACAAAATCACGTCAACTTAGGCGCTATCCAGGTTGTGGTGCTTGACGAAGCAGACCGAATGTTTGATCTCGGTTTTATAAAAGATATCCGCTGGTTGTTCCGTCTGATGCCTTCTGCTGAACAGCGCCTCAACATGCTTTTCTCTGCCACGCTGTCTTTCCGGGTTCGCGAGCTGGCTTTTGAAAATATGAACAACGCCGAATACGTGGAAGTTGAGCCAGAGCAGAAAACCGGGCACCGCATTAAAGAAGAGCTTTTTTACCCTTCCAACGAAGAAAAAATGCGTCTTCTGCAAACTTTGCTGGAAGAAGAATGGCCGGAACGCGCCATTATCTTTGCTAACACCAGACATCGCTGTGAAGATATCTGGGGCCATCTGGCTGCTGATGGTCACCGTGTAGGATTGCTGACCGGCGATGTCGCTCAAAAGAAACGCCTGCGTATTCTTGATGATTTTACCAAGGGTGATGTAGATATTCTGGTGGCAACTGACGTAGCAGCTCGTGGTCTGCATATTCCCGCAGTTACTCACGTCTTCAACTATGACCTGCCGGATGACCGTGAAGACTATGTTCACCGCATTGGTCGTACCGGACGTGCGGGTGCAAATGGCCACTCTATCAGCCTGGCGTGCGAAGAATACGCGCTGAATCTGCCCGCAATTGAAGAATATATCGGCCACAGTATCAGCGTAAGCCGTTATAACAGCGATGCACTCATGAATGATTTACCGCCGCCTAAGCGGCTAACACGAAATCGTTCAGGTAACGGTCCACGTCGTGGTGGAACCAATAATCGCCGCAGCGCACCCCGCAACGCCAATCGTCAACGTTCAGGTTAAACTGCCATGCAAAGCGCATCATCGCTTTATGCTGCGATAGATTTAGGATCTAACAGCTTTCATATGTCGGTAGTGCGCGAAGTGGCAGACAATGTCCAGACTCTGGTGCGCATCAAACGTAAAGTGCGGCTGGCCGCAGGCCTTAACAGCGAGAATCAACTTTCTGATGAGGCGATGGAACGTGGCTGGCAGTGCTTACGCCTGTTTTCCGAGCAGTTACAGGATATCCCGCCAGAACGAATCCGCGTGGTCGCAACGGCAACATTGCGTCTGGCGGCAAATGCTGCAATTTTTTTGCAAAAAGCGCAGCAGATTCTTAATTGTCCGGTGAATGTTATCAGCGGTGAAGAAGAAGCTCGCCTGATTTATCAAGGCGTGGCACACACCACCGGTGGTTCAGATAAGCGCCTCGTGGTGGATATTGGCGGTGGCAGTACCGAGCTGGTCACCGGCAGCGGTTCACAGACCACGTCTCTGTTTAGCCTGTCAATGGGCTGCGTCACCTGGCTCGAACGCTATTTTGGCAACCGCTATCTGACAAAAGATAATTTTTCCCAGGCCGAACAGGCCGCGCGCGATATTATCCGTCCAACCGTCGACCCATTGCGTGAGCAAGGCTGGCAGGTTTGCGTTGGCGCATCCGGCACGGTTCAGGCTCTGCAAGAAATCATGATCGCTCAGGGCATGGACGAGCGAATCACATTAAACAAACTTCAACAGCTCAAACAACGTGCTATCCAGTGCGGAAAGCTTGAAGAGTTGGAAATTGAAGGGCTGACGCTGGAACGGGCATTAGTTTTTCCCAGCGGCCTGTCAATCCTGATTGCTATTTTCGTTGAACTTAACATTACCAGCATGACGCTGGCAGGCGGAGCATTACGTGAAGGTATGGTTTACGGGATGCTGAATTTACCCACGGAACATGATATTCGCAATCGCACACTGCATAATGTCCAGCGGCGTTTCAATATCGATGCTGAACAGGCAGAACGCGTACGTCTGCTGGCTGAAAGTCTATTCCGGCAGGTGAGCCAGCGCTGGCAACTGGATGAACGCTGTCGCGAATTGCTCAATAGCGCCTGTCTGCTCCATGAAATTGGCCTCAGCGTTGACTTCAGGCAAGCGCCGCAGCATGCAGCCTACCTTGTACGACACCTTGATCTTCCGGGCTTTACTCCAGCGCAGAAAAAACTGCTGGCTACCTTACTGCAAAATCAGGGAAACAGCATCGACCTGGCCCTGTTTAGCCAGCAAAACACGGTGCCGCCACGTACAGCAGAAAAGCTGTGCTGCCTGCTAAGGCTGGCAATTATCCTCGCCAGCCGACGCCGTGATGACACCTTACCCGCCGTACAACTTCATGCCGATAATGATGCTCTCCATGTGACACTGCCTGCCGGTTGGCTGCCCGCCCATCCTTTAAGAGCGGAACTGCTTGAACAGGAGCGTCACTGGCAAAGCTATGTGCGCTGGACGCTAAACGTTCACTGAATACTGTCAGGCCCGGGCCTGCTTATCATGCGAAGCCGCCCTTACCCGCCCCAGCATTGGCCAGATTGTAAGCATTTGCCGCTTCAGGCGTTTTTATCTTGCGACTGTATTCTGTCGGCACCCAGTCAGTAGTGGACGAGGATTGTTTGAACGTGACGTTACTGCCAATATCCTTAAAGCCCGCCGCATCGCCTTTGTCGTCCAGCACCCCAGCGATACTATTCTTATGATGCACATCGTAGCCCCCCCGGAAGTAGTTAGCCTGTGAAAGCACAGTGGCATTGGAAGCTATAGTGTAACCCAGATGGAAATTGTTAATGGTGTTGTTATACACATCGAACTTGCCCTGACGCATCAGCCCTGGCGCACGCACATCGAGGTTATCAAAGACATTATTCGCAATCGTCATGCGTGGATAACCACCATAGGTGGCTTTTGCAGAAGCTGAATCGTCCGGCTGGCCGAGAATCACGCCATATTCATTATTCTTAAAGACTGAATTGCTCAATGTCACATTATCTGCCTTACCGCCTACATACAATAATTTATCCAGTCCGGTCGCATCTTTATCTTTGGTACCTGAAAACGTATTGTGGTCAATCCAGTAACCTGACCCATTACTGATAAAAAGTGGGATATCGCCATTAGCACGATAGCGATCATCATGGGTGAAGTTAAGATTCTGGAAAATATCGTTACCGGCAGTTTTATCACTGGCAAGATAAATATTGTGGAGTCCTGTCCCTCCCGATGTCCCTTCCAGCGTCTTATTTGCACCAAACTTCAATACAACCTTATTGGCAGAGGACAAATCTTTTGACAGCTTGATAGTGGTTGGCTCATCTCCGGCCAGGCTTTTCTGAAGCTCCGCCACCGTAGAGACGGTCACGACCTTTCCTCCAGCGCCACCCGTGGTATTCGCCGCTTTGGCAAAGCCCGTCATACCGACAAGGCCGCTACTCTTACTGGCCGGAACCGCAGAGATCGCGGTAGTCGAGGCCACTTTATCCGTCGAGCCAGAAGAAGCGTCCCCGTTAACCGCACCAGACACACTCTGCGTTGTTGATAACATCGGAGCCTTATTGCTGGTACTTTTATTATCTGTTGAAGTGTCAGTTTTCGTGGTGGACGAAGAAGTTGTCGAGGTCGCCAGAGAGACTACTTTAATCTTGGAAGTGCCCCTTTCCGAAGCATCCACGCTGTCCGGCGTCGTGATAAACGATGTCGTTGTTCCTGCTGAGGTATATTCTACCGGGGAGCGGCTGCTTACAGGTGCCGACACCAGCGATGTTGCCTTCACCCCACCCGCTGTTAATGCGTCATTTCCAGTACCGGAGCTGCTGACGGGAATCAAGGAGAATTTGGAAAAATCGACAGGGTTGTTTGTGCTGGACATATTTTGCCCACTTCTTTTCTGCTGGGACAAACCAGATGATTGCTGCACTACACCATTAGCAGAGGCGTTATTTTGCAACAGGCGTGAAAGAAATTGCAGCAAGATTTCTCGCACTAAAGCAGCAATCTTTGTTAATGTTGGCTGACATCCACTCATCCCGGCAAAGTTCGATTGCAAGGAATAAGCGGATGTCGGTTTGCCATACGAAATCGGCAAATTCGGAACTGGCGAATAAGCACCAGCACCGCTACAACCGATCAGGTTTTTTTTCAGCGGATCCTGAGCCGAACTGGGCGCAGCAGGGGATAGCGTCGTCGCAGACAAATCCACCACTCTGTTTTGTATCATCATGATCAATCCTCATAAGAAGCTGAAATCTGTCCTGAACGTAGATTGTGGATGTATGCTGGGACGGAAAGCAGCACATTAGAGTCGCAATGTGACTTAGGTGGTAAAAAAATCAACCTGGTTCCAGAGGAGATAATAAATAAATCGTCTCAATAATCTCCAATGTTATTGAATCTGATTGAGAAAAGTGAAAAGTGGCAGGTTATTGCTGCAAAGGGTCAAATATCGCGCCGGTATGACGGCACGACGGGCTTAACTCACAGCGTTATTCTTTGCCTTATTCAGCATCGCCCGTAGTCCGGCGACACGGCTTTGTCCGGTTTGCATACGTTGCTCCGGGCTGACCACCTTACGTTCAGTTTCCCATTGCAGGTCGTCCTGCGGCAGCTCCAGTAAAAAACGGCTCGGCTCAGGCCGCACCAGCTCACCATACTGCCGACGTTCCCGGCACAGCGTAAACGTCAACTCCTTTTGCGCCCGCGTAATTCCTACGTAGGCCAGACGGCGTTCTTCTTCAACATTATTCTCATCAATGCTGCTCTGATGCGGCAGTAAACCTTCCTCCATCCCCACAAGGTACACGTAGGGGAACTCAAGGCCTTTCGACGCATGAAGCGTCATGAGCTGCACCTGATCCGCGTCTTCATCACTTTCACCCCGCTCCATCATGTCGCGCAAAGTGAAGCGCGTAACGACCTGCGTCAGCGTCATCGGTTCATCAATATCGCTGCCCTCTAACATCTCCGTCATCCACTGAAACAGCGTGTTAACGTTCTTCATGCGCATTTCAGCGGCCTTCGGGCTGGTTGAGGTTTCAAACAGCCAGCTTTCATAATCAATGCCGCAAATAAGATCACGCACGGCGTTCACCGGCTCTCGCTCTGCCAGAGCGGCAATTTCACGCAGCCAGCCCGTGAAGCGCTGGAGCGATTCGAGACCGCGTCCGGTCAGGGTTTGCTGCAACCCGAAATCAAAACTGGCGCTGAACAGACTGTTATTACGCTGTCGCGCCCATTCACCCAATTTTTGTAACGTCGCGGGACCAATCTCCCGCTTCGGCGTGTTAACAATGCGCATAAACGCACTGTCATCATTCTCATTGGTAAGGACACGTAGGTAAGCCAGTAAATCTTTGATTTCTGGTCGTGAGAAGAAAGAAGAGCCACCTGAGATGCGGTATGGAATGCGGTTTTGCATCAGCATTTTTTCAAACACGCGCGACTGGTGATTACCACGATAAAGAATGGCGTAATCTTTGTACTGCGTTTTATTGATAAAGTGATGAGCGATAAGCTCTCCCGTAACCCGCCCAGCTTCATGCTCTTCATGATTGGCCGTCACCACTTTCAGTTCCGCGCCATAGCCCAACGTGGAGAACAGCCGCTTTTCAAATACGTGAGGATTATTGGCAATCAAAATATTGGCCGCTTTCAGAATACGTTCCGATGAGCGGTAATTTTGCTCCAGCTTGATCACCTGCAATGCAGGGAAATCCTCTTTCAACAGCACCAGATTCTGGGGTCTGGCACCGCGCCAGGAGTAGATAGACTGGTCGTCATCGCCGACAACGGTAAATCTGGCTCGTGTTCCAACCAGCAGCTTAACCAGTTCATACTGGCTGGTATTGGTATCCTGATACTCATCCACCAGCAGATAACGAATGCACTGCTGCCAGCGCTCACGCGCTTCTTCGTTGCGTTGAAATAGCAGGGTGGGTAGCAGGATAAGATCGTCGAAATCCAGCACATTGCAGGATTTCAGATGCCGATCGTAAAGGCCATAACAGTGTGCAAAGATCTTATCGCGTTCAGAGCTAACCGAGGCCGCCGCGCGCGACGGGTCCATCAGATCGTTTTTCCAGTTTCCAATGGTCGAAATAAGCTGCTGAAGAAGATTTTTGTCGTTTTCCAGCCACGGCTCGGTCAGCTCTTTCAACAACGCCAGCTGATCCTGATCGTCAAACAGTGAGAAATTCGACTTCATTCCCAGCGCCGCATACTCTTTTTTGACAATCTCCAGCCCCAGCGTGTGGAATGTGGAAATCATCAGACCACGGGCTTCTTTACGCCCAAGGGTCTGCGCCACGCGCTCTTTCATCTCACGCGAAGCCTTATTGGTAAAGGTCACCGCAGCAATATGGCGCGCCTGATAGCCACATTCGCGAATAAGATAAGCAATTTTGTTGGTAATGACGCGCGTTTTGCCTGAGCCCGCACCGGCCAGCACCAGACAAGGACCGGTAACAAATTCAACGGCATGTTGCTGACCAGGATTAAGACGCATAAAGGATTCGCTCGGTGAAATGACAGGGGGAAAGAAATAACAGCGTGCTAGTATAGCCAGCAGCATCCATACGACTCAAGGTGGCACTGTTGCAAATTTCTTGATGCTGTACCTTTTGTATTACAGAAATGCCTTAAATTTCAAAAACCCTGCTCACCAGACGCATCTCGCCCAGAGGATGGCCGTAGTAAAAGTTTTCCGCCTGTCCTTTACGCAATGCCCGCATGACTTCAATCCCCCTGATGGTGGCATATGCCGTTTTCATGGATTTAAATCCCAGCGTGGCGCCGATTATCCGTTTCAGTTTGCCGTGATCGCATTCAATGACGTTATTCCGGTACTTAATCTGCCGGTGTTCAACATCAGGCGGACACCGGCCTTCCCGCTTCAGTAACGCCAGGGCGCGACTATAGGTGGGGGTTTTATCGGTGTTGATGAGGCGGGGGCTCTGCCAGCCTTTCACGTTGTTCAGAATCTTTCCCAGAAACCGGTATGCCGCTTTGCTGTTACGGCGCGGGGAAAGATAAAAATCGATGGTGCGGCCTTTGCTGTCAACAGCACGGTACAGGTATGCCCATCGGCCGTTAACTCTGATATACGTTTCATCAAGATGCCAGGAGCAGAACCCTGAAGGGTTACGCCAGTACCAGCGCAGCCGCTTTTCCATTTCAGGCGCATAACGCTGAACCCAGCGGTAAATCGTGGAGTGATCAACGTTGACACCGCGCTCGGCCAGCATTTCCTGCAGCTCACGATAGCTGATGCCGTATTTACAGTACCAGCGCACTGCCCACAGGATGATGTCACGCTGAAAATGCCGGCCTTTGAATGGATTCATGTGCTGCTCCGTCAGCAAAAGGTGACGATGAGTTTATCACCTCCAGATTTTTGCAACAGTGCCGGTTTTTTTACCATGCGAATGATTCTTCTCTGATCATGGTGACCACTTCATCCTCTACCCACTACCTATAAATATTTTCTGTTTAATAGTGAATAGAAATCATTCGTACGCATTTGTAAGCGTCGGTCGATAATCTCTTTATCATTTTTTGTTGCAGAGTAATATTCATTATAAATATCACGAAAATCTATTGGGAATAATCTTTCGCTTTCTTTGTCGTACAGCATATTACCTGTATTAAGATCGTAATGGATTATACCTAATTCATTCAGTTCACATATCAACCTCAAATAAAGACTCTCTAGGTTATCAGGAATATCTGCCGTATCAATTTCACTAAGAGGAGTTCCAGGCACATGTAGCATTCGGAGGTATACATCACCGCCATGCCGTATGACAACTGATGCATCATCGCCATAAAAAGCATTAAAAAGGTCAGATTCTTTCCTTGCCATTTCCAGTACTTCATGGTAATGGTTACCAGCAAGATCATACTTTTTGTATAAAGCGGATGAATCATTCACATCTTCAAATACTTCTGCTGTAGAACCCTCCCCTATTAACTTACCTAGAATGGGCTCTGTTACTATGTCAGTATGAGAATTATGATTCTCATATAGAAAAGGTGTTTGAATAATGGTGGAGGTTATTTTCATTACAGACCTTGGTTGCGCAATTTAAACATCCAGGAGATTTTCACATGATTTACGTGTCAAAAGATAAATTTCACTTAATCACTAAATGTGAAAAAGCTTTATTAAATGAATTTGCTTCTGCTTTTCGAGCCGCCAGCCCCTCAATAATAGGGGAATCACCGCGAGGCATAGGCATAACAAAACTACTACCATTATTATTTGTAACTTTGAGAATCTTACCGCCCAAAAAAGATGAAAAAAAAGGGTTTATTTGACGTGGCTTTTCAAGCTTGAGCGTTTTTTCAATTTCCACCAAGCGAGAATGTGAATTATATGTTATGCTTTTCATATACCTATACCTCATTGATTAAATATTAAAAATATCTTTAACATGATACAACTATATTTACAGACGTTGCGCGTAAAGCCTCGCCCAATCGGGCTGGGATATAAGCGCGGTAACTGCGTAACATTATTTGACCTTTATCAATGTGACTTACAAATTTCGGCGTATTTTGTAAGTACATGAAACACGCATACAAATACAGATTCTATCCGACCCCCGATCAGGTTGAGCTTTTAGCTCAAACATTCGGCTGCGTGCGTTTCGTCTACAATTTGATCCTCCGCTGGCGCACTGATGCGTACTATGACCGCCAGGAGAAGATCGGCTATCCACAAGCCGATAAGCGCCTGACAGCAATCAAAGCCATGCCAGATCATGGTTAGGTAATGTTTCCGCCGTGCCGCTCCAGCAAGCGATCCGCCATCAACAAACCGCTTTTGCCAACTTCTTTGCAGGTCGGGCGAAATATCCGACATTCAAAAGCAAGCGCCATAAACAGGCGGCTACCTTCATGAATACGGCATTTAAATACAAAGACAGCTGTTTGTACATGGCAAAGAGCAAAACGCCTTTAGACGTGCGCTGGAGTCGCCCTTTACCGTCCGTGCCATCCTCCATCACCATTAGCAAAGATGCCGCCGGGCGCTACTTCGTTTCGTGCCTCTGCGAGTTTGAACCTGTATCACTGCCGATCTCCGCTAAAACGGTCGGCATTGATGTAGGTTTAAAAGATTTGTTCGTCACCGATACCGGATTCAAAACAGGCAATCCCCGCCACACCGCTAAATATGCGAAACGTCTTGCACTGCTACAGCGCCGTTTGAGCAAGAAACAAAAAGGCTCAAGGAATCGCGCCAAAGCACGCTTGAAGGTCGCCCGGCTCCACGCGAAAATCGCCGATTGCCGCATGGATAACCTGCACAAGCTGTCCCGCAAACTAATTAACGAAAACCAAGTCGTTTGCATCGAATCCCTAAAAGTGAAGAACATGATCCGCAACCTGAAACTATCCAAAGCGATAACAGACGCGAGCTGGGGCGAATTCGTGCGCCAGCTTGAATACAAGGGTGAATGGGCGGGGCGATCCGTGGTCGCAATTGACCAGTTTTTCCCGTCCTCAAAACGCTGTAGCTGTTGCGGCTATACCATTTCAAAAATGGCGCTTAACGTTCGTTCGTGGATCTGTCCTTAATGTGGGGCTAACCACGATCGTGACGTAAACGCCGCGAAGAATATAAAAGTGGTCGGGCTGACCGCGTTAGCCCACGGAGCGACTGTAAATCCTAAAGCTTCTTAATGTGGCTTAGGTAGGTTGCGATGAAGTGGGAATACTCGCCGTTTACGGCGGGGAGCAGTCAAATGGGGGTATATAAGATGCTCATTCAGATAAAGCATACATCGCTCGCCGCAGCCGAACGACCGAGCGTAGCGAGTTAGTGAGCGAGGAAGCGGAAGAGAGCTATTGCTAAACCAGGAACCGGACACACTCGGCTTAAATTTTTGCTCTAAAAATCATTATATAGGAGGGTTTCACCAGCGTTTGTATGCCATGCAACTTGCACAAACCCGTAACTAGGACTATAGTAATTTTTACGGCAACATGGATGCATTGAGTGTCATGGGAATTTATTTAACACCTGAATTTGAGACAGAGCGGCTAAGGCTATTTTTTCTGGTCTGCCGGGTGATCCACTTGGAAAATTCACCTTTAAAAAGCGCCTCGGCTTGCCCGGAGTAGGAGCCAGAGATGGAGCACGATCAATCGTTTTTTTCAATGATGGCGACAACATCTTCTTTTTTGATATGTATCTGAAAAGTGGGCTTTCAAAAAAGAAAGGAAAAGAGCTTGAAGATGATGAAATTGATGCTTACTGCAATATCGCAAAAGATTTTATCTCAATGAGTCCGGCAACTATAAATAAGCTTCTGTCTGATAAAGAACTGATCGAGGTAAATTGTGATGACTGAACGTCTGAAACGCATTCAAGGTATGGCTGAACGCTATAACAAACTAGGCGTGGTAAAAGATGAAACCGTAGCTGCAATTGATGCAGCGGTCGCAGCCCGTAATATCCCGGCGATCCGAGTTATGACCGGAAGCCAGATAAAGGAAGTCCGCACTCGCTACAACATGTCGCAAGCCGCATTAGCTATAACAACCGGCATGTCTGTAGAAAGCGTCTCCAAATGGGAGCGAAACGAAAGCAAACCGAATAAGGCTGCTCTGCGGATCATCAACATCATCGATGCTAAAGGGCCACAGGTGTTCATGGCATAGCGATGTCTATTTCATCAAAGAAAGCCGCTCAGCGGCTTTTTTAGGCACTGTTGCAAAAATCTGGAGGTGATAAACTCATCGTCACCTTTTGCTGACGGAGCAGCACATGAATCCATTCAAAGGACGGCATTTTCAGCGTGACATCATCCTGTGGGCAGTGCGCTGGTACTGTAAATACGGCATCAGCTATCGTGAGCTGCAGGAAATGCTGGCCGAGCGCGGTGTCAACGTTGATCACTCCACGATTTACCGCTGGGTTCAGCGTTATGCGCCTGATAATGGAAAAGCGGCTGCGCTGGTACTGGCGTAACCCTTCAGGGTTCTGCTCCTGGCATCTTGATGAAACGTATATCAGAGTTAACGGCCGATGGGCATACCTGTACCGTGCTGTTGACAGCAAAGGCCGCACCATCGATTTTTATCTTTCCCCGCGCCGTAACAGCAAAGCGGCATACCGGTTTCTGGGAAAGATTCTGAACAACGTGAAAGGCTGGCAGAGCCCCCGCCTCATCAACACCGATAAAACCCCCACCTATAGTCGCGCCCTGGCGTTACTGAAGCGGGAAGGCCGGTGTCCGCCTGATGTTGAACACCGGCAGATTAAGTACCGGAATAACGTCATTGAATGCGATCACGGCAAACTGAAACGGATAATCGGCGCCACGCTGGGATTTAAATCCATGAAAACGGCATATGCCACCATCAGGGGGATTGAAGTCATGCGGGCATTGCGTAAAGGACAGGCGGAAAACTTTTACTACGGCCATCCTCTGGGCGAGATGCGTCTGGTGAGCAGGGTTTTTGAAATTTAAGGCATTTCTGTAATACAAAAGGTACAGCATCAAGAAATTTGCAACAGTGCCGGCTAAACTACCTGCAAGGGTACGAAATGTTTTAATGTTAATTAAAGGGGCGCGATTGCCCCTTTTTTTAATGGAACGATAACGGGAAACCATCTGTTAACTACAGTTTAACAGTATTGCCGTGTGGTAATATACTGACCATTGTCAGGAGGGGAGATAATGATCGAGATAAAACGGACGCCGGAAGTTGAAAAATGGCTCAAGTCTTTGAAAGACAGAACGGCAAAAGCAAAAATATTAATGCGACTTGAACGGATGGAGGACGGGAATTTTGGAGATGTAGAGCCTATTGGTGATGGCTTATCTGAATTGAGAGTTCATCAGGGTAAAGGCTACCGTGTGTATTTTGGGAACAAAAATAATAAAATTATTCTCTTGCTTTGCGGTGGAGATAAAAGCACACAGCAGGCAGATATCAGAAAGGCAAAACAATTAGCCAAACAGTGGGGTTTTTAATATGAAAGAAGAACTTAAAAAATTTGATGTTGTTGAATTTCTTGAAGATGAAGAAGATATTCAGGAATATCTTAATGCTGCAATTGAAGAAGATGATACAAAATACCTTTTTAAAGCATTAGGTAACATAGCCAGAGCAAGAAACATGAGTCAGCTATCTAAAGAAGTTGGCATGTCCAGAGAGGGAATTTACAAGGCGTTATCCGGTGAAGGGAATCCATCATTCCAGACTGTTTCTAAAATCACAAAAGCGCTAGGCTTAAAACTTCACTTCACAGGGGCGTAACAGCCCCTTTTTTTATGCCCTGTAAAGGGCATGGGAGGCGCAACGCGCCGGAAGCCCCGCAGCGAAGCGAGGACTAAAAAAGCGTTACGGCGTTAGCCGTGACAATCCCCTACCCTGCCAGGCGTTTTTTTTGCAGATCTGCCGCGATGCTGTAGCTTCCGGTCGAAGACAAAAGGCCGCCAAAGCGTCGCTTTATATGTATTAGTCGCGACTTGATCTGACACTGGACCTTGAAAGGTTGAGAGTTACCGGTTTTGATATGGGTGTCTAATCCTTAAACAAAACGCGAGGTAACTCTCATGATTCATACTAACAATCCCATCATCAAACACAAAGCCGGCCTGCTCAATCTCGCCGAAGAACTCGGTAACGTATCAAAAGCCTGCAAGATCATGGGCGTGTCACGCGACACGTTTTACCGTTATCAGGAACTGGCTGCTGAAGGCGGCATCGATGCGCTGATTAACCAGAACCGCCGCGTCCCCAACCTGAAGAACCGCGCCGACGAAGCCACTGAACGCGCTGTTGTTGAATATGCCGTTGAGTTCCCGGCCCACGGGCAACACCGGACCAGTAATGAGCTGCGTAAAAAAGGCGTGTTTATCTCCGGTAGCGGCGTGCGCTCCATCTGGCAACGGCACGACCTGGAGAACTTCCGTAAACGCCTGAAGGCACTTGAGGAAAAGGTCGCCAGAGAAGGCATCGTGCTTACCGACGCTCAAATCGCAGCGCTGGAGAAGAAGGCCCACGATGACGAGGCCAGCGGAGAAATCGAAACTGCTCACCCGGGTTATCTCGGGTCGCAGGACACCTTCTACGTGGGCAATCTGAAAGGTGTGGGTCGTATCTACCAGCAGACGTTCGTGGATACGTACTCGAAAGTGGCACACTGCAAGCTGTATACGAGTAAAACGCCGATCACCGCCGCAGACCTGCTCAATGATCGCGTACTGCCGTTCTACGAGGCTCAGGGACTGCCGATGCTGAGGATCCTGACCGACAGGGGAACGGAGTACTGTGGTAAGGTGGAGCAGCATGATTACCAGCTGTATCTGGCCATCAACGATATCGACCATACAAAAACGAAGGCGATGTCTCCGCAGACGAACGGCATCTGCGAGCGCTTCCATAAAACTATTTTGCAGGATTTTTATCAGGTTACGTTCCGTAAGAAGTTATACGAAGACCTGGAGAGCCTGCAAACGGATCTGGACAACGGGTTGTGGCATTACAATAATGAGCGAACTCATCAGGGAAAAATGTGCTGCGGGCGTACGCCAATGGCCACGTTACTTGATGGTAAACGAGTCTGGGCAGAAAAAAATCTGAACCAGATGTAATCTGACAGACACCTGTATAAATAACCGGTAACTGTCAGATCAGGTCTGAGCTAGTACACTTTATAAGGACGAACCGACAAGAAGAAAAAGCACCCCAACGACAAATATGATGCCCATTACGGCGATCCAGCCTGCGAACCAGCACCCTACACCTGCGAGCAACAAAGCCCATCCAACACAGTCTAAGTACGCAGCTATATTTACAGACGTTGCGCTTATATCCTCGCCCAATCGGGCGGGGATATAAGCGCGGTAACTGCGTAACATTATTTGACCTTTATCAATGTGACTTACAAATTTCGGCGTATTTTGTAAGTACATGAAACGCGCATACAAATACAGATTCTATCCGACCCCCGATCAGGTTGAGCTTTTAGCTCAAACATTCGGCTGCGTGCGTTTCGTCTACAACTTGATCCTCCGCTGGCGCACTGATGCGTACTATGACCGCCAGGAGAAGATCGGCTATCCACAAGCCGATAAGCGCCTGACAGCAATCAAAGCCATGCCAGATCATGGTTAGGTAATGTTTCCGCCGTGCCGCTCCAGCAAGCGATCCGCCATCAACAAACCGCTTTTGCCAACTTCTTTGCAGGTCGGGCGAAATATCCGACATTCAAAAGCAAGCGCCATAAACAGGCGGCTACCTTCATGAATTCGGCGTTTAAATACAAAGACAGCTGTTTGTACATGGCAAAGAGCAAAACGCCTTTAGACGTGCGCTGGAGTCGCCCTTTACCGTCCGTGCCATCCTCCATCACCATTAGCAAAGATGCCGTCGGGCGCTACTTCGTTTCGTGCCTCTGCGAGTTTGAACCTGTATCACTGCCGATCTCCGCTAAAACGGTCGGCATTGATGTAGGTTTAAAAGATTTGTTCGTCACCGATACCGGATTCAAAACAGGCAATCCCCGCCACACCGCTAAATATGCGAAACGTCTTGCACTGCTACAGCGCCGTTTGAGCAAGAAACAAAAAGGCTCAAGGAATCGCGCCAAAGCACGCTTGAAGGTCGCCCGGCTCCACGCGAAAATCGCCGATTGCCGCATGGATAACCTGCACAAGCTGTCCCGCAAACTAATTAACGAAAACCAAGTCGTTTGCGTCGAATCCCTAAAAGTGAAGAACATGATCCGCAACCCGAAACTATCCAAAGCGATAACAGACGCGAGCTGGGGCGAATTCGTGCGCCAGCTTGAATACAAGGGTGAATGGGCGGGGCGATCCGTGGTCGCAATTGACCAGTTTTTCCCGTCCTCAAAACGCTGTAGCTGTTGCGGCTATACCATTTCAAAAATGGCGCTTAACGTTCGTTCGTGGATCTGTCCTGAATGTGGGGCTAACCACGATCGTGACGTAAACGCCGCGAAGAATATAAAAGCGGTCGGGCTGACCGCGTTAGCCCACGGAGCGACTGTAAATCCTAAAGCTTCTTAATGTGGCTTAGGTAGGTTGCGATGAAGTGGGAATACTCGCCGTTTACGGCGGGGAGCAGTCAACAGTCGAAATTATCTTTCTCAGTCCAGATGGTTGGAACTGTGGCGCGAGGTAACCGGACAGCCTGAAATAACACAGGTGGATGTTCGCCGGATAAAGGCGCGTGAGCATATTGATATGGATACCGGAGAGGTGACAGAGAACCCGATAGCGAGTGCAGCCGCTGAAGTTGGGAAATACGCCACCAAGCCATCTGACTACGTGACGAAAAAGGGAAAGGATTTTTATGTTGCTAATGGTTCTGTCGTTAATCTTCTTGCACATGCGCTGAAGGGTAAGCGGCTGATAGGCTGGGGCGGTGAACTGGATAAAATCAGGAAGCGACTGGAACTGGCAGATGCAGAAGGCCGGAATGTTGACTTGGTGGATACGGGCGGTGAATCGGAACAGATACGCGCAATGTCGCACTGGATTTATCGCTGGGTGCCGGGCCTGAAAAATTATGTGAACTAGAATTGAGTTATAATTCTTTTTATACATTAAGTTGTTAAATGACATAAATTAAATGGAATGAGGTTTAACATGTTGGAGCCAAAGGAAGGTCTGCTTACATTTAGGGCTGAAGGTAATAATATTCCAAAAAGCATATTTTATAGTAGGGAAATACATTGGCCCGGCATTATACATTATTGTTATAAAGATAACTCAGGTGTTACTATTGGCCGCGGTTATGATTTAGGCAGAAGATCAAAAGGGGAGGTTTTTCATGCAATGTTATCTTCCGGTATTACAAAGAAACAGGCTGAAAAAATATCTGAAGGCGCTGGATTAACTGGATGTACTGCCTCTGATTTCGTTAAAAAAAATAAAGATGATATTGGTGAAATAACCGAAACACAGCAATTAATATTATTTGAAGAAGTGTATCGAGATTATTTAATTGATTCGATACGTTTTTATAATAAATACAAGAAGAATGACTCTGTAATATGGGATAAACTAGATTATAGATTGCGTGAAGTCTTTGTTGATATGAAATATCAAGGGAATATGTTTGCTGAAACTGTGAAATATTTTGAGGGTAATGATATAAGCACAGTAGTGAGATTAATCAACAGTAGACCTCTTTTAAAAAAATACGAACCAGGAAGGAAAAGGCTTCTTTTCCTTATGAATGGAAAACAAAAATGACTAAATTTATTTTTATCCTTACATCTGTTTTGTTTTCACCATTTTGTTTTTCTCATATTGACGAGGAACATAGTAATTTCTCTTTTCATGGATCTGTATATACGGTTTATATTGCTAGCAATTGTGATGATGTTTCAGTCTGTGATGATGTCACTGGTAGTTTTTATGATAAAAAAAACAAAAAGGATTTTGTTATTAAACATGGTAAAACAATAAATATCGGTTATGGCTCTAACTTAAGAGGTTTTGTTTTTACAGATAAAAACACTGAATTTACCTTTCGTCAGCCAAGTGATGGTAATGGGGACGATTTAAGTAAATGGATTCTTACTTTAAGCAAAATACCCTCACAGGGGTATTTTACTGAGGTTGGATATGTTGAATTTTTAAGCCCTGTCAGGTTTAAATGATTTTCCGGTTATTACATTATTTATCTGGAATATAAAAACAACACTAGAGTCGTGGCAAAAATTTGGGAAAAAAGCGTTACTTATGATCCGAAAAGATCCACTTTCCGGCCCTGTTTTTGCCCTTATGCCCTTTTGGGCATGTAAGGCGATGACACGAAACGGAAAGGAAACGATGATCGGGAATCGCCGGAACTGCTAAGGTGCAGAGAGCAGATACCCCCCTTCCTTGTATGTGGGTTCTGAAGCCCAATCGTACGGAAAGGTACGCTAAGTACATTTTTCGCACTATCACTAGTCACTCATACCATTCAGTAGTTGTAGCGGCTCAAAATTACAGACGTTGCGCGTAAAGCCTCGCCCAATCGGGAGGGGATATAAGCGCGGTAACTGCGTAACATTATTTGACCTTTATCAATGTAACTTACAAATTTCGGCGTATTTTGTAAGTACATGAAGCGCGCATACAAAGGCACTGTTGCAAAAATCTGGAGGTGATAAACTCATCGTCACCTTTTGCTGACGGAGCAGCACATGAATCCATTCAAAGGACGGCATTTTCAGCGTGACATCATCCTGTGGGCAGTGCGCTGGTACTGTAAATACGGCATCAGCTATCGTGAGCTGCAGGAAATGCTGGCCGAGCGCGGTGTCAACGTTGATCACTCCACGATTTACCGCTGGGTTCAGCGTTATGCGCCTGAAATGGAAAAGCGGCTGCGCTGGTACTGGCGTAACCCTTCAGGGTTCTGCTCCTGGCATCTTGATGAAACGTATATCAGAGTTAACGGCCGATGGGCATACCTGTACCGTGCTGTTGACAGCAAAGGCCGCACCATCGATTTTTATCTTTCCCCGCGCCGTAACAGCAAAGCGGCATACCGTTTTCTGGGAAAGATTCTGAACAACGTGAAAGGCTGGCAGAGCCCCCGCCTCATCAACACCGATAAAACCCCCACCTATAGTCGCGCCCTGGCGTTACTGAAGCGGGAAGGCCGGTGTCCGCCTGATGTTGAACACCGGCAGATTAAGTACCGGAATAACGTCATTGAATGCGATCACGGCAAACTGAAACGGATAATCGGCGCCACGCTGGGATTTAAATCCATGAAAACGGCATATGCCACCATCAGGGGGATTGAAGTCATGCGGGCATTGCGTAAAGGACAGGCGGAAAACTTTTACTACGGCCATCCTCTGGGCGAGATGCGTCTGGTGAGCAGGGTTTTTGAAATTTAAGGCATTTCTGTAATACAAAAGGTACAGCATCAAGAAATTTGCAACAGTGCCCGATCAGCAGATCCTCGCGGGCCGGAGTCCACATCGGTGCAACAAACAGTTTTTGTTTCGGGGCAGACTTAAACCCGGCCTCTTTCAAACGCTGCCAGGTTTCATCATCAAGGCGATGCAGCGCATACAGACGCAACTTGTTATCATCCGGGGAATAGGTCGCCGTGTAGCTTTGTGCGTTAAGATCGTTACAGAGAGCCTCGCTACTGTCTCCGGCTGATTCTGATGTGTTGATGATATCGTTCTGTGTATGCATGTTCATGTCCCTTAATAGGTTGTTTTTTGCTTTTAAAAACCATCACCCGTTGAGTTGTCGGGGCCGCGGTCTTGACGTTTTGCGGGAACCTGCCTGATGCTCCCTGTGATTGTTACCTTCACCCGTTTGAGAGCCGTTCGCCGCACTGGGCGTGAAAGAGCGCGCCCCCTGAGCCTGTCCAGGGCGAGCCTGCGAGTGCATTTACCCTGGACAGAGTCAGAAAAGGGGTGTGCTTTTCTCAGCCCGGTGAACGCATCAGACGGGTGAAAAGCACAAGGGATGGGCAGGGGCACGAGGCAACGAGGGCGCGCGCGGGCGCGAAACGTCGTTGCGCCTCAGCGGCACCGGAACGGGGCCAGTGAGATGCGCCAGCCTGCGGCTGGCTGCGGGGGTTGCGTCATGCGATGGAAACCCGTCGGCCCGGAACGTCCCTGGTCTTTTCCGGGCCAGGGCAGAGACGCGAAGCGGCTCTGTACATAGCATGACAGCGTGGTGCCCCAACGGGGCAGACGCCCGGTGAGAAAAAAAGGTTATTCTGGTAAAGGGCTACAGAGAGAAAAGAAGACGTCAGAAAAGGAATCACAGGAAAAGCCTGAGAGAGGAGAACAACTGGCGGCAGGATAATAAAAGCACACGTGAGGAAAATGCGGGTGCGTCAGCACCGGCATTCCCTGGCCCGTAAGGGCCGTGATTTCCTGCTGTGTCCTGTTGTAAAGATATCCAGACCAAGGCCAGCCATAAAACAGATTAAGGGGATTTTATCCTGATCTGCGTTAACCGCCTTAACCAGGACTCACCGGGAAGTTCAGCGGGGGTCAATAAGGTCAATCACCATTGAAATAATTTCGTCCATGATATGTGGAGCTACCCTGGCGGCATAACTGGCCTTTCGTGCGGTCAGGTCGAGCGAGCGAAGCTGATAGCAGAGCGCCACGCCCGTCACCCTGCCATTGTCGGTGCTGTTACCGTCAAGACACACGGTGACGGCCTGTGAACGGGCGGCCCCGCCGCCGCTGGTGACGGGAATACAGACCGCCGTACCCAGTGCGGCGACCAGCTCACGTGGGGAAATGACCAGGTAGTAATGTGGCCCCCTGAATTCGCGGCCCTCTACGGGGTCACCGTTAACGTGCCAGATTTCACCTTTCTGCGGCACCCTGCGCGTCACCATCAGATAGCTTCCTTGCCCTGAGCGGGATCATGCAGCCCGTCGGCTATGGCCTCGTTAAACTCACAGATTTCGCCTTGATCAATTCCGGCAAGCAGCTGTGCGACCGTTTTCCTTCCCCGCGCCACGCGCCCGGCAGGCCGGATGCTGACAGCGTCGCCGTCTGCGGCCACGTCAAGCAGCGTGCCGACGCTCCAGCCAGCCCTGGCAGCGATGTCGCCGGGAATGGTCAGGACGACCGCGCCGCCCTGTTTCCTGAGTTTTGTCTGTGTCATGAACCTGCCTCTGGTGTGACATTAGTTACACCTAATGTATCACAGTGTGACACAAAGTCACACTTTTATTCCTGTCCTTTGTCCGGTAACAGGTCAGGAAGTGCCAGCCGGTCAGCCCAGCGCCGGGCGTGGTTTGATTCCTTTGCTGCACAGCGGATTTCCCACATCATGCGCCATAACGGTTGTCCTTTGATTGCGTCCGGATCAATGGCCCTGCCCGTTGGAAATCGGCCCAGCCAGGCCAGCACGCAGTCTGACAGGTCATTCGCGTCCGTTACCCGGTGCTGCCAGTGGCTGTACCAACGGCTTACCGTAGAGGGGGTGTGAAAGGCCAGATCGATTTGGGCCTGTGCCTGCAGGTTCTGATAGCGCCTGCGTTTTTGCTGGCGCGTGCGCACGTCACGGGCATCCCTTTTCTGTATCCGCATCAACAACTCTCCGTCACGCCGCTCCATCATGCGGTGTAGACCGCCGGGAACAACAGGCTGGCCGTGTCTGAGGGCAGCGGCAGAGGGCATATTTCGCCCCGCGAGGCGATCAGCACGTCAAGCGCCTTACGCCACACACTCATTGGCGGGGCTGAACGGCTGGAGGGAACGTACAACGGGACCACCCTCCGCAGGTGGCCAGCGCGGACGGTTTTGCAGCCACAGAGATGACGCAGAAAGGCGTGGGCATAGGCGGACTCACCAACGGTCCCCCTGCTCAGGCTGCGTGCTTCCACCTCTGCCGTTGCCAGGGCAATTGCGCTGGCATAAGGGCAGTGAGGCACCAGAGCGAGGTGGCGAGGTATAACGTTGCCGTGGGTCTTCATATGTCATCTCCCGTGAGTGTGTCCATAATGTGTCGCACGTTGTAACCTTCGCCGTCCATTACAGCAGCAAGGCTCAGTGCAGCACTGAAGGTTTCCGGTTCAAAGCGCGGGCGGCTGCGTATACATGTCAGTCTGAAACCGTCCGATGACATCATCAACAACAGCCAGCGGTCGCTGATTTCGCCGGGGCTGCACAGTGCCATGCGAAAACGTCCGTATGCAGGTGCAAAGCGCACCTGCACCGGAAACAGGCCGCTGTATAAACCGTTCATCATCCATGTAGCGGGAAGCGCGACCGCTGCCATGACTGCATGGGTAAGCCCACGCCGGTATTCAGCCCCCGCTTCGCGGCAGGCTTCAAACTCGTCTGGCTGCATTCGTGCCAGGCACTCTCTGCTGTATTGCATTTTCATCGTGACTTTTCCGGGTCATTTCATCGTATTGCCGCCCCTGCGGGGCGGCACAGCGATATCAGGCAGCATCGGATTCAGAAGGGTCATGGATGTCGGCTTCAGCCGACGGCCCTGAGCGCATCCAGACAGGCACCCAGCGGGTATCTGCCAGAACACGCTGTGCATGTTCTGCCGCATCTCCCTTCTTCATTTTCGCGGCGTCACAGGCCGCGTCCGTCATCCCTGCGTCTTTAAGGGCACTGTTGCAAATTTCTTGATGCTGTACCTTTTGTATTACAGAAATGCCTTAAATTTCAAAAACCCTGCTCACCAGACGCATCTCGCCCAGAGGATGGCCGTAGTAAAAGTTTTCCGCCTGTCCTTTACGCAATGCCCGCATGACTTCAATCCCCCTGATGGTGGCATATGCCGTTTTCATGGATTTAAATCCCAGCGTGGCGCCGATTATCCGTTTCAGTTTGCCGTGATCGCATTCAATGACGTTATTCCGGTACTTAATCTGCCGGTGTTCAACATCAGGCGGACACCGGCCTTCCCGCTTCAGTAACGCCAGGGCGCGACTATAGGTGGGGGTTTTATCGGTGTTGATGAGGCGGGGGCTCTGCCAGCCTTTCACGTTGTTCAGAATCTTTCCCAGAAAACGGTATGCCGCTTTGCTGTTACGGCGCGGGGAAAGATAAAAATCGATGGTGCGGCCTTTGCTGTCAACAGCACGGTACAGGTATGCCCATCGGCCGTTAACTCTGATATACGTTTCATCAAGATGCCAGGAGCAGAACCCTGAAGGGTTACGCCAGTACCAGCGCAGCCGCTTTTCCATTTCAGGCGCATAACGCTGAACCCAGCGGTAAATCGTGGAGTGATCAACGTTGACACCGCGCTCGGCCAGCATTTCCTGCAGCTCACGATAGCTGATGCCGTATTTACAGTACCAGCGCACTGCCCACAGGATGATGTCACGCTGAAAATGCCGGCCTTTGAATGGATTCATGTGCTGCTCCGTCAGCAAAAGGTGACGATGAGTTTATCACCTCCAGATTTTTGCAACAGTGCCCTCATCGCTGAAACAACCATGTTCATCGTGAAAACGATTAAGAGCTTCCAGCGCTTCGTTGTTTTCCTCCTGCCATTTTTTCGCTTCATACTGGCGTAGTTCAGCGTCAAAGGCTGCGGTCAGAGTGGCACTGAGGTTAATTCCAGCCTCGCGCGCACGGCTGAGTAAGGCACGTTCTACGGTCATAGTAACGCTTTGCGTTGATCGTTGTGTTGTTGACATAAATACCTCGCGTCAAATGCCGTGTAACAAACACGGCTCATTAGACGTAGCATAACACCAAAATGCAATGTAGCGGAAAAATATGGGCTTCCGGCGTAGCTTTCGCGTTTAGCGTGAGTTTTCGTTCCACTGAGGAACGGGGATTTATGTGCGTCAGCGCATGTAAGGCGGCAGGATGAAATGACAGGTAGCACTGAGGATTATCCGCCGATACCAATGAGGGATCGAAAGGGATCGCCTATCCATCCCTTACCCTGCAAAGCCATAACCCACTAAAAGCGGCTCAGGGGCTTCTGTGCGCGGTCGGAGTGGTCACCGCAGTTGGGGCGTATCTCCGCGTTAGCGGGTCGTGAGAGCCGCTTACGAGCGTGTAAGCAAAACGTTCAGCGATATTTGCTGACGCATCCGGCGTGGCCGGATTTGTCCAATCCCTCGAGGGATTCCGATCTGAATGCCCCGCGCTTTAGCGTGAGGAGCTACTTCTGAGGCGCTTGCGCCGATGCTGTTCGGTTATCCACTTTTTAAAGGGGATAACAGTAATGTTTTTTATTTATTGGTTTATCTTTTAATACGTAAGCAATTAAAAGATAAACAAAAAGAGTAATTTCGCCATCTCGTTTGCACTTCATTATCACTTACCCACAAGCTATACAGCAGTTGTGGACGGCTACGCCGGAACCGCCGAAAAATCCGCCATTCAAAAAGGGAGGCTGGTTTGGATTTCGGAAATTATTGTACGTTAAGGCTGTTTTTTGTACTGCGGCTTGATGGTTAGGAGATTGAATCGCTTCTTTTGATATCGCCTGACCATGAAAAATGACACTGTCTACTCCATTGCTGCTGCTGACCTGTGTGGGTCTTGATATAAAAATGCCATCTTCGCTGTATTTTCAACCTGAAACCCATTTTTGTGGCGTGTTCACCCGCCACGGCTCCGGAAAAATGCAACCGGCCTTTACAGAGGATGCACTGATACGGATCTGTGCCCAGGAAGCCTTTCATCAGTACCGCGAACCCGGGGCGTTTAGGTTTTTCCCGTACCGTCATCTCCAGCGCTTCGTAAACCTTTGGCAGCAGCGTGCCCCGCTTTCGGTTGGCCAGAAAGCCGGAGTAGCGCACCATCTTAAAATGCCGCGCCGGAATGTGGCTGATATAGCGCCCGATCATCTCTTCCTGACTCAGCGTCTGGCGTTTATGTTTTCCCGTGCGGTGATCGAGGTAGTGGTGGACTACCGCGCCTCCGCCGTAGTGTCGCAGACGGGAAGCCGACACCGGCGGGCGCTTCAGGTAGCGGCCGAGGTATTTCACGCTGTGCCAGGCTCCCCGGGTCTTCTTCGCGAAGTGTACCTTCCAGTGTCGGCCATATTGTGCCTTCAGGTAACGCCGCCACTGGCGCTCATCGCGGATGTGGCCCAGACCCGGCACCATGCCGGGCATGATCCGGGCGTAGCTGTCGCGCAGCAGTCGGATAACAGCACCACGCCAGATTTCCTCAACGGCCTTCTTTTTAAAGAAGAGGCTGCGCCAGACGCGGTGCTTAACGTCGAGACCGCCCCGCATGACGGAGACGTGGATATGCGGATGCTGATTGAGCTGGCGACCATAGGAATGCAGGGCGCAGAATATGCCGACCTCAATGCCCTGTGTACGTGCCCACTTCAGCATGGCGCGGGTGGCGCAGCGGAACAGGTCGTTGAGCAGCGGCCTGTTATAGTTAAAGAACGGCCAGAGCAGGTGTGGCATAGTAAAAGTGATTTGTTGCCATTCGCAGTCGGGCAGAATGTGCTGCTGCTCAGCAATCCACTGCCCAGTGGACTTCATGCCGCAGGCGCTGCATGCCTTTGACTTGCAGCTCTGGCAGAAGAAGCGGAAGTGGGTACAGCCCGGCGAGGCACAGCAGTAGCGGCGAACGCCCATTGCGCAGGTTCCACAGGCGAGCATGCGCTCAACACAGAGGCGGGTCCACTGGCTGACGCTGTCACCGTGCTTCCCGAGGTAGTAGTTCCAGCCGTCATAGACGGTGAACAGGAGTTTGGCGGGACGCGGGATATACATGATGCTGAGTATAAAGCGGTGCTCCGGCCATGCAAAGCATCGGAACGGCGAAGCCGTGACGCTCGCCCTGTAAGGGCGCTACGTTCTACTCTTTTATGACGACTTTATTTTAATGCCGTGATACTAAGAAATAAATTGCTGAACACAGAATAAAGCAGGTAATTACAGTAAGAATTGAATAAAAAAGAGAAGATTTTCTTTTTTTCACCGATGATGAAAAGGGGACTGATTCTCCTTTATTCTTCTTTCTCGGGATATAAATATACCCTTTTCCGGGAATGGTTTTAATGCAGTTATTCATATTAACTGCGGCTAAATTTCGGCGTATTTTATAGATGAGTTGAGTCAGGTTTGCATCATCGATCGTTTCGGCGCGGTTTTCCCAAATAGAATTGATTAGTTCTTTTTTGGTAAGTTCAATATGTGGGTGTCTGAGGAAATAACTAATTAGCTTTTTTTCTTTCTCCCCGATGGGTAACTTGATGCTTTTATTTGTTAAGTAATTATCCTCTTCTGAGAGAAAAATGTTATTGCCTATCTCAATATTTTCACTCATTTCTTCACCTTATTGATATTTTAGTTATCAAATTGTAACAAAAATTCAGTGTTTACTATGTGAAAAACAGATATAACTAAAGCTATGATAACCATCAGGAAAATAACAGAGATATCGTATTTTATTTGAGTGCTCTGTGTTTTATATTTATTAATAGTATAGATAAAATATATCATTTTTACCTCTGTAGGGTGTGTTAATTATTGCAGGCCTGATCGTAAAAAATACCATTTTTAATTATAATGCACTGTTTAATGTGTGTTTTTTAATGTTTGGTTTATGACAGATTGATGTTTATTACTCAAACTAACGCGTTGACTAAATAGCTGCACGGAATAGTACTGCACTTTTTTAAGTCTTTGTGGGAAAAGGAATTGGTGCTGTTACCTCTGCTAAGTGGCGCTGGCGCGTAGCTGTCGCATGTCAATAAATGTCAAGTGTAGTGATATTAGATGTGGCTATTTAGTGCCATTTTTATTTGTGAGGTTTTTTAATTAACAGGCTGCTATAGGTTGTTATTGTCATTTTAAAGAATTATTTATAATATTTTTTATTTCTCTGTGATTATTCTTTGTTACTGATTAGATGTATTACGGATTGTATGTGAAATTAAATATGTCATCAAAAATCATTTATTAATGATTAATTTACACAAGAAAATATGAAGAATCATAATGAGCAAATTAATACAAAAAGACACTTATACAGAACAATCCTATGCAATGGATGGATTTGATCCTGCTAACAATACCTCTGAATACAGTTACACATCTGGTCGCGTAATAAAGCGCGTGTAGGTCGTGACGCAGACTTGCTGAACACGTATGCTTTGCGCTTTGGATGTAACATATGGCTAAAGTTGATGTCGTCTGCCCTCAGTGCAATGAAACTCATGCTGTACGATGTAACGGACATTCAGCATCCGGTGCCCAACGTTACATCTGCAAGCATTGTTCAAAGACCTTTCAGCTCAACTTTAGCTACTCCGGTGCCAAACCAGACACACACCAGACCATTGTTAATATGGCCATGAATGGTTCCGGATGTCGCGATACCGCACGAGTTCTCGGTATCGTAAAAAAATTTCGCCAAAGCAGGTAGCTGAGAATATCGACCCCGAAACGGAGGTTGTTATCTGCTGTGAAGCCGGCGAACAATGGTCTTACGTGCGGTGTAAAAGCAATCCCCGGTGGTTGTTCTATGCTTATGACCGTATCCGCAAACGTGCTCTGGCCCACGTCTTCGGCCCGAGAAATGCCCCGACCCTGCGACGATTGCTGGCCCTGTTAAGCAAATTTAACATTGCCTTTTATATGACAGATGCGTGGCCGGTTTATAAAGTTCTGTTAAGTGCAACAAGCCACGTGGTGAGCAAGAAATATATCCAACGGACAGAACGGCATAATCTTAATCTTCGCACACATATCAAACGACTGACCCGCAGAACAATTTGCTTTTCGAAGTCAGAGGAAATGCATGATAGGATCATCGGTTGGTATCTTACTCTTCATCATTATCAATAAATCTGCGTCACTACCCTTTTTCCTGCAGATAAAAATCCTCTTTTAAATATCGATACTGACCCGACGTGAACCAGAATTTCTGTTTAGTTTAAAAACAACCTAAAAAAATAAATCGGACATGCATTTAATCGCGCAATGATCATTATCAGGCTATGAAAAGCGACCGGTCTGACAGACGCAATCGATTGCGAAAAATTACCGAATTCTCTACCAAATCAAAAGTTATAGGTTAGGATAGTCGACGTTACCTTTATCCATTATTTGGAATTGAATAATGCAAAATTCTGCTCTACTACAGCGAATCTTTAAATAAAAAGAACATGGCACGACGGTCCGCACTGAAATCATTGCGGGTTTTACCACTTTCCTGACCATGGTCTATATCGTTTTTGTTAATCCTCAGATTCTGGGCGTTGCCGGAATGAACACCCAGGCGGTGTTTGTCACGACCTGCCTGATTGCCGCTGGCGGCAGTATTCTGATGGGTCTGGTGGCCAACCTTCCCGGCCGCTGTCGAGAGATCAGCCCTTGTGTGGTGTTGGTGGCGCTGCTTTTTGTACTTAAAATCGTTTTTATCGACGCACACTGATAATAATGATTATCCAGGCCAGATTTTTCCGGCCTGTGAGATTCCGGGCGGGAATTATTTGTACAGATTGGTCAGGTGTAGCATTTGTGGTTCCATATTTCTCGCTGATATCTGAATTTCTTTTAGCTGCTTCCAGCTTTCCAACCCGTTAAATTCCCAAAGATGCAGTAATCCATCCCCCGCAGACAGTGCACAGGCCCAGATGATGAGGGGTTCCACATCGGAAATGATTTCAATATTGTCAGAGGTGAGTAAACGTAATCTTCCTGAAGCGGGATGTAATTGCAATTCACTGTTTTCCAAAGTTTTTACTCTGGTGAGTTTCAGCACGCTTTGTCGGAGCGCTCTCAATTGAATCGCCGCTTCGTTGGGATCTGACTGTGCTTTAATCCAGGCTGTTTCTCCTGATGAAAACTTGTGGGACTGTTGTTCCCTGGTGTGGCGACTGTATGAGCGAACAATCTCCATATCCAGCCCGGCTTTACCCTGTTCTTCGGCCAGTAAAACCCCCACGATATTACCAGCATAGGCAATGCTGAAATCCGGTAGATAAGGATCGCTAAAGCAGGGACGGCCATTGCTGGTTGTCGCCAGAGCAGGAAGCTGAGAGAAACCATAAACCCGCCACATCTGTTCTGCGAGTAATGCGTGCGAGGCCAGATATCTGGTTTGTCTGCGTTCCATCAGTGTTTGAGCAGTATCCAGGATCGCATAAGGTAGCCGATAGACAGGGATATTCGCATCAATGAGGGTCCAGCGCGCAAAATGACTTGCCATCGGCCGCTCCATGAAAACAGGTCAAAAACATTGGGCTATTGTAAGCACGCTTTTACCATTATTACGTGACATGGCCGCATAAAAAATGATTTAGTGGGGGAGATAATACGTTCAGCATGTTGATAAATCCGGGAGGTCAAAGTAAATAATCAGCTAAGGGTTTAGCAGATTATGGTTCGTCACTTTATGGATACCGTCAGGCCATTCCCCGGTGGAAAACATGGGCTGGCTAAAGTGTAGCGGTATTAGGATCCGTTATTTAGGCATTAAGGATGGGAAACATAAGCACCTGGAAGCCTATTTAGAACAGGATATCAGGGATATGGAAAGTTTTCCGAGTTCGGGATATCACAAACAACTACGAACAAGACCCTGTAAATAATTCTGTGTAACTGCCACCACGTCAAAGGTGAACGCTCAGGCGGTCACCGAACTCAATAATAAAGCGGCTCATCGCCAGCCGACAGTTCTGGACCGGCATACTCCATTTTTTCGATGCCGACTGGATTGCCAGGTAAATAACCTTTCGCACTGAGTCATCCGTCGGGAATACCTTGCGTTTCTTAATGGCGGCACGGATCACGCTGTTCAGCGACTCAATGGCATTCGTGGTGTAGATAGCTTTTCGGATGTCAGACGGATAGCCGAAGAACGTATTGAGGTTTTCCCCGTGCGCACGCCAGCTTTTGCTGATTTGTGGATATTTGTCATCCCATTCTTCGGCGAACGCAGCCAGCGCCATCCGTGCGGCCGCTTCTGTTGGTGCCTGATAAACGGTTTTCAGCCCGCCCGTGACCGCTTTGTAGTCCTTCCACGCCACGTATTTCAGGCGGTTACGCACCATGTGGATGATGCACAGCTGGATGTGAGTCTGCGGATAGACGCTGTTTATCGCATCCGGGAAGCCCTTCAGGCCATCCACGCAGGCAATCAGGATGTCCTGAAGGCCGCGATTTTTAAGTTCCGTCAGCACGTTCAGCCAGAACTTTGCACCTTCATTTTCAGCCAGCCACATCCCCGGAAGCTCTTTCCGGCCTTCGGTATTGATGCCCGGTGCCAGGAACACCGCTTTGTTAATCACGCTGCCATTCGGCGACCTGCTCTTTAACGGCATCCGTGACTTTTGATATCAGGGCCGGTGACACATCAGCATCGTACATCTCTTTGAACGTATCGACGATTTCCCGCGTGGTCATGCCTTTGGCATACAAGGATAAAATCTGGCTGTCCATCTGCGTGATACGCGTCTGATTCTTCTTAATCAGCTGAGGTTCAAAGGTATTTTCCCGGTCGCGCGGCGTGTTTAGCCCGATTTCACCGTCGTCGCACAGCAGCGTTTTCGAAGAGTAGCCGTTGCGGGTATTGGTACCGGTTTTAGGGGCATTTTTCTCATGCCCGAGGTGGTCAGTCAGTTCTGCATTGAGTGCCGTTTCAACGGTCAGCTTCGTGAGCATGCGGGAAAACTGATTAAGGCCGGCCTCAGTTTTGAGGCCTTTGGCCAGTTCAGCAGCAAGGGCCTTAAGTTTCTTCTCGTCCATAATTTGCCTGTCTCCATTGTTGGAGTGAACATATCAAAAACAGGCAATTACACAATTTTAATTACAGTCTCACGAACAAAAAATCTTTGAGAATCAGTACATATACCTAAATATGGGGATTTTTAATCCCTGTGCTCATAAGCTCGGCCCATGATATTAACGCTGACGCGATCGTTCTTCCTTAATCTGTCGCTGTCTCTCCGCTAACCGTTTAACATGGCTCACCCACGGCGAGTAAGTCACGCGGAACTTCGTGCTCGCTTTCAGCCAGCGTTGAGCTTCACGGCTCTTGTGGATGATGTCGTTATCAACGATCAGTGTGATTGTTTTTGCACACCGCTAACTGCCTTCAGGTGCTTAAGCAGACTGATAAACAGCACCGAACTTTTGCTATTACCGCCAACGTAGCTGACTTTATCCTTGCAGCAAAAAGATTTGATCCTTTATGCCGTGAAAAGTGACATTACTATATTGGTGCTACACAGGCGGTGCGGTAAAGGGATGTTATAGTAAATCAGGCCACAGTGATCAATAAGGGATGGGATATTCAGGATGAGTAAGCGATCAGAAATTATTGATGGTAGAGATGCAAGCACAGCTAAGTACGGGATAGTTTATACGGAAGTACTTGGCTGGGTGGACTTGGGGCATGCCCAAGGGACGGACATTCGAGAACTTTTAAGATTAATGTCGCAGGGTGAATCATCGAAAAATGAATTTTATGATGTCAGGTATGCACAGGGAATGACGTCACCCTTTGGATTACTGCGATCAGGTAAGGTGATGACTTGGCGCATTCGTAGAGGGCGGCCTTACTGGGAACAGAAAAGCATTGCTCTGGCTATGATGATGACTATGGCTCGCAAGTTCGAGGCATTTCAGGGATTATTTCCTAATAATCTGGTGACGGACAGCGGTTTCAGTGGTGAGGATCTTGTGTCAGATCTGTTGGGTTTTTATCGCGAGGTGTCTGTTCAGAACCCCTTCGGCATGCTCCGTCCTGTGAGTAAAGAAGAAGCCCTAAAACGCTGGGACTACTACGGTAAAATCGGAAGCTGGAAAAATTATACGTTTCAGCCCCTATTGTTCCCTGACCCGGAAAAGTTCCCGCACTCACGTCCCCGTAGAGGGTTTTTACCGCAATTTATGCGAACAGTAGTCCCCTATAACGATTTTTTGTCCGGGAACGTGATTCTGCCGCGCCATGATGAGACGTTTGTGATATTTGGTGCCAGCAATGGCAGGATGGGATTATGAGGAAAGCGATCGTCGCCCTAATAGGTGTGGTTGTCATCGCGGGTATTGCGATGGTTGTCGGCTGGCCGTATATGAGGATGGAGTTTGCCAGCAGCGCATATTATACCGAGCAAGATAAACAGGCGTACGAATATTATACCCCAGAGCTATTAAAAAAAATACCAAGATTATCAAATAATTATGAATTTGAATTTGGAAGAATTACAGGCACTGAAGCTAATGTCTTTACTGTGAAATTTTATGGTACTGTTGAAACCCGGAGTATTAGGAACTACCTACAATCAGAGGGATATAAACTCCAGACTTCTTGTGAAGTTGAAGCAGAGTGCTGGAAAAGTCGAGCGACTAATGATGAAGTCACTGTAGGTAATATTCACTCTCAAAAAGGGGTGTTTGTGCAGATCTATCGGCGTTTATACTCAAACCAATAAGCTGGATGCAGATAAAGATCCCCTTGATGGTTAAGGAACTTCCCATATGGTGAGTGCTGTCGCATGATAATATGTAAAAACACTGTGTTTGCTGTATTTATAATCTAAAACCCATTTTTCAGGCGCACTTATCCAAAACCGGGGTCTGAAGCCATCATTTTTTCACCATCCGATGCAGCCTGTCAGAGAGCATTTTGGTGGTGTGATCGCCTGCCACGGCGCCGGCAAAACGCAGGCGGCCCTTACACAGGATGCACTGGTAAGGGTCGGTGCCCAGGAACACTTTCATCAGCACCGCGAACCCCGGCTTCTGAGGTTTTTCTCGTGGCGTCATCGACAGCGCTTCGTAGACTTTTGGCAGTAACGTGCAGCGTTTACGGTTGGCCAAAAAGCCGTAGTAACGCACCATTTTAAAGTGTCGGGACGGGATATGGCTGACGTAACGCCACAGCATCTCCTCCTGACTCAGTTTCTGACGTTTGTGCTGTTGCGTGTTGTGGTCGTAGTACTGATGCATCACCGAGCTGCCGCGGTAATGGCGTAACTGCGAAGCCGCGACCTGGGCCGTTTAAGATAGCGGCCCAGGTATTTTACTCTGCGCCAAGTGCCGCAGGTCTTTTTGGCGAAGTGGACCTTCCAGTGGTGCTGATATTGCGCCTGCAGGTAGCGCTTCCACTGCTTCTCATCGCGGATATGGCCGAGGTTGGACAGCTTGCCAGAATTTACGCGATCGTAGCTGGCACGCAGCAGGTGGATAACGGCTCCGCCAGATTTCCTCAACGGCCTTCTTTTTGAAGAAGAGGCTGGCGCAGGTCCCGCCCGCGAGCAGGCGCTCAACACAGAGGAGGGTCCACTGGCTGATGCTGTCGCCGTGTTTTTCGAGGTAGCGGTTCCAGTCGTCATCGACGGTGAAGAGGAGTTTAGTGGGGCGGGGTATATACATAAGACCGGGTATAAAGCGCAGCGCCAGTCATGCAAACTCCCGAAGTAGCGGCGCTCACGCCACAGGCGTGCTACGTTCATGGTTAGGAGATTGAATCGCTTCTTTTGATATCGCCTGACCATGAAAAATGACACTGTCTACTCCATTGCTGCTGCTGACCTGTGTGGGTCTTGATATAAAAATGCCATCTTCGCTGTATTTTCAACCTGAAACCCATTTTTGTGGCGTGTTCACCCGCCACGGCTCCGGAAAAATGCAACCGGCCTTTACAGAGGATGCACTGATACGGATCTGTGCCCAGGAAGCCTTTCATCAGTACCGCGAACCCGGGGCGTTTAGGTTTTTCCCGTACCGTCATCTCCAGCGCTTCGTAAACCTTTGGCAGCAGCGTGCCCCGCTTTCGGTTGGCCAGAAAGCCGGAGTAGCGCACCATCTTAAAATGCCGCGCCGGAATGTGGCTGATATAGCGCCCGATCATCTCTTCCTGACTCAGCGTCTGGCGTTTATGTTTTCCCGTGCGGTGATCGAGGTAGTGGTGGACTACCGCGCCTCCGCCGTAGTGTCGCAGACGGGAAGCCGACACCGGCGGGCGCTTCAGGTAGCGGCCGAGGTATTTCACGCTGTGCCAGGCTCCCCGGGTCTTCTTCGCGAAGTGTACCTTCCAGTGTCGGCCATATTGTGCCTTCAGGTAACGCCGCCACTGGCGCTCATCGCGGATGTGGCCCAGACCCGGCACCATGCCGGGCATGATCCGGGCGTAGCTGTCGCGCAGCAGTCGGATAACAGCACCACGCCAGATTTCCTCAACGGCCTTCTTTTTAAAGAAGAGGCTGCGCCAGACGCGGTGCTTAACGTCGAGACCGCCCCGCATGACGGAGACGTGGATATGCGGATGCTGATTGAGCTGGCGACCATAGGAATGCAGGGCGCAGAATATGCCGACCTCAATGCCCTGTGTACGTGCCCACTTCAGCATGGCGCGGGTGGCGCAGCGGAACAGGTCGTTGAGCAGCGGCCTGTTATAGTTAAAGAACGGCCAGAGCAGGTGTGGCATAGTAAAAGTGATGTGTTGCCATTCGCAGTCGGGCAGAATGTGCTGCTGCTCAGCAATCCACTGCCCAGTGGACTTCATGCCGCAGGCGCTGCATGCCTTTGACTTGCAGCTCTGGCAGAAGAAGCGGGAGTGGGTACAGCCCGGCGAGGCACAGCAGTAGCGGCGAACGCCCATTGCGCAGGTTCCACAGGCGAGCATGCGCTCAACACAGAGGCGGTTCCACTGGCTGACGCTGTCACCGTGCTTCCCGAGGTAGTAGTTCCAGCCGTCATAGACGGTGAACAGGAGTTTGGCGGGACGCGGGATATACATGATGCTGAGTATAAAGCGGTGCTCCGGCCATGCAAAGCATCGGAACGGCGAAGCCGTGACGCTCGCCCTGTAAGGGCGCTACGTTCATCCGATTTTATTGATCATTGACTGAGTTTTTTATTTTATAAACTATTACTTCAAAAAATATTCTACCAAAAATTAGGTCGTGACGCAGACTTGCTGATCACGTATGCTTTGCGCTTTGGATGTAACATATGGCTAAAGTTGATGTCGTCTGCCCTCAGTGCAATGAAACTCATGCTGTACGATGTAACGGACATTCAGCATCCGGTGCCCAACGTTACATCTGCAAGCATTGTTCAAAGACCTTTCAGCTCAACTTTAGCTACTCCGGTGCCAAACCAGACACACACCAGACCATTGTTAATATGGCCATGAATGGTTCCGGATGTCGCGATACCGCACGGGTCCTCGGTATCAGCCTCAATACGGTTCTGCGGCACTTAAAAAAATTTCCCCAAAGCAGGTAGCTGAGAATATCGACCCCGAAACGGAGGTTGTTATCTGCTGTGAAGCCGGTGAACAATGGCCTTACGTGCGGTGTAAAAGCAATCCCCGGTGGTTGTTCTATGCTTATGACCGTATCCGCAAACGTGCTCTGGCCCACGTCTTCGGCCCGAGAAATGCCCCGACCCTGCGACGATTGCTGGCTCTGTTAAGCAAATTTAACATTGCCTTTTATATGACAGATGCGTGGCCGGTTTATAAAGTTCTGTTAAGTGCAACAAGCCACGTGGTGAGCAAGAAATATACCCAACGGACAGAACGGCATAATCTTAATCTTCGCACACATATCAAACGACTGACCCGCAGAACAATTTGCTTTTCGAAGTCAGAGGAAATGCACGATAAGATCATCGGTTGGTATCTTACTCTTCATCATTATCAATAAATCTGCGTCACGACCCTTATAAGAGACGGTTTATATTGACTATTTGTCACTTATAAGAGACAATGTATACAGGTTAAGGGAGCGAGGGCGGCAAGATGCCTTACACGGCGAAACGATACCAGACAGAAAACGGTGAGGTTCCATACACCGACTGGATGAAAAAATTAAGACGTAAAGATCAGACCGCTGCGTTAAAAATGGATTCCAGAATTGCCCGCGCTATGGGCGGTAATTTTGGAGATCATAAATTCGAAAGGGATGGTGTCTGGGAATTACGAGTTGATTATGGTCCCGGCTACAGGGTTTATTATTCAATCGAAGATGGTGAAATAATTCTCCTGCTAATTGGCGGGAACAAAAAAACGCAAACAGCCGATTTAGATAAAGCCGTTGGTTATCTGCAAGATTTTAAAAAGAGGTCAAAAAAATGACAGCCACCAAAAATGTGAAGTCGCTGATTAGCAAAAATGATTATCCGGCAGCAGTTGATCACAACGCCGCCATGATTGAAGAACTACGCGCTGATCCTGATTATGCAAACGCTTATCTTGCTAATGCCCTGGAAGAAATTAACGAGTCTGGTGGCTTAGGCGGTTTTCTTGTTGCGTTACGTCAGGTAATAGAGGCGCGAGGGGGGATTTCCGAAGCCGCTAAAAAATCTGGCCTTGCCCGTCAGAGTATCTACCGTGCATTATCCCCGAACGGGAACCCGACCATCACAACACTGGCACAACTTGCAGCAGTGGCCGGGTTACAGTTCACTCTCAGCAAATCCAGCCACTAATTTCTCAAGTTCCCCCCATAAGCGGGGGAATTTTTGTCACTGACCGTTTCAGTTACCCGCCCCGTAATTCGCGGCTTCAGCCGCTCAAACGCGCAGATACAGCGCCCCGCGCCGATGCTACGCACCGTCACGGCGTACCGTTCGCAAGCTCACGCGCTAACTGCGAAAGACTAATTGTGCGTTGTAAGTGCTGTAATGGGCTTTGCAGGGCGGGGAAGGGGGAGTGCTTAAATCTGCCTGGTTAGTTCGCCATAACTGGCGAACGTCCCCGGCGCGATGCAGCTACCAGGCAGAACGTAACCACTGTTCGCGCCTCTTTTCAAAAGCAGTAGTGCAGGTATAATTTAATCATCGAAAGGGAAATGGTTTCTCTTTCTTCCAAAGCCCAAATTGGGCGGGAGTTCCAGATGAGTAAAGAAATCGCTGTAGAAATTTTGAATCAATTAGGTGGAAATAAATTTATTACAATGACTGGAGCCAAAAATTTTGTTTGGCTTGAAAATGGTGGACTCATTTTTAAACTTCCATCGAATTTCGCTTGTAATGGTATTAACCTTGTTAAAATTGAACTGGATCCATCAGATACCTACAATGTGGAATTTTTTAAATCCAGAGGTACATCATTAAAAAGCATTGCATCATATACGATGATTTATTGTGACCAACTTCAGGATATCTTCACCGAAACAACCGGACTATATACATACCTTTGATAAGTGAAGGAGTCGCCCCGAAAGGGGCGATAACAAAATAAATTATAGAGTATAAGGGGAAAAATGGCGAACAACATCATTAATGCAGAGCTGGTATTAGATGTTTTTAAGAAACATGGTGCATATATAACTCTTTGTGAAGTTAACGAAACGGTTAAATATTGCAATGAAAAGGCGGAAACATGCAATGTGGTTTAGATCCTGAAGGATGGGCGCATCGCTTAGCGAAGGAAGAAGCTTATCAACAGGAATGTGAGGCTCAGGAAGGTATTTGTGAAGATGTGCTTTTTGACCAAGGGAACCAGGAACGTACAGCAGAGATTTACCAGGTTCCAGGGTTGGGAGGGAATAAATAAATGTATGACATATTAAAAGTGTTAAATTTATTAATAGCGCCTTGTGCGCTATTGTCATTTTTAAATTTAGGAAATTACTGTCATGACTGACAATGTTGTGAAAGTGAACAAGGGTAACTATTCATATACTATAACGGTAATTAACAATGAACTGTTACAGGTGGTCAAGTACGTAAAAACAAGGAATAAATATACAACAGGTAAAACGAAACGAGAAGTTGTATTTGATGAAAACCTAACCAGAGACCAGGCTTTTGCTCTCGATGGCGAGGTTTTGAAAGCGCGTTTACTGGATTTTCTGAAAGGTATAAATAATGAAGAGTAAACCAACGCCAGAACAGGTTAAAGCCGCTCGCATTGCTGCTGGCCTTTCTTTAAAAGAAGCCGCTGATACTTTTGGTTATCAGTTAAATTCATGGCAAATGAAAGAAAGTGCAGGTAAAGCAAGTCGTTCTTTATCTATTGGAGAATACGAGTATTTACTGCTGTTAGCGAATCAACATCCAGAATATAAGATAGTGAAAAAATAGTTGCCATACCTGCAAATGCAGGTATAATATAATTATTGAAAGGGAAATGGGTTCTCTTCCTTCCAAAGCCAAAATTGGGCGGGAGCTTTTAATGAACGTATTAACTTTTAAAAATGATACTGTCGGTGATGTATTTGCGTCATCCTGGGGCTATGAGCAAACCAATGTTACCTTCTACCAGGTTCTTTCTGTACATGGAAAGAAAACTGTCACTGTTCGTGAAATCCGCGCTAATTCAGAATATACAGATTCAATGGTAGGCTTTAAGACACCTGTTTTAAATGATTTTACAGGTGAGTGTTTTAAGCGCCAGATTAAAGATTGTGGCGATGAGTTAGCGATTAAAATTGAAGATTTTGAAACTGCTTATAAAACAGCACAAGGAAAAAAACACCGCTTTACTTCTTATTATTGAAACTAAATGGAGGGGGATGCCCCTCCATCTATCGGAGAGAACGGAAGAACAATGGAAAGAGAATTTAGCGCAGTGGCTTCCCTGAAACGGAATGTGAAATTCTGGTTTGAATGTTGTGGGTGCAATAACGAGCAGGTTATCAGTAATGTGAAAAACTGGTTTGATTTTGCTTATTGTCCGGCGGAACAGGAGAAGGCTAAAAATGAAATAATATCAGCATTAACCGGGGAGGAAAAAAGGATTTGATTGGAGAGGTATCAGGTTGCTGGAACAGCCTGATACCTATGACACTAAACATATTGAGGACGTTCAAATGTCAATGCAGCAGATAATGGTCGTGACGCAGACTTGCTGATAACGTATGCTTTGCGCTTTGGATGTAACATATGGCTAAAGTTGATGTCGTCTGCCCTCAGTGCAATGAAACTCATGCTGTACGATGTAACGGACATTCAGCATCCGGTGCCCAACGTTACATCTGCAAGCATTGTTCAAAGACCTTTCTGCTCAATTTTAGCTACTCCGGTGCCAAACCAGACACACACCAGACCATTGTTAATATGGCCATGAATGGTTCCGGATGTCGCGATACCGCACGGGTCCTCGGTATCAGCCTCAATACGGTTCTGCGGCACTTAAAAAAATTTCGCCAAAGCAGGTAGCTGAGAATATCGACCCCGAAACGGAGGTTGTTATCTACTGTGAAGACGGTGAACAATGGTCTTACGTGCGGTGTAAAAGCAATCCCCGGTGGTTGTTCTATGCTTATGACCGTATCCGCAAACGTGCTCTGGCCCACGCCTTCGGCCCGAGAAATGCCCCGACCCTGCGACGATTGCTGGTTCTGTTAAGCAAATTTAACATTACCTTTTATATGACAGATGCGTGGCCGGTTTATAAAGTTCTGTTAAGTGCAACAAGCCACGTGGTGAGCAAGAAATATACCCAACGGACAGAACGGCATAATCTTAATCTTCGCACACATATCAAACGACTGACCCGCAGAACAATTTGCTTTTCGAAGTCAGAGGAAATGCACGATAAGATCATCGGTTGGTATCTTACTCTTCATCATTATCAATAAATCTGCGTCACGACCCGTTTCGTCTACAATTTGATCCTCCGCTGGCGCACTGATGCGTACTATGACCGCCAGGAGAAGATCGGCTATCCAGAACATAGCGCCCTTACAGGGCGAGCGTCACGGCTCTGCCGTTCCGAGGGTGTTCATGACCGGCTCACAGCTTTATACTCTGCGGTATGTTAATTTCTCAGGAAATCATTCACATGGCCCGTAGCAAAGCCCCCAGAAAGCGTAAACCCACGCCCTCGTCCCGACGCGCTATACCCGGATATCCTAAGCGTTTTCTGGTGTCCATTCCGCCCCGGAGCGATTATGACGACCCCGACGAGTTTTTTACGACACTCCGCAGGATGCCATTCGTCACTGTGTCCACCTGGGGCCACAGTTTTTCCTCGATACACACTTCGACCCGCCTCTCGTCTGCATCATCCGCGGCTTTGAGCCGCCTGACTCACCCGACGGCGATGTCGTCCTTGAGTCCATGCCAGCCGATGTGTTTATTATCGCCACAGAATCCGGCATGCTGCCGGTGACCTTCGCTCCCTGGGATAAACACACCGACAACTGGGCCGATGACTGTGACGACTGGCACTATAATACCGGTGCCACTGCAGAGCGATAATCCGCCGCATGTATATCCCGCGCCCGGCAAAACTGCTGTTCACCACTGATGACGCCTGGAACCGGTATATGGATAAACACGGGGACACCCTCAGCCCCTGGACCGTACTCTGCGTCGAGCGCATGCTCGCCTGCGGCACTGCTGCCATGGGGGTGAAGCGATACTGCTGCGCCTCCCCGGACTGCACCCACACCCGCTTCTTCTGCCAGACCTGTAAATCAAAAGGCTGCAGCTCCTGCGGACATAAGGCCACGGAGCAGTGGATTACAGAGCAACAGCAAATTCTGCCCGACTGCGACTGGCAGCATATCACCTTCACCATGCCCCATCTGCTGTGGCCCTTTTTCAACAATAACTGGCCTCTGCTCAATGCCCTGTTCCGCGCAGCCACCCGCGCCATGCTCCGCTGGGCCAGAAAACAGGGTGTGGAAGTCGGTATCTTCTGCGCCCTGCACACCTACGGTCGCCAGCTCAACCAGCATCCCCACATTCATCTCTCCGTCACCCGCGGCGGGCTTGATATTAAACACGGCGTATGGCGCGACCTCTTCTTTAAAAAGCATGCCGTGGAGGAAATCTGGCGCGGAGCCGTCATCCGGCTGCTGCGCCACAGCTATGACCTGATTAACCCCGGCAGGCTGCCGGGGCTGGGGCATATCCACGACAAAAAACAGTGGCTGCGCTATCTGCAGGCGCAGTACGGGCGCCGCTGGAAGGTCCACTTCGCGAAGAAGACCCGGGGGGCCTGGCGGAGCGTCAAATATCTGGGCCGGTACCTGAAACGGCCCCCCGTGTCGGCGGCGAAGCTGAGGCACTACAGCGGCGGCGCGGTGGTGCACCACTATTACGACCACCGTACGCAGCAGTACCGGCAGCAGACGCTGACGCAGGAAGATATGATCGGACGTTATATCAGCCATATCCCGGCGAAGCATTTTAAGATGGTGCGTTATTACGGTTTTTTATCAAACCGTAAACGGGGTAGCCTGCTGCCGAAGGTGTATGAAGCCCTGGAGATGGAAGCGCGGAAAAAACCGGAGAAGCCCGGCTTCGCCGCGCTGATGAAAGAATTTCTGCGCACGGATCCGTACAAATGCATTCTGTGCGGCAACCGACTGCGCTTCAGCAGTGCGCAGGCCGGGAGGCACGCGTCGGAGTTGGTGGCAGAAAGACTGCATAACATCGACCGGAAACGATGGCTTCTGGCACAGACTGCGGGATAAGTGCGTCTGAAAAACAGCTTTCAGGTTAAAAACGCGCCGCAAATGCCATTTTATGACCATAACGTTCCCGATGGCACATCATTACTGCATTACAGACACTGCTGCTCATGGTCAGGAAATTTTTAAAACGATGATTCAGTTTCCTAACCATCAAGGCCGACAATCGTCGGCTTTTTTGTATTCTGGTCCCTGTTTTTATACGGACGCTGGTGCGTGGCAGCGATTTAGAAAATCGGGAAAACGTGCATGTCATCATTCATTGCTTGTGTGTGCAGGGTAACGATGAACTCTCAACCTTTTTCGTATTGGAGTGTCATTTTGATGATTGAAGGCGCATAGTCAAAGCGCGAGGAAAGCTGCTTGCCGTCTCTGTAAAAATTATGCTGGATCCGACTTAATATCAGCGTTCACGTATAGGAAATTGAAACCATTTCAGCGCCGGAATGAATTGGTTGAAATTTAATCATTTTTGATTTGTGTGTCCGCGAGGGCGTCGGCGAGCCACTGACTGGTGATGATTTGCGCTCTTTCTGGTTGTTTTTCAGGCTATCAGAGTGCTCGGGGCGGATCTTCCCTGCGTCAGGCCGGGATATACCTCATCAGACTGATATCCCGTGCGTGGATTTTCAGCCCCTGCACATTCAGACCAGCTACCGCACGACGGTAAACCATTCGCCCGCCGCACAGCACGCATTCGAACGGGTCTCGCCGCAGGAACTGCTTACTCAGCTGCGCGTAACATATCTTCACCGCCGGATCCGGTTTATCCATACCCAGCGCGCTGTATACCTGCGGCAGTCTTTCACCGCACACCCGGTTGGACAGAAAACCAAAATAGCGCACCATCCTGAAGTGTTTCTCCGGGATATGCTGCTTCAGACGTCTTACCATTTCATGCTGCGTCAGCCTTTCCGTGGCCTGCTGACCCGTATTGTGGTCGTGATAGCGGAAGTTCAGCGTGGCGCCGCCGGCGTAGTGCGCCAGCCGGGAACCGGCTATCGGGGGCTTTTTCAGATACCGGCCCAGGTATCTTACGGTGTTTTTACTTCCCGCCGTCTTTTTCGACATGTATACGTACCAGCATTGTCCGCCTGCAGTCAGTATCAGCGTCCGCCACTGTGAGTCTGTGGTGATATGCATCAGCTCCACAGGAAGCGCAATGCCTTCTGACCAGGCATCCAGCAGGCGCTGCCGGACATTCCACATCCATCGGGTGCGCATGGCGTCCTTACGGAAGCTGATTTTTCGCCACTTTCCGTGCTCATCAATACCGCCGCAGGTGACGGAGACGTGGACATGGGGATGCCAGTTAAGGCGGCGGCCGTACGTATGAATGGCGCAGAATATACCGATATCCAGCCCGCGTTTTCCTGCCGCATACAGCAGGTTGTCGACGGCCAGGCGGCAGAGGTCGTTGAGCAGCCAGCGGTTGGCTTCAAACAGGGCCCACAGCGTGTCGGGCAGGGTGAAGACCAGATGCTGCCAGTCGCAGTCCGGCAGGCGGTTAAGCTGCGCGGCAATCCACAGGTCTGTGGCCTTTTTACCGCAGGACGGACAGGCACGGCTGTGACAGGCGTTGGTAATGTACCTGACGTGAGGACACTGCGCGTTGTCGCAGGCATACTCTTTCACGCCGCTGATGCGGGTGCCGCAGGCCAGCATTTTTGTGACGGCTTCAACTTCGATATCACGCAGGCCGCCGGTATCCAGAAAGGAAGCCCAGCACTGGTTGGTGGTGAAGAGCTTTTTGAGCGGACGGGGGCTGAAATCAGAAACCACGGGACAGATTAATTTCCGGCTTCCTGTAGTCGGGTGAGTGCTGCTGCATCGTGACGATGCTCAAGTATGGCGCTGGCGACCATTGCCGGAGGTGGAGCCATGGGCTTCATCAGCTTAATCCAGTCCCATTCACGCTGGGAAAGCTTATCAGCGGCAACGGAGAGCAGGACGGTGTCGATACTTTTACGTGTCATCATGGTGGTGGTCTCTGAGCAAAATATGTAGCCAGATCATACATATTCGAACCAGTGAATGGCAACTCCGGGTCAGGCTGACGGCACGGTTTTCAATTTGCGGCCGTCAGCCTGCCCTGTTCTGGGCGGCACAGGTGTCTCCTGGGGTATTCACGTATGGGCCGCAGATACCCAGACGGAAGCCAGTCGTCAGGGGTGGATTAAAACCCTGTCGGAGATGCAGTCTCTCCACCCGGATCGGGTGATTTGTAGTGGTCAACTAATTTTGTCCACACGACCTGACTGTTCGTGGAACAGCCGCTCTGATTCATTTGGCGTTAAGCCGCCGTTATTCCAGTGAGGCCTGAGAGCACTGTAGTACCCCGTGATATATCGGATTATCGATAACCGTGCTTCCCCTAAGCTTTCGTAGCCCGTCGTTGGTACCCATTCACTCTTCAGACTACGGAAGAACCGCTCCATCGGACTGTTATCCCGGCAGTTTCCCCGGCGACTCATGCTCTGTGTGCTCCGTTAGCGCCACAGCATCTGCCGGTACTGACGACTGGTATAATGACTCCCCTGAACACTGTGGAACATCACGCCTGATGGCCGCCCCCGTAGCTCCCATGCCATCTGAAGTGCTTTTATAGTGAGGTCTGAGCCTAATGCCGATCATTTAAGGATCGGTTGACCGATCCGGTTTATGCGGTAAAAAGGGTTCTATGTTCATCATGGAACCCTTTTTAAATGGAACTTTCCCAGGCCCTCGGCATCATCAATGCCGCCACTCCTGAGCGCGCCCGTAGTCTCGCCGACCTTATTCCTCCCGAGCTTATTCAGCAGGCGCTCACCCTGACCGATACCGTTACTTTGCGTAAACGTAAACTTTCCCTCGAATCCATGATTTGGCTTGTCGTTGGGATGTCCATTTTTTGCGATCGTCCGATGACCGAAATCGTCAATCTGATGGATATTACTGACCGGACCGGAGCTCCTTTTACCGCACGCAGCGCTGTCATTCAGCGCCGTAAGACTCTGGGTGAAAATGCAGTGCGGGAGCTTTTTGATATCACACAGCAGCACTGGAATCAGCAGGCTGCACATCCAAAATGGCACGGTCTGAATCTGTTTGCTGTCGACGGCGTGGTCTGGCGTACCGCCGATACGCCGGAAAACAGAGCCGTCTTCAGTAAACACAGCAGCCAGTACGGCGAAGGCGGCTATCCTCAGGTGCGAATGGTTTGTCTGATGGAGCTGAGCAGCCATCTGATCGCCGCCAGTGCATTCGACAGTGAAAAAGTCAGTGAAATGCGGCTGGCTGAGCACCTGACGGAGAAAACCCCGAATAACAGTATCACCCTGTTCGATAAGGGATTTTATTCGATGGGTCTGCTTCATCACTGGCAGACAGCAGGAGAACACCGTCACTGGTTGTTGCCGTTGAAAAAACACGTACAGTATCAGGTGGTTCGCCGTTTGGGGCGTGGAGATGAACTGATATGCCTGAAAACCAGTCCACGAGCCAGGAAGCAATGGCCAGGGGTCCCGGAAGAAATGGTGGCAAGACTGCTGACCCGCAGGGTAGACGGTAAAGAGAGGCAGGTGCTGACGTCACTGACAGACCCGAATCGCTATCCGGGTAAAGATATCAGCGAGCTATATCGCCACCGCTGGGAAACAGAACTGGGCTACCGGGAAGCAAAGCAGGGTATGCTGGACAGCCGGTGGACATTACGCAGTCGCCTGCCGGAGCTGGTGAGACAGGAGCTATGGGGGGTACTGCTGGCTTATAACCTGGTGCGATATCAGATGGTGCAGATGGCGTTCCATCTGAAAGGAGATTACCTGCCTTACCAGCTGAGCTTCAGTGGAGCGATAAGCGAAATAATCCGGATGCTGATAACCCTGCCCTGGGCTTCGCCGGGAAAAATGCCGGGAGAACTGAGAACCCTGTATGAACAGGCGAAATGGCTTGTGTTACCGGGTAGAAGAGAGCGAAGTTACCCGAGAGAGTTGAGGGTAAAGAGCAGGAAATATCCGGATAAAAAGGTTGCTGGTCACCTTAAGTGACCAGCATTAAGGTCTGAGCCTGGTGAGTACGACAGCGCCCAGCCCACCGGTTTACGGGCAAACAGAGCCAGCACCACGGCCAGATAAGCCCACCGTTTGCCCGTCCAGATGTAGGCCACATCGCCGCACCAGACCTGATTTGGTTCAGTCACGGCAAACTGACGTTGCAGGTTGTTCAGGATCTCAACATGTTCTTTTGATGTCTTTTTATAGCGGTGTCCGGGCTGCTGGCAACTGATAATATTCAGTTCTTTCATCAGTTTTCCTGCGCGCCAGCGGCTAAGACGCGTACCTTTCGCCGTGACCATGGCAGCGATATTACGTGCACCCGCAGAGCCATTGCTGGCGTGGTGAACTTCCCGGACAAGACTCAGTAATGCCACACGTGAGGCATCGGGAGTTTTCGGCTTACGCCAGTATTTATAACTGCTGCGATGAACCCCGAACACGTTGCATAAAATGGCAACAGGAAACCGCTTCCTGAGTTTCTCAACTAACGAGAATTTTTCAGGGAGTCTGACATCAAGAGAGCGGTAGCCTTTTTTAAGATATCGTTTTCCATTGCAATGCGTTGTATCTGTTTTTTTAGCTCACGCATCTCGAGTTGTTCCGGTGTCATGGGCATTGCATCAGGCGATTTCCCTGCCCGTTCGTCCTTGAGCTGGCGAACCCATTTATCCATCGTGGAAACACCGACGTTCATAGCTCTGGCAGCATTGGCAACAGAATAATTTTGGTCGAGTACGAGCTGTGCAGCTTCAGGACGGTACTCAGGGCTGAAAGTTCTTCTGGTTCGTCCGGTCATAATGTCACCTGTTCTGACTGTGAGGTGATGATATCACCTCTTTTCAGGTGGACAGGTTTAGTGTGCCACTACATAAAGACCATTACCGTCACGGAAGATACGGTTAACAGCTACATGGACAAAATATCAAAATCCGCAGATAAGGCAGGGGCTGAATATTTTGTCATCAAAGGATTTAACACGGTAGGTAACGGCAGCCAGTCCTCCCCTGCAAACGTTAACTTGGAAAAATCTGACTCATTTGCTCCCTCTTTCTTTTCCTGAAGAAGACATGCTCATGTTAAGTAACTTCCCCTTCGCAGGGAAAAATTTCACCAGATATGTGATGCACTGACTGAAAATGTAGAATCTGAGCATATCTAAACATGAGTTCCCTTTCGACAGGTCGTCAGATCAAAAAAAATCGTAATAACAGTCAGTTACTCTTTAGGCGTGCGTTTTCGTTCCGTTGGCCCTAAAGCCCCTGTTACTGCTCAGTGTGTCCGCTGGTATCTGGCGTATTCCCTCAGTCTGCGCAATCTGGAAGAACTCATGGTTGAGCGTGTCCTTGCTGTTGACTATGCCACCCTGCACTGGTGAGTTATTCGCATGGTGCCGTTGCTGGATAAGGTATTCCGCCGGAATAAACACCGTTCCTGCGGGCGCTGGCGAATGGACGAAACATACATCAGAGTGGAGGGACAGGTAGAAATACCTGTAACGGGCTGTGGACTCTCGACTGGCAAACCATCGACTTCCTGCTGACAGCGACGCGTCAGCCGCTCTGTGTTTCTTCCGCAAGGCTATCCGCCTGCATGGTGAGCCTGAAGTGGTGACCATTGATAAAAGCGGTGCAAACACCGCCGCGCTTGCAGAGTTGAACGCTGGTAGGGAGAAAGATGACTGCATTAAGAGCAGACAGAGTAAATATCTGAATAACCTCGTTGAGCAGGGCCACCGTAATATCAAGCGGAGGATAAAACTGATGACAGGATTTAAATCCTCCCGTCGGGCACAGGCTATTCTTGCTGGCATCGAAATCATGCACATGTTGCGCAAGGGACAGCTACAGCATCCGCATGGGGACGGTTTGTCCCCGGCAGAACAGTTTTATCTTCTGGTTGCATAAAAAATCACCAGGTTGACTTTTAGCCAGTCTGTCGTTGTTAATACGACAGAGCCTTAAAAAAGAAGTGATTCAATCTCCTAACCATGAACAAATCAGTGGTTCGGTGGCCGCCAGCGAACGGCTTACAGGATAATATCACGCTGAAAATGCCGGCCTTTGAATGGGTTCATGTGCTGCTCCGTCAGCATTAAGGTGGCGATAAGTTTATCACCTACAGGTTTTTGCAACAGATCACGGATATTTACATTTTGTAAACAAAATAATCACACCATGGTTATCTTTCGTAGTGTAGATTAATGCCAGTTTTTAATCCGGCGGAGCTTATTAATTATGCCCTTTATGGTAATTTATCTTTCTTCACTGTTTATTTTATGTTCGGTATCTTCCTGCTACAGTGGCAATGGTCGCAGAGGATAAAAATCTTACTATTGCAGCTGCAAAGAAAATTAGCACACGCCCACATTAAACTAAATGTGTTCAACAACACTCAATATGAGTCACGACCGATTTATACGGTATATGGTACGTTTTACATGGCTAATACTTTTTGACAGAAAAAAAAATTTTTTTATTTCGCTGGCTTCTTTTTTGATTGTTTTAACATGCATCGGCGTATCAATTTTACGGACAACTTCCAATAATTTTTCAGTCTTAACCGGGCATGAGAAGCGTTGGCCGATGGTACAGGATGTCAATCACATTACGCAGATGCATCTGTTTGGCATCAAAGCGACACCGACAATCAAACCCAGTGGTAACGACAAGCAAGTAGCTTGCCGCATCGCTGAACCCGATACATTCTATTTCACTGTACCGAGAGCAGAGAGCGTTGCCAGCGTGCGCGCGCTGGTAATCAGTACACAGGTACGTTTTTCAGTTGCCATCATAGATATTTCTGGGCATCAGCAGTTATTTAGCCAGGGTGACACTTTTAACAGCAGTGGTGAGAAAATTGCCAGGATCCTCTCCGATCGGGTGATAATCAGAAAAGATGGTCACTGCACTGCGTTAATTTTTGTCGAGTAAATTTAATACACAATATCAGTATAAGAATATGATTTTTATGGATAATATTATATCTTCAAAGAATCGCGGTCTTTTATCCGTTGTCTTTTATTCATGTTTTTTATTTACGCATTTTGCTTGCAATGAAGCTGCAGCTGCCTCCATGGAGATCGGGCCATCGCCAGATAACACAGCAAACAGTGTGGTTACTCCCCGCTTTACGGCGGCGTTTAAAAATACCGATATTCGTGAATTCATCAATATTGTCAGTAAAAACCTGCATAAAACCATTATCATTGATTCGCATGTGCAAGGTGAAGTCTCGGTGCACAGCTACGAGCAGCTCACGGCCGATCAGTACTATCAGTTTTTCCTCAACGTGCTGGAGGTGTACGGCTATACAGTAATTACCAACAGCGATAACATTCTGAAAGTGGTACCTTCTGAAAAAGGCGAGCGCGCGGCTCTGACCGCGCAGAAAAAAAAACTCAATGGCGCAGAAATCGTGGTCCGCATCGTGCCGATGCAAAACCTCTCAGGCGATTCGCTTGCGCCGATCCTCGACAAGTTCAACAACAACATGGGTGTGGGCAGCGTCCGCTACTATAAGCCAGGCAACTCGCTGCTGATAACCGGCCGTGCCGATGAAGTACGGACCCTTGAGGCCATCGTGTTGGATCTGGATAAAAACAGCAGCAACCGCACCTCGGTCGACATTATTCCGGTTCGCAATACCAAACCTTCCGTCATTAAAAAAGCGGTCACCGATATCTACAGCAGCAGCGACGACAGCAGCGCCGACAGTGAATTCTCGCGTCCGAAATTGGTGGCGGAGGATCAGGCAAAAGTGCTGCTGGTCAATGGCACCGATAAGGCACGCCAGACGGTGCGCAGCATTATTGCCCGGCTGGATAAGGTCGCCAATGCGAAAGACAATTCCAAGGTTATCTTCCTGAAATACACCGATGCGGTAGACATGGCAAAACTCCTCTCTTCCTACGGAGGAACAAACAACGACAGCGATCACAATGTACAAAACGCAGGTGATGTAGGCACTGGCACTGGCAGTAGCGATGGTGAGCATGCTCAGAACGATAGCAGCAGCAACTTCGGCGAGCAGAACCAGTTCCTGTCCAATAACAGCACCCAGTTCAGCAGCGACTACGGCTCTTCGCTCAACAGTGGTAGCCCGATATTTGAAGGAGCCAGTGTGCACGCGGACAAAGCCAATAACGCGCTGGTGGTTCATGCCCCCGAAGAGGAGATGCGTGAGATCGAGTCCATCATAAACAAGCTGGACATCCGCCGCAATCAGGTGCTGGTGGAAGCAATCATTGTTGAAATACAGGATGCCGATGGCCTGAATCTAGGTGTTTCGTGGGCCAACGCCCTGGGCGGCGGCTTCGGCTATAACAGCGACGGCGACTCCAACCGTGTAACCAGGGCGGCTAATGGCTTTGGCGAAAACCAACCGATTGCCTCGGCGCTGAAGGAGTCCGGCGGGCTGGTGGCAGGTTTCTATCACGGCAACTGGGGTTTTCTGTTCAGCGCACTGGAAAGCAACAAGCACAACAACATTCTGGCTACACCGAGCATCGTAACCCTCGACAACCGCCAGGCAGAGTTCAACGTCGGCCAAGATATTCCGATCCTCACTGGCTCTCAAACCACCAACAGCGATAACATCTTCAACACCGTTGAGCGCCGCACGGTGGGGTTCAAGTTTAAAATTCGCTCAATGATTGACCAGGGTAATACAGTACAGCTGTACATCAGCCAGGAGATCTCCAGCCTGACCGATGCCAACACCGCCAACATCGACAGCAAGCTGGGCGCGGTCTTTAATATCCGCACCGTCAACAACGTGGTGCAGGTTGAAAACGGCGAAACTGTGGTGATCGGTGGCCTGCTGGACAAAGAGCAGAACAACCGAGTCAGCAAAGTGCCGCTGCTGGGGGACATTCCGTGGATCGGTGGACTGTTCCGTTATACCTCCCACAATGATACCAAACGCAACCTGATGCTGTTCATTCGCCCACACATTATTCGTGTTCAGGATCGCTATAACGATTTCACCGCCAGTCAGTATGCCAGCTTTAAGGAAGATCAGCAGAAAGACAACCCCGAGCTGGTGAAATCGTTGGAACCTCACCTCTCCGGCAGGAGCGCAAGTAGCCGTGAGTCTATCGCTCATATCCAGAGCAATATTGCCGAATTTGCCCGGGAAGTAGCGGAATAATGAAGGGGAAACTGCTCAGTCTCGAGTGGTCGCAGCAGCATGGAATATTGCTGGGCGAGCAGGATGGCACCCCGGCGCTGTTCTACCGCTCCGGTGTTGCCCCTCTGGCGCTGATGAGCGCGATGCGCAGCATCGGGAGCGAAACGCCACTGCTGCATCTGGACGATGAGAGTTTCTCCAGCCGACTAATTAGCCGCTTTCAGCATAGCAGCTCTGGTGCCAGCGAAGTGATGGCCGAGCTGGGCAGCGAGCTGGATATGTATCAGCTGGCAGATGCCCTGCCGAACCACGAAGAGCTGATGAACGAAGACAGCGATGCGCCCATCGTCCGGCTGATTAACGCCATTCTCAGCCAGGCGATCAAAGAACGCGCGTCGGACGTGCATATTGAGCCATTCGGGCTGCTCATCGCGGTGCGTTTTCGCATCGACGGCGTGCTGCACAAAATGCTGGAGCCCGAGCGGCGGCTGGCTTCTATGCTGGTTTCACGTATTAAGGTGATGTCCAAGCTGGACATCGCAGAAAAACGTATGCCGCAGGACGGGCGTATCAGCCTGCGCCTCGGCCATCAGGCTATCGATGTACGCGTCTCGGTGATCCCCTGTAGCCATGGTGAGCGGGTGGTCATGCGCCTGCTGGATAAAAATGTGGTGCCGCTATCACTTTCCCACCTGGGAATGTCAGAGGCGCTGTGCAAGCGGGTAATGATGCTTGCAAACCGTCCTAACGGCATCTTTCTGGTCACTGGCCCCACTGGATCCGGGAAAAGCACCACGCTGTACGCGGTCATCTCGGCGCTCAACCGCGCCGAGCGCAATATCATGACCATCGAAGATCCAGTGGAGTACGACATCGCCGGCATATCCCAGACCCAGGTAAACCCGAAAGTTGAGATGACTTTTGCACACGGGCTGCGGGCCATCCTGCGCCAGGACCCTGACGTGATTCTGATTGGCGAAATTCGCGATCACGAAACGGCACAAATTGCGGTGCAGGCTTCCCTGACCGGCCACATGGTGCTTGCGACCCTGCACACTAACACCTCCGTGGGGGCAATCACCCGCCTGCAGGACATGGGGGTAGAGCCTTTTTTGCTATCCGGCTCGTTGAGCGGCGTGCTGGCTCAACGGCTGGTGAGGCGGTTGTGCAAGCACTGCCGCCGTCCGGTGACCCTGATCAAAGAAGAGTGCCAGTCGCTGGGTGTCCCTTGGCGCGACGGCCTCGCGGCGTGGGTGCCCGGCGGCTGTGAACACTGCCACCACTCGGGCTACCGGGGGCGCACCTCGCTGCATGAAATTCTGGTGCTCAATGGCACCATGCGCAGCAGGATCCATCAGAATGTCAACGAGGCGGAGCTGGTGGCCCTGAGCGACAATTTCATGTCGCTGCGCCTGGACGGCTTTGCCAAGATCCTGGTTGGCGTTACCAGCGTTGAAGAGGTGCTGCGCGCCACCGGCGAGGTTGAAGGCAATGAGATATAGCTTTCTGGCCTCCGACTCGCAGGGGCAGGAGATCCGCGGCACCCTTGAGGCGAATTCAGAATCACACCTGCGCGACCTGCTGCGCGAGAAAAAAATGACCCTGCTTGCTGCCCGGCAGCGGGAAAACGCCACAGGCCTGCGCCGCCGCCAGCAGCGCATAAGCGATGCCGATCTGTCGCTTATGACCCGCCAGCTAGCGACCATGGTCGCCTCGTCGATGCCGCTGGACGAAGCGCTTCACGCAGTGGCCCATCAGTCGGAAAAGCCCGCCGTGGCCCGCGTGGTCCAGCAGTTACGGGAAATGGTCGTATCCGGCCTGAGCTTCGAGCAGGCGCTTCTCAGCTTTCCCCACACCTTCGAGCGATTTTACTGCGCAATGGTAGCAGCCGGAGAAGCCAGCGGCTATCTCAACGTGGTTCTGCTGCGTCTTGCCCAGTACATCGAAAAGCGCCAGATCATGAAGAATAAACTGGTGCAGGTGCTTCTCTACCCTGCGTTGCTGACGCTGGTGACTATCGGCGTCGTGACCATTCTGCTCACCTCGGTGGTGCCGCAGGTAATGAGCCAGTTTATCCAGATGAAAGTTGAGCTGCCGTGGACTACCCGCCTGCTGCTGACCCTCAGCGACTCAATTCGCGACTTCGGTGTGCCGGTGGTGGCGGTTCTGATGGGCGGTCTGATGGCCTGGCGCTGGTCGCTGCGCAAGCCGGAAAATATGCTGTGCTTTCACCGGCGGATGCTCAGGATTCCCATCGCTGGTCGGCTGGCGCGGGAGATTAATGCTGCGCGCTACGCCAAAACGCTCTGCATTCTTACCGCCAGCGCCGTGCCGCTGCTGGAGTCGATGCGCATCGCCGCCCGAGTGCTGGCCAACAGCTATGCCCGCCAGCAGTTGACCGACGCCTGTGAGCAGGTATACGAAGGCAAAAGCCTGCACCAAGCGCTGTCCGCCACTCGTCTGTTTTCACCGATGATGAACCACATGATCGCCGCCGGCGAGCGCAGCGGCGAGCTGAACCAGATGCTGGAGCACGCCGCCGATCTGCAGGACGAGATCCTCAACCACAGGCTGACGTTGTCGCTGGGCATTTTTGAACAGGCGCTGATCATCGTGATGGCCTCGGCAGTGCTGTTCATCATCATGTCGATTCTGCAACCGATTCTTAAACTCAATACTATGGTAGGATAACAACCTAACAGGAGTACTCTGTATGGCACATTCGCGCTATCTGCGTCGTGGACAAAAAGGTTTCACACTGCTCGAAGTGATGGTAGTCATTGTGATTATAGGGCTGATGGCAATGCTGGTTATTCCCAACATTATGGGCAGCAAGGCCAAAGCCGACCAGCAGAAGGCGAAAGCCGATATCAGTATGCTCGAGAGTTCGCTGGAGATGTACCATCTCGATAACAATCGCTACCCCACCACCGAGCAGGGGCTGCAGGCGCTGGTGAAAAAGCCGGTAGACGATCCACTCCCGGCCCATTATGACGACGGTGGCTATATCAAGCACCTGCCCAAAGATCCGTGGGGCCACGATTACCAGTTGCTGAACCCGGGCAAGCACGGCAGCATCGACGTTTACTCCATTGGGTCGGACGGTAAAGAAGATACCGAAGATGATATCGGCAACTGGGCCGCGGAGTCACCCTAGGGTGACGGAATGTTCAGCCACGACAGCGACGCTGGCCTCCGGTCAGCGCGGCATTGTGCTGCTTGAGATTCTGGTGGCGCTGGTGATCCTCGCGGTCACCGGCAGTGAGGTGATTTTCTTTGCTGCCCAGCAACTTACCCTTATAAGCCAGCTTAAAGCGACATTGTACGCGGGCTGGGTGGCGGATAACCAGCTGGTGCAGCTGCATCTCTCCCCCGGCCCTCGGACCCGCGAGTGGGTTCAGGGCGAAAACCTGATGGGCGGCCGCAGCTGGCGCTGGCGCTACCGCTACGCCGACAGCTCCGTGCGCGGCGTGGACACGCTGGAAATTGAGGTTTTTCGCCCCGGTGATCGCAGTTCGCTGGTCTCTGTCAACACGCTGGTAGTGGCACAATGAACCGCCAGCGCGGCTTTACCCTGCTGGAGATGCTCCTCGGCATGACACTTATCGCCATTGTCTCCCTCAGCGCCTGGTATTTGTTGGCCGGCATGAGCCGCAGCCAGCAGATGATGCTATCGAAGGGGGGAAAGCTCAAGGCCATTAACCGAGTGTTCAACATCCTGTCGGACGACTTCTCCCACGCGGTGATGCGCACCAGGGCAAAAGCAGGCGCGACGGATCTTCAGCTGCAAACCGGCGATGTTTCACTGGTTCGCCTGCTGCGCAAAGAGCCGCGCAGCGCAGGAGTACAGCTGGAGCAGGTGGAGTGGTATCTTCAAAACAACACCCTCTATCGCCGGAGCTGGCTGCTGGCACCAGGCGTGCAGGTCATTAACCAGCGCCAGCTCGCCGGCGTCAGCGTATTTCACCTGCGCTTTTACCAACAGGGGCTGTGGCAACCTCAGCTGTTAAGTGGCGATACGCTACCGCAGGCGGTTGAAATCACCCTGGCGGTGAACGGGCTGGGCGAAGTACAGCGGCTGACGCTGATGGGAGAACAGTAGTGCGCCCGTCCGCCCCTGCTGGCGAGCGCGGCATGATTTTGCTGATGGTCCTGCTGGTCATCAGCCTGATCATGGTGATGATCGCCAGCCTTTCCCGCACAGGACAAACCACGCGCCAGAGCGTGAGCAGCGCACAGCAACGGCTGCAGGCCAAATGGCAGCTGCTGGGGGCGGAAGCGGCGGTGGCCGCCGAGCTCCAGCTCCAGCTGGACGGCAACGGCGGTATTCTGCCCGACGCCGCCAGCTGGCTGCGGTCGCGCTCGGTGCGGGTAAGCGGCGGCGATGTGCGCTACGTCCTGCGCGATCTCGGCGCATGCTTCAATCTCAACTGGCTGCTGGCAAGCGTAAAAAAAGGACAGGAAGGCAACCAAGATATACTGATGCCAGACGCCTGGTTTCAGCAGTTGCTCGTGCGCATCGGCGCTGGCCAAAGCCTCAGCGTTCAGAGGCTGCGGGACATGTTGCAGGGATATTTGTTTCGCGATGATAGCCAGCTGCTGGCAGTTGCCGTGATCCCCCCGGCCCCCTGGCAGCGTCTGTTGGGGCAGATTTGTGTCGTCAGCGGGCTCGCCGAGAACCCGAAGCTGAACGTCAACGGCCTGACATCCGATCAGTTGCCGCTGCTGCAGGCGGCGCTTAAAAAGCCGGTAGACGATGGGCGACTGCGACAGCTGCTGGCCAGCCGTCCCGATAAGGGCTGGAAAGATCAGAAAGAGATCCCGGTGGCCCTGCTTGATGGTCTGCCGATCACGGCGCTGTTTCGCTACAGCAGCAATGATTACCAGCTTTCGCTGGAGAGCGCAGCGCCGGGCGGCAACTGGATTTTGCGCACGTACCTTCATTATGAGAAACAAAAAATGCACGTAGTTTATCGTCAGTTTGATGACAACACAGAATGAAGATGCGCTTTCTGCTAGCTCGTCCGCCGGGCAGACGCCTCTTTTTACGCCTGCCGCTGACGGACGACGGCCCGATGGCGTGGTGGTGTGGTGATCCTCAGACGCCGCACGAGGCGCAGTCCGGCGAACTGTCCAGTGCCGCTGCGCTGAATGAACTGCCGGATAGCATGCGTTCGCTTCCTGCCGTGCTGTGGCTGCCTGCCGAACAGTGCGTACTGGAGCCGGTAACCTTCAGCGGTAAATCGCGGCTGCGCCCGGCGCAGCTGGCACAGCTGCTGGGTGAAAGCCTCGGCGAAGATTTGGATGGCTGGCTATGGTGGCGCCTACCGACAAAAGCATCCCGGCTGCTGCTGCTGGGGTGTCCTGCTGCGTGGCTGAACGAGGTGCTGAACGCGATAAACGCCTGCGGCCTGCACATCGTGCAGCTGCTGCCGGAGCTGGCTGCCCTGCCTGACGACGACGCGGTGATAACCTTCGCCGGCGGCCGCTGGTTGTACCGTGAGCGCGACGGGCTGGGAGCTTGGCTGCATCCGAGCTGGGTGGCCAACATCTTGCCTCAGTGGCGCGATCCTGCCCAGCTGACGCTGTACGGCCCGGCACCGATAGCTGGTGTCAGCTGGGCGGCTCAACATGACGACTGCGGGGAGGCGTTGCTCGCACGCCGCAGCGCAGACTGCGCCATAAACCTGCTTTCGCAGCTGCCTACATCGCTGCAGCCCCGCAGCCGCACGCGCTACTGGCCTTGGACCGTTGGGCTGGCCGCAGCAGCAATGGTGCTGGCCTTGGGCGCAACGCTTACGTCTGCCCTGCACCTGCACCTGCAGGCTAGCCAGGACAAGCAGAAGATAAGCGCGCTATATAAGCACTGGTTACCACAGGACAAGCGCGAAGACACAGACGAAGTGGATCGCCTCCGGCGCTATCGGCGCAGCTTTATACAGCAGTTCGGTAGCATCAATTTCTTCAACGCCTTCTGCCAGTACGTCCAGTTTCAGAGACAGTGGCAAGCTCCCAAAGTGCAGAAGCTGGCATTTGACGATAAGCGCGCACTGGTCGTGGAAGTGAACCTGAGCGAAGCCGACGCGAAGCGCGCCGCAGAGCAGGCGAAGCAGGCGAACATTGCTGTAAAATTCGGAGCGGCGGCGCAGGGAAGAATTACCGTCACTTTTACGCTGCGGGGGCCAAATGATAATTGATCTACACCGCTGGCGCACGCCGCTTATCGTCCTCTGCGTCTTTATCGTGCTGCAGGGCGCGGCCTTCTGGCTACTCGCCACCGTCAGCGGCGATGCACAGATCGCCCGCTGCCAGCTGGCGTGGATGCAAAAGCAGCAGGATGTTGTGAACTGGATAAACCACAAGCCCGACAGCGTCGCTTTTAGCATGCCGCTGGTCGAGGCGGTCACGGAGAGCGCCAGTTCGGCAGGGATTGCGCTGCCGTCGCCGGTTAGCGGCGGCGAGACGGTGCAAATTACCCTCACCAGTGTCGAGTTTAACCGGCTGATTTTGTGGTTGCAGCAGCTGCAGCAGACCTATGGCACGAAGGTGCTGGAGCTGGAGTTGACCTCGGCCGCCGTTGGCGAAGTCAACGTGCCCCGGCTGGTTCTGGGGCGTCCGCCCCGGGTGCAGTAGATGCCTGTGCCTACAATGAGCTGGTTTATCCTGTCGCTGCTGATCGGCCTGTGCCTCGGCAGCATCATGAACATGGTGGTCTACCGACTACCCGCCATGCTGCACGCAGCACCGGCGCTTAATTTATTCTGGCCGCCTTCTCACTGTCCGCGCTGCGACCACAGGATTCGCTGGTATGACAATATTCCGATGTTTAGCTGGCTGGCGTTACGCGGACGCTGCCGCAGCTGCCGTGCGCCCATCGGCCGACGCTACCTCTTGCTGGAGTTGAGCCTGGGGGGGTGGGGAGTGCTCTGCGCGTGGTGGCTGCCGCCGGGTCTCAGCTGGGCGGCTTTTATGATGTACGGCGCGTTGCTGATGGCGATGGCGTGGATTGATTATCTGCATCGGCTGCTGCCCGATCTGCTGACTCAGTCGCTGCTGTGGATGGGGCTGCTGTGGCACCTGGTTGACGATCGGGTACTGCTGGAGGATGCTGTGGTGGGCGCGATTGCTGGCTACCTGACCCTGGCTCTGATCTACTGGCTGGGCCGCTGGCGCTATGGTTTTGAGGTCATGGGCCAGGGCGACATGAAGTGTCTGGCCGCGCTTGGTGCCTGGCTCGGCTGGCAGGCGCTGCCCTCGGTGCTCCTGCTAGCTTCTCTGTTTACGCTGGCTCTGGCGTTGTGGCACATTGTCCGCAAGCGCGCACACAGGGGCAGTGAGTTTCCGTTCGGTCCCGGCCTGGCACTTGCGGGGCTGGTGTTTCTCTATTATCCCGTCCAGCTGTAATGGTCCGGGACTCACAGTTCATAAGATGAGAGTGTGGCACGACCTATGTATTGGAAAATAGTTACCGCAATTGGCCTCTCCGCCGCGCTGCTGGGATGCGGCAGCCACCAGTCACCCAAAGCCAGCATGCGCAAGGTGCCACTGCCCTCCGAGCAGCTGGAGCAGCTGGCGTCGACCATTTCCGGCGCAACCTACCTGAAAAACTACTGCAACCGCAGCGATCTGGGGGAGAACAAAGATATCTTTAACGCCGTGGTCAGCCTTGCCCAGCGCAAGGGATGGGACGTGGCGCACCTCAATCAGTCGCAACTGACCGAACGCAGCGAGTCTTTTTATGGAAATCTGGTCAGCAATCGCGACATAACGGAAAACTGTACTCAGCTTAATCGCGCACTGGCCGGCATTTTGCACAGTGCCTACCCCCGCTAGCCGCTGCTGAACCCGCAGCACCACAGGTCGGACGCCCATGGGTTGAGCATCGTAAGATCATCAATGGCATGTTCTGGGTGCTGTGATCCGGGGCTCCATGGCGCGATTTGTCTGAGAGATACGTGCCGTGGAAGACCGTTTACAAGCGCTTTAATCGGTGGTTTAAAACAGGTGTCATTAACATTATTTTCAACAGGTTACTCTCATCACTTGATGCGCATGGCTGGTTGGCTGGTCTGTCACAGTACTGGATGGTAGTAATAGGGGTCAGTTTGGATATAGAGAATTATTGTCCGGTAAGCCTGTTTTTTGAATAGGCTTACCTATAGCAATGGGGTACACCTTGACGCCATAACCAAAACGTGACGGCACACGATGAATGACATTAACTTATATGCGATAGGATAAATGCAAGAACCTAAATGCGATAACATGGTGAAAAAATGTTCATCAGGGCTTGTTTAAGGGCATCGATGGAAGATCAGTTCGCTGATCGGGCAAAAGAGATGCTGGAGCAGTTCGTTCAGGAGCGGGGGGCATAAAATCGCCAGTTACTACCGGGAGAATACCAGTGGTACAAAACTTGACCGCCCGGAACTGGGCCGCTTAGTGATGGACAGTCACCGCAATGATATTTTACTGGTCGAGCAGATAGACCGCCTGGATGTTCCCACCTCATGGCAGGCGCTGTCAGATAAAGACCCTTCGCAGGCCGACCCGATTACCCGCGCAGTGATAACTGCCATTAATAACATGCTTATCGATCTGATGGCCGCGATGTTGCATAAGGACTGGCTGAACCGCCGCCAGCGCCAGAAGCAGGGAATTGAACGGGTTCATACGCTGGGCAAATACCGGGGGAAACAGGCCGATCTGGAACGGCACCAGAAAGTCCTGTATTACTGCCAGGTTAAACTTGGGTATATAAAATCTCATTTTAGTGATAATTCATTTTTTATAATTTAAAAGAGTAAAAAGAATGAATTATCGTACAAAAACCTATATTGCAGGGGGAGGGTGATAAGGACGCCATTCAGAAACTACATGACTGGAATGATAGTAAACATTTGAGCTTATCATTTACAGATGCACACGATCTTACCCAGGCACGAGATGGTAGCTTAAATTGCAGTATTAAATCATCATTAAATACAAGGTCTAACGTATCAAAGACATTTGTCCTAATAGTTTGCTCCAACACAAAAACGGCGCGGAGTGGTCGTTGTCAATATTGTGCAAGAGGACACAGTATAGATAATAAAATCTACATTGAATATGAATGCAATAGAGCGGTAGTGGATAAGTTAAAAATAGTTGTCCTATATAACGCTGTATCGGTTGATAAGTCAAAATGCTCTGATGTAATAAAAAATTCGGTCGTGACGCAGACTTGCTGATAACGTATGCTTTGCGCTTTGGATGTAACATATGGCTAAAGTTGATGTCGTCTGCCCTCAGTGCAATGAAACTCATGCTGTACGATGTAACGGACATTCAGCATCCGGTGCCCAACGTTACATCTGCAAGCATTGTTCATGGTTAGGAAACTGAATCATCGTTTTAAAAATTTCCTGACCATGAGCAGCAGTGTCTGTAATGCAGTAATGATGTGCCATCGGGAACGTTATGGTCATAAAATGGCATTTGCGGCGCGTTTTTAACCTGAAAGCTGTTTTTCAGACGCACTTATCCCGCAGTCTGTGCCAGAAGCCATCGTTTCCGGTCGATGTTATGCAGTCTTTCTGCCACCAACTCCGACGCGTGCCTCCCGGCCTGCGCACTGCTGAAGCGCAGTCGGTTGCCGCACAGAATGCATTTGTACGGATCCGTGCGCAGAAATTCTTTCATCAGCGCGGCGAAGCCGGGCTTCTCCGGTTTTTTCCGCGCTTCCATCTCCAGGGCTTCATACACCTTCGGCAGCAGGCTACCCCGTTTACGGTTTGATAAAAAACCGTAATAACGCACCATCTTAAAATGCTTCGCCGGGATATGGCTGATATAACGTCCGATCATATCTTCCTGCGTCAGCGTCTGCTGCCGGTACTGCTGCGTACGGTGGTCGTAATAGTGGTGCACCACCGCGCCGCCGCTGTAGTGCCTCAGCTTCGCCGCCGACACGGGGGGCCGTTTCAGGTACCGGCCCAGATATTTGACGCTCCGCCAGGCCCCCCGGGTCTTCTTCGCGAAGTGGACCTTCCAGCGGCGCCCGTACTGCGCCTGCAGATAGCGCAGCCACTGTTTTTTGTCGTGGATATGCCCCAGCCCCGGCAGCCTGCCGGGGTTAATCAGGTCATAGCTGTGGCGCAGCAGCCGGATGACGGCTCCGCGCCAGATTTCCTCCACGGCATGCTTTTTAAAGAAGAGGTCGCGCCATACGCCGTGTTTAATATCAAGCCCGCCGCGGGTGACGGAGAGATGAATGTGGGGATGCTGGTTGAGCTGGCGACCGTAGGTGTGCAGGGCGCAGAAGATACCGACTTCCACACCCTGTTTTCTGGCCCAGCGGAGCATGGCGCGGGTGGCTGCGCGGAACAGGGCATTGAGCAGAGGCCAGTTATTGTTGAAAAAGGGCCACAGCAGATGGGGCATGGTGAAGGTGATATGCTGCCAGTCGCAGTCGGGCAGAATTTGCTGTTGCTCTGTAATCCACTGCTCCGTGGCCTTATGTCCGCAGGAGCTGCAGCCTTTTGATTTACAGGTCTGGCAGAAGAAGCGGGTGTGGGTGCAGTCCGGGGAGGCGCAGCAGTATCGCTTCACCCCCATGGCAGCAGTGCCGCAGGCGAGCATGCGCTCGACGCAGAGTACGGTCCAGGGGCTGAGGGTGTCCCCGTGTTTATCCATATACCGGTTCCAGGCGTCATCAGTGGTGAACAGCAGTTTTGCCGGGCGCGGGATATACATGCGGCGGATTATCGCTCTGCAGTGGCACCGGTATTATAGTGCCAGTCGTCACAGTCATCGGCCCAGTTGTCGGTGTGTTTATCCCAGGGAGCGAAGGTCACCGGCAGCATGCCGGATTCTGTGGCGATAATAAACACATCGGCTGGCATGGACTCAAGGACGACATCGCCGTCGGGTGAGTCAGGCGGCTCAAAGCCGCGGATGATGCAGACGAGAGGCGGGTCGAAGTGTGTATCGAGGAAAAACTGTGGCCCCAGGTGGACACAGTGACGAATGGCATCCTGCGGAGTGTCGTAAAAAACTCGTCGGGGTCGTCATAATCGCTCCGGGGCGGAATGGACACCAGAAAACGCTTAGGATATCCGGGTATAGCGCGTCGGGACGAGGGCGTGGGTTTACGCTTTCTGGGGGCTTTGCTACGGGCCATGTGAATGATTTCCTGAGAAATTAACATACCGCCGAGTATAAAGCTGTGAGCCGGTCATGAACACCCTCGGAACGGCAGAGCCGTGACGCTCGCCCTGTAAGGGCGCTATGTTCAGGTCAAATTTCTACCTGAGTTCCCAGTTCTATTACCCGGTTGGGCGGGATTTCAAACTGGTCGGGGGCGCGCAGGGCATTTTTCTGCAACATCAGGAACAGCTTGCCGCGCAGTCGCAAATACCAGGGCCGCTTGCCGATAATCAGCGACTCATGCGACATAAAGAACGAGGTTTCCATCATCCGGCAGCTCAACCCTTCCAGCCCGCAACGATGAAATATCTCTTCCATGTTGGGCGTTTCACGCCAGCCGTAGTTCGCCACTACCCGCCAGAAAGTGGGTGAAAGCTGCTCAATGGTGACGCGACGAACGTTGTGAACATAAGGCGCGTCTTCCGTGCGCAGGGTCAGCAACACCACGCGCTCATGCAGCACTTTGTTGTGCTTCAGGTTATGCAGCATGGCGAAGGGAATCACATTTAGCGCGCGAGACATATACACCGCCGTACCCGGTACGCGCACTGGCGGCGATTTTTCCAGCGAGGCTATCATCGCCTCAAGGGAGTTGCCGTGTTCGTGCATGCGACGCAGCAGGCGGAAGCGTTCGCTTTTCCAGGTGGTCATGACGATAAACATCATCAGCGCCAGCGTCAGCGGCAACCAGCCGCCCGAAAACACTTTCACCAGGTTTGCTGAGAACAGAGAAACGTCGATGCACAGCATCACCACCAGAATCAACAACACCAGATAGCGGTTCCAGTGCCAGTTTTTAATCGCCACCGTCGTACAAAGAATAGAGGTCAGCACCATGGTGCCGGTCACCGCAATACCGTAGGCGGCGGCCAGATTACTGGAGTGCCTGAAACCGACAATGACGATCACCACCGAGAAAAACAGCAGCCAGTTAATTACCGGAATGTAGATTTGACCTGATTCTTCTTCAGAGGTATGCACAATGCGCATGGGCGGCAGATAGCCGAGGCGAACCGCCTGACGCGTCAGGGAGAAGACGCCGGAAATGACCGCCTGCGAGGCGATGACCGTTGCCAGCGTAGCAAGGATCAACAGCGGAATTAACGCCCAGTCGGGAGCCAGCAGGAAAAACGGGTTTTTGATAGCCTCGGGGTTCTTCAGCAACAGCGCACCCTGGCCAAAATAGTTCAGCACCAGCGACGGCACCACCACGGAAAACCACGCCAGGCGAATGGGCAACTTACCAAAATGGCCCATATCCGCATACAATGCTTCCACCCCGGTGATCGCCAGCACCACAGCGCCGAGAGCAAAAAAGGACACTTCTTTGTATTCAAAAAAGAAATTCATCGCCCAGTAAGGATTGAGCGCCTGAAGGACCTGAGGATTATCCATAATGCCCCGGGCACCCAGCAACGCCAGCACCAGAAACCACAGCAGCATTACTGGCGCAAACAGCTTACCGACAATACCCGTTCCATGTTTCTGAATGATAAACAGCAGAGTCAGCACCGCTATCGCCATCGGGACGATATAGGCATCCAGATTAGGCGCTGCGATCTCCAGCCCTTCAATAGCAGAAAGTACCGATACGGCGGGGGTAATCACCACTTCACCATAAAAAAAACTGCCGCCTACCAGCCCCATAATCACCAGCACCGCCGTCGCCGTGGCGTCGGTATTACGTCCCGCCAGAGACATCAGCGTCAGAATCCCGCCTTCACCGGCATTATCAGCGCGCATCACATAACTGATATATTTCAGCGAAACCACCACCACCAGCAGCCAGAAGATCAGTGAAAGAAAGCCAAATACCGCGTCGTGCTCAACACCGAAACCAAACTGCCCGGAAAGGCATTCACGCAGGGTATACAACGGGCTGGTGCCTATATCGCCATACACCACACCGATAGCGGCTAAGGTGACGGTACCAAGAGATTGCTTTTTTTCAGAACTCATAGACTAGTCTTTTGTTGGAACTGGATATTGCCGGATTATTTACCGCCGGACTGCACATCAAAACCGCACAGTATGCACGATTCATGACGAATACCTATCTTTAATTACGCTGACAAATCAAACTTCAATAGCCTGCGTCACCCTTTGTAAAGAAAAAAGCTGACGCCGATCAGCACTTTCAAGCATCATAAACGGCGGTGTTGGCACTTGCCTGTTAATTCACGGTCAGACTGTTGCTGTCAAAAGGATAAATGATTAACCATGTCTCAGTCCCACTTACTTGCGGAAAGAATCGCTCGCCTCAGCAATGCGTTAGAAAAGGGACTTTACGAAAGGCATCACGCCATTCGTCTCTGCCTGCTGGCAGCGCTCAGTGGTGAAAGCGTTTTCCTTCTTGGCCCTCCCGGCATTGCCAAAAGCCTTATTGCCCGGCGACTGAAGTTTGCTTTCCGGCACGCGCGCGCGTTTGAGTATCTGATGACCCGTTTCTCCACGCCTGAAGAGGTGTTTGGCCCACTTTCCATTCAGGCGCTGAAAGATGAGGGGCGCTATCAGCGCCTGACCAGGGGCTATCTGCCGGACGCGGAAATCGTGTTTCTCGATGAGATATGGAAAGCCGGCCCCGCTATTCTTAACACGCTGCTGACGGCTATTAATGAACGACGTTTCCGCAACGGTGATGTTGAAGAAAAAATCCCCATGCGGCTGCTGGTTACCGCGTCCAACGAGCTACCCGAAGCGGAAAGTGGCCTTGAGGCGCTGTATGACCGCATGCTGATCCGCCTGTGGCTGGATAACATCCACGAAAAACAAAACTTTAAAAGCATGCTGACCCACCAGCAGGACGACAGTAATCCGGTTACGGATTCGCTTTGTATTAGCGATGAAGAATATGAAGAATGGCAGAAGGGTATTGTGCAGGTTGCCCTGCCGGATGATGTTTTTGAACTGATTTTCCATCTGCGCCAGCAGCTCGAAGACAAACCCGGTGCGCCTTATATTTCTGATCGCCGTTGGAAAAAAGCTATCCATCTGTTGCAGGCCTGTGCATTTTACAGCGGTCGCCAGGCCATCGCGCCTATCGATGTGATTCTGCTGAAAGACTGCCTGTGGCACGATGTAGCATCCATGCAGCTTCTTGATACTGAAATTGATAATTTGATCACCCAGCAAGCCTGGCAACAGCAACCCATGCTTATCGCCCTGCAACAGATTGGTTCACGCCGTATCGCACTTCAGCAGGAAAAAAGCATGGCGCAGGCCATACGACTGAAAAAACATGGTGGCATGTTCAGCCGCAAACCGCATTACGAATTGCCCGCGACCCTTTCAGGCGAAACCTTGACGCTCATGCTACAAAAAAATCTGCTGCTGCATGATATGCAGGTGACCCATGTGGTTATCGCCAAAGAACCGCTACAGCACTGGTTACAGAAAGGTGGTGAGATACGCGGCAAACTGAACAGCATTGGGTTTGCCCAGCCGCTCGATCTGCATATTGATAGCAACGACTGCCTGACAGTGCGGGATGTCAGCCTGCAGGCTTCACGGTTGGCGCTGCCCGGCAACCAGCAGGTGAACGAGCTGCCCGGCGAGATCGTGCAGGCGCTGGATGAGGTGGAAAGTCAGCTGCATCATCAACGCACGCTGTTCAGTCAGTATCAGCGCTGCCTGTTTATCAGTGATGAGTGGCTGGCAAAAACTGAAGAAAGCCTGCAACAGGTTGCGGAACAGCTGAAGCAGGCTCGTAAGTGATCTCACTGGATACGTTAAGTGCTTTTCTGGCGGTCAGCGAGAACGATCTGATTGAGGAGCTGATGCTGGCGCTGCTGGCCAGTCCACAGCTGGCGATCTTCTTTGAAAAATTCCCCAGCCTGAAAAAAGCGCTAATGCAGGATCTGCCGAACTGGAAAGCCAGAATTCAGCAACAGTTTAAAACCACCCCGGTGCCGGACAATATGGCCGGGGAATTTTCCCTGTTTCAGCAGTGCCAGAAACTGGATCTGAACGCATTCTGCATAAAGCTACCCGAGGTGATGGACTACCTGGATCATCACGCTTCTCCGTTTGCCGAAAAAGCCCGCGATCTGCTGGCAGATAGCGCTCCCGCTTATTCGCTCAGTGCACCGCAGCATATCCTGTTTTTACAACGCTGGCGGCTGAGTCTGACGCTGCAAACCTTGTCGCTGAATCAGCAACTGCTGGACGACGAACGGGAAGCGCTGCTGGCGGAATTACAGCAGCGTCTGGCAATGAGCGGGCAGCTTGTCCCCGTGCTATCAGAGGATAATGACACTGCAGTCGGTCGACTGTGGGATTTAACCCGCAGTCCACTACAACGCAGCGACTATCAGCTGATGGTGGAGTACGGTGATTTTCTGGTGCAACAGCCCATGTTGCAGAAACTGGCCGAACAGCTTGGACACAGCAGGGAAGCAAAAGCGGTACGGGCAAAAGAGGCACCGCTGGAAGCGTTCCACCAGCTGGTGCGCGAGCCTTCCAACGTACCCGAGCAGGTGGACGGGCTGCATCAGAGTGATGACATTCTGCGCCTGCTGCCGTCTGAGCTGGCAACCCTGGGAATGAGCGAGCTGGAGATGGAGTTTTACCGCAGACTGGTGGAAAAACGGCTGGTCACTTACCGCCTGCAAGGGGAAGGCTGGCACGAGAAAATCACCCAGCGTCCGGTCAGTCACCAACAGCATGATGAGCAGCCGCGCGGACCCTTTATTGTTTGCGTCGACACCTCCGGTTCAATGGGCGGATTTAACGAACGCTGCGCCAAAGCATTTTGTCTGGCCCTGCTGAAAGTGGCGCTGGCGGATAATCGCCGCTGTTACACCATGCTGTTTGCCCATGACGTGGTGGGCTATGAGCTGACCGCGGCTGACGGTATCGCTCAGGCCATTCGCTTTCTCAGCCAGCGTTTTCGCGGCGGAACCGATCTGGCAGCCTGTGTGGACGTGGTACTGAAAAAACTGGCCACCCCGCTGTGGTTTGATGCCGATGCGGTAATTATCTCTGATTTTATTGCCCAGCGCCTGCCCGATGAAGTGGTGAACAATATTAAACAACACCAGTCACTACAGCAGCAGCGCTTTCATGCCGTTGCGCTGTCCGATCATGGAAAACCCGCCATTATGCGTATCTTCGACCATATCTGGCGCTTTGATACTGGCCTAAAAAACCGCCTGCTCCGCCGCTGGCAGCGATAGTTTTCTACAGCAATAATGTGGCAATGTTTATTTGCTATAGTCATATCTACGTTTCAGCCAACTGGCACACTAGGAGTATCACGTGGCAATACCATCACACACTTCAGTTTCAGAACATAGCGCCCTTACAGGGCGAGCGTCACGGCTCTGCCGTTCCGAGGGTGTTCATGACCGGCTCACAGCTTTATACTCTGCGGTATGTTAATTTCTCAGGAAATCATTCACATGGCCCGTAGCAAAGCCCCCAGAAAGCGTAAACCCACGCCCTCGTCCCGACGCGCTATACCCGGATATCCTAAGCGTTTTCTGGTGTCCATTCCGCCCCGGAGCGATTATGACGACCCCGACGAGTTTTTTACGACACTCCGCAGGATGCCATTCGTCACTGTGTCCACCTGGGGCCACAGTTTTTCCTCGATACACACTTCGACCCGCCTCTCGTCTGCATCATCCGCGGCTTTGAGCCGCCTGACTCACCCGACGGCGATGTCGTCCTTGAGTCCATGCCAGCCGATGTGTTTATTATCGCCACAGAATCCGGCATGCTGCCGGTGACCTTCGCTCCCTGGGATAAACACACCGACAACTGGGCCGATGACTGTGACGACTGGCACTATAATACCGGTGCCACTGCAGAGCGATAATCCGCCGCATGTATATCCCGCGCCCGGCAAAACTGCTGTTCACCACTGATGACGCCTGGAACCGGTATATGGATAAACACGGGGACACCCTCAGCCCCTGGACCGTACTCTGCGTCGAGCGCATGCTCGCCTGCGGCACTGCTGCCATGGGGGTGAAGCGATACTGCTGCGCCTCCCCGGACTGCACCCACACCCGCTTCTTCTGCCAGACCTGTAAATCAAAAGGCTGCAGCTCCTGCGGACATAAGGCCACGGAGCAGTGGATTACAGAACAACAGCAAATTCTGCCCGACTGCGACTGGCAGCATATCACCTTCACCATGCCCCATCTGCTGTGGCCCTTTTTCAACAATAACTGGCCTCTGCTCAATGCCCTGTTCCGCGCAGCCACCCGCGCCATGCTCCGCTGGGCCAGAAAACAGGGTGTGGAAGTCGGTATCTTCTGCGCCCTGCACACCTACGGTCGCCAGCTCAACCAGCATCCCCACATTCATCTCTCCGTCACCCGCGGCGGGCTTGATATTAAACACGGCGTATGGCGCGACCTCTTCTTTAAAAAGCATGCCGTGGAGGAAATCTGGCGCGGAGCCGTCATCCGGCTGCTGCGCCACAGCTATGACCTGATTAACCCCGGCAGGCTGCCGGGGCTGGGGCATATCCACGACAAAAAACAGTGGCTGCGCTATCTGCAGGCGCAGTACGGGCGCCGCTGGAAGGTCCACTTCGCGAAGAAGACCCGGGGGGCCTGGCGGAGCGTCAAATATCTGGGCCGGTACCTGAAACGGCCCCCCGTGTCGGCGGCGAAGCTGAGGCACTACAGCGGCGGCGCGGTGGTGCACCACTATTACGACCACCGTACGCAGCAGTACCGGCAGCAGACGCTGACGCAGGAAGATATGATCGGACGTTATATCAGCCATATCCCGGCGAAGCATTTTAAGATGGTGCGTTATTACGGTTTTTTATCAAACCGTAAACGGGGTAGCCTGCTGCCGAAGGTGTATGAAGCCCTGGAGATGGAAGCGCGGAAAAAACCGGAGAAGCCCGGCTTCGCCGCGCTGATGAAAGAATTTCTGCGCACGGATCCGTACAAATGCATTCTGTGCGGCAACCGACTGCGCTTCAGCAGTGCGCAGGCCGGGAGGCACGCGTCGGAGTTGGTGGCAGAAAGACTGCATAACATCGACCGGAAACGATGGCTTCTGGCACAGACTGCGGGATAAGTGCGTCTGAAAAACAGCTTTCAGGTTAAAAACGCGCCGCAAATGCCATTTTATGACCATAACGTTCCCGATGGCACATCATTACTGCATTACAGACACTGCTGCTCATGGTCAGGAAATTTTTAAAACGATGATTCAGTTTCCTAACCATGAACGTAGCGCCCTTACAGGGCGAGCGTCACGGCTTCGCCGTTCCGATGCTTTGCATGGCCGGAGCACCGCTTTATACTCAGCATCATGTATATCCCGCGTCCCGCCAAACTCCTGTTCACCGTCTATGACGGCTGGAACTACTACCTCGGGAAGCACGGTGACAGCGTCAGCCAGTGGAACCGCCTCTGTGTTGAGCGCATGCTCGCCTGTGGAACCTGCGCAATGGGCGTTCGCCGCTACTGCTGTGCCTCGCCGGGCTGTACCCACTCCCGCTTCTTCTGCCAGAGCTGCAAGTCAAAGGCATGCAGCGCCTGCGGCATGAAGTCCACTGGGCAGTGGATTGCTGAGCAGCAGCACATTCTGCCCGACTGCGAATGGCAACACATCACTTTTACTATGCCACACCTGCTCTGGCCGTTCTTTAACTATAACTGGCCGCTGCTCAACGACCTGTTCCGCTGCGCCACCCGCGCCATGCTGAAGTGGGCACGTACACAGGGCATTGAGGTCGGCATATTCTGCGCCCTGCACTCCTATGGTCGCCAGCTCAATCAGCATCCGCATATCCACGTCTCCGTCACGCGGGGCGGTCTCGACGTTAAGCACCGCGTCTGGCGCAGCCTCTTTCTTTAAAAAGAAGGCCGTTGAGGAAATCTGGCGTGGTGCTGTTATCCGACTGCTGCGCGACAGCTACGCCCGGATCATGCCCGGCATGCTGCCGGGTCTGGGCCACATCCGCGATGAGCGCCAGTGGCGGCGTTACCTGAAGGCACAATATGGCCGACACTGGAAGGTACACTTCGCGAAGAAGACCCGGGGAGCCTGGCACAGCGTTAAATACCTCGGACGCTACCTGAAGCGCCCGCCGGTGTCGGCTTCCCGTCTGCGACACTACGGCGGAGGCGCGGTAGTCCACCACTACCTCGATCACCGCACGGGAAAACATAAACGCCAGACGCTGAGTCAGGAATAGATGATCGGGCGCTATATCAGCCACATTCCGGCGCGGCATTTTAAGATGGTGCGCTACTCCGGCTTTCTGGCCAACCGAAAGCGGGGCACGCTGCTGCCAAAGGTTTACGAAGCGCTTGAGATGACGGTACGGGAAAAACCTAAACGCCCCGGGTTCGCGGTACTGATGAAAGGCTTCCTGGGCACAGATCCGTATCAGTGCATCCTCTGTAAAGGCCGGTTGCATTTTTCCGGAGCCGTGGCGGGTGAACACGCCACAAAAATGCTCTCTGACAGGCTGCATCAGATGGCGAAAAAACGATGGCTGCGGATGCCGGAACTGGATCGGTGCGCCTGAAAAATGGGTTTCAGGTTGAAAATACAGCGAAGATGGCATTTTTATATCAAGACCCACACAGATCAGCAGCAGCAATGGAGTAGACAGTGTCATTTTTCATGGTCAGGCGATATCAAAAGAAGCGATTCAATCTTTTAACCATCAAGGCAAAGGGCGATAAAAGAGTAAAAAAAAGCCGATCCGCGTTCTGATCGGCTTTTCTAACTAAAACCTGAATTACATCGCTTTTCTGGTCAACTCAATCACGCGCAATTTAGCGATTGCTTTGGCCAGTTCGGCCGACGCATTAGCAAAATCCACATCGCCATGATAACTGTTCATGTGCTCCTCGGCTCTGCGTTTTGCTTCCAGTGCGCGGGCTTCATCAAGATCAGTGCCGCGGATCGCCGTGTCAGCCAGCACAGTGACTGCGCCCGGCTGCACTTCCAGCACGCCGCCGGATATATAAATATACTCTTCCTCGCCCTGCTCTTTGACGATACGAACCATACCAGGCTTAATGGCAGTCAGCAACGGTGCGTGGCCTGGAAAAATACCCAGCTCACCTTCACTGCCTGACACCTGAATTTTCTGTACCAGACCTGAGAACATCTGCTGTTCTGCGCTGACAACATCCAGGTGATAAGTCGTAGCCATGATTAACCTCCGGGGAAACCGTTATTACAGTTTCTTCGCTTTTTCCACGGCTTCTTCGATGGAACCCACCATGTAGAAAGCCTGCTCTGGCATATGGTCAAATTCACCATCCATGATGCCTTTAAAGCCACGGATAGTGTCTTTCAATGACACATATTTGCCTGGAGAACCAGTAAATACTTCTGCCACAAAGAACGGCTGGGACAGGAAGCGCTGCATCTTACGAGAACGTGCGACCACAAGCTTATCTTCTTCAGACAATTCGTCCATACCAAGGATAGCAATAATGTCTTTCAGTTCCTGATAACGCTGCAACAGTGACTGAACGCCACGGGCAACATCATAGTGCTCCTGACCCACAACCAGAGGATCAAGCTGACGGCTGGTGGAATCCAATGGGTCAACTGCCGGGTAGATACCCAGAGACGCAATCTGACGGCTCAGTACCACGGTTGCATCAAGGTGAGCAAAGGTGGTAGCGGGTGATGGGTCAGTCAGGTCATCCGCAGGGACGTAAACGGCCTGAACAGAGGTGATTGAACCGGTTTTGGTTGAGGTGATACGTTCCTGCAGAACGCCCATCTCTTCCGCCAGCGTTGGCTGATAACCTACCGCAGAAGGCATACGACCCAGCAGTGCCGAAACTTCCGTACCGGCCAGGGTGTAACGATAGATGTTATCGATGAACAGCAGAACATCACGGCCTTCGTCACGGAATTTCTCTGCCATGGTCAGACCGGTCAGCGCGACGCGCAGACGGTTTCCCGGTGGTTCGTTCATCTGACCATAAACCAGCGACACTTTGTCAATAACGTTGGAGTCGGTCATCTCATGATAGAAGTCGTTCCCTTCACGGGTACGCTCACCCACACCGGCAAACACGGAGAAACCTGAGTGCTCGGCCGCGATGTTACGGATAAGCTCCATCATGTTTACGGTTTTGCCCACACCTGCACCACCGAACAGACCGACTTTACCGCCTTTCGCAAAAGGACACATCAGGTCGATTACCTTGATGCCGGTTTCCAGCAGCTCTTGCGAGTTGGACTGATCTTCATATGAAGGGGCAGAACGGTGGATGGCCCAACGCTCTTCTTCACCGATATCGCCTTTCATATCGATTGGCTCACCCAGCACGTTCATGATACGGCCTAGTGTTGCCGTCCCTACCGGGACTTCAATGGGGTGCTCAAGATCGACAGTTTCCAGACCACGCTTAAGGCCGTCTGAGGAACCCATAGCGATGGTACGAACCACGCCGCCACCCAGCTGCTGCTGAACTTCCAGCACCAGGCGAGCATCACCATTTTTAACCTCAAGGGCGCTGTACACTTGTGGTACTGCGTCCTGAGGGAATTCGACGTCCACTACGGCGCCGATTACCTGGACAATCTTTCCAGTAGCCATCTTGAATCCTCTACCTAATTCGTTTACACCCTGCACACTTAAAGATTTAGCGGTGCTGACTGCCGTAATTTAGCCATCACAATAACGTTGGCTCCATTCACTTACTGTCTTCCCGCTACTTCAATTGCCCGGGTATACCTGGTTAAACCGCAGAAGCACCACCGACAATCTCAGTAAGTTCCTGGGTGATGCTGGCCTGACGCGCCTTGTTGTATACCAACTGCAGTTCTTTGATCAGGTTTCCTCCGTTGTCGGTCGCCGCCTTCATCGCCACCATACGTGCAGCCTGCTCGCTGGCCAGGTTTTCCACAACCCCCTGGTAAACCTGAGACTCGACGTAGCGATGCAGCAATGTATCCAGCAGCGCTTTCGGATCTGGTTCGTACAGGTAATCCCAGGTGCTTTTCTTAACTGCACCATCATTTTCATCCGCTGGCGGTAACGGCAGCAGCTGAACGATTTGCGGCGACTGGGACATGGTGTTGATAAACTTGTTGCTTACGACATAAAGCTTGTCGATACGACCTTCTTCATAGGCTTGCAGCATCACTTTTACCGGACCGATCAGATCGGACAGGGCAGGTTTATCCCCCATGCCGGTAACCTGTGCAATCACATTGCCGCCAACAGAACTGAAAAACGACAGGCCTTTCGAACCAATAATAGCCAGTTCGCTTTCGACGCCTTTGTCAGACCAGGCTTTCATATCAGCCAGTAATTTTTTGAACAGATTAATGTTCAAACCACCACAAAGCCCGCGGTCGGTAGACACGACCAGATAGCCAACGCGCTTAACGTCACGCTCATCCAGGTAAGGGTGCTTGTATTCCAGATTTCCTAACGCAATGTGACCTATCACTTTGCGCATGGTTTCTGCATAAGGACGGCTGGCCGCCATGCGTTCCTGCGATTTCCGCATTTTGGAGGCGGCGACCATTTCCATCGCTTTGGTGATCTTTTGCGTATTCTGGACGCTTCCGATCTTACTACGTATCTCTTTTGCGCCGGCCATAAGCTTCTCCTCAAAGCCTTGCGGCTTGCCCCGTGAGAGACAAGCCGCCAGACATTACCAAGACTGGGTTTTCTTGAACGTTTCGAGGAGGCCTTTCAGCTTTTCTTCGATTTCGTTGTTGTAGTTACCAGACTGGTTGATTTCGGCCATCAGCTCGGCGTGATCGCGATCAGCGAAAGCAAGCAAAGCAGCTTCAAAGCTACCAATTTTTGCCAGTTCAACGTCGTTCAGGAAGCCACGCTCGGCTGCAAACAAAACCAGACCCTGTTGCGCAACGGACATCGGCGCATACTGTCTCTGTTTCAATAACTCAGTCACTTTCTGACCGTGGTTCAGCTGCTTACGGGTTGCTTCGTCCAGATCGGAAGCGAACTGTGAAAACGCCGCCAGTTCACGATACTGTGCCAGAGCGGTACGAATACCACCGGACAGTTTCTTAATGATCTTGGTCTGTGCAGCGCCACCAACACGGGATACTGAGATCCCCGGGTTAACAGCCGGACGAATACCGGAGTTGAACAGGTTGGTTTCCAGGAAGATCTGACCATCGGTAATCGAAATTACGTTAGTCGGAACAAATGCGGAAACGTCGCCAGCCTGAGTTTCGATAATGGGTAGCGCGGTCAGTGAACCGGTTTTACCTTTCACTTCGCCATTGGTGAAGCGCTCAACGTAGTTGGCGCTCACGCGGGAAGCACGCTCCAGCAGACGGGAGTGGAGGTAGAATACGTCGCCAGGGAACGCTTCACGACCCGGTGGACGGCGCAGCAGCAGCGAAACCTGACGGTAGGCAACAGCCTGCTTGGACAGATCGTCATAAACAATCAGCGCGTCTTCACCGCGGTCACGGAAGTATTCGCCCATGGCACAACCCGCATAGGGCGCAAGGTATTGCAACGCAGCAGATTCAGACGCGGTAGCCACAACCACAATGGTGTTAGCCAGTGCGCCGTGCTCTTCCAGTTTACGAACCACGTTAGCAATGGTAGAAGCTTTCTGCCCGATAGCTACATACACACATTTGATGCCGGAATCGCGCTGGTTGATGATAGCATCAATGGCCATAGCGGTTTTACCGGTCTGACGGTCACCGATAATTAGCTCACGCTGGCCACGGCCAATTGGGATCATCGCATCCACCGACTTGTAACCAGTCTGCACAGGCTGGTCAACGGACTGACGGTCGATAACCCCCGGGGCGATCACTTCGATTGGCGAGAAACCATCGTTGTCGATTGCGCCCTTACCATCGATAGGTGCACCCAAGGTGTTCACCACACGGCCCAACAGGCCACGGCCAACCGGCACTTCCAGAATACGACCGGTACATTTCACCTTCATGCCTTCGGCGAGGTCCGCATACGGACCCATAACGACGGCACCAACAGAGTCACGCTCCAGGTTCAGTGCAATGGCGTAGCGATTACCCGGCAGTGAAATCATCTCACCCTGCATAACATCGGCCAGGCCGTTTATGCGGATGATACCGTCACTGACAGAAACAATAGTACCTGCATTGTGAGCTTCGCTCACGACATTGAACTGAGCAATGCGCTGCTTGATCAGTTCGCTGATTTCGGTGGAATTCAGTTGCATATGCTCCAGTCCCCTTAAGACTGCAAGGCGTCTGCAAGGCGCTCAAGACGGCCGCGTACGCTGCCATCAATGACCATATCACCCGCACGGATGATTACGCCTGCCATTACAGACTTATCAATTTTGCAATTCAGCTTAACTTTGCGTGACAGACGTTTTTCCATAGCGGCGCTGATTTTGGTCAGCTGTTCGTCACTCAATGTTGTGGAAGAGATTACCTCAACATCTGCGGTCGCATCATATGCGGCGCGGAGCTGGATAAACTGAGCCAAAACATCCTTCAGTACTGGTAAACGTTTGTTTTCGGCCATGACCTTAATGAGGTTTTGACCGGGTTCGTCCAGTTGCGAGCCGCAGATAGCGATAAACCGTTCAGCCAACGCTTCCGGCGCAAGTGCGCCGGAAAGAAGTTCTGCTACCTGTTTATTGCTGGCTACCTCAGTAGTGAACGCCAGCATCTGCTGCCAGCTATCGACATTCTGATGCTCAACAGCAAAGTCAAAAGCTGCTTTGGCGTAGGGGCGAGCTACAGTAGTAAATTCAGACATCTGCCCCTCCCTCCTTACAGTTCAGCGACCAGTTTATCAACGATGTCGCTGTTAGCAGCTTCATCCACGGAACGTTCAATAATTTTCTCGGCACCGGCAACTGCCAGCATCGCGACGCGCGACCGTAACTCTTCACGTGCACGTTTGCGTTCGGCTTCAATTTCAGCCTGCGCCTGCGTGACGATCTTATTACGTTCAGCCTCAGCTTCAGCTTTCACTTCGTCCAGGATCTGCGAACGACGCTTGTTAGCCTGTTCGATGATTACCTGAGCTTCTTCTTTCGCTTTCTTCAGCTGATCGGTCGCATTAGCCTGCGCGAGATCCAAATCTTTCTTGGCACGTTCAGCGGAAGCAAGGCCTTCGGCAACTTCTTTCTGGCGCTTTTCGATAGCGGCCATAAGAGGCGGCCATACGTACTTCATACAGAACGCGACAAACAGGATGAACGCGATAGCCTGACCGAGGATTGTTGCGTTAAGGTTCACAGCACAATGCCTCTTGTTAAGTTAAATTTTTTCTGCCAGTAAACTGGCAAAAGCCGTTCATCGCCAAACAACAGGTTTAACGATGAACAATCGATTACTGCGCGACAGCAAACATCACGTACAGACCCAGACCAACGGCGATCATCGGGATAGCATCCACCAGACCCATTACAACAAAGAACTGCGTACGCAGCAGAGGGATCAGATCCGGTTGACGCGCGGCACCTTCCAGAAATTTACCTCCTAGGATGCCGATACCGATCGCAGCACCGATTGCCGCTAAACCCATCATCACAGCGGCAGCCATGTACAGCAGATCCATATTCAGGTTTTCCATGACAGTCTCCAGTTTGTTTCAGTTAAAACGCAGTAGTGTTGAGAAAAAATCAATGTTCTTCAGATGCCATCGACAGATAGACAATCGTTAAGACCATGAAAATGAAAGCCTGTAGCGAAATGATCAGGATGTGGAAAATGGCCCATGGCACATTCAGAACCCACTGTGACCACCACGGCAACAGACCGGCAATCAGGATAAAAATCAATTCACCCGCATACATGTTTCCAAACAGTCGCAAACCAAGAGAAACAGGTTTGGACAGCAGACTTACACCTTCAAGAATCAGGTTAATCGGGATGAAAACAGGATGATTGAAGGGTTGCAAAGTCAGCTCTTTAGTAAAGCCGCCAATGCCTTTCATCTTGACGCTGTAAAACAGAATCAAAATAAATACGCCGAGTGCCATCGACAACGTGATGTTCACGTCAGCAGAAGGCACAACACGCAATGCTGGCAGGCCCAGAACATGCTCACCAATATAAGGCAGCAAATCGATAGGCAGTAAGTCCATGAAGTTCATCAGGAAAACCCAGACAAAAATCGTTAGTGCCAGCGGTGCGATAACTTTGCTTTTACCGTGATACATATCACGGACGTTCGCGTCGACAAAACCGACAACCAGTTCAACGACGGCCTGAAGTTTGCCAGGAACGCCGCTGGTTGCTGATTTCGCGACTTTACGAAACAACACCAGAAACAGCAGCCCCAGGACGACAGAGAAGAACATGGAGTCAATATTTAATACCCAGAACGTCGCGGGCGCGTCGTTTGGATTCACCAGCTCGAAGGTACGCAGGTCCAACTGAAGGTTATGCAGATGATTACCTATGTATTCCTGCGGCGTAGAGATTTCTCCTGCAGCCATGATGCCTCTTACCCTTTATTGTTAATTACAGTCGGTGCAATGATCTGAACCATCAACACCGATAACCAGGTCAGTCCCAGCGGAAAAAACGCCGCTTTAAATACACTTAGCCCGACGATGAGAACGAGAACAGTGACGATAACTTTCAGCGCTTCGCCCAACACAAAAGTCCATGCGAGCCGCCCTTTTACTTCATGTCCTGCTCTATGGCACCAGGCAAAAATCATAAAAAACACGTTTGGCAGCCATGCTGCCAGTCCGCCGATAAGAGCGGACAAGCTCCAGGTCAGATCTTTAAAGGCAAAAAATGCGCCGATTACGACAAAAGTCACCAGCTGAAGCAGCAACATGGTTCTGACGAATTTCACACTATAAAGAGACACTGACATGATGCTGAAACTCTCCTGCCCTTAGGGGACGTGTCGAGTGTCGTATAAAACTGCCTTTGCTCATGAGAGTCAAGCAGCAAAAAACGTGCAAATTATACGGTGCGCCCCTGCGATTTCAATGGATAAGTAGCGAAAAGGTGAACAATTATTTAAATTTCTTTCGTAATGACTGTTTTACAAAACAGTCATTACGCTGGAGCGGAAGAAAATCGAAGGCAAACCTTGATAAATCCGGGAATCAAAGCGTGTCAAAGATCACATTTCCAGCAATATCAGTGCACACGATTAATTGAGAATAATCTTATAAACAGGAAAAAGCATCTGATAAAGATAAATTTTTTCATAAAGTTAATAATATTAAGTTTATGAAAATACTATTATATGCATGTTTATATTCATATTGACAGTGTTGACAATTATTTCGCTTTTTTAATGGCACGACTGTTTTCAGGTTTATTAAGCATTAATATTTACCTACGTGATTACTGAAGAAAAGATAATGTCCCTGATACGTGATATTTATGAATATTGAATGTAAAAATAAGTTAAAAAAAAGCACGAAAGCCCAATTTTCTTCTGGCTCTGATGAGTGAGATCCATCACAGAATATTTTGAAAATAAATAGTTATGCTTAATAACTCCTTACTTCGTGGCAAAAGTCACTGACTACCGACGAAGATTCCACCATTACTCAACTCAGCATAAATCCGCCTGAAGGGACGCCTGCAATCAGGCTGGAGGATTGATTGCCACCAGATGCCGCTCTTCCTCCAGGCGAGGAACAGAGAGCTTAATGACGCGATTAAGGATAAATCCAGCAGGCAACGCGGAGATTTCATCCTCGGGCAGCATTCCCTTTAGCGCGTAAAATACGCCTCTTTGCGCGGGCAAATGGTGACACCAGTTCAGCATATCATTAAGTGAGGCAAATGCGCGGCTGATCACCCCATCAAAAAGGGGGTTAGCGTGAAAACCCTCTACACGACTTTGCACCAGGGTAATGTTACCGATTTGTAGTTCATGCTGTACCTGTTTCAAAAAGCGTATCCGTTTCCCCAAACTGTCCAGCAGGGTAAAGTGGGCACCAGGACGCACAATCGCTAACGGTATCCCAGGCAGCCCAGGTCCTGTACCCACATCAATAAAGTGATTTCCCTGCAAATGCGGCTCAACCACAATGCTGTCAAGAATATGGCGAATCAGCATCTGCTGCGGGTCCCGCACAGAGGTCAGGTTATAGGCTTTATTCCATTTATATAACAAAGTTACATAGCCAGCAAGCTGGGCAATCTGTCGATCAGACAGAGAGAGCCCAGCCTGTTCAAGCAAAGAGGAAAGTTCGGTAATCACAATAAATTCCGATTATCTTAAGAGAAGAGGCAAGTCATCTTGCCTCCGAATATACACAGCCAGCGGACGGCCTTACGGTCAGGGACTTTTACGTAAAAGTCCCTGTTTTTTTAGCCATATTAATAAAATTGAAATGGCCGCAGGCGTGATGCCAGAAATACGCGAAGCTTGGCCAATTGATCCTGGTTTGTGATCGTTCAATTTGGCAATCACCTCATTGGAAAGACCATTCACCTGTCGATAATCAAGGTCAAAAGACAATAACGTGTTTTCGTTACGAAGGTGGCGCGCGATCTCTTCCTGTTGACGAGCGATATAACCTTCGTACTTAACCTGAATTTCTACCTGCTCTGCTGCCTCAGCATCGCAAAGTGCTGGAGCAAAGACCTCAAGCGTCATCAGCTGCTGATAGGTCATATCCGGACGACGCAACAGATCTTCACCATTTGCCTCTTTTGTCAGCGCAGTACTCAGCACGCTATTGATTTCCTCAATGGAGGTCGATTTTGGATGAACCCGGATATCACGTAGTCTCTGGCGTTCCTGCTCGATACTTTCACGTTTTTCGTTATAACGTGCCCAGCGAGCATCATCAACCAGGCCGAGTTCCCGGCCAGCTTCAGTCAGACGCAAATCGGCATTGTCTTCACGAAGCACTAGCCGATATTCCGCTCTGGAAGTAAACATGCGGTAGGGTTCTTTCGTGCCCAACGTACAGAGATCGTCCACCAGCACACCAAGGTACGCCTGGTCGCGACGGGGTGCCCATCCCTCTTTCTCAGCAGAAAATCTGCCTGCATTAAGTCCAGCCAGCAACCCCTGAGAGGCCGCTTCTTCATAGCCGGTGGTGCCATTAATCTGACCTGCAAAGAACAGGCCCTGAATAAATTTGCTTTCAAGGGTAGGTTTAAGATCGCGAGGATCGAAAAAATCATACTCAATGGCATAGCCGGGTCGAATGATTCTTGCATTTTCCATGCCCTGCATGGAACGCACAATCTGCATCTGTACATCAAAAGGAAGGCTGGTCGAAATACCGTTAGGATAAATTTCGTTACTGGTCAGCCCTTCCGGTTCAAGAAATATCTGGTGGGCATCACGATCAGCAAAACGCATCACCTTATCTTCTATCGAAGGGCAGTAACGTGGCCCAATCCCTTCAATGACGCCTGCATACATCGGGCTGCGATCGAGATTATCGCGGATCACCTGATGGGTTTTTTCGTTGGTGTATGTGATATAGCAAGGCACCTGTTTTGGGTGCTGCGCTACATTTCCCATAAACGAGAACACGGGCAATGAGACGTCGCCGTGTTGGGGTGCCAGAACGCTAAAATCAATGGTTCTGGCATCTATACGCGGTGGCGTTCCGGTCTTTAGGCGGCTGACGCGCAGAGGAAGCTCCCGCAGACGACGGGAAAGGGGTATGGATGGCGGATCGCCTGCACGTCCACCGCTGTAGTTGTCCAGTCCAATATGAATTTTACCATCCAGAAAAGTACCAACGGTCAGCACCACGGACTTTGCACGGAATTTCAATCCCATCTGGGTAACGGCACCGACAACACGATCATTCTCAACAATCAGATCCTCAACGGCCTGTTGGAAGATCATCAGATTGGCCTGATTCTCCAAAGCGGTACGAACAGCCTGGCGGTACAGCTGCCGATCGGCCTGTGCACGCGTTGCTCTGACAGCAGGGCCTTTACTCGCGTTTAGTATCCTGAACTGTATGCCAGCCTGGTCAGTTGCCAGTGCCATCAATCCGCCCAGTGCGTCCACTTCCTTAACCAGATGCCCTTTGCCAATACCACCGATCGCGGGATTACAGGACATCTGTCCCAGCGTATCAACATTGTGGGTTAAAAGCAGAGTTTGTTGACCCATTCGGGCTGCTGCCATAGCGGCTTCCGTGCCCGCATGACCACCACCGATCACGATGACGTCAAAAGGATCTGGATAAAACATGGTACTGAACCTCGCGGTTGTGCGGTTGAATTGTCCGGGACGAGGATTCTACTTAACTTTACGTGAAGGTAAAAGCACAGGGCCTGGCATGTATTAAAAAGAAGATCTTTTTTATTTAAAGATCTCTTTATATGATCTTCTATTAGGATCCACGATCTCTGTGGATAACCTCTTTTTCTTAAGAATGATCATTGAATTGAGCTGGCTCGTTAGCTGTGAAAGATCGGTGATCCTGTCGCGTATAATCTGGGATCAAAATGCACTTTTATTCACAGGCACTGGCAGCCATCACCGTTATTATTATGATAACTACCGGTTATTACCGGGTTTACAGCATAGTTATACACATTCTTTTGCTTAAAACATCGACAAATAATATAAAAATTTACAAAAGGCCGGGGTGACGGCACCGATCAACCGCCGTTTTGCTGTTCACTTACCTGAGTAGCGTTTTCCAGCTTGCAAGCCAGACTTCTGCGGGATCTTCCGGGATCTCATGCTCAAGGACATCAATATCAAGACGATCACCAAGCCGCTTTGCTCCACAGGCGCTCAACAGACGATCCAGTTTATCAATCGCGCCACAGAACAGATCGTATTCCCTATTGCCGATGCCTATGGCACCATAGCGTACCTTACTTAAATCAGGGGTGTCCTCTTCGATAGCATCGAAAAACGGTTGCAGGTTATCAGGAAGTTCACCTGCTCCATGCGTTGAGGTTACTACTAACCAGATTCCTTCTGTTTTTAGTTCGTCCAGCTCCGGGCCGTGTAGTAGCTCCGTTGAAAAACCTGCTTCTTCTAACTTTTCAGCGAGCATTTCTGCAACATATTCTGCGCTACCTAAGGTACTACCGGTGATTAAGGTTATGTCGGCCATGTAAAATCCCTGTTCATAAAGTTAGCTATTGTACGCTGTGAATAGTATGGGATCTACCTGTGTATAATTAAGGTTGTTCGCCGGAAATACAGGTATGGGCAGGGGCGGAACGACAAGGTTATTTGTCAGACGAAAATGCGTTTTGTCTGTGAGCGGTCAGAGGCTGGCCCTGCGGCTAAATCGTTCATGGTTAGGAAACTGAATCATCGTTTTAAAAATTTCCTGACCATGAGCAGCAGTGTCTGTAATGCAGTAATGATGTGCCATCGGGAACGTTATGGTCATAAAATGGCATTTGCGGCGCGTTTTTAACCTGAAAGCTGTTTTTCAGACGCACTTATCCCGCAGTCTGTGCCAGAAGCCATCGTTTCCGGTCGATGTTATGCAGTCTTTCTGCCACCAACTCCGACGCGTGCCTCCCGGCCTGCGCACTGCTGAAGCGCAGTCGGTTGCCGCACAGAATGCATTTGTACGGATCCGTGCGCAGAAATTCTTTCATCAGCGCGGCGAAGCCGGGCTTCTCCGGTTTTTTCCGCGCTTCCATCTCCAGGGCTTCATACACCTTCGGCAGCAGGCTACCCCGTTTACGGTTTGATAAAAAACCGTAATAACGCACCATCTTAAAATGCTTCGCCGGGATATGGCTGATATAACGTCCGATCATATCTTCCTGCGTCAGCGTCTGCTGCCGGTACTGCTGCGTACGGTGGTCGTAATAGTGGTGCACCACCGCGCCGCCGCTGTAGTGCCTCAGCTTCGCCGCCGACACGGGGGGCCGTTTCAGGTACCGGCCCAGATATTTGACGCTCCGCCAGGCCCCCCGGGTCTTCTTCGCGAAGTGGACCTTCCAGCGGCGCCCGTACTGCGCCTGCAGATAGCGCAGCCACTGTTTTTTGTCGTGGATATGCCCCAGCCCCGGCAGCCTGCCGGGGTTAATCAGGTCATAGCTGTGGCGCAGCAGCCGGATGACGGCTCCGCGCCAGATTTCCTCCACGGCATGCTTTTTAAAGAAGAGGTCGCGCCATACGCCGTGTTTAATATCAAGCCCGCCGCGGGTGACGGAGAGATGAATGTGGGGATGCTGGTTGAGCTGGCGACCGTAGGTGTGCAGGGCGCAGAAGATACCGACTTCCACACCCTGTTTTCTGGCCCAGCGGAGCATGGCGCGGGTGGCTGCGCGGAACAGGGCATTGAGCAGAGGCCAGTTATTGTTGAAAAAGGGCCACAGCAGATGGGGCATGGTGAAGGTGATATGCTGCCAGTCGCAGTCGGGCAGAATTTGCTGTTGCTCTGTAATCCACTGCTCCGTGGCCTTATGTCCGCAGGAGCTGCAGCCTTTTGATTTACAGGTCTGGCAGAAGAAGCGGGTGTGGGTGCAGTCCGGGGAGGCGCAGCAGTATCGCTTCACCCCCATGGCAGCAGTGCCGCAGGCGAGCATGCGCTCGACGCAGAGTACGGTCCAGGGGCTGAGGGTGTCCCCGTGTTTATCCATATACCGGTTCCAGGCGTCATCAGTGGTGAACAGCAGTTTTGCCGGGCGCGGGATATACATGCGGCGGATTATCGCTCTGCAGTGGCACCGGTATTATAGTGCCAGTCGTCACAGTCATCGGCCCAGTTGTCGGTGTGTTTATCCCAGGGAGCGAAGGTCACCGGCAGCATGCCGGATTCTGTGGCGATAATAAACACATCGGCTGGCATGGACTCAAGGACGACATCGCCGTCGGGTGAGTCAGGCGGCTCAAAGCCGCGGATGATGCAGACGAGAGGCGGGTCGAAGTGTGTATCGAGGAAAAACTGTGGCCCCAGGTGGACACAGTGACGAATGGCATCCTGCGGAGTGTCGTAAAAAACTCGTCGGGGTCGTCATAATCGCTCCGGGGCGGAATGGACACCAGAAAACGCTTAGGATATCCGGGTATAGCGCGTCGGGACGAGGGCGTGGGTTTACGCTTTCTGGGGGCTTTGCTACGGGCCATGTGAATGATTTCCTGAGAAATTAACATACCGCAGAGTATAAAGCTGTGAGCCGGTCATGAACACCCTCGGAACGGCAGAGCCGTGACGCTCGCCCTGTAAGGGCGCTATGTTCAAAGACCTTTCAGCTCAACTTTAGCTACTCCGGTGCCAAACCAGACACACACCAGACCATTGTTAATATGGCCATGAATGGTTACGGATGTCGCGATACCGCACGGGTTCTCGGTATCAGCCTCAATACGGTTCTGCGGCACGTAAAAAAATTTCGCCAAAGCAGGTAGCTGAGAATATCGACCCCGAAACGGAGATTGTTATCTGCTGTGAAGCCGGTGAACAATGGTCTTACGTGCGGTGTAAAAGCAATCCCCGGTGGTTGTTCTATGCTTATGACCGTATCCGCAAACGTGCTCTGGCCCACGTCTTCGGCCCGAGAAATGCCCCGACCCTGCGACGATTGCTGGCCCTGTTAAGCAAATTTAACATTGCCTTTTATATGACAGATGCGTGGCCGGTTTATAAAGTTCTGTTAAGTGCAACAGGCCACGTGGTGAGCAAGAAATATACCCAACGGACAGAACGACATAATCTTAATCTTCGCACACATATCAAACGACTGACCCGCAGAACAATTTGCTTTTCGAAGTCAGAGGAAATGCACGATAAGATCATCGGTTGGTATCTTACTCTTCATCATTATCAATAAATCTGCGTCACGACCAATTTTTTCTGATGGCGCAATTTTTAATGTCACAATTGCTTCCCGTGAGATGAGAAAATTTAATCATCAAGATTATTATTTCAGTGCCAGTATATTATTTTTCGAGAAGGATAATACAGTGGCGCAATGTCTGTGAACAGATGATAGGATTGATTATTTCTGGTTATTTCAGGGAGGATATTGAGATGTATCCTCTGAAGGATATATTGCCAGGTGATTTTTATTAAGACGAGTAATGCATATCTTTGCGGGTTTAAAAATATTGAGTTAATTTCGACAGGTTATATTAGCGCAGAGCGTACTGGCTTTATCACTTACTGGTCACAAGGAAATATTTTATAAAGAATGATTTATCGCCCGTATGAGGGGGAAAGTGGCAGGTGGCCGCCACTGCCCACGCAAAGATCGTCGACCTTTTTATCCAGTGTGATACTTGTACGTGGGCGTATCACTTGCCAATACAAAAACTGGAAAAAATGCGCCCCAGTAGATCGTCAGAAGTAAACTCTCCGGTTATTTCACTTAGCGCCAGCTGGGCGGCACGAAGCTCTTCAGCCAGTAATTCTCCCGCTTTGGTGCCAGTCAGCTGTTCTTTTCCCTGAAGTAAATGAGTCGAGGCTAACGCTAAAGCCTGCAAGTGGCGCCTGCGGGCCAGGAACCCACCTTCTGTGTTTCCCGCAAAGCCCATGCTTGCTTTAAGATGATTGCGTAGTACCTCAATTCCTTCGCCAGAGCGGGCGGAAAGCCGAATAAGTGAGTGACCATTCACTTTCTCGATACGCGCCTCTTCACCCGTAATATCGGCTTTATTACGAACGACGGTAACAGGTAATGAAGCCGGAAGCCGCGTGATAAAGTCCGGCCAGATTACGGCAGGTTCCGTTTCGCGGGTGGTGGTGCCGTCTACCATAAAAAGAACCCGATCGGCCTGCTCTATTTCCTGCCACGCCCGTTCTATGCCGATACGCTCGACTTCATCACTTGCCTCGCGCAGCCCGGCTGTATCAATAATGTGCAGTGGCATACCATCAATATGAATATGTTCTCGTAGTACATCCCGGGTAGTTCCGGCAATGTCGGTAACGATAGCCGCTTCCCGGCCTGCCAGCGCATTGAGCAGGCTGGATTTACCTGCATTCGGGCGACCGGCGATGACCACCTTCATGCCTTCTCTTAATAAGCTGCCCTGGCGTGCTTCAGCCCGAACGTCATTAACACGCGCTATCACCTGGTTTAGCTGGGCTTCGATTTTACCGTCTGACAGAAAGTCAATTTCTTCATCTGGAAAGTCGATCGCCGCCTCAACGTAGATTCGAAGGTGAGTAAGTGCTTCCACCAGCTCATTGATCCGCAGTGAAAACGCCCCTTGTAATGAGTTGAGCGCAGAGCGGGCCGCCTGTTCTGAACTGGCATCGATCAAATCGGCAATGGCCTCTGCCTGGGCAAGATCGAGTTTATCGTTGAGAAAGGCACGCTCAGAAAATTCACCCGGTCGCGCAATACGCACACCAGAAATAGAGGTGATTCTCTTAAGCAATAAGTCGAGGATGACCGGGCCACCGTGTCCCTGTAACTCAAGCACATCCTCGCCGGTAAAAGAGTTCGGTCCTGGAAACCAGAGCGCGATTCCCTGATCCAGCTTCACATTATGGTTGTCCATAAAGGGCAGATAATCGGCATGGCGTGGGCGCGGTAGTTTTCCCAGTACTAAGCGAGCCACGTCGGCCGCTTGCGGCCCGGAAACGCGCAGAATACCCACACCGCCGCGTCCTGGCGGTGTGGCTTGGGCGACGATGGTTTCGCTGTGATTCATGAATAGCTCTCTTATTAAGGTAAAAAAATAAGGCGGCCAACAGACCGCCTTATGATAACGATTGTATTAACGCGTCACAAATTACGCTTTCTTCTTGTCCCGGCTGTGTAAACCACGTTTTTCCAGTCCACGGTAGATAAGCTGCTGCTGAATAATGGTCACCAGGTTACTGACGATGTAATACAGCACCAGACCGGATGGGAACCACAGGAAGAACACCGTGAAAATGACGGGCATGAACGTCATGATCTTCTGCTGCATTGGGTCGGTGACGGTAGTCGGAGACATCTTCTGAATGAAGAACATCGTCATGCCCATTAAGATCGGCAGAATATAGTATGGGTCCTGTGCTGACAGGTCATGGATCCATAAAGCGAAAGGCGCGTGGCGCAGTTCAACGGAGCCCATCAGCATGTAGTAAAGCGCCAGGAAGATAGGCATCTGGATAACCAGCGGCAGGCAGCCACCCAACGGATTGACCTTCTCAGCCTTGTAAAGTGCCATCATCTCCTGGCTCATACGCTGCTTATCTTCACCCAGACGCTCACGCATTGCCTGAATTTTAGGTTGCAGCATGCGCATCTTCGCCATTGAGGTGTACTGCGCCTTGGTGAGCGGGTACATGATGCCACGTACGATAAAGGTGATGATGATAATCGAGAAGCCCCAGTTACCAATAAAGCTGTGGATAAACTTCAGCAGCTTGAACAGTGGCTGAGAGATAAACCATAGCCAGCCGTAATCAACGGTCAGGTCTAAATGAGGCGCAATCGCGGCCATTTTATCCTGAATCTCCGGGCCGACCCAAAGGGTGGCCGCCAGATTATGCTGTGCGCCTGGGGCAACCGTAACTGGTGCTGACTTGTAGCCAATAGCGGCAATGCCGTTACCCAGATTAGCCGTATAAAGCGTGTTACTTCCGCTGGTGCGTGGCACCCATGCCGCCGCGAAATATTGCTGAAGCATCGCAACCCAACCATTGTTGGTGCTGACATTCAGATTCTCATCACTGCTGATTTTGTCGAATTTATACTTCTCGTAGTTAGCCTCACCGCTGGAGTAAGCCGCACCACGGAAAGTATGCAATGCAAAGTTATTGCTGCCGGTATCACGGTGCTTGGGCAGGTCGATAGTCTGTTTCAACTGACCAAACATCGCCACTTCAAGCGGTTGTTGGGTGGTGTTGTTAATCTGGTAATTGACACCGATCGCATATTCACCGCGTTTCAGAACGAATGTTTTCGTCCAGGTCACGCCGTTTTCTGCGGTATAGGTCATCGGAATACGCAGTTCGCTCTGACCGTCAGCCAGTGCAAAGTTGTCCTGAGACGTGGTGAAAAGTGGACGTGCGCCATTGGCCGGATTATCAGGACCATTGCGTCCGGTCAGACCACTTTGTGCCTGGTACAAAAAGCCCGGCGTGTTTTCCAGCAGCTGGAAAGGCTGATCGGAACCAAGTTTATCCGGGTAGGTCAGCAGCTGCGCCTGCTCGATATCGCCACCGCGGGTGTTGATTTGTAAAGACAGGACATCAGTCTTAACGGTGATCATTTTGCCTTGTCCGCTGGCAGGGACGCCCTGATTGACGGTATCACCGGCTGCTGTCGTGTTTTGCGTGGTCTGGGTCTGCAGAGGCTGCGGAGCATGGTCCGTCTGCCAGGCTTGCCAGAGCATAAAAGACACGAACAAAAAAGCGATGAGGAAAAGATTGCGTTGCGAATCCATCGTTAATGTTCTCTGGTATCAAGGGTTATTTGGCGGCACTGGATCATTGCCACCCGTGTTTAAAGGATGGCATTTTAATACGCGTTTTATTGTCAACCAACTGCCTTTTATCAACCCAAAGCGGCGCAATGCTTCTATACCATATTGCGAGCAGCTTGGATGAAAGCGACAGTGTGGTCCCAGAAGTGGGCTGATAACGCGCTGGTACACGCGGATTAGCCCAATCAGGCACCGCGAGCCAAGCGACAGTGACGGTGCCATAATTTCTCCAACGCTTCCGTCAGTCCATGGTTATCCAGGTCGCCGACGCCTTTTTTTGCTACCACCACAAAATCCATGGCGGGTAGATCATGCTGCCGCAGACGAAAACTCTCTCGGATCAATCGTTTGATCCGATTGCGTTCATGTGCGCGTTTAACATTTTTCTTGGCGACGGTAAGACCGATGCGGGGATACCCCAGCGAGTTAAGGCGGCCGAGAATGGTGATTTGCGGCGTACCGGCTCTTTGCGGCTGCTGGAAGACGAAAGTGAAATGAGTGGGAGTCAACAAACGTAACTCCCTGGGAAATGCGAGCTTAACCACTCAGCGGTTAGCTTTTATTACTTAGAAACGGTCAGACGTGCACGGCCTTTAGCACGACGACGTGCAATAACCTGACGACCATTTTTTGTTGCCATACGAGCACGGAAACCATGTGAACGGTTGCGTTTCAGTACGGACGGTTGAAAAGTGCGTTTCATGGCGATTTTTACCTAAACCTGGAAAATTTCACTTGTTGACGCGCTGGATGGTCAGTAAACCGACCGACGCCTCAGTGTATCTTTAATAAAGAGGCGGGATTGTAATAAGTGTACAGTCCGGAGTCAATTTACTTCGCGTTATAAACCGCGTCTGGTATATCCCTTTCGACTGCAAAACCAGCCGATCTGGGCCAGAGCGCAACACGCCGGGGCACGAATTATACGAACTATGAGATAAAGCGCAAGGATCGCGCGCGATCTTCCTGTGATCTTCTCGCGCAGGTGCGATAAAACGCCGGGGCGTGTTATCAGAGGACGTCGACAGGGGAGATATTCATGCCTGCCGCAGAGAAGTGGTCAGAAAGGTATCCTGCGATTATGGGCCTGTGGATAAATTGGATCAAAACAGGCCAGAAAGTGAAGATCTCTGCTGCGCTTTGCGCTATGATCCGCCCTCCCGTTAGCGATCCTCCCGATCGGTCAGCGGCGGAGAAACCGCAGACAGCGGTTCGTATGTGCTTCATCTGCATGCGTCAACAATGATGAATTTATCGCTTCAGCGTCTTTTTTTCTTGTCGAATTTTTTCGAGTGGAGTTCGCC